>NZ_CP060788.1 GCF_014489555.1 Hymenobacter qilianensis | reverse complement strand
AAAGCAGGCTTGGAGCGTGCGCGCAGGAAAGGCAAAGTGATCGGCCGGCCCGAATTGGATCCCGAAAAGATCGAGCAGATCCAGTGCTTACGGGCTACGGGCCTAAGCATCCGGGATATCGCTGCAACGATGGAAATCAGTGAAACGGTAGTATGCAAATACCTGGTATGAGCATATACTGATTTACGAGCCTGATATCCCGCTCCTCTATTTACGCGAGGGCAACATGGCTAGGGCACCGCCTGGCCATCGTGGCTCCGGCCGTGGGCGAGTTTATGAGCGTATTGCTGCGCCAGAGTTGCAAATGCCTGGCTCCCTAAAGGTAGGCGGGGCGTGCCGGCATCAGTGCTGAAGGTTAAGGCCCAGATAGGGATGATGCGACAGCCCAACAACGTAGGCGTGCGAAATAATGCTTATGGCTTCATGCTCTACCGATATCCTCTGGATCCAGCGCGCGGGTTTGACCTGGCCCGCAATTCATTTGCCTCGGCTGTTGCCGTGCTCGCTCAGCTGACAGGCCATGTGCCGAGGGAAGTGCGGGTGGTGAAGCTAACTGAGGTGGGTTGATGCAAGCCAGCTGCAGTAAGGGGTGTAACCAATGGGTGCAGTATCGCGAAGTCTTTAGCTAAGGAGCACGCCACCCCTTCTTACACGGCGTGAAACCGATGTTCGTGAGGCGTCTCTTCGGGAAAGCGTCGCCCCGTCGGGTTACAAATATCCGTCACCGGGTTGGGCCAGGAACGGCATTGCTGCGCTATAGCCAGCGTGAGCCGGTGAAACCGTCCGCCGCGTTGGGGTTGGGTGCGCCACCCCCGCTTATCCTGGTCTACTCGCCATAAGGGCGCCGCGGCTAAGAACTTCGCATCAGCTTCTAAAAAAGGTGGTCCAAACGGTTCTAGAATGGTGCCGGGGTCTAACGACAACCCGTCCACATCGTACAGGGTAGGTAGTGTTTCCATCGAAATAACAAAGGGAGTAGAAGAAATAGGGAGATTAAAAGTAGCTCAGCGAAGGCCTCCGACCGGCTCTTGCTTCCGCAACACGAGGCGGCGCACGCCGGCGGCGGTAAAGGCGCACCCCCTTCGGGTGCGGTAACCCGAGGCGGTGAGCTGGGCGGCAATGCGTCGGTAGTCCCATTGCAGACTCCGGTACAAGCGGGCCAGTTCGGCTGCCTGTCGATTCGCGAGACTCGTTTGCGCATTCGCTTGTCGTTGCACCTGCCCCTTGGCCCTCGCCGCGGCCGTCAGGTTGGCCGGTGTACCCAGTTGGTGCCCCCGCGCTTTCTTGGCGGCCAAGGCATCCTTGGTGCGCGTCGAAATCGCTTTCGCTTCCTTCTCGGCCACGGCCCCTAAGACGTGAATGGTAAACTCATCGGCGGCGGGCATATCGACCGCTTTGAAGCGCACCCGGCTTTCCATCAGGGCCGAGAGAAAGGCCAGGTTGCGGGCCAACCGGTCGAGCTTGGCCACCAGCAGCACCGCCCCGACTTCCTTGGCCGCTTGCATGGCCGCCTGCAACTGGGGCCGGCTGTTCTTGCGCCCACTCTCCACTTCGATAAACTCGGCCACGATTTGCTCACTCGGTGCGAGGAAGGTACGGACGGCCGCTTGCTGGGCTTCCAGCCCCAGGCCACTAAGGCCTTGGCGGGCAGTCGAGACCCGATAGTAGGCGACGTAGTCGGGCATAGGCTAACAGAGGGTAAGTAGTAAGACCCAAAACTACCCCTTTTTGGTTGTGTATCATTACATGAACGGTCGTTTAGATAATGATACACGACCTACTGAGGTACCTTCCGAGCTGGGGTGGGGTCCGGACTCCCCGCCGCGAGAAACGGGAAAGGCCTCCCTCCTGCCCTATCCCCATCCTGGATTGTTTCTTCGGCTACCCCGCAATGTGGGCAGCTAAATCTAGGGTATTCCGTATATTTAGTAGGGGAGGTACTTCCTTCCCTCCCGCTTTTTTCCTACCTCCCATGAGTGATACCCCGGACCTTTCCGCCCCCGCCCCGGCGGGCTATACGCCGCCCACCGAGCCCTGTAGCTTTCCCAATCTGACGGACCGCGAACTCGACCGCGACGTAGTGAATCTATTCCTGCCCGAGATCGATCTGTTTGCCACCGACGAAGAGCTGGCGGCGATGTACCCGCCCGGCGACTGGGCCCGCATGCAGCGGGAGCTGGACCGGCAGTAACCCGCTGCTCCGCCCCGACCTACCCGCTTCGACGAGGGCTATTCGGCAGTCAGCCACCCGGATACCGGCCCCGCCGGCGAGCAGCAGATTCTACGGGGGTTAGCGGGCTGTTTTTACCTACAATCAGGGGTGTTGACTTAGAAATCCCCGATCAGGGGTGGCTAGCGTTGTGGCTCGAGTGGGTGAGGATGGGTGAGGAGGAAAATGGCTACCAAGCGAGCCCCGCCCGCTACGCCAGGGCATTCTACTTACATAATTTAATCCGGTCAGAAGGTCCCACCGGCAGCCCAGCGTCCTTGGCTCGGAGGGTAGGCCCCAGCGCTTCCCGGTACCGGTCCACCCCGCCGCGGGCCGGGAGGGTGCGCGCTAGGCCTGACCCGGCGGCAGGCAAGGCTCGTATCTGCTGATGCTCCTCCCGTGGCAGGGCCACCAGCTTCCGCTTCCGGTTACCAGTCGACGTTTGCCCGTCACTCTGTAGCCCCTCGATACTGGTTTGCACGATCCGCTCGGGCCCCGAGTAGAGCGGGTGAGCCTTCAGCTCCTGCATACGCTGCCAGGCATCTACATTGACTACGCCCTCGGGAACGCCGGAAGGGGCGGCGGGTAAGAGGTTCTCGGCAGGTTCTAAGGGCTCCATGGGGCAATTTTGACTATTATTCCGGTGTTTTGACCCAGAAACTGCCCTTTACTTCTGGGTAGCGTTGTGGGTCGGTTGGGTGAGGATGGGTGAGGAGGCAAACGGGCCAAAAATTAAATTATTTAATGGGAGCCCCGCCCTACAATATCGGTGTACACGGTGGCCACGTTCTCAAATGGTTTGCCCGCGGTGGTGTGGGGCGCTACATTGTACACAGTAGGCAAACTGGTAAAGCAGTTACTTCCTGAGGGGACATGCTGCCAACTGCCCGTGGTGGGCTGCCAGCCCTCCGGCGGATTCATGCCAGTATAGTTCATGGGGTTTGCCGGGTCGCTTACCTCATAGATACTCATGCGGGCTTGCGTGACGCCAAAGGGCGTGAAGACGATTCGGTTCAAGAGAATGTTATACGCTTCTTCGGGGCTCTCATCCCGTAGGCGTAAAAGGGGGTGAGTAGGGCGAGCACCTGGAAGATGGTATCCATCGCGGCCGCGGGCACCGGGTTACGCGCACCAAAATTCACCGCGGGTTTCAGTACGTAGCACAAGGCTCCCTGCAGGCAGTATACGGCTTTAAGATTTTGTCCCCACGCGTTTACCCCTGGCATCACCTGCAACCACCGGGCGAGCAAGGCTTGCGCCGTCGTGGCATCGCGCAGGATGAAGTGGATATGTGGATGGTAGCGTTCCTCGAGTAGCTCAAGCGTATAAGAAATTTCTACCTCGCGGAGGCCCACCAGCGGAACCGTGGGCCAGGCCGGGTGGAAGTGGCCATAGCGCTGGTAGTAGCGGCGGTTGCGGTGGTAGTGCTTATTCCACAGCTCGCTGATCTTGGTAAAGGTCAGAAGCATGTGTTTGACCCGGTCGGGCAGCTCCGCTCGGACACAACTGGGCACCGTTAGGGTGAGCAGCTGGGGGTTTTCCCAGGTTTCCATTAGGGGCAGATACTTGCGGACTAACGTACCCATGCGGTTACAGGCACACTGAAAGCACCAGCGGAGCCCGCAGCTAGTCGGGTAGCGTTTGCGGTAGGGTAAGCCCTGATCACACTGCCAGGTTCTATACAGGGTGCCCCGTGCCCCAGGAAGTTGGGAAAGCTGGGCGATCCGGTGCTCGGTGAGGTCCCGTTTCTCGGCGCGGGTGAGCTGGGGCTCTTCACGGAAAGCAGGCCCCACAGGCTCCTCGGGGCTTAATTCGATTAGCTCGACATCGAATAGAGCATACTTGTCCGGACCTACGCCGGTATATGAACTAGGAGTGGGCTCCAGCGTGGGCGGGAACCACGACACCTTGGGGGAACGTGGGGAAGGGAGGCTCGGGCGGACAGACGGGACCGGAGCAGCAGCAGATCGCTTGCTCAAAGGAAGGCACCAAGAAAGATTCCGATCTTACTCTACGCTCTACGGTCTGGCTGTTATCCTGAAGTCAGGAGAGGCAACCGCTATAAAGGTAAACTGCTGGCGGCCGCATTTGCAAAAAGAAGTAGGGCAAATCTGGTTTGAACCTCCTGACTCTTAGGGGCTAGGGCGAGAGGTAACCGGTCCAGCCACAATGGGCCCACGAGGGCAGCAGGTCCTTTCTAGCGACCTATCCTTCTACCCTCCAGGAGCCAGCTGCCACCCGGCCGCGAAACGGCGAGGACAGCCCGTACCCTGGGGACCGAGCTCCGCTATGTGCGTGGCGTTGAGACGCCTACTGAGTGTCCTGTGCTTGGCTATGAAGGGGCACTAGCTGCCGCTCGCTGGTCGTGAGACTTCCAGCCAATGAACAAACCTGTTGGACACTGGGGCCAGTGCCAACCGCGGCGGCAGCAAGGCGACCTACGGCTGCTTAATCAACCATGCTTCTCCCTCCCGGTGCTCGACTTGAAAGCCATCCTGCAGGTAGACCTGCTGGAGATGCTGCTCAAAGGTTTCCGCGCGCTTCTGGCGCTGGGCATAGGGCCCAGGATTGTCGTACATCTCCCGGATCTCCCGGAGGCGAAACGCGACCTCGGCCTCCTTCTCTGTACTAGCTAGCGCCTGTTTTTTGGGCGAGGTATTTTTGGTGGCCTTCGCCTGCTGGTAATCCGCAAGCAAGTATTTTTCAATCAGCGCTTTGTAGATAGCCCCGGCGGGCTTCTTAATTTTACCTTTCTGAAATTGCGCTTCCACAATGCGCACCACGTAGGCGATGTAGTCAACATCGTACTCGCCCGCCGCCAGTTGTTGGCTGACCACGGCCAAGCTCCTCTCTCCTACGCCTATTTCGGCCAGTGTTCGCGTCCACACAGGAGCCTCACTAAAGGGCGATTTTGTAGGCATTGCTCCCTCCTTATGAGGAGCAGACAATAAGAATTTCACCTCGGATACGAGCTTGCCCTGCTTCAACAATTCATAGGTAAACGGCATATCCGTCTGTTGCATCTCGGTCTGGGCCTTGTCCAAGATACGTGTGCGCAGATTATTAAAGCGTGGGTACTCACCCTCTTGAAGATCAAGCAGAAAACGAAGCTGAGCGATGGTAATTGTTCGCTCTCTAAAGGTGGCGTACTCCTTAAGTAACCAGTAAATGCGGTAAGAATAAAAGCTTTTAAGCTTATTGAGTTGCTCTAGTTGCGCTAAGGTAAAGTTGCCACTCTCCCGCAGCTGCAATAGATAGGGCATGATCAGCGGGTTAAAGGACGCCACGACTCCTCCTCGATCACTCTCATAAGCAGCTTTGGCCATGAGCGGAATAAACTCAAAATCGGGCTTCTTACTCCGTTTTCGAGTGCCTTGCTGGGTATCAACCAGCTTCTCGATATAAAGCCGACGCGAGGTAATGTTATTGCACATCTGCTTTACTTCCTCATATGCCGAACCGCCGGTACGCTCATGGATTATTTCTGCCATAGGCACAAAGTGCTCGCGAAACTGCTCGTCTCCAGGCTCGATGCGGGTAAGTAAAGAGATGAATAAGCGCATCTCCAAGGGCACAAAGCTGAAGCGCGAGTTGATGAGAGCATTATGTTGTGCTACCGTTTTATCAACAGCCGGAATCAAGGGCGATTTTGTAGGCATATGAAGCGCGAGAAGGCGATTTTGTAGGCGTCAAGGGGCGATTGTGTAGGTATCAATCGTCGTTTATGTAGGCGTGAGAGGGCGATTTTGTAGGTGTATACCTTTGCATACCTCACAACGACAATAAGTTATGGCTCCTGTAATTACTAATGTAGTATATATAAAAAGCTAGCTTATTTAGGGCGATTTTGTAGGCATGAAAAGCAAGTGCCCCTAATAGTAAAAAATAGCACAAACTCGAAATTTTTCGCCGCGTTTTTATTGCTATTTTATACTGTAATTATTTGAGTTTCTTGCCATTAAGTCGGTATTGTTCAGCCTCGGGCAAAGGCCTATCAGCCCCATCCATAGCATCTAAAAAAGCACACAGCGCAGAGTCGACTGCCTTTTTCAGTACAAGCCGATCCCAATACTCACTCTGCTTTAGCCGCACATAGGTACTGCGCCGCAAAAAAGTGCTGAATTTAAGCCACTCCTCCTCAGTAGGCACAGTTGAAATAGGGGCTGGGGGTACAGATGTGTCAGCCGGAACGACGGATTGGGGAAGTAGTACAACCTCCCGGTTTACGCCATACAAACGCGCGTCATTTGTTAATGGCGGTGCTGGCATATCTAGATCGTCGCCAAAACTTGGTTTCTTGGTTTGCTTACTCATACTCGGGCAATGATTTCTCGGGTGAGCGATTCGTAATCGGTAGCGCCATTGCTCTCCGGCGCCCACCGGTAAATACTTTGCTTTTTGATTTGGGCTTCCGCCAGCGAGACGTTTTCGCGTATGGTGGTCTCCATCATAAGTTTGGCCTCGGAATACTTGGAGTCAATTAGGGCGACCACGTCATGGTGAAGCTTTTTGCGGTACTTGCTGCTGTACTTGGTAAAAAAGATGCCACCAATGATCAGGTTGGGATTATACAAGTCCTTTACCCGCTCGCATGCTTGTATAAGCTTGTTTAAGCCTTCATAGCCAAAGTATTCCGGCTGGCAAGGAATAAAGACTGCATTGCAAGCCACCAGGGCCATGTATGTAAGAGCAGACAAAGAAGGCGGAGTATCGATCAGGCAATAGTCATAGCGATCCTGTAACGGTGCTAATCCCTTGCGAAGGATGCTTTCGTAGCCCAACTGCTGGCCGACCATCTTCTCCAAGAAGTCGAGATCCGGAGTAGCTGCCACCAAGTGTAAGTTTTCCTCAATCGCTAAAACGATATCCGCCAGCTGCGCTTTTTTCTCTAACACCAGCCCTAGATCTGGATAACCAGAAGGCAGACGAAAGGCTAGTGAGAGATTGCGCTGGGCATCGCAGTCCATGAGTAACACGCGATGACCATCGCGTGCCAGTGTCTGCGCAACACTAAGCGTAGAAGTTGTCTTTCCTACTCCGCCCTTATGATTGGCGAATACAATAATCTTCATAGTACAGAGCTCAAACTGGATCTGGAAGTAATAATAGAGAATTTAAACTTCCCTTACTTCTTAGCCATGCCAAAGAAGTTAAACTTCTTTGACTTCTTTGACTTCTTTAACTTCTGAAAGAACTATTAAAAGTTATAATTCTTTAACTTCTTTAACTTCCAATAGAAATACAGGAAGTTCGTCTTCTTTAGGAAGTTTCTCCCTTATAAGACTGTCCCGTGGTAAAATGCCAATTGTCAAATAGACGACTCATTTCGTTTTGGGAGAATGCTTCTCTTAAATAATTTAATTGTAGCAGGGGTAGAAGCTGGCAGCTTCACCGGCAACTCCGCGGGCCCCTGACAAGCGGACACTTTTGGACTTAAAAGCTGCTGGGAATGGCCATTAAATTATTTAATTCCCAGGTGGCAAGTGGACTAAAGGGCTTCTCCTCCGCCCGAGGCTCCAGCAGGCCACCTCGAAGGACACGAGCAGGTTTACGATTAGCAGCGTTTCACTCTCCTGCTCAGAACGAACAGGAACCAGATAAGGTCTGATAACAGAAGCTTATCAGTCCTGACTTTGGACGCTGTACAGGTGTGAGAGGAGCGTTCAACAACTGTACACCCTCCCGTATAGGGATCCATAAGACCCTGCTTATCGATCCTTATTTCCTGTCCTAGCAGTCATCCGATAGCCCCCTATCTTGTCCTCGCTTTCCCCCTGACCGTTGTTCCCCTATGCTTGGAAAATTTTTCCTACTCCTGCTGCTTGTCGCTAGCTTTCCTGCGCAGGCCTGTGAATGCCGCAAGTCACGCACAAGCTGGACCTATGCGCTGATGCAAGAGAAGCTGGGGCAAACTCCCCACGTCTTTCTAGGCCGAGTGTTCGCTGTGACGGATACCACGTTCCAGGTGCAGGTGCTCGAGGAATTAAAAGGCCAGCTGCCGCGCCCCCTCCTCCAGGGCCGGTATGATCAGTATAGCAGCTGCGGGATCCTCGTCCGAGAAGGGGTCTGGATCTTTTATTCGCGCTTGGATGCGGCAGGCAACCTCCTGGAGCTCAGTGCTTGCACCTTCTCGGGCAATCTGACCGAGCCCTACTTGCTGCTCCCACCTCCGGATCCGCGGGTCATCCCAGACTCGCTGGCCCGGGAACAGCTCTACCAAGCGCAGCTGGCTGAGCAACGCGCCCTGTTTGTGCAACAGTGGCTCACCGAATACGCGATCCTCGTGGCCTATCGGCGCCAGCATCCACCGGCTGCGGCGCCTACCCCAGCGAGCACGTGGGTGCCGTATCTGGCCCTGGGGGTAGCCCTGCTGGCCCTGTTGATCGTGCTCTTCAACCAGAAAGGCCAGCTCACGGATAAGGGTTAATGACGCAGCTTTATCGGACCTTATGAGATAAACAAAATAGGTTATCGCTCATCGGGTAGTTCTTCCTGTTTGGGAGGGCGCACGTACCGTTTAAATGGCGGTTCTGTCACGCCTAAGTCCCTATAATTGATCCGCGCTTGGTTTAAGCTCACTTGATTGGCCCCGCCTTCGTACGCAGGATCCGCGTGTTGAATTGGATCATCTTCCCAATAGCAGACGGGACAAATATCATAATGTCCCGTAGCGGGCTCTTGAAAGGTATAGTACGCACAACAAGGGCACTGGTAATATCCAAACTTATTGCTTTGGTTGTTCATATGCCTCTTTTACTACTTTTCCGCGGACGGGGGTATAACTCCAATTACGTTAAGCGACAATTTTTAGAAAACAAACAGCCTAGCACAACGCCGTTTTCTGCCTTTTGTCTACTTCTGATATTTTACAGTAATGCAAGTTCCAACCCATTGGTGGAAGTACCTGCCCTAGAGATTTTACTAGTTCCCCCCTTTCAACTCTGCTTTGGAGAGTTCTAAGTAATACCACGTGTGGCCGACTGGGGGCATGGATGCAGGCGTATAGTTCTTATAAATGCCACTAAAAACAACTTCCTTTCCCACTTGCTTTAGCCCCTCGGGCAAATCGCCGCATACTACTCCGATGGCTACGACGTCAATGGTTCCTGGTTGAGATGAGTAAATAAGGTATCTGTCCATCTCAGAATTGAATACAATAACCCCCTCCGCATCCTTTACCTGTCTTACTACTGGGCTTTGTGTTGCACAAGAGGTTGGTGAATCTTCCTTTTCGCAACTACTGCTCGTGAATAATAGAATACTTAGAAGACAGGTAAGAATTGGAGTTTTCATACGAGTATGAAGTTGAGAATAAGTACGTGCTTGAACTTGTAGAGCAGGGTAACATCAACTTAGTTGCAAGCAATATTGTAAAGTGAACATTCTTTAATATAACGCATCAACACATGCCATCCAAAACTCGCTGGACTGGAAACATCGCCGGAGCCCCCGCAGCCGTTTGCTGGCTAACCTAAATGGGCATTTTAAGACACTGTGTCCGAGAAGGTCTTTTATGTTTAGCAACGACTTAGGTAAGCCACTAGCTATGGGGACGACTTCCTTACTACTAGACTCATAATTGCGTCCCGCTTAAGTCGCTACTTGCTTTCCCTTATCCAAGCTTGTTGTTCTCTTCTCGCCAAGCGCTGGGCTAGCCCACGGCTGATGGGGCAGGCTCCGAACTGGGAGTCGTAGATGGAGCGTTTCCGATCAGGCGGCGCACGTAGTTCGAATACCCCTGGCTGTCCTTGGTGAAGTCTTGCCACAGGCCCTTAAAACTGGGTAAGAAGTAGTAGTGGGTGTCATCGCTAAACACCACTCGGTAGGCAAAAAAATAGACCGACTCAATGTGACGATAGAGCCCCAGGTCCTTTTGAAGGGTGCCTTGGATGGCGTGCTCGATGAGGAAATGGGAATCGCACACGTAGATATTGGCCGTGTGTAGCGTCTTAAAGTAACTGTAAGCGAGCAGGAGGGCAACGAGGATCAAGCCGAACCAGTACCCCGGCTTGGCCGACCCCACGAACCCTACCGTCACCAGCGCACAGATACCGGCGGTGAACAGAAACGCCATCCATTTGAGAGCGAGCGGCTGAATGGCCCCGATACTGACTTTGGTACGCATACTTCTTAGTTAGCTGCTCGAAAGGACTCGGCGAAGGAAAATTACTCCCGCCCGACTACAAGAGTAACGATTCGTGACGAAACCGATAATTACCCCCCCATCAGATACGAGGAGTGCGAATCCCAGCTTGTGCGGCTGCCCCTTAGGAGAGTAGCTCATGATGAATGATACGGGTGGGCTGGCCACTCAGCCCTACGCTATCTTTACTCGCCCTAGCACCGTAGCAGCAGGGAGTATCCTCCTGCGCAGGCGTACCGGCCCCTTAATGAACTCCACCTCGCGTCCTTTCTCGTCTGCCCTCTATGTGGCCCTGTTCATCAGCCTGGTAACGGGCACCTCGTGCGACCGGGAACCCAGGACCACCCAGTATAGTCATTACAAGGTAGCCGGGACTGCGAAGCTGAGCGTGTTTATTGATTCTGTCGTAGCCGATAGAGGCACGGTCGATAACGCCTTGTATATGGAGCTTATGACCAAGACAGATACGTTCCTGGTCAAGCCCATTGACCAAGAGCTGAGCTTTCCCCAGCTGCAGGACTCGCTCACGCAGGTTAATCTGTATTACCAGGACTGGTATGTGAAGTTACAAGGCCAAGTAGTGCGCAACGAGTACCCCGCCCTGTATTTCCCGCATAAAGAAGCGATCATCACGATTGATACATATCCCTTCGAACATCGCCAGGCTCAAGTATGGTTAAAGCAGAAAAAGGAACGGGTCTACTATGAGATTCGATTCGCGAAAGAGGGCCGCTTCTTTTCTACCTCCTTGGCCCAGACCTACGTCAATAACTATTAGGGTGTCTTAGAATGGCCATTATGTCAAACAATAAACGGCCGCAGGGCTCACCGCTGGACCGACAGGACGACGTGCTTCTCTTCTTTCTTCAGGGAGGCGGGCCCCGCCAGGGGGGCCGGGGTCACCTGGTGCAGCCTCAGCCCGTAGCGGCGGCGGTTGGCCCGCAGCGTGAGCGTATCGCTGATCTCGGGGCCGCAGTACAAGCACAGCGTCACCGTTTGCGCACTGCCCTGCTGATCCTCTACGCGCAAGTCAGTGGTGACAAAGCCGCCGTCCCCGCAGGACGGGCAGCGCTTATCCAGCACGTCGGTCACGGTCACGATCAACTCGGGCGCCTGCTGGTCGGGTAGACTGGCGCGCTGGGTGTAGCGCAGCGTGAAGGGCTGGTTAAAGGCCGCATCGAGGATGGGGGTCGTGTTCTTTTCTTTCGTGCAGGCCACCACGCACAGCAAGCCAACAGCCCCAGAATACAGCAATTTCATCGTCTCGTATAGAAAAGGTGCAATATAGTCTTTCCCCGGAGAGACACGCGCGTTCTGTAGGGTTGCAGGGCCGCCACATAAAACCACCGCCCCCCTATCGTTGAAGGACCCGCGCAGCCTCCTTTAGTCGGATAATCCGCATTATGTTAAACCCGTTCAATTAGTAAGTTTAGCTATTAGAAATTGAGCTACCCCCTTCGGTAGGCGCTGAAATTGGCGGTTTATAGCGTACAAAGAGATAATAGAGCGTGAGACAGGAGATCATATTCACCCCGATAACTGTCGGCTCTGAACTCTCCAGCGAAAAGTTAAACTTGATGGTGTAGAGGTCAAACTGCAGGGTCAGGTTGGCTGGGGCCTTCAGGCCCACGAGGAACCAAACCCCATTATTGAGCGCATACTGTAGTCCCTCGTAGGTGAGCACGGGCAGCTGTAACAGGGCATAGATGCCGATCCACGTGGGATCCTGCCGCCGGTGATACGCTACATAGGAATACATGCCCACGCCATACGCCCCGACGAAATACAAGCAAGAGAGGGTAGCCCACTCAACCTCCTTCTGTTGCAGGGCAACCAAGGTAGCCACGAGCGCTAAGAGTATTCCTAGACCTCCTCCTATGGCATTGTAGAGGGCCATAGCCCCTAAGAAGGTACGGGGAGGAAAGCGTTTAGCTGGGGGCATGATGAAGGATGGAAACGAGCGCTCTACTTGCTTTTATCAAAGGGATGCTAGTTAGACAAAAAGTAGAAAAGGGGCGTCTGTCAGCCTGTCTGCTTTCGCGGAATGTTTTCTTTACATAATACCGGTTATAGCTGCCTTCAATGTGTCCTGATTGGGGTGTGAGGCACCAAACCCGAATAAGTACCACCGCTAGTAGATTTGCTCCTCCCTATGCTGTTACTTCGCCGCACGGAAGCAGGCATCGCGGTACTCTCCCCCTACTTACGCTTCCTCCGCTGCTTCGGCGCAGGAAAGAGCGTGGGGCCGTCGCGTCTCCACCCCGTGCTAGTGAGGTCATCGGGGTCCTTATCGATCGTTTGCATTTTTATTGTCACCAGTCCCTTTATAGATGATTAAATCCTTTACCCCCTCCTTCCTAATTCGTACCCTGGGCGGGATAGCCAGTAGCTTGTTCAGCCTTACGGCGGGGGCCCAAACAGCGCCCGCGTGGTCCAGCGTCCGCGCCATCGGACCTACCGCTACCTATGGTGCCGTGGCCACAGTGGATGCCTTCGGCAACACCTACGAAACGGGGAATTTTGATGGGACAACGACCATCGCTGGCACGACGCTCACCAGCGCGGGTAACACCGACGGCTACCTCGCCAAATACACGCCCGCTGGGGCGCTGGCCTGGGTACGCCAGGTAGGCTCCCCTGGCTCGGATTACGTGTCGGACGTCGCCGTAGATGCGGCCGGTAATGCCTATGTCACGGGTGATTTCTCCGGCTCGATGGCCCTGGGCAACAATGTGTCCTTAGTCGGCGGCAATGTTACCGTGAGCAAGGTCATGGTCGTCCGCTATTCGCCGCAGGGTACCCCCGAATGGGCGCAGCAGAGTAGAAGTACCCCGCCGAATAACACCGCCGTGGGCGGAGGCATTAAAATCGATGCGGCGGGCACGGTGTACCTGACGGGTTACTTCAATAATCCATTTACGATCGAATCCACGACCATCAATGTCCCGAACCTAGCAGGGGTATTTCTGGCCCGCCTTTCGGCGGCGACCGGCGCGCTGCAGTCCTTGCTTCCCGCCTTCCAGTATGCCCCTTTCACGAGTAGCGTTGGTGTCTCCTATACCTATCCCAAACTAGCGATATCCCCCACGGGCGACACCTATATTCTAAATACCTTTACCCAAAGCCCCATCTTCGGGACGACCACGCTTACCAGCCGCGGCAAGGGGGACGTGCTGGTGGCCAAGTATAGCGCGCAGGGCACGTTCGAGTGGGTCCAGCAATTCGGTGGGGTGGACGAGGATTTGGTCAATCAGGGGGTGGTCGATGCCACCGGAAACCTGTATGTAACCGCTTCTTTTACGGGGAGCGCTACGTTTGGGAGCACCACGCTAGCGGGAGCCGGCAACCTAGATGGCAGCCTCGTCAAGTACTCCCCGCAAGGGGCCTTGCAGTGGGTGCAATCGGTGGGTGGTCCTGCCTCCGACAACTTATTCAGTGTAAGCTTGGATGCGGCCGGCAACCCGTATGTCGCGGGTTACTTTGCGGAGGTGGCCCGGCTGGGTTCAGGCACGCTCACCAGTGCCGGCCGCCAGGATATAGTAGCGGCCGCTTACACCCCCCAGGGACAGGTTCGCTGGGTGCAGCAGGCCGGAGGTCCGGGACTCGATTACGGTCTGCACTTGGGCTTTGACGCCCGTGATAATGCCTACCTTGTGGGACGCTTTGCGAATACCTGCTCCTTTGGCTCCCTAACGCTCAGTACCACCGCCACGCAGGAAACCTTTTTAGCGCATTTAGGCAACACGGTTCTGGCAACGCAACAGGGCCGCCCCGTAGCCCAGGCGCTGCCCGTGTACCCTAATCCAGCTTCTGACGCCGTGCAGGTAGCAGACGTGCTCGTCGGCCGCAGCGTGCAGCTGCTCGATGCCGCGGGCCGGGCAGCGCGCACCGAAATGGTTGCCCCGAACGCGACCATTTCGGTGCGGGGCCTGCCCGCGGGACGCTACACCCTACGTGCCACTACGGCTGATGGCAGCCCCTATACGGGTCATCTACTGGTGCTGTAACTGCTTATGTAGCGACCGGCTTACAATCCTTTCTGCATCTGCCACTCGTTCGAGCAGTCTCCCAGGTATTCTGGTGGGTGGTATCGCCGCGCCCACGCAGCCACGAAAGACACGCAGGATCCCACCGCGTATCTTTCGTGGCTGCGTGGGCGCGATTTGTAGGCTGGCCTATTGACTAGCCAAGGTGCGTCGATCAGGTGCTTTGTCGCCGCTCCCGACCTAGTGATAGGGCGCACTGAATGATTGCCTTCTTCGCCGCCAATCACCCTTAGAAACGTTGCTTTACGTAAGGGATTTTTGTCTTAGAAAGGCCATTATCCTATGTTCGCCTACCCGCCGTAACTTAAGGTTGCTGAAAAGGAAAAGGGAGGAATAAGATTCCGCCATGTAAATGACCAATTTCATGCTGGAAGAAGCGCACGCCTCCCGAATCCCTGGTCCTTACTGTTCCCTCAACACCCCCTCTTCTGCCACAGGAAGTAGATCCTGCAGTCCGTCCCCAGTGGGTGCACCGTGTTCATCCGCGAGCAAATCTACGGTTGCGTAAAGTTTTTAGCGTGTTCTAGGACGATAGCCAACGTCTGCGAGTTTGCGAGCACCTGTACCTCGGCCACGAACAGCTGCATCTCCGGATTGGTCCTCACCGTCGCCAGAAAGGGTGCATACTGTTCCTGTTACATGACGCGGGCCATCACGAAGGCCGTGGTCATGTAGCCCAACACGCCATATACGTCGCCGTGCCGCTGCTTCTCGGCGTATGTGGTTAACGCTTCGCGCACGAGCGAGCGGCGCTCTCGGGAGGACAACTGGGCCAGATACTCCTCCTGGGCTAGGATCATCTCCAGGTACATGAACTCAAACGTGTAAGCCCCCCAATCCCCGGCCTGTTTTTTCTCCGGTAAACAAGCGGGCCGCATTTGCTGGTAGCGTTCCAGCAGCAGGGCTGCGGCTTGGGGCGTTGCTGCAATTCGCCGAAGCCATTGAAGTTCGCTAGCTGCGCCCGCGTACCGCGTTGCAGCGAATTGGCGGCGAGCATATTCCCCAACAACGGATAGGTTAAGCAAGTAGCGACTAAGCCGGCCGTGGAGATGCGCGGCAGCGTGGCCGCGGGCAGCTGGCAGGCTGCTACCATCTCCGCCCCGGTTTGAAAGGTGGCCCAGGCGGGCGTGCCCGGTACGATGGGGAAAACGTAGGTGTCGGCCGGCACCGGCACTACCGAGGACGTGCAGCTTTCGGGGTCGTTCTTGTCGCACGCGGTGAAGGTCAGCAGCCCGCTCCCCAGCAGGACGAGCGCACACAGGGTAGAATAGGTCATCATCCTAGTAGGTTAGCTAGCGAGCGAGCAGGAGTAGGCCCGGTAAGCAGCAGAGCCCGCCGCCGGCCGGAAGGTTGCATGGACCGAGGCTCTCGGTCGTATAAAGGCCATTACGTTTAGCGGTAAGCCTGAGAAAGCAATAGGGCTCTTTCTTGCTGCTCCTAGAAACCTGTTTTGCTACTGGATGCACCGCATTGCGACGAGCTATGGTTCAGCGCCCCGTGAAACCGGGAAGCCATCCGGGCAACGTGGAGGCGCCGAGCCGATGCCGCCCGCCCTGCTTCCCTCACCGGGAAGGGGCGTTACCGGATACGGCGGTTGGAAGACCACGCGTAATCGGCTACGCCTGCCGGGCCCCGCTAGCGGATCACTTCCAGCCAGCCCCGGTAGACGGTCCCCGTGCTGGTCAGCCGCAGCACATAGTAGTAAACCCCGGCGGCGGCCTGCGCTCCCCACTCGTGGGCGTAGGGAGCCTGCTGGAACACGCGCTGCCCCCAGCGGGTGTACACCTCCAGGGAGCACGCCTGCTGCGCCAGGCCCGGGATCACGAAGCGCTCATTGCGCCCGTCCTGATTGGGCGTGATCAGATTGGGAATCCGCAGCTCCGCGGGCTCCCCGGCGGGGAGCCCGGGCGGCGGCCCGGTAGCGGGGAGTTCGGGCGGCCCTTGGGCCCGGGTAATGACGCGGCTCCCCTGCTGCGTGCAGCCCCCCGCATAGGTGACCCGCACAGAATACGTGCCGGGCTGGCTGACGCGCAGCGTGGGCGTGGTGGCCCCCGTACTCCACTGGTAGGCCGTGGCCCCTGTGGTCGTGGCCGTCAGCTCCACCGTCTGGCCGGGCCCCAGCAGCGAGTCGCCCTGGATCCGCAGGGCGGCGGTGAAGGCCGTGACCACGTGGTAGGCCGTCAGCTGGCGCCCGTCGGCAAAGGTGGCCCGCAGCGTGTACAGCCCGGGCTGCTTCACGACCAGGGTCGAGGTGGTAGCGCCCGTGCTCCAGTGGTAGGTCGCCCCTGGGCTCGTCAGGGCCGTCAGCGCGACCTCCCCCCCGGGCAGAGCACCGTTTCACCGCTGATCTGGGCCTGGATAGGCGCGGCGGATCCCCGGAGCTTGACGACCCAGTAGCCATGGTGAGCTTGGGGGGCTGGCTGGAGCCACTCGGCGACCAGCCCCCCAGCACGAACCCCTGGTCACTGGTGGGCTGCAGATCCATGAGCAGATCCTCCTTATCCCCTCCCAAGGTGCGCTCGGCCAGCACCTGACCCCGGGCGTCGAGGTGCACCAGCCAGATGTCGGTGCCCCCGTTCTCGTGGGCGCGCGAATCGCCCGCCAGCAGGTACCCGCCCTCGGCCGTGACCTGCAACCCGCGCAAGACGTCTTCGTGGGGCGACCGACCGTTTTATCCCACTGCTTGGTGCCCTGGGCGTCGACTTTGACCACCCAGTAGTCTCCGGCACCCACCCGGGCCTCGGTTTTATCGCCGCCGGGCGACGAGTCGGAACTTCCCCCCAGCAGGTAGCCCCCGTCGGGCGTGGCCACCAGCGCTTTGAGGTATTCATCTTCACTCCCCCCGAAGCTGCGGTCCCACTGCCGCTGACCCAGGGCATCCACTTTGAGCAGCCAGTAGTCCCGCATTCCGCGGCGACCATTGGCGGCTTGCGTTTTATCCCCGTCGATGCCCGCATCCGTGCTCCCGCCCAGCAGGTAGCCCCCGTCGGGCGTGGGCACCAGGGCCTCCAAATGGTCGGCCATGCTGGTGCCCAGGGTGCGGTCCCAGACTTTGTTGCCCTGCGCGTCGAGTTTGAGGAGCCAGTAATCCGCGGGGCCCGGGCCGGTCTGGGTGACATCCCCGCTGCGGCCGGACGTGGTCATGCCGGCGACCAGGCTGCCCCCGTCGGGGTAACTAGCAGCGCCCGCACATAATCACTTAAGTGCCCCCATAGGTTTTATCCCAGACTTTGTTACCCTGGGCATCGAGCTTGACGATCCAGTAATCATCATAGCCTTGGCTGGGCTGGCTCTTGTCCCCACTCACGCCGGACTTGGAGGTCCCGCCCAACAGATAGCCGCCATCGTGGGTTTGCTGCACGGCGCTTACGTACTCGTCCTTGTCCCCTCCGTAGGTTTTATCCCAGACTTTGGTGCCCTGGGCATTGAGCTTGACGATCCAGATATCGTTGTAGCCTTGGCTGGGCTGGCTCTTATCTCCTCCCACTGCGGAGCTGCTCGTGCCCCCGAGCAGATAGCCGCCGTCGCGGGTTTGCTGCGCACGGTGCAGCAAACCCCCCTGCGGGGCCCCCAGGGTTTTCTCCCACTGAGTGGTTAGGATCTGGGCCGAGGCGGGTAAGCCCGGTCCGGCCCCCAGTAGGCAGGCCCCGAGCAGGGCGGCCCCGCGGACCCAGCAGCGGACAGGTAAGGACAGGCAAAGGAGTAGACGTAGCAGCATAACAAGGAAGGAAAACAACACCGGGCGGCCGAAGCAGCCGGCGCGGTGGCCGCCCGCAGGGAGCACACCTACCCGATCTGCCGGCTCAGCAGTGGCGGGACGAGCTGTGCAATATTCTGACCGTATTTGGCGGTCGGGCCTCCCTGCGCGCTTCCGCTACTCCCCGCGGGCCGGCTACGCCAGGCCCGGGTAGGCGACCCGCGGCACTACACCCGACAGGCGCGAGCAGGAAGAGCCACAACAGGAAAGAGATGGAGAGGTCGAGCGGAGGGACTAGAAAAAGGCTGACCCCTGCGGCAACAGTGTCCGAGAATGGCCGTGGCTGTTGCAAAACGCGGTCAATAGCCTAGGGGGTTTGTTCTTAAGCGGCAACTGCCTGCGACTAGGAGCGCTAACCAGGCCCTGTGGACGGCTGTACGCGCTAATCAATAGCAGTCGGATACGCGTCACTGCGTATTATTTACTCGTAGGCGTGACCGTCTCTTCACTCCACCACCAACCGGCGGCTGAGACGGGTGGCCCCGGCTTGCACCTGGAGCAGATATATGCCCGCCGATAGCTCCGCCAGGGACCAGGCGTAGTCAAGGCCAGTCTCGGACACGGTCTGCGTTGTCCGGCGCACGACCTGCCCCCGGGCGTTGACGAGCGTGAGGGTGGCTTGCGTGCCCCCAGCCAACGCCGCTAACGCTACCCTGACGCTGCCGCGGGCCGGATTGGGGTACAGCTCCAGGGCGACGGGCGACCCGGCTGCCCGCTCCGGGCCTGGAACGGGCGCCCGCAGCAGACCCACAAACGAATGTTCCACCAAGGGGCCGGCCCCTACCCGGATGGGCGTCACCAAGTGGCCAGCGACGTACACGCGCGGCCCGCGCAGGGCAATGGCCCAGGCGGCGTCGTTGGCGGGGCTGCCCAGCGACTGCGCCCAGGCGACGGTCGCCGTGGGGCCCGCATCCCGCAGCTGCGCTACCAGCAGGTCTTGCCCGCCCACGGAAGCCACGCGTCCGGGGCCAGCGTCCAGGGAATGGCCGAACTCACCCGCCAGGTAGAGGCCGGTCTCGTTGACGGCCAGCCCCTGGCATTCGTCGTAGCCCTGGCCGCCGAGGCGCTGGGCCCAGGTGAAACGGCCGGCTGCGCCGGTATCGGTGAGCTTGGCGACAAAGATATCCGTGCCGCCGCCGTGGCGCGCATTGGTCAGCACGCTGGTGCCTAGGCGCAGCGTTTTATCAAAGAAACTGCCCCCGATATAGACGCTGCTGTCCCGCACAGCTAGCGCGCTCACCCAGGCCGACTGGGCGTAGGCCGCAGGCTGTACCCAGCTCAGCAGGCCGGCGGCGCCAGTATCGACCAGCTTGGCCACGTAGAGGTAGCGGTTGCCGTTACCCGACGTGGGCAGGGCTTCCGGGCTCAGCTCGCCGGCTACCCCGCGGAACGAACCCGCCAGAAAAAGCCCCTGCTGCCCCACGGCTAGCGCGCTCAGGGCGCCTCCCGCGGCATGGGCCCACTCGCGGCGCGCGCTTGGGCCGGTATCGGTCAGCTTGGCCACGAACGCGTTGAGGCCCCCAAGGCTTGGGCGGTCGGCTAGCTGGGTGCGGCCAAAGCGCAGCGGCCCGTAGCAGGCGCCCCCCACATACACGTGGGGGCCGCGACGGCGAGCGTGTTCAGCACCGCGCCCCCGCCGCCGATCAGCTGCAGCCACGTGGCCACCGGGCCCGTGCGGGTCGCCGAGAGCTTCGCCACGAAGGCGTTGTCATCGCCGGTGCCGCCTTGCGCGGCCTGGAGGAGCGTGCCCAGGCGCACGCTACTGCTGGTGAAGGTGCCGGTGAGATAAACGCTACTGTCGGCGGTCGCCAGGGTGATCACTTCTTCATTTTCAGCGCCGGCCAGTTGCTGGGCCCACTCAAAGCGGGTCGTCGAGGGATTCCATTTGGCGATAAAGCCGTCCCGGCCGCCGCGGCTACGTAGCAGCTGGTCGCCCAGGCGCAGGGAATCGTAAAAAAAGCCTGCCAGGTAGAGGTTGCCCGCCTCGTCGGTGGTCAGCGCTCGGATGTAGGGGGTCTGGTCCCGGCCCAGCGCCACGGCCACTTCCCAGGGGGGAACGACCGCTTGCGCCTGCGCGGGGCGCCAGGCCGGACCGGCCAGCAGCAGCCCGATCAGCAAGGCCTTCAGGGCCGTGTGCCGGGGTATGGTGCGGGGCCGCGCGGCACCGCTGCGGCCCGATCGGAAGAAAAAACGGGCGTAGTACTTCGGCATGAGCGGCGCGTGAGGAGGAGCCGTGGTGCACCCCACCGTAAACCTACCCGCTGGGCCGGGAAGCCACAACTCAACATGTCGGCAATTCAGACTTTACTGCTGGCCATGAAGGAAGATGGGCAGGTGATTATCAGTGTTTTATACGTTATGAAAAGGACTTCCTAAGGCAGGGGAATTGGCTAGCGCTCCCCGCTAGCCCGCAGCAGCCCGTTCGGCGAAAGGGTGATTTAAACCGCCATCGTCTTTCGGATAGGGCCTGAGAAGGGCATTCTACTCACCTTATTCCTATTGTATTTCACCTGATCGTTCATCATCAAATGAGGTCATAGGGAGGTTCTTTTCGGCCGAGAATTAGCACGAGCGATCGTCGTCATACGCTACAAACCAGCGAGGGGAGGCATGGCGCACAACCTTGACCGAGGGAATGGGAGGGTATTGGGGGCGTCCGCAAAGCTTTGTAGGGGCGGCATCCCACAGTCAAAAGGTAGGGGGGCGGAACAGAGGGGCTATGGCTCGTTTGGTCACGAAAGTAGTTGTATAAGCCGCGTGGCTGTTGCAAAAGTCTGGCAGTAGCGGCAAACAGATCAGTGAGTCCCCTCGGCAGCCAACAAGGAACGCTCCTTCAGTCTTTTTTGCCGCTAGTTGTCGCCCAGGCAACCGCCTGGATTCCCTGTTGGGTGTTTTGCAACAGTCACCCGCATTATGTTAGGTAGCTTCGGCAACTTCCGTAACTAACGGGTGTCTCCGCAAGTGGTTGATCCGGCCCCGCGCCAGGGAGAACTCAGTGCACAACTTCCACCCAGCCGACCAGCTTGCGGTGCGTCGTGGGCTCCTGCAGCAGGTAGTAATAGCTGCCCGCGGGCAGGCCCGCCGCGTCCCAGTCCTGCTGGTAGTGCTCGGTGCGGAACACCGCCTGCCCCCAGCGACTGAACAGGCTGAGCGACCACGCCGCCGTGCCCAGCCCGGTGATGTGCAGCTGGTCGTTGCGCCCGTCCCCATTGGGGGTGATGATGTTGGGCACAAACACCTGCTGGCGGCAGTCGTAGAGGCGCACCCGGATCGAGTCCGTGGCGCTGCACACGGGCGTGGACACCGTCACCCAGTACGTGCCTGACTGAGTGGGGGTGAAAGTGGCCGCCGTCGAGCCGTCCTGCCAGCGGTAGCGCACACCCGGCAGCGTGGCATCCAGGACGAAGGGCTGCTCGGGGCTCGCACACAGGGCCGTATCGGGGCCCAGGTAGATCGTGGGCGGGGTCAAGTAGAACAGGCGCAGCGAGTCGCGCTGGCTGCAGCCGGCCGCGTTAGTGCCTTCCAGCCAGTAGGTGCCGGGCTGGTTGACCAGCAGCGTCGCGCCCGTGGATCCGTCCTGCCAGCGGTAGCGGGTGCCCGCCTCTCGGGTGCGGGGCCGCAGGGTCAGGGCCTGCCCCACACAGAGTACCGTATCCGCGCCTAACCGCACCTGGGGCACGGGCGCAGCGGTGAGCCGCAGCGAGTCGCGGGTAGTGCAGCCGGCCGCGTTGGTCACCTCCACCCAGTACCAGCCCGGCTGCTGGGCCCGGAGGGTGGCGGCGGTGGAGCCATCCTGCCAGCGATAGGTGGCGGCCTGGGCAGCAGTCAGCACCAGGGCTTGGCCGGGGCATAGGGCCGTATCCCGGCCCAGGCTGACCACCGGGCGCGGGGCCACGGCCATGTAGCGGCGGATAGCGAAGGGGTAGCCGCCGGGCAGGAAAAGCGTGAGCGTGACCAGATAACGGCCGGGCAGCGCGTAGACGTGGGTGGGCGCTACTGAAGTGGACTGGTTGCGCCCGCTGGCCGGGTCTCCGAAGTCCCAACGCACGGAGTCAGCCCCATAGGTGATAGGTAGCGTAAAGGCATAGGGACTTCCCTGGCACGTGCCCTGCCCGGTGAAGTACCACAGATCCCGTTGCATAAACGAGGGCAGGCCGTGCCAGGATTGGCGCCCCCCCAAGCTCACTCCTTGATCCACGTACGCGCACAGGCCCCCGCGACGGTTGGGCTCCGTAATCACGCCCAGGGTCCGGTCCGCCTGGTCGGTATGGGCCACGTATATTCGGCCGTCGGGGCCCAGTTGGAGGCCGAACTTGGCGCTGAGGGCCTGTCCTGCGACCGAGGCATCCTCAATTGGCATCGCCGAGGCGGCGAGGTTGGCGGCGGTCAGATCGTACTGGAAAAGCGCTGACGCCGAAGGATCCGTGACGTAGAGTTTGGTCCCGTCCGGGGAAAACTCTACCCCGTAGCTAGTCAGCACGGCTGGGGGCAGAAGGACGGGATTCGTCAGGCGGCCCGTGGCCGGATCGAAGTCCAGTAGTTCCACGCTGGCCCGGCTTTGCCCGGGGGCGGAGTAAAGGTGCCCGCCGTAAGGGCCAGCCGCCGCCCGTCCGGTGACGCTTTCAATTGGCCCACGACTTGGCTGCCTTGGTGGACAAAGCCGTCACGACTCAGCACCGGGGGAGCGGTGATCCCCTGCGCCGTGAGCAAGTAAGCAAAGAACACATCCGAGTCGCGCTCGTGGCCCAGTATCCACAGGTCGTGCCCATTTTGGTGGGGGATGGCCGTCACGCGCTCAGTAGAAGAGCCGTGGAGTAGCCCCTGGCGGAGGACAACCTCCCCCAAGCCATTTTGCCGGCGCATATCCACCCGGGCGTAGCGAAACCCGGTGGGTTGATTGTATTCAGCCGGCAAAAACACGTAGTAAACGTCGCCATGACCGGGCTGCGGCACAATCAGGCACTGGGCGGCTGACACGTCGCCCGGCAGCCCAGTACCGCCCGCCATTACCTGGTGCTGACGGTTCCAGACCGTCAGCCCATTGGTGTAAAAAAGTAAATTACCCAGACTGTCGGCCCGGCTACTGCAACTCTCGAAGGTCGTAAGCTGCCCATCGGTCAGGGGCACCGGCCTACCCGGCCGGAAATCCAGCCCCGCCTGCCGGCCAAAATACCACTGCGAGGCGGGCAGCTGGGCCGCAGCCCAGCCGGTGGTGGCCAGCAGGACGAGGCCCGTCAGGACGGCGCGCAGCCACGGCAGAGTCGGGGCTCCCACTTATCGCTGGACGGTCAGCACCGCTTGCTTGTCTTTTTTCGGGCCGTTGCCGCCGCTGCCGGTGTCCACGGGCGTGACCTGGTGCAGGGTCAGCACATAGCGCTGATTATTCGCCTGCACCGCCGCCGAATCACTCAGCCCGGTAGCGCTACCACACCCCAAACACAGCCGGACGGCTTGCCGCTCGCCGTTCTGGCTCTGGACCGCCAGGACGGCTTGGACCGTGCCCGGGGAAAAGCAGGGCGGGCACCGCTGATCCAGCACGTCTTCCAGGGTAAGCGTCAACTCAGGGGCCTGCAGGTCGGGCAGGCTGGCGGTTTGGGAATAGCGCAGCGTCACTTCTTGGTTAAAAGCTGCCTGAAGGTGAGGAGTGACGTTATTTTCTTTGGAGCAGGCAGTCAAGCCCAGCAGGCCCACGGCCCAGGAATACAGCAATTTCATCGGGTTGTATGGAAAAGGTGCACTAGCGTCTTTCCCTGGAGAGACGCTAGCGTTCTTTTGGGTTGCAGGGCCGCCAAAAAATGCCGAATCACCAGTCGTCGAAGGGCTCGTGCAGCCTCCTTTCGTCGTATAAACGGCATTATGTGAAGCACAAGGCTTAATTCAAGTGCTTCACGCTTCCTTTCGGTAGACGGCGGGACAAGGAAGAAAGATAAATCATTTGTTTGCCCCCAGCCGGCATGCTGATTTCCACCGGCTGATAGGGCCGGGCTTCGACCACAAGGGTCACTTGGGGACAGCGCCAGCCGCCAGCGATAGATGACAAGGTGAAGCGTCCCGCGGAATCCGTCGTTATCTGATCCGAGTTCGTGTTCTTTTTTGCCATGAGCACGGGGCGCACGGGTAGCCCAGTTGCTTCGTCGAGCACCGTCCCCATAACGGGCCGCGGCTATGAGCAGGCGGGATTGACAGCTACTTGCCGATCAGCCGTGACCAAAGGTTAGTTACTATATTATCGTTTCTTTTAATACTATCCGCCCGCTTGCTTTTAGCGGTTGTGGTGCTTTCGGACTTGTTTATTTTTTTGATTCTCATGTGTTCTTCTGGCCCAAATCGGTCGAATACATAATGAACTATTTGAACGGTATCGAGATTCCAGGCATAATTTTTAAATCCTTCGTTTCCATTTGCTTCCAAAGTCGGTTTCCCAAATTCAGCTTCAAAATAGGATTGGAATTCAGTGAATGATTTCCCTGGGTCACTATAATCCGTCCTAAAAAATTCTAATTCATTTAAGAACCCATCTTTTCTTGGTTCGAAGTGAAATCCAAGCATACAGTTCAGGCCATTCAAGGATTTGCATGAGATGGTGTAATAGCCGGTTGTTACATGGTTATAGCCGTGCCCATTCAATTTTTGAGTCAACATATGTTCGTCAATGCCCCAGGGAATGAAAATACCGGGTTCGTCAATTTTAAATCCTTCTTGAATATTCATTTTGTTTTTTAGCAGGAAGCACAACTTGTTGGTAACAGGCCCCGGCACGGGCACGAAAGGCAAACAGGAAGAGGGCTACGCGCCGCATACAGGTAGGGCGAGGGAAAGAGGCGAAAAGATACGACGCATGTTATTCTGGAAAACGCGCTAGTTAGACAAAAAGTAGAAACGGCGGGTCTACCTTTTATCTACTTTCGCGGAATAGTTGATTGACATAAAAGATCTTCTCGGACACCTCTTCCCAGAAGCCTACGCTTGGTTCACGCCCTAAGTAGGATAAATTCAAGACGGATATAACATACGTTATGTTAAGCAACTATTCTCAGAATCCAGACCGGCTGGCAGCAGCCCGTTTTCTGCCTTTTGTCTAACTAGCGCAGCTTTCGCAAAAGCAAGGGTACGGCGTCCTTTATCGGTTGACGGCCCCGCACCAAGGTGGCACGGTTGTTACGCCCAGCCTTAGGTATGGATACCCCTTGCTTGTCTGTAGCCTTTGTCGCAATGAACCGCTGGCGGTGGCTCTCGTTGCTGCTCGTCGTCCCCTTCGCCTGCAAAAAACCCGAACCCGAGCCCGAGGCCATGCCCCTGCCCACCGAGTTGAAGGCCTACACCCTGTTTGAGCCCGGCACCTACTGGATCTACCAGGACTCGGCTTCCCGCCAACTCGACAGCGTCTGGGTCACCCACCGCGAAGCCTTCGTGACCCGGCGCTGGGACCAACAGTATAACCGCGTCAATGAGAAGTACGAGAACTTCCGCCTGCTGACCCAGTCGAGCCGGGGCGGGCCGGAGCGGGTCTATAGCGTGTTTCGCACCTGCGGGCTCTCGATTCCAGAGGATGCTTCGATCAGCGGCTATCCGTGCTGGACTATTCGGCGCGGCCTCTCCCTGCCCAACAGCACGGCCGATGAGGGCAGCACCACCGTCTTTCCCTACCGTATCGCCCGGGATCAGGCCCCCGTGGGCTACCTGTTCGGAGAGCTAAAGTCCTACTGGCACACCGCGCCCGTCCCAATCGGGAACACGACCTATGCCGACGTGCTGGAGGTAAACATCCCCTTGAGTGATCGGTCCGAGTACGGCTGGCCCTCGCACTACTATTGGGCCCCGCACGTGGGGATCGTACGCCAGCGCACCTGGTATAACGACCAGCCCCAAACCTGGACGCTGGTGCGTAGTCATATCGTGCAGTAAGCCGTTAGACGGAAGACGGCATACGTCATATACATAATGGCCATTATTAGACAATGGAGTGATGTTTTACTATAATAATCCCTTTTCGGATACGTATCGCTAAGGCCCACTTTACATTTGAAATGGTACTGGCACTTTGATATGACTAAGAAGATGAAAAGGAGTATAAAGGCATCACTCTTTTGGTGGCTACTTGTTCTTTGCACCAACCTTATCAGTTGGATATACTATAGGGACAATCATTATCAACCGTTTATAATGATGTCTCTAGTATTTTATGCCTTGATAGGGAATCTACTTCTGTTACTCATTTTATGGGTGTATAATAAATTTCATAAGCTTAGTTAAGCAAACTGATAGTACACGCGCAAATCTACTCCTCAAGCGAAGGAGGAGGACAGAGAGCAGTTTGTTGCTTTACATAATCCACCTTCTCGGACAAGAGTTGGTTTAGGTGCGCTTCTGTTTCAACACCCTGAAGAAGCCCCGTTGCTCACTCTCACAATTAGTTTTTGCTTGGCAGGTGCGGTCTTTGCTACCCGATTCCTTTGGTTTATTCACTAGGTTCGCGCCGAGCTAATTTCTGTACTCATGTGGTTTCCCTTGTTGCTGATCCTGACCTTTTTCTGCTCTCCTCTACCAGACAGCCTTCCCCAGGCGCGCGTGCCGCAGGCACCATTTACCGAAACAACGAATAATGCCTTCCTCAGTGGGTTAACCGAACGTCTTTCCTACACTCGGTTAGTCGGCGCTCACTATGTGCGCGCCAAACGAGCGCCGAAACTCGGCGACGGACGCTTAGTCTCTTTTTCCAACGGGGCGAACCAGTTTACCTGCTTTACCAGTGCAGACAACACGTTTACGGCGGCCTTTACGATCACCCGTTCCGAACCCTTGTTGGCTCCCTTACTCGTACTGGGGACGGAGAAAAGGACCGTCTTGCACCAACTGGGACTCCCTCGTAGCCAAGACTGCTTGCAGGTCATCAATGTTGAAGGCGACGTGCTGGCAACGTTAGTTTTCCAAGAAGAAAAGTTGGCCAAAATCACCTTTCTCGTTGACATCGACGGCTAAGAGGGTGGGGCTATCCGAAGTAGAAGAAAACAAAGAGGCTTTTAGTAGTAGTGAGTGATCGCTGATATCGGAAATGGTCATTTACATAACAAGAGTTATAAGAGCCTTCTTGGAAATAGATAGAAATTAAGCTCTTGTTGACTTACTTAGCAGAATGGTACTTTAGTAGGACCAGCGCATAGTTTTCGACACTACAGACCCGGGGTTAGAGAAAAAAGGGTATGTTGTAAGGACTCTTTATTTGGTATGGTAAAAGCATTCTTCACGTTGATGCTCGTAGCTCCCCTGACGGGTTGGGCACAAGCGCATTTACCGCCCCGTACAGCGGTGTTGCCCCCGCCTGTACGAGTAGAGCAGGCCCTAACCGGAACAGTCAATCCGCGCTTGTTACAAGTACCACTGGGCACGTTCCTCTACCAGCACCTGCGCGATACCCTAAGTAACCATTACGTGAGGCCACTTCCGGCTGGGAACTGGCAATTAACCATCGTGCGCTCGATTAGTCCCCGGTGGGTGGCTGTTCGCTGGCTCCCGCACTCGGCTGCGTTTGTAGCCGGGGATACGACGCTTTTCTACCTGCCGGCCCAGAAAGGGCTACAGACCATCATCCAGTTGTAAGCAGCCTATTCATCCCCTTTTTACATGCTGCAAACGACCTTTCACAGCAAGTAAAGTCACTTTTACCACCACTAGCTGCCCAGCCGGGCGTACGCGTGGAGTCCTTACTGGTCACCCTGCGTTGCTAGCCCCATCAAAAACCCTTCAAAGGAGTGACTCCGGAAGGTGGCGGGTTCCGCCATGGTCATGCCGATGAAGGGAAACGCATAGATAAGCCCGCTGGTGCGCTCGAAGGCGTAAGCCATGCCGCCCCCGTCCGACCCAAAAATGGTGAATCCCGGCGCAAACTCTTCTACCTGATAGGCCGCATTGGCTTCCAACACGTCTGCCGGCTCCCATAAATCAAGATATGCTGTTCCCACTTGCCCGGCTCCACCCTGATAGCGAGCCATCGCCTGCAAGTATTCGGGCGGCGCTTGGCCATTCTGGTGCACGAACCCTTCGGCATTGAAAGGGGAGCTTTCCGGCCGGGGCATTAAGGGAAGGGCGAAGAGTAGGGCGTCCAGTTCGGCCGTCATGGGAAGGAAGTGCTCTTATAAGCCATTAGGGCAACTAGGGGCAGGAAAGTCCAATTTAGCTGAACCCTACTTACGTATTGACGCCGTATTTTATTTCAATTCTTCTACTTTCCGCGAAAATCTTATACAGATAGTCACACGCATCACTTTCAGATAAGAATGTCTGTTCATCATTTCTTCCCCCACGCTCATCTAAATAGAAAACCTCCCACTTGTAGTAATTACGTACTAAAATAGTTGTGTCCGGCGTCAACTCGCCAAAGAGGGAGTAGCTCTTGGGTTTCACGCCTAAGTGATCCAATTTTTGCTTTAATTCCGTTAGGTTCATCTTTCCTTATTCTAGGATTTCTATTGCTCCGCGCTGTCGTAAAGTTGCCATTTTCACGGGCGAGAAACAGGGGGTACCCCTACCAGCCCTTTCGGCCCATAAAAAAGCGGTAGAGACGCAGGGCCGGTTTGACCGGCATTTTTAGGTCATCGCGTCTCTCTGGATAAGGTTCGATAACAAGGGTCGTATCGGTCCTTGTACGGGAGGGTGTACAGTTGTTAAACGCTCGTTTCGCAACTGTAAAGCGTCAAAAGGCAGTACTGATAAGGCGGGCGTTATCAGTCCTAAGTTGGCTGGTTTTGTCCTTGTAATGCTTGATACCAGCCACGACTTAGCGCCTGCCTTCTATCAGCCGCTGGAACATCGCCGGGGAATCTGAAGAATCCAAATTTCCTCCCACGTACGGAAAAACCCGAAAATGCAACCCTGTAGGAGCCATAGCCGCTGGAGCTGAAGGGGTGGTTGGTTCTAAACGGGAAAACTGGGATGTCCTGACGCCATTTCGGTACGGGCTGGTCTGACCTTTGGGAAAAATAAACCGCCCTTTTACGGGGGTGTTTCTTTCTAAAGCCTACCACCTACCCTGCTTTCGCACATTCCTTTGGGTGCGTTTGGTGTCGCCTTGGTTTGCTCGACGAAAGGTGCGGCGAAACCCGAAGGTCAGTTACCAATGCGCAGTACCTTATGAGTATAGCACTTTCATGCCCACACGTCGTCGAATTCATTGCTGCATCCCTCGTAGCCACAACTTCGCCCCCAGCTTGAGCCGGATAGGCACTGGGATGATTCATATTTGTCGGCGTCCTCACTGAAACCATGCCCACTGACTTTGGGCCGGTCCTATACGGGCCGTACTTCCCCTTATGAAAGAAAGCCAGGGAAATGTAGTATCTGCCGAGAAACCCCGAATCCAAGGCGTAGGGCGGCGTAATTTCGATAGGAGTGGTTTGCTCCGCTCGCGTTTTCTGGCGCTGGGGAAACCCCGTTCCTTCGTGCTGTTAACATTGAGCCCTCCAATGGGCGCTTCCCCGCTCACAGACTTAACCCCCACCGTCTATAGCATGTCCCCAGAAGAAAACGCTACTATTCAAGCTGCCCACATAGCGGGCCGTTACAACCTCGTAATTGCCTTCGTAGGAGCGGTGGCCCTCGTCTCTGCTCCGATAGCTCTTGAACAGTACAAAGCTAGGCATCAGCTGGAGTTGCTGGAGCAACGGACAATCGCTATCGACTCGACCGCTTGGCAGAGTCAGAGAGCCACGAAGACGGCTACTACGATTGTTATCCCGAATCTCCCGAGGCTAAGCCCACAGCGGTAACACCGGCGGAATTTCCGCATTTGAGAACCCCGGGGAGGAACCGGCATAGGTTTATGTGCCTTCTATTTCACCTCAATAGTCCTAAAATGGCCGATTTAGGTGAGACGTTATATTAGATGACATACGGCCGCTGGGGCACAAGCCCCTTTCGAGCGAGTGTTAGATAAAAGCGGAACTCTCCTTTCCGCAGAACGAACGCTCCTTAAATAATTTAATTCTTAAATCGTTGCGGGACCCAAGCAGCTCCGAGAAGGATCCACGTGAGCCTCGGGTTGAGAGCAAAAAAAGCCGGGATTTATAAGGTAATCCGCAATACAACTTTTTTGCAGTGTTTGGACTTGAAAAACAGAACGATAAATTGAATTAAAACCTTAAAAGATATCCTGGTGCCACCCTAAGTTAACGATGGCAAATAGTCCATTTAGAGCTTTTTTGTCCACAAAATAAACTTTATTTTTATACCGTAAACAGGATTTAAATACCAGATATATTTTGTATATTTATAATATCAAGATCGGAACAAGCCGCCTTGTTAACCCAATCCCTACGCTTATGGCTAAGGCTACAAAAATTGGCAGAGATGCCCGGACTGGCGAATTTATTACTGTGCGTGAAGCTCAGCGGCGCCCCAACACGACCACGGTAGAAACCCTACCCAAACCGAAGCCCTCACCCAAGAAATAACAACCCTTGGTGTGGCTTTCTTCTTCGACCAATTCAGGGGCTGAGCGTTGTGCTTCGGTCCCTGAATGGTTTGAAGCCCATCCGTGTCTCCTTCCCCGATGCTACGACTGTTACCTCCTGACCTGGACCTTGACCGGCATCTGGCCGCTCACCCACCGACCTTTTCGCGCTTTCATTCCGACGAACTGGTTCACCTCCTGCACTTGGTGTCGGCTATTCCGGCCACCAACCGCAAAATGGCGGAGAAGCTGGATTTGCAGCTGGGCTATGTGCACCTGAGTTCTACTCGGCTGCGGGAGTGGTTGCCCAATTACCATGAGTATTTGCAGTACGCCGTCGATACGAACCTGCTGGAAACGGACAACCATTTCGTGGTGCCACGGGACGGTGATGTTGGGAAGTGTCGCGGGTATCGTTTTGCAGCGCGCTTCCGGAAGGGCTGGGATGTACCCCTTGTCGATGGCCCGAGTTGCCGCATTGTGTGGCTGAAAGATGCGGCTGTCATGCGTCGGCTGAACCGGGTTCGGCTTAAACAGTCGAAACTGACCAAGCAGATCCGGCAGGACTACAGCCACCTGCTGGAGTGGCTCGATCCCAAAACCACCCCATTGCGAATTCGGCAAGAGGAGGCTCTGCGCTTCATTGCCCAGGAGCGCGACAGGGTGCGGCGGGACCCTTCGTTGCGAAAGCCTAAACGGAAGCCCGGGCCGAATGGGGAGGTGGTATTTAAAGATCCTGAGGAACAGTACGATCAACGGTTTACATCCGTCGCCAAGTTGGTCGAGCGCGACCTCAACACCGTGCTTGATGCTAAGGTAGGTCGGCTACATACCACGCTCACCAACATGAGCGGTAAGTTGCGGCCGTTTGTCTACGCCGAAGGCTACGGGCAGCTCGTTGCCATTGACCTCAAAAACAGTCAGCCGTTTCTAGCCAACCTGTTGCTGAACCCCTCCTTCTACAGTCCCTTCACCAAGGGTCGAAAAGGGGGCCGCGTGCCTTTAACTCTTCAAAAGGAGGGATTAAAGGTGTGGGAAGAAATGAAGAAGAGAAAGAACAAACACTCTTACATTACTCTGCTTAGAATAGTGCAACGCACTGGTAATGATGATATTGAAAAGTTCCGGGAGTGGACAGCCAGTGGTGAGTTCTATACCAACGTCCAACAAGCCCTCAATTCCCAGGGAGAGCAAGTACCGTTCGAGCGCGACGACATCAAAGTGATGCTGTTCGAAGTATTGTTCTCGCGCAACTCCACCAAGTCAATGGCGAAGACAGCATTTGCCGAACTCTTCCCTACTGTGGCCAAAGTGTTCCGCACGCTCAAGGTTAAAGACCATAGCATCCTGCCCCGGCTGCTACAGCTGCTGGAAGCGCACCTGTTTTTGCGCGTCATCACCAAGCGCATTCACCAGCGCTGCCCACACATCCCGCTGTTCACCGTGCACGATAGCGTGGTGACACCCGTGGAGTACGCCGACTACGTGGAGCGCATCATGAAGCAGGAGCTTACGAAGTGGGTGGGTCAGTCACCGCAGTTTACTCGGTCTTTCTGGGGACTGACTCAGCTTAGCAAGGTTGCTGGGGTAGCAGCGGCTATAGGCCCTGCGGTCGAGTTTTACAGCATCTGCCTTAAACTGCGACTTGACGGTTTTAGTACACAAAATCAGTAGTTCGCATAAAAACTCTGTAAACTCTACTTGTTACGACCTTTACTCAAAATATTAGGCTGTAGTGATCGAGTTATTGGTGCTACAATATCCCTGGTTTCGGCACCATTGTGTTCCTGCTGTATAGGGTCTGATCGGGTCTTATTGAAATGGTCAGACAGGCACCGACCGATCGGGTGAATCCAGATCGTGCTGGGTTTCTAGCCAAGTTCAGAGACCCTCACAGGCCCTAGGGTCTGTCTCCTGCGGGACTCTACTTTAATTAAATAATTTAATGGCTTCCCTTATGGTCGCCAAGAGCCACCGCCAAGCTTAAGTGGTCCCCAAGTAAATCGCTCAGCATTGCGCCATCAAGCCGCAGCGCTACCCACCCTAGATCAACCTGTTCCGAGCCTAACACCTTGGGTTTTCCTTAAAAATACCCACCTGAAGCCCGTAGAACCCGTTGCCCGGTTAGTCTCCCTTTTCCCTTATACTTATGCCTGAGGCCATCACTGGGAAGTAGCGCCCCTGCTGTTCGCAGAGGGCTCATCTTAAATAATTTAATTGCCGTGGACCCGGGACTAGGGAGTAGCTCCAACCCGGAGGCTGGGGATGATTAAATTATTTAATTCCGGCCAGGGCCGAGGAGACATGCAGGGCAAGCCTTCGCCCTTATTGCAGCAGGGTGCGTAGCTCTAACCAGGTCCTGCTGGCGAGCAAAGGGCGTTATTTGCCGACATCGCTTCAGCCGGCCCTACCTTTAAGATCCATCATCGATCCTACTCCCCGATGCGTGCCTTTAACCTTGCGACCATCTTCGCCTGGGGCTTCCTGAGCGCCTGCCACTCCTCCCCGCACTTCGACCAGGCCGTGTGGCTAGCAAATGCCGAGATGACGGATCACGCTAATCCGCGAGCTCGGATGGTGCAGGATTTAATGGCCCACCACCTGCGGCCGGGCCTGCCGCGCGCAGCGGTGCTGGCCCTGCTGGGTCCGCCCTACAAAGAAGGCGTGGAGAACCGCCTACCGAAGCATATCACCATGCCCGACACCATCGGCGCGATCCGCCCTGAGCTCTACCAATCCGGAAACCGGGCGCACTTGCGGGCGGCCACGCTTCAAGCGAGTCGGCGCATCAATGCTTTCTATCGCGAACACGGCCGGCCCGATACGCTCATGCTTTATCCGGTGGGCTGGTCGACGATAGACCCCAACTTTTTGGTAGTCCAGTATACCGGCCACGGGCGCGTGAAAGGGTATTGGGTCGAGCAGCACTAGGGCCTAACGGGACAAATACCGCAGCGATGGCTCGCCAAGCCAGACCTTGCCGGGCCCGCCTCCTCTTTTTTATCTACTAGGTCACCAAGGAGGCAATTACCAAGGGCGAACCAGATAGGGCCCGAAAAAAAGGGCAGGTATGTGGGGGCTTAACTAGGAACCCTTCTGACCCAAACCACGGCTCCGCCCGCGTCTTCCCGGTAACCCGCGCTGGGTGGTGATTCTATACCTAGGCACTGTCCAGCAACCGGCCGTTTGACGGACTCGTTTGACACCCACGCAGAAGCTCCCGAAAACCGTGGTTTTCGGGGGCTATATTTGTTAAAAAGACAAGTTTCAATATGAAAAGGAAGACGGTTTATCGTAGCGCTTACTTCAAAATAAATGTGATAAAGAACATCCTTGAGATGCTAAATGATAAAAGTCATGGACAACTAAAAAATTTATATTTTACTATTAAGACGGGTGATACAATCTGGGAGCATAAAGCGATAGAAGACTTCATTGATGAGTACAGAAAGAAGCCGGAAGAGGCAAGTGTTAATGTCAACTATGATTACCATGTATACAACATTCCCCATACATTTCGATTTACACTAGTCTTCTACAATGATGACTTCGGAGTCAATACAGTTGTAACAGTAGAGGATGAGAGGGATATAAAACCACATATCACCAGAGTATTCTCCCTACTAGATGATGCTTTAGAAACCTCACTCGTAGTTCCGACTAAGATTAACAAGGTATCTCCCGTCATTTTCATCGGACATGGAGGAAGCCTTCAATGGCGTAATCTAAAAGATCACCTAGTTGACCAGCATGGATATAAGGTGGAGGCTTATGAAACTGGGGCAAGAGGTGGTCATACCATTCGGGATATACTTGATGACATGCTTAATAATGCCACTTTTGCACTTCTTGTTTTAACGGCAGAAGATGAAATGAAGGGTGGAGAAAAGCGAGCTAGACAGAACGTTATTCATGAAACGGGGCTATTCCAAGGGAAATTAGGTTTTAGCCGAGCAATTGTGCTACTGGAAGAAGGAGCAGAGGAGTTTAGTAACATCTATGGCATACAGCAGCTTAGGTTTAAGAAGGATAATATAAAAGAGACCTTTGGTGACGTCCTAGCTATTTTAAAAAGAGAATTCAATACTTAAATGAGAGCCGCCATCTATGCCCGCGTCAGCACCCGCGATAATGGCCAAGACAATGAAAACCAACTTAGAGAATTATGGGCCTTCGCCGCTCGAAGAGGTTATACTATACATCACGAGTATATTGATAATGAAAGCGGCGCACGCGCGGATCGGGCGTAGTTTCTACAGCTATTCGAGAACGCTCATAAGCGCCGCTTCGATGTCGTCATCTTCTGGGCCCTCGATAGATTCAGTCGCGAGGACATGACCGAACCCTTAACCACTTACAGAAGCTATCCTTATCGGGGGACAATTTAAGTCGTTCACCGAGCAGCATCTGGATAGCACCGGTATTTTCAAGGATGCCATCATCGGTATCCTGGCCACTATTGCCAAGCAGGAGCACGTACGCCTTAGTGAGCGAACC
>NZ_CP060787.1 GCF_014489555.1 Hymenobacter qilianensis | reverse complement strand
AAGGGGCAGGCGTACCCCAGTCTCCAGCTCAGCGACTACCGCCGCGACCCCGAGGGCCGCGTTATCGTGGACGCCCGCACCGGCTACCCGTCTGCCGCCCCCCAGGACACCTACCGCGGCACCATGGTGCCGCCCTACCAGATGGGCTTCAACACCCTGCTCGACTACAAGGGCCTGCGCCTGGCCGCCCAGTTCGACTGGCGCAAGGGGGCCTTTTTGTACTCCGAAATTGCCAACCGCATGATTACCAGCGGCACCAGTCCGCTCACGGTGCAGTACGACCGCCAGCCCTTCGTGATTCCCAACTCGGTGATTGAAACGGCCCCCGGCGTGTTTATGCCTAACACTGAAGTGCCCACCCAGAGCGGCGGCAAGGCCTACTGGAACGGCTACGTGGCCCCCTACCAGGTAAACTACGCCGCCAGCGCCGACTTCCTGAAGCTGCGCGAGCTGCAAGTGAGCTACTCCCTGCCGCCCGGTCTGCTGGGCCGCCAGAAGCTAGTGAAAGAAGCGACCGTGGGCGTGGTAGGGCAAAACCTGTTCACCATCCGCGCCAAAGACAACGTGTACGGCGACCCGGAATACTCTTACAACAATACCGAAGGCTACCTGAGCTTCCGCCAAGTGCCGCCCTTCCGCAGCGTGGGCTTCACCGTCAACCTGACGCTTTAATCCGGCCGGCCACCGCTTATTTCTGTGATGATGAAACGCACGCTTACCAAGCTCACCCTGACCCTCGCCGCCCTGAGCACCCTGACCCTGACGGCCTGCGAGGATTTTCTCGACGTCAACGATAACCCCAACAAGGCCGTAGCCGTGCCCGCCGATCTGCGCTTGCCGGCCGCGCTAGTGAGCACGGTAAACGAAGAAACCGTGGCTTTGAACCAGCTAGGGGCGCTGTGGGGGGGCTACTGGGGCACCACCAACGAGGGCGCCAACCTCTTCACCAAGGAGAAAGCCTACAGCCTGGTCGCCATCACCGACGGCCGCGACGGTATTCCGTTCTGGGAAAACGGCTACACGACCCTGCTCACCTATCAGCTGCTGCGCCAGGAAGCCGAGGGCACCAACTCGCCCAACTACGCCGGCATCGCCAAGATCATGCAGGGCTGGCACTTTCTGCGCCTAGTCGATCTGTACAACAACATCCCCTTCGACGACGCCCTGCAAGGTACCGTCCGCCTCACGCCCCGCTACGAAGACGGCCAGCAGGTGTACGGCAAAGCCGTAGACCTCATCACGGAGGGCATGCAGGACATCAAAAATGCCCCCCAAACCGCTCCCCGCCCGGCCCCGACGATGTGGTATTTCAGGGCAACATGACGCGTTGGCTCAAGCTGGCCAACACCGTGAAGCTGCGGGCTTTGCTCCGCCAGAGCCAGGCCGGCACCGGCGCCTACGTGCAGGCCGAGCTGGCCAAGATTCAGGCCGAGGGCAGCGGCTTTTTGAACGCGGGCGAAAGCGCCAACGTGCAGCCCGGCTACCTGGTCACAGCCGGCAAGCAGAACCCGTTCTGGGAAGCCTACTACCGCACGGCCGCCGGCATAGTTACGGCCAACTTCACCGACCTGCGCCCTACCGAGTTTATCCTCAGCGAGTACCAGCGCCTGAACGATCCGCGCCTGGCCCGGCTGTATGCCCGCACCAGCGCCGGCCAGTACCGGGGCGTCGTGTTCGGCGCCCCGGCCACCAGCGGCACCACCTTCAACCGGGCCAACACGTCTACGTTCCTGGGTCCGCGCGAGAACAACAACCTTGCGGGGGGCTTTTTAAGAGCGCCCAGCAGCCGTCGGTGCTCTTGAGCTCGATGGAGAGCTTGTTTTTGCAGGCCGAAGCCGCGGAGCGCGGCTGGCTGGCGACGGCCACGGCCCGCAGCCTGTACGAGGCCGCTATCCGGGAGTCGTTTCTCTACCTGGAGGTGCCCGCCGCCGCCGCCGCCGTGGCTACCTACCTGGCGCAGCCCACCGTCCGCTACGATCAGGCCCCCAATAAACTGGAGCGGCTGATTACGCAGAAGTGGCTGGCCCTGAACAGTATCAGCAGCATCGAGGCCTGGAACGACTACCGGCGCCTGGGCTTCCCGGCGGCCCTGCCCAACTCCCCCCAGGCGCCCTCCCCGACGGCTCGCCCTCTGCGCCTGCTTTACCCCGAAACCGAGCGCACCACGAATGGCCCCGAAGTTGGAAAGCAAGGCTCCCTGGATGGTCTGACGGACAAAGTGTGGTGGGATCAGTAAGACCTCGCACCTAGAAACAAACGCCCCGGGCAGGCCGCAGCTACGGTTGGCTCAGACTGGAACAGCGTGTCCTCGCGCTCCCGGGTTTGTAACGCGTCCATCCCATTAGGATGAGGTGCTGGGGAGAGAAGAACAAACGGAACGGGCGCAAGCCTTCCGAGGTTTTTAGGCAGGGAACAACATCCCGTTAGTGTAGCAGCCAGCAAAGAGAAAGCCCCGGCCAATGACAACCATAAACGGGCTGCGGCTATGGTGAAATTAAAGCGAGAGAAGGAGCACAAGACTTGGCGAGAGATCGCCCAGAAACGGAATATTAATTATTTTAAAATCAGTCAGGGCCGCTCCTTCTAGGTAACTCATGCTATGCAGCTCTCTTAAGGAAGTAGTGCTCTGCAATGAGAGTATATTCATTTATTCACTTCCGCTTATCCGTTGAATGGGAAGGCAATGCGAAGCCGCCTTTTAGCCGTTAAAATGGTTTATTGTTTATGAATTCCAGCCTATTTTTATAGCACGACTGCTTCCTGATCACCTGTCCTCTGTCCTTCTCCGGAAAACCCGGTCGCGGATGTCGCGGATTTGGTCAAATATTGACGGTAATTTATAGTCCTTGACGTACCATCGCATCGGCACGGTCCGATACGTGCTGTTGCCCGCTTTGGACATCCAGTAGACGCCGTTGGAGTTGTAGATATGGTACTCGACGGCAAAGGGCACCTCGAACTCCAAACCGGTGCCCCCGACCCTCGTGTCCGCCGCCCTCATATATGTAGCACTTACTAAGCGTGCGGAGCCAGTCCCGCGCGTCGAAACCGACTCGCAATAGCGTGACCACCAAACGCCTGGTCCCGAATTGTAGATAACCTTGACGTCGGCACCCGCGCGTACTGCTCTTGTGAGATCGGCTACGGACCCCACGACAGCCGTGCCAGTGGAGTCCGTAATGTAGATTAAAGTCCAGTCGCTCATAGTATTTAAAATTAAATGGAATAACAAATATAACTTAACACCGAAATTATTTAACTTTGTTAAGATATAGGTTTACATAATACAAGTCAAGGGTTTTCAGTAATATCTTATAAGTATGATAGTTATATAAAAACATCTAGCGAATGAAGAGAAAGCCCTGGCCAACAAGAACCATAAACGGACAGGAGCTACGGTGAAATTAAAGCAGGCGATCGCCCAGAAACGGAATGTAATGCTTTCGTAACGTTTGCTTCGCTGCCGGTTCCTCCAGTACGTGGCCGTTAGGCTTATCATGCCCATTTTGTTAACCTCGGCCCGGAATCCACTGCTTTATCCCGTCGCTAGCTGGTCCTGCCCGGAAGGTTAGTACTCGACAGCGGTAACGCTAGGCACATACTCATGCGCAGCTCATCCGGACTTTCCACACGGAGCGTGTCCCGATGCCCTTGCGTGATAATATCGTACGCGAGCGAGAGGCCCAAGCCCGTGCCCTCGCCCGCAGGACGTGAGCATACTCGGAGACAGCTCTTTTAACTTTCATCGGGCTGGGCGTGAACAACGGTGTCTTTACCACTTAACGACCACCGTTAAATAGACGCTACGGCCGTCCTTTGGCAGGATCCCGGGGCTAGGACAGCCCGTGGCCCAGCGCGTGAAGTAGCGGGTATTCTCCAAGTTGTTCACGCTGCCTACCAGCTTGAGCGTGCCAGTAGCTGGGTTTAAAAGTATTCACGGGCCGCTGTTGCGACTTTGGTGATTGAGAAGGGGGCTTAGTACAAATTGTCGTAACCTAGGACACACGCGCCACCACCGGGAGCGCTATTCTTCATGGCGTCCCCACCCACTGTCTAGGTCCTATGACCTGTGTTGTAGGCCTGCTAGGAGGGAAGTCCCCCTGCGAACGGATTTGTCCTTAGCCTGGGGCGGCGTTGCCCTTAGAGGCCACATGGCCGCGAAAGAGCAGGATGTCCTTATCAAAGAGGTAAATGCCGCTTTTGTCGTCCCCGACTAGCTCGAGCTTGTCGTTGAGGGTGCGGGCCAGCGCTTCTTCCTCCAGCTGCTCCGAGACGTACCACTGCAGAAAGTTGTGGGTGGCGAAGTCCCGCTCCTGCAGGGCCAAGCCCACCAGCTCGTTGATGCTGGTGGAGACGGCGATTTCGTGCTGCAGAAAGTCCTGAAAGACCCGCTGCAGGGATTGGAAGGTGATGACGGGTTGCGCCAGGGCAGGCACCACGGCAAAGCCACCCCGCTCGTTGACGTAGCGGATGAGCTTGAGCATGTGCACCCGCTCCTCCTGGCTTTGCTGGTAGAAGAAGGTAGTCACCCCGTCCAGACCGGGCTGAATTTCGGCCCAAGAGGCCATGGCCAGGTAGGCCTGAGACGATTGCGCCTCCATGGCAATTTGTTGGTTGAGCGCGTCTTTGATGGGAGCAGTGAGCATGGCCAGGCAGCGGGATAAGACGAGGAAGAGGTTCCTAAGGGCGGGTCACGAGCCGCCTTGGTACCCGTACGTAATTTGCGCGCAAAGGGCTTCGCGCCTGGTCCAGCGCAACGCCTACCCCACCACTAGGTCTGGTCATAGGTATGCCGCTGGTCGGGCGACGTCCTGCTGGATTTGGTTGCCCTAACCCATGAACTATACAGCCTTCTTCTGCCCATCCTTCTTAAATCACCTTCCGCGGTTACTGCCCCTATGCCCCGCGGCCTTCGCCTTGCGCCGGGCATTCAAAAAATTACCCTGGCAGCATCACCTCGAATAGGACTGGTTTAGCAAACCCGAAACAAATTTTTAGAGTAGTCTAAAAATAATTGATACCTTTAGGAGAGTCTCGGCCGAACCCCTGCCCGGTACCTTCTCTCGCTTATGGGTCGAAAAGCTTTCTCCTTGTTTTGGCTGGCACCCGCCCTCGCGCTGCTGGCTTCCTGCGAAACCCTGATGACGGCCCCCCGCCCGAGGACTCCCTGCTCGACGGCCCGGTGGAAGGCCTCACTACGGAACAGTCGGGGCAGTTTCTGCGCGGCGACGTGGCCTTCAACGACGAGGTGTTTACCAGTGCCACCGGCCTGGGCCCGCTGTTCGTGAGCAACAGCTGCGGCAGCTGCCACGCGGGCGACGGCAAGGGCCACCCCACCACCACGCTCACCCGCTTTGGGCAGGTGGACAGCACGGGCAATCCCTTCGCCGGACGCCAGGGGCCGCAGCTCCAGCACCGCGCCCTACCGGGCTTTGCGCCCGAGGTGCTGCCGGCCGGCGTGGTCCACAGCCGCTTCACTCCCCGGCCAACACCGGCCTGGGCTTCCTCGACGCCGTGCCCGACGACGCGCTGCTGGCCCTGGCCGACCCCACGACCGCGACGGAGATGGCATCAGCGGCCGGCCCAACTGGATCACGGTGCCTGACTACGCCACCCTGCGGCCGGCCGCCCGGCCCCGCGCGGGCAAGTACATCGGCCGCTTCGGCAAAAAAGCCGCCGCCTACGATTTGCTGCACCAAACGGCCTCGGCTTACAATCAGGATATGGGGGTCATCTCTTTTTTTGAAGACCGCGATCCGAACACGCACAATGTGCTCGACCCGGAGGTGAGCAACCAGAAAGTGCAGGACGTGGTGGCCTACCTCAAGTTTTTGAAAGCCCCCAGCCCCGCGGAACCGAGCAGGCCAGCGTCAGCGTGCTGGCCGGCGAGCAGCTGTTCGTGCAGGTGGGCTGCGGCAAGTGCCACACCCCGGAGCTGCGCACCGGTGACTCCCCCGTGGCGGCCCTCGCTGACCGGCCCGTGCGGGCCTACACCGACCTGCTGCTGCACGACATGGGACCCGGCCTCAACGACGGCTACACCGAAGGCAGCGCCCAGCCGGCCGAGTGGCGCACCCCGCCGCTCTGGGGCCTGGGCCTCTCACCCAACTCGCAGGGGGGCAGCTACTTTCTCTTGCACGACGGCCGCGCCCGCAGCATCGAAGCCGCCATCGCTCAGCACGGCGGCGAGGCCACGGGCAGCCGCGACCGGTACGACCGGCTCAGCGCCGCCGAGCAGCGCCAGCTGGTAGACTTTCTGAAAAGCTTGTAATCGGACTCCCTTTCCTATCACCATCCTTATGAATCGTCGGCAATTTATCGGACGCGGCTGCGGGGCCTGCCTCGGGGCAGTGGCCCTGGGCACCGGGCTAAGCGGCTGCGCTACCACCCGCTACGCGGCTACCACGCTCACCGCGGACGGCGTCCGGGTGGCCCTGCGCGAGTTTGTCATTGAGGGCAGCTCGCCGGTGGCGTACCGCCCCTTCGTGGTGGTGCGCGACGAGGCCCTGCGCTTTCCTATCTGCGTGTTCCGCTTCGGCGAGACCGACTATTCGGCTCTGTGGATGCAGTGCGCCCACCAGGGAGCCGAGCTGCAGGCCAGCGGCACGGCCCTGCAGTGCCCGGCCCACGGCAGCGAGTTCGACAGCCGCGGCCAGGTCACCAATGGGCCAGCCGCCGCGCCGCTGCGCAGCTTCCCGGTCCGCCTGGCCGGCCATGACTTATTCCTGGACTTACGGGCCGCGTCATGAAGACGCTCCTGACCCTGCTGCTGCTGGCTGCGGCCGGCCCGGCCCTGGCGCAAATTGACCCTACGCTGCTGCGCGACCCCGGGCGGCTGCGCCGCGTGCCCGCCGACACTATGGGCCGGCCCCAGCTTAACCTGGATGCGGTCTACAACCGCCCGTTTCTGCAGGCCGGGCGCCTGCCCGTGGCCCTGGGCGGCTACGTGGAAGCCAACTACCAGAACGGCCGCACGGACGGCATCGGCGAGGGCCACCAGTTTCAGATGCGCCGCGTGACCCTGTTCGTGTCCTCGGCCATCAGCAAGCGCGTGAAGTTCCTGACGGAAATCGAGTTCGAGGACGGCACCAAGGAAATCAACATTGAGTTTGCCTCCGTCGACTTTGAGTTCAGCCCCCTGCTCAACGTGCGCGGCGGCATCGTGATGAACCCCATCGGGGCCTTCAACCAGAACCACGACGGCCCGAAGTGGGAGTTCGTGGATCGGCCGATTGCGGCCACCCAGCTGCTGCCCGCCACCTGGAGCAATGTAGGCGCGGGCCTCTTCGGCAAAAAGTACACCGACCGCTGGGTGTTTGCCTACGAAGCCTACCTGACCAACGGCTTCGACAACTCGGTCGTCGACAACCCCGAGAGCCGCACCTTTCTACCCGCCAGCAAGGCCAACCCCGACCGCTTCGAGGAGAACGTCAACGGGCAGCTGCTGACCACGGCCAAGGTGGCCCTGCGCCGGCAGAAGGTGGGCGAGCTGGGGCTCTCGCACATGGGCCAGGTCTATAACAAGTTCGAGGACGACGGCCTGGTGCTGGACCAGCGGCGCCGGCTCGACGTGTGGGCCGTGGACGCCAACACCACCCTGCCCGGCACCCGCACGGCCCTGACCGGGGAGTGGGCCTGGGTGCGGGTGAACGTGCCCGACAACTACGCCCCGCAGTACGGGGGGCGCCAGATGGGCGGCTTCCTGGACCTGGTGCAGCCGCTGCGCAAGGGCCGGGTGTTCGGCTACGAAAACGCGGTGCTCAATGCCGGCCTGCGCCTGGAATACGTGGACTGGAACCGGGACCGGTTCGCGGAAACGGGCGGGGCCATCGGCGACGAGACCTGGGCCGTGGTGCCGGCCCTGAGCTGGCGGCCCTCCCCCCTGACGGTGGTGCGCCTGAACTACCGCTCGCAGTGGGCCCGTGACTTTCTGGGCAACCCCGCGGTTCGGTCCGCGACGGTGCAAGTGGGACTCTCGTCTTACTTCTAACCCGGGACCAATCCAGCGACCCTTTTAGCTATGGAAATCTATTACCTCCGCGTCACCGAGGCTCAGCACATCCTCAGCGCGCTGAACCTGACAACGACCCTGTGCAGCAAGCTGGCGGCTCTAACGCTGCTGGCCCTGGCTGGCGTAGGCCCGGATACCCCGTGGGTGGAAGCCAGCGACGGGCGCAAAGGCATGGCCCGCGGCATTCGCGACTTCATGCGCACGGTGTATAACTGGCGTGAAGCTTCCACCGAACACGCGTTTGTGCGCATGCGGGGGCAGGTGCTGCAGCCGCTGGTGGCCGTGGGCCTGGTCTTGCGCAACCCCGACAACCCCACCCTGCCGTGCACCAGTCCCCGGCTGCACTTCGCCCTGACCCCGGCCCTGGTCCCCCTGCTGCGGGCCTACGGAACCCCGCACTGGGAAAAGGCCCTGGCCGCCTTTCAGCAAATGAGGGGTGCCCGCCGGGAGCCCCACCCGGGGGCTGCCCAGCCAGACCCGTTGTCGAGCTTGAGAACCTTCACCGGCGTCTAAAAACAAAAAAGCCCGGTCCTACTGGTTTACTGCCGCCGTCGCCTCCTGCGCCGCCCCGGTTACTACCCCCCGCCAGGAGTGCCCGAGCTCAACGTTTCGGGTTCAAGATGCACCGTGCTCTGGCGAATGTGGAACTCCCTGTGCAGGGCCTCTTGCAGGTATTCTATAAAGGCGGTATCGTCCTGGCGGGGCCGCACCAGGTGCACGCTCAGGGCGGTGTCCGTCGGGGTGAGGGGCCAGATATGCAGCTGATGCACCTCCCGCACGCCGGGCTGCCTCCGCAGAAAGGCGCGCACCGCCGCTACATCCGTGTCTTCCGCGCGGGTCCGCAGCAGCCGGCTCGGGGTGAGCAGGCCCCAGCAGCCGTAGGCGATGACGCCCAGCAGCACCACGGCCAGGAAAGGGTCCACCCACGGCCAGCCGGTGCCATACAGGAGGGCTCCGCCCAGCGCCACCCCAAACGATACCAGGGCATCCGTGAACAGGTACTGGCAGCCGCGGCGCCCGTTCCCCCGGACCTGCTGCCCGCGCAACAGCAGTCCGGCAGTTCCGGCGTGCAGGAGGAGGCCCGCGCCGGCGAGCAGCCCGACCAGCAGGCCACTCACCGGCTCAGGGGAGCGCAGGTAGTCCATGGTTGCTCGCAGCAGGACGCCCAGCAGGACACATAGTCCCACCGCCGTGAAGAGGGAGATTTGAATCGGCAGGCTGTGGAAGCCGTAAGGATAGCGTCCCCGGCCCGAGCGCCGGGCCGGGCGCCCGCACCACCAGGCAAGGCCCAAACAAAGCCCACTGCCGAGGTTGCGGCCGGCGTCGGCCAGGAGCGCCGCCGAATGTCCCCAGAAGCCGGCGGCCGCCTCGGCCAGGACAAAAGAAAAATGGAGGAGCAGGCACCCGCTCCAGACCAGCAGGTAGGGGGTGTCCGCCCCGAGCCCGTGGGGGTGAGCGCCCGGCCGGTGGTCGGGGCCGCGGGGCTTAGGTCCGGCGGCGTCGGAAGAAGGCAGGTGCGCCATAGGGATAGCGAAAGAAACGGGGGGCTTACTGGCAGGGTAAGGTAGTAGATGGCGCGCAGATGCGCGGCGGCAACGGGGCCTGACCGGTAGGGAGGATAGCGCACGGAACCAGCAGCGCGGAAGTGTCCTGACTAATTCGGTCCGCGCGCTGGCCGTGGAAACTTATTGCCTGCCCGACCCTGTTTCTTCGGCAGCGCGGCGCTGCTACACCGCGGTCCCCGTGCTTACCGGCCCGCTAGGCCAGTGACTGATTGACTCGCAAACCTTGTCCGGGCAGTTACCAAATTAACCCCTGGTTGTATCCTTATTGGTGCGCATTTCGTAGGTTTGCACCATCCCGTCTTGCTTGCATGCGTTTCCTCTCCATCTTTTTTGCCTGTTACCTCGCTGTGTTGGCTTGTCTGCCCTGCGTAGACCGGGAGCCAGTGCGCGCGGATAACCTGCAGACGTTGGTCACCGCGGCCTCCCAGCAGCAGGAGGCCGGTACGCATGCGGGACTGGATTGGTGCACCCCCATGTGTCAGTGTCAGTGCTGCGCGAGTACCTCGCTGCCGCTTGCCCTGGGTATTCCCCTGATCGTGCAGCCCCGGACGTATTACGCGCCCAGCCGCTTTGCCCGGCTAGCCCCCCCGGGCCCCGGCACTTGCCGGGCACCATCTGGCAGCCTCCGCAAGCCTAGTTTCCTGTTTCCTCCGGTCCCTTCTGGGAACGGGTGCCCTGTGGTGCCCGCTCCCGTGACGCGCGCACCCGTTTCGCGGTGCCCGGACCCTGCCGTCGTTGAGCCTTCCGGTGCTCCGGCCGCCCTATGTCAGGATTTCTAGCCTTTTTCCCCAGCCAGCATGTTTGACCGGCTCATTCATTTTTCCATTCACAACAAGCTCATCATTGGGATCCTGACCCTGGCGCTCATCGCCTGGGGCGGATACTCCCTGAGCCGGCTGCCGATTGACGCGGTGCCCGACATCACCACCAACCAGGTCGTGGTCTACACGGTGGCCCCCTCGCTGGCCGCCGGCGACATCGAACGGCTGGTGTCCTTTCCCATCGAGCAGAGCCTGGCCACCATCCCGGACCGGGAGGAGGTGCGCTCCTTTTCCCGCTTTGGTCTCTCGGTGGTCACCATCGTCTTCGAGGACGGAGTAGATATTTACTGGGCCCGCCAGCAGGTCGCGGAGCGCCTGCGCGAAGCCGAAAGCCAGATTCCAGAAGGCATCGGCCGGCCCGAGCTGGCCCCGGTTACCACCGGCCTGGGCGAAATCTACCAGTACCTGGTGCGCGCCAAGCCCGGCTTTGAAAAGAAGTACGGCGCGCGCGAGCTGCGCACGATTCAGGACTGGATTGTGCGGCGCCAGCTGCTGGGCACGCCCGGCGTGGCCGACGTGGCCAGCTTCGGGGGCCTGCTCAAGCAGTACGAGATTGCCCTGGACCCCACGCGCCTGCGCTCCCTGAACGTGACCATCGAGCAGGTACACCAGGCCGTGGCCGCCAACAACCAGAACGCCGGCGGCGCCTACCTCGACCAGAAGCCCACGGCCTACTTTATCCGCACCGAAGGCCTGGCCGAGAACGCAGCCGACCTGGGCAACATCGTCGTGCGCAACACCGCGGGCGGCCTGCCCGTGCTGGTGCGCGATGTGGCTGACGTGCGCCTGGGCTCGGCCGTGCGCTACGGGGCCATGACGCGGAACGGGGAAGGCGAAGTGACTGGCGGCATCGTGCTCATGCTCAAGGGCGCCAACGCCAACGACGTGATTAAAGATGTGAAAGCGCGCATGGCCACGGTGGAGAAATCCTTGCCCGAGGGCGTGGCCATCGACGTGTACCTCGACCGCTCCGAGCTGGTGGGCCGGGCCATCGGCACGGTGAAAACCAATTTGATTGAAGGGGCCCTGATCGTGCTCTTCGTGCTCATCCTGTTCCTGGGCAACTGGCGGGCGGGCTTGGTCGTGGCCTCCGTCATCCCGCTGGCCATGCTGTTTGCCATTGCCATGATGCAGCTCTTCGGCGTGTCGGGCAACCTGCTCTCGCTCGGCGCCATCGACTTTGGCCTAGTCGTGGACGGAGCTGTCATCATCGTGGAAGCCATCGTGCACCGCCTGCACGGCGGGCAGCTGCAGGTGCCGGGTAACCGCCTGAGCAGCGAGCAGATGAACGCGGAAACCTACACGGCCGCCTCCAAAATCCGCTCCTCGGCGGCCTTCGGGGAAATCATCATCCTTATCGTGTATTTGCCCCTGCTAGCGTTGGTGGGCATCGAGGGCAAGATGTTCCGGCCCATGGCTCAGACCGTAGCCTTCGCTATTATTGGCGCCTTTATTCTGAGTCTCACCTACGTGCCCATGATGGCGGCGCTGGCCCTGAGTCGCAACACGGCGCACCAACCCAATTTCTCGGATCGCATGATGCGCTGGCTCGAAGCCCGCTACCGCCCCCTGCTCGAGTGGGCCCTGCGCCGCAAGGCCGTGGTGCTGACCAGCGCAGTGGCTTTGTTTGGGGGATCCCTGCTCTTATTTCGTACCCTGGGCGGGGAGTTTATTCCCCAGCTTTCGGAAGGGGACTTTGCCGTGGAGCTGCGCACGCTCACCGGCTCCTCGCTGAGCTACACCGTGGACAAAAGCCTGCAGGCGGGCGCCATCCTCAAAAAGCAGTTCCCCGAAGTCCAGGAGGTAGTGGCCAAAATTGGGGCCGCCGAGATTCCCACCGACCCCATGCCGGTGGAAGCAGCCGACGTGATGGTGATTCTGGAAAAAGATCCGGACAAGTGGACCTCCGCGGGTAACCGCGAGGAGCTGGCCGACAAGATGGCCGCGGCCCTGAGCGTCATCCCCGGCGTTACCTTCGGCTTTCAGCAGCCCATCCAGATGCGCTTCAACGAGTTGATTTCGGGGGCCAAGCAGGACGTAGTGCTCAAGATTTACGGCGAGGACTTGCAGCAGCTGGCTTCCTACGCCGAGCAGGCCGCCCGGCTGGTGCGCCGGGTGGAAGGGGCCGAAGACGTGTACGTGGAGCAGGTCACGGGCCTGCCCCAAATCGTAGTCAAGCTCGACCGCAACCGCCTGGCCCGCTTCGGCCTCAACGCCGACGACGTGAACCGCACGGTACAGACGGCCTTCGCCGGCCAAAGCGCCGGCCTGCTCTTTGAGCAGGAGCGCCGCTTCGACGTGGTGCTGCGCCTGGCTCCCGAGCTGCGCCAGAACATCAGTCAGGTGCGCCAATTGCTCATCGCCACTCCGGCGGGCGAGCAGGTTCCCCTGGAGCAGGTGGCCACGGTGGAGCTGCAGGAAGGCCCCAACCAGATTCAGCGCGACGATGCCAAGCGCCGCATCAGCGTGGCCTTCAACGTGCGGGGCCGCGACGTGGAAAGCGTCGTGACCGAGCTGCAGGGCCGGGTGGAGCAGCAAATCAAGTTCGCGCCCGGCTACTACACCACCTATGGCGGCCAGTTCGAGAACCTGCGCCAGGCCACCGAGCGCCTGAGCATTGCCGTGCCCGTGGCCCTGGGGCTCATTTTTACCCTGCTGTTCTTCACCTTCGGCTCCCTTAAGCAGTCGGTGCTCATTTTCACGGCCATTCCCCTCTCGGCCATCGGTGGGGTGCTGGCGTTGTGGCTGCGGGGCATGCCGTTTAGCATCTCGGCCGGCGTGGGCTTTATTGCCCTCTTTGGCGTGGCCGTGCTCAACGGCATCGTGCTCATCGGCTACTTCAACCAGCTGAAGGACGAAGGCCGCACGGACCTCTATCAGCGCATTCTGGAAGGCACCCAGGTACGTTTGCGGCCCGTGCTGATGACGGCCACCGTCGCTTCGCTGGGCTTCCTGCCCATGGCCCTGTCCCAGTCAGCGGGCGCCGAAGTGCAGCGCCCCTAGCCACGGTGGTTATCGGGGGACTGGTCACCGCCACCCTGCTCACCCTGCTCGTGTTGCCGGTGCTCTACGCCCTGTCCGAACGCAAGGCGAAACCAAAGGGAGAGGAAAAGCCGCAGCCCTCCGCGGCCGTGCCGGTTTCGGTGGTGCTGCTGGTGCTCGGCGGACTGCTCAGCAGCCCAGCAGCCCGGGCGCAGGGGCCGCTGACCGCCACCCAAGCGGTGGGCCAGGCCATGCAGGCTAACGGCACGGTGCAGGCTGCCCAACGCTCCCTGGAAGCCCAGCAGGCCCTGCGCCGCACGGCTTTTGACGTGGGCCGCACCACCCTGCTGGGCAACTACGGACAGGTGAACTCGCCGCTGGCCGACAACGTGCTCAGCATCGGCCAGTCGCTGGCGTTGCCGGGCTACTACAAGGCCCAGGCGGGCCTGAGCCAGGCCCAGATTGCCACCCGTGAGCAGCAGCTCCGGCAGGTCCAGGCCGAGCTGCGCCGGCAGGTGCGCCTGACCTACGAGCAGGCCGTGTACGCCCGCCACCGCCTGCGCACCTTGCGCGGGCAGGACAGCATCTATGCCGAGTTTTTGCGCGCGGCCCAGCTACGCTTTAAGACCGGGGAAGTAAACCGCCTGGAGCCAGCTAACGCGCTCATCCAGCACGGGGAAACCCAGAACCTGCTGGCGCAGGTCCAGGCAGACCTGGTGGTGGCGCAGCGGCAGCTCCAAGCCCTGCTGCAAGCTCCCCAGCCCGTGGCCGTGGCCGACAGCACGCTGCAGCGCCTCGCGGCCCCGGCAGCCCCAACGGACACCGCCCAGCTGGCCACGACGCCCCAGGCGCTGGCGCTGCGGCAGCAGCTGGCCGAGCGCCGGGCCGAAACCCGGGTGGAGCGGGCCCAGGGCCTGCCCCAGGTAAACGTGGGCTACACCAACCAGACCCTGCGCGGCACCTACGAGGTGGACGGGCGTTCCCAGACCTACGGGACCGGCGACCGGTTCCAGAGCGTGCAGGCCGGCGTAGCCATTCCCCTGCTGCGCGGGGCCCAGAAGGCCCGGGTGCAGGCCGCCCAGCTGCAGGAGCAGGTGGCCACGGCCCAGTACCAGCGCTACCAGGCTGAGGCCGCCGCCCGGCTGGACGAGCTGCGCGTGCGCCTGCAGGAGCAGCAGCGGCGGGTGCAGTTTTACGAGCAGACGGGCTTGCCTCAGGCCGCGACCATCGTGCGCCTGAGCCAGCTCTCTTACAAGGCCGGCGAAACCACCTACTCCGAACTGCTCCTTAACCTGGAGCGCGCCCTGAGCGTGCGCACGGCCTACCTGGACGCCGTGCTTGCGCACAACCAAACCGTTATCGACCTGGACTACCTGCTCGGCACGGCGGTCCAATAACCCATCTCTCGACTTGATCCATATGAAGAACCTAGCATCCCTAGCGTTGCTGCTGGCCCTGACCCTGGCCGGCTGCAGTAAGGAAAATGAAACCGCCGACGCGGACCACGCTGAGACCACCACCGAGGCCGGTGGTCATGCCGGGGAAGAAGCGCACGAAGGGGAGGAAGCCGCCGACATGGTGACCCTTTCCACCGCCGAGCAGCAGGCTGGCGGGCTGAAAACCGGTCCCCTGGCCTCCCGCCCCATGGGCGCGGGCCTGGCCGTGAACGGCACGCTGGACGTGCCGCCGGAAAGTGCCGTCAACATCACGGCCCCCTGGGCGGCTTCGTGGACAATACCGAACTACTGCAGGGCGCCCGGGTGCGCAAGGGTGAAGTGCTGGCCACTATCCGCAACCCCGAGTTTGTGACCCTGCAGCAGGACTACCTGGAAACCCGCGCCCGCTTGGAGTATGCCCGCACCGAGCTGGCCCGCCAGAAGGAGCTCTACGAGCAGGAAGTAGCGCCCCAGAAAAACTACCAGCGCGCGCAGGCCGACTACCAGGCCCTGCAGGTGCAAACCAATGCCCAGGCGGCCCGACTGCGGCTGGCGGGCCTGCCGGTAGGAGGAAAGATAGTCACCACGGCTAGCGTCCGCGCCCCGCGGGCCGGCTTCGTGCGGGCCGTGAACGTGACGGTGGGCCAAGCCGTGACCGCCACCGATGCCCTGTTTGAAATCGTGGACCCCGAGCACCTGCACGTGGAGCTCACCGTGTTTGAGCGCGACGTGGCCCGGGTGCAGAACGGGCAGCTCATTCGCTTCACCCTGGCCAGCGACTCCACTGGCTCCCGCCGCGAGCGCACGGCCCGGGTATACCTGGTGGGCAAAGCCATCGGGGAGGACCGCACCGTGCGCGTGCACGGCCACCTCGACCAGGAAAACGACCCGGCCCTGCTGCCCGGCCTCTACGTGCGGGCCCTGATTGAAACGGGCCGCACCCAGGCCCCACCCTGCCCGACGCCGCCCTAGTACGCTTTGAGGGCCAGAGCTACGCCTTTGCCGTGGAAGCCTCCGGCCGCTACCGCCTGGTGCCCGTGACACTGGGGCGCAGCGAGGACGGCTACACCGAAGTCACCCTGCCGGAGACCGTGCCGGCCACCTCTACCTTCGTCACGGACGGCGCCTACTCGCTGCTAGCCAAGCTGAAAAACGCCGAGGAGGAAGGTGAGGGCCATTGAGGCCTTTCTCCTCCAGCAACCAACCTTCTTCCCGGAACCAGGCAGTACCTACAACCCCTGACCATGGTTATTCTGGCGGGACTCTACGAAATCGGGGGTAGCTCCCGCTTCTGGCAGTGGCTGAAGGCTGACCGACCCGGGTGGATGGGGCTCCTGGGCGCCATCCTGCTCGTACTCTACGGCTGGGTGGCGACGTGGCAACCCACTGCCTTCGGCAAAACCTACGCCGTCTACGGCGGCATTTTCGTGGTCATGTCCAGGGCGAGGGGCTGGTACTTTGATGGCTTCCGAGCGGACCGGTCCGACTTGCTGGGTGGAGCCATCCTGCTGCTGGGCCTGGCCGTAATCTTGTTTTGGCCCCGGTCCTGACCGGCCCTTTGGTAGTAGCTTAATCCTATTCCCCACCGCTGCGCTTTTACTATGGCTCATCCCCTCGAAGACACCCTGATCGCCAAGCAGATAACGCCCACGGCCATGCGCCTGCTGATCTTAGACGTGCTGGTCCAGCAGTCGGCGGCGCTGAGCTTGGCCGACGTGGAGGCGTTGCTCCAGCCCGCCGACCGCATCACCGTGCACCGCACCCTGAAAACCTTCACCGACAAAGGGCTGGTGCACCGCATCGAGGACGGCAGCGGCGCCGTCAAGTTCGCCCTGTGCGAGCCCCGCTGCACGCCCCAGCACCACCAGGACTTGCATGTGCATTTCTTCTGCACCCGCTGCCGGGAAACCGCCTGCCTGCCCGCGGTGGCCGTGCCGGTCATTGCCCTGCCCGAGGCCTACCAGGTGCAGGAAACCAGCCTGGTGATGAAAGGCCTCTGCCCCGCTGCGCGGGCGACTCGCCAACCGCTGCTTAAACAATGCAATAGCATTGCATCGCCCGGAGCCCGAGGTTTGTCCTCGTAACCGGCGGTGCCTCTTTCCTGACCGCTTCCCATGCTTGAACTACTTACCGGTGCCTTTGTGCTAAGCCTCCTCCACGCCGCCATTCCCAACCACTGGGCCCCGGTGCTGGCCGTGGCGCGGGCCGAAGGCTGGCCTTTGCGGCGGGCGGTGGGCGTGACGCTGGTGGCCGGGCTCGCCCACGTGCTCAGCACGGTAGGCATCGGGGTGGCGCTGGGTTTGCTGGGGTGGCGCCTCTCGGCCCGCTTCGAGCAATTTGCCAGTTGGATTGCGCCGCTACTGCTCATCGCCATCGGCCTACTCTACGCCTTTTCCGGCCCCGGTCATACCCACCCTGACCCGCGGCCCGTGCGCCGGCGCACCCCGCGCCGGCGCCTAGTAGTTGGGCTGGCCGCGACGATGTTTTTGGCCCCGTGCCTGGAGATTCAGACCTTCTTTTTAGCGGCCGGCACCCACGGCCCGGCGGCCCTGGCCCTGCTGATGAGCGTGTATTTGCTGGCCTCCGTGTCGGCCATGTGTACGCTGGTAGCGCTGGCCCATCGCAGCCTGCAGGGCCTCAACGTCGATGGACTGGCCCGGCACGAGCGGCAGCTGACGGGCGCGGTGCTCGTGCTGGTGGGCGTGGCCGGCTTTTTCGTGGACTGGTAGCCGCCGGCGGACCGCTCCCATATTTTTTTTAACCAGACGCTTCTTTTCCTATGCCTGATCCAACCTCCTCCAACACCGACGAAGAGCTCAACACCGCCAAGCAGGTGCAGCTCGAAAACGTGGGCGCCCTCACCCGCGAGCAGCTCACGCCCGACGCGGCCGCCAATCCCGAAGGCCACGACGTGCCCGGTCACGACCACACGGGCCACCACCACCCCGCCGGCAAAAAGATGGTGGACCTGGCCGGTAAGGCCGCCGACGAGCACGCCGGCCACGACCACGGCGACGGGGAACACGACCACGGCCCGGCGGGGGACAACCCCTACCTGTGGCCGGGCGTGAGCCTCGTGCTATTGCTCAGTGGCCTGGCGCTGGACTATTTCGACGTGGCCTGGTTTACCGACTACGTGCGCCTGGGCTGGTACGGGGTGGCCTTCCTGCTCGTGGGCTGGAAGGTTATCCGCTCGGCCCTGCAGAGCATCCCCTCGGGCAACATCTTCAATGAGTTTCTGCTCATGAGCATCGCCACGCTTGGGGCCTTTGCCATCGGCGAGTACCCCGAGGGCGTGGCCGTCATGCTGTTTTACACCGTGGGCGAGCTGTTCCAAGACGCGGCCGTAAACCGGGCCAAGCGCAGCATCCGGGCCCTGCTCGAGATTCAGGCCACCGAAGTCACCGTTATCCGCGATGGGCAAACGGTGGTCCTGGACCCCAAGCAGGTAGTGGTGGGGGACACCATCGAGGTCAAGCCGGGCGAGAAAGTAGCCCTGGACGGCACGCTGACCAAAGGGCCGGCTTCGTTCAACACGGCAGCCCTTACGGGCGAATCGGTGCCGCAGACCAAGCAGGCCGGCGAAGTCGTACTGGCCGGCATGGTCAACCTGGAGTCGCTGATTCAAGTGGCCGTGACGGCCACTTACCAGGATACCAAGCTGGCCAAGATTCTGGCTATGGTGCAGGACGCGGTGGGCCGCAAGGCCAAGACCCAGCAGTTCATCACCCGGTTTGCCAAGGTCTACACGCCCATCGTGGTGGCCCTAGCGGTGCTGCTGGTGCTGGTGCCCTACTTCGTGGTGGACGACTACGTGTTCCGCACCTGGCTCTACCGGGCCCTAGTATTCCTGGTCATTTCCTGCCCCTGCGCGCTGGTCATTAGCATTCCGCTGGGTTACTTCGGCGGCATCGGCGCCGCGTCCAAAAACGGCATCCTGTTCAAGGGCTCCAACTTCCTGGATTTGATGCGCGAGCTCGACACGGTGGTCATGGACAAGACCGGCACGCTTACCCAGGGCGTGTTTGCCGTGCAGCAGGTGCAGCCGGCCGCCGGCCTCGACGCCCCGCAGCTGCTGCGCCTGGTGGGCGCGCTGGAAACCAAGTCCACCCACCCCATTGCCAAGGCGGTCGTGCTGCATGTGGGCGCGGCGGCCACCGGGGTACCCGTCGAAAACGTGGAGGAAATCAGCGGCCACGGCATGCGCGGCCGCGTGGACGGGCGCGACGTACTGGCCGGCAATACCAAGCTGCTCACCAAGTTCAGCGTAGCCTACCCGCCCGAAGTCGATCAAATCGTTGACAGCATCGTGGTAGCGGCCGTGGACGGCCAGTACGCCGGCTACCTGACCGTGGCCGACGCGCCGAAGGAAGATGCCGTCCGCACGGTGCAGGAGCTGCGGGCCGACGGCATCACCAAAATCGTGATGCTCTCCGGCGACAAGGACAGCATCACCCAGCGCGTGGCCAAGGAGTTAGGCATTGACGAAGCGCACGGCGGCCTGTTGCCCGAAGACAAGGCGCGCTACGTGCAGCAGTACAAGGACGGGGGCCGCAAGCTGGCCTTCGTGGGTGACGGCGTGAACGACGCCCCCGTGGTGGCGCTGGCCGACGTCGGTATCGCCATGGGCGGCCTGGGCTCCGATGCCACCATCGAAACGGCCGATGTCGTCATTCAAACCGACCACCCGAGCAAGATTGCGACGGCCCGCCGCATTGCCCGCGCCACCCACGCGGTCGTGTGGCAGAACATCTGGCTGGCCTTTATTGTAAAGGGCATTGTCCTCATTCTCGGCGCCGGCGGCCTAGCCACCATGTGGGAAGCCGTCTTTGCCGACGTGGGCGTGGCCCTGCTGGCCATCCTCAACGCCGTACGCATCCAGCGCATGGACTACGCCACGCCGGGCACGGGCGGCACGCCCCGGGCGCGGCGCCCCCGGTGGCCGCCCTGCGCCCGGAAAACGAGTCGGTAATAGAAAAAATGCCGGAGGAGCTACGACAGGGCCCCCACCCCCGCTAAGCCCGTGCGCATCCACCGCTCGACACTGTTAGACTGCTCCTTGGAACAGGCCTGGCAGGCCGTGCTCCAGCCCCGGCTGCTGTTTTACGTGGCCTGGCCCGTGCTGCGCTTCCGTCCCGTCACGCCCCCGCAGCTGCCGGACACGTGGCAGGACGGCAACTACCTGGTGCGCCTGTACCTGGGCGGCTGGCTGCCCCTGGGCACCCAGTGGATGGTGATTTCGCAGGATGCCACGCGTTTCTGGCTACGCGACAACGGCCACGGCCCCCTGGCCCGCGGGTGGGACCACCACATTACGCTGCGGCCGACCGGCGCGGGGCAAACCTGGTATACCGACGAGGTTACCATCCACGCGGGCCTCTTGACGCCGCTGGTGACGGGCTTTGCCGCCGGGTTTTACTGGTGGCGCCAGCGGCGGTGGGTCCGACTCGTGCGCCGTGGGTTCGCCTTTTAATTTTTCGCGCAGCATCCGCTGCCTTAGTAAGTAATTCACTTTCCTACCCCACACCCCATGAGCAGTAGCCACGGCATGAGCGGCAGCGCCGCCGGACGCAACAAGCGCCAGTTGACCATCGTGTTTTTCCTGACCCTGGCCTACCTGGTCGCCGAAGTCGTGGGCGGTTACCTCACCGGGAGCCTGGCACTGCTGGCCGACGCGGGCCACATGCTCACCGACGTGGCCGGCGTGGGCCTGGCGTTGCTGGCCATCCGCTTTGCCGAGAAGCCCGCCACGCCCGAGCGCACCTACGGCTACTACCGCTTCGAGATTCTGGCGGCCCTCACCAACGCGGTGGTGCTCATCCTGATTTCGCTCTACATTCTCTACGAGGCCTATTTTCGCTTTCTCGACCCGCCCAAAGTGGAAAGCACCTCCATGCTCTGGGTCGCCAGCGTGGGCCTAATTATTAATCTGTACTGCATGTACCTGCTGCGCCAGGGCAAGAGCGAGAGCCTGAACATGAAGGGCGCCTACTTCGAGGTGCTCTCGGACATGCTCACCTCCATCGGCGTCATCGCGGCGGGTATCATCATGCTCACCACCGGCTGGTACTACGCCGACCCGCTGCTCTCGGCCTTCATCGGCCTGTTTATCCTGCCCCGCACCTGGACCCTGCTCAAGGAAGCTGTGGGCGTACTGCTGGAAGGCACCCCGGCCGACGTGAACCTGGAAGCCCTGCGCCAGGGCCTGCTGGCCGAGCCGGGCGTGGCCGCCGTGCACGACCTGCACGCCTGGTCGCTCACCTCCGGCGTCAATGCCCTCAGCGCCCACGTGGTGCTGGCCGACGGGGCCCTGCACGACGAGGTGCTGGCGCGGGCCCATGCCTACGTGACGGGGAAGCACGCCGTGCAGCACGCCACCATTCAGGTGGAGCGCGGCGACTTTGCCCGGCACGAAACCCACTTGTAAAAGTCCCCAGCTCCTTTCCCACCCTTCATTCGCTCCCACTCCGCTCATGCCCGCTACTTCCTACGACGTTCTCATCATCGGCTCCGGCCCCGGCGGCTACATCGCGGCCGTGCGCTGCGGGCAGCTGGGCCTGAAAACGGCCCTCATCGAAAAGTATCCCACCCTGGGCGGCACCTGCCTCAACGTGGGCTGCATCCCCAGCAAGGCGGTGCTCGAATCCACGGAGCTCTACCAGAAAGCCACCCACCAGTTCGCCGAGCACGGCATCGACGCCGATAACCTGCGCGCCGATTTGCCCCGCCTGATGGACCGTAAAGACAAAGTCGTGAGCAAGGTATGCGACGGGGTGGTGTACCTGATGAAGAAAAACAAGGTGGACGTCATTCACGGCGTGGCTTCCTTCGTGGACGCCACCACCGTGCAGGTCGTGCCCGCGGCAGGGAACGGTGGGGAAGCGCAGCAGCTCACGGCCAAAAACATCATCATCGCCACCGGCTCCAAGCCCAGCACCCTGCCCTTCATCACCCTGGACAAGGAGCGCGTCATCACCAGCACCGAGGCGCTAGCCCTGCGCGAGCTGCCCCGGCACCTGATTATCGTGGGCGGCGGCGTCATCGGCCTGGAGCTGGGCTCAGTGTACGCCCGCCTGGGCAGCCAGGTGTCGGTCGTGGAATACACCGACGCCATCATCCCCACCATGGACCGCACCCTGGGCAAGGAGTTGCTGCGCTCTTTGAAAAAGCAGGGCCTGGAATTCTACCTGTCCCACAAGGTCACGGCCGTGACGCGGGAAGGCGAAACGGTGAAGCTGACGGCCACCCCGGCCGCCGGCGGCGCCGACCTGCAGCTGGCGGGCGACTATTGCCTGGTCTCGGTGGGCCGCCGACCCTACACCGACGGCCTGAACCTGGCCGCGGCCGGCGTGGAAGTGGACGAGAAGGGCCGAGTGAACGTCAACGACGAGCTGCAAACCAACGTGCCCGGCATCTGGGCCCTGGGCGACGTGGTGCGCGGGGCCATGCTCGCGCACAAGGCCTCCGACGAGGGCGTGTTCGTGGCCGAGCGCATTGCTGGCCATGCCCCGCAAGTCAACTACCTGCTCATTCCGGGCGTGGTCTATACCTGGCCCGAGGTGGCCGGCGTGGGCTACACCGAGGAGCAGCTGAAAGACCAGGGCAAGGCCTACCAGGTGGGCACCTTCCCCTACTCGGCCTCGGGCCGGGCCGTGGCCGGGTCGGACACTGAAGGGCTGGTGAAGGTGCTAACCGACGCGCAGACCGACGAAATTCTGGGCGTGCACATGATCGGCGCGCGCATCGCCGACATCATCGCCGAAGCGGTAGCTGTGATGAGCTTCCGTGGGGCGGCGGAGGACGTGGGCCTGATGTCGCACGCCCACCCCACCTACGCCGAAGCCTTCAAGGAAGCCTGCCTCAACGCGGCGGGCATCGGGGCCCTCAATATGTAAGCTGCCCGCGTCCCTTCTCCCCCTCGCGCGCGCCGGCAGCCCCCGACGGGGTGTTGGCGGTTTTGGTTGTTCCCGTCGGCGTTCTCCTAACTAAGCCCTGTCATTCATGTTGCGCCTTCGCTTCGCTCCGCTTCCTTTCCTTTGTTTACTTTCCACGCTGGCCCTGAGCGGGTGTGACCAAAAGCCAGCACCCGAAGCCACGCCGCCCGCGCCCCTCCCGCCCCCGTCGCACGGGGACGCCCGCGAGCCGGTAACCCACTTCGATCCGCCGGGAGAACCGGCCACGGCCCGCCGCATTGTGGCGGCCCTGGGGGACGAGGTGCGCCACAACAACTCGGTGGAAAACTCCGACCACATCTTCCTCCACCTGCTGGAGGTGTACCACCACAGCGGCCTGGACCTGGCACAGGCGTACCTGCGCGGGGGTAAAAATGCGGCGCTGCGCCTGGCCGCGGATACCTTGCGCCACCGCAGCGAGCGCAATCTACAGGAGCTCGAAGCCCTACGCGTAAACCAGCACCGCCCGGGAACCGACTTCCGGGCGACGTCTCCTACCCAGGTGCGCGCCCTGCAACAGGCCCTGCAACGCGTTCACCGCCCGCTGGCAACGCCCGTGCCGGCGGGCACACCCGACGAGGAGTTTGCGGCCCTGGCGGCCTTGTTTTACCAAAGTGGCCTGGTGCTGGCCCAAACCGAGCTGCGCTACGGCCGGCAAGCCCAACCAAAAACCCTCGCCGCGCACTGGTTGGCCGCGCAGCAGCGGGAGCTGGAAGCCTTGACCGCCGGGCAACGGGCGGCCCGGCCCACGCCCTAGCGGCCCAGCCGGGGGTTAGCTTCGCGTAAAGACAATGAATTTCTGGCCCGGCAGCACCCCCATGAAGCGGGCTGTTACGGCTTGCCGGGGGCGTCGCCCCGGCTCACCTTCCACTGGGGCCACAGGCCGAGCCAGCTGTTTTTCCAGGCGGCCCCGGTTTTGGGAACCGACGCCAGGGCTTGGGCGTGCGCTTTTATCTGCGCATAGGCCGCCGGCGTCAGCCGGGCCGTGACCTGGTAGAGGTCGAAGGTTGGCTTCTCAAACGTGGCGGTTAACTGGAAACCGGGTCCCTGCGTGATGAGAAACTTGCGCCCCAGCCGATCAGGCTCTGGGCGGCTTGCGCGGACGAAGGGCTTGAGGCGACTGGCAACCAGCTTCTCCGGCACGTCCTTGCTTAGTAATAGCTCTACCAGCAGGTCAAAGAGCTGAACGGGTGACTTCTCGACGGGGGAACTGCTCATGGGGGCACGGTAAAGCGGGGGCGCGCAAGCTACGCACTGGCTCGTTTCCAGAAAACCACTGCCGCCCTCCACCATCCCCCGTCCGAGCACGCCCCCACCCGGGGGGGGGAACTATGAATACCCGCGTTACCGGAGCGCTCCCCCGACTTGTTTGTTGGGGGAGTAGCAGGTACTGCACAAGTCCCAGTCAGGGTTCTATTCGATGGCCGGTGAGCGGGGCTTGAGCTGCTCTGGTAGCTGACCATGTTTCGCCACCTTTACCGTCAGCTGCTCATCAACGGCTAAGGAGGTGACATCATACGGAAGAAACTGCCAGGCAACGGCTTCGAGTTGGCACGTAAACAACTGGCACCCCCTGTTGAGCATGGAGAAAGCTCCGTCGCGTCACTTGGCCGTGCCAGTCGTTTACGTGCCGCACAAACACAATTTGGCCCCCTTGAGACTCACGCTGTTGGTGACGGGCATTGCCGCCGGGTTCTACTGGTGGCGCCAGCGGCGGTGGCACCGGCTCGCGCACCAAGCCGGGTCGAAAAAGAATAAATTGCTACCTGATTTCTAAGCCTAAGCCCATGTTTTACCTTCGCCTCCCGGTCCGCTTACGGCCGCACTTCCAAGCCGAGTTGCACGCCGCCCGCCTGGCCACCGCCCGACAGGACCTGCCGACGGCTTTTAAGCACCTCGAGCGGGCCCACATCCTGGGGCAGCGCTGGGCCCTGCCGCACACATACACCCACCTGCTCATGCTGCGTCACGGCTGGCGCACCGGCGACCGGCGCGAAATCCTGGGGCAGCTGCCGCGCATTGTGTTCGGATTCTTCATGTCCTTATTCGGCCGCGTGCCCACCGGCAATACCGGCGGGGCCAACGTCTCGCCCGAGCAGCCCATGCCCCTTCCGGCCGACCTGCAGCACTTATTGAATGACTCAGTCTAAGCTTAAAACAACCCATTTTGACATAATGGCATTTATAAGAGCGATCTCGGAATAAAAACATTCTTCGCCTACTCGCCTACTCGCCTACTCGCCTACTCGCCTACTCGCCTACTCGCCTACTCGCCTACTCGCCTACTCGCCTACTCGCCTACTCGCCTGAGTGCCTGAGTGCCTGAGTGCCTGCAGTGTGGTAGTATTAGAGGAGAAGCCCAAGCCTCCCTTACTGCTGGGAGATGTGCAACCTTTTGGGGGCGCACCGGCTCCTCTGCTCACGGGTTATTCACCCGGGCTTCTTATGCGCTACGCTACTCTCCTGGTTGGCCTATTCGTGCTGGCCGCCACCCGCCCCTGCCGGGCGCAACAACTGCAACTAGGTCTGAAAGGAGGTCTAATGGCCAGCACTTCTAAACAACCCTCCTCTAGCACTGCCCGCCTGGGTGGGGTGGCCGGCGGCTGGCTGCGCTACCCCGTCGCAACGAGGGTAGGCTTGCAAACGGAATTAGTATATGAGCAGCGCGGGGTAAAGACCACGGAGGAAGGGCAGTTAGGCTGGGAAGGAAGCTCTGGGGCCTACACGCGCCGGGAACGTACCCGCCTTCACTATGTGAGTCTACCGCTGCTGGTGCGGGGGCAAGTCGGTAAGTTCTTCGGCTTGGTGGGGCCGCAGCTGAGCTACTTGGTGGCCGCGCGCCAGCAAGCGCGGACGGAATACATCTTGCGGCCAGGCACTAGCCCCGAGACCAGCCAAGAGTGGTTGCCTTACCCCGTCACGGAAACGGACCGGGGTACCGGCGACTTTCGGCGCTGGGAACTGGGCTATACGGCCGGCGTGGGTTATCAGCTCGGCGCGCGCCTCGGCCTAGAGGTCCGCTATGCAGCGGGGTTGACCAAGTTGCACCAGCCGTATACGTTTACTCCGGAGCGCTATGAGCCCGCTAGTCCGCTGACGTCCGCGCGCAATCGCACGTGGCAGGTGCAACTTAGCTATCAGCTGAGTGCTCTTAAGCTGGCGAAGTAGAGGGAGCACTACTTCTGCTACGTCGGATAACATATAGTAAAGGACCTTCTACAAGTTGTGAAAACGGCTGCATAGGGTCCGATAAGCCGGCCTTATCGTCCCTAAACTAGCTTCCTCGCTGCCCATTCATGGTCTTTTTACTTAGTGTCTAATGTGAGTGTTGTTAAATAAATAGGGAGAAGCTTCGACTCGGAGCTTCTCCCTATTTATTTAACAACACCCTGCTTATTCGTTGCTACTTAATAGCCGACCGATAGCCCAAGCGGTAGGCCCACAGGGTAAATGTGGGGGCGTAGTCCTGCGTAAAGCGGTAGCGGTTGTACGTTAACAAGGCAAAGCCCACCGGCACCAACCACGCCACCAGTACGCTGGTGGTTGGGACCGCATACAGAATAAGCAGATGCAGCAGCACCGCTGGCACCAGGCATACCACGGTTAGGCATACCGCAAAGGGCAGCAGCCATAAGCGGCCACCGCGCCGGCGCAGGGCAATAGCCACTCCTTTAAGCCAGTAAAGCAGGGCGAGGCCCGCGTAGGTTATAGCGGCGATGCTCAGCATTCGAACCTCACTATACCGCGACCCTAGAAAGTCTAGCGGGTAAGTAACAGCCAGGGCCAACAGGATAAATGGGACCGATACGATCGTTTCCATCAGCAGGCGCAGGGCCAATGGTACTAGGCGTACTACAGCCAGTGCACTGAGGCCCACTAGCACACCAGTTGCTTTCGCTGAGTGGCGGTTGCCGTGCGCGTTTTGGGCGGCTAGATAACCTTCTTCGTAATCAGCCATAGCACTGAAGTTGAAGGGTGGATAGAAGGCCCCCTTTACTTGTCGAACCCAAAGAGCCTGACGAAGTAGTTGCCCACGGCTGGAAAGTAGGAGCAGAGAATAAACGTAACGTAAAACGTGCCCCCGCGACAAGTAATGTCTTGAAGAGAACCGCGAGCAGCGATAGGAAACTACTAGAAAGCAGCATAAGATAAAAGGTTTGAGGAGATGAAATGTCCAAGCGGCTATTGCCCAATTACCCATACTGGCACCGCTTGCGCCCGGTCACCAGTGCCGGTTTCCTTCTTAACCTCTTTGCCATCCAGCAGGATAGCTACCGTGATGTTCGAGGCAGCCGTGCCCCGGCTGGGAGGCTGGCTAGTAGCGTAGCGCTATCCCCTTGTTTCATCGTGCGCGTGAAGCTGTAGCTAACGGGCAGCGCCACATTCGTAAGAGTAGTCGTCCCACCCGTAGCGTTAGTGTAGGAAATGTAGTCTGATACCAGGTTGCTAGTGGAGCTAACCCGGTACTCCACTGTATAGTCCTTAGGCCCGACAGGGGTGACGCCGTTATCATCTTTGGAGCAGCTGGTAGCCACGAGGGTAGCGCAGTTCAGCAGCAGGGTAGCAAGTCGTTTCATTGGTTAGAATTGATTGGATGGGTAAAAGGATTAGCGGAAGTGATACCGGACGCCGGCACTCAGATAACCGGGCCACTGGTCGATAGAAGACTGGTCGATCTGATAGCCTTTCGTGCCGGTAGCCACCAGGGAAAGGCGGTTCCCTAGAAATACGTCTGCTTCGGCCCCGCTTGCGGGCCAAAACTAAAGCGTTGGGGTTTGGTGCCATTGGGGGCTAGTTCCCTCGTTCCCCTTGATTCGTTCGCTCGTAGTGGCCACCAGCGCCCAGGAGCAGATGCACGTAGATTACTTCCCCGATTTGGAAGAGTTGGGGAGCTAGCAGGACGCGGCCCTGATAGGCGGCATAGTCACCCGCTTTCTTACCTAGGTTGCCCGCTTCGCGCAGGCCGCTAAGACGGATTCCCAGCCGGTCGGTGAGCAGGGAGTAGTAGCTAAGCTCGTAGTAGGTGCCTTGTTCGGAACGGCCCATATGTGCCCCCAGGCTGATATATGTTTGACGTGGCGTTGGGCCAGAGCGGGCGATAGGCCAGCCCCCACCGTAACGAGCGCCACTAGCAGCAGCTTTCTCATCGCAGTTACCGACGCGGCCGGGCGCGGTCCATTTTAAGTAGTGATTGCTGCACCAGCACATCCGCATACACCGCCTCGGCGGCCTGCTGGGAGGGACTGGCTTGCGAGGCTTCCGACAGCAGCCGGTCAGCTTCCAAGCGCAGCTGCATCGCCTTAATTAGATTCTCATTGGACGTATTAAGCGCCGCCATCCGTTCGCCTTCCGTCATCGCGTAGCGTCCCGGATTCTTCAACGTGGCATTCAATTCGACGCTTTGCTGCGTCATTTCATCCGCAATCTTGTAGTACCCAAACGCCGTATCAATCTTGCGCTTGTTGGCCATTTCTTGATAAGCAAACGAGGACACCGTAGATTCTTCGCGCTTCGCCTGGTATTGGGCCGACGTCATCCGGTTGCTGCCCCGGAAGAGGAGGAGCCAAAGCGGGAGAATACATCATACACCGTGTTCAGGTCCTGCTGCGGGTTGGTTAGTTGCAGCGCTTGCCGCAGCCGCGCTGCTTTCTGGTAGACGGGCATATACTGATTGCTTTGGGCCCGGCCATTCATAGCCAGGGCGCGCACAAACAGCTCCTGGGGGTTGGAAAGGCGCAAATCGGTAATGCTTTGCACTTTGCGCAAGTCAGCCTGCACCTGCCGCTGCAGCGCTAGCCCTTCCTGCGTCAGGTCCTTTACCTGACCGGTAATGTCCTTGGTTACGCCCGCAATCTGCTTGGCGTCGGCTACTACCTGATAGTTCTGCACGGTGCTGGACCACTGTTGCAGTTTCTTGGCGAATTCGCCAATCTGTACGCCCATGTGCAGCGGGTCATTTACCACCATCTGAGCGGATGCTTTCCTAGGGGGAGCTAGTACCAGCGCAACCGCTACGAAAGCGGGCAAAAAGAGCTTTTTCATTGTCGTAGGGGGTAAGATGAAGGAAAGGCGAGGATTAGCGACTACCGATAGAAGCCGAGGGGTCCAGCTGCCCCGCCGCCGCCGTCGTGATCAGAATGGGGTAGCCATCCGGCAATAACACGTCCCGGAGCCGGCTGCGGGTTTTCGGACGAGACAGGACGTTCGACACGATCCGGCCCCCGACGCCAACCACTGAATTCGCCGCGGAAGCCGAGCGATCGATAGCGGTGCTAAGTTCCTGCGTTGTTTGCCGTTGCAGGTCATTGCCAGCCATCATCGCGTCCTTTTGTATCTTTTTGGCCGGGTCTATCATAATGCCGGGCATATAGTTGAAGTCGTAGATTTGGGCTGCTACTCGCGTTGGCCCCAGACGATCTACTGTCAGGTTGACACTGTTGGTACCCACCTCAGCTACCGCCGCAAAGACCAGGTTCCTGGGGAAGGTTACGCCACTTATTACTGCATCTTCCAGGAGGCGCAGAATCACCACCGAGCCAGCGCGCACCTTCTGTTCGCCATGGATCACACACTTGAAAAACACGTCCGGGACGAGCGCTGGCTGCGGGCCACCTTGGGCCATCATCCGGGACGAGTTGTTACCCACTTTAACCGTGTTAAAGCCATCCGCACCCCGGCAGCGGTAGTGCGGGCTGCTATCTGTTGGGCGGCCAGGGCAGGGTCCCGATACCGCCTCCCCGTCATGCGCTCATACGAGGCGCGGGTTTCCGGGGGCGACGTGCTGAGCATGGCCAGCACGTCCGGGTCCGTTTCAAAAGGGGTACCGTCCGTATCGGTAGCCGGGAGCTGGCTCGTAGACCGACGAGCTCCACGAGCAGCACCGGAGCGCCGCGAAGGGGAGGCACCAGCGCTATACCGCCGCCGGGGTACTACCACCGTGCGAGCGGAGTAGGTGCCCGTTTGCGGGTCCTGCACGGTTGTTTCTATCGTATCCACGTCCTGAGCCGCGAGGCGCTGCTGCTCCCCTTGCCGGCGAGCGGCTGCCTGCGCCGCCGCCCGATTCTTTAGCCGCTGGCTGCGGCCGGCAGTATCGACGGCAAATACGGCTACTACGTCTTCCTCGGTGGGACGGGCAGGAGCCGCCGCCGCGTCCAGTTCCGCCCGCCGTTGCGCCTCTAGTTGCGCCGTCGGGGAGGCAACGCGAACCGGGGGCTTATCAGCTACCGAGCTGATCGCCGGCTCAATGTTAGCGGAAGCTGCCGCCACCGGTTCTGCCTGTTGGCGGGCGGCTTCCTTAGCAGACTGCAACCACAGAAATAAGCCACTAAAGAGCAGTACCACCAGCAATACGCTAAGCGGCACCCAGTTCTTTAACAACGTCTGACCAGGTGTGAGCGTAGCCGGAGCTGATTCTGGCTGGTGCTGTTGTGGCGGGATATTGTCCGTAGCGACAGCAGGTTCGGTATCCGGGCGGGGCGCGGCCTCGTGCCGGTCAGGGGGCATGATAGGTTCCATGCGATTGAGAGCTATTAAATGGGTGAGGCCCGATTGATAACCCGGGAAGGCACCGGCAGCACTAGTACCCGCGCGCCATTGAGTTCACGCAGGGTTACTTCCAGGTAGCCCCGTTCCGTGGCAGCATACAAGGGAATGGCATAGGTCAGGTAACCGGTCGTGCGGCCCGTAATCGTCTGATTAGCAGCCCCACCCGAAGGCGCCAAGGGGCGGCGCGCTTCATTCTTTTTCTTCGCCAGAAACTTCTTTTGGGCGTTTTCTACCAATTGGAAATCAGTGAAATCGACGTTGTAATCAATGGCGGAGTGATTGATAACCTTGAAGCGCAGATACGTGAATTCCTTGTCGTTGCGCACATTGGCCAGCGACAGTACCAGGTCATTATCGATCACGGCGACTGCCTGATGCTCTTCTTTTACTTTGCGCAGCTTGGTTAACTTCCCCTCCACGTCGCTTTTCAGTTCCTGCTCTTTGTCCATCGCCAGCTGATTCTCCGGAACCGAGCCAGCCGAGCTGCTATTGCTGAAGCCCAGCGCGCCATCTTTCTGGAAATCGTAGAGTTGAAGAACCGGCCGGTTACTATAGACCAACCGCCCCATCCAGTACTTGGAGCCGTAGCGAATGAGCAGGGGGGTAGGCGGCGCGTTTTTGCGCTTAGCGCGCACGAATACGGCGTTGGCTTCGATCTTAACCAGATAGTTGCCTGCCATGCCCACGTCTACCAAGGACACCGGGCCACCGAAAACGAGGTAGGTAGTAGAACTATCCGATACGGCCACGTCCAATAGGTTCTCGTTGGACTTAGCCGCCGATACGGGCCGTTGCGCCCGGATCGACTGTTGAGCAATCGGGCGCACGGTTTGCGCCGACGTAACCGAGACAGGTAGCAGGGGCAGCACCAGGCTCAGCAGCACCGCAGGGAGGAAGGAAGGACGCATGATGGAGACTGATTAGAGGGTTATTGAGCCGGAGCCGCAAGTGCAGGAGCAGAAACTGGAGCTTGTGCCCCCGTTGCGCTTCGAGGAGGCGGCGCTGGCGGTCGGCCTCCTGGGCTTCGAGTAGCTCCCTTTCCTGGCGGGATAGATTCGGCTGATAAGGGATATAGTCGAAGTTGGTAATTAGCAACCCGTAAGGGTTCTGATCCGAGCGGTTGGTTTCTTCCAGGTTAAACTTAGCGGCCAGGGGCAGCGGCTCTTTCTGTTCACCCCCAATGAAGATGCGCTGCTTGATGTACACGGAACCCGACCAAGGGCGGCGGCTCATATCGACCAGCACACTATCTACCGTTACCACGTTGCGGGCCGCGTACCGCTCATAGTTTTGGGGTACCTGGCCCCGCACAAAGCCATCGTAAATACGCCGGCCCCCGCGACCCTCAATAAGCGGCAGGGCAGCATCCAAGTTGGCCTTGAAAGTGTATTGGTCGTGGCCAAACATGGTTTGCATGAAGTTGCGCACCAGGTTACGGGCCTCATAGCTGCTATGCGATTCGGTAGCCGGAGCAGACAGCGCCGCCACCGAGCCAGTAGAGCTGACCACGTACACCCGTTGTCCGGCTTTCTCACTGATACAATAGACTATGTAGCCCGCGCCCAGAGCGACGAGCAGCAGCGCCAGGATACTTCCCATGGCGATATTCCGCATGGTAGAGAAGGAGGTACTAAGATTGGTTGCAGAGTCCATTTCACTTACTGGTTAGAAGGCAACAGTTGGTCAATTTGACAGCAGTCATTTCTTCCCCACCGCCCCTATTGCGGTAGGGAAAGAAAAGTCATTTTGCTCGGGTCAGCTACCCCACCCTTATTGCGATAGGGGTACACCACTAGGGCGGGCTTATTCTGGTTGTTCTGACCGGCGAAAGCGTACAGCACGCCCCGCACGGTGACGGGCTTGTTCGGTTCTATTTCCGATACCGTGTACTTCTCCTGACCCGGAATATTGTAGTTCATTCCACCTAGATTGTACCGTGCTAGGCTGTCCTTGCCGTTGGGGCATAGAGCGTCATGGTTGCAGGTACTTTTCCACTTCCATACCCTTTAGGCACCCACTGAATAACTGCCTCATAACTAATCCGGTAGCCAGGAGCCGTTCGCGGTGCTCCCGGTTCCAGGGAGCCCCACAGCGGTGGTAGAGCTACGGCTATTGGTTCTACTTTGAGCGTTTTAGCTGATACCGTTTCCAGGTATCCCTCAGGGGCAGCAGCTGCTCGACGGCGGGCCGTACGTCTAGGGCCGTAGTGGGCAGTGGGGCGGAAGAGTTGGCTTGGGAAGAAGTAGCGGCAGCAGCTGGTGCCGCCGCCGGAGCCTCAGTTCCTGCCGCTTGCTGGTCGCTCGACTGGCACCCACTAACTAGGCCCAGACCGAATAGCCACGCGAAAGTTTGGGATGGGATTTTCATAGGGAGGGGAGGAAGTTGTTAAGAAGTCCAGAGACCGGAGGGCCGTTGCCGGTAAGATGGATTCAGCGCATCGGACATGGTAATGGAGGGTAAGCCAGCCGCAGCCGAGCTACTAGAAGTTTCCCCAGTGCCAGCACTACTACCCCCGCCACCACTACTGCCGCTGCCACCGCCAGCACTTATGCCGCCACCGCCAGAGCCACCGTTGCCCATTGCCCGGCCAATAGCCGAAGACAACCCCCCACCACCCGGAGCCGCGACACCCGCTGCAAATGTGGCCGCGCCTACTGCTGAACCAATCATTTGCCCAGCGAAGCCTTGCGCGGCGGAGGAGCCGATAAACAAGGAGGTTAGCCAGGGCACCATTCCGTACAGCAGCACGAAGCCCACGGACATGAGCATAAACTTGGAATCCTTCACTGATTGGTCTAGCCCACCGCTGGCCAGGATACCGCCAGCTACTTGCTGCGTTTGAGCAAAGAAGCTATACATCGTATCCAGCAGCACGAACGTAAGGCCCCAGAGCTGCACCGCGAGGAAGTTTTGCAGCCACTTTATCGCTAGCTGTCCAAAAGCCGGAATGACGGAAAGGGTCATCGCAATTGGCCCGCAGACGTAGAGAAAGCCGAGAATGAATTGCTGCAAAAACAGCATCACCTCGCGGACAATCAGCACGGTTGTAGCCGTGAACAGCCGCGTCATTAGGCCGGAGAAAGTGAAGTTGCTGATGGATTCAACCACACTAGTCATCATCGCCGCAGCCCCCGTTACCACGTCACCCAGGCCTAAAGCATCACTCTTAGCCGCCGCCGCCACCGGGGCAGGCGTCGTAAGCGCGGTTAGCGCTTCAGCCGCGGATTGGTCGGTGGAGAAGAGAGCAGTAAAGGCAGAAAGGCCAGCCCCAGCGTATCGAGCAGGGTCTTGTAGAAGAACAGCAGAAAGAATATCCAGCACGCTTTCAGAATAGGCCCCCAATCCATTGCTAAGCCACTCCCGCTGATAAGCCCCCGGAAGATGGTATAGAGTAAGGCGATACTCATTAGCGCAGGCGTAATGAAGCGGCAGGCCATGAGCACAATTTCTAGGGTCTGGTCACAAGCGCGCAGAAACCCCGGGTCAACTCCGAAGGCTACCATTAGAAAGTTTCCCATCATTTCCCGCCGAGTTTACCGTTGCGCTTATCCTCGACAAACTGTTCTACTGCGTAGTCCAGCCGTTGTACTTTAACTTCTTCGTATTCCGGGGTGCCATCCGGGGCCAGCACCGGGCGACCGTCAGGGTCAATTTTGGGCCGCTTGTTGGTCTGCTGATAAAACTTAATCAGGCTATTCAAGTGGTTGCGCTCGAAGGGCTTAGACGTCAGGATAGCGTCTAGCTGAGGAGAGGCTTCCAAGGCAAACACTTTTCCTTTATCGCCCTGCTTGATAAAGAACTCCCGCAGGTGGTCAGTAGCGCGCACCGACTTAATCAGATCCATTTCGTGGCCAGTTAGACCGAGTGGTGCTTGCAGTTGCGCCAGCGAATCCGGGTTGATGTGCCGCAAAATGATTTTCGTGCCCGAGTTGGTAATGATAGCCGAGCCGATTTTGCTGTTTACAATTTCGTTGATACCCTGCGTGATGATCGTTACCGAACCGTTGGTTTTCCGAATCGTGCGGTACATACTTTCAATAAACTCCGAGAGGACACCGCTCAGCATCGTCCAGGCTTCATCCAAGGCGATGTACTTCACTGCTTCCGGGAACTTGCGGAACAGATCCAGGCTCAGCTCCGTGATGAGCATCGCGACCACCGGGTACAAGTCGGGGTCAGCTTGCACCTTGGCTAGGTCGAAGCAGATAAGCCGGTGTTCGCTCAGGTCTACATCACGCTTCGCATTCAGTACCTTCTCGTACCGGCCTCCCGTGATATATTGACTCATCACCAAGAAAAATTGGTGCATATCAATATACTTCATGTTCTTCTGGTAGGTCCGACGTGCCCCATCCAATGGGTCTGCTACGGCCCCTTCACCGGGAGCAGAAACAGGCTTTTGCATTTCAGCGTCGTAGCGTTCCACGAACTTGTAGAAGCTCTCCATACCGGGAAACTCCTCATCCGCTTGGCCTAGCTTATCCTCATTGTTCAGGTACTGGTAGTACTCAATCAGAAAGCGGGAAAGGATAGTACGCTCTGACTTATCCAGGCCGGAGGCTCCACCTTTCCAAAGCGCGGCAATTAGAGCGAGGTGGAAAACCGTTTTCTCATCATCATAAAGCCACTTTTGGGAAGCCTCATCCCGAGGTACCATGAAGGGGTTAAACTCGATGGGCCGCTGCGGGTCGTACTCGAAGTAGGTGTTCCCGAATTGCTCCCCGTTGAGCGACTGTATAACGTTACGGTACGTGCCGCCCACGTCCATAATGATTTGCCGTGCCCCCTTCTCGAACCGCTGCACAATCAGGTTGCCAAACGTGTAGCTTTTGCCCGTACCGGTAGGCCCAATCACCATCGCGTTCTGATTTTCCAGCTTGGTATTGAACAGGTTTACTTGTACCAGATTGCGGAAGCGGTCTACCAGGTATTCTCCTACCTGGTCCGTCTTGTAGGTGGACGTCCAGTGAGTGTAGCAAGCCGCCCGGTCAGTGGTACTGGTTAGCCAGCGGTCGGGAATCTGGTACGAGTTGCCAGGTAGCAAGCCGAAGAAAAGTGGCAGCGCCAAATAGCTTTCTACTACGCTTTCCGTGTTGAACATATACCGGAAGGCTGAAGCGGCTTTGTCCACGTTCTCACGGCGGCTGGTATCGTTGGTATCCCACAGCATGACCGAGAGGTGCAGGCCCACAATTTGCTTTTGACTGGCCCGTATTTCCGCGGTAAACTCCTCGACTTCCTTGGCGCGCAGCGCGTTGTCCTGACCAGCTAGAAAAGAGAGGGTGTTATTGATTTTGCGGTCATTGTCCAGGCTGCCTAGTTCGGACCGGCTATCCCGCACAATCATGGCTTGCGTCAGAATATGGGGGCACTGCAAAACGTGCGTCAGAGGGTAGAGCATGGGGGAGGTTACCCCGTAGCCGTTCCTGACCGCCGGGTAAGCATCCGTTCCCTGCCCCACCATGGACAGGATATTCACTTTGTGCTCCCCAACGGCCAGGGTACCTAGCTCATTCCCTATTTCGCGCTCTTGGCGGGTAGGCTGACCGTCGAAATTGAGGTTGAAGTATTGCAGGTACAGTTTGTGAATGTCTTGGCTGCTCAGGCGTTCGAAGGAAACGCCGCACAGGTTCTTGACCCCCTGGATAAACTCAATAGCGTTGCTTTCTGCCGCCTCCAAGGTTTGGACGAGCTGCGCGTAAGGGTTCTTCATAATCGCCTCACCAGCCCGAGCTACTAACACATTCAGGGCGTTAGTCTTGGGCGACTTCACGGCAACCGGCGCATACGAGAGGAATAGATAAGACTTTTGAAACAGCACCAGCCGTTCGTGAAAGTGCTTATTCATCTTCCCCTCAAAGTAGGTCTGTTGGGTTTTGTCCTGCCGATACGGACGGTCATAGTAGCCATCCGTTTTCTGCAACATCATACCTGCCGGCTGCGAGCGCATGGCACCCACCAGAGCTGAGTGGAAGGCTTCATACTCTTCCACGTTCCAGCTTTCCATTTCTGCTGGCTCAACCAGGAAACCCACCGCTACGCGGCCATCCTTAAAAACCACCTTGTCATCCTCATAGGAATGAACCGGCATCACGTCGTTAAACGCGCTTGTTTTTGGGTTTTTCATGAGGGGAAGGAAGTTGTCCCACAGCAATACGGCGGGGTTGGGAGAACTTGAAAGACACCCAGGCCAGCAGGAAGCCGGGCGGCTGGGTCTTGCTGAGGTAGCGAAACCCAAGGAGTAAGAGGACCTCTACCACTATCACGATTAGGTACACCAGGCGAGGTATCTTGACGATGATACCCAGGAAGCCGAGTAGCAGAACCGAGCCCATGAACAGGCCAACCAAAATGCCCAAATCCTGGAGGTTCATCCCCAGAACCTGAGCTGGTCGCTCAATTGATTTGTAAGAGCGCATGAGGGCACTACTTTCCTAGCGTACCCCACCTTGTCCCCCACCGACAGCCCCGACGAGGTCGTCTTTGAAGAGTTGGAAGCCAAACCAGAGGATAACGGCACCTACGAGCCAGCCCAGCGAACCCAGCGCATCCGGGGCACCACGCATGAACTTTAGCACCACAACGACCAGAAACACGATAAGACCGATAGCGAATACTACCTGCACGATACCCAGTACTGTTTCTTGCACTCCTTCTAGTGCGGCTTGCGCACCCTGTGCAAAGGCAGCCCGATTGGTCAGCGCCAGGGCTGATAGTAAAGCGAAAGCGCGGCGTTCCGCTTTAGAAGGTTGGTAGGCTTTACCAGCAACAGCCAGCTTGTTAGCCAAGGAAAGAGATTTGGTAAACATGGGAAGGAGAATTGGTGGTTAGTAGATGAAAACCGCAGGGTGCTTAACTCCCTATAAGCAGGTTAGAAAGGGGCGTATTCTTGACTTTTGAGTAAAGCCTTAGCAAAGAGTTATAGGATTGATAATCAGGGGGCTTATGTCCCGGGAAGCACTATTTTTTCTCCGCTAGCAGGGAGGTGAGAATATTCTTTTGCCCGGCTGATTGAAGTTGTCTGGCGGCACGTTGGCGCTTGCGTAACTCGACCTCAGCCGCCCGATTATTTGTATCGTTCTTGGTTGGGGCAGCCGCAGCCGCCCCCAGCGGATTATCATAAACTGCATCCGGAACTGCCTCATCTTCCGCAGCCGACGCCGTAGCAGGTACTATATCTGAATTGAGGGTGTCTAATACTGAATCTGTTGCATTCGCGGCTGGTGGGCGCCTACCGGGTGCTTTGGTTTCATCTATTGCTGCATTTGTAATGCTGGTAGTAGCTGCGGCAGGTCTAGTAGTTGGTTGTGTAGCAGCTTCGGCCAATTCACGCCGTTCAGCTTCTTCGGCTTCCAGGCGTTCAACTTCTTCTTGAATCTCCTTTTGTTGTTTTTGTAAGAAATCCTCTTCCGGCATCAGCTGAGAAAGAGCGCCACTTTCAGTTAGTGGGGAAGCAACAGGAGTAGGTAAGGACGGCGCAGGGCGATAATGGAAGTTCTTTATTGACTTATGATTGCTAGTAGCTGTGAAAACCTCTTTTTTCTCTTTTTGAGCGCTTTTAAAGCGCCATACTAGTAGCCCAATAAGAGCAACAGCAGGGGCCAGAACCAGCGCTACAAATAAGACAGGTGACATAATAGGCTGCTAACGGCCTTAGTTCACCTAAACTTATAAAATAATTATAAACAAATTATAAAGAAAGTATAAAATTATTTTCTTCGTTGAAAGAGTGCAATAGTAAGTTATACAATAGTTGTTAAAAGCTTATAATTTTATTTTCATTTTTTAATCGGACTAAATCTACTGGGATTATATATTTGCTCTCACCCAGCTTTCTCAACGAAAGTTTTGCCTGGTATTTTAGGTTGTATTATAGCGGGATAGGTTGACAAGCAGGGTATGCTTGGTTTGGAGGACAAGCAAGGGATTCGTGTATTTGTAAATTCAGTATATACAATATCACGCCCTAAAGGCCCACTTTTACGGCCTGCAAACACACCTCCCAGCCATGTACTCAGAAGACAACACCATTCCCCCTTTAGGAGAGCCTGATCTAGACCTAACCATTACTTATGAGGATGGACTACGATACGCCGCCTACCGACTAAAAATGTTTGGTAGAGGAGAACTGAAACCGTTTTGTGACGCGCGGGGCTTGCCTTACACCACCCTTGTAAACCTTAAAAACGGCAACCTTAAAACTGAAGAAATACGCCTTGTCCTACGCTTGCTTCGCCACCTTGATGTTCCGGTTGAACTCACTAGGATAGCACCGGATAGCAACATTCACCGCTTCGTATTCCCGAACCGGGAGCTCCTCGACAAATTCCAAGCAACCCTCAAATGCTTTGATGGGGGCGTTTCTCCGCTGGAAAAGAGCAAGCACGAACAATCTAAATCTTGACCGGATAGCTCCCGCGTGTCCTTCGTTCAGAGCTACTGGTTTACATCTCACCAGTCAGCTGCCTACCTATGAACGCTCCAAGAGGGAATGACCCCAACGAGCTTGACCAATTCAAGCGCGACATTGACTTAGTTGACTACGCCCAGCGCCACGGGTACCAAGTACAGAAGGAAGGAAGGAGAGGCGATTGGCACCAGTTGGAGAAGGAAGGAGAGGTATTAATTATTAGTCGAAAAGGTGACCATCAGGTGTACCTCAATACCGGCGACGACCGTGACAAAGGCAGCGTAATTGATTTTGCCAAAACCAGAGGAGGTGATGGGCACGGCTTGAACTTAGGCCAGGTGCGGCTGGAGCTACGCGAGTACCTAAATGATGGAGCCGCACTGGCCCGCCAATATGCCCCCGCGCCCACAGTAGCGCGGCTTAATGCCTTGCCAGTGAGCGACCCCAACCACGAGCGTCAGGTGGAGGAGGATCGCAAAACACGCCTGATTGCGGAAGTTTTAGGAGTAAAAAAAGAGCTAACCGACCGTAGCTATCTGCATGGCCGGGGTATCGAAGATAAGACCCTCGATAACCCGGCCTTTCAGGGCCGCATCTTCACGGCGCAACAAAATGGGCATAAGAACACGGCGTTTCCTCTTTACAACGAGCAGGGATTAGCCAGTGTCGAGCAGAAGAACGAGAACTATAAAAACTTGCTCCCATTGCCTAAAAACGGCGTTTGGGTTTCCCATCCGACAGAGGGCAAGGATACCAAAGTAGAGCGAATAGTAGTAAGTGAATCAGCCATTGATTCGCTTTCCCATTATCAGCTCAAACACGAGCAAGACCAGAAAAACACCATGTACATTGCGACCAGTGGCACCCCTACGGAAGCACAGGTAGCCTTGATTCAGCGGGTCATTGACAAGCAGGAACCCAAGGAGATAGTACTGGCCAACGACCGCGACGCGGGAGGCCGACAATTCAACATGAACTACCTGAACGAGCTGCACCCAGCCCGTCCCTTAGCACCTATTGCTGACCAGGAAGCCTACAAAGAGGCCAGCCGCCCGGTAGAGTGGCACGCGACCAGTGACAAATACCACACGGCCCTGAAAGTGACGTATCATCACGACAGCACTGAGCAGGGCGCCCCCCAGGTGCAGCAACTCACCGACCGGATAGCCAGGATGAACAGCGTCCAGGAAAGCGGACCGACAATCGATCTGGAGGTGCAGCGCAGCACCGAGCGCGAGACAGTACTACGCTTGTCAGTGGCTAAGGCGGATACCGCACAACTCGAGGTAATCAGCCACGAGCTATACCGGCAGCGGGAGCAGCTACGGCCTGAGCAGGAGCGCCAGCAAGAACCATTCATCCGGGTAGACTATCCGCTGGCCAAGGATTATAACCGCGATGTAGAATTGACCCTTCAAGGGCTAAACGCGGAACAAATCCGCGCCCAGGGCCAGCGGGAGGAACTGGAACGCGCCGCCGAGCGTCAGCAGCGCCAGGAGCAAGAGCAGCAGCAGCGCCTAGAGCAGCAACGCTTGCAGGCCGAGCACCAGGCCGAGCAAAACCGCCATGATATTGACGAGAAACAGCGTCAGCAAAAAGATTGGCAAGAAAAGGAGCGCCAGGAGAATACTCCCGAAGCCCAGCAGCGCCGCCAAGAGCAAGACCGCCAGCTCAGCGAGGCAATAGCAGCATCAGCGGTAACTAGTGCCGCCACCGAGCAGTCAGGCGCCGCGTTCCGCTCCTACCGCACCGAGCAGGAAGCCGCCGAGCATACCGCGCAGTTTGTAGCGGCCAAGGATGCCGGCTTGATATTGCTCAAGGAGTACATTAACGATAACCCCCGCCAACGGGCCGTAAGGTTGATGAAGCGGAGGTACAGGAAATCCGGGACCGGGCCAAGTTCGCTGCGATAAGCCCCGCCCCTACCCTACCTGTAGGGGAGGAGAAAACGGCAACGTGGAAGATTGATGAGCTGGTAGCTAATACCACCGGACGCGCTGAGGCCTGGAAGCAAGTGCTCGACCAGTCGGGCTACTCGATGCAGACCAGCGAAATCCGCAGCACGGTTGATGCGCAGGGCATACGTCGGGCTGAATTCGATATGAACTACCGGAACGACCAGCCCGATATTGCCATCATTCACGCCGTCATAACTAATACCAATGCGCGAGCTGAGGGCGGGCAGGAAATGTATATTGGAGTTAAGATTGTGGAATCTGAGGCCGACCGCGCTACTCGTCAAGTAGCCGCCGAAGCCGCCGCCATTCAGCCGCACAACCGCGATCGCAGCCAGGACATAGCCGCCAAACCCGCAGCAGCTGTTACTCTCGAAGTTGCCCGCACTGAACGGGCTGAAACCCCACCCCGTGCCGTAGTAGATGGGGTGGAAAAACAAGCTATTGTGAAGGTTGAGGAAGTAGAGCCAAAGGCCGGCGTACGTGGCCAAGCCGAAGCGGTAAAAAGTGCTATTAATGCCAGTGGCGCTAAAACGGGCGAGATTCTAAGTATTATCGACGAGCAAGGTATCAGGCACTCTGAAATGAAGGTGTCGTACCGTACCGATCAGCCCGAAATTGCTAAGGTGAGCAACACGCTTGACGCGGTGGCTAGACAGAGTGGTAACCATGTGATAGAGCATAGCAGCGACCGCGCCGAGCGCCGCGAAATCGGCAAGGGCTACGAAATGGCCCAGCCCCAACACAGTCAAGAAATCACCCGGTAGTCGGACGCTTCGCACCCGACTACCGCGCCGGAAACGGCGTTACCCATGACGCTAAATAAAAAGCCGCCCCGGAATCCGGGGCGGCTTTTTATTGTGGTTAGACAGAGACCAGAGACATCTTTTTCCCCACTGCCCTCTTTTTGCTGTTTTCAGACCCGTAAGGGTACATTTTTAAGAGCAGCAGCTGTCCCAAAGACAGCAAAAAAGCAATAGTGGAAGCTAAATAAGAGGTTTTATTAGTCAATAAATCGGTGGAGTACCCAGTTGGGCGTGCTCCCAGGGCCGCTGTTTAGGGCTATGGCTTCGGTCCTCGGGAACAAACTCCTACCCTCCTTCTCGCGACGTTCAGGCCGAAAGCAAGCCTGCTGACTCACTTTAATATAGTTCGATTACAGGCTTGCTTTCAGCTACAAACACCGATTGGGGCAGTGGGGAAGAAAGTCTGGTAGAATGGGGCAAGGGCCTAATAAAAGACAGTAAAAATAAATGTATTTTATACAAACATAAATGTAAAAAATGCAACAACGAATGAGCTTTTTACGTTTAATAGATATAGTCAATAAACAGATATACAGGCTCTTAGCTATGAAAAAGAACAGTAAGACTGCCACTACGAAAGCAACTGCCAAAGCTGCTACTACCAACCATCCCGACGTGTACCAGATTGTAACTGATCGGATTATCGCAGCCCTTGAAGGCGGTATTATTCCGTGGCGCAAGCCGTGGAACGCTGTTTACGGGTTGCCCCGTAACTATGCCACCGGCCGCGTTTACAGTGGTATCAACCTGTTTTTGCTGCATTTCAGTGGTGCCTTACCCTTCTTTATGACGTTTAAGCAGGCGCTTGCGTTGGGCGGCAATGTTCGCAAGGGTGCCAAAGGTCACCATGTAATCTACTACAGCATTGCCAAGCGCGAAAACAAGGAAACCGGAAAAGAGGAAAAAATGCCCTTTTTGAAGTATTACACCGTGTTTTCGGTGGAAGATATAGAAGGCATTGAGTTTAAGCTGCCCGAAGTAAAGACCTACGGTTTTACCCCAGCGAGGTAGCCGAGGGCATTGTAGGAGCATGGGAGAGCAAGCCTGCCATTCAGCACTTGCACCAGCGCGCCTACTACTCGCCCATGATGGATATTGTGAATATGCCAAAGCCGGAGACGTTCACCACGTCGGAAGGTTACTATCAAACCTTATTCCACGAGCTGACCCACAGCACCGGCCACAAGTCCCGCCTTGACCGCGCCGAACTGACCGCTGGCGAAGGCAAGCAGAGCACCAGCTACGCCCGTGAGGAGCTAATCGCCGAAATGGGTGCATCATTCCTGAGCGCCGCCGCAGGCATTGCCACCGAGCAGACCGAGCAGAACGCGGTAGCTTATATTCAAAACTGGCTGGATCTGCTTAAAAACGACAAAAAGCTAGTAGTACAGGCCGCCAGCAAAGCCCAGCGCGCCGCTGAGATGATACTAGGCCACACTGAGGAGCCGGAAGATGAGGAGCAGCCCCCAACCGCCACCGAGCGGCCCGCAGCCGAACTGGCCGCGCCGGAGCTGGACGACACCGACCGCGAATTTATGGCAGCAGAAAAAAGCTGGTTGGCTGAGTAGCCACCGGCTAGGGGGTAGCAGCTCACGAGCTACTACCCCCTAGTCCTAGATTGCCCCTAACGTCTTAAAACGCTACTTTAGCACCTACCTACACTCCTAGTTCTTTCGATATGTCAGCCGCCCCAGCCACCGCCGCCGTTTCTTTTACCATCCAGCAGGGGAAAGGCACCTTGACGATTGAAGCAGCTACGCTGGCCGAGTTGGTAGACGCGGCCCCACTAACGAAGAAGGAGTTAGGTAAGAAGCTCAAGCTGAACCCGCGTACGTTCGACACACGCCGGCAGCAGCCAGGCACCCTAACCCAAGACGAGCTACATGCACTGGCCAACGCGCTAGGAGTGCCGTACCTTGATATTGCCCGGCTGATTTACGAGCAGCGAGAGTCCGAGCGGGCGCAGGAACCGGCATCAGAGTAGCCCCAGCAGGCCGGAAAGGGCATTATTGAACAAATAGGGGAAGCCTCCGACTTTGCTGTTTAAACAAAGGGTTTATACTCACCTGATCGGCAGCGGGGTACACGTTAGCCTAGTTATGGAAATACTAGGTCAACCTGGGTCTGTAGCTATTAGCGGAAAGTTTCCACCTTCAGATGAACTGCTAATGCTCTGATTTTCAATATATCTTTGGTCGTTTCCCCAAACGAATTAAGGTCCCCATTCAAGCTTTGCACATCACCGCAGGCCGCAGATTTTCAAAAATAGCCCACCGGGGTTTTTGGTCGCCTTCACCTTCTCCGTTTTGAGCTGATAGGTGAACTTGAAAAGCTGGTCCAGATGCTTGGTGTCTCCGAGGATGGTGGCCACCAGATGCGGCTGGGTGATGCCCAGTGTTTCCAGATGCTGACGCGCGGTGAAGGCGCGGGCATCCTCGGCCGGTTGCTCGAAGGGAATAGGCAGCTGCTGGGGCTGCTGGCGGGCAATGGTGAAGCGTACCGCGTCATAGGCCCTCCCCTTCTTGAGCAGTTGGTAGTCAATCTTGAGGTCGGTATGCTCGCTGACTTGGCGTACGGCGATGTCGAGCACCCGGGCCTTGAGCTGGCTGATGTTTTGAAACAGTTCCGGCTCCTTGCCCTTGGGGTCCTTCAGGTGCAGCATCTGCTTGAGCTCGTCCAGCGGGTAGGTGCGCGTGGTGGCCTTGTCTTTCCACTGGCTAACGAGCTGGTAAATGCGCTTGGCGTACTTGCTGCTTAACTTTAGGGCCGAGTGCAGCTGGTAGGAGGTGAAGTTTTCCTTGAGGTTGAACAGAAAAGGTCGGATGGGGGCGGCCAACTGAATCTGCAGGCAACCTTTACCCTTGATGTACTCTACCCGCTGAAACATCCACAGCTGCTGGTAGGTCCGCTCGTTTTCTACCTCGAACATGCGCGAGCCCATATCGGCCGTAGCTTCACGCAACTGCTGGTAATTCCACTGCCGCCCGGTCAGGGCTTCTACGTCCTTGACGTAAATCGTGTACTCCTGATCCGGCGCGTCATCCCGCCGCAGGCGGGAGAGCAGGTAGAAGAAGATGTCCAGTTGGCAGGCCGTGTAGTCGTAGCGCGCCTGGGTGATAGCGTTGTGCTGGCGCACAACGGGGGTGGGCTCCACCACGGTTAAGGCAGTTACAACAGGCTCCATAGACTCGGGGTACGTAGCAAGATATAAAGCAAATGTAGTTAACCAAGTATTAAAAAACCACAGTGGTAGTTATACGTGGTTTTTAACTTATAAAACGTGAGAGTTTAACTTATAAAACGTGGTTTTGAACTTATAAAAAGTGGTTTAAAAGGTATAAAACGTGGTTTTTCGCTTATAAAACGTGGTTTTATACCTTTATATACTATTGATTATCAGCGAGTTATGAACCCTACAAATAGACAAGTAATAACAAATACTCACAAACTTGTTGATACCCACTCTAAAAAAAGCTTTTAGAGTAGTGGTTCGAGCTGGGCGGTGGGGCAAACAAAAAACAACAAAAAGAAAGCACAAAATAAGCCTAACCACAGGGATTGCACTTTACCATGTAGAAGTTATGCTTTACTTATTTAAAACCACGTTTTATAAGTTGTCTCAGTTTCTCTAGCATCTCCGGTAATCAGCAGTGGCAAAACACTTTTTATACTCCCAGTAGACTTATTAACGGTGATCAAACAGCGTTTGCTGACTTTATACAAGAGTGAAAAACCACGTTTTATAAGTCGCTAGCCCCACCTTTATCTCCCAACTAGCACGTTTTATAAGCAAAAAATCGGCGCGACAGTGGCAGTAAAAGGGCCTTTCTGCCTAGTCTAAGCCGTTAAGCGGCTTCCAGGATAAAGTCAGCGGGGATGCCCAAGCGCTTGTAGAGGCGCTTAGCCAAGTCCAGATTGATGCGCCGGCCCTGGAGCACGTCGCTCAGGCGTGAGGCCGGGATATCCAGCAGGGCCGCTAAGTTTTTCTTGTTGAGCTTGCGCCGGTACATCTCCAGTTCCAGGCGGCCCACTAGGGTTTGAGGCTCGGGCAGTTCGTAGCCCTGGGTCTTCTCGTAGGCACTGATGGCGTCGCGCAACGCGAGCATGGGTGCCAGATCGGTGGGTTCCTTGTCCATCCAGGCCGTGAACTGGTCCAGGGCCTGGTGGTAGTCGGCTTGGGAGCGAATGTCCATGAGGAGGAAGCTTATAAAACGTGAGAGAAACGGTGCGAGCTCAAACGGTGTCGGCGTCGATGCGGTCGTACTGCTGGTGGGTGCCCACAAAGCGGATGAACACGGTACGGGTCGCGAAGTGCAGCCGCGCCACCAAGCGGTAATTATTGCCCCGGATGTTGAACACGTAGCGCCCGTCCCGGGTGTACTCGGCCGTGTTATAATCTCGAATCACGTCCGCGTGCCGGGCCCAGTCGCTTTCCTGCACAAAGGCGTACCAGGCACTGAGCGCCTCTTTCGCATCGGGGTGCTGTTCCCAAAACTCCCGTAGCGGCTTCTGGGAAATGATGACCATGCCCAAAGATATGGGCAGAATTCTGAAATTGATAATTTTCTCCTAGAATCTGTAATTGCTTATTTTAGAAATTAGTTCACCAGATAGGTCGCCTCTCCCCTACCCTATCGCCGTTAAGCGCAAAAGCAGCTCCGGAAGGAGCTGCCCTTGGTTTGGCGCGTTGTAGCGCCGAATTAAAAATAAGTTGTGTCGGCGACCAAACCGACCCTACTTCTAACCAGTGCTGCAAATTACATGCTTTGTGTTATTTGCTTGGTAGTTTTCCCTGTTTTCGTAAGTGCGCTTCGTAGTGATGATGAGCTGCTTCTATGTACGTCTGAATGTTATGGGGCACATCCTGTATACCCGCAAGTTGAGCCACTACTAGCTTAATCTCAAGCCAACTTGGTTCGGGCACTTTTAGTGAACGGAGCGCGACCGGAGCCGTCGCAGTGGGAACCGCAGGCTTGCGACCACGCCGACTAGGAGCAGTCGGGGCCGCTTGTTGAGGAGTTGACTCAATCGAGGCCACGGCAGGTTCTACCGCTGTCGGTTCGGTAGGCGCAAGAGTAGTGACTACCGTCGGCGCAGTTGCAGCCTCAGACGCAGTAGGTTGGGTTGGAGCAGCGGCAGACTCTGACTCTGTGGCCAACGGAGTTGCTGGCTGGGTTAAGGTCGCAGCGGGCGCTAAAGGTTCGCTGGCTTGTTTGGTTTTTTCACCATCCATACCAGCGCGGGCGGCGGCTCTATCCGCCTCAGAAACAGGAATACGCCCACGAGGAGCTTTTGGGACGAAGGGAGCGGGCATGGCCTTATTCAGTTACAGTGGTAGATGATACGCCGCGTTCGTCAGTTTCTGTAGCAATAGCCACCGAAGCTGCTTTGTGATTCGGTAAGTCCAGGCGTTCTATCAGCTCGTCACACACACGGCGTATTTCGTCGGAGCTTTCCTTGGTCCCACCAGCATAAGCGCGGAAGCCAGGGGTAAGCAGACTGTGCAAAGTAGATGCCCGCGAGTAGGCCACGCGGTTACTTAGAAAGGAGTTAAAGCGTGAGAGGCTCAGCCCGTCTATATACTCATCCATTTCTTTTTCTTCTCTACGGCCCGCAATCCGCTTCGTAGCTAAGCCGAAGTAATCAAAGGGAAGGCCCGCATCGTTCGCTGCTTTCTTGATGCTAGCCAGAATCGTCATAAACTCGGCAGTAGAAGCACGGTCTAGCTGATCTGACACGAGTGGCACAATAACAGCGTCACAGCCAGTGAGAGCATTAAAAACATCGTCTCCATCAGCGCGGCCCGGTACGTCAATGATGATTAAGTCGTAGTCGTTTTCCGGGTTGTCGGTGAAATCAAAGATTTTATCCAGTGGCAGGGCGAACACATCATAAGGATATTTGGCCGATGGATCTGCCTGTTGCATAGCAGCCAAGCTAGGGGCATCAATCTGGTTCCGGGTTTTGACAATGCTTTGCTGATAGTCACAATCCAGAATAGCGATTTTCAAGCCGTACTCAGTAGCCAAAGGAGCAGCCAAGACAAGGGCCAAAGTCGACTTACCGGAACCACCTTTTTGGGTAGCGAAGCTGATAATTTTTGACATAGTTTCTACTGATTAGAAGGGTTGGGTAAACACTCCTGACTGGTCAGGTAGAGGGTGAGCCAAATGTAAGTAGAAAAAGATAAAAGTAGCATAGAGTAAAAAGGTAAAATAATAAAAGTAGAAATTTATAAAAACATAATTATATAATAATAGAAAAGTAGAAATTATAATATTGAGTTCAGGGGAATCACTAGTATAAAAAGGGAAAAGTAGAATAAAGGAATTGTAGAATAGTAGAAACATAAGTACAAGTAATGTTAGTCATTCAAACCCGTATAAGTAGAAAAAGAGAAAAGTAGAAACAATTAGTAAGCAATTAAGGAAAGGTAGAAAAGTAGAAAAAGGGAAATTAGAAGGACGATAACTCTAATAAGCTTTAACGTTTGAAGGTAGAAAAGTAGAAAAAGGGAAATCTATTTAGTGAAGATAGTATTGATTCGTAAGCGAACTTGAGTAGTAGAAAAGTAGAAAAAAATAAAATAAATATAATGCGGTACATACAGGTAGGTAGGATCAATCTATATAGAGTAAGAACAATGCTACAGGAGTGTATTTATAGGGTTTAAGAGGGGTAGTTGAAGTTAGAAGAAGATTGATAGGGGAGGCACAATGGGAGTTAATTTTAATTATAAATTAGTTATAAATTAGTTAATATTCGTAGTTTCAGCTCTAGGACACTAACCTTACAACCACAGCCGACTAACCCTATCCCCAACCGCTATAAAGACAGATAGAAACTTCTTAGCAAGAAGAGTAACACAATATCAAGACTAAAGTATTGACATTGTGTTACTTAAATTTCAGCATAGCTGAAATCTGTATAATAAACATCATAATCTATTGATTAACAGGATAGTTTTAACCTAATAACGACTGAACGAACGATCCATGCCAACAAACCCCGGAATTAAGAGTGTCGCTATTCCCAATGCGGCACACCACCTAATGAGTAAGGAGGCCAAGCGGTTGAAGTTGAGCCAAGCTGATTATACCGCCGCAGCCGTTAGCTACTTTGCACAGCGCGGTCTCAATCCTGCCGAGACGGAGAGTCGGGAAGGTCAGCTAATCATGCAGCAAGTGAAGAAGCTAGGCGACCGAGTATTTAGCTATATGCAGGTACAGGAACGGAGTGTATTAATTCCGATGCTCGATGAAATGCTACGCAGCCGGATAACACTTGAGCGCGTGCTACGCATGAATGAGATACTGGTAAATAACCTAAGTACCGGACTGCAACAGCTTAGCGAAGCCCAACTAAAACAGCAGCGCGAGGCACTATTGAAACTGCGGAAGCAGAACGAGGAGATGATAGAAGCGCAGGTGCGGGAGGCAGTAGCGAGCAGTAAAATACAGCAGGGGCAGACACAGCAAGCGGGGGCAGTTGGGGAGAAAAGCGCCGCAAACTACTAGCAAAAGAGCCATGTACGTTAAGCTAATTAATCCCGTCACGCACGGAAAAGCAGCTTACAATAACACCGGCAGCAGTGCGCAAACACTGAATTACTTGAAGCAAGAAGCAGAGAAAGAAGGGCAGGAAGCTTCGTTTTTCGGTGCTGAGAAAGACGCTCAAACAGCCGCCGAAGTGATGCAGGATATTGATAATAATGTGAAGGGACTGCGCGCTACGGAGGCCAAATTTTACTCGTTAGTTATCAGCCCCAGCACCGATGAGCTATCCCACATTGGTAACAGCGAGAAGAAATTGAAGGAGTACACCCGCGAGGTGATGGAGCAATACGCTAGCAATTTCAAGCTGAAAGATGGACGCACTTTGGACAGTGAGAATCTTGTTTGGGCGGCGACCATCCACCATGATAGGAGCTACCGAGGCACTGACCCAGAGGTGGAAGCAGGGAGCGCCAAAGTAGGGGAGAAGCGACCCGGTTTACAGACCCACGTTCACATCATTGTTAGTGCCCGCGATACCGAGCAAAAGATAACTCTGAACCCAGGTGGCAGGCGGGACAGATTTAACCTGACGGAGTGGCAAAAAGAGGCAGGCAAACAGTTTGAAAAACAGTTTGGCTACACCGCCCAGGAGCGCGAAAAAGTGCAAACCAAGTTGAGGGATAGCAGCCGCGATACAGCCCGCGCCGCCAAGATTATGGAGCGAGTGGACCGCATCAATCTACTAGTGCCCAAAGAGCAGAAGCTAGACCCGCAGCGCGTACAGCAGCTAGCCGAGAAGCGCGAGTATGATAAGACGTTTTACCGATCGATAGCCACGGTAGAACGCCGGGCGGAGGCTGGAATACCGATTGATAACGCCTACCATCTACTGACCACGGGCAGAGAGCAGCCCCAGCCGCAGCAAGTCACTACAGCTGCTTTACGAGCCGTGCAGCAGGCCCTACGGTCGGGCCAAGGGCAGGACGAGAAGACCGAGACTATAGCTGAGAAGAAGGGCCGTAACCGCGATGAATTGGATATTGAAATGTAGTGATATGCCCCACCATAGCCTACCCTCAACATGATTAGTCAATCCACTAAACCAGCCAGCGGCCCGGTTAACGTCGGGCAACTCTTTGCCCTTTTGATTCTGCTTCTTATAGGAGGAGAGTATTATACCTTGCTTAAGAGCGATGAGGTAGCCGCCGCCAGGGCCGTGCAGCTCACGCCGGCTAGCGAGGTAGCTGAACTGACCCCCAAGGAGAAGTTAGCCGCCCGGATAGCTGTTATTAAGGAGAGGCAGCGCCAGCGCAAACTTGCCAAAGCGCAGATGCAAGCTGAGGCAGCAGGAACGCCTAGTATTCCTACCCATGCTACGGAGCAGACGCTTACTACTAGGGTATCCAGCGCGCAGGCCGTAACCAAGGCCGGACAGAGCATCAAGGGTAAGCTATTAGTCAGGGCCGCGAAGTTCTACGGCTCAGCCGGCATCCTCTTACGCGGGCTATTGGTAGTAGCCAGCCTTGTACTCGTATTCGTGCAGAAAACGCCCGCAGAGGAACCGGGAACACCGAAGCATAAGAAGATAGACCCCAAAGCGCGGCAAGTCATTACAGCGATTTGCTTGGGTATGCTGCTACTCGGAGCGTACCTGCTACTCACTATCCATACGTTCACTCCGGGCTTTATTACGTTTGGTTATCCAGCTGCCGCTGCCGCCGTGCTGGCCAGTGGTGGTATAGCTGGTTTCCTGTGGGCTGGTGCCAAGCGGCCTGCCTTCGGGCTGACGACAGAGCGTAAAAAAGTAGTTAAAGAAGATGCTGTTTATCTTCCTACCAGTGATGGCGGCTGGATTACCATAGCCAACCCGTACCGGGGCGTTATGGTACTGGGTGGCGCAGGAGCCGGCAAGACCTACTCGATAGGGGAGCCCTTGATCATCCAGTTTGCTAAGCGTAACTTTTCGGGCCTCATCTATGACTTTAAGTTTCCAGTGCTGGCAGAGGTTGCCCAGAAAGCTATCGTAGTGGCTGACCGTTACAAACAGGCTGAGAAGGAGAAAGCGGCCAAGCTAGCGGCTAGCCCATGGGGCAAGCTGCAAGCGAAGCTATACGCGAAGGAGCCAGTAAGGGAGGAGCCACCCGTACAGCTACACATCATCAACTTCCGTGACCTTACGCGCAGTGAGCGCGTGAATCCGATACGCGCACTCGATATGCCCGTGGTTGCGTTTGCCGAGGAGTACAGCCGGGCCATTATCAATAATCTAAATCCATCCAGCATTAAAAAGATGGAGTTCTTTGATACCAGCGCCGTAGCTTATTTAACGGCCATTATGTGGTTTTACAAGAAGCACTATCCAGCGTATTGCACCATTCCCCACGTCGTAGCTACAGCTATGCATAAGGACTACCGCCACGTCCTGAGTATGCTGGAAACCGACCTAGAAAGCGGTGATCAGGCCCGTAGCCTTATTTCAGCGGTAGAAACCAAAGCGGACAAACAAGTGGGAGCGATACTGGGCACCTTGCAGGTAAACCTAACCCGCATCAATAGCCCCGAAGTGGTTTGGGTACTGACACCGGATGAAGAAAACGGGGAAGGTTTCTCGTTGGATCTAAATAACCGGGTGGCGCCGAAGCTACTTTGCATTGGCAACGACCCGACCCTAAAAGAAACGTTTTCCCCGGTCGTAAGCTGCCTTATCACCGTGGCGATTAAGCTTATGAATCAGCAGGACAAGCACCGCTCCTACGTGTTCCTGGATGAAGCGGCCACGATGTACGTGCCTGGTCTGGAAACGCTGCCGGCGACAGCGCGAAGCAATAAGGTTGCTACTATCTACATGACACAGGGTTTCCCGCAGATGACGGATCTGTACGGCAAGGATAAAATGAATGTGATGGTAGACAACCTGAACAATCAGTTTTATGGCAAGACAAACTCGCTGGAAACGGCTAAGTTTATTTCCGAGCTGGTCGGGCGAGAGGACCGGGAAATGACCAGCACCAGCACCGGCACCAGCCAGGGCGGCAGCGGCCACCGCAACCGATCAACCAACCAGAATACCAGCCTTCAGGAGCGCCACTTGGTTCGGGTGCAGGATACCGTAGGATTGCAGCAGGGAGAGTTTATTGGTCAAACCGTGGAAACCGCGCAGACTTTCTTTAAAGGAACTATTGCCCGGAACGACGTAACAGCAGAGCGTTTTCCTTTGCATCCGTTTGCAACATTTAGTGCCGAAGGGTTAGACCCCGCCGCCGCCCTAAGTCAGACGGTGATGGAGAACTTTCTACGGGTGCGCAAGGAGGCCAACGACATAATTGCCACCTATCCCAATACCTTCGCCGGAGCCAACCAATAAAGTATTTTACGCGCACATTTTCACCTCGCAGCCCATTCAGGCCGGAGGGCTAGTGATACAGGGCTTGAATGAAAACGGTGAGGAATTAAATGCAATTCGCTGGCAGGGAATAGCCAAGTATAGTAACGTATCCCCCCATATTGACGGTATTAATCTGGATAACGTTGACAAGGTTCCTATACGGCAGACCGCGTGTTTAACCTGAGCAGCAATAAGACGTTAGGCGAGCTAGAGGTTGCAGCTGATAAACTTTCGGAACTGGCCTACTCAGTAGCGAAACCATATAGATGTAGGCAATGACAGTAGCGGCATAGAACGCTATCCATCATCTAACAGTAAAACCCATGCAAAAAGACGAGCTAGCTTTCCTAGAAGATATGTTTGCTGCCACGGAGCTGCTAGAGTGCGCGACGTGTGGTGAGGCAACATTACACGCCCACGAGGAAGTATTAGAAGTGTACACAGTCGGCACGAAACTAAGAATGCAGTGTACCTGCTGTCAAACGTCCCGGTCATGGATAGATTGGACGCCACCACAGACTAAGGCCAACCTCCACTAACACCAGAAACCCCGCCAGCATCGGGGTTTTTATTCGCCTAACCGACCACGCAGCTAACAAAAGGCCCCTGTTAATCTTAAAGGCCCATGCAAGTGCGAAGCAGAACGTTTTAAGGTGTATCTACTAGTTATTGGGATGCATTAGAGCTTTCCATGATCATAAGAAGCAGAGTCCTAGCAGATATACACTTTACTTGCAGCCTTGATTTCTATATGAGCCTTATTTACCCTAGCCTATTAAGGCCAAATTCGACCGAAGCCTTAACCATCAGCGGCCATATTTTAACGGTTCCTAAAGTTGAATTGCAGCTTCGACGTTGGGAGGGAACCCCCCTAAGCAACACGTTCGGCAATAAGCCCCTCATCTATTTTGGGGGCCAGCCTGTTTTTGCCGAGGTATGCATCTATGAGTTACTACGTCTTTCCGGTTGGCAGGCCCGATGGGTAGAAACCTACGGAGCTGGGGCAATGACACCCAATCATTTTACCCGCTGGGCTGATGCCGGTTTGGCCGGGCAGCAGCACGAGCCCATTACCGACCCTACGATGCTGACCTTATTGCATCAGATTGCCCAGGCCAACGGCAATACCTATGCGGGCTGTTGGGATGTAGTTGGCTGGCAGGGGGAGACTGTTTTATTTGCCGAATTGAAACGCCATAAAAAAGACCGTATCCGGCCGACTCAGCCGCGCTGGCTGGAAGCGGGCTTGCAGTTGGGCTTGCAGCCCGATAACTTTCTGCTAGTGGAGTGGGATTTTACGATACTTCCTAGTTAACCAACATCAACTCTTCTAGCCGGGTAGTGAACGCAGGCGAGCGCCATTGGGCTTTCCCCTGCCAGGGAGGAGGCATTTTACCGCTCGTAGTAGCCTAGTAGTTAGGAACCGGAACCGTCGTAACAATTTGCACCGTTCCGCGCCCGAAACGCTGATTTAAAGCGTCGAGGCTGGGCATTAGCCCGGCCGCATAGAAACCTTTGGCGGTACTGTTGACAAAATATGCCCCGCTACTTGGAAAGGGCTTATTTTGCATCGTGCATTATACCGACTTTGAAACCCGCTGGCTGAAATCAGGCGGCGCGGAGCGGGCTAACTACGGCCTGTTTCTGCAAGACCTCTGCGACTTACTCGGCGTACCGCGCCCCGATCCTACTACTGATAACCCTGCCCAAGATGCGTACGTGTTGGAGCGGGCTGTGACGTTTGAGGACGGGGGGGGCAAGCAGACCACCGGCCGAATAGACTTGTATAAGCGAGGCTGTTTCGTGTTGGAAACCAAACAGGGCACGAACAGCCCCGACGAGCAGGCCGCCGCTGAGAAAGCGCAGCTAGGCTTGCCCGCCGAGAAGCGCCGCAAAGGCCACGCCGTGCGCGGCACGGCCAAATGGGAGCAGATGATGAAGGCGGCCCAGCAGCAGGCGCTGCGCTACGTCCGGGCCCTGCCGGCCTCGGAGCCACGCCCACCGTTCGTGGTCGTGGTGGACGTGGGGCACTGCGTGGACGTGTACAGCAACTTTGCCGGCGTGGGGGATACCTACGTGCCCTTTCCGGATGCCGCGCATTCCCGCTTCTACCTGCCAGCGCTGGCCCAGCCCGCGCTCCGGGCGCAGCTGCAGCTGCTCTTTACGGATCCGCAGCAGCTCGACCCCGGCCGCCGCGCCGCCCAGGTGACGCGCCAACTCGCCGGCTACCTGGCCGGGCTGAGCACCCAGCTGGAAAAAGCGGGTCACCCCTCCGACGTGGTGGCGCAGTTTCTGATGCGCTGCCTGTTCACCATGTTTGCCGAGGACGTGCAGCTGATTCCCGCCGATTCATTCAAAGGGCTGCTGGCCACGTACGCGGAAACCGAAGAATCGCGGGGCTACCTGCCCGACGCGCTGCAAGGCTTGTGGACTGTGATGGACAAAGGCGGCTTTTCCCCCGAGCTACGGACCAAGCTCCGGCGCTTTAACGGCCACCTATTCCACGATGCGAAGGCATTGCCCCTGAACGCGGACCAAATAAAATTGCTGGAACTCGCCGCTGAGGCTAACTGGACGGAAGTGGAGCCGGCCATCTTCGGCACCCTGCTGGAGCGGGCCCTAGACCCGTCCGAGCGCCATAGCTTGGGCGCACACTATACGCCCCGGCGCTACGTCGAGAGGTTGGTATTGCCCACTGTCATTGAACCGCTCCGCCGCGAGTGGGCCGCCGCGCAGGCGGCCAGCGCCACCCGTTTGGACGAAGGCAAGGGCAACAAGGCCGTGGCTGACGCCCGCGAGGAAGTGCTGAAATTCCTGCGCCGGCTCACATCGGTGAAGATTCTGGACCCGGCGTGTGGGTCAGGCAACTTCCTGTACGTGACGCTGGAGCATCTCAAGCGCCTGGAAGGCGAGGTGCTGACGACGCTGGCGAAGCTTGGCGGCTCTGGGCGCTTAGATTTGGGCGACGGCACTACCGTTAGCCCCCGGCAGCTGCTCGGAATGGAATTGAACCCCCGCGCTGCGGCCATTGCCGACGTGGTATTGCGCATCGGCTACTTGCAGTGGCACTTGCGGTCCCACGGTCTCACGCAACTGGCGGAGCCATTACTTGATAACTATCAGAATATCAAGCAGCAGGATGCCGTGTTAGGGCACAACGAGGATTACAGCATGACGTGGCCCGCTGAGTGGCCCGCGGCGGACTTTATTGTGGGTAACCCACCGTTTGTGGGTGACAAGGCCATGCGGCGGGCGCTGGGTGACGGTTACGTAGATGCCTTGCGGAAGACCTACAAAGGCAAAGTAGACGAATCGGCCGACCTAGTCATGTATTGGTGGGAACGGGCGGCCGATGTGACCCGCCTGGGCCACACGGAAGCGTTTGGATTTATTACCACCAACTCCATCACTCAAACGTTCAACCGCCGCCTTATTCAGCGACACCTGGCGGCCTCGCCGCCGCTGTCGCTCACTTTTGCCATTCCCGACCACCCGTGGGTCGATAGCGCCGACGGTGCGGCCGTGCGCATTGCCATGAGCGTAGGACGTGCCGGTACGCACACGGGCAAGGTCGCGTCGGTGATGCGTGAAACTGCAACAAAAGATGACGATGCTCCCACGGTGGAACTGGCGGAAGCCGATGGGGTCATCAACGCGGATTTCACGACCGGAGCCGATGTGGCGGCGGCACAGGCCCTCAAATCTAATGAAGGTATTTCCAGCAACGGCATGATGCTGGCAGGTGCTGGCTTCATTGTCACCGAGACCCAGGCTCACGCATTGGGGTTGGGCACAGTCTCCGGTCTGGAAACGCGAATTCGGCCGTACCGCAACGGTAAAGACCTTACCGCCCGGCCCCGGGGCGTGTACTTGGTAGACTTATTCGGCCTTACTGAAGCCGAGGCAATTCGCGAATATCCGGCGGTGTACCAGCACTTATATATCCACGTCAAGCCTGAACGCGACCATAACAACCGCAAGAAGCTCAAAGAAATCTGGTGGCAATTTGGTGAGACCCGCAAGGGTCTACGTTTGGCCTTGCACGGACTACCGCGCTACATTGCCACGGCCGAAACAGCGAAGCACCGCATTTTTCAATTCTTGGATGCTGGCATAGCACCTGACCACATGCTTGTAGCACTGGCCCTCGACGATGCTTTCCATTTGGGTGTGTTATCAAGCAGAATGCACCGCACCTGGGCTTTGGCTGCCGGGGGAAGGATGGGGATGGGTAATGACCCTCGCTATAACAGCTCCCGTTGCCTACTGCCTTTCCCGTTCCCCACGGCAACGGACGCCCAAAAAGCCCACATTCGCGAATTAGCCGAGGACCTTGATACCCACCGAAAGCGCCAGCAGGCACAATACCCTAACCTTGCGCTCACCGACCTCTACAACGTGATGGAAAAACTGCGGAGTGGCCAGGCACTCACGGCTAAAGAGCAGACGACCCACGAGCAGGGCTTGGCGGCCGTGGTGCTCAGTCTGCATCAGCAGCTTGATGCTGCCGTAGCTGATGCCTACGGCTGGCCCGCAACACTAAGCGACGCTGAGCTTCTGACGCGCTTGGTACAATTGAATCAGCAGCGGGCGGCCGAAGAAGCGGATGGTACTGTGCGATACTTGAGGCCCGAATACCAGGCGCCCGGCCAGCTACAGAGCACTATGGCCTTACCGACTATGGTAGTAGCTGCAGCCGATGTAGTCACAGGTGAGACACAACCGTGGCCAACTGAATTGGCACAGCAGATGTTCGCCGTGCGTGCCATCGTCCAGCAAGCAGCTGGCGAGGCCCTGAGCAGCGCCCAGGTAGCGGCCCGGTTTCGGCGCACCAAGGCCGACAAGGTGAAGCCCCTACTCGACACGCTGGCCATGATGTCGCTAGTGCGCCACTTGGAACCGGAAGATACATACGCTGCTTAAATCAACCCTTTCGCTTGACTACAATGGAAGACCACATTTCCCCCATGAGCTACGAAGCATTCATCAGGCGTGCCCACGGTTGTGAGCGTAACCAAAAAGGTGCTTCGTGCGATTATTTCCGCAACCTGCAAAACACCGAATCCGGCCAGTTAAAACTACGGGGTTTGGGGACTGCTGAAAAGCAGCTAGCTGCCGTGAAAGGTCATCTTACCAAAGCTATCCAGGCTTTTTTGAAACCTAGAAGGGGTCGTAAGCTCACTTCCGACGAAGCGGCTCAACTGGAAGGGTTGCAACTCTCTATTGAGCGTAGCTACGGTTCCGCTGACCTTATTCCGTTAGTCAAGCGGGGCCTCGACATCACGCAGCCTTATAAAGAGGCCTAAGCAGCTATTCTCGTTCGTTGCCTTCTGCCAGGACATTCTTGGTGGTCACTTTATCGCCGTTCCGTTTATGACCGACATTCTACTAAGTTTTCTAGCTATTCGGGAGCAGCCGTTTGCATTTACGGTGTATCGAAAACTCTATGACGGCGCGCAAAAGACGGAGGACAGCTTGTGGATATACCCCTTGCCTGAAGAGCCGGGCGACGATGAATTCAAGCGCTATTACGTGGCTTTTGAGCCTATTCCGGGTTTTGTTGCCTATGAATGTCCAGCCCGCGCCAACCGCAATCTAACGTGCCGGGTGCTCACGCTCATGGTGCAGCAGCGAGCGGAGGCGGCTGGTATCGACCATTCCACCAAGCTACGGGGATTTCATAATTCTATTGACCTATACACCGAAAGCTTCACCAAGGGCAAGCGGGCCCTCGTGCTAGAGCCCTACTACTTGGAGAGCAAGCGGCAATTCGGCTTCTTAGTGGATGTGCGCTTCCGAGCGAATAAGAGCTATCCAAAGGGCGATGCAGAAACGCTACAATTGAGCTTCAGTAACAGTCGTAACGGTGGTGTAAACAAAAATTTTTACGGTGACAAGTACAACTACGTGACCGCGCAGCTCAGTCGGCTCTTGCCCCAACTCGGTCCGCTGGTTTGGCAGGACCTGCAGTTATCGCTGGTCGAAGCATTTTCCACCGTTACCGCGACGACGCTGGCCAAAAAACAATATATCTTCAAAAACGACAATTACGATTACAATCAATTTAGCGGTATCCGTCGCTACGGTCCGTACCGGCCGGGTCCGTCGGATTGCACGTTTGTCTTCCTTCTCGAAGAGCGGTACCGAGCCTTCGCCAACAAGCTGTTTTTAAGCCTTACCGGCAAGCGCAACCCAGATACTTTCAAGGGCATGCACGAAATGTTTCAAGTAGATATTGGCAAGAACAACATCGTGCAAATACCGCTTCTTGACACCAGCGAGCCGCACTTAGCTGGCGCCGTAGAGCAAGTACGACAGCTGCAGACCGAACGCCCAAACGAGCACCTGATAACCATCTTTGTAGAAGAAAACAACCACGCTGACGAGCCGGGCGTTTCGGAAACCTACTATTACCTCAAGTACCACTTAACCAAGCTGCAAATTCCCTTGCAGGTGCTCAGCCACGAGAAAATTAGTGTGGACAGTACGCTGAAGTGGTCCACATCCAATATCGGCTTGGCCTTATTTGCCAAGCTGGGCGGCATTCCCTGGATAGTGAAGCCGAGCATTTCCAACTGCCTGATTTTAGGCATTGGCAGTGCCCACAAATTCAATGACCAAGGCCAGATTGAGCGGTTCTTTGCGTATTCCGTTTGCCTGGATTCTTCCGGGATTTACCGAAAGCTCGAAGTGCTAGCCGATGACCATTCCGAAGAATCGTATCTGAGTGCCTTGCAGCGCAACCTAGTGAGCTTGTTGGGAAGCCCGGAGTTTGCCGGTTACACCAAGTGCGCCCTGCACCTGCCTTTCAAAATCAAGCACCGGGAAATTGATTCCATCAAAGCCGCCATTGAGAAAGTGCGCAGCATGGAATTCAAGGTGCTTAAAATCAATGTAAAGAATAAGTTTTTTGGCTATAGTAACCACAACACCAAAACCCCTTATGCCAGCACGTTAGTTGAGCTAAACCCGCATGAGTTTTTGGTATGGTTTGAAGGCTTGCAGCAAGGGAAAGAAGTGCTTAATGAGCGTATTAGCCCCCCGGTGCATATTGAGTTTTTGCACTCGGCTCATACTTCGCGTGAATCAGTTTATCCTTACCTCCAGGATGCCATCAACCTAACCGGTACCAACTGGCGGGGCTTCAATGCCAAGGTGAAAGTCATCTCCATTTATTACTCCTCCATTATCACGGATTACTGCACCCACTTCGAGCAATTCCCGGATTTTCGAAAGGATATGCTGTCGCTGCATTCACCCTGGTTTCTGTAAGCTAGTATTTATGAGCATTGAGCGCGACAACGTCTTGTTTTTGCTGGGAGCTGGTTGCAGTCGTGACGCCGGCATACCCGTGTCGGCGGAGATGGTAAACAACGTGCACCGCCTCGTGAACGAAGACACCGCCTGGAAGCCGTACAAAGACCTTTACTACTACCTGCGTAGCTCCATTCAATTCGCGGATGGCATTTTCGGCAACTTTCAAGCTTCTTTCAATATCGAAAAGCTCATCATCGTGATGTCTGAAATCGAGAAGAAGGAGCGTAACCTTATTTATCCATTCATAGGGGCTTGGGACAACCGCCTGTTGGACTTGGCCGGTCCCGAATTTAGTCACCTAACAGAGTTCAAACGCCTAATAACAAACGAGCTGGTTAGCGACTGGGTGAAGCCCTCCCTGTACAAGGATGCCGCGTACTACGGCGGGTTCAAGGACTTGATGTTCGGCAACAACGGCATTGGCATCAACATCAAGGTGTTTAGCTTAAACTATGACCTCTGCTTTGAGAAGGTCGTGGGCAAAGACAACATCGAACTGGGGTTTGACGAGAACACTCGTGAGTGGAGCTATAATAGCTTCACGCGAGGCGATGAAAAGAACTTCACCTTGTACAAACTACACGGCTCGCTGGACTGGTACACTGACCCCAAAACGCATAAGCTGATGCAGGCGGAAGACCCGTCCCGCGACCCAGTCCTAATTTTTGGAACGAGCAACAAGCTGCGCGCCATTGACCCGTACCTTTTCTATATCTATGAGTTTCGGCGGCTCTGCTTCCTGACTGACTTGCGGCTCATTGTGTGCATCGGTTACAGCTTTGCCGACGACCACATTAACGACATAATCGCCCAGGCGCTGAAAAGCAATGCCCAAGCCTGCGTTCTGGCCACGGTTTGGAATGCTGCCGATGATTATAAGGACTACGTTCGCAAATCACTAGGCTTAGCATCTGGCAGCAATCAGGTGCTTTTTGAAGAAAGCAAAGCCAAGGATTTCTTGGGAGCTATGGTGTCCAAAGAGTACCTCGAATCCAAATTCCTGCCCGATGAGTTGCCCTTTTCGGTCTGACGCCGAAGTTGCTACTACTCATTGGTCCAACCACTAAACGCCAGCATGAGAACTAAAGTAGAAGAATATGACGGCCAACTTGTTCGGGTTAGTTTTTTTCCTGAATCAGAGGCGGAAAGAACTGTGCTGTTGTCCGTTCGCAACGGCCTACCTAGCGACAGCGCTGAATTAAACGTAATGGACTGGGTTAACTCAGCTATGAAGCGAGAAGGCTTAGGTCCACACGAAATATTGGGTTTTGAGGACGTGTTTAACAATGTGTACTATGTCTTTCGAGTCCAACGCTCCCCAAGAGGTATTGGGTATTGAGATGGGATTGTGGCTAGGTTTCAGTGTCCCGTAATGTATAACAGTACCACCAGTAATACTGGTAATATTCTTTTAACTGTATACAGCAGCCCATAAGCTGCCACTGTTTCACCACGTATCCCCACTCCATGCCTGCATCCACACGAACCAGCGTTTTTATTAGCTACAGCCACGCCGATGAAAGATGGCGGAAACTCGTTGAAAAGCACCTGGCTCCGCTCGGGCGTGACCATAGCTTACGGGTGTGGAGTGACCAGAACTTAAAGGCTGGCGAGCCTTGGCTGGCCCGAATACGCCGCGAATTGGCGACGGCCCGGGTAGGAATAATGTTGGTCAGTCACAACTTCATGGCGTCGGACTTTATTCATTCCGATGAGTTGCCGCCGCTGCTTCTAGCAGCCAAGAAAGAAGGGGTGACCCTGTTGACCGTAGTGGTCGGGCATTGCCATTTTGCCAACTCGCCACTTAGTAAGCTGCAGGCGTTTAACAAGCCGGATAAGCCGCTGGAGGCGCTGACCATTCCGCAACGGAACAAGGAAATGGCGCGGCTCTGTGCCATGGTGATGAAGATTTTTGGGTTGAAGCCCGGGGCCGCGAAACCTGACGCAGCTAAACCAGCAGTTTTGAAAAAATCTACTGCTCCCGCCTCACCCAAGCGGTTAACCCCGTCTGCTGCTAAAGTAGCCCCGACCCCTGAGGCTACTGCCAAATCCAAAGCTATTGCCAAATCTAAGGCCATAGCTAAAAACAAAGCGGCAGGAGCCAAGCCTAAGCCAGCCGCAAAGCCGACTACCAAACCGGCTGCGAAGACGGTGCCCAAACCAGCTAAAAAGGCCGCACCTCATAGCAAGAAATGATTCGCTCTCCCACGCCCTTGTATCGGCGAAGGGATAGCACTGCTTCTTTTACATACTGTAAAAACTTCCTAATCGATACCTATTGTCTATAGGAAAGGCCACTTTTTACAGTGGCCTTTCAGTAAACTGGGTTTTTGCTATTGATACTGGTTTGGGTTTGCTCGTCGCTATGCCGGGTAGCTCGTTCCACGCTTCTAGGTCAACGCATGACATGCTAGGAAGACCTGTTCCAAGAATGTCACACGCTGCACTACCTTAGCCGAGCGTTCTTAATTAAAGCGCCTGGTTCATGCTCTACGTTGCGTATCACCGGGTGAGTACTGCTCGCCAAGGCCAGTCTGGTTTAGGGATAGAAGCCCAGCAAGCGGCCGTGCTCGCGTTTGCCAAAGATCGCCACCTGAGTTTGTGGCGAGCGGGGCGTCTCAGCAAACGACCACTACCCAAGGCCTTCTGGTTTTTATAGCCCTAAGAATTAGCTACCCGAACTGCGGCACTTTGCGTAAGCCTACGGCTTGGTCATAGATTATTCGGTTGCTAGCTACATCAGCTTAACTGACCACAAATTATTGGAAGCAACTTGTTTGAATTCTGCCGCTGCTGCCTGTTCATACTGTGCTCGCGTGGCTGCGGAGTGGTACATATCTGACCGCCGAACTTTGGTTAGATATAACCATTGCCAAAAGCGCTTCATTAGCCCCATTTTAGCCGAAAAGAATAAATCAATCAGCTTTAAACTAATCACAATGCCTACGCCTGCTAAGAGTACACCGGTATGGACTTGATCTTTTATTAATACTCCCCCTACTGCACAAGCTATACCTAGACTCGCTTCAACTAATCGTGCAATGCGCAGGCTGTTACGCAAGTGTCGATGAGTACTGGCTAGAATGGCCGAGCTCAGAGTTTCGGTCGCAACATCACGCTCAGTGGCTGCTGCTTGCCGCTCATTAGCCGCTACCGTGAGTTGCTGTTGGTTATATGCCTCCTGCTCTAGACGAGCATCTTCACTGCGTATTTTCTCTAGCGCACGCTCCTGCTCAGCTTCCTCGGCCTTGCGTTGCGCAACTTCCAGTTGAGTTTCTAGCTCGGTGCGGGCAAATTCACTGAATGTAGGTAGCGTCAATTCAGCTTCATAATTACGAGCGTTGGTATAGCGCTTGTCTGAATACGCTTTAAGTAGCGTGGATATTGCCTTAGGGTCTGTTGTGAAGCTACTGACCTGATTGACGTATCGTACTATTTCCACACCAGTGAACTCTTGGCCGACTATGCTCTTTTTAAGAAATTTGGTGAAGGTGATGTAATCCGCTTCCTTGACATTAGCCGACAAAGAGGCATGCAGCAAAAATGCTTGTGCCGGAAATAGCACTTCACTAACTCCTTGATCGCTTGATTCTATAGCCAAAATTTCCGCTAGCATTCGGTCAGTGCTCAGATAAAAGCATTTCACATCCGAAAAGCTGGTATTATTAAAAGCGCGTGCACCCCTTACGTACAAGATGTTGTAGGCGTCAACTTGCGCTGCACTACCGGTATAGCGTAGTACCCGACGGGCTTTTTTCCCCTCAAACAGTTCTTGGCTTAAGCCTTCTACTTCCCGTTTGGTCACCTCCACATCTCGGGTGACGGGACGAAGCTTGTAGATATCTTCAAATCGACGAAAATCGGCCATTAATTTTAACTCGTACTGCTCAGGAGTAGCGACTACCCCAACTTTCTTGTAGCGATAATATTGGTTAGCAAAGCCTTCTTGGATAGCTAAATCACCACCTATAAGAGTGTCTTCCACAAGTTGAGTGGCTTGGTTATTAAAGCGCTTTAGCATAGCCACGGCCTGTTCCCGCTTGCGCTTTAACTCTTCGTATGTTTGAGCTGTGTAGCGAAACTCCACGCCTTGGTGCAGGCAAGCTGTTACCAACTCCTCCATATTAGCCTGCTCCTGTACGCCATCAATTCCCATAAGGCGGAAAATGACATTGGCATCAAGCAAGTACACTTTGCCCTTAAACAGGTTGGCGGTAAAATCTTTCACGCCTTTACCTGATGTAACTATCGCAAACTCTAACGCTTTATAAAAGAGCCGAAAAATAGCGTTGTCTTTGGCCCGATTCTCATATTCAAGAAATCTGTTAAATACTTTTATGTTTTCAACCGGAAACTTGCCTTTTATTTCTTCGGCAAGCAAGGCTTTTACATTAGCCCCCGCTAGACCTTGGATGTTTTCGTAAATCGACTGGTGAATCATCTCCACCAAGATTTCAGCTAACTCTTCAGGTAGCGCTTCCTGCCGTAGGAAGCGGCGAGCGTGCTGCTCAATAGAGTTCGCGTCTGAAGTATGACACAGGTTGTCATACAAGCCTACTTCTAGAGATAGGAGTACATCGTTTTTTAATGGTTCGGTGCGTACGTAATCTACTTTTGACAACACATTTTTAAGATGTTGTCGGGAGGTGGGTATGCCAATCTCATGCACTACGTAGTCCAAGCATTCGCTAAGCGAAGTGCGCTCATTATTGCGTTGGTATATGTAATCACAAACAACTGAGACTAACACTTTATTGAATTTAGCCCCATCCATATCATCAAGCATGCAGCTCAAGCGGAAGAGGTTAAATTTAGCCATGTCAGTCGCGACAACTTGTTTATTTACAGTTTGTAAACGTTCTATCATTATGAAATAACTATTGGCCTACTGTGATGCTACACCTGCGTAATAACCAGCTAGGCACTAAAAAATGAGCGATAGTATTGCACTATATTCAGACAATCTGACCTAATGAAAAACCAAAAGCAAACAGGTAGGAGAGAGAAGGAGAGAGCAAATAGATCCTAGCATCTAGAATTATAGAAGCTAGAGGTAAATAGTCTTGCATTCGTGCTCGAAACATGATTTTACTTAGGTCTTTCAGAATGTAAGCTTATCGTATCAGCTTACTGTGCAAACAGTTCAACTTGATAGGGCACGCTGTGTACTACGAAAAGCTTGGCGCGAAACTCGTACCAGGTAGAGCAAGTCTGCATCAGGGCAATGGCTTCGTCTCGGTACTGCTCCAGTTCCGCTTGACCTTCGGCGTTCAGAAATTGAAAATGTTTATAGGCTCGACTGCCCCCAAATCTTTTTGGATTAAACACACGCAGCGTTGGCAATACCTCTTGTGAAAAACGATTGTAGATCAATTCATTAATCCACACGGCTACCACGGCAGGCTTGATATAGCTTGCTGGGTCTAGGTCATGCCAGCCGTTCAAACGGTAAATTTCCGAGAAGAACGGTATTGATCGGGGAAACCGAGGCTCGTAAGGTTGACGCTTCGATGCAATTAAAGCTTTGAGGGCGCCGAGCGAGGTAGTACCACCACCGATTAGCTCGATCACTTCTTGGTCTCGCTGCTTTTTTAGCTCCTGCTGTTTCCGGTTAAGATCTTCGGTTTGTTGCAGCAGTAAGCCAGAAAGCAACGAGCGTTCCAGCTTCTCCTCTTGGCTTATTTCAACGTGACGAATGTTTTCGATCGGAAAGCCAGGCGAGGCTAAACTCTCTTGCTCTGCGGGGGCGTTTGTCTTTTTAGATTTCTTCATGACTGCTACGCGTACACTTTGGATTTGATTTTTTGAATTTTCTCTTCAACCATCTCCTGACCGTGGCAAGTCATGTCAATGAGGTCAACAGCACGGTTGACGTCGGGAGAGTTAGCTCGCGCCCGAGCCCAAGCCGTTCGATTGTTTGATTCGAACGCCGTGAAAACATAAGGGAAACTAGGATGAACGTGGTTCTCCGCTGCAAACTCGGCGACATATTCTGGATCATTAATGAATCGGCGCACTTGGTCAGTTTTCTCTTTCGAGAATAAGTACCCTCGCGCAAACGCATCTGCCTCCTTTTCCCGCTCGCGAACGGACAATTGCTCGTTGGAATCGTCCGTTAGATGATATTTACTAGCCTTAATTTCGTCCCAGTCAAAGAGCACATGGTACAACTCGTGAATGAGGGCAAACCAGACAGTGGAGTAGAAGCCGACGTAATTGGTTAGCGCGATACACGGCTTGTTATTAACGTTGAACGTCGCCCCCGCAGCTGCAAGGTCTGCAGTGATTGCTGGAAGATGACGGTAATGCCGACTTTATATAACTGCTTAACTACATCAACTAGGCCTTGGTCTACGTTGGTGGTATACCAGCGCAGCTGTGGGAATAACTTGATCAGTTCATCCCGGCTGTACGGGTAAGGATTATCTATTTCTTTGAAAGCAACCGTGGCGGCGTTAATCCAATAAGACCGCGTCAGGTTATTTTCTGCCTTGAAGTTCCCGGAACTGAAGGCGATGTCCATGCTCGGTTTGCGGTATTCGAAGATGGACTTCAGTCCCAAGCGGGCGGTAAGCCGTTTCTCGATGTGGGCGAAATCAGTGATATTATCGATCAGGCCCGCTTTGCGCAACACCGCCAAGTCAAAGTTTTCCTTAATGAAGTGGATTTTGTCAGGTGTAATTGTGTCAGTTGGAAAGTTCTCTTCCACTACATCCAAGTACAGCTTTAGCAACTGCTCCTTAGGTAGCTGTAGGAAATTGGCCAGCTTGGCGAGGTTAGTAACGTCAACTAATTTTTGGGAACCGCTCAAAATGCCCTTTAGCGTGCGAGGCTGGATGTCCATGAGCTTGCACGCATTCGTTAAGGCCATATCTAATTCCAGAAGCTTTTTATCAAAAAGCGCCTGAAGTGTCTGCTTGTCAGGCTTCATGAGGCCACTGAGCAGAGCATCTATATCGCTGAACTTATCAATCATAGTTGGGTGAAACGGAAAAAATGCGCCGTTACATCAGCAAATATATTGCTTTATATGCCTTTGTAATACGTTTTGACAAATAAAATGCATGATTGCATTAATATTTTTGTCAAAATGAGCAGCTTGTAGAATGCTTTGCCCAGCAAGGCCTCTATTATCTAGTACGACAACATAGCCTGACGCGGTGCCCACACAGAGTAGCAGGCAGACGTAAGAACTGTTATCCAATAAATCTAGACTTAGGTAGACGCAGTGGCTGTAAGTCGGCATGGTCAACTTATTTAAGGACGACACAGTTTTCAGGACGACACACTACAAACCGCCGGTGCCGGTGAGCCCAGAATAAACTAAATTTAGGATTACCACGAAAGTTGTCTTGTCCGGAAATAAGTTGACAGTTTTTCACCCTTAAAACTGTCCTTATGCAAGACCACATTCAGGATTTACTGACTCGCTTTCAGTATAGCGAACAACTCCGAGAAACAGCCGTGTTTCGTATTCTCTTTGGCGGCGAGGAGCCTAGCCAAGTCATGGCCGATTTGGATATCCATAACAGCTACACATTGCGGAACTGGGTGAGTCTGTACCAGCGCAAGATCCAAACAGGGCTGCTTACCTTACCTGCCATGACGACCACGCAAAAGCAGGACATGCAGGCCTTGAAGCAGCGCAATACCGAACTTGAGCAGGCTTTGAAACAAGCAAACTTGCTGATTCTGGCGCTGAACACCATGATTGAGGTAGCGGAAAAAGAACTCAAGATCCCGATCCGAAAAAAGTCTGGTACCAAACAGTACAAAAGCTCCGTTACAACGAGATTGCCAAGGTGAGCGTCGGCCGCCTTTGCCAACTGTTTGGTGTGAGCCGACAAGCTTTTCATCAACGTGAACACTACACCCAACATGCCCACAGCCAATCCATGCTCGTCTTGGACCTGGTCGTGGCCCTACGCAAAGAGATTCCTGGGCTAGGAACCCGCAAGCTCTACTGGCTACTGCAAGAGCCTTTCGCACAAAGTGGGATTCGAATGGGCCGGGATAAGCTGCACAGTTTGCTGCAAGCTCATGGGCTTACGCTCCGGCACAAACGGTCAGCACCAAAAACTACGAACTCAGCGCATGGCTTGCAGAAGTATCCCAATCTGCTCGCCGATCAGCTGATTTCGGCACCCCAGCAAGTCTGGGTGTGCGACATCACGTATCTCTGTATCGGGTTGGGCTTTGGCTATTTATCCTTGATTACGGATGCTTACTCCAAGCTGATTGTGGGTTACTGCCTGCACCCGTTGCTGACCAGCGAAGGATGCTTGCGAGCGCTGGAGATGGCCTTGCACCAGGAACGACCACAGGCAACGACGCTGATTCATCATTCGGATCGGGGAAGCCAGTACTGCAGCTTCCTCTACATCCGCAAACTGAAAGAAGCGGGCATTGCCATCAGCATGAGCCAATACGGTGACCCCTATGAAAATGCCATTGCTGAACGAGTGAATGGCATTCTGAAGACCGACTTTCGACTGAATCAGGTCTTCACTAGTTTTGAGGAAGCGGCTCGGGCAGTGGAGAGAAGTATCCGGAACTACAACCATTTGCGGCCTCACATGAGCTGTGACTACCTGACACCGGCAGTAGCTCATGGCAGTGAACAACCACTGAAAAAGCGTTGGAAGCCCAAGCGCTATAATGCCTCGAAAGAACCCACCGAATCACACTAATTCATGTGATACTTCGTAGTCAAAACCGTCAACAAAATTCCAGGATCGGACAACGGTCAACTTATTTTAGGACGACACAAGTCGCTTGGTTTGTTCACTGAAACGAACGTATAACTGAACAAACCGGCCTAGCGCCTACGACCCGAGGAACCGAAGCCAAAACCAGTCGATTTGGTTCACAAAACTTGTTCAGCAATCAAAGTACAAATAAGGGTACCTTCGGCACGGATAAACTGTACTTTGCCCCATGAACATCGGCTACGCCCGCGTCTCCACCCGTGACCAGAACCTGGAACTGCAACTCGATGCCCTCCACAAGGCCGGCTGCGAAACCATCTACCAGGAAAAGGTGTCCGGGGCCAGCGCCAGCCGCCCGGAGTTGGAGCGGCTGCTCACGCAACTGCGCCGCGGCGACACGGTCATCATCTACAAACTCGACCGCCTGGGGCGATCGCTCAAGCACCTGCTGCAGGTGGTGGGCGACTTGCAGCAGCGGGGGTGGGACTAGTTTCCCTGACCGATGCCATCAACACGACCTCCGCCCAAGGCCGGCTCGTGTTTAACCTGTTCGCCTCCCTGGCCGAGTTCGAGCGGGAGCTGATTCGCGAGCGTACCCATGCCGGGCTGGCCTCGGCCCGGGCGCGGGGCCGGGTGGGCGGCCGCCAGCGGGGACTATCCGAAGAAGCCGAGCGCACGGCCATCATTGCCGAAACGCTCTACCGGGAGCAGCAACTGGGCGTCAACGAGATTGCCCAGCGCTTGCGCATTTCCAAAGTTACCCTCTACAAATATTTGCGCCACCGTAAGGTCATCATCCACGCCCACCGCAAATCAGCCCCGGCCAACCCACCCGTTTAACCTTCGGACTAAGGGGTCGGTAGCGCCTGGTATGTGCGTACCCAGCGGTAGAGCTTCCAATCCTGCTACCGCACCTTGGAGGATGCGCTGGTGAAGTTTTCCGAAAGAAAAACGTAATCCATCCTTCTAATTGAAATTGATAGGCTTCTTCGAACCTTCCCCGGCGCGCCCTCTTCAATATAGGGTGGGCGAAGTCATTTTGTACAGCTAATTAATTTATATTTAATCTAAATAGGCTAGGAAATAGTACCCATCCACTTTAAGTTTGCGGCAGTTTAAACAAATTCTAAATAAGCAAATCATCGCTGACACTAGGCCTATATATGCCTTTGCCCCCGTGCTAGGTAGTATGAGAGCCACAAGCCCCTCCCCAAAGGTGTTTGAGTAGCGCAGAGACTACCGGTTTGCTACGCTGCATTTTTCGTTCGCTGCCGTGACGTACTCCTACCTTTCTTTCTTTCTTAGCTCATCGCTTGTCCAGCGCACGGCGCGGGTAATTCCCGTCCTGCTGCTAACGGCTACTTCGGCCTGGAGCCAGCAGCGCACGGTAACGGGCACCGTGCTGGAGCAGACCTCCGGCAATGCCCTACCAGGCGTGACCGTTGTGGTCAAGGAAACATCCACTGGTACGGCCACCGACGCGGAGGGGCGATTTAGTTTGCCCGCCCAGCCCGGTCAGGTGCTGCTATTCTCCTTTATTGGCTACAGCCCGCGCGAGGTAACGGTGAATACCAGCACCGAGCTGGTCACCGTATCTTTAAGCGAAAGCGTCACGGAATTGGCGGAGGTCGTCGTGACCGGCGCCCTAGGCATTAAGCGCTCGGCGCGGGAGCTGGGCGGGGGCAACCAGCAGATCGAGACGGACCGCCTGAACCAGGGCCGGGTGGTGAATCCATTGCTGGGCTTGTCGGGCAAAGTGGCCGGTTTGCGCATTAACCTCGTGGACAGCAAGGTGGACCCGCAGGTGCAGGTGCTTTTGCGCGGGGCGCGTTCCATCAGCGGCAACAATGCCCCCCTGTACGTGGTGGACGGCGTACCGGTGCCCAACATCAACCGCCTCAACCCCAACGACATCGAAAGCATCAACGTGCTGAAAGGGGCCAACGCCGCCGCCCTCTACGGCTCGGAGGGCGTGAATGGCGCCCTGCTGGTGACCACCAAAACCGGGCAGCGGGGCCAGTCGCGGGTGTCGTACACCAACACCAGCACCTTCGGGCAAGTATACTTGCTGCCCCCCACCCAGAACGAGTTCGGCATGGGCGTCGATGGCGTGTACAATCCCACCCAGTTTGAATCCTGGGGGCCGCGCTTCGACGGCGAAACTCGCCCGGTGGGGTCCGCCCTGGCCGACGGCACCCGCTGGGAGCTGCCGTACGCCCCGGTCGATAACCTCAAGGAAGACCTGTTTCAAACTACCACCACCCAGCAAAACGACCTCTCATTTTCGGGCGGCGACGAGCGAAGCACCTATTTTTTCTCCTTGCAGGATGTAAACACCAAGGGCATCATTCCCGGCGACAAAACCCGCCGCACGGGGGGCGTTTTAACGGCTCGCGCACCTTCGGCAAGCTCGCCACCAGCTACAACTTCAACTACGTGCAGAGCAAAACCGAAACCACCCCCGACGGCCCCTGGATTACCGCCTACCAGATGCCGGCCAACGTGCCGTTTCACGAGCTGCAAGATTTGGCTAACCCCCTGGCCAATCCATCGGGCTTCTTCACCGACATGCAGCAGAACCCTTATTTCCAGATTGCCAACAACCGCCAGCTCAGCGAGCAACAGACCCTCAATGGCAAGGTGGAGTTCAACTATCAGCTGCGGCCCTGGCTGCGCGCTGTCTACCGCGTCGGCCTGTTCAACACCAGCACTGACTCGCGTAGCACCGTGGGCAAGTTTGTGGGCACCGGCCGGCGCAACATCGCCGGCAGCGTCAGCGACGGCAGCGAAACCTTCCGCCGCCTCAACAGCGACCTGATTCTGAACGCGGAAAAGACCTTTGGCGACTTCAACTTCCGCCTACTCGCCGGCCAGAACCTGCGCACCGATAACACCAAATCCACCGGCCTGGCCGCCTCGGCCCTGGTCGTGCCAGACTTATTCAACCCCGAAAACCGGGTGGGCGAGCTCACGGGCAGCGCGGCCATCACCGAATACCGGCAGGTGGCCGGCTACGGTGAGCTGACGGCCGGCTTCCGCAACTTCCTGTTCCTGACTTTCACCGGGCGGCAGGAATGGGTGTCGGTGCTGAGCGAAGAGAACCGCTCCTACTTCTACCCCGGCGTAAGCACTTCCTTCGTCTTCAACGAGGCCATTCCGGCTTTGCGCGACAGCCGGGTGCTGTCCTTCGGCAAGCTGTTCGCTTCTTATAACAAGACCGGCAACGTGAATTTGGCCCCCTACTCTTTGCAAAACGTGTACAGCCAGGGCAACGGCTTCCCCTTCGGCGGCCTGGCCGGCTACCTGCCCGGCACGGTGTACCCCAACCCCGACATTCGACCCGAATTTGTGACTTCCTACGAGGCGGGCTTTCAGGTCGGGCTGTTTGAGGATAGGCTGAACCTGGAGGCCGGCTACGTGTACTCCGACTCGCGCGACCAGATTTTCACGGCCACCACCTCGGCCGCCACCGGCTACCGCTCGGCCCGGGTGAATGCCGCCCGCCTGACTAACAACATCATCGAGGCCACCCTCAGCGGGGACGTGGTGCGCAGCGCTAACCTGCGCTGGAACGTGGGCTTCAACTTTGCCCACATCGACAACCAGGTCAAGGAGCTCTACGGCGACCTGACGTCGGTAAATAAATTCCGCCAGGCCTACGCCATT
>NZ_CP060786.1 GCF_014489555.1 Hymenobacter qilianensis | reverse complement strand
CTTAACTTCTCTGGTGAGCTCATCTGCCTCGTAGGCAAAGTACTCCCGCGGATCATCGAAGTAAGGGTTGAGTAAGAAAGCTTTCTCCCTCTGATGTTCAGCCAGATACGATGCTAGGGTATACTCGGCGTCCACGGCGAGGGGATCCGGAGATAGACGGCCGGCCAACTGCTCAATTTCCGCGTCCGTGGTCGTCGCGGAAATGGCGGGGCCCGGAAAAAGAGCATTCCCAGCAATAGGGAAGTTATCACTCTTGTAAACCTGATTGCAGATCTGGCAGGCGTACAAGTAGTTGTCGTAGGTATACGCCAGCCACCAGTATACACTCTTGGGCCGGTAGTGTTCCACGTCCCCGTGGGCAACAATTTCCGTGTTCGCTTCGCAGTACGCGCATTTCCCCCCACTCTCTTTTTTGAGCTGCGTCTTGGCCGTTTTCCAGAAGGCCGACTGGAAGGTAAGCTCCGTAATCGCCCCCCGCAGCAGATCACGGTACGCCAGCAGCAGCTCCTTATCCTTTAACCCTTTTTTGGGCGCGCGAAATTTCGGACTAACGGCCTGCGCACTCCGTTCCCGTTGGAGGGGGATCATGCTTGCTGGGCCTTCAAATTCTGCTCAATCCGCTGCAAGAGATCCATTTCCGGATCGCTTACCAGTGGAGTATTGCGCTGGGGCAGCTCCTGTACGAGTTTTTCCTTCACTTTCGTGAGTTGCTTTTTCTCGGGAGCCGTTAAGCTGCGCCCTTTGGCTTTCAAGCGGGCGTACTGGTCTTTAGTTGCCTCTACTTCCAGGCTCTCGTCCGTTGTTAACCCAAACATAGGCGACATGAGCAGTTGGTTGACCAACAAGGTTTTGGGTGAGCCAATGAAAGGTATCAGTTCAACGATCTGCTGCGCATTTCGCTTCAAGGCATATAGCTCGCCTTCCCCAGCCTGTTGCGCGGTGAGGGGGGAATGGGTCGTGGCGATGACTTGAAAATTAGGCAGCTTCTCACTGATGAAGTCGTAGAGATTCCGTTGCCACTTCGGGTGCAGGTGCAGATCAATTTCATCAATGAGCAGCAGCCCCCGAGCATGTAACGGGTTTTTGCGGTCCTTGAAGGTCTCCGTAATCCGGTAGAGCAAGTCGCCAATCCAGGCGGCCATATTCTGATAGCCGTCACTGAGTTGCTCCAGCGGGATCAGGCCATCGATGGTTTTGAAGATGACCTGCTTTTTGTTTTTGTCAATGGCGTGAAATGTGATGCCCGGTAAAAAGCCATTCAGTGCTTCTTTGATCACGGCCAGGCCACTTTCTCCCGCCCGGTAATCGAGGTCCAGCACCCAGGACGTTAAGGGGTTTAACGCCGCGCCCCCATCAAAGAGATTGCGAATGTTTCCGGAGCGGTTCCCGTAACTACTGGCTTGGGAGCTGTTAGTAAAGGAGTCACTGGATAGCCGCCGGCTGGCCCCATACGCGACCACAAAGTAGTTCCGTTCGGCATTCTCAATGGCCCCATCAATGAGATGCAGGTCTTCCAAGTTATTGGCGATCAGGTTCGTTAAGGTATCACCCCGTTTGATCTTCAGGGATATCTCTCTCTCCTCGCCCTTTTTAGTGGTCAGCCAAGCCGTAATACTGCAGTTGGGTTGCTGCAGCGTGATCCAGCTATCCGTGTTGCCGACGATCTCGCCCAAGGCGTTGCTGCCACAAGTGATTAAGGCAATCGCTTTCAGTAGATTGCTTTTTCCCGTGCCGTTCTCTCCCAACACAAGGGTCCATTGTCGATTGCTGGCCTTCTTCGTCTCAAAGGAGATTTCGAAGTCCGACAGGCACTTGAAGTTCTTAAGTACTAGCTTTTTGAGGAACATGATAGCAGTGGGCGAGGAATGCCTGGAATGAGCCAATAGACCCTAGTGCAATCAAGTATGATGCACCTAAAGGCAACTGAATGGGACAGGAGGCCTTTACCTAACCTTGTAGCCTTTCAACGAATATACACGATTGATCGATGCGCGTTGCGTTTGGTGCAGCAGGGAAGGCGAGCGTAGCAAAGAGTGAAAGGGAGCCTTTATACGCTCAGGGTATGTACCTTTTACCCATTAATAATCAAAGGAGAGCAAATCTTACTACATGCCTAAGCGCTTAGTTATTTTGTGTGATGGAACGTGGAACCGGGCGGAGAACATGGACCGGCGCAAACGGAAGCCAACTAACATCATGAAGCTGGTCCGGGCCATCAAGCCGCTAGCGGAAGATGGGACTGTACAAGTAACCTACTATGATAAAGGGGTGGGTAACCATTGGGGAGTCGACCGCTTTTTAGGGGGTGGTTTAGGCCTCGGGCTGTCCGATAATGTAATTGAAGCGTATCGCTTCCTAGTCTATAACTATGAGCCGGGAGATGCGATCTTTCTCTTTGGCTTTAGTAGAGGCGCCTATACGGTACGCAGCTTAGCCGGTCTGATTCAACACCTGGGTTTACTGCCCAAGCAAGAAGACTTCTTTGTTCCCGAAGCCTATGCGCTCTATCGTCAGCGTCCGGAGAATGGGAAGCGCCAGGAAGAGTGGCAGCGGGAAGCAGCTGATTTCAAAATGAGGCATACGACCCGGTTAATTAACATTCATTTTATTGGGGTTTGGGATACCGTCGGGGCTCTGGGAGTGCCGCTGAGCCTGTTCAGCGTTTTCAATCGTCGCCACTATCGGTTTCATGACCACAGCCTGTGCCCCTGTATCCAGCACGCGTATCAAGCCTTGGCAGTGGACGAGCACAGAAAAACCTTTCGGCCGACGCTATGGGAAAATGTTGTCGCTGGTCAAATTCTGGAGCAACGCTGGTTCAGCGGGGTCCATACTAATGTGGGGGGAGGGTACGAAAAAGATGGCTTAGCGAACATTACGCTCCATTGGTTGAAGTCGAAGGCCGGAGACCTCGGCCTAGAGATAGATGAAGCCTTCCTGAAGTATTATAAACCTTGGTTCGGGGATGAGCTTCGGACGTCGATGACTTGGTACTACCGATTGTTGGGTAAACACGTTCGACCCATTGGCCTAGGAGCAGGCAGTAATGAGATGATCGATGACAGCGTCCTCAAGCGAATGCAGCATCTGTCAGGCTATAAGCCAGTAAATGTGCTGGAGGCGTTGAGTAGGTCAACAGCTAATCGATAGCGTTTAGCAGGAGTTTACCCGTCGTAGCGGTCATTAGCTAGCAGCTTAGTGCTAAGCAGACAATTACAGATGGCTGTATAGGTGGTGTTTTTAAAGCTTGATTAACAAAATGGCATGTTCAATTTCGAGAACCTAGATCAAAAAACGCGGCAGTATATGCTCCTTGAAGCGCAGGAAGCGATCCGAACCAGTCAACTTAATTACAGCCAGCGATTTACTGAGCAGGGTATTGAACGATATCCTCAGCTACTGTTGGAAGCCATCCAGAGTGGCAATGAGCGGACCTTGGCAGCTGCTTTGAAACAGCAGGAGTGCTTCAACTCGCACGAAAAACACGGGGCGGTAGTGCGGAAGGTGCCCGAAAACGCGGAATTAACCTTTGCGGAAGGAGAATTCAATAACTTTTACATGCGGGGGGTTTGTCACCGGGCCTTTGGGGAAGGACATATGGTGGAGATATATAGGGCCAAAGCAGCGAGCTCTCCTCGCGTCGCCTCAAACTTGATAGAAGGCAATCTCGAAGATCCTCGACGAGTTTTGTTGCTCATCAAGAACAGCTTGGATGGCAGTAAAAGAGGAAGTGGTATGCCTGCTGGGTCCAACTCTGGCCTCAGTGTCCGTTTAACTGTAGTCCCAGTGCAGAAGTGATGTTTCAAGTAATTATAGCTCATTTATGATCAATTGAGGCCTTAAGTAATCACTACCGATAAGTAAGCACTTCAGTGTGATCGCCATTAAAGGTTAAGCTTACTAAATAAGCTTCATCAGTAAAGGGTTTATGGCTCAGCACTTCAAATGAAATTCTTATGAGCTTAGCCTATTTTACATCACCCGAACTATAATCTAGCAATCAAGAAGGACTACTGGATTAAACAAATACTGCCTTAACGCCATCAGCAGTGGCATGAAGGGTACATAGTCGTCCAGGTATTCCATCGTTTTCAAGTTTACGCATAAAGTAACGAGCCTGAGCAGAATCATGTGTCGCCAACATCACTTGAAATTTCTTCTCAGCAATATAATCTCTGAGAAGGTCAAAGACGCCGGAAGCATGAACTAAGTCATGATGCTGAGTAGGATCGTCAAGTAGCAATGCAGGCCATGGCATCCATTTATAATGCTGAGCAAGAGCCAACAAAAAAGTTAATTGCAAATCAGTAATTTGAGCTTCACTTGCAACGTGAGTCACACGAGTATTTTTTCCATGAAGGTTCACATTTACATCCGCATATTGCTTTTTATAATGACTATAACTATCTAAACTTGTATCGGAGAAACGTGGATCTACAACTATTCGCTTTAAAAGGCTGTTCCAAATAGGATTGATAGATTTAATTAGTTCATTGACTCTATCTAATTCGTGTGACAGCCGATTCGCAAAACTATTTAAAGTGGCTATTTTTTCATTAATTAACCCAAGTTTATCAACTAATTCATCTTTTATATTATTTAATCGAACGGTATACTCTGCTTCAATAAAATCTCCTTTTATAGTTTTTATACTCGATACAATACTCAAGTACTCCTCATAAGCACCCCACCTAGCTATTTCCCCATCAACATAGTTTAGGGTGTCAAAATATTCTTGAAATTTTGCCGCTCGGGTATCACAATCTGCAATTGCCTGATTAAGGCCATTATGATTTGGCTCACCTTTTAGTTGCAATGAAAACCAAATTGCCTTATACTCGCTGAGAGTAGTAGTAATATTCAATATTGTTTTTTCTGAAAAAACAATATTGCTAGCAGCTTCATAAAGCACATCTTGCTCCTCTTTTATTTCCTTCTTAATATATGCAATGTTAAGCTTAGCCTTCTCCACATCTAATGCACTAGCTTCAAGCTTACCGGATATCTCCTCATAGTATTCTAATGACACTTCAATAATCTCTACATCGTTCGCATTTACTAATTTAGTAAGCTGTTCTGTTAGAGAATGCAACCGATTAACATGGCTAGCCTTTTGTGTTTCTAAGGCTTCCCAGCGGCTTTCAAGTTTTGCTATTTGCTCAACTGAAGGCTCAGGCAGTGTATCAACTCTTTCGCGCTCTAGTGTTGCGATAGCATTCTCATTATCATTAATAGCATCTTGTAGTTGTTTTTCCGCAAGTTCAAGCGAACTAACACCTGGAAATACATTAGCTATTATATACTCAATATTATGAACAGATAATACAATGTTATCTTCAACATTTTTTAATAAAGTGCTTGCCTTAATGTATTCATTATTAGAATCATTAATATCCTTTGATATATTATTAATTTGGCTTTTTAGTTTGTCAATTTTACTAGCACTCTTTTGTAACTCAGGGTTGATAGAAGTCAATGCATTGTCCATCCGTCGGCGCAACTCTGTTGGCTCATAAACTTGCTCACAAACAGGGCACTGGCCTTTGTCAGAAGGTAAATTAGTAACTATTATACCTACGGCAGAACGAATAGAATCAACGGCTGAGTTTAAAGAATTAAAAACACGCTGTGCTTCCTCCAGTAAACTTTGCTGCTTCTCTTTTTTCTTAATAAATTCTCTTACAATATCTAATTTCGCATTATGGTCTGCAACTAGGCTTGGCCTTATATCACCTTTGAGTGTAGCGATGGTTTTATCATATTCTTTCCATTTCTCTAAAGAAGATTTTTGGTGCGATAATGAATTTTTCTTTTCAGCTAATGCAACACTCATCTTGAAAAAAGACTCATGTAGCGAATATAGATCAGAAAGTTTTTTGTACTCAATAAAGGCCAGTTTTACCTTTTCATTAGCTTCATCAATTGACCTTTTGACGTCTTCTACTTCCCATGTTGTATTATCAAGTTCAGCCCTTAAACTGAACACATATTGGCAATGCTCCCATCGATTGAGAGCATGATTATATGCCTGTTCTGCCAAACCTAGAAGTTCTGAAGCAGAACTTTGGCGTATTTTAAGCCTGTTAATAGTGCTATCTAATCTGTCTTTTGCTTCTACAAGAGATAGTGTTTCGCGCTTAATTGTTAATAAACTTTTAGTCAGCCTAAGATACTCATCAACCGTAGGTCGTAATGCGCTCAAAGAAATAGTTAAACTTTTATTATTTTCAACAACTCTATTCAATAAAGCAAGTACTTCATTTTTCTGGCTTTTCAACAAAAGTAAGTCATCAACAAATGAAAAAGCCGCACCATTTAATTGGTTGTTAACGGAGGATATTTGGTTAAATAAATCAGACGAGGATCTAAGCCGCCTTAGCTTATCAACGTTAACAAGTGAATCACGCTTGCTTAAAAGACTCAGCCATTTACTCAAATCTTCTTTTGCGTCTTCAACATCACGTGCGATAGAGTCACGGAGGAGGGTTGAAGCACGTTTAGCGCTAATTACTACTTTATTGGCTTGAGTTGCTTCACGTCCAATTGAAAGATAATCTAGCTGTTCGCCAGCTGAAGTACTTTGGGATTGAACAAACCACCCCTCAGCTCGCTGACTAAGCAAATGCGTTAACCTCAACAGATAAGGAACGTTTTCGAACGGTGTTGATGGGAATAACTGAGTCTGGTTACCTGTGAGTACAGGAGCGGAATCTTTAGATAGTGTTACCTCGCAGTATTTACCGGAATGAAAATCCAAACGCACATAAGCCTCATCACAGTTATCACGGATCAAGGGGCTTAAATCCTTCCCAAGTCTTTTGACAGCACCTGTAAGTGCCAGTTCAATTGCCTCAAATATCGATGTTTTACCCGTACCATTAGGCGCATAGAATACTGTAGCACCTTCGCTAATATCTATATTAACATCATCTGCAAAGCGACGTATGTTTCGGATTTTAATATTCTTGAGCTGCTCCATATTCCTTAAGAAATTTTAAACAGCACCTCAATTAATTCATGACCTGATTTTCCTGATAGCAAAGCAGTTTTCCAACGCTCCTGTTCACTGGAATCAAACCACTGATGCTGTTGAGAAACCTTCTCTAAAGCCAAACTCAGTGGGTCGATTATGCTATCAGTACTTCCATTGCCTACGACTGGCTCAATGAATGTTCTGCTTAAAAATTCTGGCACTGTTTCTCCTGGGCGAAAAATATATTTCCTGCATATTCTATCACTTGATTCAATATTCGTGCATTGTTCTATGGATAGATTCTCATCTTTTATAACTACAAACATATACAAGTCGCCATTTTCTGGCTCTAATAACTCATCCTTGATTAGTGCCGCCCAGCGCAAAGCATCTTTGAATTCATTATAATTATTAAGCACAAGAACTAATATGGTTCTCACCCCACCTATACCATCTATGTTGCGCCTCAGTCTTAAGACTGCCTTATCTAACAGCTCTTTCGCTGAGTCGAACTCAAACATATTTTGTTCATCATTACCAAGAGTTAAGAACCTATCACTAGCTAACGCAGTTATATTTTTAACTAGTAATTGCGATGTTATTTCATTAAAATTCGAATCACTCATTTTCAGTAAGGTTTCTGGCCGCCAAGCTTTTTTTCAGTTTACCATTCAGATACTCTTTAATATCAGCAATAATGCCCTGCCTAATTAATCTATTAACTGTGGGGTTATTTGTGACAAGTAATATTGGTTGACGAGGGCTAGCCATGCTACCTGCAAAGTCAGTATCATCAATTAAACTCTCCTGTAGTACAGTACTTGATGACGCGTCAATTCTTGATAATACAAGAATTTTTGAAGGCTCCTTTCCTATTAAAGCCGAAACGCCATCTTCTGTGATTTTGCGTACACGCCGAGTCTGGCCAAAAGGTCCGCTCCAATGACTTAACGCCTTAACACTGATCGTTAACTGTGTGTCAATAGTATCCCAGTTACTGTCTTTGTCTCCTATACAGATAACCACTACCATCAATAGAAGTATGCCATCAGCAACCATTGAAGTTGTTTTAGGTCCAAATCGGAGCTCTGCAGAGATATCTTCACCTTCCGCCTTGGGATGCAACATCGATTGACATAGTAACTTTTGCTTGTCTATATCTTTATCAAGTTCATCCTTCCAAAGCTGCCACCTATCTTCTACTGCATCGCGTAGTTCAGAAGAAGGCAGCTTTTCCAACTTGCGTAAAATGTGATTACCTATTAGTTCCCAAGACTTTTTGTGCATTTCGATAGAAAGCAGTTCAGCCTCAGCTTCAGAATCTCTCAACTTTTCTAAGACACGTTTATCAGAAGAAACATAACAGTCACTATCGTCCTGCACATGCAAAGCTTCACAATCATCCTCGCTAATACCTAATGTCTCGCCGACCAAATTCTTCGCTACAATACTCCAAGCACTTTTGTCGCTTACATGTGCAACTGCAGCAGGTTGAATATGTAGTAGCAACCTAATAATTGCCTTTGGTAGTGGACCACTAGAATGGTCTTTAGAATAATATTTAAGTATGCCTGCACCTGGAGGGCCCCAAAGGGTCGGTACTATACTTGAAGGATGCTCAATAAAACCAAACCTCCTATCATGTATACCTGAAACATTCCAACCACCTTCATCCTTTCTAAACTGCGTCCATGATACAGTAGAAGGGAGTAAATAAGAAAGCAAATCGAAGAGCAATGGTCTTGGAGTTACCGCACTAGTAAAACTTGAGTTCTCATCAATAAAGCTAACCAGCACCCGTAGAACATCAGTCGGTTTACTAAAGCATGTAGAGAGCTCTCTTTTTGTATCGGCATCAATCTCGTTTTCACCAAAACACTGCCTTACTTCAAACACACGTAAAGCGTTTAGTATATGAGCATGATCAACAAACCCACACCATGTTCTGAGCCAATCAAATATTTTTTTTGCCGTAGGGCTCGCTTGTTCTAAAGCCTGTAAACCCGCTGATGTGGTTGTGACCTTTATTTGCGTTTGACAAAGCTCATATAATTCTTTTAATGATAATCCTTCTTTGATATCAATACGCAAATCAGGGATTAATATCGAAAAGCTGCGCTTTAGCCTCTGAGTTGCAACTGCTGGATCTAGTAAGTAAGCGCCCAGCTTATGCATTGATTCATCTAAAGGAGATAAGTCCCTTAACATTCCCTGTCTCGGTCCTGAAGTATAGTTATCTCTTACTGGCTTGAAACCAGGCGTACAAAAGGAAGAGTTTTGCCGCTTTATTTGAATGTGCTGATAATGATCAGTTGATAGCTCAATAACAAGGTCATCCCACTTCTCAACTCCACCTTGTTCACTACCAATACTCAGGGAATGAGATCTGCCGCTAACGAATGAGGTTAGCATAGTAGAAACCAGATTTGCCGCTATAGCAAGCTCATACTTTTTAGTTTGTTCTAATCTGAGCTTCTTAAGCATAATACATAAGTCTAAAAATCCCGAATTTCCTATAATGATACTGTCAAAATTGCACCAATCTATGAATACATAATCCTGTAAACAAGTTTGCTTTGATAAGTCACTTAGAATTAAATGGATGTGTATAATAATTTCAAGATCCCTACTAGCTAAAAAACATTCATGTTGTGATCTAGTATAACTAATTTATTAGTTTCAACTTAGAGAAAGCAGTACTAAAAGCGCAATTAATTACCGTAATCTGATGTAACTCAGTACTAATTTATAAATCAATAAAGCCATTGTTTTTTGCAACGAACCCAATTTCATCATGAAATATTTTTATATATAGTTTATTCTTAGCAAAGTGTAATTATTATGGGCAAGTGCTGAGCTGCTGTTGCAGTCAAAGCTACTTTATTGGTCATGGGCAATAATAAAAAGGCCCACTGTCATAGTAGGCCTCTACGCTCGGTGCTAAGTGGCACACACCTAGGAATTGATAACATGATACTGGTTTGTATTATGCAGTTACTTTCACACAGGTTCTCCGCTATCATTTGGAGTGATTTGAGGTGTCTTAATTATGCCTAAAATATCGAACCAGTAATAAAACCCTGCCTATTATCTTTTTTGTAATCCTCTGTTCTTAACAATCTTTTAATACTTCATTTAGGACTATAACCCCAGTTCCTTAGCCGAGTTGTGCTGGCGCACATTATCAAGGCGGGTATAGCGGCGAATCATGGCGCTGGTCTTGTGCTTGGTCTGGTTCATGACCTTGGAGTCGTCGGCCCCGTTGAGCTTGGAGACGGTCACGAACGAGGCCCGCAGGGAGTGGGCCGTATAGCCCGGGCCCAGGTACTGCTGGGCAATCAGGTTGATGTACTTGGTCGTCATCCGCCGGGAGGTGACCTGTTGGTTTTTGCGCAGCGAGACAAACACGGGTCCTTCCGACCGACTAAGTACCCGCAGCCAGGCCTGTAGGGAGCGAATGGGGCACAGCGCCGGGTCGGGCGAGTAGAAGATAGCCTTTTCTTCGGCCTGGCCTAGCTGGTTGGTCTTGCTTTTGTCGAGCGAGACGACCAAGCCTTCCTCGTCGAAGGCTAAATCTTCGAGGTTCAGTGCTTCAAGTTCCGACCGGCGAAAAGCTCCGGTAAAGCCGAGCAAGAGCAAAGCCCGGTTGCGCAGCCCCGTGGGCGTTGAGACGTCGATGCTTTTAATCGTGCGCTTGAACGAGGCCAGCGAAAAGGCCGCCGCCTGCTTGATGCGGGTCTTTTTCTCGCGGGCAATGCCCTTGAGCAGCACTTTGATCTTTTTGTCCGCCGTGGGCGAGTCCAGGCCCGCCAATTCGTGGGCTTTGGCGATGGCGGCGGCGTGGCGCTGGATCGTGGCCACTTTCTTGCCGGCGTCCGCCAGCTCGGTCAGAAACCCGGCCAGCGCCTCGGCCGGGGCGGGCAAGAATTCCATGCCGTGCAGGGCGCACCACGTCGTGAAACGCTGCCAGTCCCCGGCGTACGCGCGGATGGTGTTGGCCGCCCCGCGCAACCCACTTTCGACGTAGCGGTGGGTGGAGTCGATGAGGTGGGCCGGCACCTGGGCAGTGGGTGCAGACGGGACGACGGGCAGGTTGCTCACGGTAGCTATATACTATTAGGAGTAAAACACCCAAAAATGGATGAGCTTTCTGCGTGCAAGATAAGGACTGATAACTTAATCTTATCAGTCCTTATCGCGGGTAGTTGATCAGGGCGTACGCATCAAACCTAGCGAAGGGCCTTTGCGGCGCTAGTGCCGTTTTACCATCAGCTAGAGCATTCAGGTTTTCGAACGCAGTAGGCTCTCACAAGCTAGAAAAGAAGTCTAGAATTTTTGCTGCGTACGCCCTGGTCCATACACGGGGATAAGCCAGTATTGGTGCAGCAGCTGATACCCTACGCTGCACCGGTTGGGATCAACAATTGGATTGGCCAGCAGGTGGTCTAAGTCTAGCAGGATCCCTGCCAGCAGCAACAAGGTGGCTCGCTTGAATAGTGACTGATAGAACAACCACGCAATAGCCATTGGAACAACCACAGGCAGCACCATATGTAACAGGAAAGCGCCGCTCATGCCAGTACTTTTGCCTATCTAGGAAAGCAACGCTAACTGTTTGCCCTTGCCACCATACGTATTAGAAGTTCGTGCTTACTGGCAAGGAAACTTGGACTTTCTCCCAAGAAATGGTGATTGCTCCTTCTTCGGTAGTAGTAGCATGTATCTCGTACTTAAGTCTTTCCTGGTGTTGATCAAGCGTTTTCGGCTTTACCTTTACCCGCAGAACGTCTTTTTTCTGATCATAGTCATCTGCCAGGTGTTGCTCATAATCTTTGTTCAGGATGATGGTCCACTCTTCTCTCCCCGGTATAGTGAATAAGGCATACGTACCTGCTGCCACTTCCTTTCCGTCAATTGTTACTGCCTTATCCAACTTGACAGCAGTTGCTTTGTGTGCCCCGGTCACCCATACTTGGTCAAATGCTACTAGTCCGCCCCAGATTGTCCGATCTTTCACACCCGGTGAGTGATAGGTAATGTGCACGTTGGCCTTGCCTATCTTTCCGTTGGTTTCTGACGGAATACTTTTCTTGATGGTATCTGGCTGAGATTCCGTAGAGGCAGAGATTTGTTCCTTATCATCTGCTTTTGTAGTCAGCTTGGCCTGGGTTTCATCTTCGTGTTGGCTGGGATTGTTACAGCTGACAGCTGCTACAACTGCCAAAGCACCTGCCAAGAGGTTTAAATAGGTTGTCTTCATTATTTGTTGATGGTTACCAAAATATTCTCCAGGTGAATGTCTGAAAGTTTTTTAAGGCGCTCGGTTAGAAAAGCTTTGTCCAAGTGTTCCAGCGAAGCGGTGTCAGACAGGGGTTCAAAATTTATATAATCCTGAAACACCACGCCGTTGATTTCCCTGTCGTTAAAAGCTTCCCTGAACCGCAGCCCTCCTCCATTGACTTTATAGCTATAGGCCAGATAGTGTACTTTATATGTTTGGGGGTGTATCCAATACACAAACTCATCATCAAAATCAATTCCTCCCCTTCCGGGTTGAAGGTTACCTTAATTTTATGGAAAGGAATATTTTTCAGCATAAACTGCCCCAGGTACTGTTTGTGGACAGAGGCATCGTTCAGACCATAAGGCAATAAGGCAAAATAGATAACAGAGTTTACAGAGTTTGAGTAGGCCCGTTTTTTATCTTCTGACAGGTCAATCCTTTGGCCATTGACTTCCCGGTAAAAGCCGTTGTTCTGCAGCACGTCCTTCACATGGCCAGAAGAATCTCTAAAAGCTCTTGTATAGGTAAAAAAGCCATCATTTCTAAAAGCGGTATACTGCCTTTCTCGGAAGGTGAAGCGAACCAAGATTTTATCAAACAATTTGCCGCCGTGAGCTTTTATAGATAAGTCTACCACCTCCTGGGCTTTGCTTTTAGCCTTTATTGAAACGGGTATTTTATCGCCTCCCTTCTGGCACGAAAGAACCGCGACTGCGTGTATTACAGCCAAAAAAAATGTACAACCTCGAAACCAATTATTTCTCATAAAACCAGCTAATCATTTTTTTTATTTTTCTACATTCCCTTTCCTGTTGCAAGGAGAAGGCAATGAAACATCGAAAATGTGACCCCTAGAAAACCATATTCATCCTTGACACCGAAAAAGCTTTTAAAGCAAGTTTCCCAAGTTGCCTCGCCTTTATAACATCGTCGGCAATCAGCAGCATACCCGCTGGCTTGCCTTGGTTCCACTCCATCAGGGTCCTATTCAGGGCCGGACTGCCCGAGCCCAGGATCCGGAGCCACCCGCCATCCACCAGCAGCCCCCGGTTTCATAGATGATAGCACCCAGGGGCGAGCGCGTGGTGACTTGCGCCGCCAGCAAGGTGCTATCGGCCCGCGCCGGGGTTTTGGGTAACACCTGCACCGGGTTTTTAGCTTCGCGCAGCCACTGCGAAACGAGCGCCCACCCAGGCTCTTGCTGATTGATTAGCTCCGCTAAGGGACGCGGGGCCGGGGTTTGAGCAGTGAGGCAAGCGCCAGTAGAGAGCAGCAGAACCAGACTAAGCCAGAAGCGAGAACTAGAGGGAGAAATACGGGCCACAAACTAAAAAGAAGGAAACGACCACCCAGCCAGGATCGGTCGTCTGCTAGGGATACGATATCGATAAGAGGGGATGGCCCGCCAGAGCGAAAAGCAAGGCAGGCGATACGTTTTCTCCTCTTCTCGCTTAGGCCGATCTAAAACTAGTGCTTCAAACTGGAAATGGGCTAATCTTGAGTGCCCAGAATGGTGCTAGGAGCTAATAATTATTCCAAGTCCACTCTTATAACTCACATTACGTTAACCAATGTTACTGCTTGGGGCTTGGGTTTGTTACACCAGTCGAGTGCCACGCCAAGCTTAACTATGACTTGCATAATTTCCACGGACCCACTTCTGGTACCTACTCAGTGGTCGTAAACGAGCACGTAGAAGTGCTCCTTCTACTTAACCTTCTCCGCTACTCTAACTTACTCAGCTACTTCACGGCCCAGTAGCTTCCGCACCCAGTTGCGCAAGGCATAAATACGAGAGTTGAGGTAGCACTCGCGGCAATGGCTGAAGTTCCATAAGCAGTCCACCGTGTCAGTGAAAAGGTGGAACAGCAGCCCCACGGCGACCATTTGCGTCGCCGGCAGCAGGAGCAGTAGCGCATACACGGGGATGGCATAAAAGGAGTGCAACGGGTGATACCCGATGCTGCAGCGCAACGGGTCGAAAATGGGTTTGGCCAGCAGGTGGTCCAAGTCGATGGCCATCGTGGCCAACATAATCAGGTAAGCGGTTTGCCACACCAAGGGGAAAAACACCAGCGCCAACACGACTGGGAAAACAAAGTGCAGGCCATAATGCACCAGCGTTTGGGCACTGAATAACGTGGGGGAGGCGTACTGGCGGGGCTCGCGCGGGGCCACCGGCCGGGTAGCGCTACGCACGGTATCCCCGGGCGTTGCTCTGGCATACCGGCGGCCTGGCTCGCCCGCTGGCTCCTTTTTCTCCCTGCGCACGTGGTCCCGCGTGTCCGCGACTTGGGGCCGCCCTTCCGCCTTTACCCGCCTGGGCAGGGTGGTGCGGTACTCCTGGGCGGTGACGGCCGTCGTCGTGTCGACGCGAGGTACCGGCCGCGAAGGGTGGTACTTGCCCGTATCTGAAAACGTAGGGACAATAGCGGAGGACCGGCAACCGGTTAATGCCAGGACCAGGCCGGCGGCGACGGACAGGAGGCGGCGGACAACAGACAAGGGCAGCATAGGCTGGACTATGATAGGCCGGATTAGTAGTGAATCGTCAGGCCGGCCCCCCACTTGTAGTCGCTGTCGTAGTTGGTGCTCAACGACACGTACTTGCTGACCAGGTAGCGAAAGGTGAGGTTATACTCCCGGTCCGTGTTCACCAGCAGGTCGGCGAAGAAGTTGTTGCTCAGGGGCAGGTCCGTGCGTTCCAGCTGCAGGCGCACCTGGCCGTTGCTGTCCAGGCGCAGCTCCGAGCGCACGAGCAGGGGCAGCAGGTAATAGGCTCCCACGTCGAACACTCGTCGGTTGTTTTTGGTGTTGCGTTCGCCTTCCGCGAGCAGCGTGCGGTTGTTGCGGTAGTCGAAGCCGACGAACGCGGCGAGAAACTGCCGGTTGTCGAGGTAGCGCAGCAGGTGGGTTTCGGTTTCGAAGTTACCCTGGTAGTTCACCCGGCCCTCGAATTCCAGCGCGTGGCGGTTGTTGGAGAGGGTAGTTTCCAGAAAAGTGCCTTGCGAGTGCGCCATCAGGTCGGCCCAGAGGTAGGGCCGGTTGTCTTCCTTTTTCAGCACCTTGTAGTCGGTGCGGGCAAATTCGTTTTGCGGGGAGCCTTCGTAGCTGATGACGCGGGCCATGCCGGCCATCATGTGGTAGAGGATGTGGCAGTGGAAAAACCAGTCCTGCTCCTCATTGGCGTCGAACTCGATAGTGACCTTGCCCATGGACTGAATGTCGAAGGTGTGCTTCATCGGCGAGTAGGCGCCCTGGGCGTTGACGAGCCGGAAAAAGTGCCCGTGCAGGTGCAGCGGGTGGCGCATCATGGTGGTGTTGGTGAAGGTCATGCGCACGTTTTCGCCCTTGCGGATGGGAATCTTGTCGGCCTCGGACAGGGTCTTGTTGTCGAACGACCACACGTAGCGCAGCATGTTGCCGGTCAGGGTCAGGTTGATTTCCCGCCACGCCTGGGTGGAGTCGAGCGTGGTGGGGTTGAGGGCCCGCAGCTGGTTGTAGTTGAAGTCGCCGGTGCTGCCCCCCATGTCCATGCCCGCCATGCTGCCCATGTCCTGCATGCTGCCCATGCTCTTGCCGGCTTTTTCCTGGGTATTCGCGGGCCGGTTCTGCGGCGAGGGCGCCGTGGTGGCGGGCGCCGCGCCGTGCTGCATGTCCATGCCCGGCATCTGCGAGCCACTAGCCGGCTTCTGGCCCGGCTGGCCCGACATGTCCATGCCTGTCATTTCCCCACTGCCCTGCTGCTGCTTGGTCATGCCGGCCCCGCCCATGTCCATGCCGCTCATGCCTTCCATGCTGCCCATTTCGCGCATCATCTGGAAGTAGTTGATGCGGGGCAGGTCCGGCGCTTTCATCGGCTCGCCCTCCCCGATGTAGGTGGAGGTGTAGCCCGTGATGTCGTTGGCCGTAGCCCGGAACTCGGCCGCGCCCATCGCGGGCACACTCACCAGCAGGTCGTAGGTTTCGGCCGTGGCAATTTCGAGCTTGGTGACCGGAAAGGGCTCCACGTTGATGCCGTCGGCGGCAATCACCTGCATGGGACCACCGGCGTACTGGAGGTAGAAATACGAGGAGGCGCTGCCGTTGATGACGCGCAGTCGCACCACCTCCCCGGGCTTGGCGTCCTTGAAATAGCCCTTTTCCTGCCCGTTAGTCAGAAACTTGTTGTAGTAGATGTCCGTCAGGTCCATGGCCGGCATGCGGCCCCACTCCTGCTTAAGCTTGTCCTTGAAGTAGCCGGCGGCCAGGGCCTCCCCGTAGCTCTGGGTGGCGCCTTTCTGCACGGCAAACCATTCGCCCGCGCGCTTGAGGTAGCGCAGCACTTCCTTGGGCTTGTGGTCGGTCCAGTCGGAGAGCACCAGCACGTACTCCTTCAGCTCGTGGGGAATCCGCTTGGGGTGGATGACGATGGAGCCGTAGAGTCCGGACTGCTCCTGCAGCATGGTGTGGGAATGGTACCAGTAGGTGCCGCTCTGAATCAGAGGAAACGTGAACGTGTGGGTGGTGCCCGGCTCGATGGGGGCCGTGTTGAGGTAGGGCACGCCGTCTTCCTCGTTGGGCAGCAGCAGGCCGTGCCAGTGGACGGAGGTTTCCATAGCCATCTGGTTGTGCACCCGGATGACGGCCGTGTCGCCCTCGTTGAAGGTGAGCGTGGGGGCCGGTATCTGGCCGTTGATGCCCATGGCGTGGCGGGTGCGGCCGGTGAAGTTGACCAGGCGCTCGTCGACGTACAAGTCATATTCCACGCGCTTGCCCACGTAGCTGCTGCGGGGCGTCACGACGTTGCCCCGCAGTTCGGCGGCGGGGGGGGCGGACTGGGTCAGGTGGGGCTCGGCGCCCTTAGTCATGCGCATGCCCGGCATGCTTTGCGCCCAGGCGGACAAGGTAGCCAGCAGCGCACCCAGTAGAAAGAGTATTCTCATTGTCAATTAGTTATTACTTTTGGGTTGGTTGCGCGCGGGGTTGTTGTCCTCGAAGCGAAACTTGTCCAGGGGACTGGGCATCGCCATGCCCGGCATTGTCCCCGCGCCCTTCCCTTCCATTCCCTTCATGTCGCCCATACTAGGCATGGATTCGCCCTTTTTCATGCCCGGCATGCCCGGCATGTCGTTCATGGACTGGCGGGTCGTGGCGGGCTTTTGACCGCCGGCGGGCGGCATGCCGGGCATGTTCTCCATGCCCTTCATCGTACCCATATTGCCCATGGCGGGCTGATTCCGGGGCGTATTTTTAGAGCGGGGGGGCCCATGTCCATGCCCGGCATGTTGCTCATATCCATCGGGGCGGGCTGTGCTTTACGGCCGGGGGCCGGGGCGGAGGAACGCGGCGTGCTCATGCCGGGCATGTTCATCCCCGGCATATCCGCCATGGCCCCTGGCCGCGGGGTCTCGGCCGCCGGGGCCCGCGAGGGTTGGCCGCCGCGCGGTTGAGGGGGCATGTTCATGCCCTCCATTCTGGGTTGGGCCTGGTTGGGCGAGCCGCTGGCCGACGGGCCTGCGGGCGGCGGCTCGTGCGGTACAGGATCCAGGTGGGGCGCGTCGGTGCCGGGCGCCGGCATGTCCATGGCGGGCATGGCTTCCTCGCCCCCGTGGCCGTGGCTTTTATCGAGCAGGTTGCCCTGGGGCCCCACACCCTCTACGTAAACTAACTGGGCACCCCGGTGGCCGGCCACGGAGAGCACGCCGGCCGCGGCCACAGCCACAACCAGCACCAGCCCTTCGTAGGACCGGCGCTCAATCTTAAAGTATCGGCCTACGCCGGCCAGCAGCAGGGTGATGCCCGAGAGCCACAGGGTATAGCCCGCGTACTGCTCGTGGGCCGCGTACACCGCCGCCGCCCGGGGCGACAAACCAGCCGCCGCCGCGTGGAACACCGTGCTAGCCGCCAGGGCCCCGGCAAAGCCGCCGGCCATGATACCCAGCGTTATCCAGCGCACCGGGGGCCAGTCGCGATACACCAGCAGGCCCTGCAGGGCGGCCGCTAGCATAATCAGAACGATGGGCACGTGCACCACCAAGGGGTGCAGATTGGGAAAATCTGAAAACATAGAGCCGAATGGAATAAGGCTGGTACACGAGAAAACCCCGGCTCACCGCAAGCAGCAGCGCGGGGGACACATCCCGAAGGGCGAGGGAGAGAAGCGCTGACCGCCAGTTCTAGCCAAGTGGTCGGTGCTTTTCCTTGTGCTTCCATACGTGGTCAACTCTCCCCAATGTTTGCATGCACAGGGTCGCCCGGTTGCATAATTTCAAGCAGAATGGTTGACGGCTAAGCGTGCCGGACTCGGCTTTGAGCGGCTTTGGTGGGCCGCTAAAACGAAAAACGCCCGGCCGCAGGGCCAGGCGTTTACAACGAGCAAAATCAGCTTACTTGGCAGCGCAGCAGTCAGGGGCACCGGTCGCGCAGGCCGGCGTACCGGCCTGGGCGCAGTTCTCTACCAGCGGGCAATCGGGCGTGCCTTTTAGCGGGCAGTCCGCGGCGGTAGGCGCGGGGTTGGTAAAGCCAAACAGGGCGCCACCGGAGAGCAGCGCCGCAGCGCCGAACATCATCATTTTGCGTTTCATCGGTTCGAGTGGTTAGGGTGAGCCCGCCGGTACGGCCGCGGGATGGTACAACTAGCCACGGTCCGTACGCCGTGGGTAATGATAAAGAAAGTAATTAGGCTTTTTGAGCCTTGAAGCCGGCATCTTCCACGAGCGCCAGTACCTGCTCTTCGGTGACGTCGCCGGTCACGGTGAGCACCTTATTGGGGTTGGTCGTGTCCACCTGCCAGGAGGTGATGGCCTTCTCACCATTAAGGGTGGGCGTCACGGCCTTGATGCAGCCGCCGCAATTGATGTTGGTTTTGAATTGGAGCGTTTTCATAAGAAGAAATGAGTAGCGCCCAAGGCGGGCGGGTTCGGGATTAAAACACCCAAAAGTAGCGGCCCGTGCCCGGGAAGGGGTACAGAATTAGGCTTCTGGCTTGCATGATTTGAAGTCTACTCCCCGCGCTGGTACCAGTAACCAGTACCTTTAATGGTGGCCCATGCCCCCGCTTAGCAGGTGCTTGCCAAGAACAAAAAGTAGGCCCAGCGCCAGCAGGATCAGCAGCAGGTAACGACTCCAGGGGGTGGGTCCCGCCGACGCGGGCAACCCTCGTTCTACCCGATCGCGCCTTGCTTGTCGCCACTGACCGATGCGGCCCCAGGGCTTATAAACGGAAATAGCCGTGGCCGTGAGCAGCACCACTAGCGCGGCCGCGGCGTCAGCCAAGAGCTGCAGGCGCAGCCCGCGCAGATCGGTGGCGGACAGGTCCGTTTTCGCGGCTACGTCCGCTAGATAGGTCACGGGTTGCATGTGCAGCAGCAATAGCAGCGTGGCCCCCACCGTGAGCACCAGCTTGACCAGCACCCAGTAGTGCTTAAATAATCCCCAGGGGGTACCCAGGGCCTGCGCCACCCCCGTTGCGAGCGCGCCCAGGTTGGAGGGTACGATGACAAACCAGCCGCTCAGGCCCATGGCCAGGTAGGCCGCTCGCACCAACTGCGGGTCCGAGCTGACTAGGCCCGCGATGGCCAAGGCCAGAAAGGCAGCGACGGCCCCCAGCCAGCCCACGGAAAAGGTAATGTGAGCCGTGAGCACGAGCTTGCGCAGCGGCGGGGAGAATGACATGGGATGGGAATTGAGAGGCGGGAAATAAGTAGTAAAGCTACCGACCCCCGGGGTGGGTAGCCGTATAGAATTGCGTCGCAAACGTGCTTAAATTCCCGGCCGGCAGAAATGCGGAAGCCGGCCTGTAATGCTACAAGCCGGCTTTTCAGCAACGGAAACCCGACTAAGCGGTTACGCCGGCCAAACAGGCTTCTTCGCACTGCTTGCAGGCCTCAGCGCACATACGACAATGGTCGTGGTGCTCGCCGTGCTGGGCACATTCCACTCCGCAGGCATGACAGATTTGAGCACAGAGTTGCAGCAGGTGTTGGGCGTGCTCGGATCCACGGGCCACGAAGCGGGCAGTCAGGGCACAAATATCGGCGCAGTCGCGGTCCAGCTGAATACAGCGGGCCATCATCTTCACGTCCTGCTCTTGCAGGCAGGCGGTGGCGCAGTGCTCGCAGGCAGCGATACAGGCGTTGAGGGCAGCGAGGAGGCTTTGATTCTGATTGTGCATAGGAAAGAGGGTTAGGTGAACAGATAAGGCAACCCAACCGGGCCGCTATATAGGTATACCCCCCTGCTATCTGCGGTTTTATATATTACATCCCTTCCCTTGCATGATTTTGGGATTTCTCCACCGTAACTGGCACCACTTCGGCCTTGGTTACAAGTTTGGTCCAACTGTTACATTTCCCTTCTTAGCAGGGGGAACTGGTAGTCAGTCGGCGCAGGGGAAAACCCGCGTGAATCGTGGAGGGAAGATCTTCCCCCTACCCGGGAGCCGGGAAATGCTCGGCTAGAATAGCGGTGACCTTTTCCTTGGTCAACGGTTTGCTCAGAAAGCCAGCAATGGGCTGTCGCTGGACACGTCCCAAGTCCAGGGGGTGGAGCGAGGTAGTAAGCATAATGATGACAATGGCTGACTGCTGGTCCCGGGGCAGCTGCGCGTACGCTTCGAGAAAGGCCAGCCCGTTCATGACAGGCATGTTCATATCCAGCAGGATTAACTGCGGGCAGGGCGCGGCGGCCGGCGCCGAGCAGGTCTGCACGATGGTGCGCAAGGCCTGCTCGCCATTCTCGGCGAGCAGCACCTGCTCCGCTACCCCCATCCGGGTCAGCAACAGTTTGTTGAGGAAATTGGTGGTGCTGTCGTCATCGACTAGGAGCACGGTAGTTAACGGCGGCATAGAGCAAAAGAAGAAAAGGCGCTTAGGCAGGAAAGGTGACGGTGAAGGTCGTGCCCTGATGGGGCTGACTCTGCACCGAAATGGTGCCGCCCGCATTCTCCACCAGGCGCTTGCTGATGTAGAGACCCACGCCCGTGCCTTCCACGTGCGTATGCAACCGTTGGAACAGGCCGAAGAGTTGGCGCTGCTGCACCTCGCTCATGCCCAAACCATTGTCTTGCACTGCCAGCACCACTCCATTGGGCGTTTGCGCGGCGCGCACCAGCACCACCGAAGGCCGGTCGGGTGCCCGATACTTGATGGCGTTACTAAGCAGATTGTAGACCACGCTCCGCAGATTGGCCGGGGCGAAGGACACGACCAACTCCGGCGTCAGGTCCACGGTGAGCTGGGTCTGGGCGGCCAGGAGTAGGGGGGTTAAATCCAGGCGGACATCCTCCACCACCTGGGCCAGCACCACCGGTTCGACGGGACCGGTGTGGGCCAGTTGCAGCCGGGTCATATCGGTGAGCTGAGTGATGGTCACCTGGAAGCGGGCGATTGTTTTGTCCAGCAGCGCCAGCAGGTGGGCCACCATCTCGTCGTGCTGCACGGCGGCCGGTAGCGTCTCGCGCAAAGCCAGGACAATGCTTTCGATGTTGGTGATGGGCGCTTTCAAGTCGTGCGAGGCCGTGTAGACGAACGTATCCAGGTCCACGTTGGTGCGCGTGAGCTGCGTGTTGCTTTGGTTCAGCTCCTCGTTGGTGACTTGCAACTCCTCGTTAATGGCCGCTAGTTCTTCATTTAAGTCCTGCACCTGCTGGCGGGCCCGTACTTGGGCGGTGACGTCTACGGCCACGCACATAATGCTGGTGGTACGTCCTTCGGCATTGCGCAGGGGCACGTAGCTGAAGTTATAATAGCCCGGTTCCCCGTCGCGATGGTGGGGCAGCTGCGCCGCCTGCTCGTGGGCCACGTACTCCTGGCCCGAGTGCCAGATCTGCGCGAGCAGGTCGCGGTAGCCTTGGTCGGCCAGGGCCGGGAGCAGGTCGAAGTAACGTTGACCCAGTATTTGGTCTGGCGTGCTGCCCAACATCTGCCCCATGCTGGGGTTCACGACGTCGAAGATGTACTCTTCCCCGCGTACCACGAAAATGGCGACCGGCGCCTGTTCGAACACGTCCTGCAACTGCCGCTGCTGCGCGGCGCGTTCCTGGCGTGCCAGCACCTGCTCGGTCACGTCGTAGGCAAAAATGGAGATGCCCGCTACCTGACCGTTTTCCCGGTAGGCCTGGTAGGTGAAGTTGTAGTAGGCGCGGCGCGGCGGCTGCCCGGGCGGGGGCTGCGCCGTGAAGGGCATCTCCTGACCAAAGTAGGTCTCGCTGGTCTGGTACACGCGGTCCAGCAGGTCCCCAAATCCTTGGTCTTGTAGCTCGGGCACCGCCACGGCCAGGTCGAGGCCTACGAGTTGGCGGCCGGGGAACAAGGCCTGGTAGGCGGGGTTAACGTACTCGAAGCGGTGGCCAGGGTCGCGCAGCAAGGCCACGAGCGCAGGGGTTTGCTCAAACACCCGGTAGAACGTCAGGCGCTCGGCGGCCTGGCGCTCGGCCTCGGCGCGGGCGTGCTGATCGGCGGCATGGCTTGCGCGCAGGTGCACTTGGGCCTGCACTTCGGCCGTGACGTCGCGCGCGGAATGGAGTATGTAGAGTACCCGGCCCTGCGGATCCAGTAGCGGGGTATTGAGCGGGTGCCAGTGGCGCTCGACGAACTTGCCGGGGCGCTCGGGGTCGGGCACATCGTAGTGCTGGGGGGCCATCTCGTGCGGCTGCCCGGTGACGAGCACCTGCGTGAGCGAAGCGCGCAGGTTATGCACACTCTGAGCCTCGGGCGAGAGCGGGTTGTCGGGGAAGGCATCAAACAGGTACTGCCCTACCAGGCGCTCCCGCTTCGTCAGCGTGGCCCGCAGGTAGGCGTCACTGGCGGCTTCAATCACCAAGGCCGGTGAGAGCAGCATGTAGGGTGTGGGCAGCGCATGGAAGAGGAGCCCTACATCTAGTGCAACTGGCATAGTTATAAGTCAAGAAAGCTCGTAGCCGTAACGAAGGTACACGGTTTACCTACCTGACCTAACACTGAAAAATCAGAGCGCTGCAAACGAGTACGACCTGCCTACCAGGCCTCATGCCTCTTAGCTGGAGTGAATTCTAAAGATAGCCAGACCCATTTCAGAGAGCTATGCTGCTTCGATGGTAACGGCTGCTGGAGAATTCAACCCAATTAAACCCATGTAATATTTAAACCAAACTTTCAATCAAGGCCCACCTCGGCCTGCTGCAGCCGGCGGTACGTGGAAGGCGAACAGCGGGTCAGGCGCCGGAACTGACCGGAGAAGTGAGCCAGGCTGCTGTACCCCAGCCGCCGGGCAATGAGGCCCACGCCGAGGTCCGACGAGGCCAGCAGCTCCTGAGCATAGGCCAGGCGTTCGCCGAGGAGGAAACCCGCCAGGGTTTGGCCGGTGCCCAGCCGGGCAAAGGCCGCGCTAAGCTGCGGATACGACAACCCCAGCTCCTGGGCCACGGCCGCCCCAAAGGCCCGGTGCCGCAGCACCTCCCCCGGTTGACGCAGCCGCCGGTTTACCGCTCCGCTCACTCGTTCCACCAGCGTCTGGTGCCAGGTTTCAAGCAGCGCGAACCGGGCCGCTTCCAGCGCGGCCCGCACCCGGGGCCAGTCCACCGCTTCCGCCGGGCCGGCGACCGTAGCGGCGCCCAGCCGCACGTCGAGCACCTGCAGGCCCAGCCCTTCCAACTCCTGGCGCACCACCCGAATGCCGCGCGCGCACACCATGTGCTTGATGTAGAGCACAGTGGTAGGCGAAGCAGCATCGGGGTAAGGGACCATTAGTGCGCGGCGTTAAGGCAGGTAGATGCCGCGTTGCCAGCACTCGATGTAGTCCAGCCCCATGTGCAGCAGAAAGCCCACGGCCCACACCCGGGTGCGGGCGGGCACGAGCAGCAGCCCGTAGCCGCCGATGGCCCAGTAGGTGTGGAAGGTGTGGAAGTTGATGCTGCAGCGGTCCGGGTCGTAGAAGGGCGTGGCCCACAGGTGGTCCAGGTCGAGCAGCAAGGCCGCGGCCAGCACCAGCCAGACCCGCCGCCAGTGGGGCCGGTAAAATCCCAGGGCGACGAGGCCAGGCACCGTGATATGGAGAAAAGCGTGGAGCATCCCTTAGCGCACGGGCAGTACCGGATTGCGGTCCCCGGCCGGCGTCAGCGGCTGGGCATCCAACTCCTGGGGGTGGTCGTCGAGGCTCACTTCCTGGTGGGAAGCAAAGTATTGGGCTAGGGCCTTCTCGCCCACCAGCCAGAACACGACGGGTGTGACGATGATGTCCAGGAACGTCGAGGAGAGCAGGCCGCCCAGAATCACGGTAGCCACCGGATACAGGATTTCCTTGCCCGGCGCGTCCTTGGCCAGCGTCAGCGGCACCAGGGCCAGGGCTGCTACCAGGGCCGTCATCAGCACGGGCACCAGACGCTCCAACGAGCCGCGCACAATCATGCGCCGGCCGAACTTCTCGCCCTCGTGCTCCACGAGGTGGATGTAGTGGGATATCATCATGATGCCGTTGCGCGAGGCAATGCCGGTGAGCGTGATAAAGCCTACCAGCGAGGCGATGCTGAACGTGCCCCCCGTGAGCAGGACTGCCACCACCGAGCCAATCAGGGCCAGGGGAATGTTGAGCATGATCTGGCCGACCATGTAGGTGGACTTGAAGTGCGAGTAGAGCACCAGGAAAATGCCGGCCAGCGAAAACAAGCTCAGCCACAGGATCTTCTGGGAGGCCGACTGCTGGCTCTCAAACTGCCCGCCGTAGGTCAGGTAGTAGCCCGCCGGCAGCTTGACCTGCTGGCTGACTTTCTGCTGAATCTCTTTCACGGTGGAGCCCAGGTCGCGCTCGGCCACGTTCAGGGAGATGGTAATGCGGCGCTGGGTGTTTTCGTGGTTGACGGTGTTGGGGCCGGGCTCGTAGAGAATGTCGGCCACCTGACTGACGGGGATCAGCGCCCCGGTGGGCGTTTCAATGCGGGTCTGGCCGATGGCGGTCAGGTCGTTGCGCTGGTTTTCGGGCAGCTTGACGATCAAGTCAAAGCGCTGCTGGCCGTTAAGCATCTGCGACACCACGGCGCCCTGAAAGAGCGTTTCCAGGTCCTGCACCACTTCGCCCCGCTCCATGCCGTAGGCGCGCAGGGCGTCCTCGCGGGGGCGGATGAGCAGCTGGGGGATCTGCACCTGCTTTTCCACTTGCAGATCGACCACGCCCGGCACCGTGGCGGCCGCGGCGCGGATCTCATTGGCGTAGCGGCGCAGCTCCAGCAGGTCGTTGCCAAACACCTTGATGGCGACCTGGGCCCGCACGCCCGAGAGCAGGTGGTCCAGGCGGTGGGAGATGGGCTGGCCGATGTTGACGTTCACGCCGGTGATCAGGCTGAGCTTGTCGCGCATGTCGGCCAGGATCTCGTCCCGGCTGCGCATCTCGCGGCCTTCCTTTTCCAGCTCCTCCTCGGTTTTGAAGGCCACCTCGATTTCCGAGTTGTTGACGGACTCGGCGTGCTCGTCGAGCTCAGCGCGGCCCGTGCGGCGCGCCGTATAGGCCACCTCCGGAATCTTGAGCATCTGCTCCTCGCCGATGGTGCCCAGGCGGTTGGACTCGGTGAGGGAGGTGCCGGCGGGCGCGGAGAAGTTCACCGTCAGCGAGCCCTCGTTGAAGGGCGGCAAAAACTCGGTGCCGAAGAAGGGCACCATGGCCGCCGCCATCACAAAGAGCAACGCGGTGGAGGTGAGCACCAGCTTGGGGTGCTGCAAGCCCCACCCCAGCAGGCGGGTATCCTTTTTCTTGAGCCAGCGCACCAGGCCCCCGTCGGTTTCGGGGTGGTCCATCTGCTTCATCTTCGGCAGCAGGTAGTAGCAGAGCACGGGCGTGATGGTGAGCGAGACGAACAGCGAGGCCACGATGCTGGTGATGTAGGCGATGCCCAGGGGCGCGAAAATGCGCCCTTCCATGCCCTCCAGGGCAAACAGGGGCAGGAACACGAGCACCACGATGATGGTGGCGTACACGATGGAGTTGCGCACCTCCGAGCTGGCGGCGTAGATGACTTTCAGCACTGGACGCGGCTTGGGTAGCTGCCGGTTTTCGCGCAGGCGCCGGTACACGTTTTCCACGTCCACGATGGCATCATCCACGAGCTCGCCGATGGCAATGGCCAGCCCACCCAGGGTCATGGTGTTGATGGAGATGCCCGCCGCCCGGAACACGAGCGCCGTCACCAGCAGCGAGAGGGGAATCGCCACCAGCGAGATGAAGGTGGTGCGCACGTTGAGCAAAAAGGCAAACAGCACAATGATCACCAGGATGGCGCCGTCGCGCAGGGCTTCCTCCACGTTGGTGATCGACGACTCAATAAACTCCGACTGCTTGAACAGGCGGGTGTTTACCTGCACATCCTTAGGCAGGGAGGGCTTGAGCTCCACCAGCGCTTTTTCCACGGCCTCGGTCAGGCCCACGGTGGCCGCACCCGGCTGCTTCTCGATGCTCAGAATCACGGCCGGCTTGCCGTTCACGCTGCCGTCCCCGCGCTTGAAGCGGGCGCCGAACTCTACGCGGGCGATGTCGACCACGCGCACCGGTGACTGCTCGCGGTAGCCCACGATGATGTTTTCAATGTCCGTGACCGAGCGCAGGCGGCCCAGGTTGCGGATGAGCACCTCCGAGCCGTTGCGGTCGAAGAAGTTGCCGGTGGTGTTCAGGTTGGAGTTGCGCAGCGCGTCCTCCACCTGGTTGACGGTGATGCCCGTCGCGTTCAGGCGGGCCATATCCAGCAGCACCTGGTACTGCAGGTTGTCGCCGCCAATGGGGATGACCTGGGCCACGCCGGGGATGCTGAGCAGGCGCTGGCGCACGGTGTAGTTGGCCAGGGTGCGCAAGTCGGCCGCGTTCGTTTCCTTGCCTCCCGACAGCCCCACGAGCATGATCTGGCCCATCACCGAGGAGATAGGGCCCAGCACCGGCGTGATGCCCGTGGGCAGCTGCTCGCCCACGGTCTGCAGCTTTTCGCTGACGATCTGGCGGGCGGTGAAGATGTCCGTGCCGTAGTCGAACTCCACGAACACCATGCCCAGGCCGATGGCCGAGTTTGAGCGCACGGCCGACACGCCGGTGGCCCCGTTCAGGGCCGTTTCCACGGGCAGCGTCACCAGCGCCTCCACTTCCTCGGGGGCCATGCCCGGGGATTCGAGGAAGACGGTCACGCGGGGACGGTCCAAGTCAGGCAGCACGTCCACGGGCAGCTGCTGGGCCGTGTACGCCCCAGCCAAAAGCAGGCCCACGGCGAAGGTCAGCATGAGCAGGCGGTTCTGCAGGGCAAAGCGAATTATCTTATCAAGCATCGGTGGTTAGCGCAAAAGAAGGCGGCGGGGTGCCGGCCCTTCGGGTAAGCCCAGGAAATGGGGAGGTGCTGCGGGGGTTGCGGTCGGCCGGTTCCGCCCTATTTTTTGGGGCGAGGGGTGCGAGCTGAGGAGTGGGTGGTCATGATTTGCCACTGGCCGGTGGCGTTCTTGCGCAACACGGACGTGGCCACCCCGCGGCGGACGATGGGCGCCTTGGCTTCCTTCTCCTTGGGATCGGGTTTCAGGTTGATGGTATAGGTGTAAGTTTCCGTGGCGAAGGCGTAGGGGCCATCCACCTGCACCGCGGCTTTGTAGTCGCTGAAGGTGAAGGCCTTGAACTCCTTCAGCTCCGGCGCCAGGTGGTGGGCGGCGTAGTGTTGGTAGGTGCCTTCCACGCCCCCGACTCGAACACCTGCGAGTTGGCCGTGAACAGGCGGTGGGTGCCCGTGGTGTCCAGCTTCTGCACGGCCTGTTGGTACTTGGTCAGTGTCGTTTTGACGGCGGCCTCGTCAGCCGCGGACCCGGGGACAGAGGCCACAGCGGCCGGGGTGGTCTGCGCCTGCGCAGATTGGGTGGCAACAGAGAGGGTAGCGGTCAGCGCCGCGAAGGCAAGAATATCTTTCATGGGCGGGGAAGAGAAGGCCCCCGGTGGGGGCTGATAGATTACTGGTTGAGGTAAATGGATTTGAGCTGGTAGGTGCCCGTGGTGACGACCCGGTCATTTTCGTTGACCTCCCCCTGGGTTAGCACGGTCTGCTCGCCGTTGACGGCGCCGGGCTGCACGTACTGAATCTTAAAGCGCTCGGGCGCGGTGTGCACGAACACCACGGGCTTGCCGTTCAGGTCGGTGACGGCCGAGGTAGGCACCACCAGCTGGGGCTCGCTGCCGCCACTTTGGCCGACTACCTGCACGTTCACGGCCTGGCCCGCGCGGTAGGCGCTGCCGGCCGCGCCGTCGAGTTCGAGCACCAGCTGTCGGGCTTGATTCACGGGGTTCACCACGTTGCTGAACACCACCAGGCGGGCCGCTACCCCGGCCTGGCCCTGCAGGCCTTCCACCCGGAACTTCGCCCCGGGCGACACCTTGGCCATATCCTGGGCAAACACCTGGGCTTCGACCCGCAGCTTGCTGGGGTTGATGACGCGGAAGAGCTCATCCCCCTGGTTTACTTGCTGGCCCACGGCCAGCGAGAAAACGTCCACCGTGCCGCTGATGGGCGAGAGGATAGACACGCGGCGGTTGCTGGCCTGGTCGTTGTAAATGCTGGCGTTCTGCCGGGCCTGGCGCAGGCGCAGCTCGGCGGCCACCACGTCCTTGCGGGCGGCGATGTCGGCAATGCTTTGCAGGCGGGCGTACTCCTGCTGAGCCGCGCGCAGCTCGGCCTGGGCGTTGGCCCGCTCCGTGCTGAGCCCGATCTGCTCGGTCGCGGCCAGGGTTTGCTCGATGACGGCCAGCGTCTGCCCGGCCCGCACTTGCTGGCCCACCCGGGCGGGGAGGCTGACAATGCGGCCCGTTTGGGGCACCACAATCGGCCCTTCGCCGCCGGCGGCGGCCGAGACCGTGCCGTAGAGCGTGGCCCGGCTGTAGGTTTGCGAGAAGCTGGCCAGGCTGGTGCCTACCTTGAACAGAAACTGGCTTTCCTTGGGCAGCAGCACCTCATCGGTGAGGGCCAGGCCGGGGCTTGCGGGGGCGGCGGCCCCGTGGTCTTCTCCCCCGTGGCCGAGCACCGCGGCGGGTGGGGGCAACAGCACGGAGAGCACCAGCGTGGTGGCGGCCGCGGCGGCGAGGAATTTATGCTTGGTTTTCATAGACAGCAGGTGTAGGCGTGGAAAGGGACTCTTCGGCGCGGCGCGGGCGGCGGCGCAGCAGCAGGGCCGTCAGGCCAATGCCGAGGGCAAAGGCGCCCACCAGGGCCAGCACGGTTTTCCAGGAGGAAAACGGGGAGGTGGCCACCGGCGCGGCAGCGGCTACGGGCAGCTTTTGGCCGACCTTAATGCCTTCGAGCAGCAGCAGATCCGCTTGCTCCCCGGCCACGATGTTGGCCGTGAAGCTGTAGGTCTTGTTGGCCGGAAACTCCCCTTCCACCAGGTAAATGCCGGGTTCCTGCTCCGTCACCGCCCACTTCAGGTTCGCGTCTTCCGGGTTGGTCAGGGTCAGCTTGGCGCCCTTAATGGGGGCGTTGGTGGCGTAGTCGGACAGGAACAGGCGTAGGTCAGCGGGCTGGCCGCCTTCCAGTGGCTCGTAGCGCAGCAGCACTTCAAACTGTTCGGACAGGGCCGCCACGGAAAAGGAGGTGGCCCCGGCGGGCGTGCCGGCTTGGGCTCCCTCGCCGTGGTCTTCGCCCCCGTGGGCGTGGGCGCGGCTCACGAGCAGCAAACCCAGCAGTAGCATCAGCAGTTGTTTCATCTTATTCACCTCGCAGGTAGTTGAGCTCCACCAGCGCCTGCTGGTAGTCGCGGATGGTCGTCAGGTAAGTTTGTTGAATGGTGAAGGCCTGATTCAGACTTTGGATCAGGAACAGGTAGCTGATTTCGCCCGCCCGAAACAGGCGCTGCGACTGGCTGATGATGGCCCCTGCCTGGGGCACGCCGGTTTGCTCGTAGTACGCCAAGGAAGTCGAAAACTTGCGCGTGTCCGCCAGCGCCTGTTGGTACTGGCTGCCCAGCTCCAGGCGCTGGGTTTGCAGCTGGTAGTCAGCGGAGCGCGCGCGGGCCGTGGCCGCCTGCAGCTGGGAGCGGTAGGTCCAGAACCAAATAGGTACCGACACGCCAAACTGAAAGCGGTACTTGAGCGCCGAGTTTTCAAAGGCCTGATTCTGATAGCCTACGGTCAGCGCCGGCGTGCGCCGGGCCCGCACCAGGCTGATGCCGGACTGGCTCAGGGCCACACCCTGGGTGGCGTAGGCCAGGGCCGGGCTGCGCAGCAGGGCGCTGCTGTCTTCCTGGGGTAAGCCCCGAAGCAGGGCCGCCCCCGTTTGGGTGAGCTCCCGGCCCGTTTGGCGCAGGTCGGTGCTCGCCACCAGCGTCGCCGTGGGCTGGCCCAGCAGCAGGCCCAGGCGGCGCTGGGCGGCGCGCAAATCGTCGGTGGCCTGCTGCAGCTGCACGGTTATCTGCCGGGCCTCCGCGTCGGTGCTGATGCGCTGCAGGGAGGTGACTTCCCCGGCCGCGAATAGCCGGTCCGTGGCCAGGCGCAGGGCCCGATACAAGCTGTCCTGGGCCGTGAACTGCCGCACCTGCGCCGCGGCGAACTGCAGGTTCAGGTACGCAAGCCGGGTGTCGCGCAGCACGCTAGCGCGGCTGACCTCGCGGTTGCGCTCGGCCAGGGTGATGCCGGCCTGGGCCACTTGGCGCTGCCGGCGGTACACGTTGGGCAGGTCAATGGTTTGCACCACGCCCGGGGCCCACATCTCGCCCGTGGGCGCCGCCAACAGAAAGTCGGGATTGGCGGGCGCGAAGGAGCCCCGTTTGAGGGCGCGCTGCTCGGCGATGTCTTCGTCGGCCTGGCGCAGCCGCGGGTGGCGGCGCAGAGTCTGGGCCTCGGCGCTGTCCAGGCTCAGGACCGTCTGCGCCCGTACCGGCCCTGTGCCGACGCCCAGCAGCAGCCCCAGCACGAGCCCGAGCAGGGAAAACCAACTCCAACCTATTCCTTTCATTTCAGGGTACTTCATACAATCAGGTTTTAACTCGCCTTCGCGCCGTCCCCTACTGGTGGGGGACGGCGCGCGGCCCAGAGGCTTGGGGTCAGGATGGCCGCCCCGGCCGACGTTGCTTAGCTCTTTTTGACCAGGGCCATGCCGCACTTAGGGCAGCTGCCGGGCTTGTCGCTGGCACTGCCTTCGCACTGCATGGGGCAGAGGTAGGCGGCCCCCACGGCCTTCGCCTGCGCGGGCTTGGCCGCGTTCAGCTTCTCAAACCGCGCCGACAGGGTTTTGCCCCCCGCTTTCAGGTTGACAATGGCCGTGCGCAGGGCCGTGCCGGCGGGCAGCTTGGCGACCAGGTGGTCCCCGGTCGGGGTGAGCGCCACGGTGCTGGTTTTATTGGCCGTGGTCAGCAGCATCACCGAGCCGGTCGGCCGGGCGGGGGTTACCGTCGCCTCGTTGGCGTCGAGCAGGTACACGTGGAGCTCCGTGGGGTGCTGCACGAGTTCGATGTGCAGGGTGCCGGCCGTGCGTACGATGCCGCCGTGGGGGGACTTATGCGCGTGCGATTCGCCCGCGGCTTTGTGGCCGTGCGGCGCGGTATTGGGCTTGTGGCTGTGCTGGGCCGAAAGGGATAGAGGGGCGGCGAGCAGCGCAGCGGCTATCAGGAGGTGGGAGAATTTCATGGAGAGGGGGTTAAGAAAGGTAAAGAGAGGTAAGGGACCGCAGGGCCTACATTTTGTCGGCGTTCTGCTGGTGCCAGGCCTTGAAAGCAGCGATTTCCTGCTGCTGCGCGGTGATCATCTGCTGCGCCATTTCCTTCAGCTTGGTGTCCTTGCCGTGGGCCAGCTCGGCCTGGGCCATGTCCACGGCGCTCTGGTGGTGCACGGTCATCAGCATGTTGAAGTTCATGTCCGGGTCAGCCACGGGCTTGGGCATGTTCTGCATCATGCCGTCCATCGACGCCTTCATTTTGCTGGTGAAGGGGTCCGCAGGATCATTGGGCTTATAGTTGGTGGGGGCATTGTCGAGGCGGGTGGCCGCCGCTTCTAGTGCCGCGATTTCCTGTTGCTGGTCGGCTTTGATCTTCTCCGCCATCTGGCGCATGGTCGCATCTTTGCCGTCACGCAACTGAATGTCCGCCATGACTACCGCGCCCTTGTGGTGCTCGAGCATGTGGTGGGCAAAGTCGTGGTCGGTGTTGCCCTTGGGCTTAGCCGCGTGCATCTTGGTCATCATCTCGTTCATGGCCACCAGCTGCGGCGAGCTGCCGGCCGCGGCGGCACTATCGTGGCCCATGGCCGAGTGGTCCATGCCCGCCATGTCCCCGGAGGCAGTGCCTTCGGATGTGGTCGTTTCGGTCGTGGTGGCGGTGGAATCGGCCGTCTTATCGCTGTTGCAGCTGGTGATCAGCAGGGAGCCCGAGCAGAGGGCGGCGAGGAAAAAAGCGGAGTGTTTCATACGGGTTGGTTGAGAGAGGTGAAAGGAAGCCGGGGACGAGCTGCGGCCCGTTAGCTGACGGCGGGACCGCCGACGTTAATGGTGAAGTCGCCGGTGTGAATCTTGCCCCCATGGTTGAACTGCAGGAAGACACGGTAGAGACCGGGCTTCTCGAAGTTGGTGTTGAAGCCGATGTTAGGGCCCTTGTCGGCCTGGTCGTTGGGGTGCACGTGCAGGTACTGCTCCGTGTCCTCGCTGATCACCACCACGTGGCCTAGGGCGCCGAGGTAGTTCTCCAGGTTCGTCACGGGCTGGCCGCCCTGGGTGATGTTGATTTTCATGCCCAGCAGCTGGTCCGTTTGCAGGGGCTTGTCAAAGGAAAGGGTAGCCTGGTAGCCGTCCTTCTCCCACTGCATATCGTCATTTTTAAACTTGACCGGCGTGTAAGCCGGGCCCTTGACAGTGAGGGGCTGACGGCCCAGCTGGTGGCCAGCGCCCGTGGGGGTGTAGTCCTGAAACAGCACATAGTCGCCGCCCTTGGGGAAGGTGTACTCCACCTTATAGTCGCCCGCGGCGGTGTACTCAGGATGCTCGTGGTAGAACTGGCCCAGGTCCTTGGAGACGATGATCAGGTGAATTTTCTTTTCGTGGACCACGGCCAGCGGCACCGGCGCGGACTCCTTACCCGTTTCGCGAGGCGTGAACGCCAGCGTGGTGGGCTGCCCGGCGGTGACCTCCGTAGGGGTCGGTACGAGCTTCATCTCGTAGGATTTGCCGTTGGCTACCTGATCGTTGTGCTCCAGGTTCATGCCGCACTTGGGGCACTTCTCCCCTTCCTTGGTGCTGGTGACTTCGGGGTGCATGGGGCAGGCGTAGGTGTGGCCGCCGCTGTGCTCGGCGGTGCCTTCGGCCGGGCCGTTGGTGGGCGTAGTGACGGTGTTGGTGGCGCTGCTGGACGCGGATTCGGACGAGCAGCTGGCCGTGGTGAGCAGGCTGGCCACAGCCAGCAGGGAAAGCGGTAAGCGGTACATAAAGAAGGGATTGGGGGTTGAACAGGGGGCCACTTAGGAGGTAAGCAGCCCAGGGCGCCGCCGGGGCGTTAGGCCTGCCACTGCTGCCAGAGCACGAAGCCCAGCACGGCGGCCACCCCGGCGTAAAGCAGGAAGGAAAGCAGGCGGCGTACCGGCCCCCGGGGGGGAGGGGCGCCTGCCTCTTGGCAACAACTCTTCATTGTCGGGCAGGTAAACCAGGAAGAAAAGGAGAAGGTGGGGGGAGCGCACTTAGGCGCTCGGAGGACACGCCAACGCAAAGGCTCGCCCCGGACATAGCATAGCTATCCCGGGGCGAGCCTTTGGCACGTCAAGGAATCAGACCGTCAGGGACTGAATGAAAATCCGGATATCGGGTATTTTAGGGGGTAGGTGCTCGCGGAGCACCAAAACGACGGCGTGGGTGCGGTCCCACTGGCCGGCGGCCGGCCGGAAAAAGAAGTCGGTGCTGGCCGGCAGCAGGGCCGGAGCGGTTGATACCAGGTGCTTTTCGCCGGGCGTCGCGAGCGACTTAAGAATGGCAGCCGAGTTGTCCTGGCAGCAGTCCTGGTCTTTGCCCGCGGGCTTGGAGTCGTGCTTAGCAGTGGCGTGCTTCGCTAGCTTCTGCTGCGCTGTTTTCTTCGCGTGGCCCTGGCAGCCGGGGTGCGAGGGTTTTTCAGCCACTACCAAGGCCTTAGCCACCGGCGCAACCGGCACGGGCTGGAGGGTGGCGCACCAGCACTGGCCCACGAACACGTTGACGAAGACGAGCAGGAAGCTCGTCGCCAGCAAACGGCGGAACAGGAACAGGCTACGGAACATAACGGGTGCTAAGCAGCTGCAAAACTAGGCTTCTGCGCAGAAAGTGCAGCACTGCTCCTTTACTGTTATTTCCAAGGAAGAGTTCCAGCGTGGGTCAATCGCCCCCTGGGCCCCAGGGTCAAATAGGCGCTTTACAAGGCATATAACAAGTTTCTGACTAAGGAATGACCCGCGGACAGCTTTGGCGACCGCAAAATTATGCAAGCGTGCGACCCAATTATATAAATCGGTGCCGGGGAATAATGCCCCTTGCCCCCAGTAAACCCCCGCTGGGCTCGGTTTTGGTTAATGCTTCATAGGCACCCCGGCGGGTGATTTCCCCTTACCGAGTTGATCCAGGGCGGCTCGAAAGCCCGTGGCCAATTGCGCAGCCGGGCCGCGCCCGTAATAGTGCAAGAACATCATCCGGGGCTGATCGAAGAGCATGTGGTTGTGGACGGCCACCACCTCCAGGTTGTGGGCCCGCAGGACCTTGATTACTGGGTTCACCTCGTGCTCGAGCATGGTAATGTCCCCCGCGATGTGGCTGTCGGCCTGCTTGCCGGCAAAGGCCGCCCACGAGTTCAGGCCGATGGCGGCCGTCATCTCGGTGCCCATCATGATTGACTGCAGATCGGCCCGGCCCACCGTGTACTTGTAGGTGGGACCGTTCACTACGCCCTGATACCCCACCAGCTTGTCCAAGGCCGGCAGGTCAAACAGCTCCTTGCCCGTGGGCGGCCCGGCGCTAGGCGGGGCGTTGGTGCCCGGCTGCGCCGGCGTGGTCGCCACGGCGGGCTTCGGTTGATTGGCCGGCAGCAGCTTGGAGTCTTTCAAGGCCGCGGCAAACTTCTGCGCCAGCTCCGCCGGCGAGCCCATGCCGTGAATGTGCATGTAGAAGATGCGGGGCTCCTCGTAGAAGAAGTGGTTGTGTACGGCGCCGATCTCTAGGCCCTGCGCCAGCGCCGCTGACATCAGTGGGTTGACTTCTTCCTGCAGCAAAACGGTATCACTCATGAGCATGGCGGACTTACCGTCCAGGGTGTGCTTGAGGGCCACCCAGCCGCCGAAGCCCAACGAGATGGGCACGGGCTCCCCTTTGATGGTTACCTTCAGATCGTTGCGGGGCAACGCCGTGGTGTGGGTTGCTTGGGGTTCCACATAAGTGCCTTTCTTGCCCAGCGCGGCTTCCACGGCCGCTATTTCCGCGGCCGTGAGCGCCGGGGTTTTAGCGGCGACCGAGGCCGCTTCACTAGCCGGAGCTGGCAGGGTGCCCAGCAAGACCGGGGTGGTAGCCAGCGCGGCCGTCTTGAGCCAGGCACGGCGGGAAAAGCGGGAATCAGGCATATAGCAGAGCTAGAATAGCGTTACACGGCAGTTTATACGCAGCCTACGTAAAGCGCCAGCAGAGAGTACAGCGGATCGGCTTTAGCCCTACCCCTAGCCACCGGATCGGCGCTTCAAATTATGCAAGTTTGAGGTAGGATTTCGTACCAACTCCGGGCGTAACCCGCCGTTCCTTTGTAAGGTGTTTATGGGTCCTGTTCAGTTGCTACGTATGCTCCTGTCCGGCACCCTTTGCCTCTACCCTCTTATGGAACCTACCACTAAAACCGAGACCCTGGACATTGAAGGCATGACCTGCGCCTCCTGCGCGTCCTTCGTCGAAAAGTCCCTGACCCGTACCCCCGGAGTGCATCGGGCTGTGGTCAACTTTGCCACGGAAAAAGCCACCGTGGATTACGTGCCCACCCAGGCCACTCCCGCCACGCTGAAAGAAGCCGTCGTGAACGCCGGCTACGGCGTCACCGAGCGCGCCCCGACACCAGCGCCGCCGACCGGCAGGCCGAAATCGACCAGCAGAAAGCGCTGGCTTACCAAAAGCTCAAGCGCCGCTTCTGGGTGGCTACCGCCTTGGCCGTGATCATCATGCCCCTGAGTATGCTCATGCTGTGGCCGGCCCTGATGCAGCGCATTAATATGCAGTGGCTCAACTACGGCCTGCTCGTGCTCACCCTGCCCGTGCTGCTCTACAGCGGCCGCGAGTTCTTTACCTCGGCCTGGAACGGCTTCAAGCACCGCGCCGCCAATATGGATACCCTCATTGCCGTGGGCACCGGCGCGGCCTTTCTCTACAGCCTGGCTGCCACGGTAGCACCCGACTGGTTTATGCGCCGCGGGCTGATGCCCGAAGTGTACTACGACACCACCGCCACCATCATCGCCCTGATTCTGCTGGGCAAGGTGCTGGAGCTGCGGGCTAAAACCCAGACCTCGGCGGCTATCAAGGCCTTGATGGGGCTGCAGGCCAAAACCGCCCGCGTGGTGCGCCCGGGCGGTCAGGAAGTAGACGTGCCCATTGAGCAGGTCCAACTTGGCGACCTGGTGGTCGTGCGCCCCGGCGAGAAGGTGGCCACCGATGGCCTCATCGAGGAAGGCCACTCGGCCGTGGACGAGGCCATGCTCACGGGCGAGAGCCTGCCCGTGGAGAAGAAAACGGGGGACCCCGTATTTGGCGCTACCCTCAACAAAACCGGCTCCTTCCGCTTCCGCGTCACCAAGGTCGGCGCCGACACCATGCTCGCGCAGATTGTCAAGCTGGTGGAGGATGCCCAGGGTAGCCGCGCCCCCATCCAGCGCCTGGCCGACAAGGTCAGCGCCATCTTCGTGCCCACGGTGGTCGTCATTGCCATTCTCACCTTCGTGCTCTGGTTTGATTTGGCCCCCGTGGAAGCGCGCCTGCCGCTGGCTTTAGTCAACTTCGTGGCGGTGCTTATCATCGCCTGCCCCTGCGCGCTGGGATTGGCCACCCCCACCGCCATCATGGTCAGCACCGGCAAAGGGGCCGAGCATGGCGTGCTGATTCGCAACGCCGAGGCCTTGGAAAAGGCCTATCAAGTCGATACCGTGCTGCTCGATAAAACGGGCACCATCACCCGCGGCGAACCGGCCGTCACGGACTTTGTGCCGGCGGATGGGCAGCCGGCTGACCAACTCCTGCAGGTCGTGGCAGCGGTGGAACGGCAGAGCGAGCACCCGCTGGCGGAAGCCGTGGTGCGCTACGCCGATGCCCAACAGGCCCCTGTGATTTCCGCCACGGGTTTCCAGGCCATCGAAGGCAAAGGGGCTAAGGCGTCCGTGAATGGGCAGGCGGTGCTCATCGGTAATGCGCGGCTGCTGGAGGAAGCGGGTATTATGCTGCCGGAGGCCGTGCGCCGGCAGGCTGAGGAGTTGCTCGCCCAGGCCAAGACTGTGCTATATGTCGCCGTTAACAAGCAGGCCGTGGGCCTTATCGGCGTGGCCGACACCGTGCGGGAGACCTCGGCCGCAGCCATCAAACGGCTGCAGGCGATGGGCATTGAGGTGGTGATGATGACCGGTGACAACCCCCAGACCGCAGCCCAGGTGGCCGGACAGGTCGGCATCAAGCGTTTCTTCGCCGAGGTGCTGCCCAGCGGCAAGGCTGGCAAGGTGAAAGAGTTGCAGGCCGAAGGGCGCACGGTGGCCATGGTCGGCGACGGCATCAACGACGCGCCAGCCCTCGCGCAGGCCGACATCGGCTTGGCCATGGGCGGCGGCACGGACGTGGCGATGGAAGCGGCCGGCATCACGCTCATGCGCTCGGATCTACAGGGCGTGGTCACCGCCATTGACCTCTCGCGCCAGACCATCCGTACCATCAAGCAAAACCTGTTTTTCGCCTTTATCTACAACACGTTGGGTATTCCCATCGCGGCCGGGCTGCTGTACCCCTTCTTTGGGCTGCTGCTCTCGCCCATGCTCGCCGCCGGGGCCATGGCCCTGAGCTCGGTGTCGGTGCTCACCAACTCGCTGCGGCTGCGCAGCTTCTCTCCCGTTAAAAACTAAGTGTATGGATATCGCCGAAATCATCGTGACCCTGACGGGTGTGGCCCTGGCCGGGTTTGTCATCTGGTACTTCTTCTTCTCCGCGCGCCAGACGGCCAGCGCCGTCTCTTCATCCAGCGGGGTGCAGGAGGTAGATATCACCGTGAAGGGCGGCTACTCGCCCGACGTGATTGAGGTGGAGCGCGGCAAGCCCGTGCAGCTGAGCTTCTACCGGGATGAAGAAAATAGCTGCTCGGAGGAGCTGCTCATGCCCGACTTCAGCATCCGCCGGGACCTGCCCGCCTTCAAGACCACCCTGGTGGAGCTGCTGCCCCAGCAGGCGGGTACCTTTACTTTCACCTGCGGCATGGGCATGCTGCGCGGGAGTCTGGTCGTTAAATAAGTGAGTTTTCCTACCATGACGCACCACGTGAACCCCTCGCACACGCTGCCAGCGCCCGGCACCCGGCGCCTGCTGATTAAAAACATGGTCTGCCCCCAGTGCATCCGCGTGGTGCGGGAGGACTTGAGCGCCCTGGGTTTGCAGGTGCATCACGTGGCCCTGGGCGAGGCCGACGTGACCGTGCCCGGGGAGGCCGAGCCGGACTGGGCCGCGATCCGCGCGACCCTGCTAGCGGCGGGCTTTGCCCTGCTGGAAGACCCCGGGCGCAGCTGGTGGAACAAATCAAAACCCACCTGGTCACCCTCATTCACTACCCACCGCCGGGCCCGCGCCTGCTCAACTACTCGGATTCCCTGGTCGAGGAGCTGGGCCGCGACTACCACTACCTTTCCCACCTTTTCTCCGCCGAGGAAGGCCTCACCATTGAGAAGTTCATCATCCGCCAGAAGGTGGAGCGGGCCAAGGAGCTCATCGGCTACGGCGAGCTGACCATCGCCGAAGTGGCCCAGCAGTTGGGCTACAGCAGCCCGGCCCACCTCTCGCGGCAGTTCCGGCAGGTGACGGGCCTCACGCCCACCGAATTTCAAAAGCTGGGACCGGCCAGCGCCGCCCGGCGTAGCTTAGACTCCTTGGTGTAGGTCGCTAAATTATGCAAGAGAAAAGGCCGGTGGCATAAAAACCGGGGCAGTAAGCGGGGGTTTGTATAGCTCACCCTACTCCCCCTGTCCCGTGAATATGTTCCGCCTTTTCCGATTGCCCTTGTTGTTACTGCTCGTTATTAGCGTCCTGTTCACGGCCTGTCAAAAGGGCCACGACATGGACGACATGGCTATGGACAGCGCTTACATGAACATCATGATGGACATGATGACGCAGATGGATGCGCAGGTTAAAACGCAGGACCCCGATCACGACTACGCCGCCCAGATGGTCCTGCACCACGAGGCCGCCATCAAGATGGCGGAAGAGCAGCTGCGGACGGGCACCAACCAGGAAATGAAAACCACGGCCCAAGCCGTTATTACCAAGCAACGCGCCGAAATCGCCCAATTCAATGCCTTCCTGAACGGGCACCAGCCCATGCCGCCCTTCGTTCCGCAGTTCAACCAGCTGCAGAAAACCAACATGGACAAGATGATGGCCGCCAGCGACGCCCGCAGCATGACGGCCAAACCCGACGTTGACTTTGCCCAGCTCATGGTCGACCACCACCAGGCGGCCATCGACAACTCCGAGGCCCTGCTGCAGTACGGGCGCAACGCCACCACTCGCGCCCTGGCCCAGGCTATTATTGCCGACCAGCGCCAGGAAATTGCGGCGCTCCAGAATTGGCTCACGCGCAATCGTTAGTCCCGCCTCACCCACCAAAAAAGGCAGCTCCCCATGAGCTGCCTTTTTGCGTTTGGGGTGCCGGTAATGTAGAGAGCGTTGCCCCGCTCGGCCCCAGCAACTGCGTAAGCGATTGATAGGCAGCGGGAAATTATGCAAGCAGAAGCGAGTGGAGGATAAATCCACGGCGCTGTCGGGCCGTTTTGGTAGATATCTATGTCTCACTAATTTACTACCTGCTATGAACAAGTTTTTTCGCTTCCCCCTCCTCGCGCTGAGTTTACTGAGCATCAGCCTCTCGATGGTCAGTTGCAGTAAAGATGAGGGGGGCTTGGTCCTGGTCACCCCCACGATGCGAGCCCGTACATGCGTAACATGCACGAGGGGATGACCCTGATGGAGTCGATGCCGAAGACCCAGGATCCGGACATCGATTACGCGAGCATGATGATTGTGCATCACCAGATCGCCATCAAAAACAGCCAGGAGGAGCTCCGCAGCGGCAAGGACAGCGAAATGAAGGCCATGGCGCAGATGATTATTGCAAAGCAGGAGGCGGAGATCGCCCAGTTTCAGGCTTTCCTGGCGGGCCACCCCGCGCACGCCCCGGCCGTGCCGGCGTTCAATATGCTGCAAATGATGAACATGACGCAGATGATGCAGGCCGTCGATCTGCGCCCGCTAACGGGTAATCCGGATTTTGACTTTGCCCAGCTCATGGTCGACCACCACCAGGCGGCTATTGAGAACTCGGATGCCCTGCTCAAATACGGCCGGGAAAATGTGACCAAGGCTTTGGCCGAGCAAATCATTGCCGACCAAAAAATGGAAATCAAGGAATTGCAGGAGTGGCTGCTGGCCAACAAGAAATACTAGGCCCGCTTTCCTCCTCTACTAACGGCAGTGGGCTTTTTAGCCCGCTGCTTTTTTTCATGTTACCCTTCTGCCCATGAACACGCACAATACCCCGTGGGCCCCCGCCTGGGCGCTCTGGCTGTGGTTCGCGCTCACGCTGGTCTCCGTGCTGTATGTGGCCTGGGACCTGATTACCCGGACCCCGGAGATGAAGGTGATGAAGTGGGGCTGGGTGCTGGTGACCCTGTATACGGGGCCGGTAGGCCTGCTTATCTACTGGTTTTCCTGCCGGGAGCCCTCCCCGGCACGCACGAGGCGTTTGTGGCGCCGCTCTGGAAGCAGGCCGTAGGCTCCACGATCCACTGTGCGGCGGGCGACGCGACGGGCATTATCGTGGCCGCCGCTATCACCGGCTACTTCGGTCTGAGCATGGGCGTGGACATCTGGATAGAATACGCCGCCGGCTTTGCCTTCGGGCTGTTCATTTTCCAAGCGCTGTTTATGAAGGACATGATGGGCCTGAGCTATGGGGAAGCCCTGCGTCAGTCTTTTCTGCCGGAGTGGATGTCGATGAACGCCATGATGGCCGGCATGCTGCCTACCATGGTCATTCTGATGAGCCGCGACATGCGCGCCATGGAAGCTACGTCGCCCTGGTTCTGGGCGGCCATGTCGGCGGCAACCCTAGTGGGCGTGGTGGTTTCTTACCCGGTCAACTACTGGCTCGTTAAAAACCAGCTCAAGCACGGCATGGGTACCGAGCGGGCGCTGGGCAAAGGCGGCACGGCGAAAGAAGAAGTCAGTTTGCCGGCGCATGACGGCCATTTTATGGCTAGCATGTCGCCCGCCCTGCCCCCGGCCGCCGCGCACGCGGGGCACACCAGGGCCGCGCTGCCCATGGACATGGCGGGCGGCGGCCGGGTATCGGGCTTGCGCAAGGCGGTTGTCACCTTGCTTACGCTGCTCATGCTCGCGGTCGGCTACTGGCTGGCGGCCCGCTACGGGGACTTATCAATGCGACCGGGGACGCCCATGGAGGCTATGCCGGGCATGGACATGCCGGGCCACCAGATGTAAATAGCCCGCTGCCGTCTTTCTGGATAGGCCCTTCCGATGTTAGGCTTAGCTGCCGCGCCAGCCGAAGGCCGGCGGATGACGCCCCTGCGTTGAGTTGCCTGCTCTTGAGTGCTTCTGGGCATCCTAGACGCTTTATTGGCCGGGGGCAGGTAGCCAACCGCACCAACAGGCCATCCAACGAACCCTGCTGGGTTACTTTCGGGCCGTTGGTGGTGCGCTTAGTTTCGGGGTAGAGCAACCACCGCCCGTTAAGTGCTGCTGTTCAGGCTGGCCTTGATTTTCTTGTGTGGCTTGTACTACTTAATTAACTGCGCCCTAAAGTGAGCGCTGCGCCATTTCACTACGCCTACGGCCTAAGCTGTTACGGTGAACAACTGGAAATTATGCAAGCCACAGTTAACTTTCTTTATTTGTACAAATTCTAAATAGATCTACCTTTGTGCCATTATTACCCCTAAGGCACTCTGATGACCCGTTTCGCATACCCTAACTCTGCCCTTATTTGGGGCAGTCTGGCGCTTTTTACCCTACTTTGCTTGCCGCCGGCCCTAGCGCAGCAAGCCCCCGCCGCGGATACCACCCGCCACCAGACCCTAAGCGAAGTCACCGTGACCGGCGCGGCCACGCATTTTGCGGCGCCCGTGGATGGCACCACCATTACGGCTGGTCGCCGCAACGAGCTCATCACGCCCCGCGACGTCAATGCTAATTTAGTGCAGAACAACATGCGCCAAGTGATGGCCCGCATTCCCGGCCTGATGGTGTGGGAAAACGACGGCTCTGGTCAGCAGATTAACGTGGCCACCCGAGGCCTGAGCCCCAACCGCAGCTGGGAGTTCAACACGCGCCAGAACGGCTACGATATGAGTGCTGACGCTTTTGGCTACCCCGAGGCCTACTATAATCCGCCCATGGAGGCGGTGGAGCGCATCCAACTGCTGCGCGGCGGCGCGGGCCTGCAGTTCGGACCCCAGTTTGGGGGCTTGCTCAACTACGAGCTCAAGCGCGGCGCCCGCGACAAGAAAATCGAATTTGAAACCAGCAACACGGCTGGCTCCAACGGCTTGTTTAACTCCTACAACGCCGTGGGCGGCACCGTAGGCAAGGTAAACTACTACGCCTACTACCGCCACCGCCAGGGTGACGGCTGGCGGCCGTCCAACCAGTTTCGCGTCGACGATGTGCACGGCAACGTGCACGTGGCCCTCACCGAGCGCCTGACCCTGAACGCGGAGCTGACCTACCTGACCAACCGCTTGCAGCAGCCCGGCGGGCTCACGGACGCGCAGTTCGCCCAAGACAGCCGCCAGAGCACTAGAGAGCGCAACTGGCTCAGCACCCCCTGGCTGATTCCGGCCCTCACCCTGGACTACAAGGCTAGTGAGCGGACGCGCGTGAACCTGAAGACCTTTGGCCTGGTGGCGTCGCGCAACAGCGTGGGCTTTGTGGCCGGGCTGCCCGCCCCGGACAGCGTGAACCGCCGCACCCAGCAGCTGGCTGCCCGCCAGGTGGACCGCGACGACTACCGCAACCTGGGCGCCGAGCTGCGCCTGACCCAGGACGTGGACCTGCTGGGCCGCACCCACACGCTGGCCACCGGTTTGCGGGCCTACCGCGCTACTACCTTGCGGCGCCAGCGGGGCACGGGCACCACGGGCTCCGACTACGACCTGAGCTTGACCGGCAACGGGCTTTTCACCAACGAGTTTGATTTCACTACGACCAACGCCGCCGCGTTCGCTGAGCTGCTGCTGCACCTGAGCCCCGGCTGAGCGTCACGCCGGGCCTACGCTACGACTACCTGCGCAACACGGGCCGCGGCTACCTGGGCCGGACGGCCAACGGAGGCGAAAACCGCGTACCCGACCAGCAAAGCCAGCGCAACGTGCTGCTCTATGGCTTGGGCGCTGAATTTATCGTCTCGCCCACGACCAACCTGTACGCCAACTACTCGCGAGCCTTCCGGCCCGTGCTCTTCGGCGATTTGGTGCCGCCGGCCACCGCGGACGTCATCGACCCCAACTTGAAGGATGCGCGCGGCTACACGGCCGAAGTGGGGTACCGCGGCAACTATAAGAACTGGCTGCGCTTCGATGTGGGCTACTTCTTCCTCAACTATGAGGACCGCATCGGCACCATCCGCCGCCCCGTGCCCGGGGCACGGTGGGCCAGACCCAGCAGTTTCGCACCAACCTGGGCCGCACCCAAACGCACGGGCTGGAAGCCTACGCCGAGCTGGACCTAATTCACTCGCTGACCGGCAATTTCAACTTGCCCCACCTCGATCTGTTCGCGGCCCTGAGTTTGCTTGACGCCCGCTACGGCAGCCTGCCCGTGACCACCCTCACTGGCACCGGCACCGGCACCCAGATTGTGGAAAGCAACCTCGACGGCAAGGTTGTGGAAAACGCCCCGCGCCAAACCCTGCGCACGGGCCTCACCTTCGCCCACAAAGGGCTGTCCATGACCGGGCAGTTCAGCCACGTGGGCAAAGTGTACGCCGATGCCAACAACACCGAGGAGCCCACGGCCAACGCCCAGACCGGCGCCATTTCGGCCTACCAGGTCGCCGACTTTTCCGCCACCTGGAAGCTGGGTCAAAAGGGCCGCTACCGCCTCAGCGGCGGGATCAACAATGTGTTCGATGCCCGCTACTTCACCCGCCGGGCGGGCGGCTACCCCGGCCCCGGCATCCTGCCCGCCGACGGCCGCACCTGGTTTGCTGGCCTGGGCCTGACGCTGTAGCCGCGCGAGCGAATAGCGACAGTAAGCGAGGCAAGGTAAGCTGGAGATGGCCTGACAAGAGCACACGGGAAGGCTTACCTAGAAGTACTTACCCTCACACACTTATTCCTCACTAGGAACCTTTGCCGGAGCAAGACAGTAAAGGGGGAGCCGACAAGTTGCTCTTGTCGTTACCTTTGCCACTGATGCGCCTGCTGTCTCTGTTTTTCGCCCTCTACTTCGCGTGCCTGTCAACGATGACGTGCACGGACGAGGTAGTAGTGTGCCAGGACCAGACACCCACCACCGTCACCGCGGCCTCCCATTCGGACGGCGGCTCGGATGCTCTGGGCGATTGGTGCTCGCCCCTGTGCCAGTGCCACTGCTGCGGGGGCGTCGTCATGACCTGGTCTACCCCGCGGCTGGGGACTTTCCCCACCCGGTGGAATGGGGCAGTAGCCCCCCCACGGCCAGCTGGTCATGGCGGCCCCCACGCGGGCCTTAGGCGCGGTGTGGCAACCGCCCCGGGCCTAACCCTTCCTTTTTTTCCTGCTGACTTCCCGCCCGGGTCGCCGCTTGCTGTGTGCAAGTGGGCCACCCGGCCGCGGGCGTACTGCGCCCCCTCGCAAGTCATTCCGCCCCAACCGCTTCCGCTGTCACTAGCCGAAGTCGCCGGGCCGCAGGGTCCTTTTCGGAAGTGTTAGACTTAACCCCCTCGCCACGGATGTTCGACCGGCTGATTCATTTCTCCATTCACAACAAGCTCATCATCGGAATACTGACCCTGGCCCTGGTGGCCTGGGGCAGCTACTCGTTAAGCCGGCTGCCGATCGACGCGGTGCCGGATATTACCACCAACCAGGTCGTCGTCTACACCGTGGCCCCCTCGCTGGCCGCCGGCGACATCGAGCGCCTCGTCTCCTTTCCCGTCGAGCAAAGCTTGGCCACCATCCCCAACCGGGAGGAAGTGCGCTCCTTCTCGCGCTTCGGCCTCTCGGTGGTGACCATTGTCTTCGAAGACGATGTCGACATTTACTGGGCCCGCCAGCAGGTCGCGGAGCGCCTGCGCGAAGCCGAAAGCCAGATTCCCGAAGGCATCGGCCGGCCCGAGCTGGCGCCCGTCACCACCGGCCTGGGCGAAATCTACCAGTACCTGGTGCGCGCCAAGCCCGGCTTCGAGAAAAAGTACGACGCCCGCGAGCTGCGCACGATTCAGGATTGGATCGTGCGCCGCCAGCTGCTGGGCACGCCCGGCGTAGCCGATGTGGCCAGCTTTGGGGGCCTGCTTAAGCAATACGAAATTGCCCTCGACCCCACGCGCCTGCGCTCCCTGAACGTGACCGTAGACCAGGTCTTCCAGGCCGTGGCCGCCAACAACCAAAACGCCGGCGGCGCCTACCTCGATCAGAAGCCTACGGCTTATTTTATCCGCACCGAAGGCCTGGCCGAGAACGCGGCGGACCTGGGCAACATCGTCGTGCGCAACACCCAGGGTGGCCTGCCCGTGCTGGTGCGCGACGTGGCCGACGTGCGCCTGGGCTCGGCCGTGCGCTACGGGGCCATGACCCGCAACGACGAAGGCGAAGTGACCGGCGGGCTGGTGCTCATGCTCAAGGGTGCCAACGCCAACGACGTGATTACGGCGGTAAAAACGCGCATGCAGACGGTGGAGAAATCCTTGCCCGAGGGCGTGGCCATCGACGTGTACCTGGACCGGTCCGAGCTGGTGGGCCGCGCCATTGGCACGGTGAAAACCAACCTGATGGAAGGCGCCCTGATCGTGCTCTTCGTGCTGGTGCTCTTCTTGGGCAACTGGCGGGCGGGCTTGGTCGTGGCCTCCGTGATTCCGCTGTCCATGCTCTTTGCGATTGCCATGATGCGCCTGTTCGGCGTGTCAGGCAACCTGCTCTCGCTCGGGGCCATCGACTTTGGCCTCGTGGTGGACGGCGCGGTCATCATCGTGGAGGCCATCGTGCACCGCCTGCACAACCACGTGGGCATGGCTTCCCCTCCGGAGGGTGCCAACGGCCGGCTGACTCAGAACCAGATGAACGAGGCCACCTACGAGGCAGCCTCCAAAATCCGCTCTTCGGCCGCCTTCGGGGAAATCATCATCCTCATCGTGTACCTGCCGCTGCTGGCGCTGGCCGGCATCGAGGGCAAGATGTTTGGCCCCATGGCCCAGACCGTGGCCTTCGCTATTGTCGGGGCTTTCATTCTCTCCCTGACCTATGTGCCCATGATGTCGGCGCTGGCCCTGAGCCGCAACACCCAGCACCAGCCCAACTTCTCGGACCGGATGATGCGCTGGCTGGAAGCTCGCTACCGCCCGGTGCTGGAGTGGGCGCTGCGCCGAAAAGCCGGGGTGCTGGCTTCGGCCGTGGCGCTGTTTGCCGGGTCCCTACTCTTGTTTCGCACCTTGGGCGGGGAGTTCATCCCCCAACTGGCCGAAGGGGACTTTGCCATCGAGATGCGCACCCTGACGGGCTCCTCGCTGAGCTACACCATCGACAAAAGCCAGCAGGCCGGGCCATCCTCAAACAGCAGTTCCCCGAAGTCCAGGAGGTGGTCGCCAAAATCGGCGCGGCCGAGATACCCACCGACCCCATGCCGGTGGAAGCGGCTGACGTGATGGTCATCTTGGAGAAAGACCAGGATAAATGGACGTCAGCCGACACGCAAGAGGAGTTGGCCGAGAAAATGGCCGAAGCTTTGGAAGTAATCCCGGGCGTCACCTTCGGCTTTCAGCAGCCCATTCAGATGCGCTTCAACGAGTTGATTTCCGGGGCCAAGCAAGACGTGGTGCTTAAAATCTACGGCGAAGATCTCGCCCAGCTGGCCACTTACGCCGAACGGGCGGCCCGCCTGGTGCGCCAGGTCGAAGGGGCCGAAGACGTGTACGTGGAGCAGGTCACCGGCCTGCCCCAAATCGTGGTCAAGCTGGACCGCAACCGCCTGGCCCGCTTTGGCCTAAACACGGACGACGTGAACCGCACGGTGCAGACCGCGTTTGCCGGGCAGACCGCCGGGCAGCTCTTCGAGCAGGAGCGCCGCTTCGACGTGGTGCTGCGCCTGGCCCCCGAGCTGCGCCAGAACATCAACCAGGTGCGGCAACTGCTCATCGCCACGCCGGCCGGCGAGCAGGTTCCCCTGGAGCAGGTGGCCACGGTCGACCTGCAGGAAGGCCCCAACCAGATTCAGCGCGACGACGCCAAGCGCCGCATCACGGTGGCCTTCAATGTGCGGGGCCGCGACGTGGAAAGCGTCGTGACCGAGCTGCAGGGCAAAGTGGACCGCCAGCTCCCGTTCGCCCCCGGTTACTACACCAGCTACGGGGGCCAGTTCGAGAACCTGCGCCAGGCCACCGAGCGGCTGAGCATCGCTGTACCCGTGGCCCTGGGGCTCATTTTCACCCTGTTGTTCTTCACCTTCGGCTCCCTCAAGCAGTCGGTGCTCATTTTCACGGCTATTCCGCTCTCGGCCATCGGCGGGGTGCTCGCCTTGTGGCTGCGGGGCATGCCCTTCAGCATCTCGGCCGGGGTGGGCTTCATCGCTCTGTTCGGAGTGGCCGTGCTCAACGGCATCGTGCTCATCGGCTACTTCAATCAGCTCAAAGAAGAAGGCCACAGCGACCTCTACCAGCGCATTCTAGAAGGCACCCAGGTGCGTTTGCGGCCGGTGCTGATGACGGCCACCGTCGCCTCGCTGGGCTTCCTGCCCATGGCCCTGTCCCAGTCGGCGGGCGCCGAAGTGCAACGCCCCCTGGCCACGGTGGTCATCGGGGGACTAGTCACGGCCACGCTGCTTACCCTGTTGGTGCTGCCCATACTCTACGCCCTGTCCGAGCGCAACGCTAAACCCCAGGAAGCGGGAAAGCGGCACCCTACGGCTGCCGTCCCGGTGTCGGTGGTGTTGCTACTGGCGCTGGCGGGGCTGCTTGGCAGCGCACCCGTCCAAGCGCAAGGGGCGCTGACGGCTACCCAGGCCGTGGGGCAGGCCTTGCAGGCCAACGGCACGGTGCAGGCCGCCCAACGTTCCCTGGAAGCCCAGCAGGCCCTGCGCCGCACCGCCGTCGATGTGGGCCGCACCACCATCCTGGGCACCTACGGGCAGGTGAACTCCCCCCTTTCCGACAACGTGCTCAGCATCGGCCAGTCGCTGGCCCTGCCTGGCTACTATAAGGCTCAGGCCGGCCTGAGCCAGGCCCAGATTGGAGCCCGGGAGCAGCAGCTTTTGCAGGTGCAGGCGGAGCTGCGCCGGCAAGTGCGCCTGAGCTACGAGCGGGCCGTGCACGCCCGCCACCGCCTGCGCACGCTGCGCGGGCAGGACAGCATCTACGCCGAGTTCTTGCGCTCCGCGCAATTGCGCTTCAAGACCGGCGAAGTAGCCCGCTTAGAGCCGGCTAATGCGCTGATTCAGCAGGGCGAGACCCAGAACCTGCTCACCCAGGCCCGGGCTGACTACGCCATCGCGCAGCGCCAGCTGCAGGCCCTGTTGCAAACGGCCCAGCCGGTGGCCATTGCCGACAGCACCCTGCGCCTGTTGCCCGTTTCCCCGCCCCCGCCGATACGGCGGCGCTAGCCGCAACCCCCCAGGCCCGGGTGCTGCTGCAGCAGCTGGCCGAGCGGCGGGCCGAAACCCGGGTGGAACAAGCCCAAGGGCTGCCTCAGGTGACGGTGGGCTACACCAACCAGTCCCTGCGGGGCACCTACGAGATAGAAGGGCAAACCTCGACCTACGGGGCCAGCGACCGCTTCCAGAGCGTGCAGGCCGGCGTAGCCATTCCGCTGGTGCGCGGACCCCAGAAGGCCCGGGTGCAGGCCGCCAAGCTGCAAGAGCAGGTCGCCACGACGGCTTACCAGCGCTATCAAGTCGAAGCCGCCGCTCAGCTCGACGAGCTGCGCCTGCGGCTGCAGGAGCAGCGCCAGCGGGTGCAGTTTTACGAGCAGACGGGCTTGCCCCAAGCCACGGTCATCGTGCGCCTGAGCCAGCGGGCTTATAAGGCCGGCGAAACCACCTACTCCGAACTGCTGCTCAACCTGGAGCGCGCCCTCTCAGTGCGTACGGCCTACCTCGACGCCGTGCTCCAGCATAACCAAACCGCCATTGACCTAGACTACCTGCTCGGCACGGCAGTCCAGTAACCCATCTCTCGACTTGATTTACATGAATAAAATTGCATCTCTGGTGCTGCTGTTGGCCCTGACCTTCCAGGCGGGCTGCAGTGCCGATAAGAAAGAAGGCGCGGACGCGGAACCTGCCACCGCCGCCAAAGCAGCAGAAGGCGAAGAAGCTTCCGACATGGTTACCCTCTCGGCGGCCGAGCAGCAGGCGGCCAGTCTGAAAACCGCCCGCCTAACTGACCGCCCCATGGGCGCCGGCCTAGCCGTGAATGGGACTCTGGACGTGCCGCCCGAAAGCGCCGTTTCCATTACCGCCCCGCTGGGTGGCTTCGTAGAAAATACCGAATTGCTGCAAGGCACCCGGGTACGCAAGGACGAAGTGCTGGCCACCATCCGCAACCCTGAGTTTGTGACCTTGCAGCAGGACTACCTGGAAACCCGCGCCCGCCTCGACTACGCCCGCACCGAGCTGGCCCGGCAGAAAGAACTCTACGAGCAGGAGGTAGCCCCCCAGAAAAACTATCAGCGGGCCCAAGCTGAGTACAACGCCCTGCAGGTGCAGACCAACGCCCAGGCGGCCCGGTTGCGGCTGGCCGGCCTGCCCGTAGGAGGGAAGATGGTAACCACTGCGACTGTTCGCGCGCCGCGGGCTGGCTTTGTGCGGGCCGTCAACGTGACGGTGGGCCAGGCCGTGACCGCCACTGAGGCGATGTTTGAAATTGTGGACCCCGAGCACCTGCACGTGGAGCTCACCGTCTTCGAGCGCGACGTGGCCCGGGTGCAGAAAGACCAGCTCATTCGCTTCACCCTGGCCAGCGACTCCACCGGCTCCCACCGCGAGCGCACGGCCCGGGTGTACCTGGTGGGCAAAGCCATCGGCGCGGACCGCACGGTGCTTGTGCACGGCCACCTCGACCAGGAAAACGACCCGGCGCTGCTGCCCGGCCTTTACGTGCGGGCCCTGATTGAAACGGGCCGCACCCAGGCCCCTACCCTGCCCGACGCGGCCCTGGTGCGCTTCGAGGGCCGGAACTACGCCTACGCCGTGGATGGGCCCGGGCGCTACCGGATGGTGCCCGTGACTCTGGGCCGCAGCGAAGATGGCTTCACCGAAGTCCTCCTGCCCGAAGGGGTGCCGGCCACCACTACCTTCGTCACGGACGGCGCGTACTCGCTGCTGGCCAAGATGAAAAACGCCGAAGAGGAAGAATAGTCATGGCCCACCCTCTCGAAGACACTTTAATCGCTAAGCAGATAACGCCCACCGCCATGCGCTTGCTGGTCCTGGACGTGTTAGTCCAGCACGCGGCGGCGCTGAGTCTAGCCGACGTGGAGGAACTGCTCGGGCATGCCGACCGCATCACCGTGCACCGCACCCTGAAAACGTTCACCGATAAGGGCTTGGTGCACCGCATTGAGGACGGCAGTGGCGCCGTGAAGTTCGCCCTGTGCGAGCCCAGCTGCACGCCCGAGCACCACCAGGATTTGCATGTGCATTTCTTCTGCACCCGCTGCCGGGAAACCGCCTGCCTACCCACAGTGGCCGTGCCGGTCATTCGCTTGCCCGGCACCTACCAGGTGCAGGAAACTAGTCTGGTGATGAAGGGCCTGTGTGAACGTTGCGTGAACGACTTGCCAACCGCTGCCCCAACAATGCAATAGCATTGCATCGCCCGGAGCCCGAGGTTTGTCTTCGTAACCGGCGGTGCTTTTTCCCTGACCCGCTTCCCATGCTAGAACTACTCATCGGCGCCCTTGTGCTAAGTCTACTCCACGCGTCCATTCCCAACCACTGGGCGCCGGTGCTGGCCGTGGCGCGGGCCGAGGGCTGGCCCCTGCGGCGGGCGGTGGGGGTGACGCTGGTCGCTGGGCTGGCCCACGTGCTCAGCACTGTAGGCATCGGGCTGATGCTGGGCCTGCTGGGCTGGCGCCTCTCGGCCCGTTTCGAGCAGTTTGCCAGCTGGGTAGCGCCGCTGCTACTCATCGCCATCGGCCTGCTCTACGCCTTTTCCGGGCCTGGTCACACCCACCCCGACCCGCGGCCACTGAGCCGGCGCCCGCCGCGCCGGCGCCTGGTAGTAGGGCTGGCCGCGACCATGTTTCTGGCCCCCTGCCTGGAGATTCAGACCTTCTTTCTGGCTGCTGGCACCCACGGGCCGGCAGCCCTGGCCCTGATCATGAGCGTGTACCTGCTAGCCTCCGTGTCGGCTATGTGTGCGCTGGTAGCGCTGGCCCACCGCAGCCTGCAGCGCCTCAACGTCGACGGATTGGCCCGCCACGAGCGGCAGCTGACCAGCGCGGTGCTGGTGCTGGTGGGCCTCGCGGGCTTTTTCGTAGACTGGTAATCCACTGACCTCCAGCGACTTTGTTTTACTTGGAATTAACTTTCTGACTCATGCCTGACCCATCGATAGATAAAATTAACGAGGAACTGAACACTGCCAAGCAGGTGCAGCTGGAGAACGTGGGTGCCCTGACCCGGGACCAGCTCACTCCAGAGGCCTCGGCCAACCCACAGGGCCACGACGTGCCCGGCCACGACCACGCCCCGACCGCCGACACCAAGCCCGACGCGCACGCCGGCCATAGCCATGCCAGCGGCGATGACCACGACCACGGCCCTGCTGAAGCTAGCCCCTACTTGTGGCCGGGCGTCAGCCTCGTGCTGTTGCTCAGTGGCCTGGCGCTGGATTATTTCAGCGAGGAGGTGCCCTTTTTCACCGGCGCCATGCGCCTGGCCTGGTATGGGATAGCCTTTCTGCTGGTGGGCTGGAAAGTTATCCGCTCGGCCATTCAGAGTATCCCCTCCGGCAACGTGTTCAACGAGTTCCTGCTCATGAGCCTGGCCACGCTCGGTGCCTTCGCCATCGGCGAGTACCCCGAGGGCGTGGCCGTGATGCTGTTCTATACTGTGGGCGAATTGTTCCAGGACGCGGCCGTGAACCGGGCTAAGCGCAGCATCCGAGCCCTGCTCGAAATCCAGGCCACGGAAGTCACGGTGGTGCGCGGGGGCCAATCCTTGGTGCTGGACCCCAAGCAGGTCCAGTTAGGTGACACCATTGAGGTGAAGCCGGGCGAGAAAGTGGCCCTCGACGGGACCTTGACCCAGGGGCCGGCCAGCTTTAACACGGCGGCGCTCACGGGGGAGTCGGCTCCCCAAAGCAAGCAAACCGGGGACGTGGTGCTGGCCGGCATGATCAATCAGGAATCGCTGGTGCAGGTGCTGGTCACGGCCACCTATCAGGACACTAAGCTGGCTAAGATTCTGGCAATGGTACAGGACGCGGTGGGGCGCAAGGCCAAAACGCAGCTCTTCATCACCAAGTTTGCCAAAACCTACACGCCCATCGTGGTGGTGCTGGCCACCTTGCTCCTCGTGGTGCCCTACTTCGTCGTCGACGATTACGTATTCCGCACCTGGCTGTATCGGGCGCTGGTGTTTCTGGTGATTTCCTGCCCCTGCGCCCTAGTGGTGAGCATTCCGCTGGGCTACTTCGGGGGCATCGGGGCCGCCTCCCGCGCGGGCATCCTGCTCAAGGGCTCCAACTTCCTGGACGTGCTGCGCGAAATCGACACCGTGGTAATGGACAAAACCGGCACGCTCACCCAGGGCGTATTTGCCGTGCAGCACGTGCAGCCAGCACCAGGTATCGAGCCCGCCCAGCTGCTGAGGCTGTTGGGTGCTCTGGAAGCTAAATCTACCCATCCCATTGCCAAGGCTGTGGTCCAGCACGTGGGCTCCGCCGCTGCGAACGTGTCGGTGGAAAACGTGGAAGAAATTGCCGGCCACGGCCTGCGGGGCCGCGTAGAGGGCCGCGATGTGCTGGCGGGCAACGCCAAGCTGCTTACCAAATACGGGGTGGCCTACCCAGCCGACGTCGACCAGGTAGTAGACAGCATCGTGGTGGCGGCCCTGGATGGCCAGTACGCCGGCTACCTGACCGTGGCCGACGCCCCCAAGGCCGATGCTCAGCAGACCGTGCGCGAACTGCGGGCCGACGGCATCACCAAACTCGTGATGCTCTCCGGCGACAAGGACAGCATCACCCAGCGGGTAGCGAAGGAGTTGGGCATTGACGAGGCTCATGGGGGGCTGCTACCGGAAGACAAAGCGCGCTACGTGCAGCAGTACCTTAATGAGGGCCGCAAGCTGGCCTTCGTGGGCGATGGCGTCAACGACGCGCCCGTTGTCGCCTTAGCCGACGTCGGCATTGCCATGGGCGGCTTGGGCTCGGACGCGACTATCGAAACGGCGGACGTCGTGATTCAAACCGACCACCCCAGCAAGATTGCTACGGCCCGCCGCATCGCCCGGGCGACGCATACGGTCGTGTGGCAGAACATCTGGCTGGCGTTTGGCGTGAAAGCCGTAGTGCTAGCCCTGGGAGCCGGCGGCCTGGCCACCATGTGGGAAGCGGTGTTTGCCGACGTGGGGGTGGCTTTGCTAGCTATTTTGAACGCGGTACGCATTCAGCGCATGAAGTTTTAACCGATGCAAACCCTGTTTCTTCCTTCCCGCCTGCACCCCTACTTTCACCAGGAGCTACTCGCCGCCCGGGCGGCCTATGCCCGGCGGGATGCCGCCGACGCGTTTCATCATCTGGAGCGGGCGCACGTGCTGGGGCAGCGCTGGGCCGTGTCCCACACCCACGTGCACCTGCTCATGCTGGCGCACGGGCTACGGACGCTTAACCCGCGCGAAATCCTGGGGCAGTTGCCCCGTATCGTGTTTGGTTTCCTGGGCTCCATGGTTGGCCAGGTGCCCACGGGCAATACCGGGGGCGCCAACGTAAAAGCCGAGCAGCCCATGCCCATTCCCGAGGACTTGCAGCAACTGCTGCGGTAAGGCGGGTGGCGCGGAAGGCCCTCCGGATTTGTTTGACTGTTTGCTTGACGGATACCCCCCCAAGGCGTTGATATTGCTCGAAATTCTGGTTTATGCTCCCCAAAGACCTTACCCGCGACCTGAAGAGCCGCCTGAACATGCTGGCCGGCCAGCTCCACGGCATTGTGAAAATGCTGGACGCGGAAACCACCGAGCCCGAGCAGATTCTGGTGCAGTTCAAGGCCGTCACCAACGGGCTGAGCACCGCCGAGCACCTGCTGCTGGACGAGGTGTTTCGCAAGGGCTTGGCCCTGCAACTCGTCGACGTAGTGGGAGCTTGCCCCGGCGACTGTCAGGATGCCGGGCGCATTGAGGAGCTGCGGCACGAATTCCCGAACCTGACGGAAGCCGAGTTGACGCAGAAGATGCAGGAGCTGCGCGAGATTGGCGGGCGGCTGGAGCAGCACAATGCCGAGCGGGAGAAAAAAACTGGAAATAACGCTTGACCGACACCCGGGGAGCGGGCCGAGCTTTGTGCTATTACTTATCAACGCCCTTCCATGAAACGCATTATAGAAGTTTTCACCGCCGGGTGCCCCTTGTGCAGCCCCGTGGTTGAGTTGGTCAAAAGCACCGCCTGCAGCAGCTGCGACATCATCACCCATAACCTGACCGAGACCGAAGCGGGTAATCCGGCCCTGCGCCGGGCCCGCTTGCTGGGCGTGCAAACGCTGCCCGCCGTGGCCGTCAATGGCGCCTTGTTGGATTGTTGCCGCACGGAGGGCATCACCCGGGAAACCCTAGAACGGGCTGGTATTGGGCAAGCCGCCTAACGCTGGCCGTTTGCGACGGGGCGCGGCCCGTTTGTTCTTCGCCTGGCTGCCGTCCCCAGCCGGTTCACCTTACTCGTTTGTTCGATGAAACAGAAAGTTTTAGTCGTAGCCTCTGCCGTCCTGTTGGCCGGAGGGGCCGTGTTTGGCTTCACCAGCCCCGCCCCAACGGCGGACTGCCCTATGAAGGGTACCCCGGAGTGTCCCCTCCTAAAGGATTGCCCGGATAAGGGTACGGCAGCCTGTACGCTGGCCGGCGTACCCGCTTGCTGCGCGCAGAAGTAGGCGCGCTGTTTACCAATCCAAGCCTTAGGTAGCGTACTCAGGAAAGGCAACGCTTATCCGCTTGAATAGGCTGGGCAGCAATGCTCATACAGGTGCTACCATAGGTTGCCACACTTTTACCCTAAAACAGAATTTTTAGGGTAAAAGTGTGGCAATTCTAGTTTCAGACATAGGAGACTGGCAAGCAGTCCACTATGTCTGCTTTTTAGCCCACCGATACCCCGCCAGGATTCCCCAGCCTAGCCCAGCCAAACCAGCCATCACCAGGGGCACCGTTAACCAGGGGCTTGTTTTCGGCTTGGTGACCCTTAGAATGCCCCACAGCCCTTGGGGCACCATCCACTTGAGAATCCCATCGCGGTAGGCATGATCGCCCCGGTGCTGGGGCTGAAGGCAAAGGTGCGGACCGTCCCCGCCGAAATGGCGCCTTCGGACGACACCCAGCGCCGATGCGTCGGGGAAAGGAACCGCCATTCTGGCCACGCCACGCCGTGCACCGTGAAGCTATGGTTGCGGGGCTTGTCACAGGCGCCGAGCAGGTGCAGGTGCACGGTGCTTCTAACCGGCACCCGGAAGATCGGGGTAGCCGGGGAGTGTTTGGAGAGCAACTTGCCGTCGCGCCACTCCGGATCTGCGGGCTCGGAGCGGTAATTATACCCCTTCTGGCCCTGGTCTTCGTGGTCCGTTTCGTCTTCCCCGTGCCCGGGTGGTTCATCCGGGATGGGCCAGCGTAATTTACCTCGCCAATACAGCCGCAGGCCATTCTGCAGCAACAGCACTGCTTCCTCCACCCGTTGGGGTGGCATCCAGGGCCGCCGCACCACTACGGTTGCGCGCACGCCGTACCACGCTGACTCGGTACCTGTGGCGGTGGAGCGACCCTTTCGCACGCGGTAAGGCGTGGCAAAGCGGTCCTCGACAATGAGGGCCCCGATGAGCCCGTGATGGCGGTGGTTGCGCACGTCAGCCATATCCTGGAGCAGTATGGGCCCCAAGGGTTGATTGGCGTTAGTGTGGGGCGGCCGGTACGTATTCCAGGTATAGGTCACACTGTCGCCGGGCGCGGCCGTTTGCTCACCAAACAGCATGTTGCGTCCCACGTTGGCGCCGTCGCTGAAGCGAACATCGTAGCGCAGCAGATCGGCGTGCATGGATACCTGGGCCGACACCGGGCGCTGGGGTCGAGGGAGCGGTCCGGGTCCTTGCTCTTCCACCGGCACTTGCGGAGCAAACGGTTCCGGTCGGGGCATGAATCCCTCCGGCAGCTGATTCTCCACTGTCACCTGCACCCACTCACCCTCCCGACACCGTAGCACCAACGGTTCTGGTTTAGTCGGGGCCGGCACAAGGTGCTCGTGGCCGTAGGGCGGGGTGTAAGCGATTAGCTCGTAGATGAGACCGAACGGGTCGACCAGATCGGGCTCCCGGTACACCAGCCGCTTGGCTTTGACGGCGACGCGGAAGCGTCGCATCTGGAACACCGGGGGCGGCAGCGGCACGGCCGTGGGCAAAGCATCAAGGAGGACCAAGGGCAGGGGTTCCCTCGCCTCATCAACGGTTACGTCCTGCGGAAAAACCCGGATCAGCCCCCAGCAGCCCAGCCACAGATCGTCGGCCGCCGAGAGCTTGTAGAGGTAATCGCCCGCCCCGTAAGGTTCGCGATTGATGAAGGTAAAGGCTTCAGACAGGCCAAACGTCTGCTGGTTGCGCAGGGCCGAATCGGTGCTGCCCCGAAAGCGCTGCCAGCGCATGCCGTGGGTTTGGAAGCTGTGCTGTTCCTCGTGGGAACCCTGAATCATGCGAAACCAAATAGGGTCGCTTTCATAGGCTAGAAACCGGGTCGTATAGGGATCCCGGTTATAGGGCCCTAGCGACGTAAACCAATAAGCTGGATCCACCGTCAGTCCCCCTTCCCGGAGCCGTTCGTGAATCGGGTCGCTACGGTAATTCAAGGCCATCACGCCCTGGTCGCCGTGCCCGCCCGGATGATCGGGTGGGTTTAGGGGCCTGTCGTTCCGGTCCCACATCGGGATAAAGTCGGCGATGCCGAGGCAGAATTCCCGGAACGCCCGCCGGCCTTCAAACTCCTCGCGTAGCGTGACTATTGCTTGGAGCCCGCTGACAATCTCGTAACCCTGGACGTGATGAAAGAACCGGGCGTCGGTGGGTTCCACGAGCAGGGCGCCGAAGAGGCCGTGTTTCTGGCGGTAGTTGGCGAAGAGGTGATCGTGGAAAAAGATGGTCCCAAACTCCTGATCGAGCCACCAGCGGTAGACCATTTTCATGCCCACTACGGGGCCACTCATGTAGTTCCAGCCGGTACTGGCTCCGTCCGCGCAAATGGGATCAAACTTGACCATATGCACGTGCAGGGCGCACTCCCCTTCCCAGGCCCGCTTTGAACAGGGAGGGAAGGCCCGATCAAACGCCGTCTCCTCAATATCCAGCCGCGTCTGATTGTCCAGGGTCAAGTTTAGGATCTGCTGGTGCAGGGCGCGAAAAAACAGAGGCTCCTTGGGTATCGGGTTGTCCTCCGAATCACGTCGGGTATCAGGATCCTCCTCCGCATCCAGATAATACAAGTGCCCATGTTTATCATGCCAGCCGTAACCATTATAGTCAATGCGCTGCTTAGCAACGACTACATCGTGGCACACCTCGCGCTCCACGTTCCAGGTGTCAAACGTGGACCGCCACTGGGCTGCTTGCTGCTGGGCAAACGGATTGCGGGTAAACATCTCCCCCGGGACGGGACAGGCATTGAAGGCATTGCGCTCCAACCGCGTCGGCACCGGGCGGTAATTAAAATCGGCCGGCATGTCCGCCGCCAGCAGCGAGTCAAATGGGTGGCACCGTTGCTCCCTAGCCTGCCAGGGCCGGTCAGGCCAGGGCGGGATGGGCGATTTCTGCCGTAGTTGACCGGGGATGTAGAGGGGATAGCCCGGGTGCGTGCTCGTCGGGGCGGGCGGAGGAACCCGATCGGGCAAGGGCAACAGGCGCTCAATGCGCGTCCTGTCTGGGTACCTTCCGATCTGCCGGCCGGCATATACACTCCCGGGCAGTTCACTGCCCGCGAGCCAAGGGCCGAGGGCGCCGGTCTGCAGGGTTTCAAAGGTGCGAAACAAGCCCCACATGCCTTCGTGAAAATGCGGATACAGGTGGCAGTGCCAAATGATGTCACCCGCTACTTGGTGGCGATTGCCGGCCCCCCACACGGGTTCAATCGTGTGGGCCGTCTGGGGGCTGACGGAAATGGCATCGATGCGCGGGGATCCGTTGAACTGCCCGGTATAATCTGTAGCCTCCGGCACGGCATGCCACTCGTAGAGGTGCAGGTGAAAGACGTGGGTTTCCTTGACCCCCGCGTGCACAAAGCGAATGCGCACGGGGTCGCCGATGTAGGCTTTCAGAATCGGCGTGGCCGGGTCCCCAAACATCCAGGAGCTGTGATGCTGCTCCTCGTTGAGGACGGGCCGACCCTGAAAGTTGTGGCCGGTGCGCTCCAGCCGCCACAACTTGTGCTCTCGGTTTATCATAGGCTCAGCGCGGTAGGAAACCGGCATGATCGGCGGCAGGCCGTCGCGGCACCCGTGATCGCCGTGCCCGCCGCCCGAACCTGGGTGGGGACACGGGTCTTCTTCCGGTTCCTCATCATGGGAGGGGCAAAACTCGGGCTCGTCGTGAAAAAAGATGACAAACTCGCGGTGGCCGACGGCGTGAAAATCGGGATAGGCGATGGGGGCGGCCAATGATGGGTAGGCAGCTGGGTCGGGGAGATAGTCACGTCGGGGTTCTGCGCGTCTCCCTCCGGCAACACGTCCAGGTACAGCCCATCTAACTGCCGAAAGCTCCCATCGAGTCGCCGCGATCGCCGCCCACTCACTGGGTCACGCCAGATAGATCCTGCCGGCTCGATAACCAAGGCCCCAAACAGGCCGTGCGCGTTCGTGCCGTCCTCGCCCCCCGAGTAGTTGCCCCCATCGTGGAAGGGAAAAACACCTTCGTGGCGGCATTGCCAGGTGTAAATGCGGGTGCCATGTGGCGGGGTCAGGCTGTGCGGATTCTTCCCCACGTCCGAACCGTCCTGGGTTTTCACCGCATACCCGTCGGCGACTAAGTGCAGGCCGATCCAGCGTTCGGAGATCTTATTGCGCAGCACGACCTGAACTTCGGCTCCGGCCGTGGCGCGTATCACGAGGGGGCGCACCAGGGGATGCACCCGCGCATCTTGATATCTAGTAGGAAGGGGAATTATGCCTAGCTGATGTGCCCGGGGCAACGCCGCGGCGTGCAAAGCCGCTAGGTTCGCCGGCGGAACCATACGGGACCGGGCCTCGAGGTAGCGCAGGACAGGAACATTAGCGGTCAGGGCGAAGAGCAGGCCATTATGATCGTGATCGCCTTCGCGATTGAAATAAATGGTCATCTGCAGGGCCGTGATGTCGTAGGTGAGCGTGGCGACTGAAGGTGAGCCTGCTTTTGGATTGCCCCGGGTAGAATAGATTTCATACTAGCTGGTATAGACAAGTGAATAATGAAGGGATAGCGATATGAATTCGGCGCTTTCTAGAGAATCCCGTGGCTATCCAGCCCCACCGGATAGTGCTTCTCCCCAAAGCGTATGATGGGATAAATTCAAGCTCCTCCGTCATAGTCCGCCCACGTCATAGGAGCGACCGGCTATCAATCGAGAGCTACCTGGGGGTTGCTTAGCGGAGGGAATAAGGAGTTGTGCCTAGTAGTGCTATTTGCTGCCGTCAGGCTTTAGAAGCGCGGACGCAGAGCGAGCCACCACCGGTAAAGTCCTGCTGTTGTCCTTTACCTCGTAGCTGGGGCAAGCCGGAAGGGCTTGCAGGGCTCACAACTACCGCGTAAATACCTCATACTCCCCATAGCAGCGTAGAAGCGGAAGCAACCTGCCGCGCCGTTGGGGTAATTTGCACTAGAGGTGTGGTGACGGGGTAGAGAACGGAGCGAGTCAGCGTTTAAGCGTACATCAATATACAGAGCTAATTGTATACATGCAAAGAAAACTTGAATTTATGCAATTGCAGTGCATAAGGTCCCTTTGTCATCAATAGGATCCATAACGCCGCCCACCTCGGACCTTATCTGTGAACTTGCCTTTCTGCTAGCTATTTTAAACGCAGTGCGCATGAAGTCTTGAAAACTTTCGCCAGCTATTCCGCCTTTCTTATCCCTCCCTGCCAATCTACCACATGGAAGTTCAGCCTTCTCCCACCAACCGCCAACGGGCCGAGCGTGGGCAGGCCCTTTGATTGCGATGGCCTTTATTCCCGCCGCCGCCTTGATCGGGGCCGGGCTGGCCGTGGGACGCCTAGATATGGCGCTCGAAGGGCTGGAGTGGTATTTATTTCGCGATACTGGAGTTCCCGCATTCCAGTCGCGGCTACGTCCTCAGCGACGGTTCCCCGAGTGGTCCCGTTACCCGTTGCGTGCCGGCTGTCCGCGTATTCCCCGGAGGAGAGAAGCAGAGCCAAAAGAGAGGCCAACTAGTCATTTCAGAAAGAATTAGGTGGGTACCTTTCCGAACCCGACTTGCTGAACCCATACGTTACCCCCTCTGCTACGCCCGCTTCTCCACCCTCGACCAGAACGGGGACACCCCACTCGATAGCTTGACCACGGCGGGGCGTGCCCGTATTGTCCACGATGATCCTATGTCTTCCTTAGGATCCCACTCCCTGGCTGGTGTTTGGGGCGAAACATAGGGACGATAACGGGGCCTTATCGCACCCAACCTATCTCCCTGATAAAAGCGCAGGAGCCGCGTTTTACGCGCTTCATTTGCCTAGGATGGAAGAAGAACTGTACTAGCGAGCTTTTCATCCCCAAGAGATAAGTCAGTGAGGTCCACGTAGCAGGCGTAATCTTCTAGATCGGCCTTGCTGGTAAAGGTGCGCACCCGCTTGATCAACTCGTTGGCGACGTGATCGTAGGACAGTTCCACGAAAAAGCCGGCTGGCAGGTGGTATAAGCCCACGGTATCTTCCTCCTCATAGCGGGTGGCCAGGTAGGTGCCTTCCTGCCAGACCACCTGGGCTTGCTCGGAGAAGGGAAGGCCTAAGAAGGTAGTATGGGCGGTAGGCATCATGGGTGGCGTTAAACAGGGGCAGCGCTAGCAAGGTCCGTATCTACCTTGCCCTGATAGCTAAGAGGATCCTAATCGTATACTTAAGGTAGCCAGCGCTAGCTAGGTACTGTTTGGCATAGGACTTAAATGCCATGCTTTGCAGGGTTTAATCATCTCGGCGCACGTCGCCCCGTCGGTGGCCTTCGCCTCGTCCTCGGTGACGGTTGACCTAACGGTGGGGTAGTCGAATTCCACCGCCCTGTGGTGGGACGGAAGGAGCCGGCGACACGCCGGGCGAAAGTTATCGGCGGATCCCTCGTCGCCGACTCGCTTCCTCCACAGCGGGCTGTTCCGGCGTCAGCGCAGTTGTTTTTCCCTTAAGGCTTTCTTTCAACTGGTCGTTCCAGTCAGAAGCCCGCGACTTTTCCAAATCCATCTTCACGCTCATCGGGTAGCTTTGCATCAGGGCCCGGTTGAAAAACTCGAGGGCCTCTACTCGTTTCGGGATGTGAAACTGATAGCGGTTGTCGGCTTCTTTCCCGGCCAGGATCAACTCGCTGTGCAACGTGTGGGTCGGGGGCGCATGGCGGCCGGCCAACTGGAAATACCCTTCCGTTATCTGCTGATTATAGTTTTTCGTCTGCTCGTGTAGCTTGCGGAAGTAGGGCTCCTGATCCGAGTGGATGGTTACCGTTAGTTGGCCAGGCAAGCTGCGCTCGATATGCATCGGCGTGGACACGTGCGCCAGGCCCGTAATCAGCTGGGTATCGAACACATGACCCGCCACATTATTGTCGAAGGCGGGCTTCACCGTCTTTAGGTTCTGGTTGGTAATGAGCCGCCGGATTTCGACCACCTGGTTATCGGTCAGCTGGCCCGACGTGGAGGCGTACATCGTGTTGGTGGGTTGCTTGAGCTGATAGTGCGAGAGGGCGTCAAAGGCGCTCTCCGTCACCAAGAGAGTGTTGGTCTTCGGGCCACTGTTCGAGAGCCACAAAGCCGATGAATTTAGCGAATCAGCGGCCTGGGCCATGGGGCCATGGGCCTTGATTTCCAGCCCGACAATCTTGTCATTGTACACCTGCGGAAAGGCCGTATTGATAAACTTGTAGGGCTGGCCGGTCTTACTGACGCCCTCGTGCACGTGGTTCAGGATGCGCCCCTCAAAACAGCCGTTGCTGAGCGTCTCATTGGTCAGCCCTCGGGCATTCAGGTAGCTCGTATCCGTGAGCGGAGCCGTCTTCAGCAGGAAGTCGGGCACGTACTGATCCCCGCGCTGCACCGGGGCAATTGCCTGCTGCAACTGCGGACTCGTCTTGCGCTGGGAGGCTGGTAGGCTGAGGAAGCGCCGGGCATTATCCATGACGCTGCCCCAGATACTCTTGCCACTGCTGGCTTGAATGCCCGCAATGCGGGGGTTTTCCAGCCGGTTTTTCAGGAAGTCAATGACACTGCCCTTGTCGCGGTCGTCGGCGCGGTTGAAATACAGGTAGTCGCCGGAAGGGGCTTTGTACACAATCACCTGGTCCAGCTTCGCCTTGCCGCGATAATCAAAGGTGTGGAACTTGCCCTGGTCGAGGGCGGGGCCGCTTAGCTGGCGGTGGTGCTCGTAGCCGAGCGTCAGGACTAAATCGACCAAGTTAATCGCCTGCTTGACCTGGTCGAACGTGAGTTCAGGTTCACGGGGCGTCTGCATGGACAACGAGAAAACGGGACTGCTGCATTATTGCGGTGTGTGTATGTGCGTGGGTAGTGGACTGGGGCGGGGTACTCCTTACTGTAAGAAGAAAATCAGCTCCCGGAAGGCCTGGAAACTGATTTTCGCAAAACTAGCAGATTTACATTCTCATTTTGGGGTGGGGGGCCACTGGTTCCACCTTTTCGGCTGGCTGTTGCGCTACGTGCGGCTGGACGTCGCGGAAGCTAAGCGTCCGCTTGACGGGGTCGAGCACGACCGTCGCGTCGAACAACTGGCTTTTTTGGTTGGTCATCCCCGTTACTTTCGTCGGGTAGCCCCCAGGAGCTGCTGGTTCTGCTGCGGGCTCAGCACAACGCCCAGCAGCTCTTTAGGCACCGCGATACCCTCCCGGCGCACGGCGACCACTCGGTTCATTTCCTGGTCAATGGCCACGTAGGCGGCAAAGGTCTGCCCTTTGCCATCGCGGAAGCCCTCGCTCAGCGGTACCACGCCGTGCGTGGTCAGCTGCTCTTTCATGGCCGGCGTGATCTCCTTGCCTAGAATCTGCTCGGGAATGACTAGTTGCTGTTTGGGCAAATCAAATTGCAGGCTAGGCGCGCCCGCCGCGTCGCGCCGCATGATCAGCTTGGCGGCAAAGGGTACGGGTTCCCCGTGCGCATCGTGCAGGGAGAAGGACGAGAGTAGGTCGGTTTTCTGCCCACTCAGCAGCTTCTGCAACTGCCCTGACTGCTCCAACTCCTCTACCTTCACCCCCATTTTCTCCAGCAGCGGCAGCGGTAAATCCTCCCTCGTGAAACCTGCCCGGACAGGAGCCATTCCTAGCTGGTTTTCCTGGTAGAGGGCCTTAGCTTTTTGCAGGACTTCCGGCGCGAGTAGCGAGGTAGGCTTTGCCGCTGGCGACTGCTCTCCGGCCGCGGGCTTAGCCGTGGGTACCGGTATCTGAGCTGGGGCCGGCTGCTGCGCTCCAGCAGCGGCAGTGAGAGACGGCCGTACTAGGTTTACAGGGGGCCTCTCGCCGGGCTTCCCTACGGCCTTCTGGGCCTGGCTGAAGTTGTCGGCAAAGTTGCTGACGAAGCTCACGATTACGCCATCGCGAAGGGTGATGCTGAGCAGCCCCGCCCCGGCCAGCGCCAGGCCCGCCTTCCGCAGGTTCTGGGCCTGGGGCAGCTTCTGCAATGTAGGGTCTTTGTCCATAACGTCCCAGATGTTCTGGAGTACCTGGCTTACTGATTCGCCCTTCAGGGCATCGCCCGGGGTGGCCTGCCGCGGGGCCCCGACGGCTAGGGCAATCACGTGGGCGGCCTGCTCGAGCTGGGTGGCCTCGGCTTCTTTGCCCCGCTGCCGGAGGGCAGCGGCCACGGGCTGGGCGTTTTTGATGAATTCATCCCGCGTTTCCTCGACGTTGAGAACGGCGGGTTTTTTCGGGACCGCTGCTGGCCCTACGGCTTGGGGAACGGGCTGCTCTCCAGCACCGGACTTTGGTTCGGCTTGCTCAGACATATCGCTGTTTGTTAATGAGTTACACCACCTGACGCCACCCTGGGGCCAGCCTTAGCAAATATAACAATTCACGCCTGCGATATTGGTATTTTAGATATTGCTTTCTAAAATAACTGATTATCTTACTAAAGCAAAGTTACAAGTCGCTACGCTTCCAGCGCCTTAAACGCCGTATCTATCTCTCTCTCAATCGATTGACGTAAATACTGGAATTGATTTGCCACACTTCGCATATCAACGGTTTTGACATCCTCTTCCAGACGCTTTTTGGAGACACTCGCATTATCGGGCAGAATGATCCAGTTGAGGTTATAGCCCCGGCGGTAGAAGAAAAGTAGATACGAAATGAAGATTTCAATGCCTCCGGCCCCGCTACGCTCCATCTGGCCGACCATATTCTGGGTCAAACCGGTTTCCTCGGCCACCATCGCGATCGTCCACTTCTTCTCCCCTGGACCCGCGATCTCGTCCCGCAGGGCAGCCAGCCTTCTACCAATTAATTTTTTATTCATGCTTTTGCCTTCGCCTTTTTGGTGTGGAGTAAGTGCTGCAAGTTGGGATCACTGGCAATCCTTTCCAATTCCGTCTTCACAATGGCCGCAATGTCGTCCTTGATGGCCTTATAATTCGCCCGGATAACCTGCTCCGTGGTATCCTCCCCGTCGTCGGGTCGACGAAGCTGGTGATGTCGGGAATGTCGGCATAGGCCGCTTCCTGTTGCTTTGTTTTCGCTACATCGACCAGAATTTTGGCGTGAAACACCTTCTGGTTTATCTCTTCGCCGAAATTGTCGGCCACGGCGCCCACGAAGGTGCCTTGGCTCAGGCCGGCAATCGTGCTGGCGGGAATCATGCTATCGAGCTGGGTGGCCAGGGTGTAACTCGTGTCGCGGCTGTTGCTGGTCAGCGACTGCCGCTGCTGCACGATACGGCCGAAACGCTTGCTCAGGGCCTCGGCACTCTCCCCCGTAACCTGGCCCGAGAGCACGTTGCCGATGGTATTTTGAATCACGGAAGATTCGGCCTTGCCGTAATCGCGGTCCAGCTGGCTCTTATCCTGAATGCCCAGGCAAGTAGAAACCTTGTTACTACGGGCCGTGGCGATCAGCTTATCCAATCCTTTGAAGTAGATGGTAGGCAGCTCGTCAATGATTAGGGAGGCTTTAAGCTTGCCCTTCTGGTTAACCAGCTTGACGAGGCGCGCATTATACAGCCCCAGGGCAGCGCCGTAAATGACTTCCCGGTTCGGGTTGTTGCCCACGCACAAGACCTTGGGCTCGGCGGGGTTGTTGATATCCAGGGTGAAATCGTTGCCACTCATCACCCAGTAGAGCTGGGGCGAGGCCAGCCGCGAAAGCGGGATGCGCGCTGAGGCAATTTGGCCCTCCAACTGCTCCATCGCGTCGCCCTGGTAGGCACTGATAAAAGGTCGCACGTAGTTTTCGATCTCGGGATACGAGGCCAGAATCGGGAACATTTCCTGGTACTCGCGGCCCAGAAACTCGATCACGTGGGGGAACGTGCAGTACTTGCCATTTTCATAGAGCTTGAGAAACCAGATGATGGCCGCCACAAAGTTGATGGGTGACTCGACGAAGAACTCGCCCTGCTTCTCAATCCACTTTTTGTTTAGGTTAAGCATGATGGTAGCGGCACTCTCGTAGGCATCCACGATGTCGGTCATCATCGCGGGTAAGAGGGGATTGCAGCGGTGGCTTTTGCGCGGGTCATCGAAGTTGATCACGTAGAAGCGCACCGGTTGCTTGTACTTGTCCTGGTGCTTGAGCAGCTCATTATACACGATGCGGCTCAGATCATCGAACTTGAAATCATACACGTACATCGCAAAGCCCTTCGATAGGTGCTGCTTGATGAACTGGTTGATAATGGCGAAGGACTTCCCCGAGCCGGGTGTGCCATACACCACCGTCCCGCGAAACGGATTCACGATATTGACCCAGCCCTGGTGCTGCTTGCCCTTCAGTTGGTACGACGTGGGCAGGTTCACGGAAAACTCGTTCTCCAGCTTTCTTTCTTCCTGGGGGAACGTCTCGTTTTCCGAGTTGAAAATATCCCGCATCAGGTTCATCTTCAGGAGGCGACTAATCAAGTTGCCGGCCCGGAGTAGGAGCAGAAAGCCGACGGCCGTGGTGCTACTATACAGGGCCGTGAGCACCGCCGGTGAGTAGGCCAGCTCCAAGAGCAGCCCACTCCCAAAGAATAGCGCCGCCCCCACCACTAAGCTACCCACAATGGGCGTCCAGGTGTGGCCCTCTTTGGGCCGACCACGCGTACCCAGGCACGAAAGGGCCAAGAATACTGCGGCCGCCAGCTTCGTCACGTAGGGGGCGTGAAACAGGGCCGTTTTCGTGCTGAACCGGGTCAGTAGCTGACCCGACCAGGCGGCCGTCAGGTGCTGCTCGGCAAAGAAGCCGTAGCAGTAGTAGTAGACGTGCATCAGCACGAGCAGCACGCTGAGCAGGCGCATGAAGTCCATGATCTTCCGAAGGCCTCTTTCGTCTTCCATGATGGGTTAAGATTAGTAGGTAATAGGGAGAAAAGCAGGTAGCGATAAGGCTTAATAACTTGACTGTTAGTTTTTCATCCACTTGGACGAAAACCCTACAGCTTGGGTCGCCGACGGCGGCGGCGTGTTTCGTTCTCGTTGCGCTCGGCATCATCGATGGTGGGGCCACCGATGGCGGGGCCGGACTCGTCACTTACCCGGATGAGGTTACCTGCTATCTCATCTTTTGACGTGGTCAGGGCTAGGCCCACTCTCTGGCCACTAGTGAAGTCCACCGCCTGGTTACGAGTGCGCAAAGCCTCGGACCCGAAGGGGCGAAAGTGGTCGCGCAGCTGTTTGGCTTTGATGCCCACTTCTGTACCCTTCACGCTGCTTTCCTGATAGTGGAAGCTGGTGCCTACCAAGACGCCCTTGGCGTCGCGCTTGAGCACCACCGCTATCTGCTGCGCTTGCAGTCGGGCTACTAACTGGTCAATCGTGCGGATGCTGGCGTACAGCAGAGCGGCCATCAGCTGCTCGCGCACGTAGCCGCGGGCTTCTTCCTTCCGTGGATCCACGTCTTTGGTCGTGACCCGGCGCTCGGGTAAGGGCTTCATGCCCAGCTGCTCCCGGATCTGGCGCGTGGCCTTCACATTGCGGGCATAGTTCTGGGCTGTGTCAAGGGCGGCCCCACCATCGGTGGGCACTCGGTTGATATAAATATGAACGTGTGGGTGGTCCTTATCCTTGTGCTCGTAGACCGCGACCTGGTGCCGTTCCAGGCTGGCCCCCATCAACTCACAGTAGAGCGCGGCAGCCTGCAACTTTTGCTCCTGGTTTACCTTCTCCCCGGGCGCCCATGATAAGACCGTATGCCAGACTGGCTTCTGCGTGCGAGCGCTCAAGGCGGCCACCTTCTGCATTTCGGCGGCGATACCGGCCGCGTCATGGCTACCAATATTAGCCACGCTGATCAGTTCCGCTTGCTTATTGGTCCGGTCCGAGCGCAGGCCTGCGCCATACTCCAGCGCGCCGCTAAAGTCATTTCCGGTAACTGTCTTGGCGATCATTTGAGCGTTTCCAGTAACCGGGTGAGGAGCTCATTCAGTGTTTCGACGCTGGCACCACCGAGCTTGCCCGCGTTGGCTAGGCGGGTAAGCTGATTCAAATTGTTGCCGGCTGTGCTGATTTGGCGGCGCAAATCGGGTGGAATCAATTCTACTATGGGCTTATCCAATGCAGCCCGGCGGCAGTATTCGGAGAAGGACAAGCCAGCCTTCGCCGCCTTCTTTTCAATCGCTTTCACTTCGGCCGTCGTGACCCGGAAGCGTTTCACCTTCTCCTTATTGGCCCGTGTTTCCAGCGGATTCTGCTCTAACTCTTCCATGGTTTCAGACTATGGTGGACGCTGGTGGCACGACAAGGAGAAATAGCTTGCGTCAAATTCTCCGGTTGACTTTGGAGGTACTTACCCGCAGGGTTTGTGGCTACAAAGTCATGGCTTGCTGACCAACATTGAACATATAGGAAAGCTAATTTTATGAGAAAAGTCCCTCTTGGAAAAACAACAAATTTCTACCTAGCTGAACCCAGCTGAATCAGCAGTCCATAGGCACTACCAGACCGGATTTTGATTGCCTGTTACCCCTATTGATAGTTTGATAGTCTGATAAATATTTGGTTTGATAGTTTGAAAAATAACTAGTCTGATAAGTCAATAGTCTGATAACTAATTACACTGATAGTTGAACATTCAGTTTGATAGCTATCCATCTACCTAGTGATTTAACCCACTAGCATCCTATGCCTATAGCTGCGCAACTATTTCCAAAACCAACAAATCGAATATACTATAAAATCGTTTTTTACAATTTTAAATAAATATTTGTTGGTTTATTCAACTACAATTATAAATTTGTAAACAGCGAAGGAATTACATGCTTTCTTCGCTAAGTGCTGCCGGTTGTCGCGTCCCTTCTCCCCCTACTCTTCCTTGTCTACAATGAGCACGACCAAGTTCATATCGATCTCATCCCAGAAGGGGGGTGTGGGCAAAACAACGGTCAACATCCTGGCCGCCTCCCTCTTTCACTTCCTGGGGAAGGAGAAAGTAGCCGTCATTGACTGCGACTATCCGCAGCATTCCCTGGAGGGGCTACGCGAGAAAGAGCTAGCCCAACTGCAGGCCAATCCGACGAAAGCTACTGATTTTCAGGCCCTGGGTATTCAGGCGTACCCTATCGTGGGCTGTCAGGTACTTGAGGCCCTGGACGTGGCAAAGGAAATGGAGGGGCAATTCGACCTGGTATTCATCGACACGCCGGGCACCATCAACGTGCCGGGCTTGGTGGAGCTGTGGCAGCAGCTGGACTACGTGTTCATGCCCCTGGAAGCCGACGTGTTGAGTGTCGAGGCCACTCTGCCCTTTGCCGCGGCCCTGGAGGCCTTCGCTAAGGGCCAGCCCGGCAGCCGGCTGAAGCAATACTATGCCTTCTGGAACAAGCACGTGAAGAGCGAGAAGCAGGAGTTCTACCGGCGCACGGAAGAGCTGTTTGCCCAGCAGAATATTCCCTTCCTGACTACCCGTCTGGAGCAAAGCGTTAACTATAAAAAGGAGGGCATGCGCTCGACTATGTTCCCCTTGTCCAAGGAGTTTATGCACTTGGGTATCAGCGGTCTGATTCAGGAAATGGCGCAGATCATCTTTGCCGCCGAAGCCCCGGCAAAGGCTACCCTAGCACCGAGGCAAGCAAGGCCCGTTAATTTTTAACTTCTATGGCCAAGTCTGCTGCCCCCGACGTGAACGCCTTTGTCAGTTCGTTTGCCCGCCACCGTCAACCCGCCGCGCCTGAAACCGATTCCGCTCCCGAGTCCGAACCTGCTATGCAAGCTCTACCCGCGCCCGACAGTGCCCCTGAAATAGCCCCTGCTGCCTCCAGCCTGAAGGTGGAGCGCCCGGAAGAGGCAGAACGAAAGGGGAGAAAAGAGCTGCCCCCGGCTGAGCAAGCCGGCCGGGCTGACTACCCCGAAAGCTTTCTTTATCGGGGCCGCGAGAAGAAGAATAAGGCGGTGTATATCACCGAGGATGCTCATCGCACCCTGAGCGCGATCAGCCAGGCCAGCGATAATATCCCGCTGGCTGATTTGCTCGCCAATATCATCACTCACCACTTTGAAACCTTTGGTCCGGACATTCGCGCCTTCCTGGCGGAGCAGGAAAAGAAGAATAGGAAGCGCCTGCTGATCTAACCTCCCCCTGACCTATTGCTTAAGTTACTGATTTACATACCCCTAAAACAGGGGTGCTAGCCACCGCTTTGCCCCTATTTATTCTATATCGCTACCGCTATGTTTAAAATGATCACGTGGTCCCAGTTCTTCGGGACAATGGCCGTCCTGCTCGTCGTGTACTACGCGTACGTGGCACTGGTCTATTACCGGGCAGAAGTACTAGACCTGTTCACGGGCCAAAAGGACAAAGCAGCCGGCGCCCAGGCGTTGCCTACGCCCCCTGCCTCGCTGCTCAACCGGGGGCCCTTACTTCCGAAAGCGGCCGTCGTGCTTCCCACTCCCGCTGACCTCGCTCCCGCCAACGAAGAGGCCCCACCAGCTACGGAAGCGGTCACCGATGAGCCAGGCGAAGAGTTGGGAGAAGAAACCGTGGTGAAGGTGTCGGCTTTGGCTCCCGACCAGGCCGAAGATGAAGCTCAACAAGAGATCAACGAAGCAACCGACGAAGAGCCCCAGCAAAATCAAGGAAATGATTATGGCAATAAAGAAAATTCTATTATTAGAAATTCCATTAATCTTGCAGAAGCCGAATCGGACGATTTAGCCCCTCCCTTGCCAGTGGGAGTGCAAGGGACGGTGGAAGTGTTTGAAGAGAATTTTACGGTCAGTGTGAGCCAGCTCAACAACGTTTTTGAGCGCGCCGCGGCCGGAGAGGTCACCCAGCAGCAGCTGACGAAGGAAGTACCCGCGCTGGCGGGCACCCAGGTCCTCGAAGCTTTCTACCAACGGAGTAAAAAGAGCGCCCAGCAACTTACCGCTGCAACCTATATCGAGGTGGCGGAGCCCGCTTAGAACTAACGTTTTTAGTAGCCTTGTTCGTCTTTTCTTTCCCTCATTTCACCCTCTACTCTTACCACCATGATTACCAAACCCTCCCTCTTTCAATCCCGCCGTTCTCTCCTTGCGAAGGTCCAGGCGCTCGGTACCGCGCTGCTCGTCCTGGCCATGGCTACCAGCTCGCTCGCCCAGGGCAATGGGGCGGCCGGTATCCAGGAAGCCACGGCCCAGGTCACGAGCTACTTTGAGCCTGCTACGACGTTGATCTACGCCATCGGCGCCGTGGTAGGCCTGGTGGGCGCCGTCAAGGTGTTCAGCAAGTGGAACTCGGGCGACCAGGACACGCAGAAGGTGGCCACCTCCTGGTTCGGCAGCTGCATCTTCCTGGTGGTGGTGGCCACGGTGCTGCGCGCCTTCTTCTTATAGGGCCATGGGCCACTACCCGCTGAATAAGGGCGTCAACAAGCCCGTCGAATTCAAGGGCCTGGTGGGCAGCCGCTACATTTTACTGCTGCTCGGCGGGCTCGGCGGCGTGTTTCTGGGCTTCATTGCCCTGCACGTGGCCGGCCTGAGCTCTTACCTGACCCTGCCCCTGGCCATGGGGGCGGGTTTGCGTGGGTAACCCGGGTGTTTGCCCTGAGTGCCCGGTACGGCGAGCACGGGGCCATGAAGCAGCAGGCCAAAAGCCGGCAGCCCCTGCGCATTGTGAATCGCAACCCGCGCCATTTTAAAGAGTTATCGCGCCCATGAGCCATCTCCTGCTTCCCTCGGCGACGCTGGAGCAGAAGCAGCCCATCTACAAAGTAGAATCGGGCTGCCTGATCAGCAAGAACGCCGACGTCACGGTGGCCTACCGGCTGGAGCTACCCGAAATCTTTACGCTCTCACCGAGTGAGTACGAGGCACTGCACGCCGTATTCGTGAAGGCTATTCGCTTGCTGCCCCTCCATACGGTCGTGCACAAGCAGGATTGGTTTGTCGAGGACCAGTATGCTCCGGGCTTTGGGGAGGAACGCTCGCTCCTGTCCCGTTCCTACGAGCGGCACTTTTTCGAGCGACCCTTCCTCCATCACACCTGCTTTCTGTTCCTGACTAAAACGGCCAGCGGCCGGGAAAACTGGAATAGCCTCTCCACCCTGCTCTCGCGGTCGAAAATCGTCCCCAAAGAAATGATGGAGGAGAAGCGGCTGACCACCTTCTTCAACGCCGTTAGCCAGTTCGTGCGTCTGCTAGCGGACGCCGGTATCTCGTTTACCCAGCTGACGGATGCGGACCTTTGCGGTACGGAAACCACCACCGGCCTGCTGGAAAAGTATCTCGCGCTGGATCTGCGCGACGTGGCACCCCTGGTCGATCTCGACTTCAGTGAGGGCCTACACGTGGGCAGCAAGGTTTGTCAGTGCTACTCGCTGGGCAACCTGGATGATTTGCCCCAGCACCTGGAAACGGATGTGCGGTACGAGAAGCTCAGCACCGACCGCACCCCCTTTGCCGTGGGCTTTGCCGCGCCGGTCGGGCTGCTGCTGGGCTGCAATCACATTTACAACCAGTACCTGTTTGTCGATGATCACCACAAGACGCTGAAGACCTTCGAGAAGAAGCGCGACAACCTCAACGCGCTCGCGCTGTATTCGCGCCAGAATGCCATCCACAAGGAGTTTTATGACTTGTACCTGAACCAGGCGGTGTCGGAACAAAAGCTCTCCGTGCGGGCCCACGCCAATGTGCTGGTATGGTGCGAGCAGGAAGGGGACCCGAAGCAGTTGCGCGACCTGACCAGCTCGGCCATTGCCCAGATGAACTGCAAGCCGCGCGAAAACACGGTCGATATCGGCGCCCTGTTCTGGGCCGGCATTCCGGGTAACGCCGGGGACTTCCCCAGCGAGGAGACCTTCTACACGTTTGCCGAGCAAGCCTGCTGCTTGTGGAACGTGGAAACCAACTACCGCAGCTCCCCAGCCCCTTCGGCATCAAGCTCTCGGACCGCATCAGTGGGAAGCCCGTGCACGTGGACTTGTCGGATGCCCCCATGAAAACGGGCCTGATCACCAACCGCAACAAGTTCGTGCTGGGCCCCTCGGGCTCGGGCAAGTCGTTCTTCACCAACGGCCTGGTGCGCCAGTACCACGAGCAGGGCACCCATGTGCTCTTGGTCGATACCGGCAATTCTTACAAGGGACTATGTGAACTGAAGAAGGGGGTCTACTTCACCTACGAGGAACACAACCCGATCAGCTTCAACCCCTTTTATGTCGTGGGCAAGCCCGACGTGGAAAAGCGCGAGAGCCTGAAAACGCTGCTCGTCACGCTCTGGAAGCGGGAGGATGAGCGGGTGAGTCAGTCGGAGTATGTTTCGCTCTCCACCGCCCTCACCCACTACTACCTTCTGCTGAGCACCACGCCCCGCGTACGGGCCAGCTTCAACACGTTTTACGAATTCCTGCAGCAGGAATTCAAAGCCTACCTGGCCACCGAGAAGGTGCGCGAAAAGGACTTCGACCTCGATAACTTCCTCTACGTGCTGCGGCCCTTCTACCGTGGTGGGGAATACGATTACCTGCTCAACTCGGACAAGGACCTAAACCTAATTCAGGAAAGCTTCATCGTCTTCGAGTTGGATAACATCAAGGACCATCCGATCCTGTTTCCGGTGGTGACGCTCATCATCATGGATACGTTCCTGGCTAAGATGCGACAGCTCAAGGGGGTGCGTAAGATGATCCTGATCGAGGAAGCGTGGAAAGCCATTGCCAAAGCGGGCATGGCCGAGTACATCAAGTACCTGTTCAAGACCGTCCGCAAGTTCTTCGGCGAGGCCATCGTGGTGACCCAGGAGGTCGATGATATTATCGGCAACCCGATTGTGAAGGACACCATCCTCAACAATTCGGACTGTAAGATTCTGCTCGACCAGCGCAAGTTTCTCAACCGCTTTGATGACATTCAACAACTGATGGGCCTGACCGAGAAGGAAAAGGCCCAGGTGCTGAGCATCAACCTCGACAACCGGCCGGGCGCCAAGTACAAGGAAGTGTTTATCAGCCTGGGCGGGCGCGTCTCGAAAGTGTACGGGGTGGAAGTATCGCTCGAGGAGTATGTGACCTATACGACGGAGGAAACTGAGAAAATGCGCCTCTTCCAAAAGGTTGACTCTGGTTTGGACATGCCCTCGGCTATCCGGTCTACTGCCCAGGAGCTGCGCGAGGCCGGCTAAAACCAACGGTCCGAAAAAGTACGCCATTTTATAACCCACCCCTTATGAAAGCAACCTATCTGATCGCTCTATCCAGCCTACTGTTATTCCCTAGCTGCGGGCAAGATGCCGCCTCGAAGGAAGCCGAGGCCCGCGTTGTCGCCTCCATTCAGCAGACCCTGGGCACCACGAATACCAGCTACGTCAAGGAGGTGCATACCTGGTACCAAAGTGATGTACCCAATCTGATCAAGCTTAATCCCAAGACGGAGACTATCTATCAGACGCATGCAGCCATCCTGCAGGAGGTCGCTACGCAGGAGCCCAAGCTAACGGCTAATAAGATCCTGACCCCGAACAGGCAGAAGGCATTCGGGCTAAGTACAAACAACTTTCGGAAGAAAGCGCGGCCCGGGTGCAGGAGCTCTCGGCCCTGGCCACCAGCAAAACCACGATGAGCGAAGCCGACCAACTGAAGTACGTATCGGAACTGGCCGACAAGCAGACCCGGCACCTGGCCTTGGTGCGGTACTACACGAAAAGGACAGCCAACACGATTGCCCAAAAGGAGCGCCAGGCGACGACGAAGCGCCTGATGATGCAAGAGTTCGGGCACTACTAATCGACTCTAACCTACACAGTTTCTAACACTAGTCAGGGTATGAAAAAGACACAGATACTGCTGTGCGTGGCCGCGCTTTGCCTGTTGGGCACGCCCGCCGCGCACGCCCAGGCCGTCGTATCGGCCCCCATTCTGGAGGGTACCAACTTCATCCAGACGGGCCTTCAAGCCACCCTTAAAGCCTTGAGCACGAGAGCGAATACGCTCGTCAACAACGGCGTGGTGGAGCAGGTGCTGACCAAAGGCTTTACCGAAAAGAACATGCTACTGGCTAAGCAGTGGTACGATGGCTTGCTGCAGGTCAGCCAGACGGTGCGCACCTACCGGCGGGTGCAGCACATCTTCGAGCGGCAGGCGGCCATCATCACCATCTACTCCAACTACATCGGGCGTTTCAAGGCAGATCCGAACCTGACCCCGGCGCAGGTAGCCGGCATGGTCCGCGGCTATACCACCTTGATTCAGGAATCGGCCGGCTACCTGGATGAGCTGACGGCCATTGTCTCTCCTCTCCAGGCCAAGATGACTGACGCGGAACGTCTGGAACTGATTGATGCCCTTGACGACAAGGTGACCCACCAGTATGAGCTGGTCAGCTACTTCACCCGCCGCAACCTGGCTATCTCGATGCAGCAGGGCCAGGCCCAGCAGGATCGGCAGATCCTCAAACAACTTTACGGCCTGGCCAACTAAGCAGCATGAGAAAGCTCTTTACGCTTCTGGCCTTGGGGGCCTGACCCTACTCACGCGGCCGGCGCAGGCGCAGTTCGTGGTCACCATGCCCATTGCCGAAAAGCAGGCCACTAAGCAGGCGACTCATCAAGGGTTTATCACCACCCTGCGGGGTATTGGGAATACCATCGTCAAGAAAGGCACCAGCACCCAGGCCGTCATCAAGCAGCTCACGGATCAGACGGCCGCCATGCACGAGGAATGGTACGACGGGTTACTGAAGATCAATTCGGTGGTGCGCGACTATCAGCGCGTGCAAACAATCTGGTCCTATCAGGAGCGTATTCTGACGCTCTACACGCAGAATATGACCCAGCTGCGGCAGAACCCCTATCTGACGCCGGCCCAGGTGCAGGGCATGGCGCGGGGATATACTGTGCTCATGAGCGAGAACGTGGCCCTGCTCGACGATCTGACCGTCATTCTTACCCCCGACGCGGCGAAGATGACGGATGCCCAGCGCCTGAAGTTCATCAACAAGCTCTCGGATAAGGTAGTCCACCAGTATCAGCTGGTTTCCTATTTCACGGCCCGCAATCAGGCTATTGCTGCCCAGCAAAGTCGTGCGGCCAAAGACACGCAAGTACTCAAGAAGCTCTACGGGCTCCCCAACTAACAATGGTTATGTATCTGCTCTCTATCCTGCTCCAGGTATCCATACCAGTTGAATCACTCAACCAGCTGCTCGACAACCTGTACAATGAAATGCTGCCCCTGTGCGCCGACCTGATCAACGTGGGCCGGGCACTGGGGGCTTGGGGCCCTGGTGTACATTGCCAGCAAAGTGTGGCGTAGTATCGCGGAGGCCGAGCCCATCGACGTTTTTCCCCTGCTGCGGCCCTTCGCTATTGGTCTCGTAATTACGTTTTTCCCGACGATGCTGGGCGCGCTCAACGGGGTACTGGGTGGCATTTCTTCGGCCACCAATGCGGTGGTGCGGGGGCAGAACCAAAGCATCATCCAGTTGCAGGAGCGAAAGGAAGCGCTGCTCGCCGCCCACCCCGAGAATGCGGCGTATGCCTCCGATGAGGCCTTCGAGAAGGAACTGGGGGCCAAGGAGGTGTTGGACTTTGGCGGCAAGGCGGCGCTCTACTTCGACCGCTTATCCTACGATGTGCAGAAGAACTTCCGCGAGTGGATGCGCAACGCCTTGGAGCTTCTCCATGATTCGGCGGCGCTCATCATCAACACCATACGCACCTTCTTTCTGATTATCCTATCCATCATCGGCCCGATCAGCTTCGGCTTCGCCATCTGGCCCGGCTTTGAGGGTACGCTGACCAACTGGTTTTCGCGCTACATCAATACTTTTCTGTGGCTGCCCGTGGCCAACATCTTTGGGGCCATCACGGCCAAGATTCAGGTGATGATGCTCAACTCGGATATTGCCCGCCTTCAGAGCGGGGGCGATCTGGAGAAGGCGGATTACGGCTACATGATTTTCCTGGTGATTGCCATTTGCGGCTACCTCACCGTGCCCTCGGTAGCCAACTGGATTGTGGCCGCCAGTGGCATGACCAATATTACCCGCTTTGCCACGCGGGGGGCGGTATGATCGCCAGTGTTGGGGGTAGCATCGCCGGAGCAACCTCCGGCCAGGTGGCTGGGCGAGCCGCAGCCGTCGGGCGGGCCATGGGCACGGTCCCTACTGCTCCCTCAGTGGCCAATTCCACGGGTTATAAAAACACGAATGCCTAACCACCCTTAGCCTCTACGACTATGTTCCGCTCCCTGAAGAATATTGATTCGGCCTACCAGCAGACCAAGACGCTGGCTTTGCTGTTCATGCTGCTCTGCTTCTCCGTGTCGGCCTACGCCATCTACGCGGCCCGCCAAACGGCCCTTGAAGCCCAAGGCCGCATCTACGTGCTCGACCAGGGCTCCCTGCTGGCCGCCGTTTCTCATAATGTCAAAGACAACCGCCCCGTCGAAGCCAAAGACCACGTCAAGCGCTTCCACGAGCTCTTTTTCACCCTCGACCCCGACCCCAAGGCCATCGAGTATAACGTCAAGCAGGCGCTGTTCCTGGCCGACGCGAGCGCCCAGCGCGCCTACGCTAACCTGCGGGAGAGCAGCTACTACAATAACCTGATCCAGGCCAATATCAGCCAGGATATCCGCGTCGATAGCGTGGCCCTGCAAACCAGTGTCTACCCCTACTACGTCCGCTGCTACGCCCAGCAGCGCATCATCCGCGCCTCGACCGTGACCACCCGCCGCTTCGTCTCGGAGTGTTACCTGCGCGACGTCTCGCGCTCGGCGAATAATCCGCACGGCTTTCTGATGGAACGCTGGCGGGCCGTGGAAAACATCGACCTGCGCACCGAGCGCCGCTAAACCCCTACCCTACCGCTCTATGACAACCCCTCCAAAACCCACGCAAGCCTTTCTTCAAAAGCGGCGCTTGCTGCTTTTTATCCCCGTACCCAGCCTTGTCTGCCTGGTCGCGCTCTTCTACCTGGGTGGCGGGGGCCAGGGCGTGCCTTCTGCCGCTGCTGAAGCGGGATCAGGGGACAGTGGCCTCAACCTGTCGCTGCCCTCGGCTGGCCCTAGCAGCTTGTTCGAGGATAAGCTAGCGGCCGCGAAAGCCCCGACGGATAGCTTCCACCGCAACAACCTGACCTTCGCCCCAGTAGAGGAAATAGCGGCGGCCGCTGCCTCCCCGGATGGGCTGAACTACGCCGTAGAACCGGGTCAGTCCGCCCGACGCTACGATCCGAACCACGACCCGAACGTGACGGCCGTGCACAGCCGCATGCAACACTTGCAGCAACAAACCGCCCACGAAGCAGGGTACACTTCCTACACGCAGCGTACGGCGGAACCTTCGCGCTCGGTTGGCGCCGCCAGCTATGCTCCAGCCAGCCCGCGGGATGAGCAGCTAGAGCAAAGCGTACGTGAGCTGGAGCAGCTCAAGCGCGAATACGAGCAGCGCTTACAGGCCCTTAACACGCCGGCCGCCGCGCCGGCTGCCAAGGCTGCCCCCAGTAAATCCAAGCCCCAGCCGTCCGTTGTAGCGGCCGCCCCGGTCTCGGTCGTCAACCGATTAGATAACACTCCGCAGTCCGCGACCCAGGGCAACAGCTTCCATAGCCTGGGGGGCAGCAGTGCTCGCCCTAGCGCAGTGGCCACGGTCAATGCCGTGCCGGCTGTCGTGCATTCGGATCAGGTGGTCGTGCCGGGGCAAACCGTGAAGCTGCGGCTACTCTCGGATGTGCAGCTCGAAGGCCGCGTGATTCCGCAAAACACCGTGGTATATGGCGTCTGCCAGCTCAGTGGCCAGCGCCTGACCATCCAGGTGAGCTCGATTCAATACGAGAACAGCGTGGTGCCCGTGAGCCTGTCAGCCTACGATCTGGACGGCGGGGAGGGGCTCAGCATTCCTGGATCCGTGGACCGGGATATGGCCAAGCAAGGCCTGGCGGCGGGCGCCAGCAGCGCCGATCTGCTGACCATGTCCCCCAGCCTGGGCGCGCAAGCCGCGGGTATTGCCATTCAAACGGGCAAAGCATTATCCAGCCGCAAGATCCGGCTGGTCAAAATCAACCTGAAAGCGAACTATAAACTCCTGCTTCACTAATGAGAAAGTCCCTTTTATCCCTCGCCCTGTTCGCTCTTCTCGGCTCGTCTACCCTGGCCGTAGCCCAGCAAAAACCTAGCGTAGCCCCGCTAAAGCCGCTGATGTACCTGGCCATTGAATCCGAGCACCTGATTGCCTCCTATCACCTGGGCGTGGGTTTCCAGAAAACCACCCACCTGATCTTCCCCACGGCCGTGACCTACGTGGATCTGGGCAGTGGGAGCATCATTGCCGATAAGGCCCAGGGGGCGGAAAACATCGTCAAGGTCAAAGCTAACGCGGCCGGCTTCGCCCAGACCAACATGACCGTGCTCACCTCGGATGGGAAGCTCTACTCCTTCCTAGTCGACTACGAGAAGGACCCGAAGATTATCAATCTCAACTTCGCGGGGGCGGCAGGCAATGGCGCCGGTGGGGCGGCCGTGGGCCTGGCCAGCCAGGCGTCGGCTCCTCGCCATTCCGTGGAAGCGACGGCGGCCGAAGTGAGCGGCAAAAAGCGGACGCTGCGCCGGCGCCGCATGGCCAAAGATGATATGATGCTCAGCTTGCACGGGCTGTATACCGCCGATGATCTGTTCTACTTCCAGTTATCGATGCTGAACAAGTCAAACATCGGCTACGATATCGACTTCCTCAAATTCACCGTGCGCGACAAGAAACAAGTGAAGCGCACGGCCATGCAGGAATCGGAGTTAGCCCCGCGTTACGTGTACAATAGTCAGCTGAGCGGGATACCGGGTACCAGGCAACTGGAGCGGGTGTACGTGGTGCCCAAGTTCACCATTCCCGACGACAAGGTGCTGATCGTGGAGCTATTCGAGAAAGGGGGCGGGCGGCACTTGTCGCTCACGATTACGAATCAGGATATCCTGCGGGCGCGGGTGCTCCCCGCCTCGCCAGCAACGGTGGCCACGCGGTAGCCTTGCTCGGTACTACGTGCGACCATCTGCCGCCAAATGCGTATGTTTAGGTATCGCTACCTTCTCTACTGGCACCGATGAGAAAGTTTCTGTTTTTCCTCGCCCTGGCCATTTTCCTCTACAGCCCATACGGTCCCAGCTGGGGCAGTTCGCGGTGAACATGAGCCTTATTGTGGCCTTTTTTAGTTTCATGAGCAAAGCTATTCCCCGCGGCGTCACTACGACGAAGAGGAGGAATACAACTAACGGCCCATGCTCTCCACCTTCGACCCCTTTGTTTTTGCCGCTATCACAGCCGGCTCGTTCGTGCTGAGCTACTTGGGGTGTGCTATCCTGCAGCAGGTTTTTGGCTACCAGATCGGCCGTCGTAAAGACAAAGAATAGCGATGTAATTGTGCATCTACTGTATACAGAAGCCCTAATGCACAGCGCATTGGGGCTTTTTCGATGCTGTACTACTACCTCCACGGTGCTAGCTGCTCTTCAGCCACGTGCGGCAGCTCATGCACCGGGTGCACCGCATCCGTAGTTCCGTTACGGTTTCCGATTTACTGAGCACTTCCTCGTGGGTGTGCAGGGTGGTATCGGCACAGCTTGCGCAGTCGAGCAGCTCGGCATTGTCCAGCATTTCTTCCATAAAGGCGCGCTCGTCCGCATCCATGCTGGTACCGGGTTAGTTGTCATTTCGGGTGACAAGATAAGCAGCGAGAGCTGCGCCCCAGGGTGCAGGCCTATTTCCCCTATTCCAGGCTGTTCGACGACACCCTATGATGAACATAAATCCTTGCGCTGTGGCGCGGCCTTCCGCCGCATGATCTACTTCTACTTTATTGCCCGGAGAACTACGCGTACGAAAAGGGTAATTGCTGCGCGCAATTTCACTGGTGCGGGTTGATTGCCCACCCTTAAAATCACCTAAAAGCTATTGGCTATTCGCGTTGCCAGCGGTTGTTGTGGTTCTATTCTTACCCTCCTTCTCTCCTACTTTTAGCAATGGGTGAACGAAAACCTACATTGGCGGAGAATGAAATCTAATAGTCAACAAAGGCACAAAAAACCGCTTCGCAAACAACGAAACTCATATAACTAACTCATCTATTAATAGTTAGTTTGAAGCTTATGTAAAATGTGTGGCTTCCCTGCGGCTATTATGTTGACCCGATCCCTAAGCTATCGCCGATATAATTACTCTTATTACCATAATTAGCTGCATTCTCATAACTTTATTAATAGTCATATTATTCAGAGTTATAATGATTCTCTACATACTAATAACTCTTGTTATTCTCAGAATTCTGAGAATAACAAGAGTTATTAGTATGTAGAGAATCATAGCTTTGGTAACTATTACAGTAATCCGTAGTATTACGGGTATTCCAAAAATTCACTATGCAAATTATTTCCTTTGCCAACCACAAAGGGGGGTAGGTAAGACGACCTCGACCCTGGCTGTTGCCCAGTGCTTAGCGAGTCAGGGCAAGCAAGTGCTGCTGCTGGATTGTGACGCGCAGTGCAATCTCTCCATGTCTTTCTCGACCACCCATGATAAGCACCTAGGGCACTTGCTGACTGGTCAAAGCAGTTTAGACCAAGTGGTGCAGCAGGTAGGAGCAGGGCTGTACCTAGTTTCTTCCATGCCCAAGCTCCATGATTTGGAGCGTGATCTAGCCGGACAGCCGGGAAGCGACTTTGTGCTGCGAGAGGTGCTGGAATCAGTGGAGGGTATCGACTACTGTTTGATAGATACCCCCCCTAATCTGTACACCCTGACGCATGCTGCGCTTACCGCCAGCAATGCGGTCTTCATTCCTACGCAACCGGAATATTATTCCTTTGAAGGACTCGCCACGCTGCTGGAAACCTGCACGATGATCCGCAAGCGGGTAAACCCTAAGCTCATCTTGGGGGCGTTTTTTTCACCAAATACTCGCCTACCTATCGCAAAAAGCTTCACCATGACATGGTGGGCGTCATGCAGCAACACCCTGAACTAGGGAAGCTGTTGATGCAAACATCGATTCGGGAAAACGTCTCCCTAGCGGAAGCACAAATTCAAAAGGAAAGTGTGTATGACTACGCGCCCAGCAGCAACGGGGCCCGCGATTACTTCTCGCTCACTACTGAAATTCTCTCCCGACTATGAACAAGCCCAAATTCGGCAGCAATTTGCTGTCCGTAAATGAGAAGTTGCGAAGCCTGCAGCCCGAAGAACCAACACCAGCCCCAGAACCAGTGCTAGACCCAGCGCCAGCGTTGGCGGGCGAAGGGGAGAAAGAGCAGGATCCTTGGGTTTCCTTTACCGTGCATATCAAGCGGTCCACCTACATGCAGATCAAGCAGGCGGAATTCTGGGTGTCTGGCTTTGGCGAGATGCGCGAGCATGCGGACATTGCGTGGCAGGAGTATCTGCTGAAGCTGCCGGAATCGCAGAAAGAACTCCCGGAAAAAGTATTGGATAAGTTACTAAAAACCAGCAAAAAACTTCAGCAATAATAGTATTAAAAAGTAATAAAATGCGTTAAAAATTCACGCGCAATATACTTTTTTATACTATTCAAAGCTCACCTTATTTACCGATTAACCTTTGCCAATGCCAAAAACGCTTTGGCGACCTTTTGCAAAACATACTTTACGGGCGTCGGAAATTCTTTAAACAATGTACCTACACGAATCGCCCATTTTAGTTAGTTAGCTGAGCCGACGCCTTTGAGATATTAATTGTAGGAGACCGTTACCTTGGTGAGATAGCTTTTCAAATAGGAAGCCGTTACCTTTTGAGATAGTTTTTTATCTCACTTACCATTCTTAAAAAGCCTGAGACTTATTCCAACTTTTTATATTAGTATTTATTATACTATTAAGGCAGGCATAAGCAATTGATTATAAATTAGTTACAGGCTCCAAACGGGAGGCCGTTACCCTTGAGATAGGAAGCCGTTACCTCTGAGATAGGAGGCCATTACCTCTGAGATAGGAAGCCGTTACCTCTGAGATAGGAGGCCGTTACCTCTGAGATAGGAGATGAGATAATTGTTATTACTATCTAAAATTCCTATTTTAGCCGCTGGTTATCTCCTCAACTTATGGCTAAGAATCAGTATCCGGGTACCACGTTCGAAAAAAGCCGGAATCGTTGGAAGGCGCAAGTGCGCATCAACGGCAAAACCAAGAGCGTAGGCTACTTTGATACGCAGCCCGAAGCCTACGCGGCGGTCGTGGCGGCGAAGCGGGATACGGCCGCGGCCGTCGAACCCGAGCAGCTGCAGCAACCCGAGAGCGCCACCTATCGCTTAGAAATTCAGGACAATCGGCGCACGACCACCGTGGCCCAGAGCAATGTACTGATTGAGCACCCCTGGGCGATGACCCTCCTGGAGGCCCGCATCTTCGTGCTCTTACTGCGCGGACTGCGCCGGGATGAGGCCGACAGCAAACGCATCGTTATCCCCTTATCGGACTTGGTGGGCGATCAGGCTATCGGTGGGCGCGGCTACCAGTACCTGCACGTAGCCATGGATGGGCTGGATGCCATTCGCATCGACCTGCCCATGCCGAATCGCAAGAAAGACTATCACAAAGTGCCCCTGGTACACTCGCTCAAACTCGATAGCGGGCAGGGGACCATTTCTGGTTACTTCTCCAACGATGTTATCCCCTACCTGACCAACCTGACCGAGAACTTCACCCTGGGCCAGGTGGCGGATTTGCTCAGCATCAAGAGCCCGAACACCCACAAGTTCTATTGGATTATGCAAATGTGGAAGTTCAAGAGTCCGCACACGGTGGCGGTCGAAACGCTCCGGGACCTGACCACCGGGGAGGCCTATCCCCAGTTTGCGGATTACCGCAAATATGTACTCAAGCCGTCGCTGGAAGAGCTCAATACCCTCAATTTCGACATCTCTTACATCGAGAAAAAGAAGGGTCGTAGCGTGGACTCCATTGAGTTTCATATTCAGTACAACGGACCTAGCAAGCTCCAGCCCAAACAGCTGCAACTGCAGCTCGGCGACGCGACGCTAGCCGCTTTGCCCCCCCCGAACAATCCCAGCCCGTACCAGTCCTAGCCGACTTTCGCGGCCGGGTGGCTGGCCGCATGCGCAAGTTCAAGCTGGAAGAGTATCAGATTGAGCGCATTCTGACGCTCACGGACAGCGAATTACAGAAGCTCATGAAAGAGACGCATGTACTTCTGAAGGAATACGAAGCGGGCGCCAAAGTATTTGATAATATTGCGGCCACGGCCATGAGCAAAATCAACAACTTATTTCCGCGCCTCTATCCTAAGACCAAGCTAAAGGAGTAGCCTGCACGAGAGCGATGCAAAAAGGTAAGAACGAACTTTCTTTTGCCGCCTAGACGATTAATCAGTGGCTAGGCTCCAATACGGCCCACATTGCTGACACTCGTGGGGGGACCGACAGCTAGTAGAGTCCAAGTAGATTTTTTCTACATTTGTCCTGCGAATACTTTCATTTGACGGGGGCCCTTGGTTGCACAGGGGCTCCCGTTTTGGTTTGTGCTTGTCGAAAAGTAGCCGTTTTATGCTGTTTGTTCCTATCGGGCAACAAGCGAAGGCGTCGGGGCTGGGTTAGGCGCCTGAGGGGGGACGGCGGTGATACTTGCGGCCAGCCACCTGCTCCACCGCTGCGGCCCGCTGCTGGGTCGCCTCATCATTGCGGGCCACTTCCGCCAGCACCACCTTCATTACCTCCGCAATCGGGCGCCCGATCAGCGTAGCCAGGCGCAGCAACTCCCCCACGGTGAACAGCGAAGGATCGAGCTCCCGTCGCTTCAGGGCGGGGTGACCGATGTTGAGCACCTTCATGATATCACGGTCAGTAAAGCGGTCGCCCTCGCGGAGCAGGTGGCTGAAAGTGGGGGGTGAATCGGGTTTCATATCCGGCGAAAGTAGCGCAAGGGCGTGAGTCGTGAAGATAATGGCCGACCTGCGAAAACTAACGAAATGGAAATGGCAGGGTACACTAGCCCGCCCAACAGGGCTGGGTGGGCTAGGGGATGGGCCCGCTTATTTATCTTCCTTCTTCCAGGCCTGCCAATCCAGCTCTCCGTTTTCTTTTCTACGCAGAAATACGGTTTGCTCATCCTTCTGCGTCTTGCCGAAGGTCACGTCCCCGCGACAGTTGAGGCATTTAACACTGGTGTACTTGAACTTGTCCTGGGCCACGCGGGAAGCTAGGTCAAGGTTGTCGGAGCCGCACAGGCCGCAGGCGGGCACATCCGGAAAGCTTAGACGGTCGTACTCGGCGATGGTGTCGTGAAAGCTGGTGCCTTGTACCTTGAAGTGAAATTGGCGGCGGCCGACTCGTTTGGTGGTGGTTAGCTCAAGCATGGGTAAAAACGTAAAATGGTGAGAGAGAATAAGAAAAACCAAAGGGAGAAAAAGGGCGGCCCTACCTACCCCCGGGCTGCACAATTCAGCCCGGGGGTAGGTAGTTTAGGCCGCTCCTGCTGCTGGCTGGACCGGCGCTGCCTTGGCTTCGGAGCCGGAGCAGAGGGGCAGCCCTAAAATCAGGTTGGCAGCCTTCTGGGCGTGGCTGGCGGCTTTGATGAGCAGCGTCTTATCTTCCTGGAGCTTGCCGAGCCAGAATTGCAGATAGGCCGCGCTGTTCTCGTCGGTGGCGGCGGGGCTCAGACCAGCGGCCCCACAGAGGAAAGCGGCCCCCATTTCGGCGGTCAGCTCCTCGCGGGCGTACCCGGCGGCTCCTTTAACCACCATGTTTTCGGCTAGGTCGGGGCGATTCAGCCGGGCGCGGTGGCCGGTGCTGTGGGTCAGCTCGTGGAATAGGGTCTGGTAATACTGCTCAGCGGCGCGGAAGCTGCTCAGGGCCGGCATATTCACGTAGTCCAGGGCCGGCACGTAGTAGGCCTCCTGCTTGAGGTGGACTAGGCGGGGGCGCTCGGCCCAACTCCTGACGATGGCTTCAGCCGCGGCTATCGGCTCGTGCTGGGTGGCCGGTGCTTCGGGCAAGTCCAGGTCAATGCCTTCCACGTCGGCCACATTGAACACGGTCGAGTAGTTGAGAAAGGGCAGCTTTTCAGTTTTGCCTTCCTCGCCTTCCTTTTCTACCAGGTTGTAGTAGATGATGGGGAAGCCCTTGGCCCCTTTGCGGATAGAGCCGCCTTTCTGCTTGGCTTGGTGGAAGGTCATAAACAGGGGCAGGCCCTCGCTCAGGAAGTGCAGTAAAAAGGCATTGACGCCGGTGTACACGTGGCCGCTGGCATAGTTGCGGGGCGCGCCCAGCGTGTGCCAGGGTTTCTGCCACGGAATCTGACCGCCTTCCATCCTGGCCAGAATGCGGTCGGTAATGACTTGGTAAGCGTCGGCTTTTGCAGTGCCGGTGCTAGGGGTGGAAGTAGTGCGAGTACTTTTCATGGGACTAGGGCTGTAGAAAGGAGCTTTGTTGCTCTTTCTATACCCTTAAGATAGCTACTTTGTTGCTATATAGCAACAAAGTAAGCAAATATTTTTGTGTGTTTTTAACAAAAAACCAGCCCCTATCTTCTGCAATCGCCTTTTTCTTCCCTTTCGTTTGCTGTGCTGTGGCACCTGTAAGCCTTGACTGGTCAGGTTGTTACTGTCCAAGCCTGAGCGGGCGTAGGTGTTACGGGCCGGCCCCGCGCTGGTAAGCAGCGGCCTTTCTGTAGTTTAGTGCCCCTTAATTTTCATTTTTGCCTAGTACCTAATGCTCTTTATCGACCAAGTCAGGGCCCAAGATGCCTTGCTTAGCCCTGAGTTTGAACGGCTATTTTCGTTGGCAGTAGAAAACCAATCACACCCCGGCGATTTATTGCTGGTATTAGAAAACGGGGCTTACCAACCCGAAGTATTAGACTTTCCAGGCGAAAACCTTAGCCCCTATGTGATCGGCCCTGGAGCAGATGGGTTAGCCTATAATACCCATTACCAGTTTATTAACCTCTACCGGCAGCGGGTTTATGCGACAACCCATAGTGAGTATTTAGCCGAAATTGAAGCACTCGTACAGGCTCAGAACTGGCCTGAGCGTGATAAGCTTGAAGAAGCGGAAGCGATATCGGTGCAACTGGAAACGTTGATTTATTTAAAAGTATGGGAATCCGACTTTGTCATCAAGCGATTATATGAGTTCGTACGCGTACTCTTTGGCGAATCGTTCGAGTGGCGTTTCAAGGTTAGCGAAAGCGCCAGAGACCGAGATGCGACGGGTGTTCGACACGAGATTATTCGACTCCAAATCAGGGATAAAGTGCGCCCTATTTCGGAGATACTGTACACCAGCATAGTCACCGCTTATAAAACGCAAATACGAAACTCTATTGCTCATTCAAATTATTCGATAATGAGCAGAAATATTCATCCTAACAACTACGTGGCCACTGACCCAGCTTCACAGTTGTATAATCTGCCGTTTGATGACTGGATAGACATGTTTCATACTACGCTGGCTGTGTACAACGAACTTATTGGTCTGGGCAATAAGATTCGACGTCATTACGCAACGCTGGCTGCTATTCAGAATAATGAAATACAGGTACTGGTGCCCGATAGAAACGGCCAACTCCAGAGTAGGATAATTATGTACCGACCGGAGTGGGATGATTTTACATACAGGCACTAACAAAAACGCGAAAAGCCTCCAAGTGAAGTAAGCACGGTAGCGAGTACACCACTACATAGGGCAAGACATGCCGCCCCTTACCGTTGCTGTCTCATGTGTCTTGTCCGTTTATTAAAAGGACCTTAACTGCCAGAAGTCTATGAGTAAGGATTCGTTGGATGTGCCGCAGGCGGATAACGCTGATGCAGCACACTTAGTAGCCACTTCCCTAATAGGATTAATACCCTTCGTGGGCGGCACTGATCTCTTCAAATTTATTGTTTCGCCTTCGCTAGAGAAGCGAAAGGAGAGGTGGATGCAGCTGGTGGCCAATGCTATTAGAGAGCTTCAGTCACAGCCGGGGTTTTCTATTGAGTTACTGCGTGATAACGAAGAGTTCACGACGTTACTGATGCAGACTACCCAAGCTGCATATAAAACTCACTTGGAGGAAAAGCATGTGCTTCTCAAAGAAGGTCTGCGCAATGCATACTTGCTGGATGCAGCTTTTGATATCAAGCATATTTACCTGAATCTGCTAGACAGGTTCAACCCAGTGCACATAGCCACACTTTTAGTGGTCGAGGATTAAAGGAGGCTTCTCAAGAGTGTAATTCAGGGGGAGAGTTTTATGATAAGCTAGTAGACTTGCGAATGCCTATTGCACTATCCACTGATGGGGTACTATTCTTAGCCATATTGGAAGACCTGCATCAAGCCGGCCTCATAGTAGTAAGTTCAGAGTTTATTATTACAGACGGTGATGTGAAGCAATCGGGTGGATATCTAGTAGTCGGGGCTGAACCGGCAGACATACAGAAGATTAATCTGACTGATTTAGGCAGCCAGTTCCTGCACTTCATTAACAGCAAATGACTGCTGCCTTCTATGCACTCGTCATAAGATGAGCTGTCTCACAATACGAAGCTTACCCTCTACAAGTACTTATGCCATCGTAAGGTCGTCATTCACGCGCACCGAAAGCCAGCCCCGGCCAACCCACCCGTTTAGCCCTTGTACCAAACTTTTAACCAAGGCCATCCCTGCTGCGGCCAGCGGTACTGTTCCCGAGTCGCGGTTGTGGTAGCGCCGGGCCGGGCGGGTGGCTGGCGACCACGCGCCCGGCTTGGGCGGGCGCACAAAGGGGGTTGTTGAACAAAAAGGAAACCGCCGGCTCGGAAGACAACGAGCGGGAAGGCTTGTAAGACGGCGCAGATGTACCATAAGGTCAGCGAAGTAGGATGGGTCTACCTGTCCCTCACCCAGGCTGTGTAAATCGAGGCGACAGCGGTTCCGACAGCGATTACGCTTGGGTCGCTTCCGCTACCCTCCGCTCTTCGTCTGAGCCAGGAATTAGCTACGGGGCCAGTACAGGATGACGCCCACGCCGGCCAGGACGATGAGCCCGCCAATCAGGTCGAGTCGGTCGGGCTTAAAACCGTCGAAATACCAGGCCCAGGCGATGGACATGACGACGAAAATGGCACCGTAAACCGCGTACGTTTTGCCGAACGACGTGAGTTGCCAGGTGGCCACGATGCCGTAGAGCACGAGGAGAATGGCTCCTACCACGCCCCACCATAGGGACTTACCTGAGCGCAGCCATTGCCACACTAGGTAGCCACCGCCGATTTCAAACAGGCCCGCCAGCACAAACAGCCCCAGGGCTTTGAAGATGGAAATCATAGAAGGAGAAGCTAATGATTACGCAAGGTATCGATTTACTATTTTAGCGTTTGCTTAAATACGAAAACACTACCTTTGTATAAATATTAGTTATGACTGCTTCTTCCTGCATCCGGGTGTTTGCCGACACCGCCCACATTGAACAGTGCCAGCAGCGCCTGTCAGCCGTGGCGCCAGAGCTGGCCGCGCTGGCCACGGTGCTGAGTTTGGCCGGCAACGAAGTGCGCCTGAAGATGCTGTTTCTGCTGGCCCAGGAGCAGCAGCTGTGCGTGTGCGACTTGGCCGACGTGCTGCAGATGAACGTGTCGGCCATCTCCCAGCACCTGCGCAAGCTCAAGGACGGGGGCGTGATTCAGGCCCGCAAAGTGGGCCAAACCGTGTTTTATTCGCTGACCCCCGCGCAGCTGCCCCTGGTGCAATCGCTGCTGGCCGCATCCTCTCTTGCTGAAACTATCCCGCCCCATGAACCCCACACCTTCCTCCCCGCCAAGCCTCTGGTCGGGGCGGGCCTGCTGGCCGCCTTGGCAGCCTCCCTTTGCTGCATCACGCCCCTGCTAGCCATCGTCGGGGGCCTGAGCGGCGTAGCCACTACGTTTTCCTGGCTGGAGCCCCTACGTCCTTTTCTGGTGGCCCTGACCGTAGGGGTGCTGGGCTTTGCCTGGTATCAGCAATTGCGGCCCCTAGTGGCCAAGGCCGACGACTGTGGCTGCCCGGTGCCGGGCAAACCCTCCCTGATGCAGTCGCGCGGATTTCTGGCGAGTGTGACCATGCTGGCCGGGCTGCTGCTCACTTTTCCCTATTACAGTGCCCGTTTCTACCGGTCGGAGGCACCCAAACCGGTGGCAGCTACCAGCTCAACTTTAGTATGGCAAACGAGTTCCTATCGCATTGGGGGCATGACGTGCGAGGCCTGTGCCCGCCACGTCGAGCATGATGTGCAGCAACTGCCGGGTGTGCTGAGCGTGCAGGTGTCCTATGACCAGGGCACCGCCCAGGTACGCTTTAACCCAAAAGTGACGCCTGCTGCCCAGGTAGAGAAAGCCATCAACGGCACCGGCTATTCGGTGCTAAATCCCACCCCTTCCCGCTAATCGTCCCGGCCATGATTCCCTTGAGGTCCGCCACTGCTACGCCATCCGTCACGCTGACCTCGGTGCTCACCTGCCCGGTGTGCCAGCACGTCCAAGCCGAGCAGATGCCCACTGATGCCTGCCAGTGGTTTTACGAATGCACCGCCTGCCACACCGTGCTCAAGCCCCTGGCCGGCGACTGCTGCGTTTTCTGTTCCTACGGCACGGTGCCCTGCCCGCCCATTCAGCAGCAGGGCAAAGGGGCCTGCGGCTGCTGCTAATCTCCCCCGCCCCTTCATTGTGCTCTCTGATGGGTAATTAAATGCCATGGATGGACTCGTAGGCCACCTCGGCTTAGCCCTGCTGACCTTCGCCGTTACCAACGTCGACGACTTGCTCTTGCTGGGTTTGTTTTTCAGCAACCCCCGCTATCCAGCTCGCTCGGTCGTAATCGGCCAGTTTCTGGGCGTCGCTTTTTTGGTGGGGATAAGCCTTGTAGGGCTGGTGCTGGGAAAGTTTGGTCAGCCGCAATGGATAGGCTGGTTGGGTTTAGTGCCCATTTTAATCGGTTTACGTGCGGCCTGGCGCCTGCGGGACAACTCGGTAGTGGAGGTGGCGCCGCAGGCGGTGAGTACGGGTTCCACCGTGCTGCAAGTGGCGGCGATTACGATTGCCAACGGGGCCGATAACGTTAGCGTGTATGTCCCCTTGTTTGCGACGTTGCCGGCCGTGGTCGTTGGCTTGTACTGCGGGGTATTTGCCGCGATGGTGGGCGTGTGGTGCCTGGTGAGCTATTATCTGGTTCAATACCCCGGGCTATCCCGGCTGTTGACCCGGTACGGCCACGTCATCCTGCCGTTCTTTCTCATGGCCCTAGGCGGCTGGATACTCTATGAGACCAAAGCTTACACGCTGGTGCTGCGCTAAGACCTGCATCGAGCCGCTGACTACATTTTGATGCTGGGGTCCATGCCAGCCATGGGGTCGGTACCCTGGTACAAGGCGTACTCGCTTTCCAGCAGGTAAGCCCCGCCGACCACGACTAGCGCGCCCGCGGGTACGCCGCCGGTAATGGCCACGGTCTCGTCGGTTTCGGCGCCCGTAGTAACCTTGAGGCGGCGGAAGCGGCCGGCCGTGCCCACCTGCTCCCAGACGTAGCTGCCGCGGCTGTCGCGCAGCACCGCGTCCTGGGGTAGGGTCAGAGATTGGACCGTTGCGGTGGGGCCCCGACTGGGCAGGCGCACGTTGGCCTGCATGCCCGGCTGCAGCCGTCCGCCGGCGTTGGCCAGCTGCACGCGCAGCAGCGTCACCTTGCTGTTGGCCTCCCGCTCGGGGCTCAGAAAGACCACCCGGCCGGAGTAGGCATCGGGCAGACCAGCGACCTGTACCTGCACGGACTGGCCCATCTCGACGCCGGCCACTTCTTCGGGGTAAAGCTGGGCTTCCACCCAGACCAAGGAAAGGTTGGTGAGCGATACCAGTAAAGTGCCCTCGCCCACGTACTGCCCTTCCGTCACGCCCACGGCCTGCACCAAGCCCGCCTGCGGGCTGTAAAAGGTCAGCGACGATGTCGGCCGGCCCGTGGCGGCCAGGGTGCGCAGTTGCCCCTCACTCATCCCTAGCAGCCGCAGCTTCTGGCGGGCGCTGGCCACCAGGCGGCCATACTGGTTACCACTCGTGCCCATGGCCCGCTGCTGGGCCAAGCTCAGCACGTATTCCTGCTGCAGGGCCTGCAGCTGCTCGCTGTAAATGGATACCAGCGGGGCCCCCGCGCGGATGGTCGCGCCGGTCTGGCGCACGAACAGGCGCTCCACGCGCCCGGCTACCCGGCTGCTCACCGTGCGGGTCTGGTTGGCGTTGGCCGTGATGGTGCCCGTGAGCACGGTAGTGCCCGCGGCGCTACTGGCGGTGCTAGCGGCACCCCCCAGCGCAGCCACGCGGATGCCCGCCAGCTGCCGCTGTTGCGCGCTCAGCAGTACTTCCGGCGCGGCGGCTGGCCCGCCAGCCGTGGCCGGCGCAGCTTTGGCCGCTTTCACGAGGTCCATGCCGCAAATGGGGCATTTGCCGGGCTGCTTCCGGCTAATCTGTGGGTGCATCGGGCACGTGTAGTGCGTCAGCGCGGCTGCCGGCGCGACGGCCGTAGCGGGTGTAGCCGCCCCCCCTGTTTGGTGGCTTTTACCAGGTCCATGGAGCAGACGGGGCACTTGCCGGGCTCGGCGCGCACAATCTGCGGGTGCATGGGGCAGGTGAAGTAGGTGCTGGCGCCGTCGTGGGCATGGGCGTCCTCGGGCGGGGCTTGCTGGCAGGCACCGACCCCAAGGTCAGCAGGCCAGCCAGCAGCGCGCAGGCCAGCAAGCGGCCCTGAGTCCAGCGGGCGGGCAGGTAAAGGGGCTTATTCATCGCGGTAGTCGGTTTTGGCTGGGGTGGAGGCGGCAGGCTGAGCGGCCGTCGTGGTTTGAGGCGTTTGCACAAACCCTTCGCTGTCCACCAAAAATTGAGCGTTGGTGGCCACGGCATCCTGCGCGCTTACGCCTTGCAGGATTTGCACCTGCTCGGCGCTGCGGCGGCCAGTTTGCACCAACACGGCTTGAAAGGCGCCGCTGCGGCGCACAAACGCCACCTCGCGATTGCCCAGGTCCACCACCGCGGCCCGGGGCAGCCACAGCCCGCCCGCGACCGGCACGCGGACGATGCCCGTGAGCAGGGCGCCGCTGCGCAGCCGCTCGTCGGCATTATTCAGGTGCACCCGCACGGCCCCGGTGCGGGCGCCTTCGCGGAAGAAGGGCTCGATGAGGTCGATGCGCGCCTGCACTGCCCGTGCCGGGTTGTTTTCGGGCAGCACCCGGATGGTTTGCCCCACCTGCAGGGCCGCCAGCTCATCGGGGCGGGGCTCGAACACGCCCCACACCTGCTGGGTGTTGACCACCCGAAACAGGGCTTGGCCCGTCGTCACGTACGCGCCTTCGGTGAGCGTGAGCCCGGCTTCGGCGGGCATGGTTGCGGCCGCCGGGACGCTGGCGGCGGCCCCGCCCCCATGGGGGTACCCCCGCCGCCGCTCATGCCCCGGCTTCTGGAGTCGGGGGCGGCGGCAGGCCGGCCCCGGGCTGGGCGGACTGCTCGACCACGTAGCCGGAGTAGGGGCTGTAGAGGGCCACGCTGTAGGTGGGCTTGCGGGTGGCGATGGTTCGATTGATTTGCGCGTCGGTCAAGCCCAGCAGGCGCAGCTTCTGGCGGGCGCCCCGCAGCAGGGTCCGGTTCTCAGCGTCTTGGGTGAGAATGAAAATCAGCTCCTGCTGGGCCGTCACCAGCTCGGGGCTGTAGACTTCGAGCAGCTTCTGACCTTTAATCACAGGCTGATAGTTGTAGCGCACGAGCAGCTTTTCTACCCGCCCACCGAAGCGGGCGGCGATGACTTCGGTGCGGCGCGTGTCGTACTCCACCCGGCCGGTCAGGGTGAGTGAGAGGTCGGGGGCGCCTGTCGACGGGTACACCGTGGCCTGGGTAGAGACCACCGTGGCGTCGGGTGACTTGAGCAGGTTTTGCAGGCTGGCGCTGGGCTGGGCCTGCGCCCCGCCGCCCTTGCTCTTTTTCACGAGGTCCATGCCGCAGATGGGGCACTTGCCGGGCTTATCCCGAATAATTTGCGGGTGCATGGGGCAGGTGTATAAATCCCCGGCGGCTTCGTGGTTGTGCGCGTCAGCGACGCTGGCCTCCGGGGAGTTGGTGGCTCCCGAAGGCTTTTTATCCGACTGGCAGGCGCTCAGCAGTAAAGCCAACGGCAGGGCCATCAGCACGAGCCGGGCCCGCCAGGGGCTATTGTTCCAGCTCTTTTTCATATGCGATTTGCTGGGTGAGTTGTTGTTGCAGGTTGTCGAGGTATTCGAGCCGGGTGCGCTTGAGCGTGGTCCAGGCTTCGAGCACCTGAAAGAGCTGGCCGGTGTTCTGCTCGTAGGCCAGCATGGTGGCCTGGTAGCTGCGGCGCAGGGCCGGCAGGATGCGGCGCTCGAAGGCCCGGGTCTGTTCGCCACGCAGCGTCAGGTCGTTTTGCAGGCCAGCCAGCCGGCCACTGGCTTCGTTGAGCACGGCCTCGCGCTGCTTGCGCAGGGCCTGGGCTTCGAAGCCCAGGGCAGCGGTGTTGGCGCGGTACTCCCGCGAAGCCCAGGGCGCGAGCGGCAGGCTCACGGAGCCCATCAAGGTAAACTGGTTGGCCCCCGCGCCCAGGAAGGGCATGTGGTCGAACTGCACGCCGAAGTCAGGCAGGCGGCGGCTGGCTTCCAGGTTCTGGCTTAGGCGCACCGTCGTCAGGGCCCGGTCCAGGCTGCGGATGTCGCTGCGGCGACCAGCCAGCGCGGCCGTGTCGGCCGGGGCTGTAGTGAGCGTGGTTGCCGACAAGACCGTGGTGTCCACGGCAAAGGCCTCGGCGCGGGGCCGGTTCATGAGCGTGTTGAGCATAATCAGGTTTTGCGCGGCCAGGGCATCGGCCTGCCGGTGGTCGTTGAGGTGCATCTCCAGCCGGGCCTTGGCATCGTAGATGCTCGGCAGCGTGGCCTGGTTGTAGGGGTAGCGCGCCTCGGCCAGCTTGATGAGGAAGCGCAGCAGCTCCTCGTTTTCGTCCAGCACGGCCAGTTTTTTGGTGAGCACGGCCTGCTCGACGTACAGCGTTTTGGCCTGGGCCCGCAGCTGCACCAGCCGGAACTGGCGGTCGGCCAGCACCGAGGCCGACTGCGAACTCAGGTACTCGCGCCGGGCCCGCTGCTTGGCCGGGTTAGGTATCATCTGCTCCACCGATAGGATGGCCTGCCCCTGCAACTGATTGTTGCCGGCGCCGCCGCTGCCCATGCCGCTCAACTCGCGGGCCTTGCGTTGGTTGTAGGGCGTCATCCACAGGCCGGCGCTGACCTTGGGCGCTTCCCAGCTGTTGTAGCCGGCCGCCGCGGCTTCTTTGGCCTGGGCCTGGTAGGCGTACTGCTGCACGGCCGGGTTGCGGCGCTCCACACGCTGCAGCACCGAATCGAGCGGCAGCACGGGGCCACTAGGGGCCGCCAGGTGCATGTCCTTGTTCATCTTTTGGCCGTGGGCCAGCTGCGGGCCCGCCGCCAGCAGGGAGGCGACCAGTAATAGATTAAGCCAGTAGTTCATGGGGCGACGATTAATGCGAAACTTCGAGCACATCGATTTTTCCGAATTTGCGCAGCTCGTACTCCTTGGTGTAGAGGAAGATGAGCGGCGTGACGAGCAGAATGTGGGTGGCCGATGTGAACACCCCGCCTATCATGGGCAGCACGATGGGCAGCATCACGTCCGAGCCCGTGCCCGAAGCCCAGAGCACCGGCACCAGGCCGAAGAGCGACACCGAAACGGTCATCAGCTTGGGCCGCAGGCGCTTGGCCGCGCCGTGAAACACGGCCTCCTGCAAATCCTCTTGGGTGATGGTCTCCGCCGAGTTGCCCTTCAGCGCCACCAGCTTCAGCATGGCGTCGTTGAGGTAGATGACCATGATGACGCCCGTTTCCACCGCCAGCCCGAACAGGGCAATGAAGCCCACCGCCACCGCTACCGACAAATTCACGCCGTAGAAATACACCAGGTAGGCCCCGCCAATCAAGGCAAAGGGGATGGTGATGAGGCTCATAAAGGCCTCCCGCACGGAGTGAAAGGCGAAGTACAGCGCGCCGAAAATAACGATGAGCACCAGCGGCAGAATCAGCTTGAGCGTGCGCTGCGAGCTAATCAGGTTTTCGTACTGCCCGCTCCACTCCAGGTAGTAGCCCTGAGGCAGCTGCTTCTCCAGGCTCTGCAGCTTCTGCATGGCGTCGTCCACGGTGCTGCCCAAATCGCGGCCCCGCACGTTGAAGAGCACGGCCCCGCGCAGCTGGGCGTTTTCCGAGTTTATCATCGGCGGCCCCTCGGTGTAGCGGATGCTGGTCACGGCCGAGAGGGCACGGGCCCAAAGCTGGCCGTTTGGATGGGGATGCGCTTGAGGTCGGCCAGGCTGTTGCGGTAGTCCTGGGCCAGGCGCACGTTGATGGCGAAGCGGCGCCGGCCCTCCACGGTGCTGGCGATGGGGGCCCCGCCGATGGCCGACTCCACCACCTCGTTTACCTGGTCCACGGTCAGGCCGTAGCGGGCCAGCTCGGGGCGGTTCATGTCAATTTCCAGGTACTTGCCGCCCGTCACGGGCTCCACGTACAAATCTTCCACGCCGGGCACGCCCTTGAGGGCAGCGTTGACTTGGTTGGACACCTGGTTGATGGTGCTCAGGTTCTGGCCGTACACCTTCACGCCCACGTCGGTGCGGATGCCGGTGCTCAGCATGTTGATGCGGTTGATGATGGGCTGGGTCCAACCGTTGACCACGCCCGGAATCTGCAGCTTGCCGTTCATCTCCTCAATGAGCTTCGCTTTGGTCATGCCCTCGCGCCACTGGTCGCGGGGCTTGAGCAGGATGATGGTTTCAATCATGTTGATGGGCGAGTTGTCGGTAGCCGTACTGGCCCGCCCCGCCTTGCCGAGCACGCTGAGCACCTCGGGGACCTGCATGATGATTTTGTCCTGCACCTGCAGGATGCGCTTCATCTCCGTGTTCGACACGTCGGGCTGGGCCACGGGCATGAACAGGATGGAGCCCTCGTTGAGCGGGGGCATGAACTCGGTGCCCAGACTCATCACCAATGGGATACTGACCAGCAAAGCCAGGATGTTGATGGCCAGCGTGGTTTTGCGCCAGCGCATCACCCAGTGGAGCATCGGCGAGTAGATGCGCTCTAGGAAGCGGTTGAGCGGGTTTTGGTCCTCGGTTTTGAACTTGCCCTTTAAAAAAAAGGAGATGAGCACCGGGGCCAGCGTCACGGCCAGGATGGCGTCGATAATCAGAATGAAGCTCTTGGTCCAGGCCAGCGGGTGAAAGAGCTTGCCCTCCTGCCCGGTGAGCAGGAACACCGGAAAAAAGGAGGTGACGATGATGATGGTGGAGAAGAAGATGCCCCGCGACACCTGCTTGCTGGAGGACTCGATGATTTCGAGTCGTTTGGTGTTGTCCATATTAGGTCGGAGTTGAGGTGGAAGGGGCACTGGCCGAAGGCGATGGGCAGGCGGGGCCAGGGGCCGGAGAGTCGGTGCCCGAGGGGCCGCTCGCCGCCTCCCCGGCCTGGTACTCGGCCAGGTTGCGGTAGGCGTTTTCAGTCATCACGATGCCGTTGTCGACGATGACGCCGATGGCCAGGGCAATGCCGGTGAGCGACATGATGTTGGAGGAGATGTCGAAGGCGTTGAGCAGAATGAAGCTCGTGGCAATGGTAATCGGAATCTGAATCAGGATGCTCAGCGCGCTGCGCCAGTGAAACAGAAACAGCAGCACGACCAGCGATACCACTACCATCTCTTCAATGAGCGTGTGCTTGATGGAGTCCACCGAGTCCTGAATAAGCCCGCTGCGGTCGTACACCAGCTGAAACGAGACGCCGGGGGCAGGCCGGCGCGGATTTGCTCCATCTTGGCCTTCACCCGCGTGATCATGGCGTCGGCGTTTTCGCCGTAGCGCATCACCACAATGCCGCCCACGGCCTCGCCCTCGCCATTCAGGTCCATAATGCCCAGGCGGGCCTCGCCCGTCATCTGCACCGTGGCCACGTCCTTGATGCGCACCGGCGTCGTGCCTTTGGTAATAACCGGCACGTTTTCCAGCGTGGCCATACCCTGGATGTAGCCCGTGGTTTTAATGATGTAGCCCACGCCCGCCTGCTCGAATTTGCGGCCCCCGGCCTCGTTGTTGTTGCTGCGCACGGCGGCCAGCACCTGCGGCAACGTGAGGCCGTAGTAAGTCATCTTAGTGGGGTCCACCGTGACTTGGTACTGCTTCTGGAAGCCGCCGAAGGAGGCCACCTCGCTCACGCCGGGCACGTTTTGCAGGCCAAACTTGACGTACCAGTCCTGCAGGGCGCGCTGCTCGCCCAAATCTAGGCCGGGCGCTTTCAAAGTGTACCAGAGCACGTGGCCTACGCCGGTGCCGTCGGGGCCCAGCGTGGGCGTGACGCCGGCGGGCAGCAGGCGCTGGGCGTAGTTGAGGCGCTCGAGCACCTGCTGACGAGCCCAGTAGATGTCGGCGGCGTCCTCGAAGATCAGGAACACGAAGCTCATGCCGAACATGGACGTGCCACGCACCGACTTGACCTTAGGCAGGCCCTGCATATTGGTCACCAGCGGGTAGGTCACCTGGTCCTCCATGATTTGGGGGCTGCGGCCCATCCATTCGGTGAAGACAATGACCTGGTTTTCGGACAGGTCGGGGATGGCGTCGATTTTGCTTTCGCGCACCGAGTACGCCCCCCATACGAACAACCCAGCGGCGAGCAGCAGCACGAGGTAGCGGTTCCGCAGGGATAGGGAAATGAGTCGCTCAATCATAATCTGATTAGCAGCAAGAAGGATGGGTGGGCACGGCCGCGCCGGAAACCCCGGGTGGGGACATCAGCGGGCCAGACAGCCGGGATAGGGGCCCAGCCGCTCTACCACGGGCAAGCCCAAAAGCCCCGCAGCCAACTGGCCGGGGGAAGCGAGTAGCAACCCGAACGCTAAATCAAAAAGGCGTGCCCGCGCACGTAGGCGGGGCACTCGGGCGGGGGCGCGGCGTGCGCCAGCAGGCGGGTGGCCGGCTCATCGACGGGGTACGCTAGCTGGGTTAGCTGCCAGACCACTGGCAACAGGGCCGGGGTGGGGGCCACCTCGGGCGCCTGCAGCTGGAAATGGGTCGCCGTCAGCTGCAGGTCCTGGGCCGCGCTGACGACTTCCTGATCGTGGCAGCAGCCGCAGTCCGGCGCGCCGGTATCTTGGCAGCAGCAGTGCTTATCCGCGTCGGGGGTGACCGTTACCGCCGTCAGGGCCTGCCCACAGAAGTGCATGCTGTAGACCAGCCCAGGGCTGGACAGCAGGTAGCTAAAGAGCAGAAACAGGCTGACGTAGCGTTTCACAAAGAGAGCAGACTGGGATGGTCCCGGCGTATCCGCAAAGTTACGGGCTGGGTAAGCGGGGAGTTTTATAGAATCCGGTTTAGAACTTATACAATTTCGTAACCATGCTCCCCATAGATTAGGCCCCCATGAGCAGGTAATATGTCACCTGTGTCGTGGGGTGCTTAACAGTACATTTAGTAGAACGCCAGCTGAGTCACAAGCTTAACCAACCAGTAGAAAGTCTTCCAGTCGGGTGGTATACTGCGGCGTGCGCCACTGCGCTTGCCCGGCCCAGGGAGCGACGTGCTGGCCGGGCGCTAGGGCCGTGGCGGCGAGCTGCACCGTGCCTTGGCCAAAGCGGCGGTTCAGAGCGTCCAGCTCGGCCATCAGGCGAAGGCGCTTTTCCGAGACGGGTGCGGCCTCAAACAAGGTCAGTTGGGTTTGCCCGGCGGGCTCCAGCCCGTCGAGGATTACGCCGGCCTTGGTGTAGCGCATCCCCGGCTGCCAGAGTTTTTTCAGCGCGGCCCGGGCGTAGCGCACCAACTCCACCGTGTCGTTGGTCGCCACCGGCAGCGTGAACAGGGTGGAGCAGGAATAGGGTGGGGGCTCGGTTCCAAAGCGGCTCTTACTCAGGAACACCGTCATGGTATGCGCGGCATCGCCTTGCCGGCGTAGCTTCTCGGCTGCCCGGGAAGCAAACGCACTCACGGCTCCCAATACGTCGGGAAACGCACTTAGCGGCTTGCCGAACGTGCGCGAGCAGCACAGGCTGCGGCGCGCGAGCGTGCCGTCTTCGCTCGGGGCCAAGCCCAGGCAGGGATAGCCCTGCAACTCCCGCACGAGGCGGGCGCCGACGACTCCCCCCAGGTGCTGGCGGGCGAAAGCCTCGGAGCAGCCAGCCAGACCCGCCGCCGTGGTGATGCCGGCCGCGTAGAGCTTTTGGGCGTATTGGCGGCCGATGCCCCACACGTCCTCTACCGCTACCTGGGCCAGGGCCCAGCGCTGGCGCTCGTCGGTGTCGAGGTAGCACACGCCACCCATGTCCGGGTTCTTCTTGGCTAGGCGGTTGGCCAGCTTAGCCAGGGTCTTGGTGGGGGCCACGCCCACGCAGGTGGGGATGCCCGTGCGGGCCAGCACGTTCGCCCGGATGGTGCGGGCGAACGACTCCAGGCTGTCGACCACAAAGCGCTCCAGCCCTTGCAGGTCCAGGAAAGCCTCGTCGATGGAGTAGATCTCCACCTCGGGCACCACCTGACCTAGATACCACATCACCCGCCGGGACATATCCCCGTAGAGGGCATAGTTGGAGGAGAAGACGGCCACGTCGTGCTGCAGCAGCAGGGGCTTGACCTGGAAGTAAGGGTCGCCCATCTGCAGGCCCAGGGCCTTGGCCTCCGAACTGCGTGAAATAAGGCACCCGTCGTTGTTGGATAAGACCACCACGGGCCGGCCCTCCAGGCGGGGCTGGAAGACCCGCTCGCAGGACACGTAAAAGTTGTTGCAGTCGACCAATCCGAACATACGCTAGTCGCGGGTGCGCAGTAAGGCCGACAATTTGCCCGGCACCAGCTCGTGCAAGACGTGGGTGACCACGCCCCAGATTTGCACCTGGTCCGCGTCGTGAATCTGCCAGGGTTCATAGGCCGGGTTCTCGGGCTTAAGCCACCAGGTGCCGTGCTCGCACACTAAGCGCTTGACCGTGCATTCGCCCTCCACCACGGCCACCACGATGTGGTTATGGTCGGCTTCGAGCTGCTTGTCCACGGCCAGCAGATCCCCGGCGTGGATCTCGGCCCCGCTCATGCTCTCCCCGATCACGCGCACCAGGTACGTCGCGTCGGGGTGGCGCAGCAAGAGGCGGTTCAGATCAAAGGTCTCGTCCACGTGGTCCGAGGCCGGGGAGGGGAAGCCCGCCGAGACCTGGCAGCTGAACAGGGGTAGCAGAAACGAGGTGTCCGAGTCGGGGACGGGCAGCAGTTCAACAGCACGCATAGGGGGAGGAGGGAAGAGCACGGCCCCTAAGATACGTATTACTAATAGGATTAGTATAAAAATTGCTAAAAAATGTAGTGAAAGAAGTTACATAAGCAGGGCCAAATCACCAGTCCATGCCTCGGTCACCCTATAAAAGGACCGTTTCCGTAGACTCAAATAACGATCGGGTAGGATTCGTAAAATGGCTATCAAGGCCGATAAAAAGTCTCGAATTGTTGTCTCATGAATCAATGTGTCAGCATCTTAGGATTTACTGACTTTTTAAGACTAAGCCATGATTTGAGGCTACGCGCGGGTGTCCACTCAGCAGCAACAGCTGCACCTACAACTCGATGCCCTCCGTGCCTACGGTAATAGGTCGAGTCGGTACTTGCGCACGAATAAATGCTCTGACAGTCTGAACATGATATAGCCCGCCAGTGTATAATTTTTCTGTATGCTTTGACTAGTTACGCTTCAAACTCGCAGCTTACCTGCAGCAGCCTGAAAGGTAGCCACGTAATCGCTATTTAGCCTATTAAGCTCTTCTAATATAGATGACTTACTAAAGTCCTGTCTGTTGCGCGAAACAAATAGCTTTGGGGCATCGGCCGGTAGCTCACGCATTGCGGCTAATACACAAGCATAAATGAGCGCGTCTTGTACTTGCAACCCGTGTCGTTCGGCTAACTCCTGCGCTTCTGCTACACTAGTTGGCGTAAGGGCCGGACCGGGAGCTTCTTCTATAAGTTCGGCTACTATTGAGTAGAGCCGTTGTGTTTGAGTACGCGTACGTTCAGCCAGCAATGTGGTTAGTGTCCGTTTAAACGCATCCATTGCATCGGCATCGCTGTCATCTTCCCGTAGATGCTGCTCAATCTGTGTAAGCACATATTGCTCATACTGGGCTCGCTCACTTTTCAACGGTCGTAATCGCTGAAAAGCCTCACTTAACGCGTAGTGAGGCACATAAAGCGTATAAGGTGGTGGAGTGCTTCGTGCCTGTTGTCGGATGCGCTCGCAATAGTTGTACTCCTGCTGGCGCAGTGCCAACTCCAGTACGAAGTTAGTCTCCAGAAAAACGTGCATTATCCTACTTCTGCCTCCAAGTGAATATACCCCTTATAGATTAGGGGATGCAACCCTGTTGTTACCAACCACTGTTGCCCAGGCATTTCTAACAAGGTAGTGGCAGGCTTAAAGATGATCGAGCTGAGCCAAGAATAAATCAGCAACTCAAACTCGCGACCACCAAGGGTAATCAGTGGCACTTTAGTTAAGTCGACATACCGCTCCAGCAGGGTGGCAGTGTCGCCTTCATAGGTTGGCTCCATCGCAAGCGGAGGCCACAGCCAGAACTTTTGCGTGCTAATGAATAAGAAGTAGCTACTGGAAACAGTAGCTGTCACTTGCTCCCTTATCACTTGAGCCACGCCAACTATATCAGCCCTACTGGACTTTTTGGCTTCAATGATTAGCTGTGTAGTACCATCCTCAGACTTCACAAGCAAATCCGCCCGCAAGCGAGAAGTTGAAGTATACATAGACTATAAAGCAAGCCAAGCGTAGACTGAAAGTGACTGTTTTCACAAATATACGTGCTTGATATACTACGGGGTCAGTTGTTTTGGGTTGATACACTCAGTCTGTGTCATTTTTGTAAGGCTCAATTACCAGCCGTTGAAGGCTGGATGAGGTATCTGCGATTCAGGTATTATGCTAGGTTTATTACTGATGATATTTAATGGCTTTAGGCTACTAGCTGCAGCATTTGTACGCCTTAATCCATTTACTATTAGGAGTAGTACAAGCATAGCTGAACAGATAGATCTGTCTTAAACAATTTAACAATTAAGCTAAAATTGTAATTAGCTAAGTGATTTATCGTCGCTTTAACGGCTATCTTGTGTATTATATGCATGCTCAAATACTTAGTAGATGCCAAAGACCGTACTTGCTTCGCACATTGTGGGAGAACGAGGCGTCAATGCCTTCGAGAATTATTGTAATCGCCATCAGCCCTATATAATCTGGCGCGAGACGACTAAAAACGACTTTGGCATTGATGGTGAAGTCGAGCTGACGGAAATCACCGCTGATGGTAAGACCCGTCCCATTTCACAGACGCTGAAGGTCCAGATTAAATCAACCCAATCGGAAAAAAGCTACATGCAGGATGAGACTGCAGAAAGCTTTTCATTCTACCCGAAGGATGCAGATTTAGACTACTGGCGCAGCTACCGACAATATGGGTACGAGGTGCTATTGGTCGTATTTGACGGGCGTAAAGGAGAAGAAAAACTGTATTGCAAGCTAGTAAGCGGGGTAGACGAGGTCCGCTTGCAAAAGATGGGAAAACGCAAGACTAATCCTATCGTGTTCTCCAAAACCGACAACTTGTTGGTGGCTGGCCAACATGGGTTTGATGTGAAGTACCGCGCTTCGTTTGCCGGCCGGGTCGATTACACGGCGACGGAAGTCCTAGATACGAATATGTGGCCCTTCCGCTCAGTGCCCCGCCAGCTGTTTACGTATCCAACCCACTACAAAAGCAAGAAGGATATCTTCAAGAACATCACCAACGACGAAGCTCCTTATTTTATCATCAATAATTCGCTGGTCTATACTTTTGTGCCATTGGAAAAGACGTTCCAGAAGTTCTTCGTGCACGTAATTTCCGAGGGGCAGAAGCGCACCGAGTATCTGTTCCGAGATGTGGTGGATTCGGCCGTGCTACGTAGTCACTATGTGGAGCTGCTCAACGAGTACATCCGCGACTTTATGGGCAAGCGCGGGTTGAAGTTTCAGCGGGACTTTCGGCGCTATTACTTCACACTGCGTGAGCCTGAAGTGGAACGAATGGCCAGTTACACCTCGCGCGTACACCGTAAGAAGATTGAAAAAACAGTGGTGAAATACTATGAATACGCTGCTGATAAATTCTACCGCCACGCAGCCGTCAGCTTACAGCCGCTCTTTGTAGAGGACCGAGTGTTGCTCGTGGTGAGCCCTAAGTACCTTTTTACTTTGGACCGCACGACGCCACTCCCGGGCGACAAAATCACGCGCTATACCAATTATCTCAACGCACGAGTGTGGAACGATGGCGTGCTGAGTCAACTGCATTTCTGGCACGATTTCCTGGCTCGTAGCGGCAGTGAAATCACGATTTTCGACGGGACGGCTGTCAATCAGGCTTCAATTACCCTAGGCAACGCAGTCAACTTCGATGTGCCGTTTGGCATTCCGCTCGAAGGGGAGAAAATGTCGCTCCGCCAGAAGGGGCGCCCGGCGGCTACCCCTCGCCCCCAGCTAACCTTACCCGGCTTATTCGACTAACTATGCTGCCCAAACCTGAACTACTGAGCGAACCTCTGTTAGAATTTGGCGACGACCGCCAGAGCCAAGACCCCAAGCAAGGCATTACTATTGGTGGCTTTTTCTCGACTAGCAACAAAACCCATCGCTCTGAAATTCACTATGCGTTGCTAGGTACACAGCACGGCATTGAGAAGGCACAGGAGTGGATTAAGCAATTTGAGGGCACTATAGAAGCCTCGGACAGCCCCGTAAAAATCAAGTTGGGCGGCAAAATTACGGATGGGCAGGTTGTCGATTATGATGACGACGAGAGTTTGCTATTCGGAAAAAATCCGCTGGGGATGAGTTGGCAGATGAGGAAGAAATAAAGGACGATGAGGGGAGCGAGTCAACAGAAGCCGAGGAAGTTTTTAAGAACAAGCGCTTAAACCCTGACTTTCCTGGTTTTAATAAAGAGTCAGTTTTTCAGTGTGCGTTCATCAACGATGAAGCCAACAATAAGGCCGTACGGGAAACCCGCATTCAGGAGATACTGACGGAGCCAGACCGGACCCTATTTGATCGGACCGTAGCTATTTGTGATCTCTACCGTGAGGCGTATGTTGACCTGTTAGAAAACAGCCTGTCACTTCCCAACATCTGCTTTATTGTCATCCCCTCTACAGTATTTAAGAAGCTGTCCTCCATTCCTTTCAAAGGCAATCTATTTTTTAACCTGCGTCGGTATCTGAAGGCCCAGTTGATTTCGCTGCCTAACGCCATTCCGGTACAAATCATCCTGGAAGATACTATTCTGGGCAAGAAAAAGTCGATGCAAGACCTGTCAATGCAGGCCTGGAATTTCGTAGTGGCCAACTACTACAAAAATGTTGGTACGCCTTGGACGCTAACTTTAAAAGACAAGCATACATGCTTTATTGGCATTAGCTTCCACAAGGTGCTGAACGCGGAGAACAACCTAGTCCGGTCCAGCATTGCCCAAGCGTTTAACTACGAGGGAAAAGGTATCGTCTTTATTGGTAAGATGTTCAAGTGGGATGCCGACGAACATAACACGCCAGCCCCACACCTAAGTTACGACTACGCTAAGGAGCTGATTCAGGACATTGTGCAGAAGTACAAGAAGTTCAATCAGAATGTGGCCCCTAATCGGGTAGTGATTCACAAAACCACGGACTTCTGGAATTCAGCTACGCATCCCGATTATGCCGAAGTAGAGGGGCTAAAAGATGGTATTCGGGCTGCTTTGGATGAGCACGTCAATATTGACCTCGTGACAGTAAAAAGCTCCTCGATAAAACTGCTCCGCCGGCGCGGCAAGTACCCGGTAATGCGCGGCACCCTACTGCCTCTAGACCGTCAAACGGGTGTATTATACACCACCGGCTACGTGCCTTACTATGAAACCTTTCCGGGCCAGCATATACCGCACCCACTGGAAATATCCATCTTTGAGGGTGAGTCCACTTTGCGCCGTGTGGCTGACGAAATTATGGCGCTTACAAAGCTTAACTTCAACAACTGCAATTTTTTCGATAGTCTGCCTATCACGCTTCGTTTTGCACAAAAAGTAGGCGAAATTATTCAGTATGCTGAAGAAGATGCAACCTTGCCTGATAAATACTATTTCTATATGTAGCTATAGTTAGGAGACAGCAATTGTTATGATGGCTGATTATTAACCACCAAGTTGTTTCACGGGTGGACAAGGTTGCTACTCTTACTACATTACCCGATTAACTTCGCTTCGATCCATTTTAGAGTTTTAGGCGTTCCATACTATTTCGTCAATCGTTAACTGATTCTATGGCTTCATTGAAAGCCATAGAATGGGCCAGCCCATCTTTGGCTTAATCTGATCACTGAGGATTTACCGTTTTACTGCTTAAGGGCAAGGCTACCTAAAGTAGTTTGACTTGCCGCTGTTAGGCAATGCATTTACATTGGCGGCCCCAGCCCCGTAGTCGCGGCAGCTGCTCCTTGCCTAATTGCGTGCAGGTCTTGTATTTGGCGCACCAGCCGGTTACTAAGAGGACTGGGCCTCGAAATACCTGTTCATTCCAGCAAATAAGTAGTCGTTAGTACGCATCTCTTCGAGCTGCTGTAATACTTCTGCTTTTAGCGTTTCATCCGAAAGGTTTGGAAGCGAGCGTTTTAACACCCGATAGATTTTGTAGGTCTTATAGCGGTAGTTTCTGAGTTCGACCCTGTTCAGGCCATAATAGTCCTCGGCTGCTTTCACATGCTCCGCATATTCTGCTTTGGCGGGAACAAC
>NZ_CP060785.1 GCF_014489555.1 Hymenobacter qilianensis | reverse complement strand
GTGCTTAGTGGTTCGAAGAACAAGTTGCCGCCTTGGGGTTGACTTTTGCAACAGCCACGGCCATTACGTAAATGACCAATTCGGCGACCGGACCTTGGTGCTTCAGGTTGCCGGTAGGGCAGTAACGTTTTATTGGATGAAGCGCCACAGAAAAGCCCTGGCTGTTGAGCCAGGGCTTTACCGGAGTGCAATGCGTCGACGCGCTTACCGAGCTAACTTTTCCAACGCCGCCTTAAACTCGGGCGTGTCGTACTCGGCCATGCCCTCGTGGCGGGCGGCTACCTGCCCCTGCGGGTCCAGAATGACCGTGGAGGGCAGGGCGTTGGAGTCAAACGGGGCCGGCAGCGGACCTGTCGGGAAGTATACCGGGAAGGTATAGCCCCGGCGCTGGATCATGGCCTGGGCCTTCGCCGGGTTCTCATCCAGCGACAGCAGCACAAAGGCCACCTTCTTGGGGTCCATTTTCTGGTACAAAGAGTGAATACCGGGCATCTCGGCTACGCAGGGCGGGCACCAGCTGGCCCATAGGTTGACGAACACCACCTTGCCCTTCAGCTCGCTCAGATTAACGGGTTTACCGTCGAGCGTGACCAGCGGCAGGTGGTGGGGATAGGCGCTGGCGCTCGGGGAGGAAACAGCGGGGGAAACGGGGGCCGCCGGGATTGCCGGCAGCTGGGCCTTCCACAGGCCCGTGGCCAGCAGGCCGCGCTGCAGACCGCTCAGTACGGGGGTGCGCAGGGGGGTGAACAGTACGAGAGCAAACAGGGCTAGCGGCAGCCACTGCAGAAGAGTTTTACGAGTCATAGTCAAGGGATTTAAACCGGCAACAACAAACAAATGAAGAAACGTTCATATATCAAGCCCCGGCGGGCTTGGCCCTCGCCACGTTGAGCAGCTGCCCATCGCCCACCTGCTCGGCGCCTTCCCGCACCAACTCATCCCCTGGCTGCAAAGGGCCGAATACCACTACCGTGTCGCGGCTCAGCAGCGGGCCCTGGCGCACGGGCACCCACTGGGCGCGGCCCTGCTGCACGCGCACCACCTGCGCCTGCTGGGGCGCATCGGGGGAGGCAAACACGGCCGAGGTCGGCACGGCCACGGCTTTCGCTTCGGTGGGCAGGGCCACCAGCACCTGGGCGTACATGCCCGCTTTCAGGCGGCCATCGGCGTTGGCCACGTCCATTTCCACCAGCTCCGAGCGCACGGCTGGACTCAGCCGACTCGCGTTGCGGCGGTACACGCCCGTGAAGGTCTGGCCGGGAAAGGCCGGCACCGTGAAGGGCACCGCAGCGCCCGGCTGGAGCCACTGGCCGGCGGCCGCTTCGGGCACGGCCACCTCCAGGCGCAGGGTCCGGCTGTTTTCCAGGGAGAACATCGGCGCGGCCGGCTGGCCCCCGCCCGGTCCCACCAGGGCCCCGGCCGACACGTTGCGGGCCGTGATGGTGCCGCTGAACGGGGCGCGCACCACCAGGTAGTTGCTCAGCTCCCGGCGGGCCTGCAGCTCGGCATACGCGGCCTGCCCGTTCGCCTGGTCGGCCTGCAGCTCGGCGCGGGCCCGCTCCAGGTCATTGGGCGAGATGGTGCCCGGCTCCTGGCTGGTGCGCAGCAACCGCTCGTAACTGGCCTTGGTGCCGGATAGTTTGGCCTGCGCGGCCTGCCAGCGCGAGCGGGCGCGGGCCAGCTGAGCCTGTAGCTCCGGGGCTTCGAGCACGGCCAGGGTCTGGCCCTTGCTCACGCGCGAGCCGCGGTCCACCAGTACCCGCTGCACAAAAGCGCCCACGCGGGGGAAAATGTCGACCTGCTCCAAGGGCTTGAGCTCGGCGGGCAACCGCAGCCGGCGCACGGCCGGGGCGGCGCTCAGCCGGAAGGTGGTGACGGCCGCCGGCGCCGCGGGCGTGGGCTGCTCGGCCACGGGGTTCGAGGCGCCGCCGGACGAGCAGCTGCTCAGCGCGCCGCTCAGCAGCAGGCCCGCCGCCAGCAGGGCAGTAGGTTGGGGCGAACGGGCAATCAGTTTCAGGAAGGCATTCATATACAGCCAGTTGGAAAAAGGAGAAGATTAAGCGGCCTGCCGGGTCCGGGCGGGCAGCATAGAGAGGGACTCGTAGCTTACATGGCGCATGGCCCAGCCGAACACGTGGGGCAAGACCAGCAGCGAGGCCAGCGTGGAGGCGAGGAGGCCGCCGATGACGGCCTGGCCCAGCGGGGCAATCTGGTCGCCGCCCTCCCCAGGCCCGAGGCCATGGGCAGCATGCCGGCAATCATGGCAATGCTGGTCATCAGGATGGGCCGGATGCGGGTGTCGGCGGCCAGGCGGGCCGCTAGCGCCACGTCGCGGTGCTCGTGGCGCAAGTTCTCGGCGCTGGTGATGAGCAGAATGGCGTTGGCCACCGACACGCCCACGCTCATAATCATGCCCATGTAGGACTGCAGGTTGAGCGTGGCCCCCGTGGCCAGCAGCAGCAGCAGCGAGCCCGCCACCACGGCCGGCACCACCGAGAGCACCACCAGCGAGAGCCGGAACGACTGGAAGTTGGCCGCCAGCAGCAGGAAAATCACCACGATGGCCATGCCCAGCCCGGTCTGCAGGCTGCTCATGGTTTCTGCCAGCAGCTGGGGCTGGCCCACCAGATTCGCCACCACGCCCCGCGGGGGCTCCCCGACTTGTTGCAGGGCCTGGCGCACGGCCTGGGCGGCGGTGCCCAGGTCCCGGTCCTGCACGTTGGCCGTGATGCTCACCAGCCGGTAGGGGCCCTGGCGGTCAATCTGGCCGGGCATCAGCCGCGCCGACACCGTGGCCACCTCCCCGATGGTGGGGCGGGCCTGCCCGGGCTTGACGGGCAGCGCCTCCAAGTCCTGGAGCTGGGTGAGCTGGTCTTCGGGCAGCTGCACCTGCACCTGGTAGCCCAGGCCGGACTTGGGGTCGAGCCAGAGGTTTTTGCTCGTGAAGCGCGAGGAGGACGTGGCCGCCACCACCGACCGGGTGATTTCCTGGCTGGTGAGCCCGAACTGGGCGGCCCGCTCCCGGTCCACGTCGATGCGCAGGGCCGGGTACTGCAGGGGCTGGGCAATCTGCACGTCGCGCAGGTAGGGAATCCGCTTCAATTCGGCCAGCACCTTGCGGGCGTGGCCAGCCGTTTCCTTCAGGTTTTTGCCCCCACGTTCACCTGGATGGGCGTGGGCGCCCCGTCGCTCATCACCTTTTCCACCAGCTCGATGGGCTCGAAGCTCAGCTGCAGGCCGGGGTGGGCCTGCTGGATGCGCCCGCGCAGGCGCTCCCTGAGCTGGCTCAGGTTCACGTGCACGCCCTCTTTCAGGGCTACCTGCAACAGGGCCTCGTGGGGGCCGGCGGTAAAGACGAACACCGAGTTAACCGCAAAGCTGGCCGGCTGGGTGCCCACGAAGGTGGAGCTGATTTCCACGTTGTCGGGGCCCACTTCCTGATTGATAATGGCCTGCACGGCCGCTACGGTCTGCTCGGTTTTTTCCAGGCGGGTACCCACCTGCTCGCGCAGCCGCAGCTGAAACTGCCCGCTGTTGGCCTGCGGGAAGATGTCGGTGCCGATGAACGCAAACCCCGCTCCTACTACCAGTACTGATAAGACTAGGTAGCCCAGCACCAGACCCCGCTGCCGGCCCTGAGCCCGGATGAGCAGGCGCTGGTAGCCGGCCTGGAAGCGGGCAAAAAAGCCGGGTTTCCCTTCCGCCTCATCGTGGCCGGCCGTTGGCGCGTGGTCTTTCAGCAGCCAGTTAGCCATGACCGGCACCAGCGTTTGCGAGAGCAGGAATGAGGCCACCATGGCAAAGCCCACGGCCAGCGACAAAGGCAGGAACATGGCCCGGGGCACGCCTTCCATAATCAGGGCGGGCGCGAAGACGGCCAGGATGCAGAGCAGAATCAGCAGTTTGGGCAGGGCAATTTCGCGGGCCGCGTCCCAGATGGCCTGGGCCTTGGGCTGGCCCCGCTCCAGGTGCTGGTGAATGTTTTCGATGGTCACCGTGGCCTCGTCCACGAGCACGCCGATGGCCAGGGCCAGGCCCGAGAGGGTCATGATGTTGAGCGTCTGCCCGAAGAGCTGGAGCAGAATCACGGCCGACAACACCGAGAGCGGAATGGTGGTCACGACGATGAGCACGCTGCGCCAGTCGCGCAGAAACAAGAGCACCATCAGGCCCGTGAGCACCGCGCCCAGGATGCCCTCCGTGACCAGGCTTTTGAGCGAGTTGGCCACGTAGGTCGACTGGTCGAAGGCGTAGCTGAGCTTCACGTCCGCGGGCAGCAGGGCCCGCAGGGTGGGCAGCTGGTCCTTGACCTGCTGCACCACTTTGAGGGTGGAAGCATCGGCCTTTTTGATGACCGGCAGGTAGATGGCCCGCTGGCCGTTGATGACGGCGTAGCCCGTCGTCACGTCGGCGGCATCCTCCACCGTGGCCACGTCGCGCAAATACACCCCCGGCCCGGCGCCGGGGCGCAGGGGCACGTCCAGGAAGTCGGCGGGGTTTTCAATCAGCGAGTTCACCGGGGCCATGTAGGCCACGTCGCCCATCTTCACGTTGCCGGCGGCCGAGGGCTGGTTGCTGGCCACGATAGCCTGGACCACGTCGTCGGGCGTGAGCTGGTAGCCGCGCAGCTTGGCCGGGTCGGCCTTCACCACGATGGTGCGGATGTTGCCGCCGAACGGGGCCGTGGACGTGACGCCCGGAATGGTGGTGAACATGGGCCGGATGCGGCTGGCGGCCAAATCCTGGAGCTGGGTGAGCGTGCTTTTCTCGCTTTCCAGCACCAGCTGGCCCACGGGCAGAGAGCTGGCGTCGAAGCGCACCACCTGCGGGGGCAGCGTGCCGGTGGGCATAAAGGCCGTCGCCCGCGACACCTGGGTGGCCACCTCGGCCGCGGCCTGGGCCATATCGGTGCCGGGGTAGAAGGAGAGCTTGATCAGGGTCAGGCCCTGAATGCTTTTGGTTTCAATCTTCTTGACTCCGGACACGAAGAGGAAGTTGTTTTGAAACTGGTTGGCCATGAAGCCGTCGAGCTGCTCGGGCGAGAGGCCCCCGTAGGGCTCGGCCACGTAGATGGCCGGCACGTCCATGCTGGGGAAGATGTCCACGGCAATGTCGCGCACGGCGGCGAAGGCGAAGAAGAGGATGGCCAGCATGGCCACCACCACGGTGAGGGGCCGCTGCAGGGCCGACCGGATAAGTTCGTACATGGGGCTAGGGCGTTACGGGGGTGAAAAAGAAGGAGAAGTCGCCGGCGGCGGCGGTTTGCGCCAGCAGGGCCTGCCAGGCGGCGTTGGCCGTGAGCACCTGGTCCTGCTCGGCCTGCTGCAGCCCGTACAGGGCCTGGGTCAGGTCGACCACGGTAGCCAGCCCGGCGTTGTAGAGGGCCAGCTTCTGGCGGTAGGCCTGGCGGGCGGCCGTGAGCTGCAGCGGAGCCTGGCGGGCCCGCTCGGCGGCCAGCTGCCGGCGCTGCTGGGCCAGGGTGGCCTGGTTGCTCAGCTCCAGCTGCTGCTGGCGGTACTCGGCCTGCAAACCCTGGGTGCGCAGGTTTTCCGCCTGGGCCTGGGCCTGCACGCGGGGCCAGTCGAGCAGGTCGAACACCACCCCCACGCCCACGGCGTAGTTGAAGCGGGTGGGCGCGGCCCCACCCAGCCCGTAGTCGGTCTGGCCGTCAGCGCCCAGGCCGGAGCCCCGGCCCAGGTGGCGCCCAGCAGCGAGAGCCGGGGCCGGTACTGACGGCGCAGCGCTGTTTCGCGGGCCTGGCCCAGGTCAATGGCCCGCTGCTGCAGGCCCAGCGTGGGGTGGGTGGCGGCCGGCGGCACCAGCGCCGGGGGCGGCGTCTGGTTGTAGAGCGTGTCGGGCTGCCAGGTGGCCCCGGGCTGGCCCAGCAGGGTGAAGAGGCGGGCCTGGCGGTCGGCTTCCTGCTCGCGGGCGGTTAGGAGCGCCAGCTGGGACTGGGCCTCGGTAGCGCGGGCCAGGGTGCTGTCCACGCCGGGGCGCAGGCCGTGCAGGGTCAGCCGGGTGATGGTCTTTTTCAGCACGGCGACCCGCCGCACGTCCTGCTCCCGCACCCGGCGCAAACTCTGGGTGGCCAGCAAATCGAGGTAGGTCTGGGCCACGCGCAGCTGCTGGGTGAACAGCTCGTTGTCGGCATCGGCCTGGGCGTAGCTGCGGGCCGCTTCGGCCCGGGCCCATTGGGCCGGGTACTGGCCGAAGGTGACCGGGCTCCACTCCATAAGGGCCGTGCCCAGGCTGCCGAATACGGCATTGTAGGAATTAACCCCACTCAGCGAGCCGCTGCTGGGAATGATGGTGCCCACGGGCAGCATGGTGCCGGCCCCGGCGTTGGTGGAGCCGTAGCTCACCTGCCCGCTGAGTCGCAGGGAGGGCAGGCGTTGGGTTTTGGTGTGGGTGAGGTCGGCTTCCGCGGCCTGCACCTGGTAGGCTTTGGCCTGCAGGTGCGGGGCCTGGGTGCGGGCCAATTCCAGGGCCTGGGGTAAGGTGAGGGGGCGGCCGGCGGCCGGGATAACCGGGGTCGGTTGCGCCTGGCTGAGGGAGCCCGCTAACAGCAGGGCCACAACCAGCCGCCGGCTACCCGGCGGCAGGAGCCGGGCAGGGGGTACAAGAGGGAAAAACATGGGTTCCGAGAAGTCAGGACAGAAATCCGGGCCGGGCGCACAGGGGCGCAGCCAGCCACTTTACAGGCAGATTTGCTGGGGTTCTCAGGAAAAGGCGGGAGTACCCGATGGCCGGGTAATAGAGGGTGTTAAACCAAGCGGCGGGCCGGACCGGGCATAAAAAAACCGGTTATCGCCCCCACATCGTGGGGCAATTAACCGGGTAAAAACCCGGCTCCACTGCGCATTTTCCTAAGAAAAGCGGACGGGCGGAGCCTTGTTGGGGTGGTTGGCAAACGACTGCTCGGGGCCGGCATTCGGGCCGCGGACGGGGTTGAGCGTAGGCTCGTCGGCCGGGAACAGCAGGCCGAAATACAGCGTGGGGAAGTCATTGCCCAGCGCCAGGTCCAGGGGCAGAAGCTTGGCTTTCACCACCGGCGCGTGGTCGGCCTGCGGGTCGGCTTGTACCGTCTGCAGCTTCTTTTTGCACAGCCCGGCGCGGGGCTGCTCCTGGCGCGTACCAGCCCCCGGCTCGGCCCCCTGGGTCCGCATGGACAGCGGCTGGCAATGCAGGTAGACACCCGCATAAATCAGCAACAGCAAATGGGACAACAGACGGGACATGGGAGCGAGGTAGGTGGCGCAAAGGTGCGCACAATTATGATACCGGACCGGATTTAGTAGCCCAAAGGCCGCGAATCAGCGGCGGGGTTGCAGCCCGCAGGGGTCCAATTATGCCACTCCCAACCAAAACTTTGCCGCCTTAAGTTCACTATCGCCCGGGACTAAACAAGCCGACAACCGCCATCAGGGGCTGGAATTCGGGTTTTTACCAGGCCTGGGGAAAGGAAAAAGAAAGTAGTGGAACTAACCGGGGTGCCACACTTGTATAAATGAACAACTGTTCATAAGTTTGCCCCCAGTTATGATACTCCCCGCTGCCCCCGACGCTGAACTGAACCTGACCACCGAGAAGATGGAGAAGGTGGCGTTCATCCTCAAGACCACGGCCCACCCCACCCGCATCGCCATCGTGCAGCTGCTTTCGGGTCACGAGAGCCTCTCCGTGACCGACATCAGCGAGAAGCTGAACGTGGAACAGAGCCTGCTCTCGCACCACCTGACGGGCATGAAGCTCAAGGGCATTCTGAGCAGCACCCGCGACGGCAAAAACATCTTTTACTCGCTCAAAATGCGCGAAGTGGTGGACGTGATTCAGTGCCTGGCCGCCTGCACGTTCCTGTAGGAGTCGCGGCCTTTTTTTTGGTCAAACACATGAACAACATATCATAAATTCATACGTTCACCCGTACCCCATGCTTCCCACCTTCGGCTACTTCGCGGCAATCTTCATTGGCCTCTCCCTGGGCATCATGGGCGGGGTGGCTCCATCCTTACCGTGCCCGTGCTGGTCTACCTGATGGGCGTGAGCCCGGTGCTGAGCACCGCTTATTCCCTGTTCGTGGTGGGCTCGACCTCAGTGGTGGGGGCCTGGGGCTACTTCCGCAAGGGGTTGGTGTCGCTGAAAACGGCGCTGGTGTTTCTGCTGCCCTCGCTGGCGGCCGTGTTTGCCGTGCGCAAGCTGCTCATGCCCGCCATTCCCCACGAGCTGTTCACGGTAGGCAGCCTCGTCTTCACCAAAGATCTGCTGGTGCTGGTAGCGTTTGCGGTGCTGATGGTCGGCGCCGCCGTGTCCATGATTCGCAGCCAGCAGGCCGAACAGGTGCTGGATGAGGAGCTGCACCAGAAGCACGCCTTCAATTATCCGCTCATTCTGGGCATTGGGCTGGTCGTAGGCACGCTCACGGGCTTCGTGGGCGCCGGGGGCGGTTTTCTCATCATCCCGGCCCTGGTACTGGGTGCCCGCCTGCCCATGAAGCTGGCGGTGGGCACCTCGCTGGCCATCATCGCCTTGAACTCGCTCATCGGCTTCACCGGCGATTTGAGCGCCGGTACCCCCATCGCCTGGACCTTCCTGGCCGGCTTCCTGGCCTTTGCCCTCGGCGGCATCGTCCTGGGAACCTACCTCGCCCGCTACATCCCGGGTGCCAAGCTCAAGCCCGCCTTCGGCTGGTTTACCCTGGCCATGGGAACGTTCATTCTGCTGCGCGAGCTGGTCTTTACCCCCTGATTCTCTTTCCCACTGCCTTCTTATAACCGCTCATTTCCCTCGACTTTCCCCACCTCCTAAACGCTTTTCCCATGAAAATCGAACAGTTTGAAGACAAGGGCCTGGCCCATTTCTCCTACGCTATCCTCAGCGAGTCGGCCCGTGAAATCGTGCTCATCGACCCCGCCCGCGACCCGCAGCCCTACTACGACTTCGCGAAGGCGAATGACGCCCAGATTGTGAGCGTCATCGAAACCCATCCCCACGCCGATTTCGTGAGCAGTCACCTGGAAATTGCCCAGGCCACCGGCGCTGTTATTCGGGTCAGCAAGCTGCTCGGGGCGGATTATGCCCACGAAGCCTTCGACGAGGGCCAGGAATTCACGGTGGGTAAGCTCACCTTCCGCGCCCTGAACACGCCCGGCCACTCGCCCGACTCGCTGAGCATCGTGCTCAGCCGCGAAGGCAAGGACGAGGCCGTGTTCACCGGCGACACGCTCTTCATCGGCGATGTAGGCCGCCCCGACCTGCGCGAGAGTGCCGGCAATATGACCGCCAAGCGCGAAGAGCTAGCCAAGCAGATGTACCACTCGCTGCGCGATAAGCTGATGAAGCTGGATAACACCGTGGTGGTGTACCCAGCCCACGGGGCGGGCTCGCTCTGCGGCAAAGCTTTGAGCGGGGGCAGCAGCAGCACCATCGGCGACGAGAAGTTTGGCAACCCCATGCTGCGCGACCTGAGCGAGGAGGAGTTTGTCCAAGAGCTGCTCGCCGACCAGCCCTTTATCCCCAAGTACTTCGGCTACGACGTAGACCTGAACAAGGCCGGCGCGCCGGCTTATGCGCCCAGCGTGCAGCAAGTGAAGCGCCTGGCGCCCGGCACCACCTTGGAAGCAGGGGCCGTCATCATCGACACCCGCCCCGAAGCTGAGTTTAAAAAAGGCCACGCGGAGGGCGCCATCAATATCCAGCAGGGCGGCAAGTTCGAAACCTGGCTGGGCTCCATCGTGGGCCCGGAGGAATCCTTCTACCTCATCGCCGCCGCCGAGGCAACGCTGGAGGACCTGATTCAGAAAACGGCCAAAATCGGCTACGAAGCGCTGATTAAGGGCGCGCTGGTCGGCACGCCCGCTGCCGAAGCGACCATGCCCACGCTGGATGTGGCCGCCTTCCGTCAGCATCCGGAGCAGTACACCATTGTGGACATCCGCAACGCGGCGGAACACCGCGACGAGCCCATTTTCGCCGGCTCGCTGAGCATACCGCTGCCCGAGCTGCGCGAGCGGGCTCAGGAAATCCCCAGGGCAAGCCTGTGGTGGTGCACTGCGCCGGCGGCTACCGCTCGGCCGCCGGCTCCAGCATCGTGGCCGACGCCCTGCCCGGCACCCCGGTGCTCGACCTGAGCGAGGCCGTGAAATCCTTCCAGTCGGCTGCGGCCGGCCATTAACCCTTAACGGCAAAACCGGAGAGGGTCCTGAAAAGGAGCTCTCCGGTTTTGCCTACGCTTTTGCCATGTCTCACTTCGCATTCCTGCTTTCCCTCTTTGCCATGTTTGGTCTGTTTCAGGGCACCGCGCCCGCCTATAAAAACCTTACCCCCGCCCAATTTTCCGCCGCCGTGCGCGAGCCTGGCGCGGTGCTGCTCGACGTGCGCCGGCCCGACGAGTTTGCCGCCGGCCACCTCCCGGGTGCCGTGAACATCGACGTGACCAGCCCCGACTTTGCCCGGCGCGTGGCCGCCCTGGACAAAACCAAGGCCACCTACGTGTACTGCCGCAGCGGCGCCCGCTCGGCCAAAGCGGCCGACCAGCTCACCCAGGCCGGTTTCACGACCGTGACCAATCTGCTGGGCGGGGTGCTCGACTGGCCCGAAAAGCTGGTGCGCTAAGCGTCCGGCTCTTTTACCGCTTCTAGGTGATGATTCCGGCCGGCCCTTGTGCCGGTCGGTCGGCACCCTTATTTCTTCCCTTTTCGCTTTGACTTCCTAAATTCATGCTTGACTTCCTTCGCCAACCCTGGCCCTGGTACGTGGCCGGCCCCCTGATCGGGCTGACCGTCCCCGCGTTGCTGCTCATCGGCAACAAAGCCCTGGGTATCAGCTCCTCGCTACGCCACGTGTGCGCCGCCTGCGTGCCCGCCGGCATTCCCTTCCTGACCTATAACTGGCGGGCCGAGCTCTGGAACCTGTTTTTCGTGCTCGGCATTGCCGTGGGGGGCTTTTTCGGCTACCAGGTGCTGGGCCACCCCGACACCATTGCCATTTCGCCGGAAACCGTGCGCGACCTGCAGGCGCAGATGGGCCTGACCGACTTCACCGGCCTGCTCCCGAAAGAGCTGTTTGCCCTGGAAAACCTGGCCAACTGGAAAGGCTGGGTGTTTCTGGTGCTGGGGGGATTTTTGGTCGGCTTCGGCACGCGCTACGCCGGGGGCTGCACCTCGGGCCACGCCATTTCGGGCCTTTCTAACCTGCAGTGGGTGTCGCTGGTCGCCGTCATCGGCTTCTTTATCGGGGGCCTGCTCATGACCTGGGTGTTCTATCCATTGCTGTTTTAACCTTCCTGCTGCATGAAAAATCTGAAATACCTGGTGCTGGGCGTCTTGTTCGGCCTCATCCTGACCAAAAGCGAAGTCATCAGCTGGTGGCGCATCCAGGAGATGTTCCGCTTCCAGTCGTTCCACCTGTACGGCATCATCGGCTCAGCCATTCTGGTGGGTATGCTATCGCTTCAGCTCATCAAGCGCAACCACGTGAAAAGCCTCAACGGCGAAACCATCACCCTCGCCGACAAGAAGTACAACCACGGCACCTGGATCGGAGGCATCATCTTCGGGCTGGGCTGGGCCCTGACCGGCGCCTGCCCCGGCCCGCTGTTTGCCCAGCTGGGCAGCGGCGTAGCGTCGGCGGCGGTGCTGATTCTGGCCGCGCTGGCCGGCACCTGGACCTACAGCGCCCTGCGCGAAAAGCTGCCGCACTAACCTTTCTCCACCCGGCTTCCGGCTCCTGTTCCCGTTTCCAATGATTCGCTGGTTTCTGCTCGGAACCGCGCTGCTGGCCGGCGCCCGGCCCGGTCCTGCCCAATCCGTACGGTCCGAACCGCTGCTGCACCCGGCGGCTCACGCTCCGGCCGGGGAAGTAGCAGCAGATTCGACGGCGGCCCGGTCCCTGGCCCAGGCCTTGCGCCAGGGGGAGTTCCGGGCTCACGTGCGCACCGTGTTTATGGCCACACGCAACCGCAGCTCCGCTCCGGACTATTACGCCCACGGCGTCGGGGCGGGGCTAGGCTACGAAACCAAGGCCTGGCACGGCCTGCAGCTGGGTGTGGAAGGGTTCTTTCTGAAAAACCTGTACTCCAGTGCGCTGGCCGCCGAGCCGGGCCGCCCGGAAAGCCGCTACGAGCTCAGCCTCTTCGACCTGGAACACCCGCACCACCGCGAGATAATGCATCAGGTGGAAGAGTTGTGGGTGCGCTGGCAGCCCCGGCCGGGCCTCCAGCTCACCTACGGCCGGCAGCAGCTGGACACGCCCCTGCTCAACTCTCAGGACTCGCGCCTAAGCCCCAACTTTGTGCAGGGCCTGTGGGCGGTGGGCAAGGCAGGCAAGGCCACCACGCTACAGGGCGGCTGGCTTACCCACGTGGCCCCGCGCTCCACGGACCGCTGGTACCGGCTCGGCGAAGCCGTGGGGCACTATTCTATGGGCGTGGCCCCCGACAGCAGCCGGGCCGATTACCTTGGGCACGTACCCACCCACGGACTGGCCGTGCTGGGCCTGCGCCGCACCCTGGGCCGCGGCAGCTCGGTGCAGGCCTGGCAGTACTTCGCCGACCACCTGCTGGCCACCAGCCTGCTGGAAAGCACGGTGGCCTTCCCCCGCCCGGCCGGCACCTGGACGGCCAGCAGCCTGCTGCTTTGGCAGCACGGCCTGGCCAAGGACCGGGACCAGCCGGTGAGCCAGCGCTACCTCAACCCGGGGGAACAAGCCCGGGCCCTGAGTGGGCGCGTGGCGTACCAGCGGCAGGCCTGGCAGGTTGCCGCGCACTACACCCGCCTGACGGCCCACGGGCGCTACCTCTTTCCCCGCGAGTGGGGGCGGGAGCCCTTCTACACCACCTTGCCCCGGGAACGCATCGAGGGCGCCGGCGACGTGCACGCATTCGGTACCACCGTGGCCTGGCAGCCGCCGCATGGGCCCCGCCTGGAGGCAGGCTACGGGTACTACAACCTCTCGCGGCAGGCCCGGCTCAACAAATACAGCCTGCCCGATTTCCACCAGCTCAACCTGAGTTTAACCCACTCCTTCACCGGCGCGGCCCGGGGGCTGCGCCTGCGCACGCTGCTCGCGGCCAAGTGGGGCGCTGACCGGGCCGCCTATTTGCCGGCGCAGGCCATGAACAAAGTGGACCTGCAGCATCTGACCCTGGCCCTTGATTACGGCTTTTAGTGGCTCCCTTCACCTACCTTGGGCTTTCCCCCTTCGCAATTCTCCCCCATGACGCCACGACTCGGTTTGCGTGAAAACTGGCACCAGTTCGCCTTGCTGGTGCTCATCAATGCGTTCGTGGGCGGCATGGTGGGCCTGGAGCGCACCATTTTGCCCCGGTTGGCCGAGCAGGAGTTTCACCTGGTGGCCCGCTCGGCCATCCTGTCCTTCATCGTGGTGTTTGGGCTCACCAAAGCCGCGGCCAACTACTACGCCGGGGCCTGGGCCACGCGCGTAGGGCGCAAAAACCTGCTGCTCATCGGCTGGCTGTTTGGCGTGCCCGTGCCGCTGCTGTTGCTCTGGGCCCCGTCCTGGGGCTGGGTGATTGCGGCCAACGTGCTGCTGGGCCTGAACCAGGGACTGGCGTGGTCGAGCACCGTGGTCATGAAGATAGACCTGGTCGGCCCCAAACAGCGCGGGCTGGCCATGGGCCTGAACGAGTCGGCCGGCTACCTGGCCGTGGCCGCCACGGCCTTCGCCTCGGGCTGGCTGGCCACCGAGTACGGCCTGCGGCCCTACCCGTTCTACCTGGGCATTGCGCTGGCCGTGCTGGGGCTGTTGAGCTCCCTGGGGGTGCGCGATACCCGCCACCACGTGGCGCTGGAAGCGTCCCAGGCCCCGGCCGGCCCCACGGGTCCGCCGCTTTCGTTCTGGGACGTTACCTGGCGCCACCCCAACCTGGGCTCGGTCACGCAGGCCGGGCTGGTCAACAACCTCAACGACGGCATGGTCTGGGGCCTGCTCCCGCTGCTGCTGGCTTCCAAAGGCTTTACCCTGACCCAGATTGGCACCGTGGCGGCGGTGTACCCCGCCGTGTGGGGCCTGGGTCAGCTGGTAACCGGGCCGCTGGCGGACCGCTACTGCAAGAAAGACCTGCTCTTCTGGGGCATGCTGCTGCAGGGCGCGGTGCTGCTGGCCATGCTCTTCCCTTCGTCCTACCCGGCATTTGTGCTGCTGGCGGCCCTGCTTGGCGCGGGCACGGCGCTGGTCTACCCCACTTTCCTGGCGGCTATTGCTGAGTATGCCCCCCCGCCCAGCGGGCCCCAGCGTGGGCATTTTCCGCCTCTGGCGCGACGCGGGCTACGCCGTGGGCGCCCTGCTCACCGGCGTACTGGCGGATACGCTGGGCCTGGCCGCCCCGCTCGTGGCCATTGGGGGCCTGACGGGACTCTCGGCGCTAATCATCCGCGCCCGCATGTACTGCCTGCCGGAAGCAGCGCCCACGACGGCACCGGCGGGTAGCTGCGCCCGCCCGACTGGTTTCATCCTTTTTACCCGATTTCGCTATGGCTTCTCCCTCTTCATCCCTGCTGGCCTGCGCCGCGGGCCGCTGCCCGCGCTGTCACCAGGGCCCCGTATTTAAAACCTCCGCCCTGAACCCGGCGCGCTTTCAGGACATGCACGACAACTGCCCCGGGTGCGGGCAGCACTACGCGCCGGAACCCGGCTTTTTCTGGGGCTCGGGGCTCACCGCGGATTGCCGAAGCGGGTCTGGGCCTCCTGCTGGGCCGCGCCCGACAGGGCAAAGCGCCACTGCTGGGTCAGCACTTGCCCCAGGTTTTGGTTCGCCCCGGCGTAGATCGCCAGGGCTAGGTTATCGATGGCTTCCTGCTCGCTGCGGGCATGCGGGCGCTGCCCGACTTCGCGCCAGAGGCGTTGGATAAACCCCTGCCCCCCGTGCTGGGCCTGCAGCCGCAGCAGCAGCCCGGCCAACAGAAACTGCCCGCCCACGGGCTTACCCTCCCCGTCCAGGGCCTGCCCGCTCCGCACCACCCGCTGCCAGTCCCATTCCGGCGAGCGCAGGTAGACGGTGGCTATTTCCTCCAGGCCGCGCCGCTGCTGGGCTTCAATCGGACTCAGGGGCAGGCGCAGATAGTCCGTGGCCATGTACTTCATCAGGTGCGCGTAGCCCGTGGCCACGTCCAGCTTCATGCCGGTAACGTAGAGCGGGTCCCAGTAAAACCAGAAGTTGCGGCCCAGCTCGTAGAACAGGGTCGTGCGGTGCTCCCCTTTATCGCGCACGCCCGCGTATAAATCCGTGACCCATGGGTGCATCATCTCGATGCCGGTGGCGCCGATCTTGCCGCAGGCTACCCCGCAGGTCTGGGCGACGGAGGCGACCGTGCCCTTGCCCTGGTAGGTGTAGGTCGGGTGGCGACTCGGCTCGCGGCCCGTCACCAGCCGGTAGTAGGCATAGCCCCCGTCCAGGCTGGCCACCAGGCGCTGCATCAGGCGCGGGTCCCGATCGGACTCGGGGGTTAACAGCACGAGATGCTCCCCGGCCCAGGGCTGCAGCTGGGAGGATACCTGCTGAAAGCTGACGTAGGCATAGCGGGGCAACAGGGCATAGGCCCGCACGTGGGCCGTCGCGGTGCGGCCCTCGCAGGTAGCCGTAATGGAGGTGGTGCCTTCCCTTACGAGGCTCACCAGCCCCGTGCTCGAGACGGTGGCGGTGGACTCCTGGGCCGACTGCCACGTGATAAGCCGGTCGGACAAGGCGTTGCCGCGCGCATCGCGGGCCAGCGCTTGAAGCTGCACCGTTTGGCCCGTGCCTAAGCGCACCGAGTCGGTGGCGAGCTGCACGGCAGCGACCGGGGCGTGGGGCTGCGGCGGGGCGTCCCCCTTTTCTTGACAACTGCTCCCCCCGAGCAGGCTGAGCAGGCAGACAAGGAGCAGGGAGGAGCTAGGTAGGGGCAGTCGGTCAGTCATGAAGGCAGGGAAAAAGCAGAAGGGTAGGCCACGTTACTGGGTGGCTAGAAGCAAGAGCGGGGAGCCAAGCGGTAGGTTGCCTGAACGGCCGAGACGACCACCCCTACCCCGGACGAGGTCGGCGACAAGGTAGGCGGTACCGGTATTTTTCCCATAGGGTCGCGGGGAGATAAGGGCCCATTCTGCCCGCGCTACCCGCCTTGTCCCATTTGTCTCCAGCTCCAGGCTATCGCCGAAGCTACGTTACGTAATGTGTTTATACGACTTGTAAGAGGACGCGGTGTGGGGAGCGCTTCCCATCGATAGGAGCGTTGCTAGCCTCAGGCTAAATAATTTTATAATTATCGACCTGATATATATCTAAACCGAGGCGGTAGCCGTAGGGGGAAAACCTGATCGGTCCTACTATTTCTTTCTTCCATCCTATCCTCTACGTTCTATGCTACAACGCTCTTCCCTCGCCACCTGGGGCGCGGCGCTTCTCTTGTTGTCCTCGCTCAGTAGCTGCGAAGACATTCTCGAGCAGTACTTCCCCAAACCTACCCCGCCGCCCGTTAATCCCACCTTTCCGCCCCTAGGCCAGGATATTGCGTTCTATGCCTTGTCGGGGGCACGCGGCTCGATGGCTACTCCACGAAGGATGCCGCCACGCGCACCAGCTCGGTGGCCCTGACGGGCCTTCAAAGTGGCGAGAGCCTATTAGCCATTGACTTTCGCCCCGCCACGGGCCAGCTCTACGGGGTGAGCAGCGCGAGTCGCCTCTACGTGATCAACCAAAACACGGGTGCGGCCCGCGCTATTGGTGCCGGGGCCTTCACGCCTGCCGTAGCGGGCACCCTGGTGGGCTTTGACTTCAACCCCACCGTGGATCGCATCCGCCTGGTGACGTCCACCGGACAAAACTTACGCCTGAATCCCGAAACCGGCACCGTGGCCGCCACCGACGGGGCCATCAATGGCCCCGCCGCGACCCTCACGGGCGCGGCCTACACGAACAATGTCGCGGGCGCCAGTACCACGGCCCTCTACGCCATTAACCCGCAGACCCAGCAGCTCACCCTGGTTAACTCCCCAATGCCGGCACGGTGGTGCCCGTGGGCAACCTGAACCTGGCGGTGAGCGGGAATGGCGGCTTCGATATTGATGGGAGGACGGGCACGGCCCTGGGCCTGTATCTGGTCAATGGTAACCCCACCCTGTTTGCGGTCGATCTGGCTACGGGGGCGGCCCGCCGCTTAGCCCAGTACGCCCCCACCCTGGCCTACACGGGCCTGGCCATTCCCACCCGACCGGTCGGGTATGCGGCCGATTTTACGGGCAGCCGCTTGCATATCTTCGATCCGACGGATGCCTCAGTCACGGTGACCAAGACCATCACGGGCTTCGCGGACTTTCGCCGCATCATCGGCCTGGATTTTCGGCCCAGCAATGGGCAACTCTACGCCTTGACGCAATCCTTTGACGACACGCTGGACCGCTACCTCTATACCATCAATCCGGCCACGGCCGAGGCCACGCTCATTGGCCCTATCACCCCGCGCCTGAGCCTGACCAGCGAGAGCGCGCAGTTTGACTTTGACCCGCTCACCGATCAGATTCGCGTGGTCAGCACGAATGGGGCCGCGGGCACGGCCCGCACGTTGCTGCTCAACCCCACCACGGCGGTCTTTTCGCCCGATGTGCCCTTAACCCTGCCCTCCCCGCCCGGTTCTTTTAAGCTCGCTCACGACAACAACGTGGCCGGCGCCACCACCACCAACCTTTATCTGATTGAGGATCCCTTGGGCTTTAACAACTTGCCCTGCAAGCTCTACCGCCAGAATACGGCCGATGCAAGCTCGTTCACCGAGATTGGCAGTTTAGGGCCCACGATTCGGGACTGCCAAGCCTTTGATATCGGCGGGGCCAGCAACGTGGGCTATCTCTTTGCGGAGGTGAACAGCAACGCGGTCTTACATACCATTGATTTAGCCACGGGCAAGGCCACGCCCACCGGAACCATTACCCTGGAAGGGTTCGTGCGCGGCTTCACGCTGGGCTTAGGCTTCTAAACGGCGGTCTAACCGCTCCGCTCGTCCACCGACAGCTCCTCCAAGCCCTGGCGCCGGCGCTGGGGCTTTTTGCTGGGCCAAGTCTAAACGAAGCCAAGGGTATAGGGCACGAAAAAGCCACTTAGCCTAAGTGCCGTGGCTGTGGCTAAAGTCAGGCAGGAGGATGAAAACCGGGTACTTCAGCCCCACCTGCCGCCCACGAGGGACGCTGCTCCCGTCTTTTTAGTGCGGACGAGGCGCCAAGGCGACCCAGCAGATTCCCGGCGGGGACTTTTGCCACAGCCACGGGAGTTATGCTAAATGGCCTGGCCGAAGCGGGGTACTCCGGGCCCCCTCCACCCGGGTCCCGGTTGTTGGCTGCGCCTGCGCCAGGGGGCCGGCCCGAGCGGGTACCGGGGGTCGGCGCCGGAGTGAACCCCCATCCGTCGTCGATGCGAGGCAATCGGGAAGGGTGGGGCCGGCGGTTCAGCCGGTGGTGACATCTACCACCACCGCAACGGACTTAGCCGGCCGTCGCGGTGGCCCTGCGGGTAGGCTGGGTCAGGAGCTGGAGCTGAGGCCGTGGGACCCCAGCCGAAGCAATGCCTGTCTCAGGGGGAGAGGGTAAAAGGCCGGTGGAACCGGCCCTCCGTGAGCGCCACCCGTTGGCCCGGATCACTACACACGGTCCCCCTGAAGGTGCCCGCTATGGTCTGCTGGGCCGGATCGTAGGCCGTAATCTCCAGGGCCCAGGTCGGGGTCGAGCCACAGGCCCGCGTGGTGAAGGGCGTCAGCTGGCCATGGACGACGTGCTTATAGAGGAGCCCACTGGGCGAGCGCGCATCATGGAAGGCGAAGCGTCCTGGCGCTTGCTTGAACTCCCACAAATCGAAGATCACCGGCGTGCCGTTCGTGGTATTCAGGGTCAGGTAAAGCTCGTTCGTGTCTCGATTAATATAGGCGGTGGAAGCCGCCCCCTGGACCGGTACCGCTTGGCCATTCGCCTTCACGGACGCCGTCTGCAGGGCAGAACTCGTCGGCTGCGGGTCCGCCTCCGGTTTGGAGGAGCAGTGGAGCAGAAGCCCGGTGCTGAGCAGCAGGCACAGGAAGTAAAACTATTTCATTCGTTTACGCTAGCGGAAGGAATCGCAGTTGATTCCCTTGCCGCGTTGACACAGGTCCTGCCAAGAGCGATCAGGACGGAACAGAAGGCTCTATCTTTCTTGGGTCTCCAACGCGCGCAGGTTGTCCGAGAGGACAATAGCGGATCATCTTCGCGAGAATCAGGGTAAGCGGCTGCAGCGCGCTAGCCTAGCGTATGACGGGCGGCGTTGATTTAGGTGAACCCTGCCCCCAGCGGCCCCAAGGAGCTGACCCTCCAGGCACAGGGTCGAACAAAGCGCCTAAAGCGGACGAACAAGACCACAAATAAGATCCGCTAGCGAAGACGTAGCATACCTTGTCAAGCAGTTGTGCGCCAAGGGGAAGCAGGACCTGAAGCCTTCCGGAAGGCAGGTCAACAAGCGAGGGCAAGGCTCGGGGATGGGGCTGGATTTGGTCAAAAAGATCGGGGAGAACACGGCCGGCCGTATCTGGGTGAACAGCTAGCGGGGACACCTTTAGCGTCACTATCCCTGACCACCGCCCAGCGGTGATTTTGCGGCGGTGCAGCATGCCCCTTTATTCGTAGTTTTGGCCATGCCTACCGCAGCTACCCCGCTTCCTACCTTTCCCGCCGACTTGCAGGCCACGTATCCCCCGCCGCCTTACTAGAGGCCGTGCTGGATACCTCCCTGACGGGCGTGGCCCTCTACTCACCCCTGCGCGACGCCGACGGAAACCTCGTTGACTTTCGCATCGACTGGCTTAACCCGGCCGCCCAGCGCATCCTGGGGCAGCCGGCCCGGCCGGCGGTGACCTACTTGCACCATTACCCGCATACCCGCGAGACGGGCGTCTTTGCCTTTCACCGCGACGCCTTTGAGTCCGGGGAGCCTGCCCGCATGGCCGTCAATTATCAAGGGGATGGGCTGGACAATTACTTTCATCTCGCCGCCCGGCGCGTGGGGCCTGGCCTGCTGGTGAGCTTCACCGACACGGCCGAGCAGCCCCGCACGCCCGTAGAAGAAGCCTTGCGCGAAAGTCAGGCGGCTGAACGGGCTGTGCGCGCGGAGGCGGAGGAACAACGCGCGCAGCTACGCCGGGTATTTGACCAGGCCCCGGTTGCCATTGCCCTGCTCGAAGGAACAACGTATCGCATCACCTTGGCCAACCCGGCTGTGTGTGAGATCTGGGCCCGTCCGCAGCCGTTGCTGCTGGGCCGGCCCCTGCTGGAGGCCTTACCCGAACTGCGGGGTCAGGGCGTCGACGCCTTACTCGATGGCGTGCTGCACTCCGGCCAGCCCTACGTGGGCACGGAGCTGCCCGTCGCGCTGGTGCGCCACGGCCGGCGCGAGATCATCTACTTCAACTTCGTCTACCAGCCCCAGCGCGACGCCCAGGGGCAAACCACGGGCGTGCTGGTCGTGGCCAGCGACGTCACCGAAGTGGTGACAGCCCGCCACCAGGTGGAAGCCCAGGAGCGCCGCACGGCCGAGCTCAACGAAGAGCTGGCCGCTGCCAACGAGGAGATCCAGGCTAACAACGAGGCCTTGACGCGCAGCCAGCTCGCGCTGCACCTCCTGAACCAGGACTTGGAAGCCCGGGTAGCCGAGCGCACGCTCGCCCTGCAGCAGGAAGTAGCCCAGCGAGGGCAGGCCCAGCAACAGGCCGAACGCAGCGAAGCCCGCTTCCGGCGGCTGGCCGAAACCACGCCCCTGATCGTGTGGGAAGCGGACGCGGCGGGCCACACCACCTATCTGAGTCCGAACTGGGAGCAGTTTACCAGCGCCACCAACGGCCAGGGCTTGGGCTGGCAGGAGTATATGCACCCCGAGGACCAAGCTCCCTTCCTCGAGGCGTGGCTGAGCGCGGTGCGCACGGGCCAGGTGTTCCAGGCCGAAATGCGGCTGCGGGTCGCGGCCACGGGCGAGTACCGCTGGCACCTGGACCGGGCCGTCCCGCTGCGCGACGCGACGGGGCAGGTCCAGCAGTGGGTCGGCGCGGCCATTGATGTGCACGAACTTAAGCGCCTGCAGCAGTCCTTGCTGGAAAGCGAGCAGTACTTCCGCGCCATGGCTGATCATGTGCCGGCCATGATCTGGGTTACCGATGCCCAGGGCCAGTGCACCTACCTTAACGCGCAGTGGTATGCCTTTACCGGGCAGACCCCCGCCCAGGCGCTGGGCGAGGGCTGGCTTCACGCGGTGCACCCCGACGATGCCCTGCAGGCCGGGCAAGCCTTCCAGGACGCGCACGCCCGGCAAGGCCCGTTTCGCGTGCTCTACCGCCTGCGCCGCCACGATGGGCAGTACCGCTGGGCCATCGACGCCGGGCAGCCCCGCCTGACGGGGGCGGGGGAGTATGTGGGCATCGTGGGCACGGTGATCGAGGTGCACGAGCAGCAATTGGCTGTGCAGGCTATGCGGCGCCTGACCTATAAACTGCGCACGGCCCGCGACGAGGCTCAAGGTCTGAACGTCGACCTGCAGACGGTTAATGAGCAGCTGCTGCGCACCAACGTGGACCTGGACAACTTCATCTACTCCGCTTCCCACGATTTGAAAGCCCCCATCAGCAATATTGAGGGATTGTTGTACCTGCTGCAGGAAGAACTGCCGCTGGACATCTCGCAGCGGGAGTACGTCGGGGCCACGTTAGGGCTGATGCGCGAGTCGGTAGAACGCTTCAAGCGTACCATCGACCATCTGACCGACGTCAGCAAACTGCAGAAGGAGCATGCCCCCGCGACGACGGCGGTGGACTTAGCGACGGTCGTGGAGGAGGTGCGGCAGGACTTGGCTCCGCTTATCCAGGCTACTGGGGCCCGCGTACGGGTCGAGGTAACGGGTTTCCCGCCGGTGCTCTTCCCCGAGAAAAACCTACGCTCCGTCGTCTACAACCTCCTGAGCAACGCCTTGAAGTATCACTCACCCAATCGCACGCCCCACATTGATGTGCAGGCGCACGTGCGAACCACGTACACGGTGCTGGAAGTCCACGACAATGGATTAGGTCTGGAGGCGGCGCATGTGCCCAAACTCTTTACGATGTTTCAGCGCTTCCACGACCACGTGGAAGGCTCCGGCGTAGGCTTGTACATGGTCAAGAAGATGGTAGAGAATGCGGGCGGGCGCGTGGAGGTGCACAGCTACGCCGGCGCCGGCACCACTTTTTTCGTCCACTTACCCCACGCTGCCCTGCCTCCCGCCTAGGCGACATACGCCTGCTTAGTACCGCAAGGGGGAGGAAACCAGGGAGAAGGGAGCCCTCCTTAGGGCAGCTCGATAAAGAAGGTGGTGCCCTGCTGCTCGCGGCTTTCCAGCCAGATGTCGCCCCGTGCAGCTGCACGATCTGCTTGGCAATGAAGAGGCCTAAGCCGGTGGTGGGCTCCCCGTGCAGGCCCTTGCGCCGCGTCGGGTTGAACTTGTCGAACAGGTGGGTGTGCAGCTTGCCGGGAATGCCAATGCCCGTGTCCTGCACCGTGAGGCGCACGTGGCCCTCGTGCACCTGTACCCCAGCGTGATGGTCCCCCGGTGGGGGTAAACTTGAGGGCGTTGCCTAGCAGATTGTCCAGCACCCGGCCGAACTTGTCGGGGTGCAGGCGCCCGTACACGGGCTCAGCCGGTAGGTCCAGGGCCAGCATGACGCCTTGCTCGTCGGCGGCCGGGCGGTGCCCCTCCAGCCGGGCGGTCAGGTAGGCGTTCAGATCGGTCGCTTGCTTCTCCAAGTCGTGCTCGTCCAGATCCCCCACGTAGAGCACATCCTCGAGCAAGCCCGTGGCGTGGGTGCAGGCGCGCTGAATCAGGCCCAGGTAGTGCACCATTTCGGGCGGGGGCGGCCCCTCCCCGGCCCGGCTGGCCACTTCGCGCTGCAGCAAATCGGTGAGCAGCTCGATCTGGGCAATGGGGGCTTTGATATCGTGGGTGGCCAGCTGCAGGATGGTTTCCTGCGCGTCGTAGAGGCGCTGGAGCTGGGCTTCTAATCCTTTGCGGGCGGAAATATCTTCCAGGATGGTGTAGCCCAGCTCCCCCCCTCGTCGGGAAACAGCACGGAGGTGACCTGACACCAGAAGGAGGACCCGTCGGCCCGCACCAGGCAGGTTTCCAGCGCGAAGTGGGGCAGCTTGTGCTCCCAGAGCTTCGTTTGCAGCTGCTGCCAGTCGGCGCGGTGATCGGGGTGGGCAAACTCGCGGATTTTGCGGCCCACCAGCTCATCCGGGCTGCGCAGGCCCAGCATCCGGACCACGGCCGGGTTGGCCTGGCGGATGGTCAGATCCGGGGTGATGATTTTCTGGCCCAGGGGGGAGTTCTCGAACACGGTGCGGAAGCGCGCCTGGCTCTGCTGGTAGCGCGCCTGCGCGGCCTCCTGCGTACTAGCCGCTGCTTGGTCCGCGCGGAGTTGGTCATTGTCGGCGCGCAGCGCCTGGTTGTCGCCCTCGGGGGAGGCGGAGGTGGGAAGGGAAATGTCGGCCATACGGAAGGAGAGCGGTTGCCGGAAGGTACGCGTTGTTGCGGCAATACGCGGTCCTCCCCCTCGTTACCGGCTGGGGTCCCCGGCCGGGCGAGAAAAAGAGTGTCTTCCTGGCCGAGAGCGGTAGCGCGCTCCGAGTCGTACCGCTGTGCTACCTTCGCGCCTGGTGACCCCAACCAAGGTGGTCTTTGACCGCCCGCTTCCCGTATGCAAAAACTTGCCAGTGTGCTGCTGGTCGACGACGACCCGCTCACCAATGACCTGAATGAACGCTTGCTCCGCCAACTAGGCGTGGCCGACCAGTACCTGGCGGCCACCGACGGCCGGGAAGCCCTGGCCATCTTGGCTCAGCTGAGCACCTACGCGAAGCCCAGCACCCCGGTGCTCGTGCTGCTGGATGTGACGATGCCGGGCATGGATGGCATGGCCTTTCTCGAGGCCTACCAGCAGCTACCCGCCGCCCAGCAGCAGGCCGTGGTCATCGTGCTGCATACGGCCTCGATGAGCTCCCTCGACCTGGGCCGATTAGAGGAGTTGCCCATCGCCGGCCTGGTCAGCAAGCCCCTGACCAAAGCCAAGCTGGATACCATCCTGCAGCTGCATTATCAGCGCCAGTTCGGTGTGACGTAGCCCGCAAACTCTGCTTAACCGACCCGGTTCCAGTCATTGTCGAGCTACCCCCGTATACCCACTGCCGGGTTCGCGGGAACAACCGCCCGTACCTGTCGGCAGATGGCGCCGCTGTTTTCCTGGCCAATGTTACTCCTTGGTCCCTGCTGCGTCGCTATGTTCCGCACCCCTTCCGTCCCCCCCCAGCTAGCTATCGACGAGCTGCAAGCCCTGCTGGACGTTTCGCTCACGGCCCTCACCCTGCTGCGTCCCCTCTACTGTCCGCAGAGTCAGGAGCTGACGGATTTTGCCTTCGACTACCTCAACCCCGCCGGCCAGCGCCTGTTGGGCCTCACGCAGCAGCCAACCACGACCTTGCTGGCCAGCTTCCCCCGTGCCCACGACACGGGCGTGTTCGCCTTTTACCGGGGCGTGCTGGAAACCGGGCAGGCTGGCCGGTTCGAGGTCACCTACCTGCACGAGGGGGTCGATACCCCCTTTTATGTCGCCGCCCGCTGCCACGGCCCAGGGCTGGCCGTTAGCCTGATTGACACGGCCGCGCACGCCCAAGCTCCCGTCGAGGTTGCCCTACGCGCCAGCCAGGCCCGCGAGCAGCTCGCGCAGTCCGAGGCCCAGCACCAGCGGGCCAGCCTGGAGCGCTTCCTAAGCCAGACGCAGGCTACCGTCTGCATCCTGCGCGGTCCTACCCACCGGCTCGACTACTGTAATCCAGCCTACCGGCGCCTGTTTCCCCAACGGCTGTTGCCCCTGGGGCGGCCCCTGCCCGAGATCCACCCCGACGTCAATGCCCCGGGGCTGCTGGCCCGACTTGACCATGTCTACCACACGGGCAAGTCCTATGGGGGCGTGGAGCAGCCCCTGACCATTGCCCAGCCGGATGGCCAGCCGCCCCGCACCCACTATTTCACTTTTTCCTACGATGCCTATCTGGAAGGGGGACAAATCGCGGGCGTGTCTATCTTCGCCTACGACGTCACGGAGCAGGTGCGGGCGGGCCAGCAAGCGGCCCAAGTGGCGGCGGAGCTGCAGCTACTGACGGCCAATGTGCCTGTGTTCCTGTTTCGCACGGATGCGGCCGGGCACCTGACCTATGTCAACGGCGCCCTCTTTGCCTGGTCGGGTCTGTCCCCTTTGCTACCCAACCTCGACGAGGTCTGGAACACCGTGCATCCGGAGGACGCGTTGGCCCTCACGGCCGCCTTTGCGGCCGCCGTGCTGGCCCGTCAGCCCTGGGAAAGCCCCGTGTATCGCATCCGCCGCCGCGACGGGGAGTACCGCTGGTCGCTGACCCGAATCCAGCCCCTGTTCCAGGCCGATGGCCAGCTCACGGGCTACAGCGGCGTCAACGTCGAAATCCACGACCAGGTCGAGCTGCAGCGGCAACTTGCGCGCGTCAACGCGGACCTCGACACCTTTATTTATACGGCCTCCCACGAGCTCAAAACCCCCCTTACCAACATGGAGGGCTTACTCCACGCCCTTCAGGAGGAGCTGCCCCCGCCCGCGGCCAGGAGGGTGAGCTCGTGCCGCCCCTGCTAGCCTTGATGGAGCAGTCCCTGGACCGCTTCCGGTTGACGCTCACGCAGCTCACCGACGTCTCCAAACTCCAGCGGGCCCACGCGCAGCCCGCCGAAGTGGTGGACCTGACGGCCCTGCTCGAGGAGATGCGCGGGGAATGGGGAGCGGCGTTGAACGCCGCCGGGACCCAGCTCACGGTGGAGGTCAGTGCCTGCCCCCAACTCTGGTTTGCGCCCCAGCAGCTGCGCCAGATCCTGCAGCACCTGCTGAGTAACGCGCTCCAGTACCGCGCTGCGGATCGTTTGCCCCAGATCGGGGTGCGGACCTACCCCCAGCCGGGCTACACGGTGCTGGAAGTGCAGGACAACGGCCTGGGGATGGCCCAGCAGCACCTGCCCAAGCTCTTTGGCCTGTTCCAGCGTTTCCACGACCACGTCGAGGGCACGGGGATCGGCCTCTACATGGTCAAGCGCATGGTGGAGAATGCCGGTGGCCGCATCGAGGTGCACAGCCAGCTGGGGGTGGGCTCCACCTTCACCCTCACGCTGCCCGATTCCCCGCCCCAGGAGTCCCTGCCCAGGGGGACGAGTCATCGAGCGGATGAGGACCCGCCTAGTAGCCTCTTAGACTCCGACGACTCCGACGAGGCCACTGGCTCTGGCGGGACGTCCGACACCTCTTCTACCCAGGACGCCGGCGCTTGCCCGATTTCGCGGGGGGCATCCAACCGGCGCCGCACCTCGTCCAGGTCCACCGTTCCTGGGATGAAGCGAGCCAACAACGTCCGCTCTTCGAGGCCCGGGGACAAAGCGGTGCCCGCCGTGAGGGCTCATACGAAGGCGACCGCTCGGTGGCGACCGGGGTCAGGACTTAGCCAAGGCGAATACGTAACCAGGGAGGAAAAGGCAGGTTTACCGCAGCCACAAGACCAAGGCGGCCAGCACCACCAGGGCGGTCATAAACACGGAAATGATGCGCGTATCACGCGGGGCGGTGTCGCGGTCCGCAGGGGAGGCAGGTTCCATACAGGGGAAAATCAGGGGAAGGACAGGAAAAAAAAATGTCGGCGCCCCTTTCGCGCCCTGCTACGCAGGTACCAAGGGGTAGCTTGCGGGGATGCGGGCGGGGGCGGGGCGAAGAAGGGAAAGGCAAGTTCCGCCGGGCCGGCTCGCGAAACCCTGATGAAAATCCCCCGGCAGCATGACATCTGTCATGCTGCCGGGGGTAGACTGCCCTAGCTTTGGGGCTCCCACCGCCGCGCCTCCAGCCGGGGTGGTTCATCTCTTCGTAATTGCGTATGAAAGCCTTAGTATATCACGGTGCGGGCAAGAAAGCCTGGGAAGAAAAGCCCCGGCCCACGATGCAGCAGCCCACCGATGCGATTGTGCGCATGCACAAAACCACCATTTGCGGCACCGATTTGCATATTCTTAAAGGGGATGTGCCCGAGGTAACCCCCGGTCGCATCCTGGGCCACGAGGGCATCGGCATCATCGAGGAAATAGGCGCCGCGGTGACCACGTTCCAGGTGGGCGATCGAGTCCTGATTTCCTGCATCTCCTCCTGCGGTAAGTGCGTGTCCTGCCGCAAGGGCATGTACTCCCACTGTGAGCTGGGCGGCTGGCTCCTGGGCCACCTGATTGACGGCACCCAAGCGGAGTATGTGCGCATTCCCTTTGCGGACACCAGCCTGTATGCCATCCCGGACCAGGTGGATGAGGATGCCGTGGTCATGCTGAGCGACATTCTGCCCACGGGCTTGGAGTGCGGCGTGCTCAACGGGCAGGTGCAGCCCGGGGATGCGGTCGTTATCGTAGGGGCCGGGCCCATTGGGTTGGCCGTCCTACTCACGGCCCAGTTTTATACGCCGGCTGTCCTGATCATGGTGGACGTGGACGACAACCGCCTGCACGTAGCCCGGGCTCTGGGCGCGACCCATACCATTAACAGTCAGCAGCAGGACGCGGTCCAGCAGGTGTTCGCGCTGACGGAAAACCGGGGCGCCGACGTGGCGGTGGAAGCGGTCGGCATTCCCGCCACCTTTGAGCTATGCGCGGCCGTGATTGCGCCCGGTGGCCGGATTGCCAACGTGGGCGTACACGGCAAAAGCGTGGCGTTGCACCTGGAAACGCTCTGGTCGCGCAACATCACTATCACCACCCGCCTGGTCGATACGACCACGACGCCGCTGCTCCTGAAAACCGTCGCTTCCGGCCAGGTCAACGCCGCCCAGCTCATTACCCACCATTTCGCCTTGGATGACATAGAGCAGGCCTACGATACGTTTGAGCACGCGGCCCGCGAAAAAGCGTTGAAGGTCATCCTTACCCGTCCGTAGGGGAGCCCGGGGGCGGTTCCGGCAGGACTGGTAGTAGCTTCCTTCCGCGAGCTAGAAGGTAGCGCAGCGGGCACTAGCGAGTCGCTCCGGCTGCTGGGCGGGGTGCTGGCTCGTGGCGAAGGGAGCTAGGACGGCCGCTAGTTGCGGGGCCCGCGCACCCAGAGTTGTCGATGGGCCCCTCGGGCAGGAGGCGATGCCTGGTTCTTGTGCGTAGGTGAGGCTCCTGGCAGGGCGACGCCAGCAGGGCCTGTTAAGCCGGTGCGTCGCCACCTAGTAAAGAGGTACAACCAGCATCGACCGGCAAGTAGGGGCTACGGCTTTGGGGAGCGGCAGGCGAAGCAATTAGCGGCCGTGGGCAGCGCGTAGGCGTGCTTGGTAATAGCCGTGTCCAGGGCGTGTTGAAAAGCGGCCAGGAGCTTGTCCCGCTCCGTATCGGGAATGTTTTGTAGTACCTGCTCGATGGCCGAGCGGTAGACGTGGGCCATGAAGTTAGGGCCGTAAGAGGTGAAAAAACCGTCGTGCAGCGCGTCAAAGATTGTTTTCTCCGCCGAGGAAATGGACCGCGACAGCGCTTGCCACTGCTGGGCAGTTTCCGCCAGGCGGCGTTGTAACTCTAGATTCATGGGCAAGCAGGGGAAAGAAGCCAGAGGAGTAGCCGTAGTTCTCCTCGGGAGTTCGCACTGCAACAGGGCAGGGGAAGAGGCTGGTACAAACATGGGGCCTGGCTGCTGCCCTGAAGCTGACAACTCTCACCTCATCGGATGACGTTTGTCAGCTTTCCTGAGCTCAGGGAAAAAGCTTGCCCCCGGCTATACCATCCTGTGGGGGGCCCTACAGCGCCCGCGACGGCGACTTGCATCCGAACTCTGGCCAGGAGGGGCTAAGTCAAAGCGGTTACGCCGCCCTTGCTGGTAGCGAGCGGCCCGCCGGGGGAAAGCCGGCAACCCCTCCTTCCGGTGACTCCTGGCAGCTATCCAGTACTAGGTGCCCGCGGGCCGCGGCCGGACCGGGCGAGTGTAGGAAGCTCGTCTACGATTCCGCGTTTGCAAAATGCCCCACAGGGATGCGTTTCGCAAACGCGAAACCAGGTGCTTTCCCGGGCCTGGGCAAACAGGCTTTTAGGGGCAGTCAGGGAACGCCATTGTTTCTCTTTGGTTCTGGATATTAGTTGCTTGTCATAATGGCCCTTATACGACCACTAACATAGTATAAGAAGTCCTCAACGAACCGTAGATGCGGTTATCGAGATTGATTTGAAAGATGGACAGTATGCCTACGGCCGCATCTTAGCAGGAGCCGATTATGGGATCTACGACTTTCAGGCCAGCCAACGTATCGAGAGCGTCGAAGCGGTGATTAATCGCCCTTTCCTGTTTATCGTCGCGGTCTCTAACGAGGCCATCAGCTCCCGGCGCTGGGTTAAGATCGGGAAGGCTCCGTTGGTGCCCGCCCTGCTGCCCCATCCCTTAAAGTTTATGCAAGACGGCCTGCAGCCAGATCGGTTTAGCCTCTACGAGCCGCTGACGGGTACCATCACCCCCGCTCTCAAACACGAGTGCCAAGGCTAGGAGCGGAGTGCCGTATGGGCTCCTGCGCAGGTCGAAGAACGGATTCGGGATCACTACGCGGGCCGCCCCAACCTCACTCGGCAGCGAGATTTAGCAGTATTTGACTGACTAGTCGTTGGCACTCGATAAACTACTGCTTGACATAACCGACGTGGCTGTGGCAAAACTCTCCGTCATAATTCTACGGGGTCGCGTCGGTGACGATAACCGGCTAAAAGGCCCCCAGCAGCGACCCTCGTGGGCCGCGGGTGGAGGCTCATTCATCCTGGTTTCATCCTGCTGCCAGCCTTTTGCCACAGCCACAGACCTTCTCGGACAGCATCAAGTTTAGGGTCCCTTCCGTTTCAATGCCCTGAGAGCGACTCGTTGTCCTGCGATGATAAGCAGCTTTTGCTCGCTAGGAGCGGCCTCATGTACGCAATTCTTTCGGGGGATTCGCCAGGTTCGCACCCGGCTAATTTCCGTGCTCATAGGATCATGGAACTAAGGTCCTGTAAACACTTAAGTACGGCACCGTAGACCGGCGTTGTTATGCGTGACGCCTACTCAAAAACCGATGGGCAGGCTCTTCTACGGCCTTGAACAGCAGAATAGCAATCAGATTCGTTATCCCAAATTTGAGTAGGCTATGTTTCGTAACATGCAAATCAAGAAACCGACTTAGCACGCCCATATGCACGAGATAGAAGGTATAGGAGGCTCTGCCAAGTAGGTTAAACAGCTTGGTTTCCAGCAACCAGCGTAAGCCACTTTGCTCCCGGATCAATCCAAAGTACAGGGCACAGATGCCCGGTAGGATCACGATGATATTTAAAAATATGAGGAGTGGCACATTCATCTCCTCTTCCGGCACCAAGGGGTCGTTTATCCAGGCCATAGCTCCCATGACGGCAATAATCCAGGCCAGCCCTGTCCAGGTGTAAAAGGCACCTGCCCGCATTGCCTTGAAACGGTTCAGAATGAGGAGCGCCAATCCCATACCTGCCAGAAATTCACAGCAGCGGCCGAAAAAGGTAATGGTGAAGAGGAACGTGAAGGAATCAAAAAAGCCGTAAGGGTGGGGCGCATAGCATACAAGGACGGTACCTAGGGACAGTATGAGCACCGCGTAAAGCAATAGCTTAACTGATTTTCCGCGCAGTCCTAATAGCATAAAGGGCGCCGCAAAATAGAAGCATTCTTCCACCGTCAGCGTCCACCCTTGCACAATGCCCGTAAACTTGAAAAAGTCAAAAAAGCCCCGTAAAAACGTGACATTCAATAGAAAAACCAGCCATTTGTCCGTTAACATATAGGTTTCCCATACGCCCATTAAGTCGTAAGCCGGCCTCAGTTCCAGGATGGCCAACGTGAAACAAGTAAGCAGGAAGTACATCGGGTAGATGCGGGCCACGCGGTTGCGCAGGTACTGTTTCCCCATGATGTGCTTAGCTCAACCTGGTCGATATAGCGCAGGCAAATCAATAGGCCGCTGAGTACAAAGAATAAGGCTACCCCCGTGTGCCACTCGCGCGCCAGCCGCCAGGCAATACTCGACTCCGGAAAGGGGTTGAAGTGGTGAAAAAACACCAGCCATGCGGCCACGGCGCGCAAGCCAGTTAACGCCGGAAAGTAAGGGGGAGCGGGTTTATCTGGTGGCTGAATCACAGCGGCAGCGAACGAGAAGTAATACAGCGAGAAGGGCTTTCAAAGTACGGAGTTCTCAATACGATTGTATACCACTAGTAGGGGTTCAGCGGCCTTATGTCAGGATAGATTAAGGTGATTCCATTGCCCTTGCGCTGCCCGTATTCAAGCGGGCGCAGGCGGATGCCACACCATGGGCCTTCGTTTCCGAGTTGGTTCACAAGGTGCCTGGGCACTGCTGGGTACCGGCGTCGGGTTCGCCCTGCAGGCTTCCTTTCTGCTGCCCTACACGGCGCTCGGCCCAAAGACAGTACCCGACGCCCGGCCGGCCGCGGCGGCGAGCCCGGCGAACCGCGTGGCGTACCTGGAGCACCCCGCCGTACCCTCGCTGCACACGCGCCTGCGCCTGCCCGATGGCCGCTGGATCAACTTCCACGGCGTGCATCCCCCCGCCCCTTGCGTAGCAGTAGCATTTTTCCGGTCAAGGCCCCTAAAAATCAGGGTCGATTCCACAGCGCCTTAGTGCTTCATCTGCATGCCCCTTTTGCCCTTGCCCAATTGGTCGAGCGCGGCGCGGAAGCCAGTGGCCAACTGCGCAGCGGGCCCTCGGCCGTAGTAGTGCAGGAACATCATGCGCGGCTGGTCAAACAGCATGTGGTTGTGCACGGCCACGACCTCCAAATTGTGCGCCCGCAGGGCCTTTATCACCGGATTTACTTCGTGCTCCAGCATGGCAATGTCACCGGCAATCTGCGCGTCGGCTTGTTTGCCGGCGAACGCGGCCCACGAGTTCAGGCCCATGGCGGCGGTCATCTCGGTGCCCATCATGACCGATTGCAGGTCGGCCCGGCCCACGGTGTACTTGTAGGTCGGGCCGTTCACCGTGCCCTGGTACTGCACCACCTTATCAAGCGCGGGAATATCAAACAACTCCTTGCCGGTGGGCGCGGCGGCGCTGGGCGTGGCGTTGTTGCCCGCCGGCGCGGCCGGGGTGCCGCCGCTGGGCTTGGGCTGGTTGGCCGGCAGCAGCTTGGAGTCTGCGAGAGCGGCGGCAAACTTCCGGGCCAGCTCGGCGGGGGCGCCCATGCCGTGGATGTGCATGTAAAAGATGCGCGGCTCTTCGTAAAAGAAGTGGTTGTGCACGGCCCCAATTTCCAGCCCCTGGGCCAGCGCGGCCGACATGAGCGGATTGACTTCTTCCTGCAGCAGCACCGTGTCGCTCATGAGCATCGCGGACTTACCGTCCAGCGTGTGCTTGATGGCCACCCACCCGCCGAAGCCAAAGGCAATGGGCACCGGCTCCCCTTTGATGGTCACTTTTAAGTCGTTGCGCGGCAACGGGGTGCTGTGCGTAGCCTGTGCCTCCACGTAAGCCCCTTTCTTGCCCATCGCGGCCTCGACGGCGGCAATACTGGCGGCGCTCAGCGGCGGGGTTTTGCCCGGGGCAGCGGCTCCGGTGAAGGAGGGCAAAGGACCAAGCAGCAGGGGCGTGGTGGCCAGGGCGGTGGTTTTAAGCCAATCACGGCGGGAAAAACGAAAATCTGACATAGGATGAGCAATGAAGGAATAGCTGGAAAACGTAAGCGGCGCGTAATCAAGAAGCTTTTTACTTACTACAAAACGACCTTCTATAAATTGTAAAACGGCTCTATGAGATCCGATATGCGGGTCGTATCAGACCCTAAAAACAGGCCATTCTATCGTAGCCTAGTCTTCTGAATTGTCCTACCCGCGGAACTCGCTGGGTATACTAGCCTACGTCAAGTAGGGGCCCGATGAACCCAGCCTGAAATGTCCTCTTCGGCGGCTACCACCGCTTTTGGCCCGGGTACTGATCTCGGATGATGTCGGGGGCCAGATCACAGCCCCTGGTTTATACGCGCTCTAGGACCACAGCATAGCCCTGTCCGACCCCTACGCACATGGTGACCAGCGCATAGCGCTTCTGCTGCCGGTGCAGCTCCAGCGCGGCCGTATTCAGCAGGCGGGCCCCACTCATGCCCAGTGGGTGCCCCAGCGAAATGGCCCCCCCATTGGGGTTTACGCGCGGGTCATCGCCCTCCATGCCCAACGCGCGCAGGCAGGCCAAGCCTTGGGCGGCAAAGGCCTCATTGAACTCAATCAGCTCCATCTGGTCGAGCGTCAAACCGGCCTTCTTCAGCGCCAGCTGGGAAGCGGGCACCGGGCCGATGCCCATCAAGCGGGGCTCCACGCCGGCCACGCCCATGGATACGATGCGGGCGCGGGGCGTCAGCTGATGCTCCTTCAGGCCGGCTTCGGAGGCCAGCAGCAACGCTGCGGCCCCGTCGTTCAAGCCCGAGGAGTTGCCCGCCGTCACCGTCCCGTTCGAGCGAAAGGCGGGCCGCAGCGTGGCTAGCCCTTCTAGGGTGGTATGGGCTTTAATAAACTCGTCGTGCTCGAACAGCCGCGGCTCGCCTTTGCGCTGGGGCAGGGGTACGGGGACGATTTCCTCGGCGAAGCGCCCCGAGTCGCGGGCGCGGGCGGCGCGTTGGTGCGAGGCGTAGGCAAACGCATCCTGGTCTTCCCGGCTGATGCGGTCGCGCTCCGCCAGGTTTTCGGCCGTTTCACCCATGGCATCCACCCCGTACATGGCTTCTAGTCGGGGGTTGATGAAGCGCCAGCCGAAGCTGGAATCCGCCAGCTGGGCGTCGCGGCCAAAGGCGGTGCTGGCCTTGGAGATCACCAGCGGGCCCCGGGTCATGTTTTCCACGCCCCCGGCCACGAACAAGTCTCCATCACCACACTGCAGGGCGCGGGCCGCCGCCATAGCAGCCGACAGGCCCGAGGCGCAGAGGCGATTGATCGTCTCACCTGGCACCGACGCGGGCAGGCCGGCCAGCAGCAGGGCCATGCGAGCCACGTTGCGGTTATCCTCGCCGGCTTGGTTGGCGCAGCCCAGCAGCACGTCGGCAATGCCAGCCGGGTCTACCTGCGGATTGCGGCGCAACAGTTCTTGGATGACCAAGGCGGCCATATCATCGGCCCGCACTAGGGCCAGCGAGCCCCGAAGTTGCCAATGGGGGTGCGGATGCCATCCACCAGATACGCTTCTTTCATAACGGTAGGAAAGCGACTAGGTACGCAGGAGACGGCGCTAGGTTCACCGAGGCTTGGAAAAGGGAAGCCCCACTTTCCCATCGCTTCCTAATAGGCAATCTTTGGGGACTGGTTAGGGCGGTTATCCTCCCGCTCGTCAACGCGCGCCTAGCTAGCTGCGTACTGCGGGGTCTATGCCCGCTACTACCCTGCCCGCCCTGGTCTTGCTGCATGGCTTCCTCGAAAGCCCGGCCATCTGGCCTGACTTCCTCGGCGACGCCTTCGCCGACTATCCGGTGCTCACGCCCGCCCTGCCCGGCTACGTCGGTCCCACAGATCAGGCTACCGATTACAGCCTCGAAGCGGCTGCCGACGCCCTGCGGGCCACGCTAGCCGCGGCCGGGGTGGGGCGGGGCGGGCTCATCGGCCATAGCATGGGCGGGTACGTGGCCCTGGCCTTTGCCGAGCAGTATCCGGGCTTGGTGGCTGGGTTGGGCTTGTTTCACTCCTCGGCCTTGCCTGACAGCGAAGAGGACATGGAGCGACGCTTGCGCAACCGCACCTTCATGGAAGAGCACGGTATGGCGGCCTTCGCGGCCGAGTTTATCCAGCCCCAGCTCTCGCCCACCCACCGCGAATCATTGACCCACCACGTGGCCCTACTGCAAGGCTTGGCCGGGGCCGTGCCCCTGCCCGTCGCGCTGGGGAGCCTACAGGCCATGGCGCAGCGCCCGGACCGGCGGGCGGTGCTGGAAAAAGCGACCTATCCCGTCCTGTTCCTTGCCGGCAAGGATGACCGGGCCGTGCCGCCCGAGAAAACGCACCAGGAAAGCCTTTTTCCTGACACCTGCACCGGCGTGGGGCTGGCCGGCGTGGGTTGTGTTGCCCAGCTGTTCATTAGGGCCTCCAGACGCCGGGGTAACCGGCTGAGAGCAGGGTCAACGGACGGCTTTTTTATCGGCTGCGCGGCGGCGCGCGGCCCTGTTCTCGTTGCTGGGTTCCGAAGCAGTCTCCGCCCGCCCCGGGCGGCCCAGCGGCCGGCGCGCAGGGGGAGCGGGCACGCGGGCGGATCGGGACCCAGCGCGCAGCTGCCAGTTAATCAGCAGGATCGCGGCCACAATGCCCGCCAGGCTCAGCAACCCAGCTTGATGAAGACTAATCCACGTACGCATATGCTCCTGGCTTACGTCTTGCCCCCTACTTACCCTTATCACCCAGCACCGTGCGCGCGCAGTACCCAGGGCGTTTCGTAATTTTTCCCCGCAAGAATGTCGCCAGGTTCCGCACCACCCTGGCTCGCGCTACCGCAATCTGGGGGCCTGCCTGCGCCTTATTGGCGGGATAAGCGCTGGGATTGCAGCCGCACGACTTGGGCCAGGCTCAGCTCGCTCTGCACATAGCGCTGCAGGAAAGCCAACGTTTCGAGGCTCACCAACGGCCCGCCGGCCTCCCGGATGCCACCAATGCGCTCGGCCTCCTGCAGGCGCCCGAGCCACTGCGCTTGCGCCGCCGGGCCCAGGGAGGCGGGGGAAGGGGAAAATAGGGGTTCGTCATCACCCGGTAGCTACCAAATAGCCCAGGCAAAGGGGGGCCACTTCGCCCGGCAGCCCGTTAGACTTTTCGGCTGCCCTCTCCTTACCCGGTGCCTCGAACCCTTACCCACCACCTGATAGGCTACCGTGTCCCCAGCCCGGAACGAAACGGTCCGGTCTGCGTATGCAGGCCATTCACCCTCTTCTCTAGCCTAGGTGAAAAGGGAAGCTGTCCCAATTGGACTTTCCCTGCTGCTCCCGGTTGTTTCTCGTGCTTGCCTATGCCGTCCACCCCTCCGGCATCCCCCCTCCTCGTTCTGGACGAGGCCCAACTGGTGCAGCGCCTGCTGGCCCGGGACGAGCACGCCTTGTGCCTGCTCTACCGCCAGTATGCGCCCACCTTGCGGCACGCTATTCGGCGCCTGGTGCGCGACGAGGAGCTGACCCAAGATATTCTGCAGGAAGGCCTGTTGCGCATCTGGCTCCACATCGGGCGCTACGACCCGGCCCGGGGGCGCCTGTTTACCTGGATGCAACGCATCTGCTGCTACCACGCCATCGACGTGCTGCGCAGCGCCACGCACCACCTGCACACCCGCGGTCAAAGCCTGGAGGCGGACGCGGCCCGCTATCTGCCCGCTCCCACTACCTTCCACCCCGAGCACATCGGCCTGCGCGAACTCACCCAGCGCCTGTCGCCTCCGCATCGCGCGCTCATCGACTTACTCTACTTTGAGGGCTACACCCACGTGGAAGCGGCTAAGGAGCTGGGCCTGCCCCTGGGCACGGCGAAAACCCGGGCCCGGGCCGCCCTGCTCGCCCTAAGCAGACTGGCGCGCTAATAACCTTACCCATCAAAGAAGGGACCTGCTGGTAGTAGGAGGCGACTTAGCGGCTAAATTCCTCCCGCTGGCGCGTCGCTTCCAGCACCCGGGCCGAGGGCCGGGGCAGTTCGTCTTGGCCGGCCAACTGCTGCAAACTTACCTCGCCGTCAATGTAGCGCTGCAACTCCTGCACAATGGCCCGGCAGGGCTCCGTGCCGCCCAAGCGGGCCACCGCGATGCCCCATTCGGCGTGCCGCTGGCGCTTGCGCCGGGCCGCGCGCTCGGCGGCAGGTAACTCGTCGGGAATGGGGGTAAAAAGAGAACAGGCCATCGGCTGCGCGCTTAGCGGGTCACGGGCTCTATACGAGCCCGCGCGCAGCAGGTTGAGCTAGGGCCCGGGACGCCCAGTAGCTCCGGCCTCAGCTCAGGGGGTAGAGCGCGCCGGCGATGTGGGCGGCTACCTGTCCGCCCGGCACGGCCTGCGCGTACTGCAGGCGCTCATAGTGAAACAGCGAGAGGATAATTTTCGGCGCCTGCGGCTGGTTCGCCTGCGGGTAGGGGGTGGTGACCTGCAGACGGTAGCCACCGGCAAACTGCAGGGTCACACTCACCGCCTCGGTCGTAGGCCGGGGCCGAGCCGTGATGCTGGTGGGCGCATAGGGCGCGGCGGCAGCGACGGCGCGGGCCAGCACCTGCACGGCGTAGGCCTGCGCGACGGCATCCCCCCTTTCTAGGCAACTTAATTCCGTGCGTAAGGTGCCCCAGCAGGGCTGAATAGAGAGCATGTATGGGGGGCGAGGAAAGAGTACGGCGGCTGAAGAGCAAGCTTGAGGCCAGAAACTGTGTTTTCAGGGGACACAACTTCTGCGCTCCTTTCCCACCCTCCCTGCCCGGAGACTTAGCGTAAGGCCCCCTTCTAGCAGCGGTCAGCGCGCAGCCTGAGGCCCAAGGCACCGGCGACGAACGGACGACTTTTCAGTTACCTTCCTCCGTTCAGAAAAGAACACCTTTTTGCGCGCTGGCCTCCCAAGAACCTCTTGCACTAACGACACCTGGTGTACTTGTCATAATGGGGTTTATACGACAGCCATAAGCCCTTCTCACCCGTTAGGCACTTGCCTAGGCGCGATAACGGGCCCTACTCAGACCCTATCGAAAAGATGGTGGCTGGTTAAATCACCGTTAAGGGGAACTAGCATAAGCCGAGTTAGTGGCTTACTTTCATTTTTCTTTATCGTGCAAGGGGGAACCCGCCCCAGGCCGCGTAGTACATTCGTTCCCCACCGGTGGTACCCTCCTGTTTGTCATGAAGCTCGGCCTCCTCAAGTACTGGCAGCTGCTACGCGAATCGCTCTGGTTCGTGCCAGGCCTGATGGTGATTCTTTTCATTGCCGGGGCCTACGGCCTGGTGCACTACGACGCGCAAACCACGGTGGAGGGCATCAAGTATTTCCCGCTGCTGTTCGGCATCGGGGCCGACGCCTCGCGCGGCATGCTCACGGCCATTGCGGGGTCCATGCTCACGGTGGCCACCCTGGCCTTTGCCGTCACGCTCTCGGCCTTCTCCCAAATCAGCACCCAGTACTCGCCGCGGGTGCTGCGCAACTTCATGCGCGACGAGGTGAACCAGGTCATCATGGGCTACTTCGTGGGGGTGTTTGCCTACTGCCTGGCGGTATTGGGCACCATCCGCGGGCCCGACGAGGGCAAGTTCGTGCCCTCCACGGCCGTGCTGGCCGGCTTATTTCTGGCCATGGGCGGCGTCGCGGCCCTGGTCTTTTTCATTCACCACATCGCCGAGTCCCTGCAAACGGGCACCCTCGTGCGCCGCATTGCCCTCGAAACCATCGCGGGGATAAACGACCTGTTCCCCAACCACCTCGGCGAGCCCGTCGCCGACGAAAACCAAACCGCCGTCGCCGGGCGCCTGCTGGCCGCGCAGGGCAGCTGGCACCCGCTGCCCGCCACCGCCTGCGGCTACCTGCAACGCCTCGACGCCGACGGCTTACTGCAGTGGGCCCGCCGCCACCGGGCCATCCTGCGGCTCAACTTTGAGATGGGGGCGTTTGTGGGCCAGGGCCAGCCGCTGTTCAGCGTGCGCCCCGAGCCCGACGCCCCTCACGCCCGCCCGCGGGGTGGCCCCAGGACCTGATGAAGTACGTAAGCCTGGGCCGCCACCGCAACATCGAGCAGGACATTGGGTTTGGCATTCAGCAGCTGGTCGACATTGCCCTCAAAGCGCTCTCGAGTGGCGTCAACGACACCACCACGGCCATTATGGCCGTCGACTACTTGGGCGAAATCGGCGGGCAGCTGGCCCGCCAGGAATTTCCGGCACCCCTGCGGGGCGATGGCCGCCAGCTGCGCTTGGTCATCAACGTCCCCACCTTTGCGAACTACATGCGTCTGTCGTTTGACCTGGTGCGGGCCAATGCGCAGGGCAACCCGGCCGTGCTGCGGCGCCTGCTGCGGGCGCTGGCCCTGGCCGGCGAGCAGGGGTGCCACGCCGAGCGCAAACGGGTGCTGCACGAACAAGCCGACCTAGTGCTGGCCTGCGCGCAGGCAACTATTTCTACCACGTATGAGCTGGAACAGGTGCAGTCCCTCTACGAGCAGCTGCGCCCGAATTGGGAGTAAGCGCACCACCAAAGCCCCGTTTGGCGAAGGTTGCAAAGCAGGTAGCGACGAAGACTAGTTGGCAGACTATTCCCTGTTGGTGAAACAGCCAGACTGGCTCGCTGGGTAACCACCGTTTTCTAAAACAGCTCCGCTAGCAGGTAGGCGCCTCACCGTCCCGGCGCGTGAGACAACAATTCGACCCCAGCGGAGTCATGCCTAGCAAAGCCCTGAGGTGGCCTTGTGTTTGCCTCAGGCTAGGGAGGCGTTAGAGCACCTTCACCCTCAGCTGCGAGGCGTGCTCAGGGCTAAAATAGAGGCGGTGCGGGGCGGCCTGGAAATCCGACTCGTTGGCCTCGAAGGTGTTGTTGACGTACGTCTGTGGGTTGCGGTCGACGAGCGGAAACCACGTGCTTTGCACCTGCACCATGAGCCGGTGGCCCTTCTTGAATGTGTGCAGCACGTCCTGCACCCCACAGCTGTTTTCATAATCTTGTCTTAGAATGGCCACTATGTATATGACGTATGCAGTCTTCCATCAAGCGGGTTACTGCACAATATGACTCCGCACGAGGGTCCAGGTCCGGGGCTGGCGGTTGTACCAGGTACGCAGGCGTACAACGCCCACGTGCGGGGCCCAGTAGTAGTGCGACGGCCAGCCCCCTTCCGAGCGGTCACTGAGGGGAATCTTCACCTCCAGCACATCGGCGTAAGTGGTGTTCCCGATTGTGACGGGGGCCGTGGGCCAGTAGGGTTTCATCACGCCCAATAAGTAGCCCAATCGGCCGTGGCCGCGCGGGCTACCTAGGCCTTATTCGTTCCGTGGCAGAGGAAAACTCGGTTGCCTAGCCGAAAGTACCCAAAGAAGGTACCCGATCGGACCCTGCGTAAATCGACGGGTGCTACTTTGATTAACTCCTTGCCTTGCGTTTGCTCCGTCGAAAAATAATACCCTATCGCCTCGCCGCAGCCTTTATCCGTCCCGATCAGTTGCCGCAGGGCGGGGAACACACAGGCGGCAGGCTCATACTTGGGCAGCTTGAGGCCGGGGAAAGCCACCGGCGGGGGAACGCGAAGCACGGAATACAGGGTATCAGAGAGGGCCGATTCCCCACCTTGTCCCCTGACGGGTAGCCAGAGGAGCAAGGCAAAAAAGACGAAACAAGTTTTTTTCATGGGTCTCCCAGCGATGCCGGAGAGGAAAGTAATGGATTCACTGCTAGAAGCCTAACCGGAAGACGAGTGCACGAAAACGGTGCTTGAAGCCGAGATGATTGAACCTCAACTTAGTACCGATAAGGCCGCATTATCACTACCCAGACAAGAACACCTCAGTATTTAGCAACCTGTTGGGTCACCTTTCTTAAACGCTCCCTTGCGAGAAGTGACGAGTAGCGGCTCTTGTTGATGTTTACCTGCAATAAGCGGAGCACTACGACTGCAGGGCCTGGCCCTGGCATGGGTACAGGAGAAGACTGGAGGAGCGGGGCCCCATCGGGTGCCTGCGTGCTCGTGGTCAGCCAGCGCCCAGGGAAGTCAGGTTAGTCGCGTAGCAAGGGCCGGTTTTATTATATATAAGTATTGAAATATATTATTAAGTTTGGAGGATTGAACCCGTACGCCGTATTCCCCGATGCGCTATATTGCCCAACTCGATGCCCTGCGGGCCCTGGCCATCCTGTTTGTCCTGATCAATCATACGGTGCCGAAAAGCCACCCGCTGTTTACCCTCTCCGATAAAGTTTCGGGGCCCGATATCTTCTTTACCCTCAGCGGCTTCCTGATCACAGCCCTCCTGCTCCGGGACCGGCAGGCGGTGGCGCTTCAGCGCACCACGAAGCGGGGCGTCTTCCTCCGCTTCTTTCTCAAACGGGCCTTGCGCCTCTATCCTGCCTATTTGTTGCTACTGGGTCTGGATTTTTTCTGGCGCGGCATACCGGCCGCTAACTACGGCCCCTATGTATCGTTCACCTCTAACCTGGTCATCTACCAGCAGCAGGACTGGGGGCCGCTGGCGCACTTGTGGACCATGGCGGTCGAACAACAGTTTTACCTTTTGTGGCCCTTTGTACTGGTGCTGCTCCCGCGGCCGTGGTTGCCCTACGCCATGGCGCTCTTTGTTGGCGGGGGCCTCTACAGCCAGTACGCCGTCCCCACCACCGGCTTTGGCCACGTGCTGCCGCACACATGTCTGGATGCCTTGGGCCTGGGCGCGTTGCTGGCCTGGGTAGTCCTCGAAAAACCCCAGTACTTCAACCAGGTATACCGCGGCCTGGGTGGGCTGGCCTTAGCCAGTATAGTCCTGATGCTGGCTCAGAGCGCGTGGGGGCTCGATCTGTATCTGAATCAGCGGACGCTAGTGGCCGTGCTGGTCGTGTGGCTCATGGCCTACTTCGTGGTGCGGGGGGAAACAAAAGGGGGTATGGTGAACGCCGTCTTCACGGCGAAACCCTTGCTGTTTATCGGCAAGCTGAGCTACGGCATTTACCTCTACCACCTGACAGTCCTGTCCTGCGCGTACCCCGTGCTCGACCGGCTGAATCATTATCTGCCGTTTTATGAACGGGGCGCGTATGGCTACTGGCTCGTCGAATCGCTGCTGCTCATCGGGGCCGTGGCCTGGGGCTCGTGGAACTACGTGGAGCGGCCGCTCACCGCCTGGAGTAAGCACTTCGTTCGTAACAAGACAACGCCGACCCGGCCCCGTCCGGCCCTCGCTGCTACCTAAGGCCGGGTCGGCGTTGGCAGGGCCGAAAAGGGGGAGTGAAGAGGCCGCCGGCCCCGCAGCGACAGAGCGATTACTAACTATACCTCAAGCCAACCTCTCTTGCTCCTGCTTGCGCGAGAGTTTAGGTATCATAATTCTTCCTTAAGATACCTAAGGGTATCCTGTCGGATGCCTCCCTCATTTTCAGGATAGGTTCCGATAACTTTCAACTTGAGGAACCTGTCAACCACCAGCGATAAGGACGGATAATAGCCTCCTTTTTGTCCTGGCAGGGGCCCTGAATCTCGGCACCGCCGCAAATAATGCCCCCTCCGGGGGTGCTAACGGTTCTTCAGCAGTCTGGGTACCGCCCGCAGCAACAGCAGCGCCACCACGCCGCTGACGACGACCAGCGGCACCACCGACCGCCGAATGGGCCGGAACCGGCTGCGCCCGTCCCGCAACTCAATGAAGCCCACGGGGGTGATACGGACGCCTCCGCCCCGCCGGTGTCCCCCTGCGGGCCCGGCCCGGTACCGCTGCCCCCGCCGAAGCCGTACATGGCCCGCGCGACGGGAATGACTGTCACGCCGTCCTGCGCAATGGGCGGGCCGTACACCGTCTGGGCGGAAACGGAGGTGCTCAGCAGGTGCGCCAGGCGCTCAGCCAGCGAAGGCCCAGTCGGAGCGGGGGAGTCGACGGCGGGCATCTCGGCCAGGCTTTTTTCCGTGGGAGCAGGGGCAGTCGAAGTCATCATAGCACTAGGTTAGGGGTGAGGAAGCGGTGGCTTCCGAAGGCAATGGGGCAAGGGCGCGGGAGCGAGGCGGCCGGGTCTTGGAACAGGAGCCAAAGGTCGGCCAGCAGAGGGCGGGGGAACATGAGTTTCCTCAGGCCGCCCGGTGATTCTGCTCAGGGAACCCGGGGGCTGCCGGCGGGCCAAACTCGCCAGTTACGCGCCGACGTCGGCATCTTTCAGCCGGGTCCCTTTCACCAGTAGCCAGATGCCAAAAAAGAGCTCGCCTGTGGAAAAAACCAGCAGCCAGGACAGGTTAACCCCCGAAAGAAGTAGGGCTGTACACTTAGTAGAATCCAGGCGGCCCCGGCCAGCATGATCAGCACTCCCAGTAGCGTCGGGATATACGACGCCTTATACAGGAGGGCCCCCTTCAGCAGCAGGTAAAGACCAAAGATGATATAGGCAATATGCATCTCGTATCGTCGGGCATTTACCACCTGCAAGACGTGGTCGTTGTTTACCCCTTCCGGAGGAGGGGGCCCCTGCACCAGCTGATAGGCGGAGAGAAAGTTCAGCAGGGCCCCGATGGCCAGCACGGTATACACCACCAGGAACCCGGCCGCCAGTAGGGATAAGGCGGCCTGCACGGGCCTGAGAAAGAAATACATGGCCCAGGCCAGCACAATATCATAGAGGTAGATGAAGAGGATGGCGAAAATGCCGGAGAGAAACAGGGTGGGATGGGTCGCTAGATTCTGAGCGGTCTGGGCAGCATCGGTCGCGACCAGGAGGGTTTTGAACACATAAAATTCGGCATACGGCGCCGCGGGCACAAACAGGGGCAGCCCGCCGAGCAGGGCGGCGGTCCGCAGGGAAATACGGTCGTGGGGTGGTCGCATCATCCGGCCTTACTGTTAAATAGGAATTTAAGATAAAATAATTTAACGTTTTTTAGGATAGTCCTGCGAAAGAATGGGCCCTTTCTTTCCGGTGGTCGGAAGCGATAAGCCCCGCGTATGACGCTTGTCTTCTCCATCTAGGGCCGCTACCGCCGCCTATATTCCTCCTACCGGGAAGCGTCCCAAAGCGGTACCGATCCAACGGACCCTCGTAGTCCTCGTTCGTTTAGCTCGATGAGTTCCCCCCCCTATGGACCCTCCTTCGACGGTGGCCGCTGTTCCCGGGAGTAGCCCGGCGAAAGGATAGAAACTGTAAGCCCCTCTCCTATTTCTATAGTGCTCATGAATGCTCTTGCAACCAAATTGAATATTTCCTAAAATCTTTGGACCAAAAATTAAAAAAGTCAATATGCACCTGCAAACATGCAAATCGATTGGGAATTTTAACATTATCAAGTTTTGTATGATTATTCCGACTAGTACAAAAGCGATTTTATATACTTTGTGTTCTTATAAGGTTGTATTGCACATTATAAAGACCCTGTACAGTTGTTAAACGTCCGTTTAACAACTGTACAGGGTATCTGACTTTCGCCTATCTTTGCTCAACCCCGTATTAATTAGTACATATAAATTAAAATATATTAAAGAAGTATGGGGGTGTCACGGCAGGAGCGTCTAGCTATTATCGGGCGCCCTCTGCCTATCCTCTTTTCACCTCCACTCTATATATAATAGGGATGCGTAAATATGTCGCGTACTACCGGGTCAGCACGGCCCGCCAGGGGGCCTCGGGTCTGGGCCTGGAAGCCCAGCAGGCGGCCGTGCAAACCTTCGCGAAGCATGGGTTGATTGTGCAGGCGTTCACGGAGGTGGAAAGCGGCAAGCAGAACCAGCGGGTACAGCTGCTCGAGGCCATTGCCGTGGCCAAGGCCGCCCAGGCCACCCTGCTCATTGCCAAATTGGACCGGCTATCGCGCAACGCGGGCTTCATCTTCGCCCTGCGCGACAGCGGGGTGGACTTTACCTGCTGCGACATGCCCGATGCCAATTCCCTCACGGTGGGCTTGTTTGCCATTTTGGCTCAGCACGAGCGCGAGACCATCTCCACCCGCACCAGGGACGCGCTGCGGGCTAAGAGAGCCCGCGGGTACACCCTGGGTACGCCGGCCAACCTGACCGAGGCGGCCCGGGCGCGCAGCATCCAGGTCCGGCAACAGAAGCGCCAGCAGGCGCCCACGCTGCGCCAAGCGCTGAGTTTGATTACCCTCCTGCACGCGCAGGGAGTGGCTTACGCCGCCATCGCCCGCCGCCTGAATGCGGCCGGCTTTACTACCCTGCAGGGCAAGCCCTACTCCCATGTGCAGGTTAAGCGCATGCTGGACTACGCGCACGCCGACCAGGCCCGGGCCCGGGGGACGAGCACGCCGCCCGCTTAGCGACCCCACCCCGGTGGGTACCAGCAACCGGCGGAAAAGCAGTTACTGATCGGTCCTGAGTTTAAGCGGTTAAATTTTTGGGCACTAAGAGTAGTTAGTCAGCATTCACTAAAACGTACCCTTATGAAACACTTTCTTTTCTTTCTTTCATGTATTGCATTCATCTTCCCTTGTAAAGCGCAGCCAGGCAATCAATTAGTGCTCGGAAAAAAAGACAGTATTCAGTCAAAAATATTGGGTACCAAAAGATTATTTTATGTCCATTTGCCTACTAGTAATTCCGCTGCTGGGGCGGCGAAAAAGCGGTATCCCGTGGCCTATGTATTTGATGCCGAGGCCCAGTTTGCCTCCACGGTAAGTACGATTCAATTTTTAAGTACCCATTACAACTCCGTTTGTCCAGAAATGATTGTGGTGGGTATATTACCAGAAAACAGAAGAAAAGAATTAACCCCCACCCATGCCGATATAATCCCGCCTTACTGGGATTCGGTCTCTACGAAAGCATCCGGGGAGGAGAACAATTTATTGCTTTTATCGAAAAAGAATTAATACCCTATATTGATAGCCACTATCCAACCCAACCGTATAAGATGCTGATTGGGCACTCGCTCGGCGGGCTGATGGTGATGCAAACGCTGGTACACCACACTGCTTTATTCAATGCCTATATCTACATAGACCCTAGTATGTGGTGGGATAATCAAGCCCTATTAAAAGAAACAAAACGGGCGTTAGAAAAAAGACATTTTGCCGGAACAGCCCTTTATCTAGGATTTGCCAATACCGTGGATGACGATATACTACTAAACAATATACACGCCGATACCACGTTTGATACCAAGCACCTGCGCAGTATATTAACATTGCAGAGCTATTTAGAAAAAAACAAACAAAATGGCTTAAACTATACAGGTAAATACTATGAAAACGACAGCCACATGTCGGTGCCATTGATTGCCGTGTACGATGCCTTGCACTTTTTATTTAATTTCTATCCAATAAAAATAAATGTCAAAGAGGAAAACAATCCCGACCCCACTTATTTGGTAAACAAAATTAAAAGCCATTATGCCTACGCCTCCAAACAAATGGGATACAAGGTGTTTCCTGCTGAAGAGTTATTAAACTGGAATGGGCATAACGCTTTGAATAAAAAGCAGTACGAAAAGGCCAAACGTTTATTTGATTATTATCTTGCTATATATCCTGAAATTGCGGCTGCGAATGCGTGCATGGGTGATTATTACCAAGCCATAAATGAAACAAAAAACGCCCTTGCCTATTTTGAGAAATCGTTGGCTATTCAAGAGAATGCAGCAATCAGAAAGAAAGTAGAAAAAATGCAGGGCAAGTAAAAAAGGCGGACACCCTTGGGTTTTGGGTAAGTGGGGCGGATGGAAGGACAAGCACCTTTTGTACAAAGCCAACCTGCAGTTCGGGCTTGAGTGTCTCGTCCGGAAAAAAGTTGACCGTTTGAAGTTAGTTCGCCAAGGCTTTAGCCACTTTCGTGGTCATCCTCAGATAGCTTCTTCTGGGCGCTGGGCTGTCCTGCTGCTTTGGATTGGACCAGCACGATCGGACGCGGGCCCAGCGGAAGCAGCCCGGTCAGCAAACGACAAGATTGCCGCGCTGACGCCGGCTTGTCGACCACTTATCGTTCCCTTCTTATGCGCTTACTGTATGTATTTCTGCCACTGTTGATCGTGGGCTGCACTAAATCGGGGCCCGCGCCCGTCCCTACCGCTGCCTTTACCACCAGCCGTTCGGTGATTGAAACCGGCGAGAAGCTGCATTTAACGAATACCAGGCAACAGGCGGTACACTACGAGTGGCGTTCCTCGCACGCCCGGGACTCTGTGAAAACCGATTCCGATCCGACGTATATCCTTCGAGGCGCAGGCTTGTACGACATTACCCTTTTAGCCTTCCCTGCCGATGGGGTTCAAAGTAGCGCGACCCAGACCGTGAAAGCCGGCCGCCGCCGCATCAAATGGTATCGGATTACTTCCGTAGACTTTATGCGTCCCAACGGCCAGCCCTGGCACGCCGATGGGACTGCCCCTACGATTGCTACTACCTTGGTTACGCCGGCTGGGAAGACTGCTTTGAGTACGAATGACATGAACGTGTCTCCTGCTACATTGCCCCTTCTGTATTTCGCTGATAATAACTTGCCGCCCTTGTAGGATGGGAATTGGTCGCTCCAGTTCTCTTATAATAATAAGAGTGGGAACTCCGAGCCGATGTTTACGCTCCCCCTCGTCCTTGCGGGGCCCCCGGCGGACCGGAATGCGGACGGCAACGGCACGTATCGCTTTCAGTCGGGTAAGTGGGCCGTCGAATTGGAGATTGAAACGCGGTAGCGTGGGGGTAAAGAAGAGTCTCTTGGCTGGACAGGCCGAGGCGTACCCCGGCACTAGGCTGATGGCTGCTTGGAGAAATGATAATCGTTGGCGAGACGCAGCAGTGGCCATGATTGATTGGTACTCGCGCTGAGATGATGTGGTCAGCTTCAACGCGGCGCAGAATCTAGGGCTGTGAGGGTGCGCTGTTCTGCCGGTACTTGCGGTTAAAGAACTAGCTGGCGGCCGCACCCCAGCCGCCCGGGAGCGATCCGTTCTACCCCTGTAATCGGATGAAGAGCATTTCCCCCTTGCCGTTGGTGAGCGTAAACTTCTCCATCTGTCCCCTTCAGCCGTGTCATTTCAGGCTTTTTTATTGGGTAAGTAACTTAGATATCGGTGCGACAAGTGAGTCCAGGAGCCAACCGGGCACCCTGGCACCTAGTATTGAATTATAAGAAGATGATTCGGCATATGGATTGCTTGAGGCGGCGCTACTCTTGTCATCTTCGACTATTCCTCCTTTCCTGATTCTCCTTCATGCAGCAGTCTACACGCTTGCTGGCTTTGGGCCTCCTGATCAGCAGTAGTTTAGGCCTACCCGCCTGTGGCGATAAAGGCGGAAACCCGCAGCCGACTCTGCCGCCCCCTACCCAGCCCGCTCCGCAAGGGCAAAAGGCAACGCTCATCGGGCAAATCCAGCCGGCGGGAGCTATCACGCTGATTACGGCCACCAACGCCGGGGGCGGGAGCATAACCGCGACGCCGACCAGTGACGGGTCCTATTCCTTCCCCGATTTACCGCTGGGCCCCTATACCCTTTCCTTTACCCCAGCAACCGGGTACGTAGCGCCCCCCAATCAAGCCATCACGCTCGTGGCGGGCGGCACGAGCGTGATGGCCCTTACTGTGCCGCCCCTGCCGAAGCCGCCGGCTCAAAAAGCCCTGGTCACAGGAGAAATCAAACCAGCTAACGCCATCACGCTGGTGACCGCTACCAACGCGGCTGGCGCCCGCGTGACGGCCACGCCGACCAGCGCGGGCACGTATCGCTTCCCGGAGTTGGAGGTGGGCACCTACACACTGGCCTTTACGCCAGCGGTTGGGTATGTTGCCCCGGCTAATCAGGCCGTGAGCCATACCGCAGCAGGCACCACGGTGCCCTTGCTAACGGTCGGCGCGGCGGCCTCTTCCTTGTCCTATCTCGTGGACGGCGTGACCGTGACGCCAGCCTACCGTTTTGGGATGCCCCTATCTATTTGGTATGCGACCGAAGGGGCGGCACCGGCCACTCCCTCATTTTCTTATTCAAGACCTGGCCGACTAAGGTGGGTACCTATTCGGCACTAGAGGACGAAGAATTCATAGGGGTGCGGTACACGGACCCCAATTTTAATTATTACAATACGGAGAGTTGGAAGCATGCAGGCGCGAGTGGTACTCTGACGATCACCGCCATCAGCACCGTGACCCGCCGCATGTCGGGCACCTTCAGCTTTGTCGTCATCGGAACTGTAACTAATCCCCGCTTCCCCGATAAGAGAACCATCACCAACGGTACCTTTACCAACGTAGCCTTCTAAGCGCCCACTGCGCCAATCCTGTGACTTTAGCTCACTTATGTAGCCTTATCTATGTTTCAATTAGTACGCCTACCCTCCTTTGTCGCGAGTGCCTTGGTCCTGACTAGTGCCCTCACGGCATGTGGCGATAAAAATGAGGAACCCGGGCCCCAGCAATATATCGTCATCGTGCGCTACACGGCCACCAATCTGCAGCCCAACGGGGAGGACGCGGGCGCTTCCGTGGGGGCTCGCTTCACCAACGAGTCGGCCAGCTGGGTGAAAGGGATCATGCTCGACACGGCGCAGGGATCCGACGAGACCGAGGGAGAGTTTGAACAGCCCGAGTTGATCGGCTCCGATAAAGTCACCGTCGAGTTAGCGTTCCCATATGTTGATTCCGCCGCCGAGGGCAAAGCCTTGCCCGCCACTACGGCTATAAAAGCCGAAATCCTGGTGGCAGGCAAGGTGAAGAAAACCCTGGTGCTGGATAAGAACACGGCCTTTGATCCGCAGCAGGGCACGCTCCACGTCGAGCAGACCTTTCAAGTAAAGGCGTTGTAAGCCCGTTTACGTGGCCGGTCGAAGGGCCCGGGCATGTATCCCAACGAAGCCTTTGTGCAAGCGTCCCTTGCACAAATACCCTGGTATCATCACTTGACCTTGTTGGAGAAAGTGAAAGACGAGTCGACGCGCCTACTCTATATCGAGGCGACGGCTCGCCACGGCTGGTCGCGGGACGTGCTGGTACATCAGATTGAGAGCGGCTACCATCGGCGCCAGGGACAGGCCGTGACCAACTTTACGCGTACCCTGCCAGCGGCCGATTCCGAGCTGGCCCAGCAGACGCTCAAGGATCCGTATCTATTCGACTTTCTGACCCTCACCACCGGCTTCAAGGAGCGGGACTTGCAGCGCGGTCTACTGGAGCATATTACCACCTTCCTGTTGGAACTAGGCAGCGGTTTCGCCTACGTGGGGCAGCAGGTGCCGTTAGTCGTCGGGGCCAGGACTACTACCTGGATCTGCTCTTCTATCACCTCCAGCTGCGCGCCTACGTCGTCGTCGAGTTAAAGATCACGGAGTTCAAGCCCGAGTAGGCGGGCAAACTAAATTTCTATCTCGTGGCCGTGGATGAGCAGCGGCAACATCCCCAGGATGGGCCTACGATTGGGTTGCTCTTATGTAAGGGGCCGCGGCTTTTTCCTTGATCACCTCCTGGCAGCCGTAAGTGCGGAGGGCATCAAGCTGTAGATGTACTTGTTGCTGCTGGGTGGATACCCGCGCATAGCCCCAAATCATGGTCACGTCTCAATAAGTCAGCAAACCCTAAGTTACTGACGCATTGATTTATGAGACAACAATTCGAGACTTTTTCTCGGCTCTAGGAGCCATTTTTACGAAGCCGAGTTAAGCGGTAATTCGGTCGCAGAATATGGTATAAGTTAACTGCCGTCTGATTCAGTTCGGCCACCTATTGCCGTACCAAGACAACTGCGGACCTAGGTGCGCCCCAAGGCATCAGGTGGGTGCCATGCGGGGCATACGTCTATGCCCTGAGCCGGATCGGGCGACACCACGGCGAGGGCCTAAGGGCTGCTCCAGCGTTTTGGGGGGCGGGGAGAAATGCAACCCTTGGTTAGGCATACTTAAGTCGGCCATTAGGGCAAAAGAAAACAATCTGTCGGCCGCGTGGTCTTAGGCATTGCACCTGCGTAAAATAGCTGCCCACTACCTACTCACTCATCTCACGCACCATGAATATTGGAATCATTGGGCCGGCCACATCGGCACTGCCCTGGCCGGACGGCTCACCCGCCTCGGCCACTCCGTGCTTATTGCCAACTCCCGGGGCCCGGAAACACTGACGGACGTGGCCCAAAAAACCGGCGCCACCCCCGCCACGGCCCGCGAAGCGGCTCGCCACGGCGAGCTGATCGTCGTGACCATCCCGCTCCGCAACATTCCCGATCTGCCGAAGGATCTGTTCGCGGGCGTCCCGGCCGGCGTGCCGGTGATTGACACGAGCAACTACTACCCGCTGCTGCGCGATGGGCAAATTCCGGAGCTGGAAAGCGGCGCGCTAACCGAGAGCGAATGGGTGCAGCAGCATCTGGGGCGGCCAGTGGTGAAAGTGTTCAACAACATCTACGCCGCTCACCTCGAACAGAAGGGGCAGCCGGCCGGCACGCCCGGTCGCATTGCCCTGCCGGTGGCCGGCGACGAGGCCGCCGCCAAGCACCAAGTGATGGCCCTGGTCGAGCAGTTAGGCTTCGCCGCCGTGGACGCCGGCAGCCTGCACGCGTCGTGGCGGCAGCAGCCGGGCACCCCGGCGTACGGAGCTGATATGCCCGCCGCCGCGCTGCAACCGCACCTGGCTAGCCTGGGCACGGAGCGCACGGCCGCGCAACACGCGCAGTTCCTAGCCAACCATGCGGAGCAGGAAAAGCAAATGGCGGCGCAAGGCATCAAGCTCACGTAGCCAGTACTGAAACTGGAGTGGTGGACCTATCCCCTACCCTTCGCAACCCAACAAAAGAGCCGTGGCAGTTGCCACGGCTCTTTTGTTGGGGTTGCGAAGGGTAGCCATGGAAATCAGTGCTAAAGGAACGTAGCAAGTCGTTCTTCCCAGCTCGTGGGGCCGCGCGGCGGGCGCAATTGCCGGGGGCAATATCCTCGGCCAAGATCGATTACCATTAGGCCCAGAAGCCGAAAAGTGCCGAGCGTTAATTTCCGTCTTTTTGAAAGAACAATAAGCCGCCTGCCTGCGCAAATTTTCCTTGCCAGGCCTTTTTTGCTCTTACGCTTTTGCTCCTCCCTTTCAATTATATTTAACTTCACAAACATTGCTTTTATGAAACGGCTATCTGCCCTTCTGGCTCTACTTGTCATTTCGTTGTCCGGTATGGCACAACAGACCCAAAAGCCCCCTTGCACGGTAAGCACTGGATGGCGATAACGGGCAAGCCCCTGGCGGCAACGGCCGGGGCCATGACGTTTCAACAAGGCGGGAACGCGGTCGATGCGGCCTGCGCCATGCTGGCCGCGACCTGCACCATGTGGGATGTATTGAGTTGGGGCGGGGAAACCCAGGCCCTGATCTATAACCCGAAAACCAAAAAGGTCATCGCCCTCAATGCCATGGGCGTGGCGCCGACGGGGGCCACCCCCGATTTCTTTAAACGCAAAGGGTACAACTTCCCGCCGGAAAACGGCCCGCTGGCCGCCACTACGCCCGGCACCCCGGGCGGCCTGATGCACATGCTGGCCCACTACGGCACCCTGAGCCTGGCGCAGGTGCTGGCCCCGGCCCTGGAAATGGCGGCCGGTTACCCCATCGAAGCCCAGACAGCCAACAGCATCGAGAAAAACAAAGCGCTGCTCAAACAGTGGCCGTACAGCAAGAAGCTGTTTCTGACCCACCCCGGCCAGCCGCGGGAAGCGCCCGAGGCCGGTGAAATATTCGTCCAACAAGACCTGTTGCAAACCCTGACGAAGCTGGTAGAAGCCGAAAAAGCGGCCCTCCAGCAAGGCAAAAGCCGGAAAGAGGCCATTATGGCCGCCTACAACCGCTTTTATACCGGCGACATTGCCCAGGAGTTTGTCCGCGGGTCAAAAGAACAGGGCGGTCTGATTACGATGCAGGACCTGGCCCGCTGGAAACCCCTGGAAGAGGAGCCGCTGATGGTCACCTACAAAGGCATTGACGTGTACAAGCTGCCGCAGTGGACCCAGGGACCCGCTATGCTGCAGGCCCTCAACCTGCTGGAAAACTTCGACCTGCAGGCCATGGGCTACAACAGCTCCAAGTATATTCACACGGTGTACCAGGCCATGAGCCTCGCCTTTGCCGACCGCGACTTTTACTACGGCGACCCCCTGGCTGCCCCCAAGAACCTATTAAAGGCCTGCTCAGCAAGACCTACGCCAAGCAGCGGGCCCGCCTGATCCAATACCAGCAAAACGACCCCCGCATTGGCCCCGGCGACCCCTACCCCTTTGAGGGCCGGAAAAACCCCTACCTCAAGCTGCTCAAAGCCCGGGGCTACGAGCTGGACACCACCAAACGCAATTTCGCCCCCAAGCATGATGTAGGCAACACCTCTGCTCCCGCCGAGTACCAGGAGCGCCTGTGGCTGGGCACCACCACCATGGAAGCCGCCGACAAAGAAGGCTGGGTGGTGTCGATTACGCCCAGCGGTGGGTGGCTGCCGGCCTGCGTGGCCGGCAACACCGGGGTGGGCATGAGCCAGCGCATGCAAAGCTTCGTGCTGGACCCCACCCTGAACCCATTTAACGTGGTGGCCCCCGGCAAACGGCCCCGCGTCACCTTAACCCCCTCCATGGCGCTCAAAGACGGTAAGCCCTTCCTTTCGTTTGCCGTGCAGGGCGGCGACACCCAGGACCAGAACCTGCTGCAGTTTTTCCTCAACGTGGTGGAGTTCGGCATGAGCGTCCAGCAAGCCGCCGAGGCCGCCAACTTCAACACCAACCAGTTATGGCTTTCGCTGGGCGGCTCCAAAACCGAGGACCGCCAACCCAAGCCCGGCCAGATTCTGCTCAACAACAGCACCCCGGAGCCGGTGCGGGCAGACCTGAAAAAGTTAGGCTACATCCTCAGCTTTGACGAGCGCACCAGCGGCCCCATCAATGCCATTTACGTGGACTGGAAACACGGCAGCCTCTGGGGCGGCTCCAGCAACCACGGCGAAGATTACGGCATCGGCTGGTAGCAGAAAGCTGGGGTTCTAACCCAACGAGGGACAACCGCTGAGTCGGAAGCTATGGCACGTGAAAGCGGCCTTTTTATAGGGGCAGGGGGTAAAATTACCCTACTCCGTTTTCAGGGCTGTCCCCGGCTGCCTAGCCCTTGGAGGTAGCTCCTGCTCTGCTGGCCGGCGCGGTAGTGAACCCACCCCTTTGGTAGGTCAGCCGCTGGCCAGCGGAGAAGCCGCATCGCGGCTGGGGAGCGAGGGGGTTGGCGGGGAGAGTACCCTGGGTTAACGTTTTCGATTCCTCCTCGACTTCCCCTGGTTCGACCTCCCCTGGTTCGGCCATTCTAGCGGGCAAATGCTCTCTTTTTAGGCGTAATAGGACCCCACTTGAGGGGCCATTATACCTAGTCGGGATAGAGCAGACGCAGGGTCTGCGCATCGGGCTGTCCCCGAAAGAACTTGTCTAGGATCTGCTGGAAGATCGGCTGCTGCGGACACACGGCGTCAAACAGGGTCATGCAGGAGCGTAATTTGACATCGTCCGGGCTGCCCAGCACCTGGGTGGCATCGTTACTGGGCAAGGCCAGCAAGACGGCGCAGCAGTGGAGCAGCCGGCTGCCGAGCTCGGGATGCTGCGCATAGGCGCGCGCTTCCTCTCCGTTGCGCAGGGCATAGTACTGGGCCGTGGCACTGCGCCCCAGGCCCTGGAGCTGGGGAAAGATAAACCACATCCAGTGGCTGTGCTTGCGACCCCGCTGCAGTTCGGCCAGGGCCCCGGGATAAGTGCTGGCTTGCGCGTCCAGGAAGCGTTGTAAGGAGGTTGGTTGACTCATCAGGCAGGGGGCCGCAGTTCTCTCGGCTACGAGGGAAAGGTAACGGAAGTAACTTTAAGGGAGAACCCTGCTCGCCGGTGGCCGGCGGTTTTGCGCGGCAGCTAACGAGCGCCGGTGGCAAGTACTCTATCCTTCGCCTCGGGGCTAGCTATCACTCCGGGTTGATCTGGCGAATAGTGTGGTTGCCCGCATCGGCCACGACGAGCGTGCCCTGGGCATCGAGGGCAATACCCTGCAGGCTCCGAAATTGGGCGATGCTCAGGTTTCCGTCCTGCAGCCCGGGCCCCAGCTGACCTGCCAGGGCAGTGACGAGGCCGGCGGGCGTGATTTTGCGTAGGCAGTTACGGCCGTGACGTACCATTACCTAGGGCATTCACGGCCACCCCGCTTGCTTTTTTCCGCTCCCATCGACGAGATGAACCAAGCCTTAACGCAATACTTGCAGCAGGACAGCGTACTGCGCCCCAGGAACGCCATTGGCTTTATTCAGCGCAATTGGGCAGCCATTCTAAAACTAGAAGAGGCAGATAACCCCGCCGCTGGACCACTTTTGATTTGAAAACGCCTTTCTTAGCGCAGTCCACTTGCCCACCCTACCGAACCAGCATGCGTTACCTCTTACTTCTGATCCTTTGCTCTTTTGGGTTTCCTGCCCGGGTCGCGGCCCAGGTCAAGGCCCTTCAGTTCGGCAAAGTCATCACCGGCCTGGGCCAGGTGATACCCCACGCCGTCGTGCTGGTCAACGCCGACCGGATTGTGCAGGTAGGTCCCGCCGCCGCCGTAGCTATTCCGGCGGGGGCCGAAATCCTGGACTTACGGGCCTACACCGCCATTCCGGGCTTAATTGACGCGCATACTCACCTCTCCTTCTACTGGGACAAGGCCGCCGGCAGCAACCCCTGGGGACAGCTGGGCAGCTTAGGTCCCGCCGTAACTGTCTTTCTGGCCCAGGAAAATGCCCGCAAAGCCCTGGAAACGGGCGTCACGACCGTGCGCGACCTGGGCTCGTTTGACAACATTGACCTGGCCCTCCGGGACCTGATCAACCGCGGGGCTATGCTGGGACCCCGCATGCTGGTAGCCGGTAATGGCCTGCATGTCACCAGCAGCCCCTATAAAGTGGGCGCTATTCCTGGGCCCGGCCAGTGTGACGGGGTGGCGGAGGTCCAGCGCGTGGCCCGCCAGCAGCTGGCGGCCGGCGTGGACTGGATCAAGATGTACGGCTCAACGGGCAGCGACAAGGACGTGACCGGTTTTCAAACCTTCAGCTACGAGGAGATGAAGGCGGCCGTAGACGTGGCTCATCAGGCGGGCAAGCGCATCGCCATTCACTCCTATGGCCCCGCTGGGGCCCGCGATGCGGTGAGAGCGGGCACGAACACGGTGGAACACGCCATTGATATGGACGAGGCCACGCTGAAGGCCATGGCCAAGCAGGGCATCATCTACGTGCCCACGGTAGACCATAACCGCTACTACATTGCCCACAAGGACGAATATGGCTATGACGCGAAGACGGTGGAGGGGCTGAATCAGTACCTAGCCAGGAACTTCGAAACCCTGAAGCGCGCGATAAAGGCCAAAGTCAAAATCGCCATGGGCTCGGACGCGGTCTTCACCGGCTTCGGGGAGAATACGCGCGAGCTGGAATGGTTTGTCAAAGCCGGCATGACCCCGGCGCAGGCCCTGCAAACAGCCACTACCACGGGCGCGGAAATGCTGGGCCTGGAAAAGGAGCTAGGGGCCATCGCTCCCGGCTACTTAGCCGACATTGTGGCCGTCAAAGGGGACCCGCTGCAGGACATCCAGGTGGTGATCCAGCAGGTGAAGTGGGTGATGAAAGCGGGCCAGGTGGGGGTCGATAAGACCCAGGCCCCCGCTACCCCCAGCCGCTAGATAGCCCGCCTAACAACGTAGCGGGTAGCTACGCGGGTCAGCCGGCGGGCTACCGCTTCACGCGAGTCCTGTCCAGGGGGCCACCGGCTGTAGGGCTACCTACCCCTGATGGGCCGCAAACAAGGCTCCATCGTATCTTTGGCCTATGGAATCCCCGAAACTGTCCAATGAGGACGTGCACCTGCTGGCCTACGAAGCGCAATACCAGGACGACTTCAAGCGCCTGAATATGGCGTGGATTGAGCGCTACTTCCGCCTGGAAGAAGCGGACCTGCGCGTACTTGACCATCCCGAGGAGTACGTCCTCCAGCCGGGAGGGCATATTTTCTTAGCGAGCTATGGCGGGGCGATTGTGGGCACCTGTGCCCTGCTGAAACGGGACGAGACCAGCTATGAGCTGGGCAAAATGGCGGTTACGCCCCCACTGCAGGGTCGCGGCATTGGGCGGATGCTAGCGGAGGCCGCCCTTACCCAGGCCCGGGCTTTAGGGGCTAAACGGCTCTACCTGGAAAGCAATACCCAGCTGGCGCCGGCCCTGCACCTGTACCACCAGTTAGGCTTTCGCCCGATGACGTCGGGTCCCCCTTCGCCCTATGCGCGCAGTGACATTCAACTGGAGCTGCGGCTTGCGTAACGACCGCCGGGATGGAATGGGAGGAGTTGCGCCAAAGCGTGTACCGCCTGGATAGGTCGTTACGCGACCTCTACGTGTTGCCGGCTAGTCGGTTTGACTGGCACACCCGACTAGCGTTCGTGAACACCCAGTACTCGGTGAGATGGACCCTGCAAGCCGCCGGGTTCCCTTTCCTGCCATTGGTCAGACACTGTCTGACTTATCTAGCCCCCTACTTACTTGGCCGGCGGAACCCGCCCCGCTCCTACTCCACTTCCACCACCATCTCCACTTCCAGGGCCATGCCCAGGGGCAGGGCGTTGGTACCGAGGGCCGTGCGGGCGTGCCGGCCCCGCTCTCCGAACACCTGCAGCAGCAGGTCAGAGTACCCGTTGATGACCTGGGGCTGCTCAGTGAAAGTGTCGGCGGAGTTCACGTAGCCGTTGACTTTGACGATGCGCCGCACCCGGCTTAGCTCGCCGAGTTCCTGTTTCAGCACGGCCAGCTGCAGCAGGGCTGTGCGGCGGGCCGCTTCGTAGCCCTGCGCTGTGGTCAGGTCCGCGCCCAGGCGACCGGTGACGTAGGCGCCGCCGCTTAAGCGGGGCCCCTTGCCCGAGAGAAAGAGCAGGTTGCCCACCCGCACCACGTCCACGTAGCTGCCGATGGCGGGGGCCACGGCCGGCAGCGTCAGCCCTAGCTGGGCGAGCTTGCCTTCGGGGCTCTGAGCGAAGGCGGGGCTGGCGAGACCGAGCAGCAGGACAAGCAAAAGGTTTTTCATGGGTAGGAGCGGAAGCGTAAACCAGCTAGAGGGGTCTCGATAGGTGCAAGGGAGCCAGGCTGATGGTAGCGGCCTTTGACAGCAACCGGGCCGGCCAAAAGGAACTAGCGGCGGCTAGCGCCTCCCTTGCCTTCCTCCCCTCTCACTTGAGTCGACTGGTAAACCAGTCCACAATCTCCACCGTGGAGGTAATGCGGTTACTGGTCTTTTGCCAGCCGTGCCCTTCATCGGGAAACAGGGTATACTGCACCGGCACGTTGTTTTTCTTGAGCGCGGCCACTACCTGTTCGGCTTCGACTACCGGCACGTTGGTATCGTTGGCGCCGTGCTCCACGAGCAACGGAGTTTTGATGAGGTCGGCTTTGTGAATGGGGGAGAGCTCCCGCAGCAGGGCCGCCTGCGTGACGGGGTCCCCGTACTCCACCGTGGAGATAGCCGCCATCCAGGGTTCGGTATGCTGAAAGAAGGTTTCGAAGTTGACCACCCCGAACAGGTTGGCCCCGGCGGCAAACATGTCCGGATACTGCGTGACGCCGGCCATGACCATGTAGCCCCCGTAGGAGCCCCCATGATGCCTAAGGCCCCGGCCTTGGCCAGGCCGGCCTGCACTAAATAGTCCGACACGGCTTTGATGTCTTTCACGCCATTCACGCGCAGCGGCCCGTTGTCCAGGTTCAAAAACGCTTTGCCAAAGCCCGAGGAGCCCCGCACATTGGGCAGAAAAAAAGCCACGCCCTGTTGCACCAGGGCCTGGGCCGTCGGGTTCAGGCTGGGCACCGACTGGCCTTCGGGCCCGCCGTGGTAGCTGATGACCGTGGGAAAAGGCCCCTTCCCGGTCTGGGGTTTATAAAGCCAGCCGCTCAGGGGCACCCCGTCAAAGGAAGGGAAGGAGACCAGCTCCGGGGCCACGAGCGTGGCTAAGTTCACGCCGGGATGGGGGCTGTCCGTGAGCTTGCGGAAATGGTTGCTGCCCAGGGTATACACCCAGATATTCGTCGGCTCTTTCGAGCCCGAGCCGGTAAAGATGATCGTTTGATCATTGGGGGAAAAGGCGACCCCTGCCACTAACTCGACCGGCAAGACCAACTGTTGGGTTTCCTTGTTGGTTTTCAAATCAAACAAGGTCAGCTTATTGCGCCCCTTTTCATTCCAGACCAGCACGGCCTGGGTGCCGGCATGATTCAGCGTGAAATCAGCTAACTCGGCGTCTTTCCGCTCGGCCAGTAGTTGAATACTATGCGGGGTGCTTTGGCCAAAAGCGAGCAAGTCGCGGTCCTTATTAAAGCCCAGGTACACCTGCCCGGAGGGAGCGATTTCGCCGAAGAAGGTGCCGGGGCCCTCGTGCCGGGTGAGGAGCTTTTCTTCCTTGGTTGCCAGATTATACAGGTACAAGTCATTGCTGCCCCGGCTGGCCAGGCGGGTGACCAATACCTGCTTATTGTCGGGGGAAAAGGCCACGATCCCCCCGTCCCCTTATTCTGGACGGCTAAGGTAGCAGTGCCTTTCGTCGCGTCATAGATAAAGAAGTCTACCCCGGTGGGGTTCTGTTCGTTGGAACCAAAGCTGAGCAGCGTGCCATCCGGGCTCCAGGTGCCCAGGAAGTTGTTGGTCTTGCCGCCTGTAGTTACTTGCTTGACGCCCCGGCCATCGCCCTGCATCACGTAGAGCTGGGCATTCAAGCCGCCCCCGGGGCGACCTGAAAGGCAATCAGGTTCTGCTTAGGCGAAGGCACCATGGCCGTGACCGGATCGGCAAGCTTGGTCAGTTGCACGGGCTGGCCACCCGCGGCGGGCATTTTCCACACCTGGGGGAGCCGCTCAGATTGGCGATAAATACCACTTCCTTCCCACTGGCCAGATAACTGCCCGCTCTACTATACCCTATGCTGGCCATGGCCACCACGTCCGCGCGGAGTTTCGCTTGGTCGGGCTGCGCAGCACTCGGCACGGCTAACCAGAGCAGCAGACAGAGAAGAGGCAGGGGTTGCCAAGGGCGGGTTGTCATGGTGGAGTGGGGGAAGGAAGGGTCTCTGCTAGTCGGGTTCTTTGTTACTGTAAGCTAGGCTTTTATCGGACAAGTAAAGCGAAAAGGCGAGGGTAATGCAGGGGATGTCCTGGGGCGGCGTTTTACCCCTTCGGATGTCCCGTCTATGCCGTACCAAGAGCCGTGTTGGCGTCCATAAAAACGGTCGAATAATAGGGCGCTCTAGATTTTTGTGTCGTCCTGAAAAAGGTTGACGGTTTGTATCGTCCGGAAAGCACTTTTCCACGCAACAAGTCGATACGGTGCGTTACATCCGTTAATAATTGGCCTGAGAACTATTCTTGGTCCAAATTGCTGATTACACTACCATTTGAGCAAATCATATAATAACGAAAAAGTCCTGCGCTTCCTTAAGCTGACTGGTGAATGTATACTACTTGCACTACGTGCCTATAAGTCAGCGCCCTCACGGCTGGACATGCAGCTAACTTATTACCCCATGAAAACGAGTAAAGTAGGCGTCGTACAAGCGACTCCCGCGCTTTTTGACGCCGAAAAAAGTGTGGATCTGGTGATCAGCTGGATTCAACGCGGCACCGAGGCGGGCTGTCAGCTGCTGCTCTTCCCCGAGTCGTTTATCCCCTGCTATCCGCGGGGCCTGACCTTTGAGGCTATTGTGGGCCGGCGCACCGAGAAGGGCCGGGCGATGTGGCTGGACTACTGGGAAAATAGCCTGGCGGTAGAGTCGCCGGGTATTAAGCGCATCCAAGAGGCCATTCGCCAAGCCGGCTTGTTCGTGGCCCTGGGCATTACCGAAAAAGAACCGATCGGGGCACGCTCTACTGTACCCTGCTGTACTTTGGCAAGGATGGTTTCTTATTGGGTAAACACCGCAAGCTCAAGCCCACGGGTTTGGAACGCTACATCTGGGGGGAGAGTGATGGCAGTTCCCTGGTGAGCTTTGCCACGGACCTGGGCCGGGTAGGTGGGCTCATTTGCTGGGAAAACTACATGCCCCTGGCCCGCACCGCGCTCTATCAGAAAGGCATCGAGATCTATCTGGCGCCTACTGCTGACGCCCGCGACTCCTGGCAGGCCACGATGCAACACATCGCTTTAGAAGGGCGCTGCTACGTGTTGGCCAGCAACCAGTTTGTGCGCAAAAGCGATTATCCCGACCGCTACCAGGCCGACCTACTCCACGAGCCGGAGATCATGAGCCGGGGCGGCAGCGTGATCATCTCCCCGCTGGGAGAGATCCTGGCTGGCCCCTTGTGGGACCAAGAAGGCTTATTAACGGCCGAAGTAGACGCGTCGGTGCTGGCCAAAAGCAAGTTAGACTTTGACTGCGTCGGTCACTACGCCCGCCCGGATGTGTTTCAGTTGACCGTGGTAAATCAGCCGGCCACGCTATCGGTTACTCCAGAGCAGGCAAATCTTACTTCGTAAAATGGCATAATAACAGCGATGGCTGGGTTATGAGCCTTGCTTCTACTTACGCTTAACGCGCGGCATCTCGGGAAAGAGGGGCGGCGATTTCCGACGCTTCGTGGCTTGCTCATAGGCAAAAGTGTACTGAATCAGCGTAGCCTCATCAAAGGAACGGCCCAGAAACTGCAGGCCCGCGGGCAGATTATCATAGGTATAGCCCATCGGCACCGTGAAGGCTGGCTGGCCCGTATGGGGCGCGATCAGCTGGCTGTTATCGCCCTGGTAGCCCTTCGGGTCCCCGACTTTCGCGGGTGGGTTATTCCAGGTCGGGTATACCAGCGCCCCCACCTTATAGCGGTCCATCACTTCGGTCACCGCTCGGCGGAAGGCCACGCGTTTGGGATCAGTGTAGGCATCCGTGCAGGCCGTCGCCGTAGGTACTTCCGCCTGCTGCTGGTGATAGGAAAGGTTCTCGGCGATGTAGGGGGCAAACTTGCCCGAGGCAATGATCTCCTGCAGATTCTTGACGGGGGCCGTGGGGCCTAAGGAGCCCAGATAAGCATTGATATCGTGCTGGAACACCGCGCACCACTGATCTTTGCTTACCTGCTCAAAGTCGGGTATCTGCACCGGATCAATGATCTCGGCGCCCGCTTGGCGCAGATCGGCCAGGGCCTGCTCAAACAAAGCTTTGACCTGCGGATCAGGCTGGCGTTCGCTCAGCGTGCGCAGCACGCCGATGCGGGCGCCTTTCAGGCCATCCTTCCGTAAGAACTGCTGGTAGCCCGCTGGTAAAGTTTTGCCCTGGCTGTATTTGGTCAGCGGGTCGGCCGGGTCGTAGCCGGCGATGACCTCCAGCAGGCGAGTGGCATCGGCCACCGTACGGGTCATCGGCCCGCCCGTGTCGTTGCGCAAATACAGGGGGGCAATGCCGGCGCGGCTCACCAAACCCAGCGTAGGACGGAAGCCGACCAAGGCTGTGTGCGAAGAGGGGCCGCGGATGGAGTTACCCGTGTCGGTGCCCAGCCCTACCGTGCCCAGATTAGCCGCTACGGCGGCGGCCGTGCCCCCGCTCGAGCCCGCCGGCACGTGCAGCAGGTTATAAGGATTGAGCGTTTCGCCCGCAATCGAGCTAATGGAGACCATGGGGCTAAAGGCCCACTCGGCCATGTTGGACTTGGCCAGCACCAAGGCCCCCGCCGCCTTGAGGCGTTTAACGACGGTGGCATCCTCCGATGGCACAAAGCCCTTCAGGGCCAGCGAGCCGGCCGTGGTTTGCAGGCCCGCCGTGTTATAGTTGTCCTTGACGATAAGCGGGATGCAGTGCAGAGGCCGTAGCTTCTTGGTTTTCCGGTATTCTGTATCGAGTTGCCGGGCTACTTCCAGGGCCTGCGGGTTGGTCAGCACCAAGGCGTTGAGCTTGGTGGGCTGGTCATAGGCCTGGATGCGCCGCAGATAAGCGGTGACTAACTGTTCGCAGCTGCAGTCGCCCTGACGAAATGCCTGGTGAATGGCGGCGATCGTCGTCTCGAGCAGGGGGAACGCCGGCTGGGAGGGACGCGGGCGCTGGGAGGGGAGTGGATAGCCCGCTCGCCCGAGGGCACTGGCCAGGAGCAGGAACAAACCAATACAGAGGAGGCGGCGCATGCGACGAGGAAAAAGTAGTAGGTGAGAAGCTGTCTCGTTGCCCCAATATAGGTAGCCTACCCTTCTTCATCCGCTGTTCACCGGGCGGGGCTATGCGCGCGCAGCGCCGCAATGAAATCATCGACCGCTTCGGGCGGCGTGGCCCAGGAGGTAATCAGGCGAATGGCGGCCTGCTCTGCATCGATGGGTTTCCACACGTAAAAGCCAAAGTCGGGCGCGAGCTGCTCAATCACGCGATAGGGCAGAACAGGAAAAATCTGGTTGGTATGGGAAACGGTCAAAAACGAATAGCCTAGGTCCTGCACGGCCTGTGCCAGTCGCTGCGCCAAGGCATTCGCGTGCCGGGCCAGGGTCAGCAGCAGGTCGTCCTGCAGCAAGGTCAGAAACTGGATACCCAGCACCCGGCCCTTGGAAAGCAAGGCCCCCGCTGCTTGAGGTGGTACTTGAAGTCGGGCTGCAGGGCCGGGTTGGTGATCACCAGCGCCTCGCCCAGCAGGGCGCCACATTTGGTGCCGCCCAGGTAAAAGGCATCGGTCAGGCGGCCAATGTCAGCCAGCGTCAGGTCATTGGTGGCGGCCGTCAGCGCCATCGGTAAGCGGGCGCCATCCAGGTACAACAGCAGGCCATTAGCCTGGCAGTAGGCCGACAAGTCCGTAAGTTCCTGCCGCGAGTAGATCGTGCCGATTTCCGTGGGATTGGAAACGTACACCAAGCGCGGCCGGACCGTGTGGAAGGGCGGGCTTTTGGCCAGCAAGGGGGCCAGGTCTGCGGGCCGCAGTTTGCCATCGGCCGTCGCGGCGACTTCGATTTTGTGGCCGGTGGCTTCGATCGCGCCCGCTTCGTGGACGCAGATGTGCCCCGTCTGCGCGGCCAGGACGGACTCGAAGGGCTTGAGAAAAGCGGCCATCGCCAGCAGGTTGGCACTGGTGCCGCCGGCCACCAAGTGGATGTCGGCCGTGGGGTCCGCCAGTTGGGCCTGCAGCAGGGCAATGGCCTGCGCCGTAAACGTATCGGCGCCGTAGCCCGGCTGCTGGCTCCGGTTGCTCTGGGTGAGGGCCGCTAAAATGGCGGGATGGCAGCCTTCGCTGTAATCGTTGGTGAACAGGTACATGCTGGATAGCGCCGCGGCGGAGAAGAGTGAGCAAAGAGTGAGCAAAGGTAACCGAACAGCCTATGGTATACTGTCCGCGGAGAAGGTACGCGAACGACGCCCTTATCAGACCGTATGTCTTTTATAGGGCGAGCGCTAACCAGCCGCGTAGCGTCACTAACGTGTCTATGAAAACGGGCCATGATGTAAACGGACGGGACGATGGGGCTGTTCTGCCTCGCTTAGGGCGCCTTCCCTGACCAGTCCCACCAAGGTGGTACCGACCATGTGCCCTATCTTTACCGTCCCTCCCTTCTCCTTTCGACGCTATGCGCACCTATAACTGGGCCATCCTAGGTTTGGGCAACATCGCCCATAAATTTGCTGAGAGCTTAGCGCTCGTCCCGCAGGCTAGGTTGCACGCGGTGGCCTCGCGCAGTTTGTCCAAAGCCCAGGGCTTCGCCGGCCGCCATGGCGCGGCCCATGCCGTAGGCAGCTACGAGGAGCTGCTGAAAGTGCCCGGCATCGACGTCGTCTATATTGCCACGCCCCACTCGGAGCACCACGCCCACTCGCTCTTGTGCTTGCGGGCGGGCCTGCCCGTGCTCTGCGAGAAAGCCTTTGCTGTGAACGCGCAGCAGGCCGCCGAGATGATCACCGTCGCCCAAGAGCAGCAAGTGTTTCTGATGGAGGCGTTCTGGACCCGCTTCTTTCCCGCCGTCACCAAAGCCGTTGAGCTGGTGCAGGCGGGTGTGATCGGGGAGGTGAAGCACTTGGTGGCCGACTTTGGCTTTGCCGCGCCCTACGAGCCCCAAGGGCGGCTGTTCAACCCCACGCTGGCGGGCGGCTCCCTATTGGACATTGGCGTCTACCCGCTCTTCATCAGTAAGCTCTTCCTGGGCGAGCCCCAGACGGTGCGGGCCGTGGCCACGCTGGCCCCGACCGGGGTGGATGTGAACTGCGCCCTGGTGCTCGCCTACGCGAGTGGGGCCACGGCTAGTTTATTTTCCACCCTGGCCGCGCCCACCGACAACCAGTGTATCCTCTACGGTACGAAAGGCCAGTTGCAGCTGCTGGGGCGGTTTCACGCGCCGGATGGCGTGCGCCTACAGCTCACGGGACAGCCGCAGGCGCAGGAGATTCCCTGCGAGAAGCAGGGGCTGGGCTACCACTACGAAGCCGCGCACGTGCAGCAGTGCCTGGCGCAGGGCTTGCTGGAAAGCCCGCTCTTGCCGCTCTCCTTCAGCCTGGAGCTGATGCAGCTACTGGACACGGTGCGCGCGCAGATCGGGCTGCGCTATCCGGGCGAAGGATGAGGCGGGAAGGGCTCCGGAGGGAGATACGCCGTCAGGGATCCCTGGCTTGGGGCTGCGCTGATTAGTGGATTACCCCCCTTTCGTAGCACCAGGAACCCGCCCCTGTGCCGGCTCGCGCCCCCTACCGCGTGTTCTGGCCCTAGCGAATACTCCACAGTTCGTCCCAACAGGTCGTGAAGCGGGCGCTTCGCCGGTCCGCTTTCCCTAGCCAGGGTGCGTGGTGCTTCCCTAGAGGGGAAAGGGCGGTAGCGAAGCCTATGGTACCCGCCCCGTAGCGTTTATTGAGCCGGTCCAACTCGTGCATGAGCTGAGCACGGACCTCGCCTCGGTTGGGGCAAGCAAATAAGCTGAGCTGCTGCTGACCCGCCGCTTCCAGCCCGTCTAGCACCACCCCCGCCTTTTTGTAGACCGTGTTGGGTTGCCAAATCCGCTTTACGGCTACCCGGACATGTCGGAGCAGCTCCCCGGTGTCATCCGTCGCCATCGGCAGCGTAATCACCGTGGAGAAAGTGTAAGGTGGGGGCTCGGGGCCAAAGCGGTTCTTGCTGATAAACACGGTCAGGGTATTGACCGCCGAGCCTTGCCGCCGCAATTTCTCCGCCGCCCGCGACGTGAAAGCCCCCACGGCGCCCAACAGGTCCGGAAAGGCGGACAGCGGCGTGCCAAAGGAACGCGTACAGGCAATACTTTGCCGGGCCAGCGTGCCATCCTCACTCGGCTGAAGCGCATGGCACGCCGTGCCTTGCAGTTCCCGCACGAGCCGCGCTCCGACCACGCCCCCCAGGTGCTTGCGGGCCCACGACTCCGTACACTGCGCTAGGTCCGCCGCTGTGCGGATGCCCGCCGCGTAGAGCTTGGTCGCGTATTGGTGGCCGATCCCCCAGACGTCCTCCACCCCAATTTGCGCCAGGGCCCACAGCCGCTTTTCCGCCGTATTCAGGTAACAAATGCCCCCCAAGTCAGCATTCTTCTTCGCTACCCGGTTGGCCAGCTTGGCTAAGGTCTTCGTTGGGGCAATCCCGATGCAAACGGGAATGTGCGTCCGACGCCGCACCTCCATGCGAATCTTGGCCGCGTAGGCCGCCAGGCCGCCATGGTAGCGTTCCATGCCCCGCAAATCCAGGAAGGCTTCGTCGATGGAGTAGATTTCGATTTCGGGGGCGACGGAGGCCAGGTAGTACATGAAGCGCCGGCTCATGTCCCCGTAGAGGGCGTAGTTGCTGGAGAACACCCGCACCTGGTGCTGTTCGACGAGGTGGCGCACCTGAAAGAGGGGTTCCCCCATCTTCAGCCCCAGGGCTTTGGCTTCGGCCGAGCGGGACACAATCGCCCCGTCATTATTACTCAGCACAATGACTGGTACCCCTTCGAGCTTGGCCTGGAAGGCGCGCTCGCAGCTGACATAAAAGTTGTTCCCATCAACGAGGGCGTACATGCTGGCCAAGTTTGCCGGGACGAGTTTCGTTCACGATGTGCGTCACCACCCCCCACACCGTAAACATATCGGGTGAGTCAATGGGAAAGGCCGGATAGGAAGGATTATCCGGCACCAGCCACCACGACTGGTCGGGCCGCTGAATTAGGCGCTTGAGCGTATAATCACTGCCATCGATGGAGGCGATGACCACGTCATTGGGGCGGGGTGTCAGCGTGCAGTCCACGGCCAGCAAGGAGCCACTACGGATGCCATCTTCGCCCCCGGTCATGCTGTCGCCAAAGCAGCGAATGAGGTAGGTGGCATCGGGATGCGGCAGCAGTAAGCCATTCAAATCCAGCTCCTCCGGCTGGTGGTCACTGGCCGGGGACGGAAAGCCGGCCGGTACCAAGTGGTCAAAGTACGGCAGGAAGAGCGGTTCGCGGAGAACCGAGACGATAACAAGTTCAGGCATAGGGGTACAGCAGCTAGGTGGTCTGCAAGTATACGCTATACTAATATAATTAGTATAGACAATGCCAATAATTTTAGTTATCCGGCCTGCTCTCCTAGTCCCAGGGCACGCAGATCGATAGAGGCGGCGTAGTCCTCCAAGCAATCTGAAGTGGTAAAGGTGCACGTGCGCACGAGGCGATTGGCGAACTGGTCGTAGGTGAGTTCCACGAAAAAGCCCGCCTCAAAGTGGTACAGGTGGACCGCGTCCTGCTCTTCGTAGCGCCGGGCGAGAAAGTGACCGTACTGCCCAATAGCCGTCAGTTCATCAGTAAAAGCTAAGGCCTGAAAAGAAGTAGCGGCAGGCTTCATCTAGCGGAAAGGGGCCGGGTAGTCGCCGGGGGAGTCGGGCAAGGGCCGGTAGCCTGGCCCCCCGCGCAGGATGCTCGCTGCGAAGAGTTACTTCCGGGGGTCAACGCGCTTTGCTGGGGCCGCCTCCCGCCCGGCTACCTAGCGAAGCCATCCCCTGCCTAATCTATACCCCTTTCTGTTTTCGGTAGCCTGCAATTTGTGGGGTAATAGTCCGACCTTCACGGCCCGTGGACCTTTTCCTTTCCTCGTACTATCCTGTATGGCGACCATCACCAAAGTCACCGTGAGCCTGACGATGCTCAACGTGTTTTTATCGGACAACACCGTCAAGCCGTTCTTCTATACGCAGCCCCTGGCGACCTTTCTCTACACGGCTACCCCGCAGCAACGGGAAAACTGGGATATTCAGGACAAAGGCCGGGCAGTGGTCTGGCCAGACCTGGGACAATCGTTGGGGTCGAGCAGTTAGGGTAGGTCCTCTTCCGACAAGCGGACCAGTCGTGGTAGGGCGACCCGTACGGGTCGTCTGAATAGTTTCCGCGGCGCTAACGCCGCGGGCCCCACAGCCGCTAGCGCCGGGCTTGTTGTCCTGGGGAAGGGGAAGGCGCTCCCTCCTATTGCCTAATGTTAAAAGATACGGGGGCAGTAAGAATAGCTAGCAGCCTACAGCAGCTTCCGCCGCTTCTTTTCCTCCTCCGGCAGTTCGCGCTGGGACTCGGGATGCTGCGCGAAAAAGGCCAGGAGCGCCTGGTCGAGTACCGTCGCGAGGTCCTTCCGCTCCCAGAAGGAATACTGGTGCAACTGGCGCCACGTCTCCACCGGCAGCTGATTCGAGAACTTGATCTTGACCGCTTCCGCTTCGGGCGCTACGCTCGGGGCCGCAGGTGCCTTGGTCGCTTTCGGCTTCAACAAGAGATCGTCGGGATTCGCGGGTAACAGCTGATCGAGGTCGAATTTGGGTTTGGATGCCATGCTAGTCAGTGTTTATAATATTTATGATCTTGATAATATTGACAATCCCTCTTATCTTGATTATTAATACTATCAAGATAAAATAGATGATCAAGCAAGAATCTCTTGCGTCAGGGCCTCATAATCCATAAGCGCATTGGAGTTGGGGGCGGTTTCGTGCAGGGACCGCCGCTGCACCTGCGCTTCGGGGATAGCCACGTTGTCCCGAATGGTGGCTTGCATGACCAGGGCGCCAAACTGGTCCCGCATGCGCTTGACGAACTGGTGGTGGAGGCCCTTGCGGTAGGTGGCGGCATACTTGGTGAGAAAAATACCCCCTACTTCCAGCTCCGGGTTGTAGCTGTCCTGAATTTTCGCGACCAGCTCCAGCAGGCTATTCACGCCATCGAAGCTGAAGAGCTCGGGCTGGGCCGGCACGTACACTTTCGAGGAAGCGGTCAGGGCCGCCACCGTCAAGGGGGAATTGGGGCTGGGCGGACTATCGATCAGCACGTAATCGATATGCGCCGCCAGGTTTTTGAGGGCCTTCTTGAAAAGCAGCGGATACGCTAAGTCCGCCCCGAGCCCCTTCTCGGCTACCACCAGGGACTCATCCGCCGCCACGAGCCACAGGTTGGGCCCCACGGGCTGCATCACGTCGAGCAGCGTGGCTTTGTGGTCGATGACCTGCGTCAGGTTCTTAGCGGGGGCCACCAAGGGCAGGCACCGGGTGAGGTTCGCCTGGCTGTCGGCATCCACCAGGAGCACCCGATGGCCCGCCTGGGCCATGCAATGACCCACTGCCCAGGCGGACGTGCTCTTGCCCGTGCCTCCCTTCCGTAACGCGAACGTGTAGATTTCCATATGATCTTGAGTATATATCTGGTAAAGAAGGTCAACATAAGCTAGATTAACAAGCAGCGGTAGATAATCATTACTATATTCTTTATATTGATTATCTATCTTATCTGGATGATTTGTTTTATCTAGTTGATCTACTTTATCTGTATGATCTGTTTTATCTGGATAATCTTGCAAAAATATTTTGCTTTATTGCCGGCTTACTTGCCCAGTGGGCACGGGCTTACCGGCCCCTGGGCGGCGGGTGGCCTTAGCCGTCCAGGATAACGCTCCTAAAGACAAGTGGCCATAGCCGGAGGCGGCCCCGGTTTTGCCTGGGTGCAGCAACCCTGTACTAAAGTCCATCTAGCTTATCATGATAATCTTTATTATCAAGACAGACCAGCTGAAGTGACTGATCTTGACCATCAAGATTAATCGGCTACGCTTCTCCGCCCGCAGAAATGAGGGCCCGGGGGCCGCGCGGACGGGTGGAGTGCCATCGGCAAGCGGTTGCCCGTGGGGTAGGGGAGGGGCGGCCCCGCTGGTGACCGGGTTATCCCGGCGCCGTTTGTGCCGGCGCGCCCGACCTGCCCTCCTGCTCCTGGTAAAGCATGCTTAAGTGCCCCGAAAGCCCGGAGGGGGTAGGGAATCATCTATTACCAAACCCACGAAGAAAAGCCCCGCGGCCTGCCTGGCACAGGCTGCGTTGAGCTAAAGAAGCGGCAGGGAGCTTTCCCCGGGGTGCGTAACGTGGATTTGGTAATAGATGGGTAGGGTAGCCCACCCGGCGCGCCGGCCGACCCCTAGTTGATCGGCTTGGCTGGGGAGTTGCGGCCGGGGCGTCGTGGGTTTGGGAACAGGTCAGTCATTTATCATGGCCGCCCCGGCGGAGAGTACCCGTACTCGCCCCGGGGAGAAAGTCCCCAAATGGCTTTCCCAAGCCCGGGAGGCCATTAGTCAGGTGCTGCTGTAACCAGCGTCGAGAGGGTAGCTATTACCAAAACCCCGCCCCCGGGGCTGCGATTACGAAAACCACGGATCCCGATTACAAGAGCACGACACCTATTACCAAAACCCCGACAGATGGCTTTAAGGCACTGGGTGACTCATCTGCTTACGCCGGCGCGTTGTCCCAAGAAGATCGGGCGCCCCGCTTCGGTACTAAGGGCCTGTCCTCCGTCACCGAACGCCTTGAGCCGACCCCCGCCCTCAGTAGAAGACGAGCCGGTTTGGCTGTCCGTTTACCACGGCCGTCACCGGCGAGACCTACCTGAAGCTTAAGCAGACGGGATACTTGGGAGCCGGTTTTCCTGTTCAAGGAAGTGACGGCGGCGGCCCTGACCAAGGAACTTCACCACTACCCCAACGCCGAGAAGCCTTTGCCCCCGGCGGCTGGCAGCGCCCCCCAGCCGCCGGGCAGCCTCGGTATGGCCGGAGCTGCCCGGCGGCGAGCGCCGAGCTGGCTTCCCTCGGCCGTTCCCTAGGCCGGGCGGTAATCCCGGCCAGCTAGCCACTGCCCCCCGGTAGGGGAGGGGCCTTGCCGATCCTTCGGGCCCGGCTCCGCTTGGGGGTGGGGAAGACTGGGGTGCCATTTTTCACGCAGAAGAAGTTTTTGTTCGCCCGCCGCCGCCGCACGGGGGCGGGGTGCCATTTTTCACGCAATTGCCCGGGGAGATAATACCCTCCCCACCAAGCGGTTCGCTCGCTTTTCCCGTTTCCCTGCTGGGGCCCAGAACCCCCTAGAAGCTATCTTTATCCTGGCTCCAGCCTGCTTTCCCGCCTTGCCAAGCGTTTCTATTTTCTCAAAAAAAAGCCGAACCTCTTCTGTTTTCTTAAGCTATTCTTTACTATTCTATATTCAGGGCGCTTTAACTGATTGATAGTCAAATGTTTGAACCCGTTATCTACGTGAAAAACGGCACTCTGTCGCGTGAAAAATGGCACCCTATCGCGTGAAAAACGGCACCATCTACGTGAAAAACGGCACCCTATTGCGTGAAAAACGGCACCCCTGCGTGAAAAACGGCACCATCAGCGTGAAAAATGGCACCCGGAACCCTGCCCCGCCCCAATTGCGTGAAAAATGGCACCCGGTGAGCTCGCCTTCCTCATCTGCGTGAAAAATGGCACTCCTATCGGGTTGTTGCGTGAATGGATTTTGTGTTCACGCTTTTTCGCTTATCTTCACCGCCTATCCCGGCCCAACCCGCGTTGCCCATGCTGCCCCCTTCGTCGCCGCCCGCCGCCCTCTACCCCCGCGCCTACCAGGCCAACGCCCTGGTGCGGGCCCCGCTGAAGCTGACCCACGTGGAGGCGCGCATCTTCGCCCTGGCCCTAGGCTGCATTCACCAGGACCAGACCGAGCTGCCCGGCATCTCTATCCCCCTGAGCCGGGTGATGACCCAGAAGAAGGGGGGAGCGTGTACGAGACCATCCGCGACGCATGCAAAAGCCTCATGTCCAAGGTGGTCAGCATTGAGTCCCAGACCGGCAGCAAGAAGCGCTTTACGGCCTACTCCATCATCAGCTACATCGACCTGAATGAGGGCACCGGTTATTTGACGGGCAACTTTGCCCCCGAGATCAAGCCCTTCCTGCTCCAGCTGGCCGAGCAGTATACCCACGTGGAGATCGAGACCCTGCTCACGCTCAAGTCCGCCCACGCCCACCGCCTGTACTGGCTGCTCAAGTCCTGGGATGACGTGGGTTTGTGGGAGGTAGACTTTGAGACCCTGCGCAAGCAGGTGCTCGGGGATGACAACGACGTGACCTATACCCTGTTCTACGACTTTAAGCGCTACGTGCTCGAGCCCGCCCTGCGGGAGCTGCACTCCCTGGGGTGGGTGGTCAGCTACCAGCCCGTCAAGGAAGGCAAGAAAGTCAAGGGCGTGCGCTTTACCATCCCCAAGCCCCTGGCCCAGCTCGGGGAGGACGGCTTCCCCGAGCCCGCCGCCCCGCGGACCAGCAGTAAAACCCGGCCCGGGGACAAGCAGATGAGCCTGGCCCTGGCCGCCGAGCTGCCCACCCTGCAGCAGCGCATTGTCACGCGCCTGCAGAAGCTGAAAATGACGGCGGCCCAGATTCAGCACGTGCTCGACTTTATGGGGGACGACGAGGCTCGCATCGCCAAGCTCATGAAAGTCAGCCATCCTTTGCTGCGCGATTACGAGGCCGGTAACAAGGTATTTGATAACTTAGGTGGGGTGGCGACCAACCTGCTTAAAACGGAGTTCCCGGCCTGTACCCCACCCTCAAGTAAATCCACCCACCGCCCGCTGGGCTCGGGGTAGGGGAGGGGCCAGAAAGGGGGAACAGCTCCCGGAGCAGGCAGCACTGGAGGGCTACCGGAGTACATAAATAATGACTGGGCTAAGCCGGTCATTATTTATACTTTTGTACTAAAACAGTTAATTTTGAGGTGTTTTTTAAAAGTATATTTTAGCATTAAATGGATATAAGCTCTTGTGCTAAAATGTACTATTACAGTTAGGTCCACTTGCCCTTGAACAAATCATAGGGCTCCTACTTTCCAATGCTCAACCCACTTTTGTCGCCTAGGCAGGTTCTCTTTCTGCTTCCCATATAGGTTCAGGTAGAGAAAGAGAGCTACCCGCTTGGGCGTAAGCCCCGCCTGTTCACCGCCTTTCCGCTGTTCTCTCGGCCCGCTGTTCTCTCGGTGTCCGGGTACGTACGCCCTCCGGGGCTTCCCCGCGCACGGCGCGCACAAGCCGCTGGTAGGCGTGGATGAGCTCGACCGTGTCCATGCTGGTCGCCACGCTGTGGAAACCTTCTTCCAGGCGCTGCCGGGCCCGCGTCCGATCCGCATAGATGAAACAGTACTTGCCCGCCGCCTGGCAGGCAGTAAGAATGCGCCGCAGCGCACGCTGCATCACTTCGGCCTCAAACTGGGCCGGCACGCCCAGGGCGATGGACAGATCAAAGGGCCCAATGAAGAGGCCATCGACGCCTTCCACCTGCACGATCTCCTCCACCTGCTCCAGGCACTCGCGGGTTTCGCACTGGGGCAGCAGCAACGTCTCGCGGTTGCAGCGTGCTAAATACTCCCCCAAGTTTTGCAGCGCCGGCGCGTAGCTGAAGGCCGAGGCCCGGGACGGGCCAAAGCCGCGCTCGCCCAGGGGCGCGTACTTGCCATATTGGACCAGGCGCTGGACCTCCTCCACGGTTTTGATGGCCGGAATCACCAGCCCCTGGGCTCCCTGATCCAGCAGGTTCATTACCGCGGCCCGAGAAGTATCCTTCACCCGCACCAGCGGGGTCAGCGAGTGGCGTTCGGCGGCCAGGATCTGGGCGGCGGCCCCCGCCACGCTGCCCGGGCCATGTTCCAGATCCAGCACGACATAGTCCAGCCCGGCCAAAGCCAGGCATTCGATGATGGCCGGGTCCCCGAGCTGCACGAAGGTGCCCAGCGTGGGGTGCCCTGCTGTAATTTGGCGCGTAGTTGATTGAGCATGCAGTCAGGGGAGTAAGGGCGTCCGATAGTGGCCGCGTAAGATGGGGATTTCGCGGAAATCCGTTTGCCGCCCGCCAAAGGTTATCCGCGCCGGAGTCCGGGCAGCGCCGATGGGTGGAGACCGCCACTGCCTGGTTATTGTGCTGGTCCAGTTGCCGCGCCCGCCGGGCCCCACCTGGTATTCGCTTCGCCGGCCACCCCCCGGTGGTCGCGGACGAGGAGCTCCTGCTGGCCAGTGTGGTGGTCTTTACCAGCCAATTAAATCTGACACCCTGGCTTCTGCACGTGGCCGCCGCCGACCCGGACCGGGAGGTAGCCCAGCTGCTCGGCGCGCTGGCCGTGGGGCAGTACACCCACGCCACCTGGGATGGGCTCATCCCCACGCTGCTGGGCACCCAGGGCCCGCCGCGCGCGTGGCGCCGGCAGTATGGCGCGGGGGATTTGACCAATTAAACTTAGTACCGATAAGTGAGGATTATCGGTACTAAGTTCGTAGGTTTGGGCGTCCCAAGGTTAGTAACGATTTACTCCTTATCTATAGGCTACATGGAAAATCCGTCGTCGCTGCCGGTCCTGATCCCCACCCGCACGCACGCACTCGTGGAGATGCCCGCCTCCGTGGGCCGCTACGCGGAGGCGGGTCTGCAGGGGGCGGCCAATACCCAGCGCGGCTACGCCGCCGATCTGCGCAGCTTCGAGGACTACTGCCAGCACCACCAAGTGAGCTACCTGCCAGCCGCGGTCACCACCGTGGCCGGCTATGCGTCCCAGCTGGCCGACCGGGGCAAGAAGTTCGCGACCATTCGCCGCCACGTAGCGGCCATCGCCAAGCTCCACCAGCTGGCCGGGCAGCCGTCGCCCACCACCCACGAAGCCTTGGGCGTGGTACTCGACGGCATCGGCCGGGTCCTGGGCAAGCGCCAGCGCCAGGCCCCGGCCTTTACCGTGGCAGAATTGAAGCAGGCCGTGCGGGCGATGAACTTGACAACTCCCACCGGGCTGCGCGACCGGGCCCTGCTCTTGCTGGGCTTTGCCGGGGCGTTTCGCCGCTCGGAGCTGGTAGCCCTGAACGTGGAGGACGTGGAGCTGACCCGCCAGGCCCTGCTCATCCACCTGCAGCGCAGCAAAACCAACCAGTACGGGGAGGCCGAAGACAAGGCGGTGTTCTACGCTCCCACCGCCGACTACTGCCCCGTGCGGGCCGTGCAGGAATGGATCGAGTGCCTGGGCCGAACTACCGGGCCGTTGTTTACGCGCATGAACCGGGGCGCCGCTGGGGTGCCCGGCCGGCCGGGGCTGGCCCGCCTGTCGGATCAAAGCGTGAATGATCTGGTCCAGCGCCACCTGGGGCCGGCCTACTCGGCCCACTCCCTGCGGGCTTCCTTTGTCACCATTGCCGTGGAGGCGGGCCAGTCCAACAAGGCCATAAAGAACCAGACCAAGCAGAAGACTGACGCCATGATCGAGCGCTACGCCCGCCTCGACGACGTGAAACGCTTTAACGCCGCCCAGTACTTAGGCCTCTAGCCGGCCGGCCGCCGCAGGCAGGGCTAAGAGATTCGTATTACACTCCGGGTGCTGGCTTCAGCAATGGTTGCACCCGGGTTAGCCGATGGCCTTGGTCGCCTGACGACCGGCCCAGCTCTACCCTCCTCCCATACCCCCGTATCGGCCTTGGGCTGCTGCTCAACCGTGCTGGCAGGCTTATTGGTGCCCAAAAACCAAGTGAATCCCAGGTAGGCCACGCGGGTTTCGTACTTAGTCTGGAAATTAGCGGTGAGTCCTTCGGCTGCGAGCTGCGTATGCTGGCGGCGCGTGTTCAACACATCGCTGACGCGCAGGGTGAGCGCGGCTCGGTTGTGAAATAGGCGTTGGCGCAGGGCCACATCGATTCCGTATACGGCCAGCAAGCGGCCCTGCGGCACTACGAGCGGAGCGCGGTAGGTGCCGCTGAGCTGCACGGCCAGCGTTTTGGTGGGGCTGAAAGGGTTAAGCAAATAGGCCGGGCCGGGGAAGTTGGCGCGGGTACCGTCGCCAGCGTAGCTGGCCACTTGGTTGCGGTAAAACGAGCCATTGGCCGTCAGTTTCCACCACGTAGTCAGGGGTTGCGTCAGCGAGAGTTCCAGGCCGTAGCTGGCGGTGCGGCCGAAGTTGGCGTAGCTGGTGCGGGTGATAAAGTCGGGCTGGCCGCTCCGGCGGGTTGCCAGCGTGTCAAGCGTGCGCAGGCTCTGAATAGCTTGGTTGGCGAAACGCCCAAACAAGGTCGTGCTCAGCGTCGTGGACTGCCGGTTTGCTTGGTAACCCAGCTCGGCTACCTGCACGTACTCGGGGCGCAGAGTGGGGCTGCCTACCAGCTAGTTGCGCGCATCGGAGTAGATAGACAAAGCCACGATTTGCAGAAAGGTGGGGCGGTTCAGGCGGCGCGCGTAGCTGAGCTGGAGGCGCTGGTCGTGGGGCAGGGTGCGGGCCACCGTCGCCGAAGGAAACAGGTTAAAAATGCGCTGACTGGTGGAGCCCGTGGGCAGTACCTGCGCTTGCTGCCCGGTGTACTCGGCCCGCAGCCCGGCTTGGTATTCCCACGAGCCCGATTGCTGCTGGTAAGAGCTGTAAGCCTGCGGCAGCACCTGCTGATACTGGTAGCGGTACGAGCCGGCCTGCTGTCGGACGAATGCTGCCCCGCCACTGGCTGCCCTGAATACTCGGCCGTGCCGGGCGTCACCATTACACTGCAGTCGTAGTACTCCGCCTATTGCAGGTAAACATGAACAAGAGCCGGTACTCGTCACCCCTCGCAAGGGAGCGTTTGCGAAACGTGGCCCAACAGGTTGAAAGCCGCTGAGGTGTTCTTGTCTAAGGACCGATGCCACGGCCTAATCGCTACCTACAGTACCTAGCACAAGGCCTCGTACTCGACAAAGGCTGGAAATGGCAGGCGGGCGATAACCCGGAGTGGGCGAAGGCAGCATTTAATGACTCGAAGCAGACAAGCGGGGATTCAACGAAGGATACTTTTGAGGTGCCCCAAATGCTTAAAAAAGGGCTGATCAGCTGGTTGCGGCTCCGCCTGGCATTCGGTACTACGCGACCGCAATCGCTGGCACGAACGATCCCGCAAGCAGGGGCTTGTGAAATCCAGCTGAACGGGAAACTCATTTATCAGCTTGGTGCGCTCCGTACTGCCGCCGGCCAAATCAAGGCGTTTAATCTGCCCAAGATCCTCGTTTCATTTCCGGTTAGCCCCGACCCCGTTCAGGGGTTGGCGATCCGCTACGCCTTCCCGCCGAACATCCACTATGCCACGCATTTTGGCATGATGAATCCCCTGTTCTTGGGTGCCATACACCCTGCCGATACGGCTGTTTCAACCTACCCGAACGCCGATCCGCGGGACCGCAACCGAGACATCGCTAAAATCCCTGTTTTCGCCCTTCTGTACCGGCTTTTCTCACCCTCTTTGTGTTCTTTCCCGGATGGAAAGCCCCCTGGATTTCTCGGTTTACGCCCTTTGCGCCGCCGTCTCGTGGGGCCTCATTTCGTCGGTGAGACCACCTGCTTTTGTCAATACAGTTTACGGCATCAACAACGCAGCCCTGATCTTCGAAACGCTGGGGTACCTTTTCAAGCTCCCGGCAGTGGACGCGACCTTTCAGGCTAAAAAAGGCCGCTTCTATGGGGCCACAGCACGGAGTGGAATCGGTGCCATGGGTGTCGGAGCGTTGGTGTATGGGTGAGTCGCACGTGTTGGCCACGGGAACCAACTAAACTGCATTCGGCAACCGCCACCCCAGCAGAGGTGGTGTGCCGAATACCTTTAACTTAGGGGTCTCTACAAATCGCCAACACCGATGGGACGGTTTCTCCTTTTTTGCGGGTTGCTGCTTTTCGGCCTGGGAATACGTCAGGCCGCGCGGGCCCAAGCCCCGGCCCCGCCTACCCAACGGCTGACGAGCTGGTGGTGGAAGCCGGCCGGGACAACCGAGTTCGGGCGGCCCGACGCCGCCAGCCCTTGGCGGCCCGCGTACTGGTGCAACACCGCCGTCGACGGGCAGCCGGGCCCGGCCCGGCAGCTGTGGCTACGCACGCGGGTGACCATCTCCGAGGCCCAAAGCCGCACCCCGATGCTGCTGGTGTTGCGGGGGTGGAGCACGGCCTCGGAGGTGTACTGGGACGGCCAGCTGCTGCAGCGCAACGGCCGGCTCGGCCCCCAGGGAGAGCAGCCCGGGCGCTGGCACCAGCAGCTGCCGCTCACCCCGGCGCAAGCCCAGGCCGGGGCGCACACGCTGCTCGTGCGCGTGTCCAACCAGCACTTTGCCGACCGGCCCTGGCAGCCGGTGGCCACCTTAACTACCTGGCCGCGCCTGCTCGCCCAGCAGCAGCAGGAGACTTCCTCCGCGACGCTCATCATCGGGATCCTGGGGGCCTCGGCCCTGTTTTGCGGGCTGTTGTACGTGGGCTTTGCCCGCCAGCGGTCCTACCTCTTCTTAAGCGCCTATTGCGGCTTGCACGCCCTGAAAATCTACGGGGGCCTGCGGGGCGCCGCGCCCGACGCCAGCGTGGCCGAGTACTTCCTGCTGGTCCACGACGTTTCCTACCTGGCCCTGCTGGCCAACAACCTGTGCCTGCTGGCGTTTTTGGTGCTGGAGCTGCGCCTGCCGCGCGCACGCTGGTGGCTGACCGGGGCCCTGGTATTTTCGGGCGCGGCGTACGGTTGGCTGCCCGTGAGCTTTTACTTTGTCGTATTTACGGTGGTGTTGGTGGCGGCCGGGCTGCTGGCCGTGCGGCTGCGGCGCGAGGTCAGCCGCTGGGCGCTGGCCGGCATCGTGGGCCTGACGGGCCTGACCTTTCTGGGCTACCTCTGGCTGCTGCCGCTGGGCTACTACTGGGGCATCGTGTGCTTTATCGGCCTCATGGCTTTCGCCCTCGGGCGGCAACTGGTGCAGCGGCACCGGGCGCAGCAGCAGGCACAGCTGCGCTCGGCGCGCCTGGAGAACGAGCTGCTGCGCAAGAACATCCAGCCGCACTTTCTGCTCAACACGCTCATGTCCCTGCAGGAGCTCATTGAGGAAAACCCCCGGCAGGCCAATCAACTCATTGACGCGCTGGCCGCCGAATTTGAGTTGGTGTCGAGCATCGCCGAGGAAAAACTCATTTCCATCGAAGACGAGCTGCAGATCTGCCGCACCCACCTCCAGATCATGGGCTTCCGCCGGCAGTCGGAATTTGTGCTCGAAACCCGCGGCCTGCTGGGCACCGAGCAGGTGCCGCCGGCCACCTTCCACACCCTCATCGAAAACGGGCTGACGCACGGCTACGCGCAGCGCGGCACCGGGCGCTTCGTGCTGACCAAGGAGCCCCTGGGCCGGGGCGTGCGCTACCGCCTCTTCAACGACAGCGACGCGGCCGCCTGCGGCCGGCCCGTGGTGGAGGGCACCGGCTCGCGCTACGTCAAGATGCGCCTGGAAGAGTCCTTTCCCGGGGCCTGGCGCCTGCGCTCGGCCCCGGTCAGTGACGGCTGGGCCGTGGAAATCGACCTCTTGGCACCCTCACAGTAGCGCCATGCGCGTGCTCATTGTCGAAGACGAGGCCCTGGTGGCCAGCCGCCTCGCGCGCTTGCTGCGTGCAGCCCTGGGCGAGCGGCTCAGCAGCGTGGTGGTGCAGCCCTCGCTCGAGAGCGCGCAGTTCTTTCTGCAGGATACGCCCATCGACCTGCTGCTGCTGGACCTGAACCTGAACGGGCAGGACGGGTTTGCGTTGCTGCAGCAGGCCGTGGCCGGCTCCTTTCACACCATCGTCGTCTCGGCCAACAAGCAGCGCGCCATCGAAGCCTTTGACTACGGCGTGCTGGACTTCGTGGGTAAGCCCGTGACGGCGGAGCGGCTGCAAAAGGCCCTGGCGCGCTTCGACCACCGCGAGCTCCGCGCCGCCGCGCCGCTCAAATACCTGGCCGTGCGCCGCCGCCAAGCGATTCGGCTGCTCGACATCGCTGAGGTCCTCTTTATCAAGGGCGCGGGCATCTACTCGGAACTGCACCTGCGCAACGGTAGCGTGGAGCTGCACGACAAGTCGCTGCAACGACTGCAAGCGGTGCTGCCCCCGGATTTTCAGCGCGTGCACAAGTCCTACATCGTGCGGCTGGTCGACGTGCGCCAGCTGCTCAGCCATGGCTCCAGTAAGTACGAGCTGGAACTGCTCAGCGGGACCCTCTTGCCGGTCGGGCGCGAGCGGTACAAGGAACTCAAACAAGCGCTGGGCTAACCGCGGCGGGGGAGCTAAGGGCCGGCCAGGCCGGAGCTGGGCCCAAGAATAGAGCGGGACGTTGAACGGAACAGCCCAGAGGCGCCGGCCTTGAGCCGTTGGTAAGGAAATAGCGCCGTTCATGAAGAAATGCGGGCCGCGGGGCAGGCAGGAGAATAAATTGGACGCAGTACCCGGCTTTAAATCCTTCCGCCATGAAACGTCTGTCCTATCTGCTGCCCCCGCCGCTGCTTCGGTTGCTCGCCATGACGGCCCAGGCCCCCACCTCAGCCCGGGATAAACAAGCGGTTCGAGCCGCCTTCCTGGAGTAAGCAGCGTCCTTGTCGCCGGGCAAAGTCTTGTTTTTCAGAACGTTGACCATCCACAAGCCCATGAAATTAACGATCAATCACCTCTCCAAGACCTACCCCAATGGGGTAGCGGCCCTCCAGAATGTGTCCTTTACCATTCCGGCGGGCATGTACGGTCTGCTGGGTCCCAACGGGGCGGGCAAATCCACCCTGATGCGCATTCTAGCTACGCTGCAGGAGCCGGACGCTGGCAGCATCCGCCTGGGCACTCTCGATGTGCTGCGGGAGAAGGAGGCTGTGCGCCAGACTTTGGGCTATTTGCCCCAGGAGTTCGGCGTCTACCCCAAGGCTAAGGCAGAGGAATTACTCGACTATTTCGCTATCCTCAAGGGCTTTACGCAACGTCTGCCCCGCCGCCAAGTAGTGGAGGCACTACTGCGCAAAACGAATCTGTGGGAGGTGCGCCGGCAGCAGCTGGGGGGCTTTTCCGGGGGCATGCGCCAGCGCTTCGGCGTGGCGGTGGCCCTGCTGGGCAACCCGCGGCTGCTGATCGTGGATGAACCCACCGCGGGCCTGGACCCGGCCGAGCGGGTAAGATTCCTTAATTTATTGAGTGAGCTGGAAGAGAACAGCGTGGTGATTCTCTCTACCCACATCGTGGAAGATGTCGCGGAGTTGTGTACCCACATGGCCATCATTAACCGGGGTGCATCCTGCTGGAAGCCGAGCCGCTCCAGTCCATCGAACGCCTAAAAGGAAACATCTGGCGCAGCGTGCTTGACAAGCAGGCGCTGCCCGCCGGGGAGCAGGCGCAGGCCGTACTCTCCACCAAGCTGCTGGGCGGCCGCACCGTCGTGCGGGTATACTGCGAGGCGTCGCCGGGCGCTGGGTTTGAACCGGTAGCCCCCGACCTGGAAGATGTGTACTTCAGCACCCTGGCCGGGCACTACGGACCCAGGGTGCAGCAGCCGGAAAGGGAGGTGGTCGTATGAAGCTGTGGACGGTTTTTCGCTTCGAGGTAGCCTACCAGGCCCGCCAGGTCTCAACCTGGTTTTATTTCCTGCTGCTGCTGGTGATTACCTTTTTCATGGCCCGCGAAGTCTTCCTTGATGAGGCGCAAGTGGGTGGCTTCTTCCTCAACGCCCCATTCGCCGTGGCGCAAATCACCCTCGTCGCCGGCATCATGGGGCTGCTGGCGCTGGCGGCGGTGGCGGGCGCCGCCGCAGCGCGGGACGTGGAGACGCGCCTGCATCCGCTGCTCTACTCCGCCCCTATCGGCAAGGCCTCCTACCTGGGCGGGCGGTTTCTGGCCACCTTTACCCTCGGGGCGCTGCTGCTGAGTGCTGTTCCCCTGGGGCTGCTGGGGCTGCGCTCCTGCCGGGGGAGCACCGTGACCTCCTCGGGCCCACGCGCGCGTCTTCTTATCTGAGTGCCTATTTCCTGCTCGCCCTACCCAACGCCTTCACCGCGATGGCGCTGATGTTCTCGGCGGCGGTATTCGGCCGGCGGGGCATCGTGAGCTATCTGGGGGGCATTTTTATTTTCTTCGCCGCGTTTGTCAGCTGGCAGTTTGTGGCCGTAGAGCAGGGGTACTGGGAGATAGGGAAACTAACGGACCCGCTGGGACTTACGGTGCTCGGTGAGTTGTCGAAAGTCTGGACCAAGGCGCAGAAGAACACGCTCCTGGTCGGGCTGCAGCCGTCCATGCTCGCCAACCGCCTCGTATGGCTGGGCGTCGCGCTAGGCAGCTTAGCGCTCACCTATTTCCGTTTCCGCTTCGCCCACCTCGCCGAGAGCTCCCGCCGGGGCGAATTGCCCGAGGCAGCCATACCCCATCCGCCCTGCCCGCAGGTAGCGTTAGGACGAAGCGTACCCCCCTTGTCGTGCCGACGGTCCGGCCGGCGTTTGGGCCCGCCACCAGGGTGCTGCAGGTCCTGGCTATCGCGCGGGAGTCCTTCCACCTCATCGGCACGGGCTGGGGTGGCCTGGGGGTCGCGGTCCTGGCCGCGTTCTTCATCCTGACTGCCCCCTGTCCCTGGCTAGCTATTATGGGGTTCCGGAGCTCCCCACCACCGGGCAGCTAATAGCCCTGCTGGAAAACCCCAGCGATCATGGCATCTGGCTGGTTATCCCGCTGCTCATCATTTACTACGCGGGCGAACTCGTCTGGCGCGAGCGCGACGCCCGCCTAAGTGAAATCGTGGGGGCGGTACCCCTACCGGAGTGGGTCTCCTTCGCCGGCAAGTTTGCGGGGCTCACCCTGGCGCTGGTTGTCCTGCAGGCGCTGTTGCTGCTGGCCGCGCTGCTCGTGCAGCTGCGCTTAGGTTACTACGAGTTTGAGGTCGGGCTGTACGCGCGTGTCCTGTTCGGTATCCGGCTCACCGATTACCTTTTGCTGGCCCTGCTCGCCTTCTTCCTCCACGTCGTGGTCGACCAGAAATACGTCGCTCACCTGCTTGCCGTAATAGCGTACGGGGTGGTGGCCTTCGGCCCGCTCCTAGGAATTGAGCCCGGTCCCCTGGTCTATGGCTCCGATCCGGGGTGGTCGTACTCGGACATCCGGGGCCTAGATCCCTTCCTGGGGCCGTGGCTGCTGTTCAAGCTGTACTGGGCGGGTTGGGCCCTGCTGCTCGGCCTCGCGGCCCTACTGCTCTGGCCGCGGGGTAAGGCGCAGGGCCTCCGGCACCGGCTCCGCGGGGCGGGCAGCCGCTTGACGCGCGGGGTGGCCGCAACTAGTGCCGTAGCGGTGGCCCTGGTGCTGACTTTCGGGGGCTTGATCGTGTACAACCTGCACGTGCTGCACCCGCGCCACGCTGCTCCCAGCGGGGAAGCGTGGCGGGCTGAGTACGAGCGGCGCTATGGTCGGTACGCCGGCATTCCGCAGCCGCGGGCGACCGCCACGCGCCTACACGTCGAAATCTATCCCGCGCGGCGGGTAGTCGAGATCCGGGGAACCTATCAGCTGGTGAATAAGAGCGAGTTCATGATCGATTCCGTGCACGTGGCGACGGCCTTAGGGGGCGAAACCCGGTCGGTAAGTCTCAATCAGCCAGTGCGGGCTCAGCGTATAGACCAGAAGCTCGGCCACCGGATCTACGGGCTGGCGCAGCCCCTTCGGCCGGGCGACTCCTTGCAGCTGGCGTTCGCGGTCCGCTTCGACCCGCGGGGCTTTCCGAGTGACGGGATGGATCCATCCGTGGCCGCGAATGGCACGCACTTCGGGGACTGGTTGCTGCCCCGCCTGGGCTATCAGACGGGCCGCGAGCTGCGGGAGGCCCGGCAGCGGCGGACGTATGGGCTTGCCCTGCGTCCGGAGGTCCCCCCGCTGGATGACGCGCGGGCGCTTATGGACGAGGCCGGGCAGGAGTGGGTCAACTTCGAGGCCGTCGTGGGCACCGACGCCGGACAGCTCGCGGTGACGTCCGGCACGCTGCGCCGGACGTGGGCCCAGGGTGGGCGTCGCTACTTCCATTACGCGACGGATGCGCCCATTAAAAGTGACTTCACTTTCTTCTCTGCCTCCTACGCCGTCCGCGAAGGGAGGTGGAAGAATACGCAGATCCAGATCCTGCACCATCCCGGGCATACCCTGAATGTGGATCGCATGGTCCGCGGCGCGCAGGCGGCGCTCGACTACCTTACCCGCCAGTTCGGGCCTTATCCGCACCGCCAACTCCGATTCGTGGAAGTACCCGGCAACCAGAAAACCCTGTTCGCTGCCCCAACCAATGTCTCCTACCAGGAAGGGTTCGCGCTGCTCCAGGCCGACGAAGACCCGCGGGGGTAGACCTGCCGTCCGCGACGGTCGCGCACGAAGTGGCCCACCACTGGTGGGGCCATCAGTTGGCGCTGGCCCAAGTCGGGGGGCAGCGCTGCTTACCGAGACCCTGGCCTGGCACTCGGCGCTGGAAGTGGTAGAGGCCACCCACGGGCGGGAGCACTTCGAAAAACTCCTGCGTATGGTCCGCAAAGACTTCCTAGCCCCCGCCCCCGCGCCGCCGACCCGCTGCTGCGGTCAATTGACCGCGTGCAGTACTACCGCAAGGGGCCGCTGGCGCTGTACGCGCTCCGGGAGTACATCGGGAAGGAGCCGGTGAACACTGCCCTGCGACATCTGCTCGCGCAACACGGCCCCGGAACTATGCCCCTGGCGACCCCGCTCGACCTTTACCGGGAGTTGAAAGTGGCAGCGCCGGACTCCCTGGACTACCTGGTGCATGATCTCTTCGCGGCCAATACCTTTTGGGCGCTGGAAACGCAGGAGGTCACGGCCCACAAGACCACAGCCGGCACCTGGCAGGTGACCCTGGCGGTGCAGGCGCGCAAAATGGTCATCGATGCCGAAGGGGTAGAGACCACGGTACCCTTAAACGACTGGGTGGAGATTGGCCTGTTCGCCCCTGCCAGCGAGGGCCCCGGGTTGGGAAACCCGCTCTACCTGCAGAAGCACCGCCTCCGCGCCGGCAGACAGAAGATCACGGTGACCGTGCCCCGAAAACCCGCCCGGGCCGGCCTGGATCCGAATTACCTGCTCTTTGATTGGGACATGGAGGATAATACCATGGAGGTAAAGTTCATAGAATAAGGACTTGTGTAAGGGCAGGTAAGCGGAGCAGGCACTACTGTTATTTCGGGCCAACAAAGCGGAACTCAAAGCTGGTAAGTAGTTAGCGTTTTAGGCTGGTAGCACCGGAGGTAACGAGCCTCCTGGGGGATGAGAGGACAAATAACCGAACCGAAGACTACGGCTGCCGCCCCGCCGGTGCGCGGGGTAAAGCTGCCCGAATTTCGGCAACTACAACAACTGCCCCGGGAGGCAGGCCTTGGAAAAGCCGCTGGATTTGACCGAGCCGGAAACGGCGCTGATAACCTTCAAGCCCTAAACGGGCGATGTTTCATTTCTCACCTAACTTTTTTTGCCATGAAAAAGCGATTAACTCTGGTAGTACTGCTGGTCCTGGTGGCCATACTAGGCAGCTTCTTCCTTGCCCGCGGCCGCTACTTCGCCGCAAGCGGCAACCCTTCTGCAAGCGGTTACCAGGTGGGCGACCAAGTCACCGACTTCAAGCTGAAAAACGTGGACGGCCAGCTGGTGACGCTGGCCGACAACGGGGACGCCAGAGGGTACATTGTCGTCTTCACCTGCAACACCTGCCCCTTCGCTCAGGCCTATGAAGACCGCATTGTGGCGCTGCACCAGCAGTACGCCCCGCAGGGCTACCCCGTGGTGGCCATTAACCCCAACAACCCCTGGCTATCGCCCGGCGACTCCTACGGCAGCATGCAGAAGCGCGCGCGCGTAAAGAACTACCCGTTCCCCTACCTGGTCGACGCAACCCAGGACGTGGCCCGCCGCTTCGGCGCCACCCGCACGCCGCAGGTGTACGTACTGCAGCGCGCCGGCTCCGCCATCCAGGTGGCCTACATCGGCGCCATCGACAACAACAGCGAGGACGCCAAGGCCGCGACCACCAAGTATGTGGAGCAGGCCCTGGCCGACCTGATGGCCGGCAAAGCTGTTGCCACGAACTTCACTAAAGCCGTGGGCTGCACCATCAAGTAGCGCAAAAAGGCCTAGCCCGCTGGCCAGGGGCGAGAGGTCGCCGTGGGCGGCGGAAAAATGGTGGGGCTTCCCACGTCCAGCGGGAAGCCTGCGCCGGGCGTGGGGCTATTATTAAAGCTTTGAATTGCAAAGTACTTTTGTTTTATTTGCGTCGGCCGACCGCCCCGGGGCCGATTTAGAGCCAGGGGCCCCTGACGGTCTCGCTTCCCCCGGACTATTGCCCTTTTCTTACCCCTCTTTGGACTTTCCCCATGGCTAAAAATGACAAAGAAGGTTCCAAAGCGAAGAGCAGGGCGGGCGGAGCAGCCGCTTAGGGCCCCGAGTCCCGCCGCCAGGACAGCCCAACGGTCGCCAAGAACTCGTGGCGCCGGTTGGCCGCTTCGCCCTCCCCGATTACCGCAAGCTTGATCCGCTAAGAATTTATCCTTCTACCCCTCTTATTCAACCCACCGGCCGATGCAGCTAGCCATCCAGCACCTCTCCAAGACCTACCCCAACGGCGTGCAGGCCCTAAAGGACGTCTCCCTGACCATTCCGGCGGGCATGTACGGCCTGCTCGGTCCCAACGGGGCGGGCAAGTCCACCCTGATGCGCACGATCGCTACGCTGCAGGCGCCCGACACGGGCTCTATCCACCTGGGTGAGCTGGACGTGCTGCGCCAGCCCGAGGCGGTGCGCCAAACCCTGGGCTACCTGCCCCAGGAGTTTGGGGTCTATCCCAAGGCCCGGGCGGAAGAGCTGCTGGACTACTTCGCCATCCTCAAGGGCCTCACCCAACGGCGGACCCGCCACCAAGTGGTGGAAGCCTTACTCCGGCAAACCAATCTGTGGGAAGTCCGCCGGCAGCAGCTGGGGGCTTTTCCGGGGGCATGCGCCAGCGCTTTGGCGTGGCCGTGGCTTTGCTGGGCAACCCGCGGCTGCTGATCGTGGATGAACCCACGGCCGGCCTGGACCCGGCCGAGCGCGTGCGCTTTCTCAACCTGCTCAGCGAGCTGGGCGAAAACAGTGTCGTGATCCTCTCCACCCACATAGTGGAAGACGTCAGCGAGCTCTGCACCCGCATGGCCATCATCAATCAGGGTCAAATCCTGCTCGAAGCCGAACCCTTACGGGCCGTGGAGGACCTGCAGGGCCGCGTGTGGCGACGGCTGGTGGAAAAAAGCGCCTTGCCCGAGGTGGAGCGCGAGTACCGGGTCATCTCGACCAAGCTGCTGAGCGGGCGCACGCTCGTGCACGTCTACTGCGAGCAGGCGCCGGGTGCGGGCTTTGAGCCGGTGGCGCCTGATCTGGAGGATGTGTACTTCAGCACCATGGCTGGGCACTACGGCCAGCAGCCGGTGGGGCAACCGGAAAAAGCAGCCCAAGCATGATACTCTGGACCATTTTTCGCTTCGAGTTCGGTTACCAGGTACGCCGGCCCTGGCCCTGGCTGTTTGTGGTGGTGCTGCTCGGCCTCGATTTTTTGATGACGCGCGACGGCTCCGTGGCCGAGGTGCTGTACGCCGACTTCTATCTTAATTCGTCTTTTGCCGTGGCCAAAACCACGGTGTTCGGCTCCCTGCTCTGGCTGGTATTGGCCGCGGCCATCGCCGGCGACGCCGCCGCGCGGGACGTGGCCACGGGCATGTATCCGCTTACCTACACTACCCCCGTCAGCACATTCAACTACCTGGGGGGGCGGCTGCTGGCCGCCCTCGCCCTCAACGCCCTGCTGCTGCTGGCCGTGCAGGCGGGCATCCTGCTGGGGGTGTACTTGCCGGGGGTGGAGGCGGAGCTGATAGGCCCCTTCCGCCCGGCAGCCTTTGGGACGGCCTACGCCTTTATCGCCCTGCCCAACGCCTTCGTCGCGACGGCCCTGCAGTTTGGGCTGGCCACGCGCAGCGGCCGCCCCATGGCCAGCTATTTCGGCAGTTTCCTGCTCGTGTTCATGGGCTTTTTCGTCGCCTCCTTTCTGCTGTTCAGCCGGGGCCTGGGGACGCTACTGGACCCCATCGGCATCCGCTTCGTGGTAGAAGACCTCGCGCATTTATGGACCCCACTGGAGAAAAACTGGCGCCTGCTGGCCCTGGAGGGCGTCGTACTCCAGAACCGCTTGCTGTGGCTGGGCCTCGGCCTGGGGGCGGTCGTTCTCACTTTCCTGCGCTTCCGCTTCGCGCACCGGAGTGAGAGCTCCTCCTGGTGGAGACGGCTCCGAGCCCGCGTAAAAAAGCCCCCCACGCTCCTCCCGGCCCGTATCGGCAGCCCGGCTACTCCGCCAGTAGCCCGGCCGTCGTTCCGGCGGGTCTTTGGCCTGGCCACCCAGGGACGCCAGACCCTGGCCATCGCGGCGGACTCCCTGCGCATGATGGTGACCAGCTGGGCCGGCCTGGCCCTGCTGGTCGTCATTCCCCTGCTGACCGTGCCCGTGGTGCTGGATCAGCTGGAATCCAACGGCGTGCCCCTGCTGCCCACCACTGCGCAGGTCCTGACGGAATTGACCGGCTCGATGGGCGATGAGCTGAGCCGCTGGGTAATCATTCCCTTCCTCATCATTTTCTTCGCCGGCGAGCTGGTCTGGCGGGAGCGGGATGCGCGCCTGGGCGACATCACCGATACCATGCCCGCGCCGCACTGGGTGCCGCTGCTGGGCAAGCTGCTGGGTCTGGGGCTCGTGCTTACCCTGCTGATGGCCCTGCTGACGGCGGCCGGTATCGGGGCGCAGCTCATCCGGGGGTACCAGGATTTTGAGCTCGGGCTCTACCTAAAAGTCATGTTCGGGCTGCAGCTGCCCGACTACCTGCTTTTTGCCCTGCTGGCCCTCCTTATTCACGGGGTGGTCGACCACAAATACCTCGGCCACCTGGTGGCTGTTCTGGCTTTCGTCTTCATTGCCTTGGCTTCCCTGTTCGGCGTCGAGCACAACCTGCTCATTTACGGGGCCGGCCCCGGGTGGTCTTACACCGACATGCGCGGCTTCGGCTCCTCCCTGGGCCCCTGGCTGTGGTTTAAGCTCTACTGGGCGGCCTGGGCCCTGCTGCTCGCGCTGGGCGCGAGCCTGCTCTGGGCGCGCGGCCAGGAAAGAAGCCTGGGGCAGCGGCTGCAGCGGGCGCGGCGGCGGTTTACGCGTCCCGTGGCCTGGGCGACGGGCGCAGCCAGCCTGCTGGTCTTAATCCTGGGTGGGTTCATTTTCTACAACACCAACGTGCTAAACCAGTACTTCACCGCGGCCGAGCGGCAGGCGCGGGGCGCCGCCTACGAGCGGCAGTACGCGCGCTACGCGGCCCGCCCCCAGCCCCAGCTGACCCGGACCAGGCTGCGGGTGGAAATTTACCCGGGGCAGCGGACCGTGGACATCCGCGGCACGTACCGCCTCGTCAACCGCAGCGCCGGGCCCATCGACTCCATTCACCTGGCTACTACGCCCGGCCTGGAAACCCGCGCCGTGGCCTTCGACCGGCCCGTGGCCCGCGTGGACGCCGACGAGGAGCTGGCCCACCGGATCTATGTGCTGCGGCAACCCCTGCGTCCCGGCGACTCCCTGCACCTCGACTTCCGGGTGCACGTCGCGCCCCGGGGCTTTGGCGAGAGCGGGGTCGATGCGTCGGTCGTGACCAACGGCACCCATTTCACCAACGCCTGGCTGCCGGCCCTCGGCTACCAGGCCAGTCGGGAGCTGCTCAGCGCCGCCGACCGGCGGGCGCACGGCCTGGCCCCGCGGCCGCTGATTGCCTCCCTGTACGACGTCGCCGCGCGCCAGAAAGGCGGCGGCGGGTCGGCCTTCGAAGCCGTGGTGGGTACCGACGCGAACCAGGTGGCGGTGGCGCCGGGCGCCCTGCGCCGGACGTGGACCAAAGGCGGGCGCCGGTATTTTCACTACCGCGCCGACCACCCCCTTGGCAGCGAGTGGGCCTTCTTCTCCGCCGCCTACGCGGTGCGGGAAGCCGAGTGGCACAATCCCGACGGCTCGGGCCAGGTCGTGCCTATCCGCCTCTACCATCACCCCCACCATACGGCCCACCTGGACCGCGTCCTGCAAAGCATCCGCGCCTCCCTGGCGTATTACACGCAGGAGTTTGGTCCCTACCGCCCCCCCAGCTCCTGGTCGTGGAGCACCCCGGGCTGGGCACGGGCATGCACGCCGAGTCCGGCCTGCTTAGCCACGGCGAGGGCTTTACTTCCTGGAACCCCACGCCGGAGCCGGGCAGCCATGATCATCCCTACGCCATCGTGGCCCACGAAATGGCCCACCAGTGGACGGTGCCCTACGCGGCCGTCGAAGGTGCCCCCGTCATGTCCGAGAGCCTGGCTTGGTATTATGGGTTGAAGGCCGTGGAACACGCGCGCGGGCCCGCGCAGCTGGCGCAGCTGCTGCGCTACATGCGTCAACCCTATCCTTACCCGGCCATCCGCCGGGGCGAGCCGTTGCTGCGGGGGCTGGACCCCTACCTTGCCTACCGCCGGGGGCCTTTCGCGCTGTACGCGCTGAGTCAGTACATCGGCGAGGCCCCGTGAACCGGGCCCTGCGCACCCTGCTCGAGAACCACCGCCCGGCGGCGGCACCGCTGGCCACCACGCTCGACCTGTACCGGGAGCTGCAGGCCGCCACGCCCGACTCGCTGCGCTACCTGCTGCGGGATTTGTTCGAGACCAACACGTACTGGGAGCTCGGAACCAAGCAAGCCACGGCTAAGCAGCTGCAGCCCGGCACCTGGCAGGTCACGCTCGCAGTGCGGGCCCGCAAGGCGGTAGTCGACAGCGCGGGCGGGGAGCGGGAGGTGCCCATGCATGATTGGGTGGAGGTGGGCGTGTTTGCCCCCGCCGAAAAGGGGGAACCCTCCGGCCAGCCGCTCTACCTCCGCAAGCACCGCCTGCGGTCGGGCCAGCAGACGATTACGGTGCCGGTGAAGCGCCAGCCCACCCGCGCGGGCCTGGATCCTTATCACCTCCTGATCGACTTGCAGAGGGAGGATAACCTGAAGGATATAGGGTCATGAAGTTCAAAGCAATCTTTCGGTTTGAGTTCAGCTATCAGCTGCGGCAGGTTTCCACGTGGCTACTGTTCGCGGCCTTTCTTTTGTTCGGATTCGGGATCCTGAGACTGGTCACGCTCCCCGACGGTACCTACCTGAATGCGCCGAGCACCATTGCCTTCTTTGCTATTTTCGGCAGCTCCATCTGGCTCCTGATTGGAGGAGGCGTGGCCGGCGATGCGGCCACCCGGGATATTCAAACCCGAATGCATCCGCTGGTGTACACGAAGCCCCTGAGCAAGCGCAGCTACCTCGGAGCCCGTTTCCTGGCGGCCTTTACCCTGAACGCCTTGCTTCTTCTGGCCATGTATGCGGGGTTCCTGTTTTCCTTTTATGGTCCCGGGGCCAAAGCAGCGTTTATCGGGCCCTTCCATCTGGCCTCCTACCTAACCGCCTACGGTTTTATCTCCTTACCTATTGTCATAGCCGTTACCGCCGTTCAGTTCACCTTCGCGGCCCGGAGCGGCCGGGCCATTGCGGCCTATATGGGCAGCATCCTGGTCTTGTTCGTTTCCCATTTCCTGGGCACTACTATAAGGTACCATCTGCGCTGGGAGGTCCTGGGCAGTCTGTTGGACCTGCTGGGGCTTGGCATCGTAGCGGACATGGAAGGATGGACGCCGCTGGACAAGAATACGCGGCTGATTCTGCTGGAAGGAAGCTGGCTCGGGAGCCGCCTGCTGTGGGGGGCGTGGCGGGGGGCGCACTGGCCTTCACCTACTGGCGCTTTCAGTTCGCCCTCGTGACGGATGGCCCCGGGGGCGCCTTTTCCAGCGTCGAACCGAATCCGGTCGTCCCAAGGTGCTGGCTGCCAGGGGCGCCGTGCCTACCAGCTTGCAGCCTGCCAGTCCGATCACCCTACCCGATAGCCGGCGGGAGTTCGGATTCGCCACGTCTGCGCGCCAGACCCTGGCGGTCGCCCAGACTTCCTTTTGGATGATCGCCCGCGGCCGGGGTGGCCTCACGCTGGTGGCCGGGTTAGCCCTGGGCACCGGGCTGTTTGCCACCGAATACATGGAGTGGTTGGGCGTCCCCTTGCTTGCCCGCACGGAGGAGGTGTTACGAACGTTAGCTCCTCCCCTGAGCAGCTTTAAAACCCAATGGATTATAATTCCCTTGCTTACCATCTTCTACGCCGGGGAGCTCGTCTGGCGAGAACGGGAAGCGGGCCTGCAGGAGCTTTCCGATACGACGCCGGTGCGCGAATCAGTGCTGCTGCTGGGCAAATTCATGGGGCTGGCGCTGGTCATCACCACGTGGGTTGCCTGGCTGCTGGGGGCGGGGATAATCAATCAGCTCGTCATGGAGTATCACCATTTTGAGCTGGGGTCTACGTGCAGGTGCTGTTCGGCATTCAACTCACGAACTACCTGCTCTTCGCCCTCCTCGTCTTGGTCATCCACGTATTGGTGAATCAAAAATACGTGGGTCACCTGGTGGCCTTCGGCGCCTACGGGTGCATCCTGTTCGCCGGGATGCTCGGCGTGGAGCACCACCTCCTTATCTACGCTTCCGACCCAGGCTGGACCTACAGTGACATGCGGGGCTTCGGCCCCTTTATGAAGCCCTGGCTGTGGTTTAAATTCTACTGGGCCGCCTGGGCGTTCCTGTTGGCGGTGGTAGCGACCCTGTTCTGGGTGCGCAGCCAAGACGTCACCCTCCCCGCGCGGCTGCGCTGGGCCCAGCACCGGCTAGCCCAGCATAGACTGGCTGCGCTCCTAGCCCTAGTACTCGTCGTCGCCGCCGGGGGGGGCATTTTCTACCACACCAACGTCCTGAATGAGTATGCCAGTAAGGCGGATCGAAGGCAGATGCGCGCGGACTACGAGCGGCGCTATGGTTCGTATGAACAGGCGCCCCGCCCCGCCCTGGTGCGAACCGAGTTGCAGGTCGAGATCTATCCCGACGAGCAAGCAGCCGACATCCGGGGCTCCTACCAGCTCGTGAATCGCAGCCAGGTGGCCATAGACTCTATTCACCTTTCTACTATCCCGCACCTTGATATTAGCGACATCTCCTTTGATCGGGCGACTACCCCGCTCCTGGCGGATGAGAAGCTTGGCTACCGGATTTATGGGCTGCAAAATCGGCTGGAGCCCGGCGACTCCGTGCAAATGCGCTTCGCCGTGCGCATCGCTGCCCGGGGCTTCACCAACGGCGGGGCCGAGGCGGCTGTCGTGGCGAATGGGACCCATATTACGAGCGACTGGCTGCCGATCATTGGCTACCACCGCGACCGGCGTTTAGGCGACGCACGGGAGCGGGAAATGCAGGGACTACCGCCGCGCCGCCCCAGACCCTCCCTCTATGATGTCGCCGCGCGCCAGGAGGCCCGTCACGCGGAGCTGATGGATTTTGAGGCGGTGGTAGGAACCACCAAGGACCAGATCGCCGTGGCGCCCGGCGCTTTGCGCCGGACGTGGACGAGAGGAGACCGCCGCTATTTCCATTATGCTACCCAGGCCCCGATTCAGAACGGGTATGCCTTTTTCTCGGCCCGGTATGCGGTACGGGAAGCGCAGTGGGTGCCCCAGCTTAATTCAAGCCAAGCAGCAGCGCCCTCCATTCCAGGGGCTGGAAGTACAGCCAACCCCGTTACGATCCAGATCTTTTATCATCCGGCGCATGCGGACAACGTGGCGCGGATGGTGAAAAGCGCCCAAGCTTCGCTGCATTATTACTCCCAGGAGTTCGGTCCTTACCCCTACCGTCACTTTCGGGTGCTGGAGCGCCCCGGGCCCGGCCGCGGCATGCACGCCGAGCCCATGACGATTGATTATCAGGAAGGATATTCCTTGATGAATCCGCGGCCCGGGGGCCTCGACCTGCCCTACCACATCATGGCCCATGAAGTAGCGCATCAGTGGTGGGGGTTTCAGCTGGCCCCCGCCGCCGTGGAGGGGGCCGGTTTGCTCGTTGAAAGTACCGCCACCTATTCCGCGATGCAAGTAGTGGAGCAAACGCTCGGTTACGAGCATCTGCTCCGCTATTTGTCGCAGATGCGCCAGGAGTATGAAGTGCCGCGCTCCCGGGCGGCTCCTCCCCTGCTCCGGGCCAACGACGCGTTCATGAATTACCGCAAGGGCCCTTCGCGCTCTTCGCGCTGCGGAATTACATTGGAAAAGATAGGGTCAACAATGCCCTCCGGCGGGTGCTGCACGCCTATTCTCCCAGTCCGCCCCTGCCCACCACGCTTGATCTGTACCGGGAGCTGCAGGCGGCCACGCCCGACTCGCTGCGCTACCTGCTGCATGACCTCTTCCAGGCCAACACCTTTTGGAAACTCAAGACGGAGCAAGCTACGGCCAAGCAAACCCAGTCCGGCACCTGGCAGGTGAGCCTCCAAGTGGAGGCACAAAAAGTAGTGGTTGACAGTGTAGGGGTGGAAACGCAGCTACCGATGAATGATTGGGTGGAGGTCGGGGTGTTCGCCCCGGCCGGGAAGGGCCAAAAGGCAGGCCAACCGCTCTACTTACAGAAACGCCGCCTCCGGTCGGGCCAGCAGACGATCACGGTGATGGTGCCGCGCCAGCCGGTCCGCGCCGGCCTTGACCCCAATCACTTGTTGATCGATCTGGAAATGGAGGATAATGACCAAAAGGTGAAGATTGAAAATTGAGGGCCGACGCGGCGGGGCTCGGGCTATGGTCACATGCCTATCCTCTTGGGGTTGAGCTGCCTCAGCGCCGAACTGTTTGACGGCAGGAGCTGGGGCAATCAGACTAAAACGCGCTGGTAGAGGAAGCATTGCCTCCCTCCTGATCAGGCCTAGCAATGCTCTAAGGTCATCCAAGGGCTAACCTAGTCCATAAAAAGGATGATTGCCTATAAAAGTACCTTGTGTTGCATAGTACTGCCAAATACTGTAAATTAGGGAGCCGTTATCAGTTGCTTGGAGTCCTGATAGTACTAAAAAACCTATCTAAGATGTACCCCAGAAGAAGCATGTTGAGCGGCCCCTTTGCCTGCGCGCCCCCGTATAAGATCTACGAATAGATTCGTAAATTGCTTCCTCTTGCTCCCCTTGCTCCTCTTAATCAGCCTATTGCCTAGCCCGCGCCCCGTTACTTCCCCGTGTTACCTCTGCTGTGTCTCATGAAAGCTACCTTACCTTCCTCTCCGTCACTGCCCGTAAGAAAAACCCCGGCGCGTCGGCTCCCCAGCGACCAGGTGCCCCCCAGCAGCCCTCCCCTGAAACGGCTGCTGGTGAAAGACCAGCATAAGCTGTTCTTCATCAAGGTCGATGATATTCTCTACTTCGAGGCCGACGGCAACTATATCACCCTGCATACGCGGCAGCGCACGTATCTGCTCTACGAGAGCCTCACTCAACTCGAGCAGCGCTTGGATTCGTCCGACTTTACGCGCATCCACCGCTCGTACTTGATCAATCTGAACTATGTGGAAGAGCTCGAAGGCTATTTCAATGGCGAATACCTGGTCAAGCTCACGGGCGGCCACACGCTGAAATGGACCCGTTTCTACCGCGCTAATGCGAAAGACTTTCTGACGAAATACCAGTAGCGGCTTTTAGTAGGCTGACGGCTGGCTGGCGGAGCCGGCCACGGCCTACCGGATGGCGGACCGGGGGCAGGGGCGTTGTCCCATGTGGGTCGGGGCAAAGCCGGCTTTAGGTAGACCTTATAAAGGGGCTTTTAGGTCTACTAAACGAAGGGTATCATTCTCATAACGGGTAGAGGATAGGTTCCTCCCGGTAAATGTTATCGGAACCTATCATAAAAAGAAAAAGCGATTGTTAAATCGACCAGCTTAGGGATGATAAGTAAGAGTTAGCGACTCTAAGTTTCGCGAAAAGCACCAACCAGGAAAAAGGGAGCATAAGGAAGACTTATTGACCCTAAGTTTGGGCAAGAACAGCAACCAGAGCGAGGGATTAACAGGAAGCATCTTCGTACCTAAAGTTGAGACAGTGGAAATGATAGGCCCTTCGCCGCAAGAAGAGTCACCCCTACAACTTCTTGGAGCGGCGGGTAGCCTACAAAACCATGAAGACGGCCAACGCAGTCATAGCTGGAATAAGGAGGACTACCGCCACAGAGAAATAGCGTTGCTCCAGGCCCCAACGCATCACAGGAAATACACCTGACTTTGGGCTACCTAGTTATAAATTGGTAAAGTCTGCTAAAGCCGATGAGTATAGCTTTTTCGTCCTTACAGCTCTATTTCTGTCAGGTGGTATGTCCCGTCCTGACCTCCCACTGACACGAGGCTTACTGGTTTACAGTTTACGTCCCGTAAGGCCTACTACTTAGTTGCCCTCCTCCAGCGGGCTAAGATTCCTGCTAAGTCAAATACGACTCCCTTTTTGCCTAAAATCACCCCGCTCCATTGGGGCGAGAACGGATACTTTTAGTCAGGCTTTAGGCGGGGAAGAATGTCACCGGTTAAACTTTCCACCTACTGGGTCGAGCCCACAATATCTTATTAGGCTAGGACACTAACCAAACAGCGTGGTGGAAACGAAGGCAGAGAAAGCAAAGGCTCCCTCACGGCGAACGTCCATCACGGACGTGGCACGGGTGCTCCAAGTATCGGCCTCCACGGTATCGCGGGCCTTATCGGATCAGCAGGACATAAGTAAAGCCACTAAAGCACGGGTGCGTCAGGTGGCCCACGCTATGAACTATCAACCTAACCTGGTTGCCGCGGGACTACGCAGAGGACAAAGTAAAACCTTAGGTGTGATTCTTCCCCATCTTTCGGGCGCCTTTTACCCTACGGTACTGCATGGCATAGAAAAGATGGCCAGTCAGCACGGCTACCAGGTGCTGGTATGCCAATCCCACGACGAGGTGCGTTGCGAGCAGCGGCGGGTTGCGGCGCTGCTCGCCGCGCAGGTGGAGGGCATTCTGATCCCGGTGTCGGCGACAACCCTGGCCGAAGTCAACCATTTAGCCCAGGTGCAGCAAGCGGGTACCGGCCTCGTATTTTTTGACCGGGCACCCGCCGATTTACCTGGCAGTGCGGCTGTGCTATTAGATACATATAACGGTGCCTATGAGGCGGTAACGCATTTAATTAAGGGTGGCAGCCGGCGCATCGCTCATTTTGCGGGCCCGCAGCAAGTCAGCACCAGCCGCAACTGCCAAGAAGGCTACCTAGCCGCCCTGCGCGACCATCAGCTCCCGCGCGGGAAGAATTGATGTATCCTGTTTCCCCTTCCTGCTCCGAGTCAGGCCGACGGGGTATGGAGTATCTGCTAAAACGAGCATACCCACCCGACGCCGTGTTCGCGGCTTCCGCCATTCCGTTAGTGGGTGCTTTAGCCGTGCTGCACGAGCGAGGAGTGCAGATTCCCCAGCAGATAGCGCTGGCTGGTTTTAGCAACGAACCCTTTACCACCATGACCCAGCCGCACCTGACCATGGTCGATCAGCGGGCCGAGCAGATGGGCCAGTCCGCCGTACGCTTACTGCTCCAACTACTGAAACGGAACTCCCAGGTGAATCACCCCAACGTGTTTCTGAAACCGGAGCTGATAATTCGGGATTCCTCGCGGCGCTGAAAAGCTGATCGATGCTGCTCTTCATCCTAAAAAACTTCAGTAGCGCGAACTATCACTCCTAGCATCTCTTCGCCCTACAAAAGCCATCGGGGAAGAGAAATCAAATCGAAGCGCCCCTGGCCGGGTAGCTGGACGGGTAAGTGAGTGTCCTGATTTTAACGAGTACACCAGGCAGTAATCGGCTTTCAACCCCTTAGGTTCTAAAGGTCATAATGCTCTCTAAAATACGGCAAACGATTACGCTGGCTCAATTACTCCCCCATTTCGACTAAATCAACCCGCCTTTTCTTGAGCCTGCGACCCTACTTTTATCCAAGTCAAACTAAAAAAGTAAATGCTACCACGGATTTCTTTTTTAGGACCTTCTTTAAGTTCCTCCTGCCATAAGGTAATCCACTGACTGAGCTAAGTAGGCTTTCACTTTCTTCATTTCCCACCTATTCCGGCGTGAGCCGGAATGCCAAACTTCCCTCTATGAAACGAGAATGGCTACTCCTGTGCGGAACGCTCTTATCCCTGAAAGGGACGGACGCCTTCAGTGCGCCGAGCACCGCTTCCCGAGCCGGGTCCTCCTGGTCCCTGGCCTCCTCTGCTGCTCCCGATAAGGCCGGGCTGCTTGCTCCCGACTTGACGATTACGGGAACCGTCACGGACGAGAATGGGGGCGGCTTACCGGGCGCCACCGTCGTGGTGAAAGGCACAACCATCGGCACCGGCACCGATGACAAAGGCAACTTCACGTTGAACGTGCCTGAGGTCAACGCCAACGGCACCTTGGTAGTAACCTTCGTTGGCTATACGCCCCAAGAAGTGCCCATCAACGGCCGCACCACTATCAGCGTGCAGCTTAGACCCGATGCTCAGGCCCTGAATGAGGTCGTAATCGTGGGCTACGGCACCCAGAAACGGGCCGACGTGACGGGTTCGGTTGTGTCGGTACCGCAGGATCGTTTGGATAAAATCCCCGTCTCCAACGTCGCCCAGGCCCTCCAGGGCGCGGTAGCGGGGGTGCAGATTACGGGCGGCTCTAGCGTGCCAGGTAATCAGCCCAACATCCAGATTCGGGGCGTGCGCTCCATTACGGCCAGCACGAGCCCCTACCTGATTGTGGATGGGGTACCCTTTCCGGGTAACCTCAATGATATCAACCCCAATGACATCGCCTCCATTGAGATTCTGAAGGACGCCTCCTCGACGGCCATCTACGGCACGCGGGGCTCCAATGGCGTTATTCTGATCTCAACCAAGCGCGGCAAAACCGGCAAGCCCCAGATTCGCTATAACGGTTACGGTGGGCCCGAGTACCTGAACAACCGACTCACGCCCCTGTCGGGCCCCGCCTTTTCCGCGAAGTGGCAGGAGTTCACCCGCCAGCGGGGCATCAACCTGACGCCCGTACCCAACACGGGGGAACTGGCCAACTACGAGGCGGGCATTACCACCGACTGGATGGATCTGGTTACGCAGCAGGGTTTTATTCAGGACCACAACCTGTCCATCTCGGGCGGTACCGACGACGTGAAGTACTTCCTGTCGGGCGACTACTTTAAGCAGCAGGGCGTGGTGAAGGGCTTTCAGTTTCAGCGCATCAGCCTGCGCTCTAACATCGACGCAAACCTGACCCCTTGGCTGCGCATTGGCACCTCAGCCTTCTACTCGACGAACAACGACGACGGGGGCCGCGCCGACCTGAGCCTGGCCCAAGTATCCAGTCCCTACGGCACCCCCTTTAACCCCGACGGCAGCTACACCATCTTCCCCCAGCCGCCGGAACAGCTGATTCGCAACCCCTTGCTGGGCCTGGCAACCACCCGCGAGAGCCGCGTGAACCAACTGACCGGCACGGGCTACGCCGAGGTGGAGCCCACCTTTGTCAGCGGCCTGAAGTACCGGCTGAACGCTACCTATTCGTACCGGCCTTACCGCTCCACCTTCTACGAAGGACGGGCGGCCGGCAACCTGCGCGGCACGGCCCAGCTGCTAAACGATGAGCGCTCCAACTATACCATTGAGAACCTGCTGATCTATAATAAGGACATCGACCAGCATCACTTCGATCTGACGGCCCTCTACAGCTCACAGCAGAACGACTACTTTACAACCACCGAAAACGCGAGCGGCTTTATCAACGACGCGATTGGCTTCAACAGCATCGGTTCGGGCAGCAACACGCCTACCATCAGCTCCTATAGTGAGAGCCGGGCGCTGGTCTCGCAGATGGCGCGCCTCAACTACTCATATGACAGTCGATATTTGTTTACAGTTACGGCCCGGCGCGACGGCTCATCGGTGTTCGGCGCCAATGCCGATAAGTACGCCATCTTCCCTTCCGTGGCAGTGGGCTGGAACATTGCCAACGAGGCATTTCTGCGCGATAACAGCCTGATCAACGAACTGAAGCTGCGCTTCTCCTACGGCACGACCGGCAACGAAGGCATTAATCCTTATCAAACAATTACCGGCAACGCGCTCTTGCAGTACGCCTACGGCGGCGTGTCGGCCATTGGACTACGGGCCAACACCATTGGCAACGTAAATCTGAAGTGGGAAAGCACCACCAGCACCAACTATGCTATCGACTATGCTTTCCTAAAGAATCGCCTTCAGGGCAGCGTGGAGTACTACGACGCTAAGACCGACAACCTGCTGCTGGCGCGTCAGATCCCCATTATTTCGGGCTACGGCTCTATTCTCGACAACATCGGACGGGTACAGAACCGGGGCATTGAGCTGAGTATCAACTCAGTGAATATTCAACAGCCGGACTTTACCTGGGAAACGGCCTTCAATATCTCGGGCAACCGCAACAAGGTCCTGGAGCTGTACGGCAACGGGGCCGACGACATTGGCAACCGCCGCTTCATTGGCAAACCGCTGAGCGCCATCTACGACTACCGCGTGACGGGGGTGTGGCAAGTAGGCGAAGACCCGGCCGGTCTGGACCCGGGCGCTAAGCCCGGAGACCTGAAGTTTGCGGACCTCAACGGCGACAACCTCATCAACAGCCAGGACCGCGAGTACCTGGGCACGCAGCTGCCCGACTACTCAGCGGGCTTAACCAACACCTTCTCTTATAAGGGATTAAGTCTGCGCATCTTCTTCCAGACCGTGCAGGGAGTTCTCAAAAACAACGGCATTCTAAACTTCGTGGACTTAGGCGGCCGCCTGAATACGCCAGAGGAAGTGGGCTACTGGACGCCGGAAAACCAGAGCCAGTCGCGTCCCGGCCTGAACTACAATAACCCCGCGGCTACGGCTACCCCAGCGACGCCAGCTTTACCCGTCTCAAGGACGTGACGCTGAGCTACACCGTACCGGCCGCGCTGACCGAGCGCCTGAAGCTGGGGGCATTTCGGCCTACCTGAGCGGGCGCAACCTCTACACCTGGACCGACTGGGTGGGCTACGACCCTGAACAAAACTACACCCTGGGCAACGGCACCGGCAACACGGACGGCAATGGTCCGCCTAACTTCCCCAACGTAGCAACCTACGTGTTCGGCCTCAATCTGAGCCTCCGCTAATCTACTTTCCATCTGTCTTTTCGCTTCTGGCATGAAACGTATAATATTCGCCTGTATCGGGCTGTTAGGGTCGGCCCAGCTTCTGAGCTCCTGCGACAAGGAGTTTTTGGAGGAGGACCCCAAATCATTGTATACCCCCCAGACGGTGCTCGTCGATTCATTGGGCTTTGAGTCAGCTATGGCCGGCTTGCAATCGGTGGTGCGCGAGCAGTACACTCGTGCCAACGAGCAGGGCCTACTGGGCATGATGCAGCTGGGCACCGACGTGGCTATTCCTGGGCAGGTGCAGGGCGTGGAGGTGCCCTACTACAACTACGCGCTGCTGAACTCGCAGGACCAGGCCAGCGCCGTGATGTGGAGTTGGGCCTACCGCACCATCAACAACGCCAACCAGATTATTCAGGGCGCTGAAACCGCACCGGCCACGGTACGGCAGGGCTACAAAAACCGCATCAGTGCCGAAGCCCGCTTCTACCGGGCCTATGCCTACAACTTCCTGGCAACGCTCTGGGGCGACGTGCCGCTGATTGAGCAAGCCATCACGGCCCCGCGCACCGATTTTACCCGCACCCCGGTAGCGGAGATCAATGCCTTTATTATCAACGACCTGACAACGGCCATTCCCAGTATGTTCACGGCCAGCCGGGCCGCCTCCGGGCGTATTACCCGCGGGGCCGCCCAGCAGCTGCTCGGCGAGGTGTATCTGCGCGACAATCAGCCCGCACTGGCTGAGAAGGTGCTCCAGGAGCTGCTTAGCAGCGGGCAGTACAAGCTCATCACGGCCCGCTACGGCGTGCGCGCCAGTCAGCCCGGCGACTATTTTGCCGACATGTTTATTATTGGCAACCAGCGCCGCAGCCAGGGCAATACCGAGCTGATCTGGGGCATTGAGCAACAGCTACTCGTGCCCGGTGGCACCACGGAGGCCCAGCACCGCCGCATGTGGGTGCCCGCCTACTACAACATCCGGGGCATGGCCCTGGCCGATTCGCTGGGGGGCCGCGGCTTGGGCCGCCTGCGCCTGAGTAATTGGGTGGACTACCGGCTATATTCGACCCAGGATATGCGAAACTCGAAGTATAACCTCAAACGCAAATTTTACTACAACGACCCCTCGCAGACAGCCCTTTTCGGCAAACCTGTGACGGGCCTGCGGGGTTCAGACACGATCTTCAACATTACACCCTACACGACCAAGTGGAATCAGTTTGACCCCACCGACACCTTCGGGTACGGCACCATCAAGGACCTGACCATGATGCGGCTGGGTGAAACGTATCTGCTGCTGGCCGAGGCACAGTTTAAGCAGGGCAACACGGCCGCCGCCGCCGCCAGCCTCAACGTGCTGCGTACCCGCGCGAAAGCCGCCCTGGTGACGGCCACCGACATTACCCTGAACTTCATTCTGGATGAGCGCGCCCGCGAGTTGATTGGCGAGGAGCAGCGCCGCCTGACCCTGGTGCGCACGGGGACGCTGATCGAGCGGACCCAGCGCCTGAACGGGGCCTCTGTCACGGCTTTGACCGCAAAAAATCTGCTGCTGCCCATTCCGCAAACGTCTATTGAATTGAATAGCGACGCTCCCTTGGGCCAGAACCCAGGCTACTAAACCCGGCAACGGATAGGCATCCAAAAAAAGCCCCCCAGCAGCTGGGGGCTTTTTTCGTGTTAAATCAACCTGAAAAATCTCCCGTAACTCCTTGGCACGGCTTGTCCTGTCATCACGGCGATGCTCGGTAACAGGGGCAACACCATGCGCTTAAGGACTGACCTCATAGCTGCATTAGCAATCTACAGTATCAAGCGCTTGCCCGGTTTGGAGAAGATATTGAAGTTGATTGTAGTCGGCACACGCCACCACCAACGCCGCTATTGGATAAGGCTTCTTTAGTGCTGGTACACGCGCACGTAATCAACCTCGAAGCGATTCGGAAAGATCGTGTTGCCCAGCGGGCCGCCGTTGTCACCGCCCAGCGCCAGGTTGAGCAGCAGGTAGTGGGGCTGCATCATGGGGTTGAAGCCGGTGCCGTCCTGGTTCACAGTCTGGGTGAGCGGGGTTTCATTGAGCAGCAGATCATCCACGTAGAGGCGGATGGCCGTGGCATCCCAGTCCATGCGCCAGACGTGAAACTTCTGGCTCCACTGCGGGTCGGTAAACTCCGCTACCGGCTTGGTTTTGCTGTGCCACCTGGCCGTGTAGGGCTGAGCCGTGCCGGAGGCCACATTGGCCAGCACCTTGCCCTGGTAGAACTCCATAATGTCGATTTCGCCGATGCTGGGCCACGGCTTGCTTACCCCGAGGGTCCAGAACGCGGGCCACAAGCCGGCGCTGGTATCAATGCGCCCACGCATCTCGAAGCGGCCGTACTGCCAGCTGTGCCGGCCGCGGGTATTGAGGCTGGCAGAAGTGTATTCAATCAGTGGGGGGCTTTTTTTCCAGTCCGGACTGCCGGCTTGGTAGTTCGGGTTGGGCCGCTGCTCTTTGCGGGCTTCGATTAGGAGCAGGCCGTTTTCACAGCGGGCGTTGTCGGGCTGGTACCACTGTAGCTCGTGGTTGCGCACGAAGCCGGTTTCAAACTGCCAGTTCTGAGGGTCGGGGCGGCCATTGGTGTTGAACTCATCGGCCCACACCAGCCGCCAGCCTTCGGGCGCGGAGGCCGCAGCCGTGGAAGGGGTAACAGCTGGGGCACCTACCAGAGACCAGGAGTTGGAAGTAGAACTCTTAGCCCGTGGCGTCGGCTTCCAGTCCAGAATATAGACGGGCTGGGCCGGCAGCTTTTCCAGAGTTTCGCCGTCGCCCTGGCCCGTGCGCTGCACGAAAAGGCTAAGAACGCCTTGCCGCTGCCAGCGCTCTGTGTCGTAGCTGGGCTCCCAGTTGCCGACGGAGGTAGAAGTCAAATCCGTCACCTGCCAGCGGTTTAGCTGCAAATCAGAGCAGGTGGCCAACGAGGCCCGGTCCTGGCGTTCGGCGTCGCGGAAGAGCAGGTAGGCCGCCGTCCGGCCCTTTTGGGTCGCCACCAGCAGCTGTGGGCGCGAAACAGGGATCTTCTTGGTGCCCACCCCGCTCAAGCTGAAGGGGGTGGTGCGCTGCGATATTTGCGCGGTTTTCCATTCTTTTCCCGCCCGATAAATAAGCTGGTACTGCGGTACCTGCGTACCCGCTGGCCGCCAGTAGGTGGCAATGTAGGGCGTGCCGGCCGCGTCGGTGGTGATGGAGGTTTGGTTGATCAGCTCACTATTCTGCGGAATGCGGGCCGCGTACTCAGCAGTGGCCGCCGTAATAGGCAGTTGGTACATTTCGCCGGTACTCCGCTGCCACGTTTTGCCGCCGTCTAGGGAGCGGGCGTAGGCCATGTCGTGGTTGGAAGCCACGTTCGGTGATTCCCGCCACACCCACGACACGTGAATGGCGCCTTTCCGGTCGATGCAGGCCTGCCAGTAGGCATTGCGCTGCCCTTCCCCATCAATAAGAACGTCGTGGAGGCGCGTCCAGCGTTGGGTTTTCGGACTGTAGTGGTTGAGGGCCAGGTTGCCGTTGCCGGAGCTGCCGTCGCGGTAAAGGAACAGCAGGTCGCCGTTGGGGAAGCGGTGGAACTCCGGGTAGGTCACGTTCTTTTCCCGCTCGCCGGTCATGGGCTGTAGGGCGCTCATTTCCAGGGAGCCGGGCCGCACGCTGCGGCAGTAGCGCAACGGGTTGCCGTGATGGTCGAAGGACAGGTGCAGGTAGCCGGCCCCGTCGACCATCAGGCTGATGACATTGTGAGCGTCCTGCACCTTGCCCTGGTAGGGGGTGCGCTGCACTTGCCAGGTTCCGGCGGGCAGCCGGCGCTTAGCCAGCACCACGTAGCCCAGGGAATCATAGTAGGCCGTATACTGCTCCTGCTTGTGCGTCGCGACGGAATTCTTGCGGAAAATTGCTCCGTTCACGTTGTTTTTTGCCCATCCTAGACCCACCGGCGATGGGGCGTGACTGAACTGGGTAAGCAGGCAAACGCCGCTGAGCAGCAGGCCTAGCAGCCTATGGGTATGTTTCATGCAGTGGTATTGAAATACCCGAAGAGCCTAAGCAATAAATAGGTTGGCAATACAGCTGGTCTTGCTGAACCCCACCAAGCATCTCTACTAAAGTATAGGCATTACGGATTCAATGAAACGGGAGAAAAGTTTCGCGGAGCTCACCAAAATAGACTGATTACCGCCTGTTAAGGCTGAGAGGCTTTCTCGTTCACTAAGCGCATAGTGTAGCTATAGGCGTACTTTTTATCCAGTAGGCGGTACTGGTCGTGGGGCAAGGCCCCCAGCTGTTGTCGCCGCCCACCCCGCGCTGCTTTAGATCTACTTGTAAGGTCACGCCGCCGCGCTTCTTCAGGTCGGTGGGGTGCTGCTGCTTTTTGGTCAGGCCAGGGTCGAGGTCCTCGGTGCGGAAAGGCAGGGCGCTAAAGCAAATGGGCTGCTGGCGTCCTTCCACCCGCAGGCCCAGCCCAGTCTGATCGGTCAACGTCAGCCAGCGCACGTCCGTGCGGTAGCCGTTTTCCTGGGGCCGGATATAATTGCGCGTATACTGCCCGTTTACCGAGTCCTGGTAGGTGCCCAGCAGGGCTGCCGTGCTGCGGTCCGAGTAGTTTTCCCAGGGGCCGCGACCATAATATTGAAGGCGGTTAAAGCGGCGCGGCAAATCCAGACGCATGCCAAAGCGCGGCATTTCGGGCAGGTCCCGGCCAGTTAAATCAATAGCCGCCGTCACCTGCACCGCCCCGTCGTTGCCGATGAGGTACTCCACCGTGTACGGCGCGTTGATGTCAGTAAGCTGATATTCCACTTTGATCGGCAGACCGTTGGCGGACTGCTCACCTACGGTTACCCGCTGTACGCGGCGGGCGGCGTGGGCCGTGCGCCAAGCGCCTAGGCTCTGGGGCATACCGTTGCCGAAGTCGTTGTCAGTGGGGGCACGCCAGAAGTAAGGCTCGGGGAAGCCGTCTATGATCCGCTGGTCCTGCAGGCGGTAGCTGGTTAGGCGACCCTGCTTGGTATCGAACTCGCCGCGCACCTGCCCGGCGGCAAACGTTAACTTGTCGCCTTCCCGTTTCACGTCCAGCGCGCCGGCTCCACCAGGGGCCGCGGCAAAGTACGAGGCCGCGGGCGTCAACAGGAACTGCTCCCGGGCTACCTCGTGGCCGGCGGGCACCAGCGGTGCAGCGGCTTTGGTCCGGGCAAACACGTTCAGCACGTACTCCACCCCGGCTTCCGGCTTCAGCGGGGGCAGGGCCAGCTTCACCTCCTTTTGCTTTTGTGCCTCCAGCTTGCCCACGGCAAACGTGCCGGACTTCGTGACGAGGCCGTTGCGCAGCAGCTCCCAGCGGAAGCTGTAGCCGTCCAGGTTGCGGAAAGAGAAGCCGTTAACGACGGTAACTCGGCCTTCTGTGGGCTTGGCCGCGCGGAAGCGGATGTCCTGGTACACCTTTTTCACCTCGTAAAGGCCCGGGTGCGGCGTGCGGTCGGCGGCTACCAGGCCGTTAGCGCAGAAGTTCTCGTCGTTCTGCAAGTAATAGCCCCCAGGTCGCCGCCATAGGCAAAGAAAGGCCGTCCGTCCGGGGTTTGCGTTTGCAAGCCTTGGTCCACCCAGTCCCATATGAAGCCGCCCTGCAGGTGGGGCTTGCTGCGAATCAAGTCCCAGTATTCCTGAAAGTTTCCGGAGCTGTTGCCCATGGCGTGCGAGTACTCGCACATGATATAGGGACGCGTTTTGTCAGTGGCCTCGGCGTACTTTTTCATCGAGTTCATGCTGGGGTACATGGGACTCACGATATCCGTGTTCACGTCTTCGCCGGCTTGCTCAAACATAATAGGGCGCGAGGGGTCGCGCTGCTTGAGCCAGGTGTAGGCGTCGTGAAATACGGGGCCGTTGCCGCATTCGTTGCCTAGGCTCCAGATGATGACGGAGGGGTGGTTCTTGTCGCGCTCCACCAGTCGCTCGATGCGGTCGCGGTGGGCTGCGGCCCACTCGGGGCGGTAGGCCGGGTGCTGCTTTTTATCGAATGGGGCTTGAAGCTCAGCCCCGTAGCCGTGGGTCTCAATATTGGCTTCATCCACTAAGTAAAAGCCGAGCTCGTCGCAGAGCTTGTACCAGCGCTCATCATTAGGGTAATGGCTGGTGCGCACTGCATTCACGTTAAATCGTTTCATGAGCTCCAAATCCTTGCGCATGCCGGCTTCTGTCACCACCCGGCCGGTGGTGGGCTCTAGCTCGTGGCGGTTCACACCGTGCACTTCCACTGGGCGACCGTTCACCAGTAGCTGGGCATTTTTGATTTCCACCTTGCGGAAGCCGAGGCGGGTGCCGGTAATAGCTAGGGTCTTTCCCTGCACATCCTGCAGCGTAAGGCGGCACTGGTAGAGGCTGGGTGTTTCCGCCGTCCAGGGGCGAACGCTGTTGGGGCGGCCATAGAGCTTTACTGTCTGGGTGCCGGCGGCGCTGCTGGCAGCGACGGCCTGCTGCTGGCGTAGCACACTTTTGCCATTGGCATCCAATATTTCCACTAGTAACTGCCCACCAGGGGCGGCAGCAAAGGAGCGCAGGGTCACGTCAGCCGAGAACAGGCCGTGTTTGTAGCTCGGGTCCAGGTCGGCGTGAGTAAAGAAATCCCAGATAGTTTGCTGGGGCAGGCTAGTAAGATATACGTCCCGGTCAATGCCGGAGAGGCGCCAGAAGTCCTGGTCTTCGAGGTAGCTGCCGTCGTGCCAGCGCAGCACTTGCACGGCCAGTTGGTTGTCGCCAGCCTTCAGATACTGCGTAATATCGAACTCGGCCGGCGACTTAGCCACCTTGCTCATGCCTACGCGCTGCCCATTCACGTACACCACCGCGTAGCCCGAGATAGAGCCGAAATGCAGCAGCACCTGTCGGCCCGCCCAGCCCGCCGGCACTGTGAACGTACGTCGGTAGGTACCCACCGGGTTGTCGCGCCCGTCGATGTAGGGGGCGTTCTTAGGGAACGGATACACGATGTTGGTATAAATCGGCGTGCCGAAGCCTTTCACTTCCCAGTTCGAGGGCACCTCAATGGTTGGCCAACTCGCGTCCTGGAAGCCCGGCTGTGCGAAATTGGTGGGCCGCTCGGCGGGCGGGGGGCGTAGTGAAATTTCCAAGTTCCGTTCAGCGACTGGTAGTAGGGCGAGCGGGCGTAGTCATCCACCGCGACGTCCGCTGCGCGCTCATAGAGCATAAAGCTGGCCCGGGGCTTTTCCTTGTTCTGCTCCACTACCTGCGGATTTTCCCACTCACTGGGCGACGGCTGGGCGGCGGCCAGGCTCCCACAGAAAAGTAGTACGGCCGTTAGGAAACGGGAATGAGCCATGGTGAGTTGGGCAAGGGCGGATTTTACAGCCGACACGCAAGGAGAATTTTGTTGCTCTGGCTATGCTTCCACAAAATTAGAACCGGCGCGCGGCGTGAGCAGGGTCTAATTTCAGTGAATAGCGGGGGCTGATTCGTCAACATCCTTTACCCAGGCCCCAACGCGGCCATTACCACTCTCACTTCATTTCGCCGGACGGGTAAACACCGCTAACTGAGTGGGGATTAATTCACTGGTGATAAAGCCCCCGTACACGCCCCCCGCCCCGGCAAGGCCGATACTTAGGAGGATGTCATCGGCATCGCTGCCGCCGAAGACAAGTTGGGGCACTATTCCCAAGCCAAGCAGGCCCGTGGCTAGCACCACTCCCCTACCGACATCTGCTTGCCAGCTGCAGCAGCGGGTGCTTGGCCAGTGGTATAATGCTACAAACGGGAGGTAGCCGAACCACCCATAAAACCGTATCATGAAAAAGCCATACAAAAATTCTCCTAAGCCCACCCGCCCGTTGAGGCATACCGCTATAAGAACCGCTACTAACAAGCTGGCTACAACGAAGGCTATTATTTTGCCGGCGCGTTTCATGGGGCTCTTTCCTTGGCTGCTTGTTTTTAATGCCCTGCTGGTCTCTTGTCCAAATAGCGGTACATCTCACTGGCAGCCAGCAAAAAGGCCCCCACCCCGAAGTTGGTAGTCGAGTTCTGATTCACTATTTGGCCGGGAATGGCTTTCTCGCCGATGGGCTGCACGTAGCCCACTGTGCCGTCGGGCTGTAGCGCCGTGGTCGTCAGGTACTGCCAGGCGCGCTGCACGGTGGGCAGGTATTCCTGTTGATCCAGCACGCCATGGTTGATGCCCCAGAGCAGGCCGTAGGTGTAGAAAGCTGTGCCACTGGTTTCGGGCCGGGGCGTGCGCGGGGTCCAGCAGGCTGCGCGTCCAGTAACCTTCCGGTTGCTGGGCCTGTTTGATAGCCGCGGCCAGGCCGCGATACTTGCTGAGGTACTCGGCCCGGTGCGGGTCGCCCGTGGGCAAGTCCTGAAGCACCTTCGCCAGGCCCGCCAGCACCCAGCCGTCGCCGCGGGCCCAGAAGTCCTTTTTGCCGTTCGCCGACTTATGCTGGGGATACACGTACTTAGCATCGCGGTAGTAGAGGCCCGTTTCGGCGTCGTACATGATGCTATTAGCGTAGCTGAAGTATTCGTGTAACTTTTCCAGATACTGCGGGTTGTTGGTCACCTTGTAGAGCTTGGTCATCACCGGCATGACCATGTAGAGGCCATCGGCCCACCACCAGTAGTCGGATTGAGGAGTGCTCATCTGGTACTCCATCACCTCCCGGGCGCGGGCAATGCGCTGGGGTTCGGGCTTGAGGTTATACAGGTCGATGTAAGTCTGAAAGCAGATCTGCCAGTCGCCAAACAGCACGTGGTCCGCCGTTTCGCCGTACTTATATTGCCAGGTGGCGCGGTCATCCGAGGTAGCGCCCTTCCACTGGTTGTGCTCGGCCCAGGCCTCAGCGTACTGGCGGTACTTTTCGTTTTTGGTGACGGCGTACGCGGCCATGTTGCCCGTTTGGTAGGCGGCCGCGTCCCAGAACGACCACACCTGGGGCGGATGCGTGGCCTGCCAGTGGTCGTTGACTTTGGTGATAAGCGCCAGTACCGCTGCTTGCTGAGGCTGAACGTGCGCCGTCGAGGTGGTTTTAGCGGTCGTGCAGCCGGTGGGCAGCCCCAGCAGCAAACTTGCGCCGAGCAGGTAGGTAGGAATACGGTTCATGTAGTGAAAGGCTAGGTATAGTCGCTTTTTCTTGACTCGGTAGGTAGGGCTGACGTTTCGTCTACCCCCGGCCCTCTTTTTCAATAAGTAAGGAGGAACCAAACGGCTCTTCAGGTAAATCAACTTCCTTGGTATAGCCTCAGGGCCGGTGGGGCTTGCCTACGACCAGCTTATTGCCCGCGACATCGACTTCAAACAGGTGCGGAATGCGACGGTACTCTCCATTAATGTCTTTGTGGCTGTGCGCCGCCATCAGGAGCTGACCATTTAGCGTACGGAACAGCATCCCGTGTCCGTAGTTGGGCGGGGTGATGGGCACTTTTTCCTGCACCCAGGGGCCATCGAGAGTACCGCCAGTCGAATACGCCACGCCTTGCGTGTACACGTCGTACACCCAGCTAGTCCAGATCATACCCAGGCGGCCGGTTTTGGTTTGAAACAAGTAAGGTCCATCGGTTACTTTGTTGGGGCGCGGGGGCCAGTACGCGGGTTCTCCCGGCTCCAGGGTGAGTCGCTGGCGCGAAAGAGCAGCTTGCTCTCTCCTACCGTACCACTCAAATCAGGCTTCAACTCAATCTTTTCAATGGTGCCGTTCAGGTTCTGCAACCACTCGTAGCAGTACACCAGGTAGGGTTTGCGGTCCTTATCTACCCACAGGGTGCCATTAAGGGTAGGCTTGTTAGCGGGTAAGTAAGTGGCCTCCTGCAGGGGCACGTAGGGACCGTCCGGTTGGTTGCTGACCAGCACGTGGCAGGCCCGGCGCTCAATGGCATTGCCCTGCACGGTATCAATCTTGACCGCTGGGTTGGTGAAGGTGGCGAAGTAATAGTACTTGCCCTGGTAAGGATGAATTTCGGCCGCCCAGATCATCGGCCTGGGCCCCATCCAGGAAGCAGGGTCGGGCTGGGCCACGGGGTAGGGACCATCCCAGCGCTTCAGGTCTTTGCTCTTCCAGAGCAGACCGCCCGTGCCGGTCATGTAATACTGGTGGGTCCTCTGATCGGCCAGGATAAAGGGGTCGCTCAATCCAATCGAGTCAAGCAGAACGTTTCTTCGGACGGCTGGTAGTTTCACGTCCTGCGCTTTGCTGGCTATCACTAGCAGCAGGCAGATAAATAAGGCTAACCACGTCGTTTTCATACGTATCCAGTGGGTTGGCACCATTGGCTCCTTGCTATTTTTCCACCATAATCGGTGCATCCCAGGCCCCAAGCGGTGGCTCGACCAAGACCCAAGGATAGGAGCGCTGCCAAGACGATTTTTAGTGTAGTTAAAAAAGTACTTGTCGAAAAAGGCTATTTCACCTTCACGGGCTTGATGCCGGCGTGGGTGGGCACCACGGGTTTGATGCTGCCGTCGGCGTTGAATTCCAGCTTATCAAGGCACACTTCGCGGTGGTAGCCGGCGGCCTTACCCATCGTAATACCTTTCGGATAGGTGAAGCGGTGGTACACCAGGTACCACTCGTCACGGCCCGGCACCTGAATGGTGGAGTTGTGACCCGTGCCGTAGATTCCCATCGAAGGGTCTTTGCTGACAACCAGGTTGTTGGCCGGCACCGTAATCTTGCCCAGGGGCGTGGCCGAGGTGCCGTAGCGCACCCGATAATCGGCGTCGCGGGTGTCGTTCTCGCTCCACATAAAGTAATAGGTGCCGTTGCGATACAGCACGTGGGCGCCCTCCCGGAAGGTAGCGTCGGGCGTCATCACCTGCGTGGTGCCGGGCTTCAACGACACCAAGTCGTTGCTGAGCTCGGCCCCGGCCATGTAGCCGTTGCCCCAGTACAGGTAGAGCTTGTCGGTTTTGGGGTCACGGAATGCGGCCGGGTCAATTTGCTGACCGCCTTTCACGCCCTCGGGCAGCTTATCGAGCAGGGGCTTGCCGGTGTCTTTGAACGGGCCCGTGGGGCTATCTGACAGCGCCACTCCAATTTTGCCCCCCGCGCAGAAGTAGTAGGCGTAGCGGTAGCCGGTGGGTGTTTTCTGCTCGATAATGCTGGGTGCCCAGGCACTCTTCTGCGACCATTTCACATCGCGCGGCAAATCCAGAATCACGCCTTCATCCTTCCAGCTCACTAAATCAGCTGACGAAAACGCCTTGAAGTAGGTGCCAGACCAGCCCGTGAATCCGTCGCTGGTGGGGTAGATATAAAATTTGCCGGTTTTCTCGGCGTACAGTATCGCCGGGTCGGCATAGTAGCCGTTCAGGGCCGGGTTGTGGGTTTCCGTTACGCTGACCTTATAGCATTGCTTGGCCGCGCCCTGCCCTACTGTATAGGTCACGGGACCTTTCGTGAAATCCTGCGGACCGCTTGGCATTACGTTCAGCCCCAGGTCAGGAAACTGGGGGTTGAAGGACTGAACATTGGTGCCTGGCAGCACCAGGAAGGCCGCGTTGCCGGCGACGCTGTCCACCACAGTATTATTCTGGCGGATAGCGGGATTCTGGGCTGTCAGCAGCGCGTCGGCGGGGCGGAGCCAGCGGGTAGCTAGGCGGCTGGCTTCGGCGGCCGTGATGGGCAGCACGGTGCCGTGCCGGGGATGAAAATTCATGCTTACCTCACTATCCACCACTGCAAAGTTTTGCAGGTCGCGGGTGCGCGTGAACTGGTATTTGCCCTTCGTGTACACGTCGTACATCAGGATGTAGTCGTGGGAGTTGTTGAGCTTGAACGTGCCCGCCCCTTCCACCGGGTCCGTGGTTTGCTGCACGTACGGGTCGCGCAGCACGTAGCCTTCTGTTAGCTTGTCCGACACGGCGATTTTAATGCCGTTGCCCTGGCCTTCGGTTTTGAAGAACAGGTAAAACTTGCCGTCTTTCGCCACGATGTCGCCGTCGATGCACGAGCCGTTGGTGGGGCTGAAAAACAGCTGCCTGGGCTCCCCTTCCAGGTCGGTAAAGTCTTTATTGGCGTAGGCGTAGTATATTTTATCCGGGTCGTTGCCGTGCTTCAACGAGAAGTACACCAGGTACTTGCCGGCTTGGGCGTCATAAATCGTTTGCGGCGCCCACACCCGTTGCAGGTTTTCCTGGCCGGGATAGCGCTTCTGAAAGTTGATGGCACTGGACGTCCAGGTGATGAGGTCGGTGGAGCGCAATAGCACCATGCCCCGGTTGGAACTCCAGCCGTTGGCCGACACCATATCCGTGGCGACCATGTAGAAGGTTTTGCCGTCGGCCCCGCGCAGAATATGGGGGTCGCGCACGCCGTCCGTTTCGCTGATGGCGGCCGAGCTGATAATGGGCTGGTTGCCATTTAGCGCCGTGTACTGATAGCCGTCTTTGCTGAGGGCAAACCGGATGGCTTCCTCTTGCTTCTCGTTGCCGGTGAAGTACGCAAACAGGTAGGCACTGTACTTCTCTTTTGTTTGCGCTTGGCCTACTACAGTCGAGGCGGCCAGCCAGGAAGAGAGCAACAGCAGAGCAAGATTTCGCATAGTCGTATGGTTGGGGTAAGGACAATGAACGAGCGGCACCACCCAGTGCCCCAATCAGGTTCCCACGCCTGTCTGGCCACTTCTTCCTAGGAAGCAAAGGAGCAAAGTCTTATAATCACGTCCTACTCCCCTCCCACCACGAAGGAGAAACGCGACCCTGCCCTGCTCCGGTTGGTACCGCCCGTTGCGTTGCCGTCAGCTACCTATTGGGGGAAGCTGCTTAATTGAATTTTAGTTGTTTTCTGGTGCCGTCCGTGAAAAGAACTACTGGGCCGTTGCCCGGATCGGAGTACGTTATTTTCTTGACCGGCAGCAGTTCCTCGTTTTTCCAGGGTTCTCCAGATTTTTTCCAGAGCATCAGCGTGGCGTACACGGTGGGCTTAGTGGGCGCCGGCACCATCGTGGCCGCCACGTTTAGGATAGTGCTTTCCGGCTTCACAGGGTTCAAGCCCTTGGTGTCAAGCGTTTCCACCTTGTCCCAGCCGCTGAGCGTTACCAAGGCGAGCTGATGGGTTCCGTTGTCGATAAGCTGCACGGGGTGGCCTTTTACCTTCCGGGTTGTGCGTTTTATCGTGCCCGTCAGGTTGGGCAGGGCGTAGTGGCCCAGGCGCGCGGCCACGGGCTCGGTACTCACATTCTGATCAATCCGCAGGATACCATTGGGCAGGGGCAGGTCGGCCAAGCGGAGCTTGATGTTGGGGTTGGTTTCCAGCTCGGCCGTGCGGTAATACACCCCGTCCTCGTATTTATTGAAGGTATAGAGGCGCAGGGGCTCCCACTTGTTGTCCTTGTTCTTGAACACGTAGTTCATGGCCACCTCGCCGTCCGGGCCATCCGCTTGCCACGGAAAGGCGCTGTTGTAGCTCAGACGGTTATAGTTCTCATCGCCCCGATAGGGGTCCGTGCTGCGCTGATGCGGGGTCGTCCGGATTTCGGCCGCGCCGCTATTGGGGTAGTCCGTAATGAGCATGTTGGGTCCGGACTCGAACTTGCTCCGCGCCGTGCCTTTTGTCAGCTCCTTGCCCCAAGGCCCCTCATTTTCAGTAGCCGTCCAGAAGGGACTATCCGCCGGCACCAGCAGGCCGAGGAAGGCCTTGCCCATCCAGAACACGCTGCCCCGGCAGCTGTAGGGCTGCACGGCCGGCTCAAAGGCGCCGTAAAAGCCGAGGGTAGGAACGTTATCCTGTAAAAAATCAGGGTTTTCTAAAAACTGCAACAGCGCGCCCGACGCGATGCGCCGCATCCAGCCAAAGTTAGTGCTTGGGTCGGGTTGAGCCCCATGAGCGGAAATGGCACCACCGCCCCGAAGCGGTAGCTGATGCTACGGCCCCACATGATCATGTGCCCGTCCCGCCCAAACATATAGGGGTAGTTTTCCTTCAGGGGGGCAAAATTTGCCGCCAGCTGCGCGGCTACCGCGGGGTAGTGCTGCTGCCCGTAGTACAATGCCCAGAGGCAGCCGTACATCTGGAACGCCCACATGCTGTAATAGTCGAAGGACGGCGCGTCGTCGTACCAGCCTTCGCCTTTATAGTGGGTCAGCTGCTTGTGCAGGTATTCTTCCAGCAGCTTTTCGTTGACCGCGTAGCCCCGGCTTTTAAAAAAGCTCAGGATGAAGATGTTGAAATACCGCCAGTTTTGCGGGACGGTGGGCCCGTCGCCGTAGCTGAGCATGGTTGCCGCCAGGGCCTTTTTCGTCGTTTCGGGCAAGGGGTCCCACAACAGCTCGGGGGCGGCAAACAAGGCTACGGCCAAGCCGCCGAACTCCACCAGATTTTGACTGGGGCCCCCGTCTTTCGCCCGGGGCTTGATGTAGGTGTCGCTGGCGGGGTCCGCCAAGCGACCCAATTGGTGGCGGTAGTACTCAGCCACTGGAATGCCGTTCAATTCCAGCGCCGGGTTTTCCTTCAGCAGCGGGGCGGCCATAAAGAGGGTGCGGCATAACCCTTCGAGTTTCTCGGTCGGCACTTGGCCCAGGTTGCGCGGGTAGCTTTTGCCCGGCTGCTGGGGAAACTGCAGGGGGTCATCCAGGCGATGCACGTAGCTGAAGGCCCCAGTAAGCAGGTGTTGGGCTGCGTCCTGCCAATGTTGGCGGGTCATGCCCGTAAAGGGGCTTCGCTGCCGGTCCGGCTGCTTCACTTCGAAAAGTGGCAACTTCAGGGACGCCGGGGCGACGGCGGTCTTAAAGGGCGGAGCCGACGGGGACGGCTGGCCGTGGGTTAGGCTGGCCGCCAACAGACCGGCCGCCAGCAGCCCCAGCCGCCGCGGGATGGTGCGGCGCAGAGCAGGTGGAGTGAACGAGGGTAGCAGGGGGTGGGAAGTGGGCATACTGCTGTTAGTTGGTTTTATGGGCCTCGCCCTGGGTCCCGACCACGTCGAGGATGGGCTTGTCCACCCCCGTGAGCTTATCCTGCTGAGGCTTCAAGAGCTCCAGCACGACTACCTCATTCGAGCCTTTCTTTAGCCATTCGGCGGGTACATACAGGGTTTGCTGGGGCCCAATTTCCCAGTAGCGGCCCAGGTGGTGACCATTGATCCACACGCACCCCTTCCCCCACTGACGCATGTCAAAGTAGGTGTCGGCCGTTTTGTCCAGGGTAAAGGAGCCGCGGCGCAGCACGGGTCCATTCCCCAGGGCAACTGACTTAGCCCCTGGGGCTTCTGCGACGTTGGAGATGTCATCGAAGGGCAGACGGAAGTGCTGCCAGCCTGTGAGCTCCGTACCCGCGAAGGTGACTTGCTCGGTGATGCCCTTGCGGTTCTGATTCAGGAAGGGCCGAAGTTGAGGCGGCCCAGGTTTTCGACCAGAATTTCTAGCGTGACGCGGCCGGGGGGCAACGTTAACTCCACCTGGTCCTGCTCCAGGCGGCGGTCCAGGGTAGCCACGCGCCGCCCGTTCACGAGCACGACGCCGTAGTCACGCAGATCCTTGATTTTCAGGATGCCCTGGCGGCCGCCGGGCACCAGGGTGCGGTACAGCACGAAGCCATAATCCTGATTCAGGTCCTCGAAGGTCTGCGGCTTGGGGCTGACCACGGGCTTGGGCAGCGCCGCCGTCAGGGTGGTTACCTTGGTCAGGCTGATCGTGGGAATCCGCATCGCGGGCTTGGCCGCGGGCACCGGGGGCAGCGTGGTGCCCTTCGGCAGGTGCTTTTCGATAACGCTGCGAAAAGACCGGAACTTAGGCGTGGCGTTGCCGGCCTCATCCAGGGGCGCATCGTAGTCGTAGCTGCTGATTTGGGGCTCGAAGCGGGTGCCCTCCCCCTTGTAGTTGGCCCCGTTCATAAACCCGCGGGTGGTGCCCCCGTGAAACATGTACATATTAATGGAGATGCCCGCCGCCAGCACCGAGTCGAGGCGGGGGGCATATTTTTCGGCCGGCACCGTGTGGTGGGGCGTGCCCCACCAGTCAAACCAGGCCGGGTACCACTCGGCAATATAGAACGGGCCCTTCCCGCCGTGGTAGGTGCGCACGAGCTGTTTCACTGCCTCGGGCTTGTCCAGCCCGTTCACGGCGGGCAGCAAACCGGGCAGGTGGCCTTCTTTTACTTTCTCGGCCGGGTCGCAAGTGTACAGCAGGCCGTCGAAGCCCGCCTGCTCGAACATCTTGCGATTCAGGGCCAAATAGTCCTTGTCGCTGGCGTAGAACCCGTACTCATTCTCCACCTGCACCATCAGCACGGGGCCACCATGGTTGACTTGCAGGGGCGCCAGGTGCTTGGCCACTTCCTTCAGGTAGCGACCATAGGCAGCTAAATATTTGGGTTCTTTGCTGCGGACCACCAGGCTTTTATCCTTCTGCAGCCAGTAGGGGTAGCCGCCAAATTCCCACTCCGCGCACACGTAGGGGCTGGGCCGCAGCACCACCCACATGCCTTCCTCCTGGGCAATCTTCACAAAGGCGGCAATGTCGTGGTTGCCGGCAAAATCGTACTTGCCGGGCTCCGGTTCGTGCGCGTTCCAGAAGACATAGGTGCCAATGGTATTCAGACCCATGGCCTTGGCCATGCGGATGCGGTGGCGCCACGCTTCCCGCGGAATGCGCGGGTAATGCAGCTCGCCCGAAATCATCTGAAACGGCTTGCCGTCGAGCAGGAAGCTCTCGTCGCCCAGCGTGAAGGTGTGCTTAGGCGCTTGCGCATGAGTGGAAGCTGCCGCTAGGGTTAGCGCTCCCATTAGCAAAGCCCGCAAAAGGTGCTTACGCATAGTGACGTATTGTTATTGATTGAAAAAACTCAGGTTCCACTGATCCAGCCAGCTGATGCTCGGCCGGTTGTTCTTAAACTGCACGGGCAGCCATAGGTAACGGCTGTCTTTCAAATCCTTGGGGTTCCAGCGGTCGGCCATGAACATAAAAGCCCCCCGCTGGCCCGCTACCGGCAGCACGAAGGTGGACTGCCCGCCGAAGGTGAGCTTGGCCTGGGGGCCAGTCATAGGGTCACCCAGTAGTTGCCAGGGACCAAACAGGGAACTGGCTACGTGCAGCGACGCCTCGTTCAGGGCCCAGCCAGTGCAACCACTAGTGATAAGGTAGTATTTGCCGTCTTTCTTGAACACCGCCGGGGCTTCCCGGTGGCTGGCGAAGAGCAGCGTATCCTGGGTCGTTGGGGTCAGGTAGTCGTCCGCTAAGCGGGCTAGCCGCAGGTCGTAGTTCTCGCGGGAGGAGTAGATATGATAAGCCGCGCCATCCTCGTCCACGTACAGGCCCATGTCACGTGACATATGGTTATTGGGCCGAAAGCTGCTCACATAACGGAACGGGCCGGTGGGCTTGTCCGCTACGGCTACGCCGGCTCGGGCCGCCTGGTAGCCCTGGCCTTTTAGCTCCAGGTGAAACCACATCACATACTTGCCCGTGCGCTGGTTGTAGATAACCTTGGGGCGCTCCATCAAACAGCCCAAGGCAAGGTCGTGCGCCGGATCCGAAGACGGGGTGAGGGCTTCGCCTTCGTACTGCCAGTTGTAGAGATCCTGCGAGGAATACACGTTCACGCCCTCCTCCTGGTGCTGCGCGCGCTTCTCCCCGTACCAATAGTAGGTGTTGCCTACCAGCAAGATGCCCCCGCCGTGGGCATTGATGAGGTTACCGTCCGTGTCGTACCACAACTCGCCCGGCCTAAAGGAAGTGTACCGGGTGGGGGCTTTTCCTGCGGGGCCTCTCCTGGGCCTGACTGCGCCGGGGCTTCGGGAGCCGCTAGCAGGATGACCAGGGGGAGGAAAGCGAGGAAACAGTTTCGCATGACGAACAAGGATGAAATGGAGTAGGCCCAGCGGGTAGCAGACCGAGACCGGGGGCGGATGGTAGAGCGGCGTTGGGCCCGTTGGAGAATCTAAAAGTACTGACCACCCGCCCCGCCCTGCGGGGACGTTTTGGTTGAAAAGGGGGGGCAAAATGGTTACGATGGCGTACCGGGCGCGGCGTAAGCTTTGAATGCAAAGCAATTGTTAAATTCGGCTTCTGGGCAGACGCGGGCGCCTACCCTCCCGCGCTCCCCCTATCTTCGGCTTTCGCCACCCACGCTGAAATCCCTCCTCTCCTCGTGCCCTCTCCTCTCCTTTTCCAGCGGATTCTTCCCGTTCTTCTGCTCTGGCTACTGCGAGCGGGGTACAGTCCGGCCCAAAATATAGCTCCCCGGGACTTTAGGTTTGAGCACCTCACCGTGGACCAGGGGTTGTCGCACAGTGACGGCATGGCCGTCACTCAGGACCGGGCGGGGTTTATCTGGGTGGGCACGAATCGCGGCCTGGACCGCTACGACGGCTACAGCTTAAAGCAGTACTCCCTGCCCGTGAACCCCCGCAATGGCATTTCGGGCAACCGTATTAAAGTGGTCTACGTGGGCGTTGATGGGCGCCTTTGGGTCGGGACGGAACGGGCAGGGCTGAGTTTATACGATGCGGCCCACGACACCTTTTTCAGCTTCGACGAACGCCACGTCCCTGCCGCCTACCAGGCCCTAGCCCAGCAACTGGCTCAGTCCGACGTGTCGGCTTTAGCCTCGGACAGCCTGGGCCGGCTATGGGTGGGCACCATTAACGAAGGCGTTTTCCTGCTCACCTTCGATAGGCAGGGCCGGGTGCGGCAGCTGCAACAGCTGCCGCCCCGCGTCAACGGGCGGGCGTCCCTGTCGCGCGTGACGGGGTTGGCCGTGGACCCCGAGGGCAAGGTCTGGGTGGGCACCCTGGATGCCGGGTTGCAGGTCATCCGCGCTACGGAAGCGGCGCTCCCCGTGCAGTCGACCCCGCTGGCCGCTACGCCCATCCGCGCCCTGCACCTGGACCGGCGCGGCGATCTGTGGCTGGGCACTGATCACCAGGTGCTGTGGGTGGGGGCGGCCAACCGCCGCACCATGCGGGAGCTGGCCGCCCATCCCCTCCCCCAGCAGTTCCCTATTCTGCAGTCCATTTTTCTCGACTCCATGGGGCAGCTCTGGGTGGGCACCACCTACGGGTTGTATGTGTGGCAGGCCGGCGTGGTCACCGCCGGGACGCCGCCCCTGCGCCCTACCGCGCCCACCTTGTTTCTGCCCCAGGATGATGAGTCGTTCAGCATTAACTCGGAGCGCATCCACCAGATCTTTGAGGACCGCAACCAGATTATCTGGCTGTGCGCCTCGGCGGGGGGACTAAATAAGGTAGACCTGCGTCAGAAGCCCTTCGGCCTGATCCGCCAGCGGCTTACCGGGCGCCTGGCATTGTCGAACAACTACATCAACGCCATTTATAAGGACGAAGCCCGTAACACCCTGTGGTTCGGCTCCCGCAACGGCGTGACGAGCTATGACTTGGCCCAACACACTTACCGGCACTACCTTAATCAACTGGAGAGCAGCCCGCGTGGCGTGGATGTTTCCGCCGTCTTTCAAGCCCGGAACGGAATGCTGTGGTTTGGTACGCGCGCCGATGGCTTAGTGACGCTATCGCAATTGGGCGGCCGCGAGCAGCTGACTACCTACACCCAGCTGGCGGATGGCACGGACTTAAGCGCGGAAAGCATCGAACGCATTGTTCAGGACCGCGACGGCACGATCTGGGCGGCTACTTTTACGACCGGCCTGCACCGCTTCAGCGCTACCGGCCAGCACCTGGGCTCCTACCGCACCGATAACAGCGCCCTACCGTCGGATCAGTTTACCTTCCTGCTCTTCGACCCCCAACGCGATGTGATGTGGGCCAGCACGCGCGATGCCGGCCTGCTCAAGCTCCGCGTGCGGGGAGACTCCCTGCAGGTACTGGCCCAGTACCAGTACGGTCCAAAGCGCCCCAACAGCCTGCGCGTCAACTACGTGTGGCCCCTGCTGCTGGATGAGCGGGGGGCACTGTGGATTGGCACCATTGGCGGGGGCTGCACCAGCTGCGCACCGATGCGCAGGGGCGCGAAACCATGCACTATTACGACCAGGAGCTGCCGGAAAGCGACGTGGAAAGCATCCTGGCCGATGACGCGGGCAACCTCTGGCTCGGGGGCACCGGCCTGTATCGCTTCACCCCAGTACCGGCCAGTACCTGCGCTACGACGTGGCCGATGGGCTGCAAAGCAACGCCTTCAAGATTGGTGCCGCCACCCGGGCCCAGGATGGCACCCTGTATTTTGGGGGCATCAATGGCATCAATTATTTCCAGCCCCAGGAAATTCAGGCTAACCCCTCCCCCCGGTGGTGCAGCTTACGGGGCTGCGGGTCAGCAATAAGCCGGTGGCCGTGGGTGACACGCTGAACGACCGCGTCCTGCTCCAGCAGGCGCTGTCCGTCCCCCAGACGATTACCATTCGCGCTGCGGAGAATGACTTCGCAGTAGAGTTCGTGGCCCTCAACTACGCTAACCCCCAAAAAAACCGCTATGCCTACCAATTAGTGGGCTACAACCAGGACTGGGTGCACCCCGCCCCGGGGCAGCGCACGGCCAGCTTTGCCAACCTGCCGGCGGGCACCTATACCTTGCAGATCAAAGCCACCAACGGGGAGGGCGTGTGGAGCAAGCGTTACGCGACCATGCGCTTTGAGGTGCTGTCCCCCTGGTGGCGCACGTGGTGGGCCTACGCCCTGTACGGGCTCGTGGTGCTGGGCTTCGTGGCTTTGTATCGCCGCTTTGAGATGAGCCAGCAGCAGCTTCAGAATAAGTTGCGCCTGGAGCAGTTTCAGGCGGAAAAGGAGAAGGAGTTGACCGACTTAAAGCTCGGATTTTTCACCAACGTCTCCCATGAGCTGCGCACCCCGCTCACGCTTATTCTGGGGCCCATGGAGGAAATCATCAGCAGCCCCGGCCCCGTGGCGGACCTACGCCCCAAGGTGCAGCTCATGCAAAAGCAGGCCCGCAAGCTGCTCGACTTGGTGAATCAACTCCTTGATTTTCGCAAGGTGGAAACCGGCAACGTGCCCCTGCGCGCCAGCTATGGCGATGCAGTCCGCTTTCTAGCCGACCTGTTCTCGATCTTTCAGCTGAAAGCGCAGGAGCGCGCCGTGGACTACGTGCTGGATGTGCCCGCTGATCCCATTATGCTGTACTTTGACCGCAGCAAGCTGGAAATCATCCTCACGAACCTGTTAGCCAACGCCTTTAAGTACACCCCCGACCAGGGTCGAGTGGAGCTATCGGCGACCATCGTCGGCAATCCGGGGGCGAAGCGGTATGTAGCCAGGGCCAGCTAACGGGCAACTACCTGAAGATAAGCGTGACCGATACGGGCGTGGGTATCAAGGCCACGGAGCTGGACCTCATCTTCGACCCGTACTATCAGGCCAGCCACACCAGCACCCTGCGCATGACGGGCACCGGCATTGGCCTGTCGTTGGCCAAGCAGTTTGCCGAGCGCCATGGGGGCCAACTGTTAGTAGCCAGTAGGGAGGGAGCAGGCACCACCTTTGAGCTGCGCCTGCCCTTCGGCCGCCAGCATTTGCGGACCGAGGATATGCAGGAAGAGGATGGAGTAGCCCACGAAGAGGAACTGCCCGTGGCCGCGCTGCTGGAAAATGACCACCCACGCCTGCCGGGCGTCGAGGTACCGGCCGGGCCGCCCCAGCTGCTGATCGTGGAGGACAACGAGGAAGTGCGCCAGTATCTGCACCAACTCTTTGAGGCGGAATATGAGGTACTCACGGCGGAAGACGGAATCGAAGGGTGGGAAAAAGCCTTAAGCCACCTGCCCCATTTCATTATTAGTGACGTGATGATGCCGCGTAGTGACGGCCTGGAGATGTGTCAGAAAATAAAGCAGCACCCCAAAACGGCGCACATTCCCGTGCTATTGCTCACCGCCCGCACGGCGGAAACCCACCAGCTCGAAGGCCTCGGCATGGGCGCCGACGACTACGTGAGTAAGCCCTTTAACCCGACTCTGCTGCAAGCCAAGGTCACCACCCTGCTGCGCAACCGCCGCAAGCTGCACGAGTACTACCAGCGGCAGATCCTGCTCGAGCCCACGGAGATTGTGGTGGCTGACGCCGACCGGCAGTTCCTGGAAAATGCTATGAGCGTCGTGGAAAAGCACCTGGAAGATGCCGAGTTCAGCGTGCAGGTACTCGTGCGGGAAGTAGGCATGAGCCAGTCCGTTTTCTACCGCCGCATCAAGAGCATTACCGGCCAGACGGCCGTGGAGTTTATTCGGGATGTGCGCATGAAGCGGGCGGCCCAGCTACTGGCCCAAACCCCGATGCGGGTGTCCGAAGTTGCCTTTCAAGTAGGTATCGAGGATGCAAAATACTTCCGGAAAGCCTTCCAAAAAATATATATGCTCTCCCCTTCCGAATACGCCAAACAACACCGACAAAGCCGGGAAGCGGCCTCCACGACTACTCAGGGCTAGCCTATGGTGCGGGGTAAGAGAAGAGCGAAGGGGCATGAGCCCGGGTATCTTGCTTTAACCAAAGCAGTTACGTTGTCTGTGGCCTTCATCTACGAATCGCAGGGCGGTTGCCGGCGACGAGTCCAGCCCCTGTAATGTCTTAAAATGCCCCCCAGCCTTGCGGGACTATTTCGCTAGGTTTGTTTTCGCCCCCTTGGGTCGTACGGGGGCTTTTTCCGCCCCGGCCACCACCCCCTGCTGTATGAAGTATACATTACGACTTTCTCGTCTGCTTACTTGTTGCGCCCTGCTGGCCCTGCTTCTGGCTCCCGCGACCCACGCGCAGTCGGTTTCCGCCCCAGACAAAGCTTTCCTCAAGCCTAAGTTTATTAAGAAGCAACTGCTCAAGGCAACCAAGTGGCAGCTAGCCCATCCCAAGCATCCGCTCACGGACTGGACCAATGGCGCCTTCTACTCGGGCGTTTTTGCCGCGTACCAGACGACCAAGTCTCCCCTGATTCTGGATTCCCTGCTGGCCATGGGCGAGCGCACCCAGTGGCAGCCCGGCCCGCGCTACGATCACGCCGACGACATCGTCATCTGCCAAACCTACCTGAACCTGTACCGTTTAAAAAAGGACCGGCGCATGATTCAGCCGACCATAGCCGTGGTCGAGAAATTTCGGACGATGCCGGGTCCCGAAGTGCAGGCCCACGGCATTGCCTGGTGGTGGTGCGACGCCCTGTTCATGGGCCCGCCCGTGCTGGTTAAGCTGGGGGTAATCGAAAACCAGCCCCAGTACCTAGCCCTGAATGACACCCTCTACCAGCAAACCTACCGTCGCCTCTACAACCACCGGGAGCACCTGTTCGCGCGGGATGCCAGCTACCTGTGGAGCGAAGCCGGGGAGGGTAAAAAGGAGAGTAACAGCCAGCGTATTTTCTGGTCGAGAGGCAACGGCTGGGTGATGGGGGGACTGGTGCAACTCCTGCAAGAGTTGCCTCAGGACCACCCTAGCCGGAACTTCTACGTGCACTTATTCCAGGAAATGAGTGCCCGCCTGGTGCAACTGCAGCAGCCCGATGGCCTGTGGCGCTCCAGCCTGCTCGACCCGCAGGCCTATCCCGGCGGGGAAGCGTCCGGTTCCGGCTTTGACTGCTATGCCCTGGCCTGGGGCCTCAATCAAGGTATCCTCGCTGGGCCACAGTACCGGCCGGCCGTGCAGAAGGCATGGGTAGCCCTGAATAAGTGCGTTTCGCCCGAGGGCCGGGTGGGGTGGGTGCAGCCCATTGGGGCCGATCCCCGCCGCGACTTTTCGGCCGACAGCTGGGAAGTGTACAGCACCGGCGCCTTCCTGCTGGCCGGCTCAGAAGTGATTAAGCTTAAGTTTTAGTAGGAACCCATATCTGCTCCGCCTCTTATCTGACTGCATGAAACGACGTGCTTTTGTTGCTAGCACCCTCACGGGCCTCTCGGCCTATACGCTCCCGGCTTGGGCGAGCAACGGGCCCGCGCTGGGGGGGGCGCACTCCCCTCCGTCGCGAAAGCTACCGACCGGGAGTATTGGCTGGAAATGCTCCTGCGCCTAGCAGAGCCCGTGTTGGCAGCCGGAGCGCAAGGCCAGTTGAAGGCCCTCCTGCCGATCGAGGCCGCGCCCGGGCAGCAGGAAGAGCGGCGCAAGGTGTCTCACCTCGAAGCGCTGGGCCGGACGTTAGCGGGGCTCGCGCCCTGGCTGGAGCTGACGGAGGTGCCGCGGACGGAGCAGGCCCGCCAGCTGCGCTACGCTGGGTTAGCCCGCCAGGCCATCGGGCATGCCACCAACCCTCAGTCCAGGGATTTTTTGAATTTTACGCAGGGCGGGCAGCCGGTGGTCGACGCGGCCTTCCTGGCGCACAGCCTGTTGCGCGCCCCGACCCAGCTGTGGGAAAAATTGCCCCCCGCCACGCAGCAACAGGTAGTACAGGCCTTACAGAGCACGCGGGTGATCAAGCCCGGGTACAGCAACTGGCTGCTGTTCAGCGCCATTATCGAAGCCGCGTTGCTAAAATTTACGGGCAGTGGCGATTTGATGCGCATGGATTACGCCATCAAGGAGCATCAGACCTGGTACAAGGGCGATGGCACCTACGGCGACGGCCCGGACTTTCACTGGGACTATTACAACAGCTACGTCATTCAGCCCATGCTGCTTGACGTGGTGAGCACCCTCGTCGCGGCCGGCAAAGAAAACAAGGACCTGCTGGCGCAGCTGTGGGCCCGCGCCCAGCGCTACGCCACCGTGCAGGAGCGTCTGATTGGGCCCGAGGGCTCCTTTGCCGCCTTCGGCCGCTCATTGGCCTACCGCTGCGGCGCCTTCCAGCACCTGGCCCACGTAGCCCTCCACCAGCAGCTGCCACCGGATTTGCCCCCCGGACAGGTGCGCAGCGCCCTGACGGCCGTCATCCGGCGCACTTTGGAACCCAAAGGCACCTTTGATAGCATGGGCTGGCTGCAGATTGGCTTGTGCGGCCATCAGCCCAGCATTGGCGAACGCTACATTTCTACGGGTAGCCTCTACCTCTGCACCACCGCCTTTCTGCCCCTCGGGCTGCCCCCCACGGCGGCATTCTGGGCCCAGCCACCCCAAGACTGGACAGCCCGTCAAATATGGTCGGGCCAGGACGTAAAACCTGACCACGCCCTGTAGCTAAGCGTTCGATTCGCCACCTTTTGCTCAGGAAAGATCAACTCTGGGGCCCCACTATAGCCACGTCCGGTGCCTCAGCAAAAACTCTGTTAGCTACGCCACCCGGAGTAGCAGGGTTAACCCAGCCTTGTCCGCCGTCTTTTCCTTGCCCATGTACCAGCCTGTGCCGCGCTCCCTAGCCATCCGCTCCCTAGCCATCTTGCCCTTCACCGCCTTACTGCTGAGTGGTGCAGTCCAGCGCCCCTCCCCGGCCGTCGTAACCGTCACGGTGCGCAACCCCCTAAACTTGGTTCGGCGCGCCGAAACCATCAGCCTGCCTCTGGCGAAGCTGCCAGCCTCATTGCGCAAAATGAGCCCCGCAAAACTGCGCGTACAGGATGCCGCTACGTCCACCACTTTAGTTAGCCAAGTGCTGGACAGCGATGCCGATGGGCGGCCCGACGAGCTGCTCTTTCAAACAGATATGCCGGCTAGAGCCACCAAGAAGTTTAAACTGGTCGATGCCGCTAGTGGCGGCCCTCTGCCGGTTAGCCCGCACACCACGTTTGCGCGCTTTGTGCCGGAGCGCACGGACGACTTTGCCTGGGAAAACGAGCGGGTAGCCTTCCGCACCTACGGCCCCGTCGCGCAGCAGCTTTACGAAGCGAAAGACCCCAGTGGGACGCTCACCAGTGGTATGGATTGCTGGCTGAAGCGGGTGGACTACCCGATCATTGACAAGTGGTACGGGCGCCACGTGCACGAGAAACCATTTGCCTACCATACGGATACGGGCGAAGGCTACGACCCCTACCACGTGGGTGGCAGCCGGGGCACGGGCGGCACGGGCGTGCTGGATAACGGACAGCTCTACGTTTCCAAAAACTTCACGCACTATAAAATCTTGGCCACGGGGCCCATCCGCACGGTGTTTGAACTCGCGTATGCCCCCTGGCTGGCGAATGGCCGCACCGTACAGGAAACAAAGCGTATTTCCTTGGATCTAGGCAGTAACCTAACTCGCTACGAAGATCACCTGAGCGCTTCCCCGGCGCTACCGAACTTAACTATTGGCTTGACGCTGCACGAGCAACAAGGGCAGGTGCGCGCGGATCGCCAAGCGGGGTGGTTTCGTTACTGGGAGAAAATAGACGCCTCTTACCTGGGCACGGCGGTGGTCGTGGAGCCCCACTACCTCACAGACTATCAAGAGCATCGCTCTACCCAGAAAGATCAGAGCCAGCTTTACGTGGTGACCAAGCCCGCCCGGGGCGGCGTCGTTTTCTACGCGGGCTTTGGGTGGCAGAAGAGTGGGCAATTTCTCTCACCCGAGGACTGGGATAAGTATCTCAGTGAGTTTGCTCGTCGCCTGGCTTCGCCCCTTCAGGTAACGTGGAAGTAACGTCCCTATAATTCGGTCATCCTGTGCTTGCTGCTATGTCGTTCGCTGCGTCTCCTGCTGCCCCCTCTCAGCCCTCTTTAGCCTTGCTGGCAAACTTGCGGTAACAGCGGACTGCCACCGAGGTATTGGGCAGGCAATGGCCCTCTCTGTCTTCCCGGTCTGTCTACTTCCGCTCCGTGAGGGACCTGGACCTGGCAAGAAATAAGGGCCCATAACGCCGCTCTACTCGAATCCTAACCAAGCTTGTACATGTAGTAGCAGGTCGTTTCCAGTATGTAAAAGGGGGCTCCCTTAATTTAAATCACCGTTTTCCTGAACGCCAGTTCTGCTCGGCTGACCAACCCGGTGGACACGGCCACCCGCGCCCGGGTGCTGGCCTATTTTTCTTCCCTAACTTGGCCCGCCGGAAGGACTCCCCTTTCTGCTGTTGCTGCCCCGCCCTATGCCCCTGCTCCCGTTCTACGCCCATCTGTTGTTCCGGGCGGCCGCGCTGCTCACGGCGGGGCTCGCCCTGGCCTGCCTCGCGGGCATCGTGGCGCTGGGTGGGGCCCTGCCGGGCGTGGAACTGAACGAGCTGGTGGCCCGCGCGGCGACGGCGTTGCACCGCGACGCCTGTCGGCTGCTGGCTTCGGCCCGGGCCCGCCAAGCCCCGGAGCCCACCGGTTCCAGGTCCGGCGACGCCGGGTAAGCCCCGGGGATTGCCTCCCTCGACAAGCCGCTGCCCCTGCCGGGTCGTACGGCTTTTTGGTGGGTATTTATGTTCATACCCCCCAAATGAGACACTGGGGCCCGTTTATTGCCCGGAAAGAGCTGGTTAGCCTCCCCGTAGAGGCCAGCGCGAAGGGAGCATTCGCGCGACCCGTCGGCTGACCTATTCCTCCTTTCCGTGAACGCCTGACCCTACCATGGCACCCGGTGCCCGTGGGCCATGGTAGGGTCAGGGGAGTGTACAAAACCCGGCTACAATTCAACGTGTAGGAAACGGGCAGGAGGGATGCGTTTCGTACACGCCAAACGAGAGCCCTATAGCCTCGTGGAGTGTCTCCCTGGGTAGCCCGGCTTACGGCTGTGGCGGTTTGCGTCCGAAGAACGGGCGCGTGATGGACGTATCATCAACCGACAACGAATCCGTCGACTCAGGGCAACCCCAAAAAGCGCAACAGGGCCAAGGCCGCCGAGTGCAAGCACTGGCCTTTGGCCGAGCCGTGTAAGGCAGGCGCGGGAAAAGCGCCTGCCTTACACGGCTCGGCCAAAGCCCCCTACGAGCGCATGCTCACGCGCTTCGCCACGCATGTCGGCTAGCACAGGCGGCGACTGCGGGCTTCCACGGTCGAACCGGTGCTGGGTAGTTTCATCACATCCTATGGCTTCTGTGCTATCAGCAACAAGCAACTTTATCAATTATTCTATTTATACGTAAATAAAGTACAAATTATTAGGACTTTAATTCATTTCTTGGTAGCTAGTACTCGGATCATCCGCTTTTTCTACATAACTACATAAACATCCCAATGAAAAAGATCTATCTATCTGTACCCAGCTTACTGAAGCTCAAAGAGAGTACCCATTTTCGCCAGCTCTGCTCCTTATTGGTGGTAGCGCCTTCGCTTGCTTTACTCATGTCCTGCGAGAAAATGCCGGAAGACCAAGTTGCTCCTGCTACTGGTGCTTCGCCATCTGCCGATGCCACGGCCACCAAAATGATTGGCATTAATGTGGTCCTGAATACGAAAATAACCGACACCATTCTGAATGAGTTGAAAGCGTATGGTACAGTCGGGGAAGTCATGGTTAAGCTCGATGCGTTAACCATGAAAACCACGAGTGATAAATTAGCGAGCATTCAACAGCTTTCTTATGTAAGTCAGGCTAATCCAGATGCCAGTAGAAATGGGGCGCCCGTAGATGCGGTCGCCGTATCGGACTTTAGTGGGGGGGTAAATACCTGGAATCTGGATGCCGTTAATGTTACTGATTTAGGTGTTGGACGAACGATTGAGCAAGATGGAGAGGGTGTATACATCGGAGTTTTGGATACGGGTTTATCGGATTCTTGGCGCCAATATTTTCCGCAGGAAAGAATTGCTACCCAATACGCCAAGTCCTTTGGCGGCGGAGGGGGTGAAAGGGGCAATGTATCAGATCAGCCGAACAAGTGGGAACACGATCAGAACTCCCATGGAACCCATGTAACCAGTACTATTCTTGGGTTTAACCTGAATGGCACTTCTATTAATGGGGTAGCTCCTAAAGCTACGGTTATTCCGGTTAAAGTACTAAATCAGAATGGTTCGGGCTGGTCGTCCGTCGTCGCGCAGGGTATTGTGCACATAGCTGATTTAAAGGCTGGCCCGCTAAAGAATTCTCCGGTCGTGATAAACATGAGTTTAGGTGGTCCTGGGTTAGATGCTATCGAGAAGGCAGCGATTGATTATGCTATTGCACAAGGCGTCATTATTGTCGCTTCGGCCGGTAATAGTGGGCCTGCTGGTATGGGCTATCCGGGGGCTTATGCGCCTGTGATTAGTGTAGCTAGTGCGGGCTTAAAAGCACAGGGCTCTATTGCTACCTGGTGGTTGCGCTTGAATGTGCCTGATCCTACTAACCCAGCTGATTTTTTTATTTCTGGCTTTTCTAGCCGGCAAAAACCTGGTCAGGATTTAGATGTAACGGCCCCTGGTCATAATGTAGTAGGACCGTATCAGCTGAACAGCGGCCAGCTTTCTTATTATTTTCTTTCTGGTACTTCCATGGCTAGCCCGCACGTAGCGGGCATCGTAGCGCTAATGGCACAAAAGAATAAGACGATAACGGCCGCTCAGGCCGAAAGTACGTTAGAACGTGCTGCCCTGCCTATGGCTACCCCCGTGGAGGCAGGGGCAGGATTTATTACGGCGGATGCCGCGGTAAATGCTACTCTACAATAAATAGGTATGTACGGATTATAGTGTTCGTTGCTAGTTAACAGAAAGGCCTTTTCAAGTATGAAAAGGCTTTTTTACTTCTCCACGTGCCCCACCAAGAGCAACTTGACCAACACGACGGGATCGAGCGAGGGACGACCGCCAGGGTTATAGAAAGGGGGAAGCAGGGGCCGCACGAAGCAAAAATCGACGGTCGGCAGCCGTGGCTGGTAGTAATGGTGCGCGGGCACCGGTTTCAGCAGCGACGTCTGACGGGGGGGAAGGCGAGCCTACGCTACCCACCTCGCACACCTGCAGGAAGTTGACTTTTGCAACAGGGCCATTACGTTAACCAGTGGTGCTGTTGCAGAACACAGCTAAGGGCTTGGTTTGAGGCTACTAGCGGCCTAGTAGCCTCTGTAGGGACACCTACTCGTGCTTGCAACGCTACTCCATCTAATATACCCGTCCATAGAGTCAGCGCATCGGTTAGGAGCTCTTTACGCACTCTTTCGGGTGGTCTTGTCGTCCCCAGTAGCGCGGGGAAAGCGCTGCCTGTAGTTGGCCGCCTTAGGTGCGGGGCCCCAGGTAGGCAGCTAAGGCGGCCGTAGTCTGCTCGTCGAGCACGCGCAGGATGCGGTCCGCTTCTTCCTCAATCGACTGCTGGTAGCCCAGGGCCGCCGCCGTGTGGCTATTCTCTTCCCAACTGGCCAAGTCGCGCAAGGTCGTCAGTCGGTTGAGTGATTCCTCCATCTGCAGGTAGAGGCCCAACCACAGGGCATTAACCTGCTCGGATTGTTTCTGCATCCGTACCCGTAGGTCGAGCATCTTCATGACAATGGTCGCCAAGGCTTGCAAGCGCTTCAGCTCGGGCAGCGAGAGGGTGCTGGGCTGCCGGTCAATCACGCACAAGGTGCCAATCGCGTGCCCCTCGGCCGTTAGCAACGGGTGCCCGGCATAAAAGCGCAGGTGCAGGGTTTCGGCCACCTGAGGATCAGTGAGGTGGCAGGGCTGCTTTTGCAGATCCTCGTAGAGGGTGGTCTCCTCCTGCAGGATGGCCACCGAACACATACTCTCGTGGCGCGCTACCCGCTCCTGTCCGGTTAAGCCCTCGTTGACTTTAAACCAGACACTGTCTTTTTCCACCAAGGAGACCAGGGCGATGGGCACGGCAAATAACTTGGCCGTCAGCCGCCCCATTTCCGTGAAGACCGGGTCGGGCGCCGTGCCTAAGGTCAGATAGGGCGCCAAAGCTTGCAGGCGGGAAGCATCGTTGGCGGGCAGGAGCGAATCAGGCAGGGGCATACTTTTCCACGATACGGTCCGGATAGCCTGATGGTTAGCGAAAGTCAGGAGGGCGTGAGCTGTATGCAGCAACGTGGACTAAGAGAGGCAGCCGACACGCGGACGGGGAGGAGACCCTTGCCGGCTCGGTCCTGCCTTACTTGCTCCCCAGGTAAACCAGCAGCCTAGGGCCGCACCAGCTCCCGGCCGGGTACAGCCCCTGTAGTTCTACCTAGACGAGGGGCTGGCGGCGGTGCACCAGGCGCTGCTTAAGCCACAGAAAGGGAATACCCAAGGCCAGAATAAAGCCCCAGTCCGCCCCGAAGCGCTCCAGTCCCTCCAGGGCCAGATCCAAGCGTCCCACGGCCAGCCCGGCCCCGATGAGCGCCGCGGCCGGAATAAAGGCCATGGCAATCAGCGGGCCGGCCTGAAAGCTGCGTCGGTAGGCGGCCAAAATCACCACGCCCGCCAGCGCCCCGGCCCCGGCCAGCAACAACTCCAGCAGCTTGGGGTGGGCCAGGTGCTGCACCTCCGGGTTCGTGGCCAGCTGCTCGCCCGAGGCCTCGCCCGCGGCCACCAACGCGAGCATGGTCAGGGCCGCGGCCACCACCAGCACGGCGTAGCCGGCCAGCGCGGAGCGGACTCCGCGCTGGACCAGGGACCAGTGCCGGAGCACCAGGCCCAGGGGCACTTTAGTCATTGGGTCAAAGCCCGGGGCGATAATGGCCGACGCCACGAAGGCCACGGCCTGGGGCACCGGCTCGGACACGAGGCCAATGGCGGCCACGATGCCGCCCAGGCCCATCAAGAGCAGGTAGTTGGTGGTGATGCGGCCCTGGTGGCGCAACCCGCTTTCCATCTCCTCCCAGATGGCCTCGTCCCGGTCATCATCGACGGCCTGGTGCTGGGCGGGGGCAATGAAGCTGGTGACTTCGGTGGTCACGATACTGAGGGCCGCCGGGTTGGAGACGGCGGCGCGGGCGCGACGCAGCACCTCATCGGCCCCGCGGTTGAGCACCTGCACGGTCACCACGTCGCCCACGGGCTTGCGGGCGGCTCCGCGCTGCACGCTCAGGCCAATCACCTCGTCTAGGGGTTCTAACTCGCGCAGAAGGGCATCAGTAGCGTCAGGGGGGAGCGTCAGGGCGAGGGTGCGGTGCATGGTCAGGGGATAGGAACTCAACGCGGAGGTTGCGTTCGGGGAAGCCTTCCTGTACGTACACCCGGGGTTTGCGTTGGGTCCGGTTCGGGCAGAGAGCCCATTCAAAACAACGCACGCGGCCGCACGTGCCCTTACCAGCAGGTCACTCCCCCCCGGCCCCTTGGAACCTGGCCACTAACGGGCTACGCTACCTGCCGACCTCGGGGCGGAAGGCCGCCTCCACGAGTTGGCGCACGGCCCGGCGCGTGTCGCGGGGCCGCTCCACAAACCCGAGGTGGCCCACGCCCGCCAGCCAGACCACCGTGCAGTAGTCGGGCAGCAAGCTTTCCGCGTGGGTTTTCTCCGGCGGGACGGCCCGGTCGTCCTTGCCGGCAATAAACAAGACCGGGTAGGTGGCCTTTTCCAGCACGGCGCGCCGATCCGGGCGCTGCCCTATCGCGTCCAAGCTGCCCAGCGCCACGGCTAAGGGCACGGCCGCGGCGATTGCTTGCAACTGCTGCACCTCGTGGGTTAAGGATTCACGGTGGGTGGGCGAGAGCTGCGGCTGGAGAAACTCGTCCGCGTAGGCGGCCACGCCGTGCTCCTGCAGAAAGGTGCGGTTGCGGGTCCGCCGCTCAAGGTCCTCTTCGTTGTCGGGCAGGGCCGAAGAGTGAAACAAGCCTAACCCGGCGACCAGGCCAGGGTACTGCTCGGCAAAGGCTAGGGCCACGTAGCCGCCCATGCTGTGGCCCACCAGTACGGCCCGGCTCACGCCCGCCGCGGCTAACGTGGCTCGTAGCGCCTCGGCCGCCGCTTCCAGGCTGTAGTCGGTGGCCGCATGCGTGGGGTCGTAGCCGGGCAGAGCCGGCGTGAGCACCTGGTAGTCGGCAAAATGGTCGCCAATAAAGGCCGACCAGATGGCGGGGCTTTCCAGGTAACCGTGTAGGAAGATAACGGCGGACAAGGGGGTGGTAGCCATAGACCCGGCAGTACGCCGAAAGACTGCCCCCCGTTGAAGCAGCGGTAGGAAAGCTGGCTTGTATTGCCCGGGAACGGCCGCGCGTACCAACGACCTGTTTTCTGCTTCCTGGGCACACCGCCAGGCCAGACATACGAAGCCGTAGCCTCTGCCGGCGCTGGGGTGGGGTGGCGTGCCAGGCAGCACATGGACTGCTCCTCCCCCGAACGTAAGCCTGTTATACCCGGCCTCGTAGGCCACCACTGGGCTTGCGCCCCTGGCTCGAGCTGGCTGGTTTGCGGAAAAATCCCTTGCTTTGCTTCCCGCTGCCTGTTGCCCGTCTCGCGGGCTGTTGCTTCTGTCCTGGGTCTGCTCCCGCCCCTTCCACCCGCCCTTCATTGCCTTTCGGATGATTCCACTCGCTACACCGAAACTGTATTTTGAAAACCCCGTGGGCCGTGTGCTCGAACACCCCGACGGCTACGTGATTTTCCAGTACCAGCCGGGCAAGCGCAAACTCGCCGAGCTGCAGGCCCTGCTCACCCACACCCGCAACCTGCTTGTGCGCAACCGGTGGCACCGCCTGCTCGGCGACCAGCGCCTGATGGCCCCCTTCACCGAGGAAGAGAGTGCCTGGATCGTGGACTACTGGCTCGACCATTCCCGGCAAGGACCGCAAGGGCTCTACGGGGCCGTCCTGTTGGCCAACGATGTGTTCGCCCGCCTCTCCAACGATCAGGTCATGCACGAAGCGAAAACGGCAGCCCTGACCTACCGCGTCTTCGACCGCGAAGAAACGGCCGTGGCCTGGCTGCGGCAGCTGGCCTAGCGGCCGCGTTATCCGTTAGCGCAGCCGCGTGCTCAGCCAGTGCATGGCCTGCCCCTCGTCGTCAAACAAGCGAATGTCGTAGGGCCGCGCGGGGTCCGTGCTGTAGGCCACGTGTTTCTGGTGCTCCGGGTCAGTGCGGTATAGCTCCGTCAAGGACGGCGAGCTAAGCACCGCCATCCGCAGCCGGTGGGGGCTCAACCGCGCCACCGCCCCGGGTAAAATACGTGACTCACCCAGGCACTCAGCGCGGCCGGGGCTGCCTCCCGGCGGCGTACGTCTAGCAGCCAGTCGGTGCAACGGCTCGCCTCGGCCGCGTCCAGCATCTGAGCGTAGTCCGCTTGCACCACCTCCACCGCCGCATGGGTGTGCCACCGCACGACCAGCACGTTCAGGTCCGGACGAAAGGTAATCGTGCGCGTAGGCAGGCTGAGGGGAGAGTACATAGCAGTAAAAGTACGCGGGCCGGGAATTGAAGGCCAACCTTTTTCAGCGTCTCCGCGGGGACGTCTACCGACCTAGCAGTCGCCTTGGTCGATTTATGCGCCCCTTTTCCATTAGCGCGCCGGTACCAGCCCCAGGGGCGGCGGTGACCTTGTATGGGGCGTTCGCGTACACAGGCTCCACCCCCGCCCACCCCCATGTTGCCGTCCTCAGAGTCGGCGCTGCTCGAGCGCCTCTACGCCCGCGATCCCTCCGCCATGGTCGACTTCTACGACCGCTATGGCGCGGCGATGTACGGCCTGCTGCGGCGCCTGCTGCGCGACGATGCTCTAGCCGAAGACCTACTGCAGGAAGCGTTGGTCAAGATCTGGCAGCAGTTCCCGACTTACCAGGCGGCCAAAGGTAGCCTATTCACCTGGGCCCTGACGCTATGCCGCAACCTGGCCCTGGATCAGCTGCGCAGCCGCCGCGCCCACCAGGCCCGCCAGACCCAGTCCCTGGAGGGCAGCCCCGCCCTGGCCCACGCCAGCGCCGGTTTTCAACCCGAGCATGTCGGGGTGCGAGAACTGGTCGCCCAACTGCCGCCGGCCCAGCGCCAGTTGCTCGAGCTGCTCTACGTCGAGGGTTACACCGTGCGCGAGGCGGCGCAGGAACTGGAACTACCTTTGGGCACGGTCCGGACTCGCACCCGCGCGGCCCTGCGCAGCTTGCGCCACGCGGCTGGCCAAGGGGGCTAACGGGTATGCCGTGGTCGGCAGCATCACCAGCCGTAAGTGGAAGATAGGCAGCCGGATGGGTAAGCGCGTGGGTCCGTTGAAAGGGGTGGACCTGAGTTCTAGGAGGAGCTGCTGGAGCGACGGACCCAGCGCATCTGCTGGCGGCAAACCCAACAGGCGGTCATAGCTCCTATCTTGCCGTCCCTAGTGCCGGCGTTTGAGCGCCCGTACACCAGTCTTTATTCTCCCCACCTTCCGCTCTTCTTATGCCCTCTCCTTCTTTCTACCCCGCCACCCTGCTGCTGCACGGCGGCTCGGGCCGGCTGCATCCCCCCGGCACGCCCTTTCCCCAGCAGGCCGCCTACACCCGCACCCTAAGCGAGGCCGCCCACGCGGGGTATGCCGTACTTACTAGTGGCGGCACGAGCCTGGACGCGGTCGAAACCAGCCTGCAGCTGCTCGAGGACTCGCCCTTGTTTAACGCGGGCCGGGGCTCAGTGTTCTCCCGGGCCGGGGTGAACGAGATGGACGCGGCCCTGATGGACGGCGCGACGCTGCGGGCCGGGGCCGTGGCAGGGGTGCGCACGGTGAAAAACCCCATCACGGCCGCCCGCGCCGTGCTCGAGCGCTCGCCCTACGTGCTACTCACGGGGGCCGGGGCCGACGAGTTCGCCGCCCATATGGGGCTGGAAACGGCCCCTGCGGCTTGGTTTCGCACCGAGGAGCGCTGGCAGCAGTGGCAGGCGCTGCAAGGGGGCGCTGCTCCCGGTTCGACGCGCTGGGACGTTGACCTCCCCGCCACGAAGTATGGGACCGTAGGGGCCGTCGCCCTCGACCAGGCCGGCCACCTGGCGGCCGGCACCTCCACCGGGGGCATGCTCAATAAGGCCTACGGTCGGGTTGGGGATTCTCCCCTGATTGGGGCGGGCACCTATGCCAACCACGGCTGCGCCGTGTCCGGCACGGGCCACGGGGAGTACTTCATCCGCCACGCGGTCGCCCACGATATTGCCGCCATAGTGGAGTATACAGGCTTAGGCGTGCAGGAAGCGGCGCAGCAAGTCATCGACAAAGTAGCCCGGGCGGGGGGCGAGGGGGCGTTATTGCCCTCGACTGGCAGGGGCACGCAGCGATGCCCCACAGCACGGAGGGGCTGTTTTGGGCCTTGGTCAGCGCCGATGGCCGGGCCGAAACCAACGTCTGCCATATGATCATTGAATAACGGGGTCGGCTGGGCCCACGAAGCTTTCCGGTGGTCAAGCCTGACTGCAAAGTGGGTAAAACCAGGCCGTTACTTGCGCCAGCCAAGGATAACACACAGTGCGGGCAAGCACGCCGGTAGCTACGGCCCGGCCTCCGGCGCCACCTTATCCAAGGCGGGGGTGAGTTGCTCGGCTTTGATAAGCCCGGGCCAGCGCCCGCGCACCTGTAAGTGCTCATCCAGGAGCACGAGGGTGGGATAGGCTATCTGTCCGCGCTCGTCGCGGGCCAGGGCCAGGGCCAGCGCATGCACCCCGCGGCCGGGACCCGTGGGCTGAAACGTGAACGTGTGCCCCAGCAACCGGACCGGCTCGGGGCTTTCCGCGTTCAGGGCCACGGCGTAAAAACGGGCATTCAAGCGGTCGGCTACGCGTTGATCCTGGAAGGTCGTCAGCTCCTGCAACTTGCAGTAGCGGCATGAGGGCGTGTAGATGTTTACGAGCACGGGCCGGGGCCGTACCCGCAGGCTATCGGCCAGGTCTTGGGGCGCGAGCCAGCGGATAACCCCAGGCTTTGGCGGGTGGCTGCTGCCTAACGTTAGCAGCAGCGACAATAGAAGGAAAGCCCGGAAGGGAAGCAACATAACCCGAGGTTCTGTCCGTCAACACACGGGGGAGCGGTAGCCGGCGATAGCTTCCTTACCGCTTAGAGGTAAATAAGTTTAGATTAGCCTAAATATTATTTACAAATAGCCTAAACCTCTTTCATTATGCTTTTCACCCGGTGGTAGTAATTATCTTCGAATGACTACCTGGTCAAAGGCTATGCGGGTTCCAGTCTTCACTCCGGGCACCCTAGCTGCCGCGTCCCCCAGCCATTTCCAGCCTAGGGCTGGAGGCCAGCTTACCGGTTCATCTGCTTGATACCCCGTCCTTCGGACCCTGCTTCGCGTACTAGTTGGAGCCGTACCGGGGTGACCGTTTGCCTGGTATAACAACCGTTATAACAAAAAGCATAGCATATGACACAGGTAACCAGTGTAGAGCGCGCGGCCGCGCCGTGGGAGCGGGTGAGCGACGGGGTGGACAAGCAGGTCTTACGGGCCGAGGGGGCGACTCGCGGGTACTCTTGCGCCTCGCCGCCGGGCAGGGCTACCCCGTGCATGCGCATGCCGTGCCCGATGAAGTGTTCGTGGTAGAGGGCACGTACGTGGACCCAGGAGTAGCGTAGGAACGCGTGTTTGGGCCAGGCTCCTATCTGTATTATCCGGCCGGCACCGAGCATCAAGCCACCAGCCCCACGGGCTGCACGATTCTGGTCTGGAGCACCAAGCCCCTGGTACCCGAGGCGGGCTAGCCGGTTAGGCCGCCAACGGAAGCGAGGAAGAAGCGTAGGGTAAACAGGCTCCGTTCTTTATGCAGGAGTTATTTACTAAGAGCTCCCCGCTTACTCCTCTTTTCCCTGCTTTCCCGCCATGATGCCCAAACTGCTGTTTTTCCTCGCTCTAACCTTGCTCCCGGCTGCTCCGGCCCCACCCCTGACGGGTCCTCAACTGGTGCAGCAGTCCATTGCCTACCACGACCCGCAAGGAAAATGGCCTACGTTGCGCACGCGGCTGTTTTTCCAGTCGACTTCGGCCGCGGGCCAAGCCAGCACCTTTGAAGTGGAGCTGGACAATGCCACCGGCTATTTCTGCCACATCAGCCACCCCGGGGGGCGCGAAGTCGTCAAGGGCGTGGTCAACGGGCAAGAGGTCCTACTGCTCGATGGCCAACCCCACTTCACCGCGGCCGAGCAAAAACAGTATCGGCTGGTGGCCGGGGCGGTGCAGGCTGCGCGCAACTTCTACACCTATCTCTACGGCCTGCCCATGAAGCTGCGTGACGCCGGCACGCGGGTGGCCGCCGAAGCCCCCAGCAATCGCTACGCGGCAAGACCTACCCCACCGTACAGGTCAGCTACGACCCGGCCGTGGGCCAGGACACCTGGTCCTTCTACCTGGACCCGCGCACCTCTGCGCTGCGGGCCTACCGCTTTTCCCACAATAAAGAGCCCAACGACGGCGAATACGTGCTGCTCGACCAAGAGCTGACCGTGAAGGGGGTCAAGCTACCGAAAACGCGCAAGTGGTACCTGAATAAGGACGACTCCTTCTTGGCCACGGACTTGCTGCTCAAAGCCGAGCCCTTGACCAGCCGCCGACTACCGACGCCCGGGCCGGTTGGGGCAACCAAAAACTAGGAGACCGCCAGAGGCCCGCTCACGTGGTGGCCCTGCGTCAACGCCCACACCGCCAGCGCTCCCGGTAGGCGCATTCGCCGGGAGCGCCGCTCTTGTTCGGACGTAGCTACGGCCTAACCGGTGGTTAGTTGCCGCAGCACTTGCGCGGCCGCATAGCGTCCCGATTCCACCGCCCCGTCGAGTCGTCCCCACTCGCTGACGGACGTTTCGGCTCCGGCCCAGTGCAGCCGGCCCGCCCAGGCCGGCTGCCGCAGCAGCGCGGGGCCCTGCAGGGGCACCGACCGGGGGGCTGCTCGTCGCCCGGCCCGCTGGTAAGCGGATCCCGGGCCCAGTCCCACTCGTGGTAAGCCAGCGGGGCGGCGGCCGGGGCCCCGAAGAGGAGCTCGAGTTGGGCGAGCACCGCTGCGCGCCGCGCCGCGAGGGGGCAGCGCGCAGCGGATGGGGCGCGGCAAAGAAGCCGAACAGCGCGCCGGGAGCCCCACCTGCAGGCGAGGCATCGTGCACTTCCGTCAGCGGGCCGGTCTGGCTGACGGCAAACCCCGACCAGCCCTGCGCCCGCCAGAAGGGCTGCTCGTACACCACCACGCTTTTCATGGCGTGGCTCATCCAGGTCGGCACTTCCCGCAACGTCTGCTGCAGGGCCGCGGGCAGGGAGGGCGTAAAGGAAATGCACTGCGCCACCAGCCGCGGAGGCAGCGCCAGGACCACGGCCGCGGCGGGGTATGTGTGCGTGGCCACGCCCTGCTCCACCTGAACGGCTACTCCTTGGCCGGGAACCAGCAGCCGAAGCTGCGTAACGCGGGTGTTCAGTTGCAAACATTCCGCCGGCAGCCGCCCCGCCAGGGTGCGGCAGAGCACCGCTGCCCCGCCCGCGAAGCGCCGATAGCCCGCCGAGCCGGCCGGCTGAGCCAGCCGGTGCACGCCCTGCCGGGTCTGGTAGGCCGTGGCCCCGGCACTGGGCTGCCTAAACGAGGGGATACCCAGCTCGCCCAGCAGCTGTAGCAGGTACGGATGGTGGGCCCAGCCCCAGGTGGCGCCTAGGTCGAGTAGGTCATTCTCTCCCTTCGCCGGCAAGGCTGGAACAGCCCAGGTCCGTCCGCCAACCCGGTCCCGGGCCTCTAGGATCCGAACCGGCATGCCGGCGGCCAGCAGAACATGGGCCGCGGTCAGGCCAGCGAGCCCGGCCCCCACGATGAGCACGGGCTGGGGGGCGGCAGCGGGAAACGGAAGAGTAGAGGTCATACGCAGCAAAAAGCCGGGTCGAAGGTACGGCTTCCCGGTGGACCCGCCCACGTCGCGCCGCGCAGGGCCTGGCCTCCTGGCAAGGGGAGTCTAAGGACCCGACAGGAGAGGGTCAGGTCCTGAAAAGTTGGTTAGCATAAGGGCCGTGGCTGTTGCAAAACGCCCAACGGTGCAGGTCTTACGTCGCCTCAGCGACGAGAAGAGGTTAGCAAGCCCCAAGGGAGGTCCCTGGTTGACAGCGGATGAAGCCTGAATAGCCGGTTGGCAGCCTACAGCCAGACTTTTGCAACAGCCACGGCCCTTCTTGGACAGCAATAAGTCTGCAAGGAGCACCTTATCCACACCAGTCAGTAGCTGTCAACCCTAGCTTGCCGCCACTCCCCTCTTTTATACAAGCCAAAGGTTAAGCGCTACTAGCTCGCGCCGCCGCGCCGTGAAGCAAGGGATGAAACCCAGACTAGGCAAAGTCATACTTAATATTATTAAATCATTTCTTTATATTGTTCTAGTATTACATCTTTTGTTTCGGTTCCTTCCCAGCCTATCGGTTGGCTGGGCTAACGTCCTGGCTCGTGATGAACCCCCCTGCTCTTCTGCACGCTTCCGCGCTTCGACGGAAGCATTTGCTCGGTTGGACTGGGCTGCTGCTCCTGCTGCTGCTGGCCGCTTCCCCAGTCCGGGCGCAAGCGCCGCCGTGGGCCACGGCGGTGGCCCTCAGCCTAGCCCCCACCCCGAACGGCTTCTCCCAGGTCCAGGCCCTAGCGCTCGACGAAAGTGGGAACGTGTATTTGGCCGGCTCGTTCGCGGGCACGATTATGGTGGGAGCGACGACGTTGACCAGTGCGGGCGAGGAGGATGTGTTGGTGGCGAAGTGGAACAGCGCGACGAGTAGCTTTAGCTGGGTCCAGCGCGCGGGGGGGAGTACGGGGACAGGGCGATGGCCCTGGCCGTGCGGGGGGCGGAGGTGTATGTCACCGGCTACTTTGGCTTTTTGGACTTTCCGGTCGGGACGTCGACTGCCCGCTTTGGTCCTGTTGCGCTGACGAGCGCCGGCGGCGGGGACATTTTTGTGGCCAAACTCACGGAGGCGGGCAACAGCAGTAGCTTTACCTGGGCCGAGCAAGCGGGCGGGCCGACCGATGATTGGGCGCTGGCGCTGGCCCTGGGCGAGTCCGCGGTGTATGTCACTGGCAGCTTCGAGGGGTCGACCGCCCGCTTTGGGAGTAGCAGCCTGAGTAGTGCCGGCGCCTCCGATGTGTTCGTCACTAAGCTAACGGATAGTGGGCCCAGTGGCCGCGTTGCCTGGGTGCAGCAAGTCGGCGGGCCGGGAAGCGATATTGCGCAGGCGCTGGCTGTCCGCGGATCCACCGTGTATATCGGGGGTGGGTTTACGAGCACGCCGGCCCGCTTTGGTACTAGCAGTCTGAGCAGTGCCGGCTTCTCCGACGTATTCGTCACTAAGCTCACGGATGAGGGACCTAGTGGCCGCTTTATGTGGGTGCAGCAAGCCGGGGGGGAGTCGTTTGATGCAAGCACCGCTTTGGCCGTGCAGGGGGCACGGTGTATGTGGCGGGCGTGATCGGTGGCCCGGCCGATTTTGGTCCCATCCCCCTGCTTAGCCCGCCGAATACGGGCACCGGCTTCCTGGCCACGCTCCCCGATGGCCTTCCGCTGGCTACGGCCGACGCCGACCCAGGGGCCGAGGCCCTGAGCCTGTACCCCAATCCGGCCCAGGGAAGTACGACCGTGCGGTTGCCCCCGAGCCGAAGCCCCACCACGCTCACCCTGCTGGATGCGCGGGGCCGGGTCGTGTGGACCCGTACGGTGGCCCCCTCCGCGAAAGCCCACGCCACTGGGCTAGACCTGCATAGCCTCGCGCCCGGCATCTACGCCGTGCAGATTCAGACAACGGGCATCCGCGCCGTGCGCCGCCTAGCCCGGCACTAAGCCCGGGTTGTCGGTCGCCCGGGCCTCCTCACGCAAGCCCCCGGCACGCCTCCGACAGAAACAGCCCAGCACCTGCCCGGGTCCGTTTTTACGGGCGCCTTATTGCTGGCAGTTCCTCTTTCAACCGAACCGCACAAACCCTAGGAAGCTCCACAGCTTAGCTACACCTTGCTCCCTGGCCTGTCCGGATACTTCTTCCGGCAGCATCTTCTGACTGCCTACTTTCCATTCACTTACCCCCACGTTAACCCATTCCTACGATGAAACGCTTAGTACACGCTCTGTTCTTCTTGGCCAGCAGTCTGCTGCTTCCTTCCTGTGACCTTTTGGAAGACTACGGGCTCCAGCCCAAGCCGCGGCTCACCGTGTACCGGGGCCCCTCGGTGAAGGTCGGCAACGGACAAGCCACGGCCTGGATCTCCGTCAACGCCCGGCAGGAACCAATTGAACTAGGGTTAGAACTCACCAATGAGGCCCTATACAACTTGCCCCCGACCAACTTTGGCGTGGATGAAATACCCCTGCCGGAGCAGGCCAAAGCGCTTACCCCCTTCGACCATATTCAGCTGGGGTGGTCGGCCCAAGGCCATCCGGTGCAGGGTCCGAATGGTCCGATTCCATTTGGTCCGCACTATGATACGCGCTTTTACATGACCTCGCGGGCCGAACGGCAGGCCATCCCAGCCGGCGCGGATCCCACTGCCCGGTTTAACGTGCTGCCCCCCGCCGGCTATCTGCCCGCCCCGTATCGCGCTGTCTTAGGGGACCTACCGGGGTTAGGCCGGCACTGGGGCGATGCACAGGCGTTCGCGGGCATGACTCATACCATGGTGTTAGGGACGTATAACGGCCAGTATACGTTTATGGTCCCCAACGTGCTCCTCGAGGAGCTGCGCAGCGGCAACCGCACCTCTACCCCGTTTGCGCAGCCTCTCTACTTTCAGGAGACCAACACGTATTATCCCACCACGTATAATATCTATGCCACGGGGACAGCGCCCCAAACCCACCATATCACGTTGAGCGGGTTTGTCCGCCGCTGACCGCGGGGTTCTTCTGGCCGGAATTATCCGAAGGAAGGGAGCAGTTCCCTCTCTGTTAATGCTCCTTCCCCTTCCGCCAGTAACGGTAACGCACACGCTTCCGCTTCTTCCGCAGCGGCTGGGCCGGTAGGCTGGTTGCGCGCGCCGGAAAGGGCACTAGCGCTGGCGTAGCGAGCCGAAAGGTAGCCCCCAGAAAAGGAGGCCCAGTACAACTGAACCTCCTTGCTATCCCAGGCTGCTGATTAGGGCAACCGGTAGTAACGTGGTATCACCACACGCGCAGTCGTTACTGTGCCCGCCGCCAGCCGACGACAGAAGAACTCGCCCTTAGGCAGGTCCGCGCGCGACAGCTCTACCTCTTTCTCTTGCTCGGCGTCCGTCGCTTAGTCGAAGCGGGGCGTGACCAGGCGGCCGGCATAGGTATAGCGGTGCAGGTGGGTACGCCCCGCCGACAAGGAGGCCTTTCCTCAACACCGAGCTAGGCGATGTTGTAGGCACGGCTAAACAGGATTTTAGGGGCAGTAGGGAAGCTCCAAACGCTCCACCTTCGTCTTGTTTTCGTCGCTAAACATAAGAGTAGTGGCTGTTGCAAAAGTCTGGCAGTAGCTGCAAACAGATCAGTGAGTCCCCTCGGCAGCCAACAAGGAACGCTCCTTCAGTCTTTTTTGCCGCTAGTTGTCGCCAAAGCAACCTCATGGATTCCCTGTTGGGTGTTTTGCAACAGTCACAGTAGTTATACCCGCCGTCTGGGAAAAGTGGTAGATTTAGATCGCCCAATGGGAGTATTAGAAAATATGGTTTATTACCCATGCAGCCTGTAGTTCCCCTCGCTCAACGCTTGTGGAGTCCGTGGAGTTTGCTGCTGCTTGTGAGTGCGTTTATGGCCGTGATGATGAGTTTGGTCCAACACAATAGTTATCACGCACGACAAGTAGCGCAGGCAGGTCAGACCGTATCCGTTGACGTGGTAAGTAGAAATATGGGGTATAGCAATAAGAGCAAACGCTATTATATCCACTTTTGCTACCATGGCCAAGCGCACTCTATTCTCGTTACTCGGTCCTACTGGCAGCAAGTGAGCGGGCGCCGTGCTATCCCGCTGTTTCACTCTGCCGCTTATCCTGACCTCTTCGTCGCGCCCGGATCCTTTGATCTGCAGTCAGGAGAGTGGACGTCAGGGTTTCTCCTTATCGGCTTATTCCTCTCTGCGGGTGCCTATAGTGGGTGGAAGCTGGTCAACAATGAGTTGTAAACCGCTTTACTCCTCACCATAAGGACCGATAAGCCCTTCTTATCAGTCCTTATCGCGGGTAGTTGATCAGGGCTTACGCATCAAACCTAGCGAAGTGCCTTTGCGGCGCTAGTGCCGTTTTACCATCAGCTATAGCATTCAGGTTTTCGAACTCAGTATGCTCTCACAAGCTAGAAAAGAAGTCTAGAATTTTTGATGCGTACGCCCTGGTCCATACACGGGGATAAGCCAGTATTGGTGCAGCAGGTGATACCCTACGCTGCACCGGTTGGGATCAACAATTGGATTGGCCAGCAGGTGGTCGAAGTCTATCAGGATCCCTGCCAGCAGCAACCAGGTGGCTCGCTTGAATATTGACTGATAGAACAACCACGCAATAGCCAATGGAACAACCACAGGCAGCACCATATGTAACAGGAAAGCGCCGCTCATGCCAGTACTTTTGCCTATCTAGGAAATGAACTCTAACTGTTTGCCCTTGCCACCATACTTATTAGAAGTTCGTGCTTACTGGCAAGGAAACTTGGACTTTCTCCCAAGAAATGGTGATTGCTCCTTCTTCGGTAGTAGTAGCATGTATCTCGTACTTAAGTCTTTCCTGGTGTTGATCAAGCGTTTTCGGCTTTACCTTTACCCGCAGAACGTCTTTTTTCTGATCATAGTCATCTGCCAGGTGTTGCTCATAATCTTTGTTCAGGATGATGGTCCACTCTTCTCTCCCCGGTATAGTGAATAAGGCATAAGTACCTGCTGCCACTTCCTTTCCGTCAATTTTTACTGCCTTATCAAACTTGACAGCAGTTGCTTTGTGTGCCCCGGTCACCCATACTTGGTCAAATGCTACTAGTCCGCCCCAGATTGTCCGATCTTTCACACCCGGTGAGTGATAGTTAATTTGCACGTTGGCCTTGCCTATCTTTCCGGTGGTTTCTGACGGAATACTTTTCTTGATGGTATCTGGCTGAGATTCCGTAGAGGCAGAGATTTGTTCCTTATCATCTGATTTTGTAGTCAGCTTGGCCTGGGTTTCATCTCTGTGTTGGCTGGGATTGTTACAGCTTACAGCTGCTACAACGGCCAAAGCACCTGCCAATAGGGTTAAATATGTTGTCTTCATTATTTGTTGATGGTTACCAAAATATTCTCCAGGTGAATGTCTGAAAGTTTTTTAAGGCTCTCGGTTAGAAAAGCTTTGTCCAAGTGTTCCAGCGAAGCGGTGTCAGACAGGGGTTCAAAATTTATATAATCCTGAAACACCACGCCGTTGATTTCCCTGTCGTTAAAAGCTTCCCTGAACCGCAGCCCTCCTCCATTGACTTTATAGCTATAGGCCAGATAGTGTACTTTATATGTTTGGGGGTGTATCCAATACACAAACTCATCATCAAAATCAATTCCTCCCCCTTCCGGGTTGAACGTTACCTTAATTTTATGGAAAGGAATATTTTTCAGCATAAACTGCCCCAGGTACTGTTTGTGGACAGAGGCATCGTTCAGACCATAAGGCAATAAGGCAAAATAGATAACAGAGTTTACAGAGTTTGAGTAGGCCAGTTTTTTATCTTCTGACAGGTCAATCCTTTTGCCATTGACTTCACGGTAAAAGCCGTTGTTCTGCAGCACGTCCTTCACATGGCCAGAAGAATCTCTAAAAGCTCTTGTATATGTAAAAAAGCCATCATTTCTAAAAGCTGTATACTGCCTTTCTCGGAAGGTGAAGCTAACCAAGATTTTATCAAACAATTTGCCGCCGTGAGCTTTTATAGATAAGTCTACCACCTCCTGGGCTTTGCTTTTAGCCTTTATTGAAACGGGTATTTTATCGACTCCCTTCTGGCACGAAAGAACCGCGACGGCGTGTATTACAGCCAAAAAAATTTTACAACCTTGAAACCAATTATTTCTCATAAAACCAGCTAATCATTTTTTTATTTTTCTAAATTCCCTTTCCTGTTGCAAGGAGAAGGCACTGAAACATCGAAAATGTGACCCCTAGAAAACCATATTCATCCTTGACACCGAAAAAGCTTTTAAAGCAAGTTTCCCAAGTTGCCTCGCCTTTCTAATCCAAAATGTGCAGCATCCACAGGAAAGCATACAATCGCTATTGGTTGAGCCGAATGGCCATCCCATTCAAACTTCATTCGGTTTGAAAAATCTATACTACAATTCGTTGGGTCAAGACAGGTATCGAGACTGCTGGGGACAAGATGGTCCAAATCGTGTTTACGCGAGCAGCTATACCAAGAAATACCTATACCCAGTAGGCAGGTAAGAACGAGTTTCCTACTACCAACCTTTCGGACTGCTATTCCACCTTTGCTCATCTCTTGTAGCCTTGTCATCACCTGCCTGTTGTTCCAGTAACACTAGGGTGTCCCCTCGAGCTGCCGCTGCCTTTCCTGCCCCACGCTCCACAACTCGGCAATAGGAACCACGCCCCGCTTCGTTTTGCCCACGTTCTTCCCCTCCTTGGTGAAGAGAAACGGGTAACAGGCGATCTCTTGGCCCCCCGTCACTTTATTGATTTCTTGCTGCCAGCCTTTCCAGCGCAGACGGCGATAGTACCCCTGCAGGTCTCCCGAGAAGCAAAAGCGTAAAAACTCCGAGTAGGTCTTCTCCGTGGGTTCCCAACGGAAGGCATCGGGGGCGAAATAGAAGACTTTACCCAGCGATTCGGCGCCGAAGGCCCCGCCATTGAGGGCATAAAAGCCCCCGAGCACATCGTCGGCAATCAGCAGCATGCCCGCTGGCTTGCCTTGGTTCCACCCCATCAGGGTCCTATTCAGGGCCGGACGGCCCGAGCCCAGGATCCGGAGCCACCCGCCATCCACCAGCAGCCCCCGGTTTCATAGATGATAGCACCCAGGGGCGAGCGCGTGGTGACTTGCGCCGCTAGCAAGGTGCTATCGGCCCGCGCCGGGGTTTTGGGCAACACCTGCACCGGGTTTTTAGCTTCGCGCAGCCACTGCGCAACGAGCGCCCACCCAGGCTCTTGCTGATTGAGTAGCTCCGCTAAGGGACGCGGGGCCGGGGTTTGAGCAGTGAGGCAAGCGCCAGTAGAGAGCAGCAGAACCAGACTAAGCCAGAAGCGAGAACTAGAGGGAGAAATACGGGCCACAAACTAAAAAGAAGGAAACGACCACCCAGCCAGCATCGGTCGTCTGCTAGGGATACGATATCGATAAGAGGGGATGGCCCGCCCGAGCGAAAAGCAAGGTAGGCGATACGTGTTCTCCTCTTCTCGCTTAGGCCGATCTAAAACTAGTGCTTCAAACTGGAAATGTGCTAATCTTGAGTGCCCAGAATGGTGCTAGGAGCTAATAATTATTCCAAGTCCACTCTTATAACTAACATTACGTCAAGAAATTATTCCGCGAAAATACTCGAGCACTGTCGCTGCTTTTAGTCTTCAAAAAATCAATTTACTTATCAGCTCGAGTTAAGTAGAATATCGTATCGGTGGGGTTCACCAATTGTAGCGTCTTGTATCCCTTTTTAGAGAATCGCACCAGAATATCAGGGCACTCAGGCACACAGCCACCAAATTCCCCTGTTACATCAAAGGCACCATGAGGATCCGAGTATTGTGGGTCATTTGAATCGAATGATCCCAACGCCATAATATGTGGATTGAAGGTTTCACAGCGGACTGAGTCGAGTGGAACCTTCGTCTGTTGATCGAGCACAACTCCACGAACATGCCGATATCCTTCACAACCAACTAAGCAAAGGGTAGCACAACAAGTCAAAAAGAAAAGAGTGCGGTGCTTCAGAAAGTAGAGCATAGCGTCGCGGCAGTATGATTTTTTAACTGGATCTAATGACACAAAAGGGTGTTTTGGCTGTCCTAAGGCCATGTTAATGGTCGTATAAGGTAAATTATGTAAATGACCATTTCTGAGACTGCACCATGCCTCCCAAGTGACGATGGTTCCTCCTTTTGTCTAGTTTACGGTTGCTAACCAGTAGCTGCCTCAGGACTCATACAGGCGGAAGCAGAGACTCGCGAGTACGATACTGCAAGCATAGACGGCGCTGAGTAGCATCGCCATCGAGCCCCTAAGCAGTAGAAAGTTGAGGAGCACGCCGCCGATTGCTATTGCGTTTAACAAGAGCTTAATGGCAAAGGCCGAGCGTAAGGTGTTCAGCAACCAGGCATGAGCCCACCAGCACGCCCCCAAGACCGGCAAGGAGAAGACCAAGCCAAACAGCAGGAATACGGGCCACGTTTCCCAGCCTCGGAGGCCTTCGCCTTGCACCACTCCCAGCAAGACCAGCAGGGTCGGGCCGAGCACGATGCTGGCGGCCCACCACTGGAGGGGATAGCTCGTATTAGGAGCTCTCCGTTTGGGAGGAGTACCAGCGGAGGCCGGCAAAGAGGGGGTTAGCATGGTAGCAACCAATAGATAGACCGACGAGGATAATAGTTTACTAAGCAAGAACCTCTGTTTTCTGGGGCTAGTCCTGTACTCGGCGGTAGAGATGCGCGCCTTCCTCGCCGGATAGGATCAGCACGTCCTTGTCCTTCAGGGCAAACGCAAACCGTCCCGCATAGTCTTCCTCGTACTGGATGCGGATACTGTCGCCTTGCAGCGTATAAGCATAGGATTGGAACTGGTCCGGATAATAAACCGAGTCCTGATTGATTTGAAAGGTGACATTTTCCTCGCCTTGAGCAACCCACATGCCCAACAACGGATTTGCCAACCTCGTCGCTGATGGCCGTCCGGTGGCTTCCTCGCTTGGCCTACTAAGGCCTTCTGGTCGGCCCACCTCTGATGGCTCGCGTGACTGGTCAGGCTGCTGCTCGGTATTCGACGTACAAGCGGCCAGTATTATAGCGAGTAGCGCCACAAGAACTGTTTTCATGAGGACGTGAATATATTCGTTACTAAAGAGGATACTCCGGCCCCGTCGTATGATGGCCATTATGGTAAGCGACAAAAACGAGATCTGGGAGAGCCTCGATAGAAGTGTCATGTAGAGAGAAAGTCCTGTTGCAACGTTCACGAAGAAGAGCCTGGACGCTGCTTTTTCAATCGATTGGCCCGGAATCGAGCGAGCTGCTTCGCCGTTGGCAGTTTCCAATACGCGACGTCAGCCAGCACCTTTTCTACTTCATCCTGATCTTCCCCCTCCTGCAGTTCTTGGCTGTACTTACTGCAAAGCATTTGACGCACTTGCGCCGCTTCTTTAAATACGTTGGGCTCAAAAGAATACAGGAGTGCCCACGCTAAGTCTTCGTCCTTATCTGCATACCGACTTCCCAAGCGGTCTAAACCCACGACGAGCTTGGTCAGGAAGGCGAGCGCCTGCAATGCTTCTTCTTCGGTGAATTCTTTCATAAAGGGGGGAAGTGGGTTTTCCCTTCAAGTAAGCAATAGATAAGGTAGCTTCAACCCTTCCCGTGTCCTAGAAAGGCCGTGGCTGTTGCAAAAGTCTAGCCCTCGCTGAAAACAGGGTGTTTGAACCACGAATCCCTTCCCACAAGCGGCGCTTACTTACGCCTTTTAGCCGCGAGGAGTCGCCCGGGCGACCCAGTAGATTTTCTCTGCAGGGTTTTACAACAGCCACGGCCCTCACGTTCACCAGCGAATCTCAGAAAGGAGTGCAGTAGCAGTCGAAGCCACAACGGCCGCTTCTCCACGGTAGAAATGGCTACCAGCCTTCTTCCTCAACTCCGCTGGCACCGCCCCGGCAGGCATGGCGTTAGCGCACCAAGCTCAGCTTGAGGCCAAATTCGGGCATGAAGTGAAGGGGGAAGCGATAAAACGTCACCTGGCCCGTGGTGGGCTCATAGCGCCCGCGCCGCTGATTGGCCACTCCGCCGCCCACGTAGGCATCCACCAAGCCGTGCCCGCCCAGGCGCCGCTGCAGGCCCCAGACGGCCGTTAGGGTCGAGTAGTCATAGCCCACCTGCCCGCCCCCCGGGCGGGAGCGGAAATAGTACCAGTGGCTGGTGGATTGCAGCCCCAAGTAGTTGCCGGTAAAGGGCCCATGGGCCCGCCCCTTGAGCCGGCGCTTCTCCTGGTTATAATAGCGCCGCAGGCCGAGCTCGCCGCCCAGCTCGTGCAAGCGCACCGCCGGCCCGTCGTAGAAGCGACCACCCCCGACGATGAAGCCGCTGAACCCATTCACGTACAGATTCCACCCAGGCCGCAGCACCCCTTCCGCCCCCAAGACCACCGGCACGGTCCAGCCCCCATAGCCGACCCAAGTGAAGCCGCGCGTCAGGCCCGTGCCCAGCTTGAGCAGCAGGGGCCGGGTAGCGGCCGCTGAGGGAGCGGTCCTCGCCGAATCGGGGGGAGCAACTTGGGCGGCGGCCGGAGCGGCCAGGGCGAGCAAGACGACCAGTCGGCCCAAGAAGATAGCTTGTGTCATAGAACAGGATACTTATATAGAAGTAGAGCTATAACTATGCCGTTGATTAAATATTGCTCGACGTGCGGGACCAGGGGGGGCGCCGCTTCCCTTCGCCTAGGGTTGGAGCCAGTACCTGCTGAAAGGCCTTTTGGTTAGCATAATGGCCATTATTGGACTTCACCCGATGCATTCAGCGTTTCCCTAGTAACAAAATGAACTGGATAAAAATAGGGTTTGGTATTGCTTCGCTGGCCGTAGGAACGAAGTGGTTCATCCATTTACTGACACCCGCTCAGCGAGCTCGACTGCGGGCAGATTGGTTCTTACCCAAGGATAATTATGTCAAAGAGATGTCTAACGCCACCGGCCTCATTATTTTAGGCATTGGCCTGATTATACTCGGTTTAACTGATTCAGAGTAGATAACTGGGTTGAGTCGTGTTAAAGAATACTGATTTGCACATACTTAAATCAGTATTCTTTAACATAAACGACCTTATACGACCTTATTAGCTGTTACTTAATGCGAGACCACCGTCTATAACCCAGGCGGCCAGCGGTGATGAGACCAATTACAAGCGGTGGGAGTACACTCAAGGTCAATAAAACAGGCCACCAAATGACCGCTACCCAAGCATAATAGAAGCCGAATCGCCCTAGTGTATACACCAAGTTTGTCGTGTAGTCCTCATTAGCTATCATATCCCCTACGGCACCAAGAGCACCTACTGTCAGCCAGAGAGCAAGGCCGATTAGAAACGAGTTACGTAGGGTTTTTACGGTCTGACGCATAGGCAGGCTTTAAAGTAGCACTGTGACGGGTAGAACGTCCTGCTCAAGCTACATTCTATTTCTAAACTCTGTCCCTTAACATAAAGTAAGTTATACCCGACACCTCGGAAAAGTAGTAGTTTGATTCCAGCGTAATGTGCGTTCTTGTTCTAGCACTTTAGCTGCCCAACTCTACGATGACCAAGACACCTGCCTGCCCATTAGTCGTTTACGGTGAAACCACCGGTGGACCCGTTTGTATATCCTCTCTGGAGGCCGCCAACCAGTGGGCAGGAAGTGACCATGAAGGGAGTTTATATGGGGCGGTGATAGAGAGCATAGGCACTGCGGCCTTCTTCCGCTTCAGCCAAGACTACGCTTTCTTCAACTCGGAGACGGGCAATTTTGCCCTTTTCAAATCTGATGAGGCCTTAGTGTTAGTCGAGATTGTTTCGCTCGAAGAAGACGCCGTTCTCCCCTGGAGGGGGATTGAGTTCAACATTCTACCCCAGACGCATGCTCCGGTGCAACTGCAGGGTCTTACCTGCTTCTTTGACTCCAGTCAGTCAATTCAAGCCCGTATTCTCCCTCAAGAATCAATCTATGCCATAGGGCATAGCAACGTCTGGAATACAGTGGTGCTGGAGTGCGACTACCAAGCCGTTTGTGAAGTCGTGTTTGAATCGGATACTATGCACTTAGCAGGCATTTGCTTTCTGAAGAAGGAAGCATAAGGATAGATTTTGGACGCACAGAATACAAGTTCTGGTAGATCTGATGGAAAATAAGGACTGATAAGCAGGGTCTTATCGATCTCTATACGGGAGGGTGTACAGTGGTTGAACGCTCCTTGAATATCTGTACAGCGTCAAAAGTCCGTACTGATAAGGCCAGGGTATCGGTACTTGTTGATTAATTGGCATTTTACAAAGGGACATTTTTTAAATGTCTAATATAGTTGGCCTCTAACTATGGCCTTTCTCACTCTGTTTCAGTGTCGATAAGCTTAGGGCTAGATCCCCTAAGACAGCGGGTTTACTTCATGTTTATACCCCTGTTTTTCATGCCCTTGCTTCCATTTAGTAGCAGCTAATGCCTTTTCTTGCCTGCAGTGATTGCCTCTGATAAGTACCTATTCTCATGGGTCACCCATGCATATCAAATTATTAGAATATAAAATAGCTAAGGCGTGAGTTGGTTTAGTAGCTTTACGAGTTGAGTTGAACTATGTCGTGCTACTATGCTGCCTTATTACCCTTTGTTACGATCCCTTTTTCCTAGTACACGACCTTTATCTCTCTTCTTATTGCCTCATCTATTTACGCCTTATCTGCGCCTACTCTTGCTGCTGGTCCTGCTGCATGTGGCAGGGACCACGCAGGCGCAACTACCTGCCGCGCCCCAGGTGGTAAGCGTCACCCCCACCCGCAATGCGACGTCGGTCGCGGTGAGCACTGATCTAACGATCACTTTTTCCCGGCCGATGCAGGCAACGACGGCCTCCGCGGCCGGATTGCGGGTGTATAGCGCCCAGCGCGGAGGCCTGCTCGAAGGCACGTACAGTGGTGGGGGCACGAGCGTTGTGGGGTTCACCCCCGCCCGCGCGCTGCGGGCCGGGGAAACACTCCAGGTAGCGATACCCAAAGCCGCCCAGGATGCTGGCGGCACCGCGTTGAGTCAAGCGTATAGCTACCAGTTTACCACCCGCACGGCACCTTCCGCGGGCACGTTTGCCTCCCCTGGCGTCCTGCCCCCTTCGGCCCCTTCTACCTATGGTATCACCTCGGCCGACTACAATGGCGATGGCTTCCTGGATCTGGCTAGTTGCAGCCAGGGCAGCACGAGCAAACTCCAGGTACGCTTCGGACAGGGCGACGGTACGTTTGGCAGCGCCGTTGACTACGCGATGGGCGCGTCCTATTATCTGACGTCGGCCGACCTGGACAACGACGGCGACCTGGATTTGGTAGTGGGCAACTATGGGCAGTTGGTAGTCATGCAAAACAATGGGAGCGGCGTATTCACAACGCTCCGCGGGTTTCCGACGGCCAGCGATGTGCGCACTATGGCGACGGCTGACTTTAATGGTGACGGTAACCTGGATATAGTAGTAGCCTGCGCCGCATCGGGCCTCGTATGGGTGCATTTCGGGCAGGGCGACGCTACCTTCACCATCACGGGGAGCACCTATTTCACCGTGAGCGCCCCGGTAGGGGTAGCGGTGGGGGACGTAGACGGTGATGGCGACTTGGATTACGTGACCGCCACTGCCCAGAGCAATCGGGCGTTTGTGCGCCTCAACGATGGCACGGGCACCTTTACGGCCGGGGCTACGCTGACCGTTGGATTCCAGCCTAACAGCATTGCCCTGGGCGACCTGAACGGCGACGGAGCGCTGGACGTGGTGACGGCCAATCAGAACAGCAGCACCGTATCCGTGCTGCTGAACACGAACGCCGGCACCGGCGCTTTCCAGGCGGCTACGACGCTGAACACGGGCAGCACACCCACTGACGTGAAGCTGGGCGACGTGGATGGGGACGGCGACCTCGACCTAGTGGTGAGTGGCAATACCCGCGACGTGCGGCTCAACAACGGCAGTGGGCTATTCAGCGCCGGCCCGATTATTTCATCTGGAGCGTACTACGCAGCGCTGGCCGACGTGAATAACGACGGGACGCTGGACTTGCTGGGCGGCTCCAGCTCATCGCCTACCGGCGGCACCAGCAGCATCGGTGTGTACCTGAATGCAGCCACGCCAACGCTGGCCAGCTTCAGCCCAGCGAGCGGCCCCATCGGCAGCACCGTCACGCTAACGGGTACCAACCTGGCGGGCACCACGCAGGTAACCTTCAATGGCCGGCCGGCGGCCAGCTTCACCGTCAACTCGTCCACGTCCGTAACGGCCGTAGTGCCGGCGGGCGCAACCAGCGGGCGTATCGGTGTCACGACGCTGCCGGGAATGAGCGCTACCAGCGTTACCAACTTCACGGTTGCTGCCCCCGTCGTGATCAGTCTTAGCCCGACGCAGGGGCCGGCCGGCACCGTTGTCACGGTGACGGGTACGGGTTTTTTGGAAGCTACGCAGGTAACGTTTGCGGGCACGGCCGCTGCTGGGTTTGTGGTGAATGCGGCCGGTACGCAATTGACGGTTGCGGCTCCGGTTGGCGTGCGCACCGGCCCGGTGGTGGTAACAACCCCCAATGGGACCAGCAATGGGGTGCCGTTTACGGGCGCGCCAATGCTAAGCAGCATTTCGCCGGCCTTTGGACCAGCTGGCACGGTGGTGACGCTGACGGGAGCCGGGCTTCTTAACGCCAACGCCGTTACGTTTGGCGGGGTGGCGGCGTCGGGCTTCACGGTAAATGCGGCCGGCACGAGCCTGAGTGTGAGCGCCCCCGAGGGTGTGCTCTCCGGGCCCGTCTACGTGACTACCCCTACGGCGTGAGCAACAGCGTAACCTTCACGGGAGCCCCGGTCATTACGTCGTTTTCGCCAGCCTCGGGGCCGGCGGGCACCCGGGTGACGGTGCAGGGTCTCAATTTGGCGGGTACCAATCAGGTGACGTTTGGCACGGCCACGACTACGGCATTTGCCGTCAGCTCGGCCACCCAGCTCTCGGTGACGGTGCCCAGTGGGGCCAGCAGCGGGCCCATCCAGGTGCGTACGCCGGCCGGCACGGCCGTAAGTACCACGGCCTACACTATCCCGGCCCCGGTGCTCACGGCCCTGTCCCCGGCCAGCGGCCCGGCTAACATCGAGGTAATTATCACCGGCACTGACCTGAGCGACGTGACGGGCGTCACATTCAACGGCGTAGCCGCCAGCTTTTTTTTCGCTAACTCAGCTACTTCCGTTTCCGTTTACGCGCCGAACGGAGTGACGACGGGACCGGTGGTGGTGACCACGCCGGGCGGGCCGAGCAACGGACTGCTATTTACGGCGGCCCCGGTGCTGAGTAGCTTTAGTCCCACCGGCGGCAGCCCCGGTACCGTCGTCACCCTGACGGGTCAGAACTTGACCGACGCCACCCAGGTGAGCTTCAACGGCGTGGCGGCCGCCAGCTTCACTGTTGTGTCGGCCACGCAGCTTACCGCCACCGTGCCCGCCAGCGCCAGCAGCGGCCCCATCCGGGTGACCACGCCGGGGGCACGGGCGCCAGCCGCAATTCGTTCTTCGTCACCGCGCCGGTGCTGACGGCCATCGCGCCCCCCGCCGGTCCGGCCGGTACGGTCGTGACGTTGACCGGCAGCGACCTGCTGCAGCTGACGGGCGTGACGTTCAACGGGGTGGCCGCCCCGGGCGCCACCGTCGATGCCACCGGCACGCAGGTGACGGTGACGGCCCCCGCTGGCGTCTCGACCGGACCGGTCGTGGCAACGACGAGCGCGGGCCGGAGCAACGGGCTGCTATTTAGCAGCGCCCCAACCCTGACGGCGCTCAGCCCGGCCTTTGGGCCGGCCGGCACGCCGGTCACCCTCACGGGCACGGGCCTGGCGGGCACCACGCAGGTGACGTTCAATGGCACGGAAGCCCCGGGCTTTGTGGTGAATGCGGCCGGCACCAGCCTGACGGTGACGGCCCCGGCGGGCCTGACCACTGGCCCCGTAGTAGCGGCCAACGTCTACGGCCCCGGCAACGGCCTGGTGTTTACGCTGCCTCCTACTATTAGCACCCTGAGCCCGGCCAGCAGCCCCGTCGGCAACAGCGTGGTCGTGACCGGCACCGACCTGCTGGGCGCTACCCGGGTAAGGGTGAACGCCACGACCGCGGCCAGCTTCACGGTCAACTCCGCCACGCAGCTCACCTTCGTGGTGCCGGCTGGTGCTATCAGTGGCCGTGTGCAAGTAACCACCCCCGCCGGCACGGCCATCAGCCCCACCAACCTAGTAGTGCCGGCCCCGGTGATCACTACGCTCTCGCCCAGCGCCGGCCCGTTAGGTAGCTCGGTGAGTATTGCGGGCAGCAGCCTGCGCGATGCCCGCCAGGTAACGTTTAATGGTACTCCTGCTGCCGGGTTCGTGGTAAATACGGACGGCACGCTGCTGACGGTAACGGTGCCCGCCGGGGCTACGACTGGCCCGGTAGTCGTAACCGCCCCCAACGGCGTGAGCAACGGGCTCACGTTTACGGTTGGCCCCACGATCACTAGCCTGTCCCCGGCGTTTGGGGGCCAGGCACTCAAGTTACGGTGGCAGGCAGCAACTTGGCGGGCACCACCCAGGTGACGTTCAACGGCACGGTGGCTCCCGACTTTATGGTGAATGCGGCGGGTACCAGCCTGACGGTGGCGGCGCCAGCCGGCGTCACGACCGGACCGGTCGTGGTAACGGCTGCGGGCACGGCCAGCAACGGCGTCCTCTACACGGCGGCCCCGGTTATTACTGCTTTCACCCCCGCCAGCGGGCTGATTGGTACCCGCGTCACCATTGCGGGCACCGATCTGAATCTACCTACCCGGGTACTTTTCAATGGCGTGTCCGCCACGTTCACAGCGGGCTCGGCCACCCAGTTGACGGCCACCGTGCCCGTGGGCGCTAGCACGGGCCCCGTGCAAATAGTGACTGCGCACGGCAGCGGCATTAGTGCTGCCAACTTTACGGTACAAGCCCGATGCTTACAGCGGCAACTCCCGCGGCCGCGCCCGTGGGCGGCACGGTTACGCTGACGGGCACTAACCTGCAAGGCACCACCGGGCTCACCTTCGGGGGCGTGGCGGCTCCCGGCTACACCTTGAATGCCGCCGGCACCAGCCTGACGGTAGCCGTGCCGGCTGGGGCTACCAGCGGACCACTGGTGCTCACGGCCCCGCACGGCAGCAGCAACGGCCTCGACTTCGCAGTGCTGCCAGCCATCACGGGGGTAACCCCCGCCCCGGCCGGGGCGGGCGCCCCGGTGACCATCACGGGGACGACGTTTGGTGGCACTACCCAAGTGAGCTTTAACGGCGTGCCGGCCACGTTCACCTTGGTATCGGCCACCCAACTGACGGCGGTGGTGCCGGCCGGGGCCACTAGTGGCCCGCTGCTTGTAACCACGGCGGCCGGCCCCAGCGCCGCGTTTGCCTTCGCGGTGCCGCCCGCCGTCGTGCGGCTTACGCCAGCCGGCAACAGCCTGAACGTGCTGCCCGGCACCGGCGTCACGGCCAGCTTCTCGCGGGCCGTGAATGCGGCGACGGCCGGACCGGCGGGGCTCCGCCTGTTCGGCAGCCAGTCGCTGGGGTTGCTGCCGGGCACTTACGCGGGCGGCGGCACCAGCATGGTTTCCTTCACCCCCAGCCAGGCGTTGCGGGCTGGCGAAGCCATCCAGGCCACGGTGCTAGCCGGCGCGGCCGCCGCCGATGGCACGCCGGTGACCCGGCCCTACGTCGCCCAGTTCACCCTGGCTACTGGCCCGGCACCGGGCACCTTTGCGGCCGGCAGCCAGTACCTGGCTACCACCGGTAGCACACAGGGCGTGGCGGTGGGCGACTTTGACCGCGACGGTTACCCCGATGTGGCCGCCTCTAGCGGGCGCACCAGCCCCACGGCCTTCCTCACCATCTACTACGGCGACGCCACTGGCACTTTCGCCCGCAGTTACAGTGGCATGCTGGGGGCGGCCACGTACCTGACCAGCGTCGACGTCGACAACGATGGCGACCTGGATTTGCTGGCCACGATGCCGGCGGGCGGCGCCGAGGTGTGGCGCAACGACGGCCTCGCGGGCTTCCGCTTTCAGACTACCGTGCCGACCCCTAATTCGCGCATGACTGCGGCCGCCGACCTGAACGGCGACGGCAACCAGGACCTAATCATTAGCTGTAATCTCGGGGGCGCCTACAGCTGCCTGGGGCGAGGCAACGGCACCTTCGGGCCAATCACATCCTTAATCACCGCCCGGGTACTGGGGCTGGCGGTGGGCGACGTGGACGGCGACGGCGACTTGGACTTGGCGATAGCCAGTGCCAATAACAATTACGTAGCCGTGCGCCTCAACGACGGTACCGGCAGCTTCGCAGCCCCCGTGCTGGTGCCGGTGGCCAACACCCCCAGCGCCGTGGCCCTGGGCGACGTGACGGGCGACGGGGCCCCCGACCTGCTGGTGGCCCAGTACGACTACGGGGTTACGGCGGGGCAAAGCTCAATGGTGCTGCTGACCAACAACGGCACCGGCACCTTCACGGCGGGCGCGCCGGTGAGCATCGGCGGCCACCCCCGCGACCTTAAGCTGGGCGACGTGGACGGCGACGGCGACCTGGACGCGGTGACAGTGAACGAAGCCTCCGCCAGCGCCTCGGTGTGCCTCAACCAGGGGCAGGGCTCGTTTGTACTCACGACCACAGTGCCAGTCGGCAGCGGCCCGACTAGCCTGGTGCTGGCCGATCTAGACGGCAACCACACCCTGGACTTGGTGGCGGCCAACTCGACCAGCACCGCCGCCCAGGGTGCTCTGCTCGTGTTCAACAAGCCAGCCCTGTTCATGTGGACCGGGGCCGTCAGCGCTGACTGGAATACGGCCGGTAACTGGCAGGGCAATGCCGTCCCTACTCGTTCCGACGACGCCTCGATTCCTGCTGGTCTGACGACCTATCCCGTCGTGGACCAGGGCCGCATTGCCGTCCACAGCCTCACCATTGCGGCAGCGGCTCAGTTTACCGTGAATACCGAAGCCACCGTGGAGGTGTTGGGGAACTGGCAGAACCACGGTACCACCACCTTGCCCGGCGCCGTGGTATTCCGCGGGGAGGGAGTCCAAACGGTCGGCGGCACCGCGTTGACTCGTTTCGGCACGCTGGAAGTAAATAAACCCACCGGGGCGCTGACCTTGGAGCAGGCTGCGGTGGTGACGACGGAGTTAATCATGCGCACCGGGGCGTTAGTGACCAATACGCACGAGTTGACCACGACCGGCGCGACGCTACGGGAAAGTCCGGAGAGCTACGTGCTGGGCACTACGCTTAGCACGGCCCAGCTAACGACGGCCGGCATGAGCTACGACTTCGGGGATCTGGGCCTGGTGCTCACCCCCCGCGGGGCCATTTTGCCGGGGGCAACGACGGTGCGCCGCCTGACGGGCACGAGCCTATCCGGGCAGGGTTCCGGGAGCACCGTGCTGCGCTCCTACGACATTGAGGCCGCCACCAATAGCGGCTTAGATGTCGTGCTGCAGTTTGGCTATTTTGATTCGGAGCTCAACGGCCTGGCGGAAGAAGGCCTCACCCTGCTGCGCTCCGCCACGGGCCCAGCCGGGCCCTGGGAGGCCGTTGCGTCGCTGAGCCAGAATACCACGGCCAATACGGTTACGGCCAGCGGGGTGGAGCATTTTTCCATTTGGACCCTGAGTCAGCGTACGAATCCGTTGCCCGTGGAGCTGGTGCGCTTTACGGCCGAGGCCAAGGGGAACGATGCGCTGCTGCGCTGGACAACGGCGCAGGAAAAAGACAACGCGGCCTTTGTGATTGAAAGTAGCGTCGATGGGCGTCGCTTTCGCGCAATCGGCCGGCAAACCGGGCAGGGGACGCGTACCCAAGCCACAGCCTATCAGTTTTTGGATCGGGATCTACTACGCTATGACGCCCCGGTGATTTACTACCGCCTGCGGCAGGTAGATACGGATGGCCGGGAAACGGTGCTGCCGGTTCGCGCCGTACGCGTCGTGCAGGCTGCCCCAGAATTCCGCGTGTACCCCACCGTCGTGGCGGATGGCCATTTGCGTTACCACTATGATGGTACGTTCTCCGCAGATGCAACCCTGACGGTATATAATACAACCGGCCAACTCCTGCTGCGCCAGCAAGGCCCCACGCTGGGGACGGGCGACGTCGCCTTGCCCGTCTTGCCAACGGGCTGGTACCTAGTACATTTAACTACTCAGGGAAAGCACTACACCGAGCGCTTTTATCGACCGTAAAGCCACCGTAGGTAGTAGCCCAGAGCCCGTCACCTTCCTCTACCTTACCAGTGACCGGTAGGACTAGCGACTCTAGCCTACCTACCTACGCCTGAAAAAAGGAAGCGACAGCAGGGGCCCTGCTGTCGCTTCCTTTTTTCAGGCGTAGGTAGGTAGGCGAAGTGCGGGGAGAGGCGTCGAAGTAGGCTAGTTGTTCCAGGTATAGTTTCAGCCAGTGTCTATTATAAGGATCCTTTTCCGGGTAGCGTCTCGCTGGCGCCGCGCTCGGCTGTCACGGTTATTTTTTTGGGGCCGGTACGGCGCAAAAATGGGTATCCACGCGATCCAGCCCTAAAATGCCCCCTATTATCGCTCCCCCACGCCTGTTTTTAACCCCTTCGGAGGCCTAGGTAGGGGTTTCAGACAGGTTTCAGACACCTTTCAGGCAGGTTAGGGCAGAAGGAGCTACCCGCCAGTGCGCCTTTTGCGGACAAGAAGGGGGTGACGGTTCCCCGTTCTTCGTTTCCCCAACCCACCCGCTCGGGGGACAGCATTTCCGCTTCGCGCTTCGTTTCTTTATTAGGCCGGTGCGAGCGCAAAAACCGGTTTCCAAGCTGTCCATCCCTAAAATACCGTGAATTACCGCCCAAATACCGCCGATAAGGCACCCTTTTCAGGTGGTTGAACAGGTTATCTGCTTGTTTTAAACCGGTTTAAAACAGGTTTAAAACCTAGGGCGGCGGAAGGAGTCACCCGCCTTTTTGTTTCCTCTGTGCTCTCCGCTGTGCAGAAGGCCGCCCATCCCGCGCCTGTCCACATATGGGTCATCCTAAAAAAGGAGGGTTTTCGTAGACGCAACGGCCTCGGCGTAACGGCTCGTTACATAGGCTCAGTTATCAGTTGGCAAGTCTCATTGTGTCGTCTCGCAAATCAATGTCCTACGGTAATCGAATCCGTTGACTTAGTGGGACATGATGATTGGAGCTTGACGAACTACCTCTTTTTATCCTGCCGAACGCCAGAGCAGCCGCAACACACGATTGCCCTCGCTACCCCCAGAGAAAGGATTATATTTCATACTATTTATCTATTCAGAAAAGGGCATGCAAAGGCCCCGCAAACTGCGGTTTGCGAGGCCTTTGCGGGCGGCAAAAGTATGCAAGAAAGGGTCGTTTTTTGGAGGATTTACGGCGGCGTGCCGGGCCTTCGAGCGGCAGCCCCCTGCCGGGCCTGCAAAGAGAGCTACGATGACCAGCAGATGATACTGTGGGACCCCGGGAAGAGGCGCCTGGGGTAAAACGCCGAGGCAGCGTGGCACGTTATACCCCGACACGCCCGTCTAACTCCTTCCCATGCCTGCCCTCCTTGGCACCCTGCGCACTGGCACCAGCGGCATCGTCGTGCCCGGCCCGAAGGCCACCTTTCCCCAGGCCTACCAGGCGACGAGCCGCCTCACCTACTATGCCACCCTGTTTAACTCGGTGGAGATGAACAGCACCTTCTACCGCATCCCCCAGCCCAAAACGTTTGCGGCCTGGGCCGCGGAAACCGGCCCTGCGTTTGACTTTACCCTCAAGCTGTGGCGCGATATCACGCATACCAAGGCGCTGGCCGAGGACCTCTCCGGCCTTGTCCGCTTTCTCGAGGCCGCACGGGAGTTGGGCCCCAAAAAGGGATGCCTGCTCCTTCAGTTCCCGCCCAGCAACACCATTCGCCAGCTCAACGCGGTCAGTGCCCTCTTGCAGGCGCTGGCCGCGGCAGACCCCGCCCACGAGTGGCGCAAAGCGGTGGAGTTTCGCCACCCCAGCTGGTATGCCGAGGATACGTTTGAGATGCTGGACCACCACGGCGCCAGCCTCGTGCTGCACGACAAAGGGCCCGCCCGAAACGCCCGGCTCAACGAGGGGGCAGACGTTGTCTATCTGCGCTTCCACGGCCCCCAGGGCAACTACCGAGCGTCCTACGAGCGCGACTTTCTGCACGACCAGGCCGAGCAGATACACGATTACCTCCAAGAGGGGAAAGACGTGTATGCCTACTTCAACAATACCATGGGCGCCGCGTTTGACAATGCCCAAGACCTGCAGCGGCTGGTAGCGGAGCGGGCGTGAGCCGTACGACGCGCGTCCGGGGGCAGGGGGCGCTGGTTTTTAGGGCCAGGCCGTGGTAAACCACGGCGCGGGCCTGTCTGGGTAAACTCTCCTTTCCGTGAACCCCTAGCATCTGGCCAGCACCAGGTGCCAACTGGCCATTGCAGGGCTGGAGGAGTGTACGAAACTCGTCTACGATTCAAAGTTTACGAAACTCGAAACTAGGTGCTTTCCCGGGCTCGGGCAAACAGGATTTTGGCAGCAGCAGTACCGCAAGGGCCGCAACACCTCCTGCCGGGGCAACCCAACCGAGCGGTACACCCGCCTGCTGGCACTCGCCAAACGAGGGGCCGCCGTTGCGCCTGGATGGCGGCAGAGGCTACCTGGTTGTTGACTTAGCTTCTCCTTGGGAGTTGGAATCCTGGCTACGGATTAGGGAACCCCATACTGCGAGCAATCCCTATGGCTATGCCTATCAAATGTGGAGTTAGGTAGACTATGAGACGTCCCATATTCTTAGCTGCTGAATTTAGTTAGAAACAGTCAAGCGCAATAGTAACGGATTGCTAGCAAATAGCGAGGGCCCTCTAATGGGACAAGAAAAGGAAAACGGCCTGCTGCGGGCTGGCTTCCTGCGCGGAAATTCCACTTAACATACCATACGTGGCTGTTGCAAAACGCCCAACGGTGCAGGTCTTAAGTCGCCTCAGCGACGAGAAGAGGTTAGCAAACCCCAAGGGAGGTCCCTGGTTGACAGCGGATAAAGCCTGAATAGCCGGTTGGCAGCCTACAGCCAGACTTTTGCAACAGCCACGGCCATTATACGACGGCTTGACAACCGAAAAGGAAGACGCAATGTCCGGCTTCTTTTCTTCGTGGCTTATCCTTAGAGACACGAATCCTGCGCTGTTCAATGCCTAGCTGACCCGCCTACTGTCGCCCGCCTGGAGCTGAAATTGGGTCCCGCCGCGGGGAGCGAAGTGTCTGGCCCGCCTAGGGTCATCATTCAGTGCGCAAGAGTTCCACCGAATGAGTACTCCTTTTGCGTATAGCCCTTACCCGCCCCCAGCGGGCCATCGGCGTGACTAGTCTATCTTGCCGTTCGTATCCTTTGTCTATCCCTACCAGATGGAACTACTCCTGATCCTGCTGCTGATCCTGCTTAACGGCGTCTTCTCCATGGCGGAGATCGCCCTGATCTCCTCCCGCAAGTCCAAGCTCGAGGCCCAGGCCAAGCAGGGCAGCAGTACGGCCCAGGCCGCGCTGGCCCTGGCCCAGGAGCCTACGCGGTTTCTCTCCACCGTGCAGATCGGCATCACCCTGATCAGCATCCTGACCGGCGTCTTCAGCGGGGCCGCCCTGACCACCCAGCTCGCCGGCCTCCTGGCCCGGCTGCCGGTACTGGCGCCCTTTGCCGATAACCTGGCCGTAGGGCTAATGGTCCTCTTCATCACCTACCTGTCCGTCGTGCTGGGCGAGCTGCTGCCCAAGCGCATTGGCCTCACGAACCCCGAGGGCATCATCAAGACCATGGCCGCGCCCATGGCCCTGCTCTCGCGCCTGACCTCGCCCTTCATCTGGCTGCTGACCGTCTCGAGTGACCTGCTGATCAAGCTGCTGGGCATTAAGACCCAACCCAGCCCCGTGTCGGAGGAGGAAATCAAGGCCCTGATCAAGGAGGGAGCCACGGAAGGCACCATCCAGGAAATCGAGCACGACATCGTCAAAAACGTGTTCAGCCTGGGTGACCGGCGGGTGGGCTCCCTGATGACCAGCCGCCAGGACATCGTCTGGCTCAACCTGCACGAGGACGTGGCCACCAACAAGCAGACGGTGCTCACCCGCAAGCAGTCGGCCTACCCCCTGGGCCAAGGGAGCCTAGATGAGGTGCGCGGCATGGTTTACCTGAAGGATCTGGTGGATGACCACCTGGACGCGCAACTGGGGCGCCTGGCCGAGCTGCAGCACGAGCCCCTGTTTCTGCCCGCCTCGAGCAAGGCCTACCACGCTTTGGAGTTGTTCCGGCAGCGGCGCGTGCACCAGGGCATCGTCGTGGACGAGTACGGCGGGGTGGTGGGCCTGGTCACGCTGGACGATTTGCTCGACGCGCTGGTGGGCGACATTTCCCCCGACTCCGCCGAAAACCCCGCTATTGTGGCCCGCGAGGACGGCTCGTTTTTGCTGGACGCGCACTTGCCCTTTGCCGAATTTGCCGAGCGCTTCCATATTCCGGCCGCCCAGCGGCGGGGGCTGGGCAGCTTCCACAGTGTGGGAGGCCTGGCGCTGCATGTGCTGAATACCTTGCCCCGGGCCGGGGAGCATTTTCTCTGGGAAGGCCACTACTTCGAGATTGTGGATGTGGACCGCAGCCACATCGACAAGATCCTGTTTCGGCCCAAGGACACGTAAGGCGAGGTGCGCCAGGCATCCGGTTCGCCCCGTTGACGGGTACTTGATAAAGCTCATCCCCTGGGATGAGCTTTGGCATGTGTAGGGGTGGGCGGGATTGGTACCTTTGAGTGGCAGCTGCGGGCACAGCGATCGGCTCTATGACGAAGGCCTTAAATAATGCTCTGAAAATCAATTGTTTAACCAAACAAAAATTACGTGTTGGCCGTCTTTAATGGGGTTGCTGTCCCTGCGGAAGCAACCTGACTTTCGGGGCTTTCGAGCCCTTTCCTGCCGGGCTAACATAGAAGCCTTTACCACCCACCCTTTCTTACTTTCTAGCTATGAAAACGATTCTTCCAATGAAAAAGATTCTTCCAATGAGAACGCTCCTACTCTCCCTGGCCCTGCTGACTGGCGCTACCGCCGCCCAGGCCCAATCCGCCGCCGGAGGCGGCTCCCGCTTCGGCTTTAAAGTGGGCGTGGTGGCCGCCACGCTGGCCGGCGACGACAAAGACTTCCAGGGCGACGTGCAAAACCGCTTTGGGTTTCTGGCCGGCCTGACGACCACCAAGGCCTTGGGCGTGGGCAGTCTGTTCGAGCTGCACCCCGAGCTGCTGTATTCCCAGCGCGGCTACCAGATCGACGACGTCTCCAAAACCACGTTCCACAATATCGATCTGCCGCTGCTGGCCCGCGTCAACGCCGAGGGCCTGGTGTTTGAGGCCGGGCCGCAAGTGGGCTACCTATTCGCCCGCAAGACCAAGTTCGAGGATGCGGCCACGCCCGACATCACCGCCCGGGGGAGCTCAACAAGCTGCTGTTCGGCTACATCTTCGGCGTGGGCTACCAGTTGGCCAGCGGCCCCAATGTCGGCATCCGCTACAACGGCGGCATCACCCGCCTCTATGACGGCGATGCCGCGCTCGCCGGGGGCAATAAGATTCGCAACTCGGTGTTTCAATTCCACCTGGGCTTCGACTTCCCCGGGGGCAACTAAGCCGCAGCCCTGCCCGTAAAAAAGCCCGATTTCCGCCCTGGAGATCGGGCTTTTTTTTTACTTTCTCCGTAGGGACTTTTGTGCCTCTTGCCCTCCCGAGCGCCGCCCTTTCACCCCCCACTAGCTTCTCTTAGTTGCCTTGGCACTGCCGGTTACCCGATCTTGCCTCCTGGAAGTAGCTACCCAGGGTTACGCAGGGTAACTCCTTCTCTTCCCAAGACGCTGGCAGCCCGGCTGCCCGGCACCTGCCGGGTGGCGGAGGCGCGGCTCGCCGGCAGATGCTTACCTTACGGGCTTTCCACGGCTCTGCTCCCCCACCTATGACGTCACTGGCCGCCTGCTTGCGCTACCTGCTCGCCGGGGTGGGGACCCTCGCGCTGCTGCTCACGCTGCTCTCCCTGGGGCCCGCCCCCGTCTGGTGGCTGGAAGTGCTTAAGTTTCCGCGCCTGCAGCTGCTGCTCACCCACGCGCTCGTGCTCAGCGGGCTGCTATTGCTGGGCCTGCCGCCCCCGCGCCGGGCCGGGCTGCTCTTGCTGCTGGGTACTGGCGTCGGGTTCGCCCTGCAGGCGTCCTTTCTGCTGCCCTACACGGCGCTCGGCCCAAAGACAGTACCCGACGCCCGCCCGGCCGCGGCGGCGAGCCCGGCGAACCGCGTGCGGTTACTTATTGTCAATGTGCTCATGGACAACCGCCACGCCGCGCCGCTGCGGCACCTGGTGCACCAGCTGCAGCCCGACGTGCTGCTCGCCCTGGAAACCGACGCGTGGTGGGTGCAGGCGCTGCGGCCCCTGCACGGGCAGTACCCGTACCGCGTCGAGCTGCCGCGCGCCAATACCTACGGCCTGGTCCTGTACTCGCGTCTGCCCCTGCAGCACACCCGCGTGGCGTACCTGGAGCACCCCGCCGTACCCTCGCTGCACACGCGCCTGCGCCTGCCCGATGGCCGCTGGATCAACTTCCACGGCGTGCATCCCCCGCCCCCGGTGCCGCTCGAGCACCTGGCGACCCGCGACGACTACCAGGATGCGACCCTGCTGCAGGTCGGCCAGCTGGTGCAGCAGCGGCCGGGCCCCGCCATTGTGGCGGGCGACTTCAACGATGTTTCCTGGTCGCATACCACTCGCCTGTTCGAGGCTGATGGCCGGCTGCGCAACGTACGCCTGGGGCGCGGCCTGTACAGCTCGTTTCGGGCGACTTCCTGGATTCTGCGCTGGCCCCTGGATCACATCTTTGTGACCCAGCAGTTCCGCTTAGTGACGCTGAGGCGGCTAAGAGACATTCACTCCGACCACTTTCCCATCTACGCCGAGCTCCTTCTGCCGGCCGCGGACGCTCCCTGAGCCCCGCAGCCCGTAGGCACCAGCTGGCAGGGGCGTTTTTTCCGTCACCGCGTAGGGCATGTACTAAAGGGAGTCGATCTCCCCACCGAGCGGCATCCACCGCGACAGTGGATGGGTCGTACCCCTTGACTCAGTCTCCTTCTCCCGGTGCAGGATTGCCCACCAGGAGGCGCTAGCTCGCTAGGGCAACCCGGGGCAGTAGCAACTTTATGGCTGGGCCCCTTGTACCGCAGCGACTTATTGGTGATAACAGACTTGCTTGCTTACCATAATGGCCATTATTGGAATTTGTAGAACGGCAGCGCCTCTTCGCTAGTGGGTAACCGAGCATCATTTCCCTGTTCGACGTGGCTGATGCAGGCTCTTTATCGCGGGGGGTGAGGCGGTGTTTTCTCCCCCTTTTGTGTCATAGCGCCGGGTGGGGAAGGGGCTTATCTTTGGCGCATGCAAACTCGCCTGCCCTTAGCCATCATCGAAGACCAGACGCCCATTCGCGACATGCTGCACCACTACCTGGGCGCGCAGCCCGAGTTTGAGTGCGTGCTGACGGCGGCGTCGATGGAAGATTTCTTTCGGCAGCTGCCCGCGCTCGGCACCCCCCGGCGCTGGTGCTCTCCGACATTGGCCTGCCGGGCCGCTCGGGCATCGAGGGCTTGCCTCTCATTCTGGCCCGGCTGCCGGGGCGCAGGTGCTCATGCTGAGCGTGTACACCGATGCGGCCCGCGTGTTCGAGGCCATTTGCGCGGGGGCGGTGGGCTACTTAGTGAAAAACACCCCGCTGCCCGTCATCAAAGCCAACTTGCTGGAGGTAGCCGCCGGCGGCTCGCCCATGTCGCCGGCCGTGGCGCGGCACGTGCTGCAAGCGTTTCGGCGGCAGCCGCCGGTGGCCGTGGCGGCCACCGCCGCGGCCCGCCTGACGCTCCGCGAGCAGGAAATTGTGACAGCCGTGGAAGAAGGCCTCAGCTACAAGCTCATTGCCGACGCCTTTGGCATCAGCCTCGATACGGTGAAGAACCACCTGCGGGCCGTATACCGCAAGCTGCACATCAACTCGAAAGGCGAGCTGCTGGCCCTGGCCCTGAAGCGGCAAGGCTGAAGGGTGTTCAATACGCCTATCCTTTCGTGACTTTGGGCTGGGTGAAAACCAGCGCGAGCTAGTCAAATGGCAGACAGCGCGCTGCGCCGCAAGTGGCAGGGGGTGTACTTCAACTGAACGCGGTAGGAGTAGCCCGCGAGCTCCTTCGCGGCGCGCTGCCTGATGGCCTACGTGGTTGCCTTTCCGTAAGTCAGGGGAACTCTACCTCTTTTTCATGCACCGGCCGTGTTAGACAGGGCCCCGCAGCAGTCAACCCTTTCACATGAGGGCTTTATGTTGTACCGTTGTAGGATACTATTCTAAGTTATTCTTAACGTCATGAAAACCAGCCCGTCTGCCTGTTGTTCCTCCTCGGCGGGCTGCAGGCCTCCGCGGCGGCCCAGCCGGCAACGGACAGCCGCGCTAGCGACGTATTTCGCTTACGACCACCACGAGCGCTGCCCCCGGCGCTCACTCCCCAGACTCCCCCACCTGCTTTCGGGAGCAAGTTACCCATACCGATCTACCCGCGTTGGGTGGATGGACTACCGCCACTGCCTACTTAGCGCCCATGCCGCGTGATCTGTATACCCACCTTTCCCCGGCCGGCCGGCGTGCTGCGTAAGCGAACGAACATCCTGGGCTGGCTGGTGGGCGGCTGGCTGCTCGTTACTGGGCCGGGGGCGCGGGCCCAGGCGCTGGCGCAGCAGCCCGACCGCGTCCTGAGCACAGTGGGGTCCGCGACCTGAGCAGCGACCCGGCGGGCTTTGCCTGGGTGGCCGCCCGGCAGGGCATGTTTCGCTACGACGGCCGGCAGCTAGTGCCCCTCAACCAGCTGGTGCGGCAAGGCCCGCGCCTGCGCGGCGAAGCCTTGCGGGTGGTGGCCGATTCGGCCGGCACGGTGTGGGTGGGCATGCACGACGGGCTGTACGCCTTCGTGCCGGCCACCGGCGAGCTGCGCCCCGTGCCCCTGCCCCGGCTCACGGGCCGGCACGGCCGCATCAACGCGTTGCTGCTGCACCGGGGTACGCTGTGGTTTGGCCGGGGAATGGACCCGTGCCAGGTGTTCCGGCTCTCGCTCCGGCGGCCTCAGCAGTCCGCCCGGCTGGTGTGGCAGTACCCGCAGGGCCTGATCGCGGCCATCGAGCCCGACTCGGCGGGGCTGCTACTCCATAGCTTCGAGCGCAGCTGGCGACTTTCCCCAGGCGGGCAGGTGCACACCCTTGCCCCTCACAGCCGGCGCTACCGGGTGCAGCAAGCCGATGGCTCCCGCCGGACGCAGCTAGCCGACCACCCGCTGCGCCTCCCCAACAGCCCCTACTTCTTGACCGATAGCGTGCTGTACGAACATCGGCCGTCGCAGCCCCGGCGGGTACTGGCGCGCTGGCGCCGCAACCGCTCCTCGGCCGCCGTGCCGCGCCTCAATGTGCTGGAGCTGGACAGTACCTGGTACTGGCTGGGCGACGAGGAGCTGCTGGCCTTGTCCATCCGGCGGCAGCGGCAGGCGCCGGAGCTGCAGCACTACCCGCTGCCCCTGGCCCGCGAGTGGAACGGGTGGCTGTGCTTCAACCGGGCCCGGACGGGGCTGTATGCGTTTGCCGAGGGCATGCCAGGGGTGATCGAACTGCGCCCCCGCCGCGCCTCCATTCAGGCCCTGCCCGTGGCCGGGAAGCAGCGCCTGAGCACCCGCGCCATCAGCCGGCTGGCCGATGGCCGGCTGCTGGTGGGCAGCTACTCGGGCACCTTTACCCAGGCGGCCGACAGCCCGCTGGCCCCCTGCGCCCCTGGCCGGGCCAGGCGCCCGGCCGCGTCTGGTACTGCAGTTTGCGCCTGCCCGATGCGAGCCTGGTCGTTGGTTTTGAAAACGGGAGGAGCGTCGGGCTGCTGGCCGGGGGGCGGTTTGAGGAAATCAGGTGGGCCGGGCCCCACCCCGAGCCCACGGGCAAAACCATCTTCTGCCTGCTGCGCGACCGGGCCGGGCGGCTGTGGGCGGGGGGCAGCAGGGCCTGTTTGCGCTCGACCTGGCCCGCCGCACGCGTAAGCGCTACCGCGAAGCCGACCCCGCCTGGCCCTTGCACGGCTGCGAGATTGAGGCCCTGAGCGAAGGGGCGAACGGGGAGCTGTGGCTGGCCACCAACCGGGGGCTGTACTGTCTGCAGCCCGCCACCGGCGAGCTGCGCCACTACGGCCCCGACGAGCCGCCGCCCTACCGGCTGCCTACCGGCCTGCTGCGCTGCGTGCTGGCCGCGCACCCCGACAGCGTGTGGGTGGGTACCCTGGACGCCGGGCTGCTGCTGCTGCACCCCCGGCGGGGCGTGCAGCGGCAGCTCACGCTGGGCCGGGGACTGCCCAGCGAAGCGGTGGCTTTTGTGCTGGCCCCCCGGCCGGGACGGGTGCTGTGGGTAGGCACCCACCACGGGCTGGTACGCTACGAGCCTCGCACCGGCCGGCGCAGCGATCTGACCACCGCCGACGGGCTGGCGACCAACGAGCTGAACCGCCAATCGAGCTGGTACGACTCGGTGCAGCAGCGCCTGTACGTGGGCGGGGTGGGCGGGCTCAGCTTCCTCGCGCCCCAGGACCTGACCACCCCCGAGTACCAGCCCCGGCTGCTGCTTACCAGCCTCACCCAGCACCACGCTCAGCCCGATACCATCCGCACCGATTACCTGGCCGGCACCCTGCCGAAAGGGCTGGAGCTGGCCCCCGGCGATGCCTTTGCCGACCTGGCGCTGAGTTTAAGCGACGACGGCGGGTCCGCGCTGGGACGCTTCACGTACCGCTTGCGGGGCACCGGCCCCGCGCCCTGGCAGGAGCTGGGTACCAGCCACCACCTGCGCCTGCAGGGGCTGGAACCGGGCGACTACACGCTCGAGATCCGGGGCGAAACGGAGCTGGGCACGCCCACCCGCAACCTGCTGCGCGTGCCGGTGCGGGCGCGCACCTACTGGTGGCGGCGGCCCGGCGTGTGGGCTGCCCTGACGGCCCTGCTGGTGGCGGGGGCGGTGGGCGGGGTGTATGGGTGGCAGCAGCGCCGCGGTCGGCGGCGCGAGCAGCACTGGCAGGCCGAGCACGCCCTGCGCCAGCGCATCGCCGCCGACCTGCACGACGACGTGGGCAACCTGCTCACCCAAATCAGCATGCACAGCGACCTGCTGCGCGAAACGCCCCACACCCCGGCCCAGACCCGGGCCCGGCTCGACGCGCTGGCCCTCGCCGCGCGCCAGGCCGGCCAGCAGATGAGCGACGTGGTGTGGAGCCTCCACGCCGGCCCGCTGCGCCTCAGCCAGCTGCTGGAGCGGATGCGCGACCACGCCCAGGAGGTTTTGCCCCCCGCCGGCCTCGACGTGCAGTTCCGCGTCGCCCCCGACCTGCCCGACCCGGTGCTGGCCCCGGCCCTGCTCCACCACTTCTACCTCATCTACAAGGAAGCCTTGCACAACGTGGTCAAGCACGCCCAGGCCACCACGGTCACCGTGCAGCTGGCGGCGGCCCCGGCTGGCCTCACCCTCACGGTGGCCGACGACGGCCGCGGCCACAACGGCCGCCCCCGCCCCGGTGGGCGCGGCCTGGCCAGCATGCAGGGTCGCGCGCAGGCCGTGGGCGGCACCGTGCGCTACGAGCCGTTGATGAAGGGCTTCGCGGTAGTGGTGGCCTTGCCGCTAGCCGGGTAGCAGCCCAGCCCGCGCGGCCTCAAGGCCATACACCTGCCCCATGCCGCAGTTCCCACTCTCCGCCCCCCGACCTGCGCCCGTGGCGCGGTACGCCGGGGTGTTACACGCGGGCGACGCCCGTGGCAGCTCCGGCCCGTCGGCCGCGTGTCTCGCACAGGGGCCAACATGAGCGGCGACAACGAGCTACCACCCGGCTCAGAAATGCTGGGCCGGAGGACGTCCTTCCCGGCAAAGTACCACGCCTCCCAGGATTTCGCATGACACGAACGTGTCATACCGCGACTGTGCCGTGGATGGTAGATTTGTAGGATTAGTGGATGAAATTGTATTCACCGGCCGCTGCCTCGAAGAAAGCCGCGGAATGTTCACTTTTTCTTTTTCCCCCAAGCGTATGAGCACATCTTACCCTTTGGCCGCCACTCGTGGGCCCGGCGCCTCCCCCGCCCGCCTTCCCCGCTCGGCCCGCCACCAGCGCTGGCCTGCCAAGCGGAGTGGCACGGCGTGGAGTACGCTGAGCACGGGCGAGAACACCCTAGCGAATGCGCTGGCCGTAAATGCCAGCGTCAACGGGTACGCCGGGGGCAGCTTCACCGCAGGGGGTGACGGCGTAGAGATGACGGCCTACTTCGGCATCTACCAGGATAACATGCCCTTGCCTACCCTCACGGCCCTCTCGGCCAGCAGGGGCGTGGCCAGCCGCCTACTCCGTCTGACAGGCACCGGCTTACGCGGGGTCACGGCCGTGACCTTTACCAGCGCCCGCACGGCCATTAACGCGCCGGCGGGCTTCGTGGCCAGTGCTACCCGCATCACGGGCGTCGTGGTGCCGGCGGGCCTGGCCCCCGGCGCCTACGCCGTCACCGTGACGACGGCCGGCGGCACCAGCAACGGGTTGCCCTTAACGGTAACGGGGCCGACTCCCACCCCCAGCCGCTTTATGCCCGCCAACGGGGTGGTGGCTATCACCCTCCCTCCTACCGGCACCACTGCCATAGCCTTTGACAAGACGGCGGCCCCAGATCCTTTTTCTTTTCTATCCCTCACCCCCCATTCCCCATTCGCATGAAAAACCGCTACGCACAAACCAGTGGGCTGCTCGGCCTGCTGTTGCTGGCCAGTCCCGTCCTGGGCCAGAATTATGAGCAGATCGCCAAGCAAATCGTCAATACCTCCGCCGGCGTCAAGCCCGGGGAGCTGGTGATGATTACGGGCGGCCAGCATACGCTGCCCCTAATGGAAGCCGTGGCCGTGGAAGTGGCCCGCGCGGGGGGCAACCCAATATGCTACTGACTACCGATAAGGTCGCCCGTGCCACCAGCGTGGAAATGCCGGAATCGGCGATTCAAGCCTCAAAGTCCAGCAATTGGCTCTTAGGGGCGGATGTCCTGATTCAACTGCCCAGTGTAGAAGACGCCAAGACCGTGCTCGCGGGTACCACGCCGGAACGTCAGGCCAAATTTGCGAAAGTGGCGGCCGAGGCGGGGCTCAACAAAAAGCTGGATGCCGCCAAAGTGCGGGGCGTTTTCGTGAGCTACCCTAGCAAAAGCTACGCGGCGAATCAGCAACTGGATTACGCGAGCTACGAGCAAATGGTGTGGGCGGGCATCGGCACCGATTATACGGCCATCTCCACCCAGGCGCAGCAACTGAAACAACTACTCGCGACGGGCAAAAAAGTGCATATCACTTCTCCCGCGGGCACGGACCTGACCTTTCAGCTCGCCGCTCGCCCCGTCTTTGTCGACGATGGGGTGCTGACCGCGGCCGATCAGCAAGAGAAACTAATCTATAACCGCACGGCCGCCCTACCCGGAGGACGGATTTATGGCACCAGCTTGGAGACCTCTGCCACGGGCCGGTTGGCGGCCTCCCCCGGCACGTGGAATGGCAAACCGTTTCAAGGCTTCAAAGCCGACTTCAAAAGTGGGCAGATGGCGAACGCGAAGGCGGACGTAGGAAACGAAGATTTGCAGAAGTACCTCGCAACGTATGATCCGAGTGTGATGCAACTCAGTTCCTTTTCTATCGGCCTGAACCCGGCCATGAAGGCGCAGGAGCAGAAAGGCTATAACCCGAATACGGCCGCGGGCATGGTATTAGTGGGGATTGGGGCAATGAACTGCAGGGTGGCCAAAACAAGGCTGCCACCAGCAACAGCTTCCCCATCGCCAACGCGACCGTGGAAGTCGATGGTCAAGTAATTGTGCGCAACGGCCAACTCGTGGCGCCGATCACGGCCAAAGCCGCCCCTGGGGGCAAGAAAAGCCCGAAAGCCGGTAGTCGGTAGCCCTTGAGAGGCTCTGACGGCAGTTTCGTTGCCAGAGCTAAACTCCCCTGTAGATCATCTGCTGAACAAAGCCCTGCGCCCTCTACGGAGGAACGCGGGGCTTTTCGCGTTCGATAGAGTTGACTCAGACGAATTCATCGACCTAGCCTAGGAACGGCCCCTATGCTTTTATCCTAGGGGCTTATTACCGCGCAGAAAAGGACTTTCCTTCGAACGCTTGCCGCAACTCCTACATGACTAGAGCTATGTTGATCGAAAATATCATTTAGCATAAGGGCCGTGGCTGTTGCAAAAGTCAACCCCAAGGCGGCAACTTGTTCTTCGAACCACTAAGCACCCCCACGAGGAGCCCTGCCTATGGCCTGCTAGCCTCTACTAGTCGACGGCGTTACCCTCCAGCTCCACGATAAAAGCGTTTTGCAACAGCCACGGCCATTATGTCAAAAACGGGGGGCGCGGAAGACGTTCTATTCTTCCCGGAAGCCAGTACCAGCGCCGTTGGCCAAGGGGTGAAAGAGCCAGAGGGGTCAAACCCGGGCGTCTACCAATCTAGGGTGGGAATAGAAAAGTGGGCGGTCTAATTCTTTACGAGGGTAAGCACTTCCACCGTATAGCTCGTGCCAGGCTGGGGTTTGCCACTGGTTAACACCAGTTTGGCGGGCGTAAACTCGATGATTTCATACCTACCGTTGAAGGTGCCCGCCTGATAGGCCAGGGTCAGGGAGGGAGGGGCATAGGTATAGGTGCCCGCAATAACGCCGCCTAAATTTACCGAGTAGTAGTCGAAGGTTTTGTTTGATTTGAACACGTAATAATTAGGCGTACTGGACGTGTTGTTTGTAGCCAACACGGCCCCTTTCTCATCGTACACCGTTGATTTCCAGGATTCTTCATTCCAGCGACCAACTAGGCCTTGTTGAGGCGTAGGGTCGTCTTCGCCCTGGGTAGTGCAGCTAAACGAAGCCCAGGCCAGCAAAAGCAGGAGGAAAGAAACGAGGACGCGTGAAGGCATAAAAGGCGCTATAAGGGAAATCGCCCGGAAGGTACGAGTCCGTAGCAGCATGGTGCTACCCTAGTTCATTTATCCGCTATCCCAGCCCGCAGGCCCAAGCCCGCGCTGCTGCCACGTCCCGAAACGTGCGCAGTTCAAAGGGCAGCTGCTGTTGGGCTCTGGCCTGGGCCTGCCCCAGCAGCTGCGTGTTGCCCGGATCCAGGGCCGCCAGGGCGGCAAACCGCTGCACGCCCCCACTCACCAGCTGGGGCAGCACGTGCTGGGCCACCCAGGCCAGGTGCTCGGCCGGCAGCGGGCCCAGCAGCAGCCGGTCATCGGCAATCCAGCCCGTGATGCGGTACTGGCGGGCCAGGGTCAGGGCCTCCAGCACGGCCTGGCGCAGCATGGCCCCACTCGCTGCGCCCGACCACTGCGCTTCGATGGCGCGCGCGGCCCCCTGCTGGTGCAGGTAAAGCGTCATACAGGTAGAATACAGCAGCAGTTGCATGGCCGAGCGGGTGCGAGGAAGGCTAGCCTGCTGCCCGCGGCGAAACAGTACCGGGAGGGAGGCTAGCGGAAAAGGAAAAGAGGATACCACCCGAAAGGTAGAGACAAAAGGACGACCTCCCCCTACCACGCAGGCCCTAGTATCTTTTCCAGGCCCCGATGCCCAGTCCACAACGCTGCCTGCTCGCCGTACACCACCGCGCAGAACGAGTCATCAGGGGACTGCGCAGCCCGGCCTGTTCGCCGGGCCCCAGCCCGTGCGCTGGCTGCTCTTCCAGCGGGCCTCATGCGACTCCCCCTGGGAGTACGAGCCGGAACTGACGCGCGAAGAAACCCCCACCCCCGGCCTTCGTATAGAGAGGCCCGTGGACCTGAAAAGCACGGAGGAGATGGCCTGTTCCTACTTTACCCCGATCCCGGAGGAGCTGCCCGCCGCCGAGCGCGCGGCCCGGTTGAAGCGGCAGCAGCATGCCGAGTGGGGCATTGCCGTGGCCCGGTTGGGCGGCACGGAACCCGGCACAGCCATTCTGCAGGAGTTGCAGCGCTACATCGACGGGCAGGTCAGTCTGCAGCAGCTGGCGGGTCAGGACGAGCTGCCTCGGCCCTCGGCCCGGGTCCTAGAAGCCACGCTGCAGCGGGAGGAGTTTACCCGCTAAAACGCCTCCGCTTCTCACTTCCCGCCAGAGCTATGATCCCCTCGCGCCCGAAGCGGCCTGCAATCGTCTCGTCCGCCGCCTCGCGCTCAAGCGCGCCTAGGCTCTCCTGGGCGGCCCTACGGGTGAAACCCGTACCTTACGGATCCTCTCTTTCCCCTCCCTATGGCTGACTCGCCCTTGCCGCCTTCCCCCCCGCCGCTGACGAGCCCCAGCGGCCACCCCTGCGGGCAGAAGACAACCCAATGCGGGCCGGGCCGGTCGCGGCTACGGCCCACGAGGCCGCGCAGGCGCGCTACCAGCAGAGTCAGGCGCGCTTTCGCACCGTCTTCGAGAATTCGCCCCTGGGCCAGCAGCAGCTCTTCTAAGCCATGGCCATAGTGGTGTAATACCTGCTGCACGCGATGGGGTGTCCCCCCAGGGCCACAGGCCGCGCAGGGCCAGGCCTGCGTGTCATCATACCATTCCTGTAATAGTAAGTCCATGGGTAGTGGGGATAGTAAGTAAAGGACGACCTCGTACGAAGTACTACGCTCGGCAGCGCTACGCAATTTCGAGGCCAATCAGACTACCCCGGTGGCCGGCCGGCGTCGCGGTAGGGAGGCCATTTCCCCCGCCAGCCGGCGGGGTAGCCTGCCCCGCGGGGGGCAGCCGGCAGGGTTGCCGGTGATGGGAATTCTATCAGCCGGGCCCGTACGGGGCAATCGGGTGTCGATGACGACCCTTGGCTCAGCCTCCGGGGCTCATTGTGCGTATCTGCTTCTACTTGGTTCACCTCCCCTCGCCCCCAACGCCATGGCCGCCTCTATTCGTCGCTCGACCAAGCGTCACCACCGCGACATCGTCGTCATCGGCGCCTCGGCCGGGGCGTGACGGCCCTGCTCGAGCTCGTCAAGTCCCTGCCCGCGGACTTTCCCGCGCCCCTCTTCGTGGTGCAGCACGTGGGGGCGGATTCGCCCAGCATCCTGCCCCAGCTGCTGAGCTCGGTCTCGGCGCTGCCGGCGCGGCACCCGCAAAACGGCGAAACGGTGAAACCCGGTGTCATCTACGTGGCCCCGCCCGACCATCACCTCTTGCTGGAAGGCACGACGGTCTTGGTCACGCGTGGGCCCAAGGAAAACCGCTTCCGACCCTCCATTGATGCCTTGTTCCGCTCGGCGGCCTACACCTTCGGGCCCCGCGTGATTGGCGTGGTGCTCACCGGCTACCTCGACGACGGCACCTCTGGGTTGTGGAGCGTGCAGCGCATGGGCGGGCTCACCATCGTGCAGGACCCCCACGACGCCGAGCAGCCGTCGATGCCCACCAACGCGCTCGAATACGTCAAGCCCGACCATCTGGTGCCGCTCTCCCAGCTGGGGGCGCTGCTGGGGCGCCTCACCACGGAGCTGGCCCCGGGGAAGCCCCCCCTGCCCGCCGCCCAGCTCGACTTGCTGCGCATTGAGCTCTCGATTGCCAAGCAGGGCGGGGGCTTTGAGTTGGGCATCATCGACAAGGGCAAGCTCACCCCGTTTACCTGCCCCGATTGCCACGGCGCGCTCACCCAGCTCATCGAGGGCCAGCTCATTCGCTACCGCTGCCATACCGGCCACGCCTACACCGTCAGCGCCTTGCTGAGCGAAGTCACCCAGTCCGTGGAAAGCCTGCTCTACCAGTCCCTGCGGGGCCTGGAGGAAACGAGCCTATTGCTCCACAACCTGGGCGCCCACTTTCTCGACAAGAAGGAACCGGCCGTGGCGGCCCTGTTTTTTCAACAAGCGGAAAAGGCCGGCCAGCAGGCGCGCGTCGTGCACGCCTCCATTCTGCAGCACGAGGCGCTGAGTGGCGATTTGCAGTTCCAGCCCCAGCACCCGGCGTAGCCCGTACCCCCCAGCCCGCTAGCCCGCCGAATAAAACCGTACCTTCCTGTCAGCCCCATACGAAAATGCCTGATTCCGAGCCATTTGCCCACTCTAGCGCCCGCCCCACGCCCCCGGCAGTGTCCTTCGTCCGCCCTGAACCGGAAGCGGCGGGCAGCGCCGGCGCCCGCCAATTGCTGGCCCTGGTGCGGGACTCCCCCGCGTGCCTGGCCAGCCTGGCCGGCCCCGACCACATGGTTACGGTGACCAATGAACTGTTTCGGGGGCTGTTCGGCAACCGGCCCTTGGCGGGCCTGCCCCTGCGGGCCGCCTTGCCGGAGCTCACCAGCCAGCCCTTTTTCGGCCTGCTGGACGAGGTCTACGCCAGCGGGCGCACGGGGTACGGGGTGCAGGCAATCGCCTACCCCGGCCGCGGCGGGCATGGGCCCGTCCATTTCACCTTCATTGGCCAAGCCGTGCGCGATGCCGCCGGCACGGTGACGGGGCTGCTGCTGTTTGCCTACGACGTGAGCGCCCACGTGCTGGCGCGCCAGTGGGTGGAGACCCACGAAGAGCAAGCCGCCCGTACCCGCCAGCAGCTGGCGGTCGCCAACGAGCAACTCTCCAGCACGAACGAGGAGCTGGACGTGATTAATGAAGAGCTCACGGTGAGCAACCACGAGCTCAGCGTCACCAACGTGGAACTGTCCCTGGCCAACCAGCGGCTGGCGGTGGCCAACAAGCAGCTGCGGGCCGCCAACGAAGCCATGCGGCGGCAAGCGGGGGAACTGCGCCGGGCGGAGGCGGCCGTGCGCCAGCTCAATGACGAACTGGTGCTCACCAACGAGGGACTGGTCGACACCGTATCCAACGCCGTGGGGGAAGCCGAGGCTGCCCAGCGCGCGGCTGAGGGGTTGAACCAGCAATTGGCCGTGGTAAACGACCAGCTCTCCGCCGTTAACGACCAGTTAGGCGCGAACAACCAGCAGCTAACCTTTACCAACAGCGAGCTGGACACGTTCGTCTACACGGCCTCGCATGACCTGCAAAACCCCATTACCAACCTCGAAGGGCTGCTGGCAGCCTTGCGCGAAGAGCTGCCGGGCGACTGCCAGGCGGGCCCGGCGGCGCCTATTTTGGCCCTGATGCAGGAGTCGGTGGAGCGGTTCCAGCGCACGCTGAGCCATCTGGCCGCCCTGGCCCGCCAGCCCCCCGCCCTAGGCGCGCCCCCCGTCCCGGTGAGTTTGGCGGCGGTGGTGCAGGACGTGCTGCTGGACCTGGCGCTGCCCCTGGCCGCGGCGGGGGCGCAGGTGGAGGTGGACGTGGCCGCGTGCCCGGCGGTGGCCTTCCCGGCAAGCAACCTGCGCAGCGTCATCTACAACTTGGTCAGCAACGCGCTTAAATACCAACGCCCCGGCCTGCCCCGCGCGTGGAGGTCCGCAGCCGCCTGGAAAACGGCGGCGTGCTGGAAGTAACCGACAATGGGCTGGGGCTCACCGAGGGGCAGCAAGCCCAGTTATTTGGGCTGTTTCAGCGTGTGCACACGCACGTGGAGGGCTCGGGCGTGGGCCTGTACCTGGTGAAGAAAATGGTGGAGAACAGCGGGGGCCGCATCGACGTGGAAAGCCAGCCCGGGGTGGGCAGTACGTTCCGGGTCTATTTCAACCGTTGAGAGGCGGGGCAGTAGGGAGGCGAGTAAAGGGAATAAGTCCCGCCCCTCACCTCCGGGCCACGGCGGCCCATACCCGTACTTGTGGAAGAACAGTGCCCCCAATAACAAGGAGTCGGATAAAACGCATTATCCTATGTTCGCCTACTCACCCTAACTTGAGGTTGCTGAAAAGGAAAAGGGAGGCGTAAGATTCCGCCATTATGGGGCCATTACGAGCTCGTTTGACAGGACAATCCCCTCCCTTTTCCGGGGGCCCTTCGGACCGTTCCAGGAGGCCGGTGAGCCTGTATCAGGATAGCGAAAGATTCCCTGGAAGTCCTTTTCTCCCTACTGTTCACTTTTCAGTTTGCGCCATGGATTCGCATTCGCTTCTCCCCATGTAAAGGAAGAAATCTAAGAGGAAAGTGGACCATTCTAGTCGCGTCCGTCACGAGTAAACTCCTGTTTGCTCCTACCCTACAGGCCGCGGGTGAAGCCTTACCCAGACACCGCTCTGCGCGCCCTTTCGGAAGCGAGGAAGCCTAGCCGCGTTTCAGGCACTCACCCCGCGCTAGAAAGGTCAGCGGGCCACCAAGAGTCGCGCGACTTCCGGCTGTGCACCGCCAGGAGGACTTCTGTTGCTTTTATTTCCCGATGGGGTACCGGCCAGGGGCAGCAACCGCTGTCGGGGCCTTTCCCGCCTAGGGCATGGTAAAGCTGACGACCGGCGAGGGCGTGAGGTTGGGATGGGGCCAGTGGACTTTTTGCCCGGTGGCCAGGTCCGTGTACGGGGTCATGCCCTGCATGCCGTAGGCCACGGCATACCCGGTGGTGCCGCTGGCGGGAGTAAACCCATAGCGCGCCAACTCGGCCCGGTCCAGGGACCATGTGGAGCTGTGGGTGGTCGTGGCCGAGGAAGCACTGCTAACGAGGATAATAGCGCTGGTAGCAGTGAGGAAGCTCACGTCGGGCGTAGTACTGAAATAGAGCACGTAGCTGCCGTTCGAAGTGGGCTGCGGGCTGGTTCTACCCGTTGCAAAGGTGACGAAGGGCAGTCCCCCCGCCCCGGCCGGGGAGTTGGTGGCCCGCAGGCTGGTAGCGCGCAGCTCGGGCTCCTGCAGCAGCGCATAGGTTTCGGGCAGGCGGGTCAGCCCGTTGCTTTGCGGGTGGGCCACGCCGCGCAGAACGAACGTGCTCAGGCCGGGCCGGCTGAAGACGAGGGTATAGGTACCGGCCGGCACGGAACCGAGGGCAAAGGCCCCGGCCTCGTTGGTCTTGGCCGTAAGCAAGGGGCTCGTAGGGAATACCGTCACGGTGACGCCCCCCTTGGGCAAGCCGGTGCCCAGCTGGTTGCGTACCGTCACCGTCCCGGCGATGCCCGTGGGGGGCACGGGGTCCGGGTCTTTTTGGCCGCAGCCGCTCAGCAAGGCCAGCAACCCGCAGAAATGGAGCAATCGGCCGTAGGGTAGGGGTACTTTCATGGAGTAGGAACGGAAGAAATAGAAGGAAGAGGCGCTCAATATAGGAGCTTCACAGTATGTAGAGGCAAACTGGGGTTTCAGCAGTCCCCTCCTTTGGGCTAGCACCAGATCTTGACCCGTTATGGTGCGGTAGGCCCTGGGGCAATCGGGGCGGGACCGGTGTTACTAACCGGCGTATCGCTGTCTTAGAAGGGCCGTGGCTGTTGCAAAACGCTTTTATCGTGGAGCTGGAGGGTAACGCCGTCGACTAGTAGAGGCTAGCAGGCCATAGGCAGGGCTCCTCGTGGGG
>NZ_CP060784.1:3932500-4629874 GCF_014489555.1 Hymenobacter qilianensis | reverse complement strand
GATAACCATCGGGCACGCACCTATTCCTAAATGCTACTGATATGAAAAAGAGCAAGAAAGAGAACGCGAAAAAGGATAAGAAAGCAGCTAAGCAAAAAAATAGCAGCTCCTTATTCGGTGGGTCCAAAAAGTCCGGCAAGAAAGGGAGAGGCCAGAACGGGATTGGTGCGCTGACCAATGGCCAGAAAGTAGCCGGCGGAGCCGCCCTGCTAGCCGCAGCGGGCTTGGGCTACTGGGCGCAGAGCCGCCGTGCTAACGCAAAAACTACTGCTGCTTCCAAAGCCACCGCGGCTGAAAAGCAAACAGCCTCCCAGGGGAGGCCGCTTAGCAACTACCATCTGACCGCCGCACCTTCATAGCCAGCCGAGGCAACTCTGCAAAGCTGATTATGAAGGTATTGCAGGCGAAAAGTCTGTTTTAAAAACTAGTCGCGATAGTTGAGGGCGGGCTTACGGTCGCCGAGCAGAGGCTTGTACACATAGCTGCCCACATCCTGCTTGAATTCGGCAGTGGCTTTCTCAAGCAGGGCTGGGTCCGTAAACAGGTCGATGGCCGTTAAGGTCATGGTTTTGGCGGCTACCATCATGCCTTTCGCTCCAATTTCCTGACCGCTGCAAGCTACCGCCTGCCAGCTGTGGGCCGGCGTGCCCGGAATCCAGGTGGCGGCCGTGAGGCCTACCGTGGGTACCGCGAAGCTTACGTCGCCTACATCGGAGCTGCCACCCCCATCAGTAACGGCGAAGGGCTGTACCTTGGCTGCTTCTTCAATGGGGGGCGCCGGGAAGCCGAATGATGCCTGAATCTGTTTGCCAACCGCAACTTCCTGCGGGGTATAGGTCACGCCGCCCACCCGCTCCAGGTTGACTTGCAGCGCCCGGGCCAGCGTTTCGTTGAGAAGCAGCTCGTGGGTGCCGCCAATGATTTCGTAGTCCATGGTAGTGCCGGTGCCCAGGGCTGCGCCTTCAGCCGCTTTCACCACGCGGGCAAAAGCATCTTTCACCTCGTCGCGGTTGGGGTGGCGCACATAGTAGTACACTTCCGCAAATTCGGGCACCACGTTCGGGGCCTTGCCGCCGTTGGTGATGATGTAGTGGATGCGCGTTTCCTGGGGCACGTGCTCCCGCATCATGTTCACCATGTTGTTCATGGCTTCTACGCCGTCGAGGGCACTACGTCCGCGCTGAGGCGAAGCGGCGGCGTGTGAGGCAATGCCGTGAAAGCGGAACTTGGCCGAGCTGTTGGCAATGTAGCTGCTCATCATCGACCGGTTTTGGTTACTCGGGTGCCAGTGCAGCACGGCATCAACGCCAGCAAACAAGCCGGCCCGCACCAGGTACACCTTGCCGCTGCCGCCTTCCTCAGCAGGAGTGCCATACACCTTCACGGTGCCTTTGAATTTGCCTTCTTTAATCAGCTTTTTGAGCTCGATGCCGGCGGCCACGCTGGCTGTCCCAAACAGGTTGTGGCCACAGCCATGACCCGCGTCGAGGCCGGGCACCGCCTTTTTCTCCGCCCCAGCTTGCTGCGACAAACCCGGCAGCGCATCATACTCGGCCAGTATGCCGATGACCGGCTTGCCACTGCCGTAAGTCGCTACAAAAGCCGTTGGAATATCAGCCACGCCGGCCTGCACCGAAAAGCCGTTTTCGCGCAGGGTTTTCTGCAACAGGGCCGAGCTTTTGGTTTCTTTATAGCCCACTTCCGCAAACCCCCAGATTTGCTGGGCTACCTTCTTGTAGTCGTTGTAGCTGCCGTCCAGGTCCTTTATTGCTTGCGTCTTAAGCGCATTTACATCTGGTGCAGGTGTTAGGGCAGGATGGGCGGCCAGCAGGCCAGCGCTCAGCAGGCTGAGCGCGAAGTACCTTTTCAAGTTCATAAAGAAGCAAAACAGCAAGTCCGGCGGCCTGATTAGTCAGGCTTGGCACGGACGAAAATAGCATGTTTCGATCTGTTAAGTTTGAAGGAGAAGCAGTTTTGCTGCGGGCGTGACTTCGGATCTTCGCTTTCCCGTCATGCAGAGGCGGAGCCGAAGCATCTCGCGTGTTTGATTGCAATGGTATTGTCATGCTTGTCTGGCGTCCGCCGGTCGAAGCATCTCTACCGCTTCGTTGAGATTAGCATTGCAGTAGAGATGCTTCGACCGGCTCAGCATGACCGCCTTTCTACAATCAGACGACCGCGAGCGAGATGCTTCGCTGCGCTCTGCATGACCTGAAATGTGAGTTTCGGAATTGCCCCCCCACATGCTGAGAAGCTGATGCTTTTTGACTTTATTTCTGTTGCCAAAGTCCTTACTGGCCAAACTGCCGCAGGTTGTAAGTAAAGCTGAGCATGACGTAGCGGCTGAGGACCTTGCTGCGCACGTCTTCCAGGTAAACATCTGTGACGTTGCGTACTACGCTGCGGTTTTGCTTGAGCAAATCGTAGGCTTGAAGCTTCAATTCGCCTTGCTTATCCTTGAATAATTGGCGGGTGAGGCCCACGTTCCAGAGCGCCACTCCCTGGTTGAAGCCGGCCGAGCGGCCCGCGTAGCGCGTGAGCCATAAGTCGCTGCTTACGGCCCAGCGGCCAGGCAGCTGGTAGAACACGTCGGCTTCCAGCGTCTGGGTCCAGTAGGACGTGTTTTGTTGGGGCAACAGAGAATAGCGGGCGTCGAGGTAAGTGACGTTGCCGGCGAAGCCTAGCTCCAGCTTATCATTGAAGGCAGTGTTTAAGCTTAAGCCTTGCCCCAGGCTCCAGTTGCGCGCTTGGTTTTGCTGGTCGTTCACCAGGCTTTGGCCCTGTGTAAAATTGCCGTTGGTAGTCAGGTTCACGTTCAGCTTGTGCCAGCCCAGGCGCTGACCCAAGGACAGAAACCCATTGAGGCTGCGGTAGCCATCGGCGTTAACAGGACGCGTCGTTTGCACGCCGCTCGCACTGAAGCTGGTGGCCGACACAATGCGATTTTGCACCTGGTTGGCGCTCAGCAGACCAAACACGCTGCGGTTGTTCACGGCGTTAAATTGGTTGAAGGTCGCCGTGAGGGTGTGGTAATATTCGGGTTGCAGCCGGGGGTTGCCGAAGCGGATGTAAAGCGGGTTGGTGTTGTCGGCCACGGGCTGGAGCTGGCTGGCCGTGGGCGCCTGCAAGCGGGTGCGGTAGTTCAGGCGGAGCGTGCGGCTGCGGCTGGCGTTGAGCGTGAACATGGCGCTGGGCAGCAGGCTCTGATAATCGCGCGTGAGGGCCGTGTCGGCGCTCCGATTATCGACCCGCAGGCTGGATTGCTGCGCATCGAGGCCCAGAGAGAAGCCGTAGCGCAGGCGGCGTGTCTGCCAGGTCAGGCCAGCCCGGTTTGTTAGGAAACTGCTGCTGAATTGATTGCTAAGCACCTCATTGGCTGCATCGTAGCGAGCGGTAACAGGGTTGAAGTCGGCTACCTCGCGCTGGGAGGTGCTACGGGTGTTGGCTACGTTGTAGCGAAACTCCAGCTTCTGCTGCAAGGTCAGGGGCTCTACATAGGCCAGATTGAGCACTTGCGTGCGGGCCGGATAGTCCTGGTTTATACGCTGGTTGAGTAGGCTAGTGCGGCCAGCGCCATCGGGGGCAAAAAAGGTGTTGGCAGCTTGGTTCAACGCCTCGCCAGCCTGATTATTGAGCACTGCGCTGAGGTTGGCCGAGAAGGTGCGGCCAGGCTTGGCAAAGCGGCGCATGAGCAGCAGGTTGCCATTGCCCCACAAGGTGTTGGCGGCGGCATCGTAGGTGCTTTGGCTGGTGTTTAGCTGCCGCTCGCCCACGCTCGTTAGCTGATTCTTGGCCTGTTCCTGATCGGTATTCTGCCACCATACGGCCGGCGTGAAGCGAAACGAGGTAAGAGTGTCTAGGCGATAGTCGAGGCGAAAATTGAAGCGCTGACTTACGCTGCGGGCGCGGGCCGCCGCGCTTTGATCTGTAACCAAAGGCTGACCCGTTTCGCCGGTGCCAGCGTCGAGGCCGGCCACGTTTTCGCGCCGGCTTACCTGATCGGTGGTCACGATGGTGCGGTTGGCGAAGTAGCTGGTGGCCACTTCGGCCCGCTTGCCCCAGGCGTCGCGGTAATTTAGCCCCCCAGCCAACGATTCGGTGATGTTGGTGGGCTGGTTGTTGCTGGCCGGCTGCGCATTGCCGCCGCCGCGGCCACCTGCATTAACCACGATGGCGCCACCGCCTGGCCCACCTACGCCCCCAAAGCCGCCGGGCAGACTGTTGCCACTGCCCGTACCGGGGCCGCTGCTCACGTCGCCGGCCGTGGGGCTGCCGTCGGTGCTGAAGCCCAGCTGATTCACGTTGTTGGCCTGCCCCAAAGCCGAAATCTGGCGGCCATTATTGAAGCGGTTCAGGCCGACCTGCGCGCGGTAGCGCTCATCGGTGCCGGCCCCGATTGACTCAGTGCCGAAATAGCCTTTGCGCTTGTCGCGCTTGGTAATCAGGTTGATGGTTTTCTCCTGTTGGCCATCGTCGATGCCGGAGAAGGCCGACTGGTCGCTGCGCTGGTTGTAGAGCTGCACTTGGTCGATAATATTGGCGGGCAGGTTGCGGGTGGCCAGCTTGGGGTCGTCGCCAAAAAAAGGCTTGCCATCCACCAGCACCCGATTCACCTGATGGCCCTGGGCCCGGATGGTGCCGTCGCGGTCGACCTGCACGCCGGGCAGCTTCTTGAGCAAGGCTTCCACGACCGCATTGGGCTGAGTGCGAAAGGCGCGGGCACTAAAGGCCACCGTGTCGCCCTGCACCGAAACCGGGGCGCGCTCCTGCTGCACTACCACTTCGCCCAGGGTGTGAGAAATGCCCCCCAGCCGCTGCATTCCGATGTCGGTGGCGCCGGCTGTCGCGGATACGGGGAGCAGCTTGCTTTTGTAGCCAACGAAGGTGAGCAGCAGGAAGTAGCGGCCGGGCGCCACGCCGCGCAGGGCAAAGCGCCCGTCGCCATCGGTGATGGTGAAGGAGATGTAGGACGAATCGCGGGCCGCCAGCAGTGATACGGAAGCCTCGCGCAGGGGCTTGCCGCTAACCGAATCGGCGATGCCGCCCAGAATCTGGCCGGTACCGCTGGCGCGGGCTGGGGTCGGCTGTTGGGCGTACGCCTGAACCGCGCTGAGGCAGCATACAAGAAGCAGTAGAACAGTGCGCATATAGGTTGAGGCTTAGTGAAATTTGCCCCCCAGCGGCTTCTTTTCAGTAAAAGCAGAGAATAATTCTACCAACAATAGCAGGTGTGGAGACGCGTATTCGCGTCTGTCGTTGAACGAGCAGCAACGCGCAATTCGTCGCCCCAGCGACCGCAACGATTAGACGCGAATACGCGTCTCTACACCCGTGCTGAAGGCTAAGAAGCTTTTTCGGGGAGAAGGAGCCGGGAATTAGTTGGAGCCGCGGCCGCCGAAGTTTTCCATCATGCGCGAGCGGAAATCGGCCCGGGCCTTTTCGCGCACGTCATTCAGCTCGGCTACGGTCACCATCTGGGCCTGGGTGCTGGGCCGCACTTCCGCTTCTTTTACTGGGGCCTTCAGGTCAACTTTGGTGGCTTTAAATTGCTCGCCAGAGCCTTCCACGGCCAGCACAACCCCTTTTTCCGGCGTCAGGTCGCGGATGGGGGAGTAGGTAAACGGCAAGTCCGTCGTGATCCAGACGGTGTAGGTTTCTTTGCGGAAGGGCACCGTGGCTTTGCGGCAGGTGTAGCCGGCAATCTTCTTGGTTTGGGCGGTCAGCTGCCAGTTTTCGGGCTTTGCGAAGGGAGCATCGGCCCGATATTCGGTGGTTTGGTCGTCTTTTTTGACCGACACTACGGTGGCGTAGGTGCGGTCTTTCAGATTCAGGAAAACCGTTTCCTCGAAGGGGCGACCAATGTTGGTAGTCTGCGGAGCACTGTTTGGGCCACCTTCCACAATGCGAACCATCGCCCCGCCGCCTTCCTGGGCTTCCCGGGCATAGTCGCCGGCGAAGCTCAGCGTCTGGCCGAAGGAGCGCACGTCGGGAAGGTCGGCGGGGAAGTCGGGGCTGCCTGGCTTCACTTCCTGGCCATTAATTACAATGCGCCGCTGGTTTGGGTCGATGCGGCGGGTGCCTTCGTAGCTGATGCGCCCGGTGGTCTGGGCCTGGAGAGACGAGGCCGCGCTCATGCCAAAGGCGAGCAGCAGCGTGAAAAGGGAAGTGGGGAGGAGTTTCATGGTAGCGGGAGTTTGAAGCAATGAATTACGCTTACAAAGCACCACTTCCGGCGTGTAAACCACTGTTATCTTGTGTTAAAGAATGTTAACGGTGGTGAGTACCATGCGGCAAGGCCGTATTTTCGTTCTGCTCTACCTTTTGCCCCACCCATGAAACGCCGTATCCGCTCTATTTTCTGGCTTATGGCAGCTTGTATTCTGGGCATCAACGGCTTCCAGGCGTACTGGCTCTACAATACCTACCAGCTCACCGGCCAGCAGTTCGACCGCACCACCCGTGAGGCCCTGCTGGCCGTGGTGCAGCGGCAGCTGCTCGGTGGTGCGCGCCAACTGGTGCAGGGCGAGCAGAAAGGCGTAAGCAGGCGGGTTATGCTACAGGAGTTCAATTCCGATGCTGGGGGGCAAATTGAGCGTATTGTCGTGTCGCCGCAGTCTGCGCCGCCTGATACGGGCCGCCGCGTGCTCCGCTCCGACAGGCTGATTATCACCACTCGCCAGCCGTCGGGCCAACGCCGGGCTGCCGCCGACACGGCCGCGCGTACCATCTCGCGCATCATCATGAACGACTGGATCGGCAGCCGCCACGTGAATCTGCCTCAGCTTCTGGCGGCCTACCAAGCGGAGCTGCGTTTGCGCGATGTGCAAACCGCCGTGAAGCTCGACACGCTGACCGTGCCCGTGGCTGAACCGATGCTGGCGGCAAATGTGCCCAACAAGCCCGCGCCCGCTGGCTACCCCGTCCAAACGCCCCCCATCCCGCTCAATCCCATTCGTTCGGTGTTTGTGCAGGCATCTTTCCCCACGCCCACACCCTATATTCTGCGCCAGATGGGCGGTCTGCTGGCTGGGTCGGTAGCGTTGCTGGGGCTCACCACGGGCTGCTTTGCGCTGATGCTGAGCACTATTCTGCGGCAGAAAAAGCTCTCGGAGGTCAAGAATGACTTCATCAACAACATGACCCACGAGCTGAAAACGCCACTGGCCACGGTGTCGGCGGCAGTGGAGGCCATGCAGAATTTCGGCGCCCTGAATGACCCGCAAAAGGCCCAAACCTACCTGAGCATTTCCCAAAAGGAGCTGCAACGGCTGTCGGATCTGGTGGAGAAAGTGCTCAACAGCGCGGTGGAAGAGCGTCAGCAATTGACTATCAACCCGGAGCCGGTGCGGCCCGCGGAGCTGGTGCAGGAACTGGTAGCGCGCCATCAGCTGCAGGCTTCCAAGCCTGTGCGTTTTGAGGTCGATATTGAGCCGTCCGAGTCGTTGTCGCTGGACCGGCTGCACGTGGCGGGCGTCATCAACAACCTGATCGACAACGCTATTAAGTACTCGCGCGAGCAGGTGACCATCGCCATCAAAGGTCGCCGCGACGAAACCGGCTGGCGCCTGACGGTGCAGGACGACGGCATTGGGATTCCGCGGAGTTACCAGGCCGCCGTTTTTGACCGGTTTTTTCGCGTGCCGACCGGCAATCTGCACCCCGTGAAAGGCTTCGGATTGGGCTTGTATTACGTCCGCCAGGTGGTAGAGCGGCATGGGGGGCATATTGACGTGCGTAGCGAGCCAAATCGGGGCAGTGAGTTTTCTATGTGGCTGCCCGTATGACGTTCAGTGTAGAGACGCGTAGTCGGGTCTCAATCGTCGCGGTTAATGTTTAGAATAAAGTATTCAACGGCGCAACACCAATCGTTCAACGACCAGACTCCAACTATTGCGTCTCTACAAAATGCCCCCATGCCTTCCATTCTCCTCATCGAAGACGAGCCCGCGCTGGGCATGATTGTGAAAGACAGTCTGGAGGTGCGTGGCTTTACGGTGCGCTACGCCGCCGACGGGCAGGAAGGCCTGGAGCTTTTCCGGCAGCAGTGCCCCGATATTGTGGTGGCCGATGTGATGATGCCCCGCCTCGATGGCTTTTCCCTGGCCGAAATAATCCGCCGCGACAACGCCTCGGTGCCCATTATTTTCCTGACGGCCCGCTCCCAGCCCGCCGATGTGGTGCGCGGCTTTGAGCTGGGGGCAATGACTACCTCAAAAAGCCCTTCAGCATGGATGAGCTGATTGTCCGCATTAAGGCACGCCTGAGCACAACCCCGCCAGCGGCCGCGCCTTCCGCTGTGCTCACCATCGGCCGCTATGAGTTTGATCATCCCAGGCAGCGCCTACTGCTAGGCACCCACGAAGAAGTATTAACCCACCGCGAAGCCGAGCTGCTCAAGTGCCTTTACGACCAGCGCAACCAGGTGCTGGAGCGGGCCACGGTGCTCCAGGAGCTATGGGGCAACGACAGCTTCTTCAACGGCCGCAGCCTCGATGTGTTTATAACCCGCTTGCGGCGCTATCTGAAGGACGACCCACAGGTGCAGATCGTGAACGTGCGCGGCATCGGCTACAAGCTTATCTGGTAGGTTTCTCCAATACCTACATCAGGCAAGAGCTAGCTCATAATGGCTACGTCTTCGGCCAATTCCGCGTCTGGGGGGCTTTTTTTGTAGTTCGGAACCTGGGGGAGCTCAATGGTAAATTCGGTGAATTCGCCCTCCTGACTATCTACCCGGAGCGAGCCCCCGTGGCCGTGGGTAATGATGTCGTAGCTCAGGGAAAGGCCCAGGCCCGTGCCTTCACCGGAAGGTTTGGTGGTGAAAAAAGGCTGAAAGATTTTGTCGCGTATCTGAGCGGGGATGCCCAGGCCGTTGTCGCGCACGCGCACTTCTATTCGCTTGTTGCGGCGGTACGTTTGCACCTGCACCTCGGGGCAATAATTTCCGCCTTCAACTTTTTGTCGCTGCTGCACAGCATAAAAAGCATTGTTAAGCAGGTTCAATAATACCCGGCCGAGCGCTTGCGGAATAGCTCGAATACGACCCAAGGCTGGATCTAATTTGGTGGTAATGGTAGCCACAAAATGTGGGTCTTTCGCCCGGAAACTGTGGTAAGCCAGCTGCAGATGTTCATTAGCTAGGGCATTCAAATCGGTCAGTACCCGTTCGCCCCCAATGGTGCGAGCGTGGGCCAGCATATCGCGCACAATATTGGCCGCCCGGCGTCCGTACAGGTATATTTTTTCCTGGTTTTCCTTCAACTCAGCTGCCGCGCTGCGCAGGGTGAGCAGGTCGGGCTGGGGTTGGTCGGCCTCGGCTTGAAGCTCGGTGGCTAGCTCCGTGCTCACCTCAGCGAAGTTATTGACGAAGTTCAAGGGGTTCTGAATCTCGTGGGCAATGCCGGCCGTCAGCTCGCCCAAGGAGGCCATTTTCTCGCGTTGTACCAGCTGTGCCTGGGTGGCTTTCAGCTGCGATAGGGTAGCGCTTAGCTTGTTGCGCTGGTTAGCTATTTCCGCATTCTGAGCATTTAGTTTGAGGTTCGCCCGCTGCTTATGCCGAATCGTGCGCCATAGTAGCAGCAGCACCGGAATGATGCTAGCCAAAGCAGCAATCAGCCAATGAGAGCGGTGTTCTTCATCGCTTTGGGCCTGCTGAATGGCGCGTTCCTGCTGGCGGAGCTGTTCGCTTACTTCAAGGGCCTGCACCTGCGCCATTTTGGTTTGGCTAAACAGGCTATCGCGGGTAGTGCTAGCTAGGGTCAGGTAATGGAATGCGCGGGCATTGTTGCGGCGGGCGGCATAGGTGCTCGACAAAAACCGGCTGGCTTCCAGCACTCCTTTCGGGTAGTTGCCTTTCTGGGCGGCAATCAGTGCTTTATGCCCGAAATAAAGGGCTGAATCGGCCCACGGCCCCAGCTCTTCCCTGAATAGCTGGGCCTGCCCCAGATACGCCCGGCACAAGGCAAACGTAACATGCTGGCTCAGCGCCCGCTGAATGCTGCGGCGGTAGTAATGGCGGGCCAGCTGCGGGTTGCCCAGCTTCGCGTAGATGTTGCCAAGCATGGCCGCGTCGCCTACCTCACTGATCAGGTCGTGCTCACTTAAGTCCATGGCGTAGCCAACCTGCGAGTAGTGGCGCGCCGAGTCCAGGCGGTTTAGCTGGGCATACACGTTGCCGATGTTGCCCATAATGCGGGTCAGGAGCTTAATGTTGCGGCTTTTTTCGGCTACGCTCTTCGCCTTAAAAAAGTAAGCCAGCGCCGGCCGGCTATAGCCTTGCTCCCAATACAGATAGCCCAGCGTATTCAGCGCCCGCCCAATCAGCTCCTGATCGCGCAGCTCTTCGGCCAGCCGCAGGCCCTGTATTCCTACCTGCAGCGCCGCCGGATAGTTGCCCGACTCCCGAAAACCCGATCCCAACCGAATCAAGGCCCACGCCTCACCCCGTCGATATTTCAGCTTCTGGGCCAGCTGTAGGGCTTGCTTGCCATAAAAGATAGTAGCCAGCGGGTTGCTTTGCGTGTTTTCGTAGGCCAGCTGAGTCAGCAGCAGCACCCGCCCGGTATCGGGGGCGCTACCAGCAATAGCCGGTGCAAGCTGTCGAGCCTGACATCAAGCTGAACGGCCCTGGCAGGGACACTCAAACTTAAGCCCCACAGTAGCAGCACATAAAACCTTTTCATGGCAAGGAGCGAAGCACCACTTAAGCGAAAAAGCATCCGAACGCGACCAATAACCCCATGCCATTCTTTAACCTGGGGGCTTTTTAGGGCTGCTGCCAGTACTTGCGGCAGCCCCAAAGTATCCTCTCTTTTGAAGGAGCAAGCGCAGTAGTCAATTCCGGCGCAAACAATTACCGGAGAGCGCAGCTGCTGACAATTTCAATCTGTGCGTACGGGAGGGGGTGGTCGTGAATGGCCGGTGATGGGAACAGCAGATTTCCAACGTCAGAAGGGGCTAAAATCCCACCGAAAGAAGAACCTTAATCTTGTAAGCCAAACGCCGCACAAGCGTCGGCACCGAAAACGCACAGGGGCCCAGCTTGCGCCCCCACCACCTGATTTTCTGCTACCGAACAAATCGGTATATGTTGCCCACTAATATACTAAAAAATACTTAATTATTTATATTAAGTGCTACGTATTTATCCACAGCTACATGTGCTAATCAGGTAGTTGGATTTGCTCCACGGGTGCGTCCTGTCGGCCCTGCTGTGCCTGCGTCTGGGGGCTTTTTCCGGTGCCGGGCTTTGGGGGAGCTCAATGGTAAACTCGGTGAATTCGCCCTCCTGACTATCAACAGTGAGCGTGCCGCCGTGGCCCTGGGTGATGATGTCGTAGCTAAGCGAGAGGCCCAAACCTGTGCCTTCGCCCGTGGGCTTGGTGGTGAAAAAGGGCTGAAAGATTTTGTCGCGAATGGGGCTGGAATGCCCAAGCCATTGTCGCGCACGCGCACTTCTACGCGCCCATTGGAGCGGTGGGTGTATACCTGCACCTCCGGCCGGTAGCCGTTGACCTCCGTTTTTTTTCGCTGCTGCAAGGCGTAGAAGGCATTATTGAACAAATTCACCATCACCCGGCTCAAGGCTTCCGGTATGGCCTCAACAGGGCCCAACGCCGGATCGAAGTGCGTGGTAAGCGCGGCGTTAAACTGCGGATCTTTGGCCCGGAGGCTGTGATAAGCCAGGTGCAGGTGCTCATCGGCCAGCGCATTCAGGTCGGTGGGAACACGCGCGCCGCTGTTGGCGCGGGCATGGGCCAGCATATCGCGCACAATATTGGCCGCTCGGCGCCCGTGCTGCTGAATGCGCTCCTGGTTTTGCCTCAAATCCTCGGCGGCCTCGCGCAGGGTCAGCAGGTCCGGTTCGGGCTGGGCAGCTTCGGCTTGCAGCTCGGCGGCCAGTTCAGTGCTCACCTCGGCGAAGTTATTGACGAAGTTCAGCGGGTTCTGTATCTCGTGGGCAATACCAGCCGTCAACTCCCCAAGGCTCGCCATTTTCTCCCGCTGCACCAGCTGCGCTTGGGTGTTTTCCAATGAGTTAAGCGCATCGGCCAGCTGCTCAGCCTGCAACTCCAGCTCTTCCCGTTGGGCATTCGATTTGTTCTTTTCCGCCTCGATAGTTCGGCGTTGGAGGAAATCAATCCGGCTGTTCACTTCAAAAAAGTAGCACGTTAGGGCAGAAACAAAATGCGCAGAAAGCAGCATCATTCCATTATTGATAATCAGCAGCCTGTTGTGAATTGAATGCCCGTCGGTTACCAGTACTACGAAATATATACTGATTATCAGAGTGTTGGAAACGAAAGCGTACCAGAACTTCAGCCGTGCCCACGACCCCGTAAACATCATGATGATGATCAGGCCCACGTAATAATGGGTGTGCGCCAATTCGCTCGGGTCCGTTTTCTTGATAATCAGACTGACGGTGATGGCGGCCACGATGCACCCACCGCTGATAATCTGCTGTAGATAGGAGCGTAGCGCTTTTATGTGGGTGATGATAACAATGAGCAGCAGGGTGGGGCTGCCAATGCCAAAGCGATAAAACCACGCTGTAGCCGTCGAATTGGGCGCCGAAAAGATATCCAGAATGCCAAACGATGAGTAAAGCACGAAGCCAAAAGCCAGGGATATCTTGATGGTTCTGATGTTTGTCTCTTCGTAATGCTGAATGAAATCTATCTCGGTGTCTTTGGGAAATCGCAGGCGCCAGACGGCGGGCATTAGCTGTAGATAATCCATGTTCTAATGCGATAGGGGCAGAAATCGTGGGAGCGTTTGCTGTTGGTCGGGCCTACGGTAGCGGCCGCAACAATCTAACTTACTACAGCGCCTGCTAAGTGACAAATTTGCCCCCAGGCCACTTCGAGGCGTGTTTTTCTACTGTTGTGCTTCCGGTGTTAGCGGGCGGTGCCTATGCTGCCAGACGCTAACAGTAAAAAGCCCCCAGCAGATCTAAATTGTCTGCTGGGGGCTTTTTACTCTTTGTTTTCCCGATCAGGAAGCCTGTAGTTGGGGCTGCCAATGCTGCATATGCAGCGAAGAGTCGCGGAGGCGAAGCTCTGGCTTGAGTACGATGGGTGGGGGTGCGTACTCGGGGCCGCGCTTGCAGAGCTGCAAGAACAAGCGCACCGCCGTTTCGCCCATCTGCTCGGCCCGCTGATCTACGGCGGTCAGGCGGGGAGTGGTCATGGTGGTGAAGGGCTCGTTGCTGAAGCAGGCTAAGGCAATATCCTGCGGCACCCGAACCTTGCGCTCATGCAGCACTTCCAGAGCGCCGGCCGTAGGGATGGCATAGGCAGCAAACACCGCATCAGGCGGCTGGGTTAGCCCCAGCAGATGCTCCATGCCCATGCGGCCCGACTCCTGGCTTAGCGCCGGCAACGCAAACACCAGGTTCTCATCGTCGAGGGGCAGACCGTGGGCCCGCATGGCCTGCGCGTAGCCCAGGTAGCGGTTGCGGCTGGTGTTTAGGTGCTGAGGACCAGCTAAGTGCGCAATTCGGGTGCAGCCCTGCTCAATCAGGTGAGTGACCACCTGGTAGGCGCCCGAAAAGTCGTCGAGAACGACGCCGGTGCTGCCAACCAGCTCGGGCATGCGGTCGAAAAACACCAGCGGCGTGCCTTGCTTACGCACTTGCTCAAAGTGGTCCGTTTGGTCGAGGGTAGTGGCCGATACCGACATCAGAATGCCCTCCACCTGCGCCGACAGCAGCGTTTCGACGTTGCGCCGCTCGCGCCGCACGTCTTCGTTCGATTCGCATAGGAGCACGTTGTAGCCTGCTTTGCTGGCTATGGTTTCGATGCCGTGCATTACGGCCGGAAAGAAATAGCCTTTTATGTGCGGTACAATCACGCCCAAAGTGCCGCTCCGGCCTTTGCGCAGCGCCGAGGCCAGTTGGTTGGGCCGATAGTTTAGCTCTTGGGCCAACTGGCGCACGCGCGCTTTGGTGGCCTCGCCAATATCTTTTTTATCGGCTAATGCCCTCGATACCGTCGCTACCGACAGGTTTAGCGCCTTGGCTATGTCGATTATGGAAACACGCTTCGGAGTAGGTGCCATGCTTTAGGTTCTGTAGAAGGAGAAAAAGGAAACTAGGATGTGGAGCGGCGACACAATGCAAAGTTCCTTATTAATTGTGTGGTGTTATGATAATAGCCTCTATTCTATGGGGCTGTTTTAATAAAAGTACAGGTTTTTTACATTCGCCCTATAAATTTTCAAGGTAGATACATTAGGTATTACCAACTTTTTTCTAAATTGCCATCATAATTGAGGCTTACACCTTAATGAAGATATTCGTGATAAGCTGTTTAGCTGGCTTTCACCAACAGTCTTAGTCTCTGGAATGGTGCCAATACTGTCAGTTGTGGCGCCGATTCTGGGAGGCTAACCCAAGTTGAAGTAGGGGTGGGACTTTGTCTTCAACTTTGGGATTTGAAAAGGGCATTCCGGGTGGGATGCCTTTTTTTATGCCTTTTCCTGTCCGTTTCTGTGGTTGTGTAAGCCGCTAGCATTGCCGCTGGCAAAAAAGGTTGGGTCAGGGTTCATGGTTTTCGTTCTCACACGCTTCGTCTGCGTTTAGGAGAAGATATTTCTACCTCAACCATTAGTCGCAGCTATTCTATGAACCTTCAAAACAACACGATTCTGATAACGGGTGGCGCTTCCGGTATTGGGTTCGCACTGGCCCAGCGCCTGCGTGAGGCGGGCAGCGACGTAATTATCTGCGGACGCCGCGCCGATAAGCTGCGCGAAGCTCAAGACAAAGTTTCCGGTTTGCACATCTACGAGTGCGACCTTGCGCAGGCCACCGACCGCGCTGAACTGGCCCGCCAAGTACAAGCCGACTTCCCAGCCCTGAATGTGCTGATCAATAACGCTGGCATCCAAAACCGTTTCCAGCTCGCCGATTTGCCCCCAGCCTGGAGGCTTGGGAAGAGCAGCGCCAGGAAATTGCTATCAACTTTGAAGCGCCCATTCACCTGACGGCTTTGCTGCTGCCCCACCTGCGGCAGCAACCTAATCCCGTGGTTATCAATGTATCGTCGGGGCTGGCTTTTGCGCCGATGGCGGCGGCGCCTATTTATAGCGCTACTAAGGCGGCGCTGCACTCCTTTACACTCTCGCTCCGGCAGCAGCTTGTGTCCGTTGGGGTGAGCGTGCTGGAAATTGTGCCGCCCGGCGTCAATACCGACCTGGGCGGACCCGGCTTGCACACCTGGGCCGTACCTGTCGATGAGTTTGCGGACAGTATCGTGGCCCGACTAGCAGCGGGGGAGCAGGAAATAGGCTATGGCACCTCCGAGAAGATCCGACAGGCCTCGCGCGCCGAGCTTGATGCTCGATTTGAGCAGATTAACAGCCATTAGGAAACAGTTGAATGCAAAAAAGCCCCCAGAACTTCGCTGGGGGCTTTTTTGCATTCAATGGCTAACAGCGCGACACTAGGTAGGAGTGGACTGCGCTATGTGTACATCTGGGCGGTTGGCTTCTACCTCGGTAAGCTCGGTAAGCAGCTTGCGCACGTCCGAAACGCCGCCCACCGCGTAGCGGGCCGCTGAGTGGATGGCGCTGCCAACCTTCACGCTGTAGGCGTGGGCGGGCAAAGCCCGGAAGATGTCTTCGTCGCTGCGGTCGTCGCCGATGGCCAGGATAAAGTCGGAAGAATCAGGCGTGAGCCAGCGCTGGGCGGCGGTGCCTTTCGTAATACCGATAGTCTTTATTTCCAGCGCTTTATTGCCCTCCAGAACCTGCAAATCGGTGTTGGAAGTCATAAAATTGAGATGGTTTAGCAACTCGCGCGAGCGTACTTCGCCCAGGGCAGCGTCGGCGCGGCGGTAGTGCCACACCAGGGAGTAATCTTTCTCTTCAATGAACGCGCCGGCGGTGCGGCTGACATACTGCTCCAGCAAAGGTCGGAATGCCTGCTTCCATACCGACTCCATTGGCCGAAAAAGGTACCATTCTTCGCCCGCCCGCCGCAGCCAAACGCCATGCTCGGCAATAAAATCGAGGCGGAGGTGGCCCAGCCATTTTTCCAGCGTTGGGCGGTCGTGGCCGCTGATAATAACGACGCGGTTCTGCGGGTTGGCCGTGAGGGCGCGCAGCAGATGGAGCAGCTCTTCGTCGGGCTTCGCGTGCTCGGGGTTGTTGTGAAAACCGACCAAGGTGCCGCCATAATCGAGCAATAACAGGCGATGGGGGGCTTTTTGATAGTCGCGCCGCAATTGGGCGCTGGCATCGTCATCCAGTAAATCGGTGCCCAACGTCAGCTGCTTGATCTTGCTGTACGCCAACCGATTCATGAACAGCTCCGTCCAGGCAAACACGTCGTATTGCCGCACCAAAGCCTGCAAGCTGCTCATGCGGCTTTTTTGCTCTTCCTCCGGCATGGTCAGGGCCTGGTGCAGTACGTCGGCCACTTTGCCGGTGGCGGTGGGGTTGATGAGCAGCGCATCGGAGAGCTCTTGGGCCGCGCCGGCCCGTTCGCTGAGGATGAGCACGCCGCGCTGGTCGGCTTTGCAGGCAATGAATTCCTTGGCTACCAGGTTCATACCATCGCGCACAGGCGTTACCAGCGCCACGTCGGCTAGCCGGTAGAGCGCCACCAGCTGGTCGAAGGGCAGCGAGCGGTAGAAGTACAGAATGGGAGTCCAGGCAATAGTGCCGTACTGGGCGTTGATGCGGCCTACCAGCTCATCTACCTCTACTTTCAGGGCCTGATACTGCGTTACCTGGTCGCGGGAGGGCACCACCAGCATGAGCAGGCTCACCTGCTCGCGCCACTCGGGATAGCGCTTTAGCAGTTCTTCAAAGGCCCGCAGACGCTGGGCAATGCCCTTGGTATAGTCGAGGCGGTCGATGGACAGGATCATGCGCACCCCGCGCAGGGCTTCGCGGAAGGTTTCGATATGCGCCAGCGCAGCTTCAGACGCGGCGGCCGAGGCGTAGCGCTCATAGTCGATGCCCATCGGGAAGGCATCGACGAGCACCATGCGGCTGGGCGTTTCAATCTGGCCGTTCTGATTGGGCAGACCCAGCAGGTTGGACACCGCGCTCAGGAAATGGCGCATGTAGTAGAAGGTGTGGAAGCCAATCAGATCGGCGCCCAGCATGCCTTCCAGCAGCTCCTTGCTCCAGGGCAGCACCCGCAGCAGCTCATATGAAGGAAACGGAATGTGCAGGAAGAAGCCAATGGTGGCATTGGGTCGCGCGCGGCGCAGCATCTGGGGCAAGAGCAGCAGCTGGTAGTCGTGCACCCAGATGGTATCGTCGGGGCCGGCCAGCTCCAGTACGGCGTCGCAGAATTTCTGATTGGCCGCTACGTAGGCTTCCCAATGAGCTTCTTCAAAGCTGGCGTATTCGTTGAAATAGTGAAAAATAGGCCAGAGCGTGGAGTTGCTGAAGCCTTCGTAAAAATCCCGGATTTCGGTTTCGGTCAGGAATACGGGCGCCATGCTGTCGTTGCGGAGCTGGTCGGCTACGTGCTGTTGTTCGGCGGGATTATCTACGAATAAGCCCGGCCAGCCCACCCAAATGTTGTCATCGGCCCTGTAAATGGAGCCCAAGCCAGTTGCCAGCCCGCCTTCGCTGGGTTGAAAAGTAAGCCCGTCGGCGGTGCGCTGCACTTTGGTCGGCAAGCGGTTGGAAACAATAATGGTTCTGGCCATCAATCGAAATGTATAAAGCCTCAGACGCACAGGGACAATGGTGCCTGCTCGTAAATCTGTTGTGTATAACGTGTCGGCGCTACAGCGGGGACAGTTAGCTACTACGGATTTTACGACACTTCAGCTTCGTTTTTTGTCCGTATTACTACGGAGGAGCTATGACCCAAGCCAAAACCCATCCGCTTGCTCACGAGCCTTGCTACCATGTGGGGGGCTAATTTCTCTCCTTAAGATCTGAAAATGCCGTTGGGCAACCCGTAGATGCGCTGCCCGAATAGATGACAGTGGCGAAAAAGCAGGTAGAAATTTGAAAAATCGCGTATTGCAAACTTGAGTATGCTAGATGAAACCGGAAGCAGGCAGCGTAATGCTGGCCCGAATGCACAAGAGTAAGCTGCTTTCTAGCGGACAACCACAAGTAGCTGCTAATCATCAACAAAAAAGCCCCCCATGAGCCTTCGCATCCCTTACCCACAATTACAGCAAGAGTTAATGCGAGTGCTATTGTCGCTTTCCTTTTCGGAAGAAAGAGCCGAGCACTGTGCCACCATTTTTGCCCAGAATAGCCGCGACGGCGTGTATACCCATGGCCTCAACCGGTTTCCCACGTTTGTGCAGGTCGTGCAGCAAGGCTTGATTCATCCAGCCGCCGAGCCCGAATGTATGGAGCAAAATGGCGCACTGGAGCGCTGGGATGGCAACTTAGCCCCCGGCATGTACAGCGCCAGCGTCTGCATGGATCGGGCTATTGCTTTGGCCAAGGAGCATGGCATTGGCTGCGTGGCGCTCCGCAACACCAACCACTGGATGCGCGGCGGCACCTACGGCTGGCAGGCCGCCGAAGCCGGCTGTATCGGCATTTGCTTTACCAATACCATTGCCAACGTCACGCCCTGGGGCGGCACCGACGCACGGCTGGGCAACAATCCACTAGTAATTGCCGTGCCGCGCGCCGAAAAGCCCCCATCGTGCTGGATATGGCAATTTCGCAGTTCTCTTATGGCAAGCTCAATACCTACGCCACCCGGCAGGAACCTCTACCTGTGCCCGGCGGCTACGACCAAGACGGTAAGCTCACTACCAACGCCGCCGATATTCTGGCCTCAGAGCGGGCCCTGCCTATTGGCTTTTGGAAAGGGTCGGGCCTGTCGTTGGTACTCGACGTGCTGTTGACCGCCCTCAGCGGTGGCCGTTCCACGGCGGCCATCACGCGGTCGGGCACTGAGGCGGGCGTGTCGCAGTGCTTTATTGCCTTGCATCAGCCCAACATGCACGCGAGCCTGATTGAGGAAATTATTAGCTACACCAAAAGCGGCGCGCCGTCGGAAACCGGCGAGCAGGTGTACTACCCCGGCGAGCAGTCGTATGCTACCCGCCAGGATAATCTGAAGCATGGTATTCCAGTGGAGGAAGACATCTGGCAGCAAGTGCAGCAAATGTGAAGGCTCACGCAGACCTCCTCACGCACTACATATCCAGCCACTGTCGGAAGGCGGCCGCCCGGCTGCTAGTCACTACCTGCTCCTCGGTTATTGGCGGCTTCACAACCAACGACAAGCGCCCCTTGAAGTAAGGCCGGACCTCCTGCACGGCCCCAATGTGCACGATGAATTGCCGATTTGCCCGGAAAAACTGGCTGCCGTCCAGCTGTTCTTCCAGCTGATCTAGCGTGAGATTGATTATAAACCGCGCCCCTGCTTCGTAACCAAAAACACAACGCCTTCTTCCGCGAAAAAATACGCCACCTCATCGGCCCCTACCGACTTCAACCCCTGGCCTTGCTTTACCAAAAACCGAGTGCGGAAAGTAGCCGGCGCCGGCGTATGCACTAGGCGCTGCAGGTTTTCCAAACCATAAGGCAAATGGTGACGCTGCAACTCCTCGTACTTTTTCAGGGCCTTAGCCACCTCCCCGGCTTCAATAGGTTTGAGCAGATAATCGATACTATTTACCTTAAAAGCTTCAATGGCATACTCGTTATAGGCAGTGGTGAAGATGACCGGGCTCCGCACATCCACCTGCTGAAATATGCTGAAGCTATTGCCGTCGGAAAGATGGATGTCGCAGAAAATCAGGTCGGGAGCTTGGTGCAGTGTCAGCCATTCCACTGCCTCTGCCACCGAGCCGAGGGAAGCCATAATAGTAGCTTGGGGGCGCAGGCGGGTAATTATGCTCGCTAGCACCTCGGCGGCCAGCTGCTCATCTTCAATAATGAGTACGTTCATACGGTGGGGGAGGCAGACAGCAAGGGAAGCCGCACGGTAAAGGTCTCGTCAGTCGGGACAATCTGCACGGGTTTCGGCGTCAGGTGCTCATAGCGGTTGATAATATTTTGCAGGCCCAGTCCCGTTGACGGTGCTGCATCCAAGCGCGGCTGACGGTTGTTTTCTACTACTAGCTGATCTTGATCAACACAAATCCGCACGCGCAAAGGCTTGTTGGTCGTGGCTCCGTTGTGCTTGATAGCATTCTCAATGAGCAGTTGCAGCACCGCGGGAGGTACCTCGCAAACTTGCTTGTCGGCGGGTACATCTATCTGAAAATCCAGGGTATCGCCAAAGCGGGTTTTCATTAAGTAGATGTAGGCGTCGGCTAGCTCTAGCTCAGCCCGCAACGGCACTGTAAGCCGGTCGCTGTGGGTAAGCACCGAGCGGTACACACCCGAGAGTCGGTGCAGAAACGTAACGGCTTGGTCCTGGTCTTTGTAAATCAAGGACCCAAGTACGTTCAGGCTATTAAACAGGAAGTGCGGGTTTACCTGGTTTTTTAGGGCTTCCAATTGAGCCTGAAAGCTTTCTTTCTGCAGTTGCTCCGCTCGCAGAAACTCCAGTTGTAGCTTTTTCTGCACCCTTTCCCGCTCCACGAAATAGTAAAAGAACAGGAACAGGAATGCCGTAAACACCAACCAAAGCCGCAGGTCTTGAGCCGGAAATTTGGCAGTTGGAATCAATAAGGAAGCAGGGACGAAAACAAAGAGGCAGCACAGGAGCATGGCGGTAGCAAATACGGCCGCGCCTTCCAGCAGCCGTTTAGCCCAGTTAGGTAGCCAATCGAGCCGGGCAGAGGTGAAGAGCAAGGCTATTTTCTCATGCACCCAAAACGAGCTGAGCATAAAGAGAAAGATAAACGGCAGCTCTATCATGCCCCGTAGGTTGAAAAACCACACGGTGCCCATCTTGATAAATACGATGATGTAAAACCAAGCTATGGCCGTAAGCGCAGCGGTGATAATTCGTCGGAGCATGCGTGGTGTCTTCAAGGAAGGTACTAAGGACAGCTGCTAGGGCAAGGCTAGTCTTTGGCGCGATTCAGCTCATCCAGGTTGGTGGTACGGGTTTTGGCTTTAAACGCCGCGCCTTTGCTGAACGAATAGCGCACTTGCAGCCCCACGCTTTGGGTACCACGATATACGTCGAAGGCGGTGCGGTTGCTGGCCGTCTGGAAAGAGCCCCGCAGCTGGCGCGAGCGGAAGATATCCACCACGTTCAGGCTCACGTCCAGCTTGTCGCCCAGGAAGGAGCGCTTCAGGCCAGCATCTACCCACCAGATAGGCTTCACTTGGTAAATCCCGTAGGCCTGCGGTCCCAGATACATGCCGCTCACTTCCAGCTTAAGCTGGCCGGGCAGCTGTACCTGCTGGCTGGATTGCAGGAAGTAATGCAGCTGGCGGTTATTTACTTTCTGACCTTGCAGCTCCGTCTGAAAGTGTTGGTAAGCCACGCTAAGCACGTTGTTCATTTGCCACTTCGAGCCGAGCTTTACAGGCACCGAAAGGGTTCCATTCAGTTGGTCGAAGCGGTCCACGTTGCGCTGCTGCATTAGGGTCAAGGTATCCTGAGCATTCTGCGTGGGGATTTCCGCGATGTAATCGGCAGTTCGGGCAAAGCCCAGCGTGAGATTGTAAGTCGACTTTAGCGTCTGCGATACCTGCCAGGAATTCGTGTATTGTGGGCGCAACTGTGGGTTGCCCTGGGCGAAGGTGTACGGGTCGAGGAAGAACACGAAAGGGTTGAGGTCTTCGTAGCGTGGCCGGCTGATGCGGCGGCTGTACTGGTAGCTGACCTGGTACTCCTTACTCACATTTTGCTGCACAAACATGCTCGGGAACAGATCGAGGTAGCGGCGGGCCGTAGTGGTGCCCAGGGTGCGGGAGTTGCCTTTGCTGCGGGTTTGCTCAGCCCTCAGGCCGGCTTGCAGCTTCCACTTATCGCCCAGGCTGGTGCTGAAGTTGGTGTAGCCCGCCACGATATTTTCCCGATACACGAAGTGGTTGCTGCGCGTTATATCCAGGATACGCTCACTCGCGGAGTTCGTGTAGAATGCCAGCTCATTGTCGGAGCGAACTTGGCTTATTTTGCCCCCCAACTCAAGCTCAGAATTGCCCCCAGCGCTTTAGTGTAGTCCATTTTGGCCGCGTAGATATCGTAGTTCACGGGGTTGTCGCTGGCCAGCGTTTGCGTCCTTCCTTCCTCGACCGCATTCACGGGCAGATACCGGTTTAGGAAAGTGCTGCGCGTGTCATCGGTCAGGGTTACGTAGTCGGCATCGGCCGATAATGTGGTGCCTAGGGTGTCCAGTTTGCCGAGGTAGTGCAGGTTGAAAGTGCCGCTAGTCAGGCGGTTGTTAAGAGTATTGCGCGCCTCCACCTGCTGCCGGCTGGTGTCCGCGTCAGCGCCGAGTAGCGTTTCGGTTCTGAACACATTTGATTCATCAGCCAACACCACGTTAGCCGTGACTCCTACATTGTGCTTGGCGTTGAAGTCATAATCAGTGCCTACCCGCAAGGAAGGCGTCTTGCGCGTTCCGGTCTGCCGACTGTCTTGTCGAAACTGAACACCGGGACCTGAGGCATCGAAGGTGCGATTTGCCGCAATAGTGTGCAGGTTAGGACGCTGGGCCATATCCAGGCTGCCAAACGAGTTCCAAGCGCCGTGTTTTACATTCAGTGTGCCACCGCCTGAGTAGCCGGCCCGACCATTGTATTGAGCTCCAGCATACACGCTGCCGTTGAGACCTGCCTGCTGATTTTTCTTGAGCGTCAGGTTGATGACACCGGCCGTGCCCTCGGCATCGAATCGGGCGGAGGGGTTGGAAATGAGCTCCAAGGTGCGAACCTGTTCTGCGGGCATGCTTTGCAGCACGGTCTGTAATTCTTTGCCCGTGAGGTACACCCGCTTGCCATCCAGCATAATTTGCACACCGGCCTTGCCATTCAATTGAATGCTGCCGTCCTGGTCCACAAATACGCCGGGCGCTCGGGCTAGCACGTCGAAGGCAGTGTTGCCGGCCGCCAGTGCCGTGCCTTCCACGTTGACCACCGTGCGGTCTGCGAGCTGCACCACCGTAGGCTTCATGGCTTGCACTTTTACTTCCTTGAGCAACTGCGTGCTGGGCGCCAGCACGATAGCGCCGAAATCACGTCCGCCGGCTTCTGCGCTGACCTCAAACGCTGCTGATGTCCATTGCATATAGCCGAGGCCCATCACTTGCAGGCGGAAAAATCCTGGCTGGGGGGCATTTAGTTTGAAGCCGCCGTTAACGTCCGTTACCGTGCCGACTATAAGAGCGGTGTCGGCGGCTTTGACGAGCGTTACATTCACAAAAGGCACTGCGGCGTGCTCCTGGTCGAGTACGGTTCCGGAGAGCGACGTGCTATCCTGTGCGAAGCTCTTGAAAGAAAGACTGGCAAACACCAGCAGGAGAAATTTAACAGCGTTTTTCATGGTCTAAGTGCGTGACTGGTTGTGCTAAGCAGCCTTGATGGCTGGCGTGGTACAAAGGTCACGAGCATCTTTCCGGCCCGGAATCAGATTCTGATGAAGCCGGATGTAGACGCAATGAAATAGGATATTAGCTCAGTGAATTAGCGCGCATTCCTGGCAGGTAAGGATGCGAAAAGACGCGCTAGTACTTTTATTCAATTATGGCTATATTATTATCTAGTAAGCCACTACTAACACCTGCTTTTCATGCCTACTGTCAATCTGGACTACTTGAACGCACCAGCGCCCGCCTGGCTTAGCGTGCTGTTTGTGGCCTGTACTTCTTTTACCGCGTGGCTGATGGCGCAGGCGATTCAACGCGCTGGCAGCTCAGTCAACTATTACTGGCTGATCGTTGGCCTGTGGCTTACCGCGCAGGCCGGCTTGGCGCTGGGGGCTTTTATCAAACCGATTTGGACGCGCTGCCGCCCCGCTTGGCGCTGGGCGCACTTTTTCCGGCCCTAGCCGTGATTCTGGCCATCGTTATTTCCCCGCAAGGCCGCCGCTGGATGGCCCGCCTGCCCCTTGCCGATCTGGCTGCCATCAGCGTAGTGCGGATAGGCGTGGAAATCGGCTTATACGGACTGGCAGCCGCTCATCTGGTGCCCGAGCTGATGACGTTTTCCGGCCGCAACTTCGATGTTCTCTCGGGCCTGACGGCTCCGGTGGTGGCAAGTTTGTGGCGCAATAAGCGGTTGGGTAGGGGAGGGCTAATTGCCTGGAATATAGCTGCCTTGGTATTGCTTGGCATCATTGTAACGCTGGCTTTGCTCTCGGCCCCCACTCCGCTTCAGCGGCTAGCTTTTGAGCAGCCAAATGTGGGAGTGCTGCGCTTTCCATTTGTGTGGCTGCCCGCGTTTATTGTGCCGGTGGTGCTGTTCAGCCATATAGCCAGCCTGTATCAATTGCTGCGGCAGCCCGCATTAGCTACTTAAGAAGCGGGTTGAACGATGTAGAGACGCAACACTTTGCGTCTCGTCGTTGAACGACCCATACTGCACTGTTAAAAACATCAGCAACGACGAGACGCAAAGTGTTGCGTCTCTACATCGTTCTGATTTCTACAGTGCAGGTTTTATAGCTTCGTAAGAACCAAAAAAGCCCCCCAGGTATCTGCTGGGGGCTTTTTTATGATTTAGTTGTAAAGCCAAGGCTTACGTCAGCGCCTCGTCCATGGTGCGCATCTGAATCTCGATGATGCGCGAGTTCGACGACTGCGTGCAGGCCAGCAGCACAGCGCCGGCCACGTCCTCGGGCTCCAGCATCCCCGACTGGGCTACTTTGTCTTCGGTGCGGCCTTTGCCCAGGGCAAACTCCGTTTTGACGCCGCCGGGGCAGATAGCGCCTACTTTGATGCCGTCGGGCCGCAGCTCTTTATCCAGGGCCTGAGCAAAGCCAACCTGAGCAAACTTGGTGGCGCAGTACACCGCTTCGCCCGCAAAACCATACACGCCCGCCATCGACGAGAGCATGAGAATGGTGCCGGATTTCTGGCTTTGCATCACGGGCACGGCGTGGCGGGTGAAGAGGAAAGTCGTGCGCATGTTCGTGTCCATGAGCTCGTCGTATTCGTCGGCGCTCGTGTCAACTAGGTTTTTATAGTTGCCAGCGCCGGCGTTGTTGATCAGGATGTCGAGGCGGCCAAACGAGTCGGTGGCGGCTTGCACGGTGCGGCGGGCAGTTTCTTCGTCGCGGGCGTCGCCGGCTACAAACGTTACTTCCACGCCCAATTGGCGCAGTTCCGCGGCTAGTGATTCCAGCCGCTCGTCGCGCCGGGCGGTCAATACCAAATTGGCTCCTTCGGCGGCCAAAGCCCGCGCGCAGGCTTCGCCGATGCCGGCACTTGCACCCGTAATGAGAGCTACTTTTCCATTGAGTTTTCCTGCCATGATTTTGCTTTTCTAGAGTAGTATAAGGTTGGGGTGAGGTAAGATCTGCGTCTTGGGTTCGAAGCTAGATAAACGTAGAGAGGCGGGCAAAGGGCTGAGTTACGAAGGCACTTATATCGGTAAGAAATACTATCACAATCGTTTACATAGATTATTTCTTGCGCTACAGCGCAGATTTGGCTTAAAATCGCTGGTCGTGGGTGGTAAGCCGCCTACTTTAGATGCGGGTCTTTGTGATTGAAACCAGCCTGAACCGAACACTTACAGTCACGCGCCCTTGCCCATGTACTATGCGTCGTCAGCGACCCGGAGTAGCCACCGCTGACCATCGTTTCACCCAACCCCACCTTCAGGATGAAGAAACTCTTAATCGTTGTATCGCTGGTAGCCCTTGCTGGGTGCAATAAAGGAAGCCAGCAAACTGCTACTGTTCCAGCCTCCGCTACTGCTCAGGAAATGCCCCCAGCAAGCCCGAAGACTTCCCGTTTCGCAATCCCGATCTGCCCGTTGATCAGCGGGTAGATGACCTGGTCGGTCGCCTGACGCTGGAGGAAAAAGTGAGTCAGATGCTGAACGCCTCGCCCGCCATCGACCGACTGGGCATTCCGGCTTACAACTGGTGGAACGAAGCCCTGCACGGCGTAGCCCGCACGAGCATGAAAACAACGGTGTTTCCGCAGGCCATCGGCTTGGCGGCCACGTTCAACACCGAGGCCATGCTCAAAATGGCCACCATCACCTCCGACGAAGCCCGTGCTGTGCACCACGAGTACGCCCGCCGTGGCGAGCGGGGCATCTATCAGGGTCTCACGTTCTGGACGCCTAACATTAACATCTTCCGCGACCCGCGCTGGGGCGGGGGCAGGAAACCTACGGCGAAGATCCGTACCTGACCGGGCAGCTGGGTTCGGCTTTGGTAAAAGGCTTTCAGGGCGACGACCCGAAGTATCTGAAAGTAACGGCCTGCGCCAAGCACTTTGCCGTGCACAGCGGCCCCGAGCAATTGCGCCACGTATTCGATGCTAAAATCAGCGACTACGACTTGTGGGACACGTATTTGCCAGCTTTCCGCGACCTGATTGTAGATGCGAAAGTGGCCAGCGTGATGTGCGCTTATAACGCCTACGCCGGGCAGCCCTGCTGCGGCAGCGACAAGCTCATGAACGAGATTCTCTACGATAAGTGGAAGTTCACAGGCTACGTCACCTCCGACTGCGACGGCATCAACGACTTCTGGCAAAACCACAAAACCGACCCCGACGCGGCCACCGCTGCTGCCAACGCCGTGCTCCACGGCACAGACCTCGAATGCGCCACCGGCAAGCTCTTTACTTATAACTCTCTGCTCGAATCGGTGCAGCGCAAGCTCATCACCGAGCAGCAGTTGGACGTGTCGGTGAAGCGCCTGTATAAGATTCGCTTTCAGCTGGGCATGTTCGACCCCACGGAGCGCGTGAAGTACGCCCAGATTCCGATGAGCGTGGTGGAAAGTGCCCCCACCAGGCCCATGCCCTGCAAATGGCGCACGAATCGTTGGTGCTCTTGAAAAACGACAAGAACACGCTGCCGCTTCGCAAAGACATCAAGAAGCTAGTTGTGCTCGGCCCCAACGCCGACAATGACGCCGTGCAGCTCGGCAACTATAACGGCTTCCCGACCGATAATGTAACCCCGCTCGAAGGCATTCGGGCTAAGGTGGGCAAAGGCACCGAAGTAACTTTCATCCAGGGAGTTGACTACGCCAGCAATATCGTGTATGAAACCTTCGACATCAATAAAAACCTGACCAGCAACGGCCAGCCCGGCTTTAAGGCTGAGTACTTCAAAGGCACCGAGCTGCAAGGTCAGCCTATAGTTACTACCCAGGAAGCCGGCCTCGACCGCTATCTGGCCAACGTAAAGATTGAAGTGGTGCCGGGCTTGCCGGCCGAGAACTTCTCGGCCCGCTACACCACTACGTTTACCCCGGAAAAGTCGGAAGAGCTGGCTTTCCAAATCACCGGCGACGACGGCTACCGCTTGTTCATCGACAATAAGCTGGTGCTCGACAACTGGAAAAGCCGCGGCGTATCAACCACCCAGCACAAACAGAAAGTAGTGGCGGGTCAAAAGATGGAAATCAGGCTCGAATACTTTCAGGCCGACCGCCGTACCATTCTCAAGTTTGCCGGTGCCCACATTGTACCCATGAACGCCAAGAACATTCTGGCTCAAGTGCGCAACGCCGACGCGATTATTTTCGTGGGGGCATTTCTCCCCGTCTGGAAGGTGAGGAAATGAAGGTAGATGTGGAAGGCTTCAGCGGCGGCGACCGCACCAGTATTGCCCTGCCCAAAGTACAGACCGAACTGCTGAAGGTGCTGAAGTCATCAGGCAAGCCGGTGGTATTTGCTATGATGACCGGCAGCGCCCTGGGTGTGCCGTGGGAAGCCGCCAACATTCCCGCCATCATCAACACTTGGTACGGCGGCCAAGCCACCGGCACTGCCCTGGCCGATGTGCTGTTCGGCGACTACAACCCCGCCGGCCGCCTTCCCGTCACGTTCTACAAATCAGAAAAGCAGCTGCCCGCCTTCGATAACTACGACATGGAAGGCCGCACCTACCGTTACTTCCGCGACACGCCGCTGTATCCGTTCGGCCACGGCCTGAGCTACACCACCTTCAAGTACAGCGCCCTAAAAATGCCCCCCAGTGCCCCCACCGGCCAACCCGTAACGGTAAGCGTAGAAGTGCAAAACACCGGCAAGCGCGCCGGCGACGAGGTAGTACAGCTTTACGTAAAACACCCCAATGCCAAAGGACGCGTGGCACTGCACGCGCTCGAAGGCTTTCAGCGGATAAACCTCAAAGCCGGCGAGAAAAAGACGATTCAGTTCACGCTCACTCCCCGGCAGTTATCCTTGCTGAATGACAAAGCCGAGCGCATGGAACAGGCCGGCCAAGTGCAGGTTTTCGTGGGTGGCGGACAGCCGCTGAAATCGGCGCTGGCCGCGAAGCAAGTATTGCAAGCCAACGTGGCTTTGACGGGTGCCAATGTTATGATTGATTAACCAGCCGGAGTAAAACAGCGAGGCCGCGCCGTCTGATTATTGACGGCGCGGCCTCGCTGTTTTACAGGGTGTAGAGACACATACTTGTGTCTCGTCGTTGCGAATGTTGTTTCTACAGTAAAACTGCGTGGTGCTGGTCGTTCAATAAGAAGACACAAGTATGTGTCTCTACATCGTTCTTGCGTCTGCAATGCCTACTCGCCGGGGTGATAGGTCTTCTTGGCATTCTTGCGAACATCTTCGGGATAAAACAGCACGTCTTTGAACCGCTGCTCCGCGTACATCGTCGCTTGGTCGGTGAAGTGGGGCGAGTTGGGGTCGCTGTTTTCACCCCCCGCCAGCACCGAGCGCGCCTTGATGCGCGGCCCGAACTCTACCACAGCCACGAAGCTGTTGCCGACGTTGCCGTAGCGCTTTTTGGTGCCGGTTTGGGCCCGCGCGCCGAAAGCGGCCAAGGAGCCCCAGGCCGAGGAGGTGAAAGCCACTGGAATGCTCGGCTTGCTGTCATCGTACACTTCCTGAATTTGGCCGGTGAGGCGTTGGAAGCGGTTTACTTCGCCCCAGGGCATTTTCCAGGTGCCGAAGTCGCGGGTCAGCTCGTCGAGGGTTTCGGCCAGGGCGACTACCTTCTCCTGGGGCGTCGTTTTTTCAATGACTAAGGCGGTGAAGGTCAGGTTGTCGAGGCGCTGGTCGGGGAGGGCGCGGGTGCGGGCTAGCTTCTGGATGCGCTCGGCCCAATAGATAGCCAGCGTTTGCCCGACGGAGGTCTTGCCGTATTTCTTGTCCCAGGTACGCAGCACCTCTATGGCTTCCGGCACCGCCTTCGAGGCAGTGCTGGCCTTGCCGGCCGGGGTTTGATAAGCGGCTACCAGGGCCGGAATTAACTCCTCGAACCCTGCCAGATATGGGTCATTGGCGGCGGCAATGAGCGTGTCGAGCGTGTATAGTTTCCGGCGGCTGAGCACGCGCACGGCATTGATGCCGCGGTAGTTTTCCGCGTCGGGAGCCATGTAGGCGGCATACTTATCCTTGGCCGGGCTGCTGGGGCCGGATACGGTAAACGGGGTGGAGTTGCAGTTTTGAATCCAGCCACTGGCAGGGTTGAGCACCTGCACTAGCTCGTTTACCTTGTGTAAGCCTTTCCACTCAGTTTGCGGATTGCTGCCATCAACGGGGCGGCTCCAGTCGAACTGGGGGTCGCGGATGGGCATGAAGTTGCCGTGCCAGTAGGCGATATTGCCCTTGCTATCGGCGAAAACGGTGTTGTTGGTGGCGTTGCCGTTGAGCTTCATCACCTCGTTGAAGCTGGCGTAGTCAGTGGCTTTGGTGCGCAGGTACGACTGCTCCAGCGCTTCCAGCGGCGTATCCATCATGCGCACCGTCACCCATTGGTTGTCGGCCTGCTGACCCACGACCGGGCCGTGGTGGGTGCGGTAAGTAGTGAACTCCTTGCGCAGCACCTGGTTGCCCTGCTTATAAGCCAGCGACACCTTTTTGACCTGCACCGGGCGCCGCTTCTTGCCAACCTTGTAATACAGCTTGCCATTTTTCTCCTCAATGGTTTCCAGGTACTCATCCATGGAGTCGGCCTGGCTGGAGGTGTGCATCCAGCCGCAGTTCTGATTAAATCCCTGATATACAAAAAACTGCCCCCACGTAACGGCACCGTAGGCATTCAGGCCGGCTTCGCTTACCATCTGCACTTCGGGCCGGAAGTAGAAGGACGTGTGCGGATTAATTAGCAGCAGGGCGTGGCCGCTGGCACTTTTGGCCGGAGCAATAGCAAATCCATTGGAGCCGACGGGTTCACGGTCTTGCTTCTCAAAATCAGGGTGCTGCCAGGAAGTTGATTTTTTCTGGCTATAAAAGGCTTTCAAACGCTCCAGCGGCACCACGCTGATATTGCCACCAATGCTGCCCTCGCTGAACATAAGCGGCATCCAGGGCTGGTAGCGCGTGAGCAGCTTAGGCTTGACGGTGGGGTGAGTGTAGAGGTAATAGTTGGTGCCGTCGGCGAAGGCATTCAGCAGCTCCTTCATCCATGGGGGCTTTTTTTATAGATATTGATGGCCTGGGTGCTGTCCAAAAAGAGGTTAGCGCGCAAATCACTATACAAAGCCGTTTCGCCCTCTACTTCTGCTAAGCGCCCGATGTTGGTGAGGTAGTTTTCCTCCACGCGGGCGAAGTCGTCCTCGCACTGGGCGTAGAGCAGGCCGAACACGGCATCCGCGTCAGTTTTGCCATAGATGTGCGGCACGCCCCACTGGTCGCGGATGATATTTACTTGCTTGGCTTGCCGCTGCCAGCGCGCAATTTCTTCGGGTTTGAATGCCTGCGCTTGAGCCGCTAAGCAGGAGAAAAGAAGGAACAGAGTAAATAGAGGGCGCATCGGAACAGGAAGTGGACGGGTGGAGTGGTCGGTAAATGTACAGGAGCGACAGGACTACGCTACGGTTTTGCGGTAATTGCCATGACCTTTAGCGCAGCGTATGTGACTGTTGTTTCTAAAAGTAGCACGGAACATTAGAAAGCCCCCCAGGCCGTCATGCAGAGCGCAGCGACGCATCTCGCGTGCTGATGTCTGATTAGTAATCTCACCACCGCGAGCGAGATGCGTCGCTGCCGCTCTGCATGACGACCTGGGGGCTTTTTTGCGTAGGCTAGCGCATGTTCCCGCCGCTTTATACCTTACGAGCAATCTGCAGCCTCCCCTCATTCCACCCTCTTCGCATGTCGCTTACAACTCTGCCAGTCGATTCCATTCGCGCCCATTTTCCGGCCCTTCGCCCCAGCTCTCAGCACAAGCCTTATATCTTTTTCGATGGCCCGGCGGCACCCAGATGGCCCAGCAGGCCCTGGACGCGATGGTAAACTACATCAGCGGCGGCATGGCCAACCTGCACGGCATGTTCGGGACCAGCCAAGCCACCGATGAGCTGCTGGAAGAAGGCCGGCGCGGCATGGCCGACTTTCTCAACTGCCAGCCCCAGGAAGTGGCCTTCGGGCAAAACATGACCTCGCTGGCCTTCGCCATTGCCCGCAGTCTGGGGGGCTTTATTCAGCCCGGCGACGAAATACTCGTCACCGAAATCGACCACCGCGCCAACGTCGATCCGTGGGTGACCCTGGCCAAAGACCGGGGCGCGGTGGTGAAGTTCATCCCCGTAAACCCCGAAACCTTCACCCTCGAACTAAACCAGCTCGACAAGCTGCTAACGACCCGCACCAAGCTCGTGGCCGTGAGTATGTCGTCGAACGTGACGGGCACCGTGACGCCGGTAGAGGACATAATTCGGCGGGCCAAGGCGGTAAATGCCCTCGTCGTGCTGGATGCCGTGCACGCCGCGCCGCACCTGCCGATTGACTTTCAGGCGCTGGGGGCCGATATTCTGTTTTGCTCGGCTTACAAATTCTTCGGGCCGCACCTGGGCATTGCGGTCGTGTCGGCGGCGTTGTTTGAGCAACTGCCCGTCTACAAATTGGCCCCCGCGCCCGCCCACATTCCCGATAAGCTGGAAACCGGCACCCAAAACCACGAAGCCATTGCCGGCCTGCTGGGCGCGCTGGATTTTATTCAAACTCTGGGCACGGGCGCCACGCGCAAACAGCGCCTGCGCACGGCCATGGAAGCCATTGAGAAACAGGAAGTAGAGCAGGCGCTCATGCTGGAAGAATTTCTGCAAAATTTGCCCCCCGTACGCTTGTACCGCGCCCCGACCGACACCCGCAAAACGCCCACCCTGGCCTTTACGCTCGACGGCGTGAACTCCCGGGATGCCGCGGCATGGTTTGCCGATAACTACAATATGTGCATAGCGCACGGCCATTTTTACGCTTCCACCATGGCCGATAAGCTGCAAGTAAACGAGCTGGGCGGCTGGCTCCGCATCGGCCTGGCGCCTTACAACACGCCGGAGGAAATTGAGCTGTTTAAAACGGCTCTGCTGGCGTTTATCGACATTCACTACAAGCCGTAGCAAAGAACGAAAAGCAGATGACTGAGTCTTAGAGTAATAAATAAGGCGGTCATGCAGAGCAGCGCGAAGCATCTCGCGTGCTGACGCTGGATTTCTAACCTCACTACCGCGAGCGAGATGCTTCGCGCTGCTCTGCATGACCGCCTCGTGTTTGTAAATCCAAGGAGGTCTTACGCTGTGTTCTAGGGTCTAGCTCTTGCGGGCAGCGTCGTAGCGCTGCCCTACTGCCGACCAGTTCACTGCATTCCAGAAGGCCTTCACGTAATCGGGGCGCTTGTTCTGGTACTTCAGGTAGTAGGCGTGCTCCCACACATCGAGGCCCAGGATGGGCGTGCCGCGCTGAATACCCGGTAAATCCATCAAGGGGTTGTCCTGGTTGGGCGTGGAGGAGATGAACAGCTTGCCAGCCTTATCTACGCTCAGCCACGCCCAGCCTGAGCCGAAGCGCCCCGTGGCCGCTTTGGCAAATTCCTCCTGAAACTTCTCGTAGGAGCCGAAAGTCTTGGTTAGGTCAGTAGCCAGATTGCCCGTGGGCTGCCCGCCACCTTTAGCGGCGAGTATCTGCCAGAACATAGAGTGATTCCAGTGGCCGCCGGCATTGTTGCGCACGGCGTCGGGCTGCTTACTGGCGGAGGCCAGCAGCTCGGCCAACGACTGCTTTTCCTGGGGTTTGCCCACCACGGCTTCGTTGAGCTTCGACACGTAGGTTTTGTGGTGGGCATCATGGTGAATCTCCATGGTGCGCGCGTCGATGTGGGGCTCCAGGGCATTGAAGGCGTAAGGCAGCGCGGGCAGCGTGAAAGGGCCATCGGCCATGGGCGTGGCGCGGGCTTCGGCCAGAAACTTTTCGTCGCGGGCGCGGGCCAGCAGGGCGGGGCTTACCAGGCCGCTAATGGCCAGCAGCAGACCGCGCTGCAAAAAATCACGTTTGTTCATAGTAGTGGTAGATAAAGTGAGGGTTTACTGATCTGGTGGAGGTGATTCAAACGTTGGTTTTCCTATAAATAATGAAGCTTGTACGAGAACGTACGGGCAAAAATTGCGACTAAAGCTTTATAAATAAGAATAGAATAAATAGAATAAATAGAATAAATAGAATAAATAGAATAAATAGAATAAATAGAATAAATAGAATAAATAGAATAAATAGAATAAATAGAATAAATAGAATAAATAGAATATATTAGAGTAGCGTTCTGGGGGGGCAAATTCGAGCTATAGCCTTCCAGTAAACTATAAACTGCGCTTAACTATCTGATATGCTTTAAGTAAACTATCTATGTCGCAAGAGCTACCTCCTTCCCTTCAGCTCATGCAGGTTATGTTTGGGTTTGCGCCCTCCCGCGCTATAGGGGTTGCCGCCGAGCTGGGTATTGCCGATCTGCTGCAGGACGGCCCCAAGAGCGCCGGCGAGCTGTCCCGCCTTACCAGCACGCACGAGCGCTCCCTGTATCGGGTGCTGCGGGCCTGTGCCAGCGTGGGCGTATTCTCCGAAGACGAAGACAAGCGTTTTCGCCTGACGCCGCCGGCCGAGTCGCTGCTGAGCGACGTGCCCGGCAGCCTGCGGTCCTTCGTAACCCTGATGACCAACGACTTTCAGTACCAAACCTGGGCCGAGCTGCTCTACAGCGTGCAAACCGGCGAGCCGGCCTTCGACAAGGTATTTGGTACCTCGTCCTTCGATTATTTCTGGAAGAATGAGAAGGCCGGCAAGGTGTTCAACGATGCCATGTCCAGCAACAGCGCCTTTAGCAGCGCCGCCGTGCTGGAAGCCTACGATTTTTCGGCCTTTTCTACCATCGTGGATGTAGGCGGCGGACATGGTTTGCTGCTGGCTTCTATTCTGAAAAAATACCCCCGGCTGCGGGCATTCTCTACGACATGCCGGCCATCGTGGAAGCTGCCGCCGACCTGATACAATCGCAGGGCGTAGCCGACCGCTGCGAGCGGGTGGGGGCAGTTTTTTCGATTCAGTGCCGGCAGGGGCCGATGCGTACATCATGAAGCACATCATCCACGACTGGAACGATGAGCAGAGCCTGACCATTCTGAATAACTGCCGCGAGGCGATGAACCCGGAAGGCAAGGTGCTGGTGGTGGAAATGGTGCTGCCCGAAGGCAACGAGCCTTCCTTCGGCAAGTTTCTGGACCTGCAGATGCTGCTGTACCTGCGCGGCTGCGAGCGGACCGAAGCGGAGTACCGTCAGCTGTTCGGGAAGGCCGGCCTAGAGCTGACCCGCATCCTGCCGACCAGGTCGCCGTTCAGCATTATCGAAGGCATACGCAAGTAAAAAAGCCCCCAGCGCCATGTAGAGACGCGTATTGGCTGTGCCGACCTTCGGTTCGCGTCTAGTCGGTGAACGATGGGCATCGCGCCGTTCGCATAATTCGCCTAAACAACGACCGCGACGATGAGACGTGAACCGAAGGTCGGCACAGCCAATACGCGTCTCTACAGGAGTTTATACACCGGCCTTGGTCATTTCCGGTGTGGCGGTGCGGGCGGCGCGTTGTGGGGCGACGGCTAGTGGGAGGCAAATCGTAAACTCCGTGTACTCGCCCTCCTTTGTTTCTACGCTCAGCGTGCCGCGGTGGCCTTTGGTGATGATATCATAGCTCAGCGACAGGCCTAAGCCCGTGCCTTCGCCCGTGGGTTTGGTCGTAAAGAAGGGCTCGAAAATGCGTTGGCGCACCTCGGCCGGAATGCCGTTGCCATTGTCGCGAATCACAATCCGAACGTCCTTTTCGGTTTCCTGGGTGCGGATGGTTATTTCCGGCTGATACGCTTCGCCCAACTGTCGGCGCTTTTCGGCTACGGCGTAAAACGCGTTGGTGAGCAGGTTTATCAGCACCCGGCTCAAATCCTGGGGCACCACTTGCAGGCTGGGAAGCTGGGGGGCAAATTCGGTGGTGAGCGTGGCTTTAAAGTCCTTGTTGGCAGCCTGATAGCTGTAGTGCGCCAAGCGCAGACACTCCTCTGCCAGCACGTTCAGATCGGTGGACTGGGGTTGGCCGCTGCTGGCCCTGGAGTGCTCCAGCATGCTTTTCACGATGCGGTCGGCGCGGCGGCCGTGCTGATGAATGCTCAGCTGGTTATGCGACAGATCGTGCAGCAGTTCCTCAATCGTGGCCCGCCCCCTTTCCGACAGCTTTTCTTTCGCCAGCTCCTCCTGCAATTCGGTCGTCAGCTCCACGCCCAGGTCGGAGAAGTTGGTAATGAAGTTCAGCGGGTTCTGGATTTCGTGGGCCACGCCCGCCGTCAGCTGCCCCAGCGAGGCCAGCTTCTCGTGCTGCACCAGCTGGGCCTGGGTGGCGCGCAACTCCGTTAGGGCCTGGTCGAGGTCGTCGCGGTGGGCGGCGATGGCCAGGTTCTTTTCCTTGAGCTGGCGGTTGGCGCGCTGCTTTAAAAAGACGTTGCGCAGCAATAGCCCGGCCAGCAGCAACAGCCCCGCAATGCCAGCCAGCAGGCCCACGAACTTCTGCCGTTGGCGCTCAGCTTTCTGCTTCTGGAGCTGGCGGTCTTTGCTGAGCAGGTCAATCTGCGCCTTTTTGCGGTCCAGCTCGTAGCCATAGCGCAAGGCGCTGGTGCGGCGCTGAATGTCTTCCCCGGAGAGCGAATCGTCATAGGCTATCTGCAGATTGCGGTAGCGGTAAGCCTGCTCAAAATCCCGACGCTGACCGTAGGCGTCGGCCAGCAACTCGCTGGCCATGAAAATATTGACGTTGCTGCCCGATTTCTGGCTAAGCTCCAGGGCATGATGGGCCAGGGCCAGCACGCTATCGGTCTGGTTGGCGAGCAGATAGGCCCGGGCCAGCATCAGCTCCACCGAGGGCAGGTTGTACGTATCCTGAGTGGCGCGCACCAGCTGGCGAGCCCGTAGGCCGTGGGCCAGCGCCTGGGTTGTGTTTCCCTGCCGGCCATATACTTCCGCAAGGTTGATTTCATCCGAAATTTCGCCCCCCACGTTGCCCAGCTTTTTGCTGAGGCTAAGGGAACGCTGGTGATAAGCAATAGCCTGCGGCCAGTTTTTGAGCGTTTGATAGGTAGTGCCCAATCCATTCAGGGCCATTAATACCGTCTGCTCGTCATTGAGGCGCCGGGCGTTCTTTAGCGCAGCCCGAAGCGTCGAGAGCGCCTCCGTGTAGTCGCCCAGCTGGCTGTAGATATTGCCCATATTGATTTGCAGCCGCGTGCGGGTAAGCAGGTCGCCGCTTTTCTCCGTCAGGGGCAAGCCTTTCAGGGCAGAAGACAAGGCGCCCGGATAATTGCCTTGTAATAAGTCAATCCAGCTCATTTGCAGCCAGGTTCTGCCCAGTCCTTCCGGGTCGTTGGGCCTGGCAAACAAGCTCTGGGCCTGCTGGGCGTAGCGGCGGGCCAGGTCGTAATTGGTCTGGCGGCGGTAGAGGATGCTCAGGGCCAACAGCGCCTCAGCCTGGCCGTCGGTATTGGCCAGCTTGCGGGCCAGCGTGAGCGCCTGCCGATTCAGCTGCATGGCCTGGGGCATATCTGCTATACGCACCGCGTGCGCCAGGGCCAGCAGGCGCTGCACGCGGACGGTATCGGCGCGGGGCTGCTGGCGCAACAGCTGGCGCAGGCTGTCGGCGGCAGCCGGCGTTTGGCCCAGAGCCGGCTGCGGGAGCAGAATAACGCTCAAAAGAAGCAGGACTACTACATGCTTCATGCTGGCGGGCACAAAGGGTAAATACGTTGATGCGCGTGCTGGCTGGTAGGCGGTTAGCAAACAGCCGCCGCGCTATTCCTCGTCGATAGTGCTGGACTCCTGGCTTTGCTTTGCCTGGGGTGGGTTGTGCAATACGCCGCCCTCCAGCGTGGAGAGGTCGACGGGCTCATCCGGATTGCTGCCAATGGGGGTGGGGGCATCAGGGTTCGACTCATCGGGAGCCGAGTCGCCTTTGCCGGTTGTGCGAGATTTTGACATGCTGTTTTTTTAATAAGGCGGATTGTGAATAACGCCGCCTGTTCTTTCGGTAAGCTCTTCTGCTTTGCTAAACTTGAATTCGGCGAACCGAAGCGTGGCTTCCACTATTTTGCCTTCCCGCAGGGCCGTAACGTTGACGTCGTAGGGCTTTTTGAATTGGTACTTGGGGGCATGGCCTCATAAATGAGATCCACAAAGCCTGCATGGGGCACGTCGGTGTAAGTGGCCGTGCCGGCAATCATCGAATCGCCGGTGTTTATAACGTACAGTATCTCACCATTTTCCAGCTGAAAAGCGGCAGTAAAGGGATTCGGGTCTTCGAGCCGCTTGGAGGTCTCGCTGAATGCATCAACGTAAAGCTGCCACTCGTCGGATGGCACTGGAAACTCTATGCTGTCTGTATTTCCTTCGGTGAGCGCCATAGGTAAGATAGCTGAGGTGATAATAACTATTAATGTATACTAATATTAGAAATAATACAAAAGAATATTGTGTTGTTTATATGCAAATTGAATTGTGCTATCGGGCTTCCGTTCATTGTCCTGAGCCGCCACACACGTCCAAGCTCCCCTCCTTAACAAGGAGGGGATGGTTTCGCGCAGCGCAAACGGGGGTGGTTGAGGTCGTTGTTTAGGTGTTTGGTTGTTTGATTATTGGATAGTCTGGGGGCTTTTTCACATAAAAACGTCTCACATAAGACCGTCATGCAGAGCGGAGCGAAGCATCTCGCTCGTGCCGTTTGATTACTAATCTCTCGTCAGCACGCCAGATGCTTCGCTCCGCTCTGCATGACGGTCTAGTTTATGAAATCGTATTACTTGCCTGCCTTGATAACCGCCACGATGGACTTGGCGAAGATGGGTGCTACTACCTGCTGGCCGGCGTCGTTGAGATGCACGAGGTCGTGGTAGTAGGTTTTGTCTTTCTCGGTGCCGCCTGGGCCGATGCGCGGGTCCTGGGCTACGTCGGCTAGCTCATGGAACAGCGTGTTGCCGCTGGCTTTTACGGCGCGCAGGGCCACGTTTACGGCCAGACGGTCGCGCTCCTGGGTGGCGGGGTAGTCGTCTTCGGAGCGGGGCAACAAGGTGCCCATCACGATTTTCCACTCGGGGTGCGCGGCGCGCGCCTTGCGGCACACTTCAAGCAGCGACTCTTCGGCTTGCTTGGCCGTGGCTCCGTAGTAAATATGATTGGTGCCTTCCCAAAGCACCAGCACGTTCACGTCCTTGGTTGGGTCGAAGGCCGCGTTAATCTTCGGCAGCTGGTCTATCACCTGCGGGGTAACGTAGTTGGCTACCGCAAAATTTTCGGAGGTGCCGGCGCCTAAAGCAGCTCCGCCTTGGCTCTTGACCTCGGCCATGATCTTGGTATCAATCACGAAGCCCAGGTAGCCGGAGAGCAGGCTGTTGCCGGCATACGTGATTTTGTAGGTGATAGGAGCCGCCGGGGCAGGGGGAGGAGCTGGCGCAGGCGTAGGTTCCGGGTCGGAGCTGTTGGAGCTACAGCCAAACACGCTAATAGAGAGGGCAATAAGTAAGCTGCGGGTGGTGATTTTTATAGACATGAAGTTGGTTCTTGGATCAGGAATAACCAGAGTACAAGCTTTAGCGGAAAAGTGCACTCAGGCCGGCAAGGACCCTAGAACGTTGGTGGAGGGCAAAAAGATATTACTGCCGGGCTTTAAATGTCCAATAGACCCATCTTTTTGCCCCCCGCTTCCCTCAAAATGCCCTCAGGTCCGGCGCACATGGATGCGCACCCGCTCGCCGTCGTGGCTGGTGGTGGGCATCACATCGATGCGGTCGGCCTCATCGAAGTAAGTAGCCAGGCCGCGCACGATGCCCACAGCTAGCCCACTCATGCGGCGCGGCGACACGTAGTCGATGATCAGTTCGTTTTCGCCCAAACGCTTTACATTAAGCACTGGGGGCTATTTTCGGGGTGCTCACGCCGTACTTGTTTGTGCATGGTAAGCTCGGTATGCTCTATCATGTCGAGGGTTTTCCACTCGGGCTGCACGTATTTCTGATACATAAACATCAGATCAGGCACCAGGTACTCACCAAACTTCTCGTGCAATTCGCCCGCCGATAGGCCGGTCATCTCGGCAGCCTGACCTACCAAGGCATAAATGTTCTCGTCAGGGTATACTGTTTTGTGGTCGAATTCAACGTTTTCGAGGCCCGAAAGCTCCATGAGCTTGAGCCATGTGCTGTGGTCGTACTGAGTTTGAACGTAACGCTTAAGCAGCATAAGAACGGTGCCATGCATAATCTGGGCTGAGGGTACAGGTAAAAATGAGTGATAGAACTGGCCGTGTCCTTGCCTTCACCGGGAGTTGTTATTCTACTAAATATTCAACGTGCGGCTTGTCTGCTGATGTGCCCAATCTATTGTTCAGCTTACCAGGCAGCGGCTTTGCTAAGGTACAAGCTCTAGGCTAAGGAATACTTTCAACTCCTATTGCTTGCGCTATTGCCTAGTCGAGCATAGCGGCTAGAAGTGCTTTAGCGCCCTGACTCGTGAATATAATTGTCTAATCATCCGTATTCACCCACATTTCCCCGCTGTCATCCTGAGGCACGAAGAATCTTTTCACCGATGAACGACTAGCATAACAACGATCCGTGCCTGAGTGAGAAGGTCCTTCGTGCCTCAGGATGACAGCGGGAGAATGACAATATAAAGGATAACTGTGCTAATAAAGCGCAAAGCCATATCGTAACATCGTGCTAGCTACAGTAACCATTGGTACACTTCGAACGCAGAAGCTACAGACCCAAAGGCTATAGTATCGGGCATTTCACAGCGAATGAATTTCACTGCACCCCAGAGTACAGGAGGGTTGGGGCAAGGGAAGAGTGTTTCTTGTACACATGCTTCACGCCATTCGTGTACATACCGCAGAGCTTCACTTACTTAGAATGCTGCTTCTGGTAGCGCTCGGCCTGCGTGTTGGCAGCAGCCACGCCCAGCAGCTGCGCCGGTCCGTGCCCGACAGGCTGGTAGTGCTCACCTTCGACGATGCGGCCGTAACGCACGCCACCTACGTAGCGCCTCTGCTCAGGAAATACGGCTTCGGCGCCACTTTCTACGTCTGCGAGTTTCGCCCCGATTTCGCCGACAAAACCAAGTACATGAGCTGGTCTCAGATTGGAGACTTGCACCGGCAGGGTTTCGAAATCGGGAGCCACACGCTCACACATAAGCACGTGAACAAGATGAGCGCGCCGGAACTGGTGGCCGAGCTGGATTCTATTGAAAGCCGCTGCCGCAACAATGGTATTGCTAAGCCAACCACATTTGCTTATCCCGCTTACGATACGCACCCGATAGCCTTCACCGTGCTGCCCCAGCAGGGCTACCAGTTTGCCCGCGTAGGCGGCGACAAGCCCTACGACCCCGCCACCGATAACCCCCTGCTCATCCCCAGCTTCACCACTACCGGCACCGACAAGCAGCGCGTGCTGACAGCCATTCAGCAGGCCGTGGGGGGCAAAATTGTGGTGCTCACCGTGCACGGCGTCCCCGATTATGCCCACGACTGGGTAACCACGCCGCCCGCGCTATTTGAGGAATACCTGCGCTATCTGCACGACAATCACTACAAAGTCATTGCCCTGCGCGACCTCAAAAAGTACGTGCGCGTGCCAGGCGCTAGCACGCCCAAATCCTGACTTCGGAATTCTCTCCCAAATCTCCCACTCTCCCGACTATGAAATCAACCAGACTTTACCTCCTGCTCAGCGCCGGCCTGCTGCTGGCCACTGGTACGCAGGCCCAAACCAAGCAGGAAACCGGCGGTAAACCCATGCCCGCCGACTGGATAGACCAGGACACGGGCCACAAAGTGATGCGCCTGACGCCCACCGACGGTGGCAACGGCAGCTTCTATTTTCACAACAACCCCTTCCTGAAAGGCAAGGCAGGTGAAGGCGACAAAATGGTGTATTACCACACCGATGAGCGCGGCAAGCAGCTACGGTTGGTAAACCTGAAAACGCGGCAGGTGGAACCGCTGACCCGCTATTTTACCAAAGTGAGCGGCGAAATAGTAGCTCCTAAAGGTCGAGATGTGTTCTACCAAGCCCAGGATACGGTGTACGCCACCAACGTGGACACCAAAAAGACCCGCCGCATCTACGTGTTCCCCAAGGATTTTCCGGGCAATATCACCAGCCTGAACGCCAACGAAACCACGATTGCCGGCGCGCTCGGCGGCAAAGAAGCCCGCGAAATCCTGCGCAAATACCCCGCAAAGAGCGACTTCTTCAACCGCATCTACGATGCCAAGGTGGAGCACATTCTGTTCACCATCGACGCCAAAACCGGCAAGCGGACGGATATCTACAAGGAGAATACTTGGCTGGGTCATGTGCAGTTTTCGCCCACCGACCCCGATTTGCTCATGTATTGCCACGAAGGTCCCTGGCACAAGGTGGACCGCATCTGGCATATCAACATCAAAACCAAGCAGAACAAGCTGGTGCACAAGCGCACTGTGGAGGGCGAAATTGCCGGCCACGAGTTTTTCAGCCCCGATGGCAAAACGGTGTGGTTTGACTTGCAGAAGCCCCGCAGCGTGACCTTCTATCTGGCCGGTGCCGAGGTGAAAACCGGCAAGGAAAAGCTCTACCAGATGGACCGCAACGAGTGGTCGATTCACTTCAACATCTCGCCCGATCAGAAGCTATTCGCCGGTGACGGCGGCGACGCGGGCCAGGTAGCCAAAGCGCCCGACGGCATGTGGATTTATCTGTTCCGCCCGGAGGGCGACAAATTCAAATCGGAGCGGCTCGTGAACATGAAGCACCACGGCTACAAGCTCGAGCCGAACGTCCATTTCTCACCCGATGGCAAGTGGATAATTTTCCGCGCCAACTTTGAGGGCCAGGAGCAGGTGTACGCGGTAGAAATTGCCAAAGCGGCGTCGTAGCAAAACGTGCCCGAACGACAACAAAAATCACTAACACTTATGACACCACATACCATGACAATGACGCAGCGCTGGGGGCTTTTTATTGTAAATTATTGGTGGCGGCTTGCCTGCTGACCAGTCTGGCAACTTCGGCTGAGGCCCAGAAAATGCCCAAGCAGAAGGACGTGCTCAAAACCCTGCGCAAGACCAACGCTTACTTCATGAAGAAGTGGCCGGATACGGGCAAGGAAATCGTGACCAACAAAACCCGTCCCAGCCACATCTGGACGCGGGCCGTGTACTACGAAGGCCTTATGGCACTCTATGGCATCGATAAGCAGAAGCAGTACTACGACTACGCCGTGGACTGGGGCGAAAAGCACCAATGGGGCCTGAATAACGGCATCACCACGCGGAACGCCGACAACCAGGCCGCCGGCCAGACCTACATTGCGCTCTACGAAATAGACCCCAAGCCCGAGCGCATCCGCGACATTAAAGCCAGCATCGACCTGATGGTGAACAGCCCGAAGGTAGACGACTGGTGGTGGATTGACGCCCTGCAAATGGCCATGCCCGTGTACGCCAAGCTCGGCGTGATGACCAAGGATACGGCCTACTACGAGAAGATGTACCGCCTCTACAACTACTCCAAAACGGTGCACGGCACCAACGGCCTCTACAACCCCAAGACCAGCTTTGGTGGCGCGACAAGGACTTTGTGCCACCATACAAAGAGCCAAACGGCGAGGATTGCTACTGGAGCCGCGGCAACGGCTGGGTGGTAGCCGCCATGGTCCGGACGCTCGAAATTCTGCCCCAAGATGCCCCCACCGTGCCGAGTACGAGCAAATGTACATGAACATGATGAAGGCCCTACCCGCCCTCCAGCGCCCCGACGGCTACTGGAACGTCAGCCTCCACGACCCCACAAACTTCGGCGGCAAAGAGCTAACCGGCACGTCCCTTTTCATCTACGGCATGGCCTGGGGCATCAATAACGGTCTGCTCGACGCCAAGCAATACCAGCCCATCATCGCCAAAGCATGGAACGCCATGGCCAAGGAGTGCGTGCACCCCAATGGCTTCCTGGGCTACGTGCAAGGCACCGGCAAAGAGCCCAAAGACGGCCAGCCCGTGAGCTACACCAGCAAACCCGACTTCGAGGACTACGGCCTCGGCTGCTTCCTGCTGGCCGGCAGCGAGATCTACAAAATGAATGATATTAAATCAAAGTCAGTAAGCGCCGGAAACTAGAACTAGCTCCCCTCCTCAGTTGAGGAGGGGACGCTTTGGCAAAGCCAAAGCTGGGGTGATTGACCTCGTTGCTGATGTTGTTTCGGCAGTATTGCCCCCCAAGGCCGTCATGCAGAGCGGAGCGAAGCATCTCGCGTGCTGATGGCAGATTAGTAATTCTACATCAGCACGCGAGATGCTTCGCTCCACTCTGCATGACCGCCTTTTTTAAGCAACAAAACACCGCTCCGGTCAACCACCTCCAACCCCTCCTCAGCTGAGGAGGGGAGCTAGTTCTAGTTTTCGTCTTAGATTCTTTAGGCTTCGTTGCTTTCTTCTTAGCACCAGCTTCCAGCTACGCTTTCTTGCTCTTCTTTTCCCCATGAAAAAGTCCCTGTTTCTTTCCTTACTGGTTGCCGCGGCGCTTCATCAAAATACTGCATCGGCCCAGGCCTTGAAATGGCCTGAAATCACCCAGCAAAACAAACCATGGACGCGCTGGTGGTGGCAGGGCAGCGCCGTGAACGAGCAGGACTTAACACGCTTGCTTACCCAGTACCAGCAAGCCGGCTTAGGCGGCACCGAAATTACGCCTATTTATGGGGTGAAAGGCACGGAAAACCAGTTTGTTAATTTCCTGTCGCCCAAGTGGATGGATATGCTCACGCACACGCTTACCGAGTCGAAGCGCTTAGGGCTGGGTGTGGATATGGCGCAGGCGTCGGGGTGGCCGTTTGGTGGCCCGTGGGTGACGCTTGAGGATGCTTGTAAGTACGTGGCTTACCAGACCTATACTGTGAAAGGCGGGGAGCAATTGAAGGAGGCTGTCAACTACATGCAGAAGCCTATGATACGCACGGTGGGCCAACCCATCGACATCAAGCAGCTGGTAGAGCCGGTCGCCCAAAACAAGGATTTGCAGCTCCATGCGTTCGACCAGGTTCGGTTCGAGAAGCCGCTACCGCTACAGGCGCTGATGGCTTATTCGGATAAGGGCCAAACGGTGGATTTGACCAGTAAAGTAGATGCCAGCGGCAAGCTGAACTGGACTGCGCCCGCCGGCAACTGGACCTTGTTTGGCGTGTTTCAGGGCTGGCACGGCAAGCAGGTAGAGCGGGCCGGCCCCGGTGGCGAAGGCGACGTAATTGACCACTTTTCCCAAACCGCAACCCAGCACTATTTGCAGCGCTTCGACGATGCCTTCAAAGGCAAAGACGTGTCGGGTATTCGCGCTTTTTTCAACGATTCCTACGAGGTAGACGACGCCCAGGGCGAGAGCAACTGGACGCCCCAGATGTTTGCCGAATTTCAGAAGCGCCGTGGCTACGATTTGCGCCAGCATTTGCCTGCTTTGTTCGGTAAAGCCAGCGAAGATCAGAACCAGCGCGTACTAACTGATTACCGTGAAACCTTGTCGGAGCTGCTGCTGGAAAACTACACCAAAACCTGGAGCGACTGGGCCAAAACGCACAAAGCCCTGATTCGTAATCAGGCCCACGGCTCGCCGGCCAACATCCTCGATTTGTACGCCGTCACGGATATTCCCGAGATTGAAGGGGAGGACTTGCTGCGAATCAAATTTGCTTCTTCGGCCGCGCACGTAACAGGCAAGAAGCTTACATCTTCGGAGACGGCGACGTGGGAAAATGACCACTTCTTGTCCAAGCTCAGCGACATCAAAAAAGCGATGGACCGCATGCTGCTGGGGGGCGTAAATCACACGTTTTACCACGGCACTAACTACTCACCCCAGGCTGCGGCCTGGCCGGGCTGGCTGTTTTACGCGGCGGTTCACTTCAACCCCAATAACACGTTCTGGACGGATTTTGCCCAGCTAAACCGCTACGTGGCGCACGCGCAGTCATTTATGCAGGCCGGTCAGCCCAGCAACGACGTGCTGGTGTACTTGCCCATATATGACTCTTACGGCAAGCCCGGCAAGGTAATGCTTCAGCACTTCGACGGCATTGACCACGGCTTTAAAGGCATACCCGTAGGAGCTACCGGCGAAGCATTGCTGGCCAAAGGCTACGGCTTCGATTTTATTTCCGATCTGCAAATTCAGCAGGTAAAAAACACAGGCAAAACCTTGCAAACCGGCGGTGGCTCGGCCTACCAAACCATTCTGGTTCCGGCCGCTCAGGTGATGCCCCTGGCCACGATGGAGCAGCTCATGAAGCTGGCCCAAAACGGTGCTACCATCGTGTTTCAGGAGCAACTACCCACCGACGTACCCGGTTTAGGCAAACTTGATACTCGCCGTGCTGCTTTCAAAAAGCTGGTTGGCACGCTCAAGTTTACCACTAGCGGCGGTGTACAAAAGGCTACCGTGGGCAAAGGCTCGGTGCTGGTTGGTAAAGATGTGGATCAGGCGCTGACTGCTGCCGGCGTGCAGCGCGAAACGATGGTGGATAAGGGCTTAGAGTTCGTGCGTCGTCGCCATGATAAAGGGCACTACTACTTCGTGGCTAACTGGGGCGAAAAACCAGTGGAAGCCTGGGTGCCGCTGCGCGTGGGGGCAAATCGGTGGCCCTGTACAACCCCATGACCGAAAAGCTGGGCCTAGCCGCCTCGCGCACGTCGTCGGCCGGTACGGAGGTGTATGTACAATTGGCCCCCGGCGAGTCGTGCATCCTGGAAACCAACGATGCTGCCCTGACTGGCCCTGCTTATGCTTATCTGAAAGCTACCGGCGCTTCGCAGCCTGTGCAGGGCACTTGGGACGTGAGCTTTGTGTCGGGTGGACCAGAGTTACCGGCCAAAGCACAGGTGAAAGACTTAAGCTCGTGGACCAGCTGGAACGGTGAGGCGGTCAAAAACTTCTCCGGCACTGCCACTTACGCCATTTCATTTGCCAAACCCCAGGGTACGGGCGAAGGATTTATGCTCGATCTGGGCCGCGTGGCGGAAAGCGCCCGCGTACAGCTCAATGGGCAGGAGCTAGGCACGTTGGTTGGTCCGACGTATCAGGTATTTGTGCCCAAGGAGAAAATGCAAGCCACAAACAAGCTGGTAGTTACCGTCAGCAATAGCATGGCGAACCGCATCATCCACATGGACCGCAACAAGGTGCCTTATAAGAATGCTTACAACATCAATATGTCGAGCAAGCTCAAGGAAAACCGTGGTGCAGATGGCCTATTCACAGCTGAGAAATGGACCCCGAAAGAGTCTGGCTTGCTAGGCCCCGTGACCCTGACGCCCACGACCACGAATGGCCAGCAGGGGAAAGCATCGCCAGGTTTGTAAGGTGGTAGAAACGCAATAGTTGGAGTCTCCTCTTTGAACAATAATCATCTGTCATCCTGAGCTTGCGAAGGACCTTCTCACCGTTGAACAACCTGTGCCTCTTCGATAAGGTCCTTCGCAAGCTCAGGATGACAGGCGTATAAGCGACTAAACAACATCAGCAACGAGGAGACGAAAAATATTGCGTCTCTACAGTGTTACCAATATGCTTACTCGTCGCACCTTTCTTGCTACCCTGACACTGGCTCCTATAGCACGGGCGCTGGGGGGCTTTTCTGCGGGCCGGCTGATTGATTATCCCAAGGGTAGCCTCTCCAAATTCAGCAAACACCTGAAGCCCGTGGGCCGCGCCCTGGAGCTGCCCGATTACTTTGTGTGGTGCACCAGCCCAATCGAAGACCCCGATGGGAAAGTGCACGTGTTTTTCTCGCGGTGGCCTGCTAAAAAGGGCATGGGTGGCTGGATTAACAGCTCTGAAATAGCCCACGCCGTCGGTGACTCGCCCGAAGGCCCGTTTACCTTCGTGGACGTAGTGCTGGCCCCGCGCGGGCCTGGCTTCTGGGACGCTACTACCTGTCACAATCCCAGCATTCAGTTTGTCGATGACAAGTACTGCCTGTTTTTCATGGGCAACAGCAACGGCAAAACCAACACCAAGCGCATTGGCCTCGCCACGGCTGACTCATTAAATGGTCCTTGGCAACGACCAGATGCACCCTTGCTGGAGCCCGGCGCCGAAGGCGCCTGGGACGACCATTGCACCACCAATCCAGCTTTCATTAAGCACCCGAATGGGCAGTATTGGTTGTACTACAAATCGTGGAATACCCAGGACTACCTCACGGCCAAAGACCCCACCATTCGCGGCAACCGCAAGTACGGCTTGGCCGTGGCCGATAAGCTGGAAGGCCCTTATGTGAAGTACACGGGCAACCCCGTTATTGATTTCTCCAACCAGGGCCACAACAAGCAGTTTGAAGACGCTTTCGTGTGGCGGCAGGGGGGCAAATTTCGGCTCCTGGCCCGCGACATGGGCGTGTACAACCACGAAGTCGGCCTTTACCTCGAATCGGAGGATGGCAAGCGCTGGGACTTCCCTAAGATTGCCTATTTACCGCTGCGTGAGTACGGTGTGGTGGAGCCGCCCGCTCCGTCTAACCTGAAACGCTACGGCCGCTTGGAGCGCCCGCAATTGCTGCTGCGCGACGGTAAGCCCGCCTACTTATTTGGTGCTTCCCAGGGCGGTAAATCCATGACCGCTTCTGCCTTTATCTTTAAAATAATCTAGAAAAAGCCCCCAAGCATGACTCACCGGCTTCCTTTGCGCCACCTACTGCTTCTGCTGCTTTTTGCACTGGCCAGCCCTGCTTGGGCCAACATCAAGCTACCCGCTTTGATGGCCGACAACATGGTGCTTCAGCAAAAAACCACCGTAGCCCTCTGGGGCTGGGCCGACCCCGGCGAAGCCGTAACGGTAACTGCCAGCTGGCAAAAAGCCCCCAGAAAGTCACGGCCGATGCCCAGGGCAACTGGCAGGTTCGCATCCCCACCGATAAAGCCGGCGGACCACACACCATCACCTTTCAGGGCAAGAATAAGCTGACGGTCAGCAATGTGCTGCTGGGGGAAGTGTGGCTGTGCTCGGGGCAATCGAACATGAATTTCCCGGTGGCTAAAGGGGCATCTAAGTGGATGACGGGCGTCGTGAACGAAGCGGAAGTGGTGCCCAAGGCCACGTATCCGGCCATCCGCATGTTTACGGTGCCGCAGAAAGTGTCCGATACGCCCCAGATGGATACGGAGGGGAGTTGGGTGGTGTGCAGCCCCGAAACAGTGGGGAGCTTTTCGGCCGTGGCCTACTTTTTTGGCCAGGAAATTCACGAGAAAACCAAGGTGCCGGTGGGCCTGATTCACTCCTCTTGGGGTGGCACCCCGGCCGAGTCGTGGACGCGGAAAGACGTGCTGGAAAAAGACCCCGACCTGCGCCCCATCCTCACCCGCTATGACGAAGGGCTGACCCAGCGCCCGGCCTACGAAGCGGCCCTGACCGCCTGGAAGCAAGAGCAGGCTGCCTCTCCCCAAACCAAAACGCCCAAGCCCGCCGAGCCCTCAGCGCAACCAGCAACAAGTCGCCCTACAAGCTCTACAACGGCATGATAAAGCCCCTGATTCCGTACACGCTCAAGGGTGTAATCTGGTATCAGGGCGAGAGCAACGCCGTGCGGGCCTATCAGTACCGCAAGCTATTTCCGGCCATGATAGCCAACTGGCGCCAGGACTGGCAGCAGCCGAATCTGCCGTTTTACTTCGTCCAGATAACCCCCACAAGGAGCAGAATCCCGAAATTCGGGAAGCGCAGCTGCTAAGTATGCAAACCGTGCCGAACACGGGCATGGTGGTCATTACCGACGTGGGCGACTCGCTGGATATTCATCCGCGCAACAAGCAAGTCGTGGGGCACCGATTGGCACTGTGGGCCTTAGCAAAAGAATACGGGCAGAAAAATCTGCCGTATTCGGGGCCTATCTACAAAAAGATGGAAGTGAAAGATGGCAAAGCACGCCTGCAATTCGACTATACTTCCGGTGGCCTAGTTGCCCAAAACGGCGATCTGCGCGAGTTCACCATTGCCGGCCCCGACAGCGTGTTTCGGCCCGCCCAGGCTCGTATTGAGGGCAACTCGGTGGTGGTGTGGAGCGAGCAGGTAAAGCAGCCGGTGGCCGTGCGTTTTGGCTGGAGTAAGTCGCCCATGCCCAATTTATACAACGGGGCCGGCTTGCCCGCTTCGCCCTTTCGCACCGACCAATGGCGGGTAAGCACCCAAGGAAAACTGTAAGCCTTTTATGGAAGAAATAGCCTTCACCATGCAGCTGCGCCCCGGCGTGCAAGCCGAGTACCAGCGCCGCCACGACGAAATCTGGCCCGAACTGACTGCGGCCCTGCACGAAGCCGGCATCCGCGAGTATTCTATCTACCTGAACCCCGCTACTGACACGCTATTTGCCGTGCAGCGTCGCCTGCCTGAGCACACCGCCGATCAGCTGCCGTCGCTGCCAATCATGCAGCGCTGGTGGGCTTATATGGCTGATTTGATGCTGACCAATCCGGATAACTCGCCGGTGGTAACGCCGTTGGAAAGGGTATTTTATCAAGCATAAAAAGTTTGTATGATAGATGATTGAACGTGTCATCCTGAACTGAGCCGAAGCTTATTAACCACTCCGTTTGTCATCCTTAATCTAGCGTACGGCACGAAGGACCTTCTCTCCGAAGAACGATTTGTTTCAACGTGAGAAGGTCCTTCGTGCCGTACGCTAGATTAAGGATGACAATGATGTGAATAGGTAGTATAGAAACATCAGTATGCGTAAAGCTTCGTCGCAGCTGAAGGCGCAGAATACACGTCAGGATGTTTAAGAGATATTTTTGATCACTTCGAAGAAATACTAGCACGGCAGCAGGAGAGTGCGGGAGAGATTTGGGGAAGAAAGACAGGTACTTGGTAGGTAGAAACTCCCTGTTTGCATTCCCACTTCCAACTCCTCCTTTATGTTACAACTTTACAACTCAGTCCGCTGGTTGCCCCTGACAGTAGTAGTTGGTCTGGCGCCCGCCAGCGTCTTTGCCCAGACGGATCAAACCGTAACAGGGCGGGTCGTTACGGCCACCGACAAAAGTGGTTTGCCAGGGGTAACGGTAGTCGTGAAAGGCACCACCACCGGCACGAGCACCAACCCCGATGGCAGCTTCACCCTGACGGCCCCGGCCGGAGCCACGCTCACCATCTCCTCGATTGGCTATGTAACCCAGGAAGTGCCCGCCAGCGCATCACCGATAAGCGTGGCGCTGGCCGAGGATGTAACGCAGCTGGCAGACGTGGTAGTAGTTGGCTACGGCACCCAGAAAAAGAGCGACGTAACCGGCGCGCTGTCGTCGGTGTCGGAAGAGAAGATCAAGCAGGTGCCGGTTCAGAACCTGACCCAGGCCCTGCAAGGCCGCGCGGCCGGCGTCGACGTGGCGGGGGGCAATTTTCGGCCCGGTGAAACGCCCGCTATCCGTATTCGCGGCAACCGCTCGGTGCGGGCTTCCAACGAGCCGCTTTATGTAGTTGATGGCATTCCGCTGGCGCAAGGCACGGGCCTGAATGACTTCAACCCCGATGATATCGAATCAGTAGAAGTGCTAAAAGATGCTTCGGCAACCGCTATTTACGGTTCGCGGGGGCAAATGGCGTGGTCATCGTGACTACCAAGCGCGGCAAGGAAGGCAAGTTTAATATCAGCTACAACACCTACGGCAGCTTCGACCGGCCTTTGCGCCTGCCGGAACTGTTCGACGCAGCAGAGTTTGCCGATGTGCGCCGCGAAGCGTACCGTACGTCGGGCTCTTATACCACGCCTTATCCTAATCCCGTAAACGATTTCACGCTGTTTGGCACCGACCCGAACGTGTGGGCCAACATCGCCGGGGCGTACACTTGGCGGGATTTTGACGCGCGCATTCCCGAAACGCGCGAAGCGACAGAGGAGGAGAAAGCCCGTTATGCCCTCTACGGCTTCCCGAACGTCACCCAGATTCCGATTTACGACCCCAGCAAGATCAGGAGCTTCGACTGGCAGGATGCCGCCTTGCGCAACGCCTTCACCCAAAACCACCAGCTTAGCGCTAGTGGCGGCTCCGAGAACCTGCGCGCGTCGCTGTCGGTGGGCTACCTGAATCAGGAAGGTATTCAGCCTGGCCAGGACTTCACCCGCTACACAGCCCGCGCTACCTTCGATTTCAAAGTCAATAAGATCATTTCGGTGGGCGGCTCTACCAACGCCAGCCTGGGTATTCAGAACGTCGGCCCCGACATCTACGGCAAAGCCGTTGGGCAGCTGCCGTATGCTACGCCCTACAACGCGGAAGGCGTATTCCAGACCAACCCCGGTGCCGACGCCAACATTTTGAACCCGCTGCTCGACCCGGAAAACACCTTTAGTGAGCGACGTGTGGCCCGTTTCTTTACCAGCCTCTACGCTGAGGCCCGGCTGCTGGAAGGCCTGCGCTACCGCCTCAACGTAGGCCCCGACTTCCGCAACGCCCGCAATGGTCAGTTTCGGTCGGCCCGCTCTACGGGACAGGGCGGCGGTGCCAACGCGGTATCGTTCGCGCAATACGATCAGAATCAGAACTTTACTTACGTCGTAGAAAACCTGCTTTTCTACGATAAGCAGCTCACCGCAGACCATAGCCTGGGCGTGACGCTCCTGCAAAGTATTCAGCAGGACCGCAGCGAAGGCTCCTCCATCAGTGCCACCAACCTGCCCTACGACTCGCAGAAGTGGTACAACCTAGGCTCAACCAACAACGCGGCGGCACAAAGTTTCGGCTCGGGTCCGTTTATCCAGCGCCAGCTGATGTCGTGGATGGGACGGGTAAACTACAGCTTCCGCGACAAGTACGTGTTGACGGCTACCGGACGGGCCGATGGTGCTTCCGTGCTGGCTGAGGGCCGCAAATGGGCATTTTTCCCTTCCGTAGCCCTAGCCTGGAAACTCCAGGAGGAGGGCTTTTTTAAGGACATAGCCATGCTGAGCGAGCTGAAGCTGCGCGGCGGCTACGGCTCCGTAGGCCAGGCGTCCGTAGACCCTTACACCACCGGCGGCACCTTGCAGCAAACTCCCTACGTGTGGGACGAGACGCCAGCGTATGGCTACACGCCCACGCCCGGCACGCTGCCCAATACGCTGGGGGGCTTACCCAACAGTGAGCTGGAGTGGGAGCGGACCAACACCGTAAACGTAGGTCTGGACTTTGGTTTGTTTAAAAACCGCATCAACGGTTCGGTGGAAGTGTACCGTGCCAACACCACCGGCCTGTTGCTGCCCCGCGCGCTGCCTACGGTTTCGGGCTTTAATAACGTGCTGCAAAACATCGGTGCCACGCGCAACACCGGCGTAGAAGCCACTGTGTCGACGGTGAACGTGGAAACCATCAAGTTCCGCTGGGGCTCTGACTTTGTCTTCACCAAGAACAAGGAAGAGTTCGTGGAGCTGGCCTCGGGCAAGCAGGACGACCTTGGCAACCGCTGGTTTATCGGCGAGCCCTTGGGCGTGTACTACGACTACAAGTACGAAGGCATCTGGCAGAGCTACGACACCGAAGGCCTAACTCGCTATAACGTGCGGCCAGGTACGATAAAAGTTGTGGACGTAAACAACGATGGCCAGATCAACACTCAGGACCAGATTGTGCTGGGCTCGAACCGCCCCAAGTGGAGCGGCAGCGTAAGCAACAGCTTCTCCTACGGCGGCTTCGATTTGAGCTTCCTGGTGTATGCCCGTGTCGGCCAGATGCTGGCCACGGGCTTCCGGCCCGGCCTTGGGGGGCGTTTTCCAGGTCAGAAAGTCGACTACTGGACACCAGCCAATCCAACCACCGAGGAGCCCCGGCCAAACAGCCAGCAGGACATTGCCACCTTTGGCGACGCCTTGCGGTACCAGGATGGCAGCTTCGCCAAAGTGCGCAGCATCTCGCTCACTTATAACCTCCCTAAGGAGCTAGCCTCTAAGTTCTACAGCAGCAACCTGAGTGTGTACGTGAATGCGGTCAACCCCTTCCTGATCACCAAGTTCAAGGGGCTGGACCCCGAAGCCACCGATATCGGTACTACCTCTGGCGAACTGGCGCAAGCGCGTAACCTGAGCACCAAAAGCTTGGTGCTTGGCCTCCGCATTGGCTTCTGATTTGACGACTAATTCCCCACGTCTAGCCTAGTATCATGAAACGTTCATATCGACTCATAACCATTGCCCTGCTTACTACCTTCGGCCTGACTACCACGGCCTGCAAGGATTATCTGCAGGAAGAACTCGTCTCTACCCTTACCAACGATTATTACACTACGGAAAAAGGGCTGGAAGACCTTGTAAAAGCGGCCTACGAACAGACCCGCTTCAAGTACGCCAACGAGCACAGCTACGCGATGTTCAACTTCGGCACCGATGAGTTTACGCATGCCGATCAGGTTAACTACGTTTACTGGAATACCTACGACCGTAGCCGTCTGAATACCGGTAATGGCATCGAAAGCTTCGTGCACGATGTGTGGACGGCCGACTACGATGGTATCAACCGCTGCAACATCGGCATCGATAAGATTCCGGCTTTCACTGGCGGCACTACCACGCTGGCTACTGCGGCACAGAAGGCCCAGCGCCTCGGCGAGCTGCATTTCCTGCGGGCTTACTACTATTTTCAGCTAGTGCAGCAGTACGGTGCCATCCCAGTTTCGCTGAAGCCTACCGAAAGTATACAGCTGGAATACGAGCGCACGCCCGTGCCGCAGGTGTATCAGCAGATCATCAAGGATTTGCGCTTTGCGGAGGAAAATTTGTCCCCCACAAGCGCGGAGTTTGGTCGCGCTACCAAAGGCGCGGCTCAGCATTACTTAGCCAAAGTGTACCTGACGCGCGGCAGCGCCATCACCGACGAGCGGGGCCAGAAGCCCACCGACGTGGATAGCGCTGCTTACTACGCCGACCAGGTGATTACCTCGGGCCGTTACGTGCTGGAAAACGACTTTGCCAAACTCTGGGATATTTCCAGCTATGCGAATAACCGCGCCGGGCAAACCAGCCGGGAAGTCATTTTCTCCACGCAGTTCAACAACGTCATTACCCTGGCAGGCCGCTTTGGCAACCGCGTGCACTCGTATTTCACCATGATCTACGAAGACACCCCCGGCATGGCCCGCGACCTGCTCAACGACCGGCCCTTCCGCCGCCTGATGCCCACCAACTACACCATGGATATCTACGACCGGCGCAACGACTCGCGGTTTTATAAGAGCTTCAAAACGGTGTGGATTGCTAATAACGCCGCCACCATTCCCAAATGGACGGCCGCCAATGCACCTACTCCCGCGCAGGTAGGGCAAAACAAATTTGCCATAGGCGATACGGCCATTTTTATCCAAGTAAATACCCCGCAAACCACGCTCACTGCCAACCAGATTTCGCGGACGCGCTACGCTACGTTTGCGCGCTACTTCCGCAACGGTAGCAACGCTGTGTCTTCGGCTTATGACCCAACCGGCCCGGTAGGCGTGCGCAACAAATATCCTCAGCTGCTGAAGTATATCGACCCGTTTCGGGCCGGCTCTGGCGTAAATGAAGAGGCTGGCACGCGCGACGGTATCCTGGCTCGCTTTGCTGAAACGTATCTGATTGCCGCCGAGGCTTATGGTCGTAAGGGTGATTACGCCAAGGCTATCGGCTACATCAACACCCTGCGCAACCGGGCAGCATACAAGGCCGGCGAAGCAAAGCCCACGGCTTTCTCACTAGTGGAAGGCGGCACCCGCGGCGACGTGACGAGCACGGCTCCGGCCTTGCAGGTTACTATGACCAAGTTCACCACCAACGACCCAGCTGAGTTGTATCCGCCGTCGGCCACCACCACGCAGGCTCGTTTTATCGCCTTCATCTTGAATGAAAGAACCCGCGAGCTGGCCGGGGAGCTGCACCGCTGGGAAGATCTGGCCCGCACCGAAACGCTGCTGGAGCGCGCCCGCACCTTCAATCCTGATACCCGGTCCGAAATACAGCCCTATCACAAGCTGCGGCCCATCCCGCGCGAGCACTTGGAGCGGATATTCCGCGGTGGTCAATCACTAACCCAGGAACAGCGCCAGACCGAGCAGAATCCGGGCTACTAACCGGCTGTTAATTGTCCATTTTTAAGTCCGTCATGCTGAGCATGACGGACTTATTTTTTAGCCCCTGGATGAATAGCTCGCAGCACGCATGTGCAACTTTCAACGTGTAGCCGCCCCGGATTTCTGCTGCGTTTTGCTAGGGTAATTTTCAGTAGCAGGAGGGTGCGGGAGGGTTCGGCGGGTGAGAAAATGCAGATTTGGATGAGTAAGCAAAAGTGAGTGTTAACTGACGTGGGGCTGGGGGGCAAATACAGCGGTGGTGGGAATCTGTTGTTCCGCCGCTCAGTCCCGCGTCATGTTACAATTCCCGTTTCTTCCTGATTCGGTCAATCCTGCCTCCTATGCAACTGCTGCTCTCTTTTCTGTTTCCGCTCATCACTTGGTTAAGCCTGTTTGTAATTGAGCCAGCGGCACCCACTGCCCATGATCCCGCCTGGGTGAAAGAAGTAGGCGCCAAAACCCGACCCACGGCCAAAACGACCTTTGCGGCTGCCAAGTACGGTGTAGTAGGCGACGGCAAAACGCTTAACACCAAAGCCATTCAAAACGCCATCGACGCGGCCGCCAGGGAAGGCGGGGTTGTCACGTTTGAGCCCGGTCAGTATCTGACGGGCTCTATTTTTTTGAAGAAAGGCGTCACGCTACAGCTTGACAAAGGCGTGACTCTGCTCGGCAGCCAGTACATCAAGGATTATCCCGAAATGCCCAGCCGTATTGCCGGCATCGAGATGGTGTGGCCCGCGGCGCTGATTAATGTGCTGGATCAGGACAACGTGGCCATCATCGGCCAAGGCACTGTAGATGGTCAGGGCAAACCCTTCTGGGAGTTGTATTGGGCCATGCGCAAAGACTACGAAGCCAAAGGCCTGCGCTGGATTGTGGACTATGACGCCAAGCGCCCGCGCACCTTGCTTGTGTCAAACTCCTCGAACGTAACCATCAAAGACATTACGTTGCAGCGGGCCGGTTTCTGGACGGTACACGTGCTCTACTCCAAAAACGTAACCGCCGACGGCCTTATCATCCGCAACAACCTCGGCGGCCACGGCCCCAGCACCGACGGCATCGACATCGACTCCAGCAGCTACGTGCTGGTGCAAAACTGCGACATCGACTGCAACGACGACAACTTCTGCCTCAAGTCGGGCCGCGACGCCGACGGTCTGCGCGTAAATAAGTCCACGGAGTACGTGCTCATCCAAAACTGCGTGGCCGGGGCCGGTGGGGGGCTTTTTACCTGCGGTAGCGAAACCTCCGGGGGCATTCGTCATGTCATTGCCCGCAACCTGAAAGCGAAAGGAACCAAGGTTGGTATCCGGATCAAATCGGCGCTTACGCGGGGCGGTACGGTAGAGGATATTCGGGTTGATAATATCGAGATGGATGGCGTAGGTACGGCCATCGAGATGACGATGAACTGGAACCCGTCCTACAGCTACTCCACGCTGCCCGAAGGCTACACGCAGGAGACATTGCCGGCTCATTGGAAAGCCATGCTGACCAAAGTCGAGCCTGCTGAAAAAGGCCTCCCATACTTCCGCGACGTGCACATCAGCAACGTGCGCGTGACCAACGCCAAAAAAGCTGTTTCGGCCGAAGGTCAGCCCAATTCCTTGCTCGAAAACATGACCCTGAGCAACATTACCATAACAGCCCAGACTGCAGGCGACATCAGCTACGCGAAAAACTGGACTGTCAAGAATATCAACATCACGGCCCAGGACCAAGAGCCCGTAGCAGTGGTGAATAGCACGAGCGTGAAATTCTAAAAGCTATGAAAACGCAAAGAGCGCGGACAACAGCTGCTGGCATCCAGGATCTTTTGCGTTTGTTTTCACGAGTTTTTCAAACTAAAGGCGGTCATGCAGAGTGGAGCGAAGCATCTCGCGTGTTTATCAAGGGTACTAATCCCACTAAACACGCGAGATGCTTCGCTCCACTCTGCATGACGGTGGTTGAACCGATGCTTTCTAACTACTACGTCGTGAGTAGCACCGTGAGGCTGCGCGCGCCGTGGGCTCCAATAACCAACGACTGCTCAATGTCAGCCGTTTTGGAAGGGCCCGCGATGAACAGGCCGTAGCCGCCTACATCTTGCACCCGCGCATACGCTTCGTGCATGTTGGCCACGATATTTTGCTCGGAAAGCACAAGCACTAAATGCTGGGTAATCAGCGGTAAAGCCCGGTGCAGCATGTTTACTTCGGGTAGCCAGATGCAGGCGTTTTCGGCTACGCCAAAAATGCCCCCCAGCACGGCTACGTCCACCGTATCGAGCACAGCGGTTGGTGTTTGCTCATCGATAGTGATGGTGGCGGGCAGCAGGGGAGAAGCAACAGAGCCAGCGGCTGGGAAAAGCTCCTGAACTACTTCGGCCAATGGCTGGCATGCTGGTACGCGCACAATTTGCCCCCAATGCTTTGCAGCACTTCCGTAAAGCGCTCCACCGAATCGTTGCCGGTGAACTGAGGCACCGTAGGCAGCGGGTTTGCTTCGAAGTGATTGGCGCGGGTAGCGGCCAGAATTCGCTCGCGGGCAGTGGCCGTCATGGTTTGGGGTTGGTTTGCTTGAACCATTCGCGGAAGCTTTGGGGCGGCGGCTCGGGTAGTTCGCGGGCAATGGCCCACGGGTTGTAACCGGGGGCGTGGGTGAGGGCGTGGGGCACAAAACGCAGGCTGGTGCGGGCAAATTTGCCCCCCAACTCGTACATAGCCGGCCGGGCCAGCACCCGACTCAGCAGGCGCATGCTCCACTTCTTGCTGGCCGGAATTTCATCGGCCGCGGCAATTACCTGCCGCCACTTATAGAGCTGGGTGTGAATATCAATCTTCACCGGGCACACATCGGTGCAGGAGCCGCAGAGCGTGGAGGCAAACGGCAAAGATGCGTGCTGGCGCATGTCGATGTTGGGCGATAGAATTGCCCCAATCGGGCCCGGCACCGTGAAGTCGTAGCTGTGGCCGCCGCTGCGCCGGTACACAGGGCAGGTGTTCATGCAAGCGCCACACCGAATGCACTTCAGCGAGGCCCGAAAATCGGGGCGGCCGAGCTGCTGGGTGCGACCATTATCTACCAGAATTACGTGCAGCTCTTTGCCCGCGGCGGGGCGGCTGAAGTGCGAGGTGTAAGTAGTGGCAGGCTGCCCGGTAGCGCTACGAGCCAGCAGGCGCGTGAATACGCTTAGGTCGGAGAGGCGCGGAATGAGCTTCTCGATGCCCATGCTGGCAATGTGCACCCGCGCCAGATTTACGGCCAGGTCGGCGTTGCCTTCGTTGGTACACACCACGACGCTGCCCGTTTCGGCAATAGCAAAATTAACTCCCGAAATAGCCACTTCCGCGGCCAGGAATCGGGCGCGTAAGTGCTGACGCGCAGCTTCCGTGAGAACCTGCGGATCGACTTCGCCCTCGGCCGTGCCCAGATGCTTAAAAAACGTGGCACCCACGTCTTCCTTTTTCAAGTGAATGGCCGGCAGCACCAGGTGGCTCGGCGACTCCTGCCGCAGCTGCACAATCCGCTCCCCGAGGTCCGTATCTACGATTTCCACCCCGTGGCGCAGCAGATACGGGTTCAGGTGGCACTCCTCCGTCAGCATCGACTTGCTTTTGACGATGCTAGTGGCGTTTTGCTGACGGATAATGTCGAGCACAATGGCGTTGTGCTCCTCCGCATTGCTGGCCCAGTGCACGTGCACACCATTTGCCTTGGCCTGAGCTTCAAACTGTTCCAGGTAATCAGCGAGGCGGCTTAGCGTGTGCGTTTTGATCTGGGAAGCCAGCTCGCGCAGCTCCTGAAATTCGGGCACCGCATACACGGCTTTGTCGCGCTTCTGGCGCACAAACCACAGGGTTTCGTCGTGCCAGGTGGTGCGCTCCGCATCGCGGGTAAATATCTCAGCTCGTTTGGGGTGGCTCATAAGATGGTGCCGTTCAATATTTCGGCGGCGTGCATCACCCGCATGGGTAGTTTTTGGCGCCGTACAATGCCCTCTAGGTGCATCAGGCACGACATGTCGCCGCCCGTCAGTACCCGCGTGCCGTTGCGCAGATGGTCCTGCACTCTGTCCTGACCCATGCGCGCCGAAATAGCCGCCTCCGACACGCAAAATGTCCCCCCAAAGCCACAGCACTCGTCATTACGGTCAAGCTCCGTTAGCTCAATGCCCTCTAACGATTTCAACAGCCGCCGCAAATGCCCATCCCGCACGGGCGTCATTTCCGACTCGTTGGCCTGATGTAAGCCGCGCTGTCCGTGGCAGCTCAGATGCAGGCCCACTTTGTGCCGAAACTCACCCGGTATTTTCGTAACGCCCAGAATAGTGGTGATAAAGTCAATCAGATCGTAAGTCGTTTCGCGCACGTGCTGCACGGCCGGAGTCTGCTCAATGATATTGAAATGCTTGCGCACGTGATACACGCAGCTGCCCGCCGGCGCTACCACATAGTCGTATCCCTGAAACGTATCAACAAAATGGTGATACACAGGAATGGCGTCCTGCTCGCAGCCGCTATTGGCCATCGGCTGCCCGCAGCAGGTTTGCTTCTGCGGAAATTCGGCCTGTATGCCCAGCTTTTCCAGCAACTGATAGGTAGCAATACCTACCTGCGGGTAAAACTGATCAACGTAGCAGGGAATAAATAAAGCGACTTTCATTAAAGTTTATAAAGCTTGGACCAGAGCTGTTTTCCAGTTCTGTTTATGATCGTTAAACGACTCGCGTCTGTCATGCAGAGCAGAGCGAAGCATCTCGCGTGCTGATGAGAGGTTAGTAATCTTACTAAACACGCGAGATGCTTCGCTCTGCTCTGCATGACGGCCTTTTAAAAAACCAAAAAAGCACCTCAGGCCATTTGCTGTGAAATTCGAGCGAGGCTTGGAACTCTAAAATCTTACGAAAACAACAACTGCGTTTTCTTCCAAGCTTCCCCTTGTTCTAAGTGAATCAAGGCACCAAGGGCGGTAGCTTGAGGAACCTCTAGAGTCTTGATTTTCGCGTCGGGGAAATTCCAACTGAGAATCTGCATGAACAACGGGTTACGGGCGAAGCCGCCATCTACGTAGATCAGCTTCTCATCGCGCCGGATCAGGTTAATGGATTCGGTGAGGATGTCCATGAGGCCGTGCATGAGGTGATGGTACGCATCTCCCGCCGTATTGAAGCCGGATAGATCCCACTCACCGGCCTGCCGCTCTGGGAAGGGCCCCGTGCCCCTCATGCACCAGGGCTGAAAGTCATGCGAGGCCTCATCGTAGGGGCGGGCCAGCATGAGAGAGTGGTAAAAATCGGGCTTTACGTGGAAGTGGTGGGCAATGCGCTGCACCTGGAAGTCGTGCTCACGGCCGAAAAATACCCGCGATGCTTTGGTCATTTCGCCTTTGGGCGAGAGAAAGCTCAGGCAGTCGCGGCGCAGAAGCTCCGGGCTGAGCGGCTCCCGGTTGAAGGGGCTCAGCGTCACGGCCCACGTGCCGGTCGAAATCAGCAGGAAAGGCTTCTCGTCCTGCTGCATATACGGCAACAGCGCCGCCGAGCTATCATGCAAGCCAACGCCGACCAGAATGCCATCAACCACGGACGCAATTGAGTCTTTGGTCAGGGGGGCTAATTTGTCGTCGATGCCCTCGCGGTACACCCAGTCGTGGTATTGATTACGCTTGAAATCCCACAGACCCGTATGACAGCCTACGGATGTGTAGTCGCTAAATGCCTCACCCGTAATCAGGTACGACAAGTACTGCGGCAAATGCAGCGACGTGCGAATGCGGGCGTATTGCTCCGGTTTGGTTTGCTTAAGCCAGTACAGCTGCATACCGGAGTTGAGCATGCCCATCTGCGGCGAGCAGGTAGCCGTGGCAAAGTCAACGGGATCTTCGTCCAGCTCAGCGTAAAACTGCGCGCTCACGGCCGGCGGCATGGGCTTCAGATAGTTGTAGAGAGGCAAAATGGGCTGCCCATTGGCCCCCAAATGCACAAAGCTGGCACCGTAGGAAGTGAAATTCACTCCCTTCAGACTATAGTGCGGATTGTGCCGTAAAGTGTGCCAGCGGTCCTGCACCCACTGCGAAAGCCGTGAGAGAGTTTCACACGGAAAACCTTCCTCATCCACGGTTTCCAGACACACTTGCTGGTGCTCGTCGATGATCTGTCGATCCTCGTCGAAGAGCAGTACTTTTTTGTTGGTCTTGCCAACATCGAACACAGCGTAGATAGACTTTTTCATAAGCCAGTAGACAGACTGAGTTTGCCGCGTTGCTGAATAAGCTGCTCCCGAATCTGGCCGGCGCGATAGGCCGCAATGGGGTTGAGCGCTCCGCCACTTTGGCGGTAGGCTTCGGCCACCAGCGGACGTACATCGGTGAGGAAGGCGTCGCGCAGAATCTCTTCGGCCCGAACCACGTCGTTATTTTCCTGGGCTTCCTGCAAAGCGGCGCGGTCGACGAGCAGGGCTTTGGCGTAGGCGCCGAGGATGCTTTCTACCGATTGGAGCAGGTCTTCCAGCGGGTCCTTGGTGTTGTGGCTGGCATCGATCATGTAAGCCACGGCCGCGTTGGTAACGGCGGAATCCTGAGCGCCATCGACCAGCTCATTGAAAATCAGGAAGAGCTGATAGGGCTTGATGCTGCCCGTGGTCAAGTCGTCGTCGCCGTACATGGAGCCGTTGAAGTGAAAGCCCCCCAGCCGCCCAAAATGCAACAGGCGACCCACGATTTGCTCGATGTTGGTGTTAGGCAAATGGTGACCTAAATCGACCAGCACCTGCGCATTCTCACCCAGGTATTGGCACAGCGAGTACGACGTACCCCAATCCGGAATAACCATGGAGTAGAAGTGCGGCTCGTAGGGCTTGTATTCAATCAGCATGGTCATGTCGGAAGGCATGGCCTCGTAGATGCTGGCCAAGGCTTCGGCCGTGCGCTGGTAGGCGCGGCGCAGGTGCTGCTGACCGGGGAAGTTGGAGCCGTCGGCGAGCCACACCGTATGAATTTTGGCCCCCAGTTGCTTGCCGTATTCCACGCACTCAATGTTGTGCTGAATGGCCTGCTGACGCACCGCTTTTTCGGTGTGGCTGAGCGAGCCAAACTTGTAGGAATACGCCTGATCTTTCTGATCCTGAAACGTATTCGAGTTCATCGAATCAATCGTCAGTCCTTCCGCTTGCAGCTGCTGCTGAAGCGCTGGAATATCCTTCGGAATATCCCACGGAATATGCAGGGAAATGGAGTTGGAGGAGCGATTAAGACGATTAAGCAAGGTCACATCGCCAATCTTCTCCTCAAGGCTGCGCGGCTCGCCCCCGATGGGTAGCGCCCAAAGCGCGTGCCCCCCGTACCCAGGGCCCAGCTCGGAATAGCTACCTGAAAATCAATGAGCTGCCGGATAACATCCTGGGCGTCGAGGCTGCGGCGGGCCAGCATATCGGTCAGATAGCTGAAGCGCAGCTGGTGCTCGCTCAACAACGGTTGGTTGAGGTCCTGAATTTGTTGGTCGGAAAGCATAGTAGAGTAGGGGTCGAGGGTGAGAAGATGGAGCCCGGCAGCTTCGTTTTAGCAAGTCGGCCAGGCAGACGATACACACAGCTTCATTAGGATAAGCAACCTAGCACCAACCCGCGCCCAAACTCTTCTGAACTCTCCTGTGTGGGGGCTTTTTTCCTGGATAAAAATCAGCTGCCGAATATCAACTGATCAGATAGGTGAAAAAAGAAGAGGAGAGACAATTTTCTGCCTCTCCTCGCCTGTTATTTCATGGTGCCATTACGGTGTAGAGACACATACTTGTGTCTTATGATTGAACGACGTATTTCGCTCAACAAACAACGATGAGACACAAGTATGTGTCTCTACAAAAAAGCCCCCAGATAATCAGAGAAGGTTGTTTCTGAGGCTGCCGCCACTACAGCGACCCGCGCCGAATCGTGTAAAACGGATTCTTCACTTTTACGCGCTGCTTCTCCAGTAAAAGCTCCGCCGCCGTGCGGCCCATCGCCTCAAAATCGGTGGTGATAACGGTGATGCCCAGCAGCTCTTTCAGCGTGCTGGCATTGAAGGATAAAATGCCGATTTCACGCCCCAATAAGTAAGGCGTTTGGCGCACTTTTTTCATCAGCTCAGCCAGGTCGGTGGTTTCTACAACTACGTAGGCAGTGCCGGCTTCCAGCACTTCGTTTATGGCGTTTTCCTTAACTGAAAAACCCTTGTTGTAATTGATGCAGAAAGTGCGAAAACCCCAGGCAATTTCGACCGGATAGTTGTTGCCTACGCTGGGCAGCACGAGCACCATACGCTCGTATTTTTCCAGCAAATCCTGCACGCCTTCCAGAGCCGTAAAAATGTCCTTGTCGAAGTCCTGATACACGGTCAGCACGTCGCGCTTCATGTCGGGCAGGTCTTTATCGAGCAGAACTAATTCGTTTGCGGGAATGGAGTTAAGAACGCTTTTGTAGTCGGCTTTATCCAAGTCCAGCGCAAAGTGCGGCATCACCACGTAGTAGTTGTACTTGCCCAGATTCTTCTCGATAATTTCCTGAAAAAGATGGGCGCTGTAGTGATGAATTTGCAGGTCAACAGTGGCCCGGTCGCCGAGGGCTTGCAGGAAAGCGTAATAAATGATCTTTTTATAAGAGCTGAGCTTATTGAAAACCAGCAAAATCTTGATTTTGGTGGCGTCGGTGGCCTGCACGTAGTAGCCTTTGCCTTGCACAGAGGTGCAAAAACCCCGCTCCCGCAGCTCTCGATACGCTTTTTCGACAGTGTCGCGGGCCAGGTAGTATTCGGCGCTGAGCTCACTGATGGAGGGCAGTTGGTCGCCTTTTTTCAACGTGCCCCGCTCAATATCGGTAATCACCGACTGCACAATCTGCTTGTACTTGGGGGTTTTGTCGAAAGGTTTGAACTGCAACTTATACATGCTCTGATTAGGCGAAAGTACAACGGCCATAGCGAGTAGTTGGGTGGGAAAACTAGAGCTAAGAACACCGGCACCGAAGCAACGAAGTTCTCTTCCGCTTCGGGGGCTTTTTTTGGGCAGACTTCTACTTGTTAGAGCATAAATTAAGGACTTAAAAATACAGTTGGAAGTAAAAAGGCCAATTTCATTGCGTCATCGTTGCCGGGAACGTTCCCAAAGGTGCGGCCCCGCCACGAAGTTTGAGAAGCGCACAAAAAAACGGGCCGGCTATGTAGCCGGCCCGTTCCGTTTTCAATCAGGTTTTTGCTTAGCGCACGAATGCCATTGCTACGCCGCCATCCACGTTGAGCACGTTGCCTGTGGATTTGCTCAGAGAGCCATCCACGAACACGCGCACGGCTTTGGCAATGTCTTCGGCCAGCAGCTCCTCGCCCAGCAAGGTGCGCTTGGCGTAGTGCTGGGGCAGCTCTTCCACCGAAATACCGTAGGCTTTGGCCCGACCTTGTGCCCAGGCGCCTTCCCATATTTTGGAGCCGCGCAATACAGCGTCCGGGTTCACGGTGTTCACGCGAATCTTGTCGGGGCCGAGCTCGGCGGCCAGCAGGCGCGACATGTGCAGCTGGGCCGCTTTGGCCGTGCCGTAAGCCACGTTATTCGGGCCGGCCACAAGGCCGTTTTTGCTGGCGATGTTCACAATATCGCCCCCAGCGCCTGCTGACGCAAAATCTCCACGGCGGCCTGGCTTACCAGGAACTGCCCTTTTACGAGCACGTCGTTGAGAATATCCCAGTCGGCCTGGGTGGTTTCGGCCAATGGTTTGGAGATGCTCAGGCCGGCGCAGTTGACGATGATATCGACGCCACCGAACTGCAGTACGCTTTGGCGCAGCGCTTCCGCAATGCCTTCGGCGCTGGTGACTTCGATGCCCACGGCCAGCGAGCTGTCCTTGCCAAATTGCTTGCGCAAATCGGTTTGCGTTTCGTCCAGGTCGGCACGGTCGGCAGCGACTACGCAAGCACCCTGTTGCAGCAGGGCCTCACAGATTGCTTTGCCGATACCGCCCGTACCACCCGTGACGAAGGCTACCTTGCCCGAAAGCGACTTGGGAGGCGCCATGCGCTGGAGCTTGGCTTCTTCCAAGAGCCAGTATTCAATGTCAAATGCTTCCTGTTCCGGTAGGCCTACGTAGGTGCTTACCGCCTCGGCGCCCTTCATCACGTTGATGGCGTTGGTATAAAACTCAGCGGCTACGCGGGCGGTCTGCTTGTCTTTGGCAAAGGCAAACATGCCCACGCCGGGCCACAGAATAATCACCGGATTGGCATCGCGCATGCCGGGGCTGTTAGCGTGCTTGCTGCGCTCGTAATACGCCGCATAATCCTGGCGATACGCTTCAAACTGCTCCTGCAAATAGGTTTTCACCTCGGCCAATGGCTGGCTCATCACCGCCGGGTCGAGCACCAAGGGGCGAATTTTAGTACGCAGGAAGTGGTCGGGGCAGGAGGTGCCTTTTTGAGCCAAGCGAGCCAGATCATGCGAGTTCACGAACTCCAGCACGCGGGCATCGTCGGTGAAGTGACCCAGCATGCGGCGGTGGCCCGAAGCCAGACCGCGAAGCGTAGGCATGATGGCTGCCGCCTGCTGCTTACGCGTGGCGGCATCGGGGCCGTTGGATAGCTTTACGCCCCCAAACACGGGCTTGTTCTTGCCATAGTTGCTAGCCAGATAAGCAGCCGCCTGCTCAATTACCTCCAGCGTATTCATATACGACTCGTACGAGGTGTCGCCCCAGGTAAACAGGCCATGGCCGCCGAGAATGACACCGCGCAGGCCCGGATTTTCTTGCACTACCTTTTCGAGTTGCAAACCCAGGTCGAAGCCGGGGCGCTGCCAGGGCAGCCACGCCATGCTGTCACCCCAGATGTCGCGCATAATCTGCTCGCCGTCCTGGCTGGCGGCAATAGCAATCAGGGCATCGGGGTGCAAGTGGTCGATGTGCTTGAAGGGCAGCAGGCCATGCAAGGGCGTATCAATAGAAGGGGCTGCGCACTTCGGGTCGAAGAGGCAGTGGTTGAACAGCTCTACCATCTCGTCTTCGTGCTCGAGGCCGCGGTAGCGGTTTTTGAGCTGGTGCAGCTTCTCTACGTAGAGATTAGCGCAACCGGCTTTGGTCAGGGTGCCGATGTCGCCGCCGGAGCCTTTTACCCACATCACGGGCACTTGCTCGCCGGTTACGGGGTCGGTTTCGGTGATTTTGACGGAGGTGTTGCCGCCCGCATAGTTGGTTAGGCGCAAATCCGCTCCCAGCAGGTTGGAGCGATAAATAAATAAGGCTACTTCATCGCCGGCTAGTGCCGCCGCCTGGGCCTCGTCCCACAAGTAACTGACGTGCTGAAAGGTGAGCGTTTTTTCCATATTGAGGCTACTGATTTGAGGGCCGAAAACCGGATAATTAGATTGCTCACAAAAGAATAGGAACTGCAAGCGGTAAAACTCCTGCACTCTCCTGTTCGGGCGTGAATAAATTTTGCAAGAGTCTATTTTTCACTTAGTATACGGATGTATAAACGCGCCACTTCGCGGCTCCGCGTTGAACAACCGATACTGAGCAACCTCAGCAGCGAGGAGACGCGAAGTGTCGCGTCTCTACATATCCAATAACCGATTCACCATTGCTTCCTGCCGTACTTTCCTGCTTTCAGGAGAGAACAGGAGGGTTTGCGTAAAGGATTAAGGCAGCTTTGGTAAAACAACACGACCAACAACTTCGACTTATGAGTGTTTTTCTGGGAGTGGTGCTCCACGCACTAGGCGGTTTCGCCTCCGGCAGCTTTTATCTGCCCTACAAGAAAGTAAACGGCTGGGCCTGGGAAAGCTACTGGCTTGTTGGGGGCTTTTTTCCTGGCTTATGGCTCCCTTGTTGCTCGGCTATCTTACGGTGCCTAACCTGTTTGGCGTGCTAGCTCAGGCGGATACCGAAACCGTCCTTTGGACGTATTTCTGGGGTATTTTGTGGGGCTTTGGTGGCCTTACCTTTGGCTTGGCCATGCGCTACTTGGGCTTGTCTTTAGGTATGGCCGTTACGCTGGGTTTATGCGCCGTTTTTGGTACGCTGGTGCCCCTATTTGGGAAGGCACTTTTCCGACCCTGATTAGCACCCTGTCTGGCAAGGTGATTATCATGGGACTGGTAGTGTGCGTAGCGGGGATTCTGATTTGCGGCATGGCCGGCGTGATGAAGGAAAAGCATCAGACTACGGAGGAAAAGCAAGCCGGTGTAGCCGAGTTCGACATGCGCAAGGGCTTGCTGGTGGCTGTATTTTCGGGCGTGATGAGCGCTTGTTTTTCCTTTGGCCTAACGGCTGGCCAATCCATTGCGGAGCTGGCTACTGATAACGGCACGAATCCGCTTTATGCCAACAATGCCATCTTAGTTATCATCCTGCTCGGCGGCCTCACCACCAACGCCATCTGGACGATTTATCTGAACATCAAGAACCGCACGTACACCGACTATACGAATATGTCGGTGCCCATTGCGCGCAATATTATCTTCTGCGCTTTAGCTGGCTTCACCTGGTATTTCCAGTTCTTTTTCTACGGCATGGGCGACAGCCAGATGGGCGAGTATCGCTTCTCCGGCTGGACGCTGCACATGGCCTTCATCATTGCCTTCAGCAGCATGTGGGGACTGATTCTGCACGAGTGGCGCGGCTCCAACCGCCTGACCATGCGCACGATTTCGCTCGGCATTCTGGTCGTGGTGTTTTCGACCGTGGTTGTCGGCTTTGGCAATTACCTGGGCTCCTAAAGCTTGAATGGAAGTTTGAAAAAAGCCCCCAGCTACGGTTTAAGTTAGCTGGGGGGCTTTTTGTGGGATATGGGTAGAGACGCGTATTCGCGTCTGGTCGTTGAACGATATTCGCTTGGTCATCTTCCGTTTGTTATCGTGAGCAAGGCAGCTGAACCAACAACCGCGACGATGAGACGTGAATACGCTTCCCTGCAACCGCCTGGCATGTTGCTGAAATTTAGGTAGATGCGTAGCCAAGCCAGCATTTGTAAGCTCCACGGTTATTGGTAGCGTGCCAAAAACGCAGTCCAAAGCATTATTGGAAAAATAATTTCAGGGTAATCGGGGTGGGGCGGTAGTCTACAGGAGTGTTTCGGCTAGAGGAGGTAATAATTTGGTCATGCTTAAAAGGCCCGGTCTTGTCTTTACACTCTCCTTCCTACCCATACCTACTCATGAAGAAAAGTTACACATGGCGGCGCTACCCAATAGCGGTATGCCTGCCAATGCTACTGCTAGCAGGACCGGGCATCACGGCCGTGCAGGCACACACCAGCAGCACCAACAAAGTAGCCGAATGGCAGCTGACCGGTAAGGTCGTGTCGCAAAACAACGAGGGCCTGCCCGGCGTTACGGTCGTTATTAAAGGCACCACCAACGGCACTACTACCGGCCCCGATGGCGCCTTTAGCTTATCAGTGCCCGAAACGGCTGGCACGTTGGTATTTAGCTTCATTGGTTTTACAACCCAGGAGCGCCCCTTCACCGGCTCCCAGGCCTTCACCATCAAGATGGCTGAAGATGTGAAGAGCCTGGAGGAAGTAGTAGTAGTAGGCTACGGCACGCAGAAGAAAGGCGACGTAACCGGCGCCATTGCCACCTTCGACGCCAGCCGCTTAGAGGAGCGTCCTATTGCCCGCGTCGATCAGGCCCTGGTGGGGCAGATGGCGGGCGTGCAGGTAAAGCAAAACACCGGCGTACCCGGTCGCGGCTTTAGCGTGCAGGTGCGGGGCGCAGGCTCTATCACCGCTGGCAACGAGCCGCTGTACGTAATCGACGGTTTCCCGCTCGACAACGTGGCCCAGAATGGTGGGGGCGTTTTGCCAGCGGCAGCCCTTTGGACAACATCAACCCCAATGATATTGAGTCGATTCAGGTGTTGAAGGATGCCGCTGCGGCTGCCATCTACGGTTCGCGCGCTGCGAATGGAGTAGTACTTATTACTACCAAGAAAGGCAAATCGGGTAAGCCCCAGATTACCTTCAATTCCTACGTGGGTGTTTCGCAGGCCGCCAAAAAGCTGGACGTGCTGAGCGCCGAAGAGTGGGCTGAGCGCGCCGCCGAAATCATCAATGATAACTGGGTGCGTTCGGGCCCCGGCCGCACCGCCAGCCAAACCACGGCCGAGCGTCAGGCTATTCTAAAGGTGAACAACATTGTGCCTGCGCAGATGATTGATGAGCGCTGGTTTCAGCCCGGTCACCCCGGCTTGCAGTACATCGACTGGCAGGATGAGGCTTTCCGCACGGGCCGCACCCAGAGCTACCAGGTAGGGGCCAGCGGCGCCACCGACAATGTGAACTACTTCATATCAGGTAACTACACCGATCAGCAGGGCATGATGGTTGGGCTGGGCTACAAGCGCTATTCGGCGCGTGCCAACGTGGAAGTGAAAGCCAGCAACAAGCTGCGCTTCGGCCTGAACGTGACACCAACCTACTCCGTCACCAATGACCCTGGCATTGAAGGCAAAGACAACCGTCTGCACCAGCTCGTATCTATGGCGCCCATCGTGGAGGATACAGCCGGCGTGGCTTCGGGCTACGGCAAAAACGAAGTGTACCGCTGGGGCGTTTCGACGGCCAGTCCGGTGCGCGTGATGGAAAATGCCATCGGCGAAACCAAGACCTTCCGCACCCTGAGCACCCTGTATGCTGAATATGAAGTGATTAGCGGCCTGCGCCTGCGCAGCAGCATCAACTTCGACAACAACGACGTGACCAGCAAGTCGTATAATCCGGCCGTGCGAGACCTGCCAACGTCGCAGGCTTCAGGCTCTTACAGCGGTTTCCGTCGTCAAACATTCGTTAACGAAAATACGGCCACCTACACGCGGGTTTTTGGCGAGAAGCACGACCTGACGGCGCTGGCCGGCTACGCCTACAATATCTCCCGCATCGATAACGTGCGCCTGGGTGCCACCGGTGGCTTTGTGAATAACCAGGTAACCACGCTGAACGCGGCCACCAACATCAACGGCACCGGCAGCAACAACACCACCGAAAGCCAGAACGTCCTGATTTCCTACTTCGGCCGTTTGCAGTATAGCTACGCTGGCAAGTACTTGTTGTCTACCAGCATCCGCCGCGACGGCTCGTCGCGCTTTGGGGGGCAAAATCAGTTCGGTGTATTCCCGGCTGCCTCCGTGGGCTGGCGCATTTCGCAGGAAGAGTTCATGAAGAACATTACGCCGCTCAGCGACCTGAAACTGCGGGCCAGCATTGGCTTGTCGGGCAACAACAGCATCGGCGACTACAACAGCATTGCCACGCTAGGCATCTATAACTACACTTTCGGCGGTGCTTTGGCGACAGGGCAGGCTCCTAACCGGGTAGAAAACCCCGAGCTGCAATGGGAGCGTAACCGCACTATCGACTTCGGTGTGGATGTAGGCTTCTTTCAAAACCGCATCTTCGGCTCGTTCGATTATTACACCAAAACCAGCAAGGATCTGCTGCTGAACGTGCCGATTAACACGGCTTCGGGCTTCGGCAACAACCTCGTAAACATTGGGGAAGTAGAAAACCGCGGTTGGGAAGTGGAATTGACCACCAACAACCTGAACAACGCTCTGGAGTGGACTACCTCGCTCAACTTCAGCCACAACCAAAACGAGGTGAAGCACCTCGGCCCCGGCGATGCCACTATTGAAGTAGCCTCAGTAGCCGACCTGCCCAGCAACGTGCTGCAAGTAGGCAAGCCTATGTACAGCATCTTCGTAATTCGCCAGAATGGCATCCTGAGCCAGGCTGATATCGACAACGGCGCCGCACTCTACAACAACCAGACGGCCGGCGACCCCCGCTACGAAGATGCCAACGGCGACGGTAAGATTGACGCCAACGACCGCGTGATTGTGGGCCAGCCGAACCCCAAATACACCTGGGGCATCACGAACACCTTTAAGTACAAAGGCTTCGATTTGAGCTTCCTTGTGCAGGGGCAGAATGGTGGTTACATCTACTCCATGTTTGGCCGCGCCATCGACCGCACCAGCGTGGGCTACCAGGAAAACGCCCTGGGCCGCTCCCGCGACCGGTGGCGCTCGGAGGAAGACCCCGGCGACGGCGTGAAAGGCAAGGCTACTGCTCGCTTTGGCTTTATCAAGAACACCGACTGGCTGTACTCTTCCGACTACTACCGCGTGCGCAACATCACGCTGGGCTACGACCTGGGCCGCATTATCAGCAAGAGCGTGATGCAGGGTGCCCGTGTGTATGTAACGGCTGAAAACTTCTTTGGCAAAGACAAATACTACGGCGGCTTCAACCCCGATGCCGTGAACACCGACAACGGCAGCACCTTTACCTCGGGTGTTGACTACGGCGGTCTGCCTTTGGCTAAATCGTTGGTTTTGGGCCTTAACGTTACTTTCTAAGCTACATCCAGAAGACAGCTGCGGGCTGCCAAGCGGTAGCCTGCTCCTAACTCCTAGCTCCAACTTCCCATGAAAAGAATATCTCTCCTTCTGGCCACCGCCTGCATGCTCACCCTGGGTAGCTGCGAAGATGACCTCGATCAAACACCGCTTTCCAATGGCTCGGTGCCGGCTTTCTTCAAAACTGCCGTTGACTTCGAGCAAGCCATGAACGCGGTGTACAGCCAATTGCGGGGCTACCCCGACCGCGTCCTGATTCTCTCAGACCTGCGCTCCGACAACTTCTACGGCGTCAGCAGCCAGGGTGTGCGCGACTGGGACGCCATCAACAACTTCAACACCACGCTCTCGGTAAGCCCCTACATGTCGGATACCTGGGCATCAGACTTCGGCGCTATTTTTCGGGCCAATACCATGCTCGACCAACTGAAAGCCAACGGCTCGGTGGTAAGCGAGGGTCTGCGGTTGCGCTATGAGGGCGAAGCCCGCTTCCTGCGCGCTTTCCACTACTTCGACCTGGTGCGCATGTTTGGCCGCGTGCCCGTTATCGATAAAGCCTTGCTGCCCCAGGAAGTAGCCAAAATTCCGCGCGGCTCGGTGGAAGAGGTGTACAACCTGATCATCGGCGACTTGGAATACGCTAAGGATAATCTGCCCCTGAATTACACGGGCGCCAATGTGGGCCGCGTGACGTCGGGAGCCGCTAAGGGCTTACTGGCGTTGGTTTACCTCACGCGTTCGGGTCCTACTTACGGCATCGATGGTCCGGGTTTGGCCAGCAACGAGAACAACAAAGCTTTGGCGCTGCTCAACGAAGTAATTGATAGCAAGCGCTATTCTTTGGTGTCCAGCTACGCTAACGTGTTCTCCTACACCAATGAGAACAATTCGGAAGTGTTGTTTGACGTCCAGTATATCGTGGGCAATGGCGCCACTCATCCGGGCGTAATGGTGCCCGATAACTACTTCACTTCGCTACAGATACCGTTCGGCTCGCGCGGGATTGAGATCAAGCCAGTTTCAAATGACTTCCTGAGCATCCTGGCAGCCAATGATGACCGGCGCGCGGCCAGCGTGCAGACGGGTTATCTGGTGGCTAACGTGGCCGAAAATCGTACTGTACTGAAGAAATACATCAGTGCCGCCGGCCGCGGCACGGGCAATACTGATTGGCCTATCAACTTTATTGTGATGCGCTACGCCGATATCCTGCTCATGAAAGCCGAAGCGATTCTGCGCGGCGGCGGTGGCACGCAGGCGGATGCTCTGAAGGCCGTTAATGAGGTTCGTACCCGCGCCAAACAGCCGGCTCTTACCAGCCTGACTATGGCGCAGCTGCTGGATGAGCGGCGGCGCGAATTCCTCGGCGAAGGTTTGCGCTGGCACGATCTGGTGCGCTCCGGCACCGTGCTGACCACCATGAACGCCTGGATTGCCAAGGAAGACGCGTCGGGCAAGATGCGCCGCAACATTGGCGCGAATGACATTATCTACGCCGTGCCGTTGAACGAATTGAGCGCCACGCCGGGCCTCTACGATCAGAACCCCGGCTACTAAAGTCGCTGAAAGGCAGGTAAGTAAAGCCCGGCTCTCCCAGGAATATAGCCTGGCCAGAGTCGGGCTTTTTTGCGCCCTGGGGGCAAATTCACGGATAACGAAGCATAATGAGTAGGTACGACAGTAGAAAAAACCTAACAAGAAATTCGCTGCCGGCGCTGGTAGCTGGCTGGCTGGTGGTAGGCATGAGCTGTCTGCTGCCAATAGGCGCACCGGCGCAGTCGGGGCCGCCCGCTCCTCCGGCGCTTTGGCACGACCAGGCCCGCACCCTGCGCTACCGCCCCGACGGCTCCGACTTCGTCATTACCAACGGCAACAAGCGCTTTGCCCGCGCCCTCTACGGCACCAACACCGCCTTCCGAGTAGAAGCCGGCGACCTGCCGGAGTTTGCGCTTTACCTACCGGGCATGGGGGGCAATTTTAAGCTCGGTTTGATGATCGAAGGTCAAAGCAAGTGGCTGATCGAGGCCGAGAACATCGAGGCGCGCTACCGGCCTGGCGCGATGATCTACGAAGTGAAAGATCCGTTGCTAGGAGCCGGCAAGCTATACCTGGAAGTACTGGCCCAAGCCGACGCCGAGGGCATGCTGATCCGTGCCCGCTTCGAGAATGTACCCGCTACCAAAGTGCGCCTGCTGTGGGCTTTCGGCGGCGCTACCGGCAAGAAGTTCAGCCGCGACGGCGACATCGGTGCCGACCCCGAATCCAACTTCTACCTTAAGCCGGAGTATTGCCAAGGCAACGTTTTTGAGCTAAAAAACAACACCTTCCGACTAACCTACGGCTCCCCGCCGAAACCCCCGAAAAACGAAGACGCAGCGGCAAAAATGCCCCCAGCACCACTGCGCGCCCGACGCTGACAGGCGTGCTGCCACCAACTTCCGAAACCCACGTAGCTGATGCCGCTCAGCAGGCATCACCTGCCCAACTCTATGCTTCACAAGCATCAGCCACGCCGGTTCTTACGGGAGCCGTTAAGGTGAAAGCGGGGGAGGTACTTTACTTCGCTATTCAAAAACCGGAAGCAGCGGCGTTGCGCTACGCAGATTTGCCGCAGGCCTGGGCTCGTACCGAAGCTGCCCGCCAAAAGCTGGCCAGCCGCGTGCGCGTGCAAACGCCTGACCCCTACATCAATACCTTGGGCGGCGCGCTGAGCATTGCCGCCGACGCCATCTGGCAGGACCCCGCGTATCTGCACGGCGCTATTGCCTGGCGCATGCCTCTGAATGGCTGGCGCGGGGCTTACACCGCCAGTCCGCTCGGCTGGCACGACCGTGCCCAAACTCATTTTCGGGCTTATGCGAAGTCGCAGCTGACCAGCCCGGAAGTTGGTCCGTTGGTCATGGATACGGCCTTGCACCTGGCGCGTCATCAGGAAAAGCTGGGTACGGCAGTGTTCAGCAGCGGCTACATTTCGCGCAACCCCGGCGGCGATTTGCGCCCCCACCACTACGATATGAACCTGGTATACATCGACGCGCTGCTGCGGCATCTGCGCTGGACCGGCGACCTGACTATGGCCCGCGAGCTGTGGCCGGTATTGGAGCGGCATCTGGCCTGGGAAAAGCGCAACTTCGACAAGGATAATGATGGCCTGTATGATGCCTACGCCGCCATCTGGGCCAGCGATGCGCTCCAGTACAGCGGCGGCGCGGTCACGCATTCATCGGCTTATAACTACTGGGCCAATAAGCTGGCCGCAAAATTAGCCCCCCGCGTAGGTCAAAACCCCCAGCCATACCGACAGGAAGCGGCTAAGATTCACCAAGCCCTCAACGCCCGTCTGTGGATGCCCACTCAAGGCTGGTACGCCGAATATCAGGATGCGCTGGGGCTGAAGCAATTGCACCCCGCCGCCGGCCTCTGGACAGTATATCACGCCCTCGATTCTGAAGTGCCCGACGCTTTCCAGGCTTATCAGGCCTTGCGCTACGTGGATGCTAATATTCCGCACATTCCGGTGCGGGCCACTGGCTTGCCGGATGAAGGCTATCATCTGCTTTCTACCACCAACTGGCAGCCCTACGATTGGTCTATCAACAACGTGGCCATGGCCGAAGTGCTGCACACCACGCTGGCCAACTGGCAGGCCGGCCGCACGGAAGAGGCGTTTAAGCTCTGGAAAAGTGCTTTACTGGAAAGCATGTATTTGGGCTCTAGTCCGGGTAATATTCAGCAGGTTTCTTTTTACGATGCCCACCGGGGCGAGTTGTACCGCGACTTTGCCGACCCCATCGGCGTGACGGCCCGCACCCTGCTGGAAGGCTTATTCGGCATTGTGCCCGACGCGCTGGGGGCATTTTGACCATTCGCCCCGGCTTGCCAGCTGCCTGGAACAACGCCTCCCTGACGGTGCCCGACATTGACTTCGACTTCAAACGGCAAGGGCCACGCGATGCCTACAGCATTACGCCCCGCTTTGCCAAGCCCCTACAGCTCCGGTTGCAGGCGCAGGCCCGCGCCGAAAATATTCAGTCGGTAATCGTGAATGGGCAGGTTGCTACGTGGCAGTCAGTTGATACGGCCGTGGGGCAACCCGTCGTTGAAATCAGCAGCGCTCCTGCTGCCAAACACGAGGTCGTTATCACCTGGCAAGGCGCGGCCCCCGACACGGCTACGCTGGCTCCCGTGTACACCGTAGGCAGTCCGCTGGAAGTACGCTTTCCGCGCGCCACCATCACCAAGGTATTCGACCCCCAACAAGTGCTGCGCAACGCCACCCCAAATGGCTCGGTGCTAACAGCCCAGATAGCAGGGCAGAAGGGTGCCCGCACTGCCTTCGTGCAGCTCCGCCAGGGCGGACTTACCTGGTGGAAACCTCTGCCGATTGAGGTTCGGGAAGCAGTTGAAATCATTGCCGAAAAAGCCCCTCAGCCCAATGGAATGCGGTTCTTGGTCCAGAACAATACGAGCGATGTAACCGCGAAAGTAACCGTAGGCAACGGCCGCAAGCCCTACATAACAAACGTGAAAATTCCGCGCGGAACTACCGCCGAAGTAACAGTGCCGGCTGCCTCGGTGGTGCCGGGCTCTAATGTCGTGACGGTGGAATGGGACAAGGGCCGGGTGGTGGAGAAGGTAATAACCTGGGATTCGCCAAAGCCTGCCAAAACCCGCTACGAAACCATCAATCTGGCGCCTCACTTCAACGACCAGGTAACCCGAATTTTCCAAAACGAATACCTCTCGCCTCGCCCCGAAGGCCCCACACTTCAGCTGCCCACCCAAGGCATCGGCAACTGGTGCTACCCGCTCACCCAAGCCGTAATCGACGACACCGGTTTGCGCCAGCTGGCGGGGGCAAAAATGAAATCACGCTGCCCTGGGGAACGCCCTTGCGCACGCCCGGCGCGGCCGGAGAGAAGAACATTTTGTTCGTGTCGCAGTGGGATAACTACGCCGACCAGGCCACGGTGCCGCTGGGGGGCAAATCCAGCCACGCTTACCTGCTGATGGCCGGATCTACCAACCCCATGCAAAGCCAGCTCGTGAATGGCGAAGTGGTAGTGACCTACACCGACGGCACCACCGATACGCTGCCCCTGCGCAACCCCGACAATTGGGCCCCTATCGAGCAGGACTACTTCCAGGATGGTTTTGCCTTCGATACAGGCGCCCCAAAACCCTTTCGCCTGCATCTCAAAACCGGCCTGCTCACCCGCGATTTCAAGGATTACACCAGCATCAAAGGCTTCAGCACCCGCGCCATCGACGGTGGTGCTGCCACTGTGCTTGACATGCCCCTCAATCCCAAGAAAAAGCTTCGCAGCCTCACGCTAAAAGCCCTAGCTAATGACGTGGTCATCGGTCTAATGAGCGTGACATTGGTGCGGGAATAATAAGTACAAATATCAAATACAGAACGTCATGCAGAGCGCAGCGAAGCATCTCGCTCACGCCGTTAGATTAGTAATCCTACATCAGCACGCAAGATGCTTCGCTGCGCTCTGCATAACGTTCTTTTAATATCAAATTAGCCTATGCACCCTCTCCCGAAACTACTTCTCAGCCTACTGACTGGCGTCAGCTTGCCGCTTGTTGCTCAGCAAAAGCCAATTGATCGTCAGGCGCTGGTGGAGCGCCACCGCGTAATTATCACGAACACCGATACGCTCTCGTCGTTGTCGGTGGGCAATGGGGCGTTTGCATTTACAGCCGACGTTACGGGCCTACAAACCTTCCCGACTTACTACGAAAAGGGCGTGCCGCTGGGCACGCAGTCGGAGTGGGGCTGGCACTCGTTTCCAAATACGCAGGGCTACAAGTTTGAGCAAAGTCTGCGCGAAGTGGAATTGAATGGCCGTAAAGTGCCCTACGCGGTGCAGGTAAAGACGCCCGGCAACAAGGAAGCCGTTGATTTTCTGCGGGCCAACCCGCACCGCTTGCAGCTGGGCAATCTAGGCTTTGTGCTGCTGAAGAAGAACGGACAGGAAGCCACCATCAAGGACCTGCGCGACATCCGCCAGGAATTAAATCCGTGGACGGGCGAGCTGAAAAGTCACTTCACGCTGGAAAACGTGCCCGTCGATGTCGTAACTGTAGGGCACCAGGAGCAGGATGCGGTAGCCGCGCGCGTAGAGTCTGATTTAATAAAAACGGGCCGCTTGAAAGTAGCGCTGCGCTTCCCGTTCCCTACGGCCGGTTGGGCTGATATGGGCACCGACTACTCCAAACCCGATCAGCATAAATCAGCCATTGCCGAGCAGAAAAAAGGCACAGCGCTGATTTCTCACCAGCTAGATACCACCAAATACTACGCGGCACTAAGCTGGGCGCAGTCGGCAACTGTGGCGGCGGGCAAAGCGCACGAATTTGTGCTCACGCCCGGCAAAAGCGAAAAGGTGCTGGAGTTTAGCTGCCGTTTCTCGCCGCGCCCGCGCCCAACGGCCGCGCCAACATTTGCCGCTACTCGCCAGAATAGTCAGCAGCAGTGGGGGCTTTTTGGCGGAGCGGAGGCGCTGTCGATTTTAGCGGCACCACTGATTCGCGGGCCAAGGAACTGGAGCGCCGCGTTGTGCTCTCGCAGTACCTCACCAAGCTGCAAGGCGCTGGCTCACAGCCGCCCCAGGAAACGGGCCTCGTGCTGAACAGCTGGTACGGCCGTCCTCACCTCGAAATGCATTGGTGGCACTCGGCCCACTTCGCTTTGTGGGGTCGCCCGGCCTTGCTCGAAAAAAGCCTGACCTGGTACGCCCGCCCCGATGTGCAAGCCGTAGCGCGCGGCATTGCCAAACGCCAGGGCTATGAGGGTGTGCGGTGGCAGAAAATGACTGATCCCTGGGGACAGGAAGGGCCATCGTCGGTGGGGGCTTTTTTGATCTGGCAGCAGCCGCACTTCATCTACTTCGCCGAGGAAATCTACCGCCAGCGCCCCGACGCAGCCACGCTTAAGCTGTATCAGGACCGTGTGTCTGCCACGGCGGAATTTATGGCTTCGTATCCTTTTTTCGAGAAAGACAAAGACCGTTACATTTTAGGTAAAGGCGTGATTCCGGCGCAGGAGCGCTTCAAAGCCGAAGAGACATTCAACCCAACCTTCGAGCTGGTGTACTGGAATTGGGCCCTCAATATCGCCCAGCAGTGGCGCGTACGCCAGGGCCAGCCCCGCAACCCCAAATGGGATGCTGTATTGCAAAAACTATCCAAGCTTCCCCAGGCCAACGGCGTGTATCTGGCCACCGAAAGCGCGCCTGATTCTTACACCAACCCCGAGTTTAAAACCGACCACCCCTCCGTGCTGGCTGCCCTGGGCGTGATGCCCGCCACCGGCCAGGTAGACCCTGCCACTATGCGCCGCACCTTCGACCTGATCTGGAAAGATTGGAGCTGGGACAAAACCTGGGGCTGGGACTTCCCCATGACCTCGATGACAGCCACCCGCCTCGGCCTGCCCGACCGCGCCGTGGATGCTCTGCTCATGAAAGTGCGCACGAATACCTACCTGCCCAGCGGCCATAATTATCAGGAAGACCGCCTCCCCATTTACCTGCCAGGCAACGGTGGTTTATTAGCTGCCGTGGCCCTCATGTGCGCCGGCTACGACGGCTGCAAAGAAGCAAACCCAGGCATACCGAAAGGCTGGAAAGTACAGTGGGAAGGCCTAAGCAAAATGCCCTAGCGCACCAGATAGCAATTTGTAGAGACGCAATATTTTGCGTCTCGTCGATGAGCGACTTATGCCAGAACAAATGCGGCATGAACACCATCAGCAACGATTGAGACGCAATATTTTGCGTCTATACACCTCTTTTATTACCTAAATAAGTAATTCAAAAAAAGTCAAATACTTCATCCGCTTTCCCTTTGCTATGATCAAACGACTCGCTGTTTTTAGCCTTCTCGCTCTGCCTGTTCTGGCTTCTGGCCAAACCTCTTTTACGTCCAATTTGCCCCCGTCAAAACCACGTCCTTCCGGGCGGATACATTTTCGATTGCCAAGTACGGAGCTGTGGCCGATGGGGTAACTTCCAACACTACGGCCTTGCAGCAAGCCATTGACGCCTGCGGGCAGAAGGGTGGGGGCGTGGTGCTGGTGCCGCGCGGGCACTGGCGCACGGGCCCCATTGAGTTGCGCAGCAACGTGAACCTGCACATCGCAGCAGGTGCGCTGGTGCAGTTCAGCGATAAGATGGCTGACTACAAGCTGATTAAAACCAACTGGGAAGGTCTGGCCGCCGTGCGTAATCAGCCACAGATTTACGGCAAGAACCTGGAAAATGTAGCCGTGACCGGTAAGGGCATTGTCGATGGTGCGGGCGAGGCGTGGTACATGGTGCAGAAAGGCCGCTCGACGGAGTCGGAGTGGAAGCAGCTGGTGGCCTCGGGTGGCGTGCTGAATGAGAAGCAGGATCGGTGGTACCCGACGCCGCAAAGCTTGAAAGGCACGATGGTCAAAGAAGCGGGTGTGCTGAGCGAGGAGAAATCAGAAATCAAGGATTTTGAGGAAATCAAGGATTATCTGCGACCCGATATGCTGGTGCTCGACCACTGCAAGCGTCTGCTACTGGAAGGCGTGACGTTCCAGAACTCGCCGGCCTGGACCTTACACCCTATGATGAGCGAAGACGTAATTGTGCGCAACGTGACGGTATTTAATGGCCCTTACACGCCCAACACCGACGCGCTGGATCTGGAATCCTGCAAAAATGGGCTGGTGGAAGGCTCCACCTTTGACGTGGGCGACGATGCCATCTGCATCAAATCGGGGCGCAATGAGCAGGGGCGGGCGCGGGCTATGCCCACCGAGAACTTTATCATTCGCAACTGCAAAGTTTACCGGGCTCACGGCGGCTTCGTGATTGGCTCAGAGATGTCGGGTGGGGCGCGCAACATCTACGTATCCAACCTCACCTTTATCGGCACCGATATTGGCCTGCGCTTCAAAACCACGCGGGGTCGTGGCGGCGTAGTGGAGAATATCTTCATCGAAAATGTGGACATGAAAGACATTCCCGGCGAGGCTATTCTCTTCGACATGTACTACATGATAAAAGATCCCACGCCTCAGGTAGCAGGCTCCAAGGAGCGGCCCGTTTCGCCGGCCAAGCCAGTGGACGAAAGCACGCCACAGTTTCGTAAAATCCAGATCCGCAACGTGACCTGCAACGGCGCCAAAACTGGTATTATGGTGCGCGGCCTGCCCGAAATGAGCATCAAAGACATCAGCATTGAAAACGCGGTGCTGCAAAGTCAGCAAGGCCTAGTGTGTATCGAAGCCGACAATATTCAGTTGCGCAACGTGACGCTGCTAACGCAGAAAACCGACCCAGTAATGGAAGTGCACAACAGCCAGAATATCACCCTCGATAACATCAAATTTGCCCCCCAGGCAGCGGTGCTGCTGCGCGTATCAGGCGCCGATAAAGCGAAGAATGTGCTCCTCACAAATACGGATGTTTCGAAGGCCAAAACAGGCGTTGAATTCGGTCAAAACGTGAAGAAAAAAGCGGTAGTCGTTTCCAAAAAATAAGACCAAAGGCTTGGTAGAATTATCTATCAAGACCAAAGAGAATGTCATGCAGAGCGAAAGCGAAGCATCTCGCGTGATTAGTTGTTTAGCTTGGCAACATCAGCACGCGAGATGCTTCGGCTTTGCCTCTGCATGACGTTCAAATTTTGATTGTTAGCAAACTAATTACTGCGCTAGATAATCCGCAAAAAAGCCCCCCAGACGTGCATTCTATATGAAAAAAATCCTGCTGTTTCTGCTGTTATATCTGCTGCTCTGCCCAGCGGTTTTTGCCCAAAAGAAAACGGCTGCGCTGTCGCAGCGCATGGCTGATTCGTTTATCAAGCGCTACCCCGATTCGCTGGGATTGGAGCAGAATAAAGTGGCTCGCTGGGGCTACGAGCAAGGGCTAATGCTAAAAGCCATTGAGCGCGTGTGGGAGCGCACCGGCGACAAGAAATACCTCGACTACATCGTGCGCATCATGGACTATTCTATCGGCGAGGATGGCTCCATTCAGCGCTATAAGTACGAGGACTTCAACCTCGATAACATCAACACGGGCCGCATCCTGCTTACCCTGAGCCAGCAGCCGGGCTTACAGCAGGAGAAGTACCGCAAAGCCGCTCACCGCCTGCATCAGCAGCTGGATGCGCAGCCGCGCACGAAGGCCGGCGGCTACTGGCATAAGCAGCGCTATACCAATCAGATGTGGCTCGATGGTTTATACATGGCTGAGCCGTTTTCCGCCGAATACAGTAAGCTGTTCAAGCAGCCCAAAGGGTTCGACGAAGTCGCTAAGCAGTTTGCGCTAATCGAGAAAAACCTCGTTGATGCTAAGACTGGCTTGCTTTACCATGGATACGATGAGAGCCGCACGGAGCAGTGGGCCAACAAGCAAACCGGCCTATCGCCTAACTTCTGGGGCGCGGTATGGGCTGGTACGCCATGGCGCTGGTAGATGTGCTCGATTACTTTCCCAAAGACCATCCGGAGCGGGCAAAACTCATCAAATATTTGCAACGTTTGGCGCAGGTATTAGCCAAGTATCAGGATCCCAAAACAGGTGCGTGGTGGCAGGTTTCGGACCAAGGTAGCCGCGCGGGCAACTACGTAGAAGCTTCCGCTTCCTGCATGTTTGTATATGCGCTGGCCAAGGGCGCCCGCTTGGGCTACTTAGATAAGTCTTTCCAAAAAGTGGCCGACAAAGGCTATCAGGGCATTCTAAAGCAATTCGTGCAAACTGAACCTGATGGACTTGTGACTTTGAATGGCACGGTGAGCGTGGGCGGTCTGGGGGGCAAACCTTACCGCGACGGCAGCTACGAATATTACCTGAGCGAGCCCATCCAGAAAAACGATTTCAAAGGCGTGGGGCCGCTTATTATGGCCAGCATAGAAATGGAGATGCTGAAGTAGGGGAGAACTTCACTAGGCCGTCATGCAGAGCGGAGCGACGCATGACGTTCTGGTTATTACTTTCTAAAATAAATCGTTTTTGGCGGGCACTGTGTAGGGTTGGGGCGTGCCGGTGGTTTTGGGCAGGCCGAAGAAGAAATACAGCGTGCGTTTGGTGGAGCCGTTGAGGTGGTTTATCTCGCTGTTGGGACCCAGGTTTTTCGTGTTCGTGTCGAGGTTCAGGGCTAGCTTGGTGCCCAGGGGTGGAATGGCATCGAGGAAGGATAAATTGCCCCCCGGCAGGTCGGGGCTGGGTTTTATGCCCGAAAGGCCGTAGAAATCGAAGAGGCGCACGAACAGACCTTTGTCGGGGCTGGCGACCAGGAACTTGCCTTCTACGGTGTTCATTTCCAGCCAGGTAATGTCGGCGAAGTAGCCCTTGAACTCAGGGTAAATCCAAGGAGCGGCGCCCGTTTGAGTGTTGTTGTAGGCGTTTTCCCAGACGTCGGTGTTTACACCTTGCATGCGGTTTTTCCAGACACGATAGGGGCCTTTGCCCAGCCATTTGGCGCTTATCACGAAGTTTTCGGGGTAGGTGAAGCTCAGGCCCGCGAAGGGAAAGTCACCTTGCAGGGCGTACTCATAATCGAGCTGAAGCCAGCCGCTGCCGTACATTTTCCAACGTACCGTTTTGAGGTCGCCCTGGTAGCTGGCTTCAATAACTTCTCCGTCGGATTCGGTGCGGCGGCGCAGGCCGGTAAACTTGGCCTGACCGGCCGCTAGAACGGGGCCGTTGCCGAAAGAAAGCTTGTCGCCGCTGTTGCCTTTCAGGCCCGTGATGTGGCCGTTTTGTTTATTCCAGGTTACGGTGATATTGCTGGCTTTGAGCGTGAGGGTGCTGTCGGTTTCGGTTGTCTCAATAGGCTGTTTTTCCTTTTCCTGGAGCGTCAGCACATTGCGGAGCAGCTGTTTATTGCCCCCCGTCGACCACGTCCACTTGTACACCAGATTCTTTTGTGGGTCGAAAGCTGAGAGTACCAAGGCATCGTAGTTTTTCCAGTCTTTGGGTAAGCCGAGTTTGATTTTGCCCTTCGCTAGGGGGCAATTTTGGGGCTTTCCACGCGGCTTTTTTTCATGGTAGTCGAACCAGTAAAGGTTTCGCCGGGCTGGCGATGATTCACTAGTTCCCACTGAAAAAAGCACTGGCTAAGGTTGTTGAAATGGTAGCGGTTTTCGACTTCAAGCGTACTGTTAAACTTATTTGGCAGCTCTTTCAGATCAATCTTGATGGGGGTGAAAATCTCGCGAATAGCATAGAAGCTGCCTTCCTTTTCGCGGTGCGGACCCACCACGCCGTCGGGGCGTTTACGCCATTCACGTCGATGATATTGCGCTGATCCGTGCGCACGATGCCTTCATCCACCAGGGCCCATAAAAAGCCCCCGCCGAGCGTTGGGAAGCCCAGTGCAGCTCCCAGAAGTCGTGCAGACCCACGGCCGCGCCGCCGTCGTCTTGGGCGTGCAGAAACTCCGTGGGCATATAGATGAGCGAATCAGCCAGGATTTTCTGCGAGCTGTAGTAGTTCTCGTAATGGTTGCAGTCGATGCCGTTGTGCTGGTTGCCTGGGCGATGGTGGGCGTGAATGACGGGGCGGTTGGAGAGGTCGTGCTGGCCGTAGTCATCGTCCAGTTCTTTGTTGTGGCCGCCCTCGTTGCCGTTACTCCAGAAGATGATGCTGGGGTGGTTCACGTCCTTCTGCACCATCTCCTGCACCAGCTTAGCGCCGGCCGGTGTGCTGTAGGCTTTCTGCCAGCCCGCCAGCTCATCGAGCACGTATAGGCCCAGCGAGTCGCAGAGGTCCAGGAACTTAGCGTCGGGTGGGTAGTGCGACATGCGCACGGCGTTCATGTTCATTTCCTTCATCAGCTGCACATCCATCAGGTGAATGGAGTCGTTGAGCGTGCGGCCGGTTTCGGGCCACCAACTGTGCCGGTTGATGCCTTTGAATTTTACCTGCTTGCCATTCACATACACGCCCTTGCCACGACGAATCTCGATGGTGCGAAAACCGAAGCGCTCCGAGGTCTGATACAGATTTTGCCCCCCAGCCTGCATAGCCACGTTCACGCGGTACATATTCGGGGTTTCGGAGGTCCAGAGCAGCGGCTTGCTGACGGTCGTTTTCAATTGAATCAGCGTGTCCTGGGCATTGGCCCGGCCCCGCGCCGTGCCTACCACAGCGCCTTGCGCATTTACGATATCAGCCTGCACATCGGTGGCCTGGCGCAGTCCTTTCAAGGCTACGTTCATCTTGAACGAGCCGTCGGCGCGGGCGTCAATTGCGAGGTGGGGCTGAACTGCTTGGGAAAAGCTTCGAGATAAACGGGCCGGAAAATGCCGCCGAAAATCCAGTAGTCGGCCAGGCGCTCGGCGTTGTTTACGGAGGCGTCGGCCGACATTTTGCTCACCGTTACTTCCAGCACATTGGGCTTGTCGAATTGCAGCTTGTCGGAAAGGTTGTACTTGAAGCGGTAAAAAGCCCCCTGATGAATTGGGCCCGCAGACTGCCCGTTGATTTTTACCTCCGTGTCCGTCATCGAGCCCTCAAACACGATGAATACCTCCCGGTCGCGCCACTCGGCGGGCACCTGGAAGGTGTGTTTGTACATACCTTTCTCGTCGGCGAAGCGGAAGTTTTTGCCGTAGGTTTTGTAGTCGCGGCCGTAGTTGTAGCTGCCGAAGCCCTGCTGCTCCCAGCACGATGGGACCTGAATCTTGGTCCAAAAACCGCTTTTTCGGCCGCCGGTGCAGTAAAAATCCCAGGTGGCGGTGTGCGTGTTGTCGGTGCCGGAAAGGTAGCGCACCTGCTTTTGCGTGGGCGCCTGGGCGGTGGCAACACCGGTCCAGAGCAGCGTCAAACAGGTAAGCCAGGTCAGCAGATTGGTTTTCATAATCAGTAGCTCAGAAGGGCAGAAGAGGCGTTTGGTAAGCCAACTTAGGCCAGATTTCCGCTACCTGCTACCTGTACTATCCTGCTTCGGCCGGATGGTGGATTTTATGCGCTCACAATGGCGAGTCGGCTCTCCTTAGTCACACACTCAGCAAGCACAAAAAAAGCCCCCAACTCTACAGTCGGGGGACTTTTTCGCTGGAATACTAAATGCTTATTCCTTTGACACTTGCAAGGATTCAACGCCCTCGGTGGTATGCACCTTCACTACGTACATGCCGGCCTGAAGACTGCTGCCTACTTCTTTTCCATGCTTGCCTTCGCCCTGCTCCACCACTTGCCCGAAGCCGTTGTACACTTCATAGGTGAAGTCGTGCTTGGAAGCAATTCGGAAGGAGTTGGTAGTAGGATTAGGATAGACGGTAGCCTTGCCTTTCACCTTGTTTGGGGCTGCTGGGCTTGCACTTGCTATGTCCATGTCGGAGCCCAGGTAGAAGCTCGTGTGCGGTGGCTGGTTGTAAGCCACGTTCTGCCAGGCGATGCTCAGACGATACTGAGGGTCGTGCATGAGCGTGGTGAGGCGGTACTGAGTTGGAATGGTGGTCGTGAAAATCAGCAGCTCCTCATCGTTTGCGTTGCGCCAGATAACCTCTTCCCGCCAGTCGCCAAACAGGTCGGCGGAGAGGCCGGGATTGGCCTTTGTAGTGTTGTTCTGGGCCGCCCCGAACGTTGAGGCTGAAAGCATACGCTCCGATTTGCTGGTTTCATAGTTCCACTTGTCAATGGAAGTGCCGTCCAGCAGCTCACGCGACAAGTCGCCATCCCACCAGATAGCGAAGTTTATGCTGGGGCGGGAAGTGGTGATTTGTTCGCCTTTGGCCGAAACCAAACCGCCTCTGGAAGCCCAGGCTTCGAAGCCCTTATAGCGCGGGTCGATGTCGGCGGCCAGGCCGCGGCCTACGTCACCCTGATTAGGGCCAGGCCATCCCCAGATAAGCTGCCCGGTGCGGGCGTCGCGGAAATCGGCGGGGGCGCTGCCATACGCTTTCTGGTCTTCGTGGGGTGAATAAGCCTCCAAGCCGGGGCGGTCGGGGTCCATGTCTGACACGTGCAGCGCATCGCCGTGGCCGCGACCCGTGGAGTAGATTCCTTTGCCATTATCATCAATAGCGCACGAGCCGTACACGATTTCGTCTTTGCCGTCGGCGTCTATATCGGCTACGCTGAGGTTGTGATTGCCTTGGCCGCGGTACGCCTTATTGCCGGGCGCGCTTGGGTCTTCCGTATCGAAAGTCCAGCGCTGGGTGAGTTGGCCATTCTTAAAATCCCAGGCTACCAGCACCGCCCGAGTGTAGTAGCCCCGGCACATCACCAGGCTCGGGTTTACGCCGTCGAGGTAAGCCACCGCCCCAGGAAGCGGTCGACGCGGTTGCCGTAATTGTCGCCCCAAATAGCGTTTAGCTCAGAAGTTGTTGGGTTGTCGCCCTTGGTGGGGTGGCGCTGGGGCAGGTAGGTCACACTTGGGTAAGCGGCGCCCGTGAGGCCATTGAACACGGTCAGGTATTCGGGGCCGCGCAGAATGTAGCCGGCTGAGTTGCGGTAGTCGGCGTTGGCATCGCCCAACACCTTACCCTGACCGTCGATGGTGCCGTCAGAAGTTTTGCAGGCTACTTCCGCCTTGCCGTCGCCATCCAGATCGTACACCATAAACTGCGTGTAGTGGGCGCCGGCCCGGATGTTTTTGCCCAAATCAATGCGCCACAGCTGGGTGCCATCGAGCTTATACGCATCGAGGTACACGTTGCCGGTGTAGCCGCTCTGCGAGTTGTCTTTCGCGTTGGAGGGGTCCCACTTTACAATAATCTCGTAGGTGCCATCACCGTCCACGTCGCCCACCGAGCAGTCGTTGGGGCTATATGTGTAGGGGCCGCCCGCGTTTGTGCCGCCCGCGGGCCGTTGCAGCTTCAGCGTTTTGTATTGTTGGGGCCAAACTGTGGCCAGCTCCGGTTTCGACGACTCCTCTCCGTGGTCAGGGCCGCCATTGCGCACGGCGCGCACGAAATAAGTAGCATCGGGGGCCGAAGCAGCGGTTGCGTCTACCCAGTTGGTGCTTTCGGTGATGGGTTTGGCGTTTAGTTTCACCGCTTCGCCATCGGGGCCTTTGCGAAATAGATTGAATCCCACTTTGGCGTTGTCGGTTGCCAGAAGGCGCCAGCTCACGAACACCTGGCCATCGGGTAGCTTCACCGCCACAATGCCACGATTGAGCTTCTCCAGTTGCCGCTGCGCGGCCTGGGGGGCTTTTTTTGGGCCCTGCGCCATACTCACGACGGGCGTGCTCAATGCAGTCAGCATCGCGCACATGGCTACATTGCGGTTGAGCCATTGTAAGTTTCTAATCATAGAAATAGAGTTGGAAGTGAAAATGGGTATAGGTCGGAAATACCAGCCCGCCAGATGGGTGCCCTGGTACTTATCAAATGTGATCTATAAAATACCGGGAAGTGTCCTGCAGTGTCCTGCGTATAATATTTTAATGATCAGTGTATTCTGACTGTTGCCGTGGGCTTTGTCTGGCCTTTTCAGGCCTTGAGGTTTGTCTCAATTGCCACTCAAAAACAGCTTATGGTTGCGCTGACGGCGCTTGGTTGGAGTTGTCGGCTTGCTGTTCGCCCCAGGCTGGGCACGGAGAGTACAGGAGAGTTTGGGCGGGGCGAAGCTTTTCCTTGTGTATGCTTCCTGATGCCGCCCTTTATGAGAAACACGTTCGTACTGCTCGTCCTGCTTTGCTGCCTTACCGCCTTCGTGCATTCGGCGAAACCCAAGCCCACGCTTTACCTCATCGGCGACTCCACGGTGAATAACTCGCACTTGCCGCAAATGGGTTGGGGAAGCAAGCTGGGGGCTTTTTTGACACCACCCGCATCACTATTGCCAACCACGCCATGGCCGGGCGCAGCACCCGCACGTTCGTGTCGGAAGGCCGCTGGCGCCGCGTCGATTCGCTGCTGCGGCCCGGCGACTTTCTCATCATGCAGTTCGGCCACAACGAAGGCAGTGAACCCGATACTACCAAGGCCGGGCGGCGCGGCGTACTGCGTGGTACGGGCGAAGAAACCAAAGACCTGACCTGGCCCGATGGGCGCCAGGAAACGGTGCATACCTACGGCTGGTATCTGCGCTCTTTTATTCGGGGGGCAAAAGCGAAAGGCGCCACGCCCATCGTGGCCTCCATGATTCCGCGCAACCAGTGGAAAGATGGCAAGGTGAAGCGGGCCAACCAGGATTTCGGCAAATGGGCTGCCGAAGTAGCTCAGCAGGAAGGCGTACAATTCATCGACCTGAACAGCATCACAGCCGACAAATACGACAAGATGGGCCCGGAGGAAGTAGCCAAATTGTTCGCCGGCGACCACACTCACACCAACGAAGCCGGCGCCCGCATCAATGCCGAATCGGTAGTGGCCGGAATCAAGCAAATCAAGCGTTTGCCTTTGCGCAGCTATCTGGTCGAACGATAAGCTCTTAGCAATTAGAACGATGTAGAGACGCGTACTTGCGTCTAATCGTTGAACGACCGAAACCGCGCCAACTAAACAACATCAGCGACGATTAGACGCAAGTATGCGTCTCTACATGCTGCATTATTTATCACCCGCCGCAACAATGAAAATCACGCGGTCAGCCTCCTCTTTCATGAATAGTTTCTTCGCAAAAATGCCCCCCAAAGGACTTGGTATACTGCTGGCTTTCTTCCTGTTTTTCTCCCTGGCTTTTCTGCCCAAAGAGCGGCCAAAACCCACCTTGTATTTGATTGGCGATTCGACTGTGAAAAACGGCAAAGGCAATGGCGACGGCGGCCTCTGGGGTTGGGGGCTTTTTTGCCCGCACACTTCGACACAACCCGCCTAGCTATCCGCAATGCAGCCTTGGGCGGCACCAGCAGCCGTACGTTTCGCACCAAAGGCTTGTGGGCCGATGTGCAGGCCAAACTCAAGCCCGGCGACTTTGTCATCATGCAATTCGGCCACAACGACAACAACCCCCTGGCCGACACGGCCCGCGCCCGCGGCACCATCCGCAGCAACGGCGACGAAAGCGAGGAGATTTATAACCCCATCACCAAGCAGCAGGAAGTAGTACACAGCTACGGCTGGTATTTGCGCCAGTACATTGCCGAAGCCAAGGCCAAAGGTGCCACAGTCATTGTGTGTTCCCTCATTCCGCGCAATCAGTGGCAGGATGGCAAAGTAAAGCGTGCCTCCACCGACTACGGGCGGTGGGCCGCCGAAGCAGCCAAACAAGGAGGCGCCTTTTACATCGATTTAAATAGCCGTGTGGCCGATAAATACGACGCTGAGGGCGAGCAAAAAGTGCGTGCCACCTACTTCAACGCCCAGGACCACACGCATACCATCGAGGCCGGCGCGAAACTGAATGCTGCTGTTGTAGCCGAAGGAATACGCGACCTCAAAAAATGCCCCCTACAGAAGTATTTGGCAAAGAAAGCGGGCTAAATGCTACAATAGAACGTCATGCAGAGGGGTAGCGAAGCATTTCGCGTGCAGTCGTTGGAATAGTAAAATCAACCAAAAAGGCGGTCATGCTGAGCTTGCCGAAGCATCTCTAATAGTTAGCCTCAAAATCGATGCAACAAAGCGGGAGAGATGCTTCGGCAAGCTCAGCATGACGTATAGTAATCCTGCGTCAGCACGCAAGATGCTTCACTGCGTTCTGCATGACGGCCGACTAATGAAATGAACGCCTCTGCGTTAGCACTGCAACATCTACTGTTTTAGCAGCAACTCCAGTTCCTTCTGCGTCACTTGAATCACGGTGCCGTGGCGGGCACCGGTTGGAAAGCGTACTTGGTCGGAAACGTCGGTCCAGGTTTGGAGGTCATCGGAGCGGACGGCGCCGTACTTGTGCTCGGTGTATTTATCGAAATACACCAGCCACTGCTTGCCTAGTTTAATGGCGGTAGGCCCTTCAGCCCAATACTTGACGGTAATAGGAGTAGAGGCTTTGCTGTAAGGACCAATCAGGTTATTGCTGAACGCCACCTTAAGCTTCTTTTGGGCCGGCTCGCGAGTTTCGTCTTTCAAAATCATGATGTAGCGTTTGCCGTCGCGCTGAATGGTGGCGTCGATGGAGTTAAAGCCGGGCTCATATAGCAGCTTTGTGTCGGTAAAAGTTTTGAAGTCCTTGGTTGTGACGTAGTAAATGCGGTGGTTGTAGGCTTTGTCGGCGGTGCTTTGGGTTTCAGGAAATTTGCCGGTGATGGTGGTAGCCCAATAGATTAAATACGTGCCGGTTTTTTCGTCCAATGTGATTTCCGGAGCCCAGCAGTTGCGCGCTTCCGCCTCGTGCTGCATCACCGGAATAAACCGCTGCGCTGACCAGTTCACCAGATCATTGGAGGTGGCGTAGCCGATGCCCTTATCGTTCCAGCTCACCGTCCAGACCATGTGAAACAGGCCATCCTTGCCCCGAATCACGCAGGGGTCGCGCATGAGCTTGTCCTTGGCCACGGTGGGGCGCAGAAAGGTGCTGTCTTTTTTTAGCGCCGACCAGGTGTAGCCATCCTGGCTGTGAGCCAGGTGGAGGCCATCCTGCCCGTTGCCTTTGAAGTAGGCAAATATCAGCGCCTGTTCTTTGGGTAAAGGCTGTTGGGCAAAGATATTCGAGTACAGAAAAAAGCCAACGAAAAGCAGGAAAGCCTTAGCGTTTTTTGAGGAGAGAAATTGCGGCATCTGGGGGCTTTTTACAATCGTTTTTTGGAATGCTTGGTGGGCTTTAGCTGAATATAAGTGGGCTGGTCCCGGTCGCAGGTGAGCTTGCCGTTGATGTAGTGCAGTTCGGCTACTTGTATCAGGCTGCGCTTGGTGGCGATGGTGGCGGCCGCGGAGGGTGTGCCTTCGGTGCGGCCGGGATGGGTGAAATAGAACAAATAAGCTCGGTCGCCCTGCACTACCACGTCGGGGTGGCCGCCGATGGCCTGATCTTCCGGGCCTTTGCCGGGCAGCTCCACGAGGCGTTCTTCCTGCGGCTGCCACTGCTGCAAGTCGGTGGAACTGTACACGCCTAAGCCCTTCCACTTGTCGATGATCATCCAGTAGCGGTCATGCCAGCGAAACACTTTGGGGCCTTCGCCGCGCTCCTTGAGGGCCAGACCTTTATCCTGCCACGTGTACAGGTCGGGGCTGTCGGCGTAGTAGATAGATTTGCCGTCGCGCTCGTTGTTATACCACATGCGCCATGTGGCATCGGGGAGGCGAAAGACGCTGGCATCAATCACCTTATCGGTAATGAGAGGCAGGGTCGATTCGTACTTCCAGTTCAGCAAATCGGAGCTGGTGAGGTGCAGAATATGGCGCGGGTGGTTCCAATCAGTAAATATGCCCGGCACATAGGTCAGAAACATATGGTAACCACCCTGAGCGTCCTCCACGACATCAGGCGCCCAGTGCGTGTATTGCGGGGTAGGGCGGTAGTTGATGTTGGCCGTATCGCGGTAGCTCCACGTGGCGCCACCATCCACCGATTCGGCAATGCTGATGCGCGTGCCGTGCACCCAGGTTACGCCTTCGGCAGCGGGGTCGGTGGCGCGGCGGTTGGTGTAAAACATAAACCACTTTTTCTGCTGCTTATTCCAGATCACAACAGGGTCGGCGGCGCCGTCGAAAGTAGGGTCACGATACAGCGGCTTAGCCGCCAGCCTGCCAGACGGCCGGCGCTGCGCCAACGCATATGTGGGGGGCAAAATTGAAAGCAAAAGCAGGCAGTAGAAAACGTGTTTTATCATGCTAATTGCCATCAGGTTTTATGGTGTCGGTGCGCGGACTTTCGGCCCATTGCCAAGAGGCCAGCGCATCTGGTCTGGTGGGTGAAAAAGGCGGGGTGTCATTCCTCAGAAACTTCACCAAATCCAGCTTGTTGGCCTTGATGCCCTCCGCCACGCATTTGGCAATCTGGTAGGCGCCATACGGACTGAAATGGGTGTTGTCGGCCAGGGCCTGCGCCTGACCCGGATAGGCATTGGCGGGGTAATGCACGAAGGCTTTTTTCGATTCTTCCACACCTATCGTTTCGTAGAGCGTTTGGGTCATGGCGGTGAGGTCGATGAGGGCCACGTTCTCGGCGCGGGCGACGTTGCGGGCGGCTTCGGGGTAGTCGCCGAGGCTGTTCTCAATCTTGCCATCGGGGCCGAACGAGCGGCGGCTGGTAGAAGTCAGAATAACCGGAATTCCGCCCTTCTTTTTGGCTTCGGCTACGAACAGCTTCAGGCGCTCGGTGTAGGAGTTGTAGGCGCCATCCTGGGGGCCTTTTTCCTTCTGATCATTGTGCCCAAACTCAATGAAAAGGTAGTCGCCGGGCTTCATGATGCTCAGTGCTTTTTCCAGGCGCCGCGAGCCCAGAAAGCTGCCCAAGCTTAGGCCCGATTCGGCGTGATTGGCCACGGCCACACCGGGCTTTAGAAAGCGCGGCAGCATCTGACCCCATGAGGCCCACGGTTCGTACTCCTGATTGACTACGGTGGAGTTGCCGGCCAGAAAAACCGTTACGGCGTCAGGTGCAGGCGTTATTTCCAAAGAACTCAGGCAGGTAGTAGCGCCGTTAAATTCCAGCGTCAGCTTGTTATCCCAATCCAGCTTGGTTAGCTCCCGCGGCTTTAAAGCCACAGAATTGCCCCCCAGGATCTCTCGGCTTTTGATGTTGATAGTAAACGTGTGCGTGCTGAATTTGCCGGCCGCGGTTTCCGTCTTTTCCAGCAACAAGCGGCGCGATTCCGCCTTCACCGACGTAGACGAGCGTCCCTTGGCGTCACCCAGCGTAAAGGTCACATTGTAGTTGCCCTCCGGCAGATCGACGGAGAAATAAAACGGCTTGTCGCTGGTAACAAAATCGCTTTTCAGCGCATCTTTTCCGCCCCGGTCGACGGCCTTGACGGTGGTGTTGAAATCGAAGCCGTAGCCTTGGTCGGGCGTGTAAAGCGCAGAGGGCAGAATCTGCTGATAGCCCGGCGCGGTTTTACCCGATCCGAAATCGAATTTAAAGCTGGTTTTGGTCGGTTGCGCGGCCGTGCTTTCCGCCAGCAGCAGACTAACCAAGCCAGCCAATAAGAGGCGTGTGCGTTTCATATAGGCAGTGGCAGCTACGTGAACGTGCCAACGAACTAAATGTAAACGCCGCCTCGTTGGTAGCTTCCCTGTACTGTAGGGTGCGGCTAAATAACGGCGTGCGCCGCGGCGCGGCCGGCCACGCGGCCCGAGAAGAGGCAGCCACCCAGAAAAGTGCCCTCCAGGGCGCGGTAGCCGTGCATGCCACCGCCGCCAAAGCCCGCTACCTCGCCCGCTGCATATAGGCCGCGCACGGGGTTGCCGTCTTCATTCAGCACCCGCCCGGAAAGGTCGGTTTCGAGGCCGCCCAGCGTTTTGCGGGTGATGATGTGCAGGCGCACGGCAATGAGCGGGCCAGCGGCGGGGTCGAGGAGGCGGTGAGGCTTGGCCGTTCGGATAAGTTTGTCCCCCAGGTAGTTGCGAGCACCGCGCAGAGCCGTTATCTGGCTGTCTTTGCTGAAGGGGTTATCCAGCTGCCGGTCGCGGGCCCGGATTTCGCGCTCCAGCGAAGCCAGATCGATCAGGGGCGCTTCGGTCAGCGCGTTCATGCCCGCACGAGGTCGGCCAGGTTGTCGCGTACCACAAAGTCGGCGCCGTGCTTTTTGAAGGCTTCGACGGGGCGGGCGCAGCTTTGCCGAAGGCGCGGCCTAGGGTTTGGCGCCAGTCTTTATTGGTCAGATCAGGGTTTTGCTCTGATCCGGAAAGGGCAAACTCCTTGCGCAGAATACGTTGCGTGAGCACAAACCAGCTGTAGTCGTGGCCCGTTTGGCGCAGGTGGCGCAGGGTGCCCAGCGAGTCGAAGCCAGGGAACAGGGGCACGGGCAGGCGGTTGCCGTGGGCATTGAGCCAGAGGGAAGACGGGCCAGGCAGAATGCGAATGCCGTGGTTGGGCCAGATAGAGTTCCAGTTCTGAATGCCTTCCGGGTAGTGCCACATGCGGTCCTGGTTGATTAAATGCCCCCAGCCGCCGCGCTGATGCCCAGCATGAGGCCATCGACGTGGGCCGGCACTCCCGATAGCATGCTTTTGGGCGGCTCGCCGAGGCGCGTGGGCCAGTTTTGCCGCACCAACGCATGATTGGCCCCAATACCGCCCGACGTAACGATAACCGCCTGCGCATAAAACGCGAAATCTCCCACGGCTATACGGGAGCTTTTCTGCCCACGCAGCACGTCGCTGGGCTCCAAAATTTCGCCCAGTACGCCGTTCACAACGCCATTTGTCACGATTAGCTCTTCTACCCGATGGCGAAACTTGAAGGTAATCAGCCCGCGCTTTACAGCTTCCCGCACGCGGCGCTCAAAGGGCGCCACCACGCCCGGCCCGGTGCCCCATGTCACGTGGAAGCGTGGAACCGAATTGCCGTGCCCGATGGCGCCATAGCCGCCGCGCTCAGCCCAGCCCACTACCGGAAAAAAGCGCATGCCCTGCTGGTACAGCCAGGAGCGCTTCTCGCCGGCCGCAAAGTCTACGTAAGCCTCGGCCCAGCGCCGGGGCCACTTGTCCTCGGGGCGGTCGAAGGCGGCGGTGCCGAGCCAGTCTTCCAGGGCCAGGGCGTGCGAATCGCGGATGCCGAGGCGGCGCTGCTCAGGTGAGTTGACCAGAAAAATGCCCCCAGCGACCAGAAAGCCTGCCCGCCCAGACTTTGCTCGGGCTCCTGGTCTAGCAGTAGCACGCGCTTATTCGCGTCGGCCAACTCGGCAGCGGCTACCAGGCCCGCCAAGCCGGCACCAATGACAATAACATCAGCTTCCATAGGCAGAATGGAACAGGTACAAGTACCGAAAGTAAGCTATATCGCCTGATTAAGGCTTTGGATTCTGCGCCTGATGCCAGGTGTTGTAGCGACGTACGATTTGCGGGATGTCGCGCTGCCGGTACTGGCCTGATTTCAGATCGGCGACTAGGTCGGGGAAATCGGCAAAATAAACAGCAGCATCCTTCGGGAATCTCCAGCCATAGACGTCTTCTAGCCGCTTCCTATCCGGGCGATAAATGACGAGGGTGTTGTCGGGGTAGTACATTCCGCGCTTACTCAACGGCCCGAACGCGGGATATTTCGCGTTTTTCCTCGGAGTGACAGGAGGGCTGGATTGACTGTTATTAATCAGGGAGTTGGCATAGGCACTTACGCGGCTGGGGCCAGTAGAATTGCGGTGCCCAGTACTGAGCAAGCCACCACTGCTGAAAGGCGCTCCTCCCTGACCAAGATTGAAACTGTAATAATATAGCTGCGCTTCCCCCGCTACCACCTGCTGCAAGAAACCCCGGCAGGGCGTATCTGAGCCCTTCTGGGCAAAGAGGAGCGAAACGTAGCGTATAGTATCCAGGTCTACATAGTAAGTGAAGGAGGCCAGCTGATAGCCATCCAAAAAAAGGCGTTGGTGGCCCTGTAGCAGAATAAACTCCACCCGATACTGCTGCGTGAGCCTTGGAGCCGGAACAATTGCCCCCCGCAGCGTATCGCCCCCCATCGTGACCACATACCCCGGCATTGGCTTGTTCTTTTGGGCAAACGCGCTAGCACTAAAACTCAGCAGGCTAACAAGCAGAAGCAGATGATACTGCCGGGGTAGAAGACGGCTCATAATAAATAATGAAATATATATCAGACCCTAAGTGAGAAGACAGCCTCCTAGTGTACGGGCTTTTGCGCCTGATGCCAGGCGTTGTAGCGCCGCACAATCTGGGGAATGTCGCGGGCACGGTACTGGCCTGATTTAAGGTCGGCGACCACCTCCGGACAGTCGCTAAAATAAGTGACAGCATCTTTCGGGAATCTCCATCCACTGACATCTTCTAGCTGTAGCTTATCCGTGCGATAGATGACGAGGCTGTTTTTAGGATTGTATACTCCGCGCTTACTCAACGGCCCGGACGTGGAGTGGTTTCCATCTCTATTGGAAATGATACGAGCATTTTCCTGCCAGCTACCACCCCTCAGGGATGCATAGATATTGCCGGGATTGGGGTCTTTAGGATTGCTATAGCTGGAACCGGACCGGCCGTTATTGCTAACAGGTAATCCTTGCCGAACATGATTGAAGCTGTAATGATATAGTTGCGCTTCGCCCGCTACTACCTGCTGCAGAAAACCACGGCAGAGGGTGTTAGTGCCCTTCTGGGCAAAGAGGAGCGAAACGTAGCGTATAGTATCCAGGTCTGCATAGTAAGTGAAGGAGGCGAGCTGATAGCCATCCAGAAAAAGCCGTTGGTGGCCCCGTATCGGAATAAACTCTACCTGGTACTGCTGCGTCAGCCTTGGAGCCGGAACAATTGCCCCCGCAGCGTGTCGCCGCCGGCCGTAACGACGTAGGCCGGCAAGGGCTTTTTCTGCGCAATAGTGTCCACGCTTAGCCCCAGTAGAAAAGCTAGTAGGAGGGAGCAACGAAACCAGTAAAATAGAAGCTGCATAACGGAATAGAAATACAATTGAGAAAAGCCTACTACTAAGTAAGTAAAGTATAGCTATTCTCCTACGGTTTCGGCCGGTCAATTTGCAACATTCCCATCTTGTGTAGAAAGATAACCGTGTCAAGCGAGCCTACTGCGCCAGTAAATGCCTGCGCGGCTGCCAAAACTGCTTTATCTTTCGCCTTCCCACCTGAGGTGCCGTGCCTGATTAGCCAGCCGCTGGCCGAACCAATGCAAGCAGCCGTATTTCCATTTTGTCAGTATGAAGCAACCATCCTTTTCAGCGGGCTTTGTGCTTGCTTGTTCTCTTTTAAGCTCCTGCCAGATGCAGCAATCGACCGAAACGGGTGACAACTCCGGGGCTATATGGAAATCGGAGGCGTACGCCGTGTATCGCGATAGTGTAGTGCAGGGCAAGCACGTAGCACGCGTGCTTTCACCTACCTCCCTCACGTCGAATTATCAAAGTCCGGCCAACGCGTTTCAGAGCCCGAGATCAACTTTAAGTTTAGTATAAACGGCAAGGATAACGAGCTTGCGCCGGGCCAGGATCACCGGTTTGTAGCCGTGCCGCGGGCGGGCGCCAACGCACCCGAATTGCCGGTACTCGTGTTTGGGCAGCGCTACGTAGACCCCGGCCCGGTGCCGGCCGATACCTATTTGCCCCCCAACACGCCCATGAAGATCCGGCTGGATATGCGGCCGGTGCTAGAAGCGTTCAAGAAGCAAGGCTACTACACCACGTTCAAGGGCGAAAAGATTTATAAGGAAGACTTTAAAAAGGTATTTGTGGCCGGCAACACAGCGCCGCTCAGCTGGGATTTTGACAACCTCATAAACAAGCCCGAACTGGAGCTGAAAGACCCCGATGGCAACGGCATTTACGAGGCTACGCTGACGCTAAATGCCCCCCAGGCGGCCAAAACCACCGCTGGCAAGTGGGAGAAGTCGATTAAGACCGATGACTTTCCGCAGTACACCTCCCAGTACCCCATTGCCGATGCGCTGTATAATCTGACGCTGGAGGAAGCCCGGCGGGCCGTGGAGCCGGACAGCACCTTCCGCACGGGCAAGGAGTGGGCCGGCGTCTGGACCCGCGACATCAGCTACAGTATCATCCTGGCTATGGGTATCTTGCAGCCGGAAGTGGCGATGAAAAGCCTGATGCGCAAGGTGTCCGGGGATGGCCGCATTATTCAGGATACCGGCACGGGCGGCGCGTATCCGTGCTCCACCGACCGCATGATCTGGGCCACGGCGGCCTGGGAAATCTACAAAGTGACCGGCGACGAGCAGTGGCTGCGCACAGTATATCCCATCATCAAAAAGTCGATTGAGGACGACGTGCAGAACGCTTACAACGCCCGAACGGGCATGGTGCGCGGCGAGTCGTCGTTTCTGGATTGGCGGGAGCAAACCTACCCGAAGTGGATGCAGCCCGTGGACATATATGAGTCGGAAACGCTGGGAACCAACGCCGTGCATTATCAGGGCAACGTGGTGCTCAGCCAGATGGCCCGCATACTTGGCGAGCCGGCCGTGGCCAGCAAACATCAGCAGCTAGCGGAGCAGATCAAGCAGGGCATGAACAAACACCTCTGGATGGCTGAGAAGGGCTATTACGGCCAGTTTCTGTACGGCCGCACCTACAAAATACTGTCGCCACGAGCGGAGGCGCTGGGCGAGGCGCTAAGTGTGCTTTTTGGCGTGGCCGATGGTGATCGGGCGGAGCGAGTGGTGCAAAAAACGCCCACCACAGCTTACGGTATCAGCTGCATCTATCCACAGATTCCGGGCATTCCGCCGTATCACAATAACGGCGTGTGGCCCTTTGTGCAAAGCTATTGGGCGTTGGCGGCGGCCAAAGTTGGCAACGAAGCCTCGCTGACGGAAAGCATGGCCGCCATCTACCGGCCTGCCGCCCTGTTCCTAACCAACAAGGAAAACTTCGTGGCTGAGAACGGCGACTTTGCCGGCACCCAGATAAACTCCAGCAACATGCTTTGGAGCCTTTCCGGCAACCTGAGCCTGGTGTACAAGGTGCTGTTCGGAATGGATTTTCAGGCTGATAAGCTCGTGTTTCGGCCCTTCGTACCAAAGGCATTTGCGGGGCCGCGCAAGCTGGCCGGCTTCAAGTATCGGGGGCGGTGCTGGATATGGAGATGGAAGGCTACGGCAATGAGATAACGACCATCACCCTGGATGACAAGCCATTAGCGAATGCCACCATTCCGGCCACGCTTACCGGTCGCCATAAGGTGCGCATTCTCTTGGTCGGAAAAGCCCCCAGACGGCCTCAGTAAACCAGGTAGCCAACCGATTCTCGCCCGCAGCGCCCGAAGTTGCTTTTGCAAACAATCGCATCAACTGGAATAAGCAGGAAGGCGTAAGGAGCTACCGCATCCTGAGAAATGGCCAGACCATCGCCACTACCACGGCCCAGGAGACGCCGGCCGATGCCACGGGGTACGCTGAGTATCAGGTAGTAGCGGTGGATGCCGCGGGTCTCGAATCGTTTGCCAGCGAGCCGCTGGTGGTGAATGGGGAGAAGTTCAGCCAACTGTACCAACTGGAGTCCGTTACTCCGAAGGCGGCTTTGCCGTACAAAGGCTTTACGGGTCAGGGCTTTGTTGAAATCAGCAAAACAAAAAACAAGGCGCTGAGTATTCCCGTGACGGTGCCGGAAACGGGTCTGTACGCCATTGATTTCCGCTACTCTAACGGCAACGGACCGATCAACACGGAGAATAAGTGTGCCCTGCGTACCCTGCGAAACGGTCAGCAACAGCTGGGAACCATGGTAATGCCCCAGCGCGGAGTAGCTGAATGGTCGAACTGGGGCTTCACGAACTCAGTGCAAGTGCAATTGGAAAAAGGCCCCCAGACGTTGACTTTGGCCTTTGAGCCCGCTAATGAGAATATGAACGGCGAGGTGAACCAGGCCATGCTGGACTACTTGCGCCTGACACGAATTCAATAATAACCAATGCCGCAAAACCGTCAAAAATAAACAACCAGAACGTCATGCAGAGCAACGCGAAGCATCTCGCCCGCTTCGTTGCAATAGTAATCTAATGTCAGCGAGCGAGATGCTTCGCGTTGCTCTGCATGACGTTCTTTTCGATTATATTACTATTCCAGCATCAGCACGCGAGATGCTTCGCCCTGCTCTGCATGACAACGATTTAAATAAGGAGACTGAAAATCGTCTTCTGACAAGGCGTTTGGTTCGTCGGTAAAATGTTGGAAATTGCCGCACGTACTTCCCACCCTATACTTTTTTGCTTTAACACCATTTCTTATGATGACTGAACAACTCACCACACTGCGGGCCGGCGTGCTTCACGGCGACGAAATACAAGCACTTTTCCGTCATGCCAAGGCTAATGCCTACGCGATGCCGGCCGTAAACGTGACGGGTACCAACACGGTGAATGCCGTTTTGGAAGCCGCCAAAGCGGTGAATTCGCCGGTTATGATTCAGTTCTCGAATGGTGGCGCCCAGTTTTTTGCGGGTAAGTCAATCCCCAATGGCGACCAGCGCGCCAGCATCGCGGGGCCATTTCGGGTGCCCAGCACGTGCACCTGATGGCGGAGCTGTATGATGTGCCCGTTGTTCTGCACACCGACCACGCCGCCAAGAAACTGCTGCCTTGGATTGATGGTTTGCTGGAAGCCGGTGAAAAGCATTTCGCCCAGTACGGCCAGCCGCTGTACAGCTCCCACATGCTGGACTTGTCGGAAGAGCCGATTGAGGAGAACATTGAAATCTGCAAGCGCTACCTGGAGCGCATGGCTAAGATCGGAATGACTCTGGAAATTGAGCTGGGCGTAACCGGCGGCGAGGAAGACGGCGTCGACAATACCGACGTGGATAGCTCCAAGCTTTACACCCAACCCGAGGAGGTAGCTTACGCCTATGAGCAGTTGAGCGCTATCAGCCCGCGCTTTACCGTCGCGGCGGCCTTTGGCAACGTGCACGGCGTGTACAAGCCCGGCAACGTGAAGCTGCAACCCAAGATTCTGCACAACTCGCAGGAGTTTCTGCGCAGCAAGCACAACATCACCGAGGCTCTGCCCATCGACTTCGTGTTCCACGGCGGCTCAGGCTCTAGCCAGGAAGAAATTCGTGAGGCCATCAGCTACGGTGCCATCAAGATGAACATCGACACCGATTTGCAGTGGGCGCTGTGGGAAGGCATCAAAGATTACTACAAGAAGAGCGAAGGCTATCTGCAAGGCCAGATCGGCAACCCCGACGGCGCCGATTCGCCCAACAAAAAGTACTACGACCCGCGCGTGTGGCTGCGCAAAGGTGAAGAGACTTTCGTGGCGCGCCTGAAGCAGGCGTTTGAGGATTTGAACGCGGTTAATCGCCGGCCGTAGTTCGCCTCGCCCCCCGGCTCCCTCTCCTAGGGAGAGGGGGAGCCTAGCGCTGGGCCTCCGCGGCTACGTCGGCTGCCGCCTCCGCAACCGCAACCGCTACCGTGTTCCTTTCTTGGTTTTATAAAGCAACAAAGCCCCCAGAGGTATATCTGGGGGCTTTTTTTATGCTAACCTTAGCGGATGAAACAGGTAGCCGTACCTGGAGCGAGAGCGGAAGGTGCGGCATAGGCCGAGCGTGAGGCTCCCCCTCTTTTTGGGAGAGGGGCCGGGGGTGAGGCTACAACGTCTTCGTAAAGCTTACCCGAATTTTGACCTGAAAATCGGATATTACTTTGAAGGTTTCCTTGAGTGTAACCTGCTCCACTTGCGTGAGCGTGCGCGGGTCGAGGTAGTTGGTAGGAGGGGTGCGGTCGTTGATAATCTGTTGAGCCTGTTTCTTGAGCCGGATGCCCATCAGGTAGTAGTAGGCGTGCAGAAGCTCCTGGTATTCTTTGTCGGTAAACACGTTTTGCTCATTAAGCAAAGCCATGCGCTCGCCGGTATTGGTGGTGAAAATCTGCTGACGCAGGGCGTACACGCGCACCAGATCCACGATGGGCGTCATGGTTTTCTTCAGGTCAAATACTTGCTGCGATCCTTGAGCGAAGGTGCGGATGTTGCGGAAAAACGTGAGGGGCGGCTCGTATTGCAGGGCATTGTTGGCCATGTAGTACAGGAAGCGGTCGAGGCGGCCTTGCAGCTCGGCGCGCAAGTGGTCTTGCAGCTCCGTTACCAGGCTTTCCTCGCCGTAGAGGAAGCGGCAGTCGAAGAAGCTGGAGAATTTCATCACCGTTTCCTGATTCGCTTCCGTCATCCAGGCCGTGTAATTGCGCTTCCAGTGCGAGAGCGAATGCGTCCATTTGGGGTTCATAGCCATCAGGCCGCCCTCGCAAAAGGAGAAGCCAATGTTATTGAGCCGCTCCGACACGATGCGGGCAAACTCCAGAAAATACGCACGCACTGCTTCGCGCTGTTCGTTGGCTTTGTCTTCGTAAATGATGGCGTTATCCTGGTCGGTAAGCAAGGTTTGCTCTTTGCGGCCCTCGCTGCCCAGCACGATAAACGCGAATTTGGCGGGCGGCGGACCCTGCTCCTGAATCACGCCTTCGATAACTTTCAGGGCAATGGTGTCGGAAACGCTGGAGATAATCTGATTCACGATTTCGGGCTTCACGCCGCGGTCCAGCAATTGGTACACCATGTTGGGCACCTGCTGCCAGCGCCGCTTCAGCTCCCGCACCGAGAGCGTCTGCTTCACGGCCTGAATGAACACAAACGGCGACTGCGCCTGGTCGCTGAGCAGCTTGTTGCGGCTGATAAAGCCAATGTACTCGTCGGCCTTTTTTACCAGCAGATACCGGGTTTTGGTCCTGAACATCCGCAGTACAGCTTCATACACAAAGGCGTGACTATCAATGTCTACCACGGGCGCGTCCATAATTGCAGCCACCGGCTGATTCGCGTCGAGCAGGCCGGCTACCACCTTGTCGCGCAGGGTTATATCCGTCACGTAGCCTATGATGGACGCGTCGGGCTCGTCGTTGGTGATGAAGTAGCAGCTGGTGCGCGCGGCGGCCATGCGGCGGGCCACTTCATGAATGGGCGTGCTGCCAGCGCAGGCCACAATATCGCGCAGCTCCACGGTTTCTAGGCGGCGCGAGTAGAGCTGATCGGAGAGGATATAATTTTGCCCCCCAGGCTTCTGATCGGGCCGCAAAAAGTGCGCATACTCAGGGTTGAGCATCTGCTGCCCATACCGGTGCGTGAAGTACTGGAAAAAATCCTCGTACGCCTGGCACAACGCCCGAAAGTCGCGGCGGTGCAGGAAGTACACGCGCGTGCCTTTGCGGGCCATCACGGTGCGCAACGACCGTTTTTTATTCAGGAGCACCGATACGCCCCCGTAGCAGGAGCCTGGGGGGCAAATTTCGATCAGGCGCTTGTTCTGCTGGCTGTCGTAGAAAAACGTTTCGTACTCGCCCTCCGCCACCAAATCAATCCCGCGCAGCTTCGACACATCCTGCAGATAAATAACCGCTTCCTTGGGGTGCGTCACTTCCTGCAGCAAGGCAGCTACTTCCTCCAGCACGTCTTCGGGCAGGCGGTTGAAAGGCGTTACCGTTTTGAGAAATTCCAGGCGGTCGTTCATGTCAGAAAATAAGGAGCAGAGCCACTAGGGCAGCGAGGGCCAGAACTATTATGAAATGGGTGGAGGGGCGCCACCGCCGCGAAACGGTTTTCCCGGGTTCGCCAAGAGGTCGTTGGGCCATCATTATTTGTTCGTTGATGTCGCCGCGCTCCCAAAGTGCAAAAAAGCAGCGCGCCGTGGCATACGCGTCGGTCAGCGCGTCGTGCTCGCGCGCCATTGGCTCATTAAAAAGCCGTTGGTGCAGCTCATTTAACCGCAGCCCGCGTTTTGGCTGAGTCGAATACTGTAGAAAGCGGGCCGAAGTAATCATGGTGCAAAACGTGGGTAGCTCACTGACCGGATTATCAAGCCCGGCGCGATAAAAGCCCACGCCCATCATATGATAATCGAGCTGCATAAAATGCGCGACTACAAACGGCTGATACTGGAGTAAATCGTCGTACAAACGGCGCATTACCTCGTGCCGCGGCTTCCCGTGTTCCCGCAAAAATTCCGGCGTGATGCCGTGAATGGTAGCAGAGGCCGGGCTCATGTCGTAGTCGCTAGACAAGATGTAATGATTCTCCGCCTTTACTTCCTGACCGTCGCGCGTGTACACCACCCACGCCAACTGGGCTATATGGGGCCAGTTGTCGCGACTCGAATACGGCTTGTTCCAGTCCTGCGGGATGCCGGAAGTCTCTGTATCAACGAAAAGCAGATATTCTCTCACGCGGCCCTGCTTTAGGTGTGATTGTTCAACGATGGCTACCGCTGGGGGCAAATTTACGTCCTAGCGCTTGCCCGAATGCAGCGACGACTCCCGAATAAATAATTGCGGCTGCAACACCACCTGGCGCTGATAAAAGGGCGTGCCTTTGGCCTCTACCAGTTCCATAAATAAGCGCACCGTTGCCTGCCCCATTTCCTCGCAGCGCTGATCTACGGAAGTCAGCATGGGCTCGGTGATGGCAGTGAAGCCTTCGTTGCTGAAGCCTGCCAGCGCAATATCCTGTGGCACGCGAATACCCCGGCTTTTGAGTAGTTGGAGCGCGCCCAGAATAGAGGAGTCGCCGGCGGCAAAAACGCCATCGGGCGGATTCGGCAGCGAGAGTAGCTGCTTCATGCCTTCCTGGCCCTGTTCAAGAGTCATGTCGGAATAAACGATCAGCTCTTCATCGGGGGGCAAATTGAAGCTGCGTAGGGCGTCGAGGTAGCCCTGGCGGCGGTTTTTGTAGATGTTCAGGTGCTGCGGACCCGCAAAATGCGCCACCCGGCGGCAGCCCTGCTCCAGCAGGTGCTTGGTGGTTTGAAAGGCACCTTCCCGGTCATTCAGCACCACCGCATTCACGTTGTCGCCTTCCAGAATGCGGTCGAAAAAGACCAATGGAATACCCCGTTTGCGCACCTTTTCAAAGTGTTTGAAATCGCGTGTATTGCGGGCTAACGATACCAGAATGCCCGCTACCTGCGCATTAAGCAAGGTTTCGATATTCTTGCGCTCGTTGGCTACATCCTCATTCGACTGGCAAATAATGACGCTAAATCCTGCCTTGCGGGCCGCCGTTTCGATGCCATGTACCACCGAAGGAAAAAAGCGGCCTTCTATATAGGGCACAATTACGCCTATAAGCTTGCTTTTGCCCTTGCGCAGTGCCGCCGCCATATGATTGGGCTGGTAGTTAAGCTTTTTGGCCAGCTTCAATACTTTCTGCTTGGTAGCAGGCCCAATACTGTAGTGGTCGCTGAGCGCGCGGGAAACCGTGGTCATGGAAACGCCTAGCTCCTTCGCTAAATCGGCCATGGAAACTGGGCTGTCGGGCACTTCCTCTTTCTTAGGTTTGCGTGGGTTCATAATTTGTATTCGTGGTACTCGGTGGGTGGGTACCAGCCCATGGCTCGTTCATTCGCTCCCGCTGTCAACGAAGAGTAACAATGAATCCGCGCAATTTTACTTATTTAAGCATAGATTACACAATCGTTAATGTAAACCAAATGCTTTGATGAAAAAACTTCTATATCTGAGCTTGCTGCTAGTCGCTCATTGGGCACAGGCGCAGGCCAGCAAAGACCTGATTCCGGCCCACGATCCGGTGATGATTCGGCAGGACGGCACATATTATATGTTCTGCACAGGGCCAGGCATTGCCATATGGTCGTCGAAAGATAGACAACAATGGCAGCGCGAGAAGCCCGTATTCAGTGAGGCGCCCAGCTGGGCGGTAAAAGCTGTGCCGGGTTTCAAAAATAACCACATCTGGGCGCCCGATATTTCCTTCCAGAATGGGCAATATTACCTTTATTATTCCATCTCGGCCTTCGGAAAAAATACCTCCTGCATTGGCTTAGCCACGAATAAAACCCTGAACCCGGCATCACCCGATTACAAATGGGTAGACAAAGGCAAGGTCATTCAATCGGTGCCGGGCCGGGATATGTGGAACGCCATCGACCCCAATCTGGCCCGTGATGCAGACGGGGCGCCGTGGCTCAGTTTCGGCTCCTTCTGGAATGGAATCAAGCTGGTGAAGCTCCGCGACGACCTGACGGCCCCGCCCAACCCGAGCAGTGGCGCACCATCGCCAGCCGGCCCCGCAACGCCCAGTTCACGGACTCCATGCCCGGCGACGCGGCCATTGAAGCCCCCTTTATTTTTAAGAAAGGCGCTTATTATTATCTGTTTACGTCGTTTGACTACTGCTGCCGTGGCCCGCAAAGCACCTACAAAATGGTTGTGGGCCGCGCCAAGGAAATTACGGGCCCTTACACCGATAAGGCCGGAGTGGGCTTGGAGCAAGGCGGCGGCACGCTGGTGATGGAAGGCAACAAAGACTGGTATGGCGTAGGGCACAACTCGGTGTATACCTTTGATAACCAGGATTACCTGGTGTTTCACGGTTATGATGCGGCCGATAAGGGACGGGCCAAGCTGCGGATGGAGAAGCTGGTTTGGGATAAAGAGGGCTGGCCAACACCGGGGCAGAAGTAATTAGCGCGGCAAGAAGTTTGTTTTTGCATACTTTGCACAAACGATTGTGAAATAACGTCTCAAAATTGGAAGCAGTGGTTGCGTAATCCGATTCTTAAATTGAATTTGTGAAGCCAGACGGCTGTGTAAAATAAGTTTGCTTCATGCCTGACCATGAGCTGCACAGGGCAAATCCCACCTCATTTCCCTGAGCCCGTTTTTTATAGTTCTCTTTGCTGAATTAACACGTAGACAGAATGTAGGATGGGGGCATTTATCTTCAGCCGCTCAGAAAGACTAACACCGAAGCTTTAAAACCAACTTTCGCATGAATCCATTAGTAGCTATCCGCCAGTTTGACCAAAGCATCTGGCTTGACTTCATTCGGCGCAAAATTCTCATCAACGGTGAGTTGCAGCGTCGCATCACCGACGAAGCCCTGCGCGGCGTCACGTCCAATCCAGCCATTTTTGAGAAGGCCATCGGAGGCAGCGACGACTACGACGCGGCCATTGAAAGCTTGGCTTTGCAGAATAAATCGGCAGATGAAATCTACACCGAGCTGGCCATTGCCGACGTGCAGCACGCCTGCGACCTTTTCCGCCCGTGTACGACAGCCACGATAACGCCGGCGACGGCTACGTGAGCCTGGAAGTATCGCCGGCGCTGGTGAACGATACGGAAGGCACCATTGAGGAAGGCATGCGCTTCTGGAAAGCCGTCGACCGCCCCAACGTGATGATTAAAGTGCCGGCAACTCTGGAAGGACTGCCCGCCATTCGCCGCCTCATTGCCGAAGGAATCAACGTGAACGTGACGTTGATCTTTGGGTTGGAGCGCTACAGGCTGGTTGCTGAGGCCTATATGGCTGGTCTGGAAGACCGCGTGAAGGCCGGCCAGCCTATCGACAACATCGCCTCCGTGGCCAGCTTCTTCCTCAGCCGCATTGATGTGCTGATTGACCCCATGCTGGAAAAGATTGCGGCTGAAGGCGGCGAGAAAGGCTCACTGGCGCAGTCGATGGTGGGCGAAGTAGCCTTGGCCAGCGCTAAGCAGGCGTATCAGATCTATAAAGAAATATTTGCGGGGCCGCGCTGGGAGGCTTTGCAGGCAAAAGACGCCAATACCCAACGCTTGCTGTGGGCCAGCACCGGCAATAAAAACCCGAAGTACGACGACCTCAAGTACATCACTAACCTTATCGGGCCGCGCACGGTGAACACGGTGCCGGTAGAAACGCTGGATATTTTCCGCGAAAAAGGCCAGCCTGCCAACCACCTGGAAGAAGGTCTGGAGAAAGCGCAGGAAGTGCTGCGCCGCCTGCCCGAACTTGGGCTTAACCTGGAGGAATTGACCAACCATTTGGAGGTTGATGGCGCCAAGAAATTCAACGAGCCCTTCGGCAAACTCATGGAGTCGTTGGAGAAGAAACGGCAAAAAGCCTTGGGCATCACGGTGGCTTCGGCTACAATGCAGCTAGGCGAGTCTCAAACGGCCATTGATGCTAAGATTAAGGAGTTCAACGGTAAGAACTTCACCGAAGGCTTCTGGCAAAAAGACGCCGCCCTCTGGACCCAGGATGCGGAGGCTCAACAGAGTGTGCGCAGCTTTATGGGCTGGCTGCGCGTAGCCGAAACGATGGTGCAGGCGGTGCCCGAAATCGAGCAGTTTGTGCACGAGGTAAAAGCCGCCGGTTTCAAGCACGTAGTCGTGATGGGGATGGGCGGCAGCACGATGGCACCTATCGTGTTCAAAGAGTCGTTCCCGATGGGCGAAAACGGCCTGCCTATCTCAGTGCTCGATACGACAGACCCCGGCACCGTAAAGCAGATCGAAGAATCGGTGCCGCTGGCTGACACGTTGTTTATCGTTGCCAGCAAATCGGGTACGACGGCCGAGCCGTTGGCTTTCGGCGACTATTTCTACGACCGTATAAAACAGATAAAGGGCGATAAGGCCGGCGAAAACTTCGTGGCCATTACTGACCCCGGTTCTAAGTTCGTGACCTCGGCCACGGAGCAAGGCTACCGGCGCATCTTTCTCAACTTCCCGGAGGTTGGGGGGCGTTTTTCGGCCCTGACTTACTTTGGCTTGGTGCCCGCGGCCCTGTACGGAATAAGCATTGGTGAGCTGCTGGCCCGCGCCATCGGGATGATGCGTGCCTGCGGTGCTTATGGCAGCACTGGGGGGCAAAATCCGGGCTTGGAGCTTGGAGTGGCCCTCGGCGTACTGGCCGAGCAAGGTCGCGACAAGCTGACGCTGGTAGTGCCCAACTCGTTGAGCGACTTAGGGCTGTGGCTGGAGCAGCTGCTGGCTGAGAGTACCGGCAAAGAAGGCAAAGGCATTCTGCCGGTGGCGGGTGAGCCGCTCGGGGAGCCCAGCCTGTACGGGCACGACCGAGTATTCGTGTACGTGGGCTACGAGAATGAAGCGGACGAAGCCAACCAAAGCAAGCTGCAAGCCTTGCAGCAGGCGGGCCACCCGGTTATCACCATTCTGATGAAGGATGCCTTGGATCTGGGGGCTGAATTCTACCGCTGGGAAGTAGCCACAGCCGTAGCCAGTGCGGTGTTTGGTATCAATCCCTTTGATCAGCCTAACGTGCAGGCCGCCAAAACTGCTACCGACCGCCTGATGAAAGTGGTAGAGCAGGAGGGCCAGATTCCGCAGAAAGAGCAGCCCAAAGTGACCGAAAACGGCGTGGCCTACTACACCGCTGTAGGTGGTAATGATGCCGCCGAAGTGCTGCAAAACTTCTTCGCCCAAGCCAAGCCCGGCGACTTTTTGAACGTGCAGGCTTACCTCACCGAATCGCCGGCGATGAATGAGAGCTTGCAGCAGCTGCGGGCTCAGGTGCAGGAGCAGCTGCACATTGCTACTACCTCGGGGTATGGACCGCGCTTTTTGCACTCCACGGGGCAGTACCACAAAGGTGGACCCAACACGGGCCTGTTTGTGCAGTTTACCGTTGATCACCCGCAGGATTTGCCGTTGCCGGGCCGCTCGTACACGTTTGGTACGTTCAAGAATGCCCAGGCCCAGGGCGACCTAGAGGCCTTGCAGCAAAATGATCGGCGCACGTTGCGGGTGCATCTGGGTTCCGATGCCGGACAAGGAATAAAAACTATGTTGGCAGCACTGGCTACTGCGCCGCTAAGCGTGCAGGAAGCGTAAGCTGATTACAAATGGCCTGCTCACTTGCAGGGCAGGCCATTTGTTTTTACGTGTTCATTCCCATCTCTTAATTCCATCTATATGAGAGTAAACCTAACCGTTGCGGCAGCTTGCCTTGGAATAGCTGCTTTTTTTTCTGCTTCTGCACAATCGATTGTGAAGCCGGAGCTTAACCCGCCGGGGGCAATCCTATCATTAAAAACAAGTATACTGCCGACCCGGCTGCGCTGGTTTACAAAGACAAAGTGTACATCTACGCCGGCCACGATGAAGCGCCGCCCAAGCAGGAGCGCTACGTGATGAACGAGTGGCTCTGCTTTTCGTCGTCGGATATGGTGAACTGGACGGAGCATCCGGTGCCACTGGCGGCCAAGGATTTTGCCTGGGCCAAGGGCGACGCGTGGGCTTCGCAGGTGGTGGAGCGCAACGGCAAGTTTTATTGGTACGTGGCCGTGGAGCACGGTACTATCCCAGGCAAAGCCATTGGGGTAGCGGTGGCCGATAATCCGTTGGGGCCATTCAAGGACGCGCGCGGCTCAGCTCTGATTACCAACAATATAACCACCAAGGCTACGATTAGCTGGGACGATATTGACCCCACCATCTGGATTGATGGAAAAGGCCAGGCGTATCTGTTTTGGGGGAATACAGCTTGCTACTACGCCAAGCTCAAGCCCAACATGACTGAGCTGGACGGCCCAATCCAAACCGTGGACCTGCCCAAGTTCACCGAAGCCCCCTGGATTCATAAGCGCGGCGACTGGTATTACTTGTCGTATGCGTCAGGCTTTCCGGAGAAAATCGTGTACGCCATGAGCAAGAATATCGAAGGGCCGTGGGAGTACAAAGGTATTCTGAATGAAATAGCAGGCAATTCCAACACCAACCACCAGGCTATCATTGACTTCAAAGGCCAATCGTATTTCATCTATCACAACGGCGCCTTGCAAACCGACGGCGGCAGCTTCCGCCGCTCCGTCTGCATCGATAACCTTTACTATAACAAAGACGGCACCATGAAGCGCGTGGTGATGACAACCGAAGGAGTGAAGCCGGCTAAATAACCGCACTGTTTTGGCAACAGCAAGGGCCGACTGCATGCAGTCGGCCCTTGCTGTTAATTGGTATTTGGTACGGAGCTAATTTATATGATGAAGAAAGTTGCGGAAGCTACTTCGATTTTGGCTTGGCTGAGATTCGATACAGCCCCGCGCCGTGTCGTCGGATGTGGGGGGCAAATGTGCCGGTAAACGTGCCCACTTCCTTGCCCGTCCACAGGTTACGAATAGTGCAGGCGGAGTTGAAACCCAATTGCTGTAAGGCTACCTCCATCTGCGCAGAATCGGGCGGAACGGGCTTAAACGGGTTTTTGGTGAACACCAGAAACTGCACCGTGCCGCCGGTATTCTGCGAGGCGCCCGCGTTGTCGAGGCCGACGGTAGCGGTGAAGCGGGTGAAGCCGGGGGCAAATCGTACTCAATCATGGAGTTGGAGTGGGTGCCGATGCCGTTCGGGTACTTTTTGCCCCCCACCAGCAGCTCAGCGCCCGATACGCTTTTGTTGGCCGTTACCTTACCCCAACCAGCCGAAGCTTGCTTCCAGGGAATGGTACTCAGGGCCACGCTTTTTTGCCCATCGGATAGGGTAGGAGCCAGCCAATCGGCGTGGTCCCAGGCAATGTCGTCGCCGCCGTTGCGCACGTTTAGGTAGAGCTTTTTTGCCCCCCGAATGTCGATGTCAACCGGCTTACTATGCCCGGGCGTCTGGCGCGTAATCAGCCCACTCGACCACGCCGCTTCTTCCTCCGCAGCAAGCTCCTGGTCCTGCGCATTAAACAGGGCCAGGTATTTGTCGCCGGTTTTAGGGTCGTCGGCAACCCAGGCAATGAGGTCGTTTCGGCGGAATAGCTGACGGTTGTTGGTGCTTGTGCTATGCATGGCCAACACTTCCTTATTGGTCAGCAGAGAAAGAGTAAAGGCGTCATTGCTAGGCAAGTCGCCCCCAAACATCAGCGGGGAGCGAAACACCGACCACAGCGACATGAGCGTGTACTGCTCGTCTTTGGTGAAGCGCGACATACGGTCGTCGCCCCGCTCGGCCCGAATCCCGATGCGGCCCAGCGGCAGCATATCGGCATCGGGCCAGGCGCCGGGCATGCTGTAGGGCGCCCACCGGTTGCATACTTCAAAGTGCTCCTTCAGCTGCTCCCAACTATCCCAGAAGTCGCCCACGGTGCGCCACATATTGGCGTGCTGCTGCACATGCTTGGCCTGGGCAATGGGCGTTTCGCCCGGCGACGTGCTCAGCACAATTGGCCGGCCGGTCAGGTCAATGGCCTTGCGAATCATCTCCACTTCGGGCGCATGGTAGGGCGAGGAAAGGTCATCGACTTTCACGAAATCCACGCCCCAGTCGGCGTACATCCTGAACAGCGAGTTGTAGTACTCCTGCGCGCCCGGCCGCCCAGCCACTACGGTGTACATATCGCGCAGCCAGCCCGCTTGGTCTTCCGTCGAGTAGATATCCGCCGCTGTTGCCTTGCTCCCCAGAATGGGCAGCTTGCGGTTTACAGCCACCACGGGCACGCCGCGCATAATATGAATACCGAATTTGAGCCCTTTGCTGTGCATATAATCAGCCAACGGCTTGAAGCCCTGCCCATTTGCCGCCGACGGAAACCGATTGACGGCCGGCACGAAGCGCCCGTATTGGTCGATGTTCCATTCAGGGTTTTTCTCGTTGTAGCCGTGGGCCGTGTCGTTGCCCACGTACCACCGAATGTCCACTACCACGTATTGCCAGCCGCTGGTTTTGAGGTACTTCGCCATATAATCGGCGTTGGCTTTCACCTCGGTCTCGGTTACGGTAGGGCCATACGAGTCCCAGCTATTCCAGCCCATCGGCGGAGTAAGCGCCCACTGATGAAAAGCGCGCGTGGGTGGCATTTTCTGGGCCTGCGCAGATAGCGCCAGCGCCAAGGCTGGGGCCAGCAGGAGTCTGGTTTTGTGGTTCATAGACGTGATGTTCAACGAGGGCCTCACCCCGGCCCCACTCCTAGGGGTGAGGCAAAGAGCCCAGGGCCAAAAAAATGGGTGGAAAAAGAAACCGGCTGCTTCCTTTTTCCACCCATCAACTTCGGATTGATAAATCGTTTAGCGCTTTCCAGGAACGCGCAACACCGTGAAGGAATTGGGGGCCAACGTATAGCTTATCGTCGAAGATTTGACCGCAAACTTTTCCTCCTTAGGAGCAATGTTCATGGGCTGCTCGATGCTGTTCACTGCCTGCAAATCGTTGCTGGCAAGTACAATAGCTTTACCCGATTTGCCCAGTTTCTTGGCACCGGCCAGGTTCAGGGTTACGGTGCGGGGCTGGGGCGAGTAGTTTACCAGTTTCACCACTACTTCACCGGCTTTATCGTCGGCTACGGCGCTGGCGAATAGGTTATCCTGGCCGTTTTTGGCGTTGTTGCCGAGCTGCACGGGCAGCATAGTAGTGCCCGGATTAGTGGCAAACAGCTTCTGCACGTAGTAGTTGGGCGTGCCGTAGGCTTTCAGGTTGTCGAACCAGATAAGGTCAGGCGTCCACTGCCAGGCATCCACGTGAGCAAACAGAGGAGCGTAGGAAGCCATTGTTACAACGTCAGCGTTGCGCTCTAGGCCCGTCATAAAGGCGGCTTCCGAGATGGCGCAATCCCAGTTGTTTTTGTTGTCGGGGCTGCCGATGGCTACGCTTTGGGCAGCGTATTCGCCAGCGAAGATCTTGGGGCCTGTGCGGGGGTAGTTGTCGTAGCGGCCCACATTCTCACGAAACCACTCAGGCTTGGCGTAGTAGTGCTCGTCAATCAGCTCGGCTTTTAGCTCCCGCAGCTTTGCGCTGGCCTTATCAAACAGCTCGCCACCCGGCGACGGACCAGCGCTGCTCACGATGTTCATATTGGGGTACTTGGCCTTCACGGCTTTGGCAAACGGCTCGTAGCGCTCCAGATATTGCGGGCCCCATTGCTCGTTGCCAATCCCGATGTATTTCAGATTGAATGGTGCCGGATGACCCATCGCCACCCGTTTTGCCCCCAGGTGCTAGTAGCGGGTCCGTTAGCAAACTCAATCAGATCCAGTGCATCCTGAATGAAGGTGTCGAGGGTCGGGTCATCTTCGGCGTGGTCGTGGGCGGGGGCGCTGGGGCCACCGGCGGCCGTGATGGGGGCCAGTTCTGCGGAGTTGAACTGGCAAGCCATGCCTACGTTCAGAATAGGCAGCGGCTCAGCGCCAAGATCTTCGGAAAGCTGGAAATACTCGAAGAAGCCCAAGCCAAACGACTGATAATAATCGGGCGTGAAGCGGTGCTTAAACTCCGTATTCCAGCGGTTGATGATAGGCGAGCGGCTGGCCACATCACCAATGGTTTCCTTCCACTGGTAGCGGTTGTCGAGCGTGACGCCCTCTACGATGCAGCCGCCTGGGAAGCGCAGGAAGCCGGGGTTCATGTCCTTCAACAGCTGCACGAGGTCGGCCCGCATGCCGTTTTCGCGCTTCATCCAGGTGTTTTTTGGGAATAACGATACCACATCCAGATCGAGCGTGCCGGTGCCGTCTACGGTGAGCTTCAGGCGCGCTTTGGCGGCCGTAGCCGAGGGCTTCAATACTACGCTGTACTTTTTCCACTCATTGGTCAGGCCAGTGATTTTGGCTGTGGCCAATACCTTACCCGAGGCAGGCGCTTCGGGGCCGCTTGCCTGGGCACGGGCGGGCTCCTCTATCGTCACATTTAGCCCCCCAACATTGCCGGGGCCACGACGGGCATACACCGAAAACGTGTACTCGGCCCCCTCCTTCACGCCCATTCCCCGGAAGCCTTCGTTCACGAAGCCCGCGTCGGGGCTGGCGGTGGTAGCGGTCAGGCGGAGGAAGTGGCTGTTCTTTTCGCTGATGGGCTGCTGGCTGGAAACCGTGTAGGTGGAGAGGGCCGAGGCCCCTTTGATGCCTTTCCAGCCGATCAGGCGGTCATCGGTTTCAAACGACTTGTTCTTCACCAGCTCGGGGTAAAGACCGCCATCAGCGCCGAAGTTGATATCCTCGAAAAACAAGCCATACATAGTCTTGGCAACCGGAGCGCCGGGCTTGTTTACCTGCACCGTAATAGTGCTGGTAGGGCTGGCCGTCTGGGCGTGTACCAAATTGGTAGTCAGCGCTCCACAGAGGCCTAAACCGAACACAATCGATTGTGCTCGATGGGAAATAAAATGTGTCTTCATGAGTATATTTTTAGGTGGGATGTAGCGTGTTGAAGTCATGACGCAAATCATTTAAAAAAAGCCCCCCAGAAGGTAACTGGGGGCTTTTTTGGTTACCAGTAAACCGTGTAGAGGGTGGTGATGAGGATAAAGACCACGATAGAGCCAATAGCGAAGCTACGGTTCGTTTTGAACATGCTCCGGTCAATTTCCAGCCCGTTGGTTTTTACGCCCATACTGTTCTCAATCAGGCTAATAACCACCATCATCAGTACGCAAATGACGAACACGATGCCCATACGGTCGAGGAAGGGAATCTCGTAAACGCCGGTTGCGCTCGGCACGGCAAAACCGATGGGAGCCAGGAACGACAGATCCATCATGTTCGGCAGGAACTTCAGCAGCACCGATAGCAGGAAGCCGCCGATGGTAGCAAACAGGGCCGCCGTAGAGGTGGTTTTCTTCCAGAAGAAGCCCAGAATAAACATGGCGAAAATACCCGGCGACACGAAGCCTGTGTATTCCTGAATGTACTGGAAGCCGCCTTTCTTGTCGATGCCCAGGAAGGGAGCGATGAGCACGCCCAAAATCATGGCGACTACCACCGAGATTTTGCCTACGCGTACCAACTGCTTTTCCGAGGCGCCCTCGTTGAACACTTTCTTATAAATGTCGAGGGTAAAGATGGTGGCAATACTGTTGGCTTTGCCAGCCAGCGAGGCTACTACCGCTGCCGTAAGAGCTGCAAAAGACAAGCCCTTCAAGCCTACGGGCAGAATATTGAGCAGCACCGGGTACGCCCGGTCAGGGTTCAACTCTCCATCCTGCATCATTTCACCACCGAATACGTCGGCCTTAAACAGTACATACGCTGCAATACCTGGCAACACAACAATTACCGGCATCAGCATCTTCAGGAAAGCAGCGAACAGCAGGCCAGCGCGAGCCGTTGGCAGGTCGGCACCCAAGGCGCGCTGGGTGATATATTGGTTGCAACCCCAGTAGTTCAGGTTCACAATCCACATACCGCCAAGTAGCACCGTCAGGCCGGGCAGATCGAGGTAGTTCGGATTGTCGCGATTGAAAATCATGTGGAAGTGGTCGTTGGCCTGGCTCGTCATTAGCGAGAAGCCCTTAAGCACGCCCGTACTGCCGTAATGCTCAGCCACCAGATTCAAGGCCAGATACGTAGTCGCCAAACCGCCCAGAATCAGGAAGAATACTTGAATTACGTCGGTGTAGCCGATTACTTTCATACCACCCAGGGTGATGAAAATAGCGAAGATCGCCAGCAGATACATGCAGAGCGTAATGTCGAAACCCGAGATGCTGCTGATGGCAATAGCCCCTAGGTAGAGAATCGAAGTCAGGTTTACGACCACATACAGCATAAGCCAGAACACAGCCATAATCATGGCCACCGTGCTATTGTAGCGCTGGCTCAAGAACTGCGGCATCGTGGCAATGTTGTTTTTCAGGTATACCGGAATGAAAAACACCGCCACGATAATCAGCGTGATAGACGCCATCCACTCGTAGGTGGCAATGGCCAGACCCATCTTAAACCCGGAGCCCGACATACCCACAAACTGCTCAGCCGAGATGTTGGAAGCAATGAGGGAAGAGCCAATGGCCCACCACGTTAGCGAGCCTTCGGCGAGGAAGTAATCCTTTGAGTCGCCGTCCACCGTGCCATCGTGCGTGTTTTTGCGGCGATAAATCCAGATGCCATAGCCGGCAACAATGATGAAGTAAATAATGAAAACGATGTAGTCAATCGTTGCGAGCTGATTCATTTGAAAGGAGTAGGGCTTTTGGCTGACAGATGGTAAGGATTTGGGAAAGTAGTGAAATTATCGGCTGCCATAAGCTACTTCGTTGTAGCGCAACTCATTTTTAAAGGTGCGCAGCTTGGTATCGTCATCTATCAAAACGTATTCGATACCGGCCATCTCGGCAAAGTCCTCTAAATATTCGGCCGTTAAATTCTGGCTGTAGCCCGTGTGGTGAGCACCGCCGGCCAGAATCCAAGCCGCCGCGCCTACTGTTAAGCTGGGTTTTACTTTCCACAGTACGCGGGCTACGGGGAGCTTCGGCAGGTCTTGCTCGGGCTCTACGGCTTCCACTTCATTCACCAGCAAACGGAAACGATTGCCCATGTCAACCAGCGTAGCGTTCAGGGCTGGGCCGGCGGGGCAGTTGAACACGAGGCGCACCGGGTCAGCTTTACCGCCAATTCCTAAGGGGTGTACTTCGCAGCGCACTTTGCCCGTGGAGATGGTGGGGCAAATTTCGAGCATGTGGGAGCCCAGCACCTGATTGTTGTTGGGTGCCAGGTGGTAGGTGTAGTCTTCCATGAAAGAATTGCCCCCCGGCAGACCAGCGCCCATCACTTTCATAGCCCGCACCAGCGCTGCCGTTTTCCAGTCGCCCTCACCACCAAAGCCGTAGCCCTCAGCCATCAGGCGCTGCGTAGCAATGCCGGGTAGCTGAGCCATGCCGTGCAAATCCTCAAAGGTATCGGTGAAGCCTTTGGCGCCGGTGTCCTGCAAAAACTTGCGCATACCGGCCTCAATGCGAGCCGCCTCGCGCAACGACTCGCGCTGGCTGCCGCCATCTTTTAACGTGTCTGCCAACTCGTACTGCTGGGCGTAGTCGGCCATCAACTCATCGATCTGCGCGTCGCTCACTGCATTGATGACAGCCACTAAATCGCCAATACCATACGTGTTCACGGAGTAGCCAAACTTGATTTCAGCTTCCACTTTGTCGCCCTCGGTCACGGCTACGTAGCGCATATTATCGCCGAAACGGACAAATTTTGCCCCCTGCCAGTCGGCCCAGGCGCAAGCCACGCGGGCCCACACATTCAGGCTCTGGTGCACGGCGGGATCCTGCCAGTGGCCCACCACCACCTTACGATTTAGGCGCATGCGTGTGCCAATGAACCCAAACTCCCGGTCGCCGTGCGCCGATTGGTTGGTGTTCATGAAGTCCATATCGATGTCAGCCCACGGAATATCGCGGTTGAACTGGGTGTGCAAATGAGCCATCGGCTTGTGCAGAATCTTCAGGCCGTTGATCCACATTTTGGCGGGCGAGAAGGTATGCATCCACGCAATCAGCCCCACACAGTTCTTGGTGGTGTTGGCATCCTGCATGAGCTGATAAATCTCATCGGGGCCAGTTAGCACAGGCTTGAACACGATTTTGATGGGTAGCTCGGTGTCCAGCGCAGCAGCAATCTGCTGAGAATGCTGCGCCACCTGTTCCAGCGTTTCGGGGCCGTAGAGGTGCTGGCTACCAGTAATAAACCAAGCTTCGTAGTGGGAAATGTCTAGCATAATTAGGGAGAGTTTTAAAGACTTTGGTCATGCAGAGCACAGCGAAGCATCTCGCGTGTTTAGTTGTTTAGCTTGGCAACATCAGCACGCGAGATGCTTCGGCTCCGCCTCTGCATGACGTTCTGGTTATTCGGATAGCTTCTTAAGACTGCCCGTAATAGGAATTCACGCCGTGTTTGCGGTCGTAGTGTTTTTGAATCAAGGCGTCTTTCAGGCGTGGCACATCGGGGCGCAGAGTGCAGCTGAGGTAAGCCATGCGGGCCACTTCTTCCAGCACTGCGCTATTGTACACCGCCTTTTCCACGGTTTTGCCCCAAGTAAAAGGTGCGTGGTTGCTGAGCAGCACCATTTCCACCTCGGTAGGAGAGAGGCCGCGGCGCTGAAACTCATTGAGAATCTGCCAGCCGGTTTGGTGCTCATAGTCGCCCGCAATCATGGCGTCGGCCATGGGCGGGGCGCAGGGAATATCGGCGGTGAGGTGGTCGGCGTGGGTGGTGCCCAGAATGGGAATATCGAGCTGGGCCTGCGCCCAGGAGGTAGCGTAAGTGGAATGCGTGTGTACAATGCCGCCAATGTGTTCCCAGTGGTTGAAAAGGACCGCGTGCGTTTTCGTATCCGACGACGGGCGCTTAGTACCTTCCACCACTTTGCCCCCCAAACTCATAATCACGATGTCATCGGGCCGCAAAGTGTCGTAGGGGACGCCGCTGGGCTTTATGGCAAATACGCCCTGTTCCCGGTCCACCACGCTGGCATTGCCGAAAGTGAAAAGCACCAGCCCAAGCTTGGGTAGCTGCATGTTGGCCTCGTAGCAGGCCTGTTTTAGATCCTGATACTGGCTCATGCGTTGGTATTTAGGGCTGGCTCGGTTTCTCTCGATTCGCTAGGCTCCGGTGCTTCATTTTTGCCCCCCAGCGTCTTGGATTCTACAAAATGACCAAAGGCCTGATACTGGGCGTAGCGACGCTGATAGTCAGCCACGCGGGCGGGATTTGGGTGATATGTTTCGGCAAAGCCGCTACCCATAACCCGCTGAGCGGTTAATACATCGGGGTGCACGCCGGCGGCTACAGCCGCATACATGGCGGAGCCGAGGGCCGGAGCCTGCTCAGAAGTGGCAATCTTAATGGGCCGGTCGAGCACGTCTGCCAGGGTTTGCATCACGAATTGCGACTTCTTAGCTACGCCGCCAATACCGATAACCTGCTTGATGGGAATACCTTCCTGCTCAAAGCGCTCCACAATTTGCTTGGAGCCGTAGCAGATGGCTTCTACCAGCGCCCGGAAAATCTGGGGGCATTTGTGCCCATAGTTAGGCCCATGATGGCGCCTTTCAGGGCTTGGTTAGCATCCGGCGTGCGCCGACCATTCACCCAGTCTAGGGCCAAAACGGACGACTCTTCAGGGTCAACTTCGGCGGCCGCTTTCGTGAGTTCAATCAGCAGCCGGTCGCTCATTTCTTCGCGTAGGGCTTCCTGCTGCTCGGGCGTTAGCACTTTCGACTGCGGCAGCAGCGTGAGCAAGGGCCACTCGATAATCTGCCGGAACCAAGCCAGCAAATCGCCAAAGGCTGATTGACCCGCTTCCAGGCCCAGCATGCCCGGAATCACAGAGCCATCTACCTGACCACAAATACCTTGCACCAGCTTATCGCCTACTTCCTCATTTGGAGCTACTACGATGTCGCAGGTAGAGGTGCCCATAACTTTCACCATGGAGTAGGCCTCAATCTCGCCAGCTACCGCGCCCGCGTGGGCATCGAACGAGCCGACTGCTACTACTGTATTCGTAGTCAGGCCCAGGCGCTTTGCCCACTCCTCCGACAGGTTACCGGCAACTTGGTCAGCGGTGAAGGTGTCCTGATACAGGTGCCCGCGCAGCAAGGTCAGCTTGGGCTCCAGGTGAATGATAAATTGCTCCAGCGGCAGACCGCCCCAGCTCTCGTGCCACAGTGCCTTGTGACCTGCGGCGCAGCGGCTGCGCTTGAAGTCATGCAAATTGCCCCCCGTGAGCTGTAGCGTTACCCAGTCGCAGTGCTCCATCCAGGAGTAAGCAGCTTTGGCTACGGCCTCATCTTCGCGGACCACGTGCATGATTTTAGCCCAAAACCACTCCGAGGAATAGATGCCGCCTTCATACTTGGTGTAGTCCTCGCCGCCCCAGGTGCGGGCTTTGTGATTGATTTCAGCGGCTTCTTCCAGGGCTGTGTGGTCTTTCCAGAGCACAAACATGGCGTTGGGATTTTCCTCAAAGCCAGGCGTCATGGCAAGGGCAGTACCATGCTCGTCAACGGCGCAGGGGGTAGAGCCAGTGGTATCCACGGCTATGCCCACTATTTGCTCGGCGGGCACCTTTTGGGCTACCTGACGGATGGTCGTTTCCAGCCCCTCCAAATAATCCAGTGGGTGCTGACGAAACTGGTTGCGGGCGGGCTTGCAGTAGAGCAGCTTTTTCCAGCGGGCGTAGTAATGCACGGCCTGGGCCACCTCGGCGCCAGTGCGGGCATTTACCAGCAAAGCACGTACGGAATCGGTGCCATAATCGACCCCGATAACGTAGGCATCTGCTCCGGAATCAATCGATTGTGAATCTTGCACGATAGAAATGAATAAGTCGGTTTTCAGGTAAAATAGCAGGCCGGATTACTTGCGCACCCCAAACTGATGCACCGTGGAGGAACGTAGAGTTTCGCCTGGCTTCAGGATGGTAGAAGGGAACTTAGGCTGGTTGGGCGAATCGGGGAAATGCTGGGTTTCCAGGCAGAAACCGCCATTTTTGACATACTTGGTGCCGCCTTTGCCCGTGAGGGTGCCATCGAGGAAGTTGCCGGTGTAAAACTGCACGCCAGGCTGGTCGGTGGTGATGGTAAGCGTGCGGCCCGAGGTAGGCTCGTACACCATCGCAGCCTGGCGCATGCCGCTGCCGGTACCTTTCAGCACCCAGTTGTGGTCGTAGCCGCCTTCTACCTGCCCAATCCGCTCGCCGATGGCATGGGGAGTTGTAAAGTCGAAGGGAGTGCCTGTCACGGGGCGCAATTCGCCCGTCGGAATCAGGCCGGCATCTACTACCGTGTAGCGGTCGGCATTCAGGGTTACCTGATGACTCAGGATGTCCTTGGCCGTGCCGTGGTTGAGGTTGAAGTAGCTGTGGTTGGTGAGGTTAACGGGCGTAGCCTTGTCGGTAGTGGCCGTGTAGTCGATGCGGAGCGCATCGTCGTTGGTGAGCGTGTACACTACCTGCACGTTGAGGTTGCCGGGGTAGCCTTCTTCGCTGTCTTTGCTGGTGTAGGTCAGCGTCAGGTTTTGACCATCGGCAGAGCTACCGGGCTGGGCCTGCCACACTACTTTATCGAAGCCTTTTACGCCGCCGTGCAGGTGGTTCGCGCCGTTGTTGGTAGCCAGCTTATACTCCTTGCCATCCAGGGTAAATTTGCCCCCCTTGATGCGGTTGCCGTAGCGGCCAATCAGTGCACCGAAATAAGGCCCCGACTTAACATACTCCGGGCTCTGGTAGCCGCTCACATTATCGAAGCCCAATACGATGTCGCCCAGCTTGCCGCTTTTGTCCGGCACCAGCAGGCTGGTAAGCGTACCACCGTAGTTGGTGATTTTGGCTTGCAGACCGTGGGAGTTGGTGAGCGTGTACAGTTGGACTTCCGTTCCGTCGGTGGTTTTGCCGAAGGAAGTAGCGGTTGGGGTCATAGCGGTGGAGGCAGTTTGGGTGGAGTCGGCGGCAGCGCTGGAATTGGCGTTTTCGCTGCTGGAGGGTTGCTGGTTGCAGGCTACGAGAAGCAGCACGCCGGCCAGGTTTCCGCCCAGCGAAGAAATACGGGAAAAAGAATTCATAGCGGGGAGAGAAAAGAGCTTTAAGTGGTCAGGAATAGGAGGTGGAAGGCTAATGAGAGGATACCAAAACGGTTTAGCAAGCAGAGCTTTCAGGGCGTCAGTTTACCACTAAATAATTAGAGGTAAATCGCTTGAGGCACAGAAACGACGAATAACAACGGCGTGCACCCATAGCAACATCCTCAGATTTGGTATGTAAAGTAGAAAGACTTCCTGAATTACACAATCGTTTGTGTCTCTTACATTCTATTCCATTGCCTTAGCTTACTCAACTGTCACCTTCTGATTCAGCAGTTTGCCGGCCTGCTGCACCTGCACCAAGTAAACGCCCGGCGCCAACGCGGCCTCCACAGCTACCTTGCTCTGCTGGGGGGCAAATTTGCGTTGATACACTGATCGGCCCTGCAAATTGAAGATCTGAACCGTGACGGCGCCACCTGTTTTTTTGCCCCCCAGCTCTACCGTAAAGCTGCCCCGGATAGCCGGAATAGGGTAGATGCTGACTTCCGTTAGGAGCGCCGGCGTGTTGGTTGCGGTAAGCGTGCCCGGTGCGGCCAAGGTCCAGCGTTGGCAGGCACAATCGTTGTAGTCCCAAAGGCCCAGCTGTATGCCGACTGCGGTAGAAGCGAAGGGCACTTCTACTACCCGGTTGCCATTTACGGAAGCGAAAACCAAGGTACCATCGTTGGCCCGCTCAATGCGAAATTTCTGGCAGGCCAGGCCATTATCGGCAAACAGCTGAAGCTTGGCCCCAGCATCGGGGGAGCAGCCCGATACATCGGCGGCGAGGCCCCCAGCGCAGTCGTTATTTTGTATTCGCCATTGCCCAGCGCCGTAAAATCCCATTGCTGGCAGTTCAGGCCGGACTTTGTGCCCTGCGCAATCATCTGGCCCGAGACACCGGTGCAACCCCAGGCATCCCAAACCAAGCCGCTGTTTTTATTGGCAATTTCGTAGCGGCCCGGCTTCACCCAGTCGCGGCTGATAACGGGCCAGTCGGTGGCATCCCAGGTCAGATTGGCCAGCCCGAGCTTGGGCACGCCGTTGTCATCCCGGTCATAATAGTGGTGCGAAACGTAGCTGACGCCGCCTTCCTCGAATACCCCGATGTGGCCCGGCCCAATATAGCGACCCGAGGAATTTAGCACGGTGGTGCCGCCGCTATTATTCAGGTCGACGCCATTCTTATCGAGGAACGGTCCTGAGGGCGAAGCTGACCGGCCCACCTGCGCGAAGTAGGTACTATTTGCCCCCCGGCAGCAGGCGCCGCGGTTAATAAACAGATAATAGAAGTTGCCGTGACGCATGATGTGAGCCGCTTCTACATCGCCGTTGGCAATGCTAAACTCGCTGGTGCCCAAAAGCTTGCCCGTAGCCGGGTTCAGCTGCGTGGTGCGTAGGCCACCGAAAAAGGAGCCATAGCTAAGCCATACATTGTTGTTGGCGTCGCGGAATACGGCCGGATCAATGGCATTCACACTACTGTTACTGCTGGTTGAAATCACCTCGCCCTGATCGACCCAGCGGTAGTTGGGGCTGCTAGGGTCCAGGGTTACGTTGGTGACTAAACCAATGGCCGATACCTTGGAGCCAAACGTGGAGCAGGAGTAATACAGGTGAAATTTGCCGTTCATGAAAAAGCACTCCGGAGCCCAAAAATTGCCTTGAAAACCGGGCACTTTCGTGTTGATCCAGCTCGGGTAAGCATTGTTGACGAACACCGCACGCGGCCCCGGAGTCCAGTTAATTAAGTCCGTCGACGACATGCTGTAAATGCCTTGCCCCGTGGCGAAAATCCAGTAACGGTCGCCGTCTTTAACAATCGTAGATGGATCGTGCACGCCCGTTAGCCCCTGCAAGGCGTGGGCTTTTATGCTTAGCAAACCGCCGATTAGTAAGAGCAAGAATCCGAGGCGGAGCCGTGTAGGTATCCACCGGGTTGTAAGCGGTGGTTGGGGGGCTTTCTGTAGAAGTGAAGGCATGAGCAGGGGTAGTTGAATGCTATTAGAATAGGGCAAAGGGTTACTCTCCCCCAGGTTTCGTAACGGGGGTGTTGATAGCTACCGGTGTGCCGAAATTGGGTGAGCCATCAGCGTTCCAATTGAACTTCTGCATGCGTGGATTTCGCTTCTCTACGCAACCCTCGCCAGGGTTGGAGTTAGCGTGATAAATCAGCCAATCCTCTTGTCCATCTTTCGACTTGAAAAAGCCATTGTGGCCGGTGGCAAAAGCGCGGTTAACGGGACTTTGGGTAAAGACTGGTTTGCTTGACTTAGTCCAGGAAGCAGGGAGCATGGGGTCAGCCGTAGCCGTGGCTGTCAGCATGCCTAGCGCATAGGAATCGGTGCCGCAAAAGCTGGCCGAGTACACCAGAAACGTCTTGTTATCGTGCTTGATAATTTCGGGCCCTTCGTTTACGTAGGGCGGGCCCACGTTTTCCCACGGATGCTCGGGGCTCGAAAGCTCTACCCGTGGCCCCGTCAGCGTCCAGGGGTTGCTCATCTCAGAGATATAAAGCCGCTGAACACCATTTACACCATCGTGCCCCGACCAGATGAAATAGCGCTTGTTATTTTGCTCCAGCACGGTACCGTCAATGGCCCAAAAGTCGGCATTGGGATTATAGACGCGACCTTTATTAATCCAGGTTCCAGTAGTTGGATCGGCGGCGCTGTTTTCCAGTACCCACGTGCGCTGCAGGCCCAAGTTGGTGCCCGCCGGACCCGCTGAATAGTATACATACCACTTCCCATCAAAGAAATAGAGCTCCGGAGCCCATAAGTTGCCACCTGCTGGGCTGTTCGCCTCAGGTCGCCAAATGGTAGTGCTATTCGCCAGCGACAGGTCCGACATCTTGGCCGTTTTCCAGATGCGCAGGTCAGTGTACGTGGTATTCATGTAATAGTAAAACCCATCCTTTTGGGCCACCCACGGATCGGCGCCCGAGGGCAGCAAAGGGTTAGTAAAGGTTGTGTTGTTCGGTGCCGGTGGGGTAGTAGGTTGGGTAACAGGAGAGGGGGCTGGGGCGGCCTTTTCTTTGCCGCAGGCAACAGCTAGCACCATGCAAACCATAAGCAGCCAGCGCGACCCAGAATGCATAAGCTGTTGGAAAGGCTGGGGAGCAAAATCACGCATAGCAACACTATTGGTAAGTACCAGACGAAAACAGCCGCTCCAGCTGTGGCCGGAGCGGCTGTGTGTCTATCAATTAATCAATCGGTTAATAGCCAGGATTCTGTTTGAGGTTGGGGTCAATACCAAGGTCACGCCGTGGTATTGGCAGTAGCTTCGAGACACCCAGACGGAAGTTGTTGAAGTCCGTATCGCGCGTTTTCAACTCATCAATGCCAGCTTGGTTGTCCATCAGGCCCCAGCGAAGAATATCGAACCAGCGGGTACCTTCGCCAGCCAATTCTTTCGCCCGTTCCATATAGATAGCCTGGAGCATAGACTCACGCGTGAAGTTGCCAGTTAGCGGTCTCAGGTCTACGCGGGTGCGTACTCTATTAACGAGTGGCAGCGCTGCACTTACCTGATTGAGTTGGGCGAGAGCTTCGGCTTGCATCAAGAGTACATCGGCGTAGCGAATAACGCGGTGGTTGATGCCCGATGAAAAGTTCTCATCAGTGCGGGTGCGGTCATTCAGATACTTGCGCCAGTACTGCTGGTTGGGGTTCCAGTTCCATTGCTGGAAGGTGCGGCCGTAGAAGACATCCGGGTTGCCAGCGTGAATAATGCTGATATCGCGCCGAGGATCGATTCTGTGTCTGGTTGTGCTGCCCGGAGCAAACGATACCGTGGAGTCCGTATAAGCATTGAGCAACCAGCGACGGGGCTGCACGTCGGCAAACGTAGGACCGGGAGGGCCAAAGAAGTTGGGACGGTCGTGGCTTTCCGAAGCCGAGCCATTGTCCTGGCCCTGACCCACTTCCAGCACTGAACCCGTAAACTGCACTTCAAATACCGACTCGCGGTTATTCTCGTTCCGATCGGTGAAGTTGTCAAGGTAGTTGGGTACCAAATCATATTGGTTTGAAGCCGCGATTTGAGTGAATAAAGCAGAAGCCTCTGCCCACTTACGCTGCTGCATGTACACTTTGGCGAGCAGTGCCTGCGCCGCGCCCTTAGTAGCACGACCTTTTTGGTCGTCATTGTACGAAAGGGGAAGGTCTGGAATAGCAGATTGTAAATCGGTAATCATCTGTACCTCCGTCTCTGCCTGTGTTACCTGAGGTGCCCGGGCAGTTACGTCACTAGGCTCTTCCAAGATCAGAGGCACATTGCCGAAGAAATAAGCCATATCGAAGTACGACAGGGCCCGTATGAACTTGGCTTCGGCAACCAACTGTTTTTTCAGCGTTTCGTCCATGGTAATACCGGGCACCCGGCCGATTACCTGATTCGTACGGTAAATCGTACGGTAGTAATCGTTCCAAGCAAACGACGAGATAAAGAAGTCTACATCGGGCTGGATGAAGCGCGTAAAGTTGGCCAACTCCACAAAAGGGCTTGCACTGAACGACTCATCGGAGCGGTGCGCCATGAAGTGCCAGCTGCGGTAGTACACAGCAAACTGCTGGAGACCAGAGTAAGCGGCATATACTCCTTTTACAGCATCAGCCTCGTTTTGCCAGAAGTTGTCCTTGGTGGGAGCGTTCGGATTGCTCTGATCCAACAGGTCCTTTTCGCAGGCTGTGGTCATCAAAAGACCCCCGCGAGCAGAAGAGTAAGTAGTTTATTGCTTTTCATCTAAGTAGAGAAAACGATTTGGGTGGGGCAGTAGGTAAAAAGTATCTATTACCCCGTCGTGATTTAGAAGTTAACCTGTACGCCGCCCGTGAAACTGCGCACGTTGGGATAAGAGCTGATGTCGACGCCGCGGCTGTAGAAGCCCGTGCCGGTAATCTCCGGATCGAAGCCTGTGTAGTCCGTAGCGGTAAATACATTGCGGCCGGTCACATACACACGAATGCTGCCCAAGCTTGGTACTTTGCTTGTCACTGACGTTGGCAAGGTGTAGCCAAGCTGAATGTTCCGCAAACGGATGTATGATCCATCTTCCAGCCAGCGCGTTGTGTTAAACAGCGAGTTGGAAGCAGCAGCTAAGCCCAAGTCGCCGCTACCACCACCTTGCAGCAACCGTGGCGTAGAAGTCGATGGGTTTTCAGGAGACCAAGGTTCTACGTCGGCGTTGTAGTTGTTTGGGCCAGCGTAGCTTTCCAAGTCTCTGCGGGCTTGGTTATAAATCTTGTTGCCGCTTACGGAGTTAAAGAACACTGACAGATCAAAGCCTTTGAAGGCAGCATTCAGATTCAGACCCATCAGCAGGTTAGGAATTGATTTCCCTGAATAAACCGCGTCACTGTTGTTAATCCGTCCGTCATCGTTGGTATCCCGGTAGCGCACGTCGCCAGCTGAAGCGAAGGGTTGAATAACGGTACCAGCAGAGTTTCTGTAGTTGGCTACTTCATCCGCCGATTGGAAGATGCCATCGAAAGGAATCAGGTAAAACTCACCGAGCGAACGGCCCACCTCCGAGCGAGTCAGGAGTTCGCCACCTTCTAATACTTGGCCTACAACGGGCAGCGATGTAACCTCATTTTTAACCGTGGTGAGCGTAAAGTCAGCACCATAAGTGAAGGCACTTTTGTTTTCGTGGTAGCCTAAAGCCAATTCAAAACCACGGTTCTCGATATCGCCCGCATTTTGGAACAGAGTAGCACCAAAGTGACCTAGGTAAGTCAGCACCTGTACTGGTGCCAGTGCGTTGCGGGTTTTGGAGATATAGTAATCAGTAGACAGCGTAATACGGTCATCCCATGCGCCAAGGTCCAAACCTACGTTTGTCGTGTAGCGCTCTTCCCATTTAATATCAGGGCTAGGAAGAGCCAACTGTGACTGACCATTGACGATGTTCTGGCCAGTACCAATCACGTAGTTCACGTTTTGGCCTACAATAGCCTGCGTAAGATAGCTACCACCGGCAGCACCGGCTACGGCGTCGTTGCCATTGGCACCATAGCTGGCACGTAGCTTCAGGTTATTCACCTGCGGTACAGTTGTCTTGAAGAATTCTTCTTCGCTTAGGCGCCAGCCAACCGAGGCGGCACCAAAGTTTCCCCAGCGGTTATCCTCTGTAAAGCGGGAGGAACCATCGCGGCGGGCGCTAACGGATAACAGATAGCGGTTTTTGTAATCGTAAGTAGCCTGAGCGAAGAAAGAACGTTTTGTGTTCCTGAAAGAGCTGCCTTGAACAACCCCAACTTTTGGTGCAGCGCTCAGCTCGAAGAAATATTGCCCCCAGCCTGAGTGTAGCCCTGTCCGCCAGCTTGCACGTTATGAGCACGGAGGCTCTGTTCCGAAACACCAACCAGCGCATTCACAGTGTGGTCACCTAGTCGCTTATTGAAGTTCAACGTGTTTTCACCCAGCAGGAACAAGTCATAGCCTAAAAACTCATTAAGCGACGAGGTGTTGATGCGAGTGTTCTGACGGAGAATACCAGACTGCTGGGCATCAGCATTGCTGTACGTATGGCCGTCCATGGCCACGTTCAGGCGGTAAGTAAGAAAATCGAAGAAGGAGTACTCAGCACTGATGTTACCTGCCAAGCGGTTGTCAGATTGCGTGCGATTCAGCAACGCTTGCGCACCAATGGGGTTCGTGGCAAACGTGTTGAGGCGGGTCGAACCAGTTCCAAATCCTCCTTCATTCGCCGGATCATATACCGGAATGCTGGGCAGCATGGTGAGCACATCGATGAATGGCGCGCCGTTTAGCAGCGTGACATCGAGGTGGGTGAGCTGCACGTTTTCTTGTAAGCGTAAACGTCCGCGGGTAAATCCGGAGTTAAGGCGTAAGCTGTAGCGCTGAAAGTCAGGGCCTTTTACAATTCCTTCTTGGTGAAAATATTCACCTGAAATCAGGAAGTTGGTAGTGCTCTTCTCCCCCGATGATCCACCAGAGAAAGATAGGTTGTAATCCTCGAGTCGGCCAGTTTGGAAAAACTCATCTTGCCAATCGGTATCGATACTCGGGTCGAAGGCACCACCCGGACCTTTTACAGCGCCAGCTAAGCTGTTTTGTCCGTTATTCAATGGGTCAAGGCCAGCGTTCTGATAAGCAATAACGGCGCGGTCGGCCCACTCGCTGGCGTTGGTTAGGTTATAGGTCTTAGAGATCTGATCTACGCCCATATACCCATTGAAGCTAATGGCAGGTGCGCCAGCTTTACCCTTTTTCGTGGTAATCTGTACTACGCCGTTGGCACCCCGTGAACCGTAAACGGCTGTAGAAGAGGCATCTTTCAGGACAGTGAGCGACTCAATATCATTTGGGTTCAGATCCCGAATATTATCAGTCCACAACCCGTCGATTACATAGAGTGGGCCACTGCCAGCATTACCTAGGGTACCAATACCTCGAATATTAACAATCGGGGCAGCACCTGGTCCGCCCGAGCCGGTTACCTGTACGCCAGGCAGGCGGCCCTGAAGCGCTTGGGTAGCCGTTGCTACAGGTGCTTTGTTCGCCTCTTTCACGTCGAGGCTGCTCACTGAGCTACTCACGTTTTGGCGGTCTTCGGTCAGATAACCTACTACTACTACCTCACTCAGTGCCTTCGCATCGGGTACCAAGCCCACATTAATGGTAGTTCGCCCTCCAACAGCTATTTCTTGGGAAGTGTAGCCTACGTAAGAAATGACCAGCGTGGCATTGTCGGGGGCCGTAAGGGTATAGCTGCCGTCTGCACCTGTTTGTGTACCATTGGTAGTGCCTTTGACCACTACGTTTACACCAGGCAAGCCTTCACCATTTTCGTCCGTTATCCGGCCATTAATGGTCACGTCGGGAGTCTGAACGGTTAGTGAGCTAGCTAAGAACTCAGAGTAAGATGCTGCCGCCGCTGTGTATGGCTGAAAGGGCAGGCAGCAAAGAAGAGCCGGAATAGCTAACCGACTCATTTTGGGTACAGGCTTTTTCATGAAGTGGGAAATGGTGGGGATGGAAAATAATAGAATGCACAATCGATTGTGTCGAGACTTATTCACAAACGATTGTGTAAAGGCTCAAAAAAAAGGGTGGCTACATGCCAGACATCACCAGGCTACAAGGGCCAAACCAGCTCGCAGTGACATTATGAGGACATTCATAAGGGGTTAGAGAGCTGGGATGTTGGGCGAAATTCTTGTTAAGAGTACTAGAAACTCCAACAATTTGCAAATTAAATCATGTGCTTCCAAAAAAAATCTGCCTTATAAATCTACCTATCTAAATCGATTGAGGTAGGTTAGTGGTGAGCATAATAAGCGAAAAAGCCCCCAGCTTAAAGATTTGGGGTTTTTAATGTGCAGAACATTAGGATTTAGGTGGTCAGTTAGAAATCCTAAAAAATTAAGGCTAATTGTCGGCCGGTAACTTCTTCACTATCCAAATTTGACAGGGACACGCCCAGCAGTCGAACGCCCTGGGACAAGGGCAGCAGTCCGGCTAGTAGCTCTAAGCTGATCTGTTCAAGCATGGCTTTGGTATGGACGGAAGCTAGGGCTGTGCGGCTACGTGTGACTTGCTGGAAGTCGGCATATTTGACTTTCACCGTAACCGTGCGGCCTCTGGTTTCGGTGCGCTCACAATAGTCCCATACGGATTCCAGGCAGGGGGCAATTCCTTGCATCAACTCTTCATAGCTGGCCAAGTCCTGCTCAAATGTGGTTTCGGAGCCTACGGACTTACGAATCCGGTCGGCTACCACGGGGCGGTTGTCTTGCGCGCGGGCAATTGCATAGTAGTAACTGCCCGCTTTGCCGAAGTTCTGCCGTAGAAACGCCTCTGTTTGTAAGCGCAAATCGAGGCCGGTGAAAATGCTTAGCTGGTTCATGCGCGCGGCCGTCACGGGGCCGATGCCGTGGAACTGGCCCACGGCCAACGTCTCTACCAACGCCAGCCCTTGGTGTGGACGAATGACAAACTGCCCGTTTGGCTTGCGATAGTCGGAAGCTAATTTGGCTAGAAACTTATTGTAGGAAATGCCCGCCGAGGCCGTGAGTTGAGTTTCGGCCAGAATTGCCCCCCGAATCTGCTGGGCCACCTGCGTAGCCGACGCAATGTGCTTGAGATTTTGAGTTACGTCTAGGTAAGCCTCGTCCAGCGAAACGGGCTCGATAAGCGGCGTGTATTCCGCAAAAATGGCTCTGATCTGCCGCGAAACGGCTTTGTATACATCGAAGCGCGGCTTCACAAAAACCAAATCCGGGCATTTGCGCAGCGCTACCGACGACGCCATGGCAGAGCGTACGCCAAACTCGCGCGCTTCATAGCTGGCGGCCGCTACCACGCCGCGCTGCCGCGAGCCACCAACCGCCACAGGCCGTCCGCGCAGGGCAGGATTGTCGAGCTGCTCCACGGAAGCGTAGAAGGCGTCCATGTCGAGGTGAATGATTTTGCGATGTTCGGGCTGGGGCTCCACTGCTTCGTTTCTCTGCTTCCACGAAGATACAGTCCGTAGTGCGAGGTGCCAGCGGCGGGTTTCTTATTTTATCCAGGCCCGAACACATCATCAATGCAACCTGGGGGGCTTTTTAAGGCTCCATTTATTACTCCCGCCTCAATCAGTTTAGAATCATGAAAAAGGTATTGTCCTGCTTACTGCTAGTAACTCTGATGGCCTGCAACTCCGACTCCGATCCGGACCCGAATTGCATTGACAAAAGTAAAATCAGCTCCGGGCCTTGCCCCGCAAACGTAGACCCAGTCTGCGGCTGCGACGGCAAGACCTACGGCAACGCTTGCGAAGCTGGTAGAGCGGGCGTCATTTCCACGACACCTGGCCCTTGTCAGCGTTAGTAATTCAGCCCTTATTAAGCCCTAGAAAAGCCTGGCCCTGGAGTCAGGCTTTTCTGTGTGCAGGTATTTTAAACCACCTTTTGAAGGTAGCCTCAAGCCATTTTTGGAATGATCTGTTTATCTTAGTCATAGCTGATCATACTGCGTATGGTAAGCTCAGCTATTGGTACTGAACAATACCTGCCTCTCAGCTGATCTGCATTGCTTTGGCCTGAAAAAGCCCCCCAAATGCTTGGCTGAGTATTCGAAGCGCTTTTCTATTTATAAGCTAGATGAAAGATCCCGAAGAGAACTCTGAACAAAGCGCCAACGCGGGCCGGGGCCTGTCGCGGCGTGGTTTCCTGAAAGGCGCTGGCATCACGGCGGCTGGTGGCGTACTGATGACCAGCGGCATTGCTGGTTTGGCCGATGCCGAAGCAGCGGCCCCCGCACCCGATACGGTTGGTCCAGGACGCACCAGCGTCACGCTCAAGATCAATGGTGACAAGAAGAAAGTCGCTATTGAGCCTCGTCAGACCTTGGCGGAAGTGCTGCGCATAGAGCTGAATCTGACGGGCACCAAAGTAGTGTGCGACCGGGGAGCCTGCTCGGCTTGCACGGTGTGGCTCGATAATACGCCCGTCAACTCCTGCATGACGTTGGCCATTGAAGTAGGCAAGCGCGAAATAACGACCATCGAAGGCTTGGCCAAAAATGGCAAGCTTCACCCCGTGCAGGAGGCTTTTGTGGCTCACGATGCCAGCATGTGCGGCTTCTGTACGCCGGGCATGGTGATGAGCTGCGCCAGCCTGTTGCAACGCAACCCCAAGCCCACGCTCGACGACGTGAAAACAGCCACCAGCGGCAACCTCTGCCGATGTGGTACATACCCCAAAGTATTTGAGGCTACGCTGGCCGCGGCCGGTATTGCTTACTCCCAAACCCAGGCCCAGGCCGCCAAAGGATAGATTATGGCCAGCTACCGTAAACTCAAAAAGTCGGCGAAGAAGGAGGGCAAGTTTGCTGCCCTCGCCGCCGCACTGGCGGCCCCGGCCATCGGTTCGGCGGCGCCGGCTGCTACCCAGTCGCTGACAATGCCAATGGGCATTCCGGGTGTAAATCTGAAGACCATTACCCGCGAAGTGCCCACCGATGAGCCGCCCGTGCTGGCGGTAAACGACAAGCTGAACGTGTTGGGCAAGCGCACCCGTCGGCTCGATGCGCATTTGAAAGTAACCGGTCAGGCCAAGTATACCTACGATATCAACCTGCCGGGCATGCTGTATGGCCGCATGTACCGCTCGCCGCATCCGCACGCCAACGTGAAGGGCGTAGATACCAGCGCCGCCGAGCGTTACCCTGGTGTGAAGGCCATTTATATCATTGAAACGGTGATGGGCTCAGCTATTGAGCGCGACCCCAACCACAAAAACCCGAAAGTGCAGTCTACGGGGGGCAAATTTCCGAAGGTGCGCTACGCCGGGCAGCCCATTGCGGCCGTAGCCGCTACCACCCAGCAAGCCGCCGACGAAGCTGCCCGCCTGATTAAGGTGGAATATGAATTGCTGCCCTTCGTAACTGACCTGGATGATGCCCGCAAACCCGATGCGCCGCTGGTGTACGGCGGCAAGCAGGTAAGTATGGAGGAGAGTGGCGGTGGCGGCGGCGCGGCCGGGGGCTTGCCCCAGAAAGGCAACGTGCGCGGCCCGAGTACCAAAAGCATGTTTGGCGGCTCGCGCGGCAACGTAGAAAAAGGCTTCAAGGAAGCCGAAATCATTGTGGAGGGCGAGTTTAGAACCCAAGTGCAAACCCACGCCCCACTGGAAACCCATGGCATGGTAGCCGACTACCGTCCCGATGGCCTGACCGTGTACCTCTCTACTCAGGATACGGCCGGCGCCCGCAGCGAAATGGCCGAGCTGTTTAAGCTGCCCAAAACGCAGGTACGCGTGATTACCGAGTTTATGGGGGCGGATTTGGGGCCAAATACGGCGCCGGTAACTACGGCGTAGCCGCCACGCATTTGTCGAAGAAAACAGGCGTGCCCGTGCGTATTATGCTCGATAGGCGCGAGGAGCACGTAGCAGTTGGTAATCGGCCTAACTCGGTGCAAAATCTGCGTATTGGGGCCAAAAAAGATGGAACGCTCACTGCTATGCAGCTCACCAGCTACGGCACGGCCGGCGTGGGCTTGGGCGCGGGCGTTGGCTGGATTGCCGAAACCATGTACCTCACCAACCCCAACTTTAAGGGCGAGCAATACGACGTACTTACCAATGCCGGACCAGGCGCAGCCTTCCGCGCGCCTGGCGCGCCGCAGGGGGCATTTGCCCTGGAGCAGCTCATCGATGAGTTGGCTGAAAAGGTAGGTGTGGATGCTCTAGCCCTACGCGACAAGATTGACAAAAGTGAGATGCGCCGCGAGCAGCGCCGCGTGGGCGCTGAGCGTTTTGGCTGGAGCAAGCGCCAAGCCCCCGGCTCCTCGCCCGGCGTGGTGAAGCGCGGCGTGGGCGCGGCCCAGTCGGAGTGGGGGCGTTTTATTGATATGGACTCCTCCTGCGAGGTGCGCTTGCACCAGGATGGCTCCGTGGAAATCATGTCGAGCGTACAGGACTTGGGAACAGGTATCCGCACGGTGCTGGCCCAGGTGGTAGCCGAAGAGTTGGGCCTGCAACCCACCGACGTAACCGTACGCATCGGCGACACGAATTATCCGCCCGGCCCTGGCTCGGGCGGAAGCAAAACCACAGGCTCCATTACGCCGCCGGCCCGCACCGCCGCCTACAAAGTTGGACAGCAGCTATTGACCGCGGTGGCACCAAGCATGGGCGTGGCGGCTAGTGAGTTGGCGTTTGTGGGGGGCAAAATTGTGGCGAAAAGCAACGCTGGTAAAAGCTTGAGCTTCCGCGAAGCAGCCCAAAAACTGCCAACCCAGCAGGTTTCGGCCACCGAAAAGCGCAAGGATGACTATGGCGGTTTCTTCCGGCCGGGGGTATCCTTCGGGCAATCGGGCGGAATTCAGTTTGTGGAAGTGAGCGTGGATACCGAGACTGGCTACGTGAAAGTGGAGCGGGTAGTGGGTGCCCACGACTGTGGCCGCCCTATTAATCCACTGGCGCTGGAAAGCCAGATCAACGGGGGAATTTTGCAGGGCATCAGCTGGGCACTGTACGAAAACCGCCATATGGACCGCAACTACGGCCACATGATGAACGCCAACCTCGACCAGTATAAAATACTAGGCTCACGCGAGGTACCCCAAATCGACATCATCATGGTAGAGGAATACACCGCTACCAGCTCAACCGATGCGCTGGGTATTGCTGAATCGGCCAACGTAGCTACTGCCGCAGCCGTGGCTAATGCCGTGTACAATGCCATTGGGGTGCGTATTTATGAGCTGCCCATTACGCCTGAGCGAGTCCTAAATGCGCTGGCCAAACCCAAACAGAAACTAGGCAAAGTATAGCTCAGGTTACTTCACTTTCTGACTAGCAAATACTGCCTAATTAACGACATAGCAGGATGAACGCCTTTCAATGGACCGACGCAACAAGCGTCAAGCAGGCTACGGGCCAAAACACAACGCCGGTAGCCGATGCTATGCTGGTGAATGCCAAGCCGGAGTCGGCCACCATCTTCAAAGCCGGTGGCGTGGACGTGCTGGATTTGATGAAGGAGCACGTACTGGCGCCCGCTCGCATTGTAGGAATCGGCAACTTGCCCAAGCTGGACGCGATTCGTAATGCGGGCAAAGACGGCACTCACCTTGGCGCTTTGGTCACCTTAGCCCAGCTGGAGCGCGACGGCGACCTGCACAAAAGCTACCGTGCTCTTACCGAAGCAGTCAGCCATGCCGCAACGCCGCAAGTGCGCAACGCGGCCACGCTGGGGGGCAATATTATGCAGCGTCCGCACTGCTGGTATTTTCGCAATGAGAATTTTAAGTGCCTGAAAAAAGGCGGTACTGTTTGCTTCGCTAACCAGCCCGGCGCCGAGAATAAGTACCATGCAATCCTGGGAAACCAGACTTGCTCGGCGGTGCATGGTTCCAGCATTAGTACGGCTTTGGTCGCCTTCGGAGCCCAAGTCGAATTGACGGGTCCGCAAGGCGTGCGACGGGTGCCGCTGGAGCAGTTTTTCGTGACGCCGGAAAAGGATGTAAAGCGCGAGAATTCGATTCAGCCCAATGAGCTGATTACTGATGTGTTGCTGCCCACGCCCGCTGCCGGTACTGGCTCTTGGTACATCAAATTTGGGGAGCGCGAAAGCTATGATTGGGCGCTGGCCGACGTAGCCGTGGTGCTGGAGCAGCAAAATGGCCGCTGCACCAAGGCCAGCATTGTGCTGGGCGCCGCCGCCCCGGTTCCACTGCGTGCCGCCGCTGCTGAAGCAGCCTTAATTGGCAAACCAATAAACGAAGAAACTGCCCGCGCCGCCGGGCAGGCAGCTACTACCGGAGCAACTCCGCTGGAACACAACGCCTACAAAGTGCCGATTTTTGCAGCCATAGTGAAGCGGGCGATTTTGAAAGCAGGGGAGGTGTAGGAGAGGCCTCAACCCCTAGCCCCTTCTCCTAGGGGAGAAGGGGGACTAGTTCTAAATTACTAAAGTTCTAACTATAGCTAGTTTTCTAGAATAACTAAAAACTAGTCCCCCTTCTCCCCTAGGAGAAGGGGCTAGGGGTTGAGGCCTCCATTGAACAACATATTTATATGCCCACTTACATTCCCGTTCTCCTTGAAACTCATACCGGTATCTGTCGTTTTTTGCGTAGCAAAACGGGCTTAGGGACGAGTGAGGGTGGAGATCAGCCCTGGCTTTTAGTTGATGGAATGACCGCTACTTGCTGGTGTTTGCGTACAATGGAGTCGTTTGGTCCGGATGACGAGGTGGCGGAAGCTGCTGAGTGCCGCGCGGGCCGGGTATGCTATGAGGCGGCTGATGCAGATTAATAAGCAGTTTTATGAGTGAAATACGCCGTTTACTTGCTGCCTACGACGCGCATCGTGCGGCTGGCCGGGCGTGTGCGCTGGCTACCGTGGTGCATGTAAATGGCTCGGCTTATCGTCGGCCGGGGGCGCGTATGTTGGTAACGGAGGATGGACAGCTGACGGGCGCCATTAGTGGAGGTTGCTTAGAAGGAGATGCTCGTCGGAGGGCTCGCCAGGCCATCGTACGCCGCAAACCGGCGCTGGTCACCTACGATTCTATGGATGAGGAAGAAGACGTGGAGCACGGCGTTAGCTTGGGCTGCCAAGGAATAATTCAGATTCTGCTGGAGCCCCTCGATTTTAGTGACCTGACAAATCCCATAGAATTGCTGCGTGCCTGTGTCCAGCAGGAGCAGCCAGCAGTATTGCTGACGGGCTTTAGCTTAAGTACAAATACCGAAGTGAAGGTAGGCGAGCGTCTGCTTTTGCTGCGCGATGGTACCAACCAGGGCGCGCTGAATTTTGAAGCCAGTATAGCTGCCCAACTACTAGAGCACGCCCAACAAACCTTGAACAGCGTCCAGTCAGCCACCGCCGATTATGACACGGTGGCGGGCACGTTGCGGGTTTTTCTGGAAGTGATACCGCCGCCCGTGCGCGTTACGGTATTCGGTGCCGGCAACGATGTGCAGCCCCTGGTGCGCCTGGCTGCTGGCTTGGGCTGGCTGGTGCGCGTGGTGGATGGCCGGCCGGCGCAGGCTACGTCTGGGCGGTTTCCGGAGGCGGAAGAGGTGCGCGTGTTAAGCTTCGACGAGCTTTCAAATTTGCCCCCCAGCCAGCAGTTTGCCCTGCTCATGACTCACAATTATCATTACGACTTGGCTGCGCTACGTTACCTTTTACCTACCGCTACGCCTTACATCGGTTTGTTGGGGCCGCGCAAAAAAGCCAATCGACTACTGGCGGAATTGGAAGCGGAAGGTTTGCAGCCGAACCAGCAGCTCGTGCCGCGCCTGTATAGTCCGGTGGGCTTGAATATCGGGGCAGAGACGGCGGAAGAAATTGCGCTTTCCATTGTGGCCGAGATGCAGGCGGTGCTCAAAGGTCGTCCGGGGGGCTTTTTGCACCAGATCGACGGGCCCATTCATGAGCAGACGCCCGTGCTTACTTCTTCCCTTGCGCCGGAAAACAATCTGACGGTAGCAGCCTCATGCTCTCTGAGTTAAACCCCGATTCTGCTACCGCGGCGTCCGTAGCTCTGATCCTATTAGCGGCCGGCGCATCTGCCCGGATGAGGCAGCCCAAGCAGCTGTTGTACTATCAGGGCAAAACGCTGCTGCGCTGGGCGGCCGAAACAGCCGCGGCCACGGGTTGCCAGCCGCTGGTGCTCGTTACGGGCGCTTTGCATGAGCCTTTAATTCCCGAAGTCGAGGGTTTGTCTTTCCTCACAGCTCACAATGCTGACTGGGCTACGGGTATGGGCTCCTCTATCCGGGCCGGACTAGCAGCTTTGGAAAAAGCCCCCCAGCCGCCCTCAGCCATAGTTGTTATGCTCTGCGATCAACCTTTGCTGACGCCTGCATTGCTGCTGCAATTAATTAAGAAACAGCAACTGACCCAGGCGCCGGTGGTGGCCGCGGCTTACGGTGGTACACTCGGCGTGCCCGCCGTTTTTAGTGCTGATACGTTTCCTGCGCTTCGCCAGCTGGGTGGCGCGGAGGGGGCTCGCCAGCTCATTGCTAGCTACGGCAGCGCCGTGGGCAGCGTACCGTTTCCGGGGGGATTTTGGACGTTGATACGCCCGCCCAATACGCATCTTTGCTGGAAAATGACATGGGCGAACAAGCCGCCGAGAATGCGGATTCGCAAGCTGAACCACTGGCGTAACCCGGACTGCCCGAAAACCCGTTATCTTGCCCACTACCACTTTCTTTCCCTGTTTGTATGCAGCAAGCTGCCGTGGCTACTTCGGCCCCAGTCGAGAAGAATAACTCGCGTATTACCAATGGTTGGGCCATGTACGATTGGGCCAATTCGGTGTATCCGCTGGTGATTACCAGCACGATATTTCCCATTTATTATGGCTCGGTGGCCGTCAATGAGCGGGGTCAGGATATGGTTAACTTCCTGGGCTTCAACCTGCCCGGCTCTTCGCTGTACACATACGCTATTTCGGCGTCATTTCTCATTATTGCGGGGCTCAGCCCTATTCTTACCGCCATTGCCGACTTTTCGGGTCGCAAGAAGCTGTTTCTGCGTTTTTTCTGCTTTCTGGGGGCGGCCTCATGTGCGGGTTTATTCTTCTTTACGAAAGAGACCTTTGGGTTGTCGGTGCTGCTGCTGATGTCGGCCACCATTGGCTGGGCGGGCAGCATCGTGTTTTACAACTCCTATCTGCCACTTATTGCCACCGAAGATCAGTATGACCGGCTGTCGGCCAAGGGATTTTCGCTCGGGTATGTGGGCAGTGTTATTCTGCTGGTTCTGAGTCTGGTAATCGTGCTCAAGCCCGATCTGGTCGGCATCGACCCGGCAAATAAAGCGTTGCCGCCGCGCATCTCTTTCCTGTTTACGGGCCTGTGGTGGGCTATTTTCGGCCAATTCGCTCTTTCGCGCCTGCCCGCCGACACCGGCCGCCCCGACCATATGCCCGCCGCCCAGGGCAACTTCCTGCTCAACGGCTTTCACGAACTGAGTAATGTGTGGCAGCAGATCAAGCAGCTTCCTATGCTTAAGCGCTTTCTGCTGGCTTATTTTACCTACAACATGGGCGTGCAAACGGTGATGTACGTAGCCACCGTGTTCGGTGATAAAGTGCTCAAACTAGAGTCGCAGGCACTGATTATCACCATCTTGCTTTTGCAGGTAGTAGCCATTCTGGGCGCCTATTTATTTGCTCGTTTGTCCGAGGCCATTGGCAATACGCGGGCGCTGAGCTGGTCGGTGGCCGTGTGGGCGCTGATCTGCGTGGCGGGCTACTTCGTGCAGGCTGGATGGAGCTTCTACGCGTTGGCGTCCGTCATTGGCCTGACTATGGGCGGCGTACAGTCGCTTTCGCGCTCTACCTATTCCAAAATTATTCCCGAGAATACACCCGATACAGCTTCCTATTTCAGCTTTTTCGACGTCACTGAAAAGCTCAGTATTGTAATCGGAACGGCCGTTTTTGGCATTATTTCCCAAATCACGGGCGATATGCGCAACAGCATTCTGGCCCTCATTGTGTTCTTTATTCTGGGCCTGATATTCCTGTTCAGAATGCGTGGCCAGAACCTGCGCCCCGATGCCGCTACTGCAGAAGAAACCCCTATCAGACAGGCCGCCCTGTAGAGACGCAATACCTTGCGTCTCGTCGTTGTTTAGTTGAGTGTTTTAGCCAGAGTTGTTCTGCAACGAGTCGTTCAACGATGAACCGCAAGGTATTGCGTCTCTAATTGTTACATTCCAGTTTCCTCTTATAATCCACCCCATGCACACTTCTTCTCTTCAGCAAAATATACTCTCCGAGCTCGACCACGAGCTGTTGACCACCCGCAAAATACTGGAGCGCGTACCTTTCGATAAGGCGGATTACCAGCCGCATCCGAAAAGCATGAAGCTGGGACAGTTGGCATCTCACGTGGTAAATCTGCTGGCGTTCAAAACGCTTTTCGTGCAGCACGATTCGCGGGATTTCCTTGACAAGAACGGTCCCAAACCGGGCCCAACGCCCACGTCAAAAGAAGAGCTGCTGGCCCGCTTCGACGAGTATTCGGCCACGTTGCGCAAAGCCCTGAGTGAGTCGGATGACGAGAAGCTCACGCACTCCTTTAAGCTGCACGCCGGCGACCAGGTGTTTATGGAGCGTCCCAAAGGTGCTGCGCTGCGCATTATGGGCCTGAATCACAGCATTCACCACCGCGGCCAGCTCAGCGTGTACCTGCGCCTGCTCGATATTCCGGTGCCGGCCATGTACGGCCCCAGCGCCGATGAGCAAGGTTGGGGTTAAGAATTTGATTCACGAAAAAAGCTCCCCAGAATCATATCTGGGGAGCTTTTTTATGGGTTTGTAGCACTCGGGAATAGCCTGTGCTCAACTCTGCTGCAGCTACTTCTTAAGCGAAAAAACCCGCTCTCCAGCAATCCAGGTTTGCTGCACCTGGGCACCACGTAGCTCGGGCGCCGGGGCTGTGAGCAAGTCCTTATTGAGCAGCACAAAATCGGCGGCCATACCGGGCTGAATGCTGCCTTTTTGCTTGTCCTCAAACGCAGCGTGGGCCGCCCAAGTGGTCATGCCGCGCAGGGCATCGGGGCGGGAAAGGGCGTTTTCGGGCTGAAAACCACCTTCCGGGTAGTTCTTCGCATCCTGGCGAGCCACAGCGGAATGGAAGCCGAAGAGAGGATTAATATCTTCCACCGGAAAGTCGCTGCCCAGGGCTACTTGCCCATATTGCTTGCGCAGCTGCTCAAAGGCGTAGGCTGTTTTTACGCGCTCCGACCCAAGCCGCTCACCGGCCCAATACATGTCGGAGGTGGCATGGGTCGGCTGCACCGAAGGCACAATGCCAAACTGCCCAAACTTGCCCATATCGGCGGGCGTGATAACCTGGGCGTGCTCGATGCGCCACCGTCTATCTTTTTGGCCCTTAAGCGCTTCCCCGTAGATATTCAGGATAATGCGGTTGGCCGAGTCGCCGATGGCGTGGGTATTCATCTGGAATTTGCTGGCTGCAATTTCTTTAGCCAGAGCGCGGTATTCCTTTTCAGTAGACAGCAGGAAGCCTGTTTCTTTGGGCCGGTCGTGGTAGGGCTCTACCAAGCAAGCACCCCGCGAACCCAAGGCTCCATCGGCATACACTTTGAAAGAGCGCACTGTCAGCCGATCCGTTTCTACGGGGCCATTTTTAAAGTAGAATTGCTTGTTGGCCGCCGTCGGATTCAGCATGGCGTACAGGCGCAGCTTCAGCTTGCCTTGTTTCTGCAAGGCCTCCATTTGGTCGATGTTCGCTTTGTCTAGGCCCGCATCAGCGAGGCTGGTAAGGCCCACGGCTACGCACAATTGCTGCGCTTGCAGGAGCGCGGCGTTGGCTTCCGTTGCGGAAGGCTCCGGAATTTTAGCCGACACCAGATCCACGGCATTATCTACTAGCAAACCAGTTAGTTCTCCCAAAGCATCGCGGCCAATAACGCCACCGCTAACGGGTGTGCTTATCGTCACACCGGCCAGGTCCAGAGCCTTCTGGTTGACGATGGCGGCGTGGCCATCCACGCGAGTGATGAGCACAGGCACGTTAGGAAATAGCTTGTCCAGCGTGTCTTTGGTAGGGAATTGCTTGGCGGGCCAGTCATTCTGGTCCCAGCCGCGACCTATGAGCCATGCAGCCTGAGGGTACTGCTGGCGCTGCCGTTGTAGAGTGCTCACCACGTCGCCCCACGAGGTAGTGCCTACCAGATCAGCGAAGCGCAGGCCCAGGGCGTAGCGGTAGAAGTGGCAGTGCGCATCATAGAAGCCAGGGTAGATAAATTGCCCCCAGCGTCTACTTCCTGCTTGCCCTTATACTTCTGCCGTATTTCGTCCGCCGTCCCGACGGCCAGAAACTTGCCATCCTGCACGGCAAAAGCCTGAGCCTTGGAGAATGCCGAATCGACGGTGTACACGGTGGCGTTGTACACCACCAGGTCGGCGGCTTGCTGCTGGGGGGCATTTTGGCAGCTGCTGAATCCGCCAAGCAGCGGCAGCAGTAGGAAAAGCGGGCGTAAAAGTCGAATCATAGGGGCAAGTTAAGCGGTGCTGCAAAATTTATAGCCAGATACTTTGCGCATTAGGATAAAGCAAACGCATTAGTAGGCATAAAACAGAACGTCATGCAGAGCGGAGCGAAGCATCTCGCTCGCGGTTGTCAGATTAGAAAATCCAACGACTGCACGCGAGATGCTTCGCTCCGCTCTGCATGACGTTCTGTTTTAATAATGCCAGCTACTTCTAAATTCAGGCTTCCTGCTTACTCGAAGCGCATGTGCTTCACCGATTCGCCGGAGTTCTTCAGCTCAATCAGCGAGTCGATGCCGATCTGCAAGTGCGTGTGCACGTAGCCTTGGGTTACTTTCGAGTCGCTTTCGGCGGTTTTCACGCCTTCGGGTGTCATTGGGTTATCGCTTACCAGCAGCAGGGCCCGTGGGGAATCTCGTTTATAAAGCCCACCACGAAAATCGTGGCCGTTTCCATGTCAACGGCCATTGCCCGAATCTGGCGTAGGTACTCCTTGAACGCGTCGTCGTGCTCCCACACGCGGCGGTTGGTGGTGTACACGGTACCGGTCCAATAGTCCTTTTCGTGCTTCTTGATCATCGACGACACGGCCCGCTGCAAGCGGAAGGAGGGAAGGGCTGGGATTTCAGGCGGCAGATAGTCATCGGAAGTACCCTCGCCGCGGATAGCCGCGATGGGCAGAATCAGGTCGCCGAGCTTGGTTTTGCTTTTCAAACCGCCGCATTTGCCCAGAAACAAAGCCGCCTTGGGCTTGATGGCCGACAGCAGATCCATAACTGTGGCCGCCATGGGCGAGCCCATGCCGAAGTTGATGATCGTAATACCATTGGCTGTGGCTGACTGCATGGGCTTATCTAGGCCCCGCACCTCGACGTCGAACTGCTCAGCGAACATGTTCACGTAATTGATAAAGTTGGTAAGCAGGATATACTGCCCAAACTCCTTGAGTGGCACGCCGGTATAGCGCGGCAGCCAGTTCTCCACTATCGCGGATTTGTTCTTCATAGGGTGGGGTTAAATGGTTGTTGGTTAAATGGCTGTTTTAAAGGACTACATGGTTGGAGGTTAAATAGCTGATTGTCCAACAAAGTGATAAGACGACCAGCCATTCAACCCAAGACCATTTAGCCATTTAAACAAAAAACCGTCGCACTTTCGAACGACGGTACAGCGGGTGAAAAGCGGAAGCAGTGATTCCGGGCCGTACCTTTGGAGGTGATGCAAGCCCTCGACCTGCCGCCTTTCGAGTACAAACTTACAAAATCAGGCGCAAACTCCCTGATATGGGATGTCTTGCGCCGCAAAAACGTGGTGCTCACGCCCGAAGAGTGGGTGCGCCAGCACGTGGTGCACTACCTCACGGGGCATTTGAACTACCCGCGGAGCTTGCTTAGCCTTGAGCGCGGCCACGCCTACAACCAACGCCAGAAACGCACCGATATCTGCGCTTTCGGGCCCGGCGGGGCGCCACTGTTATTGGTAGAATGTAAGGCTGCCACGGTGCCCATCACGGCTGCCGTTGCGCACCAGGTTACCACCTATAACCAGACGATTGGAGCGCCGTTTCTGTTGTTAACCAATGGCTTGCAGCACTATTGCTGGCTGGTTGACTTCGCTCAGAAAAACAATCAGCGCTTAGCTGAAATTCCCAGTTACCCGCAAGCGCTAGCTCTGATTGCGTAAAAGGGTCTAAGATAGGAGGTCATGCAGAGCGCAGCGAAGCATCTCGCTCGCGGTCGTTAGATTTAGTATTGCAACATCAGCGAGCGAGATGCTTCGCTGCGCTCTGCATGACAGATGAGTTAATCTTGCTCAGGTAATTTGTATAGTGAGTTATCCAGCAGCCCATTGGTCAGATACTGCACGCTGGCCCGCAACTCCCGGCCGTACTGTTGGGCCTTGGCAGCGTTTTCGATGGGCGTGGGGGGCAAATTATGGCGTTGGTAAGGGTAGAGGCGTACCTTGTCGTCGGCTGTCAGCTCCGTAACATAGTCGTTGTGAACAAGATAATACGAGCCGCCCGTGAGGAAAAAGGCGCGACCGTTGGCCAGCGTGTCGAATACGGAATAGCCAAAAGGCAGCAGCTTGCCACCAGGAGCCATGCCCAGATAATCGAGCACGGTGGCGGGAATATCGGCTTGCTGGGTGATGCGACCCACGTTGGCGGGGGGCAATTTCCGGCCCGGGTGGAACAGTAGCAGGGGTGTTTTGTAGCTGCCTAAGGTATTTTGATACTCGGGCGTAAGCGTCTGGGAGGTGTGGTCGGCCAGCAGAATGAACAGCGTATTCTTGTACCAGGGCTGCTGGGCGGCCGTTTTGAAAAACTGCCGGAGCGCGAAATCGGTGTAGCCGATGGAGGCGTGAATGGGTAGTTTGCCGGGAGTGAAGCGGTCCTTGTACTGCGTCGGCACCGGGAACGGCTCGTGGGAAGTGAGGGTGAAAACGGTAGAGAAAAACGGCTGTTTCTGCTTACTTAGCTGCCGGGCAAAGTATTGTAAGTAAGGCTCATCGAAGATGCCCCAGTGCCCATCAAAGTCGGGACTTTGGGCGCCGTCGGGATATTCATTGAGCCCGAAATACTGCTGCACGCCTACCATGCCGGCAAACGTATTAAAGCCCATCGTCCCGTTCTCGGCCCCATGAAACACCGATGTGGCATAGCCCTGCCGTCCCAGCAACTCGCCCAGGCCGTGCAGCTCATTGGTTTGAAAATTCGAGGTGATAAACGGGCTTTCCATCAATGCCGGCATACCTGCCAGCACGGCCGGCAAGGCTTCTATGGAGCGGCGGCCGTTGGCGTAGTGGTCGTGGAAAAAAAGCCCCCAGCGGCCAACGAATCGAAGAAAGGCGTGTAGCCGCGGCCCCGTTCTCAATGCCGGTGTACTCGGAGGAAAAGCTTTCCAGCAGCAAAATAACTACGTTGTCGCGCGGGGCACCGGGGTTGGCGTCTGGCATTCGCGGCGCCAAGGCTTGCTGCAATTGCGCATCAGACTGAAAATAGGTTCGCCTTTCCACGGCCTGATAGCCCAGACTGCGCAGAAAAGTAAAGGTGCTGTTCAGTGCCAGATGCCCCAACACCGGTGGCACTTGCACGAAGGCGTGGCCAGTGCGTAACGGCTTGAGCTGCAAGCCGCCCCGGATGCCAACAACTGTGAGTGCCGCTATAAGCACCACCGCCAGCAGCGGTCGAATGAGGCGGCGTGACGGGGAACTTTTTATTGGGCTGGGGGGCAAAATTGCAGCCGTGGGCATGGGGTAGAAATACCACAGCAACCCAAACAACACCACGAACGGCGGCACCAGAAACCAGTAGTGAAAAGCCAGTTGGCCTGCCTGCCGCTGAATGTCGCCGGTAATGGTAAATAGCTCATCGGTAGTGCGCCTACCGATGAATTTAAAGTACTGGCTGTCAATAATGTTGAGCGCCATACCCGTGGCGTTCAAGGTAAGATAGACGCCGCGCACCAAACCCTGCCAGCCTTTGTCAAACCGCGGCACCATTGACAGCAGCAGAAACGGCAGATTCAGCAGCAGCAGGGCCGCAATATCAAACCGGAAGCCGTGCCAGAATGCCCACACCACCTCCGGTCCCGATGCCTCCCGAAATACTTCCTGATTTGCCCAGTAGAAGCCCGCGCGCAACAGCACATAAACACCCAGCAGAAGAGCGAAGCGACGAAGTAGCAGGCGTAAAAGAGGAGACGGCATTCTAAGAAATCTAATCCTGCAACGGCTTTATAGTCAGCGCCTGACCGTCGGGCAAGTGCTTGATTTGGCGATATAAGTCAGCTAGGAAAGCCAGACGCTTTGGCGCTGAAACAGTTGCTAGAGTTGCTTTATCGGTATCGGCAGCAATGCAAACCGGCGGATACACATGTAGCAACTGACCGGGAGCCAGCATGCCTCCCTGTTGCTGCCACCGCCGCAGTGGCTCCAAGCCCAAAGCATCGACCGGAAACTTATCCGCGCCGATCAGGAAATGCTTGAAATCAACCTCCAGCGGCGCTATTTCTCCGGTTTCCGTGTCAAGAAAAACGACCTCGCCCTGGCGCAGCAGAAACTGGTTGCCCACGCAGTCCTGGGCAAATGGAATGTCATTCTTCAGAACGGTGTCGTAGGTTTTTTGCAAAGACTGCTCGCCTTGCCAGGCCTCCCGCAACGAGTGCCACGCCGGCTCAGTACAGCAGCCCCGAATATGCAGGCCGCCGAAGTATGCCACTACGCCATTGTGCTGCCGCAGAAAGGCTTGCAGTTCTTTGGGCAGCATGGCTAATAGCTTGTGGTCGGTGATGGTCTCGCCGGTATAAATAATTCCCTTCATCAATAGCTAGAGCAATTTTATAAGCAGAGTGCCAAGTAGAGACGCAACATTTTGCGACTAGTTTTTGAGCAATCCAAGTCAAGACAATCAATTAAACAACATCAGCAACGACCAGACGCAAAATGTTGCGTCTCTACTCGTAAGAACTGTTGTATCAAGCAAGCTGTACATTTATGTTTAAGCCAGCGAATACAACACTCATCAACTAAAAAGCCTTCCCGATGAGGTATCGGGAAGGCTTTTTAGCACAAATAGATACTTACGCGTGGGCTGGCTCCAATACAGAGTCAACGCTCACCAGCGGCAGGTTCCAGGCTTCGGCTACGCCTTGGTACACCACTTCGCCGTTTACCACGTTCAGGCCCAGGCGCAAAGCTGGGTCGCGGCGGCAAGCTTCCTGCCAGCCCAGGTTAGCCAAGCGCACGGCGTAAGGCAACGTAGCGTTGGTCAAAGCCAGGGTAGAAGTGTAAGGCACAGCGCCTGGCATGTTGGCCACGCAATAGTGCACGATATCGTCGATGATGAAGGTCGGGTCTTCGTGGGTCGTTGGCTTGCAGGTTTCGATGCAGCCGCCCTGGTCCACGGCCACGTCTACGAGCACAGTGCCGGGGCGCATGGTCTTGAGCATGTCGCGCGTGATGAGGTGGGGGCTTTTGCACCCGGAATCAACACAGCACCTACTACGAGGTCAACAGTTTTGATGGCTTCGCGAATGTTGTACTCGTTGGAGTACTGGGTAATTACATTCTTGGGCATGAAGTCGTCGAGCTCGCGCAGACGGTTCAGGCTGATATCCATGATGGTAACCTGAGCACCGAGGCCGGCAGCTACTTTCGCAGCCTGCGTACCTACAATGCCACCGCCGAGTACCAGCACATTGGCGGGCTTCACTCCAGGAACGCCCCCCAGCAGAATGCCGCGGCCTTTCAGCGGCTTCTCCAGATACTTAGCGCCTTCCTGCGGTGCCATGCGGCCGGCTACTTCGCTCATCGGAATGAGCAGAGGCAGGGCGCGGTTGGGCAGCTCTACCGTCTCATAAGCCAGGCATACCGCTTTGCGCTCAATCATGGCGTGGGTGAGCTCCTCGCCGCTGGCAAAGTGGAAGTAAGTGAAGAGCAGCTGGCCTTCTTTGATCAGGCTATACTCCTCCTTGATCGGCTCTTTCACTTTCACAATCATCTCAGCCTGAGCGTATACTTCCTCGATGGTAGCGAGGATCAGCGCGCCGGCTTCTTCGTATTCGGCATCCTGAAAACCGCTACCTAGGCCGGCAGTAGCCTGTACATAGACAGTATGGTTGTGCTTGCGCAACTCAGCAACGCCAGCGGGCGTCAGGCCTACGCGGTTTTCGTTGTTCTTGATTTCTTTTGGTACGCCGATGATCATGGCAGAGAAGTGAAGATTGGGTGGAAGACGAGGGGTGAAAACGGCCGCAAAGATAGGCAATGTGGCGAGTAGCACGAACTTTCAGTTCGCGTATCGTTGAACAATGACGTTGGGGGCATTTTTCAATGCCTTCTACCATCTACGGTGATATGCGAACTAAAAGTTCGTGCTACTTAAACGGTACAGCCGTGGCGCTTTCTTTTACCATGCTGGCCGCGTTCAGATCGCGCACTACATTGGCCTTAATGGTGAGCTTGGCAGGACCTTCTACAGCGTTGGAGTTGAGCGTGGCTACATCCGTCATTTGGCCAATCTGGCGCTGCGCGTAGAGAATCTCCACCACAGCGCTTTGGCCCGGCTTAATGGGTTGGGGGCTTTTTTGTAGCCTACGCAGTTGCAGGGCGAGGTTATCATACCCAGCAGCAAATCCTGCTTGCCCGTATTTTTTACCGTGAACCGAGCCGAAGGCTGCTGACCGGCCTCCATCTTGCCAAAGTCGTGAGCGGTGCGGTCGAGGACGAGGCGGGGCGCCATCGCTTTTTGAGCAGGCGTGAGGCTGGCCTTAATTTCCTCCGGGCCAAGTACGGTGCCTTTGATAGTTAAGGTGGTGCTCGGCGTGGCGGCATTGCTGGTTACGGTCACCGTTTTGTTGAACACGCCGGGGCGGCCAGCGCTGCTGTACACGGCTTTCACCATACCGGTTTTGCCGGGCAGCACGGGCGTTTTGGTCCAGTCGGGGGTGGTGCAGCCGCAGGAGGCCTGCACGGTGGCAATAATAATAGGCTGATTGCCAGTGTTCTTGAATTTGAATTCGTGGGTGGCCATCGTGCCTTCGGGCACGTTGCCGAAGTCGTGCTGCTCTTTTTCGAATGTCATAACACCCTGCGCTTGGGCCGAAAAACAGAAGAGCATCAGGACCAGAGCAAATAGGAGAGAGGCGCGGTTTTTCATAAAATGATAACGTGAAAGGAAGAAACCCAAGACAGCGCTTCTGGCTTTAACTAGATGTAGCAGAACCAAGCAGCACGGCGTGATACCCCAAAGATAGACAAAAAGTGTCCGGCCTCGTAGGGGGCTCTGGGGGCATTTCATCAGCATCGCGCCCAAATCCGTACTTTTGCAAAACGGACGGCCCCACCCCCAGTTATGCCGACCGCCACCACCTGCCTTATTCCCACTCTTCCTTATGTCCACTGCCGAATCCGCACTAGCCGTCACCCCGGCCACTCTCAGCAAAGAAGACCTGCTCCATGACTACCGCTTGGGTTGGGAAAGTCGCCACGCTTCCTTAGCTGGTCGGAAGGAAGTGTTTATGGGCAAGGCCAAGTTTGGCATCTTCGGCGACGGCAAAGAGCTGCCCCAACTGGCCATGGCCCGCGTGTTTCAGCCCGGCGACTTCCGCTCGGGATACTACCGCGACCAGACCTTTATGATGGCCGCCGGCGAACTGACCTTGCAGCAATACTTTGCTCAGCTGTACGCTCACCCCGACGTGGAAGCCGAGCCCGCCACCGGTGGCCGAGCCATGAACGGCCATTTCGCCACCCGCCTGCTCGACGAAGACGGTAATTTCAAGAACCTCGCGGAGTTGAAGAATTCGTCGGCCGACGTGTCGCCCACGGCTTCGCAGATGCCGCGCCTCGTGGGTCTTGCTTACGCCTCTAAGCTGTACCGCCAGAACCCCGAGCTGCACGATCGGACGCAGTTCAGTGTGAACGGCAATGAGGTGGCCTTCGGTACTATCGGCAATGCCAGCACTTCGGAGGGAATGTTTTTTGAGGCCCTGAATGCTGCCGGTGTATTGCAGATTCCGATGCTGATGTCGGTATGGGATGACCACTACGGTATATCCGTTCCGGCTGAATATCAAACGTGTAAGCAAAGCATCAGCGCCATTCTGAGCGGCTTGCAGCGCGATGCGCCCGGCGAGCAAGGCTTCGAGATTTTCGTGGTTCGCGGTTGGGACTATCCGGCTCTGCTGGATACCTATCAGCGCGCCGCCGACGTTTGCCGCCGCGAGCACGTGCCGGTGCTGATTCACGTAACGGAAGTAACGCAGCCCCAGGGTCATAGCACGTCGGGCTCGCACGAGCGCTACAAAACCAAGGACCGCCTGACCTGGGAGGAAGAGCACGATTGCCTGCTCAAAATGCGCGAGTGGCTGCTCTCGGAAGAAGTTGTCACCGCCGAGGAGCTGGATCAGCTGGAAAACGAAGCGAAGAACACCGTGCGCGAGGCGCGCACCGCGGCCTGGGGAGCTTTTTTCAACCCCATCAAGCAGGAGCGCGACGAGGTAGCGGCCCTGCTGGAAAAGCTGGTAAACGAAACCGGCCAGCAGAACGCTCTGCACGAAATGGTAGAGCAGTTAAAGCACAATCCTGCACCCATCCGCGCCGACCTGGTGCGCACCGTGCGCAAAGCCCTGCGCTTCACCCGCGACCAGCAGCGCTCCGCCAGTCGCCGCGAGCTATCACAATGGCTGGATCAGGCGCTCGCCGAAAACGCTGACCGCTACAACTCTTACCTCTATAGCCAAAGCGAGCAGGCGGCGCTGAACATCGAGGTGGAGCCCGCCAAATTTGTCGAAAATGCCCCCCAGGTGGATGCCCGCGAAGTATTGCAGGCTTGCTTCGACGCTAACTTCCGCCGCGACCCCACTATTTTTGCCATCGGCGAAGACGTGGGCCGTATCGGGGATGTGAACCAGGCTTTTGCCGGTTTGCAGGAGAAGTTCGGCGAACTGCGCGTGACCGATACCGGTATTCGCGAGTGCACTATTGTGGGGCAGGGCATCGGCGCGGCTTTGCGCGGCCTGCGACCCATCACGGAGATTCAATACCTTGATTATCTGTTGTATGCCGTCCAGATTTTGTCGGATGACGTGGCGTGCTTGCAGTACCGTACCAAGGGTGGCCAAAAAGCCCCCCTTATTGTGCGTACGCGCGGGCACCGGCTGGAGGGCATCTGGCACAGCGGCTCACCCATCGGCATGATTCTGAGCAGCATACGCGGTATGCATGTGTGCGTGCCCCGCAATATGACACAGGCTGCCGGCTTCTACAATACCTTGTTACGCAGCGACGAGCCCGCCCTGGTAATCGAGCCTCTGAACGGCTACCGCCTCAAGGAGCGCATTCCGCAGAACGTAGGCGAGTTTACCTTACCGTTGGGCGTGCCGGAAGTGCTGCTAGCCGGCACCGACGTGACCATCGTAACCTACGGCTCGATGTGCCGCATTGTACTGGATGCCGCCAAGCAATTAAGTGAGGTAGGCATTTCGGTGGAAGTAATTGACGTACAAACGCTTCTGCCTTTCGATTTGCAGCATGTCATTGCCGACAGCATCCGCAAAACCAGCCGTGTGCTTTTTGCCGATGAAGATGTGCCCGGCGGCGCTACGGCCTACATGATGCAGCACGTGCTCGACGACCAGCAGGCCTACCGCTTGCTCGACTCCCAGCCTCGTTGCCTGGCCGCTCAGCCCCACCGTCCGCCTTACGGCTCCGACGGCGACTACTTCAGCAAGCCCAACGCCGAAGATGTATTCGATACGGTGTATGAGATGATGCAGGAAACCGATCCTAAGCGCTTCCCAGCCATCTATTAAGCACCCAAGTCAACACGAAAAACCCCGACTGGAAAGGCTCAGTCGGGGTTTTCTTATCTCTGATTAATAACGAAGCGCGTTTAGCGCGGAATCGTGATGGGGTCCGTGATGATGGTGTTGCTTTTATTCAGTGCGCGGTCGTAGATAAAGACTTCGAAGCGTACAACTTCTCCTGGTTTTAAAGGGTCACCAGCAAAAAAGTCCGTGGTAAAGCTTAGATCGCCGCGCAACGGTGTTTCGCGCCCATTACTGTCTTTATCCAGAGGAGGATAAGTGCTGTTATAATTGTCATTCGGGTTATCCAGCTCCAGCGGAAGGAACTCACCGGCCGCATTCCGAATAAGGGGGGTAATGTAGTAGTTATTGTAGAATGGGTTTAGCGTCAAATCAGGATTCAGTCTGGCCCAGGGCGAACCTTCTACTTTATCTTCTTCCCGTAGGCCCAGGTCACCGTTGCCATCTTTGAAGCTGACGGTTATGGTCACCCGATCATAGAGACCAAACCCATCGGAAACGCGCTCGGAGGAAATGCTTTTAAAGCTAATAGAAGGTGTTTCGGGATAATCAGGCATTTCAAGGCAAGAAGACACTGCCAGGCCCGTGAGCAGGAGCAGCGTGCTTGTCCGAAGAGTACGAAGTAGTTTCATATCAGAGTAAAAAAGACGGGTCGAACGCGGCCTTTTCAGCCAGAACGGAAGATACAACTTCTCAACGAAGACGTGCTGCGTTTGTTATATCTAGCTTTTAACCCCACTGTTTTGCAATGAGTTTCCGTGATGAGCACCTCCGCGCTTTGCCTGCTATATCCGCTGCCGCTTTTGAGCAAACGGCCCTGCGCTTATTCCAGCATCAGGCTCAGAATTGCCCCCCATACCGCGAATACCTGGCTGCGCTGGGCCGCGACCCCAACGACGTTCATGCACTGACGGATATACCATTTCTGCCCATCGAGTTCTTTAAAACGCACGAGGTACGCACCACTCCCGCCGACTGGGCGCCGCAGGAAACCTTTCTGAGTAGCGGCACTACCCAGCAGCAACGGAGCCGCCACCTCCTGCGCGATCCTGCCTTGTACCGTCAGAATGCCGCGCGCATCTTCGAACAAACCTACGGCGCCCTTACCAACTGGATTTTCCTGGCGCTTCTGCCTTCCTACTTAGAGCAGGGGCAATCTTCCTTGGTGGCTATGGTTGAATATTTTGCCAAGGCATCGGGCCAAACCCAGCCCGCGTTTTTCCTCCACGACCACAAAGCTTTGTTGCAGGCGCTGGCCACGGCCAAGCGCAATTCCGGTCGTCAGGTAATGCTTTTGGGCGTATCGTATGCCCTGCTCGATTTAGTGGCCGCCTATGCAGGCGCACCCGAGTTGTTGGGGCTCACGTTATTGGAAACTGGTGGTATGAAAGGGCGGCGGCGCGAAATGATTCGGGAAGAGCTGCATGCTGAGCTACAAACGGCTTTTGGGCCCCAGGGTATTCACTCCGAATACGGCATGACCGAGTTGCTTTCTCAAGCCTATAGCACCGGCGACGGCCGCTTTTTTTGCCCCCCAGGCCTGCGCATTCTGCTCCGCGAGCCCTCCGACCCGTTTTCAGTCGATGCCACGCGTCCGGCTGGCGCTATTAATGTCATTGATTTGGCAAATATTGATTCCTGCGCCTTCATCGAAACCAAAGACTTAGCTCGCCAATACTCCGATGGCTCGTTTGAAGTGCTCGGGCGGCTGGATAACTCCGATGTGCGCGGCTGTAATCAGATGGTGTAAGTTTGACCTGTTCGGGTCGTTCAACGAGGGCCTCACCCCCCGGCCCCCTCTCCCAAAAAGAGGGGGAGCCTAACGTTAGTCGTTCTACGCGGCTGCGTCGGCTACCGCCTCCGCAACCGAATTATTGTTTCTAAAATGTAAAAAAGCCCCCCAGACGTGTATCTGGGGGGCTTTTTTATACTGAACTTAACCTACTAAAACAGGTAGCCGTACCTGGAGCGAGAGCGGAAGGTGCGGTGTAGGCCGAGCGTCAGGCTCCTCCTCTTTTTGGGAGAGGGGGCCGGGGGATGAGGCCCTCGTTGAACGGCCGCTACTTGCCTGAATACATCTTAGCGTCTGACTCCGTAATGGTGTCGTCGCTCATGATTACCAGGCGCTCTACCACGTTGCGCAGCTCCCGGATATTACCGCGCCAGTCGAGGCTCTTCAAATAAGCAAGCGCTTCGGGGGTGACGGTTTTGGGCTTGTTGCCGTAGTCGCGGGCAATATCGTCGAGGAACTTCTGCACCAAGTCGCCGATGTCCTCGCGACGGTCGTTGAGAGGCGGAACCTGGATAAGAATAACCGAGAGGCGGTGATACAAGTCCTCGCGGAAGTTGCGCTCCGCGATTTCCTGCTGGAGGTTTTTGTTAGTAGCGGCCAGTACGCGCACGTCCACCGTTATTTCCTTTTCGCCCCCACGCGGGTGATTTTGTTTTCCTGCAAGGCCCGCAGCACTTTCGCCTGAGCCGACAGACTCATGTCGCCGATTTCATCCAGAAACAGCGTGCCGCCGTGCGCCTGCTCAAACTTGCCGATGCGTTGCTTTACGGCCGAGGTAAACGAGCCTTTTTCATGACCAAACAGCTCACTTTCAATCAGCTCCGAAGGAATAGCGGCGCAGTTAACCTCAATCATCGGTCCGTTGGCGCGGTTGCTTTGCTCGTGCAGCTGGCGTGCTACCATCTCTTTGCCAGCGCCGTTGGGCCCCGTGATGAGTACGCGGGCATCGGTGGGGGCTACTTTTGCAATGGCTTTGCGCACCTGCTCCAGCGCCGGCGAGTTGCCGACCATCTCGGAGCTTTTGGCGATTTTCTTTTTAAGCGTCTTGGTTTCAGTTACTAGCTTCGTGCGGTCGAGGGCGTTGCGAACCGTTACCAACAGGCGGTTCAGGTCTGGTGGCTTCTGCAAGAAATCGTAGGCGCCTTTTTTGGTGGCGTCCACGGCCGTGTCGATGCTGCCGTGCGCCGAAATCATAATAAAAGCAGCGTCGGGGGCCAATTCCTGCGCGCGGCTCAATACCTCCAGCCCATCCATTTTGGGCATTTTGATATCGCAGAGCACCACGTCGTACTTATTCTTGATAAGCATATCCAAGCCGGACGGACCGTCTTCGGCCTGGTCAACGGCGTAGCTTTCGTACTCCAGAATTTCCTTTAGCGTATTGCGAATCGACTTTTCGTCGTCGATAATGAGGATTTTGGGCATAAGCTGAGAGCAGAATAAATTAATACTGAGGGTGTAGCGAAGGTAACGAAAAGCATTACCCGTTTAGTGAGTAAAGTTATTGAAGGATTCAATGAGGAAAGAACACAATACACATGAAAAATTGTAATTATTTAATTTTCAGGCGTCTGCCTTCCATATTTGCCACCCAGACTACCAAAAACAAAATCGGTCGCCGCAACCGAAGCTGCAACGACCGATGATACGGTGGTGATGAGTCTGTAAGCCGGGTTTTGTCCGCCGGGCCCGAAGGCTCAGCGTCTCCACCATTTATCTAGGCCAGTCGTTGCCGAAAGGCTCCATCAACCTACCCACGGACGCCGGACGAGCCGCCCGGTGCTGCCTGTTGCCAGACAGCGTGCCCGCTTATTTGGTCTTTCAACCCCTGAGGTTTACCCAGCCGACACGGTTGCCCGGCCGCTGGTGCGCTCTTACCGCACCTTTTCACCCTTACCGGCTGCCCGAAGACAACGTAGGCGGTAGTTTTCTGTGGCACTGGCTGTCTGAGCCTTACGGCCCATCCTTCCCGTTAGGAAGCAGGGTGCTCTGTGTTGCCCGGACTTTCCTCGCCGCCCGAAGGCGCCGCGGTGGAGCGACTCATCACAAAGACAAAGGTAGCGCTTTCAGTGGTTGGGCGCTTATGTTTGAGGTTGCTGCCTGTCTAAATAAAGGCCACGGGGTCAAAATTCGATGGTGCGCCGGCGGGCTTTCCAGAGTTCAATCACCCCTGAAAATACATATAGTTCTTTCTATGTCACAAATACCGTGATATTTTCCCATTTCTACGGTAGCGCTAATCTCAAGCGCGTTTTTTGGGCTTAAAATGGGGTTAAAAAGCCTGATTTTGCCCCCAGAAAGGATGGGCCGACTTGGATGCCATTTTTGAATCGATACATTGGCTAAACAATCACCCCACTGGTCGCTGACAGAATAGAGGCTTTAAAGCTTCGGCAGCGGGCGGCGAACAAGTCATTTTTCACCCATTACTCCATTCTTCAAAAGCATGCAGAAAAACCAACTACATCCGCGTCTTTCTTTCTGGGTAATGAGCGCTTCGCTCGTAGCTGCTTCAGCCGTTTTCACCGCCTGTTCCGACAATTCCATTGATGCCGAAGATCCATCGGTAGCCCAGATCAGTACCGACGCAAAAGCTTCCGATGATTTGATTGAGGGCCAGTACATTGTCGTGCTGAAAGACGGTGCCGTTGATACCGATGGCGACGCTTCCTACGACGCGAAAGTAAACAAAGTAAAAGGTGTTGGTCAGGGCATACTTCGTGCCCGTGGCCTGAGCGGCGATAAAGTAGGTCATGCCTACGGTCATGCACTGAAAGGCTTCGTGGCCCAGCTGAGCCCCGGCGAAGCGGCTGAGCTACGTAAGGATGCAAACGTAGCCTACGTGGAGCAAGACCGGATTATCACGCTTGGTAATCCTAACAATGGCGGCGGCAGCACCATACAGGCTGCACAGGTGACGCCTTATGGCATTGCCCGCGTGGGTACCGGCGATGGTGCCGCTACTGGCCGCACGGCCTGGGTTATCGACACTGGTATCGACTTGGATCACCCCGACCTGAACGTTGATGTAGCCCGCAGCAAGTCTTTCCTGACCAGTGGCAAAAACTACGCCTCGCCAGATGATGGCAACGGCCACGGCACGCACTGCGCTGGTACTATTGCCGCCAAAAACGACGCTAGTGGTGTAGTAGGGGTAGCCGCTGGTGCTAAAGTAGTAGCAGTTCGCGTACTGGATTCCCGCGGTAGCGGCTCCAACTCGGGCGTAATTGCCGGTGTGGATTATGTAGGCGCTAATGGCGCATCCGGCGACGTAGCTAACATGAGCCTTGGCGGTGGCGTATCTAGCGCGCTTGATCAGGCCGTTTTAAACGCTTCTCAAAAAGGAGTACTCTTCGCTTTGGCCGCCGGTAACGAAACCGACAACGCCAATAATCACTCACCTGCTCGGGTGAATGGAGCGAATATCTACACTATCTCAGCTATGAATAGCTCAGATTCGTGGGCTTCGTTCTCCAACTTTGGCAACCCGCCGGTAGACTACTGCATGCCCGGTGTTAGCGTACAGTCAACTTGGTTGAATGGTGGCTACAACACCATCAGCGGCACCTCGATGGCTACGCCACACATGGCCGGTGTACTTATCATGAAAGGCAAAAACTTCACTACCAGCGGCACCGTGAAAAACGACCCCGATGGTAACGCTGATCCAATTGCTCACTTGTAGGCTTGATTAGTTGTTTGTAAAAAAGGCTGCCTTTGCGGGCAGCCTTTTTTTGTGAAGTCTGGAACGGATATTCGCTTTTTAAAGCGGTTTCAAATTGGTATACCAGATGTAGAGACGCGACACGTCGCGTCTCGGCGTTGTTTAATAGAACGTTCTATTTGAATCGTTCAACAATGAGACGCGACGTGTCGCGTCTCATTGTTCGGCCTACTAAGTGAAATGATTGAATCGCTTAAGCGGAGAATTACTTTAGCCGCACAAGTGTCGCGCCGTAGCCGAACTTCTCTTTCTGCGCATCCTCGAAGAACTTGATGTCGCGGTTGCGGCTCAGATTTTTGTGAATCTCCTTCCGCAAGGTACCGTTGCCGGTGCCGTGAATAAACACGATTTCGTGCATGTTGGTGGCCAATGCCCGACTCAACGCATCCTCAAACGCGTCGAGCTGCAGCCGCAGGATGGCCGTGTTGGTAAGCGGCGGGTCGAGGATAGCGGCATCAGGGTTGAGCACTTCCAGGTGCAGATCAACCTCGTGCGAGGGTGGCAGAATGGTTTTGACCGGCTCCGGAACAGGTGCTACCGCCGCTGGTTTGGCCGGCGCATTACCGCTTAGCTGGGCTTGCAGGTTTGCAGCCAGCTTTTCGAGTGCTACGGGTGCAGCAGGCTTCTCGTCGAGCTGAAAAAGATACGCTTCTTTCTGCAAGATAGGCGCTGGCTGCCGGCTGGTATAAAAGCTGTTGGCCCGGAAAGCCAAACGCTTGGTAAGCAGCTCAAACGCCGTGTCGCCATTCAGGCGGTGGGGCAAAAGCTGCACCACTGCGGCGGGCCACTGCTCGAAATCTTTAAGATGAAGGTGAGCCAAGGGCTTACTTACTGCCTTCGGACCGAGCTTGTCGGAAAGCAGGCCCCGATATTTCTCTTGCTGCTCCTCGCCATAAGTGAACAGCAAATCGGTGTCGGTATTATTGATCAGCTGCACGGCCAGCAGCTCCGGCGACTGGTGGCTGAGCGCCAGATACAAGCCTTTTTGTGCCTTGGGTAATTCTGGTTTCGGGCCTTTGTCCGCTTTTTTGCCCCCCACGCTGCTATTGGCGGGCGCATCAGGTTTCTGGGGGCAAAACTAGGCCGTGGGGCGCTGGCAGCGGCTTGGCGCTCAGCGGCCACGGAGGCCGCGCTCTGCCCAAACGCTTTGTGCTCCTCAGCGGCTACTACTACCACCTCGCGCCGCAGCACCGGAATCGTGAAGTCGTTATCTATGGCAACCTCAACAAGATCGTTGTCGAGCAAACGGGTGACAATGCCTTCTTCGCGCCCGGTGAGCAGGCGTACTCGGTCTCCTACATTCATATCGGTAAGGCGTGGGTTCAACTTAGGGTGAGAAGCAAAAGTAGCGTAGAGTTTCGGGCTTTGCTTCGGGCTGAGGTATAGCGCGGATATTCTCCGTGTTATATGCCTCAACCAAGCCGCCAAAAGTAAGGTGCCCTGTCCTCTGCGTGCCTTTTAATTATAATTCGCCCCATTCTAACAACAAAAAGTCCCGGCTCAAAACAGCCGGGACTTTTCATGAAATGTAGCGAGTTGGCCAAGCCAGCGAAGCTGAAGCTACCGGTTGACTTCCGTCGGCTCGTAGAGCCCCGGAATAGGATCAGGCACATTGGGATTGGCGTTCACCTCATTCTGCGCAATCAGATAGCGCTGCGGAATGTTGGGCGCATCAGTGCGTTTCTTGGGCACGCCGATCAGATTATTCGTGCGGCGCACATCGTTGTAGGGCTCAATCTGACCAATCAGACTCAGGTATTTCTCCGTCAGAATTTCCCGCAGCAAGGCTTGCTGCTGCGATTGGCCCGTATTCAGAAGCCCACCCAACGCAAAATCGGCCAGGGTGTAGGCAGCGTAAGTGCCACCTGTGAAGGTGGTGCGGTTGTATGCCCGGATATTGTTGAGCGAAGCCAATGCGCCGGTCAGGTCGTTGGCGCGGGCTTGGGCTTCGGCCAGGATAGCCTGTGTCTCGACGTAGGTAATAAGCGGAAAGTCAGCATCGGCCGCGAAGGCACCACCCTCCAGAATGTTCGGGTCGACGTCGCTGTAGCCAGCTTCGGTGGTGTAGAAATACTCGAAGCGGGCCGACTCATTTGTACGGGCATTATCGCGCTCACCCTGTAGCAGACGCACCCCATACGAGCCAGCCGCTCCCATATAGCCAGTACGGTTGATATCGATAAAGTCGTAGTAAGGGTTGGCGCTCGTGCTCACCGTACCACCGTACGGCATCAGCATATCTCCGTCGGGGCTGGCAATCCCAAGCCTTGCTTCGGCCGCCGCCTGCGGGTAGTTGCGCACGTGCATATAAAACCGTGCCTTCAGCGAGTGAGCCGCTGCCCGCCATTTGGCCAGGTCGCCGCCATAGTATATGTCGCGCTCCTGCGGATTAATACCAGTGCGTCCCAGGTTGGTAATGGCGGTGCTGAGTAAGGTTTGAACGCTGGCATAGATGTCGGATTGCCGGTCAAATGGAGCTGGCTGGCCCGGCTGCAAAGCTTGCGAGTAAGGAATGTCGCCCCAAACCGAGGTAGCCATCCCAATCATCTGGGCTTCGAGCACCTGGGCAATGCCCGTCAGCTGAAAATTCTGGACTGCCTCCGCCTTCTGGGTCACAATGCGGGCGTTGGCCAGCACCAGCGTGAAGGTATTGCTCCACATATTATCGTAGTCGCCCGATACGGTGGTGTAGTTCTGCAAACCCTCATACTGGCGGTCGGTGCCGGTGAAGTAGTCGCTAAATAAACCGGCCGTGCGGGCCATCTCGCCACTCAGCACAAAGCCTTCCGATACCTGCACCGCCGTCAGCTGTTGGTCGGCTGGGGCGTCCTGGGGGCATTTGGGTTGATGTCGTAGCCCTCTGTAAGTTTTTCGCAACTGCCCAAGCCCACCAAAAGCAGGGCCAGCAGCAGATAATAACGCAGGGATGTTTTCATATGATTGAACGAGCAAAATCGTGGAGGAAGGTGTCAGGAGGCCCCTTCAGCACGTCAGTACTGAGAGCCTCCTGGCACTGCTTAAAAGTTGAAGTTCAGGGACATGATATAGGAGCGGGTGCTGGGGTTGTTGAAGTAGTCCAGCCCGCGGCCGTTGGATACACCCGTTAAGTTGGTTTCAGGGTCTACGCCGGTGTAGTCGGTCCACAAAGCCAGGTTGCGCCCCGTCAGCGACACGTCCACCGATTGGAGCTTGGCACGCTCTGTCAGCCAGGGAAGCTTCAGGCTGTAGGCCAGCGTGATTTCGCGCAGGCGGGTGTAGCTCACATTTTCGATAAACTGCTCGGCTGGTCCGGTAAAGCCATTGCCCAAGCCATTCCGATACCACTGCTCGTCGGCCACTACTGGTCCGGCCCCAAAATCGGTGACAGACCCGCGGAAGGTATAAGTGCCATCGGCATTGGGCTGGTAGCGCTGCGCTACCGTCTGGCTGTTCCACAGGCGCAGCGTAGCCGCATCGGCCGCCGATACTGTCGTTTCTGCTTCCGTGTCTTTGGCCGTACCGTAGGAGTAGAGCGCACCCTTGGTACCGTTCCACACGTCCAGGTTGTCGACGTGGTCGAACAACACATTCAGCGACAGGCCTTTGTAGCTAAAGGTATTGCCAAGGCCCCCCCGCCACCTAGGGTTGGGGTCACCAATTATGCCCTCGGTAGCGGCCTGAATTGGGAAGCCATTGGTATCGAATACCAGGCTGCCCGTTTCGGAGTTGCGCTCCCAGCGGCTGCCCCACAAGGCGCCCATCTGGTAGCCCCGCACGGCCCGCGACGAAGTGCCCGTGAAGCCATTGAGGAAGATAGACTCCGCGCCCGACAGGTCGGTTACCTCGTTGCGGTTGAGGGAGTAGTTGGGCGCAATATTCCACACAAAGCCATCAGGCTGATTGATAACATCGGCACCAAGACTTATTTCCAGGCCCTTATTTTCGATTTCGGCCGCGTTGGCACTCGTTGATACAAAGCCAGTTGTGGCCGCCACCGGCACGGTCAGAATAGCGTCCTTGGTGCGGTTGGTGTAGCCCGTAATGCTAAAGTTGATGCGGTCTTGCCAGAAGCGGAGATCCAGACCACCCTCCAGCTCGGTTTTGCGCTCCGGCTTGATTTCGGGATTGCCCTGCACGTTCGAGCGCACAAAGCCCCCACCGTAGTTGGCCGCATCCAGGGTGGTACCCCATCCATCGGCAATGATGTTAGCATCGCCGGGCACGTAGTAGGTGCGGGTGAGATAGGGGGTAGGCTGCACACCCACCGAGCCGTAAGCCAACCGAGCTTTACCGAAGCTCAACACTTTGTTCTCGGTGAAGGGCGCAAGCTTGGTAAACTGCCAAGCCAACGTACCAGCCGGAAAGAAAAAAGTGCTGCTGGTTTCGGGACCAAACGTGGAGGCAGTTTCGGCGCGGCCGGTGCCCGTGAGGTAGAGCTGGTTGAAGAAAGCCAGATCTACTTGCGCGTAGGCGGCCGCGGTACGCTGCTCCAGCACAAGGTTGAAGGGTTGGCGGCTGTCGGCGAGGGTGTTGTCCAGCTGAGGCGGCGAGAAGGGGTTAATAAAATTGGTCGCATTAGCACCCACCTGCTCGCCCCGCCGGATGTTAATATTGGCCCCCACCAGTAAAGTGCCCCCCAGGCTCTCGGAGAAATCATGGGTGGCGCGTGCGATCAGGTCGTTGTTGATCTGCGTCTCCTGAATCGTCGATTGCCCAATTTGCCCCGTAGGCGACTGCCCCGCCCCAATGGGATACACCGTGGAGCGCCGGTCGGTATAGGTGTCAACGCCCGTACGATTGATAATATTCAGCCAGTTCGTGGCATCATACGTCAGCTCCAGGGCCCCAATAAGCCGCTGCACCCGCGTCTGGTCGCGCACGTTATCGATGGTCCAGAAAGGGTTGTCGAATCCGGGGTTATTGCTGTTGCCCAGCTGATTACGGTACGAGGATTGGCGCCGGAGGAAGATATTGCCCTGCGGGTCGGTGTAGTCGCCGATGTAGTAGGCGTTGTTGAAGTCGGCAGGGCTACGAAGGCCCCCAGGAAGATGCTGCTGCCACTGGAGCCCTGCTGCACCCTGTTGGAAAACGTGCGCGCATACGTGGCGTTTATACCTGCCCGGAACTTGGTGGCCAGCTGCCGGTCTACGTTTACCCGGAAGGTAGTGCGGTCGTTGTCGCTGTTGTTGCGCGCGATGCCCTCGGTGTGAGTGTTGCCCAAGCTGATGTAGAAGTTGCTGCGCGGGTCGCCGCCGCTGAGCGTGGCAATATTATCCCAAGTATAGCCCCGGCCAAATACCTCGTCGCTGTGGTCGTAGGTGTCGCGGCTGTTCTTGCCGCCGTGAGGGTTAGCAGCAGTACCGGCCGGAATGGCGAAGCGCTGCGTTCCATCGGCGAAGGTAATAAAGCCCTGGTAGCCAGGCGCGCCAGGCGTTGTAATAGCTGCATCGGCTCCCCCGGAGCGGTCGGCAATACGGTCGCCCCAGCTGCGGGCATTGCCCTGGGCAAACAAACCATTGAGACCTTGCCCGTAGCGCTGCTGAAGCTCAGGCACCTGGTTTATTTCGTCGATGCCGTAGGTGGTACGGTAGGAGAGGTTGAGCTTGTCGGCACTGCGGCCTTTTTTGGTGGTAATCACCAATACGCCATTCGCGGCCCGCGTACCCCACAGTGCGGCGGCGGCGGCTCCGCGCAGTACTTCCATAGAGGCAATATCGTCGGGGTTGATGTCATTGAGGCGCGACTGCTGCACGACACCCGAAATCTGGTTGGAGGCCGCCCCGCCACCGCTGGCCACAATACCGCCGGCGGTACCGGGCGTGTTTTCGCCCACCGACGTGTTGGATATCGGAATCCCATCCACCACAATCAGGGGCTGCAAATTGCCCGTGATGGTGCTGGCGCCCCGAATCTGAATGTTAGCGCTGGCACCGGGGTCGCCGGTAGAGCGGGTGATGAGCACACCGGGCGCCTTGCCCGAAAGAGCCGTGATGGGGCTGGTTTCGCCGGAGCGTACCAGCGCTTGCCCCTGCACCGTAGATTGCGCCGTACCAAGCCGGTCGCGGCTGGTTTCTAGGCCCAGCGCCGTTACGACCACTTCACCCAATTCGCGGGCAGAGGCCTCCATCGCCACATTGATAGTGCTGGCGTCGGTGATGGGCCGATCAAGGGTGGTATAGCCTATAAAGCTAAACGTAAGCGTAGTAGCTGAAGCCGGCACCGATAGAGTATAGCTGCCTTCCGAGTCGGTTGAGGCCCCGATAGTGGTACCCTTCACGAGCACGGTTACACCAGGCAGGCCGTTGCCCGTAGCACGGTCCGTTACTCGTCCTTGTAGCGTTCGATCCTGGGCCATCGCTAAGCGAAAAGTGGCCAAGACCATTAAGGTTAACAATAAGAGTTTTTTCATATCTAGGTTTCAGGTTTAAGGATGAGGCATGGTGTGTGGATAGAGTAAGTGGCGAAGAGTGGGAATGGTTGAGCTAGCGTTTGGTAGTCAGCGTTTTGTAGAATGAACGTCCCCGGTTAGTTTAGCTATGAGCCGGAGCAACATCAAGGATATTTCTCTGAAGTGAGTATTTGCAGATAATGTATTGATGAGCTTTTCTTGTGCTGAGAATTGTATTATTATAATGATGCAGTTGTATGGGGTGTAATTTTTAGCCTTGAAATTGTAGACACGATAATTCAAGCCCGCTGTTTGCAGCGGGTAATAATTGCTCTGAAGTGAAGGGTGCAGTAAGTAGCAGGCTGGCTTCGCCGCCGAGGCAGTGTATGCCTATACTTTAATAATACAGTCCGTGCAGGACGAAACCGCGCCGGGAGTTATATTCCAAAGCGGGGGCGGGCAGGTGGAAAATGCTAGCTACGTAGAACACGCGCTTGAGAAATTTGCTGCGCGTCGGAATACGCATCAGGTTTACATCGAAGCTCAAATAATACTGCCGGTAATCGTTGAGGCCCAGAATGGCGTTGGTAGCGGGGTCGTTGTACACCATTTGCTGAGCGCCGTAGCCCACGGCCGGTTGCAGCCACTTGGGCCATTTGCTTTCCTGCGGCAGCCACGCCGCTACGTCGGCGCAAAGCCAGTAGGTATGGCCGTTGTAGTCCTTCAGGTGCTGCTCGCCTACGCTCTTGCCCAGCACATTGGGCCGGAGCGCCGCGTATCGGGTGGTGCGGAAAGAGTATTTGGGCATTATCCGCACTTCATTCCATGCCAGCTGCTGAGCAATAAGTCCGGCCGAGCCCAGAAAATTGGCCCCCAGATCATACGCGGAAGCGCCATAAGCGGGGTCGCGGCCATCGAGCAGCTCTAGGGGGCTTTGGAGCAGGAAACCCACGAAGCCGCCATACCAGAGGGCTTTGCGGTCGGGCACGCCGGCCCAGCGCAGCATATCCACCGCGCCGCGGCTTTCGTGAAAAGCCCCCCAGAAGTGTCCGGCCTTGTCTAGCTGCTTCCACTCGCGGCTATCATCGAACCAATGAAAGGCAGTCCGCTCACCGGTATACCAGCTTTTGCTCAAGCCATACACGAGGCCCGTGTAGCTCAGCGCGAGTCCGCCCGCCAGGATGGGAAGGCGGTGGCTTATGCGGGCCGTATCGGCGGGTAGGGCTGAGTGGCGTAAGAGGGGAGGAGCCGGCGCAACTAAAGCCGTATCAGCATTGCTTTGGGCCTGGCAAATGACTGGTCTTAACCCACTTATTGCCAGAAGAAGCACTAAGCACCACCGGACTTTTATAGAAAAGCGAAAGAAAAGCGTCATGCGGGAGCTGATGACCTCGGGGGTCAGAACAATCAAAGCTACAAACAAATGGACGCGCTCAGGAGCTAAGCTAAACAGTTCGTTGTGTACCTTTATTCTTCTTGCTTATTAACGCTGAATGAAATGAAGCATTATGCTTTGTTCAGCTCTCCTGACTTCCCACCATCAATCCATTTTTAATGAAAACACTTCGACTTTTATTTAGCCTGCTTGTGCTACTAACGGGGCTTCCCGTAGCGTACGGACAGGTTACAACCCAGCCAGCCGTTTTTCTGGCTTCGGAGCCCGTCACGATCACCTTCAATGCCACGCAGGGCAACGGCGAACTAGCCAATTTCACCGGTGACGTGTATATCTGGACCGGCGTTATTACCAGCGGACCTACTGGCTCTACCTGGACCAACGTCAAAAGCCCCGCCTTCAACCAGCCCGACCCAGCGGCCAAAATGACGCGCTCGGCTACCAATGCCAACATTTATACTATCACCTTCACGCCGAATACTTTTTACCCCATCACGCCCGGCACCACGATTTATCGGCTGGGAATGATTTTCAAGAATGCGGACGGCAGTAAAGTAGGTCGGGGACCCAGTGGCGACATTTTCATCGATGTTGCTCAGGATCGGTTTAATCTGCGCTTTACCGCTCCCACTGGGCCGGGCAGCAATTTCTTCGTGCTGAATACGCCGACCACCGTTACGGGCAGCTCAATTGTGCCCGCCACGCTGGCTTTGTACCTGAATGGCGTGCAGCTGGGCGCCTCAGAGCCAAATGCAACCACCATCACCCGAACGGTGACGCTGACCGCGCCGGGGGCCAATACCATTCGCCTTACCGCTACGGACGCTAATGGTATAGCCGAAACACTGCTGACCGCACAAAGCCGCGAAGCTGTTGCCGTGGCGCAATTGCCGGTGGGGGCCAAAAAAGATGGCGTAACGTACTTGAATGGCGGCTCATCCGCGATATTGAGTCTGACGGCACCCAATAAGCAGTTTGTTTACGCCATTGGTGACTTCAACGATTGGCAGCCCACTACGGCGTCGGCCATGAAGCGGACGCCCGTGAGTGCTACCGACAATGCGCCCGACAACAGCAGCAACGGCCGCTGGTGGATACAGTTGGATAACCTCACGCCCGGCCGCGAATACACGTATCAGTACCTGGTAGATGGTGCCCTGCGTGTTGCTGACCCTTATACCCAGAAAGTACTCGACCCGAACAACGACCAGACGATTCCGGCAGTCACGTATCCGGCGGCTTTGTTGCAGTACCCGACCGGCAAAACCACTGGCATTGTCTCTACTTTTCAGTCAGGGCAGGCAGAGTACCAGTGGCAGGTTACGAACTTCCAGAAGCCGAAGCGTACCGATTTGGTGGTATATGAGCTGCTGGTGCGCGACTTTATTGCCCGCCACGATTACAAAACCCTCACGGATACGCTGAGCTACCTGCAACGCTTGGGCGTAAACGCCATTGAGCTGATGCCCATCAATGAGTTTGAAGGCAACGAAAGCTGGGGATACAACCCATCCTTCTACTTCACTCCCGACAAATACTACGGCACCAAGGATGACCTGAAGCGCTTCGTGGATGAGTGCCACAAGCGCGGTATGGCCGTCATCATCGATATGGTGCTCAATCACTCTTTCGGGCAGTCGCCGATGGTGCAGATGTACTTTGAAAACGGTGCGCCCACTGCCGGGAGCCCGTGGTTCAACCGGGCGGCTACGCACCCTTTCAACGTAGGCTACGACTTCAACCACGAAAGCTCGTTTACCAAATACTTCGTGGAGCGGGTAAATGAGTTCTGGCTACAGGAATACCGCATCGATGGTTACCGCTACGATTTATCGAAGGGCTTTACCCAGCGCAACAACCCCAACGACGTGAGTGCCTGGGGCCGCCGCGACGACTCGCGTATTGCCATCTGGAAGAACATCTACGATCAGATTCGCGCCATTGACCCCAACGTGTACTGCATTCTGGAACACCTGAGCGACAATGATGAGGAGAAGGTATTGGCTGACTACGGCATGATGCTGTGGGGCAATCAGAACGGCAGCTATGCCAACGCCGTGCGTGGCCTGAACAGCGGCTCCGACTTTAGCGGTGGCTACTACGCCAACCGCGGCTGGCAACAGCCCAACCTGATTACCTATATGGAAAGCCACGACGAGGAACGCCTGATGGTGCGGGCCGTGAATGAAGGCAACCAAAGCGGTGCCGCTCCCGGCTACAACGTGCGCGATGTGAATACCGCCCTGAGCCGCATGGGCCAGGCGGCGGCTTTCTTTTTTACCGTTCCCGGCCCCAAGATGGTGTGGCAATTTGGCGAGCTTGGCTACGACGTCGGTATCAACTTCAATGGGCGCGTCGGTAACAAGCCCATCCGGTGGGAATATCAGCAGGATCCGGCCCGTCGCAACTTGTACAACGTGTACCGGAGCCTGATTGAGCTGAAGAAAACGCAGTCGGTGTTTGAAAGCCCGGCAACCTACACGCAAAGCCTGAGCGGAACCACCAAAAGCATTCACGTGGCGAATGCCGACTTAAGTGTGACGGTTATCGGAAATTTTGATGTCGTGTCGCGTACTATTGCGCCCGGCTTTCAGAGCGCCGGCACCTGGTATAACTACCTCTCCGATGCTACTTTAACCGTGAGCGCCGCAGAGTTGAACACACCCATCACGCTGGGACCCGGTGAGTACCGCGTGTATACATCGCAGAAAGTGAACCGGCCGCAGGGCGTGGTATTATCGGCCAAGCGTAAGCAGGATTTAGTGTTGAACCTGACGGCTGCGCCCAATCCGGCCGCGGCCACCGCTACACTTCGCTACGAGCTGAAGACGGCCTCTCCGGTCGCGGTAACTATCACGAACCTGCTCGGGGCCAACGTGCGCACGCTGCCAGCTACCCCACGTCAGGCTGTAGGGGCCCACGAGCTGCCGGTATCGGTGGCGGGGCTGGCCAACGGCGTGTACTTCGTTCGTTTGAGCGCCGGGGGGCAAATTCAAACCACAAGATTGGTAGTTCAACACTAAAAAAGCCCCCAAGAACCAAAAAGAGCGACCCTGCCAGCAGGGTCGCTCTTTTTTATTGGTAGCAAGTCTGGAAAGAAAGGACAGTGCCCCGACCTGCCAGCCGTGCATTCTACTTCTGTTTTTTAGTAAGGATGGTGTGATAATCCACCAGATCATCGATGGGGGAGCGGATGATTTTGCCCACTTCCATATCGTGGCTTTTGGCCACCTGAATCAGCGCGTCGCGGAAGTTGTAGCCTACCGAACCGATGCAGTTGAAGGTGTAATCCTGATAGTTAGGATATTTGGTTACCAGATTGTCGAAGAAAGCCTTGAAGCCGTCGAGCACTATTTCGCGGCAGTAGCTTACGTTGTTGTGGTCGTAGGCATACTTGGCGAAGCTGGCCAGAAAACGGTTGGGCAAAGGCTGATTATAGAGCCGATCGAGGATTTCGTCGCGGGTAAGGCCATAGGTTTCGCGGAAGTTTTCCTGCAAGCCATCGGGCAGAAAGCCACGCAAGTAGTCGCGGAGCAGCCGCTTTCCAATGAAAGAGCCGCTGCCTTCATCACCCAGAAAATACCCGAGCGAGTCGACATTCATCGCTACATTCTTGCCATCATAGATGCAGGAGTTGGTGCCTGTGCCTAGAATGGCCGCAAAGCCAGGCTTTGTGCCTAGCAGCGCCCGGGCGGCCGCCAGCAAATCATGATCAACTACTACTTCCGCCTTCGTGAATACCGCCCGCATAGCGGCGGCTACTATCTCCGCTTTTTTAGCCGATGAAATACCAGCGCCATAGTAATGCACTTCCTCAATTTTGTCCAGCTCCAGCGTGTCGGGCAGGTTTTTCTGCAGGGAGGCTTGAATACCCGCCGTATTAATGAAATCGGGGTTGTAGCCCTCGGTATTGAAGTTGATACGCGTACCCGCGTCGTCAATGAGGCACCAGTTCGTTTTGGTGGAGCCGCCGTCGGCAATAATGATCATAGAAGAAATGGTCTGAAGAACGGATGGGAAGATCAGGAAATGGGTTAGCTACCGTTGCGATGCCCGTAGCAGCAGAAGCGAAGCACGGAAAAGAATCTGGTAGATGAAAGCTTTACGCTTGAATAGCATGCTGGGGGCTTTTTTTAGAGAAAAAGCCCCCAGCATGCTATTCTCTGCTATTGGTATCTATAACAAGGAAACGGGAAAACAAGAAGGCCACCGCATCGCGGTGGCCTTCTGGGAATGATAAGTCAGATGAAACTGGTTTAGTTTTTCTTGAACGTGTAGCTGTAGTTACCAGCTCCTTTGCTCAGATCCAGCGTAATGGTGTAGTTGCCAGCACCGGGCACCGCAATATCATCGGCACCACCCTCTAGCAAGCCATCGCCCTTACCATCAACGAGTTTGTCGCCATAGTTGATGGCCCAGTCACTATTCGCACGAAACTTTATCTTTCCATCAGCCGAAAGGGTAGTAGTTACCGTCCAAACACCAGTGGCAGGATCGTACGTCATAGGCGTATCAGCATCCCACCCTTTGCTAGTAGCTGAACCAATCACAGCCCATGTGGTTTTTTCAGCCGACCAAGTCAATTTATCGGTGTTGGCTTTTATTAAATAATAGCCGGGTGACGGCACCTGTAAGTTGCCCGCGCCGCCGTCGGTAGAAAGGGTGTTATCTGCATCACCTTTTCCGTAGTTCGTACCAGACCAAGCAGCTACGCTTGTCAATTTGAAGTTTAAATCAGTTCCCGTAAAGTTGATGTAGCCTTCATATGTCTTTGTATTTGCTTTGTCTCCCGAAGCAATCAAAGGGGCCTTTTCCGGAGCCCAGCCCTGATAAGCGCCCGGTACCCAAAGTGAAGGGTAAACGATGGCAGCATTGGCGTTGTAAGGCTTGCCAGAAAGGGCAGTAACCGGGGAATACTTAGCTAATGCATTAGCCGTAGGGCTTGCGCCAAGGGCTGCTTTAGCGCGTACTTCCAATTCAATGGGGCTGTACTCTTTTGTCTTGTCATCCTGTACCGCACCCAAATCAATCATCAGGTTATTGATTTCATTTACCGTGAATGTTTTGGTAAGTGCCGCGCCAGTAGAATACGATTTGGGAGAGGCAAACTCATTCCCTTTTTTATCAACTTCTAAAGTGTAGGTAACCACTTCACCTTGGTAGCCAAACGAAACGGGTGTCCAAGAGTAGACCACGTAGGTCTTGTCCTTGTCCTCTAGCGTAAGGGGTACATTGGTGGATACAGTAGTGAGAGTAGTCTCTCGGCCGGGCTTTGCTACTATCTGATTTTCATCCTTTTCGCAGGAAGAGAGCAGTAGTACGGCTGTGCAAAGTCCCAGAATTTGGGTAAGCCAGTTTTTCATCTGTATGGGAATTTTTTTGAGGATTTGAAGAATCAAAACCGAATATCTAGAGTCGCTAGATATTCGGTTTTAACTACGTCGGTCAATTAGTAACCTGGGTTCTGCTTCAATGTAGGATTAGCAGTGAGGTCGGAAGATGGAATAGGGTAGAGGTTCAGCGCTTCAGATACAGGGCGTCCTTGTAATACACCACCTTTCCAGGGCCAGTTATACGTCACGTTGGTACCACCAAAGCGGCCGAAGCGAATCAGGTCGGTACGACGGTGGCACTCCATGTGCAGTTCACGAGCCCGCTCATCCAACAGAAAGTCCAGCGTTAACTGACCAGCAGTGATAGTGGATGCTTTGGCGCGTTGGCGCACGCGGTTAACGTAAGTCAGAGCATCAGCAGCACTTCCAGCACCGCCACGAACTACAGCTTCTGCGTACATCAGATACACGTCGCCAAGGCGGAACATAGGGAAGTCGGTATCGATAAACTCACCGGAGGTGTCATTGCCTTTGCCACCAGTTGAGGTTACGTTGCGATACTTCTGCAAGCCATAGCCATCTGTGAAGGTGAAAATATCGGTGTTCTCCTTCTTGTGGCCATCAGTCACAAAGTTGCGGGCACGGTCGTCATTGGCACCAGTTAGATCCGTGAACTTATCAGCAAGAGTAGACTTGGCGCGGAAGCCCGACCAGCCACCATTAACGCCATAAGCAGCAGGGTCCATCGTGCCATTGTTCACACCAGCGTGAACTAGGAAGGTCATGCCACCATACGTCTTCGTCCGCAATCCATCGAAAGTGATGGGGAAGATGATTTCGGAAGCGCCTGTTATGTTGTTGTTAGCTACAAACAGGTTGTTGTATACTGGTGTGAGCGTATAGCCTGAATCGATTACCTTCTTAGCATAGGTAGCAGCTTCCGTAAACTTTGGCTGACCAGTATACACTTGGGCATTCAGGTAGAGCTTAGCTAATAACGTCTGGGCAGCACCGCGGTCGGCACGGCCATACTCGTTCTGCCGAGCAGCAGCTAATTCAGGCTCGATAGCCAATAGCTCCGACTCAATGTAGCTAAATAGCTCAGCGCGGGTAGTTTGCTTCGGCAGGAATGCGCCTACTGGATCATTCTCGGTCACGAAGGGCACATTGCCATACATATCGAGTGCATGGAAATAGCTCAGAGCACGCAGAAACCGAGCTTCTGCCCGATACTGCTTAACGTTCTCCGCCAGCGCACCCGAAACACCACGTCCACTTAGCTTTTCGTCGGTGGTTTCACGAATGAACTCGTTGCAAACAGTCACCTGATAAAACAGGCGATTGTACATGGTGCGAACAAACGTGTTACTCGGAGTCCAGGTTAAGCGATTGAGCTCAGGCAGGTCACCGTCGTTCCACGCAATGATAGCCTCATCGGTAGGGAGCTCCTGCGTAAACCAATACATACGCAGGTAAGGGGAAGTACCTTCATCGAAACCGCGTAGATCGGGGCACCACTAGGACCCTGCTGACCGCTAACCGCCAAGCCAGAATAAAGCTTCGCCAATACAGCTTCATAGTTGGCTGGATCATTATAAACTATGGCAGAGGTCGGATCAAATTCAGGCTCTCTGTCGAGATCCTTTACGCAAGACGAGAGGCCTAGCGTGGAGGTAGTCACCGCAATGGCTAATAAGCTCCTTATTAGTAAATTTTTCATGTCTGTTGAAGTACGAGGAAATTAGAATCCCAGATTTAGACCAACCGTAAACGTTCGCGGACGGGGGTAGAAGTTACGGTCGATGCCGCTGAAAATCTCCGGATCGAGCCCTCTATAGTCGCTGATAACGAACACGTTCTGAACAGCGAAGGTCAGGCCAAAGTTTAGCTTTTCGTTGAAGAGCTGTCCGCCGTTATAGCCAACAGTGATGTTGTCCATACGCACGAACGAAGCATTCTCTACATAGTAATCTGAGAAGAACTGGTTGTTGGCAAAGTTGGTCTCTAAAGCATTCGTAGAAACGTTGCCGAGGAAGTTATTCGGATCAAACAGGCCACGGTAAGTACCCCGGTCCGCGTATACGTTGTTGTACACGTAGTTATCGAGGTAGCTACGCATCGTGAAGGACAGGTTAAACTTCTGGTACGATACGTTGGAGCTGAGGCCCAGCGTAGTCTTAGGGTTAGATGACTTGTAGCGATACTTGTCTAGTTCCGTTACTTGGCCGTCACCATTTAAGTCGGCATACACTCCTTCGAGGGGATTACCTTCAGGACCATATACCTGCTTATACACATAGAACGAATTGGCAGGGTATCCTACAGAGTTGATCTGAATGCGGTTACCCGTACCACCTGAAATGTCGCCAACCAAATAGCCTGTGAAGTTAGGATCGGTAACGTCGCTTAAGCTGGTGATTTCGTTGTCGTTATAAGCCGCATTGAAGTTGACGCTCCAGTTGAAGTTTTCAGAGCGGACCGGTACAACATTCAGGGCAACTTCGATACCACGGTTTTCCAGCGTACCAATGTTGCGGGCAAACTCATTGATCAGGTTAGAACCTGCTGGAAGTGCTACGACTGCTAACAAGTCCTTGGTTTCGCGCTTGTAGACGTCAATCGAACCGGAGATGCGGTCATCCAGAATTCCGTAGTCAAGACCAGCATTATAGGTGGTGGTCTCTTCCCATTTCAGGTCTTTATTGTATCCTTCTGGGCGTTGGGTACTAATGTAACGAGGGGTACCATCAGCGTTATAACCAAACTGATATTGGGTATTCAAATCGCCTACGGTATAGCGAGCTAGGAAGGGATAGTTGCCGACAGCCGTTTCCAAATCCTGCTGACCTGTGATGCCGTAGCCAGCACGCAGCTTAAGTTGCGTTATCTTATCTACACCTTTTAGGAAGGTTTCATCCTTGATACTCCAGGCCAGACCAACAGCTGGGAAGTAGCCAAACTGCTTTCCTGGAGCAAAGCGAGAAGTACCGTCAGAGCGAAGCGTAGCCGTAGCTGTGTAGCGGTCCTTCAGGTTATAAACAGCGCGTCCAAAGAAGGAAACCAGCGTGTTCTGCGTCTTAAAAGGGAAAGGGAAGGCAGCTGGTGAAAACACAGTGCGGTCTTCACGAAGGTCGTCGAAGCGCGGCTCCTCCCGGATGAAATCCTGGTAAGAATAGCCCCCCGTGAGGTCGAGGCGGCTCCCACCAATTGACTTCACATAGTTCAGGTAGAAGTCGAGAAGCTTGTTGTAACGATCCTGGGCGTACTGGTTGTTTTCACCACCACGAGTAAACGAACGTGCTGCAATAGCCGGTACGAAGCGGGTGCCAACGCTGGAAGAGCGGTCAGTGCCGAGGTTTAATACGGCGCGCAGATCGGTGAGGAAAGGCAGGCGATAATCGAACTGCACGTTGCCGATGAAGCGGTCAACCGTGGCTTCATCGCGACGCAATTCTAATAAGCCTAGTGGGTTGCGGGTAGCCAATGCTAGTGGGTTACCATTCGCTTGAGTCCACTCGTAGTAGCCACCAAAGTTGTCACCAGTAACGGGCTTGGTCGGATCGAAGTTGATAGCGGCACCAATTGCCCCTTCGTCAGCGAAAAAGCTGTTAGCCCGGCTACCTTTTGCATTCAAAGTCAAACGCAGATTGTCCTTCAGCAGCACGGGCGTCAGGCTGATAGAGCCTGTGAAACGCTCCAAATTGCTCGTTCTCAGAATACCATCCTGGTTGAGATAACCAGCTGACACCCGGAACGGCAATTTGCCGAGCGCACCGGTCAAGCTGATGTTGTTGTCGGTCGTAGAAGCGGTTTGGAAAATAACATCCTGCCAGTTGGTGCTTGCTGCACCTACTTGCGCTTTTTGCGCCTCATTACCACGCTGATCAACTACGGCCCGAAATTGGTCGGCTGAGAGAACGTCTACTTCGTTGTACTTCTTGGCTATTGAGAACTGGCTGCTGAAAGCAACGGCCAATTTCTCACCTTGCAAGCCTTTCTTGGTGGTGATGATAATAACCCCGTTGGAAGCGCGCGAGCCGTAAATGGCTGTGGCCGATGCATCTTTCAAAACGGTGTAAGTTTCAATATCATTGGGGTTAATGGTGCTTAAGGGGCTAGCTGCTCCACTGATGCTATTGCCATCAATAGGAACACCATCAATAATGATCAGCGGCTCGTTGGTAGCATTCAGCGAAGCACCACCACGAATACGAATGCTGGTAGCCGAGCCAGGAGCACCGCCACCCGATGTGATTTGCACACCAGCTACTTTGCCGTTAATCAGCTGCTCGGGGTTGGTGATTTGTCCCTGCACGAAGTCTTTGGAGTCAACGGTAGCTACGGAGCCTGTCACGTCTTGCCGGCGCTGCGTACCGTAGCCAACCACTACTGCCTCATTGAGCAGGGTAGTATTTTCACCTAGGGTTGCGTTTACTTCCGTATTCTGACCTGCTGTGACGGCAACCGGCAGACGCTTTGTTGTATATCCAATAAAGGATACGACCAAGGTCTGCTGGCCCGCCGGCACGTTTTGGATAGAGAAAGTGCCGTCGGCATTTGTGGAGTTACCAAGTGAAGTACCCTCAATCAGTACTGTCACGCCGGGTAATCCTTGGCTCTGCTCGTCCAGTACCCGACCACTCACGGAGCCGGTCTGGGCGAACGCGCCGGTAAACCCGGCACAGATGAACAAAAGGAGAAACAGTAGTTTCGCCAGGTAAGGGTGTTTCATTGAAAAAATGTTTGAGGTGGGAATAAAAGAACCGGCTAAGCCGGGCAAGCAAAAAGGTGGGTGGAGAAATGAAGAATCACTACGGCCGGCGGACCATAAAATTCAGACTTGGCTATTTCTGCCCACATTCTAAAATGGTGAAAAAACTGCGCAAGTTAAAGGTTTGACGTTAAAAAATGCAATTAATTTAAGCTGTCATTTATTTAAAACTGCCTGATTTATTTGTGTCAAATTCAACATTACCAACTGCAATTTTCGGAATTGCGGAAGTGTCTAAAATACCTTTCTGTATTTGTTGAGCCTGATAAATCAGCCCCGTCGTACTTATCAACCACTCATTCAATCGCCGTGCACATAACTGAGCGCCCTACTACTGAGTAAATTTATAATGTCAAGAAAAACACAATCGATAATTAAATTTCATTAGCTTTTGGTAATCGCGTATTCTGTGATAATTGAATATTCAATTCCACGTGTTTTTTAAAGCCGATTAATTGCTTGACTTAAAGTGATATGCATTCTGCTTATTTCACACAAACGATTGCTAAAACAGGGGCTCTGAATTGCAGTGCCATGCAGTATTTTGTTTTCGTAACAGCAGCAACAATTATTATTCGCTCCCGACGGTGAGAGTGGCAGAAGCCAAGCCATCCGCAGTGGCGGAAAGTTGAGCTGAACCTTGCCTGGGGGGCATTTTTAGCAGAATAGTGGCTATACCGGCTTCAGCCTTTACCGGGTTATTGCCGATCAACTCGCCGCCTTTAGCGTTAAAGCGCACCGAATTAATGGCATCGGGTACTACGGTGCCATTTTCGTCAACTACAGATGCATAAAGAAACACGGCGTCGTTCTGGCCGCCTACTAGGTCTTTGCCATTGCGGGCGTAGGAGAGCTTGATGCTTTGGGCGGCTCTTGGCGTGCGCCGCTCCATTTGGGCCGCTTTCTTACTTTGATAGTAGCCCACGGCCCGCAAGGTGCCCAGCGTGTAGTTCGGCAGCGTGAAGGTGAAGGGCGGGTGAGGCAACTGGTCGGAAAAGTTGTTTTTGTCGGGGCGTTGGCGGGCTACTACTTTGCCGTTGAGCGAGAGCTCTACTTCATCGCAATTACTGTACACCACTACCTGCTTACTGGAGGTTGGCTGCCAGTAGTTGGCAATGAAAACCATGGGCTTACCGAAGCCGTGGGGGCATTTATGGGGCCATACTGGCTTTGATAGAAGTAGTAGGCAAACTTCGGCAGCCTGAAAATGTCGGCTATGCCAGACGACTCGATATCGGGGGCGTAGCCGCGCTTGTAGTCAAACATCAGCCAGTTGGCGTCGCCGACGGCGGGGCTGCGGTAGTTGTCGTTGTGGGCTTCCTGAAAGTTGAGGGCCTGCTGGGCCAGAGCCCGCTCGCCCTGCCCGCGCAGCTGGCGCGACGTGCGCTCCGATTCTTTCAGGCCCGCATAGGCGGTTTGGTTGAAGCCGGCATTGTGCGCATAGTATTCCCAATCGCCGTATTCGCACAGAAACAGGGGCTTTTTGCCGGCGTACTTATTCCAGTAATCGGGGGCTTTGCGGTGCTGGCGGGCCGGAATGAACACGTCGTAGGCGTAGTCCATCCAGCCGCAAGTGTATACGCCTTCCTTCCAGGGCAGCTCCTCGTGCACGGCCGCGTGGGTTTGCTCCATGTAGGGCTTGCTCATGTCGGTCTCATTCAACGACGACTCCCAGAGCACGATGCTGGGGTGGTTGCGGTCGCGGCGCACCATGTCGCGCACATCTTGCAGGCTGTTTTTTTGGAAATCGGCGTCGCCAAAGAACTGCCAGCCGGGAATAGAGTTCATGACCAAGATTCCCAACTCATCACAGGCCTCCAGAAAGGCCGGGGAAGGCGGGTAGTGGGAGCAGCGCACGAAGTTGAATCCAGCCTCCCGAATCTGCCAGGCGTCGCGGTACTGGGCATTGTCCGACAGCGCGTAACCCAGATAAGGATACTCCTGATGACGGTTGGTGCCGCGCAAGCGTAGCTTTTGGCCGTTTAGGTAAAAGCCATCCGTAGCAAAGCGAATGGTGCGCACGCCGGTTTTTACTTCCTGACGATCAATAACTTTGCCCTCGCGCAGCACTTCTACTACCAAGCGATACAGATACGGCGTTTCTGGGGACCACAATTGCGGCTTAGGGATAGTGAGCTGCTGGCTTACCTTGCCGAAAGCGCCGGCAGCAATATTGACTTCTTTGTTCTCGATCTTGCCTATCTCGGTGCCTTTGGCGTCGAGCAGGGTAGCGCGCACTTGCACTGGTTGAGCCTGAGCGGCATCGTTCTGCACATCCGTTTGCACCTGTAGCGTCGCCGATTGGGGGCTCACGTTTTCATAATGCAGCAAAATGCCTCCACCTGCCGGTCGGCCCGCTTGCACAGGGTCAGTGATGTATACTTTGTCTTGAACTAACAACTGCACCTCACGATAGAGGCCGCTGTAGAAGTTGAAGTCCAGGTCTTTGAGGGGCTTGCCGGGCGGTACGTCGGGGTTGTCTTGGTTATTCAGCTTCACTACCAGACAGTTCTCCTGTCCGAACTTCAGCTGATGCGAAATATCCACAGTGAAGGGCAAATAGCCCCCCAGATGCCGCTGGAGTCGCTTGCCATTCAGATACACATCGGCCGTGTGCATAGCCGCCCCAAAATGCAAGGCCACACGCTTACCCGAATCGGTGGCGGCCACCTGAAAAAACTTGCGGTAGAAACAGGTGCCCTGCCACTGCTTTTTATCAGTTACAACGGGCTCGATTTGGGCCGTATGCGGCAACGATACAACCTTCCACTGGGCAGCGCTGTCGGCTGTTTTAACAAAAAACGAAGGAGTGACAACCGTATCTATGTCTTTTGCAAACTGCCATTCCTGATTGAAGTCAATGGCTGGGGCTGGGGTCAGGTCCTTCGGCTTATCGGGGCTGGTGCACTGACTAAGGGCTGCTACCAGCAATAAGCCGCCGCTGATGCGTGAAAGAACAGGTAAAAGCGTCGGGATAGAAAACATGCGTTTTATCGTAAAGAGACTGATTCAATATCCACGTGCAACTGACCATTAGCGGGAGCAGCAGCGTCGAGCACTAATTGCAGCACTTCAGCGTCAGTGAGTTGCAGGGCTGGTTGGCTGGAGGACTGATGCGTAAGCGGCAGGAAACCAGGGTAGGGCCGAGGCAGCAGCAGGAGCGCATCGGAGCGGAATGCGGCGAGCGGGATACGCACCTCTTGCACCTCCGCGCCCAGCTGCACGGTAGCCGAATAGGCCGCCGCGTCTTTTGTTTGCAGCACTACCTTCACGGCGGTGGCGGGCTGGTTTGCGCGACCCTTCACCACCACCTCTTTGAAGCTGGCTAAATCAGCAGCGCGACCCGCCAGCTTGTGGCCGAAGTAAGCCCGCAAAGCCGCCGAAGGGCCAGCCGTTGCGGCCGGTTTCGGTTGGCCCAACTGAGGTTGGCCCACCACCATGCGCAAAGCCAGCTCGCCGGCCGGCGTCGTGACGTAATCGGTCCAGGCCGTGCTGCTAATGCCGCGCGCTTCTACCTGGTCCTTGTCCTGGGCGGCACTGAACAGGGGCAAAGGCGTGCCGGCGGCCACAATGGGCACGGCGTAATGCTCGGGGTGGTGATAATCCCAGTCGCGGGGCTGACCGGGAAAACCGCCGGGAAATGTCAGCGCTTGCTGGGGGCTTTTTTCAGCACAATCCAGTAGCGCAGCAAGCCCGGATACGCCAATTCGGCCGGCACGGTAGCTTCCACCGTCGCGTAGCTGGTGGTGGTCATGGGCAACACCTGGGTGCGGCCGTAGTAATGCTGCGCTACGAGGAAGATACTGTCCTGCGGCTCGGCCCCGGTGAGGCGGGCGGTAATGCGCACCGGCTGCCCCGCCGATACTTGCGCCATTGGCACGTGCAGCACCTGGGGGGCAATTTTGGTGGGAGCAGGGGCCGCGAACTCGCCTAGCTTAGTCTGATGGAAAGTCGATTGGGCCGTGTATCGATTGGTCGATTTGCCCCCCGCCGCCAGCAGATACACGCCCGGCCGCACGGTGGTGCGGCCATTGGTGGCCTGGGTTTGCATGGTGTTGCCTACGTTCAGGCCGCGCAAAGAGAAATTGCCCCCAGCTCGGCCAGCGTGATTTGCAGGGGCTGGTCGTTCCACAAAATCTGCGTGACGGGCTTGCTCAGCGAAGCTTTTTCGAATGGGTCGCGGATGGGCACGGCATCGGGCATCACCTCCAGGCGCCACACCCCGGCGGCCAGCCGGTCGAGGAAGTAGGCGCCGGTGCCGCCATATTTTACAATTGGCGAAGAGCCCACGCCGGCTACATGGCGCAAACCGGCGGCCTTTTTCGGTTGGGTGGTCGTGGAAGAAGTGTAGTAAAACTCTTCCGGTGTGTTCATCTCGCTCAATTGCTCGCGGTAGCTTACCCGAAACGCATCGAACACTGAATCCTGGGGGTAGCTGGGAAACGATTGGCCCCGGCCCACGCGGTGGAATACTTTGGACGCGATGAGCAGGCTCAAAGCCTTGGCCGGCGTGTAGGCCAAGTTGAGGTAGTGCGTCTGGTACTCCGTGTTAGCAAAAGCAATGGCCATCGGGTCGTAGGCAAACTGCGTGGCCCACTGAAAACCTGCCTCCCGGAAGCTGCGCGCCATAAAGGGGTACATCACCGGCTGAATAATGTCGGCCGACTCGAACTCATACACCATTTTGGCCTTGGTAGTGAAGCGCTTATCCTGGCGAAACGGAATCGGGTACTGGTCCACGTAAGGCAGGAAGTTGCCGCGCAACGCGTGCCCGCTCACCAGCCCCTGGGGATACCACTGAAAAGTGACGCCGTCCACGTTAGCATCCAGAATGGCATCGTACACGGCGGGGCTTTCAGCAATGTTGTAGAATACCGGCTTGCGGCAGCCCGTGGCCCGGATAGCCTGGGCCATGCGGTTGGCAAAAGCCGTAACCGGTGCCTCGGGCTTGCTGTACTTGGGCTCATTGCAAACTTCGTAAGCAATGATGTCCGGGTCTTCGCGGTTGAGCTGCTGCGTGTACGGGTTGCGGTGGTTCAGAAACTGCGTCAGATACCGTTCCTGCGCCAGAATAGCTCGCGGGTTGGTATAAGCCTGCGCTTTGGAATAAATGCTGGAAAAACCAGTGCCGGTGTCGGGCTCCGGGTAGCCGTTGTTCCAGTAGGCAATGGGCGTCAAAATGATTTTGATGCCGCGCTGCTTGAGCTCAGCCACCAGAAAATCGAGCAGCTTCAGGTGCTCATTTTCTTGCAGATTGCCCAGCGTATCCGTGATTTCCACGTCCCACACGTGCACCCGGAATGCATCGAGGCCGAGCCGGGAAAGGTGATACACATCCTGCCGGATAGCCTGCTCGTGCGCGGCGCCTACGCGCTGATGGGCACGGTAGGCGTGGGCAAAGGGCGTAGTGTAATTCACCCCGAATAAAGCCACTTCTTTCTTCGTCTTTTGCCACCGCAACACACCCTGTTTATCAACAAATACATCCCCATCTGGCCGACGCGCTTCTTGCTGAGCCACCGCTGAGGCCGGCAGCAAGCCATTGCAGAGGAGTAAAAGAAATACAGCGCTGAGTAAGCGTATGAGCATAAAACCAGGAAAACGGACTATTAATAAAGCGTCTTGAAACGCCTGATGCTATAAATTTGCGCAAACGATTGCGTTGCGAAGATACAGCATTATTCTTTCTCTGGTTGGTATAAAAACGAGGTTGTGATTCGCTGCCTATCTTCGCCAGCTGATGAAGCCTTACCTTAGAAACCCGCTTGTGCTTCAGTAAGCACCCTATTTGCATGCGTATTCTTCTCATAATAACCTGCTTACTCTGGTGCGCCAGCGTCACAGTAGCCCAGACCATTTTGCGCGTTGAGCGTGTCCCGACCAACACGCCCGCTGATGCCGTGCTGTACGTCGCGGGTTCTTTCAACAACTGGAACCCAAAAAATGCCCCCCACGCCCTCACCAAAAACTCGGATGGCAGCTACCAACTGGTTTTGCCCCCCAGCCTCGATAATTTCGAATACAAATTCACGCGCGGCTCCTGGGAAACAGTAGAAACGGATGCCGCCAACAAGGCCATCGATAACCGCCGCTATTCGGCCGCTACGGGCAAAACGGTAACGCACGAAATCAAGAATTGGCAGGATCTGGCGGGCGGCGCACCCGTGAAGCAGCACACGCTTACACCCAACGTGACCGTTCTGGCCGATTCTTTTGCCATTCCCCAGCTCAACCGCAAGCGGCGCGTGTGGGTGTATCTACCCAACGACTACGCCACCAGCCGCCGGCGCTACCCCGTACTGTACCTGCACGATGGCCAAAATGTATTCGACGAATTCACTGGCTTCAGCGGGGAGTGGGGCGTAGATGAAACTCTGCGCCAGCTCCAGCTCGCGGGTCAGGATACGGGCTGCATTGTGGTGGCCGTAGACCACGGAGGCGACACGCGCCTCGATGAGCTCTCGCCCTGGCGCAATGCCAAGTACGGCGGCGGACAAGGCGATGCTTACCTGAATTTCATGGTGCAAACCCTTAAGCCCTACATTGATGCGAAATATCGCACCTTAAAGAACCGACAACATACGGGCATAGCCGGCTCCTCCATGGGCGGGCTTATTTCTTTGTACGCGGGCCTGAAATATCCGCGCGTGTTCAGCAAAATCGGGGTGTTTTCGCCGGCGCTGTGGTTCGCGCAAGACTCCATTTTAGCCTACGTGAGTCGCGCTAAAGTGCGGCAACCCATGCAGTTTTACTTGGTAGCCGGCGAGCAGGAAAGTGAAACAATGGTGCCGCTGATGGCTGCTATGCGGGATTCTTTGCGGAAGGCTGGGGTGAAGCCCACGGCCATCAGCTACCGGGCCGTAGCCGATGGCAAGCACGCCGAATGGTTTTGGCGGCGCGAGTTTCCGGCAGCTTATCAATGGCTCTATAAAACGAAGGCGCTGGGGGGCAAAAATTCGCGTGCAAGCCAATGACATTGAGCAAGCTGCGACATTGCCGATTTAAAAATTACTTGCGCAGTGTAAGTTCGCCCGTATATTTGCGGCACAAACGCCTTTACTCAGTGGCAATGAATTTCTCAATGACTTCGCAAGCATGGTGGTGGCCTCTCCGAAAATCCGGACGGGAAAACCTGTGCGTGCGGTAAGGTCATTCAATAACAAAACCTCGCATCGAACATAAAGGAAAGCCCGGCCACCCGCCGGGCTTTTTTGTTTTCCGGTGGTTTGAAAAAGGCCTAGCTCACCACTAAAAAAGCCCCCCACATTTCATGAATAACTCGCCGCAACCTTCTTACTCGCTCAAAACCCGCCACGTACGCCTGCTGGCCGATACCGTGACGCCGGTAGGCCTCTACCTGCGCCTGCGCGATCAGTACGCCAACTGCCTGCTACTGGAAAGCTCCGACTACCACGGTCAGCAAAACGCGTTCAGCTACCTGGCCTGCGACCCGCTGGCCCGCTTTGAGCTAAGCCGGAGCGAGTTGCGCCAAACCTTTCCTGATGGCACCGCTACCACCGAAATGCTGGCAGGGCCCCGTTTGGCGTTGGACCACCTGCGCGAATTTGCCGGCCGCTTCCAAACTGAGAAAAGCGAGTTCGACTTTATTACTGGGGGACTTTTTGGCTACATGGGCTACGAGGCCGTGCAGTATTTCGAAGACCTGACGCTGAACCCCGCCAAAGAATCGGCCGGGCAGATTCCTGATATCATTTACGGCACTTATCGCTACGTCATTGCCATCAACCACTTCCGCAATGAGCTGTATGTGTTTGAGCACTCGCCCGCCGATGAGCCCACCGACCACGACGGCCTGACGCGACTGGTGAATCTGGTGCGCAATCCGAGCTTACCGGAGTTCGGATTTGCGCCAGTAGGCGAGGAGACGACCAACCTCACCGACGAAGAATTTCTGGAAAAGCTGGCCGCTGGTCAAAACCACTGCCGCAAAGGCGACGTGTTTCAGATCGTGTTGTCGCGGCGCTTTTCGCAAGGTTTTGTGGGTGATGAGTTCAACGTGTACCGTGCCCTGCGTTCCGTGAATCCGTCGCCGTACCTGTTCTACTTCGACTACGGCAACTTCAAAATCTTCGGCTCCTCCCCCGAAACCCAGTTGCTGATCAAAGGCCGCGCCGCCAGCCTGTTCCCGATTGCCGGCACTTTCCGCCGCACCGGCCACGATGCCGAAGATGCCGCCCTCGCCCAAAAGCTAGCCGACGACCCCAAGGAAAACGCCGAGCATGTAATGCTCGTGGACCTGGCCCGCAACGACCTCGCCCGCCACGGCGACGAAGTAAAAGTCAAGGTCTTTCGCGAAATTCAGTACTACTCTCACGTCATTCATCTAGTCAGCGAGGTAACTGCCACCTTGGCCTCTGACGCGTCGCCCCTGCAAGTGGTAGCCGATACTTTCCCGGCCGGCACCCTCTCCGGCGCCCCCAAGCACAGCGCTATGCAACTGATAGACAAGCTCGAACCCACCGGCCGCGGCTACTACGGCGGCGCCCTGGGCTACTTAGGCTTCAACGGAGACTTCAACCACGCTATTATGATTCGCTCCTTCCTCAGCACCGGCAATCAGCTCCACTACCAAGCCGGCGCCGGCGTAGTAGCCGCCTCCGACATCAACTCCGAACTAAACGAAGTGCATCACAAGCTGGCCGCCCTGCGCAAAGCCCTGAAAATGGCCGAAGCAATAGGAGAGAAGCTAACCGCCACGGTATAGAACGACAAGCTCCCCTCCTCAGATGAGGAGGGGACGCCGCGCCAACGGCGCGGCTGGGGTGGTTAACCTCGTTGCTGATGTTGTTTTACTCAGAAAAAAGCCCTCCAAAGCCAAGACAACTATTAAATATTAGCTCTTATCCTCATGAGCATTCTCGTTCTCGATAACTACGACTCCTTCACCTACAACCTCGTGCAGCTCTTGCGTGAGCTAGGCTACGGCGCCCAAACCACCGTTGTGCGCAACGATAAAATCACGCTGGAAGAAGTAGACCAATACGACGCCATCATGCTTTCGCCCGGCCCCGGCGTGCCCGCCGATGCTGGCCTGATGCCCGCCATTATCCAGCGCTACGCGCCTACCAAACGGATGCTGGGCGTGTGCCTCGGCCACCAAGGCATTGCCGAAGCTTTTGGGGGGCAATTATATAATCTGCCCGCCGTGCTCCACGGCATCGCCACCGACGCCGACATCATCACGGGCGAGGATAGGTTATTCAAAAATTTGCCCCCCAGGTTCAAAGTTGGCCGCTACCACTCATGGGTCGTAACACCGGAGTCGATGCCGGCCGAGCTGGAAATAACTGCCCGCGACGCTAACGGCCAGGTATTGGCCCTACGCCACCGCCAGTATGACGTGCGCGGCGTGCAGTTTCATCCCGAGTCCATCCTGACCGAGCACGGTCACGAGATGCTGAAGAACTGGTTGAGCGAATAAAAAGAAGTGGTTACTGCAGCACGTCATGCATAGCGCAGCGAAGCATCTCGCTCGCGGTAGTGAGATTAGTAATCCGGTTAAACACGCGAGATGCTTCGCTGCCGCTTCATGCGCGGAATGCTCTGCATGACGTTCTTAATTATAGTAAACCAGCATAACCCTCGATTTTGAAACAGATCCTCACCACCCTTTTTGACCAGCAGACCCTCACCCGCGAGGAAGCCCGTGAGGCGATGTTTCGCCTGGGCCAAGGAGGCGTAAATGCGTCCGAAACGGCGGCTTTCATGACCGTGTACCGGATGCGGCCCATCACGGTGCCAGAGTTGAGCGGCTTCCGCGACGCGCTGCTCGATCTTTGCCGTAATCCGGAGCTGGGAACCCACGAGGTACTCGATATTGTGGGCACCGGCGGCGACGGCAAAGACACCCTGAATATCTCCACACTGGCCTGCTTTGTGGCGGCCGGGGCTGGGCACAAAGTTGCCAAGCACGGCAACTTCGGCGTGTCGTCGGTGTGCGGATCTTCCAATATTCTGGCTCACTTCGGCTACGATTTCGAGGCCCCATCCGACACATTGCGCCGGCAGCTGGATGAGGCGAATATCTGCTTTCTGCACGCGGCGGCTTTTCACCCGGCCATGCGCCACGCCGGACCCGTGCGCCGGGAGTTGGGTGTGCGTACCTTCTTTAATATTCTTGGTCCGCTTGTTAATCCGGCCCGGCCGGCCGCGCAACTGGCGGGCGTGTTCAGCCTGGAATTGCTGCGTTTGTACAACTACTTATTTCAGCAAACCAGCACCCGCTATGCCGTAGTGCACGCCCTCGATGGCTACGATGAGCTCTCGCTTACGGGCACCGCCAAAGTAGTGTCGGCGCGGGGCGAGCAGGTGGTAACCGCCGCTACGCTCGGCTTGCCCACCTACACCGCCACCGACCTGGCTGGGGGGCAAACGGTAGCCGAATCGGCAGCTCTTTTTCTAAAGGTGCTTGATAACGAAGGCACTCCAGCCCAGCGCGACGTAGTAACTGCCAATGCTGCCCTCGCTATTCAATGTGCCGACCCAACCCTGTCTCTGCCCGACGCGTTGGCAGTAGCCCGCGAGTCGTTGGCCAGCGGTGCTGCGCGGGGGGCATTTCGGCAGTTGTTGAACGTGTAGAGACGTAATAGTTGGAGTCTCTACACCTCATCCTGATTATTCATTTCTCTCACAGCCGACCAACTCCCACGGCTTCTTGTTCTTAGCTCATGGCTACTATTCTTGATCAGATTATTCAACACAAGCGTGGCGAGGTGGCCGAGCGCCAAAGTCTGGTGCCGGTGAAGCTGCTGGAGCGCAGCTTGTACTTCAACACCCAGCCACTATCGTTGCGCCATTATCTGCTGCGCGAGGACTTAAGCGGTATTATCGCCGAATTCAAGCGCAAATCGCCATCCAAAGGCTGGATAAATCCCCACGCGCCCGTGGAGCGCACCACTATCGGTTACATGCAAGCCGGCGCATCGGCTCTTTCCATACTCACGGATAGGGAGTTTTTTGGGGGGCAAAATGAGGATCTGATTACGGCCCGCCGCTTCAATTTCTGCCCCATTCTGCGCAAAGACTTTGTGATAGACGAGTACCAGATTCTGGAGGCCAAAAGCATCGGGGCCGATGCCGTGCTGCTCATCGCGGCCGTGCTCACACCCGTCGAAATAGCTACGCTTGGCCGTTTTGCCCGCAGTCTGGGCATGGAAGTACTGCTAGAGGTGCATAACGCCGAAGAGCTGGACCGCAGCCTCGACGCGGAAGCCGTGAACCTGGTAGGCGTGAACAACCGCAACCTCCACGACTTCAGCATGAGTCTGGAAACCTCCGCCGAGCTGGCCGAGCGCATCCCCAACAGCTTCGTTAAAGTGTCGGAGAGCGGACTGAGCACGGCGGCCGCCATCCGGCAGGTGCGCGGCTACGGCTACCGGGGCTTCTTGCTGGGCGAGGCGTTCATGCGTCACAGCCGCCCCGAAAAAGCTTGCGCGGCGCTGGTGCAGGAGCTGCAAGCTGCCGCACCGATTACGGCATAACGTTCAGCGTAAACTCCCAAACTATGAACCCAACTCTCCATATAAAAGTGTGCGGAATGCGCGAACCAGCCAGCCTGGCTGCCGTGGCCACGCTGCAACCGGATTTTCTGGGCTTCATCTTCTATCCCAAATCCAGCCGCTACGTGGGGGAGGAGCTAAGCGCTGACAACCTAAATAATTTGCCCCCCAGCATCAAGAAAGTAGGCGTTTTCGTCAACGAAACGACCGAAATTATTCGGCAGCGCGTGCAGGAGTTTAAGCTGGATATGGTTCAGCTGCACGGCGACGAAACGGCCGCTCAATGTCAAGAGCTACGCGCACCGGGCTTGCTGGTAATGAAGGCCTTTGCGCTGGGGGGCAAATTTGACTTCGACGCGCTGTTGCCCTACGTCCCGCACTGCGACTATTTCCTCTTTGATACCAAAGGCGAGCAGCCCGGCGGCAACGGCCTCACCTTCGACTGGGACCTGCTGCGCGACTACGCTTTACCCGTTCCTTACTTCCTCGCCGGCGGCCTCGATCTGGCGCACGCCGAAACGCTCCGGAACCTCCAGCTCCCTGGCTTGTTTGCCGTAGACTTAAACAGTCGGTTCGAGATTTCGCCCGGCGAAAAAGACCCGACTCGATTGCAACAGATGTTTCAGCAGCTTCGGGGCGTGACGCCTACACCTTATATAGAAGGCGGTCATGCAGAGTGCAGCGAAGCGTCTCGCGTGCAGTCGTTGCCAAACTAACCAGACGTCAGCATGCGAGATGCTTCGTCTCTGCTTAATGCGCAGAATGCTCTGCATGACGTTCAAATAATCTTCTGACTCCAAAACCAGCATTCCAACCCATCACCTACGATATGGCTACTACTTCCGCTTTCCAACCCAATGCCCGTGGCTACTACGGTGAGTTCGGGGGGGCATTTATTCCCGAAATGCTTTACCCAAACGTGGAAGAATTGCGCGAGCAATACCTTACCATCCTCGCCGACCCTGACTTCCAGCGCGACTACCAGCAGCTCCTGCGCGACTTCGTAGGCCGGCCAACGCCGCTGTTCGAAGCCAAGCGCCTCTCAGCCCGCTACGGTACGCGCATCTTCCTGAAGCGCGAGGACTTGTGCCACACCGGCGCCCACAAAGTCAATAACACCGTCGGGCAGATTCTGCTGGCTCAGCGTTTGGGCAAGACGCGCATTATTGCCGAAACCGGCGCCGGCCAGCACGGCGTGGCCACGGCCACCGTCTGCGCCCTGATGGGTATGGAGTGCATCGTGTACATGGGCAAAACCGATACGGAGCGCCAGCGCCCCAATGTAGAGCGCATGCGCCTGCTCGGCGCTGAAGTGCGGCCCGTGACCAGCGGCAGCCAAACCCTGAAAGATGCCACCAACGAAGCCATCCGCGACTGGATCAGCAACCCCGTGGATACGCACTACATCATCGGCTCGGTGGTAGGACCGCACCCGTACCCCGATCTGGTGGCTCGTCTGCAAGCTATTATCAGCGAAGAGATTAGAAAGCAATTGCTGGAGAAAGTAGGTCGTGAGCTGCCCGATTACGTGGTGGCGTGCGTGGGCGGGGGCTCCAATGCGGCGGGGGCTTTTTACCATTTCCTGGATGAGCCTTCAGTGCAGTTGATTGCGGTGGAAGCGGCTGGGAAGGGCATCAAGTCGGGCCACTCGGCGGCTACGTCGGTGCTGGGCAAGCCGGGCATTATTCACGGTTCGCGCACGTTGCTCATGCAGGACGAAGACGGGCAGATTACGGAGCCATACTCGCTCTCAGCGGGCCTTGATTATCCGGGCATCGGGCCGCTGCACGCGTTTTTGGGTGCTTCGGGTCGGGCGCGGTTTATTTCTATTGAAGATGAGCCGGCTTTGCGGGCGGTAGCGGAGCTGAGCCGTTTAGAAGGCATTATTCCGGCCCTGGAAACGGCGCATGCGCTGGCCGCCTTGGAGCAGATAGGAGCGGGCCCCGAGGATATTGTGGTGCTGAACCTGTCGGGCCGCGGCGATAAAGATTTGGATACCTACCTCAAATACGCGGAGCAGATGAGCTAGCGTCGGTTTCCCGCAGTGTTTCGCAGTGTTGGCGCGGTGTTTCGCAGTGCGCTGGCGGGCTGAACACTGCGCGACACTGCGTTTTTAACACTGCGAGACACTGCGAGAAATCATCATGAACCGTATCCAACAAGCCTTCCAGAAGAAAGGCAAAGACCTGCTCAATATCTACTTTACCGCCGGCTACCCCACGCTCGACGCCACGGTGCCGCTGATTCAAACCTTGGCCGCGGCCGGCGCCGACCTCATCGAAATCGGTATGCCCTTCTCCGATCCGTTGGCCGATGGCCCCGTGATTCAGCAGAGCAGCACTGCCGCCCTGGCCAACGGCATGAACATGCGCGTGCTGTTCCGCCAGCTCCAGGATATCCGCCAAACTGTGCCCGACACGCCGCTGCTGCTCATGGGCTACCTGAATCCCGTCATGCAGTTTGGGGTAGAAAACTTCTGCCGCCAAGCCGCCGAAGCCGGTGTCGATGGTATCATCCTGCCCGATTTGCCACTGGATGATTATGTAAATGAATACCAGGAAATCTTCCGGCGCCACAACCTGCGGCCCGTGTTCCTTATCACGCCCCAAACCAGCGAATCCCGCATCCGCCGCATCGACGAGCTGACGGATGCGTTTCTGTACCTGGTGTCAGGTCCCGGCACGACTGGGGGCAAAATACGCAGGGCGTGGGCGTGCAGGAAGCGTATTTTGAGCGCATTGCCACCATGAACCTGCGCAATCCGCGCCTTATTGGCTTCGGTATCGGCGACAAAACCAGCTTCGAGCGCGCCTGCTCCTACGCCGACGGCGCCATTATCGGCTCGGCCTTTATCCGGGCCCTGGAAGGCGCCGATGATGCGCCCGCCGCGGCCAAAGCCTTTGTTTCCTCTGTTCTTAATTAATTAGCCCGCAGAAGACGCAGAAGTTCGCGCTGAAGTCGCAGAACTCAGCGTCCTCTGCGCAAATCTTCTGCGCCCTCTGCGGGAACCGACATATGCTCATCCAACTCGAAAAAGATATTGCCGCGAACACCAAAGTGGACATTATCAACCAGATAAAAGCCCTGAAATATAAAGTCACGGAGGTGACGACCCAGCGCGCCAGCTACCTCGTGGGCATCGGTAAGGCGGAGGTCGACTTGCGCGCCATTGGGCAGCTGCCCGGCATCCGCGACATTCATCAAGTATCCGATGACTACCAGTTGGTTAGCCGCAAGTGGCGCGTAAAGCCCACCGTGCTTGACCTTGGCGATGGAGTTTACATTGGTGAAGGCTCGTTGAGCCTCGTGGCCGGCCCGTGCAGCATTGAGAGCGAGGAGCAGATGGAAAAAGTCCTGCAGCATTTGCTCGATAACAACGTGCGGCTGATGCGGGGGGCGTTTTTAAGCCGCGCTCCTCGCCATATTCTTTCCGCGGTCTGGGTATGGAAGGCCTGAAGCAATTTCACCAGATGGCCCGCGCCCGCGGCATTAAAGTGGTGACGGAGGTAATGCAGGTGTCGCAGGTAGAGGAGATGCACGACTACGTGGACGTATTCCAGGTCGGTGCCCGCAACACCCAGAACTTTAACCTGCTCGATGCTTTGGGCGGTGTAGACAAGCCGGTGCTCATCAAGCGCGGTATTTCGGGCACCATCGAAGAGCTATTATCCTCAGCGGAATACGTGTTTTCGGGGGCAATGAGAAGCTGATTCTGTGTGAACGGGGCATCCGAACCTTCGAAACCGCCTCGCGCAACACCCTAGATTTGAACGCGGTACCGATTCTCAAAGAGAAGACCCACCTGCCCGTCGTGGTAGACCCGTCGCACGGCATCGGCATCCGCGACTACGTGGCCCCGATGGCTCTGGCCGCCGTTATGGCTGGTGCCGATGGCATTCTGTACGAAACCCACGAGAAACCCGAAGAAGCTGCTTCCGATGGCCAACAAACCCTGAACTTCGAAGAATCGGCCCGGCTGATTCAGAACCTGCGGCGGGTGTACGGGTTGCGGAAAGAGCTGGTGTAGCGTCGTAACGTGCTGGTTGTGTAGCTTTAGCGCATGTTCTTCGAATTCAGCCCGTATAGCTCATTGCTGCTGCCTTTTTTTGTGCAGGGCGTGGTGTTTATAGTGCTGTTTCTGGTGCGCGGGTGGCAGCGCGGCATTGCCTCCGATACGTGGTTGGCTTTGCTGCTGCTGCTTAACACGCTGCCTCTCACGCAGTGGATGCTGGGTTTCGCCGGTTGGTACGACTCCCACGATGCGCATTCAACCTTCATGTTTTACTTTCCCTTCAGCCATTGGCTGGCATTGGGACCCACTTTTTACTTCTACTTCCGCAGTCTTACCAACCAGGATTTTCGCTTTGGTTGGGCCCAGAAACTTCAATTTCTGCCTGCCCTGGCATACCTGGGTTGGCGCTTAGTGGTGTTTGGATACGATGTAGTGTGGCAACACTGGGTTCTGGGGGCACCTTTTACGGAGCACTTCGGCACCAAAGGCCCGCTTGCCAACGTGAGCGAAATAGCGGATGGTACCATAGAAATCTTGGGCTACCTGTCGGTGTTTGCCTACGGCTGGCTCACCCTGCGCGACTACCAGCGCTACCGCCGTTACCTCGACGATAATTATTCCAACACCGGGCCCATCAGCTTCCCATGGCTACGCAATCTGATGGTGGCGGTGCTGGTCGGCTTGCTGGTTTCTTTTTTCTTCGGCCTGGTAAATAAAGTCCTGACGCCGCTGTCCTACATTCAGGTGTGGTACTCGTTTTTGGCCACCGGCCTGCTGATCTATTACCTGAGCATTGCCGGCCTGTTGGCTCCGTATCAGCCCGCGCCAGCATTGCACTTTCAGCCCGACGGCGCAGAAGAACTACAGCCCGTTGCGAGCGTGGCAGCGTCTCCGACTCAGGTTGCAAAAGTGCTCGCGCCAAACCAGGGGGGCAATTTTAGCGAAAATGCCCCCCAGCGTCTGGTCTCAGACTCTGTCGAACTCACCGCCGAAATTCCAACAGCGCCCACCGATCCTGACTTAACGCGGTGGGCCGATAAGCTCACGCACCACATGCAAACGGCGCGGCCCTACCTGAACCCGGAGTTGACGTTGGGCGAATTGGCCAACCAGCTCCGCACCAATACCTCCCTGCTGTCGCGCGTTATCAATACTTGCTTCGGCCAGAATTTCAATGACTACATCAACACCCACCGCATTGCCGAGGCCGAGCGCAAGCTGCAAGATCCGCGCTTCCAGCATTACACTTTGCTGGCGGTAGCTTTGGAGTCGGGTTTCAATTCGAAGTCGACGTTCAACCGGGTGTTCAAAAAGCTGAAAGCCGCGACGCCCAGCGAGGTGGCGGCTCGGCTCAATACATAAGTTGGGACGCCCTAAAGCGTAATCCGGGGCGTTTCGGAGTGGGCTGGGGGACAATTTTGGGTCGTTCAATCAAACCCTGACGACCATGAAAAACCTCCTGTTTTCCGCCACCCCTGTAGGCTCCCGCCTCGCCGATGTTGCCTGGCTGCTCCTGCGCCTGCATGTGGGTTTGTCCATGGCCATCGGGGCCGGCTGGGCAAAACTAGTGAACATGACTACCGCCACGGAAGCCGCCAAGCTGGCCGGTGAGGCAAGCGCGCTAGCTCCCCCGATTGGTTTGTGCAGCAAGTGGCTAACCTGGGCTTCACGTATCCTTCCCCTTACCTGTGGGCATGGCTGGCCTGTTGGGGCGAGTTTGCGGGCGGCCTGCTCATTGCTTTTGGCCTACTCACGCGTTTGGGTGCCGTGCAGCTGGCTTTTCAGTTTTTCATCATTGCCTTTGTGTGGTACGAGAAGCCGGAACCCGTACTGGGCATGTACTATCAGCAGCTCCTGTTCTGGTGCTTCGTGCTCGTGACTGTAGTAGGCGGTGGGCGCTATTCGCTGGATTATCTGCTCACGCACAATACCAATTGGGTGCGCCGCCTGGTGCCAACTCGGCCTGTAGCCGCGACTGGCGCTGCCGCCCTCACGCTGTTTCTGGCTACGGCGTGCTGGGCCGGTGGCGGTTTGAACTCCGACTTGCTTATCGAGCCCGGTAAGCAGTTTGCTTTGGGCGGCGGGCAGCCGGGGGCCTTTCGGGTAGTGGCGCGCAATACGGGCAAGGTGCCGGTAGAAATAAAGGAGCGGCCCCACGGGGGTGGCATTTTTGGCAAAGCTACCTTAGCGCCCGGCCAGCGGGCCACGCTCCGTTTTCTGCCCGGCTCCACTGCACTGTTGCTGAATCCATCAAACCAAAAAGCCCGCCTCGATCTGCACGTAACCGGCGATACAAACCTGAGTATGGGGTATGAAGCCAACGGCAAGCAGTAAAACCCCATCAATCGGTTGACGAATGCCGGCCACGCACCCGACAACTTTTTTGAAGCTCAAAAAGCCCCCAGCATCATTTTGCAGGACTTTTGTATCTGTCTGAAAATAAGTTGAATAGTCGAGTGTAATTTATTATTCTGATTTTCTATATTTGCTTCATGTTACTGCAATCCGCCAAATGCATTATGCTAACCGTCAATCGCCCCAATAGAGGCGGAGTCGAGCTGCATGGCCGGAAAGGAAGGTAAGTAACCACCTCCAACCCGAAACCTCAAGCCCGACTCCGTCAAGAGTCGGGCTTTTTTTGTGTCCTTATTTTATTTAGAAGAGCTATGTTCGAACAAGCCACGACCAGTACACCACACAGGATCAACTCGTTTGGAAAGTATTATTCGACCGCCAGACGGCTCTGTTGCATAAGCGGGCGGCCCAGGCCTTTGGGGCCGGGCTCGCGCGCCTCGACTTTCAGCGTACCGTCATTCCGCGTTTTGATGCGGTGAGTGAGCAGCTGCAGCGCTATACTAATTGGGAGTTGGTGCCTGTGCCTGAGGCAGTTGACGACGCTACGTTCTTTGCGCTATTGGCCGAGCGTAAGTTTCCGGCTGTCACGCGGTTGCGGGCCATGGAGCAGTTCGACTTCGTGAAGACGCCCGATTTGTTTCACGACGTATTCGGGCACGCGCCCTTGCTCACCGATTCTGCCTTCGCCGACTTTCTGCACTTTCTGGGCATCGTAGGCCGGCAGCACCGCCACGATCTGCCGGCTTTGGTGCGGCTGCGGCGCTTGTATGGCTTCACGGTTCAGTTTGGGCTGGTGCAGGAAGGCGGGCAGCCGCGCATCTACGGGGCCGGTTTGCTGTCCTCGGCCGGCGAAATTCACCACTGCGTGCACGACGAAACCGCCCGCCACGCCTTCGAGCTTTCGACGGTGCTCGACACGCCTTACTCCGAGGAGCGGTTTCAGGAGCAATACTTCGTGCTCAACTCCTGGGAGCAGCTCACGGCCAGCGTGGCGGAAATGGCGGCCTTGCTGGCCGAGAGTTGGCAACTGAAGCCGGCGTAACCCGACCCTCAACTTTCGCCGGAAAGTTGGCTGATACGCTTACGCCTCGTCCCACCAAAGCTTACACAAAAAAGCCCCCAGAAATGCATCTGGGGGGCTTTTTTGCAAAATTGAATTAAGACTTCAGCTTGAAATTCTTGCGTAAGTAAGCCACGGCGGCGGTATGCGCATCGGTGGCAAATTGCTTGTTATACTTTGGGTTCGACGGGTTAGCAAACGCGTGGTCGGCGGCGTAGCTCTTGATAGTGACCTTCTTCTTGGCAGCGGCCATATCCTTCTGAAACTGAGCCACCACCTCGGGGTTGATCCACTTGTCTTCGCTGGCAAATATGCCTAGCACGTCCGTATTCAATGTTTTGAGCTTGGCTACGTCTTTCTCGGGCATGCCATAATACATCACACAACCCACGGCTTTGGGCCCCGCGAGCAACGCCGTCTGCAACGACCAGCCGCCGCCGAAGCACCAGCCCACGGAAGCAAACTGCGCATCCTGACCCGCATACTGCATCGCCCCGCGAATGATATTCTGGGCCCGCTCGGTTTTCACGGCTTGCATGTACTTGCCGGCTTCTTCGGGCGTAGTGGCCACCTGGCCGTCGTACAAGTCCAGCGCAATGATGTTGACGCCCGGCAAGTCGCGGGCAAACGTGGCGGCTTCCTTCTTGATGTAATCGTTCAGGCCCCACCACTCATGAATCACGAACAGGTACTTTTTGGAAGGCGTCACGCTCTTGATTTCAAAGCCCTGACCGGTCTGGCCATCGGCAGTTTTGAACTTAACTATTTGGCCTTCGCCCTCATACGAATAAGGCAGCGGCGCATCGTGGCCCCCGGAAAAGTCGGTATTGGAGGCCAGCAGAGCAAACGTTTCGGTAGCTGCGACTGGCTTGGCGCAGCAGCTCATAGCCGTAGTTTGGGCCGAAGCCGCGGTAGCCACGCTGAGCAGCGCGGCGCAAAGAGTCCAGAGTTTTTTCATGGAAATTGAGGGAAGAAAGTTAATGCGTCCTGAGTAAGCCCTGATTCGTGTAGCTACACGAATCAGGGCTTACTCAGGACGCATTAACCGGAGGCGCCGAATATAGTTTTAGGCGAAGCTCAATGGCTGGCTTCAATCGGATTTACTTGGTGCGAATGTGCGCTCCAAGCTCCGTCAGCAAGGCGTACAGGCCGACATAGGTGCGATTGAGGTAGATAAAATGCTCGGAGCCGCGCGGCTCGCGTTGCTGCCGCAGCTCCGGCTCCTGCATCAAATCATCGCCCAGAGCGTACAGCGACGCCATGTAAGCGGGGTCGCCAAAGTCGAATGTGGCTTCCCGAAACGGCCGGCCAACCAGCTCCAATGACGCGTGCAGGGTGCGCACGTACAAGGCGCGGCGCTCCGCCGTATCAGTAGAGCGGAGGATGCCGGTTTCGTCGAGCAGGGCGGCAAGACGGGCTTCGTCGGCCAGGGTTTCGGGGGCTAGCAGGGCGTTGAAAAGGCGGTGTACATCGGCCGGAATTTCCTTGACGCAGCCAAAATCCAGCACGCCCACGGTGCCGCCGTTCTCTGCGCGCAGCAAGAAGTTGCCGGGGTGCGGATCGGCGTGTACGCGCAGCAGCGTATTGAGCTGATACATATAAAAGTCCCACAGCGCCTGCCCCAGCTGGTTGCGGGTTTCCTGGTCGGGATTCGTGGTCAGAAACTCCTTCAAATGCTCGCCTTGCAGCCAATCCATCGTCAGGATACGGGCCGAAGACAGCTCCGGATAATAGCGGGCAAATTCCAGATGAGGCAAGTGAGCGCAGCTGGCCGCTATTTCAGTGCCCCGCCGCAGCTCCAGCTTGTAATCGGTTTCTTCAAGCAAGCGCGTTTCCACTTCCTCCAAATAGGGCCGTACCTGTGCTTCATCCAGGCCCATCACGCGCAAGGCAATGGGCTTCACCAGCCGAATATCCGAGCGAATACTATCGGCCACGCCGGGGTACTGCACCTTCACCGCTAGGGGGCGCTTTTCGCCCTGCGATACGGCATAGTGCACTTGACCAATGCTAGCCGCTTGCCGGGCGTTCACGTCAAACTCCGCAAACAGCTCAAACGGCGACTTGCCGAACGCATCCCGGAACGTCTTGATAATGAGAGGGCCGAGATGGGGGCGTCTGGTACTGGGCCTGGGCAAACTGGTCGGCGTAGGCGGGGGGCAAAAACTTTTTTTCCAGCGCCAGCATCTGAGCCACTTTCAGCACCGAGCCTTTCATCTCGCTCAGCGTGCCGTACAGCTCGGCGGCGTTGGCCGCGTGTAGGTCGGCCTCGCTGCTGGTAGCGCCCACCGAGCGGCGGGCATAGTGCTTCACGTAGTTGGCGCCTACTTTCAGCCCTGATTTGGCAAAGCGGGCCGCCCGCGCCACTTTGGTGGTGGGCAGTGAATCGAGCTGACGGCCGGGCGTAGCCTCGTCCGCCACTGGCGGGCTGGGGGGCAAATTATCCACGAAATCAGCCATTAGCGACGCTTGTGCAGCAGAAAGCGCGTCAGATCGAGGGCCGAGTCGAAGGAGTTGGGGCCCACTAAGTCGAAGCTGAGCGTGACGGCTTTTTCAACGGCCGCGTCGGTGCGCTCGAAGTTCAGGCTTTCGTCCTTGGCAAAGAAAGTGAGCACAAACAGCGCCTGCGTCCAGAAAAGGCGGGGGTAACTATCCTGCACGAAGCGCCGGGGGGCAATTTCCTCGGTCCGCCGGCCCTCACGCAGCAACGCTTCCACAAACATGATAAACTCACTGCGAAAATCGTCCAGAACGCGGGGCGTAATTCCCGGCACGTTCGGCATGGAGCGCCGCAGCGCCATGAGGGCGTAGCTGCGGTTTTGCTTCAGGATTTCGAGCAAGGTATAATAGAAGGCCAGCAGCTTTTCGCGGGCACCATATTCCTGCCATACAGGTTCCAAGGCAGCTTTTTCGCGCGCTTGTCGGCCAAAATCAGCCCAAAGCTCGCGGTCGACAGCGCCAAAATTGGGGTAATAGCGGTAGAAAGTTTCCTCAGGGATGTTCAGCCTCTTGGTAAGCTTAAACACCGAAGCTGGGGGCCTGTTTTTGTCTAGTACGTAAGTCAGGTAAGCCTGCTTAATGCGGTCCTTTTCCGTGTTTTCCATAGAACAGATACAACAGCTAAAGACTTGGTAAAGTTGAAGTAAGGGCACCACCCACTGCCCTTACTCGGCTTGGCGGTAGGCGGCGCGCAGGGTTTCGATGGCCCGTTCGCGTGCAAACTTGTGATCTACAATGGGTTTGGGGTATTCACAGGTGCCAAACTCGGGTATCCACTGCCAGATGTAGGCAAACGTAGGGTCGTATTGTTCCTGCTGACTTTGGGGACTGTACACCCGAAACCACGGGGCGGCTGTGGCTCCGGTGCCGGCCATCCATTGCCAGTTGCCCACGTTCTGCGACATATCATAGTCGAGAAGCTTGTCGGAAAAATACTTATCGCCCCAGCGCCAATCGATGAGCAGGTGTTTGACCAGGAAGCCGGCCGCGGCAATACGGGCGCGGTTCGGCATGTAGCCTGTCGCGTTCAGCTCCCGCATGCCCGCATCCACGAGCGGGTAGCCCGTACGGCCTTCGCACCAGGCTTCAAACTCCTGTTCATTGTTGCGGTAGGGCACGCGGCGCAGCTTAGGGTCGTAGCTTTCGGTGGCCGTGAAGGGGTAATGCCAAAGCAACATCATAAAGAAGTCGCGCCAGATTAATTCGGACAGCAGCTTGGGATTCAACTCCTTGGCTTGGCGCATGAGTTCGCGCGCGCTCAGCGTCCCGAAGCGCAGGTGCACCGAGCGGCGGGTGCTGCTGTTCACCAGGCCGGGCTGGTTGCGGGTGAGGTGGTAGTTGCGAACCAGGGCCTCGTCGGGCAGTTCGGTGGCGGGCACGAATTGTTCAAAATGCTCGAAGCCCATATCCTTCAGCGTCGGGCGAGCGGGCGCATCGGGCAAGCGGTGCAGGTTGTCATCGCGAAACAACTCGGCGGACGGATGCGCCTTTAACTGCTCGTCGCTTAGTGCCGCCAACCACGCTTTCTGGTAAGAGCCAAATACTTTCGGAACCGTGCCCGATTTGGTCATAATCTCGCTTTTGGCAAAAATAACCTGATCCTTGAACGCCCGAAAACCGGCGCCGTGCTGCTGGCAAAGGGCTGCTACGGCCGTGTCGCGCTCCTGAGCGTAGGGCTCGTAGTCCTCGTTGGTATACACGGCCGCTATGTCGTGCTGGCGAAGCAATTGCTCAAATACCTCGAGCGGCCGGCCGTAGACAGCCAGAAAATTGCCCCCGCAGCCTCCGTCTGAGCCGCCAGGTGTTCCACTTGCTGATAGATAAACGTGACGCGCGCGTCGCGGCGGCTAGGCAGCAAATCCAGAATCTCGCGGTCGTATATGAACAGTGGCACTACTGGGTGCCCGCTCTGCAACGCCGCAGCCAGGCCCACATTATCATGCACCCGAAGGTCGCGCCGGTGCCAGAAAAGCGTGATTTTCATAGGTAAAGGTGAAATGGTGAGTTTGTGAAGTGATGAATGGCGAAACGGAAGTGCTGGCTGAGCTTGAGTCTGTAGCGTGTTCGAATACACAAGTGAATTCCTGAACGGAAACTCACCACTTCACCACTCACCACTCACCACTCACCATTTCACTACTTTAGCCGGCCCATGCCGCCATCAACCGGCATTATCTGGCCCGTGATAAAGCTGCTGTGGTCGGAGAGCAGGAAAGACGCCATATACGCCAGATCCTCGGGTTGCCCGATGCGCTGCAAGGGGTGGCGCTTGGCCCGCCTTCCGCTTTCTCGGGCGTGTTCAATAAAGGGGCGGCCAGCGGCGTGTTGGTCAGCGACGGTGCCACGGCGTTGACGCGGATGTTCTGGGGGGCAAATTCGGCGGCCAGCGCGCGGGTGAGGCCTTCCAGAGCGGCTTTGGCAGTGGCAATACTGGCGTGAAAACTCATGCCCGTAGTGGCGGCCACCGTGCTGAACAGAATTACCGAAGCGCCGTCGGCCTTCTTCAGACGCTTCATCAGGGGCTGTAGCAGCTGCACGGCGCCCATCACGTTCAACTCAAAATCAGCCCTGAAATCATCCAGCGGAATCCGCTCGAAGGGCCGCAGCTTGATGCTGCCAGGACAGTACACAAAGCCGTGCAGCGTATCGGGCAGAGCATCGAGGGCGGTAGGAGGGATGGGTTGAGTTGCGTCGAGGTCCAGGTGGGTGGTTTGCAGCTCAGCCAGCTCGGGTGAGAGGTGGCGCGAGGCGGTAAACAGCTGGGCACCAAGGCCGTGCAGCAATTTGGTTGTAGCCAGTCCGATGCCCGACGAGGCACCGACGATGAGAATATTCTTTTGGGCGAAATCCATGCGTGTGGTTCAGGTGTGAAGGGTCTCTTGACAACTGAACCAAAGGGCCAAGGTTTGCGCCGCCCTTAACTATCGTGACTCAATTCGCGCAACCTGGTTCCGCCGACGATGTAGAGACGTGATACTTTGCGTCTCCTTGCTGGCGCCATCCGACCTACCATTGTTCAACACGAAGACGCGAAGTGTTGCGTCTATACATCATTCATTTAATTGCTGAGTAAAAGCTGCTACGAGCAGCAAAAAATCAGGCCGGCAGAAGCGCACCTTCTGCCGGCCTGAGAAATAAGATAAATGATAGATAATTGGCTAATAATCAGTGGATAATATAAAGTAGTTGAGTAAGTTTATTCTTCTGCGCGAAAGGTTAGGATTGGATCTGTCGACTGGGTAGCATCGTACAGGCGAAGCTCCCTATTGTTGACCTCGTAGCGGGCGGTTCGAAGCAGCGCTGCCAGATAACGCACGCCAAATACCGGACTGGAACAACTGCCCGGCTTCACTGTGATTTGCGTGATGGTGAACGTTTTGCTGCCAGCATCAAGAGAAAATTGCCCCCAATCTCGTCGCAGGCCGACAAGCCTTGCAATTTGCTGTCAGACGCAACGAACTGAATATAAGACTGCCGATCGAAGGAAAAGCTCGAAAGGCGTATATCGTCGCCCTCTACTTCGGCCAGCTTCCAACGCTCATTCAGCAGCGCGGCGTCCACATCAGAATCATCTGAGCAGCTGCTGAGCGCGAAAGCTATTCCAAGCCACAAAAAAGAGCGAGTAAAGCGTGGTATCATATACGTCGAACTGTGGGTGCTATGTGAGAGGGAGACAGCACGAAGACAAAAGGTTGCAGGCTATCTTGACCGAAGGCAAAAAATATTTTGCCCCCAGCCATTAAAACGCTGATAGCAAATGCCATTGCAGATTATTTCTGCTTTATATAAACGTCTAAATGATTATATTATCTGCACTTTAGGCAACCCTTCCTGTGGCTTATTCATCTACCTCGACAACTCTCTAATCATTATTCTACACCATGAAAACCTCGACTCAGCTCAAGACTCTTATTCTGCTTTTAGTAGCATGTACGCTCCAGGTTTATGTACAAGCCCAGACCAAGCAAACCCGCCAAACAGGCAGCTTCGAAGCCATCAGCGCAAGTGGTGCGGTGAATGTATTTCTACGCCAGGGCGGCGCAACAAGCGTGGTCGTTGAGGCATCGGAGGAAGTGCAGGAATACCTGAAAACGGAGGTGCAGAACGGTACCCTGAAAATATACCGCGACCGTAATTTCAACTGGCGCGACCTGGTGGGCCGCAATGAGAATAGCGTTAATATTTATATCACCTGCCCCAGCCTCAAGGCAGTTTCTGTGAGCGGTGCGTCGGCGGTGAAGGGCCAATCGACCTTCGCTGCCAACGACTTTAAAGTGCAAGCCAGCGGCGCCAGCGATATAACGCTCAACCTCAATGCCAGAAGTCTGGATGTGAACTGCTCCGGTGCCAGCGATGTAAAGCTTTCCGGAAAGGCCGACCGGCAGAAAGTGAACGTCAGCGGCGGTAGTGAGTACCAGGCGTATGCGCTGCAATCCAAAGGTGCTCAGATAGTTGCTTCGGGCGCCAGTGACGCGCAGGTTAATATCGACGGGGAACTGTCATCAACCGCTTCCGGCGCCAGCGACATTCGCTATAAAGGCAATGCGCGTCTAGTAAGCAGCCGCGCCAGTGGGGCCAGCTCGGTGAGAGCTGCCCGCTAAATCCGGAATTGTTTCTGGCTTCAAATCCCCTGTTTGGCTTTCGGCAGCCGAGCAGGGGATTTTTGTATAGAGCAGGACACTACCGGGGGGCTTTTTTAGCAATGCTTACTACCTTGATAAGCAGCAGCTATTTCGAAGCAACTAATAAAGCTGATATTGCGAATAAGTGACAACTAGCAAAAATTCGCTAACTGTTCATGAAGCTTGTTGCGCAATTGCCTAGCTTCGTCCCGATTCCACTTTCCCGCTCTTCACTTACCTCCAAACTATGAATATCAAAAAGCTACTCGTTGCCAACCGTGGTGAAATTGCTATCCGGGTGCTGCGCGCCGCCACCGAGTTGGGTATCCCGACGGTGGCTGTGTACACCTATGAGGATCGCTATTCCCTGCACCGCTACAAGGCCGATGAAGCCTATCAGATTGGCCGCGACGACGAGCCGCTGAAACCTTATCTGGATATAGAAGCCATTCTGCGTACCGCCAAAGAAAACGGTGCCGACGCTATTCATCCTGGTTACGGCTTTCTGGCCGAAAACGCCACGTTCGCTCGTCGCTGCCAGGAGGAAGGCGTGATTTTCGTGGGGCCGCGGCCGGAAGTAATGGAAGCCCTCGGCGACAAAGTAGCCGCCAAGCGCGTGGCCGTACAGTGCCAGGTGCCCATTATAGAAAGCAGCGAAGCGGAGCTGGTTGATCTGGAAGTAGCACTAAATGAGGCGCATCGCATTGGCTATCCGGTCATGCTCAAAGCAGCTTCCGGCGGTGGTGGGCGCGGTATGCGCGTTATCCGGACCGACGACGAGCTGGAAAAAGGCTTTTTTGAAGCTCGGAATGAGGCGTTGAAAGCCTTCGGCGACGACACCGTGTTTCTGGAAAAATTTGTGGAGCGCCCCAAGCACATTGAAGTGCAGCTGGTAGCCGATAACCACGGCAACATTGTGCACCTCTACGAGCGCGACTGCTCGGTGCAGCGCCGCTTTCAGAAAGTGGTAGAAATTGCCCCCGCTCTGGATCTGGCTGATCATCAGCGCCATTTGCTGTATGAGTACGCCTTGCGTCTGGGCCGGGCGGTGAACTACAACAATGTGGGCACGGTGGAATTTCTGGTAAATCCCGAGCTGGACCGCATCTACTTTATTGAGGTGAATCCGCGCATTCAGGTGGAGCACACCGTCACGGAGATGATTACCGGCATCGACCTGATCAAAACGCAGATTTATATTGCGGCCGGCTATAATCTTTCTTCCCCAGAAATTGGGCTGGAGCCGGGGGCAAACCGCTCAAAACCGGCTTCGCCATTCAGTGCCGCATTACTACCGAAGACCCCGAGAACGACTTTAAGCCCGACTACGGCACCATCGTGGCGTATCGCTCGGCGGGCGGCTTCGGTATTCGCCTCGACCAGGGCTCGGTGTATCAGGGCGTGAAAGTGTCACCCTTCTTCGATTCGCTGCTGGTGAAAGTGTCGGCCCACGCGCCTACGCTGGAAGGTGCAGCCCAAAAAATGGCGCGTACGCTGGATGAATTCCGCATTCGTGGGGTACAGACCAACATTCAGTTTCTGCAAAATATCATTGCTAACCCGAGTTTGTAAGTGGTAAGGCCAACGTGGACTTTATCAAAGACCACCCGGAGCTATTCCAGTACAAGCCCCGCCAGGACCGCGGCACAAAAGTGCTGGCTTACATCGGCGATGTGGTGGTCAATGGCAACCCCGACGTTAAGAAGCTGATTGACCCCACACGGGACCTGCGCAAGCCCAAAATCCCGTTCGCCAACATCACCGAGCCGCACCAGCCCGGCACCAAAGACAAGCTCACAGAGCTTGGTCCCGAAGGATTTGCCCAGTGGTTGCGCGCCGATAAACCCATTCATTACTGCGATACTACCTTCCGCGACGCCCACCAGAGTTTGCTGGCCACGCGCATGCGCACTTTCGACCTGCTGAAGGTGGCCGAACGCTACGCCAAAATGCATCCTCAAACCTTCTCGATGGAGGTGTGGGGTGGCGCTACGTTTGATGTGGCCCTACGCTTTCTGCACGAAGATCCGTGGGAGCGGTTGGCTAAAATCAGAGCGGCGGTGCCTAATATTTTGCTGCAAATGCTCATCCGGGGGCAAATGGCGTGGGCTACAAAGCATACCCGGATAACCTCACTGAGCGTTTTGTGCAACAGGCCTGGGAAACGGGCGTCGATGTGTTCCGCATTTTCGACTCCCTTAACTGGATGCCTGGAATGGAGTCCTGCATCGGTTTTGTGCGCAACAAAACCCAGGGTTTGGCCGAGGCCAGCATCTGCTACACCGGCGACATTCTAGACCCCAAGCGCCCTAAATACAACCTCGACTATTATCTGCGCTTAGCTAAGCAGATCGAAGATGCAGGCGCCCATATTCTCTGCATTAAAGACATGGCCGGCCTGCTCAAGCCTTACGCCGCCACTGAGCTTATTCAGGGACTTCGGTCTACCATCAGCTTGCCTATTCATTTACATACACATGATACATCATCCTTACAAGCAGCTACTTACCTAAAGGCAGTTGAAGCAGATGTAGATGTGATTGATGTAGCGTTGGGCTCTTTATCAGGGCTTACTTCGCAGCCTAATTTCAACTCTATTGTGGAGATGCTGCGTGGTACGCCCCGACACCGGGAGTTCGATCAGCGGAGCTTGAATGAGTTTTCCAACTACTGGGAAACGGTGCGCGAGTACTACTATCCGTTTGAGTCAGGTTTGAAAGCCGGTACGTCAGAAGTGTTTCAGCACGAGATACCTGGGGGGCAATATTCCAACCTGCGGCCCCAGGCGGCGGCGCTGGGCCTGGGCGATAAGTTTGAGCAGGTAAAGCAAACCTTCGCCGACGTGAATCAGCTATTTGGCGACATCGTGAAAGTAACGCCCTCGTCGAAAGTGGTGGGCGACATGGCGCTGTTTATGGTGACGAATAACCTGACAACCCAGGACGTGCTGGAGAAAGGGGAGAGCCTGTCGTTTCCGGAGTCGGTGCAGAGCCTGTTCCGGGGCGACATTGGGCAGCCAGAGGGCGGCTGGCCCGCTGACCTGCAAAAGCTTATTCTCAAGGATGAAAAGCCCTTCACTGACCGACCCAACGAGCACTTGGCGCCCATCGATTTTGACAAGGAGTGGGCGGCTTTTCAAACCAAATTTGGCCCCAGACTAAGTTTACCGATCTGCTTTCCTACCTGCTCTACCCCAAAGTATTCGAGCAGTATTGGGCGCACGTGCAGCAGTTCGGCGACGTGTCGCTGATTCCAACGCGGGTGTTTTTCTATGGCCTTAAGCCCGGCGAGGAAACCATCATCGACATTGCTCGGGGCAAATCAGTAATTGTGAAGCTACGCTCGGTAGGCAACGTGAACGACGACGGCAACCGTACCGTGTTCTTCTCTTTCAATGGCCAGACCCGCAACCTGGAAGTGCGCGACCGCTCGGTGGAAGTCAAAACGGTGCGTAATCAGAAGATTGACAAAGCCAATCCGCGCCAGGTGGGCGCTCCTTTGCAAGGAATGCTGTCGAAAGTGCTGGTGAAAGACGGCGAAGCGGTGAAGCGCAACACGCCGCTCTTCATCATTGAAGCCATGAAAATGGAAACCACCATCACCGCCCCCGACGACTCTACCGTGCAAAGCCTGCACCTGGGCGAAGGGACCTTAGTAAATGCTGACGACCTTGTATTGACGCTGGCATAACTGCGGCTGTGGGTAGAGTGCGGCTTCTATCCCGAAAATTGTATATATTTTCGAAGTTGTAGCATTTCCCATTCACTCTGTTATTCAAATATGAATCTCTTACGCACTTTTCTTATTGCAGCCAGTGCTTTTGTAAGCCTGCACGCGCAGGCGCAAAGTGCAGCCGTTAGCTCGGGCAATGCAGCACAGGAAAACCTGAAGTCGCTGGTGAACGGTTCGGCTGCCATCAGCTTCGACAACCGCTACGAGGGTGTGCGCGGTACGCCTTATTTGATTTCGGCTTGGATACCGGGCACTATTCAGCTGGCCTCCAAAGTGCCCCTGCCCGAAACAAAGCTGAAGTACGATGCCAACCAGCGCCTGCTGTTGATGCTGCGCAGTCCCAAAGACTCCACTTATGTGGACATGAATAAGGTGGAGGGTTTCGTGCTAAATGACCCCACCAAAAATCAGCCGCGAGCTTTTAAGCGCTTTTATGATGCGCCCGACCCGGCTCTGCGCCAAGAGTATTTTGAAGTGTTAGTGCCGGGCAACTACAGCCTGCTCAAGCTTCAGCGCAAAACCCTGCAAAAAGCCAGCTACAGCGGGGCCTACAGCGCCGACCGGCGCTATGATGAGCTGCTCGACCAGACTGACTACTTCATCCGTACGGCCGATGGTCGTTTGCAGCCCATCAAGCTTAACGCAAAGGCGTTGGCAGCTGCATTGCCGGAGCACTCGGCCCAGATTCAGGCGGAGCTTAAGAAGCGCCCGGCGCTACGCACCGAAGCTGATTTTGTGGCTTTCGCGCCCTGGCTGAATACGTTGCCTGCGCTTCCTGCTAAATAAATTATGCTTTAGCGACTTAAAAAAGCCCCCCAGATCTTACTGGGGGGCTTTTTTGTGAGCCTATTTTAAATAAACGGCCTCAAACACTGCCAGCGGCTCGTCGCTTTTTTCGGCGTACAACCGTAAGGTGTTGCCTTGTATTTCAAAGCGTGAAGCGTCTTGAAGCGCTTTCAAATAGTTGGTTTCCAACTGTTGGCGGGCTTCGCAGAACATCCTAGTAGAGCCAATATTCAGGAGGCGCAGCGTGGTAGCCGTGGGCTGCTCGAAGCGGCCGAAGTACCGGTTGCAGCCCGCGTAGCCATCCAGCTGATTGGTAGTAGCGTTAAGTTGTAGGTAGATTTCCTGACTGCTCTCCAGTGTGTTGATGGGGGTGGCAGCCAGGGTTCGGAGCACCCAGCGTGTATTGCGCAGGCTGGCATCGGGAGGGGTTTCTCGTACGGTTGTGCAGGCACTGAAAAGCAGAAATAGTAGCAAAATCAGGGGCGGGCGGAGCGGCATAGGAACAACGATAAGTGAAAAGCCTGGCAGAAGATAGGTGAACCGTGATAATTGGTTTTGTCGTGAGGCAAAATTCCTACCTTGAGCCATGAAAAAACTTGTCCTGATCATTGGATTGGCTTGTATAAGCCAGCTAGCTGAAGCACAGAAAAATATTAAGCAGGCAAACGTTGAGCGTGTTATCCGCACGTTGGCGGCTGATGACATGAAGGGCCGGGCAGCCGGTAAGCCGGGTGGCTTGCAGGCCGCTAAGTTTCTGGCCGCCGAGTTTGACCGGATTGGGCTGGAAAAAATGCCGGGCTTAACCACATACGAGCAGGTATTTCCGGCGTACGAAGTACGTACGACTGCGGGCAGCGTAACGCTCGACGGCTTGGCAGTAGCGACCGAAAACGTGCTGCCCATATCGGGGCTGCCTTCCCTCAGCTGGACCAGCGAGGATGCCACGCCGCCGCGTGTGGTCGTTATTGGCCCCCAGGACAACGTGCGGCAGCAAATGGGCGCTTTGCTGCAACCGACTGCCAACACGCTGGTTCTCGTGGATCCAATCCATGCGCCGCGTTTCAAGCAGCTGGCTGACTACCTGAGCCATAGCAGTATGCAGGGCGAACAGCCGAAGCCATTTGCCAGCGTATTTGTGTTGGCGGCTGCTCCGGCGGCGCCCGTCAAATTTGCTGCTACGGCCACCACCACCATCAAAACGGTAGAGCTGCGCAATGTGGTAGGAGTCCTGCCCGGACAGGCCAAGGACAAAGCCCGTGCAGCCGAAATGGTAGTGTTTTCGGCTCATTATGACCATATCGGAATTTTGCCCCCCACGGCCGGCGACTCCATTGCCAACGGGGCCGATGATGATGCCAGCGGCACAACGGCCGTGGTAGCTCTGGCGGAGTATTTTAAAAAGAACAAGCTGGAGGTCGGCAAGAAGAAAAAGAAGAATCAGCGGACGCTGGTATTCGTGGCGTTCACGGCGGAGGAAATCGGGGGCTTCGGCTCGAAGTATTTTTCTCAGCAGATTGATCCGCAGAAGGTGGTGGCCATGTTCAACATCGAGATGATCGGGAAGGAAGCCAAATTTGGCCCCCAGACCGCCTTTATCACCGGCTACGAGCGCTCCGACTTTGGCAAGCTGCTCCAGCAAAAGCTGGAAGGCACACCCTTCCGCTTCGAGCCCGATCCGTATCCCGAGCAAAACCTGTTTTACCGCTCCGATAATGCCACCCTGGCCCGTCTGGGCGTGCCGGCCCACACCATCAGCAGCGACCAGATTCCGACGGATAAGCTTTACCACACGGTAGACGACGAAGTGGAAAGCCTGAATATGACCAACATGACGGCTATTATTACGGCCATTGCGCGTAGTGCTACCGGCATTATAGCCGGCGACCAAACGCCTACCCGCATTGAGCCCGCCAGCGTAGGTCAGCGCCCGTAGCGCTTCGAAGTAGAGTAAAAGCGGCCGCCCCGACACTAAGTAAGTATCGGGGCGGCCGTCTCGTTTTAAACGAATAGTAAGTTATTACTTAGGAAGGCGCACGCTAAAGCCAGCTCCCACGGATAAGCCTTCGGCTTCGGAGGTGAAGCCTTGGCCGGCATTCAGGTCGAAGTGGAGGTTAGGCAGCGGCCGCCAATAAATTCCGGCCGTAGCACCGGGCGCCAGCTTCGATTCGCGCTGCCATGTGGTATACGTTTCGGCGAAAAAGCCAAAATTGCCCCCCAGCGGTCCATTCAGCGCCAGCGTGCCGAGATAGGTGCCTAGCTTGGTGTCGGCGGCGCGGAAGCCACGCTGACGAAAGCCGAAGTTTGCTTCCAGCCCATAGCGCTGTCCTAACTGTTGCGAGATTAGTAAGCGCGCGCCGGGCTCCAGCACTTTGTTTGGGAAAGAGGCGTCGCCATTGCGTAGTGTTACCTCGCCCAATAGCACCACTTGGGAGCGGGCATTAGGTACCGTTGATGCCAAAAACTTGGCCCCAACGGTTAGGGGCGCGAAACCACCGGGCAAAGCGGTAGAAGGAACGGGTGCCTCAGAATCGACTGCTGCAGCCATTGCGGGCGTGACGGCGCGCTTGTCGGTAGGATGGAGGTAGCCTTGCGTCAAGCGCAGCTCAATGTGGCTGGGTAGTCCAATGCGCAGGGTGGCGCCAGACAAAGTGCGAGTCGAGCCGAAACCTGTGGCGTCGGCCGGCTCAAAGCGGTTGGTGCCCGCATCTACCTGAACTTGGCCCAAGGGCACCATACTGGTTGTAATGGTGCGGCCGGGCCGATCAGGGCGGATGTTGCGCACAAAGGGCGCATCAGCATTGAGGGTAGGGTCGGTGGTCTGGGCAAGCAGACTGGCTGGAGCAGCCACAAAAAGCCCCCCAGCAAACAAAAAAGCGGTTTTACGCATGCCCCCTCTGACACGAGACTACCAGAGAAAGTTCAGCGCCACGAACGGACGATACCGCCGTTACCGTTTGGACAAAGATGCTAGCTCTACAATGGTTGGCGGTAATAAGGGAATAAAAAAGCCCCCCAGTGAGATAAACGCTATTTTGTGAAAAGCTGAGCTCGCTTTATTCTCTACTAAATGATGTTGAGGCGCTGAATTTTATACGAAACACAAGCTCGTCATTAAATGACGAATGAAAACGCAATAAGTGAAACCAGCCAGCCTAGTTCACAGTAAAAGCACGAAGTAGCTTTAGTGCCCTTTCCCTACACAATAGATTCTATTAGAAGTATATAGCGGTTGAGAAGATAAACTGCGCGGTAGTGTTATGATGGCAGCAATGGGAAAGTAGCAATGAATGTAAAACAGCAACGTACGGCCGAAACCATTTATCAACAGGCCGAGAGCATAACTGAGGAGGCTGCAGTACTTTATTGTCAGTTGTCGCCGGACGTAGACTACTGTGGGGGAAGTGAAGAAAGCCGCCGAGCACTCGAACAAGAGATGCAAGGCCATCTTAATGCTTTGGCCAACGCCATTTTGATGAACAGTGCCGGCTTATTTGAGGCGCATTTGTTTCATTCCCGGCACCATCCAGCCGACGAGGCCCACGACCAGATGCTGACTCAGCAGCTGACGGCCCTCAAGCAGGTTCTGGCCCAGCGCTTACCCATCGCGGAGTATATAGCCGCAGCGGGCTATCTGAGCGCAGCTTTTAAAGAGCTGGAGCACCCAGTGATAGTAGCTGAGCCTTCCCCGCCAGTTGATTCTTCCCAAGAGGCACCTTTGAAAGCGCTTGCTGATGCGTACTTGTCAAATCTCTTGGCTGGACAGCGCGCCGAAGCTATCAGCTTACTCCGAAAAGAAGCTAAAGAAGGTATTGATGTGCGCCTTATCTACGAGCATGTATTTATGCCTGTGCAGTGGGAAGTGGGCTCGCGTTGGCACAGGGGCGAAATCACTGTTGCCCAAGAGCACTATTGCACCGCCGCCACCGAGCTGGCCATGGCTATGCTCCACCCATATTTGCAGGCACCTGCTCCCAATGGCTTCCGTTTCGTGGCTACTACCGTGTCCAGCGATTTGCACAGTATGCCGGTGCGTATGGTGTCTGACTTCCTGGAATTTGATGGCTGGACGCCCTACTTCTTAGGCGCCAACACCCCAACCGATGATATCTGGAAGGCGGTTGTCGGGTTTAAAGCCAATTTGCTCGTGCTTGGCGCTTCCATGCCTCACCATGTGAACATTCTGCGCCAGCTCATCAACGCCAAACAGTATACAATTGGCGCCAGCCAGGTGTCGGTGATGGTAGGAGGGGCGCCATTCAATGCCGATCCTACGTTGTGGCGCACAATCGGGGCTGATGCCTATGCGCCCAATGCCCGGGTAGCCGTGGAAGCGGCTCGTGCGCTAGTGCAAAATAAGTAAGCTAATGGCTTTACTCGTCTTCGTAATCTAGGCCCAGTAGCTGATTCAGCGCCTGTTGAAGCTCACTAGCGGCGTGCATCTGACCAGCTTTACGACTCACCTGCAACCCTAGGCGGTAAACTTTTTCGGCCTCTTCGGGCTTTTCTAGTTGCTCCAGCAGCTTGCCCGCATGGTAGTAAGTCCCCACGTAGTCGGGGTGCTCTTCCAGCAGCGTTTGATAATATTTCATAGCTAGCAGTGGCTCTGTTGCTCGATATTCGGTGGCCAGCGCATAGATCGTAAATGCGTCGTTGGGGTCATCGGCGTAGAAGGCCAAGAGTTGCTGTAAACGGCTGGGTGAGGTTTCCATAGGGCAGGAGTTTTCTGTATCTTCGCCCGAAATTAGGGGCTTTCCCGTAGTTATTCGTCCATATAAGCACCTTCGATGAAGTTTCTCGTTTGTATCAGCAACGTGCCCGACACGACCACCAAGATTGCCTTTACTCCTGATAATAAGGAGCTCAACAAGGCTGGGGTGCAGTTTGTAATTAATCCTTGGGATGAATATGCCCTCACCCGCGCCATTGAGTTAAAGGAAAAGCTGGGCGGCAATGTGACGGTGCTCAACGTAGGCGAAGCCGATACGGAACCCAATATCCGTAAGGCCCTGGCCATTGGTGCCGACGACGCTATCCGCGTGAATGCCAAGCCCACCGACGCTTTTTTCGTGGCTCAGCAAATTGCCGCTGCCGTTAAAGAAGGTGGCTATGACATCATCTTGATGGGTAAGGAAAGCATTGATTACAACGGCTTTCAAGTGCATGGCATGGTGGGCGAGCTGCTCGGCATTCCGACCGTAGCGCCGGCCATCAAGCTTGATGTTGAAGGCAACACCGCCACGCTGGAGCGTGAGATTGAAGGTGGCAAAGAAATAGTGGAGGTGGCTACGCCTTTCGTTGTTTCGTGTCAGGAGCCCATGTGCGAGCCCCGCATTCCTAACATGCGTGGTATCATGACGGCCCGGACCAAGCCCTTGAAAGTAGTAGAGCCTACCGGCGAAGCTGCCCGCACCCAGGTTACCGAGTTCGCTTTGCCCCCCAAGAAGCAGGGTGTTAAGCTTATTCCCGCCGAATCGGCCGGCGACCTGATCAAACTGCTGCGCAACGAAGCCAAAGTAATTTAATACAGGATTGAGGTTAGAGAACCACAAAGCACATGCTGCTGATATCAAGCTTCTCTAGTAAACATCTCATTTCTTGTACTTCACTTCTTATGTCTAAATAAATGTCTGTTCTAATTGTAGTTGAGTGTGATAACGGTGAGGTGAAAAAGTCCTCGCTGGAAGTAGCTTCCTACGGAAGCCAGGTAGCCCAAATGCTTGGCACTACGGCTACGGCTGTGGCCGTGGGCGAGGCTACCGAGACCAACCTTGCCACCCTTGGTGAGCAAGGCATCAGCAAAGTATTATACGATAACGATTCCCGCCTCAAGGATTTCGTAAACGGCGCTTACACCAAGCTGATTGCTGCGGCAGCCCAGCAGGAAAGCGCGCAGATAATTGTACTGGCTAACTCCAACATTGGAGCGGCTGTTGGTTCGCGCTTATCGGTGCGCCTGCAAGCCAGCTTGGCTACCAACGTAGTAGAGCTTCCCAAGATGGATGGGGGGCAATTTGTAGTGAAGCGCGGGGCGTATTCCGGCAAGGCTTTCTCCGACGTTATTCTAAGTGGCGAGCGAAAAATTATTGCGGTCAAGAAAAACTCGATGGAGCCTCTGCACAATGCTGGCCAAACCGCCACTGTGGAGCAGTTCTCTGCCCAGCTCACCGACACTGACTTCGCCGATGCTCCAAAGCAGGTGATCATGCAAGAGCAAGCTGGTGGTATTCTGTTGCCCGAAGCTGATAAGGTTGTATCTGGTGGCCGCGGTATGAAAGGCCCAGAGAATTGGAATCTGATTGAAGACTTAGCCAAAGCACTGGGCGCAGCTACTGCCTGCTCCAAGCCGGTATCCGACGTCGATTGGCGTCCTCACCACGAGCACGTTGGCCAGACGGGTATCACGGTGTCGCCGAACTTGTATATTGCCTGCGGTATTTCGGGCGCCATTCAGCACTTGGCTGGCGTAAACTCGTCGAAAGTTATCGTCGTCATCAACAAAGATCCAGAAGCTCCGTTTTTTAAAGCGGCTGATTATGGCATCGTTGGCGACGTATTCGACGTACTACCGAAATTAACTCAGGCCGTTAAAGAGTTGAATTAATGCGTTGCTAAATTGAGTTTTGATAGGTTGATGCTTTTGTTTTTATTTATGGCATTAACTTATTGATTACTAGTTTAATAAACGCGAATCGACACACCTAAAATCAGCTTAATCGCTTGTGAAGAAAATTCAGCTCGAAATCCTCGGCCTCTCATCCAGCCAATCCCAATCGGGTTCTTTCGCTCTTATTCTGGGTGAAAAAACGGGCAACCGTCGGTTGCCTATCATCATTGGCATGTTTGAGGCGCAGAGCATTGCTATTCAAATAGAAAAAATAAGTCCCAACCGTCCGCTGACGCACGACTTGTTCAAGTCGTTTGCCGAGCACGTGCATGTGGCCATCATCGAAGTGATGATTTCGGATTTGAAGGAAGGCGTATTCTACTCCAAAATTGTGTGCTCCGATGGGGCCACGACCTTCGAAATAGACGCGCGGCCCAGTGACGCCATTGCTATCGGCCTGCGGTTCGGGGTTCCGATCTTTACCGTGGAAAGCGTGCTGAGCGAAGCTGGTATCATCCTGAGCGACCTTGATGAAAACGCCGAAGATGCTTCGGACGATGATGACGAGGACGACGATGACGAGGACAATGGCGGCACTCCGGCATCGGCGCCCAGCCCCCGCGACCCGAGCGGTCAGGTGTCGCTGGATGAGCTGACCAAGATGCTGGCTCAGGCCCTCGAAAAAGAAGATTACGAAAAAGCGGCCAAAATCCGCGATGAGCTTAATAAGCGTAACGGCTAAGTTTTGGTCATGTTAGAAAGAAAGCCTTCCTTGTATGGAAGGCTTTTTTTGTGCCCTATCCTTCCACTCAACCAGTTGAAAATGCCCCCCAGCCCTGATCTTCGCTACCCAATCGGTCAGCCGACGCTGCCCGCGAGCCCGCTTTCCGCCCCTGAGCGCGCGACTTTTATTCAGCAGATAGCTGAGCTGCCGGTCCAGCTTAATACTGTGGCGCGCGAAATAGGCGGCGTCCGGCTCTTAGAGCCGTATAGGCCCGGTGGCTGGACGGGCCGCCAGGTCATTCACCATCTGGCCGATTCGCACATCAACAGCTACACGCGTTTCCGCTTGGCTCTCACCGAGGAACGGCCCACCGTGCGGCCCTACGACGAGCATGCCTGGGCTGAACTCCCCGATATAGAGGCAACACCTATCACCGTATCCTTGACGCTGCTGGAGGCTTTACATATCCGCTGGACCGTGTTGCTTCACCACCTGACGGAAGCGCAATGGCAGCACACTTTTTATCATCCCGGCAACGATCGGGATTATACCTTGGATCAAGCCTTGGCGCTCTATGCCTGGCACGGCCAGCACCACTTGGCCCACCTGACAGGCCTGCGTGACCAGAATGCGTAGCACAGATTGAATAAAAAAGCCCCCCAGAGAATAGTCTGGGGGCTTTTTTTGTGGAAGAGAAACCCAGAGTTAAGCGCTGGTTGATTCGCCTTCTGTAATGGCTGCAAGGCCTCCTTCCGATTCGTCGTCCACTTTTTTGGCGGCTCGCACCAAGCTGCTGCTGAAGATAAATTCTTTCAGTTCAGGTACTTGAGCGTTCAGGATTTCTTCCTTGGTACCATCCCACAGCTTTTGGCCTTTATGCAAAAAGATGATGTGGTCGCCAATTTCAATCACCGAGTTCATATCGTGGGTGATGATGGCAGTGGTGATGTTGTACTCGTGGGTGATTTCGTGAATCAGCTCGTCAATCTTGAGGCTGGTGAGCGGATCGAGGCCGGAGTTGGGTTCGTCGCAGAAGAGGTAAGTACAGTTGGGTGCAATGGCGCGGGCAATACCCACACGTTTCTTCATGCCGCCGCTGATTTCGGCGGGCATTTTGTTGCCCGCGTTTTCAAGGCCTACCCGCTTCAGGCAAAACTCCACCCGGTCGCGGCGCTCTTCCCTGGTCATCTCAGGCGTCAGCATCTTGAGAGGAAACTCGATGTTTTCGTACACCGTCATGGAGTCGAACAAAGCCGAGCCCTGAAACAGCATCCCGATCTTGCGCCGGATCTCCTGCCTGATCTGCACCTTGTTGTTGGTAAACACGCTGCCATCGTAAGTTATGCTGCCAATGTCGGGCTGCATAAGACCTACAATACATTGTAGCAGCACGCTTTTGCCAGTACCTGAGCCACCCAGCAACAGGTTGCATTTGCCCGTCTCAAACGTGCAGGTGATACCCTTCAGCACTTGGTTGCCATTAAAGGATTTCTGGACGTTATGAATTTCAATCATGAGTTCAAAACAGATAATAGGGGAAGAGGTTAGAGCGGAGCAATCGGGAGAGGGGCTTTATGTTGCCAGCCTATGCCCAACCTACTGCTTTACAAAAGCAGCGCTGCTAACACGAAGTCGGCTATCAGGATTGCAATAATTGAGTTGTTTACGGCACCAGTGCTGGCTGCTCCTACTTCCAGTGCGCCGCCCGTCGTGAAGTAGCCTTTGTACGATGAAATAGCCGACACTAGGAAGGCAAATACAACCGATTTGATCAAGGCGAAGGCGATGTTGTAAGGAATAAAATCGGTGCGGAGACCTTCGATATATTCCTGAGCTGAGATAGCGCCGGTGAGCGTACCAGCTAGGTATCCGCCCAAAATAGAAAGCGCCATAGCCAGAATAACCAGCAGCGGGAACATGAGAATGGCCGCCACAATACGGGGAAGTACTAAGTAAGAAGCTGAGTTGATGCCCATTACCTCTAGGGCTGCTACCTGCTCGGTGATGCGCATCGTGCCCAAGCCACCCGCAATGCTGGAGCCAACTTTACCGGCCAGCACAATGCTGGTGATGGTAGGCGCCAGTTCCAGGATGGTCATTTCGCGCACCATAAACCCGATGGTCGATTTCGGAATGAGCGGGCTAACCAGGTTATAGGAAATTTGAACGCACGTAACAGCGCCAATAAACGCACTTACAATAGCGACAATGAAAACCGAGTCGAAGCCAATAATTACGGACTCTTCGAGGGTGCGCTGCCAAAGCGTTTTGAGGCGCTCGGTCCGCGTGACCATACTTTGAATGAAAAGCAGAAACTCGCCGAAGTTTTTGACCATAAAGCGGAAGAAGGAAGGGAGAAATACAGGAACTTGCAGAGCAAACAGCTACGCCACAGCGATGCTCGGCCCGTGTTTGGTAACCCTACGTAAAAACGAACTCAACAAGTAAAGGAATGAAAAAATATATCATTGTTACCGGAGGAACGAAGGGAATTGGGCGGGCTGTGGTCATGCGCTTTGCGCAGGCTGGCTTTGCGGTCGTCACCTGCGCCCGCTCTACCGCCGATTTGCTTACGCTCGCCACTGATATAGAGCAGGCAATTCCGGGCAGTGAGCTCTATACGCTTTCCGCCGACCTGAGCCAACCCGACGAAGCCCGCCGCTTCACCGATTTCGTGCTGGCTCTGGGGGGCAAAATTGAGGTGTTGGTAAATAATATCGGAGCCTTTACGCCCGGCCGCCTCCAAGATGACACCGAGGATGGATCGGTGCTGCGCCACATGATCGAGGTGAACCTGTATAGCACCTATGATGTAACCCGCGCCTTGCTGCCCAGCATGTTAGCGCACGGTGGGGGCATATTTTCACGATGTGCTCGGTGGCCAGTTTGCGGGCATACCCCAGCGGTGGCGCGTACAGCGTAGCGAAGTTTGCCTTGCTTGGCCTGACGAAAGCCTTGCGCGAAGAGCTGAAAGAGCAGAGTATCCGGGTGACGGCTGTGTTGCCGGGGGCTACACTTACGGCTAGCTGGGAAGGCGCCGATTTGCCCCCCGAGCGCTTTATTAAGGCCGAAGACGTAGCTGAGGCCATTTTCGGAGCTTACACCTTGTCGCCGCAGGCAGTAGTGGAGGAGCTGTTGATTCGGCCGCAGCTAGGCGATATTTAGCCAGCGGCTGGTAAGCCAATTGTTAATTGACCTCTACTACCTTGCCCTTGCCGGTTACCCGGATGTCGGTGGCAGCCGGATTGCCACTATAGTAAAGCGTGCCGGTGCCGGAATGGGTGCCTCCCACAACGTCGGAAGCCCTGACGTAAGCTGATCCGTCGCTGCTGCGGGTAAGCTCAAAAAAGCAGCGCTTGGTTTGTAAGTCGGTGGCTCGCACCGAGCCAAGCCCGCCCACAATCAGGCTTAGCTCATCGGCCGCACCGCGCAGGCGCACATCGCCTAACTCGTACATATCCAGATACACAATGTCGCTGGTAAGGTCGAGGTCGTAGTCGCCGGCACCTACGAGGTGAAAGAAAACGGTGCTGACCCGGAAGTTGCCGGCCGTGCGGATGCTGCCAGCGCCCAGCAAGGCTACGTCGTGGATACTGGCTACGTGCAGGATTACTTCGCGGGGCGTGTCGTAGCGGCGCACCCAGTTGCAGCGGCTCGTATTACGAACGGTAAGCCGGCCATCTTCTACCTGAAGCTCAATATCCTCCTGCAAATTTTTGCCGGTGCGCACCTCGGCGTAAGGTTCAGCCAGCGTAGTATCCTGCACCAGCGTCACATCAACGTTGGTGTAGGTGACTAGGTCCTGAAAGGGTGGCAGCGCCCGGCGTTCAGTTACGATGCTGCCCGTGCTTTTAAAACAATCGCCTTCGTGATCCTTGGCGCAGCCCGAAAGCCACGACATCAGCACCAGCAGACTTACCCAACTGCGAAAAAGCCGCGGCGGGCAGCTAACTTGCAACCAACTATTCACTCGCAACATCACCAAACTATGGACCTGACCGGCAAGGTAGCTATTCTAACGGGCGTCAGCAAAGGCATTGGCCTGGCCACAGCGCAGGCATTGCTGGCCAAGGGCGCTATTGTAGCCGGCTGGGGGCGCACCCGCCCGAAGGATCTGAAGCACGAACACTTCCATTTTTTTGAGTGCGATGTGCGCAAGCAAGCCAGTGTGCAGGTTGCGTTTGCCAATACAATCAAGCAACTCGGCGCTGAGGTGCATGTGCTCGTGAACAATGCTGGCTTAGGCATTGCTGGTCCGGTAGATGGCTTCTCGGCTGATGACTGGCATATGATGTTTGATACCAATGTACACGGTACCTTTTACTGCTGCCAGGCCGTGTTGCCTGCCATGAAGCGCCAGCAAATAGGCCATATCGTGAACATCTCATCTATTGCCGGAACTACGGGCATTGAAAAAATGGCGGGCTACTGCGCATCCAAGTTTGCTGTGCGCGGCTTTTCGCAGTCGTTGTTTAAGGAAGTGCGCAACGATGGTATCAAAGTCACCTGCCTGTATCCGGGCTCGGTGCGAACCAATTTCTTCGACGATATCCCCGGCACCGATGCCAATGAGCATATGATGCAGCCCCAGGATATTGCCGATACCATCATTTATGCGCTGCAAACGCCATTTAATTTCCACATTGTGGACATGGAAATGCGACCATTACAGCCTAAAAAGTAAACTTGTGGCGCGAAGCTCCAGCTTCGCGCTTCCTTGTACCCACTTGTCGTTGTCTTCCGTTTTAGGCTCGGCAATGATGTCCGGAGCTGGAGCTTCGCGCTACATTCTATGGTTGAAATACAGCATCTGACCAAAAATTTCGGGAGCCAAGCTGCCGTGAATGATATTTCGTTCTCGGTGAGCAAAGGCGAGATTCTGGGCTTTCTAGGGCCAAACGGGGCCGGCAAGTCCACGACCATGAAGATTGCGACCGGCTATTTGCCCCCCAGTGCCGGTACGGTGCGCGTAGCCGGCCACGACGTACTGGCTGAGCCCCTGGAAGTGCGCCGCCAGGTGGGGTATCTGCCTGAGCATAACCCACTTTACCTGGATATGTACGTGCATGAGTACCTCGAATTTATTGGCTCTGTACACGGGTTGAAAGGTGCTGCGCGGCGCCAGCGCGTGGCCGCAATGGTGGATAGAGTAGGACTGGGCCGCGAGCAGAACAAGCAGATCGGGGCCTTGTCGAAAGGCTACCGGCAGCGGGTGGGGTTGGCGCAAGCCCTGATTCACGACCCCGGCGTACTTATCCTCGATGAGCCCACCACCGGCCTTGACCCCAACCAGATTGGCGAGATTCGTACGCTTATCCGGGAGCTGGGCGAAGATAAAACCGTGATTTTCTCGACTCACATTCTGCCCGAGGTAACTGCTCTGTGCACGAGAGTAGTAATTATCAATAGGGGCCAGCTTGTAGCCGATAGCTCGGTGAGCGACTTAGGGGCCCGCGCCGCTGGCGATACGCTGATCCGGGCGGAATTTGAGCAAGCCATCGACCCTGCTCCTTTGCGAGCGTTGCCGGGCATTACCAGCGTCGAAATTGCCCCCCAGAATATGTACCACATCCGGGCTAGCGCCGGGACCGATGTTCGGGGGGCAATTTCGCGCCTCGCGGCCCAGGAAGGTTGGGTACTGCTGGGGTTGCGTCAAGAAGAGCAGTCGTTGGAGCAAGTATTTCAGAACCTGACTAAATAAAATCATTAGGCGGTCATGCAGAGCAACGCGAAGCATCTCGCGTGCTGATACTGGATTATTAATCATGCTAAACATGCGAGATGCTTCGGCTCCGCCTCTGCATGACCGCCCTTTTTCACTAATTGACCCCAATGTTTGCCATTCTTCGCAAAGAATTTAATGCCTTTCTAAGCTCGCCAGTTGCCTACGTGGTGCTAGGCGTTTTCTTGGTGGCTACCGGGCTGTTCGTGTGGGTGTTTCCGGAGAGCAGCGTGCTGGACTACGGCTACGCTGACCTGCAAACCCTGTTCAATATTGCTCCCTGGATCTTTCTGTTCCTGATTCCGGCCATCACCATGCGCACATTTGCCGAGGAAAAGAAGGCGGGCACCATCGAGCTGCTGCTCACCCGCCCGCTCACCGATGGTCAGATTCTGGGGGCAAATTTCTGGCTTGTCTGCTGCTGGCGCTGCTAGCATTGTTGCCTACGCTTCTGTATTACTATTCGGTGTACAAGCTCGGCAATCCGGAAGGCAACATAGATTCGGCAGCTACAGTCGGCTCGTATCTGGGGCTGGCGCTTTTGGCCGGGGTGTTTGTGGCCATGGGTGTGTTCGCCTCCGCCATTACCCGCGACCAGATTATTGCCTTTTTGGTGGCTGTGGTGGGCTGCTTTTTGGTGTATTCGGGGTTCGATTCGCTGGCATCTGTCTTTGAAGGAAGCCCGGCTTATTATATCAGTCAGCTCGGCATCGCGGCCCACTACCGCGACATTAGCAAAGGTCTGATCGACTCCCGCGACCTGACGTATTTCTTTAGCCTGATGGCCGTGCTGCTCTTAGCCACCCGGCTAGTGCTGCAAAGCCGCAATTGGTAACTCTGCTTACATCTTGACCCCTCCAGAAAGCTAAGATGGAAGCCTCGCACAACATGCCCGAACCACCCATTCAATCTTCCCGCAAGCGCCGCGACCTGATCCGGTTTCTGCTCATCATTGGACTGATTTTACTTTTCAATTTCATAGGACAGCGGCTCTTTTTTCGCCTCGATCTGACGGAGGAAAAGCGCTATACCATGTCGCCGGCCACCAAGCAGCTGCTGCAAAATCTGCCGGAGCCAGTTACGGTCACGGTGTACCTGGATGGTGACTTTCCGCCCGCTTTCCGCCGCCTCCAGCAGGCCGTGCGCGAAACCCTGAACGAGATGCAGGTATTTGGGGGGGCAAATTTGCGCTACGTGTTCGTCGACCCTTCGGCCGCCAGCTCCGAGAAAGCACGCAGTGAGTACCATGAAACGCTGATTAAGAAAGGCCTGCGCCCTACCAATCTGGCATCTAGTGAGAACGGTAAGCGAGTCGAGAAAACCATCTTTCCCTGGGCCACCGTGGCCGTTGGTCCGCGCGAGAAGCACGTGCTGCTATTACGCGGCAACCAAACCGCGTCTTCTGATGTGCGCCTGAATCAGAGTATCGAAGGCCTGGAATACGAGCTGGCCAGCAACATCCGCAAATTGTCGCCTGGTCGCCGCAAAATCATTGGCGTGGTGGAAGGACACGGAGAACTGACCAACGCCCAAGCCGGCGACCTGATCGGCTCATTGCAAGAGTATTACGATGTGTACCGGGTTAATCTGGCTGCCGTGCCCAACCTGCGCACTCTCGACGCGGTCATCGTGGCCAAGCCCGAGCAAGCCTACACTGAAATTGAGAAGTTCAAGCTCGACCAGTTTATTACCCAGGGCGGCAAAGCGCTCTTTTTCATGGATGCCATGCGCGTCAATCTCGACAGCGCAGCCCGCGGCGGCATGCTGGCTTTCCCGTATCAACTCAATTTAGAAGATCTGCTCTTCAAGTACGGCGCCCGCATTAACCCTGATTTAGTGCTCGATCTGAACTCCGGCGTAATCCCGCTCGTGACGGGTACCACCGGAGACCAGCCCACCGTGGAGCCGATGCCGTGGCAGTTTTATCCGCTCATCAATCAGTTCAGCCCGCACCCCATCACCCGCAACCTCGACGCGGTTTACACCAAGTTTGTGAGCACCATTGACACGGTAAAGGCCGTGGGTATTCGCAAAACGCCGCTGCTGTTCACCTCGCGCTATACTCGTGTGTTGCCTTCGCCGGTGCCTGTCAATCTGAACGATGCCCGCATGGAGCCCAATGCCAAGCTCTACCGCGAAAGCTTCAAGCCAGTTGGTTATCTGCTCGAAGGCCAGTTTCGCTCCTTATTTGCCAATCGTGCTCAGCCCGGCACCACGCAGTTTCAACCGGCCACGGCAGCCAATGCCCGCCCCGGTAAAATACTTATCATCGGTGATGGTGACTTTGTGCGTAGCGAGCTGGACCCCAAAACCGGGCAGCCCTTCCGCCTCGGCTTCGACCGTCTGGCCAACACCGAGTTTGCCAACCGCGAACTGGCTCTGAACGCCGTCGATTATATGCTCGATGAAACCGGGCTCATTGCTGTTCGCAGCAAGCAGATTACGCTCCGGCCGCTTGATAAAGTGAAAATAACGGAGCAGCGCCGTCGCTGGCAGATCCTCAATATCGGCGCGCCACTGGTGTTGCTGGGGGCTTTGGGTTATTCCGGGCATGGCGCCGCAAACGACGGTATGCTCGGTTTTAAGTTTAATAGATAAAGGTTATTTTATTTTTATCGAATACTTCGCCAGTCTCAGCATCAACCTTTAACTCAGTACAACCATCACAGTGATTTTCTATATCCCAATAGAATCTGCGCTTTTCTATATCAAGCAAATAGATTAAGGTTTTTAAATTTCTTAGCGTCTGCGTGTTCCTGTTGTAGCTGTCTCCCGCGTTAGATCTAAACTCTGCCACTGCTGGAGCGTGTGTGGAGTTCACATCTATTCCCTTTGCACTAGATATACTTAAAGCCTTGGTCTTCGTGATTTCTAATTTATCATTAAGAAAATATTTCTGCCCAATCATCTCATCGAGACGACAGTAAGTGACTTTAAATGTGCTGTCTACTGTAATTACACTTGATCCGATCGAATCTCCTTCATATAGCAAGACGTAGCTTATGTGATAGTTTAAAGGCGGTCTAATGATAGAGTCATTACTGTATCTCTGTTCATCATAATACTCGAAATGATATGTGCAATAAAAGTTTCCTAGCTTTTCAGGAGCGATTACAATACGAGCAACGCTGTCAGCAATTTCTTTAGCCCTTGTAAATCTTTCCTTTATTTTCCTGCTAGATGTCTTAATAATAAAGTTGTCCATGGTCTTGTCACTAACATTATGTGGGCTGCCACAATTGCATAGCATAATTGCCAACATCGCAACTGGCAGAATGTAGCTTCGGGAACCAACAGGTTGCAGGATGTTCATTGTGAGACTAAGGACGCCGCAGTAGCAATAAAGATGATCTGATTGAAACGCGAGTTAGTAAGGCTCTTTCTTCATCTAACGAAACAATTATTAGCACTGGTATTAGCCACGATATATTTGGCTTTGTTCAACTTCTCATAAACACATAGCTTAACTCAAATTCATCTAACAGTTTGCGGATCATGGTGAGCAAGATTGTTTTCGTCGTAACGGGTTAGGATTGGTTATACTTACAATTGAATGTTTCATTAGCAGAACATCAGCCATTCTCCTTTTCAAAGCCCAGCCTTCCTACCTATCTTTGTCGCCTTATCCCAACCCTGGCCGAACCCCCACTATATGAAATTCATTGTCTCGTCTTCTGCCTTGCTCAAGCAGCTCCAGAGCATTAACGGCGTAGTCACGAATAACCCCGTGGTGCCTATTCTGGAGAACTTTCTTTTCGAGATTGAGGACGGCAAGTTGACCATTACGGCTTCCGATCTGGAAACCAGCATGATAACCGAGCTGCCGGTTGAAGCCCGCGAAACAGGCCGCATTGCTGCCCCCGCCCGCATTCTGCTGGATACGCTCAAAAATCTGCCCGACCAGCCTGTTACGTTTACGCTGGACGAGGAAACGTACACCATCGAAATCAGCTCGGCTAACGGCCGCTACAAGCTAGCCGGCGAGAATGCTACCGATTTCCCGCGCGTTCCGGTGGTGAAGGGTTCAGCACCGATTGAGATACCATCGTCCTCATTAGCACGGGCTATCAACAAAACCATCTTCGCGGTAAGCACCGACGAGCTGCGGCCAGCCATGACCGGTATTCTGGTGCAGTTGGCTGATAATCAGGCTACGTTTGTAGCAACGGACGGTCATCGTCTGCTGCGTTACCGCCGTTTGGACGTAGGCGCAGGTCAGTCAGCTAACCTCATTATTCCGCGTAAGGCTTTCAACCTGCTTAAGAGCGCTTTGCCATCGGAGGCTACCACGGTGAAAGTGGAGTTTAATAGCTCCAATGCCTTCTTCAGCTTCAACCAGATGCGCCTCGTATGCCGCCTGATTGATGAGCGTTATCCTGACTACGAAAACGTAATTCCGGTTAGCAACCCAAACCGCCTGATCATCAGCCGGGCCGATTTCCTGAATTCGGTAAAACGTATTTCCATTTACTCGAACAAGACGACTCACCAGGTTCGGTTGCGTCTGGCTGGCTCCGAGCTAACGGTTTCGGCTGAGGATCTGGACTTCAGCAACGAAGCCAGCGAGCGCCTGGCTTGTCAATATGAGGGTGAGGATATGGAAATCGGCTTCAATGCCCGTTTTCTGGCTGAAATGCTTTCCAATATTGATTCCGAAGAAATTACCCTTGAACTGAGCACGCCTAACCGCGCTGGCTTGCTCATGCCGACCACTGCCGACGACAACGAAAGCATTCTGATGCTGGTGATGCCGGTAATGCTTAACAACTACGTTTAAATTTTAATGGTTAAATGGCCTTGGGCTAAATGGCTGATCATTCTGCTGGCACCAATACGGCCGCAACGATCAACCATTTAACTCAAGGCCATTTAGCAATTCAAGCAATGAAGAAATCTGAAATTCGCTTTAGTATTGCCCTCGACGATCAGAAAGTGCCGGAAGCCATCAGCTGGCAGGCCACCGATGCTGGTCCCGATATTCACTTCGCCAAAGCCATCAATATCGCTCTCTGGGACCGTGACGAGCGGGGCACGATGAAAATCGACCTCTGGACCAAGGAAATGCCCGTTGATGAGATGAAGCGCTTCTATGTGGATACCATCGGGGCAATGGCCGAAAGCATTACTACAGCTACCAACGACAAGGTTATGGCCGCCAAAATGCAGGAGCTGTGCCGTACGCTTATGCAGCATCTGGAGGAAGAGGAAAGCAAAAGCAAGTAGGCTGCTTCCATACATATCATAAAAAAGCCCCCAGAAAGATTCTGGGGGCTTTTTTATAGTAGAAACCGGGTGTTACCTGTTACCCGAGCTTGAAGCAGAACGAGTAGGGGTGGTTGTTTTGGCCGGGCCAATGGTAGCACCTTTACTATTCGCTGGTAGCGGGTTCTTCACCGAATTCACGAAAAGGAAGTCGGAAGCGGTAGCCGCATAGTCTTTATCATACTTATAAAAAGAGCTACGAGAGCTATAGTAGTCGCTGTATTGGTTGGTAGACAAAACTGCGGTTAACTCTTTGTCGCGCTCTTTGCACACCCCTTTGCACTTTTCTTCAATAAGAGCGGGGTTGCCGGCGTGCTGCTGCTCGATGGCGGCCATCTTAGCAACTTTATCTTCGTTAATGGCGCGCAGCTTAGTGGCCTGATAGCCATTAAGGCGCAACTCCTTAGCCATCTGATCGGAGAGGCGTTGGGCACGCTCCTGCACGGCGTTCAGTCGTGGGGTGGGGCGGGTCTGGTCCTGAGGCATAGCGGCGACAGGCTTCTGTTGAGCCTGCGCACCGAGAGCAACGGTGAGAGCCAGGGTAGCGGTGGCAAGTTTCTTTCTCATCAGTGTCAGTCGTTTATCAGCTCCTAAATCAATCATTACCGGTCGGAACAGCATAAAGCTTACGACAACGGTTGTGTATGATAGTAACGAAAAACTGTGCCAGTGGGTTCAGCCCTTACCGCGCGAAGCAGCGCTATTAGCCAAATTTTTATTTTCATTATACAGTAAGCGCACCGGTATAACTACTTGTTTGGCCCGGGTATTTCAAGCCTTTCTTACCATTCGTTTTTCCACATCATCGACTCAACGGGCTTATCGGTGCGCTCATTGTACTTGGCGTTGGCTTTGCGATTGTAGAAGGTCTGCACGTCGCCCTGCACTGCAAAATAGATAAGCTGACCGATGGGCATGCCGGGATAAACGCGCACCTGTTGGGTCACGGATATCTCAAGCGTCCAGGTGTTGCAGAAGCCGACGTCGCCCTTGCCGGCAGTGGCGTGAATATCGATGCCCAGACGGCCTACGCTGGATTTGCCTTCCAGAAACGGCACCTGCGCGTGGCTTTCCGTGTACTCCTCCGTTACGCCCAGATAAAGAGTGCCGGGCTGAAGCACGAAGCCCTCAGCGGGCATTTCAAACACGTCAATCTTATTGTGAGCGCGAGCGTCGAGTACAGCATCGCGGTACGTGGCCAGGTAGCGGCCCAGGTGCACGTCGTACGAATTGGTCCCTAAGCAAGCCCGATCATAGGGCTCAATGACGATATTGCCCCGCTCTATTTCGGCCAGGATCTGCTGATCAGTAAGAATCATGTTTTAAGAAATAAAATGGATAAACAGCTAAGAAGCAGTTCGATGGCTGGTATTCGCTCACCGCTTAAAGCGTCATAGCTGTTAATTGTCTTCCTCTTCGTAGCGGTCTTCGGGTAGGTCCATCGCATCACGGCGCGGTGTGCGGCGCTGGGCCTGTGGGTCTATCTGGTCGGCTAGTCCGTCGAGGCGGGCGCGAAGATCGGGCAGCACACTCACGATAAGGTAGACCAGCAGCAGGGTAGACGTGCCGGCCAGCAGCAGGGTAAAGTAATCAACCCAATCGTGGCGCGCGGGGCTATCGGTAGTATTGGTGTGCGTAGCAGAAGCAGTTTCCTGCACTCCGGCTTCGGGCTGCGGGGCGGGGTCTTCGAGCGGCTCAGCGGGTGCTGTCGCTTCCGGATCGGCATCAACATCGGCGGGAGGCACAGCCGCGCCGTCAGCCGCCAGGTCTTCCGGGGCCGGATCTTCGGAGGCGTTAAATTGGGCAGTAGATTGTTTGATGATCCGCTGCAAAGACCGGATGAGGGCTACACGCTCATCGCGGGGCAGCACGCGGATAAAGAACTCAAAGTTCTTGTCAATGAGGACGGAGTTGAGCTGCTTTTGAAACTCGGCCAAGTCGCGGCGACCCTTGCCAAAACGGTTCTTAAAGCGCTCGGATACGTCGTTGTAGTTTTGGAACAGCTTCTTCAGGTCAGCGTTATTGTTGAAGTCGTCAAACTCGCGTCGGGCCTGATAGGTACGGAGCGTAACCGGAAACTTGCGCCGGGTAAACGACTTGTCGTACACGGTCTCCATGGTACGAAAGTTTAGCTCATCAATGCTTCGGTCGAACAAGCGCTTATTGGCCTCCGCGGGCGTCTGGGCTTGTGCCATTTGGGAAGCAGGCAAGAGCAGGCACCACAACACAAATAAGGAAGAAAAGAGACGAAGTTGGGCCATAAGAGGAGCTACAGTTTGGCCGCAAAGGTAACTGCTAGCTCATGGCTACGATAGAATAAGGCAATATTTGAGCAAAATGCGCTCGATCAAACGGAATAAGCCGCGCATGTAGTGAGGCCTAGGACCGTCTCTGGCTGTTGCAGCCGGAGCCGATGTCATGTTTAATGTTCTTCCCATAACCTCAACCTGCACCATTGGCTACTAAAAAAGCCCCCCAGATCCTTTCTGGGGGCTTTTTTGTCTTACAAATCGTTCGTTTACAAGCCGTGTGCTTCCCGCATAGACTCCTGACAGGCTGTGAGATACACATCAACCAGCTCGTCGGTGATGGCAGTGCTCACAAACAGCGCTTCGTATTGGGCCGGCGCCAGGTAGATGCCCCGCCGCAGCATTGCCTGGAAGTAGCGACCAAATGCCTCGGTGTCTGAGGTTTTGGCGTCCTCCAAATTGTGAACTGGTTTGTCTGTAAAAAATACGCTGAACATAGAGCCAACGCGGTTGACGGTATAGTTCAGGCCGAGGTCGGCGGCAATCTGCCGGGTGCCGTCAGCAAGGCGGGCGGTGATGCGGTCGAGCTCGGTATACAGGTCAGGGTTTTGCTGCAGATAGGTTAACTGAGCAATACCAGCAGCCGTTGCAATGGGGTTGCCAGAAAGCGTGCCGGCCTGATACACTTTGCCAGCGGGCGCTACATTATCCATAATATCCTGACGGCCACCGTAAGCGCCAACCGGCATGCCGCCGCCAATGATTTTGCCCAGCGTCGTCATGTCAGGCTTGATGCCGTACAGCTCCTGCGCCCCGCCGCGGGCAAGGCGGAAGCCGGTCATCACTTCATCAAAAATCAGGACGATGCCGTGCTCAGTGCACAGGTCGCGCAGGGCTTGCAGATAGCCTTCGGCCGGTGCTACCAAGCCCATATTGCCGACCACCGGCTCCAGAATAAGCGCCGCCACCTGGCCCGCGTTTGCCTCAATGGCCTGGCGGACGGCCTCGGTATCGTTGTAAGGAACGGTGATGGTATCGCGGGCCACGCCGGCGGTTACGCCCGGCGAATCGGGTGTGCCCAGGGTGAGGGCACCGCTGCCGGCCGCAATAAGGAAGGAATCGCCATGGCCGTGGTAGCAGCCCTCAAACTTGATGATCTTGTCGCGCCCTGTGTAGCCGCGCGCCACGCGGATGGCCGACATGGTGGCCTCCGTACCCGAGTTCACCAGCCGCACTTTTTCAATGCTGGGCACCATGGCTTTAATCAGCTCGGCCATTTCCACCTCACGCTGCGTAGGCGCGCCAAACGACAGCGAGCTGGGAATAGCTTTTTGAACTGCCTCCACTACAACTTGTGGCGCATGGCCCAATATCATTGGCCCCCAGGAGTTTATAAAATCTAGATACTTGTTGCCATCCACATCTGTAAGCCAGGCGCCCTGCGCCGACTGCATAAATACCGGATGACCACCTACGGCCCGAAAGGCTCGTACCGGCGAATTAACACCGCCGGGAATATGGTTCTTGGCGCGTGAAAAAAGAGCTTCGCTAGTGGTAAGCGTAAGCTCGGGAGCAGGAGAGAGGGAGGTTGAATTCATAGAGATAAAACAGAGAACAGGCGTAAAAGTCTAGTGAAAGTGAGGCGAATACAGGTGCTGGGCTTAACGGCCGCCTACCGGGTTCTGCACTTCTACCTCTAGTCGCTCAAGCTTGATAAGCGGTACGTATTGATTGTCGTGGGCACCATTTGGGTAGCCAATACCCTGGAATAGCGGGCCCGAAACCGGACCTGACGTAGCCAAGCCTTGTTGAAATGCAGGGCCATGCTGATGTAGCTGATGACCGAAGTAATACAGCAACTCAAACCCCGAGTGGGCAAACACGCTGGGGGCAAATTGTGGCGCTGCACATACAGCTGGCGAAAGCGCCGCACCCCAAAACTAGTCGGGTCAAGGTACTTGCGATGAATCAGATACACGTCGCGCGCATCGAGGCGGCTGGGGCTCACCGACGGATTTTCCAGCCACGAGCCGTAGGTAATAAGCGGTAGTTGGGAAGTCTGGGCTTGCAGATGCTTGAGGGTATACGCCCCGGCCTTCCGATTGTCGGAGGCAACAACTAAATGACCGAGAGTAGTGAGGTCGACGCCCGTAAAGCCGGCCTCTAATGACTCTTCCAGGTTGGAGTTAAGGCGCCGTAGCACCTGCACTTTGCCCCCCAGCGCTTCATAAGCTGTCTTATAAGCCTGAGCGAAGGCCAGATCGTCGCTGGTGTCTTCGTGCAGGACAGCCGCCGTGCGGCCGCTGAAGGTGCGAAAGGCATACTGAGCGGCTACCTGAGCCTGGGTCGCCATACTGGGCTCAAACAGATAATGCCAGTTGTTGCTGATGATCAGGTTGCCATCCTGCGAAAGCGGATTGATGGTAATAATCTGACGCTGTTGGGCATAGCGCGCCAGCAGCTTGCTGCCCGACTTATATATCGGTCCGATGATCATGTCCATGCCGGCTAGCTCGGGCAAGGCCAGCACCTGCTTGAGTTGAATGGTATCGGCGCCGGTGTCGTAGGCAAAAAGCTGAACGGGCCGGCCTTCGCGCTGCAAGGAATCCTGGGCGAGAAGCAAGCCTGCGTAAAGGTCCGTAACAAACTGATTGCGACGCACTTTCTCCCAGCTTGGATCATTAAACTCGAAGGGCAGCAGCACTGCTACTCGGTAAATGGCCTTCTTTTGGGCCTGAGGAATAGCAGAGTAACGGGCCCGGTCGAGGGAAAAATCCTTGATTAATTGCTCCAGAACGGGCTTGTCGGCCTCCGTATACCAACCGCCGGCTATCAGCTTGTCGGCATAAGCCCGACCTACGGCGGCATCTTTGGGATAGCGCTGCAATAGGTTCTGAAACAGCGCTTTGTCCTGAATTCGAGCCAGATAGGTAGCCTTTATGACGTCCTGCTCGGCGGCAAGCGTCTTGTTCGGAATCTGTTCGAGCACCTGCAAAGCATTGTCGGGCTCGCCCTGCTCAAACGACACCTGCGCTTGCAGGAACATGGCTTCGGGTAGATTCTCCCACTTATTATACTCGGCCCGAATCAAATTGAGCATTTGCTCCGCCTCCGCCCACTTTTTAGCACGGGTGGCAGCTACCGCATACAAGTAAGCAGCCTCAGCACCACGCTCAAAGCGGGCGGCTGGGGCGTAAGGGGTGCCAGCTCCTGCATCGCCAGGTCGTAGCGGCCCTGATCGAGCAGCACCTTGCCGTTCTGGTAGCGCGTGTTCTGATCGGAGGAGTTGAGATTGGCAGGTAAGGCGGGGCGGGGCTTGGCTGTGGCCGTCTTTGGGGCCGTGGGGGGCAATTTGCGGGCCGCAGATGATGGCGTTGGTTTAGTGGTAGTTATGGCCTTGGTGGAGGCAGTGCTGGTGGGCTGGGGGCTTTTGTGGTTGCTGGCTTCGTACTAGCTGGTTTGCTGGCCGGCCGGGCTGCCGTCGTCGTCTGGGCGAATAGGGGCACTGCGGTCAGCCAGCTAAAACAACACAGGCAGGCAATGAAGCGAAGAGAGTACAGATGCCTCATAGAGGAGGGGCAATGGAATAAAGAGGGAGAGAAAAGGCGGCAGTGAGCGATGCTTGCGTGCGCCATACAAAGGTACGCAGGATCGGCGGGGATGATATCGGCCCGGAGCCGCTTACGTCCGGCTGATTTACTGCTGGGGCCGCTGGGGGCAAATCATTGAATATTCGCAGAGCAGCCCGCGCGAGCAATTGCTTAGGCCATACACGCTTGTGTTTCGGACTCGTGTCTTATCTTTAGCAAGTGCGCACGGCTCGGCTATACCCAAGCGCCGCACTTGGTCGTTACGGTATTTCTCTCATCGCTTCGCCTGCTTATGCCTGTTTCTCTGCCTCAGCTCCCCTCAGCCACTCATCTGCGCCAACGTCTTGGGCTGCTGTTTGTGCTGGGCGCATCCATTACCCTGAGCGTCGTGCTGATTACGTTTCGGGTATTCATGACGCAGGAGCTGACGTTTGTGTTTCTGCTCTGGAACCTGTTTCTGGCCTTAATTCCCTTCGGGCTCAGCACGATGCTCGGCCTGGCGGCCGGGCCGGTTCGGCGGCGTCTGCTACTGCCGACTGGCGCCGTCTGGCTGCTATTTTTTCCGAACGCGCCCTACATTCTCACCGACTTATTTCATCTGGCCCAGCGTCCCGGCGTGCCCTATTGGTACGACCTGGCCTTGATCCTGACCTGTGCCTGGAACGGATTAATGCTGGCTTACGCATCCCTTATTGAGATGCAAGGCTTGGTGCGCCGCCGCATGGGCACGGTCGTCGGCTGGGGCTTTGCCACGGCGGCGATTGTGTTGAGCAGCTTCGGGATTTATCTGGGCCGCTACCTGCGCTGGAACAGCTGGGATATATTTATGAATCCGCTCACGCTCTTCTACGACATCCTCAACCGGGTGCTGCACCCCATGGCTCACCCGCGCACTTACGGCGTCACTGTTCTCTTTTCCGCGTTCCTGCTGCTGGGTTATATCACAGTTCGCCAGCTCGCGGGTATGCATAGAGAAGAGCAGGAGCGCTAAACAACTTTTACGGCAAAATTTCTGGTTTACCTGCTGTTCTCTATAACATAGAAAACAATGAATATTCGCGTTATTTGGTAGCGCTGATTTCGCGCTTTCCATGAAACTGCCTTCTCTGCAGCGCCTCGTGCGCGAAGCTGCCCGCGTGGTGCGTCGCTTTCCCCTCACGCTGTTGTGCGCATTGATATTGTGCGCCGCTGGTATCTATGCCCAGCGTCTGGATGACTTCGAAAAAAACTTGCCTGAATGGCTTTTTCCGCTGATTTCGGCGTCGGTGCTGGGGCTCACGCTTACGCTGAGCGTCAGTTTGGCCGGTGAGCGCTACCATTGGCCTCGTTGGCTGAAACTCTTAACGCAAGCCGGAGCTATACTGCTTCTAGCGGTTTGGTACACCCTATGTCCGCCCGAACCAGACCTGGTTTGGGGACTGCGGCTGCTACTGATGCTAATTGGGATGCACCTGTTGGTAGCTGTATCGCCCTATTTACTCGAACTGCGCCGGCAAGCTGATACCCCTGGGTTCTGGCGCTACAATGAGACACTGTTCATCCGCATTCTGACGGCGGGCGTGTATTCGGGTGTATTGTTTGTTGGCTGCTCGCTGGCTCTGGTGGCGGTTGATAACTTGTTTGATGTCGATATTGATAACAAGGTTTACCCTCACTTATTCACGGTGTTGGGTACGATATTCAATACTTGGTTCTTCCTGGCTGGCGTGCCCGAAGACTTTGAGGCGTTGGAGCAGGAAGCGACTTATCCAAAGGAACTGAAGCTCTTTACTCAATTCGTGCTCTTGCCCTTGGTAGTCTTGTACCTAGTCATCCTTTACGCTTACATGGCCCGGATTCTGGGGTTGTGGGAGCTGCCAAAAGGGTGGGTATCCACGCTAATACTGGCGCTAGCCGTGGCGGGTATTTTCGCTTTGTTGCTCATCCATCCCATCCGCGACAATGCCGAAAACACCTGGATTCGCACATTCGCACGTTGGTTTTATTGGTCTTTGTTTCCGCTGTTGGGGCTGTTGGTTGTGGCCATTGGTACACGTATTCGCGCCTATGGAATCACGGAGGAGCGGTATCTGGTGCTGGCCCTGGCCGCCTGGCTCACCATAATCACCATTTACTTTCTGGTGCGGCAGGGGCGGGGCATCATCTGGATTCCTGCCTCCTTGGCCGTCGTTGCGTTTTTGTCGGCTGGCGGCCCCTGGGGGCTTTTTCGGTGGCCGAGCGTAGCCAGTTGGCCCAACTGCGCGAGGTTAGCGAGGAGTACAAGCTGCTGCAAAATGGTAAGCTTGATAGTGCTGGTCAGCGCGTTGCCGAGTTGCCCAAGGAAGCAGGTAAGCGTATCACGTCTATTTTTGACTTCTTCGCTGAGCGTAATAATCTGGATGCCGTGCAGCCCTTTTTTACCGCTTCGCTCGTCACGCCCGATTCGTTGCAGGGCAAACATTTGGAAAGGCGCGATTGGCAGCAGCAACGGTTGTTTGACGTGAGCGGGTTGGAAAGAGTAGACTATCACGAAACCGAAACGACCAAAGATCAAGGCCAAAACCTCTATTTTGAGCCTGTCGAATCTCATGTGACGGTTCTTGGGCCTGGATATTACTGGCTACGCAACATAAACAGCTACAGGAACCGCGAGAGCCACATAAAGAGACGCATAAATGGTAGCGCGGCGCTTGATACGTTTAAGCTGGCTGAAGGCACATTTCGGTTGCGCCATACCAAAACCGGCCGCTATATTTATCTGGAGCGCCTTACTCAGCCGAATCGTTGGCAGTCAATCCTCTCCGTATCGCCAGCTGGCTTCGCCGACTCATTGGCTCGCAACAGACAACAGGGTGGCTATGAAAATGTACAACTCCCAACTCTCAGCCTTACAGCTTCTAGTGCCACAATGCAGCTACGCGTATTGTTTACTTACATCCGCCGAGAGCAGAAACCGAAGCAACCGCCTACCTACTATTACGCCGCCGACGCTATCCTAACATTCAAACAGCCTTCTCAAGAGGAATAAAAAAGCCCCCAGCAATTCATCTGGGGGCTTTTTTATTCCTCTTGAGAAGGCTGTTTGAATAGATTAAATAATTAACGATCAGATACTTGTGAATGATGTGTTTGAGTAATTATTATACCCAAAACCAAAAAAAATAAAAGAATACCAGCTGCAAGGTTTATCAAAAAGCAGATCACTAAGAGAACCCGTTTCCATAGGGGTTGTGGCGGAGGCCACTTTAATCCTGGCCAACTTAACCATAAGCAAAAGGCAACTACAATCACAGTTGCGAATGGGATAAGGAACTGTGGATTTCTCATAGGACGTTAATAAAGCAAAAGCCGCTTCGGGTTACCGAAGCGGCTTTTGCTTTATTAACGTCCTATTTATTCCCACTCAATGGTAGCGGGCGGCTTCGAGCTAATGTCGTACACCACGCGGTTGATGCCGCGCACCTGGTTGATGATTTTGTTCGAGACGTGGGCCAGAAAGTCATAGGGGAGGTGGGCCCAGTCGGCGGTCATACCGTCTACGCTGGTCACCGCGCGCAGGGCTACTACCTGCTCGTAGGTGCGCTCATCGCCCATTACGCCCACGCTCTGAATGGGCAAAAGCATCACGCCCGCCTGCCAGATTTTGTCGTAGAGGCCATACTCACGTAGCGAATCAATGAAGATGGCATCAGCTTTCTGCAATAGCAGTACTTTCTGGGGCGTGATGTCGCCGAGGATGCGGATAGCCAAACCAGGACCGGGGAAAGGGTGCCGGTTCAGGATATCGGGGGGCAAATTTAGGGCCGCGCCCACTTCGCGCACCTCGTCTTTGAACAGCATGCGCAACGGTTCCACTACTTTCAGGTTCATCAGCTCCGGCAGGCCGCCCACGTTGTGGTGACTTTTGATCGTCACGGCCGGCCCCTTCACCGACACCGATTCAATCACGTCGGGGTAGATAGTGCCCTGGGCCAGCCAGGTAGCGCCTTCTACTTTTTTAGCTTCGCGCTCAAATACCTCAATAAAGGTGCGGCCGATGGCTTTGCGCTTTAGCTCGGGATCAGAGAGGCCGGCGAGCGCCGAATAGAACTCCTGCGAAGCATCCACGCCGCGCACGTTTAGGCCCAGCACTTCATAGGCCTGCAATACGCCTTCGTACTCGTCTTTACGCAGCAGGCCGTTATCCACGAAAATGCCGTGCAGACGCGGCCCGATGGCTTCGTGCAGCAGCAAAGCTGCCACTGAGGAATCGACGCCGCCGGATAAGCCCAGAATCACCTGATCGGTTTCGCCGATGGTGTGCTGCAAGGCCGCCACCATGCTGCTCACAAAGTGCTCCGGCGTCCAGCTTTGGTCGCAGCCGCAGATATCGACCACAAAGTTGCGCATCAGCGTTTTGCCTTGGGTAGAATGCGTTACCTCGGGGTGAAACTGAATGCCGTAAGTGGGCTGGCCAGCAATATGATACGCGGCTACGTCTACCTCGTGTGTGCTGGCAATAATCTCGTAGCCGGGGGGCAACGTTTGAATAGTATCGCCGTGCGACATCCACACCTGCGATTCGAGGCTTAGCTCCCGCATAAGCGGGCTGCTCCGGTCAAGGTGACTGATGCGGGCGCGGCCGTACTCGCGGATGGTAGCGGGCAATACTTCGCCGCCGCCCTGCTGAGCCAGCAGCTGCGCGCCGTAGCACACGCCCAGCACCGGCACGTGGCCCAGGTATTGGCTCAAATCGGGGTTGGGAGAGTCAGGGTCGCGCACGGAGCAGGGCGAGCCCGAAAGCACCACGCCCCGGATATCCTCAGTGAGGGCCGGGGCGTGCGTGTAGGGATGAATCTCGCAGTAGACGTTCAGCTCGCGAATGCGTCGGGCAATGAGCTGCGTGTACTGGGAGCCGAAATCAAGAATCAGAATCTGTTGGGGCATGGGCAAAGGTAAGGAGGCCAACGCGAGCCTGCAAAATCAGTAGGGGGCTATTATGCAGGCTGAAGTAGAACTGTTTTGTGCATCCGCCCGATTTATGGCTGTTAAATGCCTGTTATCCCCAATCTGAAGTGGTTGATACTCTGTGGTTAGCTGCTTCAGCGTAAAATAATCAGGACAATTGGCTTCATCTGCCGAATCTGTAGTCTATCTTTGCAACGGCGAGTCAGAACGACCAGCTCCTGCTGAACTCCCCCAGGACCGGAAGGTAGCAAGGGTAGGCGGTTGAGCGGTGCGATTTTGGCTCGCTTTTTTTTGCCCATGCCCCAACGAAACCCAGTGCCGCGTTTGCCGGCAATTGGGTAGCTTTGGGGCATTCTCTTGTAATAACCTACCGCATGAAATTCTTTATTGATACCGCTAACCTGCGCGAAATTCAGGAAGCCGTAGAGCTTGGTGTACTGGACGGCGTGACTACCAACCCATCATTGATGGCCAAAGAGGGCATCAAAGGTATGGACAACATTATGGCCCACTACCGGCAGATCTGCGAGATGGTAGATGGCGACGTGTCGGCCGAAGTTATCGGTATCACCTTCGAGGATATGGTGCGCGAGGGCGAGATGTTTGCCGAACTGCACCCTAACATCGTGGTGAAAGTGCCCATGACCCGCGACGGGGTGAAAGCCATCAAGCACTTCTCGGAAAAAGGCATCAAAACCAATTGCACCCTGATTTTCTCGGCCGGGCAAGCGCTGCTCGCCGCTAAAGCCGGGGCTACCTACGTATCGCCCTTCGTGGGCCGCTTAGACGATATCGGGCACGATGGACTGGTGCTGGTGCAGCAGATAGTGGATATTTTCAGCAACTACGGCTACCCAACGCAGGTGCTGGCCGCGTCGGTGCGCCACGTGCCGCACCTGATTCAGTGCGCCGAAATCGGGGCTGACGTGGTGACTTGTCCGCTCAACGTTATTACCGGCTTGCTTAATCATCCGCTGACCGACAAAGGACTGGCCCAGTTTCTGGCCGATCATAAGAAGGTGAACGGATGATTTTTGAGGAATTAGAAGTCAGGAGCCAGCAGACAGGAGTAGTTCATATCTCCTTTTTTAGCTCCTGACTTCCAACTCCTGAATCCTAGCTTCTAGCTCCTCTCCATATGTACATCATCAAAGTAAAAGGCAAGGCCAAAATTCCGGACTACATTCAGCTCCGCGACGAGGAATTTGTGCTGATTGCGTACTTCCGCGCCGACCGCCCTTTGAAGGATTTGCACCGCTACGGGCTGGAAGGCAAGGAAACAGCCCTGGCCGGGGTGATTGCGGGTTTGGAATTTGGAAAGCTGCAAAAGCTGGAAGTCTGAGCTTTAGGCTTAAAAAAGCCCCCAGCCTTCGTATTCACTGAGTGGCCCGCCGTGGCAGCTCACTCAGATTCATTTCGCGTTATAGTTACTATGTCAGATTCCGCCGTACCCGTTGTTGAGCTCCACGACGCCTACATTATGCAGGACGTGAATACGGTACTGCAAAAAATTACCTTCACCCTCGAAAAAGGCGAGTTTGCTTATCTGGTCGGTCGGACAGGCTCGGGCAAAAGCTCGTTGCTTAAAACGCTGTACGCCGATCTGCCGCTGGGTGGGGGCGTGGGTACCGTGGCCGGTTTTCCATTGCAAAAGCTGAGCTCCGGCAAGGTGCCGTATCTGCGGCGCAAGCTGGGCATTATTTTCCAGGATTTTCAGCTGCTTTTCGACCGCACCGTAGCCGAAAACCTGATTTTTGTGCTAAAGGCAACGGGCTGGAGCGGGAAGGCCCGCATTCAGAATCGCTTGTCGGAAGTGCTGATGCGCGTGGGCCTGGCCAACTCGGCCAGCAAAATGCCCCACCAGCTTTCGGGTGGCGAGCAGCAGCGGGTAGTTATTGCCCGCGCTTTGCTCAACGAACCATTGCTGCTGCTGGCCGACGAACCTACCGGCAACCTCGACCCGGAAGTAGCGGCCGACATCATGCGCTTGTTCGTGGAAATCAACAATGCGGGCACGGCCGTGCTGATGGCTACGCACAACTACCAGATCATCCGGCAGTACCCGAAGCGGGTGCTGAAGTGCGAGAACGGGCAATTGATCGATTCAACTCAGGTTTCTTTCAAGCTGACCGAATAACGCCTTCTACAATTGCCATGTAGCAATGAGCAAGCGCACAATACCTGGTCATTGTTGATTGCTAAATGTTGATGGTCACATGCCCGGTCTGTCCATTCTGATTCCTGTTCATAACCGCGACGTTACCAGGCTAGTACAGTCGTTGGCCGGGCAGGCAATGGATTGGAAGGGGCCCGTAGAGATTATCTGTCTGGACGATGGCTCGCAGGAGCCTTGCCGCCTGCTCAACAGGGCGCTGATTGACTGGCCTTTGGTAACATATCGGGAATTGCCCCACAACATCGGGCGCTCCGCCGTGCGCAACCGCTTGGCTGCCAGTGCCAAGCAGCCTTGGCTTTTGTTGCTTGATAACAACGTACATCTGCCTGATTCTCGCTTTTTGGCTCGTTACGCCGCCGCCATTGTTCAGACGAAGGCCCCCGTGCTGGTGGGCGGCACCACGTATGAACCCACGTCGCCTACCGATACTGCCGCTTACCTGCGATGGCACTACGGGCGCTGTCGGGAGGCTTTTTCGGCGGCGGTGCGCCAGCAGACTGCGCATTCCCAGTTCAAGCTCAAGAATGTATTGATGCGGGCGGATGTGTTTGATCAGGTAAAACTGGACGAAACGCTCACGCGCTACGGGCATGAGGATACCAAGTTCGGCTGGCGCCTGCGGGCCGCCGGAATTGCCGTGCAGCATCTGGACAATCCGGTGTTGCACGATGGGCTGGAGGCTGGCGAGACATTCCTGCTCAACTCGCGCCAGGCCGTGCAGAACCTGGTGTATATGTACCGCAGGGAAGCGCTGGGCGCTGATACCAAGTTGCTGCGTGTAGCCTTACAGCTGCAACGCCTGGGCTTAGGAACGGCTACGCGTATCGCGTTAGCGCCAGTTGAGCCCCTGCTGAAGCGTCAGTTGCTGGGAAGTTCTCCCCAACTGCGCAACCTAGATATTCTGAAGCTGCTCTGGGCGCTGCGGGCATTGAAGTAATAAATACCCGCTAGTCCATAAAAAAGCCCCCAGAGAAACTCTGGGGGCTTTTTTTATTGAAAACATGGAAAGGATACTTAGTCGTTGTCGGTGTTTTTGACTTCCGACTTCACTTCTTTGTAGGCACCTTTCACGGCGGTGCCTACTTTCTTGCCGACTTTGGCCGCACCTTTACCAACATCTTTGCCGGTTTCCTTTACATCGGAGGCGGTGTTGCTGACGGCCTGGCCTACTTTGCTGCGCTCATCGGCCGTCTCGTCTTTCACTTCCTTGGCCTCGTCGCTCACGGCGTTGGCTCCCTGCGCGGCGCGGGCTTGGGTTTTATCCACCGACTTAAAGGCGGCGTACTTCAGCTTTTCCTTTTGAATAGCAGCCAGGTCATTGGCGCTGATGTCACCTTTTACAGCATCATACGCCTCATCCAGGGCCCGCCACTCGGCGTTGATGTTGCGCCAATCGTCGATGTCGTAGCGGTCCTCGTTCTGCTTGATCATCTGCGTGAAGTTCTCATACGTCTGACGCGCGTTGGCGGCAGTTAGCTGAGCAGCAGGGCTGGTAGGCTTGTAATATTTGCCCACCTTCATGGTGCCTGCCCCACTGGCTACACCCGTGGTAGCATCGGTGCCGCTGGCAGTATTGGTTTTATTGCGCCATGCCTGGTCGCGCTGGTCGTAGGCGGTGGTGTAGCGGGTCCGAAGCTGCTCGATTTCCTGACGGCGGGCCTCATCGTACTGATCGGCATACTGGTCTACGGCCGCCACTTTGGCATCGTAATCGGCCTTCATCTGCGTGGTTTCACGCTCATAATCGGCTTCGGCCTGATTGCTGGCCGCCTGTGCTTTAGCTTCCGATTCGGTGACGAAATTCTTGAAGTCGTTGTATGCCTGGTCGCTTCCCTGCGAAACTTCCGCGCGGTCTTGGCGCGAACAGCTGGCTTGCGAGAAAGTGATACCGCCAGCCATCAGCAAGAGGGCCAGGGTATGCATGGTTATTCGTTTCTTAAACATGGCAGTAGGGGGTTAGTTCTGAGGTGGAATGATCAGTGTGGAAGTCTGATCTTTGTTTGGCTAAACGCAAGCGCGCGGGTAGGGGTTGCATGCCCTAGGGGCTGCTAGTTTGGGGGTTGCAGCTATATTTGGTGCTTAGCGCCCACTCTTCATTCCCCTGCCCATTGCCCACCAATCTTGTGCCGCCCGCACCCATTCGCATGCTGGATCTGGCAGCTCAGCACGCCGCCCTTCAGCCTGCCCTCGGCGAGGCTATAAGCGTAGTGCTGCGGGAAGCAGAGTTTATCAATGGCCCGGCCGTAGCAGCCTTTGCCCAGGAGCTGAGCGCCGCCCTCGGTGGCCCGCACGTAATTCCCTGCGCCAACGGCACCGACGCGCTCCAGCTGGCGCTGATGAGCTTGAATTTGCCCCCCAACGCCGAAATTATTCTGCCCGCTTTTACTTATGTCGCCACCGCCGAAGCCGCCGCCGTGCTGGGCCTGCGGCCGATGTTCGTTGATGTACTGCCTACCACTTTCTGCCTCGATCCGGTGGCGGTGGAAGCTGCCATTACGCCGCGTACGGGAGCAGTACTAGCAGTGCATTTATTCGGGCAATGTGCTGATATGGAGGCGTTAATGCAGCTTTCAACGCGCCGCGGCATTCCGCTAATCGAAGACAACGCCCAGGCCATTGGCGCCATGTATCGATTTACCGATGGCGCCCAAGCCGCAGCCGGCACCATAGGAGAAGTAGGCACCACGTCGTTTTTTCCGGCCAAAAACCTTGGAGCCTTCGGCGACGGCGGCGCTGTTTTTACAAATGATGCTGCCCGCGCCGCCTTCCTGCGCCAGCTCGCCAACCACGGCCAAACCCGCAAGTACCACCACCAGCACATCGGCCTCAACTCCCGCCTCGATACGCTGCAAGCGGCCTTGCTCCGCGTAAAGTTGCCCCATCTGCCCGCCTGGACTGCCGCCCGCCAGCGCATCGCCGACCACTACGATGCGGCGCTGGGGGGCATTTCCGGCCTCCGCATTCCATACCGCGACCCGCAGAGCAGCCACGTGTTTCACCAATACACCCTAACCCTGGAAAATGCCCCCAGCGCGATGAGCTGCAAGAATATCTGCGCGAGCGGGGCGTGCCGAGCATGGTGTATTATCCGGTGCCGGTGCACTTGCAGCCCGCCTATGCCTACCTTGGCTCACGGGCCGGGCAGTTTCCGGTGTCTGAGAACTTGTGCCGCACCGTGCTGTCATTGCCCATCCACCCGATGCTGAGCGCGGCCCAACTAAGCTATATCGTTACGGCTATCCGCGCCTTTTTTGGTTTAACCCGCCCCTTTGCATGAGTATACCGTTACCCGTTGGGGTCGAGCAGCCTGAAGTGCGCTTTGTGATTTGTGGGGTGGGCCACATCGGCCGCCGCCACGCGGCGTTGGTGCAGCGTCAGCCCGGTGCCAAACTGGCCGCTCTCATCGATATTCGGGCCGAGCAAAAGCCGGAGCTAGCTGCCGAGTTTGTTGGGGTGCCTTTTTTCGCTTCTCTCGAAGAATACCTCGCCCACGGCCCGTCTGCCGACGTGCTCACCGTGGCTACGCCCAACTACCTGCACGCGCCGCAGGCCATTGCCGGGCTGCGCCACGGACTGCATGTGCTAGTGGAGAAGCCGCTGGCCCTGCGCACCGCCGATGCCGAGCAGATTCTGACTACCGCCGCCCAGGCTCGCCGACTCGTGTTTGGCGTAATGCAGAACCGCTACTCCCCGCCGGCCGTCTGGCTGAAGCAGGTGATAGAGGAGAACCGTCTGGGGGGCATTTTTATGGTTCAGATCAACTGCTTTTGGAATCGTGATGCCCGCTACTACCGCCCCGGCAGCTGGCATGGCACCCGCGCCCAAGACGGCGGTACGCTCTTCACCCAGTTCAGCCACTTCATTGATTTGCTCTACTGGGTTTTTGGCGATGTAACCAACCTGCAAGCCCGCTTCCACAACTTCAATCATCAGCACCTCACCGAGTTCGAGGACAGCGGCCTCGTTACCTTCGACTTAGTGCGCGGCGGCACCGGCACCCTGCACTACAGCACCGCCATCTGGGACCGCAACCTGGAAAGCAGCCTCACCGTCATCGGTGAGCACGGCAGCCTGCGCATTGGCGGGCAGTACATGGACAAAGTGGAGCACTGCCACATCCGCGACTATGAGTGTCCGCCGCTGCTGCCCACCAATCCCGCCAATCACTACGGCTTCTATCAAGGCAGTGCCGCCAATCATGTGCAGGTGATCGAAGAAGTGGTGGAGGCGGTTAGAAACGGCAGCTCAGCTGAAACGAATGCGCAGGAAGGAGTGAAGGTGGTGGAGATTATCGAGCAAATTTATAAGTTGAAAAAGGCAGCGGGATAAATAAGGCTCGTATACCATATTCCTAGCTAAGAGGTGTTTACGTCTTGATAGTAAGTAGCCAATGACTTCTTCCCCCGACCAACAAGCCCTCACCGAACTCCGCGCCTGGCAACAGCGGATGCAGCAGCGCCCCACCCTGCTGAACCGCTTCACGCGGCGGGTGCAGATTCGGCTGAATGCGCTGCTGCCTGAGCGCGTGCATGAGGCCATTACCACGGCCATTCGGCAGATGGTGCGCGGGGTGTTGTTTGGGTCTATGCACACTACGCGCCAGCCGCTGCTGGAAGCGCCGTGGGTGGCGCGCGAAACGACGGTCCGCACCCGCATCCGCTACTACCGCAACACGGCTTCGGCCGAAGGTGCCGTGACGGGGGCGGGGGGCTTTTTGCTGGGGTTGGCCGACTTTCCGCTGCTGCTGAGCCTCAAGCTCAAGCTGCTCTTCGACGTAGCCGCCCTCTACGGCCACGACGTGCGCGACTACACCGAGCGGCTTTATCTGCTGCACATTTTCCAGCTGGCCTTTTCCAGTCAGCACACCCGCAATGAGGTGTACCGCCGCATGGCCGATTGGGACACCTACCGCCACACCCTACCCACCGACGTGAACGAGTTTGACTGGCGCACCTTTCAGCAGGAGTACCGTGACTACATCGATTTGGCGAAGCTGGCCCAGCTAGTGCCGGTGATTGGGGCGGCAGTAGGGGCGGTGGCCAACTACCGACTTATCGAGCAGCTCGGCGAAACGGCCATGAACTGCTACCGAATGCGCCAGCTGGCAGCGGCGGGCACTATTTTGCCCCCAGCGCTGGCTAAGTTGCGTTGCAGGAGAGAAAGAGTAGGTGCATTTGCAAGTACGCCCGGCCGGAGCCTACCTTTGCAGTCCAATTCTTTCTGATCAAAGGATTGTTTTTATACCGAGGCGTGGAGAGAAAGGCTCGACGAAACGCCGGCAACCCCCAACACAATTGGAACGGTGCCAACCGAGGTCAGCGCAAGTATCGACTGACTATATAAAAACAGCTTGCCGTGAACATTCACTTCCAATCCGCTCCCGTTTACTTCGCCACCACGCCGCCCCAACCGCTAAGTTGGGCTGCCTGTTCGAATATGGGTTGTTGCTGTTGTTGAGCGTTCGTCAATTTCCTCTTTTTCTTGGCTTTGCCTACCCGCGGCGGCAAGTAGTAGCTGCTGGGGCATTTCTGCTCTGATTTCAGCCACCGCTTTGACTGAAGATCAGCTGGTAGTTTGATTGCTGAATCGGTGAAAACCGCTTTTGCTTTCGGTCTGACTGCTACGGCCGAGCTTATTTTCTCTTACCTCCTTTCTTTTTATTTACCACGAGGCGCGGCTTCGGGCTACCTTTTATGCTCAAAAAATCACTGGAATTGCTGCGGCAAGAGGCGGCCGAAACCGGCACACACACCCTTAAGCGCAGTCTGAGTGCCTTCAACCTGGTCGCCATCGGGGTAGGGGTTATAATAGGGGCGGGGCTCTTCTCCCTTACTGGCATTGCGGCTGCCAATCATACTGGGCCAGCTGTTACGCTCTCGTTTTTGGTGGCCGCTGTTGGCTGCGCTTTCTCGGCCTTGTGTTATGCGGAGTTCGCGTCCATGGTGCCCGTGGCTGGCTCGGCTTATACCTATTCCTACGCGACGCTGGGCGAGCTGTTTGCCTGGATTATCGGTTGGGATTTAGTGCTTGAATACTCAGTAGGTGCCGCTGCTGTGGCCATTAGCTGGTCGCAGTACCTGACGCGGTTTTTGGCCAAATACGACCTGCATATTCCCGCTCAGCTCGTTATGTCGCCCTTCGAGACCTCTACTTTGGCCGATGGCTCGGTGGTGCACGGGTTTGTCAATCTGCCCGCCATTCTGATCGTGCTGGCCATCACAGCCATCGTGATTCGGGGTACGCAGGGGTCGGCTTGGGTCAACGCGACCATTGTGGCCCTGAAGGTATCGGTGGTGCTAGTGTTCATTGCCCTGGGCTGGCAGTATATCGATCCGGCTAACTATCAGCCTTATATTCCGGCCAATACGGGCACCTTTGGCGAGTTCGGGTTGAGCGGAATTCTGCGCGGAGCCGGCGTGATATTCTTCGTCTTTATCGGCTTTGATATTGTGGCGACGATGGCGCAGGAAGCAAAAAAGCCCCAGCGTGATATGCCCATTGGTATCATTGGCTCCCTGCTGGTGTGTACTGTATTATTTGTGCTCTTCGGACACGTTATGACGGGTTTGGCCAACTATACGGAGTTTAAAAACAGCGCCGCGCCGGTAGCTATTGCCATCGAGAAAACGCCGTATGCTTGGCTGAGTCAAGCCATTATCGTCGCTATTCTGATTGGCTACACCTCCGTAATTCTGGTAGATTTGCTGGGCCAGTCGCGGGTGTTTTTCTCTATGTCGCGCGATGGGTTATTGCCCAAAATCTTCTCCGAGATTCACCCTCGCTTCCAAACGCCTTACAAATCAAATGTCCTGCTGGCGGCCTTGATTAGCGCTTTTGCGGGCCTGGTGCCCATTCAGGTAGTAGGCGAAATGACCAGTATTGGTACGCTGCTGGCTTTCGTGATGGTGTGTCTGGGTGTGCTTATCATGCGCAAGCAGCAGCCCGACGCGCCCCGCGCTTTCCGCACGCCGTGGGTGCCGCTGGTGCCCATCATGGGCATTCTGACTTGCCTGCTGATGATGTTTTCGCTGCCCTGGGATACGTGGCTGCGCCTCTTCGTATGGTTGGCCGCCGGACTGGTGATTTACTATCTGTATGGCAAGAAGCACAGCAAGCTACGGCTGGCGCAGGAGCAAGCCAAGGTGAAAGCGTAGCAAATAAAATCCTCGAAAAAGCCCCCAGAAGATATCCGGGGGGCTTTTTTGTGCATGAATAACCGGCTTGTTCTGACAGCAATACCGATTTTCTGTCATCATTCAGACAAGAGAAGCATAGCCATGCAGTTGTTTTAGGTAGCTTGAGCCATCTATCCTTTTATGGCTATCCGATGATTGAATCATTACCTGAATCAGAAATCCAAACTGCTGCTAACCAACCTCCTGCTTACCCAACCATCAGTGAAAGCTGGGGCGCGCTCGGCTGGTTTATGCTGCTGGCGCTGGTTTTGGGCGTCTTGTCTATTCCCTTTTTTCGCTTTACAACCCACGCCCAATCCATTATTGTGACCGTGGTGGCCAGTGATTTGGCCAAGGCACTTATTGTCGTCTTGCTGATCTGGAAAATTCCGGCGGTCCGTCGCCTTCCGTTGCGGCTGCTGGCGGCCCGGGAAATACCGATAGTATATCTGCTGCTGCCGCTACTGGTGCTCGCTCAGATGGCATTGCGCATGTTGGTTGCGTTTCTGCATCTGCCCAACTGGATGAGCGATTCGATGCGGAAGCTAAGCGAGTTTCCAGGCCTCTCTTTTTTTGTTATCTGCGTTTCGGCGCCCATTCTGGAAGAGTTGCTTTTTCGGGGCTTGCTGCTGCCAGGGCTGCTGAAAAACTACAGTCCCCGCAAAGCCATAATACAGTCTGGTTTATTATTCGGGATTATTCACCTGAATCCGGCCCAAGCTGTGTCCGCATTCTTGCTAGGGCTCTTTTTGGGCTGGCTATACTACCGCACGCAGTCGTTGGCGGCGTGCATTGTGGTGCATTGCCTGAACAATGCAGTAGCATGGGTAGCGACGCAAAATCCGAAGTGGCAACATGTAGATGATCCTATCGCCCTGTTGCCTGATGGGCCGGCATTACTTCTGATGACGGTCATCGCCGCCATTATTTTCGCTGCTGGAACCTGGCTTATCTGGCGCGCTACTCACATGAGCGCCGCTACTGAGTCAGAGCCATTAGTCAACGCCTAGCCTTAAATAGGTAGCCGTCGGCGCACTTGTTGCCACAACTTGCTGACCTCCGGTACGGCCCGAGTCAGCAATAAAAGCCCCCCATACACGCCCGTAAGCACCGCGGAGCGAAGCAGCATGGTGACGAACACCGAGTGAACGGGCGGCATCAGCCACGCCGCCACACCAGCCGCCGCCGCAATGCCTAATATCAGCGGAATCCGGAAATCGAAGGGCTGCAAACCATAGGCGTGCCATACAAACCAGGTACGCGCCACGTTAATGCTGGTCATGGCCAGCAGGGTGGCAAGAGCCGCGCCGGTGAGGCCGTACAGCGGAATAAGAAGCAGATTGAGCAGCACCGTGGCCACGGCCAGCGACACGTTGAACACCAGATCGAAGCGGTAGCGGGGCGAGGTGACGAGAATCAGGCCGTTTACGCCCGTTATGCTATCGAAAAGCCGACCCGCCAGCAGCAGCAAAACGGAGGTGGTGCCGGCTGCGAATTCAGGCCGCATCAGCGAGTAAATAAAGTCCAGATTCAAGCCAATTCCCAGCGCCAGCCAACACCCAACCACTGTGTTGAGGCGCGTGGTGCGGCGGTAAAAATCGGCCATGCGCAGCATATCCTGCGCTTTCCAGTACTCTGCTAGCAGCGGAAAAGCAATCTTGTTGAGCGAACGAGCCGGAATAGTAAGCGCTGTACTGATAAAAAAAGCGGTGGTGTACACGCCCGTGGCAGCCAGACTGATACTGGAGCCTACCATAAGCGAATCGATGGAGCCGATAATAGTGCCCGACAAACTGGACAGAATAACGAACCCGCTGAAGCTGAGCACTTCCTTCACCGGCACTACGCCCAGCGCCGCACGCGACGGGCGCAAGTGCCACTCGCCCAAATACATTACATACAGCGCCAACAGCAGCGTAGCAAAGCCATAGCTACCAATAAACGCCAGCACAAATTGATGGAAAGTCAGATACCCTAGCGAGAACAAAAGGGCCGCTACCACCGTGAGCACGCGCAGCAGGATATCCTGTACAAAGGATGAAAAAGCCGTTTGATACAGCGCCTTCAGATAAGCATCCTGCAAGGAGTAGAACAGGGTAAACAGCGCCAGAATTGCCCCCCAGAAGTAATACGGATTGAGCAGCGCTGCATCACGCTCGTACTGGGCCAACAGAAACGGCCGACCGAGCACATACACAATAGTCACGACGGCAAACCCTAGGAGAGGAACCCCCAGAAGCATCGGCAGAAACCCTTGATGGCCAGTGGCTTTATCGCGGAAATAAGGGAAAAACCGGATGCCGGTACTGGCAAATCCGAAGGCCGCCAACTGGGCATAAATGGTTGCCACCGACACTAGTACACGCGTCAGGCCAATCTGATCGGCGGCCAGCAGGTTGGGCAGCACCAGCACGGTATTCACGAAGCCGAGGCCTAACCCGATGTAGGCAATAATGGTGTTGCGCAGCCCCTGCCGCTGAACGATGCCCAAGTGTACTAGTTGCTAATTAGTTGATTTGTAATTATTTGCAGCATGCTGCTGGCACTGCAGAAGATGTCAGGTGAGCTAGAATATCCGCGCCGTTGACAAAAGCTGTATTGCGGCTGCGAAGGTACTGCAATAGCTCCCGGAACTGCCGTAGGCCGTTTATTTGGTTCTGGGGGCAAAATTCTCGTTGTGCCAAAGCACGGTGCACACGCCCCCAAACCGTTCAACTTCCTGAAACATAGGCGTGAGAGCCGGCAGAATTTCGTGCGGAGCAAGTTGCAGATAGTTGGGGTGATGCAAGGTGGCGTCCATCACATGGAGCGGAATCTCCAGAAACTCAAACGCTTTGCCATGCTCAAAATCAAAGGGATAAAATGGCAAACAGTACGAATTGCGAAAGCCAAAATGCTCCGCGAAGCCCAGCGTGGAATCATACGCAAAACCGACTTCATTCACCACCGCTGGCGTTTGGCGCGGCTCCCAGCTCAAGTAGTGAAAACGGTTGCCCATAGCAAGAATCGGCAACTTTAGCTTCTCCTGTTGGAGCTGGGGGGCATTTTGAGCCGTTCCGAGACTACCATGCACAGCTATTTCCGCACCGTTTTGGGCTAAGCATTGAATACGTTTCTGGAAGCGTGGCTTGGCCAGGTCGTAGTCGGCGTTTGGGGTGCCGTTGGCGGCGCGTTCTGGATTACCAAGAAAAAAGAACGTGGATTTTGCCCCCCAGCGCTCCGTTTCGGCCTGCACTTGTTCCAAATTATTCCAGGCGTCGTGGCCTTGCAGCCGGCGCCCCACCAAGCGCCCAAATAAACCCATTTGGCCTTTGCGGAGCGCCGCTTTGCCTTCGCCTTTCCAAGCACTCTGGCAATTGTCGATATCATGAGTAATAAACGTGGCGAATGCTGCCTGATTTGCCCCCCAGCCGCGCGGAAGCAGCTTTTGGCCAGCAATGTGCTCCACCGCCGCCCGCAATACATCGAAGTAGTAGTTCACTACAGGTATCGCCACAAAGCCGTATTGATGCTGTACGCTGGCCGCGTAAGGAAATCGCCCGTGCTGGTCGCGTTCTTCCGAAAAGTACTCCTGCCAGCCACTGAGCAGATAAAAGGCCGCCGAGATTATATCGGCATGAATGATAGCCCGATTGCCGGGCAAAAACTCCAGCAGGTCCCTCTCCGGATTGTTATCAAAAAAGAAAGGAATACGCTCACCCTGCCACTCCCGCCAGTTTGGGGCGGGTGGAAACGGGTGGTGCCGCTGGAAAAAGCCATCCGTGTGGTCGGCAATTACAAGCTGCGGTTGATTCGCATAGCCAATAGTCAGCTCTGGCACCGCCGCATATGCTTGCCTGAAATGACGTAGCACATAGGCCAGGCGTGCTGCTTCCGGCACCGGCTGGCTGACTATGGGGGGCAAAATGGCAGTAGGAGAGGCAGGCATCAGCACGAAAATACGTTGTTCGGGCCCATGCCTGCTAATCGCTGTTTTCCTAGCGAACCACTTCCAGCCAGCCTTTTATAGCACTATTGGTGGTGCCCCGGCGCAGCATGTAGTAATAAACGCCCGGTGCGGCGCTGGCGCCCCAGTCATTAAGGTAGCGCTCCGTTTGATAGACCTCTTTTCCCCAACGGTTGTAAATCGCCAACGACCATTCACCCACGTTGTAAGATGCTACTACAAAAGCGTCGTTGCGACCGTCTTTATTAGGGGTGATGATATTGGGTACACATAGTTGGGCTGTTAGCGTGCGGCTGGCTGTCTGGGTGTTACAGCCGCTCCGCACAGTTACGGTGTAGGTGCCGCCTTGCCGGGCAAGGAGCGAGCTACCCGTCGAGCCATCGGACCATAAGTAGGTATAAGCATTGCCCACTGGGGCCCGCAACAGCAAAGGGGTGCCCTCGCACACGGTAGTATCAGGACCCAAAGCAAATGCGGGCACCGCTTTAGACAGACTAACTACAACTTGGCGGGTACTGGTGCAGCCGTTGCTGAATGTCGTCGTGACAGAGTAAGTACCCGGTTGCGTTACAGAAAGGTCCGAAGTTGTAGCGCCGTTGTTCCAGCGGAATGTAGCCCCCGCCGGTGTGGAAACGGCTCGAAGCGTGCTACTAGCACCTTCACACAAAATTGTTTCACCCGTGATGCGCAAATCTGCCTGTACAACCTGACGACTACGTGTGATTGTGCAGCCTGAAGGGAAAGTGGCCGTCATAGAGTAGATGCCGGGCTGAGTTACCGTAATAGTTTGCGCTACGGCCCCCGTGTTCCACCGAAATGAGTTTGCGCCACCTGATATGCTCGCAGTTAACTGAACACTACCTCCAGCACACAAAATAGTGTCACCTAAAACAGTAACCGGCAGTGCTCTAAGATCAGCCCCCACTTGGGTGTATTCAGCACGGTAGCGCTGTTGGGTTAGAAGCAGGGATGATGAAGTCGAGGTAGCAACCGTATTGGTCCACGCGCCATCGCTAGCCGGCCGTTCATAAAGGCTGGTGCATAGCAGGCCACCTGCGGGGCGAAGCCTAAAATCGTAAGTGCCCGTACTGCCCCGACTAAACACTCCAAAGTATACTGGTGAAGTAGTGCCACTAAAAGGTATTACCATAGATGATGCCTGGTTGACAGCATACAGCTGTACTCCATCCGTTTGAGTGCTGATATTGCGTACTATACCAGAGTCTCCGTTGGCTGCAGCAAGGTTCAGGCGCGTAGCACGAAGGTCGCTACCATAAGCAAAGACACTAACATCACCAATGGCGGCCCCGGATGGTTGCCAAGGGCTGCTAGTGCTGAAATTGCTAAGCGTGCCATTAGTGGGTACACTGCCTTTGTCGATGGCTGTTAATCCAGAAGTCTGATCGAATGAATAGTAGGCCACTAGCTCAGCTGGCACCGGCGAAATCTTACGGCACATGTTAGTCCGTATCTGGTCCTGCGTCAGAGCCGCGCGCCACACCCGGATTTCATCAATGTCACCATCGAAATACCAGTTATTTAATACAAAATAACTGCCCAGCGAAAGCGCGTAGGTGCTTGCCAGGTTGCCGTTGGTATAAGGAAAGGTAGTAGTGCTTTCCAATGTGCCATCCACATAAATTTTCCACACATTATCATCGCATACTCCGGCAATATGATGCCACCGCCCATCGGCGACATACGTCCGCGAAGAGCCCGACCCGTAATACTGACCCTTACCGGCTCGGCCATTAAATATGGCAAACCCGGCGGAGGTTCCTAGCTGAAAACCACGGTCTTCAAAGTTGGAGTTTGAATATTTAGTCGCCGCAAATTGAATGGCTTCCGAGCGGGTTTTTATCCAGGCTTCAACTGTAATCCGGCTTGTAACTCCCCGATTATCTACGCCTGCATTAATGTATGTGGAGCTACCGTTGAAACGGAGTGCATTGCCCGCACCCGGAAGGCTCTGAGCCGCTGCTGAATAGCAACACATAAGAAGAAATAGGAGCAGAGTGAATAATCTAATATTATTTCTAGATTTTAAAAGAAGTAAAAATTTATTCATTCGAAATTGATGTTAGATGTATCAACCACGAAATAACCTTAATTTATCCAAGAAGCCAATTTGTTTAAAACCAGTTTTTTACTCTGTCCTTCTTTGCTTGTTCCTAAAGTTGAATTATAGTAAGCTGCCCGCTGGTATAGGTTAGCAGGTTTGTACTCCTTATAGCCCCGTAGCAACGTAGCCAATTCGGGTAGGGAAGAGGCTCTTTCTACCAAGCCATGAGCCACGTAGCCATAGTAATCATCGGCAATAGTATGAGTACCAAAGCGGTAGTACAGACTCGCCAGATTGAGTAGTATAGCCTCCAGGTGCGTAGAGGTATCGGCGGCTACTAGAGCGTCTTGCTGGTGTAGAAACTCAAATATGTTCTGCTGGCGCGCATTGGAAAACAAGAGTTGGGTATGCTCGCGCAAAAAACCAAAATCGCGGGTATCGCCAGGATGGGCGCGAAAAGTGAAAGTGAGGGTAGGAAACTCCCTGACCAAATACGCTACAGCGGCCCGGATGGCTTCTGTATCGTCTAGCAAATTGACGGCAATACCTACGCGCCGTACGGCCGGCGCGGCATTACGCTGGCTGAGGTAGGCGTCGGCCTTGGGCATCCCCACCAACTCCACGCGGCCCCGGATGGGCCCGCACTGCTGGTATTTATCCAGCGCATCCTGACCCTCCAGCAGGCTCAAGTCGAAGCCCAGGGGCGGGAAGTAAGTGCTTACGCTGGCGTGCTGCACGTAGGCAGTCGGGACTCCGCAGGCGCGGGCGGCGAGCAGGAGGGCGCGAGCGTCGTCATTGTGGTCGTTAGCAAAAATGATGGCTCTGGGCTTGTAATGGCGCAGTGCCCGCCCGTACACTTCGTAGTAGCCAATGGCGTTGAAAATCAGGTCGAAAAAGCGCACTGCCCGGCTTCCTTCGGTACGCCATAGCCCAGCCAGCACCAGCGGAAACTGCCAGTAGTACAGAAGCTTGCGGCGGAGCGAAAGGCGGTTTACGCTCCCGTTGTAACGTCCGATCTGTTTGCTTTGGCCAGCTACAAATACACTGTTGGGGAGCCCAGATCGGATAAAGTCGAGCGCTTCGTAGTTATTCTGGCTTACAACATACAGCCAAATTGCCCCCCGCAGTGGCTCCGGGTTATGGATGGGCCGAAAGCAGTTGCCCACCAGCCGCAGGGCCATGTACCCCAGTACTTTAGCAAGTCGCTTCAGTGGATTGTGCGGCGAAATGCCCCCAGCATCTGGGGTGGAAGCTGCACAAATAAATCGCTGAAGCGCAGTTGCAGAATGTCGCGGGTGCGGGCAACGAGCTGAGCCAAATAGGGCATGACGAAACTACAGGGCTTCCCAGGTGAGTGGCGTGCCCGCGCGCAAATCCTGACGGGCAGGCTTACCGAGCAAGGGCGCAAAGTAGCGGGGCGGCAGGCCGTCGCCGGGGCGCACTACGCGCAGGTTTTCTTTGGTAAATACATCGCCTGCCCGAATATCCTGGGCAACATATAAGGAGCGTTTGTACAGGCGGCTTTTTTCCTCAGCCCGCTGCACACCGTATTGAATATGCCCCAGTGCCTGCCAGGCCCGTTCTGTTTCGGTGACCAAAGCGGCTACCTCCTCAGGCTCAAGAGAAAAAGCCGAATCGACGCCGCCATCGGAGCGACGAAGGGTTACATGCTTTTCGATGACGCAGGCGCCTAGCGCGACGGCGGCCACGGCCGCGCCCACACCCATGGTATGATCGGAGAGACCCACCGGACAATCAGGAAAAAGCTGGGCCAGATGCGGGATAGTGCGTAGGTTGGTGTTTTGGGGTGTGGCGGGATAAGTGCTAGTGCATTTTAAGAGAATTAGCTGCTGGCAGCCAGCCTCGCGCAGTACTTCCACGGCCTCGGCAACCTCGGCTAGGGTGCTGGCTCCGGTGCTCATAATCACGGGTTTGCCGGTGGCGGCTACCCGCCGCAGCAGGGGCCAGTCGGTGTTTTCGAAGGAGGCAATTTTATAAGCAGGCACATCGAGCGTTTCCAGAAAATCGACCGCCGTTTCATCGAAGGGCGAGCTGAAGGCCAGCATCCCATGCGATTTGGCGCGCTCAAACAATGGCTCATGCCACTCCCAGGGCGTGTAGGCTTCCTGATACAGCTCGTGCAACTCCCGACCGTACCACAACGAGTCAGGATCGTCGATACGGTAAGCGCCGGGGAGCGTCATAGTGTCTGCGGTATAGGTTTGGAGCTTGATGGCGTGAGCGCCTGCGGCCGCTACCGCATCAATAATGGCCAAAGCCCGCTCCAGCGACTGATTATGGTTGCCGCTAAGTTCAGCAATAATGAAAGGCGGTTGGTCGGGGCCGATAGGGCGGGAGCCGATATGCATCTTTAAGGAGTTAGAAGCGAGGAGTCGGTAGCTAAGACAAGCTGTTTTGCAATCAGGCGCGGTGGCACTATAACGAAAAGAGTCGTGGCACCACGCCAGACGATAAAGCTACAGCCACCACGCAAAAGTAACCGAATCGGGCTCGCCTGATAAAGGAACGGGCAGCAAAGCGTAGCCCGCCCGCTCAAACGCTCGTAGTGAAGCCTGATTACGAAGTTGGACATGCCCAACTATCCGGCGCAGATGAGGAAATGTTTGCACCAAATGCGTGGTACCCAAGGCCAATAGCAACGCCGCCCAGCCGCGCCCCCGATACGCTGGGTCAAGCAGGTAGCTCAACGTAGCCTCGTCGTGCGAAATGCTGAAGCGAATGAGCCCAACAGGCGCGCCGGTGGTCTCCTCTTCGGCCAAAAGCATCAAGGCATAAGGGTCAGCAAGACGGGCGTTTAACCACCGCTCATGAAACTCGGCGGGTACGGGCTGAGGATTGAAGGAAGCCTGCCGTACGGTTGGCTCATTCGTCCAGGCCAGGAGCTGAGCAGAATCGGCAGCAGTGACCAATCGCAAGCGGAAAGGTGCATCTGGCAGGCGTAAGACACGGAAAGCCTGCTGTAAACGTGCAGGAGCGTGGCCGTCGAAATAATGGTTCTGAACCGTTCGTAGCTGCTCTGCGATGCGCAGCACCTCCGGCGAAGTCAGCACATTAGCAGCGCTGGGATACAGCAAAGCCATGCCTGCCGCCCGCAAAAATTCGTGCAGATCATGCTGATTTGCAGCAGTAGGCAACAGGAAAAGCAAGCCGCCCCCGCCGCGCAATACTCGTAGCTGATGGTGCTGGGCGAGCACACCGCCGCCCCACAGCTTTCCATAAGCTCCGCTAAGTGGCTGGGGGGCAAATTTCGATGCAGCGTAACTTTCGCTTCGTGTTCGGCCCATTGGCTCAACGATTCCCACCCGGTATACGCACTGCCTACTACTATCTGCACTTGCTCAACGACGGGCAGCGTGAGCAGGGAGGCAGCCACGCGTTGGGTCTGATGCGTAGGGTCGGCCCCGCCCAGGCAAACCAGTACGGACGAGGGCGAAGCAGCTGTATGGGGAGCGGGAGCAGGGGAGCGGAAAGCGGCCCGCAGCGGCGCGTAGGCCGGGCCGCTCAGCAGCCGGGCACCGGGCTGACGTAAGTCATAATCAGCCTCAGAAATGCCCCCCGCAGGGTTCAGCACCAAGTCGGCGGCGAAGGGAAAGGCGTGCAAATCATCCAGGCAAACCAACTTGGCTACATGAGCGCGCACGGCTTGCTGATAACTGAACTCAAAGCCGTAGCCATCAAGCACCAGAATGTCACTAGGGCGCAACACGTGCTGGGCCAACCAGGCTGGCTCACCACCCGCAGGCTGGGGGGCATTTCTACAACCTCCAAACACGATTTCTGGAGCTGAATAAGAAGCACAGCATCAGGCTCCTGAATAACGAATACGCACCCAAACTCATCGCGCAGGATATCAGCCAAAGCCAATAGACGCATCACATGGCCCAGCCCAATGCGCGGATTTCCATCGGCGCGGAGCACGAGGCGGGGCAGGCTGGGGTCGGTGGTCATGGGTTAAGCTGTCTTTTGTTCAATATGAGCGTTCAGCGCCACTAACTCCGGGTGCTGATCCAGCAGAGCAATAATTTCATCGGAAGTCAACGCAGCAGCATTGTGATTCTCAATGAGGAGTTTTAAAAGCCTGAAGTCGTCGGCAGTATCAACAGTCAGACGGTACTGGCTACGGTTGGGGGAGCGAGTAACATGCTGAAAATGAACGTTGCCCAAGCGGTTCTGGTGGATAGAAGGCGTCACATGCTCCCGGTCGCTGGGTAATACCGCCTGATGGTAGGCCTCGCTTAATAGCTCGCGGGAAAAAATCTCAAAATCGAATCCTCGTGGAAAGGTGCGCTCCAATACATTGGAAAGGTAAAGACGCGAGTCTTGGTGACGCAGATATTCCTGTACGCCTTGTGCTATGAGTTGCCCATCCAGTAGGGGGCAATCAGAGGTAACGCGCACGATAATGTCCAGTTGATTTTCCTCTGCACATTGGTAATAACGTCCCAACACATCCTGCTCATCGCCGCGGGTACAAGGCAACTGGGCATGCACAGCAAATTCAGCCAGCGCATCGTCGGTAGAGTTATTGGTGATTGCCAGGTAGATCGGCAGCCCACTCTCACGTAATCGTGCTACATGATAATGCAACAGCGGCTGGCCAGCAACTGGCAATAGCACCTTACCCGGCAGGCGCGTACTCGTCATACGAGCCTGAGATATAATGCCGATTTTAGGAGAGTCCGAAAGCATTAATTATCAGCTTACTACGAATTGTCAGGCACTCAAATGCCCGGCTTTGCTATTGCTTTTGTTACTTAACAATAAACTCCCGCACACAGTCAATTACATACTGCTGCTCCTCATCTGTCAGATCCGGGAACATTGGCAAACTCAGACAGTGGGCGTAGTACGCCTCAGCATGTGGGAAATCCCCGTTTTTCCAACCCAACTGCTGATAATAAGGCATCGTGTGGACCGGAATGTAGTGTACCTGCGCAAAAATCTGCCGCTCGCGCAGGAAGTCATACAAGCCTTTACGATCCTCAATCTGAATTACGTAGAGATGATAAGCATGACCCGATTCCGTGGCCAATGAGCGTATAGGAGGCATTCCGGCAAAGGCGGCATCGTAGCGGGCGGCTAGTGCGCGACGACGAGCAATACCTGCATCAGCTCGTTGGAGCTGGCTGATTCCCAGCGCCGTGAGCATGTCCGGCATCCGGTAATTATAGCCCAGGGTTTGCATCTCGTAATACCAGCCGCCGGGGTTTTGCTGAAGCTGCGCCGGATTTTTGGTGATGCCGTGGGTCCGCAGCATGAGCAGCTTCTCGTAAAGATCCGGGCGGTTAGTCGTAATCATGCCGCCCTCGCCAGTGGCAATGTGCTTGACGGGATGAAAGCTGAAAATGGCTAAATCGGCAAAGTTCCCGTTGCCGCAGCGCTGCTCGTTGCCTGCCGAATCCAGAAAAAAGCCCCCCGGCGCGTGGCAGGCGTCCTCAATCAGCCACAGCCCAAACTCATCAGCCAACGCTCGCGCTGCCTCCATATTCACGGGCAGGCCCGCAAAATCGACGGGAATAAGGCCGTGAAAATGCCCCCTAGGGTGACTTTCCAGCAACCGCCGCACTTGCTGTAAGTCGATGAGCGCGGTGGCGGGGTCGATATCGGCAAAGTGAACCTCGCCGCCGCCATAAAGCACGCAGTTGGCGGAGGCGGCAAACGTGATAGGCGTGGTAATGACGCGCTGACCGGGCTGCACGCCCAAAGCCAGCGTACACAGGTGCAAAGCCGCCGTGCCATTGCTTACCGCCACCGCATATTTGGCCCCGATATAGGCCGCAAATTTCTCTTCAAACTCTGCCACCTTCGGTCCCTGTGTCAGAAAATCGGACCGAAGCGTATCGGTTACGGCTTGTATATCGTCTTCCGTAATATGCTGGCGGCCATAGGGAATAGCACGTGAGGGCTGAAAGGTAACGGAGGCGTTAGTCATAGTCTGGTAAATATACACAGCCCCGGCGCTTGATGTGGCACCCGGATCTGTGCAGGTTGTGTGGTTGGCAAAGCTGGTAGCCTGAAACAAAAAATGCCGCTCTTAATTGCAGAGCGACATTTTTATATAACAAATGGTTGAGCTGGCTATGCCTTAAATGTTGGATCTACGTGCAGGCGAATTTCCTCCCGAATCTGCTCCGCGTTCAGCCAATGGTCATTATTAGCCGAATCATAATAGAAGCCGTCGGGCACGCGGCTACCTTTGAAATGACGAATAAATTCTTCCACATCCCACTGCGGCGTATAAGGCAGAATGACGTAGTACCGATCTAGCTCAACTGTGCTCAGCGCGTCGGTTTCGGTTATCATCGCTTCGTGCAGCTTCTCGCCAGGGCGGATGCCGACTACCTCGTGCTTGCAATTGGGGCCGATGGCTTCGGCAACCTCCGTGATTTTGTAGCTGGGAATTTTGGGGACAAAAATTTCGCCACCCCAGGCGTGTTCCAGCGCATACAGCACCAGATCGACGCCTTCTTCCAGCGAAATGTTGAAGCGCGTCATGTCGGGGTGCGTGATGGGCAGCACACCGGTCTCGCGTTGTTGCAGGAAAAACGGCACTACCGAGCCCCTGGAGCCGATTACGTTGCCGTAGCGCACAACGGAAAAGCGCAAATCGCGCGCGCCTTTCATGTTGTTGGCGGCCACAAACAGCTTATCAGAGCAGAGCTTGGTGGCGCCGTAAAGGTTAATGGGCGCGGCGGCTTTATCGGTGCTGAGGGCCACCACTTCCTTTACGCCGCAGTCGAGAGCGGCATTAATGACGTTTTCGGCCCCGAAGATGTTGGTTTTGATACACTCCATCGGGTTGTACTCGGCAGCCGGCACTTGCTTGAGGGCGGCGGCATGCACCAGCATATCAATACCCTCGCAGGCCCGCTTAAGGCGCTCTGCATCACGTACATCGCCAATAAAATAGCGAATAGCCGGGTACTTGGCGTGCGGAAATATCTGCGACATTTCGTACTGCTTCAGCTCGTCGCGCGAGTAGATCACCAGGCGTTTCACCTGCGGAAATTTTTCAAACACCGTGCGCACGAACTGCTTGCCGAAAGAGCCCGTACCACCGGTAACCAGGATAGATTTGTTGTTTAAATCGAGTGCCATAGAAAGACAAAGAGAGGCCAGCCATCCGGAAAAAGACGCTGGGGGGCAAAAGTAGGCAATCCGCGCCGGGGTTGCGTACTTTTGCTGTAGCGCGACCCAAAGGACGGCCCGAGCCGACTTTCAGCTCGGGTATCATTGCTGACTGACGCGCTACTACAAGGATGATTGTTCAACGATACGCGGATTGAAAGTTCGCGCTACTCCTGCTATGCCAGCCCACCTCCCCGAACCTATCAAGCTCATTATCTGGGATCTGGATGATACTTTCTGGCGCGGTACGCTCTCGGAAGGAGCCGTGGAGGCTATTGCCGACCACCTGGAATTGGTGCGCGCTACGGCACTCCGCGGCATTGTGCATACCATCGTTTCCAAAAACGATTTTGCCGCCGCCGAAGCCAAGCTGGTAGAGCTGGGCATTCGTGACTTGTTTGTTTTTCCGCGAATAAGCTGGCAGCCCAAAGGTCCGATTATCAAGGATTTGCTGGCTCAAATGCAGCTGCGGGCACCTAACGCTCTGTTTCTGGACGATAATCCGATCAATCGGGCCGAAGCACAGTTTTATAACCCCGAATTGCAGGTAGCCGACCCCACCGATCTGCCCCAAATTGCTCCCCAGCTGCTGCTCAGCGGCAAACCCGACCCCGGCCTGACGCGCCTGGAGCAATACAAGCTGCTCGAACGCCAGCAGCAGGCCCGGTCTGCTTACCAGGACAACCTGGCGTTTCTGCGCGATTCGCAGGTGCGTATTGAGTTTCGGGAAGGAGCGGCCGTGCAAGCTGATCTGGGCCGTATCGAGGAGTTGATTAATCGCTCCAACCAGCTCAATTTCACCAAGAAACGCGTGGCGAAAGAGGCGTTGGAGGCCAGCTTCACGGATGCAGCGTTGCGCTGGGGCACTGTGCGGGTGCGCGACCGGTTTGGCGACTATGGTTTGGTAGGCGTGTACTGCCTGAACAAGCCGGAAAACAGGCTAGAGCAGCTCGTATTTTCCTGCCGCATCCTGCATCTGGGAGTTGAGCAGTTCACGTATGCCTGGCTGGGCTTCCCGGCTTTGGAGGTGCAAGGCGAAGTAGCTACCGAGTTGAACGCTCGTGAGAAGCCCGAATGGATAACCATTGATTCTGAAGCGGCGACGCCCCAGCTCGCGAAAAATAGTGGGGGGCAAACTCAGGATAAAAATGCCCCCAGCTGCGCGTATTGCTGAAAGGTGGCTGCGATTTGGGCCAATTGACTCCCTTCTTGCAGGCCTTCGCTATCGAAGTAAACGAGGAGTTTAACTACGTAAACGAGCACCAGATTCCGGTGCACGTGGAGCACACGGCGTTGCTACGCTTGGGCCGCGAATTGCCCCCCGGCGAGCAGCAGCGGCTAGCGCGCGCGCTGCCATTCCTGGGCGAAGAAGCCTTTGCCACCAGCCTGTGGTCGGCGGAGTTTCATGCCCTGGTTTACAGCCCGCTCATGGACTACACCCAGGAGTTGTATCGCGAGAAAACCACGGGCATCGCTATCCCCTTTGGGGGCTACCACAATATTATAGCCGCAGATCCTGCGGTGCAGGCTGGCAAGTACGCCCAGCGCCGTTTCCGCGGAATGGACGAAGCGTTTCTGCGTCGATTCGGGGCGGAGTTTGCGTTTGGGGGGCAAATTTCGTCCGCAGATTTCCAGGAAAACCTGCGTTGGCTGCGGAGTCAACTGCCGGCCACAATTCCCATTTTCTTCCTCAATGGCGCCGAAATAGAAGTGCCCGGCAGCGCCGAAACCGGCGCCGCCCAGCGCCACGCCCAAATGAATCAGGCCCTGGCGGAGTTTGTCGCTACTGCCGATAACTGCTTCCTTATTGATGTGCGCGACTTTGTGCGTACGCCCGCCGACGTTACCAATAATCTGCGCCACTACCAGCGCGCTCATTATCGCACGCTTGCCCAGCGCCTGGCCGAAGCGCTTGGCGCTTGGCAGGGTCGCCAGCTGCCCCGCTCTGCCTGGACTGATTTGCGGGCGCAAGTAGCTAGCCGACTGCCAAGTAAGCTGCGCAATGCCTGGGAAAAGATCCAGAAGTAGAAAGCCTATTTTATCAGCTTAGCCAACTTCTGCGTCAGGGCCCGCCGGGAGTATTGTGCATGATTGATGGCCGGCAGATCGAGGTTGGAATTGATGCGCCAGGCGGCAAACAAGCTGTCCAGATGGTCGAGCATGCCGCTGTAGGTATCGTAGGGGAGGGCGCGGCCGGCCCCGCACTCTTCCAGCAGATTATCAGCATCGGAACCGACGGGGCCAATGCAGATGATAGGCTTGTTAGAGGCCAGATACTCAAATACTTTGCCTGGCAGAATGCCGAAGTTGTGCGCTACGTCCGGGATGGCCATGAGCAGCGCTGTAGACCGCAGCAAGTAGCCCACCGACTCATCGTGGGGCACAAAAGGCACAAACTCGGTGTGCTTGCCTAATCCAACTTCCCGAATCTGCTCCTGCACGCCAGCCGACACGGTGCCCACGAAGCGCAGCTTGAGTGGCACATCCGGGTGGCGCGTGGTGCAGGTGGCGCAAGCCGCCAGAAACAGCTCGATATGATACGTCTCGGAGATGGTGCCGGTGTGGGTAATCAGCAGACAATCAGTGGGGGGGCGCTGGGCTCCCGGAAGTCACTTTCATCGTAGCCGTTGGGCAGCACGTGAAATTTGCTGGCCGCCAGGCGCGGCGACTTACCCAAAAACAGACGCTTGGTGTCGGGGCTGGTTACCAGCACCTCGTCGGCTTGCTCCAGCACCTGGCGCTCGTACCAGGCGTCGAGCCAGCGGGCGGGCGGGGTGTGGTTTAGCTCTTTGTAGTAATAAATGTCCGTCCAGGGGTCGCGCATGTCGGCTATCCAGCGCAGACCGTAGCGTTTTTTCAGCTCCAAGCCAATGAGCTGGGTGGAATGGGGCGGGCTGCTGGTCAGCACGGCATCGAAAGTGTGGCCTTGGGCCAGTAGCTCGGCGCACTGCTGCAATACGTGTTTGTTCCAGCCCCGCCGCGGATCAGGAATGAACAGGTTGCCGCGCAAAAACTTGAAAACCTGCTGCTGGAAGCTGCTTTTGCTTTCGTTGGCGAAGCCGCCGTGCGGAATCTGTTTGCGGCCGGTGAGCTTTTTATAGGAATCGAACGGCTCGCTGGTATTCGTACGAAACACGCGCACACTGGCCGGCACTTCCGCCGCCAACGACTCATCAATTACCGGGTAAGCTCCCTGCGACGCATCGACGGTAATAACCGTGGGTTCCACACAAAAGCTTGGCAGGTGCTTCACAAATTTCAAGCTGCGCTGCACGCCCGCCCCGCCGGATGGGGGCCAGTAATAGGTAATAACCAGCAGACGCAGGGGCTTGAGGGGCATTTTAAAGCAGGTTTGAGAACGCGAAGGTACGTAGCCGTGGGCTTTCAGGGTTTTTTGGGTTAATTTTGGGGAAGCGAACTTGCCGCTGCCTGCCACTGAGCTGCCTGACGTTTCTTTGTCAGCAAGTTCGCTACACTAGCACCATCCTACTCACTACATCACAAGATGTTCGATAATCTCTCTACCAAGCTCGATCGGGCCTTCAAAACCCTGAAAGGTCAGGGTAGCATCACCGAAATCAACGTCGCCGCGACCATCAAGGAAATTCGCCGGGCACTGGTTGATGCCGACGTGAACTACAAGGTGGCCAAGGAAGTCACCGACAAAATAAAGGACGAGGCCATGGGCCGCGACGTGCTGACGTCGGTTTCGCCGGGCCAACTCATGACCAAAATCGTCTACGATGAGCTAACGCTGCTCATGGGCGGCGAAAAAGAAGATGTGGTGCTCAAGGGCGACCCGGCCGTGATCTTGCTGTCGGGCTTGCAGGGTTCGGGCAAAACCACCTTCGCCGGCAAGCTGGCCACGTTCATAAAAAAGCAAAACCGCACCGTCCTGCTCGTAGCCTGCGACGTGTACCGCCCAGCGGCTATCGACCAGCTGAAAGTGCTGGGCGAGCAAGTGGGCGTGGAAGTGTACTCGGAGCCGGAGAACAAGAATCCAGTTGAGATTTCACTGAACGGCATTGCTTACGCTAAGAAAAACAACAAGAAGGTAGTCATCATCGACACCGCCGGCCGCCTGGCCGTGGACGAGCAGATGATGCGCGAAATTGAGCAAGTTAAGAAGGCCATCAACCCGTCCGAAACGCTGTTCGTGGTCGACTCCATGACGGGTCAGGACGCGGTGAACACAGCCAAAACCTTCAACGACCGCCTCAACTTCGATGGCGTGGTGCTTACCAAGCTCGACGGCGACTCGCGCGGTGGCGCCGCACTTTCCATTCGGGCCGTGGTGGAGAAGCCCATCAAATTCATCTCGACAGGGGAGAAGATGGAGGCGCTCGACATGTTTTATCCCGACCGCATGGCCCAGCGCATCCTGGGTATGGGCGACGTAATTTCGCTGGTAGAGCGCGCCCAGCAGCAGTTCGATGAGGACGAAGCCAAGCGCATCAACCAGAAAATCCGCAAGAATCAGTTCAACTTCGACGACTTCCTCTCCCAGCTGGAGCAGATCAAGAAGATGGGCAACCTGAAGGACTTGGTGGGGATGATTCCGGGCATGAGCAAGGCTATCAAAGACGTTGATATTGACGATGATGCTTTTAAGCCTATTGAGTCCATTATCAAAAGCATGACTCCTAAAGAGCGCGCCCAACCCGAGCTATTGAACGGCTCGCGTCGCCGTCGCTTGGCCAAAGGCAGTGGCACTGATATTCAGCAGGTTAATAACCTGATGAAGCAATTCGAGGACATGCGCAAAGTCATGCGCACAATGAACAAGATGAGTAGCACGAAAGGTGGTATGCAGCAAATGGCCAAAATGATGGGCATGCGCGGCGGCATGAAATAAGCTGCCTGAACTTCACAAAAAAGCCCCCCAGAAACTTTCTGGGGGCTTTTTCATGCTTTAGTATTCCGTTCGTGCTTCGTGCTCTTTCCAAGCTGTAAAGCCTTCTTTGGCTTCAGCCCCCAGGAATGCTTGCATCGGGATTTGTCGCTCATTCAGCGGCTTCTCTATCTCGTCGTAAATAAACTGGTCGTCGAAGCCAATAGCGGCGGCATCCTGCTTGGTGTTGCCATAGAATACGCGGCGCGGGCGGGCCCAATAAATGGCTCCCAGGCACATGGGGCAGGGCTCGCAGCTCGTGTACAGGTCACAATCCTGAAGCTGGAAGCTGCCCAGAGCTATACAAGCCTTGCGAATGGCGTCCACCTCGGCGTGGCAGGTGGGGTCGTTGGTGCTGGTGACCTGGTTGAAGCCGCGCGCGATAATCTGGCCGTCTTTCACGACTACAGCCCCAAACGGGCCGCCGTAACCAGCCTGCATTTTTTCAACCGATAAGCGAATGGCTTCGCGCATAAATTCTTCGCGGGAGCTTCCATAGTATAAGAGGGAAAGGAGAAAACTGACTTTGGCGGGGAGAAAAAGCCCCCAGCAATGAAGTTACAGTGTCTGGGCTTATGGAAGAATAAAGTCAGAATCATCAGTCATTTACTTCCATATAACCTGTTGACTGCTAGTAAAGAAACTATATAAAGTAAAGGCAATAAAAAAGCCCCCTGATTATTCAGGGGCTTTTTTAGGAAACACGGGCTATAGCCCCGATTTAGTTGCGAACTAAAGGCAGAGCCACATTCACGGCTGCTCCGCGTACTCGCACAATGTAGGAGCCATGAGGCAGCGCCTGCACCTGCAATGGGTGTTCCTGCTGACCAGTCAGCGTCAGGATTTGCAGGCTGCGGCCCGTCAGATCCAGCAGTTGCACCTGGTAGCTGCCAGCCGGTAAGCCAGTTAAGTCAAGCGTGGCATTGCCCTGAGTTGGGTTGGGGTACACCGACACGTCAACTTTCATAGCGCCAACGAACTTCACCGTCCGCACCGGGCTGAACGTTGCTGTGCCATCAAAATCCAGCTGCTTCAGGCGGTAGTAAATCAACGTACCCAAACGAGCCGCTCCAGCATCCGTGAAGCTGTATTTAGACGGCTGTGTGCTGGTTCCTTTGCCGCGAACGGTGCCAATGGCGCTGAACGTCAAACCATCGAGTGAGCGCTCTACTACGAAGCGGTCATTGTTCAGCTCCGTAGCCGTGGCCCAACTCAGTTGAGCATCCTGACGTGCGGCGATAGCCTTGAACTCCTTCAGCTCTACTGGCAACGGACGCACAATCGTCACGTCTTCGGCCGTGCTGGAAGCAGCAGCATAGTTGCTGCCTGGTACTATCCCTCCTCCGGCGAAGGTGGCATTCGGTGACACAGTACTCGTAGCCGTGAGGCGGGTAGGATCGAGGAAGCGAACAGTTGCAGAAGCCTGATAAACAGTGTTATTGACAGCAGTGCTGGCAATAGTAGCCCGGAAGGATATTCTGAGCGTAGCACCAGCCGGGATAGTTATATCACCGAACGTTGGCGTGCTTGTGCTGCTGGCTGGAGCAGTATAGCTAGTATATGGTGAAGGGCTGCCATTAGCAGGCGTCAGTGTCACAGTGGGAGCCACCGTGTTATCATACTTGAAGAGGTCAACTGTTAATGCTGTTTCTACACTTACGCTTGTTGCCGCTCCACCCGTATTTGATATAACAAGTGCATAAGTAGCAGGATTTACTGCGTCGCCACTACGTGTAACGTTGGGAGTAGTAGTAGACAATGCAGCAGTAAGCGTCGGTAAGCAAGAGCCAGCCCCGGCAATGTTGTTAGTAGGAGCGGTAGTAATGATGTCAGCTGTAGAAACGCCTGTGCCAGCAGTTGCACCAAAATTGCCGCCATTGGTAGTGCCAGATGCTCCGGCCGTTCCAGAAAAGCCGCCCGTAGCTAGAGTGCCGTTTGAATAGGCTAAGCCGCCGCCGCCGCCGCCGCCAGGACCGTACTCTGCTCCTCCATTATTGGCATCACCGCCATTACCACCATTTACCTGTACAGTAATTCCGTTCAATCCATTGGCTACCGTAGCAGGAGGTGTTGAGCGGAGAAGTATGGTACCACCAGCGCCGCCACCGCCGCCACCAGAAGTGTTACCATTAGCTGTTGGTGCATTACCACCGTTCGATACCAATGAGCCTGTTCCGCTGATAGAACCAGTTTGCAGCATAATAATACCACCGCCAACACCGCCGCTGCTAGCAGTAGCATTTGCATCATTGGTAGAACCTGCGCCACCACCGCCGCCTAATACAAGGCGAGAAATAGAGGCATCTAACGTGGATGCGCCATTCTCTGCTCTTAACCCCCTGCTACCGTTACTTGATCCAAAACCGTAGCCACCAAGACCACCATTTGCTCCGTTGCCCCCACCAGCGCCACCAGCATTGCCAGAGTTATTAGCATTGACGATATCCTCGCCCTTTTCTTTACCAGTTGTAACACCATAGTCAGTGGCTCCACCACCGGCATTTCCAGGTGCGCCGGCTCCGTTACTGCCACCGAAGTAACCATCAATACCGCTACCATTTATAGTATTGGTAATAACGGTTGTGCCATTGAAGATATTAAGGGGTGACCCGGCAGTGCCTTCCCCTTTTGAGCCGTGCGCCAAAGCAGCAGCAGTCACATAAGCATCTCTATTTGCAGCTTGCCCAGTATAGCTCACGCCACCGCCGCCACGGAATCCTTTGGCTGTCATATTAATAGAGGCATTGGTTGTGAAACGCGTTTGGCCTGCTACGTCCAGCACAAGTACACCGCCAGTTGTACCGTTCCAGGCTGGGCCGCTTAAAGTGCCTGTAATTGTAACAGAAGAATACTGTGGAACGCGGATAACCTGAAAGCGACGCTGTGATGTAGTGCTGGTACCCGTTGCATTGCTCTCATATTGGTTGGCTACTCCTTTCGCCAGAGTCAGAATACCGCCAGTTAGGGGCACATCATTCGTGGCAATGGCATATTCATACTTGCCGGCTGTGTAGGCAGCATCATTGGTAATTGTACCATAAGAAGCCGAGTTATCGGTAGTCATGGTGGCTCCCTGCATCTGCATAATCAGTATTAGGTCACCGCTACGGATAGGAGTTGTTCCTGCTGCTGCACCAAGGGTAATGCTGGCTTGATTAGCCGCAACGATAGTCGGGATAGCTACAGGGAAATAAGTATTAGGTACTGAAATAGCAGTAAGTGCACCAACACCATCCTTACCAGGAGTAGCACAAGCTGTAGCCACATTTGCAATGCCACTAACGGTAGTAGTTATAGTAGCTACGTTGTTGCTTGAGGTAGGGTCAGGTACGCCGGAAGTGAAGCTTGCTGTGCCTGTGAACGAGCCTGCCGTGCCTGGGGTAGTAAAAGTTACGGCATTGATAATAGCTGGATCATTGGCAAGTAAGCTGGCTACAGTAGCAAACGTAATAACCTGCTCGCCACCGACAGTAGCAATAGTAGCACCTGCGGGCAAACTGATATTGTTGACTGTAGTAGGCAGACGCAAGGTTGGCACTACGTTGAGGGCGGTTTCTAAACCTAAATTGCTTGTAGCTACAGTGTAGGTTACCCGCGCGCCTGGATTAGCAGTAGCTGGTCCGCTCACGCTGCTCGCTAAATCGGCTCCGCTTACGTCTACTGTAATAGTAGCTTGGTTAGAAAGCGTATTAAGAATATCGCGGATAGTATAAGGAGTAGTAACGACGCCTGCAAACGTACTGAGGGCGCTAAACGTGACAACTCCTTGTGCATTTACAGTGAAAGTGCCTTTGCCCGGAACAGTCAACGTCTGCTCGATAGCAGCAGTAGAAGGATTTAAATCCACCGTGGCCCGATCCAGGCTGCTGCCAGGAGCCTCATCATTGGCGGTTACGTCAAACGATGCCGCCGTTCCGTAGCGCGTGCCAAACCGATCATTGTTGGCGACTGTTGGGCGCACAATCGCCAGATTACGAATCTCGTGCACGTTGTTTGAGCCACCAGTAGAGCCTGAAAAACCAATACGCAGGGTAGGCGGTGGAGGCGGAAGCTCAATATTGCTTAAAGCTGTGGTTACCGTATTTCCGTTCTGAATGCGAACCGTAATGCGGTAGGCTGTGGAGCCGTTGTTATTAATAAAGGGGATAAAATCGATGAAAGCGCGCCGATAGTCTCCGCTTGTTTCCTGTGCACGTGCTGTTGTTACGTCCAAGTTAAAAGGTAACTGGCCGCTGCTGGCAAGATATGGGTACTCGGTTGCGGCGGTTCCATTACCTCTACCACGGATGGTAATAGCACTTGGAGTAAGACCATTAGTAACTAAGCCACCCGAGCGACCTTCGCTGGCATTAGAAAAGTTGCCATACTCATCAATGCCGATGCCCACGTAGCCATTCGATACGCCGGGGGTTATAATGGTAGGCGTGTTAGCGTCTCTAATACGCTGTGCGTAACCGAGGGAGCCGCCATCAGCACCAATTCGGAAGACGCTAGTGGCACCATCGATCAAGTAAACGCTGAAGCCGTCAGCGCCGCTCGTAGAGGTTTTGCCGTAGGAAAAGAACTCAAAAGAAATGCTGAATCCTTGGGGAGCTGGAAATGCGCTTTGGTCAATAGCTGTTCCAGCTTGATTATTGATTGCATCGGTAAGCCGTAGATAACCAGTGCCGGTGGTGCCAGTACCTGTAAGCCGAGCGGTTCCAAACAGGTCGAAACCAGCGGCGGTACCATTCTTAAATGACTCGACTCGCGGGAACTGTGCCTGCGCTCGCTCTCCAAATGCTAATAAGAATAACGATGCACCTGCTATTCGCAAGAGCTTTCTAACAGTATCCGACCGTCTGGAGAAGGGGGTAAGAATTGTTTTCATGAAAAATAAATAATAGTGGAATTGATTTTAAACCAGAGCAAAGAAAGCTCCGGAAAGTGCCCTAAAATTGCACTTTGTTAGAAAAATGATGGATATTTGTTCATATAACTAGCTATGTAGCAGGTCAGTATAAAATATTCTAAATAAATACACATTGATAATATTCGTCCTGTATTCTATAAACATTTTAATAATTCAATAAAAACTTTAGTACATGATATTCTAATATCGATTATCATAATAAATGAAAAATACTTTATTTCTGGCCCGATGCTTGCTCATTAGTTCTTCGAAAGAATAGTTTTTTTAGGTGTTTTGGTTGTGGAAAGGGACCTCGCTCAGCGGGGTCTTTTTTTTGTGCTTTAGTTTCAGCCTTTATTGCGTATTTGACATAGAAAAAGCCCCCTAGGTATGTCTGGGGGCTTTTTCTGTGTCAAACGAGATAATGAACTAGTGAATTACCCGAAGCTGATACTTAGGTTCGGTGCCGGTAGCGGTAGGTATTGTGAAAGCACCCACGCGGCTGGGGCCATATCCCAGGTTGACTTTTACAAACTCGTCGCGCACGGGCAGTAGCTCAATAATCTCGCGACGAAGCAGATCTAAGTCAGTAATCATGTTATTGAGGCGCTGCTGTAGCTCATCAGCGTGCTGATCGAAACTACCTGTAGGGGGGCGTTGCTCAAAGCCGTCGGCGGTGGGGGTAAATCTGACGTTGACAGCGAGCGGGCTTCTATTTGTGCCTTTTCCAATTCTTCCTCAGCTTCTAGATAGGCTTTGACTTTTTCTTCGAGTGGAATAAGGGCCGGATTCAGGTAGTCAAGGTTGCTGGCCATAATGGGATAAAATGAAAGTGGTGTTGTCTTTACAACGCAAATTGCAAAGGCAAGGATGCAATCTTGAAACAATAATACCCGGATACTAAAGAATAGGAGAGACTAAAAAACGACTTATGCCTTCCTAAGAATGAATAATTATTTTCAGTATTAAGCGTGTTGTGTAACTAAATAGTGCGATGATATCTTAAACGCTTAAGAATAATGTATCCTTTATCAATTGCTGCTCGTAGGAAAACACCGACATGAATTTTATTTTTTGTTGGTGTCATAATTAATGTTTTCTTTTGCCAAAGAAATTAAATTATTCCCCTTTCAAATCCCTCCAAAATGGCCGCAGCAGATTTAAACAAACTACAGCAACTTCTTCAGAATGCGGAAGATAATGAGATGGTACTAGCCCAGGTTCGTAAGAACATGGAAAAGCTGACCAGCCTCATCAGCGAAACCAACGCGTTGCTGGATCCATCTTTTACCCCCGAGCGCAAAGAGCGCAAGCCCCGCGCCGCTGGCACGGGAACCGGCGGTCGTCGTGGTCGCCCCAGAAAAGAGGCTGCGGCTGAGTAATTAAGCCCCCTGTTGTATAAATTAAGAAGCCCCGGTCTTTACGTTAGACTGGGGCTTCTTTCATAAATTCCCATTATTGTATGAAGATGTTTTTTAGGATATAATGATATGAGAAGGCCTACTGACAAGAAATTTGGCTGATGCTTAGGATCTAATACTGACCGAATTCCTGAAATATCATATCTGACGAATTAGCTTTCTGACTTGTATAAATTAAAAGCCAATGCAGGGAGCTGTTGATATGATTGTATTTTTTGTCTGCTGCCTTGCGTTCCTGTTTTAAAATAATTTATATCCCCTTGAAGCAACTGCGCGTATCTTCAACTTATGACTTCTTCTGTTACTAACTCCGATCCGCTGGGTCACGCATTAACTGCTTATTTGCGTGGTGATAAATCCGCTACGCTTACGGTGCACACCAACGTCAGTGAAGATGAGCCATTGCCCGCGAGTTATTTTTTTCGGTCGCTGTGGGAAATGCCTGAATTAGAGCGTCGCGCCCTGGAAGAATGTCAAGGCAGAATACTGGATTTGGGAGCCGGCGCGGGCGCACATGCACTAGAATTACAAAACCGTGGGTTTTCGGTGCGCGCCCTCGACGTATCGGCCGGCGCGGTGCAGGTGATGGAGGAGAGAGGCGTGCGCGAAGTAGCCCATCACAACCTTTTTGATATTCCTGCCAGCGGCGAACAGTTTGACACCATTCTGATGCTGATGAATGGCTTGGGCCTCGTTGGCACCCTTGATGGACTGGCGCGTTTTCTGAAGCATGCGCGCAGCTTTCTTGCGCCTGGGGGGCAAATTTTAGCCACTTCATCAGATGTCGCCTACCTCTACGAAGACGAAGAGGGCGCTTTGCTCATTGATTTGAATGGCCCTTACTACGGCGAAATAGAGTACGCCATGACATATGAGGGCGAAACGGGCGCGCCTTTTCAGTGGCTGTTTGTGGAGGCCAGTATTTTGCAGGACTACGCCGAAGAAGCTGGCTACGAGATGGAAATCGTTGCTGAGGACGATCAGCAGCAGTATCTGGCCCGTATGACGCTGAGTGCCGGTGCACATCAGGCAAATCAGTAAGCGAGAAAATCTGCATCTACTGCGCAAACGAGATTTTGCCCATCGATACTGCTGGAATACCTGGCCGGCTGCTGCCGAGCGGCGCGTTGCTTCCTGCCAGAGTTTCATTTGCTAACACTGCGAAAAGAACGGCTTCTTTCGCGTCGGGATTGATGCCCAGGTCGTGGGTGGTAAGAAAGCGGCAGTCAGGTAATTGTAAGTGCAACGTCTTCATCAGCACTGGGTTGTGCATACCGCCGCCGCTGGCATATATGGTCAGCGGGGCATCGGAGGTTGGAAAGCAGCGCCGAATAGACGCCACAATGCCCGCCGCGCTAAATTCGACGAGCGTAGCCAGCAGATCGGCAGGGGAGAGACTAACCGAGTTACTGCGTTGCTGGGCCTGCACTACGTAGTCGCGGCTAAATAGCTCCGGTCCAGTGGTTTTGGGGAAGGCCGCGGCGTAAAACGGATGATCGAGTAATGCACGCAGCAGCGGCTCGTGCACCTGGCCTTGGGCAGCAATGGCGCCCTCGGCATCGTAGCTTTTGTCGGGGAAATAAAGCTGCGTAAACGCATCCAGAAGCGTATTGCCCGGACCAACATCAGTCGAGAACATTGCCCCAGCATCAAGGGAGCCAGGCAGAAACGTGAAGTTGGCAATGCCGCCCATATTGAGGAGAATGCGGTCTTCCCTAGCTTTGGAAAACAGCAGATAATCGCCATACACAGCCAGCGGTGCGCCTTCGCCGCCAGCGGCCACGTGCTTTTGCCGAAAGTCGCTGATCGTGAGAATGCCGGTGCGCACGGCTACATGGTCGCCATCACCGATCTGAAGCGTAGCATTCGGAAAATTGGGTTTGCCGTGCTGGCTTTTGGGAGCGTGAAACACCGTTTGACCATGACTGGCGATGCAATCCACGTCCTGGGGGCAATTTTCCAGGCGCGCAGGCAGTCCAGAACTATATCCGCGTGCAGCAGCGCTATCCATGGGTTAAGAAGGCACAGATGCTCAAAGTCGATGGTGCTTTTGGCAAAAACCCGCCTGATTTCTGCTTTCACCGCCTCCGGGTAAGGTACGGTGGCAAAGCGCTCGACCTGCACATGGGTGGCCGGTCCGCTGCCTTCAAACCGGCACAGCGCCACATCAAGGCCATCAAGCGAAGTACCCGACATCAGGCCGATGATACGGCGCTGGGGCTTTTGGGCAATAGTGAAGAGGTTGTGCAGGTTGGGATTCATAGGCAGGTAAATGTGGGGCAAACATTCAGGGAGTCCAAATTGAGAGTAGCAGGAGTGAGGCTGAACGGGCTGTATCAACTGGAATAAGCCTAAAATCTTCGGTGTAAAATGCTAAGTGTCGGTAGTAGGCACTATCTTACCAATACCTATTTCCACGCTTTCTTATTCTTTCTTTCTACCAAATCCCGTTTTATGGTACACCTATACTCGCCCGGAGCGAATCGGTTCCGGCAGTTTGGCAGCACAACTGTTGCCTGGCTAGGGTTCTTGCTGCTGATACTTAGTAGCTCGGCAGCCTGGGCCCAGAATGTTGCTTATACGATTCGGGGCGTGTGACAGATGCCAATGGCGGGGTGGGTGTGCCCGGTGCCACGGTGCGCATTGCCAATACGGTGCTGGCCACAGCCACGGGCGCCGATGGGACTTATGAGCTGCGTGCATCCGTTCGACCCGGCACTTACCAACTGGCTATCAGTTCCGTAGGCTACGCCAACATCACGCAATCGCTAACTCTGGGTACCGAAACACAGATAACTGCCGATGCCACGCTGCGAGAGGATTTGGTAGGCCTTAAGGAAGTAGTAGTGACTGGCAACTCAGTAGCCACCAGCAAGCAACAGCTCGGCAATGCCATCAGTACGGTGAATGCGCGCGAGCTGACTCAGGGTGCCGCCGTCCAGATCGATCAGGCCTTACAGGGCAAAGTAGCTGGCGCTCAGGTGTCGCAGAACTCCGGCAATCCGGCGGGGGGCATTTCGGTGCGGCTGCGCGGCACTAGCACCGTGGTAGGTAGCTCCGATCCGTTGTATATCATTGATGGCGTTATTGTTAATAATGACTCACCAGAGTTGCTCGATTTGGGTGGCTATGCTCAGAACCGCCTCGTCGACCTGAACCCGGCCGACATCGACCGTATCGAGATTATTAAAGGCGCTGCAGCGGCAGCCATTTACGGCTCGCGGGCCTCCAACGGTGTAGTCCAGATTTTTACCAAGCGCGGAAAGGAAGGCAAGCCCTCCGTAACGGTGTCGAGCAATTTTATTGTGTCCAAAATTCGTAAGACGCTGGATGTGAATACGTATCCATTTCGCTTCACTAATACCGTCGCCTCCGATCTGACGCAGGTGCCGGCAGAGCGCTATGACTTCCAGGATCAAATTTTCCGTACCGCCGTTGGCACCGATAACTACGTCTCCGTGTCCGGCGGCAGCCAAGCTACACGCTACTTCTTTTCGGGTTCTTATTTCAAGAACCAGGGCATTGTAGATGCCACCGACTTCGACCGCAAAACGGGGCGTTTGCGCCTCCAGCAAACTCTAACTAACTGGGCCAGCTTGTCGGTGGGGGCAATTATACCCTTAGTGACAGCCGCGAAATCCCGAATGGCGGCCTCGTAACAGCCTACGGCGCACTCACGGGGTTTATCTTCAGCAATAACTTCGTGAATCCTGCTCCCAATCCCGTTACGGGCGTTTATCCCGGCACCAGCCCCAGCAACCTTACCCGCACCAATCCCCTGGAGGCCATCAACCGCTTCGATTTTCGCCAGCGTACTTCGCGCTTTATCGGTGATGTGCAGCTGAACCTGACTCCCTTCGAAGGCTTCACGGCCGACTATGTTTTTGGAGTCGATTCCTATACCCAGCTTGGTACGGCCTTCATTCCGCCCGGCAACACCACCCCAGACTATGCTACTGGTTTTGCGCGCCGCGCTGACCGCACCGTGTTTCAGTATAATAACGACGTGACTCTGGGCTACCGCCGCAACTTTACGGAGTGGTTAGAGTCGACGACCAGCGTGGGGCTACTTGGCAATACGATGAAGTGCAGAGCACCAGCCTCACGGCACAGCAACTGGGTATTGGGGGCAAACTATTAACAATGGGGTTTCTGTGGCATCTGAAGGCCGCACGGAGCGCCGGATAGAGGGCTACTTTGCGCAGCAAACCTTCGGGCTAGGTCAGCGCTTATATCTGACGGGTGCCGTGCGTGTCGATGCGGCATCGCCTTTCTACGATAGGCTCAACAACGACGCCAATTGGCAAACCTATTATAAAGCCAGCGCCTCCTATCTGTTATCGGAAGAAGGATTCTGGAAAAATGGCCCCCTGACTAATTACGTGCCCACGCTCAAGCTGCGCGCTTCGTATGGTCAGTCGGGCAATCTGACCGCCATTGGTGCCTACGATAAGCAAACCAACTATGTGCCCACAAGCGTTGGCGGTTTGTTGGGCGTGTACCGGCCGGCGCAGCTCGGCGACCCACGGTTGGGACCGGAGCGGCAGGAAGAAGTTGAATTGGGCTTCGATGCTGGTTTCTTTGGCGGCCGCATAGGCCTGGAAGCCACGTATTACAACAAGAAGATTAACGACCTGCTGCTCAACCGCACGTTTGAGCCGAGTACCGGCTTTCTTACCGGCCTTCAGAACGTGGGCACCATGACCAACCAAGGTGTGGAAGTGCTGCTGCGGGCGGTGCCATTGCAAAAGGAGAAAGTAGTCTGGAACATAACCGCTACCTATACTCGCAACCGTAACGAGGTAAACGGAATCGAGGGCAACGGTATTTTGCCTTTCGCGGGGGGCTTTGGGCAGGTGGCCGCCGTGAATGGCGCACCCGTGGGCGTGTTTTATAGCACCTACTACGCCCGCAATCCCGATGGTTCTTTGCTGCTGACGCCCGCTGGTTTTCCCCAGCGCGAGTTAGGTGTCAATGGCGTGCCCCAGCGTACGCCCGAAGGCCAGCCCCGCGGCTCCGTGCTGAGCAAGATTATCGGCGACCCCAACCCAGATTATCTCGCTTCGCTTATCAATGAAGTGACCGTGGCCGGCAATCTGAACTTCCGGCTGCAATTCGATGCGGTACAGGGCTTTGACGTGTTCAACTTCACACGGCGCGTAGGTGAGCGTGACCTATACGGCGGCCTCGCGGGCTACGAGCCCGAGTTGCGCGGCGAGGTGCCCAAAGGCACGAGCGCGGTGCTGTTCGGCATTTTTGAAGAATACATTGAGGACGGTTCCTACGTGAAGCTGCGCGAAGCGTCGGTGTCTTACACGCTTACTCCCAAGTTTCTGGGCTTGCAGAATATACGGGCCAGCCTGACGGGCCGCAACCTGCTTGTCTTTACCAACTATAGCGGCTACGACCCTGAGGTAAATGCCGCCGGCCAAAGCACCGTGGTACGCAACTTCGACTTCGTGGAAGTGCCTATTCCGCGCACGCTCACCCTGGGCCTGAGTGCTACTTTTTAACCTGGTCGGAGCGCCTCATTTTTCATCTAGCCTTTACTATCATGAAATCATATAAAAGCCGTTTGGCTACGCTCGCCTTCTGTGGGGGCTTTTGCTGATTGCTCCCGGTTGCGACCTGAATTTGCCTAACCCAAACAACCCCACCGAAGCCGAGGTACTGACTACCCGCGACGGGCTGCTGGCTTTGAGCGTCGGGATGCGTCAGTTTTACGCCAATAGTGCACTGGAGGCCGTTATTCTGACGCCGGGCGCTACGGCCCGTGAGCTACGCGGCATTTCAACCTTTACCAACGTGCTGGAAGTGGAAGCCGGCGGCGCCGACTTGCCCAACAACAACGCCAACATAACCAACTTATGGTCGCGGCTGCTGCGTGTGGCCGGCATGGCGGAAGATTTGACGACCAGCGCACCCACAGTCCTCAGTGCTGATCCTGCTACCCGCGATGCGGTGCTGGCCCACGCCAATCTGTTTCGGGCAATTGCGCTGGGTACGCTGTCGCAGTGCTTTGAGCAGGCGCCGCTCACTACCAGTAGGCAGGGCGGGCCAGCGGCCACGTTTGTGCCCCGCGAACAACTCTTAAGCGAAGCCATCCGCTTGCTCGACGAGGCCCAGCAGCTTATCACCGCTACGCCACCTTCCGCCGATTTCAACACGAAAGTATTGGGCTCAGCCTTCGATTTGATTAACACCATTAATGCATACCGAGTACGCTATACCTTGCAGGCTGGTAACTACGCTGCCACGCTGGCCGCAGCTAATTCCATCGATCTGACCAAGCGTTCGGTTTTTCAGTACAACAACCAGAATCCTAACCCAATCTATCAGTCGGCGGTAGTGGCGCGCAATTTTCGGCCCCGCGAGCTGACGGGCTTTGGGCTGCCGGCAGCGCTGGCTTACCCCAACGATGCGCGGGTGGCTTTTTATATTGGCCAGGAAACTATCAATAACGCCCCCCAACCGGTGGTAACAGGCTTTTTTGCTACCATAAATACCAGCATTCCGGCTTACCTGCCCGATGAGATTCGCCTGAGTCGGGCCGAGGCGCTGGTGCGGAGCGGTGGTAGTCTGGCGGCAGCCGTGCAGGACATCAACGCCGTGCGCACCCAGGCTCCCGGTGCCGACCTGTACGGAGTGGGTGCCAATCTGCCTACCTACAGTGGCCCCGTTACCACGGAGGCGCTGCTATTAGAAATCTATCGTCAGCGCAGTGCGGAGCTGTATCTGACGGGTTTGCGCCTGCCCGACAGCCGTCGTTTTGGCCGTCCGGCGCCGCCTGCTACCGGCACGCCGCCCGCTTCCGCCGAGCGCAACCGTAATTTTTATCCTTATCCGCAGCAGGAGCGTTTGACCAACCCTAACGTGCCCGCCGATCCGGCTATCTAATTTGCCAAAGTCCCTGCTCAAAAAAGCCCCCAGCTTACTTCTGGGGGCATTTTTTGTGACTTCTTAAACCTCCTATTACTGCGCAGGTTACCGGCGCATTGATTCAGGAATCACCGCCGTCAACCAGAAAGGGCCTAATTTGCCCCCAAACTCCGTCAAACGAAAACCCGCTTATTTCCCCGAATGTCTGTTTACGAAAAAACCTTCACCGTGCGCTGGGCCGATATGGACCCCAATGTGCACATGCGTCACTCCGCGTACACCGATTATGCTGCCCAGGTTCGCCTCGATTTTCTGGCCGATCAAGGCTTTACCATACGTCGCTTTGCTGAATTGCGCATTGGCCCCATTCTGTTTCGCGAAGACACCCGTTTTTTGAAAGAAATAGGTATCAGCGAAACCATCCGGGTCACGGCCGAATTGGGCGGGCTAAGCGCCGACGGCAGCCGTTGGCGCATTATTCATTCAATATACAAAGGCGATGGGCGCATGGCGGCAACCGTATCGGTAGATGGCGCGTGGCTCGACCTCAGCCTGCGAAAGCTCACGATACCCCCGGCCGAGATGGTGGAGGCATTTCAGCACGTGACGCGCCATGAGACTTACGCCGATATCGTGCGAGAGAAGAAGGAGTAGCGCTCCGGCTTATGTCGGCTGATTCTCTTTATGAGCTACCACTACCGGCGGTGGCATGGCCGCAACTGCTTGCGCAATGCGACTTACCTGCCGCTGATGGTGCAGCACATGGTCAACCATAAAATCCAGGGTTTGGTAAATAGTAAGCATACCAGACCGTGGATGCTTAAAAATGGCGCGGTTCAAAAGCTTGGAAGGGTACTCATTTAAGGTGCGCTCCAGCTTACGGCGCACGCTTTCCCACTCGGCTCGCAGCATAGGCAAGGGTGGGACCTCATCGGGCGTCAGTCCTTTGAGCTTGGAAGGGGCGGCGAAGCGCAGAAAAGGCAGGCGCAGGAGCACTCGCAGCAAGGTGGACCGCAAAAAGCCCCCACACCTGCTTCCTCCAAATCCTCGGTCTGGGCCAGCTTTTTGTCGATGTATTGATTGATGCCCGTTTCGGAAACCAGCAGGTGGTGCACCACCTGTACCGCCGACCATTGTCCAGGACCGGGCGAGGTGCTGGCTCGTTCGCCCAGCAACTCTACCTGCGCTAGAAGTTGATTAGTAGCTCGTTCAAGCTGCTCAAAACGTAGATTCAGACGATGATTCATGGTTGCAGTGCGCGGGAATGGAAGGTTACGCTCAGCGGCGTAGCTTTGGCAAAAGATACGCAAAATATGCCCCCAAGTAAGTCCTGCATCGTTCGTCAGGGGCGCGAAGAGAGCTGGAAGGAAGTGCCGCGTGTAAAGCCCGCGATTAAATCATGAGTCGGAATAAAGTACAAGATTTCCTGAGCAGCCCACTGGCAGTTGGGTGGCGAATAGCGTTTGTGTGGCTTGTGTATCTGATCTATCTGCCCTTCAACGACTTTCAGGGCGGTAATCTTCAGCATGACGCCGTACAGTATTGGGTAATGGCGGTAAAGTTTCAGCGGCAGCACCAGTCGTTTTCACTGCTGTATTACGACGACCCGCTTCGGGGTATGTGGGGCCGCTGATGATGTTTCCGGCCCTGGCGTTTCGCTTTTTTACCGATTGCTCCATGCTCACGGCCGCCAAGATGCTGGGCTCCGTATGGGCCGCCCTGCTGTTCGGGTTCCTGATTCCTGGCTTATGGACGAGCATTACCGGCTGGCGGATTACGGCAGGACGCTGGCTGCTGCTGGTGCTAGCGGGCTTTATTTTTTGGCGCGACTTCTTCAGTTTTACCCTCACCGACATGCCCGCGCTGGGTACGCTGCTGCTGAGTCTGTGGCTGCTGAGCCGGCCGGGGCTGCTGGCCTGGCTGTTGGCCGGTCTGAGCATTGCTGCTACCTTCAATATGCGCCCCGTATACCTGCTCAGTTTGCTGCCGTTTCTGGGGCTGGCCATTTGGTGGAGCCAGCGACATTCTCCTAAGGCCAATAGTCGGCGCTGGGTTGCCCTGATAGTTGGGATGGCGCTCACCTTGGGCCCGCAGTGGGCTATCAACCGCCTTCATTTTCAGGAAAATACGCCCCTGACGCTGGCTCGAATGGCAGGCCAGAAAGAATCATTTTACTTAAACCAGCTGGCCTGGGGAACCCGCGTGCAGCTTTATGACGGCGCTTTAACGTATCCCGGCGCTTTGCCTTATGCCGACGAGTCGGGAGTGAAGCTGTTTGAGCGATTGAAGCAGCGGGAATACACGTCGTATGGGCAATATCTGCAGCTGGTAACTCAGCAGCCCGTCGATTTTTTCCTGCGCTACGGCCGTCATATCTTCAACGGGCTGGATATCCGATATCCGACTCCTTACCGGCTGACGGCAAATAGCCCGGAATCACTGCCTTTGAAGCTGCTGAATTATGTGCTGATAGCGCTGGCCCTCAGTACTATCCGCCCCAAGCAGTTACGCTGGCAACACTACTGGGTATTGCTGGCGCTCCTGTTGCCTTGTGCCGCAGCTATTCCTATTGCTATGGAGAACCGGTTTTTACTGCCGCTCCATCTGCTTTTGCTCAGTGCAGTAGTATTCCTGTTTTCGCCTTCCGAGTGGTGGCTTCGGTTTCGTTCACGTCCGGCAGTGGGTGTGCTAGCTACGCTTGGGCTAATGCTTTGGGTAGCTGGATGTTGGTGGCTATCGGAAGCGGTAGGTCAAACAATCTGCCCTGGCTGCGTCGGAAAGCTACTGTATTAAGAAAAGCACCCAAAAAAATGCCCCCCAACCGCGACTGGGGGCTTTTTTGGGTTAACTAAGTTTGGGAAGCCCTGCTTTAGGCTTTCTGATACATCACTTCCTTCACTGCCTTTACCGTGCGCTCTACATTCGGCAACGACGCCTCTATGAGGGTTGGCGCGTAGGGTAGGGGCACATCCATGCAGGTGATGCGAACGACGGGCGCATCGAGGTAGTCGAAGGCACGACGCTGAATGGTATAGGTTAGCTCGGAGCTAATGCTGGCCAGCGGCCAGGCTTCCTCTACGATAACGATGCGATTCGTTTTCTTAACCGAGGCTATCAGCGTGTCGTAATCGATGGGGCGCACAGAGCGCAGGTCGATAACTTCGGCTTCTACGCCTTCTTTGGCCAGCTCATCGGCGGCGGCCAAAGCGATTTTCATCATTTTGCCGAAGCTTACGATGGTTACGCTGGTGCCGGGACGAACGACGTTTGCCTTGCCGATTTCCAGCAGGTATTCTTCTTCGGGCACTTCACCTTTGTCGCCGTACATCTGCTCCGACTCCATAAAAATCACTGGATCCGGGTCGCGGATAGCGCTTTTCAGCAAGCCTTTCGCATCATACGGGTTGCTGGGCACTACTACTTTCAGGCCGGGCGTATTGGCAAACCAGTTCTCGAAATTCTGCGAGTGTTGGCTGGATAGCATACCGGCGCTGCCCGTCGGCCCACGGAACACGATAGGAATAGAATATTGCCCCCCAGACATTGAGTACATCTTGGCCGCCGAGTTGATAACCTGATCAATGGCTACCAGCGAGAAGTTGAAGGTCATGAACTCGATGATGGGCAGCAGGCCATTCATGGCTGCACCTACCCCGATACCAGCAAAGCCTAGCTCAGCAATGGGCGTATCAATCACGCGCTCGGGGCCGAATTCGTCGAGCATACCCTGGCTTACTTTGTAAGCGCCATTATACTCGGCTACTTCTTCACCCATCAGAAATATGCGCGGATCGCGGCGCATTTCTTCAGACATGGCTTCGCGCAGGGCTTCCCGGAATTGGATGGTCCGCATAGTTATTCTGGTTAACGAAATCGAAAGGTCAGAGACAGAAAAGCCGGCGCTACACCGGCGCGTAAAGCTACAACGCACAGGGCGCCGGGGCAAATGAAGGATGGAAGAACATAGCTCCCCTCCTTGGTAAGGAGGGGAACTGCTCGTTCTGACCTTCTTCTAGCGCAGCGCCTCCAAGAATGCCTTCGACCTGGCATAGCTACTAAACTCCAGATCCTCCACGGCGCGCTGGGCATAAGCCCGATCCAAGGCCACGGCCTGCCGCAGCCGTTCTCCGACGAGGCTTTCGTCGCGGGCACGGGCCGCCACCACGGCCAGGCAGTAGTACGCCATGGCATCATTGGGCTTCTGGTCCAGAGCTTCCTGATAAAGCTTGGTAGCGCCTTCATAGTTCTGCTTGATTAGGTAGATCAAGGCCAGATTCATGGTGTTCTGGTAGGATTTGCCGCTGAAGCTGAGACTGCGCAAGGCGTCGTCGAGCTGACCAATTTCAATTTCCAGCGCAGCTTTATCGGCAAAAGCCTTCTCCAACACGGGGCGCGGGCCGCCGAGCTTAATGGCGTAATCGTAGCTTTGGAGGGCCTCAAGCTGGTCGCCGGCGCGATGGTAAGCCGTGGCCACCCGAAAGAACAACTCAGCCGTGGGGTTGCGATGGGCGGCCAACGTGAAATACGTAGCCGCCCGCCGCTGGTAGGCCCGGCGCGATTTGTCGGTTATTTCTTTTTCAGAGCGCTGCAAAAGCACTGCGGCCAAGTTATAATAAGCCTCCCAGCGACCCGTAGTGGCTACGGCCGTTTCGTAAATGCGCTGTTTCTCGGCCAGCAGAGGCGTGAGCGTAGCCGAATAGCGCAGCTCCTCCGGCGTAAGCGCATCCGTTTCGGCCGCTTTCTCAACAATCTTCTTGGAGAGCAGATATACCTCAGAGTCGTAGCGGGTCGGGGCGGTGTATTGCACGGCTACCGTGCCAAAGCGCAGCACCGGGTACACGTAATCTTCGAGGTAGTCATAAAAGGATAAGGTATGAAGCCGCTTTTCCTTCTGCGCAAAAGAGCCCCGCGTATCGTTCACAATCTGCACCACGGTGTCAATCTGCTCGGGCTTGAGGGCTGATTCCTGCACTTTGCTCAGAAATAAATCCCAGCGCTGCCGGTATGCCTGCGTTTCAAATACGATGCTGCGTACCGAATTATGGTATGAAAAACCATCGACGCGCTGCTTGTAGTATTTGGCCAGCGCCTGCACCCGCCGATCGGCCAGGCGCGGGTCGTGGGCATCGAGCGAGTCGGGGGAGTGGCCGGCCACGATCATAACCCGTTCGGTGCGCTGGTTGGAGTCGATAAAGTCTTCCAGCGCGGCCACGTTGGTACCCAGATAATTGCGAATGGCCGACTTGCCGGCATCGAAGAAAAAGGGCAGCACACGAGTACCACTGCGGTCATTGCTGACCGTTTCGGGTAGCACATTCAGGGTTGAATCCTGGCGTACGACGAGGCGGGCGGTAGTCACGATGCCCCGAGCCAGCGGAAGCTCATTGCCTTTCACCATTTTGCCCCCCGGCTTGAGGCGGCGCGCATCAGGCCGCGCTATCAGCGTGCCAGGGCTTTTGCGGGGTGTGTACGGAAAAGAAAACTGCTTGGTAATCACCAGCTTGTTCTTATCCTGCTCGTCGTACACATACTCGCCCGAAACAAAGGTAATGCGACCCAGCGTGTCTTGCTGCAAGCCGTTATCGTAGCGGTAGCTAAGATCGAGATTATAGGCTTTGCCTTTGCGTAAGTGCTTGGCTGGCACGCGGGCCGTTACTTCAAACAGCACATTTTCGCCGTTACTTTCCAGCACCGCCGGCTGTACGCGCACTTCCTGGCCTTCCTGCGCAACCTTTAACATCCGCGGTAGCGTACAACCAGGTAGCGCCACGATCGTTAGGCAAATAAAAGCCGGTAGAAGCGAGCGAAAAGCATCTTTCATAGATCTATTTAAAGGCGGAGAGCTGGGTTATCGAATTGAAGCAACACATGCAAAACTCGGTTTTGCCGGCTAAAATTGCTTGCTAGTTACAGCACGGAGCTTGATATTCGGTGCTTTTATCGTTATTTTGACCAATCATAGCCTGTGTAAGGGCTTCATACTGAGGAGTAATGAGAAAATTAACCGACTTCATCGAAAAGCAGAGCTTCGGAGTCTGCAATGCCTTGGGGAACCGGCTGGGCTTCTCTACGAGCAGCGTGCGGCTATCATTTATCTATGCTTCTTTCTTCACCTTCGGGTCGCCGGTAGTATTATACTTCGCGCTGGCTTTCTGGATGAACGTGCGCCGCGCGTTGCGGCGGCAGCGGAGCACCGTCTGGGATTTGTAGGTCGGTGAACGTCCGCTTTCCCAACCCAAAATACGCCCACACCAAACTTCGAGCGTACACGCCGGGGCGCTCCGCTACCCGCAAGTGAGGTCGGGCCGCTATTCGCTGCTGCCGCCAATAGCGGCGGTTCTTAAAAAAATCACGATGCGCCCGCAGTACGGCGCGGGCATCAGCAAAGGCACCTTGAGCCAGCATACGAAAGGCCGCAATCCAATCCAAACCAATTCGCTGGATAAAAATGCCCCCCAACTCACTCTGGGGGGCATTTTTGTATAAGAGAGCTAAGCCGTTGCGAAAGTTGAGGTAGGTTTTGCGAGGGTTAGACTTGTGCAAGGTGCCGCCGCCCACGTGGTATACCGTGCTGCTGCCCTCATACCAAACTTCATAGCCCGCATTCCAGAAACGCCAGCACAGGTCAATTTCCTCCATGTGCGCAAAAAAAGCTGTTTCCAGTCCACCCAGCTCATGCCAAGCGCTGGCCCGTACTGCCATGCAGGCGCCACTGGCCCAAGCTACGGGGCGAGCGTCGTTATACTGGCCGTGGTCAGTTTCTATGGTTTCAAACAAACGGCCCCGGCAGAAAGGGTAGCCCAGGCGGTCGAGGTAGCCACCCCCGGCACCGGCGTATTCAAACTGCGTGGGCGCGGCGTGAGCCAGCAGCTTGGGCTGACACGCGGCCACTGCCGGCTGCCGATCCAGCAGCGCCACCAAGGGCTGCAGCCAGCCCGGAGTTACGGCTACATCAGAGTTGAGCAGGACGTAATAGGTTGAATCGAGCTGAGTCAGAGCTTGGTTATAGCCAGCGCAAAAACCCAGATTTTCAGCGTGCTGAATAATTTCAACACCCGGAAAAAAGCCCCCCAGTAGCTCCACCGAGTCGTCGGTAGAGGCATTATCGACCACCACCACGCGGGCACCATCGGAGTGGGCCAGCACGGAAGGCAGAAACGTGCGCAGCAGCTCGCGGCCGTTCCAGTTAAGAATAACGACGGCTACGTGCGGGAGCGAAAGGGTAGGTGACGCGAAAGGATCAGAGGCCAAAATTGCCAAGGTCGAGGCCCGGAAGATTGGGCATCAAACCGGCCGTTTTGTTCTTAAGTTCTTCTTTGGCTTTCTCGCTTACTTCATCGAGGGCCTTATTTACTGCCGCCACTACAAGGTCGGCCAGCATCTCGCGGTCTTGGGGAGTGAGCAGCGACTCATCTATTTCCAGCTTCACCACATTGCGCTTGCCATTGGCAGTAGCTTTCACCAAGCCGCCGCCGGACTCGGCCGTAGCGGTCAGGAACTGAACTTCATCCTGGGCCTGCTTCATCTTATCCTGAAGCTCCTTCACTTTGCCCATCATGCCCATCATATCAAACATAAGCCAAAATAGTGCCCTGTGGGCGTTTAAATGAGGTTTATAAAAGCTGACTAGTGCCTGCTTAAGTAGTGCAGGAGGAGCCGCACATGGTTTTCACGGTGTCGGTGCAGAGGCAGCTCCCGAGATTGTTCGTGTACGGCGACTGCTAAACAAAGGTACTTCGTTTGTCAACTTCAGTGCCTGCCAGAGCAATTAATGAACTCCGACCTGCACTGCGGAGCGTAGCATTTGGCGCTTCAGCTAGCGTACGATGGTAATGGCGCCGTGCTGTATGAATGGCTTTCCTTCATCCGTAAGGGCCTCGAAGCGCCACGCGTACGCCCCAGGTACGGGTGCCCGCCCATTGATGCGCCCGTCCCAGGTCTGGGTACGGTTGGTGCCGCGAAACACTTCCTGCCCATTGCGGTCGATGACGACGAAAACAAATGTGCTCAGGAAGCGTCCTTTTACTTCTAATACATCGTTTAGTCCGTCGCCGTTGGGTGAAAAGGCCGTCGGCATTGCCAGGCGGGGCTGACGCGTGACATTGACCAGGTTAGAATAGCTGGCCGCCGCCAAGCCACCGCCTGTGGCCTCAATGCGGTAGCGCACGGTGCTCTGATTGGTAGGAGGCTGAGTATCTGTGTAACTCAGTCCGCTCACTGGGATAATGTCGATAGTAGAGCCATTAAGTGCCAGGCGCACCAACTGGTAGGTTACAGGAATAGAGGCATCAGGGCCTACCAGCGGCGACCAGGTAAAGCGGGCTCCTTCGGGCTGAGGATTAACAGACAGTACAACGGGAGAGGCAGGGTTGCTATCGGCTGATATGCTGCCGCAGGCATCGCGGCGGCGGGCCAGATACACCGGTGGATTGACAACGCTCAGGTTATCGGGTGTGTCGCTGATTGTGGGTGCGTTTACCACGCCCAATTCAACAGGAGTAGGGGAGGTTCGCAGAAAAGTAAGCTCATTGGGCAAGGGTTGCCCCACAGCGTTCGTAGCATAAAGCTCTACCTTATTACTGAGGGTAAAGCTCGCTATCAGTCGCGGTGGTTGTGGTGCGGTGCCGGCAGCTGTTGTCACCGAGGACTTGTTAGACCACGAAGCAGCCCGATCGACTAGAGCGGTTACCTGATACGTGTAGGTAGTACCACAACTCGCGGTGTTGTCGAAGTATTCAAAGGGGGCAGTACCGGGTAATGTGGCTATAATTACCGGATTCACGCCTGGCTCAGTCCGTTCTATCCGAAAAGTATTGATATCGGGAGAAAGAGTTTTCCACTCGAGCTTGTTTATTCCATTCGCTGACGTAGAAACCAGACTGATTGTATTAAACAAATCAACCGTGCAAACCAAGGGAGAACCTCGCAAGCCAGTGGTTAAGCCTGCACCGCAGGCCGAGGAGGGAACGATGCGGTAGCAACCAGGTAATGGGACATTGAGCACGGTATAATCCCGCACGATACCACTGCCGCTAATACGACTGGCAATAGTACGATAACCGCCCGGAGCACTCGCTTCGGCTACCTGAATCTCATACTGAAACCCGGGTTGGATGTTATCGAAATCGAATACGATATTCTTGTCACGAACCTCAAGCTTCGTGAGGACAGGAGGAGACGAAGGAGCCGGTGCGGGCGTAAAGTTTTGGGTGTTGCTGTTGCTGCACTGATTATTGCCGGTGTAGTTACCCGTTACCGTCACAGCCGTGCTGCCTGCGGGAACGGAAAACGTGCGTGGCTGGCTTCTATCCACGTTAGGAAACACGTTGTTCCCAATCTTCACGGTGTAGAGGTTAGCCGTGTACGCTTGGTCAGTAATGGTTACCTGGACAACGTCGGCGGAGCAGGAGGTGAGCGTGAAGGTGGGCGCCGGCGACGCTTTCACCTCCAGACGCTTGGAGAAAATAATACCCGACGCCCCCACTACCTGGGGGGTATTTTGGGTAATAACCACGAAGCCGCGAGTAGCGTCAGCGGCGCTAGGGGTGTATAAAGCATTGGTGGAGAAGTCAGAGCCAGTGCAGGTGACGGCGGCCCCGGTGGCGTAGCGCACAACGCTCGGGTCGAGCTGCCGACCGCTATTATCCACAAGCCTGATTTCTCGGCCCGCGCATAAGGTCGATATTTCTGTACCCGTAGAAGCATCCACGACCTTAAAATCGGCCCCCGAGTTGGGTGTGTTCTCGCAGGTTTGGGCGGGCGCCAACGTAGCCAAAAGCAACGCTGGAAGTAGAATAAAAAGACGATAGAAGTTTTTCACGAAGCTTATAACGTACCCAGGGGGTGTTTGCGTTTTCGGATGACTAAAAGTAGGAAGTTATGCCAGCATGAAAGCCTTTGCAAACTCCATCGCCTATAAGTCAAGTCCCTATATTGTTGAGAATTGAATAGGCTACCCTTAAGTAAAGAATATTTTTGCCAATGTAGGCTTTGGGAAGCCATTTAGGCGAAAAGGAGTGGCTTGATTACGGCCACTCATAAGTGCGAACGAAGGCGGCAGCGGCCTGCAAATCGGGGTACAGCACCCGATCCCGACTCACGAAAGCTACTTTTTGCCGGAAGTCCTCGACTATCTGTTCCAGTGCGGCTGAGGTTCGAGCCGGCCGCCGAAAGGCGAGTGCCTGCGCGGCGGTAAGAAGCTCAATGCCAATTAATTGCTCCACATTCTCGACTACACGGCGGGCTTTGGTAGCCGCGTTGGCTCCCATACTTACGTGGTCTTCCTGCCCATTGCTGCTCACAATGCTATCGACCGATGCGGGCGTACAGAGCTGCTTATTCTGACTCACGATGCCAGCCGCCGTGTACTGCGGAATCATGAGGCCCGAGTTGAGGCCGGGCTCTGCCACCAGGAAAGGCGGCAAACCCCGCTGCCCACTGAGCAGCTGGTACGTACGGCGCTCCGAAATGCCCCCCAGCTCGGCTACGGCTATAGCCAGAAAATCGAGGGCCAGGGCCAGGGGCTGACCATGAAAATTGCCCCCCGAAAGGATAGCATCGTCAGCGGGAAATACATTGGGGTTGTCAGTCACGGCGTTGCATTCCGTTTCCAGCACCTGCGCCACGTAAGCAAAGGCGTCGCGGGAGGCGCCGTGCACCTGCGGCTGACAGCGGAAGGAGTAAGGATCCTGAACGGCGGCTTTGGGCTGGTCCTGAAGCTCGCTGTTGGAAAGGAAGCTGCGTATGCGCTCGGCCGCGGTTACTTGCCCGGCATGCGGCCGCAATTGGTGCAAGCGAGCGTCAAAGGGCTGGTTTTGCCCCCCAAAGGCTTCCAGCGACAACGCGCCAATGGCATCAGCAGCGTTGGCCAGGCGCTGAGCGCGTAGGGTACAATGCACGCCGTACGCCAGCATGAACTGAGTGCCATTAAGCAGCGCCAGTCCTTCTTTGGCTTCCAACTCAATGGGTGGCCAGCTAAACAAGCTTAAGGCGTCGGCAGAAGCCAGGCGGTAGCCCTGATAATTTACTTCGCCCAAGCCCAGCAACGGCAGACACAGATGCGCCAGCGGCGCCAAATCGCCACTGGCCCCGAGGGAGCCCTGTTGGTACACCACCGGATACATCTCCCGATTATAAAAGTCGAGGAGGCGCTGCACGGTGGCCACCTGCACGCCGCTGTTCCCGTAGCTCAGACTCTGCGCTTTAAGCAAAAGCATCAGCCGGACTACTTCTTCGGGCACTTCGTCGCCGGTGCCACAGGCATGCGACATCAGCAGGTTCAGCTGGAGCTGGCGGCGCTGCTGGGGGCAATTCCAGTGTTGCAGAGCGCCCCGAAGCCAGTGTTGATGCCATAAATCGGCGCATCCGACTGCTCCAGCCTGTTGCGCAAATACTCGTAGCAAGTGGCCACACGGTGCCGGGCTTGGTCGCTCAGGACCACTTTGGGCCGCTCGCGAAGCAGGTGCTCTAAGGTAGCTAGACTGAGGTGGGTGGCAGGGTCGAGGGAATACATTCGGGGTGGGAGAGTACCGATTGTGGTGTGAGCGTATTGGGACCGTTAATCCGAATTTATGATTTAGTAATCAACAGTTTGTGTTATTGAGTTAGTTTGCTCAATACGTCATCCAGAGCTAGCAACTGCTCATGGCCAGTGCTCATATTCTTGAGCTTGAAAAGGTTTTGCGCGCGCTCCTCGGAGCCTTGCAGCAGCACATAAGGAACACCTTTTTGGTCGGCGTATTTAAACTGCTTCACCAGCTTGTCTGGGGTGTGATACAACTCACTGGGAATGCCCGCCGCCCGCAACTGACGCAAAACAGGCAGCACTGAGCGGCCAGCTTCTTCATCAAAATTTACCACCAGGCAGCGCGTAGTGGTAGCTGCGTTGGGCGGAAACAGGTTCAGCTCTTCCAGGCAATCATAAAGCCTGTCGACGCCGAAGCTGAAGCCCACGCCCGACACGCCGGCCAGCCCAAAAGCGCCCGTAAGGTTGTCGTAGCGCCCGCCACCGGATACGCTGCCGATTTTGACGTTGTTAATCTTGATTTCGAAGATACAGCCGGTATAGTAGGAGAGGCCACGGGCCAACGTCGGGTCAAACTCCAGCTTGTCGAACTGGGTGAAGCCGAAGCTGGTAAGATAATTCTGCACCTCGCGTAAATCGCGTAAGCCCTTATACGCAGAGCCGTCCGAACCTTCAGTTTCGGATGGCAAGTCCGCTTTTTGGAATGCAGCGTCCAGCTTCTCCAGCTTTTCCCCATAGCTGCCGGAAGTAGCCAAAAGCTCAAATAAGTACGCGGAGGCCTGCGTTGAAAAGCCTCGCTCAGCCAGCTCTTTTTCTACGCCTTCGCGGCCTATTTTGTCCAGCTTATCAATGGCGACAAACAAATCCGACTCCTTGCCTTCGCTGCCCAGGGCCTGATAAATATTGCGCAGCACGCCCCGGTGGTTGATTTTAATCGTGAAGTCGGTGAGACCAATACCATTTAGCACCTCGCACATCATAAGCACAATCTCCGCTTCGCAGAGCAGCGAATCGGTGCCTACCACGTCGGCGTCGCACTGATAAAACTCGCGGTAACGGCCGCGCTGGGGCCGGTCGGCGCGCCACACGGGCTGAATCTGGTAGCGCTTGAAGGGGAAGGTGAGCGTGCCGCGGTTCATTACCACGTAGCGGGCAAACGGCACGGTCAGGTCGTAGCGCAGGCCTTTTTCGGCAATCTTGGGCAATACTTTGCGCGTGCCCTCCGCAATATCATCCGGCGCAACATCTTTGAGGAAGTCGCCGGAATTCAGGACTTTAAACAGCAGCTGGTCGCCTTCGTCGCCGTATTTGCCGGTGAGCACGGAGAGGTTTTCGAGCGTGGGCGTTTCGAGCGGGGCGTAGCCAAACAGCTCAAACGTACGGCGGATGACGCCGAAAATGTAGTTGCGGCGCGCCACCACGGCGGGGCCAAAGTCGCGGGTGCCTTTCGGAATGCTGGGTTTTTGGATACTCATCGAATGCAGATCAATAGGGCCGCGAAGGTAACAACGATTGGCCGCACGCCTCATCAACCGTATATCATCAACTGCAAATACAGCTGAGGCAGTAAGCGCAGCGGTGGATGAAACCCCACCGGCTATTCACAGAAAAAGCCCCCAATGCGTTTGTGGGGGGCTTTTTGCTGGGTAAGAGCTATTCGCTTACGCCTATGTCAGCATCGAGCAGGGAGGCAACCATGAGGGGCTGGGAAGCGGCATCCAGGTGCAGAAAGTGGTGCTGCACTTCTTCCGGCACATGGCAAAGCACGAGTCGGCGTTCCTGGCAGCGCAGGTGATATGCATAAGCAAGGAGCAGCTCAATAGCCTCCGCTGGCATGTGTTGCAGCAAGCTGCAATCTACCCACACGGCCCGCTTACTGCTTCGGCTGGCCCGAAATAGCGCCCTGCTCAGCTTCTCCTCATCGGGAGTATGCGAATCAGGCGCTAGGATGAGCAGGTAGCTTTCCGGTAATATTTCGCGATGTACATCAAGCATATAAATGTCAGACAGGGCAGCTATCACCGAGAGCCTAGCCAGTAGATATTAAGATTGATTCGGGGGCTGGCAGGTTAAGGCCAGCGTAGTTCCGACTTCGTTAAATAGTAGAGTAATCTGCGGCTAATACGTATAAGTTGTACAAAAGCTGCCTTTTTGTACTTTTTTAATTGAAATAAAATGCCGCCGCTGCTACGTCCGATGAGTTGCGCTATAATGCATTATTTAGCAAGCTGAGAAACAGGATTTTACTGAAACAAAAAAGCCGTGCGGTAATATCCGGCACGGCTTCCTCTCCTACTTTAAACTTAGTCTATACCACCTTCCGAAGGGTCTTCCGGGCCTTGTTGCTGCTGGTCGCCACGGTCGCCACGCCGGCGGCGCTCGGGCTGCTGAGCGCCGCCAAAGCGGTATGTGAAGCCCAAAAAGCCTACCCGGGTTTCGCGCTTGAAGCTGTTTTGCGATTCAAAGCCGGGTCCGAAAGAATCGAAGTTGAAGCGCAGCGTATTGAATATATCCGACACGCGCAACGTAATGCTCCCCTTGTCCTTCAGTACTGTGTATTTACCGGCAAACTCAGTAAAGAAGAACTCGCCCCGTCGGCCCTGGGCCGTAACAGCCGCCGACCGGTAGTTGGCCGATAACTGGACATCGAGCTTCTTGGTGATCGTAAAGTTGTTATTCAAACGACCTGTGTACGTGAAGTTACGGTTGTCGATATCGGTGCCGGGCGCTGTGCCTTCGATGATGTTGCGGAAGCCCGATAGGTTGGCGTTAAGCTTCCAGAAGGAGGCAACGGTAGTTGAGCCAACCAGCTCAAGGCCGTAAGCCGTGCCGCGGGCCAGGTTCAGAATGGTTTGGTTGGTAGTGGGCGCCTGGAGCTGCTCATTGAAGCCCAGCTGGCGAAAGCGCTGCACGGAGTTGTTGGTCTGGCGGTAAAAAGCGGTGGTTGTGAAGGAGTTGGACTGCCCAAAAAACTTCTGGAATCCTAGCTCATAAGAGTTTATGTATTCGGGCAGCAAAGCCGGATTGCCGCTGCGCGTATTCAGCGGCTCGGAGCGGTCGATGAAGGGATTGAGCTGGTTAACACCCGGGCGGTTGAGGCGGCGGGAGTAGCTGAGCTGCAGGCGCTGATCTTTCGTCAGGTCGTAGGCCAGTACGGCGCTTGGAAAGAGGTTTAAGTAACTGCGGGTGAACGTGGTATCCTGTATGGCAGCCGATTGGTTGCCTTCTGTGTTGGTTTGCTCCAGGCGCAGGCCCCCCTGGTAGCTCCATTTGCCGGTAGCGTTGGCATAGGTAGCGTAGCCCGCCTGAATATACTCTTCGTAAAGAAAGCGGTTGGAGAGTAAGTCGTTCTGCACTAAGGCATCGAAGAACTTATAATCGGCATCAAACTTCCGTACTACGCTTTTAAAGCCAGCCTCCAGACGGCCTTTTTCTCCGAACGGATGCACGTAGTCGAGTTGGGCTGAGGCCTGGTCGATGGCGTTGTCGAAGCGCTGGCGCTGCTGCACAAAGGGCGAGTCGTCGTAGGGAATGCGGTTCGTGATAGTTTCGCTTTCACTGCGAATGGGCGTGAATACGGCATTGGCCACCAGTTCGCGGCGGGGCTGGTCCTTCCAGGTGCGGCGGTAGTCGAGGGCGTAGTCGGTTGAGCGGTTGAACTCCCGCTCGGAGTTAGCCAGATTAAAGCTGCTACCGGGGGGCAAAATTCCTCCATTCGGGGCCGACTGCCGGTTGGCCTGACTTTCAAATTCCTGCTGCCGATTGAAGCGTGGCTGCGCGCTCAGGGTAATAGTTTGATACTCTGTCAGGTTATAGTCGAAGCCAAAGCGGCCAGCGTGGGAAGTGCGGTAGTCGAGGCCTTGCTCGTTCTGGTCTAGGATGCGGGTTTGCTCCACCGCATCGGCGTTCAGAAAAGTAGACGTCTGGAAAGAATTACCGGAGCCAACGCGCCGATCACGGCGAAAATCGTAGCTGCCGAATACGTTTAGCTTGCCTTTGCGCGCGTTCAAACTCAGCGAGCTGTTGTATTTGTCTTTGGTCCCGGCCGTCACGGTTGCGATGCCGTTCACGCCGTCTTTGCGCTCTTTCTTCAGGATGATATTAATAACGCCGGCCGTGCCCTCCGCGTCGTAGCGGGAGGAAGGGTTGGTCACGACTTCAATGCTTTGAATACTGCTGGCCGGAATCTGGTCGAGCACCGCCGAGCGGCCCCCGCCAGCGGCGCCCGTAGGTTTGCCATCCACAAAAATGGTCACGTTGCCCGACCCACGTAAGCTCACGGAGCCCGCCTGATCTACCGTTACCGACGGCACATTTTGGAGCACATCTACCGCCGAGCCGCCAGTAGTCGTGAGGTCTTTCGAGACGTCAATTACTTTTTTGTCGAGGTTATCAGTCAGAATGGCGCGCTCCCCCTGCACTACCACTTCCTTGAGGCGGGTGGTGGTAGATGCCAACCGAACGGGACCCAGCGCCACCGTCGGGCTGCCCGCACCCAGCGAAATGGGCCGCCGTACGGGGCGGTAGCCCAGAATAGTGGCCCGCAAGGTGTAGGTGCCAAACGCTACATTCTCAATAGCAAAAGTGCCGGTTTCGGTGGTCTGGGCACCCGAGATAAAGGTGGAATCCTGGGCCCGCAGCAGTACCACGTTGGCAAAGGGAATAGGCTGTCCATTGCTTTGCTCCACCAGCGAGCCGGTCACGGTGCCCGTTTGGGCTTGCGCCTGCCAGGCTGTTGCCAGAATAAGAAATAAGGCGAAAAAAGAACGTAGTTGAGCGTGAGCGCCCCTTTTTAGTAAAATTAAATACATGAGAATCAATAACAACCAAACAAAATCAATCAGCCAGAAGCCTACAGCTACCTAACGTAAAACCCGCTGCTTCAGCCGAACCGGAGCAGCGGGAATCGAGCAAAGAACCGCTTTAGCTCTAATAGGTTGCAGCCCGACAGTTAATCTGTTGGAAGTTGTCTGGGGGGCTTTTTGGATGCCTGCCGAGCTTGATAAAGTACGGAGGCAGCAAAAGGTGCCTTCAGAGCGGCCCGCAGGCCGCTGGTGCGCAAGCCCCGGTTTGTCCAGTCGTTGCAGGTGCGCAGGAGGTGATACTTGTCTTTGGCCCTGACAAAAAAATCGTCGGGAGTATAGCCAGCTGCGTTCATCAGCAACGGCCGGCCTGCCGAATCGGTTTGCCATGACTGCACCACGAAGGCGGTAAGCTGGCGGTACTGCGCTTCGGAAATAAGCAGTGGCACCACTCGCTCGCTAGGCTGGGGGGCATTTTTATAAAAATCGACGTGTAAAAGCGTGGGTGATGGGAAAGCGGCTCGCAACGTAGCGCCGAGTCCCGGAAATTGCCTCCCATACGAGCCCAGATAAAAGCCCTCATTGCCCCAGCCAAAGCCAATATACTCATACCGTCCAAACTTGCTGACCACCGTCGAATCATTCAGCTTTTGGAGCCAATTGGTGGCAGTGCGGGGCTCGCGCACGGGAAATACCAGGTCGGAGTGAACGCCATTGGACACTACAAAAACCTGAATTCCATCAGGTGTCTGCCGAAAGTCGCTGTTCACGGGCACCAGCGTACCCGTCATCAGCAGTAAAATGAAGGCGACAAATGCAGCCATGAGCCAGCGTAAGAACATAAAGGCCCAAGTAGTGGCTTTTTTGAATAGCGCCAACTTCCGGATCGCATTTCATACTGAAAAGGCGCTGGGGGGCTTTTATGCAGCCGCCCGGCTTACTGCTCTGGCCGGAGAGCAACAAGTCGGGCGGATAGAAGAGCACTAAAAGGCAGTGGTCGACTAGCGAACTGTTAAGGTGCTGGCAGTCAGCGTACGGCTGGCCGAAGCTACCTTAGCCTGACGGATGATGGGAGCGTCTTTTTTAGAGGGCCGCACAGCCAGTCCGCGCATCAGCGGCTGCATTTCAACCGAGCCGAGTGCAACTCTGCCCTGCAACATGCTAAGCGATACAACGGGCTTCAACGACTTGTAACCCAGTACGGTAGTGCGCACCGTGTAGTCACCCAGCGGTATATTATTGAACTTGAAAGTGCCCTCCGCATCGGTTGCCACGCTACGAACAAAAGAGTGATCATCGGCGCGGAGCAGAACTACGTTGGCAAAAGGAATTGGCTCCTGGGTTTCGCCATCGAGAAGCTGACCGGTAAGACGGCCGTTCTCGGGCCGGAAGCAACTAATTGAAGGCTACCTAAAACGAAGATAAGAGCAGCAAGGAAGCGGTTGATGACAGAGGATTTCATGGCGATTTGAAAGTTTAGAAAGGAGAGGAAAAGGAGCCACCTGGGCACAGGGGAACAGCCGCGGTTCTGTTCGGGGAGTGAGGCAGGTAACTAGAAAAAGACGATTAGCGAGCCCAGATGGTCGGGCGCCGGGGGCGCGAACCTAGTGGGGCGGGAGGCTCCAACCCGTCAGGCTGGAAGCGGCTCCGGTGGGTGGCTTGATAGGGGTGCTGGTTGAAAGAAGCACTACCACGAACCGGAAGAGAACACTATAAAGATAGTTAACAGTACTATGTAAAGCAAGGTACTTGTTAAAATTTTTTTTTTTAGGGTTGAGAAAGAGCGGACTGGGAGAAAAAGGAGAGGCTGAAGGAGGGTGCGTAAGAGTTCGGATTCATCTTCGAATTGCTTTCAGGGGTATAGATGCAGAAGCGATTAGGAGGGCTGCCTGACACCTGAAATATTTTTTAAAATGTGTTGAATGTTGCGTGTATAGGGTTGAAACGGCTTTTTTCGGGACGAAATTTTTGACGAACTACTGAATCCATTCCGGGCCACCAAGTAACACTCATTGAATCATCTTGAGGATTTGCTCAGTTATTCAATCAGTAAAGACCACGTCCAAGTGACACCCGATGACCCGGAATAGCTGCAAGGCTATCGTAAGGCTAGCCGCCGAAACCACCGCCGTTCTGCGGTGCGGCTTCTATTTTCTTGGGGGCTTATTGGAGCCGAAATACCAGGAGAAGCCTACATATCCAACCTGCGTTTCCCACTTGTTATTGTAAGTGGCCTCGAAATTTTCTGAGTAGGCCGTGATGCGCTGGCGCTGGGTGTTGAATACGTCGCTGAGGCGGAGCGTGAGGGCCGCCCGATCTTGAAACAGGCGGTGACGCAAGGCCAGATCCACGGACCCAACCGGCGCTAAGCGGCCCTGAGGCGTGAGCACCGCTGCCCGGTAGTTGCTGGTGAGTTGCACATCCAGCTTGGGCGTCGGCATGAAGGTATTGAGCAAACGCAGGGTGCCCGTAAGGTTGCGCTGGCTGGCTTCGGTGCCGGTAGCGGCTGTAATGCTATTGCGAAACAACGAGCCGTTGGCGGTCAGCTTCCACCACTTCGCTAAGGGCTGATTAATGGACATTTCAGCTCCCAGGCTGGTACTTTGTCCGAAGTTCTGGAAGTATTCTGCCATGATAACGCCTGGTGTATTCAGCAGTCGAGTGGCCGTGGTATCTATCCGGCGGAAGCGCTGAATGGCGTTGTTGGTTTGGCGGTAAAAAAGGGTGGAAGTGACGGTGGCGTCGCCCATCGTTATCTGGTGGCCCAGCTCAAAGGAGTTGATATACTCGGGCCGCAGGCTGGGGTCGCCGATGCGGTAGTTGCGCTGGTCCATGTAGATGGGCAGAGGCAGCTGCTGCATAAAGCCCGGACGGTTGAGGCGACGGGAGTAGCTGGCTTGCAGCCTCTGATCGTGCTTACTTATCGTGCGGGCCACGGTAGCGGAAGGGAATACATTCAGGTAATCGAGCTCAAAGTTGCCCCGGCCGCCGCGCACTTCTCCCTGCGTATTGGTGTATTCGGCCCGCAAGCCGCCCTGGTAGCTCCAGTTGCCGACCGCGTGCTGGCCCGTGATGTAGCCTGCTTGCACAAAATCCTTGACGTCATAAGCGAAGGAGCGGTCGGCGTCGCGGAAATACGTAGGCTGGTCGGCGACCGTCTGTACCAAAAAGTCATCCGTGCCTCCATTCGTTTCCCACTCCGTTTTCAGGCCTGCATCCAGCCGGCTTTTCTCGCCCAGCGGATGCGCATAGTCAACCTGGCCGTTAAGCGCGTGAATACGAACCCGAAAATCCTGCTTCCAGCCCAACTGAGCTACCTCATCATTGGTAAACTGCTGTCCTACTACCACATCGGCCCACAGGCGGGTGTAGCCCGTGCTGGCCGTTAGCTCCCGGCCTTTCTGCTCAGCCCAGGTGCGCTTGTAATCCGCCGATACGTCGGCCGTCTTAACATCTTCGGTCACCACCGAGCGCGTTTGCTGGAGTATCGGGTCTTGGTCGCCGGTGCGAAGTAGGGCAGTTTGATTCATCACGTTCGGGTCGGCCCGATTGAAGTTGGGCTGCACCGTCAGGGAAATGGTCTGCTCGGGCGAAATCGTATAGTCGAGGCCCACGCGCCCGCCGTGGTTGCGGTTGTGGCGCAGACCAGTGGCCTGCTGATCGGTGGTGCGCAATACGCCTTCCACGGTAGCCAGCTGGCGCATCGTGTTGCGGCTGCGGTAGTGGTCGTCGCGGGCGTCATAAGAGCCGAACACATTAAGTTTGCCGGTCCGGCGGTTAAAGCTCAACGACGTATTGTACTTGTCGCGGGTGCCCACATTGGCCACGGCGGAGCCATTCCAGCCATCTTTTTTCTGCTTTTTGAGAATGATGTTGATGACCCCGCCGGCGCCGGCCGCATCGTAGCGGGCCGAGGGATTGGTTACGACTTCAATGCTTTGAATACTGCTGGCCGGAATCTGCTCCAGGCGGGTGCCAGTGCCGCCCGAGGCGGCCCCGGAGTTCTTGCCATCAATCAGCACCGTGATATTGCTGGTGCCGCGCATGCTCACGGTGCCGTTCTGGTCCACCGACACAGAAGGAACGTTTTGGAGCACATTTACGGCCGTGCCGCCTACGCTGCTCAGGTCCTTCTCAACGTTAATGACCTTCTTATCAAGGTTGTCAACTACGGCTGCCCGCTCGCCCTGCACCGTCACGCCGGCCAGTTGAGTGGCTGTGGGGGCAATTTCAAGGAGCCGAGCTTTACTTCAGGCGCCGCTTCCGTAATAGAAACCAGGCGCCGGCCCGCCTGGTAGCCTATCACGGTAGCGCGAAGCATATATTTGCCCTGTGCCACGGGTGCTATTTCAAACGAGCCATTCTCACCCGTTTGAGCACCCGCCACGAAGCTGGAATCCTGGGCCCGCAGCAGTACCACGTTGGCAAACGGTAGCGCCTGCCCATTACTGGCATCAAGCAAAATGCCCGAAACAGCGCCCTGGGGGCTTTTTGCTGACCCCGTACTGCGTTTGGTAAGAGCACAAGAAGGAGCCCCAGGCACCGCAGCGCCCAGCGAAGAGTAGAAGAGGAGTTCATAAGAGAAGGAGAGAGGAGTGGAAAAATTTGGGCAATAGGGTGATGTTCCAGACGGCCGCGGTTCCGCTGGTTACCCCATTTGCAGGGTTTCACTCGATAAAAAACAGGTTAGGACGGGTGCTGGTAGTGTACCGCAATGCAAGGCTTTGCTTCACGTCGCAGGTAGTACAAGCTGCCCTTCAGCAGTGGGCGCTTACGTGGTGTGTACCCGTGGTTGCGCCCTGGCTTCTGCCGTTCCGAAAGCCCCGGTTGGGCTTGGTGGAGCGACAGGTAGTAGCTCAGATTACTGGAACAAATATATCAGAAGGTACTATGTGAAGCAAGGTACTATGATAAATATTTTGGTGATTAGGTATGATAGGTTTGGATAGTTACCTGCTCGCCGACCTGGCGCAAAGTCAAAAAGCCCCCAGAACTAGTCTGGGGGGCTTTTTTCAGTTTAAGCTGATGCTACTTACTGTCTGTTACCTCTTCGCCATTGCGAAAGGTCTTTTTCTGCTTGATCGTCTTGCCATCGGGGCCGAAGTAGGTCCAGACGCCGGTTTCCTTATTGTTGCGGAAGGCGCCTGTCACCTCTGGCGTACCATCTTCGCGGAGCTGGCGGTAAGCACCGACTTTTAATCCCTTCACGTAAGTCGTTTCGGATTTCAGCTTGCCCGAAGCATAAAACTCTTGTCCTAAGCCGGTTGGGCGGCCGTTTTCATACAACAGCTTGGTTTTCATTGCGCCGGTAGGGTAGTAGGTCAGCTTCTCCCCGGCCAGCCGGCCGTTTACATAGGTTTCCTGGGTTTGCACCTGCTTGCCATCAGGGTAAAAAGTGCGCCACGTGCCAGCAGGCAAATTATTTTTATACTGCTGCTCCAGCTTCACCCCACCCGACTCATAGTAAGCGGTTATTTTCCGGTCGCGGGCCTGGTTGCTGTAGTCCGTCTGCTTCTCCAGCTTCCCCGATTCATAGAAATCCTGATTTTGACCCGTTAATACGCCGGCCTTGTAGTTCAGCTTACTCTTTACGGCTCCACTTTCATAGTACGCTTTTGCCGGGCCATCGAGGTTAGCAGTGCCGGCACCGGGGCGGCACCTTTGGTCAGGTCGTCGCCGAGAGGATTGGTCACGCGGCGGGTCTGGAGGGCAGCCGCGACGTAATTGCCTTCCGTACGCAGCTTACCCGAACGGTAGTAGCTTTTCTGGGTGCCCTTGCCAGCTTTGTCGATTATGACTTCGCTTTCCAGCTGCCCGTTGTCAAAGTAGGTTTTGTAGGGGCCAGCCAACAGGCCATTGTTATACGTTGACTCGCTTTGCAGCTGACCGTTAGGGTGGTACGTTTTCGTAGGGCCATTGGCCTGGCCGTTCTTATACGTGGTTTCTACCTTGGGCTTACCCGATGGATATAACTCCCGCACGGCACCCACCGGTTGCCCATTTACCAGCGATGTTTCCAGCTTAATGGCCCCGCTTGGGTGGTAGGTTTTGAGCGTGCCATCCGGCTGATCGTTGGCATAAGTGCCTTCCTGAGCTAGTTTGCCAGTGGCGTAGTACGTTTTGAAAGGGCCCTGGCGCAAACCCTGCTTAAACGTCACTTCCAGTCGCCGCTGCCCGTTTTCGAAGAACTCCACATAGGCACTATCCCGCTTGCCGCCGGCATAGCTAGTCTGGGCTTCTACTTTGCCAGAGCGGTAAAAACGCTTGTAAGGCCCTTCCATGATGGTATCGGCGGGGCTCACCAAAGCGGAGTACACTTCGCGCACCACGGTATTGGTTGAGTCGCGGTAGCTCACCAGGCGGCGCAGCTTCTGCGCCTGAGCCGTGGTGGAAAGCAGCAGTAACAGGAAAATAACTCGTTTCATAGACGCAAGAACGCAGGAAAAAGCGGCAAAGTGCATTGGTGGGCCTTACGGCCCTATTCAGATAAAGCAAAGCAGAATTAGTGCATCAAAAAAGCCCCCAGAAGGTATCTGGGGGCTTTTTATCCTCAAAAGAAGCTCTATAGCTTTTCCAGTACAATGCTGCTGGCGCCACCGCCGCCATTGCAGATGCCCGTCACGCCGATTTTGCCGCCTTCATTCTGCATCACGTTCAGCAGCGTCGTCACGATGCGTGCGCCCGAAGCCCCCAGCGGATGACCCAACGACACGGCCCCGCCGTACACATTTACCTTGTCACCTTCCAGGTTCAGCAGCTTGTTGTTAGCCAATGATACCACCGAGAAAGCCTCGTTGATTTCGTAGAAATCAACTTCGCTGGCGTTTACACCAGCGTGCTTCAAGGCTTTCGGAATAGCCAGCGAAGGTGAAGTCGTGAACCACTCCGGCGCCTGCTCAGCATCAGCAAAACCCCTTATGCGAGCCAATGGCTTGATGCCCAACTCATCGGCCTTTTCACGGCTCATAAGCAGCACAGCAGCAGCTCCGTCATTCAGGGTAGAAGCGTTGGCGGCCGTTACGGTGCCATCCTTTATAAATGCAGGCTTGAGGCCAGCTACTTTGGTGAAGTCCACCTTCAGGTATTCTTCATCATCTTCGATAACAGTGGTTTTGCCCCGGCTTTCGATAGTGATGGGAATGATTTCGTCCTTCTTTTTGCCAGCTTTGGCTGCCTTCGCGCTGCGCGTGTAGCTTTCAATGGCAAACTCATCCTGCTGCTCGCGGGTAAAGCCCATTTCCTTGGCTGTATGCTCGGCCGCGTTACCCATAGCGTAGTCGTTGTAAGGGTCCCAGAGGCCGTCTTTCATCAGGCCGTCGATCATCTGGGAATGGCCGTACTTAGCGCCAAAACGAGCTTTATCGAGGTAATAAGGCACATTGGACATGCTTTCCATGCCCCCAGCCAAAATTACGTCCGCTTGCCCCAGCATAATAGCCTGAGCAGCAAACATGATTGCTTTCGTGCCCGAAGCACATACCTTATTAACGGTGGTGCACTCAACGGTGTCAGGCAAACCAGCTTTCTTGGCGGCCTGCCGGGCGGGGGCCTGGCCAAGGTTGGCCGAAATCACGTTGCCCATAATTACCTGCTGCACTTCCTTCGGATCAACGCCAGCTTTCTCTAGAGCCCCTTTCAAGGCAATACCGCCCAGATCGGTGGCCGAAAGCGAGGCGAGGCTACCGCCAAAACTGCCAATCGGCGTACGCACGGCGGCAACAATAACTACTTCTTTAACTTGCATAAAAATGGGTGGAAGTGGGGGTGGATCAGAAAAATGAAGCCGAAGCTTCGGCCCGTAAAAGTACGAATAACCCGAGTAGCGTCCGCTCTCCCAGCATTTATTGCCTTCGTTTTTATAGTACTTACCAGGCTGGTTTGTCGCTGGCCTGCTTACGAACTGCTCGCCGCGGCAGCTGCTGAAGGTATTGCTGTTCAGCCGCTCCCAACGACTCCAGTATTTGCCGGGCCCGGCCCGTGCTGAGTTGCATTTGCTGCAAGCGTGCCCGCTGGGTCTGGAGCTGGGTCTCGTCGAGGTCAGCTACTTCAGTGCCGGACCGCCGGCTACGACCCTCGTTTGCCTCTTCACCCCGGCCTCGTCGTTGAGGCCACGCACATTGCCGGCTTCCGAGCCCTAGCCACATTACGCTCAGCGCCTTCACCAGGCTCGAAGCCACCACGAGCCATAGTACCAGGATTTACCCCCGGCTGATTATTATTCGGCTGGCCTGATTTGTTTGGTTGCTGCTGGGGGCATTTTGAGGGTTGGTGGGCAAATTGGAGTCGTCAAGTTGGCCTTTACGGTCATTGCCTGCCCGCGCCTGGCGCTGGTTAGCCGCATCCTTAGAATTAGGCGCACCTTGCTCTGGTTTGGGATTCGAGGCGTCACTAGGAGAAGGTGGTGGAATGCGGGGTGAATTGAGTCGGCGTGCCAGATAATCGCGTAGCACTTCGTAGTTATAGCGCGCTTCGGCATTCGTGGGATCGGCCAGTAACGACTGCCGCAGCAGAGTCACGGCCTGTGCGAATTCGCCTCCCTGCACGGCCAACACGGCTAACTGCTGCTGAGCCACACTGCGTATAGCTGGCGTTTTGCTGGTAATAAGGAGGCTATAGTATGATTTGGCTGCTGCCTCCCGGCCAACCCGGTTGCAGGCATGCGCCAGATTCAGGATAGCGGCTTCATCCTTGGTTCCTAATTCATCCACGGCCCGCTGATAAGCCTGGACAGCCTGGGCAAAATTTTGGCGGGCGTAAGCAGCCGCTCCTTCCTGCACAGCCACGTTTCGGTCACGGATGCGGGTGAAGCCTCCCCAGCCCCGATCATCAGCAAAAAAAGTAGCAGCACATTCTTCACGGCTTTATTACGCGAACAGTAATAACAATATCTAACGCCAGTAGCACCAACGCCAGCAACAGCGGAAATCGGTAGCGGTTATCGGCCACGGCCACGGTGCGCACCTGCTCTGCTTGCCCCTCAAGGCGGTTGAGGGCATTCACTAACAACGGAAACTCGTTGCGCCGGTCAGTCAGTTCAAAATATTGCCCCCAGTTTGCTGCGCAAGCCGGCGTAGCGTAGTAGGCATCAGCCGCGTGACTGCCTCCCGGCCTTTATTATCACGCACATATCCACCGCTGGTAAGGCGAGGAACGCGCGCGCCTTCCAGAGTACCAACGCCTACAGTGTATAGGCGCACCCCAGAGCGGGCCAGCAGCCGTAAGGTGGGCTCTACGTTTTCGCCAAAGTCTTCTCCATCACTTATAACGACTACCGCTGTAGAACGGGCTGCCGAACCTAGTGGCCGTTTCGTTGCCTCCAAGCGTGTCAAAACTAACTCCAACGGCGGCACCAAGTCAGTACTGCCAACAGGCACTAAACTAGTTTGAAGGGTAGAAATAAAAAGACGGAGCGCGCTCTGGTCGTACGTTAGCGGGCATTGCACATAGGCGTCAGCCGCAAAAACCAGCAGCCCAATCCGATCAGCCTGAAAACGGCTTATCAACTGGGTAAGCTCCGCTTTTGCTTTTTGCAGGCGAGATGGAATTACGTCAGTAGCGTCCATGGAACGCGAAAGGTCAACGAGTAGCCATACATCTTTGCCCGCTGTGCGCACCGGCTGCTGCGTAACACCGTAAGCTGGCCCAAGCAAGGCCACCAGAAATAAACCAAAGTAAACCGTTCGCAAAAGTAGTTTCCAGCCAAGGTGCCAGCCCCGCTGGCCCAAAGGTGCTGCCAATCGCCTCGTACGGATCGCGTAGCCAACATACAGGATCAGGAAGATACCTGCGCAAGCCAACTCAAGCCAGGAAAGGGGATAAGCCCAATTCATAAAAAAAATACGACTAATGCAGTAGGTACTATAAATAAATGATCAGCTGTCCAACTATGCAGTTACTCAGGCTACTGCAACAAATATAGCGGCCTATTACTAGCCAGGCGCAGGGATAGCGGGATAAGTAAAGGAAGATATTTTTTTTCGAGAAGGCTGTTTCTTCGCTTCTAGTTGTATATTTGCGCACTCTTCGACCGGAAGAGACCTGTTTTGGAGAGATGGGTGAGTGGCTGAAACCAGTAGTTTGCTAAACTGCCGTAGCTCTAAAGGCTACCGGGGGTTCGAATCCCCCTCTCTCCGCATTCCTTTTCCATGAGGAATCAAGAATGAGCAACGAGGAATTGCAAATAGATTCTTCACTCTCAGTTCTTATTCCTCATTCTCTTTTCGGGGTGTAGCGTAGCCCGGTATCGCGCCTGCTTTGGGAGCAGGAGGCCGCAGGTTCGAATCCTGCCACCCCGACACATTTCCCAAAAAAGGCCTTTTGCAAACAGCAAAAGGCCTTTTTTATGTAACCTAGCTTTCTGTTTTTAAAAGCTTTGTTTTTTGCCTCGTTAGCTCAGTTGGATAGAGCGGCTGCCTTCTAAGCAGTAGGTCAGGAGTTCGAATCTCTTACGGGGTACTTTGATAATCAGCCACTTAGTATCAATGCTAGGTGGCTTTTTTGTTGCCGGTTCATACAGCGGTTCATACAACTGTACTACTCACGGGATTTAAGTAGAATTTTAAAACTTTGGTTAGCTACTCAACGGGATTTGCTGGTAGCTGATTGGCAAGCCATATTTATCTACTAGTTTTTGCAGGTATTCCTTTGCTATCGTAGTAGGTGCGTGATAGGAAACTATGACCAGTTCCTCAGATAGGTCATTATTACCCCAATGGGCATATTCTAACATTTGTCCCAAGGCCTCACGAATACAGGCTCGTAGTGTAGGTAATACTTTCACTTCATAAAATACCTGCTGTCCATTTGCCCGCTCCCGAACTACGTCTAATCGCTTCTTGTCAGGCATGATACAAGCTTCTCGCGCAATTAAATCTCCAGGAAACTCTTTCTTCAGTTGCTTTATCAATTTTTCCTGAACCTGATCGTGTAGTCCTTCTAATTCAATTAGACGAGCTTGTGTCTGACGAGTTCGCTGCTGAATAGGACTGCCGACGGCAGGCTTTAATGCCACGTGGCGTATGCCAACTGGTGATAGGTCGCCTGGAGTTAAAGGGGCGAAATCATGAAACAATACATAGCGTTGACTGCGGCTCCAATCCTCAATATTATCAATCAATAGCAGCCCATCATCTGTATCGGGTCGCTCCACGTCCTCTGGTTTAAACCGCAAGTTAAATGGTCCTGGTGCGAACTCTCCCATATCAATTTTGCCACTTGCGCCTACTGCCACCAAATCATCCTCCATGGTAGTATACCATTTCTTGCGCTTGTAAGCTAGTTCTGCTTCTTGACGTTCTTGAGCTGTTAACACAATAGCATTGCGAATACGACCGGCGTAGAAGTACGTACCTGTAGATTCATTACGCGTAAATAGCCTAATATCAAACGTCTGCCCTTCGTATGTGGAGCGTTCTTTACCAGTATTTAGCGGTTGCAGAAATCCATAATGGTAGCCTTGTAATAAACGCTCAAAATTGAAGAGCCATTCTTCAGCCCCAAACCCGGCAAAGCTGCTGCTCTCGTGACTGCCAACTGCGGTACTCTTACCCTCCGCTCCTGAAGGGCGCTGCCATCCAAGAGTATTCCAACAAATGCGCGCTAAACGGTTACGAACTGGGTCAGCGCCTTGCCAGGTAAACTGCTGAGCCGCTTCATAATGGGTACGATGCTGCTCTATAAATTTTTTGCTTGCACTTAGCAAATGTTTCCAATTCCATTTAGTTAGCTCGGGCATCGAGAGTCGCTGCCAATGAGCTGCCGCGGTTTCGCATTGCAAATAATTATCAAACCGGGCTACTAACCGTTCATCGAGCCCCTTACTGCCCGTACGCATACAGTCCAGTTTCAATACTAGTTCCTGCTTCAGACCATCAACGCCCACAGTGAAAAAGATCTGCCGACCTTGATCCTCTTCCCGGTAGATCTTTGCCCAAGTATAGTGTCGGAACGTACGACGCATCCGCTGGCGCCCATCTGCCTGACGCTTCGTCTTGCCTGCTTTTTTGACTACTGAGCGTCGACATTCCATTACCCACCCATCGGCAGCAAGCTCCTCTGCAAGCTGTTGAGCCCAATAGCGGGTTTTTTCCCATACCCCCACGCTAAGGTCTGTTCTACTTGTTTGGCTGTGGTAGTGCCTTTGTGCTCTTGATCTGCATACTGGTGGAGTAGTGCAACATCTTCATGGCTAAAGAAGTCCATTTATCAACTGGGGCTAGAAATAGGAAGCAGATGACATGAATAACTTTTGTGACTTACCGAGTACAGAGCAAACCACTGTATTTACTAGAAAACTTGTTCTTAATATTTCTTTAAGCGCTCGATTAGCACGAGGGTGACCAATAAATAGTTGTAATTGGAGGGATTAGATATTACTCCTTAAACAGTGTTGAAAATAAAAGCCACTCTATATCAACTTGATTTATAACTACCATATAACGTCCACGCGATTCATCTTCTAGTGATACATCTGTGAATGGACCTGGATAATAGTAGGCCTGGGGAATGGCTTCGTATGCAGGCTCTACGATTTGCGAGTAGAAGCTTGACCGATTTTGAATATCATTATTAGTTAGTAGATTGACTACTGGCAAATTTCGAGTTTTCCTATTAACCTGGTTAAAGATTTTATGCCACGGCAAGACCTTTCGAGGTGATGCTTTTAAGCGAATGTTTGTATGAAAATCACTGTATTTCGGATTTGCTCCCTTTATACATGCTTTTCCAACCAAGTAGGGATCTACCAACGAACAACCTAGAGCTCCATAGCCTACAACCGAACCGTGAGGTTGCTTCCGGGCAACATAATAGCTTAATGATTTTTGGGTGAAGCCATTATAAAATAAGTAGTAAGGCTCACACCATATACCTGCTGCTTGGCTTTTTCGCTTCAAACGTTTAAGCAAAGTCCACTGTTGATGACTTTCATGTTTGACGCTTTTATAAATTTTATTATTAAATAATACTTTAGCTTGTAAGGGAAACCAGTAGTAGTTCTGACTATAGTCCTGAATGAATAAGTCTATGTCATGCCCATATGTGACCTCATCTTTAGCCTTCCAGATAGTAATACCACTGTTATGACGACCATGAGTAAAACGCTTTAAATAAAATATAATATCATCTGTAATGCCAATTTCAGCTTTATCTAGTCCAAATTTGTGTCGCTGGCCTAAATCTTTCCACAGATATTCAGCTATTTTCTTAAATAGTTTGGGTATTGCTGGGTCAATCATATAAGCTATTAAGTGTTATGAGAAGGCTTCTAAAGAGATCAGATGTAAAGTATGATGAATGAAGTTTTGCGCGTCGGTTGAAGCTTAAATAAAGGTGTAATTCGCGGTTGGATTTTACTGATTTTACAAATCAATAAATATAGTGTGCTATCAGTGACGAATTTTTCAAGTTGATGTATATGTTCTAGTTCGATTATTCATCCAATTCGGCCTCTTCAGGCTGCTCGATGATTTGCTTATATGACTCCTCTACTAAATCCATATCACGGTGCCTTTCCTCTAGAAAATCAGTCATAACCTTGACATACTCCGGGAAAGTCAGCTTCTCAAACCGCAGCCTATAACGGTCACAGAAATCTTCCTTTTGATCAAGGAATATCTGATAAAGCGTGCCCATATAATCAGCGCCTGGAAGCGGTTCCTCGTTAGTAGGAATACGCATGCTCAACCAGTCCCGCACACTGCTAATGATTCCTTCTACTGTGTCGCCGTGAGCACTAGGGTCTTCACCGCCTAAGTCGGTTAAGTATTTCTTGTATTCATGCGCTTTGGTGTCGAGCACTAAATATTCCTTTTCTAAATCGTAGGACTTGCCAAAATACTGGCAGCCAATAAATACCCCTAATTCCAAGGGCATATTATTGCGAGGCTCCTGACCCGATACGCTGCGCGATACATCATGAATACCATAGCGGCACTCACCTATAATATCCAATATGCGTGGGAATCGATAATTCTGTGTACTGGCTTCTAAAGCACAGCGAGCAATAAATCCGGCATGGTGGATGGTAAACACCATGGCGTGAAAAAGAGGTTTGTATTTATCGTCGAAGGGGCAGTTGATGAATACATTATAATCGTATTGCTCATGCTTCCGGCGTCTGGGCGGAGCGGGACGGCGAGTTTTCATCCTACTTCTTCCGTCTAGTATTATCTGCTGACCTCTTTGCTGGACTAGCAGCAGTTGACTTAGCGACTGTTCCGCCTGCCTTCTTCGTACTTGTGCTGCTAGAAGACGAGGCTGTCTTTTTAACCGTTGCTTTTTTGGTGCTTGCTGCGGCGGGAGCGGATTTAGTGGCAGCCGCGATAATGGTTGCGTTCTTTCGCACGGGGCGATTACCATATAACGCCCGATACTCTTCTCGTAAGGTTCCTAGCTTTTTGTCGCTGCGGGCATCTGACCCGTCTGGATTGCGGATAGCACCCTTGGCAAGACCGAGTTTTTTTTCCAGGTTTCCGATTTTGATATCGGACCGGTCTTTACGTGGCATAGAATGGACAAGCGAGCAAGTAGCAGAAGGGCTAAATGTAGCAAATAAACCCGTCCGTTTATCCTGATTTATCTGCTCACGACTTACCCCAAGTCAAAGCTCTCGTATGCCGCCAGCTCGCCGCCATTCAACGCCTCACGGTGCAACCGCCAGTTAGGCATAAACTGATCCAGCAGCCCCCGGAATCGCTCATTATGAGTTCGCTCCAGTAAGTGAATAAGCTCATGCACCACCACGTATTCCAGTAGGTGCGGCGCTACCTTCGCCAGCTCAAGGTTCAGCCAGATGCGGCGCGCCTCAATATTGCAGGTGCCCCACTTGGTCTTCATCAGCTTTACCTGCCAGTCTTGAGCCTGTACACCAATCCGTGGCTCCCATTTAGCCGCTAGCGCAGGCAGCTGATTCTTTAACTGCTCCCGATACCAAGTCTGTAGCACCCGTCCCCGCGCCACTACGTCACTATTGGGCCGTACGTACATCGTCAGGTAGGCATTGCCGCGTAGCTCTATCCGATTAGATCCAGTAGTGATTTCTCGCACTTCCAATCGGTAGCGCTGCCCCGGAAGTAATGGGTTTCGCCATCCACGTACTGACGTAGGGGTTGTCGCTCCTGATTTTCGAACTTGGCCTGCTGAGCATGTATCCAACTAAGCCGGCCAATCACCAGCCGGCGTACCGAATCATCATCTACCAGTAGGGGGGTAGCCACCCGCACCTTGCCATCGGGCGGAAGCACGGCTAAGTGCACGTTGCGGATGTTCTTACGCACTATCTCTACCTCTATCTCGCCTACTTGCATTGTGCCTGCTATGTCCGTGTTGTGGGTGCTCTTATTTTTAAAATCAATGGCCTGTCAGTACATAAGTTTCCGTTAGGCCCTTGCGCGTAAATAGTTCTTCTTGGCGCTGCGCTGACACCAAGAGTATGTCAATTTCTTGGTCGTTATCATCCCAAAATGGATGGCTAAACAACCGCTCCAGGTAATCGTTCAAGGCTTCCTTTTGAGAATCTGTGATGTCCGACCTATACAGCTTCTTGGTTCTGTCGTCAGTGGTAATCAGGTGCAAGGCTACATTCAGTACGCTTTCTAAGTAGGGAGCCCAGGTCAGCACGGCTCCTTTATGCCAGATACGGCGCACTTTCCGCTGCTCATTAGTCAGACTGGTGCCCTTCGGTGCTGCTATCCAACCCGCTAATTTAGTCTGCTCCACCAGGATGCTAGCTAAAACGCCAAAGTTGCGGGCTTCTTGGTCCCGACGATCTTGGTCCGTGTTAAAGCGTGCTTTAGAGGGTGCTAGATAGAGTACAGCCGGGTATATAGTCTTGTCGAGCAAATCCTGCGTCATAGGCATCAACAGGTCCCGCGAAGCTTCAGCCACGTAGGGCTTGAGTGCTGACATCCCTAACACTGCTGTCTTGATAGAGGCCTTTAGCGCGCCATGAGCTTCTGAGCGTGACATGCCTCGGTTACTCATCATGAATGCCACAAACTGCTCCTCTGTATGAGATTCTACGGGCTTATCTTCTAAAAACTGATCCAGCAAATCCCGGTATATGACCGATAACCTGTCCAGCAGTGTCGAAGTATAAAATGGTACCTGTTTGAGCTTTGAGTGCGCATCCAAGTTGGTGCGCATCAAGGCATCGAACAAGTTCCGCTGCCCGCTCGTCTCTTCTGGTGAGACGTAGATCTTCATATCTACTTCAGTCGCACCGTTTAGCACCTGAGCCGCTAACTTATGCTGACCATCAAACAACCGCAGCCGATTGCCTACTAATCGCGCAATAGAGGGCGCAAGTTGTGGCCGCTCACGCAAGTGGTTGCGCAACTCCACTAGTCGACGATAATCTATTACGCGGGGTTGCAGGCCTTCCTGATCATCGTTTTCCAGCCACCGTACGGGTACGCGGGAATAGAAATACGGTACTTGCAAAATGGGCTCATGATATGTTCCAAAGTTTTTCGTCGTACTTCCTTCTGCTATAACAACGGTGCTATCGTTTACTTGGCAAACCAGCTTGGCTGGCGTTATTTCTTTTAATTGAAATATGTCCTGGAGCTTGATATTGTTCTTCTTCTCCTCAAATAGCTTCTCCAGCCGGTAATTGTCCCGTGCCTCATACAGCGTCTTAATGCCCTTCTTGCGGTTGTATTCCTTCTTCACCACGCGTACGTTCACCAGGTCCGAGGGTCCATCCAGGGCCCACGCCGTTAGGTGGTCGAATTCATAGCTGTCCGTAGCCGCCGCGTCGATGGCTTCCGCCGAGATAAAGCACCGTAGCAGCCCATCTGTGCTACGCTGCTGCTGAACAACCTGATCCTTTTCTCCCGCTGATAGTTGTCGTTTGCTCATGTTTCTAAATTCGTGTAAGTAGATAGCCTGATAAATTCCTATTTGTATTCCCTATGCAGCCGCACCACTTCCAGTAGCTTCTCCGCCGCTTCCTTATCTAGCCCGCAGGCCACTACGGCGTTGCGCACCTCGATTTCCTTACCTCGGTTGCCAATCCAGTTATCCTTTTTCACGTACTGAATGGCCTCGTCAGCCGCCAACGCCAGCTCCTCGTTGTTCTCCAGCTGATTGTAGAGCGCCTTCTTACCCGGTGTATCCAGGGAAGTAGGGTAGGCCGGACCAGTGGCTGACTCCTTCGCTTTCATCTTCCGGCACAGCTCCGTAATCTTCGCTAGGTACTCCTCATACGCTGCTGCTCCTAGCCGCCGCTCCTCTACCAGCGCCTCCAGCAGCTGCGACATGGTCTCGTAGTACTTGGGGTCCGTGGCCGATTCCTGAATAATAAGCCGGCGCACGTTGTTGGCAATGGTTTCCGCCATGGCTTCCTTGCTGGCTCGCATCTTCTTCGGTAGCCCCTTGGTAGCCTCGTCGGCCCCGTACCGCACGATCATCTCAATCAGCCCCAGGTCGTCCAGGTCACCCAGCTGCTCGCTGTCTTCGGCCTTCACGTACATATCCAGCAGCTGCCGCATATCCGGCTCGTAGGCCTTCAGGTCGGGCGCTTCGCCGCTAGCAATCTTCACCGTCTCGCGCAGCTGCTCGTAGTGATTCACCTCGTACTTTACCTGCGTCGCTTCGGCCTCCGTGTAGCCCGCTGCCGGCAGCTCCGCCGCCAGGTCCACGTAGGCGTGCAGCAGGGAGGTGGTGTATTTGTACAGGTCCCGCCGGCGTCCTTCAGTGTTTTTTAGGTCTTCGGCCTTGGCGGGGTTGCCGCAGAAGTAGGCAATGTACTGTTCCTGCGTGGGGTTGGTACCTGCTGGTTCGCAGAGTATCCGCAGCTGCTCCCGCACTTCCTCCAGCCGTTTGCGGCCGGCATCCAGTCGGTTATTCAGCAGCCCCTCTACGTCCTTCTTGTCATATTCGTCGAAGGCGCCCTGAGTGTAGTCGTTGATGGCGTCCTTCAACGTCTCAAACAGGTCCTTGTAGTCGACCACGTAGCCATATTCCTTGTCCTCCCCATCCAGCCGGTTGACCCGGCAAATGGCCTGGAATAGCCCGTGGTCCCGCATCTTCTTGTCGATGTACAAGTAGGAGGCCGAGGGCGCATCAAAGCCCGTCAGCAGCTTGTCCACCACAATGAGCAGCTTCATTTGCGCGGGCTCGTCCACGAACAGCTTTTTCACCCGTATTTCAAAGTCCTCCGTCGATTCCTTACCTAGCATCTTCTGGTAGGTTTCGTACTGCTGCAGCTCGGCCGTGGCCGCACCCGTGCCCAGGCCTTGGCCCTTAGCGTGGCTGATGTGGGGCTCGTAGCTCGTCACGATGGCACACTTCGTAAAGCCATTGCTTACGAATAGCTCATAATACTTGCAGGCCTCGTAGATGCTCCCCGCCACCAGCATGGCATTGCCGCGCCCACTGTGCAGGCGCGGCTTCAGGGTCATGTCCTCGATGATGTCCTTCACGATCACTTCCAGCCGACCCTTCGAGCTGAGCACCTGCTGCATGGTGCCCCACTTCTTCTTCAGGGCCGTGCGGGTGTAGTCGTTCAGGCCGGCCGTTTTGGCCTCAAACCAGGCATCTATCTTCTTCGGTGAGCCAATGTACTGCTCAATGTCGCGCGCTTCGTAGCGCAGCTCCAGCACCACGCCGTCGCGCACCGCCGCGTCCATCTTGTAGGTGTGGATGAAGGGCCCGAAAGTTTCCAGCGTGCTCCGCTTGTCGGTTTTTAGCAGGGGCGTGCCCGTGAAGCCCAACAGCGTTGTGCCCTCGCCCAGCAGCTTCTTCAGGGCCTCGTGCAGCTTGCCCGACTGCGTGCGGTGGCATTCATCTACCAATACCCAGATTTCGCCCTTGGCCTTAAACTCCCGGCTGCCCAGGCCTTCGGCTAGCTCGCGCAGGTACTCCTCGTACCCCGCCTCGTCCTTGCGCCGCCCAAACTTGTGAATCAGGGAGCACAGCAGCCGCGGCTCGGCCTTGTGCAGCTGCGTGAGCAGGTCTTTGCCGTTCTTGGTGCGGTAGATGGTTTCGTTGACGCCCTTAAATACCTTCTCAATCTGCTCGTCCAGCTCGTCGCGGTCCGTGAGCAGCAGCACCCGCGCCTGCGGGCGGGTCTCTAGCAGCCACTTCGTGAGCCACACCATGGTCAGGCTTTTGCCCGAGCCCTGGGTGTGCCAGATCACGCCGCCTTCCTTGCGCTTGGCGTACTCCCGCGCCGCCAGCACCCCAAAATATTGATTCGGCCGGCACAGCTTTTTGATGCCCCTATCAAATATCACGAAGTCGTGCAGCAAGCTTAGCAGCCGCTCCCGGCTGCATAGTTGGGTCAGGTGCTTGTCTAGGTTGTGGGCGGGCTCTTCACCCTCCTCCAGCCATTCCAGGTAGTAGGTGGCCTCGGTGCCGGTGGTGCCATAACGCAGGCCCTCGGTATCGCTGCCGGCCATCACTAGCTGCATGGTCGCGAAGAACGGCTCAATGAACAGCTTCTTCTGGTTGTCCAGGTTCTGCCGGATGCCCTCGTGCACCGATACCGTGCTGCGCTTCAGCTCCAGCACGCCCACGGCTATGCCGTTCAGGTACAGTACCACGTCAGGCCGCTTGCCGTGCGCGCCGGGCCCGGCCGTTACGGTCACTTCCTCGGCTACGCCGTAGTCGTTTTCCAGCGGGGCCTCCCAGCGCACCAGCTTCACCGTCACGTCGGGCTTGCCGGCTTCGGGCTTCACGGGTATGCCGTAGCGCAGCAGCTGGTACACGGCTTTGTTACGCTCGTACAGGCTCACCGTCAGGTTGTCGGCTGCCTGGTGCAGCTTCTGCAACGCGCCCGTCACCAGCACCTCGCTGTAGCCTTGCCGCTTCAGGTAGTTGCGCAGCAGCTCGTCTTCGATGGGGGAGGTGCGCGGCTTGTCTTCCCAATTACCTAGGTACGTGTATCCCGGCAGGTCGCGCAGCAGTTTTACTACCCGGTTCTGCGTGGCCCGTTCCTTGTCGCCGATCTTCATACAAGGCGGAGTTTGCCGGTTAGTAGATTCTGCATCATGCCCTGCTTGAGCAGCTGCGTTTTAGCGTGCTCGGCTTCTAGAGCGGCTAAGTAGGCGTCGGCTTCGCTTAGCACGTCAGCAATAGCTCGCTGTTCCTTCAAGGACGGCGTATTTATGTTGAATAATCTAATTTTTGTCATTGATAAACTAGGCTGGGCTCCTATACTTATATGTTCTTGCATTTCATTAATTCCCAATTCGCTGGTGAAATAATGAAATAAAAACTTTGGCTCTAACTCATGCCTTGCTGTAATCTTTGCAGTATTGGGGCCTAAATGAAACCGGTTATTTTCTTCTATAAGATATACAGGGCCAATAGTGCCAACGTAGGCAAAAACCATATCCCCAATATTCAACTGACTTCTTTTTAGAAATTTAGAAGTTGCTTTCGGAATTGTTTTTATATCAGATAAGTCGAGTTTATTATGTGTAATGTTTGTGCCTCGTATTACAATGATCTCACCCTCGTCTCGATAACTGTTGAAGTACTTAGTGTATTCATAGCCTGCTAACTTGGTTATATCAGCTATATCCCCCAGCCGCTTCACCTTCCATTCCTCCGAAAAACCCCGCAGCCGCTGCTTCCTACTCAGTAGCCCCTGTAGCAGCCCCTGCTTCACGGCCCGCTGTTTCGCCAGCCGAGCCCGTTGCGCCGCCAGCAGTGCATCCATTTCTCCCAGCGCGGCGGCTATGGCTTGCTGCTCGGCAAGGGGAGGGAGAATTATTGGGAGCCTTTTAACAATGCTTCCTGTATAGCTCTGCTGTTTGGTGCCTTGACAAAACTGGAAAGCTAAAGCATCACCATAAAGAACATAGTAATAAAATAGGTATTGAGTGGTTAGTAAATCCTTGATAGGAAATAATGCTAAGCACGACTGATTAGTTGTTGCCTCTGTTCCTAAAATTGCACAACTCCCTCGCGTTCCAGCAGCCTCTAGGCCAGTAATTGCCATTAAAAAAGTACCCTTTGGCAGCAATTTTAAATTGGTTCGCTTTTGGGCCTCTTTAGAAATATGTTCTATGGTATGGGTAATTACATTGTAGTTGAGCTCTCCACTAGTGACCCAATTAATTTTCCCATCGTAATAATGCTTGTGCGCTCTATAAGGTGTAGCACCGCTAGAGAAGCCAGTCATTACCTCGCCAAAAGTCTTTGCTTCCCATTCTTGTGGTATAATCCCCAACTCAGTCAACTTATACCCTGTAGGCACTTGTGTAGCATCCATAGCTCTATTGCAATACTATTTAGTTAGCCGAAAAGCCCAGCGTAGTGAGGTAGCTGTTCACCCGCGCCTGCCGTGCTGCTACCTCGGCTTCCAACGCAGGCAATGGTTGGGCGTAGCGTTGGGCTAGGTCCGTTAGGCTGCGGGCCAGGGTGCCGCTTAGGTGAGCTAGCTCGTGGCTCAGGCCTTGGTGTAGGGTGGCCAGCCATTTATCGTCCACTACCAGCGTGCGTACCTCGTCCGGCGTTAGGGCCAGGTAGCGCTTGGCTAAGCCAGCCTCAAGAGTTGCTTCTGCGTTTTTCAGGTCAGCCTTCGCTACGTCTTCCGCCTCAAAGGCTGCTTCTGCGGCCCGCAACGCTGCTAGTTCTTCCGCATCGGCATCGGCATTGGGGGGCAATTCTTCGTCCACTTCGGCCAAATTTCCGCCCATTGCATCCACGTCAGCAAACAGGGTACCCACGGCCGCCGACCGGCCTCTGCGAGCTGTCCCTTTTAAGCTTTTCGTTTCGGTGGGTCCGGCTGCTTTAAGCCGCTTGCCTATGGCCTTGCGGTCTAGCTTGCCATCCTTGGTGTAGTCGGCCAGTACCGCGTCTTCGGCCCCGTATTCTTCCTCTAGCTCTTCCCGCTGGCGCGTGGCTTCTTCCAGCGCCGCCGAGGCCTCATCCAAGGCTGCTTGCTCGGCTGTCAGGTAGCGGGCAATTACCAGCTCCCGCGGTACCAGCTCACTATTGTAGTGGCCTTTTTTGCTCTTTGTCGTTCGGGCCTTCCAGCCCTCGGCTACCACCGCGTACACGTCGTCCTGCATGGTGGTGGCCCAGTAGTCCATCAGGTTCTGGTACACGTCGTAGCGGTCCAGCAGCGGCAGCTTGGCCAGCGTGTGCAGCAGGTCTTCCGCCAGTAGGGGCAGTAGCTGCTTGGGCTTGGTGTCGGCATTCAGCGCCAGCAGGGTAGCCTGTGCCCGTCCCGCCCACGCGCTGTATGTCGCCTCTATGCTCCGCTGAAACGCCTGGAACTCGGGGTGCTCAAACACGGTGCTGCGCACCGTGTCCGGCGCCACCCTTAGGCTCAGGTAGCCCGGCCGGTCGCCCGGTCCCAGCAGCGCATCGTGCAGCGCCGGGCACACCGCCCAGTACGCCGCCAGCGCTGCCGCGTCGGCCGCTGGAATGCCCCCCGCAGGTGCGCGTCCAGGTCCTGCTGCACTTCCCCGCCCTGAGCCTCCACGTAGCGCGGAATGTTCAGGTTGTAGCCGTTGCGCTCAATCTCCTCGTAGGGCACCATCCGCGCGTAGCCCGGCTCCTCGCGCAGCTCCCCAAACATATCTACGATACGGTGAATGTCCTGCTCGCGCAGCCGGTTCTTAGGCCCATCCTTGAGAAAGCCCTTACTCGCGTCCATCATGAAGATGCCCTGCCGGTCGGCCGCGCCCGCTTTGTCCAGCACCAGCAAACATGCCGGAATACCCGTTCCGTAAAACAGGTTGGGCGGCAGTCCGATAATGCCTTTTAAATACCCCCGCTGCACCAGGTTGCGCCGGATATCTGCCTCCGCATTACCCCGGAACAGCACCCCGTGCGGCAGTACCACCGCTCCGCGCCCCGTGCCGTTTAGGCTCCGCACAATGTGCAGCAGAAAAGCATAGTCGCCATTCTTCACCGGCGGTACCCCGTAGCCCGTAAACCGCTCAAACGGGTCATGCGTCGTGTCCACGCCATTGCTCCAGGCCTTCACCGAGAAGGGTGGGTTGGCCACTACAAAGTCGTGCGTTTTCAACCCGCCAGCTTCGTTCAAAAATTTTGGGTCAGCCAGTGTGTTGCCTTTCTGAATCTCATGAGTGTTATAGCCGTGCAGAATCATGTTCATCCGGGCCAAGGCATACGTAGCATTATCCATTTCCTGCCCGTAGATGCTTAGCTCCACCGGAGCCTCATCTGCTGCCTTTACTAGCAGAGAGCCCGACCCACAAGTCGGGTCGTACACCGTCTGCGTCGACTTTGTCGCGTGCTCAATGCCAATCACCTTTGCCATCACCCGGCTCACCTCGGAGGGGGTGTAAAATTGCCCTTTGCTCTTACCGCTCTCTGTCGCAAAGTGCTGCATCAGGTACTCGTAGGCGTCACCTAAAATGTCGTCACCGTCGGCTCGGTTGCGGCTGAAGTCTAGCCCCTCCCCCTGAAATATGCCCACTAGCGCCGTCAGCCGATCCACCCGGTCCTTCGGACTGCTGCCCAGCTTCTCCGGATCGTTGAAGCTAGCCACGTCAATAATACCCGTCAGCTCGTTGGCTTTGGCTAGGTTGGCAATGACGACGTCCATACCCTCGCCAATGTGCTTGCTGCCCTTCAGCTTCACCATATCCTGAAAGCTTCCACCTTCGGGTATTACAATCACTGAGTCGTCGCGCCCAGCATACTTGTCACTCACATATTTCACAAAGAGCAGCACCAGCACATAATCCTTGTACTGCGAGGCATCCATGCCCCCACGCAGCTGGTCACAGCTCTTCCACAACGAGCTGTATAGTTCACTTTTCTTAACGGCCATCGGGTAATAATAGAAGTAGTGTCAGATGCAGGCAATTTACCCGGTTAAGTGGGAAAGCCATCAGCTAAAAGTAGTATAGTCGTAGTCAATTTGTGGTATTTGCTACCAACATTGGGACGATTCGCTAACTTCGTTGGCTAACTATCAACTTATTATTTATGTCTGCTCCTTACAAAGCTCCCTTACACTTAGAGCCTGCTTTTAACTGCCCTTTCTGCGGAGCTTACGCCAATCATATGTGGGCCACTGGACTCCAGAAGTATGATAAATCTAGAAATGGTATGGGAAGCCTTATTACGCACATCAATACTGCTCAATGTGTTCATTGTTCTGAGCATTCTATTTGGCTCAATGCAACCATGATCTATCCTTTCGGCGGTGCAGCTCCGCTGCCTAACCCTGATATGCCCGACGATGTGCGCCAAGATTACGAGGAGGCCCGTAGCATCCTCAGCATCTCGCCCCGCGGCTCAGCCGCTTTATTGCGTTTGGCACTGCAACGCCTCTGCAAACACCTTGGCCAGCCCGGCGAAAACATCAACACCGACATCGCTGCCCTCGTCCAACAGGGTTTACCCATCACTCTCCAAAAAGCCCTCGATAGCCTGCGTGTCGCGGGCAATAACGCTGTGCACCCCGGCCAGCTCAACATCTACGACACGCCCGAAGTTGCCACCCGACTTTTTGGCCTGCTCAACATCATCGTTGATAATCAAATCACCCAGCCCCGCGCTATTGCGGAGCTATACGATACCACGGTACCACCCGAAACCCAGGCGCACATCGCCAAGCGTGACACTCCACGTCCAGCTTCTACTAGCGGAGACAGTGTAGCACGCTAGCATCAGGTTTTAGTACACTGTATCAAATCAATAGTGTACTCATTTGCCCCAGCTAAAAATTACCTGCAACTTCAACACTTTGGAATAATTCGGCATTAGATCACTCCGCTTATTCTCCCCGAGAAGTGCGTTATGATTACCGATGCCTGCCTCGGCCTTGCATGAAACAAAAACTACAATCTCCCGCTCACCAAATTAAAAGATCTCGAAAGCAAGCCCGTGCCCGCCGAACCCGCCCCAGTCGCTTAGCCGCCCGTCGCCATCGGCTTCTCTACGCAACTCAGATGGCGCTTCATCAGCAAAAATTGGTTTTTAACGCGACTATTTTTGCCCCTTCTACTTTATCCTTTGTAGACGAGCCCGCTGAAATGGTGGCTTTCTTAGCTCGATTACGTGCTGTATGCCATCCTAAACAAAAAGTACTGATCAGCTTACAGTATGTCACTCAACTTACTAACTGTGCTCTGTTGCTGCTACGCGCCAAATTGCAAGATGGCGTTAGTTTTACTCGAGGGGCAAAAATATATGTGCGCCCCCCGAAAATGCCGTTGCATCCCGCGTTTGGAACAACTCATTCTACAAGCCACAAAAACCTGGTGTTGCACAACCGTTGGATCAAGCCCTTATTCTAGGACGCCGCCGAGATTTTCATAAGCAAGTAGAAGTAAAACTTGCTGAAGAATTAGTTCACCGGGCTATGAGGTACTTGAGTGGCAGGCCCGAACCACAGGACCACCATGCTGCTTATCGTACTCTTATTGAATGCATGTCCAATACTTTTAAGCACGCTGACCCCCAAACTGAGGCTACTGAAAACTGGTGGGTAGCCAGCTATCCGCACCCCGGTCCTGGACCTAAGCGCTGGTGCTTTGCTTTTGTAGATAATGGGGTAGGTATTCTCAAGAGCCTCGACATCAAAGGCTTCTTTCAACAGTTGAAACGTGTACTAGGCTTAATTCCTAATTATGAGACGCTGCAATTACTTATGGAAGGTAAAATCGGCTCCAGGCTTGGCTTAAGTTACCGTGGCAAGGGCTTACCAGGAATCTATAAAGAGTTACAGCGAGGACGAATTCATAATCTTGTTATCGTAGCTAACGACACGCGGGCAAACTTTGCTACTCATGAATATGTTACCTTAACCCAATCCTTTAGTGGTACGTTCTTATATTGGGAGCTATCTTTGCCCCCTCAGTCATGAAACTCTCTTCGTCATGAATCCCCTCATCCTCACTGTAGCAACTGAATTCTCTCGCACTCCTGGCGTACGTACGCTCAGCGAAGGCGACTCCTCGGGTGAAGTGTTTCTTAGTCGTTATCTTTATCCACGCTTCATTGAAGCAATGGGTCAGGGTAAAACTTTAGTCGTAAACCTTGATGGAACGGCAGGCTACGCTACGTCCTTTTTGGAAGCCTCTTTCGGTGGCCTCGTGCGCGGCGATGAGGAGCACGGTATTCCGGGCACTAGTTTGCGTACTGTACAGCGTTACCTGCGCTTGGTATGCACCGATGACCCATATTTGCTTGAGGAAATAGGTGAATACATGCAGGATGCTGAAATGGCTGCTGCTTAATGCAGAAGCTTGTGCGGGTGTTACTGTGGCTAGTAATCCTGCTGCTAGGTGCTGACCTGGTCTTATTTTTCCTCCAGTCTGATTTCAAAATTGCGCGTGAGTTAAACCCCGTGGATCTTCTCACGGCGTTGCTCACGCTTTTTCTTGCAGTCTATATTCCTACTCGGCTTGAGCGTCGATTAAGCAGTAAACGTTATGAGCTCGAAGTTCTAATACGTGGTACTGAGCGGTTACAAGCAGAATTTTCAACCATCCGTAACCAAGTTGTGGCTGTTCAAGGTTTAATGACTACCGAGCAGGCCGCCGCCATTGTACAAGGCTTCACAAATGCTAGCCACGGCATCAAAACACTTACCGAATTAAGTAAACTGTGTGAGCGACCTGATCTGGAAGCGCCTTTAGCACAGCTCGAGGTGCGTCGACGATCTTTTAAACGACTTGTTACGGGTGGTGGCTTTCAACGTGACCCAGCCTTTCAATATAGCTCCACTCAATTAGCTGCCATCGATGGCAAGTATTACGACAATGACCTCACATTGTCTAAGCTGATCATCCGAATTAATCGGGCACTTTAAAGCCCTTCTTGTATTACCAACGACTTCCTTTTGCAGGTGGAGCATAAAGGTGACTTCAGACATCTAGGACGCATCATGCTATGCCTGAATCGACTTGCCTAGTTTTCAGATCACGCCAAATTACCCTGTTCTAACTCACATCCGCACCCACCACAGCTACCCCAGCTAGTCGAATACGCCAAGTTTTTGCCCTTTAATTCATTACACAAGTCGCTGTCGTGCCCTTATGTGCGTTACTAAGCTCAGCTACTTGATTGTAACCAAACCGGTTCCTTTGTTTATGTCAGCTACAGGTGGAGATGACAGTGTAAAAGGAATGCGTGATCGATTCAGTGGTAATTTTTAGCAGCTCAACGAATTCGTTCGCCCCGAAGCGTTAGGAATCAAGATTACCGATGATGCAGCCGCGGCTACATTTTCAATTAAGGCCAAATAGCCTCTCAACATCACAATCACTGAGGGTAGGTTTCCATATAAACTCAATGATATGCAAGACATTGAGTAGATGGTTTCTTTTCATAAACTCTAGCGAATTCAGATATTTACTAGTTCTCGAAGAGGTAGATTAAGTGCTTGTGCCAAAGAGGCAAGCACATCCAAGGTAGCTGAGTAACGAGCCGTTTCAATACGATACACCGTCGGCTTTGATATGTCCGCTAGATCAGCCAATTCCTGCTGGCTCCAGCCGCGCTGCTCCCGTAACGTTCGCAAATGGAGGCCAAAGGCTACGAGAACCGCTTGATTTTTCACCCCCGCAAGCTCGGGGTGATCAAAAAATAGCCTGTAATCACATGTGACTATATTCGGGATAGTTACGTACGTTTGGATACGTTTTTAATCCCACCCACTGAAAAGTCTTTTATCCGTGGGCCCAGGCTTACTTTCTGTCCTGTATGCATAAAGCTTTTCTGGCCGCTCTGGGTATGATGCTCAGTGGTTGCGGCCCCTAGATCCAGCCGACCAGGTGGTCGGTTCCTATCAGCTGGTTGCTCCTAGCTCTTCGGTGGTTCCGGCGACTGGCATTAGCCTCCAGTTGACTGGGAAGCAAGCCCTCGTGCGCACGGGTTCAGCCGAAGTAGCCAGCCCGTATGAAGTAGTGAATAACTACGTGTATTTACTCCAGGGCGCTAGCCGCATCGACCTGCGCATCGTGAGCCGCGATACGCTCCGCCTGACCAGTGCTTTGGGTACCGTGACCAACTATGTGCTCCATGCTGAGTAATGTGCTGCGCTTCCCGGAGAGAATAGCGCCTAAGCTGGTTGAAGTACAGAAGCCCTCCGGCGGCTATGGCTATGTCCCGAATGCGTTCAACTATCAAGGCTTTCTCGTGCAGCGCCTGTATGTGGGCGTTGGCCCTCCTCAACGTTGGCGCGAGCCCACTACTTCCCAGCAGGTAGGCCGCTTATGGGAGACACACGCGTCCTTCACCCCGCATCTGTTTCCCATCGTATCTGCCGAGGCGGTCCGGGCAGCGGGTCTGGATTACTCAGTCATTTCCGCTTGGATCACGGAGCATAAAGAAGCGGTCTTTACGCACCCCACGTACGCGGCGCTCTGTCTGCGCTGGGGTGAGAATGCCTCTGGCTACCAGGTTGTCCCGGTGGATTTATCCTTCCCCGCTGCTGAGCCCGGCGAGCCCGTGTACTTCACGCCCCGCACCGACTGGCGCACAGGTCACACGCGCTATCACCTGGCTACGCCGCTCGCCGAGAAGTCACCTTTGCACTTGGCCCTGCAATCTCAAGCGGGCCTAGCGGTCTCCTCCTGGCGGGCTGGCGGGGCCTGGAAGCGCTGGTCCATTGATGATCTGCCCGCCGCCCGCCGTGTGCTGGCGGCGCACGGCAACTACCCAAGCTGGCAGCAGCGGCGTAGTGTCTACAAGGTAGACGTATACGCCCCGGCGCAAGGCGGCAAGGCCAGCCAGCGGCAATTCCCAGAGCACACCTGGGAGTTTTCTACCGCCGAGCACGCCCGCCACTGGTATGACCAGTTGCCCGAGGAGCAGGTGGACCCCAAGCACGGGGATCTAGCGGCCCTGTTCTTTCCCTTTGCCGTGCTGCGCCGGCATGAACAGCTCATTGACTACCCCTTTAACGAGCAGGTAACGGCGCGCAAAACCCTGCCCTTGTTGTGGGAGCAGGGGGTGCCTAGTGCTTGGACCCCATCACCCGCACCTGCTTACCCGCCGCCAATAGTGAGTACGGACTTGACTACCCTGGAGCGGCCCGCGGAGTGGCCGCTCGTGACGGTAGCCGAGCTACTCGCCGAGCTGGGTGAGCCCCGCCGGGAACTGGCCGCGCGCCTGGGCCTGACCCCGGCCACCCTGCACCGGCGGGAGCGGAGTCCGACAATGTGGACCGTGGCTGAGCTACAGCGCGTGGCCCAGCTTACGCAATGGCCCTTAGCCACACTGGCCGAATTGCTCGCGCAGGAACTGGCTAGTTAGGAATTGAGCAGCCTCGTCGTATAACGGCCTCCCTTCACTGCAAAGCTCGCAAGAAAAAATTCTCTGAATTCAGTATTCGAAGGATGCTAATGAGCTGCTCTACTAATTTTGGGAAGTAACGTCGTCTCATGGGACCACCTCCCCAGTTACCTACAGGTCGCGATGCGACGCTCACGAAAGTACTTGCTAACCACTAGCTGAGCTGGACCAACTAAACGTCCATAATATCTCGGTATGCAACGGGCGAGCTTTTCGACAGGGCATAGTCGCTCTACGAAGGTTTTATGGGTACAGCACTGGAAACAGGAAGTAGCCCATCATGAACTACTACCTGCAGTTGCTGGATAAGATAGGGGCCAACCAACGCCTTCCCTATTCGCCGCCTTTAGGCCAGGGCATCATTCACCTGAAACCTAGCGCAGCTGAGAGTCCACTACTGCAAAGGATTAATGCATATGTGTAAGAGCGGGCCTGTGAAATCCAAAAACTAGTGACTCTATTGGGGCAAGTGGTCACGTTAAAAGTGCTACATTTTAATTCTAGCAAAAGGTGCCTACTTCGTTTGTCTATGAAACCTGCGCTATGGGCTCAAAAGAGCATAATTGTAGCAAACTCACTGCCCATTGAGCGTGTGCAAAAACAACCAAAAGCGTCTACAAAGCGGGTACAAAAACAACTAAAAGCGGGTACAATGTTGCTTGCAAGTCGGGTACTCTCATTGTTTTACACACTATAGCATACAACAGTAGTCACCGTTTAGATCAGCGGATCTAAGCCCGAGGATCCTAGTCTCTGCCTCACAGTGTATATAGCCAAGTTCAAGTAGCGCTAGTATTTGTTTCCTGTGCCTACTAGCTACATCAGTTCAGATTAGCTGCTCTATATATAATCCGGCACTGGGTGTACTCCTTTGATGCCTTACTGCCACTCCATGTTATAGCGGCTTACCTCTAGTTAGCACACTGCTCGTCCCAAAAAGCAGGGTATCCTCGATTCTTGCCAGCTTCGAGCAATAAATCAGCTAAGTCACTACCGGCTTGCTTATGATTGTCAGCACAAGACTCCATCATATCAGACACGTTTATCTTGAAGCCTTTGCCCCTGAGTTCGGCTGCTTTGCGGGCCCAGGTGTTAAATGCACTTCCATCAGCCGACGCATCGGGATACAAGGTGATGGGGTGAGCATACACTGCCTGCAGTCGGTCCACATTTAAATAGCTTAACGCGCCTACGGCTAGCCAAACAAATGCAGGAAAGTAAGCTGCACAGAGAATAGCCGTCTTTGGCGCTTCCACAATAGCTACAGGGTAGGAGGCAGGTACGGTCTTCAGTTGTGCTAATCCGTAGAGGCAGGGCACCTTTTTCACGTCGTTAGTGGGATTTAGATACGATTGCAACCAGGCCGGCTGTTCAAGCCGGTGCTTGGCACAGCGGCTCGCGTAGGCGGTGTGCACCCAAGTAGTACATCGCTTACGAGTTCCGTCAGGTGCTAGCTGCTTCACGGTTTTGCCCTGCTCATCAAACAGCACAACTTGCCCACTCCGAGCCCGTCCCAGTTCATCGCGCAGCCAAAAGACCGTAGCTCCTGACCAATAAGTAGACGAACCCACCTCGAAGCGAGCCAGCAGGTGATGCGCCATATCCGCGCCCAACTCCGCTTGTAAGAGCCGCGCGAAGTTGTTGTGCTCGTAGTGCTTCAACGTTTGTTGCACGACTTCATCGGGAATGATACACAGAGGCGGCTTCCTGCTTACTGAGAATGAAGGGCGAGAAGAACGAAAATGGGGCGTTGCCACCTCATCCTCTTTTCTTACCATCATCGCGTAACTCGGGGCGCCAGGTCCGCTGGTATATGGGCTTGAGTAATAGCCACAGGTATTTTCCCGATTACACCTACCAAACTGTTCGGGTAGTAGCTCGCCTGTTTTTGTGTCTAGCCAACGCGTAAATTTCTGCAAAGCCCCGCAGTTGGGGCACCGAAAGCGAGTCCTCTTGCCAGCATAAGGCTGGAGGCGGTAGCGTAGGGTAAGCGCCATAAAAAAGTTAGGTGCTGGGCTGCACTTTCTACACTTGCTACACCTTACCTGAGGCAAGAAGTGTAGTAAGTGCAAGAAGTGTAAGCTCTCAGCTAACATTTTTTAGAATGAAGACGGCTTTTTAATCACGAAGTGGACATGTCCACTATTGCGGCGAGTGCCCTCTATACCACTGTTTGCGAGACGCTTGGCAAAATTTCGACTGTTAACTGGCTTAGAGCCCTCTTCTATACAGAAGTTGCGGTACTCTCCATACAGTACTTGCCGCGTGATAGTGTGATCGACATGCGGCACGTATTCACATTCATCTAGGAACGAACGCACGCTGTCTGCCTGGTTCTTATACATCTCGACCTGCTGCCGGATTGTTTCACTATCCGTGAATCGGTTCTGCTTTAATAGACGTTGAAGTCCCTCCAACACCCAATTAAATACGCCTGACAGTTCGTAAGCAATAATCTTAGCGGGCAATTGCCGATCCTGTTCTGCCTCTGGAATCGTGACGTTGAAGGGGATGATAAGAAAGCGCCGAAAATAGGCCGGTGTATGCTCCACATCGGTCGGCAGTTCATTACAGTTAAAGATGAGCTTGGCGTAGTCCGTAATAGTAAAGGACTGTCCGTAGAGAAAGCGAGCTTCTACGGGCTCTCCGGACACTAGCTGCTTGAACACATTAGCGTCCAGTTTACCATTGATCTCGCTGGCGTAATTCACTAATGCATTGGTTAAGTGCGGGCGGCTAGTTGATGATTCAGCCGTTAGGCTTTGCAGCGAATAGTTGCTCACATTTTCCTTCCCCAGTAAGGCCATCACTACCTCAAAAAAGACTGATTTGCCATTCGCTCCCGATCCATGGAGTAAGAGGGCTTTCTCCAGTTTGAGCTTAGCATGGGGCACGAAAAGGTAGCCTAGAAACTCCGCTAACACTTGTTGACAAGCTTTATCCGGTAGTACCCGGTCTAAAAACTGCTGGAATAGGGGCGCCGTTGCCTTGGGATCATAGGCGAAAGGCAACTGATGGGTTAAATAATCGTGACGGTTGTGTGCTAGCAACTGCTGGCTATCAGTACCAATATGGTAAGTGCCATTAACTAGATTGATCTTCACGACATCCCGAGTTCCTTTGCGCCCCGGCGCGTAAGCAGAATTTAAGAACTGCTCCTGGAGGTTATCGGCAAATCGTACATACCGGGCATCGAACTTGTTAACGCCCATTTTTTCGGCCGCTTTTTGCAGAAAGGCCTTCAGCTCCTCCATCTCTAAAGACTTCCAAAAAGTCCCGTTATAGGCGTACAAATAGGCACCGGACCGCCACAACCCCCAGTTATTCCGGTTGGCCACATCTAGGACTTTTTCGGCAACCATAATCAAATAGTGCTTCTGCCGAAGTTTTTCGTCATCATTTTCCAATCTAGCTGCCTCCCGAAAATCAACTACCGTAATCTGCTCTAGTAACTTGGTTAATACCTCAGTATGTGGGAGCACCAACGTACTTGGTAACTGGTGCGCATTAGCATCCTGTTGGATACGCTGCTGAAGGTCTTTCAGCATACAAGGGGGCGGGGTGCTCTTTAACATATTGTCCCCCTTCTCACTTTAGATTCTAACTCACGACCAATTGGGCGAAGAAGCCAGGCTTGGTGCCAAGCGCTTAGATAGGGAAAGACTATCATTTCCATGTTAGTAGCCTTTTTTGGTAGCGGGCCGTGCTGCTAGCGACGGGGAGGCAGCGTCCGAAGACTCATCGCGCCGTTTGCCTTGTTCTACCCACGCCAGTAAATCGGCACGGTGGAAGTAGAGCTTGTTGCCTCTTTTGGCGTGAGGAATAGCCCGCGCTGATACAAGAGCGTACAGGCGGGCCTTGCTTAGCCGAGTTACTTCCTGTGCTAACTCCATACCACCCACTTCTGCGACGGGCTGAGTAGAATTACTGCGTAAATGCTGCAGTGCCTCTAAGGTCAACGCTTCCAGGTTGATTAGCCGAGCGTTGATAAGTTCAAAGGGATTATGCATTGTGACTGTTGTTAAGTGACAATGCAAAGGTGAATCAGTCCCTAGGTGCATAACCGGTTATAACCGGTTATAGAATTTTAGCACGAATCGTACTTAACTCATTATCAGCCTGCTCTCGTTGCTGTTTGTTTAAATAAGGAATGACCGATTCGATAGCGTTGATAAGTGGTTTAATTTTTTTCCCCGTTACATTAATCCTATCCCCTACTTGGGCAATCTCGATATAACGTTGGTACAACTTCGTTCCACTATTGGGACTGCGGTGACCATTCTCTTCCGCCAGCTGCTTCGCCCTGATGTCATTACGTATGACTTTTCCTTGATAGATAGCAATAAGCGCAACTTGACGTAGAGTTAGATCAGTTGGTTTATGCTGTATTTTTTTGTCAATGGTAGGAGGCAATACTTCACTTGATTCATTCAGCATTTTTAATTCGAAAGCTTGAAGCCAGCGCTTCGCCTCTTCCAACCGGGGAAGCGATAGGCGATGATCTTCTCCATCAGAGTTTACTAAAAGCTCATTGATGCGTTCCTCTACTATCTGGCGTAAATAATAGACATCTGCTGCGTTAAACACTTCTTCATAATAAGTTACCAACACATCCTCAAAGCGTTGCAATTCTTTATATAGTGCAACAGCAATTTCATGTGTTAGCGTTTTTTCGACAATGGGTAGTAACCAAGTAGGATAAGAAGGATAATAGGGAATCGGTGCCCCCAGACTGTTTTCAAACGTTGAGAATTTTTCGTGGAATGCCTCATATTCCTCCCGCTTGTCAGGTCTGCTTATTTTGCTTCGCAATAAGTAATCATGCAGAGCTTCCTGAGCAAACCGATTAGTTTCTTCTAAACTACGAACACCTGGTTTAAGCTTAAAAAGATTTATAACAGCCCTACTAAAAGCCATTTTTTTTGCTTTTGCTCTCTTCTCGTTCATCTGGGAATACGTCTTTTACTTTAAGACTACAACAAAGCCCACCTAGACACAGAAGAATCATCTTTCAAGGTAAGAGTGAATACGCCATTGGAGACTTGTATGTTAACATCACTCAGCTCAAGTGCCAAGCACCATTTGGTTCATTGCATCTTGGGCTAAATCAAAGCAGTGATAGGGAGAGTAAATAGTCCCGCCGCGGCGCATCAGCCGCAAATTCATCTCCCTGATACTATGGCTAAAGGATGGCTCCTGGTTTAACGCACTCAATAAGTGTTGTAAACTTTTGAAATCGATCCGGTATTGATCTGTGCCTGCGGCTCGATAAGCGGAGGCTTTGATCGACAAAGCATAGGAGCGTAAAAACCAAGCTTTATAAGACATAGTCGGAAAGCAACTCCCGGTTACAATCGCAAAGGCAAAAGAGTCTTTTGTTTTCTTCTCTTCACCCGCCACCAGTACCTCCATCCCATTGATACTTAAGGCGAAATAACGGGGGTAAGTGCTCTTATTCGTGGAAGGCAGACAGCTCAGTGCCCAAAAGGACTGTTCTGTCTTCTTGAAAGCAGGAATAACCTGCTTGATGTAGGCCGAGAGTACAGCCCTGACCTGCGGGTAAACAGGCTGGTCTTGCAGCTGCAGGAAGTTTTGATGATACTTGAACCTGAATTTCTCCTCAATCGACGAGCTTAAGTCTATTCCGTCATTATTGAGTGGTTCGCCACATCTAAGCCATGCTTCTTGTTCGGCCGGAGTGACGAGCAGATCTAAGTCGGTTTCACCAATAACATTAGTCACAAAGGTTTTATTGGTAAGCAGCATTCCCGCCTGCTCAGCCTGTTGGATGAGATGCTGTTCCACTTCATCCAGTTTCCCCTTGGGTACATCCTGAAACCAATAGTGCTCAATGGTATCGTAGTTCTTACGGTGTTGAGCAAAGCGCTTCACTGCGTCAACTGCCTGCCCTATATAGAAACTGTTATTTCTAAAACGAAGTAGGTAGATTCCACAACGGTTTTTTGAGACTGGAAAAAGGTCAGCAATTGAAACCCGCCCGCGCACCGAATGACCACCTAATGCATGAAATCCAAGCTTATCAATAGGTGACAGCATCAGTGAATGAAATAAAATAGGACAACAATACAAAATGACTAGAGCCAACATATGAAACGTTGCTGGCTTCGGCTTTCAGGAATGGCGCGGCGTTATCGAGCAATAAATTTACAATCCCCTACAGCAGACCCTCAAAAGCTGTGTCTACCAATTCCGACGCAAAGGAATCCAGATATACGGCTGTAACTGCTTCCGACTTGTGTCCCATTGCTTGGCTAATGAGAGCTGTATTGGTGCCCTTAAGCTTAAGTGTGGTAGCAAAGGAGTGTCGGGCTACGTACGTGGTGAGAGGAGTAGCAATACCAGCCTGCTTCCCCATCACTTTCAATGCCTTATTTACCCAGCCTAATACATTGTGCAGCCGCACCATTCTTTTGGCTGGTGTTGTATGCTTAGTGACATCAAGAAAGGGAAAGATGTACCCATCGGGTGTGGTACGGGTAATAGGGGAGTAGCTGGATACGATGGCGGCGGCCGGCCCCAGCAATTTCAGGGAAAACTTGCCGCCCGTCTTCTGCCGCACATACTCAAGCCTTTCCGGATGGCCTGTTGCAGGGTCACTTCCGCTCACATCTCGCCAACGCAGCTGAGCTAAGTCGACAAAGTTGATACCGCCAGCATAGAAGGAGAATAGGAACGCATCCTTGGCTAGCCGCTGCCGGTTGATGGTGGGATTTAATTGCTCTAGTTTCCGCAGTTCTTCCCGTGGTAAGGCCCGCTTTTTCGTACTTACATCAAACCTACTAATACTGTATTTGTGTTGCTCAGCTCGATTCCGTGCGAAGGGATATAACTCCGCCTTAGCTAATCCCGTGGCAATAGCTTTGTTGAAGATAGCTCGTAGGGTGCGAAACCTCACTGATAAGGAAGTGTCTTCAGTGCCCGTAGCTCGCATAAACTGTTCCCAGTCATGACAGAAGGCAACCGTGACCTGTGAGAAGGGAATATCTGAGGTGCCCGGATGCTCTTTATCCAAAAAGTGAGCGAGCTGGCTGCGTGTGTCCCGATATACACGGGCGTTGCCCAGCTGGCTAACTGCTGTCTGTTCAGCGATGAGTTCGTCAAAGTAGGCCAGCAGCTTTACGCGGCGAGTGGCCCGGCGGCTCTGGCTAACTTTACTCAGAACTGTTTCGGCATCGTGCTGCTCGTCAGCGGAGGCTAAGTCTTCGGCTGCTTGTTCATAGGTAGCTGCTTTTGCTTCCAGCTTTCGCCAGAGAGCTTTCGCGTCGCCGGGATAATTGCGCCGAATTTCTTTTTTCTCGAAGTTATAATACCTTGGCTGCAAGCTTACGCCAGTAGATCGGTATAGCTGCTTACGGTTCTTTGTGATCCGAATCAAAAACGGGTGAGAGCCATCGGCTAGAACCTTACCCGTGAAGTAGACGATCTTGACGGTGGCAGTTCCTTCTTTGTGGTCAGTGGTTTTGCTCATAAGTCGTATGAACCGCAGTTGGTTCATACAGCGGTTCATACAAGTATAATAAAAAGCCTTGTACTGTTAATAAAGAACAATAGCTCTTATCTTCTAAAAAGCCCTTTTTACCCAATGCTGCTAAGTAATGATAGCGTATGTGTTTAGGCCTAAGCATGCCTTCTAAGCAGTAGGTCAGGAGTTCGAATCTCTTACGGGGTACATTACAAGTGCGCCACTCAGCTTTATTGCTGAGTGGCTTTTTTATTGCCATTTGTGGCCAAAAAATGATACTCCGAGCATGAGAAGAACTTGAAGAACTCTAAGAGAAAAACGAGTTTAAACAAAAATTGAGCAGCTACTAAAAAGCGATGATTAATATTGATTAAGTTCAATTATTATAATGTTTGTGAGATCTTCTATTAATTGTATGAATAAGTACTATGAGTTCAACTTATACTTTACTAATAATGAATAATAAATTGTATTCACAACCTTAAAAACTTCTTTAAAACATCAAACAACATTGAATATTATTTACATTTTAATAAGAAGCTAGCTATATATATTTGCCCATCAACATTTTACAAAAGATCAGATGGGATCTAAAATTATACTTTTACAACTTTTGATTTGCTTTTTAAGTCATTCGCTTTCTGCGAATACTTATTACGTTAGCCCATATGGCGATGACAATGCTAGTGGTACTTCGGTCTCAACAGCTTGGCATTCACTTAATCGTGTTAACGCGGGAAAATACCAACCTGGGGATCGGATTTTGCTGGCGGGCGGCGAGACCTTTAAGGGTAACATCTGGTTGCGCGGCAATAGTCAGGGTACGGCCGAAAAGCCCATCATAATTAGTTCCTATGGTCATGGCAACGCTACTATTGAAAGTGGTGCTGCTTTCGGCTTCTATGGATATAATATGGCAGGCATTGAACTGCGGCGTCTGAATTTTGTGGGTTCAGGTCGCCTGACCAATAAGGACTCTGGCATTCAGTTTTATCTTGACTCAGCCAACACTACGCTGAATCACGTGCGATTAGATAGCATTGATGTGAGTGGCTACCAATCAACGGGTATCATAATTGGCAGTTGGAACGGCAATAGTGGTTACAACAATGTGCGGATAACTAACTCGAAAGCACACGCAAATGGCGAAGCAGGAATTTCTTCATATGCCGAAAACATAGGTGCCCACACTAACTGGTACGTTGGCAATTGCAAAGCCTTTGATAATTCTGGTCGAGAAGATATTACTCATCATAACACTGGCAACGGTATTGTTCTTTCAGGTATCAGTGGAGCTTTAATCGAGCATTGTGAGGCGTATAATAATGGCTGGCTTAATTCTTATCCGAACGGTGGCCCGGTAGGAATATGGGGATGGAATTGCAACAATTTAGTGATTCAGGAGTGTGAATCTCATCATAATCGCTCGGGGATGAATCATGATGGTGGTGGATTTGATTTGGATGGGGGCTGCACCAATTCTGTGCTGCAGTACAACTACTCGCATGATAATGACGGTGCCGGTTACCTCATTGCCCAATATCCTGGTGCACCGCCTCTTACTGATGTAACCATTCGATATAATATTAGTGTTAACGATGCGCGACGCTATAATCAGGGTGCAATTCAGTTGTGGTCGTCAGGAGATAATGGCGGTATTCAACGGGCTTCTATTCACAATAATACCGTCTACCTCGCGCCTCCTGCTAATGGTTCACATCCGAAAGCAGTGTATGTAATGAGTGGTGGTGTTAGTGATATTACCTTTCAAAACAATGTGCTGCATACCACAGATGGAATACCAGTAATAAGTATTGAAGGGGCTGCTACAAACGATGTACGCTTTCAAGGCAATTGCTATTGGAGTGCTGATGCAGAGCTTAGCTTGTGGTGGGGCGGCACGCGCTATACTACGCTCAGTGCCTGGCGTGCGGGCGCAGGTCAGGAGCAGATTGGCGCGAAGGCAACGGGTATCAACGCTGACCCGGAGTTCATGACGTCGGGTGTGGAGCCTGTTGTGGCTCAGCGCGCATTTACCACATCCAAATACACCGAGGTAGGTTATACGCTGCTGCCATCATCCAGCCTGTTGGGAGCAGGATTAAACCTGCTCACTGAGTTTGGAAAAGAACCTGGCCTGCGAGATTACTTTGGAAACCCTACGGCAAAAGCGGGAACCCAAGGCAACATTGGAGCTTCGGAAAACAGAAACCTGATCCTATCCTCCCGCTCAGGCACAATGAATAGCTTGCAGTCGTGGTGCACGGCTTATCCTACCCAGGCTACGGAGACTGTATACATCACATTTGCCTCCGATGTTATTCGTAATAAGCCGGTTAGTGTGAAGCTCTATGATATGCAGGGACGGCTAGCTCGCAATCAAAATTTCACGCGTCCGGATACAAAGGATGCGGCTTTCTCGGTGCACGGACTAGCAGCTGGACACTATTTGCTGCGAGTGGAAAGCGGAAATCTTAGCTCATCTCAATCCGTTATCGTAACCCAATAAGAGAAACTGGCTGCCAACATTCTATTTCAGGTAAGATGCAAATAGAATTAGGACAGTGATTTACTATAAAAAAGCCCCCCAGAACTGCTCTGGGGGCTTTTTTGATACTGCGTTTCGATGTGATGGGCTTAATTTAACCAGACGGTATACAGCAGCTCAAAGCGGTGAGGAGCAAAGGCATTAAAGTAAGGCGCTTCTGCTTGAAAGCCCAATACATGGACTAAAGGAATGCCTTCCAAATGAGAGTCAACGACACGCACAGGATAAAACTGGCCTTCCTCAGGCCAATCACCGCTGTGATTGAAAGGTCGGTCGGCGGCATTGAGGCAGCGGGCATACTCAACGAATGGAGCGTGGCGAGTAGCTTCGGCTAGCGTAAGGTTGGCAACTTCGTGTGACATAGAGGCAAATGTAGCAGGTTTCAGAACTACGATCCATAGGGCAGAGTTCCGTTTGGTTGATCAGTACAAGAGCTATAGTAGCAGGTATGATGCGCTTTGCCCGGAGCAAGTAATGCTAATGAGGCTGGTAAAAGTGGCGTTAAATGGCAACCGAGGGTTGTATAAAATTGTGATATGATACGCTCTCTGTATATAAGCGGGTAGTACCAAAAGCGGCTGTTAATCAATCTGCAAAGCAGGTCCATTTTGATTGCTAGCATAGGGGGTCCAATCCGGGTTTGGCTGGCAAAAACCGATTAAAAATGGTATCTTTGCCTATTAACACTGACGCTGAATTTACCCGCATTCCATGAGCGAAACGAAAGAGAAAAGAGTCCCCGCTGAGTACTCTGCGGATAGTATTCAAGTACTGGAAGGACTGGAAGCCGTACGCAAGCGGCCATCGATGTACATCGGTGATACGGGGGTTAAGGGCCTGCACCATTTGGTGTGGGAAGTAGTCGATAACTCAATCGATGAAGCCTTGGCCGGCCACTGCGACCGAATTGAAGTCACCATCAACGAAAATAACTCAGTTACCGTCCGCGACAACGGTCGCGGCATCCCCGTCGACTTCCACCAAAAGGAAGGTCGTTCAGCCCTAGAGGTTGTAATGACAGTGCTCCACGCGGGGGGCAAATTCGACAAGGATTCCTATAAGGTTTCCGGCGGTTTGCACGGCGTAGGCGTAAGCTGCGTGAATGCACTCAGCAAAGACCTGAAAGTAACTGTGCGCCGCAATGGCCACCTCTACGAGCAGGAGTACAAAATCGGAGTTCCGCAGTATCCGGTAAAGCAAATTGGTGATACCGAAGAGCACGGCACGCAGGTAGAGTTTCTGCCTGATGATACTATCTTCACGGAGTCGGTTTACAAGTACGAAACCATTGCCACTCGTCTGCGCGAACTGTCGTACTTGAACAAAGGTATCCGCATCACGCTCACCGACCGCCGCGATAATGACGTGGACGGCAACTTCCTCTATGAAGAGTTTTATTCGGAGGGCGGCCTGAGCGAGTTTGTTGGCTACCTTGATGCTGGCCGTACAGTGCTGATGCCAAAGCCAATTCACGTAATCAGTGAGAAGGGTGGCACGCCGGTCGAGGTTGCTTTGCAATACAACGACTCGTACCAGGAGCACATTTTTAGCTACGTCAACAACATCAATACCATCGAAGGTGGTACGCACGTGGCTGGCTTCCGCTCGGCCCTTACGCGTACGCTGAAGGCCTACGCCGACAAGTCGGGTATGCTGGAGAAGGCGAAGGTGGAGATTCAGGGCGACGACTTCCGCGAAGGCCTGACCGCTGTCATTTCGGTGAAAGTGCAGGAGCCTCAGTTTGAAGGCCAGACCAAGACCAAACTGGGTAACTCCGATGTGAGTGGCGCTGTAAACCAGGCAGTGGGCGAAATCCTGAACCAATACCTGGAAGAGAATCCCAAAGAAGCCCGTATTATCGTTGAGAAGGTGATTCTGGCAGCTCGGGCTCGTATTGCGGCCCGTAAGGCCCGCGAAATGGTGCAGCGCAAGACCGTGCTGGGCTCGAACTCTTTGCCTGGTAAGCTAGCCGACTGCTCCGAGTCGAATCCGGAAATCTGCGAGCTGTATCTGGTCGAGGGCGACTCGGCTGGCGGTACTGCCAAGCAGGGCCGCAACCGGGCCTTCCAGGCTATTCTGCCATTGCGGGGTAAGATCCTGAACGTGGAGAAAGCCCAGGAGCACCGCATTTACGAAAACGAGGAAATCAAGAACATGATTACCGCGTTGGGCGTGTCGTTTGGCACTCCGGCCGATGTGGAAGCGGGCATTGAGGCCGATCCTAAGGGCCTGAACATCTCAAAGCTGCGCTATCACAAAATCATCATCATGACCGATGCTGATATTGACGGTTCGCACATTCGTACCCTGATTCTGACTTTCTTCTTCCGCTATATGAAGCCACTGGTCGACAATGGCTACATCTTCATTGCGCTGCCACCCTTGTATCTGGTGAAGCGTGGTAAGGAAGAGCGCTATTGCTGGACCGAGCAGGAGCGCCAGGTTGCTCAGGAAGAGCTAGGCCGCGGTAAGCCCGAAACGGTGAACGTGCAGCGCTACAAGGGTCTCGGGGAAATGAACGCCGAGCAGCTTTGGACCACTACTATGCAGCCCGATACCCGTTCGCTGAAGCGTGTAGACGTGGAGTCGGCTGCGGAAGCTGACCATTTGTTCTCTATGCTCATGGGCGACGAAGTAGCGCCGCGCCGTGAATTCATCGAGAAAAATGCCAAGTACGCCAAGCTGGACGTATAGAGGCAGTAGTAGCAAAAAAGCCCCCAGCGTGCTGGGGGCTTTTTTTGTTTACAACTACATCTAGCAAAACATACCATGATCCAAATTTTGGAGTTATCTTTTAGTAACAACTAGTATAGATTCCTTTGTCTGTTCGGAATGACAGGTGTGGCGCTGTAACTTGCCACTTGCGCCTTATTCTTCGCTATGAAACTCTTCAAATCAGCTGACCTTATCCGCAAAAGCAAGTATATCAGCCGCGACTTAAGCTGGCTGCGCTTTAATTATCGCGTCCTCGACCAAGCCAAAGATCCGTCGCGCACCTTGTTTGACCGGCTGCGATTCATGAGTATCACCTGCTCCAACCTCGACGAGTTTTTCATGATTCGGCTGGGGTCGCTGTACAATTATATCGACTACGGGAAGGAGCGTATCGACTATTCAGGGCTGCGGGAAATGCCGTTTCGGCGCAAGTTGTTGGATTTTGCCCACCGCTTCGTAAACGACCAATCACTCACGTACCTGAATGAGCTGAAGCCACAGTTTGAGAAAAACGGCTTCAACATTCTGCGGATGGATGAGCTGACGGAACTGGAGCTGAAGAAGGCCGATGGCTACTTCAAAAACACGCTGTTTCCGCTGCTCACGCCCATGGTGTACGACTCGTATCATGGCTTCCCGCTGATGATGAATCAGATGCTGATTCTGGGTGTGGTGACGCGCACGGAGGCGGAAGGGGAGAAGGGGCAGGAGCGCCTCACCTTCGTACAGATTCCGCAGAATTTGTCGCGCTTTTTTGAGCTGACGCGCAAAGACAAGGTGATTTTTGTGCCTATTGAGGAAATCGTGCGCGCCAACTTGCCCAAGCTGTTTCGGAACGTCGACATCGAGTCGGCTAACCTGTTCCGCATCACCCGCAACGGCGACTTTACGCTGGAAGAGTCAGACGATATCGACGTTGATTTTATCAAGGAAATTCAGGTTGGCTTAAAAACCCGCAAAAAGGGCCGCGTGGTGCGCCTAGAAGTGGAGAAGGATGCGTCGCCGGTGCTCATGGCAGTTCTGAAGGAGCGCTGGAAAATTGATAATGGCAACGTGTTCGTTATCAATTCCATGATTGATATGAAAGGGCTGCTGCAAATTCTTAAGCACCCCAACTTCCGGGGAAAAGCCGCCCGCCAACCGGCTCCCGTGGCCCCGCTTAGCTTGCCCGAGGGTGCCGAAGACAACATGTTTGAGTACCTCAAGCACCACGATGTGCTTCTGCATCATCCCTACAACAGCATCGATCCGGTGGTGCGCCTGTTGGAGCGGGCCGCCGAAGACCCTCATGTGCTGGGTATTAAGCAAACTATTTACCGCCTGGCCGACGACTCGCGAGTGACGGCGGCACTCCTCAAAGCGGCCGAAAACGGCAAGCACGTATCCGTGCTGTTTGAAGTGAAGGCGCGCTTTGATGAGGAACGGAATATTCGGGAAGGCGCCCGCTTGGAGAAGGCTGGCTGCTTTGTCATCTATGGGGTGAGCAAGTATAAGACGCACACCAAGATGCTCATGATCATCCGCAAAGAAGGAGAGAAGGTGACGCGCTATGTGCACTTGGGCTCAGGCAATTACAACGAGCAAACGTCGCGTATCTATACCGACGTGAGTTTGCTGACGACCAACGATGTATACGGCCACGACGTGTCAGAATTCTTCAACGTAATCACCGGCCATTCTCAGCCCGATGACTATGAGTATCTGATTACGGCGCCGAAGGATATGCGTCAGCAGCTCATTCATCTGATTCGGGAGGAGATTCGAAACGCGAAGAAAGGCTTGCCCAGCGGCATTGTGATGAAGATGAACTCCTTGGAAGACAAGGAGATGATTGATGAGTTTTACAAGGCCAGTAAGGCCGGGGTGCCTATTCGCTTTATCGTGCGGGGTATTTGCTGCCTGCGGCCGGGCCGGGCTGGCCTGAGCGATAATATTGAGGTGCGCAGCATTGTGGGCGACTATTTAGAGCACTCACGGATGTTTTACTTCCATCACGGCGGCCAGCCCAAAGTGTATGCAGGCTCCGCCGATTTGATGGTGCGCTCCTTTGACCGGCGCATTGAAGCACTATTCCTGATTGTAAACCCGGCCCTAAAGCGGGAGGCGATTAACATTCTGTATTTCAATCTTAAAGACAACCAGAATACGTACCTGATGCGGGAGGATGGGGCATACGTGCGTCGCATCCCAGCCCCTGATGAGCCTGTTTTCAACGTGCACAAGGAGTTTTATCATCGCCATTACGCGGCTGTGTCCGAAAGCTCCTTGTATGACGAGTGGCTCACGCGCGCGGATGTGCAAACGGACAATGCTGCCTCCAATGAAGGCCCACCTTTAACTGCCCCGGACTTTCCAACGGATGCGGAGATGGAAGATGCCGAAATGGAAGCTGAGCTGGCAACTTTCAACTCCACCACCGAGGAGGATTTGCCCGGTGGCGAATCTCCTCAGGACGTTTAATCAGTACTTTATCTCAACACAAAAAAGCCCCCAGGACAGCGTCTGGGGGCTTTTTTGTGCTTTACCATCCTATTCGGCTCCGCTGTGCGAGTTCTGAACATCGGGGTGCGGCGGAATAGCAGAGTGGTCATTGACCGGGCGAAAGTCCTCAAAATGGCGTTCAAACAGCGTCTGCAGCATACCGTCCTTCAAGCCGATATCGGGGACGTGCATATTATTGATGTTGGCCCACTCCATAGCAGAAAGATAGATTTGGCCCGCCGGCACGATCACATCGGCGCGGTCTGGGTTGAGCATGGCCACATTCACCCGCTCATCCATGGTCATCTTGGTCAGGTTGTCCAGCAGAGTGGCGATGCGCTTGCGGGTGATGGGCTTATCGAGCGTGGTTTGGGTTTTGGCTAAGCTATACAGCTTATTGATGTTGCCGCCGGTACCAATTGCCCGCGTGACATGGTAGCGACGCGCGTTTTCGGTTACCCATTTCTCCATCCGCTCCCAAGTGCCGTTAAGAGCATCCGTGTTGAGGCCAGTCTCTGCCTGTTGCATCCGCCGAATGGAGCCAACTTCAAACGACTGCGTAGCCACTTTATGGCGGTTGTGGTAAATATTAAACTCCGTGCTGCCCCCGCCTACATCAATGTGCAGATAATGCTTATTGTCCTCAAGCACGTGCTCAATTACGCTATTGATGTACATGGCTTCGTCCTGACCATCAATTACTTCGATAGTTAGTCCTAGCTCTTTGCGCACGCGCGCAACCAAAGCGGGAGCGTTTTTGGCGGTGCGCATGGCGGAAGTGGCGCAAACCAAGTGGTGCGCTACTTCGTGCACTTCCATCAGCAGCTTCAGCGAATGCAGAAACTTAACAAACTTATCAGCCTTGGCGGGCGAGATGTCACCGGTGGCAAACACATCCTCCCCCAGGCGCATTGGGTAGCGCACGTACTCCACGCGCTTCAACCGAAAACGCCCCCCATAAACCAGAACAGCCGAAATTTGGCACCGTACAGCATTCGATCCAATGTCAATGGCGGCTAGTTTCAGTAGGGGATACTCCATCAGGTAGGTTGATGTGGTGGAAGAGGAATTAAGCTTCAAAGATAAGCCTTTGTCGAAAGTAGGCTTAAAAGAAGGAAAAATAGCCTCTGAGCATTACCTCTCATTGGCCAAAAAACCATACGAAGCGAGCAGTACAGGTTTACGGGGCAGCGCTAAGCTTACGCCTGATCAGGCGAAGCTGTTTTAGGCACAGCCCGCTTTCTGCTTAATACTCCGACAGCAATTCCGTGGCTACGCGCGGAACACCCGTGCTGGCGGGCTCCGCCACGAAGCGCACGTTGCGTCGGCCTGCCAAGGGCGGCTGATGCAGATCAATTACGATGATAGGGCAGTGCTGGGGGGCAAATTGCAGCAGTCCGGCCGCCGGATACACCTGCAATGAGGTGCCTACCACCATAAAAATATCGGCGGTAGCAGCCTCTTCAATGGCCCGCTCCATCAACGGCACGGCTTCCCCAAACCAAACAATGTTGGGGCGTAGTTGGTGGCCTTTTTCACATAGTTCGCCCATCTCAATACGGTCACTGGTCATGGGGTACACAAGCTCCTCATGGCGCGTGCTGCGCGACTGAAATAACTGACCATGCAAGTGAATAACCCGGCTGCTGCCGGCTCGCTCGTGCAAATCGTCTACGTTTTGGGTTACGATAACCACTTCATAGCCTTTTTCCATCGCTACCAGGGCATGGTGGCCAGCGTTCGGCTGGGCTTTGCGGGCTGCGCTACGCCGCTGATTATAGAAGTCAAGCACCAGCTCAGGGTTGCGTGCCCATCCTTCAGGTGAGGCTACGTCCTCAATGCGATGACCTTCCCAGAGACCATCAGCGCCGCGGAAAGTAGCTAAGCCACTCTCGGCACTGATGCCAGCACCAGTTAGTACTACTATTTTTTTCGACACAGGTTAAAGGGAGTTTGTCGGGTGAAAGATCTTTTTCTGAATGCAAATAACTACTAGAAAACGGCTAACCGTATCCGGATTCACCTTAGCTGGCTTACGTAAAAGCATGAATACTATGTGCTTGCTAAACGTTTTCTCATGTCCATTTAAGTCTTTTACTTCGGCTAGATCTTTTGTTACTGCTAATCAAAAGCAAAAATTGATGTAAGCCAGAAGATCAAAAGTGTTTAAGTCGCTGTTATACTAACGATACTAGCTAAAATATGCGCTCAGTTGAATTAAACGGGTCTATAATGGGTTTACGCCCTACAGTCCAGCTTAATCTTCTTAGTAGGTTTGAGTTTACTCTGTACTAAACTCAGCTACTGTTGAGATCAAAACGACATTAAGTAAATTTGTATCTAATCCGATCTGCTTAGCTCCTTTATGATCGACCTTTTATTTGACGTTAATCTCCAGCAGTTGCCCGACGACTACCTTACCGGCAACTGGCGGGTGGCTGATCGGGTGCTGAATCGGAACGACCCGGGTTCCGCCTTGGCTCAGGCGACGCACCTTCAGTTGCAGCCTGGCTTGCTGCATGTAGAAGCTCCCACCCAGCAAGATAACGGTCAGTGGAGCGTGGAGCGTGATAGTTTGCTTAGTCGCCCTTACCTGCAAATGCACTTGGCGCGCGAGGAAACACGTGCTTTAGTCACGCGCTTGCGCCGCTCTACCGATGGAGCCCAGAGCCAGCTTAGTCTTTATTTTCAGTCGGGCATGGAAATGCAGCTCGCCCGGCCCTGATTTCGCTTTTCGCTACTTTCTACGTTATGTCATCTGTTGATACCCAATTTAACGCCCAGCAATTTCGCTTTCTGGCCGAGCTAATTCCTCAACTGGTCTGGATTACGGACCCTGCTGGTTACCACACCTATTTCAACCAGCGCTGGATCGACTATACAGGCTATACCGTGGAGCAAAGCCGCGGCAGCGAGATGTGGAACAACCTGCTGCACCCCGACGACCGCCAGCGCGCCCGCGAGCGCTGGGGGCATTCGCTGGCTACCGGGGAGTTTTACGAAATCGAATACCGGTTTCTCTCCAAAGACGGTTCCTACCGCTGGTTTTTGGGCCAAGCCTTGCCTCGCATCGATGAGCAAGGCAACATTGAGCAATGGTTTGGTACCTGCACCGATATTCATGAGCAAAAGCAGCTTCAGCAACGGTTGGAGAGCGCTTATGCTGATCTGGAAATGAAAGTCACCTTTCGCAACCTAGAGTTGGAGCGTGAGGTTCAGAGTCTGCGCCAGCGTTTAGGCGAATAATATTCAGGTCACTTGCTACATAAAAAAGCCCCCAGATCATTTCTGGGGGCTTTTTCACGCGCTATACTAATCTGCTACTTCGCTTTCGCTGCTGCCGCCTTCTTCGCGGGCGCAGCCTTCTTGGTTGTGGCGGCCTTTTTAGCGGCTGGCTTCTTTGCGGCTGGCTTTTTCTTGGCAATGGCAGGCTCATCCACGGTTTTCTCCACCGCTTTTTTGGCGAAGCGACCACCTTTAGCGGGTTTATCAGGAGTAAGCTCAGCCAGTTCCAGGCAGCGCTCCAGCGTAAGATCCTGCGGCTCTTCGCCCTTAGGAATCTTCACGTTTTTCTTGCCAACCACAATGTATGGACCGAAGCGGCCATTCAGCACTTGTACGTCTTCGCGCTCCGGAAAACTTTTGATCAAGCGCTCTGCATCCGATTTACGCTTGGCTTCGATAAGCTCAATAGCTTCCGAAGCGGTAATAGTATGCGGATCCTGCTCCTTGGTAAGCGAGTAGAACTTGCTGTCGTGGCGGATGTAAGGACCAAAACGACCGAGTGAAGCCGTCATATCCTTTTCCTCAAACTGCCCCACGATGCGCGGCAACTTAAACAGATCAAGCGCTTCTTCCAGCGTAATATTCTCGATAAACTGGCCTTTGCGAAGGCTTGCGTACACGGCTTTCTCCTCGGAGCCTTCCTTCGGCTCAATCTGCACATAAGGGCCGTAACGACCCAAACGAGCGGTCAATTTCTGCCCAGTTTCGGGGTGAATGCCAATCTCGCGGTTCGAGCCCAATGTGCTGCGCTCAATGTCCTGACCACGCTCAATGGTTTCGTGAAATGCTCCGTAGAAGTTGGAAAGCATATCGCCCCACTTCTCCTGACCGTTGGCGATAAGGTCAAATTCGCCCTCAACTTTGGCCGTAAACTGGTAGTCGATAATAATAGGAAAGTGCTCCACCAGGAAGTCGTTAACTACCATAGCGGTATCGGTCGGAAACATCTTCGCTTTTTCAGCTCCGTACGTTTCCGTTTTAACCTCCGTCTTCACCTCCTCGCCTTCCAGCGTGAGCACCCGAAACTTGCGCTCCTTGCCTTCACGAGTATCTTTTTCAACGTAGCCGCGCTTCTGAATCGTGCTGATGGTTGGAGCATAGGTAGAAGGCCGGCCAATACCCATTTCCTCCAGCTTCTTTACCAGCGATGCTTCCGTGTAGCGAGCTGGCGGCTGCGCATACCGCTCCGTAGCGCGCAGTAGCTGCAAAGGCAGCTGCTGGCCAACCGTCAGGGGAGGCAAACCACGAGAGAAAGTTGAATCACCATCTTCCTCCTCGTCATCCTTCGACTCGCTGTATACTTTCAGAAAACCCTCGAAGGTAATTACCTCACCAGTAGCCGTAAGCGTAGTGCCCGCCTGCGTGCTGATGCCAATAGTAGCCACGGTGCGCTCCACCGTTGCGTCGGCCATCTGCGAAGCCAGTGCCCGCTTACGAATCAGATCGTAGAGGCGCTGTTCCTGGGAGTCGGAACCTGATTTTACCAGGGCAAAATCGGTGGGCCGGATGGCTTCGTGCGCTTCCTGGGCTGAGGCTGACTTTGTTTTAAACTGACGCTTGTGAGCGTATTCTTCACCAAATGCCCGGCTTATTTCCACGTGAGCAGCAGCCAACGCATCCTGCGACAAGTTTACCGAGTCAGTACGCATGTAGCTGATTTTACCAGCTTCGTACAGCTTCTGGGCTACGCTCATGGTTTGGGCCACGGAGAAACCCAGCTTGCGGGAAGCCTCCTGCTGAAGCGTAGAGGTGGTGAAAGGTGGCGCTGGCGAGCGTTTGCCTGGCTTCTTTTCCAGGTTTTCGATCTGATAAATGGCCCCCACGCAACGAGCCAGAAAACCCTGGGCTTCAGCTTCAGTTTTGAAGCGCGTCGGTAGCTCAGCCTCCAGAATTGCCCCCCGGCCAGCATCGAAGCGCGCTGTAACACGGTAAGCAGATGAGGTTTTAAACTGATTGATTTCACGCTCCCGCTCTACAACCAGCCGCACCGCCACCGACTGTACCCGACCAGCCGACAACCCCGTTTTAACTTTTTTCCAGAGCACCGGCGACAACTCGAAGCCAACCAGACGGTCAAGCACACGACGAGCCTGCTGCGCGTTTACCAGGTTCAGGTCTATCTCCCGGGGAGTAGCAATAGCGTTAAGGATAGCGTTCTTAGTGATTTCGCGGAATACAATACGGCGCGTTTTGGCGTCGGTCAGATTCAGCGTTTCGGCAAGGTGCCAGCTAATGGCTTCCCCCTCACGGTCATCGTCACTCGCCAACCATACAACTTCGGCCTCTTTTGCCAGCTTCTTCAACTGAGCAATTATCTCTCGCTTATCAGCCGACACCACATAGGTCGGCTTGAAGCCATTCGCAATATCAATAGCGTTATTATCCTTGGGTAAGTCGCGTACATGACCAAAGCTGGACTTGACAATAAAGTCCTTACCCAAGTATCCCTCAATGGTCTTGGCTTTGGCCGGTGACTCGACTATGACTAAATTTTTGATCATATAAAGGGGATTGGCAACGAAATACAGGTGGGTATCAACTAAGAAACGACCTATGGGGGCAAAAGTTGAATTTTGCCGCAAAGATGATGGAATAATCCGGCCACTCACCTATACCGGCTTAATTATCAGTGCAGCGCTAGGCCCAAAGTTGGAGTTGCTAGAGCTGTATAAGAGCAAATATTTTAGGCAAGTAGTTCATTCGTTATTGGTTGAACAAATTCTATATGACTGCTTAATTCCATTGCCGCGTAAGCCAGTAGTTTATTACCTTTGTAAGTCTGGCTACCGGTCTACTCTCCGGTTTGTCTCAGCAGTGCCTTTTTAGCACGCTTCGCAATCTACATTTTGTATGGCTTCAGGTAAGACTACCAAAACCACCACTCGTCCGGCTTCTAATTCCTCAGCATTGTCTTCGGGATCCACAGATGCTGCCGTTGCTGCAGTCGATAATAACCAGTCACAGCGAAAAGAAGCCCCAATTGGTAGCGCAATAACGCGCAGACGGGTCAGCACTCGCAACCTCGATAAAACGCAGGATGACGGCTACGTAAATGAGCAGCTTACCCGGGTTCTGTATGCGCTAGATGCTTTTAAAAAGGGAGACGTTTCAGTGCGGCTGACCAAGCAAAACGACGACATCTTCGCTGACATCGCTGAGGCTTACAACTCGATGGTGGAAATGATCGGCGGCGTGGGGGGCGAAGTATCGCGCATTTCAAAAGTTGCCGGCGTAGAGGGTAACCTTAAAGCCCGCGCTTCCGGTGAGAACGCCTCGGGTTTCTGGCGCGACATGATCAACAATATCAACGGTTTGATGGATAGCATCGCCGTTCCGGTATTGGAAGTAGGTAAAGTACTTAAGAACATCTCCAAGGGCAACCTAGACGAGACCTTCCAAATTCCTGTTTCGGGCGACTTCAAAGTGATGGCCGAAACTATCAACAAGACCATTGACAACCTCAACCTGTTTGCCGGCGAAGTAACGCGGGTAGCACAGGAAGTGGGCACGGAAGGTAAACTGGGCGGACAAGCTTCGGTACCGAACGTGGGGGGCATTTGGAAGGAGCTGACCGACAACGTGAACTACATGGCCTCGAACCTGACCAGTCAGGTGCGCGATATTGCCAACGTAGCTACCGCTGTAGCCAAGGGCGACCTCACCCAAAAAATCACGGTAGATGTAAAGGGTGAGCTGCTGCAACTCAAGCAGAACCTGAACCAGATGGTGGACTCACTCAACCTGTTTGCTGGCGAAGTAACCCGCGTAGCTCTCGACGTAGGCACGGAGGGCAAGCTTGGTGGACAGGCCTCAGTGCCCAACGTTAGCGGGGTATGGAAAGACCTGACCGATAACGTAAATAATATGGCTTCGAACCTGACCAGTCAGGTACGGGACATTGCCAACGTAGCCACCGCTGTAGCCAAGGGCGACCTGAGCCAAAAAATCACGGTAGATGTAAAGGGCGAGCTGCTGCAACTCAAGCAGAACCTGAACCAAATGGTGGACTCGCTGAATATGTTCTCCGGCGAAGTAACGCGGGTAGCACAGGAAGTGGGCACCGAAGGCAAACTCGGCGGTCAGGCTTCGGTACCGAACGTGGCTGGCGTGTGGAAGGAGCTGACCGATAACGTAAACTACATGGCCTCGAACTTGACCAGTCAGGTACGAGATATTGCCAACGTAGCTACCGCTGTTGCGCGCGGTGACCTGAGCCAAAAAATCACGGTAGATGTAAAGGGCGAGCTGCTGCAACTCAAGCAGAACCTGAACCAAATGGTGGACTCGCTCAACCTGTTTGCCGGCGAAGTAACCCGCGTGGCATTGGAAGTAGGTACCGAAGGAAAGCTGGGCGGCCAGGCTTCGGTGCCCAACGTGGCTGGCGTGTGGAAGGAGCTGACCGATAACGTGAACTACATGGCCTCGAACTTGACTTCGCAAGTTCGAGATATTGCCAACGTAGCTACCGCCGTAGCTCGGGGAGACTTGAGCCAAAAGATGACAGTAAACGTGAAGGGCGAAATTCTGGAGCTGAAGAACATTCTGAACCAGATGGTGGACTCGCTGAATATTTTCGGTGACGAAGTAACCCGCGTGGCCCGCGAAGTGGGTACCGAAGGCAAGCTGGGTGGTCAAGCCAATGTGCCTCGTGTAGGCGGAACCTGGAAGGAGTTGACGGATAACGTAAACACGATGGCCGCCAACCTGACCCTACAGGTACGCGACATTGCCAACGTAGCCACCGCTGTTGCCAAAGGCGACTTGACTCAGAAAATTGTAGTTGATGTAAAAGGCGAGCTGTTGGATTTGAAGGACAACATCAACCGCATGGTGGATTCCTTGAACATCTTCGCCGGCGAGGTAACCCGCGTAGCCCGCGAAGTAGGTACGGAAGGTATTCTGGGCGGCCAGGCCAATGTACCGAGTGTAAGTGGAACCTGGAAAGACCTGACCGACAATGTAAACACGATGGCCTCGAACCTGACTTCGCAGGTACGAGATATTGCCAACGTAGCTACCGCTGTAGCTAAAGGTGACCTGAGCCAAAAAATCACGGTAGATGTAAAGGGTGAGCTGCTGCAACTCAAGCAGAACCTGAACCAGATGGTGGACTCACTCAACCTGTTTGCTGGCGAAGTAACCCGCGTGGCGCTTGACGTAGGCACGGAGGGCAAGCTGGGCGGTCAAGCCAACGTACCGAGTGTAAGTGGTACGTGGAAGGCATTGACCGACAACGTAAATACCATGGCATCGAACCTGACTTCGCAGGTGCGGGACATTGCCAACGTAGCTATTGCCGTTGCCAAAGGCGACCTGAGCCAGAAAGTATCGGTCGACGTTAAGGGCGAGCTGTTGGATTTGAAGGACAACATCAACCGCATGGTGGACTCGCTGAACATCTTCGCCGGTGAGGTAACCCGTGTAGCACAGGAAGTAGGTACGGAGGGCAAACTCGGTGGCCAAGCCAATGTGCCCAGCGTGAGCGGAGTTTGGAAAGACCTGACCGACAACGTAAATACCATGGCCTCGAACCTCACCACGCAGGTGCGGGGACTAGTAAAAGTAGTAACGGCTGTATCGCAGGGTGACTTGACCCAAAAGCTGACTTTGGACGCTAAAGGCGAAGTTGCTGAACTAGCCGATACAATCAACCGCATGGTGGACGACTTGAACCGCTTGGCGGTAGAAGTTAGCCGTGTGGCTAAAGTAGCGGGTGTGGAAGGTAAGCTGACGGAGCGTGCTACAGTAGGCGGTGTAAGCGGCTCTTGGAAAGAACTGGTAGACACGCTGAACGAACTGCTCGAATCTATTGCTTCCCCGGTTCTGGAAGTTAGCCGCGTAGTGCGGGCCATTTCGGAAGGTGACCTGACTCAGCGCGTAGAAGTACCCACCGCTGGCGACATCATGGCGATGTCGAATGCTTTGAACCTAGCTGTTGAAAACCTAAACGAACTGCTGGGTGAAATCAACGATTCGTCGCAGGTAGTAGGGACTTCCTCGGAAGAAATGGCCGGTAAGGGTCAGGAGATGAGCCGCGTAACCGTTGACGTGGCGTTGGCCATGCAGCAAATGGCAGAGGGTGCTCAGAACCAAGCCTTGAAAACAGACCAGGCCTTCAAGCTGATTGAAGAAATCATGCAGGCTACGAAGGAAACTGCCGGGAAGGCTGATGTGGTGAACAAAGCCGCTATCCTGGGTGAGCAAACCTCGCAGCTTGGTCTGAAAACGGTGGCTGAGGTGGTAAAGAACATGGAAGAAATTTCCAACGCCGCTGCCCAAACGTCTAAAACGATTGAAGTATTGAGCACGCGCAGCCAAGAAATCAGTAAGTCGCTGGGAGTAATTACAGACATTGCTTCGCAAACCAACCTGCTGGCTTTGAACGCCGCTATTGAGGCAGCCCGGGCAGGTGAGGCTGGTCGAGGCTTTGCAGTAGTAGCCGAAGAGATTCGTAAGCTGGCAGAAGGCTCGCGCAAGTCGGCAAGTGAAATCGCTACGCTGGTTGACGACGTACGCAAGGATACAAGCTCAGCTGCTACGGCTATTTCAACCATGGAAGGCCGAGTATTGAAGGGTAAAAACGCAACGTTTGAAGCCAGCTCCGCCTTTAAAAACATTGCAACGAGCAGCGGCGAAACGCTACGCACTTCCCGCGACATTCTCACAGCTACCGAAGTTCAGAAAATCAGTATCGGCGACGTAGTGAAGTATGTAGAGGAAGTTGTAGCTATTGCTGAGCAAACGGCGTCTGGTACGCAGCAAGTGGCAGGTACGGCCAAGCAGCTATCTACTTCTATGCAGGAACTGACGGCATCCAGCCAAAAGCTGACAGACATTGCTGATGACTTGCAGGTTGGTCTGTCGGCCTTCCAGCTGATGGAGTATCTGGAGCCAGAGCCGGAACCAGAGCCTCGTCGTAGCCGCCAGCGCTTAGCTCAGATGACGCAGCCTCGTAATGGCCAAACAGTTGCGCCTAAGCCAACTGCTCAAAGGGAACGGCCTGTTCGTCGTAATGACGTTGCTCAACCAGCGGCGACGACTACTCAGGCGGCCAGACCCGCACGGGGGGCAAATCACCGGAAGCACCTGCCACAGAAAAAGCGGCGTCGCGGCGTCCGGCGCCTGTAAATGGAAAATCGGCGGAGTCGCAGCCGGCAAATGGAGCCGATAAGAAGGCTCCAAAAGCTCGGGCCAAAGCGAAAGCCAATTAATTCCTCTCAGGTCTAATTACAGGCTTGCTACTGCTCTCAAGAGGCAGTGGCAAGCCTATATCAACTTTGTTCATGCCTGAAATAGAGTCGAATAGCGAAAAGAAAGTTGTTAAGCAGCAAGCGCTTATCCAATTAATTGTGTTCCGATTGGGGCGCGAAGAATACGGTATTCGCATCGAGCAAGTGAAAGAGGTAACTATTACCCCAGAAATTGCACGTATGCCCAAGACGCCTTCTTTCGTAAAGGGAATTGCCAATCTGCGCGGCGATATCATCGCCATTATTGATTTGGAGGAAAGATTTCAGCTGCGCTCGACTACAGAAGCGTTGCCAGCCATCACGTATACTCTAGCGATTGAAGCCAAAGACTATACGATTGGACTGGTGGTACGCGAAGTGCCGCAGCCATTGTCGATTCCGGTTTCGATAATCGAGAAAGCACCTGAATTTATTCAGGATGCCAACATTCAGGACAAATACATTGAGGGAATTGCTAAGCTGGACGGCCGCATTATTATTGTGCTTGATATGCTGAAACTCCTCACCCCGACGGAAATAATGCAGCTTCAACCCAAAGCCTAATCTTAGTGAGTGGCAGCCCGTACAAGGGCTAACACTGCTGTTTAGCTTATTCCCCGTTTTTTCCTTCTACTGATTCTACTTTTATGAAAAACCGCATTCTCATCGTGGACGACTCCTTCTATATGCGCACGATGCTAAAGAATATGCTAACTGATGCTGGCTACGAGGTGGTAGGAGAGGCCGCCAATGGTCAGCAGGCGCTGGAAATGACGAGTGCTACCAATCCTGATCTGATTACGCTCGATGTGATTCTGCCTGATAATACGGGTCTTGATGTGCTGAAGGGAATCCGGCAGGTAAACCCTACCGTGAAAGTGGTAATGTGCAGTGCGGTGGGGCAGGAAATAATTGTGAATGAGGCGCTTGAAAGTGGTGCTTCGGCTTATATCGTAAAGCCTTTCTCCGAGGAAAAGGTACTCGAGATTGTAGGCAGTGCTTTACAAAACTCGGAGGAAACCGGCGCCTAAGGTCAGATTTGCCCCCAAGGCATACTTTCACTTTTGTCGTTCCGCTTTTTTACTCCGCGCTTCCACCTATTCCGTGCCCTTTTTACCCGTCCCTTTTACTGTTTTGCTTGGTAAACTCCCTGCTTTGGTGCAGTTGGAACTGACTCGCTTGCTGCAATACGAGCTGGGTTTCCACGTGGTAGATTCGGCTGATAGTGCCGATGAGTTGGTTATTCTGGCTCGAAGGTTTCGGCCCGCATTAGTAATTCTGGACGAGTACAGCCTGCCGGATCTGGATCGGTTACAGCAGCAGCACTCGTGTCCGGTGCTTCTTTATGCTGCTGCCATTCCTTTGGCGGGTGTTTTGTGTGTAACTGCTCGTTGGGGAATATATGATTACATCGCGCCTTTGCAATTAGGCGCTGAACAGGCATTTCGGCGGGCTGTACTTCAGCAGTTGCAGGCTATGCCCATTATGCCGCGTGTAGCCACTTTTATTAGTCCGCTCCGTCATATAGTTAGTGCTCAGCCCCAGAGCCTGACGGTGATAGGCGCCTCTACGGGTGGCACCGCCGCTGTGGAGCAACTGGTACAGGCATTGTGCCCCGGCTTGCCATCTACTTTGCTTATTGCGGTGCATTTGCCCGCGTACTTTACCGCTTCATTCGCTAAGCGCTTACAGCGACTGACCCCGTTGCCAGTTAAAATAGGCGTTGCGGGAATGCCCATAGAAGAGGGGCAGATTATTATAGCTCCTGGGGGCAAAATATGGTACTGAAGCCTGTGCAGCGCGGCCCTTGGCGAGTATGGCAGATTGGTTTCAGCACAAAGCCCAACCTGTCGGCTGATGCCCCATCTATCGATATGCTGATGCGTTCGGCTGCTAAGGCAGCCAGCTCGCGGGCGCTGGGTATAATCCTGACTGGTTTGGGGCAGGACGGAACCGGGGGCGCTAAAGCAATCCGGGCGCGTGGAGGCCAAGTTATAGCGCAAAGCCAGGAGTCAGCGGCTTTATTTAGCATGCCTGGTTCCGTGATTCGGGCTGGACACGCCAACGCCGTATTGCCACTAGATCAGATTGCGGAGATTATAAATCAGCGCGCTGCGCTGCCTGCTCCAGCTGCCTGTATTTCTCTAACTCTAGCAACCGTAAACTAATGAAGTCACGGGAACAAGAGTACCGGGAGATATTTATGTCCGAAGCGCTGGAGTATTATGACGCCATGAGCCGTCATATCAGTGAGCTGGAAAAAAATCCGGAAGATACAGCCGCTCTGAATGAGCTTTTTCGGCTTATGCATAACCTCAAGTCCAACGCACGTGCGATGGGCTACAATCAGATTGGCGAAGTCTCGCATGAGATGGAAACCATATTTGGTTTGATCAGAGACAAAGAGAAATCCTTTGCTGGAACAGTCGTTCCGGTGTTGTTTACCGGCGTCGATACACTGGGCGCCATGATTCGGGCCGTTGGGGAAGAGGCTGAAATGCCCCCCACCGACGATTTACTTGCCAATCTTGATCGGTTAGTTCAAGGAGAAGAGCCTATCCTGATTACCGCCGAGTCGGACACTGATGAAGAAGCTGGACGCAAGCTTGAGCTGTCTGATTTGGTTTATATCCAGATCAAAAAGCTGGACCACCTGCTCAACTTAGTAGGTGAGCTGATTATTGACCGCGACCGGATCATGACTCTGGGCCGGGAAATTGGAAATCCGGCGCTGCAAGCGGCTGCTTCACACCTGTTTCGTATTACTGACGAGCTGCAATACAGTGTGATGGATGCGCGCCTGGTAAATGTCGGTTCGCTCTTCAATAAATTTCCCCGCGTGGTTCGCGACGTGGCTGCATCGGAGCAAAAGGAGGTGACACTGCGGCTGGAAGGACAGGACATTCAGATTGACCGGAATATCCTTCAGATTATCACCGATGCCCTGCTGCATCTGGTACGCAATGCCATTGCCCACGGCATTGAAACGCCTCAGGAGCGGCAGAAAGCAAACAAGATTCCCGCCGGGCGTCTGACACTCTCCGCCCAAACGGAGCGCGACGATGTACTGATCCGGGTAGCTGATGATGGTCGTGGTATTGATGTAGAAAGCGTACGGCGTAAGGCAATAGAGCGGGGCTTGGTGAGAGCTGATGTAGCTGCCAACCTCGACGCGAATGCGGTGCGGGCGTTCCTGTTTGAGCCGGGCTTTTCTATGGCCAAGGAGGTAACGGAAATATCGGGTCGGGGCGTGGGCTTAGATGTGGTGAAGCTGGCTATTGACTCGCTTGGGGGGCAATTGCGGGTCGAGTCAGAGCTAGGCCAGGGTACTGTTTTTACCTTGGTGCTGCCTACGTCTATTGCTGTAAAAGGAGCCCTGCTGTTTGAGTTGGAGGAGCGTAGCTATGCTATTCCGCTCATGCACACCGATTCGGTTGTGGCTATGGAGCCTGAGGAGCTACACGTAGTAGGAGGGACGCTGATGGCACGTATTCAGGAGGAAAACGTACCGATAGTAAACCTGAAAACCCTGCTTCATAGCGGCGATGGGCCTTTACCAGCCGCCATTCATGAAGAGTTGGTGGGGCGGCAGCGCATCATCATTGTGGATTATAATAACCGTAAGCTGGGGTTGATTGTCGATCGTTTTTTGCGTCAGCAAGACATTGTAATCAAGCCCGTGAGTAAACCGTTGGATACCATTGACTTATTCGGGGGCGTGACGCTGCTGGGCAGTGGGCATGTATGCCTTGTGCTCGATGTACCAGCATTAACTCGACTATTCTTGGCCAAACGACCTTAAAACACGTATTGCAGATTTCGAAACTGCCTATAGTGGCTTTTTCGTACCAACTGACTGAATTGTATGGATTTGCACATGACGGAACTGGAGCGAGACATTATTCGGGAAATACTGAATATTGGCTTGGCTCGCGCCGCCGATTCTTTTGCTTCTATTGCCCAGGAAACCGTGTTACTGGAGGTTCCCAGCCTCGACTTGGTACCTGGAACCAGTGTTCTGGAGCGCGTAAAAGTGTACGAGAAGGACCACGTTGTAATTCAGTCCGATATCAAGGGTGAATTCAATGGCTCAACGCTGATGTTCTTCTCGGGGCAGCATGTGCAGCGCCTGTCGCGGGTATGCTTGCGTCTGACTAAGCCTGAGTCGGTGGAAATAGATGAGTTGCAGGAGTCGCTATTACTGGAAATCAGTAACATTATCACGGGTGCTCTGGTAACACAGCTGGCTAATATCCTGAAGGCCAATATTTACGGCGCGCCGCCTATTGCTCCCAAAGGCCACCTCGATTCTTCCCTAACCCGGTTGGTGACGCAAAATCCGTTATTTCAGCCTATGGTTTTCTCGGTTATCACACAGTTCTCCGACAAAAACAACTCGGTTGAATTGCCGTTGATGCTGTTCTTCGACCGTGAGACTTTCGTCAAAATTTTGGATATTATTCGTACTTACGACTTTCTCAACGGTCAGCAAGCCGCGCGTTAACCAGCCCTCTAAGGCACAAAAGCTGTCATTTTTGGTAGATATCAACTGTCGCGGATTACGAATCGCGGCTGGTTGAACCACCCAAAATGACGGCTTTTTTATTGCGCAGTTCCGCGCTGAGTTTATAAAATAATACCGCTTTTTTGTAGCGCCGTCTTGGCGCTTATTTCCTTCTTTAATTCGTTTGTCATGTCGAATTATCATTCATCAAATCTTGAAAAGAAACTGGCCTCGTTCGATCCCAATGCGTTGGGAGACACCGCGGGGGCATTTTTGGGTTGCCTTTCACCGTTGAAGAGGCGCAGGTAATTGTGGTGCCGGTGCCTTGGGAAGTGACGGTTTCATATCGGGCAGGCACAGCACTGGGCCCAGCCGCTATCCGCGAAGCCTCCTTACAAGTCGACCTCTACGATCCGGACATTGCGGATGCCTGGCGCCTCGGCCTAGCAATGGAAGAGGAAGATGAGAGCTGGGCCGCCGAAAGCCGCGAGCTGCGCGAGCAGACTTCCGGCTACATTCGGTGGCTGGAAGATGGTCAGCCGGCCGAAAAAGCCCCCAGCATGCTACGGCTACTAGTCAGGCTACTGTTCGGGGCAAAGCACTGCTGGAGTGGCTCAAGCAAAAAGCCGGTGCTCACCTCGATGCCGGCAAGGCGGTAGCGGTATTGGGTGGTGACCACAGCACGCCTTTGGGTTACATTCACGCACTGGCGGAGCGCCACGAAGAGTTCGGTATTCTGCAGATCGATGCGCATTGTGATTTGCGCCCGGCCTACGAAGGCTTCGAGTATTCGCACGCGTCCATCATGTACAATGCGCTGCAACTGCCCCAGGTAAAAAAGCTGGTGCAGGTAGGAATCCGTGATTTTTGCCAGCAGGAAGCAGAGCTGGCTGAGCGCAGCAATGGCCGCATTATCATGTTTCCAGAGCGCTTTCTGCGGGAAGAGCTGTATGGGGGCAAATCGTGGCGGAAGGAGTGCAAGAAAATTATCGCGCAGCTACCCCAGAAAGTATATATAAGCTTTGATATCGACGGCCTCGATCCAAAGCTTTGCCCCGGCACCGGCACACCCGTGCCTGGCGGTTTGGAGTTCGAGGAAGCGCTTTATCTCATTCGGATGGTAGTGCGCTCTGGTCGTGAAATTATTGGCTGCGACTTGAATGAAGTAGCCCCCGGCGACACCGATTGGAATGGTATTGTGGGCGCCCGCCTGCTGTATCAGCTCTGCAACTGGATGGCCGTATCGCAAGGGCGCATTGCTGCCCGCGACATGAAGAAAGTAGAAGACGAAGAATAGGTTCTCAACGATATTTGCTTTTTTGCGTACCGTAATCCGACCCACGGTTGTGGGTCGGATTTTCTTTGTTCACTTATCAAGCTTCCTCAATGGGATTTTTACTTAAATTCATTCTCACGGCAATCGTCACCTATGCCCTGGCTTACTTTCTGCCCGGTGCTCACCTCGATGGCTTCGGGGATGCGCTGTTGTTGGTGCTGGTGCTGGCCATACTGAATGCGGTACTGAAGCCAATTCTTAAAATCCTAGGTTTCCCCATCACGGTTCTTACGCTGGGCCTGTTTCTACTGGTTATCAATGCCGTGATTGTATTGCTGGCCGATTATGTATTGCCCGGCTTCAAACTCGATGGCTTCTTGGCAGCCCTGCTTTTCAGCATTGTATTATCGTTGGTAACGAGCGTCATCGATATGGTCATTGACTAGTATCCTACCCCATAAAAAAGCCCCCCAGACATCGTCTGGGGGCTTTTTTATGACTTGTAAATCTGAATTACAGCCGTTTGATCTGCGCGCCGAGCGCGTTCAGTCGTTTATCAATAAACTGATAGCCACGATCAATCTGCTCAACGTTGTCAATTACGCTGCGCCCGTCGGCGGAGAGGGCCGCGATGAGCAGCGCCACTCCCGCCCGGATGTCGGGTGAGGTCATGCTGATGCCATGTAAGCGGTTGCGCTGATCAAGGCCAATCACAGTAGCGCGGTGCGGGTCGCAGAGAATGATTTGCGCACCCATGTCGATGAGCTTGTCAACAAAGAACAACCGCGACTCAAACATCTTCTGGTGAATGAGAACCGTGCCTTTTGCCTGCGTTGCCACCACCAAGATAATGCTGAGCAGATCGGGCGTGAGCCCCGGCCACGTATGATCCGACACGGTTAGGATGCTACCATCCAGGTAAGTGGCAATCTGGTAATGATCCTGGGCAGGAATAAAGATGTCATCGCCCCTAAACTCCAGCTGAATACCCATTTTGCGGAAGGTGTCCGGAATGAGACCAAGCTCCTGAATCTGCGCGTCTTTGATAGTGATTTCGGAGCCGGTCATGGCCGCCAGACCAATGAACGAGCCGATTTCAATCATGTCGGGCAGCATACGGTGCTCCGTGCCGCCCAGGCTTTCCACGCCTTCAATAGTGAGCAGGTTAGAGCCGATACCGTTGATTTTGGCTCCCATACGCACCAGCATTTTGCATAGCTGCTGTAAGTAAGGCTCACAGGCGGCATTGTAAATGGTGGTAATGCCTTCGGCCAACACGGCAGCCATTACAATATTAGCTGTGCCTGTTACCGAAGCTTCATCGAGGAGCATGTAAGTGCCCTGCAGCTTGCCTTCCGTACGAATACGGTAAAAGTCGTTGCCCTCGAGGGTCAATTTGCCCCCCAGCTTCTGCAAGCCCAGAAAGTGCGTATCCAGTGGCCGCCGCCCAATTTTGTCGCCGCCTGGTCTGGGCAGTTGGCATTGACCAAAGCGTGCTAGCATGGGCCCCAAAATCATAACGGAACCGCGTAGGGCGCGGCCCTGGGCTACAAATTCTTCTGAGTCGAGGTAGTCTAGGTTTACGCTGTCAGCCTGAAAAACGTAGGTGTCGGTGGAGAGCTTGCCCACTTTGACGCCCATATCACGCAGCAGCTCGATGAGCTTGTTTACATCGCGGATATCGGGAATGTTGCTAATCGTAACTGGCTCACTGGTAAGCAGTACGGCGCATAATATCTGGAGCGCTTCGTTTTTTGCCCCCTGGGGTATAATCTCGCCTTTGAGCGGGTGTCCGCCAATTACTTCAAAAGAGGCCATTAAAAAAGAAGTTAGAATTCAGGAGCTAGGAGTTAGAAGTGGCGGAGATAGAATGGTTATTTCCCAGATTCCAGCTCCTGACTTGTAACCCCTGGCTCCCTGATAAAAATTACTGGGGCGGTTGCTGTGGTTCCTGGCGCTTTTTGCCACCACGGCGCTGCTTGTCGCGCCGATTGCCGCCACTGCCACTGCGCCGTGGGTCACGGTCGGAGCGGTCGTTGCGGGGCTGGGGTACGATAAAGGGCGCGGGCCGGCCGTTGGTCGCAAACTCAAATAGGTTCTGAGCATCTACCTGAGCCGGATCGAGCTCCAATTTGCCCCCCGACAGCTCTTTCAAATGCTTGAGTATAGTAATGTCCTTCGCATTCTCCTTGCTGTAAGAGCGGTACAGAAACTTCATCGTCCGCCCGATGGCGATGGTCGCCTGCTCGCGCTCCGCCGGGTCTTCCAGCGTCAGTGCCTTTTCAATCATGGCTTCCACGCTGCGGCCGTAGGGCTTCAGCTTGGGCGATTTGCTAGGGTAGGGCACCCGCTTCGGCTGCTGGTGCAGCTGGGCAAGGCTGGTAAGTGGGAATGGGCTGTCTACGTCTAGGTCCTCATCGGCCATTTCGTAGAGATGATTCCATACTTTCTGCTGAGCGTCCGGCTGGTCGCGCAAATTGGCGTTCAGACGAAAGATGAGCTGTACTATCTGATGAGCCCGGCGCGTGCGCTCAGCCTTATCTTCGATAGTACGCAGGGTTTGCACAAGTTGGAAGGTGCTCTGGCCGTATTCGCGCTGGAGCAGCTCGTGCTTATGAGGGGAGGGAAGAGACATGAGAAAAGTTAAAAACTATAAGATCCAGCGCTCCGAAAAGTGCTGGGATGGGCACTGAGTCAAGCCAATTAGCTCAGCACTCGCAATTTGGCAAAACTCAGCAATAACGTCTTCTCACCCACCTCTTCAAATTGAATAATTGCCTTGGTAGAGCCGGCCTGCGTTTCGAGCTTACTCACCGTGCCGAAGCCAAATTTAGGATGTTCTACTCGCTGCCCGGTAGCCAGATTAGAAGTGTCGGAAGGCTGAAAATCGGCCGAAGGCTTGTAGCTGGACGCTACCGTCTTACGCGGAGCGGGCGGAATTAGGTTACTGCGCCGCTCCAAAACGTGCCCAAATGGCGACTCGCCACTGCCCGGACCAGATGAGAACTTGAAATCTACGAATTGCGGATCAATTTCATCCAGAAAACGGCTTTTCTCACAGCTTCGCAGGTTACCCCACTGGTAGCGCGACGTGGCATAGCTAAGCGTAAGCTTTTTTTCTGCCCGCGTGATAGCAACGTAGAAAAGGCGCCGTTCCTCTTCCAGATCGGCCCGCGAGGTAATCATCATCTGGGACGGAAACAGGTTTTCCTCCAACCCCACTATATATACGTTACGGAACTCCAGGCCCTTGGCTGAGTGAATCGTCATCAGCGTTACGGCCTCACCATCCTGCTGCGCGTCTTTGGTATCGGCGTCAGTAACGAGGGCAATATCCTGTAGAAAAGAAGCCAGCGACTTATCATCCCGCTCTGGGTCTTCCGTGTAAGCCTTTATACCATTCAGCAGTTCCTGAATGTTCTCGTAGCGCGAAAGGCCCTCAATGCTTTTGTCGGCATAGAGTTCCTCAATCATACCGGAGTTTTTTGCGATAAACTTTGCCGCTTCAAACGCATCTTCTTTGCCAGCAATTACGGCGTAGCTTTTAATCTGCTCCGCAAACTGCGTGATGGCACCCGAAAGCCGTGCCCCCAAAAAGGAGGTCGCATTGGCTACTACTTCCCACAGCGTGTGGTTGGTTTCCTCGGCCGTGTTGATGAGCTTGCTCACCGTCGTGTCGCCGATGCCGCGCTTGGGGTAGTTGATAACGCGGCGTAGCGCCTGCTCGTCGTTCGGGTTCACCGTGAGGCGCAAGTAGGCCACCAGGTCCTTGATTTCTTTCCGTTGGTAGAAAGAAAGGCCCCCCACAATCTTGTACTTGATATTCAGCTTGCGCAGGGCTTCTTCCATTGCCCGGCTTTGGGCATTGGTGCGGTAGAGAATCGCGAAATGATCGTACGACAAGTGTAGATTCATCTTGTCCTCGAAGATGGAGTTGGCAATCAGCTTGCCTTCCTCATTATCTGAGGCCGCCTTGAGCACTTCGATCAGCGTGCCTTCCTCGTTCTCCGAGAAAACGTCTTTGCGCAGCTGCGCTTTGTTGTTCTTAATGACCGAGTTAGCCGCTTTTACAATGTTCTTGGTAGAGCGGTAGTTCTGCTCTAGCTTGAACACTTCCAGTTCGGGGTAATCCTTCTCGAAGTTGAGAATATTGGTAATATCTGCCCCCCGGAAAGCATAAATGCTCTGCGCATCATCGCCGACCACGCAAATGTTCCGCTCCTTGGCCGCCAGCTTGCGCGTAATCAGGTACTGCGAGTAGTTCGTGTCCTGATACTCGTCCACCATCACGTACCGGAATATATTCTGGTACTTGTTCAGCGCCTCCGGATGGTCTTTAAACAGCACGTTGGTATTGAACAGCAAGTCGTCGAAGTCCATGGCGCCGGCTTTAAAGCACCGCGACTGATATTGCTGATAAATCACGCCGATTTTAGGGCGCAAAGCAGCTTCATCGTCCTGCCTGATGACCGGGTCGTTAAGGTACTGCTGCACCGAAATCAGCTTGTTTTTGGCCGATGAGATGCGCCCCAGCACCATACTAGGCTTATAGAGCTTGTCGTCGAGGTCCAGCTCCTTTACAATCTGCGATACCAGCGTTTTGGAATCCTGGGTGTCGTAGATGGTAAAGTGACGCGGAAAGCCAATTTTTTCGGCTTCGGAGCGCAGAATGCGGGCAAAAATGCTGTGGAAGGTGCCCATCCACACATTCTTCGCCTCCGGACCTACTACTTTTTCAATGCGGGCGCGCATTTCCTTGGCTGCCTTATTAGTAAAAGTCAGGGCCAGGATGTTGAACGGGTCGACGCCTTTCTCCAGCAAATGCGCGATACGATACGTCAGTACGCGCGTTTTGCCGGAACCAGCACCGGCTATAATCATGCAGGGGCCTTCCGTTTGGAGCACGGCAGCAGCCTGCGAAGGATTCAGTAAGGTATGATAATCTAATGCCATTCTTTCAAGTAAACCGGCTCGTTGGCGAAGGAACAAAGGTAAGGTTTTGCCCCCCAGGAAACCAGAAAGCACCTGTTCGGGGTTATCTTTGTCCATTCATTTCTCTCGGGACTTTATTTGTGGCTGGCATCATCGCTCCACCCGTTAGGTGGAGTCAAAAAAGCCCCCAGAAGGTTCTGCCTCGCATTCCCATGATTATTATACAGAACACTGTCATCTCCGATGACGTTCGCGACAATTTCTTTGTTTGCAATCTGGAAGTTTGCAAAGGCGCGTGCTGCGTGGAAGGCGACCTCGGCGCTCCTCTAGAAGAAGCTGAGCTAGCCATTCTGGAAGCCGAATACGCCAGCATCAAGCCTTTTCTTACTGAAGCCGGCCAGCAGGCAATCGAGCAACAAGGCCTTTACATCAAAGATTGGGAAGGTGATTTCAGCACCACCACCATCAATGACCGAGAGTGCGCCTATGCCCTCTATGATGAGCGTGGCATACTGAAGTGTGGCATTGAACAGGCCTATCTGGCCGGCGCCACCAGCTTCAAAAAACCTGTCAGCTGCCATTTGTACCCCATTCGTATCAGCAAGTACGACGGGTTCGAAGCCCTGAACTACGATCGGTGGGGCATCTGCAATCCTGCCTGCTCCTTCGGTGCCGAGCTGGGGGTACGGGTATATCAGTTTCTGAAGGAGCCCCTAATTCGCAAGTATGGCGAAGAATGGTACGATGAATTGGTGCACGAAATAGAGCAGCCTAGCGCATAACATAACCAAGAAAAAGCCCCCAGAATAGTTCTGGGGGCTTTTTCTTGGTTATGAACTAGAAATTCTGGCTAAACAGTCGAAAAGTCAAACGTATCCAGAAACGCAGTTGTGAAGTTGCCGTCCTTAAAGCTTTGGTTGTCCATCAAAGCCAGGTGAAACGGAATGGTGGTTTTCACGCCTTCCACTACAAACTCACTTAAGGCGCGCTTCATTTTTACAATGCATTCTTCCCGCGTCTGAGCAGTGGTGATAAGCTTGGCTATCATCGAATCGTAGTTCGGCGGAATGGTGTAGCCAGCGTACACATGCGTATCAACCCTAACGCCGTGGCCGCCCGGAATATGCAGCGTTGTAATCTTGCCAGGAGCAGGGCGGAAGTTATTACGCGGGTCTTCCGCATTGATGCGGCATTCCATGGCATGCATCTTAGGCTCGTAGTTATTGCCCGAGATAGGCACGCCCGCTGCAACCTTAATCTGCTCTTTAATCAGGTCATAGTTGATGATTTCCTCCGTTACAGGGTGCTCTACCTGAATGCGGGTATTCATCTCCATGAAATAGAAATCGCGGTTTTTATCAACTAAAAACTCGATCGTCCCTACTCCCTCGTAGCGAATAGATTTGGCGCCGGCTACGGCAGCATTGCCCATTTTCTTGCGTAGGTCCTTGGTCATGAAAGGAGAGGGAGCTTCTTCCACGAGCTTCTGGTGGCGTCGCTGAATGCTGCAATCACGCTCAGAAAGGTGAGCGGCACGGCCAAATTGGTCCCCAACGATCTGGATTTCGATATGGCGCGGCTCTTCTACAAACTTCTCAAGGTAGATACCATCGTTACCGAAAGCTGCTTTGGCCTCCGTGCGGGCATCGTGCCAACCTTTCTCCAACTCTTCGTCGGTGCGGGCCACGCGCATGCCGCGTCCGCCGCCTCCGGCCGTAGCTTTCAGAATAACCGGATACTTGATTTTGTGCGCAATTTTCAGCGCATCCTGTAAGGAATCAAGTAGGCCTTCCGAACCAGGAATGGTTGGCACTCCGGCTTTTTTCATGGTCGCTTTAGCCGAAGCCTTGTCGCCCATGCTATTGATCATTTCAGGCGATGCACCAATGAATTTGATACCGTTTTCCTGGCAGATACGGGAAAATTCCGCGTTTTCCGACAGAAAGCCATAGCCAGGGTGAATGGCATCAGCGTTGGTGATTTCTGCCGCAGCAATCAAAGTTGGGATATTCAGATACGACTGGGCGCTGGCAGGAGGACCAATGCACACTGCCTCATCAGCAAAGCGTACGTGAAGGCTTTCCTTATCAGCAGTGGAGTATACGGCTACCGTTTTGATACCCATTTCCTTGCACGTGCGGATAATGCGCAAGGCAATTTCACCCCGGTTAGCAATCAGTATTTTTTTAAACATGATGGTTAAGGTCTGGGAGCAACTAGATTGGGAGCTTGATTGAAAAGGAAAGGTCTTGGTAGCTTAAGATATTTGTGCAAGTCATCCGACTCGCCAAAACCTAAGCTACCAAGACCTCAAGGCCCAAAAATTACATTGGCTCGATCAGGAATAGGGGCTGATCGTATTCTACCGGAGAGGAGTTCTCTACCAATGCCTTTACAATACGGCCTGAAGCTTCTGCCTCAATCTCATTGAACAGCTTCATGGCTTCAATAATACAAATGACCTGACCTTTTTCGACCATGTCACCCACGTTCACAAAAGCAGGTGAATCGGGGCTGTTGGAACGATAGAAAGTGCCGATCATAGGGGCTTTCAGCGCCTGATAATTAGCCTCAGAAGGCTCACTAGCAGTAGTAGCAGGCGTAGTGGTGATGGGTGCGGGTGAAGAAACAGGAGCAGCTACTGGGGCCGGCGCCTGAGGCGCAGCCGCCGGGGCGGGCACAGCCATCGATGTGCTGATTACCGGCTTATAGCTGGGGTCGCGCTGTACTGAGATCTTGAATTCCTCAGTTTCGATGTTGACTTTGTTCAAACCCGATTTGGCGATGAAATCGAGCAATTCCTGTAGTTCTTTGGCTTTCATAGCAGGCTGCTTCTGCGGCGACTTATTTAACTCTTTCGACATAGGAGTAGTCGCGGGTATCCACGCGAATTTTTTCGTCCTGATTGATGAACAATGGTACCTGGATACGGGCACCTGTTTCCACCGTTGCGGGCTTAAGCGTATTTGTGGCTGTATCACCTCGCAAACCAGGCTCGGTATACGTTACCACCAGTTCTACTGTCGTTGGCAATTCAGCGGTAAGCGGCTGCTCTGTTTCAGCGTGAAACAAAATCGTGACTTCCTGCCCATCCTTTAGCAAATCGGCGAAGGGCACCATTGCTTCAGGCAATGTTACCTGCTCAAAATCTTCCTTATTCATGAAGTTGAAGCCGTACTCATCCTTGTACAGGAATTGGTGAGGACGTTGCTCCACCCGAGCGGTTTCTACCTTCACACCTGCATTAAAGGTGTTATCAATTACACGCCCGGTTTTAATGTTGCGCAATTTAGTGCGTACAAAGGCTGGGCCCTTTCCAGGCTTCACGTGTTGAAACTCGGTAATAACGTGCAACTCGTTGTTGTAATTCAGGACGAGGCCGTTACGGAAGTCTGCGGTGGTGGCCATTTTTTAGATACTGGTTATTGATGGTTAAAAGCTGAATGTGTCGCTGGATTGCTTAGATAAAGCCGTAGGCAGAATCTACTCAATCGTTAACGTACTAAGCTCAGCATTTCCGAAAGTGCAAGTATAGAGTTTTTCTGCGTGCAGTTGACTAATCAGACTATTTACTGGATAGTCTTAGTATCGTATGCCCATTTGAGGTATAATGACCCCCAGGTGAATCCTCCACCGAATGCGGCAATAATAAGGTTATCGCCTTTATGTAATTGGCTCTCGTAATCGGCTAGGCAAAGAGGAATGGTACCGTTAGTGGTGTTGCCATAGCGATGAATGTTAAGCATCACCTTTTCGGGGCCGACACCCATCCGATGAGCTGTTGCGTCAATTATACGCTTGTTGGCTTGGTGCGGCACCAGCCAGGCTACATCATTGGCCGTGAGCTGATTGCGCTCCATTACTTGAGCAGCTACTTCAGCCATGTTTTTCACGGCAAATTTGAACACCGTTCCTCCCTCTTGGTATACGAAGTGTTCCCGGCCTGCAACAGTTTCTGCCGACGGAGGACGACGGCTGCCGCCTGCCTTTTGATGCAAGAATGGCTCACCGTTGCCGTCAGAGCAAAGCTTCTGATCGAGTAACCCCAAACCATCAGTATTAGGCTCTAAAAGAACTGCACCCGCACCATCGCCGAAAATAATGCAGGTAGAACGGTCGGTATAGTCAATGATGCTCGACATCTTGTCGGCACCTACGATGATCACCTTTTTATAAGTGCCAGTCTGAATAAACTGGGCACCCGTAGCTAGAGCAAACATAAAGCCCGAGCAGGCAGCCTGCATATCGTAGCTGAACGCGTTTTTGGTCCCTACAGCCGCTGAGATGATATTAGCGGTAGCAGGAAATACTAAATCGGGGGTAGTAGTAGCGCAGATAATTAGGTCAATATCCTCGGCTTTGGTGCCTGTCTTTGCTAGCAATTGCTCAACGGCTTTTATCCCCATAACGGAGGTGCCTTGTCCTTCGCCTTTCAGGATGTGCCGCTCCTGTATGCCTGTGCGACTTAGAATCCACTCGTCGGTAGTATCCACCAGGGTTTCAAGCTCCTTGTTGGTGAGTACGTAGTCGGGTACATAGGCACCCACTCCGGTGATAGCGGCAGTTATTTTCATCGAGAAAGACGGACGTAGGCGGCAAAAAAAGTCCGGCCAGAGCCGGACTTAGTCACTAGGACTTAAAGGTGCTCTTTATTTGGTCTGAAATACCAGACTCGGCCATTTTGTAACCCTGTAAGAGCATATTACAAATAGCCAGCGGCGTACTCACTCCGTGCCCAATGATGGCGTTGTCATTTATGCCCAAAATAGGACTGCCACCAAAAGCCTCATAATTGAAGTTGTCGAAGAAGGGGTCGTGCATCTTCTTCTCATTCAGAATCTCATAAATGGATTCTGCCATCTTCAAGACTACGTTGCCTGTGTAGCCGTCGCAGATGATTACGTCGGCTTTGGAGTTGAAAAGGTCGCGCCCTTCAATATTGCCGATAAACTGCACGTGCGGATTTACCTTCAATAATTGATAAGCAGCCTGCGTCAAGGCTGTGCCTTTGCCCTCTTCCTCGCCTAGGTTCATCAAACCCACTTTAGGGGCTTCAATACCTAACACATAGTGCGCATAGAGAGAGCCCAGTTCGCCAAATTGCTCGAGCATTTCTGGTTTACACTCCGCATTGGCTCCCACATCTAACAAAATGCCTTGCCCACCTGCTAGCTTCGGAACAAAGTTCGCAATGGCTGGCCGCAATACGCCGGGTACAGCTTTTACGCTGAACATAGCGCCTACGAGCATGGCACCTGTGCTACCGGCTGAGCAGAATGCATCTAACTCGCCGGCATGCAACATTCGATAACCCACGGCAATACTGGAATCCTGCTTCTGCTGGTAGGCTTTGGCAGGATGCTCACCCATTGCAATTACTTGCGTGGCCGGGATAAAGATGAGGTCGGCAGCGGCGGCGCCGTGCTGTTGGAGCAAAGGGCGCACGGCCTCTTCCTGGCCGATGAGCACAATCTGAGCCGCACCGTTTAGCTGTTGGGCAGCCATTACGGCGCCATCGACGGCAGCCTGGGGGGCAAAATCGCCCCCCATTGCGTCCAGGGCTATCTTCATGTACAGGAAATCAAGGGGAGTACGGAGTCGAAATGGCGGGCTGGCAGGCAGACGCTACCAGCAAAGCGAGGCTTATTCTTCGTCCTCGGTTGGGGCAGCGGCAGCGGCGATAGGAGCGAAGTCCTTTACTGCTACTTTACCGTGCAGATATAAGTCGCCATCTACTACATACGCTTTGTGACGCAAGTGAGTCTCGCCAGTAGTCTGGCAGATAGAAATAGCCTTGGGAGTCAGCTTATCGTGGGTGCGACGCTTGTCGCGGCGGGCTTTGGAGGTTCGGCGCTTAGGATGTGCCATGGTAAATTATGAAAGTTGAATGTGAACTTAAAAGGGAGAAAATCGAATTGACGAGTAATCTTAATTCAGATTGCGGAGCGCATCCCAACGTGGGTCGGAATCGTCTTCGTCCTCATCGTCGGCCTGTCGGGTCGTGAAAATTAGCTTGGCGTCAGCGTCCGGATTATCGTCGGGCTCGTTCTGAAAACGTGGATGCAGCTTCTTCATCGGAATAGCTAACCCGATGTAGTCGAACAAGTGCTGCGCAATTGGGAGAGTTTGAGTATCGGGCGTGATTTGCAGCACGTCGTCGTCCAACTCCAGGTATTGATCCCCGAAGCGTACGCGCAATTGGTGGCGCACATCAATAGGTTGATCAAAATCTTCCAGGCTCCGGTCGCAAATAAGGCGGACAGTGCCCTTGATGTGAAAGTCGAGCGTCAGCAGCAAATCTGTTTTGGTCAGCTCCACATCAGCATGAAGTTGACCATCCTGAATCAGCTGTTGATCAAACTGCTCGAAAAACGCTTTGCCCAGCTCGAACGCAAAATGATGCGTTTTATGGGCCAGTTTAGCAATAGCTATGTCGTATTGCGAGTCCTTCTTCACGGTTGAGATTTATAGCAGGGGGCAAAAGTAGGAAGATTTTGCCGTTTTTTAAAGCAGGGAAGCAGTATGGAGCAGCTAAGCGTTTTTCAGAATGAAATCGGAAGGGATGCCGAGTCGCTCGTACAGGCGTTTGGCCAGATCGAGTGAAACGCGGCGCTTGCCACTCAGAATCTGGGAGAGACGTCCGGCGGGCACTTCCAGTAGTTGCGCCAAATCTTTCTGCTTGAGGCGCATCTGCTGGCGTTTGAGCTCAATCATCTCAGCCAGTGAGGTTGGCAGATTAGGAATGGGAAGCAGTCCTAACTTGCTTTCATAGGTGTCGATACTCATGATCAACTCCCGAAACTCGGCTTCTAGTGCGGCGTTGCCCTCTACTCCAGCGGTTGCCAGCGCGTCAAGGCGACGCAGGGCAATGCGGTAGTCGGTAGGGGTTTGAAGAACCATGAAAACGAGATAAAAGCAAAACGGAACCGAACCGGCTCCGCTCATTCCTGCTACAAAATTACGGCTGAATTTTAAAAGAACAAATTATATTTCGTTTATAGAAAGAAAGTTTCGCTTTCGTGCCAAGCTTTTAGCAGTAAGGCTGAACAGCCTCAGTAAGATATTCTATATAAAAAAAGCCCCCCAGAGCAATGCTGGGGGGCTTTTAGTGTTATCTGCTAACGACGTTTCTCTACTACTAGGCCTTGCCGTTGGCGAACTAAGTCGCAGGCTAGATAAAGTGCTTCCCGGAACGAGGTTTCATCCGCTTTGAATGTGCCCGCCAATCCGTAGGCTGTGCCATGGTCGGGAGAAGTGCGCACTATGGGTAAGCCGGCCGTAAAGTTGACTCCCCGCTCGAAAGCTAGCGTTTTGAATGGAATCAAACCCTGATCGTGGTACAACGCTAGCGTCGCATCGAATTGGTGGTATTGGCGAGTACCGAAGTAGCCGTCGGCAGGGAAGGGGCCATAAACCAAATGGCCTTCTTCCAGTAATTGCTGAATGACGGGCGTCACGATATCAGCTTCTTCAGTGCCTAGCAAGCCTTTCTCCCCAGCATGCGGGTTCAGGCCCAATACAGCTACACGAGGCTTCTGAATTCCAAAATCCTGACGCAGAGAAGTCAGCAAAATCCGCAGCTTCTTGGTTAAAAGCTCCTTTGTTACTCTGCCTGAAACGTCTTTCAATGGAATGTGACCCGTGACGGTGGCCACGCGTAAATCTTCACTTACCAAGAACATCAGGCTCTCGGGAGCCCCGAAAAAGCTGGTTAGGAACTCAGTATGACCGGGGTAGCGGAAGTCGTCGGCCTGGGTGTTCTCCTTACTAATGGGTGCCGTTACGATGCCATCCAGCAACCCTTCTTTCAAGTCGCGGCAAGCGGCCAACAACGATTGCCGGGCGGCGGCACCGCTCGCTGCGCTGGGCTGACCAGGCGTGAGCACAAAGTCTTCGTCCCAACAGGTAACGGCGTTGGGCTTGCCGGTGGCAATGTCGGCGGCGGCACGTACCTGGCGGAAGGTTAACGGCTCGGTGTGCTCTTCCGTGGGGAAATCGTCGAATAGCACCGTGGCCGTGCCGTAAACTACCGGCGTGCAGTATTTAAGCAAGCGCACATCGCGCAGGGTTTTGTAAATGATTTCGGGTCCGATACCGGCAAGGTCGCCGACAGAAATGCCGAGGCGTGGCAATTGGGACATGGAGAGGAGCTAGCGAATGTAGAGGAGTGAACTCCTCACTTTAAGAAGAAAACAAAGAGCGTGGGGCATTAATACGTGCTTTTCAAAAAGTCATATAGCAGCCGCACGCTGGTGCCTGTGCCGCCTTTGCCACGGTAGCTGTCGGGGGCAGTGAGGAAGGCTGGGCCGGCAATGTCCAAGTGAATCCAGGGCGTGCCTTCGATGAAGCGCTCCAGGAATTTGCCCGCTGAGATGGCTCCTGCTTCAGCTTTGCCTAAGTTGTTGATGTCGGCAATATCGGACTTGATATGCTCGGCGTACTCTTCCCACAGCGGCAGCTCCACGATGCGCTCGTGCGTGCGGTTGCCCGCTTGCTTAAGCTGAAGCATGCGCTCATCGCCAGCGGTGCCCATCGCTACTAGGCCTTCTTTACCAACAGCGCGAGCCGCGGAGCCGGTAAGGGTGGCAATGTCGAAAACCAGCTCCGGCTCATATTTGCGGGCGAAGCTGAGGGCATCGGCCAAAATCAGACGGCCTTCCGCGTCGGTATTGAGAACTTCAACCGTGAGGCCGCTGTGCATTTCGAGTACGTCGCCGGGCACGAAGGCCAAGCCACCAGGCCGGTTGTCGGTGGCGGGCACCAGGCCGATTACGTGCAGGGGTATTTTATTTTTGGCCAGCGCATACAGCACGCCCGTTACGGCCGCGCCGCCCGCCATATCGCACTTCATCATGTCCATGGAGCTGGGCGTAGGCTTCAGGCTGAGTCCACCCGTGTCGAACACTACGCCCTTGCCTACCAGCACGTAAGGCTTCGCGTTTTTGGCCCCCTCCGGCTTGTACTCCATTATAGTGAAGGTCGGCGGCTCGGGGCTGCCCAGATTTACGGCAATCAGTCCGCCCATGCGCAGTGCTTCGATACGGGCAAGGTCCAGAATGTCGGTATGAAAACCGGCTTCTTCACCCGCCGCCGCCATGCGCTCCGCAAATTGAACGGCATTGAGGCGGTTGAGCGGCTCATTAACAAGGTCACGGGCCAAAGACACGCCTTGCAGTACGCCTACTAGTTCCTGAACCGTTTCGGCCTGAAGGTTGGTGCCCACCAGATTTACTTTGGTCAGGGGGGCATTTTGCCGTGATTTCTCGTCTGTTTTATAGCCCCCAAACTGATAAGCAGTCAGGTAGATACCTTCAGCCAGTGGTAGCGCACCCGTGCCATCGGTGGTCAGATCCTGAATGAAAAGCTCCCCAACTTTATCCGCTTTAAGCGAAGCATGCAGCTTGTGGCCAGCCTTGCGCAAGTCTTCCGCTTCCAGCTCAGGAGTGGCTTTGGAGGCGGCTACTATAAAGTAGTGCCGATGGGAGAAGTGATTGACAGTGATAAGCTTATTGTCGGCGGCGAGTTGCTCGTGCACATAGTTCCGGGCCGCCTCAGGCAGGTCGGTGAGGGCGCTGGGGGCAAATCGCGAGTACCGGCGGGTAGCACGAAAACAGTATCGGCACCAGCGGGCACCGTGGAGGCGTACGTGAGTTGAAGGGCCATAAACAGCAGAAGGGCGGAAGTGAAGGTCAGAAGCCCACCGACAGGCGTATCTTTGGGCGCCGCAAGGTAAGCAGAAGGAAGGAGCTAGGAGTCAGAAGTCAGAAGTTAGGATTACCCAAATTCCTTCTTCTCATTTCTTTACTTTTTATGCTTAACTCTTTCTTCCGGCTCCTTGCTTCTAGCTTCTGACTCCTAGCTCCTTCCTTCTGTGGACCACGTTAGCCCCAAAAAACACCTCGGTCAACACTTCCTGGCCGACCCCAATATTGCCCGCAATATCGTGGACGCTTTGCGTTTGCCCGATGGAGTGGCTCACGTGCTCGAAATTGGCCCCGGCATGGGCGTACTCACCGGGAATCTGTTGCAGAACCCTGCCTACGAAACGAGTGTAGTGGAAATTGACCGGGAGTCGGTGGCTTATCTGGAACGCAATTTCCCCTCGCTTGGGGGGCGAATTATCTCCGCCGACTTTCTGCGGCAGGATCTGAGCCAGCTATTTCCGGGTAAGCCGCTGAGCATCATTGGCAATTTTCCTTATAACATATCTACCCAGATTTACTTTCAGGTGCTGGCTCACCGGCAGCAGGTGCGGGAGGTGGTGGGCATGTTGCAAAAGGAAGTGGCTGAGCGCATTGCTGAGCCGCCGGGCTCTAAAGCATATGGAATTCTGAGTGTGCTGGTGCAGGCGTTTTATACCGTGGAAATGCTGTTCGCGGTGCCGCCCCACGTGTTTGTGCCGCCGCCCAAAGTGCAGTCGGCCGTCATTCGGCTTACCCGCAACACCACCGAGCATCTGGATTGCGATGAGAAGCTGTTTTTCCGGGTAGTAAAGCAGGCCTTTCAGACCCGCCGCAAGACGTTACGCAATGCGTTAAAGCCATTCGGTTTGCCCCCAGAGGCCACTGCTGATCCTATTTTTGATAAGCGTGCTGAGCAGTTAGGTGTAGCTGAGTTTGTGGGCCTGACAAAGCTGGTAGAACAGCATCAGCAGAATGAGGCCCAAGCTGCGGAGGAAGCATAGCTGGCTTTAATATTTTTATTCAATGCTTATCACCTATAAGGTGGGTAGGTATTCGCTCGGTAGTAGGGAGTATATCCTGAAAACGGTAAAAACCACTCAATCATGTCTCTTTGTCTCGTCGTCGACGACCTGCATCCTTCGTGGCAAAGCCTGTTTCAGGCAGCCAACATCACCACTCATTATCGCCCTGACCTGACGGCTGCTGAAGTGCCCACGGCGTTGGCGGCGCATGCGTATGAGGGCTTAGTGGTGCGTAGCAAGGTGCGCGTGACGGCCGAACTCTTAACCCACGGACCAACGCTCCGCTATGTAGCCCGGGCCGGCGCCGGCGTAGATAATATAGATGAAGCGGCAATGCAGGCCGCTGGCGTTACGCTCCTGAACGCGCCTGAAGGCAACCGCGACGCGGTGGGTGAGTTCGCTTTGGGCCTGTTGCTAGCGCTCCTGCGCAATATTCCGCGGGCCGATCAGGAAGTGCGCCAAAGTATCTGGCAGCGCGAAGCCAACCGAGGCGAGGAGCTGGGGGGCAAAGTGGTCGGAATAATTGGCTACGGACATATGGGGCGAGCCTTTGCCCAGCGACTCGCCAGTTTTGGCTGCACGGTGCTCGCCTACGACCACACCCCGGCCTGCATACCTGATCATCACGCGACGCTGGTGACGCTGAATGAATTGCAGCAGCGAGCCGAAGTATTGAGTCTGCATATTCCGTATTCGGCCTCTAACCACCATTTTGTGAATGAGACGATGCTGCTGGGTTTTCGCAACCCCATTTGGCTGCTGAATACGGCCCGGGGCGAAGTGCTTGATCAGGCGGCTTTGGTGCGCGGCCTGCAAAGCGGGCAGGTGCGGGGAGCAGCCCTGGATGTACTCGAAAATGAGAAGCTTACTACGCTCACACCAGCCCAGCAGGCAACGTTCGATTTTCTGAAAAAAGCCCCCCAGGTTATCCTTTCGCCCCATATTGGCGGCTGGACGCACCAATCATACCAACGCATCAATGAAGTGCTGGTCCAAAAAATTGAAGCCTTTCTGCGGGGCGCGGCGCCGCTCAGCTAGCGTAAGTTGGGCAGGATTCGTATATTTGTCCTAAACCTGTTGGGGAGAACGGTTGGCTTTGCCGACCGTTCTTCTTGTTTTTTAGCTTACCATCCCACCGTCATGGCCACTGTTAATTATTACACCCCCGAAGGCCTGCAAAAGCTCAAGGACGAGCTCCAGGACCTGAAAATCCGCGGCCGGGCCGAGGCTGCCGAGCAACTGCGCGACGCCCGCGACAAAGGCGACCTGAGCGAGAATGCGGAGTACGACGCCGCCAAGGACGCGCAAGGTCACCTGGAACTGAAAATCTCCAAGCTTGAAGAAGTTATTGGCAATGCCCGCGTGATTGATGAATCGAACATCGATGCGAGCAAAGCTTTGATAATGAGCAAAGTCAAGCTTAAAAACATGAAGAACAACATGGTGCTCGACTACATTCTGGTAGCCGAGGAAGAAGCCAACCTCGCCGCCGGTAAGATCTCCGTGAAGTCGCCGATTGGCAAAGGCTTGCTGGGCTTGTCCGTGGGCGACGTAGCCGAAATTACGGTGCCCGCTGGTAAGCTGCAGTTTCAGATTCTGGAGATTTCGCGTTAAGCGCGTCGGCGCACTGCGCACTTGAGAATAAAAACAAAGAGGCGAGACTTGAACAGTCTCGCCTCTTTGCGTTCCAACTTATTTCTACCTTACCGAGCGGTGCAGCACTAAGTTGAGCTTTTGCAGAGACGCGCACTGGCGTCTCGTGGTTGAACGACCGGAACTGCGCCAGCTAAACAATCTCAGCAACGATCAGACGCGAATTCGCGTCTCTACAGCCAATTGCGCTTCAAACTCCTACAAAACCATTCGCTATGCCTTCTATCTTTTCCCGCATCGTTTCGGGCGAGCTGCCAGCCTACAAAGTTGCTGAAGACGCTGATCATCTGGCCTTTCTGGATATTACGCCTTTGGTAGAAGGCCATACCTTGGTTATTCCGAAGCGCGAGGTCGATTATATCTTCGATTTGCCCCCGCCGAGCTGGCGGCCCTGCATCAGTTTGCCCAGCGCGTGGCGCAGGCCGTGCGCGAGGCCGTGCCGTGCAAGCGCATTGGGGTGGCGGTTATTGGCTTGGAAGTGCCGCACGCACATATCCACCTGATTCCGATGAATCGGGTGTCGGATATGAATTTTGCGAATCCGAAAATCAAAGTGGCCGAAGCGCGCATGAAGGAGCTGGCCGCCGCCATCAGCGCCAAATTGCCCCCCGAGGCAGAAGCAAGCGCACAAGGCCAGGCCACCGAGCCAGCGCCTGATTCTAAAGCAGCTCGGGAATCCAGCAAGGCAAAAATGCCCTCCAGCGACGATGCCCCGGCCTCCGACGCCGTTATGGACCAGCTGCAAACGATGACCAAAGGGCTGTTCTATATGAGCGAGTCGGATGCGCCGCTGGAAGCAGTGAGCTACGCCGCTCCCGAGGGTGAGCTCACCGACGCCGCCCTGCTGAGACTGCTTGGGCAGCCCGACGGCACCCCAGTAGAAACGAAGGAGCTAACGGTGTTTTTGCGCAACCATACTGCTGATAACGGCGTGCTTAACAATGTAGAGCTAGCCAACCGCTTTAAAGCCCTGCAGATGTTTATGAAGCAGGAGCTGCAGGAAACCAAAGTTTATCGCATTGGCAAAGGGCCACAGATTCAGACGTTTGCACTAGGAAAAACCGAAGAAGGCAAGCTGGCCGGCTTCAAAACCGTGCTGACAGAAACCTAGAGCGTAACTCCTTGCAATTGAACACCTTCCTGCCTGATGAAATACTGTGTTTCTCTGCTTAGCGCTTTCCTGCTGTTCAGCGAAAGTAGCTGGGCCCAATCGGCTACCGCGCCTCCAAAATCTGTTCAGAAAGCGCTGAGCAAGGTAAGCGCCGACAATTACAAGGCCCACGTGCAGTACCTGGCCGATGACAAGCTGCAAGGCCGGCTGCCGGGTACGCCGGGCTATCAGATGGCCGTTGAGTACGTTGTAGATCAGCTTAAAAAGGCAGGGGTAGAGCCCGCCGGCGACAATGGCAGCTTCACCCAGCAGGTGCAGCTGCGGCGCGCTTTCACTGAGCCCGATGCTGCCTTGCAGCTGCAAAACACAGCAGGTCAGGCCACTGCACTGAAAGCGGGCGAAGAATTCATCTTGTATCCTAACCCTGAAGTGCCCCGCACGAGCGTGACGGCAGCTCCACTGGTATTTGCTGGATATGGCATCAGCGCCCCAGGTCTGGGCTACGACGACTACGCCGGCCTCGATGTGAAGGGCAAAGTAGTGGTAGTGACCCGGGAGGAGCCAAAGCAGTTTCCGGCCGCCGTACGCCTTTACAATATAGATGTCTTAACCATTCTGCAAACGGCCGCCCGGCATGGGGCCGTGGGCGTGCTTTTGGCTTTCCCGAAGCCTTCCTCCAAGCTGCCAAACTTCAGTCGGGGCGTTGTGAGCGTGCTGGGGCCTGATGGTAAGGTAAGTGTATCGCGCAGCTACGCTGGGGGGCAAATTCAGGTGTTAGGCGCCGTAAACGCGGCCACTTTAAACCAGCTGTTTGCCGGTGCTGCTACTGATACGGCCACTGCCTTCGCAACGCTGCGTGCTGGTCGGGCGGCTTCTGCACCCTTACTGCCGCGCGTAAGTGCCACCCAATCATCGCGCTACCAGGATATAGCCAGCTTCAACGTAGTAGGCAAAATACTGGGCTCCGATCCTCAGCTTCGGGCTGAATACGTGGTGCACAGCGCCCACCTCGACCACATGGGAATTGCCGCTCCGGTGCTGGGCGACTCGCTCTACAACGGCGCCCACGACAATGCAACGGGCGTGGCTAGTCTATTGGAAATTGCCAGTGCCTACAAGAAGCTAAAGCAAAAACCCCGGCGCTCGATTCTCATCGTTGCCGTGACCGGGGAGGAAATGGGGCTGCTGGGCTCGGCGTATTTTGCCCAAAACCCGACCGTGCCCAAAGCGCAGCTGGTGGCCAACATCAACACCGATATGCCCACCATCATCGCTCCTTTATTATCGGTGGTGGCGCTGGGGCGGAGAATTCCTCCTTGGCCGTGCCTGTAGCCACGGCCAGCCAGATGATGGGCCTGACGGTAGAAGACGACCCCGAACCCACTCAAAATCGCTTTATTCGCTCCGATCAATATAGCTTTGTGGCTCAGGGAATTCCGGCCCTTCATATCAAGTACGGGAATAAGACTGCCGACGGTAAAAATAACTTAAGCGAGCAGGTGCAGGTATGGCGGGCCAAGTATTACCACAAGCCCCAAGACGATATAAATGGGGTGTTCGACTTTGAAGCGGGCAAGAAGTACGCGCAGCTAAATTTCCTTATCGGCTACCAGATTGCCAACCAGGTCCAACGCCCCACCTGGAACCCCGGCAACTTCTTTGGCCAGGCAAAAAAAGCCCCCCAGCCATAGCTCAGGGCATCATGCAATAGCAGCACTGAATGCCCCGCCGCAACCTGGGGCTACAGCTTCGCTTTGGCTGCCAGAAGGGCGATGCACAGTCCCATTACCGCAATAATTGAAAAAGAGATCCGCAGACTGGTAGCGCCCGCAACCAGCCCGATAAGTGGCGGGCCGATTAAAAAACCCAGAAAACCCACCGTGGATACCGCCGCCAGCGCCACGCCCGGCGACATGACAGTGGAGCGTCCGGCTGCTCCGTACACCAGCGGCACCACCGACGAAACCCCAAACCCGACAAGCAGAAAGCCTACGATTGCCGGCCAGAGCTGCGGCACCAGCACCGCCAGCAACAGCCCGGAAGCTGTCAGCAGGCCGCTGAGCTGTAAGGTTCGGGCGCGGCCAAAGTGACTCGTGAAACGGTCGGCTACGAAGCGACCTGCGGCCATAGTGCTCATAAACGCAGTGTAGCCAGCACCTACCCACGCTTTCTCGGCCTGTACAACCTTCCGAAAATACACCCCGCTCCAATCGAACATGGCGCCTTCGCAGATCATACAGCAAAAGGCAATAAGACCCAGGATAAGTAAGGATTTATCGGGTAAAACAAATATTGGCTGGTCGGTGGACGCGCTATTGGCGTCGGCAGGCAATATGTAGCGACCGGCCACCAGCACGCCCGCTATGATAAGACCGGTGATTAAGCCGAAGTGCGGCAGTGGACTGATGCCATACCCGATCATAATAGTGCCTACGGCCGCGCCCACAAAGCCCGCCAAGCTCCAAAGGCCATGAAACGACGCCATAATAGAACGGCTGTAAAGCGCTTCTACACCTACTGCCTGCGTGTTAATGGCGATATTGAGCATGTTGGCTGCCAGCCCGAAGAACACAAGGCAGCTTACCAGCTGCAATGGATTGGCAGCAAGCCCCAGCGTAAGCAAGGTAAAAGCGTACAAAAACGCCCCTGCCAGCGCCACCCAGCGGCTGCCGTGCCGGGCCACCAACCACCCCGACAGCGGCAAGGACAGCATCAGGCCCACGGGTAGCGCCAGCAGCACTAGCCCGAGTTGGGTGTCAGAGAAGCCCATCTGTTGTTGAATAGTAGGTATGCGCGATGCCCAGCTCGCAAAGCATAAGCCCTGCAAAAAGAAAATTGCACTGACAGCCACCCGATGCACGTGCGGCGAAGTAGCTGGAACAGAAGTTTGAGTAAGCATAAGCAGTATGAGGATAGCTCTGGCGAACGAGCATTGAGACAAAAAAAGCCCATGACGCGCCGATGGACGCATGATGGGCAGGATAGTGGGTGAGAGAAAAGGGAGCGGAACGAACTAACTCAAGAGGTAGCTCGGGGCAAAAATACGGCGAAGATCTTTACAAGTTGCCAAGCAGAACAGTCGCTGGGGGCAATCTGGCTGTCACGAGGTAGCGTACGCAAATATGAATTAGGAGCGTGCCACTAAATAATCACCTACTCCGTCATGCAGAGCAGCGCGAAGCATCTTGCGAGCTGAGGTTGCCACACTAACTGTCATGCTGAGCTTGCCGAAGCATCTCTCCCGCTTCGTTGAGCACCGATTGGAATTAGTCACCAGTAGAGATGCTTCGACTCCGCTCAGCATGACGTTCTTGGTTAGTAGAGTAGCATTCCAACGAAACACGCGAGATGCTTCGCGGCGCTCTACATGACGGGCTTTGTAAGTATTTATTGCCTTACTACCGCGTTGGCCCCGTATCCACTCGCGCTTCCAGGCGGTCTTGCGCTTCCAGGGGAATGTTGCTCAGCAAATCAAGGCCGGTAGCTTCTTCAATAGCATCGACCGATACGCGGTAGCGGCTCCAGTCGGGGCTGACGCTCTGATCGTTGGGTGTGTCTATGGCCAGCACACGGGCCTGACCAGCCGCAATGCGCTGGAGGTCGTTGGTGCCTTCGGGCAGGACAACCAGCACCTTCCAGATGCGGGCGGGCACCGTGATGCGGCCCTGATCGATGGTAGTGGCGCGGCCGTTGAGTCCCGTGCCGCCCTTGCCGTAGTTACCCATGATAATGTAGACCTCATTACCGGCATCAACCAGCCGCCGCCCATACTCTTCCAGCCCCGACCAGGTGCGTTGGTTGTTATTAGCGGCCTGAGGTATCATATTGGTCATGAGGAAGGTAGCAGAGTTGTCGTCCAGGTCGGTAGTGCGGTCGGCGGAGGGGCAGTTATGGCCCCGGTCGAAGCCCGAGCCGAGGTAGCTGCCGGTGGAAACCTGGTAGAAGCCGCGGGGCAGGGCAGGGTCGGGGCGGAAGTCGTCCTGGCGGGGGGCGCTGCCCATCCAGGCCCGATTCAGATGCCAGCTTACCCAGTTCGGAATGCCCCGGCCGGCGTTGTAGCTCATGGCGTACTGGTGCTTGCTGAGCAGGTAATTGTTGGGTGTGCTCAGGCTGCTGGTAGCGCCGCTGGGGTTGCCGAGGGCCATATTGTCGTCGCGGCTGACCACGACGGCAGTGCGGGCCGGCGAGCTGGGCGCGGGCACAGAAGCAGGTGCCACTGCCGGCGTAGCAGCGCCGGCCGCCGTAAGCAAAGCAATATCATCGAGGTTGAGGCGGGTGTTGCCGCCATCTGTTTTGCGGATCTCCAGCCGCAATTTGCCCCCGGACTTACCCCGAAGGTGCTCAGGGTGAGGCGCGGCCCGCTGGTACGTACCGCCGCGCCGGCCCGCTGGTACTGGCGGCCACCGTCCTGACTTATCCATAGCTCCCAAGTGCTGGGCGCGTCGTCGCCGTAGGTAGCGCTGCTGATGCGCACCGACTTGATGCCAGCGGGCGCGTCGAAGTTCATGCGCAGGCGGCCCCGACCCCGGAGACGCACGGCGCGGGTGCCGTTTTTGTGGTCGGTAGGCGCGGAGCCGATCATGGCATCGGTGAAGTGCCAGGAACCGGAAGGCAAAATTTCATCGGCCTCCGCATAAGCGCCTTTGCTGCCCGTCTCGAAGGTTTCGAGCAAGGCCGGCGTTGCCGACTGCACTGGTATGGCGGACGGCCCGCCTGGCCGCGTAGACGAAGGCGTTTCGGGTGTTTGCTGAGAACAGGCCAGCGGCGCCAGGGCCAGCAAGAAACCAGTAAATAGGAGAGAGGCGGGCAGACGCATGGCTGGGGGCTTTTTAGAGTTACAACAATACAAATAAGCAGTGTAGGTTGCTGCCCGCGTGCGGTCGCAACGCGTCTCTACCGCACGCGGCAGATATGTTTACCTATTCAAATAATTCTATACTTTGAGCCATGAAGAAACTACTTTTCCTCGGCCTGTTTTGCTTATGCATGCAGATAGCACAGGCCCAGACTGCGCCCACTGCGGTGGCAGCCAGCGCGGCGGCCAGCAAAGACGACGATACGATGGTGCTGGCTCTGAGCGGCACGTCGGCAGAAAGCTGGCGGCGGCTGGCTCAGGTGCTGGTGCAGCGCGGCTACAGCATCGCCCACAGCGATAATTCCCTGTTTACGGTTACCACAAATGGGCTGTTTAAGCGCAGTATTGGAGTGTTGAGTGTGGCGGGCACCGTGGTAGGCGAGACGTTGCAGGTGCGCCTATACTGGGGCAGTGCTTCGGACACCGGCGGCGGGCAGCCCTTGCTTACCCGCCGCAAGCAAAGCGAGCGGTGGGTAGAGCTAGTAGCCATTGGGCAGGCATATGGCGGGCCCGTAAGCTACACGACTTCCGTACCTGACTAGAAAGGCAGCCCCTTCGTGCCAAAAAGCCCCCGGGGCTGGTTATGCAAGAGAAGGTGGGCTAGTGGGCGAGGCTCTGCCAAAACCCTAGCATTACCCGCCCCTGACCATTACCTTGCTACCTAAACTGCCCTTTCTATGGTCTCAACTACTACCCTAAAATCATTGCTGGCCGTCAGTACGTTAGCGGCTGCCTCACTTCTCGGTAGCTGCGGTAGCTCCGATACTACTGCCACCGCCGACCCCGCCGCTGAAGTCAATGAAAGCTTTGAGCGCTATAAGAATCAGTTTATCGATTCGCTCTGGTACTACAATCCACGGCTAGCCTCGGCAAAGGGCAATCATCGGTATGATTCACTGTTAGTTATCCCGACGGCGGCGCGGCGGGAAGTAGAGGCTGCTGCCCAGACCCGGATGCGCAAGAGCCTGACGGGTTTCAAGGTCAATGATTTGTCGGCGAATAACCAGACCGATTATCATCTGCTGCTTAACTATCTGGATAAGTCGCGCTTTTATAGCGATACCCTGCGCAGCTGGTCCTGGGACCCTTCCAGCTATAACCTGGGCGCGTCGGTTGCCGAAATCCTGAACGGCCGCTACTATCCGCTGGATCGGCGGCTGCGGGCAATTTCCATTAAGATCGACCACGCCCCTGATTACTACGAGGCGGCCCAGACCAACATCGAGCGTCCGACCCGTGAGCACACCGAGCTGGCCATCTTGCAGAATGAGGGCGGGTTGCAGGTGTTTGGGCCAGCGTTGCAGGACTCCATCAAACGCTCCGGCTTGGATGCGCGCGAGAAGAAAGAGCTGCAAGACCGCATTGCCACCACGCGCCTGGTAATAGAGAACTACCTGAAGTTTTTGCGCGGCGAAGTGCTGGCGGGAGGCAAATTTCGGAGCTTCCGCCTGGGTAAAGAGCTGTTCGACCGCAAGTTTGCTCTGGATATTCAGTCGGCTTACTCCGCCGATCAAGTGTACCAGAAAGCGCAGGATAACCGGGCTTACCTGCTGCGTGATATGGGCCGCCGCGCGGCCCGTCTGTGGCCCAAGTACTTTGCCGGTCAGCCCATGCCCACCGATTCGGTAGCCATGATTCAGCGCGTAATCAGCCGCTTATCGGAAAAGCACGCAACGAAGGAGGGTTTCGTGGAGGCTGTGAAAGCTCAGATTCCAGTGTTGATAAAATTTGTCAACGATAAGAAGCTGCTCACCCAGGACCCGAGCAAGCCGCTGGTCGTGCGCGAAACGCCGCTCTACATGCGCGGTAGCGGCGCGGGCGCCAGCATTTCGGCCCCCGGCCCTTACGATAAGGCCGCCAATACCTACTACAACGTAGAACCGCTGGACAACCTTACGCCAGCTCAGGCCGAGAGCTATCTGCGTGAGTACAACGACTATACCCTCCAGATTTTGAACATCCACGAGGCTATTCCGGGCCATTATACCCAACTCGTATATGCCAACCGCTCGCCCTCGCTGGTAAAAGCCATTTTTGGCAACGGCGCGATGGTGGAAGGCTGGGCCGTGTATGCTGAGCGCATGATGCTGGAGAGCGGCTACGGCCAGAACAGCGACGAAATCTGGCTGATGTGGGACAAATGGAACATGCGCGTGACCCTCAATACCATCCTCGACCACGAGGTGCACGTAGGAAATATCTCCCGCGAAGCGGCTCTGAAAATGCTTCAGCGCGACGGATTTCAGGAAGAAAGCGAAACGACTAACAAGTGGCGTCGGGCCACGCTCTCGCAGGTGCAGCTCAGCAGCTACTTCAGCGGCTACACCGCCATCTATGATCTGCGCGAAGAGCTGAAAAAAGAGCTGGGGGCAAATTTGACCTCAAATCCTTTAACGAGCAGTTTCTGAGCTATGGCAGCGCGCCCGTCAAGTACATTCGGGCCATGATGCTGAAGGCAGTTTAAGTACCTAAAGTATAGCTATGTAATAAGGAGGCCGCGCCAAATGGGAATCTTTTGGGCGGCTTTCTTGTCTGCGGGCCGTGCGGTTGAGTTTGGGGTTGTCTTTGTTTGTGTTGGCTGCTACTATGAAAGATTCTACCCCTTTGGGCGTTTTGGATACCGATGATGAAGGCTTGCGCCGCCTCATTCATGAGCATCTTAAAGTGTTCGTTAAGTTTACTTCGCCCAACTGTAAGATCTGTGAGCAGCTTGCGCCGCATCTTGTCCAATTTGCTGATCAGGAGGTGTTTGCGTCCATCCGCTTCCTGCGTCTGAACTCCGACGAAAATCCGGTGGCTCAAAAGATGATGAAGGAAAAGGTGGCCCCCTTCTTTGTTTCGTATTGCCAGGGCCTTTTGCTGGAGTGCGACACGCTGTATGTTGAAGAAGAAGTACGAAATATGCTCACCCGACTACGGCATTTCATCCCTCAAAAAGCCTAGAACGCCTAAGCTTATGCAAGTGCTGCTACCCCGACCTACACCATTGATTAATTATTAGGCACAGGTTAGATGACAGGTGAGAGGAGCATAAAAGCTGGGCTTGCTACTCTGTTTTCTTCCCGTCCCTCAGCGGAACATCGCCGCCAATCCAGATACTTTTCTGGTTGACAAACTCCCGGATTCCCAGGTACGACAGCTCTCGCCCGTAGCCCGACTTCTTGACGCCGCCAAAGGGCATCTCGGGCGAAGATTTTACCATCGAGTTCACAAAAACGGCCCCCGCCTCCACCCGGCGGGCCAGCGCTTCGCCCCGCTTCGCATCGTGGGTCCAGATGGCGCCACCGAGGCCAAACGGCGAATCGTTGGCCAGCCGGACAGCATCGTCGGCGTCGTGGGCTTCCAGAACAAGCGCCACGGGCCCAAACAATTCCTCGTGGTAGGCTCGCTGACCGGGCTTCACGCGGGAAAGAATCATGGGCCGAAACAGGGCATTCCCCGCCTCAGATTGCCCCCCATACAGCTCTACTTTTGCCCCCTGACGCACGGAGTCTTCTACTTGCTCCGTGAGCTCGTCGGCCAGATCGGGGCGGGCTAGCGGGCCGTATTGCGTGGCTTCATCCAGTGGGTCGCCGGTGCGAAAAGCCAGCAGATGAGTCTTTAATTGGTTGATAAACTCCTTGATGACAGGTTTTTCCACAATAAACCGCTTGGCCGCAATGCAGCTCTGGCCCGCGTTGATCATGCGGGCCTGGGCAGCTGTTTTGGCGGCCAGCTCCAGGTCGGCGTCGGCCAGCACGATAAAGGCGTCGGAGCCCCCCAGCTCCAGCACGGTCTTTTTGATGTGAGCGCCCGCAGTAGCGGCCACTTTCGAGCCGGCCAGCTCGCTGCCCGTCAGCGTAACCGCCTTCAGCCGATCATCAGCGATGAGCTTTTCTACGAGGTCGCTGCCAATCAGCAGGGTCCGGAAGGTGGCAGCAGGGAAGCCAGCATCGTGGAAAATGGCCTCCAGGGCCAGCGCGCACTGAGGTACGTTGGAGGCGTGCTTGAGCAAACCCACATTACCAGCCATCAGGGCCGGCGCCGCGAAGCGGACCACCTGCCAGAAAGGGAAGTTCCAGGGCATTACGGCCAGTACAACACCCAGGGGCTCGTGGGAAATAAAGCTGCGCTGGGCGGGCGTCTTTATCAGCTCATCCTGCAGAAATTCTTCCGCGTGGTCGGCGTAGTAGTCGCAGGTGAGGGCGCATTTCTCCACTTCTGCCCGACCATCGGCCACGGGCTTGCCCATTTCTATAGCCATCAGGCGGGCTAGCTCATCCTGACGCGCGCGGAGCAGGGCAGCGGCACGGTGCATACGCTCTGCGCGGTGCGCAAAGCTGGTAGTGCGCCAGGTAAGCGCTTCGCGGGCGGCCTGTGCCAGAATGCGTTCTGTTTTAGCCCAAGAGAATGCCCGGAAACGTCGCACAACGCGACCGGTATAAGGGTTGAAGGATTCGATAGCCATGCGGAAAGTAATAGGACGAGTAGTGATTGATAGGGTACGCAACCTGTAGGGAGTTGGTAAAGGCAAGAACAAAAATGTGGTTTTGTGGTATATCCACGGAAACCCGGCAGTGTACGTAAGCACAACAGCTATTTCAACTGTATCAGCCACGTCGATTTAGCGGAATACAAGCATTATGCTTTACTTTCGTACGGCGGCCGCCTCTATTTGTAGCAAGCCCCATATTCTTCAGTCCGTTCCAGTGTCAGTCAACCACCCAGAATCGTTAATACCTGCGCCCGAGGAATTGCTGGTGCAACGACTGCGCGACCGCGACGAGGCGGCTATGACGGTCTTTTACGATAAATACTCGGCCGCCCTATACGGGGTGATTCTCCGAATTGTCAAAAAAGAGGAAATAGCCGAAGATGTCTTGCAGGAAAGTTTAGTGAAGATATGGCACTCTTTTGCCTCCTACGATGCTTCTAAGGGGCGTTTGTTTACGTGGGTGGTGAACGTATGCCGGAATTTAGCTATTGACAAAATCCGGTCTCGACAGTACCGCGTAGGTAGTCGTACACAGCCGCTGGAGGACAGCGCCGCGGTGCGTCAGGCGGCCCCTACAGGGTTTCAGCCCGACCATATCGGCCTGCAGGAGATAACGAAGAAACTCAACCCTGAGCAGAAACAAGTTATTGACCTGCTGTACTTTGGCGGATTTACTCAAAGTGAAGTGGCAGACGAATTAAACCTGCCCCTTGGCACGGTAAAAACCCGTGCCCGGGCGGCTATTAAAGTACTCGCAAAATTGGTTCGGTAATCGTGGATATTCAGGAATATATCGAATCAGGCATCCTCGAACAGTACGCCCTTGGCGAGCTGAGCGAGGCAGAGCGTGCGGCAGTGGAAGCACAGGCCGCAGCGCACCCCGAAATTGCACAAGAGCTCGATCAGGTACAGCAGGCCCTCGGCTTTTATGCCCAGGCTCACGCCGAAACGCCCCCGCCGCGATGCGTGAGCGGGTGTTATCGGGTTGGCAGGCAGCTATCCGGACGGAAGCTCAAAAAGCCCCCCAGAACAATTCTACAGCCGCGCCCGCTGCACCTGCCGAACCAGTGGTTCGGCAGATGACTCCTTTGGAGCCCGAAACGGTCACTACTGCCTCAGGATCTGCTTTTCGCTGGATGCTGGCAGCTTCGGTAGCGCTGTTGCTGGCCAGCGGCTTCGCTAACTTTGTGCTGTACACCCGCTGGCGCGACGCGGCCGCTGATCTGGCTATTGCCCGCACCGAGCAGAGCCGTACAGCATCCGTCATGCAGGCTTCGGAGCGGATGTTGGCGGTGCGTCAGCAGGAGTTGGAAGTACTACGCAGCGACGAATTCCGGACGGTGGCATTGGCGGGTACGGCTGCGGCTCCTTCGGCCAGTGCCCGGGTGCTGTACAACCCCAAAACCAAGGCTGTATACCTCGATGTTCGCAAATTGCCTGTGCCTCCTTCGGGCAAACAGTATCAGCTGTGGGCTTTGGACAACGGCAAGCCGGTTGATGCAGGCGTACTAGCCGCCGCTACCACGGCCGGCGACAGCCTTCAGCAAATGAAAGATATTGCCAGCGCGCAAGCGTTTGCCATGACGGTAGAGCCAGTGGGCGGCAGCGTCAATCCTACGCTCTCTACTCTGACCGTAATTGGCAATATTTAAGAAATAAGCCGGCTTGGCATGGCAGCCAAAAAGTAGTTAGAAGGACCTATTTACCGAAAGCAGAAATTCCTGCCTCGATAAGTAGGTCCTTCTTGATATAGTCGATTGGGGGGCTTTTTAGTTAGCTTGACTGACTAGTTTACAAACTCCGAAAATGCTGCCCCCATCATGCATTTAAATTGTTATTCGTACGCTTACACCTTCCGTTTCCCTCACAACCATGGAAAAATCAACGTATTATAACCCCGCCGACTTAGCCAAATTTGGAAACGTTGCGGATTGGCAGCCCGAAATGGGCGCTAAATTCTTCGACTATTATGGCGAAGTTTTCAAAGAAGGCGCTTTATCGGAGCGTGAAAAGGCTCTCATAGCTTTGGCCGTGGCTCACGCCGTGCAATGCCCTTATTGCATTGATGCGTATACTGTGGATTCGCTCCAGAAAGGCGCCGACGAAGCGCAAATGATGGAGGCTGTACATGTAGCGGTGGCCATCAAAGGCGGCGCTGCCTTGGTGCACAGCGTACAGATGATGAACAAAGCCAAAGAACTGTCTATGTAATTGAATGGTTAAATGGCTGGATGGCTACATGGCTGGTCGTTTTCGTTTGTCAGTTGAACAATCATCCATTTTAACCTTCAGCTATTTAAGTATTTATCTATTCAGCCCATGAAATCACTGCACGCCCAACACCACGCCCTTGCCGATACCAGCTACCAGCTTACGGTGCTGAGTGAGGCAGAAGCGGCGGGTGCCCGGCTGCCGGCCTTTGCTCACAAGCTGCGCGAATCGGGTCTGCTGCCGCTGCGCCCCACTGAGCTGGCCGTGATGCAGGTGAACGTGGGCAAGATGTGCAACCAGACCTGCCGCCATTGCCACGTAGACGCCGGCCCCGACCGCACTGAGATAATGACGCGCGCTACCATGCAGCTTTGCCTCGATGCGTTGGCTCAAACTACTATTCCGGTAGTTGACCTGACAGGTGGCGCGCCGGAAATGAACCCCGATTTTCGCTGGTTCGTGGAGCAGATTTCGGCCCTGGGGCGGCAGGCTATCGTGCGCTGCAACCTGACGATTATTGTAGCCAACCCGAAATACCACGATTTGCCTGAATTCTTCGCCCGCCACCGCGTGCGGGTAGTGTCGTCGTTGCCGCACTTTTCGGCGGCCCGCACCGATGCCCAACGGGGCGAGGGAGTTTTTGGGCGCTCTATCCGGGCCCTGCGAATGCTGAACGCGGTGGGCTACGGCGTAGAAGGGTCCGGCCTGCTGCTCGACTTAGTGTATAATCCGTCGGGGGCCTTTTTGCCGGGCAATCAGGCGGGGCTGGAGCGGGAGTTCAAGCAGCGCTTGCTGCGGGAGCATGAAGTGGTGTTTAATAACTTGTTGGCTATCACCAATCTACCGATAAGCCGTTTTATGGAATACCTGCTGGAAAGCGGCAACTACGAAAGCTATATGGAAAAGCTGGTGGCCGCTTACAACCCCGTGGCGGCGGCCAATGTGATGTGCCGCAGCACGCTTTCCATCGGTTGGGACGGGCAGCTTTACGACTGCGACTTCAACCAGCAGCTTGATCTGAACGTGGCCCAAAATGCCCCCAGCACATCCGTTCTTTCAACGCCGCCGCCTTGCAAGACCGGGCTATTGTAATTAATCAGCACTGCTACGGCTGCACCGCGGGCGCTGGCTCCAGCTGTGGCGGCGCCACGGCGTAGGTGAGATGATGAGTAGCGAAACAGTAAGTAACAGGCGCTTTATGTGGCTCAAGTGGCAACGGGCGGTAGTGCTGATAGCAGCCTTCGGGCTGCTGACGCTCCCAGCCTGCGGGCAAAATACGTCCGCGCCGGAAACGGTGAGTCCGGCGTACCGGCAGATGCTCAGGACGCTGTACCGCGAAACGGTGCCTACCATTCAGGCTGCTGCCCTGGCCGATCTGCTGCAAGACAAGCCCAAAAAGGTCTTGCTGCTCGACACCCGCGCGCCCGCTGAATACAAGGTAAGCCACTTGACGGGTGCCCGGTTCGTTGATTTTTCTTCTTTTAAAAAGAACGATTTTAAGAGCTTCCCCCGAGATCAAACGGTGGTTGTGTACTGCTCCGTGGGCTACCGTAGCGAGCGGGTAGGCGAGCGACTTAAAAATCTGGGCTTCCGTGATGTACGCAACCTGTATGGGGGCATTTTTCAGTGGGTGAATGAAGGGCGGCCCGTGTACAATGCTGCTGGTCCTACACGCCAGATTCATCCGTATTCGGCGCTATGGAGCGTGTGGCTGCGGCAAGGCGAGCAGGTGTATCAATAACGTAAACTACCCGGCGTGGCCACCAATAACTCCCAAAAGCATCTGCTCATTTTTGCCCGGTTGCCGGCGTTGGGCCAGGTAAAAACCCGGCTGGCGCAAAGCATCGGCGACGAGGCGGCTTTGGCTGTATACCGTGAGCTGCTAGCCTGCACCCGCGCCGCCGCCGATGGCTTTGGGGGGCAAAAAACGGTGTGGTTAACTCAGTCCCCCAGTTTGCCCTTAACGCCAGAGGCGGTAGCTGCTGAATGGCCCGCATACAACTGGCAACCGCAGCCGCCCGGCGACTTGGGGGCAAAATGCAGCACGCATTTACGCAGGCGTTTGCAGTTGGCGCCACCTCGGTCGTAATCATCGGGACGGATTGCCCTGGCCTTACCACGGCGCTGTTGAGCCAGGCTTTCGAACGGCTGGCTACGCACGATGTGGTGGTAGGCCCCGCGGCTGATGGTGGTTATTATCTGTTGGGAATGAATACTTTACATCCGGCCTTATTCCAGCAGAAAGCCTGGAGCACTGCCTCCGTCCTGCACGATACTCTGGCTGATGCGGCTCGCCTGGGCCTGCAAGTTGCCCGCCTCCCTACCATGCACGATGTCGATACCGCCGACGATCTGGCCGTGTGGCGCGCGGCAGAAAATCAAGCGAAGTAGACACTACAGTAGTGTTTCGCCGTACTAGCACCATTCTACTTGATTAAGCTGGTTCGTATGCACGCTGTCTGTCGTTTTTTAATTGGTTTGGGATTCGTGGCCTTAGGCAATGGTCTTAACGCCTGCTCCACTTCTGAGGAGGAAGTAGTATCGGGGAGGAAGAGCAGGCCAGTGCTGGATGATAATGCTGCTTTGCTCAAACTAGCGCCTCACTTCAATCAGCAGTGGGCAATGGCCAAATGGTGGGAAGATGGACTGGCCGAAGTGGCTACCTACGAGGCTGAGCGGGTAGTTTACGACAAAGTGCGTCGTTTCGAATACACGCTTATCACTGTAAAAGAGGAGTTTACGCCGCAGTTCAACGTGAAAACCGACACTCTTCAGCGGCCCGACCTGTTTCCGGTGATGAAGGTGAATCAGTTTTGCCGCATTGAAACCGACCAGTATCCTTATCACTACCTCACGTCTCTGTTTTTCCGGCGCGATGAGCCTATGGCCCTGCACAAGATGACGACCTCGTCACAGGAGTGGTGCGGCAACACATTCAAGGCCATCACGGACGAAGGGCTACACTATCTTCAAACCTATAATTCGTACTGGGATGGGCAGGGTAGTGGGGAGCGGCAGCTTCGGCGCGATGTGCTTTTTGAGGATGCACTGCCTTACACCCTGCGCAGCCTCCGCTTTACCCGCAAACCTAGCTTTCGAGTGACCGTCGCGGAGTTGCAGCAAACCAGCAAAGCCTCCCGGCCTAGCTACTACACTGCGCAGGTGAAGGTAGAAGATGGTTTGGCTGCTGACACTCCCGAGCCCGCGTGGCGGGTAACGGTAGCGCTGGCCGATAACAAGCAGAATGTGTATTGGTTTGCCAAGAAATACCCCAACGTTCTGCTGCGTCAAACTACCTGGGATGGCCGCAATCTGCGCCTCAAATCGGTGCGGCGCTATGCTTACTGGAAAGCTTAAGAAGTGCTGCGGTAAGTGCTATTTAATCAGGTTGTTAACTTGATGATGCCGTACGCTTTCACGGAGCCAGGTATAGGCTGAGGCAACGTCCTCAAAGCTGACAATCATCGGCTTGCTGATGCAGGAAAGGGCATCATCAATGACACTCCGGCTGAGATAATTGGGGAGTACACCCAAGCCAGATAATGCAGGCCCGCGTCAGCGAGCGTCTGGAAAAATGCTTCGTCCAGCCACTGGGAAGCCTCCTGCCAAGGGCCCTCCAAATTGGAGTTGTCATTCAGCATCTTCTGGCATTTGGTGCGCCGCAGCCACTCTACCAGTTGTTGGCGACCCACCCAAATAGATGACTCGTTTTGCTCGCCTTTCCAATCCACGTAGAGCCACTGGTTACAATGGTCGTGGGCAATGCAGATTGAGGGCGTATCCAGCAGTATTTCTAAGCCTGGCATTAACAGATTATTCCGGGAGCTCTTTCCCTGGTGAGGTACGTGGAGTGCGTATTAATACTAGTAAACAGCAGCTTTTGATGGGATAAACCTAAGTGTTTAACGTAGTAATAAAAACCAATCGGATTAAAATAATCTAAAATTCACACATAATATTATCTTATATTAGTATTTAAATAATTATATATTAATTATACAAGTATATGATATACAAAGTATTGCATAGGAGTTAATTGGTTCGGATATGATGGGCATCTGTAACCCAACCCATCGGTTTAAGTAAGACTACTTCCCATACAAGTACTCCTATCACCAGCCCGTACTCCAAGCTTACCAGTAATAGGTTTTCGGAGTAAACAGGGGTTTGATAGGCGGCGTAAGAAAGCCAAACCATCCCCGACCAGACGATGCTGTAGCGGTAAGGCGTGAAGCAAGCGAAGGCAATCAGCGGCGTCAGATACCAGGGATGCACCGTTGTAGCCAGCAGATAGTAGAGCGTGAGCGCCAGCAAAAGCGTTTGGCCCAGCGAGGCTACTGTGGGCTGATGCTCACGCCAAGCCAACAGCAACAGGAGCAGGCCGGCGGTCAGGGCCAGGCCGGTACCGATGGTGGCTATCAGGTTGTAGCCTACCAGCCAGTAGCCTGCCGCTCGGAGCAAGTAGTAGAAGCTGGCGTTGAACTCGAAGGTATGAAAATACAGGTCGAGGCTGCGGCCGAAGTTGCTGAACAAATCAAGGGACATGAACGGCGTAAAAAAGCCCCCACAACCAAGCTCAGCACGGCAGCATAGCCTAAAAAAGCCCCCCAACCCAGGCGCCGGATCAGAAATGGAAGCACCAGCAGCGGCAGCAGTTTGGTGGCCACTGCCAGCCCCAGCGCCCCTGCCGACCACACCCACCGGCCCCGCGTCAAGGCCCACCAAGCTGCCAGCAGCCCGCAGATGAGCAATGCTTCAAAATGGAGGTTGCCCGTCAGCTCTACAATAACCAGCGGATTGAGCACGTACCATAAAGCTCGGTGCTTGGGTTGGCCGAAAGCGCGTAATAGGCTCATTAACAGCAGAGCAGTAATGCATTCCGCGCCTAGTAGTACGGCCCGCAGTAAGACAATAAAGCCTCGTTCGCTGTGCGGAAAAAGCCAGGCGGCCACCCCAAACACGGCTTGGCAAACCGGTGGGTAAACTGAGAAATAATGAGGGGAGTTGAGCTTAGGATACAGATCGGTGAGTTGTTGCTGCAACTGCACGTTGCCGGTGGGAGCAGGGGCGCCAGCAGGTCGGTGGGGCGGTGCAGATAAGGATTTTGCCCCCAGCCACCAGCAGGCCGTCCCAGCGGAAGCGGTGATAGTCGTCGGAGAGGGCGGGGGTAGCAGGCAGCCACAGCAGCCGAAACAGCAGCCCTGCAACCAAGGCTGCCCGCAACGGCAACTGGCTGCGCACAAGCCAGAAATAGGCGGCAAATGCCACGGCTATCAGGCCGAGCAGCTGCCCGAAATTTGCCCGTGGCGTGGCATAGGCTACCCCCGCATATGCCGCCGAACTGAGCATGAGAGCAATGAGCTGACGAGTAAATGGGCGAGGCATTGCGTTAGCCTTGAGCAGATTAGCTTATTTGGAGTGACGGACTGAGTAATAAAAAACCAAGCCATAGCCGACCACCAAAAGCAGGTGGAACGGCAACAGGCCATAGTCGCCGATGTACAAGCCGGCTCCGATGCCGAATAGGAAGTACAGCATCAGCAGCCCTTCCAGCACCGTAAGGCCGTCGAAGCGGCCGGTGCGGTAGCGGCGGCCCTGCCAGGTGCCTTGCCGCCTGACCAAGCCCATTTTGGGAGTGCGGATAAAAGCCGAGCGACGACCCATCAGCCCCAGCAGCACTGCCCTTGAGTTGTGCAGAGCCAAGCCCATCGATACAGCCAGGAATAGCAGGAATTTACGCAAAAAAGCCCCCCAGCCCGCCGCCGGATTATCGTAGCGCCATGCCGTGTAATAATAGTATACCAACGGCAGCAGGGTAAGCAAAAACACGCTGGCCAGCTGGAATACGGGTTCGAGCTCCGGTAATTGCTGGCGCACAAATACCAGCGGTACGCTTAGCACCGACAGGATAAGGATGGACAGGAAAACGGTGCTGTTGAGCAGGTGAAAGGTGGCGTGCAGCTTGGTGGAGAAGGGAAGACTTGACTTTAGCACGCTGCCTAAATGCTTGCGGGCAGTTTCGGCGCCGCCCTTGGTCCAGCGAAACTGCTGCGACTTCAGCGCATCCATTGCGGCCGGCAGCTCGGCGGGCGCCACAACTTGAGGCAGATACACAAATTCCCAATTGCGCAACTGGGCGCGATAACTCAGGTCGAGGTCTTCGGTGAGCGTATCGCTGTGCCAGCCTCCCGAATCTTCGATGCAGCCCCGCCGCCACACGCCGCCCGTACCGTTGAAGTTGATAAAATGCCCCCCGGCCAGCCGCCCTACTTGCTCTACATAAAAGTGTGCATTCAGGGCAAAGGCTTGCAGTTCCGTAAGCAACGAATATTCCTCGTTGAGATGGGCCCAACGCGTTTGCACCACACCCACTGCTGCATTGGAAAAGTAAGGAACGGTACGCAGCAGGAAGTCGGGTTCGGGCACGAAATCAGCATCAAAAATAGCGACAAGCTCCGCATCTGTACAATTTAAGGCGTGCTTTAATGCGCCTGCTTTAAACCCTTCACGATCAGACCGTATAATATGATCAATATTAATGCCTTGCGCCCGGTGCCAGGCTATCCGGGTGGCGGCCAGCGCAACGGTTTCGTCGGTGGAATCGTCGAGTACTTGTATGTGCAGTTTATCGCGTGGATAGGCGAGGGCAGCTGCCGCATCAATGATCCGCTCTACCACATACAGCTCATTGTATACGGGCAGTTGCACCGTTACCAAAGGCCACTCAGCAGGCGGAGTAGGGGCCGGCGGTGCCGGGATGCGGTAGGCGCGCCGGGCCAGCCGCGTGAGCTGCAGCTGACTGAGGCTAAAGCCCAGAATAAACGTGAGACACAACCCATAAAGAGCCAGAAGAATAATTTCCAGCTCTTTCATGAATGCAGTAAAAGGGGCATGAGAGGGAGCATTGCAAAAACGGCCGTGGAAAGTGTGCCTTCTCCTTCAACCCGTTCCATGAAGCCTTGTTGGGTGCGGTTTGCCTACAAATACTTAAAAATCGTCCACAGGATCTTGTAGCCCGCGCCCACTGTGCCCGCCACCGTGCCCGATACCTTCGATTTGCCGATACGGCGGCGGTAACGCACAGGCACTTCGGTGGTGCGCAGTTTGAGCTTAGCGGCTTTAAGCTGCATCTCAACTGTCCAGCCGTAGGTTTTGTCCTGCATGTTCAGTCGCTTCAACGCCGAGGTCCGGATAGCCCGAAAAGGGCCCAGATCAGTGTAGCGAGCGCCGTAGAAGGAGTGCAGCAACGTGGTAGCCAGCCAATTGCCAAATATCTGCTGGGGTAGCATGGAGCCTTTTTCCCGTTTGCCCAAGGCCCGGGAGCCAATTACCATGTCGGCCTCGCCGCGCAGAATAGGCGCCAGCACCTGGGGCATATCCTTGGGAAAGTCGGAGTAGTCGCCGTCGAGAAACACGATGATTTCGGGCTGCTCCTCCGCGGGGCGTGCAAAGCAGTGGGCCATCCCCCGCAGGCAAGCGTAGCCGTAGCCCGCCCGACGCTCCAACAGCACCGTAGAGCCGGATGCCCGGGCTATGAGCCCCGTATCATCCGTGGAGTTGTTATCGACCACTATTATCTCCCGCACCAGATTCTTCGGAATCTCTAGGATAACGTGCGAAATAGAATGCACCTCGTTGTAGGCGGGAATAATAACATCGATAATGGGGGTGGGGGCAAATCGGACATACACAGGAGGCGAGTTGCACAAAGATGCCGATTCTTTTTCGCGCTATCTTTCCTGCTCACTTATACGCGGCTCACATGCTTCAGATTGGCGACCAAGCTCCCGACTTTACCCTGCGCACTACCACCGGCGCCACCTTTCGCCTCGCCGAACAGCGCGGCCAGCGCGCCATTGTACTTTATTTCTACCCTAAAGACGATACGCCCGGCTGCACGGCCGAAGCCTGCTCTTTCCGCGACCAGTACGAAGATTTTCAGGACCTGGGAGCTGAAGTAATCGGCGTCAGCTCCGACAGTGAGGCTTCCCACCAGAAATTCACCCAGAAGCACCGGCTGCCATTCCCGTTGCTGGCTGATGAAGGTGGGAAAGTGCGGAAGCTCTATGAAGTGCCTCGCTCGCTACTCGGCATTCTGCCGGGCCGCGTTACGTTCGTAATTGACAAGCAGGGCGTAATTCAATACATCTTCAACTCCATGCAGCGCGCCACCGACCACGTATCGAAGGCCAAGGAAGTGCTGGCGGGACTAGCCAGGTAAAATCGAATTCAACAACTTCCTCATGAAAAAGCCTCTCCTGCTGCTGCTCCTGCTGCCGCTTCAGCTTTTGGCCCAAATACCCCCCAGCCTCAACGCTACCCTCGACGGCTACGAGTATCCATACCCCGTTAAAACGTTGGTGTTGAAGCTGGAAGGCCAGGCCGCGCGCATGGCCTACATGGACGTGGCACCCACGGCCCGCGCCAACGGCCGCACCGTGGTGTTGCTGCACGGTAAGAACTTCTTTGCCGCCTACTGGCGCGAAACTATCAAGGCGCTGGCCCAAGCTGGCTTTCGGGTGGTCGCGCCTGATCAGGTGGGCTTTGGCAAGTCAGATAAGCCGGCGCTCTACTATTCGTTTCATCAGCTGGCCCGCAATACCAAGCATCTGCTCGACACGCTGGGCGTGCGTAAAGCCGTAATTGTGGGCCATAGCATGGGCGGAATGCTGGCCACCCGCTTTGCCCTGCTTTACCCCGAAAACACGGAAAGGCTGGTATTGGAAAACCCCATTGGGCTGGAGGATTACCGCGTCGGCGTGCCTTTTCAATCGGTGGATCAGTCGCTGGCAACGGAGCTGAAAACCACGGAAGCGAGCATCCGCAAGTATCACGCAACCTATTACCCCAATGGCTACCCCGCAGCCCACGATGAATGGGTGCGGCCGCTGGCCGCCCAAACAACTCACCCCGATTTCCCGAAGGTTGCCCTGGCCAGCGCGCTTACCTATCAGATGATTTATCAGCAGCCAGTGGCTTACGAGTTCAAACGCGTAGCCGTGCCCACGCTGCTCATCATTGGTCAGCAAGACCGTACGGTAGTAGGCAAAGGCTTAGTGAAAGATCCGAAAGTGCTGGCTACCATGGGCCAGTATCCGGCACTAGGCAAGCGCACCGCTGAGCAGATCCGGGGGGCAAAATTGGTGGCCTTGGAGAGGGTAGGCCACATTCCGCATCTGGAGGTGCCCAAGGAGTTTCAGGCGGCGCTGTTGGCTTTTCTGAAGTAAAAGCCTGGAGTAAATTGAACGTCATGCAGAGCGGAGCGAAGCATCTCGCTCGCAGTCGTTGTAATGCTAATCCAACGTCAGCACGCGAGATGCTTCGCTCCGCTCTGCATGACGGACGGGAGAAGTCGATAAAGCAAAAGGCCTCAAGACTGAAATATCTTGAGGCCTTTTGCTGTGCTACAAGGTAGCAAGCCTTAACTCAGTATCCGCAGCGAATCGGCGTGAATGAGTTGCGATGCTTGATACCGACCCTCTCGGGGGCATTTTCTAGGTTGAGTACACCGCGCGGGCAGGCCGTTGAGCACATGCCACAGCCCACGCAGGAGGCGCGGATGATGGGCTCACCGCGCTGAGCGTACTGCTTGACATCGATGCCCATTTCGCAGACGTTGGAGCAGTTGCCGCAGCTAATGCATTGGCCGCCGTTGGTGGTGATGCGGAAGCGGGAAAAGTGCTTTTGCAGCAATCCTAGGTAAGCTGCCATGGGGCAGCCAAACCGACACCACACCCTGTTTCCCATGATAGGGTAGAAGCCCACGCCCACCACGCCCGAAAACACGGCTCCAATGGCAAAACCGTAGAACTTGTTGAGGCTATTGCCAATTTCTCCTAGGAAGCTGCCATACAGTTGGTTTACCCATAACAGCACCGTAATCAGCACGATCAGGGCGAGGATGGGGTATACAAGGCGCACTTCCCAGCGCCAGGCAGCGCGGCTTTTGTCTGAGAGGTGGCGGTAAGGGTCGCCGGCAGTTTCGGCCAGGCCGCCGCAGCCGCATACCCACGAGCAATACCAGCGCTTACCGTAAAAGTAGGTTAGGATGGGCGTGGCAACCAACGACATAATTGCCCCCCAGAACACCATAAACACGCCCAGACCGCCATTCTTTACCAGATCAGCCACTCCGCCCGGAAACAGGTAGTCATACTTTAGTGGCCAGAAGTAAGAGAAGTAGAACTCGGGCTGTTGAAAAAATAACAGCAGGCCCGGCAACAAAAACGCGAAGCCCAGCTGGAAAAACATCACCGATAGCGTGCGAATGAGCTGGTAGCGGGAGTGGCGATATTTCCACAGGGCCCGGCCGCCCATAAGCAGCACGGCCAGCGTGTAGAAGGTGCCGTACAAAAACCACTGGTCAGCGGCGCGGTTGCGCAAGGCCTGGCTGAATGGGTCGAGGGTGCGGATCAGGTTTTCGAGGTACTGCGGAAACCAATACAGCAGAACATAGAAGCCCGTGAGCACCAGCCCCGTAACCCAGGCAATAGCCCCACGGCTGGTGCTGGCGCGCAGCCACAGATTGTTCTGCTTTACGCCCGCCTCACCTTGCCCGAATTTATACCAGGCCCAGGCAAGCGTACCGCCACTAATGAGCCCAAGCGCAACATACATGCTCAGGCGAGCCCGCTCCCCATCGTCGTCGAAGGCTGCGCCCAGCAAAGCCAGTAACCCCAGCGCCACGGCCGCCAGCGTAGCTTTCTCCTTCGCATCGGTCACTGGTAAAGGTGCCTGGGCAAGGGCAAAGGAGTGATCGGAAGTGACTTCCATAGAAGCAGAGGGATGCTAAAACCGTTATGATATTACAATCGTCATGCAGAACGCAGTGAAGCATCTCGCTCGCGGTAGCAGGATTACTAACCTAAATGCGTGAGCGAGATGCTTCACTGCGTTCTGCATGACCGCCTACTGACGGAATTTGCTGGATTAATGATGGTGATGATGGTGGCCTTCGTCGGGCTTGCCGAAAAGGTTTATGAGGGAGCCGATAATGTAAACGCCCGTCCAGCACAGATACAGCCAGTTAAAGCCTTCTGGCATTTGTTGGGGGCAAAAAAGTGAAGTATCAGGTGGGCGCCAATGCTCATGATCAGGCCGGTGATGGCAATGAACTGGTAGCTGTTGAGGGCGCTGGGGCGATAGAGTTTGGAAAGATCCACGGAGAATAGTTGAATGAGAAATACCTGACAATCAGGTGAAGGTGCTAAGAACGATAAATCAAGCCGACGCACATTTAATTCAGTTATCACCGTTTTACGGCCAAAATTTCAGCAAACTGCCGTTGAATAGCTGGCTCATGGCGGCGGTAAAACTCGGGGTCAAAGTTGGCGGTTTTTAGCCGCCCGATAACCGTATGGATGGGCGTTTGGGTCTTAATCCAGTTCTCGCATACGGCCTGGCGTAAGCGCAGGCCCATCGCGTTAAATCCAACTACAGCATCATGGGCGTGGGGGCAAAATTGATGCGTAGCGCACAGTTGCCTGTGGGATGCTGCCAGTAAAAGCTCTCTATGTCAGTTGGCGTGCGCGCTGGCACCTGCCCATACGTTTGGTATTCAAGGTTGAAGAACTTTGCCGAGTTAAACCACACGCCGCGCCGATAGGGAGTTGGCCGGCCGCAGATGGTGTGGGCTACGGTTTCGCCTTGCATACGCCCAGTGTACCAAAGCTGCTCAATGGGCACCTCGCCCGCGCCGGGCTGGCGGTGCTGAGCACAGTCGCCGGCGGCGTACACATCTGGGAGGTTCGTTTGCAGCAGTTCATTTACCAGAATTCCCCGATCGGTTTCTACTGTTGAGCTTTGGGCCAGACTTAAATTCGGCGTGACGCCGATGCCTAAGCCAACCCACTGACACGGTAATTCCTCGCCCTGGCTGGTCACAATGGCGCGCACGCGGCCGTCGGTATCGCCCAATATTTCGCGTAGCTCCGTGCGGTAGCGCACGTCCACGTCGTGCTGACGAAACTGCTTGTCAACTAGTTCAGCTTCTTCGGGGGGCAAAACGGAGCCCCAATAATGCTGGTCGCGTACGAGCACGGTGGCGGCTATGCGGCGGGTGTGCAGCATTTCGGCCAGCTCCACGCCAATTAGGCCGCCGCCAACTACCACGCCCCGGCTGATACCCTGCGTATCTCGCTCCATCTGGGCCAAATCGGGGAGGCCATAAAGGCCTTGCACACCTAGCAGATCCTGGCCGGGCCAACCAGCGCGCCGCGACACTGAGCCGGTGGCTAGCAGCAAATTGTCATAGGAAATGGTTTGGCCGGTGCTTAGCTGAACTTGATGCTGATCGGCATCAAGGGCCGTAGCCGTCCCATGTACCAACTCGAGCCGATTTTCTTTCCAAAACCAGTCCTCATAAGGCTTTATATCCTGATAGCGCAGGTGGCCCATGTACACGTACATCAGAGCCGTGCGCGAGTAGTGGTGCTCACTCTCATCCGACACGAGCGTGATGCGCGCTGCAGGCTGGAGGCGCCGCACGGTTTGGGCCGCCGTCACGCCCGTAATGCCGTTACCGATGATAACCAGGTGCATGGATGGGATTTAGATGTTGGGTATGAAGCGTCTTCTCTTGACTGATTGTTATATAGATAGACCGTCATGCTTCGCTTTGCTCTGCATGACCGCCTATAATGACCGACCTTTGAAAGCATAACATATCAAAAAAGCCCCCGGCTGAGCGTAGCTCGCAACTTGCAGAGCACAACATTGGTTAGTGGTGTCAGGTTTGCAAATCCACGGCGGATCAGTTGGCCGTATTCCCCCTAAACCTACTCATTTATGCGTCCTTCTGGATTTCTGACCTTTCGGCCCTTGCGCCTGTTGACTTTGCTCACAGCTCTCTGGCTACCACTGGGGGGCATTTTGGCAGCCCCCATTGCGCCATCTTTCACCGCTGCCACGTCGGCTTTCCTGCAGAAATACGTGAATGCCGATGGCAACGTAAACTACGCCGCTATCAAAAAGCAGCCTGCCGTGCTGAATAGTCTGCTTCAAACCGTGCAAAGTTTCGACACGAAAACCATGTCGGCGGCCGAGCGCAAAGCATTTTATCTCAACGCTTACAACCTCGTTGTGATTGGAGCAGTAGTGGAGCGCTTTCCCATTGCGTCGGTGATGAAGGTTCAGGGCTTTTTCGATAAGCTGCCTTTTACCATTGCCGGCGAAAAAATGACGCTGAACGAGTTGGAAACCAATAAGCTGCGAAAGCCTTACAACGACCCGCGCATTCATTTTGCCTTGGTCTGCGCGGCTAAAGGCTGCCCCCGACTCAGCCGCGAAGCCTTTGCCGCTCCCACACTCGATGCCCAGCTGTCAGCTCAAACCAAGCGCGTGCTCACCGATCCTACGTTTATTCGGCTGAATGCAACGGCTAAAAAAGTCCAGGTTTCGGAAATCTTTAAATGGTACGCCGCCGATTTTAACGCCTCGGGGCAGCCCCTTATTCCTTACCTCAATCAGTACCGGGCCGCGCAGCCCATCCCGGCTACCTATGCCATTGACTATTATCCTTACGATTGGTCGCTGAATACTTTATAAAGACCGGAGTAGGTGCCACAACCGAAAGCATAGCCATATAACTGTGCGTTGCCATCAGCCGTAAGCAAAAGAAACTCAGGCATTCCACCCAGAAAACATACGACGATGATTTTAGATAAACTTTTCGGCGACGACGATAATAACGAGAACGGCGACATTACCGAAGGCAAAGGCGTTTCCAAAAACGAGGAGTTCGAGGCCCATAAAAAGGTTCAGCAAACGGAAAGCAACGGTAAAGAGGCCAATGACCCATCGGCGCAGCGCAACACGGGCGCCAATGGCTACACCCAGCGCAGCGACCAGAAAGACCAGCTCGAAAATCTGCACATTGGTGGCGACGAAACCACTCCTCAAGGTGGCAACGACCATAAAAATGCCGGCGAGCAAGCTCAAGGCCCTGGTTTTGAAGCCGAAGGTACCTATGAGCTAGATCACAAAGTGCGTTCGGGAGAACAGGAGTTTGGCGAGAAGAAAGCCAGCACTTCCGGCGAGCCACCTAAGGATGGTACTATCTCACAATAAATAGTACACAGCTTTAGCTCCAAAACCCCACGCTCCCGGCGTGGGGTTTTTTGTGTGCATTCCGCTGAGGTTCATCTTAGCGTTAGTACCGGTCCTATAATTACTTGCTGCTTGCGTGAGCCACTGGAAGTGTCAGCCGGGCTTTATAAAGCGCATGTCTTAGGCTGATGTGCATCTCTATAAGTGTAGCTATTGATGGTTAGTATAGCAATTGATAAATATTTATGGTTGAGCCTCGAAAAAAAATATTTCTTGAAAAAGTGCTTTAGCTGTGTTAAAACAGCCTTAATCATGATTGTGTTACTTATTATGACTAAATATTTATAAAAACATTGTTTGATATGTGACGATTCATATATATTTACAACATGAAACTTAGGAACAGGAGTAATCCCCCTAATCTTTCATCCGCCCCTCTCACTACCTATTGCCGCTACAATGACCTCACTCGTTACCCTTAAGGCTCTTAATAGGCCAATGCTGGCTCTGATGATAGCAGGCAGCTGTTTGCTTTCCAATTTTGCTCACGCAAACGATCCTACCGCGAAGGATAAGAAGGGGAAGGTTGCTACCCCGGCAGCTCCGGTAGTTACTGAAGCGGCTCCGGTTTCTGTTAGTTCTACCGCTGCTACAGTGGTGCTCACTGGCCGCATTCGCAACGAAGAAGGTCAGCCCTTGGCTGGTGCCACCGTTTATTTGCAAGGCAGTGCAGTAGCCGTTACCACCGATGAGCAAGGTATCTTCTCCTTGGAAGTGCCTGCCGCCGGTAAGAAAACACTTCGCTATGGCTACGGTGGCTACCAAGACCGCGACGTGGTAGTGAGCAGCAGCGCACCATTCACCATGAGCCTGCACCCCAGCAACGAAACTGCCAAGCAGCGCAAAGACCAATAATATACCAGCACCGCCCACAAAAAAGCCCCCCAGCTTCGTAGCTGGGGGCTTTTTTACAAGCTATAACTCTTAAGCCTTCACTTTTGACTCAGGACGAGACGCGAACCGCTTGCCAAAGAAGAAGTACACCGGCACCCCCACAGCTACCAGCAGCAGTCCCAAGCCAGAGTCGCGCGCCGTCTCGGGCGAGACGAGCAGAATAACGCAGAAGGCAGAGGCCAGAATAACGTAGAGCAGCGGAATAACCGGATAGCCTAGCGCCTTGTAAGGGCGGGGCGCATCGGGGCGCGTGCGGCGCAGAATGAAGATGCCTATGATGGTGATTACATAAAACAGAATCACCGAAAACATCACATAGTTAAGCAGTTGCCCATAAGAGCCCGTCAGGCACAACCCGCAGGCCCACAGGCATTGGGCCCACAGCGCCACACCAGGCACACCGGCTTTGTTGAGCCGCGCCATTCGGGGAAAAAACAAGCCGTCTTTGGCCATAGCGTAGTAAGCGCGCGCCCCACTCAGGATGATGCTGTTGTTGGCGCCAAACGTGCTGATCATGATAAGCACAGCCATGACGTAGGCGCCGGCCCGACCCAAAATGCTCTCCGCCACGGCCGTAGCTACCAAATCGCCCTTCGTGTACATGATGCCGCGCCCCAGAATATCGGTAGCGTCGGGGCTGCCTTTCAAGGGAAGCACCAGCAGATATACCAGGTTGATAAGCAGGTACAAGCCCGTAACGATGGCCGTCCCAATAGCCATGCTGAGCACTATGGTGCGCTCGGGCCGCACGATTTCGTCGCCGGAGAAGCCGATGTTATTCCAGGCGTCGGAGCTAAACAACGAGCCAGTCATCGCCAACCCAATGGCGCCAACCAACCCCCAGACACTCAGGGGCACCGCCTCGCCCGTAGGGGAGAAGCTTGCTGCCTGCCACATATCACTAAAGTTGACGGCGAGGGCTTCCTGGTTGATACCCAGCGCCAAGCCAAACATAATCAGGAGGGCTAGCGCTACCAGCTTGGTAGTACCAAATATGTTCGAAATAAGCTTGCCGCCGCGCACGCCTTGCGCATTTACCCACGTCAGGCCCACAAGCATAAGCACCGCCAGTAACATAACGGTGTTAAGCTTGAAGCCAAGAATGGAGAACAGAATATGGTCCTCGCTAAACCACGGCACCAGCACGCCCACAAACCGCGCAAAAGCCACCGCCACCGCCGCTATTACACCGGTTTGGATAACCAGAAATAGCGACCAGCCATACAGAAAGGCCACCAGCTTATTGTAGGCTTCGCGCAGATAAACGTATTGCCCGCCCACCTTCGGAAACATGGAGGCCAGCTCGCCATAGCTTACCGCCCCGGCCAGGGTAATAAATCCCGTAACCAGCCACACGACCAGCAGCCAGCCGGGCGAACCTACTTTCCGCGAGATATCAGCGGAGACAATGAAAATACCAGAACCGATCATGCTGCCCGTCACAATCATGATGGCATCGAAGAGCGTAATGGCGCGTTGAAACTGACCTTGTTTTTCAGGCATGAGAGAGGGTAGAAGTAGATTCAGGGGCGGAAGATAGAAAAGAAAAGCCCTGTCCAGTTCAATACAATAGAGCTGGGGGGCAAATTATAGCCGAAAAGATATAAACGGGAGTCTTACACCTCCAGCTTCGGCAGGCGCCAGTGGCGCCCCATGAGCTTGAGCATGGTGCGCCGCCAGCGGGGCAGGTTGCGGTAAGCCAGCTCCTCCTGATGCAGGCGCGGAATATCGAGGCGGGTGGCGCGCTCGTACAGCTCATCGGGGCCGCAATGCTGGTACTTCTGAAAAAGCTGGGCCATGGTTGGCCTGATCGATTTCAGATTCCAGTAGTGTAGCACGTACGGCGCCGCCTCGGCAATGGCCCCGTCAACCTGAAACCGCATACTGAAAGCCAGTTGCTCCATAATGTGCCTGTTATAGCTGGAGTACAGGGCCTCCGCCAACTCGCGCACATCTGGTAGCGCCTTTACTGCGGGGCTGGGAAGACCAATTACCCCCGAGTTATACAGTTGCGTAGTAGCATGTATATGAAGCGAATAGCTGCCAATATGCCATTGATGCCTGTTTAGGCGACGGTAGATTTTGCGGCTGAGTTCATTGCCATCAGCCATTGTGCCTTCACAAATGTGCATAAACCGCTGACCCCTTCCGATGGCTTGAAAGACAGGTGCCGGATCGCGTATCCAAATAGTGTCGGTGTCCACAAACAATAGATTGCCAGCATAATGCGCCGCAGCGTGTTCCAGCACCGCAATTTTGAGCAAGTACACCCGGCTGCCGTACCATGCTTGCCATTGCTCGGGCGAAATAGCCGGATATTTAACATCTGTCCGCTCTCCCAGCACCTTCTGAAACTCCTCCGGCCGATCCGTATAAACGCAAATATTGGCTGGCGACTCTTGGGCTACTTTGTTGTAAGACAGAATGCTATAAAGGGCTTCACTGCAAATGTCGTTGTAGCCGTAGGCTAAATAAAGTAAAGAGTTCATCCGCTGTAAGCCATTTGGGGTTAATACCTTATTGCCGAGCTACACCTGTCAGCGTCATGGCATCAGCGCCGCATTGGCGTCTGGTCATCAGCCCTACTTCATTGCGATAGTTAAAAAGTAGCGCAAAAAGATCTTAAGTCAAAGGAAAGCCGATTCGGAGCTGAATTGGGCCAGAAATCATACATTACGCCATGCAACTCCTTTTTCTGGTATTTGGTAACAACCTGCAAAATCACTTTCAGGCTCACTTTTCCATCCTATCCTTTTTGCGGCAGAAGAACAGTGGGTTGGCTGGGATTACCGTCGTTACCGACGCCCCCGATTTCTATCTGCATCTGGCACAGCACATAACCGTGCACACGCTCGACGCCCATACTTTACAGGAGTGGCAGGGAGAGTACAGGTTTTTCTGGCGGGCCAAGATTAAGGCCCTGGAGTACGCCGTTCGTCAGCACCCCGAAGCACCGCTGCTCTACCTCGATACCGACACGTTTCTACACGGCTCGTTAGCTAAACTAAGGCAGGAGTTATCCGATGGAGTAGCTTTTATGCATGAAGCAGAAGGCCCTCTAGCCAGCCTGACCAGTAAAACGGAGCGCCGAATGTGGCAGCAGGTAAAAGATCGGAGCTTTGGCGGCGTCGCTATGCATGAGCAGCTCCTCATGTGGAATGCTGGCGTGGTTGGTATTCCTGCTTCCAAGAATCTGGAGGCCGTCGGGTTGGCGCTTCGCATTTGCGACGAGCTATGCGAGCAGCAGGTTACGCCCCGCCTGATAGAGCAGTTTGCCTTGTCAGTGGCTTTGGCCGAAACCTATACCCTTCGGGCGGCGCGCGCGCACCTGGGGCACTACTGGAGCACCAAAGACGACTGGAATGCGAGTATCAGCGCTTTTTTCCTTGAGTCTCACCTCAAAAAACGTACGGTAGAGGCCGAATTGGCTGCTATGAGCACCTTCGATTATCAGAATCTGCCTATTAAACAGAAGGTGCGGAACACGCAGCGGCGGTTAGAAAACCTGGTGCAGCGGCTGTTTCCGCCCCAGCAGGTGAATTATATTGAGTAGCGAGGTTATTCGTCATGTGCAGTTCATCTGCGTACAACCTTCCGGGGCGCTTAGCCGAATAGCTACCTTTGCCCCCTTGTCACGCACCCCGGCCACCTAATGTCGCAGAAGCTTCTGGTGTTTTTGGTAGGACTGCTGCTGGTTTCGGCTCTCGGCTCTTACCTGTATTACCGCCGTTCGGTGGCCAGCACCCCCGTAGATCCCTGGGCGCTGGTGCCCGACGATGCCGCGTTGGTTATTGCTACCCGCGACCATCCTACGCTGGTGCGCCATCTGAAGGAAACCCAAATTTGGGACAACCTGACTGGGGTCCGCTACTTTCAGCAGATCGAGGAAAACTCGGCCCTGATTGACAGTGTGGCTGGTAGCCCGAGCGTGGTGATGGGCTTTTTGGGTACTAAGCTGGTTCTTACCTCCTTGCATGTCACAGGGCCTACCACTTTCGACCTCCTGTTTCAAGTGCCTATTGGCACCGTGCGGGAATACCGGCAGCTACGGGGCCTGATAAACGGCTTGGGCCAGGATGCGCGCTACCGCGTAACCACGCGAGAGTATCGGGGCCAGCAGATTACGGATTTGCGGCTACGGGGTACAGGCCATGGAATTACGTTCCTTAATTACCGCAACCAACTCATTATGAGTACTAATGCGGGCCTGGTGGAAACGGTGGTAAGACGGCTGGAGCAACCAGAGCTGCCTTCAATTGCTGCCGATTTTAAGAATACCGACTACCTCCAGCATAAAGATGTGGATGCGATGCTGCTGCTTAACTACCGGCAGTTTCCGCGCTTTCTGGGGGTGTTCTTTCGCCCTGAGCTGCGGCCCAGCCTGGAAAGCATAACGGGCCTGGGCCACAATGGACTGCTGGGAATGAAGCTTGTGGGCAACAAGATTTTATTCAACGGCTTCACCAATCCCGAAACCACCCGCGATGCTTTGCACCAGCGCCTGCGTGGCCAATCTGCCCAGCGCCTGCGTATGGCCGACGTGCTGCCGCTGCGCACCGCCTTGCTGCTGCACCTCGGCTTGCAAGACATGACCAGGCTTCCGGTGGCGCGGCGGTCAGCCCCGGTCGATACGCTCGCGGACCGCACCGGCTCTCTGCTCGATAGCCTGACGGCGTCCTTCAGCCGGGAGGCCGCTTTGTGCTATCTGGGCTCGTCATCGCCCCGCCAGATTCCGGCTAAGCTCGCGCTGGTTTATTGCCCCGACCCGCTCCGCACGGCTACGTTACTGGGCCAGCTGCGCCGCCTCACCGGCACGAGTCCTTCCTTTGAGCGGGTGGGGCCTTACCGGATATATCAGGGCGGTGTGCCCGAATTGCCTAGCCGCCTTCTGGGGGCTTTTTTACGGGCTTCGATGAGGCTCCCGTGATAGCGCAGGTCGGTGATTATCTGGCGTTTGGAAAAGATGTTGCCACGCTGCGCACCTGGCTGGATGATGTGGTTGGGAAGGCCACCTGGAGCAGCTCGCCCGCGCAGGTGGCCTTCCTGCAAGAAACTCAACCGCTGGCGCGCGTAAGCCTGATAATGGATACCCGGAATAGCTGGAACGTGCTGCTGCGGGCTTTGGTAGAGGAACGCCGGGCGGGCCTGCTGCGCAATGAGGCTTTGTTTAAGCGCTTTCCCCAGTTGGCATTGCAGTTTGTGCCTCCCACCAATGAAGCCGATGAAGATGCCCAATACTACACCCAGCTGCTGCTGCGGCATCCGGCGGTAGGTCCGGCCGTGGCCGGCCTGCAAGGTGCCAATGCTACGGGTGGCTTACTCACCTTCAAAACGCCCTTATCTAGCTCACCTACCTTGGTAATCATAAAAGGAGCTAGGATACCCGGCGTGCTCGTGCAGGATAGGGCGCAAGTGCTGCACTACATAACCCCGATAATGTGGTGGCCTGGTCTGATACGCTGCCGGGGCCGGTGGTTGGGCCTGTCAGCCGATTGCCGGTGGGGGGCAATTCGGGCTATCTGCTGGCCACGCCCACTCAGTTGCACCTGCTCGACATGCAGGGGCGTTTGGCGCCAAACTTCCCCCTGAACCTGCCCGATACGGTGCGCGCCAGCTCGCTTACCGCTGGCCCAGCCATCGGAAAAACGCCCCCCGGCTTACTGGTTGGGGGCGGCGGCGGCAATCTGTTTTTATTTAATACCAACGGTCGAGTATTCCCAGGCTGGCAACCCAAGCGACTGGATTTCAACCTGGCCGCGCCACCTCATTATCTGGTTGTTGGCGGACGTACGGTAATTGTGGCACTGCTGGAGAATGGCTATGTGTATGCCTATAATCAGCAAGGTAATCTGTATCCCGGCTTTCCCCTTAGTGTGGGCTCCCGACTCAACACGGGCGCTTTCGTGGAGGCCGGCACTACTTTGGGCCGCACCCGCCTGACGGTTGTAAACCAGCACGGGGAGAGAATTACCTTTAACCTAAGTGGCGACGTGGTCAGCCGCAGCCGGGTAGCTACCTGGAGCCGTAGCTCAGTGTTTCGCCTCGTGCCTGACCAAGCCCGCCGCGGCTACGTGGTAGCACGGGAGGAGGGAGGCAGAGTAAGTATCTTCGATCCATCGGGCCGGCAGCTTTTAACGCAGAATTTTCTGACCTCGGGCCGCAAGCCTATACAATACTTTGACTTTGGCGCTGGCCGGCGCGTGGTTGTCATCACGGAGCCGGCTCCTCAGCGGGCCTACGTTTACGACGCTCAGGGACGCCTGGTAGGAGGGCAGCCATTTGTGAGTACCGCCCCTGAAGTTGGGCTGCACTACGAGGCCGTGACTGGTACCTACTACTTATTTCGTACAGTAGAGGCCGAGCTTCGACGCACCGATTTGAAAATGAATTAGCGCCTTTATCAGAACCGTACTTCGGCTTAGGTACATTAATTGCTTGCATTACCCCGTTATCCGACGAAGATAACGGGGTTTATTTTTTATTATAATAATCGAAGATAAACAGCCAAAAATGCCGTTTTAGCTTGCAAGTTTCTAACTTCAGGTAATAAAAGGAAAGAAGGCTCCAAAGTTGTACTATGTATAGAAAACTTTTACTCTTATTTTTTGGCTTATTTCCTTTATTAACGCTGGCGCAAACCTCTGACAGCGTGCCGGCAGTGCCCGTCATGCCCGGTGTGGAGGTAGCTGATGTAGAGGTGCTTCCCGGCGCGGTAGATACGAAAGGCTGGCTGCTGCTCGATCAGGATATTCAGACAGAGCTGGAGGGTGCAGTAGACAATCTGTACAATTTCAAATTCGATAAAGCAGAAAAGCAGTTTCGGTCGCTGCGGCGGCGCTACCCCGAGCATCCGATGCCGTATTTCCTGCTTGGCCTGAGTACCTGGTGGAAGATTTTGCCGACCAATATGCAGGAGAAAAAGTATGATAAGCTGCTGTATGCTTATATGGATACGGCCATTACCCATGCCGAGAAGCTGTACGAGGCCGATAATAAGAACTACGAAGCCTGCTTTTTTCTTTCTGCTGCCTACGGCTTCGATGCTCGCCTGAACGCCGAGCGGTCTAACTGGCGCAAAGCCACCGTGAGCAGCAAGCGCGCCCTCGACTATTTAGCTAAAAGTAAGGAAGCCAATGGCTTGAGCCCAGACTTCCTGCTGGGGGAGGCGCTTATGAATTATTACGCCGTCTGGATTTCGGAAAACTATCCGTTGCTGCGTCCCGTGTTGCTGTTTTTCCCCAAGGGCAACCAAAAGCTGGGCCTGCAACAGCTGCGTACCGTGGCCGATAATGGCTTTTATACCGGCATGGAAGCGAAATTCTTCCTGATGAAAATCCTGCTGAATGAGGAGGATAATCCTGCCCAATGCCTTCCTGTAGCGCGCTATCTGGCCACTACCTACCCCGATAACGGCTACTTTCAGCGCATATACGCCCTTACTTGCTTTCGGGAGCAGCAAAACCAGGAATGCGAGCGGGTAAGCCGCGATATTCTGATAAAGATCAACCGGGGAATGCCTGGCTATGAGGGCGTAAGCGGTAAATATGCCACCTATATGCTGGGTTCTCTAATGCAGCTGCGCTACAAAGACCAGGCGAAGGCCAAGGACTATTATGAGCGCTGCATCGTGTTTGCTGAAGCGGCTGGCGAAACCACGGTTGGATTCTATGTATATGCCAACCAAAATCTGGCGCAAATGGCCGCTGCCCAGCGCGATGTGAAAACGGCGCTTCGGTACTACAGTGTGGTGCGCGACAAGGCCGACCGCAAATCAGAATCGTATCGGGAGGCTACTGCTTATTACAAAAAGCACAAAAACAACCAGCTCAACTCTGGTAGCTCACCCGCGCCGCGTGCCCCATCTACTTCCCTGCAAACCCGGCGCTAATATCACCTACAAAAAAGCCCCCAGACGTCCTTATTCAGGGTCTGGAGGGCTTTTTTGTGGGCGAATTAGCTAGCTGCTCAGCGGCTGGTGAGCCAGCCTTTCCGGTAGAAGTAGATAAGCTGGCCCATCACAATAATGGCCAGAACCCCCAGCAATACGGGGTAGCCCCAGGGTTCGTAGAGTTCCGGCATATTCAGGTGATTAATGCGGCCATCAGGTGCTTCGCGCTGAAAGTTCATACCATACAGGCCTACCACAAAGCTGAGGGGAATGAAGATGCTGCTGATGATGGTCAGTACTTTCATCACCTCGTTCATCCGGTTATTCTGGTCTGACATAAACAGCTCAACGAGGCTGCTCACAGATTCACGGTAGCTCTCGGCCAGGTCAAGGCTTTGAATGGCGTGGTCGTAGCAGTCGCGGAAAAACAGCTTGATATCATCAGGTATCACGTCGTCGGGCTGACGGAGAATTTCCGCGATTTTCTCGCGCTCAGGGTACACTAAGCGCCGGAATCGGATAATATCTTTCTTGACGTGCAGAATACGGTTGAGCAGGCGTCGGTCGCCCCGCCGCCCGGTCAGAATCCGGTGTTCGAGGGTTTCGATATAGTCGCCGATGGCGGCCATAGTCGGATAGTAATGATCGAGCACCACATCGGTGAGGGCGTAGGCGAGGTAGAGAGAAGAGCGACTTTTTATCTGGCTAAAGCCTGAACGCAGCCGGTTACGGACTGCTTCCAAACAGTCTTCGTAGTCTTCCTGAAAGCTGAGGATATAGTTCGGGCCTGTGAAGATGGAAAGCTGGTCGTCGTCAATTTCCAGGAGCGGCGTAAACTCCGTCATGCGCGACACCAGAAACAACCGCCCATCATCGAGGATATCCACTTTGGCCCGCTGATAATCGCTGAGCACATCCTCCATCAGAAGCGGGTGAATATCGAAATCGGCCATCAGACGCTGCAACAGGTCCAGGTCATTGTAGCCGCGTACATCAATCCAGTGCCTGAGGTGCTGATTGGCCTGAAAGTACTGCATCAGCTCATCATAGCTGCCGTACTCTTTTTCCAGAAAGAAATCGTTGGTATACGAAATCATGAACAGGCGCGGGGCCAAAGCGTCGGCGCGAATGGTGAGCGTGCCCGGCCGCTGGCCCACAGATTGCTCCTTGGCCTGCCGCGTCGCGTCGCGGTCAGCTACGCCATTAGGATGCTCCGTCTCGAGGCTGTCGGGCGCAGGGCTAGCGGTAGGTTGCGATGAAGTGGGTTCCATGCAGCAAAAGGAAAAATGGGGCGTTTGCGGTATCTAAGGTAAGAAGGGTTAGGGTCAGATGGACCTTAGCCTGCCGATGGATCAGTTTGGTTTCGTGGCAGCATTGTTTGGTAAGTAAGGAGAACCGCGCGGTTTTACTCGTAATTTCGCGGTCTGAATTTGACGTTTCCCTTAGTGAACTTTACCACAGGCGCTGCCCAACTGCTTGCTTTCTCTACAGCTGAAGCCCAGTACGTGGTGCGGTGTGGACAAGGAATAGAACCCGCGCTGCCGCTGGCGTTTGCGTCTTTTCTGTATATGCAGCCGGCTCATCTTGGCCTGCAAAGGTCAGCGGGCCGGTATCTGGCGTTTTACCTGGAGGACCATGCCCGCGCCCAGACCGTAGCCCAGTTGCATATTTTTATCGGTGCCGATACGAGTGCGCTGGCTTACAGCCCGTACCAGGCGCCGTTTGGGGGAATACAAATGGCCCCAGTGTAACAGCGGCGGCCCTGAAGTCTTTTATGCTGGCAGTGCACGCAACGCTTGCGGAAGCAGGAGTGCAGAAGCTGCGCATACGCGCCTACCCCTTTGCCTACGACCCGGCCGGCAGCGCACTGATGACGCAGGTATTGAGTCAGCTAGGCTATAAGGTGACACTGGCTGAACTGAATAATCACTTGCCACTAGAGCAGGACTTTGAGACGCGGCTGCACCCATCGGAGCGGCGGCGCCTGGCCAAGTGTCGGCGCCACGGCTTTCACTTTGAGCAGGAACCGCTGTTTTTTCTGCCCAAAGCCTACGAGTTTCTGCGGCGCTGCCGCGAAGAAAAGGGCCAGCACCTGTCGCTTAGCGAGGAAAGGCTAACGGAGCTGTTTCGGGTGTTCCCCAACAACTACTTCCTGTTCTCAGTGCGCGACCCGATAGGTGAGTGGGCCGCAATTACGGTTGCCATTCAGGTAAACGAGCGGGTGCTGTACAACTTTTACCCCGCCAGCCCCTGACTTACAATGCGTTTAGCCCGGTAGTGTTGCTCAATGAAGGATTGCACGCTTTTGGCCGGGCCAGCAACTTGTCTCTGCTCGATCTGGGTACTTCCACGCTTCCTACTGGCTTAAATCAGTCGCTATTGCAATTCAAGCGGCATCTGGGGGGCGTTTTGAGTTTGAAGCTGACCCTGGAGTGGAAGGCCGCATAGCTGCTTTGGCAGGTTTGCTGATTTCAGAAAATTAATAGGGGTTCAGCGGGTAATATTGCACCCAGCTAACTACCAGCGCTTCTGTCATTCTCCTTCAGTGAAGCTCACGCTTTGAGTTGAAACTGTAAAACCTTGATTCGTGCGTTCCAAAATGCCCCCGGCGCTGTCCAAAATGCCCCCAGTCTGAAGCCACGGTGCTTGGGCGGTTTTTGCGCCGCTCATTGGGCTCAACGCTGGGCATTGGAGCCCGAACGGGTGGAGCCTTGCTTCTGAATAAAATGCTGGCGCTGTATGGCGGCCCCGGCGGCCTTACGCTGCTGGCGCATTTTCAGAATCTGCTAGCGCTGTTTACTACACTGCCCAATGATGGAGTGCACGTGGGCGTGGTCAAATATCTGGCGCCCTTGCGCGCCGGCTCCGGCCGCTACCGGGCTTGGTTTGGGGCCGGCATTATTCTGAATATGGTGGGCCTGCTGCTGGGCGGTCTGGCGCTGGTGCTGGCACCGGGCCCTTGGTGGGCGTATTCCGGCTGACTACTGGCTGGTTTCTGTGGTTTGTTAAAGGCATCAGTATGCTCTCGGCGCATGCCCTGCTCGGCTCCGTATTGCTGGCCGCCGGACGTCTGCGGGCCTATGTCTGGCTGACGGTGATGCTGAGTTTTCTGAGCGTAGGCGGAGTTGGGGAGCCTTAGCACTTGGCTGGCGCATTGAGCAAGTACTGCTCACGTATCTGCTGGCGCAGGGCCTTACGCTGCTGCCGACGATGGCCGTGTGTTGGCGGGCGGGCCTTTTGCCGCGAATCCGGGGCAGAGTAAGCCACGCTGCCCTGCGGGGACTGAGCCGCTTTCTGCTGATGGCGGGTAGTTTGCTTTTGTTTGGAACGGCCGTGAATTTTGCCCTGCGCGAAGTATTGATTGCACGCTTCGGCCTCGCCCAAACCGACCTCTGGCAAGCCGTAACAAAGGTTTCAGACAACTATACGATGGTATTTACGGGCTTGATGAGCAGCGTGTACTATCCTCGGCTGGCTGCGCTTAGCACCCAGCCAACCGCCCAGCGGGCATATGTGCGAACGGTGGTATTGTTGTTAGCGCCGGTGTTGGCTGTAGGGCTGGGTTTGATTTATCTGCTGCGCGACTGGCTGCTGCCTTTGCTTTTCGACGAGCGTTTTGCGGCGGCCAGCTACCTTTTTGCCCCCCAGCTTCTGGGCGACTGGCTTAAATTCCTTACCTGGCTTTTGCTGTTTCTGCTGACGGCCAAAGCGCAGGTGGGACGCTACGTGGCGGTGCAGGCGGGTTCGGCGATGCTGTATGTGACGTTGTTGCAGGGGTTGTTGCCTGCCTATGGTTTGCTGGGTGTGCCACTGGCGCACGCGGCTCGTTTTGGGGTGCTGCTGCTACTCAGTGCGGTGTACTTTCGGGCTTATCTACGGCGCAGCAACGATGGATGAGAAAAACAAAAAAGCCCCCCAGGAGGCCTTAAGCAACTCCTGTCCGCTGGTAACAATTGTTGCGCTGTGTCATAACCACGCGCCTTTCCTGCGGGAAGCGCTGGATTCCATTCTGGCCCAGACATATCCCGCGCTCGAAGTTTTTCTGGTCGATAATGGCAGCACCGACGCCAGCCCCCAGATTCTGCGCGAGTACGCGGCCGCCCATCCCGCCTGGAAGCTCACGCTGCATGCCCAAAATCTGGGTTTGTGCGCCGGCTTCAATCAGGCATTCCGGCAGTCGAGGGGGCTTTTTTGATTGATTTTGCCACCGATGATGTGCTGCTGCCCCAGCGCGTGGCGCAGCAGGTTGCGGCTTTTCAGCGTCTGCCCGCTCACTATGGCGTGGTGTATTCTGATGCGGAGCTGATCGATGAGCAGTCGCGCTTTATGCGCCACCATTTTCGGCGTACCTCGAAAGGGCTAAAGCCGCACCCGGCCTCGGGCGACGTATTTGCCGATGTGTTGGCGCGCTACTTTATCAGCACGCCCACCATGATGATGCGCCGCGCCACTCTCGACGAGCTGGGGGGCTACGATGAGACGCTCTATTATGAAGACTTTGATTTCTGGGTTCGGGCGGCTCGCAACTGGCATTTCTACTTTCTGGACGAAGTAACCACCCGCAAGCGCAAGCATCCTCAGGCCATGTCGCGCACCGCCTACTTACCCTCAGACCCCCATCTGGATTCCACTATCCAGACTTGCCGTAAGGCGCTGACTTTGTGCAAAAACCCGAAGGAAATGGCTGCCCTAGCGGTGCGCCTGCGCTGGGAAATGCGTCAAACGGTGCGCTGGGGCAATTATACGCACGCACTGGCCTTTTATGCGTTGTTGCGCCAAACGAATAAGTCGCACTTCCTCGATTGGCTACTGGCCAACTGGAGCCGCCTGCGATGCTAACTAGCGCTCATTGATATCAGCTATTAAAATTCATTTGGGAATACCGTCTTCTGTTTAATTCGGCAACAGATACAGCTCTACGCCATTGTTTTGGGAATGAAGCTTACGGCGCGGAAAACGAGCCAGCACTTGCTCAGCTGAAGCTGTTATTACCTGCGGAATCAGCTCATCGTTGCTGAGGACAGGCCTGTTAATCAGCAGCCAGATTGGCCGGCTCGGTACCTTGCGAAGCGTGTCGTAGGCCGCATAATGCTGGAAACGTAAGTTATCCGGCACCCGAAATCCATACATAATCTCGCACTTATGCAGCGAGAAGTTATCCATTAATACAACGCCCCCAGCGGCCCAGCGCAGCTCCTGCTGCATCAGTTGCTGCTGGGCAAAGTAGCCGGAGTTGCTGGGCTTAGCCATAAAGTAAGCAGGCCGAATGGCCATAATCAAGCCTACTACAGACAGCGTAGCGCCTGCAAAAAATGCGGTGTCCGGACCAAATCGCGCCATCTTTCTGCGTACGATGCCCACGGATAATAGTCCGGCAGCAAAGGCAAAAAAGCCCCCAGCAGCCCGTACACGATACTGATACTACTTCGCAGCCATGCCGCACAGCCTAATAAGCCCAAGGCTAGTAGCCAGCCGCCACGGCCGGTGCGCGCAAAATACTCTACCCCAAAGCCCGCTGCCAAACACAGCGGCGGCAGGAGAGGAGTGAGCATGCGTGGCAGCAGAGAATTAGGATTGTAGTAGCTGAGCGAGGTGCTGCCCAGCCAGTAAAAGGCCAATGAGCTGCCCGCCAACGCCAGCCAAAAGCGAGCGTCGTTGCTTAATCGGTTGCTCTTGATTGCCGCTACCAATACCAGCAGCAACACTACTCCCAGCCCTGTACCTATAAGTAGTTGAAGCGGCATATAGGTAAGGCGAGCCACAATATCGCCAGTAGAAGTGTTGCTTACTCTCCGCACCTCATTAACCGATTCAATAACGTGAAAGCGATACAGCAAATCGTGGGCAGCTGCCTGATAAACAAATAAATAGGTGACGAGCAAGAATGCTCCGGTGCTTAGTGCGCCTAGCCAGAACTTACCGTGGCGGCGATGCCATAAATCTAGCAGCAGGAGGCTCAGGTAGAAAGGAAGGTAGTAGACGATGGTTTCCTTGCTCAGTGAGGCTGCGAAGTTCAGCAGGGCAAAACCCAGTCCCCACCAAACCGGGTGCGCCTGCGCGGGGCGGCGGCCATACAGGAGCGCTGCCGCACTGTCCGCCGCAAAGAACATCAGTACATTATCGGGGTAGAGATAGATGCTGAGGTTGAGCGTGAAGTAATGCAGCCCCAGCAGTAGCATAGCCGCGCTGGCCACTACCGGATGTTGCTGACGATAAAGCAGATAGAAAATCAGGCTAGTGCCGAACGTGCAGAGCAGGGGCCAGAAGGTAGTCGTAAATATTCCGACGCCCAGCAACTTATAAAACAGCGCTACCGGCCCAAAAACCATGAGACGCTGGTGGAGCGGGGTATAGTCAAGATGGCCCGGTTCGGGAGTCAGGTCAAAAGTGCCCGTTGCGAGCTGGTGGGCGTACCGAGCATAATTGTAGTCGTCGTAATCATAAAGGCCTTCGTGCGCAAAAATGAAGAAGGCGATAGTGAAGAGACCAACAAACGCAAGCGTAAAGTGGGGCAGTAAACGAAAGGCAGGTGCAGACACGGGGGCAAGTTATCCAATGTTGGTGCGTTAACATAGGACCGGCAGAAGAATGAAATTTTGCGCCTAACTACCGCTTTGCCCTAATTTGCGCGACCATTTGGCGCCGTTGCCCTGAACCATTGCAGTATTTGTAGCGCTAACCTGATATCAAACCTTCCCCATTATTATGAAAGCTAGCATCAACGCACGCGAGGTGACTTACCAGATTGAGGGCGAAAGTGGCCAAGCCGAAGATAAAGTGCTTCTGGCTGACAGCATCGACCTTACCCGTGGTAACTCGTGGTCCGGCGCCGGCTATATGGTGGTGGAGTTTCTGCCGGCTCCCGAGCAGCAGCAGTTGCAGGCAGGCCTAGAAGCCTTGGTGCGTGAGGCGCTGGCGGCGGTGGGCCTGCCCGTAGCTGCCGATTTTCCGGTTGCCGATTACCATAAGTTGATTGGTGATGACCAACAGCGGCATCTGGCAGTTGTAAACCTGACAAAGGAGTACACGATGGAGCGGCTGCCCGTGCCGGCGGCTCTCCTGGAAGCACGGGTGTCAGAGCTGTGCGGCCACCGGGTGCAAGCCTATAATCCATGGGATCAGATGCGCCTGTTTCATCTGCGCCTGGTAAGGCCCGGCCGCTCCGATAATAATCCGCTTCACAGGGATGTGTGGCTGCCTGATTATGATGATTGCCTTAATATCTACATGCCGGTGACCGGCAGCACCGCCGACTCATCACTAAGCTTGGTTCCGGGTAGCCATTGGTGGCCCGAAAACCGCGTGGAACGCACCCAAAACGGGGCTGTGTACAATGGCGTTACCTACACGGTTCCGGCTGTCAAACATACAGTTGAGCCCTTACAGCTTATTCGTCCCAATCCCGGTCCGTCGGAGGTGTTGCTCTTTTCGCCTTATCTGCTACACGGCGGGGCCGTAAATCTTAACGCTGATGCTACCCGATTGTCCTTGGAAATGCGATTTTGGTCTGTTTAGACGACGATCAGCCCCTAGACATGAGTCTGTTTACCGGATTGGAAGCCAACGTGTAAGAGTTGTCGCTTAGGCCGATTTCTTAATTTAATCTTATAGCTGAGCCGGAGTAGAAGCGTACAGTACAAGCTTCGGTTGCCTTCAAATACTTGTATTTTTTATTTGTAATTGCCTATTATTCAGTTGCTCTATATGTCACAAATGGCCTCCATTTTTCCTTGTTAAGCAACTGCTTTATCGGGAAATTTGGATATAGATTAAATACCAGTGACACGCTTATGAAAACATCTATCTACTACCGTCGCCAAACTTACATGGTCACTTTGTTGCTGGCTGTAAGCTGTCTGCTGATGCTATTCACAAATTAGAACGGACTGAGTCCGTTGAAGCGTAAACGCAGACAGGCCTACAAAGCATTCTTATTCGCTTCTACCTAACGTAGTTACTGGCGGAGCGGCTGCCGTTTCGCCCAAATCAAGCTTATACAAACTGACTTTGCCCACTTCGGCTACCAGCTGCCGACCTGGATAGCAGGCCAATACCTCGGCCTCCGAATAGCGGATAAGCTTTCTCGTCAATTCATCGTTGGTAAGTGTGCTGCGGTTCAGGAGCAGCCACGCCTGTTGGCCCGGTATCAGGCGAACGGAATCGCGGGCGGCATAGCGGCGGAAATGAATGCCGGGGGCTTTTTATGCCCGTAATAATAGTCATAGTTGTCCACCAGATAGTCGTCGACAAATACTACACCTTGCGCCGGTGGTTGTAAGTGTTTTTTAATCAGCTTGTTCTGCTCAAAGTGAGATGATACGCTTGGCTTGGTCATGAAGTAGGCCGGCCTGACCGCTGTAGTCCCGGCCACCACCAGCAAGAGTAGCGCTGCAAAGGCATAAGTGCCGGGCCGCCGCCAGCCGGCGTGAGCAGTCGGACTGGCCAGGATTGCCATTAAACCAAAGTACAAGCTCAATCCGCCGTAAATCAGGGAAACAGAGCTGCGCGCCCAGCCTGCGTAAGCCAGCAATGCCAGCGCCAGCCAGTCGGCTCCGCGCCCCGAGCGGCTAAAGTCACGAAGCCCGAAGCCTGCTGCCAAACATAGCGGCGGCAGCAGGGGAGTAGTCATGCGCGGCAGTAATGTGATGGGGTTGTACTGGGTAAGCGAGGTGCTGCCAAACCAATAGAAAGCCAGCGTAGAACCCGCCAGCGCCAGCCAATATTTGGCATCGGAATCGGGCCAGCGGCGTTGATTTAGCAAGGCTGCACAGGCAAATAGCAAGGCGCCCCCAAGCCCCGTACCGATGAAAAAATCGAGCGGGGCAGTGGTAAGACGATAAAACAACGCCCCCCGTTTGCCGAGAATATAATTGCCTTCTTTCAAGAACTCATTGGTGCGTTCAATCAGGTGGATGCGATACAGCGCGTCGTCGGTATATACCTGATAAACGGCCAGATAACCCAGCAGTAGCACGGTGCCTACAGTGAAGGCTGTCAGCCAAAACTGTCGGTTGCGCTGGCGCCACCCATCGAGTAAAAGCACGCCCACATAAAATGGCAGATAGTATACAATCGTCTCCTTGCTGAGCAAGGCCGCGAAGTTGAGTACAGCAAAAAAAGCCCCCACAGGCCTCCCGCAACCTGTCCCTCACGCCTTCCGATAAGTAGCGCAGATGCACAGCATATACACCAGATCATCAGTATATTATCTGGGTACAGGTAATTTGTGAGATTAAGGGTAAAGTAATGCAGTCCCAGCAGCACCATGGCACCCGCCGCTACTATAGGTTCGCGCTTTCCATACAAAAGCCAAAGCACTAGTGCGCACCCCAGCGTAGCCAGCAGCGGCCACAGAGTAGTCGTAATAATGTTGATGCCAAAGGCTTTGTACAGCAGGGCAACGGGCCCAAAAATCACGGGCCTTTCGCGTAGCGGATCAACGAGCAAACCCTCAGGATCGGGCGCTAGATGGAAGGTGCCCGTGGCTAGCTGTTGGGCATAGCGGGAATAGTAATAATCGTCGAGAGCATATAAGCCTTCGTGCGTCAGGAAAAAGTAGGCAACGGTAAACAGCCCCACAAACAGGAGCGTGAGGAAAGCCAGACGAACGAACGGACGAGTATTCACGGCCGCAAGGTAGGCAGCGCCGCGCATGACCTGCTAACTTAACTCTCGGCGCTGCCTACCTTGCAGGCATGAACACCGCTACCGTGGGGGCTTTTTTCGGGTACTACTGCTGCCGCTGCTCTTGCTGGCACTGTCCATTGGCGGGCTGGGCGCCTACTACGAAACCAACGACGACCTCATTATCACGCAGTTGCTGCGTGGTGTTACGGCGGCTGCTCCCGTCACGGATCTGCACCTTTATTTCCACGGCTTTGCCCGATATTGGCTGCCTTATATGCGCAGTTTCCGGCAGTGCCGTGGTATGGTTTGTCGCTTTACGCTTTGCTCTACACGGCTCTGGTTTTGCTTTTCGCAGTGCTTAACCGGCTTCTGGCTGCTTGCCTGACAGCGTGGCAAATAACCTCACTCCTGATCCTCTTTTTTTGCTTGGTATTCATTGAGAATAGTCTGTGGTTCAACTACATGCGCGTGCCGTTGCTGCTCGCCGGAGCCGGGGGCTTTTTGCCGCCCAGCGCAACCACCGAAGCGGGGCTATAGCAGTCGGAATACTGGCTTTTGGATTAGCCTGGCTGATCCGGCCCAGCGCGGCCGTGCTGGGACTGCTGGTAGCGGTGCCGGGTGGGGTGTGGCTGGGCCAGCGCCGGGGGGCCTACGTGCTGGCTGCGGCGTTGCTGGTGGCAGGAGTGGGGGGCATTTTTCTCACGCTTACTCGCTCGCCTGAAGCCACACGCTTTCGCGTTCTGGATGTGCTAAAGTCCAACCTCAACGACTTTCAACTCTACCAGCCGCAGCCAAAAACCGTTCACGATACGCTTGGTGTGCAGGCCGTTAGCCACTGGATTCTTAGCGACTCCGCTCTGGTAAACGAAGCTTTTTTCCAGCGAACCGTTCCCCAAAACACTGACTACTTTCTGCGTGAATCGGCGCCGGCTAAGCTGGCTACTCTAGGAAGGCTGGTTGTGCGCGACTACTTCCCACTGCTCCTGCTGAATGCGCTCATTTATGCGAGTCTGTTGCGCAGTCCCCCGACTCGCGGCCGGCTTGCTTTCTGGCTGACTCAGCTTGGCTTTGGCTTGCTGATCCTTGGCATAGGAGTAGCGCTAAAGCTGCCGCCGCGTCTGGGGCTGCCGCTTTTCACGCTGTTCACCCTTGGCAATGTCGCTTATTGGCTGCGACTAACCATTGCTGCGCGAGTGCCATTTCCACGTTTGGCGGTGAGCATATTGGTTGTAGCAACAGGAGTTTACGGCTACAAAACACTTCACAGAAAGCAGCTGCTGGCCGCTGAGCGCTTCCACCACGAAGCTTACCTCGCCGCGCTGAACCGCGCCACGGCTGGGGGGCAAATGCTGGTGACGGCGAACCTGGAAGTGGCGTATAAGTCCTTGTCTCCCTTCCAGGTATATGAACTGCCGGGGCGGCAGCTGCCGCTTACGGGTTGGGCCACGCTTCACCCTTCGTTGCCTAGGCTTCGGCAAAAGCTTACTGGTACACGCGACTTCAGCGCCAGCTTATATCGGTTGGCCAATAAGCCCGGTGTGCAGTGGGTTTTAGCCCCCGAAGTCGTACCGTTTCTGCACCGATATTCTCAGCATTCCGGCCCGTCAGAGAGGCTTGGCCTGACGTTCACTCTCCTCAATAGGATAACGGCGGACTCTACCCTGCCCCAGCTTTACGAAGTGCGGCCCAGAATTATAGAAAAGCCGCAAAAGCCAAAATTTTGTAATAGCCCTAGAATAGCTATATAACGTATTTGAGAAATGGGAATGCCTACATTTGGCTTTCCGATCCCTTTTACTTACTACCCCTACGTCATGCTCGCAACCGTAACCTCCCGCGGGGAGGTGCTTCAGCATCTGGAATCCTTCTTACGGGAAAATATGGGCACCTTCCTCAAAAAAGTGGAAGACAGCTGGCAGCCCTCCGATTTCCTGCCCGACTCCCGCCTCGATACGTTTTTTGACGAAGTAAAGCTCATGCGTGAGCGCGCCAAAGAACTCAGCTACGACCTGTTGGCTGTGCTTATTGGTGATACCATTACGGAAGAAGCTCTCCCCAATTATGAAGCCTGGTTTCACCAGCTCGACGACCTCAACCGCGACCCCAACAACGGCTGGGCCCAGTGGATTCGGGGCTGGACAGCGGAAGAAAACCGCCACGGTGACTTGCTGAACCGTTACCTGTACTTATCTGGCCGCGTAAACATGCGTGAGTTTGAGGTAAGCACGCAGTATCTGATTGCCGACGGCTTTGACCTCGGCACCGCCCACGATCCTTATCGGGCCTTTATTTATACAAGCTACCAGGAAGCTGCCACCAACCTCTCGCACCGCCGTGTAGGTACGCTGGCCCGCAAGGCTGGTGATGATCAGCTCTCCAAGCTTTGTGGTATGATTGCCGGCGACGAATCGCGCCACGCCCGTGTGTATCAGACGTTTGTCGATAAGATTTTCGAAGTTGACCCATCCGAAATGATGCTGGCCTTCGAGGATATGATGCGCAAAAAGATTGTGATGCCGGCCCACTACATGCGTGAGATGGGCGTGGATATGGGGAAAACCTTCGGCCATTTCACCGACGCCGCCCAACGCCTCGGTGTATACACCAGCCAGGACTACACCGACATTCTGGAAGGCCTCATCACTACTTGGAAAATCGACCAGATTACCGGCCTTAATGGTCAGGCAGAAAAGGCCCGCGAGTATATCATGGCGCTGCCCAACCGCCTGCGCCGCGTAGCCGACCGCATGCCCGTCCCGAAGCTGGAATACAAGTTTAAGTGGATTGAGTAATCCGTAAGCACTACTAAAAAAGCCCGCCAGGAATGTTTCTGGGGGCTTTTTTGTGATAATAAGTTTCTTAATGAAACAGCCCCGGCGAGGCTATCAACGCATTCGGGTGAACCCTTGCTGCTTCCCAACCTACTAATGCCACTTTGCGAGTCGCGCCCCAGCGGTATTGGCCCAGTTCGCCGGTCTGTCGAATGACGCGGTGGCAAGGGATAAGGTAGCTGATAGGATTGTCGCCTACAGCCGTACCCACGGCCCGCACGGCTCGCTCGTGGCCGGCTACGCGGGCAAGTTGGGAGTAGGTGGTAAGCTGGCCTTCCGGAATATGCAATAGCGCAGCCCACACTTTGAACTGAAAAGGCGTGCCTTTCAGGTGCATTGTAAAGCGCTCAGTGGGAGAGAAGGCGCCGTTGAAAAACCGTGCTACCTGCTCGTGAACACCCGTTGCCTGAGCAGCAAGTGTGGCTTGAGGCCACTCCTGACGCAGCTCAGCTACCGCCGCCTCATCGGTTTCGGGGAATACCAGCTTACAGATGCCTTTGGAGGTAGTTGCTACCAAGTAGCGGCCGAAAGGACTGTCGCCGAAGCTGTAGTCGATATGCAGATCGGCGCCGCCCTGGCGGTATTCACCGGGTGTCATAGCCTCCAGATTTACAAATAAATCGTGGAGCCGGCCGGGACCTGATAGGCCGGTTTCGTAGGCTGCGTCGGCCACGGAAAGCTGCTGCCGCAACAGCGTTTTGGCATGGTCGAGGCTAAGATATTGCAGAAACTTCTTCGGCGACACGCCGGCCCACTCCTGAAACTTGCGCTGAAAGTGAAACGGGCTCCAGTGCGCCTGTCGGGCCATTTCCTCCAGGTCGGGCTGAGCCTGAAAGTGAGTGCGGGCGTAAGCAATGGCCGCCGCGATGCGTTCGTAATCCGTCATCGGAAAGTAGCTGAGATGGTAGCCAAATGTACTACCATGCCCGCGTCGCTGCCACCCGAAACTTGCGGTCTTTCCAACAAAAAGCCCCCACAAGCCAGCTAATAGCTCGTGGGGGGCTTTTTCTGAAATTCAGAACTTACTGTGCTTGCGCGGGCGCATCATTGAAACCAGCCACCGACAGCGCCATGCCGGGTTCCATGGTGTAAGTAACCGTCCGAATGCCACCGGAAGGCGTACTGTTCGGGTCATCGGGGCGATATACGGGGAAGGAGCGTAGCAGCTGTCTGCCTTCCACCCGAAACTCATCATGACCCATATAGCCCGCAGCGGCCGGGCCGCTCAGCTCTGGTAGATTTAGGGGCCTATGGCCTTGATTCATAAACTCGTAGCCTACCAAACGGCTATAAGAGCCGCTGCCCGCTCCGGCCACGAAGACGAACAGCTCAGGATACTTATCGTCGTTGAGATTGGTGGCTACCGCGTCGCTTACTTGGCCCTCAATCGGAACGGACGTCTTAAACAACTCGCGGTTATCCTTGGCGGCGGTCAGGGAAAGCGTGCGACTAGTGCCGGTGCCGGTTGTTTGCACGCTAAAGCGATAGTCGTCTTGGGCAACTTCTTTCTGAAAACTGATAGGCACCGTGGCCTCCGCACTAGGTGCGGTCGGATTAGCGCCTTCAGTGGCCGTGCGCTGACTGTCACAGCCACTGCCTGCAACAGCTACTCCCACTAAAAAGCCCCCAGAAGACCCTGAAAAGAATACTGCTTCATAACGAATTCCGTTGATGACGTAATCTGCCAGCCTATCTCGGCTAACCTCATTTCTCAAACGGTCGGAAGCGGTCCAGGTTGCGCTGGGGGGATTTTTTGGGTAGTTAGGGCTGCACCTGCACGCCTTTCCAGAACGCTACCCGACCCTCAATCTGCTTGGCGGCGTCTTTGGGCTCGGGATAATACCAAGCAGCGTCTTTGTTCAGCTCCCCGTTTACGCGCACGGAATAATAGCTGGCGCGGCCCTTCCAGGGGCAGGTAGTATGGGCGATGCTATCCTCAAAAAACTCGCGCTTAATCGAATCGGCGGGGAAATAGTGGTTATTCTCAACAACAACCGTATCGTTGCTTTCGGCCAGGACGGTATTATTCCAGATGGCTTTCATAGGAAGTGAAATTGAGTAGAGATAGATCTGAAGATGTTTTTACGGGCGTCGCACGCTGATTGTGACGCCATTGCAATACAAACAAGCGCCAGCGTTGTTCAACACGCAAATGTGCAGCGCGGGGTGTTTCGGCAAAGCTGTAACTTGCTTGTGGCGCATCGGATGAACATTGCCGCCCGCGCCGTTGTTCTTAAGCCTCAATCCCCCTTCCTATGGCTGCTGGTTTTCGCTTCCGGGACTTCGTGCCCGATGAATCGCCTGAAAAAGGCTTCGATTCTTTATTCAAGTTATTTATGCAACTGGTCACTATCACGTCTGGCGACGTGGCAGAGGCCCTTTCCTGGCTTTCCCAACTCGACAAGCAATATGGCCTAACCGACGGCGAGTACGGCATCGGCAACTTCATTGATGACCTGAAAACAAAGGGCTACATCGATGAAAACGAGCAGGAGAGGGGTGCTTTTAAGATTACGCCCAAAACCGAGCAGGGCATTCGGAAGTCGGCGCTGGAAGAGATTTTCGGCAAGCTTAAAAAGAGCAACACTGGCAATCACCGCACGCCCCACACCGGCCAGGGTGACGAGCAGAGCACCGATATGCGCGAGTTCCGCTTCGGCGACTCACTCGATCAGATTTCGATGACCGAGAGCATCCGCAACGCCCAGCTAAATCACGGTCTCACCGATGATTTTATGCTGGCTGAGGGCGACTTAGAAGTGCGCGAGAATGAGCATAAGTCGCAGACTAGTACAGTGCTCATGATCGATATCTCGCACTCCATGATTCTGTATGGTGAGGACCGCATCACGCCCGCCAAAAAGGTGGCGATGGCTTTAGCCGAGCTGGTAAAACAGAAGTATCCCAAAGACTTCCTCGACGTTATCGTGTTCGGTAACGACGCCTGGGAAATTAAAGTGAAGGATTTGCCTTACCTCGAAGTCGGCCCTTATCACACCAACACCGTAGCTGGCCTAGAGTTGGCCATGGATCTGCTGCGCAAGCGAAAAACGGCTAACAAGCAGATCTTTATGATAACGGACGGTAAGCCTACCTGCCTGAAAGAAGGCAACGGCTACTACAAAAACAGCTTCGGCCTCGACCGCAAAGTCGTAAACAAAACCCTGAACCTTGCTGCCGCTGCCCGCCGCCTGAAAATTCCGATTACCACCTTCATGATTGCTTCTGACCCGTATTTGCAGCAATTCGTGAACGAGTTCACAGAAGTGAACCAAGGCAAAGCGTACTTCAGTGGCTTGAAAGGCCTTGGTCACCTGATTTTCGAAGACTACAAGAAGAACCGTCGTAAGTCGCTGTAGAGCGCCCGAACAACAAGCTCCATTCCTGAGTTGAGGAGGGAGTTACCAATTCTTCTTGTATCATAATTTTTATTCTCGCAATATCTTCCCCCTTATATGGCTTACGCCCAGCTTTCTTCTCCAGAACTTCAACAAATTACTACCCTCGGTGCCCTAAAAAAATCCGGCTATAAGTCGCGCTCGGTTAAGCAAGAGCTGCGCGATAACTTGATTACCAAACTGCAAAGTAAGGAAGAGGTGTTTCCCGGCATTTTTGGCTACGAGGAAACTGTGATTCCAGACTTGCAGCGGGCAATTCTGAGCATGCATCACATCAATCTGCTGGGATTGCGTGGTCAGGCCAAAACCCGCATTGCCCGCCTGATGGTGGACCTGCTCGACGAGTATATTCCGGTGGTAGAAGGCTCAGAGCTGAACGACGACCCGTTGCAGCCCTTGTCCATTTTTGCTAAAAATCTGATTGCCGAGAGAGGCGATGATACGCCCGTATCGTGGATGCATCGCTCGGACCGCTACACCGAGAAGCTGGCGACGCCGGACGTATCGGTAGCTGACCTTATCGGCGACGCCGACCCGATTAAAGCAGCCACGCTGAAGCTGCCGTACTCCGATGAGCGCGTGATTCATTTTGGCTTGATTCCGCGCTCACACCGTGGCATTTTCGTCATCAACGAATTGCCCGACTTGCAGGCTCGGATTCAGGTATCGCTCTTCAATATTTTGCAGGAAGGCGACATCCAGATTCGCGGCTTCAAAGTGCGCCTGCCGCTGGATATTCAATTTGTGTTTACGGCCAACCCTGAGGACTACACCAATCGCGGTTCCATCGTGACGCCGCTCAAGGACCGTATTGACTCCCAGATTATTACGCACTATCCGAAGTCGATTGAAATCGGCAAGCGTATTACCCGCCAGGAAGCCCGTATTAAGCCCGCGCAAGAAGGCTTGGTGACTACCAACGAGTTGGTGCGCGACCTTGTTGAGCAGGTGGCCGTTGAAGCTCGTGGTTCTGAGTTCGTGGATGCCAAGAGTGGTGTATCGGCTCGCCTGACTATTGCCGCCTACGAAAGCCTGATAAGCGCAGCGGAGCGCCGGGCGCTGATTAACGGCGAGAAGAAAACCTACGTACGCATCGCCGACTTCATGGCGGCTGTGCCCGCCCTAACCGGCAAAGTGGAACTGGTGTACGAAGGCGAGCAGGAGGGAGCCGGCCTGGTGGCTGAAAAGCTGATGGGCAAAGCCATCCGTACGTACTTCCTGAACTACTTCCCCGATCCGGACAAGCAAAAGAAAAAGAAGACCATTCCGAACCCGTACAAAACGGTGCAGGACTGGTTTGGCAGCGGCAACACCGTCGATGTACTCAACGATTCAGCTGATAAGGAATATCGGAAGTCGCTGGATGAGGTGCCTGGCTTGCGTGATATTGTGGCATTCCTGCATCCTAATGAGGACAAAGACACGACCTATTTTCTGATGGAGTTCTGTCTGCACGGCCTGGCTGAGCACAGCCTGATTTCGCGCAACCGCGTAACGGCCGGCACGCAGTTCAAGGACCTGCTCAGCTCCATGTTCACCATGCCTAGCTTCGGCGGCGATGAAGACGAGGACGAGGAAGAAGAGAAGCCGCGCCGTCGTCGGTAAGTCTATTTTGTATCGACTACTAAGTAAAAAAGCCCCCAGACGACGTCTGGGGGGCTTTTTTTATGAATGGAAGCTAATTGAGTTACATGTTACGGGCCTTGGCCTCGTTTTTCGCTGCCTTCAGGCGCAGCTTACGAGCCTCCAGCTCCTGCTTCTCGCTTTTGGCGCGCAGCTCCGCTTCGTTCGCGATACGCTCTTGCTCTTCTACTCGGCGCTCCATCTCCTGCACCTGTGGGTCGGAGGAAGTGCCGCCGCTGATTAAAGTGCAGCTCATAGCCAAGGGTAATGAAAGAAGTAGTATGCCTCGTTGTATGTTGGTTCTGAACATCATAGTATAGGTATTTTATGTACTACTATGCTTACGGGCTAGCTTTATAAATTGTTCATAATACGCTTGTTACAGCGTGCTGCAAGTCTGCTTTTTGTAACCAATGCACTTAGCACGGTTAACCAAAAAAGGCAGCCTATGTAGAACATAAGCTGCCTTTTCAGACGCAATTCCTGTTATCGGTTATGGTTTAACTTCAAAAGCGAGGAATTGAGAAATCTGGGCATTGCTAAAGTTGTCATCGGATACCATAATCAGGGAACGGTTGCCATTGGGCAGTTTCGGACCGAAAGTCATTCCTTCCAGATTGTCGATCCGACGGATGCCGGTGGACGCTACGTCGAGCAGCAGGCGCTTGCGCACGGGCCTGTAGTTCGTCCCTTGCAGAGAATTGAGGCCTGAGATATTGGTGGCACCGGCCAGCTCAACCTCGTAGATCTTCACCGAATAATCGGGCGTTGCGCCCACGGCAAACGACCTTTCCATCACCAGCAATTTCTTGTCCGAGAGGGTAAGTACTTCCACTATTCCATTGAGGCGGAATTGGTTGGAGGGGTTGGGCGCCTGGTGTACTGCATCGAGCTGGTAGGCGTACTGGGCGATGGGCTGACGGGTGGCTTTGTTGTACTGCACGATGCGAGTAGGCGAATTGGCTACGCCCACGTCGGCGCGGGGACCGTCTTCGTACAGCGGCTCTTCCTGAGCTGCAAATAGGTAGCGGCCATCGGCCGTAAGGTCGAAGCCCTCGAAGCTGCCATTGGAGCGGGTACCATTTTCGGTGGCCTGAATGCGGAACAACGATGGGATGCTAAAGTCGGTCACATAGGAGCCATCAAGGTTGGCCTCGCGCAGGAAAGGCTGATTGAGCGTAGGGGGCGTGAGAGTCACGTTACGAATGCCCTCACTCGACCAGATAATGCGCATCGTGGTAGGGTCGTAACGGATACCCTCCGGGTCAATGGCGTTGTTGCGGTCGGCGGCGAGGCTGGGGAAATTGGTGCCGTCGGGCCGCTTCAGCGTAGTAACGCTCGTGAACGTGACACTGGAGAATTGATTCTGGTTGAAATTGAGATTGGCCGTGTAATACCGAACGGGCTGTAGCGCGGAGGCATCGTCGCACATAATGTAGTAGGAGCCATTATCCGGGCGGTAATCGATGCTGGAAAAGCCCCCAGCGTAGTGCCATTAAAGGTTTGGCCAAAGGGTACAATCTGCTCCCCGATAAAGCGGAGCGACGTAACCTGAATAGGCTTGTTGATGACAAACGGGTTGCCGCTATCTTCGTTGCAGGCTGCCAGAAAGGCAAGCGAGCAGCAAGCGGCTATGCGCGTAAGATGTTTCATAGAGGAGTTTGGTTTAGTGGGTGAAGAGTAAAGAACGGCATTAACCAGCTTAGGTCAGTTATGGAAACGTTACATTTTTTCTTGGTTTGCTTCAGTTGATTCAAAAGCTGGATTTAGCAGCTCCATACCCTTCATTACCACACGGGTAATGGCAGCCTTCCGACTTGTATGAGCAAAGAAAAAGCGGGCCTGCAACCGAGCAGGCCCGCTTTCGCACCATGAAAACGTCAGCTCACATGGTGGATGCCGGAAACTGATGACACCCGCTTTGCCTGACTACTTGCAGCGCGTCATCAAATGAGGCTGAAAGCGCGCTGCCCGACTTCTTCTGGCAAAAAGGGCAGGCGTGCATGTCGCCGTCGGTGTCTACGTAGAGGAAGCGGTCGGCGGCGCCGCTACAGCCCATGCGCCGCTGGTGGTAGCCGTAGTAGTGCACGATAGGCCAGCCGTGGTAGTCGCCGCTGTAGTTGAGCTTCAGGTAAAATTCGTCCAGCAGCGCTGTTTGGGCCGGGGTCAAATCAACTTCCTGCTGAGCATAATGCCCTATCGCCCGCGGCTCTAGCACATGAATAAACGTGACCCCCAGTTGCTTCGCCATCGTTGCGTATGCCATCAGGTTGGCGGCGGTGGTGAACGACTGAGTGGCGCACAGCGTCAGGGCGACTACCAATCCGGCTTCCTTGGCGTTAACCACCGCCTGAATGGCTAGCTCATACGCATCAGCTACCCCCGAAACGCATTGTGCCGTGCGGGCTCATGATGATCGAGACTGATGGAAACGCCCGTCAGGCCGGCTTGCCTGAGGTGCTGTGCATTAGCGGAAGTGAAGTTGAAGCCGGAGGTGAATACCCAGAAGTCGGTGCCGGAGCTGGCCGTGCGCAGCACCTCCAGCATGTCGTTGATGCGCACCATGGGCTCGCCGCCGCTGAAAAAAATCTGGGTGACGCCGCGGGTTTGAAAGTTGGCTACCATCGTGCGCAAATCGGCCAAAGACAGCTTCTCCCGCTGATTCAAGGCATTCCACTCAAAGCAATGCTCGCAGGCCAGGGGGCATTTTTTGGTGATGGCCAGAAACACCATCTGCACGGCGTTCTGCGTGGGGCGGAAAGGCACCAAGCGGTTGAGCGTGGTGGCTATGTAGCTGTTGAAAGCGGCCGATGGCCAGCCGGGCTTCTGGAATTCCTGGTAGTAGCGCCCGGCCACGTAGGCTACCTTCTGCACCTGATACTCACCGTAGTACGTTGTGCGCAGTAGCTGCACCTGTTTAGCTGCCCGAAGTATTCGGGCTGGCGTTCGCAAATACTGAAACACCAACTTTTTTTCCGCCAGACTAATCACGCCATTCAGCAAAGCCCGCCTGAGCGACGACGCAACCACCGTGGGGGGCAAATTTGGCAAGTCAACGGAAAGCGGCGCTGTGGCGGCCGGCGCGGGAACGGCATCCAGGAAGTTCAGCTCAGGAATAAGGGTTGATTCCATGGTACTTACGGATTGACTAAGGCCAGATTCATTTCCTGCTGCGACTCCTGATACTTTTCCTTCGAGAACTCAATAAAGCGACCCGGTCGGCGGAAAGCGTAGAGCTGGGGCAGGTTGGGCATGCCCTCGTACTGACGAATGTGCTCATAATAGCCACGCGTGTGCAAAAAAGCGGTGCTGCGCTGGCCCGCCGCGGTTGGCGTGGCTCGATACGTAAGCGTGACCTCCGTGCCGGGCTGGAGCTGGCGCAGATAGTCGTCATCTACTTTGGACAGAACCTGGCGCTGGTCGCGGCCGATTTCGTCGCGGGCCGTCGTTGGGGGGCTTTTTTCCAGGCGCACGGGCTGGTTTGGCGTAAAATCGACGGCGGCATAGTCCAGCTCCCAGAACATGAAGCCCGTTTCTATTTTCACTTGCAGCGGCCTTGAAGCCAACCCAGCCGGCACTGTAAAGGGAATGACCAGGTCGCGGGAGGCGAGGGGCCAACTGTGGGAATGTTGTCAATCAGCTCCCAGCCATGCGCGGTTCTGACAGAGATTTTGAGCGGAATGCCTTGGTCTAATGACCACTGATTCAGTTCTTCGGCGGGAACATCTTTCTGCGTGCGAGCCCATTCGTTGAACGCGCTTCCAAATTTCTTGGTGAACTCGCCGTAGAGATAATCCAGCCACAGCGAGTTCTGGGCGTGCAGCACCAGCTTGCCCGTTTTGGCTTGCGTAGGGTTATCGAAGCTAAGCACCACACTGTTTTGGGTGGCGCCCGGCGCTGCTTCGTTGAAGAGAAACACGTTGTGGTCGGTGGCGGCAAGCTGAGTCGTGTAGTTGACGCCGCGCATGGATATGGCTTTGGTTGGCGCTTGCGGCTGGGTTATAGTGTGCACATTGCCGGTCTTGTCCAGCAGCACTTGCACGTTTTCGGCGTGGTGCGCCACCCACAGCTCGGCTACATTGGTATACTGGCGCTCCCGCAGCTCATTCGTGATTTTGACCTGAAATTGCTCCCCAGTGGCCTGGATGTGGGGCAGCGGCATGTAGTCGTCGCGCTCCGATGGCGCAAAAATGGCCCCGCCGTACGCTTCTCCCACAAATTGATACTGCTCGCCATTGTGCGCGTACACAAACGGACAGGAGCTTTTAGTGAGCATGATAATAACTCCTATGAGGAGGAAAATGCCGACCCCGATGCCCGTTGCGCCAAGGATATAGGAGAGAGTGGTTTTGCCGGAATCTGCTTCCACCACATCCAGTCGGTTCATGGCCTTTAGTGGAATGCTGACTTGATCCGCTTCACCTGCCCGGAAGTCGGAGATATAAATGTGAACCAGATTAAATACCTGTTCTCTATCCCTCGATTTGTAGCGGGGTGAGGCATAGGACGTAGGCCCAACATATGGAGACAAGCTGGGCTCTACGTTTGCTTTTTTGCCAATAAGCTCCTCGCCATTGAGCTGCGGATTGTTGAGCTGCCAAACCGTGGCGCCCTGATGAATTAGAAAAATCTTGGATTCGGCCAGCCGGGTAACTGTCGTTGGGGTAATTTCCTCAGGCTTCGTACGGTAGTAGTTGCAACCCGAAACCAGGAGTAAGTGGGCGGCCAGCGCTAGCCAGCTCAGCGTGGTTGCTACCAGCCGTTGGCGAAACAGCCGCACAGCAGCAAACGCAGGAGTAGAGGGAGGAGCCATACAAGGGGAGTGAAGCGAAGAATCTGCTGGCATGCGCCGCTGAAATGCGAAGCGCTTATGCTCACCTCCAAGTAGGACATTGTAAACAGTCAAGTCAAACCAATTGTGGCGTTTATTCGACTTTGTATATGCTTTAATCGGTTCTTTAATGATATGTAAATCAACACATTGTAACGTTATAATCAGACTTCGTAATGTTTGATGCTGATGGGCGGTACAAACTAGAAGCTCACCAAAAAAAGCCCCCAGACTCAGTCCGGGGGCTTTTTTGTGTAGTTGTTTGACAGTTGGCTAAGCCTCAGTCACCACAATTTTTTGGATCTCGTCGTTGGCCTTGATCTGGTCAATAACGTCCAGACCTTCTACCACTTTGCCGAATACGGTATGCACGCGGTCGAGGTGAGCGGTGTTTTCACGCGAGTGCACGATGAAAAACTGCGAGCCACCGGTGTCTTTGCCAGCGTGGGCCATGCTCAGGATACCACGGTCGTGGTACTGGTTGTCGCCGGAGGTTTCGCACTTGATTTTGTAGCCGGGACCACCGGTTCCGGGCATGCCTTTAGCGCCCTCGCGGGTGTTAGGGTCGCCGCCTTGCACCACAAAATTGGGGATAACACGGTGAAATTTCAGGCCGTCGTAGAAGCCTTTCTGGGCGAGGTCGGTGAAGTTCTTGACAGTCTGTGGAGCATCTTTTTCAAAGAACTCGACCTTCATTACACCTTTATTGGTGTGAATCTCAGCAGTTTTCATGCGGGTAGAAAATAAATTTTTAAACACAAAGTGCAAGTCGACACTTATTAAGCTCAACTAAGCGGCGCAAAGGTAGCCAAAACATAGGGCGCGGGCGCCCACCGTTCAGCTTGCTGCGTAAGCTTAGCCATGATTACCTGTTAATCTGCTTTTTCGTTTCCTGCTTTACCACCTTACTTTCTTTTTTTCTTCAACCAAAACCCTGATCTGCTTCTTATGAAAAAGACCCTGAGAAACACCTCGTTTACGTTGCTTACCGCCACCGCCTTTGCTTTTGGCATGACGAGCTGTGGTGACAACAAAACCGCCGAGACGACCACTACCGAAACCACCGACATGGCCATGACCGATACCACGGCCATGGACCCGGCAATGGCAATGAACGACTCTTCGCGCATGGATACCTCGGGTAAAAACCTGGCGGAAAACGCCATGGCTGTGTCGCAGATAAGCACACTCACCACGGCCCTCAAGGCTGCTGGCCTCGATGACGAAGCCGCCAGCGCAGGCCCGTTCACTGTATTTGCTCCTACCAACGCTGCTTTCGAGGCTCTGCCCAAAGGCGCCCTCGATGGCCTTCTGAAGCCCGAAAGCAAAGAGAAGCTGTCGGGTATATTAACCTATCACGTAGTAAAAGGCCGCCTGATGGCCGCTGATCTGAAGGATGGCCAGCAGTTGACCACTATCCAGGGTGAAAAGCTGACCGTTAGCACGGCGGGCGGCAAAGTGACCGTAAATGGCGCCAATGTAGTACAAGCTGATGTGCTGTCTAACAACGGCGTAGCCCACGTTATTGACCAGGTATTGATGCCTACGAAGTAAGCTGGGTTACTGCTTATAGTGCAAAAAGCCCCCAGACTGAGTCTGGGGCTTTTTCTTTTTTCAAACACTGCTTTTTAGAAGGGGTTGGTAGCCCACACGTTCAACTCAGTGATAAAGCCGCGGTCGTCCATTTCGAGGGCTCCTTTAATAGCGGAAGCAATTTCTTCGCCGCGTAGCTTGTTTGGTTGCTCAGGTCGTTCCTGTCGCTCTTTGCTGCCAAAAGCGGTGGTCACTTCGCTCGGATTTACCAGTATGACGCGCACATTATACTTGCGCAGCTCGCTTTGCCAGCATTGCGTCATGCCACGCAGGGCAAACTTAGAGGCTACATAGATAGAGCCGCCCTCGTAGCCTTTAGTGGCGGCCGAGGAGCCAATATTGATGATCGTGCCGGACTTTTGCTCCATAAACAGCTTGGCAGCTTGCTGGGCCATCAGCGCGGCACCCACAATATTGGTATCGTGCACCCGCTGAAAATCTTCGGGCGTAATGTCAACCAGCTTTTTGCTCGTGCCCACGCCCGCGTTGTTGATCAGACAATCTAAGCGGCCGAACTCTGCCAGAAACTCCTCATAGGTGCGCTGCACATCGGCGGGCTTACTGACATCAGCCGTGATACCGAGGGCGCCTAACTCGGTGGCGGCGCGCTTCACGGTAGCTGCCGTACGACCGGTAATAGCCACTTTAGCGCCATGCTGAACTAACATTTTGGCGGTAGCGTAGCCGATGCCCAGCGTACCGCCGGTAATAAGAAAGGTGGAGTTTTGGAGCTGCATAAGTTCTGTTTATAACAAACTGATAGTGAGGTTGAAGTGCGGTAAAGACGCAATAGTTGGAGTCTCGTCGTTGCAGTCATTACGCAAATGAGCAAGGTGTAAGCTGTTCAACGACGAGACTCCAACTGTTGCGTCTCTACCGCGTTATACGGCTCTTAAGCAGCTCTACGTAAACTTTCGACGTTTACTTGTAGCTGGTTTGTTATACTAATGCCGGTTGTCCTGCCCGGCCAGCATACTCAAGTAGCTATCGTAGCGCGGCAGCGCGATACGGCCTTTGTCGACGGCTTCGCGCACAACGCATCCGGGCTCGTGCACATGCTGGCAGTTGTGGTAGCGGCACTGATTCAGCAAAGCGCGCATTTCGGGGAAGAAGTGCGCCAGCTGAGCCGGCGGAATATCAACCAGGCCAAGCTCTTTGATCCCCGGCGTATCGATCAGGTAAGTGCCCTCGCGCACTTCCAGCATCTCGGCAAACGTGGTAGTGTGCACGCCTTTATCCGAGAACTCACTGATCTCGGCTGTCTTAAGGTCCAAATCAGGCACCAGCGCATTGATAAGCGTACTTTTGCCCACGCCCGAATGACCTGACAGCAGTGTTACTTTGCCATCAAGCAGGGCATCGACCGCCTCCAGGCCTTCGCCCGTTTCGGCGGAGCAGCGCAAACTGGGGTAGCCCGTGCGCTGGTACATATTCGAAATCTGATCCTGATAGCCCGACAGATCGTCGTCGTAGAGGTCGGTTTTATTGAAGATGAGCGTTACCGGAATGCTATAAGCCTCGGCGGTTACCAGAAACCGGTCAATGAAGCCAAACGAGGTAGCCGGCGACACCAGCGTAACAACTAGTAAAGCTTGGTCGAGGTTGGCGGCTACAATGTGGGCATGCTCCGTTTTATGCACCGAGCGGCGAATGATGTAGTTGCGACGCGGCTCAATGTGATGAATCACGCCGGCGCCTTCCGTTTGCTCTTCTACCGTAAACTCAACCTGGTCGCCTACGGCCAAGGGGTTGCTTACTTTCAGGCCTTTCTGCTTGAATTTGCCACGCAGCCGACAGCGGTGCAGCACCCCAGTGCCATGCTCGCGCACCAGATACCACGAGCCGGTTGATTTGATAACGGTGCCAGTCATGTGGGAGTGCTTGATTACGAATTAATTAACAACAGCTACCACGTGCATTTTAGCTAGCGCTGCCATGATCTTGGCAGTAGCTCCAGCCTGCTGGTGCACATACTCCAGGCTCATATCCTGCACGCGCAGCCGAACCTCATTCTGGTGCCATAGCAGGCCAAACGCCGTTTTCAGTTCATCCGCCGTATGCACGGGAAAAGCGGCGCCCATCTCTACCAGATCCACGGCTTCCTGAAACTTGGTATAGGTAGGCCCGAAAAACAGGGGCAAGCCAAAGGCCGCCGCTTCCAGCGTATTGTGTAGCCCTTTGCCAAAAGCCCCCCCGATATAGGCGTAGGTGCCAAAACGGTAGAGCTGGCTCAGCAAACCTACGTTGTCCATGAGCAGCACGCGTGCTTGGGCTACGGTAGCCGGCGTGGCCGTGGAGTAGCGCGCCACGCGGCCGGGCAGCGTCGCTTCCACCAAAGCCAGATTGGATTCGGTGATTTCGTGGGGGCAAATATGAAGCGCATCTCCTCCTGATACTGGCGCAGCAGGGGTGTGAGGGCCGGCAAATCTTCGGGCCAGTTGCTGCCTGCAATGAACACCGGCGCGCCATCGGCCACGAAAGCTTCCACTAAAGGCAGGGGCTTGGGCGAAGCCAGCGCCGTGCGCACCACCGTATCGAAGCGGGTATCGCCGGCCACGCTGGCCTGCCGGATTCCGATAGTGCGCAGCAGCTCAACCGACGCCTCATTCTGGGTGAAGATGTGCGTGAAACGGCTGATGATTTTGCGGAAAAAAGCCCCCCAGGGTTTGAAAAACACTTGTTGAGGCCGAAAAATAGCCGACACACATACCACCGGCACCCGACGGCGCTGAAGCTGGGTCAGGAAGTGATACCAGAACTCGTACTTCACGAACACGGCTAGCTGTGGGCGCACCGCGTCGAGAAAGGCACGGGCGTTGGCGGCGGTATCGAGGGGCAGATAGAACACATAATGCGCGCCGGGCCACGATTTGCGCACGTTGTAGCCGGATGGCGAGAAGAACGTGAGCACAATTTTGAAGTGCGGGTGCTCTTGCGCAAACGCCTCCATAAGTGGTCGGCCCTGCTCAAATTCGCCCAGGGAAGCGCAGTGAAACCATACCAAGGGCGCCGTTTCGCCCTTCAGCGTCTGCTGAATATGAGGCAGCAAACCACGCCGCCCGCTCAGCCATTGCTCCGCCTTGGGCACAAATGATGCGACCAAGCGCAACAGCAAGGCATAGGTTTGGAGAGCAAGATTATATAGAAAAAGCAATGAATTAGTTATCAATGATGAAGAGAAGTATACGCTAAGCTGCTCAGGGTCAGCTTCTGTGCACTGCCTTTGGCTTATGCAGCCATGGGCCGGCTGCTAAGCGGGGGCAAAATTACAGCCTTCTGGTTAGGCATTTGCAAAAAAGCTCCGACCAAGTGGTCAGAGCTCATGCTGGTTATTAATAAGTACCTTAAAATTATTGGGTGACGCCCTGTTTGCTAAGATGGTCAAATACGTCGATGCGGGTTGCAAACACACCTTCCTGGCCTTCTGTCCAGTTGGCCGGACATTGTTCGCCCTTCACCTCATAATACTGTAGGGCACTTACCATGCGCAAGGCCTCATCAATGTTGCGCCCCAGCGGGCCATCATTGACAAGCTGATGGCGCACAATACCATCTTTATCAATCAGGAAAAGAGCCCGATACGCGACGGGTGAGCCAATAAAGGTCATTTCGCCGGTTTCGTTGTAGTCGTAGTGGCCGCCGAGCACGTCGTAATTGGCGGCGATGGTTTTGGTAACATCGGCAACCAGCGGATACGCGACGCCCTCGATTCCACCGTTTACGCGTGGCGTTTTGAGCCAGGCAAAGTGCGAAAAGTGCGTATCGGTGGAGCAGCCCACCAATGCTACGCCCTTCGACTCAAACTCAGCCAGTTTGTCCTGAAAGGCAAGGAGCTCAGTAGGACAAACGAAGGTGAAGTCAGCGGGATAAAAGAAAAAGACAACATGCTTTTTGCCCAGATACCGATCAAGGGAAAACTCTTCTTCGAATTCACCATCAATAACGGCCGTAGCCTTGAAAGAGGGGCACGCTTGCCAACTAAAACTGCCATGGAAATGCTATTAAACGGGTGAAATAGGGTGAACGTAAAAGACTGGTACGTTGCCTAAAGTCGCATTTCGTCCTAACGTGCAGCTTTGGCAGCTTTGCTATACGCTAAGTTGAAGCTGGGGGCAATTATTGTTGCTCGTTTGTCGGATCGGCCCGCTCGCCGGTAATGTGCAGAGAGAAGGAGCGAGGCCGAAAGTTCTGAAAGCCACGGGCTTCCAGGAATTCCCGAATTAGCGCATCCAGCTGCGGGTCGCAGTAGTCAATTATTTCCTGCGTGTTCGAGCAATACAAGTGGTGATGGGTCGAGCAGTCGGCATCGTAGCGGCGGCAAGCACCTTCAGCCGTGGGCACACGCTTGCAAAGCCCCACTGTTACGAAGCTGTCCAGGGCCTTGTACACGGTGCCCAGCGACACGGTAGCATCATGGGTAAGCACCTGACGGTGTACCTGTTCCGCTGTTGGGTGGCCCTTCGCTACTACCACTCTTTCCAGAATGAGCAGACGCTGACGCGTAGCCCGCAGGCCCGCCTTGGTTAGCCGGTCGCGCAGCCATTGGCGGGTAGGAGCCGTTGGCAATGAAGCATCAGTGGGTTCAGTCGAAGTGCTCACAGAAAGAATGGGTTCTTCTTAAGTGTTGCCTTAATAAGGTATGCAAGGGCAATATTGTTCGCTGGGGGGCAAAAATGTGAGGCTGATCTACGGCTGTGTAAGGTTGCAAGTAAAGCAGCGCCAAATGTCAGTTCTACTTACTGTATGCGCTACTAGCGCCCCTTAAAATCGGCCGGACGCTTTTCCACGAAGGCAGCCATTCCTTCTTTCTGATCTTCGGAAGCAAACGTCATATAGAAGTTTTTGCGCTCAAAGTGCAGGCCTTCATCCAGATGCGTCTCAAACGCCCGATTCACCGACTCCTTGGCAAGGCGCGCCGCTACCGGCGACATCTGCGCAATGCTGGCCGCCAACCGAAACGCTTCTTCCAAGTATTGCCCCACTGGCACCACCCGATTTACAAGGCCGTGGCGCTCGGCTTCCAGGGCCGAAATCGGCTGGCCGGTAAGCACCATTTCCATGGCCCGCGCCTTACCCAATGCCCGGGTAAGCCGTTGCGTGCCGCCCGCGCCCGGCATTGTACCGATCCGGATTTCGGGCTGCCCAAACTGCGCCGTTTCCGAAGCCACAATCATGTCGCAGGTCATGGCCAGCTCGCAGCCGCCGCCCAATGCAAAGCCCGAAACGGCCGCAATCAGCGGCTTATGCGTCTTCCGAATCTGGTCCCAGGTACTGAACTGGTCGATGGTGAGCATATCAATGGCCGTACGCCCTGCCATCTGCTTGATGTCGGCGCCGGCCGCGAAGGCTCGCTCGCTGCCAGTTAGCACAATAACGCGGACGGTATCGTCGGCGCACAGCTCTTTCAGGGCAGCAGCTACTTCCTGCATAAGCTGCAAATTCAGGGCATTGAGCTCTTTCGGGCGATTAAGCTGAATGAGGGCTACTTGCGGACGTGCGGCAGGCGTTACGGTTATGAATTCCATGTGGGGGGTGGGATGGGTTGGGGTAAAGTTATTTTATGAATTCATTCAAACCTCCCCGCGAGACAAACTGGAAAGTAAGGCGGGTACGCTGTTCCAGCAGCAGCTCGCGGCCGGTAGTGAGGCGTTGGATGCTGGCCGGGTCGTAGTTTTTGATGGTGTATAGCTCCAGCTCCGTGTTGTAGTGAATGGTAAACTGGTCGCGCAGGCGATCCAGCAGCTTGTCGAGACGGTAAGCGGAAAAGTCGGTGCAGACGGAGAAGGAAATGGCCGAGTTCTGCATCAGGTTAATCTTGAGCCGCACCTGAGCCAAGGCACCAAAAATCACCTCCAGGTTTTCCTCCGAAATAAAGGTGAGATCTTTCGATTCGAAGGAAATGAGGCACTGATTGGTTTTGCGAATAAAAGCTGGTGCCAAAGCCGCGTGTCGGCAGTCGCCAATGCGGGTTCCTTCGGCCATAGGGTCCACAAACGACTTCACATACAGCGGAATATGCTGCACCGCCAGCGGCTTGATAGTTTTGGGGTGAATAACGGAGGCGCCGTAGTACGCCATTTCAATAGTCTCCTGGTAGCTGATTTCCGGGTAGCGCACTGTATCAGCAAAGATTTTGGGGTCGGCATTGAGCAGGCCGGCCACGTCTTTCCAGATTGTAACGGACTCCGCGTGCAGGCAATACGCAAAAATAGCGGCCGTGTAGTCGGAGCCCTCGCGGCCGAGTGTGGTGGTAGCGCCACTAGCCGTTCCGCCCAGAAAACCTTGCGTCACGACGGGGCCAGTTAGCAGGAGGCGGGGTACTTCATCACGAATATTATATTCGGTGGTGGGCCAATCGAGACGGCCTTCGCGCCAGGTGTGGTCGGTGCGAATTAGGGGCCGGCAATCAAGCCAGTGCGCCCCCAGCGCCTGCGCCACGATGCTGGTGGCCAGTAGCTCGCCATAGCTCACAATCTGGTCGTATTGCCGGTCGTAGTCGGCGGGAGTGAGGGTGGTGAGCTGGGCGCTGAGCTGGGTCAGAAGGGTTTCCAGCTGACTCGCCTCCGCGTCATCAGTGCCAATTTGCCCCCCAGACTCCTGCCGTAGCTCCGTTGCCACGTTTTGGTGGTACTCGCGCAATACGGCGAGCGGAGTGTCATAATCCTGACCGGAGTGTGCCAGATGAAATATTTCCTCCAGAGCATTAGTCGTTTTGCCCATCGCCGATACCACAATCAGTAAATGACCTTGGGGGCATTTGCGCTCACAATGTGCGCCAGATTGCGAATGGCTTCGGCATCGCGCACCGAGGCGCCGCCAAATTTGTAAACCTGCAAACGATGCTTTTCCTGCATGGGCCAAAAGTACGTACTCGGCTTTAGTGATGCGAATTGTGCCCGAAAAGGTACAATTGCTGCAACTCAGCGCTTCGTAAACAATTCAAATCGCTTAGTTTTGTACACCAGACCCACGGTTATCTATCCCACCCACATGGATCATAATAAACTCGCACTTCCGGTCGGCGCCACCCTCGACCGCTTCATTATGCGCAAGCAGGAAGACTTTCCCTATGCTACCGGGGAGCTTTCTCAGCTACTGCGCGACATTGCCCTGGCAGCTAAAATCGTGAACCGCGAAATCAATCGTTCGGGCCTCATTGATATTGCCGGCGCTTACGGTAACCGCAACGTGCAGGGCGAAGATCAGCAGAAGCTGGACGTGATTGCCAATATTCGCTTTATCCGGGCCCTGCGCAATGGCGGCGAGGTGTGCACCATCGTGTCGGAAGAGGATGATGAGATGATCCAAACCGGGAATACGCAAGGCAAGTACATCGTGGCCATCGACCCGCTGGATGGCTCTTCCAACATTGATGTAAATGTATCCATCGGGACCATTTTCAGCATCTACCGGCGTATGTCGCCCACTGGCACCGATGGTACGGAGCAGGATTGCCTGCAGCCTGGCACCCACCAGGTAGCAGCCGGCTACGTTATTTATGGCTCCAGCACCATGCTTGTATATACGACAGGCAATGGGGTAAACGGCTTCACGTATGAGCCGTCGTTAGGTGAGTTTTTCCTCTCGCACCCCAACATCGTTTCGCCTAAAACGGGCACTATCTACTCTATTAATGAAGGTAGCTCCGATTCTTTCTCTGAAGGAGTCGCCGAGTTTGTGACGTACTGCAAGCAGAATAACTTCTCAGCCCGCTACATCGGCTCACTGGTGGCCGACTTTCATCGCAACTTGCTTAAAGGCGGTATCTATATCTATCCTGCCACCAAAAAAGCCCCCCAAGGCAAATTGCGCTTATTATATGAGTGTAACACGTTGGCCTTTATTGTAGAGCAGGCCGGGGGCAAAGCCAGCAATGGCCGCCAGCGCACCATGGAAATCGAGCCCAGCAACCTGCACGAGCGCTGCCCCTTGTTTATCGGCTCTACGGAGCTGGTCGAGATGGCCGAAGCTTTTTTGGCTAAAGAGCAAGCTTCAACCAATGTTGTAATCAGCTCTCACTAAGTACTGCTTTGCACATAAAAAAGCCCCCAGGTTCTTTCTGGGGGCTTTTTTATGTGCAAAAATCGTGGGGAATTGCTAAGCTTTTTTCTTAGCCTTCTTGGTCGGCTGCGTGTCATCGCCCGCTTCGGGGTTGGCTGGCTCATTCGATTCGCCTTTGGCCGGGATAATACCCGCCGTGCTCAGCGCCTCGTCAGATGCCGCTTCTTCCTGCTGAGTGCCAGCCGTGTCTGCACCTTTCGATTTGGCCTGGGGGCTTTTTTTGCGGGCTTCTCTGCTTCCTCCGTAGTGGCAGCTTCTTCTGTTGCAGGCACCTGATAGTCGAGGCGGCTGCTTACGGCATGATACCACGATACCAGCTTCTTAATATCAGACATATACACGCGCTGGCGGTCATAGTCTGGAATAATACCTTCCATGAAAGCCGTCAGGTCGCGGTCGTCAGCCTTACTGGTGAGGGCCAGGCTATTGCCGTGCTGCTGATAAATCCGGTCGAATACTTCCGTCAGGGGCACCGTCTGGTCGTAATCTTGGGTGTAAATGGAAATCTCCTGTAGGAGCGAAACCTTGTTGCGGGCTGAGGCTACCGAGCGGGCCGCCTTCTCGTCGAGCGACTCTACAATAACGCCGTTGCGGGTTGGACGCACCAAGCGGTAAAGACCCGGCATTCCGCTTATGGCGGCAATTTCCTTCAGGTCGTAGGGCATAAAAAAACAGTTGGGATGAAAAAGAAAAGTTATTCGGTGTTGCCAGCCGGCTTGTTAGCCGACAAGCGAAATACGATGGGCAAGCTAGTCAGAATCGCGTAATCGGGCTTGTTGAACTTGAGCAGGCGCACCACGCGCAGGGCCTCTTCGCCGAGGCCGCCGCCCACGCCTTTTACCAGCTTAATACCGGTCATGGTACCATCTGTATTCAGTGTAAAGCTCACAATACAAGTGCCTTGAATACGATTGCGACGGGCTAGTACTGGGTAGTTGATCTGCTTGTCGATGAAGGCATACATGGCTTCCTGACCACCTTCGTAATACTCAGCTACCGGAATAGCTTTGCCTACGCTGGTTTGGGCGGCTGGTTTAGCGGCCGGAGTTTGAGCAAAGCTCGGAACTGCACCGAATAATAAAGCCAGCAAAAAAACAAATGAGATTTTTTTCATGAAAAAAACAGATAATTACGTCGAAAAATAATATTCTCATATTGGCAATTACGAGGCCAATTTAAGAATTATCAGGGGCTTGAGCCAGTTGCTTATTTATCTCATTAATAAAACCAAGCACCTCGTCGCGGCCCGTCATATCCTCCGCCGACGTGATAAAATGACGCGGAAGCTCGTCCCAGGTTTCGCTCAGCTTACGGGTATAATCGACCACATTCTGCTGGGTACGCGAGCCCGATTGCTTATCGGCTTTGGTGAACACGAGCACAAAAGGAACGCCTTCCTTACCCAGCATCTCAATAAACTCGATATCAGGGGCGAGGGGAGGATGACGTGAGTCGATGAGCACAAACACGCAGGTCAGATTCTCGCGCTGCCGCATGTAATAGCTGATCATCTTGCTCCAGGTGGCCCGCGCCGTCTTGCTCACCTTGGCGTAGCCGTAGCCCGGCAAATCGACCAGGTACCACTCATTATTAATAAGAAAGTGATTTATTAGCTGCGTTTTGCCAGGAGAGGAGGAGGTTTTAGCTAGTCCTTTCTGATTGGTAAGCATATTAATCAGCGAGGATTTGCCCACGTTCGAGCGCCCGATAAAAGCGTATTCGGGCAGGGTGGCAGGCGGGCATTGGTCTGCACGTGAGTTACTTGTGATAAATTTTGCTTCGCGGATCAGCATGGTTTTCTCTACTCGGGTGATGCTGCAAAGGTAAGTGAAAGCCATGGCCGCACCGCTCCGTAGATTTTTGCGCTACCCTCAGAGCAATATATTACAGGTTGTAGCAGGGTTGCTTTTTTATGAAATCCAAAATATTTAGACTATTGATTTAATGCGTTTTAAAGCCGTGACAGGAATTTTTTTAATTAAATTGTATAGGATGAAGGTCGTATTATAAAATTTCTATCTTTGCCGCCAAGTACCTGCTTTTTGGATAGAAATATGCTGGTTTAATGAAACTGTTATTTGCACTTTTTTAAACGCAATGTTTAAAATGTGCATAATGCCCTCTAACCTTACAACTACATTCAAGTATAAGGGCCCATTTGACCGGAGTCATCTCCTCATAAGTAAGTGCCCTTTGCTACGTCATACTTCCTGCACTCTTTAGTATTAAACCCCCCTTCAACAATGGATAACTTAGTCAGAAGTTTATTGAAAGCTTCTTGCGCCTTCGCTCTTGCCGCTGCTGTAGCTCAGCCCGCAATGGCTCAGGGCACCCGCAAGCAACTCAAGACTGCGAATAAGTTCTTTTCTCAAGAGAACTACCGAGCTTCTATTCCTTTTTACGAGCAGGTACTAGCCGCAGAGCCAAACAATGCGCTTGCTCTGTTTCGGGCTGGTGTTTCATACATGTCGTTTGACAAGGAAAAGGCAAGCGACTACATTTATAAGGCGCAGCGCCTGAAGCCAAAGGTTTCTAAAGACGTTGAGTACTGGTTGGGCCGCGTAGATCACCTTAACTATAACTTCGACGAGGCCATTACGCACTACCAGACGTACAACGCTACGCTGAAGCAAAAAGACACGCGCAAAGCGGAACTGGCTCAGCTGATTCAGCACAGCAAAAACGCGAAGGTTCAGTTCAGCACCCCAAAGGACATCTTTGTCAAGAACCTAGGACCTACAATCAACACGATTCACTCCGAGCACAGCCCAGTTATTTCGGCCGATGATAAAGTACTACTTTTCACTTCCCGGGGCGAAAATGTAACCGGTGCCAGTTCTGGCAATAGCAAAAAAGGCGGCAATCTAGCGTCCGACGGCGAATACTTCGAGGACATCTTTGAAGCGAAGCGCATCAGCGACGACGAGTGGGAAAAGCCACGCTCGCTCAGCGGTGTTCTTAATGGTAAAGGCCACGACGCATCCATTCAGGTGTACGACAACGACACCAAGATGCTGATGTATCGTCAGGATGAGAATGGTGACCTTTTTTATTCCGAGAAAGCAGGAGGCGACTGGACTCCTCCTAAGAAGCTGAATGGTAACATCAATACCAGCGCTTTCGAGTCGGACGCTTATATCACGCCAGATGGTCAGACGATGTATTTCTCTACGGGGAAATACTCTGAGGATGGTACCCTTGATATCTACGTGTCTACTCGTTCTGGCAATGGAGATTGGGGTAAGCCTAAGCCGGTAACGGGCATCAACACCAAGTATGATGATGACAGCCCTTACCTGAGCAAGGACGGTAAAACAATGTATTTCAGCTCACGTGGCCTGAACACCATGGGTGGCTACGATATTTTCAAATCTACCTACGACTCAATCGGTCGTAAGTGGGGCCGGCCCGAGAACATGGGCTATCCTATCAACACGCCTGACGATGATACATACTACCGTTTGAGCCCAGATGGCACGTATGCTTACTTGTCGAGCTACCGCATTGGCGGCTACGGCGAGAAGGATATCTACACCATCAACTACATCAAGAATGCCACTATTCGTGGTAAAGTGTTCAGCTTGCGCGACAGCACCATTATTCCAGGTGTAGAGCTGGTATTCAGTGGCGCTCAGGCTGACCAAACCGCTCTTAGCTACCGCGATGTAACGAAGCCCGGAACAGGTGATTATCAGGTAAGCGTCCTGTCAGGCCGCCCTTATCAGGTTGCTGTATCGGTAGATGGTAAGAACATCATCACCGAGGAGTTCCAAGTACCAGTAGCCATCAACGACTCTACTATCGTTGAGAAGAACTTCTACGTGCCTTACGTGGATAGCTCCAATGTTTATGCTTTCAAGAAGATCTTCTTCGAAACCGATAAGTACGCTCTGCGTCCTGAATCTATCACGGAGCTGGACCGAATTGCCAGCATCCTGAAGGCTAACCCTGGCGTAAATATTTCGGTGGAAGGCCACTGCGACTCGCGCAATACGGACGAGTACAACATGACCCTCGGCGACAACCGCTCGACGGCTGCTTACAAGTACTTGCTGCGTAAAGGCATCTCTGATGCTCGTCTCGTAACAGCCAGCTATGGTGAGCGTCGTCCGGCTGCTCCAAACGATTCACCTGAGAACATGCAACTTAACCGTCGGGTTGAGTTCCGCGTAATTCAGCGTGAAGGCGAGCCTGCTCCTGCCTTGAACACAGGTAACAGCACTACCACGACAGACGCAGGCACTACGCCAACCAATTCTCAGTCTGTAGTCCCAGCAACTGCTGCACCAGCTGCTCCGACGACAACTGATTCTACAGCTACTACTACGACTACCGACACTTCTGCTACTGCTGCTCCTATGGGGACTGCGTTGCCAGATGGTAAAGCAAAGGTTAAAACTGCTGACGGCACCACGATCAAGACGAAAGTGGATGACGAGAAGGTGAAAATTAAGACGGAGTCACCCAATGGCGAAGAGTCGAAAACCAAAGCCAAAAACGGCGAAATCGACTCGAAAGTGAAAGACGCTGATGGCAAAACTAAAGTGAAGACCGACAACGACTAATCGGCTTTCCAGTACCCCTAAAAACGGGTCGGGCATTACGCTCGACCCGTTTTTTTTCAACATAATGCCCCCAGCGCGTTATGTTTGAGCAATTTTGCCCCCCTTCCTTCGTTGTTCGCCCCAGAGCCCTATGACCGTTGTACCCTATAAAGATGATGCTGCCGGCAAGAAGTCGCAGGTAGCCCAGATGTTTAACAGCATCGCTGGTAAGTATGACTTCCTGAATCACTTCCTGAGCGCTGGCACCGATATCTACTGGCGGCGCAAGGCCGTGAATCAGTTGAAAGAGTTGCGCCCGACGCGCATTCTGGATATTGCCACGGGAACGGCCGACTTTGCTATTGAGAGCCTGCGTCTGTCGCCGGAAACACAGGTGACCGGCGTTGATATCTCGGAGGGCATGCTGGAGGTGGGGCGGCGCAAACTGGTTGACAAGGGCCTATCGCACCGTATTCAGCTCGAGCTAGGCGATTCGGAAAGCCTGCCTTTTCCAGATAATCACTTCGATGCGGTGACGGCTTCGTTTGGAGTGCGTAATTTTGAAAACCTTAAGCAAGGGCTCGCTGAAATGCAGCGGGTATTGCGGCCGGGGGCAAAATGGTGATTCTGGAGTTCTCCAAACCAACTGCCTTTCCGCTTAAGCAAGCGTATAATTTCTATTTTCGGCGCGTACTGCCCGTTTTTGGTAAGCTCATTTCCAAAGACCGCGCTGCCTACACGTACCTGCCCGAATCGGTGCAGGCTTTTCCCGATGGTCCTGACTTCCTGTCTATTTTAACGCAGGTTGGTTTCAAAAATCCCGCATGGCAACCCCTCACGTTCGGCATAAGCTCCATTTACACAGCTCAAAAATAATTTGTCTGGCTCTCGTCGGGTTCGTTTTGCTGCTGCTGCCACTAAGTGCAGAGGCGCAGCGAAAGACCCGCGCCAAAATTGGTAAAAGGGGAAATATTAAGTCTATCACGGTTGATAACCTAGCAGATTACGACAACCGGTGGTTTCACCCTGGCTTTTACGTTGCCCCCAATTTTTCGAGCTACAGCATTGAGCAGTCGCAAGCGTATGTAGGCAGCCAAGCAGTAACGGCCAACTCTATTATTAGCCCCGGCTTTTCGGTTGGTTTCGTGGGTGATATACGCTTGGCCAACCATTTCAACTTGCGTTTTACGCCGGGAGTGAGCTTCATCACGCGTCGTGTGGAGTTTAAGCCCTTGCTCACCAGCGATTCCATCCAGACCCAGGAAATAGGAACCACGCAGCTGGAATTCCCGCTTTTGTTGAAGTTTCACTCGGACCGGCGGCGCAATACGCGGGTGTATGTGGTGGGAGGCGTGAAGCCGAGCTTTAACGTGGGCAACCGCCGCAAAGACCCTGAGCGCAACCTGCTCCGCACCGATGATAGCGACATTGCCATTGAGTATGGTGTCGGGCTCGATTTGTTTTACCCGCTGTTTAAGTTTGCGCCTGAGCTGCGCTTCTCCCACGGTTTGACAAACCTATTTCAGCCCGGCGACAACGTGTACAGCCGTAGCCTACAAAGCATGCGTGCTCACACAGTTACTCTATATCTCACTTTTGAATAAATCAATAGTCCAAAAAGCCCCCCAGTGCCTGTTTTCGTGCTCTGGGGGCTTTTTTCTTGTTTCGGACTTCCATATTAGTACAGCTTAACATGAAAACTGCTTTTATCACGGGTGCTTCTTCGGGAATTGGTCGTGCGACGGCCGTAGCGCTGGCACAGGCTGGTTTCCAGCTCGTTGTGACGGGGCGCCGCCGGGAACGGCTAGAGGAATTGGCGCAGCAGCTGGCACCTACTCCTGTGCACCTGCTGCTCTTTGATGTGCGCGACCGTGCGGCCACCGATGCAGCCGTGTCTAGTCTACCTTCTGATTTCCGGCAAATAGATGTGCTCGTCAATAATGCCGGGGGTGCTCATGGCTTGGCGCCCATTCAGGATGGCGACCCCGACGATTGGGATCAGATGCTGGACAGCAATGTGAAAGGCTTGCTCAACGTGAGTCAGGCTATTTTGCCCAGCATGGTACAGCGCAAGCAGGGCCATATTATCAATATTGGCTCGATTGCCGGGAGCGAAACCTACGCCAATGGCAATGTGTATTGTGCCTCCAAAGCGGCCGTGGCAGCGCTTTCTAAAGGCATGCGCCTTGATTTGCTGCCCCACCACATTCGAGTAGCCGAGGTCAATCCGGGGGCGGTAGAAACTGAGTTTTCGACAGTTCGCTTCAAGGGAGATACAGACCGCGCCAGCAGCGTATACAAAGGCTACGAGCCCCTGCGGCCCGAAGATGTGGCGGATGTCATTCAGTTTATGGTAACGCGCCCACCCCACGTAAACATCGCGGAAGTTTTGCTTTTGCCAGCAGCCCAGGCAGCCGCTACTACTATGCGCAAAGAGTTGTAAGCTTCTGATTACATGAAAAAAACTGATAAAAAGCCCCCCAGAATCAGCATGAAGCTCTGGGGGGCTTTTTTGGCTTTATAAGCCGTGGTCGATGGCAAACTGCACCAACGAAGCCAGGTTCTGTAGCTCCAACTTGTACATAATATTTCGTCGGTGCGTAGCCACGGTCAGCTCCGACAGCGAAAGCTGATCAGCGATGACGCGCGAGGTAAGGCCGGTGCGGATAAGCCGAACAATCTCCCGCTCCCGCTTCGAGAGGCGCTGGAGGCGCAGCGACGGCTCCGCTGTAGCGCCAACCGTCAGCAACGTAGCCTGCTGAAGCCGGGGCGGAAAGGCCAGCTCGCCCCGTTGGATGGCCCGGATAGCCGTCAGCAGTATCTCAGCGTCTGCCGATTTGGAAACGAAACCACGTGCACCGGCAGTGGCTATCCGGTCAATAAGCTCAGTGCCTGCCGCAGCTGTACTTAAGATTAATATCTTCAGCTGGGGCCATTGCTGCCGCAGCTGGGGCAATAAAGTAAGGCCATCGGGAGGAGGCAGGTGCAGGTCGAGCAGAAGTACATCAGCGGGTGGGGTAGCTGCGACTGACAGCCAGGCCAGTAGATCGGTTCCCGACCGGAGCTGGCCTACTACCATCAGGTCGGGCTGCTCATTCAGCAACAAGGTCAGGCTTTGCATCAGCATCTGGTGGTCATCGACGATGAGGAGTCGGCAAGGCAAAGGTGGTGCGTCAGCAGATAAAACTTGATTCATGCGTGCGGTGGTTACTCAGAAATCATTGTGATCTTATAAACGAGACTGACTTAACTCAACACGGTAGCCAAACCATAATGCTAGTGCCATTACTGGAGCTATCAATATGGACCTGACCGCCCAGATAGTCGGCGCGGGCGCGTACGCCCCGCAAACCAATGCCATTACTTGCAGCATTCGACTCAAAGCCTTTCCCATTGTCTTCCACCAGAACCTCCAGGGAAGTGGGGTGCCGGAGCAGCTGCACTTTTACTTCGGAGGCACGCGCATGGCGAACTGCGTTGTTAAGTAGCTCAGCAGCAATGCGATACGCCGACATTTGTAGGGGCTGTGGAATGGTGTCGAGGCTGGTATCACAATAGGTGCGCACCACAGGATTGCCATAGAGATTTAGCAGTTCACCTAAGTGCGCAACCGAGTCACTCAAACTACCCAGGCCGGGCTCGGCAGGGAGCAATGCATGACTTAGCGTGCGCACCTCATCGCGCAGGTGGCGCAATAGAAGCTCGGTTTGGCGAGCGGCGGCAGCGGCTTCCGGAAAAGCGGCCAGCGCATCCCGAATGGCCTGCCCTTGCCAGGCCATGTGTAAGGCCATCAGGTTTGGCCCCAGAGCGTCGTGGAGCTCACGGGCAAGGTGTTCACGCTCTTCTTCCTGGGCAGCTATCAGACGGGCGCTCATGTCATTACGTTCGCGCAGCTGCCGGATACGCAGCTTGGCATTTTGGCGTAGTGTGTGGCGAAAACGCCCTGTGAGCAGGAAGCTCAGAACCAACAACTCCAGAAATAGCCCCCAAGCCAGGGCATTGGGCTCAACCAGATGCAGGGTAGTAAGCCCGACGTGGTTTAGCCAGAATAGCACAAATCCTCCGAAGAAAAAGAAGTAGGTGAGGGAATAATAGATGGCCAGGCGGCGTCGGCGAGGCGACCGGAAAACGGCTATCAGCGCAACCCAGCAGTACGTAAAAATGGAAACCAGCAATACCTCTCGCCCCCCGTTGAGCAGCGTAAGCCCCAGCGTACCTTCCTGAGCGCGAGCAGCCGGATAAAGCAGCGTATAAGCCAGCACAAAGACAGCGGCCGTAACAACCAGGCCAGTGCCTACACGGTGGAGAACCGGCCAGCCGTTGCGCAGCCGCAGAAACAACTGAAGAATGCAAAGCCCACAGGCGGCCGCCAGCAGCATAAAGTTAAACTGACCAATAGACCACAGCAGGCGGTACACACTGCCCGGGAAAGTCAAGGCATCCAGCCCATCCTCCATCAGCAGAAAAATAGTGGTAAAAACCACATACGCTACATACCAGAGGTGAATTCGGTCGCGCAGGAAACCGAACAAAACCAGGTTGAACACGGCACTGCCCAAATAAAACCCGATAAGCCAAATCCAGCGCTTATAAAAGACATAGTTCACTTCCCAAGCCAAAAAGTCCTCCGTTGTTGTCACGTCGGTGGGCATGTAAAGGGCTCCCGCATGATGATCGATGCGCAGATAAAGCTCGGCGTATTCGCCGGCCGCCAGTGTGAAGGGCAGACATAAGGCTCGCGCAGGAAATATGCGCTCGGCGGCCGGAACCTGGGAGGACGCGGCGGCTATCCGCGTGAACTGCTCATCGCCGCCCCCCGGTAATACAGCGTAGCGCTATCGGTATAGTTATACAGACTCCAGATAAAACGGGTGCGCTGCGGTAAAGTATTCACAACTGCCAACCGCAGCCAAAGCCGCTGATGCACAAAGCCTAAGTTGAGCGTCCGGTGCCATGGGCCTGCGGTAAAAGCACCAGACCGAAAGAGGCTGTCAGCATGAGCAGGCGTGGGCGGGGCCGAAAAAGGCTCCGTAATGTAGAGGTAGGTTTCGGAGAGGTGGATGCCATTTGACTCGCGCAGGTAGAGCGTGTCAGAAAGCTTGGGGGGCAAATCGGGACCAGCTTGCGTAGCTGTCGGTATCAGAACCAAGCTCACCCAAAGCAGCAAAAAAACACCTAGATAGCTGGGCATGGCCGGGGGTAAAAGTAGAAATAAGACACACTAACCAAAGCTGACTTATAACAGGAAAACCCGGGATAAGTCAACTGATCGGTGCCTCTAAGTATATCAGTTTAGGAATCAAAATAACCTCTTGAATAAATGCGATTTTAAATCAGAAATTACTTAAATGTAGGTATTTCATAAAATAGTGCAAGGCTGTAAGCTTGTAGTTCTATTGCCTAATAATGTAATCATCTGCTGATCAATCACTAAACCATATATGCCTACATGAGAAAATCGATACTATTCTATGTTTGTGGCTCGCTACTTGTAGCGCTACCCAACTATGATGCAATCGCCCAGCAAATGTTCAATCCTTCGCACAGCAACTTTGCTGGGCTAGGGGGCGCAATCTGGAACCCAGCTACCATCGCCGACAATCGCTACAGCGTGCAGCTAGAACTGCTGGCCGTTGATGGGCACGCCACCAATACCGCCTACCGCTACACCGGTCCTTGGAGTTTGAAGAGCCCCAGCGAAGATTTTGAGCTGGAAAGCCGCTACCTCCAGCAACGCACAGGCGACCGGCCTAACCTGGTAAGTGTAGGCGTGAACGCCCGTGGCCCGGGCCTGTTGCTTCGCTTAAATTCCAAGCACAGCATTGCGGTCAGCACGCGGGTTCGGGCTGCGCTTCAGGGCAATAACGTTTCGCAGGAACTGATTCGAAATGCGGTGGATGAATTCGAGAATGGCGGCCGCTTCACCGATAACAAGCTTAATCTCAACATGAATGCCTTTGCTGAATGGAACCTGACTTATGGGCGGGTTGTGTTCGACGAAGGCCCGCACTTTCTCAAAACGGGCATCACGGTAAAGCGTCTGATGGGCGCCGGATCAGCGTATTTGCAAGCCAAAAGCATGGATCTGGAAGTAGCTGCGCCAAATGCGGCGAGTGATACTACCGTGCGAATCCGAAACCTTGATGGCGCCTTTGGCTATTCCAATCCTCGGGCATTCGACGACCTTGATACGGAGGAGGGCGGGCGCTGGCTCAGAGGGCAGAATACGCCCGGCAGCGGCTGGGGGGCAGATATTGGCTTCGTCTATGAGTACCGGCCCGACGGTGACCGCTACCGTTATCGGGATGCGAAAGGAGCAGAAAAGGTAGACCACGGCCGCAACAAGTACCGCTATCGGTTGGCCGTAGCCATCACCGATATTGGCGGCATTCGCTACCGCGACCAAACTGTGGCTTACAACGAAATCAAAACGGCTAACCTGGGCGTGAGCAACGACGAGGTGAACGGCATCGACCTGGATAACTTCGATGAGCGCATCGAGCGGATTCTACGGGCGCAGGACCTGAGTAAAGACACCAAGTTTGTGGCGGGCCTGGCCACGGCGCTCAATGTGGACTTTGATTACCATGTGGGGGCAAAATTTACGCTAACGCAGCCGTAAGCCAGAGCTTGCGTGGGCGCTATGCCATCGGGATGCGCCAGCTTTCCTACGCTGCCTTTACGCCCCGCCTCGAAACGCGCTGGCTGGAAATTGCCGCTCCGGTTTCGCTGGTAAACAACTATCAGATGCTGGCCTATGGCCTGATGCTACGGCTTGGCCCTCTGACCGTTGGCTCCAATAACCTGCAGGCGCTTTTCGAGAAAAGCAATCTATACGGGGCCAATGCTTATGCCGAGCTTTCGTTATTTACCTGGGCCAACAAACGGTATAAGACCCCAAAAAAGGCCAAAACCCCAACTCAGAAGGTGAAAACTACTCAGAAAACTAGCTAGGCGACCAGCTACATCAATTGCCGCAGTGTGGCGGCGTTAAGCTCATGCTTGCCTGTAAAACGCAGAATGATAGGCTCTACGCCCAGCCGAACCAGAAAGTCGCGCTGCTTTTGCAGGTCAGCTTCCTTGATAAATTCGTCTTGGTCGCCGCACACCAGCACTACGGGCAGGCGCTGCAATAAGTGGGTGGCCACCGCAAAATCTATATCGTCAGGGAAAGCGCCGGCCCACAAAATGAGCCGGTCTGGCCGAAACGTTGCGCGGGCCAGCCACCGGCTAACTGTTGCTGCGCCCTGCGAGAAGCCAAACACAGTGATAGCTACATCTGGGGGGCTTTTTTGCAGCAGCGTTTCGGCCAGGTGGTTTAAATACGTCACATAATCGTCAATCTCAGCTAGCCGGTCTTCCCGTGTCATCCAACTCGCCCCAATGCGGCCTCCATTGCCCTGCAAGTAAAAGCGGGACAGGCTTTCTGGGGCTATTATGACGGTGTCGTTGACTTCGGTGAGAACAGCAAAATGCCGGATAAAATAGGCGGCCAGCTGCCCGTAACCATGGCACACAAACCAAATGTACCGGGTGCGCTCGGTTAGCTCACCCAACTGATAATAGCGTGCGGTACGCGCTACCGTAAGCCGATGTTCCTGAGCTGAAGCCACCTCTGATAAGTAGAATGTTGCCGCAACTACTCCGTGCGTTGCCCCGGCAGATTTTCGGCCGAAAACTGGAACGGCAGCAAATCGGATAGGGTGCGGAAGCGGTAGATGGTGCCATCGGGGCCGGGCAGAAGCAGCGGAATCTGTTGGCCCTGGCGGTTTTCGTATTCGGTCATTACCTGGCGGCAAGCTCCGCACGGCATGGCCAGCATGAAGTCGCCCTGGGCCGGGCGCGCGGCCACGGCCATCGCAACAATGCGGCGTTCGGGCTGACTTACCGCCAAGCCGAATAAGGCCGTACGCTCTGCGCACAAACCCGATGGATACGCCGCGTTCTCCTGATTAGAGCCCTTAAAAACAGAGCCATCGTCGAGGAGCAGCGCGGCACCTACGTTAAAGTGGGAATAAGGGGCGTAAGCGTGATCAGTGGCGGCGCGGGCCGCGTGCCAGATGGTGGCTTCGGATGGAGTGAGCTCCGCTTCGGAGGCCAGTACATCCACAGTAATAGTCAGTTGTAACGGGTGAGCCATTGGCAGGTCTAAGGGAATGCAGCGTTCCATCACCAACCAAGCGGCCCCGGTAGGAGAAGGGGCGGTGAATGTAAGACATTTATCCTTTTACCAGTGTATCAACATCAAAACAATCAGAAATTTGCCCCCAAGTCCCTATTTCATCCGTGGCTAAGCCCTAAGAGCATTTAGGTATCTGGTCATTCACAACGAGCGCAATGACTTGTTGACGGGCGGCGGATTAGCGGTAGAGTTCGTAGACTTGTGCATCACTACGCACCCTTCTCTTGAAAAATATCCTGCTGCTCGGGGCCGGGCGTTCGGCATCTTCTCTGATTAACTACCTGTTGCGCTATGCGCCCATTGAGGGCTGGCACCTTACCGTAGCCGATGTGCAGCCTGCGCATTTGGTGCCTATACTGGTAGCCCACACCGAATACGCCCGCGCCGTACCATTTGATATTCAGAATGATGCGCTGCTGGAGGAGCTGGTAACTTCCGCCGACGTGGTGATTTCCATGCTGCCCGCGGCGTTTCATCCGGTAGTAGCCCGCGCTTGCCTGCGCCACGGCCGTCATCTGGCTACTGCCAGCTACGCCACCGACGAAATTCGCGCCTTGGATGCTGAAGCGCAGGCCGCTGGCGTGACGCTGCTGATGGAATGCGGCCTTGATCCCGGCCTCGATCATATGTCGGCTATGCAGGCAATAGGAGCCATTCGGGCGCGTGGGGGGCAATTAGTGTCCTTCAAATCGTACTGCGGCGGTCTGCTTACGCCCGAGTCGGAGGGGAATAATCCGTGGCGGTACAAGTTTACCTGGAACCCGCGGAACGTGGTGCTGGCCGGACAAAGCACCGCCAAATACCTGGAAAATGGCCGACCCCACTTTATTCCGTATCAGCAGCTCTTTCGCCGCTTAGAGGTTCTGGACGTTCCCGGCTACGGGCAGTTTGAGGGCTACGCCAACCGCGATTCGCTCAGCTACCGCGCACCCTACGGCCTCGATACTATCCCTACCATTTTGCGCGGCACCCTGCGCCGGCCGGGCTATTGCGCTGCCTGGAACGCCCTGGTTCGCCTCGGCCTCACCGACGACACCGTGCATCTGGGCAACACGGCCGACTGGACGTGGCCGCAGCTTATTGCCGCCTATTTGCCTCCCGCCGCTGCCGTGGGGGGCAATCTGGCAACTCAATTGGCTGACTATTTAGGGTTGAATCCGGATGGAGAAGAAATGCGACTACTTAGCTGGCTCGGGCTGTTCAAGCACACGGCCGTTGGCCTGCCCAACGCCACACCGGCCCAGCTGCTGGAACATTTACTGACCGAAAAATGGCGCCTCCAGCCCGGCGACCACGACCTGATTGTGATGCAGCATCTTTTTGAGTTTATGCTGCACGGCAAACGGTACCGGCGCACATCCTCGCTGGTGGTGCCTGGCGACGATGCCACGCACACCGCCATGGCCAAAACGGTGGGGCTGCCGCTTGGTATGGTCGTGCGCCGCCTGGCCCGTGGTCTGGTACCACAGCATGGCGTGGTTATTCCAACTCACGCCGACCTCTACGAGCCTGTTCTAGCTGAATTGGAGGCTGACTACGGAATTCAGTTTCAGGAAGAAGAAAGCGAGTTATCGAATTAATAATCAGCGATTAAACCTCGATAACCACCCGAATTATATCGTTGATTATCAAGGTGCCATGCTTTATTGAGAACAGCGGGAGTAACTCAGAAAGCCAGATAAAAATCGCGTAGCAGAGCCTTAAATTCCGGAGAATAGGTCGCCTCAGCTTCGGTATATATGGCCAGGCTACAGTTTTCGGTGGCCTCCGGCGTGCGGGTAAAAGTGGTAATATGTCGGTTGGCGCGGCTGCCCAGTCGATGATGCACTTGAAGGCGGATGCTGGGAAAAAAGCCCCCCAGAGCCGCTATCTGTTCAAAATGGCGCATTTCTGGCGGGGGCAACAGCACCGTAAGCTGCCCGGCAGGAGTGAGGTATTGGGCAGTGAAAGCTATCAGCTCCTCGAAGGATAAAGTATCAGCGGCCGTATGGCGGGCGGTTGTTCGTGCCGCGTCGGGTGAGCGCAGGGAGTGGCGGAAAAAAGGTGGATTACAGATAATATAATCGAAGGGCGCTGGCTGGGTACTGGCAAATGCTGCCAAACTCAACCCGTGAACCTTTATTCGCTCCGACCAAGGACTAGCAGCCACATTTTCAACGGCTTGCACAGCAGCCGATTCATCTAGTTCAACAGCTTCTATCTGAACCGCTGGGTTGCGCTGGGCCGCCATTAAAGCAAGCAGACCAGTGCCCGTGCCGATATCCAAAAGGCGAGCAGACTCGGAAAGATTGGCCGCAGCACCGAGCACACAGGCATCGGTGCACACCTTCATCGCACACTGGCCTTGCTCAACGCGGAATTGCTTGAACTGGAAGTAGGGGTTGGCCACTCGTGACGAGAAGTAAGTGATTTGATTTTTTTATTCACCGGCTCTTCAAAGAAGTAATACAGAGCTATAGATAATGCTACCAATACCAAATAAATGGCTACAGCCCCTAGCGTAGATTCCTCATTGAAGTAAGGCGATAGCAGTTCATGAATAAGCCCCATATGAATAAGATAAAAGGCATAAGAGCTTTTTCCAAGTACAGATAATGCCTTTGTAGATAAAAATGTAGAAACGAGAGTTTTTTCCCGAAGCAGGCCCATAAATATGGTAGCTATGCACAAAGGAAAATAAAGATTGTTTACCGCAGTGCCAATAGGTGGACTCACGCCGAAATTGGCCCCATACGCCACTTTTATTTTCATCAGAGCAAATATTCCCAGCGAAAATAATAGGATACCGCCGTATGTTAAAAAAGAAAAATCATGTTTGGTTTTCACTTTTTTTAGTAACAACGCCAAACCAGCGCCAATAAAGAACTCGGAAAAGCGACCAAAGAAAGTCGTGTACGCTACGAAGGGTACATTTTCGAAGAAGGGTAGATGCAGAAAGTTAAAGGCTTTAACCAGCAAAAACCCCGTAGTAGGCAGTAAAATGATAGCTGATATCCAGACGGCCGCTTTATTAAATCTGCGACTATTCAGGGCTGCAAAAAAGAATATTGCGAAAAAATAAAAGCATTCTTCAACGGTTAGCGACCAAGCCTGTGGCAGACCAGTGAACATATACTCTAAAGATAAGCTCTTAAGAAGCGTGATGTTCAGGATAAGCGCATATAAATAATATCTGGTAAAGCCAGCATTATAAAAGGCAATAAAGAAAACGGGAAGGGTTAGAACTATATACAATGGATATATTCTTGCAAACCTATTAATAATGTATATTTTTATATTTTTGATTGATAATAGTTCTGTGGTAAAATATCTCTCCGTAATAAGAAAACCACTAAGCGTGAAGAAAATAGTTACCCCAACGTGAAATTCGTGAAATACCGATTTTAAAAACGAACTTTCAAATATTAATTCCCCTGGATTATAATGGTGTAAATAAACCATAAACGCAGCTACTGCTCTCACACCAGTTAATGAAGAATAGTAGGGAAGTCGCATGCTTTATTTGATTATACCAGCGGTATAACTATTTTTTGCGATTGATATACTGAATAATAAAAGCTAGCGCTTGGCCTCAATAAGCTCGTAGCCTTCATCCACGAGTAATTTGCCTTGCGTGGCACTGAACACCGCCAGGCGGTCGCAGCGCTCATTTTCGGGGTGGCCGTTGTGGCCGCGCACCCAGCGGAAGTGCACGGTGCGCTGCTTGTACACTTTTAGAAAACGCCGCCAGAGGTCTTCATTGGCTTTTTTGCCAAAATCAGGCTTCATAGCCCACCCGAATACCCAGCGCTTTTCAACGGCATCAACCACATATTTGGAGTCGGTGACTACGGTGATGGGTATTTCGGGACGCGTGACGGCCTCTAAACCTACGATGACCGCTAGTAGCTCCATGCGGTTGTTGGTAGTGAGCCGAAAGCCTTCAGTCAACTCTTTTTCGTGTTGGCCGAAGCGTAGAATGGCTCCATAGCCACCCGGACCGGGGTTTCCGCGGGATGATCCGTCAGTAAAAAGATATATCATTCTGACTTATTGAATGGCAACATATCCGAATTGTCGGTTGCTTGAACGCCCATCTATTTGATGGATGAGTAGGTAGCCTACAATTCGGATAATCAGTTACTTAAAAGTTGGCTTTAAACAGCTTAATGGCAATTGCCAGCAGAATCACGCCGAAAACGCGGCGTAGAATGTCTTCGCCTGCCTTGCCGAGTTTACGCTCAATCCAAGCGCTGCTTTTGAGCACAGCGTACACAAAGACCAGATTTAAAACGATGCCTACCAGTACGTTGGGCAAGGAGTAAGCCGCTCGTAGGGATAGTAGGGTGGTCATAGTGCCGGCCCCGACGATGAGGGGGAAAGCCAACGGTACAATGGAGCCCGAAGCAGCCAGCGGATCGTTGCGAAATAGCTCAATGCCCAAGATCATCTCCATACCAATCAGGAAGATGATAATGGCACCGGCTAAAGCAAATGATTGAAAGTCAACGCCAAATAAAGATAGAATGCTCTGGCCCAGAAACAGGAAAACCACCATCAGCGCCCCCGCTACCAGTGTGGCTTTCTCGGAGTGCACCTTGCCCTCACGCTGCCGAATCTGGATAATAATAGGGATGGAGCCCAAAATGTCGATAACAGCAAACAAGGTAAGCGTGACGGAGAGGATTTCTTTTAATGAAAACATATTGTTGGCACCAACCTGAAGGTTGCGAAACGAACCTTGGGTTTGATGAGCAAGTCAATTACAATGACGGCGCACAGAGAAATAATGCGGCGCGGATGGTGGCTAAGCTGGAGCTTGGTGCTAGGCTGTTGTTAGGCGAAGTCTTTGGCAAAAAACTGCACCAGCTTCTCATAGGCCGCATCCGGAATAGCTGGGAAGTTGGCGATACGCAGGCTGTTGGCTTTCCAAGTGCCGTAGCCATTGCCTAGCTGCATACCCTGTGCCAGGGCGCTGCGCTTTACCTCATCAATCAGGGCTGGGGGGCCTTGCAAGCCAATAACGGTAGTGGAGCGCGTTTCAGGGTTTTGCACGAGCGGGCTGAGCTGAGTAGCGCTATCAAAGAAGTCGTAGAGCTTGGTAGCGCGGTCTTGGAGGTGCTGGTGCACGGCTTTGATTGGCGCCCGGTCCTGAAGTACGCGGCTGAGCAAGTAGATGCCCAGCACATTGGGTGTGTAGTTGGTTTGCCAGTTGAGCATTTTCTCATACTGGGCCGTCAGGCTGTTGTAGTGAGCGCGCTCGTTGAGGTGGCGGAAGCGGGCTACAGCGCGGGGCGAAAGCACCATCAGAGCCAAGCCAGCGGGCAAGCCAAAAGCTTTCTGAACCGAAGCAAACCAGATATCTGCCTTAATATACTTCAGCTGAATGCCCCCAGCGACGAGGTAGCATCGATGGCCAGCAAGGCGTTGCCGAGGCGGTTGAAAACGTTTAGGATAAAACCATCGCGAAGCTGGGTCGCGTTAGAGGTTTCATTCTGAGTAAGGCAAACTAAGTCGGTGTCGTCGTTGAAGGGGAGCGTGTGCACATTGGGCAGCTCATCGAGCCCAAAAGCTTGGCCAGTAGAGGCGGGGCGCAGGGCGCGGGCATAGTCGAGCCACTTTTCCCCGAAGGCGCCGCTGTACAAGTGAAAGCTTTTGGTGGGCGTCAGGCTTTGCGTTAGGACTTCCCAGCACTCAGTAGCCGAACTAAGGAAGAAAACGGTGTAGTCCTGCGGAATATTAAGCTTAGCCCGAAGATCGGTAACGGTTTGACGCATCAGGCCCGTGAAACGCTCGCCACGGTGCGGAGCCGATAGCCAGCCTTCATCGAAGGCATCGGTGAGGTATTGGCGCACGGCCGGATACACAGCCGATGGTCCAGGATTGAAAGTATACATTCAGTTGGTGATTGCTAGTGGAGAAGACAAAGGTAGTAGGAGCGGGGTTTGGCCGACACCTTTCTTGGGGAGACTAACGTTTACCTCGGCCTGATTCATGTCCATTATTTAGGCATGGGCACAAAAAAGCCCCCCAGCAACCATCATTGCTTTACACCTTGAATCCAACGCGCTTCGGCCGTAATCCTTCAAAATAATGCAGGGCCAGCCGGTAGCTATCGAGCTTGAAACCGGTGATGGTGCCAATGCAATGTTTGCCAAGCAAACTTTTCTGCCGAAACTCTTCGCGGGCTGCCAGGTTAGACAGATGTACCTCTACTACAGGCGTGTTGATAGCGGCTACGGCATCGGCCAAGGCAACGCTAGTATGCGTGTAGCCGCCGGCGTTGAGCACAATGCCATGATAAGTGAAGCCTACTTCATGTATCTTATCAATTAGCTCGCCCTCGTGGCTCGACTGAAAGTACTCCAGCTTGATGGCGGGAAATGCCTCGTGCAAATCAGGCAAAAAGTCTTCGAAGGAGCGATTACCATAAATGCCCGGTTCGCGGCGACCCAATAAGTTGAGGTTGGGGCCGTTGATGATGATGATTTTCATGAAGCAAGAGTGAAGCGAAAAGGTAAAGGTCGGGGAACGTTGCTAAAACTAGTGTTTTCTAGATCGCGCTAAAAAGTACTACTTGCTGCTGCAAATATTTTCTGACCTGAATATTCCCAAAGATTCCTAGAAAAAAGCCCCCCATTCGGCACGACTCTTGGATTCTTCCTCACACCTCTCGCTTCTAAATTTACTACTATTGAATTGGTCCATGAGCCTCAAACAATTTGAGGGCTATTTACAACTCGAAAAATCGTTATCAGGCAATAGTGTGGAGGCGTATGTGCGGGATGTAGGCAAGTTGCGGCAGTACCTCGAGATATCGAAGCTACCCGCAAACCCGGAGCAGGTAACGACCCGGATTCTGCGCGATTTTCTGGCTTGGTTGGGCGAATTGGGGCTTGGCGCTACTTCACAAGCCCGCACGCTTTCCGGTATTAAGGCCTTCTACAGCTTCCTGATTATGGAAGATATGTTGCTGATAGATCCGACCGATACCCTGGAAGCTCCCAAAATCGGCCGTAAGCTGCCTGATACGCTGGCGTATGAGGAAATAACACAATTGCTGGACGCCGTGGACGTGAGCACCAACGAAGGTACCCGCAACCGCGCCATCCTGGAAGTACTGTACTCGTCAGGCCTGCGCGTATCGGAGCTGACGGAGCTGCGGCTATCCAATTTGTATGCCGATCAGGGCTTTGTGCGCGTCACGGGCAAAGGCAACAAGGAACGCCTCGTGCCCATCGGCCGCGACGCGCTGAAGCACCTCAACATCTACCTCACCGGCATACGCTGCCACCTCGACATTGAGCGCGGCCACGAGGATATCGTGTTTTTGAATCGTCGGGGGCAAAATTGTCGCGGGTGATGATCTTTAACATCATCAAAGCCTTGGCCGATAAAGCAGGTATTCGCAAAACGGTGAGTCCGCATACGTTCCGGCACAGCTTTGCCACGCATCTTATTGAAGGCGGCGCCGACCTGCGCGCCGTGCAGGAGATGCTGGGCCACGAAAGCATCACCACCACCGAAATCTACACCCACCTCGACCGGGATTATCTGAAGCAAGTTATTACTGAGTTTCACCCGCGCAGCTAGTCGCCGGTTTGGGCATCGTCGCCTTGGGGGAAGCTCATCCACACCTTCGCCCAAGGCGACGTGTTCGTTTTTGCAGGGAGCTTTTTGACCTGTAATGGTTTTGGAACCAGGTTATTTAAGCAATGGAGCGGTCTGGGGGCAAATTTTCGGTTAGGACTGCGGGCGGGCAAGTGTATCTTTACGAAGCGTGAGGTGTTGGCTGCCGGGATAAATCGTTCCTGAGAGAAGCTACACTGCCGCCTTGTAAGTTCTACATATAGCCTTTCGGTGCGTAAGCATGGCAAAGAATACATATAAACAATCTGATACTCCGCCGGCCCGCGGCAACGAGCCACGTCCGGCCGCCCGCCCCGCCACTCGCCCGGCGCCCGCCCAGAGCCCGCCCCGGCTCTCCGCGAAAACAGTCGCCGTGCTGAGGCCAACTCAAAACCAGCGGCAGCCAAGCCTGCTGCCAAAGCCCAGAAGCCTCCGCGCCAATGGCCCAAGCTGCCTTCGTTGGGGGGCATTTTTGGCTTTCTGCACGACCGTCGCTTTCAGTTGTTCCTCGGATTTTTCTTCCTATTGGGGTCTATTTACCTCACTATTGCGTTCGTGTCGTTCCTGTTTACGGGTCACGCCGATCAGAGCGTAGTAGGCAGCTTGGCCACCACGCCTGCCAAAGAAGCGGGGCAGGAATCGGGCAACTGGCTGGGCTTATTAGGGGCAATGGCCGCGCAGGTGCTCATTTATAAAGGCTTTGGTGTAGCCGCGTTTGCGGTCATTCCTATCGTCTTCTTTTTGGGGTATAAAATCGTGTTTCGACGCGCCGGCGTAGGCGTGTCGCTCAGCTACGTCATCGCGTTATGCCTGTTTTCGATGCTGTGGCTGAGCGCTTTGCTTGGCTATGTTGTGCTTACCCTCCAGACTCCCGACGCCGACCCAAACCTAGCGCACACCCTCGATTTTTTGAGCGGTGGCATTGGGTATGAAGTTGCCTCCTGGCTCGATAGCCTTATTGGTTGGGGCACGGTGCTACTGCTGGCTTTTCTGCTGATTTCCTTCGTTGTCTTCTTCTTTAATGTGACCAGCCTAAGCATGGGAACAGCCGCCGAAGATGAGGCAGACGCCACCAGCGCCAATGCTAGCGCTGATGGTCAGGATCTGTATGGCCGCACAGGTCTAGGCGTAAATCACGGTGCCGACCCCACTGCTTCGCTCGATGCCGAAGAAGCGGAAATTGCCCCCCAGATGACATTGCGTAGCACAAAGCCAGTCGTCAGGAGAGAGCCGGAAGAAGAAATTGCCCCCCAGTTCACTTCAACGATAGGGGAGGATGAAGACGACGAATTGGAAGCAGAAAGCCCAGCCCCTACGGGGTCGGTTGCTTCTCCAGCTTTCAGCATTACGGCTCCTGCCGGCGCGGCCCTGCCATTGTCTGTTGCGCCTAGCGTGGCTACAGCGGGGCAGCAGCATTAGCTGCTTCGGCTGCGAGCATGAGCGGACCTAGCTTCTCGGTTGAAATGCCCGTTGATGCCGAAGCTGCTCCCGTAACCAGCCGTGTGCCCACGCCGCTTTCCTTGGCTGATTTAGCCGATGGGACTACTGCTGCACCCACTTCGCCGCCTTTAACCGTAGCACCAGCAACTCCCGCCGAAACGCCCCCCATGGCCATCACAGTGGCCGATGACGACGACTTCTTTGCCGAAGGCACAGAGAACTACGACCCCACGCTCGACCTTTCGCGCTATCAATATCCAACCTTGGAATTGCTCAACGACTATGGTGCCGCCAAAGCCCAGGTAAGCAAGGAGGAACTGGAGGACAACAAAGACCGCATCGTTGAAACCTTAGGCCATTATGGCATCAACATCGCGAGCATCAAAGCTACCATCGGCCCGACGGTGACACTGTATGAGATTGTGCCTGATGCGGGCGTGCGTATCTCCAAGATCAAAAGTCTGGAGGATGATATTGCGCTGAGTCTGGCCGCGTTAGGTATTCGTATCATCGCGCCTATTCCGGGTAAAGGAACCATCGGTATTGAGGTGCCGAATACCAAGAAGGAAATGGTGAGCATCCGGTCGGTGCTAAGCCACGAGAAGTTTCGCACCAGCGAAATGGACCTGCCCATTGCCTTCGGCCGAACTATTACCAATGAAGTATTTGTGGCCGATCTGGCCAAAATGCCCCATTTGCTCATGGCCGGTGCCACAGGTCAGGGTAAGTCAGTGGGCTTGAACGTGATTCTGGCTTCACTACTTTATAAGCGGCATCCTTCGCAGTTGAAGTTTGTGCTCGTTGACCCTAAAAAGGTGGAATTGAGCATCTTCAACAAAATCGAGCGTCATTTCCTAGCTAAGCTGCCCGACACTGAGGAAGCCATCATCACCGACACCAAAAAGGTGGTGAACACGCTCAACTCCTTGTGTATGGAGATGGATCGGCGCTACGACCTACTGAAGGATGCTGGCTGCCGCAATCTGAAGGAGTACAACCGCAAGTTTGTGGAGCGCCGTCTCAGCCCCAAAAAAGGCCACCGCTTCATGCCGTTCATTGTGCTGGTTATTGATGAACTGGCCGATCTTATGATGACGGCGGGAAAGGAAGTAGAAACGCCGATTGCCCGTTTGGCTCAATTGGCGCGCGCTATTGGTATTCACCTGATTGTGGCTACTCAACGCCCTTCCGTGAACGTGATTACGGGTATCATCAAGGCCAACTTTCCCTGCCGCATTTCCTTCAAAGTGACCTCCAAGATTGACTCCCGCACTATCCTGGATACGGGTGGCGCGGATCAGTTGGTAGGACAAGGGGACATGCTGTTTTCGGCCGGCTCCGACCTGATTCGGGTGCAGTGTGCCTTCATTGATACGCCCGAAGTAGATCGTCTTTGCGACTTCGTGGGCGAGCAACAAGGCTATCCAGAGGCTTATTTGTTGCCGGAAGTGGCCGGTGCCGAAGGTGATACGGGCGGTAACAGCGAGGACTTTGATCCTGCCTCCCGCGACAGCATGTTTGAGGAAGCCGCCCGCGTAATTGTGACACATCAGCAGGGTAGTACCTCGTTGCTCCAACGCCGTTTGAAGCTGGGTTATAACCGAGCCGGACGTTTGATTGACCAACTCGAACACGCCGGCGTCGTAGGACCTTTTGAGGGCAGCAAAGCGCGAGAGGTATTAATTCCGGATGAGTACAGTTTGGAGCAATTATTGAATAACCTGAACAAAACCTAGAAATAAGTGCTTAAGGCTGGAAACTATAGCATAAAAACGAAGAACTGTTACCTCTGTTCTTATAGCTACAAATAAAGTTTCTGGTTCTGAGCCACCACTTTGCAACAGCAATTTCTCTCCCCACAAATGAAAAAATTCCTCGCTCTGCTGACGTTATCGGTTACACTGGTTGCAGCCGCACCCGCGCAGCAGGACCCCAAAGCTGGTAAGATTCTCGACCAGATGAGTGCCAAGTACCAGGCAATGAAAGCGTTTAAAGCCACTTTTACCCAAACCCTCGAAAACGACGCGGCTAAGGTAAAAGAGAATATGACCGGCGATATTACGGTGAGTGGCCAAAAGTTTCGGCTGAAGTTGAGCGGTCAGGAGATCATCAACAACGGCCAGACCATGTGGACTTACATGAAGGACGAGAATGAGGTGAATATCTCTGATTATGAGCCTGAAGAGGGCGAGATTTCGCCGGCCCAGATTTATACGCTCTATAAAAAAGGCTACAAGTACTCTTATGTGCAGGAAGCCAAAGAAGCTGGTGAGGCCGTCGACATCATCGAATTGGCGCCCGAAGACAAGAATAATCAGGTTTTTAAGGTGCGCTTATCAGTGAGTAAGGCTGATAAGTCGTTGAAAAGCTGGAAGATGTTTAAAAAGAACGGCAGCCGCACAACCGTAACCATCCGCAAGTTCCAGCCTAATCCACCGGTTGATGCTACTACCTTCAACTTTGATAAAGCGAAGTACAAGGGCGTAAAGGTGATTGACCTGCGTTAATCCTTCGCTAATGAATTTCGGCCCGCTTTCACTTCTGGTGGAGGCGGGCCGTTTTTTTGGTGGATAAACGCAAATAAGTGCTTGGTTTTTGTATGCGGCCTTTGGCCGAAAAAGGAGTTGACAATTGCCTTTATTCTCACCAGCACGGCTACTTACTTATATTGGAACACCTTATCACTTATGAAAGAAGAGCTACTTCACTATGTCTGGCAGCACCAGTATTTTGATAAAGCAGATTTGTTGACGGACCAGGGCGAAAAGCTGATTGTTTTGCGCCCCGGCCACCACAATACGGATGCCGGACCTGACTTCCTGAATGCTCGTCTTCAGATTGGCGAAGTAGAGTGGAATGGTGCCGTTGAAATCCATTTGCGCGCTTCCGACTGGCAGCGTCATCAGCACCAGACAGACCCCAAATACGACCAGGTAGTATTGCACGTGGTGTATGCCGCCGACCAGCCCGTGCAGCGCACCAATGGCTCCGTTATTTCTTCCCTGACCTTGGCGCCGCGATTAACACCCGCACTGCTGACCACTTATGCCGCGCTGGGGGGCAATTTGGATGCCGTATCGGTGCCGTGTGCGCCGTTTTTGCCATTGGTGCCGGGCATTACGCGCACCATGATGCTCGGGCGGGCATTACTGGAAAGAATGGAGCAAAAAGCTGATTTGATAGAAGCTCAGAATAAACACTTAGGCGGCGACTGGGAGGCCACGACTTATCATGCGCTGGCCACCGCTTTCGGGTTTAAGAAAAATAGTGAGCCGCTGGCTCGTTTGGCTAAAGCCGTGCCGCTGAGCGTTCTGCGGCGCCACCGCCACGATTCGCTCCAGACGGAGGCGTTGCTTTTTGGGCAGGCCGGCCTCTTGCCCACTGCCCCCGATTTGCCCCCAGTGATGCTTACCTGGCCGGTCTGTGCCGGGAATATGAGTTTCTGCGTCATAAATATGAGCTAGGTGCGCTGGCCTTGCCTGCCCATGCCTGGAACTTCCTGCGCCTGCGGCCCGCCAACTTTCCGACGGTACGTATCGCTCAGCTTGCGGCTTTGCTTCATGCCCGGCCGGCCCTGTTCGATGCGCTGCTCACGGCCGGTAGCGTGGCAGCGTTGGAGCAGTTTTTTCGGGTGGCGGTATCTCCCTATTGGCAAGCCCATTACCGGCCAGGCAGCCCCAGCAAAGTCGCTGCTCTGGGCCGGAGCAGCATTCATTTATTGATAATCAATGTGGTGGTGCCTCTGCGGGTAGCCTACGCTCGCCACGTAGGTCAGCCTGAGCTGGTGGAGCAAGCCGTGGCCTTGCTGGAGCAGTTGCCCGCTGAGCATAATCATCTGACGGCTCCTTATGAGGCTCTGCACTTTGAGCACCGCACCGCCGCCGATTCGCAAGGGCTGCTGGCTATGCACCACGGCTATTGCCAGCCCCGCCGCTGCCTAAAGTGCGCGGTTGGCAGCCGGATTCTGCAGCATAATTTGCCCCCTAGGTGAAAATTATTGTCGCTATAGGGTTGAATATACTTTTGGTAGTAGCGCTGGCCTACTGGCTGCGGCGGCAGGCGCGTGCTTCTGCGTTGGGTAAGGTGCTGCTGCCTGCCTTGGTGCTGAGGCTCTTGGCTGGCGCTGCTGCCTGCCTCGCGCTCACCAGCGACGCTGCATATTTTCAGTTCTGGGGTAAGCTGCTCAACGCCCAGCTGTGGGATAACCCCGGCGCTTGGCTACAGACTTTGCTGGGAGAGGAATTTCATGGCTACGGAGAGAAACTGATATTTCACGGCTTTTCAAACACCTTCTTCATCATCAAGCTCCTGTCAGTATTGAATCTAGGGTCGTTGGGGAATACGCTGCTGAATGGGGCTTACCTGAGTCTGTTTAGCTTTATCGGCAGCTGGCAGCTGGTGCGGGCTGTAGAAATAGCGTTGCCGCGGGTGCCGGCAGGTGCGGCAGCGGTGGCATGGCTGGCGTGGCCGTCGGTTGTGTATTGGTCGTCGGGCATTACGAAAGAGAGTTTGCTGGTGGGGAGCGGAGCCTGGCTTACCGCTTTGGTTGTAGGGTGGCTGTATGGCGGTCAGCCCGTTCGACCAGTAGGAATAGCGGGTGCTTTGCTGCTGGCTTGGTTGCACTTCAAGATGCGCTTTTTCTTTGCTGGTTTGCTATTGGGTGGGTTGGCTAGTCTTGTAGTAGTGCATACGCTGCAACAGTTTTTTGGCCGCGCCCGGCACTGGCTGGTGCAGCTGGCCATTATCCTGGTAGTGCTGGCAGGAGGGATGCGGGTGGCCGCTGAGGTAATTCCGGTTCTTCGCCTGAATAAATTCACGAACCAGCTCAGCCACAACTATAATCAGCTGGTTAGAGCATCGCGCACTCGCCCGCATATTGAGTACGATAACCTGAAGCCGACAGTAGAAAGCATCCTGAGCCATACGCCCAAGGCCATTGTAAGCACCATTACTCGCCCCTGGCTCGGGGAAGACAAGCAGCTGCTATACATCGTTGCCGGCCTCGAAAACCTGGCTTTACTGCTGCTGATTGGTGTAGCTTTGGTGGCGCTGGCCCGGCGCCGACCCGGTTATCTGCCGTTCGCATTGGTGGTTGTTTTGGTGCTGTACTGCCTGGCCTTGGCTGCCTTGTTGGGGCTGAGTACGCCTAACCTGGGAACCCTGAACCGCTACCGGGCGGTTTTGCTGCCGTATCTAGTGTTTCTGCTGCTTCAAAATGACTATGCGGCCCGCTGGCTTCCCCGATTTAGAACCGAGCTGCCGCCAGCTGCCCGATAGCAAGCCCGCCTGCTGACTATTGCGCAATACTTGGCCCCACTCGCGGCAGGGTGTATCTTTGTGGTTTAGAAAAAATCGCCCCTGGGGGCATTTTCGCTTCGCATGGAAAATCCAGTTATCATTTTGGGCGCTCAAAGTCTGGGCGCAACGGCACTAGATGCCTTTCAAAGCAACGACGTGGTTGTGTATTGTCTGCTCGACGACGATGCTAAGCTGCAGAATACCGAGCTAAACAACGTGCCCGTGATGGGCAACACAGACGACCGCGAGCTGCTTAAGCTTCTGGGCAAAAAGTGCGAGGTGTTTGTGGCCACCGAGGATACGGCCAGCCGCCGCAGCCTCACCAATATGCTCCGCGATGAGTACGAAGTAGTGCCCGTGAATGCTATTCATGCCCGCGCCAGCGTTTCGGAGCAGGCGTGGCTGGGTCATGGCAACCTCATCGGGGCCGGGGCCGTCGTATCGAGCAACAGCAAAATGGGCAACAGCTGCCTCATTGGGGCCAACGCCGTAATTGACGTGCAGGTAGAGCTGGGCGACTTTGTGCAGGTGGGCGCGGGCGCCATCGTCAATGCGGGTGCCGTGCTGGCCGAGCAGGCATTCATCGGACCTGGCGCTATCATCGTTGGGGGCGTTAAGATCGGGGCCAAAGCCCGCGTTGGCGCCGGCTCGGTGGTAGTGGCTGATGTTGCGGCCAACCAAACGGTGTTTGGCAACCCGGCCGCTAAGGTTTAATTAGTAATTAAGAATGACGAATTAATAATGGGAGAAACTCCCTGCCGGAAACGCAGCATTAATTCGTCATTCTTAATTCTTAATTACTAATTCTTAATTACTAACATGGATTACCGCGTTCTGCTTTACTACTGCTATTCACCGATTGAGAATCCGGAGGCGTTTCGTGAGGAGCATCATCGGCTGTGTCTGCGTTTGAAGCTGTTGGGTCGCATCATTGTGGCGTCTGAAGGCCTCAATGGCACGGTGTCAGGATTGGCGGCCGACTGCGAGGAGTATATGCAGATAGTAAAAGCTGATCCTCGCTTTGCGGCCTTGGAGTTTAAGGTTGACGAAGCTCCTGCGCATACCTTTCAGAAGCTGCACGTACGCGTGAAGCCTGAAATTGTGCACAGCAGCCTCCGTCATGTGCGGCCTCACGAGCGCACCGGCCAACACCTCTCGCCCCAGGAGTTTAAGGCGCTTAAAGACCGCGACGATGTGGTAGTAGTCGATGTGCGCTCCGACTACGAGTACAATGTGGGTCGTTTTAAGAACGCCGTTACCCTGGACATGGAAAACTTCCGCGACTTCCCTGAGCGGGTAGAGCGACTAAAGGAGTTTAAGGACAAGAAAATCCTGACCTACTGCACGGGCGGCGTGAAGTGCGAAAAAGCTAGCGCCTACTTATTGGAGCAGGGTTTCGAGAACGTGTACCAGCTGCACGGGGGCATTATCAAGTATGGTATTGAAGAAGGTGGCGAAGATTTCGAGGGCAAATGCTACGTTTTCGATAACCGCGTGGCCGTCGATGTGAACAGCGTTAATCCTACCATTATTTCCTACTGCCACCACTGCCAGGCCCCTTCCGACAGACTCGTCAACTGCGCCAATCCGCACTGCAACGCTCACTTAGCGCTCTGCGAAAACTGTGGCCAGGAACTCGAGGGTGCGTGTTCAACCACCTGCCAGGCCCACCCCGATAAGCGGGCCTACGACGGAACGGGCACTTATTTTAAGCTGAGCAACAACTACCGCCCGGAGCAAGGCCTGCTATCTTATCGGGCTCCCACGTTGTAACTCCTGCGTTTGTTTTTATCAAAAAAAGCCCCCAGAACAGTTCTGGGGGCTTTTTAATGGCTGTCTAGAAAAAGGTGCGCAGGTTATGGGAAAATACCCAACGACTGGTAGCTGACACCCACTTTCTCAATGGCGCTGTAGAAGGCGGCCGTGCGCAAATCTTCAATGCCTTTTATTTGGTGCATTACCTCTCTGATCTCATGGTAAGCCACAATCATGGTGTCTTCCAGGCCAGAGCGCACGAGGCTGGTTTCGTCGGCGCCCTGAATGATCAACTCCCTTTCCTGGGCACTGATGCTCTTGCCGGTGGTTTGTTCGATGGTGGATACCAAGCGACGCAGGGAGGCTTCTTCCGCCCGTTTGCCCATGCGGCCAAAGCGTACGTTCGAGAGATTCTTCAGCCACTCGAAGTAGGAAACCGTAACGCCCCCCGCATTCAGGTATAGGTCGGGCAGGATGACAACACCGCGCTCTATCAGAATCTTTTCAGCATCCTTCGTGGTAGGGCCATTGGCTCCTTCAGCAATTATCCGGGCTTTGATACGAGCGGCATTACCCGCGTGAATCTGGTTTTCTAAGGCAGCGGGCAACAATACATCACACTCATACTCCAGCAGTTGGCTGGCTTCGGCTACGTTCTGTGCGCCAGGGTAATTCAGGATGGAGCCGCTCTCGGTGCGGTGCTTGAACACGGCGGCTACATCGAGGCCATCGGCGTTAAAAATGCCCCCCTCACGCTCGGCAATTCCTGTGATGATGGCGCCTTCCAGCTCGCAGAAGTGAGCCGCGTGGTAGCCTACATTGCCCAGGCCTTGCACTATGATGCGTTTGCCGGCCATACCACTGGTCATCCCGAGTTTCTTGAGAAGCTCCCCGTCGGCCAATAGCTCGCGCAAGCCGAAGAAAACGCCCAGCCCAGTGGCTTCCGTCCGGCCGCGGATACCGCCCTGGCCTACGGGCTTGCCGGTTACGCAGCCCAGCGCGTTGGTGTCGCCGAATTTGAACGCCAGATACGTGTCGGCAATCCAGGCCATTTCGCGGCTGCCGGTGCCGTAGTCGGGGCAGGCACGTCCATGCCCGGCCCGATGAGATTTTTCTTGATCAGTTCGCTGGCATAGCGGCGCGTTACGCGCTCCAGCGTTTCCACGGAGCTGGTACGCGGGTTGATTTTGACGCCCCCTTCGCCCCACCAAAGGGAACATCGACGAGGGCGCATTTAAAGGTCATAAGCGTGGCCAAAGCCATCACTTCCTCCTCATCTACATACACACTGTAGCGAATACCGCCTTTGCTGGGCAGCTTGTGGTGGCTGTGCTGCACCCGTATTCCCTCAAAAACCTGTACATGCCCATCGACCTCAACCGGGAAATTAACCTTGTAAATGCTGTTGCAGGCCTTAATCTGGGAAAGAATGCCCGGATCGAGTTTGGAAAACTGCGCGGCCTGATCATAGAACTGCAGTACGCTATTATAAAAGTCTTTTCCCTGAATTTGGGTGTTGCTCATGGGATGGGGCGTTGGTGGATGTATCTTAATTCCAACGAGTGAAGTCCGGAATCAGTTGTATCTCAACCGGAAGAGGACGAGCCCGCAAACTATGCCTGGGCCGCTGCGTAACAGTATATCACTAATTTGCCGCTTCCGCGTCACTTTCAAATTCCTCTTCCTATGCCTATTCTCGACTCCGAACTCATCCTGAATCGCGACGGCAGCGTGTATCACCTCAACCTGCTGCCCGATCATATTTCCGAAACTATTATCACCGTTGGCGACCCTGACCGGGTGGCACTGGTAAGTCAGCACTTCGACTCCATTGAAACGCAGGTAAACAAGCGCGAGTTTGTGACTCATGTGGGCTATTACAAGGGCAAGCGGATAGCGGTAATTTCTACCGGTATCGGCACCGATAACATTGATATCGTGCTTAATGAACTGGATGCGCTGGTAAATATTGACTTCGTAACCCGCGAGCCGCGGCCTCTGGAAGAGCGCATCACGCTGCGTATTATTCGGGTAGGCACCAGCGGCGCATTGCAGCCTGATATTCCATTGGGCGCGCACCTCGTGACCGAGCACGGCGTGGGCCTCGATGCCCTGATGCAGTTTTATCCGCTGGTAGAAACCGGCCTGGAGGTGGAAGTCGGCGCGGGCATACAAAAGGCCTTGCAGCTTGATTATCGGCCGTACTGCGTGCGTGGCCACGATCTTATTCGGGAGCAGATTGGGGCCGGCATGCTGACTGGCAACACGCTCACCTGCCCTGGCTTTTATGGTCCGCAGGGCCGCGTCCTCCGCCTCGATCTGCGTCAGCCCGACCTGATTAAGCAGTTCCAGAACTTCCGGTACGAAAGCGCCGAAGGCGAATTTCGCCTGACAAACTTCGAGATGGAAACTGCCGGCTATTACGCGTTGGGTCGCATGCTGGGCCACGAAATCGTGTCGCTGAATGCGATTGTGGCGAACCGTGCTACCGGCGAATTTGCCACCAACGCCGAGCAAACCATGAGCGATTTGATTGCCAAAACGCTGGATCGTTGCTGATAACTATTAACCAAAAAAGCCCCCCGGAGCATCTCTGGGGGGCTTTTTTGGTTAGTAAAAATCGAAGTGCAGGATGGCTCGCAGCGGAATGGTAGCTCCTGCTTTTAGCGTGATGTATTCTTCGTGGGCAGCCCACACGGTGGTTTGTACCCGCTTGGTGACGCCGTCAGCAGTTTGAAAATAGATATCCAGCTTGCCTTGGTACCCATTACCTAAGGTGGCAGCGCGCTCAGCATCACGGCGGCGCTTGCGCTGAGCTTCCGTATCAGGAAGCACATCCTCGTGGGGGAAGATTTGGCCGGAAATCGTTTCTTTTTCGATTGTCACAACATCGGTAAAGTCAGCGTTCATGGCACAAAGCGGTTAGGTGTTCAACGTGCTCGTAAACCAGCAGAAACAGCACCGTAAGACGGCAAAACGATTCAGCTCAAGTAAGCGCCCCAGGGCCTATGCATCTGTTTTATTTACGTCAAAGCCGTTAAAAAAGCCATCGTATCCACGCCATCGGCGTAGTCGCTCACGCTGGGGCACTGGGCCTGGCCAAAGGCGAAACTGCCCGGAAAAAGCCCCCAGCCGACACCAGGCACTGCGTCTGCTCGGCTACTTGCGCTAGTTGCTGCTGAAGGTCGGCCTCGTCGCGGTAGGTGCCGTAGTGCACTACCGAAATCGGCGACACGAGCTGGGCGCTTTCCGTGAGCAGCACAAAGCCGTTGTCTAAGTGGGGCACGCGGTTTACCAGCAGAATGCTTTTGTTGTAGTCGTAGTTGTTCTGATAGCGATTCTGCTCCAGCACGCGCTCCCAGGGCTGAAGATTATCGAGCAGCTTATCAAAGCGGTAGTCCTTCGGCACCAATAGCTTGGATACGTTGCGGCAGCCCAAGCCGTAGTACTGAAAGATGTCGGCACCCAATGCAGCCAGCTCCTCCGGGGTTTCCTGGCCGGTCAGAATGCCCAGGCTGGTGCGGTTGCGGCGAATGAGGTTGGGCTTATGGCGGAAATAATACTCAAAGTAGCGGCCCGTGTTGTCGGAGCCGGTGGCAATGAACGCGTCGGCGGCATTCAGGCGCTCCACGAAGGTGATGCGCTCAGCCATACGCGGCTCAATCCGCGTCAGCTCATCCACAATCCAATGCATCAGAAACTTGTCATCGGAGCTGGGTTTTGCCAACAGATTGTGCCCGCTGAGCACCACGCACAGCAAATCATGAAAGCCCACCAGCGGAATATTGCCTGCCATTACAACGCCCACGGCGCGCGGCGTAGGAGGCTCGGCGGGGTAGCGATTTGCCCAGGTCCGGAAGCTGTCTTCTTCCAGCAAACGCGCAATTCCGTCTAGGGCCGAGGCTACGTTGGGCGCATCGAACCACGAATTATTGTTGCGGGCCCGACTAAAGAGGTCGGCTTTTTCATCCTCGGTCAGGTGGCGGAGGCGCTGGCCAAGGGCAATGAAAGAGGCTAAACGTTCGGTATGATTCATTTTTCAGTGTTCTGATACGAGAAGAGGAGGAGTGGTACTACTACTACTACTTTGGCGGTATACTACCACTGCGGAGTAAGGCTTGGGGGCATTTTTTTATTAATCAACCCTCAAAGCTGAACATTCAAAATTAAAACAAGGTTAGTTTCTACTTTTGCTGGTCCTAACAAACTTTTGAGGGGCATCTTTGCGTAAGCGTAAATGTTCCATAACTAGTACCCAAACCAAGACGACTGCGGCTATGGCCATAATGATAACCGACGAGTGCATCAACTGTGGTGCCTGCGAACCTGAATGCCCCAACAACGCGATTTATGAAGGTGGTGCTCAGTGGCGCTGGGCCGATGGCACTTCTTTGAAGCAAGTGGAAGTGGATGGTGGAGCCGTAGTATCAGCCACGGCACCCCAAACCCCGGTTTCAGACGAATACTACTACATCGTGTCTGATAAGTGCACCGAGTGCGTGGGCTTCCACGAAGAGCCTCAGTGCGCCGCCGTGTGCCCCGTAGACTGCTGTGTGGACGACCCCGATCTGCGCGAAACTCAGGATGAGCTGCTCAAAAAGAAGGAGTGGCTTCATCTTACTGCTTAGAACGGGCTTGATATTTAAGATTCAGCTTAAAAAAGCCCCCAGAAACATTCTGGGGGCTTTTTTGGTTGGTTTATTTTCTAAATCAAGGGTTTAGGATCCGCAGTTGAAATACTTGTCATACGCCGACTCCGGAATCAGATTCAGCTGACTGAGCACTTTAATGGGCCAGCGCAGACGCCGAATAAGCGAATAGTTGTTGGGGTAGTCGCGGAATGTTTTGGGCGGCGCGGCTACAATCTGGTCGAACTCCGCGCGAGTGAGGCCCAGGCGCTTGATGCAGAGGTCAATCACGCGCGGGTCTTCGATGGAATTTATACGGGAGGTGCGCTCCAGCGCTTCTTCGCGCGTCATCTGGCCCGAGCGGATCAAGGCTGAGTAGTTGAAAAGCCGCCGGTCGATGTTGAACTTGGTGCGGTTGAGGTAATAGATAACGCTCTGGTACAGGTCGTCGAAGTAGTGCGCGCCCGGATTCACCCAGTCCAGCTCACGGGCAATCAGCTCGTCTACGTCGGCGCGCACATAGTCCACATGATACAGCAAGGTCACGGTCTTGATGCGGCGCACGAAGGCATAGTAGAACATCTCCTTCAGATCCAGATTAAAGCCCGGATCAGCCGGCGACCAGGGCCGCAGCGGCACTGTACCGAAGCGCTTGTGCACGGCCTTCAGGTAGCGGCCATCCAGATAGTTCCACGACAGGGGGCAAATTCCTTCCGTCCGAAAGCTCTGCCCAATCACCACGCGCTGAATGCCTTCTTTGGCGGCCACGCCGTAGAGCGCCGTAGCGATGCCTAGGTCAGTGCCTTCCTCCATATCGGGAGTGGAAGCTTTGAGAAAAGCAATTTTGAGGTCCTTGGACTCGCGCCAGTCGGAGGTGATGGTGCGCAGTTCCACGCCCAGCTTGCGGCAAGCCTTCACCATGTTTTCGCCTGCCACGGGGTTGCCGAAGCCATCATTGAAATGCACCGCCAGCGGGCGCAGCTTCAGCTTCGTGACGCAATACCAGAGCGTAAAGGAACTGTCGCGGCCGCCGCTTACGCCCAGCACGCAGTCGTACTTCTTGCCTTTGCCGGTGCGCTTGATGTCATCAGCCAGCTTTTGCACTTGCAGGCGGCCGGCTTCGCCCAGCGGAAAGGCGTGGTCCAGCTTATCGTGCAGGGCGCAGAAGCTGCACTCGCCGCGGTTATCAAACGCAATACCAGGCACGGTACTATCCATAATACACCGGGTGCAGCGCTGGGCGGGCGCTTTCAGCTGAAAAGCGGGCACAGTGGCAGCAGTTGGCTCAGTTGAGGTGATGGGAGCGCTGGAAGAAGGGGGAAGAGGAGCGGACAAGCGGCAAAGGAAAAGTGAACGACTATGAAATTTGAAGCTTTGCTTAGTAAGATTTATAACGTGAATAAAGAGATAGGCGTTATTTTAAAGCAACTTATCAAACTGATAGCCTTTGCGTTGGAGCATTTCGCCAATGGCCGTTCCCTGCTCCGGACGAACAGGGCGCGGCAAATCGGCCACTACCAAATCACCCGCAAACTCATTAAAAGTACCCTGGGCGCGTACGCCGCTCGCATCGACCGCTAACGAGCAGCCCACGCTTTTTTTGCCTTCATACGGCCCTCCCACAATATAGCCCACTGATGTGGTGCCCACCACCACCACATTGTACAGCCGCGCCAGAATGGAAAAGGGATTTACCCACTTTTCGCGGTACGGATCATCTTCTTCCGTCAGCGAATAATCGACGGTCCAGGAGGAAGGGGAGATAATAAACTCGGCGCCCATGCGAGCCAGCGTATGGCCGATGGGCAAGCCATCTAGGTAGTTGTCGGCGCAGATATTAACCCCGATTTTACCCAGAGGCGTGTCCACCACGTTCAGGGTCTGGCCTACTGCATAGAACGGTAATTCTACGGACAGCAAGTTGATCTTGTGATATTTAACTATAATTTCGCCTTCCGGATTTATCAGAATAGCGGCGTTGTAGTTGCGACCATTCAGACGCTCGGTCAGGCCCGCGCACACATAAATCTTATACTTGATTGCCTGTTGGCAAAGCAAGTCGCTGAAAGGTCCTGGAATGGGCTGAGCCTCGGTCAGGGCACTGGGATGCGTCCAGGCAAAGTCCAGCGTTTCGGGCAATAAAACCAACTCGCAGCCTTGTTGTGCCGCCTCACCGATCATGCGGGCGGCGCGCTCCAGGTTGCGTGCCGGCTCGCCGCCTTCTACCAGCAGCTGCCCCATCCCGATACGGACGGAGGCAGTGGGGGGCAAAATTACCGGCTCAGGCGTACTGAGGGCAGCTTTTGGTGCTTTTCGGAAAGAGAATAAAGCGGCCATGCCGATAGAAAAACGGTGAACGAAGCACTAAAAATAAAGCAAAAAACAAACTCGGCTTATCCTGGCAGATCGGTCAAGTCATTTTCGGCATCAAAGGTAGGATCAGAAGATAAGAATTGACATTCCTTTTCGGTTTAGCCAAACTGATGCTCTGGGGGGCATTTGCCCGGTTGAAATGCCTACTTTTGTCTTTGTTTAGAACTGAATTTGCCCCCCAGCGCCCATGTCCATCGCCAAAACCTATACTCCCGCCGACGTAGAAGCCAAATGGTACACACGTTGGCAGGAGCAGGGCTTCTTCAAAGCCAAGCCCAACCCGCGCAAGCCTGCCTACTCTGTAGTAATTCCGCCGCCCAACGTGACGGGCGTGCTGCACATGGGCCACATGCTCAACAATACCATTCAGGATGTGCTGGTGCGCCGGGCTCGCATGCAGGGCAAAGAGGCCTGCTGGGTGCCCGGCACCGACCACGCTTCCATTGCCACCGAAGCTAAAGTAGTAGCGCTGCTCAAGGAAAAAGGCATTGATAAGCGCGAACTGACCCGCGAGGAGTTTCTGGCCCACGCCTGGGAATGGAAGGAAAAGTACGGCGGCATCATCCTGGAGCAGCTCAAGAAGCTCGGCGCTTCCTGCGACTGGGACCGCACCCGCTTCACCATGGAGCCGGAGCTGACCGACGCCGTATTGCGCGTATTCGTGGACTTGTACCAGAAAGGCCAGATTTACCGCGGCATTCGCATGGTAAACTGGGACCCGCAGGGCCGGACCGCCATTTCCGATGAGGAAGTAATTGCCAAGGACACTCAGGCCAAAATGTACCATCTGCGCTACCCGGTAGTAGGGCAGGAGGGCCAGTTTTTGACCGTAGCTACCTCGCGGCCCGAGACCATTATGGCCGACGTAGCCGTGGCCGTAAACCCGAACGATGAGCGCTACAAGCACCTGCACGGCCAGCAAGTAAGCATTCCGTTGTTGGGCCGCGCCGTTCCGATTATTCTGGATGACTATGTAGCCATCGATTTCGGCACGGGCGCACTGAAAGTAACGCCAGCCCACGATTTGAACGACTATGAGCTGGGCGTAAAGCACAATCTGCCCGTAATTGACATTCTCAACGATGACGGCTCGCTGAATGAAAAGGCTGTGCTTTATGTGGGCCAGGACCGCTTTGCCGCCCGCAAGCAGATAGCCAAGGACTTGCAGGCTGCCGGCTTGCTCGACAAAATCGAGGAGTACGCCAGCGTGCTGCAAACGTCGGAGCGCACCGGGGCCGTGATTGAGCCGCGCCTGAGCATGCAGTGGTTCTGCAAAATGGACCAGATGGCCGAGAAGGCGCTGGCCGTAGTTGAGAACGATGAAATAAAGCTGCACCCGCCCAAGTTCAAGAACATGTACCGGGTGTGGATGGAGAACGTGCGCGACTGGTGCATCTCGCGGCAGCTGTGGTGGGGGCAGCGCATCCCGGCATATTACCTGCCTGATGGCTCCTTTGTAGTTGCTCTTTCTGCGGAAGAAGCTCTTGAAGCAGCACGTGAGAAGAGTGCTAACGCTGCTTTGACAATCAGTGATTTACGTCAGGATGAGGATGTGCTGGATACGTGGTTCTCGTCGTGGCTGTGGCCGATTTCGGTGTTCGATGGATTCAAGGATCCTGACAACCCCGACATCAACTATTTCTATCCCACCGACGACCTTGTAACGGCCCCCGAAATCCTGTTCTTCTGGGTGGCCCGCATGATTATGGCTGGTCTGGAGTATCGCAAAGAGGTGCCGTTCCGTAACGTGTACCTCACCGGCATCGTGCGCGACGACCAGGGCCGCAAGATGAGCAAGCAGCTCGGCAACTCGCCCGATCCGCTGGACCTGATTGCCCAGTACGGCGCCGATGGCGTGCGAACGGGTATGCTGTTCTCGTCGCCGGCTGGCAATGACTTACTCTTCGATATTCGCCTCGTGGAGCAGGGCCGCAACTTCACCAACAAGCTCTGGAATGCCTTCCGCCTGACTCAGGGCTGGGAAGTCAATCAGGAGCTGCCGTTTGCCAATGAAAAGGCCGTTGAGTGGTTCGCGGCTAAGCTGCAAAGCGCGCAGACGGAGCTGGATGAGCATTTCGCCAAGTTCCGCATGTCGGATGCGCTCATGACGGTGTACAAACTCGTGTGGGACGATTTCTGCTCGGTGTATCTGGAAATGATCAAGCCGGCTTACCAGGCGCCCATCGACCCGGCGACGCTGCGCCAGACCACGGCTTACCTCGAAACCTTGCTCAAACTTATGCACCCGTTCATGCCCTTCATTACCGAAGAAATTTGGCATGAGCTGGCCGAGCGCGGTGAGAAAGAGTACGTGTGCGTGGCCGCTTGGCCCAAGCCACAGCCAATGTCGAATGCTGCCGACATCCTCAGCCGCATGGATAAAGTGCTGGAGGTAGTAGCCGGCGTCCGCAACGTGCGCAATCAGAAAGGCATCGGCCCTAACAAGCCCCTGACGCTGGCGGCGAAAACGGATGAAACGGCATTGCTGCGCGACTATGACGGCGTAATTCGCAAGCTGGCAGCGCTCACCGACATCAGCTTCGTGGATGCTGCCCCAACGGGCTCTGTGAGCTTCGTGCTGGGTACAGGTGAGTTCTTCATTCCTCTGGAAGGCCACATTGATTTAGGGGCCGAGCGCGAGCGCCTGACCAAGGAAATCGAGTATGCCCGCGGCTTCCTGGAATCGGTGATGAAGAAGCTCAGCAACGAGAAATTCGTGCAAAATGCCAAGCCCGACGTGCTGGAGCGGGAGCGCCAAAAGCAAGCCGACGCAGAAGGCAAAATCACGGCGCTGGAGCAAAGCTTGGCCGCGCTGTAGAAACATGTTTTTATGAAAAAAGCCCCCCAGAGTGAACTTGGGGGGCTTTTTTGCGCATAAAAGTTTCCGGAGGGAAATAGCTGGCACTACAAGCAAGGCTGATTGATTTCAGTATCTTTAGCTTGTTCTAAACTCCAACTCAGCCTAACACTCTATGAATCATTCCTTACGCTGGCTGGCTGGCGCCTTTGCCCTGACGCTCGGCGTGGCGCAGGCCCAGACCCAGCCTACTACCTACTCCATGACCACTCCGCCTCTCGCGCCCATCAAGGCCAAGCAGCTCACTTCGCCCTTCGGTACCCGCACCGATAACTATTACTGGCTGAATGAGCGCGAAAACCCCGAAGTAATCAGCTACCTCAACGCCGAAAACGCTTATTTCGACAAGCAGATGGCGCCCGCCAAGGAGCTGGAAGACAAGCTCTTCAACGAGATTAAAGGGCGCATAAAAGAGCAGGACGAATCGGTGCCCTACCGCGACAACGGCTATTATTACTACACCCGCTACGAGGCGGGCAGCGAGTACCCGATTTACTGCCGCAAAAAAGGCGATATGAAGGCGCCGGAAGAAATCCTGCTCAATGCCAACGAGTTAGGTAAAGACAAAAGCTACTTTCAGATTGGTGGCTACGAGGTTAGTGACAACAACCTGGTCATGGCTTACGGCGCCGACACGGTGAGCCGCCGCCTGTACACCTTGCGCTTCAAGGATCTGAAAACGGGCAAGCTGTACCCCGAGAAAATCGTGAATACTAGTGGCAACGCCGTGTGGGCCACCGACAACAAAACGCTTTTCTACGCTAAAAAAGACCCCACCACGCTGCTGCCGTATCAGGTGTACCGGCACACGTTGGGCACCGACCCCAAGCAGGACGTGCTGGTGTACGAAGAAAAGGACAACACCTTCAACCTGGGCGTAGGCCGCACAAAGTCGAAGAAATACATCTTTATCGGCATGGGCAGCACCATGTCTTCGGAGCTGCGCTACATCGACGCCAGCAACCCCACGGCCGCACCCAAGGTATTTTTGGCTCGTGAGAGGGATCATCTGTACGACGTGGACCACCTGGGGGACAAATTCTATATCCGCTCGAATGCGGGCGCGCCCAACTATCGGCTGCTCGAAACGCCTGTGAGCAACACCGCCAAAACCGCTTGGAAGGAGATTATCCCGCACCGCAAAGACGTGTTTTTGGAGAACATGGAGCTGTTCAAGAACTTCCTGGTGCTGGGTGAGCGCAAGGAAGGTCTGCTGGGTCTGCGCGTGCGCCCCTGGAAAGGCGAGGAGCACTACCTCAACTTCGGCGAGCCCACGTACTCGGCCAGCATCAGCGTGAACCCCGAGTTTGACACGCCGGTGCTACGCTATTCCTACACCTCGCTCACCACGCCCAACTCCACGTACGACTACAACATGAACACTCGCCAGAAGACTTTGCTCAAGGAGCAGGCCGTGCTGGGGGGCTTTAACAAGGAAGATTACGTGACGGAGCGCGTGTACGCCACGGCCAAAGACGGCACCAAGATTCCGATTTCCATTGTCTATAAGAAGGGTTTTAAGAAAGACGGCAATGCGCCGGTGCTACAGTACGCGTATGGCTCCTACGGCATTATCTCCAACGCTACCTTCAGTGCTGCTCGTCTGAGCTTGCTGAATCGGGGCTTTGCCTACGCGCTCTGCCATATCCGGGGCGGACAGGAAATGGGTCGGCAGTGGTACGAGGATGGCAAACTGCTGAAGAAGAAAAACACCTTCACCGACTTCATCGACTGCTCTGAGTTTCTGATTCAGCAGAAGTTTACCTCGCCCGCCAAGCTGTTTGCCCAGGGCGGCAGCGCCGGCGGCCTGCTGATGGGCGCCGTCGTAAACATGAGCCCTCAGCTTTACAAAGGCGTGTTGGCGGGCGTACCGTTCGTTGACGTGGTGACCACGATGCTGGATGAAAGCATTCCGCTGACTACCGGCGAGTACGACGAGTGGGGCAACCCCAACAAGAAGGAGTACTACGACTATATGCTCTCGTACTCGCCCTACGACAACGTGAAGAAGCAGCCGTACCCCAATATGCTCGTTACTACCGGCTTGCACGATTCGCAGGTACAGTATTTCGAGCCTGCCAAGTGGGTTGCCAAGCTCCGCACTATGAAAACCGATAACAACCTGCTGCTCCTGCATACCGATATGGCCGCGGGCCACGGCGGTGCTTCCGGCCGCTTCAAGTCCATCCGCGACGTGGCCCGGCAGCAGGCGTTTATGCTGATGCTCCTCGGAATCAAGTCGTAAAATCTGTCCATAAAAAAGCCCCCCAGTCACTTGATTGGGGGGCTTTTTTTGTGTCTGGACTGGTAGGCAGTTTATTTAGCTTCGTCTGCTCGCTGCTTAGCCGTTAGTTGATTTTGCAACTGAAATGTCACCTTCTCACAGTCAGCGTATCGCTGCTCTGCTCGGCGCAGCGCCTCTTGCGCTGAGGTCAGCTGTAGGTACAGAAAGATGATAAGCCCCAAGGAAATCACGAGCGCAATAAGAAAAGAAATATTCTTCATAGTAGTCTGATTATGAAAAAGAAAAGCCCGTCCAGTAGACGGGCTTATTCAAGTGCAGCCGCGCCGCTATGCCAGCTATTGAGCGCTAAGTTAGATAACCGTATTCGGGTCAAATTGCTCCAGATAGTCTGCCACTTTGCGCACGAACATTCCGCCCAGCGAGCCATCAACCACGCGGTGGTCGTAGGAGTGGGACAGGAACATGAAGTGACGGATACCGATCAAATCGCCTTGGGGCGTTTCAATCACGGCCGGCTTCTTTTTGATAGCGCCCAGTGCCATGATGGCCACCTGCGGCTGCATGATAATGGGCGTGCCCATCACGTTGCCGAAAGATCCGACGTTGGATACGGTATAGGTGCCGCCTTCCAGGTCGCCTGGCGTCAGCTTGTTGATGCGGGCCCGGTTAGCCAGGTCATTGACCTTTTTGCTCAGCCCGTTCAGGTTGAGCTGGTCGGCATTGTGAATGACTGGCACAATGAGGTTGCCGGAAGGCAGCGCCACGGCCAGGCCGATGTTGATGTCGCGCTTCTTGATAATGTAGTCGCCATCCACCGACACGTTGATGTTGGGGAAGTCCTGAATAGCGCGGGCAATGGCCTGAATCAGGATAGGCGTGAATGTAAGGTTTTCGCCCTCCCGCTTCTTGTAGGCGTCCTTGTGCTTGTTGCGCCAGTTCACTAGCTCCGTCACGTCGGCTTCTACGAAGGACGTAACGTGGGGGGCAATTCGCTTGCTGTCCACCATGCGCTGGGCAATCATCTTGCGCATGCGGTCCATCTCGATCAGCTCCTGGTTGCCGCTCACCGATGGGGCGGGCTTGCTGGCCGGCGCGCTGCTGGCGGGCTTTGCTGCCTCGGCAGGCGCCGCTGGGGCCGAAGCCGCAGGCTGAGTTTGCACAGCTTGAGTGGCGGGCGCTGAGGCGGCCTGGGGGGCATTTTGGGCAGGCGCAGGAGCTGCTGCCCCGGTCGTCTGGCTCAACGACTTCTTGCCGCCCTCCACGTAGTCCAGAATATCCTTCTTGGTCACGCGGTTTTCCTTGCCAGTGCCGGGCAGATATTCAAGATCAGCCATCGAAATGCCTTCCTGCCGGGCAATGCTCAATACCAAGGGCGAATAGAAGCGGCCTTGCTGGGGCTGGGCTGCCGATTGGCTTGCCTGCGCTTCCTGGGGCTGGGGTACGTGCGGTACCTGCGCGGCAGTGTCCTGCCCATTGGTGGCTTCGGCCGCAGAAGCTGCCTGTGGCGCAGCGGGAGCCGCGGCCGGGGCCGAAGCGCTGGCGCTGTTTACATCGGTTTCAACGATGGCGATGGGGGCGCCCACGGCCACTACTTCGCCTTCCTGTACCAGTATTTCCTGCAAAACGCCGGCATGAATGGCCGGTACCTCGGTATCTACCTTATCAGTAGCTACTTCCAGTACTGATTCGTCCTGCTCAATTGCGTCGCCTACTTGTTTGAGCCATTTCAGGACGGTGCCTTCCATAATGCTTTCGCCCATTTTGGGCATCACCATTTCCACTCGTGCCATGCGGTTATTGGGGGTTGGGGTTATTGGGTGTTGAAGGTCAGAATACTTGCTTGGGGCGCCATAGTATGCGGGGTGGACGCCCACAAGCTGCATCAAAGGTAGGTGTTTTAGTGAGTAGCCGAAGCGTGGCGGGCTGCTCTGCTTAAGAAGGTAGCCACAGCCTGAAAAAGCAGCACCGTTTTATTAGAAAATTCAGCCTGACTCAAAAGCAACCTAACTTACTTCGGTAAGCTCTGCCGAAGCAGATTCAGGATGATGGTCGTCGTGTACTCAATGTTGAGCTGACGCCCCCGGTCGAAAGTGAACTGCTTACTGATGGTTTGGTGGGCATCGGCGTAGGCAATGCAGACGGTGCCTACGGGCTTTTCGGGAGTGCCGCCGCCGGGTCCAGCAATACCACTGGTGGCCAGCGCCACATCTACGCCGAGGTGCTTGCGCGCGCCTTCCGCCATCTCGCGCACGGTGGCTTCGCTCACCGCACCATGTGCAGCTAAGGTTTCGGTACTTACACCCAGTTGTTTGATTTTGATATCGTTATGATATGCCAAAATGCCCCCCAGAAAGTAACGCGAGCTGCCCGCCACACTGGTTAGCTTGTGGGCTAAGTAGCCCCCGTGCAGCTTTCAGCCGTGCCTATAGTAAGGTTGCGCTCCCCGAGCAGTTGACCCACTGCAGCCTCCAACGTCACTTCCCCGACGGCAAAAATGTACTCGCCCACTAGCTCCTGAAGGATGGGCAAGTGCGCTTCTAATCGACCACGAAGGTCTGGGATTCCGTCGTCGGTGGCGGTGAGGCGGAGGCGCACGGCGCCCAGGTGGGGCAGGTACGCCAGCTTGAAGTTGGGGGCAAACTGTCTTCCCAGTCCGAGATTTTCTCCGCCAGAAACGACTCGCCAATGCCCACCGTCTGAATAACCAGGTGCTCGATGGGGGCCGTATGAAAATGCTCTTTCAGCTTAGGCAGCACAATGTCCGTCATCATGCGCTTCATCTCAAACGGCACGCCTGGCATCGACACAAACACTACGTCGCGGTCCTCGAACCACATGCCCGGCGCCGTGCCCACGGCATTGCGAACAGGTGTGCAGGCGGCGGGCAGATAAGCCTGCTGTCGGTTTACTTCCAGCATCGGCCTATTAAAGCGGGCAAATATGCTTTCTACATCGCGCAGGGAAGGCTCGTGTAACACCAGCTCGGTGCGGAAATACTCGGTGAGAATATGCTTGGTTAGGTCGTCTTTGGTGGGGCCGAGACCACCGGTAATCAGCACTACGTCGGCCCGCTCGCGGGCGGCATCCAGGGCCAGCACGATTTCGGCGGCCCTATCCGACACGCTGGTGATCTGGCGCACTCGTATACCAAGCTTGCCTAGCTCCTGGCCCATAAAGGCCGAGTTGGTGTCCACAACCTGCCCATAAAGTAGCTCGTCGCCGATGGTAATGATTTCTGCATTAGGTACCTGCCGCATAAAGGGGAATAAGGAAGGAAAAAATAGGATGGTTTGGTCCGGTTTGTGCCTTAGCCAGTACGCCCGGCCCGTTGGGTCGTTACATTTAAGTTGCCCCGAGTTATGAAAAAGATCCGCTATTCACTCGTTTTAACTGCTCTGCTTGGTTTGCATGTGGCCGCTTCAGCGCAGGTTTTTCGCCTGCCCAAGCTGGGGGGCATTTTAACGACCCCTACTACTAAAACTCCCACGCAGGGCTCCACCGGTAGCATTACGCAGGATGAAGCGGCCCGCGGCCTCAAGGAAGCTTTAGTGCAAGGTATCAGCAAAGGGGCCGACCAGGCGTCGCAGCAGGATGGCTTCTACCTCAACAAGCTTATCCGCATTCCGTTTCCGCCCGATGCGCAGCGCGTAGCCAACACGCTGCGCAGCATCGGTTTAGGTTCGCAGGTCGACAAGTTTGAGCTGTCGTTGAACCGAGGCGCGGAGGATGCGGCCAAAAGCGCCAAGCCAATCTTTTTGGCCGCTATCAAAAGCTTGACTTTCAAAGACGTGTGGGGCATTCTAACGGGTGAGAAAGACGCGGCCACCAACTATCTGCGCCGCACCACTACCACCCAACTCACTACAGCCTTCAAACCAATCATTCAGCAGTCGTTGGATAAGGTGAACGCCACCCGCTACTACACCGACCTGACCACGCGCTACAACCGCATTCCGCTGGTGCAGCCCGTCAACACCGATCTGAATCAGTATGCTACTGACAAAGCCATTGGGGGGCTTTTTACCCTCATTGCGCAGGAAGAAGCCAACATTCGCGAAAATCCGATGGCTCGCGGCAGCGAACTGCTTAAGCGGGTATTTGGTAAGAAGTCTTAGCCTAAGTAATCACAAAAAAAGCCCCCCAGTATCTAGCTGGGGGGCTTTTTTGTGCATATGGTCGGTTAAAAATCGTCATCGTCGCTGCCACGACCACTGCGGCCGGAGCGGCTACTGCCGAAATCATCATCGTCGTCGGCAATATCGAAGTCGTCATCATCATCCAGGGAAGCAAAGCCGCTGCTGTCCGGGTCTTCGGCTGCTTCGGCGGCGGTGTATTCTTCCTCCGTCATGCTGGCCAAGTCCAATGCCTCGTCGTGGGAGGAACCCGTATCGCGCCACATCAGATAGTCGGCATATTTGGCGCTGAGGCGGTCTTCAGTGCTGCCGATACCAGCGCGGCCGCCACTTTTGGCGAAGTTATCCAGCTCGTCATCATCGAGCGAATCGTCGTCGAGGTCGTCGTATTGTCTCATGGCCGTGTGAGGGCAGGTAATGGGTGAAAGAAGAATACTTTAGGCAACTCTACTACCAAGGGGCAGTTGCGAAGATACGGTTCGAATGGTTTTCGCGTTGGAAATAAAGTCGTTTTTTAGCGAATCACTTGTGAGCATTCAGCTATAAACCTGCCCCATGAAGCGTTAGTCACTACGCTCCGATCAGCACAAATGGAAGAGCTTCAACGCTGAGAGAAAATTGCGTTACACTTACAATTTGGCGAAAATTAAGTTACCTAGCACACACCAGTCAAACATTCATTTTACACGAAAAGCGGGGGCTTTTTTCCTTGTTAACGTGCTGCTGTAGCGCCAAAGCTGGTTACGTCCAGCTGCTCCTCACAGAACTCATACTCTTCCGCCACGTTGGAGCTCACCAGTACCAAGCGGCCGGCCACTGTAGCGCGCACATGTTCCTGATACCAGGCCACGCCAGCACGATCCAGATTGGTGGTGGGCTCGTCGAGAAGCAGGAGAGGAGCGGCGCTGTATAAAGCCAACCCTAGCTTGAGGCGCTGCTTCATACCCGAAGAAAAATCGCGCACAAGCTTATGACGAGACTTCTCCAGGTAGAGCAGCTCTATCAGTCCTTGCGTGCTAAGGCCCGGCCGAAGAGGCTTAAAACGGGTATGAAAAGCAAGCAGCTCACTCAGCGTCAGCTCCTCAATGAGCTCCAGATAGGGCGCGCAATAGGCCAGCTGGGTTGGTACATCTTCCACAGGTACAGGCTTGCCTTGCAAACTATAGGTAAGCGTGCCATCAGTAGGCAACAGCTGCCCGGAAAGAGTATTAAGTAGGGTGCTTTTGCCCGCGCCATTCGGCCCCAGAATGGCCGTGGCAGTACCAGGTCGGAAGGTGTGGGTCAGGTCCCGGAAAATCCAGTCGCGGTTAAAGCGCTTGCCCAGTCCAGTGGCCTGAATCTGCATAAACTAGTAGTCGGAACTGCCGTTGCTGCTCCGCGAATATCCTTTTATCACGCCCCGCCCGGAGTTACGCACGAAGTTCACCACTTCATCCCGCTCCGGTGAGGGTAATAGCTCCAGCTCTACTTTATCCAGGGCGTCGGCGTTATTGAGCTTGCTCAAAAACAGCAGGCGATAGATCTGCTGAATCTCGCTGATTTTCACATCGGAATAGCCCCGGCGGCGCAGACCAATTGAGTTGATACCGCTATACGTCAGGGGCTCGCGACCCGCCTTCACAAACGGCGGCACATCCTTGCGTACCAGAGAGCCACCCGAAATCATGGTGTGCGGTCCCACTTTCACAAACTGGTGCACCGCCGACATGCCACCTACAATGGCATAGTCGCCAATCTCTACGTGGCCGGCCAGCTGCACAGAGTTGGCTAGCACGCAGTTATCACCCACAATGCAGTCGTGCGCTACGTGTACATAAGCCATGAGCAGGCAATTGGCCCCCACCACCGTCCGCATCCGGTCTATAGTACCCCGGTTTACGGTTACGCACTCCCGAATCACGGTATTGTCGCCGATATGGGCCGTGGTTTTTTCGCCGGCAAACTTTAAATCCTGGGGCATCGCGGCAATAACAGCCCCCGGAAAAATCTTGCAGTTCTTGCCAATGCGGGCTCCCTGCATGATCGTTACATTGGGCCCAATCCAGGTGCCCTCGCCAATTTCTACGTCCTTATCAATAGTGGTAAACGGCTCTACCACTACGTTTTGCGCAATTTTAGCCTCCGGATGAATATAGGCGAGGGGTTGGTTCATTCTGATTCAATTAGTAATTAATAATTAGTAATTAAGAATTCACATTCATAATCAAGGAACCAAGGAAAGACACGCCGCACAACGCACAAAATGCCCCCCAGTCATTAATTACTAATTCTTAATTATTAATTAAAAAATCAGGCGTCTTTGCGGACGATGGCGGCGCTCATTTCGGCCTCCATTACCACTTTGCCATTCACAAAAGCCTTGCCGCTCATTTTGGCAATACCTCGCTTCACGGGAGCAAGGAGCTGGCATTTGAAGATGATAGTGTCACCGGGAACTACCCGCTTTCGGAAGCGACAATTCTCAATTCCCAGGAAGTAAGTCCAATAGTTCTCGGGGTCTTTCACGGTGTTCAATACCAGAATGCCGCCCGTCTGGGCCATGGCTTCAATCTGAATGACGCCGGGCATAACGGGGTTGCCGGGGAAGTGGCCCTGGAAAAACTGCTCATTCATCGTCACGTTTTTCACGCTTGTCACGGTAGTCGTGTCGAGGTGAATGATCTTGTCGATAAGCAGAAATGGGTAGCGGTGCGGCAGGGTGGCCGATATCTGATTGATATCCATTACCGGCTCACGGCCAGGATCATAGGTGGGAACCGGCGACGAATCCACCTCCATCATCTTTTTCTTGATCTTTTTGGCAAACGCCACATTGGCCGCGTGGCCCGGCCGCGCCGCCAGAATCTGACCTTTCAGCGGACGACCAACGAGGGCCAGATCTCCTACTAAGTCCAGCAGTTTATGGCGAGCGGGCTCGTTTTTGTAGCGCAGGTCTACATTATTTAGAATACCTTCTTTCTTAACCGCCACTTTGGGCTTGCCCAGCATTTCGGCCAAATCGTGCAACTCTTCCTCACTTACCACGCGGTCAACAACTACAATAGCGTTGCTGAGGTCGCCTCCTTTGATGAGGTTTTGCTTGTACAGCGCTTCCAGCTCGTGCAAAAAGCAGAAGGTACGCGAGGAGGCTATTTCGGTCGCGAAATGGGTAATATCGGTGAGAGTGGCGTGTTGGGAGCCGAGTACGGGGGAATTATAATCCACCATCACCGTCACGCGGTAGTCGTGCAGAGGCAGCACAGCCAGCTCTACGTGGCGGCCGTGGTCTACGTACCGAATGCTCTCCGGAATCTCGAAGTAGTTGCGCAAGGCATTTTGCTCCTCCAGGCCAGCTTCCTGCAAGGGTTTGATGAACTCATACGAGGAGCCATCCATGATGGGCGGCTCGGGGCCATCCAACTGAATTAGCACATTATCAATCTGCAGACCCACCAGCGCGGCCAGCGTGTGCTCCACGGTATTAACGCGGGCACCATTCTGCTCGATGGTAGTGCCGCGGGAAAGGTCCACTACGTTGTCAACGTCGGCATCTACAATGGGCTTGCCGGGCAAATCGATGCGCTGAAACTTATAGCCGTGGTCGACCGGTGCTGGGCAAAAGGTCATGGTGGCCTGTACGCCCGTGTGCAGGCCAATGCCGCTCACAGTAACCGGCGACTTGATAGTGTGTTGCTTGTCGTTCATCTTTCAGAAGTGAGAAGTGAGAAGCGAGCGGTGAGACAAAGAAAAGTGTAAAGCACCACTGCTTTTCTTTTCTCGCTTCTCACTTCTCGTATCTCACTTCTAAGGAAGGGCAAAGCTAAAGCTTTTCTGTTGCGCTTTTACTGCCTTCTAATGCGTCGAGGCGGCGCGCAAGGTCGGGCAGATGCCGGAAAATCGCGTTTGCCCGCAAACTATCGCGCAAGTTGAAAGCTGGGGAACCTTGCAGAAACTGGCCTTCCTCCTTTATCGATTTGCCCACGCCCGATTGCGCCGTGACCGTCGTGCGATTCGCCAGCGTCAGGTGGCCGGCCAGGCCGGCCTGGCCGGCCAACACGCAATAGTCGCCGATTTTGGTCGAGCCCGAAATACCCGTCTGAGCGGCCACTACGGTATGGCGGCCAATCTCCACATTGTGAGCAATTTGTACTAGGTTATCAATCTTGCTGCCTTCCCGGATGATGGTAGAGCCCATGGTAGCGCAGTCGATGGTGGTATTGGCGCCAATGCTGACATTGTCTTCCAGCACTACATTGCCGATTTGCGGAATGGCCCGGTAAGAGCCGTCGGGCTGGGGGGCAAATCCGAAGCCATCAGAGCCTATTACGGCGCCCGCGTGCACGGTGCAGCGCGCTCCGATAACGGTATCGGCATAAATTCGGGCCCCGGCGTAAATGATGCTGCCGTCGCCGATCTGGCACCGGTCGCCGATGGTAGCATGGGGAAAAATGAGCACGTCGCGGCCGATGGTGCAGCCTTCACCTATATACGAAAAAGCCCCCGGAAGTGCCCTTCTCCAATAGTGGAGTTAGCCCCCAGAAAGGCGGGCTCCTCTACGCCGCGCCGACCCGTGCGCGTGGTCTGCTGATAAAACTCCAGCAAGCGGCTGAAGCACAAATACGGGTCATCGACGCGGATCAGGGCTGCCGCTACCGGTTGCCGCAGCGCCTGCTTCTTACTAATGATAATGGCGGAAGCACTTGTTGTATATAAGTGGGGCTCGTACTTGGCATTAGCCAGAAACGCCAAAGAGCCAGCCTGCGCTTCCTCAATCTTTGCCAGCCTGTCGATGCGCATTGACGCGTCGCCCTCGACAGTTCCACTCAGTACTTCGGCTATTTGGCCTACAGTAAATTCCATCGGGCAAAAGTAAATAAAATCAATTGGTGAATAGTCGTGATTAGCTCCAGGACAAAGTAGCTGTTGAATAACTGCACGCCTATTTGTACTGCTCCGAAGCTAGTGCCACCCTCACTGCGCTATTTCCTTCGGGTAGCAGATATAATGCTTCTCAACCCGTTGGCCCAGGGCGCGAATATTCGGCAAATCAGATGCTTCGGCCACATTTACCACCCGTCCCGACTTGGTTAAAACATCAATCGTATCCTTGCCGTCGGCGTCGTAGGCATTATTACTGATGCGGCCAGCAAGCATGAGCAGGCTGGCCTCGCTGGGGGCAAATTGAAGTGTTCGGCAATCAACTCGACTACGCCTGCTTTCATTTCTTCCTCAAACGGTTCAGTCTGCAGGATTATTTTGAACAGGCGCCGGTCGAGCAGGCTGCGCGACATATAGCTCAGTACGCGGTCGGGGTGAGAGGCCCACATCTTTACCGCGCCCCAGATATCATGATCATCGAGCTGCACAAAGCGTTGCAGTATCGTATCGTCTTTCTCGAAGTCCAGTATCGTAACGGCGCTGGCCAGGAAGAAATGCAGGTCGGCACTGGCTGGCACATCGTGCCCGGTGCGTACCAGGTCGCGGGCCCGCTGCACAATCCGGATAATCATCTGCTCGGCGCTGGTCACCGTTTTGTGCAGATACACCTGCCAGTACATCAGCCGCCGACTTACCAGGAAATTCTCAACCGAGTAGATGGCCTTTTCTTCCAAAGCAAGGCGCTCATCTACTACGGTCAACATTTTGATAAGACGGTCAGCGCCCGGCCGGCCTTCTTGCACGCCGGTATAAAAGGAGTCGCGGTTGAGGTAGTCGAGCCGGTCCATATCCAGCTGGCTGCTCACCAGCTGATGAAAAAACGGCCGCGCGTAGCTCCCCTGAAAAATAGCAATGGCCTTATCCAAGGCGCCATTATGCTCGGCATTGAGGCGCTGCATCAGATAGAGCGACAACTGCTCGTGCGGCACCTCATCAAAAATAGCCGTTTCCAGCGCGTGGGAGAGGGGCCGTGGCCCACATCGTGCAGCAGAATAGCCGCCAGCGCTGCCTGCCCTTCCGCCGCCGAAATCTGCACCCCCTTGTCTTTAAGGGTGCGCAGCGCCATGCTCATCAAATGCATAGCGCCCAGCGCATGATGAAAGCGCGTATGCAACGCCCCCGGATACACGAAGCCAGTGAGTCCTAATTGTTGAATGCGCCGCAGCCGTTGAAAATACGGGTGCTCTATTAAATCAAACAGGAGCTCGGTGGGCACTGTTACAAAGCCGTATACCGGGTCGTTGAATATCTTTTTCTTGTTCATTGGCAGTTACATTAAGCTCAAGCTTAATGAGTGGGAGCAGTCATTCGTAAAAGCGCTATCCGAGGTGCGCATAGTGGTAAGTGTTGAAAAAAGCCCCCCAGAACCCTGCGCAACGACCCGCGAACTACAACTTTGTGATACGGCTCGCGCAACCAGCCGGGGAACCAGAACGATCTTGTTATGCCTTACTTAACGGATGAGTTACTTACAAAAAATAGAGAAGTCTGAATTTTTCGGATCAAAATCTACTGATTGGCAGTAAAGCTACTGACGAAACTTTAGTTGCAGCGCGTTAGTGACTGCGGAGCTTTATGCTCCGGGCATACTCGCACTACTGCTTACCTGCCACTCTTATTCAAGCAACGTACCTCTAAACACCCTTATGCAACGATACAACATCCTTTGGGCCGACGACGAAATTGACCTGCTCAAGCCCCATATTCTCTTTCTCAAAGACCGCGGCTACGACGTTACGCCCGTTAACAGCGGCGCTGATGCCATTGAGCAAATAGCTGAGCAGAGCTTCGACATTGTGTTTCTCGACGAAAATATGCCCGGCCTCACTGGTTTAGAAACCCTTTCTGAAATCAAAGCGGCGCGCCCCACGGTGCCCGTTATTATGATTACCAAGAGTGAAGAAGAGCATATCATGGAAGAGGCTATCGGCTCCAAAATCGCCGATTATCTCATTAAGCCAGTCAACCCCAACCAGATTCTGCTCTCTGTAAAGAAAGTGCTGGATAACAAGCGCTTAGTAAGTGAGCGCACCAACACCGGCTACCAGCGCGATTTCCGCCAGCTCGGCATGCAGCTCGGCGACCGTCTCTCGCCCCAGGAGTGGGCCGACGTGTACAAAAAACTGGTGTACTGGGAGTTGGAGATCGACGAGACGGAAGGCAAGAGCATGGCCGATGTGTTCAATATGCAGAAGGACGAGGCCAACACCTACTTCTCCAAGTTCATTATGGAGAACTACGAAGAATGGGTGAATAAGGAAGTAGACGATGCGCCGCTTATGTCGCATGAGCTGTTTCAGAAGCGTGTGTTCCCGCTACTTAAAGAGACCGGTGACACGCCCGTTTACTTCGTACTCATTGACAACCTGCGCTACGATCAGTGGAAGATTCTGGAGCCCATTATTGCCGAAATGTTCACCGTGGACACGGAGGAGATGTACTACAGCATCCTGCCGACCACAACGGCCTATGCCCGGAATGCTATCTTCTCAGGCATGATGCCTGGTGAAATTCAGAAAAAGTATCCCAACCTGTGGGTGACCGACGACGACGATGAAGGCAAGAACCTGAATGAGGCCGAGTTTCTGGAAATCATGTTCCAGAAGGCTAACCAGAAGCAGAAGTTCAGCTACAACAAGGTGACGAATCTTCAGGCCGGCAAAGACTTGCTGAGCAAGATGAGCAACCTGCACAACAATCATAAGCTCAATGTCATCGTCTACAACTTTGTAGATATGCTCTCTCATGCCCGCACCGATATGGCCATGATTCGGGAGCTAGCCGGCGACGAGTCGGCTTACCGCTCGCTCACCCGGTCCTGGTTTCTGCATTCGCCCTTATACGAAATGCTCCAGCAGATAGCCGACAAGAAAGGCAAGCTCATCATCACCACCGACCACGGCACCATCCGCGTAAAGCGCCCCTTCAAAATTGTAGGCGACCGTAACACGAACACTAACCTGCGCTACAAGCACGGCAAAAACCTAGGCTTCACCGAGAAGGACGTATACGTAGTGCGCAAGCCGGAGCGCATTTTCCTGCCCCGCGAAAACGTGAGCACTGCCTACGTATTCACGTTAGGCGATTATTTTTTCGCCTACCCGAATAACTATAACTACTACGTAAATTACTACAAGGATACATTCCAGCACGGTGGTATATCGCTGGAGGAAATCATTATTCCTTTTGTAACGCTTAGCTCGAAAGGAGCTTAATTGCTTTAACCATAAAAAAAGCCAGACTATTATAGTCTGGCTTTTTTTATGGTTATGAAATGGTTTTAATTTAATATACACGCTATAGTCTAATCGTTAAGTTCATACAGAATGATGTGCTGATAGTACATAGTATAACGAGAAACTTTTCTCCCAAACCTACCTATTTCTTGTTCTACTGCTAACGGCGCAACGTATCCATTTCTGCTATACCAAGTAGGCTGGCCCAAATATTCCCCTATATCTGAGTCGTTGTTAGTATTATATATATACCAAAGTCTTTTCTTTCCTTTAAATTTTGCAAAGTCCGGCGAAAGATTGCGGAGGTAATCTTCTGGGCTAGTAGATATACTTTTTACATAACTACCCTTAATAGCGGTGTACTTTAATCCATATGCTTCTTTATAGTAGTCGTAGGCGTGGCGCATATTCCAGAAAACGTAAACAGCGTCGCCCTCTTTAAAATTTTCATTGATATGCATAATTCCTTCTCGCTCAGTTGAGTTAGAAAGCCTAAGAAGTGTATCTGGGTAGAAAAAATGGCGAGCCGAATTAGCCAAGGCGGGGCTTATTAATATGCATACAAGTAATAATGACGCTCGGTATTTCAATGAGAATAACTTCATTGATTTTTCTGCACCAAAAGCAATAAACAAGATTATTAACGGAGCTAAAAAAAGAATAAACCTATCGAAAATAGGGTAAAGCTTGAGTGCTGATGCAAGGAAGGTAATAAGGATAGGGAGAAAGAGTATAAAGAAGCTTATTCTAGCTGATCGAAATAACATAATCATTCCGAATACGAGAAAGATACCTGTTAGCCATCCTAGCTTAAGAAGGAATTTAACACTGAAGCTAGCTATATTATTATTAAGATGTAACAGTACACCAAGTGGGTGGTAAAGAACATTATATGGCTTTTTAAGAAACCACAGAGCCTGATCATAATTGGTTATATGTAGGGGCATAAAGGCATCGTAGGCTTTATCGAAGAAATCGATGAGCCAACCCGATTGGTGGTATTTGCCTAGGAAAAGCACATACAGTAAACCAAAGCTGAACAGCCAGAGGGAAAAGGGAATGAGATAAGTAAAGAACCGTTTCCAGTTGCGCTCAAAAATTGCCTTAAGGCTAAGAGCCGTGCCTATACCAGCCAGCACGAAGATGAGCGAGAACGAGAGCCACAATAAAAGCCCCCAGCAAGGCCCCAGAGCAGTAGCGGATGCAAGCGAGTAGCATTGTGGTATCTGGTATATAGCAATAAGCCCAGAACTGTCGCTAAGAGCTCGGCGCTGTACTGCTTTGCTTCGACAGAATGATAAATCGTAGCCCATGATAAGGATAGCAAACCAACAGCAAGGACAACGCCCCACTCTTTTAAGTAAAAGCGAGCAACGGGAATAAAAGCGAACAGCGCACTAATACCGCATATCAGAGAAAAAAGCCGAAGCGCTTTTTCGCCTTTGCCGAAAAGCAGAACGCATAGCTTAACAGACCAGAGATAGACGATTGGTGCCTTTTGCTCATAAGCTAAGGGCTGAGTGGCTAACTCCCAGAAGTTAAGCTTGATTAAACTAATATTTAAGTAAAGCTCATCAATGAATAGAGACCGGTTATAAAAGAAATGAAATAGACGAAAGCCAATCCCGACGGCCAAGATTAAATACAACGCAAGGTGCTTGTAGTGAGCAGCCGTATAGCGGCGAGCCAGCGCAGATTTACGCACCCCTGAAGCAGGCGCGGCCAATGTGATAGGTGACATTAGACAAGACTAATAATTCAGCGAAGAAGACCTACCGGTTATTAAGATTATAATGATCCTGTAAAAGCTGATGTAGCCAGGGAATATCTACAAACATCAGAACCGTTAATAAAATACAGAATAATACAACATAGAGCATAAACCACTTGCGGGTATAAAGCTTTTCGGAACCCTGAACAGGCGAGTCATTTAGAAGGCCGATGCGTAGGTGCCAGGAAAATAAAAGCGCAAAGAAGGGAAAGCTAACAAGCAATTCGACTCTGTTTTTTACCAAAAAAATGCCTAGAAAAAATGCTGACGTAAGCGCATAAAAGAACATAGAAATCAGCAGGCTATGCTCAGTATAGTATTTAAATGATTTGCGGTAAAGGCCTGCTAATTCAGGGTTGTCGATGAGGCGATATTCGGCGAAGCGCTTGGTGGACATCAGGTATGCTCCACCCATCCAGTAAGCAACGATAATGCTGGAAGAAGGAAGAGCGTTAAAAAATGAAAAGGGATTCAAGTCATGCAGCGATAGCGCAGGAGCAACAATAAACCAACCAAGCACGAACCGAATGGGGTTGTTTACCGATTCAGATAAAACATCCAAATAAACTCGCTCTTTTGTGCGGATAGGGCGAACATTATACATGATGCCCATGAAAAGCAGGAACGCCGACACCACCATGAATGGAATCGAAATGAGGTATCCGAGGCTCAATCCCACAACGGCCAGCAGCAGCCATTCTAAGTATACAATTAGTGGATTGACTACTTTAACTACCGATGTTCTGGCCTTTTTTATTGGGTGGAACTTATCAAATTCAGCGTCAAGATATTCGTTGATAACGTAATTGGCCGAGGCAATAAGGCATGTGCTTATCAAGCCTATTATTACTTTATAAACTAGGCCTAAAGTGATCTGGGGGCAAATACTATTAACGCAAAAAGTATTCCCGGCACCATGAAGATATTCTTCACCCAGTTATCAGGACGGGCTATGGTAATGTAATCTCTTATTCCAGCAGGAACTGCGCCTCTGCTTTCTGCAGTGGTATGCTCTGATGAAATAGTTAATGTGTTATTCATAAAGGTTGTTGCTTAGGCAGTAATAGGGGCGGTGAGAGTTTGTTCGAGCTGTTGATAAAAATCGAATGAATGGAAGGGCTTCTTATCCAAGATGAGATACGGCATGCCGGCTCTTATGGCACATTCCCCATCCATCTCTTGCCTATCGCCAATAAACAGGCATTGTTGAGGTTGTACTTGTAGCTTATCAGCAACGTAAAGCAGGCCAGCAGGGTCTGGTTTGAGCCGGTCTATCTCCGAATCGGTGGAGCTAACAATAAGGTCTGCTTCGAGACTCATTGCCAGCATCTTATCGTGTGCTTTATAATCGGAATAGATAGCAACCTTGATGCCTTTTCTTTTCAGTTCAGCAAAAAAGCTATGCGTACCAGGATATATACACTGTGCTAGGTATGGATTGGGAAAGGTGAATATCCATTGCTCGACTACTCGCCTGACCCTAGATGGAGAATAGCCTCCTTTCTCCGCACACCAGTCGTATTGTGCTTTATCCAAATTACCCCCGGTATATCCGGCATGCTTCTCGCGCTCAGCCCTGAATCGCTGCAGAATCATCAGATCTCTGGCTTTCCAGGGTCTCAGGGCATAATGTCGTAATAAGGCATACAGCATCTTTGTCCGAAGGCGTGACTGAGCATATAGAGTGCCATCTACATCGAAAATAACCAATTTGATAGCATCCCAATTAATCCTATTGTAACCACTCATATCAATACAATTCAAATATTTCATTCAAACATACTACGGTTCGAGTATATAATCTAAATAAATAACTATATTTTATGACTATTTCTGTATCCCAGAGTTATGATTATTCTGCATGATGTATAACTTTGTTAATAAAAATTTGGAGTGATTCTGGTACGCTCTTTAGAATCAGAAGGTTCTATAACGCCGTTTAGCCGATTAATAGCGTACAAATAGTAACGGCACTAGCCGGAATGAGAGTTAACCTCATTCCGGCTAGTGCCGCTAGTCTAAGAGTTATCGATTTGGCCTTCTGGTAAGTAGCGCTACTGAGCTCGTCGCTTTTCGTCTTCGGCTCCACTTTGGCGCCTGCGAATTGGAGCTAGCTTATCGTTGCCAAAGCGGTAGGTAAAGGAGAGCGTAGCAACCCGCGTATCCTGCCGATTAAAGAAAGTATCCTCAAAGTTGGCGTATGCATACGTAGAGCGGACATTGCTTGTATAAAGAATATCGGTTGCGTTCAGCTTCACCGACGCTTTATTAGCCCATAGCTGCTTTTGCAGGCCGATGGCTATCTGTCCGCGGGCCCGCAGGCGCTCATACCCATAGCGCTCAGGCGCCAGATACGTGCCACTTAGGTCGGCTTTCCACCCGTTACTGAATGTGAACGTGTTATTGCTGCTTACATTCACCGTGGCCCAGGTGCTGGGGGCATTGTTTCGGCTACTTTCCCCTCAAAATGATTGTAGTATAGTAAGAGGTTGTTGTATACGCTCCACCATTTGGTTGGCTCCAGCGGAACCGTTAAAGTCAAGGCATAATACTGTAAAGTACGAAGGTTAATATCCCGGTTCACGACAAAGAAGCCGCCTTCGGATGCTGGTTGAACTACATTGATAATAGGTAGATCGGTGATGCTATAAGTTAGCGCCGCGCTGTACTTTTCTTTGAAAGTGTGAGTTAGCTCAATATTATAACTGGTTTCGGGCCGTAAATAGGGGTTGCCGGTGCGGTAGGAGGTGGCATCTACATAGGACCGAAACGGGTTGAGTTGATTGTAGGTGGGCCGGTTGATCCGGCGGCTGAGCGAGAGGCTTAGATCGTGCTTATCCGATAGCTTGCGCTGTACGCTGGCACTAGGGAAGAGCTGGAAATAGTTGCGGTCGAAGCCTTCGTTGCCAATTGCCTGCTGGCCCTCCACATTCGTTTGCTCACCTCGCAATCCAGCCGAAATAGTAAGCTTTGGCAGAGTGCGCGTCAGGGTTACGTAGGCCGCATTAATGTTCTCTTTATAGCGAAATTGGTTGCTGAAATTAAGGTTGGGCGTGCGTACTCCATCTATAATATCCTCGAATACCAGATCATTGTCGGACTCAATAAGTGTTGCTTTGAGGCCAGCTTCCAGCCGCGTAGCCTGGCGCAAATTGCGCGTATAGTCAGCCTTTACTGACTGAATGGTCAGGTGACCCTCCTGATCTCCATCCAGTATTACTGCCGATCGGCCGGGCTCGCTGAAGAAGGTCGTTAGCTCCTGATCAGCGTAGCGGTTAAAGCGGTCGTAGTCAATATCTACTGAGAGCGAAGGCGCTCCGCTGGAATCGGCGAATGAATGCCTGAAATTCAGGTTGCTCGTGATGCTTGGATTGTAGGGCCGCCGATTAATGGTGGAGCGGTAGGCGGGAAGTGACTGACCCTGAGCGTCAAACAACAGCGTCCGGTTGGTGGCAAAACCTGGAAAGCGGCTATCCAAGCCGCCTACTACAACTCCTATGACTGTCCGTTTGGTAATGGAATAATCGAGGCCGCCCCGCCAGGTATGCGACTGTAAATGGCTGCGGCCGTTATTGCGTTGGATGCTGCTGCTTTGAAGTACTCCTGCGTCGTAAAAGAAACGGTCAAACGTAAGTTTTTGGAAGTTTTCCCGATCAGTGTAAGCATAAGATCCGAAGGCATTGATCTTCTTTTGCCGATGGTTCAGGGTCAGACCCGTCGTGAATTTGCCGTACTGACCGCGGCCGTAAGCGGCATTAGCAGTACCGTTGGTGCCCTGCCGCTGATCTTTCTTCAGATTGATGGCAATAATACCGGCTCCACCTTGCGCATCGTACTTGGCAGGAGGGTTGGTAATGAGCTCGATACTGCTGAGCTGTTCGGCGGGCAACGCACGCAGATAGTCCGATAGCTCGGAGCCGGTCATGGGCTGGCGCTTGCCGTCAATCAACACTAACAGGCCCTGGCGGCCGCGCAGCGCCAAATTATCATTGCTGCCCACGGTTATGCCCGGTGCGCGCGTCAGCACATCCAGTGAAGTATTGCCTGATGCGAGCGTGGAGCCCTCCACATTCACTATTGTACGGTCGGCTAAGTGCTCATACAGAGGCTTTTGCTTTACGACAGTTACTTCCTTAAGCTGGGTAGCTGCGCTGGCTTGCAGGGCGATGTTGGCTAAATTTTGCCCCCAGCGGTCAACTCGAAAGCCGGGCTCCAGTAAGGGGCGAAGCCAACCTGAGTGACGGAAACTAAAAAAGCCCCCCCGCCAATTGTTCCAGCCGAAAGGCCCCCTGGACATCGCTGAATTCTGTTTTGACCGCCAATGAATCGGTAGCGCGGTGCAGGGTTACGTTGGCGAATTGTATGGGTACGCCTCCAACTGCGGTTTGCACCCGACCCGTAACGCTACTCAGACTAGGCTGGGTTTGGGCAAGGGCTGATTGCGAGGTCAGCAGAAGCAGTATCAGCAAATAACCTAGTCGGCCCATGGCCGAAGTAGGTAAAGCACTTTGCATAAAGACTATATAAGGGGGAGCGGAGCTAAATTGTTGGTTGACATAGATGTGGACAAAAGCGTAGGTCGAAAGATCATCAGGAGCAGGCGCTGTTGCGACGCCGCGGTGGAGAAGATGACGGGTCCTTACGCTGCCGGTTAAAACATGGGTAGCGCAAGGGTAGGAGTGGCGTAAGCAGAACAATAATCGGTTGCCTGTTACGCTTTCGCAAGCTCAACAGGCAACCAAAAATCTTGTCAATCTAAGGATTTGCAGAAGGATTTTAGAATCGGAGAAATAGTATGGTTGCTGAAAAGCGAATCTGTGCCTCCCAAACCGCTCTGTAATGACTATTTTAATCCTGTAAGTGCCGCCCGCAGTCGTGGCAATGCTGCCTCAATCGACTCCAGCGAAGCCCCACCTACCGAGAGGCGAAACCATGGCGAGGTGTCGGCGGTGCCAAAGGCGCTGAAGGGCACCAACGCTAAGCCAGCCTCGGCAATCAGATAAGAAGTCAGGTCGCGGGTGGTGGCCAATAGTTGACCGGACGGCGTGGTTTTTCCGAGCACATCGAGCCGCGCGGTCAGATAAATGGCCCCGCCGGTGCAATGGCATCAACCGGATAGCCCGCATCTTTCAATTCCTGCAGTCCATTATACAACGTGTCGAGGCTGCGCTGAATTTTCTGCTTAAACGTTGCCGTGTAGGTGTCAACGGCTGTCGTGTTGGGCAAATAATGCGCGGTGGCTACCTGCTCAGCCTTCGGAGCCCACGCGCCCACGTGGCCCAGAATAGACTTCATTTTGTCGATTACGCCGCTTGGGCCAAAGGCATATCCTACCCGCACACCCGTGGCCGCCAGGCACTTAGAGATGCCATCAATATAAATCACGTAGTCGCGCAGCTCGGGTCGCAGATTTACGGGGTCGAAGTGCTGAGCGGTGCCGAAGGTGAGCATCCAATAAATCTGATCATACAGAATATATAGCGGCTTTTCGCTGGGCCCCCGGCGCTGGTTTTCGGCTATTACCAGGTCGCAGATAGCTTCCAGATCGGCGCGGGCAAAAACGGTTCCGGTTGGGTTGAGTGGCGAGCAAAGCGCCAAAAGCGTGGCACCGGGCAGGTGGGGGGCAATTTCGGCGGCCGTGGGCATAAAGTCGTGGGCCGGACTGGTTTCCACCATTACCGCTTCCGCGCTGGCTAAGTGGCAGTAGTGGTTATTATTCCATGATGGCACCGGAAACACCACTTTATCGCCGGGGTCGAGCAGCGCCAGATAGGTAGCGTAGATGAGCGGGCGGGAGCCGCCTGCCACCAGCACATCGGCCGGGGAGTAGGTGAGGCCCAGTCGCTGATGCACAAAATCGGCGGCGGCCGTGCGCAGGTCGGCTACGCCATTGGCCGGCGGGTAGTTGGTCTGGCCGGCTGCATACGCGTCGGTTATAGCATCGCGCAGTTCTTCGGGAATAGGAAAAATAGCGGGGTCGAAGTCGCCGATGGTCAGGTTGCAGATAGCTGCTCCCTTCTTGATCATCTCGCTTACCTCGTTGCCGATTTTTATGATTTCAGAGCCGATCAAGCTACCGGCCATCTTGGATACAGTCATGGGGGCTTTTTTTTGCTTAAAGATAACAGCCGCTTGGTAGCCGGAAAGGTAAGCGTAGTCACGGAGCGCGTTGCGGTCAGCTTCCGAAAATAGCGCGGTAGCTAACCGTTGGCCCACAGGAATTGTTGAACTTGCGCCCGTTTCAGTCTGCTGGCCCGCGTCAGTGCTTGGTCTCACGTCTGCCTGTTGTATGCCCGATCCGCTTACCCTTTCGCCTCAGCCAGCCCAGCAAGTGCCGGCGCGCCGGGAGTATCTGCCGCCGTTGCTCACCATTCTATTGCTGGCGTTGGGCCTGCGGGTGCTGGCGGCTTTTTTCTCCAAGGGTTACGCTTTTCACGACGACCACTTCGACGTCATCAGCATCGCCCAAGATTGGGTGTACGGCCTCACCACCTGGCTGCATCAGCCTTTGCCGCCACGCCACAGCATGACCTATACAGGGCTGCACTACGGTCTTTTTTGGCTCCTCGACACAGTCGGCTTCACCAACCCCGACGCCAAAATGACCCTTGTACGCCTGCTGCACGGAGTTTATTCCTTGCTCACGGTGTATCTGGGCTACAAAATCACCGAGGAGCTGGCCGGCGAAACGTACGCCCGCCGGGCTGCGCTGCTGCTGGCGGTACTGTGGTTTATGCCGTTCATGAGCGTGCGCAATCTGGTTGAGATGGTGTGCATTCCGCCGTATCTGGGGGCTTTTATGTGCTGGTGCGGTACCGCGACCGGCTTCAGGCACGCCATTTTCTACTGGCCGGCGCTTTGTTTGGGGTCTCGTTTCTGTTTCGCTACCACACGGCTTTATTTCTGATGGGCGCCGGCGCGGTGCTCTTATTTCGGCAGCAGTGGAAAGCTATTGCGTGGCTTGCGCTTGGCTTCATCGGCGTGGTTGGGCTGGTTCAAGGGACCATCGATGGAATTCTATTTGACTACCCGATGGATTCGCTGGTGGCTTATTTCCTTTTCAATTCGAAAGGCGCCTTCCAGTATAGCACTGGGCCTGTATACCGCTTTGCGCTCACGGTTCTGGGGTTTTTGGTGCCACCAATTAGCGCCTTTCTGGTGTTTGGCTACGCTCGCACCCGACGCTTGGCGCCGCTGCTTTTCTGGGGCGGCGTCATGTTTTTTGTCGCTCACTCCTTATTTCCCAACAAGCAGGAACGGTTTATTCTGCCTCTCTTCCCGTTGCTCATTATTCTGGGCGTGATAGGGTGGGAGCGGTACGTGGCCGGCGCTGCCTTCTGGCACCGACACCCACGATTGCTGGCGAATAGCTGGCGGTTATTTTGGGTCCTGAATGGAATTGTGACGCTGGCTTTAGCGCTAACCTACTCCAAAAAGAGCCGTGTTGAGCCTATGGTTTATTTGTCACAAAAGACTGATTTGCGCGGCATAGTGCTAGATTTTGGCCCCCACGGCACCAAAATGCCCCCCATATTTTATCTGGGACGAATGGGGGCTGAGGCTAGCGCCTTCATTCCCGATTCAAGTGGCGTGTGGCGTCGTTACCAGCAGCAGCGCCGCCTGCCCACCAACTTCGTGATGACCTACGCTCTCAACGACAAAACGCCGTTGCGGCGGCTGATTAGCGAGATGAATTACACACAGCGCCGGCCAACCTACCTGTTGCTGGTGGGCAACAAAGAAATTGACCGTCGCCTCGACCGTCTGCGCTTGTTGTTTCCGCACCTAAAACTAGAGCAGACTATCACGCCCTCGCCTTACGACCAGGTGCTGCATGCCCTCAACCCGCGCGTACACAAAGACGAGCACGTGCGGATTTATCAGATTCTGAAGTAGCGTACCAACGCCCTGCACTATGGCAATTCCTGAAACCGAAATAGCCGTTCCATCGCTCGCCGACTTGCCTGCCGCCGCCACGCAGCTCCGGGCGGCCCTCAGCGACCACAATATCATCTTGTTTGAGGGCGAAATGGGCGCGGGCAAAACCACGCTGATCAAGGCACTATGCGAAAACCTGGGCGTGCCGGCCTCCGAAGTCAGCAGCCCTACTTTTTCCTTGGTAAATGAATACCGCGATGCCCGCAACCAGCCCGTCTACCATTTCGATTTTTACCGCCTCGATAATTCGGCCGAAGCTTTAGCAATGGGTGCGCTTGAGTACTTCGATTCTGGCTATCTTTGCCTGATAGAATGGCCAAGCCGAGTATCCGACCTTTTGCCCTCGCGCCATCTACTCGTCACGCTCACGGTCACCGGCGAAGAAGCACGCGTTCTTCAGTTGAAAACGATGGGTTAAAAAGCAGAATTGAAGTAGAAACAAGCCTGTTTTTAAGTCAATTCTATTCTGTAAGCACACTTTAATTCATCGTCTTTAGGTCAACATTTTTACTTGCCATAATGCAGGAAGCAGTACCCCCGGGATTCGAGTCGCTGGCTACGAGCCGTGCCTATTTCACGCAGGAATCGATGCTGGCGGTGGAAACGCGCCGCCGTAAGCTGTTTATCGGGTTGCCCCGCGAATCGTCTCTACAGGAAAATCGTCTGGGTTTGACCCCCGAGGCCGTGAAGCACCTCATCAACGAAGGCCACGAAATCGTGCTGGAAAGCGGGGCCGGCGAGCCCAGCAAATACTCCGACCACGAGTTTTCGGAGGCGGGCGCTACCATCGCCTACTCGCAGAAGGAAGTGTACGAGGCCGACATCATCCTGAAAGTTGCCCCGCCCACCACCGACGAGATCAACCTGATGCGGGCGGGCCAAACCCTGATTTCGGCCCTGCAATTTGGCTCGCTCACCGGCGACTACATTGCTTCGCTCACCCGCAAAAAGATCAATGCCATTGCGTTTGAGCTAATCAAAGACCCCTCGGGCGCCCGGCCCGTAGTGCGCGCCATGAGCGAAATTGCGGGTTCTACGGTCATGCTTATCGCGGCTGAGTACCTCGCCCGCTCCAACGAAGGCAAGGGAATTATTCTGGGGGCATTACGGGCGTGCCGCCTTCGCAGGTGGTCATTCTGGGAGCTGGCACCGTGGCTGAGTATGCCGCCCGCGCCGCCACTGGCCTGGGAGCGGAAGTAAAAGTGTTTGACAACCATATCTATAAGCTGCGCCGCCTGAAGCAAAACCTCGGTACCCAGTTGTATACCAGCACCTTGGATACCTATGTGCTGAATCAGCAAATCCGCCGCGCCGATGTGGTAATTGGGGCTCTGAACGTAGAAGAGGGCCGGATTCCATTTATGGTGCCCGAAAGCGTGGTGGCTACGATGGCGCCTGGTTCCGTTATTATCGACGTAAGCATCGACCAGGGCGGCTGCTTCGAGACCTCCGAGATGACCAGCCACAGCAAGCCCGTGTTCCGCAAGTACGACGTAGTGCATTATTGCGTGCCTAACGTGGCCTCCCGCGTGCCGCGCACCGCCACGGGCGCGCTAAGCAACATCTTCACGCCTATTCTTCAGGAAATCAGCCAGCATGGCGGCGTAAATGAAGTGTTGTTCGCCAATGAGCATTTCCGGGCGGGCGTCTACATCTATAAGGGCTCCCTGACGAATTCTGCCATTGCGAAGAAATTCAATATGCGCTATAAGGAATTGGGGCTAATGATTGCCGTGCGGAATTGACCACTCACAGTACTAAATTTTCTATCTTAAAAAGGCCATTTCTAACACGAAACGGCCTTTTTTGTGGCTGCATCTGTCGCATGCTTTTTAACGGAAATTAGCCTCCTTAAAAGTAGATGCAGCAAGTGTAAGCTTGCTCACATAAAACCGGATTGATCATCGCTAAACAGTCTCTTCCTATGGTATCCACTGACGCAAAACTCATTGCCCACCCGGTACTCGAATTCACCTCAGCCCAGGTAACCGATGCCATGAACCGCTCCTTTGAGGAATACATGGTGCCAATGGTATTCACGCCGGCCACCTTTGAGCGGCGTTTCCGGGGTGAGCATCTCGACGCCGAAGCCAGCAAACTCTGGTTTCGCGGGGAAGAGCTGATCGGAGTGGTATTTATTGCTCGGCGGGGCTGGACGAGCCGGGTGGCGGCAATGGGTGTGGTGCGGGAAGAGCGTGGCAAACAGTATGGCCATCAGATGCTGCAAGCGGCCATAGATGAGGCCATGGCGCGCCGCGACCGATCCATGCTGCTGGAGGTATTTGTAGCTAATGAGCGAGCCCGAAGGCTCTACGAACGGCTGGGCTTCCGCAATGAGCGCGAGCTGTTTCATTTCCGGCTTGTACCCACTCCAAAAAGCCCCCAGACAAGAGCCGGGAACTACAGGAGATAAACCCAGCCGAAGTAGCCCGACTGGTGATGCTGGAAGGCGCCGAACATCTCGTGGATGTACGCGCCCGAGACGCTGATGGGAGCCGCTGCGCCTTCTCGGGCTTTTCAGCTCGATGAAAAGGCCTATGTTATGCTGCGCCAGGATGCAGACCGCACGTTACTGCAGGCGGTGCTGGTGCGGCCCGAGCATCGGCGGCAGGGGCGAGGCCGTGAGCTACTGCACACCGTAGAAGCAGCTTTTCCGAAAAAACCGCTCGTGATTTCTATGCTGCCTACCGGGCCGCTGTATTCGTTTTTGCAGGCGATGCAGTGGGAACCCATGCCCTTGCCTTTGTTTGAGATGGTCCGGCCATTGTAGGCACCGGTTTCTATTCAGACAAGCATCAGCACCTTCCAGGCTTCAAGCAACCGGCCTTCTTCCAGAAGCTTCTTGCCCAGCAACTCCAGTTGCTGGCGTTGCTCCTGGGGGCTTTTTCGTATTTGCTAAGCGTGTAGGCTACCATTGGGTCGTGGCGGTAGGCTTGTATTTCATCAGTGGTTGGTAGCGCAGTAGCTTCAATATTGCCCAGGCGGCCCAGGTTGTTGCCGGTTAGTATATCGGAGTTGCGGATATGCTCGGGCAGCTGGTCGATGCCGATGCCCATGTTGCGGTTGGGCTTGGGCACTTCAAACAGGCTGCTGCCCGAGGCCCGGCAGTACCAGTCGCCGCCGAGGCGGGCAATGGCGTCGAGCTTAAACGGGTCGATGCCGGTGCCGCTGGGCAGCACGATGTCCTCCCGAAAATGGGCCAGCACTACCCGACAAATGACCAGGTTACCGGCCCCGTTATTCTGCCCCAGCTCAATTACCTGCTCTACCACGCACTCGAAGGCCGCCGGCGCTTCCGCCACGCGCGGCGGCCGTACTTTCTGGCTGGGCAGCGCCGTAAAACCGGCTTTTACGAATTCATTCACGCCCTTTTCATACTCCGTGCTGGCCAGCGACATCTGCTCCACCATGGCGTAGTCGCAGATATGAATGACGACTTGCGGTACTTCCCGCACATTTTGCAAGGTGTGTTTCTGCGAGTTGTCGCGGACGCGGTTGGCGGGCGAAAACACCAGAATCGGCGGGTTGGAGCCGAAGCAGTTGAAGAAGCTGTAGGGGCTCAAATTCACGTTTCCTTCCGTATCTACAGTGCTGGCAAACGCCACCGGTCGCGGCGCCACCGCGCCTACCAAAAACGGGTGCAGCTCGGTGGGCTTTATCGTGGCCGGATCTATGGTGCGGAAGGAGGGAAGCGTGGACATGAAAGAATAATGGAGGACGATAAAAAAGCAATGGTAGCTTCGAGCTAGCAAACATAAACTACCTCATGCAGAATAAGGCCTTGAGCAAAACCCTGAGCTACGTGCTGCGCCATAAGCCCGAGGAATTTGGGCTCGCGCTGGACGCCCAAGGCTGGGTGAGCGTAGCCGAACTGCTTCGCGCGCTACAGAATCAGCGGCACGAAGTAACGCCAGAACAGCTAAACGAAGTAGTAGCCACCAACGACAAACAACGGTTCAGCTTATCCGCCGACGGCACGAAGATACGCGCCAATCAAGGCCATTCGGTAGCCGTTGATTTGGGCCTGACGCCAATAACGCCCCCCGAGCTGCTTTACCATGGCACGGCTACACGCTTTCTTGCTTCTATTCGAAAAGACGGACTAAGGAGCGGCAGTCGGCAACACGTTCATTTGTCTGCCGATGCAGTAACAGCCGAAGCTGTAGGACGCCGACATGGCAAACCCGTTGTACTTACCGTGCAAGCAAGCCGGCTACATAGAGCTGGGGGGCTTTTTTACCTCTCGGCGAATGGTGTTTGGCTGACGGAGGCGGTTCCTGCGGAATACCTGCAAGCGGAGGATTCATGCCGAATGTAAGGCCTCCCACATATTAGGCAGACTAATCATCATAGTGCCACTCACGGCTTCTGCTATCATAGCTAGCTTCTACCATGATGCCCGCATAGTACCGGAGTGAGTAATTCTGAACAGCTAAAGCGTCAGTTGAGTCGGGCTGGAGGTAGTAAGTAGTATAAACAAAGGGCCTTCCCTTCAATAATCCCATGGGTGTGGATGGAACCTTTTTCAACTGTCGCGGCACCAGTTGCTCCAGTGCCCCAGGATAGCGGCCGTGCTTCTTTTGGTAGATATTAACCTGTTGAATAATGGTGTCAGCGCGGCGATGGGTTAGGTGATCTTGCCAACTCCAAATCGGTATCATTATAAGGAAACTGAGAAGGGCCGCAACTGCCACTGAACGGATGATACTACGTGTCATCACGGATAAATGTGATACCCAGAACACTGGGATCATAAAGTATACAAAGAGCAAAAATGGTATGCTAAATAATTGTAACATCATTAATATCGGCTCACTGACTTCTGTGTGCAGACACAGCATGACTGCCAGAATTATACCTATACGCTGTAAGGCAGCTCGGCTAATAGATAACTTCACGACTTATAGAGTTTAGCTAATACTTGCGCAGTTTATGCATTTCCGATTATTCTTTCTAATTGCCCTGCTTAGCAACCTTTCGGCATACGCAACGGCTGCTCCAGCCACCGCCGACACCGCCCGTTTGCGGCAGCATATACAGGCCTTGGTTAATACGCCTGAGCCCCGCAACTACCTGCATCTTGCTTCCTTGAATCAGGCCGCGAGCTACATCGAGCGGGAGCTAACCGCCGCAGGTGCCCGCCTCAGCGACCAGCCTTACGAGATTGGGGGGCAAATCTACCGCAATATCATTGCCTCCTTCGGCCCCGAGAACGGGCCCCGCCTCATCGTGGGTGCCCACTACGACGTGTGCGGCGAGCAGCCCGGCGCCGACGATAATGGTTCGGGCGTGGCTGCCTTGCTGGAGCTGGCGCGGTTGCTGAGGCAACAGCAGGATATGAAGTATCGCATTGATCTGGTGGCGTATACCCTGGAAGAGCCGCCCTTTTTCCGGACCAAAAACATGGGCAGCTACATCCACGCCAAATCTCTGTATGACCAGAAGATCCCCGTGCGCGGCATGGTGGCACTCGAAACGCTCGGCTACTACGACGACCACAAAAACACGCAGGATTACCCCGTCAGCTTGCTGAGCTTAGTGTATGGTACCCGCGGCAACTACCTGACCGTGGCCCAGAAATTCGGGAATGGACGCTTCGGGCGGCAGTTTGCCCGGCATTGTCGGCAAGTGGCTGCTTTGCCTGTCAAGCGTTTCAAAGCGCCCGCCTTGCTGCCCGGTATCGACTTTTCCGACCATCTCAACTACTGGCAGTTTGGCTATTCTGCCGTGCTGGTTACTGACACCGCTTTCTACCGCAACAAGCACTACCACGAGCCCACCGATACCCTTGATCGGCTCGATCTGCGCCGCCTGAGCTTAGCAGTAGATGCGGTTTTGGCGGCGTTGTTAAGCTCGTGAGTCGAGGCAGGTATTCTTATGTGTTGCGCTGGTTATGAGAAACTTGTAGACTGCTGGCAGACAGTTATAAATAGATTGGTTTACTATGTAATTAGCTAATCTGATATATCTTTACTAAATAGATATAGCTTATACTTTTTCTGCCTGAGAAAAGCCCCCTATGACAAAGCCATCCTGCCCCAAATGCGATACCACAGAGGCTACAAAAAGTGGGGTTGTGGGCGGCAGGCAGCGTTATAAGTGCAAGAATTGTGGCTACCACTTCTCGGTAGCGAAGGTTGGGCGGGAAATCAATTCCTACTATGTAATCAAGGCGCTTCAATTGTACGTGGAGGGAGTTAGCTACCGCGAAATCGAGCGCCTGCTGGGCGTAAGCCACGTGAGCGTGATGAACTGGGTGAAAAAATACGGCGTAAAAGCCCCTCGCCAGACTGACTACCACCCTACGTATAAAATACTGAATCAGAAGGAGCTGGCGGAGTTTTTTCAGGACCCGCAGCAGCTGAAAGGAGCAGGGCTGGTAGTCACGGAGCTAGGCGATAAGTACATGATGATTCGTTGGGAACGGTTTAAAGGGGTATAGAGCTATAGCACTTAGCGGAAGTATAGCAAGGGTGTGCTTTCGCTGCGAGGATTTTCCTACTTGGTTGGGCCGAACCGGAGAATCGCTCTGGTTTCGGGTAGATGTTCCCACACTTCTTACCCATCCAAGACCCTATGCGAACCGCCCGTTACGCGTTGGCCATCAGTGCCTTATTGTCTGCCGCTGGAGCTTCAGCCCAGGTACAGCCCCCACCCGTTGGCGGACAACCCGCCCCGCCGCCAGCAGCGCCGGCCCCCGCTCCACCTACGCCCACGGCCACGGAGTCTGTGCCATACGGGGCGGGTATGAAAGTGCCCTTATCGCCCGATGGCTCTAAGTATCTGCGTTTTATCACCTGGCACCAGGTCTGGACGCGCTACACGGAGAATAATACCGGCACCTTGCGCGCGCCCAACAAGCCCCAGAGCGACCAGATTGATTTTGCCCTTCGCCGCTCCCGCTTTATCGTGCTGTCGCAGCTGAATCCGCGGTTTTTGGTTTACACCCACATCGGTATCAATAACCAAACAGCCGTGAGTGGCGGCGTGGCCCCGGCTACCGACGCCAAAAAGCCGCAGCTTTTTGTGCACGAGGCGGTAGTGGAGTACAAGGTGAACAAATACCTGAATCTGGGGGCCGGTATGCACTACCAGAACGGGCTTTCACGCATGACGCGCTCCAGTACCATCAATTACCTCACGCTGGACGCGCCGCTCACCAACTGGCCTACCATCGAAGCCATCGACCAGTTTGTGCGCGGTATCGGGGTGTACGGCAAGGGCCGGATTGGCAAGCTGGATTACGTGCTAAGCGTGAACGAGTCGTTCCTTACGAATCAGACGGGGGCGCTAAGTACCCCGTTGGGCTTGGGTACTACAGTAGGCACGGGCGCGACCGCCGTAAATACGGGTACCAATACCGCCCAGTATAATCCGCAGGGCACCGACCACGTCTACCAAGGCTATTTCAGCTACGAATTCCTGGATCAGGAGGCCAACCTTCTGCCCTTCAACGTGGGCACTTACCTGGGAACCAAGCGGGTATTCAACATTGGGGCAGGCTTCTTCTACAACAACGACGGCATGGTGTCGCGGCCCACGAGCAGCATCGTAAATGGCTCCCAGATTGCCGATCCCAACAACATTCAAACGACCAAAAGCGACATCGCGCTGTTCTCGGCCGATGTGTTTTTTGATACGCCCATCAACAAGGAAACCGGTACCGCCTTTACGCTCTATGGGGTTTATTACAACTATAATATGGGCCCCAACCACGTGCGGTTTATCGGAGCTTCCAACCCCGGCTACGGCACCGATGTTCGCCGTGGCAATGCCGTGCCCCACTCCGGTACCGGCAATGTAGGCTACCTCCAGGCCGGCTATCTGCTGCCCACAAATCTGCTGGGGCCGAAGCTGCGCGTGCAGCCATACGCTTCCCACTTGCTGGCCAACTACGAAGGGCTACGCCGCTCCAACGGTGAAACCAGAAACGTCAATATTTTCGATGCGGGGGCCAATTTCTACATCGACGGACACAACGCCAAATTCACGCTCAACTACCGCGCCCGGCCCGACTTCACGAACATCAACAACCTGAACTATCGGCCCGAAATCACGCTCCAAACCCAAGTATCCCTTTAATACGCTGGTGCAGCCGGCCGCTTTGACAGCGTGCGGATTCCCTCCAAACTCCATCGATACTTCCCTATACTCCACAACATAACCCCCCAATCAGCATGGAAAATACTGTTAATCCCGGCTACGGCGCTGTCGCGGATGCGCCTGTAGAGCACGATAATAACGCCGTATCGGAAAGTAAAATCTGGCAGGTTATTACGGCCTCCTCCGTTGGTACCGTCATCGAGTGGTACGACTTCTACATCTTCGGCTCTCTGGCGGCTATCATCGGGCCGGTGCTGTTTGGCACTACGGGCAAGATCGAGGACACCATTCTGGGTACGCTGGCCGTCTTTGGAGCGGGCTTCATCGTGCGGCCTTTCGGAGCAGTGTTCTTCGGTCGCATCGGTGATATGATTGGCCGCAAGTACACCTTTTTGCTTACGCTGCTGATCATGGGTGGTGCCACGTTCATCACCGGCCTCATTCCGAGCTATGACAAAATTGGTATTGCCGCGCCTATTATCGTAACGCTGCTGCGCTTGCTGCAAGGTTTGGCCCTGGGGGGCGAATATGGCGGTGCAACTACCTATGTGGCTGAACATTCGCCAGATAACCGTCGGGGTTACTTCACTTCCTTCATCCAGATTACGGCTACCGCTGGTCTGTTTTTGAGCATTCTGGTCATTATTATTACCCGTAAGAGCCTGGGCGAGGAAGCCTTCAAGGAGTGGGGCTGGCGCATCCCATTTCTCCTCTCCGGTGCCCTGGTAATTGCTTCCTACTATATCCGCCGTAAACTGCACGAGTCGCCTCTTTTTGCCAAAGCGAAGGCTGAAGGCAAAACCAGTAAGAGCCCATTGCGCGAGTCGTTCGTGAACCCTGTAAACCGCCGTTTGGTGCTTATTTCGCTGTTTGGCGCTACAATGGGCCAAGGCGTTGTATGGTACACTGGCCAGTTTTATGCCTATTCCTTCATGCAGAACGTGCTGAAGCTTGACCTCATCGACGCCAGTATTGTACTGTGCGCGGCCCTGCTGCTGGCTACTCCGTTCTTCGTGTATTTTGGCAGCTTATCGGACCGCATCGGCCGCAAGAAAATCATCATGATGGGGCTGCTGTGCGGGGCACTATTTACCATCCCCATTTTCTACGGCCTTAAAGCCTTCGCCGGCCCGCTAACAGAAGTGACTGCCGCTACCGTAGATGCCACCGGTAAAGCCGTACCTGCCGTGATGAAGTCGCTGAATCCCAACCTGATGGCCATGACTGCCCTGACCTTCTGCCTCGTCCTGTTTGTGACAATGGCCTACGGTCCGATTGCGGCTTACCTGGTAGAGCTGTTCCCTACCAAAGTGCGCTACACGTCGCTTTCCTTACCTTATCACATTGGTAATGGCGTGTTTGGTGGCTTTGTGCCTTTCATTGCTACGGCGCTTACCCTGTGGGCCGCTACCAAGCCCGAGGGCACTATATGGAAAGAATACAGCAGCTTTGCCGGCCTGATTTATCCGGTCAGCATTGCCCTGATCTGCTGGGTTATCGGGCAGGCGCTGATGAAAGACGTGCGCAACGTGCGCCTCATGGAGGAAGGCTCCGGCAGCACGCACTAAGAATTCGATAACAGGACGCCCAGCGCTGTTAACGTGTAAAAGTCCGTCGGGCCAGTGGCACGGCGGACTTTTTAGGTTGGGTGAGCAGACCTAACTAGTGTCTGGGGGGCATTTATCAGCGAATGCGTACATTCTACCCGCATCCTTTTGCCTGTCGAGTAGGGCTGCATTTACAGGGTTTCACTTCAAATGTTTCTGGTCGTTTATGGCTTCCATGTCGCCCCAAGAGCAGGCCGAACACCGCCGCGGGCAGCGTCTGCTGTTTCTAGGTTTGCTGTTTGCGGTGCTGCTCAATTACCCGTTGCTGGCCGTTTTCGATCATAATGGTCGGGTGGGGGCATTCCGGTGCTCTACCTCTATGTGCTGCTGGCCTGGGTGGTACTGGTGATGCTCACGGGCTGGCTGGTGAGAACAATTAACAAGTAACATTCAGCATTTAACACTGGGATGCTCGCGAATGAGCGCGTTGTTGGGTTGCCTTGACAAGCTGGCTGCGCCTTACTCAGGCTTTACACCAATTCCCTTATTCCTGCTTCCAGTACAGCTGTTAACTATTAATTGATAACGGTTAAATGAACCAACTGCTCATCATCGGCTTTTCTTTCGGCTACCTGGCTTTGCTTTTCGGCGTGGCCTACGCGGCCGAGCGCCGTTCGGCAGAACGCCGTTCGCTGGTGAGCAACCCCTACGTGTACGCCCTGAGCATGGCCGTGTATTGCACCGCCTGGACGTACTACGGCAGCGTGGGCCACGCTGCCAGCCACGGGCTGGAGTTTGTAGTTATCTACCTGGGTCCCACATTATTGGCTCCGGCCTGGTGGCTGGTGCTGCGCAAAATCATTCGCATCTGCCGCTTGCAGCGCCTCACGTCCATCGCCGATTTTATATCGGCCCGCTATGGCAAAAGCGCTTCCTTGGGTGCCCTCGTCACGGTGGTGTGCGTGCTGGGAATCATTCCTTACATCTCTCTGCAAATCAAGGCTATAGCCGCCTCGTTTAATATCATGACTCGGGGAGCGGCGGCAACCTCCATTGTAGCTGCGGGCGGGGAGGCGACCAGCTCCGCCCTGTACACCACGGTAGCGCTGGCCTTTTTTACCATCATTTTTGGGGTCCGCTCGGTGGAAGCCACCGAGCGCCACGAAGGCATGGTGCTGGCCGTGGCCGTGGAGAGTTTGGTGAAGCTCATCGCCTTTCTAGGCGTGGGAATATTCGTCACGTTCGGGCTGTTTGATGGCTTCGGCGACGTGTTTGAGAAAGCGGCCGCCGAGCCGGCCCTGAGCCGCTTGTTTACGCTGGGCGGGGCGGGCACCAGCGCTACGCAGTGGCTCACGCTACTCATGCTCAGCGTGTCGGCCATACTGCTGCTGCCCCGGCAGTTTCAGGTGTCGGTGGTCGAAAACGTGAATGAGGACCATTTGCGCAAAGCCATGTGGCTGTTTCCGCTCTACCTCATCGTTATCAACCTGTTTGTGCTGCCCATTGCGTTCGGCGGCGTACTGCTCTACGGCGGCCGCGGCCTCGACGCCGATACGTTTGTGCTGGCCTTGCCCCTGAACGCGGGCCAGCGCTGGCTGGCCATGTTCACCTACCTGGGGGGCTTATCGGCGGCCAGCAGCATGATTATCGTCGAGACCATCGCCCTGAGCGTGATGATGAGCAACAACCTGCTCATGCCATTGCTGGTGCGCGTGCCCGCCGCCCGCTCCGAGGTGCGTACGCATTGGTTTGCTTACCTGAGTCAGGTGGCGCTGCAAAGCCGGCGGCTGGCCGTGATACTGGTGCTGCTGCTGGCCTATGGCTACTATATTTTTGTGGGCCATTTGCTGCCGCTGGTGAATATTGGGCTGGTGTCGTTTGCGGCGGTAGCGCAGTTTCTGCCCGTGGTGCTGGGAAGCCTGTACTGGAAAGGCGGCACCCATCAGGGCGCGACGGCGGGCATTCTGGGGGCTTTCTTGTGTGGTTTTTCACCCTTGTCATGCCCACGATGGTAGGGCCGGGGCTGCTGCCCGAGAGCCTGCTGACCGAGGGCTTGTTCGGGCAAAGCTGGCTCCGGCCTTTCGCCTTGTTCGGCCTCACTGACCTGGATTATCTCTCGCACGGACTCTTCTGGAGCTGGTTTTTCAATGTGGGCCTCTACGTAGGGGTTTCGTTGGCGGGCCGGCCCACGGCCTTGGAAGAGCGCCAGGCCGATGTATTCGTGGACGTTTTCCGCTACCGCACCGTATTTGAAGGCCCCAGCGGCTGGCCCAGCTCGGCGGCTCCGCTGCCCGATCTGCGGGCTTTGCTCACCGGCTTTCTGGGAAAAAAACGAACCGCCCAGGCCCTGCACGCCTTCTCCGAGCGCTTCCCCGATGCCGACAACCAATTGGCTGACACAATTGCCCCCCAAGCCGATCCGCGCTTGGTAGCCTATGCCGAAAAGCTGCTGGCCGGTAGTATCGGCCCGGCCTCGGCGCGGCTGCTGCTGTCGTCGGCGGTGGGGGTGGAGGAAATCAGCTTCGATAATGTGGTGGGCATTCTGAAGGAGTCACAGCAGGTAATGGAAGCCAACCGCCAGCTTCAGAAACAGTCGCGCCAGTTGCAGCGCCTCACCGACGACCTGCGCGACGCCTACTCCCAGCTTCAGGAGCTGGACATGCGCAAGGATGAGTTTCTGTATACGGTCACGCACGAGCTGCGCACGCCGCTCACCAGCATTCGGGCTTTGTCGGAAATCCTGAGTGATAACCCGGAAATTGAGGAGGAAGAACGCCTGCGGTTCCTGCACACTATCACCCGCGAGTCGGAGCGCCTGAGCCGCCTGATTACGCTGGTGCTGGACCTGGAAAAGTACGAATCGGGCAAGGCCACGCTGGACTACGGCCCCGTGGATGTGGCCGAGATTATCAACGACGCCATCGAGTCGGTGGGCCAGCTGATGCGCGACAAGCACATCCGGCTCGATGTGGTGGTGCCGCCGAATCTGCCGCTGCTTTCTGGCGACCGCGACCGGCTGATGCAGGTGTTGGTCAATCTGCTGTCCAACGCCATCAAATCGTGCCGCGCCGATGGTGGGGGGCAAATTAGCGTGCTTACGGAAGTCGTGGGCGAAGCCTTGCGCATCAGCGTGCTCGACAACGGCAAGGGCATCGATCCGGCCTATCACGAGCTGATTTTCGATAAGTTTTTTCAGGCCAAAAACCAGACTACCCGCAAGCCCGAAGGCTCGGGCCTAGGCCTGGCCATAACCAAGAAAATTGTGGAGCTGCACGCCGGCCGGATCTGGGTGGAAAGCCGGCCCGACCAGGGTGCCCGCTTCTCTATTGAGCTGCCGGTTTCGGCGGGTAGCAATGCGCCGCAGCCAACCCCCACCGGCACCCAAACCTAAGATTAAGTAACCGCAAACTACATAAGCCCACGGTGCGGCCAGCCTCCGCTTTTACCTCGATTTCCGCTCCCGATCTGTCTTTTCTATATGAAACAGCCCCGAATCTTAATCGTTGATGATGAACCTAATATCGTGATGTCGTTGGAGTTTCTGATGCGCAAAAACGGCTACCACGTCAGCATCGCCCGCAATGGCACGGAGGCTCTGGAAGCCATCAACCAAACGGCTTTCGACATTATTCTGCTGGATATTATGATGCCCGATGTGGATGGCTACCAAGTGTGCCGCCACGTGCGCGCCCACCCCGATCGCCAAGGCACGAAAGTGATTTTCCTGAGCGCCAAAAGCAAGGAGGCCGACGTGCAAAAAGGCTACGAAGCCGGCGCTGACCTCTATATTCCCAAGCCCTTCAGCACGCGCCAACTGGTAAGCAAAGTGCAGGAAATGGTAGCTACCGCCGCCGCTGAGTAGGAAAATAGGTGTAAAAGAAATGTCATGCAGCAGCATATAACACCAGAACGTCATGCAGAGCGGAGCGAAGCATCTCGCGTGCTGATGTCTGAGTACTAATCCTGATAAACACGCGAGATGCTTCGCTCCGCTCTGCATGACGTTCTGGTTAGTAAGTTAATCCCACTCAATCGGAAGAGTAATAACTCACTCCCATGAAAAATGCCCCCAACCGTCTGCTTACGCTGCTGCCCACGCGGCCAGCCTCGCCGACCCCGCCGCCTTCTGGGCCGCGCAGGCCCGGCAACTGACATGGTTCGATGAACCCCAGGAAATCCTGTCGCAGGACGAAAACGGCTTCTACCGGTGGTTTAAGGGCGGCATGCTCAACACCTGCTACCTCGCCCTCGATCATCATGTTGAAACAGGGCGCGGGCAGCAGGTGGCGTTGCTTTATGACTCGCCGGTGACCCAAACCAAGCGGCGCTACACGTATGAGCAGCTGCTGGAGCTTACGGCGCGCTTCGCCGGCGGGCTGCGCGATCTGGGCGTGGGCAAAGGAGATCGGGTCATTATTTATATGCCCAATGTACCGGAAGCGGTAGTCGCTATGCTGGCCTGCGCCCGTCTGGGGGCAGTGCACTCCGTGGTTTTTGGCGGATTTGCCCCCACGAGCTGGCCATACGCATCGATCATGCCCAGCCAAAAGTTATCGTGTCGGCCTCGGGCGGAATCGAGATTGACAAGATTATTCCCTACAAACCTCTGCTCGACGAGGCTATTGCGCTGGCCACTCACAAGCCCGATTATACGGTGGTGCTCCAGCGCTCCTTCGTGCAAGCCGACATGCAATCTGGCCGCGACCTTGATTACCAGGAGCTGCTCACGGCCAAACCTCAGGCTTGCGTGCCCGTGCACGCCACCGACCCGCTTTACATCCTGTATACCTCCGGCACCACCGGCAAACCCAAAGGCGTAGTGCGCGACAACGGAGGCCACGCCGTGGCCCTCAAGTACAGCATGAGCGCGATTTACGGCCTGGCCCCCGGCGAAACTATGTTTACCGGCTCCGACATTGGCTGGGCCGTGGGCCACAGCTACATCGTGTATGGCCCATTGCTGCATGGCTGCACTACAATTCTGTTTGAAGGAAAACCCGTTCGCACGCCCGATGCCGGCACCTTTTGGCGTATAGCTGCTGAATACGGCGCCAGTGTGTTGTTCACAGCCCCAACCGCCATTCGGGCCATCAAAAAAGAAGATCCGGAGGGCAATTGGGCTAAACAGTACGACCTGAGCCGCCTGCGCTACCTTTTCCTGGCCGGAGAGCGCTGCGACCCCGCTACGTATGAATGGGCCGCGCACACGTTGGGCGTACCCGTGATTGACCATTGGTGGCAAACCGAATCGGGGTGGCCGATGCTGGCTACGTTAGTTGGCCTGACGGAAATGCCCCCGCACGCGCCGGGAGCGCCGGCCACCCAGTGCCGGGCTACGATGTGCAGATTCTGGACGAGGCCGGCCACGAGGTGCCCGCTGGCACTACCGGGCTGGTCGCAGTGCGCCTGCCATTGCCTCCCGGCTGCCTGCCCACGCTCTGGCAGGATGATGAGCGGTTCCGCAAATCTTACCTGACGACGTTTCCAGGCTACTACCTCAGCGGCGATGGGGGCTTCCGCGATGCGGAAGGCTACCTTTTCATTATGGGCCGGGTAGATGACGTGATGAATGTGGCCGGCCACCGCCTCAGCACCGGCGAGATGGAAGAGCTATTGGCCGCCCATCCGGCCGTGGCCGAATGCGCCGTGCTAGGCATTGCCGACGAGCTGCGGGGCCAGCGGCCCATCGGCTTGGTTGTGCTGAAAGATGGCCAATCCATTGCGGAGGATGCCCTGGAGCAGGAATTGGTACAAGTAATTCGCTCGCAGATTGGTGCGGTTGCCTGCTTCCGGCAGGTGCTCGTAGTAAAGCGTCTGCCGAAAACCCGGTCGGGCAAAATCCTGCGTAAAACCATGCGTCAGCTTGCCGACGGCGACCAGTTCACCGTACCTTCCACCATCGACGACCCTCTTATCCTGGACGAGATTCGGGCCGGGCTGGAGCGGCGGGGGATAGGTGTGGCTTTTGAAAAAAATGAAGCAATGTAAGCCCTACTAGAACAATACTTCCAACCAAATAACACTCTCCCTACTATGCCCACTCAACATTCGCGCATCCGCACCTTCGAAGAATATACCGACGCCTACAAACGCAGCGTCGAGAACCCCGAGCAATTCTGGGCAGACGTGGCCGAGCCCTTCACCTGGCGCCGCAAGTGGGATACGGTGGTCAAAGCCGACCTAGTAGGGGGACACAATGAATGGTTTAGCGGCGCCAAGCTCAACATCACCGAAAACTGCCTCGACCGCCACCTAGCCACGCGCGGCAACAAGCTGGCGCTGATATGGGAGCCCAACGACCCCAAAACTCGCCAGATTCGGTACACCTACCGCGAGCTGCACCAGGAAGTATGCAGATTTGCCAACGTGCTGCACAATAACGGGGTGGAAAAAGGCGACCGGGTATGTATTTATATGCCCATGATTCCGCAGCTGGCTATTGCCGTGCTGGCCTGCGCCCGCATTGGGGCGGTGCACTCGGTGGTATTTGCTGGCTTTTCCGCCACCGCCATTGCCGACCGCGTGAACGACGCTCAGGCTACCACCGTGCTCACGTCCGATGGCCTCAACCGCGGCGCCCGCCAGATTCCGGTGAAGCGCGTGGTAGACGAGGCGCTCGAAACCTGCCCCAGCGTGCGCCGCGTGATTGTGGTTGAGCACCTGGGCTGGCCCGTGCACATGGAAGAAGGCCGTGATGTGTGGTACCACGAGGAAGCATTGGAAGCAGAAAAGTCCTGCCCGGCCGAGGAAATGGACGCCGAGGACATGCTTTTTATCCTCTATACCTCCGGCAGCACCGGCAAGCCCAAAGGCGTGGTGCATACCCAAGCCGGCTATATGGTGTGGGCTGACTACACGTTTCGCAATGTGTTTCAGGTGCAGGAAAACGACATATACTGGTGCACCGCTGATATTGGCTGGGTCACCGGACACAGCTACCTGCTCTATGGCCCGCTCTTGAGTGGCGCCAGCACGCTTATGTTTGAGGGCGTACCAACTTATCCTAGCGCGGGCCGCTTCTGGGAAGTAATTGACAAGCACGGCGTGAATATCTTCTACACGGCCCCAACCGCCATCCGGTCGCTGATGGCCACGCCCCTTGATAACGTGCTCAGCTACTCCCTCGATTCTCTCCGCATTCTGGGCACCGTGGGCGAGCCCATCAACGTGGAAGCCTGGGATTGGTACCATACCCACGTGGGCAAGGAGCGCTGTCCCATTGTGGATACATGGTGGCAAACCGAAACCGGCGGCATCATGATTTCGGCGCTGGGGAGCATTTCTCCACTCAAACCGGCCCACGCCGGCCAGCCCTTGCCCGGCGTGCAGCCCGTGCTGCTAACCCAGGAAGGAAAGGAAATTGAAGGCAACGAAGAGGAGGGCTATTTGGCCATTAAGTATCCGTGGCCGGGCATGATTCGCACCACCTACGGCGACCATGAGCGCTGCCGCCAAACCTATTTTGGCGCTTACCCCGGCTACTACTTCACCGGCGACGGCGCCCGCCGCGATAAGGACGGACTGTACCGCATCATCGGCCGCGTCGATGACGTGATCAACGTATCGGGCCACCGCTTTGGTACGGCCGAAATCGAGAATGCCATCAACGAAAACGCCTATGTGGTAGAGTCGGCGGTTGTGGGGTACCCGCACGATGTAAAAGGGCAGGGCATCTATGCCTTCGTTATTTGCGGCGAGCCCGTGAAGCCCAACCAACTGTCGCATGTAGAAGCCAGCATTATTGAAACCGTGGTGGCCGAAATCGGTAAAATTGCTAAGCCCGACAAGATTCAGATTGTGTCGGGCTTGCCCAAAACGCGCTCCGGCAAAATCATGCGCCGCATTCTGCGCAAAGTGGCGGAGGGCGAAATCAGCAACCTCGGCGACACCACCACCTTGCTCGACCCCGGCATCGTAGAAGAAATTATTGCCGGAAAGAAGTAATAATGCTTTAACTCAGGTTAGGTAACTCCATAAAAAAGCCCCCAGAACTGCTCTGGGGGCTTTTTTAGCAACTTGGAATTCTACAACGCGTGCGTTTCAGAATAACCGCGGTAGCCTTTCTTATACCCCTTGATCTTGCGTGAGCCCTTGTTCTTCTTGGAATCGGAACTCAGGAAAATCACCACACCCGCCGTAACCGCCGCAATGGCAGCCATCTTGGTCACGAAGGCGGTGCGGTTGTACTTCCACTCCACGGCATAGCCTTTTTCGGCAAAAATATTCGGGATTGTGCCCTTAGAGAAGTCTTCCAGGATGCCTTCCACCACGTTTACGCGGTCGGCAACCAGCAGGGGCAGCCAGTGGCGATATTCATTTTCGCTGTAGTTGAAGGCGAAGCGCCGGATCATGCCGCTCAGCCCACCGGGCGGCACGGTAGTTCCATAAACGGTCGTTACGCGGGGCCGCTCATTCGACTTCAGCACCTCCGTATCATCATGCTGCATCGGCGTGGGGTGCGAGTGGCTGTCAGGGTCCTGCGACACGTTCATCCGATTTCGCATGGGGTAGGTAGGGTCGTTCTTTGGGTCCGCATCTACACCCCAGCCTTTAATCTGCTTGTAATCCTTTATCGTATTTTCCATGATCAGTCGGCTTTACTTGTTAGCGGATGGGGGAATCATAACAGTCTTGATGCAATTATCCAGCTTCGCGGAGAACATACGGTAGCCGTCGGCTACTTCCTCCAGCGGAATGCGGTGGGTAATAATTGCTTTTGGGTTGAGCGTGCCGTTCATCACATGATCAATCAGGCGCGGCAGCAGGCGCTTCACTGAGGTCTGGTTGCCCCGCATGGTGAGGCCTTTGTTCATCATATTCCCGATGGGCACCAGGTTATCGGTGGGGCCGTACACGCCCACAACCGACACAACGCCGCCTTTCTTCGCGGAGTTGATAGCCCAGTGCAGCGCCGTGGCCGAACCAGCCTGAAGCAATCCTTTACGACCCGTAATGGTCTGCATAGGGTCGCCGGATGCTTCGGCCCCGACGGCGTCAATCACGCAGTCGGCACCCATCCAGTCGGTTATTTTCTTGATAAACAGCACCGGGTCGCCGATCTCATCGAAGTTATACACCTCGCAAGGGGCATAATCACGCACGAATTCTAAGCGGTAGTCAACATTATCGAGCACAATAACACGGCCGGCGCCAAACAGCCACGCACAGCGGGCCGCCATAATACCAACCGGGCCAGCACCAAATACCAGTACTGTATCGCCTTGCTGAATACCCGCCATTTCGGCTGCTTGGTAGCCGGTGGGCACTACGTCCGTGAGCAGCACAGCATCATCCGGGTCCATGCCGGCCGGAATAACCGTTGGGCCTACGTTGGCATAAGGTACGCGAGCATATTCTGCCTGGCCGCCATCAAAGCCGCCAGCCGTATGCGAGTAGCCAAAAATGGCCCCCACGGCCGTTGCCATGGTATTCGATTCGTGGCAGTTGCCAAACATGTTCTGCTTGCAGAAGTGACATTCGCCGCAAGCAATATTAAAGGGTACCAGTACTTGGTCGCCCACCTTAATCTTAGTTACATCGGGGCCAACTTCCTCCACTATCCCTACAAACTCGTGCCCGAAGGTCGAACCCACACGGGTGTCGGGTACGTTGCCGTTGTATAAGTGCAGGTCCGACCCACAGATACAGGTACGGGTTACCCGCACAATCGCATCCTGTGGATGCTTGATTTCGGGCATTGGTTTTTGAACGGCACGGACCCTTTTAGGGCCCCGGTATTCCATAGCTAGCATACGTTGGTGGTTTTGGAGAGTGGTAAATGGGGCGCTGGACCGCCAGGGTTTTTTCAGGAATTGTGCTTGCTGAAAAGTCCTATGTCGGCAGTAGATAGTACTGACCTCGCCGACTAAAGTTGCGCACGCTGGCTTCGCTAAGCGCAAATTCGGTTTTGTTTAATGAAGCCAGATAGCTGGCCGGCAACGCAAAACCCCGCTACGGCAGCCCGCAACGGGGTTTTACTGGGCCAAAGAATCTAAGTAACCCAAGTGGCGGTATCTAACCGTAGAATCAAATGATTGCTGGTAAAATCCTCCCGCTTACTTCCCCAAAACCCACGCGCACGCCGTCTTTCTCTGCGAAGCCACGCATCGTTACCGTGTCGCCATCCAGCAGAAACTTGCGCTCAGATCCATCGGCCAACGGCACCGGGCGAGTGCCCTTCCAGGCCAGTTCCAGCATCGAGCCCAGCGAGTCGGGCGTAGAGCCGCTGATGGTACCGCTGGCGTAGAGGTCGCCTACTTGCAGGTTGCAGCCGTTGCTCGTCTGGTGGGTGAGCTGCTGGGCCATGCTCCAGTACATATGCCGGAAGTTGGTTTGGCTCACCACCGTCTGGGGGGCATTTTCGGGCTGAATGGCTACTTCCAGATTAATGTCAAAGTTGTGCGCATCCAGCTGGCGCAGATACAGCAGCGGCTCCGGCTCCTGCACTGGGCCAGCCGTGCGGAAGGGCTCGAGCGCATCCAGCGTCACGACCCAGGGCGAAATGCTGCTGCCGAAGCTTTTGCCCAGAAATGGCCCCAGCGGTACGTATTCCCACGCCTGAATATCGCGGGCGCTCCAGTCGTTGAACAGCACCAAGCCAAAAATATGCTCTTCGGCGTACTGTATCGGCACCGGGGAGCCTAACTCCGTAGAGCGCCCACTTACAAAGGCTACCTCCAGCTCAAAGTCGAGCTGCTGCGAGGGCCCAAAAGTAGGTGCCTCCGCATCGGGAGCTTTGCGCTGCCCATTAGGCCGACGAATCGGCGTACCCGACACCACAATACTGCTGGCACGCCCATGATAACCAATCGGAATGTGGCGCCAGTTGGGCAGCAAGGCATTATTCGGGTCGCGGAACATGGTGCCCACGTTGGTCGCGTGCTCAATACTGGAGTAGAAATCGGTGTAGTTGTTGGGCTTCACGGGGCGCAGCATTTCCACCTCGCTCTGCCGTAGCAGACAGGCCCGCATCGCTTCTTCCTCGCGCAGAGCCGGATTGTCGTGGCGCAGCAATTCACTTACGCGCTGGCGCACAGCCCGCCAAGTAGGCCGCCCCATGGCAATGAACGCGTTCAACGACCGCCGCCGAAACACCTTCGGCTGAGCCGGCCCCAAGTCCAGATCTTCAAAAAAGCCATACTGACAAACTGCGTACAAATCCAGCACATACTCGCCGATGGCTACACCCAGGCGCGTACCTCGCTCCGGCGTTTCAAACACGCCAAACGGCAGATTCTGAATCGGGAAATCACTGGTGGGCGGAATATCAATCCAGGAGCGGAGGGTGGGGTCGTTGGGGTTGGCCATGGAGCGGATGCTTGGTAGGAGGAGGGGCAAAGGTAGAGCCACTCGCTGAAGGGCGTGCAACCTGAACTGAAGTTTAGGTGAAGCCAGTGAAACCGGCTACCTTGGGCTACACCTCCTACTGTTAAATACCGCTAAGGTTTTGGAAGGATTACCAGTTTCTATCATGCCATTGTAAGTATGACATCCGCTACTCCGTTTATTCTCTTTAGCGGAAATATAGATGTTGATTGAATTTAACACCAGACTAACAATAAGGAAAGTCAATGGAAAATATAATTTACCTTTTTCCTCTATTTTTTATTAGCATATGGATATTTGTTACCTGTATTATTTCCAAATTCGGTTGGAGTGATCTTGTCTTACACTATAAAGCAAATGATGAATTTGTTGGCAAGCGGATAGGATTGATTTCCGCTTCGATAAATAGCGCTAATTATAATAATTCACTTCTACTAAAGTATAACAGTGAGGGCATTTACCTAAAACCCATCTTTTTATTTCATTTGTTTCATGACCCAATACTTATTCCTTGGAAGGATATAAAGGAGGTGCGAGACAAGAAATTTATTTTTTTAACTTTAAAGAGTTGATTATTGGAGACCCTCTTGTTGCTGTAATAAAACTTAACGAAGCAACCTCTCCTAAGATAGAAAGGATATTTTATCACACTACTCAAAATAAAGACTTCAACTGCCGTGAGGTTAGCACCGCGTAACTCGTGACCAGCCATGCCGGGAGGCTGCCGCGCCAGAACTACCACGCCGCCCGGACTTTTCCAGGCGGAGCAGTTTCGGTTTGCCGCTGCTGCGGCAGTGGAGGTACAACCTCCACCTCAAGGCGAGTCACGAGCTACAAACTCGCGCCAGTGGAGGAATTTTAACAAGCGTTAGCTTAAGCCAAAATTGATAAAGGATGTACATAAAACGCTATTACAGTCTGTGGATGACAATTCGGTGGTCGCGAAAATCGCTGCTGTATGGGTTGCTTTATTCCGCAGCGATAATTATTGTGTATGAAACCACGCATATTCCCTTTGCCTTGCCTTGGCAGCCCATTTCGGTCATTGGCATTGCGGTGGCCTTTTTCCTGAGCTTTAAAAACAACAGTTCCTACGATCGAACCTGGGAGGCGAGAAAAATATGGGGGAAAATTATCAATGACAGCCGCACGTTCGCGACGGCCATCCTGACCATGCCGGGGCAAGAGATAAGCAATGAATGGAAGAAAACAACCATCCATCGTCACTTGGCCTGGCTGCTGGCTCTCAAGCATAATATGCGAAAAGGAAGAACCTGGGAGCACAATGAGGCTATTGAAAAGCTGGATTTTACGCCAAACTTCAGAAAGGAGTGCCAGGATGGAATGGAGCCTGAGATAGCGCCCTATTTATCGGCCGAGGAATTTAGCCAGCTCAAAAAGTACACGAACATTCCCAGCCAGATTTTGAAAAACCAAAGCCGCGAAATCGAGCGTTTATTTCACAGCGGGCAATTATCCGATTACAAGCATGTGTGGCTCCATACCCTCATAGGCAGTCTGTATGACGCGCAGGGGATGACGGAGCGCATTAAAAATTTTCCTTTCCCCCGGCAGTATGCCTCCACCGGGCTATGGATTATGTATATTTTTTGTGCGCTTATCCCTTTCGGGCTGCTTGACATATTTGAGCAATCACGCGCTTTACATTACTGGCTTACCATTCCTTTTTCCACGGTCATCATTTGGTTGTATTTTCTGGTGGACAGAATAGGCGACTACTCGGAAAACCCGTTTGAGGCGGCGTATAATGATGTGCCTATTTCTTCCATTGCCCGCACTATAGAAATTGATCTGCGGGAAATGTTGGATGAAGAAAATATACCTGCGCCTTATCCAGTAGAAAATGGCTTTCTGCTATAACCTCCCAACTGGGGCGAGTTTAACGTAGTGTAACTCGTGACCAGTCATGTTGGGAGTCTGCGCCTTCCCCGCTAGAACGACCACGCCGCACGAATTTCTCTAAGCGGCACGGTCAACGTTTGCCGCTGTTGCGGTAGTGGAGGTATAACTTCCACTTTGAAGTTAGGAACGAGCTACAAGCTCGCGCCAGTATTGTCAATAGAAATTAAAGACCATCGATAAATATGAGATTTTTAACTGAAAATAAATAAAAATGGGAATAATAATTCTGCCTTTTTTACTCGGGGGCTGATAATCTCACTAATGGCTTTAATTGACACTTTTAAGCTTATTATGGATAAAGAAATTGCAATGAGGGAAATTGTGTTCGGACTCCTGATTACAGTCGTGATATTCGGATTTATCTCATTGTCCTACGTTATAGAAGGAAGAGCTTGGGGGTTGAGTCCTGCATTTAGACTTCCTATTTGTATGATTTTTATTCCTTTTGGAATTTACACTGTGGTCAAATCGAGTAATAATGCAAAGACTAAATATTTTTCGCGATTACTTCTAGTAAGTATAGGACTAAGCGGCGTATTGGGTTTAGTATTCAATGAAGTGTTTTTTGACCTAATTGACTATTTAGGAATTGAAAAGTACTATTAATAGATTAAAAAAATTGACATTATTCTCTGACTTTTCCTTGATTTGATTTAGCACAAAGTCTTAAACATAACCTTCCCAAATCCCCCAAACCACTACGCCCCGCTTCCGCCGAAATCGGCAGGAGCGGGGCGTGTTTAGTACAAGCAGTAAAACCTAAAACTGCGGCGTAGGGACGGGGGTGGGGGCAAAGGGTGACCGGTTTGGCCGGCGGGCTGCTCTTCCATCGGTGTGGCGTTGGTCGCTTCCACCGACCGAATCTCGGGTACCGCTTTCTTCACCGATTCTTCCACGCCGGCTTTCAGCGTCATCGGCGACATGGGGCAGGTACCGCAGGCGCCGAGCAGCTCCAGTTGGAGCACCATATCGTCGGTGATGTTGAGCACGCGCACGTTGCCTCCGTCGGCGGCCAGGTAGGGACGAATAGTGTCCAGGGCCTGCTCGATGCGGGAGAGGAGCGGATGTTCTTCGACGGCAACAGAATGTGTCATGAATCGCAAATTAACGCTGATTTCTATGATTTCGCTGATTACGAATAATCCAGCAACGAGAAATCAGCGGAACAAAAGTAAGGTTTTTAGCTGGTTAAGAACCAACCAAAGACGGAGTTGGGAAGTTCGGCCGTAGCCTGAGTTAGGAGAGAAAACGGCCGAACTGCCTGCCTTAGCGGTTCATTTCGACAACCTGCGTGCGGGGCGTCACGGCGTTGCGGATAGAAATCTGGCGGGCAACTTCTTCGGCTACCTGCTCAAATACAGCTGCGGCGGGCGTGCCTTCCTGGGTAATAGCAGGCGTGCCCTGGTCGCCGGTTTCGCGGATGCTCTGCACCAGCGGAATCTGGCCCAACAGGGGTACTTCGTGCTTTTCAGCCAATTTTTGCCCCCCACCTTCGCCGAAGATGAAGTACTTGCTGTCGGGCAGCTCGGCGGGCGTAAACCACGCCATGTTCTCAATCACGCCCAGCACCGGCACGTTGATCTGGGGCTGGCGGAACATCTGCAAGCCCTTCTGCGCATCGGCCAGCGCTACTTTCTGGGGCGTGGTCACGATGAGGGCGCCTGTCACGGGCACGGTTTGAACCAGCGTCAGGTGAATGTCGGAGGTTCCGGGGGGCATATCGATGAGCAAGTAATCTAACTCACCCCAATCGACCTCCGAGATAAACTGCTTGAGCGCCGACGAAGCCATAGGGCCGCGCCACACAATAGCGTTATCACTGGGGGCCAAAAAACCAATGCTCATCAGCTTGACGCCGAACTTCTCAATGGGCAGAATAAGGTTTTTGCCTTCCGGCGTCTGGAATACGTGGGGGCGATGATCCTCCACGCCAAACATAGTGGGCATGCTCGGGCCGGAAATATCGGCGTCGATCAGGCCTACTTTGGCGCCGGTGCGGGCCAGGGCAATAGCCAGGTTGGCGGTTACGGTGCTTTTGCCCACGCCACCTTTGCCCGAGGCAATGGCGATGATATTTTTTACCCCGCTCAGAATAGCCGAGTTGGCCGCCCGCGCGGTCGTCACGCGGGAAGTGAGGTTCACATTTACCACCGCGTTTTTGTCGACCATGGTATGGATGGCGCGCACGCAGGCGTTGTGAATCAGCTCTTTAAGCGGGCAGGCGGGAGTAGTGAGAATGACGGAGAACGAGACGTTCAGGCCGTCGATGCGCACGTCCTCAATCATGTTGAGCGTCACCAGGTCTTTGCCTAGATCGGGCTCTTCCACGTAGCTGAGGGCACGCAGTACGTCTTCTTGGGTAATAGCCATAAGTTCAGGATTCAGGATGTAAAGATAACCCGGAAATCCTGGCTTGAGTTTAGGCAAGCGGATATTGATTGAAGTACCGCTGAGGTTTGGCCCGGCGCACGAGGGCTGCCAGCAAACCAAGCCGCGCGAGTTGCAATTGGTCGCCAAAAAAGCCCCCATCCAGTTACTCCCAGATTATTGCCGGCGTAGTCTGCACCACTTCCTTGCCGCTTTCCAGACGGATGCGCAGCTCGAATTGCTGCTGAGCGTTGTCGCGGGGCTTGGGACTGATGCGCAGGCTGACGGGGCCACTTAAATCATCGCCCTTCCACCTGTTAATTGAATCAGGGAGTTGCACCACTGAAAATTCAAGCGTGTCACGCACGTTGCGGTGGTTGCGGCAGCGCGCAAACTGGTTGAGCGACTGCCCGGCGGCTATGCCATTGAAAAGGCCAGTACTGGTGAGCGTAACGTCTATTATCGGATCTTTCACGCCTTTGCTGCCGTAGTCTTCCACGCAAGAGAAGGCTAATGCCTGCTGCGTAAATAGAGGCCTCATGGGCGCGACAGCTACGTAATCATAGCGCAACCACATGCTGGCAAATAACTCTGGCGCGGCTGTGCGCGCCCCACTCGTAAGTGCTGGTACATTAAAGGGCGGCATGTTCGGATTGGGCTCTGATAAATCAAAACTAAACTCTCGCAAGAGAGCGTAGTCGGGTAAGTCACACTTGAAAAAGCAGCTGGTTGGCACCAGTCCTGTGAACACGAGCAGCAATAAACCGATAAATACCCTTCTGAACATATAGATATAGTAAAGACGCTTTAACCTCCAAAGCTCCTTTAAAAGTAAGCAAACTTTCTGGGGGGCAAATCTATACTTAACAGACTCTGGCCAAGGGTGAAACGGCGGCTGGCGGCAGCTATGATTGCCGGGTGAGAGCCCAAGCCGGCGCAGCGTATTACTTCCGGAACGGAGCAGTAGTATCTTTGCCTTCATGGCTCGCATTCCCAAAGAAACGATTGATCAAATTCTGCATATAGCCGACATCGTGGAGGTGGTCGGCGACTTTGTGAGCCTTAAGCGCAAGGGCCAGAATATGTGGGCCTGCTGTCCGTTTCATAACGAAAAGTCGCCCTCGTTTTCGGTGGCGCCGGCCAAGGGGCTCTACAAGTGCTTCGGCTGCGGCAAGGCCGGCGGCGTGGTGCAGTTCATCATGGATATTGAGGGCAGCAGCTACGTGGAGGCCCTCAAGTATCTGGCGAAAAAGTATGGGATTGAGATTCAGGAGGAAGAGAAAACACCGGAGCAGCAGCTTGTTCAGAACGAAAAAGACTCCCAATACATCATTTCCAACTGGGCCAAAGACCACTACCATAAGCTCCTGCTGGAGTCGGAGGAGGGCCAGAGCATCGGGCTGAGCTATTTGCGCCAGCGTGGCCTGAACCAGCAGACCATTCAGACCTTCGAGCTGGGCTACTCCCTTGATTTGTGGGACGACTTGCTGAAAGCGGCCGAAAAAGCCGGCTTTGAGCGGAAGTATCTGGAAAAAACGGGCCTCGCCGTCAAAAAAGAGGGCGAGCAGGGCCAGGACACCGGCCGGCGCTACGACCGGTTTCGGGGCCGCGTCATGTTCCCGATTCATAATGTAGCGGGCCGCACCATTGGCTTCGGAGCGCGCACGCTCAAGGCCAACGACAAGACGGCCAAGTATTTAAACTCGCCCGAGTCGGATATTTACCATAAGTCGGATGTGCTGTACGGCATGTACCAGGCGCGGCAGGCTATTCGGGCCGAGGAAACGTGCTATCTGGTGGAAGGCTACCTTGATGTGCTCAGTCTGCACCAGGGCGGCATCAAGAACGTGGTGGCCTCATCGGGTACCTCGCTCACCGAGAGCCAGATACGCCTTATTGCCCGCTACACCGATAACGTAACGGTGCTCTACGACGGCGACGCGGCCGGCATCCGGGCGTCCTTACGCGGCATCGACCTGATTCTGGAAGGCGGCCTGAACGTGCGCGTGGTGCTCTTCCCCGACGGCGACGACCCCGACAGCTACATCCGCAAAGTAGGCGACCAGCGCTTCCGCGAGCACCTCGAAAACCACAGCAAGGACTTCATCAGCTTCAAAACCGATCTCGTAGCCCGCGAAGCTGCCCAGGACCCGGTGAAGAAAGCCGAAGCCATCCGCGACGTGCTCCAGAGCATTGCCAAAGTGCCCGACCCGATTAAGCGGCAGGTGTTCTTGCAGCAGACCTCAGGCACGTTTGGCATTGATGAGCAGGTGCTTATCACGGAGTACAACAAGCTGGTGAAAGGCGCGGTGGGCAAAAATGGCCCCCAAGGTGCGGGCGCGGCAACTGCGGCGCCGGCTACTTCCTCGGCACCCCGAAACCAGTCGGCACCGACTAGCTTTCGCCCACTCTCGCTGGAGGAGGAAGCCGAGGCAGCCATGTACGGCGCCCCGCCCGACGCATTTGCCCCCCAGACGCTGGATGGAGGCCCGGCCGAGGAGCTGGAGCCCGTGCCCGACGTGCTGCAAGCCTGCGAGCGGGAAATTGTGCGCCTGATTCTGCTGTATGCGCCGCAGCAGTTGGCCAATGAGGTAAGCGTGGCCCAATACCTGTTTGGGCAGCTGGAAGAAAACGTGTTCCTCACGCCGATCTACGCCGATTTGCTGCACCTGTGCCGTACCGAGATGGAGCAGGGTCGCTGGCCCGACGTACGCACCCTCATTCAGCACGGTCGCGGCGATATTCGCCAACTGGTGAGTGACTTAGCTACTGAAAAGTACGAGCTGAGCCCCAACTGGACCACCCACCAAATTTACGTGCCCCGCGAAATTGACTTGCTTCAGCAAGCCTGCGACAACGCTGTGCTGCGCCTCAACAAATGCACCGTGCAGCGCGAACTGGCCACCCGCCTCGACGCCCTGCGCCAGCCCATGAACGAAGCTGACCTGATGGAAACCCTGCACGCTATCAAGCTACTCAAGCAGATGGACAACCAGCTGGGCGGCATGCTGGGCACGGTCATTCCGCGCAGCGGGTAGGCGAGTAGTTTACAAGGTTTATCGAGTTTTTGCTGATGCAGCGCGGGCTCTGGAGTATTACCGTTACTAATGACATTCTCCTTCTGAGTCATTTATTTATCATAATGGCCGTGGCTGTTGCAAAAGTAGAGCAGGAGCCAACGAAAGGGCGCAGGTGCTGGGAGCGCGATTCCCCACCCGCCGGGCTGGCAGGAGCTAGAGCGCAGACACTTCTTCAGGTTATAGGCCATGGCGGCCAGATACATGACTTTCGCGGCCCCGGCTTGGCCTTTCTTGCTGAGGTGGCGCAGGCCATAGTAAGTGATCAAGCTACCCAGGACCGGTTCGACGGTCGCGGAGCGAAGCCGCCGCATGCCTTTGCCGACTCGAGTGGCTAGGCGTTCCAACATGCGCTCGTAGTGGGCTTTGTAGGGCGTATGATGCAGCCGCTTCTCCTTGGCCTTTTTGCCCTTGCACTGCTCGGCTACCGGACAGATCTTGCACTCCCTGGCCTGGGCCATGTAACGTTTCTTCGGGTTACCCTGCGGATCGACAAAGATCTTATTAAACGGTAGTTGTTTGCCCTGACGGCAGGTATAGCTGTCTGTAGCGGCATCGTAGGTAAAGCCCGCGTGCTCGCTTTTATACCCGCCATGGGCCGGAATGTAGCCCGTCAGGCCCCGCACCTCCAACTGCTCGTAGTTCTCCCCCGAGCAATAGCCGGCATCGGCCACAACAATGGTCATTCCCCTCCCAAGGGTGTTCAACCGCTGCTGGGTCGCGTCGACCATGGCGAGCAGATAGCGGCTGTCGCGCCAGTCGGCTAGGTCGGCATGGATGTGGGTGATGACATGCTGCGCCGTATCGACGCTCACACTCGCCGTATAGGCTAAGATGCGGGGTTTACCCGACTTGAAAGCAATCCGTGCCTCGGGATCAGAAGGGCTGTAGTGCGTGAGATTGCTGACGAGTCGCCCCGGTTTGTTGGGCGCGGCTTTGAGGATCGCGGCGTGGAAGCGCTGGATATGCTTTAACCGGTCGGGCGTCGCCGTGATGCGCGGCGCTTGGCCCTCATCATCCCTGGTGGGGCCCGCCTGGGCCGCCCCGCGGGAACGCTTGGGCTGGAGGCGGCTCATCGAGGCATTGGCTTTGATGTAGGCCGAGTCCATGACTTGGGTATGGCCACTGACCAGGCCCTGCTGAATACACAAACCGACAATGTGGGTAAAGCAGGCTTCGAAAACCGATACGGGCAGGCGTTGCCGGGTCCGCGAGACGGTGCTATGCCAGGGCAGCGGCTGCGCCAGGTCATAGCCCAAAAAAGCGCGGATGCCTAGATGCAGTTGGGCCAGCTCCAGGAGCTTCCGATCCGAGGTGATATTTTCTAAGTGCCCGACCAGCAGCAGCTTGACGAACACCACGGGATCGAGCGAGGGCCGCCCGCCCGTGCTGTAAAAAGGGGCGAACAGGGGCCGCACGAAGCTGAAATCGACGGTCCGCAGCAGTTGCTGGTAGAAATGGCGCGCGGGCACCAACTTCATCAGCGAAGTCCGAATGGGGTGAAAGCCGAGCATACGCTACCAACCCCGCACACTCTCAGGAAGTTGACTTTTGCAACAGCCACAGACCTTATACGACCTTAAGGGTGTTTAGAAGGTTAGCCATAATTGACGCTTGATTCTAACCTATCTAAAAATCCAATCATGGTTTCTATAAAAAGCAGCTATAAACAGCAGCCAGACGGTCAGGGCGTAATAAACCAGAAAGACGAGTACTGCTGGGATCCGCCTACTAACTGGAAACCGGTCATACTTAGCAAGGATCTTTTCATACCTCTTATTCAGCAGGTAATAGGCTATCGTGCCCAGAACTATAACCGCTGAAAAGAGCCATTTATATTCCGGTCGGAACCAGGGACTGGCATCCCAATCTAGGAGGCGCTCCAGTACGAACGTCACGGAAAGCGCATTCATAAAGACGCACGTGGCCACGGGACTGCAGCCTCCTAGTGCGGGAACACCCGCCCAACTATTCGAGCGGATAGCCGCCTGGTAGCTGGTATAAAATAAGAAGCCGTACACCTAGTTAAATGGATTGAATAGTAAGTATCATTAGTCTTGTCCTATCGCCGTCTGGCTAGAAGGCGTCCACATAGGGCTGGTAGTAGTGAAAAATGACTTAGCCATTCACAATTTACCAACCAAAAAAGGACAGGCCTTCTCCTTTTTCTACCTTCTCGTCCTTGAATTTAACGAAGAAGAGTGCTCGCCTTACTTCCCTTGTTTATTCGCGGAAAATTCGCTTAACGTAATGCTAGTTATACCCAGCGTCTCAATTTAACAATAGTTGCAAACTCATTAAAGCCACACTCAAAAATAGAAAGCTACCAGTTTTATTCTTGCTGTAAGTCATCTGCTGGAACGAAAGCATACATACACTCTCCGCGTAGGTCGATACTGGAGAAGCCCAATTACGAACAACTACCGAAGGGCATCGGAAGCACTTGGTCGGCGGGGCGTTCTGTGTAGCTTTGCGGACTTATTATTGTGCATGTGGAAGCGTCTTAACCTGAACCGATTACTGTTCGCCTTGCTGCTGACAGTTATCAGCTTGGGTACCGGCATTATCGGCTTCATTGCCATCGAGGGGTATAGCTTGCTCGATGCCCTCTATATGACGATGATCACCGTATCAACGGTTGGTTATGGCGAAGTGCATCCCTTGTCATCGGCCGGGCGGCTATTTGTTTCGATTTACATATTCTTCAACCTGCTGGTTGTTGCCTACCTTTTGTCGGTGCTCACCACCTACATTTTCGAGGGTGGGTTGCTCAATGCCTTTGCTATGTTTCGTTCCGACCAGGAGATTAGTCATTTAGAAGGCCATGTAATTGTGTGTGGATTCGGCCGCAATGGGAGCAAGGCATATGATGAGTTGAGGGCCAGCGGTACGCAAGTAGTTATAATTGAGCTCGATGAAGTGCTACTTAAAACGGCTGCCGAAATTAGCAAAACAACCCTGCTATCCGTCTTAGGCGACGCTACCGACGACAATACGCTCCGCGCCGCTGGCGTAGACCGCGCTCGGGCTCTCATTACGGCCCTTCCCAAAGACACCGATAATGTATTTGTGGCTCTTACGGCCCGTGAACTGAACCCAAACATTCGCATTATTGCCCGGGCCAGTGCCAAAACCAGTGAGCGGAAGCTGTTGCGCGCCGGCGCCAACTCGGTCGTCATGCCTGATGAGATAGGGGGCTCGCATATGGCCAATCTTGTGATTCGCCCCGAAGTCATTCGGTTTCTGGACATGATTTCGGGCTTGGGGCCTAATAAGCTGCGTTTGGAAGAGCTGCGTCTGGAAGACCTTAAGCCAGAATGGCACGCCCGTAGCATCCGAGAGCTGGACATTTTTGCCCAGACGGGTGCTACGGTTATCGGGCTCAAACACCGCAATGACAAGATGGAAGTAAGCCCCAACCCCGACATCGTGCCCACGCTGGGTGATGTGCTGCTGGTTTTGGGTACAGATGAGCAGGTGTACGAGCTTATTCGCCTGTTTCGGGCCTAAGCCACCTGCCAGCTTGGCCGCCTGTGGGTTCTTTGTAGCTTTGCGACTTCTGATTAATATATAATTTTCATAATACTTCCTGTGCATATCCTGCAGCTTTGTCCGCGCGTGCCGTTTCCGCCTCATGATGGAGGCGCTATTGCCATGTACGACGTAGCTGCTGGCCTGGCCCGGGCCGGACATCAGGTAACGGTGCTGGCCGCCAACACGCCTAAGCACCAACAGTCTGCGGAAGTATTAAGCCACCTGCCCCGCGTGCGCCTGCTCACAGTACCCGTTGATACGCGTCTGAACCCCGTGAAAGCGCTGAAAAACCTATTTCTGGGCAACCTGCCTTACAATGTGGAGCGCTTTGTAAGCCAGCAGATGGTAGCGGAGCTAACACAGCTGCTCCGCACAGAACGCTTCGACGTGGTGCAGGTAGAAGGCACTTTTGTAGCCTGGTACGTGGATGTTATCCGGGCCGAAGCCCCAACCTGCCGGTGGTGCTACGCGCTCATAATGTGGAGCATACCATCTGGAAGATGCTGGCTGAGCGGGAGCGCAATCCTATTAAAGCCGTGTATCTGCACCATTTGGCCAATGGGCTGAAGCGCTTCGAGGAAAAGTATCTGCCGCGCTTTAATGCCGTGGCCGCTATTACGGCTCCTGACCAGCGCCGCCTCCGGGCCATGGGCTGCCCTGAGCCGGTTGTGTTCGTGCCGGCCGGCGTAGATTTGAGTCGGTTTCAGATTGATTCCGCGATTCAGCCCAAACCCAAAACCCTGTTTATGATTGGCTCGCTGAACTGGCTGCCCAATCTGGAAGGGTTCGACTGGTTTCTGACCAATGTGTGGCCCTACGTGCACGAGCGAATGCCGGAGCTGGAGCTACATATTGCCGGCAAGGATACACCCGAGCGCATCATGCGGCTAAAGGGCGGCAACGTGTTTGTGCATGGCTTTGTGGAGTCGGCAGCGGAGTTTATGCAGCGCTACGAAATCATGATTGTGCCCTTGCTGAGCGGCGGCGGCATGCGCATCAAGATTATTGAGGGCATGGCGTTGGCGAAGTGTATAATCAGTACCGGCCTGGGTTCTGAAGGTATCAGCGTGCGCAACGACCACGATATTGTGCTCTGTGATGAGCCCAGCGAGTGGATCAACCGTATCGAGAGCTATTACAAGGGCGAGCTGAATCAGGTCAAAATTGGGCAGGCCGCCCGCCAAACCATCCTGAGCACGTATGATAATCTTCAGGTAGTAAACCACTTTGTAGACTTGTATCGCAGCTTGGCTGCCTCCGGCGTCTAAATTTGCCCCCCATGAAGCTGCTCGTCCTGCTGTCCCGGTTTCCCTACCCGCTTGACAAGGGCGACAAGCTGCGTGCCTTCCACCAGCTCCGCTACCTGGCTCAGCGCCATGAGATTTGCCTGTTTGCCCTCACCGATGAGCCCGCATCGGCGTCGGCGCTGGCAGCCGTAACGCCGCTTTGCGCCGGTGGGCTGCACGTTCACCACCTGCGCCGGCCTCGCATCGGTCTGAACATGACCCGCGCCCTGGCCAGTGGGCTGCCATTGCAGGTGGGCTACTTTCACAATGCTGCCGCCCAGCGCCACCTCAATCAGCTAATCACCCAGTTTCAGCCCGACCACGCCTACTGCCAGCTGATACGTATGGCCGAATACCTGCGCCCCCACACGCAGCGCCTGCCCTGCACCCTCGATTATATGGATGTGTTTTCGGCTGGTATGCTGCGCCGGGCCGAAAAAGCCCCCAGTGGCAGCGGCCGGTGTTTCAGCTTGAAGCCCAGCGCTTGCGTACCTACGAGGCGGCGGCGTTTGAGTGGTTTCGCCATCACACCATCATTTCCGACCAAGACCGCCAACTCATCGACCACCCACGGCGGGCCGAGATTGAGGTGGTGCTGAACGGAATCGATACCAGCTATTTTCGGCCCGTGCAAAGCAAAAAAGAATACGAGATTCTGTTTTGCGGCAACATGAACTACCATCCGAACGTGGATGCTGCCGTGTTTTTGGCCGAGGAAATTCTGCCCCTCGTTCGCCAAAGCCACCCGAAAGCTCGCCTGCTGATTGCGGGCACCACCCCAGCGGCGCGGGTGCAGGCACTGGCCTCACTGGCCGTTACGGTCAGCGGCTGGCTCTCCGACATTCGGGAGGCGTATGCGGCGGCCGGCGTTTTTGTGGCGCCCATGCGCGTGGGCACGGGCCTGCAAAACAAACTGCTCGAAGCTATGGCCATGCGCTTGCCCTGCGTGACTACGCCGCTGGCAAACAATGCCTTACGCGGTACGGTAGGAGAGCATTTGCTGGTTGGTCAAACGGCGGCGGAGCTGGCCGCGCACATCAGCGACCTGCTCACGAAGACCGAACGGGCAAAAGTATTGGCTCAACGGGGCCTGGAGTTCGTGCGCGACAACTATAACTGGGCCACGGCTACCAGCCGATTGGAGCGCCTGTTGGAAAAGCGCTAGGATAAGCACATCGCATTCCTGAATTTAGTTGTAACAGCAACGGGGACTGCCGGCAAAGTTGCTGATTGGCATGACGCCAGAATAAGCTTCTAATCACTTCAACCTCATGAACACGAACTTACGCATTGCCATTCTGGGCTGCGGCAACATGGGGCAGGCTTTTGCAAAAGCGTTTCTGCAATACAACCTCGTGGCCCGCACCGATATGCTCCTGCTGGGCCGCGACGACGCGCATTGCGCGCGCCTGAATGCCACCCAACTGGGGATGCCAACTGCCTTGCTGTCGGCCGAAGTGGGCAGCTACGATGTGGTAATGGTAGCGGTGAAGCCCCAGGATTTTGGTCGGGTAGCCGATGGGCTGCGTCAGGTGCTGCAACCCGAGCAGGTGGTAGTATCCATCATGGCCGGCATCCCGATTGCGCGCTTGCAGCGGGAGCTGAATCACCGGCAGGTGCTGCGAGCCATGCCCAATACGCCGGCCTTGCTGGGAATGGGAATTACGGGGTTTTCGGCCTCTGCCGAGGTAAGCCGCAGCCGGTTGCATCAGGTCGAAAACCTGCTCAACGCCACGGGTCGCTCTATTTTTATGGAAGATGAGAGCTTGCTCGATGCCGTTACGGCCGTGAGTGGCAGCGGGCCAGCCTACTTCTACTATATCGTGCAGGCCATGATGCGGGCCGGGCAGGAAATGGGTTTCTCAGAATCGGTGGCGGGGCTGCTGGTGAAGCAGACCATGCTGGGGGCCTTTCATTTGCTGAACAACTCCGACCAAAGCATCGACCAGCTTATTGCCAACGTGGCCTCCAAAGGCGGGACTACGGAGGCGGCGCTGCGCACGTTCCGGGCGGGCCACCTGGCCGAAACGCTGGTGGATGGCATAAAGGCAGCGCAACAGCGTGCCACTGAGCTGGCAAAAGAATAAACCAGCATAAGTGAGTGAACGCGCAGCTTTCCTCCTTACCCAGGAGGAGCGTTGCTCGTTCGCCCATTTCCTCCCGGAGCCCCATAACTTCAAGCCCCGTAACTTCGTGCTGCCGTTGGCGGTTATTACACCAGCTTTGCCGATGGTTTCTCTGAAAAGCCGACCGCCGCAACATCCTTTAAACTGCATCACCTACGTTCATGCTTAATTCAATAGAAGACGCCATTGCCGATATCCGCGCCGGCAAAGTAGTTATCGTGGTCGACGACGAAGACCGCGAAAACGAAGGCGACTTTATCTGTGCTGCCCGCTGCGCCACGCCCGAAATCGTAAATTTTATGGCCACCCACGGCCGCGGCCTGGTGTGCGCGCCCCTTACCGAAGACCGCTGCGAGGAGCTGGGTCTGGAGCTGATGGTCGGGCGCAATACGGCCCTGCACGCTACGCCTTTTACCGTATCGGTTGACTTGCTCACCCACGGCGTCACGACGGGTATTTCCGCTTCTGACCGCTCCAAGACCATTCTGGCCCTGATTGACCCCACTACCAAGCCGGAAGAGCTAGGTAAGCCGGGGCATATTTTTCCGCTTAAGGCCCGCAAAGAAGGCGTATTGCGCCGCGCCGGACACACGGAGGCGGCGGTAGACTTAGCGCGTCTGGCGGGGTTTGAGCCGGCTGGGGTGCTGGTGGAGATTCTGAAGGAAGATGGCGAAATGGCCCGTCTGCCCGATTTGGAGGAAGTGGCTCGGCGCTGGGATCTGAAGCTGATTTCGGTGCAGGATCTGATCAAGTATCGATTGGCCAAGGAAAGCCTGATTACCCGCGATATCACCGTCAAATTACCCACTCAGTGGGGCGATTTCGACCTGTATGCCTTTACTCAGCGCTCCAACGGGGCTCATCACCTGGCTTTGGTAAAAGGCGACTTAGCCGGCGCGGAGCCACCGCTGGTACGGGTGCATTCTTCCTGCGTAACCGGCGATATTTTCGGCTCGTGCCGCTGCGACTGTGGCCCTCAATTGCACCACGCCATGGAGCAGATCGACAAGGCCGGCCGTGGCGTAGTAGTGTATATGAATCAGGAAGGTCGTGGAATTGGGCTGCTCAATAAACTGCGCGCCTACAAGCTACAGGAGCAGGGGCGCGATACGGTGGAAGCCAACGTGGAACTGGGTTTTGGCATGGATGAGCGCGACTACGGCGTAGGCGCCTCCATTCTGCGTGACCTGGGAATCAGCAAGATGCGCCTGCTGACTAATAACCCGCGCAAGCGTACCGGCCTGATGGGATACGGACTGGAAATTGTAGAAACCGTAGCCATCGAAATTGAACCCAACCAACACAACCAGAGTTATTTGACTACTAAGCGCGATAAGCTCGGTCATATGATTCTGAGTAAGCCGCACCCCGGTAAAACGACGGTAGAAGCCGAAAAAGAATTATAGCCTGAAGGCCGAAAAACGCGTTTTTTGGCTATATTACTCTGGCTATGAAAATCCTGCGTTCCGTTTTGAGTGCCGGCGCGGCCGCCCTGGTGCTTAGCTTGCTTCCGACTTCGGCTGCCCTGGCGCAGCGCAGCAATTTCGTGCAGGAGTTTGCGGGCAGCACCATTCTGCTGGCCAACGGCGATACGCTGGAAGGGCCGCTTGTGCTGCACCGCAACGAGGACGTGGTGCGCATGACCATGCCCAATAATACCATAAATACGCTTTCGGCGGTGGCGGTGCAGAGCTTTGCGGTGAAAGGCGAGCAGTTTGACCGGCGCCGCGACGCTTATTACTACGACGACTTTTATGATGCGCGCCGGGGCTACTACTACGGTAGTCCCGCGTTCTTCAACGGGCCCTTGCCCAAGCGTCGGGAGCGGCCCGATACGAGCCTGGTTCGCGTATTCCGGACCTACCGCTGGAACCGCGACAACGATTACAGCGACTACAAATCGCCGGCGTTTTTTGAGCAGCTGAGCAGCGGGCCCACAGTGTTGCTGCGCCGCGAAGCTCTTATCGAGCGGCCTGTGTATGCCGCTGGTCCTTATGGTTATGGGGGCGGCTTTGGTGGGTATCCGGCTGGGCCTTCGCGCTATGCGGGCTCGTACTCGGAGATAAAGGACAATTTCTACCTGGGTACACCAACAGGCAATATTATTCCGCTGCGCAATCCGAAGAAGGATCTGTTGGCCGCCTTCCCGCAGCAGGCCCGGCAGATCGAGAAGTACGCGAAGCAGAACAACCTGAACTTCACTATTGCCCGCGAGTTGGCCTTCATCGTGAATTATGCTAATTCGCTGACGGAGGAAAAGCAGCCTTAGTCGTACGGTTTCAATAGTCAGCATTAAAAAAGCCCCCAGACGAGTGTCCTCACCCCCCGACCCCCTCTCCCAAAAAGAGGGGGAGCCTCACGCTCGGCCTACGCCGTACCTGGAGCGAGAGCGGAAGGTGCGGTTACTGAGTATAATGTTTAGAAGGTATAAAAAAGCCCCCCAGAAAATATCTGGGGGCTTTTTTATGCTAATCTGAGCCTATAGAACTAGTAGCCATACCTGAAGCGGAAGTGGAAGGTGCGGCGGGGGCCTCACTCCCCCGCCAGGAGTCTTAATGAGCAAAATCTACAAGTCCCGATAGCGCACCAGTAGGTAGCTCAGCAGCCAGAATACACCAGCGTAAGCCAGCGTCAGCGGGAGAGCTTGGGTGGCGGTGAGGGCGCTGGTGGGGCCGGTCATGGTTTCGAGGATGGCCTGCGACGGGTTGGGCGTGAGGCTGGAAAATACTTTGGTGGGGAAATAGCGGTCAATCTGGTCGTCGACGGGAAGCCGCAGCAGGGGCTCAATTACCCAGGAATACAGCAGGAAAAGCAGAATGGCTGGTCCGCTCTTGCGAATCAGGAAGCCAAACAGGGCAGCCAGACTGAGGTAGCCCAGGGCCTGCACGCCGTAGCGAAGCAGGGCGTCGAACAGGCCTTCTGCGGGGAAGTACTGGACTCGCCGGCATGCGTAAGCCCGAAGTAAAGCCCGACCAACAGCACTACAAGCATCCCAAACAGCGTAAGCAGGCCCGATACAGCCAGTTTTCCCTGAATCAGTCCGGCCGGCGATAAGCCATCGATGAGCTGTTGGCGGAAGGTGCGAAACTGGAATTCGTCGGTGATGAGAATGACGAGCAGAATGCCCAGCAGCAGATGAAAATAGCTGGCGACGTATGCCAGCTTGGTCCACAAGCCCGGAAATGCATACAGGGTGTTGCCTACGGTCTGGCCATTGATGGTTATGTTGCCGCCCACCGACACGAAGAAAGCCAGCAGACCTACAAAGAGCGCCAGCACAATCCAGACCGTGCGGTAGGGCAGGAGCTTGCGGAGTTCAGTACGTACGAGCATGGGGCAATAGTAAGAAAATGAGGCTGTTGAGAAAGAAATAAGGAGGATAGGCGCTATTTAGTGAGCTCCAGAAACTGCGTTTCGAGGCTGCGGTGCCTGATTTCCAGACTATTGAGCACCAAGCCTTGCAGGAAAAGAGCCTGGTTCAGCTCGGCGGGCTGATAGCCAGTGCCCAGCACTGCGCTGAACGCGCCGCCCGGCTCGGGCCGTACATCGGTGACCCAGGAAAAGCCCCCCAGCGCCTCCAGTAGCGCCGCCGGCGCAGCATTTGGCGCCAGACGCAACACAACTCGGTCGGCAACGGCCAGTATGTCGCTGACGGGCCCCGCTGCCCGCAGCTCGCCACGCTGAAGCACGGCCACGTGGGTACAAACCTTCTCAATCTCATCAAGCAGATGACTGGCCAGAATGATCGTCTTTCCTTCGGCCGCTAAGCGCAACACCAAAGCACGCACTTCGGCAATGCCCTGAGGGTCAAGGCCATTGGTGGGCTCATCCAGCACCAGAACCTCCGGGCGACCCAGTAGGGTAGAAGCCAGCGCCAGCCGTTGTTTCATGCCCAGGGAGAAGCCCCGAAACGCATCGTGCTGGCGGGCCGCCAGGCCCGTTATTTCTAGCGCTTCCGCGATGGTGGCGGGGTCGGCACCCTTCACCTCGGCGGCAATCTGGAGGTTTTGGCGGGCGGAGAGGTAAGGGAAAAAGTTGGGAGTTTCCAGCAAAGCCCCCACCCGACGCTTGCTGGCACTTGAAATTTGCCCCCCAAACCAGCGTACGGTGCCCCCGATGGTTGCAGCACCCCCAGCGCAATGCCGAGTGTGGTAGTTTTTCCGCTGCCATTCGGCCCCAACAGCCCGTATACGCTGCCTGCCTCCACCGTGAGGTTCAGGCCCTTAAGCGCCTGCGTACTGCCATAGTTTTTGGAGAGGTTCTCAATTTCAAGGATGGGCATGTATGGGTATTAGAATGGTGGTAAAAGGCTTAAAACTTTACTGAAAGCTCCGTTGAACATTTACAATTTTCATGCAGAGCATGTGGCGCATCAAGCCAGGGACGAAGCATCTCGCGTGCGGACGAGAGGTTAGTAATCCTACTACCGCGAGCGAGGTGCTTCGGCTTCGCCTCTGCATGACAATTGTGGAATTGTATACCACATTAGAGATAAATGCCTTATTCTACCGGCAATTTGCCCCCCAGCCAGCGGGCTACGGGGTAGCGCTGGTATGATTTCTCATAATGCGGAGAGCGGCGGTAGATGAAGTCGAGCTGGGCGCTGGCGCTTTTGGCAAAAGTCGGATCTTCTTTCCTGCGGGCTTCGAGCTGCTGGCGCAGTTGCGGGTCGCGGCGGAGTAGCTCGGCGGCTAGGTCTTCGAATACATAGTCGGAAAAGTGCTCTTTCTGCTGCAGAATGCTGTCGAAAAAGCCCCAGTTAAAGAATGAGTCCGTAGCCTGAGGCTCCAGGGTTTCGACAAGGTAGCGCGCCGCCGCCTGATCAACTACGGCCACATAATCGCCCTTTCGGAAGGCTAACGCTTGCTGCTCAGGACGCAGCTTCACCTGTGAGTGCAAGTAATGGCCTTCGTAGGGCCGCGGCGAGGTTTTGTAGTCTTCCACGTAGTACACTTCTGTTGTGAGAGTGGTGTCGCGGCGAAGGCGCTGAAGCTGCACACCACTCAGGCGCAGACGTTCCAGCACTTCGCCCCAGGCCTGCGGAATAAGGTAGGCAACGGGGCGGTGCACGGTGGTAGTGGGGCGGTAGGTATGGTAGTAGTTGACGGGCCGCGTAAAAGGCGCTTTGCGGTCGTAGTACAGGCGCGGCTGCCCGCTTACTTCGCTGGTTTTGGTGCGGCCTTCGTAGCCCCGGAAGCTGAACTTATCTACCTGCATCGTGTCGAGCTGCCAAGTAAGAGGGAAGTCGGTTTGGGTGCGCGTTTGCTGATCGGCGGTGGTGCGGGCCTGCTTAATCTGGGCTGCATCCTGGTGCACCGTACGAATCAGAAGATCCAGAAAATCGTAGGTGACGCGCACGCGGGGGGCAAATTCCTTGAGCATATGCGTCTCCGTTACAAAGCCCAGCGTATTGAATAATGTCGTGTAGCCGGTGGAGTAGCGCGGCGTTTCCAGGAAGCCGCGTAGGCCGCTTTCGGGCGTGCGGCCCTCAAAGTCGACGTAGGGCGTGAGGGGCCATTTCTTCTTTTCCATACCCGCGTACAAAGCCGGCAGTAGCCGCTGCTGCATGTACTGGCTCATGGCCGGATGCAGCTTGTCGCGCTGGGTATCGATCAGGGTCATCGTGTACTGATAATCAGCACCATTTGAGGTGTGCGTATCAACAAATACTTCCGGTTGCCAGCGCTGGAAAAGCTGGGCAAAGCTGCGGGCATTTCGCGAGTCCTGCTTGATGTAGTCGCGGTTCAGATCGAGGTTGCGGGCGTTGCCGCGGAAGCCATATTCCTGGGGGCCATTTTGGTTGGCGCGCGTAGTGCTGTTGCGGTTCAGGGCGCCATCTACATTGTAAATGGGAATAAGTACTAATGTTACATTTTCAAGTTGGCGCCTCAGCTCCTTCTTCTGCACGTAGTCGCGCACGAGCATCATGCTGGCGTCGATGCCTTCGGGCTCGCCGGGGTGAATGCCGTTTTGGATAAAGACCACGCGCCGGTTTTTGGCCCGCACCGAAGCCGGGTCCGCGTCACCATCCAGCGACACGACTACCTCGTGCAAAGGCTGCCCAATATCGGTGGTGCCGGCCTCACGCAAGGTGATTTCGGGGTAGGCCGCGTCGAGCCGTTTGTAGTAGTCGATGCACTCGGTGTGGGTGGCGGTGGTATTGCCGTTGCCTTTCTCGAAGGGTGTGCGCCAGTCGGTAGGTGCGGTGAAAAGCAGGGAGGCAGAGAGGAGAAATGCGAGCATGCAGCAGCGAAGAATTTTCTGCAATCAACGCTAAAAAAAGAAAACCCCAACGCTGACAATACTAGAGGCGGTTGGCATTGAGTTATTCTACCTTTCCTTTATATGCGCGTCAGCTACAAAACAGGATACCTAAACAGTGAGCAGAGTCGTCGGTTGATAGAGTTTGCGACACGGCTCAGCAGATCGTTAAAAGCGAAACAGGCCTGACTCATGAGCCAGGCCTGTATTTAGAGGTTCAATGGGGCAATAGAGCTAAGCGTGGAAAGCTTAGAAACCTAGGCCTATAGTAAAACCACCCAGTTGGTAATCCCCTAATGCGCGGAGAAAGTCATAGTCGCCGACAGAGGTAGCTACTCCCGTAGACAGTTTAATGGTGTAAAGCCCACTTGGACCTGGCCGCGAGACATTAAAAACACCGGATGGGGTATGCATTAGATAAGTCGTATTGCTAAGCCCGCCTATGTCAAGATGAGTATCGCCCCCTACATCAATACCTAGTCTACCAATATCGGTCAACCTGCCTGTGTTAGGCGGATTCTGCTGATACAGCCTGTCCGTTAGGTAGTCAACAACATACAGGTTAGTGGCATTTGTACCTGTGAAATTATTGTCGTAGGCTGCTGCGATTATGTAAGTTGGGATGACAGAAGAAGGTATATCTCGGGTAACAGCTCCCGTGACTGGGTTCACCCGCAAATTGTCTCTATTAGTATTTACCATACGTATGGCATCAATTAATGGGTCAAAATCAAACCCTGCTGCTCCACCAAGCAAATTTGTGCTCAATCTGGCTATGAAGGTTGCGGCTCCAGTAGCTGGATTAATCGTGTATAGCCAATTGTTGATCCGACCAAAGGCGTAAAGCTGCCCTGTACTCGGCCTGAAGTCTAAACCTTCTAAAATCTCCTGGTTGAGTAGGCCAGTAATGGGCTTATTAATAAATGTAGTAGGATCGGTTGGGTTGAAAATTAATAGCTGTTGTGGACAGCCGCTGGCCGAGCATACGTTTGCAGTGGCGTAGGCAATAGGCTGCGTCCGAATGGCTAGCCCCGTGTAACCCAGGCTGGCACTATACTGAGCCAAAGGCCGCGCTGTACCTGTAGTAAGATCAACGGTGAACAACGTTGGCTGGCCATTAACTGCATATAATCCTAATGCAGCACCAGACTTAGCATCAATATCGAACCCGCCATCGCCGGCAATATTAAGGTTGAGCGCTCCCACCGGAGCTACAGTACCATTATTAGGTGGGTTTACTAAGTAGAGCTGCTTGTCGAGCGAGTTGATGGCGTACAGTGCAGTCGTAGAAACCCCATTCGTATTATTTGTGTACGCTACTCCTGTTAGGATGGCACCGTTAGAAGCGCCATTAATAGCTCCATCGGTGGCATCAACGGCGCCCGTTTCGGGGTTCAGCCGTAGATTCTGTCCAGTGGACGATACTACTCGAATGCGGTCGACGGTAGGATTAAAATCAAAGCCTGCTATGCCTCCAACTACCGCAGGCGAGAAGGCTTGGGTACCTATGACGCGGGCACTTCCCGTAATTTGATTGATCACATACAGACGGCTATTACTGCCTAAGCCATAGAGCTGGCCCGTGGCGGGGCGGAAATCAATGGCCAATATTCGCTCTCCGCCCTGGAGGCCAGTAATAGCCACGGAGGCAGTGCGGGTGGCCGCATCCTTGGTGGAATAAGCATCCAGCTGCGTCCCACCGGACAAAACATAAAATGGGATATCCAGCCCTAAGCTAGGAAAGGTGGGTGGAGGCGTAGGGTTAGGTTTGGGGAAATACTGCTCTAGGATGTCTTCGCAGCTACTCAGCGACGATAATAACAGAGCAGCCACGCCCCATTTGGCGAGTAAAGAGGGTTTTAGCATAGAAACGGGATGATAGGATGGAAAGAAGAAATAATTGAACGCAGAGGCTTTCCGCCTTACGTCGTTTACTTTAGTTCTGTTCTTCAAAATTGAAGTAGTAGATAAATAATTATTAGTATAATAATATTTTCAAATTAAATATCAGATTTACAGCGTTTTATAAATTAATTATAGCAGAAGGATCAGTTGAAATAGAACATATGCTCACCCTGATAGAGATGAGCCTGGAATAGGAGATAACAAGCTTTTAGAAAAGCTGATACATGAAAAAGCCCCCAGATTATGATATGGGGGGCTTTTTCATGTATTAAGTGATGCTGTAGCCGTTTATTGATACAGCCGGCGCGGACCCGGAAACAGCAGTTTATCGAGGCTATACCGGCCGGGCCCGATGAACAGCAGCCCTAAAAACACGAATGCCGACTCAACTGCGTGGGAATAGCCGCCAAAACCATCGCCTTTGCTTATGTGCATAATGGCGGCCATAATCATGGTGATGAGCAAGGCCACGCACGTGATTCGAAAGAACAGTCCTACGGCTAATAATTGCCCCCCAACAGCCTCCGCTACGGCGGCCAGCAGGCCCCAGGCAGTAGGAGCAAAATCAAGACCGACCAGCTTCATCACGCTACCTACTTCGGTCCAGGCGGCCTGACCACCCATCAGCTTCGGATAGCCATGAATGGTGAACATCATACCCAGACCCACGCGCAGTATCAACAACCCAAAATCACGCGTACGATAGGTGTTTTCGAACAGAAGCATAGGCAATAGATAGATGATAGAACCGTGAGTGGTTGTGGGCTGCTAAACCCTTAGGTAGCTCGACATTGCCAAAGTACAGGAAATATAGCGTAATGCAATTGCACTCTTCCCGCCCTACCTCGACACCAATACCCCGATAATGCGCGTGGCCGTAGGCACGTCAGTAGGGCTCAACTGCCCAGAGCCCTTGGCGGGCAGAGATTGCTCATCCAGAACCCATGACATATTTACCGCGTCGGATACGGCTACCAGGCCCGCATCGGTTTTCTCGATGGTGGTGATGCCGTACTGCTGGCGGGCGGCACCGTAGGGCGAGCCTACGCCAATGCCATCGGCGGTGCGGTACTGCGGGTCGGTCACGCGGATGCGCCAGATACGGAAGCCATCCTGCTCATCGCCAGCCATTTCCAGCATGATGGGCGGCGCGGTGAGCTGCTGCGCATCGGTTACCTCATACACGGGGTACGTAATGCCCTCGACGGTACGCGTGGACTTGCGGCGGCGGCTGGCCGGAATCAGGCGCAGAACAGCCTGCTCGCTGGTATTAAGGCGCAGGCGCCCGACGCGGTCGGAGCTGATCAAATGCAGAGAGTCGGGGGTAGTGGGGTTGGTCGCCGATACGGGTTTCTCGGGGGTGCCCGGTGGCGGTGGCGACGAAGCCGATGGGGCAGATGCTGTAGGTGGGGGCGAAGATTGAAATGGCTGTTCGCCACCCGAAGCCACGGAGGTTTGAGTCGGGGAGGAGTCGCAGGCGCTAACGGCAGTCAGGGCCAGTAGCAATGCTGCGGCCCGGGCAGAAGCAGAGAAGTTGAACATAGTACCGATGCCATACGGTAGCGGTGCGCTCGTCGTTGACTTAAAAGCAGTCGGAGAATGGCTTCCGGGGCGTATGCCGCCGGGCTTGCCTACCTTTGCGGCTCGGTTACTCACTTTAAATTCTGTTTCCTGTGGCTGCTATACCTTCCAAACCCCTGATTCTGATTTCCAACGACGATGGCATTACGGCCCCCGGCATCGCTACGCTCGTGCGCGTCATGCGCCGCATCGGCGAAGTGGTGGTGGTGGCTCCCAACTCGCCCCAGTCGGGCATGGGCCATGCCATTACCATCGGCCACCCGCTACGGCTCGATGCCAGCACCATTTTCGAGGGCATTGAAGCCTACGAGTGCTCTGGTACGCCCGCCGATTGCGTGAAGCTGGCCAAGCATCATGTGCTCAAAGACCGTCAGCCTGATTTGGTGGTGTCGGGCATCAACCACGGCTCCAACTCCTCGGTAAACGTGCTGTACTCGGGCACCATGTCGGCGGCTATTGAGGCGGCCATTGAAGGGCTGCCCGCCATCGGCTTTTCCCTGTGCGACTACGGCCACTCCGCCGACTTTTCGCACACTGAAGAATGGGTGGAGCACGTCACGCGTCAGGCGCTGGAGCATGGCATTCCGGCCGGCACGGCCCTGAACGTGAATATTCCTAAAAAGTCAGATACGCCTATTCTGGGGGCCCGCTTGTGCCGTCAGGCGCGCGCGAAGTGGCAGGAAGAGTTCGATCTGCGCCACGACCCGCACCAGCGCCCGTACTACTGGCTGATCGGCAGCTTCGTGAACCTCGATGAGGGCGACGAAACCGACGAGTGGGCGCTGGCGCACAACTTCGTGTCCATCGTGCCCTGCCAGTTCGACCTCACCGCCCGCGCCGGCCTCACGCAGATGCGGCAGGGCTGGGAAATGCAATTGCCCGGCCAACCCGCGCCCACCAGTATTCCGGCCGCTCACCCCGTGGAGTCGGAAGATTATGGCGTAGTGAATCCGTAAGGTTAAAGAATATTTGCAAAAAAGCCCCCAGAACATTTCTAGGGGGCTTTTTTGCTTCTGCTTCGATTTAGGAGGGTAAAGTGGGGAGGTTAAAATCCTAACCCCACCGCTAAGGCAGTGATACTGGGGCCACCATTGACAGTCAGCTGGCGAGCCAATGTGGTGCTACCGGTTGCAAGGTTGATTCTTGCAATTCCATAGTCCGTGGTAGTGCCCAGAGAAGCGATGCCGTAGGCGGTATTGGTGGTGCCCGCGATATCAAAGGTCACCATCTGAACTGTCGCCGTAGGGAATGCGATGGGGAATCCGCTTACGTCCAGGGTGCCAACTTCTGATAAGGTGCCTGAATTCGGCGGATTAAGCAGATACAGCTTTCGGGCTGTGGTGCTTGTTTCTGAGCCTAAGGCATACAGGCTGGTGCTCGGGGCCGGCACGAGGCTATTTGTGTAGGCTATTGCCCGAACCGTTGTGGAGGCCAGATTGATGAGGCTTTCAACAGTAGCGGCGCCGGTTGTGGGATTTACCCGAAGGTTTTGACCCGTAGGGCTCACAATGCGGATTTCATCTGTAACAGGATTAAAATCAAACGCATGCGTGAGCCCGAAGACCCCAAAATCCAGAGGGATGCTTATATCGGCCACGCGGGTCGCCTCGGCCGTAGCCGAATTGATCGTATATAGTCGGGTGCTGGCCGGAAAGTCGCTGCCGTCTACGAAGGGGCCACCGTTGCCTAATACTAGCGCGTAGAGCTGTCCCGTGGCTGGTCGGAAGTCCATGCCCAGAACAGCCTCATTGCGAGCCAGTCCCAAAAAGGATTTGGTTACCCGAGCCGCCGGATCGGACGTATCCGTTGGGTCGAAAATATGTAGCACGTTCGACGTTGATCGGCCCCCAATGGTAATGCTACCAACCGCATAGGCTACGGGCCGGGTAGGAATGGCAAGGCCGCTGTAGTTCAGGCTGGCCGCGTACTGAGCCAAGGAGCGAGCAGCTCCCGTCGCTAAGTTGACAGTAAAAAGCGTAGGCTTGCCTTGCACGGAATACAAGCCCAGGGCGGTTCCGGTTTTGGCGTCAATATCAAAGCCGCCGTCACCGGCAACGTTCAGATTCAGAGCGCCCACGGGCGTAACGGTGCCGTCGTTGGGTGGATTAACGAGGTAGAGCTGCTGGCTCTGCGGATTGATGGCGTACAGGGCGGTAGTCTCAGCCCCCGCGACGTTATTGGTGTAGGCGGCCCCGGTAATCATTGCGCCTGCCGCCCCATTGATAGCACCATCGGTGGCGGCCACCGTGCCTGTTTCGGGGTGCAGACGCAGGTTTTGGCCGGTGGAAGTGACGAGGCGAATCCGGTCCACGGTGGGGTTGAAGTCGAAGGCCACCAAATTGCCCCCAGCGCGGGCGTGAAGGCACCGGTGCCAACCGTTCGAGCGACCCCCGTGTTCTGGTTAATCACGTAGAGGCGGCTGGCGCTGCTCACCCCGTAGAGCTGGCCCGTAGCGGGCCGGAAGTCGATAGCTAAAATCCGCTCCCCGCCTTGCAGGCCGGTAATGGCCACGGAGCCCGTACGCGTTGCGGCATCTTTCGTGGAATAGGCATCGAGCCGCGTGCCGCCGGACAAAGCATAGAACGGAATATCTATTCCTAGCGATGGAAAGGTGGGGGGCGTGGGGTTGGGCTTCGGGAAATACTGCTCCAGGATGTCTTCGCAGCTCGTGAGCGAGGCCAGGAGCAAAGCAGCCACGCCCCACTTGGCGAGGAAAGAGGATTTAAACATAGAAACAGGAGTTTTAGATTTAACTAATAAAATATATGATTAAATATAAAATTTTGCGTCAATAATGACTACTGCAAGCTGATTTGATTTCCAGTTTTTCAACGAGGCGCATAGTGCAGCCTGTTGAACTTCTGCCAGTAGCCTTGCTTATTACTAACATATTTACTTACTGCAAAAAAGCCCCCCAGAGGTTGTCTGGTGGGCTTTTTTGCAACAAGTTAATAAGCCTTAGAAACCTAAGCCAACAGCAAATGCCGTGGGATTTCCGCCCGCGTTAAAGCTCTCGGTGGACGAGGTAAGCGCTCCCGTCGTTACATTGATGGTAGAGACTCGGGTAGGTGAGCCACCACCATTACCCGTGAACAGATAACCTGTGTTGGTGCTACCGCCAATATCAAAGTTTGCTACGTTGGCAATGCCAGTGTTGCCTACTTCCACTAAGGTGCCGTCATTGGGCGGGCTCTGCCGATATAGTTTACCATTGCCATCAAGAACGTATAAATTCGTCGCCGTCGCCCCCGCGAAGCTATTATCATAGCCCGCCGCCAGAATTCTAGGCGTACCCGGATTGATACGGCCATCCGCGATAGTCACACCGTCCGTGGGGTTTACCCGCAGGTTCTGGCCCGACTCGCTCACAATGCGAATGCGGTCAGCGACGGGGTTAAAGTCAAACCCAATTCCATTTGATACGCCTACGGGCCCGCTTTCTAGAGGAATACTGAGGGTAGCTACCTTCGTGGCCGCAGCCGTGGCGAGGTTAAGAATGTAAAGCTCGCTGGTGTTGGTTAGGGCATAAAGCTGGCCCGTGGCTGGTCGGAAATCCATGCCAGTAATTCCCTCGTCTTCCTTCAGGCCTGTAACGCTCTTCGTTACAGCAGTTGACGGATTGGTAGGGTCGAATATAAACAGGTCGTTCAGTGTTCCCCCTCTTATGCCCCGTGCCAGATTCAACGCATAGGCTACTGGCCGGGTTGGAATGGCGAGGCCTGTGTAAGCTGCGGTGTTGTCGTACTTTACCAGCGTTTTTGTGCTGCCGGTGGCTAGGTCAACCGTGAAAAGGGTGGGCTTGCCATTCACATCATACAGGGCCAGGGCCGTGCCTGTTTTAGCATCAATATCGAAGCCCCCGTTGCCGCTGATATCGAGCTTCAGGTCGCCGACGGCTACCAGCGTACCGTTGTTGGGCGGGTCCTGCCGATACAGCGTATTCGTGGCTGGGTCGAGGTCGTAGAGCACGGTGGCGCTGGCACCGGCTACGCTGTTCGTGTAAGCTGCGCCGGTGATGCCAGCGCCGGGTACCCCATTAATGCCGCCATCGACGATAGTGCCGGCTGCGGTTTCGGGATTGAGGCGCAGGTTTTGGCCCGTGCTGGTCACCACACGAATGCGGTCAACGGTCGGGTTGAAGTCGAAGGCCACCATATCGCCTTCCAAGGCGGGCGTAATAGGGCCGCTGCCGATAGCACGGGCCGCGCCGGTGGCGAGGTTGATGACGTACAGACGACTGGTGCTGCCGATGCCATATAGCTGGCCCGTGGCGGGGCGGAAGTCAATACCCAGCAGTTTTTCGCCGGCTTGCAAACCCGTAATCGAGGTTGAGGCAGAGCTGCGAGCAGGGTTCTTGGTGGAAAACAGATCAAGCTTCACCCCACCCGATAAGGCATAAAAAGGGATATCCTGACTGGGAACGGGATTGTCGTCGCCATTGCCATTCTTGGGGAAGTACTGCTCCAGCACATCCTCGCAGCTGGTAAGCGAGGCTAAAGCAAGGGCAAACGCACTAAACTTGACGAGGTAAGACGGTTTTCTCATTTCCGTGGGACTTTGGTATAAAAGGATGAAAGACTAGTATTTGATTAAGGTTAGCTACGGTTTGCCAGCTCTACCGGATTGCTTTATCTGAGATTCCGCCACGATTTAATTCTGGGTTAATTCTTTAGGACAAAAATGCAGACGGTAGTTGTTTGTATCGATCTGATTGACAGGTTATTGATCTGATAATAGCTGAAGCCTGTCTGTTGAGCATAGTCAATGGGATGGAGCCCGTTCCGGACTCGGAATTCTTGCGGACCTGATTGAGTGAATCGTTGGTTGCCCGAACGAATTTCCACGGCTTCTAAGAGTCAAAAAGCCCTCAATAATTGCTCTGGGGGCATTTATTTCGTAGTTTGAATTATCTGCGCAGATAAGCTCCCAGCTCCGATACGGAGGCTATTTGCAGCTGTTCGGCCTGCTGCTGGCGCATGAGCAGGGCATAGGTATTGTTGAAGCCCAAAGGGCTTAGCCATTCCAGACCGTAGCGCTGCCGAAAACGCGCTTGCACGTAGTCGAACACCGCGCGCGGATTGCCCCCCAGCGAATCGACGGTGGCGGGAGGAGGCTGGAGCAGCACCAGCAGGCCCGTACCCGTGTACTCCGGATACAGATCGATGTCGCCGGAGCGCAGGGCCTCGAAGCAAATGCTGGTGCCGCCCAGGCCGGTTTTGGTGACGACATCCAGGTTGGTGTAGCCCCGAATGAGGGCCGCGTACAGCTCGGCCAGAATATACTGCTCGGCGAAAATCTTGGAGCCCAGCGTAATAGTTCCACCAGTAGCAGGTTGCGGTGCGCGCCACAGGCCCAGGCGGCGCAGAAAGTCGTGGGCCACGGCGCGGGGCGTTTCGTGGCGGTAGTCTACGCGGTAGTTCAGCTCCGTCATCACCGAGTCGTTGATGCGGCCGGCGAGCTTTTCCAGCACCGGGCGCAGCTCGGGGTGGGCCGCCAGCACCGCCTGGCGCACCACGGGCGCGGCAAAGTAGGGCGGAAAAGCCCCCGGTCGTCGCGCAGCACGCGCAAATCATACGCCTTGATGCGGCCGTCGGTGGAGTACCCGTCAATTACATCCACGTCGCGGTGGCGGGCGGCTTCGTAGACCAAGGCGGGCGACAGAATCACGCTGGGCAGGGGCCGCAGCCCATATTTCGTTTGCAGACCCGGCAGCCCATCGGCCCGGCCCACAAACTCAGGGCTGAAGCCGGCCAGCAGCTTGCCCGTGGCGCGGGGCAGCAGATACAAGCCCGCCAGCAAAGGCAACAGCACTAGCAAAAAGCCCCCCACGCGTGTGAGGCGGCGGGCGCTGAGGCGTTGGAGCCTGGCCAGTGCCGCATCGAAGGCCAGGGCCAGCGCAGCGGCCGGGATGGCGCCAGCCAGAATCATAGCCGGATTATTTAAGGCAATTCCGCCGAAAATGAACTCGCCTAAGCCACCCGCCGCAATGTAAGCGGCTAGCGTAGCCACGCCCACATTGATGACAGTAGCCGTCCGAATGCCCGCAAACAGCACCGGCAAAGCCAGCGGCAATTCGACCCGGCGCAGCACCTGCCCATCGGTAAGACCTAAGCCCCGAGCCGCCTCCACTACGGCCGGACTCACGCCCTGTACACCCGCCAACGTGTTGCGCACAATGGGTAATAAAGAGTACAGAAACAACGCAAAAATGGCCGGCTGCGGCCCGATGCCCAGCACCGGAATCAGGAAGCCGAGCAGGGCAATGCTGGGGATAGTTTGAAGTATGCCGGTGAAACCCAGCACGGCAGGCGCAAGCCGCGGCCGACGCGTGAGCAGCAGCCCCAGCGGCACGCCCACCAGCACCGCCAGCAGGAGGGAAGCTGCCGTCAGGCCGATGTGTTGCAGGGTTTGATGGCCGAGCTTCCCGGCCTGATTTTGCCAGAAAGCCAGCAGTTCAGTCAGGACTTCCATGCGGTTTCGGCTTGGTGAATGGCTTGGGCAAAAGCGGCCATTAGCTCCGGCAAAGTGACCCGGCGCTGGGGGCATTTTCATCCGATTCGGTGATGATAACGTGGCGTATGGAGTCATTTGCTGGCTGCTGATCGGTAGGTGCAGCAGCTGCTAGCGGCTCTGTCAGTATCTCGAATGTATCTTGAACTGTATGATTAAGTGATATGGTTTTAACAATTGATAATGAGCTAGTTGTTTCATGTGAGTTTAGCTTGTCTAATGAAGCCGATAAAGTGCTGGGGGCAAAAATGGGAGTAGCTCACGGAGGCGCAACGTGTGCAGTTGTAGAGCTAGCCGCTCGGCGGCGAAGAAGTCGCGGACGAAGTCATTGGCCGGCCGAAACAGCAGTTCGTGCGGCGTGCCTAATTGCTGAATTTGCCCTCCGTTGAGCAGGGCAATACGGTCGGCCAGCTCGAAGGCTTCGGTCACGTCGTGGGTTACCAGCACCATCGTTTTCGTGCGCAATTCTTCCAGCTCCCGAAACTTCCGCCGGATGCCGGCCCGCGTCACCGGGTCGAGGGCGCCGAAGGGTTCATCGAGGAGCATGATGGGCGGGTCGGCGGCCAGGGCGCGGGCTAGTCCCACGCGTTGCTGCTGCCCGCCGCTGAGCTGGTGCGGATACTGGTGAGCAAAGCGCTTGGGGGGCAAATGCAGGCGCGTGAGCAAGGCGTTGGTGCGCTCCGCAATTGCCGTCGGCGCATGTCCCAGCAGGCGCGGCACCACCCCCACATTTTCGGCCACGGTGTAGTGCGGCAGCAGGCCCACTTGCTGAATCACGTAGCCAATGCCGCGCCGCAATACTTCCGGCTGCTGCCGGCCCACCACCACACCGTTGATTTCCACCGTGCCGGAGGTCGGCTCGATGAGGCGATTCAGCATTTTGAGCAACGTAGTTTTGCCGCACCCGCTCGGACCCAGCAGCACCAGGGTTTCGCCCAGCGCCAGCTCAAACGACACATTTTGCACCGCCACATGGCCGGGGTAGTGCTTACTCAGGTCGCGGACGCGGATAACGGGCGGGGCAGGGGCGATGCTCAAAGGGAAGAGAGTAAGGCAGTTATTGGGAAGGGGCGCTAACAACAAAGTGCCCGTGAAAACACCCTGAGTCGGAAACGGCTGTATCTTGAACCGCGAACCATCCAAAACTACTTTTTTTATGCTCCTCAGACACACAGTTTTACTAGTACTGCCTATGCTGCTCAGTCTGTTGCCCAACGCTTCCGCTCAGGTATATTCGGCCACCGAGCCGCTGGCCCACACGTTTTCCATCGTGGCCCGCGACCCCAAAACGGGCGAAATGGCCGTGGCTGTGCAAAGCCACTGGTTTTCGGTGGGCACGTCGGTAAGCTGGGGCGAGGCCGGGGTAGGCGTGGTTGCTACGCAGTCGTTTACCAATAAGTCCTTCGGAATGCGGGGCTTGGCTTTGATGAAAAGCGGCAAAACTGCCCAGCAAACCCTCGACGAGCTGCTCAGCACCGATGAAGGCAAGGCCGTGCGCCAGGTAGCCATTCTGGATGCGAAAGGCAATGTGGCCGCTCATACCGGCGAGAAATGCGTGGATTACGCGGGCCATATCACCGGCAAAGAGTTTTCGGTGCAGGCCAATATGATGCTCAGCGAGAAGGTGTGGCCGGCCATGGCCAAAGCATTTGAGCAAAGCGCTAATCTGCCCCTGGCTGAGCGCGTGATGGCGGCGCTAAATGCGGCTCAAGCCGTAGGTGGTGACATTCGGGGCAAGCAGTCGGCGGCCCTGCTGGTGGTGCGTGGCCAAGCTACCAATGCTCCGTGGGAGGATAGGCTAATTGATTTGCGCGTTGATGATAACCCAGCCCCATTGAAAGAGCTGGACCGCCTGCTGCGCCTGCACCGTGCCTATAACCATATGAATGCCGGCGACTTAGCCGTAGAGAAAAACGACATGGCCGGCGCCATGCGCGAATACCAAACCGCTGAGAAGATGTTTCCGGAGAACCTAGAAATGCGCTACTGGCATGCCATCACGCTCGCCAACAATAAGCAAGTACCTGCCGCTCTGAAGCTGCTTCAGCCCATTTTCAAGCAGGAGCCCGACTGGCGCACGCTCACGGCTCGTTTGCCCAAAGTAGGGCTGCTCACCGTGACCGAGGCTGAGCTAAAGCAGATTATGGCGCTCAAATAATGCAACCTGGCGCTTAGCTCGGCGTTATTGCCTCACACTTTCCTCCATTCTCTATGCGCTTTTTACACCTGATTCCCTCCTTGGCTTTGCTGTTAAGTGCGGTCGTCGGCTGCTCGTCGGAGCGACCAACTGCATCTGGTTCTACTGCTGAAAAGCTCCCCGGCGCGGCCGTAACCACGATTTATGTAGTGCGCCACGCCGAAAAAGAAACTGATCCGGCCCTCACCGATCCGCCCCTGACGCCTACCGGTGAGCAGCGGGCACTCACGCTGCGCGACACCCTGGGCAGCCGCAATATCGAGACGCTCTACGTGACGAATACCGTTCGTAGCCGTGCTACGGCCGCTCCATTGGCTACCGCCTTGCAGCGTACGCCCCAAGTCTATGATAAGCCCGCCGACCTGGCCGCGCGCATCCTGCAGGAGCAGAAGGGCAAAACGGTACTGGTTGTGGGCCACTCGAATACGCTGCTGCCTTTGGTTTCGGCGCTGGGGGCCAAATCGGAGATTACCACGGTTGAGGATGGTGAGTATGATTATCTATTCGAAGTAAAAGTGCCCCCACAGGCGAAGCAACGGTGGTTACGCACCGATTCGGGGCAGAGCATTAGAATCTTTCATTCAGTGGGCGATTCATGCCTGCCAGCTAGAAAAATTACAACAGCAAGAAAGCCCGATCATTCGATGACCGGGCTTTCTTGCTGTGTAGCCGAGTGCGTGGTTGCAACCCATGTAGCGTTTCCTTGTACTTTAGCTACTCAGACTGCTTTTATCTCCTCATTTTTGCTTTTTATGCCCTCTTTCGTTTCTCGCTACCCGCTGCTTGCGGGCGTTGCTTCCCTATTGCTGACTACGCCCACGCTGGCCCAAAAAGCCCCCCAAACCGATTCTTTGAATATTCGCCGCATTTATGACGAGGCCCTGTTGCGGGGGCAGAGCTACGAAAACCTGCGCCACCTCACCGGCCAAATTGGTGGACGGTTGGCTGGCTCGCCCCAGGCCCAACAGGCAGTAGACTGGAGCAAAGTGACGATGGAAAAGCTGGGCCTCGACCGCGTATACTTGCAGGAAGTAATAGTGCCGCACTGGGTGCGCGGGGCGAAGGAAAAAGGGCAGATTAAGGCCGCAAAAGGCAAAGGAGTAGATGTACCGGTTTGCGCGCTGGGTGGCTCGGTGGGCACCAATGGCAAGTTGCGCGCTCAGGTAGTGGAGGTGCAGAGTCTGGATGAATTGGCGGCTATGCCGGAAGAGAAAGTGAAGGGCAAGTTTGTGTTCTTCAACCGTCCCATGAACCCTACTTATATTGAAACCGGCAAGGCCTACGGAGAAGCCGGTGACCAGCGCCGCGCCGGTGCCTCTGCCGCCGCCAAGCGCGGGGCTGTGGGCGCCTTGGTCCGTTCGCTTAGTCTAGCCCACGACGACTTCCCCCACACGGGCACCATGCGCTACGAAGACAATGTGGCTAAAGTGCCCGCCGCTGCTCTCAGCACCAACGGCGCCGACCGCCTCAGTCAATTGCTTAAAGCCGACAAAAACCTAACCTTTGAGCTTGAAATGGCTTGCCAGACGTTGCCCGACGTGAAATCGTACAACGTAATTGGCGAGATTAAAGGCTCTAAGTACCCCGACGAAATTATCACCGTTGGCGGCCACCTCGACTCTTGGGACATGGGCCAAGGTGCCCACGATGATGGCACGGGCTGCGTGCAAAGCATGGAAGTGCTGCGGCTGCTGAAAGCTACTGGCCTGAAGCCGGAGCGCACCGTGCGCGCCGTCATGTTTATGAATGAAGAGAACGGCAACCGGGGCGGTATAAAGTACGCTGAGTTGGCTAAAGCGGCTAACGAGAAGCACTTAGCGGCCATGGAATCAGATGGTGGCGGCTTTACGCCCCGTGGCTTTGCCCTGGAAACGACAAACCCGGAGACCGTGACCCGGATGCAGCAGTGGCGCTCGTTATTTGTCCCCTACGGCAGCGGCGAGTTCGTGGTCGGTCACGGCGGCACCGATATTGGCCCCTGAAAGACCAGGCAAAAGTGCTCATCGGCTACGACTGCGACTCCCAGCGCTACTTCGATATTCACCACACCGCCGCCGATACTTTCGACAAAGTAAACCGCCGCGAGCTGGAGCTTGGCGGCGCGAGCATGGCCGCGCTGGTGTATTTGCTAAGCAAATACGGTTTGTAGAGAAGCGTATTCGCGTCACAATCGTCGCAGGCGTTGTGTAGCCTGTGTTCCGCCCGTCTGTCATGCTGAGGCCCGAAGGACCTTCTGCCAGAAGAACGATTTGTTCCACTGGCAGAAGGTCCTTCGGGCCTCAGCATGACAACTGGGTGGTATACAACAATCATTTTACGACTAAAAGCAAATCTGCCTTTAGAGCTTCATCGGTAGTATGGCCACATACGTAAGGGAAATATGGACCCGCTATACCTTGTCGCCATTTTGCCCCCCGAGCCGATTTCTTCCGAGGTCTGGGCGATGAAGCAGGAGGTGCACACGCTGACGGGCAGCCGCAATGCAGTGCGTTTGCCGGCGCACATCACGCTCATTCCGCCGTGGCGGCAAGCGGCGGAAGTGGAGGCGGCACTGCGCATAGAGCTGCGTGATTTTGCCGCCCTAGAGGAGCCGTTCAGCGTAGGCTTAAATGGTTTCGATTGGTTTGGTAACCGCACCTTGTTTGTGCGCGTGACGGAGGCTGCGGCCTTGCAGGCTTTCCACGCAGACCTAACTGGTTGGTGTGCGGCGCGTCTGGCAGATATCCCGCTTGAAACGCGGCCTTTTACTCCGCATATGACCCTGGCCACCCGCGATTTGCCCCCCAGCCAGGTGTCGGCGTTGCGTCAGCTTTTTCAGGCCCGTTCCTATGCCGCATCCTTCTTTGCGAGCAGCCTGCAGCTCTTTCGCCACGACGGCCAGCACTGGCTGGCAATTGAAGAATTTACTTTGAAACTACAGGTTTAACATGTTGGCTTGAATTTGTTTATAATGAATAATTTATGATTGCAATTTAAGACTGTATAAATGATCATCAAACGGCAAGCACTCGTCTGAATAAATACACAAATGGCTCAAAAAGAAACGGCTGCCTCGCTTGGGGCAGCCGTTTCTTTTTGAGCCATTTGTGTTGTTAATCTTCTATAAAAAACGACCGATAAGACTAGCTTCAGTCATCTTAATATTCCATGCAGCGAGCAGGCTGAACAACGAGCAAACAGGCGACTTAGTTAGCTTCCAAAATCTGGAAAAGCTCATCGAGCTTGGGCGTCAGGATAATCTCGGTGCGACGGTTTTGGGCCTTCTCTGCGGGTGTGGCATTGGCTGTGATGGGGAGATATTGGGCCCGACCCGACGGTGTGACCTGAGCAGGAGTGAGGCCGGCCGTGGTCAGGATGCGGGTGATTTCGGTGGCGCGCAGCACGCTCAAATCCCAGTTGTCTTTCATGCCGGCCGTGCCACGGGCAATGGGCACATTGTCGGTATGGCCTTCCACCAATACGTTCACATCCTGGTTGCCTTTGAGGGCAGTGGCGAGCTTCTTCAGCGCCTCCTGACCTTTCGGATCAACAACAGTGGAGCCTGACTTAAACAACAGCTGCTCGGAAAGCGAAACGTACACTTTGCCGTTCTTCACGTTCACCGTCAGATCATTGGCATTGAAGCCCAGCAGCGCGTCGCCCACCTTTTGGCGCAGGGCCTTTACGGCCGCTTCCTTCTGATCGAGCACGCGCTGCAGCTCGGCGATTCGCTGCTCGCGGTCCTGCAACTGCTCCTTAGTGGTGCCCAGATTCTCATTCAACTGGTTGACTTCCTGATTTTTGCTCAACAGGTTGGAGCGCAAAGCTTCCTCCGTTTGAGCTTTCTCCTGTTCCAGCGCCGATTTTTGGGCTTGCAATTGTTCGCGGGAGCTGAGCAGCTCCGCGTTTTGCTGCTGCAGGGCTGCTATTTCTTTCTTATTGCAGCCGCCGAGCATAAGGGTGCCGGCGCTCCAAAGTGCCACTAGGGCGGTTCGGGAAAGAGTAGAGTTCATAAAAAAGGATTTAAGAAGAAAGTAAAGACCAGCATAAGCTCAGAACAGGCATTTACGGTAACCCTTGAGCTTGCTGGGTTGAAGGTAGCGGGAAATCTTTTTCGCGCTACCTTCAGCGCAAAGCGTTGTACTGGTTTCGTTTGGAAAAGTAAAAAAGCCCCCCAGACAGCACGCACCATTCGCTACTATCGTATCTTCGTGGTTGCTTCAGCTACCTATTTTACGGCCGCATCACTTGCGTATTCATTTTTCCTTCGTGCGGGCTTTTTTTCTGCTTCTCAGTTTGGGGCTGAGTGGGGTTTGCCATGTTGCCTACGCTGCCCCGCCCTCTACGGGCCGCTACTGGGTGGTTCTGCGCGATAAAGCCGGCGTCCGCTTTAACCCAGCCACCTATTTTGCCCCCCAGGCCCTGGCTCGCCGCCAACGCCAGCAGCTGCCCCTCCTCGACAGCACCGATTTTCCCGTGCGCCCCGACTACCTGCGTCAAGTGCAGGCTGGGGTTGATTCAGTTGCGTTTGTAAGTCGCTGGTTTAATGCTGTTTCCTGCCGCGCAACGCCGGCCCAGGCAGCCGCTTTGCGCCGCCTGCCGTGTGTGCGAAGCATAGAAAGATGCCCCGATGCGCCTATGCTTCCCGCCGCCCAACCTGGAGCGCCGGAGCGTGGTACGCCGGAAGTATCAGCCGCTGATCATCAGCTGGCATTCAGCCAAACGGCCAGCCTTGGTGCGGCCGACTTCCGCAGGGCCAAGCTCGACGGTCGGGGGCTGCGCATTGCTATCTTCGATGTAGGCTTTTCTGGGGCCGACCAGCACGCGGCGTTCCAGCATTTACGCACTGGTAAGCGTATTCTGGCGACCTATGATTTTCTAAAAAAACTGCCGTATGTGTACGCGGGCGGCAGCCACGGCACGGAGGTGCTCTCGTGTATAGCCGGCATTTTGCCCGACGGCACGGCACTGGGTCTGGCCCCCGAAGCCGAATTTTTGCTGGCTCGCACCGAGCAGCTGCACCGCGAGCAATTCGCTGAGGAAGAAGCATGGCTTGCTGCCGCCGAGTGGGCTGACCGCCAAGGAGTGGATATTATCAATTCCTCGTTGGGCTACACTAGCCGCCGCTACTTCCCTGAGCAGATGAATGGCCGCAATAGCCTCGTGGCCCGCGCGGCAGCCATGGCCGTACGCAAGGGAATATTGGTGGTAAACGCGGCCGGAAACGACGGTCTCGACCCGGAGTGGCGCACCATCGGCACGCCTGCCGATGGTGACTCCGTGCTGGCTGTGGGTGGCCTCGATCCTGACAACTACCTGCATATCGGCTTCAGCAGCTATGGCCCGACGGCTGATCGACGCCTGAAGCCTAATGTAACAGCCTACGGAACGGTGCTGGCGGCCGCGCCGGGCGGCTATGTGCGCACCCAGGGTACGTCATTTGCGAGTCCGTTGATGGCGGGTTTTGCAGCTTGCGCGTGGCAGCAAAACCGCAATCTGACGGCCATGCAGCTCTTCGAAAAACTTCAGGCCTCGGCCAACTTATATCCTTACTACGACTATGCTCACGGATATGGGATGCCCCGCGCTTCCTGGTTCACGGCAGATGGCCCGAAAAAGCCCCCCACGGCCGCAACCTTCGACTTTGTAGCGCAGGCAGATAGTATGCTGGCCGTGATTATCCGGCCGGGTGTTGGGCAGGTGGCCGCACGGGCTTTGCCGCTGTATTCTGATTCCGTGGATGTAAAGGCGCCATCCATCAGCAAAGATAAGCTAGCCGCAGTGCCGGCCGTCGGCCGCGAAGAGTTGGCTCCGCCCGTATCCGACGGCGCCGAAAAAAGCCCCCCGGCCGGTGCCACGCCTGCTTTGCCCGACCCACCCAGCTACCTGTACTGGCACGTATCCGACCGCCGCGGGGTGCTGCGCACGTACGAGGTGCTGGACGTGAAACAGCGTGCAGTGCTGCAAATACCTCTGCGCAACCTGCACGCCGGCGACACGGTGCAGGTGCATTATCGGGGTTCACTTCTACTTATTCCGCCCAATGAAGCTTCTGCGCTTGCTGACGGTCGCGGCCTGCGCGACTATGTGGCTCAAGGGCATACCTGCTGTTCAGGCCCAAAGTGTGCTGTTGCGCGGCAATGTGGCCGCCGATACGCTCCGCTCCAACACGGGCCCCAATCGGACTTTCTTCATTCATTTCTACCTGGGCTATGCGGCCGTGGCCGGCAAATTTGACGGTCCCGGCGCTGAGTTGCGCTATGGTCGATCAGGGGAGGTGTTTGTAGGAATGCGGCAGAAATATCGGTTGTCGCAGACGGCGGCAGTCGGCCTCGATTTGCGCTATGCTCGCCTAGTGTATCATCTGGCCCAGAATGACCAGAAATTTTTGCCTACCCCTGATCAGCACAAACGCGAAACCATTGCCCTGCCTCAGGCTCAGGTCGAAGTATATGGCCGCCTGAACATTGGTCGGCGCGGTAATGTGGTGGGCCGCTACCTCGACCTGACGGGCTGGGGCGGCTGGATTATCAGCTCGGCGCATCACTACGTCGACAAACCCGGCACTAACGGCGCTGGGCTAATAGAGGTAACGGAGCGTAAACTAAACTATATAAACCGTTGGTCGTACGGGGTGGGGCTCGGCTGGGTTCGGGCCGCTACGCTGTGGTTGCTCGCTACCGGCTCGCCGATAGCTTTAAGGATCTGGCTGATGCGCCGCGTTACCCGGAGTTCCCACGGCTGGTGGTAGGTCTGGAGTTAGGGCTGTTCTAATGAAATATCCATATTCTAAGATAAATCCAGCTTTTTTTATGTTTAAATCGCTTTAAAATGCTTCCTTTGGTACAAATTTAGCTGTGAAAGCTGGTCACTATATGTTTCAAATCCGTAGTGTCGTCGAACTACTCCTGCATACTTCCTTAGCCTATAATGAAAAAACTTTTTCTCTCTGCCGCAGTGGCTACTTTACTGTTTCAAGCGTCGTGTATCACGACTGAGCGCGAAACAGCTACTTCTAAAAGCGACGGTAAAATCTTTACCCCAACGCCTCCCAATCAGCGCGCCCGCCTCACTGAGCGCAGCATTCTGAATACCGTTCGGGCCAGCCATAACTTCACCAGCAATAAGGAGAAGGACAGCTTCGTGCTTTTGTTGCAGGGGCCAAAAATCCTGAACGCACAGGCTCGTTTTATCATCATTAATGCCACCGGCGATACCATCCGCAATGAGGTAATGCCCGCCACGGCGCTCCTCAGCGACCGGGATTTGGAAAACCCCAGCGCGGCCACGGTGCGCGATAAAGAAATAGCTATTTTGAAGGCTATGAACACCTTTTTTAGCAACGATCGGTTCACGCAGCCCGCTATTCCGCGCAACGCCGACCAGCCCGAAGATGTAGAGCCGCAAGTCTGGGCCGCCATTCAGGGCGACAACAAGGCCGTGGGCTTCGACTATATCGGGGCGGGTGGCCGCGAGCGCCGTATTGCGTATGCCAAGGAATTGCAGCGCGCGGTAGTAGTTGCCCAGTAAAAGTTTAAAAGGAATAAACAGCAGTCATAAAAAAGCCCCCAGAGATATTCTAGGGGCTTTTTAGTGTTTAAAAGAGTGATGGTTATTTTAACCTGCTTTAGCGGCCCAGCCTACCACACCTGCCGCGCTGCGCACCAGCTGATACCCACCTACTTCGCCCAAAACGGCCACGCTGCTGCGGGCGGGCAGAGTATCAAAAGGCACGACACCGGCTTGAGGCAGCTTTACCAAATCGGTGGCGGCGGCCAGCAGCTCCTGGCGCAGCGGTTCTGCCGCAGCCGACACTACTGAACGGACGGCGATGTAGCCAATTTGCCCCCCAGGATGCTCCACGCGGTAATAATCTGCCTGGCTGCCTACTACCAGCAGCGGCGTGTCGCGCACCAGACTTGCCACGGTGGTTGCGCCCTTCGCAGCGGGGCTTAAGCGCAGGTCGGCACGCTTCTCCCGCACGCGCACCCATTGGCCCAGGCGCTCAGCGCTGGTGCGAGGAGCCGGCGGCAATGCATCGGCGCGGCGCACAAAAGGAAAAGGATCAACGGCCCCGCGCCCGCCCCTATAAATGCCGAAATGTAGATGGGGAGGTGTAGTACGAGCGTTGCCGGTATTGCCCACTAAGCCCAGCGTATCCCCAATCTGCACCGTCTGACCAGCTTGCACAAGCTGTTGGTCGAGGTGGGCGTAGTAGATGTGCTGGCCATGCTTGGTATCGGCCAGCCAGACCACTTTGCCGCCTCTGGGCGTTTCGTTTACCCGAGTAATAAGGCCCGGCGCAACTGCTACTACGGGCGTACCACGCTTGGCAAAAATATCGATGCCTTCGTGGCGCCGGGCGCCGGCGTCGCGGTCTACGCCCCAGAAGCTACCCACGGCCACGTCGTTTTTGCCCTGCACTGGGAATGCCAGCGACGGCTCGCGCTGAATGCGAAGGGTGTAGCGCCCGGTGCGCAACAGCTCAGGCTGCACCCGCAATAAGTGCTGGCGGTCGTCCTCGGCCACGTAGCTAAAGGTAGCTGCGGCCGTATCGGCGGAGGTGATGAGGCGGGGAGGAGTGTTGTCGGGGCTAAGCTCGAAGGCATCGAGGAAGACGCGCACATCGGCGCCGGCATCCAGGGTCAGGCTGATGCGCACGGTTTCGCCTTCGCGCACGGCATAGCGGTAAGCGGCCGCCCGGGCCTGGTCGGCGCGAAAAAAACCGGTTTCCTGGAAGGGAAGTGTTACCACCAGCGAATCGCGCAGGGCACGGTCGGCGGCGGCGAGCCAGTCACGGCCCAGTGCCGTTTGGTCGAGGCCACTCTGGCGAAGTCGGCGCGCGTAGGTTTCGTGGGGAGTGGTTTTCTGAAAGATGGCCTGCAACGTTTGCTGCTTGCTACAGGCAGAAAGCAACACTAGAAAGCACAACAGATAAAACGGCGTGCGCATGGAGCGTAATAGCAGCGGACTAGGTTAGATGTACGAGTTGCATAGACAACCCCGGAGCCCGCCGAGTGGTTCGGTAGTGTGCCTGGCACCCTAAACCACAGCCTGACGTGACAATGATGTTGGGATGGCCACCTTTTTCCATTCAGGCTGGCAACTAATTGACCTTAGTCAGACTTATCAGCTAAGGCGTGGGCAGGGATTTTTCGTACCAATCCCGCCGATTTCCTTCTACTTTTGTTTCCTGCCCACCCCAGGCTACCCACCCAATTCTGCTCTTTCCTTTATGAAGCTTATAGAATGCCCGCGTGATGCCATGCAGGGCTTGCCAGAGTTTATTTCCACCTCGGCCAAAATCGCTTATCTCAATACTCTGCTTCGCGTCGGTTTCGATACCCTGGATTTTGGAAGTTTTGTGTCGGCGAAAGCAATTCCCCAGCTCCGCGATACGGAAGAAGTGCTGGCCGGTCTCGATTTGAGCAACACCCGCACCAAGCTGCTGGCTATCGTAGCCAACCTGCGCGGTGCCGAAACGGCTGCGGCCTATTCTCAGATTCAGTACATCGGCTTCCCGTTGTCGGTGTCCGAAACGTTTCAGCGGCGCAACACTAACAAGACTATTGCGGAAGCCATGACGGAGCTGGCCGAGATGCATAATGTATGCGAAAAAGCCGGTAAAACGCTCGTAACCTACCTTTCGATGGGTTTTGGTAATCCGTACGGTGACCCCTGGAGCCCGGTAGTGGTAGCCGATTTCACCCAGCAGCTGGCCGATATGGGCGTGCGTATCGTGGCCCTTTCCGATACCATCGGCGCTTCCACGCCCGCTACCATCACGCCCTTATTTGGCGAGCTGATTCCGGCCTTCCCCCAAATTGAGTTTGGCGCCCACCTGCACACGGCACCGGTATACTGGCGCGAGAAAGTAGACGCTGCCTACCGCGCTGGCTGCCGCCGATTCGATGGGGCCATTGGCGGCGTAGGCGGCTGCCCGATGGCCACCGATAAGCTCACCGGCAACATGCCCACCGAAAAACTGGTAGCCTACTTTGACGAGACTGGCGTAGATTTGGGCCTTGATCGGGACGCTTTCCGGATTGCTCAGGCAGCGGCCGGGAAGTCTTTGGTTTCGGTAAAAAGTAACTTAAACGGAGCGTTTTGAGGTCAAAACTTGCTTTAACCGGCGTTTTTGCTCTATAAAAAGCCCCCAGCGCCATGTCAGCTCGCTGAGCGAAGCGCCGACCGTTTTCCTCCTCGATTTGCGCTTCATTCTTCGCTATGCCCATCGTCGATTTATTCATTCCTTGCTTCGTAGACCAGCTTTTTCCCCAGACCGCCATGAACATGGTGAAGGTGCTGGAAGCCGTGGGCTGCGAGGTGCACTATAATGCCAACCAAACCTGCTGCGGGCAGCCGGCTTACAACGCCGGCTACAAGTCCGAAAGCTGCGAGGTGGCCACCAAGTTTCTGGACGATTTTCCGGCTGGGGGGCAAAATCGGTATATCGTGAGTCCGTCGGCGTCGTGCGTGGGCATGGTGCGCAACGCTTACGCCGAGCTGTTTGAAGGCTCCGCCGACCAGGCCCGCTACCACGGGGTGCAGCGGCGCATTTTTGAAATGACAGAGTTTTTGGTGGATGTGCTGGGTATCAAGTCCATACCGGGCGCCAAGCTGCCCGGCCAATACACCTACCACGATTCCTGCTCGGCCCTGCGGGAATGTGGTATTAAAGCCGCGCCACGCATGTTGCTCGATGCCGTGCAGGGCCTGGAGCGCCTGGAAATGGACGAAAGCGAAACCTGCTGCGGCTTCGGCGGTACGTTTGCCGTGAAGTTTGAAGCCATTTCGGTAGCCATGGCCGAGCAAAAGGTAGAAAATGCCCTGGCCACTGGTGCGCGCTACATCGTAAGCACCGATACAAGCTGCCTTATGCACCTGGATGCCTACATTCGGCGGGAAAAAAAGCCCATCCAAACCCTGCACGTAGCCGATGTGCTGGCGAGCGGCTGGTAACTGATTTTTACATTTAATTTCATAAAAAAGCCCCCCAGACCAAGTCTGGGGCTTTTTTATTGCTGCACTGATGGTTCCTTAAATTAATTGCCGCACCCGTTCCGTCAGGCTCTCCGAAGCCGGGACGAGAGGCAGGCGTACGGCATCGGAGCAAACACCTAGCGCCGCGAGGGCCGCTTTTACGCCTACCGGGTTGCTTTCTTCATACATTAAGGGATTCAGATCCAGAAAGCCGAACAGCAGCTCACTGGCTTCGGCAAAATTGCCTTCCAGCGCGGCCCGCGTCATGCGGCTCATGCGGTCGGGGAAGGCATTGCCCAGCACACTGATAACGCCCTCGGCGCCGAAGGAAATCATCGGCACAGTCAGCATATCGTCGCCGCTGATGAGCAGGAAGCCGGCGGGCCGACCGGCGGCAATGGCCATGCACTGCTCCAGGTTGCCGCTGGCTTCTTTGATGCCGATAATATTGGGGTGCTGAGCAAGGCGCAGGGTCGTGGCGGCCGTCATATTGGAGCTGGTGCGACCGGGCACGTTGTACAGGATAATAGGCAGGGGAGAGGCATCGGCCAGGCGCTCATAATGGGCCACGATACCGGCCTGGGAAGGCTTGTTGTAGGCAGGACTGGCCGAGAGAATTGCCATTACGCCCGTCAGGTCGGTGGTGCGCAGTAGGTTTTCAACGCCGGCCGTATCGTTGCCGCCAATGCCATACACGAGTGGTACCCGACCAGCCACTTGCTCCCGCACAACGCGCAGAATATCAGCGCGCTCCGATGCCGTCACGGTCGGCGACTCGGCCGTTGTGCCATTGATAACCAAGTATTCAACGCCGCCATCTACCACGAAATCGACCAGGCGACGCAGGGCCTCCACATCCACGGCATGGTCGGGGGCGGAGGTAAAAGGAGTAATTAAAGCGACCCCCGTGCCGCGCAGGGCAGAAAGGTGAGAATCTTGTTGGTCCATGCGGGAATAAGCCGTTGTTTTGTAATTGGAATAGTTGCGTGAAGGTAAGTGACTACCGTCAAATGCTTTATTATGCCCTTTTCTTTCGTCTAAAATATCGGTTTCCTTTTCCAGCTTACACCCCGAATGAAGCTTACCCGTACCCCCATTTTAGTGGCTGGCATTCTGGCCACCACACTTACCCTGTCTGGCTGCGAAACCAAATCGGCTGCTGCTTCAGAATCGAAGGAACAGGCTGCTGCCGATACTGTTGCGACTGCCCCAGCCGCCGCTGCGCCAGCCAATCCGAACGCACCGGCTCCCGATCCGACGACCATTCCGGCGAATAAAATTGCCACCGCTGCCGAGATTCTGGCTCGTCCGCAGGTACCCATCCTTTGCTACCACCAGGTCCGCGACTGGAAGCCGAAGGACTCCAAGAATGCCAAGGATTACATCGTGCCGGTGGCTCAGTTTCGCGACCAGATGAAGATGCTGGCCGACAGCGGCTACCACACCATCCTGCCCGATCAGCTGTATGCTTACCTGACCACCGGCGCCCCGCTGCCCTCCAAGCCCGTCATGCTCACCTTCGACGATACCGACCTGGATCAGTTCACGGTGGCCAAGCCGGAGCTGGACAAGTACGGTTTCAAGGGCGTTTTCTTTATCATGACCGTCTCGCTGGGCCGCCCGCGCTACATGAGCAAGGCGCAGGTAAAAGAGCTTTCCGACCAGGGGCACGTCATCGGCTCGCACACCTGGGACCATCACAACGTGAAAAAGTATCAGGGTGAGGATTGGGTAACGCAGATTGAGAAACCCACCAAGACGCTGGAGGAAATAACGGGCAAGAAGATCAACTACTTCGCTTATCCCTTTGGCCTGTGGAATCCGGAGGCCATTCCGGAATTGAAAAAGCGCGGTTTTGTGAGCGCCTTTGTGCTGGCTGAGAAGCGCGACCAGCAGGACCCGTTGTTTACTATTCGTCGCATTATTGCCAGCGGCTATTGGTCGCCCCGGACGCTGCACAACAGCATGAAGAACAGCTTTTAGTAGGCTGGATTCTTGTAAAAAAAGCCCCCAGAAGTAACCTGGGGGGCTTTTTTATGGGCTAATGCTGCGTTTTGTAATGTCTATAACCGCCTTTCCTACAGTTAGTTAATTAACTCTTAATTGGAATAAAGGCGCTCAGCTTCAATGAATCAGGGCGACTGGTATGGGAAAGCGAACCAAAAAGAAGGGCTTTTATTTCCAGGAAGGTACTGGTTAAGTGCTCGGACTGTGCCTGCAGGGACTGACTCGGTTGTAAAGGAGCCAGCAGCATAATAGGCATGCTGGTCAGTTCGGCTCGCTCAGCGAGCTGCAAGCGTAGGGAACGGTACTTTCGCAGTGATTTAGCCATTGCATCCGGCCCCGATGTCATACAATCGGCCGCAACCCAATCGAGGTAAGTGGCACCGGGAAAATACGCGGCAATCGAATCGGAAGAGGGAGGCGTCCAGACCCAAACCGCGCTGGTATCGCCAGAGGCTCTGAAGTTAGTAACTAAGCGTTGCCAAGTACGACGATACGCCGTAGGATTACTAGCTTTAATAATGGGCCGAAGCATCACAGGCTTATTATTATCCCGAATAGCGGCTACCGCCTGCTTCCAGTTAGTATCGTTAAAGGAGCCGTTTCGGACTTCCCAGCTTAGTACCAGGATATTACCTTGTGTATCTGCTTTCTGGAGAGCTTCCGCCGATATCTGCGGAGCTAATGCCGGGGGCAGGCGTATTTCCTGAATCGGTGAAGCTAAATCGGCTCCTGCACGAGAAGGCAAGGAAGTGGAAGCTGACCACATGGATGCTGAGGAAGTCGCAGCGTAGCCCATGCGTACTTCGCCTACACCCGAACGCGTCCAGATAAGGTCGGGGGAAGGAGCAGTGCTATCCAGCCACAAACCAACTCCCAGGCTAATAAAAGAGTGGGCAGTGAACACAAAGAAGGCGATGTAGACGGCGGCTGTCCGAAAGCGGGGGAAAAGCTCACCGTCTCGCCCGGTAATGAGCTGCTGGCTTTTAGCCACAAGCCAACGAGCGGGACTAAACGAGTTTGCAAAGCGCAGCAAACCCTTGAGGAGATTATGCTGAGCCATTAGCACCGAAACTCCCAGAATAGCAGCGTTGCTCATGGCCAGCGCCATCATGAGCAGCGCGTAAGGTGTTTGTATCAGGTAATGCCCATAACGCGCGGCTGCTACGCAGACAACAGCCATCAACAGATTGGGAAGGCTAAGCAGCCACTCATTTCCGGCGTGGCCATCTTTGGGGGTGGGGATGTAAGGAACGCGTATTCTGAGCAGCGTATAGAGAAGGCCCAGGCAATAAATCCACCAGGTACCTATTCGCAAAAAGCCCCCCGTCAGATGCAGTCCGGCCTCATGGGGTTCCCGTAGCCAGCGTTGCGCATTGTACCGAATCAGCATGGAAATAGCCACGATGGGCGTCATGTGCAGCACAAACTGGGGGAGCGACAAATGCCACGGGAACTCAGCAAGTGACAGTGCCAGAATCGGAACCAACAGATCGATGAGGGCCACCACACCGGAGAAGAAATACAGAGGCAGCGTGAGATAGTGCAGACGCTGCCGCCAGGTAAAGCGCGAGAAAAGCGTTGGATACACCCGGAAAAGCAGCTCGAAACTACCTCGGGCCCATTTCAATTGCTGCGCATAGTAGGCTGCTAATGAAGCTGGCACCAGGCCCCGGCTCACAATCACAGGCGCGTACACCGACTTCCAGCCCTGCGCGTGCAAGCGCATAGCCGTATGCATATCTTCCGTGAGGCCAGCCGCGTGCCCACCGATGCTGTCCAGGGCCGTGCGTCGGAAGGTACAGTTGGCCCCAATGGCCTGGGCCGTATTGTAAGAATTCATGCCCATCATCAGCGGGCCATAGAAGTGGTAAGTTTGCTCGGCCGCGCCGCGGGCAATCAGGCTTTCCTCTTGGTTTCCATAAGCCTGTACAACCTGCACATAACCCACTGTGGGGTCAGCGAAGTAATCCACCACTCTATCCAGAAAGTCAGGGGTGGGCTCGTGGTCGGGGTCCAATACTACACATAGCTCGCCCGTCGCCTGGCGGAGCGCATTGTTGATGTTGCCGGCCTTGGCGTTTATTTTTTGCGTACGGGTAACGTGAACTATCCCTAACTCCTGACAGATCTGGCGCAGATACGGATCATCGCCCTCGTCGCAGAGGTAGCTGGTGTGGGGGTAGCGAATGGCCTGCATGGCCCGCAGCGTACGCTCAATCATATCCAGCGGCTCGCCGGGGCAGGCCGTAGTAAGCACATCAACCGTGTACTGGTGGTTTGTGCGCGCCGGCAGAATTGGCTTGCTGACTTGCACGTAGTGGTACCACTCGTGCAGCATGCGCAGTAGCTTGAAGCCCAAGGAAACGGTGAGCAGCCAGAACAAAAGCGGATAGCCAATATGGTCAGAGTCGGCAAACCACCACAGGAAGTGGCCTGTCAGGAGTACCCCGATCAGAACTAAAATGCGCATTTGTCGCACCCCCTGCACAAAGTTGTATTTAACTTTGTGTTCCTCTGAAACAGGCACGTGCTTTGGCATCAAAGGCTTTGCTGGTATAAGTGTAGTGCGGGTGATATCTGGGGGCATCGAAAATTAACTCTTGGAAAGGCCAGTCATTTGAATTCAGCCTCTGATCAAGCTCAATATTGGTACGATAAATCCAAGTACTGTTTGATGTTTTTGGATAAAATTAATTGAAATTGCGTCCTGCTCCTTTACTTACGCTGACTCCTTTTTGTTATAAAAAGTCAGATTACAAATAGCTTCCGATAACATGCCTCTCAACAATCGTTCTTATTATTTTTTATGGTTGAGCTGCATATGTATCATGCTTTTTAGCTGTCATTCAGATGGTAACAAAGCAGATGCTTTAACTCAGGTACCGACAGGAGTACTACCCGTACAGATAAAAAAGACGGCAACGGGCTACCAGCTATTGCGAGGTGGTGAGCCTTACTTTATCAAAGGAGTAGCCGGGTTACAACAATTGGACCGTGTAAAGGAGCTGGGGGGCAATTCTATTCGCCTCTACACGACTAACTACGCTGACGCTATTATGGACAAGGCCCAGGAGCAGGGCCTGACGGTAATGCTGGGATTGTGGATGAAACCTGAGTATGAAGATTTTGACTATTATGACCGTAAGGCAGTGGCGTTGCAGAACGACGAGATTCGCCGACAAGTTCTCCGGTTTCGCAACCATCCCGCCTTATTAATGTGGAATGTGGGGAATGAGTTGGACAACCATACCAATAACCCGCGAGCATTCCAGATTCTGAACGACGTGGTAAAGATGATCCATGAGTTGGATCCTTATCATCCCGTCACGACTACGATGACCAGTAGTCTGCATATGGTAACGGCTGTGGAGCGCTTTTGCCCCGATCTGGATGTGCTGACGGTGAACGTATTCAGTCAGTTGGGTCACATCCGCTCTCACCTAGTTGGGAACGGCTGGTCAGGACCCTACATTGTCGGTGAGTTTGGGGCGCGAGGCTGGTGGACAGGCGAAGCCCCAAAACCAAATGGAGGGCGCCCATGGACCAAAGCAGCGACAGGAAAGCTGAGTACATCCGAACCCGATACGAGAAAACAATGGTAGGTGACAAAGACCATTGTCTGGGCGGATACGTCCTGTACTGGGGGCAGCGGTTTGAGCAGACGTCCATGTGGTTTAGCTTATTCACGCAGGGCGGCGAAAAGACTGCCATAGTGGACATGATTCACTATTTGTGGACGGGCAAATCGTTGCCGAACAAGGCTCCGGGCCTGAGGTCATTTCGGCTGAATGGTAAAACGCAGTTGCGAAGCACTTTCCTGCGAGCAGATAGCACTTACGAGGCCAGCGTTGTTGCATCCGACCCCGAAGGCGACTTGTTGGCTATAGCGTGGGAAGTAGTGCCCGATGTCAATGAGAATTTTATTCTCCCCCAACATCGTACGGCTCGCGAAGCTTTGCCGGGCGCCATCATTAAGTCTGAGGGTACACGGGCGCTGGTGAAAGCGCCGGCCAAAAAGGGGGCGTACCGATTGTTGGTAACAGCAAATGACGGGAAAGGCAGTGTAGCAACACATAGCTACCCTTTTTATGTCGGAAAGCTCACAGCGGCGGATATAAAGAATATTTCGCAGGGTAACTTCAAGAAAAAAGCCCCCGGAGTACACTAGGGGCTTGTTTTTAAAATATACATACGAATTCTAGGTGGCTGGTTAGACTCATCGCAAGCACTTCACCTTCAAGCGCCGGATCAGCATTATTCGGTTTTCAAGCCGCCAGCCTGCAAGGTTTTGAAGGCGCCTGCGTTCACCACTTTTGGAAAACCTTTTGCCTTCATAAGCTTGCTGGCCTGCCCACTCCGGTTGCCGGAAGCGCAATAAAGGATGTACGTTTTGGTAGTATCAAGCTGCGCTATCTGCTGAGCAAAATCAGGGGCCCGAAAATCGACGTTTTTAGCACCCCGCACATGGCCTGTCGCGTACTCGGCAGGTGTGCGAACGTCCAGTACCACCACGTTGGGCTGCTTGATAAGCTTGGCTGCCGTAGCTACATCTACTGCTCCCACTGCTGGCGCGGAAACCTGCTGGGGGGCTTTTTGGGCCGAAGCAACAGGAACCAGAACAGTGATAGCGCAAAGCAGGCCAAAGCCCCGAAAAAGGGTTTTCATAACAGGAAGTCAAAAAGGAGAAGAAAAGTGGCCAGCGGCTCACTCCGGCTCGACCGGGCCGCCTTGTATAACTGTGGGCTAGGGTGGGAAGGTCCTGGCCCCGGGTGGAAGGCCAATGTGACCCACAGTATAGAAGGCGGCCCGGGAGCCGGCTGGGTGCGTGAGCGCAAGCGCTAAAACAACGAACCCTGTTGACCTGCTCCGCCGCCCGTCGCCGGTGAAGGCGTAGCAGGGGCGGGATAAGTCGGCGGCTCCACCGGCTCATTGTCCGGCGGGGTTACGGGCAAAGATACAAAAATGTCTGGCTCCGCAATCGTTTCCGGAGTCGGTAACATGGCTATTAAATCGTTTTCATTGATGATTGGTACTTTTAACTCTATTGCCTTTTCGCGCTTGGCCGGGCCCATTTTGTCGCCGGCCACTAGGTAGCTGAGCTTTTTGCTGATTGACCCCGTCACTTTGCCACCATGCTGTTCTATTAGCTGCTGCAACTCATCACGACTATGGTCTTCGAAAACTCCGGATAGCACGAAGGTCGAGCCCGCAAGGCGGTCGCTAACGGCCTTAGGTGCTTCACCAGTCAGGGCCATCTGAACACCTGCGGCATGCAGGCGGGTAACGATTTGGCGATTAAAATCATCCTGAAACCACGCTGCTGCCGACTCCGCAATCACGCCGCCAACTTCCGGTACGGCCGCCAGCTCGGAGGCCGATGCGGCTGCCAGAGCATCAATGTTTCGGTAATGAGTGGCTAGTTTATCGGCCACAGTTTCGCCCACGTAGCGAATGCCCAGCCCAAATAGCACCCGATCAAAGGGAACCTGCTTGCTGGCTTCAATACCAGCCAGCAAGTTCTGGATAGACTTTTCGCCCAAGCGCTCCAGGTTCACCAACTCATCGCGGCGCTGCGGCAAGTCGTATATGTCGGCGGGAGTAATGACAAGACCCAAGTCGAAAAAGCGGCCCACGGTTTCGGCTCCTAGGCCGTCGATATTCAGGGCTTTGCGCGATACATAGTGCTCCAGGCGGGCCTTTAGCTGCGGCGGGCAGCCGCGCTCATTCGGACAACGATAATGGGCCTCACCGGCGGGGCGGATAAGGGGCGTGTTGCAGGCCGGACAAGTGGCCGGAAAGCTGATAGGCTGGCTGTCAGTGGGGCGGGCGGTGAGGTCTACCCCGGTTATTTTGGGTATGATTTCACCGCCTTTTTCCACGAATACCATGTCGCCGAGGCGTAAGTCGAGGGCGGCAATCTGATTGGCATTGTGCACGGAGGCGCGTTTAACTACAGTGCCGGCCAGCGGAACGGGGTCTAGATGGGCTACGGGCGTCACGGCGCCGGTGCGGCCTACGTTGTACTGCACTTCCCGCAGACGGGTACGGGCGGCCTCAGCAGGGTATTTATACGCAATGGCCCAACGTGGGCTCTTGGCCGTGTAGCCCAGCACTTCCTGCTGCCGAAAATTATCGACCTTGATTACAATGCCATCGGTAGCAACGGGTAGGGTAAAGCGCTTTTTCTCCCACTCATGTATGAAGTCGAGCACTTCATGAATAGAATGACACCGCCGCCAGCTATCCGACACGGGCAAGCCCCAGCTTTGCAAGGCTTCGAGCGAAGCGCTGTGTGTCGGAAAAGCCCCCCGGTTCGGACTGAGAAATCCGTAGGAAAAAAAACGCAGGCGACGGGCCGCTACCAAGGCCGAATCTTGCAGTTTGAGGGCGCCGCTACAGGCGTTGCGCGGGTTGGCTAGTAGTGCTTCCCCATTTTGCTCACGCTCCTTATTTAGCTCCTCAAATACATTCAGGGGCATAAATACTTCCCCACGGGCTTCAAACTCGGCCGGCTGATTAGCGGCGGGACGTAGGTGGAGCGGCAGATTTTTGATGGTACGCACATTGTTGGTGACCACGTCGCCACGGGTGCCGTCGCCACGCGTTACGCCCTGGGTAAGCTGGCCATCGGTATAAGTCAGGCTCATGGCCACACCGTCGAACTTCAGCTCGCAGACGTAGTCGAACTCGTCGCCGCCCAAGCCGCGGCGCACCCGCTCATCGAACTCGCGCAGGTCGGCCTCCGAGTAGGTGTTGCCGAGCGAGAGCATAGGGTAGCGGTGCAGGGCCGTTGGAAACTGCTTGGTAATGGTGCCGCCAACACGCTGAGTAGGCGAGTTGGGTAGCGCGAACTCCGGGTGCTGCTGCTCCAGGCGCTGCAATTCGGCCAGCAGACGGTCGAATTCCGGGTCCGGAACTTCAGAAATATCCTTCTGATAATACTGGTAATTGAGGTGGTGGAGGCGCTCAGTGAGGTCCTTTATCTGGTCTTGTATGGCAGTCATGGAACGTAGTGCGTTGGCTTTGCAAGCTACGGATTTGAGCAGATGCCGTTTCTTCTTGTGCGATTGTTGCTTGTGAATTTGAACAGGGTCCAAAGAAAAAGCGGAACGGAGTCGTATGGCTACAACTCAGTTCCGCTTTTTTCTTAGCTACTAAAATCTAAAGGCTTTTTTCCATAACCAATACGCCATCGGCCTCAAAATTAAGCTGTTGCTCGGGCTTGGTGATAGCCGCAACTTCCTTCTCTGATTTGCCCGCATCGGTGGCGTAGTGGCGCAAATCACTAACGGGAACGGTTTCGCGGTGGGCCCAGCCGTTGATGACGACGGTTTTGCCGCTGATGTCTTTCGGGACAAAAAAACCGTAATCCTTGAAGCGGACGCGCATTTGTTTGCCGTCGGCAATAGCCATCGTCATCCAGCAGCCTTTCGCCTGACACACCTCCGTAGCCTTGCCAACCAGCTTTACCTGCGCCGAATCTTTGGTGCCCAGCAACTGGGTAAGCTGAGCGACGGGCACTGCATTGGCGGCTGTGATTGGCGCCCCGTATGTCTTGCCACCCTCAACTGCGGCACTAGGGGGCATTTTCTCGGTGGCAGCCGGGGTCGAAGTAGCGGTGGCGTCGGAAGAAGGAGAAGACTGACAAGCGGCCAATAGTATCAGGCTGGCTACCAGCAAAAAAGGCTTAGACATGACGGTTTAGGTTAAAGGTCAGAAACAGCTCCCGAAGGTAGTGCTTACGGCTGATTGCCGGGGTTGCGAGCGGTGAGAAGCCGTGTTTCGGCCAGCTTACCGTTCTTGTTGTAAACCTCCGTTTTGACGATGCCCACGGCCGGCGAGTAATAATCAATCACGCGGGTGCGGGTGCGCATCACCATGTCCTCGCGGGGCGCTACGCTGGCCTCACGCTCCGACTCTACTTTGTAGCACTGAAAGGTGCCAGCCGGCGTGACCAGCGTAGCCGGACCACTGACGATCCGGCGGCGGCGCACGGTGGTATTTACCTGGGCAATATCGACGGCGGAGCTGCTCACCTGCACCGAAACCCCGCCGTTGGGCAGCATGGAGCCTACGGTGGGCTCATTGGGCCACGCCAGTCCTACGGGCGCGTAGGCAAGGCGACGGTCGCGGAAGGAAGACATATTCTTGAATTCTATCTCACTCATGCCGTCGGTGAAGGTAGTATCCTGGCGGCAGCCGTAAGTCAGATCCTGAATGCGGACCAGGCGGTTTTTACCGTCATACAAGCCGCTTTTAACCAAGGCCGTGTTGGTCGTGATGGTTTCCTTTTTGTTGGTCTGGCTTCCCAGGCTTACCACGCGCTGCCGAATGGTGCCGGCAGGCTTGCCGCGGTCATCGGTGATGGAATACACCAGCTCCATGTAACTATCAAGACCAAACGGGTGCGTGCAGTCGAGAGAGGTAGAAACAACCGGTGCGGGGAGCGAATCCTGGGCCTGGGTAGTGAGGCTCAACAGAACCAGGGCGCATGCGCTAAGCAGAGAGCAATAGGATTGGGGCATGAGAGTAAGGTTTTTGGCAGCAAATGCGGCTACGGCTGAGCTTCCATACGCTATATGGAATATAGTAGATAATAGCCGAATGCACAAAATTGCGTTTGCCCCTGGCAGGTGGTAGCTTTCGAACCCAATACAAAACCGTGCCTCACCTCGCACGTTTAGCAACTTGGCCCCTGTAGGGAGCCGTATCTCTCATTTCTATTCCGCCCCAACTTATGGCTGACTCTTCCTCACAAAACGCCCCAAACTGGGCCGATACCGCTGCTTCGTTGCTCTCCAAGCTTTCTGGCGGTGTGGAGCTATCCTGCGCCTTCGACCAGATAGAATTGCAAGTGCCCAACGCGCAGAACCCCGCCGCACCCGCCGCTACCTGGCGCCTGAATGGCTCTTTGCGCATTCGTACCCGCGGCGAAAACCCCGGCAGCGGCCAACAATTGCCCCCCAGCAACCCTTCCAGCCTTGGTTAAGGGCCTAGAAATAGACGCACGCCTGGTCATCTCCTACAACGACGACCACGTGCAGGTGGCGGGAACGGGCAATTACCTCATTGTCAACTTCCCGAGTCAGCGCGTGCTCGACGCGGCCACGAGCGGTCCGCCCGGCCCCAAGAAGCCCAAGCCGCCCGGCTTCGACCCGCTGCAGCAGCTCCACAATCTGGCGCGCACGCTGGGCCTGGTGCTGGAGCTGCGGGTGGCCGGCAAAACCCACGTTACGTTTGGCGTTGGCGGCGCCCCCAAAATCCACTTCAACGCTGTTCTCGGCAAAATCGGGTCATTCTTCCGCGGAAACTGATTTATGCCGGAACTACTGATACGTTCTGCCGTCGCTGCTGATGCGGCCGCCATTCAGGCTCTCTACCTCGCGGTAGCGGAGCAGGGTGGCGGCCTGGCGCGGCAGCCCGCCGAAATAACGGTCGAGTACGTGCATACTTTTCTGACGCGCAGCCTGGCTACGGGAGTGGCCTTGGTAGTGGAGCGGCCTAATGGCGCCGGTCTGGCGGGTGAAATCCATGCCTGCTCCAGCGGCTTGCAGATCTTTGCGCACGTGCTGGGCGAGCTGACAGTGGCCGTGCACCCGCAGCATCAGGGGCAGCATCTCGGGCACCGATTGTTCAGTGCCTTATTATCTATCATTCAGCAGAAATATCCCCACGTTCGGCGCGTAGAGCTGCTGGTGCGCGAAAGCAACGGGCGCGCCATTGCGCTCTACGAAAAGCTCGGCTTTCAGCGGGAAGGACGTTTGTTGGGGCGCGTTTCCGTCACGTCAGGGCAGTATGAGGCCGATATTCCCATGGCCTGGCACGCTCCGTTGTTTGGGTAACAGGCTTCAGCAAGGGGTAAGGCCGATGGGGGAGAGGCCGCGCGGCCTACGGGCAAAGCCTAACTGCTTAGAGGCGAGTATGCCGGCACAAAAATTAGCACTAAAAAAGCCTGGTCGGCGGCGGCTGATTTGCGTATCTTGGATAAACCAAGTTGCGGCTTCAGACCCACTTTTTCGGAACTAAAGGCCGCCGGATTGGTTTGCCCAAGCACACGCTGCCACCTCCAGCTAATGAATTCTGACAAAGACTCTAGAAATAAAGTGGGCGCGGGCCAGCCAGCATCCACACTTTCCCGCATGGAGCGTATGCCACCCATGCAGATGCTGCTGTATCTGAGCATGATAGCCAGCACAGTGCTGTTTGTGGTACTTGCTGTGGCCTATGCCCAAACGCGCTTTAATAGCGCCATGCCGCAGGGCATTCACCCGTTTCCGCGCTACTTCTCCATCAGCACTATCGTGTTGCTGGTCAGCAGCTACACCATTAGCCAAGCCCGCCGGCTCTACCAGCAGGACGATGTGGCAATGCTCACCCGCTGCCTAGGCGCTACGCTCTTGCTGGCAGCCATTTTTGTGGGTTTGCAGGGTTTAGGGTGGCGCGAGCTAATTGCGCAGGGCGTTTTCTTCAATGGTGAGGCCAGCGGCACGTACGTATATCTGCTGTCGGCGCTGCACATTCTGCACTTGCTGGGGGCGTTTTGTTTCTGATGATTCTGTTTCTGCGCACCGCCCACGCCGCCCGCGACGGCGTGCGAACCTTGGTATTCATCCGCAACCCGTACCGCCGCCGCCAGATTCAGATGCTGGGTTTCTACTGGCACTTTCTGGATGGCTTATGGATAGCGCTGTTTGCCCTGTTCCTGTTTTTGTATTAGGCTCGATTTAAAACATAAAAAAAGCCCCCAGAAACTTTCTGGGGGCTTTTTTTATGTTTAAGTCTGCTGACGACCGGCTATTGCTTAGTGACTTCCGAGCCGGGAGCCGGAAAAACAACCGGCAGCAGCATGCTCATGCCGGGCGGAAACACATTGAGCAGGTGCGGCGGCATCGTTTTAATCACGCGGATGGCCTCGGCGTCACAGCTGGGCTCCAGCGACTTGGCGATGCTGGGATTGATAATCCGGCCGGCATCGTCGCGCTCGAAGCGTACGTGCACCGTGCCTGCAACTCCCTTCGCACGAGCCTGCTCCGGGTAGCGGGTATTTTCAGCCATGTACTTCCGCAAGCCATCAAAGGGAGTGGGCTTGCGGACTGATGCCGCGGCCTGGGCTGGGGCGGCTTTCGGGCTGGTTTGGGCCAAACTGGGAACGGTAGCGGCTAAAAGCAAGGCCAGCAGGAAGCCAGCGTTCTTGGTAAAAATCATATCGAAGCGAAGAGAAGACGGGTGGAGCTGTGCAAAAGTAATGCTAGAGTAGCACAGCACCACCGCTACCGCCCCCGCCGAGGCTATCGCGCAATCGTAACGTTGCCTTTGTAGCGCCGCTTATCGGTATACACGATCAGGTAGTAGTAGGCGCCGGCCGGCATATTGCTGCCGTCCCAGCGGAAGTTGCGGCTGGTGGAAGTGTACACCTGCTTGCCCCAGCGGTTAAAGATTTTGATGTCAGAGAACTCGGCGTTGCAGAAGTTGGGGGGCAAATCGCGCAGTTCGAAGAAGTCGTTGGTGCCGTCGGTGTTGGGCGTGAAGATGTTGGGGGGCAAAAAGGTGAGCGTATCCGCGCTTGCCACCTCGAAGCGCACCGTTCTTTGTTGGCCCACGGGCACGCAAGTGGCTTCCCGTAGCTGAAACGTAACCTCCAAAGGGGTCGCCAGCGTGGTCTGGTCGCAGTTGGGTTCCCACCGGAAAATGCCCGTAGCCCGCCCCGCGCCATTGGTCGGCACGAAGCTCATGCCCGCCGCTGCCAGATCGAAGTTATTGCCCGCCGCCGTCAGGGTAAGCTGGTCGGTATCAGCGTCAAGGCCTTCCAGCGTCGCCTCAAAAAAGCCCCCAGCACCCGCCGAATGACGATTGGCTCCGCGCTGAGCGCGGCCGGAAAATCGGAGGTGAGCGTGGGCGGCCGGTTGTTGTATTCCACCTGTACCGGTATCACTATGGTAGTTGCCTGCCGCTCGGCGCAGGGCGAGCCTGTGGCGACCAGCTCAAACTCGAAAAGCCGCTGGTTGGTAGTAGGGCAGGGCACGCGCCAGCTAAAGCGGCCTTGTACCTGATTGCCACTTATCCCCTGAGTAAGTTGGGCGCCCACGGCGGCCGCCTGAAATCCGCGCCCGGCCAAGGTGAGCGTAATCGGGTCGTTCTCAGGGTCCGTGACGGCTACATCGAACGTAACCAGGTCGCCGGGGCGGGCGCGCAGGGGAAGCGGGTTGGCGGTAGTGGTGATGCGCGGCGCACCATTGGGCACCGGCGCGGACGTAAACGCTACCCGCACCGTATCGCGCTTTGGTAGGGCACAGCCATCATCAGCCACAATAACATCCACGAAAAACACTTTGCCCTTTGTGTCCAGGCAGGCCGGAAAACACAGCTGCGACACCAGCGTATCGGGCGCGCCGGGGGCACGAACCAGGCCTTGCGTAATGCTCGCGAAAGTGGGTAGGGGGCCGGTAAAGTTTACCGGGTTCAACGATAAAGTCAGGCGAGAAGTAGGGTTGGGGTCAGTGAAGCGCAGGCGGACGCAACGGTCAGCGTTGGGCTGCAGGCGTAGCGTGTCGCGGCTGGGTTGGTAGGCGCGTGGGGCATTGGGCATGAGCACCACCATTTCGGGCGGGATATTGCTGGGACAGTTGAGCACTTTCAACTGAAAATCGCGCCGCACTTCCCCAATCTTCTCGCCCTTGCGGTACTCGGAGCACTTTATTCCAAACACGAATAGCCCAATTTGGGTAGGCCGCACTTCCAGCCGGCCTGTAAAGCGCCCGATAGAAAGCGTGGGCGCGCCCGGAATCTGGTTGAGAGTGCCGAGGCCGGGGTTCCAGTTGATGGAGGAATACGGGGCGGGCGCGGCCACTACAGGCTTGGGGTCGGCGGGGTCGGAGCTGCCGTTGAGCGGCGTTACTAGCTCATACACCAGCGAGTCTTTGTCGGCGTCCTGGCCGCTGAAGTTGTAGTAGAACAAGTCGCCGCGGCAGGCATAGTCGCTTAGCGGGGGGAAAATGCGGGGCGTAGAATTGACAAACGGCTGCCCGTTGCGCACCACGGCCGGAAACTCCAGATAGAAAGTTTGACCCGCATTGCCAGGCAGCACAATATTGTTGATGCCGTTGTTGCGGCAGCAGCGCTCCACCACCGCATAGTAGCCGCCAGCGCTGTTATAGATGCTGGCTGGCAGCTCCACCAGGCGGCTATACACCAGGCTGCGGGTGACCAACGAAGGCTGCGTACAGGCTGGGTTGGTGTAGGCCACAAACGTGTTGGTAGAAAGCGGCAGCACTACATTTTGCAGGCGGCGGTTCGAGCCTTTCTCAAAGATGCTGACCGTCAGATCCTGGTCCAGGGCGCCGGGGTTGCCATTCAGCGCATCAAAGTACAGGTTCAGCGTGATGCGGTACGTGCTGCCCGACTGGTACTGCAAATCCAGTTCGCCGCCTACGATATGAGTAGCCGCCGCTTGTTGGGCCAAAAAGCTGCAAACCAGAAGCAGCAGCAACCGCAGTCGGTTGGGAGCTGTAAAAATGCGTAGAGGTGTAAGCATTAGTCGAATAGCTTGGTAATCAGGGCGGAGTTGTCTCTAAATATACAACTTACGGCCCTGGAACCCACTTTACCAGCCCAGAGTTTTTAGCATACCCGCCACTATCTTGGCCCACTGAAAAGGGCGTAAACTTCAGGCGCCATTTGCCCTCACTTTTCCTCCATGACGCGCTTTCTGCTTTTCTGGGTTTGCCTGCTGGTAATGGGCCATAAAGCCTCGGCGCAACGCCCTGCTTACCGCCCGGTAGCAGCCGACCTGCATGGCTCGGCGGCCCGTGGGTGCGCCGAAACGCGCTTGCGTACCAGCGTCAGGCAAGAGTTGACCACGCCGGCCCACCGTCGCCTCATGGACCGTTACGACGTGAAGTACTACAAGCTGGACCTGGCTCTGGAGAACAACACCCGCGCCGTGGCCGGCTCCGTGCGGCTGCGGGCGCGCTCTGGGGGGCAAATTTTAGATGTGCTGGCCTTCGAGCTGCACCCGGCGCTGCTGCTCGACTCGGTGCTGGTGAACGGGCGCCGCACCCCCGCGCCGCGCCGCGAGGCCGGCGATGTGAGCGTGACACTGCCGCAGGCAGTGGCGGCTAATTCGTTGTTCGACGCGGTTATTTATTACCACGGCACGGCTCCCAACGGCAGCTCAGCCGCCATCGGCAATGCCCTCGACACGCGCTATGTGCCCCGCTACGATGTGAACGTGACCTGGAGCCTGAGCGAGCCTTTTCACGCATACGAGTGGTGGCCCTGCAAGCAGGTACTCACCGACAAAGCCGACTCCACCGACGTCTGGATTACCACCAAAAATCCGAATAAAGTGGGCTCCAACGGCGTGCTGACGCGCGTGGTGCCGCTGCCCGATAACCGCAGCCGCTACGAGTGGAAATCGCGCCATCCTATTGCCTATTACCTCGTTTCGGTGGCCGTAGGGCCGTATCTGGAGTATGTGAACTTTGCCAATCTGCCTGGCGGCGTGCGGGTGCCTATCGTCAATTACGTTTACAATCAGACGGCGCTCAGCGATAACAAAACGGAAATAGACCGGACGCCTGCTTTTATGGAGAACTTCTCGGCTTTGGTGGGGCCGTATCCATTTGCCAGTGAAAAATACGGCCATAGTATGGCGCCCATCGGCGGGGGCATGGAGCACCAAACCATGACCACCCAAGACGGCTTCAACTTCACGCTCACTGCCCACGAGCTGTTTCACCAGTGGTTTGGCAATAATGTCACCTGCGCTTCCTGGGAAGATATCTGGCTGAACGAGGGCTTTGCTTCCTACGGCGAATACCTGTCGTTGCAGGCCCTTGCCACGCCCGAAGCCGCTCGACTATGGCTCGATCAGGCCCATGAGCAGGTGCAGTTTCGGATAGACCGGATAACGGGCAACCGCACGGATACGCCCGGCGGCAGCGTGCGCGTACCCGATACCACCAGCGTCGGCCGCATTTTCGATCAGCGCCTGAGCTACAAGAAAGGGGCCGCGGTGGTGCACATGCTCCGCTACCTGCTCCACGACGACGTCAAGTTCTTTCGGGCCCTGCGCACGTTTCAGACGACCTACGCTGGCCGCACCGCCCGCACCACCGATCTGCAGCGCGTGTTTGAGGCGGAGGCCGGCCGCTCGCTGGGGGGCTTTTTTGAGCAATGGTACGCCGGTGAGGGCTATCCGATATTCAGCGTTCGCTGGAATCAGGTGGGGGCAATTTGCTGCTGCAAACCACCGAAGCTGCCTCCATGCCCACCGTGACGCCCTTTTTTGAAACTGAGCTGGACTACAAAATCACCTTCGACACGGGCAATAGCCAGGTGGTGCGGCTGCGGCATAGCAAGTTGGTTTCCGCCTATAGCGTACCCGTCGCGGGCATCGTTACCGGTATCGAGCTTGACCCGGATCAATGGGTGCTGAATGCCACCGGCCCGATTTCACGCAATACTGCTTTGGTCGACATTGGCAGCGCGGGCCGCATGCTGGCCAGCGTCAGCGCTTATCCGAATCCCTGCCGCGATTTTCTGGCGCTGGCCGATCTGCCGGAGCCGGTGGAAGCCGTGGTACTAGATGCCGTGGGCCGACGGGTGCTGCGCCAACAGTTGAGCCCGGCCGCTAGTCAGCTGAATACGCTCCCGTTAGCCAGCGGGCTATACCATTTGTTGCTAACGAGCACTATTACCGGCGAGCAGAAGCGGCTGCGCTTTGTACGCGAATAACTATAAACATCGAACAGGCAACAAAAAAGCCCCCCAGGCACACGCTGGGGGGCTTTTTTGTTGCCTATTCACGGGCGTATTCCGCAATGCGGGCTTGCACCTGCTCATCGGCGGGGGCAGCTGGTAGACGGCCGCTATCAGCTCATCGAAGGAGTGCGCCGGGGTGAAAATGTCGTCGTGGTAGGGATTGGCAAAAAACCGGATGAACCCCGGCTGCTCATTAATACTGATCAGATCGATGGTAATGCTGCCGTAGCGCTGGTTGCACCGGCCGGTTTCCGAGCAGTCTTTAGGCTGAGGCTTCAGAAAATGCTTGTCAATCGTTTCGGTGTAGCTGGGGTGCACCAACTTGCGTTGGTCGGAGGTCGAGAGGTTGTAGCCGAGCTCCAGCACCCGTTCGCAGGTGAAGTCGAAGAAATGGCGGAAGTTACCCGGCCCGATGCTGGGGTCGAAGAAGAAAATGGCCCCCTGTCGGCCGCAGTCAGTGATCAGCTGCACCCGCAGACCCTGGCTGCTGCCTACTCCGGCTTTACGAAAGTGATACGCTTTAAAGTACGGACCAGCCCAGTTCAGGTAAACGCGGTCGGCGAGCCACTGCTCGTGCCGTTTCACCTGAGCCGGCGTGCGCACGGCCGGCTGCCAGTCGGTCCGGTTGGGAGCCGAGCGTTGACTTAAAAGCTGTTTTAAAAAAGTAAACAAGAGCGATAGCGAGGGATTATAGGGAGCAACATTACCCGTCTGAAATAGTTTTCTCGGCGCGGTGCAACGCACAGCTCAAAACAGGCATCTTTTACCTCTTTATCTCTAAGCTATTCTATGCAAATGACTGCCAAACAACGCACTGCGCTGCGTCAGCAGCTATTGGCCGAATGCCGGCGGGCCCAACAGCAAAAAGCGGATACAGCCCGCAAAGCCATGCTGCTGGTAGAAGAAAGCGCCCACGAAACCCAGGGCGCAATCGAAGATAAGTTTGAGTCGTTTCGGGAAGCCTGCCATATTCAGCGCGACCTGTTCGCTCGTCAGCTGGATGAAGCCCTTACGGGCTTACAAGTGCTACAGCGCGTTTCGGATGTGCGTCCTTCCACGGATAAGCCCAGCCTGGGCTCCGTCGTAGTCACCGATAGCCAGACCTTCTTTATCGCGCTGAGCCTAGGCGAAATCAAAGTCGAGGGGCAGCCATATTGCGTTATTTCCGCCTTTTCGCCCATTTATCAGGCTATGACGTCTGCCCGGCCCGGCGACGCTTTCACCTTCCGCGGCAAATCGTACCAGGTTCAGGCGGTGTATTAAAGGCCGTATGGCTCCGCGGAAGCTGCTCGCTTATTTAGCCCCATGACCTGCGGCTTCACCCGCGACCAATAATGAGAGCGCCCAATTAAGGAGAAGCCGATGTAGCCCTTCACCTCCATGCGGTCTTTGCTGACCATGCTGAGGTAGCAGGAATAGGTGCGCCCATTCATGGGGTCATAAATCCGGCCGTCTTCCCAGCGGTCATCATCGGGGTCATAGCTAAGATTTTGTATGACCACAAGATTGAGCAGGGGCTGATTGCGCTTTTCTAGCTCGGGGTTGCGACGGTCGGTTTTGGGCAAATTAGTCGTCGAATCCAGCGGCTCGCTTAGCCACACCAGCCGCCCACACAGCTGCTTTGAGTTGCCGCACCGATAAATCTCGACGTGGGTTTCGCCCGCATCATCCTTCCACACGCCCAGCGGGGAATGGGTTTGGGCGGCTGCGCCCCTATGGTTGCTAGGCACAGCAACAGCGTAAGGAAAAGGTGTTTCAAGAAAAAGAAGTTGAGAAGAAGAACCCGCCGCACATGTCAAACCTACGTTCAGGAAGCTCTAAGGTACAAAAAAGAGCGACGCCCCGGTTGGGGGCGTCGCTTTTACGTGCCAGGAGCAGGTGCAGTTTATTTTACGCGGGTCCAGGTCTGGGAGCGGCCAATCATGGAGAAGCCGATGTAGCCTTTCACCTCCATGGTGTTGGCGTTTTCCATCTTCATGTAGCAAGAGTAGGTTTTGCCCGTCTCGGGGTCATAGATCTTGCCATCGTCCCACTTGTTGCCTTCGTCGTACTCGAAGCCCTGCATGAACACGAGGCCCAGACGCGGCTTGGAGCGCAGCTTCGGATCGGGGTTCATCGAGTCGGTTTTGGGCTTGCCCGTGGCCGGATCGTTGGGTACCGTTAGCGACACAATTTTGCCGCAGAGTTTGTCGCCGTTGCATTTATAGATTTCAAACGTGGCCTTCTTTTCAGAGTTGGTCCACGTGCCCAAGGGCGAAAGTGACTGGGCCGAAGCCAATCCAGAGTAACCCAACAGTAGGGTTAGACAGAGGAACAAGGTTTTTTTCATGAGGTAAAGGGTAGGATTTGTGGGAAAAGATAGAAGAAAACTCCTGAATTATGGTAATCACCCAAGAGGTTCTGCTAATGCTGGGCTTTGCAAGTTTGAGGCCAGCCCCGTTTTCGGCTACCCCAGGTGCAAAGCCTGAATTTTATTCAATGAAAAACTGCTTGATCCTCAGCTATCTGACCAAAAATATTAGCCACTGAGCTAAAAAAAGGGTTTTTTATTTTGAACCATCCGGGGTCCTTTTAACTTTACCGATCAGTAGTGAGTGCTACGGCCTCTATCAAGGGTCCCTAAGGTGCTGGGAAACGCGAATGAGGAATGTTGGATCTAAAGAAAGGAGGTACAAAATGTCTAGTAGTCCCAACCAAATCCTGCCAAGCCTGTCGAATGTAGTCTGCTTCACCGCCGGACGCGCTTAACAACAGCTTTCGCGCGGAATTATGCCCCAACAGGGCTTTTTCCCGCATTCTGGCAAGGTCTTACACAAAGGATGACGGGGCTGAACCCCAGACTCGTCGCTTGGTAAGATTTGAAGGATTAGATGCCCGGTTCGCCCAGCAGCCTTTCAATAGGTTCTGCACAGGCGGCTGGGCATCGTTTTTTTAGTATGGTTCAATACTGTGCATTGTGTTGATGAGTTCCTTTTACAAAAAAGCCCCCCAGACTTGGTCTGGGGGCTTTTTTGCTTTGTATTGAATAAGAAATAGTTTATTCAGCATCGAGCACGCGGCGCACGCCCATAAAGCGGCGCTCATAGCCAGTATTATCCACCGCGCTTATTTTCACGCCCGACTCGCGGCGGGCCGAGGACGAGTGAATGAAGCGGATGGGCTCGCCGGCCTTTGAGATGATAATGCCAGCGTGGCCGGGCTCGGTAGAGGTCTCTGCGGTGCCCGTAAATATCACCAGGTCGCCGGGGCGCGCCTGACTGCGCGGAATGGGGCGGCCGGTATTGATGAGCATGGCTGTAGAGTGGGGCACATCAATGCCAAAGCGGCCGTACACGTACATCACAAAGCCCGAGCAGTCGAAGCCGCTGGTAGGGGTGGCGCCTGCATACACGTAGGGAGTGCCCAACTGCTCCATGGCAAAGCGCACCACACTATCGGCGCGTGGCACGGGCTTATTGCTGACCCACACGGCGGCGCGGGCCCGAGTTTGAGAAACTGGCGAAGTGGGCGCAGCAACCGAAGCTGCCTCAACAGGAGCTTCTGAAGGCTGGCGCTGCCAAACCAACAAGCTGAGCATCAGCACAGCTAAGCCGATAAAGGTGATCCAGACGTAGCGCATAGTAGATAAGACGAGCCGTGGGGTGAACGGCCCTCCTGTGCGCCTTAACGGCGCAGGTTGGGTGTGGGTTCCGGTGAGCTGAGCATGGCCGTGTGCTAAAGGGTAAGCTGGGGGGCAAATTTCAGCGTTACTTTGCAACCTTGGAGGTATTCCTGAGTCTAGCCCTCCAACTACTGCTTCCTTCACTCACACCCCTTTACTTCATGCCTCATTTTCGCTTTCGTTTGGTGCTGGTCGCAGCACTGCTACTGTTTTTTTGTCAATTCAGCGCGGTTCTGGCGGCGCCTACGCTGCGCTACACCTTGGCTATGCCAGCTCCGCAAACCCATTTTTATGAAGTAGAAATGGCGCTGGGTGGCTTTGGTAAACAGTTCACCGATGTCAAAATGCCCGTGTGGGCGCCCGGCTCTTACTTAGTGCGCGAGTTTGCCAAGCACGTGGAAGGCTTTGAGGCCACGGCCGGCTCAAATAAGCTGCGTGCTGAGAAAATCGATAAAAACACGTGGCGCGTGTATCATCCGCGCACCAAGGACTTTACCGTTCGCTATCGCGTGTATGCCTACGAGTTGAGCGTGCGCACCAGCTTTCTGGACGCCGCCCACGGCTACCTCAATGGCACCAGCGTGTTCATGTATCCGGCCGAAGGCAAGGCCCTGGCAAGCACTATCACCGTGCAGCCCGCCCCTGGCTGGAACCAGGTGACAACCAGCCTGAAGCCAGTGGCTGGCGGTGCGCCCTTCATCTTTAGCTCCAGCAACTACGACGAGCTGGCTGACTCACCCATCGAGATAGGGACCCATAAAGTATTGTCGTTTGAAGCCAACGGCACGCCCCATACAATTGCCATGTTTGGCAATGCGCGCTACGACGAGGCCAAACTGCTGGCCGATATGAAGCGGGTGTGCGAGGAAGCACATCGGGTAGTAGGCAAAAACCCGCTGGACCGCTACGTATTCATCATCCACAACATTGAGCGCGGTACCGGTGGCCTGGAGCACCTGTTCTCGACTACCTTATCCGTTTCGCGCAATGCCTATAGCACCGATGCTGGCTACAAAGGCTTTCTGGGGCTGGTTGGCCACGAATATTTTCACCTCTGGAATGTCAAGCGCATCCGGCCCGTGGCGCTGGGACCGTTCGATTACGACCACGAGAACTACACGCGCATGCTCTGGCTGAGCGAAGGCGGCACCAGCTACTTCGGCGACATCATCGTGCAGCGGGCCGGCTTCGTGACTCCCAATGACTATCTGGCGAGCCTGAGCAACGGCATCACGCGCGTAGAAAACCAGCCGGGCAATAAGCTCCAATCAGCCAGCGAATCGAGCTTTGATGCCTGGATTAAAGGCTACCGCCCCAACGAAAACTCCGCCAACTCCACCATCAGCTACTACGACAAAGGCGAGCTGATTTGCACGGTGCTTGACCTGATGATCATCAACGAAACCAAGGGCCAGAAAAGCCTCGACGACGTGATGCGCTATCTGTACCAGCGCTACTACGAGCAGCAGCGCCGCGGCTTCACCGATGATGAGTTTCAGGACGCCGTGGAGAAAGTGGCCGGTCGCCGGTACGATGAATTTTTCCGCACTCGTGTGTACGATACTCAAACCCTCGACTACGCCACGGCCCTCGGCTACGCTGGCCTGACGCTGGCCACGGAGCCCGCGGCCACCACGGGCGCTCTGGGAGCCAATGTGAGCACCGCGGGGGGCAAACTGACCGTGACCAGCGTGCTACGCGATGGCAGCGCCTGGCAAGGTGGCCTGAATGTAAACGACGAAATCCTGGCCCTCGATGGTAACCGTCTTTCCGACGACCCCAACAAAGCCCTGACCGGCCGAGCCGCTGGCACCGAAGTGAAGCTGCTGGTAGCCCGCGACGGCCAGATGAAGGAGCTTACCTTCCCGCTTCTGGCCTCAACTGGTCGCCGCTACCGCGTGGAGAAGCTGCCAACTCCGAGCGCGGAGCAGCAGGCAGTGCTGGCCAAATGGTTGCGCACAGCCCAGTAGTATTACATTATTCGTAAGGCACAAAAAAGCCCCCCAAACAATCTCTGGGGGGCTTTTTTGTGCCTTACGAATAATGTAAGGCAAGCTGCCTGTGTTACAGCTGTGAGAACGAGGGAGAGACGCAAGATTTTGCGTCTCGTCGTTGAACGATTGACGCCAGGCTTGGTACTACTCAAGTAAACAACGACGAGACGCAAGATTTTGCGTCTCGTCGTTGTTTACTTGAGTAGTACCAACTCAATCGTATAGTTAACGGATGCGCTCTAGCTCTACCTTGCGAACGGGCGCTATAACCAGAGGTACTTTCTCTACTTTAACGGAGCTGGTTTCCAACCCGAAATACTTCTCTTCGGAAGCAATAAACTGCTTGATATAGAAATAGGTCTGCATCACTAGTTTCTCCATCAGCGGGAAATCATTCTCGACTGACAGGTACTTTTCCAGCACAATAAACCGGAAGTCGCCGGTCACGTGCTGCTTGCTCAAGGATTCGTAGCGGGACGTAATGTCCACTTCCTTATTGCGTACCAATTCCTCAATCACCTGGCGGAAATAAAGGTTGATTCGTTGCTCCACCCGAAACCCTAAGCGGAACGTGATGCGGAAGGCATCATCGGGCGCGAGCTCTACCACTTTGTATTGCATGGTATACGGCTCGTCGGTGGTGTCTACGTGCACAAACCAGTAGATATCAGCTCGTTTGGGCCGCTTCTGAAAGATGGAGTAAATGATTTTGGACTCGATTTCGGTAGCGCGCTCGGCCGAAGTCATGAACACCAGGTGCGTCGAGTATTTGGGAATTGAATCGTCGTCGCTGAGGTCCTTCAACGACTGCATATAAGGCTCTATTTTCACAAACTCCGTGAGGCGACGCTTGATATAATAGGCCCGCAGCCACACGTACATCACCCCAATCAGCGCCAGCCCGATAGCCAGCGACACCCAGCCGCCGTGCGGAAACTTGATGAGGTTGGCAATCAGAAAGGCTCCTTCAATCAGGCCGTACACTACCGCAAACAGCACCACGATAGGCATGGCCACCCGGCGCGAGCGCAGCCACACCACCAGCAGTGTGGTGGTCATGAGCATGGTGAGCGTGATGGCCAGCCCGTAGGCCGCTTCCATGTTTTCGGACCGCCGGAAGTACAATACGACCCCAATGCAGCCCAGCAGCAACAGCCGGTTCATGCTGGGCACATAAAGCTGGCCTTTTAGATCAGTTGGATAGTTAAGCTTCACTTTGGGCCACATATTCAGGCGAATAGCCTCGGCAACCAGCGTGAATGAACCCGTGATAAGAGCTTGAGAAGCAATGATGGCCGCCATCGTAGCGATACCAATACCAATGAGCAAAAACCACTCGGGCATTAGCTCATAAAATGGGTTGCGGCCACTGAGCTGCTGGCCCTGATGCTCAATCAGCCAGGCGCCTTGCCCAAAGTAATTGAGTAATAGGCAGGCTTTTACAAAAATCCAGCTGATGCGGATGTTGCCTTTGCCGCAGTGCCCAAGGTCGGAATACAGCGCTTCGGCACCAGTGGTACACAGAAAAACGGCCCCCAGCAGCCAGAATCCGCCGGGAAAGCGCACCAACAAATCGTAGGCATACGCAGGGTTGGCCGCACGCAGAATGCCAGGATGCTGCGAAATCCAGACGATACCCAGGGTGGCCAGCATGCTGAACCAGATCAGCATAATGGGCCCGAATGCTTTTCCTACTATTTGAGTACCAAAGCTTTGCATTAAAAACAAAGCCGCCAGAATCGCAATGACGATGGGTACCGTCGGGATACCCGGGTACACGGCTTCCAGTCCTTCAATGGCCGACGAGACGGAGATAGGGGGCGTAATAATGCCATCGGCGAGTAGGGCAGCACCGCCAATAATAGCGGGTATGGTAAGCCAGGCTGCCCGCCGCCGCACCAGCGCGAAGAGCGAAAAAATGCCCCCTCACCGTTGTTGTCGGCGTTGAGGGTGAGCAATACATACTTGATGGAGGTTTGGAGGGTCAGGGTCCAGAAGACGCAGGAAATGCCGCCGTACACAAGGCGCGGATCAATATTACCCGGCACAATGGCCTTCATTACATAAAGCGGCGACGTGCCAATGTCGCCGTAGATTATACCAAGCGCGATAAGCAACCCGCCGGTAGAAACGGCGGTGTGCGAGTGCGATTTTGTGGCGTCCATGAAAGTGAGGGGGAAGAGGAAAAGTTAATGCCAGGCAAAAACGCCCAAAGGTAAGGCAAATCAACTCGTAGGATCCGGTGTATGAGCTGGGGGAGCAGGTGGCTCTGGCCAGGAGCCTGTGTCGGATTCGGTGGGGGGCAAATCCGTGGCCCAGGCAGCCACGGCCGCGGCCGCCGCTTCTTCGTGGCGCCGCTGGATGCGACGGTTGGCCTCAGCCGCCAGTTTCTGCCAGGGCAGCGGGTCGCCGGCCAACGCAAAGTGCAGCGCCTCCCGCCCCGCCCGGTACAAGCGCAGCCGATTGGTGCCTCGGCTACCATAAGCCAAAAGCAACGCTCCCGCCGTGAGGCCCAGGGCGGCGGGTACGGTGCGCAGCCAGTTTTGTAAAAAAGCTAATGCAAAGCCAGCCAGCGTAATACCGCCCAGCAAAAACCATAGCAGCCACCGAATAGGCTTAAGCTCCACCGCATCCAGTTCCAGCAGGGCAAAGCCCTGTCCGTCTACTTCCAGCGCGTCAGCCGTCAATACCAGGCGGCCGTTAGCGCTGCGCAGCGTAGGTTCTTCAGAAGGAAGCATGGTGGGAAATATAGATGTTTCTAAGGAGCTGTTTGCGTTAGCTAGAACATGGTAGAGGCACATACTTGTGTCTCCTTCTTGAACGACAACATTAAACGATTCGCAGCCAAGATGTTCAACTAAACAACGAGCAGACACAAGTATGTGTCTCTACATCGTTTTGATACATGTTAATAAGAAATGCAAAATTGCCCCCCAGCTGGCTAATACAAGCAGCTGGGGGGCAATTTTGATCAGAAGCAAAGCTTACTTATTCACCTTCAGCAGCTCCACATCGAAAATCAGCGCCGAGTCGGGGCCGATGTCGCGACCGGCACCACGCTTGCCGTAGGCTAAGTCCGATGGGATGTAGAGGCGCCACTTCGAGCCTTCGGGCATGAGCTGGAGCGCTTCTGTCCAGCCGGCAATTACGCCGTTCACGGGGAATGACGCAGGCTGGCCGCGCTGGTAGCTGCTGTCGAATACAGTGCCGTTGGTGAGCGTGCCGTGGTAGTGGGTGGTTACGTTGCTGGTGAGCGAGGGCTTGGGGCCGGAGCCTTGCGTCAGCACTTCGTATTGCAGGCCGCTGGGCAGGGTGGTTACGCCGGGCTTGTTCTTGTTTTCGGCGAGGAAGTCTTCGCCGGCTTGCTTGTTGTTCATGGCATTAGGGTCGTTTACGGTGCCGTTGCCGTCACCTTGTTGGTCGTCCTGGTCTTGCATTTGGCTCTGCAGCTGCTCCATAGCAGTGCGCATCTGGTCCTGCGTGAGGCGGCTGGGTTGTCCAGCCAGGCCTTCTTTCATGCTGCTGGCCAGCACTTCAATGTCGAGGTCAAGACCTTGCTGGGCAAAATTGCGGGCCAAATCGCGCCCAATGATGTAGCTGATTTGCTCCTTGAGGCTTTCTAAGTTCATAAATCACAGATAATGCTGATTGAGCAGATTTCACAGATTCCAACGTGAAATGAAATGCCAACGCAGCGGTGGAAGGGAAAACGAACGACCCGGCGGAGGCCGTTGCTACAGTGAAGTACCGAAAACCAGCTCGAATGGATGTGGTTTTTTTATTCTTCGCTACTAAACCCCTGATTTTGAAAGATGCTTTTTGAATGGGGCCAAACAAAACGGGTCCCGCTGTGCAGCGGAACCCGTTTCAACTAATCAAATAAACGTCGCCGTAATACGCGGCTGAGAAGCTTAGCAGTAGTAGCACTCTTCTTCGTCCCGCAGGTCGAAAAACAGGTTAAACTCCCGAACCTGCGCGGCCAAATAGCTCAGGGAACCAAGGCCCCCCAGCAATATAAGCGACGAAACGGTGGCGGTGCTTTTTTTCATGTCAATGGTGTATGTGGTACTCTATCAGTTTGTTGGGTACAAAGGTAATACGTAAATGCTATAAATATGTTATGCAAGCATAACTAATTTGTTATCAAATCAGCTCTTGTGTCATCCGCGCGGCTTGCTGGCTGCTTTGGCTTGCTGGCTGGTCTTTATCTGCTCTGCTACCTCCACCATGGGGGCCACCCAGATATTCTTTTCATTGGCCTTGAGGTAGCGCAGCAGCTGGCGATGCGCTTTCAGATCTACGTTCAGACTGTGCCCGCCGCCCACGCCGTGGAACAGAAACACCAGTACCGTGCGCGACTGCTGCGCTTTTTTTACTAGGTCAATCAAATATTCGCCCGATTGGCCATTGATCATATAGCTGTCTATGTTGGTCAGGTCTACCTGCGCGGCTGTTTGCAGACCACTGGTAACGCCCCGGGCGGCCACGAAATCGTTTTTGAGCTGGTCGTAGAATTTGACGCCGCCGATGTGCAGGTCGCCGCACGGGTAGGCAAACGTGCGGGCGGTTTTGCCGTCGATGGCCATCAGCAGCGTGTTCATCGTCCGCACTTCGCTTACCGCCCGGCTCACGGTGTACTTGCTCAGGTCGTTGTCGGGCGTTACGAAGCTGCGGCCGGGCTGGCTGCCGTCGCAGGGATGCATAAGCGCGTGGTTGCCAAGCTCATGTCCGCGCTGGGCTGCTTGTCGCCACTCATTCAGCCGCTTGCCCACCACGGGTGAGGAGCCAATCAGGTAAAATGTCCCCCGCAGCTTCAACGAGTCGAGCGCCGGAATAGCGTTGTCCAGGTCGGCGTCGATAGCATCGTCATAAGTTAGTACCACGGCGCATTGCTTGCTGTTCCAGCTGTTGGCAGACTGGGCGAAAGTGGTCGATTGACTTGCCAGTAGGAGAGAAGTCGCGAAGGTTAACGGTTTAAATAGGCGCATGCGCTGGGCAACTAGATTGACGGTGTCGGCCATTGCCTGGAGCCCCAGGACGGCCATAAGATGAGCGTATGCAAGCCTCAGCATACAGACTCAGGAGGTACTTCCAAACTTATCTGACTGCTTCCACCTCCACGCGCCGGTTGCGGGCGTCGGGTGACTTATAAAGCGGGCGTGAATCGCCGAAGCCGGCTGTGGTTATGCGTGCGGCAGCAATACCGGCTTTCACCAGGTAAGATTTCACAGCCTCGGCGCGCTGCACCGATAGTACCTGGTTTTTCTGGGGCTCCCCGATTTTGTCGGTGTGGCCAGATACGCGCAGCTTTAGTGTCGGGCGGGCCTTGAGCTCGGCGGCTAACTGATCGAGGGCCGGTATGGCGGTTGGCAGCAGCTCGGGCGTACCCAGCCTGAACAACACAGTGGGCAATACTATCGGCTTGACCGAGGGAGCCAGAATGGGCGCCGCTGGGCGCACCGTATCAGGCGGGGCGGGAGCTGGGGCAACGGCTACTGGCTTGGGAGCTTCCGTATCACCTACGGTAATAGTAATAGGTACCACCGGGCTCTGACTGGTAGCAAAATAGCCCTGCGTGAGGTAGAAGGTGGTGGTCTTACTGAGCTTGGTGCGATACGTATTGCCGGTAGCTACACGCTGTTTCAAATCAGGGTCGGCGTACCAGCGCACGTCCTGGCCCGATACGCGCAGGGTGCTTTCCGTATTGGCCGGCACTGTGGGCGACGATTTTAGCTTGATGCGGTACAAGGTAAATGTCCCCACGTCGCAGTCGCCTACCGGGCGGTAGGTCGCATTGCCCACCAGCTTTTCCTGATTCGGGTCGTAGGTAAACGTGATGGAGCCGTCGCACCAGTAAGTCCAGGGCGTCTGGCCCGTTTCGCTCAGCTTTCGGGTATGGGTCAGGCTGACCCCGTCTTCCGTACGCGCGCCCTGCATTTCAAACGTCACCGTCATGGCCGGCTCGTTGCCTACTTCCTGATACAGTACCCCAAATATCTTGGCGTCTTTATTTTGCTGCAAGCGAAGCACGGCTGGCCAGTTGCCTTCTTCTCTGGGGTCGGTTTCAACGCCCTGCCACTCGCCCGCCAGCGATTGGGCCCGCGCAGGCCCGGCAAGCACGAGGGCTAGTATGCCACACCAAAAGCTGAATTTCATGCCTGTATACCTGAGTTTAGCTTATTCATGAATGATAGATACGAAGCTTCTATAAGAAGGTGAGGGGCACCGGTAAGTTGCTTCTAACGCCCGACTACCGCAAGTTTAGTATACTGTGTCCCCGATTGTCAACAGGCTTAAACTCGTCCGGTCTTTGTTGTCTGGGGGGCTTTTTTGCCTGATTTCTCAATCCTTACTCCAACTTCAGCACTATGAAGATGATGAAATTCTGGCTGCTACTGGTGTACACTGGCCTCAGCACCAGCGGATTTGCGCAGCGCTTGGCAACGCTGGAAGTAACCCTACCGCGCTCCAACCACCAGCAAAGTGCCCCGGTTCAGGTAAATCTTGCTGGCCTCACTTCCCTCTCAGATTCAAACCTGAGCCTGGTAGAAGTGAGGGGGAATACCCGTATCTCGGTGCTTTACCAAATTGAGAAAACCAAGGAGCGTATTCTTCATTGGAACGTTGAAAATACTGATACTAAAACCACCAAGCGCACCTACGAGCTCAGGCTCGGGGTTAAGGTAAAAACGCCCCCCACCGTCAAAACCGTTGATAAAAACGGCACTTTGCAGGTGCAGGCCAACGGTAAAGACCTGCTTCAATACAACTACCGCACGGTGTACCCGCCCACCGGCATCGATACGGCTTTTAAACGCAGCGGCTTTATTCATCCACTATGGTCGCCCCGCGGGCAGGTGCTCACCCGCATTCAGGCCCCCGACCATTACCACCACTACGGCATCTGGAATCCCTGGACGCACGTGCTATTCGAGGGCGATACCGTGGATTTCTGGAACCTGAAAGACCGCAAAGGCACCGTGCGCTTCGCTGGCGTAGTTTCCAAAACCAATGGCCCCGTGTTCAGCGAGTATCAGGTAAAGCAGGAGCACGTGGCGTTTAAGAAAGGCGGCAAAGAAAAAGTAGCCTTGAACGAGTTGCAATCGGTGCGGGTATATCAGCCCGGCAATGCCGATTACTACATCGCCGACGTGACCATCAACCTCACGTGTGCCAGCGCCAGCCCGGTGCGGCTGCTCACGTATCGGTATGGGGGCTTCGGCTGGCGGGCTACCGAGAAGTGGAACAAGGACAACAGCGAAATCCTGACCTCGGGGGGAAAAACCCGCAAAGACGCCGACGGCTCCACGGCCCGCTGGTGCATGGTGCAGGGCCAGCTGGACAACGACTACGCCGGGGCCGTGATGATGTCGGCGCCCACCAACTACAACCACCCGGAGCCGCTGCGCGTGTGGCCCGAAACGCAGAATGGCAAGGGCGACGTATTCGTGAACTATTCGCCCACCAAAAACAAAGACTGGCTCCTAAGCCCCGGCCAAACTTACACGCTGCGCTACCGGCTGCTGGTGTTCAACGGCCGCTACACCCACGAGCAGGCGGAAAGCAGCTGGCAGTATTTCAGCCAGCCGCCCACCGTTTCCGTCAAGCGTAAGTAATGATATCCGATCTTAACTCCTTCTGCCAACTATCTACCTATGAAAACTGCTTTACTTATTGTAGGAGCTCTGTTAGTGGGCAGCGCCGCGCCAACTGCCGATCTGCCATCCGCGGTGTACAAAGGCATCAGCCGCCCCACGGAAAAAGGCAGAGAGCGGGTCCAGTTTATAAAAGGCAGCACCCTTGATTTGACCCAACTGGAGGTGTACACGTTCACCCTGAAAGCTGGACAGGCAAATCAGGCTCAGCCGGCGGCCACCGATGCAGAGGAATTAATAGTAGTGAAGGAGGGAAGCCTCGCCGCCACCATTCAGGACTCCACCAAAATCCTCGGCCCCGGCGGTGTCATGCTGATTGGCGCCGGCGACAAACAACGTTTGCGCAATGTGTCGGGGGCGCCTACCACGTATTATGTGCTGCGCTACAAGTCGAAAGACGGCGTAGACCGTCAGCGGGCGCAGGCGGGCGGCGGCTCCTTTATGAAGGATTGGGGCCAGTTTACAGTCGTGAAAACCGATAAGAAGGAAACGCGTCCCGTCTTCGACCGGCCATCGAGCATGTTCAGGCGGTTCGAAGTGCACGCTACCATGCTCATGCCCGGAATTGCCAGCCATCCGCCGCACACGCACCGCACCGAGGAAATCATTCTGATGACACAAGGCAGGGGCGAGATTCTGATCGATAAGAACGCGCACAAGGCCGCGGCGGGCGATGTCGTTTTTCTGGAAGCCAACGTACCTCACGCCTTCACCAATACCGGAAAAGCACCTTGCGGCTATTTTGCCATTCAATGGCACAGCAACGCGGAAAAGTAGTTGCCCCCTGACTTAGACTGCCCACAGAATGCCTTGGGGGCAAATTCAATGGATATTATTCGAATCGACTGCGCTAATCAGCTGATACTGTAACAGCACCTGATTTGCCTTGCACTGACGGTAATAGCGGGGGCCAGGCTGCACAGAAACAAGCCGAAGTGCTGGCTCTGGGAGCTATCAACGCGAAAACGGGTGCGGCTGGCGATTGTGTTGCTGACCGCAAGGTGCGGTCCGTTTAGAACCCGTGGTGGTCGTTGGGCAGGAAGCGGTGAGTCAACTAGATTAGTGCTTCCACTAGCGCCGGGGGGCAAATTTCAACTGTAATACGCCGACCACAGTGAGTCTGGGGGCAAATCTTACTGTGTCCGCAGCCAATTCTGGGCCGCGTCTAGGTCGTCGAAAAGGTAAATGTCGAGCTGGTCGCTGATGCGGTGCTGAAGGTCTTCGATGGATAGCTGCCCGAACACATCCGGTGACACTATCTGCCCGATGGAGCGCAGTCCGGCGGCCATAATCAGTGGCGTCCAGACCTGCTGAATCCAGTCGTTGGCCTCCAGGAACGTGCCCACCAAGTCGCGGTGGTCGTTGAGCAGCTTCGGGCAAGATTGGCGGCGCATCATGTCCAGATAAGTCAGGCCGCCGTCCATCACGGTACCCAGGGTCTGACGACCAAACCAGTGCGCGTGAATCCAGTTTTCGTCCTGGTCATACCGCACCGTGAGGTAAGTGCTGCCATCGCCACGGCGCAACGTAGTTATCATAACTATAGATAGGGTAGAAGGTCACTTTTCACTTCCGCAGAGGCGCAGGCTACAATAACGCAGGAAGGTCTGGATGGTTCTGGGGGCTTTTTTGACACCAGAAAGCGTCCGTTATCTCTAAAACGGAAGCCATAGTCGGGAAGGTGGAACTACTGAAGCTTCTTCTCTTCTGCCGGCGTGGCTGGCCGGTTAATAACCGCGCCGCGCCCGTTGCTGAATGCGTGCTTCCCACTTTTTACGGCGGGGGCAATTTCGCCGCGCAGGTATTTCTCCATTACCAGAACAGAGTAGGGCGCGGCCGCCGTGGCCCCGAAGCCCGCATTTTCGAGGTAAACCGCCACAACTATCTCCGGATTCTCGGCCGGGGCAAAGCCCACGAAAGCGGCGTGGTCGTCGTCGCCATCATTTTCAATGGTGCCGGTTTTGCCGGCTACCGTAATGCCCACATCGGCCAGACTGGAAGTTTCGGCGGTGCCCCCGCGCTCCATCACGGCCACCATACCCGGCAGCAGCGCGGCGAAGTGAGTGCTGTCGATGAGAGTGTAGCGCTTTTCGGTAAAGCGCGGCAGCGGCCCATTATCTCCCACATTGCGCACCAGGTGGGGGGTGTAGTACCAGCCTTGGTTGGCAATAATGGCCGCCATATTCGCCATTTGCAGCCCCGTCAGGTTGATTTCGCCCTGCCCGATGCTGAGGGAATAAATAGAGCGATATGTCCACTTAGTGGTGCCGCGGGCCTTGTCGTAATACTCGGGAGTGGGCAGAAAGCCGGGTGCCTCGCGCGGCAAGTCTACGCCCATCACCGAGTCTACCCCAAACGAGCGAACATAGCGGCGCCACATGGCTAAATTGGCATGGCGGGCGGCCACGGAATCCTGGCCCAGGCTATCGGGCACGAAGTTGATGAGATTCCGCATTACCTGATAGAAATACGGGTTGCAGCTGTATTGCAGACCCATCGTCAGGTCTTTGGGCTGAGGGTGGCGATGCACGCAGCTGAGCAGGGTCTGGTCGCAGCGGAAAGCGGTGGTGGGGGTAATGGCCCCAGCTGCAACGCCACCGCAGCATTTACCAGCTTGAATACCGAGCCGGGCGGATTGGCCAGCGTAGCCGGCCGGTTGATCAACGGCATTTTTTCGTGTTCCAGCAGCTTGGCGCGCACCAGGGCCTGATCAGGGGCGGTGATGGTGGCCGGCTTGTACACGGGGCCCGACACGTAGCACAGAATCTCGCCGGTGCGCGGGTCTAGGGCAACTAGGTAGCCTTTGCGGCGGCCCATCAGTTGTTCGGCGTAGGCTTGCAGTTTTACATCAATGGTCAGGTGCAGGTCCTGGCCTTGCTGAAAGGCTGTATCAGGCGCCCAATTGCCGTGCGTTTGGCCCAGCGAATCGACCAAGGGGTGCAGGTAGCCCCGGTTGCCGTTGAGCAGACCGTTGTAGTAGGTTTCAATACCGCCGTTGCGCAGCTCATAAAAGCGGCCGCGTCGGTAGCGCTTGGCTTGTTTAAAGAAGGCCTGTGCTTCGTCGCTTTTGTACCCCAGGAAGTGGGCGCCCACGCTGGTGGTGTAGGTACGCTGGGGGCGCTCCGTTAGGGTCAGCTGGGGCCAGTCCTTGCGCTGGCGGCGCACCCGTTTGGCTTCGCCCGCGGTGAGGGTGAGCTCAACAGGGTAGCCGGCTGGCATGTCTTCATAAGGCAGGGCATCGGCAATGCGCTTGCGGGTGGCAATTGGCCCCCAGCCAAGTAGTTGGCCAAGCGCTAGGGTATCGAGCGGGGGCGGCGCGGCAGCTTCAGCAGATAGTGGGTGCGCGTAGCCACCAACACTGAGTCGTTGCGGTCGATAATGCGACCTCGCTGCGGCACTTCTGGCAATACCACGCGGCGCTGAATGTAGCGCACGCTCGTATCTGTTTCCTGAGTTAATACGCCAGGCTGCTGTTCTGGTGATGAACAGGCAGCCAGCGCTAATAGCACTGTTAGTAGACTCATTTCCCAAATAGAAATATTTAAAGGATTGCGCATCAGGGTGAACGTACGAATTTACCCAGCGCCTAGATGTGCGTTCCGACAAACTAAGTTCGTCGTTACTTAAACCACATCGGAAGCACCATCGGCCTTAAGGCTCACCACATTAAAAACTTAACTAACCTAAAATTTCAGGTTGAGTAATTTAGAATATTCTGCGCGTCAAGCCAACGACGAATCATTTCGCGTGGTGTTGTTGCCACAAAATAGGCGGTCATGCAGAGCGGAGCGAAGCATCTCGCGTGCTGATGTAGGATTACTAACCTCTCGTCAGCACGCGAGATGCTTCGCGTTGCTCTGCATGACGTTCGGGGACGAGACTAGCGAGCCCGGCAACCTCTTACCTTTCACTACTACGCAGTAGCTGGCTCTGGCCGGCGACCTAATTGCGCCAACAAACCCAGCGCCGGACCAACTGCAAGAATCAGATAGAGGTCGTAGGAATTTACAAAACCAGAGAGCCAGTTTGTAAACTGTATGCTGGCAACGGTGATGGCAAATCCTATACAGTTCACGATGGTCAGGGCGGTGCCGCGGGAAGCGTCGGGCGCGTTTTGCGCCACCAGGCTGGAGAACATGGGCGAATCAGCCACGACCACCAGTCCCCAACAGAATAGAAAGCTCAGAAAAAAGCCCCCCGAATGGCTGCGCAGCACCAGCGGCGACACCAGGCAGCACAGCCCCGACAAAGCCAGCGCCGTAGTAGCTATGGTGTGGGGGCAATTATACGCGAGAGTAGCCCGCTACCCATGCAAGCCATGCCACCCGCTCCAATCAGCAGAAACGACAGCAACGACACCGGCAAGTTGGCGCCGCGGTGGACGCTATTGTAGGTCGTCAGCATCAGCGGTAGAAAGGCCCAGAAGGTGTACAGCTCCCACATATGGCCAAAATACCCGAAGGCGGCGGCACGGAAGCGCGGCAACCGAAAGCCGCTCAGAAAAGCGGTGAGTTGCAGGCGTTGCCCGGTGCGGCGGTACGGACCGTCGGGTACTAGCAGGAGCATAGCCAGGCCACCGAGCACCGCCAGGCCCGAGGTAGCCAGCGCCACGTATTGCCACGGCAGCTGCGCCGTCACACTCTTCAGCAGATGTGGGAAAGCCGTGCCCAGCACCAGCGCCCCCACCAAAAAACCCAACCATTTGCCCAAGCCCGTCTGCGCGTAATCGGCGGCTATTTTCATCCCCACCGGGTAAATGCCCGCCAGGAAAAAGCCAGTTAAAAACCGGAAGGCGAGCAAACTGCCCGCTTCCACACTAGGGAGGTTAATGCCCAGGTTGCACAGCGCGGCCGCCAAGGCACTGAAGAAGAACACCCGCGACGGAGAGAAGCGGTCGGCAATGGCTAGCAAAGCAAATACCAGCGTGCCGGAAATAAACCCTAGTTGGACAGCGCTGGTCAGATGGGCTACAAAGGTGGGTGGCTGCTGTAAGGTGGCCGCCAAATCCGCCGCTATGGCATTGCCCGCAAACCAAAGCGAAGTGCATAAGAACTGGGCCAGCACAATGACAGGTAAAATTCGGGGCATAGGGGAGAGGGTGGAGTTTGGGGGGCTTTTTAACCAATTAGCAGCACATCTAGCAAGCCAGGCCGGTCAGCATAACTGCGGGCGCTGCTGTAAAGAAAATCCTCCGGCACGTCCACAAAACCGGCTACAACTGGGTTGCGGTGCAAGTAGCCAAGACGTTGCACTTGAAGTTGATTGGAGCGCAGCTCGATGGTGTGGTTGTCTTGCTGCCAGAACTGACATTGCTCGTTGTGCGCGTTGCGTTGCCCAGCCCGCTCAAACATCCATAGCATCCACTCACGTCGACTTTCCTGTTCATTTTCTTGAATGGCTTTGCTGCTGCTGCGGCAGTAGTGGTTCAAACTCCACTTCAAAGCTAGTCACGAGCTACAAGCTCGCGCTAGTTGGGTGAGTTATTTAAATTAATTCTCTAAAAGCCAATTGATTATAGATAGCTTTCCGAGCTGTAGAATTTCAGTTCTAGTAATTAATTCTTCATGTCTGATTGTTTGCTCAACATCTGCAAATAATAATTCGCTTTGGAGTTGTTTGCCTGTATGTACGATTTTAGATCTTAAGGCATAATATTTATTGAATTTTTTCTTATTTGACTGCGTGTCGCCGATATACTTTAATAGATAGTCTCTAAATTTTTTGGATATACTAAATCTTTGCTGTCCACACTCTCGACATCTACATGGGTCAACTCCATCGTATTCAAGATTGACCATGGTTTCTAAAGACGTAAAAGAGGATAATAAAGAAAGCGTTTTTCTTGTATTAAATAATTCAACGGCAGATGCTGTATAAGAAATAGCAGCATTAACTGAATTAGCTGCATTTCCCTCTAAATTAAAATAGGAATCAAGTAAGTAATCAAGTATAGATGGAAACTGTATATCTGTGTACCAATCAGAGTCTAAGTGAGGCTGGTCAAGATAGTAATCAGGGTAGTCTACTGTTTGAATAGGGTTAATAGTTATCTCAGTAAATCCGCTTATTTTTAAGTCATCAGGCATGCCTGGATAAAAAAATATACCCATAGACCATTTAGATGATGCGGAATTTAGATCTTCTCTTGGTATAGTGTTGTCAGTGGGCATACCCCAAGAACCATCAATTCCTTTATAGGTAAAAAATATATTGTTTGTAAAAGTGGTCAGCAAAGAAAGTATTTTCTCCTCCTTGGTAATTGTTGTAGCAGTCAAGGTTGCTAACTCATTCATTAATCCATTGTCGTCGTAATCTTCATCGTCATCACCAAATAATTTAGTGACTTTATCATTTTCATCGATCCAATATTCTAATATATTAGGGAAATGTCTTTGTAATTTATTTTTAGGAGTTCTTTCAAAATCCATTGGGAAAACTTGAAAAATATCTTGATATCTGTAATAGCCGCCCAACGGAGCTTTTGTGAAAAAAATTGATCTTCGAAAGCTTTTCATAGAAACATTAAAATAATGATAGGCTAATGCAACCGGGGGTCCGATAGTTGCATTAGCCTATAATGTATACCTAAAACGTTACGATCTTTTACATATTCCGTCGATATTGCCCCCCAACCTCAAACAGGGCATTCGTAATCTGCCCCAGCGAGCAGAACTTCACCGTTTCCATTAGCTCCTCGAACAGGTTGCCATTCTGCACGGCTACTTGTTGTAGCTGCTTCAGGCGCTGCTCCGTGGTGCCTTCGTTGCGGGCGTGGAGGTTGTTGAGCATAGCTATTTGATACTGCTTTTCCTCTTCCGTAGCACGGATAACCTCGGCGGGCAGCACCGTGGGCGAGCCTTTGGAGGAGAGGAAAGTGTTCACGCCGATGATGGGGTACTCGCCCGTGTGCTTGAGCATCTCGTAGTGCAGGCTTTCCTCCTGAATCTTGCCGCGCTGGTACATGGTTTCCATGGCGCCCAGCACGCCGCCGCGCTCCGTGATGCGGTCAAACTCCAGCAGCACCGCTTCTTCCACCAGGTCGGTTAGCTCCTCAATGATGAAGGAGCCTTGCAGCGGGTTCTCGTTTTTGGCCAAGCCCAACTCCCGGTTGATGATGAGCTGAATAGCCATGGCCCGGCGCACCGATTCCTCGGTGGGCGTGGTGATGGCTTCATCGTAAGCGTTGGTATGCAGGGAGTTGCAGTTGTCGTAAATGGCGTAGAGGGCCTGCAACGTGGTGCGGATATCGTTGAAGTCGATTTCCTGGGCGTGCAGGCTGCGGCCCGACGTCTGGATGTGGTACTTCAACATCTGGCTCCGGGCGTTGGCGTTGTACTTCAGCTTCATGGCCTTGGCCCAAATGCGGCGCGCCACGCGGCCAATAACCGCGTACTCGGGGTCGATGCCGTTGGAGAAAAAGAAGCTCAGGTTTGGCGCGAAGTCGTTCACGTCCATGCCGCGGCTCACGTAGTACTCCACGAAGGTGAAGCCGTTGCTCAGGGTCAGGGCCAACTGGGTGATGGGGTTGGCGCCGGCCTCCGCAATGTGGTAGCCCGAAATACTCACCGAGTAGAAGTTGCGAACCTTCTCCTTAATAAAGTACTCCTGCACGTCGCCCATGAGGCGCAGGGCAAACTCGGTGCTGAAGATGCAGGTGTTCTGGGCCTGGTCTTCCTTCAGAATATCGGCCTGCACGGTGCCGCGCACCTGGCTCAGGGTGCGCGCTTTAATGGTGGCGTACACATCGGGGGGCAAAACCTGGTCGCCGGTCACGCCGAGCAGCATCAGGCCGAGGCCGTCGTTGCCGGCGGGCAACTCGCCCTGGTAGCTAGGGCGTACCACGCCTTTCTCCTGATAAATCTGGTTGATCTTGGCTTCAACTTCCTGCTCCAGCCCGTGCTCCTTTATATAAAGCTCGCACTGCTGGTCGATGGCGGCATTCATGAAGAACGCGGCTAAATGAGCGGCCGGGCCATTGATGGTCATGGACACCGACGTGCTGGGGTTGGCCAGGTTGAAGCCGGAGTACAGCTTCTTGGCGTCGTCGAGGCAGCAGATGCTCACCCCGGCGTTACCGATTTTGCCGTAGATATCGGGCCGGTGGTCGGGGTCTTCGCCGTAGAGCGTCACCGAGTCGAAGGCCGTGCTCAGGCGCTTGGCGGGAAGGCCCATGCTCACGTAGTGGAAGCGCCGGTTGGTACGCTCGGGGCCACCTTCGCCCGCAAACATACGGGTGGGGTCTTCGCCCTCGCGCTTAAACGGAAACACGCCGGCCGTGTAAGGAAACTCGCCGGGCACGTTTTCCTGGAGCTGCCAGCGCAGCAAGTCACCCCAAGCCGTGAAGCGAGGCATGCTCACTTTCGGAATCTGCTGGCCCGACAAGCTTTGGGTGTGCGTCTGGATGCGAATTTCCTTGTCGCGCACCTTAAAGATGAACTCGGGGGCCTTGTAGGCGGCTACCTTCTGCGGCCAGGTCTCCAGGATTTTCCAGTTCTGACCATCGAGCCGGAGCTTGATTTCCTGGAATGTGCTCTCCAAACCGGCCACGAGTGATCCGGGGTCGGTTCCGTTGCTGCTGCTCCCGCTGCCGGCACGAGATCCGCCGGACTGGAGGCTTCTAACGGCGTTGAGGCTTTGGTCGAGGCCGTAAAGCTGCTGGGCCACTTCGGCTTGCTTCTGTACCCAAATATCATAGTTGCGGTTGGTTTCAGCGATTTCAGATAAGTAACGCGTGCGGTGGGGCGGAATGATGTAAATCTTCTCTGAATCCTCCGTGGTGGTAGCGAGCTGGGAGGCAAATGTGGCCCCCGTTTTCTTCTCCAACATGCTCAGCACGGCCCGGTACAGGCGGTTCATGCCGGGGTCATTGAACTGCGAAGCGATGGTGCCAAACACGGGCAGCGAGTCCAGGGGCTGGTCCCAGAGGCCGTGGTTGCGCTGGTACTGCTTACGCACGTCGCGCAGCGCGTCGAGGGCGCCGCGCTTGTCGAATTTGTTGAGAGCAATAACGTCGGCGAAGTCCAGCATGTCGATCTTCTCAAGCTGGGTGGCCGCGCCGTACTCCGGCGTCATTACATAGAGGCTGGCGTCGGAGTGCTCGATGATTTCGGTGTCGGACTGGCCGATGCCGCTGGTTTCGAGGATGATGAGGTCGTAGTTGGCGGCGCGCACCACGTCCACGGCATCCTGCACGTACTTGCTCAGGGCGAGGTTGCTCTGGCGCGTAGCTAGGCTGCGCATGTACACCCGCGGCGAGTTGATGGAGTTCATCCGAATCCGGTCGCCAAGCAGAGCCCCACCGGTTTTGCGCTTGCTGGGGTCTACGGAAATAATGGCAATCGTCTTCTCGGGGAAGTCCATCAGAAAGCGCCGCACCAGCTCATCTACCAAGCTCGACTTACCCGCACCACCCGTACCCGTAATACCAAGGATAGGAGCGGTGCGCGTTGCTACTTCTGTGTCGCTGCTGCCAGCTTGCTGGGTGGCGCCGTTGCCGCTGTGGGGGGCTTTTTCTTGCTGCTGAAACTCGGCGACGAGCTGACTCTTCACGCGCTCAAACTCCTCGGGGAAGTTTTCGGCGGCCGAAATCAGACGACCAATGCTGCGGGCGTCTTTTTCTTTTACGTGGCTTACCTCACCGTTCAGGTTCTGGCCCGTCGGGAAGTCGCAGCGCTGCAAGAGGTCATTAATCATGCCTTGCAAACCCATAGCGCGGCCGTCGTCGGGCGAGTAGAGGCGCTCAATTCCGTAGGCTTGCAACTCGGCAATTTCGCTGGGCAGAATCACGCCGCCGCCGCCGCCGAAGATGCGCACGTGGCCCGCGCCGCGCTCCTTCAGCAGGTCGTGCATGTACTTGAAGTACTCGTTGTGGCCGCCTTGGTAGGAGGTAATGGCAATGGCCTGAGCATCTTCCTGAATGGCGCAGTCCACAATTTCCTGCACGGAGCGGTTGTGGCCCAGGTGAATGACTTCGGCACCGCTGCTCTGAATGATGCGGCGCATAACGTTGATGGCCGCGTCGTGGCCGTCGAACAGGGCCGCCGCCGTCACAATGCGGATGTGATGCTTTGGTTTATAGGGAGCTACTGGAGCAACTTGCATAGCGGGTGGAATGGGGTGGGGTAAGAGGGGCTAAGGTACGAAAAAAGCCCCGGCGCGGTAGCGGGGGCTCTTTGTTACCAAGGCACTTGTAAGTATTCAATCAGATCCTTAAGCGACTTTCCTACATAGATAGCATCATCAGGAAGACAACCGATATAAGGGATAAAGTAAACGCTTCCACTTTGCTTTTCGATTGCACAAGCTTCGCCACCTCCATCAGTTCCTATCAGAATAAAGTTTAGATAGAACTCATCGGCATTGTAAGCCCGATTCAGTTCAAGTACCTCAACGATTGGCCACAATTCTAAATACTTTCCGTCTTCAAAATCGAAGACAAGATCATGAGTCTTTGAAAGCTCGTTTATGTACCAATCTGGTAATTTAAAATCTAGTGTTTCCAGTACGCGAGTAACAACTTCAGGTGTAGGAGCTGAATTTGGTTCATCCATCTAGTTTTGATTCTACTTAAGAATTACGCAATGGTGGCGAACTTACCGCAGCTCCGTTAGCCGCAGCCGAAACCCCGGCAGCACGGTTTCACCGGAGAGCTCGTTGTCAAAGCCTTGTACAACATCCGGATCCGACTGGCCGGGGCGGTAGATATAGGCGGTTTCGGTTTCCGGTACAATTAGCCACGCTAGTTGGGCACCGTTGCTGAGCCAGTTCAGCATTTTGTCTTGCAGCGTTTTCGTGGAATCAGTGGCCGACTTCAACTCCACTACAAATTCCGGGCAGACCGGCGCGAATTTATCTTGTTGCTCCACGGTCAGAGCATTCCATTTGGCCGCTGAAACCCAAGAAGCATCCGGCGAGAGCACGGAGCCATCGGGGAGGGTGAATCCAGTGTTTGAGTCGAAGTATTCTCCGAGCTGGGAATGCTGTTCACACCATTTGCCCAGTAAAAAAGTGAGGCGGGCGTTGCGTTTGCCGGAGCGGCTGCCAGTGGGCGACATAATGACGATTTCGTGGTTGGCCGTGCGCTCAATGCGCAGGTCGGGGTGCTGCTGACAGAAGTCGAAAAACTCGTCGTCAGTCATGCGCTCTAGATAAGAGCCCCCCAGAAGTATGGCGCCTGATTCAAATGGATTACGCATAAGCTAAAAGTACGCAAAATGTGCGCGGAAAAAGCCCCTGCTTACTTGGCCGCCTTCGCCTCCAGCGTTTGCAGCAGTTCGTCAGCCGCTTTTTCAATATCGGTGTAGCCTTGCTGGGCGGCGCGCTCTTTGGCCGCAATCAGGCCGTCGCGGTGCACGGTTTTGAAGTCGCCGTAGGGAAAGTGGTAGCGGCCTTTGGTGTCCTCCGCTTTACTCATATCCAGGCCCAGGTGCCACTGACCGTACTCCTCTATTTCGTGCTTGCTGAGGTAGTTATTTTGGGCGTTGGTATTAGGGTTGTGCTCACCCCAATGAGCTTGGTCGTTCTTATAATGGCCGTCTTCAATAAGGCGCTTGGCAAATTGGACGGCCGCTGGATTTAAGGTAAGGCTCATAATGGGAGTGAGGTAAAGTGAGAAAAACCAGACCATTTACCCACTTTGATACGCCACCCCAGCTGGGAGGTTAAGTTGTGCTTGCCCTCTGCTGATGTTTACTCAGCTTCCGTTTTAATAAAAAAAGCCCCCAGAATGTATCCGGGGGCTTTTTTAGGTGAGCTTGTGCTAACTGAACTAACCGCCTTATGCCGGGATCAGGTTGTGCGGGTTGATAACAAACTTCTTGGCCACTCCGCTGTCAAACTCGGCGTAGCCTTCCGGAGCTTGGTCGAGGGTAATAATCTCCACGTTCACGGCCTTCGCAATCTGTACTTTATCGTACAAAATAGCCTGCATGAGCTGGCGGTTGTAGCTCATTACGGGCGTTTGGCCGGTGTGGAAAGAGTGACTTTTGGCCCAGCCTAAGCCAAAGCGAATGGAAAGGCTGCCCTTTTGAGCGGCTTTGTCGGCCGCGCCGGGGTCTTCGGTTACATACAGGCCGGGAATGCCGATGGAGCCCCCGGCGCGGGTGATTTCCATGAGGGAGTTGAGCACGGCGGCCGGTACTTCCTTCTTGGAATCGGAGCCGTGGCCGCTGGCCTCAAAGCCCACGCAATCGACGGCGCAGTCAATCTCGGGCATGCCCAGAATCTGGGTGATTTGCTCCGTGAGCGTGGCGTCGAGGGTCAAGTCCACGGTTTCGCAGCCGAAGGAGCGGGCGTGGGCCAGGCGAGCTTTGTTCATATCGCCCACAATCACCACGGCCGCCCCCAACAGTTGCGCCGAAGCGGCCGCGGCTAAGCCCACCGGGCCGGCACCCGCAATGTACACCGTGGTGCCGGGCCCAACGCCAGCTTTCAAAGCACCGTGGAAACCCGTCGGGAAAATGTCGCTGAGCATGGTCAGGTCGCGGATTTTCTCCATGGCCTGATCCTTATTCGGAAACTTGAGCAGGTTGAAATCGGCGTAGGGCACCATCACGTACTCGGCCTGCCCGCCGACCCAGCCACCCATATCCACGTAGCCGTAGGCGCCGCCGGCGCGGCCTTCGTTTACGGTCAGGCAGATGCCGGTTTTCATTTCCTTGCAGGTCCGGCAGCGCCCGCAAGCCACGTTGAATGGTACCGACACCAGGTCACCTTTCTTCAGAAACTCTACATCGGCCCCGGTTTCAATGACCTCGCCGGTTATCTCATGGCCCAGCACCAGGCCGGCGGGTGCCGTGGTCCGGCCGCGTACCATGTGCTGGTCGGAGCCGCAGATGTTGGTAGATACTACTTTCAAAATCACCCCGTGAGTGATGGTGCGCCCCTTGGGGTTCTTCAGCTTGGGAAAGTCGATGCTTTGCACTTCAACTTTGCCCGGCCCCAGGTACACGACGCCGCGATTGTCTGCCATAGTTATAAAGGTTGGTTTTGGAGGTGGAGATTGGATGCCGCCGCCAGAAGCTCCGCGCCAGCTTGGAGTAATCGAACAAAGAGCAAAAAAGCCCCCAGCGTAAGAAATACAGGCTTGGGGGGCTTTTTCGCTGATTATCAGGTCAAGGCTACGTGTTATTCCTTCACTGCCTGCACGGCGTCGGCACCGGCCTGGGCTACCGTATGATCGTTCTCCACGGTGTCGCCCGATACGCCTATAGCGCCGATTACCGCGCCTTGATTATTTCTGATCGGGATGCCGCCGGGGAAGGTTATTAGTCCATTATTGGAGTGTTCGATATTATAAAGCGGGCCGCCGGGCTGAGAAAGCTTGCCGATTTCGCCGGTGTTCATATCGAAGAAGCGGGCGGTTTTGGCTTTCTTAATCGAGATGTCGAGCGAGCCGAGCCAGGCGTCGTCCATACGCAGGAAGGTCACGAGGTTGGCGCCGCTATCCACGATGGCAATGTTCATTTTTACGTTGTGCTGCACGGCTGCTTCGTGGGCGGCGGTGAGGGCTTGTTGGGCTTGCTTGAGGGTAATGCTCATGGAGAGGTGTTGAGGTTAGAATAGTTTGACTACTCTAACAACAGTATTTCTGGGCATTTGTCATACCCAATGAACTAGAATGAGATGATGTGGGTATGAAATGAGAGGATAGTAGGGATGGATTCTGCCTGGGTGCCACTGGATTTAGCACCAATGAATCAGGCTTCAGGGTCCTGAGGCTAAATAGTCGAGCTTTCGTTATCTATTTGCCCCCTAGCTTGCTTACTGCTATCCTCGGGGCCGGTTACGGCGCTCAGATAGCTTTTCCGCCCCTCGTTGCCTACCTTTGTAGTCGTAAAACCCTCGCCAGTGAAGCATATCCGCAATTTCTGCATCATCGCCCACATCGACCACGGGAAAAGTACCCTGGCTGACCGCTTGCTCGAATTCACCAGCACTGTTTCTAAGCGCGACATGCAGGCTCAGCTACTCGACAACATGGACCTGGAGCGGGAGCGGGGCATCACCATCAAGAGCCACGCCATCCAGATGCAGTACCCCTACAAAGGGGAAGTGTACACGCTCAACCTGATTGACACGCCCGGCCACGTCGATTTTAGCTACGAAGTAAGCCGCTCCATTGCCGCCTGCGAAGGCGCTTTGCTTATCGTTGACTCGTCGCAAGGTATTGAAGCTCAAACGATTTCCAACCTGTACCTGGCTATCGGAGCCGATCTGGAAATCATTCCGGTGCTTAATAAGATCGACTTGCCTCACTCCATGCCCGAAGAGGTTAGCGACGAAATCGTGGACCTCATCGGCTGCGACCGGGCCGATATTATCCCCGCTTCCGGCAAATCTGGTATCGGCATTGAAGCTATTCTGAACGCCATCTGCGAGCGGATTCCGGCGCCCAAAGGCGACCCTGAAGCCCCGCTGCAAGCCCTTATCTTTGACTCCGTTTTCAATTCCTACCGTGGCATTGAGGTTCTGTTCCGCATCAAGAATGGCACTATGCGCAAGGGCGACAAGCTCCGCTTCATGGCCACCGGCAAGGAATACGGCGCCGATGAAATCGGAATTCTGGGCCTCAACCAGGAGCCGCGCCAGGAAATGGGTGCCGGAAACGTAGGCTACCTGATTTCGGGTATCAAAGAAGCCCGCGAGGTAAAGGTCGGCGACACGATTACGCACGTTGCTAGGCCCACGCAGGAAGCCATTCACGGCTTTGCCGACGTGAAGCCGATGGTATTTGCCGGCATTTACCCCGTGGACACCACCGAGTACGAAGAGCTGCGCTCGTGCATGGAAAAGCTCCAGCTCAATGACGCCTCGTTGGTATGGGAGCCCGAAACCTCTGCGGCTCTGGGCTTCGGTTTCCGCTGTGGCTTTTTGGGCATGCTGCACATGGAAATTGTGCAGGAGCGCTTGGAGCGGGAGTTCAACATGACCGTGATTACCACCGTGCCCAGCGTACAGTTTCACGCCACGGGTACCAAAGATCAATTGCTGACCATCAACGCGCCCTCCGAAATGCCGGAGCCGAACCTGATCAAGCACATTGAGGAGCCCTTTATCAAAGCTCAGATTATTACGGCTGCCGACTACGTGGGGGCCATTATTACGCTGTGCATGGAAAAGCGCGGCATCATTAAAGGCCAGAGCTACCTGACTTCCGAGCGGGTAGAAATGAACTTTGAGCTGCCGCTGTCGGAAATCGTGTTCGATTTCTTCGACAAGCTTAAAACCATCAGCCGCGGCTATGCTTCGCTTGACTATGAGCTGATTGGCTTCCGCGAGTCGGACATGGTAAAGCTCGACATCATGCTAAACGGTGAAAAAGTAGATGCCTTGTCGGCCATCGTGCACCGCTCCAAGAGCTACGAGTGGGGCAAGCGCATCTGCGAAAAGCTCCGTGAGCTGCTCCCGCGCCAGATGTTCGACATTGCCATTCAAGCCAGTATTGGCCAGAAGATTATTGCCCGCGAAACGGTGAAGGCCCTGCGCAAAAACGTAATTGCCAAGTGCTACGGCGGCGACATCAGCCGCAAGCGCAAGCTGCTCGAAAAGCAGAAGGAAGGCAAGAAGCGGATGCGCTCAGTGGGCTCCGTGGAAATTCCACAGGAAGCCTTCCTGGCCGTACTGAAACTCGACTGATTAAAGATTGAAACGCGCCTCATGGGGCGCGTTTTTTATGCTTGCTTACTTCATTTTTCACCCATACACTTCCTGACAAGCCGTTGTATGAAACCTTCAAACCAATGGCTAACAAACTCACCGAGAACTGTACCACTGAAGTACAGCTAGACAAGATTATCAAAGGACAAGAGCGCAAGTTCCGGTGGCGCGACGATTGGCCCACGATGGAGAAGGAGCTTCAGGAGTCCGGCGCCGCCGCTATTGCTGCCCACAACGAGTCACGCAAGACCAAGACTGTTTCACCAGAATAACCTCGCTGATATTCGCATGACCACTGCCCCCGAAGCTACGAGCTACAAACTCATCGACGGCAAGAAAACCGCCGAAGACATTAAAGTAGAAATTGCCGCCGAGGTTGAAAAGATAAAGGCCGTGGGGGCAAAATTCCCCATTTGGCCGCTATTCTGGTCGGCCACGACGGCGGCTCCGAAACCTACGTGCGCAACAAGGTGCTGGCCTGCGAGCGAGTCGGCTTCGAGAGCACGCTGTTGCGCTATGAGGACGACATTACCGAAGCGGAGCTGCTAGCGAAAGTTGAGGAACTCAACCACGATGACCGCATCGATGGCTTCATCGTGCAACTGCCACTTCCAGCTCACATCTCTGCTGACAAGGTTATCGAAACCATTAAGCCGGAGAAGGACGTGGACGGATTTCACCCCATGAATATCGGGCGTATGGTGGCGGGGTTGCCTTCCTTGTTGCCGGCTACACCGTCAGGAATCGTAGAGCTACTCAGCCGCTACGGCATCGAAACTAGCGGCCAGCATTGCGTGGTTATTGGTCGTAGCAACATTGTGGGTACGCCTGTTAGTATTCTGCTTGCTAAAAACTTAGATACGGGAAACTGCACTGTTACTTTATGTCACTCTCGCACTCGCAACCTGGCCGAGATTGTTCGCACTGCCGACATCGTGGTGGCTGCGATTGGCCGACCTGAGTTCGTGACGGCTGACATGGTGCGGCCGGGCGCTATTGTAATTGATGTGGGTACTACCCGTGTGGCTGATGCTAGCAAGAAGTCAGGGTTTACGCTGAAGGGTGACGTCGATTTTGCTGGTGTAGCACCTAAGACCTCTTACATCACGCCCGTACCAGGTGGGGTAGGACCAATGACGATTGCTATGCTCTTGCTCAATACATTACGGGCCGCCAAAGGAGAAATATACGCCCGGTAGAATCCTATTCTGCTGAAATAAAGCTTTTAAAGTCCGGGTGGTTATACTACTTTTAAAAGTGGGTACGCGGAACGGAAGACGAGCGCAATAGCGTTTGAGCATCCGGGCCGTGGGCCTGGCTTACTTTTTATTTTACCATATTTTACTGTTTTGCTGCACACAATTCCCCTTATGGCCGGCTCGGCGTCGGTGGCGCCTATGCATGCCGCGCTGCCCTTGATGGAGCAGTTCTATACCATTCAGGGAGAAGGCTATAACACAGGCCGGGCCGCTTATTTTATTCGCCTGGGCGGCTGCGATGTAGGGTGCCACTGGTGCGATGTGAAGGAGTCGTGGGATGCTAGTCAACACCCACGCGTTGAGTTGGCTGATATGGTCGCGGCGGTGAAGCAGCACCCCGGCCGCAACGTGGTAGTGACGGGTGGCGAACCCTTGATGCACGACTTAACGCAGCTTACGGCTACGCTGAAAGAAGCCGGCTGCCAAACCTGGCTCGAAACATCAGGTGCGTATCCGCTAACCGGCGATTGGGACTGGATTTGCGTTTCGCCCAAAAAATTCAAGTCTCCATTGCCTTCAGTGCTACAATTGGCTCATGAATTGAAGGTAGTTGTGTTCAACAAGAGTGATTTTGCATGGGCTGAAGAGCACGCCGCGCAAGTAGGCACGCACACCCGCCTGTACCTGCAACCCGAATGGAGCCGCGCCGCACAGATGACCTCACTTATTGTGGACTATGTAAAGCAAAACCCACAGTGGCAGGTGTCTTTACAGACGCATAAATACCTCGATATCCCGTAGCTTCCAGCTTCTGCTTATGCGCCGTTTGCTACCTGTTTTCGTGCTGTTGATGCTGTTAGTGGGTGCTATCATTCCTACGACCGTTGCGGTGGCGCAAGCCAAACTCTCCACCACAAATACGAAGGCCCGCCACCTATTTGAGAAAGCTCAGGAACAGGCCAAAGAGCGGGATTTTACGAAAGCCCTCGAAACGCTTTCAATCCTTAATGACAAGTTTCCATCTCAGGGCGAGCCATTTGTCCTGAAAGGTTCCCTGCTCAAGGCTATGGGCGAAAACCAGGCAGCCTTCGAGGCGTACCGAGCAGGCTTGGCAAAATTGCCCCCCAGCCCCACGCGTTCCGCCGACTATTATACCCTGGGGGAACTGGCTATGACTTTTGGTGATTACCAAACAGCCTCAACTAGTTATAAGACCTACCTTAAATTGGCCCCCAAGAGCCAAAAAAACCTGGCCAGGGCCCAACGTCAGCTTAACAACTGTGACTTTGCGATAAAGGCCATGGCCAATCCGGTAGGTATGACACCGGAGCGGTTGGGCGAGCCGTTGAACACTTATAGGTTTCAGTACTTTCCGGCTCTTACTGCCGATAATCGCTTCCTGCTTTATACCATTCGGCCTACCGCTGAGGAAACGAGCGATGAGAACCTCTTTATTGCCAAGCGTAATGATGATGGGTCGTTCGGGCAGCCTGTATCTATTTCTCCGCTTATTAACACGCCTTATAACGAAGGAGCCAGCACGATTTCCGGCGATGGCAAAACGCTCGTGTTCACCTCCTGCGACCGGCCTGGCTCCGTAGGCAGCTGCGATTTGTACATCTCGCGCCGCACCGGCAACAACTGGAGCAAGCCTGTAAACCTAGGTCGCAACGTAAACTCGCCGGAGTGGGACTCGCAGCCTACGCTCTCGGCCGATGGGCGAACTTTGTACTATACCTCAACCCGCCGGGGAGGCAAAGGTCAGGAAGACATTTACGTGACTAATCTTCAGCCCGATGACACCTGGAGTGTAGCTCGGAACGTGGGAGAGCCCGTAAATACGCCCGGAAAGGATATGGCACCTTTTATACATGCCAGCGGCACTACGCTGTACTATGTTACTGATGGCCTTGTTGGTATGGGGGGCTTAGATGTGTACCGCTGTGAAATGCAAGCCCCCGGCCGTTGGAGCGAGCCCCGCAACCTGGGTTATCCGTTGAATACCTTCGAAAATGAAGCTTCCCTTTTTATTACATCCGACAACCGCCGCGGCTTTTGTTCTCGCTCCCGTGCCACAGAGCCGGGAGTAAAGCAGGAGCGCGACCGCCCGGTTGAGTTATTCGGGTTCGAAGTGCCAGCCGAAGTGCGGGCCCGCGAAACCAGCACCTACACGCAGGGCCGCGTATTCGATGCAACTACCAAAAAGCCTCTGCGGGCAGATGTACAGCTGTATGATCTGCAAACCGATGAGCTGGTGCAGTATGTAACCTCCGATAGCGAATCCGGTGACTACACTGTGGTGCTTAACGAAGGGCGCCAATACGCGATGTATGCCGTGGCAGATAAGTATCTGATGAAGAGCTTGAGCTTCGACTATACCGACAAGCGACGCTTTGATCCGCTTACTCTGGATATTTATCTGGAGCCCGTAAAGGCCGGACGTAGCATTGTGCTGAACAACTTGTTTTTCGATACCAACCAGTACAACCTCAAGCCCAAATCACGAACGGAGCTAAACCGCTTGATACAGTTTATGCGTCAGTATAAGGATATAGAAGTAGAGATTTCGGGACATACGGATGATGTAGGAGCTGACAGTGACAACATGGTTTTATCGCAAAATCGGGCAAAAGCTGTGTATAATTATTTGGTGGCAAATGAAGTGAAGGCTAGCCGGCTACGCTTTAAGGGGTATGGCGAAACGAAGCCTCTCCAACCGAACGATTCAGATATCCATCGCCAACAAAACAGACGTATAGAGTTTAGAATACTCTAAGTTTCCGGACAGAAATAGTTCAAAAATGACCCTGACTTTTATAAAAGTCAGGGTTTTTTGTGTTGCAGTATTGCTTGCTTACAGAATAATTAAATATCTGCTAATGAGATAATTAATAGATTGTAGTAAAAGTACAACAATAGAATAGTTATAAAAATTATGTTTTTTTTTAAATATTTCCATATACATTTGAGACGTGGTACTACAGTGGCCAGCCACGTATCGTAGCTGGATCACCATGTAAAACCCGCTAAATGTTCATTTTCCACTTTCACCTCATTTACCTACCATTATGAAAAAAGTATACTTTTTTGCTTGTTTAATCCTGTGCCTACAGGGAGCCTCTTCGAATGCCTCAGCAGCCGACGAATCAACAGCTATTCAAGCTCGGGCTACTACACTCACCCGCGCTATTGCCAATAAGGCACGGTTAGATGAGGGCCAGTACTTGAAAGTGAAACAGCTCAACGTAAAGATGCTCTCTGACATGGACGCCTTGAAGGTTCGCTATGCGGCCGATCCGTTGAGCTTAGATCAGAAAATGGCTGAAGTTCAGATCGAATATGATGTAGCGCTTGCCAGAGTAATGCGCTCCAATCAGTTCGCTATGTATCAGCAGTCGCGTAGTAGCATGACGGCGTTGATGAATGCTGCTGACTAATCTTGGTTTTAGACAGTTTTGCCAGCTTGAAAACAGCTTGTTATGAGTGGGCTGTTTTCAAGCTTCACTATCAAGTTTGAACATAAATCAACCGGATGGGGCAGTGTTTTCGCTGCTTCATAAACGCTAGTTATTATTAGCTAATTAATATCGTATTCGTATAAATATTAATTAAGTAAGAAAATGTGTTGATTTTAATTTAAATCGGTTTATATTTAGGTGTTCTAATAGTCAGCAGCCAAAGAGCGCTCAGCAGCATTTTGGCCCATGGCAGAATAGTCGTACTAAACCGATCTGTTTCACCTTCAAATCCCTCCTTTTATGAAAAGAATCTATACTTTGGTTTTTGTCATGATCAGCATGGCTTCAACGCTGTCTTTTACCGCGCTGGCTGACAACGGAACATCTCTGAATGCGCGGGCCACTCAGCTAACTCGTCAGATGGCTCAGAGAGTGCGCCTCGATGAAGGTCAGTATGTGAAGGTTAAGCGTTTGAACCTCCAAATGCTCGCCGAGATGGAGGAGGCCAAAACCCGCCTGTCAGCTGATCCGGCTGCTCTCGACCAGTACTTGGCTGAAGTGCAGTCGCACTATGAGTGGGACTTAGCTGCCATCCTGTGGCCTAAGCAAATGGTAGCTTACAACCAGGCTAAGACCACAATGACGGCGGTGAAGAACTAACGCTAACAGTTCTTCTTTTAAACAGTCATAAAAAAGCCCCCAGACGATTCTGGGGGCTTTTTTGTGAGGCTAGAATAAGTCTGGCTCAACTAGCGCTGCTCGATGCCGACATAATCGCGCTCCAGCTCGCCGGTGTAAATCTGGCGGGGGCGACCGATTGGCTCCTTGTTTTCACGCATCTCCTTCCACTGGGCAATCCAGCCGGGCAGACGGCCCATAGCAAAGAGCACGGTAAACATCTCCGTTGGGATACCGATAGCGCGGTAGATGATACCGGAATAGAAGTCAACGTTCGGATACAGCTTGCGCTCAACGAAATATGGATCGGTGAGGGCGGCTTGCTCCAGCTCCTGAGCGATTTTGAGCAGCGGATCATCAATACCCAATGCCTTGAGCACGTCATCGGCGGCTTTCTTGATGATTTTAGCGCGTGGGTCAAAGTTCTTGTACACGCGGTGGCCAAAGCCCATCAGGCGGAAGGAATCGTTCTTATCCTTGGCTTTATCCACCCACTTCTGAGTGTTGCCGCCGTCCTGCTGAATGGCCTCCAGCATCTCCATTACCTCTTGGTTGGCTCCGCCGTGCAGAGGGCCCCATAGGGCGTTCACACCGGCCGAAACAGAGCCGTATAAGCTGGCATTAGCCGAGCCTACCAGGCGCACCGTAGATGTTGAGCAGTTTTGCTCGTGGTCGGCGTGCAGGATGAGCAGTTTATTCAGCGCACTTACGACTACTGGGTTGATTTCGTACTTCTCCGTAGGGAAGGCGAACATCATGTATAGGAAGTTCGAGCAATAGTCTAGGTCGTTGCGGGGGTAGTTGAGCGGGTGACCTACCGAATTCTTATACGACCAAGCCGCAATCGTCGAGATTTTGGCAATCAGGCGAATAATATTCAGATTGGTTTCCTCAGGGCTTTGATTTGGGTCAAGGCTCTTTGGGTAAAAAGCAGTCAAGGAGCAAATCAGGCTGGACAGGATGCCCATAGGGTGGGCCGCCGACGGAAAGCCGTCGAATATCTTGCGCACGTCTTCATGCACCAGCGTGTGAGTCGTGATCTGGTGAGCAAAGTTGTCCAGCTCCGTTTGCGTCGGTAAAGAGCCGTAGATCAGCAAGTAAGCTACTTCCAGGAAGTTGGACCGCTCGGCCAGCTGCTCAATTGGATAGCCACGGTAGCGCAGGATACCTTCTTCGCCATCGAGGAAGGTAATGGCGCTCTTGGTGGCGCCGGTGTTCTTGTAGCCTGAATCGAGGGTTACATAACCCGTCTGATCACGCAGCTTGCCAATATCAAATGCTTTTTCGTTCTCGGTGCCTTCAATGACGGGTAAAGAAATGGATTTACCGTCGAGGATAAGTTCAGCAGACTCTGCCATAAGCGTGGGTTAGAGGGTGGTTGCGGGGCGAAACTAAAGAATAACTAGCAAGCCGGAAAGGATAATCGGTGTTTCAACACTATACTACAACTCGGCGACTTATGTTGTTCAGTTCAAAACAGGCAATTTGCCCCCCAGACGCGGTTTTATCCGATTCAGAGGCTTGGAACCCGAAAGCGCAGAAATAATCAGCTATTTTCCGATACAGAACTGAGTGAAAATGCTGGTCAGTAAATCATCTGAAGATATTTCGCCCGTAATCTCACCCAGCGCCGCTAGGGCCTGACGCAGATCAGCGGCCACCAACTCAGTCCCCGCGCCGGTAGCCAGTCCAACCAAAACGGCATCCAGGGCAGCATTGGTTTTTTCGAGACTGCGGGCATGTCGCAAATTAGTGACGATGGTTGACGCGCCCGTTTGGTCGAGGCCAGTGCCGCGGGCGTGGGCCAGCAGATCCGCGCGCAGCTCGTCAAGGCCTTCGCCCTTATTGGCGGCAATAAGCACGGTATTCGGCTGGTGGCTGAAAGCATGTAATTGGGCCTCGGAAGCAACGTCACGTTTATTGCCAACAGCGAGCATCGGAATTTGCCCCCCAGGGTTTAGAGCTTCAATCTCTGCTTTAACTTCGGTTGGGGTACTGGTCGTTAAATCAAACAGATAAAGCAATAGTGCCGCTTGCTTTACCCGCTGGCGAGTGCGCTCTACTCCGATAGATTCAACCTCGTCCGTTGTCTCACGCAGACCAGCCGTATCCACGAAGCGGAAGCGAATGCCTTCGATGCTGACCTCATCTTCGATCAGGTCGCGGGTGGTGCCGGCCACTGCCGATACGATGGCGCGTTCCTCATTTAGCAAGGCGTTGAGCAGGGTAGATTTGCCCGCGTTGGGCCGGCCGGCAATGACCGTGATAACCCCGTTTTTGATAACGTTGCCCAGCTCAAATGAACGAAGCAGCCGACGTACCAATGCCTGCACTTCTTCCAGCAGCGCGACCAGACCAGTGCGGTCGGCAAACTCCACGTCTTCTTCGCCGAAGTCCAACTCCAGTTCCAGCAGGGCCGCAAACTGAACCAGTCGGGCGCGCAGGTCGCGCAGTTCCCGCGAAAAGCCCCCCCGCATCTGCTGCATGGCTACCTGATGCGACAAAGCCGAGTCGGCCGCAATCAGATCAGCAACAGCCTCGGCCTGGGCCAGATCGAAGGCACCGTTCAGGAAGGCGCGCTTGGTGAACTCGCCGGCCTCGGCTAAGCGGGCGCCGCGCCGCGTGAAGGCGGCCAGTACCTGCTGCACGATGTAGTCGGAGCCGTGGCAGCTTATCTCTACCACATCCTCGCGGGTATAGGAATTTGGGCCCCGAAATAAGGAAACGACTACCTCATCAAAGATGCGGCCATCGGACTCGCGTAAGGTGCCATAGTGCAGGGTGTGGCTAGGTTGATCAGCGAGAGTTTTGCCGCGAAATAAGCCGTCGGTAAGTGAGAATGCCGCCGGTCCGGAGAGGCGAATGACTGCAATAGCCCCCGCGCCCGGCGGCGTCGACAAGGCAATGATGGTATCGGAAAGGGCGGGAGGCAGCAACATAAATGGGAGTACTGGGGGGCAAATTTACAGCGCCGGTTTCCGCAGCCTGATGCCGGATTTAACTTAGTCAGCTACGAATAAGTTGCAGCTTATCTCGTTGGATATTAGCGTTACCTTGTTGTTGTTTATTCTGATTTCCAATGAATTATCAAAGGTTACTTTATCCAGTACTTCAATTCTCGCTCCTAAGCTCAGGCCTGCTTTGTCGAGGTATTGCAGGAAGGGCACGGAAGTGTTTTTGACGGCCATAACGGTACCTTCTTCGCCGGGCTTCAAGTCTGACACGAGTCGGTGCTGCGGCCGAATAATCGCGCCGTCTTCGGCAGGGATGGGGTCACCATGCGGATCGAGTTGAGGAAAGCCTAGGAACTCGTCGAGGCGGCGCATAAGCAGCGGGGACTGCAGGTGTTCCATCTCCTCGGCCACGTCGTGCACCTCATCCCAATTGAAGCCGAGCTTATTCACCAGGAAAACTTCCCAAAGCCGGTGCTTGCGGATGGTGAGCAGCGCCACTCGCCGCCCATCGTGGGTGAGCGATACGCCACGGTAGCGCTCGTAGTGCAACAGTCCTTTTTCGCCGAGGCGGCGCAGCATATCGGTCACCGAGGCAGGGCGTGTCTGAAGCACTTCGGCGATGCGGTTGGTGCTCACCTCCACGCCGGGCTGTGCTTCCGACAGCTTATAAATGGCTTTCAAATAATTTTCCTCGGTGTGACTGGGCACTTTGATTTAATTAGTAATGAGCAATTAGTAATTAATAATGAGCATCAGCCAACAGTGACTTTCCCGCTGATTGCTCATTACTAATTGTTAATTGTTAATTGTTAATTGAAAACCAGCTTACCAGCGAATCAGGGCGGAGGCCCAGGTAAAGCCGCTTCCGAAAGCAGCCAGGCACACCAGGTCGCCGCGCTTGATTTTGCCTTCGCCTACGGCCTCGCTCAAAGCAATAGGCACCGAAGCGGCGGTAGTGTTGCCGTAGCGCTGAATATTGCTGTACACTTTGCTATCGGGCAGCTGCATTTTCTGCTGCACAAACTGCGTGATGCGCAGGTTGGCCTGGTGCGGAATCAGCATGTCGATGTCCTGAGGCTGGTAGCCATTCTGAGCCAGAGCTTCGCCGATAACCTGCGGGAAGCGCACGACGGCGTGCTTAAACACGTTGGTGCCGTTCATATAAGGATACATCTCCTCCTGATTTTCCATGGCCACCCGAACGCGGTCTTCGCGGTTCGAGCCGGGCTCTTTCACGATGAGCTCCTCGGCAAATTCGCCCTGGGCATGCAGGTGAGTGCTCAGAATTCCGTGGCCCTCGCGCGTGCAGGGGCGCAGCACTACCGCGCCGGCGCCATCACCGAAAATGACCGATACGGCCCGCCCACGGGTGCTTTTATCCAGACCGGAGGAATGGATTTCGGAGCCGACCACTAGCACGGTATCATACATGCCGGTGCGAATGAACTGGTCGCCGACCGAAAGCGCATAGACGAAGCCGGAACACTGATTGCGCACGTCGAGCGCTGGAATATTGTCCTTGATGCCCAATTCGCGCTGCAAAAGCACGCCGGAGCCGGGGAAAATATAGTCGGGGGAGAGGGTGGCGAAAATGATGAGCTGCACGTCGTCGGGCTGAAGGCCGGCCTGCTCAAGGGCGCGGCGGGAGGCCTGAGCACCCATGTTAGCGGTAGTGTCTTTGCCTTCCTCGAACCAACGGCGCTCCTTGATGCCCGTACGCTCCTGAATCCAGGCGTCGGTGGTATCCATGAGTTGTTCAAGGTCAGCGTTCATTACCACACGATCGGGTACGTAGTGGCCGACGCCGGCAATTTCGGTTTGGCGGAGGGTGCTCATAGAAAGGGGGATTTTGGGCGAGGAACGGAGAAAAAGGGGCCGAAGTTAGAAAAAATAGGTCCCGGTTCCATAAACGGGGCGCAAAGGTCAGCAGTTACTAAATAGAATCTATCACCCGATTTAGTTTATGGGCTTCGCTATTCCAAAATACTTCGGTCGGAATGCCATTCGGATAAAACTGATGACCGGCCAGAGCACCACACGCCGCAGCCACGGTAGCCGCAGTCAGCCGATCAAAATCGAGTACTAAGCCGGCGTGGTGCTTACTCACCAACTCTTCCCAGAGCGGATTGGGCGGAATCAGAACGGGCAGCCCATGGGCCAGATACTCAAACAACTTGGTTGGGCGGCAGCGCCAGGTGCTGGCATGGGGGCGGTAAGGAAGCAGCCCTATGTGGCTTTGGCGGATAGCATCCACAATTTGCTCGTGGGGCACCAGCGTTTCGCCGCCAATCAGCGTTACTACGTTGTTGCTGGCAGCCATAGCATTATGCAGGCGGCGCAGCAGATCCGGCTGCTGGCAAAACCCGATAATCGTAAGCCGGACCTGGGGCCAGACGGCTTGCAACAAACGTGTCAGCTCCAAGGCTTCAAATACGCCATTCAGCTCGGAAATAGTGCCCGAGTACAGCAGGCGCAGCTCCTGACCGGGCTGGGGTAGGGCCTGGGGGCAAATTCGGCTCGCTCGTGTTGGTCAGGCTGGTATTTGTTTTCGAGAATGAAGGTGCGCTCTGACTTGCCAAATGGCAGCTCATCGGCGTAGCTGCGCTCCGCCAGCACAACGGCGGCAGCTTGCCTAGCGGCCCAGGTTTCTACCCGGCGTACGAGGCCGGCCAACGTATTGCGGATCCAGGCTGGATATACGGCCTGCGTTTGGATGTTGAGAGCGTAATTTTCGCGCACATCATAGATAAAATGCCCCCCAGACGTTGTTTTTTGCCACAATAAAGTAAGCGGCAGCAGCTCCGGGGCGTGCACAAAAACAAGATCGGGGTGGAGGCGGCGCAGGAGCTGCCAGTAGCGCCATTGCGCTCCCAGCCGCTGCCAGCTCAGGCGCGAACCAGCCAGCAACTCGTGGGTTTGCAGGTTGTGGGGGCATTTTTGGGAGTAGATGCCCGTCGGCCCGCCACGTGCACCACCACGTTGGGGCGGGCCAGTAGGGTACGAGCAAACTTGCCCAGCATTCGGGTGTCGTTCAGCGGCTTAAGTACCGATGCCAGCAGCACCACCCGGCCGCTTGAGGTAGGAGTGGGCATCAGCGCAGCGCCTGGGCAGCTTCGAGGGGGCGGTCGGTGGCCAGAATGTCGGCGCCGGCCTGCACGAAGGTGCGATAGTGCTCGTCGCCGCGCGCCTCGGCCTGCTTGTCGAGGTTGCCCAAGACGCCCAGAATGCAGGCAATTCCTTTGGTATGCAAAAACTGATACAGGGCCGGATCGGGCTCGGCGGTACCTACGAAGGCTATCATGTTCTGGTCGGGCACACCGGCCGCACGGAGCCGCTCGTAGTCTTCCTGGCCTCCAATGGACACGGAAATCATAAGCTGAGGATCGAGCCGATGCACCGTGGCCGCATCAGGGGCATTGTAAGTAATAACGGCCGCATAGCTGGCCGCGTCGGTGCGATGAATCATGTCTACTACTTTGGCAAAGGGCACTCCGCGCTTCACATCCAGGGTGAACAGGCATTTGTCTTTGCCCCAACGCAGAGCCTGCTCGAGGGTAGGAATGCGGAAGTTGGTAGGGGTGCCGAAGTTGTCCTCCAGCCGGTATTCCTGGCATTCGGCCCACGTTTTATTGATGAGCGGACCGGTGCCGGTGGTCGTGCGGTCCAGGGTTTTATCGTGTAGCAGCACCAGCACACTGTCGCGGGTCAGGTCGATATCGCACTCAATGATAGTGGATATCTGGCTGGTGAGATAAGCGAAAGATTCCACCGCATTTTCGGGGTAGCCGGGGTAGTTGCCGCCGCCTCGGTGGGCGCTCACCCGCGCCGGCAGGCCCGGCCGGTACCGAAAGGCCTGCGGGGTTTCGGTCGGGGTGAAGCGACCGGCAAAGGTGTCGGCTTTGGGCTGACAGCCAGCCAGCAGCGCACTAATACCGAAAACAAACAGGCTGATTTTTTTCATGATCTGTAGTAGAGGAGCTCTAAACGCAGGGAATGTTTACTTTCCTGAACGTCGAACTACTGCCCAAATATGTAGTTTTACCGGCTAGAATTCATCTTCTCTACTTTCATGACCGACCTGCAAAGTACCATCGAAGCCGCCTGGGACAACCGCGACCTGCTACGCGAATCTACCACCACCGACGCCATTCACACCGTAATCGAAGAGCTGGATAAAGGCCGCCTGCGCGTGGCCCAGCCCACCACCGACGGCCAGTGGCAGGTAAACGACTGGGTGAAAAAAGCCGTCATCCTGTATTTTCCCATTCAGCAGATGGAAACCCTGGAGCTGAAGCCCTTCGAGTACCGCGACAAAATGCGCCTCAAAACCGGCTACGAAGCCCAGGGCGTACGCGTAGTGCCGCCCGCCACGGCTCGCTACGGCAGCTTTTTGGCCCCCGGCGTTATCCTGATGCCCAGCTACGTGAACATTGGCGCCTGGGTAGGCGAGGGCACCATGGTGGACACATGGGCGACGGTGGGTTCCTGCGCCCAGGTGGGCGCACACGTGCATTTGAGTGGCGGTGTGGGTCTGGGGGGCGTTTTGGAGCCCGTACAGGCGGCGCCCGTTATCATTGAAGATGGCGCTTTTATCGGCTCGCGCAGCATTCTGGTGGAAGGCTGCCACATCGGCAAGGAAGCCGTAATCGGTGCGGGGGTTACCATTACCGGCAGCACCAAAATTATCGACATAACCGGCTCCGAGCCCAAAGAGTACCGCGGCCACGTGCCGGCGCGCTCGGTGGTTATTCCGGGCTCTTATGCCAAGCAGTTTCCGGCCGGTGAGTTTCATGTGCCCTGCGCCCTGATTATCGGTCAGCGCAAGCCGAGCACGGATTTGAAAACCTCCCTGAATGACGCCCTCCGCGAGCACAACGTAGCTGTTTAGCTTATTACAACTAGCTTTCTTCCGTAGTGAAGAAGGCACAAAGCCCGCCTTTGGCTTGATTTACAGCGCTGTAAATCAAGCCAAAGGCGGGTTTTGTGCTTTATATCAAAGCTGCCAATGATTTACGTCAGAGACAGGAAGAGTCGGATGCCGTAACTTTCTTGCCGGCTGCTTACTCACGGCAGTACTCAGCTGATTCTTAAGAATTTGCTTATGCTGGCTCCGCTCCAAACTGCTTCCGCTACCAAAGCGCCCCGGTCCGAAATCATACCTGAAGGGTTGAGTGCCGACGAGGTGCTTTTTCAAAGACAGCGCTTCGGGCAAAACGTGATGGCACCAGCCACTCGCCACCGATTTTGGGGCATTGTGCGGGGCATTGCAACCGAGCCGATGTTTGTGCTGCTGGTCGTTACGGCGGGCATTTACCTCATTATTGGCAGCTATTCCGAAGCCTACGTTCTGCTGGCAGCCACCGCAATTGTGGCGGGCATCTCCCTGTATCAGGAGGCCCGCAGCGACCGGGCTTTGCTTGCTTTGCAACAGCTGGCGCAGCCGCTGGCGCGCGTGCGCCGGGCCGGGCAGGACGTAGCGCTACCCGCCGCCGAGCTTGTGGTCGGCGATATACTGCTGGTGGCGGAAGGTGAGCAGGTGGGGGCCGATGGCGTATTGCTGGAAGCCCATGACCTGGAAGCCGACGAGTCGTTTTTGACGGGAGAGTCGTTGGCGGTGAGCAAAGCGGCCGCCGGTGAGCAGCAGCTGTTTGCGGGCTCGTCGGTGGTTGGCGGCACGGGCGTCGTACAGATAACGGCAGTGGGCAGCCAGACCCGGCTTGGCCTTATTGGGGGCTAATTTCACAGGTGAAAACGCCGCCCACACCGCTTCAGCAGCAGGTGCGCTCCTTCGTGCGCCGCATGGCGATGGTGGGCGGCGTTGCTTTTATAGTTGTGTGGGCCTACAACTGGTGGGAATCGGGCAGCCTAGCGCATGGGCTGTTGCATGGGCTAACGATTGCTATGGCCGTGTTGCCGGAGGAAATTCCGGTGGCGCTGTCGTCTTTTATGGCCTTGGGCGCGTGGCGGCTAATGCAGCAGCGCCTGCTCACCAAGCAGCCGCAAACGGTAGAAACGCTGGGTTCGGCCACCGTTATCTGCGTCGATAAAACCGGAACGCTCACCCAGAATCGAATGGCGCTGAGCCAGCTTTACTGCCCGGGCCAGACAGGGCCAATCCCTTTTGAGGAGCAAAAAGAGCTTCCGGCGCCGCTGTCTGACTTACTGGCAACCGCAATGTGGGCCAGCGAGCCTTCGCCCTTCGATCCGATGGAGCAGGCATTGCATCGGGCCTATACCCAAACAACTTCCCGCGACCAGCGCCCGGCTTACCGCATGGTGCACGAGTATCCGCTGGGAGAAAAGCCCCCCATGATGACGCATATATTTGCGCATGCCGATGGCCGCCTGATCGTTGCCTGCAAGGGCGCACCCGAAGGTATTATTGCCCGGTGCCAGCTGCCCGAAGCGGAGAAGGCTCAGGCGTTGGCAGCGCTTACGCAGCTGGCGGCGGCGGGCCTGCGGGTGCTGGGGTAGCCCGCTGCACGGATATCCCTGAGGTGTATCCGGCCTCTCAGGAAGATTTTGCCTGGGAATTTAAGGGCCTGGTTGCTTTCACTGATCCACCGAAGCCGACAGCAGCGGCCGTGCTCCGCCAGCTTTACGAAGCAGGCCTACAGGTGAAAATGATAACCGGTGATAATGCCCTGACTGCTGAGGCCATAGCCCAACAGGTCGGACTTCGACATAAAGAGCCTGTGCTAACCGGAGCTGAAGTAATGGCGCTGGAACCTGCGGCCTTGGAACAGCAGGTAGGAAAGGTCGATTTGTATGCCCGCATGTTTCCTGAAGCCAAGCTGCGCGTGATCGAAGCGCTAAAAGCAAATGGCCAAGTGGTGGCAATGACTGGCGACGGGGTCAACGATGGGCCAGCTCTCAAGGCGGCCCACATTGGGGTAGCCATGGGCCACCGCGGCACCGAGCTGGCCCGGCAAGCCGCCGATCTGGTGTTGCTGGATGATGATCTGGGTGGAATGGTTACGGCCATCAGCTACGGCCGCCGGATTTATGACAATCTGAAAAAGGCAGTGCAGTACATCATCGCCATCCATATTCCGCTGATTCTCACGGTGCTGGTGCCTTCCTTGCTGGCGTGGCAGTATCCGGTGCTGCTGGGGCCGGTGCACGTCATCTTTCTGGAGCTTATCATGGGACCCACCTGCTCCATTATTTTCGAGAATGAGCCGATGGAAGCCGATACCATGCAGCGCCCGCCCCGGCCCGCCACGACTACTTTTCTGCAACTTGGGGAGCTGGGCGGCAGCCTTTTGCAGGGCCTTATAATTGCCGCAGGAGTGCTGGGTGTGGCCGCTTACGCCCTGATGCAGGGCTATTCCGAGCCGCTGACCCGCACCCTCACCTTTACCACCCTGGTGCTGGCCAATGTGCTGCTCACGCTCGTCAGCCGCTCGCGCCACCACACGCTGCGCCGCTCGCTGCATTATCATAATCCGCTTCTGCCTGCTATGCTGGCCCTCACGCTGGTATTGTTGGCGCTTTGCCTCACGGTGCCTGCTCTTCAGCAACTGTTTCAGCTACAATCGCTTACCTGGCTGCAATTAGTAACATGCGCCGGCGTTGCGGCTCTGAGCACGGGCTGGTTTGAGGTTTATAAAGCACTTAGAAGCCCTGAGAGCAAGGGTATGACTAATGAGCCGCAACAAACCACACCCACCGACCACCCGGCAACTGCGAATAAATGAGTAACTGGCTTTAGTCGTTTGAAGCAGGGAATGGGCGCTTAGCCCTCTCGGGGTCGTAGTGGGTGCCGCCGAAGAAGTACAGCATCACGGCGCGGGAGTAGCGCAGCAGCACAGGCGTAAACAGCAGCACAGCAATAGACACCGTCACAATGTACACCCACGTATCCGGGTCGCCGAAAAAGTTGTAGAGCAGCACCCCAACCATAATCACAATGCCCGTTGAGAAGGCGTAGCTGATGTACATGGCGCCCCAGTAAAAACCGGTTTCGGGCTCGTATTGCAGCCCGCAGACCGGGCAGCTGGCGGGCATGTCCGTGAACTTGCTCAGGTTGAAAGCCGAGTGCGTAAAAAGGTTGCCCCGATGACAGCGCGGACATTTTTGGGCCAGCAAGGCTAGGAGGGCTGAGTCGTTGGCGGCCATATTGGGAGTAGAAATCAGGTGAAAAAGAGGCGGTAGACCAACGCCCGCCAAGTGAAACCGAATGTAAGGCTAACCCCGGAATTGGTGGTGCAGCGCCCGGTTATCAGTTGGTAGGCTTAAAATAATAGTTTTTTGTCGTGTTGGCCTAAAAAAGCCCCCCAGAACTGTTCTGGGGGCTTTTTTGTTCAGTGCTGAAAACGCGCTCTTTAAGCAGTTGCTTTTTTGAGCTTTTCGCCAAATACCGCTTTCACCTTGTCTACTTTCGGCTTCACTACAAACTGGCAGTAAGGCTGGCTGCCGTTCAGGTTAAAGTAGTTCTGGTGGTAGTCTTCGGCCCGATAAAACGTGCCTAAAGGCAGAATTTCCGTCACGATGGGCTTGGGGAAAGCGTGGGCATCGTTGAGCTTCTGTTTGTACTCCTCAGCCAAGCGCTTTTGCTCCTCGTTGTGGTAATAAATGCCGGAGCGGTACTGGTCGCCTACGTCGTTGCCCTGGCGGTTGAGGGTCGTCGGGTCGTGGGTTTTCCAGAATACTTCGAGCAGCTCTTCAAACGTTATCTTCTGCGGATCGAAGGTGATTTGCGTTACCTCGTTATGACCCGTCAGGCCGCTGCAAACTTCTTTGTAGGTCGGGTTGGCAATGCGTCCGCCGGTGTAGCCCGACACGACTTTCTCCACGCCTTCCAGGTTCTGAAAAACGGCCTCTACGCACCAGAAGCAGCCGGCGCCAAATGTTGCTTGTTCCATTATCAAGGGTTGGTCTAGGTTAAGTACTGACGGTTATTTAGCAATGAAGGCCCAATTGCCATCAGCAGATTTGTTCTACGCTAAAAAGGGAATCCGGGCCCGAAAAGTTTAAAACCCTACCTGTCACCTCTAAAGAACAACTCAGCGGCTTCTGCGGGAACTGTCGTTCAACGAAATTAGCCCGCAGAGGGCCCTGAAGGTTAGCGCAGAAGCCGCTGAGTTTAGGCGCAGAAAAAGCCCCCAGGCACTTTCTGGGGGCTTTTTTACAACAAAAACTTATTTCTGAAACCGAGAAGCTACCACAAGGTCCTTGCTGCCCGGTGTGTGCGTGTAGAAGCCTTCGCCCGATTTTACGCCCAGGCGGCCGGCCATTACCATATTCACCAGCAGCGGACACGGAGCGTATTTAGGATTACCCAGACCATCGTGCAGTACCCGCAGAATAGCAAGGCACACATCAAGGCCAATAAAGTCGGCAAGCTGCAAAGGGCCCATGGGGTGGGCCATACCTAGTTTCATTACCGTGTCGATTTCCTCCACACCGGCCACGCCCTCAAACAGGCTATAGATAGCTTCATTGATCATGGGCATCAGAATGCGGTTGGCCACGAAGCCAGGGTAATCATTGACTTCCGTGGGTGTTTTGCCGAGCTGGCGCGAAATGTCCATCACCTGCTGGGTCACGGCATCGGAGGTGGCGTACCCGCGAATGACTTCCACGAGCTTCATTACCGGCACCGGATTCATAAAGTGCATCCCGATTACCTGCTCGGCACGCTTGGTGACGGCGGCAATGCGCGTAATGGAAATGGAAGAGGTGTTCGAAGCCAGAATGGCTCCCTCGGGCGCGTACAGGTCGAGGTCGCGGAAAATTTGCAGCTTCAAATCCACGTTTTCAGTGGCCGCTTCCACCACAAGCTGGGCGTTGGTGACACCTTCAGCAATGCTGGTGTGAGTAGTGATGCGGCTTAAAGTGGCCGTTTTATCGTCTTCGCTGAGGCTGCCTTTGGCTACCTGGCGGTCCAGATTTTTGCCAATCGTACCTAAAGCTTTATCCAGAGCGGGCTGCGAAATATCAATAAGGGTAACGGGAAATCCGTGCTGGGCAAAAACGTGGGCAATGCCATTGCCCATAGTGCCCGAGCCAATAACGGCGACGTGGAGCATACGAAAGAGAAGTGGGTGGGAAGATGGATGTGCAAGCCAATAGGCCGACGCGCAAAACTAATCTGAAATGCAGCCAGCCCCAACTGTAAGCGCTAATGGTCAGCCTAGAGAATACTATTCGCTACCTAATAAGTCAATTAAGTACAATCTGAAAAAAATAAACCGAACTAATAAATGCGCATTACAGCCTGTGAGGGCGCTTTTAGTTGATATTTAAGTGTCCTAATAAATTAATTGCGCTATTGAGATATATCTTTTTTGAAAAGCGGCGCGTACAAAACCGCAAATCGCTTGCTAATTGGTTTCCTAACCACAATCAACTAGCTTCCGATGAATTTGTTTTTCCCTCACCCTACACCTCAACCCTAATACCATGGGAAATCTCCTGTACATCATTGCCGTCATCCTCGTTATTATTTGGCTGCTCGGCTTCCTGGGCTTCAATAGCTTTGGCTTAGGCAACTTGATTCACATTTTGCTAGTCATTGCCATCATCGCTGTAGTATTGCGTTTGGTTCGGGGCGGCACAGTTTAAATGCCCCTACGTGAGTAGCTGTTAGGTGCTGCTCAGCTTGATAAGTATCTAAAAACAAAAAGAGCCGCTGTTCCAGATGGAACAGCGGCTCTTTTGCGTTCAAGCCCCGCTGGGGGGCTTTTTAGCTTACTTCAGGTCGAACAGGAAGCTGAAACGAATAACAGGCTGACCATAGATATCGTCGAGGCCGTCGTTGAAGTTGTAGAGCACTACAATATCGGCGGCAGCCCGGTCGCTGAAGCGGCTGCGGTAGCCAACGCCTGCCAGCGGTGTATTCACGGTTATTTTGCCGGTCGAAATAACGCCCGTATTCTGGTCCTGAAATAGCACTTCCGCACGTGTTACTTCATATTCACCGTGCACAAAAAAGTCTTTGTAGAAGATGAACTGAGCAAAGCCCTTCAACCCAATATTATTGGTTTGATAGCTTGAAGGCGTGCCCGGAGCCCGAAACTGAGCCGGAATAGAGTAGTTGTTGAAAGCATACGATATGCCCGGGCCCACCGCAAATCGCTCATTGATACGGTAGCCAATAGCGGGCGCTATGCTGGCGCTGAACTGGCTGCCGTAAGCTGAGCTGCCATTGTAGCCGAGGCCAAAGTTGGCGTACAAAAAGTACTTACGTAGTGGCTTCGGCTGCTCCGAAGCCCGGCTACCTTCCGGAAACTCCAACCCCGATGGGCTGTCCGGGTTGGGGCGAGTCTGAGTAGGCAAGGGCTGATCTACGGGTGGCGGGGCCGGTACGGGTACGCTGGGGCGCGCCTCGTACTCTTTCTGTGGAGCAGGCGTGGGCGTAGTAGGTACCGGTGCGGCTGGAGGAGCCGTATTCAACTGCGGCTTGGCCGGAGCAGGCCGGGCCGTAGTGTCAGTTTGGGCCAAAGCAGCGGCCGGAGCCATAAACAGGGCGGCCCCAGCCAGGGCCCACGGGAGCAAGGTGCGTTTCATAGATAGCTACAACGAGCTTAAGACACAAGTTGGTACATACGTTGGCGTTGAGCCTTAATGGTCTCGTCGGCCAGGTATTCTTCGTAGCTCATACGCCGGTCGATGATGCCGTCGGGCGTAAGCTCGATAATGCGATTGGCAATCGTTTCAATAAACTGTAAGTCGTGGGATACGAACATCATCGAGCCGGTATAATCACGCAGGCTGTTGTTGAGCGCCGTAATGCTTTCCAGATCGAGGTGGTTCGTTGGGTCGTCGAGCACGAGTACGTTGCCGCTCTCCAACATCATTTTGGACAACATGCAGCGCACCTTTTCGCCCCCGCTTAGCACGTTCGACTTCTTCAGCGACTCTTCACCCGAGAACAGCATGCGGCCCAAAAAGCCGCGAATAAAGCTCTCATCCTTCTCCGTAGAGTACTGACGCAGCCAATCCACCAGGTTCAGGTCGGTATCGAAGAACTCGTGGTTTTCGCGCGGAAAGTAGGATGGCGTAATGGTGGTGCCCCATTTGAAGTTGCCCGTGTCCGGCCGGATCTGCTCGAACAGGATATCAAATAGGAGGGAAGGCGCGCGGTCGTCGCGGCTGATGATGGCTACTTTATCCTTTTTATCCAGCGAGAAGGTAACGTTGCGGAATACCGTTTGGCCGTCCACCTTTTTGCTCAGATTCTCTACCGTTAGCAACTGGTTGCCGGCCTCACGATCCGCTTTGAAAGCGATATACGGATAGCGACGCGAGCTAGGCTTAATGTCTTCCAGCGTCAGCTTTTGCAGCAGCTTCTGGCGCGACGTAGCTTGCTTGCTTTTGCTGGCGTTGGCCGAGAAGCGACGCACGAACTCTTCGAGCTCTTTGCGCTTGTCGTCGGTCTTCTTGTTGGCATCCTGCTTCTGCTTCATCACCAGCTGGGAGCTTTCGTACCAGAAGGAGTAGTTGCCGGGAAACATCGTGAGTTTCGAGAAATCCAGATCGGCCATGTAGTTACACACGGCATCGAGGAAGTGGCGGTCGTGGCTGACCACAATCACTGTATTCTGAAACGAGTCGAGGAAGTTTTCCAGCCACAGCACCGTTTCGGCATCCAGGCCGTTGGTAGGCTCGTCAAGCAGCAGCACATCGGGGTTACCGAATAAGGCTTGGGCCAGCAGCACCCGCACTTTGTCGGAGCCGCCGAGGTCGGCCATCATTGTATAGTGCTTGTCTTCGCCAATACCCAGGCCCGACAGCAATTCAGCCGCTTCGTACTCAGCATTCCAGCCTTCTAGGTCAGCAAATTCGCCTTCCAGCTGCGCAGCCCGTTCGCCATCAGCGTCTGTGAAGTCGGCCTTGGCATAGAGTGCGTCTTTCTCCTCCATTACCTTCCACAGGCGCGTGTGGCCCATGATAACGGTTTGGAGAACGGGGTATTGGTCGTAAGCAAACTGATCCTGGCGCAGCACTGAGAGGCGGGCGCCGGCAGGCATGTTCACCGAGCCCGTGTTAGGCTCAATTTCGCCCGATAATATCTTTAGAAACGTGGATTTGCCGGCTCCATTCGCTCCAATGAGGCCATACACGTTGCCGGGCATGAACTTAATGGTAACATCTTCAAACAATATGCGCTTACCGTAGCGCAGACTTACATTGGAGGTACTAATCATAGAGGTGTAGATGCTGAAAACGAAAAATCGTTGGTGCCAACCTTGGAATAAGGACAATTCGGCGCGCAAAAGTACGCAAAATGCCCCGCGCACGTGCTGTCCGGATTACCTTATAAGGTAAATTAGACAATCAGGTGAAGACAGCGGACTGCTCATACTCAATAATTTGGCTCGAAAAAAAGCCCCTTGCGGTGCCAGAAACCAAAAAAATATATGGCTTGCACAACATCCCACCGGGTAAAAGAGTATAAAAAGCAAATGGAAATGCTAATCTTAGGCGACTGACTAACAGTTATCGTTGCCCTGGCAGTTCCTCTACATCACTGATTCACCTTTTCACATTTTCCCCTTTACCTGTATGGGTGCGTTTCGACTAACCGCTGAAAACAATGGAGTTCGCGTAGGCCTGATCACGGGCGTTGCGATGATGGCTTACTTCCTGATCGCCAATCTGCTGGGCTTTGTTCGCATCGAATACAGCTTCCTGAATGCCGGTATTCTGGCCATAGGTGCCTGCGTGGCAATTGCGCGCCTCAAGCGTGAGAAAGGCGACAAGCTGCCGTATTTACAGGGTTTTGGTACGGGCATCGTAACTGCGCTCGTGGCCTCCGTCGCTTTCGGTTTGTTCTTTATTATCTATTCCTCCATTAATCGCGATTTTATGGAGCAGACGCAGGCGCAAGATCTGTTTGGCTTTGACTTATCGGTTACCATTGCCTTCCTCGCCATTGTATTGCAAGGTGCAATGGGCGGCATGATTGTCTCGCTCATCGCCATGCAGTACTTTAAAAGCCCTGATCATAAGCCCATGAAGGGAATTGAATAATAGATGCCTATACAAAAAGGCACATAAAAAAGCCCCTCAGAACTATTCTGGGGGGCTTTTTCTGTCTGACCGTAGCTGGTTGTAAAGAATAAATAACTGGTTCTGGTAAGCTCATTTGGACTCAGCAAACAAAAAATTGCAAATCTTTTGTTTGTTATACTAATGGCATATATATTTGTACTATAAGTAAGAGGGGATAAACAAAACCTTTTTATTATCCACTCGTTACAGCGTTAGTTTTCAGGATAAGCTTACCATTCATGACTCCTTCACTTTTTATGAAATCAATACTTTTACTCGCACTTATTTTAGGTTGTTTTTGCGGTACTGCCACCGCCCAAAAGCGTGACGTTTATGCAGAGCGTCCGGGCAGCCTGATGCCTTCTTTAACTCGCGTCGATGATCTTACGCGTGGTATGAGCAGCAACCTTCGCCTGAATGAAGATCAGTACATCCGGTTACGCTCCGTCAATCAGATTAAGCTTGCCCGTCTGGATGAGATTGAGTACGAATACACGGATGCTGAGCAGCGCCGTCAGAAAGCCGCTGAGCTGGAGGCGCAATACGAAGCTGAGTGTAGCCGCATTCTAACTCCCACTCAGTTAAGTGTCTTCCGCGCTGAGCAAAACCAACAGCCCGATCAACCCAATAAAAACGATTCCAACGAAGGCGGATTAGGCTAAACAGCTTTAACTATTTATTGAACAAGATATTTTCAACCACAAAAAAGCCCCCCGGAAACATCTCCGGGGGCTTTTTTGTGGTTGGTTTTCCGCTTATTGCCTTGCTGCCATAAATATCCTTTCACGGTATTCTATGATGCCGGCACTGCTAAGGGACGTTCATACAAAACCTCTGTTACTACTCCCAAGGGGCCGAAGCGTAAGGTAAGCTTATTGGCCGAGGAACGCTGATGGCTTGGCTCGCACTGCGTACCGGGCTCCACATAATAGAAGTAAGTTTTCTCCGTCTGAGCGCTCAGTTCTTCCTCATCGGGGCGGCCGAGTAAGTTGTCAATGCTGGCGATGCGCGCGCCATAGAGCTGGTCGCGGTAGCGATTCAGAGCGGGCAGCTGCGCGGCTCGCTTATTTTGGCAGGCGTAGGGGTCGCTGCGCCATGCCGCATCATCAAACCCTTCTATTTTGGGCAACGCATGCCCACAGGCAGTCAGCAGAAAGGTAGCCGCTCCGGCTGCAAAAAATCGAAATAGGTGCATATACTGCCAAGCGCCAAGATAAGGCAATAGGTCGGCCGTTGACGGACTGGGTTTTCGACGCTAAGCCGCTAAGCTACTTGTTTGAAACCGGTCGAAAGAAAATTAGTTGCTTAGAATAAGTCAGTGGGCGGGGCAGACGGCTTAAAATCCGAAATAGCTTTCTCCTGCTCCCAATACTCAAACTGATCGGCAGTAAGGCGAGCCGCCATAAACTCGCGTAGATAGATACCACGCCGCTCCAGACAAAAAAGCTGAAACTGCGGAAGCAGACAGGTCATATCCAGACCTTGCTGTTTGTATCGGCGACGGTTGTCTGCGTCCAGCGTATCGAGCCAGTCGTTAAAGTCAGTTTCAGTAGGATAAAGCTCACGGGCCTGTCGGTAATAGGCAGCCGTAGCACGCGCGATTAAGTGCGGCAAGGAAGACATGAATAAGAGAAATGCAAAGGCGGAAGCAGGGAGCGGGGCGAGGTACTGGTAAGCGTAATCGTAAGCGAATGGGGGCCAGATGGAGGGGTCAGAAGTAAGAAATAATTGAAGCTGATCAGTAGGCTGGAAATAACTTGCCGTCTAATCTGCTGAAATTACACCCTAATTCTGCTCAAATGCTACTTCTAAAGGTCAGAGAGTTAGTTTTGATGCGAAAGAAAACCAATATGCAAGTATCTATTTGCTTTATTGTTGCTTAGCAAAAGACAATTTAACGCCTAAATTTAAGGATAATTTCTACATAAACAACAAGCAGACCATCTTATACGTGACGCCGCTTTAAAATGTAATTCTTTAAGTCAGATTACATTCTGCTAATAGGTTTCGCTTATAATTCTTATTGATGCTTTCAAGCATACAATAGGGTAAAAGCTCTAAGTATAAAACCTGATTGGTGGCTTGATAAGGCAAGATTAAACTATGCTGCGTGTTCTTCTAAGCGCTACGGTTGCAGTAAGTATCAAACACGCGTCCCATTTCCCAGCTGTAACAAGCTTTTTGTATTAATTGCCGACCACGCTGCTGCAAGGTTACCATCGTATCATAAAGTTTTTCGGTCGCGGGCGCTAATGCTCGGGTATGGCGCGTAAGCAGCGTGATCTGCTGGCCGTTGGTGTAATAAAGCGTCAACTCAGCACCTTCCAGAGGTTGGGGCACTCGAACACTGAGCGTAGCTGGTGGCTGGCGCGAAGTGAAAAGCAGGAACAATGTCAGACGAGCCAACAGCTGCTGCTGAATCTGGGGTGAAATTTCAGCCGCATGCATCAGCGGCCGCAACTCACAGTGCAGTTGTTTCGATAAAATGCTAAACGTTGTCATAAGAGGCTGTATGACAAGAGTAAATCATGAACCCGCTTACTCAAGCGAATCAGATGCAGTAGGTGGGAGGGGCGGAGGGTAAGAGAATTTTATAACGCGAAAGCAACTATATTGTATAATACAGTGAAAAAAATAGAATGTTTCATTGTATTTCATTAATTTTTGTAGTAGCAATTTGTGCCTTAAATGGTAATCAGTCATGCTTAAATGCGAGTTGACGACTTCCGGATACTGAAATCAAACACGATTTTCTGCTATTCAGGTAATTGAGTATCAGCAGGCACAAAGCGATTTTTGAGTTCTTTAGGCAATAATTAATGCATCATGCTGTTAGGGTTGAAGGGCCCGACTTTTGCGTAAGCCCTGTTTTACCCTATTTCCGCAACACAAGTTCCAGCCGATAATGCGTACACCGACTGCCTTCGCTTGCCTTTCCTTGAGTCTTTTATCCCTTTTTTGCCCCCCAGAAGCCGTTCCTGCCGCGAAACCTAACTCAGCTGCCGATAACGCCCCGGAATCGGTTTTGAGCGAAAATCGGCGGGCTACTTACTTGGCGGCTTTTGAGCAGCATACGCTGCATACGTACGCTTTGGCGGGCCTCCCTGCCTCCGGACTTCCCCTTGATGTGTATCGGCAGGCGCTGATGGGCTATTACCAGCTTCAAAAGCGCGGCTTGGCAAATCCTTCCAAAAATACCCTTACTATCATCGATTTCAACCGCTCTAGTCGTCTTAAGCGTCTGTGGGTCATTGATTTGCAGAAATCACGGGTGGTGCATCATACACTGGTTGCCCACGGCATAAACACGGGTCAGGAGTTTGCGCAGGCTTTTTCCAATCGGGTAGGTTCGGAGATGAGCAGCCTGGGCTTTTACGTAACGAGCCACACCTACACCGGTAAGCACGGCTTGTCGCTGCGTCTGCGCGGCGTGGACCCGAGCTATAATACGAATGCGGCCAGCCGGGCCGTGGTAGTGCACGGAGCTGAATATGTGTGTGAGGAATTTGTGCAGCGGCACGGGCGTCTGGGGCGCAGCCAGGGCTGCCCCGCCCTGCCGATGAAGGAAAGCAGCGCTATCATCCGAACCATAAAAGATGGCACTGTACTGTTTGCGCACGCACCTTCCGGCGTCCGCTACGATTCCGACTGGCTCGAGCTAGATCCGGCTCTACAGGCTTTTGCCCAGGTGAAAGGCCTGAACTAGCAAAGAATGCAAGCCATAAAAAAAAGCCCCCAGAACTGCTCTGGGGGCTTTTTTTGTGAAGTGTTACTTTCCGAAAGTAGAATTTCGGCTAGGCCCTGTCGCTGGTGGTTTTGACCAGGTTGATGCCCGCGAAGAAGAAAATAAGGCCCACAATGAAGGGCACCAGGCTATTGATTTTGCTGAGATTTATGCCAGCTATTCCTAAAAAGCCAAGGGCGGCGTAAATAATGCCGATGATACCTAGGATGGTGAGGATGGCGCCGAAGGTGCGTTTTTGATTCAAGGAAGAGGGAGATTAGAAGGTACAAGAGGACAACAGGAACCGGTTGCGGACCAGTTTTGCGCCTGATACGCTAATCGTGGCAAATAGGGTGCCTCACTGCAAGCAACCCTACTGCGGAGTGCGCGTTAGAAGCCCGTCGGCCCACTTTGAAGCCGCCTTTTCCCTCCCTTAATTCTCCCTACTACCATGAGAGGAAGCCTTCGTTATTTGATTGCCCTGGCCGTCGCAGCCTTTTCTTTTGTGACCTATTACTGTAACCGCCAGACGAACCCCGTGACCGGTGAGGTGCAGCACGTAAACATGACCACTGAGCAGGAAATTGCGCTCGGGTTACAGGCTGCTCCCCAAATGGCCCAGCAATACGGTGGTCTGCACCCCGATCAGCAGGCTAGCGCTGCCATAAAGCGCATTGGCGCCACGCTGGTGCAGTCGTCCAAGGCCGACCAGTCGCCCTACAAATTCGATTTTCATCTGCTGGCCGATGAGCAGACTATCAATGCGTTTGCCTTGCCCGGCGGGCAGGTATTTATCACGGCCGGATTGCTGAAAAACATGAAGACGGAAGGGCAAGTGGCCGGCGTGCTGGCCCACGAGATTGGCCACGTTATCGGCCGCCATTCGGCTGAGCAGTTAGCTAAATCGCAGCTGACGCAAGGCTTGGCCGGTGCCGCCACCATCGCCGCCTACGACCCCGACAGCCCCGGCAGCTCTATTGGCAAAGCGGCCGTAGCGGCGGCTATTGCCAAGGTGGTGTCCTTGCGCTTCGGACGTGAAGATGAGCTCGAATCGGACCGCCTGGCCGTGCAATACACCGCCGACGCCGGCTACGACCCCCGCGCTATGATTCAGGTAATGCAGATTCTGGCGCAGGCTGGTGGCCAGAGCCGCGGCCCTGAGTTTATGAGCACGCACCCCGACCCGGGCAACCGCGTGGGCGTGCTGGAGACGGAAATCGCGGAGCGCTTCCCCGGTGGCGTGCCCAGCGGACTGAAGCAGTAATTGCCTGATCCTGAACAGGAGAGGAGAACTAAGGTGGAGTTCAGGAAACTCATTATCCGCCTTCGTTCTCCTCTTTTTTATTCTTAAAACATTTTAACAATGGCCGCTGAATCAACGCCCAACCTGCACTCGCTGCTGTTTGTCCTCAATCCGATTTCCGGCGACATCGATAAGCAGAGCATAGAAAGCACCATCACTGATTTCTGCTCGCAGCGCGGCCGCCATGCCGGGTTTTTTCATACGTCTGGCGAAAACGACCTCGACAAACTCAAGGCGCACCTAGCCGCCAACGCCTACGATGCCGTGTTTGCCGCCGGTGGCGATGGCACCGTGAACTTAGTGGGTGAAGCGCTGCTGGGGGGCAAAATTCCGCTCGGAATCCTACCGTTGGGGTCGGGCAACGGGCTGTCCAAAGACCTGAGCATTCCGCAGGATATAAACGGTGCTTTGGAGGTGATCTGGCAGCACCAATTGCGTGCGCTGGATACCCTGCACGTGGGCGGGAATTTTTCGGTTCACCTTGCCGACCTGGGTTTTAACGCGCTGGTAGTGGAGCGTTTCTGCAACGGCGACACGCGCGGCCCGGGCGCTTATATTCGCATTGCCTTGCAGGAATATCTGAGCTACGAGCCCGCCACCTACCGCATCGAAACCGACCGTGAGCAGTTTGAAGGGCCGGCGTTTATGCTCACCATTGCCAACGCCAGCACGTTTGGCAGCAACGTAGTTATCAACCCCGACAGCTACCTCGACGACGGCGAGTTTGAGCTGTGTTTGATTGAGCCATTTCCCGCCACGGCTTCCCTGGGCATTCTATATCATCTCTACACCGATGCCTTCGATACGTCGGTGTATACGCGGCGCCTGCGCTGCCGCCATGCCAGCATTCAGGTGCCGGGACAGGCGCGTGTACTCGTGCAGGTAGATGGCGAACCTTTGGAGCTGGATACGCCGGTTGAGGTCAAGATTAATCCGCGGAGCTTGCAGGTGCTGACGCCCGCGTCGGAGTAGACGCCGCGCCGGAAATGTCCCCCAGACTGCTTAGCAAGCGCCGCCGAAATGGTTCGGGGGCGCGCTCGGTGCCGTCGGCGTTCCCGGGCTCCAGCGTGCGTAGCCAGGCTTCCCCGTTCTCGTAAAAGTCCAGCGTGAAGAAACCTTTGTGCTCGTGCGTGAAGGTTGCTTTACCGCCCTTGCCCACATAGGCCGTTTTGCTGCCCGAGCCACTGACTAAGTAGTGGCCATTCTTGTAGGCAAAATATTGCAGGTTGTGATCGTGGCCGGCGGCGTAGATGATATTGGGAAATTGGTGCAGCACGCGCAGCAGGCGGCGGCGCATTTTGCGGTAGCGCGGATGGGCCATATCTTCCTCCGCGCCCACTATGCGCCTATATATCGGAAACAGGGAGCCCACGCCCGGGAGCGGCACATACGCCCTTTTATGAACGGCCGTGAGCGGAAATACGTGCTGCTTGGTCGTGAATTGCCCCCCATGCATGGCGTTGGAATACAGCGGATGATGCCCGGCCACCACAATCTGCTGGTGGCGGTTGGCGTCGAGCAGCAACTGTAACTGCTGAAAAGGCATGCGGCTATCTGTGGCCTTGCAGCCGTAGGCTGCTCCCAGCGGGCGCGTGCCGTGCTGCACCCACCACTGCGTATTGAGCACCACAAGCAGCAGGTTGTCGGCCAACTGCACGGTTACGGGATCGGGGCAGCCGCCGGGGGGCAAATATTGGGCAGCGGGCAAATGCTCGCGCACGTAGGCTTCCTGCCGCAGCAGATACTGAAAACCGTCGCTGCGGCCTTTATTCCAATCATGGTTACCACTCAAAAACACCACCCGACCAGGATAGCGCAAGGCATCGAGCTGAATATCCAGGCGTCGCTCCGCCGCCGCTCGGCCGATGGACGTTTCGGCAGGCAGCCCCGTCGGGTATACATTATCGCCGAGTATAACCACAGTGCTGTTGGCGCCGGCTTCCTCCAGCCAGCTGTGCAGCAGGTTCAGTACCGGGTCGCGGCCGTCGGTGGCTACGGCGCCCAGGTCGCCTACCAGGGCAATGCGGTGGCGCAGCGGCGACGAAGGATCGGGTTGGTGCTGCTCCCAGTCACGCACGGCCGGAGCAATGTAAGGCAGGCGCCGGAAACGACGCTCCTGCACGTAGCGCCACAGCAGCCACCCAATCAACACGAGGTTGATGCTGAGCAGAATATAAAACAGAAGAGTAGGAGTCGGCAAAGCGAATAATCAGATGTACAGAACCTTATACGCACCACTGGCAGCGTAGTATAGAAGCATCTGGCCTGAGAAAGTGTTTCAGGCAAGTTTCCCGGGTTAAAACGCAATTCCGGCTACCTGAAGGCCATAGCAGTTACCCGAACGGTGTAGAGACGCAATAGTTGGAGTCTCGTCCTTGAACACGTCGTGTGTGCGGCGCGAACGACGAGACGCAAATACGAGTCTCTGCATCGTTTGGGTAACCGCTTTAACAAGTGGGATTGAGTTCTTGCCTTTCAGTGTTCACTGCGTTGCTGAATACGTTCCGGAGAAATACCTCAAAAAAAGCCCCCAGATCCGTTTAACGACTGCTGGGGGGGGCTGATAAATGAGTGAAGCATCGGGCTGATTATTTCCAGCGGCTTATCAACAACTCAAAGGCCTCGCGGTGCCCGTCGCCGACGCCTGATTAGCTCAGGGCTGAGTATTACGGCCTTAGGGAGCTGATAAAAATCATGGCTGATCATGATTTGCCACATGGCATATGTCCTGTTGAAATAGCAGATTTGGTTTTTTAACTAAGCGTTAGATAGTTATGAAGCCTGCCCTGCTTATCCTGACCGATTTTTTCGCCGGCTCAAACCGGGCCTTAGCCTTCGCCACTGCCATCGCGCAGCCTCTCGGAGCGCGGTTGGTGCTGCTGCATGTAGAGCGCACTTCCCTGCTCGACCCGGAATTGCTGACGGGTGAGGTGACAGTCAGGTCCAGGAAGGAAACGGATCTGGCGCTTAACCACCTGATCCGTGACCTGCCCGTGTCTGCGGAGGCAGAAGTAGCTTCGGGCCGCGTGGAAGAGGCCGTGCTGGAAAGCACCCGGCTGCATAATCCGCTGATGATTGTGCTGAGCCGGCCGCCCGACGAAGATACGCCTGATGTGCTGGTGACAACCACCGCACTCAATCTTTTGAAAATCAGCCCTTACCCTTTGCTAATAGTGCCTCCGCATGCCCCGCCGGCCAGAGTGCCGCACCGCATACTGCTGGCCGCCGATGGCGACGGGTTTGAGCTGGGTGAGCATGTGGCCCCCATCCGCGACTTCTTCAACGCTTTGCAGATTGATCTGACGGTGGCGCACATCACCGAGTCGGCTACCCGCCACACCACCCGGCGCGCGCTCCAGACGGTGGAGAACACCGGCCTTACCCGCGACCTTCCCCATCAGGTGCGCCCCTACCATGTGTGTCATACCCACGCGGGCGAGGGCATACTGCAGGCCGTATCGGAGCTGGGGGCCGATATGCTGGTGATGATTGCGCGGCGGCACCGCTTTCTGGAAAGGCTGTTTCATACCAGCGTAACGGCGCAAATGATTTTGCACAGCCCGGTTCCGGTGCTTGTATTGCCCGCTCAGCGCGAACCCCGCGGCGTGGCCAGAAGCCTGCCCCGCATCATGAGTTTAATGAATTAACTATCAGCTTAATAGTATAACTGGCCTTTTAATCATCTGTATTCTGTATGCCATCATTTGAAAATCAAGTTGTGCTGATTACGGGAGCTTCTTCCGGCATCGGGAGAGCCGCCGCGGAAGCGTTTGCAAAAGCGGGCGCCCACGTAGTAGTCGCCGACGTGTCGGCGGAGGAAGGCGAGGCGGTGGCCCGGCAGCTGAGCGCCCTAGGACCCAAAAGCGTGTTTATTGCCTGCGACGTAGCCTCATCGGCCAGCGTGCAAAATCTCATTCACCAAACCCTCGACACCTTCGGCCGGCTCGACGTGGCAATTAACAACGCGGGAATAGGCGGCGCTTCCGCCTTCAGCGCAGATTACCCCGATGAGGAGTGGCAGCGCGTGATCAATATCAACCTGAGCGGCGCCTGGTATTGCCAGAAGTATGAGCTGCAGGCGATGGTAGCGGCGGGGCGGGGCTCTATTATCAATATGGCCTCTATTCTGGGGAAAGTGGGCTTTGCGGGCGCATCGGCATACGTGGCGGCCAAGCACGGCCTCATCGGCCTGACCGAAACCGCCGCCCTGGAATACGGGCCACAGGGCATTCGGATAAATGCGGTTTGTCCGGGCTTCATTGCCACGCCCATGCTCACCAAAGCAGGCATCGACGAGGCGCACAAGGATCTGCAGGACGCAATTGCTGCCAAGCACGCCATGCAGCGGCTGGGCAAGCCCGAGGAAATAACGGGCGCGTTGCTGTGGCTGGCTTCCGACGAAGCATCGTTTGTAACTGGCCAGGCCATCGTGGTGGATGGCGGCTACCTGGCGCAGTAACGTTGCTCATAAAAAAGCCCCCAGAACAAATCTGGGGGGCTTTTTCTGTTTAAAACTGGTGTTTAGAATGAGCCGGCGTAGTAACCCCAGGCGTCTTTGTTTCGGGCCAGGCCCGCCGCTTCCGTAACCATGTCATTGAGTTGATGATTTGCTTCCGGACGGGTTAGCATGTCTTGGGAAGGGATAATGCGCTGGCGGCCGCGCGAACCGGCCGCTGACCGGCTCACCCGCGCACCCGAGGGGTATGTTGAGTGAAGAGCGGGATACTTGATTTGCTTGTTCATAGCAGTAGAAAGAATAGTTAGTTCAGATCAGGTGGCCTTGCTGCTCAGTAGGTTAGCCGTCGATGGCGGGCAATACCAGCATGGGTATGTGGCAAGTGCGCAATAGCCGGTTCGTGACGCTGCGGTGAAACATAGTGCCCAGAAAGCTGCGTCGGCGGGCAACAAGAATCAGCAGATCGGCCTTGGTAAGCGTAATGGCTTTGAACAGGCCCTCGACCGGATAGGCGTGCCGGATGGCTTCCAGCGTAACATGACTGGCTGCATCGGCGAGGCCACTGGCTTTTACCTGGCGCAGCGACGTAGCGCAGGCCTGGTTGTCTGCAATGCCCGACACCGTCACGACGGTCATGCGCGGCTCTAGCTGTGCTATTAATTGTAAGGCAGCCAAGGGCTTATCCAGGGTGAATGGCTCGCCGTCGGCGGCCACCACGGCTTGGGTCGGAGTGGAGGAGCCCTGATACGTTTCGGGCACTACCAGCAGGGGTAAAGGCCCCCGCGCAGCACTTCCAGCACCGCTACCCCCACTTCGGCTTCGTTCAGGCTTTCGTCGGCGCGGCCCAGCACAAACAGCGCCGGCGCGTGCCGCTTGGCCAGATCGGCGGCCGTAGAAAGCTGCAGATCAGCTACCATCTCGATGGTAGTAGGCACGTACAGCTCGTCGGCCAGCGCCCGCACGGCGGCCCGCAGATCCTGGTCGCGCTCTTTGCTGTCGTCGGGGGCGAGCTTGCTGTCGAGCTGCGAATCGTCGCGCACGTACAGCAGCAGCAACCTGGCTCCGAGGGGCGCCGCCAGCTCGGCCGCGTACTGAATAGCCCGATGCGCGGCCGGAAAGAAATCAGTCAGCACAATCAGCGTCAGGGCCGGCTTGTCGGAAGCTGGTACGGTGGTGGGTGCAGACTGAGCGAGGTTCAACGTCATGACTACAGGCTTAGATTGGTGAGGTGAGACAGGCCGAAAACAAGTGCTGGGGGGCTTTTTTGCGGCGTGAACTCAACCAGCGTGGTCAAACAGCGATACAAAATTCGAAAATGCGTCCGCCCACGTCCATGATTTAAATCATGAAGCAATCTGTTTTAAATCATGCAGTTAAAGGAATCCTACGACTCGCGCGCTACCACAGCAAGGGCTCGCCTGAGGGCCTTGTCGCGCTGGTAGATGTCGGCGTAAAAGCGAAGCTGGCCGTTCTCGGTGGCGCAGGTGAAGTAGCGCACATGCAGCGGAATAGACTTGGCGAGGCGAACATGCTCCGGCTTCGACTGGCGGGCGCACTCCTCCTCGGTCGGTAGCTTCCTGAATTGCCCCCACGCGCCAACAGATAAGCTGCCAGCTGCATGGGGTTCTGAAGCCGCATACAACCGTGGCTGAGCGCCCGCATCGGATATGTAAACGCCTGCCGCACGGGCGTATCGTGCAGATACACGGAGTACGGGTTTTTAAACCGAAACACAATGTTGCCCAAGGCGTTGTCGCAGCCCGCCGACTGCCGGATAGTGTAAGCAAAGCTCTTGGCCGTAACCTGCTGCCAGTCGACCTGGTACGGGCTGAGCAGGCGGCCGCCCTCATCGTACAGGGCGAAGTTATTCCGGGCCAAATAGCCCACGTCTTTCTTCAGAATGGGCAGAATTTCCTTGGTGGCAATGGAGCGGGGCACATGCCAGTCGGGCGCCAGGGTAAAGTGGTCGATGGTGCTGCTCAGGGTAGGCGAGGGCGTTTTGGGCTGACCCACAATCACGCGGTGCTGTCGCACCACACTGTCGCCGCGCACCACGTCCAGCCGGTACGCGGGCAGGTTTATCAGCAGGTATTCCGAGTCCGAAATAGCCTCCTGCCGCCAGCGCTCCAAGTTCAGGGCCACCTGCTCATACCGCGCCTGAAACTGCGCAGCCGAGTCGGGCGGAGCCGGCGTGCTGAGCCACTGCTCCAGCGCCTGCTGCAGCTGCCGGTATTCCCGGTTCCGGGGCTGACACGCTAATACGCCGTCGGCCACTTTGCCCGCTGTCAGGCTTTCCCGCAACACATCGGCTGGCTGAAAAATCTGGCCGGAAGCCTTCTCCCGCGGAGATGCCACGTACGTCCGCAGCCTGCCACGGTGCAAATCGAGCATAAAGCGCAGCACGGCGTCGCTCAGAAGCACGTCAAGGCGCGCCCGTTGCTGCGGGCCGGAAGCAGCCGGGAGGCGTAGCGAGTCACGCAAGGCAACCAGCTGATTAGTAGCGTAGTACTCGGGTTGGAGGCCATAGGCGCGGGCTTCACCGAGCAAGGCCAGTACCGCTTTGGCTTCGGCACTTAGGCTGTCGTTGGGCTGCGTCCAGACGGGCTGGGGGCTCGCACCGTAAAATGCCCGCACGTGGGGCCCGGTCTGTAGCCCCAGACGCTCGTCTGCGGCCGCCGGGCCTGCGGCCGTGGTATCGAGCAGGGCCAGAATGAGTTCACCCACTGGAGTTTCGGTGGGGGGCAAATCCTGGGTGATACCAGCTGTCTGGTCGGGCGGGGTGGTCACCGCTTGCTGCTGGCCCCCGCATTGCAATTGCAGCAGCGAAAAGAGAACCGCAGACGTCAGGGAAAAGAGGCGAATATGCATTGGGCGGTGAAATGAGCGAGAGCCGGGCCGGCCACGCACGTAGCTGCGTTTGAGCGACCGGCTACCACACCAAAAATACGGACTGCTTCAGGTGCGTGGATATGACGGTAATCATCACAGTCTCTGAGTAAAGTCATAGAATGTGCCGCCGGCAAAGCGAAACTTTGAGCCCACTATCTGCCCATTACCCAAGCCCAGGCTAAACAGCAGATTGTAGTTGTTCAAACCCCCCTTTCGCTGCTTTCTTCGTTCCGGCAAATCTCTATGAAACAATCCTTTAAGGCCGTCAGTCTCTCTTACAAAAAAGCCCCCTGGCCATTCGCGAGCTGCTGACACTGGATGAGGCAACGTGCTGCCGCCTGCTGCATACGCTGCACCACCACCTGGGCCTGTCGGACGTGCTGGTGCTGAGTACCTGCAACCGCACCGAGATTTATTACACTGCCGATACTGACAACAGCGCCGCCATTGTGGAAGCCTTAGGCGACCTAAAGGAAATGGATGCGAGCAGCTACTCTTCCTACTTCACTGTCCTAAACTCAGCTACGGCCGCTGTGCAGCATCTGTTTGAAGTAGCCCTGGGCCTCGACGCGCAGGTGGTGGGCGATATGCAGATCAGCAGCCAAGTGAAAAGAGCCTACCAGCGCTCGACAGAAGCAAATGTCGCAGGGCCTTTTTTACATCGACTGTTACACACCGTATTCGCCGCCAACAAGCGCGTGCAGCAGGAAACCGCCTTCCGCGACGGCGCCGCTTCTACGTCTTATGCTACGCTGGAACTGGTGCAGGAATTGACGGCCAATATTCCGCAGCCGCGTGTTCTGATTGTTGGTTTGGGCGAGATTGGGGCCGATATCTGCCGTCATTTTGGCAAGAGCAAGCGCTTTGCGGAGGTCACTATTTGCAACCGTACCCCGGCCGCGGCTCAGGCTTTGGCCACCGAGTGCGGCCTACAAGTGCTGGATTTTGCCCACCTCACCCAGGGTTTGCAGGCGGCTGATGTAGTCATTTCGGCCATCGCCACGCCATCGCCGTTTTTTACCCGCGAGCTGCTGGACAGCCTGACCATCCTGAGCCCCAAGTTCTTCATTGATCTGTCGGTGCCCCGCAGCATTGCGGCCGCCGCTGAGCAGGTGCCGGGCGTGCTGGTGTATAACATTGACGCTATCCAGAACAAGGCGTCGGAGGCGTTGGCCCGGCGGGTGGCGGCGGTGTCCCACGTGCGCGAAATCATTGCCGAAAGCATGGCTGATCTGCACGAGTGGAGCCGCAATCTGCAAGTGTCGCCGGTTATTCAGAAGCTGAAAACGACGCTGGAGCAGCTGCGCCAACAGGAGCTAAACCGGTTCGGCAAAAACATGAGCCCCGCGGAAGTTAGCCGCCTCGATGACGCCACCAAGGCCCTGACCCAGAAGTTTCTGAAGCTGCCGGTGGTGCAGCTCAAAGCCGCCTGCCAACGCGGGGAAGCTGACCAGCTGGTGGCCATGCTCACCGAGCTGTTTGCCCTGGAAGACGAACTGGTAGAAGCTGGAGCATAAAAGTTAGTTTAAAACTGCAATAAAGGGTTGCGGAAGTATAGACTATGATGTCATACTTCCGCAACCCTTTTTACTGTGCTCATGAAGCTACGTTAGGCCTAAAAAAGCCCCCAGCCATATTTAAGAAGGACAAGCGCCGCGCAGATCAACGAAAATCAGGCGCCAGCGGCCACCTACACCCGCCGATTTGGCGAAGTGAAACTGGTAGCCCGTGCGCGTCTGAAGTACCGAGCGAACGGTGCGCCCCTGTGCCGCCTGGCCCTGGTTGCGGTTGCCTCCCTTCACCGACGCCTGCGCCCAGAAATCGAGCCCGCGAAACGCAGTGGACGGTCCCACGAAGCAGCCTTCCTGCCCAAATTTGCCCCCCGGACAGCTCGCCGAGGGTAGCGCGGCTACCGGCTGCGGCGCGGCACAGGTCATCAGTTTTTTATCCAGCGCGAAAAGTGGCTGTTGCTGCTGGTCGCGGAACTGCTGCACGTCGGCTACGCGCGTCACGCGGGGTGTGCCGCCGGCTTGCTCCAGAATCCAGAGGCCGTATTCCGGGTCCATGAGCTGGTTAAGCACCTGCGCATCGTGGCTGCGCAGGGCGCCGTCGAGGATTAGCCAGGCACCCGTAACGGAGGTGTCGGCGGGCATCACGGGGTTCTCGGTTTTGGCCGCGGCTGAGTCAGGTTTGGGTGGGTTGGCCGTTACTATCCGGGCTGAGGCGTTGCTGGTGGACTCGTCGGGCATGCCATTCGGGTTTTTGACATCGCCGCAGGCAGCAAGCACCAAGGCCAAGCCCGGAAGTAAGGGTTTGAGGTTCATCGGAGAGAGTTAAGGCTGAAACCTGCGTGAAGAGTAGTAAATGCAGCTGCTTGGGGGGCAAATTATCGGCGCAGCTTACGGCGAAAATGGGTGCTGATGGATGCCTACACCCAGTTTATACCCTGCCGGAGCCAAGCTTGCGTAGCCGCTTCGGCCGAGACCGGCGCGGGCTGATAGTCGTAGTGCCAGGCGGCCAGCGGTGGCAAACTCATCAGGATAGACTCCGTGCGGCCGCCCGTTTCCAAGCCGAACTTGGTGCCGCGGTCGATGGCCAGATTGAACTCCGCGTAGCGTCCGCGGCGCACCAGTTGCCACTGCTTCTCGGCCTCGCCAAAAGGCAGCTTCGCATTGCGCCGCATCAGCTCCGAATAGGTGCGGCCGTACACTTCGCCCACTGCCTGGACGAAGGCAAACAACGCTTCGAAGGTGCCGTCTTTGCCCACGGTCAGGCGGTCGAAGAAAATGCCCCCCACACCGCGGGTTTCCTGCCGATGCGGCAGATAGAAGTACTCATCGGCCCACTGCTTGAAGCGGGGATAAAACGACGTGTCATGCTGGTTGCAAACCTCCCGTATCTGCTCATGAAACCAGCGAGCCTGGGCCTCATCCACGTAAATGGGCGTAAGATCGAGGCCGCCGCCAAACCACGCCTCGCCGTTGCCGGCCTCAAAGTAGCGCACGTTCATGTGCGAGATGGGCACCCTGGGGCTGCGCGGGTGCTGCACCACCGATACCCCCGTAGCAAAGTAATTGGGGTCGGGCATAAGAAGCTGGCGGGCAGCGGATTCGCTCATTTGCCCCCACACGGCCGAGAAGTTTACGCCGCCTTTTTCCAGAATAGCACCCTCGCCAATCACGCGCGTACGGCCCCCGCCGCCCCCTTCGTGCTCCCACCGATCTTCCCGAAAAGCAGCTTTGCCATCCGCAGCTTCGAGCTGCTGACACAGCCAGTCCTGAAATTGGCGCATCCACGCCTCAACGGTAGCGCGGGTAGATTGGGTATCGGTGGAGCTAGTGGTTTCGGTAAGCATAAATAGGGAAAACCTTAGTTGTAAAATGAGTAGAGGTAGAGAGGCAACATGTTGCGTCTCCTCGTTGCTGCCGTTGTTCAGGTGGAGGTGCGGTTCCGGTCGTTCAACGAGGAGACGCAACATGTTGCCTCTCTACCTCCTTTGATAAACAGCTTATCAGAACGTGACGTTGGTAATACGGGCCATCAACCGGCTTTCGGCGGCTTGGCGCAACCCGCACTGGTTGCAGCAGGCTTTGGTGGGCACGGTACTGGTGGGGAGCAGCAACACCGGGATACGCAAGTGATAGGCGTTCGTTTGGGTATAGTGCGGGTTGAAAAACCGGCGGACCAGGCAACCGTCCATGGTCGCTAAAACCAGGAGTTGAGCGCTAAGCTGGGCGCAGAGCTCGCTGATATCTTCCAAGGCATCTTCTTCGGGCAGCAAGTGCACAGTGGCATTCGGTATAGCGGCGCGCGCGGCCATCAGCGCTTTTTTCAGCGGCACCAGCCCGGTGCTGGTCGGTGGGTGGAACTGCACCAGATCGAAATGCGCCTCGGCGGTGCGGGCCAAAGAGGTGAGCGGTGCCAGCTGGTGGGCATCGAGACGAGAGAAGTCGCCGGAAACAACCACCTCACTCGCCAGCTCGTGGCGGCCGGGCGGCACGATAAGCACCGGGCAGCTCACATGCTCCGGCAACAGCATTACCGGATTGCCCGCGGCCGTGGCCGTGGCGCAATCAACTAATGCTAAGCCCGTTACTACCAACGTGGCGCGGTAGCCGCTTACCAATACTTCCAGGCTGTCGGTGAGGGAGGCCGCCGCCATGTGGTAATGATAGTGGATGCGGCGGCCGCTCTGGCGCGTGAGGTGCTGATAGCGCAAGCGCTCGGCCAGCGCCTCCAGTCGGCTCAGTAAAGCTACCCGGCGCTCGGGGGTAAGCGTGGCGCCGACGTGAGAGTGCACCAACACAATTTCGGCCGGAAGATGCAGGGCGAGCTTGTTGGCATAAACCAGCGCGGTTTCGGACGCGGCCGAGAAATCGATGGGAACGAGAATGGTTTGCATGGCAACAATGCGTTAAGAGTGATCCGGAAGCCGGTTTAGTTCTGTAATTAATTGGAGTTGGGAGCGGGGGCGGCCGCCTCGCCGTGGCAGTAGTGCATGGTGGCGGGCAGGTGGCTGGAGCGTCTGGTGGTGCTGATCGTTTCACTGCTCAGCTGCGGGCTCAGATACGGAATACCCAGGCTCAGGCCGCGCACAATGAACAGCAGCGCCAGACAGGTCGCCATAATCGGGACTGCCCGCCGCATACGGCCGCGCCACACGAAGGGCACCAGTTGCCCCGACAGGGAAAGCGCCAGCATGAGGGGCAGCGTACCCAGTCCAAACAAGGCCATGTAACCCGCTGCGCCTGCTATGCCGGGCACGCTCAGGGCGCCAGCCAGCGCCAGATATACCATGCCGCAGGGCAGCAAGCCATTCAGCAACCCCGTGATATAGAAGGCACTGAGCGAAGGCTGCTGGTAGAAATACACCAGCTGGCTTTTCACCCGGGCCAGCACGCCATCTAGTTTCAGGAGGGCTGCCGCCTTGCTCAGCCAATGCTCCGGCGCCACCACCAGCACCAAAATAAGCCCCCCAGACAGCAGCGACAGGCTTTGCTGCCAGCCCGCCAATTGCAGGCCCCGGCCCAACAGGCCCGCCACCGCCCCCAGCGAAGCATAAGTCGTGACGCGGCCCAAGTTGTAGAGCACCCGGCCGGCTACGTAGCGCCAATTAGGGCCGGCTGCGCCGGGCAGCGACAGAGCAATAGCGCCACACATCCCCACGCAGTGAAAACTACCCAAAAGCCCGAAAAGAAAGCCAGCCCAAAGCATGGTAAGAAGGTTTAGAAGCGGACGACAGCGTCCGCGCTGAATCAGATGGAAAGCTCCTTATCGACGAAATACTGCTGTCCGCCGACCGTGAAATCGACCCGCAGACGCCAGTAGCCCGATTGCAGCTTACTGGTATTTAGCTGCTGCTGAGCGGACTCGCCAGTTGGGGCGAAGGGGAGGCTGAAGTCCAGCTTCTGATCGGAGGGCGGAAGAAGTGCACGGTGCCCTGCACGGCCTGGCCTGCGAGGCTGGGGGGCAATTTTAAGGTCAGGCGCTGCGCTGCCGGCTCGTATTCTACCGCTACCGGCGCGGGCAGGGCCGCCGTGCGGGCCACCGATTCGATGCGCTTTTGGTAGGCCAGTTCTTGCTGGTAATAGTCGGCGCTGACCAGGTCGACGTTGGTGCTCATGGCCTGCTGCACCATGTAGCCGATGTAGCTGGCAAACAATATGAAGGTGGCAATGATGGCGTAAGGCCAGAGATTAGCGCGGGAAGTGGTCATAGAGGCAAGCGAAAAGCGCGGATTGGGTAGGCCGCTGGTAGAAAGCTTGGGCCGGGCTATTGCGCGGGCCCGAGAAACTTGGTGTTGGTTTCCGCAATCAGCTGGCCTTTGCTGAAGACGCCGATGCGGATTTTCTGGTTGGTCGTCAGCAGGGCCGACTTGGGCAGCTCGGCGAAAAACACGCCTTCAGTAATTCCCTGGGCGGGTAGCGTCAGCTTTTCGTTGCCAACGAGCAAAATTTTGCCCCCCAGCGGCTCCAACACCTTGAGCGTGATGGGATAAGGGTGATTGGTTTTGTTGATGACGGACACATTATAAAGGTTGGTAATGGTGCCGCGGTCGGTTTTCTGGAAAAGCTGACCCGGCGTGCGTAGCACCGTGGCCTGCACATTGGAGCGCGACACCAGCAGAAACGTAAGGCCCATCAACAACACCATCAGCACGCCCGACAGGGCCTTCACGCGCCCACGCAGCTGGAATTTGGTGCCCTGCGCGATGTTGTTTTCCGATGCATGGCGAATCAGGCCGTGAGGTTTGTTTATCAGGTCCATGATGTTGTTGCAGGCATCTATGCAGGCGGTGCAGTTGGTGCACTCCAGCTGCTGGGCGCCGTTGCGGATGTCTATGCCTGTGGGGCACACCTGCACGCACTGGTGGCAATCGATGCAGTCGCCGGCGGTGCGCGTTTGGTTTTTGCGCAGCTTCTCCCGTGGCTCCCCGCGCTGGTAGTCATAGGCTACCACGAGGCTGTCTTTATCGAGCATAACGCCTTGCAGGCGGCCGTAAGGGCAGGCGATGGTGCACACTTGCTCCCGAAAGCGGGCAAATACGGCGTAGAAAACGCCTGTGAAGAGCACCATCGAAGTAAGGCCGCCGAGGTGCTCGCGGGCGGATCGGTGATGATGCTGACCAACTCATCGGAGCCGATAATGTAGGCCAGAAACGTGTTAGCAATCAGAAAGGAAATGACCAGAAACAGCGCGTGCTTGCTGGTTTTGCGCCAGATTTTGTTCCAGTCCCACTCAGCGCGGTCGAGTGCTTTTTGCTGAGGCGCATCGCCTTCCAGCCAGTACTCGATGCGGCGAAAAACCATCTCTAGGAAAATGGTTTGCGGACACACCCAGCCGCAAAATGCCCGCCCGTACACCACGGTGAAAAGGATGATGAACAGCAGAAACGTGAGCGCCGCAAGCAGCAGGATAAAGAAGTCCTGGGGCCAGAAGATCTGTCCGAAGATGATAAACTTCCGCGCCGGCAGATTCAGCATCAGCACCGGCAGGCCGTTGATGCGCAGCCAGGGCCCGGCAAAAAGCACGATGAGCAGGCCGTAGCTGATCCACTTGCGGGCTCGGTAAAATGCGCCGCTGGGCTTTTTGGGGTACAGCCAGACGCGCTTGCCGGCCGCATCCACCGTAGCGATGGAGTCGCGGAAGTCGTCGTTTGGATGGTAGCTGGTAACAGGCATTGACTGGTGCGCCGACGGTAAAATCGCGCTGAAGTGTAAAAAAGTGGGGTGGGCAGTGGGCGGGTGCTACTTGGCGGCAATGGATTTGCCAGCAGTTGCTTTCTCGCCCTGGGGCTCTTTGGCATTGGCTGGCTTCGACCCTTGCAGCGACTCGATGTAGGACGATACTTGCAAAATCTGCTTGGCGCCAAGCTTGCCTTTCCAGGCAACCATGCCCTTGCTGGTGACCCCAAACTTGATGGTTTTATACACCTGATTTATTTCGCCGCCGTGGAGCCAGTACTCATCCGTAAGGTTAGGACCTACTTTTCCCTCGGCATTGGCCCCATGACAGGGCGCGCAGTTGGTAGCGTAGATAGACTTGCCGGCGCTCAAATCGGCCGGCGCCATCAAAGCCGTGTAGGTGGTGAGCTTGTTGGGGTCGTCGGGCTCATTGGAAACCAACAGGGCCGCTTGGCGCATTTCGGTTTCATACTCGGCTATCTGTAGCTCACCGGCATTGGCCACGTGGTAGTAGCCCATGTAGGCCACAGCAAACACGATGGTGAAATAGAAGCCATACTTCCACCATGGCGGCAAATCGTTGTCGAACTCCGTGATGCCGTCGTACGAGTGGCCCATATCCTCCTCCTTGTAGCCGCCGGTTACCAGGCGCGTGTCGCCGATGAGCAGGCCGAGCACTTTACCGCTCCAGGTATCGTGCACCGTGGGCAGCTCGTACACTTTGCGCAGCTGCGGCTTCATGCGCACGATAATCATCGTGAAGAGCAGCACAAACACCATCAGCACCAAGGCTAGCGTGCTCAGCAAAAACCAGAACAGCATTATCTGCGCATCCTGGCCGCCGGCCGCCGGGGTGGGGGTGGTGGCTTCCGCCGTCTGGGCTACCGTTGTGCCAATGGATAGCGCCAGCATAGCGGCCAGTGCCCCATAATTCATTTTGCGGTGCGTTAACATGTGGGTGCTCCTTCCTCTACTTCGGTGATAGATTGATTGGTGGCCGACGCTGTATGTTGGCGCACTTGCCGAGTGGCCGAGGCCAGGGACGCGCCGGCAATCAGCACCATCAGCAGCACGATGATCAAAATGCCCCCCAGCAGCCAGAACAGCATGTCAGCACCGGTAGTAGCGGTTTGCCCAAAGGCCATGTTGCCGGTTAGAAGAAGCCCAGCGGCGGTTAGCAGAAAAGCGCGTTTGGTTAGCATACTACGTCGTGTTCGAGGTGGGCCTTTAGGGTTTCGTCATCGCTGAGCAGTGGCAGATTGCTCATGTTGTCGAAGTGCTGACGATTGGCTATTACCACGTAAATCAGCAAGCCCAGAAAGAAGAGGAAGAAAATGAGGAAGGAGATAATGGGGTATATCTCGACGCCGGCAATGGATTGCAATACTTTCTTGTCCATGATGGATTGAGGTTTGAATAATTTCCGTTTGTCATGCAGAGCGCAGCGAAGCATTTTGCCCGCTTCGTTGAGCAAGCGGTAGGAGTTACTTTGGCAACATCAGCACGCGAGATGCTTCGCTGCGCTCTGCATGACCGCCTCTTTAAGTCGGCTATTGAGCGGCGGCCGTGGCCTGCTCGGGCTTCACTTTGATATCGGTGCCGAGGCGCTGCAGATAGGCAATCAAAGCCACGATTTCCTTGTCCGATTTCACCTCGATGTCCTCCTTCTTCAGCTCCTGCACGATGCCTTCGGCCTGGCGGCGGGCATCGGCCACGGCTTGCTGGTCGTAGCCGGCGGGGTAAGGTGTGCCCAGCTGTTGCAGCACCCTGATTTTGGCAGGCAGCGTGGAGTAGTCAATCTCGTTTTCGAACATCCACGGATAAGGCGGCATAATGGAGCCGGGCGACATGCTGGTGGGGTCCATCATGTGGTTGTAGTGCCAGGAGTGCGGATATTTGCCCCCCAGGCGGTGTATATCGGGGCCGGTGCGCTTGGAGCCCCACAGGAAGGGCCGGTCGTACACAAACTCGCCCGCTTTGCTGTACTCGCCGTAGCGCTCGGTTTCGGAGCGGAAGGGGCGCACCATCTGGGTGTGGCAGTTCGAGCAACCTTCTTTGATATAGAGGTCACGGCCCTGCAATTCCAGGGAGGTATAAGGCTTCACGGAAGCAATGGTGGGCACGTTGGATTCGACGAGGAAAGTAGGGATCATCTCAACCAGGCCGCCAATCAGGATGGCGACCGTAGCGCCAATGGCCAGTTGCAAGGGGCGTCGCTCAATCCAGCGGTGCCAGTGACCAGCATCAGCGTGTGGATCTTCCGAAGCGGGCCGCAGGGCAGGAGCATGGGCTTTTTCGGAAACGAGCAGCGTACCGGCTTTGGCTGTCATTATCATGTTGTACAGCATCAGAAACACGCCGCTCAGATACAGCACCCCGCCAATACCGCGCATATAGTACATCGGTACCAGCTGAAGCACCGTTTCGAGGAAGTTGGGGTATTGCAGCATGCCCTCGGCATTGAACTGCTTCCACATCAAGCCCTGAGTAAAGCCGGCCCAGTACATGGGCAGGGCATAAAACAGGATACCGATGGTGCCCAGCCAGAAGTGAGTATTGGCGAGTTTCTTGGAGTGCAGCTCGGTGCGGTAGAGGCGGGGCCACAGCCAGTAGAGCATAGCGAAAGTGAGGAAGCCGTTCCAGCCCAGCGCGCCTACGTGCACGTGCGCTACTATCCAGTCGGTGAAGTGGGCAATGGCATTCACGTTTTTCAAGGAGAGCATCGGGCCTTCGAAGGTGGCCATGCCGTAGGCCGTAAGGGCCACTACCATGAATTTCAGCACGGGCTCCTCGCGTACCTTATCCCAGGCGCCGCGCAGGGTCAGCAGGCCGTTGATCATGCCGCCCCAGCTAGGCGCGAGCAGCATAATGGAGAAGGCTACACCCAGGCTTTGGGCCCAGTCGGGCAGGGAAGTGTAAAGCAAGTGGTGCGGACCAGCCCAGATATAAATGAAGATCAAGGACCAGAAGTGAATGATGCTCAGACGGTAAGAGTACACCGGCCGACCAGCTGCCTTGGGCAGGAAGTAGTACATCAAGCCCAGGTAGGGCGTAGTCAGGAAGAAGGCTACCGCGTTGTGGCCATACCACCACTGCACCAGCGCATCCTGCACACCGGCGTAGGCCGAGTAGCTTTTCATAAAGCTCACGGGCAAAGCCACCGAGTTGACGATGTGCAGCACGGCCACCGTGAGGAAAGTGGCGATGTAAAACCAGATGCCGACGTATAAGTGACGCTCGCGCCGCTTGGCAATGGTGCCGAACATATTCCAGCCAAACACCACCCACACCAGCGTAATGGCAATGTCGATGGGCCACTCCAGCTCAGCGTATTCCTTGCTGGTGGTGTAGCCTAAGGGCAAGGAAATCAGGGCGCTGAGGATAATGAGCTGCCAGCCCCAAAAGTGAATCTGGCTGAGCTTTTTGGAGTACATGGCCGCTTTGCACAAACGCTGCAAAGAGTAGTACACCCCCATAAAAATACCATTGCCGACAAAGGCAAAAATGACGGCGTTGGTGTGCAGCGGCCGGATGCGGCCGAAGGTGGTGACGGCCGTATTCATGTTGGCCTCAGGCAGCGCCAGCTGAAAAGCCGCCAGAATTCCGACGATCATGCCGGCAATTCCCCAGAACACGGTAGCAATGCCGAAGTCGCGGACAATCTTGTTATCGTAGAAAAACTCGTCGACGGCGCGGGATACTCGGGTCTGAACTGGAGGCTGCGCCGGAAGGATAAGAGGCGTAATGGGTACGACTTCCATAGAGTGAAACAGTAAGTGTTTTTACTGCTTCAAAGGTCCTCGCCGCCTCCTTGGCAAAGCATGACGGATATCAAGCGCGGGCTTGATTGATATCAAATCAATACTATTTCTCTTCTTCTTCATCGAAGAGCATGCGCACGGACGGCGTGTATTCGTCGTCGTATTGGCCGCTGCGCACTGCCCACAAAAAGCCCCCTAGAAACGCCAGCGCCACGAGTAGGCTGATACCAATCAGCAAGAAGATAATAGTCATGACAACAGCGTTAGAGGTGGTAGCGGTTCGCGGCCCAGCGCACGAGTAGCGTGGATACAACCATCACGCTCAGGGAGCTGACGGGCATCAGAATAGCCGACACAATAGGCGTGAACAGGCCCTGCACGGCCAGCGTCAGCCCGAAGCCATTGTAGCAAAACGACAGCGCAAACGTGACCAAAACAACGCGCAGGCAAGCCCGCGAAAAGCCCAGAAAAGTGGCTAGTCGCTGGAATTCGCTGGCATCGAGAATGGCGTCGCAGGCGGGCGAGAAGTTGGTGAGCCTGTCGGTGAGGGCAATGCCCGCATTGGCGGCGCGCAGCGCGCCGGCATCGTTCAGCCCGTCGCCCATCATGACCACCGTGCGGCCCTGGGCGCGCTGGGCCGCGATATAAGCGAGCTTATCGGCGGGCGACTGCCGAAAATGCAGCTCGGCATCTTCCCCGAACAGGGTTTGTAAGCGAGTGCGCTCGGCATCGGTGTCGCCGGAAAGCACGGCGAGGCGGTAGCGGCGGCTGAGCGTGGCCAGCACGCTGGCCAGGGCCGGACGATACACATTGTGGAAGGTAAAATAGCCCACCTGCTTCTCATTCAGGGCAACGCTCACGCGCGTTTCGGGTGCCTCCGGTGGGGCTGTATCATTGGCCTGAAGTGCCTGGGGGGCTTTTTTGGTCGAATTAGGCTCTTGCCCAATGTCCGCCAGCTCAACATGGTTTGCCTGCACAAAAGCCGCCGACCCTAGCCGCACAGTATCACCGGTTTCGGCCGTGGCGCTGATGCCCTGGCCGGGGCGCTCCTGGCAGGCGGCCAGCGGCAAAGGCTCAGTGGCCAGCTCCTGCGCCAAGCGCTGACTTAGCGGGTGCGTTGACTGGGCGGCCGCCGTGGCAACAAGACGCTTTTCCTTCATAGACAGCGGCCGGCCGTGATACTGCACTTCTGCCTGACTGGTGTCGGTGAGGGTGCCGGTTTTGTCAAATACCAGCGTATCGGCGCGGCCCAGGGTTTCGATTACGGCGGAGTTTTTAAGGTAGAACTTTTGTCGGCCCAATACCCGCAGCGCGGCGCCCAAGGTAAAGGGCGTTGCCAATGACAGCGCGCACGGACAGGCAATTACCAGCACCGACGTAAAGGCCCGCCACATCATGCTCGTATCGCGCGGGCCCCAGTAGAGGAGCGTGCCCAGGGCCAGGAGCAGCGTTATGGCCACAAAATAGCGCCCCACGCGGTTGGCGTAGGTTTCCCAGGTGGCGTCGCTTTCCTGCTTGGCAAAGGCCGGATTATTCCAGAGCTGGGTGAGGTAGCCCTGTGATACTTCGCGCACTACTTCCAGCTCGAGGGCCTCGCCCAATTGCCGACCGCCCGCGAATACCAACTCCCCCGAGGCCCGCGCCACCGGCGTACTCTCACCCGATACAAAAGAGTAATCGAGCTGGCCGGCACCGCGCAGGACCACGGCATCGGCGGGCACTACTTCTTGGTGCCGCACCCGGATACGGTGGCCTACTTTCAGCTCTTTGACCGAAATACTCTGGTCGCCTTCCGGCGTGAGCCGCGTGACGGCCACGGGAAAGTAGGAGGTAAAATCACGGTCGAAGCGCAGGGCGTCGTAGGTGTGCTGCTGCACCCATTTGCCAATCAGCATAAAGAAAATGAGCCCCGTAAACGAGTCGAAATAGCCAGGGCCGGTACCGGAAATGACTTCGTAAGTACTCACGCTGAACAGGGAGGCGAGCCCCAGACTGATCGGAAAATCGAGGTTGATGTAGCGCTGCCGCAGCCCTTGCCAGGCCGAGCTGAAGAAGCCCCGTGCGCTGTACAGCAGCACGGGCAGTGCCAGCAGCAAGCTTAGATAGCCAAAAAACTGCCCGAAGCCCGCCTGCAAGTCTTCCACAAAAGAGAAGTAGTCGGGCAGAGCCATGAGCATGACGTTGCCGAAGGCAAACGCCGCCAACCCCAGCTGGTAGTAGAGTGTGCGGCCGGCGCGGTGGGGCTGGGCGCCAAGCTCGGCCAGCGTAATCTGCGGCTCGTAGCCCACGGAGGCCAGCAGCTGCACTACTTCTTTGAGGCTGGTTTCGGCCAATAAGTAGGTGATGGTGATTTCCTTGCGCAGAAACTGCACCCGCGCTTCCACAATGCCGGGGTTCAGGCGGGGCAGGTTTTCCAGCAGCCAGATGCAGGACGTGCAGTGCATTTGGGGCACCTGCAATGTCAAGCGCGCCCGCTCCTCGGAGCGAAATGCCAGCAGCTGAGCCTGCACGGATTCGGAATTCAGGTAATCGAAGCGGCCGGGCAGCTCTACCTCTTTTACTTTCAGGCCGGGCCGCTCATCGAGCTTGTAGTAGGTGCAGAGGTTATTCGTGTCGAGCAGCTCGTACACGGTGCGGCAGCCGGCACAGCAAAACGGCTTTTCGGCGAGCAGCAGGGGCTCTGGGGGCAATTATCGCCGCAGTGGGCACAAACGACATGGGTAGCGGGTTGTTCGAGAACGGCAGGCACAGGCGGCTACAATAAGTTCAGCGACAAAGCTCCGCCCCGCAGCCCGCCCGAACGATGACAAGTATCAAGCGCGGGCTTGATTGATGTTAAGCCGCCCGAACGGAACACCTTTGACCTTTGTACTAGAGCGCGGCTGTTCCAGTCAGCGCTTCGACTTGTAAATTCTGGGTGCGGGCTACGGCATCCGTACTGCTTATTCTTTGCTATGCGTCAGTCACTTCCTCTTGTACTTGTAGCGTCTCTTTTTCTGTGGGCCGGCATGGTGGGGGCATTTCTTTCCTGGAAGCGCCCCTTAAGTTTACGGCTCCGCACATCACGGTGCCGTTGGGCGTGGGCATTGGCCGCATCGTGTTTCATGCCCTGAACAAGGTGGAAATCGGGCTGTGCGCACTGGCCGTTATCAGCGCCTTGTACCTGCGCCCCGAATGGCGCGTGCGGGCCGGACTGGCAGCGCTTAGCTTTGTGCTGCTGCTGCAAACGTTCTGGCTGCTGCCGGCGCTGGATGTGCGGGCCGAGGCGCTGCTGAGCGGCAACCCGCCGCCGCCCAATTCCCTGCATCTGCTGTATATAGTGGCCGAAGCGGTGAAGCTGCTGCTGCTGCTAGGCACCGGCGCGCTGGCTTATTTTACCCTCAATCGGCAGAGGTTGAACGCGCAGCGCCGACGCGTGCAGCACGCGTAAAAAAAAGCCCCCCAGCAAGCCCATTCGCGACTTTTCTCTAAACCAACACATGTCCAATTCCCGCCCCGATATTCAGACCGAAGCCGACATCAAGCTGCTGGTAGATACCTTTTACGATAAGGTGAATGCCGATGCTTTGCTGGCGCCAGTCTTCAACGAATTTGCCCACGTCGACTGGCCGGCGCACCTGCCGCGTATGTACGATTTCTGGAGCGGCCTGCTGCTGCATACCTCGCGCTACAGCGGCCGGCCTTTCCTCAAGCACATTCCGCTGCCTATTGCCGGGGAGCATTTTCAGCGCTGGCTGACGCTCTTCCTGGGCACGGTGGATGAGCTGTTTGCCGGGCCGGTGGCCGACGAAGCCAAGCTGCGCGCCCAGAATATTGCCCACGTGTTTGAAGCCCGCCTGCGCCCCAATCCGCTCTCGATTCTGTAAGGGTAGCACCGCAACGGCTTCCGTTTAATCTGATTCCTCCATTGCCCTGAATCCCACTCTTTTTATGAGCACCAATATCACTTCTTCCCAAGCTGCTGCAAACGCTGCCTCCGCTAGTCCGGCGCAGACAATGAATCTGGCACACGAGATAGCGCAGGCCAAGCAGACGCCCAACTGGAAGTCCAGCGACCGGCACGCCACTACACTGTTCAAGTCGGAGAGCCTGCGCTTAGTGCTGTTGGGTTTGCATGAAGGGGCCGAGCTGAAAACGCATTCCGCCCCCGGCATCCTTACCGTGCAGGTGCTCGAAGGCCACATCACGTTTTGCACCGCCCAGCAGTCATCCGACCTCAGAGCCGGGCAGTTACTGCTGTTGCCCGCCGGTGTTCTGCATAGCGTGCAGGCGCATCAGGACTCCTTTTTCCTGCTGACAGTGGCAATAGCGGCAGTGAAGGGGTAATAGACGGCTTATGATTACCATAAAATAAGGACCGCCGACGTAACCGTTATCGGTCCTTATTCATGCTTTTTTATATCCTGAAATCGTTTTTTGGGAACTAGTAAGCGCTAGAAGAAGCCCATCACTACCTTCTAACTAACTAAGTGTTGCATTATTGTGTCCCACAAATAGACCAACCCGTCCCACGTTTTTCTGGGGCTAGTCATGAGATAAAAGAAAAATCGCGGTAGGGCCCCAGCTATTTCGGCGCCAATAGCAGCGACGGGTAATAGTCCATACGCCCACCACGGGTAAGTAAAACGCGTCGTGAGCCCCTTCGTCACGGTGTGAAATACGACGAGCATGCGGGCGCGATAATGCCAGAAAATCAAGAAGATAAGCCCGATATAATAGGATAGCCGCCAATAGAACCCTGGCATCTTCAGGTAGGTGATGTCAATAATGAGAACGTTAGCGGCAATCGGCAACAGCAGTAGCGCCCCGAGGAGTGCTGTCCGATTCCAGAGCAATAGTAGTCCCGCCAGTATCTGCGACACGCCCACAAAGGACCGGAATGGTTCGTGGTCAAACACATACCAGGCGAGTTTGAACAACGTAAGGCGGCTGACCGGTAAGGCCGCCTGTGTGGGAGTAAGGCCAAATTGCCCCCCAGTTAATTTGGAGTAACCGTAGCTAATAAAGGTGAAGGCCAATAAGACCCGGGCAGTTAAGATAAAGTAGTCCCAGAGATGGACTTTGGTAGGTCGGCGGGCGAGCACAGGAGGCGCGGCTAAATAGAAACCTCAGCAATGTAGGGAGTCTGCCGCCAAGAGCCATGTAGCTCAGAAAATAGGATTGAAGCTCAACTATAAGTAAGCAAGAAAACCTGCTTAATGCGCGTGCGCCGCTTCAAGCAGGGCAGAAAAGACTTCTTCGTCTTCGGGCAGGCCGTGCTGCCGCCAGATTTCAACTCCCTGTCGTACCAGCACACAGGCTGGCAGCTCGGGGGTGCCAAAGCTGCGTACCACGGCCGGATGGCTGGCTTCATCAATTTTGAGCACCCTTATTCCGGGGCCAAGTCGCCCTTGCAGCGTGCGAATGGAGGCGTTGCTTTCTGTCCCGGACGAAGCTTCGCCCGCACTATGCAGCGGCAGCAGCACCAGTAATACGACCGTATCGGGCTGCAGCACAGGAGGAGACGAGGCGGACATGATGGGATATGTTAAATGGATGTCGTAAAATTAGCTTTTAGCCCTGCTGCTCATCCATGAGGCTGGTCAAGTAGGGGCTTGACATTTATCACATATCATCCCTACAGACTACTTTTAACCACCTTTGGCCGATGCCAACGCCAGGCGCCAAGCATTAATCAGTTCTCCCTGCACTTCCAAACGATGCCTCTGCGCTTAACAATAGCATTAATTTGCCCCCCACAGCAGCCGTAGCTAAGCAGATACGCTTTGTCCTGATTTCTTTGCCTTTATTAATTATGCCAGACAACGTGTTCGCACTAGCTATAACCGATATACTCGTCAACCAGGCCCAGGAGTTTGTGGGTGTGTTTGACGCTACTCACAATCGGTTCGCGCAGGTGAATCCGGCCGGAGTGCAGCTATTGGGCTACAGCTCAGAGCAGGAGCTTTTGGCCGAACCAGCCCGTACGCTGCTTACCCCAACTTTTTCGGAAGCTGAATGGATAGCTCTGCTTGCGCAAGCCCGCCAAAGCGGCCGGCAGGAAGCCGAAGTAGAAATCAACCGGCCAGGGAAAGATTTGTTGCAGGCCCACATCGAGCTTACATATTTTAAAGTAGCCGAAGCGCCCTATTTTATGGTTCGCCTTACGGAGCAGAACCGTCTGCACCAAGCCGAGCGCGAGCTAGCCCAGAGCGTGCGTCGTTTCGAGGCCGTGTTTGCCAATGCTACTATCGGCATTGTTGTGTGCAATCGGGGGGGAGTATTATATCGGCCAATCAAATGGCCCACCAGCAGTTTGGCTACGAAGATGGGGAGCTAATAGGGCATGCCATTGAAGCCCTGGTTCCCAACGCGGGAGGCCGCCGACACGAGAAGCTGCGCGAATCCTTCAATGCGCAGCCCCAGGTGCGCTCGATGGGTGCCCACCGGGGCGACTTGGAAGCGCTTCGCAAGGACGGCTCGGTGTTCCCGGTAGAGGTTAGCCTCAGCTATTTCTACCTCGATGATGAACTGTTTGTCGTTTCCTATATCCTTGATATCACCTTCAAAAAGAACGCGCAGCAAGCCCTGATATCGGAGCGGCAGCGCGTGGAGAGGCTCAACGCCGAGCTGGAGCAGAAGGTAGCCGACCGCACCCACGCGCTGCTGAACACCCTGGAGCAGCTGGAGCAGCGCAAGGATGAGCTGGCCAAAGCCCTAGCCGCCGAGCAGGAGCTGGGCGAGCTGAAGTCGCGCTTCGTGAGCATGGCCTCGCACGAGTTTCGGACACCGCTGACGGCCGTGCTTACCTCCGCCTCTCTTATTGAGAAATACCCCAGCAGCGAGCAGCAGGATAAGCGTCTGCGCCACCTCGAGCGCATACGGCAATCCGTCAATCACCTGAATGATATTCTGGAGGAGTTTCTGTCGGTAGGGCGTATCGAGGAAGGACGGGTGGAGGCCCGCCCGGCCCGCCTCATCTTATCGGACCTACTGAACGACACCATTACGGATGTGGAGGGCCTGCTGAAGCCGGGGCAAACTGTTCAGCGACGCATAAACTGCCTCGAAGCCCTGTGGCTTGATCCTTCGCTGCTGCGCAAGATTGTCGTCAATCTGCTGTCCAACGCCATAAAATACTCCGGCCCGAATACAACAGTCGAACTAGAGGCCGAGTGCGCGGCAGGTCAGCTCACGCTGGTTGTCCGTGACCACGGAGTAGGTATCTCGGCCGAAGATCAGGAACACTTGTTTGAGCGTTTTTTTCGGGCCCGCAACGTAACAAATGTACCGGGCACGGGCCTGGGCCTGTATATTATTGCCAAGTATCTGGAGCTAATGAATGGCACCATATCCCTGCAGAGTACACTCGATGTAGGCACTACCGTCACTATCAAAATCCCCTATGAAAACCATTCTGCTGATTGAGGACAACGATTTTATTCGTGAGAATACCGCCGAAATTCTGGAAATGACGGGCTACAATGTCATCACGGCCGAAAATGGGAAGGTGGGTATAGAAAAAGCGCTCGAAACGAAGCCTGATCTGGTGGTGTGCGACATTATGATGCCCGTGCTGGATGGCTACGGCGTGCTGCATATTTTCAACCAGAATCCGCAGCTCTCGGGTGTGCCCTTTATCTTTCTGACGGCCAAAACCGAGCGCAATGATTTGCGCAGAGGTATGGAGCTGGGAGCCGATGACTACCTGACTAAGCCCTTTGACAGCAGCGAATTGCTAAGCGCCATAGCCGGCCGACTCAACCGTTTTCAGCACCTTAAGCCGGAGTACGATCTGCACGCTAATGGGCTCGACGAGTTTTTGCATGATGCTCAGAAAACGGGCAGCCTTACGGCGCTTTCCGCCGATCGGAAACCGCATACCATACCTCGCAAGCAGATTGTGTACGCCGAGGGTGATGAAGCCACGCGGCTGTATTTCGTGCAGTCGGGGAGGGTGAAAACCAGCAAAACCACCGCCGCCGGCAAGGAGCTCATTACCGGGTTATATCAGGCGGGCGACTTTTTTGGCTACAAAGCGCTCCTGGAAGGCACTGCACACCACGACTCGGCCGTGGCCGTGGAGGATTCCGTTCTGCTCTACATTCCGGCCGACGACTTTACCCAGCTAGTAATGCGCAATCCGGAGGTAAGTCAGCAGTTTGTGCGCCTGCTGGCGGGTCGGGTGCGCGAGCAAGAGGATCTGTTGCTCGATATGGCTTATAACTCGCTGCGTAAGCGCGTGGCTGATACGCTGCTGCGCCTGCATGAGCAGCAACGCACCCTCAACCCTGATGACCCTCAGATTCAGCTATCGCGCGATGATATGGCGGCGTTGATTGGCACGGCGCCCGAGTCGTTGAGCCGCACGCTCAGCGAGTTTCGGCAGGATGGCATTATTGAGCTGACCAACAAGTTTATTCGGGTGCAGCAGCCGGAAAAGCTGCGCCGTACCAACTGGTAAAGCTCCTGAGCCCGTTAAAAATTCGGCGGCGTGAGGTTCTTGAAGTGCCCGTTGAGGCGGGCGCGCTCCTTTAGTCGCTCGGTTTCTAGGATAATGGGCAGCACGTTTTCGAGGTGTTCCAGCACTATGGATTGGCGCTCCAGCTCGCTGGTGGCCTGCAATAGTTGGTACTCCTGCTCCGTGCTGAAGCCTAGGTTGTGGGCAATATCGTAGATGCGATAGCTGGGGGGCAAATCCAGGAAGATTTTGCGCAAACCCAGCGTATCGTAGAGCTGGCGCACGTACTCGTTGATGCGCACCTTCAGATTGGGGTCCTCTTCGGGGTCGTCCTCGATGGTATCTACCTGGCCGGCGGCGTAGAGCTTGCCGGGGGCTTCGCGGTAAAACTCACGAATGCGAAATACCCCAATGCCCTTGGTCTTTATATCCAGCTCACCGCTGTCGTAGGCCTTTTCTACACTTATCAAGCGCACTTCTGTACCCAACTCGCTCACGCCATCATTGAGGTAAGGCGGGATGCCAAAGGTCAGGTCGGACTCGATGCAGTCGCGCACAAGCTGGCGGTAGCGCGGCTCGAAGATGTGCAGATTGAGCTTCTCGCCGGGAAATACGACAAGGTTTAAAGGAAAGAGAGGAAGGATACGAGGCATAGGAGCTCAACAATGTCGGCGACGAAAATAGGCTAAAAACGCTGGTATTGGGTTGCTGCGCGCCCAAATGCGTTACTTTTGCCCCTTCTGTGCCTCTCAGCAGGATGGATGGGAAAGAAGAACGGCTTTATTTCATGAAAACAAAATTCCGGCAACATGGGCGGCGGGTGTGGCGGGTATTGCTGCAAATAATTGCAGCCCTGTTTCTTACCACGGTAGCCTGGGTGCTTATCTATCGGTGGCTGGCCCCGCCCGCTACCTGGCTCATGCTCGACCGCCGCGCCCACGCGCCCATTGGCCGCGGCTACCACGGCATTCGCGAAGACGACCGCCGGATCAGCTATAATTTCAAAACCCTGGACGAAGTATCGCCGCAGGTGCCGCTGGCGCTGGTGGCGGCCGAAGATCAGCGCTTTTTGCTGCATCGGGGCTTCGATGTGAAAGCCATTCAGCAGGCGGCCAAGCGCAATTTTGAGGGCGGCAAACAGTTGGTTGGCGGCAGCACAATCAGTCAGCAGGTAGCCAAAAACGTGTTTTTGTGGTCGGGCAGGAGCTATGTGCGCAAGGCAGCGGAGGCGTATTTTACCATTCTGATCGAAGCGCTCTGGAGCAAGCGGCGCATCATGGAAATGTACCTGAGCGTGGCCGAAATGGGCGACTGCACCTTTGGGGTAGAAGCCGCTTCCCAGCGCTATTTTCACAAATCGGCGGCCAAGCTTACTGCTTCGGAGGCGGCGCTGCTGGCGGGCGTGCTGCCGAATCCGCTTCGTTTTCGGGCCGGTAATCCGGGGCCGGTGGCGCGGGCCAAGCAGCGGCGGGTGCAGCGCAACATGCGTCGTTTGGGGGGCATTTCTTACGTGAAGGCGCTGCTAGAGGAATAGCATCACCAGAAAAAAGCCCCCCACCAGCTATATTCAGGCCGGTGGGGGGCTTTTTCCTTCCTTCTTTACTACTTGATAACATGAAGAAAATTAGCGGATTAGTGCTGGGCGTGGCCTTTTTGTGCAGTTGCGCCGCCACGCGTCCCGGCAGCCAGCGGCAGGACATCAGCCAGGTGCTGACGACCCAAACGGCAGCCTGGAACCGGGGCGACGTAAGCGGCTTCATGCAGGGCTACTGGCAGTCCGACTCGCTCGTGTTTATTGGCAAAAGCGGCCTGACCTACGGCTGGCAGCCCACCCTCGACAACTACCGCCGCAGCTATCCCGATGCCGCCGCCATGGGACAGCTTACGTTTTCCAACTTGCGCATTACTCCCATCAGCCCCGACGCGGCCCACGTAGTAGGCCGTTGGCAACTCGCCCGCCCCGCCGCCGGCGACCTTGGGGGGCATTTTCTGCTCGTGTTTCGCCGCATTGCCGGCCGCTGGGTTATCGTAGCCGATCATTCCAGCTAAAAATGCCAATAATCAAGATGGCCGTTATGCAGAGCAGATCGAATCATTTCGCGTGTTTAGCGGGATTACTAATCTCTCGTCAGCACGCGAGATTCTTCGCTACCGCTCTGCATGACGGCCATATGTTTTATGCAACGGCAGCACATAACTTATTTCAGCGCCACTTAGCATGACTTGACCATCTTTATAAACAGCGCTTACGCGGCGGTGCGGAGCATGTGCAGCACCATGTGCTCGGTAGGAGAGAGGATGTCGTTTTCGGTGGGGTCGATGTCGTGCTGACGGAGGTAGTCGATGAGCTTGTCGGAATGAAAAAGCTCGACTACCTGCGGGTGAATGTAGTATTTGCTGCACACAGTGGGCGTGTTGCCCAGGCCCGAAGCCACATCTTTCACGGCTCGCTTCAGTACTTTTTCCTTCGGCAAATCCGGCTCTTCGTGCAGCACGCTTTCCAGGCACTCCACCATTTTTACGGTGCCGCCCCAGGTGCGGAAATCCTTAGCCGACAGGGCTATGCCCGTCACCTCCTGCAAATACTGGTTCACGTCGCCCGACTCCAGCTCTTGGCGGTGGCCATCGGCGGCGTAGTATTGAAACAGGTGCTGACCGGGAATCTCCTTGCATTTGCGCACCATGCGTGCCAGGCGGCGGTCTTGCAGGGCTACATCGTGGGCCACTCCTTTCTTGCCCACAAACGAAAAGCGTACCTCGTCGCCTGATATCTGTACGTGCCGGTCGCGCAGGGTGGTGAGGCCGTAGCTTTTGTTCTTCTTGGCGTATTCCTTGTTGCCAATGCGAATAAACGACTGATCCATCAGGGTCAGTACCAAGGCAATAACCTTTTGCTTGTCCAGCCCAGCGCGCTTCAGATCCTGCTGCAAACGCTGACGCAGGGTAGGTAAGGCTTCACCAAAAGCCAGCAGGCGGCTGAACTTGGTCAGGCTGCGGGCTTGGTCCCAGGTGGGGTGGTAGATGTATTGCTTGCGCCCCTTGGCATCGCGGCCCGTTACCTGAAGGTGAGCGGAGGCGGAAGGCGCAATCCAGACATCGGTCCAGGCGGGCGGAATGACGAAGCCTTGCAGCCGGGCCAGCGTCTTCTCGTCCGTGATTTTTTCGCCTTTCGCCGTGAGGAAAGTAAACGTGCCATCGGGACCGGGCTGGCGGCTGATGCCGGGCTTGGTATCAGCCTGGTAGCGCAGGCCCGCCAGCTCTGCCTGCCGGGCCGGGTCTTTATACAGCTCGTGCGCCTCCTCTAAGGGGGCAGATGTTTTTTTTTTGGTTTTGGGCCGAGGGGTGGAGGTGGTGGGCATAAAGCGCTAAAAATGTCCCCGGCCAAAAGCAGCCGGGGGCATTTCTGTACGCAGAAGCTGGAAAAAAGTAGCGGCAGGTAGCTCGTCATCAGCGAAGAAGCGGATGCATGCTGAGTAATCGCAAAGCAGAAGAGTAAGGCGAATGAATAATAATGAGACAGGGCAGGAAAATAAAGTTTCAAGTTGAGCGTCTGAGCTATATGTTTATTATCTGCGTATCAGCAACGCCTCACAACCCAAACCCGTATGGGTAGCCGCCGGCTTTGGCACCGTTTTTAGACGGTAAGTTCTGCCCCCTGTTCTTCCTACACTCCTATTTGCAGTATGCGTCGTATTTGGCTTAAACCCTGGTTTTTTCTTGCTCTTCTCACGTCGTTGGGCACTGCGGCCTGCTCCGGTACTGGTGATGGGGTCGTGCTGTTTTCTGTGGAAGATGATATTGCGCTGGGCCAAAAAGTAGCCGCGCAAACCGACTCCACCTACCGGTCCAAGAACCAGCTGCTTGAGCGCAATAACGGAGCCAACCAGCGCGCCTACGTGCTGCTTGATGCGGTAGTGAGTAAGGTGCTCAGCTCCAACGAGCTTCAGTACCGCAACGAGTTTCCCTGGGATGTCAAAATCATCAAGGACGATGAAATCCAGAATGCCTTTGCCACGCCCGGGGGCATATTTATGTGTTCTCGGGGCTGATTAAGTTTCTGGAAACTGAAGACCAGCTGGCCGGGGTGCTAGGCCACGAAATTGCCCACGCCGACCGCCGTCATACGTCGCGCTCTTTGCAGAAGGAGTTTGGCGTTTCCTTCCTTTTAAGCCTTTTGTTAGGCGAAAACCCCAACCAGCTGGCGCAAATCGCGGCCAGCCTGGGCCAGCTGCGGTTTAGCCGCGAGTACGAAGTAGAAGCCGACGAGTTCTCGGTGCGCTACCTGAATAGCACTCCCTACTCTTGCGACGGCGCAGCCGGCTTCTTCATCAAGGCCGCAGCACAGGCTCCCACCAGCACCCCTGAGTTTTTAAGCACCCACCCCAACCCCGGCACCCGCGTGGAGGCTATTCAGGCCAAAGCCAAGGAGCTGAATTGCGCGAGCCGCACCACCGATAATGCGAGTTTCCTGGAGCTAAAGCGGATTTTGTAAACCCTTGATTGATAGTTCTTATAGCGGAAAGCCAGCCTCCACAGGGCTGGCTTTTTTTATGGGTACTGAGGATGATTAATCCGTTTGTATCCATTCGAAAACGTGGTCAGGCGGAGGGAAGTGTACTGTTGAGGCAACTCCCTGGCGGGTTTTGCTCGTACGCTGCTTTCTACCCTTTTGCATTCCCTATGCCCTCCTTCCTCCACAAACTCAGTAGTCTGGCCGAGCGGGCTGATGACCTGGTCACGAACACCCGCGCCCGTTTGGGCTTCTTGCACCCGCTCCAATTGGTAACGTACCGCAGCTACGGCACTGCCGGCCGCCTGTACGTAAAAGGCCGTTTGCTCACAGATAAAGGCATTGGCGACCCCGGCGAGGGCGATTCGCGCTGGCAGAACCTGCTGAATATGTATCGGCGCTTCGAGAGCAATGAGATTCCGGGGGCTGAGCTGATTATTCGGCCGGGTGATGGCAGTGAGCACAACGTGACCACCGACGAGGAAGGATACTTCACGCTGAATATTGAGCCCAAAAGTCTGCCGGCTCCCATCGATTTTCTGTGGTACCCGGTAGAGGTGGAGTTGAAAAAAGCCCCCCAGCATCTCCAGATGCCCACCGACATGAAGGAGCCGGCCCACGTGCTCATTCCGCCCCTCGACGCTGAATACGGTATCATCAGCGACCTCGACGATACTGTTATTCAAACCTCCGCCACCAACCTGGTGCGCATGGCGCGCACGGTGCTGGTGCGTAACGCGCACTCCCGCCTGCCGTTTGAGGGCGTGGCCGAGTTCTATCGAGCGCTGCAATTGGGGCGCAATGGCAAGCGCAACAACCCGTTTTTCTACGTGAGCAGCAGCCCCTGGAACCTCTACGATCTGCTGGACGATTTTCTGGAGCTGAATGACGTGCCGCCCGGCCCGCTGCTGCTGCGCGATATGTCATTGACCCGCAAAGCAACCAAGCCCGAAGCCTCGGCCCATCATGGCCATAAGCTGCACGAGATTGATAACCTTCTGCTTACCTATCCCGAGTTGCCATTTGTGCTCATCGGCGACAGCGGGCAGGAAGATGCCAACATTTACCGCGAGGTTGTGCGCCGCTACCCCGGCCGCATTCTGGCCATTTATATCCGCGATGTGCAGCACCCCGGAAGGGCGGCGCTCGTGGAGCGTGTGGCCGAGGAAATACTGCAGGATAAGGTGGAAATGCTGCTGGTAAAAGACACGGTGCAGGCCGCCGAGCATGCCGCCAAGATTGGCCTGCTTTACACAGAAGCTATTCCGGCAATTGAAGTAGAAAAGGAAAAAGACCAAACGGCTCCGGAGCCGACGTTGTAAAACAACGGTTTTCAGAAGTTTGCTATTGAAAACAAAAAAGCCCCCCGCACATTGTGCGGGGGCTTTTTTGTCTTTTAACAAGTCATGCAGAGCGAAGCGCCGCATGACGTTCTGAGGGTATTATTTCTACGCTAACAATATCATTAACTCAGGTTCCTTCCCGGTCATAGGCGTGCATTTTTACACCATGATCCGTTCTGTCCCAGGTTTCCTTGCTCTTGGTCAGCTCATTATCGGAGTGGGTGTCATAGTAGCGGGTTTTCTTGCTGAGGCCCTGCACCCGAGTTGAGTCGGTGACTTTATCGGAGTTGGGGCCTCCGTAAATGTTGATGCGTGGGCCGCGCCGCACTTCACCGCTTAGCTCAAATATGTCTTTGCCTTCGAGGCCATGCAGCGTGATCTCCTTGGTTTCATTGGTCCGAAACACGCGTTGGTAAAACACCGAATCCCGGTCCGATTTGCCCCCCAGCGTGTACACCGTGACTGCCGTGGTGGAATCGGTAAGGCGGCGCACCACGAAGCGCTCATCCTGGTCGGTGCCGACAACGGTGACGTGGCGGGCCAGAATACGGTAAAACTCGTTGGCTGCCCAAGGCAGCTTAGCGCGGCGGGCTTCTAACGCCTGCCCGATATATTCACCTTCCTGCGCAAACACGGGCTCTGGAAAGCGCTTGAGCGCATTCGCAATGGCGTCGTCATCGAGGCGCGTTTGCAACTCCGTGGCCAAGCGTTGGAAGTCGGCAGAGGTTACTTTATTCAGAAAGCGCTCATCCACGAACCGGGAGTTCTGCGTCATGCCTTCAATGCTCTCATATTCGGGCCGAAACGTGCGAAACTTTCCCACAAAAAAGGGCCGGCTTACAATCCAGGGAATGATACCATCCTTGAACCGAAAAAACGCCTGGTCGCGGTCCTGGGGACGGGCCGGTAGATAGTTGGGCCGTTGGCATCAGGATAAACAGCCCAGCTCCACTGGCCCTCGTGGCGGTCCCAGTCGCCAATCCATAAATCGAACAAGCGGGCACGGGCGAAGGCAATCTGATCGACGCGGTGGCTGGGGTCGGCAAAACGGTCGCGCAATACATCGTCGCTTTCCAACAGGTCGGTGGCTTTGCCGAATGCGGGCGTCAGGCTGGCTCTATCCTCGAATTTCTCTTCCAGCAGCACCAGCTTTCCCCGAAATAGCTCCGATTCCTCACCCAGGCCATTTTCATCGGAGCGCACATAAAAAGGCCGCGGCGTGGTGTGCAGCAAACCGGCCGCTTCCGCCAAAGGTGCCACTACAAAGGACCCATAGGGGTTGGCCGCCGAAGTAGCGTCGCGCACCAGATTCAGGGCAAACGTCTTGCGAAAAATCTTGGGCAGCGTTTTATATGGGTCTTTATCGATGCTGCGCAGGGCGTACTCACGGCCATCGGAGCCGAGCACTGTCATGCTGGTGCTCTGAAAACCGCCTCCCAGCTTGCCCGGTTTCAGGCCTCCCGGCACAGCAGTGGCGGGGTCAAACACGGGTACCCACACGGGCGTGGCCCACACCGGGCGGTAGTGCTTGCCCAGCAACAGGTTGTGAACGGGGCCGCGCTGATAATGCCTACCCGCGGTGACGAGCACACTATCGGTAGCAGCGGGGGAGGAGGTGGTTACAAGACGAGCGTCGGGTTGGAAAAAGTTTTCCCGTACACAGCCCATCGAACAGGCCAGTAAGAGCAGTAGGGCGGAGGAGCGTGAAGGCATGGAGTGAGATTGTGGCGCAACTTACTGCCTTCAACGCAACAGTAGGCAATAGCGGATAACAATTGCATAATTTCCAAACGGAATTGCTCTTTTCCCGTTTGCGCTATAAATTATGCTATCGACTGCGTTCGCAGCCGGCTTCCATTGTAGCGCTATTCCCGCATCTGTGCACTTTCTACTGAAAGCATTCCGGCCTGGCCGCTTATTGGGATTAGGTACTAGTTGGCTGGTACTGGCTGCCTGCTCAGCCCGTGAGGTGCCGGCAGGTACGCTGCCCGTTATTGGCCCCGACTCGACGGTACGCGTGGCGGCCGGCCCACAGTACGAGCGCGGCGCTGTGCATCAGTTTTTCTGGGGCGACCACTACCGCCGCGAATGGGCGACGCCGGTGCAGGCTCCCGTATTCAACCTGCGTACTGCGGTGCCGGGTGGCTTGCGCCCCTTACAGGCCGGGGGCAGCTTTCAAACCAAAAACCTGCGCCTCGTCGACTCGCTGGGGCAGGAGTATGTACTGCGCTCCGTCGACAAAGATGCAACGAAGGCTTTGCCCCCCAGGCTGCAAAACGGCCCCATTGGCCGCCTGATGAAGGATCAGACCAGCGTTATTCAGCCGTACGGGGCCTATATCGTGCCGCGGCTGGCGCAGGCGGCGGGCGTGTATCATACCAATCCGCGCCTGGTGTGGCTGCCGGCTGATGCGGCGCTGGGCCCGTTTCGGGAGGAGTACGGCAATGCGCTGTATCTGTTTGAGGAACGCCCCGACGGCAACCAGGTCAACAGCGCGAACTTTGGCAACTCCTCATTAGTCGAAAGCTCCCGGAAGGCCTTTACTTCCCTTTTCGTGACGCATAACTACCGCGTAGATGCGCGCCATTACCTGCGCTCCCGCCTGTTTGATATGTGGCTGGGCGACTGGAGCCGGCGCGAAGATCAATGGCGCTGGGCCAGCTTTCCGGGGCCGGGCGGCACAGTGACGTACCGGGGCATTCCTCGCGACCGGGACCACGCCTTCTTTAAGTTTGATGATGGCCTGATGACGCGGGTAATAAGCTGGTTTAAAACTAATTACCAGACGTTTAAAGAGAATATTCGCCTGCAAGATGTAGAGGGACTCAATAAGGCGGCGCGGCCCATGGATAAGTCGCTGCTGGCTTACCTGACGGCCGAGGACTTCCGTCAAATTGCGGACTCTTTGCGCCTGCGCCTCACCGACGTGGCGATTAAGGAAGCAGTAGGAGTGTGGCCGCCCCAGATTTATGCTCTGTCGGGAGCGGAGTTTGAGAGCAAGCTGCGCAACCGGCGGGAGCAATTGCCGGCTGTGGCCGCCAAGTTCTACGAGCTGCTGGCCCGCGATGTGGAGCTGCCCGGCACCGACCAGCCTGAGCGCTTTCTGATAGAGGCCGTAGCGCCGGACGAAGTGCGCATCAGTATGCTGGCCCGCCGGGTGGCCTTGCAGGATAGTCTGCTAAGCCAACGCACGTTTAAAGCCCGCGAAACCAGCACCATCAAGCTCTTCGGGTTGGGCGGCAACGATGTATTCGAGTTTCATGGCCTGCCCGATGCTGATTTTGTCATAAGCATCTACGATGGGGCCGGACAGGACCTGGTCATCACCGGAAATGCCCCCAGACTAAGACCAAAACGGATGTCACCATCTACGACAGCGGCGACGGCAACTTATTGCAGCTAGCCCCCAACAGTGACATAAAAGTGGAAGCTTATCATCCGCTGGCCAACGAGTTTGATGCCGCTGGCTGGCTCCTGCGGCACCGCTTGTATTAAAGTGGGTGCCTGTTCAAAGGTGGCCCCTCATGTGGTCGTTCAACGATTGGCCTCACCCCCCGGCCCCCTCTCCCTTGGAGAGGGGGAGCCTGACGTCAGTCGTTCTACGCGGCTGCGTCGGCTGTCGCCTCCGCAACCGCTACCGCGTTCTTTTCATGGTTTTATAAAGCAAAAAAGGCCCCCCAGATATCTTCTGGGGGCCTTTTTTGATGCTGAGCTTATCGGATTGGACTGGTAGCCGTACCTGGAGCGCGAGCGGAAGGTGCGGCGTAGGCCAAGCGGCTGGCTCCCCCGCAAACGCTTGAAGCGCGTTACCCCTTTGAGAGGGGGCTGGGGGGTAAGGCCCGGCCAGAACTACTTAAAAATCTTAACCTTATCCTTGTGCTTGGTGCGCAGATATTGGCGGATAATCTGCTGCACGTCCTTGTTGTCGCCGTAGGGCTTGATGACGTCGCGGAAATCGGCCAGGCGGCGGGCCGAGAACTCGCCATCCACGTAGCCGAAGCCTAAGTAGCGTCCATTTTCAACCACCACAACCGACTTCTCATCCCCGCTGCGGCCCTTGCCGATAACTACGAAGGAGCCGTGCTCAAATGTGAAGCTCTCGATGGCCTCGTCCACGCGCAGGTTATACTCTTCCGGCGACTCAGCGCCCACGCACGCGCCCTTGCAGCGGTGCACCTGATAATCGAAGCAGGCACCCTGGGTTTTGTACAGGTCGCAGAGCTTCTGGCAGAGGTTGAACTTGGAAACTTTGTGAAACAGAAAGCCTTTGGCCTTGAATTGATTGGCCAGCGCAATAAGCGGCGTGGCCGGATTATCGGCGTCGGCGCGGCCGTAGTAGAGGTGCTTGTAGCCCTTTTCATCCTGCCGAAGATAAATGCCAGCTGGAAAAATGGAGCGCCGCTGCTGACGGTTATAAAACGGCTTCATGCGCTTGATTTCGGCCGATTCATACAACAAAGCCACTAACTCCGAGCCCGTCAGCTCCCAGGTAATATCGGAGATGCTGTTCTTGAATTCCAGCGACTTGCGCGACTTATAATCGACGGCGAAGTGCTGCTGAATCCGCTTGTAGATATTGATGCTCTTGCCCACATAAATCACCTCGCCCTGCTCATCGTGGAAGTAGTACACGCCGGCCTCCTGGGGCAATGTAGCTACCTTTTCGGGGGTGATGTTGGGGGGCAAAAGTGCGGTTTTGATGGCTTCCTGCACGGCCGTTACGCGCTTGACGCTGGGCTTTTTGGTGGCAGTAGCGGCGGGTCGGCCGCTGGGCGCCAGGGCATCAACCGAGGCCAGCGTGTCGGCGGCACTGATGGCGGGATTGGCAAGGGCTTCATCCTGCTGCGAAATCTTGAGCAGACGATCGAAGAGAATGGCAGTGGCGGCAGCATCGCCGGCGGCGCGGTGCCGGCCTTCCAGCGGAATGCCAATATTCTGGCACAGCTTACCCAAGCTGTAGCTGGGCTGGCCCGGAATAAGCGACCGGCTCAGGCGCACCGTACACAGCGTTTTGCGCGAATAGTTGTAGCCTAAATCCGCGAATTCCTTTTTCAAAAACGAGTAGTCGAAGCGCACGTTGTGGGCCACAAACACGCAGCCTTCGGTCATTTCGACCACTTTGCGCGCTACCTCGTGAAACCGGGGCGCGTCGCGCACCATGTCGTCGGTGATACCTGTGAGCTGGGTAATAAAAAAGGGAATCGACCGGCCCGGATTGACCAGCGTTTCATATTGGTCTACCACCTTGTCGCCATCGTGAATGAAAATGGCCAACTCGGTAATGCGGTCCTGCGTGGGCTGGCCACCAGTGGTTTCAAGGTCAATGATAGCGTACAAAGGCAGCGCAGATTTGGATTCTGATTTAGCTAATGATATTGGTAACAAAGATAAGCCCTACTAAGGTTGCAAAAAGAAATCGTAGGAATGACTGATGAGCAGAACGTCATGCTGAGGAATCGAAGCATCTCTGCCGCTTCGTTGCAATGGTATTGATTCTACTAACCAGTAGAGATGCTTCGACAGGCGGACGCCAGATCAAGCATGACGGTCTGTTTGTTGAGACTACTACTCCTACATCAGCCCATAAGCTGCTTCGCTGCGCTCTGCATGACGTTCTTTTGTGGAATATTTGTGCACAAAAAAGCCCCCAGACGAATCTGGGGGCTTTTATTATAAATCGGGAAAGCGAATTAGCGCTTCAACGAAGTAATCTGGTTTTTGGCAGCCAGGATTTCACCGTGCTGCTTTTGAATGATCGACTTGGCTTCAACGGGCAGGCCCTCAGCTTTCAGCGCTTGCTCGTAGGCTTCGAGGGCTACTTTGTCGCCGGTTTCGCACTCGCCCAGAATGGCGTTGTCGTCCTGGCCGGTGATGACCGATTTAATGTTAATCCAGCCGCGGTGTACAGCAGCAGCAGCATCGGCAACTACGCCTTCCACTGTGTTGCCGGCTTCGGTATTGATACCAAACTGACGAGCCTGCTGCTTCAGCTCAGAAGCAAACTGGGCGCGCTGCTGGCTGAACTGGCTCAGTTGCGACTTTAATTGAGGACTGGTAGCGCCTTCGGCGGCTTCCTGGTAGCCTTTGGCACCAGTTTCGTTGATTTCGACGAGGTCGTTATAAGCGCGGGCAGTGTTATCGCTAATAGAGGCCATGGTAAGTTTGTTTTAGGGTTAGGTCAGAATGTGTAGCACAGCCACGTCAAGAAGCTGATCAGGAGTTTATACTAACAAATTGCCCCCCAGGTTACGAGGCTCCTCGCAGGCGCTGCCAAAGCCGCCCAAAAAAGCCTGGCTCGGCCTTCTTGTCTACAATATCGTCGCCATCGGCCACGTCGCCCAGCAGAAAGCCGAACGGCTCCGTGGCTTTGGATGAGTCGAGCACTACCTTAATCACGGCTATCAGCGGAATGCTAATGATGATGCCCGGCGTTCCCCACAATTCGCCCCCCAGAATAAGCGCAATGATGGCCGCCATCGGGTTGATGCTCACTTTGGAGCCCGTAATCATAGGCGTAATAAAATTGCCCTCCAGGAACTGCACAAACACAAACACGCCAATTACGCCCAGTGCTTTGGCCGGCGAGCCGGTTTCGACCAGCGTAATGATGGCCGGTAAGGCCGAGCCAATCAGAATACCGATGTAGGGAATGATGGTCAGAACCGAGGCAAAGACGGCGAAGAAAATGGCGAATTTGACCCCAGAACGAGCAGGCCAATAGCATTCAGAATGGCCACAATCACGATAACTGTCATCAGACCACTGATATAGGCCTGGATCACCGTCTGGATACTGTCCACGGTGTGCAGTACCGATGTGCGCTTCTCGGGGCTTACAAAGCGGAACATAAACTGCCGCATGTGGTCGCGGTAATACAGGAAGCAGAACATATAGATAGGCACCAGCGTGACCACGCTCAGCACATCGGCCGTGGTGTTTAGCGTAGCGCCCAGGTATCCGCCAGCATCTTTTTTAGCGCTCTTGAGCGATGAATCAATCAACTCGTCTTTGCTGATGGGCTCAATGCCAAAGCGCTGGCTCAGCATCTGCTGAATCTGGTCGAAATACTGCACCAGTTTAGTCTGCAGCTTGGGAAGTTCGGCCTTAAACTGCGTCATCTGCGAGCCGAAAGCGAAGATTATGGCTGCCAATCCGACAATCACCAGCAACAGACAAAAGAGAATGGCCAGCACCCTCGGCCAGCCCCACCGCTCAAAGCGTTGGCACAACGGCAGCAGCAGAATGGAAAAGAGGGCTGCAAACGTGATGGGCAGCAACACACTGTCGAGCTTCCAGAGCACGAACACGAGCAGCGACAAACCAATGAGCAGGAAGGTATAGTAGATGACGGGGGCAATTTCACCTCGGCCGGAGTCGAGTTGGGTCGAGGGCCGTTAAAGTGTTTAGAGGTAGAAAGCATTAGCTAAAAAAATTAGGAAAGCAGAAGAGAAGTAAAGTTGGGCGTCAGGGTAATGGATGTTGTTTTTGGGAGGAACTATGTGCGCTAGGGGCTGGTTTTAGTTGGAAATTTTGCTAATATTTATGGCTAAAATCAGCGCTTCGGTTCCACGAGCAGCAGTCTTGCGCCCTCCTACGGCTTACTGTTGAGAAAAGGCCAATTTTCTGCGTTATTTTACCTCAAATTTGATTACCTAGTTTATATGGCTGACGAACAACTTCCCATTGCCCCCCAACACGCGTACACCGAAGACAGCATCCGCTCGCTTGATTGGCGTGAGCATATCCGTTTGCGGCCCGGTATGTACATCGGTAAGCTCGGCGATGGCTCGGCCTACGACGACGGTATTTATGTACTTGTGAAGGAAGTTATTGATAATTCCATCGACGAGCACGTGATGGGCCACGGCCGCACCATCGACATCAAGATATCTGACCAGCGCGTGCAGGTGCGCGACTATGGCCGCGGTATTCCGCTGGGCAAAGTGGTGGACGTGGTCAGCAAGATCAACACCGGCGGCAAGTACGATTCCAAGGTGTTTCAGAAGTCGGTGGGCCTGAACGGCGTGGGTACCAAAGCCGTGAATGCGCTCAGCAACTACTTCCTGGTGCAAAGCGTGCGCGACGGCCTGATGAAGTCGGCGGAGTTCTCGCAGGGCAAGTTGGTGCAGGACCCTAAGCCCGCGAAAACCTCCCAGCGCAACGGCACTCTGATGGTATTTCAGCCCGATGATACGGTATTCAAGAACTACCGCTTCATTCCGGAATATCTGGAAAATCAGATCTGGAACTACGTGTACCTGAACGCGGGCCTGACTATCAACTTCAACGGGCAGAAATACTACTCCGAAAATGGTCTGCTCGATTTGCTTTCGCGCAAAGCCGACGCGGAGAGCCTGCGCTACCCCATTATCCACCTCAAAGCCCCCGATATTGAACTGGCGCTAACGCACGGCAACGACTACGGCGAGGAGTATTATTCTTTCGTAAACGGCCAGTACACCACCCAGGGTGGTACGCACTTGGCAGCCTTCCGTGAGGCGGTGGTCAAAACCGTGCGCGAGTTCTATAAGAAGGAATACGACGCGGCCGACATTCGGGGCTCCATTATCGCGGCCATTTCGGTGCGGGTGCAGGAGCCGGTGTTTGAAAGCCAGACCAAAACCAAGCTTGGCTCCATCAATATGGGTGAGGACGGCCCCACGGTGCGCGGCTTTATTCTGGACTTTGTAAAAGAGCATCTCGACAATTACCTGCACAAAAACCAGGCAGTGGCCGACGCGCTTAAGCGGCGCATCGAGCAGAGCGAGCGGGAGCGTAAGGATATGGCGGGCGTGAAAAAGCTGGCTAACCAGCGCGCCAAAAAAGCCAACCTCCATAACCGCAAGCTCCGCGACTGCCGCTTCCACCTCGGCGAAGGCAAGCAGGAAGCCGAAGCTCTCACCACGCTGTTCATCACGGAGGGCGATTCCGCGTCAGGCTCCATTACTAAAAGCCGCAACGTGGAGACGGAAGCCGTATTCAGCTTGCGCGGTAAGCCGCTGAACTGCTTCGGGCTGAAGAAGAAAATCGTGTACGAGAACGAGGAGTTGAACCTGCTCCAGCACGCGCTCAACATCGAAGAAGGCATCGAACACCTGCGCTACAACCGCGTGGTAATTGCCACCGACGCCGACGTGGACGGCATGCACATTCGCTTGCTGCTGCTTACGTTCTTCCTACAGTTTTTCCCCGATCTGGTGCGCAACAACCATGTTTTCATTCTGGAAACACCTCTGTTTCGCGTCCGCAATAAGAAAACGACCATCTACTGCTACAACGAGCAGGAAAAGCAGGAGGCTATGCGCAAGCTGGGCCGCAACCCCGAAGTAACGCGCTTCAAAGGTTTGGGTGAAATCAGCCCCGATGAGTTCGGCAAGTTCATTGGCGAAAACATCAAGCTGGAGCCCGTCATTCTGCAATCTGACCGCTCTATTCAGCAAGTCCTGACGTATTACATGGGCAAGAATACGCCTGCCCGTCAGGAGTTTATCATCGATAACCTGCGTCAGGAGAAGGACCTTATTACCTCCGATGTGCTGCCAGTAGAAGAAGTAGCCGAAGAAGATATGGCGTTTGCATAGAGCCCGCTTTTTCAAAACTTAAATTCATAGAAAAGCCCCAGCCGACACTTCCGACTGGGGCTTTTCTATTAGTTATGAATAAGGCGGTCATGCAGAGCGGAGCATCTCGCGTGCTGATATAAGATTAGTAATCCCACTAAACACGCGAGATGCTTCGCGTTGCTCTGCATGACCGCCTTTATGTGGCAATTTTATTTAGGCTTTTTCAGCCACAAGCCGCGCTAATTGGCTTCCTGAATTTCTTTTACCGCTGCTGCTACCAGCGTTTTGGTCTGGGTCGCAGTTGGGCGCGCGGCCTGCTGCTGTTCTACTTGCCGCAGCCCGCCGATAATTGGTTCAGCAACGCCATAGGCCTTAAACTTCACTGCCAGATCTTTCATTCGCGTAATGCCCTCCGCCAGCGCCGCGGCATCTTCCAAACGACCGAGCATTTCCACCATTCCGGTCAGCATATCGAAGCGCCCATTGGGGCCGGCTGCATCATACTTGCTCAATATCGAGGGCCATTGGGCTGGTCCGCCGGCTTGGCCATATACATTTACCAAGGCCACGGTTAATGCTCCTTTGTTATCGGCCTCGAAGGCGCTGGCGCGGGCCAGCGCCTGCTTGGGTTGAAGCGGCAACAGGGCCTGCAGCGCCGCCCCCTGCACTCGGTACGATTTGCTGTCGAGAGCTTTGCTGAACAGCCTGGCGTAGCGCTTCTCCTCCAGCGTGCCGAGCGCCGTAAGCGCCGCCGCCTGCACCTGCACCGATGAATCGTTGGCGGCTAGCTTGGCGAGCAGGGGAGCGGCCGCCCGGCGCTGGGGGGCATTTTTGAGGTCAAGAGCCTGAACGGTCATCTCTCGCAAAGCGGCAGATTTGTCGGTGAGGCCAGCCACCAGAATTTTTTGGGCTAGCGGATCGGTTGGTTTGGCTTGAGCAGCGGCCAGGGCTTCGCGGCGGTCGAGGTAGTGCGGGGCGTGGCGGAACTGGTAGGCGTATTCGGCCAATGATTTGTTGTCCTGCTTCTGCCACACCTGCACTTTGGCGGCGTCCACGTTCACCAAATCCGGTTTAGTAGCAGCCGGAAAGTACAGCGTATCGATAGCATTACGAAGAGTAGCGTGGTAGCGCTGCGCTTTGCCCCCAGCGTACACATCAACCAGCAGCGGCAGCACAAAAAGCCCCCCAGCCTGGGTTTGGCGCACTACCACTGCCTGTCGCTTGCGGGCCGCATCCCACTGGTAGTCAATGGTAACCACGGGGTGGCCGGCGCCGTAATACCATTGATTGAAAAACCAGTTCAAGTCCTGGCCTGATACCTCTTCGAGGGCCAGGCGCAACTGGTGCGGCTCGCCCGTTCCGAAGGCATTTTGCTTTAAATAGTGCTGCAAGCCCCGGAAGAATATTTCCTCGCCCAAGTGGGCGCGCAGCATGTTCAGAATGCTGCCGCCTTTCTGGTACGTCACGCCATCAAACATGTCCTCTTTATCGGCATACTGAAAGCGCACCAGCGGCTTCTCATAGTTGGAAGAAGTGCGCAGATAGTTGCGCAGGCTGCGGTCGGCCTGAGCCGCGCCGGCATCGGGGCCGTAAGCGTGCTCGGCCCAGAGTACTTCACAAAAGTTGGCAAATGACTCGTTCATAGTCAGGTTGCTCCAGCTTTCGGCCGTCACGTAGTCGCCAAACCAGTGATGGAATATTTCGTGGGCAATTTCGCGCTCCACACCGGCGTATTCCCAGTCCAGCAGCTCGCGGGCGGTGCCCTGGGCTTGCTCGCCAAACAGAGAAGCGGTCGTGTTTTCCATGGCCCCGCTCACGTAGTCGCGGGCCACTATCTGGGCATATTTATTCCACGGAAACTCCACGCCGAGGCGTTGGGAAAAAACTCCAGCATCTGGGGCGTTTTGCCAAAAATAGCGCGGGCCTGGGGGGCAAATTTTGGCTCCAAATAATAGCTCACTTCCTTGCCCCGCCACGTGTCCTTCGTGATGCGGAAGTCGCCAATGGCCAGCATAAAGAGGTAAGGCGCGTGGGGCTGCTCCATCTTCCAGGTATCCGTGCGCAAGCCCGCGCCGGCCGGCTTTTGCTGCACGAGCGCGCCGTTGCTCAGCGTGACGTACTTACTAGGCACGGTCAGACTGATTTCCGAAGTCGTTTTCTGATTCGGCCTATCGATGGTCGGAAACCATACCGAAGAGCCTTCGGTCTCGCCCTGCGTCCAGATCTGTACGGGCTTGCCGGCCACAGCGCTGTCGGGGTTAATGAAGTACAGGCCCTTTGCTTCCAAAATGGCGGCGCTGCCCTTTACATTGGCCTCGTCGGGCTTGGCCGTGTATTCGATATAAACCGTGTAAGCAGCGCCGGGGGGCATTTCTCGGCCCAGGTTCACGCGCAGGTTCCGCTGATCGGTATACGCGTACTTCAGCGGCTGCATCGATGTGCCGTTCACTAAAGCTACCGCCTTGATGTCCATGCCTTTGGCGTCAAGGCGCAATGAATCGGTGGGGTAGGCGTGGGGCTTGAGTGTGAGCCATTCCTTGCCGTAAGCGTAGCGCTTGGCGTAGTCGAACTGTAAGTCGAGCCTGGTATGAACAAGATTGTTCACCCGGCGCTCCGTGGCGCGGTAACTGCTTGCGGCAGGTTGCTGAGCACTAGCAGATGAAAGGATGGCCAGGATTAGCAGGCCCGGCAGAAAGTGATGAAGGAGGCGCACAGAGGAAGTAAAGTACAGAGGTGAGGGCTGAATAAAGCGTATTTCTGCCAGCAGGAAGCGTGTTTGCAAATGACGCGTTTCTCAGCGCTTTAACAGCCAGATGCTGACGATACTAGCGGGGTTGCCTGCCCCAAGCAACAATTTGCCCCCCAGCGCAGAAATTGGCGCGCGCTGCATTTTTGAGCGTGCGAATGGTAGACTTTTACGCCCTTAATTATAGCAACCGTTGGTGTAGCTAAGATTAATCATCAAATGTATTCTATGTTTGGCTAAAGCTGTTAGTATAATTTGCGCTGATTATCAAAGGCACTAAGTTGAAAGAACTGGTTGCAGGGTACATAAAATTGGGTTTATGCTTGTGTTTGGCTAATATTATTGGGAACTTTATGAGCTTGACGCGCATTACAAATATTGCGTTCTGCGCAGCTAACGGTACTTTTGATACGCAGGCTGAACATGTAACAAGCCCGGACGCTGCTCATTTTCTTTGTAGCTTTTACTCAAACTCCATGAGTTGATCCTTACATTTTTTGCCAGTTATCTATTTTCAGGCGTCTTTAGTGAAAAGCCTTTCAGCCGCAGGGCTGAAAGAGAGGTACAAGAACATTAATCGTGGCAAGCGCCACACCCCACTGTGTCAGAAGAGAAGAATCCCCACGACCCGAACCAGGAAGAGCAGCCGAATCTATTTGGTGCCGGCGACTCCTTTGAGTTTGGGTCAGCCTCGGCCGCGCCCGAGGACGCTGATGCCGCATCGGAAAAGGAGAAGGCGGAATTTGTAGTGAGTGCCTCCGGCGAGCTGCTGCTGTCTGAGTCGTCCGAGGATGTGCACGTCACGACCGAGCCCACGCCAGTAACCGAAGAAACCGAGGAGGAGCCCAAATTTGCCCCCGGCGAAACCATTCACGACGTAGCCACGGTGGCTGGCATGTACCAGAACTGGTTTCTGGACTATGCCTCCTACGTGATTCTGGAGCGGGCTGTGCCGGCAATTGAAGATGGATTGAAGCCCGTGCAGCGGCGCATCTTGCACGCCATGAAGGAGATGGACGATGGTCGCTTTAATAAAGTAGCTAACGTCATCGGGCAAACCATGCAGTATCACCCTCACGGCGACGCCTCCATCGGCGACGCGATGGTGAATCTGGGACAGAAGGATCTGCTGATTGAAACCCAGGGCAACTGGGGCGACATACGGACCGGCGATGGTGCGGCTGCGCCGCGTTATATCGAGGCACGCCTGTCCAAGTTTGCGCTCGATGTGGTGTTTAATCCCGACATCACTGACTGGCAGATGAGCTACGACGGCCGCAAGCGCGAGCCCACCACGCTGCCTGTTAAGTTTCCATTGCTGCTGGCCCAAGGCGTAGAAGGCATTGCCGTGGGCCTGAGTACCAAGATTATGCCCCACAACTTCCGCGAGTTGTGCAAGGCCAGCATCGATGTGCTGCGGGGCCGCGACATTCAGCTGTTCCCGGATTTCTCGACAGGGGGGCTTTGTGACATTACCAACTACAACTCGGGGCAGCGGGGGGCAAAAATCCGCCTGCGCGCCACCATTGAGAAGGCCGACAAAACCATGTTGGTCATTCGCGATATTCCTTACGGCACCACCACTACGGCGCTGATGGAAAGCATCGTGAAGGCCTCGGAGGCCAACAAGATCAAGATTAAGAAGGTAGTCGATAACACGGCTGCTGATGTCGAGATTCAGGTGCACCTGCCCACCGGTGTATCGCCCGACCTGACCATGGACGCGCTGTACGCCTTCACTGACTGCGAAATTTCGATTTCGCCCAATACCTGCGTTATTATCGAAGACAAGCCGCGCTTCGTGGGCGTGGAGGACATGCTGCGGCTGAGCACCCAGAAAACGGTACGTCTGCTGGAGCGTGAGTTGGAAATCCGGCAGGATGAGCTGCACGAAAAGTGGCACTCGGCTTCTTTGGAGAAGATTTTCATCGAGAACCGCATCTACCGCAAAATTGAGGAGTGCGAAACCTGGGATGAGATTCTGGAAACCATTGACGCGGGCCTGAAGAAATTTGTGCGCGTGGAAGGGGAGAAGCAGAAGGCCAATGACACCCGCATTGTGCTGCGCCGACCCATCACCCAGGAAGACCTCACGCGCCTGACCGAAATCCGCATCAAGCGCATCTCCAAGTTCGATGGTTTCAAGGCCGACGAGTACATTCAGAAGCTGGAAACGGAGCTAGCCGAAGTGGCCGACCACTTAGCGAACATCACGCGCTACGCTATCAGCTATTTTGATGGCTTGCTGAAGAAGTACGGCGCTGGTCGGGAGCGCAAAACCCAGCTCCGCACCTTTGATGTGGTAACGGCCCAGAAAGTAGCCGTAGCCAACCAGAAGCTTTACGTGAACCGCCAAGACGGTTTCGTGGGCTTCGGCCTGAAAAAGGACGAATTCGTCTGTGACTGTTCCGACCTAGATGATATCATTGGCATTCGCCGCGACGGCTCGTTCATGGTCACGCGCATTGCGGAGAAAACCTTCGTTGGCAAGGACATCCTGCATGTGGGCGTGTACAACAAGAACGACGACCGCCTGGTGTACAACATGATGTACCAGGATGGCCCGTCGGGGGTAACTTATGCTAAGCGCTTCCTCGTGACGGGCATCACCCGCGACAAAACCTACGATCTGACCAAGGGGGGCAAAAATTCCAAGGTGCTGTACCTGACTGCCAACCCAAATTCTGAGTCGGAAATAGTAAGCATACAGCTGACGGATAAGGCCCCGGCGCGGGTGAAGCAGTTTGAGTTTGACTTCGCGGAGCTGGCCATCAAAGGCAAAGGCTCGCAGGGCAACATCGTAACCAAGCAGCCCATCAAGCGCATCAAGCAGGAAGCCCTCGGCGACTCTACTTTAGGTGGCCGCGAGATCTTCTTCGATAGTGTGGTTGGGCGCCTCAACACCGCCGGCCACGGTCGCTATTTAGGTACTTTCGACACGGATAATACCGTCCTGGTTGTATACAAGGATGGTAGCTATGAGCTCAAGTCGCCCGATCCGGCGCACCACTTCGATATGCCTAATATCGTGCTGCTGCGCAAGCTGGAACCTGATACGGTGCTCAGCGCCATATATGTGGAAGGAGAAACGAAAGTGCACTACGTCAAGCGCTTCAAGATCGAAACCAGTACGCTGGAAAAGCGCTTCTCATTTATTTCGGAAAGCAAAAGCTCCAAAATGCTGGTCGTTACGGCCAACCCGGAGCCGCTGGTCGAGATGAAAGTGCAGCGCGATAAGAAATCGGACCGCGAAACCGAGAAGCTGCCGCTGCACACGTTTATCGACGTGAAAGGATGGAAGGCTGCCGGTAATAAGCTTGCCTACTACAAAATTCACTCGCTGGCCTTGCTCACCGACGAAGGTCCGGAGCCGGAGCGCCGGGCGGCCGCCAAGAAGCGCGGCCCGGCCACCATTCCGCGCCCGGCCGCGCCGGAGCCCGTGGCGCCACTGCCCGAGCTAACCGGTCCGGTGGAAGTGACCAGCGAGGATGTAGAGCGCGCCCAGGCAGTACTACGGCGCCCCAAGTCTCAGCTAAAGCTATTTTAAAAGTCTAAAAAAGCCCCCAGTTACTTTCTGGGGGCTTTTTTAGACTCAACTTACAAACTCTGACCTAAAGGAACAGCCCGCGTGGCTTTTGCGGTTTGCCAGGTGTAGCCATGAATGATTAAGTTTCGGTTTCCAACCGTTTTGCGGAAAGCATTAATGAACTGTACATAGCTGGCAACTCATTGTATTGCGGCCAAATGCAATTATTCGCTGCTACTTCCCCAAGCTTCAATTTCAATGCTGGGCCTGCTGCCCAGCCACTTTCTAGCCTATGTTTTCGCCCCGTATTTTCAGGCTAATCATACTGCTGGGAATGCTCATGGTAAGTGAGTTGGAATCCATAGCCGCCACACTTTCCTTGCCAGATATTGGAAAGCTGTTGGCCGAAGCGCGGCTGCTCCAACGAAAATACCTCGATTCGGAAGCATTAGCGAAATACGAGCAAGTGCTGGACGAGGACGCCAAGAACTACGAAGCGCTCTGGCAGGCCGCAGTGCTTAGCGTGCGCATCGGCACGCGCTATACCGACGAAACGCGGCGGTCGGCTTATTTCACCTCGGCGGGGCAATATGCGTATCGGGCTTTTGTAGCCAAATCGGATGGGGGAGAGGCCAACTACGCCGTGGCCTTGTCTCTTGCCAACCAGGCTACGTTGCTGCGGGCTCGGGGCCGCTTGCTGATGTACAAGGAAATGCAGCCCTACGTGTTTCGGGCCGTAGCGCGCCGCCCGATTGGGCCGATACCTGGCAGCTGCTTGGGCGCTGGCATTATCGTGTTGATCATTACAACGTGTTGGAGCGGGTGTATAGTGAGCTGATTCTGGGCGGAATGCCCGGCGGTGCCAGTAGCACTAAAGCGGTCGACGCGCTTAAGCGGGCCCATGAGCTGGACCCGAAGCGCATACAGTTCTGCTATGATCTGGCCCGTGTCTATCAGAATCAGCGCCAGTTTGATGAAGCCATCACAGTGCTCGTCGATTCGCAAAAGCTGGAGCCTGTAACGGGTGAAGAGCTGGAGGTAAGTAGGCGCTGTCGGAACCTGTTGCAGCAGTTGGCGCGGCAGAAACGCGGCCGCAATGAGGTCGAATAAGCTTCTGCGGTCCTTGTCTGGCGGTATCGTTGTTGGCTTTGAAGTTATCTTTGCTGTCGGATGCGTCGTGGCTTCGGTAGAATAGTTTTGATTGACTTTCTTTAGCTCGTCGCGGCAATTCTGTATTTTATACTAAGGTTCGTAGCTGCCGTGGCTGTTATTCGTCGTTTTCTGCCTTTGCTGTTGTGCGTCGCTGCTATTTCTGCCTGCGACCAGGCACCTACTGGCCCACCTGCCACGATGGTAAACCTGGCTACGGTGCAAAGCGGGCCTCAACTGCAAGCCGAAACGTTGGAAGGCGCCATTGCCCGCCAACCCCGCAAAGCGTCTTTATACGCACGCCGCGCTACATTTCGCCTCGATGCTGGTCAGATTGGCCCTGCGCTAGCCGACATCGATCAAGCCTTAAAGCTAGATGATGACCCCGGCGAATTTTATTTCATCAGGGCCCGCGCCCTACGCGCTCAAAACCGGCTCGAAGCCACCTTGGCTGCTGCGGCCGAAGCGTCCAAGCGTGGGTTTTCTTCGCCTGAACTGAACCTGCTGGTAGGTGAAACTCACTTGGCTGCCCGCCGCCATCAAGCAGCCCTTGATCATCTTGATAGAGCCTTGCAGCAGGAGCCGGAGCTAGCCGCCGCTCTGTTCTACAAAGGCTTAGCTCACGCTGCACTCGCTGATACCGCCCAGGCGCTGGACTACCTGCGCGCCAGCCTGGCTCGCGACCCTCACCAACCCGAAATTCTACATCAGCTAGCTTTCTTGTCGAATGCCAACCGGCGCCCGGCCGCCGCTGCGGTATATGCTACGCGTGGCCTTCGCCTGGCGCCCACGCACGGTCCGCTGTGGTACGACTACGGACGGCAGCACGAGCTGCAAAACCGGCCTGATAGCGCGATTTATGCCTACACCCGCGCAGTAGAGCTGGACACCACACTATACCGCGCCGATTATCGTCTGGGCTTGGCTGCTTTCAAAAAGCGTCGCTATGCAGAAGCTTTGCCCCATTTACAGCGTGCCTTGCGTCGGGCTTCCCGCTTGCCAGGCGGACGTCAAATGGTAGCGGAAAGCCTGGAAGCTATGGGCCGCACTACAGAAGCAGTCGCTCAGTATCGTATTCTAGTCGCCGAAAACCCAGGCAATAAACACTGGACTTACCGCGCCTGGAAAGCGGGAGAACGCGCACGGCAGTTACGCGGAGATAGTATGCGTCGCCCTGTTCGTCAGGCAATAGCCCCTTTGGTTGAACGGTCCTTACCTACACTGCGCTAAGCACGCCTGGGGGCTTTTTCGGTCGGTTTTCACATAGATAAGACGTGTCTGTAGCTAGTACGGTGATGATAAGCGCAGCTATAGACAAAGAGATTTGGGGTGGTAGCTCCAATAAATGCCCCCCACATTCGTCTTAACCAGCTAACTTGCGGGCTAACGCTGTTTGTAGAGCATTTTTTCCTGACCAATGATTAACATCACTCTTCCCGATGGCTCTGTGCGCCAGTTTGTAGATGGCGCGACGGGCTACGACGTAGCCGCTAGTATTAGTGAGGGCCTGGCTCGCAACGCTTTGGGCGTGCGCGTAAATGGCGAAGTTCGCGACCTGCACCGACCCATCACGCAGAATTCTGCCCTCGAAATCCTGACCTGGAACGACGACGCAGGCAAAAATACGTTCTGGCATTCGTCGGCTCACTTGATGGCTGAGGCTTTGGAGGCTTTGTATCCGGGTGTAAAGCTTGGTATCGGCCCAGCTATCGAGAGTGGCTTCTATTACGATATCGACCTAGGCGAAGGCCGGACTATATCCACCAACGACTTTCCCCAGATCGAGCAGAAAATGCTGGAGCTGGCCCGAAAGAAAAGCCAGTATGAGCGCCGCGAAGTGCCTAAAGCTGAGGCTATAGCCTATTTCACGGAGAAAGGTGACCCCTATAAGCTTGACTTGCTGGAGCGCTTGGAAGATGGAACTATCAGCTTTTACACCCAAGGTGATTTCACGGACCTTTGCCGCGGGCCACACATCCCTGATACAAGTCCTATTAAGGCAGTAAAGCTGCTAAATGTGGCCGGAGCCTTTTGGCGTGGCGATGAAAAGAATAAGCAGCTCACTCGCGTGTACGGCATCACTTTCCCCAAACAGAAAGAGCTGACCGAATATCTTGAGCGCCTAGAGGAGGCTAAGCGCCGCGACCACCGCAAGCTGGGCAAGGAATTGGAATTGTTTGCATTCTCTGAGAAAGTGGGAGCGGGGCTACCGTTGTGGTTACCTAAAGGTACGGCCCTACGTGAGCGCCTTGAGCAGTTTATGCGCCGTGCCCAGGTTAAGGCAGGCTACCTGCCTGTAGTGACCCCTCATATCGGCTCAAAGGAGCTTTATGTAACGTCGGGTCACTATGAGAAATATGGCGCTGATTCTTTTCAACCCATCAAGACGCCTAATCCCGGTGAGGAATTCTTCCTTAAGCCGATGAACTGCCCGCACCATTGCGAAATCTACAAAACCAAGCCTCGCTCATACCGTGACTTGCCTTTGCGCCTTGCAGAGTTTGGAACAGTGTATCGCTACGAGCAAAGTGGTGAATTGCACGGCCTTACCCGTGTACGTGGGTTTACCCAAGACGATGCACATATCTTCTGCCGGCCAGATCAGGTTAAGGAAGAATTTATCAAGGTGATAGATCTTGTACTGTATGTGTTCCGGGCACTCGGCTTTGAGAATTATACTGCTCAAATATCCCTTCGCGACCCTGAAAATAAGACCAAATACATCGGCTCCGATGAAAATTGGGCCTTGGCAGAAAGCGCTATTCAAGAGGCTGCTGCGGAAAAAGGATTGCCTACGGTTACGGAGCTAGGCGAAGCGGCCTTTTATGGTCCTAAGCTCGACTTCATGGTGCGCGACGCACTAGGCCGGAAGTGGCAGCTAGGTACCATTCAGGTTGATTATAATCTACCTGAGCGCTTCGAACTCGAATACGTCGCCCCCGACAACTCCCGCCAACGACCTGTAATGATACATCGTGCGCCTTTTGGGTCGCTGGAGCGCTTCGTTGCGGTACTTATTGAGCATTGCGCCGGCAATTTTCCGTTGTGGCTCTCGCCTGAGCAATTTGCTGTCTTACCCATTTCCGAAAAATATCAAGATTATGCCCAGCATGTCTATGACCGCTTGGTACAAGCTGAATTGCGTGGTTCATTAGATAGCCGCGATGAGAAAATAGGCCGCAAAATCCGCGATGCCGAAATGTCCAAGGTGCCTTATATGCTCATTGTAGGGGAGAAGGAGCAGGAAAATGGCATTGTTTCACTCCGTAAGCACGGGGAAGGCGATTTGGGTAGCATGCCAATCGAAGCATTCATTCGTAGCTTTAATAGCCAAGTAGCTGAGATGCTAGTAGGTAATTAGTTCACTTATATAAAAACATGCCCACGACAGCAAATGCTGAAATGGGCATGTTTTTATATAGTCACTTTTTTAGATCCGAAAAATAAGCGGATATTTGCCCGCTGATTGAAACTCATCACGGGTCATTGTGTTGAGTTAGATAGTATCTAAAGATTATTCGCTCACCTTTCAGAAGGAGGACCAACTCATAGCAACCCCAAATCGCCGCTACATCCCCCGTGCTCAGGTGGAGGAGCCGTTCAAAATCAACCAGAAGATTACGGCCCGCGAAGTGCGCCTGGTCGGTGAAAACATCGAGCAAGGTGTTTATTCAATTGAGCAGGCCCGTCGTTTAGCTCAGGAGCAAAACCTAGACTTAGTTGAGATTTCGCCTACGGCCGTGCCGCCTGTGTGCCGAGTTATCGACTACTCTAAGTTTAAATACGAGCAGAAAAAGCGCACCCGCGAAATGAAAGCCAAAGCCACGAAAGTGGTATTAAAGGAAATTCGGTTTGGTCCTAACACCGACGAACATGACTTTGCTTTCAAATTGAAGCATGCGCAGGAATTCCTGCGTGAAGGGGCAAAAATCAAGGCTTACGTGCACTTTGTAGGCCGCTCCATCGTGTTCAAGGAACGCGGTGAGATTTTGTTGCTAAAGTTTGCTCAAGCTCTTGAAGACTTAGCTAAAGTTGAGCAGTTGCCCAAACTAGAGGGCAAGCGTATGTTCTTATATTTGGCTCCTAAGGTAGCCGTAGTTGCCAAACCCAAAGCACCCGCCACTAAAGAAGGAGGGAAGGAAGGTAAAGAGGTCGCACCCAAAGAGCTTAAAGAAGTTAAAGCCAAAGAAGAACAGGCTTAGAGGTAGTTATTCATTGCTTAGGCATTAGATTAATTAGCTTATTAACAAGCATTTCCTTTTTCTCAATTCATACCACAATGCCAAAAGTAAAGACGAAATCCGGTGCTAAGAAGCGTTTTACGCTCACCGGAACGGGCAAGGTGAAGCGGAAGCACGCCTTCAAAAGCCACATTCTCACCAAGAAGACTACCAAGCAAAAGCGTAATCTAACGCATGTTACGCTTGTTAGCTCTGCCGATATGAATCGGGTGAAGGATATGCTGAATATCTAAGAATGTTGAGTCACTGTTAATTTAATAACAGTTTCGATTATCATTTGAAGGTTCAGTATCTCAATAATTTTCCACCAGGCGCCCGGTTTACAAGACAAGGATTGTCACCGGTCGCCAAAAAAAGTAGGTTATGCCAAGAAGTGTGAATAACGTGGCTTCGCGCCACCGCCGCAAAAAGGTAATGAAGCTTGCAAAAGGCTATTTCGGCCGCCGCAAGAATGTTTGGACCGTTGCAAAAAATGCTGTTGAGAAAGGCTTATTATACGCTTACCGCGACCGCAAAACCAAAAAGCGCGAGTTCCGTGCTTTATGGATTCAGCGTATTAACGCCGGTGCTCGTGAGCATGGGTTATCGTATTCTCAATTCATGGGCGGCCTGAAAAAAGCAGGCATCGATTTGAATCGTAAAGTATTGGCTGATCTCGCTTTGAATCACCCAACCGCTTTTCAAGGTATTATTGAAAAAGTTAAGTAATACCTCAAGGATAAATAAAAAGGCTCACCTTATGCAAGGTGAGCCTTTTTATTTATCCACTTTTTAATTAATTACTCTCATTTTTATTTGAAGAACAAAATACGCTCTTTATGCAACTTTGTATATACAAATGATTAATGAGATTAGACCTGTACATAATTAAATCATAATAGGTTATTATTTATGTCACGCCTAACTAACTCAAAACCAACACGCTTAGTTTAATTAAGGTGAGATTAATATAAAGCAGTATTATAAACTGACTAGCATAGTTGAATGATACTATACTACGCGCTTACAAATGCTTAGATAATAAATTAAGGGTGCCAGCAGAATTTTTATTTCATAATAAAAAACTTAGTTATAATAAATGATTAGAAGGTGTTGATATTCCCGCAATCGGAGCAAATTTCCTGATAAAGGAAAAAAGGGCCTAGAGTGTGCTTTTAAATTATTTCGCTGGGTGACCCTACAACTAAACTGCTTGAGGCAGTTGAATAGCCGATCAATAAGGTGACATTGGGTATAGCTGACTTCATTATAAGCACAGGAGCACTTGCTAGAGTGGGAGGGATGGGATGACGGCACAGTTGCCGCGGGCCGCTTCAAGTGGTTCTGAATATATTCGCGACTAGCATCAAGTCTTGTAGTGCATGCTGGTAGGCGGCAGGGTACACCCGAACGAGTTAACCACAAGTGTTAGCCACCACGAGCAGCTTGCTACTTAAGACGTCGACAGCTGCACTCTATTCAGTATGGGTTGCTGGCGTACTGAATAGAGTGCAGCATTGGCATGTGCAAATAAATTTCCCTGTTGCCCTGGTGCTTACAGTCGGGCCCACATGTACGGAGCGGTCCCGAGCTTATGTACTTTGTGCCAAATCAGATTTTTTGTGTGCGCAAAAGGACGGCTGGCAGCACCGTTGCGTCTCAGTCACGTCAATAGTAAGCTACAGATGAGTTTTTCTGACCTGTAAATATTGTACTACGGCTTGGCAGCAGATGTGTGATGTCTCACTAATGCGCATCTGTCGACATGAGGTCAATGCCACAGGCTATTTCCTAATTACTTATAATAGTGATGTAAGGTAAACTATAACTAGCACTCAGGTACTGGTGCCTTTAGGTGTGCGGGGGGGCTATAAACGAGGGCAGCCCCCGCATCCGGTATGGGGACGCTGGGGGGCTGCGGCAAAGTAAGGTTGGCGGCGACCGACTCTCCCACCGGTGAAGGTAGTACCATAGGCGCTCCGGGGCTTAACTGCTCTGTTCGGAATGGGAAGAGGTGAACACCCGGGCTAAAGCCACCATTACTGGCGGTCGTGTCCTGTTCGCGGACACAACAAATAACGTTGACGCAGGTAACGGGTAAGAAGAAAGGAGAAAAAGAGCTGTATTGGGTAAGTGTTCGAGTCATTAGTACTACTCGGCTCGGCCATTTCGGACCTTCCACCTATAGCCTATCCACGTGGTCGTCTCCCACGACTCTTCCTATATAAGAGATCTCATCTTGAGGTGAGTTTCGCACTTAGATGCTTTCAGCGCTTATCTCATCCCAGCGTAGCTACCCGGCGCTGCAGCTGGCGCCACAACCGGTGCACTAGCGGCTGGTCCATCCCGGTCCTCTCGTACTAAGGACAGGTCCTCGCAAATCTCTAACGCCCACCACAGATAGGGACCGAACTGTCTCACGACGTTCTGAACCCAGCTCGCGTGCCACTTTAATCGGCGAACAGCCGAACCCTTGGGACCTTCTCCAGCCCCAGGACGTGACGAGCCGACATCGAGGTGCCAAACCTCCCCGTCGATATGAGCTCTTGGGGGAGATCAGCCTGTTATCCCCGGCGTACCTTTTATCCTTTGAGCGATGGCCCTTCCATGCGGAACCACCGGATCACTATATCCGTCTTTCGACCCTGCTCGGCTTGTAGGCCTCACAGTCAAGCCCGCTTCTGCTATTGCGCTCTGCGTACGGTTACCAAGCGTACTGAGCGGACCTTTGAAAGCCTCCGATACTCTTTTGGAGGCGACCACCCCAGTCAAACTACCCACCAGACACTGTTTCCCCGTCTCGGAGATTAGGCACCGAGTAACACAAGGGTGGTATTTCAACGTTGGCTCCCCGAGAGCTGGCGCCCCCGGCTCATAGCCTCCCACCTATCCTACACATGTGTTACCCAGCGTCAATGTCAAGCTATAGTAAAGGTGCACGGGGTCTTTCCGTCCCGTGGCGGGTACTCGGCATCTTCACCGAGACTACAATTTCACCGAGCTCACGGCTGAGACAGCGCCCAGATCGTTACACCATTCGTGCAGGTCGGAACTTACCCGACAAGGAATTTCGCTACCTTAGGACCGTTATAGTTACGGCCGCCGTTTACCGGGGCTTCGATTCAAACCTTCGCCTTGCGACTAAGTTCCCCTCTTAACCTTCCGGCACCGGGCAGGTGTCAGACCTTATACTTCCGCTTACGCGTTCGCAAAGTCATGTGTTTTTGTTAAACAGTCGCCTGGGCCTTTTCACTGCGGCTTCTCTGCTTGCGCAGAGGAAGCGACCCTTCTCCCGAAGTTACAGGTCCATTTTGCCGAGTTCCTTGGCCGTGATTCACTCGAGCCCCTCAGGATACTCTCCTTGACTACCTGTGTCGGTTTGCGGTACGGGTTACAACAAGATTAAAACGCTTAGCAGGTTTTCTTGGCAGTCTGATTAGGCAAACTATCCCCGTGGCCGAGGCCGTAGGGTACTATCACGTTTCAGCAAAGTCAGCGGATTTACCTACTGTCTCTATACCTACGCGCTTCAACGGGCACTTCCGTCCGCCCGCGTTGCTTTCACTTCTGCGTCACTGCATCACTTCTCATTGTAAGTGCTGGAATATCAACCAGCTGTCCATCGACGTAGCCTCTCGGCGTAGCCTTAGGTCCCGACTAACCCTGCTCCGATTAGCGTTGAGCAGGAAACCTTAGTCTATCGGGGGGCGGGTTTCTCACCCGCCTTATCGTTACTCATGCCTACATTTGCTTTTCTAGCCGCTCCAGCACCCCTGACAGGATACCTTCACCGCTGCTAGAATGCTCCCCTACCACTTGCATATAATGCAAATCCATCGCTTCGGTACCAGACTTGATGCCCGCGTATTATCGATGCCCTCTCGCTCGACCAGTGAGCTGTTACGCACTCTTTAAATGAATGGCTGCTTCCAAGCCAACATCCTGGCTGTCAAGGCAAGTGGACCTCCTTTGTTCAACTTAGTCCGAATTTAGGGACCTTAGCGGATGGTCTGGGTTCTTTCCCTCTCGGCATGGGACCTTAGCACCCCACGCCTCACTGCCGGCTATATTACGTGGCATTCGGAGTTCGTCTGGATTCGGTAGGCTTTGACACCCCCTAGTCCAATCGGTAGCTCTACCTCCACGTAACTCAACGCCGACGCTGTACCTAAATACATTTCGGGGAGTACGAGCTATTTCTCAGTTTGATTGGCCTTTCACCCCTACCCACAACTCATCCAAATCCTTTTCAACGGAAACTGGTTCGGGCCTCCAGTTGGTTTTACCCAACCTTCACCCTGG
>NZ_CP060784.1:0-3930000 GCF_014489555.1 Hymenobacter qilianensis | reverse complement strand
GGCGAACCTAAGCTGCTGTCGAGTGCTTGATCCAACTCTTTGTGTTGAACTCGTTTGTTACGCTTGCTACCGTGGGTAGTTGCCTACCGCCGGCAGCCTTACCAATTTGTCTTTTCCAATCATTCAAAGAACGTGCGCCAGCTCCTGTTGAGCTAACCTTGCCGCTACTCCCATAGCCCTTTCCCTCCACTAGCCGGAACCTCTTTTTGCTGGTGTTCTTAAACTCATAACGAGCTTTTAACAAACAGCTTACTCAATGTTATTAGTTCGCTTAACCACCAGGAAATTTGCTTTCGTACAAAGCTTCTTTCTGATTGGGGGTGCAAAGGTAGAAACCCTTATCGATAAACCAAAAAAAATTTAAATATTTTTTCAGCTTGCGACTCCCGTATGGAGTCTTTCTGTGATCGGGGTGCAAAGGTAAAAATGTCTCTTAACAATGCAATAGATGTCGCAAATATTTTTTGAAACTAGTTTAGTGCGTCGTAGTGAAAGGTGGGACATTTGTATGTTTTAGAGTATTATAGTGATTCAAATTATAATGATGACTCCTTAAAAACTTCTTGCCAATGCTGAACAATGCATGGGTGGGTTGGAATATTATATTCATCTGTCTATGCTTATCTGTTTATACTTACTGATTTACTATAGAACCTTGATAATCGCCCGATGAATGATGAATAAGACTAACGATAAATCAGATTTGGAAGATTGAGTATCCATAGAACCTCAGCAGGGTAAGGCGATGCTAGTTGAACGTCCCCTTAAAAAGAGCAAAGCCTGGTGCTGTAGTGAAAGGTCGAGTATGTTCAGATTTGAACAAGGGAACTATTCAAAATATCTCCCGGAAAAGCAAAAAAGGCCTTCCTATGTTAGGAAGGCCTTTTCTTGTAGCGGGGACGAGAGTTGAACTCGTGACCTCAGGGTTATGAATCCTGTGCTCTAACCAACTGAGCTACCCCGCCGGGTTTTTGGTGCCGCAAAGGTAGGCACAAGATTTGACCCGACGCAATCCTTAGTAAAAAAAAACCCGTGTATATTGCCCACTACCTGCCATATGTCTTGGGTAGGAGTGATGCCGTTCTTTTATATATCTACCTTATGCCTCTCTCTGCAACTCGCTCAAAACACCGTTTTTCGGTGGAATACCCTATTAATGCATCAACCAAAATTCTGTACCCATATTTGGCTTCAGCATCAGGGCTGACGCAGTGGTTTTGTCAGGACGTGCGCATTGATGAGGATCACCGCTTCAATTTTATCTGGGATAATCAGCCTCACTACGCCGAGATGAGTTCACATCGCACCAATCGGTCGGTGCGCTATGTGTTTCTGGATCAGAACAAACGACTGACGCCGGATGCGAGCTACCTCGACTTTACGTTGGAAGAATCTCAGCTAACACAAGAGGTATATCTGCGGGTGCTAGACTACTCGGAAGAAACGGATGAGGAGGAGTTGCAGGAAATGTGGGATAGCCTGATTGTTAAGTTGCGGGAACAAGTAGGCGGATAAGTCGGGTTAATTATAAAAATTGAAGGAGCAGAAGCTAAACGGGCAGTAGCTACGTTTACCTACTGCTCCTTTTTAGTGGAAATGCCCCCCAGCGGTACATTTCTGGTTGATCAATGAAAAAACTCGACAAACTGATTCTGAAGGCCTTTGCTGGCCCTTTTTTACTTACGTTCGCAGTGGTGGAGTTTATCCTGCTGACGCAGTATATGCTCAAATACATGGATGATATAATTGGCAAAGACCTCGGTTTCGCGGTCATTGGCCAGTTATTATTCTTTTTTAGTGTCCTGATGGTACCAATTGCGCTGCCTTTGGCGGTGCTGCTATCGTCGCTCATGACTTATGGAACATTGGGCGAACACCAGGAACTGACTGCTATCAAGACTTCTGGAATTTCGCTAACCCGTATTCTGAGACCGGTGCTGCTGGTAAGCTTGGTGTTGGCCGTTGGAGCATTCTGGTTTAATAATACCATCGTTCCAAAGGCTAATCTGAACGCCTACAGCTTGCTGTGGGATGTGCGCCAACAGAAACTGTCCTTGGATATTCGGGAGGGTGTGTTCTATAACGGTATTCCCGGCTATACTATTAAGGTGAATCAGAAGGCTGGTGAGAATGGCGACCTGCTTAAGGGCGTCATGATTTATGACCACACCAATACAGACGGTAACTCCAAGGTTATTCTGGCTGATTCTGGCCGGATGTTTATGCGCTTTGGGGGCAATATTTGGGGTTGGAGTTATTCGATGGCGTCATGTATCTGGAGCAGCCCGATGTTCGAAATAGGGCAGGAGCGAGCTTCGTGCGCCAAGCTTTTTCGCGCAACTTGATTACGTTCTCTTTAGCGTCTTTTGATTTGAACCGGACGCAGCAGGAGCTGTTCACGGAGAACAAAATGATGATGGATCTGCCGCGTCTGCATCAGTACACTGATTCGCTGCATAAGCGCCTTGGTACCGAGCGACAACAACAAGTGCGGATGCTGAACCCCTATTATGTGCATATGCGGCTTGATACTACTGGGCAAGCTGCCAATCAGCGGGTGGCGAACTGGCAGGTATCAACCAAAGAATTGCCCCCCTCACGCTCAACCAAGTGCAACAGGCCACCAACCGGGCCCGCAACTTGCGTGGCTACTTGAGTAGCTCAGTTGAGCGCCTTTCAACATTAGCCCGTGAAACCGGCAACTATCGCATTGAGATTTACCGCAAGTACACGCAGTCAGCTGCTGTATTGATTATGTTTTTGATTGGCGCACCGCTGGGGGCCATTATTAAGAAAGGTGGCTTGGGCGTGCCAGTGCTGATTTCTATACTGTTCTTTATTATTTATTACGTGGCCTCCATCATGGGAGAGAAGTATGGGCGCGAAGGTGTGCTGCCGGTAGGGCTAGGCATGTGGATTGCTGATGCACTGCTGTTGCCTGTAGGACTGTTTTTTCTATACCAAGCACGGCGCGACTCGGGCGTACTTGAAGTGGATTTCTGGCGCCGACTACCAGCCAAAATTCGCTGGCCCTTTCGTGGTTACCGCCGCGCATCCTAGTTGCTTTTACTTATTTGTGGCATCTAATCCAAGCTCCAAAGCCAGAAGTGCAAATCTGAACGGTCAAAAACGAACAACGAGCCATAAAAACTCTTACCTTTGCGGCCACTCCGAGATGCGGGGTGGCCTTTTTTCTCATATTTTAATTCCAGACGGGTAACTCCTATCTGCCGATGAAACTCACTACCGAAGCAAAACAGACTATTTTCGCTGAAAATAGCCTATCCAAGTCTGCCACCGATACCGGTTCGGCTGAATCACAAATTGCGCTGTTTACGCACCGCATCAATCACCTGACGGAGCACCTGAAGGTTAACAAAAAAGACTTTTCGACTCGCTTAGGCTTGCTTAAGCTTGTAGGTAAGCGTCGTCGCCTGCTTGACTATCTGCAGCACCGCGAGATCAACCGCTACCGCGCAATTATTAAGGAGCTGGGTATCCGCAAGTAATCCCGTCCGTAGGAGCAGGGAGCCCTCTTTAGAGGGTTCCCTGCTCTTTTTTTGACCCCTTGGGTCACCTTTTGGGTAAGGCAAACTGTTACATTATAAAAAAGCCCCCCAGACAATTCTAGAGTAAAATAATACCGGAGGCCGGTACTGTTTTTTTGGCTGCTCGCCCGCTGTCGCTTTTCTAAGCAATCTTTCCGATGCCTAATTACCACGCTATTACCAAAACTATTACGCTGCCAGATGGTCGGCAGATAACCCTTGAAACTGGCAAATTGGCCAAATTCGCCGATGGGGCGGTAGTGGTACGCCTTGGCGATGCCATGCTGCTGGCTACGGTGGTTTCGCAGCCCAGCCAGCGCGAAGGCGTTGATTTCTTGCCTTTATCAGTTGATTATCAGGAGAAGTTTGGCTCGGCCGGCAAAATTCCTGGTTCATTTCAGCGCCGCGAAGGTCGCTTGTCGGACTCCGAAATCCTCGTTAGCCGTTTGGTCGACCGCATTTTGCGCCCCATGTTCCCCAAGGATTATCACTATGAGGTGCAGGTGATGATTTCGCTGATATCAGCAGATAAGGATGTCCAGCCTGATGCCTTGGCTGCTCTAGCCGCCTCAGCTGCACTGTCTGTTTCTGATATCCCATTTGCTGGCCCTATTTCAGAAGTACGCGTAGCGCGTATCGATGGTAAGCTGCAAATCAACCCCAAAACCTCCGACATTGCCCGCGCAGACATCGACCTCATCGTTGGTGCTACCGCCGACTCGGTGGCGATGGTAGAGGGCGAGATGAATGAAGTGAGCGAAGAGGAAATGGTGCAAGCCATTGCTTATGCTCATGAAGCGATTAAGGAGCAGGTACGCGTGCAGATGGAGCTGGGCGCTGTAGTGGAGAAGGCTGCTGTAAAGCGTGATTATCCAAAATACGAAGAGGATGCCGAACTGAAGCAGCGTATTACTGATGCTGTTTATCAGAAGGCCTATACCGTAGCTTACTCTGGCAATACTAGCAAGGCGGGCCGTAAGGAAGGCTTTAGTGCTATCAAGAAGGAGTTGCTCGAAACACTTATAGCTGAGCAGCCCGAACTGAACATGAAAATGTTCAGCCGCTACCACGCATCAGCAGAGAAGAAGGCTATCCGCGACATGATGATCAAGGAGCGTACGCGCTTAGATGGTCGTCAACTCACGGAAATCCGTCCTATCTGGAGCGAAATTAACTATCTGCCCGGTGCACACGGCTCTGCTTTGTTTACACGCGGTGAAACTCAGTCGCTGACTACGGTGACTTTGGGTACTAAATTGGATGAGCAAATTATTGACTCTGCTATGCTTTCGGGCTATAGCAAGTTTATGCTACACTACAACTTTCCGGCCTTCTCGACTGGCGAAGTAAAACCTAACCGCGGTCCTGGCCGTCGGGAAATTGGCCACGGTAACTTGGCTATGCGCTCTTTAAAGCGTGTATTACCAGGTGAAGACGAGAACCCTTACACTATTCGTATTGTATCGGATATTCTGGAGTCAAACGGCTCTTCGTCGATGGCTACGGTTTGTGCTGGTTCATTGGCACTGATGGATGCAGGTGTGAAAGTTCGCGCCGCAGTATCCGGTATCGCAATGGGCCTTGTACAAGATAAAGAGACCGGCGAGTATGCTGTGTTGTCTGACATCTTGGGTGATGAAGATCACTTGGGTGATATGGACTTCAAAGTGACGGGCACTGAGAAAGGAATCGTGGCATGCCAGATGGATATCAAAATCCAGGGGTTGAGCAGCGAAATCCTGACTGCTGCTCTGCACCAGGCTCGCGAAGGCCGTCTGCACATCTTAGGCGAAATGGCTAAAACCATCAGCCAGCCCGCCGCCGACATGAAGCCGCATACACCTCGTTCGCACAAGATGCTGATTGAGAAAGAGTTTATCGGTGCTATTATCGGACCCGGTGGCAAAGTCATTCAGCAGATCCAGAAGGACACCAACGCTACGGTAATTATCGAGGAGAAGGACGAGAAAGGTCACGTAAGCATTTACGCATCGAACCAAGAGGATATGGAAGCAGCCATTGGCCGCATCCGTGCTATTGCAGCTCAGCCAGAAATAGGTGAAACCTACAAGGGTAAAGTTCGCAGCATCCAGCCTTATGGTGCTTTCGTAGAAATTATGCCTGGCAAAGACGGCCTTTTGCACATTTCAGAAGTAGGCCACGAGCGCCTGAATAGCTTGGAAGGTGTGCTGGAAGTTGGTCAGGAAATTGACGTAAAACTGCTTGATATCGATAAGAAGACCGGCAAATACCGTCTCTCGCGCAAGGTTTTATTGCCACGGCCCGAGCGTACAGCCGCCGATAATGGTGAAGCCCAAGCCTAGTCTTCGAACTTTCGCGGGTACCGGCATGTTGCCCAAAACTAGCCAGTACCCGTAAAAGGTATCAGTAATGTTCAATAACTATCATAATACAACTCTTTCGCGCCCGCAATGAGACAGCTTAAAATCAGCAAGCAAATCACCAACCGCGAAAGCCAGTCGCTGGATAAATACCTCCAGGAGATTGGCAAAGTGGATTTGCTCACCCCCGACGAGGAGGTAACGCTGGCGCAGCGGATTAGGGAAGGTGACCAACAAGCACTGGAAAAGCTTACCAAAGCCAATCTTCGCTTCGTGGTATCAGTAGCCAAGCAATATCAGAACCAGGGGCTTTCGCTGGGCGACTTGATCAATGAGGGCAACCTTGGCTTGATTAAGGCAGCTAAGCGCTTTGATGAAACCCGCGGCTTTAAGTTTATTTCTTATGCCGTATGGTGGATTCGTCAGTCCATTCTGCAAGCCTTGGCCGAGCAGTCGCGCATTGTGCGCTTGCCGCTGAACCGGGTTGGTTCCCTAAACAAAATTTCGAAATCCTTCTCTGAACTGGAGCAAAAATTTGAGCGGGAGCCCTCGCCCGAAGAGATTGCCGAAGTACTGGAACTGACTACCTCTGAGGTAGTAGATACGCTCAAGATTTCAGGCCGTCACGTGTCCGTAGACGCGCCGTTCGTGCAAGGCGAAGAGAACCGCCTACTCGACGTGCTCGAAAATGAAGACGAGGAATCGCCTGATACGGGCCTAATGAACGACTCACTGCGCAAAGAAGTGCAGCGCGCCCTCTCTACGCTTACCAAGCGTGAAGCGGATGTGATTACCCTTTACTTCGGTTTGAATGGCGAGCATTCGCTTACACTGGAAGAAATTGGTGAGAAGTTTAGCCTGACTCGGGAGCGGGTTCGCCAGATCAAAGAGAAGGCTATTCGCCGCTTGCGCCACACTTCGCGCTCCAAAGCCCTGAAGCCTTATCTGGGGTAAATTTTGCCCCCCAGCCTCAAAAACCCCAGCCTATTCGTTGGGGTTTTTTGTTACACGTGGTAGTAGCATTCCTTCAGATGTACTCTGAAATGATAACTGGGGGCTTTTTTGCTACTATTGCTGTGGCGTTTGAAGCTCAAACGAGCACCCAGGCCATATTCAATTTTTTTATTGCATCTCCGCTTTCACCAGAAATGGAAAATACCAATTCGGAACACGTAAAGTGTTTGATTATCGGTTCGGGACCAGCCGGCTATACAGCAGCTATTTATGCCGCCCGTGCTAATATGCAGCCCGTTATGTATCAAGGTTTGCAGCCCGGTGGACAGCTTACTATTACTAACGACGTCGAGAACTTTCCTGGTTACCCGGATGGGGTGATGGGGCCGGCTATGATGGAAGACTTGAAAAACCAGGCGGCGCGCTTTGGAACGGATGTCCGTTATGGTCTGGCCACGGCAGTGGACTTTTCGGGTCATCCGCACCAGGTAACTATTGACGAGCATAAAACCATCACCGCCGATACTGTGATTATCGCTACTGGTGCTTCGGCTAAGTGGCTTGGCCTAGAGTCAGAAGCACGGCTGAATGGCTCGGGTGTATCGGCTTGTGCTGTTTGCGACGGTTTCTTTTATCGCGGTAAGGAAGTTGCCATTGTAGGCGCTGGCGATACGGCGGCTGAGGAGGCAACGTATCTAGCCAACCTGTGCTCGAAAGTGTACATGATTGTGCGGAAGGGTGAGATGCGCGCTTCGAAAATCATGCAGAAGCGTGTAGTCGACAACCCCAAAATAGAGGTTCTGTGGAACACGGTAACCGACGAAATTCTGGGCGAGCATGCCGTGGAAGCGGTGCGCGTGAAGAATACGATGACTCATGAAACGCGTGAAATTCCGGTGGAGGGCTTTTTTGTTGCTATCGGGCACGAACCTAATTCCAAGATTTTTCAGCCCTTTCTGCACCACGATGAGCAAGGGTATTTGAAAACGATTCCTGGCTCATCCAAAACCAACGTCGATGGTGTGTTTGCCTGTGGTGATGTGCAGGACTACACCTATCGTCAGGCGGTGACGGCGGCTGGCACAGGCTGTATGGCTGCTTTGGACGCAGAACGGTATCTGGCTGCTTTAGGTGAGCATTAAAGGATTTTTTAACTCACGTCATACCAAGCCGGGCAAAACATTTTGTTCAGCTTGGTATGACATCTCTTTAATTTAAGTTTTCCAGGCTCTTTGCCTATAAGCCACACACTAGCCACCAGGCATTCACGTTTGGTTGCTTAACTTGCTATCTTGAAAACTGCCCTTAGGGGCGAGGAACGCCTCAACGTCATTCGCTTTTGTTGAATTTTTTGAAATATGGGCTACTGCCCCTGTTGATGATTGGGCTGCTGCTTGCGTGGCCCAACTCAGCCCAGGCCCAACGCCGAAAAGCCCCCAGCCAAAAGCTAAGGGTGGCTCGGCGGGCCAGCGGAAGGATTTCTTCCGCATGAAATCGCCCACGATCCGCTACGTGCGGCCCGATACGACTGTTCTTATAAAGACGGAAGATTTGCCCGATGACAACTCGGAAGCAGCCAAATCAATCTTCTTCAATCCCGCCAAAAAGCTGTCGATGGTCAGTGAGGATACCACCTCACTGAATGAAGGCGAGCAGCATATCGTGGAAGTGTCTGACGAGGTTCGCATTGACAGCTCGTGGGTGAAAGTGGCTGGCTATTACGCCATCTGGGATACGCGCAACATCAATCCATATCGCGTTGATGGTCGCCGGCTGCGCGATACGCTCACGCTGAAGCTGGTAGATCCGCCGCGGAAGCGATATGCCAAAATGCCTCTGGGTACGACGCCTACCACTTCCGATTTTGGGTTTCGTGGTAGCCGCTGGCACTATGGCGTTGACCTGGATCTGAATACCGGCGACACCGTGCGCGCCGCCTTCGATGGGGTAGTGCGGATCTCGAAATGGGACGGAAGCGGCTACGGAAACTATCTGCTGGTGCGTCACTATAACGGTATTGAAACCCTATATGGCCACCTGAGCAAGTCGCTTGTTACGACGGGCACTTTTGTGAAAGCTGGACAAGTTATCGGGCTGGGGGGCAATACGGGCCGCAGCACAGGCTCGCACCTTCACTATGAGGTGCGCTACGAAGGCAACCCCATAGACCCCGAGCGGATGTATGACTTTCCGGATTATAAGCTTCGGCAAGACAATTTTCAGATTACCTCGGCTCTGTTCAACTATTACAGTAAAGCCCTACAGAGCCGCTCACGGTCTGGCTCCAGCAGTAGCAGCAAGCCAACAGCCGCACGGCGGATTGTAACGCATAGGATCAGAAGTGGCGATACGCTCTCCGAAATAGCTGAAAAATACGGCGTATCGGTTAGTCAGATTAAGCGGCTGAATGGTGGCACGTCAACCTTACGTATCGGTCGTACGTTGCGTATTAAATAATCTGCCCTCTAGAATTCTTCACTGACTTAGCCGGTAAAGCGCTGGTTGTTCTGCTACAACAGCAGACGCCTCAGCTTTTACCGGCTAAGTCATTTGACGTTTTAACCACCCCTGCAACATGAAATTAGATATTCTGGCCATCGCCGCCCACCCCGACGATGCGGAAATGTCCTGTGCCGGTACTTTACTAGCCGAAGCGTCCCGAGGCAAGAAGATAGGAATAGTAGACTTAACGCGGGGAGAGCTTGGCACGCGGGGCACTCCCGAAATACGAGCTGCAGAGGCCGCCGCCGCTTCCAGAATACTGGGCCTGCACGCCCGCGAGAACCTGGGATTGGCCGACGGCTTTTTTTATAACGACCGGGAACACCAATTGCCGATAATTGCCGCCGTGCGACGCTATCGACCCGATATTGTACTGCTTAATGCCATTCACGACCGCCACCCAGACCACGGCCGGGGTTCCCAGCTGGCTTCCGAATCGTGCTTTCTGTCGGGGCTGAAGATGATTGAAACGCTGGATGAAAATGGCCAGCCCCAGGCCGCCTGGCGGCCCCAACTGGTATATCACTATATACAGGACCGGCAAATTGCGCCCGATTTTGTGGTTGATATATCGGAGTTCTGGGATAAGAAGTGGGAGGCAATTCAGGCTTTCAAAAGCCAGTTCTTCGACGCGAACAGCACCGAACCCGTTACGTATTTGTCTACGCCGGCCTTTTCGAAGTTTATGGAAGCTCGCGCCCGTGAGTTCGGGCACTTAATAGGAGTAGAGTTCGGCGAAGGATTCACCCGCGAGCGGACACTGGGGGTGCGGCAGCTGTCGGATTTGGTTTAAATCAGCTTCGATAAAAATTGAATTCTGCTTCTCTGCCATTAAGTAAGCATCCTAAAAAAGTCCCCCCAGAATGTTTCTGGGGGCTTTTTTAGGATGCTTACTTAATGTTCTGTTAGCGCGTGCCCAACCGATTCCGCTTCCAGGCTGAACCTGTAGCGGAAGATTCGGGCGTAGCGGCAACAATTGGCGTTTTCTTCTCGGCGAGCAGCGTCGCGCCGAGCACGGCCGCCAGCTTATTGATTTCCGCTTCATCATCGGTGCCAATAGCCAAATTGGCGGGGGTGAAGTGGTCGCGGATGAAGTTTGTGTCAAAATTGCCCCCCACGAAGGCCGGGTGCTGAAGTACGAAGCGGCCGAAGGAGAGCGTGGTTTCAATACCCGTAATCTGGTACTCATCGATGGCGCGCAGCATACGGGCAATGGCTTCCGCGCGGTCTTTGCCGAAGGTGACGAGCTTGGCAATCATGGGGTCGTAATAGATCGGAATATCCATGCCTTGCTCGAAGCCGTCATCAACGCGGACGCCAGGGCCCTGGGGTCGCACGTAGGTAGAGAGCGTGCCGATATCGGGCAGGAAGTTGTTGGCCGGGTCCTCGGCGTACACGCGCAGCTCAAGGGCATGGCCGGTAATAGTAAGATCATCCTGCTGGAAGGGCAGGGGCTCGCCCTGAGCCACCCGAATCTGCTCTTTCACGAGGTCCAAGCCTGTGATTTGCTCCGTGACGGGGTGCTCCACCTGCAGACGCGTATTCATCTCCAGGAAATAGAAATTGTGGTTTTCGTCGAGCAGAAATTCCACCGTGCCGGCTCCGGTATAGTTGCAGGCGCGGGCCACATCCACGGCCGCGCGGCCCATCTGCTCGCGTAGCTCAGGCGTGAGCACGGAGGAGGGCGCTTCCTCAATCACCTTCTGATGGCGGCGCTGAATGCTGCATTCGCGCTCAAAAAGGTGTACAATATTGCCGTGCTCATCACCCAGCACCTGAATTTCGATGTGGCGAGGCGAGCCGATGTACTTTTCAATGAATACAGCACCATCGCCAAAAGCACTGGTAGCTTCCGATACGGCCAGCTGCATCTGCTCCTCAAACTCGCTTTCCGCATTCACGATGCGCATGCCCTTGCCGCCACCGCCCGCAGATGCTTTAATCAGAATAGGGAAACCAACCTGGCGCGCCACTACTTTGGCGGCTTCCACATCCGTGATGGCCTCCTCGGTGCCGGGCACCATCGGAATATCAAAGTCGGCCACCGCGGCTTTGGCAGCGAGCTTGGAGCCCATCAGCTCCATAGCCTCAGGCGAGGGACCAACGAAAATTAAGCCTGCCTCCTTTACCTTCCGGGCAAAGGCGGCATTCTCGCTCAGAAAGCCGTAGCCGGGGTGAATGGCGTCGACGCCAAGCTGGCGGCACACTTCCAGAATCTTGTCGCCGCGCAGGTAGCTTTCGCTTGATTGTGGACCCCCCACGCACACGGCCTCATCGGCGTAGCGCACGTGCAGGGCCTGGCGGTCGGCCTCACTATAAATAGCTACGGTCTGGATGCCCATCTCGCGGGCCGAGCGCAACACACGGAGTGCGATTTCGCCCCGGTTGGCAACCAGTAGTTTTTTGATTTGCTTCATGTAAGGGGTGGGAAATGGCTGGTAATAGAAACCAGATGCCAGCTTAGGAGGACAATAAAGTCAGTTTTTTGTGCTATACTGGAAACTGACAAGGAACAATTTACCGCTAACTTAGCTCAAAGAAACACCATTCTGTTGGCTCGGGGAAGTGCTGGGGGGCATTTTTATGCTGCGTCAGCAAAGTAGAAAGCCACGGCTTTCGCAGTTACCTTCGTGAATTGCCATAACTTTGCACAAGACCGGTGGTTGTGTCCAGCATACTACTGCCGTATTCGTTTCACATTTAATTTATTCCTCCGTGGATCTTTTCGAGAAGATTGCTTCCAACCGCGGCCCATTGGGCAGCCACTCGCACTATGCGCACGGCTACTTTACCTTTCCCAAGCTAGAAGGCGAGATCAAGCCCCGCATGATTTTTCGCGGGAAGGAAGTGCTTACCTGGAGCCTCAATAACTACTTAGGTTTGGCTAATCACCCGGAGGTGCGCCGGGTAGACGGTGAATCTGCCATGGAGTGGGGTATGGGTACGCCCATGGGCGCCCGTATTATGAGTGGCAACTCCAACCTGCACGAGCAACTGGAGGCTGAGCTGGCCGACTTCGTGAAGAAGCCCGATGCCCTGCTGCTCAACTTTGGCTACCAGGGCATCGTGTCTATCATCGACGCCGTGGTGAACCGCCACGATGTGATTGTATACGACGCCGAGTCGCATGCCTGCATTATTGATGGCGTACGGCTGCACCAGGGCAAGCGCTTTGTGTATCCGCACAATGATATGGAAAGCCTCGAAAAGCAGCTGCAGCGGGCCACCCGCATGACGGCCGAAACCGGCGGCGGTATTCTCGTGATTACGGAGGGTGTGTTCGGCATGTCAGGCAACCAGGGCAACCTGCGCGATGTGGTGGCTCTGAAGGAAAAATATCAGTTCCGATTGCTCGTTGACGATGCGCACGGATTCGGCACAATGGGCGCTACCGGCGCTGGAGCGGGCGAAGAACAGGGTGTTCAGGACGGCATTGATCTTTATTTTTCAACGTTTGCGAAGAGCATGGCGAGCATCGGAGCCTTCGTAGCGGGCCCTGAGAGCGTAATTGAATATTTGCGATACAATATGCGTAGCCAGATTTTCGCCAAATCGCTACCTATGCCGCTTGTAGTGGGTGCAATGAAGCGTTTGGAGCTCCTCCGCACGCAACCAGAGCTGAAAGAGAATCTCTGGACGGTGGTTAGGGCTTTGCAGAGCGGTTTGCGCGAAAAGGGCTTTAATATCGGTACTACGCAGTCGCCGGTGACTCCTGTGTTCCTGAGCGGCGAAATCCCCGACGCAACGCAAATAACCTTCGATTTACGCGAGAATCACGGTATTTTCTGCTCTATCGTGGTTTATCCGGTAGTTCCAAAGGGCGTGATTATGCTCCGCCTTATCCCAACGGCCGTGCATACGCTCGAAGACGTGCGCCTGACCATTACGGCCTTCGAAGCGGTGGCTGAAAAGCTCAATAAGGGCCTGTATTCTAAGACTACTGCATCCGTGCAAGCCTAGTCAGTTTAGCAATTTGTGGAAGCGTTAACGCCGACAATCATAATGGTTGTCGGTGTTATTTTTTGTATTATCCCGTTGTATGGTCATGGTTGGGGGAGGTGTTATTTGGTTGTAAGGGGGGCAAAAATCGCCCTATAAAGCGCTGGGGGGCGTTTTAGAAAAAAAATAGAAATATTGCTTGTATTTGAAATCCCTGTATATTAGAGCCAGTCAATAACAACCTTTCTTCCCCCATAAACCCTTTTCCAATGAACAATTTTAGCAAGCTCAAGGACCTAGTAATGTCGCTCGAGGGTGACTTCGACAAGTTTTACGATAAGCAGAACTCAGCCGCCGGTACCCGTGTGCGCAAGGGAATGCAGGAGTTGAAGAACATGGCCCAAGAGATCCGCACCGAAGTGCAGAACATGAAGAACACTGGCGGCGAAGCTGCCGGCGCTAAATCTGCTCCAGCTGCTAAGAAAGCTGCTCCAGCCGCTGCCAAAAAAGCCGCTCCAGCAAAGAAGAAGTAATTCACGGCCCTATGCGGAGTTTTTAGATTCCGCCTATTCCGTGAACCTTGCTACTGCTAAAAAGCCCCCCAGGGATTTTCTGGGGGGCTTTTTTTATTGATTGTAAGGATTCTGGCGAAACGCCAAGAGACAGCATTAGGTGGTGTATGCAACAGTTCAGATATTGCGGCACTGTCCCATTGATTCAGCTACTTCATTATGCCCACTAAACGCACTTATTATCTGTGGATGGCTGCCTGGGCGCTGTTCTACGCTGGTGTGCTGCCTTATGCCGTGCCGATGTTCCTCCACTGGCTTAGCAGCCCTTCCGACTGGTGGCTGGGCTGGGGAATAGCAGGGCTTTCGGTACTGGCTGTAGGCGTAGCTTTCTCCATGTATCAGGCCGCACGGGGCCTTGTCCGCTTCTTATCCCATTCATCTTCTACTCCACCATCTTCATTTAATGACCGATCTTCTACAAAATTCTAACCGTCGCTGGCTGAAGCCTATCGTTTTTGGCAGCTTATTATTAGTAGCAACTATTGCCGGGTGCAGTCTGATTAAAGTAGAGCGCATCGACGCGGGCAACGTGGGCATTAAAGTAAACCTGGCGGGCTCCTCGCGCGGCGTTGACGATATTACGTACACCACCGGCTGGGTATTCTACACGCCGCTGAGCACAGCCGTGTATGAGTTTCCGGTGTACACCCAGCACAAGGAGTACGAGGAGTTTGAGGTGCAGAGCAAGGACGGCTCGGGCTTTGGGGTGGCACCCAGCCTCAACTATTTTATTCAGTCGGATAAGGTGGACGACATCTTCCGCCAGTACCGGCGCCCGCTGCCCGATATTGAGGACGGATTCCTTAAAACGGCCGTGTACGAAGCCTACCGCGTAGCTACCAACCGCTACACGGCCGATAGCCTGATCAGCAACCGGGGCAGCTACGAGGCGCAGGTGAAGGCCAACCTCGTCGGTCAGCTCCAGACCATGGGCTTCACCGTGCAGCAAATCACCACCAAGCTGGAGCCGCCGGCCAGCCTGAAAGCCGCCATCGACGCGAAAAACACCGCCGTACAAACCGGCCTGCAAACCGAAAACCGCATTCGGCAGGCCGAAGCCCAGGCGCGCATCAACATTGCGGAGGCCGAGGGCCGGGCCAAATCGATTCGCATTGCGGCCGACGCGCAGGCGTATGCCAACGAAAAGCAGCAACAGTCGCTGACGCCGCTGCTCGTGCAAATGCGCTGGATTGAAGCCTGGGAAAAGGGTGGAAGCGCCGTACCGGCCTATACCTCAGGTAGCGGCGGCAGCGGCAGCCAGTTTTTGCTACAGCTTCCTGCCGGCGCGGTAGGCAAATAATCCATGTTTATTGTTCTGTAAAAAAGCCCCCCAGACATGATCTGGGGGCTTTTTCGTACTCATAGAATGAATTCTTTTATCTGCCTGCTCTAAAAGGGTGATGAAAGCAGAGCCTTAGACAAGCGAAATCAAGAAGTAATTTTTCTTGCCTTTCTGGGCCACCAGATACTTATCCTGGAGCAAAGGAAGCTCAGATACAGCTTGATCGGCGGCAGCCACTTTCTGACGGTTCAGGCTCACGCCACCGCCTTGAATCATCTTTTTAACCTCGCTTTTCGAAGGAAAAATCTGGTACTGGGTGGCTTCGCTGAGCAAATCAGCTACCAGCAAGCTGCCAGCTTGCTCGCGCGGCACTTCAAGGCGCGGCACGCCGGCGAATACGTCGAGCAGCGTAGCTTCGTCGAGGCGTTGCAGATCTTCGAGGTCGCCTTTGCCAAACAGAATCTCAGAAGCAGCTACCGCTGCTTCATACGCCTCGGCGGAGTGGACGCGGCTAGTGACGTCTTTGGCCAAGGCCTTCTGCAGAATGCGCTGGTGCGGAGCCGGCGCGTGTTGGGCTTCCAGATCCAGAATTTCGGCCTCGCTGAGTAAGGTGAACACCCGGATTAGGCGGCTGGCGTCGGCGTCGGCAGCGTTGAGCCAGAACTGGTAGAACTGGTAGGGCGAAGTCATTTGGGGCGAAAGCCACACGTTGCCGCCCTCCGACTTGCCAAACTTGGTGCCGTCGGCCTTCGTGACCAGCGGGCAGGTAAGAGCGAACGCCTTGCCGCCGTCGAGGCGCCGGATAAGCTCGGTGCCCGTCGTGATGTTGCCCCACTGGTCGGAGCCGCCCATTTGCAGGGTGCAGTTCAGCGTTTTATAAAGATGACTAAAGTCGTAGCCTTGCAGGAGCTGGTAGCTGAACTCCGTGTAAGATAGGCCTTCTGCACGTTGCTCGCCTTCCGCCTCGGGAGTTCCCAAACGGCGCTTAACCGAATCCTTAGCCATCATGTAGTTTACCGTAATGTGCTTGCCTACATCACGCAGAAACTCCAGGAAGCCAAATTCCTTAAACCAGTCGTAATTATTGACCACGACAGCGCCAGTCGGGCCGTCATTAAACTCTAGAAACCGCTCTAATTGAGCCCTAATGCCAGCCTGGTTTATACGCAGTGTTTCCTCATCCAGCAGGTTGCGCTCCGACGACTTCATAGAGGGGTCGCCGATCATGCCGGTGGCGCCGCCTACCAGTGCTACCGGCCGGTGGCCCGACCGCTGCAAATGCACGAGCAGCATGATAGTGGCCAGGTTGCCAATGTGCAGGGAAGCGGCCGTGGGGTCGAAGCCGATGTAGCCGCTGATGGGCTGATGTTCGGCCAGATGCTCTGCCGTGCCAGGCATGGTATCGTGCAGCATTCCGCGCCAGCGGAGTTCGTCGAGTAAATTCAAAGCAAGAAGAAGTTTTGACTGTTAACTGTTGAATGACGACCGTGAGCCCACATTCAACCATTTCTGCGGCAAAGGTAAGCGGTGAGGCGCGTCGTAGCTTTACCTTTGCCTGGCTTAGGAAGAAAAGTATCCAGGCAATATTTCAACTCAACGCTTTACCGAAGTGCCCAACTTCAGCCCCGACGAGATTCTGAAGCAGCTCCAGCAACGGCAGTTTGCGCCCATCTATTTCCTGCAAGGGGAGGAGCCGTACTACATCGATCTGATTGCCGACATCATTGAGAAAAGCGTGATGCCGGAGCATGAGCGCGGCTTCAATCAGGTGGTGCTTTATGGCAAGGATGTGGATATAGCCACTATTCTGGGGCAGGCGCGGCGCTTTCCGATGATGGCGGAGCGCTCGGTGGTCATTGTGAAGGAAGCGCAGTCGGTGGCCGACCTGGAGCGGGAGAGTAGCTATCCGTTTTTTGAGGCGTACCTGAAAAATCCGCTGGCCAGCACGGTGCTGGTGTTTTGCTATAAGCACAAAACGCTGGACGGCCGCAAGGCGCTGTCCAAAGCTATGACCAAGCACGCGGCCGTGCTGACCAGCAAAAAGCTTTACGACAACCAGGTAGCACCCTGGCTGACGGGCTACGTGCGCAGCAAGCAGCAGCAAATTGCCCCCCAGGCCGTGGCGATGCTCAGCGAGTATATCGGTCCCGACCTAGGCCGGCTGACAAATGAAATAGATAAGCTGCTGCTCAACGTGAAGCCCGGCCAGGCCATCGATGAGGACCTGGTGCAGCGCCTGGTGGGCATTAGCAAAGACTACAACATCTTTGAGCTACAGCGCGCCCTGGTGCAGCGCGATGTGCTTAAGGCCAATCGGATACTGCATTACTTCGAAGCTAACCCGAAGGCTAATCCCATTATCCCGAACCTTACCTTGCTCTTCGGCTTTTTTACCAAGCTGCTCGTGCTGCACCAGATCGGCAGCCCCTCCGATGCTGACTTCAAAAAACTGGGCATGGTGAACAGCTTCCAGCAGAAAGATGCGCAGCTGGCCATGCGCAACTACAGCTTTCAGCGCACCCGCGACATCATTCACTTGCTGCGCCGCGCCGATGCGCAGAGCAAGGGTATCGAGTCGGGCTCGATGACGGAAGGGGAGATTTTGCGCGAGCTGGTATTCCTGATGCTGCACCCCGTGCCGCTGAGTGCCATAGCGGGCTAAGCATTTAATAACTACGTCATTGGCCAGTTATTAGTCCGCTGTTCAGTTTAAACCTTAGATTTGCCCCCCAACGAGTTAGCCTCAAGGGAACAACCGTTTTTTATTTAGCCCAACATTTATAATTAGGTATTTGCGTGGAGAAGCTACCGTGTATCCTTTTAGTTGATGATGACCCGATTAACAACTTTCTTAATCAACGACTACTGGAAGATTTAGCCATTGCTGACCAGCTAATGGTGGCGCTGAATGGTCAGGAAGCCTTTGCTTTATTGGATCAGCAATGCCCTGATGCCGCCTGTCCGGCCCTGATTCTGCTTGACGTGAATATGCCCGTGATGAATGGGTTCGAATTTCTGTTTTCCTATCAGCAGTTGCCGCTGGCTCGCAAAGAGGCCATCGTCATCATTATGCTCACCACGTCGGTGAACTCTCAGGACGTGGAGCGCGGACAGCAGCTTCATGTAGCCGACTTTCTGACCAAGCCGCTAACCAAGGAAAAAGTGAGGGAAATGCTCAGGAAACACTTTGGGTGGCAGCTGACTGAAGGCGAAATGAAACACATAAGCTAAACAATTGGCTTGTCGATTGCCATAGTATACTTTCTGGCCTTGTAAGCGTATTGGTGGCTGCAACGGCGAGCATTTTACTAGTTGTTTACTTCTTGTATTGTGAATCGGAACTCACTTTTTGGTCTGTTAGGAATTACGCTGCTTACATTTTTAGGGGCCTTTATACTAGGACGATGGACGCGGCCGGCGCCCTTATACAGCGCGAGTCAGGCAGCAGGGGCGTCCGGTTCAGCATTTACAACGGAGCAGTCGAACGCAATGAATGCAGACGCGGAATCGGACAGGCTGCTGGCGGCCATGCGAACTGCAGCCTACCAGGAAGAAGCCATTGAAGAATACCTGGCGCTCAACGCGCCAACCGCTTCAGTCAAGTTGAGGGCCGATACTAAAGCCCGCTCGAAAGAGATATCTAGGAAGTTTGCTCCCGCATCGGCTGCCTCATCTGATACGGCGCTGCTGGCCTCCGCCGCGTCGGCCGGAGCGGCTGATACGGCCCCTGATTCGGCATTGGCTACTGAAAGCATCACGCCCAAAACGGTGGTAGCCAAAGACGTTGTGGCTATAGAGGAGCGCCAGAACTATGCTGCCCAGTTGCCCAAGGAACTGCTGCAAAAAGGCATGGAAGCCACGATCAACGTGGTAGGGGAACAAGCCGACGTAATTATTATGTCGTCGCGATCCTTTGATGCTCAGAGCAAGGATACGGTAATCAAACAGGTATGCATCGAGCTCAAAGCCCTTGGTTTTAAGCGCGTGCACATCACTGATGGTGGCGACTACACCATGCATTTTGGCTTGTAAAAAAGCCCCCCAGCCGGCTCAGTAGCCTTTATGCCTTGCCCTGTATGCAGGAGCAGCCTTGCTGGCCTGATCTAAAGCCGTGCTATTCTGTAGGCAGCTTACTAGTGCGGCGGTATTATACCAAAAAAGCCCCCCAGCGCGTTGCCAAGCTGTGAGAATGCCTTTTCTGTGCAACCTCCACCACTTTTTCGCTACTTTTGGCCACTCCCGGGCCCGCAGCGCCCTTTCTTGTAACGCCCCGCAATGAAGTTATTTCCCCGCTTGGCGCTGGCCGCCACGCTTAGCACGGCGGCCCCACTGGTGGCCGCAGCCCAGCAAACCCAGGTTTTTGCCGCCGACGAGCGTCATTTCCAGGAAGGCCTTGAACTCTTCGACCGTGGCAAGTACGGCGCCGCGCAACAGTCTTTCCAGCGCTACCTCGACCTTACCCAGCGCCGCACCGGCGAACAGCGCGACCGCACCACCGACGCCGAATACTACTACGCCGTGTCGGGCCTCTACCTGTTTCACCCCGACGCCGAAGACCGGATTCTAGCCTTCGCGGCCAACAATCCGGCCCACCCGAAGGCAGCGGAGGCCTTTTTTCAGCTCGGTAAATTCTATTTCGACAAGAAGAATTACGCCAAAGCCGCTGAGTACATGCAGCGCGTGGGACCCGATAACCTGACGCTGGAGCAGCGTGAAGAATCGGAGTTTAAACTGGCCTACAGCTACTTCGCTCAGAAGGAATTCGATAAGGCACGTTTGCTGTTCGACCGCACCAAGCAAGGCAGCTCCGAGTATCGCTACGCCAGCAGCTACTACGCGGGCTATCTGGCATTCCGGGCGGGCGATTTTGCCGGTGCCCGCCGCGATTTGGCCGTGGCCGAGGAAAGCGACGGCTACCGCCTCGTAGTGCCCGCCGTCATGACGCAGATTTATTACAAGGAAGGCGACTTCGAGGGTCTGATTGCCTATGGATCGAAGGCATTGGCGCAAACCCCGCCGCCCCAGGGCGCCGATGAAATTCAGCTGCTCGTAGGCGATGCTTACTACCAGAAAAGCGACTTCCAGAGTGCGGCCGAGTACTTCAACCGCTACGCGGCCGGCCGCAAGAAGATGGACCCGACGGTGCAGTACAAAATCGGGTACGCCAACTATAAGATGGGCGACTTCAAGGGTGCGGTAAACAGCCTGAAGGGAGTAGCCGCCCGCAAGGACTCGCTGGGCCAGAACGCGGCCTATCATATGGGTCTGAGCTACTTGCAGCTCAAGCAGAATCAGCCTGCCCTGAATGCCTTCGACGCGGCCCGCAATGCCACCTTCGACCGCAACATCACAGAGAATGCCACCATCAAATACGCTCAGGTAAACTACCAGCTGGGTAATGGTCGGGAAGTAATTGCCTCATTAAAGGATTTCAACAAGAAGTTTCCCGGCTCCAAAAATGCGGCTGCCGCCGATGATATTCTGAGTGAAAGCTTTCTGAACTCATCCGACTACGCGCAGGCCATTTCTTACCTCGAAGGCCTGGATAACCGGAGCAGCCGCCTGAACGCTACCTATCAGCGCGTAACGTACTTGCAAGCGGCCACGCTGTACAACAACAGCAAGTTCAACGAGGCACTGCCGTTGCTGGACAAGTCGCTGAAATACCCCCAGGACGACGCCCTGCGGGCCGCCGCTCAGGTGCTGCGCGGTGAGATTTACAGTATCGGGCAGAAATATCCGGAAGCCATTCAGAGCTATACCGCAGCGGCCCGCACGGCCCGTTCCGGCAGCGCGGCCGAAACGGACTTCGACCAGAAAGCCCGCTATGGCCTCGGCTATGCTTATTACAACACCAAGCAGTATGATCGGGCGCGGCCGCAGTTTCAAGCGTATCTGAAGGATGCCGAAACCCGCCAGCCGGCCAATGACCCCAACTATTACGACGTAACCCTGCGCTTGGCCGATACTTATTATGTGGCCAAAGACTACAAGCAGGCCCTGACTGGCTACGACAAGGTTATTGCTTCCAATGCGCCCGACAAGGATTACGCTTATTACCAAAAGAGCGTAACACTGGGCTTATTAGGTCGCCAAGGTGAAGCTACCAATACGTTGAATACCCTGCTCAAAACTGCCCCCCAGTCGCGCTACGCCGACAATGCCGTATTTCAGCAGGCGCAGTTTGAGTTTGAGGCTGGTAATTTTCAGCCCGCCGTTGATGGCTTTTCGCGCCTGATTCGGGCTCGGCCTAACAGCGCCCTGATTCCGCAGGCCTTACAGAAGCGTGGCGTAGCGTACGCCAACCTCAATCAGCATGATAAGGCCGTGGCTGACTTTCGCCAGGTATTGGAGCGGTATCCGCGCACCAAATCGGCAACCAATGCGCTATCGGGCTTGCAAGAAAGCTTAGCCGCGTTGGGTAAGACCGAAGAATTTGACCAGGCGCTTGGACAATACAAGCAGCAAAACCCACAGAGTGGTGCTACTGAAAGTGTAGAGTTCGAAGCAGCCAAATCACTTTACACCGCTGAGAAGTACGCGCAGGCAATTCCGAGGCTGGAAGCTTACCTCAAGCAATATCCCAACACGTCCTTGGCCGCCGATGGCCGCTATTTCCTCAGTGACTCTTACCTGAAAACGGGTAAGCAAACCGAGGGCCTAGCTGGGTTGAAAAATGTGGTAACGGAAGGCAAGAGCGAGTTTGTCAACCGCGCCGCAGGTCGGGTTGCCGACTTGGAGTATGCCAATAAGAACTACCCGGAGGCCATCAAATACTACATTCGTTTGCGAGAAGTATCGCAGAACAAGCGGGAAGTAGCTGATGCAGGCATTGGGCTGATGCGGAGCTACTACGAAAGTGGTGACTACGACGGCACCCGCCGCGTGGCTCAGGATCTACGGGCGTTGGGTAGTGCTTCGCTGAACGCGACCAATGCGGCACTGCTTTATTTGGGCAAAGCCAGCTACAAAGCTGGCAACCTGGACCAAGCCATTCCCGAGCTGACTACCGCAGCCAGCACGGCCACAGATGAAAATGGCGCAGAGGCGCAATACCTTTTGGCCCAGGTATTATTCGACCAGAAGAAATACCCTGAGGCCTTGGATGCGGCCTACAAAACCAACGCCTCCAAATATGAGCTGTGGCAGGGTCGGGGCTTTCTACTTATCGCCGATATCTACGCATTGCAGGGTGATAATTTCCAGGCACGTGCCACGCTGAATTCCATCATCGACAACAAATTCCCGGTGGCGGAAATCATCGAAGGCGCTAAGCAGCGACTAGCTGCTCTGCCCGCCGATGGCGCTGCACCGGCGCCTGCAACGAGTGGTGCCAAGCCTACAAGCACATCGCCGGCGGGCACCAAAACAACTCCTGCCAAACCAGCTTCGCCAGCCGCTCGTCGGGCTGCTGCGCGTCAGGCTTTGCAGCCTACTCAGACTCAGCCAACCGATACTACAACTTCCCCAGTACCCGTAGAAGAATAGGGCGACTCTGTTTTGCTGAAATAATAAATAACTGATTAATAAATGGTTGAATAAGCTGATTTAAATCTAAGCTTATATTAAACCCAACTCCGTTGCTATGATGCTTCGCTCGCCTTATTCCCTGGCTCTGGTCACATTGCTGGCCGTGGCCGCGCCCCGCTATTCGTGGGCACAGCAGCGGCCGGGGGGCAAAATTGAAGACGCTGAAATTGAAATTGTAAAGGAGCGCGTGAACGAGCTGCCCGAGGCGACGCGCAACTTTGATAAGATCAAAGTAGAGGCACCAACCCCGCAGGCACAAACGGTACAGTTCACTTATCCCGACTTTCGGCTGCCTGCCGACCGCCTCAATCCGTCGGTGCGCGTTCTCACGATCAAACAGGAAGAATTAGCCCCCCAGACCGGCAACTACCTGAAGGGCGCGCTGGGCAACTACGGGACCATCTACGGCAAGGCTTACCTGCATAACACGCGCAATGAGGCCGCTTCCTATGGCCTCGATTTTAGCCACATTTCTTCTTCACGCGGACCCGTTGACCGTAAGAACTCCAGCCTCAGCCAGACCAGCCTGGGGCTGAATGGCGAAACCTACAGTGGTACTGCTGCCTTGGGCGCCAAGCTAGATTTGGGGCGGGAGCGGTATAATTTTTACGGCTACAACCGTGAGACCCAGAATTTGCCCCCCGATGTCGATGACATCAAGCAAGTGTTCACCCGCGCCGCCGCGAAGGTATATGCCCGCAACCGCGCCGCCGATGCGGCTTTTCAGTACGACTTTGGCGTAGGCTTTAACTATTGGAAAGATCGGTTTGCGGCTAGCGAAAGCAACTTCAATGCGTCGCTCCGCTCAGGCTATGCGTTGGGTGAGAAAGGTCGAATCGCATTGAATGGTGATGTATCCCTGATATCGCAAAAGGACGAGTTGACTACTACTAGTCGGCCATTCGTACAGTTCACGCCGGCTTTTGAAGCCGATCTGAACCGGTTGGCCGTATCGGTGGGCGCTACCCTGGGCTACACCGGTGACACCATTGGTACAGCTTCGCAGTTCAATGTGTATCCGGCAATTCGCTTGGGCTACACCGTGGCCGAGGATAAATTTGTGGTGTTTGGCGGACTGGGAGGGGCATTGCAGCGCGTGACTATGTACGATCTGACCACCGAAAACCCCTGGCTGGCTCCTAACCAGCGCGTGGCCGATACGCACCGGGGGCCAACTATTTACGGAGGCTTTACGGCGACACCTGCTCGGGGTCTGTCAGTAAGTGCCAAAGTAACGGCCGCTAACGACCGCAACTTGTATTTCTACGCTAACAGCCCTACCGATACCTCTCGTTTTGACTTAGTGTACGACCGCAAGTCAACACAATTGCTTAATGTGCACGGGGAAGTGATTTATAATGCTGCTGAGCAATTTCGGTTGGGCGTAAAGGCTGATTACAATGGCTATAACACCAAGACCTTGGCTGAAGCTTTTCACCGGCCTGCTTTCCAGTCGGTGCTGTTCGGAACTCACAACGTTGGCGATAAACTGTTGCTAGGGGCGGAGTTATATACGTATAGCTCTAGTTTCGGAGTAGGCTATAAGGCCGGCGGCATTGCTGATGACTTGGTGCAGGTGGTGCGTCCTACGGACACAGTGGTAGATTTGAACCTGCGTGGCGATTATCGTTTCTCAGAAAATCTGTCAATCTTTGCTTTAGGCAACAATTTGCTGGGCCGCAAGTACGAGCGTTTCCTGAACTACCCGGTGAAGGGCATCAACGTACTGGCGGGCGTGACCTATGATTTTTAATTTTTTACTGCGCTGATGCACTTGTAAATAGTAGGATATTCCGAAGCTTACTTCCGATAAGTAAGCTGTTTACAGCCTTAACGCAGCAAAGATTAACGCACCACAAACACAACCGACCTTGCCGATTTCCAACCATATTCTCAGCTTACTTCGGGACCACGACTGCGTGATTATTCCCGGTTTCGGCGGCCTTATCGCCGATTATGCGCCGGCCCGGATTCATCCGGTGCGCCACACGCTGACTCCACCAACCAAAACCGTCGCCTTCAATGGTGCTCTGACCCGCAACGATGGCTTGCTGGTTGATGCCCTGAGTCATGCGCTGCATGTGCCCGCTTCGGAAGCCCGTCAGATGGTGCGCAACGCGGTGGCTAATCTGCAGGCTGAGTTGGAAAGCGCCCAGCGCACGGAACTGCCGGGCATTGGAGTATTTCGCCGGGCTGCTGGAAGAGGATTGGAGTTTGAATACACGGGCACCCAAAATCTGCTCTCGGCCAGTTATGGACTACCCGAATTAGTATCGCGGCCAGTGCGGGCAACGGATGCCTTGCTGGCTCGCGAGCGGCAGCCTACGGCGCCCCAGCTCACCGTCGCGGGTCGTTCACGGAGGGCAGCTCGGGTGTTCAACGTTGCCGCCGCCACCGTACTTACCGGTCTGATGTTATCGGCTGGTTACTTGTTTGCTCTGCGCCTGGGCCACTTGCCTGATAGCTTCAGGGCGGTGCCGGCCTCGTGGGTGGCCCAAGAGCAGAAAATGCCCCCAGCACTATTAAACCGCAATCCAGAGCCACGCAGCAGGCTACGTTGGCCAACCATGGCTGGAGCGAAGAATTCGTGCCCGACGGTGCAGCCGATTCAACCGAACCGGTTGCCGTTGTGACTCCCGAAACTGCTGACTGGGATAAGAATCAGCCAACCAATACGCCTGCCTCCACTTCAGATACTGTAGAGAAGCCCATTGCCGAGGCTAGTGCAAAACCTTCTGCAAAGCCAGCAATTCCAGTAAAGCCGACAGAAGTAGTTAAACCGTTAGCCTCCTCGGCACCGGCTGTTGCTCCTGCGCCAGCAGTAAAAGCGGCTGCAACGGCGACGCCGGCTACAGCAGCCTCGACTCCAACAATTAAAACCCGGACAGGTCGTTTCTACGTGGTAGCCGGCAGCTTTGACACTCCTCGGAGCGTGGAAAAAGCACGGGCCGCTTTAGCCCGCAAAAACCGTCCTGCGCAGATATTGTGGCCCGTGCGTGCGACGCGCGCATCCGCTGGCAGCCGTTTTTACCGCCTCACTGTAGGCGAATTTGCCGACCGCGCTTCCGCCGACCGCAGCCTTTCTCAATTACGCAAACAATACGGCTCATCACTCTGGGTTCTTAAGTACTAAAATGACATCGTTGCTCCTGCAAATTACCACCACTGCTCCCCTTGATACTGCGGCTGTTGCCGCCAATGCTGCGGCCAACGCGGCTGCCCCGAACTGTCCCTGATTGATTTGGTGCTGCAGGGTGGGTGGGTAATGATTCCCATTTTTATTCTCTTCTCGATCTCTGTTTTTATTATTCTGGAGCGTTACATCACCATTCGCAAAGCCACCAGCAACCCTGATTCCTTCATGGGGGGCATTCGGGGCTGATGGTGAAAGGTGACTTGCAGGGGGCAAAAATGCTGTGCGCGCAAAATGCTTCGCCCTTAGCTCGCATGATTGAGAAGGGTATTCGCCGCATTGGCTTGCCCCTGAAAGACATCGAAACCAGTGTCGAGAACGTCGGTAAAATCGAGATTGCTCGTTTAGAGAAGAACATCAGCATCTTGGGTATCATCGCTGGTATTGCACCCATGCTTGGTTTCGTGGGTACCATTATCGGTGTAATCAAAATTTTCTACGCCATCAGCACCACCGGCGACTTCGGTATCGCCCAGATTTCGGGCGGCTTGTATACTAAAATGGTAACCTCAGCGGCTGGTCTTATCGTCGGCATCATTGCCCACGTTGGCTATCACTGGCTCAGCATCATGGTTGAGCGCCTGGTTTTCCGCATGGAAAACTCGGCCATTGAGTTCATGGACATCCTGCAGGATAATTAAAAATAAATGGTTGAAGGGTGAATGGCTGGGCGTTACACGACTTGCCATAACATGCAGCTATTTAACCATTCAGCCATCTAACAATTAAAAATGGATTTAAGCCGCCGCCGCAAGCTTTCCTCGCACGTCGAGACTAGCTCGATGAACGACATCATGTTCTTCCTGATGCTGTTCTTTTTGATTGTGAGTACGATGGTAAATCCCAACGTGATTAAGCTGCTTCTGCCTAATGCCCGCTCAGGCAAGGCCGTGATGAAAGAGACAATCAATATCTCCGTTGATGCCGCTGGGCAGTACTTCCTAGATCGTCAGCCTGTAACTTCAACCGATTTGGAATCGGCCCTTAGCAAGCGCATAACTGGTCTCGATCAGCCTACAGTGGTCTTGCGCGTCGATGCATCTTTGAACGTGCAGAAGCTGGTAGATATTCTCGAAATCGGCAACCGGCTGAAAGTGAAAATGGTGATGGCCACGCAGGCACAGCAAAGCGCCGCGCGCGGGTAGGAACGCGCCCTTTATGGTTTGCGTTGAACAACTCGATACTTAATTATAGATAACTCATGGCACTCGATTACCGCGAACATCACCGCCGGGAGGCGCTAGTCGGGACGGTGATCGTTCATGTCTTGCTGTTATTGCTGTTCATATTTACCGTTTTCAAGGGGCCAGATCCGCCCTTAACGGAAATGGGTGGTGGTGGTGTTGAGCTGAACTATGGCGTGGATGAAGCCGGCTATGGCGATATCCAAACGCTGGCCCAGGCCAATAACTCACGCAATACCGAGGACAGCCGCCCCCGGCTCGTAACCCTGATCCGCAGCCCACACCACAGCCAGCGCGGGCTGCAGCCCCCACGCCGCCCGATGCCGCGGAGGAAAAAATAGTGACTAGTGAGGCGGAGGAAAGCCCCGTCAAAATTTCACCAGTAGAGCGTCCTACGCCGCCCAAGCCGGTTGTACGAGAAACGCCACCCGTAGAAAAGCCAGAGCCGGTGAAGGAAGTTGTGCGCGAAGCTCCTCCTGCCCCCAAACCCCGCACTTTATATACGCCCAAGGGCAGCGATGATGGCGGTGGCAATGGTTCTGCCGGTACGAGCAATACACCCACTGGCAACAATAACGGCGACCGCCCCGGCGCGACAGGCGACCAGGGCAATCCTAAAGGCAGCCTTGATGCCCGCGCCCTCTACGGTACGCCCGGCAGTGGCGGTGGCGATGGTGGCGGCTCGGGGGGCGGCAGCGGCTCCGGTGACGGCTTCGGCAACGGTGGCTGGGCATTTGCCAACAAGCCGCAGCCGCCGCTCGTCGATAATCAGGGTGGTTATTTGCGTTTTAAGATTACAATTGACGGAGAAGGCGAGATTATTTCGGTTGGTAAAGTTGCCGGCACCATGTCAGCAGCCCAGGTGCAGGCTTGCATCAAAACGATTCGCGAGCAGTTCTCCTTCCGCAAAACGCGCCCTGATCCGGGTGGGGGCGTAGGGTATATTACCTTTCGGTTCCGCCTGGAATAGTTAGCTATTTTCTTCATTCACGTAGCCGCCAGTCGGATTTATCCGGCCGGCGGTTTTCTTTTGCGCTCACATCAGCGCTCATTAGCAAAATAATTGAGCAGGGTTCGACCTACTTATTGATTCTACTTCCCATGACTTACGCCGAAACGTTGGCTTACCTGTACGAGCAACTGCCTATGTTTCAGCGGGTAGGAGCAGCAGGCTATAAGGAAGGATTGGGGAATACGGAAGTACTGGCTGAGGCCCTTGGTCACCCGGAGCGTCGCTTTCGTAGCGTGCACGTAGCCGGTACCAACGGTAAGGGGAGTAGCTCCCACATGCTGGCGGCTGTGTTGCAGGCGGCGGGATATAAAGTAGGCTTGTACACTTCACCTCATCTGCGTGAGTTCACGGAGCGCATCAAAATCAATGGCCAGGAATTGCCCCCCAGCTATCTGGTGGCATTTGTGGAGCAATGGCGTCCGTTGTTTGAGGAAGTAAAGCCGTCCTTTTTTGAGATGTGCGTGGCGTTGGCTTTCCAATATTTTGCCGAAGAGAAAGTAGATATCGCCATCGTGGAAGTGGGCTTGGGCGGCCGGCTGGATTCCACTAACATCATTACGCCACTGGTTTCGCTGATCACCAACATCAGCTTCGATCATCAGGCGTTGCTGGGAGACACGCTGCCGCTCATCGCTGCTGAGAAAGCCGGAATAATCAAGCCGGGCGTGCCCGTTGTTATTAGCCAGACGCAGCCGGAAGTAGCTGCTGTTTTTGAGGAAAAAGCCCACCGACTGGCCGCGCCCCTGACGTTTGCCGACCAGCAATATCAAGTTGAAAAAAATGCCCCCCAGTCATCGGATACGGAAACACAGCGCTTTACTATAAAGCTACATGAACTTCCAGTACTGAATGAGCTTGAGATAGGTTTGCTGGGTGAATATCAGCGGTTTAATTTACCTGGCGTGTTAGCCGTTTTAGCCGATTTGCAACGGCAGGGATTCCAAATTCCTGAGTCAGCAGTGCGTCAGGGATTGAGCCAAGTGAGCCAGCTTACGGGGCTTCGAGGGCGCTGGAGTATTATCGGGCGCCGCCCGTTGGTGGTATGCGATACAGCCCATAATGAGGCAGGGTTACGCCTGGTAACTGCCCAACTGGCACAACTCAAGTACCATCAGCTGCACGTAGTGTTGGGTGTAGTAAACGATAAGGACGTGACCAAAATGCTCACGCTTTTGCCCCCACGGCCACCTATTATTTCTGCCAGGCAAGCATTCCGCGTGCTTTGCCCGCCGCTGAACTAGCGGAGCGGGCTGCCGTAGTTGGGCTCCGGGGGCAATTTATGGACCTGTAGCAGCGGCGGTGAAAGCTGCCCGCGCTGCTGCAGGGCCGGATGATGTGGTTTTTATCGGTGGAAGTACCTTTGTGGTAGCTGAGGTCGAGGAGCTTTACGGATAGGAATGGGGCTTAGTGGTGTGATTAATCACCATCTCAATCCGTCTGACATGCAGAGCGGTAGCGAAGCATCTCGCGTGTTTAGTAGGAGTACTAATTAAACGACCGCGAGCAAGATGGTTCGCCTCGGCTCTGCATGACAGTCAATTCTCCCTGAGGGATTAATAAGATAAATAATCAAATAAATGAGTCGAGTGAAACTTGTACGCTTCGCCCACAACGCGGAGCGGACCGATATTGTAGAGCCGGGCAAATCCAACTATGAGCAGTTGGGGGGCGCTGGCATCAGGATTTCTTTCAGAATGATAACCCCATTACGCTGGAAATGGGCTGCGGCAAGGGTGACTACACGGTGGGCCTGGCCGCTCGCTACCCGGAGCGCAACTTTTTGGGTCTTGACATCAAGGGCGACCGAATCTGGCGGGGCAGTACCCGCGCCGAGGAATTGGGCCTGACGAACGTAGGTTTTTTGCGCACGCGGGCCGAGTCGCTGAATGCGCATTTTGCCCCCCAGGAGCTAGCCGAGATATGGGTCACCTTCCCCGACCCGCGACCCCGCGACCGGGATATCAAGCGCCGCCTCACGTCGCCGCGCTTCCTCAATTTGTATCAGGAAATAGTGCGCACGGGAGGGCTTGTTCACCTCAAAACGGACGATACGCCGCTGTATGAATACACACTTGAAACGCTGCAAACCCGTCCGGGAGCCCGTATTTTAGCCCATACCGCCGATATTTACGCCACGCCTGAGCTGCTGCCCCACGCCGAAGATATCCAAACCCATTACGAGCGTCGATTTCGCGGCGAGGGCATCGCTATCAAGTACATTCAGTTTACGCTGAGTTAAAGTCGATTTATGTCCGCTGCGCGCCCTATACCTATCGAAACCCTGCCTTTATTTTCCATCCTGGATGAGAAGCTGCTGTCGTTTCTTAAAGGTTTGGACCCCGCAGAGTGGGAGCTACAAACTTTGGCACCGCAATGGAAGGTGATGGACGTGGCTTTGCACTTGCTGGCTGGCAACCTACAAACGCTATCCATGCTGCGCGACGGCTACTTTGGGGTGACGCCTGCCGATCCGAACAGCTACGAAGGTATCGTGCGGTTTCTGAACGAGCTGAATGCTGATTGGATAAAAGCCACCCGGCGGCTGAGTCCGCGCATTGTGCTAGAGCTGTTGGAGTCGACGGGGAGCGAGTATACAGCCTTTTTACATACGTTAGACCCTTGGGAGCCGGCCGCTTTTGCCGTGGGCTGGGCCGGGGAGCAAACCTCGCTCAACTGGTTTCACATTGCCCGCGACTACACTGAAAAGTGGCACCACCAGCAGCAAATCCGCCAGGCCGTGGGGCGGGGCGAAGACGAATTAGTAGCGCCGGAATTGTATCAGCCCTTTCTGGCTACCTGCATTCGGGCGCTGCCGCACCACTACCGTCAGCTGGCCGCTGAGCCTGGGCATGCGCTGCAATTCACGGTAACGGGCGCGGGCGGCGGCACCTGGTTTCTGGTGTACAGCAGCGGTGGGCAGTGGGAATTACAGGAAAGCGCGACGGGTGCTGTCGAGGCAGTAGTTACCATTGATGGCGCCGTAGCTTGGCGCTTATTTACCAAAAGTCTGCCGCGCACCCAGGCCGCAGCCCATATACAGGTAACGGGCGACGAACGCTTGGGTGAGCAGGTGTATAACTTAGTAACGGTGATGGGCTAAAAAAGCCCCCCAGCTATTCCGCCTCCAACGCTTCAAAGACCGCTTCTAATTCCTCAAAATCACGCAGGCCCGGCTTGATTTCGTTGCCACCTTCCAGGATAAGGCCAGCTGGGTGAATGGCGTTGAGCAAACCGGCTACATTGTCGGCGGTAATGGCGCCGCTGAGCCACAAAGGGAACTGCGTCGCTGCTTCGGCCAGGGCTTCCTGCCGCGCCTCAGGCAAGTCGTCAATATTCAAGGAGGCGGCCACGCCCAGGCCAGCGGGAAAAATCGGGCTGTACTGAAGCAGCATCTCGTTTCTCAGACTATTGGAAGTGATGAGAAAGAGGGGCGCGTGCAGCAGCGCCGGTACCGAGAGCGGCGCTTCGGGCCGTTGGTGCAGCAGTACTCGCTGTAGGCCGCACTCTTCTACCAGTCGGTTGATTTCGGATACGGGCATCTCGTCAAACTCCCCAATCAGCTCCACACCGGCTACCCAGCCGGCCAGCTCGCGTACGGTAGCAGCATCAACAGCGCCGGGCAGGGCAGGGTCTAGGGTGAAAATCAGGCCGTCGGCGCCCATGCCGGCGCAATAGCGGGCGTCGGAAAGGTTATTGATGCCGCGCACCAGCACGGAAGTAAGCAGAGCCATAATTAGAATAATAGAAGTCCGGCGGGAAGGCAGATCTGGGATTGACGAAGCGCGAAAGTAAGGAATATGAGCTATTGCAGCGCCCGGCATGTACTTTGTACAGCTTAATAGGCGAGTGCTGAACCGTAGGTCGGTGCCAGCTGTTATCTTTGCCATCGCGGCCGGAGCCTTGACCTCACGGGCGCTTCTCTATGACTGAAAATACTTCCTCAACGCCGTCCCCACGCGGGCGCGTTCTCGTCGCTATGAGCGGCGGCATCGACTCATCTGTAGCAGCTGTGCTCTTGCACGAGCAAGGCTATGAAGTGGTGGGCATGACCATGAAAACCTGGGATTACGCCTCGGCGGGCGGCTCCAAAAAAGAAACCGGCTGCTGCTCCCTCGACTCCATCAACGACGCTCGGCAGATTGCCGTTGAGCTCGGCTTTCCCCACTTCATCATCGACATTCGGGACGAGTTTGGTGACTTCGTCATCAATAACTTCACCGACGAATACCTGGCCGGCCGCACGCCTAATCCGTGCGTACTGTGCAACACACACATCAAGTGGGACGCGCTGTTGCGCCGCGCCGATCAGCTGGGTTGTCAGTTTATTGCCACGGGTCATTACGCCAACATACGCCAGGAAAACGGTCGTTATGTGGTGAGCAAAGGCCTGGATGAGAATAAAGACCAGTCGTATGCCCTCTGGGGCGTGTCGCAGGAAAGCTTGGCGCGGACGCTGTTTCCGCTGGGCGGCATGCGCAAAACCGAGATTTACGACGAGGCGCGCCGGCGCGGTTTCACAGAACTGGTTAACAAGCCCGAGAGCTACGAAATCTGCTTTATCCCTGACAACGACTACCGCGGCTTTTTGAAGCGGCGCGTGGAAGGATTGGAGGCGCGCGTGGCTGGGGGGCAATTTGTACTGCGCGATGGCACGGTGGTGGGTACGCACGAGGGCTACCCGTTCTATACGATTGGGCAGCGCAAGGGGCTCGGTATTGCTTTGGGTTTTCCGGCCTACGTCACCGAAATTCGCCCCGACTCCAACCAGGTTGTGCTCGGTAACTTCGACGATCTGGCCAGCACCACGACTGTAGTTGGCAAGCTGAATATGGGCAAGTATGCTTCGCTGGTAGGTATGGGTTTGGTGCCTTCCACCACCAAGATTCGCTATAACCACGACGGTGCCGCCGCCTTCCTCGAACAGATTGGCGACAAAGTATATGCTTATTTTGAGGAGCCTGTTCATGCTGTAACTCCCGGTCAGGCCGCCGTTTTTTACGAAGGCAATGATGTGCTGGGTGGCGGCTGGATTGAGCGCCACGTGATATCTGATCCTACTTCTCAGGCTGAGGCGCTTGCCGGTTCGGCCCTATAATTCTGCTTTTGCATGAGCCACTTCTATCGTTCGCGTTTCTTTAAATTATCTAGGAGTAGACGCGCTTTCATAGCTGGTTTGCTGGCGCTAGGAGTGGCGGGGGCCTGCACCCGCGAAACAGAACCCGGCCCCGACATGGGCCTGGAGTATTATCCGGTGGAGGTGGGAGCGTACCGGATTTATGCAGTGGTAGATTCCATTTATCAGAATAACACGGGCACGGCTACCCGCTTTCAGTTTCGGGAGCGGATAGACGAAACGTTTATTGATGCCGCCGGCGACTCCGTCTACCGGGTGGTGCGGTCGCGCCGTACTACTCCCGCCGCGGCCTGGCGCGACGACAGCGTATTTATTATCAAGACCACCCCGAACACGCTGCTGCTTACCCGTAGCAACCGCCGGACCGTAGAACTAGTATTTCCGGTGCGCACGGGCCGTAAATGGAACTCCAACGCCTACAATTCTGGCGATACGATTACGGCTGAAAAACGGGGCTACGACCGGGTTGGCGAGCCTTTTGAGTTAGCGACTTCTGCCCAGCCCCAGCGCTACGAGCAGACCGTTACGACCGCCGACACAACTGCCTACGATCTGTTTAACCTTAATATTCAACGCCAGGTGTATGCCCGCGAAGTGGGCCCTATCCATCGCTGGCGTCGTCGCTACCAATATGGTTGCCCACCCGGCTCACCCGCCGATTGCTCTTTAGTACCCGGCTACCGACTGGCAGGCAGCTCCCGGGTCGAGGTGTTGATCGAGGCTGGAAAACTGTAGCCATTGGCAGGGTGAAAATAACGTTTGAAGCAACGCCCGATAATGGTAGATTTTATAACTACCGTTGTCGGGCGCTGTTACATATAGGTTGAACTGCTGAGGGGCTTTTTACCGCCCCGATCATGCAACGACTTCGCCGGCATCCGTGTTATTGTCCTACTACATGCAGTTAGGCTTTGTAGGATATTAGTACAGTTTTCAGCATGTGCTGTATGTGGTCTGGGGGGCTTTTTTCTGCTAGCCAGCCGTTGATTTGTTTCTTTTTCTGCTTCTTTTCCGCGCCATTAATGCGACTTTCACTGCTTGTCTTATTCTGGATGGGGCTCAGTAGCCACCTGAGTAGTGCTAATACCCCATCGGGTCCTGCCGGTCCGCCGCAGGTAACGGCCGTGGTGGGTAGGCACTTGGTTTTCTTTCGGGATAAAGCCAATTCTCCTTATAGCATCACGCAGCCGCAAGCGTATTTATCGGCCCGCGCCATTACGCGCCGTACGCGCCAGAATATTGCTATTCAGCCCCGCGATTTGCCCGTCAATCCTGCTTATGTAACCCAGCTGAAGGCAGTGCCGGGCGTGCAGGTGTGGTATACATCGCGCTGGTTTAATGCCGCCGTGGTGGTCTGCGACTCCGCCACGCTGGCTTCCCTTCGCAAGCTTCCTTCGGTGCAGGGCACCCAAACCCTTATTCGGACGCAGGCAGCCGCCGCCGCGCCCATAGCGGCCAATCCGCCGGCTACGGTGCCGCCCGCAACTCCTACGGCGCCGGGGCGTCCTACTTACGGGCCAGCATACGGGCAAGCCCAGATGCTGGGGGCCGTGGCCATGCACGACGCTGGTTTTCGGGGGGAGGGTATCCAGATTGCCGTATTCGACGGTGGCTTTTCGGGCGTTGACCGCCTACCGGCTTTTGCCCCTCTGTTCGAAGAAAAGCGCCTGCTCAGTACATATAACTTCGTAGAAAATAATACGTCGGTGTACGGCCGTAATGAGCACGGAACCCAGTGCTTATCAACGATGGGCGCCAACCAGCCCGGCTTCTTTGTGGGCACGGCTCCTAAGGCCAGCTACCATTTATTGGTTACGGAAGATGTAAAATCAGAGCACCAGGTGGAGGAAGCTAACTGGCTGCTCGCGGCCGAGTACGCCGACTCGGTGGGCGTGGACATTATCAGCTCTTCCCTGGGCTACAACGACTTCGATCAGCCCTCACCTGACTATACCTACTCCGATTTGAACGGCCGCACGGCCCTTTCGTCGCGGGCGGCTACGGTGGCGGCACGCGTGGGGATGCTGGTGGTAAACAGCGCCGGCAATGAAGGCAGCAGCCCCTGGCGCTACGTGAACGCTCCCGCCGACGCAGATTCCATTCTTACAGTTGGCGCTGTCGATTCGGTGCTGCTCCAGCGGGCCGTATTCAGCTCGGTTGGGCCTACGGCCGACGGGCGCATAAAGCCCGCGCTGGCGGCACAAGGGCGAGCTTCGGCTGTGCTGACGGCCGGGGGTACGGTGGTGAATGGCAACGGAACTTCCTACGCTTGTCCTACGCTGGCGGGCCTGGCGGCGGGCTTTTGGCAAGCCAATCCTACGCTTACGGCGCAGCAGGTAATTGCCACGTTGCAGCGCTCCGGCTCCCAAGCCGCCCGCCCCGATAATGAGCTGGGCTACGGCATTCCTGATTTTAGTCGGGCTCAAACCCTTGCCGCCGGCACTCTGCTGCCCGTGGCCGCGCCAACTCCCGCTCCAGGCCAGCTGGCCGTTTACCCCAACCCAACGCGCGATGATGGATTGTTCTTACAGCTCACGCCCGAGTTCCAGAAGGTAGCACTGGTAGTGCGCCTGATCGATGCTCGTGGACGCGTGGTGGTAGAGCAAAAAGTGCCCGCGACCTCCGCTCAGCAGGTAGAACTGCGGCCGGGTATGCTGGCGAAAGGCACCTATACCTGCTCCGTGAGTGCAGGCCGGGTGCGCCGCACTGTGCGTTTCGTGAAGCTTTAAATTCTTTCTCCAAAAAAAGCCCCCAGCAACGGTTTTTCCGGCCTGGGGGCTTTTTTGTGGACTTTTGTTTGCAGTAAAACTGTTATTCTTACCTCAATAGTAGTATTCACTTTCCAACGTTTTTGCTGTGCTTCAACTCATGATTACCAAGCGCATCGGGCGCCGGCAGTTTCACTTCACCGTGCAGGGAGGCAACTTCCACGACGTGGTGTCCGAGTACGACCGCCTGAGTTTCGCCGATGTGCCTGCCTGTGGCCTCTGCGGCTCCGATAACCTCGATCTTACCTCCCGCGTGGCTCAGGATAAATTTAAATACACATCCGTCAAATGCCTCGACTGCCGCGGCGACGTGACCTTCGGCAAAACTCAAAAAGACGACCAAACCGTGTTCCTACGCCGCCGCGAGAATGGCGAATTAGACTGGCAGCCCTGGAAGAAAGGGGAGAAGTAAGGTTGATAAAGAGTATAGTTTGAACGTAGCTCGAAGCATTTGCTTCGAGCTTCTTTTTTGTGCGCTTGTACTTATGTGTTTATCTACTTAAACAAGGCGGTCATGCAGAGGCGGAGCCGAAGCATCTCGCGTGCTAGGGATTATTAATCTAACAGCGCGAGCGAGATGCTTCGCTGCCGCTCTGCATGACGTTCGTGGAGGTTTGTTTTAATAAGGTGATTTGGTTCAAGCTCTGAGTCAATCGACAACATAACCGAACAAAAAGAAAAATTTCCGAGTTAAAGGGAAAATATTCCTAACTTTGGAATAACACCAAGAACTACTTCGATCATGAGCAGCATAGCAACAACTCGCAAAGCAGGCGGAATCGTCAGCCTTCCCATGGCTGGGTCGGAGTTGACGGCGCTTAAGAAGGTGGTAAAAGATTCTTTCTCTTTGGTAATGGCTGCGCGGCAGGGCGTTTCGGCTGCTACGGCTATTGCTGTGGCTGGCTTGCTCCATCTGCACCCTGAGCAGTTGGCTGACATTCTCAACATCACAACCAAAACCTTGCGTACCTACCGCCAAGAGCAGAAAAACCTGAATCCCGCTCACAGCGAGCAGACTCTGAAGCTGCTGGCTTTGCATCTGCGCGGGCAGCAGGTATTTGGCGAAGCCGATGCCTTTGTGCGTTGGCTCGAAAAGCCTTCCTACGGCCTCGATGGGCAAGTGCCACTCACGTTGCTGGAAACCAGCGGTGGTATCGATCTGGTGTTGGAAGAGTTGGATCGGATTGCCTACGGCGACTTGGCTTAAACGCGCAGTAGGGTGGAAGTATACCGTATTTGCTTGGCGGAGTACGCACAGGATTTGTATGCCTCAGGCAACCGCGGACGCTGGAATTCCAAAGGTCATTTCGTGATTTATACGGCCAGTAGTCGGGCGCTGGCATGCCTGGAAAACGTGGTACACCGGGGCGGGGAAGGACTAAATCAGCGGTTCAAGGTGATAGTCATTCAGATTCCCGATGACTTAACCGTGGAGACCATTGCGCTGGAAAAATTGCCCCCCAACTGGCACAAAACCCGCAACTACTCCCTTTGTCAGCCCTTGGGCGACGCGTGGTATGAAGGCAAGACGGCACCTGTGCTGCGGGTGCCGTCTTCTATTATTGCCAGCGAGTTCAACTACATTCTGCACGCCCGCCACCCCGACTTTGCCCGGATCCGCATCAGCAGTCGCGAGGAGTTTGCCTTCGACCCACGGATTAAAGCGGAAAATCAGGAATAATCTCAACAACGACTAACATAAAGGCGGTCATGCAGAGCGGAGCGAAGCAGCTCGCTCAGGCATTTAGGTTAGTAATCCCGCTAAACACGCGGAGCTGCTTCGCTACCGCTCTGCATGACCGCCTTATTTGATGAACGGCTGTTAATCTTCACTTTTGGATAGCAAGTTTAAGTAAGACAATTGTTGAGTGAAAACTGCATCCAAGCTCGCGCCCAAACGCTTACCTTCGCGGTATGACTTCTACCCGCCGCCTAGCCCCATTACTGGCTCCTTCGCTGCTCGCCGCCGATTTTGCCAATCTGCAATTTGAAATTGAGCGGCTCGCCGGCAGCGCCGCCGACTGGCTGCACTGCGACATTATGGATGGCCGCTTCGTGCCGAATATCTCGTTTGGGGTGCCGGTGTTGCAAGCCATTGGCCGGCACGCCAAGCAGCCGTTGGATGTGCATTTGATGATTGAGGACCCCCAGAATTACCTGGCCGCCGTGCGCGATGCGGGCGCAACCAACATCACGGTGCATTATGAGGCTTGCCCGCATTTACACCGCGTCATTCAGCAAATCAAAGCGCTCGGATGCCGGGCGGGAGTGGCGCTGAATCCGCATACGCCGGTATGGCTGCTGGAAGATATTGCGGCCGATCTGGATTTGGTGTGCGTAATGTCGGTGAATCCAGGTTTTGGTGGACAGGCATTTATTCCGAATACCCTGCGCAAAGTGGCCGCTTTGAAGGAACTGCTGGTAGATAGCGGCTCTTCGGCTCTGATTGAGATTGACGGGGCGTGAGCCTCGATAATGCCGCTGCTTTGGTGGAAGCCGGGGCCGATGTGCTGGTGGCTGGTAACTTCGTGTTCGGCTCGCCCGACCCGGTGGCTACGCTGGCTGACCTGCGGGCGCACTTAAGCGAAAGCGAGCTGCTGGAGGATGAATCGGAGGAGAGCCTGAACGCCTGATGCATTTGATTAATCGCCTGATAAACAAGTCCTTTACTCTGTTACTGACCTTGCTGCTGGTACTGGTCGGGGCGGGGGCGATGGCCCAACAAACTGCCACTCGCGTCGTGGTCAGCGGCAGCGTCCGCGACGCGAATGGGCAGCCACTGGAGCTTGTCGATATAGGCGTGGAAGGCCAGCCCGGCGGTACCACCACCGACGCTGGGGGCAATTTTCGCTGCGCGTAACGCCTCCCGCGCCCGGGGCGCCGGCCCCTGTGCTCGTGGCGCGCCGCCTAGGCTACAAAGTGTTGCGCACGCCCCTGGATTTAACCAAAAATGCCCCCCAACGGCTCACACTCGCTACTGATGCCCGCGCCTTGGGCAATGTGACGGTGCGCGGCCGGGGAGAAGGTGCTGATACGCGGGAGCAAGTCAGCCTGACGCGCATCAACCCGCGGGCGGCAAAGGAATTGCCTTCCGCCTTCGGTGATTTCAACAAAATACTGACCACGCTGCCGGGTGTGGTGGCCAACAATGAGCTGACCAGCACTTACTCGGTGCGGGGCGGCAACTACGAGGAAAACCTCGTGTACGTGAACGGCATTGAGGTGTACCGGCCGTTTCTGGTAACGGCTGCCCAGCAGGAAGGCCTGAGCTTTATCAACCCTGATCTGGTGAGCCAGGTGGCGTTTTCGACGGGCGGCTGGCAGCCCAAGTTTGGCGATAAGCTCTCGTCGGTGCTGGATGTGGAGTACAAAACGCCCGCTCGATTTGGCGCCTCGGCCACGGCCAGCCTGGTGGGCGGCACGGCCCACGTAGAAGCCACTTCGCCCAATAAGCGCGTGAGCTATCTGGCCGGAATTCGGTACAAAAATGCTCAGTACGTGCTCCGCTCGCTGCGGCAGGCGCAGGGCGGCTACAACCCCACTTTTTACGACGGCCAACTCTACATCAACGCCGCGCTGGGGGGCAAATCGGAGCCGAACCGGACGACTTTGGGTTTGCTGACGTCGTTTGCCCACAACGATTACCGCTTCACACCCGAAACCGGCCAAAGCACATTCAGCACGGCCACCAACCAGTTTACACGTCTGTTCATCGCTTACGACGGCCGCGAACGGATGCAGTACGACACCTACCAGGGTGGCCTGAATCTGCGCCACGAGTTCAGCCCCAAGTTTACGGGGGAGCTGCTGGCTGGGGGGCTTATTTCGCGGGAACTGGAGTTTCGGGACGTGGAAGCCAGCTACCGCTTCGCCGATATCAACGTTGACCCGAGCTCACCTGACTTCAACCGGCCCGTGCGCATCCGCGACTTGGGCTCGCGCTTCGATCATTCGCGCAACACCCTCAGCGCCCGCCTGGCAACTCTCGAAGCCCGCGGCACCTGGACGCCGACCAGCCGCCACACGGTGCGCTGGGGGGCAAAAGCGGGCCGCGAGCACATCGAGGATACACTGAATGAGTACGGCTTTGTCGATTCGGCAGGCTTTGTGCCCGATGCGCGGAATACTCGCCTGCGCACCGATCTGACGCTTAATAGCGACCGTTATCAAGGCTACGCCCAGCATACTATTACGTTCGATTCGCTGCGCACGCTTACTTATGGAGTGCGCGCGCACTATTGGAGCGTAAACCGCCAGCTGGTATTTAGTCCCCGTGTGCAGTACTCGTTTATTACCCGCCGCAACCCGGAGCTGGCGTTCAAAGTGGCAGCGGGCGTGTATTATCAGCCGCCGTTTTATCGCGAACTGCGTAACCAACTGGGCCAGTTGAACCCGGAGCTGCGGGCCCAGCGCTCCTTGCATGTTATCGCCGGCCAGGATCTGAAGTTTCAGCAGTGGGGGCGGCCTTTCCGCTTCACCGGAGAAGTCTACTTTAAATATCTCACCGACGTGGTGCCCTACGACCTGGACAATGTGCGTCTGCGCTACTTTGCCCGCAACAACGCCACCGCCTACGCCGCCGGCCTCGACGCGCGCGTGGCCGGCGAGTTCGTGCCCGGCACGGAGTCGTGGTTTAGCCTAGGCGTGCTCACCACCCGCGAAAACTTGGACGACGACTTCGTCACCCTGCGCGACGAGGAGGGCAAGGAGATTGGGAGGGAAGAAAAAGGCTACATCCGCCGCCCCACCGACCAGCGCCTGAACGTGGGTATTTTCTTTCAGGACCATCTGCCCAACAACCCTTCAGTAAAGGGCTACGTGAACTTTGTGTTTGGCTCGGGCCTGCCGTTCAGCCCGCCCAACCTGCCTGAAGAGCGCGGCACCACCAAGCTCAGCCGCTCCTACAAGCGCGTCGATTTGGGCGTTTCCAAAGTGCTCACCCTGCGCACCGCCGGCGCTACGCCACGTCGTACGGGTCAGTTAGAAAGCTTGTGGCTGGGTCTGGAAATTCTGAATGTGCTGGCCGCAAACAACGTGGGCGGCTACAGCTACTTGCAGGATGTAAACGGCGACACCTATTCCGTCCCGAATTATCTGTCGCAGCGCCTGGTGAATCTGCGCGTGATTGCGCGGTTCTGATCCACAGGATTAAGCGGCAAGAATCTGGTACTTAGTTGGGTTGTAGGATTCCAAAGCGTCTGCCTTTCACATCCAGAACGATGATTTGGTTCGCGAATGGTTCGTTGCCGAGCATGCCGCCCATGCCGGAAAAGCGCATGAGTACATTCTGAAAGAAAGTAGTGCCTTCGATGTGCGTGACGGTGCCCAGGGGAATTGTCTGGTTGTCAAAGCCAAGCTGAGCCGTACTGGGAACCGTATAGGAAGTGAGCTTTTTGCCCCACGAGTTGACGGAGGCCGCTTGAACAGGAGCCCCGGCTTTGGCTAAATCCTGCCATGTGCTTTCGCTGGTCAGCAAGGCAAAGGCACTGGATCCGGTATCAAACAGGAGTTGTTGGGGCTTGCCTTGCAACTCTGGCGTGAGCTGTACCCGCCGACTTTCAAACGAGAGCGGAACAAACGCAAGGCGCTGGGTAAGGCTATCGGGAATGGCAGTGGAAAGGCGAAATTGCTGGCGAGCGTAGTCGATGAGCAGCACCCGGCCATCCATTATATCAGTGCCCAGGGTACCAATGATAAGATAGTTTTTGCTGTCAGGTGCAGGTAGCTGGCGGGCGCCCATTGGTCTTACCTGTATGCTTCGGGAAGTAATTTGGCCATTGCCTAAACCGAACTGAAAATCAGTTACTGTATCATGGCCTGCCGTGTAGGCGAGGCGCATGGCCGGATATTGCTGCTGAAGGGCCGTGAGTGGGTGGGAGTAGAGTAGGGAGTAGGGTGCCCCCGAATCGAATTGCAGGTAGCAGGTTTGGGCGCAGCCAGGCACAACAACCGGAACGAGTAAAGCCGCATGTGCCACCGGGCGTGTACCCTGCGTATCAGCCAGCCACACAAATGATGAGGCTACAGGCAGGCGAGCTATCTGCAGCTGATTAGCGGGCGCTTCATACATTTTGCGGACGTAGAAGTAGCCACCGATGCCACTAAGGAATAGCAGCGATACTAGAGCAGCGACAATTTTAAGAGCAGGCTTCATGCAGCAGAAGTGAGAGTGATTTGCTGAGCCAAAAGTAGGCGCGCTGTTCCCTCTTACCTTGCGTCAATTTCCCGTCATTTGGCCGCCATTAGCTGTTCTCAGCCTGTAAAGCGCTTTATTGGTAAAATTCGAGACACGAAAATCTTAGCTCAAAGCCGGATCGGGTACAGGTTGAGGTGGCCTTGGCGGAGGCGAAAAGCATTGTAGCAAATGACCCCCACGTTCACCGCATAGGTGACAAACAGGATGCTGAGTAAGCTAAATGGCAACGTTGATTTAGTAGAAAAGCCCCCCACAAGATGCATTGCCACAGCCAGCAAGTAGAGGAAGAAACACCCGACTTGCCACAGAATCTGGAAGCCAACGACCCGGCGACCTAGCTCGGCCACGTCTTGAACCTGGTGCTTGCGGGCCCGCCACAGCACGACCGGCACTATAATATTAAGGAGTGGAAGCAGCAGAAAGCTTAAGGCACTCAGATTGAGCAGCTGCAAAAATTGCGGATCGGGGCGCAAATCCGCTAATGGGACTGCTGGCATTGGCTGTTCTTCTGTCATTTGAAAGTTCGCAATGGAGCTTTCAAGAGCCGTGGCCAGGGCTTGTAAGGTGTACCCTCGGGGCACGGTTTCACCCCGCTCTACCCGCTGAATGGTGCGCAAACTCACGCCCGAGCGCTCGGCCAATACTTCCTGGGAAAAGCCGCGCTCTTTGCGAAGGGCTACGATAGAGCTGGGAGAAAACATACCGGGCCGGTAGATAAAATAGAAGTAGGAGCAAGTATACTTCTTTCGGCTGAGTTGGCACCGGCCAGTGCTACCAGGAAGCGGGCCGCCCGGTAGCACTGGCTTTAGAGGACCTACGTACTCTTTTCCTTATGCACATCCCGAAACCCAAGCATGGGCAGTAGCTGCTCTTCCTTGTCGGCGTCGAAGCCACAGGTGGCGCGGAACTCGCGGGGGTTGCGGTAGGTGGCGAAAAGCATGTCCCACCACACAATGTCGCCGTAGTTGTGGGCGTGTTTCTGGTACTCGTGGTGAATGCGGTGCATTTCGGGGCGCTGAAAAATGTAGCCGATCCACTGCGGGGTGCGCACGTTGGTATGGTAGAAAAACTCGCCCAAGGCCGTGCAGAGCGTATAAATGCCCCCCGCCACCGGCGACAAGCCCAGCAGCGTATATATAAGGAGTCCGCCGAGCAGGGAGTTGGCCGTCATTTCCAGCGGGTGCTTGTAAAAGGACGTGATGACTTCGAGGCGCTGAGGGCTGTGGTGAATCTGGTGGAAGTGCTGCCAGAGAAAGTCAACGGTATGACGCCAGCGGTGCCACCAGTAAAAAATAAACGTGGCCACGAAATAAGCCCCCATTCCGCTCACCACGGGGCTCACGTGTTCCGACAGGTGAAACACAGAGTAAGCCGAAAACCACTTCTCCCAGCTCACGCCGGCCAGCAACACTACCAGCAATTGCAGAAAATTCAGGGCCAGGACGCGCCGCGTCCAGGTTGGTACGGGGGGCAATTTCCAGCCTGGAACGATGCGCTCAAGTATAAAGCAGCCTACGAATACCAGAAAAATGATGAGCAAAGTGGGCGGCGCGCTCCATGTCCAGGTAGGAAATCCGAATTCGCAGGCGAGAAGTAGCAATTGCATGGCCTTTGGGGTTAAGTGAATGACTGATCCAAAGGTGGAGGCATTACCGGAAGGCGAAATTGACGCAGATCAAGTTCGGTGGGGGGCTTTTTATTAAGCTAAACAGTGGTGAATGCGCGGTAGAAACGCAACAGTTGGAATCTCGTCGTTGCTGAAGTTATTTACCCAAGCGGTACATTTACCCAAGCGGTACGGCACCAATCGTTCAACAAGGAGACGCAAAATGGTGCGTCCGTGAAGTGGCCACTTACCGCCGGCCGCGCAGGCGGCTTAGCGTTTCGGGCGTCAGGCCGAGATGGGAGGCAATGTGCTTGAGCGGCACGCGCTGAAAAATGGCCGGAAAATCGGTTAGCAACTGATCGTAGCGAGCGGGCGCCGATTGTAGACGCAGGTTAAGGGTGCGCCGTTCGCTGAGCACGTAATAATTCTCGGTAAGGCGGCGACCAATAGAATTGAACTCCGGAAACTGCTGGTATAGGTGCTGCAACTGCCCATAACTCAACGACCACAGCGTGGCATCTTCCAGCAGCTCCACATATTCCAGCGAAGGCGTTTGGGTGAAGAAGCTGACGATGGAAATGATAAAGTCATTCTCCTTCATAAACCACGAAGACACTTCCCGGCCATCTTTCAGGTAAAACCCGCGCACCACGCCCCGCTCCACAAAATACAACCGATGCGCCACGTGCCCCGGCTCCAGCAGGTGCGTGCCGCGCGGCAGCTGCTCCCGGCGCATCAGCCGCTCCAACTCAGCCCGCAGCTCCGCCGATAGAGGCTGCATGGTTTCCAGCAAAGCAAGAAGGGGCGAGGGCGGCACAATAGGCATCAGTCAGGGGCAAGGAAGTAGCCATCAAATAAATGTAAAACGGGCGCTGGGGGCAAAATCACAGTATTTTGCCCCCAGCGCCCGTTTTTGTTAGTCACTTAATATGCCTTCGCCTGCCAATCAGTGAGGGCCACGCGCATGCCTGGGAGCTGAGCCTTAAATGTGTCGTCGCTTTTGTCGCCGAGCTTAATGGCCTTGCGAGCGTACACGATGGCAGTGCTATAATCTTGCTTGGAAGCCAGCAAACGGGCCTTTATCCAGTTATTGGTGTACACATCCTTCAACCGAATCGACTCATTAATATAGCGTAGAGCCAGCTCGCCTTGAAGGTTGTTCTGCACCAGATAGTCGGCGGCCTGCGCCAGGAGCTGCCAGTTGCTGGGCGCGGCGGCCAGGGTTTGTTGAATGCCTTTCACTACCTGCTCATGCACATTCGTTTCAATGGTCATGCTGACGGTGCGCTTTTCCCAGGATAGGTTGAGGCGGGCCGTCGTCGGCTTTACCTCCGAAAACCAGTACACCAGCGTTTCATACATGGGGGCCGTTTCGGAGGAAACCGGCACCCGAAGCAAATCGTCTTTTGCATCGTAGCCTTCGCTGCCCCAATGCGTGGTTACGCGGTTGAGAATAAGCTGCCAGTCCTGATTATCCTGGGGCAATACATAGAAGGAGTACTTGCCCGCCGGTACGGGCTCACCGTTTATTTTTACCGGGGCCGAAAATGTGATGAGCGTATTTTCGTTGGCGCCCGCCCGCCACACTTGCCCCCACGGTACCAGCTGCCCCCAGATCTGCCGACCCCGAACGCCGGGCGCGTGGTAGTCCACCGACACATCGGTGAGGCCAATAGTTTGCAGCACATATGCCCGCGGGCTAGCCTGCGGCAATGGCAGTTGCGGGATATCGGCTGCTGGCTGCTGTTGTGCCAAGACTGGCGCACTGGCTAGTCCCAGCAACAAGCAGCAAGCGCTGCCAGTCAGCAGTCGGGAGAACGAGCGTGAAAGCAATGACAACATAACAGACAAGGCAACAAGGTGGTGAAATAGGGCGGAAGCGGGAATCTTTTGTTCTATCCGTAACAATAGTGCCAAAGTACTCACCGCACTTACTATATACGCAACAGCAGCTCGACAGAAACTTTTTAGGCCAAAAGTTTTCAAACCTCGTATCTGCGTGTACTTTTGCCCAGCAATCCGCCTTTATGCCCTTCGCCTCGCGCCAGTTTTCCTCCCTAAGCCTCACGGCTGCCCTGCATTCAGGGGCCGTTGCTGGCGTAGGCGCGCCGCATCATCTGCATCACGGGCATCATTCCTCTTTCTAGAGGAATTATACAAGCATATCGTCCCCGTGGGGTGTGCCGCAGTTGGCCACCCGGTTACCCATCAAAGGTGGCCCTGGTCGTTTTGACCTTTTCTGCCCGATTTTAAACCACATTGTAGCCATTTCCTGGTTTTTGTGGTTCTGTTCAGAGAAGTACGAATTTGGCCCCTGCGTCTCTTCTTGCTTTCCCATTTTCCATTTTTATTTGACCCCATGATTCGTCTGGCCATCCAGAAGTCAGGCCGCCTCAGCGAAGATTCCCTGAATCTGATCCGTGAGTGCGGTATTTCCTTCGTCAGCAGCACCTACAAGCTCAAGACCGAAGCCACCAATTTTCCCCTCGAAATCCTGTTTTTGCGCGACGACGATATTCCCGGCTATGTCCAGGACGGTGTGGCTGATCTGGGCATCGTGGGCCAGAATGTGTTGGTGGAAGCTGGCCACCCCGAGCTGGAGGTGGAAGCCCTGGGCTTCAGCAAGTGCCGCCTGTCGTTGGCTATACCCCGGGGGCAAATTATACATCGGTGGCCGACTTGCAGGGCCTGAACATTGCCACCTCGTACCCCGAGATTCTGGGTCGCTATCTGGCCGGCGAAGGCGTACAAGCCCAGCTGCACACCATCAGCGGCTCGGTGGAAATAGCGCCCAGCATTGGCCTGGCCGACGCTATTTGCGACATCGTATCCTCGGGCTCCACGCTGCTAGGTAATGGTTTGCGCGAAGTGGAAACGGTATTTCGCTCGGAAGCAGTCCTTATTGCCACCCAAAATCTGTCGGCCGAAAAGCAGGAGATTCTGGATCAGCTGCGCTTTCGGATGCAGGCCGTGCGCCGCGCCCGCCGCAACAAATACATCATCCTAAATGCCCCCAGAGTGCCTTGGAAGCGGTATTTGCCTTGCTGCCCGGCATCAAGTCGCCCACCGTCACGCCCCTGGCCGAGGAAGGTTGGGTATCGGTGCAGTCGGTAGTAAACGAGGATGACTTCTGGCACATCACCGGCCAACTCAAGGCCGTTGGCGCCGAAGGCATTCTGGTGCTGCCCATTGAAAAAATGATTAGTTAAATGGCTAATGGTTGAATGGCTAAATGGTTAGAAGTTAAATGGTTGATCGTTAAGCGATTGATCACTTAGCAATTCAGCCATTTACTTATTCAACCATCAACCATTTAACCCATAGCCATTTAACCATTTAGTAAATGCAACTCATCCGCTATCCTGAGTTGGCCGAGTGGCCGGCTTTGCAGCAGCGCGCCGCCGCTGGCGAGGCCCGCGAACTGGAAGAACGCGTGCGCCTGATTTTTGAGGATGTGCGCCAGCGCGGCGACGAAGCCCTGTGCGAGTACGGCGCACGGTTCGATGGCGCCATGCTCACCGATTTGCGCGTCCGCCCTGAAGAATTGGCCGCGGCCGCTGCCCAGGTGCCGGTCGCGCTGCAAGCTGCTATTCGGCAGGCGCATGCCAATCTGGTCATGTTTCATACTCTCCAGCGTCCGGTGGAAGAGCGCATCGAGACTATGCCGGGCGTGGAGTGCTGGCGCCGCGCGGTGCCCGTGCAGCGGGTAGGCTTATACATTCCCGGTGGTTCGGCACCATTGTTCAGCACCTTATTGATGCTGGGCGTGCCCGCCCGCCTGGCCGAGTGCTCTGAGATTGTGCTCAGTACGCCGCCCGCTCAGGATGGCTCCGTGAACCCCATTATTCTGTTTACGGCGCAGCTATTGGGTATCACCACCATTGTTAAAGCGGGTGGCGCACAGGCTATTGCGGCCTTATCGGGCGGGACGGAAAGCGTGCCGGGCGTGGATAAAATCTTCGGCCCCGGCAACCGCTACGTCACGGCGGCCAAGCAGCTGGCTACCCGCTACGGCGTGGCTATCGACATGCCCGCCGGCCCCTCTGAAGTGCTGGTTATTGCTGATTCAACTGCCAATCCGGCTTTCGTCGCTGCCGATTTGCTCAGCCAGGCCGAGCACGGCCCCGATTCCCAGGTGTTGCTGCTCACTACTTCCGATTCGGTACTAGCGGCCGTTACGGCGGAAGTGGAGCGCCAGCTGGCCACGCTGCCGCGGCGCGAAGTGGCGGCCCTGGCCTTGCAGGAAAGCCGCGCCATTTTGCTGCGTACGCCCGAGGAAATGCTGTATTTCTCCAATCAGTACGCGCCGGAGCACCTGATTTTGGCCGTGGAGGGCGCCGAGCAATACAGCGCGGGCGTCACCAGCGCGGGCTCGGTTTTTCTGGGCCACCTGACGCCCGAAGCGGTCGGCGACTACGCCTCCGGCACAAACCATACGCTGCCCACCAACGGCTACGCCCGCAACTACAGCGGCGTCTCGCTCGATTCCTTTCTGAAGAAAATTACCTTCCAGCGCCTGACCACTGAAGGCCTGCGCAATGTGGGCCCCATCGTCGAGACCATGGCCGAAGCGGAAGGCCTGCACGCCCACGCCCGCGCGGTCACGTTGCGACTGGAGAGTTTGGACACTTCACATTAAATAAAATAGAACGTCATGCAGAGCGGCAGCGAAGCATCTCGCTCGCGCCGTTAGATTACTAATCTCTCGTCAGCACGCAAGATGCTTCGCTGCCGCTCTGCATGACGTTCTTGTTAAGAAATAGCGTAACTGATTAATCAATGTTTGATTTAGAATCTCTGGTCCGCCCCAATATCCGGGCAATGAAACCGTACTCCTCGGCGCGTGACGAGTTTCAGGGCGACGCGCAGGTGATGCTCGACGCCAACGAAAACAGTCTCGGCAGCGCTGGCCCCGCCACCTTTAACCGTTACCCCGACCCGCAGCAGCGGGCCGTGAAAGCGGAGCTGGCCAAGATCAAAGGCGTAACTGGGGGGCAAATTTTCCTCGGCAACGGCTCCGACGAAGCCATCGACCTGCTCGTGCGTCTCACCTGCGTGCCCGGCCAGGACAGCATCCTGATTTTGCCCCCCACATATGGCATGTACGAGGTGGCCGCCAACCTCAATGATGTAGCCATTCAGCGTCTGCCGCTGACCGCCGATTTTCAACTTTCCCCCGAAGTCGTGGCCGGCATCATCGCCTCGGATGCCAAGTTGGTTTTCGTCTGCTCGCCCAATAACCCGACCGGCAACCTGCTCCACGCCGACGCCATTGAGGAAATCCTGCGCGGCTTCCGCGGCCTAGTTGTGGTGGATGAAGCCTACTCCGACTTCGCCTCCGCGCCCAGCTGGACCACCCGCCTGGCCGAGTTCCCGAACCTGGTGGTTCTGCAAACCTTCTCCAAAGCCTGGGGCCTGGCCGGCCTGCGCCTCGGTATGGCTTTCGCCTCGCCGGAAATCATTGTCTATCTCAACAAAATCAAGCCTCCTTATAATATATCGGAAGCTACGCAGCAGCACGCGCTGGCCGCGCTGGCCGCTGGGGGGCATTTTGACAACCTGCGCAATGATCTGCTGGTGGGCCGGCAGTGGCTGGCCGAGCGCTTGCCCGCAGTAGAAATTGTCGAGGAGGTTTTCCCTTCCGATGCCAACTTCCTGCTAGTGCGCTTCAAGCCCGATGCCACTGCCGTGTACGACTACTTATTGGCGCGCGGTATTGTCGTGCGCAACCGCACTACTCAGCCTGGTTGCGCCGGCACGCTTCGCCTCACCGTGGGCACGCCCGCCGAAAACGAGCAGCTGCTGGCGGCGCTGCGGGAGTTCGCGTATTAAAGTAAATATCCATTGGGGGCTTTTTGCTCCCTGTATCGAGGCATCATCTCACGGGGAACACCGCCAAAGCTTGGTGCTATTTTACAACTCATGAAAAAAGTTCTTTTTATCGACCGCGACGGCACCATCCTCATCGAGCCGCAGCCGAGTCAGCAGATTGATGCGCTGACGCCAGATAAGTTTCAGTTTCTGCCCGGCTCTATCAGCAACCTGGCCCGCATTGCCCGCGAGCTGGATTACGAGCTGGTGCTGGTCAGCAACCAGGATGGCCTCGGCACCACCAGTTTTCCTGAAGAAACATTCTGGCCGGCCCACAACCTGATGCTCGATATTCTGCGGGGAGAAGGAGTGGAGTTTGCCCGCGAGCACGTCGACCGCAGCTTCCCCACGAAAATCTGCCTACCCGCAAACCCGGCGTTGGCATGCTTTCCCAATATCTGGGAAACGAAAGTGGTTACGACCTGCAAAACTCTTTCGTCATTGGCGACCGCCTCACTGATGTAGAGCTGGCCCAGAACCTCGGCTGCCAATCCATACTGCTCCGTGCGGAGGCCGATGAGCGCGCCGCCCTCACCACCCAAAGCTGGGACGAGATCTACCGCTTCCTCCGCCTGCCGGCCCGCACGGCCCTCGTGCAGCGCGACACGAACGAAACCAAAATTCGCGTCGAGCTAAACCTCGACGGGCAGGGCCGTCCCAGCATGCACACCGGCCTGGGTTTCTTCGACCACATGCTCGACCAGCTCAGCAAACACTCGGGCGTCGATATGAAAATCGAGGTACAAGGCGACCTGCACATCGATGAGCACCACACCATCGAGGACACTGCCTTGGCGCTCGGCGAAGCATTCGCCCAAGCTCTCGGCGACAAGCGCGGCCTGGCCCGCTACGGTTTTTTACTACCCATGGACGACGCGTTAGCACAAGCTGCTATAGACTTTTCGGGTCGTCCGTGGCTGGTGTGGGAGGCGGAGTTTAAGCGGGAGCGGGTAGGCGATATGCCAACCGAGATGTTCTATCACTTCTTCAAAAGCTTCTCCGATGGTGCCCGCTGCAACCTCAATATTCAGTGCGCCGGCGACAACGAACACCATAAAATCGAATCCATTTTTAAGGCTGTAGCCAAAGCTATGAAGATGGCCTTAGTGCGTGATGCATCTAAGATGGAGATACCCAGTACCAAAGGGGTTTTGTAAGATTACCCATTTGTTTTAACATTTGGATAATATTCCTAAGTTCATCAGATCATCGTAGAGACGCGTACTCGCGTCTAACCGTCGCGGTCGTTATTTAGGTTAATTATGCAAATGGCGCGCTGCCAGTCGTTCAATGATGAGACGCGAATACGCGTTTTTACACCGTTCTGATGGCCTTGGGCAGACGTGGCCCGCATGATATGGGTTATTGATAATTACTCAAATGTTTAAACAAATGAGTAAATAATAAGTATCAAATGGAAATAGCAGTCATAGATTATAAAGGCGGCAATGTGCAGTCAGTGCTGTTTGCGCTGGAACGCTTGGGATGCCAACCAACTCTCACTGCCGACCCGGAAGTAATACGGCGGGCCGACAAGGTGATCTTCCCCGGCGAGGGTGAAGCGGCCTCGGCTATGCGCGAGCTACGGGCGCAGGGATTGGATAAAGTACTGCCCACGATTACCCAACCTTTTCTGGGGGTATGTTTGGGTATGCAGCTGCTGGGCACACACAGCGAAGAGAACGACGCGACCATGCTGGGTATATTACCTTTTGAGGTAAAACGCTTCCCAAAGCTGCCGGAGTACAAAGTGCCGCACATGGGTTGGAACACGTTGCAGCGGTTGCGCTCTCCACTGTTTGAAGGCCTTGGCGCGGAAGACTACGTATACTTCGTGCATAGCTATTACGCGCCGGTCGGTGACTATACGATTGCCGAAGCGGAATATCCTGCACCCTTCAGCGCGGCCGTACAGCACAAGAACTTCTACGCCGTACAATTTCACACCGAAAAAAGCGGCCCGGTAGGCACGCGGATTCTGGAGAACTTTCTCAAGCTCTAACGTTGAGCTTGTGCTTAGCGCGATAGTAGCGCGAACTTGTAGTTCGCGTTTCGTTGCAATGAATAAGCAAATGTTTCTAAAAATGCCCCCCAGTGTAGGTGTGCAACGAAAGGCGAACTACAAGTTCGCGCTACGACAATCCGACGAAACCCTAAGTGTAAACTTAGCATTCCCATTTGCCAAATGAACATCATCCCCGCCATCGACCTCATCAACGGGCAGTGCGTCCGCCTTACGGAAGGCGACTTCGCCCAGCAAACCACCTACGACGCCGATCCGGTGGCTGTAGCCCAGCGCTTTGAGCAGCAGGGCGTGCGGCGGCTGCATCTGGTAGACTTGGACGGGGCGCGGGCGCGGCATCCGGTCAATCTGCCGGTGCTGGAGAAAATCGCCCGCCACACCCAGCTACACATCGATTTTGGGGGCGGGCTGCAAAGCGAGCAGTCGGTCAGGCAGGCCTTTGATGCGGGCGCGGCGCAGATTACGGCCGGCAGCATTGCCGTCCGCGAGCCGGGCGTGGTGCAGCACTGGCTGACCACGTTTGGGGCCGATAAGATTATCGTGGGGGCCGATTTTCGCCACAACCATATTGCCATCAATGCCTGGGCCGACCAGTCGGAATGGACGCTGAGCGCGTTTATTGGGGAGTACCTGGAGGCCGGCGCTACTACTTTCATCTGCACTGATGTGAGTAAGGACGGCAAGCTGCAAGGCCCCTCGCTGCCCATGTATCAGGAGCTGCGGGAGCAATATCCGCAGGCCCAGCTTGTGGCCAGCGGCGGCGTAACGACCATGCAGGACGTGGAGGCGCTGGCCGCCATTGGCATGCACGGCGCTATTATCGGCAAGGCGTTGTACGAAGGCACCATCACGCTGGAGCAGCTGCAAGCTTTGCTATAAGCTAACTCATACATAAAAAAGCCCCCAATGCTTACCAAACGTATTATTCCCTGCCTCGATGTAAAAGACGGCCGCACCGTAAAGGGCGTGCGCTTCGAGGGCCTGCGCGACGCCGGCGACCCGGTGGCCCTGGCCTCCCGCTACGCCCGCGAAGGCGCCGACGAGCTGGTGTTTCTCGACATCACGGCCACCAACCAGAAGCGCGCTACCCTGGTAGCCCTGGTGCGCGACGTGGCCCGCGAGCTGGACATTCCCTTCACCGTGGGCGGCGGCATCGGTACCGTGGCCGACGTGGAAGCTTTACTCATGAACGGGGCCGATAAAGTCAGCATCAACTCCGCCGCCCTGCATCGCCCCGAGCTGATCGACGAGCTGGCCCGCCGCTTCGGTTCCCAGTGCATCGTAGTGGCCGCCGACGCCCGCTTTCACGAGCCCGAAGGCTGGCAGATTTATACTCGCGCGGGCACGCACAACACCGGCCGCGACGCCGTGCAGTGGTGTCGGGAAGCCGCTGAGCGTGGCGCGGGCGAAATCCTGCTCACTAGCATGAGCAACGACGGCACCAAGGACGGATTTGCGCTGGATATCACCGGGGCCGTAAGCCGGGCCGTATCCGTGCCCGTGGTGGCTTCGGGCGGCGCGGGCAGCAAGCAGCATTTCACGGAGGTATTCCAGAATGCCCAGGCTGATGCGGGCCTCGCCGCCAGCATCTTTCACTTCGGCGAAATCGGTATTCGGGAGCTAAAAGAACACTTGCGCCAGGATGGGATTCCGGTGCGACTGTAGTGCATTGGTATAGCTAAAGTCGAGAAGGAATGAAATGGTTAAGGACTGTCTGCTTGCTGATTCTAGGCGCATGTAATACACCAGATGGTCGTTCCTCGGGGGCAATAAACTCTAGGCAACCTGAATCTAATTCTAATGTGAATGGAAAGGAATTGACACGAGTGGAGGGCTCTTCGGTCTCTTTTGATATTCGTTCATTTATTGCCATACCCTGCGCAGGATATGAGAAGCAGTTCCCTTCGGCCAGACCATTTTCAATAATTGACAAAGAGAAGCTTACGGCCATTGACAAATACTTACGAAGTCTTCAGCCACACACGCAAAACAACGAAGTAGATATTCGTGCAAAAGCCATTTTGTTCTATAACAACCAAACTAGTGACACGCTTTGTATTGGCAAATTCAATAGCTACTATAAAGGAGAAGCAGTGCAAGTTGACAAAGAGCTTATTTCCCTACTCGGTATTAATCCATGACATTCGATTTCGATAAAATGCCCGATGGGTTAATTCCCGCCGTGGTGCAGGACGACCAGACGGGCCAGGTGCTAATGCTGGGCTACGTGAATCAGGAAGCACTAGCCAAAACTCAGCAGGAAGGCCGCGTGACGTTCTTCTCCCGCTCCAAAAACCGCCTCTGGACCAAGGGCGAAATCTCCGGCAACTTCCTGACAGTAGTAAGTCTGCACCCCGACTGCGACGGCGACGCGGTGCTCATCCGCGCCCGGCCCGACGGCCCCACCTGCCACCGCGGCACCGTCAGCTGCTTCGAGCAACCCGATCAAACGGCTATTCCCGCCGCCCCGGTCGGGTTTCTGGCCGAGCTGGAGCGCCTCGTGCAGCGCCGCCGCGACATCCCCGATGAAGATCCGAAGTCGTACACGGCCTCACTTTTTCGCAAAGGCATGCCCAAAATCGCCCAGAAAGTAGGTGAGGAAGCCGTAGAAACAGTAATCGACGCCGTGGGGGGCAATTTTGAAGGCTTAAAAGGCGAAGCCGCCGACTTACTCTATCATCTGCTGGTGCTATTGGCCGCTTCCAACCTGACGCTGGACGATGTAGTAGCCGTGCTGCGCGAGCGGCACAGCACGATTTCGGCGGGTGTGCGCCGGGAGTAGGGCTTTACATTTAATGAGAAGTAGGCTTCCAAAATAAGGCGGTCATGCAGCGCAGCGCGAAGCATCTCGCTTGCTTCGTTGTTTAGTTAGGCAACGACCGCGAGCGAGATGCTTCGCGCTGCGCTGCATGACCGCCTTTTTAAAGTAAGAGTATTCTGGGGGCATTTTCGCGTTCAGTACCTGCTAATAAGCTGCTGGCGCTAAATCCTTTTTACCTTGCGGCCGCATTACCGCATTTCTATGTCTGCTGCCCCTTCTGCTTACCTTGCCACCCAGTCGCTTACGGTGCTTGTTCCTGTTTATAATGAGGAAGAAAGCCTGCCGCAGTTTGTGGTGGAGATGGATAAATTTCTGGCCCAAACGCCCGTTACGACCACCGTTTTGTTTGTCAACGACGGCTCCACGGATAACTCCCTGTCGCTGCTGCGCGATATTTGCCGCGCGGGTAGCCAGTATGAGTTTATTAGTCTGGCCCAAAACCGCGGTTTGAGCACGGCCATCAAAGCCGGAATCGACCACTGCCGCACGACGCTTATTGGCTACATCGACAGCGACATTCAAACCATGCCGCTCGACTTTCTGACCTTTTTCGAGTTTTTGCCCGAGCACGATATGGTGAACGGCATCCGGGCCAAGCGCCAGGATACGCTGGTCAAGAAGCTCTCCTCGAAGGTGGCCAACACGGTACGGCGTACGCTCATTAACGACGGCATTCAGGACACGGGCTGCCCGCTGAAAATCATCAAAATCGAGTATGCCCGACGCATTCCGTTGTTTCATGGCATGCATCGCTTTCTGGGCGCGCTGGTGCAATTGCAGGGCGGCAAAGTAAAGCAGCTGCCCGTGCGCCACTTCCCGCGCTTCGCCGGCACGGCCAAGTACAACCTCTGGAACCGCGCCTGGAAGCCCCTGGTTGATACCTTTGGCTTTCGCTGGATTCGGAGCCGCTGGCTGAATTATGCCATCGGGGAGGAGCAGCGCCAAGAGCAGGCTCAGGCCAGCCGCACGCTCGAAGGCTAGCCCCAGAGCATGAAAACCGAAGTCGTCGCGTACGGGGTGGGGCTCATTGCCCAGCTGTTGTTTTCGAGCCGGATTATTCTGCAATGGATTCAGAGCGAGCGGGCCAAGCGGGTGCTGGTGCCGGTGCTATTCTGGCAAATCAGCCTGGTGTCGTCGTTTCTGATGATTCTCTACGGCATGCTTCGCCACGACCCGATTATTCTGGCGGCTCAGCTTATCAGCTACGCCATCTACATTCGCAACCTGCAATTGCTGGGTGAGTGGAGCAAACTGCACGGCGCTTTTCGGGCAGGGGCTTACACGTTTCCCCTAGCGGCTATCGGCTGGTTTGTGGCGGGCACCTCGTTTTTTAGCCTCAAAACCATGCTCGAAAACCGGATTCCGGGGGGCGTTTTGGCGCTCGGAGCCGTGGGGCAAACCATCTTTCTGCTGCGCTTTGTGTACCAGTGGCTGTACTCGGAGCGCAAGGGCGAGTCGGTGCTGCCGCTGGGTTTCTGGCTCGTCAGCCTCATCGGTTCGGCCCTGATTCTGGCTTACGCCGTGCTGCGCCGCCCCGTGGATTATGTGCTGATTCTGGGCAACGTGCCGGGCATTGTGGTGTACGCGCGCAACGTGGTGCTGCTGCGCCGCGAAATCAAGGGGCTGCGCGTAGAGGAGATTGAGAAGTAATACGTGATGCAGCTATGTGCTAGTGAATAATTTACTGTCCGTAAATCAGGCACAAAAAAGCCCCCCACTACTCAAGTGGGGGGCTTTTTTGTGCCTGATTTACCGAAAGGTTAGCGGGGCTGCCAGGTAAAGCACAGCCCCGTAGCTCCTCCATACAAGGTAGGCGTCAGGGTCATGCCTTCCGGCAGGCGGGGCTTCCGTCCCCAGCGGTTGCGGTGGGTCAGGTAGGCCAGGTGGGCGGAGAGAATGCCAAAGCCCGCGCCGGCCACCACGTCGCTTTGCCAGTGCTTGGTGTTGATCATGCGCAGCGCGCCCACGCCCGTGGCAATAGTATACGCCCCAATGCCGTACCATTGGCTTTTATCGCGAAACTCGGTGTGCACGATGCTGGCGGCCAGAAAGGCCTGGGCCGTGTGGCCGGAGGGAAAGGCCTCATTGTCGGAGCCATCGGGGCGGGGCCGACGGGTAATATGCTTCAGGGCAAATACCGACGTGAGCATAATCGCCTCTGCTTTGACCATGACAAGCAGCGTGTTTATCCGGTCGCTGCGCGACTCCACGCCGGCCAGCGCCACGAGGCCCAGCTCAGCGTAGGGAGCCAGCAGAAGGTAGTCGTCGAGGCGAGTGCGGTAGGTGGGAAAGAGCTTGTGAATGTCGCGGTTGGCCTGCTCGTTGGTATAAAACCCTCCGCCCTTGTGGGTATAAAAGCCGTAGCCAATCATCACCGCCGGCACAATGGTGGCGCGCACCAGCTTGCCCCGATACCAGGGTTTGGCACTGGTGACCCCAGCCGGAGATTCATACTTGCGAAGGGTGTCGGCGGGCGTCTGGGGGGCAATTTGGGCGCATACCGGCGTGCCTGTGCCCAGCAGCAATACGAGCCCAGCCACACGGACTCTAAGCGCGTGCAACGGGAAACGGCGAGTGAAAGTCAGCATCAAAGAAAACAGTGAATTTGCGGCGGCGGGTAAGGATGAAACTGCTTCAGGTACCAGCGAAGCATAGGTAAATGGCAATGCTATATTATTTAAAGAAAATTTAGTGATATTAGACGGGCTTAGCTCACTTAATCGAAGCTTACGAGTCCACTCAAATGTAAGTCGCTTAAACCAGCACTCCGTCGCCGAGATTCACCTCACACCTACGCTCCGTTCTATGCCTACACATTCTAATCACTATTGGCTGGGCTGTTTACTGTTCGTCGCCAGCGGAACGCTTTCCGGATGCAACCAGACTTCCCGTAGCCAGCCGCCGCCTGCCAGTGCCGATGCTTCGCTGTACCAGCTGGCTGTTCTTCGCTCTGAGGCAGAATCGGAAGAGCAAAAACCGACCAAAAAGCCCAAGCCCGGCCGTAAGCCCAAGACGAAGGCAGACTACGAGAGTGCCATTGCATCGGTCAAAAAATACCGGCAAACGCATTCGGCCGGGGGCCTGCATAATGGCTACCTCAGCAAGCAGGTAGTCAAGGACCTAATATCCAGCGGCAAATGCGAAGGCATACGCGTGTACTTGGCCGATAGTGCCGGGCAGGAGAGAATGGTGGTGATAGGCGTGGATAAGGATGGCGCTGACTTAGTTACTCCCACAAATCTGGAAGACCAAACCGGCCTCAAAAGCCAGGGCAAATATCTGTTTGGCATAACGGAAGACAAATGCCCGGAGAATTGTATTGGCGCTACTTTATATGAGTAAGTAGCGCGCAGATAAGAAAATAACCCATCATTTTACTTTCCACTGCATCTTGACTTCTATGAAAACAGGTACGAATCTGCGTTGGGTTGGCTGCTTATTGATAGTATGTGCTGGGGGGCTTTTTGGGTGTGAGAATAAGTCCCAACAAGCAAACCAAGCCTCTCAGAATTCTATAACTCAAGATTCGTCAAGTACGACTATGGAAACTGGGGTGGTACCAGCAGAGCTTGACTCAACATTGAACCTAGAGCCTGATCCATTTGATCCTGATGCTGGTACGTTAATAGCCAGTAAGAGAGACCGTGATACTGCTATTGCGGATGTGAGGCGATACAAAAAAAAATATGATGGAAATATTACCAGTAATTATTTTAGTAGAGATCTTATAGTGAAGCTTTTAGCAGACGAAAGGGTGAGAGGTCTTCGTGTTTATCGGAGCCAGGAGAAGGATAGCCAGGGCAGGCCAAAAGGCAAATTGAAAGTTATCATAACTGGCGTGGACAAAACAGGTAAAGAGATACCTATTAACAAGGAGATTTCACCCGGTGTGTTTGAGTCAGACTACAAAATGGGAGTAAGCTATGAGAGGTGTCCTGAAAACTGCGGATTTTTTGATCAGAATTAAGTAACGCGAATGGATGCTTGGGTCGTCGTTCATTTGATTAACCGGGTACTGGAGGCTGCACCTATACTGCCGTTTGCGTGCGCATGCCTGCGCCGGCAGCACATTCCGTATCGCTTCCGGCTGGTATTCTATTATGTGGCCGCCAAAGTGGTGCTGTTTCCCATGGACACGCTCAGCCGCATCACCATTCGCAACAACGTGTACCTTTTCCACCTGAGCACGGTGCTCATGGTGGTTTTGCTGGCGGGCACCTATCAGCGCCTGTTGCCCGCCGGGCGGGTGCATCAGCTTATCCGGCTCAGTATAGGCATGTTTCTGGTTGTGGCCTTACTGGATGCCACCGTGCTTAATGGTTTTATTACGGACGTGAACAGCTACGCGCAGGCCCTGGGCTGCACCATTCTGGTTACGCTGGCTCTCCTCCACGTGGTGTACCTGACCCGAAGCTCGCCCTTCGAGCTGGAAAAGCAGCCGGAGTTCTTTTTCAGCGTCGCCATTTTGGTGTACTGTTCCTGCTCCGTAGTAACGTATGCGGCTATCAATATCATCTATAGCGCCGAATACTACGATGTGGCCACTATCATCCGCCTCGACACGCTCCTGAGCAGCCCCGATACGTTTCTGGCCGCCGTGCACATGGCGTTGTTTGCCTGGATGTTCCGCTTCTTTCCGATAAGCGTGTCGGCGCGCGCGGCCTTGCCGCGCTGGCTGCACTACAGCAGCTGGCGCCGGCGGCCCTATTGGCTGCTGGGCCAGCAGCTTACGGCCCTACTGCCGGCCAGTGCTGGTCTGCGCGCACCTTCCGACCTTGCCAAATCGGTACACCTTCTTCAAGATAAATGAGCAACCGGAGAGCCGCTGAATTTGCCCCCCAGATGCTTAACTTAGAACCATAGCTTCGTTTTTTTTACGTTGTGCTTAGCTGGCTAGTGCCATGCCCGATGCCCTGATTCCTTTTCTGCTCGTTGGTCCCATCCTGCTGCTGCTGGCCCTGGGCATCGTGACCATTCTGATCCGAGAGCAGCGGCGGCGCCTGGTGCAGGAGCAGGAAAAGCAGCAGATTCTGGCCCAGCAGAATGAGCAGCTGGAGCAGCAGGTAGCGGCTCGCACCTCGGAGATAATTGCCCAGCGCAACGACCTGGAGCAGGCACTCGCGGACCTGAAAACAACCCAAACCCAGCTGGTGCAACGCGAAAAAATGGCCTCCCTGGGCGAGCTCACGGCCGGCATTGCCCATGAGATTCAGAACCCGCTGAACTTTGTGAATAACTTCTCCGACCTGAGCGTGGATTTGGTGGCCGAGCTGGAGGAGGAACTGGCCAAGGAGCACCTGTCGGAGGATGGGAGGCAAAATATCCAGGTGCTGCTGCAGGAGCTTATTCAAAACCAAAGCCGCATACATCAGCATGGCAATCGGGCCGACCGCATTGTGAAAAGCATGCTGGAGCACTCCAGGGCCGGCAGCACCCAGCGCCAGCTCACAAATATTAATACCTTGGTGGAAGAAAGCCTGCGCCTGGCTTACCACGGCTGGCGGGCCAAGAATAAGGACTCGAACGCCACGCTCCTCACGGAGCTTGACCCCAACCTGCAACCCGTACTGGTGTTGCCTCAGGACCTGAGCCGGGTCTTTCTGAATCTGCTCACCAATGCCTTTTATGCCGTGACGGAAAAGAGCCGGCAGGCGCCGCCCGGCTATTGCCCGGAAGTGTGCGTGCAAACCCGCCCGGTGGGCAACACGGTGCAGGTGCGGGTGCGCGATAACGGGAACGGGATTCCGGCGGCGGTACGTGAGAAGATATACCAGCCCTTTTTCACCACTAAGCCCACCGGCGAGGGTACCGGCCTGGGCCTTTCTCTGAGCTACGATATCATTACCAAAGGCCACGGCGGCACGCTCAGCCTGGACAGCAAGGAAGGGGAATACACAGAGTTTACCATTTCCCTGCCTATTGACCCTAAAAAGCGCCTGGCCTAGCTCAAGTATTATTTTGCGATTTAATTAAATTAATCCGATATTTTCAAGTAGTGCCCCTTCGTCTTCCGCGGAGAAAAAGGGCACGAAATCAGATTTGGTTCTTCGGTGCCGGTGCAAGCGTGGAGCTCGTTACTGGCGTTTTCTGCTTTCGTCAGGCCGCAGCCCCGGCTGGTTGGCCTGCGGCGAATATATCGGTAGTGAACACCTGGCTTTTGCTGGCGGCAATGTTGCTCGATCATCTCATTCCTTCTCGCTTTCGCACCAAGCGCTACGCTCAGCAAGTGGTAGCGGCCCCCGTGGAAGACGCGGCAGCGGAGCCGACCAATTATAGGCTGTTTTATACGCTGTCGCAACGCTGGGTACGCCGCACGATAGTGCAGACGCTGCTGCTGCTGGCGGGGGTTTTTTCGGCCGCGCTGGGTTTGAAGGGCTTTCTGCTGCCCAACGAGTTTATCGACGGGGGCGTTACGGGTATCTCCCTGCTGGTAAGGCATCTGACCGGGATGTCCCTGTCGGTGCTGATTCTGGTTATCAATATTCCCTTTATTATTCTGGGCTATTATCAGCTAGGACGAAAGTTTGCGCTTAAAACCCTGCTTACCATTATGGCCTTGTCTGGGGCGCTGCTGATCGTCTCCTTTCCCAGCGTGACGGAGGATAAGCTGCTGATTGCCGTGTTTGGCGGTTTCTTTCTGGGGGCGGGCATTGGCCTGGCCATGCGGGGCGGCGGCGTACTCGATGGCACCGAAATTCTGGCTCTCTGGCTTAGTCGCAAGCTGCCGCTCTCGATTGGCGATATTGTACTGATTATCAATATCATCATCTTTAGCGTGGCGGCGTGGCTGCTATCCATCGAAACCGCTTTGTACTCCATTCTGGCCTACTTATCCGCCGCCAAAACCGTGGATTTTGTGCTGGTGGGCATTGAGGAATACACCGGCCTGACGATTATCTCCTTCCACAGCACCGAAATCCGGCAGATGATAACCGATAAGCTGCGCCGCGGCGCTACCGTGTACGAGGTTACCCAGGGCTACGGCTCGCACGGTCATCAGCACCTGAAAACAGAAGCCATTTTCACGGTCGTTACCCGCCTGGAGGTTGTGGGCCTGACCGATGAGATTCATAAAATCGATCCGAACGCTTTTGTGGTCATGCAAAGCATCAACGACACCAAGGGCGGACTGGTCAAGAAGCGCGCCTTGCACTAAGCCGCCTCGTCGGGACTGGCCCAGCCTGCCAAGGGCCTGCCAGCAGCTGTTGGGGGCTTTTTTAACTGATCAATTCTCATGGAGAAGCTAACCCGGTTTCTGGGAATACGACCCGGCGAGACCAAGACGGTTTGGTTGTTTTTTGCGCACAACTTTTTGCTGGGCATGGGCACCATTCTGGTGTACGTGACGGCCAACGTGCTGCTGCTGGAAGTGAACCCGGAGCGCAATCTGCCCCTCGCGTACTGCGTGGGCGCACTGGCTATGATGGCCGTGGGCAAATTGTACGCGCACTTTGAACACCATTGGCTATTGCAGAAGCTGGCCGTGCGGGCGCTGCTGGTGGCGGTGGTGCTCACGCTCGTGCTGACACTGCTGCTCTTGCTGGGCCCATCCGTAACTACGGCCGTGGCCATTATGACAGGCTACCGCCTGATTTATCTGCTTACCAACCTTGAGTTTTGGGGTATGTCGGCGGTGGTTTTCAACGTGCGGCAAGGGCGGCGGCTGTTCAGCATCATCAGTGCCGGCGATATGCCCGCCAAAGCCATTGGTGCCGTGCTTGCCGTGGTGGTGCACGCTTATAATGAGCTGTATGTGCTTTTGCTGACCGCCTGCGGGGCCTATGTGCTGGCCTCCGTAATTCAGCGGGCCACGTTTAAATCGCGGCAGGTGGTGGCCCGGCCGGGGGCGCCCCGGGTGGCGCGTCCGGAACAGTCGGCGCTGGTACGCCAGGTATTTGGGGCCAGCCCCCTGATTCATGCCATGGGCCTGAGCCTGACGGCTATTGCCGCCGTAGCGGTGGGCGTGGAGTATATCTTCTTTGTGAACGTGAAGTACAAGCTGCAGGATCAAACCACGATTCTGCAGTACGTGGGGGGCGTTTTGGCCCTTACTTATCTGCTGGCCATGCTGTTCAAGCTGCTCTTTACGCGCCGCGGCATCGACTGGCTTGGGGTGCGCTGGACCCTGGCTTTGCTGCCGCTCACGGCCCTGGCGGGTATTCTGCTGTTCGGGGCCTTGGAGGTGGCGGCCGTCGGTCCGGCCGTGCTGCTGGTGTACTTTGGGGGGCTTTATCTGACGCTGGAAGTACTGCGCCAGGCCTTGTTTGAGCCCGTGTTTCTGGTGCTGTTTCAACCCCTCACGCCCCTGGAGCGCCTAGAAGGACATACCCTGGCTAAAGGCTTCTACGAGCCGCTGGGCTTGGGTCTGGGGGCTTACTGCTGCTGGGCTTGCATGGCTCACCGGCCCTTAACCAGTGGGTGCCGTTTGTGTGGATGGGGCTGCTGCTGCTGGCGGCTGTTTTCCTGTTGCAGCGCACGTACTGGAAATATCTGGATGAGCTGAAAGACGCGCTGGGCCTGCGCTTTGGAGCCAGCACCGAGGCAAATTTGCCCCCCAGCGGCTCCCTGGCGCCCGAAGAGGAAGAACCTGACAGTGGGGTGGAGGAAGCGTTGCAGGCCATTGATGAGCTGCTGAAAGCCGGCGGGCTGGTCAAGAACGCGGAGGCCCTGCTTTCGCACACCGATAGCCGGGTGCGCACGCGCGTGCTGAGCCTGGTGGGCCACCAGGCCGACGCGGGCCTGCTGCGGCGTCTGGCCCTCGACGACCCCGACCCGAAGCTGCGCGAAGCCGCCAGCACCCTGGCCGGAGCCCACCACGAGGCGAATGATTTACTGCTTCATCCGGATATGGTGGTGCGTCGGGGAGCCATGCGGGGCCGGCTGGCGCAAGCGCCCGATGACGTTCAGGCCCGGGAAAGCCTACGAGCTATCCTGACTGCCTCCGACACCAACTCCCGCCTTCTGGCGCTGGGGCTGATCCAGTTTTTAGCCCCCGAGCAGCAAAGCGAGCTCCTGACGACTTGCCTGCACAGCCCGTTTCCGGAGGTAGTGCAGGCCGCCGTAACCGCCGCCGCTGACACGACCAATCCGGCCCTGACGGATGATCTGCTGCACTTGCTGCGCAACAAAACGGTAAGGCATTCGGTGGCCGACAGCCTGGTGGAAATCGGGGCGCCGGCATTGCCCCAGATCAAAGACTCTTTAACGAAGGAATCGGATGGGCGCTACCTGCAGCTGCTGGCGCAGGTATGTGCCCGGCTGGCTACCCCGGCAGCCCGGCAGGTGTTGGTGGAGGTGGCTCAAAGCTCCAATCTGCACGCCCGAGCGGCGGTGCTGCGGGCGCTGAGCAGCTACGCCACCGTGCCCGCCGAGGCGCCCCTGTTTCAGCGCCTGGTAGAGAAGGAAATGCGGCTGGCCCAGCAAGTGCTGCATGGCATGAGCAGCGCCAACGCCGAGCTGCGCGCGGCCTTGCGCTACGAGCTAAAAAAAGGGCAGCAGCGCCTGTTCTGGCTGCTCATGCAGATTTACGAGCGCCAGCATATTCTGGATGCCCAGCGCGGCGTGGCCCACTCGGCAGGCGAACGGCAGGCCAATGCCCTGGAGATTCTGGACAACCTGATTCCCCGTCCGCTTTACCAAGGCCTGCAAGCCTTGCTCGATACCGGCCGCTTGCGTGATAAGGTGCAAACCTTCGATAGCTTACTGGGTCCTCGGAGTTCCGCCGAGCCTATTCAAACCTCCATTGTGCGGCGCGGGTCTGCCTCCTTTTCGGCCTGGACGATTAGCGTGGCGCTGCTGCAGTGGCACCCGAACCCCGAAACCGTCCTGTATTTACATCCACACCTGCTGTCCGCCAACATTCTTATTCAGGAGAGTGCTATGGTGGTGCTGCGCCAGCTGCCCCTGCAGCGCCCCGCGGCTTTCGACCAACTGATTTCTGTGTACCCGGATTCCCATCAGCTGCTTATGAATACTCCCCACGCTTCCGCTTCCTGCGTATCGGCGCGGGAGCGCGTACTGCTGTTGAAAGGCACCGCCCTGTTTGCCGAAACCCCCGAGAACGTTCTGGGTACCATTGTGCCTATCATGAAGGAGGTGGCATTTCAGCCCGATCAGGGGATTTTCGTTAAAGGAAACCTGGGCAACTCCCTGTTTATTGTAAGTCAGGGGGAAGTCGGAATCTTCGACGGGCCTCTTCATCTCACGACTTTCCGTAAAGGCGACTTCTTCGGGGAGCTGGCCTTGCTGGATGCCGAAGCCCGCTCCGCCACGGCCGTGGCGCAGAGCCCGGTGGTAGCCTTCCGCATTGATCAGGAGGACTTCTACGATGTGATGGAAGAGTGCTCAGAGGTTGCCCGCAACATTATGCGCGTGCTCTGCCAGCGCCTGCGCCTTCAGAATGAAAAGATGCTGCCCGGCGTGGCGGCGTAAGCTTTAGGCTTGCAGCGGTGAGCCGTTAGTATTCTGTTGCCAGCTTACAAACTGCCTGAGGCCTTCCGCCAGGGAAGTCTGGGGCGCATAGCCCAGCAACGCCTGCGCCTTGCTACTATCGGCGTACGTCACGTCCACGTCGCCGGCCTGCATGGGCTGAAAGACCAGCTGGGGGGCAATTCCGACCGCTTCCCCGACGGCGTGAATCAACTCCAGCAGCGCTACCGGGTGGCTGTTGCCCAGATTGATTGTCTCAAAGCCAGGGGGCTGGGAAAGTAAGTACGCCACGCCCCGGGCGATGCCCTCCACGGTATCGCCCACATAGGTATAGTCGCGGGCAGTGGTGCCGTCGCCAAACACGGGAATGGGCTCACCGGCTTGTAGGAGGCGCACAAACTTATGAATGGCCAGATCGGGCCGTTGACGTGGCCCAAAGACCGTAAAAAAGCGGGCATTAAGCACGCTTAAGCCGTAGAGGTGATGGTAGGTATACGTTAATTGTTCGCCGGCCAGCTTGGAGGCCGCGTACGGCGAGATGCAGGCCTGGAGAAGGGATTGGTCCTCGCGAAAGGGCCGCTGGGGGAGTTGCCGTACACGGATGACGAGGAGGCAAAAAAAAGCTTGCCTATGCCTTGCTGCCGCATCCATTCCAGCAGATGGGTGGTGCCCAGCACATTGTTGTCCAGGTAGGCGGCCGGTTCGCGCACTGAGGGCCCGACGCCGGCTTTGGCCGCCAGGTGCACCACCAGCCCGATCGGCGTAGCACCCAGGGCCTGGGTCAGGGCCTCGGAGCCGGCGCGCAGATCCAGCTCCAGAAAGCGAAAGGAAGGATGCTGCAAAAAGCCCCCATATTGTCCTGCTTGAGGCTGCGGGCATAAAAGGGGTCAAAGTTGTCGAGGCCCACCACCTGATAGCCGTCGGCCAGCAGGCGTTCACAGAGGTGAGAACCAATAAAGCCGGCGCAACCCGTAACCAGAACCGAAGGCATAAGCAAAGCGGGGAAAAGCAGGAAAGTGGGGCTAAAGGTAGAATGAATTATGCAGTTGAGGGTAAGCAGGAAGCCAGCTTAAACTGCGAACTTGCGCGCTATGCGTCGAACAAAACGAGCCCGCCGGATAGGAGGGGGCATACTGCTTTTGGCTGGCCTGCTGGGTGCCGGCCACTTGATTTGGGAGTCTAACGCGTCCGTTCCCGGCCCGCTCACCAACCGTCATGCGGGCCATATTCAGGTGATTGGGCACGCTGGCTCCGGCTTTTTTACTCCCCTGAATCCTTTCAACCCCTTGCCGCCCAGCAGCCTGGCAGGTGTGGAGAAGGCCCTGTCGCAGGGGGCCGACGGCGTGGAGATTGATGTGCAATTAAGTCAGGATAGCATCCCTATGCTCTACCATGATCCAACGCTCAACTCCATGACTACCGACAGCGGCTGCGTAAGTCAGCAGCCAGCGGCGGCACTGGTGAAGCTACCGTATCGGGGTGGGTGGGGCTACGATTTGTTTCACAACGAACGGCTTATAACCCTGGAAACGCTGTTGGCGCGCGTAGCGCGGTATCCTCAGTATCCTTACCTGCATCTCGATTTGCACGAGCGTGATGGGTGCGGCGGGGAGTATTCCCGTTCACCCGCGTTGGCTCGGGCCCTGGCGGCTTTGATACGTCGCTATCAAGTGCCCCCCGACCGTCTACTTATTCTAACAACCTATCAACCCACGCTGCGCCAACTCAGGCAGGCGCTTCCGCAGGTTCCACTGGGCCTGGAGATTACCCAAGGCGAAGACCTTGTGGCTGGGTTGGCCGCCGCTAAAGGTATCGGGGTGCAAGCCATCGTGATACCAAAAGCGTTGGCGACGCCGGCGCAAGTTGCACAGGTACAGGCTGCGGGCTTCGATGCTGTGCTGTTTGGGGGGCGTTCGGCCGGCTCGATCCGGCGCTTGGTAGCTGCCCACCCCGACGCCATCGAGGTAGACAACGTGCCTCAACTACTGCGCACGCTTCAGCGATAGAGATGGCGGGCGCAGCAGTTGAGAATGTCACAGAAGCTTAAGGATTGGTCGTTGCCGCTGAGTCGGATGCTGGCGGGAGGGTAGTGGGGGGCATTTCTGAGCGAGGCGTCATGCGTTCGCTTTCCAACAGCTTCTGAAGGCTATCATTTTGCCTCTTAAGTCGGTCATTCTCCTGCTGCATAGCCTGGGTGCTATCCGCCGGGTTGGAAGTTGTGGTTTGTTGTGGCTCGCAAGCAGCCAGTAAAGCCAGGCTCAGGATGGAAAGTAGTATGCGGAACTTCAAAAAGGACATTTTAAAAGAAGCTAAAGAGGGAGAAATATGGTTAACATAATTTATCTATAAGCGTGGAATCGCCTGCATAGATCCTTACTGACAATAGGGCAGGAGAAGTCAGCTTTAGCCAGCCAATTGCCTCCTAATCTTCTCCAACAGTATCCGTACGATCTCCACATCATCCAGATCCTGAATATTGAACTGCGTATCCATGCCCGGTCCGGTGATACGGATAGAGTATGAAGGTGCTGACCCGGAATTAGAAACTACTCTCTGAGTCTGTGTAGGTACTGCGCTGTTGCTAACCTTTGGAACAGCGCCGTTCATATTCGCTGACGGCGGAGTATTCATGGGTGCGGCACCCGATACTGTAGGCTCAGTCATAAAGGCCGACGGCGCCAGTTCAGGCGATCTGGGGGGCATTTGTTCCGTCTCTTCCTCTAAGTCGTCAGTATCCAGTCCAAACAGCGCAGATACAGCATCCTTGGAAGACACCTTTGGTACAAGATTCCCTATGGAGCTAATACTATCTGTAGTTTGGGGTCTAGGTGTTTCGGAGGCTCGCTTTGTAGCACTAGTATCTGAAGTGACAGAAGCGCCTGCAGTCGCCGTAGCGGGCGCCCGGAACAAGTTCATCGGCATGTCCGTGCTGGCCAGTTCGCGTCGTGGAGGTTGTTGGGCAGCTAATTGATCGATATCCGCTACCACATTACGCTCGTCCATAACCCCAACCATCCGAGCGCCTTCCACAAAGGCCTTCGCTACATTTTGAGCGTTGATCTCCTCAACGCCGAATTCCCTGATCAACATTACATCCAGCATATGCACTGGCAGCTCGCGGCTCCGGAACTTACGGCAGATCTGAGTGAATAGCGGCGGATGTAGAAAAGCCTCCCGGTGGAAAACCTTCTCTTCCTGCTTGTCATAGGCATGCTTGATCCGACGAAACAGGTTTGTAGTAGTGAGTAGCTCTCGTTTACTAGTTATAAGGCCAAACTTAACAGCGGAACCAATAATAGCTTTGAAAGAGCCACTAACCTTTCTATTAAGCTTGCGTGCGCATGTTTCAATAGCACACTTGCCGCCAGTATCATCAACTACTTCAGCAACTTCCCAGGCACTCAGATAACTAGTGCGGGGATAGTCAATGGTCTTAGGCATATAAGATGATGAGGTATAAACAATGAAAGTACAAGTATAAACAATATAAGTATATAATAGCAGTACAAAGTATAAAAAAGTAATACTTATTTATATCATTTTATGCTTTTTTATACTAATATTGATTTATTTTATACACACTTTACTTTAACTCTATCCTCTCATAGCATATATATTTAAATACTAACCTAATGTAGGCGGCCCAGGACGGGGAGGAGGTGAGGTAAACAGGGGCTATAGGCATAGTAGGGGCCCTGTAATCGATTAAATTAGTGTGGGATACATTATTCAGCGTTAAATCATAGGTAAGCGTGAAAGGCAGTATAAGTGCTCATATGAATAAGAACCGGTTTATGTTTGGAGAATAACTGATTGATGTTAGAGTAGCAACGGTGTTCCACGTCATAGGCTTTGTTGTTTAATTCATCAGCTAATCGCTTTTGTGGCTGGAATGTCTTACTGCTAGAGTTGCGTTCTGCTAACCAAGATTCTTTAGAGCCAAATGATGCAGCCGCACCGCTGTGAATCAAATGGTTTCCGCTGACGATAACCAAGTGATAACAACCAGAATATCTCTGTATAAGTTACTTAAACCGATCATTGTTGATCATATTCGGGCGAGCTGACTATCCCAGATACACCCCATTTGATTTGTCTTATAATTTATATTATGTTAAGTAGTGTTTCTGAAAAGCAGCCCGGGCACCAATCTGATACCCGGGCTGCTTTATTTTCACTCCCCCATTGCTGGAGTAGTTATCCTTTACTTCTTCAGTGTCTCAAGCTTCGCGTTCATCTTCTCCGCATCAGCGTTGCGGCCTAAGCGAACATATACTTTCTGCAAGGACGAAATGGTAGCCCGATCGTCTGGCTGCAATTGCAAAGCCTTCTCAAAATGCGGTAACGCTTGCTCAAAGTATTTTTTGCCTTCTGCTTCAAGCTTCTTGCCAGACTTCTGGTAAGAAGCCATGTCCATCTTGCTAGCCTTTGTATAGTTCTCGGCGGCTTTGTTGTAGTTATATACGCCCATATTGAACTGAGCGTCAAAGTTATCAGGGTTAACCTCAACGGCTTTGCGGTAAGCGGCTAGCGCTTGCTCGGGCTGCTTATTCGAATCCAAAATGGAGCCCTTTACAGCATAAAGATTAGAGTTGGTTGGATCAGCAGCAATGGCGCGGTCAATTTTGTCCAACGCTTCCTTACCACGACCAGCAGCCAGATACATATTCAACTCTTCCAGCATGAATGCCTTGTTGTTAGGATATGCCTTCAAAGCCTGCTCAACCACTTTCATGGCTTCGGCATCGTTTTTCTCTTCACGGGCAATCTGCAACAAGCGGCCATACATCTGGGGCGACTTGTAGTTCATTGCCTGCAACTTGCTATACGTAGCCTTGGCCGACGCAAAATCCTGCTTGGCTTCCGCTGCATAAGCTGCGTATAGGTAGGCAGTTGTATCCTGAGGCCGGATCTGCTGGGCCATCTGGTACGACTTGATAGCCTCATCAAAATTCTTACCGTTGTAGCTTTCTACCCCGGCGTTAAGGGCCAGGCCGTACAGGTTGTCCATTTTGGCCACAGCCTGCTTACCGAATTCGCCGTCCTTGCCATCTAGCTCAATAGCCTTTTGGTAGGATTCGAACGCAATTTTAGCCCCTTCCCCGGCGCCCAAAGCTTTACCGTAGATGGGGCTGGCAGCCATACCGTCATAGATTTCGCCGCGCGTATACCAGGTTTTAGCCTTGGTTGAGGTCTTCGGATTTTGAACAGCCTTGTCGATTTCCGTGCGAGCCTTATCAAGCGTGCCCTGACGTTGAAATAGAATCGCGTTGGTAACGGCCGAGTTCTGTGCTGATGCAGTATGAAGAGTAGCTGCAGCAACCAGGGTCAAAAGAATCTTCTTCATAGAGATGATACTCAAGAATTAGGGTGAAAGAAAGGAATTGCTGGCCAAACGCGGAAAATATGTGCTTGGTTCAGCCGTGGGTTGTAAGTAAGGTGGTTGAAAAACAAAAATGGCTGAAAAAAGACAGTAACGACAGAAAAACCATCATTACTATCCGTTTTCAGCCATAAAAGTACGCTTAGTTATCGCTAAGCTGCTCAGGATCAGTTAAGGTAGCTAAATCAGCTGGCGTGTCTACATTAATGGGTTGATCTTCGCCAGTGCCATTCAGAATTTCTTCCTCCTTTTCCTCAGCGGCTACTTTAGCAACCGATGATATTTCATCACCCGCGCTGATTTTGAGTAGACGTACGCCTTGCGTGGCACGACCAATTATGCGCAGATCAGCCACCCGCAGACGTATAATGATACCCGACTTGTTGATGATCATCAAGTCGTCCGTGTCATTTACATCCTTAATGGCTACCAGTGCACCAGTCTTTTCCGTCACCTTCATCGCCTGCACACCTTTACCGCCACGGTTAGTAATACGGTATTCCTCCAGCTCGGAGCGTTTGCCGTAGCCATTCTCGGATACAACCAATAGCTCCTGACTTGGATCTGATACGCACACCATACCAACGACGCGGTCATTAGCATTCGCCAATGTGATACCGCGCACACCGGCAGCGTTGCGGCCCATCGAACGCACTTTGCCTTCGGGGAAACGCACTGCCCGACCCGAACGCAAGGCCACCACTATTTCGCTGCTGCCCGTAGTGAGCTGCACGTCCAGCAAACGGTCACCTTCATTGATGGTAATGGCATTGATACCCGCCGTGCGTGGACGTGAATAAGCTTCTAATGGAGTCTTTTTCACGGTTCCTTGCTCGGTGCAGAACATGAGGAAGGTATTTTCCAGATAATCCGGGTCGCGCAGGCCGCGTACGTTCAATACGGAACGCACTGAATCTTCGCGGGGAATCTCAATCAGGTTCTGAATGGGGCGGCCTTTGGCGTTCTTCCCTCCTTCTGGCACTTCGTATACTTTCAGCCAGAACACACGACCCAGTTCTGTGAAGAACAAAAGGTATTCATGGGTAGTAGCTACGAACAGATTGGAAGTAAAGTCGTCTTGCTTGGATGAGGCGCCGCGGGAGCCAACTCCTCCCCGACCCTGAGCCCGGTATTCGTCGAGGGCGGTGCGCTTGATGTAGCCTTCGTTGGAGATGGTAATCACCATACTCTCGTCGGCAATCATATCCTCCATGCTGAAGTCGCCACCGGCATACTCAATCATGGTCCGGCGCTTATCACCGTAACGCTCCCGAATGTCGAGCAACTCGTCTTTAATGATTTGCCGCTGCAACTCATCCGAAGCCAATACCGCTTTAAGATGGTCGATGAGTTTCATTAGCTCATCGTACTCCTGCACGATTTTGTCGCGTTCCAGGCCCGTGAGACGCTGCAGACGCATATCCAGAATAGCACGGGCTTGTACTTCGCTGAGCTTGAAACGCTCGATAAGCTGGGCACGAGCAACTTCGCCATCGCGCGAGCCGCGAATCAGCGCAATTACTTCGTCCAGATGGTCCAGAGCGATGAGCAGACCTTCCAGGATATGAGCACGCTTCTGGGCCTCCGCCAACTCATAGCGAGTACGGCGCACGACTACATCAGCACGATGCTCTACAAAGTAGTGAATCAGTTCCTTCAGATTCAGCGTCATCGGGCGGCCTTTTACCAGGCACACGTTGTTGACGCCGAAGCTGCTTTGTAACTGTGTGTAGCGGTACAGATTGTTGAGTACCACGTTGGGCATGGCATCGCGTTTCAGATCGTACACGATGCGCAAACCGTCGCGGTCTGACTCATCGCGCAGGTCCGAAATACCTTCAATGCGCTTCTCATTGATCAGGGCAGCGGTTTTCTCAATCATCGACGCCTTATTCACCATATAAGGAATCTCGGTGACGATGATTTGCTCCTTCCCGCTGGGCAGGGTTTCAAAGTGGGCTTTGGCTCGCATTACTACCCGGCCACGGCCAGTTTCGAATGCTTGCTTTACGCCCTCGTAGCCGTAAATAGTGCCCCCGTCGGGAAGTCAGGAGCCGTAACGTGCTCCATCAGCTCGGCGATGGTAATTTCGGAGTTGTCGAGATAGGCAATGATACCGCTGACCACTTCCGTCAGGTTGTGAGGCGCCATGTTGGTGGCCATACCCACCGCAATACCCGTCGTGCCGTTTACCAGCAGGTTGGGAAACTTGGCAGGCATTACAGATGGCTCTTCCAGGGAGTCGTCAAAGTTGGGTTGGAAGTCAACCGTCTCTTTGTCCAGATCACCTAAAAGCTCATCCGCCAAACGCTTGAGACGAGCCTCGGTATAACGCATGGCCGCCGGCGAGTCGCCGTCGATGCTACCAAAGTTACCCTGCCCGTCAACCAGTGGATAACGCAGGCTCCATTCTTGAGCCATACGCACCATGGTATCATATACTGAGGAGTCGCCGTGCGGGTGGTATTTACCCAGCACTTCGCCCACAATACGAGCACTTTTCTTGTAGGATTTATTATAGGATACGCCCAGTTCGCTCATGCCATAAAGCACGCGCCGATGCACGGGTTTCAAACCGTCGCGCACATCTGGCAGAGCACGGGATACAATAACCGACATCGAATAGTCGATGTAGGCTCCGCGCATCTCATCTTCAATGTTAATCGGAATGATCTTTTCGCCTTCCGCCATAGAGAAATCTAAGTAAGCCGAAAAAAAGCCCCTGGGGGCAATTTCGGCACCAGTGAATGAGTACTTTGTGAAGCCCGCAAGGTACGAAAAAACGGCCGTTTTGCCTAATTGCAGCCTATTTCAGCGGCTTGCTTTTGTCGGCCTTGCGGCGCTTGCTGTTGCCCTCGTTGTGGACCTTGATTTTCTCGCCAATAGCGGGGTTTTGCTTCTTAAAGAAAGGCTGGCCCCGAAACTTGGTGCCATCGTGAAAATGCTGCTTGCGCGTGTGGCATGACACAATTGGGCAGGTACGACACGAGGCTGCGGCGACCAGTAGAAACATGGCCACCACCAACCGAACATAGAGAAAACGTAGATTCATGCCCTAAAAGTAGCCATCCGCTGCGAGTTATAGCGCGCTCAGTTAAAGGTTCAGCTTGCACTAGGTAAAACTATCACTCTACCGGAGCGTTTGCCCTAACGTCTTCCCCTTCCCATTCACGCAGAAACTGAGCGAGAAACTCCTCCATAAATTGATGCCGCTGCCTGGCAACCGCCCGAGCGGCTGGCGTGTGCAGGCGCTCCTGCAGATGCAGCAGCTTCTCGTAGAAGTGATTGATGGTTGGCGCGGTGTTCTGCTTGTAGCTCTCGAACGAGTCGTGGGCAATGGGCGCCACCGCTGGGTCGTGGAGCGGACGCCCTTTATGACCTCCGTAGGCGAAAGCCCGCGCCACCCCAATGGCGCCGATAGCATCGAGGCGGTCGGCATCCTGCACAATCTCCCCTTCAGGCGTGCTCATGGGTGTAGGCACACCCACTCCTTTAAAGGAGATTTCGCGGATTATCATCTCCACGCGCTGAATAACGGCCTCCTCTACGCCCAGATTGTTTAACCATTCACGGGCGGCCCGGGGACCGGCCTCTTCATCGCCGGCGTGAAACTTCCAATCGGCCACGTCGTGGAGCAGTGCGCCTAGCTCCGTGACAAAAGGATCAACGCCGGGCGTCTGGGTGGCAAGCGCCTGGCTTGTATACCACACGCGCTGAATGTGGGCCCAATCGTGACCGGAGCCCTCGTTTAAAAACTTAGCTTCGATGAAGCCAGCAGTCCGGGCAACAACTTCTCTATTATCCAAATGTATTCTTATTCAAATGTACAAAATCAAACTACGCCATCTTTTAAGCGAACAAAGTTAATGGCCGGGCTCAATAACCCCGAGCGCTTCCAGCTGGGGGGCATATTTAGCGTAAATCGCCTGCAAATCTTCTCCATGCTTCTCCCCGTCTACCCCGATGCTGACGTTGCTGGTATGAAACCGGTGCAAATGATTGATATGGGGCGAGACTACCGGCAAATGGCCGGCTAGCAGGAAGCGTACATATAAGTCCAGGTCTTCGGCCATGGGCAGTTGCCCATCGTAGCCCCCACCTGATCAAACAGGCTGCGGCTGTAGCACACGTTGCCCTGAATGAAATGCTCGGCCCGAAAAATGGCCCCCAGCATGTCAGCCGGCGAATCGAAGCGCCAGGCATAATAGTCTTCGTTCGGCAGATAGCGTCCATCCTGGTCAATGCGCAGGAAATCGGCCACAAACCAGGGCGCGTCGGGGTGGCGCTGCACCAAGTCGGCATAGTGGTAGAGCGTGCGTTGCAGCAGAATATCGTCATCATCGAGGGGCACCAGCCAGGCATCGGGGGCGTTTCGCGGATAATACGGTTGCGGGCCTCCCCTGCCTTTAGCGGCTCAGGATAACTCCAGGTACGCAGGTTTGGCGTTTCAGCCGCAGCCTGACGGAGCCATGCACCAGTGCCATCGGTTGAGCCGTTGTCGTAGATAAGATGATCGAATGAAAAGTCGAGCGGGGCGCTGATGCTGGCCCGTACGCTGGCCACCGCTTCGGGCAGGTACTGGCGGCGATTGTGGCTGGGAGTAATAACGGAAAAGTGCATGGCTCTCTATTCTGCCTTTTGCCTCAAAAAGTTACTGGCAACAGCGTAAAAGATCAACTTTCCACCAGCTGCTGGCGTTCTGCAGCCATAACCCCGTTGCTTCTTTTCCGCACTCCTGCCTTTATGCCCAGATTCGTAGTTAGCTTGCGGCTACCCGCGTTGTTCACCCAAGAGTTCATAGCGCTCATTCCATCGCATTGGGCGCTTATTCAGCAGCTCATTGAGGACCACGTGATTGAAACCTACGCCATCAGCGCCGACCGTACGCGTGGCTGGATTACCATAAACGCGGACGATGCAGCAGCAGTACAGGCCGTAGTTGAACAGTTTCCGCTCTACTCGTTTATAACGGAGGTAGAAATCGACGAACTTTTTATTTTTGATTCTGCTAAATCGCGCTTCCCCCGGCTCAGTCTTAATTAACTGATTCAAGCGCAGTTTTTATAGCAGCTTTACACGTTACCCATTTGTTTTACTCATTTGTAAAACATCTTCTTTCTTCCTTATGCCTTTATATCACCGGCTATTAGTGCCTGCTGCCAGCCTGTTAGCTGCTACTATAATTTTCCTGCCAGGTGCTGCGCCGGCGGCGCCACCTACGGAAGGCATGACCACTGAACGGCTAGTCTCGCAGCTTCGATTGGCCATTGATAATTTAAAGACCCTGCGGTGCACCGTGCATGCCCAGGAACGCCTGGGGGACAAATACACACAGGCTAACTCCACCATGAAACTGGGGTACGCTCCCCTGCGGATATTTCTGCGGAATAAAAAAGGCGTGGAAGTGCTTTGGGTGACGGGCCAGAATGATGGCGATGCCTGGGTGTATCCGAATAGCTTTCCGTACGTCACGCTGAGCCTCGACCCGAATGGCATGCTGATGCGCCGTGGTCAGCACCATAGCGTGCTGGATGCCGGCTATGGCATGATAGCGGATATTCTGCGCGGCTCGGCGCAGCGCCCAGATAAGTCTTATGAACGGTCGTTTCGCTACACCGGCGATACGACTATTGCCGGCCGCCCCTGCTATCAGCTCAGCTCCGACTTCCCAAAGTTTCGCTACGTGACCTACACTGCGGGCAAGGGCGAAACCGTAACCCAGGTAGCCGACAAGTTTGGCTGCGGGGAATACCGTATTATGGAGCAAAACGGGCTAGCCGCCGACGCACCCATCCCGACCGGCAAAGTGCTGCAAGTACCGAATAGCTACGGCTCGCGCACCTTAATTTGCGTGGATAAAAAGCTGTATCTGCCCTTATTGATTCGGGCCGAGGATGATAAAGGGCTGTTCGAGCAGTTCACGTTTTTGGATGTAGTGGCCAACCAGCCCATTCCAGCCCAAGAGTTCACGAAGGAGTTCAAGAACTATAACTTGTAATCGCCGCTTGCGCCGATGCAGGCGACAATCTGTTTTTAGGTCAAAAAAGCCCCCAGATACAATCTGGGGGCTTTTTTGTGTTTCGCAATTACCTTTATGCCTCTAACGTAGGATTACCGCCTGCATCAGCGGAACCGATGCTATCGGCGCAAGCTGCGATCTAGCGGCGCATGGCTTTCTCGATTTCATCCCACATGGGGGCCGGAATCAGCTCCAGCTTATTGAACTCGCCCGCCCCATTCAGCCACTCGCCGCCATCGATAGTCACGACTTCGCCATTCATATAAGCGGCGAAATCGGATACGAGGTAGGCGGCCAGGTTGGCCAATTCCTGGTGGTCGCCTACGCGCTTAAGCGGCACAGACGCGGCCGGATCAAGCTTTTTGGCCAGCGGCTCGGGAAATAAGCGGCTCCAGGCGCCTTCCGTAGGGAACGGGCCGGGCGCAATGGCATTGGAGCGAATGCCATATTTGGCCCACTCCACGGCCAGGGAGCGCGTCATGGCCAGCACGCCGGCTTTGGCCGCCGCCGAGGGCACCACGTAGGCCGAGCCCACCGAGGCATAGGTAGTGACGATATTGAGGATGGTGCCAGGCTTTTTGTCGGCAATCCAGCGTTTGCCGAAGGCCAGGGTGCAGTTGTAGGAGCCGCGTAGCACGATGTCTACAATTACGTCGAAGGCTTTGTGGCTGAGGCGCTCCGTCGGCGAAATGAAGTTGCCGGCCGCGTTATTCAGCAATACATCGACGCCCCCAAACTCATCGATGGTGCGTTGGAGCATGTTTTCCACCTCCTCGTATTTGCGCACGTCGCACTGCACGGCCAGCACCTTGCCGCCGGTTTGCTGGCGCAGCTCGGCGGCGGTTTTTTCCAGCACGTCCAGCTTGCGGCTGCTGATGGTGACATTGGCTCCCAACTGGAGAAAATACGTGGTCATGGCGCGGCCCAAGCCGGTGCCGCCGCCAGTCACGACGATGGTTTTGCCTTGCAGGGCGTTATCACGAAGCATGGGTTGGGTGTAGGGAGCGGACATAAAGCGTAGAGTTAGGCGAGGTTTGAAAAATTAAAAGACGAAGATCAGGAAAGGCACAAGAACGCGAATTGTCGGTTGAGGTGGGCCGCTTGGTCGGTAATGATTTTTTGCCACCTTTGATCCGCACATGAATGATTCGTTTCAAAGTCTTCGTCCGACGGTAGCCGTTCTTGGTTGCGGCTGGCTGGGGTTGCCCCTCGCCAAGGCTCTCGTGGCCGACGGCTACTCCGTGGGCGGCACCACCACCACGCCCTCGCGTGTGCTCACAATGCGCCATGCCGGCATCCGGCCGTATCTGCTGAGTCTGGGGGGCAAATTCACGGCTACCGACCGCGACACCCTGCACACCTTGCTTAGCGGCACCGATGTATTGGTACTCAATGTGCCCCCACGCCGTGGCGCCTCAACCAGCAGCTATTCCAACCTGCTGCACCCCGTAGCCGAAGCCGTCAAGGCTTGTCGCGTAAGTCACGTGCTATTTGTCAGCTCGACCAGCGTGTACCCCGACGAGCCCCGCGCCATGCACGAAGCGGATGCCCAGGCCGCATCCGACGCTGCTTCCGATATGCTGCGGGCCGAAGACCTTTTTGCCCCCCACGATGCCAGCCAGGGCCAGCCGGGCAATACCGTGGTGCGACTTGCGGGCTTGTTTGGTCCCCAGCGTCCGCCGGGCCGTTTTCTGGCCGGGCGGCTGGATGTGGCTCAGGCAAACGCCCCTGTCAACCTGATTCACCTCACCGACTGTGTGGGTTTGCTTTCGGCTATCATTCGCCAGCAAGCCTGGGGATACACGTTTAACGCGTGCGCCATCTCCCACCCCGTGCGCGGCGACTTCTATCCGAAAGCTGCCCGGCAGTTGGGTTTGCAGCCGCCTGATTTTCGCCTGGACGATGCCCTGGGGGGCAAAACCATTGACAGCACCTTGATTCGGCAGACCCTGGATTACCGCTTTCAACACGACGATCTGGAGGTGGCACTGGCGGCTTGCTAGCCTTACTCCCATTGCTTTGGGGAGAGATTTTAGGCAGCGGGCTTCGTATCTTTGAGTTGTGCAAACTCTTTCTGATTCCAACACCGTAGCCGTGCTGGGCGGGGGCGCGGCGGGCTTTTTCGGGGCCATTGCCTGCGCCGAAGCCAACCCACGCCTAATGGTGTATCTTATTGAAAAAACCGGCAAGCTGCTGAGCAAAGTGCGCATTTCGGGCGGCGGACGCTGCAACGTGACCCACGCCTGCGAGTCGCCCACGCAGCTGGCCCAGCACTACCCGCGCGGGGCAAGCAGCTAAAGGAAGCTTTCCGGGAATTTGATGCCCGCGCCACTATTGCCTGGTTTGAGCAGCGCAGTGTGGCACTCAAGACAGAATCCGACGGCCGTATGTTTCCCACCACCGACTCCTCCGAAACCATTGCCCAGTGTCTCCTCGACGCGGCGCAACGAGCCGGCGTACGCATCCTGCAACAAACCAACGCCGAAGAAATTGCCCCCCAGTCCGGCGGCGGCTTCCATTTGCGGCTTACCGGCGCCCAAGCCCAGGAAATGCAGGTGGCCCGCTTGCTCATAGCCACGGGCGGCGCGCCTAAGTCGGAGAGCTACCAATGGTTGCGGCAGCTGGGGCACACGGTGGCCGAGCCGGTGCCGTCGCTGTTTACGTTCAACGTGCCGGAGTCGCCGCTGCGGGAGTTGCCAGGCGTGAGCGTGCCCAACGTGCGCGTGCGGGTGGCGGGCGAAAAACTAGAGTATGAGGGCCCGATTCTGGTAACGCACTGGGGGTGAGCGGCCCGGCCGTACTCAAGCTGTCGGCCTGGGGCGCCCGCCGCCTCCACGAGCTAAACTATGAAAGCACGGCGCTGGTGAGTTGGGTGCCGGCGCATACCGAGGAAACGCTTCGCCAGTGGCTGCATACCTTCCGCGACCAGAACGGGCGCAAGACCGTGGAGAGCAACCCCTTATTTGGTTTGCCCCAGCGGCTGTGGCGCACGCTCACTGATCAGGCGGGCATCAGCGCGGAAATGCGCTGGAGTGAATTACCGGCCAAGCTGCAAAACCGATTGATTGAAAGTCTGCTGCGCACACCGCTGCCCGTGCGGGGCAAAACCACTTACAAGGAGGAGTTTGTAACCTGTGGCGGCATCGTACTTGGCGAAGTAAATATGCATACCATGGAAAGCCGCCGGGTACCGGGCCTCTACTTTGCGGGCGAGGTCCTTGATATTGATGGCATTACGGGCGGGTTTAACTTTCAGGCTGCCTGGACTACCGGGTATCTGGCGGGCCGGGCAATGGCAGCAAGCAATTCTTAGTTAGCCAGCACGGAGCTGAACCCTAACACCTTAATTTTTTATTCAAACCATAAGTAGGCACTGTTGACTTGTAAGTGCCTATTATCTCCAATACTGCTGTGCAACGAAAGTAAAAATGGTGCGCCTTTATCCTTTGATAGCAAATCATTACATATTTTAGAAGGAAAGTACCCACTGGCACCGGGTCATCTAGTTTGCCTTGGACTATGGATGCACGCACACGGAACAACGTCAAGGTTATTGGCCAGGGTAAGCAGACAATGATGTTGGTTCATGGCTTTGGCTGTGATCAAAACATCTGGCGCTATATCACGGCGGGCTTATCAGCCAACTATCAACTGGTGCTTATTGACCAGGTCGGGGTTGGCAATTCTGATCTATCTGCCTATGAACCGGATAAATACGCAACACTAAATGGCTACGCGGCCGATATAGTGGAGGTGTGTCACACGCTCGGTCTACAGGATGTTATTCTGGTGGGTCACTCCGTGGGAGCCATGATTAGCGTCTTGAGCGCGATTCAGGAGCCGGATCTTTTTTCAAAGCTGATTCTCATCGGCCCTTCGCCTTGCTACATTAACGACCACGACTATTTTGGAGGGTTTGAGCGGGCTGATATCGAGGCGATGCTAGACATGCTGAATAAGGATTTTCGGGACTGGGCCAACACATTTGCGCCCTTAATCATGGGTAATCCCGAATGTCCTTCTCTTGCTCAGGAATTAATGGAGAGCTTCTGCCGCGCCGATAATGCGATTGCCAAGGAGTTTGCTCGGGTCACCTTTCTCTCGGACAATCGTCAGGATCTGCCCAAGGTACTGACCAAGACGTTGATTCTGCAGTGCTCCTCGGATATGATTGCGCCCGCCGAAGTAGGCGCTTTCGTGCACCAGTCCATTCCCGATTCTAGGTTAATCACCTTGCGGGCCACCGGACACTGCCCGCACTTAAGCGCTCCCATCGAAACCCTGGCGGCCATAGGCAACTTCCTGCATAATGGCAGCTCAGTGAACAGCTCCAGTGCTGTACTAGGCATCGCATAGCCGGATTGCAACCTTGCGGGTATGGACACAGTAAAGCATACCAGTTAATGTTCTACCTATCCCAACCTTACGCCCCATGGATTCCAAAGCAACCCAAGCCCTACTCAACGAACTCGTTCAAACCCTGAAAGACGGCGAAGTAGGCTACGCCACCGCCCTCACTGATGTTGAAGATCAGGACCTGAAAGAGGTATTCAAGAAATACGCCGCCCAGCGCGATGGCTACCTCACGGAGATCGAAGACCAGATGCATCAGCTCAACCTCAAGGCTGAGGAAGACACGTCCATCACCGGCACCGTGCACCGCGCGTTCATCAATATCAAAGCGGCCATTACGAGCAAAGACCGCGAAAGCATCCTCAACGAGTGCGAGCGTGGCGAGGATTACGCCGTAAAAGCCTACCAGACGGCTCTGAAAGCGGAAAACCTGCCCGGCCAGCTGAAGTCTATCATCGAGAAGCAATACCAAGGCGTACGCGAAGCCCATGACACCATCAGGTCTCTGCGCGACGCGAGCAAGAAGTAATACTGGTTTTATAACCACAAAAAGCCCCCAGACGTTGGTCTGGGGGCTTTTTTAGTAATACTCGCTGCTATAAGCTGCGAGCATTACTCAGTCTTAACGATCTATTCGTCGAAGTCATTAGTGCTGCGGGGCTTGTAGCCACCACCGGTGCTACCAGCATTGCCGGCACCACTGTCGCCATCGCGCTTGCCTTTATAGCCGCCGCCGTAGCTAGAGCCACCACCGTCGCGGTTACCTTTGTAACCACCACCGTAGCTGGAGCCACCGCGGTTGCCACCAAAGCTGGAACCACCACGGCTACCGCCGCCATAGCTAGAGCCACCTTCCCGACGGTCGCCGTAGCTACCGCCGCGGTTGCCACCGTAGCTGGAGCCTCCTTCGCGACGCTCACCGCCACCGAAGCCACCTGGACCACGACGCGCGGGGCGGTTGTCGTTGGCGCCACCGAAGCCGCCACGACCACCTTCCTGCTTGGCATCACCTTCCTGCACGGGCGTAGCCACGTTGAAGGCAACCGGACGACCATTAATGCTGGCGCGGCCGAGGTTGGCAACAATTTCTTCGGCAAACTCCGAAGGCACTTCCACAAAGCTGAACTTGTCGTAAAGGGCGATGTCGCCTACTTTACCAGCAGTCAGGCCCGTGCTCTCAGCAATCAGATCAACGATATCACGTGGGTGAATCCGATCCTTCTTGCCCATGGTCACGAACATGCGGGTGTAACCAGCACGCGGCGCACCTTGGGTACGACCAGCGTCGAGGCTTTGCTCCACTCGCTTCTCTTCCTTCATGCTCATTTTGAGCAAGGCAGCAGCAATGTCAAGCGAAGTAATTTCTTCGCTCTGATCCAACAAGCGCTGCACGCGGCCTACGTACTTCTCGAGGTTGCCTTTTTCGATGACATCCTTGATTTGGGTCAGGAACAGCGTAGTTTTCACCTCGGTCACATCCTCAAACGACGGAACGCGTTCCTGCTTGATGGTAGCCTTGGTGAAGCGCATGATGTCGCGCAGCTTGTAGATGTCGCGGCCACTCACGAAGGTGAAGGCGCGACCCGACTTACCGGCGCGGCCGGTGCGGCCGATACGGTGCACGTAGTATTCCTCGTCGGCGGGCAGGTCGTAGTTGATAACGGCCTCCACGTTCTCCACGTCGATGCCGCGGGCGGCTACGTCGGTGGCTACGAGGATTTCCAGGGTGCCTTTACGGAACTTATCGAGTGTATTCTGACGCTGCTGCTGGCCCATGTCGCCGTGCAGACCTTCAGCGAAATAGCCTTTGGCCTGCAGGTCGCCCACGATTTCGTCAACCATGCGCTTGGTGTTAGCAAACACGATGGCCGACTTCAGATTGAACATGTCAATCAGGCGAGCAAGAACGTCTTTCTTCTGGGGGCCACGCACCTCGTAGTACGACTGCTCGATGTTCGAAACAGTCATCTCCTGGTGGTTTACCTTCACGATCTGCGGATCTTTCTGATACCGCTTCGTCATTTCCATGATAGGCTTGCTCATGGTAGCCGAGAAGAAAACCGTCTGGCGCTCCTCAGGCATACGCTTGAGAACCGTCTCGATGTCTTCGCGGAAGCCCATGTCCAGCATTTCGTCGGCTTCGTCGAGGATGATCATTTTGCAATGATCCAGCTTCAATGTGCCGCGCTCCAAGTGGTCCATTACGCGACCAGGCGTACCAATTACGATCTGCACACCACGCTCCAGGGCGCGAAACTGACGATCGTAAGATGAGCCACCATAGATCGGCACTACGGCCAAACCTGACTTGTACTTACCTAGCTTCTGAATTTCACCCGATACCTGCACGGCCAGCTCACGCGTGGGGCAGAGAACGAGTACTTGGGTATTGCGTGAATTGGTATCGACGCCTTCGATGGCGGGGATACTGAAGGCCGCCGTTTTGCCGGTACCCGTCTGGGCCTGGCCAATCACGTCGCGACCTGCGAGCAGCGCGGGAATTGCCTCTGACTGAATCGGCGAAGCCTCTTCGTAGCCGATTTCGGTAATTGCGCGTTGCATTTCTGTCGATAACGACAGTTCTTCAAATTTTACTTTTTCCATGTTGTCTTTAGATGGAATGAGATGAACTAGCTCTGAAAACAGCAGATTCAGCGACGTTCTTCACCCACACTCTCAACAACGACAAGCGACGGAAGCAACGGACGGAAGACGGTGACGGCCAGAAATTTACAAAAAGCAGCCGTAGCTGCGCGGAACGGGGCCATTCTCAAATGCGGGTGCAAAGATACGATTTTATTTCGTAAAAAAGCCCCCAGTGTCAAGTTTAGCTCTCTTAGCCAGCCTTGGGGGCAAATTGAATGGTACGCCAATATTCTGCTTTACCTACTGTGAGGTGCTATAACACCATTTAAAAATTCGCGTTCCGCTATAGTCGAGCATATTTATGTACAGGCAATTTCTGCCGCATAAATCACGTAGTATTAGTGATTTAGGATTAAGATTAAATTGCGTTAGATCACACTCCTTCGACTCCGCCTAGTTCCAACCGGATTTCGTTTTCCCAAACGCCATCCGCTAGCTTCTTTTTCTATGACTTTTGAAGAAACCATTGCTCAGCTTCGCGCCCTAGGCTCGGAACAAATCCGCAAAACCTATCAGCGCCACGGCAGTGGGCCAAATGTTTATGGAGTGAGCTTTGCCAGCTATGGGGCGCTGAAAAAGGAGTTTGTGGGCCGTGGCAAAGACAAATCGCACGCCCACGCCGTAGCCCGGCAACTGTGGCCTACTCAGAATATCGACGCGCAGTCGTTGGCTACTATGATTGCCGATCCGCAGCAGCTTTCGGAAGCAGAGGCAGATAGTTGGGCTCAGGATATTCACTACCACGTCCTCGCCGATTTATTTGCCGCGCTGGTAGCCCAAACGTCCTTAGCACCAACCAAAGTAGCGCAATGGACCGCCGCGTCCGACGAAGGACATCAGCGCATTGGCTACGCTTTGCTCAGCCGCCTGGCATTGGATAACCAAGATGTGTCGAACGCCTACTTCGAGGGCTATCTGCCGCAAATGGAAGCTGCGATTCACCAAGCGCCCAACCGCGCCAAGGAAGCCATGAATACCGCGTTTATCAGCATCGGGAGCCGCTCGGAGGGCCTGCGGGAACTAGCAGAGCAGGCCGCCGACCGCATTGGCGAAGTAGTTATTGACCACGGCGACACCAACTGCCAAACCTTCGACATCCGCGATTACCTAGCCCGCGTGTGGAGCCGAAAGATGAATGTTGCGGGCAAAAAATAACTTGCTTACTACTTAGAGCGTGTTTAGAAATTTGGCGAAACACCGTTTAGGTCATGCTGAGCTTGCCGAAGCATTTCTACTGGTTGGTATAATTAACAAAGCGGGAGAGATGCTTCGGCAAGCTCAGCATTACAATACTCAAACACACGCTTATATAAGTGTGGCAGGCACGCTTACGGAGTGGCATCCGCTGTTGACAGCATTACGGCGCTAGTAAAGCAAGGAAGCGTTATTGTAGCACGGAAGCGGGAGGATGTGTATTCAACCGAACGCCAGAGCGTGCCAGCCGTTGTTAGCAACAACTATTCTGTTACGCTCATGTCCGAACCCACGCCTGCCTTCCGCTTTTCCCGCCTGATTACCGTCGTAGCCTCCGACATTGACGAGCTAAACCACGTCAACAATGTGCAGTACGTACAGTATGTGCAGGATACCGCGGCGGCGCACTGGCTGACCGCCATCCCTGAGGGCGAGCGGGAGCAGTATATCTGGGTGGTGCTGGAACACCGCATCCGCTACCACAAGCCCGCGTTTTTGGGTGAGGAACTGCGCTGCACTACTTGGGTTGGAGAAGTGCGCGGGCCCAGTCCCAGCGCTTCGTACGCATCGAGCGGGCCGCCGATAACGTGCTGCTCTGCGAAGCCGAAACCCAATGGGTGCTCCTGGACCCGAAGTCGCAACGGCCCAAGCGCGTGGAAGAGGACGTGAAGAAGCGGTTGTGGGAGCCGGTGGGGTGATAGGTCTGCCTAAAGTGGTCAAATAATATGACTACTCTTTTGCAAATTATGTCTCGCACAGAGTAATCGAATGTTATCAGACCTTAAAGACGTCCCGCCTTTTGAGAAAGGCAGAATGTGATCAAAGTGTAAATTATCATCGCTACCGCACTGGGTACATTTTCCATTATCACGTTTCCATACCTCCAGTTTGACCGAGGTAGGTATCATTCTATTATGACTAATATCTTTTAGCTCCTCTACTCTCTTGTTCTTCTGATTTATGCTTTTATCGGTCACATTTAGCTTGAACTTAAAAACCTTTCTATTCTCTAAAGTTGACTCTTCAACCCAAGCGTCGATCAGTTCAAACACGCCATTATACACCCAGATACCATCTTTTATTTTCTCATATACCTTGACAAGCTCCGGTAAGCCACCCTTTTTAAAGGCCTCTGCCGCCTGAAAGAACTTACCGTTTTGCGTCAGTTTCCCGCTGGGCAATGTCATGGGCTGATCTACTGTCTTCGGACTTGGTGATTCATTTTTTGGAACATCATGTCCTTCGTAAATGAGTATTTCTCCATTATCCTCAGTTCTATCAGCATAAGGAGCACCTTTCCGTACCGACATTAATATCACAGTTGTCCCACCACCTACTTGAAAATTCATTCCTCTTTGTAAAGAGTATCCTACTTCAAGGCACATCTCATTGTAAGAGATTATATCTCCGGGTTGTGTTATGGTGTTTATGGTCATTGAGCCTGTGATAATTCCCCTTAATAGCTGCTTGTAACATCTGCGGCAAATCTTAGCCGATTGCGCATTACGGAGCAATCTACCCAAACCGGCTGTAGTGCCACTACTTCCGCTTTACTTTTGCAAAAAAGCCCCCCGATCCTCCCCAAAATGCCCGCCACCTTCCGCATCTATTCTTCTTCCGCCGGCTCCGGCAAAACCTATCAGCTTACCAAGGAATACCTGAAGCTGGCGCTGGGGCCGATGATCCGGCTTACTTTAAAAGCATTCTGGCCATTACGTTTACCAACGATGCGGCCGGGGAGATGAAGGAGCGCATTATTGGGGCGCTAAGGCGGTTTGCGTACCCCACAGCCGAAAACCAGGACGATGCGCTGCTGCGCGATATTGCGGCGGAGTTGGCCGCCGAGGGTCAGTTTTCGCGCCTCGCCGAGACGCCCCAGGAGCAACAGCAGGAGTTGCGGCGGCGGGCGGCGGCCACGTTTCGGCTGGTGCTCTACCACTACGCCGATTTTGCCGTCAGCACCATCGACTCCTTTGTGCAGCGCATTGTGCAGGCCTTCACGCGGGAGTTGGGTCTGCCCGCCACCTTTGAGGTGGAGCTGGACGGCGACGCGGTGCTGCAAAGCGCCGTGGCGTTGCTGCTCGACAAAGTAAACCGCGACCCCAACTCGGCCCTGCTTTCCCGCTCCTTGGCCGACTACGCCCTGAGCAAAGCCGAGGAAGGCCGCAGCTGGAACACCCTCCCCGACGAGCTGGTGCAGTTTGGTCGCTTCCTGCTCTCTGAGCCCGTGCACGAGGCCGTGGAGCAGTTGCAGAAGATGTCGCTCCAGGATTACCGTCGCCTCCACGAGACGCTGCGCCAGCGCAAGGAAGCCATTGAGCAGCAAGTGCAAGCTGTGGCCACCCGCGCCCTGGCCACCCTCGACGCGGCCGGCGTAACCGACGCCGACTTATACCAGGGTAAGAATGGCATCATCGGCTATTTCACGAAGTGGGACGAGCGCCTGCAGCCCGACAAGGAGGCCAACAGCTACGTGCGCGCCACCATGGAGCAGGACAAATGGTACAGCGGCAAAGTAAAAACCGCCGCCGACAAGCAGCGCGTCGACGCCGTGAAGTCGGATTTGACGGATGCTTTCGTGGAGTTGGAAACCCTGCGCGCTACTCTCCTACCCGATTATGTGCTGGTGAGCGGCATGATGCCCTACCTTTTTCATGTGTCGCTGCTGAGCGAGCTGAGCAAGGCCGTGGACCAGCTCAGCCGCGAGCGGGGCGTGGTGCTCATCGCCGAATTCAACCGCCGCATTGCCAGCATTGTGCTGCGCGAGCCGGTGCCGTTTCTCTACGAGCGTCTGGGCGAGCGGTACCTGCACCTGCTGATTGATGAGTTTCAGGATACGTCGGTGCTGCAATGGAACAACCTGCTGCCGCTGGTAGAAAATGCCGTGTCGGGGGGTAATTTGAGCCTGGCCGTGGGCGACGCTAAACAGGCCATTTACCGCTGGCGGGGCGGCGAGATGGAGCAGATTCTGCGTCTGCACAAGAATGAAACGGAGTATCTGTACGGCCGCGTCGCGGACGATGAACTGCGCAGGCTGTTAGAGGATCGGTATTTCACGCTGGATCAGGCTTTGGAGCCTAAGAATCTGAATGTGAATTATCGTTCGGCGGCGGGGATTATTGCGTTTAATAACTCGTTTTTTGAGTTCGTGAGCAAGGGGCACGAGGGGTTGCCGCTGGTGGGGGGCATTTATGACGAGGAGTTTGGGCAGGTAGGACCTGGTGCTTCACAGCCTAGTCCATCAGCTACCGGGGTTGGTCACGTGGAATTACTCTTCACCGAAGATGCCGCGCCCGCCCGCCGCTACTCTCCTGCCACCGGCACCTATTCCGACGAGCCCCTCCCCGGCCTGCCACCTACGCACCTGCTCGATTACGAGGAAAGCACGCTTTACCTCACCCTACAACTCGTAGAGCAAGCTCTGGCCGATGGGTTTCGGCTCCAGGATATTGCCGTGCTCTGCCGCCGTCGCGACAGTAGCCGGCGAGTCGCGAAGTTTTTGAAGGAGCGTGGCTACCCCATTATTTCGGCCGATTCGTTGTCTCTGGAATTTGCGGAGGTCGTGAATCTGCTGGTGGCTGTGTTTCGGGTGCTTAATCAGCCGGCTGATACGCTAGCGCGGGCCGAAGCTTTGTTGCTGGTGGATAAAGTTGTGCGACATTTGCCCCCCACGCCGGCCCGCGCCCGCCATATTGCGGAGCTGGCCAACCACGAGAAAGCTCTGCCCTTCTTCGACGAGCTGCGTGCCTTGGGCTACGACGTGCAGGAGCGCGAAACCGGCAACCTTGGCCTCTACGAGCTCACCGAGCGCCTCATCGGCATGTTTGGGCTGCTGGGGCGCAATGCAGAAAGCGAATACCTCTTCCGCTTCCTCGATCTGACCCTGGAGTTCAGTCTGCGCTTCGGCAACAACCTCAATAACTTCCTGGCTTACTGGCAGCAGAAGAAAAGCTCTCTGAGCATCAACGCCCCCGCCGGCCGCGACGCCATCACCATCACCACCGTCCACAAAGCCAAGGGCTTAGCCTACGGCGTGGTCATTGTGCCCTTCGCCGACTGGAGCCTGACACCCCACCGCAACACCTTGCTTTGGGGCCGCCTGACTGAAGAGGAAAAGCCAGTACCAGAAATGCCCCCATAGCCGTCGTCAGCCAGACGCAAGCTTTGACTCGAACCCCCTTGGCCCAGCAATACACGGAGGAATTGGAAAAGACCTTCCTCGAAGGCTTAAACATGCTTTACGTGGCCTTTACCCGCCCGCGCCACCGCCTGTACGCCATCAGCCGGCGGCCTAAGCCAACGAAAAGCAGCACCTCGCGCTCCGCTGAGACAGAAATGCCCCCCAGTGAGCAAGCCAAGACTATAGCTGAGTTGTTGCATCGCTACTTGCTCAGCACCGATCAATGGGACGACGAGCGTACCGCCTACGTGCTATCCGACGCTCAGCATCGGGTGCCGGCCGTAAAAAGCAACGCGGCCACGACCAGCAATTGGCCCCTGCTCAACCTTACCAGCACACCTTGGGAAGAACGGCTGCGCCTGCGCCGACATGCCAATACGGTCTTCGATTTCGACGACCAGCAGGTGCAGCGCGAGTGGAACCGCAAGCTCCACTACGCTTTGCGCCGCACCATCCTGGCCGCCGACGTGGAGCGCGTGGCCGCTCACCTCGTGGCGGAGGGACTGGTGAGCACCAAAGAGCGTCCTGTGCTACTGAAGCTGCTGAGTCGCACGGTAGAAAACCCGCAATTGACGCACTACTTCAGCCGCGCAGTATCAGCCGAGACAGAGCGCGAAATTCTGATTGGGGGCGTCCCCCGCCAGGATTACAAGCCCGACCGCATCGTGTTTGAGCCCAATGTGGGCCCCGCGCCCGGCCGCGTAACGTTGATCGATTTCCGTATTCCGCCACCCGAGCCCCAGCACCGCCGCCTGCTTCAGCAGTATGGGGGCTTTTCAAGCAGCTAGGCTACACCGATGTCCAGCACGTTCTCTATTACTTTGATTCAGAGGAGGTAATTATCTTTTAGGCCCTCAAAACACTTGCCACAATATTTAGTATTATTACTATTTATTTTAGCAATTAATGACGTTATTTGGGCGTCAGGTTTTCTTATTGCTCACCCATAAAAAAGCCCCCAATGGCCGAAAACCGTAAAGCCGCGCTTGGCTTCATTTTCATCACGCTGCTGCTGGACGTAATTGGGTTCGGCATTATCATTCCGGTGCTGCCTACACTTATTCGGGAACTGACGGGCGGTACGCTGAGCGAGGCGGCGCAGTACGGCGGCTGGATGCTGTTTGCGTTTGCGGGCATGCAGTTTCTGTTTTCGCCGGTACTCGGCAACCTCTCCGACCAGTACGGCCGGCGCCCGGTGCTGCTGTTTGCCTTATTTGGGTTTGGGCTCGATTACCTGTTTCTGGCCTTCGCTCCTACCGTGGGCTGGCTGTTTGTGGGGCGCATTATTGCGGGTATCACGGGCGCCAGCTTCACCACTGCCTCCGCCTACATCGCCGATATAAGCCCCCCTGAAAAGCGGGCCCAGAACTTTGGGATGATTGGAGTGGCTGCTGGCTTGGGCTTTATCATTGGGCCAGTAATAGGCGGCTTATTGGGTCAATTTGGTCCACGAGTACCTTTTTTTGCGGCTGCGAGCCTGACAATGCTTAATTGGCTCTACGGCTACTTCGTTCTGCCTGAGTCACTGCCCGTAGAAAACCGACGACCATTTGACTGGAAGCGGGCCAACGCCGTGGGCACCTTGAAGCAGCTGCGGCGCTACCCGGTTATTCTAGGACTGGTGGGCTCTATGCTACTGCTTTACATTGCGGCCCATGCTACCCAAAGTACATGGTCCTATTATACCATGTATAAGTTTGGCTGGAACGAGGCCTGGGTTGGCTATTCACTTGGTGCTGTGGGCACAATGACGGTGCTGGTACAAGGACTACTTATTCGGATTGTCAACCCACGCTTGGGGCCTAAGCGCTCGGTACTGGTCGGTATGACGCTGTATGCTATTGGCTTCACGCTGTTTGCATTTGCCTCGAAAGGGTGGATGATGTTTGTCTTTCTGGTACCATACGGCTTAGGTGGCATTGCAGTGCCCGCTTTACAAGGCATTATGTCGGGGCTGGTGCCAGCCAATGAGCAGGGCGAACTGCAAGGCGCGCTAACTAGCGTAATTAGCGTCACGTCCATTGTAGGGCCGCCGCTAATGACCAACCTGTTCTCCTACTTCAGCGGGCCGCAGGCGCCGGTGCACCTTCCGGGTGCCGCGTTTCTAACGGGGGCCGTGCTTACGGTCGTGAGTACGCTCTTTGTTATGCGCTCGCTGGCGGGCTACGTGCCGCCCGCGGATGCAGTACCCACCGAAGACGCAGTTATTCCAGATCAGGACCTTGCGTTGAAGGGCGGTGAAGCCTAGAATCTTCGAGGTTTTATTCCTCCCTGGTGGTACCTAAACAGAGCGCCCCGGCATGCCGGGGCGCTCTGTTTAGGTTGTGTAGTGCAGTATGTATTTAACAGCAGGCTAAGCCTGATTGCTGCTGTTACTGATATTCTTCACCGCTTTTATCACCTCTGGCACGGCCAGCGCCACCGAGGCGACGGAGGCCACCGTAGCTACCTGACAGTAAAAGCACAAAGCCTTGTTTTCGGCCCACTCTTCCTGCCCCAGCTTCACGGCCGTCAGCGTATCGCCCAGCGTTTTGAGGCCCATGGCAATGGGCAAGGCGGGAACCTGCGCTGCCCGGTTTTTGCCCCCCGCCCCGGCCAGCCAGGCCGTAATGCCGTAGCTCACGATCATCATCAGGGCATCGGGTGTGTCGAAGCGCTTGTAGGCGTAGTCGGAGGCGTCGACTTTGGACGAGTTGAAAAGCCCCCCAGACGGCGGATCGGGCAGGGTTTTGATGATGCCGGTTTGGTAGAGGCCCACAATCTGGCCGGCGGCGGCGCCGAGCATGGAAAGGCCCACAATCCAGCGCCGACGGTTCAGGTCGGGCGTGTCGGCGTTGCGGAGCTCGTCGCTTAATTGGGTCGGATTCATAGCATTGAGGTTAAAGGCAGATAGATACACTTTGGCGTACGCGCATCAGTGAGGGTAAGTTGGGCGGAAGATTCAGGGCAGAAGCTAGCCCCGGCGCCGGGGCTAGCTTCTGCCCTGAATCCCTGGCTGGGGGGCTTTTTTGGCGAACCAATGTCGGTTCAGGAAGGTAACAGGAAGGAAACCGGGCAATGGCTGAGCTTCGCAGCATATCCTTTTGCGGCTGGTCGGAGTATTTTCTGGAAACGCCTGAGTATGGAAACCGAATTCACCCTACAAGTAAACGGCCAGCCGCGCACGGTGCGCGCCGATCCGGCCACGCCCCTGCTCTATGTTCTGCGCGACGATCTGGGGCTGAACGGGCCGAAGTTTGGCTGCGGCTTGCAGCAGTGCGGCTCCTGCATGGTATTGCTGGACACCATTGCCTGGCCCAGTTGTCAGCTGCCGGTGGCCAATGTGCAAAATGCCGCCATCACCACCCTGGAAGGCCTCACTCGCCCCGATGGCAGCCTCCACCCCGTGCAGCAGGCTTTTGTAAATGAGCAAGCAGCCCAGTGCGGCTACTGCCTGAACGGTATGGTGATATCGGCGGTAGCCCTGCTGACGGTGCACCCCAAGCCCGATGAGCAAACCATCCGCAATGCGCTGTTTCGGGTGCTGTGCCGTTGCGGCGTGCATTCGCGGGCGCTAGCAGCCATCAAAAAAGCGGCAGATTCAATGGAATCGTAGCTATACAAACTTTACTCATTTGTGTAAATGACACCCGAAATTGCCCCCCAGCCCGCTTCTTCCCGCCGCGATTTCCTGAAAAGCGCCGGCTGCCTGACCATTGCCTTTGTGCTGGGCAGCGGCCCCAATTTGCTGGCGGGCGCAAGCCGGGCGGCGGACGAGCTGCCGGAAATTCTGGCCAAAAATCCGCGCATCAATGCCTGGCTGGAAGTGCTGGCCGACGGGCGCGTGCGGGTACTTACCGGCAAAACCGAAATCGGTCAGGGCATCCGCACAGCTGTAGCCCAGCTTGCGGCCGAGGAGCTAAACCTACCCATGGAGCGCGTCGAAGTAGTGTTGGCCGAAACTGGTCGCACCCCCGATGAGCGCTACACTTCCGGCAGCGCCTCCATTGAAAGCAGCGGAATGAGCATTCGCTACGCCGCGGCTGCGGCACGGCAGCAGCTACTTGGTTTGGCCGCACAACAGCTCCGTGTAAAAGCCAGCTTGCTCCGCCTGACCGATGGCGTGATACACACCACCGATGGCAAGCACCGGCTTACTTTTACCCAATTGTTAAAAGGCAAACATTTACAGGGTGAAGTAAAACTGCCGGTTCAGCTTAAAGCCAGAAGTGAGTACCGACACGTAGGCAAGCCCGTGCTCCGCGATGATATCGAGCGTATGGTGCGGGCCGAAACGGTGTACGTGCAGGACTTGCGGTTTCAGGGCATGGTGCACGCCCGCGTACTGCGTCCGGCGTCTTATGGGGGGCAATTAGCAAAGCTGGACACCGCCGCAATGCAGCACCAGATACCAGGTTTGCTCAAAACCGTGATTGACGGCAGTTTTGTGGGGTTTATTGCTAAAAAAGAGTACCAAGCCAAGCAGGCTCAGGACTACGGTATACAGCACGCCCAGTGGACGAATGGCCCCAATTTGCCCGCCAAACAGCCCTTGCCGGAGCTGCTGACTACATTGCCGGCTATTACCAGGCGCGCCGTAAATAAGGGCGACATGAGCAGCTTTGATACTGCTAAAACCGCCTTATCTCCTGCCGCCGCATCGCTTAGTGCCCGCTACTTCAAGCCCTATCTCATGCACGGTTCGGTGGGACCAAGCTGCGCGGTGGCGCTAGTTGACTCGGAAGAAAGTTTACACATTTGGACACATAGCCAGGGTGTATATCCATTGCGTGCAACCCTGGCTGCGCTGCTAAAAATCCCCCCGAGCGTATTCACGTGAAGGCGGTGCCGGGCTCGGGCTGCTACGGCCACAACGGCGCCGATGATGTGGCCGCCGACGCCGCGCTGCTGGCCCGCGCCTACCCTGGCCGCCACGTGCGCCTGCAATGGTCGCGGGACGATGAGCATGCCTGGGAGCCTTACGGCAGCGCCATGCTCATGCAACTCGATGCGCGCCTTGATGCTGAAGGTCGCATTACGCACTGGCAAAACAATATCTGGTCGGATACGCACAGCACGCGGCCGGGGGCAAACCGGAGTCCTTGCTGGCCGCCCGACTGCTGGCGCAGCCGGCCCTGCCCGCGCCGGCGACGGAAGTGAGCAGCGCGATTTACCGCAATGGTGAGCCGCTGTACGCCATTCCCAACCAACGCCTTGATGCGCATTACGTGCAGGGGCCGCTGCGCGTGTCGGCACTGCGGGGGCTGGGGGCTTTTGGGAATGTGTTTGCGCTGGAGTCGTTTATGGATGAATTGGCCTTGCAGGCCAAGCAGGATCCGTGGGAATTTCGGTTGCGCCACCTCACCGATGAGCGCGCCAAAGCCGTTATTCGGCGGACGCGGGAGATGATCAAAAACGAAAAATTGGCCCCCGGCGAAGGTTTCGGCCTTGGCTTCGCCCAATACAAAAACCAGGCGGCATACTGCGCGGTGGTGGCCAAAGTGCACGTGGCCGAAGAAATGGGCACCATCCGCGCCCTGCACCTGTGGGCCGCCATCGACGCGGGCGAAACGATCAACCCCGATGGTCTGAAAAACCAAACCGAAGGCGGCATGATACAGGCTTCCAGCTGGACGTTAAAAGAAGAAGTGCTCTTCAATGAGCAGCACGTCACGAGTCGGCAGTGGGAAACCTATCCTATCTTCCGCTTCGACGAAGTACCCGCCGTAACCGTCGCCATCATCGACCGGCCCAATGAAAAGGCGCTCGGCGCCGGCGAAGCCGCCCAAGGTCCTACGTCCGCAGCGCTGGCGAATGCGGTGTTTCAGGCCTGCGGGAAACGAATCCGGTCGCTACCCATCCGGCCGGAAAAGCTGGTCCAGATAAAGGAATCCTAAGTGCGTATGACGTCCCAGCTTTTACTAATCGTAGCAGAGAGCTACCGCCTAACGGGTTTAGGCGTGCTGGCTATTGGTAGGCCGTCGGAGCCCGTGTTGCAGCAATTTGCCTTACACACCAAGCTCGAAGTCCGACTCCACTATCCCGACGGGCGCCAGCAAGTGGTGGTGGCTAGCGTGGAAAAATGTCGCGGACAGCCAACGCAGCTTCGCCCAACACGCCAGCAGCAACGCAAACGGATGCAGTACTGCTCATAGAATCAGATGTCGTCGCAGATTTGCCCCCCAGCACCGAAATCTGGTGGTCCGGCGAGGCAGATTTGCTTTAATCCGCATTCAATTGGCTCCAGATGGTTGTTAAGCATTAGCCTTTTCCATTGGATTAAGCTGACTGAAATGACTAACTGCTTGAAAGCATAAACTAGTGCACTTACGGGTCTGGGCTAGCAGCCGTAGAAGTCGCGATCCGAGCAAATTAAGACCTGTCATAGCTGCATTTCAAATAGCAGAATACGGGTGTACCTGACCTTAAAATTTAATTTTTACCTCATTGCTTTATAATGATTTATATATTAATTTAGGTTAATCTAATAAAAGCCGTGTACATCACTTAAAAAGTATCTGGCAATAATAGTACGGTTGAGCTTTGCCATTTCAATAGTTGAATGTGATGTTACTGGCAAAAATGTTTGCCCCATTATCGTTTTATATTTCTCCTCTGATGCTCCTGAGCAAGCATAGTGATTAAAGCATGCCTACGGGGTTTTGTGCTTTGGAGGAGGCTTCTGCTGGAATAGCGCAAGCAGCTGTTCTGGCATTGCTCTTAGGCTACTTCGCCGAAGTGCAGGAGGCTGGTGCTTTGCTGTAGGATGAATCATTCTTAGGCACCTGATTGATACACTAGCGCCTTTCGCCTAGACTTTTTTTACTCACGCACGGACGTGAGAATGCTACTGCTTTGCGCTTTTTATTCTTCCTGGCGCCTTCTCCTCGCCCATTTCCCGATTATACGGCTGTGCTTGTGCATAGTAAAAAGCAAGCAATAAGAGTCTTCAGACCCACTCACGCTTTTCGCTCTTCTGGTCCAGGGCTAAGAATCTATTACTGGTGCCTTGGTATGCTGCTTTCTCGATTCCTACCCCATTCCCTCTATTTCACACACCACAAATCATGAAAAAGCTCTTCTTTCCTTGTCTAATGCTTTTCACTACTGCAGAGAATGGCAGTACTAAAGTGTCATCAGAAAACAAATCTTTTACTGGTCTCCTGCCAAAAGCAACGTGGCGGGTTGCCTTGACATTTGTGGCCTTTTTGCTAATGGCTGGTACTTCTTCTGCCCAATCAGTAGTTTTACCCTCTGAAGACAGGTGTACCTCCAAAGATTTGGAACTAGTTAGTGCTAGGCTGGACGTTGAGGCGTGTCAATCCTGTCAACCAGGTGAAGCGATAACTGCGCCGTTGTTGCTAGCCATTGCCAACAAGACAGGTTCCACTCGGACCAGCTTTGCTTTTTGGGGGGATATAGTAATCACAAGCAAATATGGAAATGTGGTTTATCAAGCTGAAGTATCAGGCTGTGACGGCAAGATATTGAAAAACACCACTACGGAATTGCCCTTTGGTGTTAATGTAATTGATGTAGAGATTGACTCAACTAATTCTGACGCCGGTATAACCGGAAACCAAATTACGTATGAGTGCGGCGAGACAATAGACCTTACCAATTTATTCCTAGCCTGGACAGATGCATCGCCAAAAAGCACTTGCCCACTTGAATCTTCCTTAATCGCGCCCAAATGTGGGACTCTGCCAGCCATTGCAGTCTCTACTGGCTTAAGTGCTGGTGGTCTGGTAACTCAAATAGCTTGTAATGGAGGCAAGGGTGCTATTGACATCAGTGTTTTTGGCGGCGTAGCTCCCTTTACTTATGACTGGGCTGACCTTCCAGGCACAAATGATCCACAAGATCGCACTAACCTCGGTGCTGGGACATATGACTTAACGGTAACTGATGCTGCCAATTGTACTGCAACCTATTCGGCAACTATCATTGAGCCGGCAGTAGTAGCCAGACCAGTTATAAGTATAACAGAGGCTACCCTTTGCGGACCAGTAGCAAAACCCTATATAACAGTACTCTGTCCCATAACAGGAGCAACCTATTCACTTATACAACCAGGTGGTACTGCTAAAAGTCCTACGGTGAACGCAACCACGGGCGCGCTGGAGTTCAAAGATTTAGTAGCGGGTATAGGCTTTAGTGTTACCGCAACCGTTGATGGTTGTACTTCAGAAGCTACCACTTGTGATAATAAAACAAACACTTGTCCCGTAGCTACCACCTCTATTGTCGCCCCAACGTCGGCAAAAGCATCTTCACAAGCCGTCACCAGCGCTAATTCGGTTAAAGCAATTTCACAGGATGCGATTCGAACCGAAGCTTACCCCAACCCCACAGGTCGCAATGCCACCATCACTTTCGCGGTTGCAAAGAGTGGCCACGCCTTAGTGAAAGTATATAACTCAAAGGGTGCTAGCGTAGCCACATTGTTTGATGGGCAGGCCAAAGCCGGAGTAACTAATTCGGTTATTCTGAATGGATCTGACTTACCCAGCGGCATATATTACTACAAAGTAACAGCGAACGGCAAAACCCAATCCAAGCGTATTGCCGTGAGTAAATAAGGTATTCCGTACCTCCTTCTGCAAAACTACCCGTCCAGCTTGGACGGGTATTTTTGTACAATGACATTGTACCGACAGAAACCGAGCTTGTCACAAATGCCGCAACATGTTAGACATTGGGACCCTCCCGTGTCACCAATTAAGCGGTGATTTAATAAAGCGTAGCTACTTTTTCAACCATCCATTCGACCCCAGCCAGTTTTGCAGACTGGCGCTCCAATCTTCCTGGGTGGTATTGTTTTTCAGGCCGAAGCCGTGGCCGCCGCGCGGGTACAGGTGCATTTCGGTGGGCACCTTGTGGCGCAGCAAGGCTTCATAGAAAACAATGCTGTTCATCACGGGCACCGTGGCGTCGTCCTGGGCGTGCACCAGAAACGTGGGGGGCGTTTGGGCCGTCACCTGGGTTTCGTTGGAGTAAAGCCGGATTTGGGCGGCGGTGGGCTGCTCGCCGATCAGGTTGGTGCGCGAGCCGGCGTGCTTCAGGCTATCGGTGAAGCTGATAACCGGGTACATGAGCACCAGAAAATCGGGGCGCACGGACGTGGTTTTGTCGGTGGGCTGGCCTGCGGGCTGGGCAAACTGAGTGCCGGCCGTAGAAGCTAAATGCCCCCAGCCGAAAATCCCATCAGCCCGACGCGGCTGGGGCTGATGTTAAACTTGTTGGCCTGCTGGCGCACCAGTCGCAGGGCCTGCTGGGCATCGAGTAAGGGTGCAATAGACTTGTCGGGCTGGCTCTGGTCATTGGGCAAACGATATTTCAATACGAAGGCCGCGACGCCCATCTCATTCAGCCGCTTGGCCACATCGTAGCCCTCGTGGTCGATGGAAAGACGCGCGTAGCCGCCGCCTGGGCAAATTACCACAGCGGTGCCGTTGGCTTTGTCGCTGGGGGCAAAAATACCGTGAGCGTGGGCTGCACCACGTTGGAAATGCGCACGCCGCCATTGGGCAGCGTCACGCTGGATTCCTGCACGCTGCTGGGCTTGGAGTTCGGAATGGTGCCCGTATACAGCGGCAGGGTTTGAATCTGAGCAACAACGGATTGGGCAACGAAGCACAGCAGGGCTACAGAAACCAGCTTTTTCATAAACAGCAACATAAAGACCGAGGCAGAAGCATTCTGGAAGACTCTACCAAAGTACGGGAAGAGCAAAACAACGGCAGCGTTTTGTGTTGCAGAAACCGGTTTTTGTGTAAGTCCGGCCGCAGGGCGCCGCCTCACCTTTGTAGCGTAAGAAAGCAATTCATTTTTACGCTAACCAAACCACAAGATGAGCACACTGAAAAAAGTAGCATTAGGAAGCCAAGGGCTGGAAGTGGCCGTGGAAGGGCTCGGCTGCATGGGCATGACCGGCGGCGTGAATGGCATGAGTATCTACGGCGAAGCCGATGAAGCGGAAAGCCTGGCTACCCTGCATCGGGCGCTGGAGCTGGGCGTAACCATGCTGGACACCGCCGATTTGTACGGCCCCATGCACAACGAGCGCCTCGTGGGCAAAGCCATTGCCGGCAAGCGCGACCAGTATATCGTGGCCACCAAGTTTGGCTTCGAAGTAGACGACAACGAAACCTGGACTGGCAGCTACAACGGCCGCCCCGACTACGTGCGCAAGTCCATTGAACGCTCTTTACGCAACCTGGGCACTGATTACGTGGACCTTTATTACCTGCACCGCCAAGACCCCAATACGCCCATTGAGGAAACCGTGGGCGCCATGAGCCGTCTGGTGGAGGAAGGCAAAGTGCGTTACCTGGGCCTATCTGAAGTGCCCGCCCATGTGTTGCGCGCCGCGCACCAGGTGCACCCCATTACGGCCCTGCAAAGCGAGTATTCCCTGTTTGACCGCCGCGTAGAAGAAGGAATAATTGCAGCGGCCAAAGAAATGGGCGTTGGCTTTGTGGCCTATTCACCCTTGGGACGCGGTTTTTTGTCGGGTGAGATTAAAACCCCCGACGACTTCGAGGCCAACGACTCGCGCCGCATTTTTCCGCGCTACCAAGGCGAGAACTTCTACAAAAACATTCGGCTGGTTGAGAAGCTTACTGACCTGGCGAAAACGAAAGGCGTAACGGCGGCACAGCTGGCGCTGGCCTGGGTCCTGGCTCAGGATGTGGTCGTCATTCCGGGCACTAAGCGCCGCAAGTACCTCGAAGCCAACGTGGCCGCCGCCAGTATTAGCTTAAGCGCCGCTGAGCTGGCCGCGCTGGACGCCATTATGCCCGTGGGCAGCGCGGCCGGAGCGGCTTATCCGGCTGGTTTTTAGTATCGATTACTCTACTGTCCTTTTCCGCCGTTTGTTGCTCAGCCACACGTATGCAAAGCCGAACGGCGGAAAAGCAGTCACTTTTTAAGATCATGAAACAGCCCACGAAAGAGTTTCGGGTACTGTCTACCGTCACCGACTATACCCGGTTTTACGGTCTGCCTGCTCCCGCGCATCCCTTGCTCACGCTCATCGACCTGGCGGCTTGCCGCAACCTGCCGCGGGTGATGACGCCCGTAGTGCAGCAGCTCTATACTGTTTCGTTGAAGCGCAACCTTAAGGGCCAGCTATTTTACGGACACCAATCCTACGATTTCAGCGAGGGCGTCATGGTCTTCCTGGGGCCGGGCCAGGTGTTTGCGGTCAGCGAAACCCTCGACACCTCCGAAATAAGCGGCTGGATGCTGGTCTTCCACCCGGACTTATTATTGAAATACCCTCTGGGTAAGAAAATAGCCAGCTACGGCTTCTTTTCTTATGAACTGCACGAAGCCCTGCACTTATCGGCCCGCGAGGAAAGCCTGCTGGATGACATCCTGCACGGAATTCAAAGCGAATACGAGCAACCCATCGATACCTTCAGCCAGGATGTGCTGGTAAGCCAGCTGGAGGTGTTGCTCAACTACGCCAACCGCTTCTATCACCGGCAGTTTCTTACGCGTCGCACGGCCGAGCACGACCTGCTTACCCGCTTTGAGGCCCTGCTTACTACGTATTTCGCCGAGGAAGGCGAGCAGCCCTTGCCCACCGTGCAGCACTTTGCCGACGAGCTGCGGGTGTCGCCGGCCTACCTCAGCGACATGCTGCGCAGCCTGACGGGGCAAACCACCCAGCAGCATTTGCACCACGGTCTGATTGAAAAAGCGAAACGCCTGCTGCTCACCACCTCGCTTTCCATCAACGAAACGGCCTTTCAACTTGGCTTCGAGTATCCGCAGTACTTCACTCGCCTGTTCAAAAACAAGACGGGCGTTACGCCGGCCGCGTTTCGGTTTTCGGCGCAATAGCAGGTACCGCGGCTAAGTCTTCATCAATCAATTCGCGGTTTATCCAGCTGCCTGCTTTCACGCCGCTGGCGCTGGCCATGGTTAGTTGGCGCATGGGGCTGCTATTATCCCCGGCCGCATACACGCCCGGCACGCTGGTTTGGCCAAACTCCGCCACGGCAATGAGCCCGGTAGCAGTCAGTTCGCAGCCTAGTTGCTCCGCCAGATCGGAATGTTGTCGAAACGGAACGCGGGCAAATACGGCGGTTAGCGGCACGCGAGAACCATCTTGCAAATGAATGGCTTGCATGAGCCCGTTTTGGTGCTCGATCCGTGCAATGGGCGCTTCCATAATGGGAATGCCCAACTGCTGTACCTGCTGCCGTTGCTCTTCATTCAACGTGGATGGGCCATTCGTGAACAACGTTAGGTCCTTGCTCCAGTTCTGAATCAGCCGCACGAGCTCATAGCCCGCGTCGCCATTTCCGAGTAGTCCTAATGGCTGGCTGTGAACCTCATAGCCGTGGCAATACGGGCAATGCAGCACCGATTTGCCCCAACACTCCCCAAACCCCTCAATCGGCGGCATCAGGTCCTTAACACCCGTTGCCAACAATACGCGGCGCGCCAAAAAAGCTACCTGCTCGGCGGTCTGCACTATAAATCCGCTTTCATTCTGCGCGAGACTAGTGACGAAGCTTTCCAAAAATGTTACCGTTGGATATGCTAATACTTGGGCTTTGGCCAGCGCCAAAAGTTGCGCGGGCGTCTCCCCATCCTGAGTCATGAACCCGTGTGAATGGGGCGTGTACCGGTTACAGGGCTGGCCACTGTCGATAACCAGCACCTTGCGAAGCGAGCGGCCCAGCATCAGCGCCGCGCTCAGCCCAGCCGCACTGCCGCCGATAATTAGTACATCGTAGGTTGCTTGTGGTGCCGGTTTCGAAAAGGAGGAAGCCATAGTTACAGACATGAGAGTGACAGGGTAACTGCTTGCGCCATGCAGCCAATAGAATACCCTTCAACCCAAAAGTAGAGAAGCCCGATCATAAATGCAACAAAGTTGCATTTATGATCGGGCTTCTCTACTTCTCCTTTTCAGCAGCTATTGACGCACTGACATTGTGTAAAACACGGCAGTTGCTGGCGCTTCTCGCCATTAGGGTCGGGAAAATGGTGCACAATGTTAGCTTCTAACTCAAATACGTCCTAATCAATTTAACTCCCCTTTGCAACCAAGCGGCGTCCGATAGACTCTCCCCTATAACTGACCATTCCTGGTTCGACTTTTATATTTTCCCGATGAAGTTGCTCTATTATTCGTTCGTTGTAGGCCTCGCAGGCTTAGCTAGTTGCCAAAAAGAAGATGCTACCCCGCTACTCACGGCCGCCTTTAATCAGCCCGTGACGTTGCGCTTTCAGCAAAGCGCGGCCCTGCCCAACCAAAACACCCCGGAACTGACCATCACCGTCAAGGATGTAAACGACAGTCGTTGCCCGTCCGATGTCATTTGCTTTTGGGCAGGTGTAGTATATACTAACCTAGGCATCCAGGACCAGAGCGGAGCCAGCCAGACGCTCACACTAAGCTTAGGCGGCATCAATGATACAGTGGCACCCGTGCAAGCTAATGGCCAGCAGTACAACATTATTTTAAAGGAAGTTATGCCTTACCCTAAGGGAAATGATGTACCTAAAGAGGATAAGCGCGTCGTGCTGGCTATAAGGCGACAATAGGCCCGCGATTTACTGATTATAAAAGGCGAAGCTTCTCCTGACATGTCAGAAGAAGCTTCGCCTTTTTGTTTGCTGATACTGCGCAGCGCAAATCCCTTATGTTCCGATTTCGGGGGCGTTTGCTTACGGCGCTTGCGCTCCTCAATGTCGTGGCCGTTGCTGCTGGGGCCGGCCGGACCTGTGGGGGCGTATTTGGCTCTTTGGAACCGTGCTGCTCATGGCCGTGGGCGGCGGGGTCGTAGCTGGCTTCCAGCTCGGCCAGCCGGTTTTTGCCGTAGGCGAACTTGGTGATGAGCACGTAGAGCACCGGCACGATGAAGATGGCCAGGAACGTGGCCGCCAGCATCCCGCCCGTCACCGTCCAGCCGATGGTCTGGCGCGATACGGCGCCGGCGCCCGAAGCAAACGCCAACGGCAGCACGCCCAGAATAAAGGCCAGCGAGGTCATGATAATGGGCCGCAGGCGCAGCTTCACCGCGTCGATGGTAGCTTCAATCAGGTTCATGCCGATATCGACGCGCTCCTTAGCAAATTCCACGATCAGGATGGCGTTTTTGGCCGCCAGACCAATGAGGGTAATCAGACCAATCTGGGCGTACACGTTGTTGGTGAGCTTGGGCAGAAAAATCAGCGCCACCATGGCCCCAAACGCACCCAGCGGCACCGACAGCAGCACCGAAAACGGCACCGACCAGCTTTCGTACAATGCCGCCAGCAGCAGGAACACGAACATAATCGAGAGGCCGAAAATGATGATTGTGCTGTTGCCGGAGCTGATTTCCTCGCGGCTCAAACCGGAGAAGTCGTAGCCGTAGCCGGCAGGCAGCACGTCGGCGGCCACTTCTTCCAGGGCTTTAATGGCCTGGCCGGAGCTGTAGCCGGGGGCCGCGTCGCCGTTTATCTCCGCCGAGCGGAACAGATTGTAGTGCGAAATCAGGGGGCATTTTCCACCACTTTGGTCGTGATGATGGAGCGCAGCGGGATGTTCTGGCCCTGCTGATTCATCACATAATAGCCCCCCAGATTCTCAATATCCTTTCGGTAAAAGGTATCGGCCTGGGCCACGACGCGGAAGTTGCGGCCGTATTTGGTGAAGTCGTTGATGTAGGCCGAACCCATGTATGTTGACATCGTGGTAAACACGTTCGACAGGGATACGCCCAGCTTTTTGGCTTTCTCCCGATCTACGGTTACTTGATAACCAGGCGTTTTGGCGGTAAAGAAGGTAAACGCCCGTCCGATTTCGGGCCGCTGATTGGCCGCCGCCACAAACTTGTTAACGGTAGCTTCGAACGCCTTAATATCAGTAGAGCCTTCGCGCTGCTCCAACTGAAAGCTGAAGCCGCCCGTGTTGCCCAAACCCGGAATAGCCGGCGGCGGCACAACTACAATATTGGCTCCCTTAATTACCGAAAACTCCTTTTGCAGACCGGCAATAACGGCCGCTAGCTGCAACGACTCGTCCTTGCGCTCATCCCAGGGCTTCAGCTGGATAAAGAAGGTGCCGCTGCTAGGTTTGAAGGAGAAGTTCAGGGCATTTAAGCCCCCCACAGCCGTGTAGGTGCGCAGGGCGGGCGCTTTGGTGCGCATAATCTCCGACATCTGATCGAGCACCTGCTTGGTGCGGGCACTGGACGCACCCTGCGGCAATTCTACGGACACAAACAGGCGGCCTTCATCCTCCGTCGGAATAAAGCCGGTTGGCTTGGCGGTGAAAAGGCCCACGGTACCCGCGTAGATGCAGGCCAGCAGAATCATCACCATCGGGGCAAATTTCAGTGCTTTGCGCACGCCCATCGAGTACGATTCGGTGGTGCGGCCAAACCACATATTGAACCGGTAGAACAGCTTATTCAGGCCTTTTGAGTCGGCGTTTTGCTCCGTGGGGCGCATAAGCAGGGCGCATAGCGCTGGTGTCAGCGTGAGGGCGATAAACGCCGACAGGACCACCGAAATGGCAATGGTGATGGCAAACTGCTGGTAGAGCTTGCCCACGATGCCCGGAATAAAGCCCACCGGCACGAACACCGCCGCCAGAATCAGGGCAATGGCAATAACCGGGGCCGTAATGTCCTTCATGGCCTTCATGGTAGCTTCGCGGGCCGAAATCTTCTCGTTGTCGATGTAGTGCTGCACGGCTTCCACCACCACAATCGCGTCATCGACCACAATACCAATGGCCAGCACAAAGCCGAAGAGCGTCAGTGTGTTAATGGTGAAGCCCAGCGGAATAAAGAAGATAAACGTGCCGACAATAGCCACCGGAATAGCCAGAATCGGGATAAGCGTGGCGCGCCAGCTTTGCAGGAATAGAAACACAACGAGCGTCACCAGCAACAACGCTTCGCCCAGCGTTTGCAACACTTCCCGAATGGATACGCGCACCACCGTCACCGACTCAAACGCTGCGCTATACACTACGTCAGGCGGAAATTTTTCCTGCAAGGCGTCCATGGTAGCATAGATTCCGTCGGCCGTTTGCAGGGCGTTGCCGCCGGGCGTCTGGTTGACGAGCAGCAGCGTGGTCGGGATGCCGTTGGTGGTATTGTAGCGCGAGTAATCGAACTGCCCGAGTTGGACCCGAGCCACATCTTTGAGTTGCACCACCGAGCCATCTTCAGGGTTGGTACGCACCACAATTTCCTCGAACTCCTCCACCTGATTCAGGCGGCCATTCACAAAAATCGTGTACTGAAAGGCCTGGGAGCTGAACTGCGGGGCCGTGCCGACGGAGCCAGCCGCCACCTGCACGTTCTGCTCGCGCAGGGCGTTGGTCACCTCGGTTACGCTCAGGCCAAGCTGGGCCATTTTGTCGGGCTGGAGCCAGACGCGCATACTAAAGTCCTGACCCAGAGCGGTTACGTCGCCCACGCCGGGCACGCGCAATAGGGCGTCGCGGACGTACACGTTGGTGTAGTTATCGAGGAAGGCCGTGCTGTGGGTGCGCTTCGGCGAGTAAATAGCCAGCACCATCAGCACGGTCGGGTTACGCTTTTTAACCGTCAGACCCAGGCGCTTTACCTCATCGGGCAAGGTGGGTTGGGCCACGCTCACGCGGTTTTGCACATCAAGGGTGGCAATGTCGATGTTCGTACCAATATCAAAGGTGACGTTGGTACTCATGCGGCCGTCGTTGGTGGCATTACTTTGCATGTAGGCCATGCCCGGCGTCCCGTTGATCTGGGTTTCGATGGGCGTGACTACGGTTTGCTCCACCGTTTGGGCATCAGCCCCCGTGAAGCTGCCCGCCACCTGCACTACCGGCGGCGAAATGTTCGGGTACTGGCTGACGGGCAGGTTCAGGATAGAAAGCACCCCCAGCAGCACAATCACTATCGAAATGACGATGGCCGTGACCGGTCGCCGAATAAAAACGTCAGATATCATACTCTAAAAATTATAACACCAAGCGTCAGCTTAGCTGGACTTCAGTTGGTGAATCATTGCGGTCGTTGTGCCTTTTAGTGCAAAGCCGGTCATGCAGAGCACCGCGAAGCATCTCGCGTGTTTAGCTGGAGTAGTAACCCAACATCAGCACGCGAGATGCTTCGCTTTGGCTCTGCATGACGTTCTAATGTTGTACTCACTACTTATTACTTTGCTGCCGTTCCCTGGGCTACCGGGGCGGCGGGCTCGTCAATCTTCACTGTGGCGCCTTCACGCAGATTCTGCATTCCTTCGCTGACAATTACCTCGTTGGCTTTGAGGCCCTCGCGCACTACTATTTTATCCTTTACGCGCGTACCGGTCAGCACTTTGCGCTGATTTACCTTACTACTGTCGCCGACAACGTACACAAAGAATTCGCCCATCTGCTCCGTTACCGCTTTGCTCGGAATAACAAGCTGGCGGCCAGTGTCTTCGTTCAATACCCGCACCGTAGCGTTCATGCCGGCCCGCAGCGTGCGCTCGGTGTTCGGGAATTGCAGCCGCACGGTGATGGTACCGGTTTGCGGGTCCACGGCCCTATCAATGGTGTTGATTTTGCCGGGTGCCGGGTAGCGCTCCTCGCCGGCCAGCACCAGGGTAAACAGCGAGTCAGAATTGCCCCCGCGGCTTGCTGAAACTTAGCGAAGCGCGGAATCAGTTGCTCGTTCACCGGAAAATCGACGGCAATGGGGTTGTCCGATGAGATGGTGTTAATCAGGGTTGTGCCAGGCGTTACTAATGAGCCCAGCTTCACCTGCGCCAACCCGATAGTGCCGTTGAAGGGCGCGATAATTACGGAGCGGCGCAGATCGGTGGCAGCGTTGGCGAGGTTGGCCTGGGCGGCGCTGATCTGGGCGCGGGCATTGGCCACGTCGGTGGTGGCGTAGTCGACGCGCTGGCGTGCAATGGCGTCCTGCTCGGCCAAGCGGTTGTAGCGCTCAGCATCCTTGGCAGCCTTCTCATAGTTGGCCTGCGTGATACGCAACTGCGCCTGCGCCGATTGGTAGGCCGCCGCGTAGCGACTCTGGTCTATCTCGTAGAGCTTCTGGCCCTTGGTCACGCGCTGTCCGTCCTGCACGTAGCTTTTGGTCAGGTAGCCACTCACTTCGGCCCGCAGCTCCACCTCATTGAGCGGCACCACCGTGCCGGGGTAGGTATCGATACCCACCACGCTTTCCTCGGTCACGTTGTACACCGTTACGGGCACGGCCGCCGGAGCGGCGTTTTGCGCAGCTTCCTCTTTCTTCGAGCCGCAGGCCGTAGCCGCTACCGAGCCAATAACAAAGGGCAGCAGCCGGACTAGATTCCACTTCATGGGGTTGATGTTTGTAGGGTATTGGGGTAATTTCAAGGGGCTGGGGGCTTTTTTGATTGATCAAATTCTTATTGATACATAATCCGAAGGCGTGAGAGACGCAACATGTTGCATCTCTACACCGACCATAGTTTCCATTATCATTAGTTCAGCGCAATAGTGCCCAGCGCCCTCTCCACGTCCAGCTTGCTGGCCAGCACGGCAAACAGTGAGTTGTAATAGTTAAGCTGTGAAGTGCGCAGATCGGTTTCGGCCACAATCACTTCCAGGTAGGTTTTGATGCCTTCGTCATATTGCAGCTTCACGATGCCGTAGATTTCCTGGGCGTCGCGGGCGTTTTCCTGCTGCGTACTCAGGTCGTTGAGAGCGCTTTTATACGTGGCCAGCGCCTGCTCGTACTCGGAGTTGATCTGGTTTTTGGTGTCGAACAAATCCAGATCCAGGCGCTCATCCTGCAGCTCCGCGATTTTCAGGTTCTGGGTGCGGCGGGTGCCCGTAAAAATGGGCAGCGCCAGCTGCAAACCGGCCTGAGAGTTCGGAAACGCGCGGTCGTAGAGAACCGAAAAGTCGTTGTTCTGATACACGCGGTTGTAGTTCACGAAGCCCGAAAGCGAGGGCAGAAACCCCAGCCGGTAATAGTCGATGTTAATGCGCTGCAGCTTCTTCTGGGTCAACAGCCGCTGCACCTCAATGCGGTTTTCGAAGCTGAGCTGCTGGGTCGTATCCAGGCGGGTTTGCTGAATCATGCGGGCCGTGTCGTAGGCCAGCGCCAGGTTGTTTTCGGGCGCATAGCCCATCAGCTGCTTGAGGGTGGCGTATTTGCCCTTCAACGATTCGGCCGTGGTTTTGCGCTGGGCACGGGCATTCTTCACCGAAATGGAGGCGCGCTTGTAGTCGATCTTGTCGGCAATGCCCACCTCGTACTGCGCAAAAGCATCTTTGAGCTGCTTTTCCTGGCGCACAATGGCCTCATCCAGAATCCGCAGCTGCTCCTGGGTGAGCAGAATATCGTAGAACGCCTTGCTCACGTTGGTTACCACGTCAATCTTGAAAGCGGTGGTATTCTGGCTGTTATTCAGCCTCACAAAGCGCATGGAGCGGGCCGCCAGCAGCACGTCGTTGCTGTACAATAGCTGAGTGCCCTGCAAACCTATGGTCGACGTATTGTTGAGGCCAATGCGCACCAGCTGCTGCCCGGCCGTGGGGTCCTGAAAGTTGGGCAGCACGGTGGTGGGCAGAATCAGGTTGCGGGTATACGAGCCCACGCCCTGCACCTGCGGCAGCCAATCAGACAGGCCGATGCGGATTTGCCGCTCGCCAATAGCTTCATCAATCGTCGCTTGCCGCACCAGCGGCTGATTGCGCAGGGCAAACTGCACGCACTCTTCCAGCGTGGCGTTGGCGGGCAACGCCGCCGGCGCGCCCGGTCTTCCCGATTGAGCCCAACCAAAGAGCGAACTACACACTAGTGCTACGCTAAGTATTAACGCACGGCCTGCAAACCGCTGGGGGGCAAATAAATGCTTCATCTTGTAATCAGTATTCAACCTAAAAAGCAGCCGCCGTAGCGCTGGCTAAGCCAACTCCTGCGGCCTGGGGGCTTTTTTAATAAATGAAGAGGTAGTTCATCAGCATATCAATAACGATGTCTTTATGACGACGCGTGAACTCGGTGTGAGCTGCCTCATCCAGGGACGAAATTTCCATGGTGATGGGCCGCGACAGGTACATAAACTGAATATTGGCCATTACCAGCTGCAGCACATGCATAGGCGCCACCGGCCGAATCTGGCCTTCGTCGGCAGCCTGCTGTAGCTGGCGCAGGAAAACGAACACTGGCCTTTCCTTATTCGCATAATTAGCCGGAGTCAGCAAATTGGGATGCCGACGCATCTCGGAGAGCAGAAACAGGGGCAAATCCGGGTTCTGATCAAACAAGCTGAAGTGCGCCTCTACCAGCTGCGGAATCTTGACTCGCAACTCTACGGGCTGGACCATGATGCAGAAGATTTCCTGAAAGTACTCCCGGTATATGTCCTCAAAAATCAACCTGAATAGCTTTTCCTTACTGCGGAAATAATAGTTCGTCAGGGCCTGATTGATACCGGCTACCTCGGCTATGTCGCGGGTAGTAGTGCCGTCGAACCCCTTCACTATAAACACCTTGCGCGCCGCTTCCTTTATTTTTTGCTCGGTGCACTGCGGGTTTTCGTCGGACATAAAGTAATCGGTGAGGTTAAATTTCGCCAGGTCTGGCAGCCAATGTTCTGAAACGCCCAGCCAGTGGCTTCGCTTTTCCTGGAGCAGGATTGGAGACTTAAACCCACGTTTTATGAGAATGTTTTAAATGTTTGATTAATTTTTTTTGGTACACGGCCTAAAAAAGGCTCGTCGGGCCAGGCGCGCATTGTATGCGAAGCCTGACCCGACGAGCCTTTTTACAGCCTTTTATGCTGCTAAAGTATTGTACGTAAATTATTTACAAACCAGCGTGAGGGTTACCGCAACCTACTGCTTCACCCACACGCCGAGCTTTTTTTTCTGGGCGTAAAGTTCTGCCAGCCGGATCTGGCGCATAAACTCTTCGTAATCCTTTTTGCTGATGTAGGTTTTCGCATCGGTCTTAGGCTTCTGCATGGTGCCCCCCGGAAAATAGCCGTTTCGGATCAGGTACACGTTCAGATTTTCCTCCTTATCAACTATCCAGCAGTAGGTCATGCTGGAGTTGGCGGCTCCAAGCATCGTTGATTGAATAGTTGATACGGGTATTACCCGCGCCGCTGGGTGCTGCTTTATCCATCTGGCAATCAGCGTGTCGGCACCTTGCGCCTGCCTGCTTTTGAAAAAGCCGGTTCCCAGCAGGCAGTACGCCAGGGTACTATCTTTCTTGGGCGCACCAAAAATGGATTTAAATTTAAACTCCTCAACGGACCTGGTTGCCCCCAGCCGGCCCATTTGCGCATAGCTGTTAAAAGCAGCCAGAATTAAGATAATGAGCAGTAAGCAACGAACCGGACGCATAATCGGAGTGTTCAATAATTGTACTTTATCGGACTAACAGCATATTTCGTGCCTCCGCACGCAAGCTCCTCATTAGGATAATCAGCGCACGGGCATTTATCATCTTCTACCTCCATGTCTTATACCACCTCTCCTGCCCTTGCCGCTTCCCTTTCGCCTGCCGCTGCCGAGGCCGCTCCCGTAGCCTTCCTGACCCAGGCGGCCCGCGACCTGGTGGCGCGCTATCCGGGCTCGGAGCTGTCGGATGTGGTAGTAGTGGTGCCTACGCGGCGGGCCGTGGTGTACTTGAAAAACGAGCTGGCCCTGGCCACGGAAGTAGGCACGGCGCTGTGGAGCCCGCGCATCGCGGCCATGGAAGACTACATGGTGGAGCTGGCCGGTGTGCAGGTAGAAGAGCCTATTGCCTTGCAGCTCATGCTATTCGATATCCTGCGCGACATCGACAAGAAGCTGGATTTCGATCAGTTTGTGGGCTGGTCGGGGCTGCTGTTGCAGGACTTTTCCAATCTCGACCAAAACCTGGCTTATCCTGCCAAAGTCTTCGATTATCTCACCGAAGCTAAAGCACTGGAGCGCTGGGCCTTGGAGCAAATGCCCGCGCCGGCCAGCACTACCGTCGCTTACTTTCGCTTCTGGGACGACCTGGAAAAAGTGTACTGGCGCCTGCGTAAGCGCATGGAGCAACAGGGCGTAGCCTACCCCGGCCTAGCTTACCGACTGGCCGTGGAGCATGTGCAAAACATGCTAAACAATGGCCAAAAAGCCCCCCAGCACATATTTCTGGGCTTAGGTTCTTTATCCAAAGCCGAAGAAAAACTAATTCGCCTGCTCCTCAAGCAAGGCCGCGCCGAAGTCCGCTTCGACGGCGACGCGTTTTACCTGGAGCAGGACTCGCCCAACAGGGCCGGCCAGCACCTGCGCCGCTACCGCACCAAGTGGGATTTGCCCCCGAGAGCTTCGCCAGCACCACCGGCGCCCTACCCGATCTGCTGCGCACGCTGCCACGCGAAATCCAGTTTGTGGGCGTCGCCAATGCCAGCATGCAGGGCAAAGTGGCGGGCCAGCTGCTGGCGGCCTCGCGCCTGCAAAACCCGCGGGCCAAAGTCGCCATCGTGCTGCCCGACGAGACCTTGCTGCTGCCCGTGCTGCACGGTTTGCCCCCGAGGCCGTACCCGAGTACAACGTGACCATGGGTTTGAGCTTCCAGAGCACGCCCCTGTTCAACTTGGTGGATCTGCTGTTTGAGGTGCATTTGACCGGCATCCGTGAAGGCTCGCCCGAGACGGGCTACGGGGTGCCGCGCTACCACCACCTAGCCGTCACGAAGCTGCTCCAGCACCCGTTTTTGCGCCGCTATCAGCAGTGGCTCGACAAGCAGGAAAATGCCCCCCAGTATCACGGTTTGCTCGAACAGGTGTGCAACCAGATTATCAAGCGCAACGCCGTGCTGCTGCCGGCCAGCGAGCTGCTGCAGCTGGGCAAGCAGCACCCGCTCGTGGACGCTTTATTCGCTACCTGGGATACCTGCGACGATATTATTGCCGCCTGCTACACGCTCATTGATCTGCTTAAAAAAGCTTACCAGGACCAGCATTCGGCTATGGAGGCGGAATATCTATACCTGTTTTTTACCCTAGTTAAGCGGCTCGATTCGGTGTTCGACTGCCGGGAGCAGCGCCTGTCGGTGCGCTCGTTTCGGCGGTTTCTGTACGAGCAAATGGCCCGCACACGCTTGCCTTTCAGCGGTGAGCCCATTGCCGATGTGCAGGTGATGGGTTTGCTCGAAACCCGCGCTCTGGATTTTGACCACGTCATTATTCTGAGCTGCAACGAGAACGTGTTGCCCGCGCCCAAGCGCAGCAACTCGCTCTTTCCCTACGACGTGCTGCGCGAGTTCAACCTGCCCACCTACGCCGACCACGAAGCTGCCACCGCCCACCAGTTCTGGCGCCTGCTTCAGCGCGCCCGCAAGGTGGATCTGCTGCACGTACTGCCGGGCGCCGAAGGCACCCGCACGGGCGAGAGAAGCCGCTTTTTGCTTCAGATTGAGAACGATTTAGCCCCCAGAATCCAGGATTGGTGCTGCGCGATGTAGTCGCCACGGTTATGGCCGACAGCGCTGATAATGAGGCAGTAGAAGGTGACACAATTACCCAAACGCCCGTCGGTGACCTTGTGCTGGAAAAGGATTTCGACATGCTCACCGCCTTGCGCGGGGTGCTTATTCGTGGTCTTTCACCTTCGGCGCTGAATCAGTTTTTGAACTGCTCTCTCCAATTCTATTTTGCCCGCCTGGCTAAGTTTCAGGAAGCCGAAGAAGTAGAAGAAAAGCTTGGCGCTGATGGCTTCGGCACGGTGGTGCACGAAGTGCTGGAAAACCTGCTGCGGCCTTTCGCCCAGGAAAAACGCCCCTGACGGCCCCCGATCTGCCTGCCCTGCTTCAGCAAGTGCCCACCGAAGTTGCCCAGGCCATGCGCCAGGAAGAAGACGAGCGACACGCCCGCCCCGATGAAGGGCTGAACCACGTACTGGGCCAGGTGGCCGCTCAGCTCGTGCGTCGCTACCTCGAAGGCTTACCGGAGCAAGTCGGTGCCTTACCGCTGCAAATCAGCGGCTTAGAAGAAATATTGCAGGCCGAAATTCCTGTCACCTTACCCGGCGGCGACACCTTACAACTGCGCCTCTACGGCATCGCCGACCGCCTCGACGAGCTGCCCGACGGCCGTCTGCGCGTGGTTGACTACAAAACCGGCCTGGTACACGCCCACGAGCTGCGTCTGCAAAAGCGGGGCGAAGACGCCACGGCCGCCACCCAACGCCTGCTCACCGACGCCACGCCCTCCGCCGACAAGGTGCGGCAGCTTTGGCTTTACCGCTTCATGCTGGAGCGCTCCGGCCGCCCCGCCGCCGATGCCGCCATCATTTCACTACGTAACCTCAGCGCCGGTCCCATGACGGCCGACATGGGTTTTCTGACCGAAGACGGCACTTCTTTTCTCGACAAAGGCCAAGAGTTGCTGACCAACTTCGTGCACCGCATTCTGGACCCCGCCGAGCCGATTCGCAAAACGGATGATCTGTTAAGGTGTCAGTATTGCCCCTATAAAGGCATTTGTGCACGGTAGAAACCTGACCGTCGCGTTCGGTATCCAAATCGAATAACCGTTCTTTGTCGGCATAATCTCACTCAACAATTGAACGCGCCATAGCGTGTTCCTACGACTTTTACTTATGGACGAATTCATGCAAGCCGCCATCGACGAGGCGCGCCAGGGCCGCCGGGAGGGTGGTATTCCCATTGGCTCGGTGCTGGTGCGTGGGGGCAAATTGTGGCCCGCGGGCGCAATAAACGAGTGCAGGAAAATAATCCCATCAAGCACGGCGAGATGGATTGCCTCTACAATGCCGGCCGCCAGCGCACCTACCGCGACACGGTGCTGTACACCACCCTCATGCCCTGCTTTATGTGCGCGGGCACCATCGTACAGTTCAAAATCCCGAAAGTAGTGGTGGGCGAGTCGCGCACGTTTGGCGAGTCGCAGGAGTTTCTGGAGTCGCACGGCGTGGAGGTCGAAATCGTGGATCTGGACGAGTGCGTGCAGATGATGCAGGAATTCATTGAAGCCGAGCCCACGCTGTGGAACGAGGATATTATGGAGCTGTAATACCTCCTGATTTTGCCGGAAAACTGGTCCGATAACGTAAAAAAGACCCAAGCTCCACTATACAGCGGCTTGGGTCTTTTTTACGTTATTTAACCTTGCCGCCCTAGTTGTGCGTACTCTACAGATGGCTGATACTCCTTTACTTGCTTCCAAAAAGTGTCCGCACTGCCAGCAGTGGTCCGCGTGGCAGCACAACCCAACTGACCGCTGTGAGCACTGCGGCGAGCTACTCGATCCGCGGGCCCATCAAAGTGCGATCCAACGCAACGAGCTGGAAAACCAGAAGACGTCGTCCCTTATTCTAATGGAAATAAAGCCAGAGGACAAGGGCCTAGCGCGCTTTTTCAAAACCATCGTTCGGGGCGGGCAGCTGGCATTCGCGGCCATTCTGTCTTTCATTATCTGGGTGGTGACAGTGGTCGCAGGTTGATATGAAGCGCTGGCCCGAATTCAGACATCCACTGTTTATCGTCGCCGTGCTTCTGTATGCAGGCTACCTGCTCAACCGCTATCTGCTCCACTGGCCTCTGCCCGCGCTGCTCACCTCCTATTTAGGCGACCTTGCGGCCATGCCCGTCATGCTTAGCCTGGCGCTGGCCGCGCAGCGGCGCTTTGTGGCCCACTCCCGCACTTTCGTGTTTCCCAACACCTGGCTGATTGCCGCCTGGGTCTACGTATCGCTGTGGTTTGAAGGAATCTTGCCTTACTTCTCCACCACTGCCGTTGCCGATCCATTTGATGCGGTGGCCTACGCTGTGGGCACTGTGGCTTTTCGGCTTTGGCTGAATAAGCCCGCTTTAGTTAAAGAATAATATTGCGTTCCGAGCCGGTAGTTGTCGCTGTTAAGGCGCTATATACTTCTCGTTACAGATATTTTAAATCAGGTAGCTTGTTTTACAAGGTACTATATGCTTTATTTGTCACGAACCTTATCCACCCTTCTATTCTATGATACTGTATCAACTGCAAAGCCGTATTACGAAGAAGTTTATTGGTTTGCTCAGCCTCATCATGTTGTTGCTGTGTACCGGAGCCATTGCTCAGAACGGTAAGCAAGATCGCACGGAAATTATGGTAGTGGGCTTTGCGCACCTAGCGGGGATTTATAATAAGGAGCCCCAGTCAGACGTGTTCAATCCTAAGAAGCAGGCGGAAATAGCCAAGCTGCGGGAGCATCTGCTCAAGTTCCGGCCCGATGCCATTATGATAGAAGCCGAGCCGTCGGAACAGGGCCGGATAGACAGCTTGTATGCGCTGTACCGCGACGGAAAGCTTGATTTGACCACGCTGCCTTCGGGCACCGGGCGCAGCGAGCGCTACCAGGTAGCGTTTGCGATGGCCAAACAGCTCCAGCTGCCCAGCCCCTCCTGCATCGATTACTACGCTTCTACCTCTCAGTCGCTGCTGAGCACCGGCGATGGTATCGACTATTTCAACAAAGGCCTGAAGGAAATGCAGATTACCTCCCGCCCCCTGCAACGGATGGCCCAACACGATAGCCTATCGATTTACGACTACATCGCCTTGGCCAACCACCCCGACCTGGTGGCGATGAGCCACCGCGTGGTGTTTAATAACCCCGCGATGGTGACCAACGGCACTTTCTCAGCCACCGGCCCGAACACCAACGATCTGGGGAAGGTGGATACAGCCTACATTGGTGCCCACTACATCACGTTGTTCTACAACCGCAACCTGAAAATCTACTCCAATATTCTGCGGGCCCAGCACAAAACGAAGGCCAAGCGTGTGATGGTTATTCTGGGCCAAACCCACGTGGGCGTGCAGCAGGAGCTGTTTGCGGTCAACCCAAACTACCACGTGGTACCCGCTGCTACCTACCTGAAAACGAAGGCCACCAAATACCTCAAGCCTAGAAAAGCAGCCGCCACTCCCGCCTCCTAAGTTACCAGGAAAGCAAAGCTCCAAGCGGGCTTTGCCCCGACTGCGCTCAGCTGCTGGGGGGCAAATCCCAACCTTCGGGTTAGTTACCGCCGTACTGTTAGTGTTTGGTTATAAAAATGCCACCCAGCGCCAGTTGGGGGGCAAATTTTGTTTTCTACTGCTCTATGATCGACGAATTGAATGAGGTGCTGATCGACTACTGGCACCAGTTTGTGCACCTACTGCCTAAGTTATTTATCGCTCTGATAGTGCTGGCCATCGGGTTGGCCATCGCCAACCACGTAAGCCAGCTGCTGGGAAGCAGACTCAGAAAGCGCTCCCACGACGCGCTGCTGGCCAATTTCCTGACCAACTTTACCCGCTGGGCGCTGCTGCTGATGGGGTATTGCTGGCCATGCACGTCCTCGGCCTGTCGGGGGTAGCTAGTGGAATGCTGGCGGGTGCCGGGCTTTCGGCTTTCATCGTGGGCTTTGCCCTGAAAGACATTGCCGAGAACTTTCTGGCCGGCGTAGTGCTGGCCTTCAACCGCCCGTTTCGCATCCACGACACCGTGCAGGTAAAGGATCTGATGGGCGAGGTAGAAGCCCTGAATTTGCGCACAACGCTCATCAAGACCTTTGATGGCAAGCACATCTTCCTGCCCAACGCCCTTGTGCTGCGCGAGCCGCTGACCAACTATACCCGCGACGGCTTCATCCGGCAGGACTTCCTGATTAGCGTTGATATGGGGACTGAAACCACTTCCGACCGCATCGAAGAGATGTTGCTCAAGTACGTGAGCAGCCACAAAGGCGTTGAAACCCGCGACCCTCATACGCCCTACATTATCGTCGAAAAGATGGGGACTACCTCCGCCGACTTGCGTATTTATCTCTGGGCCTATTCCGAAGAATACCGGCGTGGCACCCTGGAGTTGAAAAGTGACTTGCTGAAGGGCAGCAAAGCGATGCTAGTGGCTGAAGGCTACGTTGTTTCGGGGGCGAATTAATACTTAGTCAGCACGAGGCTGCTTATTCGTTTTATTGCTTGTACATTGTATTAGTGGCCGGTTTCTTGCGGATCGAGCGCTGCTTGTAGTTGTCGTTTGCCATGCCGAAGAGTTCCTTTCACCGTTTAATAGGTCCTTTGTTGCTGTGGCGACTACGCCACGTCAACGACCGGGTCTACCTGATTCTGGTGAGCGTGCTGGTCGGAATTGGGGCAGGTTTGGCGGCGGTGGCACTCAAAAGCTCCGTTCATTCGGCCCAGAACCTGCTGTACTCCTGGGTACCCGAAGAAAATCGGGTCTTTGCCCTGTTCCTATATCCCATGCTTGGCATCGGGCTCACGGTGCTATTTACGCGCTATGCGCTGGGCGGCACGTTGAGCCGGGGAATCGGGCCCATTCTTTATAATATTGCCCGTCAGGGCAGCGTGGTGCCACGCAGTAAGCTGTATTCGCAGGCCATTTCCTCCTTTCTCACTGTCACGTTTGGCGGCTCGGCGGGTCTGGAGGCACCTATTTCCGTAACGGGTTCGGCCCTGGGGTCTAACATCGGGCGCATTCTGCGCGTGGGTCGCCGCGAGCGGCGCCTGCTAGTGGGTTGCGGCGCAGCGGCTGGCGTAGCGGCTATCTTCAACAGCCCTATTGCGGGAGTTTTGTTTGCAGTAGAAGTAATTCTGTCGGAGCTGTCGGCGCCGTTTTTTATTCCGCTGCTTATTTCCTCGGCTACAGCCACGGTGGTTTCCAAGGCCCTGTACGCGGGCCAGCCCTTCGTGCTGATTACCACTACCTGGCCAGTAGAAGCCGTGCCCTCCTACCTGATGCTGGGCTTGTTCACCGCGCTCCTGTCGGTGTACATGATTCGCATTTATTTTGCTTCCGACAAGTACTTTGAGCGGTTTCCCGGCACTTTTCGCAAGGTGGTGTTTGGCGGCTTCACGCTGGGCATCATGGTGTTTTTGTTTCCGCCGCTCTACGGCGAAGGCTACAACATTGTAGAGATGCTGCTCCAAGGGCGGCCGGAAGGACTGGTAGAAGGATCCATTTTCGCCGTTTACCGCGACGAGAACGTGTGGCTGCTGCTGCTGGTGGTAGCCAGCAGCATGTTGCTTAAGGTGTTTGCTACCTGCGTCACCATCGGCTCGGGGGGCAATGGTGGTATGTTCGGCTCATCTCTGTTTACGGGGGCGCTGGGGGCTTTTTGCTGGCCCGCCTGATTAATATGAGCGGCTGGTATCCCGTATCGGAGGTACATTTTGTGGTGCTGGGCATGGCGGGCACGCTAGCCGGCGTAGTACACGCTCCCCTTACAGCCATCTTCTTGATTGCTGAGATTACCGGCGGCTACGCTTTGTTTGTGCCCCTGATGGTGGTTACTTCCAGCTCCTACTTGATTACCAAATACTTCGAGCCTTATTCCGTGTACACCCGCAAGCTGGTACAGCGCGGTGTGCATATGCACGCCGACCGCGACCGAGGCCTGCTCGCGCAGCTGGAGCCGCTTTCCCTGGTACAAAACGATTTCGTACCAGTCCATCCCGAAACCACCCTAGGCGAGCTAGTCGATATTTTCCGTCATGCCACCCGCAACCTGTTTCCGGTAGTCGATGCCGATAATAAGCTCGTGGGCATCGTCTCGCTCGACACAGTGCGCGACGCCCTCTTCGACGACGAGCACTACACTACCACCTACGTCAGCGACCTGATGACGCCGCCGGTGGCAGTTGTCCAACCGGAAGATAGCCTGCTCGATACGCTCAGCGAGATGGAACACCACGATGCCTGGGCCTTGCCCGTGGTTCGCAATGGCCTGTATCTGGGCTTCCTGCTCAAATCCACTATTCTGGCCAACTATCGGCGGCAGCTGCTAAAGGAAATCGAGTAGCAGCCTTCAACTTAGCAGCAAGCAACAACCTTAGCGCATACTCGGCAGTACCTACTAGGGTATGAACCGACTTCGCGCGCTTTGGCTGAATCTGGATGCCAGCTTATGGTTTATCCCAACTCTGATGGTTGCGGGGGCCATTTTGCTGGCTTTTGCTTTGGTGTTCATCGATTTACGCATTGAGCACGACTGGCTGGAGGAATACCCCTTACTGTTTGGGGCCGGCTCCGACGGTGCGCGCGGCGTGCTCACGGCCATTGCCGGCTCCATGATTACGGTGGCCGGCCTGATTTTCTCGCTTACGCTGAGCACACTGGCGCAGGTATCCAGCCAATACACCCCGCGGGTACTACGCAACTTCATGAGCGACCGGGCCAATCAGATGGTGCTGGGCTTCTTTGTCAGCATTTTCGTGTACTGCCTCATCGTGCTGCGCACCATCCGCGGTGGCGACGAAGGCAGCTTTATTCCCTCCCTGGCGGTATTGATGGGTTTGGTGCTGGCCCTGGTCAGTATTGGGGTGCTTATTTTCTTTATCCACCACATCGCCAATTCCATTCAGGCATCCAATATTGTGCGCAACGCAACCGAAGAAACGGAAGCCGCCATCAAACGCCTGTTTCCCGAACAGCTTGGACAAGAAGCAGATGCAGACGAAGCTCAGAAGCTACTGCGCCAGGCCGGCCAGCTCAGCTGGCTGACCGTTCCTTCCCGAACGAATGGGTACGTGCAGAGCGTGGATGAAGAGGGCCTGCTGGACTTAGCGCGCAACCTGCACGGCGTGATACGCATGGAGCACGGCATCGGCGGTTTTGTAGCGCGCGGTGCGGCGCTGGCATCGGTGGCCGTTTATCAGGGGGAAGCGCCCGCGCTGGATGACAAGCTAACCGACCAGATCAATTCTAGGTTTGGCTTGGGCAGTCAGCGTACCATCGAACAGGATGCTGGCTTTGGCCTGCGGCAAATCGTGGATATTGCCCTGAAGGCCCTCTCGCCGGGCGTCAACGACACCACTACGGCCATCATCTGCATTGACCATCTCGGCTCTTTGGTCGCGCAGCTGGCCGACCGCCAGCTTGCCAGCCCCCTGCGCACTAACAACAATCGTGTGCGCGTGGTGGCAGTGCGCCCCTCGTTCGAGCAGTTCGTAACCACCGCTTTCGACCAGATCTGTGTCTGTGCCGACGGCAACGTGGCCATTTACCTGCGCCTGCTTACGGCACTTTCAGTTATCGGGCAGCGCACCAACGACCCCAGGCGCATACTGGTACTGCACCAGCAGCGGGGCCTGATCGGTGAGGCGGCTGAGCGTACGCTCCACACAGAGTACGAGCGCACCCAGGTACGCGAGCGGCTAGCATTGCTTGAATCCTGAAAATGCAGCCAAGCCAGCAGCAACTTCTGACTCCGAAGATGCCCTGAACTGCGCTGCCTGCTTACTTGAGCTAGTTCACCTATCGTACACCGCATAAGCGTTGTAGCTTATATAAACCGACCTAACCCACCTATGCTATGGAACAATTCTTCTTCTCAAACTGGACAAGCATCGCCCGTACGCTGGTCATTGGAATGGCGGCATACGCTGGGCTAATTGTGCTGCTTCGCCTGTCAGGCAAACGAACGCTGACCAAGATGAACGCCTTTGATTTAATAGTTACCGTGGCGCTCGGCTCTACCCTGGCCACTGTACTGCTCAACAAAAGCGTCCCGCTGGCCGATGGGCTTACCGCGTTTGCCCTGCTGATTTTTCTGCAATATGCCTTAACCTGGCTGTCTGTGCGCTCTAAAACGGTGAGCAAGCTCATTAAGTCCGAGCCGACGCTTTTGGTGTATCAGGGGGCTTTTTTGTCGGCAGCGCTTAAGGCTGAACGGGTTACCGAAGCAGAGATTCTGGCGGGCTTACGCGAACAAGGCGTGGCCAGCTTGGCGGATGCCGCCGCAGTGGTACTAGAAACCGGCGGCGACCTGAGCATTCTCAAAAACACGAGCGACGGCCCACAGTCCGTGTTGCAGGATGTGCCCCTGAAGCAAAAGTAGCAGTAAGCCTTGGGGGGCATTTTATCTGGATATGGGCCCGGAGCGAAGCTATGCTTCCTCCTTCAGCTTAGGCTCGGGTACCGCGGCACGGGCAAGCGGCACATCGCCCTTGCCGGCGGGCCAGCCTTCGCGCTGGGTACGGCGGTCACCATCCGTCACTTCGGTCTGGTCGTGTAGCAGGATCTGCTGAGTCGGGAATGGCATATCGATGCCATTAGCAGTAAGCTTATTTTTGATGCTTTCCAGCACTTTATCCTGCGCATCGAGCACGTCGGCCTGGCGCGGCGGATTAACCCACCACCGCACCCGAATGTTCACGCTGCTCTCCGCCAGCTCCATTACCAGCGTTTCGGGTGCCGGCTCGCGCAGTATCCCTTCTACTTCTTCCACTGCTTCCAGCATTAGCTTGCGCGCCTGGGCTATGTCGTCGCCGTAGCCAATGCCTACGTCATACTGCAAGCGGCGCATGTCGTAGGCCGTATTGACAGTCACGGCGTTGGTAAACAGCTCCGCGTTGGGAATAACCACTCGGCGGCCATCATAGGTTTTGATGGTGGTGGCACGCATCTGAATGGATTCTACGGTACCCTCAAAGTCCTTGTACTTAATTTGATCGGTAATCTTGAAGGGCTCGGTAAGCAGTAGCAGGATACCAGCCAGAAAGTTCTGAAAGATATCCTTGAAAGCGAAGCCAATAGCTATACCGCCCACGCCTAAAGCGCTCACCAGACTAGCGGGTGTGAAGCCGGGCAGAATGATAGTCACCGTTACGAGGATGCCTAGAATAATCATGGCCACGTAGGCCAGACGGCTCAGTAACAGCGGCAGACTCTGATTCTGCCGCATCCCGCGCGTAACGCGTCGCACCCCGGCGCGCACGCCGCGGGCCAGCAACATGAACAGCAAGAATACAATTATCCCAATAGCAATGTTGGGCAACGCGGCCATGAGGTCGCGGCCAATTTGGTTTAGCTTCTGCCAAGCAATTGAAAAATCCATAGGCGCAAAATTTTCTGTGAGGTAGCCGTGTTTTCAAGCCCAGCTGAACATAGAAATTTACTCTATTGCAGGGCAGCAGGCTTAATACTCGCCCAGCTCCGGCTCCTTACGGGCCAGCATCAGGCCAACCATCATGAGCAGGCCCGTCAGAAGAATTACGACAAAGAGGATGTTTTCGCTGACTTGCCCAATAAGATGATTATCGGGGATGCTATAAAATAACAGAATGGAAATTAGGCCTTTGGGGGCTATAAACAGCTCAGGTATCAGGTCCGATTTGGCGATATAGCGCAGGTAGAAAAAGCGGATAACAGTGAGCACCGCTACAATCAAGAGTCCTTGCCATAGGAGCGTGACACTGATGAGATTGGTGAGGGTGATGGAGTAGCCAAACAGCAAAAAGAAGAACGTGCGGATAAGGAACGCCGACTCGGCCGTGATACTCTTAAACTGGTGCAGTTCCTCGGCCAGACGCTCAGGGTGCAGCAAACGGCGCAGTGGTCCCCGAAGGAATAATTCTGCGTTGTTCACGGCTAGTCCGAAGGCCAGAACCAATAGCAGGGATGACAAATGCAGCTTTTTGGCCAAGCTATAAATCAGGACCAGGAAGGCAAAAATCAGGAAGAACTTGATGTGTAGTCGGATGCGGTCCAGCATAAAAGCCAGTACAGCGGTACTTATGACGGCTAAAATGGACACAAATACCACATCGCGAAGGAACGTGAGAATGGATATTCCCTGAGCAAAGTTGTCCTGCAAGGCAAAGTTGAAAAGCATGATGCCGAGGATGTCCGAAAAAGTGCTTTCGTACACAATAAACTCCTGCTTCTCCCCGCCCAGATTGGATACGCTCGGAATGGCTATAGCCGAGCTGATGACAGCCAGCGGTACGGCATTAATCAAACACGTCTGAAATGGGACATCCAGATAAAGCTGAAGCAGCTCGGCAATAATAAGGGCCTGCACTACCAGAATTAGTGCGGCCGCCGCGAAGGAACGCTGGATCAAAGGGGCTTTATCGCGACTAATCTTTAAATCCAGAGCCCCTTCCAACACAATGAGTATTAGACCAATGATACCAAATATCTCCAGTACTACTTTGGGTATCAATACGCCCACGTCGCCGTAGTCGGCAGCCTGCTTTAGCGCGATACCCGTGAAGAGTAGCATCAGCACCGACGGCACTTTTGTGGCCCTTGCCGCGAGATCAAACAAGTAAGATAAGACAACGGCCAGGCTCAGGCCAATCAGGATGGTATAAGGACCCATGTTGGGAAAATTCGTGGACAGAACTGCCTTCTATACGGTGGCGCTGGAAAGTTAACATATCTAAACCCTGAACGCCGACAAATTAAAACGTTTTGCATTTTGGATGTAACCCAAGAGGCATAGTCACCGGGTATAAATTGCGGCAGGATTAATATGCACGGAGCCCGCCCAGACGGCGGCGCGGTAGTGTCGTATCTTGCCGGCCGCTACTTTCCACTTTGCATTTATGTCTGACCATCCCAGCATCGCCATTATTGGGGGCGGCCCGGCGGGCTTGCTGGCCGCTCAGCACTTGGCGGAAGCGGGCCACCGCGTGACGGTGTATGAGGCACAAGCTACCGTGGGGCGCAAGTTTCTGGTGGCCGGACACGGCGGCTTCAACCTAACGCACAGCGAGCCGCTGCCCACCTTTGGCAAGCGCTATGGTGCTCACCAAGAGCCATTTGCTTCGTTTCTCACGCATTTTGGCCCCGAGCAGCTACGCGCTTGGGCCGCCGATCTGGGCGTAGAAACCTTTGTCGGCAGCAGCGGCCGCATATTTCCCACGGCTGACTACAAGCCTGCCCAACTATTACGTGCCTGGCTGACACGCCTGGCCGCACTGGGCGTGGTTATCAAAACGCGGCACCGCTGGCTGGGCTTCGTGCCCGACTCACCCAACGGCTTGCTCGTGTGCAATGAGCAGACCGGCGAGGAGCTGGAAATTTGCTCCCCAGCGGTGGTGTTGGCCTTAGGCGGGGCCAGCTGGGCCAAAACCGGCTCCGATGGCGGCTGGACTTCAGCCTTCTCCGAAATAGGAGTGCGCTGCACGCCCTTCGCTCCGGCTAACTGTGGCGCCGAGATAGCCTGGGGGGCTTTTTTCAAAGAAAAAGTAGTCCGCGCTCCGCTCAAAAACATTGCCCTGACCTGCGAAGGCCAAACCATGCGCGGCGAGCTTATGCTAACCGACTACGGGGTGGAAGGCACGCCGGTGTACGCCCTCACGCCGGCCTTACGCACGGCGCTCAGTCGGGAAACACCGGCAACGCTGTGGCTGAACCTCAAGCCCGACCTGACACATAATCAGCTGGTGCAAAAACTAAGCAAACCGCGGGGCAGCAAGTCGTGGGGGGCTTTTTTGCAGCAAACCTTACACTTAGGCCCACCCGTACCAACCCTATTGCGTGAAGTAGCACCACCTGACACCATTACCAGTTCACCCGAAAGTCTGGCCCGACTGCTTCAGCAGCTGCCCTTGCCCGTGCGTGGGCTGCGGCCGCTGGATGAGGCCATCAGCACGGCGGGCGGCGTAGCGTGGGAAGAGCTGGATGAAAACCTGATGCTGCGCCGGCGACCCGGCACCTTTGTGGCCGGCGAAATGCTGGATTGGGAAGCGCCCACGGGCGGCTATCTGCTGCAAGGCTGCTTTAGCACGGGCGCCTGGGTAGCCGATGCCGTTACAAAACGGCTGGCGTAGAAACGCGGTTTCCTACTTATTAATAGCCTTCTGCTCGGCGTCGGCCAGAATGGCTTTTGCTTCGTCCAGAAGGCACTCGCCGGGGTTCAGCTGCTTGCGGCAGATAAGGGCAAAAAGCAGAAAGAACGAGACAATGGGCAACACCCAGCCCAACGCAAACCACAGCCAGAACGACCGTCCATAGCTATGGGCACAATACCCGGTGGTGAGGGCAGAAACGACATAGCGCACAAAAAGCCCAGCAGTAAATCAACAAACATGGCGGTGGCAGCTATGGGATGAGCGGTATTGTGAAGATACGCGATTGGCGAGAGTTTCCCAACGCGCAACAATCCTCGGTATACTGGCTATAACTATGCGGGCGGCTGGATGTTGCCTTAATCTGGCCGGAATGTTGCCGCCCTGATATACCACCCTGGGGGCATTTTCGCGTACGCCGTAATGTTTTCTGGCTCTTTCCTTCTCCTGACCGCCCAAATCGCCCTATGTGGGAGCACCAAAGTCTGTTTCGCGTCTCGGCCCAGCTGTTTGCCGAAGGCGTTTTTAATCTGCTGGATAGAAATTTAAAGCCCGAAGTTTTTTTACTTGGCCTGGCCTCCGCAAAAGAACCCGACGAGCCACAGGCTGTCGTACTTGAGCCCGCCAACCACCGCTACCCCAGCGCCGAGTTTACGGAAGTGAAGGTGCGCGCCGCTGCGCTGGAATCGGCTGAAGGGCCCCGCGAGGTCGTGTATCACCTGCACCCCACCGACCAGGACCGCTTTGAGAAGCAGCGCTGGTACGAGTTGCTCCGTCAGGCTACGGAATTGACGTTGAATGAAATGCCCCCCGAGCCGATGAAGCGCGTCTCTTTCTGCTCGCTACCTGTCAGCTTTAATGGGTATATGGTGCTGGTGGTATTGCAGCTATCGTCCGAAGCATATCACGGCTATTATGCCCTGCCCGACAAGATTGTGGCCCGCGCCAACTCCTTGCTGGCCGCGGCCGTGCAGGAGTTTTTGCAGGATTGCGCCCGCGCCCTGCGCGAATCCGATTCCGACGACGCCCACCCCGTCCTCGACCGCGACTACAACGAGATGCTGCGCGCCGCTGGTCGGCGCTTTATGCTGCGAGCGGCAGCCGGCACCCACGGCCTCTACGATGCCTGTAACGGCGTGGCCGCGCTTCGGCACGAAGGCGACGATGGTATCGGGCTGATGATTGTGGCGCGCCGCCACCATCCCGCCATTGTGCCCGTATTGACCCTTGAAACGCCCATTACCCTCCGCGACCACCGTTCCATTCGGAAGCTTCTGGAGCTGAGCGAAGACAATACGGCGCTGATAACAGACGCCACCCATGTCTTCGGTTTGGGGTATCTGGTGGAGGAAACGCACCCCAGCTATGAGCCTTTATTTATGGTGCACTTCACCAAGCACTACAGCTGGGAGCTGACCCACGCCGATCATATTATGATGAAGGTGGTGTCGAATTCTCCCCGCCTGCCCCAGGGCCGCGTCGATGCCGATAATTTCGCGCATGCCGTGCGCAAGCAGTGGCCCGAGCTACTAGATGCCGGTATTTCGTATCTCTGGCGGCTCACCCAGGAAGCCAGCACCCAATCTACCGGCACTATTCTGGTGATTTCGGCAGGTGCGGCGCAGGAAGCCCAGCGCCTCACCCGTCAGTGCTTCCGGGTAGTGCCCCGCCTGATGACGCCCGCCATTCTACGCCTGGTTACGAATATTGACGGAGCCGTGCTCGTAGACCAACACGGCATCTGCCATGCCATTGGCGCCATTCTCGACGGCCTGGCCACTGCCAAAGGCGACTCCTCCCGCGGCTCCCGCTACAACTCGGCCTTGCGCTACGTGGAAAGTAGCCAGTACGCCGTGCTAGCCGTGGTGGTCAGCGAAGATGGCCTGATTGATTTGCTGCCGCCGGTGAGTTAAGTAGCTCAGACCCAATTTTTCAGATAACTTTATATCTCTATTTATCCTACTCATCTAACACACATAAGCTATGCCTTCACTTTTCTTAGAATTCGGATATTACATAATGTTTCTAGCTCAGCTTTTAACTCTTCTGCTGCAAATTTTCGGGGTGTATGTGCTATACCTTGTGGCAAGGGCGCTGCATAAATATTTGAGGGAAGGCAAGCGCAATCCATCTTCAACCAAAACTTTTATTGACAATCCGTAGCATACCGCTTATCAACCATTTATACTTCCCATCATAGCTTCCGGATAGCGCAACCCAGCAATAGCGCTCTGGGGGGCAATTTCATCTATCTGCGCCAGTTCGGCAGCCGATAGCTGTACTTCCAACGCACCCAGATTTTCTTCCAAATATTCGATACGCTTGGTGCCCGGAATCGGTACGATGTCGTTGCCCTGAGCCAGTACCCACGCGAGTGCCAGCTGACCCGGAGTGCAATTTTTCTGCGTTGCCATTTCCTTAATGCGTGCAACTACATCGAGGTTGCGCTGAAAGTTTTCGCCCTGGAAACGGGGTGTGTTGCGGCGGTAGTCATCCGCGTCCAGATCCTCGAAGCGCTGAATCTGGCCTGTCAGAAAACCCCGGCCTAACGGGCTATAGGCCACTAGGCTGACGCCTAATTCGCGGCAAGCGGCCAGCACGCCATCTTCGGGGTCACGACTCCAGAGTGAGTATTCGCTCTGCAGGGCCGCAATGGGGTGAACGGCATTGGCGCGCCGCACCGTTTCGGCAGCGGCCTCCGAAAGGCCCAGATGGCGCACTTTGCCTTCTTCTACCAACCGGCTCATAGCACCCACCGTGTCCTCAATGGGCGTACTCGGATCGACGCGGTGTTGATAGTACAGGTCGATATAGTCGGTGCCGAGGCGGCGCAGGCTGCCTTCGCAGGCTTGGCGCACGTACTCGGGGCGACCATTTATACCGCGTTTAGTCGGGTCGTTCGGGTCGCGCTGAATACCAAATTTGGTGGCAATAACGGCCTGGTTGCGTCGGTCACGTAGGGCCCGGCCCACCAACTCTTCATTGGTGTACGGCCCATACATATCGGCCGTATCAAAGAAGGTAACGCCCAGTTCCAGAGCACGATGAATAGTGCGCGTACTCTGCTCATCATCGCGCTTTCCATAAAAATCGGACATACCCATACAGCCTAAGCCAATGGCTGAAACAGTTAAACCTGAGCGGCCTAGAGTGCGCGTTTGCATATCGTTGTTATTAGGTACAAATTGATAAGACTAGCTGCATTCTTAACGCAGAGAAAGGCAACGGAGGCTGAGTTTGGCAAACACAAAATTTGGTTTTCTCACCCTCAGCAAACCTGGCCAACGACCTAAACTTGCCGAACGCACCCGCCCGCGCCGTTCTTTCGTTTAACGAGCAAAGCCCTCTCCCTATGCAACCCAAAATGCCCCCCAGACCGGTTGACCCAACCTTCGAAAATGACGAACGCCTGCGCTGGGTGCAGAGCATCGCTCACCTCATGGACAGCCAGTTTACCCTGCCCGGTACCCGTTTTCGCTTCGGCCTCGATCCTATTTTGAGTCTGCTGCCCGTGGTGGGCAACCTGACGAGTATGGCCGTATCAGGGGCACTAGTGCTGACAATGATGCGCCACGGAGCCAGCGGCAGCCTGGTTATTCGCATGGTGCTCAACATCTTGCTCGATACTATTATCGGAGCCATTCCGGTGCTGGGCAACATATTTGACTTCGCCTATAAAGCCAACGACCGCAACGTGCGCCTGCTGCGCCGCCATTATGCCGAGGGCAAATACCAAGGCAGCGGTAAGGGGCTGCTGGCGGTGGTGCTGGTAGGTATGATCATCATTTTTGGACTGCTGGCCTGGGGACTATGGGAAGCGGTAGAGTGGCTGTGGACGTATGGGGGGCAAAACTGGTGGTAGTCGGGAGAGTTTTTGAAGGTTGACTTGTTAGTAAGGTAAATAGGCGCAGCGCAAGCGTTCGCGCCGTACTTTTGCCCCGTGAAATTCTTCCGATCAACCTCGTTTTTCTGTCTGCTGGGCGCTTTACTGCTGTCCTCCTGCCTGTCGCTGCAAAGCGAGGAGCAGCAGGCCGAAGCCGCTGAAAAAGCTGTGATGGCCAAGCACGATGAGTTTATGGCCCAGATGGATCAGCTGTATACGCTGCGCCAGCAGCTTCAGCGCGCCACCCTGCCCGATACTACCGAAGCTGGCCGGCGCCGCCGCTCCCTGCTGCGGGCCGACGCGGCCATGATGGGCTGGATGCACCAGTACCGTCGCCCCGCCGACACGGTAGCGCACGAGCAGGTAATGGCTTATTTTGCCGCTCAGGAGCACAAAATCGATTCTGTGGGTCGCCTGATGCGCAACAGTATCGATTCGGCCCGCCTGGTACTTGGTACGAAGGCAGGTAATTCCTCTAATTCGTCTACCAAATGATAAATTTGCTTTTCACCCGCGCCCGCCGGGCCGGCATTCTAGTGGGCAGTGGTGCCCTGCTCCTGCTCGCCGCCTGTCAGAGCCAACCCGATACTGCTGCTGACCGCCTACCGTATCTGGGTGAACGTGAGGTAGTACCACGTGCTGATGGCGGCCCGGCCGACACGCTCTACGCCACCATTCCCCGCTTTACGCTCACCAACCAGGACAGCATCACCATCACCAACGACACCTTCAAAAACAAGGTGTACGTGGCCGATTTCTTCTTCGCCACCTGCCCCAGCATCTGCCCCAAAATGCAGAGTGAAATGCTGCGCGTGTACGAGAAGTTCAAGGATGATCCGCGGGTGCTTTTCCTTTCCCACACCATCGACCCGGCGCACGATTCGGTAGCCGTGCTGCGCGACTATGCCCAGCGCTTGGGTATTCAGAACGCCAGCCGCTGGCACTTCGCCACCGCTCCGCATGATACTATTTTCAGCCTGGCTCGTGCCTATTACGTGCCGGCCGAAAAAGACGATAAGGTAGCCGGAGGCTTTGCGCACAGCGGCGCTTTCACCCTCGTTGACTCCAAGCGCCGCGTGCGGGGCCTCTACGATGGCATGAACCCAGATGAAGTCGCCCGCCTGATGGAGGATTTGCCGGTATTACTGAAAGAAGAAGCCGAAAACGCTTCCCAGGCTAAGCTATGAGGTGGCGCGCAGCAGATTTGTTGCGGCTGGGGGGCTTTTTGGCGGCCGGAACCCTGGCTGCCGGCTGCTTCACTGATCGTCAGAATGCCGGCGCGCGCCTTTATGCCCAGCACTGCGCGCACTGCCACGGCGACGAGGGCCAAGGATTGAAACGCCTCATCCCGCCCCTGGCCGGCGCCGACTACGTGGCCGAAAACCGCAATTTTCTGGCCTGCCTGGTGCGCCGCGGGGTGAACGGGCCCATGGTCGTTAATGGTATCACCTTCAACCAGGTAATGCCCGGCCACGAAGACCTAACCGATTCGGAAATTACTAATCTGCTGAACTTTGTGCAGTCGTCATGGGGTAATAAAGGCAAACCGTTCACGATTCGGGAGGTGTCGGAGAAGCTCCAGGCCTGTGCCGGCAGCGACGGACAGTAGCTGGTATTAGGGCAGATGATGCAAGGCGCAGTGTAAGCCTGCATCACTTCAACTTGCTGATTTATAAGTTTGATACCCGCCACTGTATTCTTCAAACCTGTAATTGCCCCTATTTTTCACGGTTATCCTCAGCTTTCCTCCTTAGCTTGCCATCTCAAATTACTGTAGTGTTATGGGTCTGTTCGACTTTCTGAAATCCAAAAAACAACCTGTTCAAACCCCGGCACCCGCCGATCCTGCTCCTGCCAGCGCTGCGCCAGCTACGGGTCCGCGCTATAAGGGGGCCAATTTTACCTCGCCCGTAGCGCCTCCACCGCCCGCTCCGGTATTGCCACCCCCACCTCCTCCCATGCCTTCTTTCGAGCCCGTGAACCGCCTCGAAGAAATGCTGCTGCACGCCGCCGCCGACCCCGATGCGCGCCCCGGTTTCTATCAGGCTCTGTTGCAGGAAGATGTATTGGTGCTTACCCAACCCAAGGAAGGCCAGCCAGGGGGCGAAATACCCGTGACGGAGAACATGGAAGTGCAGCTACAGGTATTGCACGATGGCAAAATTCCGGTCTTCACGTCGCCAGGGCGGATTTTTGATAGCAGCGTCGTTAAGGAGGAAGTGCCTTACCTGCGGTTGTCGGGCTTCGATTTGTTTCAGATGGTGAAAGGCGCTGACTGTGCGCTGAACCCGTTTTCCAGCCTGGGCAAGCTACTGATGGCCAACGAGCTAGAGGATTTATTAGCCGGTCATCTATTTCAAGCCCCTGCCCACCAGATTCCGCCTGACACGCAGGTACTCCTGGGTCAGCCCGCGGAGGTGCCCACGGCTCTGATAGAATCGCTGAGCACGTATGCCGCCGATCAGCCGCTGATTCGGGCTATTTATCTGGCTGAACTGCAACTCCCCGACAGCCCGGAGCCGGCTCGTTTGCTGCTTGGCTTTGAGGTAGAAGGCGATGACACCTCGTTCCTACAGGAAATTGGTGCCGTCATTCAGCATCACCTCGATGCCAGCCATCAGTTCGTTGATATTGTGCTTATTAGCCCCGAGTCGGAGGAGCCGCTAAGCCACTATTTCTACCAGAACGAGCCCATTTATAAGCGCAGCGAGTAGCCCGAAAGGGTTACTTCGCCTTCTGGCGCGCTACGCGGTCGAACACGGGCCGCAACCCGTAGAACAAGCCGGGTACCAATACTACGGACGCCAGCAGCCACAGCAAAAAGCCCCCCAGACTAGCGCGCCAAAGCAAACGGGCCGCTTCCACCCAGTCGGTGCTGAGCAGGTGCTGCAGCTGCGTCAGGGTTAGCTCAGTATCCGTCCCGTCGCCCACCACGCGGGCTCCGAGTTGGAGCAGCGGAATGAGCAACAGCAGCTGCAATGGGCTCATTAGATGACTGATGAGTAATAATGCCGCTACGTTCAGGCGCAGCCTTACGGCCGCAAATGTGCTGAGCAGCGTCGTGACTCCCAGAACCGGAATCAGCCCGAACACCACTCCCAAAGCTACCGTGAGGGCCAGCTGCGTAGGAGAAAGCCCTTGCTGTAGCAAGCCCAGCAGCGGCATGAGTATCCGGCGTCGCAGCCAACCGGCGCGGGGCGGCGTGGTGGACGTGTCGGGAGGTGATGTCTGCGGAATTATTTGCTCACTCATACATCACGACAACAGATCATGAAAGACCTCAGTAGCTACGCTCATTTACTGGAACAGAAGCCCGCCAAGGTTATTTTGTGCATTCTTTCCGCTTATTTCATCTTCAAAGCCGGAGCCAGCGCAGGCGAGTTTTTTTACTATCTGAATCGCTAGCATTCTCAATGGGCGCCGCAAAGCGCGTAAATAGTGTAGCCGCACAGTGACCAGATGAGGCACATGACAAAAGTACGCGAGCCGGGTCAGCCCCGGCGCAAAGTCTGGACTGATTTTTTTGTTCTGCTCCGGCGTGCCGCCCGCGAACTGGGCGCCAACGACCCGTTGCGTTTGGGCGCGGCTACTGCTTTCTTTGCCACGTTTGCCCTCCCGCCCATCCTCATTATCCTCATTCAGGTGCTGGGAGGCATTTATTCGGCCTCCACGGTGCGCGGGCTGCTCTTGCAAAAAATCTCTAATCTGCTGGGCTATCCGGCGGCGGGCTTGGTAGAGCAAATTCTGCAAAACGTAAGCAATATCGAGCGCAGCCGCCTGATGACGTGGTTGGGGTCAGCCTTTCTGGTTTTTATTGCCACTACGCTCTTCGTCGTTATTCAGCATTCGCTAAACCAGCTTTGGAAGGTTCGACCCCAGCGCACGGAGGGTCAGTTTCACAAAGTGCTGCACGAGCGGGCGCGCTCGCTGGGCGTACTGCTGGCCACGGCCCTGCTTACGCTGCTGGCCTTCCTGACCGATGCCGTGCTGGCCTTCTTAGCCGACTACACCCGCGACTTCGACGCCACCTTTGGCTACTACCTGTTTCAGGGCCTGAGCCTGGCGACGTCGCTGCTGATCTTGTCCACTTGGTTTGCCGTCACGTTTCGCAACCTGAGCAGCGCGTATGTACCCTGGCGGGCCGTGCTTCGGGGGGCAATTCTGACGGCCGTCTGCATCGACATCGGTGAGCTTATCCTCGGCTATCTACTGGTACCGCGCAACTTAGGCCCAATTTATGGTCCCGCCTCCAGCATTGTGCTCGTGCTGCTGTTCGTGTTTTACTCGGCCATGATCTTCTACTTCGGCGCCTGCTTCACGAAGGTGTATGCTCATTATGCCGGCATAGATATTCGGCCCAAGAAGTCGGCGGTTCGCTACCGGTTAGTCGACATCACCGAGGACGGCGTACGGCGGATTAAAGGCTAAAAAAGCCCCCTAGCCATTGGCGCGGCCATAAAATCGGTTAATCAGAAATGCCGCTACTACGAAAAGCAGGCCCGTGGCACACACGCCCGGCCACTGCCAATGCGCCCACGCAAACCCACCGGCCAGCGACCCCAATGACCCGCCAATAAAAGAACTGGTCATGTACACCGTATTCAGTCGGCTCCGGGCTTCGGGTATCAAAGAGAAAATCCGCGACTGATTAGAGATGTGTGTCACCTGCTGGCCCACATCCAGAATGATAACTCCGAGAATCAGACCTACCAAGTAAACCCCGCTTACCCCCAGCAACAGGTAAGCCCCCAGCGCCAGCAGAATACCCATACTCAAAGCGTAGTCTGAGCCGCGCTTATCAGCTAATTTGCCCGCTAAAGGTGCGGCCAGAGCTCCACAAGCGCCAATTACGCCGAAAAAGCCGACCACGTCGCTTTTATAAAAATAAGGGGCGCCCTCCAGGAAAAACACTAGTGTAGTCCAGAAAACGGTAAGCCCGCCAAACATGCATGCACCGACTAGCGAAGAGCGGCGCAGCGTCGGCAAATCGCGGGTCAGCGTCAGCAAAGATTTCATGAGGCTGGCGTAGGTGCCTTTGAACGATGGTTGGTTGCGGGGCAGGCTCAGCGCCAGAACAGCCACAAGCACCAGCATCATTAGAGCGCCGCCGCCAAACATAGTGCGCCAACCAAAATGCGCTCCCACGTAGCCGCTCAGGGTGCGCGAGAGCAGAATTCCGATTAGTAAACCGCTCATCACTTTACCGACCACCTTGCCCCGTTCAGCGTCGGTGGCCAGAGAGGCGGCCATGGGCACCAATAGCTGAGGCACGGCGGAAAAGATGCCAATTAAAAGGCTGGCAGCCACCAGCACCACGAAGGATGGCGCCAACGCAGCCCCGGCCAAACAAGCTGCCGCGCACAGCAGCAGTAACAGAATCAGTCCTTTACGCTCTACTTTATCGCCCAATGGCACGGCAAATAGCAGTCCCAGTGTGTAGCCCACCTGCGTGATGGTAGCAACCCAGCTCACCCGGCTATCAGATACCTGAAACGTGCGGCCAATCTCGACCAGCAGCGGTTGGTTGTAGTAAATATTGGCCACCACCAAGCCGCAGGTAATGGCCATCAGCCACACGAGTCCGCTTGTGAACGGGGCCTGAGCTGGGAGTAATACGGCGGTTGGGTGCTGGGTTCTGTTTTGAGTAATCACAACTTCATTCTTCACGCTGCGCGGGTAAATCCAGGCTCGCTGCATCTGTTCAGCAGACCGTAAAAGCGCCTGGGGGCTTTTTTGTTAGCAGAATATGTATCTGCCGGTGCAAAGGTACGGAGCGCAGGTACGGGGTACCGCACAAAGGGTTGCGGCTGCTGCCGCCGGGCTGCCTACCTTTGTGGTATCCTTTTGTGCTTTCTATGACTTCTTTTTCCGACCTCGGCCTTGCGCCCTCGCTGCTCCAAGCCCTGGAAGAGCTGAATTTTACCGCTCCTACGCCCGTACAGACGGAAGTAATTCCGATGGCCCTGGCCGGTCAGGATGTAGCGGGCCAGGCGCCCACCGGCTCGGGCAAAACGGCCGCCTACGGACTCTCCGTACTCCAGCACATTGATGTCACCCAGGACACCATGCAGATTCTGGTGCTGGTGCCCGCTCGCGAGCTGGCTCTGCAGGTGCGCGACGCGCTTAAAAAACTAGGCAAATATATTCCCAACCTGCGCGTAACAGCCTTTTACGGTGGTCACGCCATGCGCGAGGAAACTGCATCGTTGAAGCAGACGCCCCACGTGGTAGTGGCCACGCCGGGCCGTCTGCTCGACCACCTGGAGCGGCGCACCATTATTCCCAATCAGCTCAAAACCCTGATTCTGGATGAAGCTGATAAGCTGCTAGAGCTAGGTTTTCAGGATGAGCTGGTCGAAATAATCAAGCGCCTGCCCCGTCGTCGCCAGACCATGCTGTTTTCGGCTACGATGTCGGATAAGGTGTTGAATCTGATTCGGGCCAACCTGACCCGGCCGCGCGTGGTAAACGCCGGCGAGGATACGGATGAGCTGCCCGAAAACCTGACGTTGCTGGGCCAGGTAGGCCCTATTGAGAAAAAGCCCGCCGCCCTGCTCCACCTGCTGCATCAGCCAGAAACCGGCCGCGCCCTCATTTTTTGCAACACCCGCGACCGGTGCGTCGAGCTTTCCCGCTTCCTTGTAGGCCGTGGCGTGGCCGCCGAAGTATTGCACGGCAAAATGCCCCAGCCCGAGCGCGACAAAGCCCTTATGAAGCTGCGCAATGGCTCGGCTCAGGCCCTGGTTGCCACCGATGTAGCCGCGCGCGGCCTCGACGTAACGGCCCTCGACACCGTTATCCAATACGACGCCCCCGACAAGGCCGACTCGTTCCAGCACCGCGCCGGTCGTACGGCGCGCGCTGGCGCCGTCGGTACGGCTCACATTCTGGCCACGCCCCACGAGCAAAACCACGTGCAAAAGTGGCCCGTGTCCGAAAGTATCAAGTGGAAAACCATGCACGCGCCGGCTTTGCCGCCCGCCGCGCCCAAAGCGCCCCGCCCCGAAAACGTGACTCTGCACGTATCTGCCGGCCGTAAGGACAAGGTCAGTGCCCACGACTTGGTAGGCACCTTTGTGGCCCACGGCGGCTTGGAGCGCGAAGCGGTAGGCCACATTGAGGTATTCGACCACTACAGCTACGTGGCCGTCCCGCGCCAGTTTGCGCAGGATGTTGCGCAGCGCGTAACGGGCGCTAAGGTGAAAGGCCGCAAGATTCGGGTTTCGGTGGTGGTGTAGCGCTCAGCTATAATTTGAAATTCTTAGCTAGATAAAACCCAATCGAATGACTGCTACCGACTTGCTGGCTGTTGCCCAACGGTTGCAGGCGCTAGCGCAGGCGGGCCTTACCTATGCGCTCAGTGCCTATGATACTGAGCGCTATGAGGAAGTGCAGGCGCTCAGCCTCCAAATGATGGCCAGCCTGACCAACGAGCCCATTGCAAAGCTTAACGCCTTGTTTGCTAACGAGGCGGGCTACCCTACTCCTAAAGTAGATGTGCGGGCGGTGCTGTTTCGCGGCACCGAGGAAATCCTGATGGTGCAGGAAAAAATAGACGGAAACCGCTGGACGCTGCCCGGCGGCTGGGCCGATGTAGGCTACACACCCTTCGAGGTAGCGGTGAAGGAAGCACGGGAAGAAACGGGCCTTGAAACCCAAGCAGTGCGCCTGCTGGCCCTCTTCGATAAGAAGCAGCACCCGCACCCGCCGCAGCCCTGGTACGTATACAAAGCGTTCGTTCTCTGCGATATAGTAGGTGGCAGTTTGCAAGCTGACACGCCCGAAACGGTGGGCGTACGCTGGGTGCATCGCACGGAGCTGCACCACCTGACCTTATCCACCGACCGGGTGACCCTATGCCAACTGGAGCAGATGCTTGACTTCGCTCAAAACCCCAACTTACCAACCCTTTGCGATTAAGCATAAGGCGCAGGTCGAGCAGTCAGAATACAGTGTCCTCGTCTTTTTATGGAAGCTTAACCTTAAAGATGAAGAAAAAAGCCCCCCAGCTCAGCTACTAACGCTATAAGTGCGTACACGAGGCCTGTTTATTTAGTTGAACCCTCATGAGCTACGCTATTTTTTTGGCCATTATCGGCGGCCTTATCTTTCTCTTCTACCGCTACATCACCCGCGATGCGCGCGTGCGGACGGAAGCTTTGGCCGAAGAATTTCCCGTCGAGTGGCGGCGAATTCTGATGGAGCGCGTGGCTTTCTATCTCTCGCTCACCAAAAATGAAAAGCAGCGGTTTGAAAAATCGGTGCAGGTTTTTCTGGCCCAAACGCTCATCACTGGCGTGCAGACCGAAGTAGATGATACCACGAGGGTGCTGGTGGCGGCATCGGCCATCATTCCGGTTTTTGGCTTTCCCGATTGGGAGTATGGCAACCTGAGTGAAGTGCTTATTGTGCCCGATGCCTGGCGCGAGGCCCACGACCCAAACAAGGAAATGACGCCCCTGCAAGGCCAGTTGCTGGGTAGCGTCCGTAATTTTCAAACGTCTCATTATATGCATCTTTCCAAGGCTTCGTTAGAGCAAGGCTTTAAGGATTCATTGGACAAGCAAAACGTAGGTATTCATGAGTTCGCTCACCTGCTCGACCAGGCCGATGGCGTAATTGACGGCGTACCTTCCATGGCTTTGCCCCCGAACTGCTCCAGCCTTGGGCCGAGGTGATGCAGCGTGAAATCGAAGCCATCCGCGACGGCAAGTCCGACATCAACTCCTACGCCGGCACCAACGAAGCCGAGTTTTTCGCGGTCGTGACGGAGTACTTTTTTGAGAAGCCCGAGAAGCTTCAGGAAAACCACCCGGAGCTGTATCAGCTGTTGAGCCGTGCGCTGCGCCAAAACCCCAAGAAGCGTTTTCTGCGCTTTGCCGTCGATCCGCGCGAATGGCTGAAAACGCTGCGGAGTCGGCGCAAGTTTGGTCGCAACGACCCGTGCCCGTGCGGCAGCGGCAAGAAGTACAAAGACTGCCATTTGCTACAGCAGCAGGCGGCAGCGTAAGCCTCACTCGCGACCGTTACGCTATCTTTCTATCTGCTGGCATCAAGGTGCTGTCGGCACTTGTCGGCTAGTCATTACTTTAGGGGCATCACTCCACCCACCTCTGTTCCTATTCCAGCATTTATGAAAAAAACGCTCTTAACCGGAATGGCCGGCGTTGCTCTTGGCAGTGCGCTATGGTCGTGTGCGCCTACCGCCAAAACGCCCCCCACGGCCAGTACGGCCACCGAAACACCCGCGGCAACGCAGCCTGCCGCGCCCGACTGGCGCACCCAGGCCGATGCTTTCCTCCAGCAGTACTCCACCCAATACCAGCGCCTCTACACGCAATCGGCGGAGGCGGAGTGGCGCTCGAATACCCGTATCGTGCCCGGCGACACGACCAATGCGGCGGCTACGGCCCGCGCCAATCAGGCAATGGCCGCTTTCACTGGCAGCACCGAGAATATTACCCGTTTGCGGGAGCTGTTGGAGCACCAGGCCGACCTTAGTGAGTTGCAGGTCAAGCAGTTGAAAGCCGCTCTTTACAACGCTGCCAACTCACCCCAGACTATTGCAGACGTAGTAACGCGCCGCATCAAGGCCGAAACGGCGCAGGTGGAAAAGCTCTACGGCTTCGACTATAAATACCAGGGTAAGTCGGTGACGACCAACGATATTGACGAAGTGCTGCGCAAGGAGAAAAACCCGGCCAAGCGCCAGGCGGCCTGGGAGGCCAGCAAAGCCATCGGCCCGACGCTCAAGGAAGGCTTGCTCAACTTGCGCGGCCTGCGCAACGAGACGGTGAAGGCCCTCGGCTACCCCGACTACTTCACGTACCAGGCTTCCGACTACGGCCTCACGCGGGAGGAAATGATGCAGCTGGTACGGCAGATCAACGACGAGCTGCGCCCGCTTTACCGCGAATTGCACACGTACGCCCGCTACGAATTGGCCAAAAAATACGGTCAGAAGCAGGTACCCGACTACTTGCCCGCCCACTGGCTGCCCAACCGCTGGGGCCAGGACTGGAGCGCGATGGTGGACGTGAAAGGCCTGAACCTGGACGCGGTATTAGCCAAAAAGGGTGCGGAGTGGCAGGTAAAGCAAGCCGAGCGCTTCTACCAAAGCTTAGGCTTTGCGGCTTTGCCCCAAGCTTCTACGAAAAGAGCAGTCTGTACCCATTGCCTGCTGGCGCCAACTACAAGAAGAACAACCACGCCTCGGCCTGGCACATGGACCTGGAGAACGACGTGCGCAGCCTAATGAGCGTGGAGCCCAACACGGAGTGGTACGAGACGACCCACCACGAGCTGGGCCACATCTACTATTACATGAGCTACACCAACCCCGAAGTGCCAGTATTGCTGCGCAGCGGGGCCAATCGCGCCTACCACGAGGCCATGGGCAGCCTGATGGGCCTGGCGGCTACCCAGAAGCCTTTCCTTGTTGGTTTAGACCTAGTGCCGGCCTCGGCCAAAACGGATCAGACGCAGACGCTGCTCAAGGAAGCGCTTAACTACGTGACTTTCCTGCCGTTTGCCTCCGGGGTGATGAGCGAGTGGGAAAATAGCTTCTACGCCGAGAATTTGCCCCCCGATCAGCTCAACGCCAAATGGTGGGAGCTGGTGAAGAAGTATCAGGGCATTACGCCGCCCACCGCGCGCGGTGAAAACTTCCTCGACCCCGCTACCAAAACCCACATCAACGACGACCCAGCGCAGTATTATGACTACGCCCTCTCCTACGTCATCCTATTTCAGCTCCACGATCACATCGCGAAGAAGATCCTGAAACAGGACCCGCACGTCACCAATTATTATGGCAGCAAAGAAGTAGGCGCTTTTCTGGCCGACATCATGCGTCCCGGTGCCAGCAAAGATTGGCGCACCGTGCTGAAAGAAAAGACTGGCGAAGACTTATCCGCCCGCGCCATGGTCGATTATTTTCAGCCGTTAATGGCGTATCTGAAGGAACAGAACAAAGGGCGTAAGTACACGATGTAGCAACGCGACACCGCCTCTGAACACCTGCCGGAAAGGTCGTTGCAAAAAAGCCCCCAGAACTACTACTCTGGGGGCTTTTTTGTTTAAGCATATCTCCGTTTCATTAGGCAGGCCCATCTGGTATTCGCTGCTATTTGCCTTGTTGCATCCTTGGGAGGCAAGCTCCTCCATGGCATTTTTATCTTATAAGAAATCAGATAGTTAGGCGCAAATATTTACTTAACCACGATCTAAACAATTGTTAAATATATATGTATATTGTTTAACTTTTTAACTCAAAAACCTAAACAAAATGTACACGACTTCACTGTTCGGGCTGGTAGACATTCGGGTTGATGACCCGATTGCATTTACTTTCTTTACAGGCTACATGGCGATGCTGGCCGCCTCCGTTTTTTTCTTCGCGGAGCGTGGGAGCGTAGAAGGCAAATGGAAGCTTTCGCTGCTGGTTTCCGGACTCATTACGGGCATTGCTGCCATTCACTATTACTACATGCGGGACTATTACCTGGCAACGGGTAAAACGCCCACAGCTCTGCGCTACATTGACTGGACGCTTACGGTGCCCTTGATGTGCGTAGAGTTCTACCTGCTGACGAAAGCGGCGGGAGCTCGCATTAGCTTACTGTGGAAGCTTGTCGCAGCCTCCGTTTTTATGCTGGTAACGGGGTATATCGGCGAGGCCTTCACGGATGGCACTACGGGGCACTCGGTGTTGTGGGGGTCTCTGTCAACGTTGGGATACGTATACATCCTGTATACTGCCTGGTTCGGGGAAGTAGCACAGCTGGCCAGCAAAACCGGCGACGCGATTGTTATCAAAGGCATCCGAGCGCTGGCCTGGTTTGTATTGGTGGGGTGGGCCATCTATCCTATTGGCTACATGTGCATGCCGGGAGGCTGGCTGAACACGGGCTTAGGATGGCAGGCGGCTAACGTTGACTTGTTTTATAACATCGCCGATGCCATCAACAAAATCGGGTTTGGCCTGGTGGTGTATGGCATCGCCGCGTCTGGTAAAAGCGCGGCGGCCGTGCGTGAGCTAGCTCCCACCGCTTAGCCGCTGGCCTTAATACTGGAAACAGCCAGGCTGGGCAAAAACGCCATGCCATGCTAAACGTCCAGATTTGTAGTGTGTTACCTGCAACTGTTAAAAACTTATTTCCACCTTCTACAAATGCTTTGCAGAAGGTGGAAATAAGTTTTTAACAAGTTGGAGTTGCTTACTTTCTGGCACCCACGATGTGGATGTGAATACGCATACAGAGATCTTGGTATGAAAGAGTATGTCACTGCCTGATTCGGTCACTTTGCCTCTGGGAAGCAGCGCGGTACCGCGCCGCGCTTCCTACCTGATTGTGCTAGCGGCGGTAGCCACATGGCTGCTGATACCCGGCCTAGCCCTCTGGCTGCTGACGCCCCTGCTGCTGGTTGGAGCGCTGTTGCTAGGCGTGGCCCACGGCGCCTGCGACCAATTTGTAGTGCCAGCTACCCATCCTGCACTGTCGCAAAGCCAACTGCGCTATTGGGTGTACTTTTTGGTTGGCTATCTGGGACTGGCCGCGCTGGTTGGCCTTTTATGGTGGTGGCAGCCGGCAGTAACGGTGGCACTTTTCTTTGGTCTGACCGCTTGGCACTGGGGCTCAGCTGACGCTCCAACCCTGGCCACTCATCCCCGCTACTGGATAGCGCACAGCCTGCTGCGGGGCGGTTTGCTGTTCACGGTGCCGCTGCGATACTGGGCAGACGAAACGCGCGAAATTATAAATGGCTTACTCAGCCTTGGGGGCGCCGACCCCGTCAGCGCGGTCGCCATTTCCCAAATTGCCCTAGTGCTGGGCATCCTCGTAGCGGGCGGGCACCTATTGCTCTGGGGCAGCTACTTCCGCCACGGCCACCACTCAACGGCCCGCACGGATATGCTGGAAGCAGGGCTGCTCATCACCTTGCTTGTGGTGCTTCCTCCCCTTCTGTCAGCGGGGGTGTACTTCGTGTTTTGGCACAGCTTGCACCACGTACTGCGGATGAACCAGCTCATGGGCCGCCCTATGCTCAGTCGTCGGTTACTTTTGGGGCCTGAGCTAGGCTTTTTCCTTCGGCGATCAGCACCCTTGTTAGCCCTCAGTTTGGCTGGGCTGGCGGTGCTTTACGGAGTAGCCTGGTGGCAGGCGGCTACCGAATCTGTCTTTGTGAGCCTGGCGCTACTCGTGGCTTCAATCGTGACCCTACCGCACGCGCTGCTCGTAACCCTGGGTATAGACGCTGTACATTGGCGCTACACTATAATTCAGCGCAAACGGCAGACAAGCTTGAGGTATTAACTTATCAAGCGGCTTATATATACAGAGCTGATCCGGTTCCTCAATAATGAGACGCTAATACACATCTTCACGCGGCCTGTTCGCGAAGGCGTACTACGGCTAAGTAACCTGCCACGCCAAGGGCCACAACGGCCGTGACTCCAAACGTAAGGCTTGGTCCGCGCCATTGCCACAGCAGACCAGCACCGACGCTGGCGCCCAGCGTGGCCAGGCTGCTGAGCCCGGAGAATGTACCCAGGGCGGCCCCAGCATCGGCTTTGCGGCAGAGGTTGCTTACCCAGGCTTTGCCCACGCCTTCCGTGGCGGCGGCATACACACCGTATAGGCCAAACATAGCGGCGAAGGCCCAGGTGGTATGCGCCACCGCTACGCCGCCGTACACCAGGGCAAAGACCAGAAGCCCAGCTACCAGCAGCCGGCGCGACCCCAGCTTATCGGCGAGGTGACCGAGGGGCCAAGCGCTGAGCACGTACACCGCGTTGTACCAGATATAAAGGCCCACCACCGTGGCATCGGAGAGGCCGCGTTGTCGGGCGAGCAACAGCAGAAAGGCGTCGGAGCTGTTGAACAAGGCGAAGAGCACCAACGCTCCCACCACTTGCCGATACGCTGGCGAGGCTACCCGCCAGTAGCTAAACGAGGCCCAAAACGGCTGAACCGGACGGTTTGAGGGCACGGTTTGGCGCTCTTTCAGTAAAAAAGCAATACCGATGGCCAGCAAACCAGGCAAAAAAGCAATCAGGAATAAGGGGCGGAACTCGCCGGGCTGTGAGGTCAGCCACAGAAGGGCCACAGTAGGACCAAAAACGGCTCCCAGCGTATCCATTGACCGATGAAATCCGAAAACCTTGCCTTTGTTGTCCGGGGTGGTTTCGTCGGACAAGAGGGCGTCGCGGGCTCCGGTGCGCAGGCCTTTGCCCAATCGGTCGAGGGTGCGGGCGAGCAGTACCCAAACTGGCGTGGCCAGTATTGCCAGCATGGGCTTGGAGAGGGCACTCAGTCCGTAGCCCCACTGCACAAACGGCACCCGGCGTCCGAGTCGATCAGACCATTGCCCGAAATAGCCTTTACTGAGGCCCGCCGTGGCTTCGGCCACCCCTTCGAGCAACCCAATAAAAAACACGGAAAACCCGATTGATTGCAGGTAGAGCGGCATAATCGGGTACAGCATCTCGCTGGCCAGATCGGTGAAGAGGCTGATAAGCGAGAGCAGCCAGACGGCGCGGGTGATATAGGAGAAGCGGCTCATCACGTACATTTTTGGCACCAAATGAGCCGCAAAATGCCCCCAAGATGGCACACCGCAAGCAACCAGGGGCTGAAGTTTTAAATATTTCAGGATTCAACTTCGGCTGACAACAGATCGGCAAAATGTGCCAGCAGCAAAAGATCATCTGTTAGTCTGTGCTTTACAGTGTGGTGCCACTTGCCTTATGTTCCGAATGGATACAAATCCGGGGGTTCGTTACCTTTCACGGGAGTATCTAATGGATGGAGCGCCTCGGTTTGATCAAAGAACATGAAGGCGTCGTAGCGCTGTGGTATGATGGATGGCACGTAGTTGCCAAAACGCTCCAGGCTTGGATTATAAACCACCCCAATAGCACGATGACCAATGGAGCGCTTAAGGCGTTTATTATCGCGTATATCTTTGGAAAACAAAAGCTTATCGGTGCCGCCGTCGGCGTGCAGCAGCTGCTCCCAGCTACCCTCTTGCGCGGCGGGAACCGGCATCTTTTTGATGGGCGCACCCCACCGCGAGGCGGCTATAACGGAGCCTTGATAAGATCCGAAGCCCACGATGTACACATTTTCCTCTCCGTATGCCTTGCGCGCCAGCTGGCCCACGTTTACCTCGCCTCGTTGGGCCATATCTGTGTAGCGAGCATCGCCGACGTGGGTGTTATGCTCCCAAATGATGGCCTTGCTGCCGGAGCCGTGCAGTTGCAGCAGGCGGTCGAGGGTTTCGGCCATGTGCCGGTCGCGGATGTTCCAGGAATCGGAGTTGTCGCTCACCATGGCGCGGTAGTACCGCTCACCATTCAAGGCAACCAGGGCGTGCTGCTGAGCCACAAACAGCTCTTCGCTTTGGGGCACACCGTTGTTGGTCAGCTCCTGCATATGGCGCCACAAGCGGTTGGTTTCGGTGCGGCAGTTATCCGAGGCGCGGGCCACAGCCATAGCATACGCCTGGGCATCGTCGGTGTAGGGCTGAAAGCAGCGGTGGGCCTGCTGCGCGGCTTGCAGCACCTCTTTGTTAGTGCCTTCCAGATACGGCATTATATCCTCCAGAGCTTCCCAGAGGCAATAAACATCAAGGCCAAAGAAACCCGCTTTTTGCCCCCAGCGGGCTGTTGGTTGTAATTATTTAACCACGTTACTAAGTCAGCAACTTCATAATTGCCCCACATCCAGGTGGGCCAGCGGTTGTAGTGGCGCAGGAGCTGCACGGCCGCCGCGTTGTCCTGCTGGGAGCCTTTTATAAAGTTATTGACCCGGTACGAATCGGCCCATTCGCCTTCTACGGCAATGAAATCAAATCCTTTTTCCTGAATGAGGCGCTTGGTGATGGTCGCCCGCCACGTATAATACTCGGCGGTGCCATGCGAAGCCTCGCCGAGCAAAACCACGCGCGCATCGCCTATTTCGCGCAGCAATATGTCCAGGTCGGCCTCGGAGCGAAGTGGGTGGTGTGGTAGCTCCATTCGGATTGTTTTTTGAGGTATGATAAGATTAGCCAGCACCGCCAGCGGCTTCGCGCCTTCGGACGTGAAGCCTGATGAAGCAGTTCGCCTGGAGGTAGTCAGGTAGTTTTCGAAGCCCATCACCAGCAAGAACAAAAGCACCGTAGCTGCGACTACCCATATCTTGGGGCGGGGTACTTTCATGACGCTCTTTAGAAAAAACTCCTCTGTCAAACCATGCGGTTCTACCTTTCTCGGGGTAGTAATGTTGCTGTGGCGCTTGCAGAACGCAGGCATTCTCATCATCCAGAGCTCAGCGAAAAACGATCTGAAAGCAGATTCAAGCGCACAAAAAAGCCGGGCTAGAGGGTAGCCCGGCTGCTGATCTGTAGTCTGTTAATTTTAGAAATTTGCCTCGCTTGCAGGCAAATCAATCAGAATGAACTGCGCGTCCTTTTCGGCCCGAATTTCTACTACGTGCTCATCACTCAGGCGGGCCTGGTCGCTGGGGCCGATTTCGGAGCCATTGACGTAGATAGTGCCCTGCCGCACATAAATGAAGGTATTGCGAATGGGAAAGGTCTTGAATGTAATCGTCTTTTCGGCGTTCAGATTGGCCCAATACACAGTCGAGTTGGAGTTCATGAACACCACATCTTCCAGCACTTTCTGCCCCGACACCAACGGAATCAGCTCATTCTTGCTATCCAGAAAGTCAACATCCTTCTGCTCATAGCTGGGGCTCAAGCCTTTCTGATTCGGGATAAACCAAAGCTGATAAATCCGCAGCTCTTCGTCCGTTTCGTTGCGCTCCCCGTGGGCCAGGCCAGTGCCGGCCGTCATGCGCTGCACTTCCCCCTTCTTAATGACGGCGCGGTTGCCCATCGTATCCTCGTGGGTTACTTCGCCGCTGAGCACCAAGGTGATAATCTCCATATCGGAGTGCGGGTGCTGCGGAAAGCCGGAGTTGGGCGCTATAGTATCGTCGTTGAACACGCGCAAAGGGCCAAACTGCATGTTATCCTTGTCGTGATAATCGGCGAAGGAGAACAGGAAGTAGCTGCTGAGCCATTGTACAGGTGCGGCGTGGTGGCGCGCGGTGGCGGGGATATATGTAAGCATAGGGCTATGTTGGATTGATGGCCAATGCTTAGCAATACGCGAGCAAGTGGTTGTAAGTTAGCGCCACATCTTCCGGTAGGTGCTGGGGGGCTTTTATAAGTAAAAAGCCCGCAGCAGCTTGCCTAAGGCATTAATTAAAAATAAGCAACTTATCCTTTTCTTAGAGACATGAAAACCATAGCCGATATTGTGTTGCTGGGCGACCCGCGCCTTTATGAGCAGTGCGCGCCCGTGCTGGAGGCCGAACTGCCGCTGGTGGCCGGCTGGGTTGCCGATCTGCACGCGGTAATGGCCGATATCAGAGCCACTTACCATTTTGGCCGAGGCATTGCCGCCCCCCAGATTGGGGTGATGAAGCGCCTCGTGTACCTGCACCTCGACGGGCAGCCCTTGTGCTGCTCAATCCAGAGCTGGTAGACCTAAGCCCGGCCACGTTTGAGCTGTGGGACGATTGCATGAGCTTTCCAAACCTGCTGGTGCGCGTACAACGCCATCAGCAGGTAACAGTGCGCTACCGCGATGAACACTGGCAACTCCAAAGCTGGACCGTGCAGGATGGCATCTCCGAGCTGCTTCAGCACGAGTGCGACCACCTCGACGGCATCTTGTGCACCATGCGCGCTATTGATCCGCACTCATTCCGCTGGCGCCCCACTCCTGCTTAACATTTTGCCCCCACAGCTAAATGGTTGCTAATATATTGAGCGTCAGCAACAAGAAAAGGCCCGGACCAACTTGGTCCGGGCCTTTTCTTGTTGCTGAGTGTGCAGATAAGCTTATGCTTTCTTCAACGTCGTCATCTGCTGCTGCAAGTCCAGCACGATGCTGGCCAGGCGGTTCAGCGAGAGGTCGGCAATGGGGAACGTGCTGCTGATGTAGGCTTTGGCCTCCCAGATTTCGAGCACATCTTCTACGTCAATCTCGTAGGGCGAGTACACGGGGTTATCGGAGTGCAGCGTCAGCATAGCGCCCTGCTTGAGCCGGTTGAATACGCGCTTAAACACGATTCCTTCCTTATTGCTCACTACCACGCAAGGCGTGCCATCCTTCAGCGTTAACCAGTCGTCTACGTAGCGGCCCACAATAACGGTACCCGAGGCAATAGGCAGCATCGAGTCGCCCTCAATCTCGAAGGCGCGGTAGGTACCGCCCGAGCCCAGCATAGGCAGGCGGAACTTGGGCAGTTCCTCAATAAACTCGGCATCGGCGTAGCCATTGAGGTAACCGGCGCTAGCCTTCAACGGTACCAGCTCAATATTCTCGTTCTGCTCCTTATCGACCGTGAGGGCCAGTACGCGCAGGCGGTCGGCGGGACGGGGCGGCTCGGGCGTTTGCAGCGAAGGCTCCAGGTGGCGCAGGGCCGCTTTGGCCACGCTCTTTTTACTAAAGTCAGTGGTGACCAGCGCGTCCAGCGTAATGCCGAACAGGCGGGCCATGTTCACGAGGGTCGTGAGCTTTGGCTCGGCTCGGCCTTCTTCGTAGGCACCTACCAATGAGCGTTTTATGCTTAGCTTCTCGGCCATTTGCGCCTGGGTGAGGCCCAGCTCACGGCGCCAGAATTTTAAGTTCGTATTGATCATCGCTAAAAAAGAGGCGGGAAAGGCTTCGACATCAAAACATTACCGGCTCGTGAAATTAGCAACAAGCAAGCAGCTTTACTAATTCAATTAGCTATTATTTTTTTGAAATTGCTAGATTCTTAATAGAAAAGTTACGCTTAGTTCGGCGCCCATTATTAGTGCACTTCGCCTGGGTAATTTTTTATAAAAAAGTCCCCCAGAGTAGCTCTGGGGGGCTTTTTTAGCCGTTATGCTTCTCCGCGCAGCCGTTTCTGATAATGCACGGCCAGGCGCAGCTTAAAATAGTCGTGCTTTTCGCGCAGGTGGTCAAACAGGTCGCGTAGCAGCGGCTCGCCGCCGAGCTGGTCGCGGGCGGTCTGGATTTCAGCAAATTCGTCCATCGTCAGAAACTCCTCCAGCCGAATCTGGTAGCCCTTGGCGTAGAGCGTTTCGATGTGGGCGCGCACGGTGCCGGTGCTCAGGTTGCGCCGCTCGGCAATGGCTTCCACGCTCAGCCCTACCCGGTGCAGCTGAAACGTTGTTTCGTGAGTGTCGCCTACCTCGCGCTTGCGCGGGGCGGGCGTGGGGGCATTTCTTCCAGTCCCTCCGAAATATCCGCGTACACAGCGTTGCTCGCGTCGGGTGCGCCCCCACCCCGATGCTCGAGAATCTCCTTGATAAAGGCCTCGCCGTAGGTTTCAAACTTCTTCATGCCCACGCCCGAAATAGCCAGCATGGCCACCCGCGAAACGGGTTTCTCGGCAGCCATTTCTTCCAGCGTCGCATCCGTAAACACCACGTAGGGCGGCACGTTCTGCTCATCGGCAATGCGCTTGCGCAGCTGCCGCAGGCGCTCGAATAGCTTGGCCGTAGCGTCCGTCGGCTTGGTAGCGGCCTGGGCGGCTTTGCGGCTGACTCGGGTGGTTTTTTCGGCTTTCTCAGCGGGCTTGAATTGCTTGAGCGGCAGCTGGCGCTGGCCTTGCAGTACTTCCTTGCCCAGCTCCGTGATTTTCAGCGCGTAGCCTTCCTCGTAGGCAATATAAAGCAGGCCGTCATTGAGCATCTGGTGCACGTAGCTGTACCAATCCAGGTAAGGCAGATCGGCGCCGGCGCCGTAGGTTTTTATCTGGTCGTACCCGCCGCTGAGCACGGCCTGGTTGCGCATGCCGCGCAGCACGTCGATGAGCAGACCAATGCTGGCCCGCTCCCGCATCCTGACCACCGCCGACAGCGCTTTTTGGGCGATGAGCGTGCCATCGAAGGTGGTGGGCGGGTTGCGGCAGATGTCGCAGTTGCCGCAGTCAGTGGCCAGGGTTTCGCCGAAGTAGTTGAGCAGAATTTTGCGCCGACAGCTGGCGGCTTCCGCAAACTGCTGCATGCGCTCAAGCTTGGTTAGGTTGAGCTGGGTAAGGTTCGGGTTGTCCTTGGTCAGCATCTCCCGCAGGCTCATCACGTCGCTGAAGCTGTAAAAAAGTACGGCCGTGGCATCGGTACCATCACGGCCGGCGCGCCCGATTTCCTGGTAATAGCCCTCGATATTTTTGGGCAGATTATAGTGAATCACCCAGCGCACGTTGCTCTTATCGATGCCCATACCGAAGGCGATGGTGGCGATAATCACCTGCAAGTCGTCCTTCAAAAAGCCTTCCTGCACCGCCGAGCGCTGATTGGGCGTCATGCCGGCGTGGTAGTGGCCAGCGCGGTACCCTTTCGCTATCAGCTTCTGTGAGAGGGTTTCGCACTGCTTGCGCGAGAGGCAGTAGATGATGCCGGGCTGGTCAGGATGACGGTCCAGGAACTCCAAAATGCCCCCCACGCGGTCCTGGCCCGGCCGCACGATGAGGTTGAGGTTGGGCCGGTCGAAGCTGGCGGTGAAAACCTGAGGTTCGCTCAGGCGCAACTGCTGCTGGATATCGCGCTGGGTGAGGCGGTCGGCGGTGGCGGTAAGGGCAATGATGGGCACCTGCGGAAACTGCTCGCGCAAGAGCCGCAGCTGGGTGTACTCGGGCCGGAAATCGTGGCCCCAGGACGAGATGCAGTGCGCCTCGTCGATGGCAAACATGCTGATTTTGAGGCGCTGTAGAAATTGTAGAAAGCCCGGCGAAAGCAGCTTCTCGGGGCTCACGTACAGCAGCTTGAGATAGCCGCTCATGCACGCCGCCCCGATGTTGTTCTGCTCGCTCTGCCCGATGCTGCTGTTGATGCCCGCCGCCGCAATTCCGTTGGCCTTCAGCGCCTCCACCTGATCTTTCATCAAGGCAATCAGCGGTGATACAACCACGCATACGCCCTCGCTCACTACGGCCGGCACCTGAAAGCACACCGACTTACCGCCCCCGTCGGCATCAGCACTACCGTATCGCGCCCGCCTAGAATAGAAGAGATAATATCCTCTTGCATAGGGCGAAACGAGTCGTAACCGTAGTATTGCTTTAAGGCTTTTCGAGCAGATTCCAGAGTCGGCGAATAGGTTTGGGGGCAAATAACATTCTGTAAAAATACGCTAGCTAAGCGGTAGTTGAAAGGCAACACGCCGGATAAAACGCCTTGGGTTTCATGAATCGGCACTGCGTTTCGGGAAAGACTGGCAGTTGGTAACAGCTACACCTTGGCGCAAAGTGCCGCCTTGTCTTATTAGGGCAGTGGGTGCTGCCTGGGGGCTTTTCGTGCGCTAAAGCAGGATTGTATACATCTTAATCCCAATCCTACACGTCCTCTTGCAGCAGCTGTCCCGTAAGTATAGGGAGTACCTATTGTTTCACTCTTTAATTCTATTCATCATGAATCAGTCCCGCACCTACGCCACCCAAAACCAAAATGCTCAAGCCGCGCTTGACGCCCTCAGCCGCTGCATCGCCGCCTGCGAAATGTGCTCTGACGCTTGCCTGAGCGAAGAAAATATCCAGATGATGGTGCCCTGTATTCGCCTCGACCGCGACTGCGCCGATATCTGCCGCCTCACTGCCGCCTTCATTGCCCGCGGCTCCGCTCACGCCCAGCACGTCATGCGCGAGTGCATTGAAATTTGCCAGAAGTGCGCCGACGAGTGCGGCAAACATGATCATGACCACTGCCAGCAGTGTGCCGCCGCCTGCCGCGCCTGCGTGGAAGCCTGCAAGAGCTATGCAGGATAGCATTAGCTAAAAGGCTATGTAAATCGGCTGTCATCCTGACGAAGGAAGGACCTTATCACAGTAGAACAACGACTCGTTGAACTGCGATAAGGTCCTTCCTTTGTCAGGATGACAACATGCTTTTTGGTTACCTCACAAGCTCCAGTACCACGGCCGTTTTGGCGGGCAGACTCAACGTTTTCAGATCGCTCACCGCTTCATTCGTGAGCACGTTGCGGGCCTTGGTGAAGCCGGTCATGCGCTCCGAGAAGCGCGCCGTGGGCATCGATACGGGCTTATCGGTGGCGTTGGTGGCCACCATCACTGTACCCTTGTCGTCGTAGCGGAAGTACACATAGAGGCCATCCTGGGGCAGATACTGCATGAGCTTGCCGGAGTGCAGCACGGGGTGGTCGCGGCGGTAGGTGGCTAGGGTACGCACGAATTGGAAGGCTTCGTTTTCCTTGGCTGTGCGGCCGGCAGCCGTGAATTTATCCTGCTTGTCGCCGGGCCAGCCGCCGGGGAAGTCCTTGCGTACTTCCGCATCCGTGGGGTTTTTTAGGTTCTTCATCAGAATCTCGGTGCCGTAGTACATAGATGGGATGCCGCGAGTAGTAAGCAGCCAGGTCAGACCCATTTTGTACTTGTCGTAATCGTCGCCCATCACCGACAGGAACCGGTCGTGGTCGTGGTTATCGAGGAAGGTCACAAACTTGCCTGGATCCTGATACACTGCGTCTTGCGCCAGCGCTTCGTACATGCGCTGGGGGCTGCCGTCGTGCTTCAGGCCTTCAACCATAGCGCCTTCCAGCACGAAGTCGAGGGCGCCCGGCTGGTTCGACTTGAACTTGAAGTCGATGTTGTTGCGCACGTAGTACGCCTGATCCACCACGTTGTTCACCGACGACTCCCCGAAGATGTGAATGCGCGGATACTCCGCGAGCAGAGCCGCGTTGCAGCGGTTCATAAATGGCTGGTCGTTATACATATAGGTATCAATGCGCCAGGCATCCACCCCGAAGTTCTCCACCGACCAGATGGCGTGCTGAATCAGGAAGTTTGCCACATAAGGGTTTTCCTGGTTCAGGTCAGGCAGAAAGGGCACAAACCAGCCATCGAGCGTCACTTTCCGGTCAATCTGGGAAGAATACGGGTCGGTGATGGGCTGCTGCCGGTAAGACGTGTTGGTGTAGCTCGGCCATTGGTGCAGCCAGCTTTTCATGGGCAGATCCTGAATAAACCAGTGGGTATTACCAATGTGGTTATACACAGCATCTTGCACCACTTTCATACCGGCCGCATGAGCCTTATCGACAAAGGATTTGTAGGCCGAATTGCCCCCCAGGCGGCGGTCCACGTTGTAATGATCCGTGAAGCCGTAGCCGTGGTAAGAGGCGCGCATAGTGCCGCCTTCATTGGTTAGCGGCTGGTTGTTTTCGATGACGGGCGTAAACCACACGGCCGTGACACCCAGGTCTTTGAGATACGGCAGGCGCTGCGCAGCCCCCGCCAGGTCGCCGCCGTGCCGCAGGAAGCCGTTGCTCCGGTCGTGGTTGGGGTCGCGCATGTCGGCAAACTTGTCGTTGCTCGGGTCGCCGTTGGCAAAGCGGTCGGGCATGGCCAAATAGATAAAGTCTGCCTGCGTGACGCCCTGGCCTTTTGGCGAGTTATCGCGGGCTTTCAATTCCCAGGTCTGTGTTACGGTCTGGGGGCCTTTTTTGCCGACGATCTGAACGGTGCCAGGCTTAGCGGAACCGACAATAGTCAGGTCCAGAAACGCGTAATTCGGGTTTTCGACGGTGTTGGTTTTCACCAGCTTAACGCCTGGGTAGTTAACGCTATAGGTCAGGGTGCCGGCATTGGGGCCGTACACCAGAAGCTGTAGCTTCGGCTCCTTCATACCTACCCACCAGTTGGTGGGGTTTACACGTTGGATAGCCGGCGTTTGCGCCACGGCCCACAGGGGCAGGAGCAGCACCAGCAAGAGCAGCTTTGAATAGAGTTTTTTCATGTTGGAAGGTGGGATTGTGGGTTGAAAGGACCGGGGTGTGCTGTGATTACAAACAATTATAAGCAAAACAGTAGACCGCCATGCAGAGCGCAGCGAAGCATCTCGCGTGCGGTCTTTGGATTACTAATCTTGATAAACACGCGAGATGCTTCGCTGCGCTCTGCATGACGGTCTACTGTTTTGCTTATAATTGAATCATTTACTCGGGCCGGGCTACTCTACGTGAACCTTGGTAGAGTTCATACTTAAGTAAGCGGCAGTCAATGGGGCCGTTGAAGAGCGGGATGCGGCGAGAGGCTTTCAGGCCCACGCGTTTGGCTGCATCCAGATTGCCGGTGAATATATAGGCGTCGTAGCCTTGGAAATTCGATTTGAGCGTGTCACCGATCATTTTGTAGAGCTCGGCCATTTGCTCCTCTTCTCCTATTCGCTCCCCGTAGGGCGGATTCATAATTACGAGGCCGGGGTCGCCTTTGGGCGCTTTGGCTTCGCGCATGTCGCGCACGGCCAGCCGGATATAATCTTCAAGGCCAGCAGCTTCCACGTTCTGGCGGGCTAGCTCCAGAAACTCGGGTGAAATATCGGAGCCGCCGATGTAGGCTTGCGGCTCCTCAATCTGGGCGTTGCGGGCGTCGAGCTGCACCGATTCCCAGAGGGCAAGGTCGAAGTCGGGCCAATTCTCGAAGCCGAATTTGCCTTGGTGATACAGGCCGGGCGCGATGCGCTGGGCAATGAGCGCTGCTTCGGTCAGGATGGTGCCCGACCCGCACATAGGGTCAATAAGCGTCTTCTTACCATCCCAGCCGGTGAGCAGCAACAGGCCAGCCGCCAGCACTTCGTTGAGCGGGGCCGCATTCGTCTGCTGCCGGTACCCGCGCCGGTGCAGCGACTCGCCCGAGGCGTCGAGCGACAAGGTCACTTCGTTGTCCAGCATGTGCAGATGCAGGCGGATATCGGGCTTGTTCACGTCCACGCTGGGCCGTGAGCCGGTACGGTCGCGAAACTGGTCCACGATGGCATCCTTGGTGAGCTGGGCCACAAACAGCGAGTGCTCAAACGTGGATTTATTGACCACCGCCGTAATGGCAAAGGTTTGATCGGGCCGGATGTAGCGGCTCCAATCGACGCGGCCTACTTCGCGGTACAGGGCTTTTTCGTCGGGAGCATAGAAGGCGGCGAAGGGCTTGAGAATGCGCATGGCCGTGCGGCACCACAGGTTTGCTTCGTAGAGCAATTGCTTGTTGCCCATAAACTCAATTGCGCGGCTGTGTACCTGCTCAATTTTGGCCCCCAGCTGCTCCAGCTCCTGGGTCAGCACGTCTTCGAGGCCAAACTGCGTGGTAGCCGTCATGAAAAAGGGTTCGTCGCGGCGGTTTTCGGCCATGGGTGGCTTTTTTAGGTGGTGAAAGGCAAAGGTCGGCAAAAGCCAGACAGAACAACAACTCTCCTCCCTACCAAGGAGGGGACGCCACCGCGCAGCGGGGGCTGGGGTGGTTGCGGGCGTGGTTTAGCTGTTTGAAGGAAGGATAATAAAGGCCGTCATGCAGAGCGGAGCGAAGCATCTCGCTCGCGGTAGTGAGATTAGTAATCTCTCATCAGCACGCGAGATGCTTCGCTGCGCTCTGCATGACGGCCTTTTAAACAGCGAATACCCTAGCAGGGCCGCCTTTCTAAACACACAAACAACATCAGCAACGAGCCCCTCCGGTGGCACCACCCCAGCCGCGCCGGCGGCACGGCATCTCCTCCTTAGCTGAGGAGGGGAGCTGGTCGTTCTAGCATCTTCCTTCGTGCTTCGCACACTATTTCTATCTTTAAGGCCCACAACTTTTCCCTTTCTGCCCGCAATGGCTGCTCCTACTACTTCCTCCTCTCCCACCGCCACCGGCGCGGCCGATACTACCCGCAGCTTCGTCGTGCCCATGATGGCCATGACGGCCCTGTTTTTCCTGTTTGGGGCCGTCACCAATTTCAACGACGTGCTCATGCCCTACCTCAAGGACGTGTGCCAGCTCACGGACTTGCAGTCGTCGTTAGTGCAATCGGCTTTTTTTGGGGCGTATTTTCTAATGTCGCTGCCGGCGGGCTTTGTGCTGAAGCGGCTGGGGTATAAGAATGGAATTGTGCTGGGTTTGCTGGTGATGGCATGCGGAGCCCTGCTGTTCGTGCCGGCAGCCAATTCGCGCACGTTTGCGCTGTTCCTCACCGCTTTAGGATTACTAGGTGCTGGCATCACGTTGCTGCAAGTGGCGGCCAACCCGTACGTTTCGGTATTAGGGCCGGCGCGCAATGCCGCGGCACGGGTGAGCATTGTAGGAGTAGCCAACAACTTCGGGGGCGCCTTGTCGCCGCTGGTTGGCGGGTTGATTTTATTCGGCGGCTCAGTGGCCCTGAAGGCCCAGTTGGCGGCCCTACCCGTAGCGCAGCGTTTAGATCAGGAAGCCCAACTGGTGAAGGGCCCGTACCTGGGCTTGGCAGCTTTCCTGATGGTTCTGGCCGGGGTGTTCTTCTTGTTAAAACTACCCGAAATCGAAAGCTTGCCGGCCGAAGAAGCGGTTAAAGGTGCGAAGTGGAGTGAGGATGGACAGTTAAAAGTAACCCCTAGGAAAAATGCCTTAGGGTTTCCGCATCTAGCCTTAGGCGTCGTGGCTATCTTCGTGTACGTGGGCGTGGAGGTTGGCTTGGGCTCATTCCTTATTCGCTATGGCGAGTCGCAGGGAATCCAGCAGCTTAGCGACTTCACCCAAAGTCTGGTGCAAGGGCTGAATGTCGCTACTAATTATGCCTTGGTATTTTTTGGCCAAGAGCCTGCTCCTATCGACACTTCGGGGGGCTTTACAAAAGCGGTGGGCGCGGTACTGGTTTCGTCTTACTGGTTTGGCTCGCTGGTAGGTCGATTGGTGGGAATTCCACTTTTGCTGCGCTTCAACAACCGTGGCATGCTGATAGCCGTGTGCGCGGCTGGCGTGGCGCTGGTCGTGGCTTCTATTTTAACAACTGGCGAAGCCGCTTTGTGGCTGATTGTGCTCTGCGGACTTTGCAACTCTATCATGTGGCCTGTTATTTTCCCTCTAGCAATCAAGGGGTTAGGCCAATTCACCAAGCAAGGCTCATCCTACCTGATCATGGCCATCGTGGGCGGAGCTATTATTCCACCCCTCATGGGCTGGCTGGCTACCGACGGCGGCGGACTGCGCGTGGCTTTCGTGGTGCCCGCGCTCTGCTACGCGTATCTGCTGTACTATGCGGCAAGCGGCTACCGGGTGCGGTAGTTATTTGGGGCCGTGAATCGCTGCTGGGGGGCTTTTTTCGCGGCCGCGGCGCTACTTTTACTGCAGCATTACCTTTTTGCTTTCCCTATGTCTTCGGCCTCCCTTCTCGAACACGACGTTTCACTCCGCCCCTACAATACCTTCGGCATCGACGTCAAGGCGCGCTTGTTTGCCCGCTTCCGCAGCGTAGACGAATTGCGCGCTTTGCTGGCATTGCCCGAAGTGCAGCAGGCCGAAAAACTTATTCTGGGCGGCGGCAGCAACCTGCTTTTCACTCAGGATTTCAACGGCGTAGTGCTCAAAAATGAGATAGCAGGCCTCGAAGTTATTGCCCAGGATGAAGACGCCGGCACCGCTCTGGTGCGCGCCGGCGCCGGCGAATCGTGGCACGGCATGGTGCAGTACAGCTTGCAGCAAAACCTGAGCGGCATCGAAAACTTGTCGCTGATTCCGGGGACGGTGGGCGCGGCGCCCTTGCAGAATATCGGCGCCTACGGGGCCGAGTTGCAAGACACCTTCGACCACCTGGAAGCCCTGGAAATCAGCACCGGCCGCCTGCGCACGTTTACCCGCGAGGAGTGCGGCTTCGGCTACCGCGAAAGCGTATTCAAGGGTCCACTTAAAAATCAGTTTATCGTAACGAGCGTGGTGCTGCGGCTCCAGCGTCAGCACCGGCTCAACATCAGCTACGGCGCCCTGCGCACCACCCTCGCCGATATGGGCATCGAGTCTGACCCCACGCCCCAAGACGTGAGCGAGGCCGTCATCCGCATCCGCCGCAGCAAGCTCCCCGACCCAGCTCAAATCGGCAATGCCGGCAGCTTTTTCAAGAACCCCGAACTCTCCCAGCACCGATTCGACGAGCTGAAAGCTCAGTACCCCGACCTGCCCGGCTACCCCGTGCCCGGCGGCGTGAAAGTGCCCGCTGCCTGGTTGATCGAGCAGTGCGGCTGGAAAGGCCGCCGCTTCGGCCCCCACGGCGTGCATGAGAATCAAGCCTTAGTATTAGTAAATCACGGCGGCGCGCAGGGGGCAAATATTCGGGATCTGGCTCATGAGATTATTGCTTCGGTGCGGGAGAAATTCGGCGTGGAGCTGCACCCGGAGGTGAATATTATGTAAGAACGACCAGCTCCCCTCCTCCGCGGAGGAGGGGAGCTGGTCGTTCTTACATAAGCAGATGGCTACTTCAGCACTGCCACCGTGGCCCCATCACCGCCGCGTTCGGCGTGCTCGTCGGCTACGCTGGCCACGGAGCGCACGGAGCGCAGGTAGTCGCGGGTTATTTGGCGGAGAATACCGTTGCCGCGGCCGTGCACAAACTTGATTTCAGGAATGCCGAGCATCACCGCGTCGTCCACGAAGGCCATGACTTTTTGCAGGGCGTCTTCGGCCCGCTCCCCGCGCAGGTCGAGGTTGGGGCTGAAGTTGGCCATGCGGCCGGTCATGTCCATGCCGGAGCTTTGGGGGGCATTTCGCTCCGCTTTCTTCTCGCGCTCCTTGATTTCGGCGCGGCCCAGCTTCTCGAGCTGAGAAACCTTGACGATGGTTTTCATTCCACCAAACGATACCTCCGCCGTTTTGCCTTTCACGCTCATGATTTCCCCGTAGCCATCCTGCCCGATTAACGCCACTTTGTCGCCGGCCTTGAGGGTGGCGGCATCGGCAGTTTCGCGGGTCGGGCGAGCTTTGGGGGGCTCGATTTGCAGCTCCAGTTTTACGTAGTCGTCCAGCTTCTGGCGGGCCTGCTTGGTTTGCTCCTTATCGGCCTGAGCCGTGCGAATTTCCTGAATGGTAGCCTCAATTTGCTGATTCGTATCCTTGAGCAGCAGCTTGGCTTTGGCTTTCGCATCGCGCAATACGTCGAGGCGGGTGTCTTCGAGGTGGCGCTTGAGGTCCTGATATTCCTGGGCGGCTTTTTTGAGGCGACGCTCCTGCTTTTCGGCTTCGGCGGTGCGCAGCTCCAGGTCAGCTTTTTCCTTTTCCAGACCTTCCAGCAAACGGTCGTAGCGGATTTTGTCTTTGCCTACAAGCTGGGTAGCGCGCTCCACGAGTTGAGCCGGCAAGCCAATTTTACGGGCAATTTCGATGGCAAAGGAAGAGCCCGGTTTGCCAATTTCCAATCGATACAGCGGCTGCAAACGCTCCGGGTCGTAGCGCATAGCCCCGTTCACGATGCCGGGCGAGCGCTCGGCGTAGTTTTTCAGGTTGGTGTAGTGGGTCGTAATCACGCCGTAGCTGCGGGCGCGATTGAGCTGATCGAGCACGGCTTCAGCAATGGCGCCGCCCAAGGCAGGCTCGGTGCCGGTACCAAATTCGTCGATGAGCACAAGGCTTTTCTTGCCGGCAAAAAGCAGGAACTGCTTCATATTCAGCAAATGCGACGAATACGTACTCAAGTCATTCTCCAGGCTTTGCTCGTCGCCAATATCCAGGAAAATATCTTCGAATACGCCCGCTTCGGAGCCGTCGCCGGCCGGAATGAGCAGGCCACATTGTAGCATGTACTGCACCAAACCCACAGTTTTCATGGCCACCGATTTGCCCCCCGCGTTCGGCCCCGAGATCAACAGAATGCGCTGGTCAGGATTCAGGTCGATGCTTAAGGGCACCACCTCCCGGCGCGTCTCCTTGGGCTGCTCCCGAAACGTGAGGTAGAGCAATGGGTGGCGCACCTTCTGCCACTTGATCAGCGGACGCGGATGCAAGGTCGGCAACGACGCTTCCAGACGGTTGGCCAACAAGGCTTTAGCCCGAATAAAATCCAGCAAGCCCAGGTACTGATAGGCTTTGCGCAAGTCCGGGATGTGAGGTCGCAGCTGGTCAGTGAGCTGGGTGAGAATGCGGATCAGTTCGCGCTGGTAAGCATTTTCGAGGTCTTTGATGTCGTTGTTTAACTCAAAAACCGCTTCCGGCTCAATGTACACCGTCTGGCCCGAGGCCGACTCGTCGTGAATTAAGCCTTTCACCCGGCGCTTATGCTCGGCAATGACGGGCAGCACGAGGCGTCCGCCCCGAATGGTGGGCTCGGCGTCGCCGGGTATCCAGCCTTCGGTTTTGGCGTGGCGCAGGATGCCAGCAATCTGCTTGCGTAGCTGGCCCTGGCGGGCAATCAGCTCCTGCTTGAGCTGCATGAGCAGCGGTGAAGCGTTATCGCGCACCTGGCCTTCGTCGTCCACTACTTTGTCCAGGGCCAGCAGCAAGTTACGGTCTACCTGCACCCCAATGCCCAGTAGGCGCAGGGTTGGATACAGCGTTTCTTCAGCGTGGGTGAAGAAAGTAAGGGCCTGCCGAATGGTGCGCAGACTCATTTTAACGGCAAAAAAAGCCGTCACCTCCAGGTAGGCGCCGGGAATGCTGGCGCGCACTAGGTGCGGGTGCACATCGTGGTAGTGCTGGCTGGGGAAGTCGGCGCCCGACTGGAGCAGGACGCGGAACTCATCGGCCTGAAGCAGCAGCTTCTGGAGCTGTTCGTGCTTGGTCTGGAACTGCATCTTGGCCACAAAATGCCGACCTAAAGCGCTCAGACACAAGGAATCCAGCATTTCGCGCAGCTGCGCAAAGCCTATTTTATGTTCGAAATTGGAAGGTAATAGCAAAGAAAAAGCAGCAGTTGCCGTCTAGTAGGTTAAGAATAGGATGCGAAGATAAACATCTGCGGACGGCAGAAAGATTCGCAAAATGCAGTATAGCCAGTAAAAGAAATATGCTGCTACGTGCCTGTTCTATTCTCCGGGGGTTTACACCTCATTATGCGGCATAAAAAAGCCGGAATAAATATTCCGGCTTGTTAGCAGTGTTATGGGTGCGCTTACAGGCTGGGCGCGCGATGGTTGTACTCGTTAAAAATCTGACCTACAGCCACGTATACCTTGTCTTTATTCTTATTAAAGAGGTTGCCATCGGTAAGGCCAGACGCGTAGCCTTGCCATACTTGCACGCCCTTTTCCCGGTCCACCATCTGTACCAGAATACTGCCCTTATCGAGGGTTACTTTGTTCTGTGCATTGTAGGCGTAGGGCTCAGTAGTGGCCCAGTAAGTATTACCCAGATTAGAGTTGCTCGTAATTTCCACGGGTTCATCGAAGGTGCGGAAATTAACCACTAGGTCGCCGCCCGTAGGTTGGTAAGTGTAGCCTCGGCTAACCATTTCGTGCTCGACAGCATCGCGTACCATAACCTTGAAAAGCAGATCATTGAGAAAATAAACGCTGTTTTGCGGATCGGTTATTTGGCTGGCCCAAGAGTAGGTCTTATACTCATCAAAATCGGGAGCGTCGGCGGAGGCGGAGGTATTGACGACAGCTCTAGCAGTGGCGTTAGTATCGCCGCGTTGGTCACTGCCAACGGTTACAGCGGATTGTTGGGCACAGCCCGTAGCAAATAAGGCAAAAGCTAGAATGGGCAAAATTGATCGAACAGTTTTCATAGCGGTTTATATTGAAGCCGGGTTTATATAATGCATTTATGGTTTATGTAATGCATTTATTAGTAACTACTTAATTCTACGACAACATACACTTGAGGTTACTTTTTACTCCGGTTTACGCCGCCAAAAAGCTTCTTAAGAGCACTAACAAATTATACCTATTCTTAGGTGACTCGCTTGTATAATGGCATTAGCCAGCTTCCCATTACATTATTTTAACCTTATTTTTCAACCTGTTTTTCGACTTTATTTTTCATAAATCGCTCTCACAACATATACAAAAGCCCCCAGAAAAATCTGGGGGCTTTTGTATGGTGGATCGACAGGATAGGGCGTTACTTCCTCTGCTCATTCACCGACCAGTCATAGGTCAAATAACTCAGTGTAGCGTCTGGGTTAATCTTCTGCGTTGCGTAGCGGTTTATGGTCTTTTGAATGGTGTTGTCACCCTGAGCAAAGTCTCTGGGATAGAAGTTGAAGATGCTCGAAACTTCGGGCTTGTCGGCGGGCGTGAGTTTGTTCTTGGTGGGGTCGTTGATAAAGTTAGTGGCCTGATCATCAAGCTGCTCGTTGAGACGGGAGGCTATGTAGGCTTCGTTGCGCAGCCTGGGGCACGACATGGCGGCGCACACCAGGGCAAAGTGAATGCGCGGCTCCTCAAACTTCTTGCGGATAATGCGTTGCTCGATGTCGTTGAGCGTATGCTTTTCGTTGCCAAGGCGGATGAAAGGCTGATCCCAAACGGTGTTTACCAGCGTCAGGCTCCCGCCCAAATCCCGAATGCTTTTAAGTGGATACGCCCTGATGACGCGCTGAATGGTGAACGCGTTATAGGCATTCAGCCAGTAAGCCAGGCGCTCCTGTTCGCTCCAGGTATTGTTCGGCACATTGTCGCTGAGCGTTACCAGATACGTATTAAGCGCCGTGCTATCAGCCTGAAAAGCAGTATAATTAACCATGCCCTGCGCATCGACGTGCTTTTTCAGCAGCGCATCCCACGGCGCGTGATTCACGGGCCGGCTGTTTTTGGAGGTAAGAGTAAGCGGCGTGAAATAGCGTACGTAGGCGCAGCCGGTTTGGCAGGCAGCAGCAGACAGCAGCAAACCGAATACGGCCTGTCGGATCAGAACTCGCATGAGTGACGAAAGTGAGAGAACTTTAGGAGAATGCATGAACCTACGAAAAAAGCCCCCCAACAGATATGGGGGCTTTTTTACTGTATAATCTTAACTAAGCTTTGCACAACATCACCGAATGATTGGGGCGCGCTTAAACTCTTTTTCGCGGTCGAACAAGTAGCGGAATGTTGCGTGGGTGCGCCAGATTCGGCCGCCGATTTGCTGGGCTACGGCCATCATGCGGGGGTTGAAGTCGCCGATCCAGTTCATCACAAAGTCCTCGTACTGCACTTTGCTGCGGTCCTGCACTACTTTAGCAACAGCCAGCACCATGGCAGCTTCTACGCCGCGGCGCTGGTGCGCGGGCGCAATACCAAAGGCGATGCCGGTGAGCGTGCGCACCGAGCCACGCCAGCGGTGGTAGGCAAATTTGAGCTTGCCCCACCAATTTAAGTTGCCGTTTACGTGCCGAAAAAGCTCATTCAATTCGGGCAAAGCAATAAAAAAACCCACTGGCTGGCCTTCGTAATACGCAAACCAACAGCCTTTTTCGTCAATTACGGGGCGCAACTTATTCATAATGCTGCGCGACTGCTCGGGGCGCATTTCTTTCACGCCATCGTGCTTCACCCACGCCTGGTTGTACACAATTCGAAAGTCCTCGGCGTACTTCTCTAGCTCTTTTAACCGAAGATGCTCAAAGCTATACTTTGAGTTATGCAGCAGCATCCGTTGTGCCTTTTCCTGATATTCTGGCGTGAGCGGATCGCCTACCTTCCGGAAGTAAGTAAACTGCTCGAAGTACACCTGAAAGCCATAGGTTTCGAGCAACCGCCGATAGTAAGGTGGATTGTAATTCTGCCCGTAAAGCGGGGCGCCAAAATTATCGATGAGCAGGCCCCACCACTGGTCACGGTCGCCGAAGTTGATGGGGCCGTCCATGGCTTCCATGCCACGCTCAGCGAGCCAAGTGCGGCAAGCATCGAATAGCGTGTTGGCCGCCGTCTGATCATCGATGCACTCAAAAAATCCCATGCCGCCGGTGGGCTGCTCGAAAGTCTTGGCCGTGCGCTTATTGATGAAGGCTGCTACGCGCCCAATCGTCTGGCTCTGAGCATTCTGCAACAACCAGCGCGTAAGCTCGCCGGCCCGGAAATACTTATTCTTCTTAGTATCGAATACTTGCTCAATATCCTTGTCGAGAGGGCGAATGTAGTTGGGGTCGGAGCGGTAGAGGCGCACCGGAAACTCCCGAAACTCGCGGGCGTGCTCGGGCGTCGAAACTTCAATGAGGTGTAGCGGAGCAGTCAAGGAGTTAGAAATTGAAGTGAGCGGCTACTTTTGGAATAGCACGAAGGTGTCAAATTTAGCTCCTCCAGGCAACATTGTTTCGAATGAGCCAAAATCAGAATGGCTTTTCCTGCCTGAGTTCAGGCAGGAAAAGCCATTCATCCGTAGAGAACTTCTTTATTATATCTCGATTGCATCCACCGCAGCTTATCCTGCGCCTTCGCTTCGCCATGAAATTTCAGCTTCTGCTCTTTGGCTTTTTGAGCCTGCTACCTATGAAGCTGGTGCTGGCTCAAACGTCAGTAGCCGCTCCTGATTCAGCCCATTCAGCACCTAATCCGCTCACGTTCTACGGCTTCTTGGATGCTTATCATGGCTACGATGTCCCCCAACCACCTACCCCCGACCGACCATCGTTTCTCTACTCACACGACCGTCAAAACGAGTTTGCGGTGAATAACGCCTTGCTGGGCGTGCGCTATCAAAACCTTCGGGTTCGGGGGCTTTTGGCCTGCATGCGGGCACGTATGTAGCGGCCAACTACGCGGCCGAAGATCCTGTTCTCAAGCATATCTACGAGGCCTACGCTGGGTTTCGGCCTTTTGAACACGCCTGGATTGACGCTGGCATTTTCACGTCACACCTGGGCTTTGAATCGGCCGTGAGTAAGGACAACTGGACGCTGACCCGTTCGCTTATGGCCGAGAACTCGCCCTACTACGAAGCCGGCGTACGTTTCACCTACGAATTTGCCCCCCAACTTACGCTCACCGGCTTGGTACTCAACGGGTGGCAGAACATCCGCGAAAACAACCGCAGCAAAGCATTTGGCACACAAGTTCAGTGGCAAATCAACGACAAGCTACTGCTGAATTCCAGCACCTTTTTGGGCAATGAGCAGCCTACCGACTCCGTACGCCGCCCTCGTTTTTTTCATGATTTTTACTTACGCTACACCCCTATCTCACAGGTTAGCTTAGCGGTCGTTTTCGACGTAGGCAAGCAAGAAAAAGCCCCCCAGAGCACCGGTTACGATACCTGGCACACGGCGGCAATACTGGCGCGCTACCAATTCAACGATGCCTGGGCCATGGCCGCCCGAGCCGAATACTACGCAGCCGCTCATGGGGTCATTATTGCATCCATAGCGCCGGCTCCTACCGATTCTGATGTTTTGGTAGCTGGGGGCTCGCTCAATCTGGATTATGCGCCCAGCCCTCAGGTGTTGGTTCGGTTGGAAGGCCGCACGCTCCAGGCCGCCGATCCAACCTTTTTGCGCTCCTCCAAACGCCTGGTCAGCGGGTATGCGAATCTCACTTCCTCCATAGCTATTTCCTTTTAGCTGTTTGGTTGCAAGCATGTAAAGTGATTGGATGCGCAGGTGCATCAGTTATTTTGAAAGCCGAAACAGGCTCATTTCGAATGAATTGACAGAAAGTAGATAGGCGAAGTAAAATATTTCTGCTTTGGGTAAATCCGGTTGCCATAGTTGGGGCGTAAATGCCATCAACCTCAAAAACCCACCTTCAATTCATCCTAAAGCATGAAACGCAAAAAGCTTTCTATTGCCCTTTTTTGCCTAATTGGTACCGCAACAGTGCAATCGGCTCACGCCCAGGCCCAGATGGCTATGGCCAATATAATGGTAGGTGGCCAGGCTATGCTTCCTAGCAAAAACATTGTTGCCAATGCTCTTAATTCTGCCGACCACACCACGCTTGTAGCCGCTGTAAAAGCTGCCGGCTTGGTTGAAACGCTGCAGGGCAAGGGTCCTTTTACCGTATTTGCTCCAGTGAATGATGCCTTCGAAAACCTACCCGCTGGCACAGTCGAGTCGCTGCTGAAGCCAGAAAATAAGGCTCAGCTAAGCAAAGTTCTGACTTACCACGTGGTAGCCGGCAGCATGACCGCCGACAAAATCATGGCTGCCATCAAGGCCGGCAAAGGCACTGCGACACTCAAAACAGTAAGCGGCGGCACCTTGAAAGCTACCATGAATGGGCCCAAAAACGTAGTCCTGATGGACGAATCGGGCAATACTTCTACCATCTCTACCTACGACGTAATGCAAAGCAATGGCGTAATTCACGTCATCGACAAAGTGATGCTGCCTAAGTAGGCTTCCCTTGCATTCCGCTTATTTACAGCATACAAAAAGGGCCTTTCCTCATATGGAAAGGCCCTTTTTGTATGTCAAAATTCCGTAGCGCTGAGCTTCTGTAACGCAACCTACCGCTTGAAGTAAACGGTGAAGGTAGAGCCTACGCCGACTTCACTTTCTACTTCAATTTTGCCCCCCACATTCTCTACCATCTTCTTAACCATGTACAGACCGATGCCGCTGCCATCTACGTGGTCGTGGAGGCGCTGAAACATGCCAAAGAGCCGCTTTTCATTATTGGCTAGGTTGATACCTAAGCAATTATCCTGCACTGTGAGCACCGCGTAGCCATCCTCCTCGCGGCACTGTAGCCGCACGTGCGGCGCCCGCTCCGGCGAACGATATTTGATAGCATTGCTGAGCAGATTATAAATGACACTGCGCAGGTTTTTTTCGGCAAAGGATACCGCCGGGCAATTGGCCACATTTACTTCCAAAAGGCCCTCCGCCTCGCGCAGCAGCGGTTCCAGATCCAGCCGCACATCCTCAATAATAGGCTCCAGCTCCACTAGCTCCAAGGGCTGCACCTGTTCTTTTTGCAGCTTGGTTACCTCCGTCAGGTGTTCGATGGTGCGCTTAAATCGCTCCACTGAGTCCTGCATCATGGCCATAATGGGCTGCACCTGGTCAGCCTGCTGACTGTCAGAAGCGCCACTCGGTATTTCTACCAGCAAGGCCTGCAACAACCCTTCAATATTGCTGATGGGCGCTTTTAAGTCGTGGGAAGCAGTGTAGATGAAGTTGTCCAGATCCACGTTGGCACGCGTCAACTGATCGTTATTTTCGTGTAGCTGGCGCTGGGCCTGATCTATACGCTCCAGTGCCAGCTTGTGCTCGTGAATATCAGTGAAAGTGCCAATCCACTGCATAATTGCCCCCTGATCATTGTAGGAAGGTAGCGCTCGGCCCAGCATCCAGCGGTAATTATCGGCGCCGTCGCGAAAGCGGTATTCTATCTCAAATGCCTCCCCGGTGCGCAAGCAGTGCTGCCAGCGCGCCCTTGCCAGGCCCGCATCATCCGGGTGTAGGCGAGTTTCAAAGCCCTCATCTAATCCGGACTGAATGGGCTTACCAATAAAATCAAACCAGCGTCGGTTGAGGTAGGTGTTTTTACCCTCCACATTAGCCGTCCAGGCAATCTGCGGAATTCCTTCCAGCATTCGGTTGGCTTCGGCGGCAGCCTGCTCCATTATGAGGCGGGCGGCTTCCTGCCGCTTCAGCTCTTCATTTTTGCGGTCAATAACCTCGTTTTGCTCAGCTACCTGCGCTCGGATGGCCTTTATTTCCCGTTGGGCCGAGAGGTTGGTTACAATCACGGCCAGGGCAGGCGCTTCATTGAATTCCAACACGTTCATCGACAGAGAGAAGGGCACCAGTACGCCAGCCTGGGTTTGCAGGGGCAGCTCGCCCTTGCTTTTGCCTGCCCAACCCGCTACCAGCAAAGCGTCCCAATAGGCGCGAAAGTCAGCGGGGACAAAGTCGTTAAAAAAGCCCCCCATCAATTCCTCTAGTGCGCAGTCGAGCAGACGGGCCAGACTAGCGTTGCAATAGAGAATCATGGAATCCTGGCTGAGTAGCAGCGCCCCTTCACTCATCTGCTCAATCAGAGTTCGGTAAACCTGATCGGCGCCTTGCAGGGTATAAATACGAGGGCCATCGGTTCCCTGCACCGCCAGCGCATCTACCGACCCCGACCGAATAGCAGAAATGAGTTCCTCAGCTTCCTGTAGCTGATAACGCAATTCCTCGTTTTCACGGGCTAAGTCAGTAGATAAGGGCGGCAGGTGTTCAGCCATTCGTGCTGTTGCGGTCAGATGGCGATGTCAGCCCCAGCGCGGCCAGCACTCGCTCCCGATTTGAGAGGTCACCCACAAGCCGACGAATCAGCCCAGGGCGCTTTTTGACTAACGTGGGTACTCCAATAAGCTGCTCTTGTTGGGCTAGCTCAGGCTGTTGGTATATATCTACGATAATCAACTCATATCGGCCTTGCAGATACAACTCACAGATTTCCTTGATGTTTCGCACCGCCCGCGTCGAATTAGGAGTAGCTCCGGTTATGTATAGATGCAGTACGTACTCGGCCGCTTCCGGCTCTTGTTCCAAACTTCCTTCTGCCTCCATTCTATCGGGTTAGTTTGCTCTCTATAGGCCGGATGTCTAGCCCCACCAACACACGCTCTTCATTAGAAAGGTCACCAATAATTTTGCGAATAGGCACGGGCACTTTCCGCACCAGCGTAGGAATAGCCAATATTTGGTCGCCCTCAGCTAACTGAGGGTGTTGCAGTAGGTCAATTACTTCCAATTTATAACGCCCTAGCAAGTGCTGTTCGCAGTACTTTTTTAGGTTGGCTATGGCAGCCACCGATTTGGGAGTCTGACCGGCCACGTATAGCCGCAACTCCCAATACTCCTTATCCATGCCCTCAGTCGTCGTATCCGGGTTCGTTTCCATCACAGGATAAGAGGCTTATTGATTATTTGATTTGGTATTGTGGCCAGGGGCTCCCCGACCCGACATTTCACTTACGGCGGCTGTTCTGCCTTCGGTAAAAGTCTGGTGCCGGGTTAGCTCCTCACTATTGATTTGCCGCAACTCTTCTTCGACTGATTCAAACTCCGTGCGCAAATTAGCAATAGTGGCTTCCAACACGCGGCGCCGACGCTCCAGCTCCCTGTCTTTGCGCTCCAGCTCTTGCCGAAGTGCCAATTCTTGGGCCTGCTCCTGTAGCTGCTGAGTAAGGCGGCTGGCCCCAGTTACAATGCCTGTTGGCCCGATTACGACGTCCAGGAGTTGAATTCCGTGGTCAGTAACCACAAACTCGCGTACTTGATTGGAGTGCGACATGCCCCGCGATTTCAGAATGCTGAGGCCGCGGTTGCGCTCACCTACGCCTTCCAGATCCCGCACGCTAATCCACGTATCGACTAACGATGACACGCCCTCTTCAGTCGCGTCCAGCTGATTGGTGCGGCCGCTGATAAGAGCCGTAAACAGGGCCGTGATGTTGTTTACTTTCAGGAAATCAATGAGGCGCGTGAGCATGCTGCGCACCTCGTTAACATTACCGACGTTGATCAGATTGCTGATCGGGTCAATCACGACTGCATCAGGCTTGAGCTCCTTCACTAGCTTATGAATAACAACCAGGTGCCGCTCCAGGCCATTCAGCGTAGGCCGCGACGCTTCAATATGCAGCAACCCTTGCTCGATCCAGGGAGCTAAATCGACGCCGACTGAGCGCATGTTGCGCACCAACTGCTGCGGCGACTCTTCGAAGGCAAAATAAAGACAGCGCTTATTCTGGCTGGCAATTTGGTTGGCAAAAGCAGCAGCCAGCGTGGTTTTGGCCGTGCCAGCGGTGCCCGTCAGCAGGATACTGCTGCCTTGATAAAACCCTTTCCGACCAAACATCTCATCGAGAGCCGGAACACCAGAGGAAACGATCTGATCGGATACTTCATGCTCCAGCTTGAGGGAAGTTACAGGCAGCACGGAAATGCCTTCCTCACTGATCAGATATGGATACTCATTCGTACCGTGGGTGCTGCCGCGGTACTTTACCACGCGTAGGCGCCGGGTGGTAATCTGGTCAATAACGCGGTTGTCGAGCAGAATTACACAGTCTGACACGTACTCTTCCAGCCCTTGCCGGGTTAGTGTACCATCGCCCCGCTCAGCGGTGATGACGGTAGTAACGCCCCTATCCTTAAGCCAGCGGAACAACCGACGGATTTCTGACCGCAAAACAGCTTCATTCGGAAAACCGCCAAATAAAGACTCAATCGTATCCAACACGACACGCTTGGCACCGATTGAGTCGATAGCATAGCCCAGTCGGATAAACAGGCCTTCCAAGTCGTACTCACCGGTTTCCTCAATCTCCGAGCGGTCAACGTGTACGTGGTCAACACGCAGCAGCTTCTGCTCCTGAAGAGCCGGCAGATCGAAGCCCAGAGAAGTAACGTTGGCGGTGAGTTCTTCGGCCGTTTCCTCAAAAGCCATCAACACGCCCGGCTCGCCAAACTCCAGTGCTCCCCTCACCAAAAACTCAATCCCCATCAGGGTTTTGCCACAGCCAGCGCTGCCACAAATCAGCGTCGGGCGGCCTTTGGGCAAGCCACCTTCCGTAATTTCATCTAACCCCTCAATTCCCGTCGGCGCTTTGGGTAAGGTAGGCAACTCAGCAGGGGAAGAAGTCTTTTTGTCTTGCATGAAATCGAAAATTTACCAGAATCGAACGCCGCTTTCGAAGGCTGCTTTCTCAGTCTTTTAATCCGTAGAAGTGCGCCTAAAAGCTATACAGTTAGCAAATACGCAGTAAACTGGCGTAACCAGAATTTACTACCATACTTAGCATAATTTCTTATTACTGATTGAGCCGATAATAGTTGAGTTTGGCATTACAAATAGTGCGCCTCATGCTCAAAGATGAATCTTTAAATTTAATGCGCCATTGACGAGCTGCTAATAGTGCTACTTAGCATTTGAATTATGCGGCCATATACTCCACGAGTTTGAGTTAAATACTCTTTTAACTCAAGTCTTGAATAGCGGAAGGCGCCTACAGCCCAAGTGGTTATCTGGACACAGATGTACCTATCATGAAGCCACACAAAAAAGCCCCCCAGTCAGATGTTGGGGGGCTTTTTTGAGAAGTATCAACTACAAGCGTTTCTCCTGTGTTGGCTTTATTGATACCGGACCCGAAAAGAACCCTCGGTGAAGCGAATCATCTCTCCTTGCTGGGACCAGGGCGCATCGCGCCGCAGTGCAGTGTTAAACGTGCCTTCCACAACTTTCTGGATCGTATCAAGCCGGGTAATCAGCAATTGCGTTCCGGACAGAGAATCGGCTGTGTAGCCATCGACAAGCACATCGCCGCCGAGGAGCGCGGTCCACGTGGCCGGAATGGACGACAGCGTGGTGGGGGATTGAACAACCGTTACCAAGGGCTGCTCTGAAGGAACGGTGAACCCCAGCCGCAGGTAAGCTTGTATGGCGCTGCCGTCGCTTTGCGCCCCAAACACATAAAATTCGCGTTGCGCTTTGTCGTAGACACCAGAGCCGGGTACGAGCCAGGCGGTGCCGTCCTTGTTGGCCTTAACATAAAACTCAGGCTGAGGCTGCACCGATTCAGGCGTACATGCTCCGCCTCCGCATAACAGAACAAGACTGGCAATTACGCCATAAAGGACTCGTTTCATACTCCATTGAATTATGATTCAGGAGTAAGATTCGCAGCGAGCCTGAAAGGTTGCAAACCTCTAAAAACAAACAACCCCACCCGAGATGGGTGGGGTTGAAGCAGCATTTGAGCCTCCTGCCGGGATCGAACCAGCGACCTACTGATTACAAGTCAGTTGCTCTACCAGCTGAGCTAAGGAGGCGAAATGGTGGCGCAAAACTAGTGCCTTGCGACCATTTTGCAAACTATGAACGCACAATTTTTAATTGTTTTTTCAACGCGTCGATGCGCAGTTTGGCTTCGTCGATGCGGCCTTGGTATTCTTCGCGCAGCTGATTAGCGTTTTTGGAACGCGCAAAGAACTCAAGGTTAGTCTGTAACGTGGCGATGTCGTTTTCCAGCTCGTTGATGTCGCGACGCAAGCCCTGCTCCTTTTTGTAAAGAGCCTGCTGCGCATCAGGACCCGACTTGAGGCGCTCAACTTGCAGTTGAAACAGCAAATCACCCCGTTCGGCATAGGCAAGGCCCGGCACCGTGTCGAGGTATTTGCCCATGAGCGTCTGGAATTTCTCCTCCGCCCGTGGCCCGCCCGAGGCACCGGAGGCGCGCCACTCTGCTACGAGCTCCCGAAAGCCTTCGATGGTTCCGGGATTATCGGCAGTAAGGGCGGCTACGGTGTCGGCTACACGGTCGAGGTGGGCAGCCTGCTCCTGCGATACAATTTGGGCCTTGACTTCGCGCTGCTTGGCTTCCTGATTTTTACGGTCAAAAAAGGCATCGCAAGCGGTGCGGAAGCGGTTCCAGACTTTATCCGACTGCTTTTCGGGCACGCGGCCGATCAGCTTCCACTCTTTTTGCAGCCGAATAACAATTTCGCGGCCCTCTTCCCAATTAGGATTTTCAAGAGCCGCCTCCGCCTGATCGCATAGCTCCAGCTTACGCTTGAGGTTCTGGCCTTTCTCTTCGTCGAGGGCTTTAAAAAACTGATTTTTGCGCTGGAAAAAGCCTTTATAAGCACCCCAGAACTGCTTGTTGAGCTGATCGGCTTTTTCGCGCGGCACGAGGCCGGCAGCATCCCAATCTTCTTTCAGCTTTTGCAACTCGTCGGTTTTGCTGCGCCACTCGTTTACCCGCTCCGTCTGGAACTCCCCGAACGATCTGATCTGCTCCAGCAGTGCCGTTTTGCGGGTCAGATTCTCGTTTTCCTGGGTTGAGCGCGTATCGAGGAAGCTTTTCTTGCGGTCGTGTACCTGCTCAGAAGCTTGCAGAAAGCGCTGCCAGATAGCGTCGCGCTGCTCATTTGGCACAGGACCAATATGTTTCCACTCTTCATGAAGCTGCCGCAGCTCTTGCAAGGCCTTATTAATGCTGGGCTGCTCACTGAGGGCTTCGGCACGGCGCAGCAGCGCTTCCTTCGCCTCCAGGTTGCGGCGGCGGTCCAGCTCCTTCATTTCGAAGAAGAGGCCGCGATTGTTATAATAAATGTCGAGCAGGGCGTGATAGCTGTTCCACAGCTCCTGGGCATCCTTCTGAGGCACCGGGCCGGTGGTTTTCCAGTCGTTTTGTAGCGTTTTGATGCGCGCAGAGCTATCCTTGGTCTCCGCCGACTCTACCAATAGCCGCAATTGGGCCAGCAGCTCCTGCTTGTGCGCTAGGTTTTTGGCACGCTGCTCGTCTTCGGCACGCGCGTCGCGGGCGCGGTTCTCGCGAAACTCCTGCATGGCCTTTACCAACTCGGCGTGACCAGCCGGACCCTGATACGATGCATCCGCATCAGGTGCGGCGGCCTCTTCCACCCGCTGACGATCAGCAGCCAACGCGGTTTCGTACTGACGATAAAAATCCGTGATCTGCTTGCGGTTGCGCTGGGCATCAGCTCGATGCACCATATTCAGCAGGAATGACGCTTGCGCGGCCAAATCAAGCTGACTGAAATCGGGGCCGTGGATTTCGGCCACCAGTTCCTCCTCTTCTTCGCCTTCGTGGGCAGCTGCTGCTTCGTGCGCTACGGCCGCTGATGCTGTAGCGGAAGTAGGCAAGGAAGCAACCACGTCAGGAGCATTTTCCAGGTCTTCGGCCGTGCGAATCGCGATAACTGGCGCCGCTTCCGATTCCGGCTCCTCAGGGTCCGTGGTTTGCCCGGTTAAAGCTTCCGGCTCGGGCGTTATGGCTGCCTGGGGGCTTTTTGATCCGATAAGTCATTAGCCGCACTTCCTACGCTGGCTGGCATAGCCTCCGGCTCAGGCGTAATAGGCGCAGCAGCGTGCGTAGCCGTTTCCACACCGGGGTTCTGCAGCCCATAATGTGCTTCGGCCCGGGCCAGCGGTTCAGAGATTGGCTCCTGAGTTGAGGGCGCATCGGGCGTTGCGTGGCCCGAAGCCTCGGGCGCTACCTCGGCGGCAGGTGCCTCGGCTGTGCCGGCTCCCTGGGGGGCATTTGCGATGGGTGGTGTACCTTGTGAGGGACGCTCCGTGATTTCGTCGGTGGTGGTAGAAGGTGCCGTAGCGGTAGTTTCGGCCGGAATGTTGGCCGCGAGAGCGGGCACCTCCGTGGGGGGCACGGGCTGCGCCGCAGGGTCTTCTTTAGCACGAATCTCGGCCAGCCGACGCTCCAGAATGCTCATCGGCGACTCCGATGCTTCGTCGGAGTGTAGGGGGTCGGTGGTGTGGTTGTCAGGTAGCATAGTTCAAAGGAAAAGGCCGGCCCCGAAAAAACAATGGGCTCGGCAGTGGGGGGCTAATTCAGGCGTGGATCTGTGGGATAGTTAGATAAAATCCGGTACCGACCGCCTTTTTCGCGCAGAATGGACTGCCAAAAGGCATCAGTAGTCAAAGTAAAGACTTTCTCGGCAGCATTGGGATGCACTATCCAAACATTTTCGCGCACCTCCTCCGCCAACTGGTCGGCCGTCCAGCCCGAATAGCCCGCGTACAGGCGCACGTCTTCTTCCCCAACCTCGCCACTGAGCAGCAAGCCCAGCAGCACTTCGAAGTCGCCGCCCCAATAGACATCGTGCCCCAGCGCTACGGCACCCGGCACATCGGCGCGGCGGTGCAGATAATGGAGCGTATCGGGCTGCACGGGCCCGCCCAGGCCCAGGGGCAGGCGGGCGGCGGGCAGCACATCGCCACCGGGCAGCTCCAGCACATCGCCCAGCAGCAGGTTGGTGTCCCGATTAAGCACTAAGCCAAATGAGCCTTCCTCATCGGTGTGGCGGCACAGCAGCACTACGCTGCGCTCAAAATTAGGATCGCCCAGGAAGGGCTGCGAAATCAATAGGCTTCCAGCTTTCATAGGTCAAGCTTCTTTTTAGAATACGTTAATTTAATCAGCCTAACCTTACAGACCGCTAACACTGACCTTCCGCTACGATTCTGTGGTCTGCCTCAATTACAGGTATATATTATTGGTACGTCGGGGGAATAGGCTAAGGTTCCCGGAAATAAACCGGCCGCGCAAAATAGCCTGGTGCCCGCCATGCTCATTACAACGGCGCGGTGGCATATAAATGGTGAAGGTGCCTGAACTAATTTCTGAATAATTTGCGCCCGTTATCAACTGCAACCATGCCCGATAAGCTGGCCATATTTGAACGTAGCGCCGGCTTTTTGGCGAGCAAAATCTGCATCTGCTGCATCGGTAAGGGACTTGGTCGGTTTATGCCTGGTACCCAAAGTGCCGTTAACGCATTCAAAATTCGCATTCTATGACTGACCAGCAACTGGCCGACCTGCGCAAATCGTACGCTCAACACACACTCACGGAGGCTGATGTGCTGCCCGATGCCGTGCACCAGTTTAGGACCTGGCTAAATGAGGCCCTCGCTGCCCACCTCGATGAGCCCACGGCCATGACCTTGGCCACTGTTGGCGACGACGGGCAGCCTACCACGCGCGTGGTGCTCCTCAAAGGCCTCCCCGACGACGCCGGGTTTTTGTTTTATACCAATTACAACAGTCGCAAAGGGCACGAATTAGCCTCCCATCCGCAGGCAGCGCTTAACTTTTTCTGGCCCGGCCTGGAGCGCCAGGTGCGGGTGGAAGGACGCGTGGAAAAAGCCCCCAGGAGCTATCAGATCAGTATTTTCAGAGCCGGCCGCGGGCCAGCCAGGTAGGAGCCTGGGCCTCCCCGCAAAGTCAGGTAATCGGGAGCCGGGAGGAGTTGGAGCAGCGGGAGCGTGAAGTAGAGCAGCGCTTTGCAAATGAAAACCCGCTGCCGCTCCCGCCGCACTGGGGTGGCTTTATTTTGCGCCCCCACCGCGTGGAGTTCTGGCAGGGCCGCCCCAGCCGCCTCCACGACCGCATTTTGTACGAGCGGGTTGGCAACAAGTGGAAGCGCAGCCGTTTGGCTCCCTGAGCATCACACCAAGTAAAATTAGCCGGTCAGACCGCGCCTACTACCTTTACGCCTCCATATTTATCCTTTCCGAGTGGCTGAAATTCAACCCGTGCGCGGCTGGCGCTATAATTCAGAGTTAAGTCAGCATATCGATGATTACGTGTCGCCATTGTTCGATGTAGTATCGGCCAAGCAGCGGGAGGCGCTGTACCGCAACCCGTTAAACAGCATTCATTTATCGGTGCCACGCGGGGAGGATGCCGCTACTGAAGCGGAGCGTCGGTTGGCAGTGTGGAAGGCCAAGGGCGTGTTGTGCCAAGATGAGCTGCCGGGTATTTATGCCTATTATCAGTATTTCCGGTTGCCGGGCAACACCCAGGAGTATTGCCGCAAAGGATTCATGTGCCACATCCGGGCCTATGACTGGAGTGATGAGGTAGTACTACGCCACGAAAACACCTTGCCTGCCTCCGTAAATGACCGCGCTGAGCTGCTGGCACGCACCGAGTTCCAAACCAGCGCCACCCACGGGCTTTACCGCGACGAAGATTTTGAGCTGGAGCGCTACCTCGACGAGGCCATGCGCGACCCGCTGTATCAGACCGAGGAAGACTACCAGGGCGCTCGCGACGTGCTGGCGGTTATTCAGGATGCGGCTATTATTCGGCGATTTCAGGAGATTCTGGAACCCCGGCAGGTGATTCTGGCCGATGGCCACCACCGCTACGAAGGCAGTCTGGCTTACCGTCAGGCGCGCCTGGCCGCTGACCCGCAGGCCACGGGAAAAGAGCCCTGGAATTATCATTTGATGTATCTGACCAATTCGGCGGCCAACGACCTGCGCATTCTGCCTACCCACCGCTTGCTGCTCGAGATGCCCAATGCCCTCAGCGATGAGGAGTTCATCACCCGCCTCGAACCTTATTTCACCATTTTGCCCAAAGACGACGCCTACGATTTACCCGAAATAATTGCGGGCAAGCCTTGGGCCTTTGGACTGTATCTGGGGGGCAATTCTTACAAAATCCGGCTGCGGCCCGAAGTGCACGCGCAACTCGCCTGGGATACTACGCCTGAAGTAAAAGCCCTGGATCTGACCGTGTTGCACTACTTCGTACTGGAGCGCGTGCTGGGTATCGCAGGGCCCGATGCGCAGCGCTCGTGGCCGGGCATTGCGTACGTGCGCAGCTTCACCGAATGCCTTACCCGCGTCGACCGGGGAGAGGCGCGTGCCGCCTTCATAACCAATGAGGTAACCATGGCCGAGGTGGAGCGCGTGTGCCATAGCGGAGCCGTAATGCCCCCCAAGTCCACTTTCTTTTATCCCAAAACCATCGGTGGTTTCCTGTTCACTTCTATTCACGATGAGGAAGCTGACCACCCGTTTCAGGTATGAGTGTAGTCACCAAACTAGTGCTGGCGTCCAACTCGCCGCGCCGCCGCCAGCTGCTCACCGATCTGGGCATGACCTACGAAATCCGCCTGCAGGAGGTAGATGAAACCTACCCCGATCATCTGCGTCGCGCCGAGGTTGCTGAATACTTAGCGGCTCACAAAGCCGCCGCTTACGCCCCCGATTTAGCCCCCACGAAGTAGTCCTCACGGCCGATACCATTGTGTGTCTGGAAGATGACGTGCTCAACAAGCCCGCCGACGAGGCCGAAGCCAAACACATGCTCTCTCGCCTGCAAGGCCGCGCCCACGACGTATTTACGGGCGTCTGTTTGCTCAGCGGCAACGGCCAGCGCACGGTTTTCTCCGACCAGACCCGCGTTCATTTTCGCGCCCTCTCCCCTGCCGAAATTGAGTTTTATGTGCGCAACTTCAGCCCCCTCGACAAAGCCGGCGCTTACGGTGCCCAGGATTGGGTGGGTATGGTAGGCGTGACGCGTCTGGAAGGCTCCTACTTCAATGTAATGGGCTTGCCCGTGCATCGGGTGTGGGAGGAGCTGGCGAAACTGGGGTTGGTGGCTGTCTGATTTTCCTAAGGTGCAGGCTTACTTTGGCTGCGGCCCCTCGCCTACGCGGGCATAGGCATACGCACCTATTTCCTGGGCTGTATGGTAAGTATCGAGGCCGGAGACGCAGGCTGTTCCAGCCTCACCTAGATTAAGCGTGCCGTCGGCGGCCAGCAAATCGACGGGCAGGTATATTTGTTCAATTTTGCCCACCAGCAAGGTGGTTCCAGTGGCCTTTATGGGTATTTCCTCCACCAGCCGCAGGCCCATTTTTATCTGGCTTTCGCGCACGTACGGCGCCGGAAAGCCGTCCAGAAATTCAGCCCCCAGTCCACACTTCTCAAACTCAGATTCATCCTCCGGGAAAGGTGCCGACGTGTAGTGGGCCGCCGCTGTAAAGTCGGCGTGTACGTGGTTGATGGTGTAGCAGCCGCTGGTCTTGATGTTGTCGTAGGTGTGGCGCGCCACGCTGGTAGGACGGGTAAAAATGCCGATGTAAGGCGGATTGGAGCCCAGATGCACCACGGAGCTGTACATTGCCAGATTGGTGCGGCCATCAGGCGCGGCCGTCCCGACGAGGTTTGCAGGCTTGTAGCCGGTGATGGAGTTAATCAGATTGAGACGGAAAATCTTCTCCATCGCCTCAATATCCTGGGCTTGAATGCGCTTCATGGGGGGCAAATTGAGCGGAGTTAATTCGCTTAGTTATGGTTGGGCTAGTGAGCAAACGCCAGAACAGACGCGTGGCACTATAACCGCGGAAGGCCGCAATTGACCGTCTCTTCTGTTCAAATTATTTAGAAGAGGTAGTCATGCAGAGGCGGAACCGAAGCATCTGGCGTGCTGACGATGGATTACTAATCTAACGGCGCGAGCGAGATGCTTCGCTGCCGCTCTGCATGAAGCTACTTAACTGAACCGTCGATAGTTCATATGGAAATTATCAATGCCCCCTGGCGAGCAATACAACGCCGGCTATTATCAACCCCACGCCCAGCACCTGGCCCAGCGTAATCTGCTCGCGCAGCACCAACCAGCCCAGCACGGCGGCTATAGCCACGGAGCCACCCACGATGATGGGCGTACCCACCGAGGTCGGCGCTCCTTTGGTGAACACGTAAAAGGTCAGAATTTCGGCGACACCCACGCTCAGGCCGGCCAGGCAGGAATACAGTACGCCCGTTTGGGAAATGCTCACTGTCTGCCGCGTCGTCTTGATATAAAGCAGCAAAAAGCCCCCCACCGCCGCCGCAACGAGTTGCAACAGCACAGCGCCGGCAACCTGGTGAATATTGCCCGAGGCCAGCTTGATAAAGAAATTGTAGAGCCCCAGGCAAAAGGCCGTGATGACCGCCAGTAAAAGCCAGTTCATGCAGCCGGCTTTAAGTCAGGCGGTGTAATAAATCCTGCTGGGTATGCTGCCAGTCTTCGGCTGCCTCATTCTTGGACCACATCTCCTGCAGCTGCGATTTTTTGGCCACGGCCTGCACGGCTTGCTGGGCCATCTCGCGCAGGTCTTCGCTTTCGGCGGCGTCGAGCTTCTTGATCACCGGAATCAGATCGGCGGGGAAATCGCGGGACGGCTTGCCCAGAATGGCGGCTACAATTTCGGCGGCAGCCAGAGCTTCGCTGGCCGCGTCTCCATCGATAAAGTCTTCTTCCTCAGCCACTGCAACCAGCGCTTCCAGCAGTTTCGCTTCGTTGTGATTATCGCGGAAGTCTTCGGCGAAGTCGGCCGCCGCGTCGTTGTCGAAGTTGTAGTAGCCCCAGGTTCCCATGCGGTGTATAGTTAAGGTTTATAGCTAGTACGGTAGCTTTACCGTATGGACTTCTTTTTTGTTATCTGGGGAGGTATTCTAGCCTTATTTATTTTTAAAATCATTAAGCATATCCGCGATGCAACAAGGCTGAGAAAGGACGGAATCAAAACTACTGGCGTAGTTATAGGCTCCAAAATACGTTGGAGCAGAACGACTACTGTGCACCCACGAATCCAATTTACAACCCAATTGGGTGATGTTATAGAGGTTGAAGGGTATACCGGAATATCTATTCCGGTCTATAGTAAAGGGGAGAAAGTAACCGTTTACTATGAAGCTAGTAACCCCAAAAACTTCACCTTAGATTCAGATTTTGAGCGGGCTACCCCCTATCTAATGCTCTTTTTAGTTGCGGTAATGATCGCCATCTTTATTGGTCAGCATTTCGCCGAATGATTTTAGGCACCTACTTAAGCTTCTCCTTCAGAATCTCCAGCTCCACGGCGGGCGAAATCTTCTCGTAGAGAATGTGATAGGCCGCGTTGGTAATCGGCATGCTCACTTTCAGTTTCTTATTCAGCTCATAAATACTCTTGACGGCGTAGTAGCCTTCGGCCACCATGTTCATCTCCATCTGCGCCGACTTCACGGAGTAGCCGCGGCCCACCATGTTGCCGAAGGTGCGGTTGCGGGAGAACTGAGAGTAAGCCGTAACTAGTAAGTCGCCGAGGTAGGCGCTGGCGCTGAGGTCGCGCTGGTTGGGGCTGAGGGCGTAGAGAAAGCGCCGGATTTCCTGCACCGCGTTGCTGACCAATACTGCCTGAAAATTGTCGCCGTAGCCCAGGCCGTGGGCGATGCCGCAGGTCAGGGCGATGATATTTTTCATCACGGCGCAGTACTCAATGCCGTCGAGGTCGGCGGCGGGGTGCGCCTTCACGTAGCGGTTGCGCAGGAGCTGGCAGAAGTCTTCGGCCAGTTCCAGATCGGGGCCGCCGATGGTGAGGTAGCTCTGCTTTTCCAGCGCTACTTCCTCCGCATGACAAGGGCCGGCCACCACGCCCAGCTGCTCCACGTCGAGGCGGAAACGCTCGGCCACGTAGTCAGTTACCAGCACGTTTTTGCCCGGAATCATGCCCTTGATGGCCGAAATGACGCGCTTGTCGCGGAGGGCGTCGCGGTCGAGCTTGTCGAGGGCGCCCTGCACAAAGGCGGCGGGCACGGCCAGCACCAGCCAGTCGGCATCCTCCACTACTTCCTTCAGGTCGGTGGAGGGGAAAACGCGATTCAAATCGAAGGCCACCGACGAGAGGTAGCGCGGGTTGTGACGGGTGCGCAGCAAGTGCTGCACATCATCTTTGGAGCGCAGCCACCAGCCCACTTGAGCCCCATTTTCAGATAGTATTTTTGTCAAAGCAGTGGCCCAGGAGCCCCCGCCGATCATGGCTATTTTTTCCACCAAACAAACGTATTGGAAGGCGCAGTAGCACCTTCTCTAGTTAAACGACTTAAACCGGCCTCGCATCCAAACGCAGGTGCAGCAGCGGCAAACCTTGTCGCAAGGACGAGTTTAGACAAAAAAAATGAGAGGCTGGGGTAAAAAAGCCCCCAGCCTCTCATTTGCTTACTAATAAGCCCTGTTAAGGTTGCTTAATCAGCATCGGCGACTTCTTCTTTCAGGGCTGCTTTGTTGATGGATTTTGCATCCTTCACTACGACTACTGCCCCGTCTTTCAGCTTCTTATGCACCGTGGCGTAGGGGCCACTGGCTACTTCGTCGCCCGCTTTCAGGCCGCTGAGGATTTCAATATTGGTGATGTCGCTGATTCCGGTTTTTACGGGCACCATCACGGCCTTACCGTCGCGAATCACGAATACCACTTCCTGCACATCAGTCGGCGCAGCCTGGGCGGTTTCCTCCGCATTCCCCCGCCGCCCCGGCCTACACGCACGCTTGGACCATCGGCTTTGTCGGGGCCGGCAATGGCCGAGCTGTCGGTTTTGGTAGTTACGGCATTCAGCGGCACGCTCAGCACGTTGCTTTTGCGGTCGGTGATAATGTCGACGGAAGCTGTCATACCGGGGCGGAACGGGACAATCGTACGGCCACCCACATTGCGCACTAGGTGCTGATAGGACTCGGGCACCAGCCGGATCCGCACTTCAAACTCGGTTACCGCCTCGGCCGTCAGTGCGTCTTTGGCCGTGTTGGCCACGCTGGTCACGATGCCCCGGAATTTCTCGTCCTTGTTGGCGTACGAGTCCACATCCACGTTCACTGAGTCGCCCAGGTTCACGTCGATGATCTGGTTCTCGTTTACGTTTACCCGCACCTCCATCGAGTTCAGGTCGGCGATGCGCATGATTTCGGTACCAGCCATTTGCGAGGTGCCAACCACGCGCTCTCCACGCTCCACGTTCAGCTTGCTGACGGTGCCGCTGACGGGCGCATAAATAGTGGTTTTCTCCAGGTTGCGGCGGGCCTCATCCAGTGAGGCCTGCGCACTGGCCACCCCCGACTGCGCTCCGCGAATGCTCTGGCGCGCACTGTTGATTTCTTCCTGGCTGGCGTCGTAGGCGGCTTTGCTGGCCTCGTAGTCAGCCTGAGAAATCACCTTCTGCTTATAAAGCGAAGCGTTGCGACGATAAGCCAGCTCGGTTTGCTTGGCATTAGCCAGCAGCTGCTGAAGCCGCGCCCGGGTCTGACCGACGTTGGCCCGCTGGGTGTTTACCGAAGCCGACTGCATGTTGACCATCGCTTGGTAGTTGTCGGGCCGGATGCGCAGCAGCAGCTGGCCTTTTTTCACCGAGTCGCCTTCGGCCACATACAGCTCCGTGATTTCCCCCGATACGTCGGGCGATATTTTCACTTCAGTTTCGGGCTGCACTTTGCCTGAGGCGCTTACTTTTTCTACGATAGTCGCTGGCCCGGCTTTCGCCGTAATAACTTCGGTACCAGCAGGCTGGCCTATCCATCCTTGCTTTTTGGCCACCATGTACCCGGCTATTAATAACACCAGTACTCCCAGCAGAATGTATAGTAAGCGGTTGTTTTTCATGTTCGAAAAGAAGTCCAGCGTAGGGAAAGAGAAGGCAAATAAATCAATTAATACTAAACTAAGAGTGTCCCTGTAGCTGGTTTTCTATGGCTGTCTTACGCTGGAGCTTCGCACGGCCTTTTTACCCATCTATTTCAGCCGCGCTGAGGGCCTTCTGATGGCTGGGGGCTTTTTTGCCCCCCAGCTTTCTGCCCTAAGCCCGAACTCCGGCAGTCTTATAAAGTCAGCGGGTTGCCCTGGTAAAACTCTAACACCTTCCGACGGAAAATAAACTCATACTTTGCCTGAATCATGCTCGATTCAGCTCCGTTGAGGTTGTTTTTGGCAATGTTAAACTCCGTGCCGTTCAGCAGGCCGTTGTTGAAGCGAATTTCGGCATTCTTGTAGGCGGTGTTCAGCGCCTCCACCTGGCGGCTGGCCGAGGCAAACCGGCGCTGGGCTGCTACCGCATCGGCGTAGGCCTGCTGAATGGTTTGCTGAAGCTGCAAGCGCGTCTGAGCGGCCCGTAGCTCGGCCTGCTTTACCGCGATCTGGGAGCGCTGCACGTTCGTACGGGTCTGCAAGCCATTCAGAATCGGGATTTGTAGGGAGAATTGCAGGGCACGGCCAATATTATCCTTTACCTGGTCGCTGAACGAGGTAGGAAGCAACTCAAAATTGGGCTGACGAGGCGTGAGTACCGCAAAATTAGTGGGGCGCGGCCCAGCTATTGGGTCAATCTGAAATACAGGCAGCGCAGCGCCCGCTATGGAGTCGCCGGTAAGCACCCGCGCAAGCCGGGCCGAGGAGAAACCGGAGAAAACGCTAGCTCCAAAAAACAGGCGAGGATAATAAGCCCCCGCGCCACCTCAACGCCCCGAATAGAGCTTTGCACGCGCAGGTCGGCTGCTTGTATCTGCGGCAAAAAACCCTGTGCTGTCTGGTAGGTGGCGTTAGGATCAAAGTTTAGCGTCGATTGCTCGTCGGGGTCCGGCAGGTTAGGTACTTCAATCTGGAAGGCAGCGGCACTGGCGGGGTCCAGATTAAGCAGCTGGGCTAGCTGCAGGCGCGAAATGTCGCGCTGGTTTTGCGCGGTTACTAAGTTCAGCTCGTCGGAAGCCAGCTGCGCCTGGGTATCCAGCAGATTGCTTTCGGCCACGCTGCCAGCCGCGAGCAGTTTTTTGGTCCGTTCCAACTGCTGCTGGGTGGTATTTACCCGCAACTCATTTGTGCGCACCAACTCCTGATTTAAGACAAGCTGCAGAAAGGCCGCGGCCACATTCAGCGACAAGTCATTGCGGGCCTGCTCGATGTCGGCCAGGCTTGCCTTGTAGTCTAATACATTGCGCTTCACGGTATTGCGCAGCTGAAACCCCGAGAAAACATTCAGCTGGGTATTAGCCGAGAAGTTGTTGGAACGAATTGTCTGACTCACGAAGTCGTTGGTCAGCGGGTCGAGGCCGGTACCATAGTTCCAAGCTTGGGTGCCATTCACGTTCGCCGTAGGTAGTAAAGCCGCCCGGCTTTGACGCAGATCAGCATCGCTGAGCTCAGCTGAAAGCGAGCTTTGACGCACGTTCAGGTTGTTCTGCACGGCGTAGTCCACGGCGCGCTGCAGCGTCCAGGGGCCGCTGGGCACGGACGCCGGGGCGGCAATCGTGCCAGCGGGCGGCTGAGCGGGCGTAGTCGTTTGAGCCAACCCTGGTACGGCCAGCAACAACCAAGTGCTTGCCCCCACGGCAGCCACTCGATAGAAAAGCGGAGTACGAGTTCGTTTCATGTGTGTTTGGTCTTGATGACGTAAGAGTTCTGGCAACTAGGACTTTAGGCTTCGCTTGAAACTGAGTATGAGCGGGATCAGGGCCTAAATATAATAAAAGGTACTATGCAACACAAAGTACCTATGTTATTATCTGATAAAATATAGACAGCCGATTTCTGGGGGCTTTTTCCGCCCCGCACACAGCCTATTCGACGGTGGGAATGTAGGTTACCTGATGAACCCAGCTGAGCTGGCGCAGATATTCGAGGGTAATTGGCTTGATGCCCGAGTCCATCTCGATAAACTGACGGGCCAAATCGTTGCGGCCTTTGCGCGACACGAACATGGTGGCGATGTTGCAGTCGTCGTGAGCGATAACGGAGGCGATGAAGGCAATGGAGCCCTGCCGGTCGTCGGCGTCTACAATCAGCGTGTGCAGAGAAGCGGAAAAGTCGGCCGGAAAGCCATCTACCTCCACTATGCGAATGACGCCCCCGCCCCTGCTCTGGCCGATAACCTCCGTCGCGTGGCCGGTGCGCTCGTCGCGCAGCTGCACTTTTATCGTGTTCGGATGCATGGTAGAAGCGTTGCCCACACTCTGAAACGTGTATTGCAGGCCGGCTTCTTTGGCGTGGTCGAAGGCATCGCGGATGCGCTTGTCGTCGGTGGCGTAGCCCAGCAGGCCGGCCACGATGGCGCGGTCGGAGCCGTGGCCTTCGTAGGTGCGGGCGAAAGAGTTGTAAAAAGTGATGGTCGCGTGCGTGGGCAACGACCCCAGAATGCGAATCGCGGCGCCCGCGATGCGCACTACTCCGGCCGTGTGCGAGCTGCTGGGCCCAATCATCACCGGTCCAATCATGTCAAAAATGCTGCTTTTCTCGGCCATAATAGCGGTAAAAGTAGATGTTTCGGTCGGGAAAACAACGCGCGGTCTGACCCGCCACGGTGGAGCTGGGTGGGGGCTTTTCAGGCCTTATGGATATAGATACCAGTAAGTGCAGAAGAGTTGCCTGCGCTGCCGGCTTTCGATAGGTTTTTCGTTCTTTGTTGCCAAACCTAGTACCAGAACGCGGTAGAGACACATATTTGTGTCACCTCGATGAACAACCCGGTCGTGAATCATACAACGCCTTTGTTCAGCGAGAAGACACAAATATGTGTCTCTACAAATGTTCTTTTTAGCTCTCCTATTCCTATGGAAATGCCCCCAACCAGTCCGAATTCACGCCTCAGGTGATGGAACAGCTGCGTCGCCTGCAAGCAAAGTACGCCGCCGACGGCCAGGACCTGGCTGCTTACCTCGAAGGCCTCTTTTACGCCGACTACGTCAACTACTGGGACTACATTGAGCTGGACACCCTGCTGAGCTTACAGCGCCCGCTCACCCAGATTCCGGACGAGCGGATTTTCATCATGTATCACCAGATCACGGAGTTGTACTTTAAGCTTTGCCTCTGCGAGTACGAACAGATAGGCGAGTTGCAGCAGCCCACGGTGGGCGAGCTAGTACTGCGCATCAACCGTATCAACCGCTACTTCGAGAACCTGATCGACTCGTTCGACGTGATGGTGGACGGCATGGACAAGCAGCAGTTTCTGCAATTCCGCATGGCCTTGATGCCGGCTTCAGGCTTCCAAAGCGTGCAGTACCGCATGATTGAGCTGGCTTCTACTTCCCTCGATAAACTAGTGGATAAGGAGAAGCGCCGCCTGCTGGGCGAAGCGGCCGCCCACGAGGAGCTGATGGGCTGCATCTACTGGAAAGCCGGCGCCACCATCGAGGAATCGGGCGCTAAAGCCCTGACGCTGATTCAGTTTGAGGAGAAATACACCCAAACTCTCCACGACCACGCCGCCCACTACCGCACCCGCAACGTGTGGACCGTGCTGGAGCGCCTGCCCGCCGAAGATCAGCGCCACCCGCGCATGGTGCGCGCCCTGCGCCAGCTCGACGCCAACGTGAACGTGAACTGGCCCCTGATGCACTACAAATCAGCGGTGCGCTACCTGGAGCGCGACCCTACCGCCATTGCCGCGACGGGCGGCACCAACTGGAAGAAATATTTGCCCCCCAAGTTCCAGCGCCGCATCTTCTACCCTCAGCTTTGGACCCAGCAGGAGTTGGAGGAATGGGGCAAAGCTTGGGTTGAGGAAGTGTTGGGGGAAGCGCAGGTTCCGAATAACTTAAATTAGAAAATGGTTGCTTGACGCCTCACGTTAGCTAAAACACATCGGCCGCCGCTCCTGCTTCCAAAGCAAGAACGGCGGCCGATGTGTTTACTGGAGACTTTATGAAATTAAAAGACCGTCATGCTGAGCTTGTCGAAGCATCTCTATCGCTTCGTTGAGATAGTACTGATTACTACTCGGTAGAGATGCTTCGACAAGCTCAGCATGACGTTCTGTTGTATTCTGGATTCTACGTTACTCTCTAAGCAGCTTCCGTAGCAAATACTACAGCTACAACTGCGCCTTCGCAGCGCCAGCTACTTTAAAAGCAACCTGCGAGTTTTCCCAGGCCATGGTTACGGTGCCGGCTTTATCGGCTTTGATGGTGAACTGCTCCACGGGTTGCGCGGTCTTGGTGGGCTTCACTTTTACGCGCAGGGCATCCTGCTTTTCGTCGTATTTGAAGGCGCCCCACTGGTTGGCGGTTTTATTGAAGATAATCGTCCATTCCTGATCATTGGGGATGGTGAACAGAGCGTATTTGCCAGCGGGCAGCGTCTGCCCGTTGATGGTAACGGCCTGTTTGGCTTCAAACGTGGTGGCCTCATTCGCCCCCGTACGCCACACTTTGCCATAGGGCTCCAGCTCGCCGAATATCTTGCGGCCGTTCATGGATGGCCGGCTGTACTCGATGGTAAAGTTGGGGCCGGTAACCGTGGCGGGCGGACTAGGCCGCTTGCTTTTATCTTCGGGGGCTTTTTTGGTGGTCGTTTGAGCAACGGCGCTGCCCACGAACAGTAGCATAACCCAGACGAAGAGAAGCAGGAATTTGGGAGTGGGGGTTTTCATACGGTTTTGGGTAGTTAGAGTGAAAGAAATGCCAGTACAACCAACTCAGCCCGCTTTGTTATAGACGAGCAATGAGTAAAGGATTGAACAGCAGGGTGAATGACGCAATATTCACCAACAGGTTGTTGTAGTTGACACCAAAATTGTGGCCTGCCGAAGGGCGCCTGTAGCTTAAAACCCGGTTCAACCGTATGGTTGGCTTACTGGGGGGCTTTTTTGGGCTTGGGGCTGTGGTTTGTGAAATTCCAAACCAGCGCCGAAGCACTCCGGAAGCCATCCATCTTGTCCGTTTTCACCTCGTCTGTATGACTTACCTCGCCAACCCGGAGCGCTATTCTTCCATTATGCAGTACCGTCGCTGCGGCCGCAGCGGCCTGAAGCTGCCGGCCGTGTCGCTGGGCTTGTGGCAGAACTTTGGCGACGTTGATGTGCTCGAAAACTTCCGCGCTACCCTGCGCCTGGCCTTCGACCACGGCGTGACGCATTTCGATCTAGCCAATAATTACGGTCCGCCCCCCGGCACGGCCGAAACCAACTTTGGCCGCATCCTGAAAGAAGACTTCCGGGCCTACCGCGACGAGCTGATTATCTCCACCAAAGCGGGCTACACCATGTGGGACGGCCCCTACGGCGACTGGGGCTCCAAGAAATACCTGGTTTCCAGCCTCGACCAAAGCCTGCGCCGCATGAAGCTCGACTATGTGGACATCTTCTACCACCACCGCCCCGATCCCGAAACGCCCCTGGAGGAAACCATGGCCGCCCTCGACCTGATTGTGCGTCAGGGCAAGGCCCTGTACGTGGGTATATCCAACTACCAGCCCGCCGAAGCGGCCCAAGCCATCAAGCTTCTGGGCGAGCTAGGCACGCACTGCCTGATTCATCAGCCCAAATACTCCATGTTTGAGCGCTGGGTAGAAGATGGCCTGCTGGACTTGCTGGAAGCCGAAGGCGTGGGCTGCATCCCGTTTTCGCCCCTGGCCCAGGGCCTATTAACAGACAAATACCTACACGGCATTCCGGCCGACTCGCGGGCTGGGCGCGGCGGACCATCGCTCAAAGAAGACCAGCTCACGCCCGAGCGCCTCACTCAGATCAGCCGCCTGCATCAGCTGGCCCAGGAGCGCAACCAAAGTCTGGCCCAAATGGCGCTGGCCTGGGTGCTGAAAGATCCGCGCGTGACATCGGTGCTCATCGGCGCCAGCCGCCCCGCCCAGCTCCAGGATTCGTTGCAGTGCCTGCAAAGCCCGGAGTTTAGCGCGGAGCAATTGAGCACGATTGAGGAAATTTTGGGGTAAAAAAGCCCCCAGACCGTCATGCAGAGCGGTAGCGAAGCATCTCGCGTGCTGAGGTTGCCAAGCTAACCGTCATGCTGAGCGGAGTCGAAGCATCTCTCCCGCTTCGTTGTAATGCCATTGGTTAGTAACCAGTAGAGATGCTTCGACAGGCTCAGCATGACGTTCTCTTTTGTTGATTAGCACTCCTCACATCAGCACGCGAGATGCTTCGCTACCGCTCTGCATGACGTTCTGATGTAGTAGGATCAGATCTGGGGGGCTTTTTTACAAATTCATTTGACAATTTTATATGGCTGCTACCCTTTTTAGCCCGCTGCGTTTGCGGGGAGTTGAGTTGAAAAATCGCATTGTGGTTTCGCCCATGTGCCAGTACTCCTCGGAGGATGGGTTTGCCAATGACTGGCACATAGTGCATCTGGGTAGCCGAGCCGTGGGCGGCGCTGGCCTTATCATCTTTGAAGCCACTGCCGTATCGCCCGAAGGCCGCATCACGCCCGATGATCTGGGCCTTTGGAAAGACGAGCACATTGCTGGCTTGCAGCGTATTACCTCGTTTATCACCGCGCAGGGCGCCGTGCCGGGCGTGCAGTTGGCTCATGCCGGCCGCAAAGCCAGCATCAGCAGCCCCTGGAAAGGCAACCAGCCAGTACCAGTTGCCGAAGGCGGCTGGCAGACGGTAGCGCCCAGCCCCCTCCCCTTCCGCCCCACCGACCCCACGCCGCTGGCTCTGGATGAGGCTGGTTTGCAGAAAGTAAAAGATGACTTCCGGGCCGCCACCCAGCGGGCGCTGACTGCTGGTTTTAAGGTGATAGAAATTCACGGGGCTCACGGCTACCTGCTGCACGAGTTTTTTTCGCCCCTCAGCAACCAGCGCACCGATGCTTACGGCGGCTCCTTCGAGAACCGCATCCGGCTGCTGCTGGAAGTAACGGCTGCTGTCCGCGAAACCTGGCCCGCGGAGTACCCGCTATTCGTCCGCATTTCGGCCACCGATTGGGTCGATGGGGGCTGGACAATCGACGATTCCGTAGCCTTGGCCCGCGAACTGAAAAACCACGGCGTGGACCTGATTGACGCCTCAACCGGAGGCAACGTGCCCGATGCCAAGATACCGGCCGGACCGGGCTACCAGGTGGAGTTTGCTGAGCGCATTCGGCAGGAAACCGGCATGCCTACGGGCTCGGTTGGCATCATTACCACGGCAGAGCAAGCAGAGGAGATTCTGGCCAGCGGGCAGGCTGATCTGGTGCTGCTGGCCCGCGAGTTTCTGCGCGACCCATATTTTCCCCTGCACGCGGCCCAGAAACTCGATGTGGATTTGGCCTGGCCCGTGCAATATGAGCGCGCAAAGCGTAAGTAAAGACGGCCCCACTCATCAAGCAAAGTTTCTTAGAAGGTCCGCTGAAACGGGGTAGAGACGCAATAGTTGGAATCCCCTCGTCTGCGCCGTTAGCGCTTTTTTCAGCCGATTGTGCTACGAGGGAACTACCATGTGCACTAAGCGGCCCGTGGCGGTGTTCCATGCGTATATTTGCCCCCCAGCAACGTTTTCTCACGGTTTAAAGGTTAACTCCCTTTCGCCCCATGTTCGATAAGAAAGAAATTGAAGTGCTTCTTCCGCCCGAAGTAGCCTACGACGAATTTGCCCGCTACCGCGCCCTGCTCAACGCCGTGGGCGCCCAGCCCGGCGAGGCCGATTTTGTGCACCTGCGCAAGCGCTCCATCGATGCGCGCGGCCGGCAGCCCCTCGTTCGCCTGCGCGCCGATATATGGTTTCAGCCCCCGCCCGCCGATATTTTTGGTCCCTGGTTTCGGTATCCTGATGTAAGTCAGGCTCGGCGCTCGGTTATTATTGTGGGAGCTGGGCCGGCTGGCTTGTTTGCAGCTTTGCGGGCTATTGAGCTGGGTATCAGGCCCATCGTGCTGGAGCGCGGCAAGGACGTGCGTACCCGCCGCCGCGACTTAGCGGCCCTGAACAAAGACCACGTCGTGAATCCCGACTCCAACTACTGCTTCGGCGAAGGCGGCGCGGGCACTTACTCCGATGGCAAGCTCTATACCCGCGCCACCAAGCGCGGCGACGTGGGCCGTATTCTGAAGCTGTTGGTGCAGCACGGTGCCACTCCCGATATTCTCGTCGATGCCCACCCCCACATCGGCACCAATAAGCTGCCCCAGGTGGTAGCTGCCCTGCGCGACTCCGTGCGCCAGGCCGGCGGCGAAGTGCGGTTTGAAACGCGGGTTGAAGATTTGATTCTCGAAAAAAACCACCTGCGTGGGGTTGTCACGGCCACGGGCGAAGCGGTGGAGGCGGATGCGGTTATTCTGGCTACCGGCCACTCGGCCCGCGACATTTATGAGCTCTTGCACCGCCGCGGTGTGCGCGTAGAGGCTAAGCCTTTCGCTCTCGGTGTGCGCGTGGAGCATCCACAGGCTCTTATCGACCAGGCCCAGTACCGCCGCCAGGACCGCGGGCCGCTGCCGGCGGCTTCGTATTCTTTGGTGCACCAAACGCAGTGGCGCGGACAGCAGCGGGGCGTTTTCTCGTTTTGCATGTGTCCGGGGGGCTTTATTGTGCCCGCCGCCACGGCTCCCGGCGAGGTAGTCGTGAACGGTATGTCGCCGAGCCGCCGCGACTCGCGCTTTGCCAATTCGGGCATTGTGGTAGCCGTGGAGCTGGAAGAAATGGACCTGAAGCGACACGGAGCGCTGGCCGGTTTGCGCTTGCAGCAGGAAATTGAGCAGCGCGCCTGTGCGCTGGGGGGCAATTCGCAGGCTGCCCCGGCCCAGCGCCTGGGCGATTTTCTAAAAGACAAGCTTTCTCCTGAACTGTTGGAAACCTCTTACCAGCCGGGCCTGGTATCAGTGCCCATGAGTCAGGTGCTGGGCGTCGGGCTTACGGACCGTTTGCGTCAGGGCTTCAAGGCGTTCGGCCAAAAGATTCCCGGCTACACCACCAACGCAGCCCAGATTGTGGGGGTAGAAAGCCGCACCTCCGCCCCCGTGCGCATCCCCCGCGACCCAGCCACCTTGCAGCACCCGGAAATCACGGGCCTGTTTCCCTGTGGCGAAGGCGCGGGCTTCGCGGGCGGCATCGTGTCGGCAGCAATGGACGGAGAGCGGTGCGCGGAGGCAGTATTGGCGGTGCTAGCCTAGAAATCCTCCCTACCTTGCTCTTTACCGTATAAACACTCAACGGCAGCTCCGCTGTTTACTCTTTATACAACTAATGGGGTGCGTTTCTACGCACCTTCCTGCCATATGAAAAAGACTCTCGTTCTTGGCGCCAGCGACAACCCTGCGCGCTATGCCTATAAAGCTGTTCACTCCCTGAAGCGCCACGGCCACGACGTAGTGCCCGTGGGCCTGCGCAAAGGCCAGATTGCCGGCATCGACATCCACACCGACCGCCCCACCGACTCCGAAATAGACACCGTAACGCTCTATGTAGGTCCGCAAAATCAGCCCACCTGGTATGACTACATCCTGGATTTGAAGCCCAAGCGCATCATTTTTAATCCTGGCACTGAAAACCCGGAACTGGAGCGCATGGCCCAGGAGCGCGGTATTCAAACGGAAGAAGCCTGCACGCTGGTAATGCTGTCGATTGGCAATTACTAAGTGTAAGCTGATGTATAAAAAAGCCCCCCAGAAGTATTCCTGGGGGCTTTTTGGTTCTGGCGTGGGCCTCACCCCCGGCGCCTACTGCCAAAAAGCCGAAAGCAATCTTTTTTCACAAAAAAAGCCCCCAGAGGCAACCCCTCCCGCAAAGGTTGCATCTACCCCATCAAACGCCCTGCTACTGTCTCTTTCTACTCCGCTTTTCTCGTGACTGACGCCGACCTCATTGCTGCTTGCCGCCAAGGTAACAGCCGCGCCCAGAAGCTGCTCTACGAGCGGTTCGCGGGCCTGATGCTGTCGGTGTGCTCACGCTACCTGCGCCACCGCGAAGACGCGGAAGAAGTGATGCTGATGGGTTTTGTGAAAGTATTTAAAGCCTTGGATCAATACCGCCACGAAGGCAGCTTTGAAGGGTGGATCCGGAAGATAATGGTGAACGAGGCCCTGGGCCAGCTCCGCCGCAAAGAACCGCTCCACCTGGCCATCGACGATTACCCCGTAGACGTAGCCATCACGGCGGCCGACGCGGAAAGTGATCTGAACGCGGCCGATTTGATGCACATGCTTACCCAATTGCCCGCCGGTTATCGTACCGTATTTAACCTTTACGCCGTAGAGGGCTACACTCACCCCGAAATTGCCGAGCTGCTGGGCATTACGGAGGGCACCAGTAAATCGCAGCTGAGTAAGGCTCGGGCCATGCTTCAGCGCCGCTTAGGCGGGGCCAGCAATGCCGCAGCCTCCACCTCCTCACCCAAAGAATATTATGCAACCGGAAGATATTGATAAGCTGTTTCGGGAAAAGCTGGAGCGCCACGCGCCCCCGCCGCCCGACTACCTCTGGGCTCAGCTCGAAGCCGAGTTGCAGCCCGCCCGCAAGCGCCCCGTTATGTGGCTCTACGCCTCGGCAGCCGTGATTACGCTGCTCATGCTGGCCGGCGGCGCGTGGCTGTGGCGGGGGCAAATCTGGACCCCGCTGTGGGTACGGCAGCAAAAATTACTACGCAGCCCGCTGCTAAAACGACCGAAGCGGTTTCTTCGAAAAATTCATCTTCTCAGGCAACCCTTCCCACCGCCCAGCCATCTACCCCATCAGAAGCCGCCGTAGCAACGGCTCCTACGAAACAGCCCGCGTTGGATGCGCAACCAACGCAGCCGCTTCGTTCCAAGCCAGCCGCTACTCGCCAACTGGCCCGCGCTACAGCAGTTCCCCGCTCATCATCACCTAAAAAGCTAAGTACCAAACCCGCGCAGAACACCATGGTAGCTTCCCTCACCCCCACCAAAGCGCAACCGGAGCGCCCCGTGGCCGAGGAAACGCAGCTAAAAGCCCCCAGCAGCTCCCAACCGTAGCCGCTGCCACTACTACCTCAGCCGCGCCTACGGGACCAATAGAAGTGGAAGTGCGCCAGTCGTCAGCAACGGCGGCCCTGGCAGCCAGCCAGGCGGCGCCGCGCCGGGGCCGCCTCGGTGGGCAGGTGATGCGTCAGGTAACCAATGCTCTGCGCGGCGAACCAGTATCCTTACCCCGCTTACCCGAGGACGTGACCGTGACGGTACGGCCTCCGGGCGCCAACCACGCCCTAGTCATTCAACTCTAATTTCTCCTCCATCATGAACCGCTTCTACACCCTGCTGGCAGTAGTGCTGCTAGCCCTGGCCGCGCCTTGCCGCACCCTGGCCGCCGCCCCTGCTCCCGATGACACCATTGTGGTAAAACTGCCCAACCAGGCTACAATGACGCTGTTTGTCAAGAACAAAGCCCAGCTGCGCGAGCTGCGCAACTACAAGCTCGACTCGCTGATGATCCTGCTGGATACCTACATCACCCAGGCCGAAGCCGCCGGCAAAACCTCCAAGACGGAGACGGTAACGATGGAGTTCTACCCCGCCAAAGACCAGCCCGGCAAGCAGGTACCCGAGCAGATTCGGGTGACGGTGCGCACCGACGAAGGCAAAAAGAGCGACACGGAGCGGGTAGATGTAGTGTTGGGCCGCGCCTTCGGGGTATCGGTAGTGGAGAATGGCGATGATGACCACGTTTCCATCAAAGTAGGCACCTCAGCCATCGACGACTCCACCCGCAACGCCCAGCGTGAGGCCAAACGGCAAGAGCGCGCCGCCCGCCCCGGCCACAGCGACTTCGGCATCGACGTGGGGCTGAACGCGCTGGTAAATCGCAATGCCACCACCGCCGAAGACTTCGACCTGCGCCCCTTCGGCTCGCGCTATATCAGCTTCAACTGGCACTACCTGTACCGCCTAGGCCCTCAGGGCAGCCCCGTGCGCCTGCTCACCGGCCCCGAGTTGTCCTTCAATAACTACATGTTCGATAACAACCGTCGCCTGTTCAACCCGCCCACCGGCACCGGCACGGTCATCGAAACAGAGCCAATCCTTGACCTTGATAAAAGCAAGCTCTCTACTACCACCATCAATCTGCCCCTCATGCTGGTGCTCAACACCAAAAATAAGAAAGGCAACGACGACGGTTTCCGCCTTGGCGCAGGAGGCTTTGCAGGCTACCGCCTGGGCAGCCACACCAAAATCAAATATGACAACGACGGCCGCAATCGCAAAGACAAAGACCGCGGCAGCTTTAACCTGGAAGATTTCAACTACGGCCTGCAAGGCTTAGTCGGAATTGGCGGCATGGATTTGTTCGTCAAGTACAATCTGAACGAGCTGTTCAAAGACGGCCGCGGCCCCCAGGCCCAGACGCTCAGCTTCGGTGTAACGTTCGGAGGAATATAAGCTTAGCTTCCAATTAAGCACCCAAAAAAGCCCCCAGACGTGTCTGGGGGCTTTTTTGGGTGCTTACGCTACAAGAACATGGTCATTAAGCACTTACTAATGTCAGGACTTAATGACCACACCGCTTAGCCTTATACTGGCTTATGAACCCGTCCGCTCAGTTTGTTATTATAAAATGTTGAAACACAGCTTATTAGTATCATATAAAGTTGTTATGCAGTGTGCAGCTATACGAGTGATTTAGAATGATATGCACATTTTAACTTGTACAATAATTAAAATTATTATAATTTTTAATAAAATATTAATATGATATTATATGAAAGCCTTCTATTATCTCGCTAGGTGTGGCGTGGCTGCTTTGCTCCTAGCCTCGCTCACGAGTTGCCAAGACATCTTGGAGCAGTACTTCCCTAAGCCTACCCCGCCTAGTATCCCTACCTTCCCTCCCTTAGGCCTGGACATTCCTTTTTATGCTTTGTCCGGCGGCACTCGTCTTGATGCCTATTCCACGACGGACCCCGCCACGCGCACGGCTTCCGTCGCTATTACCGGCCTAGTTAGTGGCGAACGAATCCTAGCCATGGACTTCCGACCGGCTACGGGCCAGCTTTATGGGGTCAGCAATGCTGATCGCCTCTACGTCATCAACCAGAGTACCGGCGTAGCGCGCGCAATCGGTACGGGAACCTTCTTTCCGGAGCTGAGGGGTAATCTGTTGGGCTTTGATTTTAATCCAACCACAGATTGGATTCGGGTGGTAACCAGCACCGGCCAGTTTCTGCGCCTCAATCCGGAGACGGGCACCGTCGCAGCCATTGATGGTGCGATAAATGGCGCAGCGGGCGCGGTTGTGACCGGGGCGGCTTACACCAACAACACGGCCGGCGCTACCACGACGACCCTCTATGCCATTAACACGCACAACCAGCAGCTTTATTTAGTTAACCCGCCTAACAATGGTACGCTCGTAGCCGTGGGTAACCTGAACTTGAACGTTAGCGGCGACGGGGGTTTTGACATAGACGCCAAAACGGGTACTGCTTTGGGTTTGTATTCAGTTAATGGCAGCCCCACCCTCTTCACGGTAGACTTAGCCACCGGCGCGGCGCGGCGCCTCGCCCAATATGCTTCCGGTTCGGGCTATACGGGGATTGCCATTCCTACCCAGCCGGTTGCCTATGTCAGTGCCGGGAGCAGCCTCGTGATTTTTAATCCCACCACGCCATCCTCGGCCACAAACCCTGCCCCGCTCGTTGTTAAGCCTATTACGGGACTAGGTGAGGATGGGGGCGTGTTCATGTTGGATTTTCGCCCCGCCACCGGTCAGTTATATGGCCTCGCGACCTCGTCTAATATCCCGAGGACCCGGCTTTACACCATCAATCCGGCTACGGGAGCCGCGACGCTCGTGTCTCCAATTAGTCTCCCCGGATCCAACCTAAGCGTAAGGGATATGGATTTTAATCCCGTTACCGACCGTATCCGCCTTTTTATGGGGAGAGGAGGCAATGACCCATCCCGTAACCTACTGATTAATCCCACTACTGGCGAGGTGGTAGAGGACACCCCTATCACGCCTTCAGAGGATATTCCTTTTACCTGTGCCCACACTAACAGCTTCGCCGGGGCGACGAGCACGACTTTGTACGGCCTTAAATATGAGCCATTTAATAAGAATGATTCCAGAATTTGGATCACTCAGTTAACAGGGCCCAGTGAGAATCAGTCGGTAGAACTGCGAGAATTGGGACTGGAACAAATTATCGGGGGCAGTATGGATATTGGCGGTACCAGCAATACGCCCTATGCCCTGTTAATTAAATTCGCGGGGAGTGGCCCCGATCTCTATACCATTAATCTGAATTCGCCATCTGCCCCTCCCACCACATTTGTGGCTCATTATCCTGCCAGTCTCGGCTTTGGTTTTGCGCTTGGCCTTGGCTTCTAGCCAGCCATTCCCTACCTCAACTATTACCTATTACCCCTATGTTGATGCAGAAGTCCAAGCGCTACGGATGATGTTGGAGGCTACAGCCACAGCATGAGCGGGTTAGTTAAATTTTCTTCAAATGCTATCTCTTTACTATACCGCTATGAAAACACGTGTTTCGCTTGCCAAGCTCGGGGCCGCGGCCTTGCTGCTGGGGTCACTCTCTAGCTGCGAGGACATCTTGGAGCATTACTTACCCAAGCCTACTCCCCCGCCACCTGCTACGCCCACCTTTCCTCCCCTAGGGCAGGACATTCCTTTTTATGCCTTATCCGGTGGCACGCGGCTGGATGCCTATTCCACGAAAGATCCCGCAACCCGTACGGGCTCCGTGGCAATTACCGGCTTACCAAGCGGCGAACGAATCCTAGCCATGGACTTCCGCCCCGCCACGGGTCAACTTTATGGGGTCAGCAACGCTGACCGCCTCTACGTCATCAACCAGAACACCGGGGTAGCCCGTGCGCTAGGAACGCAAGCCTTCAACCCCAGCCTTGCCGGCGACTTATTCGGGTTTGACTTCAATCCCACCCAAGACCTCATTCGTCTGGTGACAAACATGGGCCAGAGAGTGTTCGTAGACCCCGTTCCGGGCGCGATTAGATTTCCTGGAACAATCTTCGGACCGGACGGGGCAACCTTCACAGCGGTGGCCTATACGAACAATGTCGCGGGAGCCAAAACGACAGAGCTATATGTCATTGACTCGCAGAACCAACAGCTCTACCTGCTCACCCCGCCCAATCCTAGCTCCAGTTCTGCTCTGGACGAGAGCCGGTTGGTGCCAGTGGGCAAATTGAACCTGCCTATCAGCGGCGATGGAGGCTTCGACATTGATGCCAGGACCGGCACGGCCTTAGGTCTTTTTCCGGTCAATAAGAAGCCCACGCTCTTCACGCTGAACCTGTCCACCGGCGCCGCCCGCCCCTTAGCCCAGTACAATGCCAGCCTGGGCTATACCAGTATCGCTATTCCGACCCGGCCTGTGGCCTATACTTTTTGGGGGTAGCACGCGGCGGGCTCCTGGTTATTGACTTGACCAACCCGTCTATAGACATCAGGATAGGCGCGGCCGTCGGCGGCGCGGCCGTTCTAAGGTGGATAGGGCTGGATTTTCGACCTTCGAATGGCCAGCTCTATGCCCTGGCTCGAATCGTGGGGGTGGTAATGACCTATATACTATTAATCCCGCCACGGGGGATACCGATTATGTGAGCCATGTACCAGTAATAGTTGACTCCGACGACCCCGGGTTTGACTTTGATCCCATTACCGACCGCCTTCGGGTGGTAAGCAGTTCAGGCCAGAACCTGAGCATAAATCCCAGCGATGGTACGGCCACCGTCGAGCGCCCCCTCACGCCTCCCGACCTAGGAATTTATACAGCCGCCTACTCGAACAACTTCACGGGTACCCCAACGTCTACGCTCTATGTCATGGGCCGCGTGAGTGGGAGCCAGGGCAACTTTCCCACGGTTGGTACGCTGTATCAACAGATGCCCCCCCAGGAGGGCACACTGGTAAGAGTCGGTGATCTGGGCATCCCAGCCGTCCTGACGGGCAGTTTTGACATTGGCGGCACCACCAATACGGGCTATGCCATTCTCAACGCGGCCGGCAACTCGGCCTTATACAAGGTTGATTTAGCGACCGGCCAAGTAACGCTCGCCAGTTCCTCCTACAATAGCGTCACGCCCATTGGCCTAGCTGTGGGGCTGGGTTTCTGATCTTACTACGCTGTTTATTAAACACCACCTTATCGTCAACAAATCAGCGCAGGCTGGTGTGGTACAGAATTATGCTGAGCCTTGCAAACCCAATGCCTATGAGAGAAAGGATCAGGTTTTTAAGAATGCTAATCTGCTTTATCGCAATCTGTATTCAGGTATTTGAATAATTATAGTAGCCCAATCAGCTATGAATTGCCGAGCTACGTATGAAAAATTACATGAATCATATTCATTCTTCTTTCCATCCTATCTTCTCAGTTCTATGCTAAAATTCTCTTCCCTCGCCAAATGGGGCGTGGCTGTGCTATTATTGTCCTCGCTGAGTAGCTGCGAGGATATACTAGACCAGTATTTCCCCAAGCCCACGCCTACCCTACCTACTAGTCCTATCCAGACGGTAGCATACACAACCTACGCTGACGCTGTTACACCAGGGTCCGGCGATGGGGCATGGCAGAATGGATTGATTATTTTCAATCCTATTACGCTGGCGAAAATCCAGGAAATGCCGATTACGGGCTTGAGCGCTGTAACCGACCGCATCTTTGGGCTCGATATACGCCCCGCCACCGGCCAACTCTATGCTCTGGTTGCCACGACCAGTGCGACCGATGGCCGCCTGTATACTATTAACCCCGCCAATGGAGCTGCTACGCTGGTCGCACCCGTCAGCATTCCCCTCAGTGGGTCCCTTACCCTTGGGTTCGATTTTAACCCCGTCGTGGATAGGATTCGGATTGTGACCAACTCAGGTCAAAACCTTCGGGTGAATCCGGTTGACGGCGTAGCAATTGAAGATGGGCGTATTAATGGAGGCAACGCCAATAGAGTGGTGGGCTTAGCCTACGATAATAACGTGGCTGGCGCTACCTCCACTAACTTGTACGCGCTAGATTTCACAGAGGATAAGCTTTACTTAATGAACCCGCCCAATGCCGGGACGATCACAGAAATTGGTCCCTTAAGTATCAACTTCCTCTCCGATGGCAGTTTCGATATTGGCGCCACTAGTAAGAAGGCTTACGCGGTCATGAGCGGCCCGAATGTGGGGCGTTTGTATTCGATCAATTTGACAACCGGCGCGGCCACAGAATTAGGAGACTTCGGCTTTCCACCTATCAGGCCGTCGCCCACGCCAGGCTTCGTCTTCGCGCCCTTCATCACAGGCTTCACGCTCGGGTTAGGCCTGTAATTTTCCTTTCCTTAGGATAATAAGAAAAAGCCCCCTACTTAAGAGCAGGGGCTTTTTCTTGTTCAAGGGCTCAAGCTTAGTGGAGGGGCAAATGCTTTCGAGATTTTCGCAATTCTAACCAGTGGCCTTTGCAGCATTTTATGCGTCCAACATGAAAGGTTGAGAGGGAAGAAAAGAAGGCAACAAATAGAATGAGAACTTGGATTTTATTTTGACAACCTCGCATCTTATGACCTTAGCACACCGTAGTGGTTAAAGCGAATCATTCAATTTATTCTTTCTTTCATTTTATAATCTTGTTTGTATGCTAAAACACTTATCCCTCGCCAAATGGGGCGTGGCCGTACTGTTATTGTCGTCGCTTACAGGCTGCGAAGACATCCTGGAGCAGTACTTTCCCAAACCTACCCCGCCACCTACTAATCCAACTCCTCCAAATTTAGGATTAGACATTCCCTTTTATGCCTTATCCGGTGGCACAAGGCTCGATGCTTATTCCACAAAAGATCCTGCAACCCGTACAGCCTCGGTTTCTATAACCGGCTTACAGAGCAGTGAACGAATCCTAGCTATTGACTTCCGGCCAGGTACTGGGCAGCTCTATGGGGTCAGCAGTGGCAGCCGTATTTATGTGATTAACCAGAACACGGGTAAGGCTCACGTTATTGGGGCGGGGGCCTTTTCGCCAGCGTTGGGGGCAATGTGGTGAGTTTTGATTTCAACCCTGCGGTCGACCGCATTCGGCTGGTCACGAGTACGGGCCAAAATCTGCGAATACATCCAGAAACCGGGGCAGTGGCCGCTACTGATGGCAATATCAACGGGGCCGCAGGCGCGACTGTAACGGGTGTGGCTTACACCAACAACGTAGCCGGTGCTAGCACGACTGCCCTCTATGGCATCAACACGCAGAACCAGCAGCTTTACTTGGTTAACCCGCCTAACAACGGCACGCTCGTAGCCGTGGGCAATCTGAACTTGAACGTTAGTGGCGACGGTGGCTTTGATATTGACGCCAAAACGGGTACCGCGCTGGGCCTATATTCAGTTAATGGCAGCCCCACACTTTTTACCGTGGATCTGACCACAGGTGCAGCTCGCACGTTGGCTAGCTACAGCACAAGTTTGAACTACACTGGTTTAGCTATTCCTACACGACCTGTAGCTTATATTGTCACCAATGTAAGAAACGGGCTCGATGTAACATTTAATACGTTTACTATTATTGACCCCACGGACTCAAACAGTTACACGACAAAGAGCGTTACTGGTATTGGTGTGGGTGAAAGTACTATTGGTGTAGACTTTAGGCCCGCTACAGGTCAGCTGTACACCATCGTAATAGCGAGAGACAGGTCAAGTAGCCGGCTTTATACCATTGACTTGGCCACTGGCGCAGCTACCCGCGTGGCTGATTTAAACGCTAATGTGACAGTAGTAAGTGCGGGTAATTTTGACTTTGATCCTGTTACAGACATGATTCGCCTGGCGAGTTCATACGGCCAGAATTTCCGCGTAAATCCAACTACCGGCTTCACTACTGCTGATCCTTCTTTCGGTATTCCTGTAGGTAGTAATCTACCCGTTAATCCTCGAACAATTGCCCACGATAATAATTTTGTGGGTGCCACGGCAAGCAACCTTTATGGTATTGAATACTCCGTTAATCTCATCAGTAAGCTCTACCAAATTATTCCCCTCGTAACTGGGCCTGATAATCTGAGACAAATAGGTGATGTAACCGCCGACGTACGCGACCTGGATATTGGGGGCACCAGCAACACCGCCTATATGTTTGTTAACACTGTCAACGGCCCCAATATGTACCAGATTAATACGCTCAACCTGTCTACAGGGGCGCGTACGTTCGCTCGGTCGATTAATATTCCTGGAATCGATGGATCGAATTGGATACCTAGTGGCTTCGCATTAGGCTTGGGCTTCTAAGGTTTACTATTTCGCTTTATCTAGTTCAGTAAAAAGCCCCCGCTCCTGAGCGGGGGCTTTTTATATTTCTTACACTGAAAACTTTTGTGAGCTACTCACAAGCAAGCCTACGCGTTATCCTTCGGCTCCGGCCCGCGAAACACGTCCGTACCGTCTACGGGGGGCAATTTTACCGGCCGGCCTTCGCGGGCCGACTGGTAGATGGCTTCCATAATGCGCTGGTCCTGTAAGCCTTCCTCGCCGGGCGTATGGGGCTGCTTGTCTTCCAGCACGCAGGCGGAAAAGTGGTCCATTTCGGCCGCAAACTGATTTACCGGGCTGATGGTAATCTGGTTCTGCATCTTGGCGGGGCCCTCGGCGTGGGAGGTTTGCAGCTGCTGGCCCTGGTAGGCGTAGGCATTGTTCAGGTGCATCCAGCCTTTCTCCCCGTTGACGCGGTAGAAGCGCGAGTCGTGGGTGTTGTAGTGCGTGATGCAGTCGACCAAAATGCCCCCCGGAAAGCGCATCTGCCACGACATTACTTCCTCTACTTCCTTAAACAGCGGGTTGCCGGGCGTGCTGTAGGAGTAGCCAAATACTTCCGTCGGCTCAGTGCCCAGCAGGAAGCGCGAGGTGTTCAGGCAGTACAGGCCTATATCCGGCAGGGCGCCGCCGCCAGCCAGAGCTTTTTTATGGCGCCAATGGTCGGGGTTGGCGGAGCTTTGGCTGTTCTGAGCCTGAATGTACTTGGTTTTGCCCCACTTGTTTTCCCGCACCATGCTGCGCACCAAGCGGTTGTAGGGCTCATACTGAATGCGGTAGGCAATCATGAGCTTGCGGTTGGCTTTTTTGCAGGCCGCAATCATGGCCTCGCACTCGGCTGCGGAGTTGGCCATGGGCTTTTCGCAGAGAATGTGCTTGCCCGCCTGCGCCCCCGAATGGTGTACTCGGCGTGCATGGAGTTGGGCAGCACGATATAAATCACTTGCACCTCCGCATTGTCCTTGAGCTTGTCATAATCCGCGTAGCTGTAGCAGCTTTCGGGCTTGATGCCGTATTGCTTCGCCACCTTTTGCAGCTTCTCCGGCGAGCCGCTGACTAAGGCTATTGGCCTGGATTTTTTGCACTCGCCGAAAGCCGGCAGCAGCTCTTCCAGCGTGAGGTGGCCCAACCCGACCAGCGCGTAGCCCACCCGCTGATCGGGGGGCAAAGGCGTGGGCGTGGGGCCCGATTGGGGGTCTACATCCGACTTCCAGGCTTCCAGCTCAATGGGCTTCTCTACCCCCGCCGGCACTTTCGCTGGTGGCGACACGGCTTCCGATGAGGGCACTTGCTGGCCACCGGGGCCCGTATAGACGGTGGCGGCAGTTGCCTCCGAGGCTGGGGTGCCGGTGGTCGGGGTAGTGGCTTTGGCCGCCTCCCCACCCGCCTTATCCTGGCAGCTGGCAAACGTGCTGGCGGCGACTCCTACGGCCAGGCCCCGCCCGGCCATGGTCAAGAATTCTTTACGCGATACTTCCTGGCCGGCCTGACGCAGGACTGTGTTTAGTAGACTGTTAGTAAGTGACATAGCACACTGGTTGTGTAAATGAGCTGGTAGAATAGTGCGTGAAATGAAGTATAGACAAGCTCTACGGGTGTTTGGGGTGAAACAGCTACCTACCTCACCCATAGTGTTCTTTTCGCCGGCTGATAAAGCGCAAATCAGGCTGAATTACCCCCCAATAGCCTCGACTGCCGTGTAACTGGAAATGTGCATCGGCGACCGGGTCTGCGCGGCGGAAAAGCGCATAACATAAATCATCCAGCTGCTTGACACCCATCATATTACCATCCTTAATTAATAAGGATATTCGAAGTAAAATCCAGCACCTACTATGTACACAATCATGCGGCGCAGTTGATGCAGGCCGCCACCAGATGAGGCCCGCGCCCACGGTTTTTCAGAAAATCTTCTGATCAGTGGATGGCCGGCTCAACTGCTTCTCTCAGGCCAGTTGGAGAAGCAAGCCGGGAGTAGCTGGCCGCCCGCTTGCTTGTTTTTACGCAAGCTTTTCCGGCTGCTGTCAAGACCACTCTGGTCTGGAGGCCAGCCCCCGCTGTCACTTCTCATTTTCACTTAACTGCTTATCAATCATGCGTCAGAATTTAAGTTCCTACGACCGGGTGATTCGCATTCTCCTGGCAACCTTTCTTACCGGCTTTCTGGTACGGCAAGGCTTCAGCACTCCCGTTCTACTGGCCTGGCTGCTTGTTCCGCTCACGCTGTTGCTGACGGGCATTGCCGGCTATTGCCCCTTTTATTCCCTGCTGGGCATTGCCACGCATCACCAATCGCGGAGCTGACTTCATTCGCTGATAAAGCCTGCCTTTGCCGACCTTGCGCTGTGGCTTCCGTGGCTACCCTGTAATGGCCGTAGCGGCAAACAGGGCACTCACCGACTTCCATTTCCCTACCTATTACTCTATTGTATATGCAGCCTACCTTCGTTGTCTTAACGGATATGTCAGCTTCCGCCGAGGTAGCCCTGACGTATACCACCCGCCTGGCCCAACTCCTGCATGGACGGATGGTGCTGCTCCACGTATACCTCGACCCGATGCTCGCGCCGGAGGCTGCCGCCATGGCCTCGCCCATTACGGTAACCAGCCGCAAGGAGACGATGGCGTACATGGTACAGCGAGCAGAGGAGCTGCCTGTTCCGGCTGAGGCCGAAATAGTGTTGGATATGCTAAGCCCGGCCTTGGCTGACGTGGTAAAACGCCACAAGCCCGTGCTGCTGGCGTTTGGGCGGGAGGAGCCCTTCAATCTGCTGGACAGGCTGATGGGCAATTGGGCGCTGCCCTTTTTGCAGCAGGCCCAGCATCCGCTGCTGGTGGTGCCCGAAGTGTGGAAGGATACCTCCCTGCCCCAGCGCGTGGTGGTGGCCACCGATGATAAAGCGTTTTGGCTGAGTGCGCCTTCGCTAGCCCTCACCGAGCTTATGGCCAGTCTGAAACCTACTACTACCGTCGTTCATGTGGCCGAGGCAGCCGGCCCTTCGCGTGCCGATGTGGGCCTGGCCTCCGCAATGCGCACGGGGCTGTTTGGCCATCTGACCGATAACAGCCTGTACGAGGTATGCGAAGAAGCGCCGGCCGACGGCATTCTGCACGCTGCATCGGAGCTGAAGGCCCAGCTTATCGTAATGCTGGCGCGGCCGCATACGTTTCTTGGGGGCTTTTTCACCATAGCGTCACGGCCGATATCCTGCGCCGCAGCCCGGTGCCCGTGCTGGTGCTGCCCACCACGGCTTAAGGCAATATTCAGAGCAAAGAAGGGAGTCGAAGGTTCCGGCACTAGCGCCGGAACCTTCGACTCCCTTCTTTGCTTTCGGCGCTGAAAAAGCCCCCTAGGCCAGCTTAACCCGATACCTACGCTCCTACTTCCGGGGCGGCTTGGCGGGGGCTCAGAGCATGCTCGGCCTGCACCATATTGGTCATTCCCTTCAGCAGGGCATCGGGGGTAAACGAGATGCTGTCAATGCCTTGCTCCACCAGGAACTGAGCAAACGCGGGGTAGTCGCTGGGAGCTTGGCCGCACAGCCCGATGGGTCGGCCGCAGGCTTTGGCCGTCCGAATAACCTGGGCGAGCATGCGAGTTACGGCCTCGTTGTTTTCGTCGAACAGATGGCTCACAATAGCTGAGTCGCGGTCGATGCCCAGGGTAAGCTGGGTGAGGTCGTTGGAGCCGATGGAGAACCCATTGAAGACAGCGGCAAAATCTTCAGCCAGAATAACATTGCTGGGAATTTCAGCCATTACGTACACCTCCAGCCCCTGCTCGCCCCGCTTTAGCCCGAACTCCTCCATGAGGGCCACCACCTGCTTGCCCTCAGCCACGGTGCGGCAGAAAGGCACCATCACTTTCACGTTGGTCAGGCCCCAATCGAGGCGCACCCGCCGCAGCGCTTCGCACTCCAGCCGGAACCCTTCGCGGTACTGCGGACTGTAGTAGCGTGAGGCGCCCCGGAAGCCAAGCATGGGGTTTTCTTCTTCTGGCTCAAACTGCCGACCGCCAACCAGGTTAGCGTACTCGTTGGTTTTGAAGTCGCTGAGGCGTACAATCACTTGGCGCGGGTAAAATGCGGCCGCTACAAACCCGATGGCCTGTGCCAGCTTATCCACGAAGTACTCCGGCTTGCTGGAATAGTGGGTGGTAAGCTGCTCAATTTCCTGACGGGCCGGCGCATCCTGCAGCTTATCAAAATCGACCAGGGCCATGGGGTGAATGCGGATGGCGCTATTAATTACGAACTCCATCCGCATCAGCCCCACGCCCTGGCTGGGGTAACGGGCGAGTTGCAGGGCGCGGTCGGGGTCGGCCAGAATGAGCAGGGGCTTAGTGTGGGGCATTTCCACGCGCTCCAGGTCGATGTCGGTTTCCTGCCAGGCCAGCTTGCCCGCAAACACCTGACCTTCGTCGCCCTCGGCGCAGGAAACCGTGATGAGCTGCCCATCCTGCACTTTTTCGGTGGCATTGAGCGTGCCCACCACGGCCGAGAGGCCCAGTTCCCGCGCCACAATGGCCGCGTGGCTGGTGCGCCCGCCTTTGTTCGTCACAATGACGGCCGCCTTACGCAGCACCGCGTTCCAGTCGGGGCTGGTAATGTCGGTAATCAGGATTTCGCCCGGCTGCAATCGGTGCCCGTCGGCGGGCGAGGCGATAATGCGCGCCACGCCCGTGGCAATCTGATTGCCGACTGCCTTGCCCGTAGCCAGCACCGGGCCTTTCTGGGTCAGGTGGTACTCGTGCAGGCGCAGCGCCTGGCTGCCATGATGAATGGTTTCGGGCCGGGCCTGCACGATGTAGAGCGTATTGGTGAGGCCATCTTTGGCCCACTCAATATCCATGGGCATGCCGTAGTGATCTTCAATGAGCAGACACCAGCGCCCCAGTTCTTCCGCCTCCGCATCAGAGAGCACGAAAGCCGCGCGCTTCTCGGGTGGGGTGTCGGAGTTTTCAATGCCGGTTTGGGCGTAGCGCATAGTCTTGGCTTTGTCGCCCAGCTTGCGGGTTACCAGGGCCCGATGACCGCTCCGCAAAGAGGGTTTGAACAGGTAAAACTCGTCGGGATTCACAGCTCCCTGCACTACATTTTCGCCCAGGCCCCAGCTGCCGGTGAGGTAGATAAGGTTGGCGTGGCCGGTTTCGGGCTCGATAGTAAACGCCACGCCCGCCGAGCCCACATCAGAGCGCACCATCATCTGCACGCCCACCGACAAGGCAACGCGCAGATGATCAAAGCCATTCTGGAGCCGGTACTTGATAGCCCGGTCGTTGAACAGCGACACAAAGCACTTCTGACAAGCCTGCAACACAGCCTCCTCGCCCTGCACATTCAGGAACGAGTCGTGCTGCCCGGCAAAGCTGGCCGTGGGCAGATCTTCGGCCGTGGCACTACTGCGCACGGCCACCGCCAGGCCGCCGGCGTGGCCCGCCGAAAGCTCCCGGTACGCCTGCCCGATGGCCTCCGCCACGCTGGGGGGCATTTTGGCCTGCGTTATCAAGGCCCGCGCCTGGGTGCCCACGGCCGGCAGGTTGGTCAACTCCTTCTCGTCGAGGCTAGCCAGCAGCGCGGTAAGGGGCTGCCGCAGCTGATTTTCATCCAGAAACAGCCAATAGGCGGCGGCCGTGGTGGCAAACCCATTGGGCACATTTATTCCTTTCGGGGTAAGCTGGTTGAAAAGCTCGCCCAGGGAGGCGTTCTTCCCTCCTACCAGCGCCACGTTTTGATTGGTGAGCTCCCGAAAAAACCGCGTGTATGTTTCCTGTGCCATAGTGATAGAGTGCTGGATGGGTAAAAGGGCGTCAAGCTTCATGCAGGCAAAGCTGGCTTCTCCCCGAGTTAATCGTTCATCGTTTTCTGAGTCAGACAATTATCCGGAAAGCAGGCAGCGCGTCTGGGGGGCTTTTTGGCTGACCGATCGGGCGCTTTGATGCGGTGCTTTCAGCTCAAAAATGCTTGATCCGGCACTCGATAAAAATGAGAAATAACATAGCCATTCATGATCTTCATCACTCCTTGCCCGGCCCAGGCTTTCGGGTTGCGGGCAGGGAGCACTTTATCAGAGAGCAGGCAGCACCAGCACGGGCAACTCGCTGTGCATCAGCACCTGGGCCGTGACGCTGCGGTGAAACAGCTGCCCCAGAAAGTTGCGGCGCCGAGAGATGACTACGATCATGTCAAACTCCTTCGCATTGGCTTCCTCCAAAATGCCCTGTGCAGGGTTGCGGCTACTGATGGTGCGAATTTCGATCGGCGTCGCTTCCAGCTTCAGACCGGTGCGCACTACCGTTTCCAGGGTCGTGGGGGCTTTTTGTCGTAGTCGGAGTGGGCGGCTACGTACAGCACCGTGAGCGAAGCCATGAGCTCGGCCAGCAGCCGGTGGACAACGCCGGCGTGTTCACCCAAATCAAAAGCCTGACCATCAACCGCTAACAGCAGGCGCGAGGGCGGCGCGCTGCTCACTACCGTGTGGGGCACCAGCAGCATGGGGTAAGGGGCGGCCCGCAGAATATCCAGGGACGTAGTTTCCACCATTTCGGCGGGGGTGGTAGAATAATCGGGCCGGCCCAGCACGATTAGTTCGGGATGGTGCCGACTGACGGCATCGGCCACGGCGGCAGCCACCCGCCCGTAGCCTACCTCAGCCACTACCGGCACGGCCAGCTGGCGCGCTACACTGCTCATAGCCAGCGAAATAGCTTCCCTACTAAGGTTGGACAACTCTCCCCTCATCATTTCAGGGTCCAGCACGGAGTTGCGGCGCACGTGCAGCAGCACCAGCCGGGCCCCAAGCGGATCGGCCAGATTGGTGGCGTAGTCGAGCGCCCGGTTGGCCGCCTGAAAGAAATCGGTCAGAATGAGCAGGGAAGGAACCATGAGCAGGAGCGGCTAGAAAGTAAAGCTACTGGCAAGAAACCATCAGGCCGGCAGCATCGCTATGCGCCGCATCCGCCTGTGCGCTTGATTTTTATCATGCGATGACTACCATGGTCGTCATGTACCTGAGAGAGTAATATATATAATTTTACGAACATATTCTTGGCTAATTATCAGCACCTACTTCTAAAAAAGGGCATTCCTACAAACCCAAATTGATTATGGCTATAAATGAAAACAAGCCGTGGCTGCTGGTATCGGGGGTGCTGGCGGCCGCTGCCGCTGGGTTTGGCGTTGGCCGTGCCCTGGTAGGGCGCCAATTACGCCAGGATGCGCGGCGCCTCCTGCGCAATTCCACCGACGTAACCACCAGCATCTACCACGAAACGCAGCTGGCTGATTTGCCGGCGCCGGTGCAGCGCTACTTCCGCCACGTGCTGCCCAACGGCCAGCCCTACCTGCGCTCCGTACGGCTGCGGCATACGGGCCAGTTTAAAACCTCACTGGATGGCGACTGGGGGGCAATTTCGGGGCAAGAATACCTCACTGCCGATCCGCCGGGCTTCATCTGGCAGGGCACCACCACCCTCTTTGCTGCCCGGGATGAATATGTAGCCGGGCGCGGCCAGCTGCTCGTGCGCCTGTTTGGGTTGGCACCGGTCATGTGCGGTCGCGGCCCGCGCTACGACCGGGCAGAGCTGATGCGCTGGCTGGGTGAGCTTGCCTGGCTCCCTACTGCCCTGCTGCCCAGCGAGCGGGTTAGCTGGATGGCTCAGGACGAGCACTCCGCTACGCTCACCTTCACGTATCAGGGGCAGGCAATTTCGTACCTGGTGCGCTTTAATGAGCGCAATGAGCTAGTGCAATGCGAAGCCGAACGCTACCAGAGCGACACCGCCGCCCTGCCCTGGGTGGGGCGTTTCGCCGAGTATCAAACCATACGCGGTGTGCGGGTGCCTACGCAGGCAGAGGCGAGCTGGATAGTAGATGGCCAGCCCCGGCCCTACGCCAGATTTCAGCTCCTGGAGCTGGAGTATAACCAAACGGACGCCTACTAGCTACTCGCCAAACCACCACCAGCGCCGGGGCTCGCGGCCGGGTAACAGCTTGAATTTCACGACGGCGTGATGCTCAATGTGGGCCAAGGCTTCCTCCACCGAGTCGGTGAAGGTGAGCAGCCGCACATCGGCGGGCGCTATCATGCCGTGCTCCTCCATTTGGGTAAGCAGCTCCAGCAGGGGCTGCCAGTAGTCGCGGCCCACCACTACCACCGGAAAATCAAGAATCTTCTTGTTTTGGATAAGCGTCAGGGCTTCAAACAGCTCATCGAGGGTGCCGAGGCCGCCGGGCATGATTACAAAGGCGTAGGAATACTTGACCAGCAGCACTTTGCGCACAAAAAAGTAGCGGCAGCTCAGCCACGTATCCAGGTAGGGGTTGTGATGCTGCTCCTCGGGCAGCTCAATATTGCACCCCACGGAGGGGCCGCCCATATCGCGGGCGCCCCGGTTGGCGGCCTCCATAATGCCCGGCCCACCACCCGTAAGCACCGTAAATCCTTGCTGGCTAAGGCCCGCGCCCAACTCCCGGGCCAGCTCATAAAACGGCGAGCCTGCGGTTACTCTGGCGGAGCCAAACACGGATACGCACGGCCCCACGAAGTGCAGCACCCGAAAGCCGCGCAAAAACTCCCGCACCACCGTCCACATAAAGCGCAGCTCGCTGCGGCGGCTCCGCGGGCCCGCCAAAAACCGTCGTTCGGCCCGCACAGCAGACCTGGCAGAAGTGGTGTCGGATGGCATAGACAAGAAGTTAATGTTGAGGATACCCACCAGGACCCTGCGCCTTGTCCGCCCGCCTTGTTGGGTAGGCGCACCGGGGAAAGGCAAACATGATATAAATCAGATACTAAGCTAATTTACATCATGGCTTTATGCTTTCGAAAAGTGGATGTTTATAGTATCATTTTTTCCACCCGGGGCCAGCGCGCTGTGCCCCACTTTCGCTACCCTCATGAACTCTTTCCTTCTCATCCTGCCCATTTTTCTCCTGACGGCCCTGGCCCTGATGAGCTCCTACCTGCGCGGCAGTCATAAAGCTTCGGCCTAACCGCCGGCGCTACGTAGCCCCGACGAAATGCCCCCAGACCCCGGATACGCTGTCTTATTCTTTCCTAATATCTGCCGGCCATGAATCCTTCACTTGTTGTCCTGACCGATTTCTTTGACCTCACAAACCGGGCTCTCACGTATGCGGCGGGCCTGGCAGTGCCCCTGGAGGCACATTTGGTGCTCCTGCACCTGCGCCAGGATGGGCCGCTCTCGCCGGAGGAGTTCCGCAGCCGTCGGTCCCGGAGGGCGGAGCGCCAAACCACCCACCAGCTTGAGCAGCTGGCCGCCACCCAGCCAGTGCCTGCTGAAGTAGCCATCTCCGATGAATTTCTGCCTGATGCAGTGCAGGAAATGGTGCAGCGTCATCATCCGCTTCTGCTGGTGCTGGGCCGGCCGACGCCGGCCACCCTGCCGCCGGAAATTGTGACCAGCACCGCCATGGACTTGCTGCGCCACGAGCCTCATCCCCTGCTGATTGTGCCGGCGAATGGGGCCGATACGCTCCCGCCGCGCCGCATGCTCCTGGCCGTCGACGGGGAGCCGTTTCACCTGGTGGAGCATCAGGATGTGATGCGCCGGCTGCTGCACGCAACCCAAGGCACGCTGGATGTGGTGCACGTAACCGACGACGAGCACATGAGGCCGGATACCGCCACTATCCAGCGCACCATTCAGGATACCAACCTGCTGCCGGCCTTGCCGGAAACCAAGGTGCATGAGGTATATCAGCCTTCCCTGGTGGGGGGCATTTTGCAGGAAGCCGCCCGCCAAAAAACCGACCTGCTGGTAGTAGTAGCCCGCCGCCACAGTCTGCTGGGCGGCTTGTTTCACCAGAGCATCACGGCTCAGCTTATTGAGGAAAGCCCGATTCCACTGCTGATTTTGCCCGCCCAGGACTAAAGCCCCCAGCCGCGGCTGTTTTCGGTTTCTTGCCACTTATTGTACTTGTATATGCCTGATATGAGCCCGTCTATCGTTGTGCTAGCTAATCTGTCGGCGGCCTCGGAACATGCCGCCCGGTATGCCGCCGTGCTGAGTGAGCCGCTTCAGGCGCGCCTCATCCTGCTGCATCAGTACCGCGAGGCAACTCCCGACCCCGAACTGGTGACCATGACCGCAACCGATACTTACCGCAGTCAGGCAGACATGGACGCCGCCTTGCAGCGCCTGACCCGGCAGTTGCCCGCGACCACCCAAATTGTGACGTCCACCCACGCGGAAGTAGAGATGGTGGCGGAGGCCGTGGAACGCTACCACCCGCTCCTGCTGGTGATGGGCACGCACACCGACACCAGCCTGCTGGACCTGCTGTGGCAAAACCAAGTACTGCGCGACACGCACTGGCCCTTGCTGATAGTGCCGGAAGCGGCCACCACCACGCAGGTTCCGCGCCGCATCGCGCTGGCAGTCGATGCCGATCCTTTTGTGCTGAACCCCGCCAGCCGGGCCATGGCGCCCTTGCTGGCGTCCTGGCAAGCTGCGTATACCGTGTTGCACGCCGAAGCGCCGAATGAGCGGCAGGCATTTCCGGGCCAGCGGGCCCTAGCAAATGTGCGCCTGAGCCAGCTGCTTCCGCCCGCCACGGCCCTGGAGCTGTACGAGGAAAAAAGTCTGCCGCCCGCCGAAGGCATTATGCAGGCCGTGTCAGATGTTCAGGCCGATTTGCTGGTGCTCATCGTCCGGCCGCATAGTTTTCTGGGGCAGCTGTTCCACTTTAGCGTCACGGCCCAAGTGCTGCGCCAAAGCCCGATACCGGTGCTACTGCTCCCCGCGCAAGGCCCCAGTACGCCGAGCTGGCTGGGGCGCCTCACCTGAAAGCGCTGGCCCGCGAACCTTGCGTCCGGCTGGGCTTGCTGGTCGCTTATCTGGCTTTCTCATCACGGCTCGCAACAAGCAAAAAAAGCCCCCCAGCCATAAGGCTGGGGGCTTTTTTTGGGTAGTCTGGCCTGCAAAACGCTACCTCTTCAATGGCGGGCACTATGTGAGAATGATTACCCAAGGAGATGATTTAGATCATAGACTCTGGGTTCAGGCTTCAATATATTGTAAATGTGATGTTGTCCGGAACACCATATCTCTTCTGCTCTCCAATTCGCTGCCACCCTTATCCCAGATGCCATGCGCCAGGTACGTCCCATTCGTCCGCTTTCCCCTTTTAAACCCTGGTTGATGCCGTCTGCTTCGAGTGAAAAGGCGCAGGTAGCCCGCCCGGCCACGCACTCGGCTGAGTCGATAGTGGAGCCCTGGATTCCCTTTGAGGAGTCGCTGCTCGATGTAAGCCTGACTTTTCTGGGCGCCGCGCATTGCGTTACGGGCTCCAAGTACCTGCTGACCCTGGACAAAGGCCCCAAGCGGCGGCAGCTGATGATAGATTGCGGGCTGTTTCAGGGCCTGAAAGAGCTGCGCCTGCGCAACTGGGAGCCGCTGCCGCTGCCCGTTCCCGATCTGGAGGCCGTGGTGCTTACCCACGCCCACATCGATCATAGCGGCTACCTGCCCCGACTGGTGCGTGAGGGGTTCCGGGGGGCAATTTTCTGCACCGATGCCACCGCCGATCTGCTCGAGATAATGCTGCTCGACTCGGCCAAGCTACAGGAAGAAGAGGCCGTATACGCCAACGCCAAAGGCTACTCCAAGCACCACCCCGCCGAGCCGCTGTATACCACCGCCGACGCGCGGCAAGTGCTTACGCTCCTGCGCTCAGTGCCCTACGATCTGCCCGTGGAGGTCACCGATCAGGTGCAGGTGGTGTTCCGCGACGCGGGCCATATTCTGGGCTCCGCCATTGCCGAGATGACCGTAAAAGGGCTTCAGCAATCGAAAAAGCTGGTTTTTTCCGGCGACCTGGGCCGCTACGACAATCCCGTATTATTCGACCCGACGCCCATTGAAACGGCCGATGTGCTGCTGGTAGAGTCTACGTACGGCGACCGGGACACCCGCATTCAGGACCCCGAGCAGGAGCTGGCCCGGCTGGTAAATGAGGCGCTGGGGCGCGGGGGCGTACTGCTCATTGCGGCTTTTGCCGTGGGCCGCACCCAAACCCTGCTTTACTACCTCAAAAAACTCCGGCAGGAAGGCCGCGTGCCCACGGTGCCCATCTACGTCGACAGCCCCATGGGCATCCGCGTCACGTCTCTTTTTCAGCACCATGCCGGGGCACACCGGCTGGGCGAGAACAACCCGTTTTATTTTGAGAACCTGACGTTTGTGAGCGAGCAGCAGCAGTCGAAAGCTCTGAATCAGCTGATGGGTTCGGCTATCATCATCTCGTCGAGCGGTATGCTTACGGGCGGGCGCATTATCCATCACCTGTATCATCGGCTGCCCCGGCCCAGGACACGCTTTTGCTGGTGGGCTACCAGGCCGAAGGCACCCGGGGCCGCGACCTGCAAGACGGCGCTCCGCAGATCAAGATGTTTGGGCAATGGGTGCCCGTGCACTGCCACGTGGCCGAGCTCGACGGCTTCTCGGCCCACGCCGACCGCTCGGAGCTGCTGCGCTGGCTGCGCAATTTCAAAAAGCCCCCAAGCGCACTTTCGTGGTACATGGCGAGCCCGCAGCAGCTAACTCCCTGGCGGAGAGTATGCGTCACGACTTAAAATGGTCTTCGGTAATCGTGCCCGAATACCGGGAATCGGCCAAGCTGTTCACAGGAATCTAGGCGCAGTATGCTGGTCTAACCTCTGGCAAAATATGATTTATGCAATAAAATTTAGGATGATTAAAATCAAGACTTACGGTGACGAAGGCCATTCTTTAGTGGGCCTCCAATCCCGAATTTTACCCTGTAATCGCCCTTAACAGCGAAGTATTCACTGCCTCATTTCTGCGCTATGATCACACCCGCTTTTTGGTTCTGGCTCCTCTTCCTCACGCTGACCGGCATCGTCTGGCACCAGCGTCAGGCTTCGCACGATTCTTCCACGGCGAGCTAACAGCTTGCATTTCATCACTTTCCCCATGAATATGCATTCCCTCCCTGATCTGGATACGCCAGCCCGGCGCCAGCAGCTTGTCAGCCAGTTTATGGATCGGCTGGCTAATGATGAAGTGCTGAGCTCGGTTTTTGGCAACCCCATGAACGCCTACAGCCGCAGCGCGGCCCAGCAGGAGCATCTGGCGTGGTGGGAAGCTGCGCTGGCGGGTGAATGCTATCAGGGCCGGCCGTTGCGGGCCACCCATGTGCATCCCTACATCGGCCCGCTGTATGAGCGTTGGTGCCGGCTGCTGAAATACACCTTTGACCACAATTTTGAGGGGCCCGAAGCCACCGCCGCTCAGGGCCACGTGCTCAATCTGGCCACCATGCTCGCGCACTGGCAGCTGGCTCAACAGCATAGCTATCGGGATGGCTATATCACGCATGACAACACCACGACCAAGGCGCTGGCGGCCGCTTAGCGCCTGCGTACGTCGCGTATTTGTTCCCCACAAAAGCCCCCCAGCGTTATTTTAAGCCAGTTTTAAACCTGTCTGTCACGTCTATCAGCTCGCCACCATGACATCTCCTATCGTTGTTCTGACCGATTTCTTCGCCGTTTCCAACCGCGCTCTTTCCTACGCCGCTGGCTTGGCGTTGCCCTTGCAGTCGCAGCTGGTGCTGCTGCACGTGCGCCACGACGGGCTGCTTTCGCCCGAAGAGTACACCAACCGCGGAGCCCACCACAATGAGCGCGAAACCCTCGAAGCGCTGACGAAGCTGGCCAGCAGCCAACCCGTGCCTACTCAGGTGGAAATTTCGGAAGGCTACCTGCCCGATGCCGTGACGGAGGCCGTGCGCCAGCATCATCCGCAGCTGCTGGTGCTGGGGCGGCCGGGCACAGCGGTTATGCCGGCCGAAGGCATCGTTAATGCGGCCATGGATCTGCTGCGCCATGTGCCCCACCCGCTGCTCACGGTGCCCACCGTGGGCTGGGACACTTTTCCACCGCGCCGCTTACTGTTAGCCGTTGATGGCGAGGATTTTATGCTGTATGAAAACCAGGATATCCTCCAGCACCTCTTGCTCTCGTTGCAGGCCACGCTCACCATTATCCACGTAACGGACCAAAAAGACCCCGGCGCGGCCGCCGGCCAGGATGCCTTGCACAGTGTGCGGAAAAGCGGTCTGCTATCGGTGAAAGAAACTGACCCGGTTCGCATCGTGTACCACACCAGCGTGGCGGAGGGAATTTTGCAGGGCGCGGCCGAGCTGGAGGCCGATCTGCTGGTCGTGATTGCGCGGCGCCATAGTCTGCTCGGCGGCCTGTTTCATCGCAGCGTTACGGCCCAGATTATCGGCGAAAGCCCTATTCCGGTTCTGCTGATTCCGGCTATGGATTAGTTCACGCCGCACCCACGTCGCCTAACAACCGGTACTGCCATGGGCATTTCCCTGATTGTGCTCACCAACTTTTACCCGGCTGCCCTGCGGGCCCTGCACTATGCCGATGCATTGGCTTGCGCCCAGGGCGGCCGACTGGTGCTGCTGCACGTAAACCGCTCTTCCCTCTACGACCTCTATATGTTTGCCGGGGAAGGCTGGCGGCGCCAGGAGCTTGACCGGGATGCCGACACGGCGACTTTGCTGGAGCGACTGGCCACACAGCTGCACACCCCGGCTACCGTGGAGCTGGCCACCGATCTGCTGCCGGAAGTGGCGCACGATCTGGTGACCCGCTATCCGTCAGGCCTGTTCGTGGTAGGATTGCCGGCGGCCAATCACGCATCGCCCGAGCAGTTGAGTGCCACCACCCTCGATCTGCTGCGGGCAGCGCAGTTTCCGGTGCTGGTCGTGCCCGACGCTACCCCGGCCGCGGTCCAGCCGCGCCGCGTGATGATAGCCGTGGATCAGGAGAACTTTGTGCTCGCCAACGCCGGCGCCGTCATTGAGCTGCTCCAAAACATAAAAGCGGAGGTAACGGTCGTGCACGTAACTGCTCTGGAAGACGATGCCGGCTGCGCCCGCGCGCTGATGCACGTGCAGGCAAGCGGCCTAACCAAGGGCGTCCGGTCGGTGGACTTACGCGGCTTTCTCCACTCCGATCCGGCGGTGGGCGTGCTCGAAGCCATTACCCAGGTCAGCCCCGACTTAGTGGTGGTGCTGTCGCGGTCGCGCAACTACCTTGGGGGGCTTTTTCACCACAGCGTCACGGCCCACATCATTGCCCGCAGTCCGGTGCCAGTGCTGGTGTTGCCCGTAAACTAGTCGGTGGCTTCGCGCTAATTACTATTATAACGGTGTGCTTGACAGGGCGATTTAAGAGTCCCCCTCTACTCGTTAAAGCGCGAACCACAGTTCTCAAAAGCTGCTTTTTAGCTAGATTGGAGTACGCTTCGGACCAGGGGTTCCACTGTGCTCGTTGCTTACTCCTTACTCTATGCAGCAAGCCACCATCAACAGCGTACCACCCCTTACTGACTCAGCCACGTCGCCGACTACTGGCCTCACTGAGGCGGAAGCCCAGCGGCGGTTGAGTATTTATGGCCCCAACACCGTAGAAACGGCCGTACAGGAAAGCTGGGCGCGGGTATTGCTGCGCCAGTTCAAGAGCATGATTGTGGCCGTTTTGGGTGGCGCGGCTGTCTTTTCCTTTGCGTTTCAGGACTTTGCCGAAGGTTACGCCATCCTGGCCGTTATTCTCATTAACGCCCTGATTGGCTTCTGGCTGGAGTGGAATGCGCAGGCGTCTATGATAGCCCTGCGCCGCATGGGCGCAACCAGCGCCCGGGTGCTGCGCGATGGGCAGGTGCGCGCCATTCCGGCTGATGATATTACGATGGGCGATGTGCTGCTGGTGGAAGCCGGCGAGGTAGTAGCCGCCGACGCCCAGCTTTTCGACGCCCAGCAGTTGCAAGTCAACGAGTCGGCCCTCACTGGCGAATCGATGCCGGTCAGCAAGCAGTTGGAACCTACCGACCCGGCGGCGCACCTCGCCGAGCAGACCAACCACTTATTTAAGGGCACGGCCGTAGTCAATGGCACGGGCCGGGCCTTTGTAACCGGTGTGGGGGGCAAAACGCAGCTGGGCACCATCGCCCAGCTGGTGCAGGAGGCCAAGCACACCGCTACGCCGCTGGAAGCCAAGCTGAATAAGCTGGCGCGGCAGTTGGTTTTTATCACTTTCGGGCTGGCTACGCTGTTTGTAGTGGGGGGCTGCTGGAAGGAAAATCGGTTTATGTGCTGTTCAAAACGGCTATTGTGCTGGCCGTGGCAGCTATTCCGGAGGGCATGTCCATTGTGGCTACGCTGGCGCTGGCCTATGGCATGCTGCGTCTGGCCGAGCGCAAAGTGCTGGTAAAGCGGTTAGCGGCCGTGGAAACGCTCGGCGGCACCGACGTCATCTTCACGGACAAAACGGGCACGCTCACCCAGAATCAGATGGCCGTGCACACCATCTGGCTTCCCGAGGGCCGCGTGGAAGTGAAGCCCGACGCCGCCGAAATTGAACCGGCACTGCTCAGCAGCGACACCTTTCAGAAGCTGCTGCGTGTGGCTGCGCTTTGCAATAATGCCACTTACTCGCACACCGATCCGGATACCGCCCTGGGCGACCCGCTGGAAGTAGCCCTGCTGACCTTTGCCCATACCAGCCGCTTCGATGTACCCGGCGCGCACGCCACCGCCAACCGCCTGGCGGAGCAGCCCTTCAACTCCGATACCCGCCTGATGGCCACGGTGCATGAGCACCCTGATGGGCAGGTGTGGGTGGCCGTAAAAGGGGCTGCCGAAGAAGTATTGCGCAGCTGCACCTATCTGGAAATGCCCCCCAGCGGCCCTCAGCCTCTTAGCGCGGAACAGCGGGCTCAATACCTGCTCCACGCCGAAGAGCTGGCCCGAAGCGGGCTGCGGACGCTGGGCTTCGCTTACCGGCTGTTGCCCGATGAGCACCAATCCGACTGGACCAATGAGCTGGTGTGGCTGGGGATAGTTGCTTTTCTGGATCCGCCCCGACCCGAAGTAATTCCGGCGCTGGCTTCCTGCCAACAAGCTGGTATCCGGGTGATTATGGTAACCGGCGACCACCCAGCTACTGCCCTCACCGTTGCCCATCAGGTGGGCCTGACTACCGACAAGGAAGCCATTGCCATCACTGGCGCGGAGCTACCCAGCTTGTTTTCGGACCCCGATGGTGAGGGAGGCCGACTGGCGCACACCGCCGTATTTGCCCGTGTAAGCCCCGCGCAAAAGCTGGATTTGATCAGCCTATATCAGCAGCACGGCCACATCGTAGCCATGACCGGCGACGGCGTAAATGACGCGCCGGCCCTTAAAAAAGCAGATATCGGGGTGGCCATGGGCCTGCGGGGCACGCAGGTAGCCAGTGAGGCGGCCGCCCTGGTGTTGCGCGATGATTCGTTCGCGTCCATCGTGGCGGCGGTGGAGCAGGGTCGCATCATCTTTACCAACATCCGGCGCTTTGTGCTGTATCTGGTTTCCTGCAATCTGAGCGAGATTCTGGTAGTGACGGCGGCTGGTTTGCTGGGGGCTGGCCTGGGGCTGCTGCCGCTGCAAATCCTGTTTTTGAACCTGCTTACCGACGTGTTCCCGGCGCTGGCGCTGGGCGTGGGCAAAGGTAGTTCGCGAGTGATGCAGCACCCGCCGCGCGATCCGCAGGGCCCCATCATGCGCCCCGGCGACTGGCGACTGGCCGTTGCCTACGCGGCCCTGATGACCGTGGTATTGCTGGGCAGCTATTACATTGCCCGTCAGTACTATGGGGTAGCAGAAGAAGTCGGCAACAATCTTCTGTTTTATGGCCTGGCCGGGGCGCAGCTGCTGCACGTGTTCAACATGGCCGGTATTGCTACGCCCTTGAGACACAACGACGTGTTGCGCAACCGCTACGTGTGGCTGGCCCTGGCCCTGTGCACGGGTCTGCTGCTGCTGACTTACTTCCTGCCGCTGCTGCGCAATCTGCTGGGCATTCAGCCCCTGAGCACCTCCCTGCTTGTACTGATTCTGGCCCCGGCTGTGCTGGTGCTGGTACTGGGCCAACTACTTGGATGGCTGCTGCATAGGGGGCAAAATGCAGAGAAATTGCGCAGGCAGCCGGCCGCCCAACCCTAGCGATTGTGATACAGCAGCAGGGTCAGCAAGCCATAGATGAGCACTATACTGAGGGCCCCCGGTGACAACCGAAGAACCTGACCAGGGTGCGGCAACAGGCTCATAATACTGAGAGCCGTCAGGATAATACCCCCCATCACTGTGAGCAGATGGCTGGTGCTTACGTGCGCGATAATTGGGCCGGACAGAAAGGCCATATCACTCAGGCTCAGAACAAATAGATTAAATAAGTTGCTGCCAAATAAGTTGCCCAGCGCCATATCGATGCTGCCCAGCCGCACTGCCGCCAGCGACACCACGATTTCGGGCAGGGAAGTGGTAATGGCCAGAAAAAATGAACCGAAGAAGCTTTCGCCCAAACCGCTGGCCTCGGCCAGATGCTCGCTAAAATAAGGGAGCGCCAGCGCGCTGAGCACCACCAGTCCGGCGTGCAGAAGCAGCTGAAGCACCACCGGTTGCAGCTTAGTATCGGCTTTAAATGCGGCGGGGCCTGCTTCCGATGCGGGTGCGGTGGTGTTTCCGTATTGAAAAATGCTATACATCGACAGGAAGTACAGCAGCGCCAGCACCACGCTGTAGCCGCCCATCCAGCCCAAGGTTCCGAAGGCTTCCGGGGCAAGAAAGCCTACTCCTACCACGCTCAGCATCAGCACACCCAGAGAGGCGGAAAGCGTGTGTTCCGCACTCACCGGCAGCCGCAACGCCCGCTGGGGGGCAAATAAATACACCCAGGCCAGAATCAGAATATTGAAGGCGCAGCTGCCCAGAATGTTGCCCATGGCCAGGTCAGGAGCGCCCACGATGGCTACCGCGCTGATGCTGGTAAGCAGCTCCGGCAACGACGTAACCGATGCCAGCAGCACCAGGCCCAGCCACGCCCGACTGATACCGGTTAGGATAGCAAGCTGATCGCCGTATTTCGACAGCTTCGTACCGCTTACGACAATGATGCCGGTGCAAAACAGAAAACCCAGAATGTCAGTGGCCAGATTCAGCATGCGGGCAGCTATTGAAGTAAGAATAACAGAGGCGAAACCGAGTTTTTCCGGTTGCTCGGGGCTTCAATTTCCCCAGAAAAGCCCCCACGAGCATGTCGGCACCAGCCGGCCAGCCTGGTCCGTAAACATCGCTGTGACCACCGAAACCTGCCATGACTTACCTCACCTTACTGCCTGAGTGGGATCATGGCATTACCTCTCCATTTGTGTACAGCTTTGCTTATACTTAACATCCGACACTGTATGACTGGTGGCGGCCTGTTTACCCTTCACGCTCCGCACTGTAGGCCCACTCTTCCCAACGCTAAGCCTTCACCACGGATAACAGCTTCTCTCATGATGGATACTCCCCCAAAGCCTGCTACTTCCGCCGAGCCGACGGCCGCTGACAGCACGACTATCACCTTCATTGTGCTGACCAGTTTTTTCCCTGAAAGCAGGCGGGCGGTGCAGTTTGCGAACGAATTGGCCGCGCCGCTCGGGGCCCGGCTGGTGCTGCTGCACTCCAATCATCGGGGTCTGCTGCGGAAAACCAGCAAAGCCCCGGCAGATCAGCAATCCACCGTATACCTGGAGCAGGCGCTGCAGGAAATGGCCGCCGGCCTGGATTCGCCGACCACCATCGAGTTAGCCACCGATCTTTTTCCCGCTGTCATCAACGACCTGGCCCGGCGCTACCATCCGGCGCTGTTTGTGCTGGGTCGCCCCCATGCGGAGCGCGCCGACTTCGATCTGGGGGCCGCCACGCTGGATGTGCTCCGCAATGTGGAGCTGCCGCTGCTGTTGGTGCCCCAATCCTACACGGGTCCGGCCGCTCCGCAGCACGTGGCAATTGCCGCTGATGCCGAGGCCTTTGCGCTACCGCCTCATGCGCTGGCGCCCCACATTCTGCACAAGCTGCGGCCCCAGCGCACCACGGTTATCACGGCAGCCGCTATGCAAAATGATATGGCCTGCGCCTCGGCCCTGCATTATGTGGGCAACAGCGGCCTACTACCCACCGACGGGCCCCGACTTTCAGTGGAAGGCTATTATGCCATTCACCCCGATTTAGGCATTCTGGAAGCGCTGGCTTCCACCAAGGCCGACTGTCTGATTCTGCTGGCCCGGCGGCGCAGTGTGCTGGGGGGCTTTTTTCACCGTAGCATCACCAGTCAGCTGCTGATGCGCAGCCCGGTGCCCGTGCTGGTAGTGCCAGCCATCGATGGCTAAAGCCCCGACGCACGGCCACTTTGCTGAGGCAAGTGATGCATTGTGCAATCATTCGCGCAGCTGTAAAAAAGCCCCCGGTAGCCTCTGCAGAGGCTACCGGGGGCTTTTTTACAGCTTCTCCAGTTTTGACGCAATGACTGACAATTGGTTGTCGCTACTGGAAGTAATGGCCGAATAGCTTGCAGCTGAGTTCAACTACGAGCTTCATATCATTTCATTGATCTGACAACTACTCATTACAGTTCCCGGTGAAAGTTATCCAGCAGAATCGCCGCTGAAATAGCCACGTTCAGGCTTTCGGCGCCGCCAGCGCCCGGAATGTAGAGCCGCTGCGTGAGGCGCTCCAGCACCTCCGGCCGCGGGCCGTGCGACTCGCTGCCCATGATGAGCACGCCCGACGGTTGCAGGGTGAGGCGGTGCACGTTGTCGCCTTCGAGGTGGGCACCGTAGCGGGGCACGCTGGGGGGCAAATTGTCGAGCCACTCGGGCAAATCGCGCTGCCAGACGGGCACGCGGGCGAACGAGCCCATGGTGGAGGCTATGGTTTTGGGCGCCCATGGGTCGGCGCAGGTATCGGAGCACACCACGCCTTGTAGGCCGTACCAGTCGGCCAGCCGAATGAGCGTGCCCATGTTGCCGGGGTCGCGCACCTGGTCCAACGCCAGCAATAAGGTGTTTGTGGGGGACAAAAGCGGCGGCTCGGCCGGCAGATGGGCGATGGCCAGGGCTGTTGTATTGGTGGCCAGGGTCCCGAGGCGAGTTAGCTCTTCTTCCGATACCAGCTCGAAAGGCACAGCCGTCGGTAGTGGCGGAATTTTGGCGGCGTACTCAGCCGTCAGAAATACGCGTTCGGTTACTAAATCCGATGCCAGCAGCTCCAGCACGCTTTTGCCGCCCTCCACCAGAAACAGCCCCAAGCGTTTGCGGTATTTCTTTTGTTTGAGCTGCTCTACGCGGCTTTTTAACGCTTTACTGACCATAGGAGCTGTGCTGTTGCCTGTTACTTTGCCGGAGATTACGCCCCTTTTTTTTCACTGTCAGGCACGAAATTCTGCCCCAACAACGGCCCCTGCGAGCTGCCGCTCGGCCGCGCTACAAAGCTAACGAAGGCAATCTGACCTTTTAGCCCAACCTAGCCGCCGCTGTTCACGAGAGTAAGAAGAACGCTGACCACACGATTGCAGTAGTCTGCTGCTGCTTTTACACTTCGCAAAAAAAGCCCCCACTTCAACAAGCGGGGGGCTTTTTTTACAGAGAGCAGCTAGGTTTACTTCAGCGCGCCCTTCAGATCCGCTACTGCCACGCCCTGGGCCTGCTTGGCCTCGGGTACTACAGCCGCCATCCCGAAGAATTCGTGAGTGGTGCCATCGTAGAGCTTATAATTCACTTTCACGCCGGCGGCTGTGAGCTTATCAGCGAGGGTTTTGCCTTCGCTCGTCAGCGGGTCGTATTCGGCGGCGATGATGGTGGTCGGCGGCAAGCCTTTCAGATTCGCGGCCACCAGGTTGATGCGTGGGTCCTTTCCGTCAGCGGGAGTACGCAGGTAGTTCTTGAAGAACCACTCCATGCCTGCTTTATTAAGCGGCGCGGTCTCCGTGTTCTTTTGGTAAGAAGGCGTATTAGTGTCGGAGCCCGCAATGGGGTACACCAACAGCTGATGCTTGGGCAGCGCCACGCCTTTGTCGCGGGCCTGCATGCTCACGGCGCACGCCAGACCACCGCCGGCGCTTTCGCCCGCCACCGCTACTCGCTTCGGATCACCTTTAATGCTGGCGGCATTTTTCAGCGCCCACTGATAAGCGGCGAATGCGTCGTCGTGGGCCGTCGGGAACTTATGCTCCGGCCCCTTGCGATACTCTACCGATACTACCACGGCCCCGGTTTGCTCGGTCAATGCCTGCGCGGAAGCATGATATGTGTCGATGGTGGCAATTACCCAGCCGCCGCCATGGTAATACACAATTACTGGAAAGGGAGCTGCGCCGGCCTTGGGCGTATAAATGCGCGCCTTCACGCCGGGCATTAGGGTTTGGCTGGCTGTGTCCACCTGCATGGGCGGGGGCGTGATATTGCTGGCCTGCATCTGCTTCATGGCCGCGTCGGCAGGGCTCGGCTGCTTGCGGGCCTGAACGGCAGTCAACTCAGGCAGCGGCTTATTGTTGAAGCTCATTAGCTGCTCAATGACTGCCTGCATCTCAGGCTTCAGATTTGGCCCCCACGCCGGTTTGGCGCCGGTGGGCTTCACTTCGCCGGTCGTTGCGGTGGCAGTGCTATCGGCCGCTGTGGCCTGGGTGTCGGTTTCGGTGGCTTTCGGCTTGGTATCACAGCTGCTTAACAGCAGGCAGCTCGCCAAGGCAGGAGCCATCAGTCCAGCCAGACCGGCCGGGCGAAGGAAAGAATAATTCATAAGAGGGGGTGTTAGGTGTAAGGATTGGTCATTGCCTTACGTACAGTAGAGCTAGGTAGTTGAGGCGCAGTAGGCAAAGCTTACAATTGCTCACTCTTACTAACGAATGCCTCCAGGCGAGCTTCCAACGGCGGCGCGTCTGCTTCTTCGGGCAGGTACTTAACCAGCTCAGCAAACTGTGCTTCTGCCAACCGATGGCCTGCCATGCCCCACTGCGGATAGGTGCGCCGGGGACGGGTCACGCGCGTAATCACCGTCACGTCGTAGTGCCGTGCATCGTGCTGAATGCAGTCGAACAGGCGCTCCACCTCTGCCTGCTCGCCTTCCAGCACCTGGGCAAAATTGCCCTCGCCATAAAACAGGATGCCGGTGATGCCGTGCGCCGCGTTATAGGCACGGGCCTGGGCCACCAGGGCGCGCAGTTCCGGGTAGCTCAGCGGTGTCACGGCCCGACTCACGTAGCACAGTTGGTATAGCATAATTGCCCCCAGCACACCTGAAATTTGCCACAACCACGGCAGGGTTACGCTGAGAAAGAGAAGATACGAAAGCGAAGCCACTTTGTCGAGAGCCGCGACCTGAAGATTTACTGGTCTGTTCGCAAAGACATTGGTAGCCCTCGCTCCTGTTGGCTTTTTTGGCGCAATAGATGGAAGTCGCGCTATTAATACGTGTTCAAAAAACAAGATTTAATATGACTATTTTAGCTTAGGCAAGAGTTTCTTTCTTTGCTAAGTCCGCTTGAATCAATACCTTATTATCAAGTTATTTTTGGACAAGTGATTATGTATGAAAACGCTCTTGTTGCTTTGCTTGCTGAGTTTCCTGTCTTTTGAAGCAAGGACGCAAGACTCAGTGGGCAGGCGCTGGCAAGCCGCGGTGGAGGCGCATCCGCAGCGTGATACAGGCCGAGTAAACCGCCTCAACACGCTGGCATTCGTACAGCGCGCAAATGCCCCCCAGCAAACCAAAACCGCTTATGAAGAAGCCCTAAACCTGTCGCGGGAGATAGGCTACACGTTTGGCGAAGCCCGCGCTTTGCTGGGTTTAGGCTTTTATTACCGCTTCCGCAATCAGTACGAGCTTTCCTTGGACTACACTCATAAGGCTCGAAAGCTGTTTGTCCGGCTCAATGACCACCTGCATGAGATTTCGTGTTTGTACAACCTCTCGTACACCGCTTCCGGGCAGGGCAACTATGCGCAGGCCATGGCTTATAGCTTTCAGGGCCTGAAGCTGGCAGATGCAATACCCAGCCAGAAGTGGCTGACACTTCTCAACAGCCAGCTTGGCAATACGAGCATCGCGCTGGGCGAATACCAAAAGGCCCGGCAGTACTTTGTGCGGGGCCTCAAGTTGGCGCGGGGCGTAGGCGACCAGGACGGCATTGCCCATTGCGTATCGGGGCTAGGCGAGCTGTGCCGCATTCAGGGCCAGTGGGCGCAGGCGCGGAGCTATTTTGAGCAGGGCGCCGTGCTGGCGAAAGAATTGAATAATCAAGGCGGCATTACCATGAGTCTATATAGCATTGCCGATATGGATGAGCGTCTGGGCAACTACCGGGCAGCTTTTTCTGCGGCTTTTCGGGCCCTGCAACGCATGAAGCAACTGGATGACGTAGGCAGAATGCCCCTGGTGCAGCTCATTCTGGCCCGCGCTTACCTCGATACGGAGCAGCCCGATAGTGCTTGGGTGTACGGGCGCGAGGCGCTGCTGGCGGGCCAGCGCACCGGCAACAAAAGCACGATTCGCGACGCCAGTGATGTGCTGGCCCAAGCTAGCTCAGCCCGTGGCCGCTTCGACGAAGCGTATCGCTACCTCGCCATGTTCATAGCCTACCGTGACAGCCTCGACAATCAGGAAGTGACCCGCCGCACGGCCGCGCTCCAGTACCAGTATGCGTTGGAAAAGAAGCAGTCGCAGATTCAACTCCTGACGCACAACCAACAGCTGATTCGCCAGCAAAATAGTCAGCAGCGTCTGCTCCTGCTGGGCTCGTTGGCGGCCCTGGTAATAGTAGCCGGACTGAGCGTTCTGCTCTGGCTCAACAATCAGCAAAAACAGCGGTCCAATGCCCAACTTCAGCGCCAACAGGAAGAACTGAAAGCCACCCAGGCGCAACTGGTGCAAGCGGAAAAGCTGGCGGCACTAGGCGAGCTGACCGCCGGCATCGCCCACGAAATTCAGAACCCACTAAACTTCGTCACCAATTTCGCCGACGTGTCGGCCGACATCAGCCAGGAGTTGCAGACCGAAGCCCGCGCGGGAAACTTTCAGGAGGTGGAAGAGCTGGCTGCCGAGCTGGAACAGAATCTGAGCAAAATCACCCAACACGGGCAGCGGGCCTCCGCTATTATCAAAGGCATGCTGGAACATGCGCGGCCGAGTACCAGTGAGCGCAAACCCACCGACCTGAACGCCCTGGCCACAGAGTACCTGAATCTGGCCTATGAAAGCTTGCGCGCCAAAGCTCCCGCATTTGAAGTAGAGCTAATTACCGACTTTGAGGCTGGCCTGGAGCCCGTGGCACTGGTTCCCCCCGACATCGGGCGGGTGCTCCTGAACCTGTATACCAACGCTTTTTATGCCGTGCAGCAGAAAGCCGCGGTTACTGATCCGGACTACCAGCCGCAGGTGCAGGTGAGCACCCGCCAAAGCAATGGGCAAGTAGAGCTGCGAGTGCGCGACAACGGTATGGGCATGCCCGCGGACGTGGCAAAGAAGGTATTCCAACCATTTTTCACGACAAAGCCCCCGGCGAAGGCACAGGACTGGGCCTCTCCCTCAGCTACGATATCGTTACCAAAGGGCATGGCGGCACCCTCACCTTTGAATCGCGGGAAGGAGAAGGCACCGATATTCTGATCACCTTGCCTCTCAACCAGGCAAAGACGCGTGCCGTGGCAAAAAAAGGTGCCGGTATTGTATAGATTTTGTGTTGCTGAACTTCAGCTACCTTTTCTATCCATAGCCGAGCTTGCTGGCATTTGATTTGCCGCTGGGGGGCAAAATAGTGCAGCCCCAACGCGTAGTATAGCTAGGTTTGTCCGCCAGTAATTTTATTCCTTTTATCTCGTTTGCCCTTTATGAACAAGCTCTTCTCTTTTGCTGTATCCCTGGCCCTGACCGGGGCACTCGTTAGCTGCGGCGACGACAACAACAACGATCCTCAACCCACAAACCAGACGGCCACCGAGAAGCTCATGGCCAAGACCTGGATGGTAACTGCCGTCACGGAAAAGGAAGGCACCAAGGCGGCCGTAGACATCTTTACCAGCGAGGATGCCTGCTTTAAAGACAACTTGTATAAGTTTCAGGCCAGCAATGCATTTGTTGTGGATGAGGGCAAAACCAAGTGCTTCAGCGCCAGCCCTCAAACCCTGACGGGCCAATGGAGCCTGTCCAACAACGACCAGACGCTTTCGGGCGCCGTCAGCTTCACCGCCGCTCCGGGCTTTGTCTATGATGTTGAGCTGACCGGCACGATTGAGGAACTGAACCAAACCCGGCTTATCCTCGTGGACACGGAAACGGTAAGTGGCGTAACCACCGTCACCCGCACCACCTTCACGGCCCAGTAAGCCCCTATCCTACCCATACCAGAAAGCCGCTTCTTCCCCGAAGCGGCTTTTTTGTGGCCGATCACCAGCGTATCATAACCGGACAACGGGTGTATCGAAATCGAACAGATCAGGATTATAACAACGCTGCGTCTTTGCAATAGCGCTGATAATAAGAACGTTATATTGATGGCATCATCTTTCTGAACATATAGTATACAGGCGAATATTTGAGCGCTTCAGCTGCCTGTATGTTTCCTGAAACCAACAAAGCGGCCATGCACCTTACCCCATGTTTCACTCGCAGTACTACCCGTAGCAAGCCGTAGACAAATAAAATCGAGGTTTTCTGTAACGTTTGCCACTTTGGTCGGTATCCCCGGCAGACGCACATACTCCGCCCCTATCCGAATGCAAAGAGCAGCAGATAATTACACCTTCGGCTAACAAGCGGCTGGTCGGCTGGTGGGGGGCAAATCAAGAAGCTGAACAGATAGTACGAATTTATTCGTATCGTGGATGCAGCCTCTTTCCAGACTACTGGTCTTTCACTTACTAACTAACCACGACAGCACATATTTACTCCTCACGTGGAGGAATAAAGCAGGAACACGGTCTTGGCAGGCGGTACCGAAACAAAAGGTGTCCCTGACAAGCAGAATGACGCGCCGCCCCTGATGGGGCGGGTGCTGGCACGAAAAAGCCAGCGCCCTCCGCAGGCCGGCGCGATGCCGGGTTTCCTTTCGGAATGCCTGATTTTATCCTTAAAAACTAAGCGCTGAATTGTTAACTGCTTTATCCTATGAAAGCCAATGTAACCCAATCCCAGCCCTCGCCAGAAGGGGGCAGGCCCGGTGAGGAGTTGCCAGGGCCGCGCCCCCCATTAAAGCGTCTGCTGGTCAAGGAGCAGCATAAACTGTTTTTTATTAAGGTCGATGATATTCTCTACTTCGATGCCGACGGCAGCTACATCACCCTGCACACGCTGCAGCGCTCCTACGTGCTGTACGAGAGCCTGACCCAGCTGGCCCAGCGCCTCGATCCGACGGACTTTGCGCGCATCCACCGCTCCTATCTGATCAATCTGAATTATGTGGAAGAGCTCGAGGGGTATTTCAACGGAGAGTACCTGGTGAAGCTCACCGGCGGCCACACGCTGAAATGGACCCGTTTTTACCGCGATAACGTGAAGGCGTTCATCACCAGAAACAAGTAGTTACAGCCCTTGCAAGACACGGAAAATATTGACTAAAAAGCCCCCCAGTGCTTGGCAGCAGGCTTTGTTTAAGCCACCGCGCAGGTTGGGCCTATATTAATAATCAAACAAACACACCTCCAAGAATCGATAGCTGCCCCAGGGCAGTAGCAGAAAAGGACACAGCGAGGCAGGGAGCTGCAACTCCCCGGCAGGCGTAGAAAAATGGTGAGTGAATTTCCACACCTGCCCCAGCAAAAGCTGGACGCCTCGCTGTGTCCTTTTTTGCTTTTTTGACGCCTTTCAATAGCCGTCAAAATATCTACAAAAACGGCCTACCCGTTGCGTATAGGCCGTTTTTTTTGTGTGGCAGAAAGCTGCTCGCTAGTGCTACTTTGGCTCTTCTTTCTGGCGTCAAAACGGGCAGCTTACGGGCTGAATCGGGCACCTCAAAGAATAATCATTGAAGCAGGCGTCTGAAAGTGAGTGTATAGGGGCGGATTTCGGGCAAAAGGCACCACGGGGGTGTCGGCGGCACCGAGCCACCTGCCTCTATGGCTACTATCTCGCCTTGGCTGCGCTTGCTCGAAGCGCCGATAGCCACCCTCCAGCAATTCCTTTCCTTTTGCATTAGCCTGGGGGCTTGCCGTAGTATCTGTGGGTTACTTGGGGGGCTTTTTTTACTGGCTGCCTGGCCGGCGTTTGCCACTGCGGCGCCACCGGATGCAGAGGTTTTTATCGATTCGCCGTTTCGCTTCAAAAAGGCCAGCCAGCAGCAGGTTTCCATGGAGTATAAAGCCCACGGCAACCTGCTCATCATTCCGGTTTTTCTTAATGGCAAAGGGCCGTATAATTTTCTGCTCGATACCGGCATTGCCACCTCCCTCATTACCAACCCCAAGCTTGGCCGACAGCTGGGCGTACAGACAACCAAAGCCTACAACTTATCCGGAGTAGGAAAGAAAGCGCCGGTTCTGGCCCACAGAACGAACTCCGTGCGGGTTGAGTTTGCGGGCATTGAAGCGCCGTCCATCAACTTTATCATCGTCACCAAACAGGTCGTAGCGTTCGAAGCGCTGTTAGGCATACAAATTCATGGCATTTTGGGCTATGATCTGTTTCGCAGCTTCATTGTTTCCATTCACCCCACGTTGGGTCAAATCACCTTTACTGAGCCCACCGCTCCACGCCCCACAACGGACGACAGCTGGAGCAGCCTGCCCATCGAGCTGGATGACTCCCGACCCTACATTACCACCAATATTTCCCTAACGGGCTCACAGGCAATACCCTTACGCTTGATGCTGGATACGGGCGCCAACCACGCCCTCTCGCTGGAAACCGCTTCCGATCCGCGGCTGTCTTTGCCCCCCGAGCGCCAGCGTGCCGACCTGGGCTATGGCTTCAGCGGTCTGATTCAGGGCTATCTGGGCCCCATAGCGCTGTTGCAGCTGGGCGCCTATCAACTCCGCTCCCTGCTGACGGCCTTCCCCGACCCCCACAATCTGGTTGACCGCGTGACGGTGCCCCGCAGTGGAACGCTCGGCTTCGATGTGCTGCGCCGCTTCGATCTGATCATCGACTACCCGCACAATCGGCTGCTGCTGCGGCCTAACAGTGACCACCGGGAGCAGTTCGAGCAGGCGTCCTTGTAGCGCTTCCAGCCGCTTAAGCCGGGGGCCGTTGGATAGAATCAGCGGGGGGCTTTTTCACCCTTTTGTTTTCTCAAAAACTCCACGGTTTGCCTCACCAGCTCTTCGGGCGATGCCTCAATACTGAGGTGCAGCCCATAAGTCGGCGACTCATAGTCAGCCAGTTGCGAATTGAGCATCTGCTCCTTCATATAGTGGCCCGAGCGGGTCCGCATCCGGGACACCAGCAGCTCCTTACTCCCCTCCAGCACCACCCAGAAAACAGCGTGCGCGGCGGCTGCCTGCAATACGGCCCGGTATTTCTCTTTCAGCGCCGAGCAGGCCAGCACCGCGCCGCCCGCCTTTTCCCACTTCGTGATGCCCGCGGCCAGGGCCGCGAGCCAGCCGTGCCGGTCTTCATCGGTCAGCGGGGTGCCCTGGCGCATTTTCTCCACGTTGGCCGCCGAGTGAAAGTCGTCGGCGTCATAAAAGGGCAAGCTCAGAGCCTGGGCCAGCTCGCGGCCAACGGTGGTTTTGCCACTGCCCGACACGCCCATTACAATACAAATCATACTGGAAAGGAGTAAGGAAAATGCACTCGTGGAGGTTTCGGCCTCGCAGCGTTAGCGATGCTGCAAGGCCGAAGCCTCCACTATTATTTATGAGTGCGCCGACAGCCTGAGGTAAAAGGCTTTGCCACAAATTAAAGGATATGCGGCTATACCACCGCAGCCCTCAGGTGCATAAAGCAGCATTTTGCCATGCCTTCAAAGCGCGAAACTGATTAAATTAGTCCGGTCTGCTTTCCTGGCTTTCCACTGGAAAACAGGTTCCTATCTGGTTGAGCTAACCGATTCCAGCGTATTCCAGTAAAAAGGTGGAATTTAGCAGCGCCAACACTGTTTTGCTTTCCTCACACCGGAGAGCAGCGTGCCGGAGCCGACGCTTTTTCAGGTGCCATACGTGCATGTACTTCGCTACCGCTTTTGAAACCATATTCGCCGTTGCCAGGCCCGCTGGGGGCTTTTTTAAGGAGAAAAGCCGCGTTGTCTGGCTGGCAGTTCTGCTCATCGGGCTGCTGGACAGCTGTACGCCCACGCGCCTGCTGCCGCCCGGCCGTAATCTGCTGCGCGCCAATAAGCTCACGGGCGTAGAGCAGGCCGACGCGCTTAGCCTGCAAGCCCTGTATCAGCAAGAGCCCAACTCCCGCTTTCCGTTGCCAAAGCTGGCCATCTACCAGCTGGGCAGCACGTTCTACGACCGCGCCAAGGTGCAGAAGCGCCTCGAAGATGAGCGCCTCGAATACCGCAAGCGCATTCAGGCCGCCCGCCCCGACTCGGTGAAGGTGGGCAAGCTGCTCGTAAAGCGCGACCAGCACCTGCGCCGCCACCAGCTGGCCCTCGACAAAGGCAACGCCATCATGCGTCTAGGCGAAGCACCCGTAGTTTACGACTCCGCCCTGACTCGGCAGACGGTGGAGCAGCTCAGCATTTATCTGAAGTCGCAGGGCTTTTTTCGCAGCCGCGTCACGGCCACCGATACCGTCCGCAAGCGCATGGTGACCGTGACGTATCACATCACCGAGAACGCGCCCTTCACGTATGCCAAGCTCGAATATGTTATCCCCGATTCGGGGGTGGCGCGCGTGGTGCGAGCCAACCAGAAAGCGTCGCTGCTACAGCTGGGCCAACGCTACAATGAAACCCTGATTGGGCAGGAACGCGCTCGTCTGGAAATCCTGCTCAAAAACGAGGGCTATTACGATTTTCGTCAACAATACATTACCCTTGAGGCCGACACGAGCTTTGCCCCCAACACAGTGCAGCTTCGCACACTCATCGCCAATCCGGCGCCGGGCCTTGAGCACCATGTGTACTCTGTTCGTCACGTAAATTTTCTGACCGACGCCGGAGCCATACGTTTTGGAGTGAAGCGCGACACTATCCTGCGCGACTCCGTGTACTATCTGGCTTTTCGCCACCGCTTCAGTACTCGTGTGCTCGACCGTAAACTGACAGTGCGCCCCGAGCAGCGCTATAGTCTGGCTAATACCCAGCTTACCCAGCGCCAACTGGCTGACCTCGATGTATTTCGCTTCAACAATATCAACTACGTCAAGGTAGAGCCCGCTCTTGGTACTGATACCACTTACCAGCTCGACGCAGTAGTAAATGCTTCGCCGCACAAACGCTTTCAGGAATTGACAGAGTTTGGTGCTACCTACGTGGCCGAGCAAGTGGGTCCTTTCGTCAACGCCCGCCTGAAAGTTCGGAATGTGTTCGGTGGGGCCGAGGTGCTGGAGTTTGGTGTGCGGGCTGGTTTTGAAGGGCAATACAATCGCGTAACAGGCAGCGATATCCCCGAAACCGTGCTTACCACGCAACTGGGGGGCAATATTAACCTAGTTATCCCGCAGTTTATTCTGCCCTGGCGCTCGGGACGCATTCTGTCGCGCTACAACCCTCGCACCCGCCTCAATCTTACCTACACCTATGTGCAGCGCCCCGAGTATACGCGTACCAACCTGGAGGGCACTTTCGACTACATCTGGCAGCGTTCTTTATATCATCAATGGGTGCTCACCCCCATCGACGTAAGCATTATTAATGCGTCCGCTGTTTCCGACTCATTTCAAGTGCGCCTCAACCGATTAGCCGAACAAGGTTCACCACTGTTTCGCAGCTTCACGCAACTGTACGTGCCTAGTATTAATGCCACGTCGCTCTTCAACTCCAACGATTTCAACCAGACGCGTGACGCTACTTTTCTGCGCCTGTTTGTGGAGGTTGGCGGCCTCACGCGGGCGCTCTACCAGAATCGTATCAACCTGAACGTGTACGACTTCGCCAAGTTCACGGCCGACTACCGCCGCTACCATAAGCTGGGCCCCAAAACTTTCTTCGTATACCGTTTCAACGGCGGCATTGCCCGCGCGCTCACCCGCACCGATGTAGAGGACGCCGACGGCAACGTTACGGGCAGCCAGCTGATTATTCCCTACGACAAGTATTTGTTTGCCGGGGGCAGTTCCAGCGTCCGGGCCTGGAAGCCGCGCCGCCTGGGCCCCGGTGCCTACACCACCACCCGCCTTGATGATGGCACAATAGTTCGCGACTACAACCTGGAGCAACCCGGCGAGCTGCTGCTGGAGGCCAACGTGGAGTACCGTTTCCCAGTGTATAGCTTCATCAACGGAGCCGTTTTCACGGATGCCGGCAACGTCTGGACCTTGCAAAGCGATCCGCGCTCTAACGCTCAATTTAAGACTGATCAGTTTTGGAAGCAGTTTGCCGTGGGCTCCGGCGTGGGCATCCGGCTCGACTTTTCCTTCCTGATTCTGCGCCTCGACGTAGCCACCAAGGTATACGACCCCACAGCGCCAGACGGGGAGAAATGGGCCATCCGCAATTTCAAATTCCTGGGCAAAAGTGAGGACCAAACCGCTTTCAACCTCGGCATTGGTTATCCCTTCTAGGATTTAACCAAGTTGAATTTATTAAAGCTTTTATTATTTAAGTCATAAAAGTGCGCAACAAATGCGTTGAAATCATTTAGGCTTTTACCAATATAAAGTGCGTAAAATGCTTATATAGGCGCTTTATGGCTATAATTTTGCTATTCAGAAGCTCACACAACTAGCTGTGAGAGGCAGATATATTTCTACTTTAGGAGCACTCTGATTTAGCTTCTCTTCTTCCTGTTAATTGTGTTTCTCCTGCCTGGGTCTGGGCGTGGGGCAGCGCAGGCTTCCTCATCCGGGCCGCGCTGGGTAGGCTCTGGTCTGCTTCTCCTATCGCCTAGTTCTATTGTATGAAAATACTTTTACGCGCTATAGTATCAGTTTTGGCACTGGCTCCTTACCTGCTATTGGCGGAAGGCTCCCGTCAGCTTACTCCAAACCGGGCCGTTAACCCTGCCACCAACCTGCCCTACTCGCTCACCGATCCGCGAAACGATCGGGCTGGCTTTTTAACCCACGATGTCAACGCCGCTACTGGGGGGCTAAATTTGTCTTTGGGCTTCCTGAAGCCGCTTGCCTGGGGCACCAGTGATGTTCCTTTCCTCGAAGATTACCGCCTGCACATTCGGCTGAAGGCGGGTGAAACGCTCAACTACGGAGTACATCGCGTAGCGCGGATTGGCGGCGGCACGCACGCCAACCTGTTGCTTACTCTCCGCTACGGAGCCGGCGCGGGCACTATCGTCAGCCAAAACAAGCTGCTGCGTGACCCGGCCACCCTAAGCCAGGCGGGCTTGCTGACCAATCAGGCGGGCGTAATTGCCAACACCGCTCAGCACGAGATAGGGCCATCAGCCGCGGCCGGCGACGGCGGCTACGAGCCCCTGACGTACACGAATACCACCGGTGCCACCCACGATTTCTACGTGGAGTTCACCCAGGAAGGTGAGTTTACCAACAAAGGCACTCAGCCGGGATTCAATGACTTAGGTGCCCGCAACCCCAACTTTATGAGCGCCGTGCGCTCGGAGTACGACTTCTGGGACTTTACCGTGCGTGACGCCGCCGGGCAGGAAAAGCCAGGGCGTTTGTTCAGCAAGCTATGGTCGTTTACTACCACTACGTCGGGCGGCACGGGCTATGAGAACCGGCTGTCGGCCAACTTCGCCCTTTTCCCTTTGATAGAGAGCCCCCAGCACCGGGGCCAGTACTACGTGAAGCAGATTGAGCTGGCCGGGATTCGGCCACTCGTGTTTTACTTTGTTTCGAACGCCAATGGCTCCCGATCCAGCGCGGCTACCGGCACTACATTCGCGGAGCGGCGCCGCAGCCAGGCAGGCAATACAGGCTATCCTGAGTACCCGAACTTCGTCAACAATCCTGATAAAGAGTTGTGGCCCAGCGCACCTGCGCCGCGCTTTGTCACCTCTCAGCGCGGTTTCTGCGAAGGCGGCCTTGGCAAGGTAGCCTTTACCACCGTTTCCGACGAAACGGGCACTGTGGCTATTCTGATTGACCTAAATAGCAACGGCGTACAGGATGGCGACGACGTGCTGTTGGAGCAAGCGGTGGTGCCCGGAGCCAACACACTGGTATGGAATGGACTTGACCGGGCGGGCAAGCTAGTAGCCGCCGGCTTGCCCATTAAGCTTTCCTTCACGAGCCAGGGAGCGCCCGTAAACTTCCCTGTGTATGATGTGGAGGGCAATTCGAGTGGGCTGCGGGTGCAGAATATCCGCCCATCGGTGGGGGCAATACGTACTACGACCGCCTTTATTGGGACGACTCGCGGCTTACGGCGGCCAAACCGCAGTTTTTCCCCGAAACCCGCCCCGCTCCTGACATGGCCAGCGTGCGCACTGATGGTGTTATTTCCAGCACAGCCGCCTATCAGGGAGTGCACCGCTGGGGCGACGACAGCAACGAAGCCGGCAACGACTACACGATAAACACTTGGACCTACGGCTTTATTTCGGCCCCCAGCGAATCGATTTATACCTATGCCTACAGCTGCGATTTTGACCAGGATGGCGTAGATGATCTGGCCGATATTGACGACGACAACGACGGCCTCACGGACTTAGCGGAAAGCTTTGGCATCGACCCCGATGTGCTGGTGAATGGCACGCCGCGCTATCTGGCTGGCTCCTTCATGGTGCCCGGCGTGGGGGGCTTTCGCGATGTGAATGGTGATGGCATAAACGACCTCTTTGACCTGGACCTGGACGGCACCCCCAACCATCAGGATGCGGACTCGGATGGCGACGGCATCACAGATGCGTTGGAGGCTAATAACTACGCCCAGCCCGCTCAGTATCAGCCGGGCGCTGGCCGCATTGGCGGAGCCGTTGATGTGCATGGAATGCCAGTAGCTGCCCAGCTCAGCGCAGGTAGCCGCCAGACGATTTTTGCCAATGCCGACGCTGACAACGATGGCGTACGCAACATGCTCGATCTGGACTCCGACAACGATGGGATTCTGGATAACCGCGAAGCCCAAACCACAGCCGCTTACCGCGCGCCTTCGGGTCTGGACTTCGACCACGACGGCCTGGACAACGCCTATGATTCAGCCCCCGGCATTGATGCGGCTACAGGAAAAGCAGCCGTAGCTGGCACCGAAATAAGCGCCGCTACCCTTGCAGACAGCGACCTTGACAACGTAGCCGACCTGCTCGACTTGAACGCTGACAATGATGCGTTGGCTGATTGGGAGGAAGGCTTTGATGACAACCATAACAACAGCAGCCTTGACGATTTGCTAGCTCGGGGGGCAAAATTCGCCGCTGCTAACCCAAGCAAAGCAGCCTATTATGCGGCCGTTGGCAATGCTCCGGCATGGCTGGAAGATGCGGACGGCGATGAGATTCCCAACTTCCTCGATCCGGGCAACGCGCATTACCACGACGACAACGCCAATGGCCTAGTTGATATTTTTGACGCTGCCTATGGTGGAACGCCCTCTAAAGCTCCCCGCCGCGACCCAGCCCAGGCGGATGCCGATTTCCGCTTTGTGCCTCAGCCAGTGAAGATTGCAGCGCCCGAGAAAGGCCCAGCGCCGGCAGCACCAGCACCTCTGCCCGTGGTACTTATCGACTTTCAGGCCCATGCTGCCGGGCGCGATGCACTTCTTTCCTGGGCCACGGCTCAGGAGCAAACCAATGCACGCTTTGACGTTGAGCGCTCCCTCGACGGGCAGGAATTTACAGTGATCGGGCAGCGGCTGGGCAGCGGCACTACCACCCAGCGCCAGGCCTATGATTTCCGCGACAAAAACGTGGGAGCCACGCCCGGCACGGTATATTATCGTCTGCGCCAGGTAGATACGGATGATAAAGTAACGCTGAGCGAGGTGAAGCCCGTTACCTTCATCACCCAGCCCGCCGCGCTGCTTACCCTTTACCCCAATCCTGCCAATGAGTACACTACCATTGATCTGTCGGGATTGCCACAGGTAAGCTATACCATCGAGATTCATGGGGCCGACGGACGAATGCTCGCTCGCTTCGAGGCGGCCGGTGGCGCTCCTTTCCGCTTAACTACAGCAACTTATCCGGTGGGCACTTATATGATTCGGGTTGCGAACCGCAATTTCCATCAACTACTGAAGCTGGTTAAGAATTAGCCGTTGGCAAACAAAAAAAAGCCCCCAGAACTCGTCTGGGGGCTTTTTTAAGCTAACTCTTCATATAAAGGGCACCCTTAATACTCCAATAGCTCCTGCAAGGCCACGGCTACCTTAGCGGAACTAGGCAACATCTGCCGCTCCAGATCCACATTCAACGCAATAGCGGGCAAATTAGCAGCGCCTAGCGTAAAGACGGGCGCATCGAGCTGCTGAAAGCAGGTGCGCTGAATACGACCCGCCAACGACTCGGCAAAAGAGTTCATGAGCGGCTCTTCGGTGAGCACCAGCACTTTACTGTGGCGTACGACGGCGGCCTGTACGGCTTCAAAATCCAACGGGTTCAGGGTACGCAGGTCCAGCACTTCCACCTGTCCGGGGAACTGCCGGCTAGCCGTTTTGGCCCAATGCACGCCCATGCCGTAGGTAACCACCACGCAGGTATTGCCGCGGCGAAGCTGCTCAGCGTCGGCGGCTTGGGCAATGGCGGCTTTGCCTAAAGGCAGCACGTAGCCCGCGGCCGGCTCGATGGTTTTGGCGTCTTCGGTGCCGGGTACTTTGCTCCAATACAGACCTTTATGCTCCAGCAGCACCACCGGATTGGGGTCGAGAAAAGCGGCGCGCAGTAAGCCTTTCATATCGGCCGCGTTGCTCGGGTATACCACTTTAATGCCCCGAATAGTAAGCAACGTGCTCTCAATAGAGCCCGAATGGTAAGGTCCGCCCCCGCCGTAAGCGCCAATGGGCACCCGAATAAGCGCCTGCACCGGAAACTGCCCATTCGACAGGTAACACGACTTCGACAGCTCTTCCACCAGCTGATTGAGGGCCGGCCAGATATAGTCGGCAAACTGAATCTCGACAATAGCCTTCGCCCCCACGGCGCTCATGCCGGCCGTGCTGCCCACGATGTAAGCCTCCTGAATCGGGGTATTGAACACGCGCGCATCGCCGTATTTCTTGGCCAGCAGCGCGGCTTCGCGAAAAACGCCCCCCAGCTCGCCGCCTACGTCCTGCCCGTAGAAAAGCGCCTCGGGAAACTCACGCAGAATATCATCCACGGCGTGCAGGGCGGCATCTACCATCAGCACTTTGTCGGCGCCGGCGGGTGTGCGTTCGCCGGCTTCCTCGGTCACGGCCTGGGGGGCAAATTCGTGGTCGGCGAAGGTGGCGGGGTCGGGCGAGGGCGCGAGGAGAGCACGCTCATAATCGGCGCGCACAAGGGCGGCGGCTTCGGTGGCCGCCTGCTCCAGCTCTCGTTTGGTGAAGCTGCGCAGAAGCAGCTGCTGATGCAGGCGGGGCAATGGATCCTGGGGGGTGTGCTGGGCCAGGTTGTCGCCACGGTACCACTCGCGGCGCACGCCGCTGGTGTGGTGGCCCAGCAGCGGGCATTTGGCGTGTACCAACACCGGGCCTCGGGTGTGGCGAACGTAAGCAAACGCCTCACTCATAACCGAATACGATGCCGAAAAATCAGCGCCATCCACGCGCAGGCGGTGCAGTCCTTTAAAGCCGGCCGCAAACTCGTATGCATCCATAGCGCGCATCTCCCGCCCGGTAGCCGAAATGCCCCAGTCGTTGTCCTGCACCAGATAAATAATGGGCAACTGATGCAAAACGGCCATTTGCAGCGCCTCCGACACTTCCCCCTCCGTCATGGCGCCGTCACCAATGGAGCACAAAACCAGAGGTTTTGAATTAGTAGCTGAGGCTGGCACTGTTGAAGCCGAGTCGCCATCCTGCGAATTTTTACTTCTTAATTCTTCATTACGAATTACCAATTGACCCTCCAAATACTTGATTCCGTGCGCCATACCTGTAGCCGGGATGGCCTGCATGCCGGTGGCGGAGCTTTGGTGAGGAATGGTAGGGAAGCCAGCCCGGCGCAAAGACGGATGGCAATAATACGTGCGTCCGCCGCTGAACGGGTCGTCGCGCTTGGCCATCAGCTGAAGCATGAGCTCGTAGGGCGTGATGCCCATGCCGAGCATCATGGCATCGTCGCGGTAGTAAGGCGCGGCGTAGTCGGTAGGCAGCAGGTGGAAAGCGGCGGCCAGCTGAATGGCCTCGTGGCCCCGGGCCGTGGCGTGCACGTACTTGGCCGTTACGGCTTTGTTTTCTTCGTAAAGACGCGCCATTTCGTCGGCCGTGCGCATGAGGCGGTAGGCGCGCAGCAGCGTTTCGCGGGTAGGATTGGTGGCGGCTATAGCGGGTGCGTGGGGGGCAAATTCGGTATCGGGCGAGTGGGCGGTCGAGTTCAGCATGAACGGCGGGAAAGTGGGAAGGCGAAATTACGGCATCGGGGGCAGAGTTGGTGAGGCGGCAGGTTTTCTGCGTAATTTTGATCCTCCTAACCTTAGTCAGACTGTCATGCAGAGCGGAGCGAAGCATCTCGCGTGCTGATGCTGGAGTAGTAATCAGATGACCGCGGGCGAGATGCTTCGCTCTGCTCTGCATGACCACCTATTTGGCCAGCTTATCCGATATGAGTTCTATGCTAAACAGCCAAAATATGGAAGAAACTACGGCTGCCGCTGCGCCGGCCGGCACGCTACGCACTGCGGTTGAGGACTGGATGCGGGCGTTTCAAACGCGTCTGTGCGCCCAACTGGAAGCGGCCGACGGTGGCGCTACTTTTCGCACCGACTCCTGGGAGCGGCCCGGCGGGGCGGCGGTGTTTCAAGGGTGCTGGAGAATGGGGCCATTCTAGAAAAGGGCGGCGTGGGCTTCTCAGCCGTGCACGGCGAGATGAGCGCCCAGGCGGCCAAGGTGCTGCTCATGCCCGATCCGCGTTTTTTCGCCACGGGCGTATCCGTTGTGATGCATCCGCGCAGTCCGCGCGTGCCCATTATCCACATGAACGTGCGCTATTTTGAGGCCGGCAATGGTGAGGCGTGGTTTGGCGGCGGCATCGACCTGACCCCGATTTATGTGGATGAGGCGCAAGCCCGCTGGTTTCACCAAACCCTGAGAACTGCCTGCGACCGGCACGACGCCACGTATTACCCGCGCTTTCGCGCGACGGCCGACGACTACTTTTATTTGCCTCACCGCCAGGAAACCCGCGGTGTGGGGGGCATTTTCTTCGACCGCCTGACCGTGGGGCCGCATGGTTCGGCTGACAAGCTTTTTGCCTTTGTGCAGGAAGTAGGCGACGTTTTTGGCCCTACCTACACAGAGCTGATGCGCCAGAATGCCCCCCTGCTGTATGGCCCGCGAGAGGAAAGCTGGCAGATGCTGCGCCGGTCGCGCTACGCCGAGTTCAACCTGGCTTTCGACCGTGGCACACGATTTGGGCTGGAAACGGGCGGGCGCACCGAAAGCATTCTGATGAGCCTGCCGCCCCGCTGCGAGTGGCATTACGACCAGCAACCCGAGCCCCATTCGCCGGAGGCAGCCACCCTGGCCTGGCTGCGCAAAGGCGTATTATGGGCCGAAATGCCCCCCAAGTCCTGACTCTGCCCGCTTATTCACGCTCTCATTGATCGAACGACTTCAAGCCCTGGACCGCTGGCTGCTGATAGCCGCAAACGACAGCCACTCATCTTTGATGGACAAGTGGATGGTCTTTTTCACCGACCGCTTCGTGTGGTTTCCGGCCTACTTTGTAATGGCTCTTGTGCTGGGCTATTTATTTAAGCGCCGCGCCTTATTGCTGCTGCCCATGTTGGGGCTCAGCATATTGCTTTCAGATGGAATTTCCAGCCGCATATTCAAACCCTTTTTTGCTCGCCTTCGCCCCTGCCACGACCCCGACTTATCGGAAACGCTGAACCTAGTGCACGGCTGTGGGGGGCAATTTGGGTTTCTGTCTTCGCACGCGGCCAACGCCTTTTCGCTGGCCGTCTTTCTGATTCTGGTGCTCCCGCAGCGATTTTGGCTGATCAAGATTGTAGTGTTGCTTTGGGCCGTAATTGTCTCGTACAGCCGCATTTATCTAGGCGCGCATTATCCTTCCGATGTAGCAGCCGGCACCCTGCTGGGCTGCTTAGCCGCCTGGGGCTGTGCCGAGCTGTATAAAATTGGGGAAAGGCGGTGGTGGCACAGTGAGCCAGCCGTTTAAACAAAAAAGCCCCCAAGCCAGGAAAATACCTGCCGGGGGCTTTTTTGGCCGACGAGTTTACTTGCCTAGTAGCTTGGCCACGTACTTCCCTACAATATCAAACTCCAGATTTACCAGGTCGCCGGGGCGCAGGTCCTGGAAGGTGGTGTGCTCGTAGGTGTAGGGAATGATGGCCACGCTGAAACCGTCGTCGGTGCTGTCGAAACAGGTGAGGCTGGTGCCGTTGATGCTGATGGAGCCCTTTTCCACCGTCACGCGGCCAGGGCCGGGCTCGTGGCGAAAGCGGTACACCCAGGAGCCATTCTGGTCGGTTACGCTTTCGCAGGTAGCTGTTAGGTCGACGTGGCCCTGCACGATGTGGCCATCGAAGCGGCCGCTGGCCGATAGGCACCGCTCTAAGTTGACGCGGCGGCCGGGCTGCCACTTCCCCAGGTTGGTTTTTTGCAGCGTTTCGTCGATGGCGGTTACGGTGTGCGTGCCAGCGGCCGCATCCACGGCCACCACCGTCAGGCAGACGCCATCGTGGGCGACACTTTGATCAATCTGTAATTCGTGGGCAAAGGGCGTGGCCACCGTAAAATGGCGGTTAGTGCCTTCGGTTTGCACATCCGTGATAGTGCCGAGCGATTCTATGATTCCTGTAAACACGTGTTGCTGCGCTGGTTATTAGAGTACAAATGTACGCCTGCTGAAACTGTGACTATCGATAAGCGCATGAAACAACATAAGGCCAGAAAAAGATTTCTGCTGAATAAAAGGCAGCATACTGAGCAGCTTCTTTATGCCGACTATTGTGGTGCTGCTTAACCTGACGAGGGGCAAGTAGGTATAGTTACACTCCACAGCCGCGCCCGCCTTCTGTCCTTACTTCTACTACAGGTTGATTTCATGAAAAAAATCGTCACCAACCTCACTTTCTGGGTGCTGACCGCCATTATAGCCGGGGCGTTGCTGGGGCACTTTGCGCCTGATACGGCCGTGAAGATGGATGTGCTGGGGAAGGCTTTTATCAACGTCGTTAAGCTCTTCATCAACCCTATAATCTTCCTCACTATCACGCTGGGCATCAGCAGCATGGGTGATTTGAAGAAGGTAGGCCGGATTGGCGGCAAGGCGCTGATTTACTTCGAGGTCGTGACTACGCTGGCCCTGCTCATTGGCATTGGCGTAGCTTACCTCATTCAGCCGGGCGCGGGCGTAGTGCCTCAGAGCGCCGATGGCGCGAGCATTAACCAGTACACGCAGAAAGCGGGCGAATTTTCCTGGCTTCAGTTTCTGGCCGACAACCTGACGCTCCAGGTTCTGCTTCTTTCCATTGTGGGGGGCATTTTTCTGAGTCGCTACGCCCGGCGCCAGCCCATCATCGACCGGCTAACGAGGGCTTCGCGCTACGTGTTTCTGGGGCTGCACTGGGTGATGCGCTTTGCGCCCATTGGGGCGTTTGGCGGCATGGCGTTCACCATTGGCAAGTACGGCGTCGAGACGCTTATTCCGCTGGGCAAGCTCATGGCGACCGTGTACATCACCATGGCCCTGTTTGTTTTTCTGGTGCTGGGGGGCATTTTGCGCTATTGCCGCCTGAAGCTGCTGTCGTTTCTGGGCTACATCAAAGAGGAGCTGCTGATTGTGCTGGGCACTTCCTCCTCGGAGGCCGGCTTACCGGGCTTGATGGAGAAGCTGGAACGCATGGGCTGCGCCAAACCGGTAGTGGGGTTGGTAGTGCCGGCGGGCTACTCGTTCAACCTCGATGGCACCACCATTTACCTGTCGCTGGCCACGCTGTTTCTGGCGCAGGTATACAACATTACGCTGACCGGGGGGCAAATTCTGACGGTAATCGGCATCCTGATGGTGACGAGTAAAGGCGCGGCCGGCGTCACGGGTTCGGGGTTTGTGGTGCTGGCCAGCACGCTCACCGCTATCAAGGTGATTCCGGTAGAAGGCCTAGCTTTGCTGCTGGGCGTCGACCGTTTTATGTCGGAGGCGCGCTCCATTACCAACTTCATCGGCAACGGGGTGGCCACCATTTTCCTGGCGCACAACGAAGGTGCCCTCGACCACGCCCAGGCCGAGCGCATGCTGAGCGGTCATACTACCGTATCGACGGTAGAGGAAGCAATTGAGCAGTACAATCCATCCCTGCCCAACCTACCAGTAGAGCCGGTTGCGCCGCAAAATGAAGTTTTGTAGAGACGCATATTGGCTGTGCCGACCTTTAAACAAGGGTAATACAATCACTATTTACCCCGGCCCTGAATAATGATTTTGAGCGTGTAGAGAAGCACACGAAAGTCCATGGCCAAACTCATATTCTCGATATAAAGAATGTCGAATTTGAGGCGCTCGACCATCTGCGGAACGGTTTCGGCGTAGCCGTACTTCACCTGGCCCAGCGACGTGAGGCCGGGACGCACGCGGTGCAGGTGGCGGTAGTGGGGGGCAATTTTGGTGATCTGATTAATAAAAAACTGCCGCTCCGGGCGCGGGCCCACAATGCTCATATCGCCCTTGATCACGTTCCAGAACTGAGGCAGCTCGTCGAGGCGGACCTTACGCATAAAGCGGCCCCAGGGTGTGATGCGCGGGTCGCGGTCGGAGCTGAGGGCGGGGCCGCAGTCCTCGGCGTCGACGTACATAGAGCGAAACTTATAGATTCGGAAGGGCACGCCGTGCCGTCCGATGCGCTCCTGTGCGTAGAATATCGGCCCCGGCGAGGACATCTTAACCATGACGGCCGTAAAGGCATACACCGGCCAGCCCAGCAGCAAAAACGAGCCCGAGCCCAGTACATCGATCAGGCGCTTCAGAATCTTTTGCCACAGCGGCAGCAAATCCTGCTTTATCTCGATGAGCGGCGTGCCAAACAGGTGGTTAACCTTCACCGAGCCCAGCAGCATCTGGTAGAGGTCGGGCAGCACGCTTACGCGGGCAGTGGTGCCTTCCAGCAGCGCAAGCAGCTCCTGAATCATGCGGTGCTCGCTGGGCTCAATCGCGATTACTACTTGCTCGATGTCCAGCGTGCGAATGAGGGTCGGCAGGCGCTGGTAGCCGTCGCAGCGCGGCAGGGCTTCAGCCAGAGCGTCATCGATAGTGTCGCCCACGGGCGTAAACCCGACGAGTTTGAGGCCCAGATGCCGACTCGTGCGCACCAGTTCGTGGTAGGTATCGTGGGCCAGAGAATTGGAGCCAACCAACAGCGTATTAAACGAAATCACGCCACCGCGCACCAGCTTCTGTATGCTGCTCACGGCCCAGGTACGCAGCACCGCCGTGATAAAGAAATGCAGCAGGAAGTACGCCGAAATCGTTTTGTAGTAAAGCTGATAGCTGCTTACGCCTTCGTCATCGAGCAGAAAAGCGAAGAAAATCACAATCGCCCCAATTACTGACACGCGCGCCAGCCCAATGATTTCGGCCAGACGGGATTTGCGAAAAATATCGCGATACTCCCCAATCAGCGCATAGAGAACCAGCCAGAAGGAAGCGATGACAACAGCCGAACCCGTGAGCGAAAACATCACGCTTTCGGTGAAAACGTAGCCTTCATTGATCTCGCTGAGCAGGTATTTGCGCAGCAGAAAAAAACATATCCAGGCCAGGAGGGCCGCACCGAAGTCGGCGCCTATCAGCTTCAGCTTTTGGATGGTACGGATCAAGGGCGGACAAACAAGCCGGACCTTTCAGACCGGCAACAAGTAGGTGGTGGGGTGGCAATGCCAACGAAAGCGTAATTTCGCCGTCAGAGCTGCGCTGGAGGGCAATTTTGCTGTCTTTCGGAGTAGCCAAAGGTAGAGCATTAAAGCGGAATTTTCCGGCCTCCTGCCCCTACCACTCCGTATTCATCTCATGGACGCTAACAGCTACCGACACCGCGGCCTACGCCGCGCTCTTGTGGAAGAGCTTCGCCGCAAAGGTATTCGCGATGAGAAGGTACTGGCGGCCATAGGTACCGTGCCGCGCCACCTTTTCTTCGCCCCCGCTTTTCAGGCGCACGCCTATCAGGACAAGGCTTTTCCGATTGGCGAGGGCCAGACGATTTCGCAGCCCTACACCGTAGCATACCAAACAGAGCTGCTCCGGCTTACGCCCGACGATAAAGTGCTGGAAATTGGTACCGGCTCGGGGTATCAGTGCTGTGTGCTGCTCCAGATTACGCCCCACGTTTACAGCATCGAGTACAACCCTGTGCTGTTTGAAGGCACCCGCAAGCGCCTGGCGGCCCTGCACCAGCAGGCGCACCTCGTCTGCGGCGACGGCTCGCTGGGCTTGCCTGACCAAGCCCCCTTCGATAAGATTCTGGTGACGGCCGGCTCGCCCAATATTCCACGGCCGCTGCTGCGGCAGCTGCGCATCGGCGGCGCCCTGGTTATTCCGGTCGGTGATGCGCAGGTGCAGCGCATGATGCGCGTGGTGCGCGAGAGCGAAGACGAGTTTTCACGGGAGATTTTCGAGGAGTTTCGGTTCGTGCCCTTGCTGGGCCGGGCCGGCTGGGGTGGGTAAGCGGATAGGATATACCCGGCGCAGCCGCCTATCTTCGCGGCTTCATTAGCCTATTCTTTCTACCCCAATGCGCAAACAGAAGCCCGTCAAAGACTCGTTCGTGAACATGACCGAGCTGGTGCTGCCCAACGATACCAACACGCTCAACAACCTGATGGGCGGCCGCATGATGCATCTGATGGACATCGCCGCCGCCATTTCGGCCCAAAAACACTCCAACCGCATCGTTGTCACGGCTTCCGTGGACAATGTGTCGTTTAGTGCCGGCATTCGTCTCGGCAACGTGGTAACCTTACAGGCCCAGGTGACGCGCTCCTTTAGCTCGTCGATGGAAGTGCATATCGACGTGTGGGCCGAGGATATCCCGACGGGTACCAAAGTCAAATCCAACGAGGCCTTCTTCACATTTGTGGCCGTAGATCAGTCGGGCCGCCCGATTGATGTGCCGGAAGCCGTGGCCGAAACGGAAGAGGAAATCCGCTTGTATGATGGTGCTTTGCGGCGGCGTCAGCTGCGCCTGGTGCTCGGTGGCCGCATGAAGCCCGAAGAAGCATCGGAGCTTAAAGCCCTTTTTGATTTGGATTAAGGTGAATAGTTAAATTGCTGAAGGGTAAACGCCTGGTTCTCCATCAAGACCCGCGAACGACCAGCCATTTACCCTCCAACCATTTAACCATCAATTCTATATGCACGAGGCATCGCTGGCTTTTTTTCAGAATTTCTACACCAACGTATCGCTGTACGTGGTGGCGGAGGCAGATGAAAATGCCCCCCAGTTGCCCGCCGCCGCCCCAGCTGCTCCTGCGGCGCCCGTTGCGTCGGTGCCCCTGCTACTCCTCAGCCACCAACACCTGCGGCACCGGCACCGCCTGTGCCAGTTCCACCCTTAGCGGTAAAACCCGTCGCGCCCGCGAAGCTGCCTTCCATGGCGGGCCTGAATTTGCCCCCCACGCCGGCCGTTTCAGCCCGGTAAGTCCCGCTCCTGCTCCCCCTGCCCCACCCGTGTCAGACCAGCCGCAGCGAACGGCGCCGCCACTTACCGAAACGCCGTATTCTACGCTCGGCAGCAATGCTAATGGCCTTGTTATCATCGTGCGCATGGATCCGGTACGGTTTCAGCGGCTGCCCAAAAACGTGTTTCTCAACAACCTGCTCAAGGCTATTCGGCTGATTGTGGAGGATGTGGTTATTATCAACGTAGAGTCGCATTTGCCCGTGGCCCTGAGCACCTTACGGCAAAAACTGGCGGCCAAGCAAATCATTGGCTTCGGCAAAAACCTGCTTGATGTCGCCGTGTACAAAACGCAGCTGTATGAGCCGGTGCTTCTGGTAAACGATGTCGCCTACCTGCCCGCCGCCGAAATCGAGTTACTGGAGGAAGATACCAGCCGCAAAAAGCTGCTTTGGCAAGCTATGCAGCGTATGTTTTTGAGTTAGCCGAAAATATAGAAGCATAAGTACACTAGAACGTCATGCAGAGCAGCACGAAGCATCTCGCTCGCAGTCGTTGTCACTGTTATCGTCAAAAGTAATTGTCATCCTGAGGCACGAAGGAGCTTCTCGCACTGAAACAAGTCATGCAACTGCTACAAGGTCCTTCGTGCCTCAGGATGACAAACGGAAAAATAAAAAAGCATAAAAAAGCCCCCAGAATCTTTCCGGGGGGCTTTTTCTGGTCTTAGGAAGTTGGAGCCTTAGTTGGCTGCCAGCACTGACTTTAGCTTTTCCTCCAGTTCTTCACCACGCAGGTTTTTTGCGATGATGCGACCTTGTGGGTCCAGAAGGATAGTCTGGGGGATAGACTTTACACCGTAGGTCTGGCCGGCTGCGCTTTCCCAACCTTTCAGATCGGAAACGTGGGTCCAGGTGAGACCATCTTTAGCAATAGCTTTCTCCCACTTGGTTTTATCCTGATCGAAGGAGACGCCGTAAATCTCGAAGCCTTTGCTTTTGTACTTGTTGTACATGCGCACCACATTCGGGTTTTCCTGACGGCAGGGGCCACACCACGAAGCCCAGAAATCAATGAGCACGTACTTGCCACGCAGGCTACTCAGCGCCACGGGGGCACCGGCTGGCGATGCCAGTTGAATCTCAGGAGCAACCACACCCACGGCCGTGGGGCGCAGCACATCCAGCCGCGTCACCAAGGACTGCGTATAGCGCGAGTCGGGCAAAGTTTTCTTGAACAGCGTGGCCATGGAATCAGCGAACGGGAACTGCTCATCCGGATTCAGCACGTTGCCCACCACAAAGGCCGACACGACTGAATTGGGGTTCTGACGCACCAGCTGCTTGATACCAGCGATGTTGCGGGCCTGCACCGTCGTGAAGCGCTCTCTGATGACGCGCATGGTGTCCTCACGGCCTGCCTGTGCCGCTTGGTTGTAGCGCTCGCCCAGGCTTTCTACTGTCTTTTTGGTTTTGTCCAGCTCGCGCATCAGGCGCTGTAATAGCTCCGAATCGGGGGAGCCTTTCACCGTGTAGCTGGTGCCTAGTTGCGCGGCATCGCCGCTTAGCTGCACCTGACTGCCGTTGTTGAGGGCCAGCAGCACCTGGTTGGCGTCGTCTGTTTTGAGTTGATACAGCCCGGCTTCCGGCAAAGCACCTTTTAGGGTAAAAGCGCCTTTTTCGTCAACGGTAGCCGTATCGCGGGAAATAAACTGAGTTTCGCCCAGTTCCGCCAGATACACCTTGGTTCCAGCCGGAGCGTTGGTCAGTTGACCCGTAACCTGATAGCCTTCGCCCGTAGTAGCATTAGCGGTGTCCGACGTGGGAGCCGTAGCTCGGTTACAGGCATTAGCCATGCCTAGCACGGCGGCAAATAGCAGAATGCTCTTCATTTTCTTCATCATCTCGGTTGATATGCCAAGTCGGGGCAGCTAAAATTCAGTTACAGACCCGATTTGGGGCCGCAAGTTGCCGATTATCGCGTAAATCGGCAGCCATATGGGAACGCTTATTTAAACCCGATTCGGTTCATGAGGTTCCACAACCTGCGTCTGACCTAACTTATAACCCCAGAGGCACGCTTGGCAAAGCACGCCCCTGGGATTGAATTACACGCTGGCGTCCAATTTTTGGCGCAGCAGCTGGTTGGCTACTTTGGGGTCGGCTTTACCGCCGGTAAGCTTCATCAGCTCGCCCATAAACATGCCGGTCAGGGCTTTTTTACCGGCGCGGTACTCAGCTACTTTGCCGGGGTTTGCGGCCAGCACCTGCTCGACCATTGCCAGCAAGCCTGCCTCGTCCGACTCTTGTAGCAAGTTTTGCTCTTGGGCGGCCTGGGGGGCTCTTTTCTCCGGGTTCTCGAGCAAATACGGGAACAGCTGCTTGGAAGCAACCGAATGGCTGATCTTGTTTTCGTCGATAAGCTGAATGATATCGGCAAGGTGCTGCGTGGTGAGCGGGAACTCACTCATCGGCAATGCGCGCTCATTCAGATACGACTTCACCGGCCCCATCACCCAGTTGGCGGCAGCTTTGGCGTTGGTGGTCAGGCGCGTAAGCTCATCGAAAAACAAGGCCACTTCCTTCTGGTCCGTGAGCACCGATGCATCGTAATCCGACAAACCCAGCTCGCCGGTAAAGCGCGCGTAAAGCTGTTGGGGCAGTGCCGGCAATTCGGCCTGCACGCGGTGCAACCAGGCGTCATCGATGACCACGGGGGGCAAATCTGGCTCCGGGAAGTAGCGGTAGTCGTTCATCGTCTCCTTGCTACGCTGTCCGCTGGTAGTACCCGACGCCGCATCGAAGCCACGCGTTTCGCTGTCGATGGTTTCGCCGGCTTCCAGAATGGCAATCTGCCGCTCAATCTCGTGCTCAATGGCGCGCTGCACGTTGCGGAAGGAGTTCATGTTCTTCACCTCCACCTTGGTCCCGAACTTATCGGCCCCGCGCAGCATCACCGAGATATTGGCGTCGCAGCGAAGCGAGCCTTCCTCCATGTTGCCGTCGCAAATACCCAAGTACACCACCAGCTTCTTGATTTCGGCCAAATAAGCGTAGGCTTCCTCTGCGTTGCGAATGTCCGGCTCCGACACAATCTCAATTAGCGGCACGCCAGCGCGGTTCAAATCCACCAGCGTTTCTACCTCGCCCGCCAAGTGCATGGATTTGCCCGCGTCTTCCTCCATGTGAATGCGCGTCACGCCAATTTCCCGCGTGGTACCGTCACTCAAGCGAATCGGGACGTGGCCTTGGGTGCAGATTGGGGTTTTATCCTGGGTGATCTGGTAGCCCTTGGGCAGGTCAGGATAGAAGTAGTTTTTGCGCGCAAATAGGTTGTCGCGGGTAATGTGACAGTTGGTGGCCAAGCCCATTTTCATGGCAAACTCCACGGCCGAGTAGTTCACCCGCGGCAGCGTACCGGGGTGGCCCAACGTAATTACCGAGAGGTTATGATTTGGCAGCGCACCGTACTCATTCTCATCCGACGAGTACATTTTGCTGTGCGTGAGCAGCTGTGCGTGCACTTCTAGCCCGATAACAGGCTGGTATTTTGATTTTATTGCTTCGTCCATGAATCGCAGATTTACGCTGATTTGGCGGCTGATTTCTACTTGCGAAGGTAAGGCACAGCAGCTACGTTTTATTTCTCGTTCCTGTTAATCGTAATATGCTTGACGAGTTCCAGTGGTTTACTTAACTAATAGTATTGTAGAGAAGAGAAGCGAAGCGGACACTTTTCAATTTATCTTAAATGTTAGTGGCAGGGTGTAGAATGTGTCCATAGGGTCGCAGTCTATCAGCCCGACTCGCCACTGCTTGATTCTGCGCACCGCCGCTATTGCCTCAACATCTAGTAAAGGTGAAGGGGACTCAACTACCCAAACATCAACTAGTTGACCAGTCCGATTTACTACAAATTTCACCTTAACTACGCCTTCAATGCCAAGTTTTAGGGCCTTAGCAGGATAACGCACATTGGTAGTCTGCTGAGTGAAAGGTACTTGGTTAGGGCAAGCGCGACGGTCCAAGGTATCGCAGTTCATGGCGCCACCAGATTCATCAAAACATTCCTGAAGCACTCGCTTTTGATTTTCATATCTGTCTCGGCGGCGAATTTTACCGTTCGAATAGTAAGCTAGTCCCTCGCCCTGACGTGCCCCGTCTTGATAGCTCTCACGGCGCTTGACGCTCCCATTATCGTAGTATACCACCGTCTCACCATCCCGAATACGGCGGCGGATGTTAGAAAAGGAGGCAACTTCCCTAACTTTTTTTGGAGCGAAATACCACGTCTCAACAGCCCTTAAACTATCAGTGAACTTTGTTTCGACAGCGTATGAAGCGCCTACGGAATTTATAAGTCTTCTATTTTGTGCGTCGAAGTACGCCATTACCTTGGTGCCAGCAGTTTGCCCTAGCAAGTGCATAGGCATTAACAGACAGCAAAGCAGGAGCATATTGCAACGCATAAGCATGTTTTTAGAGCCTTTACCCTAACCCCTTCCCTATCAATTCCTCCGCTTTGCCAATAGCCGCGCCGAGCCCAGCCACATTTTTGCCCCCCGCAGTAGCGAAGAATGGCTGACCGCCGCCGCCGCCCTGAATTTCCTTAGCCAGCTCGCGCACCAGCGTGGAAGCGTTCAATTTGCCCCCCGCAGCTAGTGCATCATCTAGCATCACAGCCAACTGTGGCTTCCCTTCAATCTCGGCTCCGAGCACCAGCACTAGGTTAGGCACAGCTTGGCGTAGGTTAAAGGCCAGCGTTTTGAGACCATCGGCAGAGTTAACCTGCACCTGAGCGGCAAGGAAATTCACGCCATTCAGTGGCTTCACCTGAGATGCTAATTGTTCTTTTTGCTGATTGAGACTTTGCTGAGCAAACTGCTCAATCTGCTTACGCAGGCCAGCAATTTCTTCGGTTTGCTTCTCGATGCTGGTCAGCAGATGTTGTGGGTTGCCCAGCGCCTCGCGCACCTGCTGTAGCAAGTCTAGCTGCTGGTTCACGTAAGCTTCGGCAGCCTCGGCCGTTACGGCTTCGATGCGGCGCACACCGGCGCCTACCGCCGATTCGGAGGTAATTTTGAAGAAGCCGATGTCGCCGGTGGTGCGCACGTGGGTGCCGCCGCAAAGCTCTACGGAAAAGTCTTTGTCGAAGGTAATGACGCGCACAAATTCGCCGTACTTCTCACCAAATAAGGCGGTGGCGCCTAGTTCTTTCGCCTCGGCAATCGGCACGTTGCGGCGCTCATCCAGCGGAATTTGCTGACGAATTCGTTCATTCACCAGCGTTTCTACCTGGCGCAGTTGGTCGTCGGTTACTTTGGTGAAGTGGCTGAAGTCGAAGCGCAGGAGCTTCTCATTTACTAAGGAGCCTTTTTGGGCAACGTGGGAGCCTACTATTTCGCGCAGAGCGGCTTGCAGCAAGTGGGTAGCCGTGTGGTTGCGGCGAATTTGGTCGCGGCGGGCGTGGTCGATGCGGCTGATGAAGCTGGCCTCCAGATCCTCGGGCAAATCCAGGACGGTGTGCACGATGAGGTCGTTTTCCTTTTTCGTGTCAATCACCCGCACCTTCGACAAGTCCGACTCCAGGTAGCCCGTGTCGCCAATTTGCCCCCCAGACTCTGCGTAGAACGGCGTTTGATCCAGTACAACCTGATACTCGGTTTTGCCTTTGCGGTCGGTGCGGCGGTAACGCAGAATGCGGGCTGGCGCTTCCTCCAGGTCGTAGCCTACAAACGCGGGCTGCTCCTCCGATTCAGTTACGATGGTCCAGTCGCTTTGCTCAGCCTCTTGGGCGTTGCGCGAGCGGCTTTTCTGCGCTTCTAATTCTTTCTTAAAGCCTTCCTCGTCCACAGTCAGACCCTTTTCGCGGGCGATGAGGGCGGTCAGGTCGAGCGGGAAACCGAACGTATCCGACAGCTCAAACGCCGTAGCGCCGTCGATGCGGTTACCATTGGCTTTGGCCGTTGCCTCCAAAGCGTCCAAGCGGCGCAGACCGTTTTCCAGCGTTTTCAGGAAGGCAATTTCTTCCTCCTCAATCACGCGCTGCACAAACTGCTGCTGCTGCTTGAGTTCGGGGAAAATGCTGCGCATCTGGTCGGCCAGCACGGGCACCAGTTTATAGAGGAAAGGCTGCTTCTGATTCAGCGAGGAAAAGGCATAGCGCACGGCCCGGCGCAGGATACGGCGAATCACGTAGCCGGCCTTCACGTTGCTGGGCAGTTGTCCGTCGGCAATTGTGAAGCTGATAGTGCGGATGTGGTCGGCGATTACACGGATGGCGATGTCCGTTTTCTCGTTCTCCGTGGTGGGCTGGTCATTCACGGTGGCCGGGGCCGTGCCGTGGTATTCCAGACCAACTTCCGAGGCAATAAACTGAATTAGGGGCTGGAAAACGTCGGTGTCGTAGTTCGACTTCACGCCCGACACAGCCATCATCAGACGCTCGAAGCCCATACCTGTATCCACGTGCTGGGCCGGCAGCTTTACCAACGACTTGTCGGCCAGACGCTGGAATTCCATGAACACGTTGTTCCAGATTTCGACTACCTGCGGGTGGTCATTATTTACCAGCTCCCGCCCCGATTTCTGGGCTACTTCGGCCTCGTCGCGCAGGTCGATATGGATTTCGGTGCAGGGGCCGCAGGGGCCCGTATCGCCCATTTCCCAAAAGTTATCCTTCTTGTTGCCGGGCATAATGCGCTCTTCGGCCACGTACTGCCGCCACAGTTCCTGCGTCTCCGTATCAGCGCCGAGGCCGTCGCCTTGGTCGCCTTCGAAGTAGGTGACGTAGAGGCGGTCTTTGGGCAGCTTGTATACTTCGGTGAGCAGCTCCCAGGCCCAGGCAATGGCGTCTTTCTTGAAATAATCGCCAAACGACCAGTTGCCGAGCATCTCGAACATGGTGTGGTGGTAGGTGTCGTAGCCTACCTCTTCCAGGTCGTTGTGCTTGCCCGACACGCGCAGACACTTCTGGGTATCCGCGATGCGCTTGAAGGGCGCGGGCTTGTTGCCGAGGAAATAGTCCTTAAACGGGGCCATACCCGAGTTGATGAACAGCAGCGTGGGGTCGTCTTTTACCACAATAGGCGCCGAGGGTACAATGTGGTGGCCTTTGGAGGCGAAGAAGTCGAGGAATTGCTGGCGGACGTGGTGGGCCGAGGGAAGTGACATGGCAGGTAGCCTAAGCGGAAGCTTAGGGAATCGTTGGAATCGTGGAACGAAGCCGGCCGCGCCGCCGGAAAGTTGGCGGCTGGCTGGATTTTGGCTACTTTTCGCCATTAAATTAATGGCGTTAGCGGCAAAGTTAGCCGACTTTGATAGTAGCGCGAACTTTCCGTTCGCGTTTCGTCAGGTTTGCTGCAAAAATGCCCCCAGCCATTCACTCAACGGTACGCGAACTAAAAGTTCGCGCTACATCGCGCTAGCCTTATGCCCTACAAAGAACGCGACATCGAAAAGCAGTACTTCACCATCGGCGAGGTAGCCGCGCAATTCAACGTAGCGCCCTCACTTATTCGCTTCTGGGAAACGGAATTTGAGGAATTGCGCCCCCGCAAAAGCAAAAAAGGCAACCGCCTCTACACGCCCCAGGACATCGATATTTTCCGCACCATCTACCATCTGGTGAAGGAGCGCGGCTACACCATCCCCGGCGCCCGCGACCTGATGAAGCAAAAAGGCCCCCAGCTCAAGGAAAAAATCGACGTGATTCAGAGCCTGGAGAAAGTGCGCAAATTCATGGTTACCATGAAGAAAGAGCTGGATGCTATTAGCAAGGCACAATAATATTTAATCAGAACGTCATGCAGAGCGGAGCGAAGCATCTCGCATGCTGATGTCTACTTACTAATCTCACTACCGCTGGCGAGATGCTTCGCTCCGCTCTGCATGACCGCCTTTTAGCATAATGTTGGGAGAAGGTGCGAGCGATTCAGTTTTAGTCGTGGCGTACTATTTGACTGGGGGAAAGCATAGCTTCCTATCTGCTTCTATCCCGCTTTTCATTTCATGCCCGCCGACGATACGTTACTCTACGAAGTTGCTCTAACATTATTTCCCGGCATCGGTCCCCAGCTTACGCGTCAGCTGATGAGCTACGGCGGCTCGGCCAAAAACGTGCTGCATTTGCCCCCCGGCAAGCTCCGCAAGATTCCCGGCGTCGGCAACACGACGGTGGCTACGCTCACTGGCGCGGAGCGCGGTAAAGCGCTTACTCTGGCCGAAACCACCTTGCGCCGGGCGGAAAAAGATGGGGTGCAATTGCTTTTTTATACCAGCAAGCGCTATCCGACTCGCCTCAAGCAAATTCCCGATGCGCCGGCGCTGCTTTATTATCAAGGCACCGCCGACCTCAACCATTCTAAAACTGTAGCCTTAGTCGGTACTCGCAAAGCTACCGATTATGGCCGCGAGCAAACGGAGCGTATTGTGCAGGGCTTGGTGACACATAATCCACTTGTAGTCAGCGGACTGGCTTACGGTATCGACATTGCTGCGCACCGCGCTGCTTTGCAGGAAGGCTTGGAAACAGTGGGCGTAATGGCCACGGGCCTCAATATTATCTACCCCGCCGCGCACCGCAAAACGGCGGAGAAAATGATTACCCAAGGCGGTTTGCTCACTGAGTTTCCCTTCGGCACCCAGCCCGACCGCTACAACTTTCCGGCGCGCAACCGTATTATCGCCGGCCTTTCCGATGGCACTGTGGTTGTGGAAGCGGCGCGCAAAGGCGGCGCCCTTATCACGGCCGAAATTGCGCTAAGCTATAACCGCGACGTGCTGGCCGTGCCCGGCAACCTCGGCACCGACACCTCCGAGGGCTGCAACCATTTGATCAAAAGCAACAAAGCCGCCATGTACGCCGAGCCGCGCGACCTGGAGGAAGTGCTCAACTGGGACGCGGCCCTGCACCAAACCGGCAAAAAACGCCCCCCAGCCACCTACGACGCCGACGATTTTTCCACGGAGGAATTTCAGCTTATTCAGGTGCTCGCCTTACAGGAAGAACTACTGGATAATCTTAGCTGGAAAGCGCAATTACCCGTTAATCAGGCGGCTAGCTTGCTGCTGGGTCTGGAGTTTAGGGGCGTAGTGAAAGCATTGCCCGGCAAGCGGTTTGCGCTGTTGTAAACAAAGCCGTTGGGTAGTGCCACGACTTTTGTGGGTCGTGGCACCACTATCGTTGACCCGAAGGACAGCGAAGCTAACAAGCTGGCTGGGGGCTTTTTATATTGCTAGCAGACATCAGCAACGATAGTGGTACCACTTGGTTCCTCAGCCTCTTCTTTCACCTTATTTGCGCCTGCTTTGTCCTACCTTATCTACAACGGCCAGCTGATGGATGAAGCCGCTTTCAAGCTGGCTTTGCCCAATCGGGGCCTGTTTTACAACGACGGTTTTTTTGAGACACTGATCTGGGCCGATGGTGGGGTGCGCCTCCTCTCCTATCATCTGCACCGGATGCAGGCCGCCGCCAGTGCTTTGCACCTGACTCTGCCTGCCGAGCTGGGCACGCCAGATAGTCTGGGGGCATTTTTGACCAATTAGTAGCTGCCCAAAACCTTACAGCGGCCCGTCTGCGCCTCCAGCTATGGAGGGCAGGCGCAGGCTTATACACGCCGGTCACTCCAACAGCCGATTATTTGCTCACCGCAACGGCCTACGAGCCGGCCGCACCCACTGGCGCCCGCGCCGATTTTAGCCAGCACTTACGCACGCACTTCTCGCCTTTCAGCTTCTGCAAAGGTCCTAATGCGCTTACTTACGTCATGGCTGCCCAGGAGCGCGCCGGCCGCGGCCTCGACGAGGTTCTGCTGCTGGACAGCGCAGGGCACGTAGCCGAAGCGGGCGCAGCGGCAATTTTTTGGGTGAAGAATAAATGCCTACACACGCCTGCCATCAGTACGGGGTGCGTGGCGGGCGTCCGCCGGGCTCACTTGCTGAGCGTGGCTCAGGCACATGGATTTCCTGTCGAGGAAGGCCTTTATCCGGTAACAGAGCTGCTTACTGCGGAGGCCGTGTTTACGGCAAATGTGGCAACGGTGCGCCCTATCTGGCAAGTGGGTGAAACCAGCTTTTCCCCCGAACCGCATCCTTTGGTAACCCAGCTACTACGCTGGGAAGCAAGCTATTGATGCAGCTGCGGAAGATTTCGCCGCCGCAGCTTGCGCCAGCTGTCTTCAAACTCCAGCAGATCAGCTTCGGTTACCTCATTGGTGCGTAATACGTTCGCACGAGGGCCTTGCCCGGCGTGCAGCGCATACAATGCTACCCATGCCCGGTGCTGACGCGTCAGCACACTTTGCTCTGATTCGGTAACGTAGATGGAAAAGTAGTCGCGAGGTATCACGCGGGCAGCTACGAAAAACGTAAAGGTTCGGATTTAGACTTTGTATAATTTTATTTTTATACAAATAATTATACTAAATAATGTACAGCTAGTTAGTTAGGCCTTAGTTAGCGAGGTTTATAATATTAAATGCAATATAAGGAACGGCCGTCTAAACTTTATTGAATAGAGAAGTTTGCGCTTAAATCTTCTTCCGAGGTCTGGGGGCCGGGCTCAAAACGCAGCATCCGAAACACGCGCTGCGCTTCATCGGCGAGTGCTTGCAGGGCCGGAGCCGGTACGGGCCCATCGCGGTACGGGTTGGGCGCCGGCGTAAGAGTGACGACGGACGTCCGACTCACCCGACCATCCGGCGCTACCTGCAGCCTGATAACGACCTTGGCCTCAGCTCGAGCCTGCACCGCCGCCGATGGGTAGCGACTATTCTGGGAGAAGAACACCATTGAAATACTGTCTTCGGGCAACGACTGCCCCTGGCGCATGCGGCTGCCCAGGCCGCGCTTCAGCAGCTTAGACTGGGCCACGCGCGGCTGCTCCGTTGTATCGGGCACCACGGCTGGCTGCGGCTTCGGGGCCCGCTGCTTCTTTTGCAAGGGCTCAATAGCCGCGGGCGGCTGGGCCGTCCAGCGGTTGTAGCTGCCTTGCGCACGGGCAGCGGGTGCCGCCATCAGGGCCAGCAGCAAGCACCCGATGAGCAGCAATAATCCGTTGTGCTTCAGGCTGGCGGGAGTCGCGGCACTAGGCTTCATAGTACTTACTACTTGTGAGTTAACGAATGCTGGGAGGCAAATTTTTCCCGGCTTGTAATGCTACGTCTGTCCCGGCAAATAAATTCCCCCTTGCGAAACGTCACGCAGCCTCCTATTTGAGGTGAGTCGCCAGCCAAATGGTTGCAACACTTCCCGCAGGCTTACCCACGATTACAAACACAACATCCGTTCGCGGGCTGCTTCGCAGTATTCAGCCTAAGCGTCTTTTGCAATCAATGCTTCGCCAAACCAGCGAACCTCCGACTATACGGCCACAGGCGCTTTTATGGCTGGGTGCGGCTCGTAATTTTCGAGGGTAAAGTCCTCATACTGAAAGCCGAATATATCCGTCACCTCTGGCTTCAGGCGCAGCTGTGGTAAGGGGCGCGGGGCGCGCGTAAGCTGGAGGCGGGCTTGCTCCAGGTGGTTGGAGTACAGATGCGTGTCGCCGCCAGTCCAGATGAATTCGCCGGGCTCCAAGCCGGTTACCTGGGCCATCATCAGCGTGAGCATGGCGTAGGAGGCAATGTTGAAAGGCACACCCAAAAACACGTCGGCGGAGCGCTGGTAGAGTTGGCAGGAAAGCTTGCCGTCGGCTACGTAAAACTGAAACAGGGCGTGGCAGGGCGTCAGGCGCATCAGGGGCAGGTCGGCTACGTTCCAGGCCGATACTACCATGCGGCGCGAATCGGGCTGGGTACGAAGTAGGCGCACCATTTCGGCTATCTGGTCGATGCTTTGGCCGTCGGGGGCCGTCCAGCTGCGCCACTGCTTGCCGTAGATGGGCCCTAGGTCGCCGTTGGCATCGGCCCACTCCCGCCAGATGCTCACGCCCACGTCTTCCAGCGACTTATTGCTGGTGTCGCCGCGCAAAAACCACAGCAGCTCGTGAATGATGCTCTTGAGGTGGACTTTTTTGGTGGTAACCAGCGGGAAGCCCTGGGCCAGATCGAAGCGCATCTGGTAGCCAAACACCGAGAGCGTACCGGTGCCGGTGCGGTCGGTTTTGGTGGTGCCGTGGTCGAGGATATGACGAACGAGGTCGAGGTACTGCTGCATGAGAAGAATAGCGCCCGCCGAAGCTGGCTGGAAAGAGGTGCGGATAGGTCGAGTTGTCAAAAATAGAAAAAGCCGCCCGGTTTGGGGCGGCTTTTCTGTTTTCGTAGAAATGAAATTTGGACCATCTTGATGCTGGGCTTCTGCTGTACATCGCGAAGTATGAAAATCAATCATTACACACCGCCCTGTTCAGTTTTCGAAGTCATAGGTGGTCGTCTGCCCCGCGATACCAATCTTGACATTATCGACATAGCCGATAAAGTTATTGGCAAAGGTAGGTCCTCCTAGCCCGACCCGAATGCCCCCCCGCCCGTTACCCACGTTGCGAATCGTGGCGTGCGGATACTTCTGAATATAGGAAGCGAGCGTAATCAGGCGGCCGTTATTATCGGGATCACTGAGCACATCGGTCACGATAAAAAAGCCGCCGTGCAAGACGTCCCAGGTTTGCCATGTATTATTCCGGCTGACCCACTGCTCAGGTACTGATATTCCCGCAGGTACGATAAACTGGGCAGTCTGATACCAAGGCGTAAAATTAAGGATATCATCGGCCGTCCCATCGCCGTTGTTGTCGGCATGCAGTACAAAGAAAGGAGTATCGACTAGGGTATCGCGGCGTTCGACGAAGGTAGCATAGGATAGCTCGGTAATACTCGACAGCAAGGTGCCGGCATACTGCGTGTTGCGAACGCGAGAGAAGTTAAAACTGTGATTATGTGTGGCCGTCGTGGTGAACCGCACGCTGCCAGTGCCTAGTATGGGCGTGGCAGGTCCGGGAGAAAACTTCACCGTGGTCGTTGCCGGCACTCCCATGGTCTCATAGGTCCAGCCATGCGGCGTCGCCTCCGTCACCACCAGGGGAGGCGAGGGAAATCCTGGGATGCGTGTGTCTTCTTCACACGCCAGCAGCAACATACTGGCCGTGAGCAAGAGGCTGAGGCGGAAAGCTAGCGCTGTCTTTCGGGCGAGTACGCTGCCTAGGACAGAAATCGGATTAGGCAGCCATTCCGGGAAAGCCGGAGCAGATGGTGGGTTTGGTTCTTTGGCAGCCATTGGTTTCACCGGAATATAGGGTGAGATGTACAATACGTCGTCGCGAGGGGGGTGCTTATCGCAGCTGGGTCTGGAAGACGTAGGCCCCGATTTGCTCGCCCATGGTCTGGCCCTGGACGACGGAGGAACGGGTATGGTAGCCGGCATAGATGCGCGAGACGGAGTTCTCGGTGGCCGCGGGCGTGAAGCCGGCAAAGCCGCGGGTCTGCCTGGCGTTGTTGGTGATGGCGAAGGGCACGGCATCGGTGCCGAAAAAATTCTTCAGCACGGCCGCGGCCGCCCCGCCGGCGACGGCGTGGCCCGACACATAGTCCGGGTCGGGCGGGGTGGGAAAGGCGAAGGGCACCCAGCTCGCATCCGGGCTCGTGAGGGGGTTGTTATCCCGATCCGCCTGCTGAATAGCCGTGGTGGGACGCCAGCGCGGGAAGGCCAGCTTGGTGTCGGCCATGGCAATGTAGGCGTCGGCCTCGGCCACCTGCACCAGCGCCAGCAGCCGCGCCGTGCCGTGGGCACTCTGGGGGTTACTAGCGAGGGCGGCGCGGGCAATGCGATTCCACTGCAAGGGGGAGTTATCCAGCCAGTACAGGGCGATGGCCGTCTGCTCGGCCGTGCGCTGGGTGCTGACAGCCCCCCCAGCGCCTGGATCTCGTTGATATCGGCCGCGTACTCCGCCGAGGTCAGGGCCGGGGCGGCACGCGGCGAAACTGAGCCGCCGAGGTTAAGGCAAAAGGCCGTACGTCCCGCCAGCCGGCCAGGGCAAAGAAGCCGTTGAAGGGGGGAGCGTCAAAGGGGGGCGTAAACTGGTAGTCGCCGGGGTTGCTGCCCGGGGTGTAGGGAATCTGGGCTACATCGGACCGGTCGCCCACCCGGGTGGCCAGCACGGCCTGGGCCGCCGCGTGGCCTAACGCAATGCCCAGCGTCTTGGCCTGGCCGTCGCGAATGGAAGCCAGCGAGACCTGGTAGAGGGAATCGGCGTAGGCTTTTTGCTCGGGCAGCACGGCCACCAGGGCGTGGTGGGCGGCCGTACTCACGGCCGCTTCGGGCGAGGCCAGGGGCATCAGCGGACCTTGCAGGGCGTAGGGCGCGTAGCGGCGCTGGATGTTATTGAGCGCATCGTGCATGGATAAGTTCACGATGGCATAGATGCGCGCCTCGGGGTGGGGCAGGATAAAAAAGCCCGTGGTAGGATCGGCCATGCGGGCCACAGCCACGGTGCCCGCGGTATTCCAGGTCAGCACGGCCTGGCGGCCGCCGACGGGAAAGGGCACCAGGGTGCCATCTTCGTGACAGGCCGTGGCCAGAAGCAGGCAGCAGAGCAGCGGCAGTAACGGGCGTAGCAGGGAGGGAAAGCGAGTTAACGTTTTCATAGAAATAAACAGGTTAGGATAGGTTAGCTACCACAGGCGTGAGTGACCACGAGCTGATACGCCTAGGTGTAGCTGTTTCTAAAAATGCAGGCTTTAAGAAGGACCGACTTAGAGTGGCAGCGAGGAGGGGGCACCGGCAGGGCGCACGAGGAGCAGTAATCCTTTTATACTCACAAAGGAGAAGAGAAGCAGCCGTGTTAACTTGTCTAAGCTACAAAAAAATATCAGACTAGTACTATTAATTATTGTTAAATTTCTATCCGACTTCTTGTAAAGGCTCGTGCCATTTAAGATATATGTTATCACAGCCTATTGATAATTCCTTCCCTTTTGCCAGTTATAATGGCTACGGCACTCTAATCAACAAAGAAGCCCCGCTCACAGGCGTGCCTTCTCCTGTTCACTTTAGCTACTCTCTACAACGACTTTGCGATAGAAGGAGGTCTTATAACGACTTTTTATACTACCGCTTACTGATCTTATTCATTGAAATAGCGCGCTGCTGATTGCTCTTAAACCCATCCATATCATCAGCCCGAAGCGCCAGATGCTTGGTGCTGCGGCCGGTCATGCGCTTGCGCCACATCCGGAAAGAGGACGCCTTCATCATTTTCCGCATCAGCGCAATAACGTCCTTCTCTGCCAGGCCAAACTGCGCTTCGATGGCCTCGAAAGGCGTGCGGTCTTCCCAGCCCATTTCTATGATGCGGTCAACGTCGGCGGCGGAGAGGGGCTGGGGGGCTTTTTCAGGCACTTTCATATACTCCTTGATAAATAAGTAGGTAAGGAAATCATGGGAAATATGATGTATTCCAAAGCATCTGTTGCGCAGGCTACACTATCTCTTAAGGGCTTGTCTCCATGCCACTAATCCCATTGCTAATAGACAACAGCTAACGCCAGCAATCGGATAGACTTTCAACATAAAACACAAATTATAGCCAGTAATACTCGATATGCAGTCTTCCATACTGTTAGTTTCATATTTAAGACTGACCATAACATCTAAAGTTGCCAGACCACAATACATAGCGGCCATAAAAAGCAGTATAGCTAGACCTTTAATATATTTTAAGTGTTGATTAAATTTTATTTCTCTCATTTATTGATACGTGGATGATGCTTTCTTAACCACTCAGTTGTACCACTGTCAGGTTTACTTGTGTCTAGGCCTAATGAGTTAAGTAATCCAAGACTATGAGGATGAATATCAACTGTGACGAAAACTGTATCTGAAGACCCTTTAAGCAGATACCATTGATATTTTTCCGAATTTATTCTTTTTGGACCGACAAAGACATTAGGACTAACATTCAGCTCATATTTTACAGTATCATAGAAAGTAACTTTTGCCTCAGCTTCCTGACACGAAGGAATAAATAATAACGGCAACCAGAAAAGAATATAAATAGTAAGTGGTAACAAGAAGACTCCAATAAAAAATCGATAGAATATTCTCATTATATGCGCATTCTCTTAAAGTAGATAAAAGTAGTACGTAAAATAAAAAGGCATCCACTTTAGCCTTTTTACCGCTAAAGTGGATGCCTTTTTATTTCTTTAATGCTTTACAGCGACTTCGTAACTGGCGCGGCGGCCGGCGCTGGGGTGGCTTTCACGACGGCCGTTTTTGTGTCTTTCTTCATGCAGCAGGCAGCGGTGCCTTTCTCGGGCATGTTGCAGGTTTTGGCGGCGGTTTTCTTGGCCTTCTTCTCGTCTTTACCCTCGTGGGCGGTGGCGGTACCAACGAAAACAAACAGGGCGAGGGCCAGCAGGGCGTTTTTCATAAACGGGGAAGAAGTAAAAGTGAGGAAACAAAACCTGGCGGGGCGTGGTTGGCTTGGCTGCGCCTTTCTAGTGGTATCCATTGGTCTCCGCCGTTTCTAAAGTACAAACAGTGGTTCAAAGCGCCAAGCGCGCCGCTGTTTTGCCCGTTCTAGCTACCCCGAATGCCCCTTCGCAAACTTAGTTACCTCACGCTGCTCGTGTTGGCCCTCATTTCGGCCCTGGGCGTGTATTACGTGGCCCAGCTGCGCTTCAACTACAATTTCAACGACTTCTACCCTGCCGGCGACCCCGACCTGGATTACTACGAGCAGTACTCCAAGCGCTTCGGCAACGACAACGACTACGTGCTGATCGGGCTGGAAGCACCGGCCGATGGCAGCGTGTTCAATGCGCCGTTTCTGGCTCGCGTCGATTCGTTTACGCGCTTTGCCCAGCGCCAGCGCTACGTTGAGCAGGTCACGTCGCCCACCACGCTTACCAACCCCGTGGTGGAAGGCCTGGGCGTGTTCAACATTCCGTATCTGCACCTGGATGAGCCCGCGCGCCTACCCGCCGATTCGGCCATCATCTACCGCACGCCGGGCTTAGTGGGCAACCTTTTTGCCGCCGATGGCAAGGCCGTCACGGTGCTGCTCCAGACCGCGCCCGACCTGAAAAAGCCCCCCGGCGACTCGCTGATGACCAGCCTGACGACCAGGCTCACCCAGCTTGGCTTCGCGGAAGGTGACTACCATATGGCCGGCAAGCTAGTGGCCCAATCGGTGTTTGTTGACCGGTTGCAGCGCGAAATGATTCTGTTTATGAGCCTATCGGTGCTGCTGGTCACGGGGCTGCTGTGGTTTACGTTTCGGACGTGGTGGGGCGTGATATTGCCGCTGGTAGTGGTGCTGGGGGCTATTTTGTGGGGGCTGGGGCTGATGTCGGCCTGCGGGGTTAGCATCGATTTGATGACAGCTTTGCTGCCCGTTATCATGTTTACGGTGGGCATGTCCGATACCATTCACTTCATCACGCGCTACGTGACGGAGCTGGGCTACGGCGCGCCCAAAAGTGAGGCGTTGCGCACCACCATCCGCGAATCGGGCTTCGGCTCCGGCCTGTCGGCCCTGACGACCAGCATCGGCTTTTTTACCCTGATGACCAGCTCCATCCGGCCCATTCACAACTTCGGGCTGTTCACAGGCATCTCGGTGCTGCTGGCTTTTGTGCTCACCTTCACGCTGTTGCCGGCTCTACTCCTGCTGTTACGCAAGCCTCAGCTGCGCGTACCTCGCCAGCACGGCCACGACTGGGACGGCGTGCTGGGTCGCATGTTTCGCTGGGTGCTGGTGCGGCGGCGGCTGGTTTTTGGGCTTGGGGGGCTAATCATTGCCGGGTCCATTGCGTCGGCCATGCAAGTGCGCATTAATTCGGCCCTGCTCGATGACTTGTCGGAGGGCGACCCGGTACGGCAGGACTTCGGCTTTTTTGAGCAGCATTTCGCCGGCGTACGGCCTTTCGAGCTGGATTTGAAGCCGGCAAACGGCGGCACCATCTACGATTTGGCGGTGCTGCGCCAGATTGAGCGCGTCGAAATCTATCTTCGGCAGGATTACGGCCTGAACTTTTTGGCCTCGCCGGTTACCATCGTAAAGTCGGTGCGGAAGGCGCTGAACGGCGGCGATGTGGCAGAATATCGCCTGCCCGATTCGGAGGCTGAGCTGCGCCGCATTGTGGCTAAAGTCAAGCTGTTCCGGAAGCTGCCGGAGTTTCGCTCCCTGGTGCAGCCCGACGCCCGCGAAGGTCGCATCACGGGCCGCATGTCGGACGTTGGCAGTATTCGCGCCGACGCGGCCAATGCCAAGCTGCGCACGTTTCTGGCCCAGAATATCGACGCCAATATCCTCCAAACCCGTCTCACCGGCTCGGCCAACCTCATCGACAAAAACAACGAAAACCTCACCCGCGACATGATTGTGGGCATGAGCATCGACATTGTCATGGTCACGCTGATTGTGCTGGCCTTGTTTCGCAGCCTGCGCATGACGGCCGTGGTGCTGGTGCCCAACCTGGTGCCCATCATCGTAGTGGCGGGCGTGATGGGACTTGCGGGCGTGAATATGAAGGTTAGCACGAGCATCATTTTCACTATCGCCTTCGGCATTGCCGTGGACGATACCATTCACTTTATCAGCAAGTTAAAGCTGACATTACTCAAAGAACCCAATCTGTTTCGGGCCGTGCGCCGCACTTACCTGATGGCCGGCAAAGCGGTTATCGTCACGTCTACCATCCTTGTGGGGGCTTTTCTACCCTGATTTTCTCCTCCTTCGACGGCACGTTTTACGTGGGCCTGCTCATCGGCCTGACGCTGCTCTTCGGCGTCGTGGCCGAGCTGACCCTGCTGCCCCTGCTGATTCTGTATTTTTACAAGCACCGGCCCAAGGAAATCAGGCAGCCCGTGGCGGTGCTGGGGGGCTAATTTGAGGATTTCAAGAGAAGCCCGAGCCCGTACAAACTACGAGGCGCACTTCGCCGTTAAAGTGCCATATGAGTTTCAAGAGGTATTTATTTTTCATCATCACGCTGCTGGTCGTGGGCGGCAACGCGCTGGCTCAGGCAGCCGAAAACGACCCGTTGCTGCGCCAAATTCGGGAGCGGGAGCAGCTGATGCGGGCCTACGAGCAAACCAGCGCCCAGCGCAATGGCCTGTTTGGAAAAAAAGCCTCCAAAAAAGACCTCAACCAAGTAAATGCGGCCCTGCGCCGCATCATTCGCAAAGACACGGAGATTCTGGAGGCCGTGAGGCAGCGCACTCTGCCCAAACTAGCGCAGGTGGAAGTGGCCCGCGAGAAGGCCGAAACAAAGGCCGTGGAGGCTACAAATGGGCAGTATAAGGCTCTGGAAAACCAGATCGAGGAGCTACAAATCAGGGAGATGGCGCGCGAAAAGCTGGAAGTAGAGCGTGAAACCCGCCTGCTGATAGCCCAGGCCGCCGCCGCCGAAGCCGAGCAGGTTCGCACCCGGCACGAGATGCTAGCCATCGGCCTGGCCCTGTTTAGCGCGGGTTTGCTGGGCTACATTCTGTGGCAGCGGCGCAGCAAGGGCAAAGACTATCGTCGGGCCGTTCCGTTTCAGCACCGCAGCCGGCCGCTAGCTGAGTAACAAGATGCTGTTGTTACTTTGCCGTATGAAACTACGCTTGCTTTCCGGATTTTTCCTCCTGATCACCTTCTTCGCTGAGGCTCAAACACCTGAAAATGTTTCGGTTGCGGAGCCCAGCCCCGTTACCCGCCTGATTCAGGAGCGGGAACTGTTAGTGCGCCAGTACGAAGAAGCCAACGCGCGCCGCAACAGTCTTTTTGGCAATCAGCCTTCCAAAAAAGACCTGCAAGAAGTGGTGGAAACACTGAAAGGCATCATCCGCAAAGACACCGAAATTGTGCAGGCCGTGAAGAACGATGCCCTGCGCCGCACCGCTAATATCGTGGCCGAAAAGCAGCAGGCTCAGCAGCAGATTACCGTAGCCAAAACCGACCAGAGCAGCACCCAGCAGCGCTTCTACGACCTGGAAAACCAGATCCAAAACCTGGAGATGCGCGACAAGCAGCGCGAAAAAAAGCTCCTCGATGCCCAAGCCGCCGCTAAAGAAGCCGAAGCCGACCGCACCAGCCGCGAGATGCTGGCCGTGGCTCTGGCCGTACTTAGCGCCGGCCTTCTATTCTATATTTTCCGCCTGCGCCAGCGCATCCCCGCCCGCCGCGCCCGCCGATAAATTTGCCCCCAAACGCTTGGAGAGACGCGACACTTCGCGTCTCTCCAAGCGTTTACTTAACCAAAAAAGCACCCCAGCGGCTCCAAGATGCTACTTCCGGCTGCGCAATACCTGACGTACGCCGAAGCCGTGGATCTGTACAATCAGCTGCGGGAAGCTGAAATTGCGGCCTTGGTCAAAACCTGCGGGCCGCCTTCTCTGCCCTTCGGGAAGGATTGTATTATCAGCTCCTGATTGAGGAAGACGAGGCCCCGGCTGCCCACCAAATCGTCGTTGCCTTTGAGCAGCGGCGCGCCGCGCCAGCATTGCACCGCTGCCCACGCTGCGGCTCCCTCGATACGACGCCGGCACTACGGCAAGCGTGGTGGAAACGGCTGTTTTATGCGGGCACTACGCTTTACGCTTGTCAGCAGTGCGGAAAGGAATTTTCGGGATAAGATAAATGCTGGTTGGCTACGAAAAATACCCGAGTATTGTCGGAAGGCTATACCATTTTGCCTGCTCTATGAAGTCAACCCTGATTCTGCTCTCCCTGCTGCTTTCCATGACCTTGCACGCCCAAACCCGCCCCGCCAAAACCACTCTGTTTGATGCTGGCTGGCGCTTTCATCGGGGCGGCGCGCAGGGGGCCGAAAAACCCGCTTTCGACGATAAGCAGTGGCGCACCCTCGACCTGCCCCACGACTGGAGCATCGAGGACATGCCGGGCACCGCCTCTCCTTTCAACCCCGACGCCGTTAGCCAGGTAAACGGCGGCTTTACCACAGGCGGCACCGGCTGGTACCGCAAAACCTTTGTGGTGCCCGCTACCCAGAAAGGCCAACGCGTTCAGCTTCAGTTCGATGGCGTGTATATGAATGCCGAAGTCTGGCTGAATGGCCAGCTTTTGGGCACGAACCCCTACGGCTACACCAGCTTCTGGTACGACATCACCGACAAAGTGCAGTTTGGGGCCAACAACGTGGTGGCCGTACAGGTCAGGAACGAGGGATTGAACAGCCGCTGGTACTCTGGCTCAGGCATTTACCGGCACGTGTGGCTCACGGTGCAAAACCCGGTGCATGTGGAGCCCTGGGGGGCTTTTTTCACGACGCCGAAGATAACCCCGACCGAAGCCCGGGTAAAAGCCCAGACCAAAGTAGCCAATAAGAGCCCTCAGGCGGCGCAAATCAGGCTTGTTACCACTCTGCGCAGCCCCCAGGGGCGCGAGGTGGCCCGCACCGAATCGAAGCAAACGGTGGCGGCTGGCTCTACGGCTACGCTCGTGCAGGCCCTGGCGGTGAAGTCGCCGGAGCGGTGGTCGGTGGAGAAACCGGCGCTGTACATGGCCCTGACGGAAGTTTATCAGGGCCAGCAGCTCATCGATCAGGTAGAAACGCCGTTTGGTATTCGCTCCATTTCTATCGATGCCAAAAACGGATTTCAGCTAAATGGGCAGACCGTGAAGCTGAAAGGCGGCTGTATTCACCACGACAACGGCCCCCTAGGCGCCCGCGCCTACGACCGGGCCGAGGAGCGCAAGATTGAGTTGCTCAAAGCCAGCGGTTACAACGCCATTCGGTGCTCCCACAATCCGCCCTCACCCGCCCTACTCGACGCCTGCGACCGGCTGGGCATGCTCGTCATCGACGAGGCTTTTGATATGTGGCGACAAGGCAAAAACCCCTACGATTACCATCTGTACTTTGATCAGTGGTGGCAAAAAGACGTGGCCAGCATGGTGCTGCGCGACCGAAATCATCCGTCTATCATTCTCTGGAGTCTGGGCAATGAGATACCGGAGCGCGGCAAGCCTGAAGGCGTAAAAACCGCCCGCCAGCTCGCCGATTACATTCGCACCCTTGATTCCACGCGGGCCATTACCGCCGCCGTCAATGGCCTCGGCCCCGACAAAGACCCCTACTTCGCCGTGCTCGACGTGGCCGGCTACAACTACGCTGCCGGCGGCGACCATCACCAGAAGGATATCTACGCCAAGGACCACGCCCGCCTGCCCAAGCGCGTGATGTACGGCGCGGAGTCGTATCCGCTGGAAGCATTTGGCAGCTGGATGGGTGTGGTAGATTATCCCTACGTGATTGGCGACTTCGTTTGGACCGCCGTGGATTACATCGGCGAGGCCAGCATTGGCTGGCTGGGCTATTGGCAGTACCAAAGCTTTTACCCCTGGAACCTCGCCTTCTGCGGCGACATTGATATTTGCGGCTGGAAGCGGCCTCAGTCCTACTACCGCGATGCGCTCTGGAAAGAAAACCAGGTTTCGCTTTTCGTAAAGCCCCCCACGCCCTCTTTCCCTCTGAACCCCAACCAGAAGGAAGAATGGAGCAAGTGGGAATGGCACGACGTGCTCGCCGACTGGACCTGGCCGGGCCAGGAAAATAAGCCCCTGACCGTGGATGTGTATTCCTCCTGCGAGCAGGTTGAACTTTTCCTGAACGGCAAAAGCCTCGGCACAAAACCCACCACCCGCGCCACCAAATTCATGGCCACCTGGAGCGTGCCCTACCAACCTGGCGAGCTAAAAGCCATCGGCCGCACCGGCGCTAAAGAGGTAGCTACAGCCACGCTACAATCGGCGGATAAACTCACTCGCCTCGCCCTCACCCCTGACCGCCAAACCATCCGCGCCAACGGCCAGGACCTGAGCTATATCACCGTAGAGCTAGTCGACAGCAAAGGCATCCGCCACCCCAAAGCTGATAACGCCCTGAAGTTTGAGCTAAGCGGCCCCGGTACCATTGTCGGCGTGGGCAATGCCAACCCCACCAGCATCGAGAGCTACCAGCGCCCCCAGCGGAACGCCTGGCAAGGGCGGGCGCTGGTTATAGTGAAGTCGGGTGAGCAGGCAGGTAAGATTACGCTGCGGGCTAGTGCGGAAGGGTTGCCGGCTGTGGAAGTGACTATAGCGGCTGAGTAGACAGTTCTTTCATAGCTACTAACTCGTATTAGGATCATTGCTGATTCTCGCAAAAATCCTTTCTGCCTTCAGCCACTATTTCTCCGTTTTCGTTGTTACCAACGATCTATCCAATCCCGATTCCTTTGTCTGAACAACATATCCTCACCGACCCTTACGCGCTGGAAAAAGAGCTGCGCAAGGTGCAGGCCCTGCTGAAGCTGGAGCAGCAGGAAGACCTGGAGCAGTTTAAAATCAAGAGTGCCAAAACGACCATCGCCGAGCGCCAGCACCGCGGCCTGACTTGGTATCCGGTTAAGATTACGAAAGAAGAAATAGGCTTTGGCGGCAAGCTGGTGCTCGAATTGGAGCGCCCGGCCAGCCAAAACAGTCTGCACCTATTTCAAGTGGGCCGTAATGCCGCCCTCTTCGGTAATATTCCCAACCGCGCCGGCTCCGACCGGCCCACGCTCAACGGCGTGATTACGGCCGTGCGCCGCAATAAAATCCTGCTCGCCACTAATAAAGAAGACCTCCCGATTGGGTCGACGAAGGCAAGCTGGGCGTTGATCTGACCTTTGATGAGGTTAGCTACCGTGAAATGGACTACGCCCTGGGCAAAGTCATGGGTGCGTATGAGTCGCGCCTGGCTGACCTGCGCGATGTGCTGCTGGGGGGCAAATTAGCCCGTTTTAAGCCCGATGCAGAAGCCATGCTGTACTATCCGAGCCCGCTGAATGAGTCGCAGCTTGCCGCGGTGCGCCACGTGTTGGCGGCGCAGGATGTGGCTATTATTCACGGCCCTCCCGGCACGGGCAAAACTACTACGCTGGTACAGGCCATCATCGAAACCATCCGGCGCGAGCGGCGGGTGCTGGTGTGTGCGCCCTCCAATACGGCTGTGGACTTGCTCACCGAAAAGCTAGCTGAGCGCGGCGTAAACGTCATTCGCATGGGTAACCCCTCGCGCGTGTCCGATTTGCTGCTGGAGCATACCTTGGACGCTCAGATTATGAATCATAAGAGCTACTCGGAGCTAAAATCGATGCGGCAGACGGCGGAGCAATACCGTGAGATGGCCGGCAAATTCAAGCGCCATTTCGGGTGGGAAGAGCGCGAGCAGCGGCGCATGCTCAAAGAGCAGGCTCACCAGATGCTGCAGGAATCGGATCAGCTGGAGCGCTACATCACGGAGGATTTGCTGGATAAGGTGCAGGTAATCACCTGCACGCTGGTGGGTGCCGGCAACCGCGCCATTCGCCACCTCACCTACGAAACCGTCTTTATCGACGAAGCCGCGCAGGCGTTGGAACCCGGCTGCTGGATTCCGATCACCCGCGCCAACCGCGTGGTGCTGGCCGGCGACCACTGCCAATTGCCCCCCACGGTGAAAAGTGAGCAAGCCGCCCGCGACGGTCTGCGCGAAACGCTGTTCGAAAAGTGCATTCAGCGCCAGCCCGACGTGGCCCGTATGCTGGAAGTGCAATACCGTATGCACGAGCAGATTATGGCCTTCAGCTCGGCCCAGTTCTACGACAACAAGCTCATAGCCCACTCCACCGTCCGCCACGCCGACCTCCCCGACTACGACCTCCGCTTCGCCCCGACCTGGCCGTAGAGTTTCTGGACACCGCCGGCTTTGGCTTCCAGGAAATGGGCATCGCCGAAAGCCGCTCCGTGGCTAACCCCGAAGAAGCCGACTTACTCCTACGCCGCCTGGCCGAGCTGCTGGCCGCCTACGTGCCCGAAGACCACCTGGAAGATCTGCTAACGGTGGGCGTAATTGCCCCCTACCGCTCCCAGATCAACTACCTGAAGGACAAAGTAGAAGAAACGCCTGAGCTAGCCGAAATGACCACCCACCGCCTGCTCACCGTGGGCACCGTGGACGCCTTCCAAGGCCAGGAACGCGATATTATCTGCGTATCGATGACGCGCTCCAACTCAGCCGGCGACATCGGTTTCCTCTCCGATATCCGTCGCATGAACGTAGGCATGACCCGTGCCCGCCGCAAGCTCCTCATCGTAGGTGACTCCAGCACGCTGGGTCGGCACCCTTTCTACAAGGACTTTCTGGATTATGTGGAGAGTATCGGGGCGTATAGAACGGCCTGGGAGATGCAGTAGGGCCTCACGTGGGCCATTTCCCGTGGAAAAGGGGAGCCTAATGGCGCGGCTATGTCGGTTCCTGCCTCCGCTACTACTACCGATTTGGCAGCAGCGTTTATGATATTTTTAACATTTAAAAAGCCCCCCAGAATATTTCTGGGGGCTTTTTACATGTTAAACCACGAGAAGATCAACGACAGATAGACTGTTAGCTTTAACTGTGCAGGTATCTCGCTGCTCTACTTTACCATTTACTGTAACAGAATACGCCCTACTACCTGTTGATTTTCCCCTATCGTAAGCTGCACAAAATAGAGCCCTGGGGATAAGTTACGCGGGTAAACAAATACTTGACCACCCACCGGGGCAGCAGAGATACCTTGCTCATGTACTACTTGTCCGAGACTATTGAGCAACGCAAGCGTCCCGGCCTGCATTAGCAACCCGGCGGGTAGCCCAACATTAAACTGTTGGTGTGCAGGGTTTGGATATAAGGTAACGAGTCCTCCTAGCGGGGTGCTGGTCCTTGTTGCTAAAGGCACTCCGCGACCGTTCAGTCGGATGGTGACCCCACCGCGGCCTCTATTATCATCGGTAACCAAGTCCAAGTCACCATCACCATCAACGTCGCCCAAAATCAAGTCCCATTGTACACCAAGACTGGAGAAACCCGCCATACTAGTGAGCGTAGCGCGCCCATCATTGAGAAATAAACGTACGCTCTGAGTAGCATTGGCAGTAAAATCAAAGCCATACGTCAAGACATCTAGGTCACCATCAGCATCTACATCGCCCAATTCTAGTACGTAGGCAACATCATTGCTGGCAGAAATGAACCGACGCTGTCCGGCACTGGCGAAGCGCGCTGTGCCATCGTTGAGCAATACTGTTATTCCCCACTGCCTAAAATCTGGTCGGTCAGTTAGTACAACATCCAGGTTGCCATCACCGTCCATATCACCAAGCTTTAGGGTGGTAGGTGCCCTATCTAATACTACGTCAGCGTTGGTAATAAATTTGCCGTTGCCATCATTGAGCCGCACTGTTAGCACGTGGTTAGTTCGACTTAAAGTACCCACTGGTGCTGCCAGCAGATCTAAGTCACCATCATTATCGACGTCACCGAGGCGAATGAATGAAAATGAACTACTCATCTGCTGCTGCGGCTCAGCGCTGAAGTTGCCAGTTCCGTCGTTATGTAGTGTTGAAATAGCAGTTTGGCTTGAGTTGCCCGTTATTATGTCAAGGTCTCCATCCCCATCTATGTCGCCTACCTCCACAGGGAACTCATGGATGCTGCCTCTTACTCCCCTAGTGGCAACAGTCTCTGCTTGAGACTAAGTAGCCCAGTCCCGTCATTGGAGAAAACAACAACATTGCTCCCCTCGGAGGTTATTACATCCAGGTCTCCGTCTCCGTCAAAGTCCCCGAGATGTAAGCAGGCATAAGCGTGTTCTATCCGCGTATAGACCGGTGGGGCAAATTTACCGTTGCCCGTGTTGAGGGCCACCGCAACATAGTCGTCACCATTGGTGTCTACACTGAGTACCATATCCAGATCACCATCACCATCCATGTCACCCAGCCGGATAGCGGAGGAAGTGAGTTTGAGGGGCAAATCGGAATCAGCGACAAATGTGCCCTGCCCAGTGCCGCCTGTAGCCACCCTGAACTGGTACACCTGCTTGGACGAAGTCTTGCCTTGTACCCCCAAAAGCGCGTCGGGTGAGGTCACGCTCACCAACTCACCAGGAACAAAGTCCAAGGTAGGGTTAAAGGTGAGCGAGCCTGTGCCAGCTCCAGTCAGTACACCGGCTCGCAGGCCCTGACGCTGGCTGCTATATACACGCAGATGAGCAGCGGCGGACGCGCTCACAGGTTGCGAAAATTCCATGGTTAGATTCGCACCAGGGGCCACATTAAGGCCATTTCGGCTGGGCAACAAACCCGTTGCAGTCGAAGATGTAAATACCTCGCGGCTAGTAGCCGTACCGCTGGGCGTCGTAATGCTCAGAGGGCCGGTGCCAGCGCCAGCGGGCACCAACACTGTAAGCTGATTGCCGGACAGTAGCTTGAAGCCAGGGGCCGTCACACCGTTGAAGCGCACGGCAGTAACGCCGCCAAAATAAGTCCCCGTCACCGTAACCAGCCGGTGCACTGCGCCGCTACCGGGCGTAAAGCTCGTAATGGAAGGCGTTGGTACCGTGAACGGACTAGTACTCGTAGCCACGCCATGAGGTGAAGTAACGACAATTAGGCCAGTAGCCGTATTAGGATCAATAGTGAGTTTGAGTTGGCTCTCCGACTCTACCGTAAAGGCTACTGGCACTCCACCTATTGTTACGCGGGTCACGCTGCCTAGTCCTAGTCCTGAAAGCGTGATTTCGGCACTTGCGCTGCCACTCTGGGGGGTAAATCCTACAATAACGGGCGCAATAGAATGGTTTAAATAGGTAAACAGACCTGTCTTCGTATCAAGTCTACCAGGAACAGTCAAGCTGTCACCACCCAAAACGATATCTAGGCTGCCATCGAGGTCAAAATCAGCTACGGTTACATGGTCTGGGTTGGTATTCTCCCCCACTACGGCAGCCTGACTAAAGTTTCCTGCTCCGTCATTGGAGAGCAAGTGAACCCCTAAATAGCGCTCATTATTTGCCACTAGAAGATCGAAGTCACCATCAGCATCAAAGTCGCCTAAGCGCAGATAGCTCGACCTTCCCAATGAGCCTATCACCTGCATAGGGCCAAACTCACCCCGCCCGTCACCCCGATATAATATTGCGCTTCCCGAGGTACCTAAAACTAAGTCGAGGTTACCATCGGAGTCAACGTCACCGACCTCTATTGCGGCGCCCGTCTGCCCACCCAATGACAGCGGGGGCTGTGGCACAAAGCTTCCATTTCCCATTCCTAGGCTTTTGTAAAGAAAGGCAGTACCGGTACCCGAGGTCAGTAAGTCGAGCATTCCATCATTATTGATGTCAGCTAAGCTTATAGCCATGGCATAGGGCGCCGAAGCCACATTTGCCTGCCGTAGAAAGGTTCCATTGCCCAAATTCAGGGAAACCATAACGCTATCCACCTCCCGGATCAGGGCCATTATGTCGGGTAAGCCGTCCCCGTTTAAATCGCCAATGACTATGTTCGGTGCTGTGCCGCTTACCTGATGTACCAGCTGCGCTGGGCCAAAGCTGCCCGTGCCCGTGCCAGCTCGCCAGACGAGGCGATTAATTTCCCGGTTGTTTGAATTGCGTGTGACGTATTCGCTCATAACCAGATCCAGGTGAGCATCCCCGTTGATGTCCGCTACTTTTAGAGCCCGTATCAATGGGTTAGCCAGTGTAGTAGTGCGCACCCCAAAATGGCCCTTGCCATCATTAAACAATAGGCGCAGGCGGTCCTCTCTTCCTTCACTGTTTATTAAGTCAGGAGCTCCATCTTCATCAAAATCTCCAGTGGGGCCGCTACCAAATGCCACGTAGCTTGCCCAGCGCAGGTTATTGCGGCCAGGTCCACCCGTGGCGGCAGTAAAGTCGTATACCTGGGACTGAGCTGTATTGGAGGATAGTTGGCTGGGTACGGGCAACGAAACCTGCACCCGTTCACCTGGTGTAAAATCCAGAGCTGGATCAAAACGCCGCTCCGCCGTGCCCACACCGCTAGCAGTGCCTGTACGACGCCCCTGCCGCTGTTCACTAGTTACGACCAGGGCAGCAGCGGCGTTAGCGTCCAAGCTTTGACTCAAGCGCAAAACCACATCCGCGTTATTAGGGGCACGCAGGGAGTTGCGAGCAGGACTAAGATTTATTGCGGCTACAGGTTCAACTACTGTAAAACTGCCCGCACTGCTGCCCGTTCCGCCCGGAGTCGTAACAAGCAGCGGGCCGGAAACTGCTCCAGCGGGTATAATAGCCACACATTGAGTGGGTGATAAAACCTGCACGGCCGCTACTGCCCCACCCCCAAAAGTTACCTGCCGGGCGCTGTTTAGGTTAGTGCCGCTCAGCACCACGCGCGCGCCAACGGAGCCTTGTGCTGGCGAGAAAGAAGTCACTGTTGGAGCCGGGCGCCCTTGGTTAAACCGGACAGTTAATGCATTATTTTCCCGATTATTATATACAACGTCTAAGTCCCCATCTCCATCGAAGTCTCCCAACTCAGAACTAAATACTAGGTTGCCTTGCGCAGCTAAAATTTGAGTATTCGGTTGGTGTACTCCCCCATGCCCGTCGCCTAGCTGTACATTTAACTCAGCGGGCGGCAGAATCGATCCGTCGCTGCCACCTGCGGCGAGGGTTAGTATGTCAAGGTGACCGTCCGCGTTGACATCAGCCAAGCTGACGGACCGCGGATACACACCGACTTCAATTGGGGTGGAGCGGGGACCAAACTGCCCAGTACCTTGCCCGGGCCATATGGCCAGCATGCCAGGCAAGGTAGCAGTGGTGCTGCCGTAGTTGTAAGCAACAACTACCGCATCGGGAATTCCGTCCTCCGTAAGGTCACCCACGGCTAAGTCTTGTACACTTCGCGGCAAAAAAATCCGTGCTGGAGTTTGAGCGGTAAGCCCACCCCGTCCGTCATTTAGGATAGTCACCAGCTGGTCGCCCTGCCAAGGCGAAGACAGGGCCAATACATCAAGGTCACCATCCCGATCCAGGTCGGCTAGGCGCAACTGATAGATATTAGGACAGTTAGCTATGCCGGCTAAGGTGAACGTTCCGCTTCCATTATTGAGAGCTACCCGCACTATATCGTTGTCCTCCCGGAAAACTATGTCCAGATCACCATCAGCATCTAAGTCGCCCACGCGTATCTTGGTTGCCTCCCGCACAACAGAGAACGGTGTACCAGGTGTGAAGCGTCCCTGTCCGTTGTTATGCCACACGCTAATGCGGGGTATTCTCAAGGCGTCCGAATAGCCCTCTGATACGAGCAAGTCGAAATCGCCATCCCCATCCACATCGACAGGCAGTATCTCGCCTGAGGCACCTACTAGGGCAGGCGGGGCGCTACTTGCCATCGGGCTAAAGCGGCCCTGTCCGTCATTGAAGCGCAATTCCAGAGTACCCGAACCGGTGACCTGAGGGCTGCTAATAAGGTCGAGGTCGCCATCGTTATCTAAGTCGGCTGCTCGTACTCCAACCGAAGGCGTTGGTAGCGGGATACTCGTGCTACCCGCTTCCGCGAAGATGCCCTCGCCTGAGCCGCCCGTTGCCACCCGAAACTCTACTACCCGGGGCTGCACCGAACCACCTGAAGTTCCTGTTAGGCCTGCTGGCAGGCTTAACGCTACGTGTTCGCCCGGAGCAAAAGCTGGGTTAGGAGTCAGACTCAAGGTGGTAGTGTTTCCACCACTAATGCCCCCCAGCTGCCGCCCCGCCGTTGCGAACCAAATACGTGCATGGCAGGAGCCGACAAGTCGGTAATCGGACTAGCAAAGGTAGCCTGTAGATTTGCGGTAGCACTTACATTGAGGGCATTTGCTTGTGGTGTAGTAGACGTTACAAGCACTGGAGGCACAGGCCCCTCTGTCACAACGAAGGGTTGGACGGAAGTCACTGAGCCTCCTACGGTAGTGATGCGTAGCGGTCCCGTGCTGGCACCGGTCGGCACTACTGCCACCACCTGCGAATTAGAGTTAACCACAAAGCGCGCACTTACGCCATTGAAATAAACGCCGGTAGTGCTACTAAGATTGGTGCCCGCTAGGCGGATGCCGGTGGCTCCTACTGGCCCAGCCCCTGGCGAAAAGGCATTTAAGGTGGGAATTCCTACTGATGGAGCTAATCCATCTCGGCCCAATATTACGCGGCCCCGCTGCTCATCAGCCGTGATTAGGTCCAGGTCACCATCACCGTCTACGTCCCCTAGCGTTACGCCTAAGGAGGTGGGCAACCCAAACTTGGCCGTTAATTCTAACGCTCCAAATTGAGCAGCTAAACCACCTGTTCCATTATTAAGAAACGTAATAATTTGCCCCCGCGGCCCTGTGCTACAACCAGATCTGGGGCGCCATCAGCATTCACGTCTCCAGTACGTAGCCCCGTGGGAGTGCTACCAGGCGGTAAGGCTAAGGTAGTAGTACCAGTAAAGCCGCCCAAGCCGCTATTAAGGCGCACGCTCACCGTCCCATCAGCTGCGTTGGCGGTAACCAAGTCCAGGTCGCCATCCAGGTCTAGGTCAGCTAGGTCCAGGTCAGAAGGCGCCCCGCCTACCGCCACGCTCGTAGTGCCGCTAAAGCCGCCAAGCCCATTATTGAACCGGATACTAACCGAATTACTGCCACTATTGCTGGTGAGAACATCTAAGTCGCCGTCATTGTCCAAGTCAGCCAGCTGCACCGTAGTAGGCTCTATACCTACGCTTACACTAGCGGTAGCGGTAAACTTAAAAAGTTGAGCGGCACCACCATTGAAGCCTACCGTCACGGAATTACCCCAGTGGTTAGCCGACACAAAGTCCAGGTCCCCATCGCCGTCTACGTCGCCGGTAGCCACGCTTACTGGTCGTGCGCCCACTGATACTAATTGTCCAGCTAAATTGAGGAAACCGAAACTTCCAGCATGGTCGCCAAATCCAATACCTACGGTGGCGTTATCAGCATCGCCCGCCAGCAAGTCTAGATAGCCATCCTGGTTTATATCGGCCAGAGTAGCTCCACTAGGTGTACTTCCTACAACGGAATTGAAAAGTGGCGTAAAGTGCCCCTGGCCGTTATTCATGTATGAATACATGCCGAACAATCCCGACGAGGTCACTAGGTCTAAGTCGCCATCATTATCAAGGTCTCCCAGTAATTGATCGCGGGAGTTAGTGGGAGCAACTTCAGTTGTGTCGAGGAAGAAACCTTGCCCTAATCCCGCAGTTGCAGCTGTAAAGGTGTATACATGGCGCCTGGCCCCTATACCTCCCGTACTCGTAAGCGTGGTAGGTATACTTACGCTTACGCGCTCGCCAGGAGCATAGGGCTGAACTGGCGAAAAGACCAGCGTAGATGTGTGGCCACCGTTAAGCCGACCGGAAAGCAGGCCGCGTCCCTGACTACCATAAACCCGCAGATTAGTAGCCGAGGAGGTCGTAATAGCTTGCGTAAAATTCAATGTCACGGGCTCCACGCGGGGTGCTGCCGCCGCATGACGCACAGGTTGCATGCTTACTACAGTTGGTGCTTGTGCCCACACCGTTGAGCCACTGCCTATCCCAAGGAAAACCCAAATAGATAGAAAAAATAAAATATTACATGTAAAGTATTGACGCATACGCCTATAGCTGATGAAGTAAAAGTTCAAATAGTACAAACCAAGTCTTACATAAATATAGTACAATTATAAAGCCTGAATTTCGGGTTTAAATGAATTATAAAGCCATTTAAGTAACTTCTTTATAAATTTTAAAATCTACTAGAAATCACGATTTAATCTTCTATAGCACAATCCATAAAATGGATGAAAGGCGGTTCTTTCATATGCTGTATGGACATGGCCAACACTACCTCTCCGGCCCGCGCCCTCAGTACAGAAACCGAATATATCTAGCAAAAAAAGCCCCCAGAACTATTCTAGGGGCTTTTTATGCTAGATATAGTACTCTATGCTACTGCTAGATTAGTGGCGGGTGCGTTAGCCAACGTAGCCGCGTAGCATGAGTAGTCTGGCGCCCCGCTCCGCGGGACTTCGCGCTTTAAGCGAAATTAGGCTGGGGGGTGAGGCTACTTCAAATCAATCACCGACATCGTATGCGGCGCGTCTGACTTTGTATTCACAAAGTTCTTCTCCGGCTTATCGAAGTTGGTCACATAGAGACGCTTGCCGTTGAGCAGCACTTCGGCGGGCTGGTCGAGGAGGCCATTGGCGCCGTTGGTGTCACCGTTTTTGGCCAGGGTGGTTACCGAGTTGTTTTTCAGGTTGATAACCTGAATGGCGTTGTCGCGGGAGTTGCAGACGTAGACTTTGTCGGTGGCGCGGTCGATGACGAGGCCATCGACGCAGGTTATTTTGTCGCCGGTGAGCTTGAGGGCTTCTTTTTTGGCCAACGTACCATTGGGCTTCATCGTCAATTTATAGAAAGTACCGTCACCGAAGGAGCCGGTGTAGAAGTCGCCGCGGCTGTCGTAGTCGAGGCCGTCGGCGCCGTTGTCTAGGCCGGTTTCGTTGACCTGAGTGGTGAAGGTGGCCAACACATGTGGGTCCTTGGTTTTGGGTTTTAGGTGCACCACGCCCTTGTTTAGCTCATCCAAAGTAAACACCAGCACGGCGCTTCCTTTGTCGTCGTTGGGCATATCCCACTGGCTGTCAGTTACATAAATCTTATTTTCTTTCCAAACCACGGCATTTGCCAGCGCAAAGTTGTCGACCACCGTTTCTACGGTGCCGGGCTTGCCGTTTTCCACCCGCACCCGCATCAGCCGCGATTTGAATTTTTTGTCGTTTTCGTACTGATTCTCGGCGTAGTACAGGTGGCCGTCGGGTCCGAAGGCGAGGTCCATGGGGGCTGCCTTGTTGGTAGTGGGCTCGGGGGGCAAAGTGGTCAGGTAGGGTATCAGGCTGGTATCGGTCATTTCCATGAGCACGGCCGGATAGGAATTATTGGCCAGATTGGGCACAGACAGGATGATGTTGCCGTTAGGCGCCAAAGCCATACCATCGGGCGTGTTGTGGGCCTCATCGAGGGTGTGCAGCAGCTTGGGGCTGCCGACTTGGGCTATAGTATCTGGGGTGGCTGCGGCCGTATCGGCGGGTGCAGCGGCAGCGGGCATATCGGTCGCTTCGGTTTTGGTGGAGTTTGACTGGCAGCTGGCCAGCAGCCCTCCGCAGGCAAGCAGAAGGGTTATGAGGTTGGTTTTCATAGGGTAGTTTGGGCAGGTAATTGGTTTTTAGTACTCTACGGTTTAGGTTAACGGCCTGCCACCAAACTCGTTTGGCGGGGGGCAAATTTTTACTTCTCCAAAACCCCACCGCCTGGGTTGCAGTATCACAGAGGGTAGCGCTGGCATTAGGCATCATTTCCGTAACTAGCCGCTCGAAACCCATTTCCAACCCACATTCCAGGACTTTTCAGTCCCCTGCAGTATGGCTCAAATCAGCGAAAACAAAGTCGTTACCATCACCTACGACCTCAGCGTGACGGACGAGAACAACGAAAAAGTATTGGTAGAATCGGCTGAGGCCGACAGCCCCATGGTGTTTCTGTTCGGTCACAGCGGCTTGCCCGAGGAGTTTGAAAATCAGCTTGATGGCAAACAAGCCGGCGACTCCTTCAACTTCTCCCTCACCCCTGACCAGGCCTACGGCGACTACGACCAGCAAGCCGTAGTGGGCATCCCCAAGCAGGTATTTGAAGTGGATGGCCAGATAGATGAGGAGATGCTCCAGGAAGGCAACTTCCTGCCCATGTCCGACAACGAAGGCCACCAGATGCAAGGCAAAGTAGTGTCCATCGGCGACACGGAAGTGCAAATGGACTTCAACCACCCCCTGGCCGGCATGGTCATGCACTTCGACGGTAAAGTAGCCGCCGTCCGCGACGCTACACAGGAAGAGCTAGCTCACGGCCACGTGCACGGCGAAGGTGGACATCACCACTAAGGATTACTATTTGATTTGAATAAAAAACGGGGCTATAAAGTCCCGTTTTTTATTTGTTTACTATGAAGATATTAATGTTTCAAAGATTTTTTCTGTCTTTAACAATTACAGATTAATATCTTCATAGTAAACCAAATACCATCTACCTTCCTTGGGCTTAAAAATGTATTTAGAACTAAAAGAAACATGTTTTTGCGACACCTCATTAATAGCAATGGTATCTGATCGTATTTTTTTCACCTCAAAGTTTATAGTATCAATATCACTTGGAATTCCTTTAAACATTCTCCATTTACCTTTCTGCCAATAATAAATTGTATCACTTACATCCATTCCATCAGTATTTATTCCAGGCAAAGGAAATTTTATCCTTTGTATTTGAAATATGCTGTCATTCGTAAATCTTTTATAAAAAGCATCAAAGGGCTCTAATGAAAAGATAGTGTCTTTGCTACTAGCTACTTGGCTAGCTTCTTTAAAATCTTTCTTTTCAGCATAATTATCTTGACAGCCCCCTAGTATCATTGGTACTAGAGTAATTAAGATTATAGTCGCAATATTTACATTATTCATCTTTAAGGATTTTTTTATTATTAATATAATAGTAATTATTGCAAGTTTAGCATCTCCCTCTAAATAGCGCGAGTTTAGCAAAGCGTAACTCGTGATTAGCCATATTGTGGAGGTTGCACCTCCACTGCCGCAAAGCGGCAAGCAGGAACTGCAATAAATCACCTTTTACCAAAACGATTTTGTTCTAGCATGGGAGGCGCAGCCTCCCGGCATGGTAGTCACGAGCTGCAAGCTCGCGCCAGTTCTGACGTCAGCCTTATTATGCGCTGTTGACGGATTGACTTGCCGCCTCCCTCAGCTCCGGCCAGAACGCCCGAAAATCCGCTTCATACGCCGGCAGCTCCGCCAGAAATGCGGCGGCGCCGGTGGCTAGTATTTCGGCGCTGGGTACGCGGCGGCTAAGGCCCAGCAGGGCGCGTTCCAGGCCCTGGGGGCGGGCGTAGCCGGTGAGCCAATCATCGCGGCGCATGTAGTGGAGCAGGTGGCGGAGGCGCTCGGGTAGCTCGTGGCGGCGGGTGTGCAGCAGGGCATAGTGGCGCTGGGCAAAGGCGGGCAGCGGTTCCGCGGGGTCGTCGAGGTGATAGTGGGCGAAGTCGCGGGCCAGTAGGTGGTCGAAGCCAACGTCGGAGACTACGCCGGCCCACTTGCCCAGGCCGGCGCCGCGCAGGCGGGCGGTGGTTCGGCGCACCAGCGGGTGGGCATCGGTATACGAGTCGATGAAGCGGTGCAGGCGGATGCCGCGCTGCACCGCGGGCGGGTAGGCCAACACCCCGGCCCGGCCGCGCACGGCTTCGGCCGCGAAGTTGCCCACCACGATATCGGCGTAATCGGGGGCGGCGGGCGAGCCAGAGAGCAGCAGGTGGGCCAGAAAGTTCATGGGGGGCAAAAGTACATCCGGACCAGTTGGGAAAGGGCGAAAAGCTCGACAGCCCTGAACCTTCGGCCCACCGGCCGTATTTCCAGGTACTGTTCCAAACACCACCAAAACCCTAGAAATCATGGCCGAGCACGTAGCCGTAAGTAACGACGTTACCAAGCTGATTGACCGTATCAAAGACATCAAAATCGCGATGATGACCACCATCGAGCCCGATGGTACCCTGCATAGCCGCCCGATGTACACCCACGAGCCCGAGAATACCGGCACGCTATGGTTTTTCACGGAGCGCGACTCCGCCAAAATCGATGAGGTGCAGCAGGATCGGCACATCAACCTGGGCTACTCCAAGCCTAATGACAACCTGTACGTGTCCATTTCGGGCATTGCCAGCATCGTAAATGACCGCGAGAAAATCAAAGAGCTGTGGAATGAAGGCTTGCGTACTTGGTTTCCTAAAGGCTCCGACGACCCGAATATCTCCCTGCTCAAAGTAGACATACAGCGCGGCGAGTACTGGGATCAGCCCAGCAACGTACTGGTGCACGCTTTCGGCTATGTGAAAGCCGTAGCCACCGGCGAGCGGTACCAGCCCACCGGCGACGAGCATACCAAAGTAAACCCCAAATAGTGCTTTTCTGAGCTATGCGAGAGGGCTGGAAGCAATTCTGGCCCTTTTTTGTTGCTTACTAGTTTTCATGATTACGTTTTTATCAGAACGTCATGCAGAGGCGGAGCCGAAGCATCTCGCTCGCGGTAGTGGGATTACTAACCTCTCGTCAGCACGCGAGATGCTTCGGCTCCGCCTCTGCATGACGTTCTTTTAGGTTTACATATTAATTTTCAGACCTGAATACCATTCGCTTGACCTCCTCCCCGCTCACTACTATTTCATTATTTGGCCTTGCGCCCGGCCAGAAGCGCTGGGGGCTGGCTCAGATGGGCACTTCGCAGGCTCCGCTGCGCAAGGTGGCGGGGCTGCGGTTTTTCAAGCTGCTAGGCAGCGGGGCCGACAACGGGTTTGGGCTGCGGCCCAACTTGCATTTGTACGGGATGATGGCGGTGTGGGAATCGGCGGAGGCGGCCGCAGCGTTTTTTGCATCGCATCCGCTGTGGGTTGAGTACCAGCGCCAGAGCCAGGAAATCTGGACGGCGCATCTGGCTCCTATCAAAGCGCATGGACTTTGGGACGGCACCAATCCATTTGACTACGCTGTAGAAATGCCCCCCAGCGACGGGCCGGTGGCCGTGCTGACCCGTGCTTCCATTCGGTGGTGGAAAACGCCGCGCTTCTGGCGGTACGTGGCCCCTACCAGCGCCGCCATAGCCAAAGCGCAGGGCGTGCTGGGAGCCGTGGGGCTGGGTGAGCTGCCGGTGGTGCGGCAGGCCACATTCAGCATCTGGGAGTCGGCGCAGGCCATGCAGCAGTATGCGTACCGCGATGCCACGCACAAGGAGGTTATCCGGCTGACGCGGCAGGAAAAATGGTACGGCGAAGAGCTGTTTGCCCGGTTTCGGGTGCTGAGCAGCGAAGGCACCTGGGGGGCAAAAATCCGCTGGCGGGCGTGTTATTGTAAGCAAATCAGAAAACCTGAACGTCATGCAGAGGCGAAGCCGAAGCATCTCGCGTGTTTAGCGGGATCAGTGCTCACACATGATCCCGCGCGATGCTCCGCTCCCGCTCTGCACGACCGCCACATTTAAATTTCTGGTTATCGACCACGCCCGATTTCCGAACTTGCGGCCGTATGAAACGACGTTTATTGTTAGCCGCTGGCCTGAGTGGGGGGCTTTTATTGGGTCTTAATCAGGAAGCGCGGGCCCAGGTCGAAAATGATGAGCGGCCAATGCGCTTCAACGGCATGGAATTCCGCTCAGCTGATTCCCTGTTTTACATCAACTTTCGCTTCCGCATGCAAAACCGGGCGGGCTTTATCTCTAAGTCGGGCACCGACCTGAGCGTGCGGGAATATGATGCGCGCGTGCGCCGTCTGCGCCTGCGCGCTGATGGCTACGTACTTACGGAAAAACTCGGCTACAGTCTGCAACTCTCCTTTTCCCGCGGCGACCAGGATTTTGAATCCTTGGGCGTGGCCAACATCGTGCGTGATGCGGTCATTTTTTATAATGTTACGCCCAACCTCTATTTTGCTTTTGGGCTAAACAAGCAGCCCGGTAACCGTCAGCGGGTTGTTTCCTCGGGTCAATTGCAGTTTGCGGAGCGCTCTATTGTGAATGCCGCCCTCACCATTGACCGCGACTTTGGCATTAAGGCATATTATACCCATCCGCTGGGCCCGGTTGCCTTGTATTCGCTGAAAGGCGCCATTACCACGGGTGAGGGCCGGGGGCCAAACGGCTCCGGTCCGGGCCTGGCTTACACGGGCCGCGCCGAGCTGCTGCCCCTGGGCGCCTTTAAGGGCGGCGGCGACTATTCGGAGGGCGACATCGAGCGCGAGCCTACCCCCAAAGTTTCGCTGGCGGCGGGCTACAGCTACAACCGGCAAACCGTACGCAGTGGGGGCCAACTCGGCGTGGAGCTGTACAGCCCCGTCGACCTGGGCACCTTTATCACCGATGCGATGGTGAAATACCAGGGTTGGGCTTATCAGACGGAATACATGCGCCGCACCAGTCCCAATCCCTTCACCTACGATTCTACCAACGACCTGCGCTATGCTTTTGTAGGACAAGGACTTAATCAGCAGCTTTCCTACTATTTTCCCTCCGGTTGGGAGCCAGCCCTGCGCTACTCCTGGCTACAGCCCAATCGTGTGCTCAGAGAGCAAGTTGATCAGCAGGACGTACTGGAGTTTGGCCTGACCAAATACCTGCGCAAGCACCGCGTGAAAGCCCAGCTCAATGCCAGCTACCAACCCGCCCGCGGCAACTGGGACCTCGACGCGCCCGGCAACCGCTGGGGCGGCGTGTTTCAGTTTGAGTTGGGTATTTAGGCATATACTGACCTTGCTCGTTAGCGCTGACGAGAGGTTAGTAATCCCACTACCGTGAGCGAGATGCTTCCCTACCGCTCTGCATGACAGATAGTGTGGCAACCTCAGCATGCGCCTAAAAAAGCCCCCCAGAGCTGACGGAACCTGCCTTGTAGCTACCATAGGCTATTTATCAAGGAGCCGCGCGGCTTTTTGCGTAATTTCGCCTGTTCAGAACAGCCTAAACTCCTGCTAATGCCCGCGTATCGTCCCGAGGAAATTGAAAAAAAGTGGCAAGCCCACTGGAAAACACATAAAACTTTCGAGGTAAGCAACAGCTTCGACAAGCCCAAGTACTACGTGCTCGACATGTTCCCGTACCCCTCAGGCGCGGGCCTGCACGTAGGTCATCCGCTGGGCTATATTGCCTCCGATATTGTGTCGCGCTTCAAGCGTTTGCAGGGCTTTAACGTGCTGCATCCCATGGGCTTCGACTCATTTGGCCTGCCCGCCGAGCAGTACGCTATCCAGACCGGGCAGCACCCCGAGAAGACCACCCGCGAGAACATTCAGCGATACATTGAGCAGCTTTCGTCGCTGGGCTTTAGCTACGACTGGAGCCGCGAAATTCGCACCTCCGATTCTAGCTATTACAAGTGGACGCAGTGGATTTTTCTCAAGCTGTTCAACTCTTGGTATAACCTGGAAACTAACCGCGCCGAGAACATCCGCACCTTGCAGGATATTTTTGGCGAGAAAGGCAGCGCCGGCGTGCGTGCCGCCGGCGACGCCGACGAGCGCCACGACTTCACGGCCGGGCAGTGGCAGATGATGACCGAGAAGCAGCGCATCGACGCGGTTCACCCCTATCGTTTGGCTTATCAGTCGGATACGTACGTGAACTGGTGCGCGGCCCTGGGCACAGTGCTCAGCAATGATGAGGTGAAAGATGGCCTCTCGGAGCGCGGCGGCTACCCCGTCGAGCGCCGCCTGATGCCCCAGTGGAACCTGCGCATCACAGCCTACGCCGACCGCCTGCTTCAGGGCCTCGACACCATCGACTGGCCCGAGCCGGTGAAGGAAATGCAGCGGAACTGGATCGGCCGCTCGGTGGGCGCTGAGGTTACGTTTCCGCTCCAAAATGCCCCCCAGCAGGGCATTAAGGTGTACACCACCCGCGTCGACACAATTTATGGCGCCACCTTCATGGTATTGGCCCCGAGCACGAGTTGGCCGCCCAGCTCACTACGCCCGAGCAAAAAGAAGCCGTAGAAGCCTACGTGCTGGCCAGTAAGCGCCGCTCGGAGCGCGACCGTATGGCCGACACCAAAACTGTGTCGGGTGTATTTACTGGCAGCTACGCTATCAATCCGGTGAGTGCCGAGCCTGTGCCCGTGTGGTTGGCCGACTACGTGCTAGCTGGCTACGGCACCGGCGCCGTGATGGCCGTGCCCAGTGGCGACCAGCGCGACTACCTCTTCGCCAAGCACTTCAACCTGCCTATCATCGCCGTCACCGACGCTCAGCAGAACCTCGATCAGCAAGCCGACCCCACCAAGGAAGGCCGCTACATCAACTCTGAGCTCATCAACGGCCTCACCTTCAAAGAAGCCAACGACAAGCTCATTACTTGGCTGGAAGAGCACAACTTGGGTAAAGGCAAGGTAAACTTCCGCCTGCGCGACGCCATTTTTGGCCGTCAGCGCTACTGGGGTGAGCCCCTCCCGATTTACTATAAGGAAGGTTTGGCCTATGGTGTTGCCGAAGCTGATTTACCCATCGTGCTGCCCGAAATCGACGAGTACAAGCCCACCGAAACCGGCGAGCCGCCTCTGGGCCGCGCGCAGGATTGGAAGTACCGCGGCAAGTTCGACTTCGAGCTAAGCACTATGCCCGGTTGGGCCGGCTCTAGCTGGTACTACCTCCGCTATATGGACCCGCACAACGACGAGCGGTTTGTGAGCGAGGAAGCCGAGCAGTACTGGCAAACCGTTGACCTCTACATGGGGGGAGCAGAGCACGCTACTGGCCACTTGCTGTATGCCCGTTTCTGGTATCTGTTTTTGAAGGATCTGGGCCTCGTCAGTGGCAACGAGCCTTTCCAGAAGCTGATTAATCAGGGGATGATTTTGGGCCGCTCGAACTTCGTGTATCGATTGAATCTGACTTGGAATGTGGATTCAAGACAAAGCTCGCAATCAGCTTTATCGAAGTATTTTCCGCCTGCAATTTTTATATCAAAAGGTAAGCTGGATAAGTATGAAGCTGGTGATGCATCTACAATTGATGAGATTAAGAACTTTATAAAAAACTATCCTGCTGAGTTTAATAAGCGCGATTTGGGCGTTGTTATTAATCATGTCGATGGCTTTCAGGGTTTCTCTGCTCTGCACGTGGATATAAGCATTGTGGAGAATGATTTCATGAACATGGAAGCATTCCGTCGGTGGCGTCCTGACTTTACTAATTCAGAATTCATCACTGAAGATGATGGGCGGTACATCTGCGGTTGGGAGGTTGAGAAGATGTCGAAAAACCGCTTCAACGTAGCCAATCCAGATGAGTTGATCAATCGTTACGGCGCGGACGCGTTGCGTCTTTACGAAATGTTCTTGGGGCCGCTGGAGCAGTTCAAGCCCTGGAATACCAGCGGTATGAGCGGCGTGAGCAGCTTCCTAAAGAAGCTCTGGCGCTTGTTCCACCCCGAAGATGGAAAGTTAGCCGTCACCGACGAGGCCGCGACGCCTGCCGAGTTGAAGGCTCTGCACAAAGCCATCAAAAAGGCGCAGGAAGACATTGAGCGGTTCTCGTTCAACACTTCCGTCAGCACCTTCATGATTGCCGTGAACGAGCTAACGGCCCTGAATTGCCACAAGCGCGCTATTCTGGAGCCACTCACGGTAATTATTTCTCCTTACGCACCTCACTTGGCCGAGGAACTGTGGGCTGAACTAGGTCACGAGCCCGGCAGCATTACTAACGCTCAATTCCCAGTATTCGAGGAGAAATACCTCGAAGAAGCCAGCATCGATTATCCCATTTCCTTCAACGGCAAGATGCGCGGCAAAATGACCTTCGCCGCCGCTGCCGTTGCCGCTGATATTGAGAAGGAAGTCTTGGCCTCCGAGATTTTCGAAAAGTTCAGCGAAGGCAAAGCAGCGAAAAAGGTAATCGTGGTGCCCGGCCGGATGGTGAATGTGGTAGTGTAGAGCCCCACGATTGGCCTCACCCCCGGCCCCCTCTCCTAAGGGAAAGGGGGAGCCTGACGCTAGTCGTTTTACGCGGCTACGTCGGCTAGCGCCTCCGTAACCGCTACCGCTCGACTCGCTTTACCTCAGAAAAAGCCCCCCAGAGTATCTCTGGGGGCTTTTTGCTTTTCCAAATAATCTAAGATTGGTAGCAGTATCTGAGGCGAGAGCCGAAGGTGCTGAGCAGGCCAAGCGTCAGGCTCCTCCTCTCCCTTAGGAGAGGGGGCCGGGGGGTGAGGCGACCCTACACCACAGGCACTTGCGCCGGATCTTTATCCAAGCCGCAGCGCTCCATGAAGGGGTTAGTGAATACCCGGCGTGTAGGAGCGTCCAACAGGCGGTGGCGGCAGCCGAGCCACTGGTTTACGGCGGTGTCGCCGTACATTTTGCGGAGGCGCGGCTTAGTCAGGTTGAAGTTGATTTTGCCCCAATGCAGCGTGTAGGCGATGTTCAGGATTTCCAGGCGGGCCCAGATCATCTCCAGAAACCGGCGCGTGACCCGGGCCTCTACCCCGTCGAACTCCAACACAGCCGTGACGGGGAAGCGCGTGAAGCCCAGGGTAGCTTTGGTGCCTTTTACAAACCGCAACCCCAGCACGCCGGGAAAGGGCGTCTGTTGGTTGAGCGAGTGGACTTCGGCCAGCACGCGGAGCACGTCGCGGTTGTCTATGCCGATGGCGGCGCTGGCTGCTTTGCCTCGGATGTTGGTGTTGTCGAAGGTCTCGCTCATGGTGCCGGCTGTGCCGTTGTTGCGCTCCAAGGCCAGCGGGTACAGCCGATTGACCAGCGTGGGCACCAACGCCACGCCGGCATTGCCTAAATGGTCGAGCACCGTCGAAATCAAACCCAGAGAACTATCACCATAAATAAAACCTGAAGCTGGCGCCGGCCGCCGTGGATACACCGACCGGTACGGCGCCTTAAACAGCAGCTGCACAAACACGCCCCGGTTCGGATCGGCGCCCGTGGGGTCGAACTGGTGAGGATTGATGATGATGGTGAGGTGGTAAGGCTGGCGCGTGGGGTCGTTGAGCGGAAGCTGTAGCCACGGCTTCAGGCCAGTCAGGTCGAGGTTGGTCATGAGCCGCTTTAGCCCCTCGCGGTAGGGCACGCGCGGCGAGCTGGATTCTTCCAGCAAAAAAAGCGGCTCCGTTTCCAGCAGCACCCCATGAATAAATCCGAAGCTGCCGAAGCTGACTAAGGCCGCATTGAATAGGTCGTCGTCGCGAAACACGTCGGTTACGCCCAGCCAGTCCGTGAATTTTGGCGCGGCCACCGGATATGAAGCCCGCTCCAGCCACACGTGCCGGTCGGGGCCCGTGACGATATGCAGGCCCACCACCGTTTCCTGAATGGAGCCGAAGCGAAAAGCCCCCCCATGTGTTCCCGTGGATAATGCGCCCACAATACTTTGCCCGTTGCTGGCCCCGGACGCCCGCACCGACTTTTTGCGGGGCTCCAGCTGCTGCTCCAGCCCAATGATGCTCATGCCGCACTCCGTAAAAAACAGATTATCGGCCGTGCGTCCGGCGCTCTGGTAAGCCGGCGCTACCATACTCGGCTGGAGGGCAAATGACTGCCGCAAAGCCATGGTATCTACCAAGCCGCCATCGGTTACGCACACTTCCGAAAACGACCAGCCCTTGCCGATGGCCCGCAGGCGCACGTTGTGCTCAATGCCGTACCGAATTAGCCACTGGAAGTTGGCCGTCGTCTGGCGGTACTGCGCCTGGCTGGTAGGCAGGTTGGGAATGCGCAGCTTAAAGCAGGCGCTGGGTTGCAGGCGCTGCGTGAAGTTCTCGTGCCGGTTGGTCCACTCCGCCATTGGGAGCGCCTCCATTCCGTTGGGCAGGCTCATGGGCGGACGGATAAACGGAGTTCGGGCCTTGCTACGGGTCCCAGCCCCAGTGTGTCAACGGCGGGCGTGTAGGGCGCGCAGCACCAGCTTACCCGCTGCTTCGTCACGACGCCTACCGTGACCAGGGAAAGCAGGAAGTAGCCGAAGTTGGTGTTTACCGTAACGCTGTTCAGGTGATTAAAGCGCGAATCGCAGGGTGGCTTGATATCGGCCGGCTGTTTCAGGCCCCAGAAATACGACGTAACGACTTTAGTACTATTTGGGTCATTCGCTACCGTGTCGCAGTCATAAATGGTGGCGATGCGGGTGGTCATACAGCCCGATAAGGCTCCACTTATGATGGCCAGCACCGCTATAGTAGGTAGATATCGACTCATAACAGGCTCGCATAATGTGTATAATTATAATGTATATATAAAATATTCTAAAAACAAGTTCTCAAATAAAAGAAGCCGTACCAGCCAAACCTTATGTGGTTTAGCCGGCACGGCCTCATAGCGAAAGCGTCTTACAGCGAAGTCTTAACTATCCTTCGCGAGTTCTTCGCGGATTGCGCGGGGCAGTGACGCTCGCACCAGATCGTACGAATGATCGGTCCACTCGCGGAGCTGAGAAGCAGATACACCGCTGCCAATGACAACGGTGTTCCAATGTTTCTTATTCATATGGTATCCCGGCAACACGTAGTCGAACTCCTCGCGGAGTTGCACGGCGCGCTCGGGGTCACACTTCAGATTAACGCTGCCGTACTGGCTGATACTGGTAAGGGCGAAGATTTTGCCCCCCACCTTGAATACCAGCGTGTCCTCGTCGAAGGGCGTTTCCTCGGTTACGCCGGGCTTGAGCAGACAGTAGTCGCGATAATCTTCGATGTTCATTTTTTAGACTAGAGCACGTAGCGGAACAGCATTACCAGCAAGCAAACCAGGAACATAGCCATGGAAAGCTTATTGATGAAATGCATGGTACGCAGGTTGAAATTGGTGTGCCGGTTCGGGTCATTCTTGCGGAAGAAATAACCGAGGGCAGGACCGAAATTAAACAGGTTACGACCTTTCATTGCAGTGGCTTTTGGTATGCATTAAGAACATCCGGCAGCCCGGAATGATTTGGTTGCAAGGTAAAATAATTACATAAACTTATGCCTTCCACCAAAGGGAGAAAAGTGGTTTACGACCTCAGAAAGCCAATTTTTAGGACGGCTAAACTCATTATAACGATTTTATTTAATTATAATTAATCAAATAATATTTTGACTTATATTAATATTTACTTAATTTATATGAACAGAAAGTAACTACTCCTTGAATCCGGATTCGTCCGAAAAAGTCCCCCACCGGACGTACAGAACCGCGCCAACGGCTTTGCGCTACTCTATGCGCATAGTAGGCAATAGAAGCCGTTCCCTCGCTTGTCACACTTGGAAATCAGAATGTCCACTCAATAGACAATCCGCGCCTGAGTTTCTTGCGATTACTCTATCGGCATTCTTTCACCAAACCAATTATTCGCTATGAAACTTACATCTATGAACAGCCACCGAAAAGCAGCTCGTCTGTTCGTGCTTTTCATGTCCGCAATGTTCTTCTACAGCTGCGACGAGCTGTACGAGGAAATATTTCACCAGCCATCAAAAACCGCCCAGGAGGAAAGTGCCAACGTCGTGTACGACTGGTATGATTTGATTGCAAAAATTGAACTGCGTAGAAACCCCTTACCCGTTACCATCGCCAACAACCGGGCTTTCGGGTACATCGGCGTCGGCCTGTACGAGACCGTGCGGCCGGGCATCAGAGGGGCCATCAGTTTATCTACTAAACTGTACCAAATGCCCCCCATGCCCGCCCCGGAGCCGGGCCGGGAGTATGTGTGGGGCGCCAGTGCCAATGCGGCCCTGGCCAGTATGTACAAGCAATTGTTAGTGGGCCTGACCGACGAGGATAAGGCTCGGATGGACTCGCTAGAAAACGCCTACAACAACCGCTACCGACTAAGTACCGCCGATGCCGTGTTAACCCGTTCGCAAGCTCACGGGCGAGCCGTTGCGAGTGCTATCTACAACTGGTCCACCACCGATAACTTTAATCTAGGCAGCCAAGGGTATGTGCTACCGGAATTTCCCGGTTCCTGGGTGCGTACACCCCCTGCCTTTGCCGCTCCACAAGGGCCTTTTTTACAGAACTCAAGGCCTTTTCTGGCCTACAGCTTAACGGCAACTGCTCCCCCACCACCAATTGCTTATTCAGAAGATCCATCCTCTGCCTTTTATAAAGAGGCAAAAGCAGTGTATGATATTGGTAAAGCCTTAACCCCAGAGCAAAAAGCAATACCAGACTGGTGGGCTGAAGGGGGGTAGCGGGCGTAGGCATTCCGGCCCCCTACCATCTGCTTTCTATTACAACCGGACTGTTGAGAAGTCATAATGCCAGGCTGGGGCGGGCGGCAGAAGTGTATGCCAAAACCGGCATTGCGATGAAGGACGGCCCTATTAATACCTTTAGAGGCAAATTTCAGTATAATCTTATTCGCCCGGTTACGTATATCCAGCGACACATTGATCCAACCTGGCAATCGTATTTGGCCTCGCCTCCTTACCCTGAGTATCCTTCCGGGCTTGTCGGAATAAACGCTCCTCTTACGCAAGTGCTAATAAGAGAATTCGGCGATGTTCCGGTAACAGACAACGCGTTTGCTTGGAAAGGTTTACCTACCCGGCAGTATCCATCTATTTCGGCCATGAGAGAAGAAGCTGCTTATTCCAGGGTCTACGCTGGCATACACTATCCATTTACACAGATTGCTTCTATAGAGATGGGTAAAGAACTAGGTAATGTAATTGCTGACCTTGACCTAACACCAAATTAGCAATTAGAAAGGTATAGCAATCCGGTAAAAGGTGTTTGTCCTTCTCAGAAGTGGCAAACACCTTTTTTTGCGTGAATAAATACGCTGTGGGGGGCTTTTTTTCAGCACATAAATGCAACTGCGCAGCTTACCTTTAATCAGCCGCGTCCTTATTGTCGTAGTAAACTTCGCAACTTTCTCCCACCTCGCATTCATGAAAAAACTTCTCCTCGCTGCCTGCCTTCTGGGGGGCAATTTTGCTGCTTTTGCCCAGGCCAGCGCCACCGAAACTGCCGCCGTTAAGCAAACTATCACCACCTTTTTCGACGGGTTGCGCCGCGGCGACAGCACGATGGCACGGAGCACCTTGGCCCCCGGAGCGGTGTTTCAGGTGATTGCCAACCGCGAGGGCAAAACGCAGGTGCAGACGGAGAAAGTGGCGGGTTTTCTGAAAAGCGTTGGTACGCCGCACAAAGAAGTGTACGATGAGCGCATCACCTTCGAGCAGGTGCTTATCGACGCCAACCTGGCCAGCGTCTGGACGCCGTACCAGTTTTATGTGGGCACCACCTTCAGCCACTGCGGCTACAATTCGTTTCAGCTGGTGAAGCTGGCCGAGGGCTGGAAAATCGTGCACATCATCGACACGCGGCGCAAGGAGAAGTGCAAGTAAGCCAAGTCAGAAATTGGGTATGCGCTTCAACGGCGTAGAATCCGCTTTCCAACTGTCCAGCTCATACAAGTCGCCTTCGGTATCCAGATAGAGTGAGGCCAGCACGGGCACTTCGTCTACATCCTTATACCAAAGCTCAGCTACTATTTTTCCCAAACGCCGGTTTTGCTTGTTGCTGACAAAGCGCAAGCTGCCCATACCGCCATCGTCCATTTCTTCTACTTCAGCGGCGGGCAGCAGCGCAAGTATCCGCTCAACGTTTGGCTTGCCACGCAGCATGTAAATGAGCAAGCCTAGTTCGAGCAAGGTTAGCAGACGCTTTTCCATTGACAGGGAGCTTCTCCGAAGTTCTACGGCTGGCTGAGTTATTTAGAACAAGGTAGAGACGCCATAGTTGGAGTCTCCTCGTTTGAGCCGTTCGACCTTAGTTTACGCCAATCGTTCAACGAGGAGACTCCAACTATGGCGTCTCTACTTTGTTACTACAGAACCAACCGGCGTTGAAAGCCCCAGAATCAACTCCGCATTGAGGTGTCGCAGATCGGATACTACCTGATCGGCGTGGTGCAGGTTTTGGCCGCCGGAATGCGGGCTGCTGAAACCGATGCAGTACATACCGGCGGCTTTGGCGGCGCTCACGCCATTGGCCGAATCCTCAATTACCAGGCACTCGTACGGAGGTTTGCCAGCCAGCTTCGCGGCGTGCAGAAAAAGCGCCGGATTGGGCTTCGACTGCGGAAAATCCTCTCCGCTAACTAAATTATCGAAGTAGGGATACAGCTCGAAGCGCTTAAACACGCGGTGAATCGTTTCTTTGGAAGCCGACGAGGCCAGCTGCAACGGCATGCCTGCCTTGTGCAGGTCTAGGACCAGCTCGCGGGCGCCGGGCAGCAGCTCCAAGTCGGTCGATTCGTCGAAGGCTTTGCCGAAGAACTCACGCTTGCGGCTCATCAGCGTCTCTACGTCCTCGGTCAGGCCAAATTCTTCCTTGAACTGCTGATACATATTGCGGGTAGAGGAGCCCAGGAAAGTGGCGTATTTCTCAGCCGTAAGCGTTACGCCCAGCTCGGCAAAGTGCTGAAAAAAGGCGTCGCGATGCAGCGGCTCGGTATCAACGAGCACGCCATCCATGTCGAAAATGACGGTTTGAATCATGTAGAAGGCAGATTTCGGACAATTGTAGTACGCCTTCTACGCGGATTTGCCCCCCACAGCCGGTTTAAGCCGAACCTTTGGCGTTGGCCAGCGCCACGATATCCGGCACCTCCAGCACGCGCTTGGGGTAGCCGTGGCGCACGGCGTTAATCATGGAAAGGCCCATCTCTCGCAGCGTAGAAACATACTTGGGAAACAGCCGCCGCATCACCGGATAAAGCCAGGAAATATAAGTGTAAGCAGACAGCGTGTTTTTCAGGCCCTTAGTGGGGTGCATAAATCCGGGCCGAAACATGTAGGCTTTCTGGAATGGCAGCTGCAACAGCGCGTTTTCCGTCTGCCCTTTCACCCGCGCCCACATTAGCTTTCCTTTCCCGGTGCCATCCGTGCCGGTGCCCGACACGTAGCAAAACGTAAGGTCCGGATTGCGGGACAGCACGGTTTGAGCGAAATGCATAGTCAGGTCAAAAGTAAGGCGGCGGTACTCCGGCTCCTTCATCCCCACCGACGACACGCCCAGGCAGAAAAAACAGGCATTGTAGCCCGTCAGCTGGTCTTGTATGGCCGATAAATCGTGGAAGTCGCTGTGGATGATTTCGCGCAGCTTGGGGTGGCTCAGACCGTAGGGCTTGCGGCTAATGGACAACACCTGCTCCACATCGGGGTCGTTGAGGCACTCGTGCAGTACGCCCTCTCCCACCATACCCGTCGCGCCGGTCAGAATAGCTTTTATCTTCATACAGCAGTAGACGACCAGCTACTTGATATGTTTTAACACAACCGTTTCTTGGCTAAAAAAGCCCCCCAGCAAAGCAAAAAGGACCCTGAAGCCACTTACTTCAGGGTCCTTTTTGCTTGTAAGAACGTGGTGCTCCTACCCTTTTCGCCGCCGCGTAATCACGTAATACTGGCCGGGACTGGTGGTAATATTCGTACGGTATTTACCGTCGTTCGAATCCCACACGCCTTCATCGGCTTGCACATTGCGGGCGTTCAGCTTCGTTTGCATCTTCAAGAGGCTCGTTGAGTCTGCGAGGGCCGTGAGCGTGGTTACGCAGACGTCATTGCGGAAGCCAAACCCAATCGTGGCATTCTCCGGGTTCTTGTCGCCGGCCTGATACCATTCGATATCAGTGCCGTCGGCGGCCATGTCTACGCGCAGCTTTTTATACTTTCTGTCGCGCTTGCGGACGTCCTTCTTGATGGCCTTTCTATCCTTGCCGATAGACTGTATATCCTGGGCCTGCGCAGCGGCGGCGCACAGAAGGCATACCAGGATCAATGCAATGAAGTTCTTCATGGTTTCTAGTCGAGCAGAGCTAGAAAGCAAATAACGGACCTTTTGTAAAGCGTTTTTGAACTGCACTAATTTAATCAATACCAGAAGTGGCCTCTTTTAATCATTTTAGCTTCCTAAATTATATGCTGAGGCAGCAAAAATAATAAAATTATGAACTGGTTTAACATATCCGATCAGTGCATCCAGTTTTATTTTTTGTCACGATATATTTCATTAAAAGCAGGATAACGTTCGTAATATTTTACTTTAACCCTATTACCGATCTTATAACCTGTGTCTAAGGAATTATTTGTGTAGCAATCATCACCCAAACAAAACCGATAAGAGTAAGTGAACTCTCGAGGTATCCTACTATTACCCAGGGGATTTCTAGAATCAATTATCACCGCGTCTATTATTTTGTAATTGGATTCAAGAAGGCTATTTTTAATGATGTTTTTTGTTGTGTACGAAACTGCTCCAATCACCATTAACCAGAAAATTAACTCACCCAATTCTAAACCATTCTTATTTTTGGATTTATTTTTGGAGCCCATTTATAAATTATTGTTACTCATTTTTATAGTGAAATAGATGTCTTTAATTTAGAAAGCTGGGAGTTGAACACATGCGCTGATGCACTCCCTTTATTTCATATTTGAGAATCTACACTCCTACCGGCTCCTCCAACCGCATAGGCTCAATCCAGCGGCCGTCTTCGCGCATTAGCTCAATTAACTCATTCACGGCTAGTTCTTCGGGTACGGCTTTTTTGATGACATCCTGGCCGCGGTAGAGGGCAATTTTGCCTTTGCCCACGCCCACGTAGCCGTAGTCGGCGTCGGCCATTTCGCCGGGGCCATTCACGATGCAACCCATAATGCCGATTTTGACGCCCTTGAGATGGTCGGTGCGCTTGCGGATCATGGCGGTGGTTTCCTGGAGGTCGAAGAGGGTACGGCCGCAGCTGGGGCAGCTGATGTACTCCGTCTTGCTCATGCGCGTGCGGGCCGCTTGCAAGATGCCGAAGGAAAGCTGATTGAGCTGGTCGATGGTAGGCAGCCATTCTTCCTTGGCGCGCTCGGGTAGCAACTCGGTGCTGAGCACCACGCCGTCGCCGAGACCGTCGAGGAGCAGACCGCCGACGTCGGTGGCGGCGTAGAGCTGGGTTTGCTCGGACGTGAGCACCGGGTACTGGCGGTTGATAATGACCGGGTTAGTTACCCCATGATTGATCAGCCGGAAAAAAGCCCCCCGGAGTTCCGGCATGGCGTGGGCATTATCGGTGTAAAGGATAATGACGGCCGTGGAGTCGGCGCGAAGCTGGTAGAGGGCCGGCGGCGTGAGCGACTCCAGGTTCTGAAACACGAAGTTTAGCTCTGTATGCTGCGGGCCGGCGGTGGCGTATTCGGCCTGGGTGAGCACTGGGAAATGGTCGGCGCGGCAGCCGGCATCGATCCAGGCTTGGTAGTCTACTACTTCCTTCAGGCCATTGGGCAGCATAAACGGCACCGGGCGCTGACCGCTGTAGATATAGTCGGCGCCCAGGTCGTTCATCTGAAACTTGTCCAGAAACACCGAATACAACTGCCCCACGGCGCGCAAATCGGCATACTCCACCGACGACAGGCGCGAGATATCGACCATGACACGCGGCACATTTTGCCCCCCAAGGTTGAGCACTTCGCGCGTAATGCGGCGGTGATACTGAAATGGGTCAATGGGCACTTCCGTCACCGGCGCAATCGGTTTGGCTTCGGCGGCGCGGTTAGTGTAGCGGTCAATGAGGGCTTTGGCAACCGGTGCTTCGGCTTCGGGGGCTTCGGTAAGCGACACGCGCACGGTATCACCGATGCCATCTTCGAGCAATGTTCCGATGCCCACGGCCGACTTGATGCGGCCGTCTTCCGCTTCGCCGGCCTCGGTTACGCCCAGGTGCAGCGGGTAGGGTTGCAAACCCTCTTCGTCCAGCTTTTGCACCAGCAAGCGGTAAGCCTGCACCATCACCTGCGTGTTGGAGGCCTTCATGCTGAGCACCACATCGTAGTAATTCTCCTCCTCGCACAGCCGCAGAAACTCCAGCGCTGACTCCACCATGCCTAACGGCGTATCGCCGTAGCGCGACAAAATACGGTCGGACAAAGAGCCGTGGTTGGTGCCGATGCGCATAGCCGTGCCGTACTGCTTGCAGATCTGGACCAGCGGCCGGAACCGTTCGCGGATGCGGTTTACCTCGTCCTGGTACGTGGCGTCGGTGTACTCGATGAAGTCGAACTTCTTTTTGTCGGCATAGTTGCCGGGGTTCACGCGCACTTTCTCCACGATGCGGGCGGCCAGCTCGGCGGCGTTGGGCGTGAAGTGTATATCGGCAATGAGCGGCACATTGCAGCCGCGCTTGCGCAACTCCTTCTTGATTTCCAGCAGGTTCTGAGCCTCTTTCATGCTGGGCGCGGTGATGCGCACGTACTCGCAGCCCGCCTCTACCATGCGCAGGGTCTGCTCCACCGAGCCGAGCGTGTCCATGGTATCCACGGTGGTCATACTCTGCACCCGAATCGGATTTTTGCCCCCCAGCGGCACGTCGCCAATCTTGACTTCCCGCGAAAGGCGGCGCTGGTACTCGGTCAGGCTGGGGCAATAGGTTTTGTTCATCATTGGGGGGCAATTTTCTGGGGAGAAAACCAGCAGGGCGAAGGGAAAGTTGCGGAGCAGCAAAGGTACAAGCTACCGGCGGCTTCCCGGAGGGTTTTGAGGTTTAGCAATTATTGCGCTATACTCAATCAGCTTTTTACAAAGAGCGCAGCATCCCACATGAGCATCATTCGAACCGTTTCCACATTATCGGTCATGCAGAGCGCAGCGAAGCATGACGGCCTTTTTAATAGCTGACAAGCAAGCGCCGTGGCTAATTGTGTCGCGTCTCTACAACCGTGTAAATAGTACATTGCCACTTCCTACCTTGCCTACCCTTACTTCCACCTTCCTGCTCCTATGACCTCATTGCCGTACTCCCGCCGTCATTTTCTCCAAGTTGCTGGTTTGGGGCTGGCGGGGTTGCCCTTGGTACTCTCAAGCTGCGCGTCTATGATAACTGCCGAAAAAGCCCCCCAGAGCGCGAATGAGTACTTGCTGTACGTCGGGACGTATGCCAAGCCGGAGGAAGACAGCATTTTTCTGTACAAGCTGAATGTGAGCACCGGCGCGCTTACCCGCCTGGGCGCGACCAAAGCGGGCGCGAACCCATCTTACCTCACGCTCGACTCCCGGCACGAGCATCTGTACGCGGTTAATGAAACCACTGATTTTCAGGGCAAAGCCAGCGGTGCCGTCAGCGCGTTTGCTATTGATCAGAAAACCGGGGGCCTGGCTTTGCTGAATCAGCAGTCGGCGCTGGGGTCGGCTCCGTGCTATATCAGCCTGGATAGAATGAATCGTTATGCCTTGGTAGCCAGCTATCTGGGGGCAACGTGGGCATGCTGCCGATTGAGCCCAATGGCGAATTGGCTCCCATTGCCGATACGCAACAGCACACAGGTTCCGGCCCCCACAAAAACCAAAAAGCCCCCCACGCTCACTGCATCCTGCCCGACCCGGCCAACCGCTTCGTTTTCGCGGTCGACCTAGGCACCGATAAAGTATACGGCTACCAGCTCGATGCCAAAGAAGACGCTTTAGTACCTCGCGCTACCCCGGCCTTCACTGCTGCGCCCGGCGCTGGCCCTCGCCACCTCACGTTTCACCCCGGCGGACAGCTGGCTTACCTTATCAATGAGCTGAACTCTACGATTACCGCTCTGCGCTACGACGAAGGCGCCGGCACGTTTCAGGAAATCCAGACGCTCAGCACCTTGCCTTCCGACTTTACTGGGGAGAATTCCTGCGCCGACATTCACGTGTCGCCCAACGGTGAGTTCCTCTACGGCTCCAACCGCGGCCACGACAGCCTGGTGGTATACGCCATCGACATTCCCAGCGGCCGCCTCACGCTGGTTGAGCATGTGCCCACCCTCGGTCAGAAGCCCCGCAACTTCACCATCGACCCGACGGGCCAGCTTGTGCTCGTTGCCAATCAGGCCACCAACAACATCGTTACCTTCCGCGTTGACCGCGAAACAGGCAAGCTTACGCCCACCGGCAAATCAGTGCAGGTGCCAGCGCCCGTGTGTCTACAAGTGGTAGAGGATTTTACGCGGCGTAGTGCCTAAAAGCAAGTTTGCACATCGTCTTAGGAATTGGCTTCTTCTACCTGCAACATGATCTTGCCAATGTGTGCGCTGCTTTCCATTAGCTGGTGCGCGGCTGCAGCTTCATCCAAGGCAAATACTTTATAAATAACCGGCTTAAAAAGCCCCCCAGTCAGCAGGGGCCACACATTTTCCTCTACCGCAGCCGCCAGCGAAGCCTTGAACTCGGCGCTGCGGGGCCGCAGGGTACTGCCGGTGATGGTGAGCCGGCGACGCATGATTTCCAAGGCGTTGAACTCGGCTTTGGCGCCCTGCATGGCGTTGATAAATACGAGGCGGCCATCGTCGCGCAGCAGGCGCAGGTTTTTGGGCGTATAGTCGCCGCCTATCATGTCCAGCACTACATCTACCCCGCCTTCGGCTTGCAATTCGGCTTCGAAGTCAGCGGTTTTGTAGTTGATGCAGCGGTCAGCGCCCAGGGAAAGGCAGGCTGCGCACTTTTCGTCGGAGCCGGCCGTAGCGAATACCCGGGAGCCCAGCGCATGCGCCAGCTGAATGGCCGTGATGCCGATACCGCTGCTTCCACCGTGCACCAGCAGCGTTTCGCCCCGTTGCAGCTGTCCGCGCTGAAATACGTTGTGCCACACCGTAAACACGGTTTCGGGCAAGGACGCAGCTTCTATAAAACTCCAGCCAGCGGGCACCGGCAGGCAGTGGCGGGCATCCACCGCCACGTACTCGGCATAGCCGCCCACTGCCACCAGCGCACACACCGCGTCGTCTTTGCGCCAGCGCGTTACCGCCGCACCACACTCAGCTATGGTGCCGGCTACTTCCAATCCCGGAATTAGGCCTTCCACGCTGCCGCTACCCGCGTATTTGCCCTGGCGCAACAGCACATCCGGCCGGTTGACGCCCGCCGCGTGCACGCGCACCAGCACCTCGTGGGCGGCCGGCTGAGGCCGCAGCCGCTGCCCACTCTGCAATACTTCCGGCCCACCCGCCTGCGCGACGATAATGGCTTTCATGTGCTCTGATTTCATGTGTACTCCGTTTGTTAATTACCTGAAACGCCTCGTAAGAACGGCGTAGAGACGCCATATTTGGCGTCTCTACGCCGTTGCTGCTGGTGGTTTATCTGAATCTTCGATACCAATCGTTTAACGACGAGACGCCAAATATGGCGTCTCTACACCGCTAACGCACTTCCACTGCTTTGCGCTGTCCGTGCATCCATTTCGATCCAAATCCTGCCGTATCTTTTCGCTGTCTTGCGCTCCCACGTCGTCTGGGGGGCTTTTTTGAGTTGTCATGAAAAAAATAAACCTGTTTCCTACCATCTTCAGCGCCGCTCGGGCCACCGGGCTTCGCGCCTGGCAAACCGGTCTGCTGTTCCAAAAAGTAGCCCGCACCGCCCTCGATACGATTCAGGATGTACTGCGCGCCGAAATTAAGAATGGAAACGCGCAGCTTGTAGCCGATTTTCTGGCCGACAAGGCCCTGCCCGCCGCCAAAGCCCTCCTGCTCAAGCGCATGACTACCCGTTTGCTTATGCGCATTGGCCTGCGCGGGGCGCTGGCCAGCAGCGTTGTGGGCTGGATTCTGCCGTTTGTGCTGGAAAAAATGATTCAGGTGGGCGTCAAAACCGGCTTTTTTGAGAAGGTAAAAAACCACGACAGCGTCACGGATGCCCTGCATCGCCTGGACGAGCTGAAGCGCGCCGTCTGGAAAATCATTGCTCCCGATGCTGGCAGCGGTGCCGAGCTTCTCCCCGACGACGCCTCCATTCCTCCTGCTTTGCCGGCTCCCAAGCCGTAGTTAGCGCGACAGCCAGAAAACAAGAAGCTCGACTGCTTTCCAACAGGCTTTTACCGTAGTGCACGCCGCAAGTATTCTTATAGGTTTATATATCAGTTATTTACAAAAACACAAGATCGCGTTTAAGGGAATTTCTATCCTCCTGTAAAAATCCAAACCAATACCTGAAAGCCTGCTAAAAAAGCGAAAATCAGCTTGAAAAAAGCCCCCAAAACAACTATCTACTGGCAGAATATAGTAGATTTACCGCTCCGTGGTTCTTTTGCCATTTCGCACACTGGGCTGTCTATGAAAAAGCTGGTTATTTTCCTGGGATTACTAGCTTGGTCTGGGCAAAGTAGCCAGGCTCAAAGCGTTAGATCCAAAAAGGCTGCGCGCGCTGCCTCGCCTTCGTTGCGCGCCCTCGATAGCCAGAACGGGTTCGGCAAAGCCACGTTCGGCGACGATATAAGCAAGTTCCGCGACCTGGAGCTGGTCAGGACCGACCCCGCTACCCAGACCCAGTTCTATAACTACCTCACCGACAACCTCAAAGTCGGTTCTCATAGACTCACCGGCATCACCTACGGCTTCTACAAAGACAAGCTCTACTACATTGAGCTGCGTATGATGGGCGAGGCCAACTGCCGCGGCATCCGTGAGCTGCTCAGTGCTCAATATGGCCCTTCCAAGAGCCCCGGCCAAGCCCAAACCTCCTGGTGGCTCGGCCAGCAAGTGACCCTGCGCTACACCGAAGCGCCCGTGGGCTACGCAACCATCGTTCTGGGCAGCAACCAGTTAGCAGGCCAGCGCCTAGCCCAGCGTAAGGCTGCCGGTTTGCCAGCCGTATAAATCAGCTTATTTTGGTGTACTTGCCCTAGCGTTTCGGTCGTGGGGGGCAAATTTGTCTGCCTTACCAGAGTTATGGGTTACGGCACTTTCTAAGCCACTTACTTCTAGTCAGCTTGCCGATAGCAGGACTATTCCTGCTTACCTAGCCTTTCCCAGAAGATCGGCCTCCTACTTATCGCCTCATGCCCACAGAAATAGTTAACGGATTCGGTAAAGTTTATCTTACCATTGAGTACGATACCGTCAACCGCTGGGTCTATAATAATTGGATTGGCTACCAAACCTATATCGGTATTATTGCCGGCGCCGATGCGTGTCTGCACCCTCTTCAGGCTCACGCCTGCCCCTATTTGCTCAACGACAACCGGCAAGTAATTGGCCCCTGGGACCACGCCGTGGAGTGGATTGTCACGGATTGGGCGCCCCGCGCCATAGCGCAGGGCCTCACTCATTTTGCCCAAGTAGTTAGCCCCGAGTCAATGGCGGCCCTTTCAGCGGAGGCGATGCACATTGGCATCGGCGAGGGCCTGCAAATGCGCATGTTTGGTGATATACAGGAAGCGCGGGCCTGGCTGAAGGAAGCACGTGAAGAAGCAGGAATGAAGCAAGCATAGCCAATCTTTCATTGCGGGGAGAAAGCCATAGCATATAGTTACAGATCTGAATAACACTGAAAAAGCCGTTCCCTATTGGGGAGCGGCTTTTTCAGTGTTATGATAAGTAAGGCAAAAGGCTGCATTATATAGGTTCATTAACTAAAAGCACGCCTATGGAATGAGTTTATCAGTACGTAGCTGCGCAAACAAGTCGAAAAAGGAATCTTCGGTCGCCTGATATACCGTAAAGCCCAGCTTGCGGCTTTTCGACATATCCGTCATCACTTCAATCGGTCGGCCCAGGTCCAGATCAGTGTGCCAGGGAGAAGCCAGCTGGCTGAGTTCAGGCACATTTAGCTGGTAGCGAGCCGCCATCTCGCGCCACAGCGGCGCATCATTGGCCATTGCCGCTTCCAGCGGGTGCACAGTGCCGTCAAAGCCGGCGGCCTCGACTCCAAACCAGGCGGCCAGCCGCGGCCAGAGCCAGCTCCAGCGGAAGTAATCGCCGTTGGTAATGTTAAACGCCTGATTCCTGGCGGCTTCCGTCGTGGCCGCCCACACCAGCTGCTTAGCAATCACGCGGGCGTCGGTTACATCGGACAGGCCATTCCACTGCGCTTCGGAACCCGGCCACTGAAACGGCCGCCCCGTTTCCTTGCAGATACTGGCGTACACGGCCAGCGTGGTACCCATGTTCATCAGGTTGCCCACGGCCTGGCCAATAATGGTGTGCGGGCGGTGAATGCTCCAGCTAAAGCCATCGCGGGCCGCAGCGGCGTACACCTCATCTTCCTGAGCATAATAGAAATTCTCGATGGGCAATCGGGGCTGCTCCTCGCGCAATGGCGTTGGCGGCAGCGAACCAGCCCGAGCGTAGGAGTCAAACGGTCCGAGGTAGTGCTTGAGACCCGTGACCAGTGCCACATGCTGCACCGACTGCTTGGGGGCGAGGGCGTCCAGCAGATTGCGCACCATGGCGCCGTTCACGCGAATATTCTCGGCCTCGGTGTCCTGGCGCATCCAGCTGGTGAGAAAGACGTGCGTGGGCGCTACGTCGGCCAGGGCGGTAGCAAGGCTGGCCGGGTCGAGCAAGTCGGCAGCTACGGGACGCAGCCCGGTCACATCGTCTTTGGGAGTACGAGCCAAACCGTAGGTGGTCCAGCCCTGGGAGATCAGCTCGCGGGCCAGATTGCTGCCAATGATGCCGCTGGCACCAACAATTAAAGCGATTTTAGTCATAAGAATACGTACGGAAAAGCTGACCAAGGGTACGCAGCAGCCAGCAGCGGCAATCAACGGAAAGCTTTTGTACTCGCTGATTTCCCGACGGCTAAGGCGTTTCCAGGTCAAGCATACGTGCCGGCGCAGGGAGGATTTGTGCCTGGTTCATCTTATCTTTTCTTCATGACAGACAACGCCTTAGCCTCCCAATGGCCCGCCTTGCCGGCCGACTCCTGGACTGACACGCGCGAGACGCTGCACCGTTGGACCCAAATTGTGGGCAAAACCCGCCTGGCGCTGAGCCCGATGCTCAACCATTGGTGGCAGGTGCCGCTCTACGTCACGCCACGAGGCCTATCGACCGGGCCTATGCCTTACGCGGCGGGCAGCTGTGAGGTCGTATTCGACTTTAGGGCGCATCAGCTGCGCGTGCATACCTCCGACGGCCGCACCCACGAGCTGGCCCTGGAGCCCCGGTCCGTGGCCGATTTCTACCAGGCCTACCGCGGTCTGCTGCGCGAAGCCGGCATTGCGGTAAAGTTGTGGCCGGTGCCGGTGGAGATAGAAGACACTACGCCTTTCACCCAAGACCAAATTCATCGTGCCTACGACGCCCGCGCCGCGGAAACCTTCTGGGAAGTACTGCTGCGGGCCGATCAGGTGCTGCAGGAGTTCCGTAGCCGCTTTCGGGGCAAATGCAGCTCGGTACATTTCTTCTGGGGCAGCTTCGATTTGGCCGTCACGCGCTTTTCGGGCCGGCCGGCGCCTCCCCATCCGGGCGGCATCCCCCACCTGGCCGACTGGGTGACCCGCGAATCGTATTCGGAGGAGCAGATTGCCGCCGGCTGGTGGCCCGGCGGTAATGGGCAGGAAGCGGCCTTCTACAGCTACGCCTACCCTGGCCTGCCGGAACTCGCCAACGCGCCAATAGAGCCCGTGGGGGGCTTTTTTAATCAGGACATGGGCGAGTTTCTGCTGCCCTACGAAGCCGCGCGCACGGCTCCCGATCCGCGGCAGGCCGTGCTCCACTTTTTGCAAAGCACCTACGAAGCGGCGGCCACCCTGGCCCACTGGGACCGCGCCGCGCTGGAAAGAGCGTAACATTCCGGGCAGATTTGCCCCCCACGCAGGTGCTTAGGGGAATATTTCCTATTCTCGCTGACCGTACCAACCAAACTCCCCTCTATGTACAACCTGAAAATCATTACGGCCACCGTACGACCTAGCCGCAAGGGACCAATAGTAACCGAATGGGTGGCCGAAAAAGCGAGAAAGCACGGCGAATTCAACGTTGAGATACTGGACCTGCAAACCATCAATCTGCCCCTGATGAATGAGCCCCATCATCCGGCCCAGCAGAAGTATGAACACGAGCACACGAAGCAGTGGAGCGCCAAAATCGCGGAGGCGGACGCCTTTATTTTCGTGACGGCCGAATACAACTTCAGCTACCCCGCGCCCCTGCAAAACGCCCTCGAATACTTGGTGAAGGAATGGGGCTACAAGGCGGCCGGCATCGTCAGCTACGGCGGCGTATCGGCCGGCACGCGGGCCTGGAATGCGCTCAAAAACGACCTTTCCTCGTACCGGGTGGTGCCGCTGGTGGAGGCCGTTAATATTCCTTTTTTCACCGAGTTCATTCAGGATGATCACCTGGCACCAAACGACATCTCGGAAAAAGCGCTCGACGCGATGCTCCGGGAATTAGCCCGCTGGACGAAAGGATTGAAAAGCATCCGTGAAAACCAGTAAACGGCTTGCTTGCTGATTGCTGGGGGCTTTTTTGGTCGGTTACACAGTTTCAATCAACTCTTAGACGCCACGCATTCCAAGCCACCAGCACAAAAAGTCGGTAGCACCCAGCCGCTATGAAATCAGGGGCGCGTGGGGCAGTGGTTCGCTATTCTAAGAGGTGGCGCGCTCCAGATGCCAGGTGGTCTGGGCCACGTGCAAACTGCGCAGCATAGCGCTTTTCTTGCGCTGGTGGCCCTGCATGCGTCGCAAAATGCTGTCGAGGGTTTGTACCGCCTGCACCACGCGGGGGCCTTTATTAAGCATCACACACTCGGCCCGGTCGCTCATGGCCGCGTCCGTCACCTCGGCCCGCGACGGCAAGCCGCCGCTGGCCAGGCTTTCCAGCACCTGCGTAGCCCAGATTACGGGCACATGGGCCGCTTCGCAGAGCCACAGGATTTCTTCCTGCACCTCGGCCAGCCGCTCAAACCCACACTCCACGGCTAGGTCGCCACGCGCTATCATCACGCCGCAGCTGCCCGCCTGCATGGCGCTGAGCAATAGCGCCGGCAGCTCTTCAAAGCCGCGCTGGGTTTCAATCTTGAGAATAATAGCAACGGCGCGCTCCGTCAGGCGGGACAGGTGCTGCTGTAGCTGCTCTACCTCGGTGGCCTTGCTCACAAACGAGAGGCCGACCATATCGGCGTGCTGGGCCACAAAAGCCAAATCTTCTAAGTCTTTCGCCGTAAGCGAAGGCAAGGATAAGTTACTGTCGGGCAGGTTTATGCCTTTATCGTTGCGTAGCTTTTCGCCTTTTGCCCGGGCCTGAGTGATGCGCACGTGCAGTATATCCGGCTCCACGCGGTCGACGATGCCGCCGATTTTGCCGTCGTCAAACCAGATACGCTCGCCCGGCTTTACGTAGTCGAGCACTTCGGGCAGCGCGCAGCCGATTACGGCCGGTGCCAGAGCGGTACCGGGCATCCCGTCGGCTACGGCAGCAGGCAGCGCGCGGCGCGTCAGCTGCAGCTCATCGCCGGGGCGAAGCAGTAAAAACGAATCTGATGGGGGCAGCTCCTGTAGCGTGGCTTTCGCCTCGGGGCCCCGAAAGCGGGTGCTGGGCACCAGATAGGCCGTTTTGCGCAGCTCGGCCCAGCATCCTTGCTCATTTGTGCTGCGTACGCGCAGCTTGCGTTTGTTGCCCCTTGCATCCCGAAACCGAACGGCATTGCCGGGGCTTAGCTGCCGCAGCCACGCCTGGGGGAAGAACAAGCGCACCGTCCCGCTCGCCAGCGCCGCCTGCGGTAGCTCCTTACTGGTAAGCCAGAGGCGGGCCGGGGTCAGCACCCGCCCGAATTCGTCGCGCACGGGACTGATCCGCAGCACGGCCGGTGCCGGGGGCAGGCCGGTGGTGCGGAGCTTCGCGCCCCCCAAATCCATACAGATCTTGCAGGACCTGCCTACCTCCTGCTCGGCCTGGCGCAGGTGGTCAATCATTTGCTGCCAGGCCGCCCGGTCATCATGCGCGCAGTTGATGCGCACGCAGTCCATGCCCTGGCGCAGCAAATCCCGCACAAGCGCGTAATCTGTGGCCGCCTCGCCGGGCAGCGTGACCATAATACGCACGTCGCGCGTGGCGGGCACCGGCCCCAGCACGGCCTCACTGTGCTCGGCCAGCAAACGCCCCCCACTCGTGAAGTCCGGGGCAATAGCATCGGCAGGAAGCGGATGAGATGTGCCGGGCTGCGCCAGCTCGTGCAACACGGCCAGCACGGCGTCCACGCTGGCCAGGGCATGAGCTTCGGCGCGTCCCAAAGACGAAAGCCCGAGCGCTGCCAGCCGCTGCTGCAGGGGGCGCAAATCGTGGCGGCGCAGCGCCAGGTAGTGCAGCAGGTTGTGGGCACTCACCCGAAACGTGGGGTGTACCTGCGCCAGCCGGCTCCCGGCCAGCTCGGTTCCGCTCACCATATCCTGGCGCAGGCTGGTCAGCTCGCTCAGCAGTTCAGCTATTTGGGTGCCGTAGCGGTCGGCAAAAAGCAAGGATGCGGGATGGTCGGTCATAGCCAGCAGCAAAAAAGCCCCCCATGTACCGCCGCGCGCATACTTTGCCGAGAGCCACTGAACGAAGTAGGTTAAGGCCGCATGGATAGCCTTAAAACACAAGTTATTATTTTATTAGTTTAATTTTCTGGCTAGCTTAGCTTTCGAGGCCGCCCCAGCTCCTACTGCTCTATCTCTTACGCATTTAGCCAAAAGGGCGCGAGCCACGGGCGCTTTATTTAATTCGCTTCACTTAAGCTATTTCACCCTGAGAAAGCCGTCAAAGCAGTCTGGGGGCAAATCTGGTAACCAGTGCTTCTTCGACCATGGGATACGCTGCTACCCATCCGCTCAGATCTGGTTTCCTCAGAGGAACTCCCCTCCTGCTGGCGCTGCTGGCAACGGCGTGCGGCGAGGAATCGACCAGCCAAAAAATCAGCATCGACGGCTCCAGCACCGTATTTCCTATCACGGAGGCGGTGGTGGAAGAATACGCGCGGCAACATCCAAGGGCGCGGATTACGGTGGGCGTGTCGGGTACCGGGGCGGCTTCCAGAAGTTCTGCCGCCGGGAGATTGACCTAACCAACGCCTCGCGGCCCATCACCGACCGCGAAGGCCAGGACTGCCACCGTCAGGACATCGATTATCTGCCCCTGACAGTGGCCTTTGATGGATTGGTGGTGGTGGTGCACCCCAGCAATACGTGGGTAAAGAGCCTGAAAGTGAGCGAGCTGAAGAAAATATGGGAGCCGGCAGCCCAGCACCGCATCATGCGGTGGAACCAGATTCGGCCGGAATGGCCGGCGGCCGAAATCCATCTGTTTGGGGCCGGCACCGCCTCTGGCACCTACGACTATTTCACTCAGGCCGTCGTGGGCCAACGCCATGCCAGTCGGGGCGATTATACGGCCAGCGAAGACGATAACGTGCTGGTGCAGGGCGTCTCCACCGATCCGCTGGCGCTGGGTTTCTTTGGCTTTGCCTACTACGAAGCCAACCAGGCGGCCCTCCGGCTCGTGCCCATCGACGACGAGCAGCCCCATAATGGCGCCGGGCCGATAGTACCCACCGTCGAAACCGTTAAAAACAACACGTACGCGCCCCTGTCGCGCCCCTTGCTTTTGTACGTGAGCAGCGTGGCCGCGCGCCGCCCCGAGGTGCAGGCCTTCATTCGCTTTTACCTGACCCAGGCCCCAGATCTGGCGCGTGAGGTGGGGTATATTCCGTTGCCCGCCACGGAATACCGGCGCCAGCAGGCCCGCTTCGACGAGTTTGTAACCCAACAGCGGTAACCGCCTCACCCATTCTTTCTGCCAGCCATGAAACAGCGAGAACGCCTCATCGAAGCCCTGCTGGCGCTGAGCGCAGGTATCAGCGTACTCACCACGGGGGGCATTATTGTGATGCTGGCCGTGGAAGCGGCTCATTTTTTCCGGCAGGTGCCGCTGGGCACGTTTTTGACTGATACGCAGTGGACGCCCCTATTTGCTGACAAGCATTTCGGTATTCTGCCGCTGGTGTCGGGCACCTTGCTGACCACGGGCGTGGCCATTGCCGTGGCCCTGCCGCTGGGCCTCATCATTGCCATCTACCTCAATGAGTATGCGACTGTTGGCTTTCGTAATGTCATTAAGCCGCTGCTCGAAGTTCTGGCGGCGGTGCCCACCGTGGTCTATGGCTTTTTTGCCCTGACCGTGGTTACGCCGTTTTTGCAACGACTGATACCCGGCATGGCCGGATTTAATGCCCTGTCGGCGGGCAGCGTGATGGGCATCATGATTCTGCCCCTAGTTTCTTCGCTTAGCGAAGACGCGCTGACGGCCGTGCCCCGCTCTTTGCGCGAAGCCTCCTACGCGCTGGGCGCCACGCGTCTGCAAACGGCCATGCGGGTAGTGGTTCCGGCCGCTTCGTCGGGCATCACGGTATCGGTGATACTGGCCATTTCCCGGGCGGTCGGCGAGACGATGATTGTAGCCATTGCGGCCGGACAGGAGCCTCGCCTGACGGCCAATCCGCTGGTGCCGGTCGAGACCATAACCACCTATATCGTGCAGGTCAGCTCCGGCGACGTGGCCTACGGCACCCTGGAGTACGACACCATTTTTGCCGCCGGCATCACCCTCTTTGTGCTTACCCTGGTGCTGAATAACGTGGGGTACTGGTTCCGCCAGAAATTCCGGGAACAATATGAGTAACATGACCCGCAACCGCCTGCTCGACGGCGCCTTCCGCGCGGTGGGCCTGTTGGCTACCTTGCTTGGCTTGCTGCTGCTGGCCGTTTTTCTGCTCGATATTCTGCGCACGGGCCTGAGCCGCCTCAGCTGGCAGTTTTTGAGTGCTCTGCCTTCGCGCTTTCCTGAGCGGGCCGGCATTTACACGGCCCTACTGGGCACCGTCTGGATTATGGTGCTCACCGCTCTGATTGCGGTGCCGGTGGGTTTGGCAGCAGGCGTTTACCTGGAGGAGTATGGCCGCAAAAGTCGCTGGTCGGCTTTGCTCGAAATCAATATTACCAACCTGGCCGGGGTGCCGTCGGTGATTTATGGCTTGCTGGGGCTCAACATCTTTGTTCGCTTTCTGCGCATGGGCAGCAGCGTGCTGGCCGCCAGCTGCACGCTGGCCCTGCTCATCCTCCCTATTCTCATTGTAGCCACCCGCGAGGCCATCCGGGCCGTACCCAAAACGCTGCGCGAAGCCTCGTTTGCGCTGGGCGCAACGCGCTGGCAAACAATCTGGTACCAGGTCCTGCCGGCCTCTATGGGGGCATTCTTACGGGAATTATTCTGGCCTTGTCGCGGGCGGTGGGCGAAACGGCCCCGCTGCTCGTGCTGGGGGTGCTGGCCTACGTGCCGTTTGCGCCAAAAAGCCCCCTGGACGAGTTTTCGGCGTTGCCCGTTCAAATATTCAACTGGATTTCGCGCCCCCAGCAGGCATTCGGAATCAACGCCGCCGCCGCTATTATTGTGCTGCTGCTCATTACGTTTGGGCTGAATGGCCTGGCTATATTCCTGCGTAACCGCTGGCGGCGGCACCTGCCGTAGCTTCTCAAAAACGTACCTTGCCTGATGCCCGAACTGGAGGTTGAACATGTGAGTGTGTACTACGGCACGAACCAGGTGCTGCAGGACATATCTATGACCATGGAAGCCCATACGGTGACGGCCTTGATTGGTCCTTCGGGCTGCGGCAAATCCACGTTTCTGCGGCTGTTCAATCGTATGAATGACTTCATCAGCGACTTTCGTCACGAGGGGAGCATTCTCATTCAGGGCCAGGATATATATGCCCCCAGCAGGCCGTAGAGGAGCTGCGCAAGCGCGTAGGCATGGTGTTTCAGCGACCGAATCCGTTCCCGAAAAGCATCTACGACAACGTCACATATGGGCTAGTGCTGCAGGGCGTGCGCAGCAAGGCCGTGCTCGATGAGGTGGTCGAAAAATCGCTGCGTCAGGCCGCGCTCTGGGAGGAAGTAAAAAACGATCTGCGCAAGTCGGCGCTGGCTTTGTCGGGGGGCAGCAGCAGCGCCTGTGTATCGCGCGGGTGCTGGCCGTGGAGCCCCGTATTCTGCTCATGGACGAGCCGGCCTCGGCCCTGGACCCAATTTCCACGGCCAAAATCGAGGAGCTGATTTATGACCTGAAGCAGCAATACACCATTCTTATCGTGACGCACAACATGCAGCAGGCCGGCCGCGTGAGCGATAAAACGGCCTTCTTCAACTACGGCCACCTGATAGAATACGATGATACGGGCCGGCTTTTCACTCAGCCCAGCCACGAGCAGACGCAGAACTACATCACGGGCCGCTTTGGCTGATTTCATGGTTAGCGTCAGCCGCCGCAGTCAGCAGGGCTTCCACCATCTACTACCAAAATGGCTCACTTAGCACTTGAAATTCAGCAGCTTAAACAGGAGGTTCACGCCATGTGGGGGCTGGTACTGGAGCAGCTGCACCGCAGCCAGCGGGCGTTGCATACGCCTGATTCGGCGCTGGTGAAGGAGGTGTCGCGGCAGGAAAAGCGCATCAATGCCGGGGAATTGAAAATTGAGCGGCACTGCGAAAGCATCATCGCCCTGCACACGCCGGTCGCCATCGATCTGCGGTTTGTGCTGGCCGTGCTGAAAATCAACACCAGTCTGGAGCGCGTAGGCGACGCGGCCAAGGCCATGGCCCAGTTTGTTCGGCGTTTTGTGCTGAAGGCCGAGGAAAAATTTGATCCTCATTTGCTGGCCATCAGCCGCCTAGATGAGATGTGCCGGGAGGCCACGATGCTGCTGGAAATGGTTCAGGGGGCTTTTGAGCAGGAAGACAGCCAGCTGGCCCGGCGCATGTTCAGGGAGGTGAAAGTGCTGGCCGACAACAATGTACAGGCGCACTCTGCCCTAGCGGCCTATATTCAGGATCATCCGGAGCAGGTGCAGCAGGCTCTGCAGATTCTGCTGCTCGTGCGTAAGCTCGACCGCATTGGCGATGAGGCCAAGAATATTGCGGAGGAAATCATCTTCTACCTGGAGGCGCAGGTGTTGCGCCATCGGTCGGGCAAGCACCGGGGCCAGTAGCTACCTTAGTTGAGGCGGAAGTTTTTGAGGTTTTTGGGTAGCAATGGGTGTTTATCCATCACTATGGCCTGCAGAATGGCCAGCGTGAGAACCACCAGCAGGGCGATTTTGACCTGACTGAGCAGCGTGACTTGTCCATCGGCTACTGCCGAGCCGCGGGAGAGCTGCTTGCCCACCTGGAGCTGAATCTGGGTGAGGCGGCTCACATCCGCATGAATGCGGTCAAACTGCGCAGCCAGCTCTTGGGTTAGGGCTGCGGAGGTGGGCGCACCCGCGCGCAGCAACTTAGCTTCCAGCAGGTTATAGCGGGTGAGGCTGGCCTTCACGGACTGAAATACCTGATCTTCCTCGGCCACCATGTAAGTGGCCTCGTAGCTGCGCAGCAGGGAGTCAATTACCTGGTTGTGACTGGCCAGCTGAGCCTGAGTGTGGCGGGGGCTTGCCTCGGCCGGCGCGGCCAGATGGGTTTCCAGCAGCTGTCGCTTGGCATACATACGGTCGTTGAGTGCAAATAAGCCCGCGGCAGGCTGGAGTCGGTCCTGATAGAGGGAGGCGACGGCGGTGTTCATGTCGTGCAGCTGACGGGTTTCCCACAGGCTGCTGCCAACCATCGTCAGCACGATACCGAGAAACAGAAACGCCAGCTTGGTTTTATGGTGAATTCCGGACAGCATATTCATGGGGTGGGGCTTTGGGAACGAGGAGGGAAAATCATTATAAGATAATAATAAAAGGGCAAAGCATGCGCATTCTTGTGCATGCTTTGCCCTGATGCTCAGCAGGAAGGCACGCCCTGGGGGCCCCGAAGAATTGCCTCACGGCTGGCGCAGAGGCTACTTCTTCGTCTGTGCCGAGCCTGCCCAAGCGCCGTAAAAAGCGTATAGTGGAGGCAGCGCCCGGAAGCACGACCTTTTCCCTACATTCACCCTGGCCCAGGATTCTCTCCGGCCTGTTTCAAACTTTCCTTCAGCACGCTTCTTATATCCGTATGACGGCCGAACACGAACGATTGGCGGCGGCCCCGACGGCCCGCGCCCCTTGGCGCCGCTGGGGGCCTTATTTATCGGAGCGCCAGTGGGGCACGGTGCGCGAAGACTATTCGGCCGACGGCCAGGCCTGGCAGCACTGCACCCACGATATGGCCCGCTCCTTCACCTACCGCTGGGGCGAGGACGGCCTGGGGGCATTTCCGATGACCAGCAGCTGCTTTGCCTCGCGGTGGGGTTGTGGAACGGGCACGACCCCATTCTGAAAGAGCGCCTGTTTGGGCTGAGCGGCCCGGAGGGCAACCACGGCGAAGATGTAAAGGAGGTGTACTACTACCTCGACAACGTGCCCACGCACTCGTACATGCAGCAGCTGTACAAGTATCCGCAGCACGCCTTTCCCTACGAGTTGCTGGTGCAGGAAAACGCCCGCCGGGGTCGCCACGAGCCCGAGTTTGAGCTGCTCGATACGGAGGCCTTTCACGAGAATCGCTATTTCGACGTGTCCATTGAATACGCCAAGGCAGCTCCCGACGACATCCTGCTGCAAATCACGGTGCACAACCGGGGGCCCGTGGCGGCCACCGTGCACGTGCTGCCCCAGCTCTGGTTTCGGAATACCTGGGCCTGGGGCCTTAACGACTACCGCCCCCAGTTGGCCGCCGAGCCGGCGGGCGGCGCTATTGCGGTGCATCATCATAAGCTGGACGAGATGTGCCTGTACTGCGACCAGGAGCCGACGCTGCTCTTCTGCGACAACGAAACAAACACCCAGCGCCTCTACAAAACGCCCCCCATGGCGCCAACAGCGTATTTTAAGGATGGCATCAATGATTACCTGGTGCACGGAGCGGCCACTATCAATACGGCGCAGGTCGGTACTAAGGCGGCGGCCCACTACCCGCTTACTATTTCGGCCGGCGCCTCGCAGTTGGTGCGCGTACGGTTGGGACCGGCTGGGCAAACGCAACCTTTCGCCGACTTTGATCAGCTTTTGCAGCAGCGGCGCCAGGAAGCCGACCAGTATTACGCCGTCGTGCAGGCCGCGCTACCCAGTGCCGACGCTCGCCGCGTGCAGCGGCAGGCCTTTGCCGGTATGCTTTGGAGCAAACAGTTTTATTACTACGATGTGCCGCAGTGGCTGGAAGGCGATCCGGCCACGCCTCCCCCGCCCGCCCAGCGCCAACACGGCCGCAACGCGTGCTGGCCGCATCTGAACAATGCCGACATCATCTCGATGCCCGACAAATGGGAGTACCCCTGGTACGCGGCCTGGGACCTCGCTTTTCACTGCCTGCCCCTGGCCCAGCTTGACCCCGAGTTTGCCAAGCACCAGCTGCGTTTGCTTTGTCAGGACTGGTATATGCACCCCAACGGCCAGCTGCCGGCCTACGAGTGGAACCTAAGCGACGTGAATCCGCCCGTGCATGCCTGGGCCACCTGGCGCGTGTACAAGATGTGTCAGAAGCACAGCGGCGGCCCCGGCGACACCGACTTTCTGGCCACGGTGTTTCACCGCCTGTTGCTCAACTTTACCTGGTGGGTGAACCGTAAAGACCGCAGCGGCCGCAACATCTTTGAGGGGGGCTTTTTAGGACTGGATAATATTGGTTTGTTTGACCGCTCGGCCCCACTGCCTGGGGGTAGCAGCCTCGAGCAGGCCGATGCCACCAGTTGGATGGCCATGTACGCCCTCAATATGATGCGCATGGCCTTGGAGCTGGCCCGCACCAACCCGATTTATCAGGATCTGGCCAGCAAGTTCTTCGAGCATTTCCTCTACATCGCCGGTGCCATGACCAACATGGACCAGGCCCACAAGGACCTCTGGGACGAGGAAGACGAGTTTTACTACGATGCCCTCCACACCCCCGGCAATGGCCTGCAGCTGCTGAAAACCCGCTCCCTGGTTGGCCTGATTCCGCTCTTTGCGGTGGAAGTGCTGGACGACGAGCTCCTCCAATCTTTACCCCAGTTTGGGACCCGGCTCCGCTGGTTTCTGGAAAACCGGCCCCAATTGGCCAGTTTGGTGTCGCGCTGGCATGAGCCGGGCCGGAAAGCCACGCACCTGCTTTCCCTGCTGCGCGGCCACCGCATGAAGTGCCTGCTGGCCCGGGCCCTCGATGAAGCGGAGTTTCTGTCGGAGTACGGCATCCGCTCCCTGTCCCGCTACCACCTGGATCACCCCTATGAATTTCACTGCGCCGGTCAGGACTTGGTAGTGAGCTACGAAGCGGGCGAATCGTCAACGAGCATGTACGGGGGTAATTCCAACTGGCGGGGGCCAATTTGGCTGCCGATCAACTTCCTGATCATCGAGTCGTTGCAGCGCTTCCACCACTACTACGGCGACGATTTTCAAGTGGAATACCCTACCAGATCGGGCCAGTACTGCACTCTGCTTCAAATTGCTGATGCGTTGAGTGCGCGCCTAACCCAGCTGTTTTTGCGCAACGAAGCGGGCATCCGGCCGGCCCTGGGCGCTGACGAGCGCCTGCAGCAGGATCCGCACTTCCGCGACTATCTGCTCTTCCACGAATACTTCCACGGCGACACCGGCCAGGGCCTGGGCGCCAGCCACCAAACCGGCTGGACGGGCCTCATTGCGAAGCTGTTGCAGCCCCGCGCTTAACGAATGGCTACACCTTACTCAGCGAGCGTATATAGTCCTGAATGACTGGCAGCAAGAGGGGAATGGCAGCTTCAATGTACTCCCGGTCAGCGGGCGTCCAGGGCCGCGGGGCACCGAATACGCAGGGCTGCAAAATGCCCCACAGCTGCTGTTGCTCCGTGATGTGGGCGTGCACCAGGGCCCGGTGGCCGAAGGTGCGGCGCTCAAAGTCCTGGTTGAGCACGTCCGGCCCCGCCTGAGTGACATCTTCGACGTAAACCGAAGGCCGGGCAGCCAGCGCGGCCCGAAACAGCGGATCTTCCTGGGGCAAGTCGCCCGTATCATTCTGCCAGTCGTGGCGCGGATCGGGCACAGTAGCGTTCTTGCGCCACACAAAGGCAATGCGGCCGCGCCCCTGCGACGGGTCGCGCACGTACAGAAAGCACCGATCTACCAGCAAATGTGGCCCTACCAGATCGAGGGCGCGCTGCAGGCGCTCAGCCGGTGGGGTATTGGTTGCCAGCGCCGCCGCCAGTTCATGTTGTGATATCGTAGTCATGGGAGTAGAACGGCTGGGGACTTTGGAAGGTGAATAGGAAGGACTGACTGAAGATTGCACCTTAATATAAGTACGACTTTTTCTACCTCTGCTTTCACAAAAGTGCGCGTGATATATACCCGCTGAATAGCTGTAATCGGCAGCGACAGTACGGTGCAGGTATGTTGGCCGGTATTTCTTGTCTATCCTGCGGTAGTAGTGCATTCTCTGGGTTAAAAAATGCCCCCCAGACCACTGCAACGAGCCCTGCCTCCCTCGCCGGGCTTCGTTGGGATGTTGTCGGAGGAATGCAAAACAATCGGTTTTTTCTTCCGCTATCTGCCTCAAACTGCATGAGCCTTTCTTCTACGCTTTCCCGACTGCCCCTGCTGGCGTTGTTGCTGAACACTGCGCCCCTGCTGGCGCAAACCACCCCACCCAAAACCAACGACACCACCACGCCGCTGCACCTGCTCAAGCCTGATTACCCGATACCCTACGGGCAGGTGAAAGCCGAGGAAGTAAAGCAAGTGCTGGACCGTGTGTACAACTACCTGAACACCGCCACGCCCGCTGAGCTGGTCGATAAAAACACGAACGCGCCCATCACCGACCGGCGCAAATTCTCGCCCGACGCCATCATTCGCCCCGGCGACTTCCGCCTCACCAGCTACGAGTGGGGTGTAACGTATTCGGGCATGCTGCGGGCCAGCGAAACCACCGGCGACCCAAAGTACGCGGCCTATACTGTGAGCCGCCTGAAGTTTTTGAGCGAGCTAGGCCCCTACTTTAGTGCCTATCAGAAAACCAACCCCGAGGCCCCTACGCCCATGCGCTCAGTGCTGTATCCGAAAGCGTTGGACGATGCCGGCTCGCTGTGCGCCGCCATGATTAAAACCCAGCGCGCCAACACTTCGGCCGACCTGCGCCCCATGATTAACAACTTCATGGACTTCATCATGACCAAGGAGTTCCGCCTGGCCGACGGCACCCTGGCCCGCAACCGACCCCAGCCGAACACGCTCTGGCTCGACGATTTGTACATGAGCGTGCCGGCTTTGGCCCAGATGGGCAAGCTCACCGGCGAGCGGCGCTACTACGACGAGGCTGTGAAGCAAGTCACCCAATTTGCCCCCCGTATGTTCAATAAGTCGAAGGGCTGTATATGCACGGCTGGGTGCAGGAAATGAGCGTACATCCGGAGTTTCACTGGGCCCGCGCCAACGGCTGGGCACTGCTGACAAAAGTTGAATTGCTCGACGTGCTGCCCGCCGACCATCCCGGTCGCCCGGCCGTGTTGGAGCTGCTGCGCGCCCACGCCCGCGGCCTCGCCGCCCAACAAGCCGGCAGCGGCTTCTGGCACCAGCTCCTCGACCGCCCCGATTCCTACCTCGAAACCTCCGCCACCGCCATCTACGCCTACGCCATTGCCCACGCCATCAACCAAGGCTGGCTCGATGCCAAAGCCTACGGCCCCATGGCTCTATTGGCTTGGAACGCGGTCAGCACTAAAGTAAACGCCCAGGGACAGGTAGAAGGCACCTGCGTAGGCACCGGCATGGGCTTCGACCCCGCTTTCTACTACTACCGACCAGTGAATTTGTACGCTGCCCACGGCTACGGCCCGGTTCTGTTAGCTGGGGCTGAAACTATCCAGCTACTCAAGCAGCACCCGTATGGCATCAATGACAGCTCAGTGCAGACGTTGAAGTAGTTATAACTTGAGAAGCTGGAATGCTTTACTGATTTAATGAATCTTTACGGGCAGAACCAGTTACCGTAAAATGACTTACTTCTTAAATAGCATTTCGCTCTTCCGCATACTCCTATTACTTACAATAGCCTCTATCTGCACACAATGCAGACCAAATGTCAGCGATGAACAATTAAAAGCGGCAACACAAATGCAGGTTGACACGGCAACTGTCACTTCCTTTAATATAGAGCGAGACAATAGCCTCGAATTAGCTAATTGGTCAGTTTTTGAGTCTGGTCGGGAAGTAATTTGTGTACCTCCTAATTGGAAGGCACATTTGGTTAATCAAGATAGCGGCCAAGAATTAGTCCTGCTGCCGCCCAACAGTCTCGATAGTATTGAGCGCGTCACTTTTAGCCGCTTGATAAAGGACAACTCCTCTCTGGACTACCCTGCACTTGCCCAGGAATTGGCGAAGAGTGCCTTTCCAAATTTTCGCGTAGTCGAAGGTGATACACTGAAGAAATTGGTAATGCAAAAAGCTTTTGCCATCGAACGAAACGTGGGTCTATTTGCGCATGGTAAGACGTACAAGGGCTATTGCTTGGTGTATGTGAACGACAGTAAATTATATCAGTTTCGTATCCTTTTCGGTAAGGACCGGCTTAAGGATTACCGAGGTGACTTATTCCGAGACATCATTGGCAATCTACAGATTGATAAGAAGTACCTTGTGGATAACGACAACCCATTAAAGCAAGTAATCAATCTTCGCTAATACTCTTCTAGGCTATTCCATAGCTGACTAAGATTCACTTCACCGCCACATCCCACACCTTCGCCATACGGGATTTACCATCCGGTCCTTCCACGTTCAGGACGACGATGTACTTGCCGGCTTCCTTGTAGCGGTGCACCGGGCTTTGCTCCTTGGATGTGGTGCCGTCGCCAAAATCCCAGTGCCAGCGCTTAATGCTGCCGTGGCTTTCGTCCCTGAAGGTTACTTGTCGTTGCGCCATATCAGTCACGCTGAATGACCATTGGGCCTGTAGCTTCGGCTGGTATTTCTCGGCCAGCGGCAGGAGCGTAAAAATGGTCCCCAGGCTGGAATTGCCGTACATTTTGTGGTTTTTGGACAGGTTCCAGAAGCCTTTTTTACGCTCGTCGTTTACGTCGTCGTAGTCAATCACGGCCCAGGTGAGGCCGATTTTCTTGTTGTCGGTCAGCACCGATTCCACGGCTCGCGCGGGTCCTTCGGTTCCGGCGTAATCGAAAGGGGTAATCCAGAACTCGGCTACCAGCTTTCCGGGCTGGCCGGGCTTGAAGTCATAGGAATAAGCAATGTTGGCGTAGGGCAGCTCTTTAATCCAGGGCTGACTGCCCCAGGCCAGAGCCCAGTCTTTGCCCACGGCCGGCGTGAAAATGTGGTAGTTCTGGGCGTGCACGCCGTGAAAGTCAAAGTACCGCTCCATCAGCGGCAAGTTCTGGTTGGGGTGCTGCTCGGCAATGAGCGGGCCGCCGGATAAGTCACCGTCGACGATGATTTCGAACGTGTCGTTGTGCAGGCCGGGCAGCGTGAAGTCCCAGTAGTTGTCGTAGGCCTCATACAAGAAATAAAGCCGGTTCAGGCCCTTCACCCAGGCCACGCGCACTTTCACGTCTAGGTTGGTAGCGTCGGGCTTGGGGTAGCGCTTTGAGTCGTCCCACAGCTGGTCGGTGCCGACTACGTACTCGCTGGGGAAGCTGTCCCAATCATCAGTCTGACCATCAATGCGAGGAATCATGTTGGCCGGAAACTGGTAGACTTTGTAGCCCCGGTCTTCCTGGGCAAAAACCGGAGCTGCACTTGCCAGAGTAAGCGCACAAGTGCCAAAAATGATTTTTGAGACAATTTTCCAGAAGTCAAAAGCCTTCATATAGCGCACATCAATTGAACGTCATGCAGAGCGGCAGCGAAGCATCTCGCTCGCCATTAGAGTAGTAATTTCTCGTCAGCACGCGAGATGCTTCGCTGCCGCTCTGCATGACGTTCTTATTTACGAAAAGCCCCCCAGGCTTACTTATACTGCCGTTTCAGCCATTCCTCCGGCACTGGGATGATGCAGATATTCATGCTCTTGTTGTCATCGGATAGCATGGCTGATTGGATTTCGATTTTGGTGCCGTCGGGGCTCATGGTGGGGTGCGGGTGGTCGGCGGCGGTTTGTTTGTGGCCGGCGGAGAGCAGCAGCATTTCGCGGGTGTGCCGGTCGATCAGGTAGACGTTGCGGGCGAAGTCGTCGCCCACGGCCCAACGGCCATCGGGCGAGCCGCTTACGTGCCAGAGGCCGCTGCCGCTGGGTGTTTGACCGGCAATCACCACTTCCCGGGTGCGAAAGTTGACGATGGCCAGGCCAGTTGGTTTTTCGCGGGTGCCCGATGGCCCCCAAGCGGCTTCCTGGCCGGGATTGGCCCCGCTCACAGGCGTACCTGCGGCTACTTCTGTAGCGGCGGCCGGTATTTTACGGTGGCCCATAATGGCCATGGCCGTCTCATCTTTGGAAATAATAGCTTCGTGCGTCACCCATTCGTACTCCGATTCGGGGTACAGAGGGCGCAGCCCGGTGCCGTCAGCCAGCACCGTCCAGGTACGCTGGGGCGACTTGCCGCCGGTTTCCCAGCAAAAAACCAGCTCGCCGGGCACCCACGGATTGGTTTGAATATGCCCAATCTGAAACGGCACCGACACGACGTGCTTGATGGCGCCGGTCTTGATGTTCATGGCGGCAATGCCGGATGGCCCAGCGCCCATGTTGCGAGGGCCAAAATTGGGTTCCAGCTTCGTTTCGGGGGGCAAATGTCGGGCGGCTTCTTCCTTCCCTACGCGAAAGTAGGCCCAGGCTTCGTCGCCGTCGAGAGCCATGTCGCCACCGGCTTGTATGGCGGCGGGCGTGGTGCCGCACACGCGCTGGTAGGTCTTGGCCGACTTCACTTTACCGGCCTGGCTGTCGGCAAAGAGCTTAGCCAGATCCACCTCTACAATTTGCAGAGATGTTGGCGCTGGCGGGCCCGCTGCGGCATCTTTAGTGGGGGCAGACTTGCCGGGCGGACGGCGCATAAAGTAGAGCTTCATGGCATTGCGGGCCACATTCAGCATGCCCGTGTAGCCGCCTTCTGATACCTGCACCATGTCGCCGGTTTTCTCATTCACTGCCATGGCCTCCCCTTCCACCCGGCCGGAGCGAAAAATCAGCCACTGCCCATCGGAAGTCCACTGGTTGTGGGTGGGGTAAATCTTGGAGTCGCCGGCCGGGGTGCTGGTCAGGAAAGTGAGCATGGTGCCTGTCACGGGGTCTTTCACCACCTTGCGCTCCGAGGGAAAGCGCCGGCCAATCTGGGCCTGAGCCGCGTCGGTGAGCAAAACAGCGCAGCTGAGAAAGGCGAGCGTAACATACGTTTTCATAGTTGGGGGGCAAATTTTACGTTACAATGCCTTCGATTTTACGTGGCGCAGCTTCTGATTTTTCAGATGCTCACTGTCTGCAATCGTCAGGTTGCTCACGTCGCTAAGGACCAGCGTGGGGGCCGTGGGGGGCTTTTGGGTCGTTACGTTTCGCAGCGTGGCCCCCTGCACATCGGTGAGCAGAAGGACAGGTCGCGTTTCCTGACCCAGAAACTTCACGCTTACATTGCTCAGCTCGATGTTCTTCACATGCCGAATGAAAAAGCCGTAGGCAGGTATCACCCCAAATTTTTGGGGCTCCGGGTAGTCCTTTTCATGCTCCGGCACAACCTTTTGTATAGCGCTGGCATCAGCTGCTTCCAAAAGCTTGTACCAGATGTTGATGTTGCTGAGCCGGACATCCTCGATGGGGTGGCCCGGCAGACCGCTGATGAGCGTGGCGAAGCGCGAATCAGCGTTGTACACGTTCACGTTGCTGATGTTGATGCGGCGCAACTTGCCAATCTCGGTGCCGGCCGGGGCCCGCAGCCGCCCGCCCAGCCGCAGGAAAATGGGCGCGTTGATGATGTCGCGCATGGTGATGTTGCTTATGGTCACGTCTTCTAGCAGACCACCATCTACGGTTTCCAGCGCCAGCCCCCGGCAGTACTCAAACACGCAGTTGCTGATGGCAATATTCTTAAAGCCCCCGTTCGACTCGGTGCCGAACTTGATGCGGCCGGTAGGGCCTTCCTTGTCAGGCACTAGGTGCGCTTCTTTGCGCTGGCAGGTGCCGTTAAGCAACGTGCCCCGGTCGTAGCCGCTGACCTGGCAGTTGGTGATCGTGACGTTTTCGGTAGCCCGGGCGTAGCCCAGCGCAAACGAGCTTTTCAGGCAGATAGCATCATCCCAGGGCGAGTTGATGGTGCAGTTAGAAATGCGCACGTTTCGGCAGCAGTCAATATCCAGCGCGTCGCGGTTGGTGTCAATCTTCAGATTATCAATGGTGAGGTTGTCGACGCCTGTGGCCAGAAGCGCAAAATGCCCCCCAAGCAGCATCGTGAAATCTTTCAAAATAACATTGCGGCAGAGCTTCAGGGCAATGGCTTTATTGCCCACCGGCGCCCGGTGCGGCCCTTCCCGCGTCAGGCCGTGGCCGTAAATGGTGCCGGGGCCGAGAATGGAAATATCGGTCAGGTTTTCGCCCCAGATGAGGCTGTTGTGCCAGTGGCTGTGCCCAAAATCCTGGAAGCTGTTGCCCGCGCCCGGCTCCGGCGCGTCGTAGCCGATTTCGCCTACCGGCGTGGCGGCCAGCAGCGTTGCTCCCTGATCCAGATAAAGCGAAATGCGGCTTTGCAGCCGGATAGAATAGCTGCGGTAAGTGCCGGCCGGAAAGTACACCGTGCCCCCGCCCGCCTTGGCGGCCGCCTCTATGGTTTTGTTTATCGCGTCGGTATCGAGGGTGGCGCTGTCGCCTTTGGCTCCGTAGTCGCGAATGTTAAAATTGCCCCCCGGCGCAGCAACCGATTGCAGACTGATAGCCAGAAGCCCCAGGAGCAGAAAAACGTAGCGCAGAACCATGTTGTGAGGATTGGCACAGCCGCATGTACCCTTAAGTATACCTCTGGTGCGGCGCAGGCGAGTGTGGGACGTTAGGCGAGAAAAGCATTTGCAAGTGTAAGGAGCAGTAATTCCCCGCCCCGACTCTCCTGTACTGTTATGATAAATCGGAACCTGACCTGCTTTCGAACCGGCATTGCTTGTGCTTCAGGATCGGGGCGCGGCTCTGCGCAGTAAGCTGGCAGGACTACTAGCCAAATTTGCCCCCCACGATGTCTAAAACGCTGATAATTGGGTTCCTTCCCTAAATTATTGTAACCTTACTTGCCTTACCTCGCGTCCCTACTCCTTTCCTGCATGAAGCACGTTACACGCAATTCTTTCGAACTTCTCATCATCGGCTTGCTGGCCCTCCACGGACCGGCAGCGCTTGCCCAGCAAGCCGCCCCGGCCACCAAAGCCGCCGCCAAGCCCACCGGCTCGCTGGCCGCGCAGGTCAAAGGCATGCAGAAGTTCGACGGCTACTTTCCTTTCTATTACGACCAGAAAACGGGCAAAATTTTCCTGGAAGTTGAGCGGTTCGACCAGGAGTTTTTGTACTTCGGCTCCCTGGCCAGCAGCGTGGGCAAAGGCATTGAGCGGGGCCAGAGCAGCTCGGCCATTGCCAAGTTTATTCGGGTGGGGGGCAAAATCCTGCTCATCGAGCCCAACTACGACTACCGGGCCGTGACCGACAACGCCGACGAGCAGCGCGCAGTAGATAATGCCTTTGCTAAGTCCGTTATCTGGGGATTCGCGCCGGTGGCCACGGAAGGCTCGAAAGTGCTGATCGACCTCACGCCTTTTCTGGTGCGCGACAGCCAGAAAATTGCTGAAGGGCTGGGCAGCCGCGGGTATCAGGGGCCCGGCTCCAGTTTGATGGGCGGCCCCGGCACCGGGCAACCCATCCCCTACAAAGTCGACGAGTCGCGCTCGGCTGTGTACCTGGAAAACACGCGCAACTTCCCCAAGAACACGGAGTTCGAGGCCATGATTACGTTTACGAGCACGCCCGGCCGCGGCGCCGACTACTCCATTGCGCCCGACCCGAACGCCGTGACCGTGCAGATGCACCAAGCTTTCATTGAGCTACCCGAAAAGGGATTTCGCCCCCGCAAGTTTGACCCCCGCTCCGGCTTCCAGGACTTTAGCTACCTGGACTTTGCCGCCCCCATGAGTCAGCCGCTGGCGCAGCGCTTCATTGTGCGGCACCGCCTCGAAAAGAAGGACCCCACGGCCGCCGTCAGCGAAGCCGTGAAGCCTATTGTGTACTACGTCGATCGGGGAGCGCCGGCGTCCATCAAAAAAGCCCTGCTGGATGGTGGCGCGTGGTGGAATCAGGCCTTTGAGGCAGCTGGCTACAAGGATGCCTTCCAGATAAAAGAGCTGCCGGTGGGCGCCGACCCTATGGACATCCGCTACAATATGGTCAACTGGATCAACCGGTCGGGCGTGCCGCGGGCCTATTCGTACGGGGCCAATTACGTGGACCCGCGCACGGGTGAAATCATCAAAGGCATCGTGTCATTGGGCGCCGACCGGCACCGGCAAGACTACCTTATTGCTGAGGGCTTATTGCAGCCCTACGAAGATGGCAAGCCCGTATCCGACAAAATGGAGCAGATGGCTTTGGCTCGTATTCGCCAGCTGTCGGCCCACGAAATCGGTCATACGCTCGGGCTGCACCACAACTTTACCGCCAGCACCAAAGACCGCGCTTCGGTGATGGATTATCCGTTTCCGCGATTCAGTCTGCAGCCCGACGGCACCCTCGACTTATCGCAGGCCTACGCCGTGGGCATCGGCAGCTGGGACAAGCGCGCCATAACATGGGGATACGCCGATTTCCCCAAGGGCACCGACGAAAACCAGGCGCTCGAGCGCATCATGCAGGAGACTTTGCAGCAGGGCCACCGCTTCATCCCCGACATTGGTGGCTACGCGCACCCGGCCGCCAACCAGTGGGAAGACGGCACCGACCCAATTGCTCAGCTAGCCACGCTGATGAAAGTGCGCCGCCACGTGCTCGACCAGTTTTCTGAAAAAGCCATCCGCTCCGAGGCGCCCATGGCTACGCTGGAAGAAGTGCTGGTGCCCATGTATCTGCTCCACCGCTACCAGGTAGAAGCTGTGGCCAAATCGCTTGGGGGGCAATTTTTCACTCACGCCGTGAAAAACGATGGTCAGGCTCCGACCCAGATGGTGGACCCGGCCGTGCAGTGGCAGGCGTTTGAGGCGCTGCTAACCACTGTCACGCCGGCCGCGCTACAGCTGCCTGAGGCGCTGATTGCCAAAATTCCGCCCCGGCCATCGGGCTACCCCAAGACGCTGGAAACCTTTGCGGGCTACACCGGCCCCACCTTCGATCCGCTGGCTGCCGCCGAAGCCGCCGCCGGCCCAACTATCGCCTCCCTGCTCAACCCGCAGCGCGCCGCGCGCCTTATCGAATACCAGGCCCGCGACAGTCGGCAGCCTGGGTTCCTGCCCGTAGTTGAGCGGTTGGTGGATCGTACCTGGCGCGCCAAGCCCGAAACCGGCTACGCCGGCGCGCTCCAAACGGTGGTCAACAACCTGACCCTGAAGTACCTGCTACAGCTCGCGGCCGACAACCGAGCCTCCGCCAGCGTGCGCGGACAGGCCTTGCTGGCCATAGACGACTTACAACAGTGGATGCGCAAGGAAGCCAAGCGGGGCAAAGGGCCGCAGCAAGCCAACCTGCTTTTTGGCTTGTCGCAGATCGAGCAGTTCCGCGCCGACCCAAAGTCGTTCACCGCCCCACCGGCGGCAGAAATGCCCCCGGAGCTCCCATCGGCATGCCATCCATGAGCTTTCTGGATTAGTTGTCCGTCGAATCCTACGCCGGGTTCCAGCTTATTTTCCTTAGAAAGGTTGCAGGTTTATGCCTGAAATACCTTTGCACAAACGAGGCGCGTAGCTGGTATTTTTATTTTTGAGTTATGCTTGGGTAGCGTCCGGACGTTTATCCGTTACGTACCACTTCCTTTAGTATCTTCTGTTGGCTTCCCTGACGTTGCTTTTCACTCTGCTATGTCTTTCTCTGACCGCCCTTCCCTGGAAGTGGAAAACCAAGCCCTTCGGGCCGAAATAGCGCTCCTGAAGGCCCAGCGCGTCGTCCAGGCCGAGTATCAGGCCCTGGCTGAGGCCTACCAGCACAGCCAGGTGCGCTTCCGCAGTGTGTTTGAAGCCTCCCCGCTAGGCCAGAAAATCATTGGCCCCGATTTAACTATCCGCCAGGCCAACCCGGCCATTGCGGCTATGCTGGGTCTCAAGAGCCCCGAGGAGCTGCTGGACCGGGTTATCCTGGACTTCGTTCACCCTCACTATAAAGCCGACTGGAACCGCCTGCGCGAAGCCTTATGGTCTCACCACCTGCCCTCCTATGTGCTCGAAAGCTACTTTATACGGGCTAATGGTCTCCACTTTTGGTGCCGGGTAACCTCCGTCCTGTTCACCGAGGACGGGCAAGACTGGGGCTACACGACCCTGGAAGACATCACGGCCCGCAAACACCTCGAAGCGCAGCAGCTGCAGCAGCAACAGCAGGTACAGGCCGCCAACGAGGAGTTGGCCGTGGTCAACGAAGAGCTGCGCATCACTAACGAAGAGCTGCTGGAGGCCAATACCCTACTAGAGCAGACCAATGCGGAGCTCGACAGCTTTGTCTACGCCGCCTCCCACGATCTGAAAGCGCCCATCGTGAATCTGGAAAGCTTGGTGCTGACCTTAACCCAGGAACTGGCCCCCGCGGCCCAGCAAGCGGGTCAGGTACCGGGCATCCTGGAGATGATGAAGCAGGCGATTGAGCGCTTTCGCCATACGCTCAACAGCCTGACCGAAATCGGGACCATGAAGGAGGAAGTCACCCACTCGCGGCAAGTCGTCAGATTAGCGGCCGTGGTCGAGGACGTGCGCCAAGACCTGCAGCCCCTACTCACCACCTCGGGCGGCCAGATCGAGGTAGACCTTGCGGGTGAGCCCTCCTTGGTCTTCTCGGAAAAGAACCTGCGCAGCCTGATCTTCAACCTGGTCAGCAACGGCCTCAAGTACCGCCACCCCGACCGCCCTCCCCTGGTGCGGGTGAGCAGCCAGCGCACCGAGGGCCAGATAGTGCTGCGCGTGCAGGACAATGGTCTGGGCCTAGATACGGCGCAGCAGGGGCAGCTCTTTACCTTATTCCGGCGCTTGCATACCCACGTGGAAGGCTCGGGCGTGGGCCTGTACCTGGTCAAAAAAATCGTGGACCAGGCCGGGGGCAGCATCCGGGTGGAAAGCCAGCCGGGCCAGGGCTCCACCTTTATCGTGGCGTTGCCCAGCAAGGGCGTGAAGTAGTGCTAGCTGTTAAAGTGCTATGAATCCGACCAGGCGAATGACAATGGGGAGTGGTAACTCGATGGCTTTTTCTGCGAAAGCTTGGCAGCATTCCCGAGAGGAAAATAACAGCATTGGAACCAATACACCCGGGACCTTTGTATACATGAACAAATGATCATACATTTGAAGCGCCATATGACACCCACTACCGCGCCCACTGACTTAAATCTGACCACCGAAAAGATGGAGAAGGTGGCCTTCATCCTCAAGACCACGGCCCACCCTACCCGCATTGCCATTGTGCAGCTGCTCTCGGGTCAGGAGAGCCTCTCGGTTACTGATATCAGCGAAAAGCTGAGCGTGGAGCAAAGCCTGCTTTCCCACCACCTGACGGGCATGAAGCTCAAGGGCATTCTGAGCAGCACCCGCGACGGCAAAAACATCTTTTATTCGCTGAAAATGCGCGAAGTAGTGGACGTGATTCAGTGCCTGGCCAGCTGCACGTTCCTGTAATCGGAGCCGGCCTTTTTTTGACCATATACATGAACATCTTTTCATAATTACATACATTCACATAAGCTCGCATGTTACACCTCGTCGGCTACTTCGCGGCCATCTTTATCGGCCTTTCCCTGGGCATTATGGGCGGGGGCGGCTCCATTCTCACCGTGCCGGTGCTGGTGTATCTGATGGGCGTGAGCCCGGTGCTGAGCACGGCCTACTCCCTGTTTGTGGTGGGCTCTACCTCGGTGGTGGGCGCCTCGGGCTACTTCCGCAAGGGCCTGGTGTCCATTCCCACGGCCCTGGTGTTTCTGGCCACTTCGCTGGTGTCGGTATTTATGACCCGCAAGTACCTGATGCCCGCCATTCCGCACGAGTTGTTTACGGTGGGCAGCATTGCCTTCACCAAAGATCTGCTGGTACTAGTGGCCTTTGCCGTGCTCATGGTAGTGGCCGCCGCTTCCATGATCCGCAGCAAGCAGGCCGAGGAAATCCTGGACGACGACATGCACCACAAGCACCGCGTGAACTACCCGCTCATCCTGGCAGTGGGCGCTGTAGTGGGCGTACTCACGGGCTTTGTGGGCGCGGGCGGCGGCTTTCTGATTATTCCCGCCCTGGTGCTGTTTGCCCGCCTGCCCATGAAAACAGCGGTGGGCACCTCCCTGGTCATCATTGCCGTCAACTCCCTCATCGGGTTCACCGGGGATTTGAGCGCCGGCACCCCCATTGCCTGGCCTTTTTTGCTCGGCTTCCTGGCCTTCGCTGTGGGGGGTATTGTGCTGGGCACCTTCCTGGCCCGCTACATCCCGGGCGCCAAGCTCAAGCCGGCTTTCGGCTGGTTTACTCTGGCCATGGGTGCCTTTATTCTGCTGCGCGAACTGGTTTTTACCACCTAAGCTCAATTCTGGCTGCTTTTTGGATTCCCCCTCATTTCCTGCCATCACCGCTTTTTCATCTGCTTTCCTCACCTCCCAACTACTCCTATTATGAAAATCGAACAGTTTGAAGACAAGGGCCTGGCCCACTTCTCCTATGCTATTCTCAGTGAGTGCGCCCGCGAAATCGTGCTCATTGACCCCGCGCGTGACCCGCAGCCCTATTACGACTACGCGAAGGCGAATGAGGCCCGGATTGTCAGCGTCATTGAAACCCACCCTCACGCCGATTTTGTCTCTTCCCACCTGGAAATTGCCCAGCAAACTGGCGCCATCATCCGGGTGAGCAAGCTGCTGGGAGCCGATTATGCATTTGAGGCCTTCGATGAAGGCGACTCGTTCACGGTAGGCAAGCTGACTTTCCGGGCTCTGAATACGCCCGGTCACTCCCCCGACTCTATCAGCATTGTGCTCAGCCGCGAAGGCCAGGATGTGGCCGTGTTTACCGGCGATACCCTGTTCATCGGCGACGTGGGCCGCCCCGACCTGCGCGAAAAGGCCGGCAACATTATGGCCAAGCGCGAAGAGCTGGCCAAGCAGATGTACCACAGTCTGCGCGAAAAGCTGATGACGCTCGCCGATGACGTGCTGGTGTACCCGGCCCACGGCGCGGGCTCGCTTTGCGGCAAAGCTTTGAGCGGGGCCAACAGCAGCACCATCGGGGCCGAGAAAATCGGCAACTATGCCCTGCGGCCCTTAACCGAGGAGGCATTTGTGCAGGAGCTGCTGGCTGATCAGCCCTTCATTCCCAAGTACTTCGGCTACGATGTGGCCCTGAATAAAGCCGGTGCCCCGGCCTATGCGCTCAGCGTGCAGCAGGTACCACGCCTTGCCGCCGACGTTCAACCGGAGCCCGGCGTGCTGGTGGTGGACACCCGCCCCGAAGCCGAGTTCAAGCAAGGCCACACGGCCGGTGCCCTCAATATTCAGCTGGGGGGCAAATTTGAAACCTGGCTGGGTTCCATTGTCGGCCCCGAGGAGAAGTTTTACCTGGTAGCAGCCGATGAGGCGGCCCGGGAAGACCTGATTCAGAAAACCGCCAAAATCGGCTACGAAGCCCTGATAAAGGGTGCGCTGGTGGGCACGCCTGCCAACGATGAAACCCTGCCGAAGCTGGACGTGGAGCAGTTCCGCCAGCACCCGGAAGCCTACACCATCGTGGACATCCGCAATGCCTCCGAAGCCCAGGCCGAGCCGCTGTTTGACGGCGCCCTGAACATTCCGCTGCCGGAGCTGCGCGAGCGGGTGCAGGAAATCCCGGCCGGGAAGCCCGTCGTGGTGCACTGCGCCGGCGGCTACCGCTCGGCCGCCGGGGCCAGCATCGTGGCGCCGGCCCTGCCGGGCACGAAGGTGCTGGACTTAAACGAGGCCGTAAAGTCCTTCCAGACCGCAGCCGCGGCCCACTAATTCTGCCAGCGTGAGCTGCCGTCCGGCCCGGCGGGGCGGCAGCCTGCTTCCTGCACTTAACCCTTCTAACCTACCCCAGCCATGTTCGGTCTATTTAATTCAACTTCGAAAGCCTACCAAAACCTAAAACCGGCCGAGTTTGCCGCCGGCTTGCGCCAGCCCGGCGCGCTGCTGCTGGACGTGCGCCGGCCTGATGAGTTTGCCGCCGGCCACCTGCCCGGGGCCGTCAATCTCGACGTGACCAGCCCTGAGTTTGCCCGGCGCGTGGCCGCGCTGGATAAAGCTCAGCCCACTTACGTGTACTGCCGCAGCGGAGCCCGCTCCGCCACGGCCGCCGCCCAGCTTACCGGCGCCGGATTTACGACCGTCGCTAACCTGCTGGGCGGCGTCATGGACTGGCCCGAGAAGCTGGTTCGCTAGCCCCCGGCTCCTTGCCCGCCGGCCTGACAGCCCATGCCGCAGGCCACTTTTTTCCCTGTTTTTCTTTTGATTTTTCTGCTTTATGCTTGAGTTACTTCGCCAGCCTTGGCCCTGGTACGTGGCCGGCCCCTGATCGGGCTGACCGTCCCCGCGTTGCTGCTCATCGGCAACAAAGCCCTGGGTATCAGCTCCTCGCTGCGCCACGTGTGCGCTGCCTGCGTGCCCGCGGGCATTCCCTTTCTGACTTATAATTGGCGTGCCGAAATCTGGAACCTGTTTTTTGTGCTCGGCATTGCGGTGGGGGGCTTTTTAGGCTACCAGGTGCTGGGCCACCCCGATACCATTGCCATTTCGGCCGAAACGGTCCGCGACCTGAAAGCCCAGATGGGCCTGACGGACTTCTCGGGCTTATTACCCAAAGAGCTGTTTGCCCTGGAAAACTTGGCCAACTGGAAAGGCTGGGTGTTTCTGGTGCTGGGGGGCTTTTTGGTCGGCTTCGGCACCCGCTACGCCGGGGGCTGCACCTCGGGCCACGCCATCTCGGGCCTCTCCAACCTGCAGTGGGTGTCGCTAGTCGCCGTCATCGGCTTCTTTATCGGTGGCCTGCTCATGACCTGGGTGTTTTACCCGTTGCTGTTTTAACCTCCCCCTCCATGAAAAATCTGAAATAACTGGTGCTGGGCGTCTTGTTCGGCCTCATCCTGACCAAAAGCGAAGTCATCAGCTGGTGGCGCATCCAGGAGATGTTCCGCTTCCAGAGCTTTCACCTGTACGGCATCATCGGCTCGGCCATTCTGGTGGGCCTGGTGTCCATTCAGCTTATCAAGCGCAACCACGTGAAAAGCCTCAACGGGGAGCCCATCGCCATTGCTGATAAAAAGTACAACCACGGCACCTGGATTGGCGGCATCATCTTCGGGCTGGGCTGGGCCCTGACCGGCGCCTGCCCCGGCCCGCTGTTCGCGCAGCTGGGCAGTGGGGTGGCCGGTGCGGCGGTGCTGATTCTGGCCGCCCTGGCCGGCACCTGGACCTACAGCGCCCTGCGCGAAAAGCTGCCGCATTAACTTGGTCTGGCCGCGGCCGCCTGCCTCCGACCCGCGTCGGGCTTTCCTGCTTTATCTCCTTTCAAGTGCCCCATGTCTCCTCGACTCGGCTTGCGCGAAAACTGGCAACAATTTATCCTCCTGTTTTTAGTGAATGCCAGTTAGGGCGGCATGGTAGGGCTGGAACGCACAATTCTGCCCCAGCTGGCCGAGCAGGAAGTTCATTTGGTGGCCCGTTCGGCTATTCTGTCCTTCATCGTGGTGTTTTGGCTGACTGACCAAAGCCACCGCAATAAGGTATCTATAACAACCGTTTCTCTTACGCACCTAATCACGTGGCACTTCACTTCGCCAATCGGTCCGCTTGTCTGGATAGCGATAGCCCCGATTTACCAAGTAGGCAATGGCTAAGATTAGCATAAACCCAATGACAAGAACAAGCCCTAACCTTAGCCGATAGCTTAGCCGCTTATGTCGTCTTGTTAAAGGATGGTCACTGAATTTTGCTCTCATATGGTTAAGCTAAAGGAAGGCAGACGACTAACTCATATCACTAAACAAATATAATATATAATTCATATCATAGGATGACTTATTATCTAACCCTTCTTACACCTTATAGCAGTACTTATTGATGACGGGAGCTTTCCTATTAAATCCTCTTTCATAAAACTGCAGTTGATTAAGTTTGGATAAACTTTCTTCAACTTGCGGTCTTTTACCCTCCTCTAGTATGCACTGCATGCCTGCGGCAGGCTTGTTTTACATACCACCCATAAATTAGGCTATACTATCGGTAAACGCCTTACAGGTGACTAAGAGACTCTAAAACGAGCCATTTACACTTTTACTTCGTATAGGGAGCTGCCCTTTTTGCTACGACGCCGACAAACCACTACAGTGACCCCTGTCCCGTATAATTCTACTTCGCTGCTTGCCCCAATCCGAAGGAGTTTATGCTCCTTAATGGTATTCCTAGTATGTTTTTTGGTATTGCCAGCGCTGCAGAGCAGAGCGCAAGTCAAGATAATGCTCTTAGGCGACTCGATTACCCACGGAACCCCGGAGCACACTACATATCGTCGTCCTCTGTGGCTCAAGTTGCAGGAGGAGAAGTATGACGTCGATTTTGTGGGTTCTAAAAACACGAATGAGGGAGGGGCTACTATCTTCCAGGACTTTGACCCCAACCATGACGGAGCCTCGGGCCTGCGAGCGGATGAATTGCTCCCCTATATCCCGGAATGGGCGGCTTACGCTCAGCCTGACATTGTGCTCCTCCATGCTGGTACCAATGACCTTTTAGGTACCTCTAGTGTGGAGGATACCCGCGACGATATAGGCAAACTGATTGATGCGTTGCGCGCGGTTAACCCGAAGGTGAGTGTACTTGTAGCTCAGGTATTACCAACCGATCTTACAAACAATGACGTTCAAAATAAGATACCTGCGTTTAACGCCTTGCTTCCGGCCTTAGCAAGCGCGAAAACCACAGATGAGTCGTCGATAATTATCGTCGATCATTATACAGGTTTCGGTTCAGAGGACCTTTACGATAAGCTGCATCCAAACGAGCAAGGGGAGGAAAAAATGGCAGAGCGCTGGCTAGCAGCCTTAAAATCCAACGCGCTGCTAGGGCGGCCGCTACCAGTTAGCCTAGTCCAATTTGACGCTCGGGCGGTGCCGGATGGCATACAGCTGCAGTGGGTCACGGCCAGCGAGCAGAATAATGCTGGGTTCACAATTGAACGGAGCACGACGGGAACTGAATTTGCTGCCGTAGGGCAAGTAGTAGGCCGGGGTACTACTGCTAGTCGAAGTAGCTATTCCTTTTTAGATGCTACTGCGCTTACCCATCCAAAAATTTATTACCGCCTGCGCCAAACCGATACCAATGGGGTCGTTAGATTCTCCGGCGTCGTAACGGTCTCGCCGATTCATCAGTCTGAATTAACTGTTAGTCCGGTCCCGGCGGACCGAATAATAACGGTGAGCGGTATTGTTAGCCAAACGCCGATTACTATCTGGAACGGACGCGGTCAAGTGGTCGACCGTCAGGTGGCCGAGGGTACGCAGATCACGCTCGATATCTCCCAGCTTAGTCAGGGGCTTTACTACCTTCAGGCAGGAACCAGGCGTGTGCGCTTCATTAAACACTGACCGGGCGAAACCAGAGCCGGTAGCAGATTAAGTAGAAATACCAGGAAGTCCGAATTATACATTTTTTAGTGATTCGTTCAGCCTACTTTTGCATCTTTACGAATCGTCCTGTAGCATTCTCTACTGCAGTACTCCCTATTTCCCGAACATATTATTATTAATGTTGCTTAGTCACATCTTATTTTTTACCCCGCCTTGACGCGGTAGGCTCCTGTAAAGGGAGCCTGTTATTTAATACCGGCTAGCTAGGCGTTCCTGGTGGCCCTGCTTTGCCGTGCCTGCGGGCGTAGGCAGTTAAAAGCTTTATTCTATTACCTGTTTGAATTTCATACTTGGTGCAGCTCCAGCAGCCGTGCCTTGACTGGCTATGCTTTTTAATTCCTTTGAGTTCCTCGTTTTTTTCGTGGTTGTCACCACCCTGTACTACATCCTTCCCCACCGTCATCGATGGTGGCTGTTGCTAGGAGCCAGTTGCGGGTTTTATATGGCCTTTATTCCGGCCTACATCCTGATTCTGTTTTTCACCATTCTCATCGACTATGTAGCAGGTATACAGATTGCAAAGGCTACCGGACCGCGGCGCAAGCAATTTCTTATCCTTAGCTTAATAGCTAACCTGGGGGTGTTGGCCATCTTCAAGTACTACAATTTCTTTCTCGATAACGTGGGGGCCCTGCTCGACTCGCTTCACGTCACGCAATATGAGCTGCCCTACTTAGGCATTATCCTGCCCATTGGCTTGTCGTTTCACACGTTTCAGGCCATGAGCTACACCATTGAAGTGTATCGGGGCAACTTTCCGGCGGAGCGTCATCTGGGCCTGTACTCGTTGTACGTCATGTTCTATCCTCAGCTCGTGGCCGGGCCAATTGAGCGGCCCCAGAACGTGCTGCCGCAGTTTCACGAGGAAAAGCACTTCGACTTCAATGAGGTGGTGATGGGCTTACAACGTATACTGTGGGGCTTGTTCAAGAAAGTAGTGGTCGGGGATGTGCTGGCCGGGTACGTCAACTCAGTTTATAATAATTATGAAATGCACTCCGGGTGGTCCTTGCTGCTGGCTACCTATGCCTTTGCCATCCAGATCTACTGCGACTTCTCCGGCTATTCCGACATTGCCTTGGGCTCGGCGCAGGTAATGGGGTTTAAGCTAATGGAGAATTTCCGCCTACCGTACTTTGCCAAGAGCGTCACCGAGTTCTGGCGGCGCTGGCATATTTCCCTTTCTACCTGGCTGCGCGACTACTTGTATATCTCGCTAGGGGCAGTCGGTTGGGCAAAATCTTTACCTACCGCAACCTCATGCTAACCATGCTGCTGGGAGGATTATGGCACGGAGCCTCTTGGAATTTCGTCATCTGGGGTTTTCTCAATGGCTTGTATTTGAGCGTAGAAAAACTTCTCGGCGTACGTGTTGGCGAGCCGCTAAGCTGGCCTGTTAAACTCCTGCGGGTGCTCCTCACCTTCCACCTTATTTGCCTGACCTGGGTGTTTTTTCGCGCGACTACCTTTGAGCAAGCATGGTATGTCGTGACCCACGTGACGGAGGTGCTGCACACGGCGCCACCCGCGCTAGACCTGGAAAAGCTGGGCACGTTTATGCCTCGCGTAGCCGTGCTGCTGCTGCTCGAATATGCCTTCCTCCGCCGCCACGATTTTCACTTGCTGGCTCCGACGAACGGGTGGGCCAAGCCGCTGGCTGTGTCCCTGGGGCTGGTCGTTGTGCTCTTGTGCTTCGGTGTCAGCTCTGGGGGCAATTTATTTATTTTCAGTTTTAACCTCCTCGTCTACTCGTTATGAAGAACTTCACCATCTTCTTTTTGCTCTTTATGGGGGGCTTTTTTCGCTGGATCGCGGCGGCGCGTGGCTGCTGGATAATCTGTACGAGCGGGTCCGCAACGGCCAGCGAGGAGGCCTAGTCAATACCTACCTGGACTTGCTTCCGCCCCCCATCGTATTGATGGGCGACTCGCGGCTGGTGTCTAATATCTGCCCTGATAGTCTGGGCCCGGGCACGTTCAGCCTTGGCCATCATGGCACCACGCAGATTTTTCATACGGCCCTGCTGAGTGTCCTGCGGCAAAAGCAAAAGCTGCCCCGCACGATTCTGCTGCACGTCGATCTGGATGAGTATCTGCGTCCCAGCTACCCGGAAGACATTCAGTATCTGAAGTATTACTATGGGCAAAACCCGCTTGTGACGGCCTATACCAACGAATGGACGTGGCTGGCGCCGCTGAAGTTCAGCTTTGCGCTGTACCGCCATAACAGCAACGTGGCGAGCCTCGCCAAGAACTACGTGAGCAGTAAGCCCGATGCGCCTCTTAATCAAGGCTATGAGCCAGAAACGCCCTCACCTCAGGATAGCGCACGCACGCTCTATGCGCTGGAAAAGCTTAACGCGGAACCTCCCTACCTCAATAGGGCCCATCTGCGGTATCTAAGCGAGTTTATTGCCATTTGCAAACAGGAGCAGATAGAGTTGATTTGCTTTACCGCCACCTATTATCAGCGGCCGCGCCATCTGGCGGCCACTTCCGCCCTGGTTGATTCTGTGCTGCGGGCTGAATCTATTCTCTATATCAACTATGCCCAACAGCCCATTGCCGAGCTTTCCAACAACCTGCGGTACTGGCACGATGCGACGCATTTAAACGCGCGGGGTATTCCGCTGCATAGTCAGGATCTGGCCCGCCGGGTGGCCGAGGTGCGAGCCCGGAAGCCGCTGCTCTAAATGCCCATCATTCAAAAATAAACTGTCAGAGTCATCCTTCGAAGTGTTAGCCTGATTGGGTTCGCTTGACATTCACCTCCAGGCACTTCTTCTCTGCTTATGCCCCTGCATCACGCCTCCATTTTTCAGCTTACTCCGCCCTGAAGTTTGGCTTTAGATATTCTTCTCCCTGCTTTCAACTGAAAGCAGACAGATTTCCTTTTGTCCATTCTCAGTGCGTTTTATGCAACAAGTACTTCAATACTTCACTCAGTACCAAATAAATTTTAAGAATGAAATTCTCTCGGGCCTCACAGTAGCCCTGGCCTTGATTCCGGAGGCGGTGGCCTTCTCCCTCATTGCGGGAGTACCGCCTTTGGTGGGCTTATATGCCGCCTTTGTGATGGGGCTCGTTACCTCCCTGCTAGGTGGCCGGCCAGGCATGATTTCCGGGGCGACGGGGGCAGTTGCCGTGGTGTTGGTAGCTCTGGCCAAAAGCCACGGGGTAGAGTACATTTTCGCCACCGTTGTGCTGGCCGGTATTCTGCAGATACTGGCCGGAGTGTTTCGGCTGGGCAAGTTCATTCGCCTGGTGCCGCACTCGGTGATGTTTGGCTTCGTCAATGGGCTGGCCATTGTTATTTTCCTGTCCCAGATCGTGCAGTTTCAGACGATGGACGCTGCTGGGGTAAGCCACTGGCTAACGGGAACGCCCTTACTTACTATGCTGTGGCTCGTGGGTCTCACCATAGCCATTATCGTAGGGTTGCCGCGCCTGACGAAGGCCGTTCCAGCTTCTCTGGCTGCTATTTTGGTGGTGTCGGCGCTGGTTATCGGCTTGGGTATTGATACCAAAACCGTCGGAGATATTGCCTCCATTAAAGGCGGCTTTCCGCCCTTCCATATTCCAGCTGTGCCGTTCAATCTGCAAACGCTGGCGCTGATTTTCCCCTATGCGGCCATCGTGGCAGGTGTGGGCCTGATTGAAAGCCTGCTCACCCTGAACCTTATTGACGAAATCACGGAAACGAGGGGCCGCACCAACAAAGAGTGCGTGGCGCAGGGCGTAGCCAATATTACTTCGGGCTTCTTTTTTGGAATGGGCGGCTGCGCGATGATTGGCCAGAGTCTGATCAACATTTCGTCGGGTGCCCGCGCCCGCCTTTCCGGCATTGTGGCGGCAGTTATGCTGCTGGTTTTCATCATGTTCGGGGCTTCTTTTATTGAGCGGGTACCCATGGCCGCCCTCACGGGCCTGATGATTATGGTATCAGTGGGCACGTTTGAGTGGGCCTCGCTGAAGACGTTTGGTAAGATGCCCGCCTCCGATGTACTGGTGATGGTGCTGGTGACGGGCATTACCGTAGCCCTGCACAACCTGGCCCTGGCCGTGCTCATCGGCGTTATCATTGCTGCCTTGGTCTTTGCCTGGGAAAACGCCACCCGCATCCGGGCGCGCAAGTACAACGATGAAGCCGGTGTAAAGCACTATGAGCTGTTCGGGCCGCTGTTCTTTGGCTCGGTGCAAACCTTCAGCGAGAAGTTTGATGTACAGAACGACCCCTCGGAAGTCGTCATCGACTTCAAAGAAAGCCGGGTGGCCGATATGTCGGCCATTGAAGCTTTAAACAAACTGACGGAGCGCTACCACCGGGCCGGCAAGAAGGTGCACCTGCGTCACCTGAGTCCTGATTGTCGGAAGCTGCTGGACAATGCCAGATCCATCATTGACGTCAATGTTATGGAAGACCCGATCTACACGGTGGCGGGGGCCAACCAGACGTACTAACCGGCCCGTATCATGATTCCCGAGATTCCCCGCTAGCAGCAGTATCTGTTGCTGGCGGGCGCCGGACTGGCCATCGTCACGAGTCTAAGTCTGCGGTCGACGGGCGACACCTTGAGTGAAAGCTTTGTCCCGTTATTTCTGCCGGTAGTGTTGTGGTGGCCCCAGCCGGGAGGCTACTTCAAGCGCCTGTATTGGTGGCAGATGGTGCTCTTCCTGATGGGAGCCGAATTAGGACTACTGATCGTTACTCAACTGCATCTTCCGGGTTAAGCAAAAGGGCGTAAACTGCTTGCAGGAGACATAGTGTAGATATGGAGGGCTTTTTTGCCCAGTTTCAGCCTCAATTGTTATGCTGAAAAAGCCCCCCAGGCATCGTATGGGCCGCGCGGCAAGAGGCTGCGAACGTCTCCCCTTCTACCGGATAGGTAAAACAATAGTAAAAGCTACGTTACACCCGAATTGGCGGCAACGACCAGCTTTTCTTCACGGCCAGTAGTCGAAAGCCCGTAATCACGCCAACCGACACCAGAAAAGTAACGGTTGGGTCTATTTGCAGCCTGAGGGCCAAAACATACAGAAGTGCGCCTGTCAGGCAGGGAGTAGCATACAATTGTCGCTCAAATACCAAGGGAACCTCATTGGCGAGCGTATCGCGGATAACGCCGCCAAACAGTGCCGAAACGATACCCAGCAAAACCGCCGCCCACGGATTCACGCCCGCGTGCAGGGCTTTCTCCAGGCCCAGAATAGTGAAAATTCCGATTCCGAGGGTATCGAACACCAGCAAGGGGCGTTGCAGGATGCCCAACCACCAGCGGCGGCAAACAATGGCAATCAGGGCGCTGGCCAGAATGACTATCAGGTAGTTGGCGTCACTGATCCAAGTCACCGGGTAGGCGTGGATGATGACGTCGCGCAGGGTGCCTCCGCCAACCGCGGTTACAAACGCGAAGATGAACAGGGTGAGAATATCGTGGTCTTTCTTTTTATGCAAAGCGGCTAACGTACCGGATATGGCGAATACGCCGGTTCCGATCAAATCCGTCACATAGATTACATTCATGGAAGTCATTCCGGGGTGATGAGTTGGTAAGATCGGGCGAGGGCGGTGAAGGCCGCCACCTGTTGCTGCTCCCACTGGGCGTCGCGGCCTAGTTCTTCAGCCAGCAGGGCTGCCACTACGGGGGCGCAGTGCACGGCCGCGGCGGCGTCGAGAAAAAGTACGCGTACGCGGCGGGCCAGCACATCCTCAACGGTGCGGGCCAGCTCATAGCGGGCAGCCCACACCACTTGTACCTGTTGGAATGGCAGCTCCGGCGCCAAGCGCTGCCCCAGCGCTGGCCGCTCTTCCAGGAGGCGCTGCAAGGCGGGCCGGTCGCGGCCGTAGCCGGCGAGGTGGTGGGTGTGGTCGGGCGTAGCCTGGGAGCCGTGAATGGCCAGCTGGGCCGTGCGGCTGGGTTGCGGGGGCAAATTTCCCACCACAATGGCCTGATCTACCGCGTCCTGGCCCATGCGGCGATAGGTGGTCCACTTGCCGCCGCTGATGGTAATCAGGCCCGCGGCAGAAACCAGAATCTGGTGCTTACGCGAGAGGTCTTTGGTGGGGGTGGCGCCGGCCGCGGCGGCCAGGGGGCGCAGGCCCGCGAATACGCTCCGCACGTCGTGGCGCCCGGGCGGGCGCGCCAGATAACGGCCAGCGGTGCGCAGGATAAACTCGATTTCGGCTTCCAGGGCCTGCGGCTCCCAGCTGGGCTCTTTCAGGGGCGTATCCGTCGTTCCCAGCACCACTCGTCCCTGCCAAGGCACGGCAAACAGCACGCGGCCGTCATCGGTTTTGGGAATCAGCAGGGCATCGCTGCCGGGCAAAAACGACTGGTCCACTACGAGGTGCACGCCCTGGCTGGGCTGCACCAGCGGGTGCGTGCCAGGTGTGTCAAGCTGCCGGATCTCATCGATGAAAATGCCGGTAGCGTTGATTACGACGTTTCCCCGCAACTCGTAGGGGCGGCCGGTTTCTTCGTCGGTGGCCTGCACGCCGCACACGCGGCCCTGCGCATTTTTTAGCAGCCCGCGCACAGCCATGTAGTTGAGCACTGTGCCGCCCATCTCGATGGCCGTCTGGGCCAGGTTTACGGCCAGGCGGGCGTCGTCAAACTGCCCGTCGTGGTAGCGCACGCCGCCACGCAGGCCCTGCGAGCGTACATTACCCAGGCGTTGCAGCGTTTCGGCCCGGCTCAGGTATTCCGACGGTCCCAGGCTGCGCGAGCCGGCCAGCCAGTCGTAGAGCTTCAGGCCCACGGTGTAGAAGGCCGCATCGAACCAGGAGTAGACGGGAATAAGAAAAGCTTGATTGGTAACCAGGTGGGGGGCATTTTGGAGCAACAGGCCCCGCTCCATGAGTGCTTCGCGCACCAGCCCCACGTCGCCCTGGGCCAGATAGCGCACGCCGCCATGTACCAGCTTAGTGCTGCGGCTGCTCGTGCCCTTGGCAAAGTCCACCCGCTCGAGCAGCAGCGTTCGGTAGCCCCGGCTGAGCCCGTCCAGGGCTACGCCCAGGCCCGTAGCTCCGCCCCAATGACGATCAAATCCCAGTTGGGCTGGCCGGCGAGCTGGGTGAGCAGAGTGGAGCGGTGAAACACCGTAGCGTCAGAGGGAGGAGGCATGGCATTGGGTTACGCGGACAAAGCTTGACAGCAGAAGGAAAAAGCCCCCACTCGGAATGCGGCCACCGATGGGTATAAGGCAGCAGGTTGCCTCTGCATTTAAAAGCTCCAAGTAAGCGCCGACCTACTTCGCCGCCACCGTTTTTACTTGCAGCATGGCGCCCGGCTGTCTTTTCCTCCGCGTACTGCCTCCTACCTGGTTATGTATTCCAATACCTCCCGCGTTTGCTAGTTTAGCTTTCGGTCTCTGCTAGCAGCTGGGGGCTTTTTCAGCCCTCAGGATCTGAGAATTCTGGCTGCACCTGTTCAACCTCCCTACCATCTGTGGCAGCACGCTCGGGTTCTTACTCCCCTACCCTGGCCTGCATCCACTCCACAAGTAGGAGGTGCAGTGAGCAGCTAAAGGCGCGGGCCCGGCAAGGATAATTGGCTACGGAGGCGCTGGGGGGCAAATATTACCAGAACCGATTGGTGCACACCGTCTGAGCCTTTTTCTTTAGGCGCAATCCCAGCAGCACCTCGTGGCTGCCGCCGTGGTAGCCGGCTAGTTCGGAGAGGCCGGCGTCGTAGGAGTAGCCCAAGGTAAGCTGCTCGTAGCTCAGGCCCACCATGGCCACGGCCGAGTCGAAGGCGCGCCAGGACACGCCCACCCACAGCAAATCCTGGTACTTGAGCTTGGCATTGATGTCAACCGAAAGCGGGGCCGGGTTCACGGCCTTCACCAGCACCGACGGCACCAACGACCACTCCCGGCTAAGCGGCACCCGCACCCCGGCCGTGGCGAAGTAGTGCCGCTTCAGGGAGTTGCCGGGCGCGCCCTCACCCAGCTGATTAGGACCGTAGGAAAAGTCGAGCTTATTGGCTAGCAGTTGCGCGCTGGATAGGCCCACGTAGAATCTCGAGCTGTACACCCACAGGCCCACCGACCCATCCAGCACCTGCGAGGCGGCGCTGGCCGCCTGGGTTGTGGGGTCGAAGAACCGCAGCTTCTGCCCATCGACGGCAAACTGCTGCATGCCGACTGACACGCCCAGCGCCGCCCGCAGGTCGGGCCGGAGCACCAGATTGTAGGCATAGGAAACATAGGCGCCGGTCCGGCTCGTGGGCCCGGTTTCGTCTCTGTACACAAGGCCCCCAGGGCGTGAAACGGCCGCCGCCGGTCGCGCAGGGTACGTTTGGTGGTGGTGCGCCACTTGCCCAGCGAGGAGCTGCCGCTGACGTAGTAAGTTTTGGGCGCCCCCTCCAGACCCGTCCACTGGGTGCGGTAGCTGAACTTGATATCGATGTAATCCTCTACGCCCGTTGCGCCCGGGTTCAGAATGTAATTATTGTTCATGTACTGGCTGTACTGCGCCTGCTGCTGGGCACGGGCGGGCGCCGCCACCAGTAGCAGCAGCGGCAGCAGCAGTAGAGATAGAGCTCTTTTCATAACAGGGTTTGCCTTATAAGTCCAGCAAAAAAGAAAGGTGAACTGGCGGCGTTGGTCGCCACCAGCCAGTTGATTAGTACAGTATCGTAATCGACCCGCTATAGGACTTGCCCAGTGGGCCTTTCGTGACGACGACGTAGTAGTAAGTGCCGACCGGCGCGGGCTGGCCGTTCATATCACCGCGCCACTCATTAGCCCGGCTATAATTAGTAGCCGAGAAAACCTTGTTCCCCCAGCGGTTAAACACGTTCACGGTGTTGTCGGGGTATTGCTCGATGAACTCAATCTGCCAGGTGTCGTCGCGGCCGTCGCCGTTGGGCGTGAAGGCGTTGGGAATGCGGATAGCCGGCCGCACGGTCACCGTCACCTGGTCGCTATCGGCGCAGCCGCCTTCTCCGGCCGAGAGGGTGTAGGTTGTGGTCACCGTGGGCGCGGCCCGCGGCCGTAGTGGGTCGTTGGGCGAAATCGTGAGGCCCGTCGCCGGCGTCCACGTCACGGGGTAGGTGCCGGCGCGGCCTTCCAGGATAACCGAGGTGCCGGCCAGAATCTCCTTGTCGGGACCGGCATCCACGTCAACCGGCGGTTGGATGCGCACAGGCACGCCGTTGGATACGGCCGTAACGGGCTGGCCACAGGCATTGATCGTGCGCAGGCGCAGAGTTACGGTCTGGCCTTCGCGCAGCGTCGTGCTGGTAAAGACCGGGCCGGTGGCGCCGTTCACGTCGTTGCCGTTGATCTGCCACTGGTACTCTGGGGCCGGGCCAGCCTCAGTTACACTGGCTACGCTAAACGTAAGTGGCGCGCCCAGGCACACGGGCCCGCCCGGCTGCACAGCAATGGCCAGCGTGGGCAGCGGCGTCGGGGTGCGCGTCACCGTAACCGTTGCCACGGCCGGAGCCGCGCTGCACAGACCCGCCGTGGGCGTTACCTCTACCCGCACCTGGTCGCCCGTGACCAAGGTGCTGCTGGTGAACGTGGGCCCACTGGCAACGGCTACATTGTTCACCAGCCAGCTGAACGTCGGCGCGGGGCCCGCATTTGTGGCTACGGCCGTGAAGGTCAGGGCCGTGCCGGGGCACTGCACTGGTGGCGGCGCTACGCTCACGCTAGGCGTCACAACGGGCTGTACCTGGATAGTCACGACGTTGGAAAAGCTGATAGAGCAGGTGCCAGTGCCCGACGTCACCCGGCGGCGGTAGTAGGTGGTGGCCGTCAGCGGGCCGGGTGCGAAAGTCGGGTTGGTAGCGCCCGGAATTGCCCCCAGGCACTAACACCATCAGCCGACGATTCCCACTGATAAGCAAACGTGCCCGTGCCCCCGCTGGCCTCGCCGGTGCTGGTGAGCGGAGCCGGCGTAGCGCCCGCGCAGATGGTTTGATTAGCGGCAATGCTACCCGCGGTCAGCGCCGGTAGTACCCGTATAAAGACAGAGGGCGTAACCACCGATCCGCAGGTGCCTGACGTGACCCGGCGCCGGTAGTAGGTGTCGGACGTAAGCGGGCCGGGTGCAAAGCCGGCGTCGGTAGCTCCCACGATGGGCGCCCAATCCGCGTTATTTCCAGAAGACTCCCACTGATAAGCAAACGTGCCCGTGCCCCCGCCAGGACCTGCCGTGCTGGTGAGGGAGGCGGGAGTGGCGCCCGGACACAGCGTCTGGTCGGTGCCGATAGTGCCGGCCGTAAGGGCAGGCAGGACGGTGATGGTCACGACATTAGAAAAGACTGGAGCGCAGGCACCAGCCGCACTGGCCTGCCGGCGGAAGGAAGTGGTAACACTGAGCGTGCCCGGTGCATACGTTGATCCGGTGGCACTGCTAACAGGCGTCCAGGAGGCTCCATTATCCACGGTTGACTCCCACTGGTAGACGATATTGCCCGCGCCGCCGGCCTCGCTGGTGCTGGTGAGCGGAGCTGCGGTTCCTCCGGCGCAGAGGGTCTGGTTAGAGGCAATGCTACCGGCCGTCAGGTTCGGCAACACTATAACGGCGACGGAGGGTGAATACTGCGGTGCACAGGTCCCCGACGCTACGCGGCGGCGGAAATAGGTGTTAGAGGTAAGCGGCCCAGGTGCAAAGGTCTCGCTCGTGGCCCCCACGATAGGCGCCCAGTCCGCGTTATTTCCGGATGACTCCCACTGATAAGCAAACGTGCCCGTTCCACCCGTGGCCGGGGCCGTGCTGGTGAGTGGCGCAACAGGAGCGCCGGCGCACACGGTCTGGTCGGCGGCAATGGTACCGGCCGTCAGCGCCGGGGCTACGGTAATAGTAACGACGTTGGAAAAGACAGGGGCGCAAGTGGTGCCTGAACTGGCCCGGCGCCGGAAATAAGTGGTAGCGCTCAACTGACCTGGCGCGTAAGCTGGCCCATTAGCACCGCTGATAGGCGTCCAGGTTGTGTTATCCGCCGATAACTCCCATTGATACGCGATGTTATCTGCGGTGCCTGTGGCCGGCGTTTCGCTGGTGAGCGGAGCCGGGGTTCCTCCGGCGCAGAGAGCTTGGTTGGCAGCAATGCTACCAGCCGTTAAGGCGGGAGCCACGGTTATTGTAACGGTGCTGGATAAGGAGGCGCACGGCCCGGAGCGCACCAGGCGCCGGAAATAAGTAGTGGCCGTGAGCGGACCGGGCGTGAGGCTTTCGCCGGTGGCGCCGGAAATTGCCCCCCAGGTAGTGTTGTCCGATGATGATTCCCACTGGTACGTGAACGTGCCCGTGCCACCAGTGGCGGCGACGGTACTTGTCAGCGGGGCAACGGGGCTGCCAGCGCAAACGGTTTGGTCGGCGGCGATGGTGCCGGCCGTCAGAGCAGGCAGGACGGTGATGGCTACGGGGGCGGTAAAGCTGGGGGTGCAGTAAGGCCCTGATTGATTAGGCAGCAGCAACTGAGCGCGCCGCCGGAAATAGGTCGTGCCGGCTGGCAACGTGCTGGGGGGCAAATAGCTGGCACCGGTAGCGCCGCCGATAGCGGTGAAGGTGACGTTGTCCGAGGACGTTTCCCACTGGTAAACGAGCGGCAGGCCGGCATCGCCCGAGGCATTGGTAGTGCTGGTAAGAGCGGCCGGCGCTGTGCCGGCGCACAGCGTCTGAGGGCTGCCAATGCTACCCGGCTGGGGCAGGGCGGGCACCCGAATAATGCCCCGGGTTTCGCGGCAAAAGCAATCGTTGGTGATGCGCAGTGTAACGGTGTAGTCGCCGGGCGTAGCGTAGGTATGAACGGGCTTTTCTGCTGTTGAAGCACCGCCTGTCAGGGTAGTCCCGTCGCCAAAATCCCAGGCATACACCAGATCGGGGGTTTGAACGGCGAAGCTGGCTTGAAAGCTTATCTCGCGGCAAGCCGTGATTTGCGCTCCGATTCCGACGCGCAGCAAAGAGCTTTGATTGAAGTTGGGCAGACCCAACCCGCTGCGACGCCCGCCCAGCGCCAAGCTGTCGTCGGCGTAGGCGGCCTTCGCGCCCAAGGAATCGGGGTAGGTGATAAAGCCCAGGCCGGGCGCGTTTTCGCGGGCCACGTAAATCTTGTCGTCCGGGGCGGCCTGCATGGAGCCCAGATTAACCGGGGATTTTGATTGAGCGGAATGACCTGCTTGCTGGCTGTTATGTTGGTGGCACTCAAATCAAATTGCAGCAGTTGGGGCGGACTCTGCACCGTGGCGTAGAGGTAGTTGCGGCTGGGCGAAAACTCCACGCCGTAGTAGCGACCCGCCCCCTGGTCGACGATCTGCGGGTTGCTGACTATGCCCGTTTCGGCATCGAAGGCAAACAGCTCGACTGTGCTGCTGTTGTCGCCCAGGGTTTCGCTGTAGCGGGCCACGGCCAGCTGCTCGCCGTCGGGAGACACCTTCATCTGGCCGCGGTAGCCCTGGGGCGACACGCTCGGCGCGTGCCGGGCCCCCACGGTCGAAATAATGGGCGGGCTCTGCACGCCGGCCGGCGTCACGCGATAAGCCAGAAAAGAGTCGCCGCGGTTCTCGGTGCCGGAGGTTGCCTCGCCCCAGCCGTGCACGATTATCCAGATGTCGCAGCCGTTTTTGTGGAATACACCCGTCATCTTTTCGGCTGTACCGCGGGTAAGAAGCGTGTTTTTGGTGGCGGCTACCACCTCGCCTTGCCCTGCAGTCCCGGCAGGGGAATTACAATTTCCGAGTAGCTCAAGCCCTTGGGGCCACCCTGGGCGTCTTGGGTGAAGATGAAGTACCGCCTGGGGGCGCCCGGAAGAACTATGCCCGGCCGCTTGATAGCCAGGGGCCGTCGGTGGCCAGACGGTTGCCCCCCATGCCGGTGCCGTTGAGCATGATGTTGTGGTCGCGGCTCCAGACGGTATCGCCGTTGCTGTAGAAGAGCAGGCTGCCATTGCCATCCGACATTACCCCGGAGCCGGCGGGTGCCACCATGCGGCCATCGGTCAGCACTTTGGGCGGAATAGTGTCCCTAGCTTCGTTGAAGTCCAGCCCCGCCCGGTAGCCGAAATACCATTGATTGATGAACTTCTCATCCTCGCTACACTCCGGGGGCGGCGTCGCCTGTGCGAGAGCCGTGGTAGCTGCGCCGCTCAGCAGCAAGAGCAGGAGCGTCAGCAGCCAACTCGTCACTAGGCTGGGCGCAGCCATCGGTCGAGAAGGAATTTTAATAAAAAGGGCAGAATGCGCTAGCGCTGCGGGCATAGTGGAGCAGGAAAGTGGGCGAACTGGTCAGCAGGTACTCAGAAAGATAATTATAACTCGCCGCTCAGCAGGAACGGACCCTGGTTAAATAGCCAGTTAGAACTAAAAAAAGTACTGTCAACTGGTTTTAGTAAAGCTACGCACTGCCCGCCAGCTTTGTGCAAGCCAATGCCCGAATAGTGATGCAAGTCTTAACCAGTCATCAACGGAATGAATCAGTCAACTCAGCGCTTCGCCAACAAGGCAATGACTGATTCGTCGGCGGGCTGGATGATTGCAACGATTCTGGGAGGCTTTTTTACCAGTTCGTTCCCCTCTCCATCAGCCAACCTAGGTTCCGGCCAGTGTAGCAGCATGAAGCTAGGCGTGGCCATTCGATGACATGACTCACCATATCACTTGATCAGGCTCATATCTTACCACGCGGCTCCGGTAGAATTTGGGGTTGCCGCCTTATATTCACGAAGTGTCCGTACGGACCTGTGTAAAAGCAGTTACTGAATGTTGGGAGGAGCAGCTAGCACCGCGCGGCTCCTCCCAGCGCCGCCGTTTCTTGCGTGCTATGAACATCCACCCATTGCCGCCGCCTTACCCGACAGCCCCGCAGCCAGAGATGACCGCTGGCAAGCGGGCATACCAGGGTTTATCAGGGGGAAGGATCCGGATGGTGGTGTACTGGTTTCTGCTAACCATGCTAGGGCTGATAGGCTGCCAGCCGAAAACGGAGCGCATCAAACCGGTGTTGTCCTCCATTTCTGAGTCGGTGTACGCAGCTGGCACCGTCAAGAGCGGGCAGCAGTACCAGGCGTTTGCCCGGGTCGGCGGCATCATTCGGGAAGTGCAGGTGCGGGAAGGCGACTCGGTGAAGGTGGGCACTCCGCTGCTGGCAATTGCCAGCGAAGTATCGCAGCTAAACCAGGAAAATGCGGCCCTGGCAGCCCGGAACGCCGATATAAGGGCCAACCAAAGCCAACTGAGGGAAGCCCAGGCTCAAATTGCCCTGCAGCGCCGCACCATGCAAAACGACTTGCTCCAGCTTACCCGGCAGCGCCGGCTCTGGCAGCAAGCCATCGGCACTCGGCAGACCCTCGAGCAGCGGGAGCTGGCGTACGAGCAGTCGAAAACGGCGTATGAGTCCGCACTGTTGCGGTATCAAAATCTGAAAAAAGAGCTGGCATTTGCCGCCGCCCAAACCCGCAAGAACCTGCAGATAGCCCAACAGCAGGCCGGCGACTTTATCCTGCGCAGCAAGATCAACGGCGTGGTGTATAAGCTGTATCAGGAACCTGGCGAGGCCATTACCCCCCAGACGCCGCTGGCCCTGCTGGGCGATGCCCGGCAATTTGTGCTGGAATTGCAGGTCGATGAATCCGACATCGTCAAAATCAAGCCTGGCCAGCAAGTACTGGTAACCCTGGATGCCTATCCGGGCCAGGTGTTTACCGCCCAGGTTACCACGGTTTCGCCCATGATGAACACGAGCAGCCGGACCTTTCTGGTGGAAGCAGCCTTCGTGAAGCAGCCCTCCGTTCTGTATCCTTTCGTGAGCGTGGAAGCCAACATTGTACTGCAGACTAAGGCGAGGGCGCTGCTCATTCCGCGCCGCCTGCTGGTCAACGACTCCACGGTGCTGAAAAGCGATGGGCAGGCCGTGCGGATTAAGATTGGCCTGCGCGACTACCAGATGGTGGAAGTAGTAGCGGGCCTTACCCCCGACGACGAACTGCAAGCCCCTGGCTCATGAAAATGCCCTTACTCTATAGCGTGGCGGCAGCGCTGCTGCAGGCCCGCGGTAAGCAGACGCTCGTGGCGGCCATCGGTGTCACGTTCAGCATCACCATGTTCATCACCCTGCTCAGCTTTATGTCGGGCCTCAACCAGCTGCTGGACGGGCTGGTGCTCAACCGCACTCCCCACGTACGCCTCTACAACGAATTGCAGCCCGCCGCCGAGCAGCCCGTAGACCGCTACACCCGCGGGCAGCGCCAGCACAACTTTATCCGCTCCATTAAGCCCCGCAACGAGCTGCCCCGCATTCACAACAGCAGCGCTATTCTGGCCGCTTTGCGCCGCGATCCGCGGGTGCGCGGCGTAGCCCCCAAAACTCAGGCCCAGGTATTTTACAACGTGGGCACCGTCACGCTCAATGGCACCATCAGCGGCATTGAGGCGGAGCAGGAAAATGCCCTGTTTGCGTTTAGCGACTACGTGGTGGGGGGCAATTATCGGAGCCTCAACACCGTGGCCAACAGCATTATCCTCGGCAAAGGAGCAGCCGACCTGATGCTGGTGACGCTGGGCGACGTAATTCAGATTACCACGCCCAAAGGCGACCACGTGCCGCTCAAGGTGGTGGGGCTGTTTCAGTCGGGGCTGCTGGAAATCGACAAAGTGCAGAGCTACACGTCGCTGGCCACGGCCCAAAAGCTGCTGGGCGAATCCAATAACTATGTCACCGACCTACAGGTAAAACTCCACGACATGACGCTGGCGCCCCGCCTGGCAAAAGAGTACGCGGCCCTGTACGAGGTGCAGGCTCTGGATATTCAGACCGCTAATTCAGATTTTGAGACCGGCACGTTTATCCGCACCCTGATTTCGTATGCCGTGGGCATCACGCTGCTGACGGTGGCCGGCTTCGGGATTTATAACATCCTCAACATGATGATTTATGAGAAGATGGACACCATTGCCATTCTCAAGGCCGTCGGGTTTTCGGGCACGGATGTTCGGCGGGTGTTTGTGATGGTGGCCTTGTCCATCGGGCTGTTTGGCGGGGCCCTGGGCCTGATCTGCGGGCTGGGGCTGTCGGCGCTAATTTCCCAGCTACCCTTCACTCCTCCCTCCCTGCCCACGGTCAAGACCTATCCCGTGGTTTTTAATCCGGTTTTCTACGGTATCGCGGCCGCTTTTTCCCTGATTACCACGTATCTGGCGGGTTTCTTCCCGGCCCGCAAGGCCAGTCAGATCGACCCTGTCGTCATCATTCGCGGCAAATAAGATGGACAGTCCTGCTCTGGAAGCCCGCCTCATCACCAAGTATTTCGACGACCCCGTGCGGGTGCAAGTGCTGCGCGAAATTTCTTTTTCGCTGGCCCGCGGTGAGTTTGCCAGCGTGGTGGGCAAATCAGGCTGCGGCAAATCAACGCTGCTCTACATCCTGTCTACCATGGACACGGCCTACGAGGGCACCCTCCTGATTGACAACGTGGAAATGGGCCAAAAAAAGGAGGCTGAGCTGGCCCGGGTGCGGAACGAGAAAATCGGCTTTGTCTTCCAGTTTCACTACCTGCTCAATGAGTTTACGGTACTGCGCAACGTGATGCTGCCGGGGGAAAAGCTGGGCAAATACTCGGTGGCGGAAATCGAAAGCCGAGCCTACGAGAAGCTGAAAATTCTGGGGATTGAGGGGGAAGCGCTTAAAAAGCCCTACCAGCTGTCTGGGGGCAAAAACAGCGCGTAGCCATTGCCCGCGCCCTCATCAACGACCCGCTCATCATCATGGGCGACGAGCCCACGGGCAACCTCGACAAGAAGAACAGCGAAATAGTCTTTGCTATTTTCAAAGAGCTGGCCGAAACCTACCACCAGGCCCTGCTCATCGTCACGCACGACCAGGAGTTCGCGGCCCAGACGCACCGTATCATCGAAATGGAAGATGGCCGAATAAGCAATGGAGCAACTGCCGCGGGAATTACAGCTTGATGCAAGCCCCAGGCAGCTTATCTTAGCCGTTGATCTATCTTATACCTGCCGATGATTCTATTTCGCCTTCCTTGGCTACTTCGTCGCTTGGTCGTAGCCATTCTTCTGGTGGTTCTGGGAGCAAGCACCCTGGCGGCCCAGGCCCAGCCAACCCTAGCTCCGCGCGACACGTCCTTTACCGTGGCCAGCGCCCTGCGTAAGGCCCGTAAAACACACCCGACCATTACCCTGGCGCGGCCCACCGTTCCCACCACCATTCAGGCCCGGCAAAACCTGACCTACTGCACCGTGGGCGGACGGGCCTTGCAGCTCGATATCTTCTACCCAAAAGCGAAGCGACCCGCGGGCTACCCGGCCGTGCTGCTGATCCACGGTGGGGGCTGGAGCTCCGGCGACCGCTCCCACCACGTGCCGATAGCCCAGCAGCTCGCCGCCCGGGGCTACGTGACGGTCACAGCAGACTACCGCCTGTCGCCCGAAGCCCGGTACCCGGCCGCCGTGACCGATCTGAAGGCCGCCGTGCGTTGGCTGCGGGCCCAGGACGGCACCTACCCCATCGACACCACCCGGATTGCGGTTTGGGGCTTTTCCGCGGGCGGACAGCTGGCCGCGTTGCTGGGCACTACCAACGGCGACGCGCAGTTGGAGGGCGAGGCCTGTCATACGAGCCGCTCCAGCCGAGTTCAGGCCATTATTGACGTAGATGGCACGCTAGCCTTCATCCACCCCGAATCGGGGGAGGGTGATGATAGTAAAGGGCTGTCAGCCGCTACGCGCTGGTTTGGGGCGTCTAAGACGGAAAACCTGGCTCTGTGGCACCAAGCCGGCGCCCTGAACCACGTTTCGGACCAGACGCCGCCTATCCTGTTTCTGAACAGCGTTCTGGACCGCATGCACGCGGGCCGCGACGACATGACCAAAAAGCTGGACGCTTTCGGCATCTACCACGAGACGCACACCTTTGCCAGGGCGCCGCACACGTTTCCCTTGTTTCACCCCTGGTTTGAGCCAACCCTAACCTATACGGCCGCGTTTCTGGCCAAGGTTTTCCCGCCTCGGCCTTAGCTAACTCCATGGCCGCTGGGGGGCAAATTTGAAGCACCGCCGCTTGATTTTGTAGCCCGACCTTGCTGGCCTCATCCTAAACTGAACTAGCCTGTGCCCAAGCCATTACCATCTGTCTTACGCTCCCTAAGGCCGTTCCAGCTTCTAGTGCTAGGGAGCGTCCTGCTGCTGGGTGGCCCGGCCGCGGTTGCCCAAGTTACTCCACCAGCCAATCCGCCTAAAGCTGCCTCCCCGCCATCATTTTCGCAACCCGTGCGCCTGACTGTGGCGCCCGACGGCTTGGGTGACTACCGCACCATTCAGGAGGCGGTGATGGCCGTGCGCGACTTCATGCAGGTGCGGGCCACCATCTTTATTAAAAACGGCACCTACCGCGAAAAACTCGTCATCCCCGCCCAGAAAACTAACATTACCCTGCTGGGCGAAAGCCGCGACGGAGTCATTATCACCTACGGCGATTACTCGGGCGACGCTGCCGGGCATACCACCTACACATCCCACACGGTCCGTGTCCAGGGCAACGACTTTTGGGCTGAGAACATCACCTTCGAAAACTCAGCCGGACCGGTCGGCCAAGCTGTGGCCCTGCACGTGGAAGGCGACCGGGCCGTGTTCCGCCACTGCCGCATGCTGGGCCACCAGGACACGCTGTTTCTGGCCATAGAAAACAGCCGCCAGTACTATCAGGATTGCTACATCGAAGGCACTACCGACTTTATCTTCGGCGCCAGCACGGCCGTATTCGACCGCTGCGTAATTCACAGCAAAAGCAACTCCTATATCACGGCCGCTTCCACCACGCCGCGCCAGGCCTACGGGCTGGTGTTCCGGCACTGCCGTCTCACGGCGGCCCCTGAGGCGCAGAAAGTGTATCTAGGCCGACCCTGGCGGCCGCACGCGCGCACCGTGTTTCTGCACTCAGAATTAGGCGCCCACATCACTGCCGCCGGCTGGGACAACTGGCGCGACCCCAAAAACGAGCAAACCGCCTTCTACGCCGAGTACCAGTCCACGGGGCCAGGCTCCGCAGCTGCCGGACGCGTGCCGTGGGCCCGGCAACTGCGCGCCCGCGAAGCCCGGCGCTATACCCTGGCCCGGATTTTTGCGGGCCCGGCCCCGTGGCTGCCGACGCCGGATTAAGTGACCTCAGGCTGATTTTTTGCGCTTTACTCGCAAAATCGCCGCGTGGGTTAGCGGGTTTCTCCCTACATTAAACCCGAGTTCTGGCTAGCCTGGAGGCCAACGTGGTCCTGGGCCCCGTCATCACTGGCGGGGCGCCGTTATGCCATGCCCTTTTCCCGTCAACCCTTTGCGTATGAAACATTCGCTACCCTGGAATACCGCCTTCATCGGCGCGCTGCTCTTCCTCTTGCTCACAACCTCGGCCGAGGCGCAGCAGCGCGCCAAGCGGAAAAAAGCCCCCCAAGGCACCGCCGCGGTCTACGACACCACCTTATACAATGGGTTGCGGTGGCGCTCCATTGGTCCCTACCGGGGCGGACGGGCCGGCACGGCGACGGGCGTGCCCGGCAACCCCAACTTATACTACATGGGTACGGCCGGGGGCGGCGTGTGGCGCACCACCGATGGCGGCGGCACCTGGGGCAACATCTCCGACCGCTACTTCGGCGGGTCCATCGGGGCCGTGGCCGTCAGCGAATCGGACCCCAACGTGTTGTACGCCGGCGAGGGCGAGCAAACCGTGCGGGGCAACGTGTCGTCCGGCTTTGGGGTGTGGAAATCGATGGATGCGGGCCAGACCTGGACCAACGTGGGCCTGAAGGATTCGCGCCACATTGGTCGTATCCGCATCCACCCCAAGAATCCGGATCTGGTGTACGTCGCGGCCATGGGCAACCTGTACGCGCCGAGTGAGATGCGCGGCGTGTACCGCTCCAAAGATGGGGGCAGGAAGTGGGAGCGCGTGCTGTTTGCCAACCAGGACGCTGGCGCGGTGGACCTGATTATGGACCCGTCCAACCCGCGCATTCTCTACGCCAGCACCTGGAACGTGCGGCGCACGCCCTATAACTTCTCCTCGGGTGGACCTGGCTCGGGCCTGTGGAAAAGCACCGATGGCGGCGACACCTGGCAGGATATCTCCCGCGCTGAGGGCATGCCCACGGGCACCTTGGGCATCATCGGGGTAGCCGTTTCACCGGTAAACTCCAGCCGGGTGTGGGCGATGGTGGAGGCCGAAAAGGGGGCTTGTTTCGCTCCGACGACGGGGGCAAGAACTGGCAGAAGCTGTCGGATGACCGCAACCTGCGCCAGCGGGCCTGGTACTACACGCGCATTTATGCCGACCCCAAGGACGCGGACGTAATGTACGTGCTCAACGTTTCCTACCACAAAAGCAAGGACGGGGGCCGCACCTTCCAGGCCTATGATGCCCCCCACGGCGACCACCACGATCTGTGGATTGCGCCCGAGAACCCCAACCGCATGGTCATGGCCGACGACGGCGGCGCTCAGGTCAGCACCGACGGGGGCCTGAACTGGACCACCTACCACAACCAGCCCACCGGGCAGTTTTACCGGGTGGTGACCGACAACCATTTCCCTTACCGCATTTACGGAGCCCAGCAGGACAACTCCACGGTGCGCATTCCGCACCGCACGGCGGGCCGCAGCATCGAGGAGCGCGACTGGGAGCCAACGGCCGGCGGCGAAAGCGCCCATATCGCCGTGGATCCGCTGAACCCCGACATCGTGTACGGGGGCAGCTACGACGGCTACCTCTCCCGCGTCGACCACGACACCCGGCAGGAGCGCGCCATCGACGTGTGGCCCGACAACCCCATGGGGCACGGCGCCGAGGGCATGAAGTACCGGTTTCAGTGGAACTTCCCCCTGCTGTTTTCCCCCCACGACCCCAAGCGGCTGTACTCGGGCTCCAACCACCTGCACGTCACGACCAACGAAGGCCAGTCCTGGCAGGTGATCAGCCCCGACCTGACCCGCAATGACCCGAAGACCCTGGGCCCCTCCGGCGGCCCCATTACCAAGGACAACACGGCCGTGGAGTACTACGGCACCATCTTCGCCCTCGCTGAGTCGCCGGTGGAGGCCGGGGTGATCTGGACGGGCTCCGACGACGGCCTGCTGCACCTTACCCGCGACCAGGGCAAGACCTGGACGAAGGTGCAGCCCAAGGGCCTGCCTGAGTGGATTCAAATCAACAGCATTGACGCCCACCCCACGGCGAAGGGAGCCGCTTACGTGGCGGCCACCATGTATAAGTCCGGAGACTTTCGGCCCTACCTCTACAAGACGATGGACTACGGCAAGACGTGGACAAAAATCACCACCGGCATTCCCGACACGCACTTTACCCGCGTGGTGCGGGCCGACCCCAAGCGCGCCGGGCTGCTCTACGCTGGCACCGAATACGGTCTGTACGTTTCCTTCAACGATGGCCAGCAGTGGCAGCCCCTGCAGCTCAACCTGCCGCCGACGCCCATCACGGACCTGACGATCAAAAACGACAACCTCATTGCCGCTACCCAAGGGCGGGGGTTCTGGCTGCTCGACGACCTAACGCCCCTGCACCAGCTGAGCGCGCCGGTGGCCGCCAGCAAGTTTCACTTGTACACGCCCGCCCCGAGCTACCGGATGGAGGGCCGCGGCTCGGCCACGATTTCCCCTACGGCGGGCCAGAATCATCCGGGCGGGGTTCTGCTCTACTACTCCTTCGCCCAAAAGCACGATTCGACCAGCACCGTGAAGCTCGACATCCTTGATGCGCGGGGCCAGGTTATTCGCACCTTCGCCAACACGGATAAGGACCTGGGGGGCAAAAATCTGACGAAAGCGGAAAAAGCCAAGATCAAGCGCGAGCTCCTGCCCACCCGGCGGGGCATGAACCGCTTTGTCTGGGATTTGAGCTACCCCGATGCCCGCCAGTTTGAAGGCCTGATTCTGTGGGGCGGCGGCACGCAGGGCCCCCGGGCCGTGCCGGGCACCTACAAAGCGCGCCTCACACTCAACCAGCAAACCCAGGAAACAACCTTTACCGTCCTGCCCGACCCGCGCAGCAAAGCCACCCCGCAGGACCTGCAGGCCCAGTTTGACTTCCTGCAGGATGTGCAGCAGAAGCTCACGGAAACCCACGAGGCCATCCGCGACATCCGCACCCTGCGCGGCCAGTTGAACACGATCACGGGTCCGTTGAAAGACCAGGCGCCGGCTAAGGATATCGTCGAGTCGGCCAGCGCCATCGACAAGAAAATCACCCAGATTGAAGAGGCATTGTACCAAACCAAAAACAAAAGCGGGCAGGACCCCCTGAACTTTCCCATCCGCCTGAACAACAAGCTAGCGAACCTGGTCGGGCAGGCCAGCACCGGCGACTACCGGCCTACGGAGCAGGCCGTAGGGTTCAAGAAGGAAGTGACCGAGCAGATTAATCAGCAGCTTGGTCAGTTCAAAATGATCAGGGAGCAAGACCTGCCGGCCCTGAACAAGCTTATTCGGGACAAGAACGTGGATGCCATTACGCTACCGCCGGCCGCCCCCACCGCTCCCAGCAGCTTGTAGGGAAATAGTGTTTGAAAAAGAAAGCCTAGATCTAATGTTAGATCTAGGCTTTTTTGCGGCTACCGATTACCATGCTCAATTTCGTGTAAATGGCGCGTGCCCTCACTTTTCCTGGTTAGCAAAAGGATCAGCAGCTTTTTCGTAGGAAGTGAAATTCGGTTGCCCCTTGAATGAGGGTGACTTTGTTTAGACAGGAGCATTCGGCTGGGCTTTACTCCACCAGCACGGCCTGCTGAGCCAGTTACTCGGCCGGCCATTTTCGTTATTACGTTCTTCTATTTGGTGGCCGGATACCAGTTGCGCAGCCGCACGTCGATTTTCCGATTGGCCGCATTCACGGTTTTCTGGAAGGCGGCCACGTCGCTCAGGCCATTCTGGCCCCGGTAGTGGTAGGGGTACACAATGCCCGGCTGAAAGGCCAACACGGCCTGGGCGGCCTGCGGCACGTCCATAGTGTAGGGCAGATTCATGCACACAAACGCCACATCGATGCCCTTGAGGGCGCGCATCTCGGCAATGTCTTCCGTGTCGCCGGACAGATAGACATTTTTGCCCCCAGGGTCAGCACGTAGCCATTTCCCCGGCCTTTGGGGTGCCGTGCGTCGGCCGTCTGGGGCAGGTTGTACATGGGAATGGCCGCCACGCGCAGCCCCAGCGTATCGAGCCGTTGGCCGTTGCGCAGGATGCGTATCTGCGGCTGGTACTCCGCTGGCAGTTGCTCCGCCACCGCTGGGGGCACCACCAGCAGGGCCTTGCCCACGGAGAGGCCCGCCAGTGTCTTCGGGTCCAGATGGTCCCCGTGAATGTCTGTGATGAGGATTACATCGGGCGCGGCAAGCCCAGCATAAGCCTGCGCCCCGCCGTAGGGATCTACGTAAATAGTCTTCCCGTTCCAGGTAAACACCACGCTGCCGTGCGTGATGGGCTGCACCGTTAGCGGACCTTTTTGGGTCGGTATCTGGTCAGCGGCTACGCGTGACGGAGCGGTTTGGGCCGGCGCCTGAAGTGCAAAAGCCGCCAGCGCAGCCGTGAGAAGTAGGGTGACTTTCATCAATTTTCCGTTTGTTAGGATAGAAGTAGTGCCGGCTTTTTCCAGCAGTAGGGCCTCTTATAAGTAGCCACCGCCGAAAACCATTACCATAACCTTTTTGCCCGCTGCAAGTTCAGGCCAGCTTTCGGCCCGGCTACCAGTGGGGCTCACCGACTCTTTGGGCGAGCAGGCGCAGCGGGCTCGGCCGCAGGCTCATGTGGTAAAAAGTCTGAACATGGTCAGCGTGAATCAGATGATCAACCCGGCCTCGACCAACAAGGATGCCGGGGCCCGGTATCCAGTTTATTTATGCGTAAGCCCGCGCCGGAAACCCGTCGGCTAATCCAAGGGAGTCTCACTGACACGCCCCAACCCTTGTGGGGGCTTTTTGCGGGCCTTTGCGCAGCAGAAGCAGCCGAGAAGGTAAGTAAGGATAGCCTCCATTCTGTACCACTTTACCCATTCCCTGCCGTGCAAAGGACACAAGTTTATGAACTATTCTAAAACATTATAGCACAATAAGTAGATATACTAAAAAAAATTCATATACTTAATGGTCACTACATTAGGCTGCATAGCGGGCTGCCAGTAAGACTAGGCTTATCAACTCAGGCGTATGAAAAAAACGTTCTACTGGCTTGTTGTGCTGCTGGGTAGCGCTCTTACGCTTGGGGGGCAATTTCTTTCATTCCGGCCTTCCATTGGCCTGGCCCTGAGCGCAGGCGGGGCGGCCGTCTTTGCTTTCCCTTACTTCCCTAACGCGCCCTCCACTCAGGTCCGGATAGCCTGCCTGCCGGGCATGAGCATAAGTACCACCGTGGGTTCCCGGTACGGGGCCCGGCACTTTTCCGGAGCGGAGAATGGGCCATTGCTTTCTGCTTTTCATCTAGGTTTTACCAAGTCCATTGCTTGGTTGACGGGGGCAGTGTGCGCAATTATTCCAGCGCCCCTGCTCAGGCTCGCGCCATAACTACCGCCGCTTCTCCCCTCACCAATTAGCTGCTCTTTGTATACCTAAAAAAGCCCCCCACATGACAAAACCCTTCCTTTTCGCTTCGTCCTGGCGTGCCCTGATCCGGGTCTGACGCCGCTACCCTGCCACCAATCGGCCCGGGCACATTGATCCATTTTTGGGTAGCACCCCGCCGACCCGATTATTGCCCCGGGGCTGCTTCGGGCTACTGACGCGGCACCCAGCTGCCTTATGATACGGGCTCTGGGAAGCATGGCCAGCACTAGGTTACCGAACACTTTCCCCGGGTACCGCCGCGGTTGCCGCCCTTTTTGGCGCCCGGTCCTGTAAAAATTCCCACCATTTCACTTTTTCACTTATGAACAACCTGTACAAACAGTACACCGTGAAGGCGCCAGCAGAAGCCGTTGCGCCTGGCGGCAAGCACCCGACCTGGCTCCGGATGCTGATCGTAGGCGTCCTGCTCCTGCTCTTTCCCCTCCTGGGCCAGGCGCAAGCTACCCGGACCGTTTCGGGCAAGGTGGTCGATGCCAATGCTAGCGCCTTGCCTGGGGTCACAGTTATCATTCCCGGCACCACTACCGGCACCAGCACCGGCGCCGACGGCACCTTCGAGCTAACCGTGCCCGAGGGTACAACGACACTTTCGTTCTCGTCTATCGGCTACACCTCGCAGCAAATTGATGTTGCAGGCAAATCGACGGTGCAGGTAGCCATGCAGGAAGATACCCAGAGGCTGAACGAGGTGGTCGTAACGGGCTATGGTACCACGCGAAAGCAAGATCTGACCGGGGCTGTGGCCGTAATTGGCGAGAAGGAATTCAACAAAGGCACATTCACCTCCCCCGACCAGCTGCTTCAGGGCCGGGTATCGGGGGTGCAGGTGAGCAACAACAGCGGGCAGCCCGGCGGACCGTCCACGATCCGCATCCGGGGCAACTCGGCCGTGACCGGTACTGGCCAGCCGCTGTATGTGATTGACGGCGTGCCGCTCGATGGCCGCACAGCCCGGCCCGGTCTGGTGGCCTCGGCCGACGTGGGCGCCGGTGCCGACAGCAACCCGCTTAACTTCCTCAATCCCGATGACATCGAGACCTTCACTGTGCTCAAGGATGCCTCGGCCACGGCTATCTACGGCTCCCGGGCCGCTTACGGGGTAGTTCTTATTACCACCAAAAAAGGCCGCACGGGCGCCCCAATACTCAGCGTGGGGCCTCTACCGGCTTCTCGACGCTGCTGCGCCGGCCTGAGTTCCTCGACGCCGGCCAGTATCGGGAGGCCATCGCCTACTATGGGGCACCGGCCGCCAACGATAAGGGGGGCGACGTGGACGCGCTGGAGGAGATTCTGCGCACCGGCTACCTGCAAAACTACAACGTGGCCATGAGCGGGGGCGGTGAAACCGGCCGCTACCGCCTCTCCCTGGGCTACCTCGACCAGGATGGCATTGTGCGCAAAACCGGCTTCAAGAAGTACAGCGCCAACTTCTCCACCAATCTGCAATTTCTGGAAAGCAAGAAGCTGGGCGTGGATGTAAACATCGCGACCAGCCAGTTCCTCGAAAAGTTGGCCAACATTACGACCGACGCTGGCTTCCGCGGTAGCCTCATCGGGCAGGCATTGCAGTGGAACCCCACCCAGCCTCTGCGCAATCAGGATGGTTCGCTCTTCATTCAGGCCGGCGACGTGGTGAACCCTCTGGCATCCCAGGAGCTTTACAACGATGACTCGCGGGTAAACACCATCCTGGCCAGCATCGCGCCTTCGTATAAGTTTACCGACTGGCTCGAGTACCGGATGCTGCTGAGCGTAAACTACAACAACGGCGAGCGGCGCACCTCCATTGATCAGCGCCTGATAAACTATCCCGGCATTGAAGGGCAGGGCTTTGCCGCCATCAGCAACAACGAGCTGACAACCCAGCAGATCGTTCACACGCTTAACTTCAACCGAGCCGTAGCTACTGACCTGAATCTGAACGCGGTGCTGGGCTACGAGTACACAAAGTTTAGTAATTCGGGCTCCAATGTGAATGCTTTTGGTAATCGGGATGAAGGGGGCTTTGGCAACTTCGGCCTCGATTATACCAATTACATTCAGTATTCGGCCGCCGGCAACCGCCAGGTATCGTCCTTCTTCGATCCGTCGTCGGAGCTGCAATCGGTTTTTGGCCGGGCCATCTTCAGCTATAAAGACCGCTACGTACTGACCGGTACGCTGCGCCGGGATGAAAGCACCAAGTTCGGACCGAATAACCGGGTGGGCTACTTCCCTTCGTTTGCCGCAGCCTGGGACCTGAGCCAGGAAGATTTCTTCCCGGCCGAGCGCCTGACCCAGCTGAAGCTGCGGGCCGGCTACGGCCTCACCGGCAACCAGGAGTTTCCAGCCGGCGCAGCTCAGTTTCGCTACACTCTGGACAACAACGGGGCCCAGTCGCCGCTCAACGACGCGAACGATGACTTGAAGTGGCAAGCAGACCGCCAGTTTAATATTGGCATTGATATCGGGGCATTCAACAACCGCCTCACCTTCTCGGCTGACTACTTCAACAAAACGACCACCGACATCCTGTTTCCGACTACCCCCGGCGAGCCCCGTCCCGCTAACGCGGCTATTCGCTGGGACAACCTCGACGCTAAGATTATAAACAAAGGCGTAGAGATGGCCTTGGGAACCACGCTGGTGACCAACGAGCAAGTGGAAGTAGGCCTCAACGTCAACGCTACCTTCATTCGCAACGAAGTATCGGACCTGGTAGGGGCCGCCATTCCGACCGGAGCCATCAACGGGCAAGGCCTGACGGGGGCCTTGTCGCAGCTCATCACCAACGGCTACCCCATCAACGCCTTCTTCCTGCCCCAGTACAACGGCCTCAACGAAAATGGCCTGTCGAATGAGTTCGGGGCAATAGCTTATTCGGGCAGTCCTAATCCGCGCACACTGCTGGGCCTGAGCGCCAACGCCCGTTACGGCAAGTTCTCTCTGATTGCGAACATGACGGGGGTATTCGGCCAGTACGTTTACAACAACACGATCAACGCGGTAGGCAACGTGGGCCAGATTGGGGCCGGCAAAAATATTGCCCTCTCCACGTTTGAAAACCCAATTAAAGAAGCAACCGGCAACCCGTCGGCAGCCACTACGCGCTACCTGGAAAAAGGGGATTTCCTAAAAATGTCCAACCTGACGCTTTCCTATGCCATCGGCGACGTGAGCACCTTCATGAAGGGTGCCCGGGTATATGTCACGGGTCAGAACCTGTTCGTGCTTACCGACTACGATGGGTTTGACCCGGAAGTAAACACGGTGAAGCGCGGAGCCAACCAAGTGCCTTCGGTGGGAATTGACTACCTGCCCTACCCCAGCGCCCGCACCTTCACGTTCGGCGTTAATTTCAATCTGTAACCTCTACTTTTTCCCACCATGAGATACTCCAAGATTGCCTGTGCGGCTGCCGTTCTGGCTTTATTACAGGCGGCGACTAGTTGTGAGATTGACGAAACCCTGGAAGGTCAGCTGACGGAAAGCCAGGTTCGGCGCGGCGAGCTTACATCACTGCTTCAGGGCGTGTATAATTCCCAGCGCGAACCCATTCAGGGCCACGTAAGCGTGTTTGCCCTTCAGGAAGTGTCCACCGATGCCCGCATCATGCCCACCCGCGGGCCCGACTGGGACGACAACGGTAAGTGGCGCGCCCTCTACAACCATACCTGGGATGCCAATAACGAGCGGGTGCGCGAAACCTACACCCAGCTCAATGGCATTATCTACGCCTCCACCGACCTGCTGCGCTTTTCTCCTAACCCGCAGCAGGAGGCCGAGTCGCGGTTTCTGCGGGCCTGGGCCATGTATCTGGTGCTCGACCTCTACGACCAGGTGCTCTACCGGGAACCAGGCGAGAATCTGAGCGAGCTGGCGCGGGTGCGCAAGGGCACCGAGGCCCTCGACTACATCGTAAGTGAGCTGAACGCCATTCAGGCCAACCTGCCCGACGCCCCCGTCAGCCGCGCCACCAAGGACGCGGCCCGGGTGCTGCTGATGAAGTGCTACCTCAACAAGGGCGTGTATGCCAACCGCGCGGCCCCGACCTTCGCCGCGGCCGACATGAACCAGGTGATTAAGCTGGCCGACGAAATAATCAACAGTGGCAAGTACTCCTTCACGGATAACTATTTCGACAACTTCGCGCCCAACAACTCGACAATTGGCCGGGAAAACATCTTCACCCAGGCCAATACCTTCGGCAATAGCGGCCCCTTGCGCGACTTGTGGAAATTCGTGTCGCACTACAACATGCGGCCCGTGGATGGCTACAATGGCCCGGCCGCTACGGCCGAGGCGTACGACCTGTTTGGGCCCACCGACAAGCGCCGGGGTATAGCGTACGACGTACCGGGCGGCCCCGCCAATCCGGGCCGGCGCATCAATGTAGGCTATCTCATTGGCCAGCAGTACAACCTGCTCACCGATGCTCCGCTCACCACGCGGGGCGGGGCGCCGCTGGCTTTCACCAAGGAAATTAACCTGTTTGAAACCGGCGCCGACCTCGAAGCGAAGGGCATCCGGCCCATAAAATACCCCGTGGATTATGCCAGCGAGGCCAGAGGTGGCAACGGGGCCGAAAATGATCATGTGAGCTTCCGGCTGGCCGACGTGCTGCTGATGAAGGCCGAAGCCATTCTGCGGGGCGGCACGCCTACCAGCGCCGGACCGTACGGGGCCACGCCGCTGGCCATCGTCAATTCCTTGCGCACTCACCCCTCGCGCACTGCCGGCGCCCTGACCTCGCTTAATCTTGACGTGCTGCTCGATGAGCGGGGCCGGGAGCTGTACAGCGAGTCGTGGCGGCGGCAGGACATGATCCGGTTCGGCAAGTTTCTGCTGGCTCGTAAAGACAAGCCCCAGAGCGACCCGAAGTACCTGATCTATCCCGTGCCGCAGACGCAGGTGGATGTGAACCGCAACATCACCCAGAATCCGGGCTATTAACCATTAACTACGAGCCAGTAGCAAATAAAACCGGCCGTTGGGTGCTGCAAAACGGCAGCGGCCAGCGGCCGGTTTTATTTGTGGTCTGACACCTTGAGCATTCGGTATGAAAATCCTCGCGATAAGCTTGCTGGCCACGCTACTGCTGGCTCTATGGGGCTGCGGCCAGGCGCAGGAGAGCACTGAAAAAAGCCCCCCAGCGGCCAAGCCGACGGCCCAAAGCCAAAACGAGAAATGGTGGAAGGAAACGGTGGTCTACCAGATTTATCCGCGCAGCTTTCAGGACAGCAACGGCGACGGCGTGGGCGACTTGCGCGGCATTATTTCCCGACTCGACTACCTCCAGAGCCTGGGTGTGGAGACGATCTGGCTGAACCCGATCTACGCCTCGCCCAACGACGACAACGGCTACGACATCTCCGACTACCGCCGGATTCAGCCCGAGTTCGGCACCATGCAGGACTTCGATGCGCTGCTCAAGGGACTGCATGAGCGCGGCCTGAAGCTGGTGATGGACCTGGTGGTAAACCACAGCAGCGACGAGCATGAGTGGTTTAAACAAGCGCGCAGCTCGCGCCAGAATCCGTACCGCGCCTACTACCACTGGTGGCCGGCCGAGAAGGGCAAGCCCACGCCGCGCTACAGCTTCTTCGACGTGAACAGTGACGCCTGGAAATACGATTCGCTCACCAACGCCTACTACCTGCACTACTTCTCGCGCAAGCAGCCCGACCTGAACTGGGAAAACCCCAAGCTGCGCCAGGAGGTGCACAGCATCATGCGCTTTTGGCTGGATAAGGGCATCGACGGCTTTCGGATGGACGCCTTTCAGTACGTGGCCAAGGACACGACCTTCCCGGCGTTTCCGGCCGGCTACGAAAAGCAGATTCTGAAATACTACAGCAGCGGCCCCAACCTGCACGCCTACATTCAGGAGATGAACCGCGAGGTACTCAGCAAATACCCCGTGATGACCGTGGCCGAAGGCGCGGGCGACTCGCCCACCGAGGCCATGAAGTTTGTGGACCCCGCCCGCCGGGAGCTGAACATGGCCTACCACTTCGAGGGCATGGACATCGGCAACGGGCCCGAGGGCTATAAGCTCACCGACTTCAAGCAGGTGTACACCCGCTGGGACAGCGCTTTTGCCCGGAAAGGCTGGCTTTCTATTTTTCTGGCCAACCACGACGTACCGCGCATGGTCAGCAAGTTCGGTGACGACCGGCCCGCGTTTCGGGCGGCCTCGGCTAAGCTGCTCAACACGTTTATCCTGACCATGCGCGGCACGCCCTACTGCTACAACGGCGACGAGCTAGGCATGACCAACATTCGCTTCGACCGCATCGAGGACTACCGCGATGTGGCGACCTTGAACGGCTATCAGAAGGTAAAAAACCAGGGCGGCGACCTGGGGGCTTTTTGGCCACCGCCAAGCGCACCGCCCGCGACAACTGCCGCACGCCCTTCCAGTGGGATGCCTCCCCCAACGCGGGCTTCACGACCGGCCGGCCCTGGCTAAAAGTGAACCCCAACTACCGGCAGATAAACCGGGCCGCCCAGGAAAAAGACCCCAATTCCATTCTAAATCATTTCCGCCGGGCTACGGCCGTCCGCCGCCAACATAAAGTGCTGGTGTACGGCCAGTACCAGCTGCTCGACGCAGCCAATCCGCACATCTACGCCTACACCCGCACGCTGGACCAGGAACGGGTGCTGGTGGCGCTAAACTTCTCCTCCGACAAGCGCACTTGGGCGCTGCCCGCTACGCTGAAGCTCGGTGGCCAGCCCTGGCTTAACAACTATCCTACCTTCACGCCGGCCGCTACTTTGGCGCTGCAGCCGTGGCAGGCCGTGGTGGTGCCGCTGCGGTAGCGCCTAAGTTGGCTAGTGCATATTCGCGTGTAGAGACGCAATACTTTGCGTCTCCTCGCCCGCGCCGTATGGCAGTTGTTCAACGAAGAGACGCAAAGTATTGCGTCTCTACATCATTACAGCATTTTATGAGCTAACGCAGGTACCTTCTTAGTCAACTACTTCCCACCCCACGTTTCCCTTCCCAAATGCCGGAATTTGCCCCCCAGCTTCCCAAAAAAGCCCCCCAAAAGCGGTTCGTTGGCCTATGCGCGCTGGCGTTGTTTTGCCTGTTGATTTTGCCCCCCACTCTTGCCCAGACGCCCGACCCGTGGCGCATTACGGCGAATAAGATTGACCCGGGCAACTACTACGGCGTGACGGTGGCCAACGGCATGATCGGCATTGTGTCGTCGCCGGCACCGTTTCAGGTCAAGAACGTGGTGCTGGCCGGGGCCTACGACCAGTACGGGCGGGGGCGGGTGAGCAATTTCTTGAACAGCTTCAACCTGCTGAATATGTACCTGGAAGTGGACGACCGGCGGCTAGGCCCCCAGGATGCAAGCAACTTCCGCCAGGAGCTGGACATGCGCCGCGCGGCCCTCACCACCACCTTCGACTACCAGGACAAGGCCACCATTAGCTACACTTACTACGCCCTGCGCCACCTGCCGTTTACGGTGCTGCTGGATGTGTCGATAACGGCCAAAAAGGACCTTGCCCTGACGGCGGCCAGCGTAATGGAAACCCCGGACGCCCTGCGCGACGCCCAGAACTACTACAACGAGATTGACCGGCCCCACGTCACGCTCAGCCTGCTCACTTCCTCGGCCCAAAGCCCCACGGGCAAGCTGCAGCTCTGCGCGTCCAACAGCTTTTTGTTCAATGAGGCGCACGGGCAGGAGCCGCGGGTGATCCATGAGATGTGGGACAACAACATGCACCTGATGAAGTTCAGCAAAAAGCTGCCCGCCGGCCAGACCTACACCTACGCCGTGACCGGCTCCTCCATCACCAGCGCCCACCACGCCGACCCGCTGAATGAGGCCGAGCGCCTGACCATCTTTGCCCGCCTCGAAGGCAAGGACCGCTTATTAGCGTTTCATACCAAAGCCTGGAATGAGCTGTGGCAGAGCGACATCCAGATTGAGGGCGACCCGCAGGCCCAGCAGGATGTGCGCAGCATGCTCTACCACCTCTACAGCTTTTCGCGGGCCGGCACCGACTACTCGCCCTCGCCCATGGGCTTGTCGGGGCTGGGCTATAATGGCCACGTTTTCTGGGACACCGATGTGTGGATGTTTCCGGTGCTGGCGGTCATGCACCCGCAAATCGCTAAGTCCCTGATTGAGTACCGCTTCCAACGCTTGGAGGCGGCCCGGCGCAACGCCTTCGCCCACGGCTACCAGGGGGCCATGTACCCCTGGGAAAGCGCCGATACGGGCGTGGAGGAAACCCCGGTCTGGGCCCTGAGCGGCCCGTTTGAGCACCATATCTCCGCCTGCGTGGCCCTGGCCGCCTGGCAGTACTACTGCGTGACCCAGGACAAGGAGTGGCTGCGCGAAAAAGGCTGGCCCATCCTGTCGGCCACCGCCGATTTCTGGGCTAGTCGCGTGGAGCGCAACGGCCCTGGTCGCTACGACATCAAGAACGTGGTAGCCGCCGACGAGTGGGCCGAAAACGTGGACAACGATGCCTTCACTAACGCCGCCGCCCAGGTAAATTTGCAAAATGCCACGGCCGCCGCCAGGCTGCTCGGCCTGAAGGCCAACGCCGATTGGCTGCACGTGGCCCGCAACATCCCGATTCTGAAAATGGCCGACGGCGTGACCCGGGAGCATGCCACTTACAAAGGCGAAGGCATCAAGCAAGGCGACGTGAACCTGCTGGCCTACCCGCTGAACGTCATTACGGCCCCAGCCCAGATCAAAAAGGACCTTGCATACTATGAAACCCGCGTTCCCAATGAAGGCACGCCTGCCATGACACAGGGCATTTTCGCGTTGCTCTACGCTCGTCTCGGCGACGCCGACAAGGCGCGGCATTGGTTTAAAGATGCCTACGAGCCTAATCTACTGCCCCCCTTTCGGGTCATTGCCGAAACCAAGGGAGGCACCAACCCTTACTTCGCTACCGGCGCGGGGGGCGTTTTGCAGGCCGTACTCATGGGGTTTGGGGGCTAAATATTACGCCCACCGGCATCACGCAAAGCAAAACCACCTTGCCCGCGGGCTGGCAGTCCGTCAAGATTACGGGCGTGGGCACGCAGCGCAAAACCTATTCTGTAGGCCGCTAAGGCCGCTCCGCGGCCCGGCCGCCACAGTTGCTGATGGATATGTTGATGTACCCAAGAGTAGAAAAGCAGAATTTGACAGCTACAGCCCTGCGCTTTGTCAGATACTGAGCTGTTGGTACAAAGCGAGTTAAGTCACGGCACAGTAGGTACCCTTCTTGGTGTTTGCCTCGTCTATCTTGTCCCTTGGGCCACCTGCTCTGGCAACGAGCCGTAACCACCGCGCCGCCTGATATTTTTATCCTCTACCTGCGTGCTACTCGAAGTAGAGGCACTTAGCTCCCAGCTCGCGGGGTCATGCCAGGTAGCAACCAGAAGGCTTAAGGATAGGCGGTACGTTGCCAATTTTATTATATACTTTCTGTATATTATGCTAGTAATAAGTTCTTGGTTCCCGTCTGTTCCCAGCCCGTCGGTTTGGTAATTGAGCGCCTTGGCTCGCGATGACAACCCCGTTCTCCTGTGCACCGACCCCATCGAGTGAGGTGCCAGCTCACGCTAACCACACCCGCGCGCTTGAGCCCTGCGATAGTTCTCGGCCACATATTTAGCATATAATTAGCACAATGTTAACTCGTTACTTCTATGAAACGCCTACTCTACCCGCTCCTATTCTTATCCAGTAGTATCCTGTTACTCTCCTCCTGTGACTTGCTGGAAGACTATATTTTGCCCCCCAAGAATGCTCAGGCCCCGTACCTGCTGCCGGATACGCCCTTACGCAACGCGCCGTCGGTACCACACACCGCGCCGCTGCCCCTGACCTTTTCTTCCCCTATAGACCCCGCCACCGCGGGTGCCATCACGGTGCTCGGGACCCAGCGCCAAGGGCGGCGTGCAACGACGGCCACGGTTGCGGGCCGCACAGTTTCGCTGGCGGTGGCCGGAGGCTTCTTTGCCGGCGAGCCCGTGAGCGTGAGCGTACCGGCCACCGTGCGCGGCACCAACGGGCGGGCAGTACAACCGCAGGTGCTGCAGTTTACGACAGCGGCCACCGGGCCGGGCCGGGGCACCTTCACTACGGGAAGCAGTGTCCCCCGGAATTACGGTTCAGGGGGGAGGCGCTCGCCGACATTGACAGCGATGGCGACCTCGACCTGCTTTTTCCCTTGGGCGGCAGTCTGGGTGTCTCCTCGAACCAAGTGGCGGTGCGCCTCAACGACGGGCAGGGTACGTTTAGCGGCAGCACGGCTGTGCGGGTCGGCAATGGCGGCGGCGACTGGGCGGTGGCGACGGCCGATCTGGACAGCGATGGCGATCTGGACCTGCTGGCGGCGGGCGGCGGGAGCAATGCGGTTAGTGTGCGCCTCAACGATGGACGCGGCAATTTCGGGGGCGGCTCGGAAGTGCCCGTCCTGGTTACAGCCTATTCCCTGGCCACGGCCGATCTGGATAGCGACGGCGACCTGGACCTGGTCGTGCACACGAACAGCAACGGGCAAACCGTGGCGAGCGTTCGTCTCAACCAGGGTAATGGGATGTTTGGCGGGGGCTCCGAAGTGGCGGTGGCCGGCGGCACGGGCGCCCTTACCCTGGGCGATGTAGACAATGATGGGGACCTGGACCTGCTTACCACGGGTTTTTCGTCGGGGTACATCTATACTTGCCGCAACCAGGGCAATGGCACCTTCGGCCCTGCGGCTGCTACCCTGATGCCCAACAATCCGGCCGCGGTGGCGCTGGCAGACCTGGACCGGGATGGCGACTTGGACCTGCTGGCGGGCTGCGCCGGCAGCAATACCGTCGAAACCCGACTCAACAACGGACAAGGACAGTTTGCCCCCACGGGCGCTTCCGTTTCGGTCGGGAATTACCCCGAGCAGCTGCGCCTAGCCGATTTGGACAGCGACGGCGACTTAGACCTGCTCACCGGCAATTTGCAGGGCGGCAACGTCAGTGTGCGATTTAACACCGCCGGCACGTTTGCCGGCGGGTCGGAGGTGGCGTTGGGAAGGACTGTTCACGGGCTGGCAATTGGCGACTTAGATGGCGACGCCGACGTGGATTTCGTGGCAGGCGTGGAATCCGCTTCCTCCCTCATTCGCATCGCTTTCAACCAGTAACGTGCTGGCCTCTTTTCTACCCAAATTCCCCTGGAAGGCAACCAGTCATCACCTGTGGGCGGAAACCCCGCACTTAGGGGCATAGGCGCTAGGTGGCGTATTGCTAGGGGGCATTTCTAAGCCACGGCGCCAGCCTGATCCGATGGCCGATCAGCGGCTGAGCGGACTGAGGAGTAGCCGGCCGCAGCTAGCGGGTGCATCCTTTTTCGCTCCGTGGTCAGGAGAACACCTGCTAGCTTGCCCCAACCGCGTCAATGGCTTCAATCACTTAGGCGGGGGTGCTTGCCACAACGGTATTGGCGGGCACATCCCGGCTAACTCACTAATGGCACCGGCGCGCACGGCGCGCCGGTGCTAATACGCGGAATCGTGGCCCCGTGGGTTTTATCGGCCAGGGAGTAGCCTAGACCGCGTTTCAGACGGACAAGAAGGCGGTGAGCTCCCCGGTATGCGTCAGGGTGAGCTGGTGCATGGCCCGCGTGCAGGCTACGTAGAGCATGCGCTTATCTACCTCCGTTTTATACGTCGGGGCGGAAGCAAAAGGAACCAGCACCGCGTCGAATTCCAGTCCTTTCGCCAGATGGGCCGTGGTGATGACGATGCCTTCGGTGAAGGAAGTGGATTCCTCGGTAAGTAAATGAACCGCGGGGGCTTGCAGCACTCGATAGGCCTCCTGAGCCTGCCGCAGGGTTTTGCAGATGATACCCAAGGACTGATGGCTGGAGCCTTGGAAGTCCGTGATCAGCTGCTGAATGGTCTGCCACTCCTCGGCTGGGCTGCCGCAGCGCACCACGACGGGCTCCGGTCCGTGCCGCTCCAGCGGGATGATGTGAGGATTGGACGTGATGCGCTGCGCAAAGGTCGTTATCTCGACCGTGGAGCGGTAGCTGCGGTACAGCTTTACTACGTCGGCCTGCGGGAAGACCCGTTCGATGGTTTCGGCGGAGGAAGCGCTGTAGGGATTCACCGTCTGGCTGACATCGCCCAGAATGGTTTTGCGGCACGCGAACAACCGCGACAACACGGCATATTGCACGGGGGTATAGTCCTGCATCTCGTCCACCAGCAGGTGCTTGACCTGGTCGTAGGCACTCAGGCCTTCCAGGCGCAGGCGCAGGTAGATCAGGGCAAAGACATCCGCGTATTCCAAGCGCGTGCGCTGGTCGTACCTAAACAGCTCGGGCCGACCGATCCAGCGATAAAAATCCCGGTAGAAATCCAGCACCTGCTGAAACCTGAACAGGCGGAAAATCGCTTCTCCGATTGTTGCCTTCTCCCGCCCCGTTAGCTTCCGGCGGGTGGCGTCCCGGACATAGGCGCGCACATCCTCGGCAACCAGCGCCAATCGCTTTAAGAGCGGCACCCGGTGGTAGGTTTTGAACCTGGCCACCAGAAACGCCCCGGGGACGAGGGTGGGGCCCACCCGCAGGTCGGTAGCGGCGAAGTAGTGATTCTCAATGTGGAGCAGGTACTGGTTTAGCTGGCTGAGGAAGTCGAAGGAAGACTTGAAGCGGATGCGTTCGATGAAGGCCGGGTCGTGGTCCTGCAGCAGCGCGGACACTTGTTCGAAGAAGGACTGGAACGGGTACTTGCCTTCTAGCAAGTCGGCCGCTAGCTCGTCCATGCCTAGCTCGGGGATGTGCTCTTCCCCCAGCTCAGGCAAGACGTTGGAGATGTAGTCGGCGAAAACTTTGTTGGGCGAGATGATGAGCAAATCCTTGGCTTTGATGGTGTCCCGATAGCGATACAACAGGAAGGCCAGGCGATGCAAGGCAATGGAGGTTTTGCCCGAGCCGGCCACGCCCTGAATGACCATCACCTGCGCGGTTTCGTTGCGGATCACCGCGTTCTGGTCCCGCTGAATGGTGGCGACGATGTTCTTCATCTTATCGTCGGAGGACTTGGCCAGCTCCCGCTGCAGTACGTCGTCGTGAATGTTGACGTCACTGTCGATCATAAACTCCAGGCGGCCGTCCCGTATCTTGTACTGCCGCTTTAGCGCAATGGTGCCACGGATGGGGCCCGACGGGGTGGTGAAGGAGGCGGCCCCCAACTCGTAGTCGTAGAACAGGGAGGCAATGGGGGCCCGCCAGTCGTAGATCAGGCCCTGCCGCTGTTGCTCATCGACGAAGGAGTACATCCCGATGTACACGGGCAACGCTACCTTATTCTGGGGGCAAAATCAATGCGGCCAAAGTAGGGCGACTGCCCTAGCTTGAGGAGCTTGTGCTTCCGGGCCACGGCCGCTTCGCCCGTAAAAGCCATGCGGTTAATGGATTGGTCGGCGGCGACCATGTCGGCGTCGTCCAGGCTGGACTGGTGTTCGTGGAGGTACTGCTTTTTCTCCCGAAGCTCGTGGGAAAATTGCTTGACGGCATCATCGACCCGCCGAATGGCCACGGTCAGCTTCTCCTTAATTACTTCCAGGTATTCTCTCTCTTCTTGCTCCGTTGCGTTCATCCTGGGGGGCTTTTTGACAGTGGACGGCAAAGGTGGCCTCAAATCCCGGTCGGTTGAAGCATCCGGCCTCTTTTATTAGGTGGCGGGGCCTCCAATGACGCTAGGGGGCTTTTTTCCTCAGAAGCTATTAAACTATCAACACGCAGCCTTAGAGTTCAAGAAGGGCGGCGTTAGCAAACCGTATGGGAGGCAGCCTCTTAGAAAAAAGCCCCCAGGCGTTCTTCGGCGTCCCCGCACCCATAGCACTGCCTTCCTACAAGTTCTCTCAAGAGACGTAGATAATAGCCCGCGACCGAATAGCGCCAAAAGCGTCGTATAAAACGTACTTTTCCAATCTTCGTCCCCAGCTTTGGTTAGCGCCTGCGCGCCCGATTCCCTACCCTTCATCTTTTCCTGCCATGCCTCCCTTCTCACTGCAACCCCACTTAGAAACCGATACTCTCCGGCTGCTGCCCTTGCAGGCGGCAGACTTTGCGGACCTATACGCCGTTGCGGCCGACCCTAAGATTTGGGAACAGCACCCCAATAAGGACCGCTGGCGACAAGAGGTATTTACCTCCTTTTTCGAGGGGGCCATGCAGAGCGGCGGGGCCTTTAAAGTGGTGGATAAAGCGACGGGCGCCACGCTGGGCAGCACCCGCCTCTACGACTACAATGCCCCCGATAACAGCATCCTGATCGGCTACACCTTCTACGGCAGGCAGTCCTGGGGCACCGGCGTCAACCATGCCGTGAAACGCCTGCTGCTGGATTATGTGTTTCAGTTCGTGGATACGGTCCGGTTTCACATTGGGGCGGGCAACGTGCGCTCACAAATCGCCATCCAGCGGCTGGGCGCCACCAAGGTTGCCGAGCAGGAAGTGGCCTATTACGGCGAGTCGCCCCAGCTCAACTTTGTGTACGCAATAGAAAAACCGACCTGGACTGCGTGAGTTTTGCGGCCCAATACTCGTGTCTGGATGACCGAATCGGCAATGGGCATGTATTAAAAAAGTCCAGGGTACAGCTGCCGGCTGTTGGGTGGCTGGTGCGGCAACTGCCGGGTCAAGTGGTAATAAATTGATAATAAATCCCTAATCTAGGACGCCGCCTAGTTCAGGCTAGCCGGAAGACCTTTGCCTGACCTTGCCACCATCCCCTAACCCCTGTTCTATGAAGCGTACTGTTACCCGCCTGAGCACCCTGCTGGTGCTGCTAACCCTGGCCGTTTCCTGCTCAAAAGACGAGCTCGTGGCCCCCGTTCCCTCGCCCACCGCGGCGCCTAGTAGCCAGGATGCTACCCGCGACAGCCATCTGGCCCTGGGCAATCCCAGCGGCGCCATCGCCGACCCGTATTACTACTGGAACTACCTGCTCGTGAAATCTCAGTTTACCATGTCTTACCACCGCGACCGGGGGTACCGAACTGGGTCAGCTGGCACTTGAGCAGCGCCTGGCTGGGCAGCACCCCGCGCCAGGACAACTTTTCCACGGACGCCGCCCTGCCCACGGGCTGGTACCGCGTGACCAGCACCAGCTATTCCGGCTCGGGCTTCGATCGGGGTCACCTGTGCCCATCGGCGGATCGCACGGCCTCGATTGCCGATAACTCGGCCACCTTTAAAATGACCAATATGATGCCCCAGGCGCCGACCAACAACCAGCAAACCTGGGCAAATCTGGAGAATTACTGCCGCACACTGGTGGGTCAGGGCTACGAGCTGTACGTGATTGCCGGCAGCTATGGCAAGGGGGGCACGGGCTCCGCTGGCTACAAGACGACACTGGATGCGGGCCGCGTGACGGTGCCTGCACGCACCTGGAAAGTTGTGGTCGTGCTGCCCGAGGGCTCCTCAGACGCGAGTCGGGTGAGCAGCGGCACGCGCGTGATTGCCGTGGATATGCCCAACACGAACACCCTCAGCACGAGCTGGGGCAGCTACCGCACCACGGTCGATGCCATTGAAGCGGCCACGGGCTACAACATTCTCTCGGCCGTCTCGAGCACCGTGCAGAGCACCGTCGAGGCAAGAGTGGACGCCGGGCCGACAAGCTAAGGCCGGTGGAGGCACGAAAAGCCTCTCGCCCCTCGGGTGGGGGCTTTTTTGTGCCCATCAAGTTGTTGTATCTCTGCACCTGCTGGCGGCTGGTCCGCACCTTTGTTGGTCGGGCCACTTCCCGCGCCGAGTGGCCCTTAGCTGGGGGCGGCGTTGCCCTTGGCGGCGACGTGGCTGCGAAAGAGCAGGATGTCTTTATCGAATAGGTAAATGCCGCTTTTGTCGTCACCCACCAGCTCGAGCTTGTCGTTGAGGGTGCGGGCCAGTGCTTCCTCCTCCAGCTGCTCCGAGACGTACCACTGCAAAAAGTTGTGGGTGGCAAAGTCCCGCTCATGAAGGGCCAGGCCCACCAGATCGTTGATACTGGCGGAGACAGCCATCTCGTGGTGCAGGAAGTCCTGAAAGACCCGCTGCAGGGATTGAAAGGTAAGAACCGGTTGCGCTAGGGCGGGTACTAGGGCAAAGCCGCCGCGCTCGTTGACGTAGCGGATGAGCTTGAGCATATGGACCCGCTCCTCCTGGCTTTGCTGATAGAAAAAAGTCGTTACCCCGTCCAGACCGGGCTGAATTTCGGCCCAAGAGGCCATGGCTAGGTAGGCCTGGGAGGACTGGGCCTCCAGGGCAATTTGTTGGTTGAGCGCGTCTTGCAGCGGAGCTGTGAGCATCGTAAAGCTGGGTTAACACCACGAAACAGGAACGGTGCGGCCCGCCCGGTCCCACCTGCTATCCTATACGGGAACAGGGCCTGGAAAGGATAAGGCTGTCCAAGCGCGGCGGCTTATCAGCCCGAGAGTAACTCACCAGAGAAGGGGTATCAGCACCGGAAGAAGAATCGCGGGGAACTGCCGTGAGGATTGTGCTGGCTCCGGCCTTACCGGCTCGGGGGCAAATGCAGGCTAAATTCGGTGTAGTGCCCCTCCTCCGAGCGCACTTGCAAGGTGCCGCCGTGGCCCTGGGTGATGATCTCGTAGCTCAGCGACAAACCTAGGCCGGTGCCCTGCCCGGGCGGCTTGGTCGTGAAAAACGGCTGAAACACTTTCTCCTGAACCCCCGCCGGTATTCCGAGTCCGTTGTCCCACACGCGGATTTCCACGGTCTGTGCGCCGCGCCGCGTCCGCACCCGTACTTGGGGCTGGTAGTCATGGCCCGTTTCCTGCTGCTCAGAGCGCTGCTGGGTCGCGTAAAAGGCATTGCTGAATAGGTTGAGGAGCACCCGCCCGATGTCCTGGGGCACGACGGCCAGAGAACCAAGTCGCTCGTCGTACTCCGCTACCAAGTCGCAGCGGAAATCGGGATTCTTGGCGCGTGCGCCCTGGTAGGCCAAGCGCAGATACTCATCGGTAAGCTGGTTGAGTTTGGTCGGCTGTTTGGTGCCGGCAGCTTGGCGGCTGTGGGCCAGCATGCCCCGCACAATGGTGTCGGCGCGGCGGCCGTGGTGGTTGATCTTGAGTAGGTTGGCTTTCAGATCGGCCAGCAGCGCCGCTTCACAGGCCGCATCAGGGGTGGGTTTCTGATGCTCCGCGGCTAGGTCGTCGAGCAGCTCGGCGCTGACCTCCGAGAAGTTGTTGACGAAGTTCAGCGGGTTCTGAATCTCGTGGGCAATGCCGGCCGTTAGCTCGCCCAAGGAGGCCATCTTCTCTTTCTGAATGAGCTGAGCTTGGGTGGTTTGCAGAACCTGGTAGGCCTGCTCGGCGTGGGCGCGCTGGGCGTCCAGCTCCCCTTTTTGCTGACTCAATAAGGCATTGCTGCGCTGCTGCCGCCGCGTTGTGCGCCAAAGTAGCAGCGCCACCAGTAGCCCAACGCCCGCAGCTACGGCCAGGCCGTAGCTGCGCAAGCGTTCTCGGTACGCTTGGCGGGTGGCCGCCAGTTCCTGCTGACGCTGCTGCTCCTCAAAGCGGATCGTGAGCAGTTGCTTCACCTTTTGCTGGCTGAACAGGCTGTCTTTGGCGGCCACGGCTACCTTGTAGTAACGTAGGGCCTGGGTGTCGTCGCGGCCTTCGTAAAGCTGGGCCAGCAGTTGGCTGGCTGGCAAAATGCCGGTCAGAAACTGGCTCTGCTGCGCGACCCGGAGTGATTGCCGGGCATAGATCAGGCTGGAGTCGCGTGCCCCCATTGCCTGATGCAGCGTGGCCAGCCGCAAGTAAATGATATTCTGTTCAGCTGGGTCCTGAGTCAGGCGCCCGGCCCATCGGTACAGGCGCAATGCCTCGCCCACATTGTTTTGTTGCTTGCGAATATCCCCCAGCACGTACAGCGTGTTGGGCAGCACCATCTGGGCGGCTGGATTTCGTGTAAATACTAAGGCTAGACGTAGGTATGCTTCGGCTGAATCCACCTGCCCGCTATTGGCATACAGCTCCCCCAGGTTGCAGTACTGGATAGCGTGGAGCAGCGAGTCGGGCGGCCGACCGGCCTGTTGCTGATGCAGCTTAAACAACCGCAAGGCCTCCCGCTGGTGCTTCAGGCCCTGCGCGTAGTCCTTTTGGTCGATATAGGCTACCGCCATGTTATTGTGCGCTACCGACTGCCGGCGCAGATTAAGCAATGACTCACTCAGATCCGCGGACTGTTGCATCAGCCGGATGGCGCGGGGGTAATCGCCCAGTTGCACCATAATGGCCCCATGACATTGAGGGCATGCGCCTGGCCCAATGGATAGCTCAAGCGGCGGGCCAGCGCATACCCTTGCTGCACGAGCCGGTAGGCCGTATCAGGCCGGGTATTACGATAGTTAAACGCTAGGTCGATGAGCAGCATCACCCGGTTGGTATCGTTGGGCTGGGATAGTAAGCGTTGGCGCAGGCTGTCCGGCAGGGTCGGTCTGTCTTGCGCCCGCGCCTGCTGCGGCAGCCCAAGCAGGCTTAGGAATAAACAGGTGGAAAGCAGGGTGAGCAGCAATAACGTTCGCATGGCCAGCAGCTTGTTGTCATTTTATTTTAGCTGGCCTTACTCCGCTGCCGCTGGAGGCAACACCCCTACCTGCTGCAATAACCCAACGGTATCCATGAGTATCCTGCTTTCAGCAAAGCGGCCATTCCTCACTACGTCCATCACCACTCCCCACACCTCCACCTTTTTATTCGTGGGGGGATGCCCATAAAGGCCCCGGCGTGCGTTCCCGTCCAGGTGAATCGGGTTACCACCTTTTCCCCTTCCGCAATTTGTTCCTGCACCGTCCAGTGCATGTCAGGAAAGCCGGCGAGCATAGCTGTAATAGCAAACTTTAATCCTTCTCTGCCCGGTCCCTGGCCCGGAAACGGCACCTGTTCCGTAAAGTCTTCCGCAACTAGATCGTCGATGGCATGGAGGTTCTTCTTGTTTATGACTTCCTCAATAAAATGAGTCATAAATTCTTTGTTTTCGGCGGCAGCCATGGCGTTCAGGATGTAGGTAGGAAAGGATTGATTTTGCGTAATGGCTTCAGCACCAGCAGCCAGAAAAAGCCCCCCAGCCTGCGGTAGCCGCCACGACGGCGCGGAGTTTACGCCACGACTAGCCCGTAATTGGCCATAATTTCCTGCACCCGGACCGGGTCTGGCGGGCCGCCGGCTTGTAGCAGGGCCCCCAGCTCCCGAAAATAAGCCGGGCCAATGCGGGCCGGGGTCAGCACGGTGAGTACCGTCGCCGTTTCGGTGCCCAGGTTGGCGTGGTGGTGCACCACGCCGCGCGGGATAAAGCACGACTCGCCCACGCCCAGCGCCCGCACCTGGCCAGCCACGGTAGTCGTCATGCTGCCCGCCAGCCCATAGAGTAGCTCGTCCACATCCTCGTGGTAGTGCGGGGCGGGCACCTTCGCCCCGGGCGGCACCGAAAACTCGAACATGACCAGGCGCTGGTCGGTATCGTCGCCATCGAGCAAAAAGCGCAGCTCCAGGGCGCCCACGCGAATAATTTCTTTGGGTTCTGGCATGTCGGAGGTAGTAATTTTCCTTCGATTTGGTAAGTGTTTATCAACTGCCTTCATCTACAGAGCAAGGCCTTGAGCGGGACGATCTGTCTCCTGCCGCGAGCCGAGTCGTGTGGCCACCAGCTTAGGACCGGGCGAGGTGCATATCGAAGCTAGCAGCCCGCTCTACTACTTGCTGAATTACCTGCGCGTCCACGGAGGCCGCAAAGGCGCCTTCCCGAGCCGCCTCAATGCCGAACTCCTCAAAAAACGCTCGAAAGCCCTTGGGGCTGTGCACGTTCAGCCACCGGCAGGGCTCGGCACCCACGTTGCTGAAGGTGTGCACGGTATTGGGGGGCAAATCAATCGATTCGCCGGCCCGCACCGGCACGGGCTGGCCATCCACCAGAAACTCAAGCTGGCCGTCCAGCACGTAGAACAGCTCGTGGTAGCGGGCATGGTGGTGGGGCGGCGGGCCGGGTACCTGCGGCAGGGTGACACCTTCGAGCAAATCGTAGTCGCCCGAGGATGCGTGCAGGGTCAGGGTGTGGCCCAGGCAAATAATTTCTTTTTTCATGAGGAAATAGTTTATGAGATAGTTGTCTCACAAACATAACCAAAAAATTAACCCGTTTGCAAATTTTATGAGATATTTGTCTCATGAAAAATAAAACGCTCACCACTGGTCGAATCCAGCAGAAACGAGCGACCCGCACCAAAATTCTGGAAACGGCCCAGCGCTTGCTGCAAACCCAAGCCGCCTTTTCCCTCGAAGACGTGGCTCAGGCCTTGGGTATCTCCCGAGCCACTATCTACCGCTATTTTTCCGACGTGGATCTGCTCTGCGCGGAGGCTGCTCTCTCGTTCCAGGTCAAACAACCCGCCGATTTTGTGCTGGATACCCAGCACCTGGGCCTAGCCGATTCGCTGGCCTACGTGCAAGCCTACTACAATGGGTTGGCGCAACGCCACGAGCCCGCGTTCCGCAAATACCTGAGCGTAGTCCTGGCTGAATCGGTGAAGCAAGGCAGCGGTGCGTCGCTGCGGGGTGCCCGCCGGCTCGACGCGCTAGAAGCGGTGATGCGGCCCTACGCTGCCCAGATTGAGCCCGCAAACTACGAGCGCCTTAAGCAGACGGTCTCCGTCTTGACGGGCATCGAGCCCATGATTGTCAACAAGGATGTCAATGGCCTCTCGAATGACGCTTCCAATGATCTGTTGCAGTGGGCGCTGCAAATGATTCTCAAGGGCCTGGAAGCAGAAAAGGTTGGAACCGGGACGGCAGGCGCGTCTGGGAAAGCCAGCAATAGCTAGCCTGCGTCCTCTTTCGCGCGCGGCAGCCGCCGGGCAGACGCGTGCTTAATGCAACTTAACTTTAGCGACAAAAAGCCATACTACGCTTCAAAACAGATGTTTATGGTAAGCTTGGCTAAGCACCCAAACAAAAAAGCCGTCCCCACCCGGAAACGGCTTTTTTACTAGTATCGGAACCGGAGAAAATTCCCACCCAACCCCGGTCCGATCCTGTTCGCTAGGCTTAGTGCCGGAACATCAGTTCGCGGTACTTCACCAGCGGCCAGTCCTCATCGGCCACCATCAACTCCAGCTTGTCGGTGGAGCGGCGGATGGCGTCGAAACATGTCTTTACTTCGTCGCAGTAGGCAATGGCCCGGGCGCGAGTATCTTCAATTTTGTTTACTCGTTTGCGGCGCTCAATCATCTCCACCACAGTGGTTTTGATAGTTGAAATATGACGCGAGATAGCTTTAATAGTGTCCACCGTCACCTGCGAGAACTCATCGTCGAGGCCCAGCTCGCGCAGACCGCTAATGTTGGTGATCAGCTTGGTTTGGTAAGCGATGGCCGTCGGGATGACGTGATTGATGGCCAGGTCGCCCATAGTACGGCTCTCAATCTGAATTTTCTTGATGTAGTCTTCCAGCAGAATCTCGTGGCGGGCGTGCAGCTCTACGGGCGAGAAAATCTGGTGACGACCAAACAGATCCGCCGCGTCTTCGCGAATCAGGGCGTCGAGGGCTAGCGGCGTGGTGCGCACGTTGGCCAGACCACGACGGTTAGCTTCATCTTCCCACTCCTGCGAGTAGCCGTTGCCTTCGAAGCGAATTGCTTTGGATGAAATCACGTACTCGCGCAACACTTCCACAATGGCTACTTCCTTTTTCTTGCCCTGCTCAATCAGCTCATCTACCGACTCTTTGAAGTTGATCAGCTGCTCAGCTACGATGGTGTTGAGCACTGTCATGGCTGAGGAGCAGTTGGCTGAAGAACCCACGGCACGCAGCTCAAATTTGTTGCCGGTGAAGGCAAACGGCGAAGTGCGGTTGCGGTCGGTGTTGTCGAGTAGAATAGCCGGAATCTTGTCGATGCCAAGCTTGAGGTAAATATTGTCGCCTTTGTCGAGGGGCAGCTTAGCGGTACGCTCCAACTCATCCAGTACGGAGTTGAGCTGCGAGCCTACGAACACCGACATAATAGCCGGGGGAGCTTCGTTGGCACCCAGACGATGGTCGTTGGAGGCGGAAGCGATGCTGGCACGCAATAAATCAGCGTAGCGGTGCACGGCTTTGATAGTCGTAATAAAGAAAGCCAGAAACTGAAGGTTTTCTTTCGGACGACGACCGGGCGCCAGCAGGTTCACACCGGTGTCGGTGCTCATAGCCCAGTTGTTGTGCTTACCGGAGCCGTTTACGCCCGCGAAAGGCTTCTCGTGGAGGAGCACCTTAAAGTTGTGCTGCTCGGCCACCCGCTCCATGATGTCCATCAGGAGCTGGTTGTGGTCGACGGCCAGGTTAGCGTCCTCGAAGGTTGGCGCACACTCAAACTGGTTGGGTGCCACCTCATTATGACGGGTCCGCAACGGAATACCAAGGCGGTTGGCCTCTTCCTCGTAGTCGAGCATGAAGGCGTGTACCCGGCTCGGAATCGAACCAAAATAATGGTCTTCCAACTGCTGGCCTTTGGCGGGCGCGTGCCCGAAGAGGGTGCGGCCGGTCATTACCAGGTCAGGACGGGCGTCGAAGAGGGCTCTATCTACCAGAAAATACTCCTGCTCAATACCGAGGGTCGTATTTACCCGGTTTACGTCCTTGTCGAAGTACTGGCATACATCAACTGCAGCCTGCTCCAGAATAGCTAGCGACTTGAGCAGCGGCGCTTTATAGTCGAGGGCCTCGCCGGTATAAGCCACGAAAATAGTGGGAATACACAGCGTTTTGGCGCCAGCGGTTTCAATGATAAAGGCCGGCGAAGTTGGGTCCCAGGCAGTATAGCCGCGTGCCTCGAAGGTATTGCGGATACCACCACTGGGGAAGCTCGACGCATCGGGCTCCTGCTGCACCAATGCTGAGCCCTTGAAGTTCTCAATCGGGCGGCCGTCGGAGTTAAGGTCGAAAAATGAATCGTGCTTTTCGGCGGTGGCGCCGGTCAGGGGCTGAAACCAGTGGGTGTAGTGGGTAGCGCCCTTGGCCATGGCCCAGGTTTTCATGGCCGAGGCCACGGCGTCGGCCACGCTACGCTCTACAGGCGTGCCTTGCTTTACGGCCGATTGTAGCTTTTTGAAATACTCGCCCGGCATAGTGGCGCGCATGGCATCCAGATTGAACACATTGCGGCCGAACGTATCGGAGCGACGCTCCCCAGACTGAACCACCGGAATAGGCCGGCGCTGATCTACGAGTTCGAGGGCTTTAAAGCGGAGAATTGCCATGTAAAGTTTGAGCGGGGTTAGTATTTCTATGGCAAATGTATAGTAATGATGCTTTATTTTCCAAATACACCTTCAAATTCAGGGTCATTTTGGAAAATAACAGCTGCTTTTGATAAAATACACCTAAATATTATAAGAACGTCATGCAGAGGCACAGCCAAAGCATCTCGCATGTTCATCAGGATTAGTAACCCTGCGTCACCACGCGAGATGCTTCGGCTGTGCCTCTGCATGATGTTCTGGTGGCAGCAACTGTCAGGGAAAATGCTCTGCTTTCATTCTCTCCCTACGGCGCTACCTTTGCGGCGTGAGAAACCGCTTTGCCTTCCAGCCATGGTATTTTTTGTTCTGGCTGGTTTTTTTTGTGGCCGCGAAGGCTATTTTTCTGGGTTACCACACGGCCAAAACGGCTGAGTTGTCGTGGGCTACCGTGGGGGCATTTTTGGCTACGGACTGCGGCTGGATGCTTCCACAGCGGCGTATTTGTGTATTCTGCCGTTTGTGCTGCTGCTGGGGGGCAATTTGGCCGGTCCGCGCTTCCCCACCGACCGACTGATTCGCTTCTACACGGCCGTAATGGGCGTGGTGGTCAGTGCCTTTACCGTGGCCGATCTGGAGCTGTACCGCGCCTGGGGCTTCCGCCTCGATGCTACTCCCCTACAGTATATTGACTCACCTGCGGAAATGATGGCCTCGGCTGGCAGTGCGCCCGTGCTGCTACTGGGGGGCGTTTTTGGCGCTTTGCTGGTGCTGGGCTGGGTGTTATATAAAAAACTGGTGGGTCGTCTGCCAGCATTGCCGGCCGGCTTTGGGCGGCTGCGGGCGGCGCTGGTTAGTCTGCTGCTGTTGGCCCTGCTGGTGGTGCCCATGCGCGGCGGGGTGCAGCAAATTCCGATTAATCAGAGCGACGTGTATTTCTCCAGCCAGTCTTTTGCCAACCACGCGGCCGTAAACGTGCCCTGGAACGTGCTCAACTCGCTGATGCTCAAGAATACGGGCCCGAATCCGTACCAGTTCATGCCCGATTCTATAGCCCAGCGCATCGTAAAGCAGCTTTATGCGGCCCCGACTACCGCGACCGGGGCCGATTCGGGCAACAATATTCTGCGCACGCCTCGGCCTAACGTGCTGTTTATCATTCTGGAGAGCTTCACCGCAAAGTTTGTGGCCAGCACGGGCGGCGAGCGGGGCGTAACGACAACGTTGGACAGTCTGGCCCGCACGGGCGTGCTGTTTAAAAACGTGTACGCCAGCGGCGACCGAAGCCAGAAAGGCCTCGTGGCGCTGCTCAGCGGCTACCCCAACCAGCCCACGGGCAGCATTATTAAGGTGCCGCGCAAAACGGAGCGCCTGCCCCACCTGGCGCGCTCCTTCCAGCAGGCCGGCTACCGCAGCGCCTATTATTATGGGGGCGAGCTGGCCTTTGCCAACATGAAAAGCTACCTCGTGGCCGCCGGCTACGACCAACTCACCGAGCGCGCGGATTTTGCCCCCCAGGAGCAAAACTCCAAGTGGGGCGCCCACGACCACATCCTTTTCAACCGCATTCTCACCGATTTAAACCAAAGGCCCGCCACCCAACCTTTCTTCCTCACGGCCTTCACCCTCAGCAGCCACGAACCCTTCGATATTCCGATTCCGAAGAAATTTCCCGGCACCAATGAAACGGCGCTGTTTCGCAACTCCATTTATTACACCGACTGGGCCCTGGGCCGCTTTTTGCGCCAGGCCAGCCAGCAGCCGTGGTGGGACAATACGCTCGTGGTGCTGGTGGCAGACCACGGCCACCCGTTGCCCGGCAACTCCTCCAATGAAAGTCCGGCCAAGTTTCATATTCCACTGGTGCTGGCGGGCGGCGCGTTGCGGCCGGAAGCGCGGGGCCGCGTGGTTGCCAGCTTTGGAACTCAAACTGACGTTGCTACCACCTTATTGTCGCAGCTCAATCTGCCGACCCAGGAGTACGCTTGGGGCCGCGATTTGCTGCGGCCGGGGGCAAATCTTTCGCGTTTTATAACTTCAACGATGGTTTTGGCATGCTCACGCCGGCCGGCGCCGTCACCTACGACCACGTCGCGCGGCGCGTGATTTCGCGGGGGGCGAAGGTACCCGAGGCGCAGGTGCAGCAAGGCCAGGCGTATCAGCAGGTATCGTTCGAGGATTATCTGCAGAAATAACGGCCTCGCCATGAAAAAGCTTTTGTTCGTTTATAATGCCGATGCAGGCTTAGCCAATGCCTTGCTGGATACGGCGCACAAAATCTTTTCGCCCCGCACCTACGCCTGCTCTCTGTGCGGCATCACCTACAGCCTCACCAGCATGCGGGCTGAATGGAAGGAATTTTTGCAGGCCTTGCCCGTAGAAGCTCGTTTCCTGCACCGCGACGAGTTTCAGCAGCAGTTCCCGGCACACAGCAAGCAGGAGTTGCCAGCTGTATTTTGGGAAAATGGCTCTCACGAATTGATTCCGTTGCTAACGGCCACTGAAATGGCTCCACTGAGTTTGCCAGAGCTAATGCAGCGCCTACAACAAGCAACACAAACTGCCTAATGTCGACGCTAAACCTCCAGAATAGCAGAACAATGTAGAAACGCAAAATATTGCGTCTCGTCGTTGCTGATGTTGTTTAGGTGGCGTGGTTCCAGTCGTTCAACCATGAGACGCAAAATATTGTGTCTCTACACCATTTGGGCAGGGTAGCTTCTGGTGGGGCATTTGGGCAATTGCATTGTGCATCAGTGCTAAAACCTGTGTTCCTTCGTACCTTTGCGGCTTCTTATGGAAACCAAGAAAGTTGCTTTTTATACGCTGGGCTGCAAGCTCAATTTCTCCGAGACGTCCGCCATTGGGCGGCAGTTTGAGGAGCGCGGCTTCCGCAAAGTCCCCTTCGAGGACGCGGCCGATATTTACGTCATCAACACCTGCTCCGTCACCGACCACGCCGACCGCAAGTGCCGGAAAGTGGTAAAAGAGGCTCTGAAGCACAATCCGGAGGCTTTCGTGACCATTGTGGGCTGCTATGCGCAGCTTAAGCCCCAGGAAATAGCCGAGATTCCAGGCGTGCATGCCGTGCTGGGCGCGGCCGAGAAGTTCCAGCTCGTGGATATTCTGGCCGGCTTCGAAAAAGCCCCCAGACGCAGGTGTACGCCAGCCCCATCAGCGCCGCCACCGAGTTTCACGCCGCCCACTCCTTCGGTGACCGCACGCGCACGTTTCTGAAAGTGCAGGACGGCTGCGACTATTCCTGCTCGTTTTGCACCATTCCGCTGGCTCGCGGCAACAGTCGCTCCGGCAGCGTGCAGAGCGTGGTAGAGCGCGTGCAGGGTTTGGCGACTACTGGCGTAAAAGAAATTGTGCTCACCGGCGTAAACCTGGGCGACTTCGGTTTGCAGGGGGCAAATCGGGAGCGGCTGGAAAACTTTTACGATTTGGTGCAAGCGCTGGACAACGTGGATGGCATCAACCGCTTCCGCATCTCCAGCTGCGAGCCCAACCTGCTTACCGACGACGTGATTCGCTTTGTGGCGCAGTCGCGGCGGTTTATGCCGCACTTTCACATTCCGCTGCAAAGCGGCTCGGATAAGATTCTGGGATTGATGCGACGCCGTTACCGCCGCGCTCTCTACGCCGACCGGGTGCGCCTCATTAAGGAAGTAATGCCCCACGCCTGCATCGGCGTAGATGTAATCGTAGGTTTTCCGGGCGAAACGGAGGAGGATTTTTTGGAAACCTACCAGTTCCTGAACGATCTGGATATCAGCTACCTGCACGTTTTCCCTTATTCGGAGCGCGAAAATACCCTGGCGCCCACCCTGCCCGGCCGCGTGCAGGACCGCGTGCGCCACGAGCGTACCACGCAGCTGCGCAGCCTGTCGGAAAAGAAAAAACGTCATTTCTACGCTCAGCACGCAGGTCTGGAAGCGGAAGTCCTCTTCGAAGACGACGTGACCAATGGCGTAATGGAAGGCTTTACGCCCAACTACATCCGCGTAGCTGCCAAATACGACCCGCTAATGGTAGGCGAACTGAAGCGCCTACGGCTCACGGCAGTTAACCCACAAGGGCAAATGGAAGCAGAGGAAGTAGGCGTGTTTGCCTGATTCAGAATCGCGGATTCATCGGATTTTGGTGACGATTAATTACTACTACACTCACCACATTTATTGACCTAAAAAGCCCCCGGAACTAATCTGGGGGCTTTTTTAGGTCAATCAAATCGTCTCCGAAATCCGGCGAATCCGCGATTTAGATGGCTTTACGCATCAAATCCAGCATCTGCTGCATCAGCCGCTGCTGCTCCTGCAGATGATGATTACGCATCTCGGCCATGGCCAGCTGGTGAGCCATTTGCTGCGTGTAAAGAGCAGTTTGCCAGCCGGGGTCTACGGGGTTTGGGGGTGTTGCTGCTGATGCAACTGCTGTGGGCGTTTCTGGCGTGGGTGGTAGCGCGGGAGCAGCGGCAACTGGAGCCGCTATCGGGGCGGCGACTTCGGCCTCGGGCGCAGTTGGGGTTTTAGGTGAAGAAATTTCGGCGGCGGGTTTTGCAATGGAAGCAGCCAGCGGGGCAGCGGCCGCAGCGGCTACGGGGGGCTTTTCTCTGGCTGGCGCCGGCTTGGCTGAGGCGGGTTCCATACGCGCAGAATCATGCGTTTCTTCCGCCTGCTCCGCCACCATTGGCCCCACACCCTGCAACAACCAGTCTTTTGATAGATTTGGATATACTTCAAATACCTTACACAAAAGGTCAAACCCCGGCTTATTTCGCTCATCTACCAAGTGCTGAATCACGGTAGCTGTCTTGTCGAGCGACGCAGCAAAGGCATTTTTAGAGATACCCAGGTAGGCGATAAATTGCGCAAAGCGCTGACCAACAGTTGCATTTTCAGCCATATTCAAAAGGTTGTTGCGTTATAATTCGCAAGATATAACCAAATGAATAAAAGCATCCTTTTTTACTTAAACTTTGCTGCATTATCTTCTTTCAACTTGAGGGGGATATTCAGTGCAGAATTAGGTGAGTAATACACTTCTTATTATAAAGATGATTAGCGAGCCTACGCGGACTGTGAGGATTTTTTACTAACAAAAGGCGGTCATGCAGAGGCGGAGCCGAAGCATCTCGCTTGCGGTCATGAGGTTACTAATCCTGCGTCAGCACGCGAGATGCTTCGGCTCCGCCTCTGCATGACCGTTTTTTTGTTTATTGTCTCTGCGCTCTGATTCGGTAGAGATGTGCAGAAGCTGAGCATTTTCTTCTTTGGTAAATTCTGAGGGGCAATTTTCTTATTTCAAATTCTGACTATCGCGACTTCTATAAAAGCCTGCTGTCAGTGCAGCGCTGCTCAACTATCGATCTTCATTTCAGCTTTTATACCGATGCTGGAACAGCAATGATAACGCGCTTCAAGGCCGTAACTCGCGTGGCACTTGTAAGTGCACAGTTCGTGTGGCGTGGCGGCCACAGGTAAGCTGGTGCGGATAACTAGGAGCAAGTTCGAAGCAAATTTCGACAGACAAGAGCCCGGTTTTGTCTTATGCAAACGCCCGCCTCCGGTATCCAGAGGCGGGCGTTTATTATTCAGTCAGGCTGGCGAAGCCAAGGCCTCCGCTCCTATTCGTAGCGTAGCGACTCAATCGGGTCGAGGCCGGCGGCTTTGCTGGCGGGGTAATAGCCCGAGGCCAGGCCAACACTTACGCAGATCACCAGGCCAATTATCATCCACAGCCAGGGCACCAAAAATTCCCCACCACCAGGAATAAAGAGCGAAATAGCATTGCCCCCAGCCACGCCCAGCACAATTCCCAGCGCGCCGCCCATCACGCAAATCACGATGGCTTCAATGAGGAACTGCTGGCGAATCTGCAGGGCTGTGGCGCCGAGAGCCTTCCGAATCCCGATTTCGCGGGTGCGCTCCGTCACCGATACCATCATGATATTCATGAGGGCGATGCTGGCGCCTAACAGCGTAATAAAGCCCACAATAAAGCCCCCATCCGCAGGTTTCCCGACAAACTATCGAGGGTAGCCACAGCGGAGTCGCTGCGCTCCAGCTCAAATGAGTCTTCCTGCCCGAGCCGGTCGCCGCGCACGGCGCGCATGATGCCGGTAGCCTGGCCCATGATAAAATTCAGGTTGTCGGGGTCGGTGGTGGCGGTTTTGATGTCGAAAGTGAGGGCCCGCTGCCGGGGCAGCTGGTTGCCGGTAATCAGGGGGATGAGCACGAGCCGGTCGGCGCCGCCGCCCCCGCCCATGCCACTGCCGCTGGCTTCGAGCTGCCCGATTATCTGGAAGCGCTGGCCCAGAAAAAACACGTACTGATCGATGGCGGATTGATTGGGGAATAGCTTGTCCTTGATTTCGGTACCCACAATGGCCACATTGGCGCCCACCTCCAGCTCAGAGGGCGAAAACGAGCGCCCGGCCTCCAGGTTGTAGCTCTGAATGCGCAGGTAGTTCTCGTCGCCGGCTACCACCTGCATATTGGGGTTGGTTTTGAGGCCACCCGCTTTTACTTCGGTAGCGCCGGTGATGAAGGCGGAAATGCCCACCTGTGCATCGTCGCCGAGGCGCTCTTTGTACTGGCGGGCCTGTAAGTAGTTAATGGCCGGATAGGTACGCCCCTGCACGCCGCCGCGCCGAAAGCGGTTGTTGTAGCCCTTGGCCGTCATCTCAAAAGAATTGGCCCCCAGACTGGCAAACGTGTTGGTCAGCGACGACTTGATGGCGTCGATGGCGGTGAGAATGCCCACCAGCGACATAATGCCGATGCTCACGATAAGGGCCGTGAGCACGGTGCGCAGCAGGTTACTCTGGATGGAACGGAAAGCCTCGCGGATGTTTTCTAGCAAGTGCATAATAGCGGCCTGAGGGCGACAAGACGAAAAGAAGAAGACCGAGAAAAAACCTTTCAAATCGGCCTGTATTAGCTGGCAGCCTTGATTTGGGCCGATGCCTGGTGATGCAAGTTAGCCGGTTTTGGGCAGATTCCAGCCGGGTTTTGCTACCTTTAAATCATGGCTAAGCGCTGCCTTTTTTCGTTCTGTATCCGTCTTTGCCTGATTAATCGTTATCTGCCTATCCCGGTTATAGCCTGTATTGTGTCTGCTCACTCTTTGACTTCAAGCATCTGATGATCCTAAAACGCTTTTCGCTTCTTCTGTTGCTGGCGGCCCTGTGGCTGGGGGCTCCGCTGGCCGCCTGGGCCAACCAGATTCTGATTCCGATGGATGCGGCGCAGAAAGAGCACCTGAAAGCCTACGGCGCCACTTACTGGCTACTCAGCAAGCAGGTGGAGGTCGATTGGCTGCTCAACTATCGCGGGGGGGCTTTTTCCTGTGCCGTAGCGCCGGGCATTGAAAATGAGCTGACTGTGCGCGGAGTGAGCTTTCAGGTGATTTCTTCAGCTCAGTACGGCAGCATTTTGCAAGAAATAGCTGATCCTAATGCCAATATGGACATTATGAAGCTGGAGAAAGTGCCCAAAATCGCGGTGTACACGCCCAAGGATAAGCAGCCCTGGGACGACGCCGTGACTATGGTATTGGCTTACGCCGAAATTCCCTACACCCAGATTTACGACGACGAAGTGCTGCGCGGCGACCTGCCCAAGTACGACTGGCTGCACCTGCACCACGAAGATTTCACGGGTCAGTACGGCAAGTTTTATGCTTCTTACCGCAACCGCCCCTGGTATCAGCAGCAGCAGCGCGATTCGGAAGCGGCCGCCAAGCGCAACGGCTTCGCCAAAGTAAGCCAGATGAAGGGGGCCGTAACGGTGAAAATGCAGGAGTTTATTGCCGGCGGGGGCTTTTTGTTTGCCATGTGCTCGGCCACTGACTCCTATGATATTGCTTTGGCTGGCCTGGGCCTCGATATGGTAGAAAGCATGTACGATGGTGACCCCGCCGATCCTACGGCCCAGACTAAGCTCAACTTCAACCGCACGCTGGCTTTCAAGGACTTCCAGCTCGTGCGCGACCCATATCAGTACGAATACTCCAGCATCGACATGCAGCCCTACGAGCGCGGCGTGTACGAAGACAACGACTATTTTCAGCTCTTCACCTTCTCGGCCAAATATGACCCGGTGCCCACCATGCTCACCCAGAACCACGAGAAAACGGTGAAGGGTTTTATGGGCCAAACCACCGCTTTTCGTAAAAGCCTGGTGAAGTCCGACGTCATTGTGATGGGCGAAAACAAGCAGTCCAACGAGGTGCGCTACATGCATGGCACGCTGGGCAAAGGCACCTGGACTTTCTACGGCGGCCACGACCCCGAAGACTACCAGCACCTGGTGGAAGAGGAGCCCACCGACCTGGCCCTGCACCCTAACTCACCCGGTTACCGACTTATTTTGAACAACATCCTGTTTCCGGCCGCTAAGAAGAAAAAGCAGAAGACCTGAGAAACGTTGACCTAACACGCTGGGCGAAAACTCAAGCATCAAAAAAGCCCCCCAGAAAACTTCTGAGGGGCTTTTTTGATGCATTACGCTGCTACTACTTTGCGGTAGTAAGCTGGGCTGTTGGGGTAAGCTGCACAATTTGACGGGGCAGCGCCGGGATGTCTTCGTTCTTATAAGGGTCGATATCCAGCGTCAGCTGCACCAGTACGGGCTGCCCATTGGCCACCCCCGATACGATGAGCTGGTAGGCCATGCCGCCTGCATCCGTCATATAGCTTAGTTTAAAGCCTTTAGCCGGCTTGCCGGCTATGTAGCACTCAAAGGGCGCCATGTCGGTGCGCTTGTGCTCTCTCTTCATTTGCCTGGCAAATTCCTCTGGCGCCGTTTTCATGACTGCGTAATCCATGTAAATCCAAGTCATGTCGTATTTATCGCACTTTATCTGGTACGGGCTTGTGCTCGTGCAGCCCTCTGCAACTTCTAGATTCTGTCCACAAAAGTTAACCGAGGGCGTCGGCGTAGGAGGTGTGGCTGGTGCTGCTGTCTGACCAAAGGCCACGGATGAGCAAAACAACAAAACGAGAGTACAAATGCTTTTCATGGCTATAAATATGCGCATTATCCAGGTATCACAAAAATATTCAACTCAGTAACGCACAAACTACTGTCTGTCTTGACGTATCTGCTGAACTGACTTCAGTGAAATTTAATTTATTTCTACAAACAGTGTGCCTCTATATTTTCACATTCATCTTTCAGGTGTTTTGTAAGGTTGAGCCAGGCTCCACTGTACCCGCCGGAAGGCAAGCCGGCGCGAAAGCACAGGTTCTTTGCCGTATATTCATACACGAAACGAATTAGGCCGTATGGAGGACTTGGGGGGCAAATTTCGGAACCCTGCCTACACTTGCCCCTGATTTACGTTCGCCCCGACTACCCTTAACCCCGTCCGTATGGATCTTGATCATTCCAATTACGGCTTTTCGGCTAGCAAAGAAGAAGACCGCCTGCCCGAAGACCTCGCCAACCCCCTGCCCCGGGCGGTATTACGATTTAACTCCTATTCTCTCCTCGACGGCGAATGGCGCTTTGCCATCGACGAGGCCGACGCGGGCCTGCATGAAGGCTGGCACCTGGGCTACGACTACAAGCACACGGCCCAATGGCCGGGCTCCATCGAGGAGCACATGATAGAATCCAAAGAACACCCCCACTCCACTGGCTGGAACGATAAGATCGTAGCCTGGTATGAGCGTGAATTCACCCTGCCGGAGCTGGACGAGTCTTTGGAACAGTCGCGCACCATGCTCCAGCTGACGTTTGGGGCCTGCGGCTACGAAACACGGGTGTGGCTGAATGGCCGTTTGCTTCGCACCATTGAGGGCGAAGATGTGCACTACGGCGAGTACACGTCATTTTCTTACGAGCTGCGCCAGGAAAATCTGCACCTAGTGAATCGCCTTACCGTGCGCATTGCCGACACGATGGATGCCGAGACCCCACGCGGCAAGCAGGAGTCGCACGTGTATAAGCGCGGCGGTATCTGGTACCAAACCTACACCGGCGCGGTGCGCAGCGTATGGCTGGAAGTAGTTGAGCGCAACCGTCTTCGCTCCCGCGTGGGTGTAGTGAGCATAGTGGAAGACCAACTGGTCCGCTTCAATTTCACCACCCGTGTCCATGACCCCGGCTGCTATACCCTGCGCCTCAAGGTATTTGAGCGCGATATGGCCGACGACAGCACTCCGCTAGCTACCTCCGATTTTCCGTTGCGCTTAGAGGCCGGCCAGAAATCGCAGCGAGTGGTGCTGGAGCTGCCTGGCGCGAAGCTATGGTCAACCAGCTCGCCTCACCTGTATCGTATCGTGGCCCAGCTTATTGACTCTGAGCAGTACACGGCTCAAATTGAGACGTATTTCGGGCTGCGCAAAATAGAAGCCCGAGGTCGCTATGTGTACCTGAATAACCAGCCCATCTACCTCGATGGGATTCTGTACCAGCCGGGCACGGCCACTTACGAGGAAATGCGACGTCATATGTATGCGATGAAGGAGCTGGGCTGCAACCTGGTGCGCGTGCACATCGCCGGTGTCGATCCGCGTATCTATAACCTAGCCGATGAGCTGGGCTTGCTGCTTTGGGTGGAAGTACCTAGCCCGCACAGCTCTACCCCGCGCAGCCGCCAAAATCATCAGGCCGAGCTGCTGCGGATGGTGGCGTTGATTGAAACGCACCCTTCAGTCGTCATCTGGAGCTTGTATAATGAGGACTGGGGCGCACAGGATATTGCTACCAACCCCGAAACGCGGTCTTATATCGTTGATATGTACCACTATATGCAAATTGCGCACCCGCAGTTTCTGGTGGTTGATAACGATGGCTGGCACCACATTTCGCACACCGGCCGCCTGAAGTCCGACCTGCTCACGGCCCACCTCTACACGCCCGACCTGGACCGCTGGCGCGAGCTGCTCGACCGCCTTGTTGCGGGCGAAATGGAAGGCACAGCCGCCTTTCCGCTCGTCGTGGGCGACCCGTTTTTCTTCCGCCGCCAGGTACCACTCATCGTTAGTGAGTGGGGTGGTTTCGGCTTTCCCGACTACGGTGGCCCCAAAGACGCAAATGAGCGCACGGAGCGCATTCGCGATTTCAAACGCGAATTGCGCGCCCGCCCCATCGCCGGCGACGTGTATACCCAAGCTACCAACATTGAGGAGGAACGCAATGGCCTCATCGACGCGCAAACCGGTGAATTAAGTGTGCCACCGGGCCTGCTGGCTTCTCACTCAGAGGAACAAGAAGGTCAGCCTCAGCCTATTGAAAAACAGATTTCTTAAAAGGTATTTTAAGTTAACAGGAACGGCGCAGACGATAAGACGCAAGATTTTGCGTCTTATCGTCTGCGCCGTTTGGGTTCGTCGTTAGCGCCAATTGTACAACGGCGAGACGCAAAATGTTACGTCTCTACCGCGTTCTGTCACTTTAAGCCCTACTTCAAACAACTTCCTATCGCCACACCAAAAAAGCCCCCAGAAGTTGTCTGGGGGCTTTTTTGGTGGGTGTTTACTTTTTACCAGCTCATGAAGCTTTCAGCCGTAGTTACCGTAGCCGCATGCTAGTGCATGCGGTCGTCGCGCACGGGGAGGTTGGTTACGATTTCGCCTTCAATTTGCAGTAGCTCTTGCAAGCGTGCATCTACCTCCTGCTTGTCGCAATATTCCTTGGCAAGCTCCACGTAGCTGACGAAGTGCCCGGCTTCCGATACCATTAGCTCGTAGTAAAACTTCGATAGCTCGGGGTCCGGAATGTGTTTCCACAACAGCTTAAACCGCTCACAGCTACGGGCTTCTATCAGCGCGCTTACCAGCAGCTGATCCATCAGCTGCCGCTCACGGGCGCCGCCTTTGCGCACATGAGCCATGAGCTGCACCACGTACTCGTCGCGGCGCGGACGGCCTAGCTCGTGGCCGCGCTTGCGCAGTTCGTGCAGCACCCGCTCGAAGTGAGACCACTCCTCGGCTACCAGCTCAGTCAGCTCATCGACCAGCCGCGTTTTTTCGGGATACTTCACAATCAGGCTGATGCCCGTACTGGCCGCCTTCTGCTCACAATAAGCATGGTCGACGAGAATATCCTCAATGTTCTTGCTGGCAATATCCACCCAACGCGGGTCGGTATTGAGCTTGAGCTTGAGGATGGTTTTTTCTTTCGGCTCTTGTTCCACGGGATACATGGTTAAATGGTTGGGGGTTGAATGGCTGTTCGATTAGTAAGGCTGCCAGAACGAACAACCATTTAACCCCCAACCATTTAACCATTACTTCTAATCAAAAAACTGCCACTTCAGGCCCACTTCAAAGCGGCGGGGCAACCCGGTATAATAGGGCGTGGTGAAATAACCATTGCGGTGCAGGCCCTGGTTGAGATAAGCCATTTTCAGGAATACCGATACCGTCCGAATATCGATGTTCACGAAGGCATCGAGCAGGGAATAGCGCCGGATTCTGAACTGATCCTGCACGAAAAACTGCTGCGTACTGGGGCTATAATCGTAGGCCCGGAAGCGCGACTGGTAATAATACTCTGTTCCAATTTGGCCGAACAGCGCCTTTTTGAAGATGTAGCCTTGATAATACACCTTCGCGTTCGCCACCAGGCTGGGAATGCGTAGTCCTTCCTGGTCGCCGCCCAGCGTGTAGGTGCCCTGGTTGTCGGCAAAGAAGTTGCCGACCTGAAAGCGATGCCGCACCCCAACGATAACCAACTGCCGCTGCTCGGAGAGCTGGGCGGGCTCCGCTTGCTGGTTATAGTAAACGAGGCTCGAAATATTGGCCACTGCTACCGATGCTTGCAGCCGCTGCTTTCCCAGGGTCTGATCGAGGCGACCGGTAAGTTGATTGACGAAGGTATTTTCGAAACGACTGTAGTTGTTCCACACGTAATGGTTGCCGCTGAATTCGCGCTCCGTGAGCGTTGGGGCATAAGAAGCGCTGTAGAACTCGGCCGTAATTGGGCCGGTACGCGCGGCTGCTTTTCCCCAATACTCGGGTACGCGGCTCGCCTCGCCGGGCGCCGAAATGTCAGGCACTTTTATTTCTCCAGCGGCTTCCACCCCAAATATGCGGTACTTAAATGCCGCATTGCCCCCCAGAAATATCTGATTGAAGGTGCGTATAGGCACATTATCTTCCTGAACACTTTCCTCAATCTGGCTGCTGGCCGACAGGCGCGCCAAGCGGTGGCGGCCGTACAGCCGATATTCTACCAGCTTCGTGGCTCCCAGCACCCCTACGCTATTCTCGGCCTGCTCGAACGTCGCCCGATCATTCGTAACATTAGGGCTAAGGCGGGTGCGCGGGTAGTAAAGTGGGTCGGTGGGGCCGCGCGGAATGGCGTCGTCGTTGTAGCGATTGGTCTGGCGGCTTATGTCCATCACGTGGAAAGCCGTGAGACCTTTACCCAGCAGCCGATAGGTTTGGGCCAGATGGATACGGTCGCGGTCGTCGCGGTTTCTGGCTTGCGTTAGCCATACCCGCTCATCATCATACTCCAAAAGGTTTTGGGTCAGGATGCGGTTGTCGTCGCCGATATCTTCGGGCTGGGGTACGATACCGCCCTGCTCAATGGCTTCATGGCGGGCCGTATTCACGTTGAACAGCAAGTGATACCGGTCATCGGTGGTTTGATAGCGCACGAAAAAGAGCACGCCCGAGTGCTTGGTCAGGCCCTCAGAACCTACATCCGTAAAGATTTTATTTGAGGCAAACCGCTCGTAGGCGAAGCCCACATTGGCGTTGCGCTTAATGCTGCGGCTGTACGACAGCTCAAATACCTGCTCGCCGGTGCCGCCCTGCACAAAGCGAAAAAACGTGTAGGGCGAGCGAGTATCGTAGTACGGAATGGTGGCCGAGTTGCGCATGTACTTATCAAATACATTGCGGCCCAGACGCGCGCCCAGCTGGGTATTCGGCTCCCAAAGCAGACGGCGTGAGGCCGTGCCGCCGTTGCCCAGGTCCTGCTGAAATGTGCTGTCGTGGTACCAGTTGCGGGCCTGCTGCATCCCCACCAGGGTGGTATCTACCATGCGGCCCTCGTGCTTTTCGCGTAGCACATCGGCCTCCCGAATGACGAGGGTGGTTTTGGGACCGTACAGGGTTTTGGTAGTATCGTCGACGACCTGAGCCTGCGTGGTACGTGGGTCAAAAAAGCCCCCAGCAGCAGCAGCAGCCCTGTAAGCCAGCGAGAAAGCCGGCTACCTGGCAGCGCATGGACAGATACCAAACAGTTGGGCACAGATGTAGAGAACAACGAGAACAGCGAAATGTCAGACAACAGCTTGGGGCTGAAAGTAGGGAGAAAGCAACTGCCGCAGCCGGGTGGCGTCATCGGCCAGAAACTGAACGGTAATTGGGATATAAAAAACAGGCAGCTGCACCACCGCCGCCCGCAAGGCAGGCTCCAGCAGGCGCACGGCATCCTTCTGGGTGGTAAAAACGCAGTGGCCCGGTTGTAATTGTGCCGCTACCGCAGCCACCTCAGCCGCCGTGAAAGCGTGGTGGTCATGGAAGCTGGCGTGGTGCCTGATACGGTAGCCGGCCGCCGCCAGATATGCCCGCAGCGGCTCGGGCTGCGCAATGCCGGTAAGCAGCACGATATCAATGCCGGGGGGCTTTTTTTGGCTGCCTACCGCTATGGGCTCGCCGTAGGTATAGGTTGAAAAAAGAACCGGCACATGAGGCCGAGCATAGCGCCGAACATTGCGGGTTATTTCTTCGCGCTCGGCTGGAGTCAGCTTCTCGCTGCACTTCGTAACTATCACGGCATCGGCGCGGTGGGCTCCGGCGCGGCTTTCGCGCAGACGCCCGGCGGGCAGCACATAGTCGGTATAGAACGGGCGCTGCTGCTCGGTAAGCAGAATGCTGAGCGTGGGGCGGACGCGGCGGTGCTGGTAGGCATCATCCAGTACCACAGTCGTCAGGTCAGGGCGAGTTGCCAGCAGTTGGGTTAAGCCCGCCCGCCTATCCTCGGCCACGGCCACCGGAATTTGCCCCCCAAAGTCCTGATAATGCTGCAACGGCTCGTCGCCGATGGCGGCGGCGGTGGCAGCAGCATCGGCTAGGCGGAAGCCCTTGGTACTACGCCCGTAGCCCCGACTCAAAATGGCAGGTTTTGCCCCCCAGGCTTGTAGCTCAGCCACCAGCCAAGCTACATGAGGCGTTTTGCCCGTGCCCCCCACGCGTAGGTTACCGACACTTATTACCGGGGTGTCAAAAGCAAAAGACGATTTCAAGCCTCTATCATACAACCAGTTGCGCACTGCCATCACCCCGGCATAAAGCCAGGCAAACGGGAGCAGCAGCAAGACCAAGAAAGGTGGCATGGAGAATAATAAAGCTTGGGGGGCAAAAGTACGCGGAAATGCAGAGTACGCCACTTTTACTGTTTCAGGCAAGTCATACGTATGCACAGCTAACTGTCCTGCTACTATGTCCACCTTCGGCGCCCGCCTTCTGCACTTTCTGACCAGCTTTCCCCTGCCTACCTCACTGCCCGACAACGTGCTGGCTTTCAGCCCTTACCAGGAGGAGGCTCCCCAGACGCTGCTCACGCAGTTTGCCAGCCGCTACTACGCCGACAATCGTTCTCGGGTGGCGCTGCTAGGCATTAATCCGGGCCGGCTGGGCAATGGCCGCACCGGCGTAGCTTTCACCGATCCTGTAGCCCTGACCGCCTGCGGAATCCCGAATGAGCTGCCCCAGCAGCGCGAGCCATCAAGTCAGTTTATACATGAAGTAATCAGGGCTTTAGGCGGCCCGACGGTTTTCTTCGACAGCTTTTATCTGGGCTCGCTCTACCCCTTGGTACTTTTGCGCGAGGGCCGCAACTACAACTATTACGACTCGCCTGCCCTGACCGCCGCGCTGAATCCGGCCATCCGCCTTTCTTTGCAGCTACAGGTACACGAAGTAGGTCTGCGCCGCGACGCTGCCATCTGTCTGGGACGCCGCAACGGAGAATATTTCACGCGGTGGAACAAGGAGCTTCAGCTGTTTGACCAGATTCATATTCTGGACCATCCACGCTATCTGATGCAATACAAGCGGCGCGATTTGTCCGCGCATATAGCGCGCTACGTGGATGTGCTTACGGATGTAACCAACTAGTAAATAAAGCTTAGCATGACATTCTTTTTTTGTTTGTCCGTTCTTCGCCCTTCTTTACCTTTTCCTTAAAAAATGCCTACCGTCGCTGACCTTGCCCGCGCCCTCGAAACGGCGGCGCCCCTCGCCTACCAGGAATCGTATGACAATGCCGGTCTGCAATGTGGTGATTCTCAAGCGGAAATAACCGGCGTCCTGATTGCGCTCGACTGCACTCCCGCCGTCCTCGACGAGGCTCTGAGCCGAGGCTGCAACGTAGTCGTGGCTCACCATCCCGTCATTTTTCGCCCCCTAAAAAGTCTGACCGGCGCTACCGAAGTGGAGCGCACTTTATTAAAGGCGCTGAAAAATGACATCGCCATTTACGCCGCTCACACCAATCTCGATAACGTGCGCCACGGCGTAAATCGCAAGCTTGGTGAGAAGCTTGGCTTGCAGAACCTACGCATTTTGGCCCCCACAAGCGGCAATCTGGCCAAGCTGATTACCTACGTTCCGCCAACGCACACCGACGCGGTTTTGCAGACTCTTTACCAGGCCGGAGCTGGTCAAATTGGTGAGTATTCTGACTGTAGCTTTCGCTCCGATGGCGTGGGCACGTTCACGCCCGGTTCTGCTACTCAGCCTTTTCAGGGGAAACCGGGCCAGCCCGAAACCACTGCCGAGCAGCGTGTGGAAGTACTTTTGCCCCTGCACCGGCAGAAGCCAGTGCTACGGGCGCTGCAGCAGGCTCACCCGTACGAGGAAGTTGCCTATGAAATCGTGAAGCTCGAAAACGAAAACCAGGAGGTAGGCGCTGGCATGATTGGCGAATTGCCGCAGGAGCTAACGCCGGCAGCTTTTCGGCAGCAGCTACGCGCTATTCTGGGCGTGCCCGTCGTGAAGCACACCGAGTATGACCAACCCATCCGCCGTGTGGCTTTGTGCGGGGGCGCGGGCAGTTTCCTTTTAAACAAAGCCCGTGCGGCCGGCGCCGACGCCTACGTGACCGGCGACTTAAAGTACCACGAGTTTTTTGGCCCGGAAGGCGATTTACTGCTCTGCGACGTGGGTCATTTTGAGAGCGAACAATTCACCAGTGAGCTGTTTCAGGAATTGCTAACCTCAACGTTTTCGAGTACTTTTGCGGTCTTAATCGCAGAGACCCTCACCAACCCCGTCCGTTATGACTTCTAACCCTACCGCGGAAACCCCCGTTGCCAACAAGCTGGAGGCCCTTTTGAACCTACAGCGCATTGATTCGCAGCTCGATGAAATTCGGCGCGTGCGCGGCGACTTACCCGAGGAAGTCCGTGACTTAGAAGATGAGATTATCGGCTATGAAGTGCGGGTAGGTAAGTTCGACGAGGAAATCTCGGGACTTAATGACCAGATCAAGCAGCGCAAGCAGGCCGCTAAAGACGCTGAAGGTCTTATTCGCAAGTATGAGGAGCAGCAGCAAAACGTGCGCAACAACCGTGAGTACGAGGCAATTGCCAAGGAAATCGAGTTGCAGCGCCTGGAAATCCAGATTTCGGAGAAGAAAATAAAAGAAGCTCAGTACCAGATTGAGCAAAAGAACAACGACATCGCCGGCACCAAGCAGCGCCTCGATGAGCGTCGTAAAGACCTCACAAACAAGCAGGGCGAGCTGCAAACCATTGTGGGTGAAAGCGAAGCCGACGAGAAAAAGCTCATGACGGAGCGCGACGGCGCAGTGAAGCCAATCGAGGAGCGTTTGCTCATGGCTTACACGCGTATCCGCGGCAACGTACGCAACGGCCTGGCCGTGGTGACGGTGAAGCGCGATGCCTGCGGTGGCTGCTTTAATACAGTACCTCCACAGCGCCAGGCCGATATCATCTCACACAAGAAGATCATCGTGTGCGAGCACTGCGGACGGGTTTTGGCTGATGTAGACTTGAAAGCTGCATAACTTTAAGTAAAGCACTGATTGTGGAAAAGGAACGGCCCGGCGTCGTTCCTTTTCTTGTTTAAATGCAGATGAGATTTTCGGCCGAAAAGCATATTTGGTTACGCAGAGGAGCACAGCGGCTAGTCTTGGTCTTGCTGATGTTCGTTGCTACCCTTTGCGCCTGCTTTAGCGAGCCTTTACAATCCGCCACGCTGCCTGTATCTTCTGCCCTTACCCCTTCGCAAGCCCGTGCTTACGCTGAAGTAATAAAACTGCGCGTGCCCGCTGCCCGCGCCCTGCTGCGCACCGAAGATCCAACCAACGTCGGCACTGTGCTGGTAGCGGATTGCCTGGAGATGGTGGAAATTTTGATCAGCCAGGATGCGAAGCTCTATTCGACTGTGTTGGAAGCGCAGAATAAGCGTCTGGAAACGTTAGAAAAAGCCCCCCAGAGCCCACTGCGCGACTATTCAAGCGCCCAGCTTCGGCTTCATCAGGCAGTGCTACAGGTGGTTTTCGAACATGAAGTCCAAGGAGCCTGGAATCTGCGGCAGGCGTATCAGCAGATGCAGGGAGTTTCGAAACGCTACCCCGGCTTTCTACCCGCCCGCAAGTCGCTGGGGATGCTGGAATTTGCTATCGGTTCACTGCCAGAAGGGTATCGTTGGTTTCTGCGACTGCTGGGCTTAAGTGGCAGCGTAGAATCTGGCTTGCAGCACTTACGCGCTGCCGCCCAGCGTCCTCACGATTTTCAATTGGAAAGTCAGCTTATTCTGGCGTTGGTTGAAGAAACATACTATCGGCGCAGCAACGAAACGACGCAGCTGGTTACTCGTTTGGCCGCCCAACAGCCAGACAATCTGTTGGTTAATTTCCTGGTTATCAGCCAGAACAAGAAGCTGCATCGCACCGACCATGCGCTGGCGGCTTTCCGGACCCGCCCTACTGGCTCCAGCTATTTGCCCGTAGCCTATCTCCATCATATGGCCGCTGACTTGCTGCTGTACCAAGGTCAGTTTGCGGCTTCGGAGCGCGAAAATCTGAGGTTTCTACAACTCTACCGGGGCAGCACTACCGCAAGGCCGCTGCTTTCAAGCTTTATCTGGCGGCCTGGCTGGGGGCAAACTCTCGGCTGCTGACTATTACCGCCAGCAGATTGCCGCCGGAGGCCGCACCATCGTAGAGGAAGACACGTATGCTCAGCGCTTTGTTGAGGAAAAAAGCCCCCTGCATCCCATTCTGACCCGCGCCCGCCTCCAACTCGACGGCGGCTACTACCAAGAGGCTCTCTCAACGCTGAAAACATTCTCCACGACCAGCAAAACGACCCTGCGAGACCAATTAGAAGCGCCTTACCGCCGCGCCCGCGCCTATCATGGCCTCGACAGGCTCGATTCGGCTCGCTACTTCTACGCTCGCACCATCGCGCTTTCTAAAGGACAGGCACCTTATTACTTTGCCCCCCAGGCCGCCTTGCAGCTAGGCTATCTGCACCAATCAGCGGGCCAAATGGAACTTGCCCGGAAATACTTTCGGCAGGCGCTTCAGTATCCCAAGCACGAGTACAAAAACAGCACAGATATGAAGGCAAAAGTGGCGCTGGCCGAGCTTGACTAATAACAGAAGCTTTCCCGACCATTACCTTCGCCCCGTGTTAGTCGTTCCGCTGTCCAGCTTACCTATCGCGCCCGCCGAGTTTCGGGCGAATGCCTTGCATTGGGCTGCCCGTTTTCAGTATTGTGCCTACTACGAGCCCAACGATCTGCCGTATCCGCGGGGGCTTTTTCTCGGCTGCTGGCAGTGAGCAACACACCTGTGCAAGCACCCGCTGCTTTAAGTGAGCTGCGACTCTGGCTGCAACAGCCTACCCAAGCGCCTCGCTGCGGCATTCTTAGCTATGAACTTAAGAATCAAATAGAAGCCCTCAACAGCGAACATTCCAGCGGGTTATCTTTTCCGGATATTCATTTTTTTGAGCCAGAAATCCGGTTGATCTGGCATACAGATTCAATAGAAATACACGGTCCGGGGGGAATTTTAGATGAGATTTTAGCGGCTTCCGTACCATCAAATGCGGCAGCTTCGGTGCCCCAGATGCGCGCCCGAATGCCCAAAGCCGCTTACCTCGCCGCTGTTGAATCTATCCGGGAAGATATTCTGAATGGTGAGGTTTACGAGCTAAATCTGTGTCAGGAGTTTTATGCTGAACACGTCACGATTGAGCCCGTTCAAACCTTCTTGCAGCTTAATTCCGCATCGCCTACCCCCTTCGCCGGATTCTATAAATGGCAGGATCAGTACTTACTCTGCGCGTCGCCCGAGCGATTTCTGCGCCAGCAACACGATGTTCTTATTTCTCAGCCGATTAAAGGCACCATTCGTCGTGGCCTCACCCCGGAGCAGGACGAGGAACTGCGCCATCAGCTACGCCACAACGAAAAGGAACAGGCTGAAAATCTGATGATTGTGGACTTAGTACGCAACGACCTTGCCCGCGTGGCCGTGACTGGCTCAGTGCAGGTGCCCGAGCTGTTTGGCCTCTACAGCTTTCGCCACGTCTGGCAGATGGTCTCAACTGTACAGGCACAGCGCCGCCCCGATTGTGACCTGGTGGATACGCTGCGCGCGACCTTTCCGATGGGCTCCATGACGGGCGCACCCAAGATTAGGGCGATGCAACTCATTGAGCAGTATGAGCATAGCGGCCGGGGCCTATACAGCGGAAGCCTCGGCGTCATCTGGCCCTCCGGCGACTTCGATTTTAACGTGGTCATCCGCAGTCTGCAATTCAACGCCGCTACTGGTTACCTCTCCTTTCAGGTTGGCTCTGCCATCACCTACGACTCAGTACCGGAGCAAGAATATGATGAGTGCTTGCTAAAGGCCAAGGCAATGTTGGAGGTTTTGGGCGCTACGGTTGTTTGACGGCCAGACGCACAAGAAGGCACAACAGCTCGTTTTTACGCAAACAATCTTATCTGAAAGTGCCCAAATCTTACCTATCCTTACCTCTGCCATTCTGTCATTTTTACCCTAAAAAGCCTACCTTTGCCCTCCTTATTCGTGTTTGACCGCTATGTCGCAGCCCATTCTTACTCTCGATTTTCTAGATACTCCGGCCCCCACCGCCCCTGCTGATCACGCACATACCCCAAGCGGCGAGGTGCGGGTTAGCGCCGCTACCAGCACCGGCCGGCAGCGCAAGCTTTATATTGAAAGCTATGGTTGTCAGATGAATTTTTCTGACTCCGAAATAGTGTCCTCTATCCTGTTTCAGGAAGGCTTTGATACTACTGAACAGTTGGAAGGCGCCGATTTGGTACTGCTTAATACCTGTTCCATTCGTGAAAAAGCTGAGCAAACAGTACGCATGCGGCTTTCCCAGATTAACGGGCATAAAAAGCGCAATCCCGGCCTGTTGGTCGGTGTACTCGGCTGCATGGCTGAGCGCTTGAAAACCAAGTTTTTAGAAGAAGAAAAGATTGTTGATCTCGTAGTTGGACCCGACGCTTACCGCGACCTTCCTCGCCTGATTCAGGAAGTGGATGGGGGGCAAAAAGCGGTGAACGTGTTGCTCTCTAGGGAGGAAACTTACGCTGATATCACACCGGTTCGCCTTAATTCCAATGGCGTATCAGCCTTCGTAAGCATCATGCGCGGCTGCGACAACATGTGCTCCTTCTGCGTGGTGCCCTTCACCCGTGGCCGCGAGCGTAGCCGCGATGCGCACAGCATTGTCCAGGAGTGCCGCGACTTGATAGCTGCTGGCTACAAGGAAGTTACCATGCTAGGCCAAAATGTGGACAGCTATAAATGGGCTTCGGAAGATGGCTTGGAGCAGGTAAATTTTGCCCAACTATTGGAGCGCGTGGCGTTGCTCAGCCCCGAGTTGCGCGTGCGCTTTTCCACGTCTCACCCCAAGGATATTACCGACGAGGTGCTGCACACTATGGCTCGCTACGACAACATTTGCAACTACATTCACTTGCCCGCCCAAAGCGGTAACTCGCGGGTGCTCAAGCTGATGAACCGTACATACGACCGCGCCTGGTACGAGGATCGGGTGCAGGCCATCCGCCGCATCTTGGGCGACGACTGCGCCATCAGCACCGACATGATTTCGGGCTTCTGCTCCGAAACCGAGGAGGAGCACCAGGATACGTTGAGCCTCATGGAGCAGGTGCAGTACGATATGGCTTATATGTTCTTCTACTCGGAGCGCCCCGGCACCCTGGCCGCTCGTAAGTTGGAAGATGATGTACCCCTGGAAGTAAAGAAGCGCCGCTTAGCCGAAGTGATTGCCGTGCAGCAAAAGCACAATCTCATCCGCAACCAGCGCGCCATCGGACAGGTACACAAGGTCTTAGTCGAAGGCTTTTCCAAGCGCTCTGATGAGTTTCTGAGTGGCCGCAATGACCAGAACAAAGTGGTTCTCTTTCCAAAACAAACCTTCCAGAAAGGCGATTATGTGAACGTGCTGGTGCATGACTGCACAGCCAGTACGCTATTCGGCAACGCAATTTAAGAGTGTCATCTACTCTTATGTAAGCAGGCGGCTACCCAGTAACTAAAGTAAACGCAGCTGCTTTTCGTCTTTCTTACGAAACCCACCTACTGACTTTGACTCCTAGCGAAATACAATCAATCAAACAACGGTTTGGCATCATCGGCAACGCGCCGGCGCTGAACTATGCCATCCAAGTGGCCGCTCAAGTGGCGCCCACCGACATGACCGTGCTTATTTCGGGGAAAGCGGCTCAGGTAAGGAATCTTTCTCCAAGATTATTCATGCCCTCTCGCCCCGCAAGCACGGGCAGTTTATCGCCATCAACTGCGGTGCAATTCCTGAAGGAACCATTGACTCTGAGTTGTTTGGGCATGAGAAAGGCTCATTTACGGGGGCCAATGAGGCACGCAAGGGTTACTTTGAGGTAACGAATGGGGGCACTATGTTCCTAGACGAAATCGGGGAAATGCCGCTTGGAACGCAGGCCCGCTTGTTGCGCGTGCTCGAAAACGGTGAGTTTATCCGGGTGGGCGCCAGCAAAGTGCAGAAGACGGATGTGCGTGTAGTGGCGGCTAGCAATGTAAATCTGCTGGATGCCGTGCGCGAAGGCCGCTTCCGTGAAGACCTTTACTATCGGCTCAACACAGTACCTATCACAGTTCCACCGTTACGTGAACGCGGAGACGATATTTACTTACTATTCAGAAAGTTCGCAACCGATTTTGCTGAACGTTACCGCGTAAAGCCAATTAGCCTTACCCCCGATGCAGTTGCTGAATTGCAGCGCTTTCGGTTTCCGGGCAACATCCGGCAGCTAAAGAATATTGCCGAGCAGATGTCGGTGCTGGAAATGGAGCGCGAGCTGGATGCCGCCCGTCTGCGCCAGTATCTGCCAGCCGATCAGAGCAGCCGCTTGCCTATGTTGCTTAGCGCCGCAAACCCTGATGGCGCAGGTGCAAACAATACGTACTCGGAGCGCGACCTGCTCTACAAGGTGCTGTTTGATATGCGCCGCGACATGACCGACCTGAAGAAGCTGGTTCTGGATCTGGCTGCCGGGCAGCGCCCCGCCGAGGCGCAGGAACTCTTACGGCAAAACAGTCATCTTTTCAATAACCTGAACGTTGCTTCCTCCTACGAAGGTGGCCGTCTGAATCGTCCTGCGCCTACCGAAGCTGCTGGGGAGTACTTTATTACGCCGCGCCCCGTTAATGAGTTGAACGACAGCGACGAGGAATTGACTTACGACGATGAAGCTCAGCGGGTAGAAGATATTCCGCACGAAACGGAAGAGGAAACGTTGTCGCTGGAAGCGAAGGAGAAGGAAATGATTATGAAGGCGCTCAAAAAGCACCATAACAAGCGTAAGTACGCCGCTCACGACCTGGGCATTTCGGAGCGTACCCTGTACCGCAAACTCAAGCAATATGATCTGGAGCAACTCTAACCGATTGACTAGCTGGTTACTGGGGGGCTTTTTTCTGTTTCTGCTGGCCGGGTGCAGCGTGTATTCCTTTACGGGCACCAACATCGACCCCGCAGTAAAAACCATCTCCATAGCCACGTTTCAGAACAACGCCAGCAACGGCCCATCCTTTCTGGCTCAGCGCTTTACGGAGGATTTCAAAGACTATTTCCAGCGCAACACCACACTCAAGCTCGTGCCCCGCGATGGCGACTTACAATTTGAAGGTGCCATCACGGCGTATGATTTCGCGCCGGCGGCCATTCAGCGCGAAGGAAATGTCGATCAGGCTGGCCAAAACCGGCTGACTATTCAGGTGCAGGTGAAGTTTGTGAATACGAAAGACCCATTGCAGGACCTGGAGCAGACCTTCCAAAGCAGCGACAGCTTCTCGGCTACGGAGGACATCACGACCATCAATAACGACCCGCGCGTCCGCGTCATCACCAACAACATCATCACCGACGTTTTTAATAAGTCGGTAGCCAACTGGTAATTACTCTAGTGTCGGGCTTGCTAGCTTTACTGCTGCGCCTGTTTAGTGAATAAATTGCCGTATTGTTGTCGGCTCGAAAAACGCTGGCGCCGCTAGGTTCTTTTCGTATTTGCCGCCATTTTTAAGCTGAACATCAGTTCTCAGCCACCTTATAATTAGTACCGCATATCATGACCCGCGCCTCGCTGCTGCATATTCTGGACAATTTGGGGGGCATTTCGGAGACGGAAGTTCAGGAATTGGAGCAGTTGGCGGCTACTTTTCCGTACTGCCAGACCGCTCATTTGCTGCTGGCTAAAGCTGCTCATGATCGGGGCAGCATGCTGGCAGCCCAGCGACTGCGCCGCGCCGCCACCTACGCGGTAGACCGGGAGCAGCTGCGCGCGCTCATTGAGCTGCCTGCGCCGCAGACGCTTGCCGAAGCATTTACGCCTTCCAAGGAAGAGCAAGCAGAAGCCGTAGCCACTGCTCAACTTGCACTCGCTGTACCTCCTTCGGTTGATATTATTACTGCTGAACCAGAATTATTACAAGCTGCTGACTATATCACCAGCCCAGAAACCGACTCACCGAATAATCAGCCGCTTGATGGCGCTTATGACACGGGAGAGACTGATGTCCAGGATACTTCCTCCACTACTACTGAATTAGAAGCAGATTTAGCCATAGCAGAGGAGGCACCGGCAGAGCCTTCGGCCTCAGAAGCTGCATTGCTTAACGATACCCCGGAAACTCGGGCGCACGCAAGTGTAGAGGCAGCTAACGAATTAGAGACGCCGTTACATGAAGTCGATGCACAATTGCCCGAAGAGCTTTTGGACTCTGATGAGGCTATCATAAATGCAGACTTACCAGCAGAGGAAGAGCCTGTAGAGGAGAGTGTTAAGGTTGAAGCTGATATAGCGGCCTCAACAGAAGAATCTGACGCAGCGGCGCCAGAACTTACTTTAGAGCAGCCTATTGAGCAGCCGTTCATTCCGACAGGCGAAAGGGAAGAGTCGGTCGTTGCTCCTGAGCTAGAGGTAGAGCCGGAGTTTACCGAGGAGGAATTGCCACTGTCACCCCCACCCATCCGCCCTCCGGCGGAAGTTGGTTCCTCCCGTTTCGAGTTTGGCCTGGCCCAAACCCTGCCCGTTCCGACATATAATTTATTCGAGGTCGAGAAAGCAGCCAAGCAAACCGCTGTCATTCCTCCTTTTTGGGCTGACGAAGAAGTTGGCTACGCGCCGGGCTTAGGTAGCCGGCTGGGCTTCTGTCTGCAAGCCCACGACGAATACAGTCTGGATTTGCCCCCAGCGCTTTTTTTGAGCCCGATGCCCTGCTGCTTCAGCACTTAAAGCAGCACCAGCCCGTGCCGCCGCCCGTGCCAACCAGCATTGATTTGATTGACAAGTTTTTGCGCAGCAAGCCCCGCTTCAGAGCCCCTTTACCATTGCCGCCCACTACTGAAGCTCAAGCTGATTTATCGGTGCGCAGTACGCTGGCAGAGCCTAGTCTGGCTTCCGAAAGTCTGGCGCGGATTCTGGCCCGGCAGGGCAAAATTGGTAAGGCTATCGAAATATATGAACGGCTGATAGTGCGTCAGCCGGAAAAAAAGGCGTATTTTGCCGACCAAATTCAACAATTGCAAACCTTCGAGTAGATGTATATTGCCCTGATTGCCCTGATTATTTTCGTTTGCTTGCTCCTAGCCCTCGTTGTATTGGCCCAAAACCCAAAGGGCGGTGGACTGTCGAATCAGTTCGGTTCGGGCGGTGCTGCTAACCTTATGGGTGTAAAGCGTACCGGCGACCTATTAGAGCGCCTGACCTGGGGTTTTGCTTTAGGATTGATGGTGCTTACACTGGGTACCCACATGATTATTGGCGGCGGTACGGATGGTCCGGCCCGCAGCATCAACCAGGAGCGTGCGCTTCAAACGCAGCTTCCTGCCACTCCGGCTCCTACTGCCCCTGGTGCTACAGTTCCTGGCGCTACTGCTCCAGCAGCTTCCGGTACGGCCACTCCTAATGAGCGGGCAGCATCTGCCGCAGATCAACAGCCCGCCACAACTCCGGCTCCGGCCGCAGCGCCAACAACCGACAACGAGTAAACTTCATTGATCTTGCTTACAATAAAAAACGATGGTTTCCTGCTTGGAAGCCATCGTTTTTTTGTGCCTTACTCTACGTGTCAGGTCTGTCTGAATCTGACATGTTTGGCAGCTAAGTCTTAGTATAGGGCACAAAAAAGTTCACATTCACGACCATTATGTCAGGTTTGGGTGGGCTGGCATAAGAAGTGTCGGGAACGGCGCACGGGTTTATTCACTCAATATCTTTCAACCAAAACGTACAATATGTCACTTAGCATGAAACCGCTGGCCGACCGCGTAATTATCGCGCCAGCCGCCGCCGAGGAGAAAACCAAGTCGGGCATCATCATCCCCGATACGGCCAAGGAAAAGCCCCAGCGCGGCGAAGTAGTGGCCATAGGCGAAGGCAAAGTAGCCGACAGTGGTACTCTCATTGCCCCCAGGTAAAAGTGGGCGACCAGGTACTCTATGGTAAGTACGCCGGCACTGAGATCACCGTGGATGGGGAAGATTACCTCATCATGCGTGAGTCTGACATTTTCGCCGTTCTGTAGGGTTTCCTTTTCTTTTCCTGAATTACTTCTCTATTTAAAATAAGATGGCTAAGAACATCCAATTCGATACCGACGGCCGCGACAAGCTAAAGCGCGGTGTAGATAAGCTGGCTAACGCCGTGAAAGTAACCCTCGGTCCTAAGGGTCGCAACGTGGTTATCGACAAGAAATTCGGCGCACCCACCATCACTAAAGACGGTGTAACTGTAGCCAAGGAAATTGAGCTGACTGACCCCGTTGAAAACATGGGTGCTCAGCTGGTAAAAGAAGTTGCTTCCAAGACCGCTGACCAGGCTGGTGACGGTACCACTACCGCTACCGTATTGGCTCAGGCTATCTACACGGCTGGTTCGAAGAACGTAGCTGCTGGTGCTAACCCCATGGACCTGAAGCGCGGCATCGACAAGGCGGTACACGCTGTAGTTGCTAACCTGAAGTCGCAGTCGAAGAAGATTGAAAACTCTTCGGAGATTGCCCAGGTAGGCACTATTTCAGCCAACAACGACTCGGAAATTGGTCAGATGATTGCCGATGCCATGGACAAAGTGGGCAAAGAAGGCGTTATCACCGTGGAAGAAGCGCGCGGCACGGAAACCGAAGTAAAAACGGTTGAAGGCATGCAGTTCGACCGTGGTTACCTCTCCCCTTACTTCGTGACCAATCCGGAGAAGATGGAAGTGGAGCTGGAGAACCCCTACGTCCTGATCTATGACAAGAAAGTGAGCACCATGAAGGAGCTCCTGCCCGTACTGGAGCAGGTAGTACAGACTGGTAAGCCGCTGGTTATCATCTCCGAAGATGTTGATGGCGAGGCTTTGGCTACGCTGGTAGTTAACAAGCTGCGTGGTTCGTTGAAGATTGCAGCCGTAAAGGCTCCCGGCTTCGGCGACCGTCGTAAGGCGATGCTGGAAGACATTGCGGTGCTGACTGGTGGTACCGTGATTTCGGAAGAGCGCGGCTACAAGCTCGACAGCGCTACGATTGAGTACTTAGGTACTGCTGAGAAAATCATCATTGACAAGGACAACACGACCATCGTCAATGGTAAAGGTGAGAAGGCTACTATCACGGCCCGCATCAACGAAATCAAAGCTCAGATTCAGACTACTACGTCGGACTACGACAAGGAGAAGCTGCAGGAGCGTTTGGCTAAGTTGTCAGGTGGTGTAGCTATCCTTTACATCGGTGCTTCTACGGAAGTAGAGATGAAGGAGAAGAAAGACCGCGTTGACGATGCTTTGCACGCAACTCGTGCGGCTGTTGAAGAAGGTGTAGTACCTGGCGGTGGCGTTGCTTTGGTGCGCGCTATCGAATCGCTGGCTGCTGTTGACACGCTAAACGGCGACGAGCGTACCGGTGTAAACATCATCCGCACGGCGCTGGAAGCTCCGCTGCGCTGCATCGTAGGCAACGCCGGTGGCGAAGGCTCGGTAGTAGTACAGAAGGTGCGTGAGGGATCCGGCGACTACGGCTACAACGCCCGCGAAGACCGCTATGAGAACCTGATGGCTGCTGGTATCCTCGATCCAACCAAAGTAACCCGCTTAGCTCTGGAGAATGCTGCGTCTATCGCCGGCCTGCTCCTGACCACTGAGTGTGTTATCTCGGATGAGCCAGAAGATGAGAAAGCTTCTGCTGGCGGTGCCGGCGGCATGGGCGGCATGGGTGGCATGGGCGGCATGATGTAATATCAGCCGCGCAGCTAACTAAGCTGTTCGCATAATATGTAGAAAGCCCCCAGATATGTTCTGGGGGCTTTTTTACTTATAGTTGATTTTGAACTGCGCTATCTATATAAGTTCTTTTTGTTAACAAGTAGTAATACAAAAGTCCATATATCAGAGCAGAAAACGAATAAATAATAAAGAGCTTAAAATGGTGATTATAGTCATGCATAATCCATTGATGGCTTAGGGTATTTATAGCAATATACATAGCTGAGCTTAATAATACTCCTAACATGATTGCTTGCCGTATCGTGGGTTTTCCATTGTGCATCTTATTTATTATCAAAAAATAAGATGCACTATAAATCACATAAATAGGCCATAAGTTAAACAACTCAGATAAAGGACTTATTAAAAATCCTGCAACCCATAGCTTAATGGATTCCCCAATCAAATTAGACCAAGACTGTAAGAAAAGTCTTTGGTCAAACATGCGTAGCCAAGCAGCAATTGCACTACTACTAATTATTAAAACAATGTTTATTAAAAACATTCGCATGATTCATTGATTACAGAGAAGTCTACTTAATGATGATTCGGCTTCAAGTGTCCCACAGTCGCTCGGCTAGGTAACTACTGTCCTTGAGCAACTGTGCTACGAATTCGGCTCCGGACGTATCTACTAAGAAGCACTCAATAAGGAATATTAAGCAAATGCACTTTTACAACATAAAAAAGCCCCCCAGAGGTTAGTCTGGGGGGCTTTTTTATATACAATAAGTTAGTTTCCGCGACCATGCATCATGTGGAACAGCTTCTTGGCAATGGCAATCAGAATCAAACCAGCCAGAATAACGAAGCCGGCGATGAGACCGAATACCTTCAAAGCACCGAGTTCTTCCACGTAAGCAGCAATGTAGCCACCGGCAATCTGCGCAACGAAGGGAGCCAGGAACCATACGCCCATGAGCGCGGAGGTATAGCTGATTGGGGCCAAGCGCGTTACCATGGAAAGGCCGATTGGCGATAAGCATAACTCGCCGATCGTATGGAAGAAGTAAGTAGCAAGCAACCAGAGGATACTGGCTTTCACCGTTGTATCGCTCACGTCGCCGCCGCGCTCCATTACGGCGCCCACCATAAACAGGAAGCCCATACCCAGCAGCACCATGCCTAAACCCATTTTCACGGGGATGCTCAGGTCCTTGCCCTTGCGGCCCAGGCTCAGCCAGATGCTAGCCACAATAGGGGCCAACGCCACAATGAACAGCGGGTTTACCGATTGGAACCAGGACGTAGGAATCAGGTAGCCAAATACTTCGCGGTCGATATAGCTATCGGTGTACAAGGTTAGGGAGCTACCGGCCTGCTCGAAGCCCGCCCAGAAGAACACCACGAACAGCGTGATAATGAAAATCACCGCCATGCGGTCGGTCTCCTCTTTCGACAGGGTTTCTTTTGGCGCGTTCTTGTCCTTTACCACCTTCACCGGAGCCAAGCCAATCGGGCCAAGCAAGCGGGGGGCAAACAGGTTGAAGATAATCTGACCCAGCACCATACCCAGACCAGCGGCCAGGAAGCCATAGCGGAAACCGTAATTGCTTACCTGCTCCACACCATCAACGACGGTTTTGGTAGCGAATAAGTCTTCGGCAAAATAACCGCACACCAGCGGCGCCAGGAAGGCACCGATGTTGATTCCCATGTAAAAGATGGTGAACGCCGAGTCGCGGCGCGGGTCGCCCTGCTCATAGAGCTGCCCTACCAGCGTGGAGATATTGGGTTTAAAGAAGCCGTTGCCAATGATGAGCAGCAGCAAGCCCAGGCACGTAGTCAGCGGCAGGCCAAAGGCCACAGCCGGGCTACCGGGAGTAGTGGAAAACAAAGAAAACTGCCCCAGGGCCATCAGGGTACCGCCGATAAGAATTGCGCGGCGCTGCCCGATAAAACGGTCGGCAATCCAGCCCCCAATGATGGGAGTAAAATACACGAAACCAGTGAAGTACCCGTATATAAGGGTGGCAGTTGCGGCGGGCACTTCCAAACCACCAGCCAGGATAGTCTTGGTCAGGTAAAGTGTAAGCAAGCCCCGCATACCATAGTAACTAAACCGTTCCCACAGTTCAGTAAAGAAGAGCAGATACAGTGCCTTGGGATGTCCTTGCTGCGCGGCAACCGGTGGCTGATCGGGCACGACGGAGGCTGATTGCATGTAAGAGAAGGTAAAGATGGAGGTGGAAGAGAAACCGATCCGAAACAGCGATCGGGGGTTTGTAAAGCTACAAAAGTTTCGCAACTGCCAACTTTTACCCCCCAAGCTGGTATTAGCTAAATAATAGGATAGCGAATTTTCGCTAAGGCCGGATCAAACCGCAGCACAGCCGTGGCAGGCTCGGTTTTTTGACTACTTTTGTTTTAAGAATTCCCATTTCCCACCCACCCTATTTATTGTTTATTGGCTTATGATGGACACTGCCACCCAAGCTCTTCATCGCCTCCAGCCCCTAGGATTTACCCAGGCGGCCCAGGTACACCTGAACCTTACCCCCGCCGAACTAGTGGAAGAAGCCCTTCGCCGCGGCGAAGGCACCCTCACCGACACTGGCGCGCTCATGGCCGATACCGGCAACTTCACCGGCCGCTCGCCCAAGGACCGCTTCGTAGTAAAGGACGCGAACACGCAGGATAGCGTGTGGTGGGGCGACATCAATATTCCCTTCGATGCCGATAAGTTCGACCAGCTTCAGGAGAAGATGGTGCAGTACCTGGCCGATAAAGAAATTTATGTGCGCGAGGCTTATGCTGGCGCCAACCCTGATTACCGCCTGAATCTGCGCGTAGTAAACGAGCTGGCCTGGCACAACTTATTCTGTTATAACATGTTCCTGCGCCCATCCGAAGGCGAGGACACCACCTGGACGCCCGACTTCAGCATCATCTGCGCCCCCGGCTTCGAGGCCGACCCTGCGGTAGATGGTACCCGTCAGCCCAACTTTGCCATTCTGAACTTCACTAAGAAGATGATTCTCATCGGCGGCACGGGCTACGCTGGCGAGATGAAGAAGGGCATTTTTGGCGTACTCAATTACCTGCTGCCCCACGAAAAGAACACGCTGCCCATGCACTGCTCCGCTAACGTGGGCAAGGATGGCGACGCTGCCATTTTCTTCGGCCTTTCGGGCACGGGCAAAACCACCCTTTCCGCTGACCCGAACCGCGGCCTTATCGGCGATGATGAGCACGGCTGGACTCCCGATGAGGGCATCTTCAACTTTGAAGGCGGCTGCTACGCGAAAGTCATCGACCTGAGCCGCGAGAAAGAGCCTCAGATCTGGGATGCTATCCGGTTCGGCGCTATCGTGGAGAATACGCGCTTTGTTCCCGGCACCCACACCGTGGATTACGCTAATAAGTCGGTAACGGAAAACACCCGCACGGCTTATCCAATCAACTTCATCGACAACGCCATTGAGCCGTCGGTAGCCGATTCTCCCAAGAACATTTTCTTCCTGACGGCCGATGCGTTCGGGGTTTTGCCCCCCATCAGCAAGCTGGATAAGAGCCACGCCATGTACCACTTCATGTCGGGCTACACGGCCAAGGTAGCCGGCACCGAAATGGGCATTACCGAGCCTCAGACCACGTTTTCGGCTTGCTTTGGTGCCGTTTTCCTGCCCCTTCACCCCACGAAGTACGCCGAGATGCTGGGTCAGAAAATGGATGAGCACCCCGACGTGAATGTGTGGCTGGTCAATACCGGCTGGACCGGCGGCAGCTACGGTACCGGCTCGCGCATGAAGCTGAGCTACACCCGCGCGATGATTACGGCCGCGCTCAACGGCGACCTGAACCACGTGGAGTTTACCAAACACCCCATCTTCGGGTGGAAGTGCCCGCTTCCGTAGCCAATGTGCCAGCCGAGATTCTGGACCCACGCAACACATGGGCTGACAAGGAGGCGTACGATAAAACCGCTGCCTCTTTGGCCGAGAAGTTTGTAAGCAACTTTAAGAAGTATGCCGATTTCGCCAACGAGGAAATTCTGGCTGGGGCTCCCAAGGTAGCCGTGGAAGCCAGCGTATAAAGCCGCGCCATTTGGTTTGCAAAAAAGCCCCCAGCTATTGTCTGGGGGCTTTTTTGTCACATTCGCTCCAAATCTGCTAGCTTTACTTTTTAATTCACACCTCCTATTCTTAGCATCATGTGTAAGCGTCTTCTCCCGTTGCTCCTGCTTTTGCTCACTCCGCTCAGCCTGTGGGCCTGGGGCGCCGATGGGCACCGGGCCGTGGGCAAAATTGCCGAACAACACCTTTCCCGCCGTGCCAAGCGCGAAATTCAAAAGCTGCTAAATACAGAAACGCTGACCATGGTGAGTACCTGGCCCGACGAAGTGCGCTACTACCCCGAGTTCAAGGAAACCGCGCCCTGGCACTACGTAAACACGCCCAGCGGCCTCAATCAGGAGCAGTACATACAGCAGCTCAAGGCCCAAACCGTTCCGAACGCTTACAGCGCCATGCTTGCTCAGCTGGCTATTCTGAAGGATGAGAGCAAGCCGCAAGCCGAACGGGTAGCCGCTCTTAAGTATGTCGTGCATCTGGTGGGCGATGTGCATCAGCCGCTGCATGCGGGCCACGCCGAGGACAAAGGCGGCAATGACATCAAGGTAAAGTATCGGGGCAAAGACACGAATTTGCATAGCCTTTGGGATAGCGGCCTACTTGATTATCAGGGTCTTACTTACACCGAAATGGCTACTGCCTACAACTCCAAGTTGCGGGGCCGGGCAATTCGTAAGATGCAGGCAGCGGCACCGGAGCAATGGCTCTGGGAATCGTATCAGGCTAGTAACCAGATCTATCAGGACACGCCCAACAACGCCGACGTTGACTATCGCTACTACCCCGCCCACGCCGACCTCATGCAGCAGCGCATCACCGAAGCTGGTGTGCGGCTGGCTGGTATGCTTAATAAGGCATTCAGCTAAGAGCGGCTATGTAGTATGCGCTTTGCTGAAAAGTAAAGCCTGATATCCAATTGCGTCTACTATTCCGAAACCCTACTGGCCTTAGGTCGGTGGGGTTTTTCCTTGCGGGTAAACCTATCTTTGCCGCATGCCGCACACCTTTTATGCCCCCAACCTGACCTCGGCAACTTATCTGCTGCCCGAAGATGAAAGCAAGCACGCCGTTCGTGTGCTGCGCCTTACTCCGGGCGACGCTGTGGAACTGTTGGATGGCGTGGGGGCCTTTTTCAGGCCGAAGTAGCCGATGCGAACCCCAAACGCTGCCTGCTGCGCATAACCAATGAGCAGCGCGTGCCGCGCCGCGCCTACTCAGTGCACGTAGCCGTCGCGCCCACCAAAAACCTCGACCGTATGGAGTGGCTGGTGGAGAAAGCCACCGAGGTTGGCCTCGACCGCCTCACTTTCCTGCGCTGCGCCCGCTCCGAACGCCGCGAACTGAAGCTGGATCGACTGGAGAAAATCGCCATCAGCGCCCTGAAGCAGTCGGGGCAGACGTGGCTGCCGCAGTTGGATGAGCTCACGGATTACGCCGCTTTTATTCCTACGCTAGAGCCGGCCACCAGCTTTATTGCGCACCTGGCCGAAGGCGAGCGGACGGCTTTGTCGCAGGTAGCGGCGCGGGGGGCAAATTGCTGCGTCCTCATCGGGCCCGAAGGCGACTTTACGCCGGCTGAGATAAATCTGGCGCTAGAGCGCGGCATTCGGCCCGTGACATTGGGCGAGTCGCGCCTACGCACCGAAACGGCGGCGCTGGCGGCTGCCCATACGGTACATATCGCACATGAATTTTACGCAGCCGCGAACGTCAGTCAGACTAATAAGCGGTAAATTCAGGCTACGTATCCTAACAAGCTGCCGCTTCATTGAACGACCGCTGTTTGCTTCCGCGTTACCCTGGTAAGAAATCTTGTCACCTTATGCTTAAGCACCTTCTTTTAGCGGTTACTTTTCTCCTGACAACGGCCGCTGCGCCTGTAGCGCCCAGCTTCCGCATTGCCAAGCTGCACTACGGCGGCGGCGGCGACTGGTACGCCAACAAAACGAGCTTGCCCAATCTGATTCAGTTTTGTAATCAGACGCTTAAAACCAACATCGCGCCCGACGAAGCCACCGTGGAGCTGGACAACCCCGAGCTGTTCACCTACCCCTTCATCCACATGACGGGCCACGGAAACGTCGTTTTTACCGACGCAGAGGCTAAAAACCTGCGGCGCTACCTTACCGGCGGCGGCTTTCTGCACATTGATGATAACTACGGCCTCGACAAGTTTATCCGCCCCGAAATGAAGAAGGTGTTTCCGGAGCTGGAATTTGTGGAGTTGCCTTTCTCCCACCCCATCTACCACCAAAAGTTCGACTTCCCGAAAGGCCTGCCGAAAGTGCACGAGCACGAAGGCAAACGCCCTCAAGGCTTTGGCCTGCTTTACAAAGGTCGGCTGGTCTGCTTCTATACCTTTGAATGCGACCTGGGCAACGGCTGGGAAGATGTAGGCACCTACGACGATCCGCCAGCCACCCACGAAACGGCCCTACGCATGGGTGCCAACCTTGTGGCTTACGCACTAACGCAGGACTAAACTAAGTATCACCTCATCCAGAGCATTACTGCATCAAGCGGCAGCGAAGCATCTTGCTCGTAGTCATCACTATATTAATGGCAGCCGTTCTGAAAAGGCGGTCATGCAGAGCACCGCGAAGCATCTCGCGTGTTTAGTTGGGTTACTAAACTCAACCAAGAAGAACGTCATGCTTAATCTTGCAACGACCGCGAGCGAGATGCTTCGCGGTGCTCTGCATGACGGTCTGCTGGGGGCTGGCCCATATATTATAAAAGCCCCCAAATGCTGACAAGCGCGGTATCCGCTACTCGTATTTCGGCTTAAGAATTTCGCTGAGAACAAAAGCTGCGCGCAAATCAGCGGGGCTGCGCAACATGGCCTGCACGCGGCGGCGAGCATCCTGACGGGCTTCGTCGGTGCTGTGCGACGCTTGGCGGGTCCAGTAATCTTCGCGAGTGGGTAAGGCCGTGGTGCGGGGCATGCTGGCTGCCAGTCGCGGCGTCCGCGTGGGGGTCTCCAGTGAGCGTGCAGTCGGCATGGTTTCCAAGGATCGGGGGTCAACCTCCGTGCGCTCTAGGCTGCGCGCCACGGGTGCCGCCTGCTCGCGGGGCAGTGGCCGACCAGCCGGCGTGGTGGGCTGGCTGGTGGCAGGCTGCGGTTGATTGCCGGCTTTGTTCTGCGACTTCATCTGCTCCAGCAAATCCTGAAACGAGGTAGGAGGCAAACCAGGAGCCTTCGGCAGCGCGGGCCGCTCGCGCGATTCGCGGGCCGCCATTTCGCGGGCTTTCTGCACCATGCGCCACACAAAAACGCCTAAGCCCAACAGGATGATGAGTAAGGTTTGAATCTTTTCCATAGTGAGGCAGGTGCGTAAATAGTGGAAAAGCTGGTCGTATTATTATTTGTAAAGAGCAAGGGAAGCCCCTGTTAGCGAACGCCCTTCTCCGGAAATTTACCGGTTTTTGTCCGATAAAATGCTTGAATCTGCTCTAAGTCGGCTTCGTAATTCCCCGTGGGATAAATGGGTCCGCCTACGCCGGATTCTTTGTTCTTATAGTCCAAAAAGCCCAGCAGAATCGGTACGTTAGCCCCCTCGGCCGCGAAATAAAAGCCCTTGCGCCACTTGGGCTGATACTGGCGCGTGCCCTCCGGCGTGATAAGAATCACCAGCTCGTCGCGCTCATTGAACAGCTTTATCATGCCATCCACGAGGCTGTTGTTGCGGCTGCGGTCAACGGGCAGCGCACCCAGGGAGCGCATCAGCCAGCCGACAAAGGGATTATCAACCCACTCCTTCTTGACGGTGAAGCGCACGGGCACATTCATCAGAAAAAAAGAGGCGCGGGCGTAGAGAATATCCCAGTTGCTGGTGTGCGGGGCCGCAATCATCATGGCCTTGGTAATGCCCGGCGGCACCCGCGAAACCAGTTTCCAGCCGGTTATCCAAAACCAGAATTTAGAGAAGTAATACCAGAAGAAAGGCGTAGTAGAGGCTCTTGGCATAAGGAATTTTTTGGGTGACCAACGAGAAAAAGCCCCCCAGGGTTAAAACTAGGTAATTTTTGAGCAACGCGCTAGCTATTGCAGGGCGCGCAGCTGCGGCGCCATACTCATTGTGTAGCGGTAGCCGATATCGTAGAGTTCGGTGGCCCTGCGGTAACTGAGCGTGCGGAAGTTGCGCAGCTCGGGCGGCTCAATAAGCAAGTCGCAATGCAGGCGGCGGGCGGGCGTATTGGCATTAATGCCCAGCAGCAATGTGCGCTCCACCAGACTCCGAAACGTAGTGATACGCGCCGCCGGATTTACGGGGTTGCAGTGCACGCCCACCACGATGACATCCTGATTTAGCAGCGGCTCTACGGGCAGATTATTCAGCAAGCCACCATCTACCAGTTGCCGCCCCTGATACTCCACTGGACGATAAAGCACCGGCACCGCCGACGACCCCAGCAAGGCCGGCAACAGCGGCCCCTCCGAAAAGTACACCGACACGCCTTCCACCAGATCAGTAGCCACCAGCGTGAGCGGGCGCTGCAAATCGGCGAAGGTAAAATTGCCCCCCAAGTGCTCTTCCAGCAGTTGTTTTACAGCATCCAGGTTCAGCAGCCCATGCCGACTAAATGCCGGGCGCAGCAAGCGGGTAATTGGCATGGCCGTGAACAGGCGCAACACCTCAGCCGGTTTGAAACCAGCGGCATAAAAGGCCCCCACAATTGCCCCTGAGCTAACGCCTACCAGGCGCCCGATCGGAATTTCCAGCTCGTCCAGCGCCGCCAGCACGCCCAGATGCGCAATACCCCGCGCCCCACCTCCTGATAACGCTACCCCTATTTCCCGCATCTGGTATGGCAGCGGTTAAAGATCTTCCAGGCGTAGCGTTTCCGCCAGGCGCACCCCTCTATCGGTGGCCTGCACGGTGCAGGCCGCACTGGTGGGGTCGTGTTGCAGCAGAAGCACCCAGTTTTCGGCTGCAGCCCGGTTTAACACGGCTTCTTTTTCGCTCAATGTCTCCAGTGGGCGTACATCATATCCCATCACGTACGGCAACGGAATATGTCCTGCGGAAGGCAGCAAATCGGCCATAAACGCCAGCGTACGGCCTTTGTACTCTAGCACCGGCACCATCATCTTTTCCGTGTGGCCGTCGGCGAAGATGATTTCCCGAAACTGCGGCAACTCTGAAGCCGCGCCCGGCGCAAGAAACTGCAAGTGCCCGCTTTCCTGAATCGGCAGAATATTCTCCCTTAAAAAGCTGGCTTTTTCCCGCGCATTCGGCGTCACGGCCCAGTTCCAGTGCGCCTCGTTCGACCAATAGGTAGCATTCGGGAAAGCCACCTCCAATTTGCCCCCCGGCGTGCGCACCACCGAGCCTCCACAGTGGTCGAAGTGCAAGTGGGTCAGAAATACGTCGGTAATATCGGCGGACGTGAAACCCCGCTGACGCAGTGAGTTCTCTAGCGTATCATCGCCATGTGGGTAAAAATGCGACCTAAACTTCTCATCCTGCTTGTTGCCCATACCATTGTCGATGAGAATGAGGCGGTTGCCATCCTCAATCAGCAAGCTGCGCATGGCCCAGGTGCACATGTTGTTGGCGTCGGGCGGATTCAGCTTTTGCCACATGCTTTTGGGCACGACGCCAAACATAGCGCCGCCGTCAAGCTTAAACAGGCCGGTATCAATAGTATAGAGGTTCATACGCTACGCAGTACACTAGTACACTAGTTAGGCACACCAAAAAGCCACTTCTAGGCAACATGACTTACCCTATTCAGCCACGACGCCCATGGCCGAAAACTTATCAATGCGCTGGCTAATGCGCTCTTCCGTTGGCATCGCACTCAGCTCATCCAGCGTTTTGATCAGCGTCTTCTTTAGCGTATCAATCATTTTGGGCACGTTGGTGTGAGCACCACCCAGCGGCTCTTTCACAATACCATCCACTAGTTTGGCCTGCATCATATCCGTAGCCGTGAGCTTCAGGGCTTCAGCGGCCTGCTCCTTATAATCCCAGCTACGCCACAGTATACTGGAGCACGATTCGGGAGAAATAACTGAGTACCAGGTGTTTTCCAACATCAGCACCCGGTCACCGATGGCAATACCAAGCGCCCCGCCCGAAGCCCCCTCGCCGATGATGACGCAGATAACAGGCACCTTCAGCAGAAACATTTCCTTCAGGTTGCGGGCAATGGCCTCCCCCTGCCCCCGCTCCTCAGCCTCTAGCCCCGGAAATGCGCCGGGTGTATCGATGAGCGTGACGATAGGCTTGTTAAACTTCTCGGCCAGCTTCATCAGGCGCAAAGCCTTGCGGTAACCTTCGGGGTTGGGCATGCCAAAGTTCCGAAACTGCCGCTGCTTGGTATTGCGGCCCTTCTGCTGGCCAATAAACATCACCGAGCGGCCATCCAGGTCGGCAAAACCGCCTACCATAGCCTTATCGTCGGCTACGGTGCGGTCGCCGTGCAGTTCAATAAACTTGCTGGCCATACCGTCGATATAGTCGAGGGTATAGGGGCGGTCGGGGTGACGAGAGAGCTGTACACGCTGCCAGCGGGTGAGGTTGGCGTAGGTTTCTTTTTTGAGGGCCTTTATTTTGGCCTCCAGCGCCGCAACGGCCTCCGACACATCTACCTGGCTATCAAGCGCCAGCTGCTGCATTTCGCGGAGTTTACCTTCGAGGGCGGCTATGGGTTGTTCGAAATCGAGGAGCATTGCCGAGTAAAATAGGCGTCAGATAACGAAAAAAGGGATTGAGATCAGACAAAGATGCCTCAAGCCAGAGTTGGCAAAGGTAATCGAAACCGCTCCACCCGCTATATCAGCGGCTCTGAATTGGGTTTAGAAAAAACAATGTCGCTGAAAAACAGCTACAACCGTACAGAATGGCTTTTTTTTACAGAAAAAAAGCCCCCTATGTTGTGCAGTCTCAATCCTGCTCCTACCTTTGCAGCACTTTAAGGGAAAACAAACGGTTCACCCACGAAGTAATTGGTTCGGTAGTTCAGTTGGTTAGAATGCCGCCCTGTCACGGCGGAGGTCGCGGGTTCGAGTCCCGTCCGGACCGCTTACGCTTATCAAAAAGGCTATTTCCTTATCGGAAATAGCCTTTTTATTTTTTCAGTGGCAATTTCAGTGGCAGACCAACCTGCCAAAATAGGTTACGGGCCCCGCTAGGCCAGCTTAACTAGCTCACGCCTCACGCTGGTCTACCAGAATCGGCCGGCAATTTTGAATGGTAAGGATCGGGTTTGAGCCTCGTATACAACTACTGAAAGCTGCACGTTGCCCACAACCGCTGCTTGTTATAGTTACCTCATTCTTCTATACTAGCTGAATTTAGGGTCTGACTATAATAGTCGCTGCCCCAAAACCTTAAGGGCCCGTAGAAACCGCTTTTAGAGAGTTCATGCCCAAATTGGTCAGCGTGCTGGTCCCTAAGACCTTAACGGCCTTCACGTAGTTGTAGTGTTTGGCTGCAGACTCGAGAAAGTGACCTGCGCTAGAATAGAGGTGGAATCACTGCGTAGGCTACTACAGCAATCTAGGCCACTGGAGTCCAAAAATGATAACGCTGGATATAGGCATACCCTAGAAGTAGGTAGGACAATATTATTCTCGTCGACCTCCGTGATGCGCAAGCTTGGTACCTCCGGACTAGTAGGATGAATACTGCTTTGAGTGACCACTAGCTGCTGACTTACGCCGCCAGCCGTCAGCGGCCCCACCTGCAGGGTAGTAGTGCTCAAAACATTTGTGAGGGAGTCACGTCCATTGGGCGCTAGAACTGCGGCAAAATAAAGCTTCGCTTGCAGGCCGGTGAATACGACCATCCCACGACTGTTGGTAGTGCCAGTGTGCAAACTTTCGCCGCTCCGAGCTGGCAGGGCTTAATGTGGAGAACTTATCATTCTTGGAGGAAGGATTGATTGTGAACTTGGCCAAGAGCAAAACCAATCAATACAGTGCGGTGGAGGAAAAGGCTATCTTATATTCGCCAGACTTTAAAATGTGTCCTATCCGCACGCTGCAGATCTGGGTGCAACGATTGGACCGTACATCGGGGCCGGTGTTTGTCTCCTTTCGCAAAGGAGAACGGCTCACTGAGCGTCGTCTGACGGACAAACATTTAAATTTGATTGTGCAGAGATATATGGGTCAGAAGTATTCAGCTCACTCGCTACGTGTTTCCTTTGTAATGGTAGCAAAGCTGGCGGGGCTGATGATTCGGAAGTAATGAATCAGACCAAACACAAAACTAGTGGGATGATTCGCCGCTATACCCGTCTGGACAATGTGGGGCAGCATAATCCATCCAGTAAACTTGGTCTATAACTTATTGACTTTCGTAAATTTTGCCTCACCTTGTATAACATCACAAGGCAAAGTGATGATAACGCCATCTCTACGATGCTATCATCGCTTTGGACGAATGACCCTTTTATATGACAATGGATCTTTTTGGAAGTTCAGAAATTAGCGATTTCAAAAATTCAATTACTCCAGGAATATATGAACCGAACGACTTAGTCGATTGGGAAGATATTGAGGAGCAAATAGTGATATTAAAACCAGGCATTGAATTATTAGATACCTTATGCGAGCAGGATAGTTTAGATGTAAAAACCTTAAGCAATTCTCTACTCTCGGAACCCACTATATTAGAAATAATTAAGAAATTGTTAGCTATATCAAACGATATAGATCTTGGCAATAAACGAAACTTACTTGCTAAACCACCAAAAACAAAGCAATCAGCTATTGAGATTGCTAACATTTTAATTGGAATTGGCATATCTAATTTAATCAAATCACCGCACATTGGTGATTTAGTTAAAGTCTCACTTATAGCTGCTGACGCCCCCAAAAGAAGATTTCGAATTACAAACAAAATCAACAATAGGATAACATCAATAATACAGCAATGTATTATTAGCCTTAATGTTAATTCTAGAGTCAAAATAGCTGATCGAAATATGATGCCCCGTTTTGCGCAGCGTAGGGTTGATTATTTATTACAAGTTGATGGAGTCAATAGAATCGCTATAGCCTCTGTATTTCAAAATAACTCCGGAGGTAGACAACAGCGCGATTTGACTTTAACATACCCTTCATTGCAAGAAGAGCTTAATGAGCATAACATAAACCTAATTCTAATAGCTGATGGTAAGGGTATATCAGAAACTCCTGACAAAGTACTAGAAAAGTTGTTTTCAGGAATTTCTGCTTGCATGACTATTAGGCAAGCTGAAAGTGGTGGCCTAAATGCCTCTATTGAAAAGATAATAAATGAAAAATCACTGCAGATTGAAGAAAAACGAGAGTCTCTCGAAACTATAATAAACAGTACAGTAATAAGTACCCTTAGTTTGAAGGCGAAAGACCTTCCTGCTAAAATAAATGATGCAAAACTTTCATTGGCTAGTTTTAGAGTTAAACATCCAGAATTGGCTTTAGACCTTGAGCCAGGGGGAGAAGCTTTATCTTGGAGAAGAAAACAAGAAGTTGAACTTGTTATTGGGTTAAAGAAGAATTTTGATGCAGTACTAGCTTTAAATATACTCACACTACTTTTAAAAGGAAATTACACACCGAATGACTTTGTTATACAAAACAATGGCTTTGACGCGCAAGTTGAGATAACGATACAAGCCGACTCTGTGCTCCCCTCTAAGCTTTTAAGCATCGCTCAGCAAAAAGCAAGTAGAGATACTATTAAAGAGATTGCTAAACAAACAATAAATAAATACCCTAATAACTTAATATCAATATTAATAATCCCAAGCTTTTCAAGCATTATTGATATAACTGCTCTACGTAAACAGCAGAGAGTTATGGCAGTTAACGTTGTAGTATTAGATGTGGACAGCCTATATCTAATGGCGACTAGCTCATCATCTACGCGAGATACACTAGCAAAAATTATACTTGACCAAAGTGATTTAACTAAAGTTTCTCCTTTCGTTGTAAATAGTGTCACACCAGAGCGCATGTTCTTTGGTAGAGAGGAAGAACATGCAACAATGTTAGCTACCCTTAGCACTAATAGCATAGCTCTTTTAGGAGGCAGGCGAATTGGTAAGACATCGTTGATGAGACATGTTGAGAGTAGATTAACAGAATCTGGATTTCTTGCATATTTTGGCGATTGCCAAGTAGTCAAAAACTGGTCTGATTTCGGGAAAATGGCAACTCGGCAATGGAAGATTAAAGTACCAAACGAGTTTAAGCCTCATCACCTTTTTGATATAATTGAGCAATTGAAAAAAGGAAGTAGTAAAAGGGTTGTGCTTTTACTTGACGAAGTAGATCAATTACTATACTGGGACCAACAACATACTGATAATGAAGTAACCGAAGGGTTCTTTAAAGCATGCAGAGCTATTTCTCAAGAATCGTTGGCTGAATTTGTTTTTTCTGGAGAAAGAACGATTTCTCAAAAAATGTGGAATCCTCATTCGCCACACTGGAATTTTAGTAAAAGCCTTTTTTTGCAACAACTTTCAAGAAGTGCCTCTGAACGTTTATTAATTGAACCACTCAGAATTTTGCAAATATCTATTATAAATGAAGCATTATTCTTGAGTGAGGCATGGAGGAGAACAAGTGGCCATCCAAGACTATTACAGTATATAGGTGACAAGCTTATCAGCTCAATTAATACACGCTCTAACCGTCTAAATACCGAACTATCGGTTAATGATATTATTCAAGTCACTGAGAACTATGAATATGCTGAAAACTATTTAGCAACGTATTGGGGCCAAGCAACCCATTTAGAAAAATTAATAAGTTTATTAATTAGAGAGGAAACATTCACACCTACAATTATCGAGCACACAATAAAAGAATTTGGTCTGAGCATCACTAGAGAAGAGATATCAGATGCATTAAGGATGTTAGACCTCTATGGCATCATACTAGCGGATGGATTCGGGTATACATCTAAGCTAGATTGGTTCAGCCAAGCTGTAGATTTTTACGGAGGCATTTCTGAATTAACCACGCTTTTTATTAACAATGTTAAATGAGTCAATTCTTTACCCAAGGCCCTGTTCCCATTAGCGCAGATACTTACGTTGCCCGAGAATTTGAGCAAGAAACGCTTGCTCAATTATTTTCTAAAAACTGGGTGCTTTTACTTGGCCCGCGACAACATGGTAAAACATCTGCTCTTCTCCGCATCAAGCTTAATATTATTGAAGCAGGAATTAAATGTGCTTTTGTAGACCTACAAAAGCTTCCACCTTTGAAATCATATACAGAATTAGTGTCTTGGTTTGCTACTGAGATATCTAAGGAATTGGCTTACAGTACTTCATCTACAGAATCTTACGATGAAGTGTCTGTTGCTTTAGAAAGAGTTGTTCCAGATGGAAAAGACCCTATTGTAATTATTATTGACGAAGCATCTGGAATTAGCAATGATGAATGGAGAAATGCATTTTATGGGCAAATCCGCGCAATTGCAAGCCGTCGCGCGTCTTCAGAAGACGGGGGTTTACCTTCTAGGCTAGTCTTCGCATTTTCTGGAACGTTTCGTCAAGAAAAGCTAGTAGATGAGCTCAATTCGCCATTTAATGTTTGTCAATTAATAGAAACAGAAGATATAACAGAAGGTCAAGGAATAGAGATAGCAGAAAAGGTTCTTGGAGATAAGGCGATAGATATTGTAAATAAGGCTTTTGATTTTGTAGATGGCCAACCGTATTTGCTACAAAAAATATTTGCTACTGTTGCACAGTCTGAGGAAACAGAAAGAGATAAACAATTTGAGAAAATTAAACTGCGCTTTTCTAATGGTGACGATCCACATGTAGTTAATATTTTTAGAAAAGTTATAAATGATGAAGATCTTCGTTTGATTGTTGCAAGAATGATATCTACTGGTCAAGTTGCTTACGAACCTGCGAATGACAACTTTAAATTTTTAAAAGTTATAGGAATAGCGAAACAAAGCGGCAATAAGTTAGTGTTTCGTAATAAACTTTATTCTGAAGTTGCAAGCAATAGTCCACAAATATCTGAAAGTCCAGGTTTAATCGTATCTGGAGCACACCTTTTTGAATTAACTGAGAGTAGTTTTAGTTTTATAACTGACAATAACACTAGAGAAATTGTTTATAATGCCCACAAAGGCGCTGTATTAGCATTTAATGTTGGTAGTTACAGATTAAGTCTTACGGGATTTGGTTGTGCACTTGAAGGCATGTTAATTGATTGGTTAAAACAACAGTCGGCTACTGATTTAGCTACAGCAGTTACAAATGCTACGAGTTCAAGAGCAGGAACAGATAGAGTTTCTTTTAACCCCCCTCATGAAATACAAACTGATCCGCTTACATGGCGGTTTGTCAACCTAATCAAGGTTTCAAAATTTATCACTAAAACAGGAAGAGTTTTCGAACCTCAACATGCATTGCGCGAATGGAGAAACAACATTCATCCTTCAGTTGCATTAAGGTCTTATATTCCTGAAAGTGACTTGGAGCCTGAAGTAATTGCTGCTAATAGCCTTTTCGAAATTGCCAGACGATGTATTACTTCTTAGTTATGGTTTAGGGGGTATTAATTTCACATCATCTTAGTGCCGACAAGTGATTCTTATTGGAATTGAATAGGGAGCAAAGCGGTATGCGGACCGCTGCTAGTCAAGCAACCCTTAAGGTCAATGTTAACCGGTATCTACTTTGCTTTGGCCGACGAGCAGTTGCTCCACTGTCCCGGCGGGATCCTGCACGATGCGCAGCGCCTCCACCGGCAAGATGAAACCGTTGCCACCCCGCTGGTACGCCCCCATAGCAGCTGCGCGCGGCGCAGCACGTCTGCTTCCTGGGTACCGGCCGGGGGGCGTTTTCTCAAAGCGCCGCAACAGCTGGTAGCACAAGGTGATCTCAGCGCTGGCCACAATGGCTGGTAGCCGCCCTTTGTCCTGCTGCCACCACAGCGTGGTGCCCATCTGCCGAGCCCGCGCAATCGTGGGATACACCGCTGCCAATTGTTGGGATATCTTTCCTGTGCTGGCGGCCGCTGCTGGGCACTTTTTGCTGGGGCGAGTGCCTTGGCGCTCATAGTCGGTGGCAATCGTGCCAATAATACTGCTGAGCACCTGGTAAGCGGGCTTGGTCTCGTTCGGGGAACGCTATAGTTGTTCGTAGTTCTGGCTGCGCACCCAGCGCATAAAGACGTGGGTAAAAAGCTTGAGTGTGCTTTGGCCGCACAGTCGCAGCCCCAGCTCGGACAGGATTAAGCGCGCCAGCCGGGGGAGCACTAACCCCGGCAACTGGGCACCCTGCCCCCGCAACGCGTAGTGCAGGCGGAGCCCCCACGTGAGCAAGGCCAGTCCGCCTGCCCCTACGCCTGCGAGCCCGGCCAGCAGGCCACCCCAAAATACGGCGGTGCTTTGGGTGCTGAGTCACCACTCGGCTAGGCCACACCCGATCACTGCTAAGAAAGCCATCCCCAGCAACTGCCCGACTGTCGGGGCGAGGACCGATGACGCCTGCAAGGGTGGCACCCGGTAAATATCTTTCTCGGCCCCACCCACGTCGACGAACAGAAACAGGGTCATCGGCTTCAGCAAAGCCGCTTGATGCGGGAAATCGGAACCAAAAGCGCGGAAAAACAGGTCGGTTATGTAATATTTGGACTAAACTTTGACATAAGGTTAAAATCACATTGACGGCCTCGTGTATAGTATTTGCCAGAGCTTCTTGGGAGGATAAAGGTAAAAAGAAACGCATGGGACATCGTTTAACAACGAGGGTCAGTGTCACTTTACCGACTTGCAATACCACCCATCTTTTTCAGAACAGATGCCTGCCGTTCCTAAAAAACTGCTCAATGAGAATGCTCAGCAGCAAAGCTGGGACCTGTTCATTAAAGCTAAATACGCGCTGGTTGGCAAGCATGAACTGCCCATTCGCATAAAGCCAATATCACCCGAAAGCCTGACTGATACCGAGCTCCGGGTGGAAGTGGCGCCCCCCAATGAGCGAAACAAATTCTATAAGGAATTAGAGGCCAATTTTCAGCTTAAGCCCGCCGACATAGACCCTGAGCGTGGGGTGTTCTGGCTTGACTGGGAAACCTCAGTTCAGCCCGGTCAGCTTCGGCGATTTAAGTTGGTAGCCGATGAGTGTAATTTCGACTATGAGCCCGACCCCTTTCTCGAAGGGCACATTACGCTTATCAGCGGCAACACTGCTCCTCCGGTTGAGAGCTATGTTAACCAGCAACTCATCGAGGCAGACCTTGACGGGCGCCTCATTATAGTTAAATCGGGCCTGGATGATACAGGGAAAAAGCTCTGGGTGCTGGTACGCAACGTGGACTTACCTGAGAAGGAGATTCTTCAGTTTTTATCTGATAATAGCTTCACTTATGGAGGGCTACAAGCCATACTCAGGGCCAACAAGCCTGGGCAACCGCCTGAATTACATACATTCCAGGTTAACAACCTTGCGGGTGTCTCCCTCCACGGCGCCACAAAGTTGCGTGCCCAGGGCTACACGCGCGTCAAGTATTATGACTTACTCTATAAATTCTCCCTCCCTGTAGACTTTTACCCCCTTATCCAGTTAGGTTTAGCCCCATTTGAGGGTTTACTGAAGCAGCTGCGCTCTGCGTTTCCACAGTTAGAAGTCCAATTGCTCAATAACGGTGAGACAGTATGCTTCCGCTATTTTTTACCCTTTGAGGAAAAAGAACAGCACTACGTTCGTTTCTGCAACTACATGCAGGAACTACGCGAAGCCAATTGGTTTATCCAACAATTTACTCTTGAACTGGCGGGTAGCACTCGGCTTGAATTTAAAGCTGCAGACAACCAATCAGCCCGGCTTCAGTATGAGACCGACCGGCTATCCAAGTTAATCGGGGCAGAAATTGAAATAGGTCAAGGGCCTGGAAGGGTGCGAGTTGGTGTTCTCGAAAGAGTCAAGTACCCAGCGCTTCGTATTGGTTTGTTCCCCGACCAGCCCGGAGTCCCTGCCGCTACACCCAAAGTGTTGCTGGAGGCACTGAGCAAGGGCATTTTACAGCCAAACCTGACAGGTGACCGCGAAAAGCTTGCACGGTTAACGGATGCTTTACGCATCATTGCAGACCCCAAAGCTCCGCTGCCCAATCCCCAGACCCGGTTATTCCTGTATGACGCGGCCGCGGCGCGTGGGGCCGAACTGCCTGATGAATTGTTGCCCGGCTCCCAAACCTGGAATGAGGTAGCCGCCCACTCATTTCTGCCCCTGAATGATTCGCAGGTGCAAGCCATTGTCTCGACCCTGCTGGTTCCCGATTTGGCTTTGGTGCAAGGCCCGCCTGGTACTGGCAAATCAACTGCTATATCTCAGATTATCTGGCATCATGTGCGGCGTAATCCGCACGAACGCCTGCTGCTAACCTCGGAAACTAACATGGCAGTAGACAATGCATTAGAGAAGCTTGAGAACCGTCACCACAATTTAGTTAAGCCCATTCGTATTGGCAGTGAAAAAAATCTGGAAAACGAGGGCTCCCGCTACTCACTGCCTAAAATAAAGGCTTGGGCCGATGCTGCGGAAAGCGACATGGTGCCTAATTTGCGTGATAACATCGTTTGCAAATGGTTAGAGAATATTGCTCGTCGCTCTGCGGCTTGCAACTCCCTGCCAGCTGATTTACAAGCCACTTGGGCTGCCACTTTGGATGCTCCGCCCGAAGACCTAAAAAGGCTCTTTCGCAAACAATACCTTGACCACGTTAATGTGATTGGAGCTACCGGTAGCTCAATAGGCGAGAAAAATACAAAAGGGGTTCCAACAACTTTCTTCCGTCAATATCAGACCGTATTTGCCAACCGCCCGGAACCTAAGATTGGTGCGGAGGAAAAGCCTGCTCGGGAAGGAAAAAGGCCTGAAAAGGAAGGACCTGCACCAGGCATTTGTTTTGATGTAGTCGTGATGGACGAGGCCAGTAAGGCTACCCCTCCCGAGTTGGCCCTGTCGTTGATTTACGCGCGAAAAGCCATTATTATCGGCGACCACCGGCAGCTGCCTCCCATGTTGGATGAAGCCGACTTCAAGACGACACTCGAAGACGAAGGCGAAACCGAATTAGCCCAACAGTTTTCACGAGCTGATGCTGAGACTTCCCAGTTTGAACGCCTCTTTACAGGCCTCGGTGTTGCACCAGGTGTAGTCTCGCGCTTCAATACTCAGTATCGAATGCATCCGCACATCAACGAGGCTATCCAACAGTTTTACCGGGAAGACGGAGGACTGCTATGTGGCATTCCTGCCGCAGATGCCGACGATCCTAATTTAAATAATCCCCTAAGCCGTTACCATGGACTGCACCACGAGAAACTACTCCAGCCGAATCAGCATTTAATATGGGTGGAGGTAGACGAGCCCGAAATGTGTGCCGGCATATCTTCCCGCCTCAATCTGGCCGAGGTACAAGCGGTGCGGGCAATATTGAAGTGTCTTACCCTCAGTCAGGGGTTTGCTGAATTTCAGGGGCACTGGAATAAGCCCGAAGATCAGGAAGTTGGCCTTATAACCTTTTACTCGCAGCAAGCTAAGCTCTTGCAGGAAGTAGCCGATGAGTTCAAGAAAAAACTACCCGCCCGTGCCCGCGCTGTGGACAGGTTTCAGGGCATGGAGCGCAATATTGTAGTGGTTTCGCTGGTCCGCAGCAATAAAATAATGGAGTCACGCTTTCAGCAGCCTGACCTGACCGCATACCCAGCAACGGCGGTTATCCGCTCCAGACAAGCCTGGGATTTGCCCAGTTTCCCAACCGGTTAAACGTGGCCCTCTCCCGCGCCAAGCGCTTGCTTATCGTCGTCGGCAATAGCCGTCATTTCAGCCGCAACGATTGCTACCGCCGTGTATATGAGACCGTAGTGCGCTGCGGCCACGTCATTGATTACAAGGAGCTCTTACCCTACCTCGACCACTCAGCCTGAGCCATGTTTGCTCCCGAACTCGCCACCTTGCCCGTTACGGGCTATTCCTATCTGGATTCCAGCGTCTTTGAACTGCCGCTTTGGCAATGCACTGTAGGCGGCGTCATTTATCGTTGTCCTCAGCCCACCACGGCCCAGGACGACCTGTTCCTGCGCATCATCGCACATTTTAGTGGTCAAGTTGCAGTTTTGGATCTGGCCGATGCCCTCGGATTTGCTATCTGTGATATACCAGCTGAGCGGCGTTACCATGACCCGGCTGAGCAGGCTGTTTTTGATGCTTTACTGACCAGCTTGGCGACCTTTGGCTTAGTGAGTTGGCCCCAGCCAGGAATTCTTTCACTTACTCCTGACGGCCATGCGGCTTTGTTGTCACAGACCAAATACCTCTACTACAAGGCCGACTGTATTTATCATCAACTCAATGGTTTTCCAGAACCCAGTAATTGGCCTTTCCACGAGTTAGACCATCCCGCTACCTTAGGGGGACGCCAGCTCATATCTTATCCCCGCAGCTGGCGGACTTGGCTAAAGAGCCAAACGGACCCGAGTGTCTGTTCACCGTCCGACAGCAATTAGCGGCGTCAGGTGCCGACCACGGGATGGAAATTATGGGGTTGACCTGCCTTGTGCCCAAGGACACACGGACCAAGCCAAAGGAAACACGGACCAAGCAAACCTCTGCTCACTTATTAGTCACTGGCTACTTCTACAAGCCGACCAATGTGCCGTCCACTACCGATGCCACTGACTACTACCTATTAGCTGGCCCTGGGGGGCGCCGCATCCTGCCCTGGCAGCCGTGCTCAATGACGAGGCCAGCACTAGGTTTCGGCTTGTTGTAGCACATCAGTGCGAATTCGAGCACTTCCAGCGTGACTCGACTAAACGAATTGAGGTATCTGCCCTCCGACGCTTTAGGTTCGACTGGGACCTTACTGCTTTGCTGCGCGACCCACGGCTCGATTGGTTCGGTGATGGAGTCTTGGACGAAATGCAACGCCTTATAACGTCATCCCTTTCCCCCCAACTTTCCGACCTCATTCCGTTGCCCCTGCTTGAAGCTTCGCTGGGTAATTACCCAGCTGACAAATGGCATTGGCCCACCGTGTCCAGACGGCTGAGCATAGAATTTTTGTTGGACCATTTGCTGGATCTGCAAAACGCTGAATTTTCATTTCCGTTTCATTATCCAACCCTTTCCCGTCGGCCAACGCAGGAAGTAGAGGCCCTGCTCGACAAAATTCTGACTTCCGAATTCCGGGCGCAAACAGCAGACAGAACACTGTTTGACTGGAACTGGTCATTGTTGAGCAATGAGCTGACACAGGAATTTTTATTGGCTCAGCTTCTTGAACAGCATAATGGGCGACTTATTTTACCGCTAGATTACAGCATACTCTCCAACCGTCCTATTCCAGCGGTAGAGGAGTTGCTACAAAAAATCTTAATATCTGATTTTCGGACGAAGCTTGGCGATGAGGAATTTTTCGATTGGGATTGGTCCCTATTAACCGATATCCTCACCGACGACTTTGTACTGGCCTATCTGCCACTACTGCCGCTCAATCATTATTACCTCTCCCAGCGGGGTGCTGATTTCGTACAGGCTGCTCTGCAAATTGAGCTTTCACAAAATGCAATAGGGGCATGGCTCTGGTCTGAGGTGCAGCCTGCGTTGGCCTCCTGGTTTATTTGGGAGCATATTGACCAACTGCATCCATATCTGAGCTGGCAAAACCTTATCAAGGCTATGCTTGGGGTTAATAGCCTGCCTCCTGTGGGTTTTGACCAATCTCGCTTTTTATACCTCATTCGGGCAAATAAGGACCGTGTATTTCCTCTTACCACTGACCGCCTGCGTTGGACACCCGCGCTTATCGATTTCTTCGATGGGGAAGGCTTGCTCCGATGGGGCTCTCAGCCCAGTTCACCAGGCTTTGAGGCTAACCAGGTCCTGTCTTGGGATGCCCTCTGCTTCGCCCGCTACCATTCCAATGTAAGCACCCCAACAGGAAGGGCGTACATCAGCGGCCATATCGATAGTAGTGAACTGTTAACCCAGTACCCTGATTTTGCCTGGGACTGGCCATCCCTGACGAGCAATCCACGTATTGTCTGGACTACTGAACTCATTGCCACCTATGGCGGACAGCTCGATTGGCCGCGGTTGCTTCAGCGCCATAGCGTTACGGAGCTGACGGATCGGCTTCACTACTGGCACGAACTGGCTACTGCCACGGGCCCAGCCAACCGGCAGCTCGCATGGAGTTTCTTCAGCGCTCAACTGCCCGTCAAGGTGCTTTTAACGCACTACGACACCTATGCTGAACACTTAGACCTTGTTCCAATCTGCCGGCGCGACCCCGCCGCTGTGGCCGATTTTCTGCGTAAAACTTCAGCTTTTCAGTTACCCTGGGAGTGGTCGTATCTGGCCGCTGCCATGCCACCAGCTGATCTGATTGATTTGCTTCCACTGGCGAGCACTTATTTCGAGCGCTCCGGTGATGTGCGCATTCATCAACTCACTCTGCCTTTGGCGGCCCAGCTACCCATTGCCGTCAGCCTTGAGCAAGCCCCTGCTTTCCGCTTCGCCTGGGATTGGGTATTTGTCAGTCGGCACATCACTGAGGCCCAGCTCCTCGCGTACCTGCCCGCACTGACCTCGTTTGTTGATTGGGCTCAACTCACGCGAACCACCTTAACGACCGCCACAATAAGGCAGCACCTGCTCTTTAACTACTCTCTCAATGAGCAACTCGATTGGCCACATTTATTAGCCCACCACTACAAACCAAGTGAGCTGGTGGCCGACCTCGATAAACTGGCCGCAATAATTAGTACTTTTCAATCCATTGAGGTCAAGAACTCAGCTTGGCGTACCCTTACGCAACGACTGCCACTGGAAGTTGTTTTTCCTGAACTGGCCGCACCTGCCACTTCCCCATCCGAATCACAAATTCTGCCCGATTACCCATTCGATTGGGAGGTTCTTTCCGATGACCCACGCTTGCGCTTGCATCTGACATTGCGCTTCGTCGAACGCTATGCCGACAAGTGGCACTGGCATACATTATCAAAAAACAAATTCGTCAATACCGACCGAACTTATCTGCTGCATCCCTCATTGCGGCCTCGTTGGGACTGGGACTATTTGTCTGAATTCAGCCAGTTCTTAAGGCCGAGCAAGCCTTTCCAAGAGAATAAACCTCTCTACGACCGCTTTGCCCGTTTTATCCGGTGGGACCGATTTAGCCACCGGACTGATACGGTTTTCGAACCTGAGCTCATACTCGAGTATCGCAATCAAAGGTGGGATTGGTCTCATTTGTCGGCTTCGCCTAAATTAGCGTTGAAGCGCGCCGATTTAGACCGCCTACAACAAAAGCCTTGGGACTGGGCAGCATTGTCAGCTAACACTGCCCTGACTCTCTCAACCGCCGATATGGCTGCGTTGGAGCATCATCCTTGGGACTGGGCAGCATTGTCGCGTCGTCCCGAGTGTGATCCCGCTGACCCCACTTTTATAAAGATTGCTAATAAACCACTGGATTTCAATTCTTTATCATTCCGCGCTGATATCAAATGGCCAAAAAAAATACTTTTGGCCCTGCAGGATAAACTTGACTGGACAAGTATATCGGCAAAAAACACGGAGTCGTTTTCGACTCATATCCTAGAGGTGTTCGCCCATAAGATCAATTGGCTAGCAATGTCATCACCGTATCGTTGCTGGAGCAGTTTTAACCCCGATTGGGTGAAGGCATTTAACGACCGTTGGGAGTTACTGCAACTCGTTCAGAATAATACTTTACCTAGTTCCGCCAGAGAAGCAGTAAAAGCAGCCATTAAGTTGGATGCAGCACTTCATTTCCAATTCCAGATTCAAATGCTGAATTCTAATTGGAAAGGCTATGCTTATCACTTCACTCATTTAACCAACGCACTTGATATTATTCGTTCTGGCAAAATCTTAAGTCGCAACAAAGCACTACAAAGCACAACCAAATTAGCAGATGCTGCAGGGTCAGTGGTCAATCGCCGTCACGATGCACATAGCTACGCCCGGTTTTACTTCCGTCCGCAGTCTCCAACGCAATTTTATAATGAGGGGCTGGGCATGGACCGTCTAGAATATTTATATGATAGAGCAAAAGGGCTGAACTTTCCAAAGTGCCCTATTCCTGTGTTTTTTAGGTTTAAACTAAAGGAGATATTCGAAAAGAAACGCGCTAGTGTACATATAAGCAATGGTAACATGCAGGCTGACGTAGCAGGTTATGGGCCTGTTGAAAAGGTCATAAACCGCTTCGATTTTGAAAACCTTTTTTTAGTGCCTGAAAGATATTGGAAAAGAGCTGATTACATACCTTACATCAAGGCATCTCAACAGGAAATGCTAATACTTGATGAGCTTGATTTTAATGAATTTGAAGAGGTTGATATTATTGTTCGTGATGATTCAACTGCTGACCTTTTATATTCTCTGCTGGGGGAAAATCACAAATTTGCACGCGACATTACCACCGATTGCGATGGGATTTTCCACAGAAAGAATGCGTATGTTGAATGTGAGTATAGTGGTTGCACTCTTACTGTAAGTCCCCAGCACAAAAATGAACGCTTATTTCCAGAGCCTTACACTCTGATATTTTCTGCCTCTGATTTAGGAGCTGTACAGGATATAGAAGTCGCTGATTACAAATCTGTTGGCAATAACTTAATCTTTGAGGAGCCCTTTAAGTTGACTCTTACTCACGACATTCCATTCACGATCACTTTTGAGGACGAGCAGCGTCGTTCGTTTATTGTATATATCAACGAATTAAAAGAGGAGCTTGCTGAGGTATGAGTATCACATTTATCAAAGGCAATCTATTTAATTCCTCCTGTCAAACGCTGGTCAATACCGTCAATTGTGTGGGCGTAATGGGCAAAGGCATTGCCCTGGTATACCGACTACGTTACCCACACCTGTTTACAGAATACCAGCGCAAATGCCGGAATCATGAAATTCAGGTGGGTAACCTGTGGCTTTATCATGGCGCAGTCAATACACCGACCGTGCTAAACTTTCCAACTAAAACTCACTGGAAGTTGCCCAGCAAACTTGAGTACATTGAGCAGGGCCTGCAGTTCTTCCGGCAAAACTACCAAGCCCTAAACATCACATCTATAGCTTTTCCCCTTCTGGGTGCCCAAAATGGGGGCTTACCACCTCAGGTAGTACGTCGAGTCATGGAAGAACATCTAATAGACTGTCACTTGCCAATCGAAATCTACGAGCACGACGCTGCGGCTCCCGACAACTTGTTTGAAGCATTTCGAGGTCGGTGGTTATCAATTCCGCCGAAAAAATTGCCGCAGGTAACAGGCATAAGACAAACAGCCATACTCAGTCAGATTTCAGAGGTTTTGGCCAACGGCCATATTAATTCACTGGTTGATATGCTAGAATACGATGGTATTGGCCTTAAGACTTTAGCAAAGTGTTTTTCTATGGTTATGAATCCACATGCAGGAGGTCAGCAAACCTCTCTTTTTTAAAGAATAGGTTGCTGTATCTCAAATGCATCTGAATTTACACCTCAACGATGTTAACTAGCGCCCTTCTTCTCTTGACCCGGTTTCCCTAGGTGCTAAGTACCAGGAAGGGCCTACTAAAACTCAAATATTTTACAAACAATATACTGTATCAATATAATTTTTACTTTTCAGAAGTAAAGTTTCAAACTTCAGGATTGAGCTGGGAAAATAGCATTGAATTTGAATTACTGTTTATACTTTAGCATTTTTCAATACAAGTAATCTTCTTATTAAACAACTGTGAAGTTGGATGCCCAGCGCGAATTAGCCGAGGCCGTTTCGGTCATTAGGCTCCTAACGCAAGCATTTTCGTACTGGCTAGCTTTAGATCCACAAAGCACTGTTTGTTCGAAGGCAATTAGTAGACAGGTGACTAAAGTCGCTCCTAATAGAGGAAAAATCTACTAATTAGCAATTTGCATTCCCACGCTATGAAAGGCCAGAAGCCTGGTGCGTATTTATGTGCCTGAGCAGATCGGCAGACTATATTCCTTTGTTCCTAGCTTGCCAAGTATTATTGACAATCCAATGAATATTTTCTCCGTCCACGCTGATGTGGTCAAAGATTATAAATCCTACATTACTGGTTTCATCAGTATACAAGATGAATCCATTCGCGAAACAGTTGAGAAGGAGCTAGAGGCTGGAAAGCTTTGGCCTGACCCATTACTACAGTTCAACCCTGCTTTTCGTGCGGGTGAGTCAGTAGAGACGCTCTGTAATGCGGCAATACTTCACCCTGCAGTGGCCAATATTTTCCACGGTTTCTCGCTGTATGAGCACCAAGTGGCTGCAATCCGCAAGGGCAGCCAAGGCGAGGGCTTTATAGTAACATCGGGCACTGGCTCAGGTAAGTCACTTACCTATCTGGCGACCATTTTCAATGACCTATTACTTCACCCCCCACGAAGCCAGGGGTGCGGGCAGTTATCGTTTACCCGATGAACGCCCTTATTAACTCACAGTTCGAGGAAATCCAGAAATATGAGAGGCAATACGTAGAGCGAACGCAACAGCCATTTCCAATTACCTATGGCCAATATACTGGACAGGAGAAAGACGGCGAAAAGGCGAGTATCCGAGAGAATCCTCCAAGCATCTTACTGACCAACTACATGATGTTGGAACTGGTGCTGACTCGAACTCAAGAGCGGACCATGCGCGCGACACTGTTTGAGCACCTGAAATTCCTAGTTTTTGACGAGCTGCATACTTATCGTGGACGCCAGGGAGCTGATGTGTCCCTGCTCATTCGGCGGCTACGGACACAGTCTAGCCATTTAGTCACCTGTATTGGGACCTCCGCGACTATGGTCACGGGCGGGACTCTGGCTGAACAGCGCGAGCAAGTTGCTACAGTAGCAAGTACCATTTTCGGGACAACCTTTACATCCAAGGATGTCATCAATGAGACGCTGGATTACTCGCTTGGTGCGGCCGGCACGCCGCCTTCCCCAGATATACTACGCTCAGTAATCGAACAACCCCTCGACCAAAGCGGCGACGAGAATGCGTTAAAGAAGCACCCCCTGGCAGCCTGGCTTGAAAATGAAGTAGCGCTTCAAATTAAAGAAAAGACTCTTGTGCGTGGTGCGCCGATGACGTTACCGGCTATCGCAGATTTGCTACATAAGTCATCAGGCGCCTCAATTGAGAACTGCAAAGCTCGTCTGCAGGAGCTTCTCGATTGGCTTAATTACCTAAATGCAGCTCGCAAGGGACAGCGAGGCACATTATTGCCTTTCAAACTGCACCAATTCATATCGCAAACTGGTGCTGTATACGTGAGCTTAGCACCAGGACCAGAGCGCATTATAACGCTCGACCCCGGCGTCTGGCGGGTATCATCGGTTTCGGGCCAAGAGCAACGGATTTATCCAGTTGCATTCAGCCGCGCATCCGGGCACGCTTTTATCTGCGTTGCGCGTCAAGGAGAGTCGAAAGGCGTACTTCATCAACGTGAGTTTCGTCGACCTGGGGAAAACGGACAGGAAAGCGGCTACCTTATCCTTGGAGACGACGTTTGGAACGCTGAGACTGACGCCGAAGAATTGCCTGACTCATGGGTCAATCGGCTTAAAAATGGGAGTATTAGTCCAAAGCAACCTTTCGCGGCTGAAAAACGGCCGTTCATGCCTGAAAAAATTTGGTTTAATAATGATGGCGACTTCTCAGTATTGCCAGATGATGCCCACCCATATTCGGGCTGGTGGATGCGGGCGCCTCTCCTTTTCGACCCTACAAGCGGGCTTTTCTACGACCAGCGCACCAATGAGGGCACAAAGCTAACGACTTTGGGAAGCGAGGGACGTAGCACCTCGACTACGGTTCTCTCGTCAACAATATTGAAACAACTTGCTGGCGCTGGAGTCGAAGAAAGGGAGGAAAAGCTCCTTAGTTTCACTGATAACCGGCAAGATGCAGCCCTGCAGGCAGGGCACTTTAATGACTTTGTGCAGGTGGCACACTTACGGGCCGGCATCCTAAGGGCACTTGACCTTGCAAAGGAACACGCACTGGATTTCGCTCAATTGCCACAGGCCGTATTTGAAGCCCTAGCGTTGCCAATCACGGCGTACTCGGCATCGGATAACCCCTCACAATTTGCGGCTGCCCAGCGAGATACACGCAACGCTCTAAAGGACTATCTAATATACTGCGCGCTCTACGATTTGCGGCGTGGGTGGCGGGTGATTATGCCCAACCTCGAACAATGCGGCCTGCTGGTGGTGGATTATGCAAACCTGAGTGAGATTTGCAATGACCGCGACGAGCTAGGTAACCTACAATGGGCAGGAGTGCCTTTACTATCAGAGCTATCATTTGATCGCCGCACTGAAGTGGTTCGTCAATTACTCGATTACTTCCGGACCTCATATGCTCTGCACAATGATGAGTACTTGACGCCGGAAAAAATGAGGCAACGTTTCATTACTATCAATGATGAGTTGCGCGACCCATACCGATTACAAAAGGGTGAGATCCCCGAACCATATGTCTTAACATATAGACCACTGGCTAAGAGTACAAGCTTGTTTACAGCCAGCGTTGGGGCGCAAAGCAACGTGGGACGTTATCTGCGACGCATCATTGCGGAAGAAAACGCTCAACGGGAAAAGGCTAGTTTACCATTGCTACAAGCTGATGGCAGTCGAGCCCATTATGAGGAACTTATTATCGGCATCTTAGGGGCTTTCGAGGGCGCACGGTGGCTGACGAAAACATCAGCCAAAGACCGCGACCAGAACTCTGTAGCGGTCTATCGTCTAAATGCTTCAAAACTTATATGGCGGCGTGGAGACGGCAAAACAATCCGCATCGATCGAGTACGTAATCGTGCTTATAAAGACAGTACTCCAATCTCAAAACCTAGTTCATTCTTTCAGGACTTATACCGCACAAGCGTGACAGAAGGACGCAAACGGATTGGACGCGAGCATACTGGTCAACTTAGTACGCAGGACCGCCAGGAGCGAGAAGATAGCTTCCGTGAAGGGCATATTAATGCACTATTCTGCTCACCGACAATGGAGTTGGGCATTGATATAGCCTCACTAAACGTTGTGCACATGCGTAATGTGCCGCCCAACCCTGCTAACTATGCACAACGCAGTGGGCGTGCGGGCCGCAGCGGGCAAGCTGCTCTAGTGGTGACGTACTGTTCAAATTACGCCCCACATGATCGGCATTATTTTGCGAAAGCTACTGAGATGGTGGCCGGACAGGTGGCCGCACCCAGACTCGACCTAGGCCAGCGTGAGCTGCTCATATCGCACCTAAACGCTCTATTCCTTGCAGAGCTAGGGACCGATGAGTTCAATGCCTCGCTCGCCGACATAATTGATACCGACAACTTAGTGGAATTACCTCTAAGAGCGAACGTGCGTGCTGCTCTTATCCCCACTGCAGATACTCGAAAACGCATAAGGGAAATCTTCGAACAGGTCTTGGCTACGTTGCCAGAAAAAGATTGTCAGAATTATGATGGTTCTTGGATTGAAGAACAACTCGACCGGGTAGTTAATCGCCTCGACGCGGCCTTAGATCGCTGGCGCAACTTATATAAGCTGGCCGATAAACAGCTGCTCGACGCGCAAATCGTGATGAGCAACCCCATCTATAAGGACAAGTCCCCAGAACTACGTCAAGCCGATCGTCTGGAACGGCAAGCCATAAAGCAGCGACATCTATTGCGCAACGAGGTAAAAGGGAGTCACCTGTCTGGTTCAGAGTTCTACCCATTCCGATATCTAGCGGCTGAGGGATTCTTGCCAGGATACAATTTCACGCGATTACCAATCCGTACCTTCTTGCCAAAAGGTAGCTTAGATGGCGAGTTTATTTCGCGTTCTAGGTCAGTTGCGCTGCGTGAATTTGGGCCCCGCAATATTGTGTATCACAACGGAGCAAAATACCGCATTGAACAGCTACAAGTGGCTAGTATTGAACAAAGTCTTCGCTCTGCGAAAGTGAGCAATGGCGCGGGCTACTTTATGCAGGGAGATGACTACAACCGCAGTGTTTGTCCGTTTAGCGGGGTGCCGCTGGACGGGGATGCGAAAGAAGAGTTCAAAGACGTGCTAGTGGAAATGACTGAGACGCGCGCTGAAGAAATTGAGCGAATTTCGTGTGAAGAGGAGGAGCGGCGTTCGGAGGGCTTTTTGATTGACACCTACTTCACCCTACCAGGTGGACTGGATACCCGGCAACTCGCAACGGTAAGAAGCGGCGAGACTGACTTACTTAACGTGTCTTACCTACCGGCAGCTCAACTCGTACACGTAAATCGAAAATGGAGGTCGGCAAAGGAGACGGGGTTTCTGGTAGGAATGACCTATGGAAAATGGCAACGCGAAGCTGAGCAGAAACCTAAAAAGGGGATGCCGGTCGTTGATCCAGCCACCAAAGAACCAACCCATCGCATTCAACTCTATACAACTATCACAGCGGATGCGCTTTACATTGAACCTATAGCAGCATTAGCACTCGATCAGGCCGGCGTTATAACGCTGCAATACGCGTTAAAACGGGCCATCGAGCAAGTTTTTCAGCTAGAGCCCAATGAGATTGGCGTTACGCTGATGGGACGTCACGAAAAGAAGCCTGCCAACATTTTTCTATTCGAGAATGCGGAGGGAAGTCTCGGCGTACTAAAGCAGTTTGTTCAAGACAAAGACATATTCCACCGGGTGGTGACGATGGCGGCAAAGCTATGCCGGTTCGATGAAGTTGAATACTGCGAAAAGGCCAGCTACAGTGATTTACTTAGCTACTATAATCAACGCGACCACGACTATATAAACCGCTTTCTGATTAAAGAAGCGCTCGATAAACTCTCATGCGCACAAGTAGAGCTCCAAGCCAACCCACAATTCACTGACTACGAGCACCACTACAAACATCTTCTAAACACTTATGATACGTCCTCTAGTACAGAACGGCGTTTCCTTGAATACCTCTATCTTAATAACTATAGGCTTCCCGATGTGGCCCAGTTAAGAGTTGATGATCTATACTGCCAGCCTGACTTCTGCTACAACGACGCCGAAATGCGCACTTGGATTTTCTGCGACGGGACCCCACATGACGAGCCAACGCAAAAAGTACGTGACCAGAAGCTTCGCGCGGCCATCAAGAGTCGTGGGGACTCTGTCATTACTTATCACTACCTCAATTCATTAGAGGACCTAGTGGCAGATCGCCCAGATCTGTTTCGGAAGGTGCGCTAACCCATTCCTGCTAACCTACCCCTAATTTCTGATTGCTCAATCTATGCAGTTTGCACCTGGCTCACTAGTCAACGCCCGCGGGCGAGACTGGGTAGTAATGCCTTCTCTCGACCCTGACCTATTGCTGCTGCAACCATTGGGCGGCAACGAAGCAGAAACAACCGGCATTTATCTGCCGTTACGTTCGCCCGGCGATGAAGTAAGAACCCACGCGTTTCCAGGACCAAAATCCGAGGATTTAGGGGCTTTCCCCTCGGCGCGGTTGCTCTATAATGCGGCGCGACTGTCATTCCGAAGCGGGGCAGGACCATTTCGGTCACTGGCACGGCTCTCGTTTCGCCCCCGCTCCTACCAACTAGTGCCTCTGATCATGGCCCTGCGACAAGCACCCGACGCGGTGCGGTTATTGGTGGCCGACGACGTGGGCGTAGGCAAGACAATTGAAGCTATTCTGATAATCAAGGAGCTACTTGAACGGCGTGAAATTCGGCGGTTCGCGGTGGTATGCCTACCACATTTATGTGAACAATGGCAGCAGGAACTACGCGATAAAGCTGGACTAGAGGCAGTGATTATCCGCTCTAACACGCAAGCTCGACTTGACCGGGCAGTAGATGGGGATACGCCTGTTTATGAACACTACCCATTTCAAGTCATCTCAATTGACTACATAAAATCTGACCAGAGGCGGAGCGTATTCCTGCATCACGCACCCGAACTAGTGATTGTAGATGAGGCGCATACGGCGGCTCGGCCTGCCGGGGCGCTTGTTAGCCAGCAGCAACGCTATCATTTAGTACATGACTTATCGAAACGGGCTAAACAACATCTCGTCTTACTAACAGCTACTCCACATAGTGGCAAACCAGAGGAGTTCCGTTCACTGCTTGGGTTACTGGATAAGAAGTTCGAAACACTGGATTTACCTAACGCTAGTAAAGCGGATCAGCAGCATTTAGCAAGGTTATTCGTGCAGCGGCGGCGTATTGACGTAGAGAAATGGCTTGGAGAGGACACTCCTTTTCCTAAGCGCGAGGCTGACGAAGAATCATATGCGCTCAGCCCCGAATATCAACGTATTTACGCTGACGTACTACAGCTGGCTCAGGAATTAGCCCAGCGCGGTAGCGAACTACATGGCGGGCAACAGAAGTTTCATTACTGGACGGCCCTGGCATTATTGCGTGGCGTCATGAGCTCGCCGGCCGCCGGCGCAGAGATGCTGCGCAACCGCCAGCGTAACCTGCCTAACGATGACGGGGAGCTGGCCACAGAAGCCGAAGGCCCAAATCCAGTACTCGACCAAGACTATGAGTTCGATGGAGACTTTACACCTAGTCAAGTGATAAGCCGCGCTGCTATTAATGATAGCCAGCGCGCCAAGCTTTCCAGGCTCATCGGACAGCTAGAAAGCCTTCAAAACATATCAACGGACCATAAGGCAGCCCAGGCTATAAAGCTGTTATACAGCTGGCTCAAACTGGGCTATCAGCCCGTCATCTTCTGCCGTTACATTGCTACCGCCACTTATCTAGGTGGATTGCTTAAGCAAGAATTGACACGAGTAGGGAGCCAAGCAGTGCGAGTGGAGGTTGTCACCAGTGAAGACCCTGATGAGGTTCGTCGCGAGCGCATAGACCAGATGGCCGACTCTCCCCTAAGGGTATTGGTAGCGACCGATTGTCTAAGTGAGGGAATCAACCTGCAGCATAGTTTCACAGCAGTGTTACATTACGATCTGCCATGGAATCCTAATCGCCTTGAACAACGCGAAGGTCGAGTAGACCGCTTTGGTCAAACTGCGCCCACTGTAAAAGCATACCTGCTCTATGGCCGGGACAACGATATCGACTCTGTTGTATTGGGTGTACTATTACGCAAGGTGCGTGAGATACGGAAGGACACTGGGATTACTGTCCCGTTTCCAGAAGACTCAGAAAGCGTGTTAGACGCAGTTTTAGCTGCTGTACTGCTGAATCCAAAAGCAGCAAGCCGCGCAGCACTTGCTACGCAGCTTACCATCGATTTTGGAGAAGCACCTGAAGTAACTAAGCAGAAGGCCCTTGTACGAAGCGCTTATGATAAAGCCATCGATGCTGAAAAGCTTTCTCGCTCGCTTTACGCCCAGCATGCCATCAAGGCACACGAGGTAGCGGCTGACTTAAGGCAGGCCGATGAAGCTATAGGTGACCCAGCTGCGGTAGAGGCTTTCGTGACCGAAGCACTTCCAGCTCTTTTGGGCGTCCAAATTACGCGTAACCCTTCCCGGCCTACCGATGGCGGTGCGCACACTTATACACTCTACACTGCCAACCTGCCTAAAAATCTGCGAGGGGCATTGCCTGGTGCTGAAGCTACGGTTCCCCCTACGCAGCTGCTGGTGTGCTTTGCATCGCCCACCCCCGATGGATTTCATTATCTCGGGCGGAATCATCTTTTCGTAGAACAACTATGTCAACAGCTCCTAGCTAGTGCATTGCACCACCGAAAAGATGCTCCGGCACGCGCAGCAGTAGTACGCACTTCCGCTGTGCTTGTACGCACTACACTGCTGCTCTTTCGGGTACGCAATGTTATCGAGGAGCGGTCAAGCCGGCAACAATTAGTAGCAGAGGAAATGTTAATCTGGGGCTATAAAGGTGACCCAACATCTGGCGAAGCATTCAATATACTGACGCCAGAAGAAGCCCACATCCTTTTATTGACGGCTGTACCAGAAGCCGACCTACCGCGTCCCGTTGCCGCGCAACTATTGCAAGACGCAGCCGATGAGCTTCCAGCGCTAGTCCCATCATTTAACGAAGTAGCTACGACACGCGCAGCTAAACTAGTGGAAGCACACGAGCGATTCAGACAAGTTGTGCAGGGAGGGCGCTACCAAGTGGTGACCCCGGTACTGCCGATGGATGTACTGGGTCAATATGTCTTGTTACCACCGAAGACATAACTACTCACGCCTACTTAAGCTGTCATTTACTTTTCGCGCTTATTATTCCCCTATGCGCTTCCCTACTATTCAAATCGAAGGCGCTATTCTATCAGCGGAGCTACTAGACCAACTAGAAAGTGGCGCGGCTGCCGGTCAGAAGCCCACCGATTTCGGTTTACCCCTCGGCAACAAGCTGGTCAAAGACGAGATTCTACGTGCTTGGGCAGATGCTAACGACTATTGGCGCATCTTCCGCCGTCGCCTTGATGCGTTAGCCGACGACCGAAGTGCGACCACCGAAACGCGTCGTCAATGGCTATTACCGTTGCTGGGCCTGCTTGGCTACGATGCGCAGCCCCTTACCACGTCCCCCACCGCGGGTGAGAAGAAATTTGCTATATCGCACACTGACGCTCGTCGAGCTGGCCTCCCTTTGCACTTAGTGAGTGCGCGTGATGAGTTAGATACGCGCCCGGACGGGCGTAACGGGCGTCGCCCCACTCCCCATGGGCTGGTGCAGGAATACTTGAATCTAACTGAGCATCTCTACGGCCTTTTGTCAAACGGTCTGCAGCTACGACTGCTGCGTGACAGCAGCCGGTTGGTGAGGCTCTCATACGTAGAGTTCGACTTGGAGCGGATGTTCACTGAAGGACACTTTGCAGATTTTGCACTGCTCTGGCGCCTATTGCACGCCTCGCGAATGCCTACTGCCGAGGGCAAGGGAGCAGAGTCGTTGATTGAGCGATACCACCAAGATGCGCTAGAAGCTGGCGCACGCATTCGTGAACGGTTGAGCGCAGCTGTGTACAACTCGCTCCTGGCGCTCGGCAATGGCTTTCTCCAACATCCTGATAACGATGAACTGCGGACACAACTGATTAGCGGTAAAATTACCGCCGCGCTTTATCACCAGCACCTGCTGCGGCTGATATACCGATTTCTGTTCTTGCTAGTGACGGAAGAGCGCGACTTGCTCTTTCCTGAAACAGCAAACCCTACGCATCGCGAGGTTTACGAGAAATATTACTCACTACAAAAGCTTCGGCGCCTCTGCGAAAATCCGTATCTACCAGCAGATTCTAAGACCTTCCATGACTTGTGGGCAGGGCTACGCCAAACCTTCCAGCTTTTTGAGAGTGGACAGGCTGGCCAGCCTTTAGGCCTATCCCCCTTGCTGGCGACCTGTTTGGCCGCAGCGCACTGGGACCTATAGCCAACGCTGACTTACGTAACGAGGTGTTGCTCGACTGCCTGCGTAACCTTACGCGCTTCTACAATCCGACCACTCGGCAACATACTCGCGTGAACTATGGGGCACTCGACGTAGAAGAGTTCGGCTCGGTATACGAAGGCCTTTTGGAGTTCGACGCCATTGTCGCGCCACCCACCCACGCTATGCCATGGCGCTATACACTGGCTGCTGGTAAGGCACGCGCTGCCTCCGGTTCACATTATACACCTGAGGCGCTGGTACAGCCCCTATTGCAGCATTCGCTCGACTTATTGATTCAGGAGAAGCTGAGAGAAGCAGCAGAAGGGGTACGCCCGGCTACTAAGGGACGAGCCATACCTACGGAAGCTGAAAGCAAAGCCATTCAAATTGCTCAAACCGATGCATTGCTAAGTCTACGCATTGCCGATGTCGCGTGCGGCTCAGGACATATGCTGCTCTCCGCGGCGCGGCGGTTAGCTACCGAACTAGCCCGGATACAAACGGGTCAAGAGCAGCCGTCACCTAACGCGAGACGAGCAGCTCAACGGCAAGTCATCAGCCAATGCCTTTACGGTACCGACTACAATCCTCTTGCCGTGGAACTTTGCAAGGTGGCGCTGTGGCTCGAAGCCCATAACCCTGGTGAGCCACTTGACTTTCTTGACCACCACATACGCTGTGGCAATGCAATCGTAGGACTGACGCGCCCTGAAGATTTGTCACGTGGCATCGCCACCGAGGCATTCGCTTCTCTGAAAGGTGACGACAAGCCTTTTGCCAGCGCCTTACGCAGTCGTAATAGGCAGGAGCGCACTGTGGCCAACCAAACTACTTTTGAATTTGAGCCCGCGTCCCGCACTGATGTCAGGAACCTAGGTGTGGCCTACGAGCATCTACGCCAGATGCCTGATCATACTGCCGAAGAGGTGGAGGCTAAGGGCGTAGCGTATCGTGCCTTGCGTGAACAGGCAAGTACCTTCCGACTAGGTCAGCTGGCTGATTTACAGGTGGCACCTTTCTTCATTCCAAAGACTGCCAATAATGCCCACTTATTACTCACGGACGCCGATTACCGTCGATATCTACGCGGTACCCAAGAGCTGCATACAGCCGCAACAGATTTAGCTACAGAAGTAAGTATTGAACGTCGTTTTTTTCATTGGTTCATCGAATTTCCAGATGTGCTGGTTGAACATGGAGGATTTGATTTAATACTAGGTAATCCACCGTTCTTGGGTAATCGGGGACTAAAAGGAGCTTACGGAGATGCGTTTCTTAATTGGGTCACTACAGAATATGCCCCAGCTGGTGCTGTAGATTTGGTCACTTATTTCTTCCGACGCATTTTTCGCCTCCTACGGCCAGGAGGCATTTTGAGCCTAATCTCAACTAATACCATCGCTCAGGGTGATGCTCGCGAAGGAGGCTTAGCTGTATTACTGGATGAAGGAGGACGTATACACCATGCAGTACGTTCGATGAAATGGCCTGGGAGAGCCAACGTGGAAGTTTCCCTCATAACTCTACAACGGGCTCCCCTTAATAGCTGGCCAGCCCTTCTAGATGGGAAGACAGTGCCTCAAATTACTTCTTATCTAGACGACGATGAAAATGGCATTGACCCTTATCTCTTAAAGTCGAATGCTAATCAATGTTTCCAGGGCTCAATAGTGCTTGGAACAGGATTTATACTCGCTCCAGAAACAGCCAGGCATTTAATCGATACTAATCCAGAAAATAGCGCTGTTATTTATCCATACCTCAACGGCGATGACTTAAATTCTTCCTCAGATCAAAGTCCAAGCCGCTGGGTAATCAACTTCCACGACTGGCCATTACGACGTTTTTCTTCTGCTGAATGGGAGGAGCTTACTACCGAGGAGCGTGAACGTATCGAATTAAGAATTAGTAAGGGTAACGTTGTGGCTACAGCTCCTCCTGACTACAATGGAAAAGTTGCAGAAGATTATCCAGAATGCTTGTCTATTGTTGAAAAACTTGTTAGGCCAGAACGACAACGACTTAATGAGAATGGTGAGTATGTATTGAGGAGCCCACTGCCTGAATTATGGTGGATCTATGCTGATAAGAGGCCTAAACTTTACCGTGCAATTCAAGATCTTGAACATTGCTTAGTTACAGCGCATACATCAAAACTAGGCTCTCTTGATTTTGCATCAACAAAAAACGTATTGGACGCTAAACTCATCGTTTTCCGATTTTCTGATTATGGAATTTTTGGTTTGATGCAGTCGAACTTCCATTTATCGTGGGCATGGAAATATCGAACAAGTATGAGAGCAGATCTTATTTATGCTAACAACCGCATTTTCGAAACATTTCCTTTCCCTGAACTCACCCCAAAAATGCATGAAGCTGGCTTGACATATTATACCTTCCGTCAACAGCTGATGCAGGACCTTAATCTTGGATTAACAAAGACGTATAACCTTTTCCACACACCAGACCTCACAGCTACTGCCATCGCTAAAGCTGCTAAACTGAATGACCGGATTCTTGCTGAAGATTTATGCACCCGATTTAGAGAACTGCGCAGTCTGCACTGCCAGATGGATAAAGAAGTTGCCTATGCTTATGGTTGGCCCGATATAGACCTGGATCATGGCTTTCATGCCCAAGAATATCTACCAGAGAACGACCGCATTCGCTTCACTATCAGCCCGGCTGCCCGTCGTGAAATACTTGAGGGCCTACTTGCTCTTAACCATTTACGCTACGCCGAAGAGCAGGCTGTTTTGGCAAATCAAAGCTGATTGCCTATTCCTTAATCATGCTTAACTATACCCAGCCAGCCAAATGGCCCCGACCCGAACCGAAGAATTTACGTCAGCTGATTGAGTTTCTGGCTCCCTTGGTAATATGGCTTGACCCTAAAATCGTGTAGACTATTGTTATATACAATAATCAAAGGCGCTGAGACTGGGGAAACACATTGGAAGCCTTATCAGGTACACCAGTGCCTTCAGCGGCATATCTGTGGGAAAATGGCGCTTGCGTTTTCCCACAGATATGCCGCTCCACCGGCGACGAAGACCGTAATTACTTCGGCGCAGATGGCTGCCTCAAAACTGACAGCAGCAATAACTGGCACTCCAATCTGGTATGGCGTTACGCAATGATAGGTAAGCAAAACTTTGATAAGGAAGATAAAGCCGAAGTTAGGCTGGCAAATTTATTCCCGCATAAAGACGAAAGCCGAGATGCCTACTTGGCTAAAGCTCATGCCACCAGTGTTCACAATCTCACCCTACTGGCCTTTACTGCAGAAATCGAGGGCTCGGACCCTAGTATAAGCCACTCGGTAGAAGAATTTTCCATTGGCTGACGGGTTCAGCCAAGGGCTTCGAAAAGATAAGCCAGCCATTCAGCCTAGCAGGTCTGTTCACCAGCTCTACTAAAATGTGCTTTTTGCCCGCGGAGTTGATGATGCTTACAGATGCCCAAGGTTCATTATTGCTTGTATTATTTTAATAAAGACAAAGGATTTATACAGCGATTTCTGCAATCTTTTCCTATATGGTATTGAATTAGGTGACCCTGCTTCATTGCTTAAGCAATTTGGAATAGGCCTTACTACTATAAAGGAACTAGAATGGCATACTACTTTCACAGGTGATATCAAACACTAACAAGCTTAATAAATACCGAGAAAACCACTTTACTGAACTGGTAAGCAGAAAAAGAATGGCGTTAGCTGCTCTATAGCACTAGTAATTTTGTTCCTGGCATAAGCTCGTACCGATAAGTGCCTCTGGCACCCTCTTTTTGGGCTAGAAATCCAGGATGCAATAAGGTTATGGCTAAGTTGTTCGCACCTTTATACTTATTGCCCACAGTGCAGATACCCAACTTGCTACTAAATACCCAATCTCCAACCTGCGTCTGTAAGGCACTGCGAAAAGTGCGCTCACCCGCTGACAAGTTCAGTGCCGCTTGTAAAGCCTGAACTCGCGCCCCAAGGGTTGGCAAGATTTGATAAAGCAGTACCGAACCCGCTGCTGTCCCGAATTTTGCTTGGGACAGCAGGTGCTCAAAGCTTTTGGTTAGATGCTTAGGTAGATCCTGAATCAACCAGCCGGCAGGGCGAAGGTAGTGTAGAATATTCGCGAGAAGAATGTCCCGCATCCCGGTCTCGTTCGCTCGCCAAGGGGCGTTGAGCACCAGAAATAGACTCATCTCGAAGCAGTTTTGTCGCATCTCTGCTAATTGGCTTTCGTGCTCGGACAGTGGTTCAGCATATTGCTCCTTGCCGGCGGTGCACTGCAACAAAAAGTTGCCAATGAGGGAGCAAATCCCTTTAAAGGTTTTGGGGTCATCTATCTCCCCTTTATCAGGCAAGAAGTAAGCCTTCACTTGGCGGCCTTCCTTTTCCAGCAAGTACGAATTCCCGATGTACTTCACGGCCACGTGCAGGGCGATGTTGAAGTAAGCGTAGTCGATCAAGGTCAGGGGTGTCAGCCGGATGGCCTGCGGTTTTTCGCTGGCCGCGGCCGCGGCCAGCCGCTGCGTTTGCTGCTTACTCAACCGGTCCAGGAACCGTTCGATGCTCTTCTTCCGCTGGCCATTTTGCGCCGCCTGTAGCTTTCGCAGCTCCTCTTCCACGTCAATGCTGGTGTTCTGGTCGCCTTCGTCTGTGTCCGTGTCGATGCCTTGCTCGTTGCTTTCCCGGTAGCCCTCAGCGGCCGTGCCGATAAGCAGCCGCTTGCTCAGGGCATTGAGAAAACTGCTAATGTGTACCTCGGGCGAGTTCAGCAGCCGCTGCTGCTGGAGTAGTTCTTCTTGCTTTTGCCGGTTAAATTCTTCGGGGGTGAGTTTTTCATATACTCTCGCCGTGGTATCCTCTTTGAGCGAGGCCTCGTTTCCCCCTACCTTGGTTAGGGCCACGCTACGCTCTAAGTCCACCATATCCAGCAGCACCTCGGCGAAGCCCTCTAACCCCGAGTCCGTTAAGGCGTCGAAGCCCAGCTGCAGCTTTTGCCGGTTAGGGTCCGGGCAGTATTGCTGCTGGTTTGCTGGGTGCTGCACAAACTGCCGACCCACCACGGCCTGTGCCTCATCCCACAATTCCACCATGTTCACCGTATCCGGCACCTCTGGAAATACCAGTCGAAGCGGATTAACTAGGTGCACTGGCTCCTCCGATGCCTGCCAAAAGCCTTGCTTTGAGTAGAGTCGCACCGTCACCGGGTACTTGTCGGCCGGCTCCTGAGCCAGGTGCAACGTCAACGTGTGCTGCTCAATCTCGGCCAGCACAATGCCCACCGGCAGCTTGGCGAAATGGCTGCTGCTCCCTTCCTCCTCGATGCCCAACGGCGGCTTCAGCTTCTGGAGCGTTTCCAAAGTCATCTTGTTCTCGCCCGTCGGGTTGATGCCTAAGCCGACTAAGTACTGCCCGTTGAGATGGTGCAGCAAGAGGCTCGCCTCTTCGTTGGCGGGCTGGACACCGTTCCCTCCCATGCCGGCTGCGGTCACATTGGCGCTGCCCAGTAGCAAGTACTCACCCTGGTCAGTGGTAAAGTGTACCAGCTTAGCGTGCAGTCGAGTGACGTGATCGGCTATCGAGGGGCCGCATTCCTTCCACTTGTGGAAGGTGATGCCCCTGGCCACTTGCGGGTCCAGCTTTTTTGGTAGCAAGCCAAAGCGGTGCTCCACCACGCACTGTAGGCGGGCTTGGGGAAACGAGGCCCGAAGCTGACTCAATGCCACGCCCGCCTGATCGTAGTAGGGCGAAACCGTCACTAGGCGCTTCACCACGGGCTGCCCAATCAGCACCAGCGCCTGCTGCAGGACTCCTTCCCTCCCGTTAGTGAGCAGTGCCACCTTCAGGCCATTATCTAAGGGGCGCCAGCTGCCCGGCTCGGCCTTCGGCAGCTGAGTTAGCCAGGGCGTGAACTGCTTGATCCAGGTCAGTTTCACGGCGGCCATGCCCTGCAGCGGGGCCGTGAGCGCTTGCACGTAGCCCCAGGCATCGGCAAAAAGGGTGGCGTTGGGCGCCGCTGAGTCGGCCACGTGGAAGCATCCCCACGCTTCGTCGTTGTTGCCCATGCCCGAGGCGGTTAGGTTACCCGATCCGATGGCAAACAGGCCCTCTTTGGCGCCAAAGAATAGCGACACCTTGGGGTGAAACACGCCTTGGGTCCGGTAAATCGGGTAGATGCTAAACCCAATGGATTCTTGAAACTCTCGGCCGGAAGCGGTGCTTGCTAGGTATTCTAGGAACGGGCCGTCGGTCAGTACCAGGATGTTTTGGATGCCCGCCGCCCGCAGCTGGCGCATGACTCTTAGCTCGAAGAACTGAAAGTCGAAGCTGTAGCAGGTAAGCACGCAAGAGTGGTAGCGCCCCTTACCCAGGGTATCTAGAATGTTCTGTCTGGTAAAGGTCATGGGAGCTGAGCTTAAGCAATCTGGGCCCGGCCCTGAGCCGTCAGCACGTTGTCTTGGTCAATAAGGTGCAAGTCGGCAGCCATGAGCAGCAACACGTCCAGGCGGGGGTCCGAAAACCGGGCACTCATCGTGTCGGTGCGCCGTAGCCACTCCCCTTCCACTTCAAACTTTTGGCTGGACTGCTGGCCGGTGCCCATCTTGCGCATCGACACGTACTGATGCCGCAGAACGATGTCCCGGTGCAGAAAATCATGGACAAACTCCGTCATTGTCCAATCACGCTTGGCGAGCAGCTGCTGTGAATAAGCTAAGAAGTTGCCTTCGCGCAGCAAATCACGTTCTTTGGCATATTGACGCAACTCGAGAAAGTGGGCGTGGTTACGGCGGTAAATCAGCCCAATTAGGGCCAGACCGGCCGCCGCCTGCGCCGCGGGCTCTACGTAATCCAGCAATTCCCGACAAATAACGGCGTAGTGCTCCTCTTCCTGATATTGAAGGTCAGCGCCCTCCAAAAAAGCGCTGAGCGGTTTGTTTATTTCCAAGCCGGGCACCACCTCTTGCAGTTGCGCGCCAATTTGCTCAGTAAACTGAACCAGAAAAGTTGGCAGGTGAACATACCCACCATCTTTATCCTGGTCACGCAGCATAGCCGCTAGCACGGAACTGCACGCTACCTGCCAGTACTCGTTCAGCTGGTAGAAGTACCAACCGCGCAAAGTGAGCTCCTCGGCCTCGCCCCCTGCAGCCAGGTAGTTGTCGGCTAGGAACTTCCTTGTTGTACGCGCCTGGTCTTGGTGGAGGTAGCTTAGAGCCAACCGCAGGGAGGTTTTTCGATGGAAAGGCGAGGACGCAGAGTCTTCCTGTAAGGGTAGGTCCACGCCCGTTAGCAGTTGCAAGTACAACGCCTGTTCCGCACTGCCCGCCTGCAACTGCGAGAGGTCAAAGTACGGGGCTAGGATCTTCAGGTCGGCTTCTCGAAAGAGGCCCGCCTCAATGTTGCGTAGGAAAAGCTGCTGTACCGGCTCGGGGATACCATCCGCAAAAGCCGCTGCGAGCTGCTGTCCGCTGATGCCCCCTGCTTGCTCACTAGTACGCACAAAAACTTGGTCATTAGCCGCGCTGGTGCCCACCAATCCCAGGGCCCGCATCGAGCCCGCGTAGTACTGACCAAAAGCCCCCATTCGGGCTTTCCAGTACGTCTCTGGATTCCCACCCGGCCGCGAATCGGCGCCCTCATCCAGCCGATAGACACTGTCCGTATTGCTGGCTATCATCTTATCGGCAAAGGCGCTGCCCGGGATGTTGAGTGGTTTGGCGCCGAGCAGCCGGATAAGTAGGGCCACCATGAGTTCAGCCCGCCGCACAAAGTCTTGCTGCTGCTTTGGATCGGCTTTGCCCACGTGGGTGGCAAACCGGTCGAGCAACCAGCAGTGGAAGCCGTAGTAACGAATGCGGTGGGTGACGTTGGTTAAGCCCGGCAGCAGCACCCCATAGGTGGACTCGGAAGTGATCTGAAGCCCAAGTGGGTCCAGCCCTCGAATAATGGACAGCTTATCGCCGAGGAACGGAACCAGAGCTTTGTTTTTGGTGAGTATCACGGTGGCGTAGTCTTCGACGGTAAAACGGAGTCTAATAATACAAGCTTTACCCGTGTTAACTGGCCGGATCTGCGGTCGTTTTCCCCAGACAATGATTAATAACCTAGGGGACAACGACAATCAAAAGAAAATTACATCCAAGCTTTAGCAAGTAGCTTACTGCCCGCCGTACGGGCCTATCTTGCTGCCGCTATTCCCCCTCTATGAAACATCACGAAGTAGTGGCCGCTATCATTCAACGCGGCGACGAATTCCTCTGCCTCCAACGCGGCCCCAGCAAGTACGATTACATCGCCCACAAGTGGGAGTTCCCCGGGGGCAAGGTGGAGGCTGGCGAGACGCAGCAAGCCGCCCTGGTACGTGAAATCCAAGAGGAGTTGGGTCTAGGTATTCAAGTCGGCTCACTCCTGCTCACTGTCGAGCACGACTATCCCGATTTCCGCATCACCATGCACGGCCTTCTTTGCACCGCGCTCACTGCTGAGCTTACCTTGCATGAGCACGTAGCATACCGTTGGCTGCGCCGCGAACAGCTGGACTCCCTTGATTGGGCTGCCGCCGACCTACCTCTGGTTGCTAAACTTCAAGCTTAGACCGGGCCCGTATGTCATCTCCCCTACTCGCTAGCCTAACCCGGGGTTTCCTCGACCACACCACCCCGGCGCAGGACAAGTACCTGCCGCAACTTCTGGTCAACGACCGGGCGCGCGGCAAAACAGTGCTCAGCGCCGTGCTCCGGCACCTGGGCGAATGCGAGGAGTTTTGGTTTACAGTGGCCTTCGCTACCAAACAAGGCGTTATCACCCTGCTCAGCACCCTGCAGGAGTTGGAACGGCGCGGCATCCCCGGGCGGGTCCTGGTCTCCCAATACTTGGACTTCACCCAGCCGGAAGCGCTGCAGGCCCTGCTGCAGCTGTCCAACATCACGCTAAAAATCGCCACCACGGGCAACTTTCACGCGAAGGGCTACCTGTTTCGCAAGGGCGTGGGCGCGTACGATTTGCTGATTGGCAGCAGCAACCTCACGGCCGGCGCCCTGAAGACCAACAAAGAGTGGAACCTGCAAGTATCGGCGAACGGACACGGTGAGCTCATGCACCACACCCTAGCCGAGTTTGCCAAGGAGTTCGCCGAAGCCACGCCGGTGGATGAGGCCTTCATAGAAGCCTACCAGCAAGTTTACCAAGCGCAAGCCCTCCGAGTCGCAGCCCAGGCCGCGCTCCCTACCGTCCAACCCGTACCGAACGCCATGCAGGTCGAGGCCCTGGCGAGCCTGGCGGCGCTGCGGGCCCAGGGGCAGCGCAAAGCCCTGCTCATTTCGGCTACCGGTACCGGCAAGACTTACCTTTCCGCCTTTGACGCCCTCCAGGTCAAGCCTGGCCGCCTCTTGTTCGTGGTGCATCGCCTCAACATTGCGGAAGCTGCGCTCCAGACCTTCCAGCGCGTGTTTGGCCCGGACAAAACCATGAGCTTGTACTCGGGGCGTCAGCAGGATACCACGGCGGACTTCTTGTTTTGCACGGTTCAGACGTTGGCGCAAACCCACCACCTAGAGCGTTTCGCCCCCGACCAATTCGATTACATCACCATTGACGAGACCCACCGCTCCGGCGCCGACAGCTACCAGCGTATCCTGGCCCACTTCCGTCCCAGATTCCTGCTGGGCATGACGGCCACCCCTGAGCGGACGGACGGCTACGACATCTTCCAGCAGTTTGACCACAACATCGCCTACGAGATTCGCTTGCAGCGCGCCTTGGCGGAAGACATGCTCTGCCCTTTCCACTACTTCGGCCTCACGGACTTAACTGTGGACAACGAACCCATGCCGGAAGTCGCGGATTTCGCGCTGCTCGTCGCCGAGGACCGCATCAACCACATACTGGCGCAAGCCGCCTTCTACGGCTGCGACACGGGCCCGGTGCGGGGGCTGATTTTCTGCCGCAGCAACGAAGAAAGCGAGGTGTTGTCCGCCGCCTTCAACACCCGGGGGCTGCGCACCGTCAACTTGAATAGTAAGAGCACGGATACCGAGCGCAGCACGGCCATTACGCGTTTGGAAAGCGACGACGCATCGGTTCGCCTCGACTACTTGCTAACGGTCGACATCTTCAACGAAGGCATCGACATCCCGCGGCTGAACCAGGTGATTTTGCTAAGGCCCACCCAGTCGGCCATTGTTTTCGTGCAGCAACTCGGTCGCGGCCTCCGCAAGACCATGGGTAAGGAATACCTCACCGTACTCGACTTCATCGGCAACTACCGCAACAACTACCTGGTACCGGTTGCCCTGTTTGGGGACACTACTTACAACAAAGACACGCTCCGCAAGCTGTTGGCGGCCGGCAGCAGCCTACTGCCCGGCGTTTCCACCATCAACTTTGACCGCATCGCTCAGGAGCAGATTTACGCCTCCATCGACGCGGCCCGGCTCAACAGTCACCGCGACCTGGTCGACGCCTACAACTTACTCAAATCCATCCTCGGGCGGTCACCCCTGATGATGGATTTCTTGGCGCACGCCGGTCGCGACCCCTTCCTGTACGTGAGCGCCAAAGGTTCCTTCTTCAACTTTGCCGCGGGCCTGGAAAAGGGCCTGGTGGGCGCCCTAACACCCGAAGAGCAGGAGGTGTTGGCCTTGATCGCCACCCACCTCGCCAATGCCAAGCGCATCGATGAAGTAGTCATTTTGGACCTGCTGTTGCAACAGGACCGGGTGTCAACCGCGGAGTTACGAGCTGCCCTCGAGCCCTACTACGGACCTACCCCGAGCCCAGCTACGCTCGATTCCTGCGTGCGCAACCTCAATTTCGACTTCGTGGGCAAGCCCAAGCCCGTGGTTACCCAGCACGGGGCCTCCTTGGGCTTCGCCCCGGCCTTTGCCATCATGGTAGCCAAGCCGGTGTTCCTGCGGTTTCTGCAGGATGCCCTAGACTTTGCGAAAGCTCGGTACCGCACCTTTATGACCTCGCCGTTCAGCAGCGGGTTCTTTCTCTATCAGAAGTATACCCGCCGCGATGTCTGCCGCATCCTGAACTGGCCCAAGGACGAAAGCTCCACCGTGTACGGTTACAAAATCAAGGACCGTACTTGTCCCTTGTTCGTCAACTACCACAAAGCCGAGGACATCGCCGAAAGTACGAACTACGAGGACGGGTTTATCAGCACGCACGAGTTCAATTGGATGTCCAAGTCCAACCGGAGCCTCAACAGCCCGGAAATTCAGAAGATTGCGCAAGCCCCGCACAACGGCCTACGGCTGCCGTTGTTCGTTAAGAAAAGCAACGACGAAGGCTTGGACTTCTACTACATGGGGGACGTAAAACCCGTCCATTGGGAAGCGGGTACGTTGCCCAGCGGAGGGGGCGGCACCGTGCCCGTGGTCAAGTTTCAATTCACTATGGACCATCCGGTGGAGGAAGCCATGTACGCCTACTTAACCTCATCGCAAGCTGATGCCACCCGGGCCTTGCAGGCCAGCAACGCCGTGCCCGAGGTGAAGTCCCTTCCACGCGCTTACAGCAGCCAACAGGCTCTAGCCTTTGATTAGCGCTCACCGAATGGCCTTTCTTAGCGGTGAGCAAGTCATTGCCACCATCCTCAAGCACGACAGCAAAACCACCAGCTACAAGCTTGCCTTGCTACGGGCCTTAAATGACGTGGTACTGCTGCACCCGGAGCTCGGGCATCAAGCTCGGGACGTTGCCGTACCCCTACGGCACCTGGCCGAGTTATGGGTAGGCTACTATTGGCCGTTCACCGACCCTGCGGCGCCCATCTACCAGGGTGCCCGAGCGGTTCGCGAGGGCGTAGTGCGCAACGATATGAGTTTCCGCCTCGCCCTAACGCGCCTGCAGCAGGTGTGGCAAAGCGAGGGGCAGGTAGGCTTTCTGCCCTCTGATGGGTTTTTCCTGATTTCGGAAATGCGAACGCCCCGGCGCCGGGCGCTCTACTCTTCGGCGTTGCTGAAGGCTTATGTAGACGCCATCAGCACCGTTAAGCTGGCCATCAGCATGCCCGTAAAGCACGCCGGCGTGGGACATTGGACGGTGTTTGCCAAACCAGCTCGGCTACTTGACTTGCTCCCTTCAATTTACCCGCTGCCGGGCACCAGACCGGAGGAGGTTTGCGTGGTAGTAAAAGCAGACCTCTGGCAGGCCTTTAGCCGGTTGTCACTGTACGTCGAAGCGCTCAGTTTGCACGAGTGGAGCTTGTTCACGGAAAGTGTATCGCAAGTCGGTGGGACTAGCTGTGCGCGTGGGACCGCCTATACCCTACTCACCGCCCGGCCGGACAACCGCCGGCCCCTTACTTGGGAGCGCAACCAGGTGGACGTGTTGATGCTCGAGCAGGTACCTTTTACTTGTCCGTGGACGCAAAAAGTGCTGAGCCAACCGGACCACTACGACTTGGATCACCTACTCCCGCTGGCCCTGTATCCCATCAACGAGCTGTGGAATTTGTTGCCCGTAGACCGCGCGTTTAACCAGCACGTCAAGCGCGACCGGGTTCCATCCGACGAGCGGCTAACTGCAGCCAGCCATCTGTTGGCAGCGGCCTACACGAACTACTTGCGCTCCCCTGGATTGCAGCGGGTGATCCGGGAGGATGCGGCTTTACGTTTCCCTGGTCTGCCGCCGGCCGCCGGATTCGCCCTGCAGCTGGCCCGGCGCGCCACCCAGTTCATAGAGGATGTAGCTGCAGCTCGGTTTATAAGCCGGTTTTAGGGTCTTATCGACCCGTTTTTTTACTTGTGCTTACAGTCCTTTTTGCCACTTTTGGTGGTTGGCTTTTTGTATGAATGCTTTCTACCGGCTATGCAGCCTTTGGGCAGTTGTTGCATGCTTATTATCTTCTGCCGCTGCTGCTTATCCACTTGCCGGCCATTGCCCCAGTGCTTCTAAGCAAGATCCCTCCGAAAAAGGAACGCTACATTACTTACTTCACCTATGATTGCGGGAAGAAACTGCGGCATGAAATAATAGATGAGCGATAGAAACCAAAGCTAATCCTCGTGTGGTGGACGGCACAGCAAGCCGGGCAATGGCGCAAGTATCTAAAATAGTAAGGCATTTTCTCTAATTAAAGATTCACATATTCCGTGTACTTCTTCTACATCCATAAAAGCCAGTTTTGATAGTAAGAACCGCTTGCAAGATAGGCGTAGGCTCAGCAATTTTCACAAGACCAGCCCACTTTCACGTCCCCCTTATAGCGAAATGTCGTCAGCCGTTTCCGGTAACTTAAGCCATTGAATAAATCCAATTTAGAATACCTCATACTGGCATAATTCAGCCCAATTTGATTACCCTCAATAAATAAATCGTATTTAATCTAAGGGGTATGCTTCCCAATGTCTAGGTTTGCTCAACCATGAAGCCTTGCGGCGTGGTTACGTATTAATTCTATCTTCATGGCCCAACGGAACCTAACTTACTCCATCCGCGGAATTTTCACGGATTGCTTGCCGGATCATCATGCTTCCCAGTACCTGATTGCTGCTTATCAGCGTGGTTACAAGTGGGAATCGGGCACTGCAGAAGCAGCTGCCCCCGTCTCTAACCAGCTGGGGGGGCCACCAGTTGGCCAGGTAGACAAGTTGTTGGCCGACTTGTGGCGGGCTTTTGAGGCACCTCGCCGGGACGGGATTCCGATCGATTACTACCTGCAATTTTTGACACTCAAACCCGCCCTGATGTCAAAGGGTCGGACGGCCCTAGAGGTTATCGACGGGCAACAGCGCCTTACTACCCTGAGCTTATTTTTTGCTGTTTTGCGGCAAACCCTTGGAGATGGAGCCGGAGCTGGATTTGCTTTTATTGAAAATTCAGGCCCGTCATCGGGATCAGCAGCCGGCAAATTAGAGTACGCTGTTCGGGACCACTTTCTAGAAGAGTTTGTGTATCAAGGTAATATTCATAAACTTTTAGAGGCGCCCTCATGGGAAGCGTTTCTAGAAGCTAGCTTCAACGTTACGAGCTTTGACTGCGACCAGCAGGACATTTTCTACCTATACAAAGCGGCCCATAAGATTAGCAGCTTTTTGCAGGATGAGCAGCGGCGGCCTAAGGCGGCGGCCTTTGGGCTGTACGTTGCTGACTCCTGCCGGTTGATTGCCAACGTAATTGAAGAAGAGATCAGCAGCGAGGACGTATTCAGCGATTTGAATAGCAACCGCGTGCCTTTAACGGACACCGAACTGGTCAAGGGGCTCTTACTGACCCGGGCCAGCCGGAGCGTCTCTTCTTCCTTTCAGCAGGTGCAGGAGCTCCGCGCGTCCCAAGGCCGCCAGTGGGACGAAATAGCTCGTTGGTTACAGCTGCCCGGGGTACGGGTGCTGTACGGCTTGAAAACGGAACATGCCCTATGGCAATTACTACGCCTAGTGGCCCTGCGAAAAGCGGCTCCTTTCCCCGCCGTTCGCTCCCTGGTTCCACACCGTGACGCGGCAGCAGGCCCTGGTTTTGCGCTCTATGAATTTTTTGAGTACCTGCTTAGCTTCGGAGCGCAGGCCCCCACCGCTGAGGATTGCTTCATCGAGCTGCAACTCTTGAGTGGGCTGCTTCACGATTGGTTCAATACTCCAGACATTCACAACCAATTGGGCGCGCTGCAGGCCAGCAAGCGATACGAGAAAAAAGGCGAGTTAATGGAGCGCATAACGGCCGAAGAACAACTGCTCGCCGGCGGTCCTCGTACTTTCTTGCGGCAAGAAATCGGCAAATTATCGTGCTTAAAAAGTGACCTAGCCGCCCTTTCTTACGATGCAGGTTCGGAGAAAGCATTCGATTTGCTGCTGTTACTGAACGTCTTTCCAGAAAGAAGCAAAGGGAACGACGATGAAAAAGCCGATAGCTATCCCTTTGACTTCGCCCGGTTTAGCGCTGAAAAGTGGAGCCTTGAACACATTTACCCACAACATCCTGCCTGGGCTGAAGAGCAAGCCCCGGTGGGGACACGCGAGTCCCTCCTCGCCCTCGCCGCCCAGGATTCGCAGCCGGCTGACCCGGCCATTGTGGAGTTGTTAATGCAGGAGACTTGGTCAGAAGAAGAAACACAGAAGCTGCAACAATACTTGCGTGCGGATAATCAATTGTTGCACAGCTTGGGTAATCTTGCCCTGCTCACCTCCGGTGACAACTCCAGTGTAAGCAACGCGCCTTTCGCTGAAAAGCGCCGACGCCTCATGCAGCGAGTACGCCAGGGCAGCTTTGTGGCGCCCCATACCTTTAGCGTTTTCAGTAAACTGATTTTATCAGAATCGACCTCACCCTTCGACTGGACGAAGGCCGACATCCGTGCGCATGCCACTTACCTCGACCAGCAACTCGCGCGACTGGTGCAGGAATTTTCGACGCCTTCTCTCACCCCTACTGCATGACAACAGGCTTTACACTACATCACCTTTTCACGTCTACTGAAACGGATCAGTTTCTAGTGCCCGAAATTCAGCGGGACTACGTGTGGAGCATACCTCAGCTGGACAAGCTGCTGGGTTCTTTGCGGGCAACTTTCGCCAAAGCGCAACGCCAGCCGGACCTACAGGTCAGCGGTACTGATGCTTTACCAGCGGTCGTGGACTCCTTTCTGGAGCATCACCGGCGCCAACGCTACAGCCACCACATGGGCTTCATTTATGCTTACCACGACTCTGCTTATACGGGGAAGGCCTTTTTGATTGATGGTCAACAGCGGCTGCTCTCTCTCTATTTGCTGCTGCTGGCTCGCGCCGTACAGGAAAATAAGCAAGACAGCTTTCAGACGAACTATCTGTCGGCGACTGGAAAAATACGACTAGACTATCGGGTACGGGCGGCCACGCACGACTTTTTGCAACGGTTTGTCCCCTTTGTCCTGGAAGCCTCCCCTCCGATCAGGCTATCGGAGGGATTGCAATTAAAGAAGCCATTAAGCAGCAATACTGGTACTTGCGAGCCTACGAGCAGGATCCTACCATTGCGCACATTCTTGACAATTATACCTACTTAATGAGTCAACCTCAGCAAGAAGGTCCGAACTATCATTTTCTGCAGCACTACGTGCGTTTTTGGTACTTCGATACCGGAGATCGTGCCCGGGGGAAGACTTGTATTTGTCCCTGAATTCTACCGGGCTTATTACGTCCACCGGTGAAAATCAGCGGGCCCTGCTCCTAGCCACGGAATCAAACCCCGAACTGAAGCAATCCTGGGGATTACAACTCGAGCAGTGGCAAGACTTTTTTTGGAAACACCGCGGCCAAAATCTCAATGCGGATCAGGGATTTAATGAGTTCTTTCGCTGGTTGCGGATTATCGCTCCTGCAATCGCGAACGAGCAGCAGGGGGCTGCTGATCTGATTAGCCAAGCGTTGCAGATTAAGGATACTCCGCGGGAGCTGCCAACGGGCTTTACGCTGCAAAACGCGGCCCGGCTTATGGAAGTGCTGCGTTTGCTGTTTCCGCTGCCTAATAGCAAGACCGTAGGGCTGGTGCCCAATGGGCTCCTCCCATTCTCTTGGCTGGCGCAAACTGGCCCTTTGGAATCGGCTAGGCTAGGCACCAGAGAGCTTTTCCGGCTACTCCCCGTCCTTGCGTACTGCATGGAACGAATCAAGCAGCAAGACGATAAGTGGGAACACCTGACGCGGGTTGCGCGCTATTTCTATAATGTGCAACGGCTGGACCGAGTAGGGCAAGCGGGCCTTCAGCCATTAGCTGATTTCTGCGCCGAAGCCACTTTGTTAGCGCAAGAGTTGGGGAAAACGGAAACAGGCGATATCACAGGCTTGATTGACATTGCGATCAGCCGGCGTATATCCTTGGCTTTGTTACCGGCGGAAGAAAAGCAAAAGCTTATGCTGTACCAACTGGCGGGAGCTGACCGCCCAGAGATGGAACACTTGCTCGGTCAGCTGGAAGATGATGCCTACAATCAGGGCCAGGTCGGTCACTTATTTATAGGCGATTCCTTAGCCACGACAAACCTGCAGAATGTGCAACGCGTCCACCAGCGCTATTTTGCCTTGGGATTGAACCGCTTATCAAACAGGCGCACACTACAGTCCTTGCTCTTACTGTGGGGAAACTGCACTGTACAAGACCGGGAAAGCTATCTCTATGAGCAGTATAATTATGGCGCTTGGCCGAACATCATTCGCACTACGGGAGGAGGTTTCCAGGCTTTCTTCTTGGACTTCCTGCACCAGGATGTAGACGTGGCTACTTACTACGAGCATAACAAACGAAAGTACTACGAAACGAAAACCACTGCGAAACTACTAGTGGATTCTAGCTTCGATAACCAGCTGCGTTTACTGGCTCTGCTCTTCGATTATTTCCAATCCTTAGAGCCAGAAACAGATAATATCTCGTTGTGGCTGAAAGGTGCACAAATAGGGTATTTCTATCCTGATTACATTGAAGGGCGCGATTATTCCCTGCCGGAAGACCAAGCAATCTTTGATGAACAAACCCTCCGATTTTGGAATGTTAGTAATCGTATGACTTCCGCCAATTACAAGGTCAAAGCTCTTTTACCTTGGGCGTACGAGCTTTTTAAAAAACACAATCCACAAGCTCTTTCTTACCGACAATTTTTGGATGCCCGATTAGAAGAAGTGGGTGCTAAGGTGGCACTTGAAGCGGACCTAATCAACATTTCCCAACTTCCGATATAAAATACAGCTTGAAGAAGTTGATTTTGACCTTCAAATGTCAATTGGGTGAAAAGAGCCGGCGCATATTTGTAATATGTGCTGTATCTAGACTGCCTTCATTAGCCGCACAAACTGGTTGGTTTAAGCCAACATAAATATGTTTATCAATGCTGTATAGTAACCTTATCACTACCCATTGAAACGCCCATCAAATCTAAATACCTGTAAACAGTCGCCCGACTAACCCCTAGCAATTTGGCAATATCCTCTACCCTATTATCCCTACGCAGGTAAAGGGTCTTGGCCGCTTCCGCTTTGCTCCGTGCTTCTTTACTTAGCCCTGGTGGTCGTCCCCCTTGGCGTCCTCGCGCCCGTGCCGCAGCCAGACCCGCATTCGTTCGCTCACGCGTTAGGTCGCGCTCGAACTCAGCGAGTGAGGCAAATAGATTAAACATCAACCGCCCTTGTGCCGAAGTTGTATCCAAATGGTCTTGCAAGCTTATAAATTGAATTTGCTTTTCCTGAAAGCCAGTAACCAGCTCGACAAGGTTCTTTAGCGAGCGTCCTAGCCGGTCTAATTTCCATACCACAAGCGTATCCCCTGAGCGCAGTTGTTCAACCAGACTACGTAGTGCTGGCCTGTCCTTCGCGGCCGAAGCTTTTTCTTCCACTACCTGTGTGCATCCATAAGACCGAAGTGCATCGAGTTGCAAGTGTAATTCCTGTTCTTGGGTAGAAACCCGAGCGTAGCCAAAAATCATAACCAAATCTTAGAAAGTCAGCACATGCCTTTACTGTGAGACTTTGTTTATTGAGACAGGAACTTAAGAATATGCTCCAGCTTGTTTAGAATATTTTGCAAGGCCTAACAGGCCGTCAGGTTGTCTTAAGAAATCGCTCGTTTTATGAGACATCTAAAAGCGCAATTCTTAGGATAAGAGTTGGTTTGAGTTGTTACTACCAAAATGAGAAATCACCCTTTTCTAATTCTGGCAGTAACAACTCAAGACCATACGTACAGCATTGATGCTCAGTAGAGAATTCAAGCAATGCGATTGGTTCGAAAACGCGCCTTGCGTTTGGGAGGCAGTTCCAGAAATACTGGTTCACCCTCCTCATGAAATTCGGTTAGCAAGTCACTAAAAGTATCTCGCAACCAGTATAAGTCTTTTAGCCGCTTATGGGCCTTGTTATCGGGCTCACGTAAGCCTGGATGGGACAGGTACTTCTCACTAGCCTCATCGAGTTCATCTATCCACGTTTCCAAGTCTTCTTCATCAAGCTCCTGTCCGTCCAGCTTGAGGCATTTCTTAATCAGAGTACTGTAAAGGCTATGCAAGGTTCTTATCTTCTCAGCCTCCTCTTCAGCTTCCTCCGCTGCTTCTTGCTTAAGCTGTGCTTCAATCCTAAGCTGCTTGAGCCGAATTACCTCTAAAGCGTGAAATTGCCGCTTGCGTTCTTCTTCGTTGGCTTGTTCCAACCGAGTTATTGATGATGGTGAACTTTCAGAAAGATTTACCTTCCCGTACAAGGGCATGTTTGATTCCACATTTCCTTCCTCCTCATCTTCATCCCAATCATCGTTTTCTGCATCCCACTCCTCATCTTTATCTTCCTCATCATTTACAGATTTACCGTCCAAATTATCGCGGCGATATTGAGCCTTGCAGGCATCCGAACAGAATTTTTTGTCGGCCCGGCCAGTAAATGGGTCGCCACATTGAGGGCACTCGCGTTCCTGTAGTTGCATGAGATTAATTAGTAGTGTAACCGTTTAGAACGGTATTGGCGTTAAGAACTTTATTCACATTTAGTTACGATTAACTTATCCGGTTATAACTGGTTACAACCGGTTAGTAGCCTTGTGAAAGCACATCAGCTACATCATTTAGGGTTGTTATTATTCTCCGTTATGAATCCATACTCCTCGGTTAAATGATTCGATTTTCTGGCCCGTTTTATTATCGTAAATAATGGCCTGGGCAACAGAATCGCCCCACTTTGCGACCAACTTCTTTAATCCTCGAATACCATATTCGCGCGGGTCATCTACCTCATAGCGGCCACTCGTATCGTAGGATTGGTAGGTTTTTTTCCATCCGTTATTCCAAACTATCCAGCACTTCGTTAGCCCTGTGCGTTTAGGGGAATGGGATGTGATGTATTCAGCGAGTTCATCGTGGGGAAATAGTTTTAAATGTTGATTTGGATACTCTATTGGCCACTTTTGCATAGAAGCAGTCTAAGGCTTTGGCATTTCCCAACCCTATAAGTATTCCTTCGTGGTACCTGATGAGTTGAACCGTGGATAAGGTGTGCACCCGCTCATGCGTTCTTATCTGGATTCCAGATGTTCTGTCAATAGTATTGCGTTGGCTTACCTCAGTGATAGCGAGGCGAAGAGCACGCACTACTTTGAGACTATGCTTGCGTTTGTTCACTTTCTTGAGCCAAGCCTCCGTTCCACGAAAGCCGCGCACATTTTCTGCATCAAAGTATCCAGAACCCGGTTTGTGCTGGCTATAAGGCAATGGTGCATACCGGTCGGGATGCAGTTGCAGGTGGTTTCGAACTAATTGCAGCCGCTGCAGCAAAGCGAGTTGAATGGCCTTCCAGTCGCACTTATCATAGTTATTAAAACTATGATAGACACCACTCCAAATAGCGTTCTTTGCCTGACGCTCCTGCTTTGGGCTCCATCTATGACTTGGATAAACTAAGGCTTTAGCAGCCTCCCAGAACTCAGTGACGAGCTTCATCTTCTTTAGCAGGACTTGATCATGAATGAATTCACCTACTGGTTGAAGTTCATTCGTGCCCGTTACCGGCGCGCCCCCTGCCCCATTTTTTTTTCGTTTAGTTGCCCTGCCGTTGCGGGCCTCCGTTTCCAGTAAGGGGTTTCTTGACTCGACTTTAGTTGGTAAGGCAACTCCTAACTTATCAACATTGGTTATTTCTATTTTAAGAGTTTCAAGTGTTTCTAGAACCTCAGTATCCGGAACTTTTTTACCGTTGGGAGTAGAAATAGGGAGGGTTTGAGTGCTACATGCGTCAGCCAGTTTTGCCGTTCCTGCCCCTTTAAAAGGTGTTTCCCATATTAGTTCGGGATTCATCCACACGTGAAAGCTTGCACGAGTACCACGAAATTTCTTTCTCACAATCGCACCTGACTTTATAAGCTGTGCTATGTGGTTGCGCAAGGCTCTGTCAGTGAGACCGCGCTTTTCCGACAGTTCACGACCGTTAACTTCTATGGGGGGAACGTCGGGCAACTCATTAGTATCTGTTGCGATAAATTGACCCCAATGCAGTGGGGTGGCCAGCATACGAATGGTCTGTACTCGGGCTCGTTGTAGCAAAAGCAGACAGGTAGTCTTAGCGCCGTCACAGAGAACCTTAGGTCGCGTGGTCACCGTTTTTGTCTGGCCATCCGACCCAACACGGGTATGCGTACGGGTCTGTTGCTCCTGATTTTGTCGCATGACTTTTAAGTGGAGTCTGAGTCGGGAATCCCGAAGGGATACTACTGTTGGAAGCATGGAAATAGGTTAAGGTTAGTGAAATGGCACGGAGACAGTTAGGGCGGGTCTTCCCAGGGCGGCCTCACGTACCGGACTGCAGTTGCAGGTCCTCCGCTATCCGACTGGCTTCGATGCCAGACTTCCCGCTTTGGCAGGCGCCCTCGATGGACTCGGATAATTTTCTATTTAATAGGGTTGAAATGTCCTGTTCAGCTATAGAATAGCTTATGCGCACTTCGCCCGTCTTGACCCCAGGGTCATTAAAATTTTAGTCGCCGCGTTTAGAGGAACCAGCCTTAAGCTGTCGCTACACTAATTTTAATGCCTCTCGAGAGGCCATGCGCATAGGTTCTTGTTGGCTGACATCCTTGATTGATTTCGGCAGCGGAGGTGCGGGTAACTGGCCAAGATCATAAGATTCGCCCCGCCCAAATGCCAGCAATGCTGGCCACGGTATTCTAGGCTCCGAAGGCGTAAACCACAAAGTGGGCAATTTGAGCTGCTGTCGCTTACTTCCAACTTTGATGACCTTTCCAGTCTTGACCCATCGTTGTACAGTGCTTCGGCTAACCTGCAGCCGCTCCATTACATCTTCAATAGTCAGCAACTCAGCTGCAACTGACTCTAGTTTTGCTGGACCTTTTGCTATAGCAGCGATGTGAGCCAACATGATGCGAAAGCATTCATCCATGTAACCAACGGTGGCTAAATCGTCGCGTTTCATGTGTGCAGCTTTGCGTTGAGGACGTCCATTAAATTTGGAGAGATAAAAATTGATGCAGAATCATTTAACTCCTCCCCGCTGCAAGTCTATTTCTGGCAATAGGTCCACAGGAATATTAAATTCAGGCAACCCATATTGTATTAAGGCCACCAAATGAGGAAGATTGATTGTACGCCCCTGACGCACGTGTATCAGATGCACAGCATTAGCATTATAGCCTGCGGTTATGGCAGAATTGATGGCTCCAGTAGGAAGTAACTCACATACCTCTGAGAACAACCTGTAAAACTTTTGCTTCTCAGTCATCATATGTTTAGTCGGTTTTAGCACCTCGTAAGCTAATTGTGTCTACTTTTAGGGGTTTTTCCGAGATGCATAACAAACATACTACAGGAATCTCAATTTTCGACACGTCAACGCGTTAAATTTAGACACAATATTAATTATCTCGCCTTAACTTGTTGTAAATCAATTGAAAAAAATAAGCAAAAAAAGCGCTAGCCTAGCTGAAAGAACAGAGTGGGACAAGCACTTCCTACTAATAATAGATGAAGTTAAATCAGCTTTCAACATCAAGTCCGACAGAGCAATGTGTCGGCAGCTGGGCATCCATGAAAATCTTATAAGCAGAGTACGCACTGGTATTCAATCGGTTCCAGCTACTGTATGGGACATACTCAATAAGCAATTAAGGACACCTGAGTATAAGGCGAAAGGATTTGGCGGCAGGGGAGTACTTCAAATTACAAGTGCAAGCAGAGTTCAAAACGAAGCATCTGTCTCAGACTCACCAGACACAGACGAATTCAAAAAAGACACAGGATTACAGCCGATTACTCAACCTTCATTACAAACAGAGTGTGCTAAGGATTTGGAGGTGGCCAACGAGATAATTGCCCTGCTTACTAGGCAACTAGCAGATAAACAGCGTACTATTCAATTGCTTTTGGAGCAAAACAACCAGAAATGAGGATTCGCTAGACCTGTGTCTACTCAAAGAATCTGCATCTTATATAGGAGTACTTATAAATCGAATAATATTTGTTCAGTGATTTAATGGAAATCACCCGCCAACTTCGGCTTGACCTCTTAACAAAAAAAGGCTTTGCCCCTATTCAAGTGACTTTCTGCTGGGATGGCCAGCGGTTGCGCAAAGGCTCAGGGGAGAAGTGTGAGCCACGTCATTGGAACCGTAAGCGAGAGGAAGTAAAGCCCGCTACTGGAAACTTTGCAGCCGAGATCAATTTAGTTTTAGACTACTATACACAGGCAGCGCAGGCAGCCTATAAAGCCACAGCCGAATCCAGATTATCTTTGGACAAAGCGCAGATGGGCGCAGAAATAGCCCGACGCTACGCTCTGCTCACTATCGGTGAAGAAGCGCAGGCGGAGAGTCATGAGGTGCTGCCGCTGCCTGAAGTGGAATTAGCTCCGCCTAGTCTGCTTGACTATTATGACCAATGGTTGGGTGAGCAAACTCGCAAAACCTCTAACCAAACAGGCAAGGGACTAAGTAAGTCCTATCTAGACAGCCTTGCCAACAGTAGGGCTGTACTGGCGGACTTTACCGACCAGACTGGGGAGCTTCTGACATTTCAAGGAGTCGACCACGCTTGGTACAGCAGGTTCAGTGAGTTTTTCTATAAGGGTGAGTGGGGTACATCTGTCAATACCTTCGGCAAGCACATGCGCCACATCAAGTCCTTTCTAGCCTGGGCTGAAGACCATGAGTTACCGGTTAATCGTAAATACCGCAAATTTGAGGCACCCGACCAATACATTGGAGCCGATGCCCTTACCCAGGAAGAGTTGCTGCGCCTGGCTGCCGTGGACTTCCGCACAGAGGCGGCCCGCGCCTACGTGCAAGAACATTTTGAGAGTTTAAACCCAGCGTTACGGGCCCAGGCTGACACCAAGAAAGCCATGCGTCTCAGTCAGGCCGACCCGCATCGCGTAGCCGAGCGGCTACGCATGTTAGAGTGGGCGCGCGATAAGCTACTTGAGTGCTGCTATTTTGGGCTGCGCATTTCAGATGCCGACAAGCTCAGCCCACGCCAGGTTCAGGCAAACGGTGATCTAGTGCGCCTACGTGCAACCAAAACGCGCAAGGAATGCTTCATTCCTTACTTCGACGACGACGTGTTTAAACCCGTGGCCCTAGTGGAGAAATATGCCCCGCTGGGCCTGCCCACCTGCTTACCAGTAGTGAACGGTCTCTCCGACTATCTGCCGCATGTACAGCGGCTAGCTGGATTCACCCGCTTCAAGCTCACGAGCAAAGTGGGTCGCAAAACCTTCGTTACCCTCAAGATTAGCCAGGGAGTGCCACGCGCTCAGGTTATGCAGGCTACTGGCCACCGCACCGAGTCCAGCTTCAACCGCTACCTTGGTGTGGTGGAGTTAGAACTCATTGAAACCTTTCGTAAAACAGCACGCACAGTGGCAGAAAACAGTGGCACGAAACTGCATAAGGTCGCTTAAACCAGCTTAATGTAGAAGTTTAAAACTATCCTATTCGCGCGTAGAGGCAATATTAGCAGGCAGCTTCAAGCTCCGCTAATCATCATAAAGTCCCGTCCGGACCGCAGCAATGCGAGATAAACCCCTATAAGTCAAGTACTTATAGGGGTTTTTTCTTTGCGGAGGACACCAGCGGGGACAGATTCAATCTTATCTTTTATAATCTAACAACTGGTTATGCCCAAAATCTATAAATACATCAGTTCGCAGTTTGCAGGCGCAATGCTTGATTCGGGCACTATCAGAGTAGGAACAATATACAGCTACAGAAAAGACGAAAATATTGAGGTTGGGGATTCTGGAGAAGGAGTACTAACAGTTGAAAGACGATTACCTGATTTTACAGGAGCTAATGTTTCAAGCAAGGATATTCCGGCGGGTGTTTTCCCTGTTTTCTTTTCTGAAGGCACGACTTTCAGCAAAGTCATTATTCAGGATAACTACGTTCACAACGACAGGAATTATCCTGATGTATATATTTATTGTACCACGAAGGAGCCGAATAAGGACGTGATGAAATCGTTCGGCGCTGACACCTGTGTAGAGATAGCGGACAACCATAAATTCCACACGCTTATTGCGGAAGAAATGATGTATAGCAAGAAGCTCATTCATGGCCTCTATTTGCATAAATCCTGCATTTATGAGGGCCGAATAGTTACGAGGGACAGCTTAGATAACTATTGGATGAAGGAACCACGTCATATACATCAACGTGAGGTTAGACTTGTTATGCCTCCAAAAGAAGTAGGCTCTACAATAGAACCAGTGTTAATTTCAAATCCAGATATAGGCAAGCTCTGCTCGATCTATAAGTTTTAGCACAACGCCCCGGGCGTTGTGCTCTATCGGAAAAACGATTTTAAGCCTTTTTACGGGCCGCAGGGCGTTAACAACTAAGTAGTCGTCCATTGGTTCAATTGAAGCGCGTATCTGCTCATTTATAGCCCTACGGTCCGGGGTGTCGAATGGCCTGCACTTCTCCGGCTTTGGCGGTTTGGACTCCTTCTCCGGGCGTGAAGCCTTACCCTGTCGGATGAAATGTAAGCATGGCTTTTCTGTTTGCCCCGTAATTCGCAGACTAATTCATTAGTCCATAGCGGCGCCGTCGGAATAATGATCTGACGGCGTGTGGGGCAAAAGTACAGGCTGAAAGCGGGCTTGAGAAGCGCACTTTGTAGCCTCTCACTCACATTACATAGTACGCATCAGCCTGGGGGCATTTTCCTTCGGCAGATTTTTGTCGCCAATCATCTGCTTCAGGTTCACCTCAATGGTGCGGGCAATGGCCGTCACGGGAGTATCGGTGGGCTTGCCTTCGAAGGGGTCCTGCAGGTGAATAGCCATCTTCTCGATCAGGAAAAACGAGGATGAGATGGCTACCACCATCAATACCTCCAGCACGCCGAATATCTCCAGCAGAGCAAAGGGCAGCAACATCACAAAAAAGAACAGGGAGAAGTGAGTGTACAGCGTGTAAGTCACCGGAAAAACGGTGTTTTTTATCCGCTCACACTTGCCCATAGAATCGGTCAGCCGGGTTAGGGTGGCATCGAGTTCTACCTGCTGGTAGCTGTTCACCCAGCCCTCGTTCAAGGCGTAGCGCAGATCCCGGGCATGCAACTCCAGCAACGCGTTGGGAATGTTATCGTGTTTAGTGATAAAAGCAAGTTCCTCGGGCTCCAGATAGCGGCGGATTTTCTCTACATCCATCTTACCGCGCAGGGCCATGCCGAGGCTGTAGCTCCAGGCAATTTGCCGGTTTGTGAAGCGCTCCACCCAGGCGTGGACTTCCTGCGGAGCGTAGGGCGCGTCGGTGAAGCAGAGCACCTGGCGGATCAGGGAGCGTGAGTCGTTCACAATTGCCCCCCACACAATGCGAGCCTCCCACCACCGGTCGTAGGCCTGGTTCGACTTAAATGCCAGCAGCAGCGAAAGCACCGTGCCGAGCACCATGGGAACGCTCAGCGGCAAGGTGAGCGACATGACATGAAAAAAATGATCTTCTACCGCGATTAACGTGGCGTAGACGAATACAAACAGAACTTCCTTCTGTATTTTCCCAAAGACGTAGCTAAGCGGGATTTTGGTCTTTAATAACATAAAATGCTCGTTACTAAGCGTTAGCAAAAATGCATGGGCAAGGATTGGCGCTCGCTACGCGACCGAAAGGCAAGGCACTTTCGTGTTGATGGCTTTATCACGGACGCTGCGGCTGCGCCCTACGCGCAGGTAGTCGAGCATGCTTCGCTTTTTGCAGGTAACGACCAGGTCTACTTCAAACTCTTCGATAAAGGAAACCACGCCGGTCGTCAGGTCGCGCTGCTGCTGCAGGTGCACGGCAAACTCGACGCCCTGCAGCACGGGGGCCGCATATAGCTCATCCAGCGCCTGCTTCAGCTTGACCGTGCTGGTGCCGGGAGCAAACACCAGCAGGAACGTAACGTGGTAATCCTTCCGGCACAGCAGGTCCACCAGCGCTTTGTCGGGCAGGGTATTCGTACGGACTTCCGCATCCAGCACAAAGGCAATTTTGCGGAACTGAGTGGTTTCAAAAAACTCGGGGATGTATAGAACCGGAAAGGGAATATCCTGCACCAGACTGCTGAAATGACGCATTGCCTCCGATGGGTTCGTCAGCGATACGGGACTCATTATCAGATCAATCTGATTGTCGATGACGAAATTCTTGATCGTCAGGGAAGTATCGCAGCAGAGATGAACTACGCGAATACTATGTATCTCAAGGGCGTAGGATTTTTTCAGCCGCTCCAGGGCCTTCTTAAACTCTGCATCGGGCTCGCGAGCTTTATCAGCCTCACGCGGCAATAGCAGCAGCTCGGTAATAGAGTCGGGTAAAGGCGTATGGTGCAACAGGATAATCTCGCAGGTTTCCCCTTTTAGCAGAGTGAGTGCGTGCTTAACCAGATTCAGGGAGTACAGTGTCAGCTCGGTAGGAATTACTATTTTTTTCATATAGGTGTTCTTGGTTTGTTGCTAGACTGGCCTCCCAGAATCCAGACAAAGCAAAAACGCTCCTATTAAAGTGATATTAAGAAGAAATTATAAGGACGTTAAAGCTCAACCGTAGCGAACAATATGTGTCTGTGACTTGGTGTAAATAATTGATTGTCTGGTCATTGAGTTATATAGCAGGAGGCTTTTATTAAAAAAAATTAATGTATATACATCAGTATATAGGCGATTTTTTGACTGGTAACCCAGGGTAATTATCACTTAAGGCTGTGCAATACGAGGAAAAACCAGAAGGAAAAGACAAGGAAAACCCCGGCAAAAAACAGCATTCTACTAACGTGAGATAAGTCATTTATTCCCTTGACGATCATCATTTTACAGGCAGAATAAATTGCCGATCTTTAAATAACAGTCAACTCCTGGTCAACTCCTGCTCTGCTCCACTTTCTTCGCTCAAGCAAACCTATTGGCTATGCAACCGACATTCGTAGTTATGACCGATTTGTCGCGCTCCGCTGAGGCGGCGCTGACGTATACCACCCGACTCGCCCAACGCTTGGATGGGCGCCTGGTGCTGCTGCATGTTTTTCTGGACCCGGTGCTCGAACCGGAGGTATCGATGGTAGCGGCGCCTATTCTGGTGACCAGCCGCCAGGAAATCATGACGAATATGGTACAGCGGGCCAGCACGTTGCCTGTTCCGACCGATACCGAAGTAGTTGTTGATGTGCTAAGTACGGCATTAGCCAACGTGGTGCAGCAACACCACCCTTTGCTGCTGGCACTGGGGCGGGAAGAGCCCGATAATGTGCTGGACCGACTGGTGGGCAACCGTGCGCTTCCCATCCTGCAGGATGCGCATCATCCTCTGCTGCTGGTGCCTGAGAGCTACCACGAAACGGAGCTGCCCCAGCGTATCGTGGTAGCCACCGATGCGCATCCTTTTACGCTAAGCGCGCCTTCGCTTGAATTAGGTGAGCTGTTTGAGGCGCTGCAGCCTACAACCACGGTGGTGCACGTCACCTCCGGATCTGGTCCTTCGCAGGCGGAAGTGGGGCTGGCTTCGGTGCAACGCACGGGATTATTCGGTAGGCTTACCAGTAATAGCCTGTACGAGGTGTGCGAAGAAGCGCCGGCCGACGGCATTCTGCACGCCGCATCGGAGCTGAAGGCCCAGCTTATCGTGATGCTGGCGCGGCCGCACACCTTCCTTGGGGGGCTTTTTCACCGCAGTATCACGGCCCAGATCCTGCGCCGCAGCCCGGTGCCCGTGCTGGTGTTGCCTACTACTAAATAAGGGTAGGCCAGCAGTTTTCGGCCAACTCCTACCTATCGGCTTCATCCCTAACCCTGACTATGCATATATACCGGCGCTGGTTTCTGGCCTTGCTGCTCACGATGCCGCCCTCCCTGCGGGCAGCTCCAGCTCCGAACGCGTATACCGGGGGCAATAATACCAGTGCGGAGGTCAGCCAAACCGCACCGAAAGCGCTAGCCGCCCGCATTCAGGGTCTGCTACGGCCTAAAGCAGCGTGGGCTCAGCATCAGCAGCCCGCAATTGACCCAAAAGAAGCCCGCAGTTTTTACACAAAGCGCCGTTTTGTGCCGGCCTGGAGCACCAGCCAGCAGCCTAATGCCACTGGTCGCGCTGCCCTGGCGTTTCTGGCCGGGGCCGAAGACTATGGCTTGCAGCCCAGCGCCTATCATGCGCCGGCCCTAGTAGCCCTCACCGATTCGCTGACCTGGCCCACGTCCGTTGTGCGCAAGCAAGCTCAGCAGGCTCGCTTTGAGGTGTTGCTCACCGATGGCTTGGTGCAGTTTGCCAAGCACCTGCGCCGGGGACGGCTACACGCCTTTGTACCGTCGCCCTTGGAAAAGGTGGAAGGGCCGTTTGACCCGGTTGCATGGGTAAGCCGCGCCCTCGAAGCGCCCGACTTTGCGGCGGCGCTGCTGAGTTGCCAGCCCCGCCACCGCGAGTACCAGCAGCTCCAACAGGCACTGGTCCGGTGGCGGCAGCACCCCAAAGGCCCTGATTCTATTGCGCGGCAACGACGAGCGGAGCAGATAGCCCTCACCCTGGAGCGCTGGCGCTGGGATGCCATTCCCGATTCGACTTACGTGCTGATAAACCTGGCCGCCTACGCTATGGAAGTAGTGGACAATGGCCGTGTACGCCAAACCCACCGCCTCGTGGTGGGCCGCTCCGAAAGCCCCACTCCCACGCTTAGCAGCCGGCTGACTTCCTTTACGGTGGCGCCGGAGTGGCACGTGCCTCACAGTATTGCCACCACTGAAATACTGCCTTACCTGCAGGAAAACGCCAAATATCCGTCAGAGCACGATTTTTTGGCCGAAAACAACTACTCCCTCTACGATGCCAAAGGCCGCCGCGTAGATCCGGCTACGGTGAAGTGGCAACACGTGACCGCCAAGAACTTTCCTTATAGTATTCGGCAGAATCCGGGGTGCGGCAATACGCTGGGCAACATCATCTTTCGCTTTGCCAACCCCTATTCCGTGTATCTGCACGCCACCTCCGAAACCAGCGACTTTGAGTTGGCCAACAGAGCCTTGGGGCACGGCTGCCTGCGCACGGAGCGCCCAATGCAACTGGCCGCCTATCTGCTCGGCCCCGACAGCAGCAGCGTAGCACTACCTTCGGAAGCTGAATGCGAAGCCGCCCCCAAGCCGCGCACCATTACACTTCGGCGCCCGATGCCCTTTTATGTGCGTTACGCTACGTGCGCCGTTGTGGCGGGCGAGCTCAAGTTCTACCCCGATATATACAGCCGCGACGAAGCTTTACGGCGACAACTATTTGCCCCCCAGCGCAGCCCGCGCTTACCAACAGCCCCGATTGAGTAAAGCTTCCTACTTTTTCAACCTTGTTCGGGTAGTGACTAAACTACATCCAACCGTTTCTAAGGCGTGGCGGCTTGGGCTTGTTTCTTTTGCTGACGGCGAAAGTAGCCACGCAGCAGGAAATTGTGCTGCAAAGCTTCCATGCTTTGGTTGAAGCCCTCGGTTCCATTTTCCACGTTTTGCAGTGTTCGGCGCAGCTGCTGGCTCATAGCGGTATCAACCAGCAAGGTATTGAGGGGACCACCGCTGGTTTGCACCTGCTGTTTAAGAGATGCCATCGTTGCGGCTAGCGTGTCGGAGGAGTTGGCGAGCTGGCGCGTGGTATAGCGCATCCGGCCGGCGAAGGCTGTGTCGGTAAGCAGGTAACCTGCCGGGCCGCGTCCTTGGCGCACGTCGTTGGTGATATTCTGCAGATCGACGGCGGAAGCCTGCAAAGCGGCCGTCGCGCTGGCAGCGCGGCGTAGCGATGCGCCCAGATTTTCAGCCAATTGCTGGTCGTCCAAAATCTGCCAGAGGGCCTTGCTGCTATTGAGTTTGCTCGTAATCTGGCGCAGATCCTGCGTAATGCCCACCAGGTTTTTGTTCGACACGTCGAGTGTGCTGAGCATATCGGCCACGGCCAGGGGCTTTTTAGTAAGCAACACGTCGCCGGGCTCAATGGGCGGAGCGGGCGCAGCCACGGCAGTCAGGTTCACAATCGTATTCCCCACCAAGCCATCGGTACCAATGGAAGCCACAGCATTCTTCTTTACAAAAGGCTGCACATCGCGGTTCAGGTGCATAATTACTCGCACCGTGCTGTCGTTCTGAATATGGATGCGGCGCACGGTGCCAACGTCGATGCCGGCCAACCGCACGTTGTTGCCGATCAGCAGACCCGATACATTACGAAAATCGGCCATCACCTCCAGCGACGACCCAAACAGGTTCTGCTTGCGCCCCAGCAGAAACAGAACCGCCATCAGGCAGCCCACTCCCACAGCCACAAATAAGCCCAGGCGAATATTATTACTGGCGGTAGCTTGCGGCATCTTACTTAACGGTTAATGATAAAACGGGAGCCTTGAATACCTGATTTTAATAGCTGGGGGGCTTTTTTAACGGGATGCGTCAGACGAAAAACTCGCGCACAATTGGATCGTCCAGCTGCTGCAGTTCCTGAAACGTGCCCTCGGCGTAGCAGCGCCCCTCCACCAAAAGAGCTACCCTGTCGGCGGTGAGGCGCACACAATTCATATCGTGCGAGATGATGATGGAGGAGGTCGTGTATTTCTGCTGCACCTCGCGGATGAGCTGGGAAATTTCACGCGCCGTTATCGGGTCGAGGCCCGTGGTGGGCTCGTCGTACAGAATAATTTCGGGCGGAATGATGAGGGTGCGGGCCAGAGCAATGCGCTTGCGCTGCCCACCCGATAGCTCGGCCGGCATCTTATCGATTGTTTCGACCAGCCCCACGTCGTCGAGCGCCTGCATCACCATACTTTCCTCCTGCCCCCGCCGGTCGGCCATCCAGTGGCGTCGGAGAGGGAAAAGCAGGTTTTCGCGCACTGTCATGGAGTCGTAGAGGGCGTTGCTTTGGAAGAGAAACCCCACTTTGGTTCGCAGCTGGTCCAGCTCATCGTGGCCCAGAGCACCCACCTCCTGACCCAGCACGGTAATGCGGCCCGCATCAACGGGCAGCAAGCCAATAATACACTTAATAAGCACTGACTTACCAGAGCCCGACTTGCCCAGCACCACCAGATTCTCGCCCCGGTGCAGGGTAAGCGAAAAATCCTGCAGCACGTGGTTGTCGCCAAACGACTTGCTCACGTGCTCCACCGTGAGCACCTCCTCGGCAGGCGAGGTGGCAGTAGCAGCTGACAATGGGGCAGAATCAGGAAGCATGGGAATACAAGAACAAGAGTTCAATTAGCTATTTGAGTAGCTGGTACGCTGTTATCATGGCACTAATCAGCACCAGAGAAGTATAGATGAGTTTGGTGTTTTTGGCCAGCCAGTTAGGCAGGTAAATATCGAAATTATCGGCCGCCGATTCGGAGTATTGCCGGGCCAATATCGTCAGCGGACAGAAGAAGTTGAATCCCAGGAGTACCAGCCCTTCCAGCGCTATTAGGCCGTAGCCCAGCCAAAGCCAGTGGTTCAGCCGGCCGGTAATGGCCGCGTAGAGCAAGTAAAAAATAACGACGTTGAAAAACAGCCATATCAGCGTGTGCAGCCCTTTTATGAGACTCAGTGCCAGATGTTTATTCATGGCCTTGATAACAAGCGTGATAACAATACCTAAAGGGCTACCTCTGGCTCAGTTGAGACCCAGGGCGCTGGTTATCTGAACGGCCAGCAAATCGAGCAGAAAAATGACGAGCGACGAGACGACTACCGCCGAGTTGGCCGCCCGCCCCACGCCCTCCGTTCCCTTGTTGGCGTTGTAGCCTTTGTAGCAGCCGATTATACCGACGGCAAAGCCAAAAAAGAAGGTTTTGATTACCGCGGGCACTACATCGCCGAAGGTCAGTGTAGAGATGATATTGTTGGTAAACAGGGCCAGCGTGGTGACACCTTTCAGATTGATGCCGATATAGGCTGCGTACAGGGCAATGGCGTCGGCGAGCAGGGTGAGTATCGGTAGCATGAGCGTGGTGGCCAGCACACGTGTGACCACCAGGTACTTAAACGGGTTGGTACCAGCTACTTCCATGGCGTCAATCTGCTCAGTCACGCGCATCGAGCCCAGCTCGGCCCCGATGCTGGAGCCGATTTTGCCGGCAAAGATCAACGCCGTGATAATGGGGCCCATTTCGCGGACAATGGTCAGCCCCACCATGGTCGGAATCCAGGACTCAGCCCCAAACTGCGCCATGGTGGGCCGGCTTTGCAGGGTGAGCACTATACCCATGATAAATCCTGTAATGCCTACCAGCGGCAGCGACTGATACCCAACAACGTAGCACTGATACAGCAGCTCCTGCACCTCGTAGCGGGGCCGAAAGCCATGACGAAAAAACCGCCAGGCGAAGTTTGTAATGGCCCCTGTTTCGGCAAGGATCGTACTGTTCATCACATTGCGTTAGTCAGTAAAACCAAGGTAGCATGACCGGAAGCCCCCAGCGGGCTTCAGCAGCTTCATCCAGCACTTAATCTACTCGAGCGCGGATTTGGGGCGGTCTGTGGTGGGCAGCAGCAACACGGGCACCGTACTGATACGCACGACTTCGGCCGACACTCCCAGGTTGAAAATGCTGGTCAGCAAGGTGCGCGGCCGGGCCAGAATCACCACCATATCGGCCTGAATATCAAGGGCAGCCTGCACAATGCCTTTGCTGCGCGGCTGCGAACGAATTTGATAGGTAGTGCACTTGACCTCAGCGGGCAGCAGCCCGCTCTGGCGCACAGCGGCCTCCGCCTTGCTGATGCCGCCATCGGAGGGGTCTTGGGGCGTTACGATATGCACAATGGAATACTGCGCCGACCAGCTCTCCAGCACCGACCGAAATGCCAGGGAAGAGTCGGCTAGCTCAAAGGCTTCGCCATCGGCGGCCACGGCCACCAGCCGGGGCAGCGGCAGCACGGGGTCCTGGGCAACATCAGTTTCTTCCGGAACCAGCAGGAGCGGCAGGCCAGTCTGCCGCAGCGCGGGCAGAGCCTGGTTCATCAGCATCTCATCGAGCAAATCATGCTCCGCGGCCAGACCCATCACGAGCAGCTGAGGCTGCCACCGGCCGATTAGCTCCCCCAACACATCGTGCAGATTCCCGGCTTCACTCTCCACAATGGCTGGGGCAGGCAGGTGCCGGGCCAGCGCTGCCAGCGCGTCCAGCGTATCGCGGCGCTCTTGCCGGTAATACTGCTCCGGAATGGTAACCAAGCCCAACTCAGGTTCGAGCGTCGGCATATTCTCCATATGCAGCAGGATTACCTGACCATTGGCGGCGGCCGCCAGAAGCGCCGTCAGATAAACAGCCCGCTGCGACCTGGGGACAAATCGGTGAGTACCAGAAAGGAAGGTTCCATGGCGGAGACGGAAAGAGTTGACCGAAAACACTGCGTTTAAAGCTCCTGGATGTGGCGCGGTTTAGCAATGACAAATGGCATTTTTCAAGATGACTCTTATCACTTTTTTCAGCAGAAATCAGAACCGTCTGGCTGGTCGCTAAACGGTCATTGGGGGGCTTTTTTCGAAAGGCACGGCATTTACCAGGCTCTTTCCTTGCTCGAAGTCGGTGATATTTTGCAGGGTGATATGGGCAATACCGTTGAGGGCGTTGGTGGTAAAAAAGGCTTGATGGCCAGTGATGAGCACATTATTGAAAGAGAGCAGGCGCATAAATACGTCGTCCTGAATAACCTTGCCTGAGAGGTCTTCAAAGAATAGGTCGCCTTCTTCTTCGTACACATCCAGTCCTAGGTATTTAATCTTCTCCGATTTAAGCCCCTTGATAACGGCCCGTGCATCAATAATTGCCCCCGGCTGGTGTTAATGAGCATTACCCCGCTTTTCATCTTCGCAATAGACTCCTCGTTGATCAGATGATGGGTTTGGGGCGTGAGCGGGCAGTGCAGTGAAATGATGTCGGACTGCGCGTAGAGGGTATCGAGGTCGGTAAGCTCCACTCCTATCTCCTGGCATTCCGCGGTTGGCCTGATATCATAGCCCAGCACCCGACACCCAAAACCCTTCAGAATACGGGCCGTGACTATGCCAATAGTGCCCAGCCCGATAAGGCCCACGGTGCTGCCGTGCAAATCGAAGCCCATCAGACCCGTCAGGGCGAAGTTGCCTTCCCGCACACGGTTGTAGGCGCGGTGCGTGTGCCGGTTGAGCGTCAGAATCATCGCCAGCGTGTGCTCAGCCACGGCGTAGGGCGAGTAGGCCGGCACCCGTACTACGGGCAAACTCAGGGCTGCTGCCGCTTTGAGGTCCACGTTGTTATAGCCCGCGCACCGCAGGGCTACCAACCGCACGCCGTTGTCGGCCAGTTGGTGCAGCACTGGCTCACTCACCACATCGTTCACAAATACGCACACAACCCCGGCACCCTGGGCCAGCACGGCCGTTTGGGCGTTCAGTGGCACTTCCAGAAACCGGAGCTGGTGACCGAACTCCGCGTTGGCTTCGTTGAAAAACTGCTGATCGTAAGGCTTAGAGCTAAAAAACGTGATGTTCATGCGAAATGGATAAGGAGTAAAAGCGGGAGGTCTGCGCGTATGTTATCAGCCCCCCAACGCATACAAGGCGACTACTCAGTGCCCTGACGGACGGGGTCAGCATCGTATTGCATTTACTAAATATACAACTAAAAGCCCCCAGCGGTAATAATTCCGGAGGGAAACGCAGGCCGCGCCGTACACCGCCCGGCCGGCTTCGCGCAGGTTTCGCGGCCCCTGACCCTGATCGGAAGTTCTTTTGTACGTCGGAGATATATACGCTTGGCTGAATAAATATTGCTTGAAACTATGTATGTACATTAAATGTATATACATTTGTATTCGCTTTAACAATTCAGCAATCCAGGCATACTGCGCAAGAGTCCGCGATTTGTTGGTGGATGCTGGCCCTGAGATAGCGTTTGTACCCAGATCGGACCCGTTTCTGATCCTCTCCATTTTACTACTCGAACATTGATCATGCGAACCGCCCCCACTACTTACCCCGTCAGCGACATGATTCGGCAACGCTGGAGTCCCCGCTCCTTTAGCACCCAGCAAGTAAGCGCCGGAGAACTTAGCCGCGTATTTGAAGCTGCTTCGTGGGCTTTTAGCGCCATGAATGAGCAACCCTGGCGCTATATCTACGCCGATCAGTCGGACCCGGAAGCCTTTAACCGCTTGTTGGAGTGCCTGGTGCCCGCCAACCAGGCCTGGGCCAAACATGCCCCTGTGCTCATCCTTTCTTTGGTAAAAACGCACTACGATAATGGCCACCTAAACCGTACCGCGCAGCACGACGTGGGCGCCGCCAATGCCACGCTTACGCTCGAAGCTACCGCCCTCGGCCTGTCGGTGCATGCCATGGGAGGCTTCGATCTGGACCGCACCCGCGAGCAGTTTGATTTGCCCGAAAACCTAGAGCCCGTGATCTTTTTGGCCCTGGGCTATGCCGGCCCGGCCGAACAGCTGGACGAACCCCTTCGCAGCCGCGAAAATGCCCCCGCCAGCGCAAGCCGCTCGACGAGTTTGTATTTGCCCACCAGTTGCCCGTAACGGTATGAAAACCAGCATCACCAGGTCCGACGAGCGGGGCCGCAAAGACATTGGCTGGCTGAAAAGCAACTTCACGTTTAGCTTTAGCAGCTACGCCAACCCCGAGCGCAATGGCTTTGGCCTGTTGCGCGTGTTCAACGACGACTTCGTGCAGCCCGGCAACGGCTTCGGCATTCATCCGCACACTAATATGGAGATCATCTCCGTGATGCTGGCCGGGAGCATGAACCACAAAGACACCCTGGGCTACACCGAAGTAGTGCATCAGGACTGGGTGCAGATCATGAGTGCTGGCACCGGTATGCGCCACGAGGAGCACAACGTGGGCGATGACGAGGTAAACTTCCTGCAAATCTGGATAGAGCCGAAGCTACAGAATATTGCCCCCCGCTACCAGCGTCGGCAGTTTCCGGAGGCCAAGCGGAAAAACCAGCTGACTACGATTGTCAGCAACGAGGAAGGACAGGCGCATTGCTGGATAAACCAGAACGCCAAACTCTCCCTGGGCTACTACGAGGAGCCCCAAACGGTGGATTACCGTTTCAATCCGCTGAATAAAGCCCTGTTTCTGTTTGTCATCAGCGGCAGCATCACGCTGGCTGGCCAGACCCTTCAGGCTCGGGACAGCATGGGCATCTGGGAAACGGACCACGTTAGCTTGGAGTGCGCTACGGATACGCGCTTTTTACTGATTGAAGCGCCTATAAATCATTAAGTTATAATTGACAGTCTATTACAGAAAAAAGCCGGCGGTTTGTTACCGCCGGCTTTTTTTGTTTTTGGATTAGGTTGTTGAAGAAGGGTTCAGGCTCTGGAGAATTTGAGAATGGATACCATACTTTTATATATTGGAGACAGCCGATTTTCTTGACAAGCTTACATAAAAGATCTTCTAGGACCGTTATTCTTACCCGGCAGCAACGCGGTAGCACCCTCGCCCCTTGCGCGTCGTTCAGCCGCGTATCTAGGCCCCAAGCGACTCCCCTATGGACACTTTCTAGCTCTCTTGATTTAGCTCCCGCATAATTTCGGCAAATAGTCGAGCCGATTTGATTCGGTCATCCAGGGCGTACATGGTCGAGGCGGTGATGAGTTCATCCGCGCCCGTTTCGGCCAGGAAGGCCTGTAGCTGGTGCTTTACAGTTTGCTTGCTGCCCACAAAGGAGTACTTCAGCATTTGCTGCACCGAAGGGTGCTGCCACATTTCCTGCAGCTCATCGGTCATGGGCGTAGGCGGCTGGACGGGTGCTTTCGTATCGCCGGTCAGCATCCCCACAAACATGCGGATGAGGCTCGTAAACAACTGCTGGGCCTCCGCGTCGGTATCGGCCACGAAGGCATTGAGGGCCACGATAACGTAGGGCTGCGGGAGTGCCTCCGACGGCGTAAACTCTGCACGGTAAATCCGCAGCGCGTTGAGCAAGTGATTGGAGGCAAAGTGGCTGGCAAAGGCGTAGGGCAGGCCCAGCTTGGCCGCTAGGTGCGCGCTGTCGGTGCTGGAGCCCAAGATGTAGAGGGGCACGTCGGTGCCCTCGGCCACGGGCGCCCGCACGGCCGCCTGCCGGTTGGCGGGCGAGAAATACGTCTGGATTTTGCCGACTTCGCGGGGAAACGACTGGGCCGCCTGCATAAAATCCGAGCGGATGGCCTGCGCGGTTTGCGTATCGGTGCCCGCCGCCCGGCCCAGCCCCAGGTCGATGCGGCCGGGGTAGAGCTGCGCCAGGGTGCCGAACTGCTCGGCGACAATCAGTGGCGAGTGGTTGGGCAGCATAATGCCCCCCGAGCCCACCCGGATGGTGGCCGTGTTTTCGGCCACGTACCCGATGAGCAGCGACGTAGCGCTGCTGCCCACATTAGCGGAGTTGTGGTGCTCGGCCAGCCAGAAGCGTTTATAGCCGTGCTCTTCGGCAGCCTGGGCCAGGGTCAGCGCGTGATGCAGGGTCTGTTGCAGCGTGGTGCCTTGCGACACGATGGCCAGCTCCAGCATGGAATAGGCAACCGGCGGCTTCTGCTCGCGACGGGTGCTGTTGACGGATAGGGACATGGTTTTTGGTAGTAATGCAGCGGCTATCCTGTCTAGATGGCCGCTGAAAGTGGAGTGAGGCATGATCATCGCGCATGATGACGGGCATAGGAACCCGGGCGCTGCTGGGCGTTATGCAGTACCGAGCGCTCGATAGCTACGATGGCTTTGTGCGTGCGTTCAGTCTCCGGCAGTTGGTAGATCTCTGTAAAGACACGCTCGCGCTCCAAGGCCGACACGTCTTTGTCGGCCAGTGCCAGAGCCTTGGTCAGTTCCGGGGCGGTGAGCTCGGTGCAGTAGGCCGGCGTGCCGGGCTGCTGCCGCCACGAGTCGGCCAGGCTGCCAGCGTCCACCGCGTCGAAGCCCAGGTCGTTGCCGAGGGTGGTCAGCACCTGTTTTGCCCGCGCGTCGTCGCCGGCCAGGGCCAGGGCAATGCGGCCGGGGGTACCGGGGGGCGTGCCGCCGCGGGCAATCGTCTCGGCCAGCAGGTTATTGAGGAACTTGGTGACGGGGCGGCCCAGCTGCTCGGCCACCCACATGCCCTCGACCTGGCCCTGCTCCAGGGCCTCAATACGGCCGTCCCGGAAAGGGATGTAGTTGCCGGTATCCGCCACGATGACGTCGGCGGGCAAAGATCGGAACAGGTCTTTGAGTTCCTGGGGCAAGGCGGCCAGCACGTTGAAGTTGAGGCTAGAAACCAAAACGTCAACGTCCTCCGCTACCTCTTGCTGGGTGGCGGGGGTGGCGCTAAGCTCCTGTGCCATGCGGGCCAGTTCTTCGGGTGGGCGCGTGTTGGTCACTTTTACTTGGTGGCCGGCGGCGACCAGGTACTTGGCCAGGGGGGCACCGACGAAGCCGATGCCAATGATTCCGATTTTCATGGGAGTAAAAAGAGAAGTATAAATATCCGTTTGTTAAGGCCGCAGGGGCTGCTTGGTGCGCTGGAAAACCCTTCTGGTAGGGCAGCCCCCGGTGCTCGTGCGGGGAAAAGAACATGCCGCGGAAGGGCAACACCATTAATAAACACTTAAGCAATTACTTATGTTTAAAATGACTAAAAAGCCCGCCAGTGCATGCGGCGGGCTAGCGGGATACCATCTTATTATTCCTACAGCAGTTGCAGGAAGCTCTCGAGTTCTCGCCGTTTGGCTGGGTTGATGGCCAAGTGCTTATTACGGCCTTCTTTGTGCGAATCGACCAAGCCTGATTCGACCAATATCTTAAGGTGCTGCGACATGGATGGCTGACTGATAGGTACGAATTCAAATAAGTCCGCGCACCCCTTGTTCGTCCCCTTGGCGATTTCCTGCAGGATTCGCAGCCGAGTCGGGTCACTGAGGGCTTTGGCTAGTTTGACGAGAGAATTGGTATCCATTACCGGGGCAAGTTGCCATATTTTTACGCATGCGCATGCGCTGATGTATTCAACAGCGCTAGTCAGCCGAAAGTTTTCTGCGCTTCCTTACTTATTTGCCCAGCTGAGGGGGGCAGCGGTTGGTAGTCAAACTACAAAGTGGACTTTTTTCAAATGAGCGCCATGCTTCAACCAACTCAACATGACCCGAAATGGTATTTCGCTTTCACCTCAGACCAGGTCTACTTGCCGACTAATCGACCCAACGGGTGTTGACGGTCTTATACATAGTAACCTCCAAGTAGGAATTTCTTGTAGTTGGGGATGGATGTGTAGTAGCGCGCTAAATTGTCTTATCGCTTCTAGCCAGCTACTAAATTCCGCTGGAACAAGACTTTAGCCCTAACAGAACAGCCTAGCTTATATTTGCAGCATGAAGCCGCCATTATTCCATCCGGGCCAGCAGGTTATCTGCACCAACGATGACTTTACCTTGCTGCTGGTGCAAAACCCTAATATTCAGACGCCCAAGCGGGGCCCTATCTATACCGTGCGCGGCGTGTACGATACACATCGGGGCTACGGTATTACGCTGCTCGAGATCAATAATGCCGACGTAGCGCCGGGCTTTCCGGAGGCCAACTTCCATGAGTCTCGCTTTGCCCCGGTACCGCCTTTTGAAGAGATTGAGCTTGCGGAGGTAATGGAAGAATACCAAACCGCGTAACCGCCACCATCCGCTTCACCAGGGCGCTACTACTCTTGCCTTATGCTAGGGAGCCTGTTGTACTTTGCCCCCCAGGCAGCATGCTGCTTATACCCAGCACATTATTGTCAGGCAGGAGCTCAAAAACAGGCACATAGTCACTGCTATGTCTTTTTTGGCTTCTACAATAAGCTCCCCGGTACTCGGATCGTATTGGTTTTTCATATACCAAGGCAGTTATATTATTTGAGGAGCGCGATAGCAAACACATTGCCAAGTATTTCCTTAAAAAGATATAACCCTAGTATGGCAAACGGAGGGGTACGACGCGCGCGGCTAGACGCAAGGTGTTGCATATCTATACCGCTTTGGCGCTGCTTGTAAACGGCTTTGTTGATTCAGAATGGAGCGTTGAAATAAGAATGTAAAAACTGCTATATTAGATTAGGCCGGGTGTGAGGCAAACGGCGCTTTCTCACTACCGCTTATTACGCATTCATCTTCAAGAGCTTCCACCCTACCCACCCATACCAGCCCGCGCCACCATCATTGTTTCCTTCCCGCGAACAACATATCCACTTCACTTAACAGGATAACGCTATGGATACGCAACTGGAACAGATCCGAGAGCAGCAAAAGGCAACGTGGAATAAGTTTTCGCCGGGCTGGCGCAAGTGGGACGACTTTACCATGAACTGGCTAAAGCCCATGGGCGATGAGATTATTCAGGCCCTGCAAATACAGCCAACCGACACGGTGCTGGATATTGCGGCTGGCACCGGGGAGCCCGGACTAACTATTGCCGGCCTGGCCAGTCGCGGGAAAGTGGTTATCACTGATCTGGCGGAAGGCATGCTGGAAGTAGCCTGCGATAAGGCCCGCCAAAAGGGAATCAGCAACTTTGAAACAGTGGTGTGCGATGTCAGTGAGCTGCCGTTTGATGATGCTACTTTCGATGCCGTGAGCTGCCGCTTCGGATTTATGTTTTTCCCGGATATGCTGCTGGCCGCTACCGAAATGCGGCGCGTACTGAAGCCGGGGGCAAAATTGCCGCCGCCGTGTGGGGCGTACCCGACAAAAACGTGTGGGTAACGGCCATTATGGGCACCATCCAGCAGAATATAAGTCTGCCCGCTCCTGCGCATGGTGCGCCGGGCATGTTTCGGTGCGGCAGCCCGGGCTTTCTGGCAGGTCTGTTTCGGCAGGCTGGATTTAACAACGTGTCGGAAAAGGAGATAACCGGCAAGCTAGCCTGCGGCAACAACGAGCGCTACTGGAGTTTTATAAACGAAGTGGCGGCACCAGTAGTGGCGGCCCTAAGCAAAGCGGATGAGGCCACCACCGAAAAGATTAAACAGCAGGTATTTGAGCTGGTAGATCAGAAATATCCTGATAAGAAGGCGGCGCTTGATTACGGAGCTGTGGTCGTGACAGGCGAAAAATAGAAAATTGCACTTTGCCGAAGGTGCCTTACCTTCGCTTACACCTCTATCTCTGCTTACCTAACGCCGGCTGTTTCATGTCTGAAGTTCCTTCTTGGCTACTCCCCGAGGACGAAGCCGCCCGGCTAAGCACCCTGCGCTCCTACGACTTGCTGCCGGCACTCCGCGAAACGGTTTTTGATGAGCTGGTGGCCCTTACGGCCCGCATTTTCAGCCTGCCCATTTCGCTGATTGCCCTCGTAGACGAAGAGCAGGTATTTTATAAAGCCAACCATGGCATGCCGGGCAATGAAAAGCAGCCCCGGAAGGAAGCTTTGTGCTCTACGGCTATTCTCAACGAAAAAGCCGTGGTGTATCAGGATGTGGAACAAGAACAGAGTCCGCTGATTACGTCGCAGGCGGCGCAGGCGGCCCGCACCAACCAGCTCCGGTTTTACGCAGCAGCTCCCCTGCGCATGCCCGACCGCCAACCCATTGGTGCTCTGTGTATTATAGATCGGCAACCCAGAGTTTTCAGTGAAGATGAGCAGCGCATGCTGGAAAAACTGGCGGCCGTGGTGAGTCATACGGTGGCTGTAAGGCAGGTGTGCCGCACCCAGCCGGATGGCGAAACGCGCTGGAAGATGGTGCGGATGCAGTTGCAGGAAGAGGTGCAGGCACTGCGGGCGCTGGTGCGCTACCTGCTCACGCGCTACGGCACCACCGTGCCCGTACCACCGGCGCTGCTGGCGCAGTTTGAGCGCCGCCTGCCCGACCTGCACGAGCTGCTCGATCAGTACCAATACCAGGAGTAGCTACGCCGCCCGCGTTTTCGGCTGGGTGCGTTGATGGCGAAATTTGCCCCCCAGATAGCTTTTCCAGCCTGTTAGTTCAGGCCTACTTTGCCTTTCATCGTCTCGAATAGCTTGGCTGAATCGAAGCCCACGCCTTTCTTGAACACGATTTCCATGCGGCGCACCTGCTGAATATCCTTTTCCGGGTCGCCATTGATCAAGATCAGATCGGCTTGTTTGCCTGCCTCAATGGTGCCAATTTCTTTCTCGCGCCCCAGATAGATTGCGCCGTTCAGGGTGCTGATTTTGATGGCCTGAACCGGCGTAAAGCCGCCCTCCACGAGCAGCTCCAGCTGGCGGCGGTTGGAATAGCCCGCAATCGTGCGGCCCGCGCCCGTGGGATCGGTGCCGGATACTAAAAGCCCCCAGCGTCGTAGAACTGCTTTTCCCACACCATTTCTTTCTTGAACAGGCGCAGGCTGGCTGTATCCTTATTCTGGTTTTGCTGCCAGGTGGCCTGCTCTCGCTCCTGTAGTTGCGGAATCAGGGCTTCCATCCCGCCGCCCAGCACTACTTCGCGGCCCGTATATGGCTCAAACACAGGCAAGGTGGAGGTAAGAGCCACACGCTTACTGACCAAAAAACTGATCAGACTTTTCATCTCCGGACTGTTCACCGGCAACCGCAGCAGCGCCTGGCGGGACGCTGGGTAGTCGGCCACGTCGGGGGCTTTGTTGGGCATGAAGTCAGAGCTGGCCATAAAGCCGTGCTCAAGGTTGTCGATGCCGATTTCGGCGGCTTCCCGGTATGTGATGGAGGCCAGATGGCCCGTTACCTTGAGCTTGCGCTGGTGGGCTTGCTCCACCACGGCCTTGAGGTCGGCGCGGGTGGCGTGCATGTACATCTTAAAGGAAGTGCAGCCTTTATCGGCCCAGAATTTCGTGCTTGCGGCTGCATCCTCGGGCCCATTGATGGTGTTCAGGGCCGGAATATCCAGGCTCGGCTCTTCCATGTAGGGCGCCGTCACGTCCATGTCGGGACCGATGAGCTTGCCCTCCCCGATCAGGCGCTTGATGGCCAGATCGGTTTGGGGCTCAATGCTGCCCGCCGTGCGGATGGTGGTAGCACCGCCGGCCAGGTACAGGCGCGGAAAGGAATACGGCATCTGGGCGATGTTGAAAAAGCCCCCCATCGGCATGGTGTAGTACAGGTGCTCGTGCAGCATCACCAGGCCGGGAATCAGCGTTTTGCCCGCGCAGTTGATCACCTTCGCGTCGGCGGGCACTTTCACCTTTTTCACCGGCCCCACCTGCACGATCCGGCCCTGCTTGAGCAATACAGTTTGGTGCAGCAGCGCCGGCCGACCCGTTCCGTCAATGATTTTGGCATCGACCAGGGCCACGGACGGCTCCTGCACTTTGATGAACTCCTGCACTTGCGGAGTAAACTGCTGGGCAAAGCCGGGCACAAAGGAACCTAGCAGGAGAAGAGCGCTCAGCACCAGATGCCAACGAGTAGAAAAAGCCATAAAAGAAAGTTGGCGTGAAATGCACGAGTATACGATACAAGCGACCCGTTGGGGGTGCCCGCCTCTCAACCCTAAAGTAGCGCTAAAAAGCCGCTCCCGCTACCTACTGCGGCAGATACAGATGAAACGTAGTGCCCTTCCCCACCTCGCTTTCAACCTCAATTTGCCCCCCAGCCTGCGCCACCAGTCGGTTTACCAGATACAGCCCGATACCTACGCCCTCCACCTCGGGGTGAAAGCGCCGGAAAAGCTGAAAGAGCTGGCTCCTGTGGCGTTCAATGTTAATTCCGCGCCCGTTGTCCTGCACGCTTAATACGGGCACTTCGTTTTCGAGCCTTGTGCTTACCCGAATACGGGGCGGGCGGCTTGGGTCGGCATACTTGAGCGCGTTGCTGAGGAGATTGTAGAGAATACTTTGCAGGGCGGTACGGGCAATGCGCAAGGTGGGCACGGCCGAAAAATCAAGCGTAAATACCTCCTTTACCTCCCGGGGCTGCAAGCTGCGTACAATTTCCTCGGTGAAGGGCAGCAAGTCTACCGCCTCGGTAGCGGCCTGCTCCAGCTCCCGGGGCCGCTGCACTACCTCCGTCAGGCCTTCAATAGTTTTCAGAATTTGCTGCAAAGCCTGATCAAACATGCCGATCATCTTGTCGGCTTCGGGGTCATGGAAGGTGGCAATGGCCTTGAACTCGGCCAGCAGTCCGGCCATATTATGGATGGGCTGCTTGAGGTCGTGGGAGGCAGTGTACACGAAGCCGTCCAGGTCGGCATTGATGCGGGTGAGCTGCTCATTCTGGCGCTGCAGCAGCTCCTGCTGCTTTTCGGCCTCCTCTTTTGCCCGCACCAGCTCCTGCTCAAACTTGCGCCGGTCGGTGATATCGAACAGCGTAACGCGAATGAGCAGCGGGTTGCCTTCGGTATCGCGGCGCAGCACCGCATTCATCAGCACGGGCAGAACGGAACCGTCCTTGCGGCGCAGCGAGTAGCTTATTTCCCGTACCTGACCCTGCAAAATGAGCAGGGGCGCACAGTGCATTTCGTAGTGCAGGCGCCCACCCACCGTAAATAGCTGCTGCAGGCACAAACGGGCCACCAGCTCCTCACGCGCGTATCCCAGCCACTCCAGCATCGTCTGATTTACCTTTACCAGCGTGCCATCGGGCAGGCAGGAACAGTAGCCGCAGGGCGCGTGCTCGTAGAGGTCATCCGGATTTTCTTCCGTCAGCCGCAGATCAAGTTCGGGCAATGGCTTTTCGTCAGCCTCACTCATAGGCTGGATACGCTAGTTACCGGTTCTAGATACGCCTTGATAGCTTTGATAGTAGCTTCTGGGGCACTCAAATGCGGACAATGGCCCGAGGTATCCAGCACCACGAGCTGGCTGTGGGGTATATGCTGGTGCAAAAAGCCCCCCACGGCCAACGGGGCCAGCGCATCGTAGGCACACTGCAAAATCAGCGTTGGGGTGCGCACCAAGGACAGATCAGCGCGATTATCGGACAGGAAAGTGACCCGGGCAAAGTGCCGGGCAATGGTCGGGTCGGTGTTGCAAAAGCTGTTGTTAAGCTCCTCCGTCAGCACAGGCCGGTCGGCATGGCCCATAATCATGGGCGTGATGGCCGCCGACCAGCCCAGGTAGTTGTTGTCCATGGTTTCCAGCAGCTCCTCAATGTCCGTGGCCTCAAAGCCGCCGGTATAGCCGGCATCGTTGAGGTAGCGCGGCGAGGGCGCCACCAGCACCAGTCGGGAAAACAATGCCGGCTCCTGAATGGCGGCCAGCACCCCGATCATGGCACTCACGGAGTGGCCCACAAACACGACATCCGACAGATTCAGCGTCCGCAGTACTTCTCGGATATCCTCCGCGTGAGCGGCTAAGCTGCTGTAGCGAGCGGGGTCGTAAGCCGTCAGATCTGACTGCCCGGCGCCTACCAAATCAAGCAGTATCACCTGGTAGTGCGCCTCGAAAGCCGGAGCTACCAGCCGCCACATGCGCTGGTTGCAGCCAAAGCCGTGCACAAAAACCATGGCCTGCGAACCGGCCCCACTTATCCTTACATTATTGCGCTTCAAGACGTCCATAGCTGCGAATCTAGCCGGTTATACGAGCCCGGCACCATCTTGATACCGCAACCCGAGCCGCAAAGGTAGACGACGCAGTCAGCAACCTCCAGCAGAGGGTCTTACAAATTCCGTTTTTGGGGCAAAGCCACCCGCCACGCGCTTTTAGATGGAGCTTACCTGAAACTCGCCTTGCGGTTGGGTTGGCGCCTGCACTACCGGCTGCTTCTGCCCGCTCATGAGCAGCAGGTAGGAGCCGGCCGAAATAAAGAATCCCACAAACCACGCGTAGTCGTACACGGCCACCAGCCAGGGCCACACCGCGCCCTTGGGCAGCAGGCCAATGATGGTAAGAAAGCCGGGAATGTTCGGCAAAATGCCCCCCAGAAGCGCCAGCAGGGCTTTCACGTTGAAACCACTCTGGTAAGCATAGCGCCCATCGTACTGATAGAGGTCGGGCAGGTGCAGCAGCTGCTTGCGGATAAAATAATAATCGGCAATCATGATACCGCCAATAGGCCCCAGCAGCGCCGAGTAGCCCACCAGCCAGGTGAAAATGTAGCCCGAAGGATCGGCAATCAGCTTCCAGGGAAAGATCAGGATGCCGATGATGCCGGTGATGTAGCCGCCCGTTTTGAAGCTGATCCGGGCCGGCGACAGGTTGGCAAAGTCGTTGGCCGGACTCACAATGTTGGCCGCAATGTTGGTAGCCAGCGTGGAAAGCGCCACCGCCACCATCGCGATGCTCACCAGCAGCTTGCTCTCAAACCGGCCCGCCAGCACCACCGGGTCCCAGATGGTTTGGCCGTAAATAATAAAGGTGGCCGAGGTAACCACCACCCCAATGAAAGCGAAAAGCGTCATGGGCAGCGGCAGGCCCAGCGCCTGGCCCACCACCTGGGCCCGCTGGCTTTTGGCGTAGCGCGTAAAGTCCGGGATATTAAGCGACAGCGTGGCCCAAAATCCCACCATGCCCGTCAGCGACGGAAAAAAGAAAGCCCAAAACTCCGCCGACGAGCTGAATTTAGAAGGCTGTGCCAATATCGGCCCCAGTCCATTGCCCGCCTGTATGGCCCAGAACAGCAGAGCCAGCGCCGCGAAAGGCAGGAAGAACGCCTTGAACACGAGCAGCTTGCGGATGCTGTCTACCCCGCGGTGCACCACGACCATATTCAGCAGCCAAAACAGCAGAAACAGCAGCGCCGGCCCCGTCTCCAAAGACCACGAAGCGGGGAAAACGGCCTGCAGCGTAGCCAGCGCCGGCACCCACAGCTTGGCCATTTGATACAGCGCGTATCCTCCTATCCAGGTTTGGATGCCAAACCACCCGCAGGCAATAATGGCGCGCAGCATAGCCGGAATATTTGCCCCCCGCACCCCAAAACTCACCCGCGCAAACACTGGAAACGGAATGCCATAGGTAGCGCCGGCCCGCCCGTTCAGAATCATCGGGGCCAGCACAATGCTGTTACCCAGAAAGATAGTCAGGATAGCCTGCCACCAGTTCATGCCGCCCTCAATAAGGGAGCTAGCCAGCATGTACGTCGGAATGCACAGGCTCATGCTGATCCAGAGCGCGGCGTAATTCCAGGTATTCCAGGTGCGCTCCCCCAGGGCAACGGGGGCCAGGTCTTCACTGGTCAGGCCGGGCGCTGGGGGCTTTTTGGTAGCTGCTGGGTCGTTTCCATTTGAAAACAATTTACTCGTATAAATAACTGAATTACTTATATATACACCGCGCTTTCTCCAGCAGCAAGTAAGGTCACTCTTTCCTTACCAGATCATTCACTACTGAAGCTGGCGTTCCCAGTTGGCGGGCCTTGCCAGGCAGGGTTTTGTGCTTTTCTTTTCCAAGGGCGGCGGTGGGTTCGGGCACCCAATGATGCAGGCCGCCGGCCCGCTCGTCGTTGAAGTCGGTCGGGATGGTGCCGGCCAGGGTGCGCTCCTTCCAGGTCAGGTGTTCGGTGCCATCGTCGGTGCGCTCCATGGTGATGCAGTTTTCAACGGGGCACACCAACGAGCACAGATTGCAGCCTACGCAGTTTTCCTCAATGATTTCGGGTACGCGGGTGCCTTCACGCAGGCCAATGGCTTGGTGGGCCCCGTCTTCACAAGCCGTGTAGCAGAGCTGGCAGCCGATGCACTTATCTTCGTGAATGTTAGCCGTAACCTTGTACTTCAGGTTGAGGTCTTCCCAGTGCTTCACGTTGGGCAGCGCCTTCCCGACCATGTCATAAATGGTGTGGAAGCCCTTCTCCGTCATGTACTGCTCCAGCCCTGCCGTCATCTCGCGGATGATGCCGAAGCCGAAGTGCATGGCGGCCGTGCACACCTGCACTGAGCTGGCTCCCAGCAATATATGCTCCACGGCATCGCGCCAGTTCTCAATCCCGCCGATGCCGGAGATGGGCAGCTGCACGTACGGATCCTGGGCGCAGTTTTTCACCATGTTCAGGGCAATGGGCTTCACGGCCGGGCCGCAGTAGCCGCCGTTCGTGCCCTTGCCATCCACAATGGGGTACGGCGCAAACTGGTCAAGATCAACCCCCACGATGCTCTGAATGGTATTGATCAGGGAAATGGCGTCGGCCCCGCCTAAGCGGGCGGCCCGGGCGGGCTCCGTGATATCGGTAATGTTGGGCGTGAGCTTCACAATGACCGGAATCTGAGCTACTTCCATCACCCATTCCACGATGGTGCGCAGCACGTCCGGCTCCTGCCCTACCGCCGAGCCCATGCCCCGCTCGCACATACCGTGGGGGCAGCCAAAGTTAAGCTCCACCCCGTCGGCGCCGGCGCTGGTCACGTCGCGCATAATCTGGTGCCATTCTTCCCGGCTCTGCACCATGAGAGAGGCAATGACGGCGTGGTGGGGAAAATGCTTTTTCACTTCCTCAATCTCCCGCAGGTTATCGATCAGTGGCCGGTCCGAAATCAGCTCAATGTTGTTGAACCCGACCAAGCGCTTGTCGCGGTAATTAACCCCGCCGTAGCGGCTCGATACGTTCACGACCGGCACGCCCAGCGTTTTCCAGACCGCCCCACCCCAGCCGGCATCAAAGGCCTTCATTACCTGGTAGCCTGAGTTGGTAGGCGGCGCCGAGGCCAGCCAGAAAGGATTTGGCGACTTAATTCCGGCGAAATTTATGGAGAGGTCCGGCATGGAAGAGTCAATTGTAAGAGCGCCATTGAGCGCTCACTCGTTGGGTACTTAGTTATAGTGCTTCACTAGCGCCGCCTACACGTTGGGGGCTTTTTACCTAGCCGACAGGTAGTGGTGAATGCCGCGAGCCGCCACCTTGGCTTCAGCGGCAGCATTTACTACTTCCGCACCGCCATTCAGGGCATCACCGGAGGTAAAGTATTGGGGGTTCGTGGTTTGATACGTGTGTGCATCAGCTACAATCCGGCCTTTGCCATCGAGCTGCAACCCAGGAATTAAGCTCAGAAAAGACGTTTGTTTGGCTTGGCCGGTGGCTTTGATCACCATGTCGCAGGGCTCCACGAACTCGCTGCCGGGCAGGGCCTGCACTTGCCCATCCACGGTGGCCGTGCGAATAAACCGGACGCCCGCTACCCGGCCATTGCCCACAATCTCGACTGGGGCCACATTGAACAGGCCCTTTACGCCCACACTCTTGGCCAAATCGTACTCAAACTCGTAGGCGCCCATATCATCTTTGCCGCGCCGGTAAGCCAGAATCACGTCTTCCGCACCCAGGCGCGCCGATTCGGAGGCCGCGTCCATAGCGGTGTTGCCGCCGCCCAGCACAATCACCTTGCGGCCCACCAGTATCTGGTGGTGCTCACGCCGAAGCTGCTCGATAAACTCCACGGCCCCCACGCAGTTTTCGCGCTCCTCACCCGGCAGCAGCAAGGCGTTGGTTTTGCCCAGGCCAATGCCCAAAAAGATGGCATCGTAAGCTTCTTCGAGCGCCAACAAATCGGGCCGCGAGCAGATGGGCGAATTATATTGAACCCGGTAGCCAAACTGAGCCTGGAGATAGTCCATCTCGGCCAGCACTTCCTCGTTGGTGATTTTGTAGGGCGCTACGCCGTGCACCGTGAGGCCCGAGGGTTGGCTTTTGGCTTCAAATATGTCCACCTCATAGCCCAGGGCCCGCAGTTCACAAGCGCAGGAAATGCCGGCCGGACCCGCCCCGATAATGACCACCTTGCGGCCGTTCGGCTGCCCCGGTTCAAAAAGGTACTTGTGGCTCTCAACTACTTGGCGCGTAGCAAAACTTTGCAGGCGGCCAATCTCTATCGGCTTCACATCCTGCAAGTTGTACACGCAGGCCCCTTCGCATAGCACCTCTGTGGGGCACACCTTACCGCAGGCGTTGCCGAAGTAGTTGGCCTCGTAAATAGTACGGGCGGCTCCAGTCACGTTCCCCGTATTGATCTGCCGGATAAACTGCGGAATATCAATACCCGTGGGGCAGGCTTTTATGCAGGGCGCATCGAAGCAAAACAGGCAGCGCGAGCTTTCGTACAGCGCCTCCGTATTATTCATCCGGGGCTTAAGCTGGGCGAAGTTCGCGTGAAACTCCTGTTCGGAAGTGGGGGGCAAATACTCGGCCATTGGGCTGGCAATCAGTTAGAAAGGTCTTATTCGTTTGTTCATCATCTTACTACTGTCACCCATTGGCCATCCTTCCCTCCGTCTGTCATCCTGACGAAGGAAGGACCTTATGGGATGAGAACGAGTCGTTGTTACACTAGGCGTTCTGGCGTGATAAGGTCCTTCGCAAGCTCAGGATGACAGACGAAAGATGACAGGGAAAAAGATATGATAGCCAAATAAAGGCGCTCAGCAGCCTACAGCTCCACCAGCTTCTCGTAGGTTTCGGGGCGACGGTCGCGGAAGAACTGCCAGGTGGCGCGCACCTCCTCAATCATGTCGAGGTCAAACTCTGCTACCAACAACTCATCTTTATCCTCGGAGGCTTGGGCGAAAATTTGCCCCCTGGGGTCCACGAAGTAAGACGAGCCATAGAACTTGCCCAGATTCCAGGGCTTTTCCTCCCCTACGCGGTTGATGCAGCCCATAAAGTAGCCATTGGCAGCGGCGTGCGCCGGCTGCTCCAGTTTCCACAGATACTGCGAGAGGCCCGCCACCGTAGCTGAAGGATTATATACGATTTCGGCTCCGCTCAACCCCAGCACACGGGCGCCATCAGGGAAGTGCCGGTCATAGCAGATGTAGACGCCGATCTTGGCGTATTTGGTTTGAAAAACGGGGTAGCCGAGGTTGCCGGGCTTGAAAAAATACTTCTCCCAGAAGCCCGAGGTGTGCGGGATATGGTTCTTGCGGTACTTGCCCAGGTAAGTGCCATCGGCATCAATGACGGCGGCCGTGTTATACAAAAAGCCCGCGGCCTCCTTTTCATACACCGGCACGATGATGACCATGTTGTACTTCTTGGCGTACTCCGCCATGCGTTCCGTCGTGGGGCCCGGCACCGCTTCCGCCGACGCATACCAGGCATTATCCTGGCCGGGACAGAAGTAAGGCGTGTTAAAAATCTCCTGCAAACACAGGATTTGCACGCCCTGCTTACCCGCTTCTTCTATGAAGGGAATATGCTTTTGCACCATCGCTTCCTTGATTTCCGCAATGGAACCTTCGCCCTCGGTCATGGGCAAACTCATCTGGATAAGACCGGATTTAATCATTCGTGGCATGAGCTGAGGGATTCAGGGTTGGAGAGTTGGAAGAGTATCGAAGCTAAAAGCGAAGGAGGAGCTAAGGGTAGTTAGCCAAAGCGGTAGAACAACTCGCGTTTGTCATGCAGAGCATTCTGCGCATGAAGCAGCGACGAAGCATCTCGCGTGCTGACTCAAGGTTAGTAATCTAATGGCGCGAGCGAGATGCTTCGGCTCCGCCTCTGCATGACGGTCTTGGAAAAAGCCCCCCGCTTTAGCTTTTATCATCTTAGTATAAGTTAGTTAGAAAATCGTTGGCCCGCGTTTGATGAACTGCCCGTAGCCTTTCTCCACCTGAGGTTGGCCATCGAGGATGGCCACCTGTCCGCGCAAGACCACGGTTTCAATCTTGCCTGTCAGCTCCCAGCCTTCGTAGGCCGAGTAATCGACGTTCATGTGGTGGGTGGCGGCGGAGATGGTGTGCTGGCGCTCGGGGTCGATGATGATTAAATCGGCGTCGGCGCCGATGCTGATCGTGCCTTTGCGGGGAAACATGCCGAAAATTTTGGCCGCGTTGGTGGCCGTCACGGCTACGTACCGCTGCAAGCTGATGCGACCCTTGCTCACGCCTTCCGAGAACAGCAGTTCCATGCGGTGCTCAATGGCGGGGTGCCCATTCGGGATTTTGGAAAAGTCATGCTGGCCCATTTGCTTTTGCTCCCACAGAAAAGGACAGTGGTCGGTGCCCACTACTTGCACTAGGCCTTGATTAATGCCCGCCCACAGCGTTTCCTGGTCCTTTTTCTGGCGCAGCGGCGGCGACATCACCACTTTTGCCCCCTCGAAATCCTCACCGTAGAGGGAGGCATCGAGCAGCAGATACTGAATGCAGGTTTCGACAAAAACGCGCTGGTTGCGGCGGGTTGCTTCGCGCACCTGGTTCAGGGCGCCCTCGCAGGTCAGGTGCACGATGTAGGCATTGACGCCTGTGTAATTGGCAATGTCAGTGAAGCGGCCGGAGGCTTCCGCCTCAGTTACTTCTGGTTGGGACAAATAGTGGTACAGCGGCGACATCTTGCCTTGGGCGCGGTGCTGAGCTATAAGCGTGTCAATCATGTCGCCGTTGGTGGCGTGCACCGTTACTAGGGCGCCGTGCTTTTTTACTTCCTGCATAAGGCCCACCAACTGCGCATCATCGATCATGAGCGCGCCTTTATAGGCCAGGAACACCTTGAAAGACGTGATGCCCTCACCCACCATTTCCGCAATTTCGGCCTTGGTCTGCTCATTAAAATCCGTCACGGCCATGTGAAAAGAGTAGTCACCGACGGCGTTGCCGGTGGCCCGCCCCTGCCACTCCGTAAGGGCTTCGCGCAGGGAGTGCCCCTGTTTCTGAAGCACAAAGTCGATGACCGTGGTGGTGCCGCCGTGCAGGGCGGCGCGGGTGCCCGTCTCGTGGGTGTCGCTGCTGAAGGTGCCCATGAAGGGCATATCGAGGTGGACGTGCGGATCGATGCCGCCGGGCAGCACCAATTTGCCCCCGCGTCGATTACCTGATCCGCGGTATCGGGCAGGTTGCGGCCGATAGCGACGATGGTTTCGCCCTCGATAAGCACATCACAAACACTGTCGGAATCAGCCGTCACGACACGGCCGTTTTTAATGAGCAGAGACGCCATTCAGAGAGGAAAAGTGTAGAGGATAGGGACTAAAAATTTATCATTTTTTCTTTACAAATTCAAATAGCTATATGTGGTTAAATTTTCCCTTACCCAAGTTTTAGCCAAACCAAATCCTAACCTCCAGCCACAGCCGGAGTTCAACAGCACTATTTAACTGGCTCTAAAGCAAGGAAAAAAGCCCCCAGACGCGCTATTAGCCGTGGGTATGCTGGTCGGCAATCCGGATAGCCTGGGAAATAATGTCTAATCCTTCTTCCACTTCCTCTTTAGTAATATTTAGCGGCGGCGCGATAAAAATATAATTCCAGCGCACGAAGGTGTACATACCCAGCTCCCGAATCTTGGCCGCCACCTGATTCATAACTTCCATCTGGTCGGGCGCGGCGTTCCAGGGCGCCATGGGCTCCTTCGTGGTGCGATTCTTTACCAGCTCCAGGCAGCCCAGCAGGCCCGTGTTGCGCCAGTCGCCGATGCTGGGGTGCTCTCCCATCAAATCACAGATGCGGGCGTCCAGGTAGCGCCCCATTTTGGCCGCGTTCTCCACCATGTTTTCCTCCTCGTAAATGTCGAGCACCGCGACGGCCGCCGCGCACGACACGGGATGAGCCGAATAAGTCAGGCCAAGAGGCAAGGGCTTGTCATTGAAGGAAGCGGCAATCTTTTCGTCCACCATCACGGCCCCTAGGGGCAGGTACCCGGCCGTGATGCCTTTGGCCATGGCCATCATATCCACTTTCACTCCGTGGTGGTCAGAACCGAACCATTTGCCGGTGCGGCCAAATCCGCTCATTACCTCGTCGGCAATGAGCAGGATGCCGTACTTGTCGCAGATGCTGCGCACCCGCTGCCAATACGTTGGGGGATATTTTATGCAGCCTGATGTCCCCGATTCGCCTTCCATCAGAATGGCGGCTACGTTGCCCGGCCCCTCATATTGAATAACCCGTTCCATGTGGGCCGCTGCCCGCTCGGCGCACTCTTCGGGCGTGGTGCTGTACCAGGGGCAGCGGTAGAAATAAGGGTTTTCCACGTGCACCACGCCCGGCATAGCCTGGCTGTCCACGGCCAGCTTGCGCGGATCGCCGCCGGCACTGATGGCGCCGTACGAAGCACCGTGAAAAGACAAATAAAGGGTTACGATTTTGTGGCGGCCGGTGTATATGCGTGCCAGCTTAATGGCATTCTCAATAGACTCCGCTCCGCCTAAGGTGAAAAAGGCCTTGGTCAGGTTGGGGGGCGTTATTTCGGCCAGCCTCCGCCCTAAGTCGCCGCGGGTTTTGGTAATCATGCCCGGATACACGTAGCTCAGCTCCTGCATCTGCGCGGCCACCGCCTCCGTCACTTTCTGATTGCCGTGGCCGATGTTCACGTTCATCAGCTGGGAGGAAAAATCAATGTAGCGCTTCCCATCACGGTCGTACACATATACCCCTCGGCCCGCTCAGCATTTATCGGGTTCAGCCCCGCCTGCTTCGACCAAGAGAAAAGCGTGTAGTCAAGGTTATCTTGTAGGATCTGCTGCTTATCGTGGGTGAGGGTTTCCATGGTGGGGTAGGTTTATTTGTTTTTGGTCATGCTTGATCTGGCGTCCGCTTGCCGATGGAACTTTACTGTAATAGTAAACTCAACGAAGCGGCAGAGATGCTTCGACCAGCGGACGCCAGATCAAGCATGACGGTTACTTTGGCAACATCAGCATGCGAGATGCTTCGCTGCCGCTCTGCATGACGGCCTTTATCGATTAGGTTTCTAACTCATCCAGTTCGTGCGCGACTCAGGGTTCCACTTGGTGGTCACCTTCTTAAGCTGGGTCCAGAACTCGATGGAGCTTTTGCCGGTAATGTCGCAGGCGCCGAACTTCGACTCATTCCAGCCCCCGAAGGAGAACGGCTCCCGCGGCACGGGTACCCCGATGTTGACCCCGATCATGCCGGCCGAGGCGTTTTCCATCACATAGCGGGCTAGCCCCCCACTTTGCGTAAACACCGACGCGGCATTACCATAGTTAGACGCGTTTTCAATGGCAAGGGCTTCATCCAAATCGTGGGCCCGAATGATGGCCAGCACCGGGCCGAATACTTCCTCCCGCGCAATGGCCATATCGGGCGTTACATGGTCAATAACTGTGGGACCTACATAGTAGCCATCTTCATTGCCGGCGACTACGGCGTTGCGGCCATCCAGCAGGATATGGGCGCCAGCTTGCTCCGCCTCAGTGATGTAGCGCTCAATTCGCTCCTTGGCTTGGCGGCTGATTACCGAGCCTAGGTTCTTACCCGGTACAATCTTGCGGGCTTCTTCCACCAAGCGGGAAATAATGGGCTCCACGGCACCCACAGCTACCATCGCGGAGCCAGCCATGCAGCGCTGCCCGGCGCAACCCGACATTGAAGCCGCCACATTGGAAGCAGTCATGTCCACGTGGGCATCGGGCAGCACAAGCAGATGGTTTTTGGCCCCGCCCAGGGCCACGCAGCGTTTCAGATTAGAAGTAGCGCGTTGATACACCACTTTGGCAATCTTGGTGGAGCCCACAAACGACACCGCTTTAATATCGGGATGGTCGCAGATGGCCTCCACAATCTCCTTGTCGCCGTGCACGATGTTGAGCACGCCATCGGGCAAACCGGCTTCCTTTAGCAACTCGGCGATGCGGCCGGCGCTGATGGGCACTTGCTCCGAGGGCTTCAGAATCATGCAGTTACCCAAGGCAATAGCGTTCGGCACCGTCCAGTGCGGAACCATATTCGGGAAGTTGAACGGCGCGATGGAGGCCACCACACCCAGGGGCTTGCGGTCCACGCGGCACTCCACGCCCGCGCTTACTTCCATCATCTCGCCGGCTACTAGTTGGGGCAAGGAGCAGGCGAATTCCGTCAGCTCGATGGCTTTTTCGACTTCGGCCCGCGCCTCGTCCGTCGTCTTGCCGTTTTCCTCGCGCACCAGGGCCGTCAGCTCCGTCAAGTGCTTTTCCAGCAAAGTTTTATAGCGGTAGAAAATCTGGACCCGCTCCTTGATTGGCATCGCCGACCAGGCCGGAAAAGCCCCCGCGCCGCTTCCACCGCTTGGTTCAGGGCATCCATCCTGCTCAGGGGTACCGTCGAGATTACCGCGCCGCTGATGGGGCTGAAAACTTCGAGGGTGCGGGCGCTGGCGTCCGCTACAAATTGTCCGGCGATATAGTTGCGCACCGCGGGGTACTTCAGAACGTCGACTTCCATGGCAGGGTGGGTTTAATCTACTGCAAGTAAAGAGTTTGCGGCACAAAAGCAACTCTGCCAGCATAGGCGCCGAAGAAGCTGAACGGGCACAGCTAAAGGCAAGCAAATGAGACTGGGGGGCTTTTTTAAAGCGTAACATTTCCCAATGACTGAGCAACCACACCCCCATCTTCGCCCGTTTCGCGTATTTCAGCCAGCTATACTTGAACCTAAGCGCCGACAAGCTCAGCTAACGCCTTACTTCAGTCCCCCTTTTACAATATGGAAACCCTTGCCAAAATAGAGGACATCAATCAGCCCCGGGTGGTAATTGTGGGGGCGGTTTTGCCGGCCTGGAGCTGGCGCGGGCGCTTCGCAACGCCCCAATGCAAGTGGTGCTTATTGACAAGCAGAACTACCATGCCTTTCAGCCCCTGCTCTACCAGGTGGCCACCGCCAGCTTGGCGGCCGACTCAATTGTGTCGCCGTTTCGCAAGATTCTGGATGGGCAAGACAACTTTTACTTCCGCCTGGCCGAGGCTATTTGCGTTGATACTGAACAACATCTGCTCGAAACGTCTATCGGCCGCATTCGCTACGACTTCTTGGTGCTTGCCACCGGGGCCACGGCCAACTTCTTCGGCGATGAGCAGATGCAGCGGCACGCCATCACACTGAAAAGCGTGGCCGATGCCATCGAGCTGCGCAACACCGTGCTTTCCAACTTCGAGCAGGCCCTACAGCTCGGCGACATGGAAAAAATCAACAGCCTGCTGGACTTCGTGATTGTGGGCGGCGGGCCTACGGGCGTTGAAATTGCCGGCGCCCTAAGCGAGCTGCGCGCCCACGTATTTCCGCGCGACTATCGGGAGCTGAATTTCAAGGAAATGGATATTCACTTGGTGCAAAGCGGCCCGGCCTTATTAAAAGGCATGTCGGCAGAAGCGTCGCAGAAGTCGCTGGAATACCTGAAGCATTTTGGCGTACAGGTGTGGCTCGACCGGCGCGTAAAATCCTACGACGGCTATACCGTGACGCTGAATACCGGCGAGAAGCTGATTACCCGCACGCTTATTTGGGCGGCGGGCGTGACGGGGAGCCCGATAAAAGGGCTGCGCGAGGACTGTCTGCTGCCCGGCAATCGGTACGCCGTCAATGAGTTTAATCAGGTAGCGGGCTACGATAACATTTTTGCCCTCGGCGACATTGCCGCCATGCGCAGCGAGCTGTATCCCGAAGGTCACCCGATGGTAGCGCAGCCGGCTTTGCAGCAAGGGCGCTTGCTGGGCCAGAACCTGGAGCGCCAACTCAAGAACGAACCCATGCAGCCCTTTCGCTACGACGACAAGGGCAGCATGGCCACCATCGGCCGCAACCACGCCGTGGCCGACATTAAGCTTTTCGGCCGCGATTTGCGGCTGGGGGGCTTTATTGCCTGGCTGGCCTGGGGCTTCGTGCACGTTGTCTCGCTGGTCAGCTTCCGCAACCGCCTGATCGTGCTGCTCAACTGGGCTTACAGCTATTTCAGCTACGATAAAGGCCTGCGCTATATTATAGGCACCCGCAAAGTTCTGCCGCCCGTGGAAGACACTCAGGACAAGGCAATTACGTAAGTAAAACATCAAAACAGAGTGAGTGTAAGCGCAGCAGTAGCCACGTAGTAAACATCCCGGCTAGCTGGGGGTTGGTAGGATCATCCACCCAATACCTCATCACTAGCTGGTAATGCTCAGATTTTACTCTCTCCTGCTGTTGCTGCTGGCTACCTATTCTGCCCTAGCCCAATCGACGGGAGTACTGACGGGTACCGTGCGCGACCGCAAAACCCAGGAAACATTGCCCGGCGTGACCGTATTGCTGGAAGGCACCACGCTGGGGGTCGCCTCAGATGCGGAAGGCCGCTACCGCCTCACCGATATTCCCGTTGGTAGCTACAACGTGCGCGCTTCCCTCCTTGGCTACGATATGCTGCTGAGGGCCAACGTAGTAATCACCTCCGGCAACGCCTCCATCATCAATCTGGAACTGACCAGCAACACCCAGCAGCTAGCGGAAGTAGAAGTAGTGGGCAGCCGCGCCATCCGGGTGGCCACGGCCGAAACGCCCCTCTCGGTGCAGCGCATTAATACGGAGGAGATAAAAAGCAATCCGGGGGGCAATTTTGACATCTCCAAAGTGATTCAGACCCTGCCCGGTGTGGGCGGAGGCGGCACGGGCGGCACCTCCGGCTTTCGCAACGACATTATCATTCGGGGCGGTGCGCCCAACGAAAACGTATATTACCTCGACGGCATTGAGGTGCCCGTTATCAACCACTTCCAGACCCAGGGCTCCGGCGGGGGGCCCACCGGTATTCTGAACGTGTCGTTTATTGAGGACGTAACGCTCAGTTCGTCAGCATTTGAGGCTCGCTACGACAATGCCCTGTCGTCGGTGCTGCAATTCCGGCAGCGCGACGGCAACCCCGACCGCGTGCAGGGCAATGTGCGGCTGAGTGGCACCGAAGTAGCCGGCACCCTGGAAGGCCCGCTGGCCAAAAACACCACCTTTCTGGCTTCGGCCCGGCGCTCCTACTTGCAGCTGCTGTTTAAAGCCATTGACCTGCCTATCCGGCCCAACTACTGGGATTTTCAGTATAAAGTAACAACCAAGCTTTCCCCCAAAACCACGCTTACTACGCTCGGTCTCGGCGCCATCGACCACTTCGAGCTGGCCGTGCCGCGCAAATCCAGTCCTGATAAGGAGTACACCCTGCGCTCCACGCCCACCATAGACCAGTGGAACTACACGGTGGGCCTTTCGCTGCGCCACCTCCTGCCCGACGGCTTTCTGAACGTAGCTCTGAGCCGCACCCAGCTCGACAATAAACTCGACCAGTTTGAAGACCGCACCACCACCGAAGAGTCGCGGCGGGTGCTGCTCACGCGCTCCGGCGAAACCGAAAACAAGCTGCGCCTCGATGTAAACAAGGCCGTAGGCCGGTGGCAGTACGCGTTCGGGGCCGTGGGGCAATACGTGCAGTACGACAGTCGCTTTTTCAGCCGGGTGCGGCGCGAAGTGCGCGATGCGCAAGGCCAGCTGGTGTCGCCGCAGGTAGATGTGCGCTTCCAGACGGCCATCGACTTTGCCCGCTTTGGCGCGTTTGGGCAGCTCACCCGCACCCTGCTCCCTGATGATCGGCTGACCTTGTCGGCGGGCCTGCGCGCCGACGGAAACTCCTTTACGACGGGCGGCGCCAACCTGCTGCGCACGCTCTCGCCGCGGGTATCGGCCTCTTATGCGCTGGCGCAGCGCTGGAATCTCAACGCCTCCGTGGGTCGCTACTACAAGATTCCGCCCTCCACTATTCTGGGCTTTCGGGATGAGGCCGGCACCTTGGTCAACCAGAATGCCCGCTACATACGCTCCGATCATTACGTGGCCGGCCTGGAGTTTTTGCCCACCGCCGCCTCGCGTTTTACCCTGGAAGGCTTTTATAAAAAATACAGCCACTATCCCGTATCCGTCCGCGATGGTATCTCGCTGGCCAACCTGGGGGGCGATTTTGCGGCCCTCGGCAACGAAGCTATTCAAAGCACGGGCAAAGGCCGCGCCTACGGAGCCGAGCTGTTTTTTCAGCAGAAGCTAACCCGCAAAATATTCGCCGTGGCTTCGTTTACTGCCTTCCGCTCAGAGTTTTCGGGCATCGATGGGCAGTATAAGCCCTCGGCCTGGGATACGCGCTTTCTGGCCTCTGGCCTGCTAGGGCGCAAGTTTAATAAGGGCTGGGAGATGGGCTTTAAATACCGTTTTGCGGGCGGCTCGCCCTACACGCCCTTTGATCTGGAAGCCTCCCAGGCTACTTACTTCGCCGTGGGCAGAGGCGTGCTCGACTATTCCCGCCTCAACACTTTACGCCTGGACAGCTTCCAGCAGTTCGACTTCCGCCTCGATAAGAAATTCAACTGGCGCCGCACCAGCATCGACCTGTTTTTGGATTTGCAGAACGCTTTTTTGCTCAAAACGCCCGGCTTGCCAACATACAGCTTCCAGCGCACTCCCGACAACACAGACTTCCTGACCACCGACGGCCAACCTGTTCGTCCTGACGGCACCAACGCTTTCCCCATCCTACTACAGGATGACAGCCCCAACCTGACGCCAACCATCGGCTTTATTCTGGAATTCTAAAATTGAGTTAGACCCCCAGTGCTTGTTTTATGTGCTGGGGGGCAAATTTCATTTGATCAAGACTATAACAATCGATTGTGTAGATTTAGCCGATGGCTGCGGACCAGGCGGTGCTGCCTGCTCGTCGCTGGTATAGTGTCAGTTATTATAACTTCTGTTTACCTAATATCATGAAAACAAGCTGGTTAAGTATAGGCTTTCTACTCGTAGCCGTAACGCTGGGTCAGGCCCAAACGCCGCTGCAAAGCTTTCCGCTGTCGGCGGTAACGCTCACCGAAAGCCCCTTTCAAGCGGCTCAGCAAACCGATCTGCAATACATTCTGGCGCTGAGCCCCGACCGGCTGCTGGCGCCCTATCGCCGCGAAGCGGGCCTGGCGCCACGCGCACCGAGCTACGGCAACTGGGAAAATACGGGCCTGGATGGACATATTGGCGGACATTACCTGTCGGCGCTAGCGTATATGTACGCCGCTACAGGCAATGCAGAAGTTGGGCGGCGGCTTACCTATATGGTAGATGAGCTGGCGCTGTGTCAGGAGCGCAACGGCAATGGCTACCTCGGCGGCACGCCTGGGGGCAAAAAATGTGGGAACAGGTAAAAGCGGGCAACATCAACGCGGGCAGCTTTTCCCTTAATAATAAGTGGGTGCCTTGGTACAACATCCACAAAACCTATTCGGGCCTGCGCGACGCGCATTTGTTTGCGGGCAACACCAAGGCTAAAGACATGCTGGTGCAGCTCGCCAACTGGGCCGTTGACCTGACTGCTTCCCTTACCGACGCCCAGATTCAGGATATGCTGCGCAGCGAGCACGGCGGCATGAACGAAGTGCTGGCTGATGTAGCCGAAATCACCGGCGACAAAAAGTATCTGACCCTGGCCCGGCGGTTTTCGCACCGCTCCATATTAGAGCCGCTGCTGGGGGGCAAAGATGAGCTGAACGGTCTCCACGCCAACACCCAGATTCCGAAAGTGATAGGTTACAAGCGCATAGCCGAGCTATCCGGCGATACCGCCTGGAGCAACGCCGCTGCCTTTTTCTGGAAAACAGTAGTAGACCACCGCACCGTCTCGATTGGCGGCAACAGCGTGAGCGAGCACTTCCACCCTGCTCAGAATTTTACGGCCATGCTGGAAGGCAAGGAGGGCCCCGAAACCTGCAACACCTACAACATGCTCAAGCTAAGCAAGCAGTTGTACCTCACCAGCGCCTCCACTCCTTATATAGAGTACTACGAGCGGGCGCTCTACAACCACATTCTTTCCTCCCAACACCCCGAAAAAGGCGGTTTCGTGTACTTCACCCCCATGCGGCCCCGCCACTACCGCGTGTATTCCCAACCCCAGGATGGCTTTTGGTGCTGTGTGGGCTCAGGCCTTGAAAATCACGGCAAGTACGGCGAGCTGATTTATGCTCATAATAAAGAGGACTTGTTTGTCAACCTTTTTATTCCCTCCCGTCTCACCTGGCCCGAGGCCGGCCTGACCCTTACCCAGGACACGCGCTTTCCTTTTGCCGAAACCTCTAACTTAAAGCTTCAGCTTAAAAAAGCCCGCCGATTTGCCCTGCATATCCGCCGCCCTACTTGGCTGAAGCCGGGTGACGGCCAAGTGCTCGTAAATGGCCGTGCTGCCAAATACGAAACCTCAGCCCCCGGCTATCTGACCATCGAGCGCAAGTGGAAGTCGGGCGACGTGGTGAGCGTGGCCTTGCCCATGGAAACCAAGGCCGAATTTCTGCCTGACAAATCGCCCTGGGTATCCTTCGTACACGGCCCTATTGTGCTGGCCGCCATTACCGATACCACGGATATGCCCGGTTTACTGGCCGATGGCAGCCGTATGGGCCATATTGCCAGCGGCCCTGCCTACCCGCTTGACGAGGCTCCCGTGCTGGTTACATCGAGTCCTCAGAACCTGGTAGCCGATATAAAGCCCGTGGCCGGCAAGCCGCTCACCTTCAGCGCCGCCTCGCTTATCGATTCTGACCGCTATCGGAAAGTAGAGCTGATTCCCTTTTTCCGGATACACGATGCGCGCTACATGGTTTATTGGCCGGTAGCCACGCCCGCCGAACTGGTCGCACGCAAACAAGCCCTACAGCTAAAAGAAGCGGAAAAGATGGCCCTGGAAGCCCGTACGCTCGATCAGGTGGCGCCCGGCGAGCAGCAGCCCGAGTCGGATCATGGCTTTGAGGGTGAGCAAACCGACACCGGTGTATTCAAGGACCGGCATTGGCGTCAGGCCAAAGGCTGGTTTAGCTACAATCTCAAAAACCCTGGAAATGCCGCACGCACCTTGCGCGTCACGTTTTACGGCAAAGACAAAGACCGCCGGTTTGACATTCTCGTCAATGGCAAACTGCTTAAGCAGGAAAATTTGCAAGGCCTCGGCGGCGAAAAGTTCATCGAGGTGGACTACAAGCTCCCGCCTCAAGTGCTGGCTTCTGCGCCGGAAGTTCTCACAGTCAAATTCCAGGCAAATAACGGCTCTACGGCAGGGAGCGTGTATTATGTGCGCTTACTGAAAGCAGAATAGCTAACTCTAGCTGGGTAGCTCATTACAGCCAACTTGGTTGGCTCACGTAGTTCACACTGCAATGAATTTGCAGCTAAAGTAGCTGAGCTGAGCAGTGCGCTATGACGCATTGTTCAGCTCAGCTACTTTAATAATACAGGTCAGAATAAACATTGAAGCAAGACTTTTTCATTCTCTCGCAAACTCATGTATATACCTACTATTTCATAAAATATATATATAATATCTCATTTTTAAACACCATAAACTTTATGGCGAATATAATTTTTACAATACAACCAAATACGAGCTTCATAAAGTTCATTTATTATGCATGCAGATAAGATTAATAAGTGATAATTGAGCTAGGTCGCTCCTTTTCAAAATTGGGTAGTACGGAACCTCAACAGTAAGCACCAAGTTCAGGCGCTGTAGCCTTCATGAAAATGCTTGCGAGTGTTATTGTTGACAGCCTGATTCTATGGATACAGCCTTCTATCTAAAATTATCTTTCTCCCGGATTTACTGTCCAATTTTTTCACGCCGTATTTCAATATAATCTATTGCCTATACTGTGAACCTTATAATGTCACTGCGTACAATAATGAGGCATTTTAAGACGGTTTATTTGTAATAAAGAAGTAGGATCTACTTTACATAATATAGCAAAAACGCCCCCCAGAATGCTCTGGGGGCGTTTTTGCTATATCGTTTGTTGCTTTTCCTGCTTAGCTGCACAGCAGGGTTTATGGTGTTTCCACTATGTGCAACTTTTTGTTCTAATGCTTCGGGTTCGACTTTATCCAGTAATATTGCCACTTATAAACCAGTAGACTCCCACACAAACTGGTCAGTATTGTTCACTCTGGATTGTTCACTTTTATTCTTTCAACCCTTTCTGCGAATGCACATCCGACACCTTACCCCCGTTCCAGCACGCCGAGTAACATCACATTGGACACTGTTTTCCTGGCTGCTTCTCCTCCTCACTGGCGCTGCCCACACCAGCATCGCCCAAGATTATCAAGGCCCTCTACGTATTACCAGAGGCGGTACTTATTCCGGCAACTGGGAGAGCCACGACTCAAATACACCTGCGGTTAGTGTTGAAACTACTGAGCCGGTGGTTATTGAAAATGCGAATATTCGTAGCCGGGGCATTTTGATTCGTTCCCATACCCCTGGCAGCAATGTAACGGTTCGTAATGTGAATGGTTACGGTCTGACGCCTAGCCAAGACAACACACGATATGGCCGCTTCTTCGACGCGACAAATTTTAAAAATGTTCGTCTAGAGCATAACTACCTCGACCACACCTCAGGTATTTACTTAGCTGGTTACACAGGTAATCATTCTGACCAGGAAACGGTTAAAATCAAATACAATAAGGCTAGCAATATCGATGGCCGTTATCGCAATGGCGGTAAAGAGTACGTACAATTTGTACAGTTCAACGGCGTAACTCAGATCAGAGGAGCAGAAATTGCCTGGAATCAGGTAATCAACGAACCTTATAAAAGCCGTGTAGAAGAGAACATCAACTTCTATATGTCTAACGGAACTTCCGATAGCCCCATCCTGATCTACGACAACTACATTCAGGGAGCCTACCCAAATGATCCGGCTAACGAGACTAATTATGGTGGCGGCGGCATCAACATGGGTGATGGCAACACCGGCGACTGGGCAAGATCACCAGGCTACATGAAGGCGTATAATAACCAGATCGTTAGCACCGGTACTCAAGGTTTGTGTATCTCGGCTGGCCACGACATGGAGTTCTTCAATAACCGCATTATCAACTCGGGTTACTTAGCAGATGGTACATATATAGCTGCAAATAATGTAGGTATCTACATTATGAAGAGTGGTTCAAGCAGCGATATCTTTCAGAATAACAGAGCTTATAACAACGTAGTAGGCTATGTTAATCGTAAGAATTGGAATTCGCGTAATGACCAGTATCTGCCCGATGCAGCTGATGCTCATAACTACTCCTTGAACACAGAATTGCCCTTCCTGATCACTCGCGACACGGAGAAGGCTGAATTCACCATGTGGGAAACCAAACTCCGTAACAACGGTGTAGTTGTAGGCCCAACTTCAGGTTCGCCAACTCCGGCACCTGCTCCAAGTCCCGCTCCAGCCCCGGCACCAACTCCAACTCCAGGTGGCAGCAGCGCAATTGTATCAGGTGGCACCTACAAGCTTGTAGGCAAAGGCTCCAACAAAGTGCTTGACGTAGACAACAACAGCGACCGTGCCGGTGCCAAAGTGCAGATTTGGGACGACAATGGTTCTACCGCTCAGCGTTTTGTAATTTCCCTTCAGAGTGACGGCACCTACAAACTCACGCACAAGGGTACTGGTCAAGTACTTGATGTAGATAACAACAGCGATCAGAATGGCGCTAAAATACAGCAGTGGGATGATAACGGCTCAAGCGCTCAGCGTTGGATTATCACTTCTAACGGCGATGGCAGCTTCAAGCTCATGCACAAAGGCACCAACAAAGTGCTCGACGTAGATAACAACAACTCTCACAATGGTGCTAAAGTGCAGCAGTGGGATGATAACGGCACAACCGCTCAGCGTTGGGTGTTAGTCCGCGACGGATCAGGCATCAGCTCTAACGCTACTCTGAGCGCCGTGAGCACCAGCAATGTAACTGCTGCTAGCAGCGCTGCAACTGCTAAAACCACGAATGATCTTGCTATCTATCCTAACCCAGCCGCTGATTACGTAATGCTGCCTGCCGGCACCGACTACGTGCAGATCGTTGCTCAGTCTGGCAAAACGGTTCTAGAGAAGCGTGGTGCACTTGCCCAGCGTCTGAATATCCAAAGCTTAGCTAATGGTCTGTACCAGGTGCGCGTAGGTGAGAAAGGAAAGATCAGCACACAGCGCTTAGAAGTTAAGTAGTATCTCTCTTCCCTGCGTTTCCTACCATTTTAGTTCTTCTTAACAAAAGCCCCTCCTAGCGAGGGGTTTTTTGTTGCCTTATAATTCCGTCCAACTTCGGTACTGACCAACCTTTAACGGTAGCTTTACTCTTACTACTTCTCTGGTTCACTTTTATTCTTTCCGTAGGCCTCAGACTCCCATAAGCGACGCTACTGATGAATTTTACGTATGCTTATCAGTAGAAGTTTCAGGATTTTATCTTTAACGCTAGATTTTTTCTTGTTCTGTCAGTTTAGCCTCTGTTCACTCTTAAATCTCACGTTTTATGTCGGATCAGATCCTTGGCCTGCACCACATCACGGCCATTGCCAGTAATGCGCAACGCAACTATGACTTCTATGCGAAAGTGATGGGGCTGCGCTTTTTGAAGAAGACCGTCAACTTTGATGACCCCAGCACCTACCACTTTTACTTTGGCGATGAGGTAGGCTCGGCGGGCACCATTCTCACGTTTTTCCCCTGGCAGAATATGACACCTGGCCGGCGCGGCACCGGGCAGGCCACTGAAATTGGCTACTCAGTGCCGGAGGGCAGCTTCGACTTCTGGCTGAAGCGCTTCGCGCAGCATAACGTGACGTTCAACAAGCCCAGCGAAAAATTCGGTGAGCCTTACCTCACCTTTCTCGACCCGGATGGCCTGAAGCTGGAGCTGACCGTTGCTAAAAACGCCGATCCGCGCACGCCCTGGACGACGCCGGAGGTGAGCGCCGCGGTAGCGACCAAGGGCTTTCATAACGTGACCCTGACGTTGACCAACATTAAGGGCACGGCCGAGATTCTGACGGAAGTATTCGGCTATAAGCTGATGGAGCAGCACGTAAACCGCTACCGCTTCGCCACGGATGCGGTGCCCGGCGCGGCCATCATCGATCTGGTGGAAGCACCCGGTGAGGCCCGTGGGCACGTAGCTGGCGGCTCAGTACACCACATTGCCTTCCGCGTGCCCGATGATGCCACGGAAATGCGCTTCCGCCAAAAGATTGCGGCCCGCGGCCTCAACATCACGGAGCAAATAGACCGGCAGTACTTTCACTCCCTGTATTTCCGCGAGCCGGGGGGCGTTTTGTTTGAGATTGCCACCGACAATCCGGGCTTTATGATCGACGAGTCGCTGGCGGAACTGGGCACCCACTTGTTGCTGCCACCTCAGTACGAACGCCGCCGGGCCCAGATTGAAGCGCAGCTACCCGTTATCAGCTAGTTATGGACTATCAGCCTCTTACCTATATCTACCGCCCTGCCGAGCAGCCAGGCGCCCGAACCTTGCTGCTGCTCCACGGCACCGGCGGCGACGAGCGGGATCTGTTGCCCATTGCGGGCCAGCTCGGCTCCGACTTCAACGTGCTGAGCGTGCGGGGCAACGTGCTGGAGAATGGTATGCCACGCTTCTTTCGCCGCCTGGGTATGGGCGTGTTCGACGAGGACGACGTTCGGTTCCGGACGCATGAGCTGGTGGAATTCCTGCGCAAAATTGCCCCCCAAAAGGAGTTCGACTTACAGAACCTGGTGGCGCTGGGTTATTCGAACGGCGCCAACCTCATTGGCAGCGTCTTGCTGCTCTACCCTGAGCTGTTGGCCGGCGCAGCCCTGCTGCGTCCCATGCAACCGTTGAGCGAAGTACCCGCCGCTCCCATGGCGAACAACGACGACCAAAAAGCCCCCCGGAATCCGGTGCCCGTATTCTTCGCCCCCGGCCAGCGCGACCCGACCGTTGACCCCGCGGCCACGGAGCGCTACGCGAGCCTGCTTACCAATCGGGGCTTTGCGCTCACCCGATACGACGCGCCCGCCGGCCACAACCTCACGCCCCAGGATGTAGCGCAAGCTGCCGCTTGGTATCAGCAGCATTTTTGGCATAGTGCTTAAGTTTTTCAAACCTCTGACTTGCTGCATAATACACAGCTTGCTATCAAGCCTTGAATGAAGAAAGGCCCAGAATTAATTCTGGGCCTTTCTTCATTCAGAGCCGATGGTTATTAGAGTAATGATTACTGTCTATGCCTAGTTGATTGTGGTCTGCTTGCTGGCTGAGCGGCCGAAGCGAGTGGGAAAATACATCAGTTCGGCGCGGGCAGGGTTCAGGGTATATTGACCCCGAAAGCGCGGTTGCAGGGCAATACGGAAGGTATGGCGTCCCACGGGCAGCACGTCGATGAAGATGCCGGTTTGGTGGCGCAGGTACTCCCGATGCACCTCGAAGGAATTGCCCGGCTTGTTGTCGCCGTAGGAGCAGCCGGCCGGGATGGGCACCTCCAGCAGCACGTAGCGCGCTTCGGCGGCCACCTCTACCGTCACCAGCAACTCCGCGGGCTGCCCAGCCTTGAGCTTCACCTGAGCGCCTGTTTGCCCGGCTAGCGTAGTCGTCACGCGGAAGGGCGCGGCCACGGCGGCGGGCTGGGGGTTCTGGAAAGTTTGGTAGGCGGTAGCGTACACAGGCAGCAACCCTTCCTTGCGCAACGTGAGCAAACCGGCGCTGGGGGCATTTTGGCCTCAAATGGAAATTGCGTCACTTCCTGCTGGAGCGCGCCGCTGAGTTGCACCCGCGCCACCGTAGCCCGACCGGGCGCAAACAAGTCGGGGCCGATGGTTTCCAGAATCTGGGCGGCCTCGTAGGTGCTGGCCCAGTGCCCCACGCGCCGCTGATTCAGCAGAAACGTGCGGATACGCGCCAGCTCCTCCCCTCCCCCACCGGCGGCCCGCAGCACGCGGTAGGCCAGCAGGGTAGTTCCTATTCTTCTATTCAGCAGATAACGGTAGTAAGCACTCGCCCGCAGGGCATCCTCATAAAAAGCCCCCCCGAGCTGGGTGGTAAAGCGGTGGCGCCGCAGACTATCCAGCTGATATGGCAGCTTCAGCTCCTGACGCAGATTCGTGAGCGCCAGATACGTATCCAGTTGCTGCCGGCCGCGCTCCAGGCGGATGATGTAGGTGGCGTAGTCGGTTTGGACGCCCAGGCGGTGCAGAATCTGCAAGAGGCGCAACCGGTCGTCGGGCGTGCCAAAAAAGCCCCCCACGAAGGCTGCATTTCGTTTTTCGGCAAAGCTCAGGTCCAGCTGCTTAAGCAGATAGATCTGCACGTCGTTGCGGTCGAGCTGCACTTTGTAGCCTTGTTTTTCAGCCTCTAACAGCGCTTCCAGCACGTGCAGCGTGGCCCAGGCGCTGATGGGCGAAGTCGGCCAGGTGCCCCACAGGCCCGGCTTCTGCTGTCCCTGCCGCAGCCGCCGAATCAGCTGGTTTACGTCCTTGGCGTGGGTGAAAGGCTGTTGCAGAAACTCGCGGATGCGCTGTTCCAGCAACAGGGCTTTGAGTTTGGAGGCCGCCTGCTCGTTGCAGAGGTAGGCGTACTGCTGCACGTGGCGAATTTCCTCCAGCAACAAGGGCAGCAGGTCGCTTTCCAGACGAACGGTGGTTTCGCCCAGCTTGGGGTCGAAAGTCAATTGCAAAGTAGTATCGGCAGCGGTGAGCACGGCGAAGGTGCCGACCCGCTCGCGGGTACCGGCTGGCAGCACGGGCACGGTGCGCACTTCGCCATCGGCGTAGCCATCCGGCTTTTGCAGGCTGAAGGTAACTTGCAGGGAATCAGCCTTGGCGGGCGCCGTGACGGTAAGCGTATCCAGGGCCGACGTGATAACCTGATGGCGCGCGGTGCGGGCCACGGTGGCGCCCACCCGGAAGGTTGTCGTGACCTGGGCCGTGTCGGGGAGGTAGTTGAGGGTTTTGCCTAGCACCTGGGCCTTGTCGCCGGCCACCAGGAAGCGGGGCACGGCCAGCTCGCCAAGCAGGCCTTTGAAGGAGCGCAGGCTGGCGGTGGCGCTGCCGGTGCGGCCGTGGTTATCGGAGCCTAGTACGAAGGTGTCCCAGCCGGTTACGTCGTCGGGCAGGATGGCTTCGGTGGTGGCTTGGCCGCGGGCATCGGTGAGCAGGTTGGGGCGCCACCAGCCTACGTCGGAGAAGCGGCGGCGCAGGGCTAGGCGCGGGTCGCGGCCGTCGGGTTGGGTGTTGTCGGCGTCGGCTGGGGCCGTGGGGTCGGTTAGGGAACGGGGCGTTTTGGTGGCTTTGGTTTTGATGATAACTACTCCACCCGCGGCTTTAGCGCCATAGATTGCCTCGGCTTGCGCGCCCTTGAGTACGGTAGTAGAAAGAATGGAAGCGGGGTCGATATCTTCCACCCGGCCATTGAAAGGCACTCCATCCACGATGTAGAGCGGTTGGTTTGTCATGGATAAGCTAGCGTTGCCTCGAATCCTGATGATATTGCTGCTTACACCTGATGCACTGTTGGTTATAGTTACTCCAGCCACTCGGCCCTGTAGACTTTGGCTACCTAAACCTGTCACAACCACCTCCGAAAGCTGCTTGGTATCAGCGCTTAAGCTGACCTCCAGCTCCCGCCCAATCACCACGCGCTCCACTGTGAGGTAGCCAATAAAAGAGAAAACCAGTGTACCACCGTAGGGCACGTTTAGCTCAAAGCTGCCATCGGCGTTGCTGGACACTCCTACGCTGGTGCCTTTTACCAGCACCGTGACGCCCGGCAGACCTTCGCCCGAACTTTTATCGAGCACCCGCCCCCGCACCAGCGGCCATCCCCGCCGCTCCGCCGCCGTCGTTTCCCGGATTTGGTAGGTGCGCACGGCCGGCTGTTCAGTCGCCGCCGTCGAACGGATGGTGCGCATCTCAATAAAACGCCTCACACGCTGGCTCGCAGGACCTTTTGGCTGCCGATGCGAGTGCTGAAGCTGCACGTAGGTAGTACCGCCGGCCCGGACGTTTACATCGGCGGGCACCAGACAGGTGCTGTCGGCCAGCAGCACGGCCACGCGGTATTTGCCGGGCTTCAGGCCTTGTACAGGCATTAGCCCACGCAACAGCCGACCAAACTTTGGCTGGCTCTGCTGGGTAATTAAGGTGTATAAAACAGCGGGCACGGGCGTTTGCGGTTTCATATCAGCATTCGTAGGTGGCGCCCACAGCACCAGGCGGCCCTGCCCGGCGCGGGTCTGCACGGTGTCATCGAGCTGCACGAAGGTCCAGGCGCGGGTGGTTGGCTGGAAGCTGAGCTGCTCCTGGAGCTTGCGCACGGCGGCTTCGGTGTAGGCAAAGCCGCGCAACGGCAGCGAATCGGCGGAGCTGTAGCGAGTCAGGCCCTCGAAGCGATAGGGCGGTGTGCTGGTTTGCTTGAGCAGACCCGGCGCGAAGGCGTAGCGGTAAGCAGGCTCAAACAGAAATTTCTGCCGCAGCCCGCTCCCCTCCCGGTACAGCACCGAGTCGGCCCGAAACGGCCCGCCCATCCACACCGCATTTCGATAGTCCTGCTGGGAACGATGCTGATACGTAAGTACCTGCAAACGGGCACCTTGCCGGAGCGTGGGCAACACGCCGGGGGGCAAATTGGTGACGCTCACGGGCAGCAAACGTCGGTTCAGCTCGGTTTGCTCAAGGGGAGTGAAAGTGGCGGGGCGCTCTTCCACCGTCATATCGGGGCGCGGGTAGTTCAGGTCGAGGCTGACGGTGAGCTTGTGCAGGGGCCGCAGGTACACGCCGCGCAAAGTGATGAGGCGAGTAGCGGTGCGAACGGCCAGGGTGTGGTAGCCACTGTCGGCTACCAGGGCGTAGGGCTCGGTGTGGTTGATGGCGCGAATGTAAATCGGCACACCATCCAGATATACGGCTGCCGCCGGCTGCACTCGGCCCGAATCGACTACAAAGGGTGCCACCTGCGTGATGCCGCCCGGCGCGGGGCGGTATTCGCCAAATACGCCGAAATCAGGATACAGAAATTGATAAAACACCAGCGAATCGAGCCCCAACTGCCTGCGCCACTGCGCCCAATCGAGTAGTTGCTGGCTGGTTTGCTCGGGTTTGTTGTCAAACTGCTCCGCCAGCCGAAACCGCCGCCCGGCCCTTCGGCCCACCGTAGGTGGCTCAATGCTGGGCAGCTCGGGGGCCTCGGGCTGCCGGAACTTGCTGGTGTAGGCATAGGAAGTGAGGTCGGCATTGGGCACCGGCGCGCCCGCGCCATCGGTAACGTGGTACGTCAGGCGGATGCGCTGGCCAGGATAGGCCACGGCAGGCTGCTCGGCGCGAACCTGCAACTGGCTTTGATTCAATGGGATACTGTATTCATCGGTGCGCATCTCCCCGCCCCACTCGTACTGCACCGAGGCAAACCACGGCTCGGGACTGCTGGCCCGCTCGGCCATTTTCAGCTCCCGGCCATAGCCCCGGCGCACCAGCTCATTACCCCGATACACGAAGTACCAGAACGCCAGTCGGTGGGGATTTTCCATTTCTACAAAAATAGAGTCGTGGGTGCGGTCGGAGCGCAGGGACAGGGCGGCGTTGGCGGGCGTCAGGCGCAGCTCGGCGGTGCGGCCGGCGGCATCGCGCAGCACATAACGGGCGGCCTGGGGCAGCACCGGCAAATCCAGCGGCAGCTGCACGGGGCCGCGAAACAGAGGTTTCTGTAGAACGGAATCCGGGGGCCAAATCTCCAGCGTGGCGGTCTGGGGGGCATTTTTGCCGGCTTGCTGAAAGCGCAGCTGCACGGAGTCGTTGTGGAGCTGCACGGTCAGCTGACCGGGGTCGAGGCGGTAGGTAACCTGGGCCTGCTCGGCGTGGCGCTCGTTGTCGGAGTTGAGGAAGGTGGCTTCTACGCGGTAGCGCAACTCGGCGGCGGGCAGCTGACTGGGGGGCAAATTCAGGCGGGTTTCGCCAACAGGATCAAGGGATTGAGCATACGTCCAGAGCGTGTCGGGCACAAACACCACGGGCGAGGCCAGGCGCGTAACCTGCGTGGGCACCACCGCCACCTGCACCCGCGCATCCAGCAGGTTCAACTCATTGGCATCGGTGCCGCGCAGAAACAAAGCCTGGGGCGTGCCCCGGCGCTGCTCGGTTTCGGCCACGCGCAGGGTGTAGCGGGTGTTTTTCAGCTCATAATCTTCCAGCTGAAACTCCCCGCTGGCCAGGGTCACATCATGAGAATTGTCGAGGCGCACGTACACGGGGCGGCTGCTTTGCAGGCCCAGCGTATCGGTCAGCGGCAACTCAAAGACGTAAGAACCAGGCCGCTCTGCGCGGAGCACGGCTATCTTTCTATCCTTACCATTATTGGTGAGCCACAGCGTGAGCGGAGCGGTGCAGAGCCGGCCGCCGTCGCGCCGGGTCACCCGCGCCTTCAGCCGCAGGGTGTCGCCCTGGGGCCGGTAGCGGGGCTTGCTAAATACCAGGTAGTGCGTCCAGGTCTGCTCTCGCCGCTGCTCGCGCTGATTTTGACGCTCCTCGCGCACGTCTTCGCTAAACACCGACCGCACCAAGCCCACCAGCCCAGTAGTCGTGTAGCTGAAGTGCCGGAGGCCGCGCACAAAGTTGCGTACGGGGCCCGTGAGGTATCCCAGCGGAAACCCAAACACCACCCGATTAGCTACGCTGCGGGCCGTGAAGGGCATTTTGGAGGGAAACGTTCGGGTGAGCAGATGATAGGTCGTGCGCCCACCCTGCGTGACGGCCACAATGCCGCCGCGCCCGCCCCGCGCCTTGCGGAAGCTCTGCGTAGCGGCATCAAATGGCACTTCGCGCCCGCCTATACGCACCTGGGCCCGGCCGTCGAGCAACTGGCCGGTCGTATCGCGCACCACCAGAGCCAGATCCACCTGATTGTCCAGCACCACTACCTCGCGGTCAGTCACGGAGCGCAGCCAGTACACCAGGCGCGGCCCCTCGGTGTGGGCCACCAGGTAGTAGCCCACTGGCAGCGGACGACGCCACTGGCGGAGGCTGTCCGTCGGAAATGAGTCGACAGGCTGGATGAAAAAGCTGGCCTTGGCCGCGCTCAAACCTTTCTGGTACAGCAGCAGCGTTTTAGCGTCGGTGAGGCGGAAGACTTTGGTGTAGTAGCTGCGCTGCCGGCCCTGAGCCAGGCGCTGCTGGGCCGCGGCCACCTGCCAGCTCAACAAATACAGCAATACAAAGACGAGGCGTAGGTGTCGGGGCATAGGCGAGGCAGGTTGGAAAGGCCAGAAAACTGGTCGGGCCCAAGCTATCCGCCGGCCGACGGGAGGATGATGCCCTGGGGGCTTTTTTCCACACGCGCCGCGAAAATTATTTTCAGAAACATCTGAGTGGTACCACGACCGAAAAAGTCGTGACACCACTAGGCCACTTGGCTACCGGCTTACTCCCGCATAAAACTCCCGCCGCACTTAAGTCAGCCGCTGCTCGGCGGCTTGTTTGTTGGGCGCCTCCGGCAAAGGGAGGCAAAGGCCGCTTACACTTGCGTTACCAGGGCCTCAGCTACCGCTACGTCGGGGAGGTGAGGCACGTTGGCCAGAGCGCACCGGGCGGCCGTGTAGCTTATTCACTGCTGTTCCGACTACACAGTTCAGTTTATCCGTAAGGCAGAAAAACGCCGCTTGGTTATCCCCGGAAAAATTAGCTTGGTCCAGCTTGGCGGCTTCTGCCTTGACCAGACCCCGCAGTTCGCCCCCGATGGTAGCCAGCGTTGCAAGCCAAGCTCGGCTCTGAATTTCCCTTCACCCTACCTTCGTGGTAAATCAGGTTAACTAGATATATGAAAGTATATGGGGGCGCACTCCTGGCGGTTTTGCTGGCAGCCGGAAGCACACTAGCCACTTTTCCGGCGGCGGCCCAGCAGCTACCGGCCGACTCGCTACGCAGCAGCACGGCGGGCGGACAGACAGCCCCGGCTGATACCAGCCGCTCGTTTCTCGACCGCGTGCTCGATGTGTTCGAGTTCGACATCAACCGGCAGGCGGTGGCGCAGCGCGGCGCCTACCCAACCCGGCTGGTGCTGGCCCCCATCATCTCCTATGCCCCCGAAACCAGCTGGGGCGCGGGCCTGGGGGCCAAATTTCTCTTCAAGCCCAGAGGCGCCAGTACCGATACCCGGACCTCCAACATTCCGGTGTCGTTTCAGTACACGCTCAATAAGCAGTACATCCTGTATTCGGGTTACACGGTTTTTTTCAACCACGAAAACTACCTGCTGCGCGGCAACCTGCGGCATTCCAGCTTTCCGCAGCTCTTCTACGGCGTGGGCAACAACACGCCCAGCTCCAACGAGGAGATTTACGACTACCGCTACACGGTAATTGAGCCGCTACTATTGCGGCGGATCGTGGGAAAGCTGTTTGTGGGCGGCGGCGTGCGCCACGTGCGGACGAGCGACGTGCAGTTGGCTCCGCAAAGCCTCCTGCTCGACGCCGCCGGCCAGCCGCGAGAAACCGGCGCGCTCGGCGCCGTGAGCACGGGCTTGGAAACGGCCCTGACCTACGACACGCGCGACAACGTGCTGAATGCCCAGCGGGGTATATTAGCCGAAATCACCCACGGCTGGTACGGCCAACAACTCGGGGGGCAATTTCGCTATGAGCTGACCAAAATCGACGTGCGGCAGTATTTTCAGATTGCGGGTAACCGCCAGCACGTGCTGGCCTATCAGGTGTTCGGTTACCTGACTGGCGGCAACGTGCCGCTGCTGGAACACGGGGCCTTGGGGGCGGTGGGCTGATGCGCGGCTACTACGAAGGGCGCTACCTCGACCGCAACTACGCCGCCGCCCAGGTTGAATATCGCCTGCCGCTCACCAGCCGCTTTGGAGTGGTGGGCTTCGTCAGCGCCGGCAGGGTGGCCTCGCGCCTGCGCGATTTCGATTTCAATGGCCTGCATCCGGCCGCGGGCGCGGGCCTGCGCTTCAAGCTTGTGAAGGCCGAAAACCTGAACTTGCGCTTCGACGCGGCCTTCGGCGACGCGGGGGGCAATTTCTATATCAACGTGGCGGAGGCATTTTAAGCCGGTCGCTAGTGCTGGGCTAGCTGCTTGGGGCTGGGCTGCCCTTACCCGCTTGCTGCCGCGTAAAACTCCCGTCGCACCCGAATCAGCAGTTGCTCAGCGGCTTGTCTGTTTGGCGCCTCCGGCAAAGTAGAGGCGGCAAACGCAGCTTCTACCCGCGTCACCAGCGCCTCGGCTTCCGCTACTAGCGTCTCATACTCAAACTCGCCCCGGCGGATTTGTAGCAGAAACTCCCGGTTGGGCCTACTTACATGAAGTTGTTCATGAGGGCAATTTCTTCGGTCGTGGATGAGAATTGAATAAGCAAAATATCCGCTACTATTGAGTAGCTAAATATTACTTCCATATTTCAGCTACGACACTTGTCACCGAGCCATAACGCATTATACTCACATGCTACACACTACTCGTTCTGTTGCCGCGGCCGGGCTGCTAGGCCTGGCCCTGGCCGGCTGCCAGTCGCAATCCAGCTCCAACACCACGGAAGCAACCCAGCCAGCAGCTTCCGCTACCGAAACCGCTGCTTCTACAGATACCATCAGTTCGGCTAGCATCAGCAAGTACTTGCAGGCAGTGTCATCGGATGAGATGATGGGCCGCAAGCCGTTTACCGTGGGCGAGGAGCGCAGCACTAAGTACCTCGCGGACCAATTCAAGCAGCTCGGTCTCAAGCCTGGCCCGGATGGCGGCTACTTTCAATCTGTGCCGCTGGTAGAAATAACCGGCACCCCGGCCGCGACCATGCAGATCAAGGGCAACGGTAAAAGCCTGAATCTGCAATACAAGACCGATTTTGTAGCCTTCACACAGCGCGAGCAGCCCCAGGTGGCCGTTACCAATTCGCCGCTGGTATTTGCCGGCTACGGCGTGGTGGCACCCGAGTACGGCTGGAACGACTACGCCGGCCTCGATGTGAAAGGCAAAACGGTAGTAGTACTGGTAAACGACCCCGGCAACGCGGGCACCGACACCACCTTGTTTAAGGGCAAGGCCATGACTTATTACGGCCGCTGGACTTACAAATACGAGGAAGCCGCCCGCCAAGGCGCCGCTGGCGTACTCATCGTGCACGACACCAAGCCGGCCGCTTACCCCTGGTCGGTGGTGCTGAGCGGGGCCATCAGCCCCAAGCTGCGCGCCCAAACCCCTGACAAAGGCGCCAGCAAGTGCGCCATCGAAGGCTGGCTGACGCTCGATGCGGCCAAGCGACTCTTCCAGGCCGCCGGCCAGAACTACGACCAACTTTACGCCGCTGCCAATCAGAAAGGCTTCCGGCCTCGCCCGCTTGCGGGCCTCACCGTCACGGCCAGCATCCAGAACAAGCTGCGCCGTCAGACCAGTCGCAACGTGCTGGCGGTGATACCCGGCACTACCCGCCCCAATGAGTATATCATCTACTCGGCTCACTGGGACCACTTTGGCGTAGGCAAAGCTATTGCCGGCGACTCCATCTACAACGGCGCCGTGGACGACGGCACTGGTCTGGCTGCCCTGCTGAGCATTGCCGAAGCCTTCCAAAAAGCCCCCCAGAAGCCTGCCCGTAGCATCGTGTTCCTGGCCGTGACGGGCGAAGAGCAGGGCCTGCTGGGCTCGGCTTACTACGCCCAGCACCCGGTGTTTCCGCTCAACAAGACCGTGGCCGACCTGAACATGGACATGCTCTGGCCCTACGGCAAGATGAAGGACCTCACCGTCATTGGCTACGGCCAATCAGAGTTGGAGGAGTACGCCCGCGCCGCCGCCAAGGAGCAGGACCGCTATATCCTCCCCGACCAGACACCCGAAACCGGCATGTTCTACCGCTCCGACCACTTCAGCTTCGCCCACGTGGGCGTGCCCTCGCTCTACGCCAGCGGTGGCTTCGAGAGCCGCACCCGCGGCAAGGAATACATCTCTGAGCAGCGCCAGAACTACACCACTAACATGTACCACAAGCCCGCCGACCAGTTCGACCCCAAATGGGACCTATCCGGCATCACTCAGGACGCCCAGCTCTACTTCCGCGTAGGTCAGCGCTTGGCTAGTGAAACGACCTTTCCACAGTGGAAAGCTGGTTCGGAGTTTAAAGGAGCGCGTGATAAGAGTATGAGTGGGCAGTAAAATCGTCAGCCAACAGCATTGCAACTTCAGCAACTGATGAAATTATCCAGCTAAGCCACCAACGTCAAAGTCACTTTCGAAGAGCAGCAAACATGATCAAACCATTTTCATTTGTAGCCTCAACTATCGTTTTAGCTATAGTAACATCATGCTCCGATAAGTCTAGGGAAGAGCCGATAGATAGCCCTATTATAGAAAAGTCTTCAGACGATAAAGTCCACGAGTTTATCCATCTTGAAAGCCCTCGTCTCTATGGCTCTAATCCAGACACCATTTCAATAGCTGAGCAGAAACCCTACAGAAGGAAAGTATATATGGGTTCTGATGCATTTTATAGAATAGCGAAGAGAAACGGAATCAGTAGTTACCTACATACTAATTTCCAACTTGAAGACGATCCTGATATAGTGGTAATTCAATCAGAATTAAAGTTCGATACTTGTTATTTTACCATCCAACCAAAGCCGAATACTCAGTATACACACAATCAATCTTTGATCTGGCGGTGTGCTTTTAAGATTGATTATACTTCTACCCACAAAGGAACTGATACGGCGTTTGTAATACGAGACAGGATTTATTTACAATAAATCCTACACGGTTAGTTCTATAATTCAATTGCAGTCGGGCCACACCAACGCCGCAAGCAAGTATGACCGTGCTGAATTAAAGCCGCGGGTCTACAGCCTCACTTTCCAACGCCAACACACCAAACACACACTGGTGCACCTCCCGCAGCGGGGCGCCGGCTACGAAGCGTTCCAGGCCTTCCACGCCGAGGGCAAACTCGCGCAGAGCCAGATTGCGCTTGGCTTTTACGGCCCGCTCCTTCAGGCGCTCCAGGTTGCCGGGCAGCAGGTAGTCGGGGCCGTAGATGATGCGCAGATACTCGCGGCCGCGGCACTTGAGGGCGGGCTGGAGGATGCCTTTTTTGGTGGCAGGAATAAAATCGTAGGGCTTCACGACCATGCCTTCGCCGCCGGCTTCGGTGAGGTCGGTCCACCACTGGGTGGCGGCTTCTACGGCGGCGGGGTCTTGCAGATTTACTACGTGGTAGGTGGTGGCGCGGAGCAGGCCGGGGTCCTGGAGGCTGAGGGCGCGCAGAGTTTCCATGTGCCAGGCGTGGTCTTTATCGAAGTAGGTGCGGCCCTCGGTAGCCAGCAGGTGGAAGGGAGCCAGGCGCAAATCGCCCAGACTTTCGACTGGCCAGCAGTAGCGGCGGTAGGCTTCGGCGTAGTGGGTGGCGGCGGTGTGGCGGGCCGAGGTGCGGGCCAGCAGGGCTTCCACGCCGTCGAGGCCGCGGGTAGCGGCTTGGGTTAGCGTGGCTTCGGCCAAGGGCAGGGCCGCGTCAGCGGCAGCGGCTACAGCGGCGTACTGGTTCTTGATCAGTTCCTGCGCCTTGGCCGACCACGGCAGCAGCTCGGCATCGAGGCAGAGCCAGTCCGTTTGGAATTTCTCCCAAAAATTACCCCCCAGCAGGGCGTCTTGCAGGCGGGTGAGGAAGGCGGCTTCCAGAGTTGGGTCAGTGAAGAAGTTGCGGCCGGTGCGGGTGTAGCATTTGCCCGGCCCCTCGCCTACTATGCCGAAGCGGCGGCGCGCGATGTCCTCGTCGCGGGCCAATACTACCACTACGCGGCTGCCCATGTGCTTTTCCTCGCACACCACGCGCTCTACACCCTGGCGGCGGAAGTAGTCGAAGGCCTCGGCGGGATGCTCCAGCAGGTCGGGCAGCGGCGAGGTTTCGGTGGGCGACATGGTGGGGGGCAAATACAGCAGCCACTTGGGATTAAGAGCAAACCGGCTCATCACCTCAAGGGCCGCAATGGCGTTTTCCTCCCGAATGGTAACCGAAGGCAGCAGGCGCGGCCGAATGATTTGCTTGCCGGTCACGTCGCGGATGTCGAGCAGGTCGTCGTGCTGCTGTTGGGCGGAGAGGTCGGTTTGGGTGGCCTCCAAGAGCTGAAGCGCGCGGTAGTTCAGCGGGCGCACCGGCTCGCAGTACACGCGGGCCGCGGGCACGGCTACCAGTTCCCGCTCGGGGTAGCGCAGGGCCGTAAGCTGACCGCCAAACACGCAGCCCGTATCAATGTCAATAGTGTTATTCAGCCACTCGGCTTCAGGCACGGGCGTGTGGCCGTACACCACCATGGCCCGGCCCCGATACTCAGAGGCCCAGTTGTAGCGTACGGGCAAGCCGAATTCGTCTATCTCGCCGGTCGTTTCTCCGAACAAAGCAAACGCCCGCACGGCGCCCGAACCGCGGCCCTGCATGTCTTCGCGCATGCCCGCGTGAGCCACCACCAGGCGGCCGTCATCCAACACATAGTGACTCACCAGCCCATCCAGAAACTGCCGCACCTGGCTCTTGAACGTATCTGATTCGGCAGCGAGTTGCTCCAGCGTTTCGGCGAAACCGTGCTGCACATTCACATTTTTGCCCCCCAGATGCCGCAGCAGCTTAATATCGTGGTTGCCGGGCACGCATAAGGCTAAGCCATCCTGCACCATGCGCATGACGAGGCGCAGTACCTGCGGCGAAGCTGGGCCACGGTCTACTAGGTCGCCTAGAAATATAACCCGGCGCTCGGCTGCTCCTTTGTACGGTTGTAGAGACGCAATATTTTGCGTCTCGTCGTTGCTGATGTTGTTAGGTTGGATGACTTGATCTGATTTGTTCTGCAACGAGTCGTTCAACGACGAGACGCAAGATATTGCGTCTCTACCACCTGCCACCTCAGCGCGGCGCGTCACCCGCACGCCTAAATCGCGCACATCCACTACCGGCTCCTCTTCCACCGCATAGCCCAGCTTACCGAGCAGCTGCACCAGCTCGTCGTAGCAGCCGTGCACGTCGCCAATGATGTCGAAGGGGCCAGTTTCGTGCTTGCGGTTGCTGTAAAGCGGGTCACGCTGGATGACTTGCACGGCGTTTATTTCCTCGGGCCCGTGCAGATGGAAAATATGCCGGAAGCCTTCCTGCTTGAGCGTTTTGAGGCTGCGGCGCAGCTGCTGGCGCTGCTGAGGCACCACGTGGCGGGGCATGTGGCGCCGCTCGGGACGGTTTTGGTTGCGGTCCTCGGCTACGCGGTCGGGCACGTCGAGGATAATGGCGGTGGGCAGCACGTGGTAGTCGCGGGCCAGCTGCACGAGCACTTTGCGGGCTTCGGGCTGCACGTTGGTTGCATCAACTACCGTCAGCAGGCCGCGCTTCAGGCGCACACCCACCAGGTATTGGAGCAAGGCAAACGCGTCGGGCGTGGCCGACTGGTCGTTTTCATCGTCGGCTACCAGCGCCCGGCAGTAGTCAGAAGACACAATTTCGGTGGCCCGAAACAGGCGACGCGCAAACGTACTCTTCCCCGCCCCCGACGTACCCATGAGCAGGACCAGCGAGAGTTCGGGAAGTTTTAGGGTAGTCAGAGCCATAAGGAAAAAGCGGGCGTATATTTAAGGAATAGCTTACTTGGCAACGTTAACGGGTTTCTGGCTTATTCGGCACGATACGATGGCACATTTAAACTCCACTTATCATGATTTGGCCAGGCTTGTATACAAGAAGCTAGCGAAGACGAATTATCCGCAGCCCAGCGAGAGCATATTAACTCATCTGTTCGAAAACCTGTTTTTTACCAGCCTCAAAACAGAAGAAGGCCAGCTGATTAAGGTCACGGTCACCTTTATCGACCCTGCAGACCCCGACCCCAGCCCGCCGGAACGCATCGTGGCCGACCGCTGGAATTATATCCACTTCCGCAAGCGCATTCCCTTCACCGTCAAGAACATCGTGAAGCTGTCGAAAGCAGCCGACCCCTGGAGCTCGTCGCTGGCCGTGTACTACGACGCCAATAATGAGCTGTATATCTGGGGAATGATTGACCAAGCGGTTCACTACCAAGACTTTCTCAACTACGAAACCGAGTCAGGCTCCGAGCAGCCTGGTTTTTTCCAGACTTCCATATCCGACATCGGAAGCATTCATGTAATGCTCGATTATGAGCTGATTGCCACCTTAAAACAGAATACGCTGATCAGTAATTATGTCGATGTTTTCAGAAAAGGAACCGTCAATAAAATATTAAAGTCGTTTTCTGAGCCTTACAAAAAGGCCATACGGAGTTATATTAATAAATATTATAAAGATGAAGATCCCAAGGACTGGGACGAGTACATAGAAACATCTATTATTCAATCATTATCTCGCATTCTACTTAAAAGCCAGAATTATCATCACGGGGGGGCTTTTTTGATGACACCCTATAAAAAAGCCGGTTTAATTGTGAAGCACGAACTATCATACGACCGATTATTTAAGGCAATTGTAAATTATATTCAGCTAAATATCTCGCATTATAAATACTCAAATGCCATAGCCGATCAGTTCTCAAGAGATGAGAAAAATTTACTTCCGGTATCGTTGTACGTAAGCGAAAACGTATCAGAAGCGCAAAAAAATGAGACGAGTGATGAAATAAAAGGCGCTATCCGGTTTATTTCTTCCCTTTCCTGTATTGATGGCTTAGTCGTGCTCACCACTGATTTAAAAGTTAAAGGTTTCGGCACCGTTATTCGGTCTAAGCCCATGCCGCCGTATGTGTATGTGGCCAAAAGCGCCACGGTGAGCGACGACAAAATAACGGCCGTAAGTTCTAATCAATTTGGCACCCGGCACTGCTCTATGTTTTCTTACTGCTGGAATAATAATGGCAGCTTGGGCTTTGTTATTTCTCAGGACGGGATATTCGCGCCATTACGAGAGTAGAGGACAAATTAATTATCTGGGAAAATATCAAAGTCCAACAATTTATTAAAAGCGATAAAATAAGCAGGCCGCTTCATATTAAAAGCGACCTTGGCAAACAGCTGACCCAGCCCAGCACAATTGTGCACCGGGAAGGATGAGGCAAAATGCTGCGTATGCTGAACAGACAGTAAAGGCGCCTTACCTTAGCCCGGCGGGTACGCCCGCGCGCTATCATTCTGCCTCCCCTATCTGTTTGCATTTATGCTGAAAGCCTCCTTGTGTTTCGTGCTATTCCTGACAACTATACTGGCCCAGGCCGGCCCACCCGAGCCCATTCTCGTGACCAGCCCCGACGGCGCGGTGCAAGTCACGGTCAGCGTCACAGACCAGGGCGTGCCCACGTATTCGGTGGCTTATCGACAAACGAAGCTGATCGGACCTTCCCGCCTGGGTTTGCAGCTGGCCGATGCTGACTTAACTCAGAATCTCAAGCTGAGCAGCGCGGGCAAAACCACTCCCGTTTCCGACAGCTACACCCTCACCAATGACAAGCGCTCGGCCTGCCGCTACCAGGCCAATCGGCGCGAAATTGCGTTTTTGGGCAGCCAAGGGCGCACGCTCAGCGTGGTGTTTCAGGTGTCGAACGACGGGGTAGCATTTCGGTATGCGCTGGGGGGCAAATCCAAGGAGAAACAGCGGATTCTGGCCGAAAAGACCACTTTTAAGCTGCCAGCCGCAGCCAAAGGCTGGCTGCATCCGCACGCGGTAGCCCAAACGGGCTGGTCGAATACCCAGCCTTCTTACGAGGAAAAATACAAGCTGGGCTTGGCGGCCGGCACCCCATCGAGTTTGGGGCAAGGCTGGTCGTTTCCGGCGCTGTTTCAGGCGGCCGGGCACTGGGTGTTGCTGACGGAAGCGGGCATGGACCGCAGCTATGGGGGCACCCACCTGGCCCATCTTTCGCCCGACGGCGAGTACAGCATCGCCTTTGCCCAGGAGCGCGAAGGCACCACGCCCACGGCGAGCACCGCGCCCGAGTCGACGCTGCCGTGGAGCACGCCGTGGCGCGTGCTGGTGGTGGGTTCCACGCTGGGCACTATCGTCGAGTCGACGCTGACGACCGACGTGAGTGCGCCCGCTAAAATCAAGGATACCGCCTTTATCCAGCCGGGCAAGGCCTCCTGGAGCTGGGCTTTGCTGAAGGACGAGGCCACGGTGTATGATGTGCAGAAGCGCTTCGTCGATTACGCGGCCGACATGAAGTGGCGCTACTGCCTGATTGATGCCCTGTGGGACAAGCAAATCGGGTACGATAAAATGACGGAGCTGGCCACCTATGCCCGCACCAAAAACGTGGACCTGCTGCTTTGGTACAACTCCAACGGCAGTTGGAATAAAGCCCCCCAGACGCCCATAAACGTGCTTTTTGACCCGGCAACGCGCAAAAAGGAGTTTGCCCGCTTGCAGCAAATGGGTATCAAAGGTGTGAAAATCGACTTCTTCGGCGGCGACGGGCAGTCGATGATGGGCTACTACCAGGACCTCTTGGACGATGCGGCCCAGGCTAAGCTGTTGGTGAACTTTCACGGCACTACCATCCCCCGCGGCTGGACACGCACCTATCCCCACCTGATGACTATGGAAGCTGTCCGCGGCTTCGAGTTTCTGACCTTCGCCCAGGCCGATGCCGATGATCAGTCCACGCACTGCGCGATGCTGCCCTTCACTCGCAACGCCGTGGGCCCCATGGATTTTACGCCCGTCTGCTTTTCCGAAATCCCAAAGGTTAACCGCCTTACCACCAACGGCTTCGAGCTGGCGCTTTCGGTGCTGTTTCAATCGGGCATTCAGCACTACGTGGAAGTGCCGGAAGGCATGCAAAAGCAGCCGCCCTACGTGGTGAACTTTATGCGGAATTTGCCCCCCAGCTGGGACGACGTGAAGTTTCTGGACGGTTTTCCCGGCGAGTACGCCGTGGTGGCCCGCAAAGCCAACAACAAATGGTACGTGGCCGGCATCAACGGCACCCCCACCGACCGCACCATCACCCTCGACCTATCCAAGCTGGGCGCTACCAAAGGCGGCACCCTCATCACCGACGGCACCACCAACCGCGACTTCAGCACCCGCAGCTTTACGGGCACGGCGCTCACACTGCCGGTAAAGGCGCGCGGCGGATTTGTGCTGGAGTTGAATTGAGAGCAGCTTATTATGCAGTCAACTCAATAGTAAAAATCTATATAATGAGAATCGAGCATTTAACCCTGGTCATACTGTTTTTATTTTCATCTTGTAAACCAAGATTAATTAATCACAAAATAACAATAGAAGTTTTTGATACTAGTAAGACTACACTATTAGGCGTGAAGAGTAACAATTTCAGAGGAACTATTTTCACTTATAAATATCCTTTTACTTTATTACATGTATCAGATATTGATTCTCTAAAAAGGTTTACACCAACATTAGAGGAGTTACAAGAGGCAGAATATATCTTATCAAGAAAACTACAGTTCGTAAATAGGAGTCGCATGAATCAATCAGATGATAATCCGATAATTCATAAAAATTTAAATAAATATTTTAGACAGTATGTAGGATTCGTTAATAAAAAGGGAGACAAGATAATACATATCAATTTTCATTGGGATGAATATACTCTTGTTGACAAGATAAGAGGCTCACTAGATACAAGACTTAAATACGATTCTGATTATTCAACAGTATTTGATGGTGGAAGTTATTATTGGGAAGTCAATGTTAACCTTACTAAAAATAAGCTGTCTGATCTACAAGTTAACGGAACATCATAATTCCATGTAAAAAATTATTTACCGCTCAAACACCGCCAACTGCGAAGGCGCCCCTACTTCTTCCGCCTCCGGCCCTAGCGGTTCCACGCGCACGCGGTAGCCGTGGCGCTCAGCAACTCCCGCCGCCCAAGCCGCGAACTGCGCCCGCGTCCACTCGAAGCGGTGGTCTTGGTGACGGAACTCCCCGGCAGATAGGGTTTCGTAACGCTGGTTGTAGTCGGCGTTGGGCGTGGTGACGAGCACGGCGCCAGGGCGGGCGCGGGCGAATACCACCTGCTCAAACGCCGCCAGCCGGTTTTCGTCGAGGTGCTCGATGACTTCGACGACGGCCGCCGCGTCGTAGCCGCTGAGGCGCGGGTCGTGGTAGAGCAGGGAGCCTTGCACCAGCGTGAGTCGCTCGCGCTGCTTGGGGGGCATTTCTAGGATGTGCAGGCGCTCGTGGGCGCGTTGCAGCTCGCGGTGCGACACGTCCATGCCCAGAATGTGCTCCACGTGCGGAATTTTAAGCAGCCGACGTACCAGCTTGCCTTCGCCGCAGCCCAAGTCGAGCACGCGCTTGGCTCCGAGGCGTCGGATTTCTTCGGCTACGCGGTCGAGGCGGTGGTCGTGGAGGCTTTGCTTCTCGGCTTGTTCAACGACGGCCTCACCCCCTAGCCCCGCATCTGCTTTAAGCGCAGAGTCCCAAGGAGAGGGGGGACTAGCTTTTAAAGCTAATTCTAGATCAGATAGGCCAGAAGTTAAACTAGAGCTAGAAATACTAGAATCTAGTTCCCCCTCTCTTTGGGAGAGGGGGCTAGGGGGTGAGGCCGTCGTAATCGTAAGGTCAACCTCCCCTGCCAGCAGCCGTTCAAGCGTGGGGTCCACATACTCGCGCAGATTTCGCAGGTAGCGGCGCGTGATAAATTCGCGGTCGGGGTGCTGGGGCAGCCAGTCGGCGCCGCGGTGCAGGAGTTTGTCGGCCTCGGCCTGCCCGATGTAGTAGTGCTTATCGTTGTCGAGGACGGAGATGAGCACGTAGAGGTGGCTCAGCAAATCGCGCAGACGCAGGGCCGGGTGGCGCAGGCGGAGCGTGAAGTAGCGGCTGTCGCCCCACTGCGGCACGGTGGGGTCGAGCGGGTGGGCTTCCGTTTCGATTTCGTAGCCCAGGGGGGCAAAAAGGCGTTGGAGCTGGCTGGCGTTGGCGGCAGGCAGGGCGGCTACGGTGGCTTCTAGGGGCAGAAGCGTGTCGGGCAGGTCGGGGCGGTCTTTGCAGGTGCCGTTCATGGCCGTGTTGAAGGCTTTAACCAGGGCCGTGCTCATAAAAGAGGAAGCAGCATAGGGCCTATCATTCACGTATTGCTCCAGAGCAAAGCCTTCGCCGGCCCAGCCGCGGTGGTTGCGCACCAGCGCCACCGGATCTATGTCGAGCAGTAGAGCAGCCGTGCACCGCTCCGCAGTGGCTTCGGGATAAAAGATGTGGGCCTGCCCGTAGGCAATGTCCACCGATTGCAGGCGCGCCGGATTCTTGTGTAGCAGGTAGCCCAGATCGGTGGCGGGCTGGTGAGTGGTAGTAATAGTGAGCAGCATAAGGAGAAGCTAAACCGGCACAAAATGCCCCCCAAGATACACTTGGCCGGGGCAAGACCGCTAGCCGGCTGTCATCGATAATCCGGTTTCAGGAGGGCTGAAATCAAGGGGAATACAGAGCGGATTCTTAACAACAATTTGTATATACATTTGAGTAAAACATCCATTAAACATTTGTTTATAAATTAATAGTCAACACATTATACTATCACACTTATATTCCGCAAAGCAAATAGCGAGAGGCCATAATCTCTTCTCAGGGGTATTCTGCTGCTACCTTAGGCCAGAGTCAGAGAGCTCAACTCATACCGTTTTGCCCCCAGCAAGTCGCCATACCAGTGGCCGGAGTCTTTGATGGTGCGCTGCTGGGTGTCGTAGTCCACGCGGACCAGGCCGAAGCGTTGGTGGTAGCCCTCGGCCCACTCGAAGTTATCGGTGAACGACCAGGCGAAATAGCCATCTACGGGCACGCCCTCGCGCTGGGCGCGCAGCACCTGGGCTATGCAGGCGCGCAGAAAGGCTTGCCGGGCGGCGTCGGGCACGCGGCCGTTGATGAGCTCGTCGGGGAAGGCGGCGCCATTTTCGGTAATGAGCAAGCGGGGGGCATTTTTGTAGCCGCTGAACTGCTTGAGCATGTGATAGATGCTTTCGGGATACACCTCCCAGCCCATCGTAGTGTGGGGCACGCCGCGCTCGGCGGCGCCTACCAGCTTGGCCCACACCAGCGGTATATAGGGCGAATGGCGCACCACTTCGCGGGTATAGTTCTGGATGCCCAGAAGTCGAAGGCAAAGGGCAGGCGCTGCTCGTCGCCGGGTTTCATGTAGCGGCTGAGCCAGCCGAGCACGGGCGCTTCGGTTACCGGGTAGCCCAGGCCGAGGGCTGGCTCCACGAACAGGCGGTTGAGAATGGCATTGGCGCGAGCGGTGGCGCGCTGGTCGCGCAGCAGGGCGGGCCGCCAGGGCGTGAGGTAGGAGCAGGAAAACGTGGTGCCAATCTGGGCGGTGGCGGGGAGTGTGGCGCGCAGGGCCCGTCCGCCTTCGGCCTGGGCCAAAGCGGCGTGGTGCGTGCTCGACAAAAAGCCCCCCAGCCCCCGGCCGCCGGGCGCGTGAATGCCGATCATGTGGCCGGCACCCGTAAAAACCATCGGCTCATTCAGCACCATCCAGTGCTGCACCCGGTCGCCGAGGCGGGCGGCTACGTGCTGGGCATAATCGGCAAACCAGCCCACGATGCTGCGGTTGGTCCACCCCCCGCGCTGCTGGAGGGCGGCGGGCAAATCCCAGTGGTAGAGCGTAGGCCAGGGCGTGATGCCGCGCTCCAGACAGCCATCTACCAAACGGTCATAAAAATCCAACCCATTGGTATTCAGCTCGCCCGTACCGCTGGGCAGCACCCGCGACCACGCCACCGAGAACCGAAAGTTGGGGATGTGGAGATGCCGCATCAAATCCAGATCGGTGGGCCAGCGGTGGTAGAAATCGGTGGCTGTCCGGGCGTGGGTGTTGCCCCGAATTTTTTTGGGACGCCGCACGAAGTCATCCCAGATGCTGGGCCCTTTGCCATCGGCGTCCCAGGCGCCTTCGGTCTGATAGGCCGCGGCCGCCACGCCCCACCGGAAATCAGGGCCAAAATCGGCGCGCGAATAGGTCTGGGGGGCATTTTCGGGAAAGAAAGCGGCCGACAAGGCAGCGGCAGAAGCAGGCATTCAGACAGTAACTAAGGACAGCAGGCACCGACGCTCGAATCAGGAGAAGTGACTAGCCTGATCTGCTTATTTTTGGCTACGCATACGGGTAAGCGGGGCAAGAAGATCAAGCTGTGGCTTTCATTGAAAAGCAACTTTCAGCGTTACCACAGGGTTTTCTGTACTCTATAAACTGAGGTAATCAGCGAGGCGTGCATTATTGAAGGCTTCTGTTAGCATGGTTTGCAGCCACAAAAACACTGGTCGGTTGGTACAAAAGCAGCGCACTCGCTTACCTTCCATGAGTTAAAGTCGCAGATTTGGGTTGAGCCTTACTACTGGACATGAAAAGTAAAATCGGCTGTTTATGCGCCATTTAACTTCCCGGCTATGAGTAAAAATGTCCTTTTAGGAATCCTAGGACTTTGTATGCTCGCATTTGTTGCGGCATTTTTCATTGGTCGACTCCAGCGGGCAACTCCTGCCCGCATTCCTCAGCCCACCAGCCGGGCAGTGAGCGCCCGCCGGACCGAATCGGCGGCAGCGGTAGCCCGGCGGGCCAGAATGCAGGATTCGGTGGCCGCCGTCCTGCTGGCGCAAAGCTCTGCTGCCGCCCCAGACGAAAAGGAGGTGCCCGCTGAAAAGGAGCTGGCTGAGGAGCCAGTTTTGCCCCCCACGCCCCCCGCTCCTCCCCAGCCTTCCCCGGCTGAAATAGCGGCCGCCAAGCAGCGAGCCGCCGAAAACCGGATAGCCATAGCCGCCCGCCGCGCCCACGCCGACCAGCTGCCCGACGAGTTCAAGAAATACTATGCCCAGGAATTGCCCGAAGACGCTATCTCGGATGAGCTGAACGTCCGGGCCCGCGTCTCGGGTGCTCAGGCCGAGAATATTACCCTTTCCTCGCCCGCATTCAATGAAGACAACAAGGATTTCGTGCTCGAGCAGGTGCGCAGCGAGCTGACCGAGCTCGGCTTCAAGCAGGTATCCATCACAAACGGCAAAGGCTTCACGACCAAAACCCGCTTTTAAAGCCAGACAGCAAGTTGGCTTTTAGCGCTTGAAGTAAACCGTGAAGGTAGAGCCCACTCCTACTTCGCTTTCCACCTCAATTTTGCCCCCCGCATTCTCCACCATCTTCTTGACCATATACAAGCCCACGCCCGAGCCTTCCACGTGCGTGTGGAAGCGCTGAAACATCTGAAACAGCTGACGCTCACGCGTCAAATCAATGCCTAGGCCGTTGTCCTGTACTTTCATCACCACGTGCGCATCTTCTTCGTGGCAGTGCAGGCTTACCTGCGCCGGGCGGTCGGGATGGCGGTATTTGAGGGCGTTGCTGAGCAGGTTATAAACCACGGAGCGCAGGTTTTTCTCCGAAAAAGCAACCACCGGACAACGCAGCACATCCACTTTCAACTGCGCATCGGCTTCCTGAAGCAAAGGAGCCAGATCCAAGCGCACATCTTCCACTACTTCCGCCAGCATCACCTGACTAACGGCCTGCCCATGCTCCTTTTGCAGCTTCGAAACGTCAGTTAGGTGATTGATGGTGGATTTGAAGCGGTCCACTGCGCCCTGCATCAGCTCCAGAATGTAGTCTACTTCGCCCGACCGGTCTTTCGTGGGCAACTCTCCCGATAACACACTTACCAGGCCCTCGATGTTGGTAATAGGCGCTTTCAGGTCGTGGGAGGCCGTGTAAATAAAGTTGTCCAGGTCGACGTTGATGCGGGTGAGTTGGTCGTTGGCGGTTTGCAGCTCCGCGTTCAGGGCCTGGGCTTTGTCGCGGGAGGTGCGCAGCTTTTTGGTCAGGCGCTGCAACGCCAGCTCGGCCAGCTTCTGCTCGTGCACATCGATCACCGTGCCCACCATGCCCTCAAACTCGCCGGCTTCACTAAAATGGGGCAATCCGCTGTCGGTTACCCAGCGATACACGCCGTCGTGGCGCCGCAGCCGGAAGAGCTTATGGTAAGGGGCGCGGTTGGCGTTTGCCTCTACAAAGGCAGTGCCCGCAGCGGCGGCATCCTCGGGATGAATGGCTCCCACCCAGCCCATGCCCAGGGCCTCGGCGGTAGTTTGGCCGGTGAAGGTATACCAGGGCTGGTTGAGGTAAGTACAATATCCTTCGGGATCAGTCACCCAGAGCATAGCCGGCGCGTTGTCGGCCATCAGGCGAAAGGACTCTTCCCTCTCTTCCACCATGCGCCGGGCCAGCACCTGCGCCGTTACGTCCTGAGCAAACACGAATATCCCATCAATGGCCCCCTGCCCGTTGTGTCGGGCCTGAAAGGTAAAGCTCCAGTAAATCTCCTCCATCGGGGCATCTCGGTAGCGGGCCAGCATCAGGGGCAACTCGTGCGCCACATAGGTTTCTCCCGTTTGGTAGACTTGCTTTAATATGCCGGGAATGGACGTATCGGCCAGCTCAGGCAAGGCTTCCAGCAGAGGCTTGTCGAGCAGGTCGCGGCCGGGAAAAATTTGCTGGTAAGCAGGGTTTACCAACTGATACACCAGCTCAGGCCCGTCGAGAATGACGATGGGTGTGGGCGCTTGCATGAATAGCTGATCCAGCTGCCGCTGCTGGGCCTCGCGCCGCTGGCGGGCCAGTACCTGGTCGGCCACATTGTAGGCGAAGGTGGAGATGCCCACAATCTCGCCGTTTTCGCGGTAAGCCTGGTAGGTAAAAGTGAAGTACATCTGCTTGGGCGGACGGCCATCGGGCTGGGCAATCAGCAAGGGCAACTCCTCACCGAAGTAGGTTTCTCCGGTATGGTAAACGTTATCCAGCAAGTCCACAACGCCCGCCTCTACGGTTTCAGGCAATGCTTCGGCTACGGAGAGACCAAGCAGCTGGCGGTCGGGGAAGAAAGCCTGATAGGCGGCGTTGACATACTCGTAGCGATGCTCGGGCCCGCGATGAATGCAGATGGCAGCCGGGGTGTGCTCGAATATCTGATAGATGGCTTTGCTGGCTTGGGCCTGGCGCTCGGCACCCGCCCGCAGCTCCGACTGGAGTGCTTCGGCCTGCTGACGGGCACAAAACTGCTCGGTTACCTCAAAGGCAAACACGAGTATGCCGTCAATCTGTCCGCGCTCATTGCGGCGGGCCTGTTGAATGTAGTTGAAATAACGGTCCTCCAGCACCCCATCGGGCCTGGCAACGGGAACGAGGATGCCAAGCTCTTCGTGTGTTACGCCTGTCTGATAAATTTGACGGAACACCTCCACCGACGAATGATTGGCTAGCTCGGGCACCGCCTCCACAAAGGGCAGCCCCAGCAGCTGCCGCCCCGGCAACAGACGCTGGTAGCCGGGGTTTACCAGCTCAAATACAAAGTCAGGCCCCGAGAGAATGCAGATGGCAGCGGGCGCTTCCATAAACAGCCGTTGCAGCTGCTGCCCTTGCCGTTGAACTTCGGCTTGGGCCTGAGCTACTTCTATGAGGGTGCGGGGTTGGTCGGGCGTATCGCTCAGGCTTACCAGTAAGCTCTGGCCCGAGCGGCGGACGGCCAGGCGGTAGTAATTTTGGTAGCCATCGGCCTGGTACTGCACATCTTGCTGCCCAGGCTCCCCGGACTCGAACGCGTGGAGATGGAGGGCGAACGTGCCATATGCCTGACTTCGCGGCCAGTGCTGCAAGTGCGTCAGGGCGGGCTGCTCAGGCAGGCTCAGCATGCGCTGGGCGGCAGGGTTCACGTACGCAAAAGCAAAATCAACGACGCTGCCGCTGCCATCCGCATCGTATACCGGACGATAAATAATCAGCCCGGTAAGCGATACATCGAGCACGCCCCGTAGCACCTCATCCAGCGGCTGCAGGTCATGCAGACCAGGCATAAGTGAGTTCGGGACAGTGTCAGAATGGAGCATTTTGTGGCAGAGAAAACAAAGGCGACGGGCATAGGGGCCCGCACGAACAGCGCAAGCTGGAGAGCTAAGATAACAGCGCTGTAAGGAGCATAAACCAAAAAAGTGCTCAGACTTCTCAGCTTAGGGCGAAGTTCTGAACACTTTTTTTAAGCTTATTATCTTAACCAGCTACAAGAATCAGGAAGTTATATAAGCAGCAGATGTAACACTCGCCTCCTGAAAAAGCCCCCCAGCGCTTATTTTAAGTGTTCGCGCAGCAGCTTGTCCAGCACAGCAGCGGTTTCGTCGGGATAGTTTACGGGAATGGGCTCACCAAACTGCAGCCATTGGTCGAGGCCATCGAGGTGCTTGTCTTTGAGTCCTTTCACTACAGGCACGCCCATCCTGGCCAGCGCGGCGGCGTTGCACGCCTGCTCATACTGGTTTTTCATGGGCACCACAGCCAGCTTCTTGCCCAGAAAGAGTGCCTCGGCGGGCGTCTCGAAACCGGCCCCGCACAGCACACCGGCGCTACGGGCGAGGCTATCGGTGAAGGCCGCGCCGCTTACGGGGCGTACGCGCACATTGCCGTACTCCGCTTCCTTTTGGCTGTGCTTGCTGAATACCTCCCAGCGCGTGGTACGGCTGAGGTAGCGCAGGCGCGCCACCAGCGTTGCCTCGTCGTATGCCGGCAGATACACTGTGTAGTGCTCCTCATTGGCAGGAGTCAGGGCGCGCACCTGCCCCCGGATGACGGGCGTGTACGTGCCTTCATCGTAGCGCTCGAAGTGAAAGCCGTAGTGAGCCGTGGCGGGGGCGTAGTGGCGTAGCACCATACGGCCAACCACGTCGGGACGCTTGGGCCGGGGGGCATTTTTGGTCAGCACAGCGCTCTGATGGCTCAGGGAAATGCACGGCACATGGCGCAACCGGCACGCCCACGCCGACACCGGCTCGAAGTCGTTGATAACCAGATCGTACTGCTCTACCGGCAACTGCCGCATCTCGCGCACGAAAGCGGGAGCATTTACTTGTCCAAATGTTTTGGTAAAGCTGATACCGCCACTTTTTCCAAACACGAAGCCCATGCCGTGAAACTGATACTGCACCGGAAAGGGCAAGGCCAGGTCGGCCGGCGGACCGCTCACGAGCACATCGAGGTGGGAGGCGCGCTCCTGAAGCAGCGGAATAATATCGCGGGCCCGGCTCAGGTGGCCGTTGCCGGTGCCTTGAATGGCGTAAAGAATACGGGGCAAGAGAATGAGATTAAACGTGAAATAATAGAGCAACTGTTGAGGTAGCAAGCTCCGTGCTATTTCGGCATTTATTTGGGTTATATGTAGATCGGGCTTTATAAAGCAACATTAAGTCTACTTTCCAATCCTGATTTCTACGACCAGCGCCGCTTCCGGAGCGCCAGTCACCTGATCGGCCGAAGCAGACCCGCCGCAAAGATCAGGGCGGCCCATGACCCCAGCGTTACCCCGTTATAATAGGTTTGTCATGCTTTTTGCTATGGCGCGGCTATGCCGTCAAGCTTCAGCTTGGGGCGGCACTCCACTCCTGCTTTTATCGCGCTACAGCGCAGGCTCATTTTTCCTTCTTACTTATTTCCATGAAAAAACTTTTACTCCTCTGCTGCCTCGTATCATCCTTTGCTGCTACGGCCCAAAAAAGCCAAAAGTCCAAGGACAAAGAAAAGGAGAAGGAAGAGCGCAAACAGCGCTATATGATTCCCCAAAAGGATAAAGACTGCGCTTATATCTCCAACGTGACTAAGAATACGGGCGAAGACTCCGAAGCCGCTGGCACCGCCACGCGCCTGGCTTATCGCCCCTACGAGGAGCTGCTGACCGAAATCAACGCCCTGCGCAAGATGAATAACTGGGCCGACACGACATATCAGCGCCGTTTCAACAGCCTGCCCGCCGGTGGCAACTTGGTGGTAACCATGTATCGGCGTGGTGCTCAGAACGCCGACCCTAGCCTGCTTACCATCACGGCCAAGAATAAAGCCGGGGAAGAAGTATTCAGCCAAACCCCAGCCGCTGGTAATGGCCGCTTCTGGAACCGTGACCTCTACAAGAGCGAGCGGACTATTCCATTTGTTAAAACCGAAACGCCACAGCCCCTCACCGTTATCATCACCGACTCCAAGCTCCAGCAGAACTTCGAGTACGTGGTAGATCCGCAGGGTTAATTTAAACGTCAGGCAGAGCGGCAGCGAAGCATCTCGCGTGCTGACACTGGATTACTAATCCTGCAAAACACGCGAGATGCTTCGCTGCCGCTCTGCCTGACGTTCACTACGTTCTTATCCTTTTGCCTTCCGCAATTGGGCCCACTGCACGGCTATAATGGTTTTGGCATCTTGCAGGGGTTCGGCAATCAGCTCTTCCCAGCTAAATTCTTCCGCCGTCAACTTTTCGCCCTCGCTGGCCTCACCGCCGCCGGGGGCGATTTGCTGGCTTACCTCCGCATAATAGATGGTAATGCGCTCCGCATTGGCCCCCGGAGATGGATACATCTGGATTATTTGTTCTAAATGATCAACTTTGTACCCTAATTCTTCTTTGATCTCACGACGCAGCGCCTCTTCCGGGCTTTCCCCTTCCTTGTCGAGCATGCCGGCTGGCAGCTCTAATACGTCGGCCTCGGCACCTACACGGAACTGACGGACCAGTAGATAACGTTGGCGGGTGGTATCCAGCACCAAGGCCGCTACGGCCTCACCGGGCTCGAACCGGATGCGCTGGTACTCCTCGGGGCCATCCTGCACCGTGAGTTCACTAAGTTTGTAAAAGCCTTTGTAGAGGATTTTCCGGTCCTTTATGTTCATAGGGCGTAAGCTTGGCGTAAAAACGTTGGATTTTATCGGAAATAACTGAACCAGGCGCGGCGCCTGGCTCTGGTTATACGTTCAACCGCCGCAATCCGCTTACGCTCCCGGCAACGCTGGGGCTTTTTCTCTTTTTCGACCGGTTTCTGAAGCCGCGTTTCTTGTCGGCTGCCGCCTGCTGTACTAGTTAGGGGTGGCTCCTTTTATCTTTTTCAATGTCATTCGACGAACTCAATCTGATTGATCCTATCCTCCGTGCCTTGCACGAGGAAGGCTACACCACGCCCACCCCTATCCAGCAGCAAGCCATTCCGCAGGTGCTGGAAGGCCACGATTTGCTGGGCGTTGCCCAAACGGGCACCGGCAAAACCGCTGCCTTTACTGTTCCGATTCTTCAAATTCTGACCCAGACGGCCAAAGTAGCGCACGTGTCGCACTCGCGCATTCGCTGCCTGGTGCTTACACCTACCCGCGAGCTGGCCATACAGATTGGCGAAAGCTTCGCGGCTTACGGTCGCCACTTGCCGCTGCGCCACACCGTTATTTTTGGTGGCGTAGGCCAATTGCCCCAAACCAACGCCCTGCGTCGCGGCGTGGAAGTGCTCATTGCTACGCCCGGTCGTCTGCTCGACTTGATGAACCAAGGCTTCGTGGACCTGCGCCACGTGGAAGTATTCGTGCTCGACGAGGCCGACCGCATGCTGGATATGGGCTTTATCAACGATATCAAGCGTGTTCTGCCCAAGCTGCCGACCGCTCGCCAGACGTTGTTTTTCTCGGCTACTATGCCTGGTCCTATTCAGGAGTTGGCCAGCACGATTCTGAAGCCAAACCCGGTGAAGGTGGCCGTTACGCCCGTGTCAAGCACGGCCGATACGGTGGCCCAAGCCGTGTACATGGTTGATAAGCACGATAAAGCCGACTTGCTGGAGCATTTGCTTTCTGACAAGAATATCCGCCGGGTACTCGTATTTACGCGCACCAAGCACGGCGCTGATAAAGTGGTAAAAACGTTGGTGAAGGCCGACATTGCCGCCGAAGCTATTCACGGCAACAAGTCCCAGAATCACCGGCAGCGCGCTTTGTCCAACTTCAAGGCTGGCAGCATCCGCGTGCTGGTCGCCACCGACATTGCCGCCCGCGGCATTGATGTGGATGAGCTGACGCACGTTATTAATTACGAAATCCCCAACGAGCCCGAAACCTACGTGCACCGCATTGGTCGCACGGGCCGGGCCGGAGCCAATGGTATTGCCCTTTCCTTCTGCGAAGACGAAGAGCGCGCTTACCTTCAGGACATTCAGAAGCTGATCCGCCGCCAGATCGACGTGGCTACGCACCCTTTCCGCTCCACGGCTATTGCGCCCGTGCTGCTAAACGGTCGCGAATCCATTCCGCGTCCGAAGGGCCCGGCTGGTCGCCCAGCGCGGCCCGGCCGCGAGGGTGGCGGCGGTGGACGCCCAGCCCGTGCTGGCGCTGAGTCAGCGAGCCGCGGTGGTCAAGGACGCCAGGCCGCTGGTCCGCGCTCTTCTTCCCCCGGCCCGCCGGTGGCGAGCGCACGAGCAGCGGTAGCAGTGGTGGGGGGCAAAATCGTCGTCGCTACGGCAGCGGCGGAAATGGCCGATAGCCACTCAGCAAGCTAACACTAAGCGGGGCCGACAAGTAGTCGGCCCCGCTTTTTTGTGAAACAAAACGGTGTTCTTTAGCCTTATATTCTTGGAAGTCGTCCAGTACTTGTCTCAACCCGATCTACCCTTTTATGGCTAAGAGCACTCTTCCCGTTATTCAGGCCCTGCGCGACACGGCTCAGCGCCTCGCTACTCAGGCTCCTTATCAATGGGGCCACATGGGCAGCTGCAACTGCGGCCACCTTGCCCAAACTGTCACGCGCCTCACGAAAGCTGAGATTCACGCCCGCGCCATGCAGCGCTACGGCGATTGGGAGCGCCAACTAATCGACTATTGCCCCACCAGCGGCCTGCCCATCGATCAAACCATTGACGAAATGCTGGCTTTAGGCTTCTCGCGCGAAGATCTGACGCACCTCGAACGCCTCGCCGACCCTACCATTCGGGCGGCAATTCCCTTTGAGCGTCGCAATGCTCTCCGCCACAATCAGCGCGACGACGTTGTACTCTACCTGCGCACTTGGGCCGACTTGTTGGAAAACTCTTTACTAGCCGACATCAGCCTCCCCGATTTTGCCCCCCAGCCCGCTCCGGTTCCCACCACCGAGCAACTAGCAACGGTGTTGGTCGACTAATAACAAGGGCTAACTCTCATAGGCAAACTGACTAGCAATGCAGAAGCCCCACCTGACATAAGTCGGGTGGGGCTTCTGTGTTATATTCTGAGGTCTATCTACTACGCCGGGCCAGTATAGCGGCCGGCCTTGAAGTAACTACTGTTGAATGGAAGGTTCGCTGCTCTGTGCCTTGCGGTACATCTCCGTGCGGTGGGCACGCTTGTAGGCCGCATCGGCGTTGGGATCTTCCTCAGCGTTTGGGGCACTGAGCAAGACGTCGTCATGAGGATCGAGGCGCAGGAAGCAAACAGCAGAAGCAGACGGAATTTTTTCATGCGCCAAAGGTAAGCACCCCCGTCAAAACTCCCAACTGCTATGCTAAACGAAAAAGCAGCTTTGAGAACGCAACAAGTTATGTATGGCTAATCCCATATACCAAGTGAGGTAGCAATGCACCTGCCCACACCCTTCCGCCAGATAACATTTGAAAACTAAGACGAAAGAGCGAGCATATTAAGACCGATAAAAAAGCCGTGTAGGCAGGCCTGATAGATGGTCTCACTATGCGTTCAAACTCGCGGCACATTCAAGAGCTAGTACTAAAGCCTTTAGCGCCCTGCCACCCTCCTGTCACTTTCACTTTTAACATGAATTAACCATGTCAAAAGGCTTAGTAATCTCTTAAAATCAGCGCAGCAATGACAACCAATTAATTATAGCCCTTCTTTTGCAATCAAGCAATAAACTCACAGCCTCCAAAACAGCACACGAATACTACTAGTATTACTTTGATAAAATTGCTGTAAACATCTGATTATTCGGTATATATGATTAAAATATCTGCAAAACAATATCTATATCATATACCTGCTTTCAACTATGATTATCCTTATTGATACAGACATAATTTTCATGCGTATCCTATGGATAAATCACCTTTTACGCACAGCCCAAAAACCCATAAAAACAGGTCAGACCTGATTGTACTTCGGTTGGTATAAAAGGCTGCATACCCCTTATACAGCATTTTAAATATTTGTGTCTTGTAGGGCTAAAAAACAGGGCTATATACGTATCTGAAAACGCCTCACGCAGGCGGTTTCAGAGGGATATACGCCGGGAGTTGGTTAAGTAGTTTGGCTACCTTAAGCAGGCAAGAGCAATACCCTAACCGGGCATTTCCGGCTGGTATGCAGAAAAGGTGCCATCATGATAAAAGATCACGATGCGGCGAATCGTTTTGCCTGGCTCCGCGAAAGCTGACAGCAAATCGGGGGAAGCGGGCGCCGGGGTAGCAGGTGCCTGGGGGGCGTTTTGCGGCGCAGCAACAGCCGCTGATGGAGCAAGTGCAGGCTGAGTGGCCACCTCCGGTGAAGCTGGCCGAGGCGCCTCCATGCTTTCGGGCGCAGGAGCGGCGTACACTGGAGCCGGCGGGGCAGGAGTAGATGATGCTGGCTGTGCAGGCGGGGCGGCCGTAGCAACGGGCACAGTGGCTTCTTGGGCATGTGCTGCCGTGCGTTTAGGGCGTGGCTTAGCCGCTGTTGGACCTGGGCTAACGGGTATTGCGGTGCTTTCTAGGGCGGCTGGAGCTAGGGTAGCAGGTTGAGAAGCAACAGAAGCCATCATGGGGCCTTGCCCACTCAGGAGCCACGGCAATGATATGTCTGGAAAGGCTGCGATTATTTTCTGGACAACCTCAAGGCTTGGCTTATTGCGCCCACTAAGCACATGGCTTATAATAGGACGCGCCAGGCCCAGCGCATCGGCAAATTGAGTAGGACTCAACTGTCGGGTCTGTAAAATCTGCCGGATGCGCTCAACCATAATATGTGCTGGACTAATGATTTACAAATGTACGAGTATGAAGGAATCATTGGTGCATCACGATACTAGTTACATTTATAAACTATACATGCTCATTGCGTTACGTATGTTAACAACAGTAAATAATAGTACAGCTGTTTACAAATGTCAAATATAAACTCATATAGAATTACGTGCGCCTACTGTAAGCTGATTTTGCTGTTATCCACACAGATTCATCAGGAGCAGGTAAAGGATGGTCAAAGAGGCAGATCTTAAAATTTACAGCAGCAAAAAGCCCCCACGAACGCTAAGTCGCGGGGGGCTTTTTTGGCTAAGAACCTTATCTAATACACTCGAAGAAGATACAGCCTAAGTACGAAATCCTTAGTTGAAGTACTGCTGAGCTAGCACCTTATCATGCCCATAGATGTCGTCGCGGAAATGCACGCTCCCACCTTCATCTACCCACGCTGTGAAGTAAACCAAATACACGGGCAGCTTTTCGTTTAGTGTTATGTACTTCTCTTTGCGGGCCTGTATGGTATCCGTGATAGTCTGCCGGTCCCAGCCGGGCTTGTTGCGAAGCAGATATTCCGCCAGCTTGATGGGCTCCTCTACCCGCACACAACCATGACTAAAGCCACGCTTGGTTTGGTTAAACAACTCATCGTTGGGAGTGTCGTGGAGGTAGATATCGTCGGAGTTCGGGAAGATAAATTTCACCTCACCCAAATCGTTTTTAGGGCCCGGACGACGACGCAGTGTATACTTAAACGTCTTCTCGTTCACGTTGGTCCAGTCAATAGAACCGGGATCGACGGGCACTGCTTTGGCTCCGTATCCCTTCACCACTTCCATATCCAGATGGTCTAGGTAGCTAGGATCGTTGGCCAGTTTAGGAGCCAATTCTTTCTGGATGATGCTCATGGGCACGTTCCAGTAAGGCGACAAAACCACGTATTCCAGCTTGTCGCTGAACACCGGCGTGGCGTTCAAAGTCTTGCCCACAATCACACGCATATTGAACACTTCCTTGTTGTCCTCAATAACGTGAAGCTTATAATCGGGAATATTAACCAGTAAATAATCTGGTTCAAATCGTTTGGGAATCCAGCGCCAGCGCTCCATGTTCAGCATGATCTGATCGATGCGATCGGCCAGCGGCACATTGAGAAGACGCAAGGTTTCTCCTCCAACTACGCCGTCGGGCTTGAGGCCATTTTGCGTTTGAAAGGCCTTCACGGCATCTACCAACTCGCCTTCATAGACAGCGGCCGGACTCGTATTAGCGGTCGGTGCAGCAGCGGCGCCGTTGTTATTTACGGGCTGCACCGGCGTCACTTCAGGCTCAGCTTTGCCCCCAGCAGACGCTGCCGCAACTGCGCAACGGCCGGCGATGAACTCCCTGGTTTCAACTTGGTGCCAGCCGGAATGATAGGCCAGCCGCCATTGCGCTGCAACGCCCGGTAGTCAGCCAAGGCCTTTTTCAGGGCATTATACTCCGGGTGCAGTGGCTCAAATTCGTAGTAAGGATAGGTGCTTTCCCGCTCCTGAAGGATCGTCATCAGGGCCTTGTGCAGCTTGATCTTGTTACGTTTTACGCGCCAATCTATATTCTTGACTTCGCGCGGGCTTACCGTCCCCCGATAAAAATCGGAGGCCCAGTTGAAATACGTGCTCGATAAGGCTACATCAATCTCCTTTTCCAAGGCATTGCGCTTGGTCGAATCGGATTGCACTGCCTCCAGATCGGCAAAAAGCTTATCGAAGTCCTTGATTTTGTAGTCTTTAGGATTCAGGCCTTCATCGGCGGCTTTTTCCAGCACCCCAAGCATTGTTTTGGCCTGCGGCACCAGCTCATGGTTTCGGAACCAGCCCAGGCGGTAGTCCCGCTCCTTATAAAACTTTTTGCCCCAATCGATGTGCTCCTTGAAAGCAGGCTCAGCGCTCATCTGTCGAATTACGTAGGTGCTGTCCAGCTTGGGCTGAGGGCCACCTGCTTTAGTGAGCGCACCGGGGAGAGCATCTTTAATTTGATCCTTCTGATCCTGGCTGCATGATGAGGACGTGGCAAGCACCGCAAGGCCCAGCAGCCAAACCATGAAGGTGGAGAGAAAAGAAAAGCGAAAGAGAGATTTCATATGTAAATAAAGAAGCGACAGAAAACGCAAATAGTACCAAGCAACCTCCTCAACAAACCTGAACCTAAGATAGGTCCCTGGTGGCGGCTTGGGCGTTCTACTGCATTCGGCCCCGCGAAGTTTCCGCAGGGTTACGAATACGCCTCGGTTGGCAATATACATGTTTTGCTTCCACACTTGTATACTGCGTTGCTGCTCCCCAGCGAGGGTTTTGGCTACCTTTACTTTCCTCGCCCTCCTTTTTGAGGAAAAGATTAAATCGCACTTTTTGGATTTTGCCAATGCCCACTTCCTCTGCTCCTGCTTCTTTCCCCAGCCCCGATCCGCACAGCTACGCCCGCCCTGCCGAAGCCCGGGTTCATCACCTAACCCTTGAGCTAAGCGTTGACTTTACGGCGCAGGCACTCACGGGTCAGGCCACGTGGCAGTTTAGCAACCCCGGCGGTGCCCCCGATATTTATCTGGATGCCCGCGACCTTCTGATAGAGTCCGTCTTGCTCGACGGCCCTGATGGTCCGGCTACCACCTACGAGTTGGGAGCCCCCGACGAGGTGCTGGGTCAGGCCTTGCGCATAGCCGTGAAGCCGGCGACTACGGCTGTCACCATTCGGTATCAGACCTCACCCGAGGCAGCCGCTTTGCAGTGGCTGCCTCCTATCCAAACCGCCGGCCGGGAGCAGCCATTTTTGTTTACCCAGTCGCAGGCAATTCTGGCGCGCACCTGGCTTCCCTGCCAAGACTCGCCCGGCGTGCGCTTCACTTACAATGCCTGGGTGCGGGTGCCGGCCCATCTGCTGGCGCTGATGAGCGCCGAGAATCCGCAGGCAAAGGACCCGCAGGGCGAGTACCACTTTCGGATGACGCAGCCCATTCCTGCGTATCTCATGGCGCTGGCTGTGGGCGACCTAAGCTACACTCCCATCAGTGCCCGCACTGGCATTTATGCCGAACCTGTAAGCTTGCCAGCGGCTGCCTCGGAATTCCGAGACCTGGAAAAAATGGTAGCAACAGCCGAGGGCTTGTACGGACCTTACCGCTGGGAACAATACGATTTGTTGGTTTTGCCCCCCAGCTTTCCTTTTGGTGGAATGGAAAACTTAAGATTAACATTTGTAACACCTACCGTAATCACCGGCGACCGTAGCCTGACCAGCTTAATAGCGCATGAGCTTGCTCACTCCTGGTCGGGCAACCTGGTTACAAATGCAACGTGGAATGATTTCTGGCTAAATGAAGGCTTCACGGTCTATTTTGAGCGGCGGATAATGGAGAAGCTATATGGCCCCGCCTACGCCGCTATGCTTCAGATGCTGGGTTATAAGTCGTTGCTCCATACCATAGAGGAAATTGGCCCCCAAAGCCCCGACACCCACCTCTACCTCAACCTTGCCGGCCGCGACCCAGATGATGGCCTTAATGATATTGCGTACGAAAAAGGCAATTACCTCCTCCTCACCCTGGAGAGCCTTATAGGTCGCTCCCGCCTCGACGCCTTTATTAAGGAGTACTTCGCGCAGCACAGTTTTCAGAGCATGGACACGGTTTCCTTTGTGGCTTACCTGCGCCGTGAGCTCCTGGATCGGGAGCCCGGCCTCGAAGAAAAGCTGCAGCTCGACGCCTGGATCAACGGGTCCGGTATTCCGAGCGGGGCCCCGGCCGTAACATCCGAGCGCTTCGCGGCGGTTGATGCCGCGCGGCGGCAGTGGGAACGTGGCACGCCGGCCGCCGACCTGGTGGTGTCGGAGTGGAGCACGCATGAGTGGGTGTACTTTATACAGGGGCTGCCTACGGATTTGTCCAGGGGGCAAATTTCAGAGTTGGATGCGGCCTTCGCGCTCACCCAATCCGGCAACGCCGAAATTCTGACTGCCTGGCTGCCGGTTGCTTTGGCAACCGGCCATCTGCCGGCCGAGGAAGCTACCCAGCGTTTTTTGCTGCGTGTAGGCCGACGTAAGTTTTTAACTCCTCTTTATAAAGCGCTTCTGGCCCTCCCCGATGGGCTGGCCCGCGCCCAGGCAATCTATGCCCGCGCCCGGCCCAACTATCACGCCGTAGCTACCAGCACATTTGATGCGCTACTGGGCCGCCCGGCCTAAATCTGAAGAAGAAAAAGGGCCGAAAGTAAGAGATTTGAGTTGTTGAGTTGTTAAGCGACCAGTTACCCGCTCTGCCAGGGGAGCTACCCTAGGCCACGCATGGCCCGAAGCTTGCTTGAATTTGGAGCTGACTGCTCTGTTGTTTTTTGTGTTGAACTAGTATAGAATGTTGGTATTGGAAAATCTAAAACCTCTCGGTAAACTGATTGCCATCGGTGGCAATGAAGATAAAGGCACTTACCCCAACCCCCGCACCAAGAAGAAATATTACCTCAACTTCTTTGAGTTAGGTATTCTGAAACGCATTGTAACCGAATCGGGGAAAGCCGACCCGCGCATTGAGGTTGTTACCACTGCCTCCATGATTCCGGAAGAGGTAGCCCGCATTTATGTGGCTTCCTTTGCCATGCTCAATTGCTTGAACGTGGGGGTGTTTGATATCCGGGTGCCCGAGGATACTGACCGGCCTGAGCACCTGGACCGCCTGCGCGACGCCGACATTATCATGTTTAGCGGGGGCAATCAGTCGCGGCTGACCGAAATGTTCGGCAACACCGAGTTTCTGCGTGTGCTTACGGAGCGCTACCACAACCACCCCAATTTTATCATCGCCGGCACTAGCGCCGGGGCCATGGCCATGTCAAAAGTCATGATTCGGGGCGGCAGCGTGCCCGATGCCCTAATGAAAGGTGCCGTCAAAATGGGTACGGGCCTCGCCCTGATGCCTAAAGTTGTCATTGACTCTCATTTCGTGAAGCGCGGCCGCTTCGGCCGGCTCATTGAGGCCGTTGCCCTATACCCCAAGCTCATCGGTATCGGTTTGGGTGAGGACACCGGTATACTTATCACGGAGGGCAATCTGATTGAAACCATCGGCTCCAACCTGGTCGTGATTATGGACGGGCACAACTTGGAGCATAACAACGCCAGCCTAGCGAAGAAAGGCGCAGCCCTTTCCATCGAAAACATGGTGCTGCATGTGCTCATCAAAGGCAACGTGTATAATATAGAGGAGCGCAAGTTCTACCCAAGTAAGGCAGTTTTGCCCCCCATAGCTTCGCCCAAGCCTGAGTCGCAGGTGAGGTAGAATACTTCTTGTTTCTTCACTAAAAAGGCCGCGCTTCCAAGGAAGCGCGGCCTTTTTAATTGACAAAGCTCGATATCTAAGGTCAGCGTACCACTCCTTATATATATGTCGCAGTCTGAATGCAGCTATTTATCCTCATAAATAGCGGTGAAAAGTGGGCTTTCGGAAGTGATGGTGCCTCTATACATGCCACTTGAATTGAAGGGCAGCGCTAGATTACCGGCGCCATCTACCGCTATCAATCCACCTTCGCCCCCTACTGGCTCTAGCTTATCGTGCACCACGATGCGGCAGGCTTCGGCTAAGCTCAGGCCACGGTATTCTATGAGGCAGGCTACATCGTAGGCAGCTACGGCACGCATAAAGTATTCGCCCGAGCCAGTGCAGGAAATAGCGCAGGTTCGGTTGTCGGCGAAGGTGCCGGCCCCAATAATGGGCGAGTCGCCGATGCGGGAGTAGCGCTTGTTGGTCATGCCGCCGGTGCTGGTGGCCGCGGCCAGGTTGCCGTGCTGGTCGCGGGCCACCGCACCCACGGTTCCCATTTTCTTGGGCTGGGGGGCTTTTTTCGATTCGCTGTGGTCAAGCTGAATTCCCCCCGACTCCAGCGCTTCCTGCAATTGGTCGTGGCGATGCTGGGTGAAAAAGTACTCGTCGGGCTGGGTGGGCAGGTTGTGCTCGCGGGCAAAATCCTCCGCACCCGGCCAGGCCAGCAGCACGTGGTCCGACTTTTCCATCACCATGCGAGCTACGCTGATCGGGTTTTGCAGATTGCGCACGCCTGCCACGGCGCCTGCGCTTCGGTCTCGCCCGTCCATGATGGCCGCATCCATTTCGTGGCGACCATCATGGGTGAATACGGCTCCTCGCCCAGCGTTAAACAAAGGTGAATCTTCGAGCACACGCACCGACGCTTCTACTGCATCGAGGGCGGCGCCGCCCTGGCGCAATACGTCGTGGCCCGCTTCGAGCACCTGCCGGAGCGCGGCGTGGTAGGCCTGCTCCTTTTCGGGGGTCATTTGGTCGCGGGAGATGGTGCCGGCCCCGCCGTGTATGGCCAGTGCAAAGGTGGATTTCATAAGCAAGAAATGGGTGGATACGCCTGAAAGCGCAAAATATAGACAAACCCTGGGTAGCTTCGGGAACCAGTTTCGGGTGTTCCTGGTCCTACTAGGTACGCATTCAACGGACCGGAGTTCGACCCGTTTTATTAACCGAAACGGGTTTTTTTTCGTACGTTTGACTTCCCATTTTCATCATTTCAACTATTCCTTTTTTATGGCTTACGACGCTACCGGCCGCCTGCACGAGATTTTCGACGAACAGCAGGTGAGTGAAAAATTCCGCAAGCGCGAGTTCGTGCTGGAAGTCCAGGAGGGCCAGTACCCCGAGCATATCAAGTTCCAATTGGTGCAGGATAAGACAGCCCTGATAGATCCTTTCAAAATCGGCGACGAGGTAAAAGTGACGTTTAATCTGCGTGGCCGCGGCTTCAACAAAAACGGCCAGATGCTGTACTTCACTAACCTGGAAGCCTGGCGCATCGAAGCTGGTGCAGGTGGCGGTGCTCCCGCTGCTGGCGGCAACTATGGCAATCAGCAGCAAGCGGCTCCCCGCGCTGCGGCCCCCGCTCAGAACCAAAACCCGAACCTTCGCGCTCAGCCCGCCGCTCCTATCGCCGGCGACGACGACAACGATCTTCCTTTCTAAGCGCTCTGCTTTGCGAAATCTTCTCAATGCCGCCTTCTACCGAGGGCGGCATTGTTTTTTTCGGCTGGGGGGCTTTTTTACTTAGATTTTGTTTCAGATGATGGTCTTGAGTCATGCAGAGCGGAGCGAAGCATCTCGCGTGTTGATTTGGGTTACTAACCTCACATCAGCACGCGAGATGCTTCGCTGCGCTCTGCATGACGTTCTTTTTTGCTTTCATTACTTATCGCATGCCTTTTTGATCAAAGACACTTTTTCATCTTGAAAAGCCGTTTACTGCCTAACCACTGCCTGTTTTTCAACGTCTGCCCTTCTAAAGCGTACGTTACCTCAATTTTTGCCCCCCACTACTGATTTTGTTTTTTTCTGATGACCGCGTCCTCTGAATCAAATTCTCCTCCCCTGCGCGGTAAAACGGCCCTCATTACTGGCGCTTCCGGCGGCATCGGGCTGATAACGGCTCGCGAGCTGGCACGGCGCGGCGCCCGCGTAATAATGGTGTGCCGCAACCCGGAGCGCGGCGAGCAAGCCCGCACGGCCATCCGCGAAGCCATCGGTGCCGACGCTCAGCTCGATTTGCTGCTCTGCGACCTGTCGTTGCTGGCCAACGTGCGCACCCTGGCCGAGGAAGTAAGCCGCCGCTTCGATCAGCTTGATATTCTGGTGAATAACGCCGGCATATTTCCGGGCCCGCTTACCATCACCGAAGAAGGCCACGAGCTGAGCTGGGCCACAAATCATCTGGCCGTATTTGCGCTGACCAATCTGCTGTTGCCGCAGCTGCTGGAAGCTCCGAAAGCGCGTATTCTTACCGTAGCCTCCGAAGCGCACTGGCTGGGTGAGATAGAGACTTCGGCCGAAGCCCGCAATGCGCGCGAAAAATACAGCTCGTTCACGGCTTACTGCGACTCCAAGCTAGCCAACATCATGTTCACGAGCGAGTTAGCTCACCGCCTAGACCTCACGAAGGTAACGGCCAACTGCCTGCACCCCGGCATGGTAGATACGGGCTTGGTCCATCCTGGAAGTTCACCCTTGATGAAAGCCATGTGGTGGGCCGCCCGGCCATTTATGATCAGCCCGAGAAAGGCGCCCAAACCAGCATCTACCTGGCCTCTTCGCCTGAGGTGGAAGGAGTTAGCGGCAAGTATTTCAAAAACCGCAAACCCAGCCGTGCCTCCGGCCGCTCCCAGAGCCGCCCCGAATCTGCCCGCCTCTGGCGCCTCTCGCAGGAGGAAACGGGCGTGGAATAACAGATAAGTAGTTAATTATCAGCACGTTTGATTTTCTTAGCTGGCTCTTCAGGGCAAGTTTTTAGTTCAACATTAGTGCATAGCCCATGCCTACGCTACAGGAGTTGATTCGGGAAGGCGAAGGGGAGCAGGTGGAATTTAAAAAAAAGACCACGCACCCGACGCGCATTTCGCGCACCCTGGCTTCCCTGGCCAACACGCGCGGTGGCTACGTGCTGGTCGGCGTCGATGATGACGGGCGAATTGTGGGCGTGCGCGATGCCGCGGAGGAAATACATGTGCTGCGCGAGGCGGCCACCCATTACGTAGATCCGCCTATCCTGCTCACGTTCAAAGAAGTAGAAGAAGACAACCGGACAGTACTCATCGTGACGGTGCGCGAAAGCGCCCACAAGCCCCACCGCGCTCAAGTGGCCGAGGGCGACTGGCGCGGCTACGTGCGCGTGCGCGACCAGAGCGTGCAAACCAGCAGCCTCACCGAAAAAGTGCTGCAACGCGAAGAGCCAACCTTCGAGAAAATCCCGCTGAACAAAGATGAGCTGGCCGTGCTCGATTACCTGCGCACCAATCCGCGCATCACGCTGGCCCAATACCAAAAACTCATCAATGTAGGACAGCGCCGCGCCTACCGCACCCTCATCAAGCTCGTTCTGCACGGTTATCTGCGCCATCACGACAAGCAGAAGGAAGTGTATTATACGTTATAAAGTGATTATAAAAGGCAGTCATGCAGAGCGAAGCGAAGCATCTCGCGTGTTTAGTAGAATTAGTAATCAGACGACCGAGAGCGAGATGCTTCGCTGCGCTCTGCATGACCGCCTGATTTAGGCGAACACAAAAAAGCCCCCCAATTGACACTTGGGGGCTTTTTCGGGCGTAAGCAGCTTACAGTTCGCTGCTGCTCTCGCGCGATTTTTTCTTTTCGTCCTTGGCGGCTTTCTTTTCTTTGGCCGTCTTGGTCGGCTCTTTCTTTTTCTCTTTGCGGGCGTCTTGTGCTTTAGCCATGACTAGAACAGATGAAGGTGAGAGGTGGACGTATTAACGCAGGCAGCTTCGCTTGTGTTGTGCGCTTTAAAGCTACAATAACGGCAAATACCGTTCATGTAAAATTGTTAAATGATGCGCTTCATGGCCCGGCACCACATGCACCAGCGCCCGCACACTGATGGGGTGCTCGTTGGCCATACCCACCTTGTCGAGGATGTGGGGGGCAAATGACCGGTACAGCGCTACGGTACTGGCGCGCACGGCGGCGTGCTCGGCCAGCAAATCTGCCAGCGGGCGGGTGTTGGCTTCCGAAGCCTGGGCGTAGGCGTTTTCATCAAAGCCCGGCAACGACTGCTGGTCGCCGCGAGCAATGCACAGGGCGCGGTAGGCAAAAATGCGCTCTGAGTCCAGTATGTGCAGAATCATCTCCTTAATGGTCCACTTTTCGGGGGCGTATGCCAGCAGCGCCTGCTCATCGGTGAGGGCGCCTAGCAAAGCCCGAACGTGGGCGCCTTGTTTTTCCAGCAGCTCCACCGGATCGATGCTGTCGGGTACGTGCCGGAGGTAGTTTTCGTAATACGCGGGATATTCGCCGCTGATGGGCTGCTTAATTACAACTGACTCCGCTGGCACTGGGGTTTCAGCGGTCTGGGGGGCTTTTTTGGGTGCCAGCCGCCGCTGCCGGTTCAGACGCTGAGAGCTGCCCCAGTTCCGCTTGGAAGGCAGAGCGCCGGCGGGCAGCCAGGCATCGGAGGGCCGGGATGGTGTTTTGCCGAAGGCCCAGCGCAGAAAGTCGGGCATAATGCGGCCCCAGGTTTCCTGGTTGTGGCGGCCGCCAGCCACTTCTACGTAGCGAATATGCTCATCGGGAACACCCTGCCGAGTCAGTTCCGCCAGCAGGTCCAGCGTATCTTCAATGGAGTCGATGATGCCGTTCTTGTTACGGTCGTTAGTCTCGTCCAGCGTACCGGTTTGGAGCCAGAAGCGGTGGCTGGGATGCGGCTGGCCCGAGCGCACGAGCGCATGCATGATGCGGTCGGCATCGATGTAGCCATCGTCAAAGGCTTTGCGCCGCCACCAGAATGAGCCGGAAAAAACGCCCACCCACGCAAACGCGTCCGGGTTGCGCCACACCAGGTCGAAAGCCATGAGCCCGCCTAAGGAAAACCCCGCAAAAACGGATTGCTCCGGGTCGGAGGTCACGTGGTATTTCTGCTGCACATAGGGCAGCAATTCTTCCAGCACAAAATCGGTGTAGAGGTGCGCTTTGTTGCCGCGCTCCAGGTAATCGGGGCGGCCGGCGGTGCCGTATTCGTGCATGCGGTCGCCGGCGTGAATGGCAATCAGCACGAACGGCCGCAGCGCCTGCTGCTGATACAGCGCATCGAGGGTGGCTTTTAGGCGCAGGCGCCGCAAATCCTGGCCATCGTTCAGATACAAAACCGGATAAGGCCCGTGCCCGGCAGGATCGAAGGCCGGCGGCAACACCACATCCAGCCGCACCGTACGCTCTAAAGAAGCTGAACTGAGCGTTTCGTCGCGTACTATTTGTACGGTGGCGGCTTGGGAAGGCGAAAAAAGTGACTGATTCATTACTAAAAGCTAAATCGGCGGACGCTATGTTAGGCTTGCAAGGTACCTTTTTCCGGTTCTTAGCTCATGCTTACATGGTGCAATGAAATATTTCATTACTTTTCTCCAACTCTCCTCTCCCTCTAAGTCCTGACCATTTTGCACGAAGAATACCGCACCTTTCACTCCCAGCATCTTGGCCATGCCATCGAAATGCTGGTTTTTGGTACGCACGGGTACCCTATCGTCATTTTCCCCACCTCGGGCGGACGCTATTACGAAGCCAAGGATTTTCTGCTGGTCGAATCGGTACGCTGGTTTATTGAGTCGGGCAAAATCAAGCTTTTTTGCCTCGATAGCCGTGACCACGACAGCTGGTATGGCAAGCACCTGCACCCCGGTGAGCGGGTCCAAAACCACAACCGCTACGACCGTTTCCTTAGCCAGGAATTCGTGCCCGCGCTTCAGCAGGAGTGCCACGTCGATAAGATTGGCGTAGCCGGATGCAGCTTCGGCGGCTTTCACGCCCTCAACTTCGCCTTCCGCCACCCCGAGCAGGTAGCTTATCTATTTACGATGGGCGCTGCTTTCGATATGCGGCGCTTTCTGGATGGGCACTACGACGAAGACGTGTACTACAACAATCCGCCACAGTACATGCCCGATGCCCAGAACGAGCATTTTCATCAGATGAATATCGTGCTCGGCACTGCGGAGCACGACTTCTGCCGCCCCGGCAACGAGGAAATGTCGGGCATTCTGCACAACAAGGGCATCCGGCACTGGCTCGACATCCGGCCCAACGGCAGCCACGACTGGCCCATCTGGCGCGAAATGTTTCCGCACTACTTGTCCCAGATGTAAAAAAGCCCCCAAGCCCGTTCACAGCGTCGGGCTTTGCCCTACGCCCTTTCATATTGAACACCTCCCTAAGTCTTTAACCTCTACACCATGAAAAAAATCGGAATCCTCTTTGGCCAGGAAAACACGTTCCCGCAGGCTTTTGTCGATCGGGTAAATGAAAAAGCCGGCGGCGAATTCACCGCCGAGTTTGTCTCCATCGACCAGGTCGAGCAGAACGTACCCACCGACTACGCCGTCATCATCGACCGCATTTCCCAGGATGTCCCTTTTTATCGGGCCTACCTCAAAAACGCGGCTCTGACCGGCACCGCCGTCATCAACAACCCTTTTTGGTGGAGCGCCGACGAGAAGTTTTTCAACAATGCCCTGGCTGTGCAGCTTGGCGTGCCCGTGCCGCGTACCCTACTGCTGCCCTCCAAAGAGCGCCCCGACGACACCAGCGAACGGTCGTTTCGCAATCTGCGAATGATGGATTGGGACATGGCTTTCGAGAAAATCGGGTTTCCAGCCTTTATGAAGCCTCACTCCGGCGGCGGCTGGAAAAGCGTGTATAAGCTCCACAACCCCGAAGAGTTTTTCCGCGCCTACGCCGAAACCGGCCAACTGGTAATGCTGCTTCAGGAAGCCATTGAGTTCGACGATTATTTCCGCTGCTACTGCATCGGCGGCAAAGAGGTGCTCATCATGCCTTACGAGCCCCGCAACGAGTTTCATCAGCGCTACGCCACCCAGATGAAAACCACCGGCCCGGCCGGCGAAAAGCTTCTGGCTACCATTAAAGATTATGTACTGCGCCTCAACAAAGGCTTGGGCTACGATTTCAACACCGTAGAATTTGCCGTGCGCGACGGTATTCCAATCGCCATTGACTTTGGCAACCCTGCTCCTGATGCTGACGTGAACTCCGTAGGTCAGCAGAATTTTGAGTGGGTAGTGGAAGCCGCCGCCAACCTTGCCATCGAGAAGGCCCGCGCCTACCAGCCCGGCCGCGACAACCTAACCTGGGGCACGTTCGTGCAACGTTCGGCTCAGAACGGTTTCCAGGATTCGATTCCGGCCGGCAAAACGGTGGCTGCTAAAAAGCCAACCGCTGCAAAAGCTGCGGCGCCAAAGGCCGCGGCCGCTCCTAAGAAGGCAGCCGCTCCCAAGGCCGCAGCCCCCAAAGCTAAAAAAGCTCAGGAATAGTATCTGGGGGGCTTTTTCTAAGGAATTAAAGTAGAAAAAGCCCCCAGCACTTTTCGCGGCATCTCTTCCCATTGATAAGTAAGTAACGTTATGGCTAAGCCTGTTTTTACGCTCGGAATAGAGGAAGAATTTCAAACGATTGATCCGGAAACCCGCGATTTGCGCTCTCACATGTCGCAGATTGTGGAAGGGGGCCAAATGATTCTGCAGGAGCAGGTGAAGGCCGAGATGCACCAGTCGGTGGTCGAGGTGGGCACTACTATTTGCCAGAATATCGAGGAAGCACGCCATCAGGTGATTCATCTGCGCCAGCAGGTGATTGAGCTGGCCGATAAGGTTGGGCTGAAGATTGCCGCCGCGGGCACGCACCCGTTTTCGCGCTGGCAAGATCAGCCCATCACCGCTGACGTACGCTACGACAAGATTGTGGAGGAGCTGCAGGATGCCGCCCGCTCCAACCTTGTATTTGGTATGCACGTGCACGTGGGCCTCGAAACCCGCGAACTGGGCGTGTACATGATGAACTCGCTGCGGTATTTCTTGCCGCACATTTTCGCTTTATCAACCAACTCACCTTTTTGGGAAGGTCGCGAAACGGGCTACAAGTCGTTCAGAACCAAGGTGTTCGAGCGGTTTCCGCGCACGGGCATTCCGGAGCACTTCGCCAGCGCCAGCGAGTATGATGAGTACATTGCCTTGCTGGTAAAAACGGGCTGCATTGATAATGGCAAGAAAATATGGTGGGATTTGCGCCTCCATCCGTTCTTCAACACCATCGAGTACCGCGTCTGCGACATGATGCTGCGCGCCGATGAAGCCATTGCGCTGGCAGCTGTGATGCAGGCATTGGTAGCCAAAATTTACAAGCTCAGAATCAGCAACTTAAGCTTTCGGCAGTACCGTAAGGCGCTCATCAATGAGAATAAGTGGCGGGCCGCCCGCTACGGCATTGCCGGCAAAATGATTGACTTTGGCAAGCAGGAAGAGATTCCGACCCGCACGCTCATCCTCGAACTGCTTGATTTTGTGGATGATGTGGTAGATGATTTGGGTAGCCGCCAGGAAGTAGAGTACGTGCTGAAAATGCTGGAAATGGGCACCGGCGCCGACCGTCAGCTGGCCGTATTCCGTCAGACAGGCGACCTGAAGCAGGTAGTTGACTTTATTGTCGCGGAAACCAGTTTCGGTCTTTGATTTTTGTTATGATAATTGGATAAAAACGTACTGACAGACAACTGCGTTGTATCTTGCCAATGAGTGTAGACCTCACAGACCCATTGGGCAACTGCTGAGGTCTAATTTTTTCCAATAATTGGCTGATTCTCTGTAGTAAGCACCGTTGCATGAAGTTTTTGAAGATTGCCATTTTAGATATGTACGACAACCGGCCTAACGAAGGCATGCGTTGTATTTTGCGGTTAATTCGTCAGGCTCAGTCTGATGGTGCGGCTTTGTATTTCGACATTTTTAACGTCCGGGCCAATAGTGAGTTGCCGACGTTGGACTACGATATTTACATCTCGTCGGGAGGTCCGGGCAGCCCGCTTCCTTCCGATGAGGCTTGGGAGCAGCCCTATTTCGCGCTGATTGACAGCATTTTTGCTTGGAACAGCATTCATGTACGCAAAAAGCACTTACTGCTCATTTGCCACTCCTTCCAATTGGTAAGCCGGCACTTAGGTGTTGGCACGCTAAGTAAGCGCAAGTCCACTTCGTTTGGCATTTTTCCTATCACCAAAACAAGCGATGGCAATAACGACTCCTTGTTTGCGTCATTGCCGGCCCCGTTCTACGCCGTCGATTCGCGCGACTATCAGGTAATTGAGCCTGATGCTAACCACATGGCAGACCTGGGCATCAAGGTATTGTGCCTAGAAAAAGAACGCCCACACGTACCATTGGAGCGGGCCATCATGGCCATCCGGTTTACGCCTCAAATAGTTGGCACTCAGTTTCATCCGGAGGCTGATGGCGAAGGCATGCTGCGATACTTCCTGACCGATGCGAAGCGCCAGCAGATTGTGCAGGAACATGGCGAAGACAAGTACAACGATATGGTGCGCCTGCTTCAGGACCCTGGCACCATCGAATTAACGGAGTCAGTGGTGGTGCCCACATTTCTACGCGAAGCTATTACCGCGCTATCAGCGCCTGAGGCTACATTGCAACCAGCATAGCAAGCATCAGCACAGGCATTTAGTTAAATGAACGTCAGGCGCCATGCAGGTGGAGCCTGACGTTCTTTATTTTGCGTACACTTGCCCAACCTTTACTTTCCACTCCGCTTCTATTCCTTAGCTATGATTCCCGAAATCCGCCAAGCGTACAACCAAGCCTTTAGCGTATCGCGCTACCAGGAAATGCTCGAAGCCATTGAGCGTGAGTTGCCTGGCCTGCCGGATTTCCGAATTGCTGAAACGCCCATTTTTGTACCTGCTGCCCTGCGGGATAAGCTCATCAGCGCCGGCGAAAGCATCATTGATGTGCTTACGGCTCCCAATTTCAAATCGCTTACCGAGCAGGCTGTGCCGCCTCGCCAGCGCGTGCCCAATGAAAACGAGCACACTTCTTTCCTGGCAATTGACTTTGCCGTTTGCCGCAATGCGCAAGGCGACCTGGAGCCTCAGCTAATTGAGCTACAGGGCTTTCCATCGCTTTATGCGTTTCAGGACTTTCTGCCGCGGGTGTTTCGGGAGCATTTTCCGGTGCCCGATTCGGTTTCGCATGTGTTTCAGCCGGGTGGGAGCGCCGCTTACATCGAGCATTTGCGGCAGCTGATTGTAGCCGATGAAAATCCGGAGCAGGTGATCTTACTGGAGCTATTTCCGGAAAAGCAGAAAACCCGTCTCGACTTCGAGCTGACGCGCCGGGCTTTGGGGATTGAGGTTGTTTGCCTGACCAAGGTTCGCAAGCAAGGACGGCAGCTGTACTATGAGAAAGAAGGCCGTCATGTTCCTATCAAGCGCATTTATAACCGCCTGATTTTCGACGAATTGGATCAGCACCCCGATCTGAAAACGGAGTTTCAGCTCACCGACGATGTGGACGTTACGTGGGTGGGGCACCCGAACTGGTTTTTCCGCATCAGCAAGTACACTATGCCCTTGCTGCACAGTCCGTTTGTGCCCGAAAGCCACTTCCTGCACACGCTGACTACCTATCCCGCTGATCTGGAAAATTATGTCCTTAAGCCGCTATTTTCCTTTGCCGGCAGCGGCGTGCGCCTGCACATAACCGCTGCCGACCTTGATGCCATTACGGATAAGCAGAACTACCTGCTGCAACGCAAAGTGCAGTACGAGCCCGTGGTGCAGTCGCCGGACGGGCTGGTGAAATGCGAAATCAGGATGCTGTATGGCTGGCCGGAGCAGGCGCCACGGCCGCTCTTGCTCACCAATCTGGGTCGCCTGAGTCGGGGCGAAATGATTGGGGTTGATTTTAATAAAAATAAAGATTGGGTGGGCGGCACAGTGTGCCTGTTCGAATGAGTCTGTTCACTTCATTCACAGGTTGTTAGCTAAAAAAGCCCCCCAGGGGGCTTTTTTCGTTTGTGGGCCCAAAGGAATTGTTTCGCGGAGAGGTTTGAGGAGAAGTTTAGCGTCAGAAATCGGGGCGAATTTGTAGTATAAAAATAATATCTATTCTTAATACAAGAACGTAGATTGTTTATCCGTCACCAAACACCTGTCTCATGAAACAGACTCTACTTTTTCGGCTGCTTTGCTGCCTTCTACTCGCGCACGGGGCCGGTGCATGGGCACAGGCGCCCCTCACCACCAGCCCCTACACCCAAAACTTTGATTTGCTGCCTGCTACCGGCACAAATGAGAAAACTACGCTTCCCACTGGCTGGGATTTCGCGGAGGTGGGAACGGCAGCAAATACTACCTATACGGCCAATAATGGCGCTCTGAATAGCGGCAATACATATAGCTACGGAGCCGATGGGTCGACGGACCGGGCGCTGGGGGGCTTACTTAGCGGTAGCGTGACACCTACGCTGGGAGCTTCTTTCACCAACAATACCAGCGCTACCATCACTAGCCTCACCCTGACGTATCAGGGCGAAACCTGGCGCGTTGGCGGCACTGCCCGCTCCGACCGACTTGATTTTCAATACAGTACGTCTGCCACTTCGCTCACTACCACCGATGGCTGGCTGGATGTGGATGCGCTCGACTACAGCAATCCGCCCAGCGCAACTGTTATTGGTGGCGGGGTAGCTACTCCTATTCATACGGCTACGCTCACGGCCACCATCAGCAACCTGAACATCGCTCCGAACGCCACTTTCTGGATTCGCTGGACCGATTTCAATGCCGCCGGCGCCGATGACGGAATGGCCATTGACGACTTTTCTTTGTCGTTCAACGCGGGCACCCCTTCGCCCCTGCTGAGTGTAACCCCAGCCAGTCTGGCCTTCGACCGCCAAGCTATTAACACCAACTCGGCGCTCAAGTCCTATACCATCACCGGCAGCAGCCTGACAGCCGACGTAACAGCCACGGCCCCAGCTGGTTTTGCTTTATCCAAAAGCAACGCTCCCGCCGCTGTCTTCACTTCTACGCTCACTTTTACGCCCGCTGAGTTGGCTACGGCCCAAACGGTGTATGTGCGCTTTACTCCCACCACAGGCGGCGCTACCAGCGGGGCCATCACGCATACCAGCACCGGGGCGGAAGCCAAGAGTGTAGCCGTTTCTGGTACGGGCATCGATCCAAACAACAACCTGTTTTCGTTTGACGTGTGCCCCAGCGGCTCTACCAGCTTCGATACCTGGACGGCCGTCAGCGTGACGGGCCCGCAAACCTGGGGCTGCACCACCTTTGGCCGCGCAGGCAACGACCCCACCAACCGCGCTTCTGCACCTAATGGACTACAGATCAATGGTTTTGCTTCGGGTGCTAGTGTACCCAATGAGGATTGGTTGATTTCGCCGGCCTTTGACTTGAGCACCTTTCAGTTTCCTATTTTCTCGTTCTGGAGCCGGGTGGCTTTCTCGGGTGCGGCGCTGCGGCTGCGGGTTTCGACCAACTACTCGGGAACGGGCAGCCCAACCGCCGCCGGCGTCACCTGGACCGACCTGAACGCTGACTTCCCCGGCAGTGGCTCCGATGTCTGGACGCTAACGCCTGATATCGACCTTACTCGCTTTAAAGCGCCCAACGTTTACATAGCTTTTGTATACACCAGTGGCCCGGAGTTGGGAGCCGCCCGTTGGACGTTGGATGATTTGCGCCTGCAAAACGCCAATGCACCAGCCGCCCCGGTTTTGCTGCTCAACCCCGCTAGTCTGGCCTTTGGCTATCAGGCAATTAACGCGTCGGCCCAACAAACGCTCACTGCTACCTTCCGCAACCTGACGGGCCCCGTAACCATTACATCATCTGACCCAGCCTTCCAGCTCTCCAAAAACGGCACTACTGCCTTTTCTAATTCCCTGACTTACACCGTAGAGGAGGCCAATTTCACTTCCACCACCCTAACCGTGCGCTTCACGCCTACACTGACGGCGCGCTCCTATACTTCTACCTTAACAGCCAGTACCACAGGCGCCTCCAATGTAACTGTAGCCGTATCAGGCAATACGTACGCGCCAGACAACACGCTGGACGTAGCCAACTGGAATATTGAGTGGTTTGGCTCTACAGCGCAGGCACCTGCCAATGATGACTTGCAGCAGACCAACGTACAGACTATTCTGACAAACCTGAATGCTGATGTATATGGGCTGACGGAAGTAGTGGACACGGCCCGCTTGGGTGCGGTGGTGCGCCAGCTGCCCGGCAGCTTTAAGTATAAGGTGGCAGAATTCGGTTCAAATGCCCCCGACAACAACGACCCCGACTATGCTTCGGCCCAGAAGCTGGTTTTTGTGTATCGCACGGGTGTCGTGAGCAATCCTACGTTCTCCGGACTGTTGCGCTGCCCCAATAACGCCACTACTTGCCCCCAGTATAACGCTTGGTCTTCGGGACGCTTTCCTTATTTAATGGAGGCTGATATAACTATCAACGGCCAGACGAAGCGCATAAACTTTGTGCTTATTCACGCCAAAGCCAACGAAAACACCTCCGTTGCGGATGCTCAGGAGGCCTACGACCGTCGTAAGGTGGGAGCCGATGCGCTGAAAGCAGAGCTGGACACGCGCTTCGGCAGCGGCAACGTTATTATTCTGGGCGACTTCAATGATGACCTCGACCAGACCGTGGCCTCCGGCGTGAACACCACCGCTACATCGTTCAGCGCCTTCACCACCGACGTGGCCAACTACACAGCGCTCACCTTGCCTTTGAGCCAGACAGGCCAGCGCTCCACCGTCGATTTTGGCGACGTTATCGACCACGTTGTGGTGTCCAGCGAGCTGAATACTTTTTACCTGCCTTCTACGGCTCAGCTCCGCACCGATCTGGCGGCCCTAATTCCCAACTACGCCAACACCACTTCTGACCATTATCCTGTATTGACGCGCTTTGCTTTTGGCTACGTAACGGCCAGCAGCAGTGCACAAAAGGCTAATGCTCAGCTGGATATTTATCCGAATCCGGCTACCAGTAAGGTGCAGCTGCGCCTGCCAGCTGCCGCCGGACAGCAGGTGCGTATGCAGGTAATGAGCGCCGATGGCCGGGCCGTGGCACAGGCGGCGGGCTCTTTGGAGCAAGTCAACCAACGGCTTAATCAGCAACTATCTAGCCTCAGTGAGGGCGTGTATATTCTACGCATTACAAGTCCGGGCCAGACCTATGTAAAGCGGTTTGTGAAACAATAGACGAACGTCTGACAGGTTTCAACCCAATAAAGAAGGTCCTACTTGGTAAGTGGGACCTTCTTTGTTCTAGGGGTTGTCTGGGGGCTTTTTTCTTAAGGTGAAGAAAGCGGAAGCCCCGGTTTGAGATCTGCTACCCTAAAAAAGCCCCCAGACTGTTATAGCGCTTCATTTTGATCGTGACAACCTATTGCAGGCATCAACTTGCGCTCAAAAATTATCTATCGAGCAAGACTTCTACAACGCCAGCCCGTTCTCAACCGTACCCATTTTACCAACCCCTTACTTAACATATTGCTCATGTCCTCACTGTACGAAAAAGGCCTCGCCATTTCAAAAAACGCACTTTTCAACGTATTCCTGGGCCGGGCCAGCAAACTGCTGGGACGGCCGTTCCGCGTTGCACTCATCCTGCGCGAAGTAGCTTCCAAGCTCGACGCAAAAGACAGTAAAAAGGGGCCCATACAACAGGTCATTGATATGGCACGCACGCTGATTCGCTTAATAGGTGCCTTTGTCAGCGGCTCGTATCGGCAAATCGAAACGACGACTATCATCTCCGGCCTCGCCGTGCTCCTGTATGTGCTGTCGCCCATCGACCTGGTGCCCGATTTTATCCCTGTAGTCGGTTTTCTGGATGATCTGAGTCTGATTAGCTGGTTTATCGGCAAGTTTCAGGGTGAGATTGCTCGCTTTCAGGCTTGGGAAAGCAAATCGGCGGCGCCCAACAATGGTGTTATCGGTCTTCCTTCCGCGCCTGCTGTTGCCGATAAGTCGCAGCCTGCCGTAGCTGAACTAGGTCACTCTTAGTATCTTACACTTGTTGCAGCCCTCCGCTGGTCGTCCTGAGTGGCGGCCAGCGGAGGGCTGACTCTTGCGTGCGAATTGCCCCCAAACGAATTAATAGGCTGGTTTTCAAACTTACTTAGCTGAAAAAGCGCTCCAAACACGCCTACAATACTCTTTCGCCATTCCTTGCCGATGTCTACACGCCGATTTGCTGCCCGTCTGGTTCTGCTGAGCCTCACGCTACTCTCCTTTTTGCCCCCGCCCGTGCCGATGAGGGCATGTGGCTGCCAATGCTGCTCAAGCAGCTAAACGAGGCGGATATGCAGAAAAAAGGCCTTCAGCTTACAGTAGAGCAAATTTACAGCGTCAATCAAGGCAGCTTGAAGGACGCCGTAGTGCAGTTTGGTGGTGGCTGCACGGGCGAGATTATCTCCGACCAGGGCCTTTTGCTCACCAACCATCACTGCGGCTACAGCCAGATTCAAAGCCACTCCTCCGTTGAGAAAGACTACCTCACCAAGGGCTACTGGGCCATGAGCCGCGACCAGGAATTGCCCAATCCGGGCCTGACAGCTACGTTTATCGTGCGCATGGAGGATGTAACCAGCCAGGTATTAGCCGGCGTGCCGGCCACTGGTCTTGGGGAGGCTGAGCGCGAGCGGCTGGTGCAGCAGAACGGGCAGCGCGTGGCGCAGGCCGCCGTACAAGGCACGCATTATCAGGCATTTGTGCGACCCTTCTTCAATGGCAACGAGTATTATATGTTCGTCACGGAGGTTTTCCAGGATGTGCGCCTGGTGGGTGCACCGCCTTCGGCCATCGGCAAGTTTGGCGGCGACACCGATAACTGGATGTGGCCCCGCCACACCGGCGACTTCTCGCTGTTCCGTATCTATGCCGGGCCTGACAACAAGCCAGCCACCTATTCACCTGACAACAAACCATTTAAGCCGCGCCATCACCTGGCTATTTCCCTAAACGGCGTCAAGCCCGGCGACTTCACCCTGGTTTTCGGTTTTCCGGGCCGGACCAATGAATACCTGACTTCCTGGGGCGTCGATGAGTTGTATTCGCTTTCCAACCCCGCCAAAATCAAGGTGCGCGATGCCAAGCTTCACATTCTGGATCAGGATATGAAGGCTTCGGATAAAGTGCGCATTCAGTACGCGGCCAAATATGCCAGCTTAGCCAACTACTGGAAAAAGTGGATAGGCGAAAATCGGGGCCTTAAAAAGCTGGATGCCGTGGCCCGCAAGCGCGAGCAGGAAGCTCGTTTTACGCAGTGGGCCAACACCAGCGACGCTGCCCGCAAGGCCACTTACGGTGCGCTGCTTCCCGAATTCGAGAAAAACTATAATAGCCTCCGCGACCTAACCGTGGCCCGCGACTACGTAACCGAAGCTGCCATGGGCGTGGAACTACTGCTTTACGCTAATAGCCTCAGCGCTTTAGGCGACATGGCCGCAGCCAAAACGCCCGCCGCCGACATTACTGCCGCAGTAGAAAAGCTTAAGAAAGGAGCCGTGGGCTTCTTCAGAAATTACAATAAACCAACTGATCAAAAAGTGGCGGCGGCCTTACTTGCCCTCTACGCGGACGGCACTCCCACCGCTCTGCTTCCCGACTACGTGAAGGCACTACGCAAACAATATCCCGGCCCCACGGGCTGGGCCAACTATGCCTCCACGCTGTATGCAAAATCACGCCTTACTACCCAGGCGGATGCCTACGCAGTGCTCGATGAAGTAGCTCAGGGAAACGCCCGCGCGTTATTGAATGACCCAGCCTATCAGCTTGTTAATGCTATCGTTACAAACTACCGCGCGAATATTTTGCCGCCCTATACTATTGCCACCGACAACGTAGCCGTGCTTTCCCGCACGTATCTGGCGGGGTTACGGCAAATGCAGACGGACCGCAAGTTTTACCCCGATGCCAACTCTACCTTGCGGGTGGCTTACGGCCAAGTAGCTGGCTATGAGCCCGCTGACGGCGTGCGCTATGCCTATTATACTACCCTGGATGGCCTCATGGCCAAAGCTGACTCTGCCAATCCGGATTTCGAAGTCCCGGCCCGCCTTACCGATTTGTACCGGAAGAAAGACTATGGCCCTTATGCCGTAAATGGCACGGTGCCGGTGGCCTTTATTGCCACAAATCACACGACGGGGGCAATTCTGGCTCACCGGTTATCAATGGCCGGGGCGAGCTGATTGGGGTCAACTTCGACCGTAACTGGGAAGGGACCATGAGCGACATCATGTTTGACCCCGACCGCGTCCGCAATATCACCCTCGATGTGCGCTACATGTTGTTCGTGGTCGATAAATATGCCGGGGCTAAGCACTTAGTAAATGAGATGACGCTTGTAAGCGGGCCTGTTGCCGCACCATCTGAGATGAAGGCCAAGAAGAAAACTAAACGATTGAAGAAGACCAAGTAATGGTTCCTGATTCGCCTGTTGAAAATCAGTGTCATGCAGAGCACAGCGAAGCATCTCGCTCGCAGTAGTGGGATTACTAATCGACCATCCATCAGCACGCTAGATGCTCCGCTCTGTAAGACGAGCTAGTGGATTGAATTAAAGGAGATAACCAATGAAGAGTGTAGCTTTTCTAGTCAGGCGCCTTTTCTAAGCTAATTGGCCTTACTTTCGATTGATAGCCACAGCTTACTTTTTAAGCTGGTTCCAGCCATTGGCTTTGTGTCGTTTTTCTCTCTTCTCTATGAATAGTGCTTCACTTAGCTGTATAGTTTTTTTGCTGTTTGCATTTTTGGTAAGCCGGTCTGTTGCGGTTTTGGCTCAAGCTTCATCAGCTGCGTCGGCTGTTACTATGCTGCTGCGTCCGGCGGCGGTTTTCGATGGGGAGAACCTGCATTCGGGCTGGGTGGTAGTGGTAAGCGGCGACAAGATTACGGCCGCTGGTCCGGCCGCCCAGGTCGCAGCGCCGGCTGGGGCACGCACGCTGGAGCTGCCGGGACTTACGCTGCTGCCGGGCCTGATTGAGGGGCATTCGCACATGCTGCTTCACCCTTATAATGAGACGAGTTGGAATGACCAAGTGCTACTGGAGTCGCAGGCGCTGCGGGTGGCCCGCGCTACTGCCCACGCCCGGCAAACGCTGCTGTCCGGCTTCACCACCGCCCGCGACCTAGGCAGCGAGGGTGCCGGCTACGCCGATGTGGGCTTAAAACAAGCTATTAACCAAGGCATTATACCCGGCCCACGCCTACTTGTGGCCACGCTGGCGCTGGTAGCCACCGGTAGCTACGGTCCCAAGCTTTCCGTGGATGTAAATGCCCCCCAGGGTGCGCAGGAAGCCGATGGCGTAGACGGTATTGTGCGGGCCGTACGCGAGCAAATCGGGAAAGGCGCCGACATCATCAAAGTGTACGCCGATTATCGCTGGGGACAGGGCGAGCCTTCCCGACCTACATTTTCGCAGGACGAGCTGAACCTGATTGTGCAAACAGCGCGAGCTGCGGGCCGCCCGGTAGTGGCCCACGCCAGCACGCCCGAAGGTATGCGGCGGGCCACACTAGCCGGCGTTGAAACCATTGAGCACGGCGATAATGGCACGCCGGAAATATTTAAACTGATGAAGCAGCGCGGTGTAGCTCTCTGCCCAACGGTCGCCGCCGGCGACGCCATTTCCCAATATCAGGGCTGGCGCAGAGGCACTTCGCCCCTACCCGAACGCGTGCAGCAAAAGCGTACCAGCATGCAGGCAGCCCGCAAGGCCGGGGTCGAGTTAGTGATAGGCGGTGATGTGGGCGTATTCACGCACGGCGACAATGTGCGCGAAATGGAACAGCTGGTGCAGGATCATGGCCTGCAGCCGCTGGAGGTATTGCGCGCGGCTACCAGCGGCAACGCCCGCATTTTTCATCTCGCCGACCGCGGCAGCGTCCGCCCCGGCTTGCTTGCCGACCTGGTAGCGGTAGCCGGAGACCCCACCCGCGATGTGGCGGCCCTGCGACAGGTAAAGTTGGTGATGAAAGGCGGCGTGCTGTACGCCCAGCCATAAAAGATGTGAGCGAGGCCGATGCTTACAGCTTTTCCTCCACGCCTAGCCCAAACAAGGCAAAATCGTACCTTACGGGGTCGTGGGGGGCAAAATCGCGCAGATGCGCGGTCAGCTCTTCGGCTGCTGACCAATCGACTAAGCGGCGCGTAAGCAGGCCCAGGCGGCGGGCAACGCGCTCCACGTGCACATCGCACGGGCAGACCAGATCGGTCATGGGCAGGCGCGTCCAAAGGCCGAAGTCTACGCCGCGGTCGTCGCGGCGCACCAGCCAGCGCAGGTACATATTCACCCGTTTGCAGGCCGAGCCGCGAGCCGGCGTTGCCACATGCTTGCGGGTCCGCTGGGGAGCATCGGGCAAGCTAAAGAACAGTGTGTGAAAGTTTTCGAGACGCTGGCGCTGAGTGTTACCCTGCAAAAAAGCGTCTTCCAACGTATCGTGGCTGGCATAATACCAGCGCAGCCAATGCACGAAATACAGCAGATCGGTGTCGCAGAAGGTGCGGTGGCAGAATCCCAACAGCTTCTTCAAATCTTCATCGGAGTGCTGGGTAATGAACTGGTAGGGCGCATCGTCCATGCGTCGCATGAGCTCGTGGCACTTGCTGATGATGGTCGGGCGACGCCCCCAGGCTAACAGAGCCGCAAAAAGTCCGCTTATTTCCACGTCCTGTCGCTGCGAAAACCGGTGCGGAATACTAATCGGGTCGTTGGCTATGAAGGCCGGCCGGTTGTAGCGGTCGTGGTGGTCGTCGAGAAACTCCCGGAGCTGAGCGTGATTCAAATGAAGGAGTTAGGAGCTAGGAGGTAGAAGCTGGGAGCTAGGTGGTAGGAGTCAGGAGCCAGAAAGAATACTGGCGACCAATCTCCAGCTTATACCTCCTAGCTCTTCCCCTACGGCACGTAAGAAGTTTCGACGCGGAAGCGGTTGTCGGGCGTGGACAGACGCTGCACGGCGCGGGGTGATAGGCGCACCAGAATGTTGCTGTTTTCGCCGGTATCAGGCAATTGCCCAATGACGCGGACGTATACCGACTGCCCATTCATGATATTGCGCACCTGCATAATGGTACCCACAGCGGCTGTTTTGTGCAAGGCCAGATACTTATCGGTGCCCGTGCCTTCAATTCTGGTAGCTAGCCCGCTTTCGGTTACTCTACGCACGATTTCACTAGCCCGCTCGGGGGCGCGCTCCTCCGCTTCCTGGGCCGGCGTACGCACAGAATCTTTTGTATTAGCAGCGACAGGAGCCGTTCGGGCGGGCACCGGGGCCGTCACAACTGGCTTTGGCGGGGCAGGTGCTGGTGTGGAGGTGGGCGCGGAAGCAGCGGGCGTTTCTACGGGTGCAGGGGAAGGAGTAGCCGACGCTGTTGCCGTTGCGGCCGCCTTCGCGCCTGCCGGCACGATAATCAGGCGCTGTCCGACCTTTACGCCCGTAGTGGCAGGCAGGCCGTTAAAGCGTGCAAGGTCAGCGGGAGCAAGCTGAAACAGGCGTGCCACGGCGTAGAGCGTCTGGCCTTTTTGCACCGTGTACACGCGGTTTCCGTTGTCGTCGGTGGGCAGAGAGCGGGCGGCGGCAACGGTATTAGCGGGCGCTGATGGTCGGGCGGCGGGGCTTGTTGGCGCGGGCGTTGTGAGCACTACCCGTGTGCGTGGCACCAACACTATCTGTCCCGTTACGAGGGCACCTTTGAGCGAAGAATTGGTTTCCACAATTTGCTCGACGGGCACCGAATAGCGCCGCGAGAGGCCATAAAGGGTTTCACCAGCCACCACACGGTGCTTGATGAGCATTTTATTATTACGGTATTCAACCCCAATGGAATCGGGCGGGAGAATGGGCCGGGGCGCGGCGGTGGCGGCAAAACCAGCGAGAACAAACGCAGGCAGCAGCAACAGAAAACGGGTCATACGAGCAGTTCGCGAAAAACGAGTGGCCCCAAATTCAGGGTGGGGCAGCTTAGGGGGAAATCTAAAAGCGCCGAAAGATAAAAAATAATCCCAGCTGAGTCCCAAAAAGGCCATTTCTGAATGATTCAACGATGCCCGATAAGCCACTTATACCTAACGTGGTCGGGCTTCATTTATTGGCCTACCACGCCACATTCCGCATATAAGCAACGGGCAACTCAGGGCTTTCGCTGTTCTTTGCAAAAAGCCCCCCAGCTTGTATCCAGCTTTCGCAAACTCCTTTTTATGATCCACGCCATTGGTATTATTCCCGCCCGCTACGCCTCCACTCGCTTGCCCGGCAAGCCGTTGGTTGATCTGGGGGGCAAATCCATGATTCAACGAGTCGTGGAGCAGGCGCGGCTGTCTAGTCTGAGCCGGGTGGTGGTAGCCACGGATGATGAGCGCATTCTAGAGCACGTGCACGGTTTCGGGGGCGAGGCAGTGCTCACTGACCCCGACCACCCCAGCGGCACTGACCGCGTGTTCGATGCCTACCAGCAGCTCGGCGTAACTGCCGATTGTATCATCAATATTCAAGGCGACGAGCCCTTTATTCACCCCGCGCAAATCAATGCTCTCGTAGCGCTTTTTGAGGGTGAAAAAGCCCCCCAGCTTGCCACATTAGTCAAGCCAGTGCTCAGCGAGGACGAGTTATTCAGTCCGCATCTGCCCAAAGTGGTGCTTGATTCCCAGGGCTACGCAATGTATTTCAGTCGTCATCCCCTGCCCTATCAACGCCAATATGAATCAGTTCAATGGCTTGCACACCATCGCTACCTACGCCACATCGGCCTGTATGCCTACCGGCCCGATGTGCTGGCCGCTATTACCAAACTGCCGCCCTCCTCGCTGGAGCAGGCCGAAAGTCTGGAGCAGCTGCGGTGGCTGGAGAACGGCTTTCGCATTCTGACCGCGGAAACGGAGCTGGAAACCATCGGCATCGATACGCCTGAGGATGTGGAGCGGGCCAGGAAGTTATTGAAAATGACCGCATAAAAGCCCCCAGCCCTTTTTCGCGCTTGCTAGGTGCCGGGAGGCTGGTGGGCTCGCTCCGTCACGGCTTGTTCGGCGCTCTGACGTTCTTCCGCCTGCATTTCCTTGGTCAAGAAATAGTTGAGGCCCGTTCGGATGACGGCAATGGCGCCTAGCTGCCCAATTTGCTCCCAACTCGGGGCAATAGCCGTGGATAGTATATCAGCGCCCAATTGAAACTCCAGCGCCAGGGCCAGGTAGCGGGCCAGCGTCAGGCGAATGGCCGTAAAGTTGGCCGTACGACGCTGTATCAAGGCTTTTATCAGCAACCAGGCCGCCACCAGTATGCCAAGGGCAATAATGAACGCCCCAATAGTTTCGACACCCAGCTTAAGCCACTGTACGGCGTTTATAATGCCGCTTTCGGCTAATTCACGTGGGTTAACAGATTCCATTGAGGTGAATAAAGTGACTTCGCTATTGCTACTATTCTAACCACCAGACTTCTTCGCTTTATAGCCCTGATCTAGCAGTACGCCCATCACTTTATCGCGGAAATCGCCCTGGATAAGGATGTCGCCTTCTTTGGCGTTGCCGCCCACTCCGCATTTGGTTTTGAGCAGCTTAGCCAAGGTTTGCAGGTCCGCATCCTGGCCCACGAAGCCGGTGATGAGCGTCACTTGCTTGCCTCCGCTTTTGCGGTCGAGGTGCACGCGCAGGTTTTGTTGCTGGGGCGGCAGGGTTACCACCGATTCTTCGTCGGCGTGCTGGTAGGAAAAGTCGGAGTTGGTGGAGTACACCACGCCTTCGCGGCTGCGGCGGTTTTTGTCGGCTTTCATGCTTTTAAATGGTTGAATGCTAAATGGCTGAATGGGTGAGGGTTAAATGGCTGATCGTTCAACGAGTTGCCAGAGCAATAAGCTATTTAACTCTCACCCATTCAGCCATCTAAACTATACGGCTACCTCCAAAGCTAGAGGCAGCAATTCTATTTCAAAGCTAGTGGCTTCGCCCGCATAGTCGCCATCTACGTGAAAGCCTATAGGCGCGACGGCCTCTACCAGTACGTGCCGCGAGGTATGATATACTGCCGCTCCCGACTGGGGCAAATCGCCTAGGGCCAGGCCAAGAGCCACGCGCACGGCTCGGCGTAGCGGTAGCGCATCAATCAGGCACACGTCAAGCAGGCCGTCGCGAATATCGGCGCGGGGGGCAATGTAGGCGTTGTTGCCGTACTGCCCGGCATTGGCAAAAGCCAGCACGTAGCAATCGGTGGTCAGCGTGCGGTTGTTGAGCGTGACCGTTATAGGCTTGGGCTGAAAAGTCCGGTATTCACGAAGCGCCACGCGCACATAAGTACCTAGGCCGCGAGTACCAGCCGTGGCGAAGCACTTGCTCACGTGGGCATCAAACCCCAGCCCTGCCGTGCAGAAGAACGGACGCCCATTGATGCGCCCCACATCCATACGCTGAAACTCGGGCTGGCTCATTCGGCGGATTGCGGCTGGCAGGGCCAATGGCACCTCCAGATGCCTTGCTAGGCCATTGCCGGAGCCTCGCGGCAGAATCCCCATGGCGGCATTCGTACCCAGTAAGCCGCGTCCCACTTCGTTTACCGTGCCATCGCCGCCCACGGCCACTACCGTACGAAACCCTTCAGCGGCGGCCGTACGAGCTATTTCTTCCGCGTGCCCGGCATAAGCCGTCAGGCGCAAGGCGTGGTCAACGGCGGAATGATCGAGGTGTTGCTCAATCAGGGCCGGCACATCTTGCGCACGGTTGGTGCCGGAAGCAGGATTCAGGATAAAACAGATACGCGGCTTGGCGGGCATAGATGGATAGAAACGCGGCGCGAAGCGCAAGGTTGAGTAGCGAAATAAGTAGAAGCGGCGAGAGGTAAAATGCCGGGTGCTGATGCTGGTCAAAACACTCGAAAAAGCCCCCAGTCGCTTTAAATTTCTAACAGAAAAGCCCACCCAAAGTGGGCGGGCTTTTCTGTTAGAAAGCAATGTAGCAGGAGCTATTTCGCCATTTTCTGGCCCAACTGCTGAATCAGATCAGCGGTGCGCGTGCTGTAGCCGAACTCGTTATCATACCAGCCTACCACTTTCACCAGCGTACCGTTGGCGGCCGTCAGCTGCGAGTCGAAGATGCAAGAATGCGGATTGCCTACGATGTCGATGCTTACTAACGGATCGGTAGAGTACTCGATGATGCCTTTCATGGGGCCTTCAGCGGCCTTGCGTACGGCCTCATTGATTTGCTCCTTCGTTACTTCCTGCTTCAGAATTACGGTCAGGTCGGTAGTAGAGCCATCCGGCACGGGCACGCGCATGGCGATACCATCAAGCTTGCCTTTTAGCTGGGGCAACACCAAACCTACGGCCTTAGCGGCGCCGGTGCTGGTCGGAATGATGCTCAATGCAGCAGCGCGGGCGCGGCGCAGATCCTTGTGCGGTGCGTCCTGCAGGTTTTGGTCGGAGGTATACGCGTGTACGGTGGTGATATAGCCTTTCTCAATGCCGAAAGCCTCGTCCAACACCTTCGCCATAGGAGCCAGGCAGTTGGTAGTGCAGCTGGCGTTCGACAGAATGGTTTCGTCGCCGGTCAGGATGTCTTCGTTTACGCCCAATACTACGGTTGGAATGTTGCCCGTGGCAGGGGCCGAAATCACAACTTTTTTGCAGCCGGCAGTGAGGTGCTGACCAGCGCCAGCCTCGTCCACGAAGCGGCCCGTAGACTCCAGCACTACGTCGATGCCCAGCTCGCCCCAAGGCAATAGCTTAGGATCACGCTCGGCCAGCGCTTGAATACGTTGGCCATTTACAGTCAGGCTGTTATCATCAAACTCCACCGTGCCATCGAAGCGGCCGTGTACGGAGTCATATTTAAGCAGGTGAGCCAGCGTCTTATTATCAGTCAGGTCATTGATTGCTACAACTTCCACGTTGTCGCGGCCGAGCAGAGACTTGAACGTGAGACGACCAATGCGACCGAAGCCGTTGATGGCGACTTTAATTTTAGCCATGATGAGAGGTTTGGGGTTTGGGAATTAAGAAGACCACGAGGGGCCCTGGTGGAAACGCGCAGCGAAGGTACAGGGCTAAGGGAATATAGCCAAATCAACCACTAAGCCATCTGCTTTGCTTTTCTTCTTACGGTTTTTTGCCGTTCCCGACGGGCTTGAAGCTTAAAATTTGCCCCCTACAAAAAGAATTTCTTCCTGAAAGTCAGCCTATTTGCTGCTGGGGGGCTTTTTTTTTGGCGCTACGTATTGCGCTGAATTATCCTTGCCTTATCTTTGCACCACTAAAAACGAGTAAGGCACATCATCTGGTCCGTTCGTCTAGGGGTTAGGACAGTAGATTTTCATTCTACCAACAGGGGTTCGATTCCCCTACGGACTACTTAACCACTCGTTTTTGGCAATAAAAAGCCGCTCTGCATTATGCAGAGCGGCTTTTTGCGTTTAAGCGGTTTGTGCACCACATGACGGTTTGCGACTATCACCACATAAAGCTGGCGCTTAGACAGCAGACATTATTAACGTCCGGCGGAACCGCTTTTTTTCCGGGGAGGGTCTTTTACGCCTCCTTTGGTCAGCGTCAGGGCATACACGCGCCCCGCTTTGTTGGTCAGGAATTCGACCTTACGGTCAGGAATGTTCTGGTTAAAGAACTTTCGAGGGGATTCAGCCACTAATGGCGTGTCCTGATCCTGTAGATACAGCTGGCCATTGATGTAGAGGATGCGAATTTCCTTGTAGTGTCCGGCGTAGTGGGCCAGCTTGGGCGGAGCGACGGCGATAGGGCGATGGACGTACGGTACTTCCACCGCTTTGCCGAACAGGATGCCAGCCAGCCCATAGCCTATCCAGTGCGATTCAGCTTGATTGTTCGATAACACCGTGACTAAAATTCCATCCTGAGGGTATCGGTCCAGAGTGGTCATGGCTCCGAAATATCCCCCACTGTGGGTCAAGAGGTGGCGGCCGTGGCTGTAATAGGGGTCGACAAACACGCCGTAGCCGTAATGATCCAGAAAGCCGTTGCCCGGAAACCGCTTGTTGTGCTGAGTGGCCATGAGCGATTTAGAGGCCTCCGAAAGCAGCGCCGTGCCCCGCAATGCCCGGTCGAGTTTTGCCAGATCACCGGCCGTGGAATACAGCCCGTCGTGGCCCACGTTGAGGTCCCAATTGATGTAAGGGTTTTTGACAAATGTCTCGCCCTCCCGGCAGTATGACCGGGCCAAGCTGGGCACGAGGGCGGTATTACTATGCAGGCCGGTGTTCGTCATAGCAGCCACGTCGAAGATATTTTTTTGCAGATACTCGCCGTACGACATCCCCGAAGCTTTCTCAATGATCTGGCCCAGTAAAAAGTACCCAACGTTACTGTATCCTATGCGGGTGCCAGGATCAAACTGAGCTGGCTGCTTTTGGATAAACGCCAGGGCAGAATCTTTTGAGACGGCCGTGTGGTACAGGTACAGTTCTTCAAAATCCAGGGCTAGGCCGGCCGTGTGGGTCAGCAGCTGGTGCAAGGATATGGCGTCGCCGTTTGGGAAGCCCGGCAGAAACGTACTCAGCTTATCCGTGAGCTGGAGCCGGCCGTGCTCGGCTAGCTGCAGAACAGCCAAAGCAGTGATGTGCTTGGTGATGGAGGCCAGGGCAAACTTGGTGTCCAGAGTGTTAGAAACGGCCCACTCCGCATCGGCCAGCCCGTAGGCTTGGTGCAATAAAATGGTATCGTGACGCGTGATCAGCACAACCCCTGCGAAGCGGTTCACGTCGTGTTGGGCTTGCATATAGGTTGCTAACTGCTGCCGCAGGTGCAATTGCCCCACACTGGTACTGATGCTGCCCAGGCAAAAAAGCAGTACAATAATGGCTAGGCGCATGGGGCCGGCGTGGAGCAGTTGGCAATGATTTTCTGCAGTGTCGAGTGAAACTGAACGAGTTCCTCTTCACTCAGGCCTGCCAGCGCCGTTCGCTGATTGAGCAGAATGGTATCGGTTAGCTGGGCGAGAGTGTGCTGGCCTTGAGGCGTGAGGTGCAGCTCGAATTTCCGGCGGTCGGCAGAGTGCATCCCCCTTGTTAGCAAGCCTTTTTGAACCAACAACTCAATGATGCGGGTCAGGGATGCCTTGTCTTTGAAGACCAGCTCGGCAATCTGTTGCTGGCTAAGAGCAGGGTGCTTATCCAGCACAATTAAGATCAGGGCCTGATCTACAGTGAGCTTGTCTACTACTCGATCAATGTTCTGCTGGCAAAGCCTGCGATACGTTTTTATCGCTTGTTCAAGCGTGTAAAGGACAGTTTGAGTGGGAGTATCGATGGTCATAGGTATTTTATTTGATACAAATATAGTTGATATATCAACAAATAATAGCAATAATTATTTTCACCACCACTATTCAAGTATGGGGGGCTTTTTTACACTCATCCTCACGGGTGACCAGTTTATCCGCACTCTTTCCCGCTATTCACTACCCGATGGGGCAATCCTGCCCGCGTTAGTTGATTTTGTCGGAGCCCTGTGAACAAGATAAGCTTGGGCCCGTATCTTCGGGCTACACATTAAGCGGAAAAACATCAACCATCTTTCCCAGAGGAAATGACAAAAATCAAAGTAGCAAACCCGGTAGTGGAGCTTGATGGCGACGAAATGACGCGCATCATCTGGAAGTTCATCAAGGACAAGTTGATCACGCCTTATCTCGATCTCGACATCAAGTATTACGATCTGGGAATAGAGTACCGCGATGAAACCAGCGACCAGGTTACCATCGACGCCGCCAATGCTATCCGCCAATACGGCGTAGGCATTAAGTGCGCCACCATCACGCCGGATGAGGAGCGAGTGAAAGAGTTTAACCTGAAGCAGATGTGGAAGTCGCCGAACGGCACTATCCGCAACATCCTGGACGGCACTGTTTTCCGCGAGCCTATCGTGATGAGCAACGTACCCCGCCTGGTGCCTAACTGGACGGCTCCCATCTGCATTGGCCGTCATGCTTTCGGCGACCAGTACCGGGCTACCGATTTCGTGACCAAAGGAAAAGGCAAGCTCACTATCACGTTTACCCCAGAGGACGGCGGCGAAACCCAATCTTTTGAAGTATTCAACTTCAAGAGCGACGGCGTGGCGCTGGCTATGTACAACACCGATGAGTCGATTCGGGGGTTTGCGCACGCCTGCTTCAACCAGGCTTTGATGAAAGGCTGGCCCCTGTACCTGTCAACCAAAAACACCATCCTGAAGAAATACGATGGTCGTTTCAAGGACATTTTCCAGGAGATCTACGAGCAGGATTACAACGCCAAGTTCACGGCCGCTGGCATCACCTATGAGCATCGCCTGATTGATGACATGGTGGCTTCGGCGCTGAAGTGGAACGGCAACTTTGTGTGGGCCTGCAAAAACTACGATGGCGACGTACAAAGCGACACCGTAGCCCAGGGTTTTGGCTCGCTCGGCCTGATGACTTCTACCCTGGTTACGCCCGACGGCACCGTGATGGAGGCCGAAGCCGCCCACGGCACCGTAACGCGTCACTACCGCGACCACCAGGCCGGCAAGCCTACCTCGACCAATCCGATTGCCTCTATTTTTGCCTGGACCCGCGGGCTGGAGTTCCGCGGAATTCTGGACAACAATCAGGAGCTGATCGGCTTCTGCAAAGCTCTGGAGGCCGTTTGTATCGAAACGGTAGAAAGCGGCAAAATGACCAAGGACTTGGCTGTTTGCATCCACGGCAACAAGGTAGAGCACGGCAGAGACTACCTCTACACCGAAGAGTTTCTGGAAGCGCTGGATGAAAATCTGAAAGCTAAGCTGGGCAAATAAGTCTGCTTCACTTGGTATAAAAAAGCCCATTCGATGATCGAATGGGCTTTTTTGTGGCGCTACTTTACTGATAAGCCGGGCTCTAAGCAGTGAGATTTCTGCCATTAGTCTGCAACTATTAAATGGTCAGGTAAGCTCTTCTATAAAATACCGCTAGCATAGTTGGTCAGCCAGCATATCTGGGGGGCTTTTTTTAAGATTTGTCTTCGCTATCATCTCTTCTTAGATCTATCCTTCCTTCAACTAAATGAAAAAAGCTACACTCAGCAGCCTTGCAGCGCTAGGCTTGTATTGCTTTGCAACGCCCACTTACGCCCAGCAGCTACAAGCTGCCGGCATTAGCGCAGGGTTTAATGTCGCACGCCTCAAGGCAGATCGTTATGCTTTTCGGTATAACTCCGTTTTGATTGATCCGCTGGCCGATCAATCCAACGATGAGACGGGCAACAGCATCACGCTGTTTGGTCGCTGGAAGATTGGCCAGGCAGGTGGCTGGTATGTGCAACCAGAGTTGGGCTATATGTCGGCTCTGGAAACTCCGGTTTTACTATCCAACGCTACCGGCGCCTATCCTTATGCCAATAGCCGCATCCGGCGCCTTGATGCCCGACTGCTGGGGGGCTATCAATCTGGGCCGCTGCGCTTGTTTGCGGGCCCTAGCATCGGTTACTATCTCTATAATTCGCGAAATTTTACTTCCCCGGATCCGGAATTGCAGGCCGTGATGAGCGCCTTGGACGCAAATCCCAAGCGGTGGCAGGTAGCAGTGCAGGCCGGGGCAGGCGTTACGCTGGGCCGCCTGGATCTGAATGTTCGGTATGAGTGGGGCCTCTCTCCTTATAAGCAGTCTTTTCCCGCGCCCGGCAAGTCGGCCTTTCTGACGCGCAGAATGCAACAGCTAGTGCTGGAAGGCGGATTTCAACTGTACAGGCGCTCCAAGTCCAAATAGTTGCTGCTACGTTCGGCACCTCCTTTTATAAGGTTGCAATAAGAGAAACCGCCCTGGGGGCAAAACGAGCGCCGCGGCTGAATAACTCAGCCGCGGCGCTCGTTTTGCCCCCAGGGCCCGTTCTTTTTGTTTTGGACTGCGTATCTGTTATTTGATGGCACGCTTTGCTACTTGCCTGTGTTGTTGGCTTTTAGTTTTCTAATTCACTCATTATTTAAACAGCACTGAAGTAAGAGTATTGAAGTTTTAAATCATTTATTTCTTATATTCAGCCAACGTACGCTCTGGAGCTGCTGCCGCCCTCCCACCCGGCCCGCTCAATATTCCGCCTGCAACAGGGAGCAGGCGAACCAGCTTACCCGAAAGGCTCGGCCTTTTGCTATGGTGCTGGGTAACTGTACCATCATTTTTCTTTTTTCAGCCTTCCATTTAAAAGGCAACCATTTTTAAACCTTGACTTCCAGGCTCAGGCCTGGGGTATACGTCGGGTGACAGGTGTGGGCACTTGTATTTGTTGAAAATGACGACCTGCCAGCAGGTCTGCGACCCCACGTCTGCGTGATGGGCTGTGCTTGTCTGCACGGCTCCACATCAACTTCTAATGACCATCAGCATGATTACCCATATAGCAACCCTCGATCAACCTACTTCCCTGTCGCACACCCGCACCCACGAGCTCAAAATCTGGCCCGCCTGCTTCGAAGCTACATTGTCGGGGGCCAAGACGTTTGACGTGCGCGAAAACGACCGCAACTATCAAGTGGGCGACGCCGTGCAGTTGTGCGAATATGAACCAGAAAGCGAGACCTACAGTGGCCGCTCCACGGCCCGCTGGATCAGCTACGTGCTGCAAGGCGGCGCTTTTGGCCTGCAAGCTGGCTGGTGCATCCTGGGCTTAACCGAGTTGCGGCCTCTGCCGCCTGGCGTAAGCGACACCCGATTGTGGTAACCGAATAGGTGCCGACTGAAGAAATTTTTTCCTCAGTCGGCACCTATTTCTCTTTTGGTACTGCCTCACTTATAACCCTGTGCTGCTGCTCCATGCTCAGCACGACAGAACTCTAACGCCCTACTTCTGGTGATGAAATCTACTGACCCGCAAGGCCTGTACCGCCCCGAATTCGAGCATGATGCATGTGGTACTGGTTTTATCACTTCCCTCAACGGCCATAAGTCGCACCAAACGATTGCGGATGCCCTGACCATGCTCGAGAACATGGAGCATCGCGGCGCCTGCGGCTGCGACGCCGAGTCGGGCGACGGGGCCGGCTTGATGCTACAGGTGCCGCACTGGTTTTTTCTGGAAGAGTGTACGGCCCTGAATATCAGGCTGCCCGAGCCGGGTTGCTACGGAGTGGGCATGGTGTTTTTGCCAAAAAATGCCCCCCAGCGCGAGGCTTGCCGCGCCAGCATCAACGCGGCCGTTGCGCGCTTGGGTATGCAGCTGCTGGGGTATCGGCCGGTGCCGGTGAATGCGGCGGGTATCGGGCAAACGGCCCTGGCAGCGGAGCCCGTGATGGAGCAGGTTTTTGTGGCCCGGCCAACCGACATTACGAACAGCGAAGACTTTGAGCGCAAGCTGTTTGTGCTGCGGCGGCTGATTACGAAAACGGTTATGGAATCGGTACCGGAGGCGGAAAATGACTTCTACTTCGCCTCGCTTTCCTGCCGGGTTATTGTGTATAAAGGCCAGCTGACTACCTATCAGGTGCGCCACTACTTCCCCGACCTCTCGGATCCGCGGGTCACGTCAGGTTTTGGACTGGTGCATTCGCGCTTTTCCACGAATACCTTTCCTTCGTGGAAGCTGGCGCAGCCGTTTCGCTTGCTGGCTCATAATGGCGAGATAAACACGCTGCGGGGCAATCTGAACTGGTTTTATGCCGGTCTCCGCTCCTACGTCTCGCCCTATTTCTCGGACGAGGAAATGGACATGCTGCTACCCGTAATCGACAACAATCAGTCGGATTCGGCCTGCCTCGACAACATTGCTGAGATTCTGCTTCACTCCGGCCGCTCCTTGCCCCACGTGATGATGATGCTCGTGCCCGAGGCCTGGGACGGCAATACGCAGATGGACCCGCTGAAAAAGGCGTTTTACGAGTTCCACGCCACCTTTATGGGCCCCTGGGACGGTCCGGCCGCCTTGCTCTTTACCGATGGCAAGATGATCGGGGCCATGCTGGACCGCAATGGTTTGCGCCCCCTGCGCTACGTAGTAACGAATGATGGGCGGGTACTCGTGGCTTCCGAGGCCGGCGTGCTACCTATCCCCGATGCCACCATTGTGCAGAAAGGTCGCTTGCAGCCCGGCAAAATGCTGCTCGTAGATACCGTTGGGGGGCAAATTATTACGGATGAGGAGCTGAAAGCCCAGGCCGCGAGTCAGCAGCCTTACGACCAATGGCTAAACGAGTACCAGATTCGGTTGGAAGAGCTACCCGAGCCGCGCCAGATGTTCACCGATTTATCGGCCGAGTCGGTGTTCAAATACCACCAGGTGTTTGGCTACACCCGCGAGGATATTGACAGCATTATCACGCCCATGGCCGTGGAAGGCAAAGAGCCCATCGGCTCGATGGGTGTGGATGTGCCGCTGGCGGTGCTCTCCGACCAGCCCCAGCACCTATCCAGCTACTTCAAGCAGTTTTTTGCCCAGGTCACCAACCCGCCTATCGACCCGATTCGAGAGCGGTTGGTGATGAGTCTGGCTACCTTCATCGGCAACAACGGCAACATCCTCGATGAGGACAAAATGCACTGTCACTGCGTGGCCCTGCACCAGCCCATCCTGACCAACCACGAGCTGGAAAAGCTGCGCAGCATCGATACGGGGCTGTTTCACGCCAAAACCCTGATGAGTTATTTCAAGGCCGATGGCAAGCCGGGCTCCTTACAAAATGGCGTAGATCGGCTGTGTCGCTACGCCGAAGATGCGGTGAGCGACGGCTTTGAGGTCCTGATCCTCTCCGACCGCGCCCTTGACTCGGAGCATGCCCCCATCCCTTCGCTGCTGGCGGTTTCGGCGGTGCACCACCACCTTATCCGCAAGGGCTACCGGGGTTCGGTGGGCCTGGTAGTTGAGGCTGGCGACGTGTGGGAAGTGCATCATTTTGCCTGCCTGTTGGCTTTCGGCGCCACGGCCATCAACCCTTATTTGGCCTTATCAACCATACGGACGATGCACGCTGGGGGGCAATTTGACTCGCCCGAGCATCATCCGCAGCTAGCTAAAAACTATGTGAAGGCGGTTTGTGACGGCTTGCTCAAGATCTTCTCCAAAATGGGCATCTCCACCTTGCAGTCGTACCACGGCGCGCAGGTATTTGAGATTCTAGGCCTCAATCAGGAAGTGGTGGACTACTGTTTCACGGGGGCCGTCACGCGTATTGGCGGGCTGGGCTTCGATGAAATAGCCCGTGAAACGCTCTATAAGCACTTTCAGGGCTTCACCAGCACCACGCTGGAGGAGCAGCAGCTTCTGCCCGATGGGGCGTGTACCAGTGGCGCCGCCGGGGCGAAGCGCATATGTTTAACCCCGAAACCGTACACCTGCTCCAGCACGCTACGCGCACCAACAACTACCAGACGTATCAGCGCTACGCCCGCTTACTGAATGAGTCATCTGCCCGTGCGTTCACCATTCGGGGCCTGCTGGATTTTGCTTACCACCGCGAGCCTATTGCCCTTGGGGAAGTAGAGCCCGCCGAAAGCATCATGCGGCGCTTCGCGACCGGGGCCATGTCGTTTGGCTCAATTTCGCACGAGGCGCACAGCACCTTGGCTATTGCCATGAATCGCATTGGCGGCAAGAGCAACACCGGCGAGGGCGGCGAAGATGCCATGCGCTACGAGCCTTTGCCCAACGGCGACTCCATGCGCTCCAGCATCAAGCAGATTGCTTCGGCCCGCTTTGGCGTCACGGCTCACTACCTCACCAATGCCGACGAGCTGCAAATCAAAATGGCTCAAGGGGCAAAACCGGGCGAAGGCGGCCAACTTCCTGGCCATAAGGTAGATGAATGGATTGCAAAAGTGCGCCACGCCACACCCGGGGTAGGTCTGATCTCGCCCCCACCCCACCACGACATTTATTCTATTGAGGATTTAGCTCAGTTGATCTTCGACTTGAAAAACGCCAACCGGGCGGCCCGCATCAATGTGAAGCTGGTGTCGAAGGCAGGCGTCGGCACCATTGCAGCCGGCGTTGCCAAAGCCCACGCCGATGTCATTCTCATTGCTGGTTATGATGGCGGCACGGGCGCTTCGCCCATGAGCTCTATTAAGCACGCCGGGCTGCCCTGGGAGCTAGGCCTAGCCGAAGCCCACCAAACCTTGCTCCGTAATCAGCTCCGTAGCCGCGTGGTGCTGCAAGCTGATGGTCAGCTTAAAACGGGCCGCGACTTGGCTATTGCGGCTTTACTAGGCGCCGAAGAATGGGGCGTGGCGACGGCTGCCCTCATTGCGGGCGGCTGCGTGATGATGCGCAAATGCCACCTGAACACCTGCCCCGTCGGCGTAGCGACCCAAGACCCGGAGCTGCGCAAGCTGTTCACGGGCCAGCCAGAGCATATCGTGAATCTGTTTCGTTTCCTGGCCGAAGAGCTGCGCGAAATCATGGCGGAGTTGGGCTTCCGGACTATAAACGAGATGGTAGGCCGAACCCAATTTCTGAAGGTGCGCGAAGGCATCAGCCACTGGAAAGCCCGCACGCTGGACTTAAGCGGCCTGCTGCACCCTGCGCCCAATCCTTCGGGGGGCACTTTATACAACAGCGAAACGCAGGACCACGGCCTGGATAACATTCTTGACTGGGAGTTGCTCCGGCATGCCAAACCCGCTTTGGATGGGCGCATTCCCGTCTTTGCTTCCTTCACTGTTCGCAACATCGACCGCACTATTGGCACGCTGCTGTCCAACGAAATAACCAAGCGCTACCACGCCGCCGGCCTGCCCGACAATACCATAAACTTCCGATTCAGCGGCTCCGCTGGGCAAAGCTTCGGGGCGTTTAGTGTCAAGGGCGTGTCGCTTACTCTTGAGGGTGAAGCCAACGACTACGTCGGCAAAGGGCTTTCGGGCGCGCAACTGGCCATTTTTCCGTCGCTGAATAGCCAGTTTGTACCCGAGCAAAACATCATTATTGGTAACGTGGCCCTCTACGGCGCAACTTCCGGCGAGCTGTTTGTGCGCGGTCAGGCCGGGGAGCGTTTTGCAGTGCGCAATTCGGGCGCCACGGCTGTAGTAGAAGGCGTGGGCGACCACGGCTGCGAATACATGACGGGCGGGAGGGCACTTATTCTGGGCAAAACCGGCCGCAACTTTGCCGCCGGCATGAGCGGTGGCATCGCCTGGATCTACGACCCCGACGGCAGCTTCCCCGACAATTGCAACACTGAAATGGTGGAGCTGGACCCGCTGGATTCCGACGACGAGGATCAGATACGGGCGCTGCTGCGCAAACATGTACAACTCACTCAAAGTCAGTTAGCAGCCTACCTGCTCGATAGCTGGGTTGAAGAAGCGGGCAAGTTCGTCAAGGTCTTCCCCTCCGAATACAAAAAGGTGCTGCAACGCGCGCAGTACGCCACGGTGTAGAGACGCAAAATTTTGCGTCTCCTCGTTGCTGATGTTGCCAAAGTAACTGTCATGCAGAGACGGAGTCGAAGCATCTCGCGGGCTGACGCCGGATTAGTACTCCTACTAAACACGCGAGATGCTTCGCTACCGCTCTGCATGACAGACGAAATTAATTAACTGCTCAAAGCGAATTGTTCAACGCCAAGACGCGAAGTATCGCGTCTCTACATTAAAACTGCTATGGCGCACATCACAGGATTTAAGGAATTTGAGCGGGAATTGCCCCCCAAGGCAGCGCCTCAGGAGCGGGTAGCGCATAACCAGGAATTTGTTAGCACTTACACCGATGAGCAGCTCAATCGGCAGGCGGCGCGGTGCATGGACTGCGGCATTCCGTTTTGTCATTCTGGTTGTCCGCTGGGTAATATCATTCCCGAATTCAACGACGCCGTGCACCAGCAGGACTGGCTGCAAGCCTACCAGATCCTATCTTCTACGAACAACTTCCCGGAATTCACAGGGCGTATCTGCCCCGCGCCGTGCGAATCCGCGTGCGTGCTGAGCATTAACCGTGAGCCGGTTGCCATCGAGGAAATTGAGAAGCACATCATCGAAATTGCTTTCTCCAAAGGCTATGTGGCGCCATCTGCGCCCCTGCTTAAGTCGGGAAAAACGGTGGCGGTGGTCGGCTCCGGGCCGGCTGGTTTAGCGGCGGCGGCTCAACTAGCGAAGGCTGGCCACTCCGTGACTGTATTCGAGCGCGATGACCGGCCTGGGGGGCTTTTACGCTACGGAATCCCTGATTTCAAGCTGGATAAATGGGTAATTGACCGTCGTATCCAACTGCTTGAGGAAGATGGAATTGAGTTCCGCTGCAACACAGAGATTGGCAAAGATCTGCCCGCCGCCGAGCTAACCCGCACCTTCGACGCGGTGGTGCTTGCCGGTGGCGCCCTTATGGCCCGCGATCTGCCCATTCCGGGCCGCGAACTGTCCGGAATTCACTTTGCCATGGACTACCTGACCCAGCACAACCGCCGGGTAAGTGAGTTGCCCATCACAAATGAGCCGATTCTGGCCACCGACCGTCGGTTAATTGTGATTGGAAGTGGCGACACAGGCTCGGACTGCGTGGGCACCGCTAACCGCCAGCAAGCCAGTTCTGTTACCCAATTTGCCCTTATGCACGAGCCCTCTACCGACCGGCCCGCACACGCGCCCTGGCCCAGCTACCCCACTGTTTTCCGCACCAGCACCTCCCACGAGGAAGGCTGCCATCGTTACTGGGGTATTCATACGAAAGCTTTCCTGGGCGATGAGCAAGGCCAATTACGAGCTGTACTGGTTACCGACGTAACCTGGGAAACCGATGTACTCGGCCGCCGCATCGCCTTTACCGAAATAGAAGGCTCCGAACGCGAAATACCTTGCGACATGGTGCTATTAGCCCTCGGATTTGCCTCACCGCAGTATCAAGGCCTGCTCGAACAGCTTGGCGTAGAGCTTGATGGCCGAGGCAACGTGCACGCACCCAACGATACTTATCGCACCAGCCTACCGAATGTATTCGTGGCCGGCGACATGCGCCGCGGGCAATCCCTTGTAGTCTGGGCTATTTCGGAAGGCCGGGAAGCAGCACGGCAAGTAGACATTTTCTTAACTGGCAAAACTGCGCTACCCAGTAAGAATGCGGTGGCGATGTTTGCCTGAACTACTGTGTTTCAATACAGAAAAAGCCCCCCAGCATACCGTCAGTAGTATGCTGGGGGCTTTTTTGACTTCTGGCTGAGTACAGTGGCTACCTAAATCTAAAAAGAACGTCATGCAGAGCGGTAGCGAAGCATCTCGCGTGTTTAGTAGGAGTACTAATCCGGCGTCAGCCCGCGAGATGCTTCGCTACCGCTCTGCATGACGTTCTTGTGATTTCTATTCCTTTCAGTTTATGATCTAAATAATTGTGCTCAAGCCGAGTTCAATATTGCTTCTATGCAGCTGACAATCCTGTAGATCCAGCACGCCGTAGGCAATGAAGCTGCCTACTTGCTCAGTGGTGTACGGCACGCCGGAAGTCAGTTCGGGCGTGAGCACGCCTCTTTCCAGGGCATTATCTACAGCATCCTTCACGCAGTCGGCTTCGGCTTGTAAACCAAAGTGTTCCAGCATCATTGCTGCCGATAGGATAGTAGCTATCGGGTTGGCAATGCCTTTGCCTTTAGCCTGCGGAAATGACCCGTGAATAGGCTCAAACAACGCTACCTGGTCGCCGACGGAAGCGGAAGGCAACAGGCCCAAAGAGCCGGCAATTACAGAGGCTTCGTCGGAGAGAATATCGCCGAACATATTCTCGGTCAGCATTACATCAAACTGCCGCGGATTGAGGATAAGCTGCATGGCCGCGTTGTCCACAAACAGGTAATCGACCATTACGCTGGGATACTGGGGGGCAATTTCCTGCACCACTTCGCGCCATAAGCGCGACGTTTCCAGCACGTTAGCTTTATCTACCAAAGTCAGCTTCTGCCGACGGTTTTCGGCGGCCTGAAAAGCGCGGTGCGCAATACGAGCAATTTCCCCCCGATTATAAGTGCAATGATCGAAAGCACTACCATCTTCCGCACGACCCTTTTCACCGAAATAAATGCCCCCGTCAGCTCCCGGAAGATGAGCATGTCGGCACCTTGTATCCGGTCTTTTTTGAGGGGAGAATGCTCAATTAATCGGTCATAGGCCGTAACAGGGCGAATGTTAGCGTAGAGCCCCAGCGACTTGCGCAGCTTCAGCAGCCCTTGCTCGGGACGTACTTTGGCGGCGGGGTTGTTGTCATACTTCGGGTCGCCGATGGCCCCGAGCAGCACCGCATCGGCCTGCCAACAAGCGGCCAGCGTTTTTTCCGGCAGCGGGTCGCCGGTGGCATCAATGGCGCAGGCGCCCATGAGTTGGTGGTCGAAGATGAACTCGTGGCCGAAGCGCTCGGCTATGGCTTTCAGCACCCGCACTCCCTCCTGGCACACTTCCGGACCGATACCGTCGCCGGCCAATACCACAATTCGCTTTCTTAGTATGCCCATGGTCGCTGCTGTTCGTAAGCGGCAATGGCCGCTTTTTGGTTGATGAGAAAATCAATGTCGTCGTACCCATTGATCAGGCATTCCTTTTTGTAAGGGTCCAATTCAAAGCCAAAGCTTTCCTCCCACAGCGGTACTGTGAGCGTTTGGGTCGGCAGGTCCACAATCAGTTGCGTCTGCGGATCAAGCTCCACTTGCTTGAAAAGTCTTTGCAGAACTTCATCCGATACTTGCAGCGGCAACAGCCCGGTGTTCAGGGCGTTACCTTTGAAAATATCAGCGAAGTAGCTGGAGATGACCACTTTGAAACCAGCATCATACAGGGCCCAGGCAGCATGCTCGCGGCTGGAGCCGCAACCGAAGTTTTTGCCCCCCAGCAGAATTTGCCCCCCATAGCGAGCATCGTTCAGCACGAAGCCCGGTTTGGGCTGACCATCGGATGTATAGCGCCAGTCGCTGAACAGGTTGGCACCGAAACCTTCGCGGGTCGTCGCCTTCAGAAAGCGAGCGGGAATGATCTGGTCCGTATCGATATTCTCGATGGGCAGCGGCACGGCCTTTGAGCGGAGCGTTTGAAACTTTTCCATGGGCGCGGACTAGTTTAAGTATTCGGTAATGTCCACGATATGACCTTCCACGGCCGTTATAGCCGCTACCAGCGGACTGGCCAGCAGGGTGCGCGCACCGGGTCCCTGGCGCCCCTCGAAATTGCGGTTTGAAGTAGAGACGCAGTAAGCGCCGGCCGGAATCTTGTCGTCATTCATGGCTAGGCAGGCGCTGCAACCGGGTTCGCGCAGCTCAAAGCCGGCCGCAGTCAACACCTGATCTAAGCCTTCGGCAATGGCCTGCTTTTCCACCAGCTTGGAGCCGGGCACAATGATGGCCTCCACGTGCGCCGCCTTGTGCTTCCCCTTCACATAGGCCGCGACAGCGCGGAGGTCCTCAATGCGCGAATTGGTGCAGCTCCCAATGAACACGTAGTCGATCTGCTTGCCCAGCAATGATTCGCCGGGCGCAAAACCCATGTACTGCAAGGACTTATCAAAGCTAACCGCCTCACCTTCTAGCACCTGCAACGGAATGTTGCCATTAAGCGCCATTCCCATACCAGGGTTTGTGCCGTAGGTAATCATGGGCAAAATGCCCCTCGCGTCGAATTGTAGTTCGGCATCGAAGGCGGCATCAGCGTCGGAGTACAGCGTTTGCCAATACGCCACAGCCTGCTCCCACCGCTCGCCTTGGGGGCAAATGGGCGGCCTTTCAGATAGGCAAACGTGGTAGTGTCGGGGGCAATGAGGCCACCGCGGGCGCCCATTTCGATGCTCATATTGCACACCGTCATGCGGCCTTCCATGCTCAGAGCCTGGATGGCGCTGCCCGCGTATTCCACGAAGTAGCCCGTGGCCCCACCCGTACCAAGCTGGGCTATCACATGCAAAATCAAGTCTTTGGCCGTGACGCCTGGCCGCAACTCGCCGTCCACAGTAATGCGCATGCGCTTAGGCCGACTGATCAGCAAGCACTGCGAAGCCATTACCTGCGTCACCTGGCTGGTACCTATACCAAAAGCAATGGCGCCAAAAGCGCCATGAGTAGAAGTGTGGCTATCGCCGCAAACAATGGTCATACCGGGCTGGGTAATACCCAACTCAGGCCCAATGACATGCACAATGCCTTGGTATTCATGGCCTAAACCAAATAACTCAACGCCATGCTTGGCACAATTTTCAGTCAATTTATCAACCTGGGAGCGCGAAAGCGGGTCCTGTATAGGTAAATGCTGGTTGCGCGTGGGCACGTTATGGTCTGCGGTGGCCACTATCTGGGCGGGGTTGTGCAGAGTCAAGCCACGGGCCGCGAGTTCGTCGAAGGCCTGCGGACTGGTCACTTCATGAATCAGATGGCGGTCGATGTAAAACACCTCCAAATCGCCCACGGCCTTTACCACATGCGCATCCCAGATTTTATCAACTAACGTTTTACCCATGTTAATTGGCTGCTACCAAATTTTCCTGTTCCACTAATAAGTGCAGATCATTATCTACTACTTCCTTCTGACGATCAGCCATCTGCATAAAGCAAGCATAGGCCTTGTTGAGAGCCGGCCGATCAAATTCATATCCTAATTTTTGAAGCCTGTATGCCAGCGCCGCCCGACCCGATCGGGCTGTGAGCACAATAGAAGAATCGGCCACGCCCACCGTGCGCGGATCAATGATTTCGTAGGTTTCCCGATTCTTAATCACCCCATCCTGGTGAATGCCACTGGAATGAGAGAAGGCATTGGAGCCCACAATGGCCTTATTGGGCTGCACCGGCATCCCCATCATCGCCGACACCAAGGCTGAGGTATCAGCCAAACGCTGGGAGGTAATATTGGTATCCAGTTGCAGGTAAGGATGCTGGCGCAAAATCATGACGACTTCTTCCAGCGCTGTATTGCCGGCCCGCTCTCCTACCCCGTTGATGGTGCACTCAATCTGGCGGGCGCCATTTAGCACGCCTGCAATGGAATTGGCCGTAGCCAGCCCCAAATCGTTATGGCAATGCGTTGACAAACAGACCTTATCGATGCCCCGCACATTCTCACGCAGATATTTGATCTTAGCGCCATACTCGTCGGGCAAACAGTAGCCCGTGGTATCAGGAATGTTGAGGACGGTGGCACCGGCCTTAATAGCCGCCTCACACACGCGAGCCAAATAATCATTCGCCGTGCGGCCAGCATCTTCGGCGTAAAACTCCACGTCTTCTACAAAGGATTTGGCCAACTTCACGGCAGCTACAGCACGCTCCAGCACTTTATCCTGGGTGCTGCAAAGCTTGTGCAAAATGTGCGATTCGGAAGTCCCGATGCCGGTATGAATGCGCGGATAGCGCGCCGGCTTCAGCGCTTCAGCCGCCACCCGGATATCGTTTTCCACGGCGCGGGAAAGGCCGCAGACTGTTGCCTCGCGGGTTTGGGCTGCAATGGCCTGCACCGCCTCAAAATCGCCAGGACTAGAGACGGGAAAACCGGCCTCGATAACGTCTACGCCGAGCCGTTCGAGCTGCTCGGCAATAATGAGTTTCTCGTCGCGGTTGAGCTTGCAGCCCGGCACTTGCTCACCGTCGCGGAGCGTGGTATCGAAGATTTGTATTTTCTCAGCTGCCATAGGTCGGGGTACTTTTAGCGGATAGCTATTGCAAGTACACCGGCAAAACGTGAGAGGAGAAACGAATTTTCGAGAAGCCTACTATTTCTAATTGCGACTTTTCAACTTATAACACATTGATTATCAATTTTTAATATTAATACCAGATACAATGGCCAACGCTTAAACCGGCTATATTTTTTTGCTGGATATATACTAAAAATGCCCCCTAAAGAACGTCATGCAGAGCAACAGCGAAGCATCTCGCGGGCTGATGTCAGGTTACTAATCTAACGGAGCGAGCGAGATGCTTCGCTGTTGCTCTGCATGACGTTCTTTCTGAAACTTAGACTGTTAGTTCAATATAAGCTTACACCAGCAAGCTTAAGAAATCCTGCTTGCCGTTGAGGTACTCATAAGCGAAGCCTTCAGTCTCCATCCGAAACTGAATGCCTTCAATATCGTGGGGCTTTTTCACTTCGATTCCCACGAAAACGGGGCCTTTTTCCTTGTTGTTTTTCTTGATGTACTGGAAGTGGATGATGTCGTCGTCGGGGTGAAGGACGTGGTTCACGAAGCGGCGGAGCGCACCGGGGCGCTGATTAAAGGTGACCATAAAGTAGTGCTTCAGGCCCTGGTGACGCATGGCGCGCTCCTTAATGTCCTCCATCCGGGTGATATCGTTGTTGCTGCCACTGAGCACGCACACCACTGTTTTACCTTTAATTTTAGCGGCGTACTGGCGCAGGGCGGAAATGCTCAGCGTACCGGCGGGCTCCAGCACGATGCCTTCTTCGTTGTACATTTTAAGCAAATCTTCGCACACCTGTCCTTCCGGCACCAGCACCACATCATCGAGCAGCTCACGGCACAACTCAAACGTGAGGGCGCCGGGGCACTTCACGGCGGCTCCATCTACGAAGCTCTCGATATTCTCTAACGCCTGACGTTGCCCGGCCTGAATAGCTTGCTGCATAGAGGGCGCACCTTGTGGCTGCACCCCAATGAGCATGGTATGTGGGCTCAACTGCCGAAAAACGCCCCCCACACCCGAGGCCAGCCCGCCCCCGCCGATGGGCATAAAAAGATAATCAATGGGTACGGGCGACGCTTGCAGAATTTCCAGGCCTACGGTGGCCTGGCCCTCCACAATAGCCATGTCGTCGAAGGGGTGAACGAATGTGCTACCGCGCTCGTCGCAGAAACGTTTGGCGGCCGTAAACGTGTCGTCGAAGGTATTGCCGGTCAGGATGACTTCTACTTGATCTTTGCCGAATAGGCGCACCTTGCTCACCTTCTGGGCCGGTGTGTTAGCCGGCATGAAAATATAGCCCTTCAGCCCCAGCAACTGACACGCGTAGGCCACACCCTGGGCGTGGTTGCCGGCACTGGCGCACACTACATCGTGCGCGCCCTGCTCCCGGGTTAGCGTGCAAATCTTGTTGTAAGCGCCCCGAATCTTGTAGGAGCGCACCACCTGCAAGTCTTCCCGCTTGAGGTAAATAGTGGCCCCGTAAACAGCCGACAAGCCTAGATTCTGCTGCAGGAGGGTTTCATAAATCACTCCTTGAAGGTTGCGGGCAGCTTGCTCTACATTTTTCAGCAGCACCGCCGGGGCAGAAGTGGCTATAGTTTCGCTATGCATCAGCTTCTTGGGTCTTTTTCAGGGAGCGAAGCTGGCGCACAGTAGCGCCGGTCTGCCACAGCTCCGAGTCGCGAACTTCCTTCAATTCCACTTCCAGTTCCTGGCGGTAATTAGGCGTCGAGCCGCGCTCAATAGTGCGCTCGGCTTCTTTGCCGGAGGCCACGCTGTTGTAGAGTTCATTGAGCACGGGCAAGGTGGCTTCGCGGAAGCGGCCTTTCCAGTCGAGGGCACCGCGCTGGGCCGTTACGGAGCAGTTGCTGAACATCCAGTCCATGCCGTTTTCGCCCACCAGCGGTACAAGGCTCTGCGTTAGTTCTTCCACGGTTTCATTGAAGGCCTCCGAGGGCGAGTGGCCGCGCTGCCGCAACACTTGATACTGAGCCTCGATGATGCCGGCCAGAGCACCCATTAACACGCCGCGCTCCCCGGTCAGATCCGAATAAACTTCCTTCTTAAAATCGGTTTCAAACAGGTAGCCGGAGCCCACACCTATGCCCAATGCAATAGCTTTTTCATAAGCATCACCACTGGCGTCTTGGTACACGGCAAACGACGAATTTAGCCCCCCACCCTGCAAATACAGCCGCCGCAGACTAGTGCCGCTACCCTTAGGCGCTACCAGAATCACGTCCACGTCGGCGGGCGGAATGATGTTGGTTTGGTCGTTGAAAGTGATGCCGAAGCCGTGGGAAAAGTACAGCGTTTTGCCGGGTGTCAGTCGGGCTTTCAGCGTAGGCCACAGCGCAATCTGGCCAGCATCCGACAGCAGGTTGGCGATGATGGTGCCGCGCTCCGCCGCTTCCTCAATAGAGAATAGCGTTTCGCCTTCTACCCACCCATCTTGCAGGGCTTTCTCCCAGGAAGGCGAGTCTTGGCGCTGCCCGATGATGACGTTGAAGCCATTGTCGCGCAGGTTTAGCGCCTGGCCCGGGCCCTGCACCCCGTATCCAATCACGGCAATTACTTCGTCCTTCAAGTAGGCTTGCGCCTTGAACAGCGGATATTCGTCGCGGGTAATTACGGTCTCGTCTACGCCGCCAAAATTGATGGTTGCCATGTTGTTGGAGTTAGAGTTTTATGATTAAAGTTGTTTTGCTATGGGCTGGGGGGCTTTTTTGAACGTCATGCAGAGGCGGAGCAGAAGCATCTCGCGGGCTGATGTCAGGTCAGTAATTCCACGACCGCGAGCGAGATGCTTCGCTCCGCTCTGCATGACTGCCCTTTTACATCGTAAAGACCTTGTCACGGTCGTTGAGAAACTCGTTCTCAATGACTTCTGAGCCCGGCTCGGTGCGCTCGAATTCGCGCAACTTGCGGTTGAAGCCGTCGCTGTGCTTGATGATGGCGATGCGGGCGCTGCGCACAAACTCAATCAGGCCGTAAGGCTGCAGCACTTTAATCAGGTTGTCGGTTTCCTCGCGGTGGCCGGTGGTTTCGAATACTGTATAGTCCCGGCGAATCACAACGGCGCGGGCACCGTATTCGCGCAATAGGCGCTCCACGGAGGCTTTTTCAGCAATAATATCAGTGGGTACTTTGTATAGGGCCATCTCCTGCCAAATCACTTCCTGGTTGGTGTTGAAATACACTTTGAGCACTTCCACCTGCTTCTCAATCTGCTTGGCAATCTTGCGCACCACGTCTTCTGTTTCGTGAATTACGATGTTGAAACGGTGAATCCCATCGATTTCGGAGGGCGAGGTGTTCAGGCTTTCAATGTTGATTTTGCGGCGCGAGAAGATGATGGCAATGCGGTTGAGCAAGCCGATCTGATTCTCGGTGTAAGCCGTGATGTTGTATTCCTGCCGGTCGATGGGTTGCTCACTCATAGCTTTTGTTTTTACTCAATTATCGAACGTCATGCAGAGGCAGAGCCGAAGCATCTCGCGTGTTTAGTGGGAGTAGTAATCCAGCATCAGCACGCGAGATGCTTCGCTGTGCTCTGCATGACACGTTCTTTTAACGATTGCAGCGCTAGGCTTACCGCAGTCGGATTTCGCTGACGCTACAGCCTTGCGGCACCATGGGGAAAATGTTGTTCTCCTTTGTCACCATTACTTCTAGCAGAAATGAGCCAGAATGCTGCAGCATTTCCTGGAGGCTGCTTTTCAACTCTGCGCGCTCCGAAACGCGTTTGCCGCTGATGCTGTAGCCACTGGCCACGGTCACATAGTCGGGGCTGGCGATGTTCACAAAGGAGTAGCGCCGGTCGTTGAACAGCTCCTGCCACTGCCGCACCATGCCTAAAAACTGGTTGTTGAGGATGATGATTTTGACGTCCACGCCGGTCTGCATAATGGTGCCCAGCTCCTGAATCGTCATTTGGATACCACCATCGCCAATAATGGCGACCACCGGACGGTCGGGGCGACCAAATTTGGCTCCGATGGCTGCGGGTAAGGCAAACCCCATCGTGCCCAGCCCGCCGCTGGTAATGTTGCTGCGCGAATGGTTGAACCGGGCGTAGCGGCAGGCAATCATCTGGTGCTGGCCCACATCCGTCACCACAATGGCGTCGCCCTGAGTTAGTTCATTTAGCTGCTGGATAACTTCGCCCATGGTCAACTCATCCGACGTCGGAAAAAGCTCGTCCTGAATAACGGCGGCTACTTCTTCGGTCTGGAACTGCTCAAAGCGCTGCCGCCATTCCGGGTGGCTTTTCGTTTCAATCAGCTCTGTAAGCAGCGGTAGGGTTTCTTTACAATCGCCCCACACCGGCACGGTGGTAGTCACGTTTTTGTCAATCTCCGTGGGGTCGATGTCGAGGTGAACTACCTGGGCCTGCTTGGCATATTTGTCGAGGCGGCCGGTTACCCGGTCGTCGAAGCGCATACCGATGGCAATGAGTACGTCGCACTCGTTGGTCAGCATGTTGGGGCCGTAATTACCGTGCATACCCAGCATTCCCACGTTTAGCGGATGATCAGTAGGCAGAGCGCCAGCGCCCAGGATAGTCCAGGCGGCCGGGATGCCGCTTTTTTCAATAAAAGCGCAGAATTCCTGCTCGGCTGCTCCCAATATTACCCCCTGACCCCAGAGCACGAAGGGCCGCTTGGCTTGGTTGATTAGCGCAGCAGCCCTAGTCACATATTCGGGGCGTACAATAGGCGCGGGCCGGTAGCTGCGGATGTGCGTACAGGGCGTGTACTCCGAGAAGCCAAACTTCTGCTGCTGAGCATTTTTGGTGATGTCAATCAACACCGGGCCGGGACGGCCACTACGGGCAATGTAGAACGCTTTGGCCAACGCCTCCGGTAGCTGACTCGCCTCCGTTACCTGATAATTCCACTTGGTAACCGGAGTCGTAATGTTAATAATATCGGTTTCCTGGAAGGCATCAGTACCCAGCAAATGCGCGAATACCTGGCCGGTAATGCACACCAAGGGCGTGCTGTCGATAAGCGCATCAGCCAGGCCCGTGACCAGATTGGTAGCGCCGGGCCCGCTGGTGGCAAACACCACCCCTACTTTGCCGGAGGCGCGCGCATAGCCCTGGGCTGCGTGAATACCGCCCTGCTCGTGGCGCACCAGCACATGATTTAGCTCCTCTTTGAAGTCAAAAAGCGCATCGTAGATGGGGATAATAGCCCCGCCCGGATAGCCAAAAACAGTGTCTACACCTTCAGCCAGCAGCGCACGCAGCGTCATTTCCGCTCCCGACATGGTCTGGGGGGCTTTTTCCTGCAGAAGTTGGACTGGTTCTTCCTTCGTGAACATAGTCTTGCTTATGAATCGGTGATGCACCCCTCACTGGCGGAGCCCACGGTGCGGATATATTTGCGCAACACGCCCCGGGGGGCTTTTTCGGCTGGCGGAGTCCATTGGGCCCGACGGGCCGTCATTTCGTCCTCTTCCACCAGCACACTAATCGTGTTGTTCGCGGCATCCAGCACCACCTGGTCGCCGTTGCGGACCAGCGCGATGGGGCCGCCGTCGTAGGCCTCGGGGCACACATGACCGATAACAAAGCCATGAGTTCCACCCGAAAATCGGCCGTCTGTTACCAGCGCTACTTTGTCGCCTAAGCCCGCTCCGATGATGGCCGATGTTGGCTTGAGCATCTCAGGCATACCCGGTCCACCTTTCGGACCTACGTAGCGGATAATCACCACCTGACCGGCCTCGACTTTGCCCTGGGTCAATCCTTCATTCAGCTCTTCTTCCGAATCAAACACGCTGGCTGGACCCACGAACTTGGTCCCTTCCTTGCCCGTGATTTTAGCCACAGCTCCTTCCGGCGCGAGGTTACCGTACAGTATCTGGATGTGACCATCCGCTTTAATAGGATTGGAAAACGGCCGCAGCAAATCCTGCTCTTCATCCAAGGCAGCCACGCTGGTGAGGTTTTCTTCCACAGTTTTACCAGTTACAGTCAGCAGGTCGCCGGTAAGCAGCTTCTCGTTGAGCAGCGTTTTCATCACGGCGGGCACGCCACCCAGCGCCGAGAGATCTTCCATCAAATACTTGCCGCTGGGCTTGAGATCAGCCAGCATGGGCACCCGATTGCTGACGTGCTGAAAGTCACGCAACGTCAGCTTCACGCCTGCCGCGTCGGCAATGGCAATGAGGTGAATAACGGCGTTGGTAGAGCCCCCAGCGCGGTGATCAGCACCATGGCGTTTTCGAAGGCTTCGCGCACCAGAATATCCCGCGGCTTAATGTCTTTTTCCAGCAGGCGCAGCAAGTACTCACCGGTGTGCAGACATTCCTCGCGCTTCGCAGAACTCACCGCCGGTGCCGAAGAAGAATACGGTACCGACATACCCAACACTTCCGCCGCCGAGGCCATCGTGTTGGCCGTGTACATGCCCCCGCACGCGCCAGGACCCGGGCAGGCGTGGTTGATTATGCCACGGTAATCTTCGTCGGAAATGGCATTTTGTAGCTTCTTCCCATAGGCCTCAAAACACGAGACAATGTTGAGCTGCTGCCCCTTGAAATTGCCCCCTTAATGGTGCCGCCATACACCATAAGCGAAGGCCGATTCAGGCGCGCCATCGCTATAAGCGAACCGGGCATGTTTTTGTCGCATCCCACCACGCAGGCCAGCGCATCGTAGTTGTGCGCGGCGGCCATAGCTTCAATAGAATCGGCAATTATCTCCCTCGAAACCAGCGAATAACGCATGCCCGGCGTGCCGTTCGTAATCCCGTCACTTACGCCAATTGTATTGAACCGCAGCCCCACCATGCCGTGAGCGCCCACGCCTTCCTTCACCTGATCGGCCAGCCCATTCAGGTGCATATTGCAGGTGTTGCCATCGAAGCCAGTGGAGCAAATTCCCACAAACGGCTTGCGCAAATCGGCTTCCGACAGGCCCGAGCCAATCAGCATAGCCTGAGAGGCTGGCAAACTGTCGTCTTGGGTGTAAATGCGGCTGTAAGGATTGAGAGCCATGAAAAGCGGTGCTAAGCGGGAGTCGTTTTTGAGGAAAGAGCTGGTGCTAAGGCGCCAGTTACCAACGCCTGGTAGCGGCGGGCCAGTTGGGCTCCTATGGTATCTTGAAAAGGCGTCTCGAACACCACATCGTCCACGGAAGACACACCAATTACTTCGGCGGCGGTGCCGGTCATGAAGGCTCCAGTGGCGCCCTGCAACGCGGCGGGCGTGAAGAACTTTTCGTGCACCGTAATGCCTGCTTCTCTGGCCAAATCAATGATAGTATTGCGGGTAATGCCGCGCAGAATGCTGCCGGCCGGCGCGGTAAATAATTCCCCGTTTTTCTCAAAGAAGAAATTGGCCCCCGGCCCCTCAGCTACGTAGCCGTTCATGTCCAGCAACAAGGCTTCGTCGTAGCCCCGACCTTTCGCTTCGGTGCTGGCAATGATGGAGTTAACGTAGTGCCCGGATATTTTAGCCTCGATGGGCACTGCTTTGGGGTTGGGCCGCTCGTAGGGCGAAATGGTAAGGCGCAGACTTTGGTCGCCGAGGTATTTGCCCCACTCCCACACGGCCATCAGCAGATTGCTGCTGCTCGCGCATTTCAGACTCATATTGGGCGTAGCGGCATACACCAGCGGCCGAATGTAAGCGTCCGTCAGGCCGTTTTTCTCCAGCAGTTGGTAGCTGATCTGAATCAGTTCCTCCACCGAGTATGGCAGCGGCATTCCTACGGTATTGCACGAGTATTCCAGCCGTTCGTAGTGTTCACGCGCCTTAAAAATCTGGGAGCCCTGGGGCTATTATATGCTCTTATGCCTTCAAAAACGGCATATCCATAGTGCAACGATTGGGCATAGACACTACAGGTAGCTTGATCGGCCTGAACAAACTCACCATCTACAAAAGCGACAGTGTTTTCCTTGAAATACATAGAAGCAGTGAATTTGAGGTAAGTAGTCAGCAGTAAAAAGCCTTTCTGAGCGCGGGGCTTAGAAAGGCTTGTTCTTGAAAAACAGAAGTAGCTCCTTCAGCCCAGCGGCAGCCGAATAATGACCAGAATGACGACCAAGACGGTAAAAAGCATGGCGGCTGGAGCGGTGGCGTTGTTGATGCATGCAGGAAAGAGGAGCCCAACTATGCACGTAAATTCATTTGAGTTGTCGGTCAGGACGGTCAACTTGCGGGCAATAAGCAGGTGCTGCTTTCTGTTTAGCTTGCGGCGCTACAGTGCACTTTCGCTGAGTGTCGCAGTTAGCTTGAAAGCCGGCCCTTCATTGCTGTAAGCTGCACGCAAGTAGCACCGCCTGTTTATTGAGCTAAAAACAAAATTTACTTTATTCACTATTTCCAAATGCAGCTTTCTCAGATGCAACACGCTCTTTTATAATGGTTTAGTAAACAGCAGAATACAATGCCCAACGAAAGTCTTGACCCGGTTTTTCAGTTAATTAAGTCCTTAACCCGCACTGAAAAGCGGCACTTTCGGCTATTTACCAACCGGCAAGGCTCCAATGAGGGCTTGAAATTTTTGCAGCTTTTTGACGCGCTCGACGAGCAGGAGCGTTACGACGAGGAACGCGTGCTTTCGCAGGTGCCGGCCATCAAAAAGGTGCAGCTGGCTAATCTGAAAGCCAACTTATATAAGCAGATGCTGGCCAGCCTGCGCCTCTACCACATGGGCCAGAACCTGGATATTCAGCTGCGCGAACAGCTTGATTATGCCCGTGTGCTTTACAACCGCGGCCTGTACCAGCAGAGCTTGAAGATGCTGGAGAAAGTGAAGGTAGCGGCCCACCAGGCCGAGATGCCCCACATCGTCTTACTAGCTCTAGATTTTGAAAAACTAATTGAGGCTCAATACATTACGCGCAGCTTGCGGGGCAAGGCGGAGAACCTATCGGCGGAGGTGCGGGACACGGTAGCTCACTTAGCCCAAGAGCACGAGCTGTCCAATCTGGCCCTGCGCATGTATGGGTTGTACATTAAAATTGGCCACTCTCGCAACCAGGAAGACTCCGAAAGTATCACCGCGCTTTTCCGGGCCGAGGTAGCCAAGGTTGACCTGACTGCGGGGGGCTTTTTTGAGAAGCTGTATTACTACCAAGCGCAGGTGTGGTACCACACCATCACTCAGAATTTCCGCGCCTGTTATCGCTACGCGCAGAAGTGGGTCGACCTGTTTGCCCAATACCCTGGCCAGCAGGAGCAGCAGTTTATGCTCTACCTCAAGGGCCTGCACAACCTGTTAGTTTCGCTATTCAACTTACAGTATTACAGTAAGTTCAACGAAGTATTACAAACGCTGGAGGCCTTGTCAAACCAACCCGATCGGCGTACGAATCCGAACACGGACATGCTGCTGTTTCTGTACGTGTACACCAACCGTATCAACGCCTATTTCATGCGCGGGCGCTTCACCGAGGGCCTCACCATCATCCCAGAGCTGCTCGACAACCTAAGTCGCTTCCGCCAACAGCTCGACCCACACCGGCGGCTGGTGTTTTATTACAAGATTGCCAGCCTGTATTTCGGCAGCGGCGACCATGATAAAGCCATCGACTATCTGACCAAAGTCATTCAGTACAAGGACGTAAGCCTGCGCGAAGACATTCAGTGCTTCGCCCGCATCCTGAACCTGATTGCGCACTACGAGGCCGGCCGCGACGAGGACCTGGAGTATCAGATAAAATCGGTGTATCGGTTTTTGGGGAAGATGAACGAGCAGCAGCAGATGCAGGTGGCCATATTCCAGTTTCTGCGCAGCCTCGGCGATGTGGCGCCCTCTCAGTTGAAAGATGCGTTTGTGCAGCTGAAGGAGCAGCTAATCGGCATTGCGGCCAACCCCTTTGAGCGCCGCCCCTTCCTCTACCTCGACATTATTTCCTGGCTGGAAAGCAAGATTGAGAACGCGCCTGTGCAGGAGATTATTCAGCGGAAATTCTTGCTGTTAAAGTAATTGATCCCTGCACACCTACTTTGTTGCAGTATTTACTTCATAAAAAAAGCCCCCCTCGTTACTGTGGGGGCTTTTTATTGCGTTACCTCTCGTTCAGGCCCTTCAGTTTAGGCAGAAAGCAAACTTCGAAGGCATATATTACTTTTTATCAGCAGCTTAGTTTATCAACAGCTTCTGAGTTTTGATATTTTTATCACTTTTTACGGTAGCTATATACAATCCTTTCTTGATCTGATGGATAGCTATTTTATTAGTTTTTCCTGAGAAAGATGACTTCAATACCACCTTTCCATTCAGGTCCTGAATAATTAATTCAAATGCCATGGCAGAAGAAGTAATAATTAAATAATCGCTGGCTGGATTAGGATAAAGATCAAACGACGCGTTAGTCTGATTATTTGTAGTGCTCAAAACGACATCTGAAGTAACAAGAGCACTACCAAAAGCTACGTCCAAATAATTTAACCTGTTTTTAAGCCATGTGGAAATATAAGTTAGCTGAGCTTCGTCGCGCTCAAATGCGCTCCACGCCTTATTTTCTCTCTCGTACACATTATTGTTTAATAAATAATCATGGTTCTTCTTGAATTTTGTCAGTATAAACTCCTCCGTTATTATTGAAGAGCGTAGCTCTGCCCAACGGCGATTAACAGTAGCGCGGAATCCATTTGCTGAACGATCCTGCATCAAACGGTCATAAAATCCATTGGACAAGATATCATTGGTAATATTTACATCCCAACCCTGCCAGTTAGTACCGAATACGCCGTCAAGATCCCACGGGACATAATAATAAGGGTCATCAGTCTTGTATTTAGCAATATAAACATTTTTGCCAGTGTTATCAATGGCTCTGGACAAATTCAAAAAAATAAAATAATCAACGGCATTATTTAAATGAAATTTTTTCTGATAGTCGCGATAAAATTCCTCGTTTGGGCTATTCTTTACAAAATTAGCAAAGTCGTAAATCCTAGACCAATCAGTTTCTTCTTCCGGGTGCTTATACTCAAATCCGCCCCAGAGCAAGCTTGTGTTATCAAAAGGCGGCAGAGCAGTAAAAGTAACAGCTCCGCCCCAGTTATCGCCTTTATACAGCTCACCTTTTACACCGTTGCTATATTTTTTCAGCTTTAGTTGCTTGCGATCTACCCGCTCACTTAAAGCGTACACTCCTTTATATTCCTCATTAATGAAAAGCTCCACATAGACTATATCTATACCGTTCTTAGCCTCTGGCTCTTTGTCTTTATAATATATCTGGTGGATGTTCTGCCATAATTCATTCGATACTTTGCTTCTTATCCGCAATGGCTCATTATACATCGCTTGCAGATTCCATTTATTATCGGTTCTCATCTGTAAAAGACGCATATCTCGGCTTTCTGCCGTAACAGTATCGGTTAAAAAGCCTATTTCATACGATTTCTTTGGGAATGTTTGCGAAAAAGCACCCCTGGTTTCAATATCTATCGCCGACTCAGTAACAGCACCGGTTAACTCTGACATAGTGAAGCCGGCATAAATACTTGGGCTATCCATTATTTCCTTTTTAACGCCAATCTGAATTACGGGCAACTGAGTAAAATACAGCGTATATGTCGATTCCTCAAATCTAACCCGGTATGAGTTAGCCGTACTTAAGGTCGTGACTGGCGTGATAAAGCTATATTTTTTATTAAGTACGATTTCACTGATATTTCCTTCGCCATCTGTGTCAATATCGTTGATGTTCCGATTGACAAGTATTAAATCTTTTTTATCGTCAATATGGTAGAACTCCGTAGGAACTGTAAGGGTAACGCCAGCCAGCGTATCAACTATTGCAAGAATAATAAGACTAAATATAATTATTATGCTTTTGGGAGTAAACGGTTTTTGCATTATCAGTTTTAGTTAATTTATGAACAGTTAGTTTGAGAACACATTTATATAACTGAACTCAGCCATTAAAAAACATGCCAGAAACTTCGTTTATATAATTAAATTAAGAAGTTAGTATAAGTATATAAATTTCTGTATTTCAAGCATATAGCAAGCAACATATTCAAATACTCGCTTTGATTGCGCTATCTACTGATGGCATAAAAAAGCAGCCTGCATAACCACGGGTGGCTATGCAGGCTGCTTTTTTACAGCTTATTAGTAAGCTATGGCACGGGTTATTAGCGAAAAGTTGCTACCAACCAACTGTACATAATACACACCGGCAGGCAAGGCATTGCGCTGCCAAGTGAGGCGGCGGCGGCCGGCTTTTACCACACCTCGGTGCAGCGTAGTTACTTCCTGACCTAATGTATTCAGAATTTTCACCTGCACTTCGGCAGCGCTTGGTAGCGAAAACTCAATCTGGGTGGCATCCTGAAAAGGATTGGGGCTGACAGGGAAGAGCGTGGGCGTCGTGAGGGGGGCCGGCCGCAGCACATACGTATCCTTGAGTTCCTGCCGCCGGTTGAAGAATTGAAACACCAAGCTATCCGGGGTGGCATTCAGGAGCATTGCCCCATAGTTGGTGTCATAAATAGCCTGGCTTTGGGGTAAAGGCTGCTTTCTAATGGCATTTACACTTCGCCCGCCTACGCCGTTCACAAAGTATGGCAATCCATCTACTAATAACCGCTCGTAATGATGGTCGTGCCCGGCTAAAACTGCTGAGGCGCCCCATTCGCCGAAGGGCCACTGCATAACTGCAATGCTGCCGTGATGCCCCGACGACGAGTAAGGCGCATGGTGAAAATATACTATTTTCCACCGTGCTGAAGAAGCGGCAAGCTTTTTCTTTAACCAACTGGCCTGTGCCGAGTTGGCATCAATACCATCGGGCTCAGCAGGGTCGCTATTGATAGCGAAAAGGTGAACGTCGCCGCGCACGAAGTCGTAGTAGCGGCCGTTGCCGGGCAGGGTGAAATAGTCACGGTAGGGCTCACCATTCGAGGTGTAATAATCATGGTTGCCCAGCGAGGGAAAGAACCGGTTGGTTGAAGCGCTGGGGCCATAACGGCCTTTGTATTTATGAATATAGGCGTGATAATACTGGCCAATATTCTGATCGATGGTGGCAGAGTCGCCTAGCTCGTAGTTGTTGTCTCCCAGCGTAATAATGAACTCTGGATCCCAGCTTTTAACCAAGTCCGCTACCTCCTTTTCCGCCCGCCCTGCATAGCCATAGTCGCCGATGGCTGCGAACCGCTGACCATAACTGAACTGGACCAGTACACACAGGCAAAAAACGAGTGCAAGTCGTTGCGAAACCCAGAAAAGACGAGATGACATGAAGCTGATATTACGACTGGAAAGGTAAGCCAATTAGTACCTCTCTGTATTAAAACTATTTTTCAGCAGCCCTATATGCTTCCCGTCGTCTAAGATTGATTCAACTTTCTTGCCACTGTCGGGCTTAAAAACATTAAAATAGAGGTATCTGATTTTGCAGGCCGAATGACATCTCTACCGCACGCTACTGCTGTGAAGCCGTTGGGGGCCAATTACCACCGCCAGGTCATGTAAGTCGTAGTAGTGCAACACGTTGGGTAGTACCAGCGAGTACCAGTCCTTGCGCGTAGGCTGCGTCAAAATCTCGTGGAAGGAGCCGGGCAAATCGATTACTTCCAAACGGGTAATTTGGGGCGACAGCACCGCTGCGTGCAGCGCCACCGGCGTGGCTCGCCCATTGGCATATACTTCAATGGGCAAGGTATGGAACCGGTCATCCTGCCGGATAAAGTTTAACACCGAAAACACATCCTCCACCCGCTGCCCCAGGAGCGGCCGCCCCAGGTGCAGTGCCAGTAGGGCCGGGCGGTACTCGCGGTTGTAGTATTTGGGGTCGTTGAAGGCCGCCGGATCGGTGGTTTCGCCCAGGCCGCGCAGGTCTACCAGCAGGACTGCGGCCCGTTCTCGCAAGTAACTGGCGACCAGGTTAGCGCTATCAGCAAGCGCCGCCTTGCCTTGGTCGGGTAGCCAGACAATAACCTTGCTGGGGGGCAAATTTCCGGGGGGTAGGGCTAGCAGGGTGGGTAAGGGCGGCTGTCCGGCGCGGCGCAGCAACAGCTTGCGCATGGTGGTGCCTTTGGCTTGCACGCTGCCTTCGTCGGCGGCCTCTACCGGAGGAATGATGGCCGTAATTTCGGGCAAGGCCAATACGTGCCGGATTGCAGCCGTCAGGCTGGCATAGGTAAGGGGCTGGCGCTGCGAAGCCAACGCTTGCGCCTGGGCCACATACTGCTCCGATAGTGTGCTTTCTTTCGGGAAGGCAGTGTTCACCTGGCCTGTAGGTGTGCAGTTCAGCTGCTCAGCCGACAAAGTAGCTATGTTATTTTCCGGCACGAGTTGAGCATCATCGCGCAGCCAGCGCCGAAACCAGGCTACGGCAGCTTCCCGCTTGGGCCGGGAAATTCCATGTCCGTCGTCGTAGGTAAACAGGTTGATTCGCCCAGGTTTTTCCAGCTTAGTGTAGACTTGCTTTAACTCATGATACGTAGCCTGAATGCTGGCATAATCGACGAAATCGTAGCGGCCCGCCAGAAGCAGCAAGGGCTTGGGCGCGAACATGATGGGCCACTCAGCCAAGTCGAGGCCCGCCTGGCCGGCGCCCGGAATCTGCACGCAGCCATCGGCGGGGCCGGTAAGCTCCAGGTTTCTTTCGCCGCTGGCCACGTAGCTGCACAGCGCGGCCACCTTCACCCGCGGATCGAACCCGATGAAATAGGCCGTTTGGGTGGCGCCCCCGGAGTTGCCGAGGCAGCCGATGCGGTCTGCGTCGACCTCGCGGCGGGTAAGCAGATAATCGAGGCCGCGCACATTATCCCATAGCTGGGCAGCGGGCACGCTGGTTCCAAGCAAGGCCGCGCCACCATTAAGCAGGGTATGCTCGGTGGTGCCGCCGCGGGTGAGCGGCTTGCCGCTGGCATCGGTGAGCTGATATCGCTCGCCCTGGGAAATGGGGTCAATTACCAGCACCACAAAGCCATTCTGAGCGAATAGTATAGCCGTTTTCTGGTACGACTCGGTGGCTTTGGCGGTGGCTTCGTGGCCGCAAAAGAGCAGCACGGCGGGCCATTTGCCTTTGCCTTTCGGCACATATAAATTGGCCGTAACATGATGGTTGGGGGTGCTTTCGTACACCACTTTCTCTACCCGGTAGCCGGAGCGCTCCATTTTGCCCCCCACGCGGGCCTTGAGCGGCGTACGGGCCGGAAGCGGACCCAACAGCCGACGGTAGCGCGCCCGAACCGTATCCTGATACGCCTGCATGGCAACGCCCGTCTTTAAGGCAGCAGTGAAGGCAGCGCGGCGCTGGTCAGACTGTTGATGAATCTGTTGGACTAAGTAGGTATTGAGCGTAGTAGGCGCCTTCCAATCAATAACGTCGTAGGGCGCTTGGGCGCGAGCGTACCCGGTAAGCAGCCATCCGAGCGCTACGGAAAGCAGCAAAACTTTCACGAAGGATAGTTGAATATATTGATTGGCCACTCTTAAAGTTACCGAAAGCCAATCATTAAACAGCAAGAAAAAGGCCCGAATACAGGCATTTTCGGGCCTTCAGGAGAATGTAATGCGCTTTTAAAACAGTAGCCGAAAAATACTGCCCGCTCCCTCCACCGATTGGACCTGAATACTGCCTTTATGCAGGTGCAGGATCTGTTTAGCCAGACTCAGCCCTATGCCCGAACCGCTTTTGTGCGTAGTGAAAAAAGGGATAAAAATGCTGTCCAGTAAGTCGGCGGGGATGCCGGTGCCGTTGTCGATTACCTCCAGGATAACGCGCTCATTGTCATCGGTGTAGGCCACAAGCTGAATCTGGGGGCGAGGGCGCTCCTCCACGGCGTGGGCAGCATTGAGCACCAAGTTGATCAGCACTTGCTCCATCAGATGACTGTCGGCCTGCAAAAGCAGGTCTGGAGGCTTAACCGACACCAGCAATTCAATTTTCTTTTCGGCCAGGGAGTGAGCCAGCAAGGCCTGAACACTGCTGAAAAGCTCTTTGACGTAGATGGTTGTCAGTAGCGGAGTGGTGATCTTGCTGAAATTGCGGTATACCTGCGCGAAGTTCAACAGGCCCTCACTGCGGTGTTGAATGATGCTGATTCCCTCTTCCACATCATCCAGCAAGTCAATGTCCTGAAGATGAGTGTCTGAGCCCTTGGCTTTTTCGAGCTGCACGTGGCGGCGCAGGGTATCGGCCAGGGAGGCAATGGGAGCCACGGAATTCATGATTTCGTGGGTCATTACGCGCAGCAGTTTCTGCCAGGCCTCCGTTTCGGTTTCGTCGAGGGCGTGACTGACATTTTTGAAAGCAATGAGCGTGAATTCGCGGCCCTGGAGCTTAAACGACGTGGCCGACAATAAGAGTTGCAGCGTTTTCTGACCAACCGTCAGCTTCACCACAGCCGGGCTGCCCGGTGTTAGCTGCATGATGGCGTGGTACAGACCCTCATGGCGTTTCTGGAGGGTCTGAATGGTGCGGAGGTAAGGCAGCTCCAGTGTCTGCTTAAACGACTCATTGACCCATTCCACGTGCCCGTCTGCGTCGTAGGAGATGATGCCGGTATCGATGAGTTCGAGCACCGTTTGGAGGTAAGTAAATTGGGCTTCCTTTTCAGCGCTTAGCTGCCGGAAAGTGGTATTGAGCTGGTTGAAAGCCGAGTAGAGCTGCCTTAGAGCGGGATTTGCATGGGCTTCGTTGAAGTGCTGGGAAAAGTCGCGGTACCGCACGGCCAGCAGGAAGTTGGCCAGCTCTCTGTTGCTGCGCGTCACGTAGCGGGCCAGTTCTAACACGAGCGCAATCACCAGCAAGCCAGCAAAAACCACAGGCGCATAAGAGCCGCGGTATCCATAGTGAACCGCCGCGTACAGCAAAACCAGGATACCCAGCAGCCGGAAGAAAATGCCGATTTCGAGCCGTTTATAGGTCATGCTTATCGAGGCGGCGGTAGAGAGCGGTGCGCGTGAGGCCGAGTTCCTTAGCCGCCTTGGTGATGTTGCCGTGGTGGCGCTCGATTACCCGCAGAATTGTGTTTTTCTCTATCTCATTTAGCTGCAACGGACCATCGGCGAAATCTGGCAAAAAATGCCCCCCAGCGGGCCGCGGCGTTTCCATGGCGGAGAAAGTAAAATCCTGAGGTCTAAGCACCTGGCCTTCGGCCAGAATAACGGCGCGCTCAACGGCGTGCTGCAGTTCGCGGATATTGCCGGGCCAACGGTGCTGCAGTAGCTTTTTCAGGGTCGCCGGGTCAAACTCGGGGCGAGGCTTGTGATTGCGGGCGGCATACAAACCCGCGAAATGCTGGGCGAGCATAACTACATCGTCGCCGCGGTCGCGCAGGGGCGGCAAGGTTATCTCGACGGTGTTGATGCGGTAGATTAAGTCTTTGCGAAACTGATTCTTGGCCGCCAACTCATAAATGGGCACGTTGGTGGCCGAAATAAGCCGAATGTCGATGGGAATGGGCGTATTACTGCCCAGCGGAATCACCTGCCGGTTTTGCAAAGCGGTGAGCAGTTTGGCTTGCTGAGGCAGCGAGATATTGCCGATTTCATCCAGAAACAAAGTACCCGTGGAGGCCGCCGCGAAGCGCCCTACCCTATCGTCTTTGGCATCGGTGAATGAGCCTTTCTTATGGCCGAAAAGCTCGCTCTCAAAAATACCCTCGCTCATGGCCGCCAGGTCGGCGGTAATGAATGGCTTATTGGCGCGAAATGACCGTTGGTGCAGTGCCTTGGCGGCCAGTTCTTTACCTGTGCCGTTTTCGCCTAATAACAACACGTTGGCTTCCGTGGGCGCCACTTTTTCGATGGTGTGAAACAGCTCCTGCATGGGCTCCGAGTTGCCCAGCATGGCCATATCGGCGAAGGAGGCGGGGCGTTTAGGCGCATTGGGGGGCAAATTGGTCTTGGTGGCTTTGTGCTGCAGGGCGGCGTGCAGAGTCTCCAGGAACTTCTCGTTGTGCCAGGGCTTTACAATGAAGTCGGTGGCGCCGGCTTTCAGGGAGCGTACGGCCGTGCTGATTTCGCCGTGGGCGGTGATCATAATCACGGTGGCGTCTTTGTCGCGCTCCAGGATGCGGCTCAGCCAATACAGGCCTTCGTTGCCGGTGCCCAGATTGCTTTTGAAGTTCATGTCCAGGAAGATGACATCGAACGTCTGCCGGCTCAGCACGGAGAGCAGGTTTTCCGGATTGCGCTCCGTTACCACTTCCTGCACCTCGGTTTTGAGCAGCAGTTTCACCGCGAACAGTACATCACGGTCGTCATCTACTACCAGAACGCGCGCCTTATTGGAAGCCATGGAAACTACTACAAGAGAAGATGGAAGAACCGGACTTATCGATTCGGAATGCTAAGTATCCAAATGCCTACCATAAACTATACTAAATAAAATAATCTCCCTTTCCGACTTTCTGAGCGGGTTTTTGTTTGGGCTGCCTGCATAGTTGTATCACTAGCGCACACTTAGTTGTATCGAAAGCGAACAGTTGGTGCACGTATACGAAATACGTCTTAAATAACTACTTAATAATCAATATTTTAACTAGCTGGCACTATCCTTACTAGTACAGATGGTAAGGCCTTGAAAAAGGCATCCAAAGCATTTCAAAAGTTACATGGACGTTCCCATTCAAAAGAAAACCTGGACGCTTCGTAAGCTGCTGCTTTCCGGCGGAATTGTGGTGGTGCTGGCGTTGCTGGCGGCAAGCTACTTCTCCTCGGCAGGCTCCAGCAAGCTCAACGTCGATCCGGAGCGCATCACCATCAGCGAAGTTACTCGGGGGCTTTTCAGGAGTTTATTCCGATTGACGGCACTGTGATGCCCATCAAAACCATCTACTTGGACGCTACCGAAGGCGGCACCGTGAAGCGGGTGCTAGTAGAAGATGGTGCTACGCTCACGCCCGGCCAACCGATTCTGGAGCTCACCAACACAGACCTGCAGCTGGAAATGGTGAACCGCGAAACGGCAGTGTTCGACCTGATGAATAACCTGCAGAACACGCGCAACCTGATGCAGCAAAACCGCATTCAGCAGCTCAACCAGTTCGCTGATATTGAATTTCGACTTAAGGAAGCCAAGCGCATTTATGAACTGAATAAGTCGCTTTATGAGCAGAAAGTCATTTCGCGGCAGGAGTTTACGGAAAGCCAGAACAACTACCAGTACCAGGTGCGCAAGCGGCAGCTCACTAACCAAACGCTGCAGCAGGATTCGGTAGCCATGCGCCAGCAGGTCAATCAGATGCAGGAGTCGGTGGGGCGCATGCAAAGCAACCTTGCCCTGATGCACAAGAAGATGGATGACCTGACCATTAAAGCGCCCGTGGCGGGTCGTATTACGTCGCTGAACGCGGAAGTGGGCGAGTCGATTGCGCCGGGGCAGCGCATTGGGCAGCTGGATATGCTGAATGGTTTGAAGGTGCGCGCCAACATTGATGAGTACTACATCTCGCGCATTTTTCCGGGTCAGAAAGGTGAGTTTATGCTCGACGGCAAGCGCTATGAGCTTAGCGTCAAAAAGATCTTCACGCAGGTAAATAAAGGTTTGCAGGTAGACTTAGAATTCGTGGGAAATGCCCCCCAGAGCATTCGCCGCGGCCAGACGCTGCAGGTGCGGTTGTCCTTAAGCGACCAAACCCAGGCGGTGCGCGTGGCTAAGGGCGGATTCAACCAGAAAACCGGCGGCAACTGGATTTTCAAAGTCAATGAGGACGGCACCAAAGCCTACCGAACCGACATCCGCCTGGGGCGCCAAAACCCTGATTACTACGAAGTACTCGAAGGCCTGAAGCCCGGCGATAAAGTAGTGACTTCCAGCTACGAAGGCTACGAAGACATGGGCGAGCTAGTACTCAAAGACAAAGAGAAATAAAGCCCCCCAGAGCCGGAAATACAACCAAAAACAACGTCACAGAAATAAGCATAAACTAGCCCAACCACCAGCCTTATGATCCAGATTGAAAACCTCGAAAAAGTGTACCGCACGGAGGAAGTTGAAACCAAAGCGCTCAACAAAGTATCCCTCGTGGTGAACGACGGAGAGTTTGTAGCCATCATGGGGCCGTCGGGGTGCGGGAAGTCTACTTTACTGAATATCATCGGGTTGCTGGATGAGCCCGACGGTGGCAGCATCAAGTTTGCCGGGACGGAAATAGCCCATTACAACGAGCGGAAGCGGGCCGATTTGCGCAAGCGCAACTTAGGGTTTGTGTTCCAGAGCTTCAACCTGATTGAGGAGCTTACAGTGCTGGAAAACGTGGAATTACCGCTGATTTATCTGGGCGTAGGCGCGGCGGAGCGCAAGCAGAAAGTGGAAAAGGTGCTGGAGAAAATGCAGATCATGCACCGGCGCAACCACTTTCCCCAGCAGCTCTCCGGTGGTCAGCAGCAGCGCGTGGCCGTGGCCCGGGCGGTGATAAATGCCCCCCGCCTGATTCTGGCCGACGAGCCCACGGGTAACCTCGATTCGAGCAACGGCAACGAGGTGATGGAACTGCTCACGGAGCTCAACGAAGCCGGCACTACCATCATCATGGTGACCCACTCCGAGCATGATGCCCGCTACGCCCACCGTGTCATTCGGCTGCTTGATGGCGAGGTAGTGATGGAAAACGTGCACAAGCAGTTCACGGTCTAATGTGTGTTTGGGGTTTCTTAAAACCCGCGTCTGTCATACAGAGCACCGCGAAGCATCTCGCGTGTTTAGCGGGATTAGTAATCTAAACGTCAGCACGCGAGATGCTTCGCGCTGCTCTGTATGATGGTCTATTTGCATTTCAGGTCGTCAAAAAAGCCCCCCACAGCTTCATCCACCGCATTTACGTACCGTTTAATTGCCTTCTGTATGTTCACGAATTACCTGAAAGTTGCCTACCGCAACCTCATCCGGCACAAGGGCTTTTCGTTTCTCAATATTGCTGGTCTGGCGCTGGGCCTCACAGCTTGCCTGCTCATTGGCCTCTTCGTGTTCGATGAGCTGCAGTACGATAAGTTTCTGCCCAACGGCGACCGGGTGTACCGCGTGTATACGCAGGGCACTACCAGCGAATCGCCGGAAAGCATGGCCTCCGTCCCGCCTATGTTTGCCACCACCATGAAGCAGGAATTCCCGGAGGTGGAGCAGAGCATGCGCATTCTGATGTACTCGGCCATTAGCCTGCTGGAGGTGGGCGACAAGAAGCTATACATAGAGAACGGTCTCATCGCCGACTCCACCTTCTTCGATATTTTCCCGCTGCCCTTCAAATACGGTTCGGCGGCTCAAGCCTTGGATGCGCCCGCCTCTGTTGTGCTGGCGGAAGACGTGGCCAAGCGTTTTTTCGGCGACGAAAACCCGGTTGGCAAAGAGCTTAAGATGAATAAGCAGACTTTATTGGTGAAAGGAGTGATTCAGAATAATCAATCGAAATTTCACCTGAAGGTCAACTATGTCATTCCTCTTTCGGCGGCTGAGATACCGGCCGAGCGCATGAGCAGCTGGGGTTGGCAGCAGTTTTACACCTATGTGCGGGTGAAGCCGGACACGGATATCAAGCAAACCCAGGCCAAGCTGCAGGACTATATCACGCAGAAGGTGCAGCCCCTGATGCCCAAGGATGACCCCATTGGGTTTGTGCCTTACCTGCAGCCGTTGCAGGATATCTACTTACACTCGGCAAACTTCAAGTTCGATACGGGGCCCCGAGGCAACATCACCTACGTGAAGGCGCTGAGCATCATTGCGGTCTTTATTCTGCTGATTGCGTGCTTCAACTTCGTGAATCTGGCTACGGCTAAGTCGGTGCAGAGAGCCAAGGAAGTTGGTATTCGCAAAACCATCGGGGCCAGTCAGCAGCAACTGATGCTGCAGTTTTTGATCGAAACCGTGCTGCTCACCTTTATCAGCGTCGTTATTTCGGTGGTTCTTGCCTCGTTGTTGCTGCCCGCACTCAATGACTTTACGGGCAAGGACATGAGCTTCAATCTGCTCACCAACCCAGTTGTCTTTCTGCTGTTGGTTGTGCTGACGCTTGTGGTTGGTTTAATAGCCGGCTTCTATCCGGCGTTGGTGTTATCAGGCTTCAAGCCAGTGAAGGTGTTGAAAAGCACTGTAGTAAGCGAGGGAATGTTTGGCCGCGTACAGTGGCTGCGTCACGGCCTGATCGTCATCCAGTTCTCCCTGACTATCTTCTTGCTAATCAGCGCGACGGTGGTCTTTCTGCAAGTGAATTATCTGCACACCAAAGACCTGGGGTTTAACCGCGAGCAAATCATGTTTTTCCCCATGCGGGGCGACAACATGAACAGGAGCTACGAAACCTTCAAAAACGAGCTTGCCCAAGGACCCGGCATTTCTTCGGTTTCTATTGGCTATGGCTTTCCCGGGGATGCCGTCGCCGGCGACCAGATTATAGTTCCGAAGGATGGCGAGCAAAAGCTCCATTCCACCACCCACTTGATGGTCGACTACGATTACATCAAAACCTTAGGCCTGGAGCTGGTGAACGGTCGGAATTTCTCAAAGGAGTTGACCACGGATAAGAGCCAGGCCTATATCATCAATGAAACGGCCGTTAAAGAATTTGGCTTGGGCACACCCCAGCAGGCCATTGGCAAAACCTTAATATGGCAGCGTTTAGGCCCATCCCAGCCTGACTCAGTCAAGAAAGGGCAAGTCATTGGCGTGGTCAAAGACTTCCATTACAAGAGCCTCTACGACAAAGTAGAGCCGGCGGTGCTGCATATTCACCCCGACGATTACTGGAAAGTGGCCGTGAAAATGAAGGGCGAAAATATCAGCCAATCGGTGGCCCATGTGAAAGATGTGTGGGGCAAATTCTCGCCTGATTATCCCATTGAATACAAGTTTCTAGACGAGAACTTCGACCAGATGTACAAGGCCGAAGACAAGCTCAAATCCTTGCTCTGGATCTTTACAGGCGTCGCTATTTTCGTGGGTTGTCTGGGCTTATTCGGGTTGGCTACTTACGCGGCCGAGCGCCGCAAAAAGGAAATCGGCATTCGGAAAGTGCTGGGGGCCGATGTGTCGACCATTGTTGGGCTGTTGTCCAAAGAGTTTGTTAAGCTGGTGGTAGTGGCAGCCGTTATTGCTTTCCCGATTGCCTGGCTGGTGATGCGTAAATGGCTGGAGGACTTTGCTTATCGCATCGATATTCCGCTGTGGGTCTTTGTTGCGGCCGGCGTGGCAGCTGCTCTAGTAGCTTTCCTGACGATTAGCTATCAGGCAATAAAGGCAGCAACGACGAACCCCATCAAAAATCTTCGCACCGAGTAAGCTTTAACTAACAACATCAGAAAGGCTCTTGGCAAAAGCTCTCTGGGGGCTTTTTCCGAGGGCCTTTCTGATGTTGGGGTACTCTGAATTAAGATCTGGTAGTACTGCAGAAAAAGGCCAGCCCAGTACTACAACTGCCGGCCCGGACCGTATAGAATTTGCCCCCAGCGGGTGCCAGTGTGGCGGCCGTCGCGCAGGGTGAGGCGGCCATTTACCAGCACGTACTGCATGCCCACAGAGTATTGGTGGGGCTTCTCGAAGGTAGAGCGGTCCGCTACGGTAGCAGGATCGAAGACGACAATATCAGCGACGAAACCGGGACGAAGCAGGCCCCGATCGGTAAAGCCGAAGGTTTGGGCGGGCAAACTGGTCATGCGACGGATGGCTTCTTCTAAGGTCAGGACGCGCTTTTCGCGCACGTAGTGGCCCAGTACACGGGCGTTGGAGCCGTAGCCGCGCGGGTGCGGCACACCCTCCTGCCACACCCGGATGCTGGCATCGGAAGCCACCATATTCTGCGGGTAGCGCATAATGTTTTGCACGTCCGTTTCGCTCATGCCGTGAAATACCATGCCCGCGTCGTGTTGAAGCACCAGATCAAGGATTGTAGCGGCCTCAACGCGGGCCTTGTGCCGACGGTCTCGCATGCGGTTGATTTCTTCTATGCTGCGGCCATTGTAGCTGGTATCGGGCGGAAAGCTGGCTACTACGGCGTAGCTGAAGTGCTTGAGCTTGCGACGCCGCAACCGCGCCACCATGCTGGCCTCCACAGCCTTGCGCACGGCGGGGCGTGCCAAGCGGGCCTGCAGAGAGTCGCGGCCATCGGCCTGCACATCCTCGGGAATCAGAGTGCTGAGCGAGGTGGAGCTGGCCGTGTACGGGTATTGGTCGATGGTGACTTGCTGGCCAGCCTGACGGGCCGACTCGATAAGATTGAGCAGATCGGCGGTACGACCCCAGTTCTGTTGTCCACCCAATTTGAGATGAGAAATCTGCACGGGCAGCCCACCCTCGCGGCCTACGCGCAGCGCCTCCCGAATGGCATAAGTGACGCTGTCGGACTCGTTGCGCATATGGGTGGCGTAGAGGCCCTGATGGCGGCCCGCTACTCGCGCCAGGCGCACCAGCTCGGGAGTGCGGGCGTAGGTGCCGGGAATGTAAATCAGACCCGAAGACAAACCCACCGCTCCGGCCCGCATGGCGCTGTCTACCAGGCTTTCCATACGCAGCAGCTCCGTTTCCGTAGGTGTGCGCTGCGCCCGGCCCATCACCGCCTTGCGCACGGTGCCATGCCCCACCAGCGATGCCACATTCACCGACAAGCGTAGGCTGTCCAGCACCTTAAAATAGCCCCCAGCGGTAGCCGCGACGAGCCGCAATTGCCGGTTACTACGGTAGTCACGCCATCGTAGATAAAGTTGTCGGCGGTGGGCTGGTGCACCTCATCATCTTCGATGTGGGTGTGCACGTCGATGAAGCCCGGCGCAACGGCTAAGCCCTTCGCGTCCAGCACGGTATCGGCCGGATAGTCGGCCGGCAGTCGGCCCACGGCCGCAATGCGGCCCGCCCGAATGGCCACGTCGCCTAGAGTCCACGTGTTGCCGGTGCCGTCGTAGAGACGGCCGTTGCGGATAAGAATATCGGCCTTCGGGGTTTGGGCTGAGAGAGCTTGGGCGAATAGCAGCAGAGCAAATAGCAGGACGTGGCGCATAGGGGCTAAGGTAGCGCCAAGCGTAGAATAGTAGCGCAATATCACGGCATCATCGTTCAGTGAAAAGGTGGGCATACTGCTAGCAACAAGTCCTACACCAACCCAAAGCCGACAGATCGTTGATTTGTGCGGTAACTACCCGAGTTTGTGTCTTACCTAGCTAATGCACCGAGACTATCTTTGTACTATCAAATTATTCATAATCAAACTGTTATGAAACCTATTGATTCTTCCGCGTTAGCCCTTCTGGATTTGCGCTGCCCGCGCTGTCATCAGGGCAAGTTGTTTTCCTATCCTGCATACAACCTGACCAAGTACGCCGTGATGCCCGAGCGATGCCCGGTGTGCGAGGTGCAGTATGAGCCCGAGCCTGGCTTTTACTGGGGGGCAATGTTTGTGAGCTACGCCTTTTCGGTCGCGTGTTTTGCCGTGGGTGGAGTAGCAACTTACTACCTCTTTCATGACCCGGCGGTGTGGGTATATGTGCTGATGGTAACGGGCTTCGTGCTGCTCACGGCGCCGCTTACGCTGCGCTACTCCCGCGCCATCATGCTGTATCTGTTCGGCTTCGTTCACTACGACCCGAAGTATAATAACCGACCCTCAGCAGAGTCTGGGTCGAAGCCCGACAAGCGGAAGAGCACTTTAAGAGTAGTCGCTTAAATAACGCAGAATGCCAGCCTGCACAGGCTGGCATTGCTTTTTAGGCTGATTCCAGGTTGATGCGGTAGCAGAAGAGCCGCTTTCGGAAGCGAACGTTGCGTAGCTTGCGCAGACGAGTTAGGGCCACTATACCGGCCCCGACCTGCCGTCTGTATGAAAGCTCCGTCGCTGCCTGTTCTAGCCCTTGCTGCCTTTCCCTCGCATCAGCAGCACCTGTATTACATTCAGCAGTTGGAGGTGCACGTGGCGCAGTTTCCGCATGTGCAAGAGCCGCACGCCCACGATTTTTACCTGCTGCTCTACGTCACGCACGGCCACGGCACGCACACCATCGACCTGATAACCTACGACCTGCGGCCGGGCAGCCTGTTTTTTCTGATGCCGGGGCAGGTTCATTCCTGGTCGCTGTCGGATGATACCCGCGGATTTATTCTATTTTTCAGTGAGGCCTTCTATCTGCAGCAGTTTCCGGCGAGCAGGCTGGCGGCATATCCGTTTTTTAACCCGACCAATGAGCCGGTTGTTTACTCCGTGCCTGCTGAAGCCGGCTTGCTGCCTTTATTAGAACGCATCTACCAAGAGAATACGGCCGCCTTGCCGGCCCCAAACAGTGACGTTGTCGTGAGGGGCTATCTTTTTCTGTATCTGGAGCTTGCGGCGCGCTTGTATCCGCACGAGACACCGCCTGCGCCCGCTTATGCGCAGCAGCATGTGCGGGAGTTTGGCCGGCTGCTAACCCAGCATTTCCACGCCGAAAAAACGGTGGGCTACTATGCCGAGCGCTTGTCGCTGACGGCGAACCATCTGAACGCCATCTGCCGCCGCCTACTCAACAAAACCGCCAGCGACCTGATTCATGAGCGAGTCGTAACGGAGGCCCAGCGCCAGCTGAAACACTCGGCGCAGTCGGTGGCGCAAATTGCCGACGCACTAGGCTTTGAGGATGCCTCCTACTTTACTCGCTACTTTAAAAAGTACGCAGGCCAGACACCCGAAGCTTTTCGGCAGCACCAAAATGCCTGAGCATGACAAATGGCGTGTGCCGGGTTGCCTCTGCCTGCTCTATTGCCTAGTTTATGACAACCGTTTGCTGCTGTTGTTCTTCCATTTGAAGCAGTGCCTGGAGTAGAGCCATAGTTACTGGGCCGGGCTTGCCAGTGCCTAGTACTACATCATCAATCTGCACGACTGGCAGTACCCGCTTGGTGGTGCTGGTCAGGAAAGCTTCTTTGGCCTGATATATATCGTCAAGAGTTACCGTGCCCACTGTTACTGGATAGGGTTGCTCAGTCAGCGCCAAGACATTGCGGCGCGTGATACCCGCCAGCACGTTGGTAGCGGGGGTAACTACCGTGTTGTCATGCTTTACCAGAAAGAAATTGGCGCGCGGAAATTCTGTTACAAAACCTTGATGGTGGTAAAGCACATCGTCGGCATCCTGGGCCTTAATCTGCTTGATAAGCCGGATACCCATGGAGTAATTGATGGTTTTGGCCGGCGGGATTTCGCGCAGGTAGTCGTGCGTTATTACTTTGATGCCCCTTGCTACCTGCTCGGGCGTAGGCAGCATCAATGGCTGCTGTATAATGAGGAGGTTGGGCTCGACGGGGTTGTAGCCGTCGGCTGAGTAGCCGCCGGTCAGGATCATCTTAATGCCAGACAGCGGCAGGTCGTTACGCCGAATCAGGGCTTGAATCACCTCGATCAGCGCCGGGCGTGCCAAGGGTACAGTCAGCTCCATGAGTTGCGCCGATTGGTAGAAGCGGTTGAGGTAATAATCGAGAAATAACGGCTGCGCCGCATGTACCTTGAAGAAATCGAACACGCCGTAGCCACGCTGTATGGCCAGGTCGCTGACATGCAGAAATGCCTGTTCAAGAGGCGTGATCTGGCCGTGGATATAAGCGTACAGAGGCTGGTTAGCGGGCATGATGTTGCTTTAAAATCTTTAGAACCTTATCCAGCGGCAAAGCCTCAATGCGCTGTTGCTGCTTGCCCTGCATGGTTTCGGCCTTGAAAAGCGAGTTGATAATGGCTTCTTCCGTGGCCTCAATAACCGCCAGAAACAGTGGCGACATTGCTTCATTGGTGAGTGTGGTAGTCGTTTGAGTCGTAGCCGTCGACGCATACGGCACGCGCAAGCCCGGATGAGTGGAGAAAGCGATGATATAGTCGCCGCTACCGTTCGTGGCTATGCCACCCGTTTTGCCCAGGCCCAGGAAGGCACGTTTGGCTAGGCGCTCCAGGTTGCGGGCATCAACAGGTGCATCGGTGGCTACCACAATCATGCAGGACCCATCGGCGCGGTCTTTCAACTGCTGACTCAGGTAAAACTGCTCTAGCTCCTGCCCTACCGGCGCTCCATTGACCTGGAGCACGCCGCCAAAATTTGTTTGCACCAGCACGCCCACAGTATAGCCCCCCAACTTGGCAGGCAACAGGCGCGAGGCGGTACCGATGCCACCCTTAAAGCCAAAGCACACCGTGCCCGTACCGGCACCCACGTTGCCCTCCGCCACCGGGCCTGCCTGGGCCTGCTCAATGGCGGCCAGCACGTGTTGCTCCGTGATATAACGGCCACGTATGTCGTTGAGGCCACCGTCGTTGGTCTCTCCTACTAAGGCATTTACCGACTGTACCGCTTCGTTGCCGGGCTGCCGCAGCACATACTCTACCACCGCTTTCATAGCCGTGCCCACGCTGAGCGTATTGGTCAGGACGATGGGCGTTTCAAGGTTGCCGAGTTCTACTACTTGGGTGCTGCCCGCCAGCTTACCAAAGCCGTTACCAACGTATACCGCCGCCGGTATTTTCTGCTGAAACACGTTGCCGGCGTGCGGCACAATGGCTGTTACCCCGGTCCGCACTTCTTGGCCTTGCACCAGGGTAGTATGCCCTACGCGCACGCCTTGTACATCGGTAATGGCATTGAGCACACCGGTGGGCAGCACCCCAATGCGGATGCCATACTCTCGGGCGCGTTTACGTTCTTGACTTCGAGCCTGTAAGGCCAAGCCTACAAGTAACAGCACGAGCAAGGATAGTTTCATGTGGTGGGGCAAGAAGAGTAGTTAAGGGTATCAGGCGGAGAGTTATGTACCAGCGAAAAGCTTAAACGAGCAGTGGCGCATTATTCCTTCAGTGGGTGCACAGGAAGCAAATGCTATGTAAAGCAGTCGACTTTCAAATCCTTCGTCCTACCAACATAAGTAAAAGGCCCGAAAAAGCCCCCAGGATCCTTTTTCGAGCCTTTATAAGCTTGAATGAAACTAGCGTTTAAATCTTATCCGGCAGCAACGTAGCTTCTTCGTAATTACCCAACACCGACTGTCCAGGGCCACCTTCTGTCACGGCTTCGACCAACAATTTGCCCCCCACGAAGGCACCCTTCCAACTCTCGCCCAGGCCACCAAAAACTTCTTCACGGTCGCCGCGGGAGCGCAGCTTGTTGAGGCCCACTTTGAAGGCACGCACTTCCTTGGCCGTGCGACGAGCCAGCTTCTCATCGTCGGAGGCGATGGCTGCTACCAGCGCGCCGTTGCTGATGTTCATCTCGCCCACCAGCTCCTCTACCCTATCCACGAGCACAATGCTGTCGATGGGGCCGAAAGGCTCTTTGAAGTACAGCTCACTCTGGCGAGGCAGGTTGACGAGAGCACGGGGCGCCACGTAGGCCGAACGGTCCTGGCCGGGCAGGAATAGGCTGTCGTCGAGCTTGCCTTCATAAATGGGCGTAGCGCCAGTCTGGAGGGCGTTTTTGTACAACCGGTCCAGATCCTGGGCCTGTTGGGCGTGAATAACGGGGCCAAACGCTAAGTCCGGCAGCTTGTCGTCGGCGTTATCAACGAGCGTGGGGTTGCCGACTTTCAGGCTGCGGATGGCGCTTTGGTAGGTTTCCAGAAACTGCGGAAACAGGCGGCGCTCCACCACGAAGCGCACGTAGGCCGTGCAGCGCTGTTTGCCATAGTCGTAGCCTTTTTTGAGCTGATCGGCCATGCTGTTCCAGTCGCTGTAGTCCCAGATGCCGTAGGTGTTTACGCCTTCCATTTCCAGCATATAGCGCTTATTATGAGCGCTTAGGGCGTCGGCAATGTTGCGGCCGTTGTAGCGGCCGCCTACAAAGCTGAGGCAGTCGATGGCATCGTGCTTCACCAGCACGTCGCTCAATTCGCCCCCCGGACCGCTCACCAGTGTGACGGGCAGACCGCAACGGCGGGCAATGGCGAAGGTGAGGCTAAGAGAGATAAAACCGCCGTCGGTGGGCGTTTTGGCAATAACGGAGTTGCCGCAGAGCGCCTGCACCAGCACCGCGTGCAGCAGCACCGACATGGGGTAGTTCCAGGAGGCAATGTTGCTCACCAGCCCCAGGGGCTTGCGCTGCCCCAGCATCTCCTCGATATTATCGACGTACCACTGCACGCCCTCAATAGCCCGGTCGATGTCGGTGAAGCCCAGCTTGTAAGTTTTGCCGATTTCCCAGATGAGCAGCTTGCCCACTAAATCAACCTGGTCGCGGAGCTGATTGAGGCAGTCCTGAACCCGGCTTTTGCGCTCGTCGAGGTCGGTGGCGGCCCAAGCGGCGGCTTCCTGCTTAGCGAAAATGACGGCCCGGAGCCCGGTTTCGTGGTCGAGCATGGGCAGGGCGCCCAGATCGGTGCCGTCTACGGGCGAGGTGAATTTGCGGGGCTTGCCGGGCTCCTGCCAGCGACCTTCCATCAGGTTCAGAAACTGACCGTCGGGCGTCAGGATTTCGGGGGTAACACTTTTAACCTGGCTCAGCAAGTAACTGAACTCGACCTGGGGGGCAATTATTTTGGGCATAGTGCAGGAAAAGAGCCATTTGTGAAGTTGAGGTCAACTTGGCTCTAGGAGGAAAGAGGTAGTGGTTTAGGTTAGAACACTAAGGCTGCTATCGGACTCAGCAGCTTAAAATCTCAAATTAAGAAATCCAATAGGCAGTCATGCAGAGCGGCAGCGAAGCATCTTACTCGCGGTCGTCTAATTAGTAATCCAGCTAAACACGCGAGATGCTTCGCTGCCGCTCTGCATGACCGCCTAAGTTGGTTAAGCCCTATGCTTTAACAGCCACAGGCTTCAGGTTGGTAAGGTCAGCAATGCGCACGGGCTGGCCGCTGGCTATGCTTTTGCGGGCCGCCACGCCCACCAAGATAGCCATGGCGCCATCGCGGCTGCCGGCGGCCTGACGATACGTGTCGGCGGCTTCGGGGTGACGGAAAATCTGGGCCCGCAGGAGCTTGTCGCCGCCGCCGTGGCCTTCGGCCTGAGGAATCTGGAAGTACTCTACTTTGCCGAAGTTCCGGGAAAGCATAATCTCATCGTAGGGCTCCTTTTTCATCGCTCCCGACTCTTTTATCCAGGCGTCGATGCGGCCTTTGGTGCCGTTGAAGGCAATGCGGTAGCCCTCGTAGGGCGAATAAGCAGTAAGCGAATAGCTAACCTGCACACCGTTGGCGTAGCCGATAGTGGCGGCCATTTTATCGTAGATGTTCACGTCTTCCTTGAACACGCAGCCATCGCGGTGGTAACCGTCGTACTGCTCATTGGCCGCGTACAGAGCCATCAGGCGGGCATCTTTGGTCATGTCCCAGTAATAGGGGCATTTGTCTTTGTGCGGGCAGGGGCGGCAGTTGGTGAAGCGGAACGGGCCGTTTTTGCCATAGTTTTCCAGAGCGCCTTTCGCATACACCGTCTCGGGCTCCGACTCCAGCCACCAGTTGAGCAAGTCGAAATGGTGACTGGCCTTGTGCACCCACAGCGAACCGCTTTTCTCCGTCAGGCGGTGCCAGCGGCGGAAGTAGTCGGCGCCGTGGCGGTTGTCGAGGTACCAATGAAAATCGACGGACGTTACCGTGCCGATTTCGCCTTGCCGAATAAGGTCGTACATCTTCTGGCGGTGGGGCGAGTAGCGGTAGTTGAAGGTCACCGTCACTTTCTTGCCGGTCCGCTTTTCCGCGTCCAGAATAGCCTGGCACTTGGTTTCGTCGGTGGTCATGGGCTTCTCCGTCACGATATTGGCTCCCATTTCCATACCCTTGATAATGAACTCATCGTGAGTACTATCCACGGTAGTCACGATCAAGATTTCGGGCTTGGTTTTGCGCATCATCTGCTCGAAGTCCGTGAAGGTGGGGCAGTTGACGCCCATCATCTTTTTGGAGGTTTCGAGGCGGCCCTTGTTGCTGTCGCACAGACCCACAAACTCAATCACGTCGCCGTGCTCAGCCAGTAACTCTTTGCCCCACATGCCGGTGCCGCGGTGGCCGGTGCCCACCATGGCCACGCGGCGCTTGGCTTTTGGGGCGCCCAATACGCTGAATGGCAGCGGCGTAAGCAGGCCTGCCGTTGCTAGCATCGACTTTTGCAAAAATTCCCGACGGGAAGCATCGTTCTGAGTTGCATTCATAGCACTAACTATCAGAAGTTGAAGAGAGAGAATATCAATTCTTAAACGCTATGTAGATCTGTCGCGGCCTCGTAGGCCGGAGTCGTAACTGGCTCCATGTTGCCCGCTATCAGCTCGGCCACTAACTCGGGCGAGCCAATAAACAGCGGGGAGCGTTGGTGATAATCGGTAGGCTCAAGGTCAAGGATTGCTCGCTTTCCGCAGGAAGCCAAACCTCCGGCTTGCTCAATGATGAAGGCCAGCGGGTAGCCTTCGTACAGCAGGCGCAGCTTGCCTTGGGGGCTTTTTTATTGGGCGGATACAAATAAATGCCCCCGTAAACAGATTGCGATGGTAATCGGCAACGAGGGAGCCCACGTAGCGCCCGCTCATAGTGCGTCGCTTGCAGCTCATCAGGAATTTTTGCACGTACTCGGGGTACTCAAACCAGTAACCCTCGTTGCAAGAGAATACGGGGCCGGTAGCGGGGATGCGGATATTGGGATGGGAGAGAAAAAACTCACCCAACGACGACTCATACGTGAAGCCCGCCACGCCGTGCCCGGTAGTGTACACAAGCATGGTGCTGGAGCCATACAGAATGTAGCCGGCCGCCACCTGCTTACGTCCGCCCTGCAAAAAGTCGGCTGGTGTAGCTTCCGTGCCTATCGGCGACACCCGCCGATAAATACTAAACAGCGTGCCAATACTGATATTCACGTCGATGTTTGACGAGCCATCCAGTGGGTCGATGGCTACCACATAGCGGCCCTCAGTGTTGCCCGTATGAATGATATCCTCATTCTCCTCTGATAGTACCGCGCAGGCTTCCTTACCATTCGTCAAGGCCCGGATAAAGCGGATATTGGCCTCCACATCCAGTTTTTGCTGCTGCTCCCCTGCACATTTTGCGCCCCAGCCGCGCCAATAATTGTCGTAAGTCCCGCTCGATTTACCTCACGGTTCACGATTTTTCCGGCTAAGGCAATATCGCGCAGCAGCTGCGACAACTCGCCGGTTGCATATGCAAACTCGGACTGATTGCGCATGATATACCGGTCCAGCGTGGTGCCAACGGGTTGGGCTAGGTTGTTTTCGTGAGCGGGATTCATAGAAGTAGGATAAATGGGAGCAGAGAATTTGTGACTAAAGGCCAGAAGATGAAAGGCAGTAAACAGCATCTTCTGACTAAGATGAAGCTATTTTATATTGCAGGAATTATGGAAAGACACAGCATTTTGTGTCTTTTTTGTGCGCCGTTGGGTATTATGCAACGGCCCAAAATATATTGTACTGCTTGTGGCCTAGCTCTTTGCCTCGGCCTGCTTTTGGGCCTGCCAAAGCACAACCTGCCAGCCTTTTTTGGGGTCTTTTATCTGAACTACCACGTACTTGATGCGGGCCAGATTAGGCTTCCCATCGGGGGTAGGCGGCGAGGTAATCAGAATGGTGCCGTTCACCACGGCCGTGAGCCCTTCGTTGTAGGCACGCACATTTATCGCCTCTACATCAATCTTATCATACACGCTTTTGCCGTCGCGAATACTTTGGATGTACGTGGCTTTGTTATCCTGTTTGCCGCTTCCGTGAGTGTAAACTAAGTCGTCACCAAAGTACTTCTCCAGCAGCGCATAATCTTTCTTCACCTGGGCCGCAAAGCGCTGGCGCTCTAACGCTTCCACTTCTTTAGCGGCATCCATATTCTTCCTGTTTTGGGCGAAGCTGAGCACCGGCAGCACCAACAATAGGAGCGCCAGGAGCAGAAAATGTTTTTGCATAACATGGGGGAGTTAGAGTGCGAAAGGACAGCGCAGCAGCGGAGGCATCAGCTACTTAGTCAAGGGAAATTTGCTTCATGCGCGGTGCCAGGAAGTGCATGAGCACCCAGGCCAGCAGATAAGCGCCGCCGCAAATCAGGAACATGATGAAGTAAGCAGTTTCCAGCTGGTTGATGCTCTCGTAGTACACGAACATCTGCTTCTGCACTAAAGCCGTCAGCAAAATGCCCCCAGACCACCGGCCATACCGCCGATACCCGTAACCGAAGCCACAGCCCGCTTTGGAAACATATCTGATACGGTGGTGAAAATGTTGGCGCTCCACGCCTGATGAGCAGCGGCGGCAATACCAATTACCAGCACGGCCAGCCACATGTTAATCTGCCCGAGGTATTGGGCAAATACAATCGGGAACACGCACAGCGCAATCAGCAGCATGGATGTTTTGCGAGCCTTAAAAGCAGGCATTCCGTGCTTCATAAAGTTCAGCGGAATCCAGCCGCCACCCACGCTACCAATGCTCGACAAGATGTACACGGCCGCTACGGGAAAGGCCACGTCGGTGCCTTTCAAACCGTACTGCTTGTTCAGGAAGTCGGGCAGCCAGAAGAGGTAAAACCACCACACCGGGTCGGTGAGGAATTTGCCCAACACGAAAGCCCAGGTTTGACGGAAAGTCAGGAGCTTAAACCAGGAAACTTTGGGTTGCGTCGTAATCGAGGCCGCCGCCATATCGTCCACGTCGCTGTGGATGTAATCGAACTCGGCTTTGGTCAGGCGGGCCTGCTTAGCGGGCACTTCGTAGTAAATAAACCACAGAATCAGCCACACAAATCCAATGGCGCCCGTGATGATGAAAGCCCATTTCCAGCCTATGGTTTCGGCAATAAGCGGCACGGTGAGCGGGGCAATGATAGCGCCCACATTGGAGCCCGAATTGAAGATACCGGTAGCCAGGGCACGCTCCTTCTGCGGAAACCACTCGGCCGTGGTTTTGATAGCGGCCGGGAAGTTACCCGCCTCCGTTACGCCCAGAAAAGCGCGCGCCACACTGAAGCCGAAGGTGCTGCTGACAAAGGCGTGACCAATTGCGGCCAGGCTCCACAGAAAAGTAGATAACGCGTAACCGATCTTGGTGCCCAGCGCATCGATGATACGCCCCGCTACCAGCATGCCCAGCGAATAGGCCACTTTGAAGGCTATTTCGATGTTGGCGTAATCACCTGAGTTCCAGTTAAACTCCGTCTCCAGGTAGGGCTTGAGCAGCGAGATAACGGCCCGGTCGAGGTAGTTGACGGTGGTGGCGAAGAACACCAGCGCGCAGATGGTCCACCGGTACTTGCTCATCTTGTCGGATGCAGCAGCAAGTGGGGTGCCGGGCGGCGATTGAGTGGGAGAAGGTATCATCATCGATTGTGGGAATTGATAGCAAGGCAGAACTCGTACTCGTAAGCAAACCGATGACGACAGCGCGTCACCCAAAAGGCGCTACTTTTTCAAGGTCTCTACAAACTGTAGCAACTCAGCAATTTGCCGGCTTAGCGCGGCGGTATCGTCGGCATTTTTGAAGAGCTGAGAACCCATCCCGACCACGTTGACGCCGGCGCCAAACCACTCTTGCAGGCTTTCGGTGGTGGGCTCTACGCCGCCGGTCACCATCAGCTTCACGGCAGGCATCGGTCCGCGCAAGCTCTTGATATAGCCCGGTCCTACCACGTTGCCCGGAAACACCTTCACGAGCTTAGCGCCCAGCTGAGTGGCGTTGTAGATTTCGTTCAAAGTCATAGCACCCGGCAGCCAGGGCACATCGTGGTGCTGACACACCGCCGCCACGGGGGCCGTGGTTACGGGCTGCACCACAAAATCGGCGCCGGCGGCAATGAAGCGCTCGGCTTCTTCGGCCTGATAAATAGTGCCGATGCCCAGTAGCATATCCGGGCAGGTGTCGCGCACGAAAGCAACCAGCTCAGCGAAGACCTGGGGGCTTTTTCGCCCCGATTTGTAAACTCAAATACCCTCAGTCCGCCATCGTAGCAAGCCTGCATAATACGCTTCGCGTAGGCTGCTTCGGCGTGGTAAAAAACCGGCACGATGGGGTGGCGCAGGACGGTTTCTAAAATATGATCAGAGGAAAAACGAGGCATCTTATTGATTTATAGGCTATTGTCTTGCTGAGGCACAAAGCATCTCGCGTGCTGATGTGAGGTTACTAATCTTACTAAACACGCGAGATGCTTTGTGCCTCAGCATGACATAATTGGGGTTCTACCGCACTAGGCGGCCAGTAGTATTTCCTTGTAGCACGTGCTCCACTTCGGCCACTGTCACCAAGTTTACATCGCCGTGAATGGTGTGCTTGAGAGCCGAGGCGACTACCGCGAAGTGCAGCGCTTCCTGGGGCGTAGCGTAGTTTAAAGTGCCATAAATAAAGCCCCCAGAAACGCGTCGCCGCCCCCGATGCGGTCCACCACAGGCGTGATGTCGTAGTAAGGTGTTTCAGAGTAAGCGCCGTCAAACAACTGGCCCTTGATGCGCTCGTGGGAGGCACTTTGGGTTTTGCGACGGGTGCTGATTACTTGCTTGATTTGCGGAAAGCGCGTCATCAGCTGCTCGCTAATGGAAGCGAATTTATTGTCGGTTCCGGCGGCGGGCTTGATACCAAATAAATCGTCGGCGTCATTTTCGGAGCACACCACTACATCGCAGCCAGCTACGAGGTCGGGCATTACATTCTGAGCGCGCTGCCCGTACTGCCACAGGTTGCGGCGGTAGTTTACATCGGCCGATACAGTAAGGCCCATGCGCCGCGCTGCTTGTATTCCTTCGCTGATGGCTTGGGCTGCTGAGGCCGAAATGGCCGGCGTAATGCCCGTCCAATGCAGCCACTGGGCATTCTTCAGAATTTCATCCCAATCGAAGGCAGCTGGATCGAGGTTAGCGAAGGAGGAATCAGCGCGGTCGTACACCACTTTGCTGGCCCGCATGGATGCGCCTACTTCCAGGAAGTAGAGGCCAAGCCGCTTGCCGCTGTACACGGTGTGGCTCATGTCTACGCCGAGACGCTGGAAGCTTTGGGTGGCCGCCTGGCCTAGCTCGTTGGGCGGAAAGCAGGTGACGTGCGCGGCCGGTACACCCAGCCCCGCCAGCGCGGCGCCTACGTTAGCCTCACCGCCTCCGTACGTTGCCTCGAAGCTGTTAGCCTGCGTAAACCGATAGTGCAAAGGAGGCGAGAGCCGCAGCATAATCTCGCCGAAAGTGACAACTTGTTTCATCTGAATGTAAGGAATGCTGAGAGGGAAAGCGAAATCAATTCGCAGGTAAGCCCAAGTTCATCTTGCTCCTATCCATTTCGGACCAAGAGCAAGATGGACAATAAGAACAGCTATACCTTCATGTACTCACCTGACGTGGGTGCGGGCGCGGCCTGCGCTACGGCATCAAACCCGAAATACTGCTTGGCATTGTAGTAGCAAATGTTGCTAATAATGCCCCCAGCAGCTCCATGTCGTCGGGCAGCTCGCCGTTTTCCACGTCGTTGCCAAACAGGTTGCAGAGCACGCGGCGGAAGTACTCGTGGCGCGGGTAAGAAAGGAAGCTGCGCGAGTCGGTGAGCATGCCCACAAACTGGCTGATCAGGCCCATGTTCGACAAAGCGTTAATCTGCTTTTCCATGCCGTCTTTCTGGTCCAGAAACCACCAGCCCGAGCCCCACTGTACCTTACCGGCCACGGTGCCATCCTGGAAGTTGCCAATCATGGTCGCCATCAGCTCGTTGTCGGCGGGGTTGAGGTTGTAAAGAATAGTTTTGGCCAACTGATCCGACGAATCCAGCCGGTCGAGGAAGGTGGAAAGCGCGCGGCCCTGGGGGAAGTCACCGATCGAATCCCAGCCCGTATCGGGGCCGAGCTGGCGCAGCATGCGGGCGTTGTTATTGCGCAACGCGCCCACGTGAAACTGCTGGGTCCAGCCGCGGGCGTGGTCCATGCGGGCCAGCTCCAGCAGCAGCTCCGACTTCAGCGCTTCGGTGTCTTCCAGACTTAGTTTTTGCCCCCCACGCACTTGCGCGAAGGCATTCGCCACTTGCTCCGCCGAGTAGTCGGAAGCGTACAGACGCTCCAAACCATGATCAGAAAGGCGGCAGCCCTGAGCGTGAAAGAAATCGTGACGACGACGCAGGGCTTCCAGCAAGTCGTCGTAGGTAGCAATGGTAATGTCGGCCGCCGCGCCCAGCTTATCCAGGTAGCTGTTGTAGGCCGTTACGTCTTCCGGCGACATGGCCTTATCGGGCCGGAAAGTAGGCAGGATTTGTACCCCGAACGGCTGGGCCGCAATGGCCTGATGATACTCCAGCGAGTCGGCCGGATCGTCGGTAGTGCACACGACTTTCACCTGCATTTTAAGCAGCAAATTTTTCACCGAATACTCCGGCGTGCGCAGCTTCTCGTTGCAGGCTTCGTAGATGCGGCGGGCGCTGTCCTTATTCAGCACTTCCGTAATGCCGAAGTAGCGCTGCAACTCCAGGTGCGTCCAGTGGTAGAGCGGATTGCGCACGGTTTGCGGCACCGTTTCGGCCCACTTCTCAAACTTTTCCCAATCAGACGCATCACCCGTTACGAAGCGCTCATCTACCCCGTTGGTGCGCATGGCGCGCCACTTATAATGGTCGCCGTACAGCCAGATTTGGGTAACGTTTTCGAACTGCCGATCCTCAGAAATCTGGTCGGGGGCAAATGGCAATGGTAATCGATGATGGGCATTTGCTTCGCAAACTCATGGTAGAGATGCTGGGCAGTTTCTGTTTGCAGCAGGAAATCGTCGTTGAGAAAAGGCTTTTTCATAGTGCGTAGCTGATAAAGTAGCGTGCAAATTTCAGTTAGTGAACGAAGCTCCCCCCTTGATAATGAGGGGATGCCGGGCCGAAGGCGCGGCTGGGGTGGTTGCGGTCGTTGTTTAGTTGAACGATGCGCGTGGGGGCTTTTTTTAATACTTACTAAACAACTAAACAACATCAGCAACGAGGTCAACCACCCCAGCGGCGCCGTTGGCGCCGCGTCCCCTCCTCATCTGAGGAGGGGAGTTGGTCGTTCTGATTTCTTACAGCGAAACTCCGCGTTTCCACGGAATAAAGTCGGTTTGTCCGTGGCGTACAGCAGCAACTTCCTCGCCGCTGGCTACCCGAACTACATAATCCAGAATTCGCTCGGCAGCCTGCTCAATGGTTTCTTCGCCGTCGATGACTGTGCCGGTGTTCACATCGATAATATCAGGCATGCGCTTGGCCAGCGCCGTGTTGGTGGCAATCTTCACGACTGGGGCAATCGGGTTGCCGGTAGGCGTACCCAGGCCAGTGGTAAACAGCACTACGTTAGCGCCAGAGCCTACCTCGGCCGTGGTAGATTCCACGTCGTTGCCGGGCGTGCACAATAGGTTAAGGCCGGGCTTGGTCACGGGCTCGGGGTAGTCGAGCACGGCCACTACGGGCGAGCTTCCCCCCTTCCGCGCCGCACCCGCCGACTTCATAGCATCGGTTATCAACCCATCCCGAATGTTGCCGGGCGAAGGATTCATATCAAAGCCAGAGCCCACGGCAATAGCGGTGTCGCCGTACGCTTTCATCAGCTGGCTAAAGCGCTCAGCCGTAGCGTTATCCACCGAACGATTCACCAATTCCTGCTCAACGCCGCACAGTTCCGGAAACTCGGCCAGGATAACCGAGCCTCCCAGCGCCACTACCATATCCGACACGTAGCCCACAGCGGGGTTTGCCGAAATGCCAGAAAAGCCATCGGAACCGCCGCACTCCAAACCAATATTCAATTTGCTCAGCGGCGCCGGCTGACGTCGAATCTGGTTGGCCTGCATCAGGCCCGCAAACGTCTGGCGCAGCGCCGCGCTAATCATCGCTTCTTCCGTCCCGATTTTTTGCTGCTCCAAGATGAACAGCGGCTTATCGAAGTTGGGGCTACGCTTGTTGATTTCGTCCTGCAACATGCTCACCTGCGCGTTCTGGCATCCCAGACTCAGCACCGTAGCACCCGCAACGTTGGGATGCGTGATATAGCCGGCCAGCAGCCCACACAGCGTCTGCGCATCCTGGCGAATACCGCCGCAGCCGCCCTCGTGACTCAGAAACCGGATACCATCCACGTTCGGAAACAAACGATTCGGTCCCTGGGGGGCATTTTCGGAACTATGCAGATCGGTTTGCAGGATTTCTTCCACCGACTTGCCCGCCTGCATTAAGGAAATAAGGGCTTGCGTTTGAGGCTGGTAGCTCTTGCGGCGGGCGTAGCCCAGGTCATTTACCAAGGCTTCTTCCAGCACCTGTATATTGCGGTTTTCGCAGAATACCAGCGGGATAACCAGCCAGTAGTTGGCCGTGCCCACGCGCCCGTCGGAGCGGTGGTAGCCCATAAAGGTGCGATCCTGCCAGCGGCTTACGTCAGGAGCCGTCCAGGGGGCTTTTTCGTGCTGGTGCTCGTCGTAGCTGTCGGTGGCGTGCTGAATGTTGCTGGTCGTGAGCAAGCCGCCAGCCGGTATCGACTGGCGGACTTTGCCCACCAGCACACCGTACATGGTTATCAAATCGCCCGGCTCAAAGTCGCGGGTGGCCAGCTTGTGCTTGGCCGGAATCCGAGCCGTCGTCGTGATGGTCGTGCCATCCCACGGTACGGGCGTGCCTTCTGGCAAATCGGCCAGGGCCACCAGTACGTTATCGTCGGGATGAATTCGGGCTACCTGATGCTTCATTTGACTAAGGTGGCTTTTTTATTTAAATGCTTTGCTACAGTGGCCGCAACACCGGTTTCCAGCATTTGCTGCAAGTTGTCACTTACACGTTTGGCAAAGCCGGGTAACTGGCTGAGGTCGTGGCCCCAGAGCGCTTGATTTTGTAGAACAGTCGTTGTCAGATCGGCCGCAGATAAGTTGCGGGCCCACAGCTCAGCAAAGTATCCCGCCTGATCATCGTTAATCGGATACTCCGTGCCGTTGGCTGTACCGAACCACGTTTTGCCATCCTGCCTAGTGCCGCGCATGAACAGCAAGTAGGCCGCAAACCCCAGCGCTACATACTGCGGCGCCGTGTTGAACCGCTTATAATAATGCAGCAAGGTGGGCACGTTACGCATCTGCATTTTCATGGTGTACTGCATGGTAATGGCCAGCCACCGATGCTCGATGTAAGGATTCCGAAAGCGGTCCAGCACCTGCAAACCGAAGCGCTGACCTACTTTCTCGTCCACGGCATACGGAATGCCCGGCAGCAAATCACCCAGCATCAGATTGTGCACAAACGTGGCCACACAATCATTATCCATGCCCCCGCGCACCGTCTCGCAACCGCTCAAATAAGCTAGTCCGCAGCTCAGCGTGTGCGTGCCATTGAGCAAGCGCAGCTTCAGTTCCCGAAACAGGTTGATATCGGTGCGGATAACCACTCCCTGATCTGCCTGGTGGAAAGACAATATTTCTTTCACCCGCTCGTCGCCCTCAATGGCCCAAAGCAGATACACTTCCGCCATGGTCAGCAGCTCGTCCTCGTAGCCAAGCTGCGTAGTCAGTGCCTGCTGAGTCGCCGCATCAGGCTTACCGGGCACAATACGGTCCACCAGCGAATTGCAGCACTGATTGGCCGTTTCCAGCCACTCGATAAACTCGGGTTCGAGGCCATTGCGGTGAGCCAATTCCAAGAGAATAGCTTCCAGCTTGCTGCCGTTTTCCGGAATCAACTCAGTGGGTACGATGATCAGGCCTTTGCTTAGATCACCGTTAAAGGCCTGAAAGCGAGCATACAACACGGCCAGCAGCTTGCCCGGAAAAGAGTGCGGGGGCTCCTGCTGGATATCATCAGCCGTAAGCTGAATCCCGACTTCGGTGGTGTTGGAAATAACGACCTGCAAATCGGGATTAGCGGCGCATTTCAGCACTTCCGCCCACTGACTTTTAGCCGACAGCACCCGGCTGATGGACGCGCACAGCACGTTTTCCTCCACGGTACGGCCGTCTTCCACGCCCCGAATACCCAACGTATATAGGTTGTCCTGACGCTCGAAAGCTGTCATGTCGCCTCCGTCGGTAGACTTTACCACCACAATGCGGCCGTTAAAAATACCCTGGCGGTTGGCTTTGTCGATGAGGTAATCAGGCAGGCCGCGCAGCAGTACGCCGGTACCGAATTGCAGCACTTTTTCGGGCAGCTCCAGCAAAGCAGCAGTGGGTCGGAGCACGGGTGCCTCAGTTTCAGCTAAGGCTGTGGCGCGATTTAAATTCTTCATAATGCAATACTTATAATTTCGCTCCGGTGGTGTTGGCCCATTTCTGCTGCCACTTGGGGTATTCTTTGGCGAGCAATTTTGCCCCCCAGGTGCCTGCATAGGCATAGCCGGCACGCCGCTCGTTTTCAATTTCGGCGAGAGTGGCTTTTTTCACCCCGTCGCGGCCCACATAAATGGGCTTGTTGGTTTCCAAATCATAAAAGCGGGCCCAGATAACTGAGCCGGGCTCCGGTACAATCACGCGGTCTTTGCCAGTAGGCTCCTTCGGCGCGTCAATGAGCTTCACCGCGTAGCCCGACAGCTTCACAGCATCCAGCCAAGCCACGGCAGCTTCAATAGACTTTTTGATCTCAGGCGAAGGCTTATCTACGGCCATCAGAAACTCGACTATTTCCACGGTTTCCATGCCGCTGAGCGAGGCTAGCTCGAAGGCCCGGGCTTTTGCCGGCAGCAGAGTTTTCTCGTCGTGCTGGGCACACCAGGCGGTGAGCTTGCCATTCTGCACATATTGGGTTTTGAGGATGCAGTCGATGCCGCGCGTTACGGCTGCTTGGGCCTGCGGTATCAGGGCCGAATTCACGATGGCGAAGTTGCCTTTCTGCTGGGCTACATCCCGCAGCAACACCAGCACCCGAATCATGGCGTTGTCGTTGTAGGTGATGTAGTGCCGATAGTTGCTCATATCGGGGTAGAACTGCGGAAATCCCCCATTCGGGTACTGCATCTTCAGCAGGTACTGAATGCCTTTCTGAGCCGCACTCCGATATGCCTGATTGTTGGTTTTCTTGAATGCCTCCATCAGATACTTAATCTCCCGCGTGGTGGCATCGTTGTCGATGGTAGCGTCATTACGATTGGCATCATCGAGCGTAGCGGCTTTTTTAGCAGCGCTGAGCGGCTTACTGTAATCTACTTTCACGTCGCCTACGGCCTTGGGCCAGCCGCCTACACTGCGCTGGTACACCAGCATCTTCTCGGCGATGGTGTCGATGGCAGCGGGAGCCGTAGAGGCCGTAATGGCCGGCGATTTACGGTCGGGGTTCCAACGGCCACCGAAAGTCCAGTTAGCCGTAATGGCGCGCACCTGGGGGGCATTTTCTGCTGTATTTAGGTTGTCCTTGTGCCAGGCGTAGTCGCCGCCTTCGCGGTGGCAGTTCGCATAGTACACACGCCGACCCCAATTGGGTGTACCCGGCCCGGAAGGCGAATGGTAGATGTCGGCATCGGCCATGTTCTTGGGGAACTTGCAGTCGATCAGATAGAACTGCGACTCGCGGTGGTAGCGCCCCAGTTTGAAGTTGTCGTCGCCCTCAAAAGTGCAGTTCTTCAGCACCGTTTTGGAGTCGCGGTTGCCCGAGCCATCGTGCCAGATAGCGGCCGACATATTGTGGCAGATAAAGCGGCTGTTTTCGATGTAAGCCCAGCCCCGCGGACAGTAGAAATCGACGCCACCTTCCAGGGTGCAATTCTGAAAATAGAACATGCCGCCTTCGGTGTCCCAGGGGCTAACCGTGTCGCCACCCAGAGCGCGGAAAGTGCAGTGCCGCACCGTGATGCGGGTAGCTCCCCCGAAGGTGCGCATGGCCATCTGATGACCATCTTTTTGCACCACTTTCTTGCCGCTCGGATCAGCCGGGCAGTCAATCGTCGTCTCACCCTTCGCATCGAAGCCGTAGCTGTTGATGAAAGTCAGATTTTCGAGCGTGATATCGGGCGAGTTACGCATGTTCAGCGTTGCCACGCCCCAATCGTCAGCGCCCTTTACAGGGTCGCAACGCCAGGCGTCGCGAGCCTGCGAAATGGTGATTATAGTACCCTTTTCGCTTTGGCCTTTGAGCGTAATATTGCTCTTGCCGTCGATGAAAAGCTTCTCGCGATACGTACCGTTTTTAATCAGAATTACCCGCGGCTTCGACGCCTCATTTGGTAGGCTATTGATGGCCTCCTGAATGGTGCGAAACTTCCCCGAGCCGTTCTGGGCCACCACGATCTGCTGGGCCTGACTGGGGGACAAAAAGCCCCCCAGCAGCAGTAGCAGCACTAGGGAGTGAAAGAATTGTTTCATGAACAAGGTGTCAGTACCTGAGCGGCATTACACAAAATCCTCCCGCATGGGGCTGAAGGCATCCACCAATTTTCCTGCTTCTTCGCACACCACGCCGTGCCATACATAAGAAGGGGCGTAGAAAGCATCACCGGCGCGCAGCGTGCGCTCCTCCTCTCCCACCGTGCACCGAAATACGCCGCTTTCCACGTAGGTCATCTGCGTGTGCATATGGTGGTGAAGCGCCCCCACGGCGCCCGCCTCGAAGCTCACGCGCACCAGCATCAAGCCAGGCTCGTAGGTGAGAATCTGCCGGCTTACTCCCTCTCCGACCGTCTCCCAGGGAAGACGGTCGGATTCGAAGAAAGTGCCTGACGTGGGTGTAGTTGCCATCAGTAAGCGGCTAGTAACCGAAGTTCTGAACCAGCTTGTTATCTGCCGCAATAGTAGCCTGCGGAATGGGTAACAACTCTCTACCGGCGTTAGGCACGTATTCGGCGGCTAAACCAGTACCCAGGCTGACGGCAGTGGTAGTGCCAAGTGTGAAGGAAGTACCCAGAGGCTTAGTATTGGCAATGTACGCCGCGTCAATTGCCTGACGCCAGTTCACCCGTACTGTACCCGTAGGAGCAGTATTTAGAGTAGGTGATGGACGATAGAACGAGCGCGTCCACTGTACGCTGCTGCCTACAGTAGTTGGTGTGCGGAAGTACATATACTGCGGCACGTTCTGGTAAGGTGCTTGGCCTCTGGCTAGCTTCTCCAGATTGGCCTTCACTTCGGCCATTTTCGCGCTGAACAGATTCCAGCGGATCAGGTCGTATTTGCGAATAGCTTCGCTGCCGAACTCCAGATATCGCTCGTTTGCTATAGCATTGAAAAAATCTGATTTACTGGTCAGCCTGAACCCGCCCTGCGCGAGCGTGGCCTCAGCCCGGGAACGGTTACCACCGAAAGCGCGAGTCCGGACGCGTAGCATGGCTTCCCGTGCATTGGCAGTGGGGCCTTCGAGCTCATTTTCTGTTTCCGCGAACATCAGCAACACATCGGCAAACCGAATGACGGGCCAGTTGTAGCCTAAGTAGTTGCTTGCGCCCGTGAGCAGCGGGGTGCGCCAGTCGCGGCGGAATTTGCCGTCTGCTATCACGTTCAGAGCCACGCCCGTAAAGAACGTGCTGTTATTCGCCATACCGTAGGTGGTAATGGTTACGTCGCGCCGCGTATCTGTGGAGTCGAAAGCGTAGAAGTAAGTGGGCACCACGTTTACACCTCCCTGGGTAGAGCCATAAATGCTGGAAGCATTTTGCAAACGGGGTCCATTATAGTAGCCCAGTTTGCTGTCCGACGCGGCTGTTGAGCCTGTCATTCCCACCTGAAACATAATTTCATTAGCACTTTCGTATTGCAGCTGATTAATGCTCTTGAATAGTCCTTCGAAGCTAGGATTCAACGAATGCTCGGCGGGCCGCGCCATTATCTCGCTGCATTCTTGTCGTGCAATGCGGTAATAGTCAAGGTAGTCGGCGGGGCGCTCCATTGCACCAGTGGTGGGGTTAGGGCTATAGCCGCCCCGGAACAGGGCAATACGGGCACGCAGAGCTTTCACAGCTCCTTTGGTTATCCGCTCGCTAGCCACCCCAGCAGCGGAGCGCCATGGCACTAGCTTCTGCGCCAGCGCCAGGTCTTCAATCAGTTTGGCCAGCGTGGCCTGACGGTCGGCGTTGGGCAGCAGAAAATCCTGGCCCGATACCGATGGTGTAAACTGGGCCGGCACGTCGCCCCAGTGGCGCACCAGGTCGAAATAGTACTGAGCCCGCAAGGTAAGTGCCTCGCCGTGCAGCCGGTGCATGGCCGCCGTGTCGGCGGGGGTACCGCCGTTGTAAAGAGGCGACAAAGGAATTTGCTGAATACAGATATTGGATCGCTCCACGCCCTGGTAGAGAGTATTCCAGGGATTGGTTAAGTCGCTGTTCGTTGCCAGCGCTTTGTAGCGCGCGATGCCCCGGCGGCCGCCATCCGTTGCCGGGCCCGGTGAGCTGATCATTTCGTCGCTATCATAAGGGAAATACATGCTTATGCGCTGTCCGTAGCTATTATCTCCCGACAGTGGATCATAAGCCCCGATAACGGCCGCCGTGGCGCCTGCTACGGTACTGAAAGTATATTCGGTTGTATTGAGCGCAATGGGTTCTACGTCGAGGTAGTCTTTGCAAGACGTTACCATCCCGGCGGTACCGACTAGCGCACTAGCGGCTAGTGCAGCCCGGAAAAAAACAGAGGGTTTCATATCGAGTAACGGATAAAGAATTACAAAGAAAGATTCACCCCAAACATGAAGGCGCGGCTGCGTGGGTAAGCAGCGTAATCAACACCGGGCGTGAGCGGTGTACTGCGGCGCGTGTTCACCTCCGGGTCGTAGCCCGAGTATTTGGTGAAGGTGTATAGGTTGTTGAGCGTCACGTAGAAACGCAACTGCTGGACTTTAGCCCGTTCAGTTAGCGCTTTGGGCAGAGTATAGCCTACGGTTACGTTATTCACGCGCAGGAACGAACCATTTTCCACCGCCCACGAATGCAGGAAGTAGCTGGATGTGGGCCGCCAGATATTAGCGTCCTGGTTGATTTCGCTTAGCCGCTCTGCCGACGTGATGAACGTACCGTCGGTTTCGGTGATACGGTAGCGCGAGTTCATGTCGTCGAGCACGTTGCTAAATACCGTATTCGCTGTGTTCGTAGTAAACTCAATCTTGTTGGCATTGTACACATCGTTGCCCAACACGAAGTTCAGGAATACGCTGGCGTCGAAGTTCTTATAAGTGAACTGCTGGTTTAAGCCACCTACCATTTTGGGGTTGGCATTGCCGATAACTACTTGGTCTTCCTCATTGATTACACCGTCGCCGTTCTGATCTTTCAACCTCAGTAAGCCCGGCTGCGCTGCCAAGCCATCAGGTGTGCCTGAAGTCAATAAGCCAGGGCGATCGGTTCGTAAAACCCACCGCTGAGCGGCTGGGTTGGCCGGATTGTAGCTCTGGAAATCATCAGCTGTGTAATAACCATCAGTTACGTAGCCAAACATCTGACCCACTGGCTGGCCAACTCTAGCCACGTAATCGCGACTGAGCGTAGCTGCGCTTCCCGCCCAACCGGAGCTGATGGCCGGTAATTCATCAAGACCCTCACCCAAGCTCTCGATACGGCCCCGGTTGAACGAGGAGTTCGCCGTTGCCGTCCAGGTGAAGGCATCATTAGTAATAATGGTGCCGGTCAGTTGCAGCTCCAGGCCGCGGTTGGAAGTAGACCCGATGTTCTGGGTTTGGCTAGTGTAGCCCAGAAACGCCGGAATGGTACGGTTGATCAGCAGATCGCTGGTAGTATTGTAATAAGCATCGGCGGTGAACTGCACCCGGTTATCAAGCAGGGCCAGATCAACCCCGATGTTGCGCGATGTGGTAGACTCCCACTTCAGGTTGGGGTTTGCCAGCGAAGTGGCAGCTGAACCCAGCACGATGGAGTTGTTGATAGAATAAGGAGCGCTGCCGGCTGAGAAGAGCTGCTCACCTAAGAAGTCCGCAATGCGGTTGTTTCCAGCCTTGCCGTAGCTCAAGCGCAGTTTTAGGTCCGAAACGGCTTCTATATCCTGGAAAAAGCTCTCGCGCGAGATACGCCAGGCTAGCGAAGCACCGGGGAAATAGCCCCAGCGGTTGCCTGGCCGGTACTTCGATGAGCCATCTGCCCGGAAGGTACCCGTAAACAGATATCGGTCGTCGTAAGAGTATGTGACGCGGCCAAACCCTGAAAGGAGACGATAATCTTGTGGAATACTGGTTTGTGGCAACACTGGCTGCGACGTCTGGCCAGCGGGCAGCACGCCCTGGTTTATGTTAGCCAAAGCCCGCTCAGCCGTGATATCCAGCGGCAGGAAGTTGGTTTGGATGTACTGCTGGGTGTTGCGCTGCTGGTAAATTTCTTGGCCAACCAACACCCCTACTGAGTGCAGGTCTTTTTTGAAATTGTAGTCCAACACGTTGGAGTTATTGAACGTGTTTTGCACGCCGGTAGTGATAGAAGCGGTTGGCAGCTGCTGGTAGTTGCCGGCGGGCTGCCGCAGCAGCGGTGAGAAACGACCATTAAAGGTGCCGAGGTTGGCATTCGTGATATCGAAACCAGCCGTAGTTCGGAACGTCAGATTCTCGACGATTTTCAAAGCCGCATTAGCGCTTATGTTGAATGTTTGGCGCTTATCACGACGGTATTCACTGTCTATAGCCACAATTGGGCTCACCAGCGAAGAAATGGCGAGGAACTCATCATCGAAGGTGTTCGGATCGAGCACCGCGCCGGATGCTCTGGGCACCGACAGGGGCTGATACTGCACCGTGTTGCGCAGCCGCGATGTGGTATTGGAACCCGTAGTGGAAGTACCGGCCCCGTCGGTGGTTTGGTCATTGAAACGTACGTTCAACCCCACTTGCAGCCGCTCACTTGCTTTGGTATCAAAGCGGAAGTTGACGAGTTTACGGTCATAATCGGAGCCGCGCTGAATACCATCCTCCAGGTTGCGCGTCAGACTTAATGAGTAGGTGGTGCCTTTCACACCCCCGGCCACCGATACGTTGTGGGTTTGCTGAAACGCGTCGCTGCCGAAGGTTTCATCCTGCCAGTCGATGAACGGAGCACTACGAGCCCGTTGCAGCGTATCGCTGTTGAAGTTGCTGCTCCCGAAGAGGGAGCGGAAAGAAGGCAAACCGCCCGTACCAGAGCCCGCTATTTGGGCGCGCTCGAATTGGTAGTCTAAGTATTGCTCGGGGTTGAGCACCCCTAGTTTATTGGCAAGGCGCCGGACACCAGCAAATCCGTTGTAGCTGATTACAGTACGGCCCTCAATTCCTTTCTTAGTGGTAATAATTACTACCCCGTTAGCACCGCGTGCGCCATAGATGGCCGTAGCCGAAGCATCTTTCAGCACGTCAACGGAAGCAATATCCTGGGGGGCAATTACGCTCAGCGCATTTTCAATTTGCACCCCGTCCACTACATATAGCGGCGAGTTGTCTTGCGTGATGGAGCCACCGCCCCGTACCCGCACCTGCACGTTCTGGTTGCCGGGAGTACCCTCGGCGCTGGTCAGCTGCACACCCGCCAAGCGACCAGTCAAGGCCTCTGCGGCCGAGTTGACGGGAATATCCTTGATTTGCTGGGCACTTACCGACGACACCGAGCCGGTCACGTCGCGGCGGTTTACTTCCTGGTAGCCAATTACTACTACATCGTTCAGCTGCTGCGTATCTTCCTTCAGCGTTACGTTCACCGCTTCGCGGGTGCCCACGGCTACGTCCTGGGAGAGGTAGCCAATGGAGCTGACGGTCAGAGTCACGTCCTGGTCGGCGGGTACGGTCAGCGTGAAGCGGCCTTCCGGATCAGTAGAGGCGCCATTGGTCGTGCCTTTCACGAGCACGGTTACGCCGGGCAAGGCCTCGGTTGCCGACCGCACCACGCCCGTAATGGTTCGCTGGGCCTGCGCGTAAGCCCCTGTCACCGCACCCAGCAGCAGACAGAAGAGGAATAGATATTTTTTCATTGTGGGAATGGGAATGGTGGGTTTTACTTTTTACTTACCGTAAATCATGAATGCCAACAGCGTCCATGTCGGTGTATTCCAGGTTTTCGCCGGCCATGCCCCAAATGAAGGCATAGGCGCTGGTGCCGCAGCCCGTGTGCACCGACCAAGGGGCGAGATGATAGCCTGCTCGTTGCTCACCCACAGCGGCCGGGTCTGGTTGGGCTCGCCCATCAGGTGCAGCACCCGCTGGTTGGGGGGCAAATTGAAATACAGATAGGCCTCCATGCGCCGGTCGTGTGTGTGCGCGGGCATGGTGTTCCACACGTTGCCGGGCTTGAGCTGGGTGAGGCCCATCACGAGCTGGCAGCTCTGAATGCCTTCGTTGTAGATGTACTTGTAAATGGTGCGCTCGTTAGCCGTTTCCATGGCCCCCATTTCTACCGGAGTAGCTTCGGCTTGCGTGCGCAGCGTGGTTGGGTGCGTGGCGTGGGCTGGCGCGGAGAGCAGATAGTAGCGGGCCTCCTGGCCGCTGAACATAATGGTTTGCGCCCCTTACCGACATATAGGCAGTCTTGGTTGCCTAGCTCGTAGCTGGTGCCATCCACGGTTACCTGACCCGCGCCGCCCACATTGAGGATTCCCAGTTCGCGGCGCTCCAGAAAGTAGTTCGCTTTCAGGTTCGCGGGGTTGGGCAAGGTCAACGTCTGGCCGGCGGGAACCGCGCCCCCTACAATCATGCGGTCGTAGTGGGAATACACGAGTTCAATCTGACCTTCGACAAAGAGCTGTTCGATCAGGAACTGCTCGCGGAGCTGGTCGGTGGTCAGGGTAACGGTTTCGCGGGGGCTGCTGGCGTGGCGCTGGATCATAAGGTGAATTAGTGAAGTGGTGAAATGGTGAAGCGGTAAGGTAGTGGAATGGTGAGGTGGTGAGGTTCCTTGTACTACTGCTTCAGCCGAACGACAAACTCACCATTTCACCACTTCACAATTTCACCTTTACCTGCCCATCCAGCCGCCATCGACGGTGAGGATGGTGCCGTGCACGTAGTTGCCGGCCTCGGAGGCCAGGAAAACGGTGGGTCCTTTAAAGTCCTCGGGCGTTCCCCAGCGGCCGGCGGGAATGCGGCCCAGAATGCTTTGGCTCCGTTCGGGGTCGTTGCGTAGGGCCTCCGTATTATCGGTGGCGATGTAGCCGGGGGCAATGGCGTTTACATTCACACCTTTGCCAGCCCATTCATTGGCCAGGGCTTTCACTAAGGAGCCGATAGCACCTTTGCTGGCCGCGTAGCCGGGCACATTGATACCGCCCTGAAACGTCAAGAGCGAAGCCGTGAAGATGATTTTGCCGCTGCCCTGCCGCAACATTTGCCCCCAATAGCGCGAGCGAGGCGAAAAGGCGAGTCGAGGTTGATAGCCAGGACGTTGTCCCAGTCGGCATCGGAGTGCTCGGCGGCGGGGGCGCGGCGGATGGTGCCGGCGTTGTTGATCAGGATATCGATGCGGGGGAAGTCCTGCTGCACCTGCTGAATAAAGGCATCGACCTGGGGGCGCTGGCTGAAGTCGGCCTGGTAGGCCGTGAACTTGCGGCCCAAGGCCCGCACCTGCCGTTCCGTCTCACTTCCGCTGGCTTCGAGTGAGGCCGACACGCCGATAATATCGGCACCGGCTTCAGCCAGTCCGAGGGCCATTGCCTGCCCAATACCGCGGTTACAACCCGTTACCAAGGCCACTTTGCCAGCCAAGCTGAAGAGAGAAGATGCACTCATGCAGGTGTTGTTGTTATAAACTTTTCAAAGAAATTCAGTGTACTTTTAAGACACTGATCAAATTATTCGCTCTGTTAATATCATATCAAGTGATGCTTAACAGGAAGTATAACCCGGTTTTTATTCGCGCAAACGTTATCGGGAACGTTGCCACAAAGCCGACTCTCCCCGGTCCCGACTAGGATTTGCGCTGAAAACAAGTGGATATTTCTGCTGCCAAGGTGCTACAAGCAGTGGCGGCACGCTTATGGTTCTTGAACTTTAGTCAGTTTTGCCCCCTCACGACGCTCCTTACTCCTCTCCCTTACACTGCTACTTTCTTGGAAACATTCACCATTAAGGATATTGCCCGCGAACTGAACATCTCCACCTCCACTGTTTCGCGAGCCTTGCGCGGCAGCTACGAAATCAACCCCGAAACCAAGCGGCTGGTGATGGAATGCGCCGAGCGCCTCAACTATCGTCCTAATCCGATAGCGCTGAGCCTGAAAGGTAGCGGCACCCGCGCCATTGGCGTTATTGTTCCCCAGATTGCCAACTACTTTTTCTCTCAAGCTATCAATGGCATTGAGGCCATTGCCTACAACCGCGGCTACCACGTTATCATTTTCCAGAGCCACGAGTCCTACGAGCGGGAAGTGGCTAACGTAGAGCAGGCTATGTCGCGGCGCGTGGATGGCTTGCTGCTGTCCTTATCAAGCGAGACTTCCGATGTTACTTACCTGCGCGAGCTGCACGATAAGGGCGTTCCTATCGTACTTTTCGACCGGGTTTCGTCGGAGCTGGAAGTAACCAAAGTGGTAGCCGACAACTTTAAGGGCGCTTTTGCTGCCACCGAGCATCTGATTCAATCGGGGCGGCGGCGCATTGCTCATCTTACCATTCAGCCTTGGCTCAGCATTACGCAGGAGCGCCTGGCCGGCTACCGGGCGGCCCTGGAAAAGTACGGCCTGACTTACGATGAAAACTTGGTGCGCTACGGCACCTTCGGGCCCAATGAAGTAGGCCCCATGGTCGATGAGCTAATGGCGCTGCCCGTCGCGCCCGACGCCTTTTTTACCGCCAGCGACCGGCTGGCCGTGGGCTGCCTCACGGCCCTGCGCCAGCGCAACCTCACCATTCCCGACGATGTCTCGCTTATTGGCTTCACCAATTTGAACGTAGCCGAGCTCTTGTCGCCTTCGCTAAGCACCGTAGTTCAGCCGGCCCAGGAAATCGGGCAGGTGGCGGCCGAGCGCCTCATCGATTTGATTGAGCGCAAGCACCGCGCGCAGCCCGTAGGCACCGTGCGTATTGCCACCGAGCTCATCGCACGCGACTCTACGCGGCTACCAGAGCATATCATGGCGCGCTTAGCGACGGCATCACCCGAGGATCAGAAGTCAAAGCCGCGTGATTTCGTGCTGTCTATTTAAGGGCAAATCGTTCAACCGATGACGAGACGCGGCATTTCGCGTCTCGTCATCGGTTGAACGACGAAAACCGCACTTACCAAACAACATCAGCAACGACGAGACGCGAAATGCCGCGTCTATACATCGTTCTGTTAAACCAGACGAATAAAAAAGCCCCCCGCGTCAGCTTAGCAACGCTGGGGGCTTTTTTTATTCAATCCGAAACCAATCGACATCGGCAGAGCCGGCGTCGTTGGTTTTGCTGGCGCGTGTGCAGAACAGGCCTACTTTGGCACCAATCCAGCGGCCTTCGCGGGCTTGAAACTCGGTGCCGATGGGCTGAAACTGCTGGCCGTCGAGGCTGTAGCTGAACTGGCATTTGGCGCCTTCGCGCACGGCCATGCGCAGATAAATCGGCTGGTTGGTCGGAACTTCTACGGGAGGCGCGGCAGCTACTTCTGCTTCTCCTTTGTCCGCATTCTTGCACACCGTTGGGGCCAGATAAATCCGGCCATTCTGGTTGATCAGACTCAGGCGCGCATAGTCCATCCCCATCATAATCAGCCCCGTTTGCTCCCCTCAAAACGCGGGGTAAAACTGAGTTTAGTAGTAGCCGTGAAAGCCGCGGCGGGCAGCTTTTGTAGCAGCAAATTCGGCACTTGCCAGAAGTTCTTAAAATCGGTGGGCAGCGGCACGGAGTAGAGGCGTAGCGTGCTCTGGGGGGCATTTATGAACGCCCAGCCTGGCTGCGGGTTGGCGTGCCACTGCCATTGCAGACCCAGCGTGGTAGCATCAAACTCATCGGAAGTAGCGGGCGTGGCCAGCGGTTGCGCAGCGCCTTTGTAAGCGGGCTTGCGATACGTTAGTACAGGTTCGCCTTTGCCGTCGCCGTCCGGGTCGTTGCCGATGACGGGCCAGTCGTTTTTCCAGACCATGGGCTGCAAATGCACCACGCGCCCGTAAGGCCCCTGGTCCTGAAAATGCATAAACCAGTCTTCCTTGTCGCCGGGCGTGGTCACCCACGCACCTTGGTGGGGCCCGTTGATGGGCGTATTGCCCTGGGCCATTACAATCCGGTCTTCATAGGGACCAAATACATTCTTGGAGCGTAGCACCACCTGCCAGCCCGTGGATACGCCCCCGCCCGGCGCAAAAATGTAGTAGTAACCGTTGCGCTTATAAAACTTCGGGCCTTCGATAGTCGGGTGTTTCTCGTGGCCATCGAAAATGATCACCTCATCACCCAGCAGCTTCAGCCCGTCGGGCGACATGCGCGACACAGCCAGCACGCTCTTAAAGCCGGCCCGTGAGCCGGCAAAGGCATGCACCAGATAGGCCTGTCCGTCCGAGTCCCAGAGAGGGCAAGGGTCAATCCAACCTTTCGCTTCTTTAATCAGAATAGGCGTCTCCCACGGCCCTGCCGGGTTCTTCGCCCGCGTTACATAAATGCCGTAGTCGGGGTCGGGGTAATAGATATAAAACTGCCCTTTGTGGTAGCGAATGGCTGGGGCCCAAACCCCATTGCCATGCTGAGGTTTGCTGAATACATCCAGCGGCGACTGCTGCGTAAAAACAGTGCTGATAATCGTCCAGTTTACTAGGTCTTTCGAGTGCAGAATCTGCAGGCCCGGCGCCGCATTAAAGCTCGACGAAGTGAGGTAATAATCGGAGCCGACGCGCACGACATCTGGGTCGGAATAATCGGCGTACAGCACCGGGTTTTTGTAGGTGCCGTTGCCCAAGTCCGGCACCCACACTTTCGACAAAGAAGATGATTGCGCTGCACCCAAAACGGGCAGAAGCAGCAAAAACAGAAGACCAAGAATTTTCATGAGAAGCAAAGCTAAATGGCTCAGCCTTACTTGCGGACAGTTTGCTGCAGCAGCCAGGTAGCCAGGTCTTTACCGGCCTGAAAGTTCTCGTAGGTAGCTGGGATTTTGCGGCCATCTACGTACTCATTATACAGCCATGGGTCGCCCAGCGCGAACACCGTTCCTTTGCCTACTTTGGCCGTGGCCATAATCACGTGGCTGCCGTTCTTTACCAGCGGCTGTGCGGGTGACTTTATCTCCAGGGGAGCCAGCTCTTTTACATAGGCAGTTTTAGCAGTTTTGAACACCGTTTTGCCGGACGTCAAATCTACTTTGCCTTGCTCAAACTGGTCACCTTTCACCATGTTGAGGCTGGTGTTGGCGAAGCGCATTCCGAAGGCCTGAGCCAGTTGGTTGAAGCGCGGAATCTCGCAGTTGGACGTATCATTCGCCAGCATTACCAGCGTGCCGCCAGCCTTCACCCAGTCGCTGATGGCCTGCACGTGCGCGGCTTCTACAAAGTTCGGATTCGGCGTTTCCTTGCGCGTGTCCGGGTCAACGATAATGTAGACATCTACGCCTTTGAGTGCGGCAGCCGTTGGCGCGGTTGGAATCGAAATAGTTTTGCCCCCCAGCTCACGAAACTGGTTGCCCCAGAACCAGAAACCACCGTGGGTACGCTCTTCCCAGGTGTAGTGAAACGGCTCTGTTTCGCCGGTAATCGGGCTCTTGCGCGACTCGTGATTGAAGTACGTATCCAGACCTACGGTTTTGCCTTGACCGAGCTTATTTTCAGCGGCAATTTCCATTTCCACGCTAGCCAGAATGAACGGGCCGACGCCTTTCAAATCGTTCTTGCGCAGCGGCTCACTCAGGTAGTACTCGAAGCTGCCGTCGCGGTAAGGTTTGCCCCCAGACCGCCTACGCTCACCGTGCCATTGAACGCCAGAGCCCCGTCAGCCTCGTTGGCTACGAAGGTTTTGAGGAGGCCCTGATAGCCTTTATCAGCCACCTTTTGATACGATTTATCCAGATAGCCCATGCGTACGCCTTTGGCCAGCATATACACAAACATGCTGCTGCCCGAGGCTTCAGCGTAGTTGCCTTTGCGTGAACCCTGATCTACTACCAACGACCAGGTGCCCGTTTTCTGATCCTGATACTTAGCCAACACGGGCGCCAGTCGCTGTGCATACTTCACCAGGTTCGCATACTCTTTGTGCTCTTTGGGGAAGTAATCGAGCACATCTACAAGCGCCATAGCGTACCAGCCCATGCCCCGGTCCCAGAAGTTGGGCGATTGGCCGGTTTGCTTGTTGGCCCACTGCTGCTCCCGGCTCTCGTCGTAGCCGTGGTAGAGCAAGCCAGTCTTCGCATCAACCAGATTTTTCTCGATAAGCGCAAACTGCTTGGCTACGTCGTCGAAGTCCTGAGGCTGGTTGAAAACCTTATTGTACTCGGCGTAAAAGGGCTGAGCCATGTACAGGCCATCCAGCCACATCTGGTTGGGGTAGATCTTCTTGTGCCAAAAGCCGCCGGCCTTGGTGCGGGGCTGCTCAGCGATCTGCTTGCGCAGCAGTTGGGCGGCTTTCACGTACTTCTGCTGCGCTGCCGAGTTGCCCAACGACATCTGACTCAGCAACAGCAGCGCGTGGCCGGTAGTCAGATTATCGAGGTTGTAATCTTCGATTTTGTAGGTACGAATGCTACCATCAGGCTGCACAAACAAGTCAATATCTTTCTGAATGTAGGTGAAGTATTTGGGGTCGCCGGTGCGCTGCCACACCCGCTCCAGAGCCTTCAGCATTAAGCCCTGCTCGTAGTCCCACCGAGTCGTTTTGCGGCTGCCGATAAGGATGGAATCGGGGTGCCATTTGATGAACGAATCAGCCATGCGCTGCGACATGGGCTGCGTGGCCGTCTGGGGGGCTTTTTGGGCCGTCGCCGCAACAAACGAAAACAGAAAACCGACAAGAATGAGACTTCGGAACATAGGCTATACGTGAGCTTAAGCGATAAACGATTTCCCGCCTCGGCTGAGGCGGGGATTGATGTTCTTACTGGTTAGCGGCTCGAAACAGTTACCACTTTTTTCGACACTTTCTTCCCGAACTCCACATCCTCCTTCGCGCCCTTCGTGTTAGTGTTTACCAACTTCACATTCTTGCTACGGTCGCCGGTTACGCGCAGCAGCAGGTCGGCGCCGTTGGTATAGCGGATGTTGTCCATCACGATGTTACGGCTGTTTTGTACTTCCAGCACCGGCTTTGTTTCGGTGGAAAACAGGGCCACATTTTTAAGCCGGATACCGTCGGCTTCCTGACACACGAGGCCCTTTTTGCTTTCCAGCACCGTATTTTCTATCTCGATATCCTTGATGTTCATCTCGGGCACCCCGCGAATCAGGATACCCGTATTGGCCCCCTTGCAGGTTACGTTTTTGATGCGGAAGCCGCGGAACTGCGGAGTGCCTTCGTTCAGGGGTTCAGCCTTAATTTCGGGAATGGCAAACGCCTCGCCGTTCACTTGCACGGGGTCTTTGGCGGCGTAAAACATATCAAACAGAATGGCTTCGCCGGCAATGTCGGTCATGTCTACTCCGTCGACGAAGATGTTCTCCACTACCCCACCCCGCCCGCGAGCCGTTTTGAAGCGCAGCCCCACATCAGTACCCATGAAAGTGCAGTTGGTCACGTAGATATTACGCGCGCCGCCCGACATTTCCGAGCCGATTACGAAGCCGCCGTGGGCGTGATATACTTTGGTGTCGCGGATGATGAAGTTCTCGGTCGGCACACCGCGCTTGCGGCCCTGCTCGTCGCGGCCCGACTTGATGCAAATGCCGTCGTCGCCCACGTCGAAGGTGCAGCCTTCTACCAAACCATTGCGGCAAGATTCCAGGTCCAGCGCGTCGGTGTTTTGGCCGTACCACGGGTTCTTGGCCGTCACGTTGCGCAGCGTAATGTTGTCGCAGAGCAGCGGGTGAATGGTCCAGGCCGGCGAGTTCTGAATGGTAAAGCCTTCCAGCAGAATCTGCTTGCAGCGCTGTAGGCTGAGCATGTTGGGCCGCAGGAAGTCTTTTACTTCAGTGTAGCGGTTGAAATCTACTTCGGCTTGACCAGCCGGAATAACCCAGATTTTGGGCGAGAGCGAGCCTTTCAGCGAGCTGGACGTCGGGTACCAGGTGGTGCCTTTTTCATCCAAAAAGCCCCCCGACTTCACCAGCTTCTGCCACTGGCCTTCGCTCAGCTTTTCCTTCTTCACCATGCGCCAGGCGTCGCCGGCACCGTCGAAAGTGCCTTCGCCGGTGATGGCAATATTTACGAGGTCGTAGCCCGAAATGGGCGACTGATTGCGCACGGCATCCTCGCCTTCCCAGTTGGTTTTAATGAGTTTGTAGTCAGAAAGCTTGTTGCTGAACTGCACCAGCGCCCCGCGCTGCACATGCAGGTTCACGTTGCTTTTCAGCTGAATAGGCCCCGTGAGCCACAGGCCGCGTGGCACCAATACCACACCACCTTGCTGGCTGCAAGCCTCAATGGCTTTGCGGAATGCCTCCGTATTCAGCGTTTGCCCATCGGCCACGGCCCCGAACTTGGTGATGTTAAAGGTATCGGCACGGAATGAAGGCTGGAGCACTACCGGCAGATCGAAAGCATACTTGCCCGCGAAGGCCAGCGGCTTCAGGTGACTAGCTAGGCCAAGGTTTTGCTTTTTTACGTCCTGTGCTACTAGCTGCGCAATCAGCTCAGCGCCATAGGCCGAAAAGTGCGTGTTGTCGTTCTTGGCGGGGGCCACCGGATTCTCCTGGTAATAGCCGTTCTGGTAGCTCCAGAAAAGGTCGCGGCTGCCTTTCTCGCCGAGCTGGGAGTACAAGGCCCAGCTTTTTTCGTGCATATCAATCAGCGGCACTTTCAGCGATTTGGCTACCTCGCGCACCACCGCCGGGTATTCGCCGTGGTCGTCTTTGCGCTTGCCCTGCTCATCGAAGTAGCGGCGGCCAACGGGCGTGAGCAGCACCGGATTTGCCCCCCGCTGCCTGGCTTCCTGCACGTAGCGCGTCAGGTTTTTGCGGTAGTCGGTTTGGGGCGCGGCGTAGCGGGCGGTGTCTTCTTTTTTCTGGTCGTTGTGGCCAAATTGGATGAGCACCCAGTCGCCGGGCTTCACCTGCTCCATCACCTTGGCCCAGCGGCCTTCGTGGCGAAAGTTGCGGGTGCTGCGCCCGTTCATGGCGTGATTCTGCACGACGGTTTCGCCGTCAAAAAACTGGTCGAAGTACATGCCCCAGCCGCGCTCGGGCTTGCTGCGGTCCGGCTTCTCCGACATGGTAGAGTCGCCGACCAGAAACACTTGAACCTTCTTTTCCTCGGCCGGGCGGAAAGCCAGGGCTACCAGTGACAGCAGCAATACAGCGTATTTTTTCATCGAATGAGCGTTAGGGAAAAAAGCCCCCAGCACCGGCTGGAGTGTAATTCTTTCCTGATACGGCCGCTTCAGCAGCTATTGAGCAATAGCTTAAGCTACAGACGGAGCCGTGAGGGAAACGGACTTAGCGAAGAGTTTATTTGCGCAATCGTTACCGGGAACGTTCTCATTCCTCGGTTCTGTGCCCTTCGCTGTACTCCATTATCGCGCTTCTGATGCCGATTTGGGTGGTTCGTAGCAGTACGCAAAGCCGGCGAGTCTACGCCATTGTTGCATTTTATGATGATGCATCTAAAGCCAATCGGGTAGCAGTCGAAGTTTCGCTCCGTCTGCTACCCGATTGGCTTTCACTCCGCGGCTCCTACGATGAAGCTGTTACGGAGCAATCAAATTCCGACACCCATGCGCTTGTAAGTGACTTTGCGCAGCGTAAGCGGATTCGCTGCCCGAACCTTGATGGTTTTAAATTCATCAGTGGGAAAGAAAATGCCCGTCATGGCGGTCAGGCCTTCATCGGCAAATACTTCCACCGAAGCCGCGTCTACAATAAGCGTGAGGTCCATCTTGGCGCTGGTGGTAAGGCGGGGCGCAGTGGCGCGCATCGCAAATTTATTGCTGAAGTCAAACTTGCCCGACTTGGTGCGGTCGATGTAGTATTGGTTGGCTTTTTTGTCGTAGCCAATCAGCACTTCTTCCTTGCGGTCATTGGTCAAGACTACAGCAAAATCAGCGAGCTGATCAGCAGTTAGTTTCAACTGAAATGGGCCCGTGTTTTTGGTTTTGTCCGAGAGGTTCATCTCCCCTTTCACCGCCACATTATCAAGCGTAATTTCGCTTGATCCCAGCTTGCTTACCTCCTTCGATGGCTGCGACACCAACAGCACTTGCGTTCCTACTTTGCGCAGCGACAAGTCGCGGGGGATGGTCATGGCGCTGCGCCAAGGATGCGTGGGCACTTGGTTGGCATATTCCCAATTGCTCATCCAACCCAGAAAAATCTTCCGGTCGCCGGTGTTCGACCACGTGACGCCCGCGTAGTTGTCGGGGCCGTAGTCCACCCATTTGGTGTCGGTGGAAAGCGGCGTAAACTTCTTGCCGTCGAAGTCGCCTACAAAGTACTGCGTGGCCGAGCCTTTGTTGGGTCCGCCGGGGTTGATGCTGACCAGCAACACCCACTGCGTTTTGCCCCCCAGCGTCAGCGGAAACAGATCGGGGCACTCCCACACGCCGCCGTGGGCGCCTACCTTCTCGCCAAACTCACTTTGCTTGGTCCAGTCCTTCAGGTTGGGCGAGGAATAGAACGTGATGCGGTCTTTGGTGGCTAGGGTCATAATCCACTTCTTGTCCTTCTCGTACCAACTCACCTTCGGGTCGCGGAAGTCCTGAATACCAGGATTTTTCAGCACCGGGTTCTGGGCGTACTTCGTCCATGTTTTGCCTTCGTCCAGGCTATAGGCAATGCTTTGGTTCTGGTGCTTATTGCCCCCCAGCTTCTCCAGCTTCGGATCGTGATGCGTAAAAATGGCCACCATCGGCACCTGCCCGTTTTTACCGAAGCCAGAAGTATTGTTCACGTCCAGCACGGCGCTGCCCGAGAAGATATAGCCCAGGCTGTCGGGGTACAAGGCAACAGGCTGGTGCTGCCAGCTCACCAGATCCTTGCTGGTGGCGTGGCCCCAGTGCATCGGCCCCCAGATGGTGCTGTCGGGGTAATATTGATAGAACAAGTGGTAGGTGCCCTTATGGAAGACCATTCCGTTCGGGTCGTTCATCCAGTTGGCCTTCGGGGTGAAGTGAAACTTGGGGCGGTACTGCTCGGTGGCCTGCGGCCGTTGGGCCCAGCCGCTGAGCGTCAGGCCCAGCAAGCTTACAGTCAGTAAAAACAGTTTTTTCATAGGGAGAGGCGATTAAAGCTTACTGTATAAAAAAGAACGTCATGCAGAGCAAAGCGAAGCATCTCGCGTGCAATCGTCAGGATTAGCATTGCAACGAAGCGAGCGAGATGCTTCGCTTTGCTCTGCATGACGTTCATGTAAGTGAATTTAGGCGTGGCGTCCTACTCCCAGCAGCTCCGCAATATGCGATTCGCTAAGCGCCGGGGTGGCTCCCTGATAGGTGGCAACCAACGCTCCACTCGCGCAGGCAATGCGCAGGCATTCGTCGTAGGGCCGACCGCTCAGCCAAGCTCGTAGGAAAGCCGCTAAGAATGCGTCACCGCTGCCGATGGTATCCACTACTTCGACTTTGATACCGGGTGAGCGGTAAATTTGCCCCCCAGCCCACAGCATAGCCCCATCAGCGCCAAGCGTGACGCACACGGCTTTCAAACCGAAACGACTAGCCAGGCCAGCTAGGGCAGCTTCGTCGTCGGTGCTGCCGCCAAACCAATCCAGGATTTCGGCCAGCTCATGGTGGTTCATCTTTACCACATCGGCCTGCTCCAGCAGGTATTTAATGACCTCGCGGGTGTAGTGCGGGGGGCGCATGTTTACGTCGAACACCTTGAGTTGGGCGCTTTGCAGCAGCCGATACAAGGTTTCGCGCGTGGCCTGGCTACGCGCAGCCAGACTCCCATACACAAATACTTTGGCGTTGGCTACCAGGTCGCGCACGTCGTTGTCGTACTGAATGTAGTCCCAGGCCACGGGCTGCACAATCTTGTAAACCACCTCATTGCGGTCGTCCACGTTGGCCTTCACTACGCCAGTCAGGTGGGTTTTGCCGCGCTGCACATACTTCGTGCTAACGCCCCGGCTTTCGAGAAAGGTCAGTAATTCGCCCCCCAGATCGTCGTCGCCAACGCGGCTGATAAGCTCCACAGGTTGCCCAAACTGGTGCAAGTGCACCGCCACATTGAAGGGCGCCCCACCAGGCTGCTTGCCCGAAGGCAGCACATCCCAGAGCGTTTCGCCGAAACACACAACTGTATCTTTCATAAGAAGCTGATTTGATGATTTTTGTGGCATTCAACCGTGTGTCTACCAACCCGGATTCTGCTGATACAGGCCCTTACTGAAGTTGATCTGATTTAACGGAATTGGCAAGTATTCGTCGCGGCCGCGGGTGAAGCGGGCGTCCTTCAGGTGCTGACGCTTTGTTTTTTCCTTTTCGAAGTAAGTGTTCAGATAATCGGCCGCAATTCCCCAGCGCACTAGGTCGAAGAAGCGCTGACCTTCCAGCGCAAACTCTAAGCGACGCTCGAAGCGCAGCGCCTGGCGGGCGTACGCTTGGTTCCAAACCCCGGCCGAATACTGGCCGATACGATAGTTGGAGATGTTGGCACCAGTAGTAGTTTTCAACCGGGCGGTGCTGTTCTGAGCGCGCTGCCGGATCTGGTTAACGATGGGCAGAGCTTCGGCCGGGCGGTTCAGCTCAATCAGGGCCTCCGCTTTCCAGAGCAATACATCAGCGTAGCGGATGATGGTCCAGTTCTTCGATGAGCTCATGAAGGGGGGCGTTTTCTGGAAGCTTGGGTCCGAAGGCAGCACGTTTTCCTTCATCGACATGTACACTCCGTACGTGTTCTGGTCGCGCAGCCAGGAGGTTTCGAAGATGAACGATGGAGAATATTTGTAAGGGTGCGAGGGAATACCAACAGAGTGGTCGAGGCGCGGATCGACGGTGTTCGTCTGGAAATCAGCGGGGGCGCTTAGGTCCGAGTTGTTGAAAGTTTCAAACTGGGGCAGACCCTGGGCGTCCGTCTTGAAGGCGTTGACCAGGTTCTGGCTGGGCTGATGAAACCCGCAGCAGCCGTAGTCCGGATTCATCGGGTAGTTCAGGGCATTGCCCCGGTCCGTGCGGCCTTTGGGCGTGCCGTCGTTGCGCGAAAACTGGATGGCAAATACCGATTCTACCCCGTTGTCGCCGGCCGTGAGGAAGTTGGTAGCAAAATCAGAGTGCAGCGAATATTTACCCGAGGCAATGACCTGATTGGTCAACGTCACCACTTCTTGAAGCTTGGCCTGATCCACCGACGTCACAGCATTATTGTCGCTCTGCACATAGGCTTGGAAAAGCAGCGTTTTGGCCAGATAAGCCTGCGCCGCCGACTTGTTGGCCCGCCCGATTTCCGGCTGGGTATCGGGCAGATTCGCCACGGCAAAGCGGAAGTCATCAGCAATCTTGGTCCACAGCTCGTCGTTACTCAGGGCTACGTTTGATACCGAAGCATACTGCTCAGTGGGGATGGTTTCATCTATATAAGGCACTCGCTTGAACAGCTCCTTCAGCATAAAGTAGAAGTGGCCGCGCAGAAAGCGCATCTCGCCCTGACGAATGGCCTTGTTGGGCATGGCCGTAGCGTTGATGGTCTCCAGGCGGCGCAGGGCGTCGTTGGCGCGCGAGATGCCTATGTAGATCAGGAACCACAGCTCGTCGGTGTTGCCCACGTCGACGCGGTTGAAGGTGAAGGTTTCGTAGAAGTGAAACGCATCCACGTCGGCCGTGCCATTGCCACCCTTGTAGGCGTCGCCGGCGCGCACGTTGCCGTAGGGCCACAGGGAGGTGTAAGGAGCCCGGTACACGTCGTTGCCCAGTTGGGAGTAGGTGGCAATAACCTGCTTTTCAATATTGGCGGCGGTATTCAGCTGGTCGTCGCTGAGGGCGCCAGTGGGCTGCACATTCAGGAATTCTTTGTCGTTGCAGCCAGAGGAAAGGGCGAGCAGCGAAATCGCCAGTGCGCTGGTTTTCAGGATTTTCATGGTAGGTAGGCTGGCGGATGATTAGAAGGAAACGTTGAGGCCGGTGGTGAAAATGCGGGGAACCGGGTACTGGTAGTTGGTCACCTCGGGGTCTGGGCCAGTGTACTCCTTGCTCTTGACGGTGAACAGGTTCTGGCTCTGCACATACACGCGCACTCCTTGCAGCTTGATTTTGCTTACCAAGGTGGCGGGCAGCGAGTAACCCAGCTGAATGTTGCGCAGCTTCAGGTAAGAAGCGTTTTCGATGAAGTAGGTCGAAGCGCGGCCTTCGTTGTTGGAGTTTTGCAGGGTAAGGGCCGGAATGGAAGAGCCCGTGTTGGTCGGCGACCAAGCGTCGAGCAGCCGCTCACCCCAGTTCTCACCCGAGGCAATAGACGCGAAGTCAGTCCGGAATTTGGCGTTGTTGTAAGCCTCCAGGCCCTGTACCCCTTGCAGGAACACTTGCACGTCGAAGCCTTTGTAGCCAGCGCCTAGGTTGAGACCGTAGTTGAAATCCGGCACGCCTTCGGTAATCCAGGTCTGGTCGAAGTTGTCGACTTTGCCGTCGCCATTCAGGTCTTTGTAGCGGATACGACCGGGAGCGGCGCCTACTTGTGTGGGGCCTTCGCTCACTTCGGTGGCATTCTGGTACAAGCCGTCGGCCACGTAGCCGTACACCGCGTTGATGGAGTGGCCCAAGCGAGTTACGTCTTGGCCGTTGCCGCCGTAGGCGTTGATTACCTCGTCGGGCAGGAAGGTGAGCTTGTTGCGGTACGTAGACAGGTTGCCCGTAACGCTGTAAGTCAGGCCGTTAGCCAATTCGTTCTGATAACCTACCAGAAATTCCCAGCCCTTGTTTTCGATAGAAGCACCGTTCACAAACTTGTCGCCACCCTCGCCCACTACGGCTAGGTAAGGCAGATTCACGAGGATGTCTTCGCTTTTCTTGATGAAGTAATCGACCGAGCCCGTGAGGCGGTTATCCAGCAAGCCGAAGTCAACACCGAGGTTGGTTTGGGTCGTGGTTTCCCACTTCAGGTCAGGATTGGCCTGCTGTACGCGGCGGTAGCCGGAGGGCAAATTAGTGTCGTTGCCGAAGATGTCGTAAGCGGTGCCGCGGTCGTACTCAAAGTTGGGATCAAGGGTGCCCAGCAACGATTGGTAAAGGCCGCGGGAGGCAAAGTTGGCGATGTCCTGGTTGCCAGTTTGGCCCCAGCCGGCGCGCAGCTTCAGGTCGGAAAAGAACGGCGCGGTGTTTTTCACGAAGTTCTCTTCGCTCAAGCGCCAGCCCACCGACGCGGCCGGAAATACCCCGAACCGGTTGTCTTCGCCGAAGCGGGAGGAACCATCGCGGCGAATTGTAACGGAGGCCAAGTACTTGTCGGCCAGCGAGTAGTTGAATTTGCTGAAGTACGAAGCCAGTTTGTAGGCAGTGCCGGAGCCACCGTTGTCTTTGTTGGCGGCGCCCGCATCGAGGTAGGCGTAGGTGGGGTCTTCGCTGGCGAAATTGGTACGGGAGGCGTAGCTGCTCTCATCGTAGTAGCTGATGCGCTCGGTACCGGCCACGAAGTTCAGCTGATGTTTGCCCCCAGCGTCATGTCGTAGTTCAACGTATTCTGCCACACCCAGTTACCATAAAAACGCTGGTTGTCGGTTACCCGATTGTTCGCTTCGGAGAGGAAACCCGCCTTATAGGTTTTATAAATCTGGCGGAACTTGTACATGCTGTAATCGATGCCGAAGCTGGTACGCAGGTGCAGGCCCGGCAGCAGCTCGGCGTCGGCAAACACGTTACCGAAGGCCCGACCCGTGTTGGAGCGGTTCTGGCGGTTATCAGAGAGCAGGCGCAACGGGTTATCACGGTCGCTCATACCTTCCACGGGGCCGCCCCAGCCTATTCCATCCACCGTCCGCACAGGCACAATAGACGGCAGCTGAGTGGTCCGGTCGCGCACTAGGTTCAGATCGAACTCCGCCCGCTGCGACTTCACGACGGTCAGGTTTTCGCCAATCTTTAATTTGCCCCCCAGGAAGTTATAGTCGGAGTTGAGGCGGGCCGTGTAGCGGTTGAAATCGGTGTGTTTTAGGGTGCCGCTATTATCGTAGTAGTTCAGCGAAAACAACGCCCCACCCCGCTCGCCGCCGCTGCTCACACTCAGGTTGTAGCTCTGAATCAGGGCATTCTGCTCAGTTTCTTTAAACCAGTCGGTGTCGGCAGCGCGCATGGTTTGCTCCTTGTCGATGAACTCAGGCACCAGCACCTGGTCGAGCACGGGCCGTCCATCGGTGCCGGTGCGCGTTTGGAAGGTGTAGAAAGGGCGGCTGGGTACGGCGCCGTCGTTAGTGGCCGCTTGCCAGTACACCCGGCCATAGTCCTGGGTGTTGAGCATCTGAATGTGCGGGCCCGGCGTCTGGAGCGTAAAGAAGGTCGAAAAGTCTACCCGCGTGGCGCCCTGCTTGGCCTTTTTGGTTGTGATGATAATGACGCCGTTACTGGCCCGAGAGCCATAGATGCTGGCGGCGGAAGCGTCTTTCAGCACCTGAATCGACTCGATATCGTTCTGGTTGATCTGGTTGATGCCTTCCCGCGTCGGGATGCCGTCGATGACGTAGAGTGGGTCGTTGTTGCCCAGCGTGCCTATGCCCGAATACGCACGGTAGCAGAGCTGCCCGGCGCGCCGTCGGTGGTGATGTTCACGCCCGGCACCCGGCCTTGCAGGTTGCGGGTTACATCATTGGAGGCCATATCCTTGATTTCCTCCGTTTTAACTACCGACACGGCACCGGTTAGGTCGGCTTTGCGCTGGGTTTGGTAGCCTGTCACCACTACTTCGTCCAGGGTCTTAGTATCGACAGACATCGTCACATTGATACTGGTGCGGCCACCGAGTACAATTTCCTGCGACAAAAACCCGATAGAAGAAAAGGTCAGCACGGCATTGTCGGGCACGGTGAGGCTGAAGCGGCCATCGGGGTCGGTAGAGGTGCCGTTGGTAGTGCCTTTCACTAGCACCGTTACGCCGGGTATTCCGGCACCCTTGTCGTCCACAACTTGACCAGTCACTTGTATATCAGCTTGGTACGCGCTGATTCGTTCTATCCGGGTGTGCGCTACTACCAAGCTTGGAGCCGCAAGTAGCAGAGCAGCCAGCGCCGTGGGCAAGAGTGTCCGGCGGCGCATGAGTACAATCTTTTTCATGGGTGTTGTGTAAAGTGGAGGGAGTATAGGTTGGTCAGCTCTGGGGGGCAAAAAAGTCTGCTAAGGAGCTGTAATCGTTTTCGGAAAGACGCTTTTAAATCAGGCGGTCATTGCCACAATCCAATCAGATGGTCATGCAGAGCGGCGCGAAACATCTCGCGTGTTTAGTAAGATTACTAACCTCTCGTCAGCACGCGAGATGCTTCGCGCCGCTCTGCATGACGTTCTTGTGGGGGGCTTTTTATGTCTTTGAATAGACTCTTAGTGGATCACCAAGATCTTTTCGACTTGCTCCAGGCTCGTGCCTTTGGTTTCGGGCATGAAGCGCCACACGAAGATTAATTGCAGCACCATCATCAGGCAGAAAAACAGGAAGGTGTGGCCCCCGCCTAGGTGCTCGGCGAAATAAGGGAAGGTGAAGGCGATGATGGTCGCCATAATCCAGTGTGTGGAGCTACCGAGCGCTTGCCCTTTGGCGCGCACACTGTTGGGGAAGATTTCGGAGATAAACACCCAGATAACAGCCCCTGCGAGAAGGCGAAAAAGGCGATGTACACGAACAGGAGGATAGGTACCGTGAAGCCCGTAAACTGCTCGGTGTAGAAGGAACGGGCTACCAAACCGAGCGTGACAATCAGGCCGAACGAGCCAATGAGCATGAGTTTACGCCGGCCAAAACGGTCGATGAAGTTCATGGCCAGCAGCGTAAAGGCGAAGTTGATCAGCCCCAGGCCCGCCGACGAAAGCAGCGCCGAGTTGGTGCCCAAACCCGTCATTTCAAAGATGCGGGGGGCATAATACAGGATGGCGTTGATGCCAGACACTTGGTTGAAGACGGCGAACAGCACTGCCAGCATCACCGGGCTCATGTGCTTGCGGGTAAAGAGCGACTCGCCGCCCGCGCCTTCCTGCGCCTGTGAGGTCAGGATCGCCGTGACGTCGCTGTCAAATGAGGTGGGGTTGATGATGCGCAGAATCTCGCGGCCTTCTTCTACCCGCCCCTTCTTGGTGATCAGCCAACGGGGGCTTTCGGGCACGCGGAAGAGCAGAAGTAAAAACGCGGCGGCCGGGAACACCTGTACGCCAAGCATCCAGCGCCAGGCCGCGTCGCCGCTGCCGGCCAGCAGGTAATTGGAGAGATAAGCAATCAGGATTCCGAAGACGATGTTGAACTGAAACAGCGCCACCATGCGACCCCGCGAGGCGGCCGGCGAAATCTCAGAAATGTAGAGCGGCGCCGTGACGGAGGAGGCCCCCACGCCCAGCCCACCGAGGAAGCGGAAGATTAGAAAAGGCACCCAACTCGGCGCCAATGCCGCGCCCAAAGCCGAGATGAAATAGAGGACCGCAATCCAAATCAGCGTCTTGCGGCGACCTAGCCTATCGGAAGGAATGCCCCCAGCAAGGCGCCGAGCACCGTACCTATAAGCGCAATAGATATGGTGAACCCGTGCTCGAAAGCGGTGAGTTGCCAGAGCTGCTGAATCGCTTTTTCCGCGCCGGATATAACGGCCGTATCAAAGCCAAACAAAAAGCCCCCAGGGCAATGACAATGGACCAGAAGAATACTTTGCTGTTTTTCACGACCGTTTTTTTTTCTTCAAAATTCGGTCGTGGAGGCTGCCTAAGCGTGCTCTATTATTCCAAAGTCTTCCATTTTTGATACAACGTTTACGTAATACTTAAAGGTGTTATAATCAACCATTTAACTATTGAACCCGCTTCATTTTTAAAGCTAAAGTTTCGCTCATGATACCTGACTTTCGAATTTGATTCAGCTTTGGGGCGTCACGTGCAAGGCCTTGAACTCGGAAGGCGAAATCTGGTACTTGGCTTTGAAGGCGGTGGAGAAATAGGAGGGTGAAGAGAAGCCAGTTTGGTAGGCTACTTCGGCAATAGTCAGGCTATCATCGAGCAAAATCTGCCGGGCTTTGGTCAGGCGGATGCCCTGAATAAAGTCGGTGACGCCGGTGCCCAGCAGGGCCTTCACCTTGCGGTAGAGCTGCACCCGCGAGATGCCCAAGCTGCGCGCCACATCCTCCACGCTCAGATCGGTGCGAGTAAGGTTGGCCTCCACGATGGCGGTGAGTTCAGCCAGGAATTTCTGGTCGACACGCTGAGGCGCTACGGTGGCGGTGTCCACTGACAACTCGCGGCGGAAGTGCTCGCGCAGGTGGGCTCGGTTGGCCAGCAAAGTCCGGATGCTTTCCAGCAGGAAGGTTGGGTTGAAAGGCTTGGTCAGGTATAGGTCGGCGCCCGACTGCACCCCTTCCAGCTGCTGCTCAGGCGCGTTGCGGGCCGTGAGCATAACCACCGGAATATGAGAGGTGCGCCAATCGGCGCGCAGTTGCGTCACTACTTCCAAGCCGGTGAGGCCGGGCAACATTACATCGCACACAATAAGGTCAGGGATGGTTTCGGCGGCTAGGCGCAAGCCCGTATCGCCATCAGCCGCCGATGACACCTGGAAGTGCGGCGCTAGTTTCTGAACGACAAAGTCGCGCACATCCTCATTATCCTCAATCACCAATATCAAGGATTCGCTTGCGGAAATAGGCGTGGGCGCTGGTTCTTCTTTCGATCTGGGGGCATTTCGTCCTCCTGAGCGAAGCTGGCGGGCAGGGCCGAATAGGGCGTATCGCTCCGAAGGGCCACCGGCAACTCCAGGGGCAGTGTCACGACAAATGTGCTGCCTTGCCCCGGCTGGCTGGTAAACGATAGTTGCCCTTGGTGCAGGCGCACAAGGCCCATGGCCAACGCCAGCCCCATACCCGAGCCTTTGGCGGCCGGCTGGTGCCCTTGGTAAAACCACTCAAAGATGTGTTCCCGGTCTTGCTCCGAGATTCCGCAGCCCGTGTCCTCTACACTCACGCGCACGGTGTTGTCGGTGGGTACGCGCTGGATGCTGACCGTAATCTGGCCCCGGTCGGGGGTGAATTTCAGGGCGTTGGATAACAGGTTGAAGAAAACCTTATCCAGAATATTAACATCAAACCACAGGGGAAGAACCGGCTCAGAGGGCAGAAAACGAAGCAGTATGCCGCGCTGCCTCGCCGACTTCTCAAATACGTCCATAATCTCGCGCACGAAGGCCACAATATTGCCCTCCGACGCCCGCACGGGCATTTTTCCGACCTCGATTTTTCGGAAATCCATGAGCTGATTCACCAATTGCAGCAACCGCTGAGTGTTGCGGTGAACCAGCGTTAAGTCGTGGCGCTGCCCGGCCGATAAATCGGCGCTGGCGGTCAGCATTTCTTCTACCGGGCCCAGAATGAGGGTGAGCGGCGTGCGCAGCTCATGGGAGAAGTTGGTAAAGAAGCGGAGCTTGGCTTCCGTCTCGATGCGGGCTTGCTCGGCCAACTCGGCTATCTGGTTGCGCTGGGAGCTGATTTCCTCATTTTGCCTTTCTAATCGCTTGATCAGGCGGCGGTTTACCTGAAAAGCCCGCCACGCCACCAAGCCTAATATGGCAGCCCCCAGCAGCGCCGCGAGCAGGATATATAGTACGGTGCGCTGGCTGGCGTAGGTATCGCGCTGCTGTTGCAGAAGCTGCTGCTGACGCTGAATATCCTGCTGCTGGCTGGTCAGCTTTTCGGTCTGCATCTTCATAGTCAGCGCGTTGGTCGAGTCGATGACCATGGTGCCGAGCATGTTTTCCTTTTCGTACGGCTGCCCTTTGATAATTTTCATGGCCGTCCGAATGGCCTCCTCCCCACCCGGCGAATAGAGAATAGTGGCCGCCAGGATGCCATCCTGCACGAACTGAATGCCGCCGTGCGGACCGGGCAGACCATCTACGCCCACCACCTTAATGCGGCGGTCGAGGCCCAGCTGCTTACACACCTGGTAGGCGCCCAGGGCCATACGGTCGTTGTGGGCAAAAATCAGATCGACTTCGGGGTGAGCTTTGAGTAAGGCAGGAAGGTTCTGCATCACGGAGGGCCGCTTCCAGTCGCCGTGCATCTGCGCTACCAAGCGCATGCCGGGGTACGCGGCCAGCGTTTCGGCGAAGCCTTTGTGGCGGTCGAGGGCAGGCGAAGCGCCAGATGCGCCCTTGATTTCCAACACGTTGCCTCGCTGCCGCAGCAGCGTGCTGATGTAGTTGGCCGCCGTCTGGCCTACTTCCACATTATTGCCCCCCACATACGCCGTATACAGCTTGGAAGTGGTGCGGCGGTCGAGAATTACGACCGGAATACCCCGGTTGAACACTTCTTCCACAATGGGCGTAATGGGCTCCGCCTCATTGGCCGACACGATGAGCAGGTCAATATCCTCTTGCAGGAATTCCTGAATCTGCTGGCGCTGGAGGGTGCTGTTGTCGTGGGCGTCTTTCATTTTGAACTCCACTTCGGGGTGAAAGCTCAGCTCCTTCTTCATGCCAGCCAGCATGGCCTGCCGCCACGCGTCGCCGTTGGTACACTGCGAGAACCCAATCTTGACCCGATCAGCGGGAGCCGGCTCAGCGCAGCCGCTCAGCAAAACGAATACGAGCAGCCAAAGCACCGTGCCTCCCAGGCAAGAGGCCAAGCGCTCATTCCATCGTTTTGAGAAATTAATAATCATTCGAGCGGGTGGGCTGGGTGGCGTGGAGTAATCAAAGATGCAGATACCTGAGGAAAGATTTGGTATTGTTCGGCTGGCGCGGCGCCTTTCCCGACTGACTTCTCCCCTAGCCGCACACCGTGACGCACTTTATTGGCAGAAAGCCCATTGATTGCAACTCTCTATCCGACTGTCCGCCGCCAGGTGCCGACTGGGGAGCTTTTTTGGCATTCTCGCTGGTTACCGCCCCGATTTGGGCGCGTTGCTTCACGGTTTGATTACAAACACTTTCGCCGAAACGGTTCTTTTTACCGTAAGAAAACCTATTTGTGTACGAAGTGAATACCCTATGTCCCGAACGATTATCGTTTCTAACCGCCTACCAACTAAAGTATTACGCAGTGAAGAGGGCCTGTCTTTTTCCCCAGCGAAGGGGCTTAGCCACCGGCTTGGGCTCTATTTATCGGGCTGATAATAACGTTTGGGTGGGCTGGCCCGGCATCTCTGTCGACGAAGAAGAAGAACAGGAAGTGCGCGAAAAGCTCCGCGCCGACAGCATGCGACCCGTATTTCTGACGGAAAGTGAAATCCGGGATTTTTACGAAGGCTTCAGCAACGAAACGCTCTGGCCGACCTTCCATTATTTTGCCCAGTACGCCATCTACGACCAATCGCACTGGGATGCGTACGTGGCCGTGAATGAGAAATTCTGCCGCGCCGTGCTGGAGCTGGCTGGCCCCGATGATACCATTTGGGTGCACGATTATCAGCTGCTGCTGTTGCCGCAGATGCTACGGAAAGCTCGGCCCAAAAGCAGCATTGGCTTCTTTTTGCACATTCCATTTCCCTCCTACGAGCTGATTCGGGTGCTGCCCTGGCGGCGCCAACTGCTGGAAGGTATGCTGGGGGCCGATTTGATTGGCTTTCATACCTACGGCTACATGCGTCACTTCCTGAGCTCGGTGTCGCAGTTGCTGGGCTACCAAAGCCAGAACGGACTGGTGGAAGTGGGCACGCGCAGTGTGCTGGTTGACGCCTTCCCGATGGGCATCGATCAGGCCAAATACGCGGAGGTGGCGCAGTCGGAGGAGGCCCGCAAGCACGAGCAAACCTACCGCGACGCGCTCCGCAACGAGCGCATTATCCTGTCCATCGACCGCCTCGACTATACCAAAGGCATTGCCCAGCGGCTGCGGGCCTACGAGCTGTTGCTGCAAACCTACCCCGAGTGGCGCGAGCGGGCGACGCTGCTGATGGTGGTGGTGCCCTCCCGCGACCAGGTGGATCAATATAAGGAGCTGAAAGAGGAAATTGACGAGCTGGTAGGCCGCATCAACAGCATGTACCGTACTATTTCCTGGAATCCGATTCAGTATTTCTACCGCTCCTTTCCTATTGAGGAGTTGTCGGCTTTGTATCGGATGGCCGAAGTGGCGCTGGTTACGCCGATGCGTGACGGCATGAATTTGGTAGCTAAAGAATTTATAGCCAGCAAGATTGATAACCCCGGGGTCCTTATTCTGAGTGAGCGCGCCGGAGCCGCCCGCGAGTTATCAGATGCAATCATCATCAACCCCACCGACACCAACCAGCTGGCCGAGGCCATGCACGAGGCGCTGATGATGCCTGAGGACGAACAGCGGCAACGCATGGGCGCCATGCAGGCGCTGGTAAAGAAGTATAACATTCACCACTGGGTAAATCTATTCATGGACCGCCTCACCTACAGCAAGTTAAAACAAGAAACCTTGGCTACTACCACACTAAATGCAGATGAGCTGCAGCGCATGACCAGCGAATACCAAAATGCCTCCCAGCGGCTTTTATTTCTGGATTATGATGGCACGCTGTCGGGTTTCAACTCCAACCCCCAACTGGCTGGTCCCGATCAGGAGCTGCTTATGCTGCTAGCCGAGCTGAGCGCCGATAAGCGCAACCGGGTAGTTATCGTGAGTGGCCGCGACCGGGCTACCTTGGAGAAATGGCTCGGCCATTTGCCCCTCGACTTCATTGTGGAACACGGGGTGTGGCTGCGGGCGCTGGGCGAAGAGTGGACCATGCTGCGGCCGCTTACCAACGACTGGATGCACGAAATTCGGCCTATTCTCGACCTGCATGTAAGCCGCACGGCGGGCTCCTTTGTAGAGGAAAAAGAATACTCGCTGGTGTGGCACTACCGACGCGCCGACATAGAGCTTGGCGAAGTACGGGCGCGTGAGCTGACCAGCCATCTGCACTTTTTGGCCTCCAACAGCGACCTGCAAGTGATGGAAGGCAATAAGGTGGTGGAAGTAAAAAGCGCCGGCGTAAACAAAGGCGCGGGGCCGCACGCTGGCTTGCCAGCTACCCCGCCGACTTTATCATCGCCATCGGCGACGACCGTACCGATGAGGATACCTTTGGTGCTATGCCCTCCCACGCCTACACCGTAAAAGTAGGCAGCACCCACCGCTCCCTGGCCCGCTTCCACCTTGATACCCACCACGATGTACGGCGCGTGTTACGGGCTTTGGTAGAGGCGTAGCCTAGCTTTATATGATTACAAAAAAGCCCCCGAATGTATTCCGGGGGCTTTTTTAGTTTAAACAAGTCAGAGGCTTGTGTAAGTGTTACACAAAGTTCGGCTGGTCCAGCTTTTTGGCAATACGATAAGCTGCATTCACTAAACCTACGTGGCTATAAGCCTGTGGGAAATTGCCCCACTGCGAACCGGTGCGCGCATCCACATCTTCCGAGAGCAAGCCCAGATGGTTGGTGTACGTCAGTAGTGACTCGAACTCGCGAATGGCGTCATCTACGCGGCCTACGCAGGCCAGAGCTTCCACGTACCAGAAAGAGCAGATGAGGAAGGTGGTTTCGGGTGTGCCGAAGTCGTCGGCGTGGCGGTAGCGGTAGAAGAGGCCTTCGGGCGTTTTCAGCTCCTTTTCCAGCTCTATGAGGTGGGTTTTGGCAACTTCTGAGGCTGGGTCGAGGTAGCCCATCATGATGAGCTGCATAGTGCTGGCATCGAGGTGGGGCGAGCCGATGGCGTTGGTGTACACCCCGCGCTTGGTATCAAAGCATTCTTCGATTTTTTGACTTGCTTCCTCTATGAGGCGCGTCGCCAGAGCTTCCATCTCAGGGTTTCTTAGGCGGCGGGCTACGTGACGCGCGGCGTGCGCACCGGCCCAATGGAAGAGGTAAGTATAGCTGTGATACTGCGCCAGCGTTCTGAATTCCCACAAACCAGCGTCGGGCATATTCATGGTTTTGTCGATCATGCGCAGCGCGTCGTAGATCAGCTTTTGCGAGTCAGTCCGCTCACCATCGATAAAGCGGCGGTCGACATAGAGCGGCAGCAAGGCCACTAGCACCTGCCCATACACGTCGTTCTGAATGTGCGTGTAAGCGTCGTTGCCAATGCGTACGGGCTTATTGCCGAGGTATCCTTCCAGATCCAGCTCACGCTCAATCAGTTCTGTGCCGCCGCTAATGCTGTAGAGCGGCTGATACTTTTCTTTAACCTTCGTGGAAATGTTGGCGATGTAGTGGAAATACTGCTCCATCTCCTCAAAGTGACCAATGTTGTTGAAGGCCGTGAGGATGTAGTACGTATCACGCATCCAGCAGAAGCGGTAATCCCAGTTGCGGGTGCTGCCGGGCGCCTCGGGCAAGCTAGTGGTGCTAGCCGCAATAATAGCCCCCGTATCCTCGTACTGGTGAATTTTGAGCGCCAGCGCCGACCGGATAACGGCCTCCTGATAGAAGCTGCTGATGCTGGTACTTTTCACCCATTTCTGCCAGTACTGCACCGTGCTGCGCAAAAACCGCTCGGCGGTGCTTTCCAACGGGGCTTCCAATGGTGCTCCATAGGTGAGCACCAAGTATTTTGGCTCGTTGAGCACAAAAAACTCCTCATCCAAGATATAGGTCAGGGGAATATTAGTGGTAAGACGAATTTCCTCCTCCAAGCCCAGAAAGGCGATATGGTTGGAGCTACGCCGACGGCTCAGAGGCAGCTCACCGTAGTTACCCACCGGCGAGCAAACCACCTTCACCCGGGGCGTGCCCGATAGCGGCTCTATCTTCCGAATCAGCATCAGGGGCTTGTAATAGCGGTCGTACTGCGGGAAGCGGGGGGCAAAATCCGTGACCCGGTAGCGCCCGTCCTCGTTCTCGATTTCAGTGCAGAGTACGTTGGTATTTTCCTGGTAGAACTGGTGCGAGCTAAACTCTTCGGTGGACGGCTTGATGCTGAACTCGCCGCCTTTGCGCGTATCGAGCAGGCTGCCAAACACGAAGCTGCTATCAAAGCGGGGCCAGCAAAGCCAGGAAATAGAAGTGTCTTGTTTTACCAAGGCTAGAAAGGCGCAGTTGCCAATCACGCCCATATCGTAGGTGTGCTTTGTCGTCATGGAGAGGGGAATAGGTGATGAAAGCGGCTCAAAGGCATGTTAGACGCCACTCAGCAGTAGTGTACCTTATTGGCGCCGCTCAGGTTGCCGCCGACCGCGTGCAGGCAGTTCTGCGTAATGGCAGCTACGCTATGCTGAACCCACCCGAAAATCTATTTTTCACTGTGCTAAGCGATCTGCGATAAATCTTCAGCGTGCCATTTCCATCACCTCACAAACAGCTTTAAAGCCTTGAAAGACAACGCTTCCGCTCAACCTGCATCCAACCATGTACCCTTGTATGTATCGGCGGGGGCAATCGTCTTATTAGTGGGCTGTTATTTTTTGTGGCCGGCATTTCAAAACGCCATACGCGAAGCTTTCGATATTCTGACCAGCGGCGAGCGGCCGCGCATCGCTAAGTGGGTGCAGCAATTTGGTCCGTGGGGGCCAATCTGGCTGATATTAGCCTTCATCATCCAGATGTTTTTGGTAGTGATTAACGTGGTCCTGTTGATTCTAGTGGCTATTCTGGCGTATGGGCCGTGGTGGGGTTCGATGTGGTCCTTTGTGGGGGTAGTGGTGGCCTCGTCGGTGGGCTACGGGCTAGGGCACGTGCTGGGCTCAAACTTCGTGGGGGCTTATTGGGCGAGAAAAACGAGAAGAAAGTGGTAGATCAGGTACAGCGCTATGGTATATGGGCCGTGGTTATTGCCCGCATCTCCCCATCATCTCCAACGATGCTGTGAGCTTCGTGGCGGGCCTGGCACGCATGGGCTACCTAAAGTTCCTGATAGCTACCACGGGGGGCATTTTACCACTCATCGCGCTGCTGGCGTACTTGGGCGAAGAGAATGACCGCCTCAAAAGCGGGTTGCTGTGGGTATCGGGCGTGAGCCTGGTGCTGTTTGGCTGGTATGTGTGGTGGGACAAGCGCCGGCAAAAAGCTTAAAACAACGCTTCGAGGGTAAAATAGCACAGTCATTGTAGGGGCTTTTCCAGAACTGATTCATCCTACCGGATGCAGGCGGGAGAAGGCGGAAAAAACCGTTTTTTGCTTTCGCCAGACGCTTCTACCCTTCTACCTTTGTCCTGTTGTGGACTGCTTGGGTGGTTCGCGCTTCTGGCTTCCGGCTGCTCACTCTCTGACCTGAACCGCTCCGTGCGCATTCTTCCAGACTTCGGCCGCATTGTCGGCACCGCGTTTTTACTGTTGCCTTTCCTGGGAACCGGCTCTGCCGCTTTCGCGCAGGCGCCCCTGTTGCGTGAGGTGGTGCTGCACGTCGATACGGCCCGCTACCACCTTAGCCGTCAGGTAGTAACGGTCGAGAATGAGCCGCACCTGTATTTCTATTACCGCCAAGACGACGAGACGGCCGAGCTGCTGGTTTACCCCACCCAATTTGCCTCCCAGCGCCCGCTCCGCCTCCAGCGCTCCGCCGACTTTCAGCTCCTCGACTCGCTCACGGCCGTAGACAATGCCTTTTATCGGGCCAAAATCCGTTTCCGCGACCTGACTGCTACGCGCTTCCTCCGGCTCACTTTCACCCAGGATCCTGAAAACACGGGGGCATTTTGCAGACGCAGTCGGTGAATGCATTGCCCGTTACGCGCACCACGCTGGCCTTCCGGCCTAACGATACGGAGCTGTATGTGGGGGAAGAAAAGGTGTTTGACCTGACCAGCAACAACCCCAAAAACGTGCGTGTGAGCACCGACTGGACCCGGGGCCAGGACATTGACTACCGGCTCAGTCAGCAGAATGGCACCTTGCGCCTGCATGTGCTGCCCAATGTGCCGGGCAACCGCACGCTGATGGTGCGGCCCCAGACGGAGCGGCCGTTTCTCATCGAAAATAACCGCCGCCTTAGCTACAGTCTGGCTCCGCTCCGTCAGGATTTCACGGTGAAGTCCAGCCGTTTGCGGTTTCTGAGCGTCGATAAAAAGGAGATTACGCTCAATGAAGCGTCGCGCCGGCAAGGCGTGGAAATTATACTGGACAATGGCCGCAGCTTCGACCTTAAGCGCACCTATCGCATTGAAGACCAGGAAGAACAGGGCGGACCATTGATTGCTGAGCTGGTGACCCGCAGCTACCTTTCCAACGACCGGGTGCTGTGCTGGCTGCGCGTGTACAACACCCACCGCCAAACCGATAGCTACCTCTACATCAAGGAAAATGACCAGCCCAAGTACCTCACCAACTTCAACGTGTCGCCCAAAACCAGCATTACAGGCGTGCAGGTGCGGCACCGCGGTGGCGACTGGACAGGCAATCAAACCGTGAATCCCGGCGAAACTGTGGACGTGCGCCTGGAGGGCGAATCGTTGCAGAAAGCGCGCTTCCACTTTGAGGATGTGCTGGTAGTGCCTTCCGATTCTTCCGTTCGCTCCGAGACGGCAGTGGTGTATCGGGTGCAGGTGCCTTTGAACATCGACAAGAAACGGCTGACCATTTTCAATGCTGGCCAACCAACGAGCCACGTTCTGAATGTGCGGGAGTTTCAGCGCCCCACCCGCTCGACTTTGTAAGCGTAACCTTTGGCGAAGCACCCCGCCCCATCACCCGCCTCAACGGCCCCGTGCTCTACGACAAGTCCATCCGCGACGTGGTGTTTAGCTTCAACGCCGATGCCATCGACACCGACGCTCAGCTCTACGGCAAGCAATACCTGAGCTTCGAGATCCGGACTCTGAACAGCAAGGGCGAGTTGATTGAGATGCGCACCCTCGACAACGTCGTGATCTGTCCCGGCGAAAACTCCATCCGGGGGGCTTTTTATCAGGATAAGCAGTGCCAGGTGGGCAACCTTAGCCTCAACACCCACCTCAGCACCCGCAAAACCTACGACCTCGACGACTGGGCCCGCATTCAGATTACGGTGAAGCACGCCACGGATAAGTACTCGGAGCCCGGCTTCCAGCAGAAGCTCGACATCGTGCTTCAGCGCCGCGTAAAGTTCGATATCGACGTGAGCTTCCCGGCGGGCTTGCTGACTAAGCAGGTGAACAGCGACGTGCAGGGCGTAGGTACCTTCAACGGTATCAGTCTGGCTACACTGGCGCAGTTCAGCTTCTACAACCCCAACAAAATCAACAAGCTGCGCCCCTACAAGGTCGGTGCGGGCTTCGTGGCACTGAATGCCTTCAACCTCAACCCCGACGCCAACAGCGCCCGCAACCTGGGCATCGTGATTCTGGGCTCCGTTTACCCCACGCGCAGCGACGCCAAGCTTACTTTTCCGCTGTATCTGGGCGGCGGCTATCTGCTCAACGGCGGCAAGTTGTTCTTCCTGCTCGGGCCGGGTATCGGCATCCGGTTGTAAGTCTTGAGCATCAAAAAAGCCCCCCAGACATCCGTCTGGGGGCTTTTTTGATGCTCAGGCGTGCTTACGCCTGATACTTAGCACGCATTATAGGCAAGTAGCTTTGTTGAACGTTTCAGCCTCATAACCAGGGTCTGGGGAGTTGAACCAGCCGTAGGTGAATCCATCTGTTATGCTGGTGAAACTAGAGTAGGGATTATTAACCGAAACTCTTTCCAGAGGCCATCTCCAGTCATCAGAAATCAGGATGCCATTTGGATACACCTTCCCTCCAACAGTATAGGTATCCCTGTTCGAAACCTCCCAAATGTATAAGTCATAGGAAGAGCCAACATTCACGGAGCCAGATGGATAAACCGTAATATAAGGTTCGTAAGGCTCGCTGGGGTTGTAGGAGAATTCGCTGTTGATATTGAGCGTTATTTGTTCTGTAGCGAAAGGAACGCATGGCTCACCTTGCACCGTATTAGCAAATCCATCGGTTCCCGTGCCAGGTAATGCTGCCTTCGTGCTCTCGAAAACGGTGACATAGTAATAAGTACCGTCATTCGTAACGCTAGGCGACCCTGAAATACTAGTTATTCCTGCCATTGGAATCCTAAAGCTGAACTTATGATCATAAGCAGCGCCTCTAGCTGTTGCCAAGAAATTAATGATCAGCTGAGTAGGAGTTTTTATTACATCTGATTGTACTACCAAATCATTGTAATCACGGTCGTTTTGGTCGGGGCTGGTGTTGTTAATGTCCTCCCAAGCATACGTGAAGTCGATCTCTTGGCTGCATCTGCTCTTGCAGAACTCGAAATAGACTGACCAATTATTACCTGGGAACTGGTTGGCATTGGCTAAGGACACGCCTTTGCTTGTGTTGTCGCATACACCACCCCAAGCTGTTTCGCCATTGGAAAGAGCAGCATGTGATGCTATGAAAAAGCAGTTAATGTCTGGAACCTGCGCGGCAGGAATTCTTACGGTATAAGATGTTACGCCAGTCTTAAATGACTGTTTGTAAGTAAATTTGCCAGGTATTGCTCCCCCATTGCTCAGTTTCTTTTCATCTCTTAATTCTTGCAGACTGGTAAATACATCCAGATGTATCTCTTTGAGAGTAACACCGGGTGCCGTCAGATTATACGTCACCAATACGTCACCACCATCCATCGCCACGTCCACTGTTCCAACTTGATTGTGCTGACCTGCTACCAGACATACTGACTGACAGGCTGGAGGAAGAACAACGTCCTGGGTGCTCGCTTGGCTGGTTGTGCGAGGAGATGCAATGTTTTCTTTATCCGAACAACTTTGGAAGGTCAGCATCAGCGCTACAACCGAAAATAGCCAGGTTAGCTTCTGCTGTAGAGGTTGAGTTCTCATGGCTGCAAGGGTTTAGAGGGTGGTAGATCATGTAATTTCCTATAATCTAATTTATAAATTTTTTAACTAATAATAATTAAAGACATAATCATACTTGTATTATTTATATTAAAGACAATTTATTCAATTAGCTACTATGCAGTTTAGACGACGGAAGAATTGGGGTTCTTCGTCTGTTTTACCCAAAGGGTAGAAATCTCATTCCGCACGAGCTTAATTGCTCGGCTGCTTTACCGAAGTCACTAATAGCAAGCAGCGCCGGCACCATGCTGAAAGCATAGTGCCGGCGCTGCTTGCTTATCTACTATTACATTTACTTTACCCGCAGCTCAATACTCACTATAGTACCACGGCCGGGGCGGGAGTCTATAGAGAGGGTGCCCGCCAGCAGATCGACTCGGTTGCGGATGCTGGTGAGGCCGATACCGGAGTGTTTGGCCTTTGCCTGAGCAGGTTCGAAGCCTTGGCCATCATCTTCCACGGATATGAATATGTGGCCGTCTTCATGTACTACGTGCACAAAGGTTTCGCGGGCTTTTGCGTGCTTGATAATGTTGTTAAGCAGCTCCTGCACAATACGATACACCGATACTTCGAGCTGCTGAGGCAATTTATCGAAGTCGCCTTTCATATACAGATGCACGTGCAAACCCGCGTGCGGAATGCGTTTTACCAGCTCCTCCAGCGCCGATTTCAAGCCAAAATCCTGGAGTATGCCGGGCGTCAGCTCAAACGAGATGGTGCGCGTGGCTTTGATGGCTTCTTCCAGCAAGGCCAGCGCCGACACGCGGGAAGAATTGCCCCCCGCGCGGTTTTCCAGATTTAGCTTGGTAGCATAAAGCAGCTGTCCAACGCCGTTGTGTAAGGCTTCCGCGATGCGCTTGCGCTCTTCTTCCTGGGTGGTGAGGATGGCAGAATGCACCTCCTGCTGCTGGCGCAGCTTCAGCTGGGTAGCCTCTTCGGCCAGCCGGACGCGCTCGGTCACGTCGCGAATCAGCACCAGGCCTCCTTCTACTTCGGCCTCAGTATTCAGCAGGGGCACAAAATAGGACTCAAAGTGGCCGGGGCGCCCATACAGCTTCAGATTGTAGTGCGTGACGCGCTCACCCGCCAGCACCCTGCATACGGCTTCTCCTTCGAGTCCTTCGCGGTGGCGCGGAAACAGGTCAAATATATCCTTACCCAGCACCTCGGCTTCGGTTTTGTGAGTGTTCTGCTCCATCACCTGGTTCCAGGCCGTGACCCGATGCTGGGCGTCGAAGGCTATAATGCCATCGACGCTATTATCGAGCAGGCTTTCAGAGAACTCTTTCTCCCGGCGCAGCTGCTCGCGCGCGCCCCGCTGAACGGTAATGTCGCGCACTACGGAGTGCAGTATCGATTGCCCATCCAGCGAGAAGGAAGTTAGGGAGATTTCTGCCCACATTTCCTCCTCATTCGGCCCAACCATCAGCCACTCAAACCGGCTCCAACCTTTGCTTAAGGCCTCGGCGGTGTGAGCAGCGGCGGCCTCCGCAGAGGGTTTGCCATTGGGCTGCGTAGGGGGGCAAAAATCGTGATGTGCTGGCCCTGTAGCTCGCCTTTGTAATGAATGTTAAAGAGCTTCAGGGCTGAGTCGTTGCAATCAATAATATAATTGTCCTGGATGAGCAGGGTGGCATCGCGGCTTTGCTCAAACAGCAGCCGAAAACGGGCCTCGCTGGCCTCCAGCGCCCGGCTGGCCTCCTTCGACTCGGTCATATCGATGACTGCCAGACGGCAGCACTTTATCCCCGCCGCCGACAGCATAGCCAGGCCCTCCAGCCGGGCGAAGAAGTGCGAGCCATCCTCCCGCAACATATCCAGCTCACAGGTATGGCGCGAGTCAGAGCTCATGGTTTTGACCAGAAACTCCAGAAACTTAGACCGGCATTCCATCGTCACGAACAGGGCAAAGCGCCGGTCTTGCAGGCGCTGACGCACCGTGCCTAGTAGCTGTGCCGCCCGCAGATTGAGCTGTTGAATCAGGCCATCCGCGGTGAGCGTAAAGTAGCCAACGGGCGCAAAGTCATAGAGATCAATGTATTGCCTGGTAGCAGCTTCGGCCGAGGCTTGCGTCAACAGCAGCTCCTCGTACTGCATTTCTAGTTCTATCTGGTGCACTTGCAGCTCCTGCACGAGGCGCCGCATATCGGGCGGCACGGCATCACTTACACTTTGCGTTACCAGATGCTGGCGCATTTCGGCGCGGTCGCGTAGCTGCTGCAAAGCTTGGTGCACGGAATGCAGGTGCTCGTCGTTCATAGCGCAAAAGGAATTAAATAGACCTAATTCTCAAAAGCAAAAAGCAGAGCGCTTTAGCGCTCAAAAAAGCCCCCAGTCTATTATTGCCGGCCTTTTCGCTGAACTGTTATTGTGGTACGCAAAGTAGCAAATATGGTAGCATGGTGGGGGGCTTTTTTGTAACAGACAAGCCAAAGTAAAGTAATCGTATTGGTCTTTTAAGTGGTAACAGTTACTGCGCTGGCGCGTTGCTGCTATCGTCGCTTACTCCTAGCAGCAAACAATCCATTTCCGAGCCGTGGTTGAGCAGGCGCCGGCCATACACGAGCACCTGGCGGACGCCCAGTTGGGGCAGCTTTATTTCCAGGGGCACTTCGTCAAACTCTTCCTTCTTATCGCTTACCAAATTCAGCAACAGCGTATGCAGCGCGGGTACGTTCCAGGCGCCGCCGTTCAGCTCGATGAGGAGTTGGTTTTTGACGTCGGCAATATTCAGATTATATCGCTTGGCGAAGGCCTGGCTAATGGTAAGGATGCGCAAGTCGTTGTTGAGCACGAGCATGGGCTCCCGCACCGTCTCGATAATGCTCTCGGCAAAGCTGGTGCTGGCCTGCAGCTTTTCTTCCAAATGTTTGAGTTGGGTTACGTCATTGAAGGTGATGACGGCCCCATTGATATAGTTATCGAGGGTGCGATAGGGCAGAATGCGCATGGCGTACCACTCGCCGGTAGTGGTCTGGATGTTGGTCTCAGTACTCACCAAGCGGTCGATTACCTGCTGCACATCGCGGGCCAGGTGGTCGTAGCGTAGCGTATTGGCAAAGTCGGTGATGGGGCGTCCCACGTCCGAAGGCACCAGCTTAAAAATGCGGCCTACCGGCGGCGTAAAACGCTTGATTACAAGATCATTATCAAGAAATACAGTAGCGATTTGAGTGGCATCGAGCAGGTTTTTCATGTCGTTGGCCGACTGAGTTAGCTCCTCCGTCCGGCTCACGTACTGCATATTTAGGGTCAGCAGCTCCTCGTTCATGCTCTGCATTTCCTCCTTATTGGTCATGGCCTCCTCGTTGGTGCTTTGCAGCTCCTCGTTGGCGCTTTGCAGCTCCTCGTTGGTGCTTTTCAGCTCTTCCACACTGCTATCCATTTCCTCAATGGTGGTTTGCAGGCGTAGCTTGGTGTATTGCAGCTCCTTTTCCAGGGCCGCCACCACCGCGTCGCGGCCCAATTCTTCGCCCTGAATGCCGGACTTGCCCTTGCGCACTCTGCGGGGGGTGGGCTGCTCCTCAAACGACACCAGCAGCAGCCCCTGCAAGTGCTCGGGCTCGGCTAAATGCCTGACACTGAGACGCAGCAGCTGAAAGCCGCCTTCGGTGGCCAGCTTCACATCCTCCACCACTACATCCTTGTGGTTGGTGTTAGCCTGATGAATGGAGGCGCTCAGCTCATAGCGCAGTTCCCCGCGCACCATCTCGAAGATATTCAGGTTGCTCAGGCCGGGTGCCGGCTCCAGGAAGCGGCCTGTGCGCCCATTCACATACAGGATTTCGCCCTTTGGGTTAATCACCACGGCCGGGGGGCAAAATAGTGCAGCAGTGCTTTCTGAACCAGCGTAGCGAAGGGGCCGTCTTTGCGGATCTGTTCCAGCCGCGAGCTGATGGGTGCACTGTGCGGCGTGGGCACCAGCAAACCCGACGGAAAATTGAGGAGGCGCGGCATCGTGGCCGTTCCTTCCAGGCGCCGCGAAATCTTCCACTTTATATCCAGGGGGGCAAATAAATCCTGGAAGCCGGTCAGGTTTTCGCTGGGCCCCAAAAACAGGATTCCGCCGGGGTTGAGAGAATAGTGGAATACCGGCAGCAGGGTGCGCTGTAGCTCCGACGACAAGTAAATCAGCAGGTTGCGGCACACCAGCACGTCGAGCTTGGTGAAGGGCGCATCCTTGTTGATGTTGTGGGGGCAAATACGACCAGGTCGCGTACGTCCTTCCGTATCTGATAGCCGCCTTCCACCTTAGTAAAGTAGCGCCGCAGCCGCTCGGGGCTCACGTCGGCCACGATGTTGTCGGGGTAAAGGCCCGCGCGAGCATACTCGATGCCGTCTGTGTTGATGTCGGTGGCAAAAATCTGAACTTTCAGGTAGCGGCCGGGCGCAATATTTTCGAGGCATTCGAGCAGCGTAATCGCCAACGAATACGCTTCCTCGCCAGTAGAGCAGCCCGGTGCCCAGGCCCGCACCGTGCTGCCCTCGGGCTTCGTGCGCAGCAGCGGCAGTAAGTGTTGTTTGAACGACTCAAAGGCTTCCGCATCGCGGAAAAACTTGGTTACGCCGATGAGCAGCTCTTTAAACAGCGCTTCCACTTCCGATACGTTTTCCTGCAAATAGCGCACGTAATGGGTGAAGTCCTTGATTTGGTGAGAGTTCATGCGCCGCTCAATGCGCCGCATTACCGTGTTGCGCTTATAGTAGGAAAAGTCGTGGCCGGTATGGGCCCGGATGAGCAGGAAGATTTTCTGGAGGGCGTGGGCCGGCTTGGCCGCCGACTCGGCCGACTCGCGCTGGGGCCGGCTGGTCAGGGGCTTGTTTACGTATTCGAGCAGCTTGGCCGGCAGTTGCTCGGCGGGCAGCACGTAGTCGACAAACTCGGTGGCGATGGCCGAGCGCGGCATGGAGTCGTACTCAGCCGTTTCGGGCGACTGCACCATCACCATCCCGAAGTTTTCCATGATCATCTTCAGCCCAATGGTGCCATCAGAGCCCATGCCCGAGCAGATAATGCACACGGCCCGCTCGCGCGAATCTTTAGCCAGGCTCTGAAAAAAGAAGTCGATGGGCATGCGCTTACCCCGCGCCTGAGTAGGCGCAAACAGCAGCAGCGTGCCGTGCAACAAGCTCATATCCTTGTTGGGCGGAATCACATACACCTGATTGGGCCGCACTCTCATCCCATCGGTGACTTCGTGCACGGGCATGGGCGTGTACTGCTGCAACACCTGCGCCAGCGTTCCTTCCTGCTCCGGCGAGAGGTGCGTTACTACCACGAAGGCCATGCCGCTGTCGGGGGCATATTTTTGAAGAACCGCTCAAACGCATTCAGCGAGCCCGCCGAGCCGCCCAACGCCACAATAGTGAACTTCTCGGCCGGGTTTTCCTGGCTACCCGCGCGCCGCAACTGATCCGGCGTTACGTTAGCCGGTATTTGAGCCAGGTCGTGGGAGTTAACAATAATGCCGGGCTCGCTGGCGTGGTCGTCTTGAAGAGAATCCATACTAAGGATAGTGGGCGTTGCTTGGGCAAGGCCAAAGGTATACTAAGGTAAAGTTACGGTTTTCCTAAGCCGATGAATAGTGTCAAGTTTATACTAATCGACTCAAGCAGCTTGGTCATTTCTCTCCTGTTTTTAGGAATGTTTGACGAGTAAAACCGTGTTTGCTGCTTGCCTCTTTTGATAAGACCAACTACCAGCTTGAATCACTGTGTATGTAGCCTAGTGATTTCATTTTTAAACTCAGCAACCGACTAAATACTTCATACCTCGTACCTTAAAGTAAATCTTCGGCGCAGTAACGCTGCTTTTTCGTTCTTCCTCTGTGAAAAGTCCCTCTCATCTTATCGTGATTGGCGCCTCAGCCGGCGGAATGCCAGCTCTGTGCCGCCTGGTTGAGCAACTGCCTGACTCTTTGCCGGCTGCCGTGCTGATTGTGCAGCATTTTGCCCCCGATTCGCTGGGCTGGCATCTGGTAGAGCGCCTGTCGCGTCACACAGGCCTTAGTTGTCGCCTACCCAATGATGGCGACCCCATTGAGCCCGGCACTGTGTACCTAGCTCCACCCGACCGCCATCTGCTGGTGAAAGACGGCCATCTGCTCGTGACCAAAGGCCCCCGCGAAAACCACTACCGCCCCGCCGCCGACGCCCTGTTTCGCTCGGCCGCGGCGTACTACGGTACGGCCGTAATTGGAGTGGTGCTCACGGGCATGCTCCACGACGGCACCGCTGGCTTAGAGCTGATTAAGCGCGCTGGCGGCTTGGCCGTGGTGCAGGACCCCAACGAGGCGGAGTTTCCGAGCATGCCTGAAAGTGCGCTCAGCAACGTTCCCATCGACTATGTACTGCCCATATCACGCATGGGCGACTTGCTGACAAGATTGGTACAAATACCGTCCTCGGGCAATAGCAATGTGCCAGATGATATTAAACTGGAGGCCGCTATTGCGGAAAGAGTTGTGGGAACTATGGATGAAGTACTGCGCTTGGGTACTCCCAGCACAATGACCTGCCCCGACTGTGGTGGGGCCTTATTTGAGCTAAAGCATGGTAAGCTCCTGCGCTACCGCTGCCACACGGGCCACGCTTTCACCGCCGATGCACTGCTCAAAAGCAGCCAGCACAGCCTTGAGGAAACCCTGTGGGTAGCGCTGCGCATGATGGAGGAGCGCAAAAACCTGCTTACAAGCATGGCCAGCCGGGGCGAAGGCTTGTATTCGGTGCAGCAGGAAGAGCGTATTGAGGAAATAAAGGGTCATATCAACCGCCTGCGTGAGTTTTTGCTCAACGGCGTGAAAAGCAGCACTGCCGTGACGGCTCCGGAGGAAGAGCAAAGCTAGCCGGACGGCTACTGCATAATTCAGCCAAAAAAGCCCCCAGAGGATTATCTAGGGGGCTTTTTGGGTGTTAAGCAATCCGTATAAACTACGAGCAGGTCCGAAAAATACGTTTGCCTAATTACGTGTTCGCGCCATGGTTTTTCCGTATGATGCAAGTGTATTTGTGGGCCTGAATGGCGTTAAAGAAAGCGAGTGGGCTGCTCGGAATGTGAAGAACTGCGGCCGGGGAGTATAATCCTCTGACTTTGCCGGGCAACGCCACTGAAGTAGCCGTTTGGGCTACCTCTGCTCTCCGTCGCTCCTCATCGGTGGGGCAGTCCTCACTGCTCCACTGCATGAGCACGCTAAATTCGGTTTAGTGGCCACTTACAGCTCGTCTGGATTTAGCTTAATTCTTACTTCTATACGGCCCCATTTGCACAGAATACTACCCAGGTTATGTCCTTCCCACTCCGGTTTGTTTTGCGACAAGCAGCAGAAGGTGCTGTTTTTCAGCACATGGCGCTGTGTTCGCCTACGCGCCAGCTGATGCATTGGGTGCTGCCGGGCCCCGCTCAGCGCTTACTTATCGAGGTTCCTTATTACTATTTATGTGAAGCATCCGATTCGGCATCCCTACCCGAAGTTGAGGTAGATACAGGCGAGTGTACGATAACCCAGGCGTCGGAAGAAAACCCAACTGAAGCCTTGCGCCACCACATCGAAGCGGGGCACTTGCTCCTGCACCTGCATGGCCACCGCCTGGAGGGCGATTTTACCCTGGCCCGTCTGAGTTCTAACAGTCACATCTGGCGGTTTAGCCTGGGGCATTCCATGCCGCACACTATCACGCTGAAGCAGTGAGGAACGGCATTTGGTTAATAGATTGAGCGGCGCTCTGTACACACTTACGTAGTGAGCAGTTAGAAATACGGGGGTTGAAAATGCGTGATTTTACGGTAATAAACAGGAGCGGTTCTGCTTAGATTTGTTTCATGCCCTATTACCGTATCTAACTCTGCACCTAGTAATTATTCATTCTCTCCCCTTATTCCAGCCACTCATGCAAGCGCACTCTTCTCGGCACATGACTTGGATTCCTCGCGCAGTCAAGCTGACCATTGATCCGAGCAATCCGGCGCATTTTGGCCGCACCCTCGTACGCGTTGCCACCATGCGCGAGCCCCGCTTGCACGTCAACTGTGAGCACCTTGCTTGCCTGCGTACACACGGCGTGGCGCACCTTGCTTCCCAATTGCTTCTATTGCACCAAGGTGGAGGCAAAGTGCAGCTCTATAACGTGAGCCCTACCCTATTCCGCGTCCTGCATCTTCTCCGGCTGGATACCGTTTTTGAAGTGCTCAAGCCTTCAAACAAGCGTAGCGACGAAGCAAACCGCTGGACGGCCACTGCCTGAGTCCGGCAAAAGATGATTGGCCAAATGTGCTGTCCTTAAGCATACCCTCCTTACTGGCCAGTTCGTAAATCGGGGTAATCCGTGATGATGCCGTCTACGCCGAGCTGGAGCAGCCGCTCAATCTCGGCGGCCGTATTCACGGTCCAGGGAACAATCTTTATTCCTTGCTGCTGGCAGGCCTTCACCAGGTTGCTGGTTACCAGCCGGTAATGGGGGCTATACAGCGTGGGCCGGAAGCTCAGGCGCTGCAAGTTGGCCGCAAGGCCCGAGGTGTTATCTACCAGCAAAGCCGTCGGCAGCGCGGGGCGCAGCCGGTGCAATTCCTCCAGAGCCCGCGGGTCGAAGGACTGAATCGTAACCCGGTCCTGAATGCCTTTGGCGTTGATGACGGCCAGCAGGAGCTGCACAAACTCGGCGGGAGCCGGATGAAGGGTGCCGTCGCCGGTGGGGGCCATTTTCGTTTCGATGTTGTAGCGCGGCGCGGGCCGCCCTTTGCGTTTCGCATACGCCTCAGCCGAGTCGATGACTTCGGCCAGCAGGGGCTTGTAGGTGCGCAGCTTCTGCTGGCGCGGAAACTTGGCGTTGCCCTGGCTGCCCACGTCATAGCGTCGGATGTCGGCGTAGGGCATGGCGTACAGGCGCAGGCTTTTCTCTTGGGCTTTACTGAGGGGCTGACCCTGCGGCGTGCGCACAAAATCGGCGTTCAGGTAAGGGTCGTGGGAAAGCAGCACCTGCCGGTCTTGGCTGATGACCACGTCCATTTCCAGGGTCGTCACGCCCAGATCAAGGGCCTTGCGCATGGCCGGAATGGTATTTTCGGGCATCAGCCCGCGGCAGCCGCGGTGGCCCTGCCAATCGATTGGCGGGCGCTGGGCCGAAGCGCCGAGCGTCGTGAAAGCGGCAATCAGCAAGGAAAGGATAGTTCGTAGCATCGGGGTAAACATACGCGAATTCAAAAAAAGCCCCCCACCCTACCGGCTGCGTTTTCCGGTGTGATGAAGGGCGCAAAAAAGCCCCCCGGCAGCGCTTGGGCACCAGCAGGCGGAGGGCTCAGTAGCTTTAGGCCGACAGCGTATCCGAGTATACTTGCCCAAACCGGTCGGTGACTTCCACCCGCATTTCCCGCGCCGCGCCCGTTACGTTGGCCACAAACAAATGCTCGGTCAGCGTGGGGTCAACCCATTTGTGCTTGGCAGGCAGCGCCGGGCCCGCGTGCAGCTGCACCGACAACGGATCGAGGCCGGTGTATTGCTCCATGTCGCCGCGGCGCACCCCGTCTTCAAACCACACCACTTTCCAGGCCGGGTCCCAGTTCCAGACGTTCACCACTACGGCCTCGGGGCGCTCGGGTAGGCTGCCTTTTGGGTACATGCGAAACTGGTGGGTACGCTCCTGCCCGATGGCTTTGTAGTACCACTTCAGCTCGCCGCCGCGCGCCTCGTACACGCCGTAGCCGGCGGGCGTGCCGTCGGTGCAGATGGGGCCCGTCCACCAGGCCCCGCAGATGGTGCCGTGCACGTGCTCCACCACGTTCTGCTCGGTCACGAGGGTTTCGTTGAAGTGGGTGTGGCCCGACATAATATGGGTTTTGAAAGGCTTGAGCAACCGGTATAGCTCGCGGCGGTTGGCCACCGAGCCGCCCATCGACTCCTCCTTTTCCTTGTTGCGCAAATGCTGGCGGGTAGTGGGCGGAATGTGCAGGCTCACCACCACGGTTGAGCCGGGCTTCACGTAGCTCAAATCCTGCTCCAGCCAGGCCAGCTGCTGCTCAGTGAGGTAGCCGATGTACTTTTTGGCCGCGCCGATGAAAAACACGTCGTCGAGCACTACGTAGTGAATTTCGCCTCGATTAAACGAGTAGTACGTGGGCCCGAACAGCTTGCGAAAAGTATCTGCCGAGCCTTCGTCGGTGCGGGCCGTGAGGTCCATGTCGTGGTTGCCGATAACCTGGAAAAAAGGGATGCCCGTGGCAGCCACGCCCTGCTGGTAGTCCTCAAACAACTCGAAATGGTCCCAGACCAGGTCGCCGCAGCCGATGCCGTGGAAGAGGGTGCCGGCCGGGTAGCTGGCAATGAGCTTTTGAGTATCAGGGACGGCGGTAGCCTTGAACTCGGCGGCATCGGCCTTGGAAATCATCTGCGGATCGGCCCATACCACGAAGTTGTGCTGGGTATCGTCTCGGCTGAGCTTGCGCAGCTCGAAATCGGCCTTGAAGCGGCCGCGCACGGGCTCTTTGCGGCGGTAGAAGCGGGCCACGCCCTGCTCCTGCGGAAACTCGTAGCCGCGCGGCACCGAGATGTACACGAACTCGGTGGCGCCGCTGCTTTCCAGCTCGTACTGCCCCCTGGCATCGGTGAGCGTGACGGTGGTGCCGTCCGTGACGGCCACGCCCGCCAGGCCCTGCCCGCCCGCGTGCACCCGGCCGCTGAGTGTAGCTGCGCTTACTTCCTTGCCGGCGCGGACAGGCGCCTTCGGGCGGGCTACAGCCTGGGTCCAGTCCAGGGTAGTGCCCAGCCCGGCCAGGCCGATTGCTTTGAGAAACGTGCGGCGTTGTTGTGACATGCGGTAATGGTTTGATTCTTAGAGAAGGGTAAATCGGCGTCCTCAGAATGGCCTTTAGGGGGCTTTTTAGGGCATTTATGGCAGTCTGCATAACCTAAAAAGAACGTCATGCAGAGCAGAGCGAAGCATCTCGCTCTCGGTCGTCTGATTACTAATTCTACTAAACACGCGAGATGCTTCGCTACCGCTCTGCATGACGGACTAGTGGTAGCAGGCGTCACATCGACCTACTTCTCCCACCACACTTTAGTGTTCACGTCGTCGGGGCCCTGGGCCTGCACGGCGGCGCGGTAGTTGTCGCCGTTATTGGTTTGCACGATGAGCGGGTAGCGAAAGCGCACGGGCATCACGCCGCCATTCTGCAAATCCTGGCCGCGAGGCAACACCGGCAGGCCCGTGCGGCGGTATTCGAACCACTGCTGGTAATCGTTGAAAAACAGCGCGTAATACTTTTGCAGCATGATGCGCGCCAGCGTGCCGTTGTAGGCTGCGGCGGGGTTCTGGAAATAGGTAGCCGGCAAAATTGCCCCCCACTGCTCCACCGCCGCCTTCACGCCGCGCTCGTAGTGCAGGCGGGCATCGGCGGTGGTGTAGCCGCGCTGCGCAGCTTCGGCCTTGATGAACTCCACCTCCGCGTAGGTCAAGATTACCAGCGGCATGGGCGCCGCCACTGTGGCCGTTACCAACGATACATTGAAGTTGGAAGGCTGGTACTGAAACTGGGCGTCGCTGCCGGCGTAGGCGCTCGGAATGCCACGGTAACCAATGGTAGTGCGCCCGTCGCTCGACCGGGCCTGACTGTTAAATTTAGCCAAACGCGGGTCGGCCAGAGTATTCAGGTTATCAATAAAAAAGCCCCCCGCAGCCCGGAACGTGGTAAAATCGACGGCCCGGCCCCAGGGCGACACCGTGGGCGTGACGCCGGTAATGCGCAGAATGGCCGCTTCACTGTTTTGAGTAAACACGGGGTACGTAGCGGGGTCGTTGATCATGGCCGCCAGCTGAGTGGTTGCGTTGGTTTCGGTGCGCTTGGAGATGCGCAGCAGCAGGCGCATCCGCAATGAGTTGCAGAAGCGCCGCCAGGCGTCCACGTTGTTGTTGAAGAGAATGTCGCTGCCGTAGGGCATGGTGCGGCTTTTGTCGAACATCCCATTGGCCGTTTCCAGATCGGCGAGCAGTTGGGCGTAGATCTCGGGCTGAGTGTCGAACTTGGGGTAAAGCACGCCTTCCTCGGCCTGGCTGGCCTGGGTCATGGGCACGTCGCCGAAGCAGTCGGTGAGGTTGGCGTAGGTCCAGGCGTTCAGGGTCAGGGCAATGGCCTCGTAGTTGGGGTCCTGGGCGGCTTGGGCGGCAAGGCGCATCTCCCGGATATTAGCCAGCAGGCGGTAGTACGTCGTCCAGGTGGAGTTGCCGGCGCTTTCGCTTACCACGTAGCGGTGCACGCCCCCCGACACACTCGGAAACGGCAGCGCCACCTGCATAATATCGAAGGTAAACGCGTCGGCCCGCTCAGTATTGAAGGCAGCTAGCTCGTAAATAATGGGGTTCAGCAGGGTGCCAGGGCTGATGCGCTCGATGCGGTTGGGGTCGAGGTTCAGTTCATCAAAATCCTTGGTACACGAAACGAGGCTGCCACCTAAAGCGAAGATTACTAGAGCTATATATTTTTTCATAGGAGAAGGAATGTCTGATCCGAAAGGATGATGATGGAAAGTATTCCAGGCGGTCATGCAGAGCATGTGGCGCATCAAGCCAGGGACGAAGCATCTCGCGTGCTGACGCCGGATTACTACTCTACCGGCGCGAGCGAGATGCTTCGTCCCTGGTTTGATGCGCCACATGCTCTGCATGACGTTCTAATAAAGCGGCGGCATGACCGTCTGGGGGGCATTTTCCAGCGCTAGAACTGTAAGGTGAGGTTCACGCCCATGGTGCGGGTGCTGGGCAGCTGGCCAATTTCCACGCCGGGCAGAATGGTGCCGCCGTTGAGGGCTGCCGTCTCGGGGTCAAACATGGGGAACTTGGTCCACATGGCCAGATCGCGGCCGTAGAGGCCGATGGTGGCCCCGGTCAGAGCCTTGGTGCGAGCCAGCAGCGCGGGGGCAAATTGAACTCCAGCCGCATCTCGCGCAGCTTCAGAAACGACGCGTCGAAGGAGTTGCTCTCGATGTTGGCGCGGCGGTAGTACTCGGCGTAGTAGGCCGCCGGAATCACCTTGGTTTCATTGGGCGAGTAGGTGCCATCGGCGTTCAGCACTACGCCGTCGCCGATGATAAAGCCTTCTTCCCGGCCCGGCAGCGTAGATTTGAGCTTGCCCTGCTCCATCATTTTGTGGTGGGTCTGGGAGTAGATGCGGCCTCCATACTGCCCATCGACCAGCACGCTGAACCGGAAATTCTTGTAGCTGAACTCGTTCAGAAAGCCCCCCTTCCAGTCGGCGAAGGCCCTCCCGATGTACTGGATAGCGGCCGGCTGCACGGGCAGGCCGTCCTTGTTGTAGATGATCTGCCCATCGGGGCTGCGCGCAAAGCCGAAGCCGTAGATGTCGCCGGTGGTGCCGCCCACGGTGGCCAGCAGCGTGGCCGTGCCACCCGCCCCGATTACCTGCTGATCTTCCAGGCCATCGGCTAAGCTCAGCACCTTATTGCGGTTGCGGGCCCAGGTAACGGTGTTGCGCCACTTAAAGGCGCTGTTGTCGATGGGGCGCGCGTTGAGCACCACTTCCACGCCGCGGTTGCGCACCTCCCCGGCGTTGAGCACGGCCCGGCTGTAGCCAGTGGTCGGGTCGAGAGGCACTTCCAGAATCTGGTTGCGGGTCGTGTTCTGGTATACTGTCACGTCGGCACCGATGCGGCCCTGAAACATCAAGTATTCCACGCCCGCCTCGAAGCTGGTCGTGATTTCGGGCTTGAAGTTCGTGTTGTAGAGCGTGGCGGGCAGAGAACCCGCGCCGGGAAAGTCGCTGCGGCCGTAGTACTTGCGGGTGCGGTAGGGCTCCGTATCGTTGCCGACCTGGGCGGCGGACAGGCGCAGCTTAGCCAGCGAAATCGACGTGGGCATGGGCAGCAGCTCATTCAGAATAAAGCTGGTGCTGACTGACGGGTAGAAAAAAGAGTTGTTCTGGCTGGGCAGCGTGCTCGACCAGTCGTTGCGGCCGGTCAGGTCCAGAAAAATCTTGTCGTCGAAGGAAAACGAGGTCAGGGCGTACACGCTATTGATGCGCCGGGCAGTGGTGGTAGCCGACAAAATCGGGCTGCTCACGCCGTTGGTGAGCTTGTACACGCCCGGAATCACGAGGTCGCGCACCACGCCGTCGATGCCCCGGAAGCGGCGGTCCATGCGGTTGGCGCCCACCGAGGCGCGCACGTCAAAGTGCTCGCCCAGGGGCTCGTAGTAAGTAAACAGAGCGTCGGTGTTTACCTCGTATTGGCTGATATCCTGCTGCTTATAGTAGCCGCGCTGGAAGTTGGCGGTGCTGTAAGGGCGGCGCTGCTCGCGCTCCTCCTGGGTCATGGCAATGCCGGAGCGCACCAGCAGGTCGAACTTGGGCGAAAACTCGTAGGTGGCCGACAGGTTGCCGACCGTGGTGCGGTTGTTCACCGAGTTGGTCATCTCCTGGGCAATCAAATATGGATTGTCGATGAAGGAGCTGAACGGGTGAACCTGATCGAGCTGCTCCTGCCCGTTTTTCCAGATGGTGCGGTAGGCGTCGAGCGGCACATTCGGGTTCTGGAAAATCATGAAGTACGATATCGACTGGTTGTTGTAGCCAGTGGCGGGCAGGTTGTCGCTGGTGCGATTGGTGAAGTTCACTTTGCCCCCAGCTTCAGTTTAGCTGACACGGCGTGGTTCAAACTCAGGGCGGCGGTCAGGCGCTCGAAGCCGGTGTTGGGCATAATCCACTCGTTTTTGGAGTGGGTAACGGAGGCCCGCGCCGAGGTCGTTTCGGTGCCGCCTTCCAGGGCCACGCTGTTGGTGAGCGTGGAACCCGTGCGAAAAAAGCCCGTCACGTTGTCCTCATAAGGCCGCCACAGCAGCCGCTCCGCCGACTGGGCCTGCGTCACCGGGTCGTACTGAAAATACTCCTGCCCCTCGAAGCGGGGCCGAAGGCGCTGCTGGTGCCGCCCGTGCTGGCCCCGTCGGGGGAAGCGCCGTAGGAATAATATGGCTCGCCGGCCGCATTGAAGGAGCGCCCGTGCCCTGACCGTACTCGTACTGGAAGTCGGGCCACCGGAGCACGGTGTTCACGCTGTAGTTGGTATTCACCGTCACGCCGAGACCTTTAGGTTTGCGGGCGCCGGTTTTGGTGGTGATAATGAGGGCACCGTTGGCGGCACGGCTGCCGTAGAGGGCCGTGGCGCTGGCCCCTTTCAGCACTGTGATGCTGGCAATATCATCAGGGTTGATGTCGGCAATGCCGTTGCCGAAGTCCACGGGCACGTCGTTGCCGGAGCCGGCTCCGTAGGCGCTGCCCACGCCGGAGCTGGTCAGGCCGCTGTTCAGGGGCACGCCATCAAGCACGATGAGCGCATTGTTGCCATTGGGGTTCAGCGAGTTATCACCGCGCAGCGAAATACGCGTGGAGTTGACCGGCCCCGAACCGGGCGAAATCAGATTCAGGCCCGCCACTTTACCCGATAAGGCCTGGGCGAAGTTGTTGGGCCGCGCTTCCAGCAGCGCATCGCCGTTGATGGTCTGGGTTGCATAGCCCAGAGATTTCTGCTCGCGCTTGATATTGAGGGCCGTTACCACTACCTCGTTCAGCTGCCGGCTGTCGGGGGCCAGACGCACGTTGAGTTCCGACTTGCCATCCACGCGCACTTCCTGGGCCAGAAAGCCGATGTAAGTAACTTGTAGCGTAGCATCTGAGGCCACCGTAATAGCAAATTTGCCCCCACGTCGGTGGAGGTGCCGGTGGTGGTGCCTTTCACGACGACGGTAGCGCCTGGCAGGCCTTCGCCCTTGTCGTCGGTTACGGTGCCGGTAACGGGTTGGCCCTGAGCTAGGGCGGCGCTGTGCCAGAGGAGAAGCGCGAAGACCGCGCACAGCCTGAGCAGCGAAGCCAAGTAATTGTGTTTCATAGTTTTGCCTGATCGATGTGGCCGCAAAACTAGAAGCGTGAGGTTACCGGGAGATTAAGCCAGGACTATGAAAACATGTAGAATAAGTTGCCTTACGGTTAACTCAGAAACCTTGCGTTAACAGCGCGCGGCGGGGAGGAGCGCCGCCGTGTGCAGGAAAAGTCTGGGGCTCTTGCAGTTGCGGCGCTTTGGCCGTGGGGGGCTTTTTTGGCGGGCAAATGAGACCGGCAGTTTTCGGCAGCCGTACGTAAGCTGACAGGTTCGCCTGCGCCCGGCTTAGCTTCAGATTTGCCCCCATGCCTGCTTCCACTACGCTCACCCAGCCTACGCCTACGTCTCCCTTCGCGCCCCTGCGGATTCCGTTTTTTCGGATGCTCTGGATAGCGTCGTTTGTGTCCAACATCGGTACCTGGATGCAGAACGTGGGCGCCGTGGGCCTGATGACGGACCTGACGCCTTCGCCCGTGCTGGTTGCCTTACTCCAAACGGCTTCGGCCCTGCCCGTATTCCTGCTCAGCCTGCCGGCCGGCGCTCTGGCCGATCTCGTGGATCGGCGGCGGATGCTGCTTTTCACTCAAACCTGGATGGCATCGGTAGGACTGCTTCTGGCCCTGCTCACGCTCATGGGCCTGACCACGCCCTGGCTGCTGTTGCTGCTTACGTTTATGCTGGGCCTGGGCGGCGCGCTGAATAATCCGGTGTGGCAGACCGTAACGCCCGAGCTGGTGCCCCGCTCCGAGCTGCCCCAGGCCATTGCCCTGAATAGCGTGAGCTTCAATCTGGCGCGGGCGTTTGGGCCGGCTTTAGGGGGCATTGTAATTGGCTATTACTCAGCCGGGGGGGCTTTTTTGATTAACGGACTATCCTTTCTGGCTACTATCTATATGGTGTGGCGCTGGAAGCGCGAGCCCCAAGCCACCTCCACGCTGGCCACGGAGCGGGTAGTAGCTGCTATTCGGGGTGGTATCCGCTACGCCCGGTTTGCGCCGCCGGTGCAGCGTATTCTGGTGCGGGGCGTCAGCTTTACTTTCGGGGCCAGCGCCCTGCTGGCGCTCATGCCGGCCGTAGTTTCCCAACGGCTTCAGCTGCCTACTTCTTTCTACTCCACGCTGCTTTCGTGCATGGGCCTGGGAGCCGTTATTGGGGCGGTTGTGCTGCCTCGTCTCAACCGTGGCCTCACCATCGACCACCGCGTGACGCTTGCTACTATTGCCTTTGCGATGGGCTTGCTGGGGCTGGCTTTTGCTGATAACTACTGGCTGCTTTATGGCTTGCTGGTGCTGGTAGGACTGGCTTGGATGCTGGTGCTTAATTCCTTCAGCGTGGGCGTACAAACCGTGGTGCCGCGCTGGGTTCAGGCCCGCACCATCAGCCTGTACTTGCTTACTATTCAGGGCGGTATGGCTCTGGGCAGCGTGGTATGGGGAACGGTGGCTTCGCAGTGGGGTCTGCCTGTTGCATTATCCGGGGCGGCTATCTGGCTGGGACTGAGCACGCTGCTGGTGTTCCGGTATTCACTTATCAATGCTCCGGAAAGCCTCGACTTCACTCCCGCGCGCCAGCGCCCAACGCCCGTGCTGGCCGAAGATGAGCCGGCCCCGGATGCCGGCCCCATCATCATCACGACCACCTACCGCGTTGCCCCCTCCGACCGCGCCGCTTTCGCGGCTCTCATGGAGGAGCTAAGCCGTATCCGCCGCCGTGAAGGGGCTATCCGCGTTGGTCTCTACGCCGATCTGGCCGACCCCACCCGCATGGTAGAATACTTTATGGTGGAGTCGTGGGAAGAGTATGAGCAGCTTCACGACCGGGGTGTAAGCCGGGAAGAGGCCGAAATAAAGAATCGTGCCCGGGAGCTGCATATCGGCCCCGACATGCCCTATGTAGCCCGTTTGCTGGCTCAGCACCCCGAGCCGGCCCAGCCACTCCGCGTAATGGTGCCGGGCAGCACCCGCCACATCGCCAGCACCGCCGGCGAGACGTCGGCTTAGTCATTCAAAGCATCTACGCCGCCTGTTTTTTCAATTTTCTACACAAAGCAAATGACTTTGAAATATGACCTCTCTAGACCATCTGTTTATAGTCCTGTGTTAAAACACTAGCACTTGTCAACCAATCTTCGCTGGGTGCAGGCTTTATATCACTTCTATTAAATCTATAAGCCTTTTTACTTAAAAGAATAGGAGCTAAGTACAAGGCAGGCAACGCGATAAAAAGAAGCATTATCGAAGATAATGGGTAGATAAATAAATGATTAGATATTTGATAAAAGTAAATATTGCTTAACACTTCATTTAAAGGCTTAAAGACAACTATGAAAACTACATGAAATGAAAACACTTCCAGTGAATATTGCCCTAAATAACAAATAGGTTTAAACGTAAACCATTCGCTTTTTTTGGAGCAAACTAATATTATAATTGAAATAAGTGCTAAACAATTAAGAAGCCTTACTGGTCCCAATACATCTCTCAAAAACAAATTTTCAAATCCACTTAAATCAATATGACTACGTTTTATTGCAAAAAGCGTCAAACAAATGGCTAATGACAGCACAAGTGTGACTTTGCTTTGCATGAGCTGCTTTGCCTTACCAGAACAATAAGCAAATCCAGCAAACACGCCTAAAAAGAAAAGGAGTTGCCATGACAAAAGATTAAAGAAGCCGGTATTTACATCTCCGATTTGTGTTATAGTATCTAAAGAAGTTAACCCTTTAATGACAGGAAGCAGGTAAATCGCAATTGAACATGTCACTAATTGCCACTTATATCCTCTTTTAAGATATTTAATCACCATTGGCACAAACAGTATAAAAATCATATACATAGGCAATATATCCATCTGAGCAGGCTGATATAATAATAGCGCACTTAGGGCAATAGCAATAAAGGGCTTTTGAGATAACAAGCCGTAATCATTTATCCAGTATTCATTCAAACCATAGCCAAACAGTAGAGCAACTAGAGCACAAAGCAATATACCTGTATGATTCTTGTAGATTAACCAGGCTCTTTTCTTTACTGCTTCATTGACAAAAGCTTCGCCCTTATCATTCATTTTACGGGTATAGACTATACCTGCCGTTAATCCTGATAAAAACACGAAGCCCTCAGCCGCAGTTACCCACCCAACAAACTCGTATGTAAAGTATTTGATTACGTCATTTCCGGATAGAAAATGATCTACCGTTATCAATATCAATAGAATACCTCTAAAGAAATCGAGTTGAAGACTCCTTCTCATAGTTATATTATTAACCTAACAGTTATAATTTTTCCTCTAAATAAGGGTTAAATATGGTTCTTTGGAAATATTATTTTTTATAAGACGATAATCAGTTGACGTTTAACTTTTTAAAGTTAGATCATAGGAAGGTTTTTATCAATAAAAAAATTTACAGACAGTTAGCAGGGGCCTACGCGCCTTAAACAAGCACGAGCAAACACGGCGCAGGTAAGACTACAGCCACGTAATCATTTTTGCATTTTTCAAAGTTAAAGTAGGGAGGAGAGATACTCACGTTTTAGCTTCATCTCCAACCTTCCGGCCTGTAAGGGGTTGGTAATCTGAATTTGCCCCCCATAAGCTATTTCTATTGGTCTGAACAGCTACGAATACATACCTCGACAGCACGGCCCACCGCCACTGCTATTTATCGGGGCCTTGCTTATTCCTTATTCTATAGTCTAGCCTATGTGGATGGTTCGTTTGGCGCTTTCGCGTCCGTATACCTTTATCGTTATGGCCCTAGTGATTCTGGCGGGGGGCATTTTGACCATCTTCACCATGGCGGTGGATATTTTTCCCGAAGTCAACATTCCAGTGGTGGGCGTGGTGTGGAGCTATTCGGGCATGAGCGCCGAAGAAATGAACCAGCGCGTGCTCAACGTGAATCAGCGCGTGTACACGACTACGGTCAACAACATTGAGCACCTCGAATCGCGCGCTATTAAAGGCGTTGGCATCATCAAAGTATTCTTCCAGCCCGGCACCGACCCTGACGCGGGCGTAGCCCAGCTCACGGCCATTACGGCAACCCTCATTCGGGGCTTGCCCCAGGGAATTGGCCCCCGCTGATTATTCGCTACTCGGCGGCCAACGTGCCCATCGCCCAGGCCAGCCTTTCGTCCCAAACCCTCGGTGAAGCCGACCTCTACGATGCCAGCCGCTCCTTCGTGCGGCCGGGCCTGGCGGTAGTGAAAGGTGCCTCGCTGCTGGTGCCCAATGGGGGCCGATCCAAGCAGATCATGGTTGATCTGAAGCCTGATGCGCTGGCAGGCAAAGGCCTTTCCGGCAATGATGTGGTGAATGCGCTGACCGCGCAGAACGTGATTCTGCCCGCTGGCACGGCCAAAATCGGGGACCGGGAATACGACGTGCGCCTCAACAGCAGCCCCGAGCTGATTGCTACCCTCAACGATCTGCCCGTGAAGGTGGTAAACGGCATCACGGTGTATATCCGCGACGTGGCGTTTGTGCACGAGGGCGCGGCCGTTCAAACCAATATTGTGCGCCAGGATGGGCTGCGCACTGCCGTTATTCCCATCCTGAAAAGCGGACTTGCCAGCACGCTTGATGTAATTGATGGTATCAAAAAAGAGCTGCCTGATGTAGTGGCCACTTCGCCGGAAGGCTTGAATGTGAAGCTGCTGTTTGATCAATCTTTCTTCGTGCGCTCGTCCATTTCGGGGGTGGCGGTAGAAGGCTGCGTGGCGGCGGCTCTCACCGGCATCATGATTCTGCTGTTTCTAGGCTCGTGGCGCTCCACGCTCATTATTACCATCTCAATTCCGCTTTCGGTGCTGGTGACCATTATGCTGCTCCGCGCCTTTGGGCAGACGCTTAACATCATGACCCTGAGCGGCATTGCCCTTTCCATCGGCAATCTGGTGGACGACGCGACGGTGGAAATCGAGAACATTCACCGCAACATGGGCATGGGCAAAGGAGTGAAGAAATCTATTCTGGACAGTGCCTCCCAGGTGGCACTGCCAGCGCTGGTTTCCACGCTGGGTCTGGCCATTGTGTTTGTCCCGATTTTCTTTCTCTCGGGCGTATCGGCCGACATTTTTACGCCGCTGGCGCTCACGGTTATTTTCGTGCTGTTCGTGTCGTATTTCCTTTCCCGGACGCTGTTGCCCACGCTGGCCCGCGTGCTGCTGCGCAAGGAACTGCCCATTTACCACGAGCAAGGCCCTGAGGAAGTGCCCAGCGACCACCTACGCAACGGCAAAAAAGTAAGTGAGCGAGAAAAAGAGCTGGCCCAGCTGCGCCGTCAGCAAGTAGATGAGGAGCAGGCCGCCAATCTCGATGGTGAAGACGAAGAACAGCCCCTCACGGCCGAGGAAAAGGAGGGTGCCAAAACCATCCAGAAAAGCTGGGTCTGGCGGGCGCATCAGGCCTTTGAAAAACGGTTTGATAGGGTGCGCGAGGCTTACCAAAGTACGCTAAACTGGGCGCTCGACCACCGCAAAACCGTGGTTATTGGATTTACGGTGCTGTTTATTGGCTCTGGTTGCTTATATCCTTTTATTGGGCAGGATTTCTTTCCTAAAGTAGATGCCGGCCAAATGCGCCTGCATGTGCGCGCTCCTACCGGCACCCGCCTGGAAGAAACCGAACGGCGGTTTCGGGAGGTGGAAGGTATTATTCGGGAGGTAGTTCCAGCCGAAGAGCTGGAGCTGGTACTATCCAATATTGGCTTGCCGAGCATTCCGGTAAATCTGCTGCTGAGCGACAACCCCGTTATCAGCTCGGCTGATGGGGAGATTCTGGCTTCGCTGAAAAAAGGCCACGGTCCAACCCAGGATTATATCACCGAAATCAGGCGGCGCGTGCAGCGCGAGCACCCCGACCTGACCATCTTCTTTCAGCCCGCCGACATCGTGAACCAGACCTTGAACTTCGGTCTGCCCGCCCCATCGACGTGCAAGTGACAGGCCGCGACATGGAGGTAAACGAGAAGGTAGCCAAGCAGCTTCAGCAGAAAATCGCGGCTATTCCGGGTGTGGTTGATGCGTTTATCTTTCAAATAAAAGCCCCCCAGATTCGCCTGGACGTGGATCGGGTGCGGGCCCAGCGGGCCGGCCTCAGCCAGGCCGACATTGCTGACAATGTGCTGGTTAACCTCAGCTCCAGCACTCAAACCGACCCCAACCAATGGCTTAACCCAGAGAGCGGCGTGAACTACACGGTGGCCGTGCAAACGCCCCCAGAGAGCTTACCACGCTGGATGATGTGCGCACCATCGGCATCACCAGCCCTACGCAAACCCAGGCTCAGCTTTTAAGCAGCTTTGCCCAAACCCGCCGCGACCAGACCGATGCCGTGGTAAGCGACTATGACATTCAGCGCGTGGTAGATATCTACGCCAGCGTGGAGGGCCGCGACTTGGGCGGCGTGGCCACGGAAATCCGCAAAATCATTAAGGAAGCGAGCGAAAATCTGCCGAAAGGCACCACCATCGAGCTGCGCGGACAGGTGGAAAGCATGAAAACTTCCTTCACGGGTCTGGGCATTGGTTTGGCGGGCGCTATCCTGCTGCTCTACCTGCTGATGGTAGTCAACTTTCAGAGCTGGCTCGATCCGTTTATCATCATCACGGCGCTGCCGGGGGCCATTTCGGGTATGCTATGGATGCTGTTTGTTACCCAAACCACCTTCAGTGTGCCTTCGCTCATGGGCGCCATTATGTGTATCGGCATTGCCACGGCCAACAGTATTCTCGTCGTGTCATTTGCCAACGAGCGGCGCGAGGCCCAACCCGACCTCAGCCCCCGCGACGCGGCCATCGATGCGGGTGTTACCCGTCTGCGCCCGGTGCTGATGACGGCGCTGGCCGCCATCATCGGTCTGCTGCCGTTGTCGTTGGCGCTGGGCGAGGGTGGTGAACAAAACGCCCCCCTGGGCCGCGCAGTTATTGGCGGCCTGATCCTGGCCACGTTTACCACCTTGTTTTTCGTGCCGGTCGTATTTAGCTACTTCAAAAAGAAGCAGCTGGTAGCCGAAGAAAAAGAAGCCGAACAAGACCGCGTAGCCGCTTAAGCGCGCAATAGTCAAGCACTTATCATGATACCTGAAGCTCGCCGCTTCAAATAACGCTCTCCGCCCCTATGGCTATTATCTCCGACGACTATAAAGACCCGCCCAAGGACGACCCGCGCCCCGACGAGCCAACTGCGGACTCTGACCAGGATAATCGGCCTAAAAACGTTCAACAGCAGGCGGAGCCAGTCGACACGTTTGAGGGTAAAAAAGCCCCCAGGCACCGTCGGAGGGAGATTGGAAGAGGTCTTCGCCGCCCAGCCCCAAAGCGGAAGATGGCAAAAAAGAAGCGAGTGAGTTGAAGGATGATAAGCAGGCAGAACCACACGATTCGGATGAGGAAGACCACGAAAAAAAGCCTCCCGGCAAGAAAAAGCGCCGCATCTGGCTGATCATGCTCGGCATCGGGGCCGTGTTTGGGGCCTTGCTGCTGACTGGTTTATTACCACGCCTGAGCAAAGACAAAAAGCGGAAAGAACAAGCCGAAAAAGACGCCAACGCGCTGACCATCGTAACCGTGGAGCCTGCTGCTGCCGCCCCCGACACCACCCGCGTAGAGCTGCCCGCCGACACCCGCTCCAACCGCGAGACCTTTGTATTTGCCCGTGCCAATGGCTTTGTAAAAACCTGGTACACAGATATCGGCGCCCGCGTAAAGCGCGGCCAGATTTTGGCGCTGCTCTCCACTCCCGAGCTCGACCAACAGGTAGCGCAGGCGCGGGCCAGTCTTAACCTGGCGCGCACTAGCTTCGAGCGGCTACGCAGTATTGAGCTGCCGGGGGCCATTTCGCAGCAGGAGCTGGATGAAGGTCGCGCCCAATACGAAGCCCAGCAAGCGGTGCTCAACGGGTTGCTCGCGCAGCAAGGGTTCCGGCGGGTTACGGCCCCATTTGGGGGTATTGTTACCCAGCGAAACGTGGAGGTCGGGTCCTTGGTATCAGCCAGCAACGCGGAGGGCACCCAGCTCTTCAAGATTGAGCAGACGGACACCCTGCGCGCCTTCGTCAACATTCCCCAGAACTTTGTTCCCGGCATCGAGCCCGGCATGACAACCGAGATTTTGGTGCCCGAATATCCCAACCGCACCTTCGCCGGCCGCGTAGCCCGCGATGCGGGGGCGCTGAACGAGGAAACGCGCACCCTGCTCACCCAGGTACAGGTACCCAACACTGATAAGCTGCTGCGGCCCGGCATGTTTGCGCAGGTTCGGTTTCAGCTGCCGCGCACCCGGCCCAGCGTTGTCATATCAGCTAATGCCTTGGTGCCTAGCGGCATCGAGCCACGCGTGGTGGTGGTCGCCAACAATAAGATTCGGTACCAGACAATCGTACCCGGCCGGGATTTTGGCGACCAGATAGAAGTAACAAAGGGGTTGAAAGGTGGAGAAATGCTGGTTGTGAATCCTATCGAAAGTCTGCGCGACGGCCAACAGGTAGAGGCCCGTAAGCCCAAGAAAGAAGACGAGAAACCCGGTAGCCAGTCAAAGCCCAAAGCGCCCGAGCGCCCCTACGACCCCGACCGGCCCCGCGTGGAAACGCCCGCCGATAAGAAATCAGATAAGTAACCGCCTGCCTGGGTTCATACCTTTTTCCTGTCCATTCTGCATGAGGCCCCTGCTCTACTCATATAGCTGTTACCTTCTGACGTTACTGTTACTCAGTAGCTTGGCCGGCTGCACCCGCGCCCCGCGCTACCAGGCCCCCGACGTAGCTTCTCCCCCCGCCTGGAAAAATGCCCCCAGGCCGCCGCCGCGCCGCTGCCAGCTCCAGCACCCGCCACCGTGGCCCAGCAGCCAGCCATACCAGCCTGGTGGACGGTGTTTAATGACCCCGAACTGACCAAGCTGGCTGAACAGACGCTGGGGGGCAATTTTAGCCTCAAATCTGCGGTGGCCCGCGTTGATGAAGCCCGCGCTGCCATCCGGGTAGCCACGTCCACGCGCCAGCCCGAAGTCACGCTCGATCCGCAGGCCTATATCACCCGCCTCTCCGGTTTGCGGCCCGTGCCCTTTGCCCTGGGGGCGAAAATGGTGGTGCCACCCCAACCAACGGCATTACCCAAACGCAGTATTATGTGCCGCTCAATGTGAGTTATGAGGTAGATGTATGGGGCCGTTTGCGCCGTGGTGTGCAAGCCGCCAGGGCCGAATCGGAGGCCAGCGAAGCCGAGCTACGCACCGTGCAGCTCAGCCTCACGGCCGATGGGGCTACCTACTACTTCGGCATTCGCGGCCTCGATGCGGAGCTGGCCGTGCTCGACAGCACGCTGCTGGCTCGGCGGCAAAGTCTGGCCCTTACCAACGCCCGCTTTACCGCCGGCGTCGACAATGAGATAGCCGTGCGCCGTGCCGAAACCGAATTGGCCACCGTGGAGGCCAGCTTGTTTGAGGCGCAGCGCCAGCGCAAAGGGCTTGAAGCCGCCTTGGCCACCGTCACCGGCCAAACCGCCAGCGCGTTTACGTTGGCGCCCCGGCGCGGGCCTCTAAATGCCCCCCAGGTTCCGGCTTCCGTTCCGGCCGCGCTGCTCACTACCCGCCCCGACCTGCTACAGGCTGAGCGCCTGCTTGCCGCCACCGACTCGCGCCTGGATGCGGCCCGCCTCGCCCGCCTGCCTACACTGCTCCTCAACGGCTTCATTGGGCCCCAGGCCGCCGACCTGCGTGATTTGCCCCGGATTTCGGACAACTACACCTACTACCTGGGCGGCGGCATTTCGATTCCGGTTTTCAACGGCGGCCGCTTGCGGGCCAACCAACAGATTGCGCAGGCTCGCTACGATGCGCAGGCGGCCGAATATCGTCAGAGGGCCCTGGTGGCTTTTAAGGAAGTGGAAACGGCGCTGGCCGATGTGCAGCAAACCGCTGCTCAGCTGGCCGCTCAGCAGCGCGCCCTCACGGCCGCCCGTCAGGCGGGGCGCCTCACCCTGGAGCGCTACCGCCGCGGTCTGGCCGATTATTTTCAAGTGGTCGATGCCGACCGCATTACGCTGAATGCGGCCCGCCAGCGGGTTCAGACGCAGGCTAATCAGCTGCGCTATACCGTACAGCTGGTGCGGGCTTTAGGCGGAAATTGGGAGTAAATTGGGTATTGCCTGAGGCTTTTCTTAAACTTCTACGCAGGCTCGAGGCTTTTCTGTCATAACTCTCCCCCTCCCATGCGCCTACTCTACTCATATCTGCGCCAATATCGAGGCTTATTGGCCTTGGCCTTAGCGCTGGCGGCCGTCAACCAGATCTTCTCCCTCCTCGACCCCTGGATTTTTCGCAAAATCATTGACCAGTACGTGGTGCAGCCCGGCGGCGAGCTGCACGACATCAATCCAAGCACTTTTATCCGGGGGGCAGGCCTGCTGATTCTGGCCGCAATGGGCGTGGCTATGGTGTCGCGCATCGCCAAAAACTTCCAGGATTACTACGTCAACGTCATCACCCAGCGCCTGGGCGCTCAGCTGTATTCCGATGGTCTTCGCCACTCGTTGGAGCTGCCTTATCAGGTATTCGAAGATCAACGCTCGGGGAGACTCTGGGCAAGCTTCAGAAGGTGCGCTCCGACGTGGAGAAGCTGATTCAAAGCTTTGTAAACGTGCTGTTTACCTCGCTGGTGGGCATTATTTTCGTGGTCGTATATGCCATTACGGTGTACTGGGTTATTGCCCCGGTGTACTTTCTCACCATTCCGCTGCTGGGTATTCTGAGCTCTGTATTGAGCAAGAAAATCAAGGTAATACAGAAGACCATCGTGGCCGAAACCACCGCCTTGGCTGGGGCTACCACCGAGAGCCTGCGCAACATTGAGCTGGTCAAAAGCCTCGGGCTAGGTCAGCAGGAAACGCTGCGCCTCAATGCCACCACCGATAAGATTCTGAAGCTGGAGCTGAAGAAGGTGCGCTACATCCGCTCTTTATCGTTTATTCAGGGCACGTTCGTGAATCTGCTGCGCAATGGCATTCTGCTGCTTATGCTGTTTCTGGTGGTGAACGGGCGCATTACGGTGGGCGAGTTTTTCTCGCTCTTTATTTATTCGTTCTTCATTTTTGGCCCGTTGCAGGAGTTGGGCAACATCATCAATATCTATCGCGAAACGGAGGCTTCGCTGGCTAACTACCAGCAGATTCTGGACACGCCCAAGGAAGTGAAGCCCACCAACCCAAAACGCATTGAGCAAATCCAGACGCTCCGATTTGCTGATGTCCGGTTTCAGCATTTATCGGCCAATAACGCGGCGCTGGATGGTATTTCCTTCGATACCAAGCTCGGTGAAACCATTGCGTTCGTGGGGCCTTCTGGCTCAGGCAAAACCACGCTGGTGAAGCTGCTCGTGGGCCTTTATCCGCCCGCCAGCGGTCAGATCTTATATAACGACTTGCCCGGTACCGAACTGGACCTCGACCAATTGCGCGAACAGATCGGATTTGTAACGCAGGATACTCAGCTTTTCGCTGGCACCATCCGCGAAAACCTCCTGTTTGTGGCGCCCCAGGCCACCGACGAAGAGTGCGTGCGCGCCCTGCACCAAGCCGCCGCCGACTCGCTGCTGGCCCGCGCTCCGCAAGGTCTGGACACCGTTATTGGGGAAGGCGGCGTGAAGGTGTCGGGGGGCGAAAAGCAGCGCCTGAGCATCGCCAGGGCCCTGTTGCGCCGCCCAACTCTGCTGGTTTTCGACGAAGCTACCTCTTCCCTCGATTCACTCACCGAAGAAGAAATCAGCCAGACCGTGCGGGAGCTATCGGGCTCGCGCCAGCACATTACTATTCTCATTGCCCACCGCCTGAGCACCGTGCTTCACGCCGACCGCATTTATGTGCTGGAGCGCGGCCGCATCGCAGAGCAAGGCCGCCACGCCGAACTGCTGGCTACCAAAGGATTGTATTACGCCATGTGGCGTCAGCAGATTGGCGAACGCACAACCTCTACACCCACCGAAGGCATCCCGGCATTAGCGTAATCTTAGAACACAGATTAATCATTCAAGTATGTAACTAATAAATACCGTCATGCAGAGCGCAGCGAAGCATCTCGCGTGCTGATGCGGGATTACTAATCCCACTCACGCGAGATGCTTCGGCTCTGCCTCTGCATGATCGCCTCATTTATGACAACGGCCTTGCTAATGATGATATGCGTACTATAGGCTTCTCTCACGTAACCGCCTTATAGCTCGACAACTAAATTTTACTTTTTCTACGTTTTTCAAACGAAAAGCCCCCAGACGACGTTATGATTTCGAACCGCTGACAAGCTGACTGCTTTGTGCCTCTGGCCGGAAAGTTGCCTTTGTAAAGCGTCAACTTTATCAAACTTTGTCTATGAAAACCAACCGCATCTTCCGCCGTTTTGCAGGCCTGTTGCTTGCTGGGGGCTTTTTTTATCTGGTAACGCAGCTTCCGCCCAATCGAGTAATGGCGGCCAGCGCGACGTGCTGCGCGAAATCACGGATGTGGTCGGATTGAAGCCCCGCTTCGAGCTGCGCTCCACATCGGATGTGCAGAATGCGGCGGCTGTCGTCTACAACGGGCAGCGCTACTTGCTATACAACCCGCAGTTTGTGGGTGCCGTGAACCAAGCGGGCCGCACCGACTGGGCTGGCATTAGCATCCTTGCCCACGAGATGGGGCACCACCTCAATGGCCACACCCTGCGTGCCGGCGGCAGCAACCCCACCGATGAGTTGGAGGCCGATGAGTTTTCGGGGTTCGTGCTGCGCAAAATGGGCGCTAGCTTAGCCCAGGCTCAGGCTGCCATGGCCGTCATTGCCGACGATCAGGCTTCGGCCACGCACCCTGGCCGCCCTACCCGCCTCAAAGCCATTGGCGAGGGCTGGCAGCGCGCCAACGGGCAGATTGCAGCCAGCAGAAACGCTTCTGCTCCTTCTGCTGCTCCGGCCGTTTTAACCCAGCGCACCCCGCCTTCTACTCCGGTGCATACGGCCAGCAATACGGTCAGCGTGATTGGCAAAATTACCTTCCGCGATAACCCCGACGAGCAGTACTATCTCACGGATCGGCTGAGTGTAGTGCGCCTGGGGCGCAACAGCCGCTCGGCTGAGGTAGTCGGTCGCCTCACCCGCTCCAGCAGCCGCACATTTCCCTATGTACTCACTGATGGGCAGCAGCGCCGCTTATATGTAAGCGCTAATGGCGGCGTATATGACACCGACGGCGAGCAGGTGGGCCGCCTCTCCGACCCTTCGTAAGTATTGGTTGAGTTTTTGTCTAAAGCTAATTCCTCCCCCGGGGAATTAGCTTTTTTTTATATCTAACTCCCCGTACTCTTCCTACCTTAGAGGTTCCGTTCTTGCCGCGCCTATGCCCGTTTCTTACCCCTTTTTGCTTGTTGATGCTTTTACCCAAACAGCGCTAAGCGGCAATCCGTGTGCGGTGGTGTTTGATGCTGATGAACTTTCCCCGGAAACCATGCAGAAGGTAGCCCGCGAGTTCAACCAATCGGAAACAGTATTTGTGCGCCACTCAGCTACGGCCGATTTTGGGCTGCGCTACTTTACTCCGGCTGAAGAATTGCCGCTGGCGGGCCACCCTACCATTGCCGCCGTCACGGCCCTTATTTATGCGGGCCGACTGCCATTGGCGGGCATCCATACCACTCTGCAAATGGAGTTGCAGGAAGGCCCGATTCAGATTGATGTACTGGCCCCTGGGGGGCAAAAACCGACGCACGTCGTGATGACCCAGCGCCGCCCGGTATTTGGTGCCGTGCACGATCCAGAAGTGGTAATGCCCTTCTTTGGCCTCACCCCCGACGACCTTTACCCCGGCGCTCTTATCCAGACGGTGAGTACCGGCACACCGCAGCTTATGGTGCTGCTGCGCAACCACGACGCCCTGCGCCGCGCCACTCCCCCCGAGCCGGCTGCATTCCGTAAGTACCGCGCCTCCAGCGACTTCTTTAGTCCCCATTTGTTCTGTCTGGGGGGCGCTACAAAAGCCGGCCACACTTTCGCCCGCCACTTCGGCGTGCCCCCGGATACCATCGAAGATCCCGTTACGGGCTCCGCCACGGGTGGCATGGCAGCTTATCTGTGGCACTATCGCTACCTCGATACGCTCAATTTTGTGGCCGAGCAGGGTCATTGGCTCGATCGGCCCGGCACCGTGCAAGTCAGTGTCCGGGGCTCGCATGAATCCATTGAGATGGTGCAGATTGGTGGCACAGCCGTAGTGGTGGCCGTAGGCACCATGCGAATTTAAGGCAGACCTTTAGCCCTTCGAACGGTGTGGAGATGCATACTTGCGTCTCGTCGCTGCTGATGTTGTTTAGTAATGCCGGCCGTTCAACGCAGAGGCGCATATTATTGCGTCTCTGCTGCGTTAAAGCGCTTGCTATTGACTGAACTTCGGAGAGGGAATTTGGTTAGGAATACGGGATTAAACTTCCTTCTGAAAAATGCCCCCAAGGGCATTTTTCGATTCTTATTCTTCCTAAGCCGCTACCTCAGTGCCCGAACTACCCGAAGTAGAAACCTACCGTCGCTTTCTCGACGATATTATTCTCCATCAACCGATTACTGCGTTCGAAGTGCGTGACGCGCACGTGCTGGGCACCGACGAAGACACGCTACGCCAAGGCGTGGTCGGCCGGCAGGTAGCTGCCACTCGCCGCATCGGCAAAAACTGCTTTCTGGAGCTGAACGACGGTGCCGTACTGGCCCTGCACTTCGGCATGACCGGCGACGTAGGCGCCTACCGCGACGACCACGACGCGCCCCGCTTCACTCGCGTAGCCCTGCATTTGGCCGACGGCCTGCGCGTGGCTTTCATCGACCCTCGCAAGTTCGGGCGCATCCGTCTGGCTGCTAGCGTAGAAGCGTACCAAAAAGCCAAAAAGCTCGGCCCGGATGCCCTCGACGTCAGCGCCGATTATCTCAAGCAAGCCCTGGGGGGCAAAAAAACCATTCTCAAGCCCCTCCTTCTCGATCAGCGTATCACGGCGGGCTTGGGCAATTGGATTGTAGATGAAGTGTTGTTCCAGGCGAAGCTTCATCCCGAGCGAATTGCCAACTCGCTGACGGACAAAGAATTCAACGCCTTAAGTGTTGCCATTCAGCTGGTGCTGCAAACAGCCATTCAGCATGAGGCCACCTACCGCCACTTTCCGGCTTCTTTCCTCATTCACGCCCGCGAGTGGGACGACTCCGCCACGCCGGGCTCGGAGCTGCACAAGTTTTGCCCCCGCCACCCCAAAACGCTGATTGACAAAAGCTACGTGGGCGGACGAGCAACGTATGTGTGTCCGCGCTGCCAGGTTGTTTAGCTAAAAAAAGCCCCCGGAACTGGTTTTGGGGGCTTTTTTGTGGATGATTGGGAAGGCGTTGCTGCTGGCAACGATAAAATGAGGTTCCCGTGCATGATCCGGCCGCTCAACCCGTACCTTCCCAACGGCTACGGCCTGTGCTTCGGTCAGGCTCCAGAAAGGGCCATAAACTAACATTGCACATAGCGGTCGGCCATGAGGTGCCGAGGTACGCCACGGCATTCCAGAATTCCGATAGAAAAGTGGCGGTAGTCGTACTAATATGGCAGCGGCAAAAACAGGATTTCCTGCTTTAAGTAAAGCGCCAGGCTACTACGACCGTAAGCCAGACGTATTCCATTATGAACTAGTGCATAAAGAACCACACTCTCAACTACCTATGAAAACGATACTGCTGCTCACGCTCCTTGCTCTGGCAGGCTTGCCTACCGCTTTTGGTCAGGCGAAAAAGCCCACCACAGCCATCATATCCAACCGCGTGCAGACAGCGAATGGGTTGCTGGAAGGAGCCACCACGGCCAGCGGAATCCGTGAATTTAAGGGCGTGCCGTTTGCTGCGCCGCCCGTTGGAGAGTTGCGGTGGCGGGAGCCTCAACCGGTAAAAAGCTGGACAGGCGTGCGCCAAGCCAAAAAATTTGCCCCCCAGGCAATGCAATTGCCCATTTACAGCGACATGAACTTTCGCTCCGATGGGGTAAGCGAGGATTGTCTGTACCTGAATGTGTGGACGCCGGCCAAATCGGCGGCGGCGAAGCTACCGGTGCTGGTGTACTTCTACGGTGGCGGCTTTATTGCAGGCGACGGCTCGGAGCCGCGCTACGATGGCGAAAGCATGGCCCGGCGCGGTATCGTGGCCGTAACGGTAAACTACAGGCTGGGCATTTTCGGCTTTATGGCTCATCCGGAGCTATCCAAAGAATCACCGCACAAGGCATCCGGCAACTATGGTTTTCTGGACCAGAATGCGGCGTTGCGCTGGGTACAGCAGAATATTGCGGCCTTTGGCGGCGACCCTAATAAGGTAACCATTGCCGGAGAGTCGGCGGGCTCAATGTCGGTGAGCGCGCAGATGGCATCGCCCCTATCTAAAGCATTGTTTGCCAGAGCAATCGGCGAAAGCGGCTCTATGCTCAATACCAGCTTTGGGCCACTGCCTTTAGCCGAAGCCGAGAAAAACGGGGCTGCTTTTGCTGCCAGCATTGGGGCGGCTTCGCTGGCCGCTTTGCGGGCGTTGCCGGCCCAGCAGCTATTGGAAGCGGCCAGCAAGCCCGGCGTGCCGCGCTTCGCTCCTGCCATCGATGGCTACTTTTTCACCCAATTGCCCACGGCTACGTTTGCCGCTGGCCAGCAAGCGCGCGTGCCGTTGCTCGTGGGGTGGAACTCGCAGGAAATGAGCGCTCCTTTTCTGCTCGGAAAGGAGCCCGCCACGCCCGAAAACTTTCGGAGTGCGGTGCAGAAATTCTACGGTGAGCGCGCCGAGGAGGTGCTGAAGCTTTACCCGGCCACTACCGCGCAGGAAGCGGAACAGGCGGCCACCGACTTGGCCGGCGACCGATTTATTGCCTACAGCACCTGGAAATGGGCCGATATGCACGGCCAAACCGGTGGGCAGCCCGTGTATCGCTACCTCTACGCTCGCCCCCGCCCGGCCATGAACCCAACCGCAGGCAACGAGCCCGCCGCAAAGGGAGCCTCGCACTCCGCCGAGATTGAGTACGCCCTCGGCAACCTGGCCACCAACAAAGTGTACGCCTGGACGCCGGACGACTACAAAGTATCGGAAACGATGCAGAGCTATTTTGCCAACTTCATCAAAAACGGCAATCCGAATGGTAACGGATTGCCCACCTGGCCGGCCGCAAAAGCCGGCGGCAACGCGCAGGTTCTGCGCATCGACGTTACGACGAAAGCCGAACCCGAGCAGAATCGCGCCCGTTATCTGCTTCTTGATCAGATTTTTGGCAAATGACTCAGTTGCAAAAAAAGAGCAGAGTTATGATGTAGAGACGCAAGATGTTGCGTCTCTACATCTTAGCGCTATTTAATAATGGCTACTCATCACTCGTAAGCTCATTATTCTCCTTTTCAGCTTTGCGCGTGAGCGTTGTTACCCAGGAGCGGCTAACGGCTGATTCGCTTTCGTAGCCGTGGCGGCGCTCGTCGCCCAATTCGCCGTTTTCGCCCGGCAAGGCACGATTTACCAGGCTCAGCAGATCGGTGGTGGTGCCGGGAATCAGGCCGTGCAAACCCGCGAGCAGCTTGGCCGGCGTGCCAACTATCACTTCAGCATCGCCGCGGCGGCAGGCGCTCCAGATGCGGCGGGCGGCGGCTTCGGCATCCAGCGTCAGCACCGGCAGAGAGTCGGCCACGACGAAGGTGGCGTACTCTTCCTTGTGCTTGCCCTTCACAATGGCATGGCGGGCGCTGCCCGTACGCAGCAGGTTGGGGCAAATGGTAGTGACCAGAATGCCGTGCTGCTTCAGCTCAATGCGGAAGCTTTCGGAGAGGCCAACCAGCGCAAACTTGCTGGCGCAGTACGGGGCTAGGTGCGGAATCGGAACTTTGCCCCCACGGAGGCTATGTTGATAATGCGGCCCTCACCCCGGCGGCGCATAGCCGGCAATACGGCCTGCATGGCGTGTAGCGGCGCCCAGAAGTGCGTGTCCATCGAATCCTGGTACTCGCGCAGCTCCATGTGGTCGAGGGGGCCGGCGGTGATGATGCCGGCATTGTTGATAAGCACATCGATAAAGCCCAGCTGCTCCTGCACCTCGGCAATGAGGGAACGAACGGCCTCCGGATCGGTGAGGTCGCGCTGCAAGGCTACTACTTCGGTGCCGCCGGCGGCCAACTCCTGGCGGGCGCGCTCCAACTCTTCGGCGTCGCGGGCACAGATGGCTACTTTGGCGCCTTCGGCTACGGCCTGGCGGGCCAGCACCAAGCCCAGTCCGCGCGAGCCACCCGTGATCAGGACCACGCGGCCCGCCAACTCGTATGAGCCGCGGCGGTTAGACCACAGCGCCGCAGCGGCTACCACGGCGCCCATGCCAGCCAAAGCCAGCCATTTAGGTTGATTTTTTTGCTTCATGCTTTCTAGTATGGAATGCCGCAGGAAAGGTTACGCTGGCTGGGGGGCTTTTTTTGCTTCACTCTGGCATAAATACCTGCTGGTTTGCGTTATAAGCCTGTTGCTCCTTTCTGGCACCATATTTACGTGCTGATAAGCTTGTTTCCAGCTCTAATTTTCTGACCCATCTTTGCACCGGGGGCCATTTTTCGGCTACCGATCTATACTTTCCGACATGAAGATTTCCTTTTTTTCTGCCTTCCTTCTCCTGACTCTGGCTCCAGGCCTTACGCAGGCCCAAACCGCCGCCAAGCCCAAAGCTGCCGCCTCAGCAGCTGCCAAACCGAAAGCGGCAGTTCCCGCCAAGCCAAGCGCCGCGGCCCCCACTCCCCCTGCCGATAAAGTGGAGGCCCGCGCCAAAGCGCTCACCGATAATATGCGCCAGGCGCTGGGCCTCACGCCGCCGCAAGTCGTAAAAGTGAATCAGATAAACCTGACCAGCGTGCGCAACGTGGAAACCGCCCGCCTGCGCTACCGCACCGACTTGCGAAAGCTAAACGGCATCGTGGAAGACATTGGCCAGTCGCGGCTGGCCGCGTTGAAAGACGTGTTGTCGCCGGAGCAGTTTAATCGCTATCAGCGCAAGCGCGAAGAGAAGATGGGCGTTCCGAACACAAGTGCCGCCCAAGGCAATCCGGTGCCCGGCCTGCCCAGCAATCAGGACTAAACACTTTCTTGCAAGCAAAAAAGCCCCCCAGAGAGTTTCTGGGGGCTTTTTTATGCTTTGAATCTAGAACTATATATTTCAGAAGCACATCACTTCATTCCCGGCTTGAAAACCAGCGTTCCGGGCACGAGCTGGGGCAGCAGAGGCTCTAGCTGCACGGTTTCGCGGCGCTCATCGACCTGCGAAAGGTCCTCAATGGGCAGCAGATAGCTTTCTTCCCGACCATTCGATAATACCCGGATAGCGTATTGAGTACCATAGCGTTGCGGCTTCCCCTGATACCCAAGCATCCGATCCAGATACGTCGCATAATCAGCTCCGGAGAGCTCCCCGCGCTCGTAAGAAGCCTGAATTTTAGACTGGTAGCTAACCTGAATCTGTTCCGGCGAATGCTGGATTAACAGATAGGCGTATCCTACGCCTTCGGCCCCTACCTGGCTTTTCTGTGGCCAGCCATAGCGTTTTTCAAGTGCCAAAAACTCCCGCAAGCGCACTGAATCCTGGTGTTCCATCTGGCGGCGGACAGTAGCGAACTGAGTTGAGCCCGGACCGTATTGACGCAGCGTAGTCATAAACTCCTGCCTGTCTTGCTGATCGGCGGCGCCTAATTGCGTGAGCCGTAACCGATACGTGCGAGCCGAGGCTGAATCAATAGCACCAGCGCTACCCATTTGTGATTGTACGGCATCAGAGGCGGTGGAAGTGTTATCACAGCCAACCAATAATAATGTTCCCAGAATCAGAGGATAGAATCGAAGAATCATAGATGTTTTTGCCAAGATAAGGCGCACTAATGTTGATGACAGCGAATTGATGCTGAGGTTCTTAAGCAAATCTGAGATTAAGCTGCGTGGCCAAACGTATCGTACGCCAGCTTCAAAATGATGCCGCAGACGACCACCAGAAACAGCACGCGCACGAAGCCAGTACCTTGCTTTAAAGCCATGCGGGCCCCGAGCGTAGAGCCCAGCATATTGCAGGCGGCCATGGGCAGGGCAATGTGATAGAGAATCTGGTCGGTGAAGGCAAAGTAAAGCAGACTGGTGAGGTTGGTGGCCACGTTCACCAGTTTGGCCGAAGCCGAAGCGGTGAGAAAGTCGTAGCCAAACAGCCCCACGAAGGCAAACAGCAGCAAACTGCCCGTACCGGGGCCAAAAAAACCGTCGTAGAAACCCAGAATCGCGCCTACCAGCACGCCGTAGAGCGTTTCGCGGCTGGGCGTAAGACGCGGGGCGTGAATTGCACCAAAATCTTTGCGCCAGAACGTATACGCGGCAATCACAACCAACAAGCCCAGCACCAACGGCCGCAGCAGCTCGCTGGGCAGCAGACTTACCACCCGTGCGCCGGCGAAAGAAAACAAGCCGGCCGTAATTGCTGCCGCGCCCACGCTGCGCCACTGCATAGGCACCCGCCCCGAGTAGCGCCACAGAGCCGTGGCCGTGCCCGCCAACGATGACACTTTCCCCGTTCCGAATACAACAGGCACGGGCACGCCTTTGAGCAGCAGCAACATAGCCGGCAGCTGAATCAGGCCGCCGCCGCCCACCATCGAATCCACGAAACCAGCCAGAAAGGCAAAAAAACACAGTAAGGCCAGGGTGAGCGTCATCTGGGGGCTTTTTTGAATAATGCCGGCGAAGGTAGTTTGCTGGGTTGGCTGTTTCTTATTTATCCAAAACATTTGTGGCGTGAGCACGCTCTGCTTCATGTATTGTGGCAACTTTAGAGTTGAATTTCCGATCATATCCGGCGGCAGTTGCTGCCTGATTCCAACTAAGCGCCGGATACCGCGTACCTCAGTCCGACCCGTTTGAATATGACTGACTCGCTTACCCAACGCACCAAGCTGATGACTTTGGCCGGTGTGCTGCTGGCCCTTTTCCTGGGCTCCCTCGACCAAACCATTGTGGCCACAGCCCTGCCGCGCATCGTGGGCGACCTGCACGGCCTCGATCGTTTTACGTGGGTTGCTACCGCTTACTTAGTGGCCAGCACAGCCCTGGTGCCCATTTATGGCAAGCTGGCCGATATGTACTCGCGGCGCACCATTGAGGTCACGGCTGTTCTGGTGTTCTTGTTTGGCTCGGCATTGTGCGGACTGGCGGGCGAATTCGGCACCTTGCCCCTACTCGGCGATGGTATGAGTCAGCTGATCATCTTCCGGGCCATTCAGGGTCTTGGCGGAGCCGGACTGTTTGCCATGGCCTTCATCATCATTGCTGACTTATTTCCGCCCGCCGAACGCGGTAAGTACCAGGGCTTTGTGGGAGCCACGTTTGGCTTATCGTCGGTGCTGGGACCCTTTCTGGGGGGCCTTTTAACCGACCACGGCGACGGACTGCTGCCGGGCGTAGAAGGCTGGCGCCTGGTTTTTTATGTCAACATCCCGCTGGGGGCCCTGGCCTTGTGGTTTATCCTGTCCCGGATGCCAGCCTTACGCCCCCGTGGGGAGCAGCAGCCCCTCGACTATCTGGCCGCCATACTGCTGATGCTGGGACTAGGGCCGTTGGTAATAGCGTTGCAGCTGAATAAAGCCGTGTACGGCTGGACCTCGCCGACTACGCTGGGCCTTTTTGCCTTGGCCCTGGCGGCGCTTACGCTGTTCGTGGTTCGGTCACGCCGCGCCGCCAACCCCATTCTCGACTTCTCGCTGTTCGACAATAAGGTGTTTCGGACGGCCAATCTGGCGCTGTTTCTCCTCGGGGGGGCTTTTTTGAGCATTATTATTTTCGAACCCTTATTCATGGTGAACGTGCTGGGCACGACCGCTACGCAGGCGGGAGTTAGCCTTATTCCGCTCTCGTTGGGAGTAGTAACAGGCTCCATGCTGGCGGGCCAAATGGTGTCGCGCTTCGGCCACTACAAGCGCTGGATGCTGGGCGGCGGCGTAGTGCTGATGATCGGGCTAGGTCTGCTGGCCAACATGTCCGCCGACGTAACTTACTATCAGGTAGTGTTTTACGTCGTACTCTGCGGCTTAGGGCTTGGGCCTAGCATGCCGCTTTATACGCTGGCGGTACAGAATGCCATCGAGCCCCGTTTGCTGGGTCAGGCAACATCGGCCAGCCAGTTTTTCCGGCAGATTGGCGGCGCTATTGCCGCGGCTGGGCTCGGCGCGATACTTACCTTCAATTTAGCTCAGTCGTTGCCTGCCACGCTTGCCGGGCCGGCCACATCTACAGAGGTAAGCGTCACGGAAGGACCCAGTTTACCCCCCGGCCTGGCTGAGGTTGCCGGCAATTCTACACCGGCTGTTCGGGCAGCCTTTACGCACTCTATTTCCCGTATCTATCTCTGTACCTTATTATTGGTAATGGCTGGGTGGGTAGCAACATTGTTTATTCCAGAGTTGCCGCTGCGCAAGAGCAACGCCATCAGCCAACCCGTGGCCGTAGCCGCCGAGTAGCTGCGCAGCAGGCCAACCAAACGGTATAGACTGAACATGATGAGTCGCCTTGGGGTTATAGCATCCGTTACAAGGCTATACAAACTCGCATCATGACCAATACACTTCGCCTCAGCGTCCTCGACCAGTCTCCCGTTCGGCAGGGCGGCACGGCCCGCCAGGCGCTTGAAGAAACGATACAGCTCGCTCGCCTCACCGATCAACTGGGCTACACCCGCTTCTGGGTGTCGGAGCATCATAATACCGGTACGCTGGCCGGCTCAACTCCCGAGGTTCTTTTAGGACGCTTGGGGGCTGAAACTCAGCATATTCGCTTGGGCTCCGGTGGTGTAATGCTGCCCCACTATAGCGCCTTGAAGGTGGCCGAAAACTTTCGCCTGCTCGAAACGCTTTACCCCGGCCGCATTGACTTAGGTATTGGCCGCGCGCCCGGCACCGACCGCCTCACGGCCCATGTGCTTAATTCCCAAAACACCTTCCGCGATGAAGATTTTGTAGACCAGCTCATGGATCTGCGGGGTTTCCTGCGCGATGAGGTAACACCTAACACCGTTCATGAAAAAGTGAAGGCCGCGCCTTTTGCTACCACCATGCCGGAGCTGTGGCTGCTCAGCTCCAGCGGGCAAAGCGGGCTGTTTGCGGCGCATTTGGGAGCTTCGTTCTCGTTTGCCCATTTCATCAATCCCGTCGGAGGCCCTGACATGGTGCGGCTGTACAAGGAGCGTTTCCGGCCGTCGGATGAGTTGGCCGCGCCGCGTGCTACGGTGGCCCTTTTCGTGCTGTGCGCCGATACGGAAGCAAAAGCCACCGAACTGGCAGAATCGCTGGCCCTACAAATGCTGAAGCTCGAAACCGGCGACCGAACCTCTATCGGTTCTTACGATACCGTGCGCGATTACCCGCTTACGCCCGAGCTGCGTGCTCGTCTCACGTATCATCGGCAGCGCATGGTAAGCGGCACACCCGAGCAAGTACACGCCCAACTTACCGCACTGGCCGCATCTTATGGAGTAGAGGAAATTACCGCCGTAACCATCACCTACGACTTTGCTGACAGGCTGCGTTCCTATGAATTGCTGGCCGAAGTATTTGAGTTGGCGCCCGTAGCGCAGGCTGTTGTTTAGCAGGTAGAGCCCAACCGATCCTTGGGGGGCATTTTTTGGTGATTGTTTAAAGGGCAGCTGTTCAGCCAACTGGCTGCCCCTTCATATATGCCCCGTTAAGCCAATACTCAGCATTTTCTCCTTGAGTAGCTCAACTGGAGAACTCGGTTCGCTGCTTGTTAATCAATTGCTTTTCGGGATTAGCATCTCACTCTTTAGAAAATTTCTAAAAAAGGGATGGCTATTTATAAGCATTCCAGATAACACCTCTATATTTGCAGCATCAAATCCTAACCTGTACCTTACCTAACATGTCGTTTAAATACGCTGCCGCAGTAGTCGCCCTAGCTTTTGGCTTTACTGCTTGTGACAAAAATGAAAACGAAACGGCGCCAGCCTTGCGGACAAGCATTGATGCTGCTACGCTAACCTCTAGTTCTAAATACACCGAGTCATTCAAGGATGCCAGCGGGCAATCGACCGTTGACCTAGGCACCGCAGCAGTGCGCCTGGATATGTTCTCGGAGCTGAATACCTATATGGCCAAGGTGGCCGTAGCTGCGCCAGCTACTCCCTCCACTCTGGATGCCGCTACCCTGCGCAACTATTACAGCAATACGGGCGCCCCATTTTCGGCAGCGGCCCTAAACTCCTCAGGGGTGCAGCTGCGCACTGCTACGGCCGCCTCTTTCCCCACAACCAACGCCGAGGCAGTCCGCACTTATATTGATAATAATCTGGCCGCTTTAGCGGTGGCTAGCCAGTCGGTGAACAATACGGCCACACCCGGCAACGCCGGTCGCCTTGGCCGCTACCTGGTTGATGGTAAAGGGGTTGAGGTAAATCAGGTGATTCAGAAGGCACTAATCGGAGCCTTGCTGCTTGATCAGATCGACAACGTATTGCTGACCGACCAGGCGCTGAACGCCAACAACAGCAAGACCGTTGAGGGCAAGCCCTACACGGAACTGGAACACAACTGGGACATGGCCTACGGCTACATGACCACCAATGCCATTATGGTCACTGACATCAACGTCACGCCGCGGGAGCGTTTCCTGGCCGGCTACCTGAATGAGAAAAACGGCCCGGCCTCGCCCGGCGTATATATGGCTTTCCTGAAAGGCCGCGCCGCCATTGTCAACAACGACAAGGCTACGCTGAAGGCCCAGGCCGACCTAATCCGCACGGAGCTCGAAAAGACCATTGCCTTGTCGGCAGTTTCTTACCTGAACAACTGGAAGAGCTTACCCGATCTGCCTGCCAAAGCCCATGCCCTCGGCGAAGGACTCGGCTTTATCTATTCCCTGCGCTTCTGCACGAAATACGGGGCCGACGCGGCCTTCTCCGATGGCCTGCTCAATGGCTTGCTGTCCGGCAGCCAGGGTGCCTGGAGCCTGACCAATGCCCAGGCCGATGTCGCTATCAATGCCATTAAGTCAAAGTTTAGCATTCAATAGTCTTAGGTCCGCCCGCTAGCGGACTACAACTACCGCCCTGATCAGCAAGCTGTTCAGGGCGGTTTTGGCAATAATAACCGGTCCAATGAAAAAGACGCTCATTTCCGCTCTCTCCATCCTGCTTATGGCCTTGGTGATGCTCAGCTGCCAGAAAGACCCCAGCAGCGGCACCCCGGAACCTAACCCCGGCACCACGCCCGACCGCAAAGCCCTACTCACCCAGTGGGCCGACAGCTTGGTAAAACCTGGCTACCAGCGCTTCAACGATAAGTTGGCGGCCCTGAAAACCAAGACGACCGCTTTCACGGCCGCGCCCACTACGGCCACCCTGCTGGACGCCCGTCAGGCCTGGCAGCAAGCTTATGTGGAATGGCAGAAAGTAGAAATGTTTGAGTTTGGCCCCGCCGAAACCGTGAGCCTGCGCAACCACTTCAACATCTACCCCACCGATGCCGTCGGCATCCGCCAGAACATCAGCTCCGGCACGTACAACTTCGACCTGGCCACGGCCATTCCCCAGCAAGGCTTTCCGGCTTTGGACTATCTGCTCAACGGCCTGGCCGCCGATGACGCGGCCATCGTGCAGCAGTACGTAGCCTCCGCCAATCACCGCCGCTACCTCACGGATGTGGTGGCCAAAATGGATGAGAAGTTCGGCAAGGTGTACGGAGAGTGGAATGGCTCTTACCGCAACACCTTCATCAACAACGTCGGCACCGACGCCAGCAGCTCCCTGTCGCGGGTAATCAATGCCTACTCTCTGTATTTTGAGCGCTACCTGCGGGCGGGCAAAGTAGGTATCCCGGCCGGTACGATGACGGGTAACCCCGCCCCGATAAGATTGAAGCGTATTATTTCCGTGGAGAGCTGCCCGTGCAGCTAGCTGCCACGGCCCACGCGGCGGTTCAACTGTTTTTCAACGGCCGTAGTGCCAGTCAGCCTTCCCTGAAAGCTTACCTCAATGCGCTGGGGGCCAAAGACAGCCGCACCAACCAGACCCTGAGCGACTTGGTTAACGCTCAGCTCGGCGTATCATACCAGAAGCTAAGCTCCCTGAGCCCCGACCTGTACGCCACCATCCGCACCCGCAATGCCGACGCGGTAGCCGCGTATAATGAGATGCAGAAGGCTGTCCGCATGATCAAAGTAGATATGACCTCGGCGCTGGGTATCACCGTTACTTACGTCGACAACGACGGCGACTAATGCTGGATCGCCACCTGCAGCGCTACTTGCATACCTACACCTCAGCGGCTCCGCTGGCTACGTTCCGGTTGGCTTTTGGCCTGCTGGTACTGGCCAGCGTAGTTCGTTTCTGGAGTAAGGGTTGGATTGCGGAGCTGTATCTGAAGCCCAAGTTTTTCTTTTCCTATTATGGCTTTGAGTGGATAAAGCCCCTGGGGCCGCTTACGTATGGGCTTTTTGCGGTGTGTGGCCTGTGCGCCTTGCTCGTAGCCGTGGGCTGGTGGTACCGCGCGGCGGCCATCGGGCTGTTTCTGAGCTTTACTTACATAGAGCTCATGGACAAAAGCACTTATCTGAACCACTACTATTTTGTGAGTCTGGTGGCCCTGCTGCTTATGGTGCTGCCGGCGGGCTGCTACTTTTCCCTGGATGCCCGCCTTCACCCCCGCCGATGGCACGACCAGGTGCCCCGCTGGACCGTGGATGCTCTGCGGCTGCTATTGGGCATCGTGTATTTCTATGCTGGTTTGGCCAAGCTCAACTCCGATTGGCTGCTTGAGGCCATGCCGTTGCGCATCTGGCTGCCCGCCAAAAACGACCTGCCCCTGCTCGGCTTTCTGTTCAGCTACCCCTGGGTGGCCTACGCTTTCAGTTGGTTTGGTGCTTTCTACGACCTGACAGTGCCGTTTTTTCTGCTCAACCGCTTCACCCGGCCCTACGCCTACGCGGCCGTGGTCGTGTTTCATGTGCTTACGGCCGTGCTTTTTCCCATTGGCATGTTTCCGTACGTGATGATAGTGGCGGCCCTGATTTTTTTCCCGGCTGCAGCGCACGAGCGGGCTTTGCGGTTCCTGAGCCGCGTGCTGCGCTTACCCACTTTTGCCCCCGCGCCGCTGCGCCGCTGGTGTACCGACCGGTGGCCCGCCAACTTCTTCTTCTGGGGTTGGGGGCTTTTTTGTGGTGCAGTTGCTCTTGCCGTTTCGCTATCTGCTTTATCCCAATGAACTATTCTGGACCGAGGAAGGCTACCGTTTTTCGTGGCGGGTAATGCTTATGGAGAAAATGGGGCAAGTGCAGTTTAAAGTCGTGGACAGCGCCACGGGCCGGGCCCGCTTGGTGAACAACGATGAGCATCTGAGCGTGTTGCAGGAAAAAATGCTGTCTACCCAGCCCGACATGATGGTGCAGTTTGCTCACTACCTGCGCGACTATTACGCCCGCCAGGGCGTTCGCCGCCCCAGGTGTACGCCGACGCCTACGTGAGCCTGAACGGACGGCTGGGCAAATCTTATGTCGACTCCACCGTAGACTTGGCCCGCGAAACCGATACTTGGCGGCCCAAGCCTTGGATTTTACCTTTTGATGATGCGATTAGCGGTTTATAGTTTTTGGCTGCTCGTGGTTAGCGTGCTGTTCCAGCATCCTGCCCTGGCCCAACGCCTCACGCTCAGCGGCCTAGTGCGGGAAGCCAGCACCGGCCAGCCCGTGGCGGGCTGCGAAGTGTACCTGAAAGGCTCCCGCCAGATTGCCCGCACCGACAGTGCCGGCTTGTTTACAGTTCCTAACCTGGCACCGGGCCGTCAGCAGTTGCAGCTCTCCTCCATCAGCCACGAGCCGCTCAGAGTGGAAGTAAGCCTGACGGAAAACTTGGGCCGTCAGGAGTTTACCTTGGCGCGCCGCGAGCGGACCCTGAAAGAAGTAGTAGTATCTGCCCCCAGAGCCGGTTTGGGCAAACTCGGCTGCGGGAAGTGGAGGGAACGGCCATTTTCGCGGCCAAAAAGTCGGAAGTGATTATCCCCGATAACCTGGTGGCTAACCTGGCTACCAACAATGCTCGGCAGGTGTACGCGCGCGTGGCGGGTCTCAACATCTGGGAAAATGACCAAGGTGGCCTGCAATTAAGTATCGGAGGGCGCGGCCTCGACCCCAACCGCACGGCCAACTTTAACGTGCGCCAGAACGGCTACGACATCTCGGCTGATGCCTTGGGCTACCCCGAAAGCTATTATACGCCGCCCATCGAGGCCATCAAGCGTATTCAGTTGGTGCGCGGAGCGGCTTCTTTGCAATACGGTACTCAGTTCGGAGGCCTAATCAACTTTGAGTTGCGCGCTCCTGAGACTGACAAGACTGTAGCCATTACGTCGCGGCAAACTGTGGGTTCCTACGGTTTTTTTAACTCCTTCAACAGCGTGAGCGGCACGGTAAAGAAGCTGAGCTACTACACTTTTGCCCAGTACAAGCGCGGCGATGGATGGCGGCCCAACTCCAACTTCGACAGCAAAACCGCCTACGCCGACCTGCGCTACCAGTTCACCGAAAACTTCAAGGTGGGCGCTCAAGTAACACACATGGACTACTTGGCACAGCAACCCGGCGGCCTGAGCGATCAGCAGTTTGCCCGCGACCCGCGCCAGTCGAACCGGGAGCGGAACTGGTTTGAGGTGAACTGGAACCTGTTCAACGTCTCGGCTGACTGGAAGCTGAACCAGCGCGCCAACCTCAACCTGACCACCTTCGGCCTGCTAGCCACGCGCAAGTCCTTGGGTTTTCGGCCCAACCGTGTCGACACCAAAGATGATAACGAGCTGGGCCGCGACCTGATTACTGGCGACTTCCGCAACGTTGGTCTTGAAGCTCGCTACCTCAACCGCTACACTCTGGGGGGCAAAAATGGCGTGCTTCTGCTGGGCACGCGCTACTACCGGGGCTATAATCATAGCGTTCAGGGCTTCGGCCCCGCCGGCCGAGGCGCCGATTTTCGCTTCGTGGAGCCCGACGCGCTTTCCACTTCCAGCTACTCCGACTACCGCTTTCCCAACCACAACGTCGCCCTCTTCGCCGAGAACATTCTGTACCTCAACGACCAGGTTTCGATTACGCCCGGCTTGCGCTTCGAGTATATCCGCACCCGCGCCAACGGCTTTTATGGCGTAGTCGACCGGGATTTGGCCGGCAATATTTCGGAAGTAACGCGCCAGGATGAGCAGCGCACCAGCCCGCGCGGCTTCCTGCTGGGAGGCGTCGGGGTGAGCTACAAACCCCAGGAAGAGCACGAGTTTTACGCCAATATCTCGCAGAACTACCGCTCCATCACCTTCAGCGACATGCGCATCGCCAACCCCTCGGCCGTCATCGACCCCAACCTCCAGGATGAGCGCGGATTCTCGGCCGACGCCGGCCTGCGCGGGGAGCAAGGCCAGTGGCTCACCTACGACGTGAGCCTGTTTGCCCTGAACTACGGCAACCGCATTGGCGAAGTGCAGACCTACGATGAGAACGACCGGGTGCTGCGCCGCCGCGGCAACATTGGCCGCGCCCTGATTCTGGGTGTAGAGTCCTATGCCGAGGCCGATGTGCTGCGCCTGTGGCAGCCCCAGGCCGGTCAGTGGTCGTGGTCGACATTTGGCAACGTAGCCCTAATTCACGGCCGCTACACGGCCAGCGAAATAGCTGGCGTAAAGGGCAACCAGGTAGAGTTTGTGCCAAACCTAAACCTAAAAGCCGGCACGCGAGCGGGCTACGGCCCCCTAAAAGCATCCTTTCAGTACACCTACCTTTCCGACCAGTTCACGGATGCCACCAATGCCACAGACGGTGGCGTTTCGGCCGTGGTCGGCCGCATTCCGGCTTATCAAGTCATGGATGCCTCTGTGTCATGGGAGCATCGTTGGCTGAAACTGGAGGGCAGCGTGAACAATCTGACCAATAACATTTACTTTACCCGCCGCGCCACTGGCTACCCCGGCCCCGGTATTCTTCCCTCCGACGGCCGCAGTTACTTCCTCACCGTGGGAGTAAAGTGGTAAATAATTGTGGCGCAATTGATTATTTTTCAACTAAAGAGCGACATGACTCCCCTTAAACAAATTTAAGGCTACCATAATGAAAATCTTCTTCCGCACAATTCACCTATACTTGAGTCTTGCATCCGGCTTGGTTATAGCGGTGCTCTGCTTCACAGGGGCGGTTCTGGTTTTTGAAAAAGAGCTGGAGCAGGCCTGGCACCCAGAGCGCTACTTTGTTGAGGCGCCCACCATCCAGACTCGCCTTTCGCTTCAGCAAATAACCCAGGCAGTGCAAGCCTCGGTGCCTCAGGCCAAGGTAACGGGCATGAAGGTGTACGCCGACCCTTTGCGTACGGTGGAAGTGAGCTTGGCTGGCGACAAATCGGACAAGAAAAGCCCCCCAGTGGCGCAAGCAGGCCCGGCTGGTAATGCTAAAGGAGCAAAAGCAGGCGAAAAACCAAAAGGTGGCGGTGAAGGCGGAGGTAGCCCCAAATACTTTGTCAATCCATACTCCGGGCAGGTTGTGGGCCCTTATGTTTACCGCGACACGTTTTTCTACACCATGTTTGCCCTGCACCGGGGCATGGTGGCCGGTGCGGTTGGCAAGTTCATAGTGGGCGTGAGCACCTTGTTTTTCCTGTTTATCATCGGTACTGGCTTGGTCCTATGGTGGCCTGCAACGGGGAAGGTACTACGTCAGCGCCTTTCCGTAAAGTGGGATGCCAGTTGGAAGCGCCTCAACCATGATCTGCACATCGTGCTCGGGTTTTATAGCGCGCTATTCCTGTTTGTATTCGCTTTTACGGGCCTGGCCTGGTCCTTTGAGTGGTTTAATAAAGGCATTTTCACACTCACCAATTCGGAGATGAAAGGCCCCGAGCCACCAAAGTCAGTAGTCGCCGCCACCGATTCGCGCCTCACGTATGATGCTGCCTATGCAATAGCGCGTCAGCGGGTGCCTACGGCCCAAAACTTCAGCATTCAGCTCCCCAAGGACTCCACCGAGTCGGTGCGCATAGCTATGTTGCCGGTAAATGCCCCCACGAGTCAGCCAATGATGAACTATACCTGGATCAGTATACCGGCCAGGTTTTGGGCAAGCTCGACTTCCAGGATCGTAATTTAGGGCAACGTGTACGCCGCTCCTTTAAGCCCGTGCATACGGGGGCCATTTTTGGGATGCCTTCCAAAATCATTGCCTTAATAGTATGCGTGTTGGGCGTTACATTCCCGATTACCGGCGTTATTCTTTGGCTTAACCGGTTACAAAAGGAGAAAAAGAAGAAGCAAAAGCATCTGGCCGCAGCCAGCTAAGAGGCTTCCATTCAAAGAGGACTCATATGTTGCTGCTACCATTTAATTTGGTAAAAGAGGGTATTGATAGAAAGAACGTGATATTGTACTTTTACGCAATATCACGTTCACTTTACCACCCTTTTGTATGAAAAAGATTGCCTTCCTTTGCTTGTTATTTATGTGCTTAGCATATGTTTCAGCAGCTCAGGATAAAAGCAAGGAGTTATATACGGCGGTTTTAAAAAGCAACACCGCCGCTGTCGAATCCCTGTTAAAAGCAGGAGCCGACCCCAATCACGTTATCGAAATTGTTCCTGGTTTTCCTACTAGTTATCTGATTACAGCGGCTACAAATAATAATGTATCTATCGTAAAATCGCTGCTTCAGTACAAAGCAAAAATCAATTGGCGTGATGCTTTTCAGGCAACTGCACTTCACTATGCGGCCGGAAAAGGCAGTAAAGAGCTCATTGAGCTACTGTTAGCCGGTGGTGCCGACCTGCAGGCAAAAGATGAAGACGGAAACACAGCCCTTACCAGCGCTAAGGCTGCCAACAATAAAGAGGTAGTCACGCTACTCGAGGCGAAGACTAAATCATAATATTGTTATATAGGCCATATAAGCCTGCTAAAGCTACCCATGTGTGAGGCTTTAGCAGGCTTTCTTATTCATCAGCTTTCTGAGCCTAAATATATATTAACAAAATGCAATTGACATAATTTTATAGGTGCGTTTTAGCCTGCTTTTGGTGGTGTATACAAAAGGGGTATCTATATTTGTAGCCAGGATACATGAGTAATTACACTTCTTCAAGGTAATTCAACTGCTCTTCACTCTTCTAGCGCTTCTGCGCATCCCCCTAAATTCATAGCTATACGGTCTATTTCTACGCGTTCATTTCTATCCACCATTCTCTCTTTTCATGACCAAAGTACGTCTGCTTACGGCCCTTTCGTTGGGCACCATGCTGTTTGCCTCTTGCGAAAAGCAGCTAGAAGAATCTCCCACTCCCCGCGCTTCATCCCAGTCTTCGACGGATGCTTCCTTGGCCGGTGATTGGCAGCTAGTAGCCTACAAAGGCATCGTGCCAACCCCAAACAACGTTAGAACCACCAATATCTTCATGATGCTAGATGAGTGCAGCAAGGATAACAAGCTGCATTTTGAAGCAACGGGTGAATTGACGGAGCTGGAAGGCGCTAATGTTTGCGATAAAGATTCTAAAACGCCAGCCAAGCCAGGCACTTGGGCTCTTAGCACCGACAAGAAAGCGCTAACGCTCAACTTGGGTGAAGCCAAAGAATACCAGGTTACTTCGCTGTCTGCTTCTTCGCTTAAGTTGCGTAGCGTAGCCAAAGCTGGTGAGCCTTACACCGAACTAGAGTACACGCGCTAATATCAGCCTGCATACTTCTTATAAAAGCGGCGGCTCCTGATCAGGAGCCGCCGCTTTTATGTAATAAGCAACCTAGGCTCAAAAACGGAGTGCTCCATACTTAGCCTACAGTAGACTAAGTATGGAGCACTCCGTTTTTTTATGTCGTGAGCTGTTTGTTAAAACGGCGGGTCGTCATTCCCGAAATTACTTTTGGGGAAAGGCACCGGGCTGGCACCGTCGTTAATTTTACTTCCCAGGCGTATGGTATTAGGCGCAAAGCTGCTAGGATCCTCGTCGAAGGTGCTGGCGGGGAACGCACCGGTGTTGAAGCTTCCTGCATCGCCACCGAAGCCTACCCCATCCAAGTCGGCAAACTTGGTGAAGCGGCCGATAAACTTGAGCTGTACGGTTTCAAGGGAGCCATTCCGGTGCTTGGCAATAATTACTTCGCCGGTGCCTTGGGTGGGGTTACCCATTTCATCCTCTGTAATCTTGTAGTACTCAGGGCGATAGAGGAACACAACCATGTCAGCGTCCTGCTCAATGGAGCCAGATTCGCGAAGGTCACTAAGCTGCGGCTTCTTGTCGCCGCCGCGCGTTTCCACGGAGCGGGAGAGCTGGGAAAGGGCCAATACGGGTACGTTCAGTTCCTTGGCAATACCTTTCAGCGCCCGCGAGATGGAGGCAATTTCCTGTTCACGGTTGCCGGCGCCCTTGCCGCCATCGGTGTTGCCACTCATCAACTGCAGATAGTCAATGATGATCATCTGAATGTCGTGGTGGGCCTTTAGGCGGCGGCATTTGGTGCGAAGCTCCCGGATGCTGAGTGCAGGCGTATCGTCAATAAAGATGGGCGCGCTCGACAGCGAGGAAATCTTATGGTTAAGCTGCGCCCACTCATAATCTGCCAGATTGCCCTTCTTGATTTTCTCAGAATCAAGCTCCGCTTCTGCCGAAATCAGACGATTGACGAGCTGTAAAGAGGACATTTCCAGCGAGAAAATGGCCACCGGCTTCTTGAAATCGACGGCCGCATTGCGCATGGCGGAAACCACGAACGCGGTTTTACCCATACCAGGCCGGGCCGCAATAATAACTAAGTCAGAGGGTTGCCAGCCGCTGGTTACGCGGTCGAGGGCCGAGAAGCCGCTGGGCACGCCGGTAAGGCCATCCTTCTGATTTTTCTTCTCTTCCAGCTCTTTGATTGCCTTGCCCATCAGGCTGCGCATATCATCGAAGTTCTTGCGGATGTTGGACTCCGAAACCTCAAACAGGGCTTGTTCCGTCTGATCTAGGAGGTTGAATACGTCGGTAGTATCCTCGAAAGCATCGCGGTGAATGGTGGAAGCGATATTAATCAGCTCCCGCTTAATGGCATTCTCGGTGATAATGCGCGCGTGGTACTCGATATTCGCCGCCGAGTTAACCTTGAATGTGAGGTTGGCAACGTAGTGATGGCCGCCGGCTGGCTCCAGCTCACCCATCTCCCGCAGCTCATGCACCACGGTGAGAATGTCGATGGGCTCCGACTTATCAAACAGGTTCAGAATAGCCTTGAAAATGCGCTGGTGTTTATCATCGTAGAAGCTCACGGGCTTCAGGATGTCAATAACGGTAGTCAGCGCGTCTTTTTCGAGCATCAAAGCGCCGAGCACTGCGGCCTCTAGCTCACGGGCCTGGGGGGGCAATTTGCCCGCCGGTCCGGTCATGGATAAAGCGGCAGGACGGCCATTCAGGGCAGCGATGCCCCGGGAGGCCTGCAACTTTACGCGCTCATTCATCTGGTCGTTCATCACTGGGTGTTGTACAAGGTAGTCAGCTTTGGAAGGTTTTGGTTCGCAACCCTCAGGATTTATTGTTGCTCACCTTCGCACTGCCAACCGTCTTTTTATGCTCAAAGGGGTGCAAATCTAGGGGCATATTTTCAGAATTAGCAGGGGGAAAAGTGCTTTCTTTTTGCTATCTGATCTAAAGTAAAAATTATGGCATTCACCCTTGTAACAGTTGAGATGCTCGTTCGTCCCGGCACGAGCCAAGTACTGGGCCCACCGAGCATCAACTTCTGCGTTGGGCTAGTAACTTTGCCAACCGGCTTGGCTTTCCGCCGATTTATTCTTGCTTGTTTCTTCAAAAATGCCCCCACCCCCACCGCGCTCCACCGCCTTCACCTGATTGCCATCGGGGAAGCATCATGCACAACCTGGCCTTGGCGTTGCACCGTCGCGGCGCCCAGGTTACCGGCTCCGACGACGAAATCTTTGAGCCTGCTCACGGCCGCTTGGCTGCCGCTGGAATTTTGCCCCCCAGCGAGGGCTGGTTTCCGGAAAAGATAACCGCTGACCTAGATGCCGTGATTGTGGGCATGCACGCGCGGGCCGACAACCCCGAGCTGCTACGTGCTCAGGAGTTAGGGCTGCGCATCTACTCATTCCCGGAGTTCATTTATGAAGCTTCTCGCGATAAACAGCGGGTAGTTATCGGCGGCAGTCATGGCAAAACCAGCATCACATCGCTTATTCTGCATGTGCTGCGCCACCATGGCCGCAAGTTCGACTACGCCGTAGGTGCTCAGCTGGATGGGTTTGATCTGATGGTGCAACTCACGGAAGATGCGCCGATAATCATCATTGAAGGCGACGAATACCTCTCGTCGCCCATTGATCGGCGACCGAAGTTTCACCTGTACCACCACCACATCGGGGTGATTTCGGGTATTAGCTGGGACCATATCAACGTGTTTCCGACGGAGGAAGACTACCGCGAGCAGTTTCGCATTTTTGCCGAGATGACGCCCAAAGCCGGCGTGCTCATCTTTGACCGCGACGACGAGCAGGTGCAGCTAGTAAGCGTGCCCACTGATCCGGACGTGAAATACATCGGTTACGGACCGCACGAGCATGTAGTGCGCGATGGTAAGACCTTTCTGCTCACTAAGAAGGACGACGAGATTCCAATTCAGATCTTCGGCGACCATAACCTGCGCAACATCTCGGCCGCGAAAGAAGTGTGTAAGCAGCTGGGAATTAAGGGCAAGGACTTCTTTGAGGCGCTGGCTACCTTTAAAGGGGCCGCACGCCGCCTGGAGCTGGTGCGGGCCGGCCACGATTCGGTGGTATATAAGGACTTCGCGCACGCGCCTTCAAAGCTCAAAGCCACGGCGGCCGCCCTGAAAAAGCAGTTTCCGAAGCGTCGGCTGGTAGCTTGTTTGGAATTGCACACGTTCAGCAGCCTCAATCCGGCCTTTTTGCCCCAATATGCTCACACGTTTGATGCGCCTGATGTGGCTATCGTGTACTTCAATCCGCAGGTGCTGGCTCACAAACGCCTCCCCGATTTGCCCCCGAGCAGGTAACGGCCGCCTTTCAGCGCCCTGACCTGCGCGTGTTTACCGACAGCCGCGCCCTGGCCGCTTTCCTGCACGAGCAAAACTGGACCGATGCCAACTTGCTCATGATGTCTTCGGGCACGTTTGATGGACTGGATTTAGCGAAGCTAGCCGAGGCGGTGACCAAGGAGTCTTAATCCAGAAGTTACAGACCATAAGAAAGGGCCGCTATACAGCGGCCCTTTCTTATTTGTCGTTGGTTGGTTTCTTCTCCGGGCGCTTATCCGTGGTCAGCAGCAAAGCCAACGCGGTGAGAGTGAGGCGAATTATCCACTTGCGGCTCATTAGCGAGGAAAGAAATTGTTGTTGCTTTCTACTTCCAGGTCGCAGCGGCTGCCGCCGGTGTTTTCTTCGCACTCGGTGCCGGTAATACGGTTTTTATCGAAAGAGAAATAGCAGAACGTACACCCCACGCTCGTTACGATATAACGCTCGGCATTGGAGCGCAGGTACAAACTATTGTCGGTAGAGGTTTCTAAAGGAATAGCCATGGCGCGGTACATGCCATTGCGCAGTCCCATGCCTACCAGGTAATAAATGGCTTTGTCTTTGGGGCTACCCTGCACCTTGCGGATACTGGTTTTGTCGACAACGGTACCGTCGTTGAACTGCCGGATGAAGGCTGTTGCGAGCTGGGCGCGAGGCACCACGTATTCTACCTGGCCTTCAATTACCCGCCCTACCAGCTTGCTGCTCACTTCTAACTGCCTCCGCTCCAGATCAGTGCCATCCGCAGCATTCACCTCCGGAATGCCGCGCTTACTGGTTTCACAGGCCGGCAGCGCGGTCAGCAGGATAACAAGCAAGGGCAATACATGCCGTACTAAGGAATGGGGGGCAAATTTCATTGGATACAGACAGTAGCAGCAGGCTTAGCGCGCTTTATAATACTTACGCGCCTCTGGCAGAAGGCTTTGAATATCGTTGATACGCGTTTCGTTGGAAGGGTGCGTAGAAAGGAACTCGGGTGGCGATGCTCCGTTGCTCCGGGCCGCCATGCGCTGCCAGAAACCAACAGCTCCATCAGGGTTGTAGCCCGCCATAGCCATAAAGATAAGCCCCAATCGATCAGCTTCCGATTCCTGGTTGCGGCCGTAGCGCAACATTCCTAGCTGAGAGCCTACGCCAAAAGCTTGCAGCGCTACTTGCTGGGTAGTGGCGGAGTTGGTTGAAAGAGCAGCCCCAAGGCCTGACCACCCAACTGCTGCACCAAGCCCTGGCTCATACGCTCGCTGCCATGCTTGGCTACGGCGTGCGCTATTTCGTGAGCCATTACCACAGCAAGGCCATTTTCGTCTTGAGTAATCGGCAGTATACCGGTATAAACGGCGGTTTTGCCCCCGGCATCGCCCAGGCGTTCTGCTGGGCATCATCCTGAATAAGATTAAACTCCCAGGCATAGCCCGTTAGCTGATCCTGAGCATTCTGCTGCCGGAAATATGTTTCAACGGCCTGCTGAATCCGCTGCCCCACCCGCCGAACCATGGCCGTTTGGGTGGAATTAGTAGAAAGCTTGCTTTGGCCGATTACTTCGCGGTACTGCTGGGCAGCCAGGGTATTTATCTCAGCGTCAGACACCAGGCTAAGCTGGCGACGACCCGTTATTGGAACCGTAGAGCAGCCTACTGCTACAAACAGGCAGCTGGCTACAAGAAACTTTTTAAACATGACGGAGGGGTTACTTTAAAGAAAATGTCACTTAACTACCATGGCATAGCATTTATAAGGCCAAAATGCCTTCCCGCCCAGCTTAGATAGCTATTGCCTATACGATAGCGCATGGGGTAAATGTTTACTGCTTACCTCTTAGCTGTGGCGCCCATGAAGGTGAAAGAGGTCTTATTTATTTCCTACCCCACAGAAATAGCCCTAATTTTGGCTGCACACGCTTGCGGCGTTGGGGGCCTATACCCTAAGTGCAAATCCCCGGCTGACAGGCTAAGCTGAAGTCACTAAGCATCATACAGAAATGAAAATACTTTGCATCGGCCGTAATTATGCCGAACACATAGCTGAGCTTAAGAACGAAACGCCCGACGAGCCCGTCATCTTCGCCAAGCCCGATACGGCTTTATTACAGCGAAATCAGCCCTTTTTCTACCCTGATTTCTCGCAGGATATTCACCACGAAATCGAGCTGGTGATGCGCATCTGCAAGAATGGCAAGAACATAGAGCCGCAGTTTGCCACCAATTACTTCGATGCCATTGGCTTGGGCATCGATTTCACGGCCCGCGACTTACAAAGCAAAGCCAAAGCGAAAGGCTTGCCCTGGGAGCTGGCGAAGGGCTTCGATGGCTCGGCACCCCTTTCTACCACGTTTAAGCCCGTGGCAGAGTTTGCCGACTTGGCCAATATCAACTTCCGGCTGGAAGTGAACGGTGAGGTTCGGCAGCAGGGCAACTCCGGCATGATGCTGCACAATTTCGCCGCCCAGATTGCCTACATCTCCCGCTTTATCACGTTAAAAATGGGAGATTTGATCTTTACGGGCACGCCCAGCGGTGTTGGCCCGGTACATATCGGCGACCGGCTGGAGGGGTATATAGAGAACGAAAAGCTGTTGGATGTTGCTGTTAAGTAAAGGGTTGAAAATTGTGCAGTACCAAGTTCGAGGCATTAGTAAAATAGTAAAGTGGAGTGGGTTAGGCGTGGTAGCTGGTGCGGTAGCCCTCACGGCTATGAGTCTGCGGCCCGTGCCCTTTAACGGAACTGTTGCGCCGCGCCGCACTTCCCAGGCGGCACCCGAAACCAAGCCCAGCCGACACATCACGCCCATAGATAGCGTACCGGCCGGCTATTTCATGTTTCCTATTAAGCCGGGCAAACCCAACTTTTTGACGGGCAGCATGGGAGAGATTCGCGCCAACCACTTTCATGGTGGGCTTGACATCAAAACCGATGGGCGAGTTGATTTGCCTGTATACGCCTCCGCCGATGGCTACGTGTCGCGGCTAAAGCAGTCAGCCTTTGGCTACGGCAATGTGCTGTATATCACCCACCCCAATGGGATGACAACGGTATATGGTCACCTCAACCGCTTCGAGGGTCCGGTGGCTGATTTCCTGCGTCAGCAACAATACGCCAAGCAGACCTTTGAGTTAGAGCTGTTTCCGACAAAAGACCAGTTTGTCGTGAAGCGCGGCGACATTGTAGCCATGTCAGGTAACACGGGTGGCTCGGGCGGCCCGCACTTGCACTGGGAAGTGCGCGACGCGGAAGACCGGCAGCTTAACCCGCTACGCTTTGGAGGGTTTGCGGAGATTCAGGACCATGTGGCGCCTACCCTGCAGGCATTTGCCGTAGAGCCGCTCAGCATTGACGCCCGCGTACAAGGGCGCTTTGACAAAGCCGTTTTTACGCCAAAAAAGCCCCCCACGCCTGCTGCGCCGAGCACACCCTATGCCTACCCCGATACTATTGCCGCTTTCGGTATGGTGGGTTTGCTGGTGCAAGGCTTTGACCGCTTCGACATAGCGACTAACCGCAATGGTCTGCAACGAGTAGAAGTGCGCGTAAATGGGCAGCCGCATTACCGTCATACGATCGATGCTGTTCCCTTCAGCGACTCGCGGCAGATTTCGCAGCACATTGACTATCAATGGCAACAGACCAACGGCCGGACCCTGGAGAAGCTGTTCGTGGATGATGGCAACACGCTCCCGATTTATAATACGAACGGTACAAAGGGCAAGCTGCGGGTAGAAGAAGGCTCGATATACAACGTTGAAGTGCGCCTGAGCGACTCCTACGGCAACACCACGCCCTTCACTTTTGTGCTACGCGGCCAAAAGCCAGTTTACTACAAGACGCGCAATGCCAGCGTGCGCAAGCCGGCTCTGCGTTATGATATTAACCGCAACATTCTCAAGGTAATAGCTACCGACCCGGACACTAGCCGCCAGGGGGCAAATATTACGCTGATGCGCGGAAACCGCCGCCTTGAGGTAGTGCCGAGCTACACAGTGCAAAGCGAGAATGTGTACCTCTACGATCTGCGTGCCGGCCTGCCCGATTCCATTCGCTTTGGGCAGTTGACCAAGGCCTTCGAGCCTAAAGTTCCTATCCCATCTGCCACAGAGCAGTCGTTTGCCAACGGTTTGCAGAACCTGGTCTTTTTTCCGCTCACGCTGTTTGACACTTTGTATCTGCAAAACGGCTACAAAGACGGGCTCTGGACGATTCATAATGCGCGCACGCCTTTGTTTAAGCCGATGCAAGCTACCCTGAAGCCGCCCGTAGCCGTAGCCGACAAAACCCGTTCGGCGGTGTATATGATTAACTATAAGGGTGCCCGCATCTATCAGGGGGGCAAATGGGAGGGTGAACAGATCACGTTTCCCGTGAAAACCTTCGGCTCCTTCCGCATCCTGACCGATACGCTTGCGCCCACGGCACGGCTGGTGCGGAAGTCGCCGGCGGGCCTCACTTTCATTGTAGGCGATAATCTTTCGGGGCTCAGCAGCTACCGTTTGCTGGTGAACGGGCAGTGGCGTATGCTGCGCTACGAGTACAAAAACGCTACCTTATTCACCGATCCGCAGGATAAAACAGTGCCGCTTGCCGGCGAAGCAGAGCTACGCCTGACCGACCAGGCCGGCAACGAGAAAATCCTGCAGTTTAAGATTTAGCTGGCGGCTGGGGGGCAAAAGGCCGTCATGCAGAACGGTAGGGAAGCATCTCGCGTGCTGACGAGAGGTTAGTAATCCTAACTAAACATGCGAGATGCTGCGCTACCGCTCTGCATGACAGACGTTTTTAACAAAGCACTATCTATCAAACACCAACCTATGAAAACTCGCCGTCCTGTTCTTTTCGCTGCTGCCGCTACTGTTACCGTAGCGGCTGTGGGCCTGGTGTACTCCCGAAATCGTCGTCAGGTGCCGCTGGCCGTAGCTGAGCACGTTGACCTGGCGCGCTATATGGGCGTATGGTATGAAATTGCTCGCCTTCCTACTCGCTTCGAGAAGGGTTGCCAGCACGTTACGGCCGAGTATTCGTTGCGGCCTGATGGGAAAGTAGCCGTGATAAACAGCTGCCGCAAAAACAGTCCAACGGGTCCGCTGGAAATAGCGCGCGGTGTGGCTCGTGTTATTGATTCTAAGACCAACGCCAAGCTAAAGGTTAGCTTTATCTGGCCTTTCGAGGGCGACTACTGGATTCTGGACCTCGACCCCGAGTACCAATACGCGCTGGTAGGTGAGCCCGGCCGCGAAAACCTGTGGCTGCTGAGCCGCACGCCGCAATTGGCACAGCCCGTGCGCGAGCAGCTTATTGCCGTGGCACAATCTGCTGGCTTTCCGGTGGAAAAGCTCATCTTCACGCCCCAACCTGCGGCCAACTTACCCTAGCATTTGCCCCCCATGTCTCTTCAGCCCGGCGACGCCGCCCCCAACTTCGAAGCCCTCGACCAAAATGGCAACCTCATCCGTCTGCAGGACCTGCGCGGGCAGAAGGTAGCCCTGTATTTTTATCCGAAAGATGACACCTCAGGCTGCACGGCTCAGGCCTGCAATCTACGCGACAACCAGGCCGAGCTGCGCGCCGCTGGTATTAAGGTGCTGGGGGTGAGCATCGACGGAGAAAAGTCGCATCAGAAGTTCGCCACCAAATACGACCTACCTTTTTCTCTGCTGGTAGATGAGGACAAGCAGATAGTGGAAGCCTACGGCGTATGGCAGGAAAAATCGATGTACGGCCGTAAGTACATGGGCACCATGCGCTACACCTTCCTAATTGACGAGCAGGGCAACATTGAAAAGGTGATTACGAAAGTGGATACCAAAAATCACGCGGCTCAACTGCTTGGCGCTTAATCTCACTGCTTATCTTCGCTCCCAACCTCCTACTAAGAACTACTATATGTCGCAGTCAAGCCCCGCCGCCCACGTACAGACCGAAACCCAGCCCGCTCAGCGCGAAAGAAGCATTGCGGAGCTAAAACAGATTGCCTCGCAGGTACGCCGCGACATCGTGCGCATGGTTCATGCCGTGAACTCGGGCCACCCCGGCGGCTCCCTAGGCTGTACCGATCTGCTGGTAGCGCTGTACTTCCGCATCATGAAGCATAATCCTGACTTTTCGATGGAAGGCCACGATGAGGATTTGTTTTTTCTATCGAACGGGCACATTTCGCCGGTATTTTACTCTGTATTAGCGCGTTCGGGCTACTTTCCGGTGAGCGAGCTGGCTACCTTCCGCAAGCTGAATTCGCGCCTGCAAGGCCATCCAGCCACGGAGGAAGGTTTGCCCGGCGTGCGTATTGCTTCGGGTTCGTTGGGCCAAGGCCTGAGCGTAGCCGTTGGGGCTGCCCAAGCCAAAAAGCTTAATAAAGACGACCGCACGGTGTATGTGCTCATGGGCGACGGCGAGTTGAATGAAGGCCAAGTATGGGAAGCGGCCCTTTACGCTCCTCACCGCCAAGTAGACAACCTGATTGCCATCGTGGACCGCAACGGCCAGCAAATCGATGGCTCTACCAAGGAGATTATGAACCTGGGCAGCCTGCGCGCCAAGTTTGAAGCGTTTGGCTGGCTGGTGCTCGAAACCGACGGCAACGACCTCGAAAAGCTCATTGCTTCGCTGGAGGAAGCACGCCAGCTACTCGGTCAGGGACAGCCCGTAATGGTGCTGATGGACACACAGATGGGCGCCGGCGTTGACTTCATGATGGGCTCGCACAAGTGGCACGGCGTAGCCCCGAACGATGAGCAGCTGGAGAAGGCCTTGCAGCAGCTTTTGGTAGAAGAAGCCTCGGATTACTAAAGCCGAGCCGCAGGCTTGGCTTTATAACTTTGACCGTCATGCGGAGCAAAGCGAAGCATCTCGCCAGCGATAGTGAGGTTAGTAATCCCACTAAACACGCGAGATGCTTCGGCTCCGCCTCTGCATGACGGTCAAAGCCATTTACCTGCTTATGAGCCGACTCGGGTATCTGTGCGGACTACTGCTGGGGGGCATTTTGTTGCTCACGGCACCGCTGTATGCTCAGAATTTGCCCCCACGAAGCCCCGCACTACCCGCATCCTGTTTTTGCTCGATGCCTCTGGTAGCATGGGGGCTGTGTGGGAAGGTCGGCCACGCATGGAAGTTGCCAAGAGCCTGCTGGCCAAGATGGTCGATTCGCTTAACACTTACCCAAATCTGGAATTGGGGCTACGCGTGTATGGTCATCAGTACGGTCGGGAGGAAAATAACTGCCAGGACTCGCGTTTGGAAGTAGCTTTTGCTGCGAAGAATGCGAAGGCCATCAAGGCCAAGCTACAAACCCTGCAACCGCGTGGCAATACGCCCATCACGTATTCGCTGCTGCAATCGGCCAACGACTTTCCGGCCGATAAAACGGCTCGCAACGTGCTCATTCTCATCACCGACGGTCTTGAGTCGTGCCAGGGCGACCCGTGCGCTACGTCGTTGGCTTTGCAGCGCAAGCACATCTTTTTGAAGCCTTTTGTCATTGGCATTGGGGCCGAAAAAGAGTTTGGCAAGCAGCTCGAATGTCTGGGGCAGTATTACAACGCGGCTGATGTTAAAACCTTCCGCTCCGTGCTCGATAACGTTATTACCCAGACCCTGCAAAAAACTACCGTCCGGGTAAACCTGACCGATGCCGACGGCAAGCCCGTGGAAAGCAACGTGAACATGACCTTCGTGAACAGCGCTACCGGTCAGCCCGAGTACAACTACGTGCATTACCGCGACACCAAAGGCCAGCCCGACGTGCTCGATATCGACGCGCTCCAGTCCTACGACCTCATCATTAATACGGTGCCTCCAGTGCGGCAGGCCGACTTAAAAATCAAGCCAGGGCAAGATAACTTGCTGACGTACAAGACCCCACAAGGAACCCTCCGCTTGCAGGGACCCAATATGACACCTAATCCCTATGGCACGGTGCAGACGGTGGTGCGGGCCCAGGGCGAGGCAAGTACCGTAGTGGCGCTGCCTTTCGGGAGTCGGCAGAAGCTGCTGGGGGCAATTATGAGGTGGAGTTACTTACGCTGCCGCGCATCGTCCGCCGCGTCACGATCAAGCAAGGGCAGGAAACGATGGTGACGTATCCGGCGCCCGGCACGCTGAACATTGTGACGGATCTGGCGGGCTACGGCAGCATCTATCAACTCAACGACGACGAATCACAAACCTGGATTTATAACCTCCCCGAAACTTCCAGTAAAATCAACCTGACGATGCAGCCGGGCGCCTACCGCTTGGTATTTCGCACCAAAAATTCCACGGGTAGTCAGTTTACGGACGTGCGCAATTTCACCATCCGCAGCGGACAGACTACTTCGGTGAGTATGTTTGGGAAATGATATGCTTGAGGAATAAGCAGAACGAGCAACTCCAACATTTTACATCTCCTTCATGAAAGAATTCCCCTACTCCGAATCCAAAGACACGCGCTCAGGCTTCGGTGCCGGCCTGCACGAACTGGGCAAAACCAATGAAAACGTAGTAGCTCTCTGCGCCGACCTCACGGGCTCGCTCAAAATGGATGCGTTCAAGAAAGACTTTCCGGAGCGCTTCTTCCAGGTAGGTATTGCGGAGGCCAACATGATGAGCATGGCCGCTGGCATGACCATAGGGGGCAAAATTCCCTTTACGGGCACTTTCGCCAACTTCAGCACCGGCCGCGTGTACGACCAGATTCGGCAAAGCATTGCCTATTCGGGCAAGAACGTGAAGATCTGCGCTTCCCACGCCGGCGTTACGCTGGGGGAAGACGGTGCCACCCACCAGATTCTGGAAGACCTGGGCATGATGCGCATGCTGCCCCACATGACCGTCATCAACCCCTGCGACTTCAACCAGACCAAGGCTGCCACCATCGCCATTGCCGAGCATGAAGGCCCCGTGTACCTGCGTTTCGGCCGGCCTGTGGTGCCCAACTTTACTCCGGCCGACCAGCAATTCGAAATTGGCAAAGCCGTAATGCTCAATGAGGGTGCCGATGTGAGCATTTTTGCCACTGGCCACCTGGTGTGGAAAGCCATTCTGGCGGGTAAACTGCTGGCCGAAAAAGGCATTGATGCCGAAATCATCAACATTCACACCATCAAGCCTTTGGATGCGGCTGCTATCCTCCAGTCGGCGCGCAAAACGCGGTGCGTGGTGTCGGCAGAGGAGCATCAGATGAACGGCGGCCTCGGCGACAGCATCGCACAGCTGCTCGCTCGTGAAGAGCCCCTGCCTCTGGAGATGGTTGCCGTCAACGACTCTTTCGGCGAGAGCGGCACCCCCGATCAGCTCATGGAGAAATATGGCCTGATGGAAAACGACATCGTGGCAGCGGTAGAACGAGTAATGGCTCGTAAGAAGTAGTGCGTGTTTTTTTAAGTTAAAAAGCCCCCGGATATTCTCTGGGGGCTTTTTTTAGCAGAGTATAGCAAGTAGCGAAGCACAGCAGTTGCTTACTATTTATACCTTCGCTATTCGTTAGTCAACAAACTGCCGCTTCAGCTTCTCGCTGGCATCGCGTAGGCTGGCGGGCCAGGAAGCACCGGCACCTTCCGCAAACAGATCTTTGCCGGGAATACCGAGGCGCCACCGTACGGTCTTGTTGTTTTCGGGGTTTGTGCCTTCCTCACGCAGGTACACGTCGGCGGCTACAATGTCCTGGCGGAAGCGCATTACGCGGCGCAGCTCGCTTTCTACCTGATCCACCAAGGCGGGGCTTTCAGAGAAGCCCACCATCTGTAAATCTACTTTGATGTTATCGATATTGTATTGCATAGAACAAACGGTAAGAATGGAAAAAATGCCCCCGGTATTGCTGAGCGCATGCGGGGGGCTTTTTTCAATACGGGAACCGCGCCTCGCGGTTATCACTGGCCACCGAGTGTCCTGGCGGAATACTTGCTCAAAATCCGGAATCGAAGCCTGTCGGGCCACAGTATTCTGGGAGTAGTCATGTGTCTTGCTTTGCTGCTAGCGCGCCCTACCCTCGCCCAGGATATGCCCCCCGACACGACTTTAATCGTGTATACCGGCCAGCTGACGGGCGCTTACAGCGCGGGCGGCGTGAACCGAGCGCTGCTCTCTACAGCCCACACCGCCACTTTTACACGCGGCGAACATATCGGCTTGCCCTTAAGCGGCAGCTTTATTTATGGTAAGCAAGATCGCCTGCTCAAAGAGCGCGAGCTGCTCCTGAATGCTACGCCTTATTACCGCCTCAACCGCTTTCGCTTCTATGGTATCGGTGGCTTCGAGCGCAGCAATCTGCGCGGCATCGACCGCCGGGTACAGTTAGGAGCCGGGCCGGGCTGGGCCTTTTACTCCGATTCGCTGGGGCGCGAAATATCAGTCAGCAATCTGATCATCCGTGAGTCGACCAACTTCCAGAATGGCACTGAGCGCGTAACGGCCCGCAATTCTGCCCGATTGAAGGTGGCTTACTCGCGCAGCATCATTACGCTGAGTGCCCTCACGTATTATCAGCCTTCCCTCAGCGACTTTGGTGATTATCGCTTCAGCAATTTAACTACGCTTGCTCTGAAGCTTACGCGCCGCCTGGCTGTAAATTTCACCTACAACTACACCCACGAAAGCCGGGTAATTGAAGGCCGATTTAATGACAATACCAACGTAACAGTGGGAGTTTCTTACGCGACAAATAAGTAGAGAGATTTGGTATACAGAGCATTATAGTAGTTGAGACAACTAATTCTAAAACCTGAATAAACCCTCAGCTGTCCCTCCCCTCTAAGCCATCAAACCACGCCGCTCCTAATCCTCTCCCTCCTACTTGGAAGACCAAGAAATCCTCCTCAAGTTCCAAGACCCGGCGGCCCGCAATGTGGCCTTCAATCAGCTGGTGCGCAAGTATCAGCAGAAGGTGTACTGGCATGTGCGCAAGATGGTGGTAGACCACAACGATGCCGACGACCTCACCCAGGACACCTTCGTGAAAGTGTGGAAGCACCTCGGCAACTTCCGCCAGGATGCGTCGCTCTATACCTGGATTTACCGGATTGCTACCAACGAGTGCCTGAGCTTTCTGCAAAGCAAGCGCCGTAAGTTTTTCCTCCCGCTGAATGATGTGGGGGCCGAATTAGCGGCCAAAATCGAAGCCGACCCGCTGCTGGCCGGCGATGAGATAGAGCGCAAGCTGCAAAAAGCCATTCTGCGCCTCCCCGATAAGCAGCGCCTCGTGTTCAACCTCAAGTATTACGACGAGATGACCTACGAGCAGATGGCCAACGTCACGGGTACGTCGGTAGGTGCCCTGAAAGCGTCCTACCATCACGCCGTGAAAAAGATTGAGCAATACGTGACCGAAGAATCTTCCGCCGATTAAACCTCGCGGCCCTAGCCGCATCCAATGCATATGAAAACTCCATTTCGGCTCGATGACCACCCACGCCGGCCGCAACCGCCACTAGTCTCTCCCCAGCGGGTTACTTCGACCAGCTGCCCCGTCAGATAATGGCGCGCGTGCAGCCCGAAGCCGCCTCTGAGTCGGTGACGTGGGGCTGGCTGACGAACCTCTCCCGCCCTTTGCGCACGGCTCTGGCCTCGGCGGTGGTGCTGGGGGGCTTTTCGACAGCTTTCTACCTGAGCCAACCCGCTACGCAAACTCCAAATTTGCCCCCCAAAACTTCGCTGGCTGCTGTGCCCGAGGCTGATCTTATTAATTATCTGGCCGTTAACAATCAGCTGGAAACCGAGGATCTGGCCAGCTTGCCTTTGCCGGATGATAACCTGATGGCCTATTTCCTGCAAGCCTCACCCCAGGAATTGGAAGCGGCACTGGGGCCTCCCAGTCTTGATGAAGCTTACTACTAACCGTACTTTTCTCCCTTTTTGCCTTCCTCCCACTATGAATAATTCCCTTTTTTCTCGCTTAGGTTTGGCGTTGGTGCTCCTGCTGCTAGCTCTGCCAAACCTGCGCGCCCAGAATACCCGATCCGCTGATATTGAGGCTCGTATTGAAAATGCGCGCATTGCCTATATCACCCGCGAAGTAGCGCTTACCCCGAGCAAGGTCAGCGCTTCTGGCCTTTGTATAACGAATACAGCACCAAGCGCCGTGAGCTACGCCGCTCCCACGATCAGCTGCGCCGCAGCGCTACGCCCACCATGACGGACGACCAGGCCCGCGATAATCTCAAGCAGATCATTGCGGTATCGAAAAATGAGCTGAACATGACGGAGGATTATTTCGCCAAATTTCAGAAGGTGATTTCGGCCCGACAGGTTGCGCAGCTGTACAAGGCTGAGCGCGAGTTTGGCCGCGTAATGATGAAGGAAATGAAAACCGAGCGCCAGGCCAGCGGCCCGCGCGGGCGGTCGGGCCGACCGGCGGTTAACCCAGGCACGTCCAATTAACTGAGCGTGATGCCAAAGAAATAACAAAAAAGAGGCTGAGCATTCAGCCTCTTTTTTGTTGGTTACTGGCCAATAGCTGGGAGGCAAAATCCAAGCACAAATATGGAATTGCGCTTGAGAGCGGGCCACACCTTAGCTTCCGACATCGCGGTGCTTACTTTTGCCCCCAGAATCTTTTTACCCATTCGCATGCTTACCCCTCGCCAGCTCTTTCTTCGGCATCAAGCCCAAACATCCGACTCTCCCCTACTCCTGGAAATAGAGCGGGCGGAAGGCGTATATATGTACGGGCCAGATGGCCGACGCTACCTGGATTTGATTTCGGGCATTGGGGTCAGCAACGTAGGCCATCGTCACCCAAAGGTTATTCAAGCCATTCACCATCAGCTTGATAAATACCTGCACCTGATGGTATACGGTGAGTTGGTGCAAGCGCCCCCGGCCGAATTAGCGCACGCCCTGACCCAAACCCTGCCGCCCCACCTCGATGCGGTTTACTTCACCAATTCGGGCACCGAGGCGGTTGAAGGAGCTCTCAAGCTAGCCAAGCGCCACACCGGCCGCACCGAGCTGATTTCCTGCCACCGCGCTTACCACGGCTCCACTCACGGCGCATTGTCTGTTACCGGCTCCGAAGGATTTAAGCGCAGCTACCGCCCTCTTTTGCCCGATATTCGCCACATCGAATTCAACGATTTCACTGATTTAGAGCATATTACCGAGCGAACGGCCGCCATCATCATTGAGACGGTGCAGGGGGAAGCGGGTGTGCGGGTGCCGGAGAATAACTACCTGCAAGCCCTGCGCAAGCGCTGCCTCTACACCGGTACGCTACTCATTCTGGACGAAATTCAGTGTGGTTTTGGGCGCACGGGTTCCTTTTGGGCCTTCGAGCAGTTCGGGATATGGCCCGATATTCTGGTTTGCGCCAAAGGCATGGGTGGTGGTATGCCTATCGGGGCCTTTATTGCCCCCAACCTATAATGGCCGGCATCCGCAGCAATCCGGTGCTGGGGCACTGCACTACGTTTGGCGGGCATCCGGTATCCTGTGCGGCTTCCCTAGCTACGTTGCGCGTTATTTTAGAGGAAAACCTGTTAGCAGGAGTAGCGGAAAAAGCAGCCCGGTTTCGGCGGCAGCTGGTGCATCCGGCTATCAGGGAGGTGCGCGGTCAGGGCTTGCTAATGGCCGTTGAGTTCGACTCTTATGACGTGCTCAAGCCCATCATCGACCGTGCCCTGGAGCACGAGGGTATTCTGACCGACTGGTTTTTATTCTGCGATAATTCCCTGCGTTTAGCGCCACCTCTCACCATCACCGACGGTGAAATTGATGAAGCCTGTGCGGCTCTTCTGCGAGCGATTAACTACGTAACCGGTCAGTAAAGCCTGAACATAGAAAAACGTCTGTCATCCTGACGAAGGAAGGACCTTCTCACCGAAAAACGACCAGCGCTAAAGTGAGAAGGTCCTTCCTTCGTCAGGATGACAGACGTTTTTTTAACTAGCTAATTCTTATCCTACATACTGCTTTACTACACGTACCAAGGCATCAAAGTCGAGAGGCTTCGGCAGATAATCAGTAATGCCGGCTTCGCGGAACTGCTCCATGGAGTAGTTGTTCGCATTGCCCGTGATAGCAATGATAGGCACCTGAGCAACTTGCGGGTTAGAGCTGCGCCGGATTTCGCGGGTGCACTCCATGCCGTCTTTTACCGGAATGTTGATATCCATCAACACGCAGTCGATGGGTTGACTCTCTACCTGCTTAATGACCTCATTCCCGTTTTTGGCCGAAAGGATGTGGTATTTCTGCAGTTCCAGAATTTTTTTTGTCAGGTTCAGAATAACGGAGCTATCCTCCGCAATCAGAATCGTTTTGGACTCGGCCATGATGGAATAGATTTAGTTTCAGATGAGGTGGAGAGAGAAAAGACCAGAAAATATTGGGTATAAGATGAATTAGACTGCTTGGGTAACTTCAGGGTAAGTTGAAACGAACTCCCTAAAGTAACGCAACAAGGAGGAGAAACGCTGCTCAATGCCGGTAAACTTACCTTCTTTAATAGTATGTTCCAGACTCTTAGCGCATTCGGCCAGCTTATTTATGCCCAGCGTGAAGCCTGTGCCTTTCAGTTGGTGTAAATGGGGCAGAATCAGCGCGTACTCTTTTGCCTTAACCAGTGCCATGGCCTCATCCAGCAGTTGGCTTACCTCCCGCTCAAAGTCATCGTAGAGCTGTGCCGCAAATTCATTGCCGCCCAGCTGCCGCAGCTGCTCCAGCACGGCGGTATCAATGCTGCTGGCTGTGTCTTCGGGCAGCGGCTCCGCAACCGGCGCGGGCGCAGGCACAGGTTCGGGTTCCTGCACGGCTGCCTCTACACCCACGAGGCGCGGAGTCGTGGCAGGCTCCATCGTTATCGTGGTCCAGCGCCGCAGCACCGCGTATAGGTCCTGGGTTTTGACGGGTTTCGACACGTAATCATCCATGCCTTCCTGCACAAAGCGCTCCGCGTCTTCCTTCATAGAATAAGCCGTCATGGCCACTACGGGGGGCGTTTTTTTGCCTAAGCGCCGCCGAATCTCGTTCATCGCCGTCACGCCGTCCATCTCCGGCATCTGGATGTCCATGAAGATGACATCGTAGGTAGCCTTCGGATCGGTGGCTTTGCTGATGGCTTCGAATCCGTCGCTGGCCACGTCAATCTTGCAGCCCAGACGGTCGAGCAGCCGCACGGCTACCTTTTGGTTAATTGGGTTATCATCGACGAGCAGCACCTGGGGGGCATTTGCGAAGTGCGATACTTCCTGCGTTCGCTCGCGGGCCGTGATGCGCTCCTGTAAGATCTCGTCCTCATTGCGCGCCACCGTGCACTGAATAGTAAACCAGAACGTGCTGCCGACGCCTTCATTGGATATCACGCCAATTTCGCCCCCAGCAACTCTGCAAGCTGCTTGCTGATAGCCAGGCCCAAACCGGTACCACCGAACGACTTGGTCGGTGTGGTATCGAGCTGGGTGAAATTGGTGAAGAGCAGTTTCTCATTCTCCGACGAAATTCCGATGCCGGAGTCCTGCACCGCGAAGCGCAGCGTGTGGTTGTCGCCATCCGTCGATACCGACGACACCTGAATATTCACCAGCCCTTGCGAGGTGAACTTGATGGCGTTGGAAGTGAGGTTTGATAATATCTGAAGCAGGCGCGTTTCGTCGGTGTGAATGAAGCGCGGCGTGTGCGGCGTCACGTTGTATTTGAACTGCAGATCCTTCTGGGCCGCGCGGTTCGAGAACAGCGAGTGCAACTTGTCAAGCGTGTAAGACAGGTCAATACCGGACTCGCTGAGCTGAAGCTTACCCGCCTGTATTTTCGACAAGTCCAGAATATCATTCAGAATAGCCAGCAGCGCATCCGACGACTTGCGTAGCGTATCCACATAGTCTTCCTGCTCCTCACTTGCTACCGTCTGGTGCAAAAGGTCAATCATGCCGATAATGCCATTCATGGGCGTCCGCAGCTCGTGGCTCATGTTGGCCAGGAACTGGGTTTTAGCATGCAAAGCGGCCTCCGCTTCATTTTTAGCCCCCGCAGATCTTCCTGAATTTGATTCAACTCAGTAATGTCGCGCGCAATACCTTCTGTCCCGCTCATCGCCCCCGATACCGCACGGGCATTGATGAGCAGCGGTACTGCGTGCCCATCTTTATGCCGCAGAGCTGCTTCGAAGTTGCGCAGCGCCCCTACAGTTGAAACTTCAAGTAGCAGTCGGTCACGATCTATTGGGTTTACATAGTAATCCACAATGCGCTTACCCAATACCTCTTCCGGCTTATAACCCAGCACATCATACACCGAGGGACTCACGATAGTGATAATGCCCTGATCATCAGTGCGGTAGTAGATATCCTGGAAGGACTCGAAGATAGCCCGGAATTTCTCCTCCTGAGCTGCGAGTTCCAGTTGCGAGCTCTTTGTCGCCGTGATATCGTGGGCCATGCCCGAAATCTCCTCGAAGGAGCCGTCGTCGAGGTAAATTGGGTTGAGGTAAATTTCCCGCCACGTATCCTGACCACGAGCATCGCGCAGGCGCACTTCGAATCGTTGAGCCAGGCCCTGGAAGGCTTTTTTGTAATTCTCCTGAAAAATATCGTGCGCCTCCTCGTCCATCATGGCCATATCAGCCTGCCAGAGGTTCACATTCAGCGCCGGGTACACACCGTTGCGCCGCAGGAAATAGGCGGCATAGTTGCGGTTGAAGGACGTGAGACGCGAATGCATATCCACGGACCACATCAAATGGGAGCCGCTTTCGAAAATAGCGTTCAGACGCGCGTTCTGCTTATTAATCATTTCCTCATTGCGCTTACGCTCAATTGCCAGGGCTACCTGGTTGGAAATAAAGTGCAGAATCTCAATATCAGTCGTCGCGTAGGCGTCAGCTTTATGATAATCCTGCACGGCAATCACGCCGATGATACGCTCCCCAATGCTCAGCGGAGAACACAGCATTACCTCCGGCATCAGGCCAAAAGCGGTAATGGTACCATCCGCAATCAGATCGTGTAGCTCCTGCTTCAGCAAAAACTGCGGACGCCCGGTTTGGATGATATATTCCGATACGCCCGTTGAGAACGGACGAGCGCCCATGCCCCGGCTGCCCTGGGAGTTTTGATCCACGAAATACGCAAACTGCAACGTGGTGCGGGCGTCGTCGCAGAGGGCAATATAGAAGTTATTGGTTTCGATAATCTTGCTTAGCTCCCGATGAATTGCGCCGTAAAGCGAGTTCAAATCTTTGGAGCTAATGGCCAGATTAGCAATGCTGTAATAAACCTTCTGCAGACGTTCCGCCTTGATGCGGTCGGTAATATCATGCAGAATGGCGCGGGTCGAAACCGGCTCGTTATCCTGCCACGAGCAGGAAATACTGCCGATCAGGTGAACCGGCTTGCCCGTCTTGGTCAGGAATACGGTTTCAAGCTTATTCACCTTCTCCCCCTTGTACAGGTTGCGCAGCTGATAGAGCAGCTTAGCTTTGTAGTAAGGGTGCACTACCTCGTTGAGAGTCAGCTGAGTAAGATCATCGTCGGTGTAGCCTAGCTTTTCTTTCCAGGCTTTGTTCACAAACAGAAAGCGGTTGTCAATGCTCAGATTCTGAATCAGATCGTGGGCATTGTCGAGGAAGTCTTGGAGGCGGTTGCGGTTGTCGGTGAGGGCGCGGGCGGCCACCAGCCGGTCGGTGTGGTCGCGGCCCACAAAAAAGGCCCCCGTCACATTTTGATCAAAGTCGCGGGCAAACTCTACGTGCCAATGCACCAGCCGCGTCTGGCCCAGCTTGGTTAAGAGCGGAAACTCGCACGCATCAGCAACGCTCTCCTCTTTGATGTTTTGCAGAAACGCCTGGCGGCTCAACTCCTGATCGGAGGCCGGCGGGAACAGATCGAAATAGTTTTTTCCGATCAGCTCGGCACGCGAGTACTCAGTGAAATCCAGAAAGAAATCATTGACATCCTGAATGATACCTTCACGGTTCACCAATACATACGACAGATCGGTGCGGCTTAGCACATCACGCAATTGCTGCTGCGTCCTATCGGCCTGCTGGCGCTGCTCGCTGGCCTCGTGGCGACGACGACCCTTGGTTACGTCGCGCAGGGTGAGCTGCACGCGCAGGCCCACGGGCAGCTGAATGCGGTGAAGCGTGACCCAACCATCTATCATGACATGATCGGTGCGCCGGCCATGCCACCACTTCGAGAATCGCTCACCCGTCCGAGCTGTCAGCAGTACTGCTTCGCGAAGCATGAGCTCTGAAAGCCAGTGATCCTGACGTTCATCGGCTGGCGGCATGGCAAAGGCCATCAGGCCGGAAGTCAGCAGCATAGGCCGCGTGGTGCCCAGCATGCGTAAAGCCGTCTGGTTGCAATCTACCAGTCGGCCCTGCTCATCATAGAGTAATAATCCATCATATGCATCGTCGAACAGGGTGCGGTAGAAGTCGGACTGGGCCGGCATGGCTCCCAGCGCGGAAGGAGGAAGCGATGATGCGGAGCGAATAGGCATTGCAAGAGGTAGCACCGGCAGGTCAACTCAAATTAAACCACCGGCCGGTACGCGGTTTAACTTCTAAATTTGTCAAAAATATATCAAAAACTGCGCTTTACCATTTGCTTTCGCCCATCGGTAACTAGCGTTTTGTGCCCGCTTTCGTATGCGTCCTTTGCTCTTTGCGGTCACCACCGATTTAAACTATGATCAGCGCATGCAGCGAATTTGCGGCAGTTTAGCTGCTCATGGCTACTCTGTGCTTTTAATCGGGCGCGAATGGCCGCACTCTCAGCCTCTTAGCCCCCAGCCATACAAGCAGCATCGTTTACGGTGTTTATTTAAAAAAGGCAAGTTATTCTATTTAGAATATAACTTAAAATTGTTTTTGTATTTAGTTCGGCAGCGAGCATCCGCGTGGTGCGCCATCGATCTGGATACGGCGCTTCCTATGTGGCTGCGGGCTAGGCTGGGTGGTCAGCCTTTTGTGTATGATGCGCACGAGTTATTTACGGAAGTACCTGAGGTTGTGGGTCGTCCGATAATAAAACGCGTGTGGCAGCAGGTAGAGAAATTTATTGTACCGCGGGCTACCTTAGCCTACACAGTTGGTCCAGCTATAGCTGATTGGTTTGTGCAACAATACGGCCAACCATTTGCCGTAGTGCGCAACATAAGCCGTCTAGAGGTAGCAGAATTGCCCCCCATGCCCATGGCAGCCCCTGCCAACGGATATATTCTCTACCAAGGAGTGTTGAATGAGGGACGTGGCCTGGAAGCACTCCTCGATGCAATGCCCCAGGTAAAAACTCGCTTGGTAATTTGTGGGGAAGGCGACTTATCTGCTTCGTTGCGGGAGCAGGCTCAGAAACTAGGGCTGCTGGCCAGCGGGCAGGTTGAATTTCGGGGGTTTGTACTGCCCGACGAGTTACGGCTAATTACGCAGCAGGCATCTTTAGGCATTATGCTGCTCGAAAACCGGGGCTTGAGCTACTATTATTCTCTGGCCAATAAGTTCTTCGATTATCTGCACGCCGGTGTGCCTCAGCTCATTGTGGACTTCCCGGAATACCGCCGCCTCAATGATTTGTACGACGTGGCGGAGGTAGTAGAGCTAACGCCCGATGCCTTAGCCGCAGCTATCAATCGGCTATTGTTTGATGACCCTGAACGTTATCATCAGCTAGCTTCAAACTGCCGCCGAGCCCGCCTTGAGCTGAACTGGCAGCGCGAGGAGCAAACTCTGTTGGTACTCTACGCTACCTTACTCCAACCGGCTTCTGTACCGGCCTAGCTATGCTCAATTCTTTGTCAAAAAATGCCCCCAGCGCCCCACGCTCCTTGTAGTGACTGGTCCTACGGCCGTGGGCAAAACGGCGCTGTGTGTTCGCCTAGCCCAGCACCTGCAAACCGTTGTGGTATCGGCCGACTCGCGGCAGTTTTTTCGGGAACTGAGCATTGGCACCGCCAAGCCTACCGCTGCCGAAATGCAGGGCGTGCCTCACTATTTTGTTGATTCACACTCTATTGCAGAGGATTATAACGCGGGCCGCTTCGAGGTAGATTGCCTGACTCTGTTAGAGCAGTTATTTCAGGAGCACGCTGTTGTTATTCTGACAGGCGGCTCGGGTCTGTATTTGCAGGCTGTGACGGAAGGCTTTGACGTGATGCCACCCATCGAGCCTGAGGTGCGGGCTGGTTTGCAGCAGGAACTCGCTGCGCACGGCTTGGAGCCACTGGTAGCCGAGTTACTGGCTACCGACCCCGTTACCTATGCCCGGCTTGACCGCCAGAATCCCCAACGAGTGCTGCGTGCCTTAGAAGTTACACGCGGAACAGGTCAGCCGTTTTCAAGCTTTCATGCGCAGAAAAATGCCCCCAGCGCCCATTTCAATCTCTGAAAATTGCCCTTACGCGGGAGCGGGAAGAACTGTACGCCCGCATTGATCAGCGCGTTGATGAGATGTTGGCGGCGGGCCTGCTTGCGGAAGTAGAATTGGTAGCTACACATCGACACCACAACGCTTTGCAAACCGTGGGGTATCAGGAAATATTTGGTTTTCTGGACGATAAGCAGGACTGGCCTGAAACCGTGCGTCTTCTTAAGCGCAACACCCGCCGCTACGCCAAGCGCCAACTCACCTGGCTGCGCCGCGACCCGGCTTATCAATGGCTGCACCCTGATACCGCGGAAGAGGAAATCATGGCGTTGCTGACCGCTCAAGTTAATGAAGAGCCGAGCAAGAAAGCGGATTAGATAGACTTAAAAGCGGCGGCCTACTTTGAATTGCAGGGCTAGGAGTGAATTGCCAAACGTATCGTTTTGAAACGAGGTTTTGCCGCCAATCAGCCAATCTTGTGTCTGACCAAGCCGGACATCAAAGTTGAGAGAGAACATATAGCCGGCATGCACACCCTTTTCGTGGTCTAGGTCTAAGCTGGTTTCATTGGTGGCAAAATCAATGTGATTCTGCGGATAACCGTATCGGTTAGAGTAGCCTACGTAGCCGCCGCCACCCACAAAAAAGCGGGCTTGTCGATCATTCCCAAATGGATACAGATAAAATTCATGCTCCAGATTAGCCGTATGATAGCTCTGCGATAAGGGCACATTTACGCCGGTACTCCCCGGTTTCTGCGGATTATATACCGTTTGAATTCTCTCTTCGCTACTACCACCGGCAAAAGCCAAACGTGTACCTGAGCCGAAGTATCCTAAAAAAGGCATTTCGTATTCCAAATGCGCTTTTAGCATCTTATAATCGCCGGTGCCCATCATGGCCGTTCCCACTCCCAGTTGAAGCGTTCCTGGGGAGCTTGTGTTGGTTGACTGGGCGCTGGCTGAAGAGACAGCTACAGTGAGTATAAAGGCAAAAATAATACGGCGATACAAAGTCATAGGTATGGATTGAAGAAGTATAAATTGTAAAAAAGGAATACGGCACAGCAATGTATTATATAAATATATATTTAAGGTAAAGGGCACAAAAAAACGCCCTTTCGGGCGCTTTTAATAAATACTCAGACTTATCCGGCTTTTATACGGACAGAATCTCTACCATTCGCATAAAGCTTTGATTAATAAGCTTTTTCTTATAAATGGTTTCGTGAAAAGGCGTGTAAACCAGCTTGCGGTCTACGATGCCGGCCATCACGTTATGCATGCCATTCATCAGGCCTTCCACTGCTGCAATGCCTATCTGGGAGCCTAAAAGCCGATCGGCGGCAGTTGGGGAGCCGCCGCGCTGCACGTGGCCGATGATGGTCACGCGGGTGTCAAGTTCAGGAATGGCTTCTTTTACTTTGGCCGCTACAGTAGTGGCGTTATTTTCTTCGTCGCCCTCAGCTACAATGACGATGAAAGAAGTTTTGGAGCGCTTCCAACCAGTTCGCAAGGTATCAATGACCGCTTCCGTCGACATCTGCGTTTCCGGAATCATCACAATTTCGGCCCCACCGCCAATAGCGCAAGGAATGGCGATATAGCCTGAGTCGCGGCCCATTACCTCAATAAAAAAACAGCGGTCGTGCGAGTCGGCCGTGTCACGTATTTTATCAATGGCTTCCAGCGCTGTATTCACGGCCGTATCGTAGCCGATGGTGTAATCAGTGCCGTAAAGGTCGTTATCAATTGTGCCGGGCGCGCCTACTGTAGGGATTCCGAACTCCTGCTCAAAGAGCATGGCCCCGGTAAACGTACCGTTGCCGCCAATAGCTACCAGGCCGTCAATTTTATGATTGCTAAGTTGGTCGAAGGCCTGCTGCCGCCCTTCTTTGGTCATGAATGTCTGGCTGCGGGCTGATTTGAGCAGTGTGCCACCTTTCTGCACCGTGTTTGAGACCGAGGCTGAGTCAAGCTTCACGATTTCTCCTTTAATCATGCCCTTATAGCCGCGCATGATACCATAAACCTCAATACCGTGGTACACGGCCGTGCGCACTACGGCACGGATACAGGCATTCATGCCGGGCGAATCGCCACCACTGGTAAAAACTGCAATACGTTTCATCATTAATCAAAATTGAAAGCTGCCTAAAGCGGCGGGGCAAAGGTGGCAAATACAAGCTAATATTGCAGCAGTCAATGGCCGAGTTCTAAAAAGCCCCCCACGGCTGGCTGTTTTTTGGCCATCTGCGTAAAGGGCGCTATTGGAACCTTCGGGCCAACCTCCTACCTTACCATTTGGTCGGAGCCTGCGTTTCGACTAACCATGCCGTTCCCATCCCACCCTGTACTTAAGCAACGCTCTGTATGTTTGGTTTTTTTGAAAATGAGCAAACCAAGAAGATCAAAAGCCATATCGTGAACTTGGCCGCGCTTGCTAAGGCCGATGGGCATATTGATGAGCGGGAAATGAGCTTTATCGTGGCTATTGGCCAAAAAAACGGTATGCGCCCTGCTGATGTGCGGAGTGTGGTGGCTAATTCAGGCAGCGTAAACATGCTCCTGCCCGATAATGACTCCGAGCGCTTCGATCAGATATTCGATTTGGTGGATATGATGCTGGCCGATGGCGTGATCGATGACCACGAGATGGAGTTCTGCGTTGATATGGCCTGCAAGCTGGGCTTTCGCAAAGCTATTGTGGGGGTGCTGGTGCGCAAAATCTCGCTGGGTGTGAAAGATGGCCTGCCCCGCGAACAGATTAAGGAAGAAACTCAGGCATTTTTAAATTTCAACGAGCAAAACAGCGGTGCTGGCTGCGACTAGCAGGTAGGCCGTATCTTGGCCGTTGTATTGTAGCTGGTCGGCACGCCCGACAGCTGATTTTTCTCTGGCATGCAAATTACCATTCTCGGTTCGGGCACCTCGCAGGGCGTACCCGTCATTGGGTGCCACTGCGCCGTTTGTCGCTCCCTGGATTATCGTGATAAGCGCCTGCGCGTGTCGGTGCATGTGGCTGTGGGGGGCAAAAGTATCGTCATTGACTCGGGCCCCGACTTTCGCCAGCAAGTACTGCGGGAGCGGGTTGACCACCTCGATGCGCTGCTGTTCACCCATGAGCACAAAGACCACACGGCCGGGATGGACGACATCCGCTCCTACAACTTTAAGCAGCAGCGCGATATGCCTGTGTATGCGGAGCAGCGGGTGCTCGATCAGCTGAAACGGGAGTTTGCCTACATTTTTGCCGAATACAAATACCCCGGTGTGCCCCGCGTGCAAACCATTCCCATTCTGGACGACCAAAACAGCTTTTCGGTCGAAGGCATTGAGGTGCATCCCATCAGAGCCTTACACTATAAGCTCCCAGTACTGGGCTACCGGATCGGGGATTTTACGTACCTGACCGACGCTAATTACATCTCACCGGCCTCCATGGAGCGGATTCGGGGCTCGCGCGTGATTGTGCTGAACGCTCTGCGGCGGGAGCCGCATATTTCGCATTTCTCGTTGCCCGAAGCCGTAGATATTCTTACGGATTTAGCCCCCCAGCGCGGCTATCTGACGCATATCAGCCACCTGTTGGGTCGGCACCGCGACGTAGAAGCCGAATTGCCGGAGTTTATCCGGCTGGCCTATGATGGTTTAAAGATTGAGATGTAGCCTCTAGCTATCCTTGTCTGCATTTCGTGTATTGTCGGCACCAACTCATAGAATTGGCTGCCTAAATACTTACATCTTCCGCTGTCGGGGCATCATCATCATCTGTGCATAATAACTACTATTTCCTGCGCCAACTCGCTCCTGCTCTAGCCGCGCAGCTTTCGGGCTACGAGGTGGCGGCCTGCTTTTCGCAGGAAAAAGACGAACTGGTTATTGGCCTGACGAATGGCGGCGCTGAGTTTTGGCTTAAAGCGCAGCTTACGGCTTCTTTTCCGGTTCTGGCGCTGCCCACCAGCTTTCACCGTACCCGAACCAACTCCGTTGATCTGCTGCCGGATTTAGTGGGCCGCACCTTGGCCGGCGCCGGTGTTTTCCCCAACGACCGGGTGCTCACCCTACAGTTTACCGACGGCGCCTCCCTGCTTTTCAAGCTCTACGGTCCGCGGCCGAATGCTATCTTCCGCCCCGCCCCTGATGCACCCGCCCAGCTGTTTCACCAACGCTATACCACCGACGCTGAATTAGCCCCCCAGCCTGATGCTGTAGCGCCCCGCCAAGCAGCTGACCCGCTGAAAAGCTATCCGGCGCTCGGCGATTTGCCCCCCCGCTACCTGCGGGCGCATGGCTCCGATTCGGCACCTGAAGCTGAAAAAGAACGCAGAGTAAAGAAAGTGGTAGCGCTTCTGGAAAATCCGCCGCACTTCTACATCATTCAGCTGGAGGGTCGTACCCGCCTGAGCTTGCTGCCCTTAGGCGAGATTGAGCAGACCTTACCGCCCGACCCAGTGGCGGCGTTGCGTGCGTTTGTGCCGATGTTCCTGAGTCGGCGGGCATACGAAACGGAATCTCGACAAGTACGGCAGCAGCTGGAGCGGCGGGCCGAAGAAGCAACTATCAGCGCCAGCCAAGCCCGCGCCCGCCTGCATGCCCTGGAGCACGGCGCCAGCTACCGCCAGACCGCCGACCTCATTATGGCCCATCTCACCCAGATTCCGGCCGGGGCTGCGCAGGTGGAAGTCGTTGATTTTTATCAGGATAATCAGCCTCGTATCATCAAGCTCAAGCCCACCGAGACACCCCAGCGCACGGCCCAAAACCTTTACCGTAAAGCCAAAAACCAGCAAATTGAAACGCGGCAGCTACAGGAGCGCGTAGAGCGCCGGGAGGCCGACGCCCTTTGGTGCTTGGAGCGCCTGGAGGAGCTGGGGGCATTTTCGACTTGCGCGCCCTGCGCACCTGGCGCAAAACCCACGACCTGCAGCCCGAGACCAAGGCCAAGGCTGCTACTGAGCTGCCATTCAAAGTATTTGAAGATGAAGGCTTTACCATTCTGGTCGGGCGCAACGCAGCCAATAATGACTTGCTTACCCAGCGGTATGCCCACAAAGAAGATCTCTGGCTGCACGCCAAGGACGTAACCGGCTCCCATGTGGTTATTCGGCACCGGGCGGGCCACGCGGTGCCGGCTTCGGTGGTGGAGCGTGCCGCTCAGCTGGCGGCCTGGTACTCGCGTCGGCAGCACGATTCGCTTTGTCCGGTTACCGTTACACCCAAGAAATTTGTACGCAAGCCGAAAGGCGCTTTGCCCGGACAAGTACTGGTAGAGCGGGAAAAAGTAGTGCTAGTGGTGCCCGCTAACCCCTTTGAGCGCGTGGGGGCAAATAGTTGCGCTCCCGTAAAGAAGCTGCCCTATAGGCTTACAGTCCTTTATGTTGTGCAACAAAAAAGCCCGACCAATTACGGTCGGGCTTTTTTGTTTGTGCGCGCGGGGAGATTCGAACTCCCACACCCGGAGGGCACCACCCCCTCAAGATGGCGTGTCTACCAGTTTCACCACGTGCGCAGTAGGCTGACAAAACGCTTAATTCCGAAAATCTGCGTTTTCGGCTTCGCTGAGGCGGCGAAGTGGGCACAAAAGTAGGCACTCGAAAGGCCCTACGCAAATGCCAGGCAGTATTTTTTCACTATTAAAGGCTTGATGGAATTGCTGGGGGGCTTTTTTAGATGCAGCGCAGTTTCATTCTGACAATAATACGGCGGCCTCTCTCATTGGAAAGGCCGCCGTATCATCAACTTGTGTTATTCGAGCGCTGGCTACGAACGAGCCAAAGGCGTGTCAACTACATGTTCTGACACAAACCAGGTTTGGAGCTCGTTGGTCCGAATCAACTGACTAACAATCAGGTCATTGGTGCCATCGTCGCCAGATTCGTCGGCTTTCTTGGCAAACTCATGGCACTCTTTCAGAATAATTTCGTGGGCCTCAAGCAAGCGCGAAACCTGCACGGGTGCTTCTTCCCGGTCGCGGGGCGGACGCGGAATATGAGTTGTTTCGGCAATATCGGCAGCCATGGCTAAGCTTACGCCTCCCAGCAGTTGAATGCGTTCTGCAATAGCGTCTACCAATACACTTTGCTCTTCATAATGCTTATCGTAAAGCAAATGAAGCTGGTAAAAAGTAGGTCCTACGACCTGCCAATGATGCTTTTTGTACAGATCACGAATCGTAATGGTGTCTACCAGCAGTTGATTGAGCATGTCAACGCTCTGCTGGCGCACTTTCTCCTCCAGTCCTACTGGCATGCGAGGAGATACAACCCCAAATTTTTGAATAGCGGCGGCGCGTTGGTTTACAATAGGCTGCTCCACATTGCCGGGCTGAATCTTGCCCTGATTAACAGCGGCGCCATTCGATTTTTTAGGTGCGTCAGCCGCCGTTTTTTTGGCAGCGGCCGGCTTCTTATCAGTGGTTTTGGTTGCCATAGAAAGGTGAGATTTGAAAACAAAAAGGAAACGGGCGCAGGCGCTTGGCTGGTAATTCAGCAGTCCATTTCCGCTTCTTGTCAATACGCAGGGTTGCCCCGCAGGTTAGCACGATCTGCTTATTTACTGTCAGCTTTTAGTAAAAAGCATCATGCGTATATCACCCCATCAGCGAGCTTACTTCAGCCAGTAATAGTAGCCCTCTCCGTTTACTACGGCTGCTACTTATGTACCTAAGGAGCAAATAGAAGCAAAATACTAAAAGCTGCTACCTGAATCAGTATTTTGCTAGGTGCTGAAACATGTCACATACGACACAATTAAGGGCTAGTTGCCAAAACCAATGTTTTTTCAATAAAATATGCCCAATGAAAAAATATGCCCATTTATTAATCCATTTCCTATATTTTCCTCGTAACAAAAGCTATATAAAAGTTTAGCTTTGCAGACCTTCTTCGCCTTTCAGACAGCTTAAACGGTATTATAATTTCCATTTTTAAAACCCTTAGTCGAATGCAATTAACCATACTCTCTCCCTCCTTCGGTAAAGCTACCCGCCGTGCATCCTGGCTAGCAGGGGCTACGCTAGGCTTATGCCTTAGCGCTATGGCACCAGCAATGGCCCAAACGCTCCCTCCCCTGGCCGGGCAGCTTATGTATGCCACGCAGGTGGTTGGCACTGTTACGAACTTGGTGTCCTTTGACGAAATGGCACCTGCTACCCTCCGCTCAACCGCTCCCATTACAGGCATAGCGACTGGTCAGATAATCGTAGGTATGGACGTTCGTCCTCGCACGGGTCAGCTATACGCGTTGGCTTATAATGCTGCGCTAACTGCTGCCAATGCGCGCCTGTACACCATCAACCCTACTACCGCCGTTGCGACCCCCGTAGGTGCCGCTGCCATAGACTTAGAATTGGGCGCAGCTACGGCGCGTATCGGCATAGACTTCAATCCCCTTGTTGACCTTCTGCGCGTAGTAAGCACGAACAGAGCTAACTACCGCCTCAACCCTACGGATGGTACCGTAGTGGATGCTGACCCCGCTACTGCCGGCATTCAGCGCGATGGTGACTTAACTATCACGGGATCAAGTGGTGTGGTTCCGACTATTTCGGCCGCTGCCTACTCCAACAATTTCTTCGGCACTGGCAACTCATCGCTAGCTGTATATGATGAGGCTCTAAATCAATTCTTTTATCAGTCGCCAGCTAATGCCGGAGTGTTAACGCCTGTTGGTATCTTATCGGGCATTACAGTGAACCGTAACTCCGGTATCAGCCTGGATATCAATTCAGTAAGATCAGGTGAAGACCTGGTACTACTGGCCGCCGCTACAGGTACCAGCACGAATACCCAGTTATTCGAAATCAATTTGGGCTCGGGGGTTGCTACCCTACGAGGTACGCTTGGCAATGGCTTATCCATCAGCAACGTTACGTTTGCTACGTTCGCCGTTGACCCAGTGTCGCCACCGGCTGCACTCACGGGCCAACTGATGTTTGCACTGACGGGAAGCAATTTAATTTCCTTCGACTCGAGCAATCCTCGCGTTATTCGCACTTCAACGCCTGTCACCAACTTAGCCGCTGGCCAGACCCTAGTGGGACTTGATTTCCGGCCAGCTACCGGCGAGCTATTCGCTCTTGGTTACAACGCCACTGCTGCTGCTCCTACCGCAAATGCCCAGCTCTATACTATAAACCCTGGCACGGGTGCTCTTACGGCTGTAGGCGCTGCCCAGCGCTTAGAGCTTGGGGATGCAGCAGCCCGCGTTGGCTTTGACTTTAACCCTGTTGCTGACCGGATCCGGGTGGTAAGCACTAATAACAAGAACTACCGCCTCAACCCTACGAATGGGGCAATAGCAGCGACCGACCCCGATTTGAACCCTGCTGGCGGGGTTATCTCATCGGCGGCCTATACCAATAGCGGCCCAGGCGCTGCGCCTGCAACTACTGCTCTTTACAACTACAATGCAGCCAACAATCAGCTTGTTCAGCAAGCCGACGCCAACGCTGGTACGTTCGCGACGGTAGGCGCCTCCGGTATTACCGTAAATGCGGCAGCTGGCGTTGATTTCGATATCTACTTCGATCCAGCTGCCCCTGCCGCTACTCAGAACAAGGCTTTCCTGGTAGCCAGCACGGGTACCGGAAATTTTGTTAATAGCGACAGACTATATACTGTAAATTTGACGACAGGCGCGGCCACCGAAGTGGAAATTATTGGTACCGGCATGCCTATCACGGGCGTATCAGCACTGATTTCGGGTACTGTTCTATCCAGTAACAAGGCTTCGGCCAAAGTTAGCGCGCAGGTAGATGTGTACCCAAACCCAGCTACCGGCGAGGTGTCCATCAATATGCCCGCTTCTTTGCTTAAGCAGTCGGTGCAGGCTACGCTTGTTAATGCTTTAGGTCAGTCGGTATTAAGCCGTACCCTTTCCGCCCGCGACGGCGTCACGCAGCGTCTCTCGCTTACCAATGTGGCGAAAGGCATTTACATGCTTCAGCTTTCAACTCCTGAAGGCGTAGTAACGAAGCGACTGATGGTTCGCTAACACAAAGTACATCACTAAAAAAAGCCCCCCAGTGCTGCTGGGGGCTTTTTTGTTTACGCTATTTTAAACTCTAGCATTATATCAGGCTCAGCGTACCGACTCATAGCCTCCCAGCAGGCCGCGTTTGGAAAGCACCATTTGCCAGAGCTGGTTGTGGCGCGCACGGAAAGACGCAGCGCTGGACAGTAAATAATACTTCCACATCCGATAAAACCGGTCGCCGTAGGTAGGCTGCAACTGGCCCCAGCTCTGGTCAAAATTCTTAAACCAAGCCAGCAGCGTATAGTCGTAGTACACGCTGAAGTTGTGGCAATCTTCGAGTACAAAGAGATGCTCCATTGCTCCGCCAAGCTGCTTGATAGAAGGCAGAAGGCAATTGGGGAAAATATACTTATTCGTGAACGGGTCGGCGGAGGTGCGGGAGTAAGCCATGCCAATGGTGTGCAGCAGAAACAGGCCATCATCCTTAAGGCAGTTCGCGGCCGTGCGCATGTAGGTGCGGTAGTTGCGGTGACCTACGTGCTCGGCCATCCCCACCGACACTATGTGGTCGAACTTCTCGCGCACGTCGCGGTAGTCTTGCAAGCGTATTTCGATGGGTAGGCCTTTGCACAGCTCCTGCGCCAGCTTTACCTGCTCGCGGGCTACCGTCACGCCTACTACTTCTACGTCGTAGCGCTCGGCGGCAAACTTGGCGAAGCTGCCCCAGCCGCAGCCAATATCGAGCACCCGTTGGCCGGGCTTCAGGTATAATTTGCGGCAAATCAGGTCCAGCTTGTTTTCCTGCGCCTGATCGAGGTTGTCGGCATTCTTCCAGTAGCCGCAGCTGTAGGTCATGCGCTTATCTAGCATCAACTCGTACAGGTTGTTGCCGATATCGTAGTGGCGCTGGGCGTTGCGAGCGGCTTTATCCTTGGCCTGGCGATTGAAAATTTGCGTGAGCAGCACCTCCAGTATGCTTTTCCAGCCCAGCCGGGCCGTTTTGTACAGATCAGCCCGCAGCGCCCGGAATATAAACTCGTCTATCTGCTCACAGTCCCACCACCCGTCCATGTACGATTCGCCCAGCCCCAGCGTACCCTGGCTTAGCACCCGCTGATAAAACCGGTCGTTGTGGATTTGCAAATCCCAGGGCTGCGAACCATTCACCTGTATGCCCGCCGGAGCAAGAATCTGGGCTACGTTTTGTTGTAATTGCTGTGCCTTCATTCGCGGATCGTATATGTCAGCTGCTCTTACAATAAGGCTATAATTAAATTAATTATTACAATAATAAAATATATTCTCCCTCCGACTTAAGCAGAGAAGCCGATGTTAAGCCTATCAGCGGGGCACCCCGCACGTAAGCTGCATCATTGGTCAGCGTTACTTTTGCAATCACAAGCACATTAACTCCTATAAGATGCCTTTCCCTTTTTTCGGCGACGATAAATCGACCATTGCCCGACTGCTGTCCACGTTGCCCCAAACCGGTCGCGTTGAGTGGATCGGGATCCGGCCGGTGCGGCGCGAACCATTAGTATCGCTGCCCGAGGTAGAAGTACTGACAGATAAGCACCTGCGCGGCGACCACGCCCGGCCCAAGCCCGGCGGCAAGCGGCAGGTTACGCTCATTCAGCATGAGCACTTATCGGCCGTGGGGGCTTTTTGGGGCTCGATGGTCCTGTAGAGCCGGGCCGGCTGCGCCGTAATCTGGTGGTGAGTGGCCTGAACCTGCTGGCGCTGAAAAACCGCCAGGTGCAGCTAGGCGAAGAGGTAATTCTGGAAATAACCGGCGAGTGCCACCCCTGCTCACGCATGGAAGAAGAGCTAGGGCCCGGCGGCTACAACGCCATGCGCGGACACGGCGGCCTCACGGCCCGCATCATCCGTGGGGGCAAATTCGGGTGGGCGACGTGGTGCGCGTGCTCGAATCGGCTACTTCAGCTCCGGCATAGCGGCTACTGCTTCGTCACTTTCAGGCCCGATGGGTGTTGGGCATCATGGTACAAGCGCAGGGTGGCCTTCACAAAATCTTTCTCCTCGGCTTCCGAGATATCCACAAACGTCTGCGGGTTGCGGTCGACGAGCGGAAACCAGGAGCTTTGCACCTGTACCATCAGGCGGTGGCCTTTTTTGAAGGTGTGCAGCACGCCGGGCAGCTCGTATTTCACTTCCGCCACCTGACCCGGCTGAAACGGCTCCGGCTTCTCAAAGCTGTTGCGAAAACGCCCCCTGATCACCTCCGCGCGCACCAGACGCTGGTAGCCAGCCATCTGGAGATTTTTCGGATTGGGCTCGGGGCTGCGGGCCGTATCGGGGAACACGTCGATGAGCTTAACCACGAAGTCGGCGTCGGTGCCGGTGGTAGCTACGAATAGGTCGGCGGTGAGCGGCCCAGCCAGGGTTAAGTCTTCGGTGAGCGGCAGGGTTTGGAAGACCAGTACATCGGGCCGGCGAGCGGCGAAGCGCTGATCCTCGATCATGTATTCGTTGTTGCGACGCGCAAAAATACCATCGGTGTAAGGCACTGGTTTACTGGGGTCGCTCACGTACTCGGCGAAGCTTTCCGAAGCGGTAGCGGCCGAGAATGTAAGCCCACCGTTAGGCTGAAAGAACAGCGTTTGGGCTTGGGTAGCGGCCGGTGGCCACTGCTCAAACGTCTTCCACTCATTCGTACCGGTGTTAAATATTGTGGCCTCAGCCTGCGTGAATTTGCCTTTGTCCTTGAGGTAGGCGTTGAAAAATTTCAACTCTATATCTTCCTGAAAATACTTGGCCGTGTTGCTGCCAAAGCGCAGCGGCCCAAACTGGCTCCACTCCCCCGCGACCATGCACCATGAGTCCAGGGGCCCATCACCAGGCGGCTGTTGTTTCTGGGGTTTTGCTCCTCAATGGCTTTATAGGTATTGAGCGCTCCAAACAAATCCTCAGCGTCAAAAAAGCCCCCACAACCAGAACCGCGGGCTTTACATTTTTCAGAGCCGTTCGGATGTTGCGAGCCTGCCAGTAGGCATCATACGTATCGTGCTCCTGGTACTCATTCCAGATCTTAGCCTTGTTATTAAAATACTGCGGTGCGTTGGCGTTTTTGATGGGCCTAAGTCGAGGAAAAACTGGTATACATCCTTTGCCTTGAAAGGGAAAAACGACTTATACTCCTCTACTGGCCCGGTGCGCGGCGCATCGAAATAATTGGTGAATGAGAAGTTATCAAGCAGAAAAAAAGCTCCGTTGTGGCGGGCGTCGTCGCCAATAAATTCATCCGTCACCGGGGCCTGCGGCGACACGGCTTTCAGGGCCGGATGCGCGTCGGGCAAAGCGGCTGTGGCGTAGAAACCGGGATAGGAAATGCCCGTGATGCCGGCGCGTCCGTTGTTGCCGGGCACGTTCTTGAGCAGCCACTCAATGGTGTCGTAAGTATCTGAGCTTTCGTCAGTTTGCTTTGTTTTGTTGCCCGGTATGTTGGGCGTTACTTCTTCAAACTGGCCCTCGCTTTTGTAGCGTCCGCGCACATCCTGATACACGAAAATGTATTTCTCCTGCGACAATGCCCGGCTTGTGCCAGGGCCGGTTTTGGGGTAATTCGTTTCGCCGTATGGCGCGGCCGAATAAGGCGTGCGCTCCAGCAGAAACGGATACCGGTTTTTCTTCGTCGCGTCGGTGGGCACGTAGATGACCGTGTACAGTTTCACTCCATCACGCATCGGAATGAGGCGGTCGAGCTTGCGGTAATTCTGGCGGACGAAAATGGAATCCTGGGGGCATTTTGCTGGGCTTGAGCCGAAGGCGCAGCAAAGAAGAAAAGGCTAGCCAGGCAAGCGGCAGCGGCGCTAAAACGGAGCATCTTAGAAAGCAGGTGAAACGGAGAAATGCGGTTTCAATAGTAGGCAATAAAATGTTCAACAGGTGCCTGACATCGTCTTGGATCACTTTCTTGATGCTTGCTCTGATAACAAACCTCTATAAACGGTCATGCAGAGCGGCAGCGAAGCATCTCGCTCGCGGTCGTTAGATTACTAATCCCACTACCGCGAGCGAGATGCTTCGGCTCCGCCTCTGCATGACGGTTGGTGAGTTAATCCAGTAATCACTACTGAACGTCTTAAGACTGGGGCTGCAACAGGCGCACAATTAGGCCAGTCCAGCCGGTTTGGTGGTTGGCGCCCATGCCGTGGCCGTCGTCACCGTGGAAGTATTCGTGAAAGAGAAGGTTGTCTTTAAAATGCGGATCGGTTTGCAGCAGCTCGGAGGGGCCGAATGCAGGTCGGTGGCCGTTTTTATCTTTTAGAAACAGCTTGGTCAGGCGCTCAGACAACGCGGCGGCAATATCGCGGAGGTTGCGCAGCTCGCCGGAGCCCGTTGGGTATTCTACTTTCAGAGAGTCTCCGTAGTAGGTATAAAACTTCTCCAACGACTCGATAATCAGGTAGTTAATCGGAAACCAGATAGGTCCGCGCCAGTTGGAGTTGCCACCGAACATGCTGGACTCTGCCTCCCCCGGCACGTAGCTAACAATGAAGTTGGCTTCGGGCGTGGGGAACACATAGGGATTCTTCAGATGATAGCGCGACATAGCCCTCACTCCAAATTCTGATAGGAATTCAGCTTCATCCAGCATGCGGCGGAGCAAGCACTTAAGGCGATGACTGCGTAGCAAAGACAGCAGATGTCGGTCGCCCTTTCCTGGCTCCAACCACCGCGATACAAGCTCAGCCAGTTGGGGCCGATTGTCGAGCATCCAGCGAAGACGGCGCGTGAAATCGGGCATAGCCTTCAGCAGCTCATCTTCCAGCACTTCTACTGCAAATAAAGGAATCAAACCCACAATAGAACGCACTTTGAGCTTGGTGCGCGTATTATCAGGCGTGTGGAGCACGTCGTAGTAAAATTCGTCCTCCTCGTCCCACAAGTTGAAAGCGCCGTCGCCGCTCCGGGTCATGGCCTCCACGATGTAGAGGAAGTGCTCGAAGAATTTGCTGGCGATATCCTGGTATACGAGGTTTGTCTGGGCCAGCTCCAGGGCGATGCGCATAAGGTTGAGCGCGTACATAGCCATCCAGCTGGTGCCATCCGATTGCTCGATGGTGCCGCCGGTGGGCAGCGGGGCCGAGCGGTCGAACACCCCGATGTTATCGAGTCCCAAAAAGCCCCCCTCAAAGATATTGCGGTTGCTTTTGTCCTTGTGGTTTACCCACCAAGTAAAGTTGAGCGTCAGCTTATGATACACCGACTCCAGAAAGTGGGTGTCGCCTTTACCTCCGTTCTGCTCTTTATCCATCTGATATACGCGCCAGGTGGCCCAGGCGTGTACGGGCGGGTTCACGTCGCTCAGGTTCCACTCGTAGGCCGGCAGCTGGCCGTTGGGGTGCATATACCAGTCGCGGGTGAGCAGGCGCAGCTGGTGCTTGGCAAACTGCGCATCGACCATGGCCAGCGGGATGCAATGGAAAGCGAGGTCCCAGGCCGCATACCACGGGTACTCCCACTTGTCGGGCATCGAGATGATGTCGTCGTTGTAGAGGTGGCGCCAGTTGCTGTTGCGGCCCGTGCGCCGCTCATTGGGCGGCGCTTGCATCAGTGGGTCGCCGTCGATCCACTGAGCCATATCATAGTAGTAGAACTGCTTGCTCCAGAGCATGCCAGCAAAGGCCTGCCGCTGAATGTTGCGCGCATCGGGCTCCTTCACTTTCTCTTGCACAACGTCATAAAACTCATCGGCCTCCTGCTGACGGGTAGCAAATATTTCGGCAAAATCAGCGAATGGAGCATCCAGCGTGGCCTGGCTCAGGCGCAGGCGCACCGACCGCGATTCGCCCGGCGGGATGTGCAGCGTGTATTGGGCGGCGGCTTTGGTGCCGGTCTGCGATGGGTTAATGGCGTTTAGCTTGCCATCGACGACGAAATTATTGATGCCATCTTTAAAGAATAAGCCATCGGCCGGCAGGTTGTAAAGCCGTTCGCCATTCGTGTCGTTGTCGCAGAAAAGTAAGGGCGGATTCTGGTCGCAATAGAGTTGGTAGGTACCCATCTCTTTATGCGCAATCCGCACGAGGCTGGGCTCAGGCGTGCTTAGCTCCGGCCGGTAAGAGTCGTGGCCCCACGACCAGGTATTGCGAAACCACACCTGCGGCAGCACCATGATGGGGGCCAATTTTGCCCCCGGTTGTGCACCGTTATCTGAATCAGAATGTCATCGATTCCTGCCTTCGCATATTCGATATACACATCGAAGTAGCGGTTATCGTCGAAGATGCCGGTATCGTGCAGCTCGTATTCGGGCTGTTCGCGAGTGCGCTTGGCACTTTCCTGAACCAGATTCACGTACGGAAACTCCTGTTGCGGATACTTGTACAGCATCTTCATATAGGAGTGCGTGGGCGTGCTGTCGAGGTAGTAATAATACTCCTTCACGTCCTCGCCGTGATTGCCCTGGCCGTTGGTCAGGCCAAACAGGCGCTCCTTCAGAATGCCATCGGCCCCATTCCAGAGCGCCACCGAAAAGCACAGGCGCTGGCGGTGGTCAGAAATGCCCCCCAGCCCCTCTTCGCCCCAGCGGTAGGCGTAGCTGCGGGCCAGGTCGTGGGTGATGTACTCCCAGGCGTTGCCACTGGCGCTGTAGTCTTCGCGTACGGTGCCCCACTGCCGCTCCGTGAGGTAAGGACCAAACTTCTTCCAGACAGTATTTTGAGCGTTTGATTCAGCTAAGCGTAGTTGTTCTTGCGTCATTATGAATGATAAATGCAGTGTGACGCCTTGCTTGAGTAATATTTGGAGGGCGGACAAGCTCCCCTCCTTTGAAGTAAGAAGGGGGATGGTTTGGCGAAGCCAAAGCTGGGGTGGTTGCGTCGTTGTTTAGTTGAACGACGGGCCACGAACAACGCTGGGGGCTTTTTTGTAACACTATTTTAATCAACATCAGCAACGACCGCAACCACCCCCGTTTCAGCTACGCTGAAACATCCCCTCCTTAGTAAGGAGGGGAGCTCGTTGTTTATCTCTTTCCACCAAGCAAAGCGTTCACCCGTTGTCGGCAAAGCCCGGATACAAGGTCATACCACCATCTACGTACAGGGTGGTTCCATGGACATAATCAGCCTCATCGGAGGCAAGCCAGGCGGCTACCCGCCCAATATCCTCCACCTCCCCAATGCGGCCGTAGGGAATAAGCTCCAGCAGCTTATTGGCCGCTTCGGGCGTTTCCCAGGCTTCGTTGTTGATGGGCGTTTTGATGGCACCCGGCGCGATGCTGTTCACCCGGATTTTGTGCGGAGCCAGCTCCTGAGCCATGCTTTTCATGAGTAGCATCAGGCCACCCTTGGAAGCGGCGTAGTTTACGTGACCCGCCCACGGAATAGTTTCGTGCACCGAGCTCATGCAGATAATCTTGCCGGCCGCCCTGGATATGTCCTGCTGCACGCCGCGCTTGATAAACTCCCGCGCCGCCTCGCGGGCACACAGAAACTGGCCCGTCAGGTTCACGTCAATCACCTTTTGCCATTGCTCCAGGGTCATGTCGACCAGCGTCGCGTCCTGCTGAATACCGGAGTTGGCAACCAGAATGTGAAGCGTGCCAAACTGCTGGATGGTCTGCCGAAACATCGCCTGCACCTGGTCTTCCTTGCTTACATCGGCTTTGATGGCTACGGCATTGCCGCCGTTCTCTTTTATTCGCGTTACTACTTTCTCCGCCTCTTCGGCATCGCTATGGTAGTTGACCACAACGGTTGCGCCCGCCTCGGCCAGTGCCACGGCTACACCCGTTCCAATACCGGAGCTGGCGCCGGTTACGAGCGCTACTTGATTAGTTAAGCGTTTGGTAGAAGATGAAGACATAAGAGTACGTATGGAGTAAAGCTTAGAGAGCGTGGCGCGGCAGGAAGCTGGTCACACAAAGGCAAGTTCAGCGGTACTCGATTTTTGGGGCTGGGGTTGCTACGGAGGAGGTTGAAAGATGCTGATAGTTATTGCGAAAAGCTTCATTTGCTATCAAAAAAGCCCCCCAGCTACTCCCCTCGTCCTTTTCCTCTGCTTCCGCCCGCATCCATGCGCACTACTTTGGGCGTGAACGTACCCAGCACATCCACTAAGTCGCGCTGGTGGGCCATTACCTGGTGAATGTCTTTATAAGCACCGGGCGCTTCGTCGAGGCCGCCGCCGATAAGCTCTATACCGTGGTCGCGCAGCTGGCGGCGCATGTCGCCTTCCCCTATTTGGGCTTTGGCCTGGGTGCGACTGAGGCGGCGCCCGGCACCATGGGAAGCCGACTGAAGCGAGTCCCGCTCGCCTCGCCCGCGCACGATAAAGCCGGGAGCCGTCATGGAGCCCGGAATCACGCCGAGCACGCCTTTGCCGGCCGGCGTGGCGCCCTTGCGGTGCACAATGGCTTCGCGGCCATCGGGTAGCGTTTCCTTCCAGGCAAAGTTGTGATGATTCTCGACTTGCGCCAACGGCTGATTACCCAGGGCTTTGCTGAGGCGGCGGTGAATATCGTGGTGGCAGGCCGACGCGTAGTCGCCCGCCAAGTTCATGGCGCGCCAGTACTCCTGCCCTTCTTGCGAATCCAACGAAAGCCACGCCAAATGCCTCGCTTGCGGTGGCAGGGGGCATTTTTCCATGGCTACTTTGGTGAAATGCTGAGCCACGGCCGCCCCTAAGCCCCGCGAGCCGCTGTGCGACAACAAGCCCACGTATTGCCCCACCGGCACACCCATCTCATTGTTCGGGTCGGTAATATCAACCAAGCCAAACTCCACAAAGTGGTTGCCGGAGCCGGAGCTGCCAATCTGGGCCATGGCTGAATCGCGCTTGTGCCGCACCACCCCGATTTCGCGAAACTCTGGCCGCTCGAAAATGGGGTCGTCGGTGAAAGGCTTCTTGAACACTTCCTTGTTGCCAAACTTGGTGTGCTCCAGCAACAATTTGCGCAAATCCTGACTATGCTTACCAAGGTAGCTGGCCGGCATGTCGAAGATAGACAGGGCCATGCGGCAGCCAATGTCCATGCCCACCCCGTAGGGAATCACTGCATTATCTACCGCCAACACGCCCCCGATGGGCAGACCGTAGCCCTGGTGAGCATCGGGCATGAGGGCCCCATCAATGGTCACGGGAAGCTGCATGGCGGTATCCATCTGCTTGTGGGCGCCGTCTTCAATGAAGGCCTCGCCGTAGCGGCGGTAGTCTTTTATTTCAGGATTGAGGGCCACATCGCGCGAGGGCTGGGGCACGAGTTGCTCAGCCAGAGGTCGCCAGTTTTCGTCACGCAGGTATTTGAACGGGTCGTTTTTTATTTCCTGTAGCAAGGCCTGTGCGCTGCCCTTATCGAGGCGACGCAGCTCGCGCTGGTCCAGAATATCGAGGGCGAGGCTGATGTGCTGGTCGTTGGTAAAGCCGATTTGGCGCAGGTCTTTGCTGTGAAGCTTATTGGTTGCTTTGGCCATGATGCCTGGAGTTGGGTGGTACCGGGTTGTAGCGCTGATTGGTGGTGATAGGTTATGGACGAGGTTAGATTGGTGAGGTTGATATAGCAGGTTTTGTGCTTGTAAGAACGTCATGCAGAACGGAGTGAAGCATCTCGCGTGCTGATGTAGGAGTACTAACTATTTTGAATCAGACGGTCATGCTGAGCTTGTCGAAGCATCTCTACCGCTTCGTTGAGTTTACCATTGCGTAGAGATGCTTCGTCAAACTCAGCATGACAGTTACTAATCCTGCGTTAGCACGCGAGATGCTTCGCTACCGCTCTGCATGATCGCCTTTTTCTTTTTATAAAAAAGCCCCCGAAAACTTCTGGGGGCTTTTTACTTCTTTTATGCGCCATCCATGCGCACAATTTTCGGGGTGAAGGAGCCGAGCACGTCCACTAGCTCCTGCTGGCTCTGCATCACGGCTCGGATGTCTTTGTAGGCCATAGGCGCTTCGTCGAGGCCGCCGCCTTGCAGCACTACGCCGTGGTCGGTGAGGTGCTGGCGCACCGCCGACTCGCTTAGCTCCTGCTTGGCCCGCGTGCGGGACATGAGGCGGCCGGCCCCGTGCGAGGCCGAACCTAAGGAATCGGCCACACCCCGACCACGCACGATAAAGCCAGGGGCCGTCATCGAGCCCGGAATCACGCCGAGTACGCCTTTGCCGGCCGGCGTGGCGCCCTTGCGGTGCACAATGGCTTCGCGGCCATCGGCTAGCGTTTCGCGCCAGGCGAAGTTGTGGTGGTTTTCCACTTTAGCCAAGGGCCGCTCGCCCAGGGCTTTGGCCATCCGCTGGTGAATGTGCTCGTGACAGGCCGACGCGTAAGCGCCCGCCAAGTTCATAGCCGCCCAGTATTCTTGCCCGAGTTCCCCGTCGAGGGAAAGCCAGGCTAAGTGCTTGGCTTCGTTGGGCAGCTGGCAGTTTTCCATGGCCAGCTTGGTATAGTGATTGGCCACACTTGCGCCCAGTCCCCGCGAGCCGGAGTGCGACAACAAGCCCACATACTGGCCTACCGGTACGCCCATTTCGTTAGTCGGATCGGTGATGTCCACGATGCCGAATTCGACGAAGTGGTTGCCGGAACCCGACGTGCCGATTTGGTCAGCGGCGGTTGCCTGCTTGTTGCGCAGAAACGGAATGTCGCGAAACTCCTCCCGATCCAGCACTTCGTGGCCCATTTTTCGGCCGTGCTGAAAGCCAGTGCGGTTGCCGAAGCGCGTATTGTCCAGGAGCAGCTTTTGCAGCTCTTGTACACGCTGAGTGAGGTGCTTGGGGGGCAAATTATACACCGACAGCGCCATCCGGCAGCCAATGTCCACGCCCACGGCGTAGGGAATCACGGCGTTGTCGGTGGCCAGCACGCCGCCGATGGGCAGGCCGTAGCCATGGTGGGCGTCGGGCATAAGGGCGCCGGCCACCGTCACCGGCAGTTTCATGGCCGTGTCCATCTGGTGCAGGGCGCCGGCTTCAATGTGCTCGGCCCCGTAGAGGGCGTAAGGTTTGCGCGCCACCAATTCAATATGGCGCGAAGGTGGCGGAAGCAACGCGGCTGCCACGTAGCTCCAATCGAGGTGCGTAACAAAGTCCATGGGAGTAGTTAGAATTTGCTGTAAGAGCGTGAGTTGATTGGTAAGAGAAAGCCTCTTGAGATGCTTGCGCTGCAATTGAGCCAGCGCGAGACCGATGGCGCGGCCCTCGGGGAAGCCAAGCTGCCGGAGGTCGTTACCGCGTAATTGTTGGGCCATGAGTGGGTTAGCGAAGGAATACTTCGCCTTTGATTAGAAAGAATTGACGCGAACGGACTGTATTCCTCAGCTGAGAAAATAAGGCGCTCTAGAAAAGCTTACCGAAGCACGGAAACGGGTGAAAAAGCTGGGGAGCCTATGACAGGTTCGTTGAAAGCGAAGTAAGGCTACCCGACGACACCGTTTCCGGCTCGGCTCCTGCTGGGGCAATGAGGCGTGCAGCCACTGTGCTATGCTCTAACCGACTGAGCTACTGCTTAAATAGCAGGAAGGACTCGAACCTTCGACCTTAGCATTCTGGCGAAGTAAGGCTGCACTACGGCACCCATCAGGAAAACAAGCTGCTACCCAAGGCAACGAACGGCAGGCGTTGCCAACACCCTTTTGCAAGCGTGTCTCTTGCGACCGAAGCCACAAGTTGCGGGGGTTGAACCCGCTGATTCACAAGTGAATCTCACCGAAGTAGCGCCTTCCTACGGCACTTGGGTAGCAGGGATAATAACTCATTGGGGCAACAAGGCGCCCAGCCAACTGTCCTGCTCTAACCAACTGAGCTACCGCCAGCCCGAAGGCTGACGAGAGGGAATCGAACCCCCGACCCGGCGAATCTGAATCGAAGTAAGGCTAAGCTACGGCACCCAATGAGGTACTTTTATTTATACCAACCGGGGTAAAGAATGGGAAGCGCGGCCGAAACCATTCTGCTCTACCAACTGAGCTACTTTCGCCGTCTGAAGCGGTAGGCAAAAGGCAGGACTCGAACCTGCGACCCGAAGGAACACTACCCGACGACACCCGGCGGGATACAATAACCAAACCCAGCGGCAAGGGCAACAGCGGTAGGCGTATCTGGGTGGCCAAAAGCCCCCAGCGGGACTCGAACCCTAACAGGTGGCCCGAAGGCCGCCTGATTCACCGACGAAGTAACGCCCATCTACGGCACCTTGCCTGTAGGTTGGTTTCCAAGTAGTCGGGAGCAGGCCTAACCCGTTTGGCTGTGCATTTAGGCCCCCGACTTTTGGGTTTAGTATTTGTGATTTTTAGTATTTGTGATTTAATTAGTTCGTCATGCAGAGCGCAGCGAAGCATCTCGCGTGTTTAGTAGGATTACTAACTCAACGTCAGCACGCAAGATGCTTCGCTCCGCTCTGCATGACCGCCATATTTAAGCGCTAGCCCAAATCAATTTTCTCTATTTCAGCCAAGGCCGATTCGCCGTTTTCCAAGGCTTGCAGCACATCGAACACTTTATCCGACCAACCCGCAATTAGGGCGACGCCGTGGCCGGCGCGCACCTCTAGGGGTGCCGTGCCGTGGCCGGCCAAGTCGAACAAGTACAGGCGAGCGTTGGGCGCTACGGTGCGGCGGTAGTCGATCCAGGCTCGGGCCAGTGTGTCACCGTCGCCGGTGCTGTTCCAGAGCTGTACGTCGGTGAAGATCATCACCTTATCTACCACTTCGCGGCGCTGCACCAAGTGACGTATAACCAAGTGGCCGTTGGTGCTGTAGCCTACCTCGCCTTCGCGGCGGTAGAACTCCTGCACATTTTGCAACACTCGGCCGCGGGGCAGGCTGATGCGCTTCCACGTATCACCGAACATGCCGGTAACTACGTGGCTGTATCGACTTTGCAACAGCATTCCGAGCACTAGGCCCACGTCGTAGAGCAGCACTTTGCTGCGCGCCGACACGGGTTGTTGCATCGAGCTCGACACGTCGCAGGCCACGAGTACGCGGGTGCTGGAGTCGAAGCCGCGCAGGTTGGCCGCGCTTTCGGCAATGGCCGTTTCCAGGGCTTCCAGCACCACCGCCACGTAGCCCGACTGTACGGTCAGGACCTCGCGGTAGGCGGCCAGGAAGCGGAAAGGCAACTGCTTAGAACGTGCCACCGCAAACCGATCGGTGAGGCGGGCACACACCTGCTCCACTGCCACTTCCGATACGTCGGCTTCGAGGATGTTGCGCAGGTTGCGGAGCAAGGCCATGTAGCCCAGCTTGCCGCTCCCAATCAACGTTTCCCAAGCCAACCGGAATGCTGCCTTACGGTCCGCAGCCGAAGCAAACTGCTGCTGCCCTAGGGCCGACAACTCGGTTTCCCAGGTGTAAGGCGTGGGCAACGTACCCTGCACGAGTTGGTCGAACAAGGTTTGCTGCTCCGCGTTTCGGGGCGTAGGGTGCACCAGAAACAAAGCGTCGCGGAGGCGCACTCGGCCGGCGCGGTCGTACTTTGCCAACTGGTAGCCATCGAAGCGATTGAAGGCCAGGGCCAAACCTTTCTGCAGCTGCTTAGAGAGACGGTTGAGGGTTTTTACCCCGTCGCGCTCATTGGCTTGGGCATAGAAGGCCAGCAACTCCGTGATTTCGTCGGCGCGCTGCACCACCCGAGCCACCAAGCGGCTTACTAGGTTGTCACCGCGGTGCAGGCGGGCCAGCTCCACGGTGAGCACCAACGGCACAGTGCGCAAGTACAGCTGCTCGCGGGCATACACTGCCAGACGTGCCACAAACGCAGGGTCGTTGCGGGCTACCAATTCGCGCAAGCGGAGCAAGCGAGTGTCGGCGGTTTCGTAGAACTGGTCGCTGAGAGCGGCAGTGGCTACGGCGGCGTACAACTCCAACTGGGGAGTGAGAGCGAAGCCCGCGGCGCCCTCGTGGTTACGGACGCTTTCGTTGCGGCGGAGAGTAAAGTTGAAGCGCATAATCGTGGATTTGTAGGAGTGAGATGTTTATTACCGCGGCGTTTTTATAAAATAACTATTGACCTTATTTTTGTAATAATACTCAAACAAAAAGCAGTTAATTACTTTATTTATTTCACAAATAGACACACTTCTTCCACCTTGAAAAATGATTTATTTTTCAGTTAAATAAGCATGAAAAAAGCCCAGCTTTGGGGGCCGGGCTTTTTTTCATGGAAGGGTTACGCAAGGATTATCTACGTAAAGTATCCAGGGAAAAAGCCCGGTCGCACCAATCTTGGAAACGGTTCTTTGACCGTTTATTCGGAGAGCAATGCAGGAAGGTGGGGCGTTGATAACGCATGACCGTGCGGGTGTAAACTGTTGTAAAACAAACAACCCGAACTATTTAGGTTCGGGTTGCGGAAGTATCAGAGGAGAATCTGCTACTTAGCTGTACCGAACCGCGCTGGAGTTCCGTGGCTCCATGGCGTCTTGCTTTGAAATAAAATTGGTGCAGCGTAGCATGGCGTTGTGTAGTTGATGGGACAAATATGCAGGGTTGATTTTATTCATGCAATAGGTAATGCATATATTTTTAAAATAAATTTTATCAGCGTCAACTATTGATTTACAAAACCTCATTTAAATCATTTTTAAGCGTGTTTTTCTAATTGTTTAGTTAAATAAATTTTTTATTAAGTAAAGATTAAACTACTTGATTCAGGTTGTTACTGACCCGAGCGCTCCTTATCGCGTTGTGCACGTATGTTCTGGTTCATTCTCATTCGCGTCCTTACCTTATGCCTTGCCTCGCTACTTCCGAACGCTACACGCTGGATTTGCCCCCCGGTCATCGGTTTCCGATTGCCAAATACGAGCTGATTCGGGAGCAGCTCCTGTGGCAAGGAATTGCCCCCCAGACCGACTTTTACGACCCTGGCCTCTGTGCCGAGGAGGATATACTGCGCGTGCACACCCAGGAGTACTGGCACAAAGTGCGTGACCAGCGCCTCTCCCCTGCTGAAGTACGACGACTAGGTTTGCCCCAGAGCGAGCAGCTAGTACGCCGCTCTTTGAGCAGCAGCGCTGGTACGCTACAGTCGGTGCGGCGCGCCCTAACTGACGGCGTGGCGCTGAATCTGGCGGGGGGCACTCACCACGCCTTCGCCGACCGGGGTGAGGGTTTTTGTGTGCTCAACGACATTGCTATTGCCGCGGCGCACTTGCTGCATTACGAGTTAGCGAAGCAAGTATTGGTGGTGGATCTGGACGTACACCAGGGCGACGGCACGGCCAGCATTTTTCAGCAGGAACCGCGGGTATTCACCTTTTCTATGCACGCGGGGGCCAATTATCCGCTGCGCAAGGAGAAATCGGACCTGGATGTGGAGTTGGCGCTGGGCACTTCTGATACCCAGTACCTTCAGCAGCTAACCTCTACTTTGCCCCGCCTGCTGGCCGAAGTTCAACCTGATTTCGTGTTTTTTCAGGCTGGCGTTGATGTATTGGCGACTGACAAGCTCGGCAAGCTAGCCCTGACGAAGGAGGGTTGCCGCCAGCGGGATGAGTTCGTACTGGAGCTTTGTCGAGAGAAGAACCTGCCGGTGGCCGTGAGTATGGGTGGCGGCTACTCCGAGCGAATCGGCGACATCGTGGATGCGCATTGCAATACGTTTCGGGTGGCGTATAAAGTGTGGAGTGAATCGACAAGCCTTTGAGCCGCTTCCTCGTCTCGCGCAAATATGAGTGGCTAATGGCCAGTTCAGTGGCAACTTAACTAACTATCGATTGAGCGTCGGCAGTGCACTAATTAAGTCTGGCAAGAACGATTCCAGGGTAGGATAGCGCTGCCGGTCCGCTTCATAGCGCCGGAGCTGCTGCTCAAAAAATGGCAGGTACATCCAGGCCGCGTAGTCTGCTCGGAGCTTCTCGCTGACGTCGCCTCGGCCAAGTGCCAGCGCCAGGCGAACCTCGCCAGCCCGTACCAAATGCTCGTTGAATGACGTTTCCCAGTCGCGGTATTGGCCCTGCCCTGGAATGGGCTGAAACAAGGTGCTTTGCGCTTTAATACCCGCCGCGAAGGCTGGCCGGGCCGTTAAGGTATTGACAAAAGTGTGTCCGAACTCATGCACCGACAGGTTGCGTACTTCTTCGGCGTTGTCAAACCCAGCTTTTAGCAAGTTTCCGCGAAAGCGCATTTGTTCTCCGAAAGGCGCCGCAATCTGGTTAGCAACCGGACCATTGGCACCTGCTACTTCCCAAGCCATGCCCCACTGTGACTTAAAAAATGGATTGACGATAATACAATACGCAGCCTTTTGGGCGCCATAATAACGCTCCATGGTCGGTATGAAGGTTGGAGAAGGAAGGTTGCGCCTCACTTCCGAGATGGCTACCTCGTACACAGTCTGGTTGGCACGCTGAAATTGCGCGAAGTGGGAGTCCTGATAAAATCGCCCCACCAAACGCATATAAGCATCAGCTATGCGTACTGCTGAGTCTGGATTCGCGTGAATGGCTTCGAGCAACGGCGTCGAAATGGGCGTGTGCCGTCGAGGGCGCGGAAATCCCTGATAGAATAAGGGTAGCAAATACACGCCCGTACCGATTTTGTCGGCCAGCCATTGGGTGCGGCGCACGGCGGCGTGGGTGCGAAATGGCGCAAAGTGGGTGTAGCTTTCGCGCATCAGCCGGGTGGTACGAAACAGGTGTGGGTCGGCCACCGAGTCCTTTATAAATTCGGGGGAAATCTGCACCATGAGGGCATTTACCAACTCTACCCCAAGGTCTGTTTTCACCGTAATAGCCTGCCCTTGCGCCCGGAGCGAGGGACGGAAGCCCAGCAGCAAAAGTGCGAGCAGGCAACAAAAAAGAAATCGGTTTTTTTGCGGAAACACGGACGTGGCAGTAAGAAGTCGGTTGGATACGAATGCAATGGAGGCAGCCGAAAATACCTGCCAGCAGGCAATGAGCCAACACAACTCATAAAAGTATTCGTGGTTTGCTCCAGGCTTAGGCTTTTTACCATCGTGTCGCACCCTTAACACCGGAAAGTGTAGGTAAAGGTGCTCTCGAATTTATAACGCAATGGTCATCGCTACCTTTGCAGGCCTATGAATACTTCCGCTCACTCCGACGTTCCAGCCGCTAACTCCTTACCCATTCCGGCTACGGATGCGGCTATCAATCCTGCCCAACAGGCGTTTCGGGAGGCGGTGCAGCAGGTAGAGGGCTTGCGCCAGCGCCTACGCGACTTGCAGGCGGAGCAGGCCGTAGCTCGGCGCCGCTATTGGCAGCAAGTGGGGCCAGCGGCGCGGGCGGTGGTGGAGGCGCGGCAGAAGTTGTTTGCACCGTTGGAAAACGCTCTATTGATTCACTTTTTTAGTCGGGCCGAGGAGCAGCAGATTACGGGGGTAATCATTGGAAATGCCCGCGCTTTGCAGGAGCGGTTTGGAGAAGATGCGGCGGATATATTACTGAAATATGCCCCCCAGAGCCGGTCAGGCAAGGCTCGAAGTGCTGCCTCAGATTCCGCAGACGCCAACGCCAGCTTCGATTCTTCGCTACCCCCGCACGAGCAGGCGGCCGAGCAAGCCCGCGCCCGGCGCAAAACTAAAGCTCAGAAGGCGCAGGAAGCTGCCGAAAAAGCCGCCCGAGAAGTGGAGCAACGACTGTTATCAAACACCAAAACGCTCTACCGCCAGCTCGCTCGCACCCACCACCCCGACCTAGAGCGCAACCCCGACGCGCAGCAGCAGAAAACCGCGCTCATGCAGCGCATCACGGAAGCCTACGAAGCCAACGACCTTTACACGCTGCTTCAGCTTCTGTCCGAATCTGCCCCTACCGACCACGCTGATGACGATGTGCTTACGCGCTACACCCAGGCGCTCCGCCAGCAGCAAATTGAGCTGAAGCAGCAATTAAACGAGCTGAAGTACGGCCCCTCCAAAGTACTCAGCGGCACCGGCAAAAAGCAGGAAGCGGAGTTGCGCCAGCTCAAGCGCTACTTGCGGGCCGAAGCGGAGTACGTGCAGCACGTCGCCCGCCTGATTCAGGAGCCTGAAGGCCTGCGCGAAGTGCTGCGCGGGCTGGCCGCCGAAAGCCAGGAAACAGTGTAAGAAGCGGAGGCTTCTTGAAAGGCATAGAGATTAAACGGCGTGACAAACAATGCGTCTGTCATGCAGAGCAACGCGAAGCATCTCGCCCGCTGATGTTCGAGTACTATTGCAACGAAGCGGGCGAGATGCTTCGCGCTGCTCTGCATGACCGCCTTTTAGCTCACAACCTCAGCCCACGAGCTGCTTCGCTGCCGCTCAGCATGACGGTCTGATTTGAGAAACATATCTATCATACTATAAAAAGCTTCCCAGACATCATTAACAACGTCTGGGGGGCTTTTTTAAAAATAAACTTGCCCTTTCTATTCCATAAACTCCATTACCTGCCGAATCACATGAAGGTCGCGCATGATGCGGTTGTGGCCCAGGCCAGTAGTGGGACGAAACTCTAGGGCGGGCCAGTGCTGAGCTATTTCTTCGGCTTCGGCGAAAGGCACGTTGGGGTCAAGATGGTCGTGGAAAAGCAGGGCGCGCTGCACGGGCAGTTGGCGACCGGTCTCAAGTAGGCTAAAGCTTTCGGCACTCCGGCCGTATTGCTCCTGAATAAACTGCCCCATGCGCTGAACCACGCTGGGGGGCAAATGCAGCAACTCGGCGAAGCGCGCGGCTACGTTGCGGGTGCTGCTGGGCACGCTCATTAGGATAAGACGCGGTAACTGCTCCCCAGCAGCTTGATTGAACCGCACCGGCACACCCGCCGTGCAGGCGGCCCCAAAGGAGTGCGCCACCACTGCGTGCACCGGCCCGACAGCATCAGCCACCGCCTGCACGGCCCCCGCAAAGCTCACCAATGTAGCCCGCTTCCCGTCGGACAGGCCATGCGCTGGGCCATCCAGCGCTACCACCCGAAAGCCGGCCTTCGCTAGCCCGTCGGCCATGTGGCCCCAGAAGCTGGCCCGATGCTCCCAGCCATGCACCAGCAGCACCGTGCGGTTGCCGCCGGGGTTCCACTCGTAGTAGGCTACGCGGCCGCTTTCGGCCTGCGCCCAATGCTGGGTAGTATGGGCCAATGCCTTTGCTTCCCAGGCCTTGATCGGCAGTCGACGCGGCGTAGTAAACACTTTCCAGGCCTCCCGAAACGCCCACTCCGAGGACACCGCCGACAACACCCGAAACTTCAGCCGCAGCAGCTTCAGGCCGGACGGCACGGCTGGGTACTGCGCCTTGACGGATTCGGCGGTGGGGTTGGGAGGATGCATAAAAAGTGAATCAGCGGGCAGTGAGTATGGCCGAATACGAGAGTTTAGGCAAAAAGACGTCTTGAGTCGAACGCTCATCTGCCAAGTCAAGGTTGAGATTGTTCGGAAAGGACTATCTATCTTACCTGCGTTTCACTTTTACCCCCACTACCCCTAAACTCGACAGCAAGCTCTGATTACCCGTAATTGGACGTGTAGCTGCACCTGAAGCGGTCATATTTATGAAAATGAGCTGGCTTCGGCGCGTATTAATTGCGGGGTTATTGCTGGTAATCATTGGACTAGGGCTAGTGGCTGTGTTGGTGGGCACTGGCGTGGGGCAGCGGCGCGTGGAGCAATGGGTGCGGGAGCAGCATAAGCAGAACTCGGCCCTGGTGCTGGCGCCGTTTGAAGTGCAGATTTCGCCCTGGCGCGACTTTCCGCACCTGACGGCCTCCCTGCTGCGGTTGCGCCTCACAGATACCGCGTACCAACAGCCCCTGACGGTACTAAGCATCGCCCGGACCGATATGCGGCTGTCGTTGCGCGAGCTGCTGCGGGGGCAGGTGCACGTTACGCGTTTGGTGATTAATGACGCTGTTATGCAGGAGCGGGTCGATTCGCTGGGGCGCAGCTGGAGCGTGGGGCGCAAAGGCAAGCGCCATCCGGGTCCGGGCAAGGCGCCGAAAATGAACCTGAAGCTGGATGCGCTTCTCATCAACAACTTCCGCATCGTCACCCGCAACGACTTTACCGGGGGCTTTTTTCGGCGCACGTAAGTCAGGCCCGGCTGAAGGCTTATATGCAGAAGGGCGTTCTGCGGGTAGATGGCACGCTCGATGGCGAGCTTGGGCGGCTGGGCTCCACCACGGAGCCTTTATTTCAGCGCGAACCCATGCAGGCCTGGGTCAACTACCGCTACAAATTTCGGGAGCGCCAGGGCTATATCTACCGCACCCGCGCTACGCTCAACGGCGACACCGTGCAGATCAGTGGTACGCACACCGTTGTTCCCGGCCAGCTTGGCACCCAGCTCAATTTCCGGTTTGTGGGCACCCAGCCCCTACCCGATGTGCTCCGCCTGGCGTTGCCGCAAAGCCTGCGGCCAGCTGTGGAGGGCGCCACCAGTCCCAGCAAGGCGTACATTCGCTACACTATTCGGGGGCTGAGCGGGCCCACTATCCGGCCGCGCAATATCCTGCGCTTTGCCCTGCGCGACGCTCAGCTTACCTGGCCCGACACTACGCGCCACATCAACAACTGGGACCTAACCGGCACTTACGACAATGGACCCGAGCACAACCTTAAGTCGACCACGCTCACGCTGCCTCACTGCCGCATTCATACCGCGCCGGGTTGGCTTGATGTATCTCTCACAATTCGTGACTTTACCCGCCCGTATTTGAACGGACAAGTAATTGGACGGACTGAGCTGCCCGAGCTAGCAGCGGTGGTGGCTCCGGAGCTGGTGCGGGCACGGCGCGGCACGGCCGAGCTCGACCTCAGGCTGCAAGGGCCACTGCCACCGCAGTCGGATCGTAACGCCCCGGTTTATTTGGATAGCTTGTCGGTGCGGGGCGCGGTGACCTTGCGCGACGCGTCCTTCGCCCTGCTCGACCGGGGGGCAAATTTCTCGGGCGTAAACGTGCAGGTGGGTTTGCAGGATAGTCGCTGGCACCTCACCAATGCCACGGGGCTGCTGGATGGCATGCGGTTTCGGGCCACCGCCACCACTACGCACCTGCTGGATTACCTGACCAAACGACACCCAACCACCGACATTACCGGCAACTTTGCCGTCGATGAGGTGCGCTTGGACCGCGTGCGTGAGCTGTTGCGGCCGGTTGCGGCCGGTTCCGCGCGCACCGTACCGCCCCCAGCCGCTAAGTCGGGGAAGCTGGATATGAGCATGTTTCCGCCGGGGTTGCGCCTGAATGTGGGGTTGCGCTGCGACCGGCTTTTCCTGCCCGCCGATACCGTCAACCACCTGGCCGTGACCGTGCGCCACGATGGCCGCCGCGTACTCCTCAATAATATTCGTGGCCAGGTGTGGGGGGCAAATGTGAGCGGGCGCGCGTCCTGGCCTTCCGATACAAGTCAGCAAGTGGCTCCCATCCGCTTCGAGCTGGCAGTAAACTACGATCAGCTCAACTACCAAAACCTGCTTCGGCATGCGGCCCGTCCGCCCCAGCGCTCAGCCAAGGAGCCCGCGAGTCCGGCCCTGCGGGAGTTGCTGCTGGCCGCCAACGGGCACGTTACCTGCTCGATCGATGCCATGCATCTCTCGGCGGGGGAAAACATAAAGGATGTGCGGCTGCGCCTGGAAAAGACGGGTAGCTCGCTGCGAATGCCCTACCTCAACTTTGCCACTACGCGCGGCGGTATTGGCAAAGCCACAGCTACTGTGCAGGTAGAAGGCACCCGCGTACAGGCCGCCAATGCCACCCTCGATCTACGCTACGCCACCCTCGATGTGCAGCAGCTATTGCAAATGCTGGCCGGCCTGGACGTGAAGGAAGAAAATGCCCCCCAGTCCGCCCAGAATGGCAGTCGCAGGAAAAGACCGGCCGTAAATGGCAACGGCACTGCCCGCGACAAGTCGCTGCTTTCCAGTGGTATTCTGAGCGCCGTGGTGCGGGTGCAGGCCGACAAAGTACAGTACACTGCGGTGCGCGGCACAGATTTCCGGCTGGTGTCTCGGCTGCGGGAGGGCGAAGCGGTGCTGGAGGAGTGCTCCCTGAATGCCTTGCAGGGCCGCATTAAGCTGCGCGGACGCATGCTCACCAATGCGGGCCAGAATCATCACCCCCTGCACGTCCAGACGCAACTGGAAGACATTGCTCTTCCTGAGCTTTTCACCACGCTCACATACATGAACATCAACCTGCTCGATGGTCACAACGTGCGCGGCACTCTGCGCTGCTCCGCCGATATTCACACCGACCTAGACTCGACTTTCCTGCCCGTATTCGCTACCACCCTGGGCTACCTCAAAACGGATATTCGCAACCTGGAGCTGCTGAACGTTGATTTTTTCACGGAGGCGCTGAAGTTTATGAAAACGGAGCGCACCAGTCACCTGTTTTTTGAGCCCGTCAGCACCCAGCTTTTGCTGCATGATGGCCGCATCCTGATTCCCAGCCTGCGCCTGAACAGCAACCTGAGCAACCTGGAAGTCAGCGGCTACTACCACCTGGATGGACGAGCCAATCTGTACGTGAGCCTGAACCCGTTGCAAGTGCTTTTTGGCAACAACCAGAAGCGTGTGGAGCGCATCGAGCAAGGCCGCCTGATTCGTAGCGCCCGGGGTCGCCCTACCTACATTAACCTGCGGCGCGCCGCCGCTAAAAGCCCTTATAAGGTGCGCTTATTCAAGAAATCTGAACAGCGCGAGCAGCAGGAAACCTTGCGCCAACAGTCCCGGCAGCTACTCCTCACCCAGCCTCTGGACACGACGCTGCGGCTTTTGCGGCCGTAGGGGGCATTTTCCAACATTAAGGGTCAGTTATCCTCTCCCAAAGTTCGTCTGTCATGCAGAGCATTTTGCGCCTCCAGCAGCAAAGAAGCATCTCGCGGGCTGAGGTTGCCACACTAACTGTCATGCTGAGCTTGCCGAAGCATCTCTGACGCTTGGTTGCAATGGTATTGATTATACTAACCAGTAGAGATGCTTCGGCAAGCTCAGCATGACGTTCTATTTGTTGAGACTACTACTCTCACGTCAGCCCGCGAGATGCTTCGCTACCGCTCTGCATGACCGCCTAATAGGTTGAATTGGATATGTCGGTTTGACTCTGGCTACTATTTCGCTTTAAAGGTACACTTCCCCAGAATAGCCCCCAGCGGGATGCTACTACCTTCTAAAGCTCCATAGCGTCATCTACTTATCCTTCTGATACAAATAGTAAAACCGCTATCTTCCAGCGTTGCTATCCCCTAACCGCTGCGCTTATCGTGAAAAAACTACTTCTGCTTCTGGCGCTGCTGGGGCCTTGCTTTTCCGCCTACGCTCAACAATCAGCTAAGCCAATTACCACCATTCCTCAGCTTACCGATTCCATCGAGCGCATCATGCGGCGGGAGCATATTCCGGGGTTGCTGCTCACCATGGTTAGCCGCGACTCGGTGCTGTATGCGGGCGGGCTGGGGCTGGCCAATGTAGAGCAGAAAAAACCCGTAACGCCGCACACTCTGTTTCGGGTGGGATCTGTTACCAAACCTTTTATTGTAGTAGGGTTGCTACAGCTGGTGGAGCAAGGCAAGCTGAGTCTCAACGACGAGCTGCGAAAGATTGCCCCTGAGGTACCCATCGACAACCCCTGGGAAGCTACCGATCCAGTGCGCGTGGTGCACGTGTTGGAGCATACCGCCGGCTTCGACGACATGCAGATTAACCACGTCTACAACACCACGCCCACCGACCCACGCGGCGCGGCCGCAGTCCAGATTTTTCGCAAGGAGCTGCGTTGCCGCTGGCGGCCCGGTGAGCGAATGTCGTACTCCAATCCCGGCTATCTGGTGGCCGGATATCTGCTCGAAAAGCTGAGCGGGGAGCCGTATGAGCACTACCTCGCCAAAAACGTGCTGCGCCCCCTGGATATGCCTGAAGCCACTGCGGCCCTGCGCCAAGACTCAGATCCGAAGCTGGCCCGTGGCTATGTTTACGACGACGGCGGTTACCACCCCGTACCCCTATTACCCATTTATGCAGGGCCGGCGGGCTCCATGAGCGCCTCAGCTACCGACATGGCCCAGTGGGTACAGTTCTTTCTTCGCGACTTCCGCACCCCTAGCGGTACGGCCCTGCTCCAGCCTGCCAGTCTGCGCGAAATGGAAACCGTGCATAGCCCCCTCGAAGCCAGCGCCGGCCTGCAAACCGGCTATGGCCTTGCCAACACCATCGTCAACAAAAAAGGCAAGGCTCCGTTTCGTGGGCATAATGGGGGCATCGAGGGTTTTATCTCCACGTTTGCCTACAACCGGGAGCTGGGCCTGGGTTATGCCCTATCCAACAACGGCTCGAAGCCACTCACTTCCATTAGTACCCTGGTGCGGGATTTTCTGCTGCGCGACCAACCCACGCCGCCTACAGCGCCCATGCTGGCTCTTGACACGGCAGCCATTGCTCCCTACCTAGGTCACTACCAGAGCGCTGCACCCCGCAACGCGCTAACGGGCTTTAGCACTCACCTGCTGGGGGGCATTTCTTTGGAAAGACACGGGCAGCTGCTCACGCTCAAGCCCCTCTTCGGCGACCCCGACACGCTGCTGGCTACCGGCCCGCTCACTTTCCGGCTCAGCGGCCAAACCCTGCCGAGCGTGGCTTTAACCAAAGACCGCGACGGGGAGCTGGTGCTGATATCACCCCAGGGCTACGCGCTCAAGGCGGGCATCTGGTGGTGGCTGCCACCTACGTTGTTCTGGCTTAGTATCCTGCTGGCTACCACATCCAGCGTGGCGGGACTGATCTGGCTGATTTATGCTTTGCGCAAACAACTGCCGCGCATACAGCTGCTACCGCGCCTACTGCCGCTGCTGGCCACGGTAGCACTGATAACACTGGGGTTTGCCCTAGGCAGCCTGGGGGGCAATGTGGCGGCGGCCGGGCGCTTGAGCATCCAAAGCGTGCTGCTCTTTGTGGCGCCGCTGGCCTTCACCGTGCTCACGCTCTGGGGCCTGATTCTGACGGTGCGCCGCTTCCGCCTGTTCCGCAGCCGTGTGGTGGCCTGGTACCTGCTGCTCACCTATGGTGCCCTGGGCCTGGTGGCCACGGTGTTGGGAACGTATGGCTGGCTGGGGTTGCAACTGTGGAGTGTGTAGTTATCTAAATGCAGCTTTCAACCAAGTAAAAAGCCCCGCTTTATCAGCAACCCTCAAGCAGCCCCAGCTGACACCGCAGCTGGGGCTGCTTGAGGGTTGCTGCGTGAAAGCCAGACTCAACAAAAAAGCCCCCCAGCGCGGCCGTACGCGCAAGCTGCTACCTGACTACTATTCTTTGTCGCATCGATCTGCTTTTGCCGCTGCTGCGACGGCTGGCCCGGGGCAGCTGGCACATCCAGCTCTTTTGAGAAGAAATTCCCCGTTTATGTTTCACTATCAGCCGATTGAGATAGCACAGGAAGATAATGGGCGGAGCATAAAGTGGAGCTCTAATATTGTTTTATTGAAGTATAATATGTAAATTATTACACCAGCCTCACCGGCGCGTGCAGCATTTGTATACACCCTTTTCTCCCCTTACTGTCATGCAAAATATCCTTGTACCTACGGACTTTTCCCCCGAAGCGCACAACGCCTTCGAGGTGGCTATGCAGTTGGCCCACCGCACGCATGGGCAGATTACGTTGTTGCACGTAGTGGATTCGTCGGCCGGCAGTGGTATGGTAACTACTGGCGGTGTATCGAGCGGAGCATCGCTGCACGGCGTATTTATGGTGGAGCTGCTCCAGCGTACCAAGCACCGCATGCGCCAGCTGATTGCCGAAATGGCCCGCATTGCCCCGAAGTAACGGTGCACGACCAGGTAGCGACCGGTAACGTAGACGAGGCTATTCTGGAAGTTATCCGCGAGCAGCACATGGATCTGGTAGTAATTGGGGCCCATATACACGCGCCGGCGTTCCTGCATTTATTTGAGATGGATTCGCACGCCGAGCGGCTGGTGCGCCTGGCGCCTTGTCCGGTGCTTACGGTGAAGCTGCCTGCGCCTCATTTCGAGGTGCGCTCCATCGTTTTTGCCTCCGATTTCTCGCAGGAAGCCGACCGCGCCGTCAAGAGCTTGCGGCAGGTGTGCGCGGCCTTCCCCGAAGCCACGCTGCACCTGCTCGACGTCGTCACCCGCGCGGAGGATTACTCCAACGCCATCGACCGTATTCACGCCTTCGCCGACCGTCACCACATTCTCAACTACGAGCCCGACGTGGTAAATGCCCCCCAGGTGAGCATCGGGGTGCCGCGCTACGCCGAGCAGTCGCACGCCGACTTGGTGGTGATGCTCTCCCACGGCCGCACGGGTCTCTGGCACTTCCTGCACGGCGGCAGCACGGCCGAAAGCGTAGCCGTGCAAGCCAAAGCGCCGGTGCTCACCTTCCACCCGGAGACGTATTAGAAGCGTATTTCGGAAGTTCAATTGACGGGCTACGACACAACCATTCTCCACTGGTTTTGTCGTAGCCCGTTTAGCGCATTAGCGCAAACCCCTTCCGGCCGTGCCATCCGTCACCGGCCCGCCTGTCATCCTTGCGCTGGGGGCTTTTTTGGTAGGGTGAACCTGCTGATAAGCGTGCCCAATTCCCCCTTGGGCCAGGTATTCAGAAGCATATAAAGTCAGGTGGCTTTTTTTATTTTTGTAGGCTGATTTGCCCCCCAGCCACTTTCCGTGACTGATTATTGGCATCTCGCGGCCCTGCTCTGCCGGCTGGTTTTGCTGTAAGCAGTAGTGGCCGTGCAACCCGTTTTGCCACTCCTTTTCTCTCCCTAACCCACCTTTCCTGTATGGCCTACTCCTTCCGCCCCGGCTACACCTATGCACTTTTACTTTGGGCACTATTGCTGCCCACTTTCTTACTCGCCGGCGGCCGTTCTACTCCGCTCGCCAATGGCACCCCCACTATTACCACCAGCGACGGCTTAAAGCTTTACACTAAAATCTCGGGGCAGGGCATTCCCTGCGTGTTTGTGCACGGCGGACCGGGTGCCTGGAGCGGCATGCCGGAAACCCTGGCGGGTCCTAGTCTGGAGGATAAGCTGCAGGTGATCTGGTACGACCAGCGCGGCAGTGGCCGCTCCGCCAACGACCCGAATAAGAACTACTCTCTCGACCGCATGGTGCAGGATATGGAAGAGCTTCGCCAGCAGCTGGGCCTCGACACCTGGGTGGTAATGGCGCACTCTTTTGGCGGCACCATCGCTACGGAATACGCCGCGCGCTACCCTCAGCACGTGCGCGGCCTGGTGCTCGTGAATAGTACGCTCAGCCTTCACGAAGCAATGAAAAGCACGCTCACAAATGGTTTGAACTTCGTGACTTTGCCCGATAAAGCTCCTTACCTCGACGAGAGCAAGCCCCTAGATGAGCGCTTCGGTATGCTCATGCCCTACCTGAGCGAGCAAAATATCTGGTTCAAGCTTCAGTATCAGACCGAGGCCGGCCATCAAAAGGTAACCGAAGCCGACAAGGGCAACCCCGGCACGGGCGAATTTGGCAGCTACGGCTTCAGCCTCCCTGACTACCGCAAGGATTTCACCGCCCTTACTCCCCAAATTAAAGTACCCGTGCTGATTATCACCGGCGCCAAGGACTATGCCGTTGGGCCAGACCATTACAAGATGTTCCGCTTTCCCAACCAGCAAGTAGCGCAGCTGCAAACCGGCCACGTACCCTTTGTAGAGCAGCCCGAAGCTTTCCGCAAAGCCATTCTCAGCTACCTAAAGAAGCTTCCCCGTAAAAGCGCATAACCAACAGCTCATGCCCGTAAAAACAGTTGAATTAAGCTTATTACACTCATTATTACTCTCTTAGTCAGTAACTTACAAAATTGTTCTACTTCTTTTCTCCGGGCACCAGGGTGCACTTTTCACCCATCGCCATCAGCGTACCGTTGGCGTCATATACAGTGACGCTTGCGCAGATTACCCGCACCGACGATTTGGTTTCGGTATAGCGTAGCGTCTCTGCCTTGGAAAGTGGCCGGGTCAGCGTTACCATCACCGACATTTCCCGGTTGCGAAACGCGGAGGTACGCCCCAGAAACCCATTTGGTGCCTCAGCGCCAAGCGGTGTAGTTATAAGCGCTGGCTTGCTCACCACTACTGCTTTATTACGGTAAGTATTCAGCACCTTAGGCGTTGTTTGGGCCGTGGCGCAAGCCGCAATTGTCAGCAGTGCCAGTATGCAGCATACGAAGCGTATTTTTCTCACTTGATGGGCCGGAAAAGTGACAGAATATCAAACCATAGTCAACGGGAAAACACCAACTCATAGCGCTACAAATAGGCCATCTTGTTTCTACCGATTACGCTGCTGCTTTAGGCCTGCGTTTTGACCTTCAATTCTCTAAATACCAGACGGCGTCAGCGGTCAGCGAAAGGCCAACTGTATCGCCGGGGGTTGCGCGGCCTACGCTGGTGCGAACCTTAACGATACTACCAGCGAATTGAATGTCAATTTCGGAATACGAACCGAAGAAACGCACCTTTTGCACCTCACCCGAAAGGCCGCCCGTATTGACGAGATCTAAGCTGAAATTCTCCGGCCGAATCAGCATCGTTTTACGCTTGCTTTTCACTCCGGCCGCCGCTGCTAAAGCCTTTGCCTGAGCGACGCTTGTTATCAGATTATAGGTACCAAAAAGTCCCGCTACATACTCATTGACGGGCTGGTTGTAAATGTGGTTTGGGGGCCTTTTTGCACGATTTGCCCCCCATGCATCACCACTATCTCATCAGCCCACGAAAGCGTATCCAGCGGATCGTGGGAGATGAGAATACAGGTGATTTGCAGCTTCTCGCCGATATCCTGAATCACAGATTTCAGGATATTTTTATGCACCATATCCAGGTTGGAAAACGGCTCATCCAGCAGCAGCAATTGGGGTGAGGAAAGCAGCAGTTTTGCCAGGGCAATCCGCTGCCTTTCGCCGCCGGATAGCTGGTCGGTGCGGCGCCCGCCCAGATGGTCTATTCGACACACTTCAAACAGCGTGTGGGCCTCCTCTGCCGACAGCTTATTGGCGTATTTCAGCACCTGCTCCACCCGCAAAAATTTAGGCAGCTCAAACTGTTGCGACAGGTACGAAATTCCCGGGTTGCCGGGCATCAATTGTTCGGCCGGACCTTTGGCTTTCCGACCATCAAACCATACTTCGCCAGCATCGGGCTGCACTAGGCCGGCAATGGTCTGGAGAAGGGTGCTTTTGCCCGCTCCGGTTTCGCCGGCCAGGGCTATTTTCTGTTGTTTTTGCTGGCTGAAGCTGACGTCATTTAGAATGTACTTCTCTTTTTCTCGCAGTGTAATTCCTGAAACGGTTAATAAACTCATACTAGCGAAAAAGAGGGTGAATTGGCTGCATTAAGCGTACGCAAAAGTAAGCACGCCTAGGCTGGCACGTTGGCCGAGCTATTCTGCACCACTTCAGTGGCATTGGTGGCGGCAACGGTCGTTTCGGGGGTGTAAACCAGAACGTGAGCGGGCGGGATATTCAGCAGTACATACGTATCGTCGAGTAGGCGAAAAAAGCGCTCGAACAGGCGTTTGTTCTGGAGAGAATACTGAAACAGAATGAGCTTACCATCAGGCAGTAGCACCTGCTGGGTTTGCTGCATAATGCGCCAGCCCAGGCGGCGCGGCAGGGAAGAAAATGGCAAGCCGCACACCACATAATCGACGGTATCCAAACCCAGTTTCTGCAAGTATTCGCCGGTTTTGTCGGCTGAGCCGTGGATGATGTGTACGTTGGGTTGGCCTGAGTAGCGCTCCTTCAGCATCTGGCTGAAACGGCGGTTTACTTCGATTAGCACTATGGCCGTTTCGGCTTTGCGGCGCTGAATAAGTATATCTGTAAAAACGCCCGTGCCGGGGCCGTACTCCACAATGCAGCGGGCGCTGCCAAAGTCGATGGGCGCCATTACTTTCCCGGTTAGCTCGCGGGAGCTGGGCACCATGGAGCCCACTACGGCTGGGTTACGCAGAAATTCTTCTAAAAAGGACGACATAAGGAAGCAAAAATCTGGTTTGAAAACTGGCAGAGCTGGCAGCAGCTTGTACGGCAATTACCATTTGCGAGTACACAGCTTTCCCCGTATTCGCGACACAAAAAAGCCCCCAGCACTGCCATCTACGGTTGACAGCGGCGCTGGGGGGCTTTTCGACGTAAAGCGGCTCCTTATTTTTTCCGGAAGGCCAGGTAGTCGAGGTAGTAGAGCACCTTGACGGAGACGGAGTTATTGTGGGGCGTGTTTATGGTATTGCTGAGATTATCAAAGTAGAGCGGTGTGGCTTCGTTGGCCTGCAAAAACGAGGTGCCTGCGTTCTTCCACACCACGCTGATCTGGGAGCCGGGCGCAAACCACCACGAGTACACCGCGTCCACGTTGAAGGCATTGTAGGTGTTGTCGCGGTTGCGGCGGTAGTCCACAAGCTGCTCATCGCCGCCCGGCGCCAGAGCCGAGAAGTCGGCGTAGCGCACGTTGCTGGTGTAGTGGCGCGTGCGCAGCGTAAACGACATGCGGTTGGTGAATGTGTAGGCCACCGAGAGCACGTTGGAAACCGTGGCCACATCGCGGCGGCCGAGAATAACCTGTCCCATAAACGGCTCATCCATAGGCTCATCGCGCGACATTCCGCCATTTACGTAGCCAATCTGGTTGCCATCAAAGCTCCAATCGAGGCTGTAGCGAAAGGTGAGGTGGTCATTTACGCGGTAGCGTGGGTAAGCGCCAAACCGGTAGCTTACCCGCCGGTCGCGGGCGAAGCGGTCGTCGAGGGCGTAGGTGCTGTTGCCGGCGTTCATGCCCAGCGCAAACTTCTTGCGCGTATCCGAATTGAAGAATACAATCAGACTGGTGCTGCCGGGCACGCGTACATAGTATTCGCCCAGCGGAAACACGCGCGGCTCAAAGTAATCGTGGTTGCGCGGGTCCACGTTGAAGTCGAAGCCGACTTGCAGAAAGTTCTTGGTAAACGTGGTGTTAGCGCCCAGGTAAAAGCTCGTGCTTTGGTAGCGCGTGGGCTTATACAACAGCGTGTGGCGGGCCTGCCCAAACAGGTAGAAGTTATTCACCTTCCAAAAAGGCTTGTACTTCCAGTAGCCCATGTCCAGCGACTGCGTGATTTTGTTGTTGCCAAACAGGATACCCAAATCGTTTGGGTTGTAGGTATCCGACTCAATGCCGTGGTTTAGGCCCCAGGTAAATTTGCCGCTGATTTTGCCCACGCCCACACGGTATTTGTAGCCGTCTTGGTCGCTTACTTGGTCATCGGAGCCGAAGGCGGTGCCGCGCCGCCGCGAATACACGACGCTGCCATCAAAGGCATACGCGTTCTTCTTGTCAGCGAAGCGAAAAAGCCCCCAGTTACGTTGGCGTCGTAGGTTTTGCCCCAGCGCGTGACGTTGGTATTGATGAGGCTCACGTAGGAATTGTTCTTCAGGCTCTGGTCGAGCACGGCAATATTGTAGTTGCTGAAGGGCTGAGTTTGCACCTCGCGCTCCTCCCCCGTTTCGGTGTTGCGCACGGTGGCGTACACGTCGTTGCTGAGCGCGTTAAACAAGCCAACTCCCAAGCCTTTGCTGGTGCGGCCCGATACTTTCGTAGCGTTCAGCAAACGGGTTTCGGTGGGGTTACGCACGATCTTCTCATTTTCGCCCGCAGCCACATTATAGAAGCCGATGGGCGTGGCACCCACGCGGCGTGAATAGAATAAGTTGCCTTTGTTGAACAGCTCGGTGCCCTCAGTAAAGAACTGTCGGTTTTCGTTGAACTGCACCTCAAATGGCGACAGGTTGAGCACCTGATTATCGCTCTGCACCTGCCCAAAATCGGGCACCAGCGTAGCGTCCAGCGTGAAGCTTTCATTGATACCCCATTTCAGGTCGGCGCCGCCGTTGAAGCTCGTTGTTGTGCGGCGCGTGCCGTCGGCGTTCAGCGGGTTGTGGTTTACGTAGGCCGATACGTAGGGCGTGAGGGAAAGACGCAGCGGCGGCTCCACGTTTTGGATGCCGCGCAGCTCGCCCCACTGGTTTACAAAACCGTCGACTTCGGGCTTCACTTCATTCCAGAAAAACTGCGCGTTGTCGCGCTTGCGCTGGCGGGCAAAATTTAGCCCCCAGAGCTGCTCAGGCGCTTTGCTGAAGCGAATGGCCGAATACGGAATGCGCATTTCGGCAATCCAGTCGGTGCCGCGCTGGCTGGTTTGGGCATCCCACACGGCATTCCAGTTCCAGTCTTCACCGCTGGCCGGCGAGTAGCGCGCATCCAGCTGCACGCCCGAAGTTGTTACGGTGAAGTTGTAGCCGTTGAGCTTGTCATTATAAGTATCCAGAAAAATGGAAAACAGATCGGTGTTGCCAAACTGGTCGCGCTGAGTCATTTCGCGCAGAATGGAGTCGGGGCTAATGTCGTGCATGATGGCGCCGATGTAGAGGTTGGCGTCATCATAGAGTATGCGCACTTCGGTTTTCTGCTTTTCCGGTACGCCGGGGTTGGGCCGCTGCTGAATAAAATCGGTGGCTACCGTGGCCTGTTGCCACATGGCTTCATTGAGTTCGCCATCGAGCTTAATGGGCTCCGTGATGCGCAGGGCCTGCAGCTGGCGCTTGGGAGCGGCCGTGGCGGAGCTGGTGGGAGCCGGCGTTTGCTGGGCTACCGCAAAATGCCCCCAGCCACGAAAGTGACAAGCAAAAGGCAAAAACGCAGCGTAAAATTGAAAGACATAGCGCGGTGAAATTTTAGAGTAGAAAGCGAAAGGGAAAGCGCAGATTTCTCGGAGCCAAAAATTTGGGCACAATAATGACCGGCGACCGAAATAAGCGGCGCGAAAAGCGGTTGAAACAAAAAGGTGAGGGCCGGTTGGCGCGGCCGGAATCAGCTACTAAAAATCAGTCTGCTTCTAGCAGAAATTTGCTGTATAAATGATAAGCTAGCAGGCTACTAAAAACGAGAGCCAGGGTATTGAATGAGGCGATTACCAGAACGAAGTCGAAACGTTACAGCCGGATGAAAATATTTTTTCAACTGACATAGGCGATGCGAGTAGCGACCGTATTCGGCGCTGGTAACTGCGCGATTTGGCCAAGGTTACAGACGGAGAGAAAAATATTTTCCTGGCACAATGAGTATCGGTTGTGTTGCCCTGTAGAGACGCAACATCTTGCGTCTCACCGTTGAACGATTGGTATCGAAGATTCAGATAACACAACAGCAGCAACGACAAGACTCCAACTATTGCGTCTCTACGCCGGGCTACCATACATAGGAAGGCCGCTTTCACGCCAGCAGTAAACTACGGCCAGCTGAAAGGAACCGAACCGTTCCTTCTTACCTTTCAGGCTCAAACTGATTTATCAACTACTGTATACCTCATGCCCAAACTATTCTTTTCTCCTGGTAGGCTTTTACTGGCAAATACTCTTTTCACCTTCAGTTTTGCTGCCTCTGTGAACCCAACTTCCAGCCACGCCCAAACGGCGGCACCCACGTTTACCGCCACCGCCACCCGCCCCGACAATAATGCCTTACTAGCCCCCTGGGCCGGTCCTTATGGCGGCGTGCCAGCCTTCGATAAGGTAGAAGTGGCTCAGTTTAAGCCGGCTCTGGAGGCTGCAATGGCCGAAAACCTGAAGGAAATAGAGGCCATTGCCAGCAATAAGCAGGCTCCCAATTTTGAGAACACCATTGCCGCCCTGGAACGGGCAGGCCAAACCCTGGACCAGGTGCAGACCGTGTACGGCGTCTGGACCGGGACAATGAGCAATCCCGAAGTGCAGTTGGTGCAGCGCGAAATGGCCCCCAAGATGGCCGCCTTCTCCGACCAGATCACCCAGAACGAGGCCCTGTTTCGCCGCATTGAGGCGGTGTACAACTCACCCGACAAACAGAAGCTGACGCCTGAGCAGCAGCGTCTGGCGTTTGTGTATTACAACAACTTTGTGCGTGCCGGTGCCAAGCTTGATGCCAAGGCGAAGACGCGCTTGTCGGCCATCAATCAGGAGCTGGCGGGGCACTTCACCAAGTTTAGCCAGAACGTACTGGCCGATGAAACCGACTCGGTGCTGGTGCTGAAAACGCCCGCCGACCTCGGTGGTTTGTCAGCTTCTCTGCGCGAAGATGCCGCTAAGGCTGCCGCCGACCGCAAGCTCACGGCCGCGGGCGTGATTACCAACACGCGCTCTTCCATTGATCCGTTCCTGACTTACTCCGACCAGCGCAAGTTGCGCGAGAAAGCGTGGCGCATGTTCTACAGCCGCGGCGACAATGGCGGCGCCCACGACAACAACGCCCTCATTACCCAGATTCTACAATTACGCGCTGAGCGCGCCAAGCTACTGGGCTACAAAACGCACGCTCACCTGCGCCTCGACAACACCATGGCCAAGACGCCTGAAAAGGCCATGGCGCTGATGGAAGAAGTATGGAAGCCGGCCGTAGCACGCGTAAAAGAGGAAGTGGCCGACATGCAGGCGTTGGCCAAAAAGGAAGGCGCTACCTTCAAGATTGAGCCCTGGGACTACCGCTACTACGCGGAGAAAGTGCGCAAAGAACGCTATGACCTCGACCAGAATGAGGTGAAGCAGTATTTGCAGCTCGATAAGATGCGCGAAGGCATGTTTTGGGTAGCCGGTGAGCTGTTCAACTTCACTTTCAGCCCCGTCACCAACGTGCCCGTGTACCACCCCGATGTGAAGGTGTGGGAGGTGAAAGATAAGACGTCCGGCAAACAGGTGGGCCTTTGGTACTTCGATCCGTATGCCCGCCCCGGCAAACGCTCCGGTGCCTGGATGAACGCCTACCGTAAGCAGGAGCGCATGGACGGCAAGCCCGTCACAACCATCGTTTCAAACAACTCCAACTTCGTGAAGGGGAAAGACGGCGCGCCCACGCTCATTTCCTGGACCGACGCCACCACGTTGTTTCACGAGTTTGGCCACGCGCTGCACGGACTTTCTTCCAACGTCACCTACCCTACTTTATCCGGTACTAGCGTGGTGCGCGACTACGTAGAGTTTCCGTCGCAGGTGCTCGAAAACTGGCTTTCTACGCCCCAGGTATTGCAGAAATTCGCTGTGCACTACCAAACCGGGAAGCCCATTCCGCAAGCATTGGTTGACCGCATCGAAAAGGCAGCCACGTTCAATCAGGGCTTCGAAACTACCGAGTTTCTGGCCAGCGCCCTCATTGATATGAAGCTGCACCTGGCCGGCGACCAAAAGATTGATCCCGACAAGTTTGAGCGCGAAACGTTGGCTCAGCTAGGTATGCCAAGCGAGATTGTCATGCGCCACCGCACGCCTCAGTTCTCGCACGTTTTCTCGTCTGATGGCTACTCGGCTGGCTACTACAGCTACCTCTGGTCGGTGGTAATTGCCGCCGACGCGTACGGCGCCTTCACCGAAGCCGGCGGCCCTTACGACAAAGCCGTGGGCAAGCGTCTCACCCAGCAGATTTTCTCCGTAGGCAACACCGTTGATCCGGCTGAGGCTTACCGCTCGTTCCGCGGCCGCGACCCCAAAACGGAAGCACTGATGCGCGAGCGCGGCTTCCCCGTTACGGAGGCCAAAGCCAGCAAACCAACCGATAAGAAGGCCCCCGCTAAAAAGAAAAGCTAGCTTGATTTTCGATCTTGAAAAAAGCCCCCAGAGCTGCTCTGGGGGCTTTTTTGTTTGGCTGCGGGACCTCACCCCCGGCCCCTCTCCCGAGGAGAGGGGAGCCTTGCTTAACAATGGCCTATTTAAGTATCGTCTGGCTCCCCTCTCCTCGGGGAGAGGGGCCGGGGGTGAGGTCCAGCGCCTGCCGGATTTCGGCGAACAGTGGCCGGGCCGCCGCGTTGGGCTGCGCGCACTGCTGCTGTAGGTTTTTCAGTCCATCGATAGCGTCCGAGTCCGGGCAACGGTCTAGCAATTCTTCCAGCAAGCAGCCAAAAGCCCGCACTTCCAGGCGTTGCAGCGCATGAGCGGTTGCCACATTTTCGGGGTCGAAAAAACAGGCAGCCCCGAAGTCGCTGAGCATACTGACGCCGCCTTCCGCGGTCAGAATATTGTGGGCATATAAGTCGCCGTGCATGATGCCGCGCTCGTGCAGGTGCTCAGCGGCGCCGGCAATGCCAGCGGCAATATGTAGCGCGTCTTCCACGCTGAAAATGGTTTCGGGATCGTAAATATCGCGGGTGCACGTCACGAAGCTTGGCGGGCCAGCGAGGTTGCCAAACGCTGGATCAATCAACTCCAGCACCAAGCCTTCAGCGCCCGCAGGATGGCCACCAATTTTGCCCCCCACCGCTATCAGATTTGGGTGAGCGCCGGCGCTGATGCAGGCGGCCATTTCGCTGCGCGGCAGGCCGTCGCTGGTCACAGCGCCTTTGAACAGCTTCACGGCCACGGCCTGCGGGGAGGCATTCTCGCGCTGCCATTGCCCCTGGTAGATAACACCCGAGGCACCCTCGCCCAATTGCTGCTGCAAGGTTAGTGCTGCCCAATCGATGGTGGTTATGGGGTGCTGGACTACGGCGGCCTGCTCGGCTGCCTCACTGAAAGGGTTGCCCGCATACGCCAGCCACGACAGCCGCGGCAAGGACAACAGCCACTCGGGCAGAGCCTTAAACCGATTCGCAGCAATGCGCACCAGCTCCAGCCGCGTGCAGGCCGCCATGCTCGCGGGCAGCTCCGTCAGCTGGTTGCCAGCTAGCATAAGCTTCTGCAAATACTTACAGTTGCCTAGCTCGGGGGGCAAATTTGTCAGCTGATTGTCGGTGAGGATAAGCCAGCGCAGGGCTGGCGTAAGCGCCGCCGCGGGCAGGGTTTGAATTTGGTTGGCTTTGAACCCGACCATGCTCAGTTGCGGGCATTGACCTAACACTTCGGGTACGCTGGTAAACTCGTTATTGGAGCAAAACAGAATGCGCAGCTTGTGCAGCCGCCCCAGGTCGGGGGGCAAATCTGAGAGCTTATTACCGGAAAGATTGAGGATTTCGAGCGTGTCAGCCAGCTCAAAAATCTCAGCGGGAAACTCCGTGAGACCTTCGGATAAGTCAAGGTGAGTGGTGCCGGCCAGCTTGCCGGCGCGCAGTTGATCGAGCGTATGCATCCGGCAAAGGTAGCGGCAGAAGGTCGCGGGCAGCGTTTCAATTGCTAGCTGGCTGCCAATAAAGCTGAAAAAAGCCTCCCAACCATTCCAAAATGACCTGGGGGCTTTTTCAGTTTTCGCGGCGGCACTAGCTTTGGGGCGGCACCGGGTATTTATCAAACAAGGTCCTGATGGCGTCGTTTATGCGCTTGGTCAGCTTGTCGGGCTTGGGCGTCAGGACGCTGGCCACGGAGCCTTCCCAGATCAGCTCATTACGGGCCGCATCCACCACTTCCACAGTGGCGGTACCCTCTTCGTAAGTGCCCGTTTTCACCTCCTGGCTTTGCCAGCGGTAGTTGCGCTGCCCAATATAAAAGGGCGCTTCCTGAATAGTCGTCTGGCGGGTTTGGGTTTTGTCTTTAATAACGACCCCAATATTCACCAGCAAATCCGGCGTATCCGACTGCTGATACCCGCGCCGCGCCATCTCGCGGCTCACGGCTTGCTTCAGGGTTTCGATGCCGGTACCAGGGCCCTGAAAATCGGCCTCGTTGCGGGCATTCACATCCATGAAGTTGTAGGTTTTATAAGCCTTAAAATCGACGCCCGATTGCTGGGTGATATTTTTTACCTGCTCAGGCGCGCAAGCAGCTAGGCTCAGCAAGAGCAATAGAAAAACAGTTTTCATACCCATAAACACCGAGAAATAACTATTGATTTAAGCAAAACCCAGCACCGGGTGCGGTAAATAAAGCTCTTCCAAACGGGTGATTTCTTCCTCCGAAAGCTGCACGTCCAGAGCGGCGACGGCATCCTCCAAGTGTCCGGTTTTGCTGGCCCCGATAATGGGGGCCGTGACCACGGGCTTCGATAGCATCCAGGCCAGCGCCACCTGGGCATTGGGCAGCCCGCGGGCTTCAGCGATTTCCGTCACGCGGGCGGCCACGTCGAAGTCATCATCGCGGGAGTAGAGCGCCTGCCCGAAGATATCGGTGCGGGCGCGCTCGGTTTCGTTGCGCGCCTTGCTGCGCTTACCCGTGAGCAGCCCCCGCGCCAGCGGCGACCACGGAATCACACCGATTTTCTGATCCTGGCACAGCGGCAGCATTTCGCGCTCCTCCTCGCGGTACACCAGGTTGTAGTGGGGCTGCATGCTCACAAAGCGCGTCCAGCCGTGCAGATCGGCCAAATACAGGGCCTGCGCAAATTGCCAAGAGAACATGGAGGAAGCCCCAATGTAGCGCGCCTTGCCCGCTTTCACCACATCATGCAGAGCTTCCATTGTTTCCTCAATGGGCGTATCGTAGTCCCAGCGGTGAATCTGGTATAGGTCAACGTAGTCGGTGCCGAGGCGCTTGAGGCTGGCATCAATGGCCTTCATTATATGCTTGCGCGACAGCCCTTTATCGTTGGGTCCCGGCCCCATGGCATTATACACTTTCGTGGCAATAACCACCTCGTCGCGGGAGGCAAAATCGCGTAGGGCCCGGCCTACTACTTCTTCGCTGGCGCCGTTGGAATACACGTCGGCTGTATCAAAGAAGTTGATTCCCAGCTCCAACGCCTTCTGTATAAAAGGCCGGCTCTGCTCCTCGTTGAGCGCCCACGGCCAGCGGTCGGTGGGGGTGCCGTAGGTCATCGTGCCCAGGCAAATTCTGGAAACCTGTAGGCCTGAGGCCCCTAAGCGAATGTAGTCCATGCTGCTATGTTGAAGTGCTGGCTATCCTATACGCTCCGACCATGGTAAAGGCCGTTGTTGAGCTTGTGGTAAACGCTCCTTGCACTTCTGGGGGGCTTTTTTATGCTTCTTCCCGCAGCTTAGGCACCAGCCAGACCACCAGTCCGCCCAAAAGCGCCACCAGCGCAAACGACCAGCGCAGGTCCGAGGCTTTGGCCACAAACCCTACCAGCGGCGGCACGATTAAAAAGCCGAAATAGCTTACCGTAGAGACGGAGGCAATGGCGGCCCCGGCACGCTCGGGGCTGGCCTTGCCCACGAGGCCAAACACCAGCGGCACCACGCACGACACGCCCAATCCGCCCAGTACAAACCCAAGGCCGGCCAGTATCGGCGTTGGGAAAGCCGCAGCCAGCAGCAAGCCGGTTGTCATCAGGATGCCGCTGGCTTGGAGCATTGGTTTGGTGCCAAAACGGCTTACTCCCCAGTCGCCGAGGAAGCGGCCTGTGGTCATGGCAACTAAGTAGGCCGTGAAGCCCAGCGTGGCTAACTCCTTGGGTGCGTGCACGGCCTGCACAAAGTACACGCCCGTCCAGTCATAGAGTGTGCCTTCGCAGGCCATGGAGGCGAACGTGATAAGGCCGTATTTCAGCAGCGGCTTATCGGGCCAGGAAAAGCGAGATTTGGTAGCCGGCGGCGAAGGAGGCAGCGCCAGCGCATTGGGGAAAAACGCCAGCGACAGCGCCGTGAGCAGCACCGCTACCCCCAGAAAGTGATAGCTAATAGGCACCGCACCTCTTATCAGCAAAGTGCCCACGCCCGCCGCCGCGAACCCCGCCACGCTCCAGACACCATGAAAAGAAGCAATAATGGAGCGCTCGTACAGCGTCTGCACACCCACCGACTGCGCGTTCATACTCAGATTGAGCAGGTTGCGGGAGGAGCCGAAGCAAAAGAGCAGCGCCACCAGCTGCCAGGTGTGGGTAGCAAAGCCCAACAGCGCCAAGGCTACATTATAAAGCACTGCGCCCGCCATCATCACATGGCGGCTACTAAAGCGCTGCAACAGCTGCCCCGTGACGGGCAGCGTGAGCATCAGGCCAGCCGGCAGGGCCAGCAAAACGCCCCCCAGCTGGGCTTCATTCAGCCCCAGCCGGTGTTGAATCAGAGGAATGCGTGAGGCCCAGGTAGCAAATCCAAACCCTGACACAAAGAAGAATAGCGCAATGGCAATGCGCGCCCGCGTGGCAGATACACGGGGCTCGGCAGTCAATACCTGACTCATAGCAAACGGATAAGCAGCACCAGAATAAGCCCCCTCATACGCAAAGAAGACCTGCATAGCCGCCGCGCGGTTATACAGGTCCTCTTTTTTCTGTCCTGTTGCTACACTCTGAGCTAGGCGCTTATAGCGTGCCGCTGCTGACTAATAAGCCAGTTGACGGCCTCGGCTTCCTGCTCAAAATACTGGTATGTAATCGATAAGTCGCGCACGGCGGCTATTATAGTAGACGTCGCCAGGCGTGCGAATACGTTTTGCGCCACCAGAACGGCGCCATAGCGGTAGCCACCTTTCTCTACTAAGCGCGGCAGCCACTGCTGAATCACGTATTCCTGCTCCTCAGGTGTAAAAGGACTCATCAACCGCTGATCTACCAGTAGGCAGCCATCCTCGCGCCGAGCCATTAGCTTCGTAACGTTATTTAGCAAGGCTTTAAAGTCATCCTCGGGCCGCGAGCCAGCCTGATACATGAGACGGGCAAAACCCAGCGGATCGTTCACGGCCCGGCCCACGGGGTTCTCATAATAAATGTGATAGCTATTCGATATTCTCAACCTTACCTCCCTTTCCCAAATTTTGCTAAATGCCGCCCCCGAACGCTGACGCAGCACCCACAGCCCCAACTACCATACCAAGGGCTGATTTTTACATAATTTACCTTTCACGTTCTTTTCTACTCCCGAAACCAGTTTAGTTGATTGACGAATAGCATTTTAGCTTGTCGCAAGAATGGTTATAATTTTTCTGGGGGGCTTTTTCGCCCACCACTAGTTAATTACCCGGCCAGGTTGGTGTCATAGCTCTAAACGACTGCGATTTCATTGCACAAGCTGTGCATGCAAGCGCGCCAGCGTAGCGGCGGCATCTTCGCAGAGGCCGGGGTGCACGGGCGAGGTTTGCACAACGGTGCTGCGCGTAGCCGTAAGCCACCGAAACCGCTCCGCAATGGGCAACTGACCGATAGGCCCACCCTCGGCACGCCCCCTACAGATTCGCTCGAAGGCCTTCAGGCGCTCCGTTAGCTCCTGCATATCCACCTGGTCGCCGGAGAGGGCACGCAGGCGGGCTTCGGGCAGTTCAAACTGCGTTTGCAAAAACCCCTGCGCCCGACAGTACACAATGACGCCGACGTTGAGGAACTCCTCTCGCTCCACGCGCGGCACCACGCGCAGAACGGCATACTCAAATAAGTGCTTGTCGGGCATGCTGCGCTTCTTGAACAAAGGTATCTGATGCGGCAAGGCGAGCTTCCAAAAACTCTACATAGGCCGTCCGCTGCTCCTGGGCCGTGGTGTCCGTTGAGAAAGCTTCCAGCAGCCATTCGTCGGGCACCAAAGCCACAATCTCCCGAATAACATCACTTGTTAGCAGCGCTCGGCTTTCGGCGTTTACGGCTGCCAGCTCAGCGGCTTTTGGCAGCAGCACATGGTCTTTTACTTGCGCAAAAGCGCGCTGCCGGTCTGGCTGAGCCCAGCCCGAGCCGGCGTGGTGCACGTAGAGGGCCGCGCCGTGGTCAATCAGCCACAGCTCCTTGTGCCACATGAGCATATTCGTGTTGCGGGCCGTGCGGTCTACGTTCAGCGTCAGCGAGTCCAGCCACACAATTTGCGAGGCCAGATAGGGCTCGATTGCAGTCACTAGCGGGTCGAAGGTGATAGCGCCCGACAAGTAATGCAACCCCAGATTGACGCCGGTGCTGGCGCGCAGCAGGTCCTGAATTTCCTCGTCGGGCTCGGTGCGGCCGAAGGCTTCATCGAGCTGGCAGAACACCAGCTCCGGCACGCGCAGGCCCATCACCCGCGCCAGCTCGCCCACAATGAGCTCGGCAATGAGCGCTTTGATGCCTTGTCCTGCTCCTCTGAATTTCAACACGTACAGAAACCCGTCGTCGGCTTCGGCCAAAGCTGGCAGGGAGCCACCTTCCCGCAGGGGCGTCACATAGCGCGTTACATCAACGGTTCTCAAAGAAAGATTAGCCGGCATAGCCACACGAAACAGAAGAATGACCCGCAAAGGACGCACAATGCGGGGAGTTTATCGAACTAGAACCAAAAACCACGTTAAGGCGTGGCCAGAAAAGGGATGTATTAAGTCCGACCGTCATGCAGAGCGCAGCGAAGCATCTCGCGTGCTGATGTTGCCAAGCTAAACAACGACGCACGCGAGATGCTTCGCTGCGCTCTGCATGACGTTCTTATTGGTCGACAGAGTTTATATTTTACTTACTGTCATTACCGAGGAAACGCGCTAAGTAAGGGGCGGTACGGCTGGCTTTGCTCCTAGCTACTTTGGCAGGTGCATCGGCGGCTACTACCTGGCCGCCTTCATCGCCGGCACCTGGACCCATGTCAATCACCCAGTCGGAGCCGGCTACTACGCGCATGTCGTGCTCTACTACAATGACTGTGTTGCCGGCTTCCACCAAGCCGTCGAGCTGAGCCATGAGCTTTTCCACGTCGGAAGGGTGCAGGCCGGTGGTAGGCTCATCGAGCACGTAGACAGAAGTGCCGCGCTGGGTGCGCTGTAGCTCCGTGGCAAGCTTAATGCGCTGGGCCTCACCGCCGGAAAGTTCAGTAGCGGGCTGGCCCAGCCGCAGATAGCCCAAGCCCACTTCCCGCAGCACAGTGAGGGCGCGCTGCACGGTAGGCTCGGCGGCGAAAAACTTCCAGGCCACATCTACGGTCATGCCCAGCACCTCGGCGATGTTCTTCTCCTGATACGTTACTTCCAGCGTCTTAGCGTTGTAGCGCGCGCCATGGCATACCGGGCAGGGCGCGTACACGCTGGGCAGAAACAGTAGCTCTACCATCACAAAGCCTTCGCCCTGGCAGTTTTCGCAGCGACCTTTGGCCACGTTGAAGGAAAAGCGGCCGGCATCGTAGCGGCGGGCTTTGGCCATTTTAGTGGCGGCAAACAGCTTACGCACGTGGTCAAAAAGGCCCGTGTAAGTAGCCATATTGGAGCGCGGTGTGCGGCCAATGGGCTTCTGATCGACGCGCACGAGGCGCTTGATATTTTCCATGCCGCTCACAATTTGCCCCCAGTGGCAATGGGTGCGGCCCGGGCCAGTTCGTCGCCTTCCTGCTCATCGTCGGCTTCGATTGTTTGGCCTAGATGCTCAGCTACCAGCTCCACCAGCACCTGGCTTACTAAGCTCGATTTGCCCGAGCCCGACACGCCGGTAACGGTCGTGAGCACGCCCAGCGGAAATGCTATAGCCAGCTCATTCAGGTTGTTGCGCGTGACGCCGGCCAGCCGCAGCCAGCCGCTGGGTGTGCGCGGCGGACGCGTGGGGGGCTTTTCTTCGCCAAACAAATAACGGCGCGTTTGCGAAGCAGAGACATTTGCCAAGCCGGCCGGCGAGCCGCTATAGAGCACTTCGCCTCCCTGCTCGCCGGCCGCCGGACCCACATCCACCAGCCAGTCGGCCTGCCGGATAACGTCCAGATTATGCTCGACCACAAACAATGAATTACCGCTTTGCTTCAAGCTCGCCAAGGCGGCTAGCAATGCCTCCGTGTCGGAGGGGTGCAGGCCGGCGGAGGGCTCATCGAGCACGTACACTACGCCAAACAGATTGGAATACAGCTGCGTAGCGAGTCGCAGCCGCTGTAGCTCCCCCGGCGACAAGGTTGGCGTGCTACGCTCCAGCGACAGATAACCCAGCCCCAAATCGAGCAACACGGCCAGGCGCGCTACCAGATCGGCAGCGATGCGCTGGGCCACGATAACCTGCTCGGGGTGGGCGGCATCGTGCTTTTTGCGGCCGGTGTGCGTGCCATCGGCGTAAGGACGCAACAAGTCAGCGAAGCGCTTCAGGGGCAGATGCGAAAGCTCGGCTATATCCAGGCCGGCAAACTTCACCGACAAAGACTCGGGGCGCAGGCGCTTGCCCTGGCAGAGAGGGCACTCCGTGCTGAGCATGTATTGCAAGGCCCGCTTTTTCATCAGAGGGCTGTGCGTGGTGGCAAAGGTGTGCAGCACATGGCGCTTGGCGCTGCTGAAAGTGCCCATATAGTTTGGCGGCTCCCGACGCTTCAGGGCGCGCTGGGTTTCGGCGGGCGAGTAGCCCGGATACACCGGCACCACCGGCTGCTCCTCCGTGAACAGAATCCAGTCGCGGTCTTTCTGGGGCAGCTCGCGCCAGGGCCGATCCACGTCGTAGCCGAGCGTGACGAGAATATCGCGCTGATTTTGCCCCCCCAGGCCTGGGGCCAGGCCGCAATGGCCCGCTCCCGAATGGTGAGCGAGTCGTCGGGCACCATGGAGCGCTCGGTTACTTCATAAATGCGGCCCAGACCGTGGCAGGTGGGGCAGGCACCCTCAGGCGTATTGGGCGAAAAGGCTTCGGCATAGATAATTCCCTGCCCCGCCGGGTAGTCGCCGGCCCGCGAGTAGAGCATGCGCACGAGATTGGAAAGCGTCGTGACCGAGCCCACTGACGAGCGCGTGGTGGGCGTGCCGCGCTGCTGCTGCAAGGCCACTGCGGGGGGCAAACCTTCAATGGCATCGACCTCGGGCACGGCCATCTGGTGAAAAAGCCGCCGCGCGTACGGCGATACCGACTCCAGGTAGCGGCGCTGGGCCTCGGCGTAAAGCGTCCCGAAGGCCAAACTCGACTTGCCCGAACCCGACACGCCCGTAAATACCACTAATGCATCGCGCGGAATTTTCAGATCAACGTTTTTGAGGTTGTGCTCGCGGGCGCCGCGCACCTCTACAAAGCCGGTAAAGTCTGGTGAAGCAGGTTGGGAAGTGAATTTAGGCATGCAGGAAGAGCACAGAGTTGGACAGTCAATAAATCAGCCTTCCAATACGCATCTGGCGTCGCATTATACAGGCAGCAATGTCAATAACCTTGTCAACCCCTGACAATGAATTGATTATGAATGCCTCACGCTTTCTTCAGAGACGCGTATTCGCGTCTAGTCGTTGCCGACGTTGTTTAGACTGCTTATTTTGACACAAGTCGTTCAACGATTATTAGACGCGAATACGCGTCTCTACAGAAGGCCGGAAACCGAAGGGCATGCCCAGGCCAGTTAATTGGCTCATGTTTATAAGCACGGCCTCGGTACTTTTACGCTCATATTGGTATACACGAATTTTCTTTACCTGCGGCTTGCTCTTTTTGCGTTCAATTTCCCTTTTCCTGGCACTGCTGCTGACTTCGGTTCTGGCATTTAGTCAGGGCGTCATTCGCCAGGTAACAGCTCGTCCCGGTGATGGCACCCACACTTTGCTACGACGGCATGGCTTAAATCCGGCTACGCATTTACAGGCCTTTCTAGTGCTGAATCGGGCCAACCTGAGCAAAAATCAGGGTCTGATTGCCGGCCGAAAATATCGCCTTCCTCCCGCTTCTGCCCGCTCAAGCACTAAAGCAGCCAGCCCTAAGGCTTCCACCCGAGGAACTTTAGCGCCTATTTCACGGGCGGAACTGTATGGCAATGAATACGCTAACATAGTTGTCCGCGACCAGCAGCTGCGGGGGGCTGTTTTGTACTTGGCGGCCGGACACGGCGGGCCCGACCCGGGGGCCATTGGGCAATATGGCAATGCAGCATTGGCCGAGGACGAATATGCTTATGATGTGACGTTGCGGCTGGCGCGGACCCTGATGGAGCACGGTGCTCAGGTGTATATGATTACACAGGACCCCAACGACGGCATCCGCGACCAAGCTGTACTCAAGACCGATTACGACGAGGTAACGTATCCGCGCCAGACTATTCCGCTAAATCAGTTGGCTCGTCTGCGCCAGGGCATTAATACTGTAAATAAGCTGCATGCCCGGCATAAAAGCGCTTACCAGCGCCTGCTGACTTTGCACGTGGACAGCAGGAGCGCGGGCCAGAACATAGACGTTTTTTTCTACCACAACTCCAACAGCAAGGCCGGCCAGCAGCTTGCCCAGCGCATCCACCAAACCTTTACCGCCCGCTACCGCCGCGCTCAGCCCAACCGACCTTATTCCGGCAACGTGACGACGCGCAATTCGCTGTACGTGGTGCGCAACAGCCTCGCCCCGACCGTTTTTATGGAGCTCGGCAACATCCGCAACGACAAGGACCAGCGCCGGTTCGTTATTCCTGATAACCGGCAGGCGCTGGCCAACTGGATCTGTGAAGGCATTATAGCTGATTACCGCTCCCATCGCTAGGCTGAAATTTGCCCCCCAGAGCCACTTCTTTGGTCTGAACTAAGCTCAACGAATTCATGCAGTAGCGCAAACCGCTCGGCTCAGGTCCGTCGGGAAATACGTGGCCGAGGTGGCAGTCGCAGACGTTGCAGAGGGCTTCGAGGCGCTGCATGCGGTGGCTGTTATCGAAGACGTATTTGATGGCATTTTTGGTAATCGGCTGGGTGAAGCTGGGCCAGCCGGAAATGGCGTGGTACTTCTCGGTGGAGTTGAATAACAGGCTGCCGCAGCCCACGCAGGCATATACGCCCGGCTCGTAGGAGCGGCAGTAAGCGTTGCGGTACGGCGGCTCGGTGCCTTTCAGGCGCATCACTTCAAACTGCGCGGGCGTCAGCTGCGCCTTCCATGCCGCCTCCGACTGCTCCACCCGTCTGGGAGGTTCGGGGTTGCTGTATTTGGCATATTTCAGCACGTCGGGCCAGCGGAGCATAAGGCGTATTCTTCGTTTTTAACGTAGTAGGTTTTCCGGGTAAACGGGCGCCCGGTTCGGGTAACGTGTTTTTCCAAATTCGGCTCATCTCCCTCCTACTTTCTACTCCTTATTCTTATGAACAAATTATCCCTGGCGCGGCTCATCAAAATTGGCGCGGCGCTGCTTGTGCTGGCGACGCTACTAACCGTGTCGGCGTACCGACCCGCCGCCGACCGCGAAATGTACCAGCTCCGAATTTACCACGTAAAGACTGGGCAGCAGGAAGAGCAGGTGGAGAATTTTCTGCGGGGGGCTTTTTTGCCGGAGCTGCATAAGCTGGGCGTCCGGAAGGTGGGGGTTTTCAAGCCCATCGGCAACGATACGGCCACCGACCGGCGCGTGGTGGTGCTTATCCCCTACGCGTCGCTGGCGCAGCTGGGGCGCGTGGCGGAGCGCCTGGAACAGGACGTGGACTTTGGCAAAATCAGCCCTGCCTACTGGAACGCTGCCCACACTTCTCCTCCCTACTTTCGCTTAGAAATGATTCAGCTGGAAGCCTTTACCGATCAGCTGCGCCTGCGGGCGCCCAAGCTGCAAGGGCCGAGGCTGGAGCGCGTGTACGAGCTGCGCAGCTACGAAAGCGCCACCGAGAAGCAACACCGCAATAAGGTGCACATGTTTGCCCAGGGCGGCGAAATACCACTGTTCGAGCGCCTAGGCTTCAACGCGGTGTTCTACGCCCGCGTGGTGGCCGGCAGCCGCATGCCCAACCTCATGTACCTGACCACGTTCGAAAACCAAGCGGCCCGCGACGAGCACTGGAAAGCCTTCGGCGCAGACCCGGAGTGGAAAAAGCTGGCCGCGGCGCCTGAGTATCAGAACAACGTATCGAAGATTGATATTCTGTTCCTGCGCCCCACCGCTTATTCCGATATCTAGACTCTTGCCCGGATGCCGGACGAAGAGCAAGTAATGTTGTTTTATATAAATATTAACTCTGATGAATTATCCGGCCGCTCCGACCGTTCACACGTCTTATCCATTGCGAATCCGGCGGTGGAAAATGCCCCAGCACATGGTTTCAGTGGGCAAAGCCTTGGGCCCCGTTGAAACCATTCGGGCTACCTGATACACGCATACCTCCTCCGTAAAAACAGGGGCAAAAAAGCCCCCCAGTAGCATCAATGTCTAAGCAACAGTACTTTTTTCTGATTCTGATTCTGGGAAGCCTTTCGGCGCTCGGGCCATTTTCCATCGATATGTATCTGCCGGGCTTTCCGGCCATCGCCGAAGACCTGAATACGACGGCCGCCCGCGTGACCCTGTCCTTATCCAGCTTTTTTGTGGGCATCTCTGCCGGCCAGCTGCTGTACGGGCCGCTGCTTGACCGCTTTGGCCGCAAAAAACCGCTATATGTGGGGCTGGCCGTGTACGTGCTGGCTTCTATCGGCTGCGCGGCTGTTCAGACGATCGACGGGCTTATTTTCCTGCGCCTGATTCAGGCTGTCGGTAGCTGTGCGGCGGGCGTTGCCTCCGTGGCGATGATCCGCGACTTGTTTCCGGTGAAAGACAGCGCGAAGGTCTTTGCCCTGATCATGCTGGTCATCGGCCTCTCACCCATGATTGCGCCCACCGCTGGCAGTTACGTGACAGCGGCATTTGGGTGGCACGGAGTGTTTATCGTTTTAGCTGTCATGGGTCTACTACTGCTGGTTGCCACGTTCTTCTGGCTCCCCGAAAGCTATGAGCCCGACACGACCATGTCCCTGAAGCCCAAGCCTATCCTGGCCAATTTCTGGTCGGTGTTGCGCGAGCCGCAGTTCTACACCTACACGTTTACCGGCGCCATGTCCTTCTGCGGACTCTTCGCATATGTGGCTGGCTCGCCGCTGGTATTCATGGAGATTTTTGGGGTAAGCGGCGAGATGTACGGCTGGATTTTCGCCTTCCTGTCGGTGGGTTTAATTGGTGCCAGTCAGGTAAACAGCTACATGCTGCGGTATTATCAGAATGAGCAGCTGGTGTATGCTGCCCTCATCTGCCAGGTACTAACCGGCGTGGTTTTTCTGGTGCTGATCAGCGGCGGCTGGATTGGCCTCTACGGGACGATTGCCCTGCTGTTTATTTTCCTGTGCTGCCTCGGCTTTAGCAGCCCCAATACCGCTGCGCTTTCCCTGGCTCCTTTTTCCCGCACCGCCGGCAGCGCCTCCGCTCTGATGGGCGCCATTCGGATGGCGATGGGCGCGTTGGCCTCTATGGGGGTCAGCCTTTTTAGCAACGGCACGGCCGTACCCATGGTGGCCATTATGGCTGTTACCTCGGTGGTGGCTTTGGTCCTTTTGCTTACCGGCCGCAAACACATTACCGAACAGGTGGAAGTATCCGCTGAGCAGATGGCAGAGCCGGTACACTAGCAAACGGCCAGAGTTCTTCCTGAGATATTGGCTTCGGCCCCACGATAGCGCAGCAGTTTGCCGCGCCGTTGTGGGGCCGTTGGCATTAGCAAAAGGGTAGCAGCAGGAGGCATATATTTCTAAAATCCGCCTGGCTCTGCTTAGTAGAAAGCGCGTGTACTTGGGCTGCACTTCTCATCCGAAAAAAGACTGACTGCAAGCACTCCTGCAATGCTCCGCGGGCTAAGCAACGCAAAGGCAGTCACAAAAACCTTTCTGTAGGGGCAAGCTCCTCACTTGTTTTTTATCCGTGTCTTTTTGGCTGCTATAAGTCCGAAAAAAGTCCCCCAGAGCAGAATAAACGCCCTTTCCGGGTTGTGCACTAAGCGGTTCAGCCTTGGCAGCGATGCGCGGCCGCCTCCGATCTTTCCCCGCATAAAGCTTGCATTACCGGAAAAAGGAGGGGTAAATTGGTGAACCGTAGCCTTGTCGTAAATCCTTTTTTTACGGCTGATCAATCATGAATTAAGCAGGAGAACGAGTATCTTACACTTGCGCGTCAGTTTTTAATTACTCTCTGCTTATTGCCCACTCACGACCGTACATTTCCTCTCCCTCCCACTAACTTCTCCCCATGACCTCTCGCCGTTCCTTCGTGAAGTCCGCCGCGCTGCTGTCTGCCGGCGCACTCGTTTCGCCGGCTTTGCTGGCCGCGCCCAAATCGTATATCGGCTTGCAGCTGTACACCGTGCGCGACGCCATGCAAAAGGACCCGGCGGGTACGCTGGCCCGCGTGGCGAAGATGGGCTACAACTCGGTGGAGGGCGCCACTTACACGGGCAGCCAGAAGTTTTATGGCATGACGCCGACGGCATTTGCTGGTGTGCTCAAGCAGAATGGCCTCATCATGCCTAGCAGCCACTACCGGCTGGGCCAGGAGCAGGAAAAAGGGCAGCCAGTGCAGGGCACCATGCTGCACGGCTGGGATAAAGCCGTGGACGATGCAGCCCAGGCCGGCGTGAAGTACATGGTGTGCGCTTACCTCTCGGACGCCGAGCGTGGCGGCCTCGACCAGTATAAGTACGTGGCCGACCAGCTGAATAAAGCAGGCGAGCGGGCCAAGAAAGCCGGCATTCAAATGTGTTACCACAACCACGACTTCGAATTTGCCCCCCAGAGCGGCAAAGTGCCTTACGATCTGCTGCTCAGTGGCACAGACAAGGAGCTAGTGAAGATGGAACTCGACTTATTCTGGACCGTGAAAGCCGGCAAAGACCCCGTGGCGCTGTTTCAGCAACACCCCGGGCGCTTCCCGCTCTGGCATGTGAAGGACATGGACAACACGCCCAAAAAGAACTTCACGGAAGTAGGCAGCGGCGTCATCGACTTCAAGAAAATCTTTGCGCAGGCTGGTAAGTCGGGCATGAAATATTACTTTGTAGAGCAGGACCAAACGCCCGGCTCGCCCTTCGACAGCATCCAGAAAAGCATTACGCATATCAAGCGTACCTTGGTATAGTCCGGTACGGATTCTTGCTTGCGTTTCCATTATCCTTATCCCACCCCTTATGGAAAAGAACACCTACGATGCCATTGTCATCGGATCTGGTATTTCGGGCGGCATGGCCGCCAAAGAGCTGACAGAGAAAGGCCTGAAGACCATCATGCTGGAGCGCGGCCGCAATGTGGAACACGTAAAGGATTACGTGAATGCCAACAAAAACCCCTGGGAGTTTCCGCACCGGGGGGGCAAAACCCAGCAGATGATCGAGGACTATCCGGTGCTCAGCCGCGACTACACGCTGAACGAGCAGAATCTGGACTTCTGGGTAAAGGAGAAGGAAAGCCCCTACGTGGAGGTGAAGCCCTTCGACTGGTTTCGGGGCTACCAGGTGGGTGGCCGCTCGCTGATGTGGGGCCGGCAGTCGTACCGCCTGAGCGACTACGACTTCGAGGCCAATGCCAAGGATGGCATCGCCGTAGACTGGCCCATCCGCTATAAGGATCTGGCGCCATGGTACAGCCGCGTGGAGAAATTTGCCGGCATCAGCGGCAACCGCGACGGCCTGCCCCAGCTCCCCGACGGCGAATTTATGCCCCCCATGGAGATGAACTGCGTGGAGAAGGACGTGGCCGCCCGCATCAAGAAGAATTACAAGGACCGCCACATGGTCATTGGGCGTACGGCCAACATTACGGTGGGGCATAACAACCGCGTGGCCTGCCAATACCGCAACAAGTGCTGGCTGGGCTGCCCGTTCGGGGCGTATTTCAGCACGCAGTCGGCGAGCTTGCCCGCGGCCGTAGCTACCGGCAACCTCACGCTGCGCCCGTTTTCCATCGTCACCAAGATTCTCTACGACAAGGACACCAAGCGGGCCAAGGGCGTGGAAGTGCTCGACGCGGAAACCAATCAGACCTACGAGTATTTCGCCAAAATCATCTTCCTGAACGCCTCGGCCCTGAACTCGGCCTGGGTGTTGATGAACTCGGCTACCGACGTGTGGCCCGAGGGCCTAGGCAGCAGCAGCGGGGAGCTAGGCCACAACCTGATGGACCATCACTTCCGGGCGGGTGCCAGCGGCGAGGCTGAGGGCTACGATGATAAGTACGTGTACGGGCGCCGGGCCAATGGTATTTATATTCCGCGCTACCGCAACCTGTTTGGCGACAAGCGCGACTACATCCGCGGCTTTGGCTACCAGGGCGGCGCCGGCCGGGAAGGCTGGGGCCGCGAAATCGCGGAAATGAACATTGGGGGCGAATTCAAGGATGCGCTCACTGAGCCGGGCAAGTGGACGATGGGCCTGACCGGTTTCGGCGAAACCCTCCCCTATCACGACAACCGCGCCTACCTCGACAAAACAAAGAAAGACAAGTGGGGCTTGCCGGTGCTGGCCATCGACGCTACCATTCGCGAGAATGAGCAGAAAATGCGCATCGACATGATGCAGGACGCCAAGGAGATGCTGGAAAAAGCGGGCCTAAAAAACGTAAATACCTACAACGGTGGCTACAACCTGGGCGGCGGCATCCACGAGATGGGCACCGCCCGCATGGGCCGCGACCCCAAAACCTCTGTGCTCAACCAGCACAACCAGGTGTGGGATGCGCCCAACGTGTACGTGACCGATGGCGCGGCCATGACTTCCGCGGCCTGCCAGAACCCGTCGCTGACCTACATGGCCCTGACCGCTCGGGCCGTAGATCATGCAGTAGGTGAGTTGAAAAAGCAGAATATCTAATTCTTAATCGGCAGCATTATGAATAGAAGAGACGCATTAGGCCGGGTAGCCCTCATCATGGGCGGCACTATCATCGGCGCCGATTATTTCCTCACCGGCTGCTCCTCCCCGAGCCAGGAAAAGGAAGAAAAAACCGCAAAAAAAAGCCCCCCAGCGGCCAAAGAACTAAAGCCCGTTCTCAATCAGGAGCAGGTCGCTTACCTGAATGAAGTAGGCGACACTATTCTGCCAACTACTTCATCTCCAGGTGCCAAAGCCGCCGACGTGGGCGGTTTTATGGCCGTAATGGTGCGAGACTGCTATAAGCCAGCCGATCAGCAGATATTTCTGAAAGGACTGACACAGCTAGAAGAAGCGTCGAAGTCGAAGAACGGCAAAGGCTTTCTGGAATCGGATACCGCCCAGCGTACGGCCCTGCTCACGGCCCTCGATGCGGAGCAGAAAAACTACGCCAAGACCAAAACGAAGGAGGACCCCAACCACTACTTCCGCATGATCAAGGAGCTGACCTTGCTCGGCTACTTCACCTCGGAAGTGGGCAGCACCAAAGCTCTGCGCTACTCCCCCGTACCGGGCAAGTACGACGGCTGCGTGCCTTACAAAAAGGGCGACAAAGCCTGGGCTACCACTTAATCTGCGACCTTGGACCGTATGAAACTACGACTGGGCATGATTGGCGGCGGCCAGGGGGCTTTTATTGGCGCCGTGCATCGGCACGCCGCCGCTTTGGATGGCCTCTATGAGCTGGTAGCCGGTGCTTTCAGCAGCAACCCCGAAACCTCCAAAGCCAGCGGCCAAATCCTGGGCCTGTCTGCCGACCGCGTATATGGCTCCTACCAGGAATTGATTGAGCGGGAAAAAGCCCTGCCGGAAGCTGAGCGCGTGCAGGTGTTGTCTATCGTGACGCCCAACCACTTACATTTTGCTCCCGCCAAGCTGGCTTTGGAAAATGGCTTTCACGTCATTCTGGACAAGCCCATGACCTTTTCCTTGGCTGAAGCCAAAGAGCTGCAAACCGTGGCAGCGGCCAGCAATGCGCGCTTCTGCCTTACGCATACTTACACCGGCTACCCTATGGTGAAGGAAGCCCGGCAGCTGGTAGCCTCCGGCGAGCTGGGCGCCGTGCGCAAAGCCTACGTGGAGTACCCGCAGGGCTGGCTGAGCAACTTCGAGGAAGGTTCCGACAACAAGCAGGCCGCCTGGCGCACCGACCCGGCCCGCAGCGGCGTGGCCGGCGCCATGGGCGACATCGGCACCCACGCCTTTAACCTGCTCGAATACGTCACAGGCTTGTCGGTAACGCAGCTTTGCGCCGATATTAATACCGTGGTGCCGGGCCGCAAGCTCGACGATGATGGCGCGGTATTGCTTCGCCTCTCGGGTGGGGCCAGCGGCGTGATGGTGGCTACGCAGGTCGCGGCGGGCGAGGAAAACAACGTGCGCCTGCGGGTGTACGGCGACAAAGGCGGCCTGGAATGGCAGCAAGTAGACGCCAACACGCTCCAAGTGAAATGGTTGGATAGGCCCACCGAAATTCGGCGGACCGGCACTGGCTACGTCAGCTCCTACGCCCGCCACAACACGCGCACGCCTTCCGGACACCCGGAAGGCTACCTCGAAGCGTTTGCTAACCTGTACCGCAACTTCGCCCTGAGTTTGCAGGCCGATCTGGGGGGCAAATCTGCGCCGCCCGAAGCCTTAGATTATCCGGGTATGGAGGAAGGGGTGCGGGGCATGGCTTTTATTGAAAATGTTATTGCCTCGGGCCGCTCCGATCAGAAGTGGACCGAATTCACCGTATAGCTGCGCATGAAAACCATCAAAGGACCCGCGATTTTTCTGGCGCAATTCATCTCCGATCAGCCGCCTTTCAACAGCCTGGCTTCCATCTGCGAGTGGGCCAGCGGCCTAGGCTACAAAGGCGTACAAATCCCGACATTGGACAGCCGCTTTATCGATCTGCAAAAAGCCGCCGAAAGCCAAACCTACGCCGACGAGGTAACAGGCACGGTGCAGGCCGCAGGTCTGGAAATCACGGAGTTATCCACGCACTTGCAGGGCCAGCTGGTAGCCGTGAATCCGGTGTACGATACGCTGTTTGATGGCTTTGCCCCCGAAGCAGTTCGCGGCAACCCTAAAGCCCGGCAGGCTTGGGCGGTGCAGCAGCTTAAGTACGCGGCCAAAGCCTCACAGAACCTGGGGCTGACGGCCCACGCCACCTTCAGCGGCGCGCTGCTCTGGCCCATGGTGTATCCCTGGCCTCAGCGCCCTGCAGGACTGGTAGAAACGGGCTTCGACGAGCTGGCCCGCCGCTGGCTGCCCATTCTGCAAACCTTCGATGAGTGCGGAGTAGATGTGTGCTACGAAATTCACGCCGGCGAAGACCTCCACGACGGCGTCAGCTACGAGCTGTTCCTCGACAAAGTGCAGCATCATCCCCGCGCCTGCCTGCTTTACGATCCCTCCCACTTCGTACTGCAATGCCTTAACTATCTGGAGTATATCGACATTTACCACGAGCGGATTCGGGCCTTTCATGTGAAGGATGCGGAGTTTAACCCCAACGGGCGGCAGGGCGTGTATGGCGGCTACCAGAACTGGGTAGATCGGGCCGGCCGCTTCCGCTCCTTGGGCGACGGGCAGGTTGATTTCAAGGCTATTTTCAGCAAAATGGCCCAATACGATTTCCCCGGTTGGGCCGTGCTGGAGTGGGAATGCGCCCTGAAACACCCCGAAGACGGCGCCCGCGAAGGCGCCACCTTCATTCGCGACCACATCATCCACGTCACCGACAAAGCCTTCGATGATTTCGCGGCCGCCGGCACCGATGAAGCCCACAATAAAAGCCTGTTAGGACTTTAACCTTCCCTCAGACCCCATGAAAAAAGTCTTTCTGCTCCTCAGCTCTTTCGCTTTTTTAGCCGCTTGTAGCTCCGATTCTAATAAAGCCCCCCAAGAGAAATACACGCTGGCTGAACCCGAAGAAACCATGAACGCTGACAGCACCACGGGCGCCAACATGAGTGCCGTGGCCCGCCAGCCCCAGGTGGATACCAATGTTACCAAAATTGGCACTACCCCAACGGGCGGGGCACTGGCCAAAGGCGCCAAGCTCATGGAAAGCAGCGACTGCGCCACCTGCCACCGCGTAAACGAGAAGCTTCTCGGCCCAGCGTATCAGGCAGTTGCGCAGAAATACCCCGCCACGGAAGCCAACATCAAGATGCTGGGTGGCAAAATTATTACCGGCGGCAAGGGCAACTGGGGCGATATCGCCATGACGCCCCACCCCGGCATATCCGTTGCCGACGCCGAGGAAATGGCCCGCTACATTCTCACGCTGAAGTAAGAGTAAAACTCGTGTCATGCAGAGCGCCAACGAAGCATCTCGCTCGCGCCGTTAGATTACTAATCCTGCGTCAGCACGCGAGATGCTTCGCTGGCGCTCTGCATGGCGTTCTAGATTAAGCAGTTAAGTTGCTAAATTAAACTCTCTTCCTTACCGACACCAACTTACCCCACCATGACTTCCTCCATTCGGATTAAGCTGTCTATCATGATGTTCCTGGAGTTTTTCATCTGGGGGGCGTGGTTTGTGACGTTGGGCACCTACCTGCTACGCAACCTCAGCGCGACGGGCACGCAGGTGGGAGTGGCGTTTCTGACGCAATCGATTGGGGCAATCGTGGCGCCGTTTATCATTGGCCTGATTGCCGACCGGTTTTTCTCGGCCCAGAAGATTCTGGGCGTGCTGCACCTTGCCGGAGCGCTGCTGCTCTGGCGTGCATCGTCGTCGCCGGACTTTGGCTCTTTTTACCCCAACATTCTGACCTACATGGTCTTGTATATGCCTACGCTGGCGTTAGTCAACTCGATTGCGTTCCGGCAGATGCAGAATCCGCAGAAGGAGTTTGCCACCATTCGGGTGCTGGGCACGCTGGGCTGGATTGTGGCCGGCCTAACCATCGGTTGGCTGAACTGGGAGCAAAGTGGGAGCCTACGAGCTACTTTTCTCATGGCCGCTGGCGCCTCGGCTTTGCTGGGGGTGTTCAGTTTCATGCTGCCCGCCACGCCGCCTGTAAAGCGCGGCCAATCCTCTTCCCTGGGCGACATGCTGGGCCTCGACGCCATTGGGTTGCTGAAGAACCGCTCCTACCTCATTTTCTTTCTGGCTTCTATCGCCATCTGCATTCCGCTGGCGTTTTACTACGGCTTCACCAACCCGTTTCTGAATGAGGTTGGTATGAAAGCCGCGGCCGGGGTGCAAAGCTTGGGGCAGGTTTCGGAGCTGCTGTTTATGCTTTTGATTCCGTTTTTCTTCACCCGTTTGGGCGTGAAAAAGATGCTGGCAATCGGGATGCTGGCCTGGGTGGTGCGCTACGTATTCTTCGCTTACGGCGACGGGCAAAGCAATTACTGGATGCTCATTGCGGGCATTGTACTGCACGGTATCTGCTACGACTTCTTTTTCGTAACGGGCCAGATTTACACTGATAACCTCGCCGGGGAGCGGTTTAAAAGCTCGGCGCAGGGCTTTATTACGCTGGCCACGTATGGCGTGGGCATGCTGATTGGCACCTTGCTCTCGGGGCGCATTTTCGACAACTATCAGCTCTCCGAAGGCGTGCACGACTGGCGCATGATCTGGCTGATTCCGGCTGGTATTGCCGGGGCGGTGGTTCTGCTGTTCCTGCTCTTGTTCAAGGACCGGCCGCAGGACCAGGGGTCGGAATCCACTTCCTTCGATGCAGCACCCGAGCTAGCTCAGGCTAAATAACTGACTGTATGGCAATCTGGAACCGAAGAACTGCTTTGAAGGGCCTACTCACCAGCACAGCCGCCGTCGGGACGCTGGGCATTGCGAGCGCCTGCACCACCGACAAAAAGCCCCCCAGCCAGAATACGCCATTGAAAAACAACATTAAGCAGTCGGTGTGCCGGTGGTGCTTCCAGGATATGCCGCTCGACCAGCTGTGCGCGGCGGCCAAGGAAATGGGCATCAAGGGCATCGACCTGGTAGGCCCGAAAGACTGGCCTACGCTCAAAAAGTATGGTCTGGACTCGCCCATGTGCAACGGGGCCGAGATCAACCTCACCGACGGCTTCAACGACCCGCAGTTTCATGCGCGCCTGCAGAAGCAGTACGCCGACATGATTCCTCTGGTAGCCAAGGCGGGCTACACCAACCTGATCTGCTTTAGCGGCAGCCGCAGGGGAATGACCGATGAAGCGGGCTGGACCAACTCCGTGCGCGGGCTGCAGCCGCTGGTGAAGCTGGCCGCGCAGCACAAAGTAGTGCTGGTAATGGAGCTGCTCAACAGCAAAATCGACCACAAAGACTACCAGTGCGACCGCACCGCCTGGGGCGTGGAGCTAGCCAAGCGGCTGGGCTCCGAAAACTTCAAGCTGCTCTACGACATCTACCACATGCAGATCGATGAGGGCGACGTGATTCGTACGCTCACGGAGTATCACCCCTATATTGCCCACTACCACACGGCCGGCGTACCGGGCCGCCACGAGCTCGACGAGACCCAGGAGCTAAATTACCCGGCCATTATGCGCGCCATTCTGGCCACCGGCTTTAAAGGCTATGTAGCGCAGGAATTCATCCCGCAAAAAGCCGATAAGCTCGCCTCACTCCGGCAGGCCGTGCAGCTCTGCGACGTCTAATCGCCTTGTCTCCCACCACTTTACCAAGCACTCTATGCGTCTTCCTGTCCTTGCTTCCGTTTTACTATTCAGCACTTCTTTGATGGCTCAGGCACAGCAGAAGGGAAAACCAGAAGACACGGAGGTGTGGGAGCCAGTGCCCAAAGTTGTGACTGCCAGTCCGCAGTTCACCCCCCCGCCCTCCGATGCTATTGTGCTGTTTGATGGCAAGGACCTGACGCAGTGGGTATCCGCCGACGACCGGAATGCGCCGGCGAAGTGGAAGGTTGCGGGGGGCATTTTTACCGTGGACAAGAAGACCGGCAACATCGAAACCAAGCGCGCTTTTACCAACTACCAGCTGCACCTGGAGTGGCGCGTGCCGGCCACTATTGCGGGCACCGGGCAAGTGCGCGGCAACAGCGGCCTGTTCCTGGCTTCCTTAGGCAAAGGCGACCTGGGCTACGAATTGCAGATTCTGGACTCCTACGAGAACAAAACCTACGTGAACGGCATGGCTGGCAGCATCTACAAGCAGCTGATTCCGTTGGCCAACCCCACCCGCAAGCCCGGCGAGTGGCAGTCGTACGACGTGCTGTGGACGGCGCCCACCTTCAAGGCCGACGGCTCGGTGCAGTCGCCGGCCCGCGTGACGGTGCTGTTTAATGGCGTAGTGGTGCAGAACAACGTGACGCTGGCGGGGCCGACGGTGTACATCGGGAAGCCCAGCTACCAGAAGCACGGTCCCTCGCCCATCAAGCTCCAGTCGCACGGCGACCCGAGTGAGCCGCTGAGCTTCCGCAATATCTGGGTTCGGGAGCTGTAGGCCGGCTGGGGGCAAATTTGGGAGTTATCTGGTTGGCTTGTTATTAAAATACTTGGCGTACTCCGCTGGCATGGCATCCAGGGGCTTGATCATAATGCCTTTATAGTACACTTCGGCGGCTTCGCTCTGTAGCTGAATCTTGCCGTGCGTGAGCGGCAGGCGCTGGCCATTTTCCACGTAGCCTGAGTTGTTGACGGCCAGCACCACCTTGCCGTTCACGATGTGAATGCTCTGGCCATTCACGTGAATCAGCTCCAGCTCATCCCATTGCCCCGCCGGAACGCCGTAGTTAGCTGAAGCCTGGCAGAACCCAGGGCCGCCCCTGCCAAAAGTGACGGGGGCCGCATCTGGGTTGTATTTCATCCCGTCCTTCGTTTCGTTTTGGGTTGCCGTAATGTCGGCCGTGGAGTTGGCGATGCACCAGAAGTCGCCCATCGCGTTGCCCTTCTCGAACTCGGACACCTGAAATTCCTGACTCAGCATCCAGCTATGCCAGTAGTCTACCCCGCACTCACCCTGGCTATTATAAAGGATACCACTGTCGCGGGGCTCGTTGAGGCGCGGCACCCACTTCTTCTCGCCCCACTTTACCTTTAGCTTAAGGGCGTAGTTGGTAAAATCCTGCTTGGTGAATACGCAGCCGTATATCTCCCCGCTGATGCGCAGTACTGGTTCGCCCTTCTCCATCCGGACCGAGAATACATTTGCCTCATTTTTGCCGTAGCCGATGGGCGCAATTTCCTTTCCCTGAGCATCGGTGGGCACTTTCCCTTTGTAGCCTAGCTCGTGGCGGTAGCTTAAGAAGGTTTCCCACTTGCTCAGTTTTTTATCCAGCAACGGCTCCCAGCCATCGCGCGGGGCCTTCGACGAAGTAGAGAAAAACAATAAGGTAGCGCCGAGCGCCAAAGCAGTGAGTTTTCTCATGATACGCAGCGCTGAGCCATGTTTTGATGAACATCAAAGCTAGTCTTTTGCCGGGTTTGAGCAAGGTAAATTGTGCTATGACGCTTAAAAGAATAAGTCCGGCAGGCTGTACCAACAGAAAAAAGCCCCCCAGATGCGAACCGGGCACAGCACAACCGATAAAGGAAGGATGCGTTGTAGATAGCTGGTTCCGCGCTTTACTTCACTTATGCCATTAGCTCACCGTTTGCTGTCCGCGCTACGTCGGCACTGGCCACACTACGTTGCGGAAGCATTGGGCCTGGCCTTTTTTGTGGGAAGTGCGGGTTTGCTGACCATCCTGCTGGAGCATCCGGCTTCGCCTGTGCGGCAGAGCCTGGCGGAAAGCCACCTGCTTCGCAGAGGCGTTATGGGCCTGGGTCTGGGGCTGGTGCTGGTCATTATTATTTATAATCCCTGGGGTAAAAAGTCGGGCGCGCATATTAATCCGGCAGTTACGCTGGCCTTCTGGCAATTAGGCAAAATACGCCTCCCCGATGCGGTGTGGTACGTGCTGGCGCAGCTGTGCGGCGCCATTGGGGCGGCCCAACTGCTGAAGCTTGGCCTGCCCAAGTTCTACGCTCATCCGGCCGTAAAATACACCGTTACGCAACCCAATCCGGTTTTTGTTCAGGGTGAGCTGACTGCCTTCGTAGCCGAGTTCATTATCTGTTTTGTGATGATGCTGGTGACGCTGCTTGCCCTGCATTCGAGTCGGTTGAAAGCGTGGGCCGGGTGGCTGCTGGGCGCGCTGCTTGCGGTTTATGTCCTTGTTGAAACACCTTATTCGGGGATGAGCCTGAACCCGGCCCGTACGCTGGGCACCGCCGTGGCAGCCGGCCGCTATCATGGACTCTGGATCTATTGGTTAGCGCCTTGCCTGGCCATGTGGCTCGCCACGGTTGGTTTTTTACGCTTTCACCACGGCCAGCCCTTGGAATGCGCCATTCTGGCCGGGTGCGGCCCCAGCCCTGTTTCCCCGCACGCCTCCGACGAAGAGCCGCCGCAGTACCCGGATGAGTGAGTTTTTTATTTCTGACGTGATATGGGTTTGCCGCCGGCCAACGTTCTGCTACTTTGATACTTTCGTAGCTACGCAGCAGCTGTTACCAAAGACCCTGGGAGCCTTTTGCTGCCTTTTCCAGTTCTTGATCTATGGATTTTTTTGTGCCGAAGCATTCCGTGGTGCGGGCCATCTGGGGCAAGGCCGACACGGTGCTTTTTATTTTTGCCGGCGCGGCGGCAGAGTTTGCCCTGAATAAAGCCGTTGACTGGCTTTACTTCACCGGCCGTCTGCCCGCCGACCCGATGGCGCGCTTATTCTCTACCGTAGAGTATGCCCGGCAAATCGTATTTGCCCCTCAGCCCGCCGCCGAACGGGCTATCGACACCATTGCCGCCATTCATGCGGCCGTGGAGGCAAAGCGCGGCGCAGCCATTCCCGACTGGGCCTACCGCGACGTGCTGTTTCTGCTTATCGACTATTCTATCCGCTCGTTCGAGCTGCTGGAGCGCCCCATGAGCACTGCCGAAAAAGAAGAGGTATTCACCGTATTCGCGCGCGTAGGGCAGCGCATGGGCATCCCCGATTTGCCCCCCACCTACGCGCAATGGCTGGTAGTAAGGCAGCAGCACCTGGCATCCGACCTGGAGCATAGCCGCTTCACCCAAGATCTGTATCATCAGTATCGTAAGCACCTGGGGCCGGTGCGGTACTGGCTGTTGCTGCACGCGCAGCGCCTCGTGGTGCCGGCTACCGTGCGCGACTTGCTGCGTTTGGGCAACAGGTCGTGGCTGCGGCCGGTGGTGCCGGTGTATCGGCGCACGCAGCATTTATCCCTGAGTCAGTGGGTGAAAACTGCGCTGCTGCCGCCGGCTTATAAAGCAAAGATTCAAGCCCTTGACCGCGACCCGGTTGAGTTTGCGCGCTCCGCTGGCGTGCACTCTTAGGCGCATTAGCGTGAGGCGTTAGTCTGCTGATGCAGACGACGTAAAGTCCAGGTTGTAAACCACGTTCAGCCGAAACCCATTGTTGTTTTCAAACACCGACTGCTGCGTATTGGGAGCGGGCTCGGCGTGCTGGGTCCACTGGTTCAGGTAGCTCAGCTCCAGCTTCCAGTTGTCGCGGATCTGGTAGCCCAGGCCCCCAGAAATACGGTTTTGGTTGAATACATTGCGGCCCACATTCTCCCCGAAGCCGATAAATATCTCGTCGAAAAAGGTGATGTACAGCTCGCCGTCGTCGATGCTGGAGCCTTGCAGTGGTAGCTCGCCGGCCACCTGGTAGCGGGCGCGGTTCTGGTATTCCCAGCCCTCCACCCGCCTGGGGTTGCTTTCAGCTAATTGCCCCAGCCAGCGCTGCTCCAGCCGAAACCGATGCGTGAGCTGAAGCCGGCCGTAGGTGCTGGCCAGCGTGATGTCCTCATACACGCGGTTTTCGGGTGTCGCTTCGCCTAAATTGGCCGTGGGGTAGTCGCCGTAGGGATAGGTGGTCAGCTGCGTATAACCTCCTGAAAGCGTCACGCGCTCGGCCAACGAATACACGATGCCCAGGCGCGACAGCAGCTGCTGGCGGCCCAGGCCCAGGCGCGTGCGGCGCAGCTGCACTTCAGTATGCACGGCCCACTGGGGGGCAATTTGGTGGTCGCCATTGTAGGTAAACCAGCCGATGGTGTTGCGGTCTATTATCCGCTCAGCCGACTGGCTCCTGGCCGGAACAACTGACCCGATGAGCAGCAACAGAGCAGCCAGTTTCAGAGCGAAGGAATAGATTGACGGCATTGCTTCCTTAACAAGCAGTAGATAGATGGGCAGCGTATGGTTTCAGGCAAGCAGCCGCAGCGCCAGATTTATGTGTCACACCTCCCCGACTCCACACGTTTCTGAAAGGCTGCTTCTGCCTACGCTGTACCGATTGCAGAGCTGCATAGTTGTGCGCAGGTGCTGGAAGAAGCCAGGAAAGGATGAGCCCATTAAATTATAAATACACTATATTAGACTAGAAACCAGGCTGATTTAGCCACATGACCACTTCACCGAGTTAGTTGCGCTGAAGGCAATGTGGAAGCATACTAAACCGCAACGCCATTAACATCACCAGCTATGGAACGCCGACACTTTATTCAGACATCGCTTGCCGGCCTGCCTTTCGTGGCTGGGGGCAAATGCAGGCCCCCGCTGTCACCACCGGAAAAGGATTTAAGATACGCGCCGGTGAAGGTCGCCGCCACGGCCACCTGAAGCTGCTGGGCGTCAACGCGAATATTCTGGACCTTAAAGTTTCGGGCAAAGACACCAATGGCGGCTTAGCCATTTTTGAACAGATCAGCCTGTCCCCCGGCCGGGGAACGCCCCTGCATGTGCATTTCAAACAGGATGAGGTATTTTACGTGCTGGACGGGGAATATTATTTCCACGTCGGAGAAGAGAAATACGCTCTTAAAACGGGTGAAAGCATCTTTCTGCCCCGCCAAGTGCCTCATGCCTGGACTCAAGTCAGCCAAACCGGCCGCATGCTGGTGGCCTTTCAACCCGCTGGAAAAATGGAAGAATTTTTTGTGACACTGGCGACTTTGAAAGCGGAACCCACGCCTCAGGAGATTGCCAGAATATTCGCTGCCAACGAGATGAAAGTAGTGGGCCCGCCTCTGAAGATTGGCTGAAATCGAGGCAGATATACCCCGCACAAGAAGTCCTGTTTAACAGTTGGTTTTCAACATTTAAAGGCGTAAAAAAGCCCCCCGTTACCCTATGGAGGTTCGTTTCTCCCTATCTGGCTTCTGCCGGTTTTACTCTGCAACGTGCCGCCCGACCAACGCAGCAGCAATACTCAGCTCAGTGCTGCTCCTTGCGGCCACGGCCTGCTCTACCAGCAAACCAGCAGCACCACCACCCACCGCCGCCGTGCAGTTGCCTGAATCGAAGGAGCTGTACGCTACCATTGCCCGCCTCGACAGCGCCATGTTTGCGGCCTTCAACCGCCACGACGCGGAGCAGCTTCAAACGTTTTTTGCCGAAGACCTCGAGTTTTACCACGATAAAGGTGGCCTGGCCGATTTTCAAAAAACGATGGCCGGCTTTCGGAGCCTGTTTGAGCAAAACAAAACGACCGGCCTGAATCGGCAGTTGGTGCCCGGCAGCTTAGAAGTGTATCCCATTCCGGGCTATGGCGCCGTGGATGCTCACCTGCACCGCTTCTGCCACGTGGAGAACGGCAAAGACGACTGCGGCACCTTCAAGAATATGATGGTCTGGCGACTAAAAGACGGCCAGTGGAAAGTAACACGCGTCGTCAGCTACGACCATCAATAAATACATGCCGAAAGGCTCCGCTGCTAAGCTGTATTTCCAGAAAAAAGCCCCCCATAGCCTTGCAGCCACCCGACTGCAAAAGAAAACACTTTCACCATCAGCATCAAAAGCCAAAGCGGTAAGAAGTATGTGAAAGAAGCGCGGCTAAACGGGCAAAAATTGAAGCGGCCGTTTCTGGCGCATCAGAATATTGTAAAGGGTGGGGAGTTAGTGTTTTTGATGGCGGCGCGGCCTTAAGTGCATACTGTAGATGTACTTTAGTACACATTTTATAAAGAAACTTTGTCTTCTCCGTCAACTTTAATGACTCTTGCTATACAGCGTATTATCCTACAGATAGGATGCGCATTATCGACTATCTCAGGTTGCGCGAGTTGTGTATCTATAAGTGAGGATTCAATAGCTGGAACTTATGTGTTTGATCATAATAGCTACACAAATGATACACTTAAGATTTTTAAGGGAGGAACGTATGAGAAACGAATATATAATCGAGATACTAATAGACTAATCTATCTAAATAAGGGTGTATGGAAGTTTAATGAAAGCAGGATTACATTCAAGGATTTTCTTTTAAATGAAGAGGGACAATTCACCGCTGCTACCTATGATAATGTATTAATGACTGTATCTCTACCAGTTGAAGAGTTTAAGTTGAACAAGATCAGGATTGAAGAAGGAATTAGTAATAAAGGCGGAAGTACTTATTATAAAAAACTATAGTAAGCCCAAGCTGGCGCGAGTTTAGCGCAGCTAAACTCGTGACCGACCATAATGTGGAGGTTGTACCTCCACTGTCGCCAAGCGGCAAGCTGGTACAGCGCAGTTGTTTAGCGCAGGATTAGGATTTCGCATTCGTGTCATGCTTCGCCAAGCTGAGCATGCCTCTACTTAGTTGTCACCTCATTTTTTTAATTCTTAAACTTAACAAAAAGCCCCACCCCTGAGCCAGTACCGGCCAGGAGTGGGGCTTTTACATAACATCCGGCGGAGCGCCTACAGATTTGGGTTGAAGTTGGACACGTTGGTATTGGACGTACCAGTGCCCTTATTCTTATTGCGGTTGTAGAGGTAAGCAGCACCGGCAGCCAACAACGCCCCGGTAGCCAGCTTGCGCCCAACGCCCCCAGACCGGCCGGCATTACCATATGTACCAGTAGCAGGGTTTACGGCCCTTCTACCACCGCCAAACAGGCCTGAAAGCAGGCCACCTAGTGTACCGCTTGAGCGGTCAGAACCAAATATGCTCATGATTGACAAGGAAAATGGTGTACGCTATATAACGTAGCCAGAACCTGTGAGGTTAGTGCTAAGAGGATCTAAACCAGGAACCGCATTCAAAAAGTTGCGGCGTAAGTTTAGCACAGCGTAACTCATGACCAGCCAAGCAAACGCCAGTCGTCCGGACGGGTGAGGCGCAGCCTCACAACAAAATCAGCACGGGTTACGCTACGCTAAACTCGCGCTGGCCCTCACACCAAAAAAGCCCCCCAGGCAGGTGGTCGGTGGCAAGAGCAATAGTCGGCGTTCACTCTTTTTTTCTCCTCGCTATGTATTTATCTGCGTTCAAGAAAATTCTAGTAGTAGCGCTGCTGGTGCTTGGTAGCCGGGTAGAGCTAGCTGCTCAAATGATGAAGGTGGCGACTTACAATATCCGCTACGATAATCCGCAGGACACAGTAAATGGCTGGCGCCAACGGATGCCGCACTTAGTCAATCTCATTCGCTTTCAGGACTTTGACGTCTTTGGTACGCAGGAAGGGCTGTATCACCAGCTCCAGGATATGACGCGCCAAATGCCGAGCTACGCCTACACCGGCGCGGGCCGCGACGACGGTAAGCAGGCCGGGGAATTTTCGGCTATCTTTTATAAGAAAGACAAATACCAGCTGCTCAAGCAAGGCACGTTCTGGCTTTCACCCACGGGCGCCGTTCCGAGCAAGGGCTGGGATGCCGCACTGCCGCGGGTTTGCAGCTGGAGTCAGCTGCGGGAGAAAAAAACAGGCTTTACGTTCTACTTCTTCAACACTCACTTCGACCATGTAGGCACTGAGGCCCGGAAAGAAAGCGCTAGGCTGATTTTAAGCAAAGTGAAAGAGCTGGCCGGCCCGACGCCAACCATCCTGACAGGCGACTTCAACATCGACCAGCGCAACGAGAGCTATACTATTCTTAATACGGCCAGCAACCTGCGCGATGCCTATCAGCTGGCACAAGTGGTGTACGCGCCCAGCGGCACGTTCAACGACTTCAACTCGCAGAGCAAAACCGACGCCCGCATTGACCATATTTTTCTGAGTCCCGCTTTCAAGGCCACCCGGTACGGCATTCTAACGGAAACCTACGGTGGCGGCAAAACGCCCTCCGACCATTATCCGGTGGCTGTGGAGGTTCAGTACACTGTGCAGAAATAAGCGCTCTTCCCCACTGGTCCAACTGGCGCGATACCTTGCAGTCGCTCGGTTGCGCCGAGTGACTGCGGCAGAATCTCCCGATGTATACACAGCTATGCCACACATTGACAAATATCCAGTGCAGCCAACAGTTCAGCTATACCGTATAGCTACCTGGTAGCCATTACTTTACTAGCGGCCTTTGCAACTTATATAACCAACTGTTATGGACCCCAAAACGCCCCCCAGGCAGCCCAATCCGGCGGATAATAATCTGCCCACGAAAGGCACCGCCGATACCCAGAGCGCCGACGCTCCTACCCTTACCAACCAGCCCCGCCCCGACAGCGCCCCCACGGCCGCGCCACCCGCAACCGCTGACGCAGAAGACACCACGCCCAGCACAGAAAGCGAAGCCGCGACGGACATACCGACCGACCCCACGGCGGCCGGTACGCAGTCCGACCTGGGCGGCGACACGGACCCCGGCGCCAGCAACACCAGCAATGATGAGCCGCTGTAGAAGCTAGGAGCCACAGGCTGTATAGCGCCCAGATCTAGCTAGCTTTAATCCACCAAAAAGCCCCCCAGACCCTATGAAGCTTCTCTCCTGCCTTTTTCTCCTCACCTTCACCACGACCTTCGCTCAAACCGGCCCCGTAAAGGTTGAGGTAAAACAAGCCAACGGGCGCTACGAGCTGCTGCGGGGAGGGAAGCCTTACTTCATAAATGGAGCTGGTGGGGGGCAATTTCCGGAGCGCATCAAAGCCTACGGCGGCAATTCTATTCGCACCTGGAGCACCAATGACGCGGATAAGGTGCTGGCCGAAGCCAACAAAAACGGCCTCACCGTGATGCTGGGGCTCGATGTGGCCCGCGAGCGGCACGGCTTCGACTACAACAATCCTCAGGCCGTGGCCGAGCAGCTGCAGAAGCTGCGCGCCGAGGTGGTGAAGTACAAGGACAACCCGGCCGTGCTGTTCTGGGGCATCGGTAATGAGCTGAACCTAGAGTACACCAACCCGAAAGTCTGGGATGCCGTGCAGCAGATTGCCCAGATGATTCATGAAGCTGACCCCAACCACCCCACCAGCACCGTGCTGGCCGGCCTCAATCAGAAGGAAGTCGACTACATCAAGGCCAAGTGCCCGGCCGTGGATATTCTAAGCATCAACACCTACGCCGGGCTGGCCGCCATTCCGCAGCAGGTGCGCACCACCGGCTGGACCGGCCCCTACGTGGTAGCCGAGTGGGGCCCCACCGGCCATTGGGAAAGCCCCGTCACGCCCTGGAAAGCCTCGGTGGAAGAAACCAGCAGCCAGAAAGCTGCCGTGTACCAAAGTCGCTACCAAGCCTCTATTGCCAAAGACAAAACGCAGTGCCTGGGCACCTACGTGTTTTTGTGGGGCCAAAAGCAGGAGCGCACGCCCACCTGGTACGGCATCTTCACGGAGGACGGCAAGGAGTCGGAAGTGGTGGATGTGATGCAGTATCTGTGGAGCGGCAAGTGGCCCCAGAACCGGGCGCCGCACCTGGGGGGCTTTTTGCTGGATGGCAAGAAGTCAACCGACAACATCTACCTGCAAGCCGGCCAGAGCTACCCCGTCGTGGCCACCGTCACCGACCCCAACAAAGACCCCCTCACCTTCCGCTACGAGCTGCTCCCAGAAAGCACCGACCTCAAATCCGGCGGCGACCGGGAAAGCCGCCCCGTTGCCATTCCCAACCTGATTCCGGCTGGCGCGAAAGCCCAAACCAAGCTCACCGCTCCTGTTAAGGAAGGCGCCTACCGCCTATTCGTGTATGCCTACGACGGGCACGATAATGTGGCGACGGCCAATATTCCGTTTTATGTGAAGGGGAAGTAAAACTATTCACAAGAAGCATGAGAGCAAGGGGTCTACTCTCCTAGACCGTCATGCAGAGCGGCAGCGAAGCATCTCGCGTGCAGTCTTTGGATTACCATTGCAACATCAGCACGTGAGATGCTTCGCTGCCGCTCTGCATGACGGTCTGGAAGTTAGCGAATAACCTCAGCTAAACAGCGCCAGCAGCTCCTGCTTTGTCAGAGCCTTCACCAGCGCCGTGTCGGTTTTGATAAGCTCGTAGGCCAGCTCGCGCTTGGCTTCCTGGAGCTTCATGATTTTCTCCTCAATCGTATCGGGGCAGATGAGGCGGACGGCTACCACTTTTTTGGTTTGGCCGATGCGGTGACTGCGGTCTATGGCTTGGTTTTCTACGGCGGGGTTCCACCACGGGTCCACGAGGTAAACGTAGTCGGCTTCGGTGAGGTTGAGGCCCGTGCCGCCGGCTTTCAGGCTGATAAGAAACACGCGCACGGTTTCGTCTTCCTGAAAGGCAGTGACAGCTGCTTCGCGGTTGCGGGTTTGGCCGGTGAGGTATTGGTAGCTGATATCACTCTGGTCAAGCTCTCGCCGGATCAGGTTGAGCATACCCACAAACTGCGAGAAGATCAGGATTTTGTGCTGGGGGGCTTTTGTGCTGATTTCCTCCAGCAACGCTTCCAGCTTGGCCGACGCCGAGCCGTAATATTCCTGTTCGCGCAGCAGCGCGGGCGCATTACAGATCTGGCGCAGCTTGGTGAGGCCCTGCAGAATATGGAGGCTGCTTTTGCCGGGTGTTTCTTCGTGCAGCCCCATCAGCTTCGCCCGATACTCCTGCTTGCAGGCCTCATACACGCGGCGCTGCTCGGCGCCCATCTCGCAGTAGAGCACCATTTCGGTTTTATCGGGCAGCTCGGCGGCTACCTGGGCCTTGGTGCGGCGCAGCACGAAGGGGTTGATTTTGCGCTGGAGCGCCCGCGCCCGTTTCGCGTCCTTGAACTTGTCGATGGGCGCGGCATACAAGTCCTGAAAGTGCTGCCGACTACCCAGCAAACCGGGGCAAGCGAAGGAAAGCTGCCCGTAAAGGTCGTAGGTGTTGTTCTCAACGGGCGTACCGGTGAGCACCACACGGTTGCGGGCCTGGAGCAAACAAGCAGCCCGGTAGCGCTGAGAATCAGGGTTTTTGATGGCCTGCGCTTCATCCAGAAACACGTAGTTGAAGCGATACTCCTTCAGCCACCGAATATCCGACACCACGGTATTGTAGGTGGTCAGCACGACGTCGGACTTGTCGAAAGCACGGGTGTGCAGGCCACGGTCGGCGCCGTGCAGAACGTGTACGCGCAGCGTAGGGGCAAACTTTTCTACCTCCGCCAGCCAGTTGAACACGAGCGAAGTCGGCACCACGACCAGGTTAGCGCCTGGGGGGCTTTTTTCCCGCTGAAGCAGGATAAAAGCCAACACTTGCAGGGTTTTGCCCAAACCCATATCATCGGCCAGGCAGCCGCCGAAGTTGAAGGTATCGAGGAAGTTCAGCCAGTTAAGGCCCTGGTGCTGGTAGTCGCGCAGGGTAGCGCGCAAGTCGGGGGGCAAATTTACGGGCTTGATACCAGCAAAATCGGCCACAGCGGCTTTGTAGCGCGATAATTGGTTTTGAGCGTTGGGCAGCAGCGCTTCCGGCTCATACAGTTCTTCGAGAGTAGCGAAGCTGATGCTGGGCGTCCGAATCTTGTCCTCAACCACCTCGCCTGCTGCAAAATAGGCGGCAAACTTCTCGACCCATTCCTGGGGCAAAATACCGCGGGTGCCATCGTCGAGCTGCACGTAGCGGCTCTTGTTGCGAATGGCCCTGTGCAGATTTCGCATAGATGCCTCCTGCTTGCCAAAGCGCACCCGTAGCACGGTATCAAACCAGTTATTCTCGCCCGTTACGCGCACGGTCACGTGGGCTTTATTGGGGTTGTATGTATTGCCTTTGAGCTGATTAAAGCCCAGAATAGTGATGCCTAAGTTGCGCCAGTCCTCGAAAGCGTCCAGAAACCATTCTTCCTGCAAAAACTGGCTTTTCGGCACGTACAAACTCTCTTGATTGACCTGCTCCTGAAAATCGGGATAATGGCGCAGCAGAGCCGCCAGAAAATTGTTTTCAGCTGCCGCATCCCGCGCCAGCAAGAAGGCCCGCCCCAGCTCATCGGTAGCATACAGCTGCCGCCGCGACAAAATAGACACCTCCGTAGGACCGTAGCGCATCACCGGCAGCAGCTCCACGTGCCCGCCAGCGTCTGACAGGTAAAGCAGCAACTCCGGTGCTTCATTAAAGCCACTCTCTACCAACTGCTTAGGCGTAGCGGGCCGCATATAGCCGTAGGTGATGTGCAGACGGTTTTCCAGGTTGGCCAGCACATCGCGCTGAAACTCGCTGAACTTCGATTGGTGAATGAGCAGGGTGTTGTTGCGCTTTTGAAAAAACTCAACCACCCGCCACACATCGAGGTCGTCGAGCAAGTACAGCGCACCGTGCACGGCCACAAAATACTCGTACTGAATGGTTAAGCCTTTCAAGTCAAAAGGCTGATCGTGAAGCCAGAGCTTGCCGCTTACCTGGTAATAGTCGCCCTGCTGCTCCACCAGTATCCGCAGGTCTAGCTTGGTGTGCCGGAGCTTTACTGACGTAACAGATTGGGCCGTTATATTGTCGGAAACACTGGTGTTGTGCGCGTACACCGGCAGGCCAGTGGGGTTCTGCACCACGGCCCGCAAGGCACTTATGGCAGCACTCGTGCGGGTATCTTCGTAGTTGCGCTGAAAGTGGGAAATGGCCGTGTAAAACTTGACTTCATCGGGCTGCTGGAGCTGCCAGATGCCATCCAGCGGGTTGATGATATTCACCGGATTTTTGACCTTGCCCGTAGCCGTCATAGCCGCTTCCGCTAGGTAGATAGTCAGGTGCCCATAGTAGCGGTGCCTGCTCAACACCAGCAACTGTTGGCTGGGGGCAAATCAGCGGCCGGCCTTCGTTTAGTGGGCAGCAACTGCGTTATCAGCTCCTGCTTGGTAGTGGCCGTAACCGCGTATAAGTCAGGGCGGCGCGGCACGGCGCTTACCAATGAAGGGCGGGTATAGGTTAGCTCAAAATGCTCATCGAGGTCTTCCGCCTGTTCTAGACCATAGTCGCGAGCCAGGGTGCGCATGTAGGCGTGACGGGCGGGCTTGTCGAAGAATAGGCGTAGTTCCTTGCGCTGCAAAATGCTCAGCAGCACCAGTGCCTGATGCTCGCATAGACTGGTTTTTGGAATGGCACAAGCACAGGATGCCACTAAGTCCGGGCCGTTTTGCTGCACAACTACCGTTGGAAATCGCAACTCGCTGGCCGCGTGCGATAAGCTGGTAAATGTGCCGTTATCCAGCGCCAGGGTTTCGGGCTGAATAGCAGCCAGCGTGCGGCTGTCAGCGGGCGGCAGCCCCACGCAATGCAGCCCGACAATTGTACTTGTCAGCTTGGCCACCGTTATGGCCGGGAGTACATACTTGTGCGGGTGCGGCCCGGCCGCCGAAAGCAGATAAGGTTCGTCTAGTCTCAATATGCAATAAGCCTCTCAATAAGTACTGGCCAGTCGTCCAAAGGTAGCCTTCGGCATGTTGAGTATTGCTTGAATAGAACGCGGTACAGACGCAACATTCTGCGTCTCGTCGTTGAACATTAATCATCTGTCATCCTGACGAAGAAAGGACCTTATAGCAGTTGAACGACTATCATAACAACCTGTGCTGAGGTGATAACGTCCTTCCTGCGTCAGGATAACAGATGCGAGGGTTACAGCCAGTTAAGGTTCAACGAGGAGACGCAAAATGTTGCGTCTCTACCGCGTTCTAACAATACGGATAAGCAACTCTTTAGGAACTGCACGATAACGTAGCGCAGCCGGCTTTGGTCCGCGCCCAGTCGGGGCGCTTGGTGGCTAGCTCGTCGTGCTCGGGCTGCTCGGCAAAAGGAGTTTTGAGAACTTCCATCAGTCGATTCAGCACCGACAAATCACCAGTTTCGGCAGCTTCGATGGCCTGCTGAGCGAGGTAGTTGCGCAGCACGTACTTGGGGTTGGCGCTGAGCATGCTTTCGCGAATAGCCTCTGGGTCAGCAGATTCCTGATGTAGCCGGTCGGTGTAGCGCTGCAGCCACTGGTGCAACATCTGCTCTCCTTCGGGCGACGTGCCGTACGAAGCAGCTTGCACTATCTCCTGGAACAGAGCATTTTGGTTTTCCGAGCTTGCTATCAAAGCGGGAGCAGCATGCGAAAGGCGGCGGAAGAATATGGTCATGTCCACTTGCGACTCGGCCATTGCTTCATGCAGACCTTCAATTAAGGCGCGGTCTTCCTCCTGATTTAATTCAGTGAGACCGAGCTTGCGTAGCATCATGGCATGCTGGGTTTCGGCCAACGTCTTCGTGTACTGATCGAGGCTTCCGCGTAGGGCTTCTGGCTCATGAACCAGCGGCGCAATGGCTCTGGCCAATTGATACAGATTCCAGAGTGCCACCTGGGGCTGCTGCCCGAAGGCGTAGCGCCGGCTGCTGAAGTCAGTGGTGTTGGGCGTCCAATCCAGCTCGTAAGGCTCCAGCCAGCCGTAGGGGCCGTAATCGATGGTGAGGCCGAGGATGGACATGTTATCGGTGTTCATCACGCCGTGCACAAAGCCCACTGACATCCAGTGCGCTATCATCACGGCCGTGCGCCGACACACTTCCTCAAACCAGCGCATGTACACCTCCGGCGACGGTTCGCCCAGCTCGGGGTAGTGGTGCTTAATCACGTAGTCGGCCAAAGCGCGCAGGTTGTCCTTCTCGCCGGCTACGGCCATCATCTGAAAGTTACCGAAGCGGATAAACGTAGGTGCGACCCGCGCCACCACGGCGCCCGGCTCTTCCTGCGCGTTGCCGTTATAAAACATATCCCGCACCACCTTGTCGCCGGTTCCTACCAGGCTTAGCGCCCGCGTAGTTGGTACGCCGAGGTAATACATGGCTTCGCTGCACAAGAACTCCCGCAGTGAGGAGCGCAGCACCGCGCGGCCATCAGCCCGGCGGGAGTACGGCGTGGGGCCAGCGCCTTTCAGCTGAATTTCCCAGGTAGAACCGTCGACAGCCGTTAGTTCGCCCAATGAAATGGCACGCCCATCGCCAAGCTGCCCCGCCCAATGGCCAAACTGGTGCCCACCATAACGGGCCGCAAATGGCTTCATGCTTTCAGTGACGAGGTTACCGGCCAGGGCATTAACGGCAGGACCGCGCTCCTCAGGCCGGGCAAGGCCCAAAAAGCCCCCCAGGTCATCGGACCAGGCTAGCAGGTGCGGGTCGCGTACGGGCGTCGGCTCAATGCGTGAATAATGATAGCCCGGCACCTGGCGCGGGTTTTTATTGCGAGAAGCCTCCCCTTTCAACTCTTCTACAAAAGAGTTTTGGAATGGTGCCTGCTCTAATGATTGGGTGGATATAGACATGATTATAGGACGGTGGAAGGAATTATCATTTATGGCAACGCACACCGGGCGCTTAGGTTCCTGTTGAGCCACGGCTTACGGCCGGTACTCAGCTTGAAAGCTGTACTGCTTTGACTTTTGATGAATGCTCCCTAACGAAATAACATAGCTATCAAGTTCGGTCGGAAACCGAAGAAGTAAGGGTTCAACGAGTCGGCTGGCTCCCCTCTTTTTGGGAGAGGGAGAGCCAGCCGACTCGTTCTACGCGGCTACGTCGGCTGGCACCTTCGCAACTGCAACCGATTTATCGTTTCTAAAATGTAAAAAAGCCCCCCAGACGTGTATCTGGGGGCCTTTTTTATACTGAACTTAACCTACTAAAACAGGTAGCCGTACCTGGAGCGGGAGCGGAAGGTGTGGTGTAGGCCAAGCGGCTGGCTCCCCTCTTTTTGGGAGAGGGGGCCGGGGGTGAGGCCACTCGTTGACCCCTATAAATTCTTCATCCAGGCCTCACGCAAAGCCAGTTGCGCCGGCGTTGCGGCAGGATTAGGCACGAAAGCGTAGCTCTTCACTTCATCTGTGGTGGCAAGGCGCACGCGTACGACCTGCTCTTTGCCATCCCGACGGATGGTAAGGGGCAATTCGGTATTGGGCGTGCGCTCCCGCAGCTTACCAAACACGGAAGCGAAGTTGCGCCGATCTACGAAGGTGCCGTCAACACCTGCTATCTGGTCGCCTGCTCGAATGCCGGCGGCTTTTTGTGGCTCGCTCGGTTCGGTTACGTACACTTCATCGCCGCGCACCTGGTAAGAGGCCTGGCCGATGGTAGCGATCTGACGACCGGTACGTAGGGCACGGTCGTAGCGAATGCCCACTTTGGCGAAGTACTCCTGCAAGGGCAAGGGCTCGGCTTTCTGGATGTAGCGGGCGAAGAAGTCGCCGATTTCGGGATAGGTAAGCTGGGTGAAATCCTGGAAGAAGCTCTTCTCGCTGATGGGCTTGTTGGGGCCGTATTTTTTGGCCAACTCCAGCAGCACTTCGCGCAGGCCACGCTTGCCGCCGCTCAGCTCCAAGAGGCGCAAGTCGAGCAAGGTGGCGGTGAGGGCGCCGCGCTGGTAAATGTTGCCGTACTGCTTCTGCCCTTCATCACCGAACGAGTTCAAACCCAATTTGCTGAGGCTATAGGTGGTGTCGGCGCGGGTTTGGTTGTAAACGACTTTGTCGTGCAGGGTTTCCAAGTAATCATCGAGCGAAACAAGGCCGCCGCGCAGCTGCATGGTATGGGAGGCCCACTCCGTTACGCCCTCATACAGCCACAAATGCTCCGAGCCGGTGGGGTTTACGAAGTTGAACTGCTCGATGATTTCGGAGTGAATATTCAGCGGCGTCACGATATGGAAGAACTCGTGAGCAGCAATATCGACTACGCCCTGGGCGGTTTCGGGCGTGAGCGGCGTTTCGCGCAGTACATATTCTGAGCTGTAAGAATGCTCCCAGGCCCCAGCCGACTTATCGGCGAAATGATACAGGAAAGCGTAGCGCTTCACAGGCAAATTGCCCCCCAGAAAGCTTTGAGCGGCATTCAGCATTTTCTGCATGTAGCCCAGCAGCGGCTCGGCCTGCACCTGGTCGGTGGCGGAGTAGCAGTACAGAGCCACGTCGGCGTCGCCGAGCTTGGTGCTGGCTTCGGTGAGGCGACCCAGCAAAATAGGCGAATCGACGGCGTGGTCGTAGTCATCGAGGCGGTAGTAGCCTTGGGCATCAGGCACGAGCACTGTTCCTACTTTCCACTCCTTGGGGTGCTCCAGCTTGAGGCGCAGGGGCTTGCCTTGCATATCCTCGGGGTAGCCCAGAATGGTCTGCCCATTGAGCAGGGCGTGGTCAGTTTCCAGCGACGAGCCGCACATGAGGTAAATCGGGTGTTCTTCCACCTTCGTATCCCAGGTTTCGGCAATGGTGTAGCGGATTTCGCGGGTTTTCTTGGGGTTATCGAGCTGCCACTGATTGACAGACAACTTTTTGGCCCCCAATGGTTTGCCCTTGGCATCAAACGCTTCGAACTTGCTTACGAAGCGGCCCATATCCATGACCTGATACGTGCCGGGCGCGGTGGCCGCAAACTGGTAGATATCCTGCGACCTCTTGAGCTTGGGCAATTGAAGTTTCACCTGAAACTCGTTGCTGTTGGCCGCCGGGTCCATCGTGACGGTATAGGTGAGTTCCTTGACGGATTGAGCCTGAAGGGCGGCCGGAGCTGCGGCCAGCAAGGTTGCCAGGGCGGCGGCACGAAAGAATGAAGGCATGCGAGGGGTGGAATAAGAAAACAAACAGAAGAAGCGAAGGTAACGAGAAAGCTACTGACGCGATTTGGTTGCACCCAGACGCACGCTCTGCGCACCCGGCCCCAAAAACACAGCGCACAAGCCGCGTCGGACAGTGCAGCGAAGAGCCTAAACGCTTAGGCGGTTGTGCGTTGTATCTTTTTAGCAAGCGGGCGCGTTCAGCCTTACAAGTTCTTCCTAGCTAGACAGCAAAGTACCCAATCTCATATCCATGATCCGACTACTGCTTTTGCCGATTCTCGCGCTGGCGGGCGCGTTTGGCTGTTCCTCGACCAGCAACCCAACGCCACCCGTAGAGGCTGCACCCACCATTCTGGTTTTTTATAAAACAGCCGGCTTTAAGCACGAATCTATTCCTGTTGGCCGGGCTGCCATTCAGAAGTTGGGGCAGGAGAACGGAATAAAAGTCGATACCACAGCAAATGCCGGCGCCTTCACCGCTGATAATTTAAAGCAGTACGATGCCGTGGTGTTTCTGAGCACTACCCAGGACGTGCTCAACGACGCGCAACAAGCAGCTTTTGAGCAATATATCCGCTCCGGAAAAGGCTTTGTAGGCATTCACGCCGCCACCGACACCGAGTATGACTGGCCGTGGTACAACCGGCTGGTGGGGGCTTATTTTAGCAGTCATCCGGCCATTCAGCCGGCCGTCATTCGGGTGACAAACAAGGCCCATAGCTCCACTTCCTTCCTGCCTGATGCCTGGCCGCGCACCGATGAGTGGTACAACTTCAAGGATATTCAGCCGACCATTACGGTGCTGGCTACGCTGGATGAAAGCAGCTATACCGGCGGCACCAACGGCACCACGCATCCCATTGCCTGGTACCATGAATTCGACGGCGGCCGGGCTTTTTATACGGCGGGCGGCCACACCAATGAGAGCTACCAGGAGCCGTTGTTTCTGCGGCATGTTCTGGGGGGCATTCAGTATGCTTTAGGCAAGCGCAAGTAATCTTTTTTGCACCCAGCTGAGCTATAACTCCGGCTACTGAGGACCGTTAAACTTCAGGCTGCTTCCCTCCTATTCCTTCCAGCTATGAAAAAGCGTAGTCTACGCGGCGCCACGGTGGTTATCACGGGCGCCTCCAGCGGTATTGGCCGGGCTGCGGCCCTCACGTTTGCCCGGCACGGCGCCCGCCTCGTGCTGGCGGCACGGCGCGCTGAGGTGCTCACGGAAGTAGCCGCCGAGTGCCAACGCCTAGGAGCCGCCGCCCTCCCCGTACCCACCGACGTAACCGATGCCCAGGCCGTAGCGCAGCTCGCGGAAGCCGCAGCCGCTTTTGGGGGGCAAATTGACGTCTGGATAAATAACGTGGGCACGGGTGCGGTCGGCGAATTCGACAAAACCCCGCTGGCAGCGCACGAGCAGGTGTTGCGGGTTAACATCCTGGGAAACCTGTACGGGGCATATGCCGTGCTGCCGTACTTTAAGCGTCAGCAGCATGGCATTCTGATCTTTATGAACTCCCTGGGCGGCTGGGTGCCGATGCCGTACTCGGTGGCCTACAGCACCAGTAAGTTTGGGCTGCGCGGCATGGCCGAAGCGCTCCGCACCGAGCTGCTCGACTCGCCCGATATCCACGTTTGCAGCGTATATCCGGCTTTTGTGGATGCGCCCGGCTTTCAGCACGGCGCCAATTACTCAGGCAAGGTGGTAAAGCCCGCGCCGCCCATATTTGCCCCCCAGCAGGTCGCTGATACGTTGGTGGCCCTGGCTCAGCGGCCCCGCCCCAGCGTGATGGTGGGCTGGTCGGGTAGGGTAATGCGGGTGTTGCGGGCGGTGGCGCCGAATGTGACGCAGTGGTCTATGTTGCGCTTTTTTAAGCTTGCCCAGCGCAATGCCGACCCGGCGCCGGTAAGCGAAGGCAGCATATTTGCCCCCAGCCCGCCCCCCACGGCACCGAAATTACGGGCGGCCACCGTGGCTACTCGAATTCAACAGGTAGTAGAGCATGGCTGGGCGCGGCGCTTGCAGCAGGCGTGGCGGTTGGCTTTTATGCCTGGCAACGTAACTAGCATTCAAAGATTATTATAAAAAAGTATGGTGGCAGATACTTAAAACCATGAATAAGTAAATGTTAGGAGCTGATTGTCGATATTGAAACGATTGTCAACACTGAAATCTTCCGTTTTGTAGGAGTGCTTAAGAAATAGTTTCTCCATACGGACTGACATCCCCAAATACCTATGGGAGAGTAAAAATCCACACCAGCACCTCCGTGATAGCCTAATAAATTTCGGCCAACAGAATATTTCTGCGTTCGTCCTAAGGTACCACCTGCCAGTTCAGAATTAACTAGTATAAACAGAGACTGAGCACCAAATACTAGGCCGCCTGCGCCACCGACTTCTATGTAAGGCCGTAGCAGACGACCTGGGCGGCTAAAGGTATAGCGCAGCGTGAGTGGCAACCGCACATATGAAGCCTGTGTTTCCATTGTATTGGTGTAATAAAAACTGGTAGCTCCAACCCGTTTTACCACACTAAAAGAGTTATTGCTCCTACCGTATAGTAGTTCAGGCACTATTGCTACACGATGCCCCAAGTTAAATTTTACAAAAACCCCAAGTGCTGGAGATAATCCGGAAGTAGGTTTTTGATTGTAAAAAATCGGCTCATCGGGATAATAAAGCTGGCTATTTTGTACTCCCAGTCGCATGCCTACTTGGTTGCCAGGCTTAGGCGGACCACTAAATAGTTGTTCACGCTGCTGGGCAGGTTTACATGCATTATACTTTTGTACTGCCTGCTTAAAATCGTCAAGTTGGTATCTGTAAGCCCTATTATTGGCCGGGGTATCAGCAAAATCTAAAGCGAGACATCCTGCTAACACACTGTTTAGCACCTGAAGTTGTTGGCCCCGGCGTAAGGGCATAGCTTGTCCACCTTGACGCTCTATAAAAAAGCGTGCTCGTTGCTCACCCGATTCAGTTATAAATAAAGAGGCTTCTCCGCGCACTACTACCCGCAAAAACCGAGGTTGCAGACTGTCGCCAATGGGAATTTGTCGCGTCACGTACACTTCCTGAGTGCCAGTACCGGCAGCTGTCAACTGGGCGGCTGTGAACGTTTGCGCTGTAGCCGCGTCCTGCGTGGTGCGGAACATGATCACACCCTTCTTTTCAACGGCAAAGAACGTATCAACATAGCCGCGGATGGTATCAGCGGGGGCTTCTGCACGAATTACGTACCCGGGTTGAAAAACTGAAGTTTGCGCCACTGCCATACCGGGCGCTAAAAACCCTACTAACCAAATAGTAGCTCGTTTAACTAAATACATGAAATGTTTTATATAAAAAATACAGGATCAAAGTTGCTAGCAAATTCACCAAGTACCACGGCTCCACATTAAAATAATTATATGATCGTGATTTACAGTCAGAATGATTGCAGGATGCGGCTGAGCTTCTTTGTATGAGCCTGTGCATCGCTCCGACCGATCTTCAGTAAATAAATGCCCCTTCACCAGTTTCATCGACTGGGGGGCTTTTTTCAATCGGGTTTTCCTACAGAATACCATTCTGTGCCGCCCGCGAAAAAGGCAGACTCACTTTAACCTGTGGGCGTCTGCTGGCCCAGCTGCTTGAGCAACTTTCCGCCAACCCAGCCAACACCGAGCCGAGCTGCGAACCCCAGTATTTGCCCCCCAGAATACGCGTTGCAACCCCCTTCCTGGCCCTGCGTTATCAAGCAACATGAGCCGAGCATTTACCAAGGAAGACGACGCCCAGCAGCCGCCAATTATTCCGCCCCGGGCGGCCCTGCCACCCGACACGCCCAACTACGTGACGCCCCACGGCCTGGAGCTGCTCCGCGCCGAGCTGACGGCCCTGGAAGCGGAACGCGCCCAAGCCGAATCTAACCGCGACAACGACGCCGACCGCACCCGCTTGCTTAGCCTGTTCAACGGCCGCCTCAGCGACCTCAGCGCACGCATTGCCAGCGCCAAAGTGATAGACCCACGCCAGCAGCCCGCCGATGAGGTGCGTTTTGGCGCAACCGTCACGCTGCGCACCGTGAGTGGCGGCAAGCCTGGAATGAAGCGAAAGTTTATGCTGGTGGGCGTTGATGAAGCCTCCATTGCGGAAGGCAAAATCGCCTTTGTAGCACCCATTGCGCGGGCTGTGCAGGGAGCAAAGCTGGGCCAGCACGTGGCGCTGCACCTCGGGCCGAAAGAAGAAGTAGTTGAAATAGCCGCTATTACGTACGATGTCTGAGCGTCAGCTTCATGCCAAGCTCAACATAACACATCCCCGGCTGATGCAGTAAGCGTACTGGTTTGTCTTCCCTATTCTGTCCAGTCTCATGGCTATTCCTCCCCCCAACGTCAACCCGAACCAGCTGGTCCGTTACGTCGTCCAAATTGATGCAATGCAGGATACTGACAGCATCGGGCAGGTGCGCCAGCTGCTCACCGAGCTAAAGCTCCTCGTAGACCGGATAGAGCCCGGCGAAGTAGAAGTAGCCGTCACCCACCCCGATTCGCCCGGGCAGGATGATATCCGCGAAGCCTTGCTGGAGGCGGGTTTTTCGGTGCAGAATATCACGGTTCAAACGGGCTAGTAGGTACAGACGCTCTTGGGGGCAAAATCAACCAGCTGACACCGATAAACGCTGCCAGCCGGGCAACGTATTGAAGGCGAGTCTTTCCCAGCGGGTGCGCTCTACCTGCCACTAACTTATAGTACATGCGAAGCATTTCTCTGGCCCGTGTCAATGGTTTGCTGCTGCTCGCCCTGCTGGCTTTGGCCCTGCTTTATTACGGCCGGCTGTTTCTGATTCCGGTGGCGTTTTCCATTGTGCTGGCCATGCTGCTGTCGCCCGTCAGTCGGTGGCTGGAAAGCTGGGGGCTGGGGCGCGGATTTGCTTCTTTCCTGTGCCTTGTGCTGTTGTTGCTGGTGCTGGCTGCCATGGGCTGGGCCATTGGTGAGCAGGCCGCCAACATATCCGAGCAGCTTCCCCAGATTCAGGCCAAGCTCCAGCAGCTTCTCAACCAAGGCCAACAGCTGATTCAGCGGGAGTTTGGCGTGACGCCGAAAGTCCAGATCGAGTTTGTGCAGGAGCAGATCAGCAAGATTGCGCAGTCGGCCAACCGCTACCTCACTACTTCCCTGAAAGGCATTTTCGGGTTGTTAGGGGGCTTTGTGCTGGTACTGTTGTATCTGTTTTTTCTGTTGTGGCAGCGCGGCAAGTTTCGGGAGTTTTTGCTGCGGCTGGCTCCGGCCGAAAATCGCTCCGAGTACGCCCGAATGCTGCACCAGATCAGGCAGGTATCGGGTCAGTACCTAGTGGGTCGCCTGATTTCCATTGTTTTTCTGGCTGTGTTTTACGGCATCGGCTTTTCCATCATCGGCCTTCAAAATGCTGTACTGCTGGGTCTTATTGCCGCCTTCCCTACTATCGTTCCGTATGTGGGCGCCTTCGTTGGGGGGCTTTTTCCACTGATTATGGCCTTGATAGGTGGCTCATCGGGCCAGGTGCTGCCGACGGTCGGGATTATGGTGGCCGCTCAGGTCATCGACAATAATATTATCGAGCCGCTGGTGATGGGGGCCAATTTGAATCTGAGTCCCATCTTCACCATTGTTGCCATCGTGTTGGGCGAGCTGATTTGGGGCGTGCCCGGCATGATTCTGTTCGAGCCGCTTTTTGCCATCATTCGCATTATCTGCTCTCATGTGCCCGCCCTGCACCCCTACGCGTTTCTGCTGGAAGACGAAATGCAAGAGCCGCAGTGGCTTCAGAAGCTGAAGCACGTTTTCAGCCGCAGTAAAACCTGATGTTCGTCATTAAGCGCAATACGATATGCGCTCATAGCATTCATCCTGTCATGCAGAGCGGCGCGAAGCATCTCGCGTGTTCATCAGGATTAGTAACCCTGCGTCAGCACGCGAGATGCTTCGCGCCGCTCTGCATGACAGCCTTATAAAAATTGTCCTATCTGACGTAGCAGTATTTCTAGTACCCTACACCCCGTTCAAGCCTTCGGTAATATCACGCACTGCTTCCGACAAATGAGCGGGTACTTCAGCTTTGGGTTGCAGCAGGTGCAGCAGGCGCAGATATTTGGCCCGGCCTTCCCCCAGCATTGTCCGCGACACTTCTACCGTGAAGAGTTTGAAAGGCTCCACTTTTTGCACGCCTACCAGCAAAAACCGATCGGCGTGGAGAGCATCGAGGTAAAAGGCGGCCTGGCGGTCGTAGTCGTAGCCGGAGCACTGCCACAGGAAGTGGTCGTAGTCGCGGGCGTTGGTGGTTTTGAAGTCGATGATGGTGTAGCCACGGTCGGTTTCGGGCACTACCAGGTCGGCGCGGAGCTTACAGACGGTGGTGGTGGTGGGCTCGGTGAAAATGCAGCTGGGCTCGGGTACGCCGGTGGCCAGCAGTTGCTTTATCTCAGGGTTGAGCTGCACGCCTTCCACCATCCACCACACCAGCGTATCGTTGATGCCGGGCAGGCCGGGCTCGTACAGCGTTGGCTCCAGCAGGGCCGTGTGAAATGCCGTTCCCAAGCCCAAAGCGCCCGACATGGAAGCCGGCTTCTGGTAGCGGCCGTTCAGGGCATCGCGCAGCCGTGAGAGGTCGGAATTAGCAATGGCGGGCAGGGCGCGGTAATCATCGTAGGGCAGGCGCAGCAGATCGGGGCGGCGGAAGGGGTCGGTTTCGGTCATGGCTTTGTAACAGTAGCATACGATGGATAGCTCCGGCGTAGTTACTTAATTATGCCCCCCAAGGTCGAAAAAAAGCCCCCAGCTTCGCAAATAAGGTCGAATATAAAATACCGCCGGCCGCAGCCGAACAGCCTAAACCTGTAAGCGTTTATTTAACAACGAGTTGGCCACGCAGCATATGCATGCCGCAGGTAAACTCAAAAGTACCCGCCTGCCGGGGCAGCAGTTCCACAGCCGTCGTCTGGAAGGGTGCCAACTCTCGGCGGATCTGAAAGTCGGGCAGCAGCAGTTCCTCGGAGCAGCTGTTGTCTTCGTCGCGGTAGAAGTTGAGCTGCACGGGCTTATCCTTTTCTACCTCAATCACATCGGGCGAATAGCCGCCTTTCACCACAATATCGACCTGCTGCACGCCGCTGCTCGACGATACGGCCGTGGCTACCTGGTGCGGGGCCATAAAGAAAAACCACCCCACAAAGCCAAGAGAGGCCACGCCACCAAGTAAAACGATGATTTCAGTTGTGTCCATGATTTTCAAGTTGTGATGAATACTTCAGGATGTCATGCAGAGCGGAGCGAAGCATCTCGCGTGCTGACGCAGGGTTACTAATCCTGCTAAACACGCGAGATGCTTCACTCCGCTCTGCATGACATCCTGATTGAAAAAGCTCGCCAGCTACACCTTAGCGGCGCGCAAGCGCAGCGAGTTGGTAAGCACAGACACTGAGCTGAGGGCCATAGCCGCCGCCGCAATCATGGGCGAAAGTAGCCAGCCGGTGAAGGGATACAGCAGGCCAGCAGCAATTGGAATTCCAAGAGTATTATAGATAAATGCGAAAAACAGGTTTTGGCGAATGGCGCGCATGGTGAGGCGCGACAAGCGAAGGGCCGTGACAACGCCGTTGAGGTCAGAACGCATGAGGGTGATGCCGGCTGCTTCCATCGCCACGTCGGTGCCGCCGCCCATGGCTAGGCCCAAATCCGCCTGGGCCAGAGCGGGCGCATCGTTGATGCCGTCGCCGACCATCGCCACGGTGCGTCCCTCGTTTTGCAGGGCCTTTACCTTGCTGGCTTTATCCTGAGGCAATACTTCAGCGAAGAAGCGCGTAATACCTACTTGTTGCGCTACTTTGGCGGCGGTTTGCTGGTTGTCGCCGGTCATCATAACCACTTCCAAACCCTGTCGTTGCAGCTCCCGAATAGCGGCCGCCGACGTCTCGCGTACCGTATCGGCCACGCCAAACAAGGCTACAATTTGCCCCCCAACGGCCGCATAAAGCACTGTTTTGGCCTCTTCCAACAACTGGTCGGCGGCTTGTGTGGTAGCGCCCGAAACGGAGACACCTTGTTCCTCCAGTAGCCGCCGGTTACCGATAAGCACTTGCTGACCTTCTACCGTGGCACCGGCGCCGCGGCCTTCATGAGCCTGAAAATCTGTGGCTGGCAATGACGCCACGCCCTGCGCATCAGTGTAGCGCACCACGGCTTCGGCCAATGGATGCTCCGACTGCCGCTCAAGCGCCGCTAGCATAGCCAGCACGGAAGTCTGATCAGCGCTGGGGGGCAAATTCAGGGGAATAAAGTCGGTCACGGCGGGCTCGCCGCGGGTGATGGTGCCGGTTTTGTCGAGCAGGACGGTATTTACCTGATAGGCTTTTTCCAGCGCTTCGGCGTTGCGGATAAGCACGCCGTGTTCCGCGCCTTTGCCCGTACCTACCATGATGGCCGTGGGCGTGGCTAGCCCCAGCGCGCAGGGGCAGGCAATGATAAGCACGGCCACAAAATTGACCAGCGCCAGCGGCAAGCGAGTAGCTTCCGGCGCCGCCAGAAACCAAACCACAAAGGTCGCAATGGCAATCATGACCACGATGGGCACGAACACCGCGCTTACTTTGTCGGCGAGGCGCTGTATGGGCGCGCGGCTGCCCTGGGCCTCCTCCACCAGCTTCACAATCTGAGCCAGCATCGTCTCCTTGCCTACTTTGGTAACCTGAAAGCGGAAGGAGCCAGTTTTATTTAGCGTAGCGCCAAATACAGGGTCGCCGACCTTCTTTTCTACGGGCAGACTTTCGCCCGTTAGCATGGCCTCGTCCAGCGCTGAGCGTCCTTCGGTAATGACGCCATCAGTGGCCACTTTCTCGCCGGGCCGCACGATTACGATGTCGTTCAGCCGCACTTCCTCTACCGGAATATCTACTTCCTGGCCATGGCGCACTACGCGGGCGGTTTTGGCTTGCAAATCCATCAGCGCCCGAATGGCCGCCGAGGTGCGCTGCTTGGCCCGGCTTTCCAGCACTTTACCCAGCAGAATAAGAGCAATAATGGTGGCCGTGGTATCGTAATACACCTCCGGCATCAGGCCCTGGCGCATAAACCAGTCCGGCACCAACGTAGCGGCGAGGCTGTACAAAAAGGCCGCGCCCGTACCCACGGCAATCAGCGTATCCATGCTGGCGGTGCGGTGGCGCAGCCCGTTCCAGGCCGACACGTAAAACTCGCGCCCGCTATACAAGAGTACGGGTAGCGTGAGCAGCAATTGCACATAGTTGAGCACCGGCATCGACACGCGCTGCATCAGCGCCGGCCACAGCATAATCATGGACAGCGGCATGATAACGGCAGCCAAGGCAACTGCCACCCAAAAACGGCGCAGCAGCTTGCGGTAAGCGGCGGCTTTGCGCTGAGCTAGCTCTTCGTCGGAGCCTAGCACACCGGCTGCCACTGGCGCCACGGGCTCGTGCACGGCGTAGCCCGCCTGCTCCACAGCCGCGCGCAGCCCGGCCCGATCTATCTGAGCGGGCAGGTAGTCGATGGTCGCTTTTTCACTGGCCAGATTCACGGTGGCACGCTGCACACCGGGCGTGCGGCTCAACGCCCGCTCCACGAAATTGGAACAGGAAGCGCAGGTCATGCCCTCAATATTGAGCGTCGCGGTTTCCGTACCGGCGCTGAGGGGCAAATTTACCGGCTCACCGGGAGTCGGCACATGCGGCAGTGGTGCTGACGGAGTATTCATAGAATAGGTAATTTTATTGATAACAAAAGCCGGGACTAAAAACGTCCAAACCGATATTCAAATTAACGTTAGTCAGGTCCAGATAGCGGTGCGCAATTCGCATTAGGAGGTACAGAGTTATGTTCTCGCGGCGTGGGTTGTACTCTAGCTACGTATTCCGTCCGTCCTGCAAAGCAACGCGGAGCATCTGGCTTGCGGTTGTTGCTTTAATAAAGACGGTCATGCAGAGCATTCTGCGCCTCCAGCAGCGACGAAGCATCTCGCGTGCTGACGCTAGAGTACTAATCCCAACAAGTAAAACGTCATGCAGAGCAGCGCGAAGCATCTCGCGTGTTTAGTTGAGTTACCACTCTTACATCAGCACGCGAGATACTTCGTCGCTGCTGGAGGCGCAGAATGCTCTGCATGACCGTCTTGAGTTTAAACTCCAGTGACTAACAGCTTTTCGCAGGTTCATAATTAGGCTCTGAGATTATAGAACTATGGCCCGCGGCACAGGAGTCAGAGGTTCCTGAGCCGCGGGCAACGTCTGAATTCCGTTGTAAGCAGCTAATTGCGCGAAAAAGCTGACTTACAGCCTCACATTCCCGTCGAGGCCAGCTAAGGAGATTGATTTGCTTGTCAATGAACAACTGACGTAAGTTTGTCGTTAGGTATTCGCTATGTACAAACTCACTGCCCCCGTTCGTCGCCGAGTGGCCGCCAGCTTGCTGGGGGTCTTTCTGAGCGTGTTCGCGGTGCAGTTTCTGTGCTTGTGCTTCGGCGTGCAGGCCCGTAGTCTGCCCCAGCATCTGGCGGTCGCCGCGGAGCAGCACAGCCACGCGGCTGGTACGTCAGCTCATAGCCACAACACGCACGAGCATAAAGCCACAGCTCATCATCACGATCAGGACCAAGCTTCAGGCGACGAGCAAGGACAGAAAGACGAGTGCTGCCGCGACAAAACCTCGACGTTTTTCGCGTCGCTAACACACCCGCCCAAGCTTAGCCTCGACAAGGCTATGTCGCCGCTGTATTTGGCGCTGCCGCCGGCCAGCAGCTTCGCGTTGGCTCATTTCGAGGCTTGGGACCGCACGATGCCGGTTTTGCTGGTGCCGCCTGCCCACCTCAAGCCCAAGATTCCGGATATCCGAGTATTTATCGGTTCGCTCACAATTTAAGGTTTCGCGTCTGCAAAGGTCCGCGCTGCCCCGGCTTAGCCGTGGGTTGGCGCGGACCTTTTTGCGTGCCTTTCCGGCCTTCGGCTTCGCCATCTTAACGCCCCCATCCCGTCTATTACTGCTTCAAAAAAGCCCCCCAGGGCAATCTGTTTCGCTTACCCAAACCTCTCTTTATGAAAACCCTGTTCCCCTTAGGCCTGCTCCTGGCCGGCCTAACATTCTCTACCACCAGCTGCTCCGACAAGCCTTCCACCGGCTCCCAAACCGCCGCCGATGGCCACGATCATGACCATGCGGCTGAAGCCGGTGCCGCCCACTCCGGCGAGCACCAATACACCTGCCCCATGCACCCGGAAGTAGTGAGCAACGAGCCCGGCAAATGCCCCAAGTGCGGCATGAACCTGGAGCACACCGACGGCGCCAACAACGACGGCAAAACCTACCGCATGGTATTTTCCTCTCAGCCCGCGCAACCCACCGCCGGGCAGCCCGTCACGCTGTCCTTTCTGCCTCAGATTGAAGGGCAGGAAAAAGCCCCCGTGCCGCTGGCTGTAGTGCACGAGAAGAAAATGCACCTCATTATCGTGAGCAAAGACCTGTCGGAGTTCTTCCACGAACACCCCGAGTTCACGGCGGATGGCAAGTACAACGTGCCCTTCACCTTCAAAACCGGCGGCGACTACGTGCTCTACCAAGACTATCAGCCCGAGGGCGGCGCCCATCAACTGGGTCGCCAGCAATTAACTGTAGCCGGCACGAAGAAAGCGCCTGTGAAGTTTACGAAAGACCAAATGCGCTGGCAGAAAGATGGTTATGAGGCCGTTTTATCCTTCGACAAGTCTGTGAAGGTTGGTCAGCCCCTGGCTCTGCAAGTAAACATTAGCCGCAACGGCCAGCCCGTCACCAACCTCGACAACTACCTTGGCGCCCTAGGCCACATGGTCATTATCAGCGAGGACACGGAAAAGTACCTGCACGTGCATCCCGGCGACGCCGGCACTAGCCGCGGCCCCAGCGTGGGCTTTCAAACGGGCTTCGAGCAAGCTGGCGTGTACCGCGTGTTCCTCCAGTTTAATCATGGGGGCAAATCCATACCTCCGACTTCACCGTGAACGTAGCCCCAGCCGCTGGCGCCACAGCGGCCGCTACCTACGAATGCCCCATGAAGTGCGAAGGCAGCGCCAGCACCCAGCCCGGCAAGTGCCCCGTCTGCAACATGGACTTAGTGAAGAAAAGCTAAGCCGCTAGAACGTCATGCAGAGCGGAGCGAAGCATCTCGCGTGTTTGGTTGCAACGGTATTGTCATGCTGAGCGGAGTCGAAGCATCTCTGCCGCTTCGTTGAGATTAGTAACTAGTAGAGATGCTTCGACTCCGCTCAGCATGACGTTCTATTTGGATGATTTACTAATTCAGACGACCGCACGCGAGATGCTTCGCTACCGCTCTGCATGACGAACGGGTGGGAATCAAAGACAGGGATAAGAAGTAACAGTAGGCTCATTTCTCAGTGAAAGATCTCCTAACATATCCATCAAAATTCCTGCAACTAAAGGTGCTCTTAGCGCTTGGAGTTGTAGCGCTTACGCTACCGGCGCACGCTCAGCAAGTGCTCAGCCTTGATAGCGCCCTGGCGGGCGCGTTGCGGGTGAGCCCGGCGCTGCGGCAGTCGGGGGCGGAGCAGCGCGAGCAGGAGGCCTTGCGTCGGGGGGCTTTTTCGCTGATTAATCCGGGGTTATCGTGGAAAGTCCCACGGGCGCATTTTACACGTTGGGCGCTCAGCAAACCTTCGAGTTTCCAACCGTCTACACGCGCCAGGCCCAGGTGGGGCGGGCGCAAGTGACGCTGGCCCAGCGCAACCAGCAGATCAGCCGCAATACCGTGCAGCGCGAGGTGCGCCTGAGCTATCTGGCCCTGCAAATAGCTGAAGCCCAGCAGCGCCAACTTGCCAGTCAGGATAGCCTGCTGCGTACGCTCGCCGCCGCCTCGGAGCGCCTCTACAACGCCGGCGAAGTCGATTATTTGCAGCGCGTGAGCACCGAGGCTGAGTCGCGGCAGGCCGCCAACCGCCTCCAGCAAGCCACCGCCGACCGCCGCGCCGCCCAGGCCCGGCTGGGCTTATTGCTGGGCCAGCCCACCGCCGAGCTGGCCACCGGTCCCGACCTGATGGCCCTAGGCACCGTAGTTTTGCCCCCCACCAACGCTGTAGCGCCCCCGATAGCGCGCAGCTGCAAGCCAATCCGCAGCTGGCGTTTGCTTTACAAAACATTGAGGTGAGTCGGCTGAACCTGCGGCTGGCGCGGGCACGGGCGCTGCCGGGTGTGGTGCTTGGCTACCAGAATCAGGGCGAGCGGGATTCGCCGGTCCGGAACCGTTTTCAGGCGGGCTTGTCGCTGCCGCTGTACTTCTGGACCTACCGCTCGCAGGTGCAGGCCGCCGATGCCCGCTTGCAGGCTTCGCTCGCCCAGCGCGCCGCTACCACGCTGGAAGTCAGCCGGGAGTACCAGCAGGCTCTGGCCGACGTAGCTAAGTTCGAGGCCAGTGTGCGCTATTTTCAGCAAACTGGCTTGCCCCAGTCCAGAACGATCGTCAGCACGGCCCAGCGCTTGTTTCGGGCCGGGGAAGTGAGCTACTACCTGTTTGTGCAGAGCGTTAATCAGGCCTTCCAAATCCGCACCGACTACCTCGACGCAGTGCGCGGCTACCAGGAAGCGCTTATTCAACTCAACTTTTTACGCGGCCAATGAAAACGTATCTGTTTGTCTTTCTGCTGCTTGGCCTTCTCGGTTTCGGGGCGCCCGCAGCCACTGCCCACGGTGGCGAAGACCATGGCGAAACCGCCACGGCCACGGCGGCAGGCGCACAGTATTTCTCGGTTACGAGCCAGTCGGCGCAGTTTGAGTTGCTGCTGCGCTACGAGCCGATAAAGGCCGGCGAGCCGGCTCACCTGCGCCTATTCGTGTCGGACTTTGCCACCAACGCGCCCATTTCCGGCGCCCGTCTCACCTTCACGGTTCCCGAAAACGACAAGCTCCAATTCGCGGCCACTCCCCAAGGCCCCGGCGAGTATCTGGTGGAAGGTCAGTTTCCTGCCAACAAGGCTTACGGCCTCACGGTGAATATAGTAGCCGATAAGCGAGCCGATCTGATGCTCCTTAAAGGCATCGAAGTAGGTAAGGAACTGCCCGTTGCAGCAGTGCTCACTGCCGAACCTTTCTTGACATGTAAAATGGGTTTGCTGCTACTGGGGGGCTTTTTGGCGGGCGTCGCCCTCACGGCCCTGCTCCTGCGCCGCCGCACTCGCGTCACCACCGCTCAACCGCCCTTGGTACACTCATGAAAACGCCCCCCAAATCATCCTTCCGCCACTGGAAAGCGGCCAGCCTGCTGCTGACAACGCTGCTTTGCGGCCTATTCGCAATTTTTCTGCCCCGCCGCGCCCGCTGGCGGCCCACGGCGGCGAAGACCACGGCGAAACCGCCGCCGGTGCGTCCGGTGTTAGCTCGGGCGCTCCCGATGAGGTGATTATGCCCAAGGAAAGCCAGTTTTTGTTTGAGATTCGCACCCAGCTGGTTGCTTCTGATACGTTGCTCACGCGCCGTACTTTGCTCGGCCAGGTCACGGCGGCGCCCGGTGGCGAAGGCCGCGTGGTAGCGCCCCAAACTGGGCGCTTAGTAACCCTGAATGTGCGCGTGGGCCAGAACGTGAAGGCCGGCCAAGTGCTGGCGATACTCGATCAGACGCTGGCAGCCACCGAGCAAATCGGGCTGGCCACCGACCGCGCCAACGCCCAGGCCGAATTGCGCGGAGCCCAACAGGATTACGCCCGCCTCAAAAGCATCGAGGACATAGCGGCCCGCAAAGACGTAGTATCCGCCGAGCTGCGCCTGCGCCAGGCCCGCCAGAATGCTGGCATTCTGAACAACCAAAGCAGCCAGCGCCGCGTCGAGCTGCGGGCGCCCATTACTGGCACCGTCGATGTATTCGGGCTGGCTGTGGGGCAGCAGGTAAACCAGGGCGATGAGCTGCTGCGCGTCATCAACCCCAGCCAGCTGTATGTGCAGGCGCAGGTATTCGCCGCCGACATGAAGCAGGTCAATGAAGCCGGCCGCTTTGTCATTGAAGGTCTGCAAGATGGAGTCTCAGCTCCGGCTCGCTTAGTGTCGTTTAGCAATGTGGTCAACCCCGTGAATCAGGCCCGCGAACTGGTGCTGTCTGTGCAAGGCAGCTCCGCGCTCCGACCCGGCCAGAGCGTGAATGTGCGCGTGCAAACCCGCGGCGCCGAAGCCCAGCTTACCGTGCCCACCAGCGCCGTCACCGACGTTGGGGGCCGCCCGGCGGTATTCGTGCACACGGCCCCCGAGGTCTTCAAGCTCCGCTACATCCGCCCCAGCGCCGCCGATGATCAGCAAACCACCATTGCTGAAGGCCTGACCGAAAACGAGCGGGTAGTCACCCAGAATACCTACCAGCTCAAGTCCGTGTACTTGAACCAGTAAGAATATTTACACTCCAAACAAGTGGTCATGCAGAGCAACGCGAAGCATCTCGCTTGCTGATGTTGCAGCGGTAACTCCAACGACCGCGAGCGAGATGCTTCGCGTTGCATGACCACCTGTTTGAATACAAACTCCCTCTAAACCCCAAACCGTCGTGGCTCCCCTCTCCCCTAAGAGAGGGGCCGAGGGTGAGGCCCCGCCAGAATAACTCGTCCTCCTACTATGCTCGACCGCATCATTCGTTTTTCTCTCGAAAACCGCCTGCTCACCCTGGCCTTCGCGCTGGCGCTGCTTGTGGGGGGCTTTGCTACCCTGCGCGGCCTGCCCGTGGACGTGCTACCCGACCTGGATCGTCCCCGTGTGACGGTATTCTTGGAGGCGCCCGGCATGGCACCGGAAGAGGTAGAAGCTCTCGTGACGCGGCCCGTCGAAACGGCCCTGAACGGCGCCACCGGCGTGGAGGCGGTGCGCTCCAACTCGGCCGTGGGCCTGGGCATGGTGTTCATCGAATTCAACTACGGCACCGACATTTTCACGGCCCGCCAGATTGTGAGCGAGAAGCTACAAACCGTGCAGGAGCAATTACCCGAGGGAATTTCGCCAGTGCTGGGTCCTATTTCTTCCGTGATGGGCCAGATTATGCTCGTCGGCCTCACCAGCGGCTACGAGCAGCCCACCAAAAAGGACACAATTGCCCCCCAGAACCCATCAACGCCCCAACAACGCACTTCCGCCGCCGACTTGCGCACCCTCGCCGATTATACCGTGCGCCAGCGCCTGCTCAGCATCGCCGGCGTAGCTCAGGTCATCCCAATTGGGGGCGAGCAGCGCCAGTATCAAGTGCTGGTTGATTTGCCCCGCCTTAATGCTACCGGCCTGACTATTAATCAGCTGGAAGAAGCCCTGCGCCAGTCGAACCTGAACACTACGGGCAATTTCTTCGACCGCAACGGCTCCGAAGTTCTCATTCGCAACCTGGGTCGGCTGCGCTCGGTGGAGGATATCGAGAACATTATCGTGAGCTACCGCAACGGCTCGCCGGTCACGGTGAAGCAGGTGGCCACGGTGCAGTTTGGGGGGCGTTTTAAGCGCGGCGACGGCAGCGTAAACGGCCAGCCGGCCGTTATTCTCAGCATCGAAAAACAGCCCGGCGCCAGCACCCCCGAGCTCACCCGCCAGATCGAAGCTGCCCTCGCCGACTTGCAGCCTTCCCTGCCCGCCGATGTGCGGTTTAATACCCGTTTGTTTCAGCAGGCTGAGTTCATCAACGCCTCGCTCACCAACGTGGAAGAAGCCCTGCGCGACGGTGCTATTCTAGTGGTGATTGTGCTGTTCGCGTTTTTGCTGAACGTGCGCACTACGCTTATCTCGCTCACGGCCATCCCGTTATCTCTGCTCGTTACGGCCCTAGTTTTTAAGCTGGGGGGCATTTCTATCAACACGCTCACGCTGGGCGGCCTGGCCATTGCCATCGGCGAGCTGGTCGATGACGCCATTGTAGACGTGGAAAACGTGTTCCGGCGCCTGCGCGAGAACCGGCTACTACCCCAGCCACGGCCGGCTTTGCAGGTGATTTATGAGGCTTCCTCGGAGGTGCGCAACTCCATCGTGTACGCCACCATTATCGTGGTGCTCGTGTTCCTGCCGCTGTTTGCGCTATCCGGCATGGAAGGGCGGATTTTTGCCCCCCTGGGCGTGGCTTACATTACCAGCATCATCGCGTCGCTGTTCGTTTCGCTCACCGTGACGCCGGTGCTGTGCTACTATCTATTGCCCAAAATGAAGATGCACGCCGAGCAGGACAGCCGTCTGGTGCGCTGGCTGAAGGCGAAGGATACGCGGCTGCTCAGCTTCGGCTTTCGGCATCCCAAGCTGATTCTGGGCACAACAGGACTATTATTTGTGCTGGCGGCAGCCACGGTGCCTTTCTTCGGAACCGAGTTTTTGCCACCCTTCAACGAAGGCTCGCTTACCGTCAACTTTTCGGCCCCCGCTGGCACGTCCCTGGCCGAGTCGAACCGCCTCGGCACCATTGCCGAAAAGCAGATGCTGCAAGTGCCGGAAGTAGCTTACACCGCCCGCCGTACCGGCCGCGCCGAGCTGGACGAGCACGCCGAATCGGTGAACAACTCGGAGATTGAGGTAGCCTTCAAAACCGACGAAGAGTTGGAGAAACAAGGCTTGGAGCGCCGCGAAAAAGACGTTATTCTAACCGATCTGCGCCAGCGCCTGAGCCTGCTGCAAGGCGTCAGCGTGAACGTGGGCCAGCCCATCTCCCACCGCCTCGACCACCTGCTGTCGGGCGTGCGGGCACAGGTCGCCATCAAGGTTTTTGGCAATGACTTGCTGGAATTGAGGCGCTTCGCTAATGAAGTCCGCGACGTGGCCGCCACGGTGCCGGGGGTAGTCGATTTGCAGGTCGAGAAGCAAGTGCAGGTGCCGCAACTGCTTATCCGGCCCCGCGAAGATGCTATCCGAGCCCTGGGTTTGCCGCGCGGCGAGGTAGTGCAGGATCTGGAAACCCTGTTTCAGGGCGCCGTGGTGTCGCGCATTTTGCAGGGCCAGCAAAGCTTCGAGCTTATCGTGAAGCTGCCCGACTCCCTGCGCGCCGACCTCAACCAGATTGCCGCCACCCGCCTCGAAACGCCCAGCGGCGGCTTCGTGCCGGTCAGCGCCGTGGCCGACGTCAGCTACGAGCCCGGCCCTAATACCATCAACCACGAAAACACCCAGCGCCGCATCACCATCTCCGCCAACGTAGCCGGCCGCGACCTAGGCAGCGCGGTGCAGGAAATGCAACAGCGCATCCGCGAGCAGGTAAAGCTGCCTACGGGTTACTACCTCACGTATGGGGGCAATTTGAAAGCCAGCAGGCAGCCAGCAGTAAGATCCTGTGGCTGAGCTTGTTCTCGTTGGGGGTATTTTTCTGGTGCTGTATGCCCACTTCAAATCTTGGCTGCTCGTCGCCCAGATTATGCTCAACATTCCGCTGGCGCTCATCGGCTCGGTAGCGGCGGTGCTGCTCACGGGCGGCACGCTCAGCATTGCCTCGCTGGTCGGCTTTATCACGCTCACCGGCATTGCCTCGCGCAACGGCATTATGATGATTTCCCATTACATCCATCTAGTGGAAAAAGAAGGCGAATCGTTCTCTGACAAGATGATTATGCGTGGCTCCCTAGAGCGCTTGGTGCCTGTATTGATGACAGCTTTGGTAGCAGCTCTGGCACTGGTGCCGCTGACATTGGCTAAAGATGCGCCCGGCAAGGAAATCCTGTATCCGGTTGCCGTGGTCATACTTGGGGGCTTTTATCCTCCACCCTGCTCGATATTATCGTCACGCCGGTTGTGTTCCGGTTGCTGGGTCGCAAAGCCCTGGAGCAATACCGCCAAAACCACTCCGCCCCGCCCTTACTTCCTCTCTGGATGCGCCACCTTTCACGCCGCTCCCCGACCAGAATCCGGCACCTGCGGTTAGTTAATTTTTTGTTGCGAAGCTCTCCTTAAGTGCAATCCTTTAATGCCACCAAATGGCGGTCATGCAGAGCGCAGCGAAGCATCTCGCATGTTTAGTCAGATTAGTAATCCCCCTACCGCGAGCGAGATGCTTCGCTGCGCTCTGCATGACGGTCTTATTTACATGACGTTCTTATTTATTATTATACAACCGTTTATCCTATCATTCCTGCAACCATTAGCACCGTCTGTGCTTCACTCTGTTTCGTATTGATTTTACTTAATCTCATTCCGCATTTATACCGTTCAAATCAGTTGTAGCGGCTTAGCCAAAAGACAGCTTATTTACTAATGTCAGAAGCTTACTTTTGATGGCTAGGTTATTTGCCGCTTTAAAGACAAAATCATCTTCCAGTAGTACTACCTTCGCCATGATGAAAATATTAGTAGTTGATGATGAGCCAGACGTGCGCCAGCTATTTGAGCAGCGTTTTCGGCGAGAAATCCGCAATGGCACTTTCTCCTTCGATTTTGCCTACTCCGGCGAAGAGGCCCTAAAGTACCTGAATGAGCATTTTTCGGAGGTTGTTCTCATTCTCTCTGATATCAATATGCCCGGCATGAGCGGCTTGGAGCTGCTTAGGCGCATCAAGCAGGAGCACCCCACGCCGCCCCCGCCCACGGTTATGATGATTACGGCCTACGCGGACCAGGAAAGTCATCGCCAAGCTATGCAGCTGGGAGCCAACGATTTCCTTACCAAACCAGTAGACTTCACCGCCCTAAAGGAAAGGTTGATTTCCATGGAAAAGGCATGAAAACAAAGATTTTAGTTGTTGACGACGAAGCCGATCTGGAGCTGCTGATCAAGCAGAAATTCAGGCGCAAAATTCGGGAAAACCAATACGAGTTTCTATTTGCCAGCAATGGACAGGAGGCCCTCACCCGCGTGGCCGAAAACCCCGATACGGACATCATTCTGTCTGATATCAATATGCCGGTGATGGATGGGCTCACCATGCTCACCAAGCTGCACGAGGCGCATACGGCTATCAAAACGGTGATGGTGTCGGCCTACGGCGACATGCAGAACATCCGCACGGCCATGAACCGGGGCGCCTTCGACTTTGTGTGCAAGCCCGTCGATTTCAACGATTTGGAGCTGACTATCGAGAAGACCATTGCGCAGGTAAAGCAGCTGCGCGAAACCCTTCAGGCAATTCAGGAAAACAATATCCTGAAGATGTACGTGGACGAGACGGTGCTCAACTTCATGGCCCGCCCCGACTTTGAGAACAAGCTGCTGGCCAGTGAAAGCATTGAGGCTACGGTGGTTTTCATTGATATCTGCGGCTTCACCTCGCTGTCGGAAGTTTTGCCCCCCGGCGACGTGGTGAACATGCTCAATACCTACTTCGACCAGATGGTGCGCGAGATTATCGCCCACAGCGGCTACATCGACAAGTTTATGGGCGACGCCGTAATGGCCGTATTCCGGGGCGAGTACCACCTCGACCGCGCCATCGATGCGGCCCTCTCGGTGCGCAGCTTGATAGCCGCCAGCCCCGGCACTCTCCCCGATGGCTCGGCCTACCAGCCCCAGGTTTCCATCGGCATCAACACCGGTGAAATGGTATCCGGCAACATCGGTTCCGCCTCCCTTAAGCGCCTGGATTACACCGTGATAGGCGACACCGTGAACGTAAGCCAGCGCCTTCAGGGCGCGGCCCAGCCCGGCCAGATTATCGTGACCGAAGCGACCTACAACAAGATAAAAGAATCGTTTCAGTGCCAGCAGGTAGGTGAAGTAAGCCTCAAAAACAAGTCGAAACCCATCATGACCTATGAGGTCGTGGCTTAGAAACTACATTTTTATCAATCAATAGAACGTCATGCAGAGCGGTAGCGAAGCATCTCGCTCGCTTCGTTGCAACGGTAACTCCAACGAAGCGAGCGAGATGCTTCGCTACCGCTCTGCATGACGTTCTTTCGTGAAAACCTGGTTAAAAAATCTTCCTCTCCCTTCTATGAAACACGCTATACTTTCTCGCTTCCTTCTTCCCGGCAGTCTGCTGGCTTTGCTACTCACCAGCAACGGCGCAAATGCCCAGCGCAGCCCGTTTGCCGGCGATAAGCGCTCTGCCATCAAGGAAGAAGACTTAAAGCGCGACTTGTTCGCCATTGGTGGCGACCATTTTCGGGGCCGTGAGGGCGGAACCTTGGACGAGCTGAAAGCCTCCGTCTGGATAGCTGAGCAGGCCCGCGCCATCGGCCTCCAGCCCGCCGGCGACGATGGCACCTACTTTCAATTCTTTCATATTCAGCGCACTCGCCTTACCAAGGACAGCCAGCTGCGCATCGGCACTCACCAGCTCACCCATGGCAAGGACGCCATGATTCTGGCCCCCGGCGTGGCCACCATAAATGCCCCCCTGCTATTTGTGGGCACTGGAACCGCCGCCGAAATGGCCAACATCGATGTGAAAGGCAAAGCAGTGGCTATTCTGTTTTCGGGAGCGCCATCGGCCGATCTGAGCTACCGCCGGTTTGTGGGGCAAACCATGCGCGACAAGTCAGCGGAGCTGGTGAAGGCGGGTGCCGTGGCCGTGGTGTTCGTGTCGGATGCGCGGGCTCAAAATCTGTACGAAAACTGGACTACCAGCTACGAGCGCGGCCGCTACAGCCTGCCCGGCGAAGCTACGACCAAAGTAGTGGGACAGGCCCCAACTATCTGGCTGCCAGCCGAAGCGCTTACCTGGGTGCGCCAGTCCGGCCAGCAGCTGACGGCTACCCTCAAGGTCGAAAGCTTCGCGTATCCATCGGTAAATATTGTGGCAACCGTGCCCGGCACCGATGCGCAGCTAAGGAAGGAAAACGTGCTCTTCAGCACCCACCAGGACCACGACGGTGTGCGCAAAATCGTGGCCGGCGACTCTATCTGGAACGGCGCCGACGACAACGCGACCGGCTGCGCCGCTTTACTGGCTACCATGCGTGCTTTCAAGCAAAAGCCAGCTAAGCGCACTGCGCTGTTTGTGTTTCACGGGGCTGAGGAGCGCGGCTTGCTGGGCTCGCGCTACTACGCTGCCAATCCTACGGTGCCCCGTGAGTCTATCGTAGCGGTGCTCAATGCCGAAATGCTGGGCCGCAACGCCCCAGATAGCGCGGCGCTGCTGGGCTCGCAGCTGCCCCATCGCAACTCCCTGAGTTTGGTAAACACTGCTTTGGCGGCCAACCAGGCCAGCGCTCAGTTTAAGCTGGACACGCTCTGGGACAAGCCCACACACCCGGAAGGCTGGTATTTCCGCTCCGACCACCTCTCCTACGCCCGCCTTAATATTCCGGCCATCTGCTACACCACGCTGCTGCACAAGGATTATCACACGCCCGAAGACGAGCCCGAGCGCATCAACATTGCGAAGCTGGCCGGTGTCACGCGCTGGATTTACTTAACTGGCTGGGCAGTAGCCAACCAAAAGGAGCGCCCTGCTTTAGACAAAGATTTTAAGCTGGAACGGTAGCCTCAGCCAAGCTAGGGGGCTTTTTTAGCCTTAAATCCTGATTATCAGTGCGCAAAGCTGGTAAGTCAGAAAGAACACAGGTTGGCGATGAACTCGCCAACCTTTTTTGTGCCCTGTCAGCTGCCATTTTATATTATCCGAACACAACCTTAGCCATTATAGAACAGTACAGCTTTTACGACTGCGTTTATTTGCCGATTTTGTCGTAAACAAACATAGCCGCTTGCTAGTACCGATCTGCTGGATAAGGAAAGACGACAGAGAGCCAGGCTATTCGAAAAGCCCCCTGTCCGGCCTGACGCGACCCTTTTAGCTGTTGAGTAATGGTCGCGTGTTTTCTCGATTCACTAGTAACCTCCGTGTGAAGGAGGCCCGCTCAAAATTGCTGCTGCATCATCATGCGCAGGCCAATAATTGATTTCGTCGTTTTTAGTACTACGTGTTACCTGGTTAAATCCGACTTTGGAAAAGACCCGCAAACGATTGCGCTTTCTTCCTGATCTGACTGCAGTTACACAACTGACAAGTAATGCACGGCTGACCCGCTTCCGGGCACCTCCCTGCATCTGAGGCATTCCCCTGATTCTTATCTCCCACCTAAAACCCTTCGTTTATATGGTCTCTCTTCTACATTTCCCTGGGCTTCCTAGGTGTGTTAAACAGCTTACGGCCCTGGCGGGGCTGGGGGCCGTTTTGTGCGCCGGCAGCGCCCCGGCCTACGCTACCGCTGAGTCTGCAGCTATTGCCGCTCTGGCCCAAACGCCGGCCGACATCACCGTAACCGGCCGCGTGATTGACGAAACGGGCGGGGGCCTGCCCGGTGTAAACGTAGTGGTAAAAGGTACCAGCAACGGCACCAGCACCGACCCCGAAGGCCGCTACACCATCACCGCCCCCGACAACGGCACGCTGGTTTTCTCCTTTGTGGGCTACAACCCGCAGGAGGTAGCCATCGGGGGCCGCACCACCATCGACATTAATCTGGCCCCCAATACGCAGGCTCTCGGTGAGGTAGTCGTAACGGGCTATGGTACGCAAAGCAAGCGCGACCTCACTGGCGCTGTAGCCCGCGTGGAAGGCACCGAGATTGTAAACCAGCCCGTACAGACTGCTACGCAGGCTTTGCAGGGCAAAATTGCCGGGGTGCAGATCACGAATAATGGCGCGCCCAACTCCCAGCCCGTCGTACGGATTCGGGGCACGGGTACGCTGCTGGCTGGGGCCAACCCACTGTATGTAGTAGACGGAGTACAGACCACCGATATCCGTAACCTCAGCAACGCCGACATTGCGACCATCGACGTACTGAAAGATGCCTCGGCAGCGGCTATTTATGGCGTGCGGGGGGCAAATGGCGTCATTATTATCACCACCAAGCAGGGCAAAGAGGGCAAGCCCGTACTGAGCTACAGCGCAACGGGGGCTTTAAGCAGGCGGCTCGTTTGGTAGACATGGCCAGCGCCGACCAGTATGTAAATTATCTGGGCGATGTTTCGCCGACCACCAACATTCCTGACTTTTCGGGCACTACGAACTGGTACGATGAGATTTTGCGCCGCAGCACCTTCCAGAACCACAATCTGGCTGTATCGGGGGCGAGCGAGAACGTGCGCTATTACTTCTCAGGCAACTTGCTTCAGGATGATGGTATCGTCATCAACAACCGGTTTAAGCGTCTGACCGTGCGTTCCAACACCGCATTCGACCTTTCGGATAAGGTAACCATCAGCTCCCAGGCATCCTTCAGCCACGCCAACACCCGCGATGTGAACATAGGAGCGGCCTATGGCAACGCTTACCGAGCGTCGCCTATTATTGCGGCTAAAATGGGCGACCGATATGGTAATACCTCCGCTTTCGGCAACGTGGGTAACCCGCTGCTGGACATTGAAAAAAACAACAACAAGTCGTTGGAAAACCGCTTGCAGAGCACCTTTGCAGTTGATGTAAAGCCTGTTACCGCGCTTACGCTCCGCTCGGCCATCAACCTCGACTTGAATTACAACAACCGCCGCGTGTATGACTACCAGTACCGCAACGACGAAGTCACGTTCCTGACTTCCGGCGGCAACCAGCGCGTAGATCGCAGCAACCTGAACGTAACGCAGAACAATAATTTCCGCTACCTGTGGGAAAACACAGCTACGTTTCAGCAGCGCTTTCTCGACAAGCATGACCTGACGGTATTGGTAGGCACCGTGGTAGAGCAAGGTTTTGATAATCAGTTTTCGGCAGCGCGCCGCGATGTACCCGTCGACCCCAATCAGTGGTACCTGAACGCTGGCGACCCAAACTCATCGGTGAATGCATCTGAGGCGTCGAAGGACAGTCGGCTATCGTACCTGGGGCGCATCAATTACGCTTTCCTGGACCGCTACCTCTTCACGACCAACCTGCGCCATGATGCTACTTCTCGGTTTAACCGCGACCGGCGCAACGGCTTCTTTCCTTCGGTGGGCTTAGGCTGGGTGATTTCAGATGAAGCCTTTTTGAAAGGCAACACCATACTGAACTTCCTGAAGCTGCGCGCCAGCTACGGGCAGCTTGGTAATGACCAGATCCCGGCCAACTCCTATATCGTGACGGCCAACGCCAACATTCCGTACGTGTTCAACGGCCAGCCGGTGCTGGGCGCCACCATCACGGACATCAAGGACCAGGACGTGCGCTGGGAAACCACCACGGAGTACGACTTCGCGGTAGAGTTTGGCTTGCTCGACAACCGCCTGACCGGCGAAGTAACCTACTACGACAAGACCACCTCCGACGCTCTGATTCCGATCAATATTCCCGGTATCCTGGGTGACCCAAACAACCAGTTCATCACTAACGCCGCCGACATCACCAACCAAGGTGTAGAGGCGGCCCTGAACTGGCGCACGAACATAGGCGAAAGCCCCGACTGGAGTTACAATATCGGGGTGAATGCCACCTTCAATAAAAACCGCATTGCCGAGCTAAACGGTGGGCAGGCCTTGTTTGCCGGTGGCGTTAACGGCACTGTAACCCGCTCCGACAACGGCGTGGCTGCGGGCAGCTTCTACTTGCTCGATGCTATCGGCGTGTACCAATCGGCCGATGAAATCGTCAGCGGACCCCGCTCCACATTTGACCCCAAGGTAGGCGACCTGAAGTATGCCGACAAAAACGGGGACGGCGTAGTTGACTTACTAGACCGCTCTTACTTTGGCTCGTATCAGCCACCTATTTACTACGGTATTAATGGGGGGCTAAATTTCCGCAATGTGGACTTCTCCTTTGTGTTTTCGGGCAACCTGAACAATAAGGTGTATAACGCCAAAAAGCAGGCCCGCAACGCCAGCACCGATAACGTTGAAGCCAGCTTTGCTGATGACCGGTGGACGGCTACCAACCCTACCAACTCCGACCCTCGGGCCCTGATAAGCAGCATGCCCAACTCAACTTATTTTCTGGAGTCGGGGTCGTTCATGCGCCTCACCAACGTGGTAGTGGGTTATACGGTGCCGGTGGCTGCGCTGGAGCGTTTTCGCATGACTTCATTCCGCGTATTTGCAGCCGCCCAGAACGTGTTTACGGTGACCAACTACAGTGGCTTCACGCCAGAGCTGGCCGGTGGTCCCCTCGACTCAGGCATCGAACTTAATAGCTACCCTATTAGCCGCACAATCACGCTGGGGCTGAACGTCAACTTCAAATAAGCTACGCCGATGTATTTCTCTATTCCTTCTTCCTTCCCGCGCCGCGCCGGCACGGCTGCCCTGGCCCTGACTCTCGTGCTTGTCAGCGGCTGCAAAGATTTTCTTGATGTGGCTCCGCAAGGCCAGCTTAGTGAAGATGCCATTCGGAACGACCCTGCCGCCGCCCAAAAGCTAGTGGATGGAGTGTATAACGTGATGTATCTGGGGGCTTTGGCGCCGATGTACATGGCTTGCAATACGTTATCATGACGGATATTGCCTCCGACGACGCCGATAAAGGCAGCACTCCAACCGATTATGGTGATGCCCTTACCATCGACAACTTCACTCTAACCTCGAGCAATGGCACCCCCAATAACGTCTGGAATGGCTATTTCCAAGGCATAGCACGGGCTAATCAAGCTCTTGATAAAATTCCATTAAGTCCTGCGCCAGAGGCAGATAAGAACCGCCAGATCAGTGAGGTTCGCTTTCTGCGGGCTTATTTCTACTTCAATTTAGTACGTCTATTCGGTGGCGTGCCCTTACTTGATCGGGTACCTCAGACCTCTGAGATTAACAGCCCGGAGTTTCAGCAGCGCGCTACTGCTGACCAGATCTACGAATTCATCATCAGCGACTTACAGTTTTCTGCCGATAATCTGCCGCTGAAAGGTGCCACCCAGACGGGGCGCGTCACCAAGGCGGCCGCGCAAGGTATGCTGGCTAAGGTGTACCTATATCGCAAAAATTATCAGCAGGCCTATGAGCTGACCAATGAGATTATACAGGGCCGCTCGGGGACGTATGCCCTGCAGGATAACTACGCGGATATTTGGCGTACAGCAGGCGCCAATGGACCCGAATCCATCTTTGAGGTGCAGACTGGCGTTAATGCTGCCTGCAATAACTCGGCAGTAGAGCTGTACACCGTTTCACAAGGGCCACGCTCAGGTGGCCGTGGCGGTTGGGCTGACCTTGGATTTGGTTTTAATAACCCTACCACATCCTTAGTAAATGCATACGAGCCCAACGACGTACGCCGGGCGGCTAGTATTATATTCATTCAGCCAACAGCCCCCGCCGGCCAGCGCTCTACCGGCACCGTACTCTGGGATGGCTTCCGGATTCCGAGCAAAGATTCGGTAGAAAACTTCCGCTATAGCTATAAGGCCTACCACAGCCGCACCCGGGAAGCCAACTGCGGCAACAACGACTACCTGCCTAAGAATATCCGGGTGTTGCGCTACGGCGAGATTCTGCTTATAAATGCTGAGGCAGCCCGGCAAATTGGCAACACCGCTGCCGCCGCTACCAGCCTCAATCTGGTGCGTCGTCGGGCAGGCCTAGCCGCTATTCCGGCTCCTACCCTCGAGCAAATATGGCAGGAGCGCCGCGTGGAGCTGGCTCTCGAACACGACCGTTTTTTCGATCTGGTTCGTCAGGAAAGTGTACAGCCCGGTCGTATTGTTCCCATTTTCGCCGCCCAGGGCAAGACCTTCGTGAAGGGCAAGCATGAGCTTTTCCCCATTCCGCAGGCCCAAATTGACTTAAGCGGCGGCCAGCTCACGCAGAACCCTGGCTACTAACCAATCATTGGTAAACAAAAATAGACCAGAGCTAGAGTTAGTTTCCCTCCTCAACTGAGCAGGGAAACTAACTCTAGCTAAACTGTCGCATAGGCTGACTTATGAAAGTAAAACTCCTCTTTTTCCTGTGTCTGTTGTTGCCGGGCTTCCTGACTGCCCAACAAAAGCCAGCGGCAAAAAAAGCCCCCCAGACCACCAAATTCGACCCGCGCCAGCGTCCGCGCAACCTCACGGATGAGCAGTTGCTGGACTTGGTTCAGCGCCAAACGTTTCGGTACTTCTGGGACTTTGGGCATCCGGTATCAGGCATGGCCCGCGAGCGGAGCAACGTGGCCTACGAGTATGGCGGCGAGGTAGTAACGACTGGCGGCACAGGCTTCGGCATTATGGCCATCATCGTGGCGGCCGAGCGGAAGTGGATAACGCGGGAAGAAGCGGCGGCGCGCATTCTCAAAATTGTGAAGTTTCTGGAGAAGTCTGATTCGTTTCACGGCGTGTATTCGCACTGGCTGAATGGGGAAACCGGCAAGGTTATCCGCTTCAGCCAAAAGGACGACGGCGGCGACTTAGTAGAAACTTCCTTCCTGTTTCAGGGTCTGATTTGCGCCCGCCAATACTTCACCCAAGAAAACAAAACCGAACAGGAGCTGCGCAACCGCATTCTGTGGATGTGGGAAGGCGTGGAGTGGAACTGGCACACTCAGGGGGGCAAAATGTACTCTACTGGCATTGGAGCCCCAACAACGGCTGGAGCATGAACCACCAGATTCATGGCTGGAATGAGTGCCTAATTACCTATGTCATGGCGGCCTCCTCACCAAAGTATGCCATCGACAAGAAGGTGTATGACCAAGGCTGGGCCACCGGCGACTACTTCAAGAATGGCAAGGAGTTCTACAAAACCAAGCTCCCGCTGGGCTTTGACTACGGCGGGCCGCTGTTTTTCTCGCACTACTCTTTCATGGGTATTGACCCGCGCGGCCTCAAAGATCAGTACGCCGACTACATGCAGCAAAATCAGGCGCACACTCAAATCAACTATGCTTACTGCGTCGATAACCCGAAGAAATACAAAGGCTACGGCCCAAATAGCTGGGGCCTCACCGCCTCGGATAGCCACAAAGGCTACGCGGCTCACTCGCCCACCGAGGATTTGGGCGTAATTTCGCCCACTGCCGCCTTGTCAGCCATGCCTTACGCACCGAAGGAGTCAATGGCGGCACTGAAGCACTTCTACAACGACCTGGGGGACAAAATATGGAGCGAATACGGCTTTGTGGATGGCTTCAGTGAGCACCATGATTGGTACGCCAAGTCCCACCTCGCCATTGATCAAGGCCCCATCATCGTCATGATTGAAAACCACCGCACCGGCCTGCTCTGGAAGCTATTTATGAGCAGCCCCGACGTGCAGCGCGGCCTCACCAAGCTAGGCTTCGAAAGCCCACAGATTAAGAAGTAACAACACTAAAAGACCGTCATGCAGAGCGGAGCGAAGCATCTCGGGTGTTTAGTGAGATTATTAATCTCTCGTCAGCACGCGAGATGCTTCGCTTGCGCTCTGCATGACACACGTTTTATAGTTTAATTATGCTCAGAACTCTGCTCTTTTGCTTTGCTGTGTTGCTGAGTTTAGTTACTCAGGCTCAGCCCACTGCCAGTCCGGGGCAGCGGACATATTGCAATCCGCTGAACTTGGACTATGGCTACACGCCCATCCCTAATTTTTCAGTTTCGGGCAGACACCGCGCTACGGCTGACCCGGTTATCACTTTGTTTAAAGGCGATTATTACCTTTTCTCCACCAACCAATGGGGCTATTGGCACAGCAAAGACTTGTACGGCTGGAAGTTCGTGTCGCGTTCCTTTCTCAAGCCTCATCATAAGGTATATGACGACTTGTGCGCGCCGGCTGTGTGGGTAATGGGCGATACGTTGTTTGTATTTGGCTCGACGCACGAGAAGAACTTCCCCATCTGGATGAGCACTAATCCTAAGGCCAACGAGTGGAAGGAAGCCGTGGAGCCCTTCCAGATTGGCGCCTGGGACCCTGCTTTTTTTCTGGACGATGATGGCAAGCTCTACCTGTACTGGGGTAGCAGCAACGAATTTCCGCTTTATGGGCAGCAAATAAATCGCAAAACCTTTCAGCCGATTGGGCAGCCAAAAGAGATGTTTGGGCTGAATGACGAGCGGTTTGGCTGGCAACGTTTCGGCGAATACCTCGACAACACCTTCCTCGACCCGTTTATGGAAGGTGCCTGGATGAACAAGCACAACGGCAAATACTACCTCCAGTACGGCGCGCCCGGCACCGAATTTAGCGGCTACGCCGACGGCGTGCAGGTAAGCGACAAGCCCCTGGGCCCCTTCACGCCGCAGCCGCACAATCCGTTTGCCTACAAGCCCGGCGGCTTTGCCCGCGGTGCCGGCCACGGCAACACCTTTCAGGACACCTACGGCAACTGGTGGCACCTCTCCACGATGGTTGTATCGGTGAAAAACAACTTCGAGCGGCGCCTGGGGCTATGGCCCGCGGGCTTCGATAAAGACGGCGTGCTGTACAGCAACACCATGTTTGGCGACTACCCACACTACCTGCCCACCGGCCCCGCCGACCACCTCAAAAGTCGCTTCGCGGGCTGGATGCTGCTCAATTATCAGAAGCCGGTGCAGGTGTCCAGCACGCTGGGGGCTTTTTGCCCAACTTCGCCGTTGATGAAAGCATCAAAACCTATTGGAGCGCCGCCACCGGTAATAAGGGCGAGTATCTCCAGACGGATCTGGGCAATCTAAGCACCGTGCACGCCATCCAGATAAACTACGCCGATCAGGACGCGGAATTCCTGGGCAAGCAGCAGGGCACCTATCATCAGTACAAGCTCTGGCACTCCTTGGATGGCAAAAAATGGAAGATGCTGGTGGATAAAAGCCAGAACAAAACCGATGTCCCGCACGACTACATCGAGCTGACCGAGCCGCTGAAAACGCGTTACCTCAAGCTCGAAAATATCCATATGCCCACCGGCAAATTTGCCATCAGCGGCCTGCGGGTATTTGGCAAAGGCAACGGCTCAGTGCCCGAGGCAGTACAGAACTTCATTGTGCTACGGACTGAAAAAGACAAGCGCAGCGCCTGGCTGAAATGGAAGGCCGTCGACAATGCCTATGCCTACAATATTCATGTGGGCATCAGCCCTGATAAGCTCTACAATTGCATCATGGTGCACGGCTCCCCTGAGTTTTACTTCAAAGGCATGGACAAAGACCTCCCCTATTATTTCACCATTGAAGCCATCAACGAAAACGGCATTTCCACCCGAATACCCGTCGTAACAGCGAAGTAGAGACACATATTTGTGTCTCCTCGTTGAACAACACTGTCACCCATCAGCAATAGAACGTCATGCAGAGGCGGAGCCGAAGCATCTCGCGTGTTTAGCGGGATTACTAATCTTGAGTCAGCACGCGAGATGCTTCGCTGCCGCTCTGCATGACAAACGTTTTTGAACAACCGGCTGCCTAAGCTCAGCACTCGTATTACTGCTGGGGGCTTTTTCACCTCCCTTTCGCGCTCCAATCCCAACCTATCCTTTCCCACATGAAAAGAACGTTCCGCACTACCTTGCTTCTGTCTCTGGGGCTTTTGCTGAGCCCGACGCTGCAAGCTCAGCAAGCTCCTGCTCCGCCTTCCAGTGTCAATACGCAGAAGATGAATCAGTTTGTGGAAGCACTGATGAAGAAGATGACCCTGGACGAAAAAATCGGTCAGCTTAATCTCGTGTCGGTGGGCTTCGACGTGACTGGGCCCGTGGTCAGCAAAGACGTGGATGCCAACATCCGGAAAGGCAATGTGGGTGCCGTGCTCAATACGTACACGCCCGTGGCGGCACGCAAGCTGCAAGAGTTGGCCGTGAAGGAATCGCGCCTCAAGATTCCGCTGATTCTGGGTTACGACGTTATTCACGGTCACCGCACTATCTTCCCGATTCCGCTAGGCATGGCCGCCAGTTGGGACCTTACGGCCATGGAACGCAGCGCCCGCATTGCGTCCGAGGAAGCGGCTGCTGATGGCATCAACTGGGTGTACTCGCCCATGGTGGATATTGCCCGCGACCCGCGCTGGGGCCGCATTGCCGAAGGTGCCGGCGAAGACCCATACCTGGGCTCCCAGATTGCGCGCGCCATGGTGCGCGGCTACCAGGGCCCCGACAATGACATGAGCAAGCCCACCAACGTGATGGCTTGCCTCAAGCACTTCGCCCTCTACGGCGCCGCCGAAGCTGGCCGCGACTACAATACCACCGACATGAGCCTGGTGCGCATGTACAACGAATATTTGCCCCCTACAAGGCCGCCATCGAAGCCGGCGTGGGCTCCGTGATGACCTCGTTCAACGACATAAATGGTGTGCCTGCTACTGGCAACAAATGGCTTATGACCGACTTGCTGCGCACGCAGTGGGGCTTTAATGGCTTCGTGGCCACCGACTACACCGCCATAAATGAGATGACAGCGCACGGCATGGGCAACGACGCGCAAGTGTCGGCGCTGGCGCTGAATGCGGGCACTGATCAGGATATGGTAGGCGAGATTTTCCTGAAAAATCTGGCGCAGAACCTGAAAGACGGCACCGTGAAGCAGGAGCAGATTGATCTGGCCTGCCGCCGCGTGTTGGAGGCCAAATACAAGCTCGGCCTATTTCAAGACCCCTACCGCGGCGTGACGGAGAAGCGCGCCAAGGCTACCATGATGAAGAAGGAGTTCATCGCCGATGCCCGCAACATCAGCCGCAAGAGTCTGGTGCTGCTCAAAAACGACAAGAACACGCTGCCCCTCAAAAAGACCGGCACGATTGCGCTGATAGGCCCCTTAGCCAACCGGCAGCGCGACATGATTGGCAGCTGGAGCGGCGCCGGCGATTGGAAGCAGGCCGTTTCCTTGGAGCAAGGCATCAAAAACGTGGCCGGTGGCGTGAAAGTAGTGTATGCGCAAGGCGCCAACATCACCGATGATCAGCAGATGATTGAGCGCCTGAATGCTCACGGCGGCGACCTGAACATCGACAAACGCACCCCCGAGGCGATGATTCAGGAAGCAGTGCAAGCTGCCCAGAGTGCCGACGTCATTGTGGCCGCCGTAGGTGAGAGCCAGGGCATGACGGGCGAAGCGGCCAGCCGCGCCGATATCAGTATTCCGGCTCCGCAGATGGAATTGCTGAAAGCGCTTAAGAAAACGGGTAAGCCGCTGGTATTGGTGCTCATGAACGGCCGGCCTATGGCGCTGAGCTGGGAAAACCAAAACGCGGATGCCATCCTAGAAACGTGGTTTTCGGGTACGCAGGGCGGAAATGCTATTGCCGACGTGCTGTTTGGCGACTACAACCCATCGGGCAAAATCACGGCTACTTTTCCGCAGGTTGTAGGCCAGGTGCCCATCTTCTACAACCATAAAAACACCGGCCGCCCCTTCAATGGCACCGATAAGCTCGACAAGTATAAGTCGCGCTACCTGGACGTGAGCAATGAGCCGCTTTACCCCTTCGGCTACGGCCTGAGCTACACCACCTTCAGCTATAGCAAGCCGGAGCTAAGCAAAACGTCGATTAAGCAAAATGAGCCCCTCGAAGTACGCGTGACTGTGCGCAACACCGGCAACTACGACGGCGAGGAAACCGCCCAGCTCTACATCCGCGACATGGTAGGCTCTATTACCCGGCCCGTAAAGGAGCTGAAAGGCTTCCAGAAGGTAGCGTTGAAAAAAGGCGAAAGCAAAACCCTCACCTTCCGCCTCTCCCCCGACGATCTGAAGTTCTACAACACCGACCTGAAGTTTGTGTCGGAGCCCGGCGACTTTCAAGTGTTTGTGGGGGGCAATTCTCGCGACGTACAGGAAGCTGCGTTTAAGTTGGAATAGCAACCTGAGATTGGCCTCACCCCCCGGCCCCCTCTCCAAAGGGTGAGGGGGAACCTGACGTGAGTTGTTCTACGCCGCACTTTCGGCTCGCGCCTCCAGTACGGCTACCGCTTTCGTCAGGAAGTAAAGAGTTGAAAAAAAGCCCCCCAGATACACATCTGGGGGGCTTTTTTAAGCTAAAGCGAGTCGCACGGTAGCGGTTGCGGAGGCGCAAGCCGACGTGGCCGCGTAGGCCGGGCGCTTGGCTCCCCCTCTTTTTGGGAGAGGGGGCCGGGGGTGAGACTAGCCTCACGCCGGATTGCTGAGTGGGGCTTGCGTTTGCATCTTCTCGTTCTGACGGCGCAGGCGTTGGCAGAGCACTTTCATAATGTTGCGCAATACTTCGCTGCGCTCCTCCATCACATCGTAGAAGTCTTCCTGATCGAGGCGGAAGGCGACGACCTCGCCTTGGGCAACGGCGGAGGCGGAGCGGGGCTCAGCATCGAGCAGGGCCAGCTCGCCAAAGAAGTCGCCTTTGCGGAAGGTAGTGAGGTGCTGGGTGCCGTTGAAAATCCCAACTTCACCCCCGTACACGATGAAGAGCGACGTGCCCAGGTCGCCTTTGGCAAAAATCTGCTGCCCGTCGCGGAAGCTCACTTCCCGCATAATGGGCACAATGCTGCTCAGCACGTTTTCGGGCGTCTCGGCAAACAAGGCCGTTTGCTGAAGGACATGCACCCGGTCGCGGGCCGAAATGGTGGCGGTGGTAGCGTGGGTGTGGCTCATAAGCAAGGCAGGTAAGGCAGGCTCGGCATCCGTAAGCTGTTCATAGAGTTCGGGTTGGCGCTCCGACAGCTTTTTCAGCACAAAGAAGGCACTTTCTCGAATAAGGTAGTTGGAACTATGTATATACGGTAATAACTGCTTGATTGTGTGGGGTTCGGCATGCCAGTGACGCAAAGCTACACTGATGGTCCAGTCGGAAAAAGCAGCTTCCCCCTGCTCAATAATAAACGGCACCACGCGCGCGGGCTGGCTCAGCGGCCCCAGCAGCCGATCAAATACACGCACTTTTTCCGCCACCGGCGCTACGTCGAGCAAGGCTTGCAGGCCCTGATATAAGGAGCGCGGAATGATGTTGTCCAGAATTTCGAGGGCGTTGGCTTGGCGCTCGCGGGCCGCGTGGTCTACGCCGCGCTGGGCATCGGCAATGATATGCGGGGGGTAGAGCTGGAAAAGTAGACCAAAAATCCGTTGCTGCCCCTTCGCCAGCTCGTAGGAAAGGCAGCGGCGCAGCTCGTCGTGGCTGAAGGCCGCAATGCCCTGCAACAGCTGCTGCGCCAGTCGCATTTCCTCCTGCACCAAGCCCTGAAAGATGGGCGCGTCGGTTTCTACTTGCTCCAAGTGGCGCAGGGCCCGTAGCGCGGTTTCGCGCTGGTGGAGGTTGGGGCGGCGGGCCAGCGCCACGAGCGCTTCACGGCTGGAGGGCACCGACTGACGGGCGCACAGCTGCGCCACGCGCCGCACCAGAGCATCGCTGGCGGCCGGTGATTCCAGGGTTTGAATCAGTTCGGGCAAGACCGTGGAACTCAGCTGTAGCAGCTGAGCCGTGGCAGCCCGGCGTTGGGTTCTGTCTTCCAGCGCTTCAATCAGGGCTTGCACTTCTGCTGGACTCGCTGGCAATTGATCTTCGGCGAGAAATTCACTTGTTACAACTACCGTTTCCGCTGAGCCGCCAAAGCGGCGCCCGAGGGCGTGTTGCAGCTCGGCCATATAGTGGTCGTAGGTGCGGTGCAGGAAGAACAGCGCCCCCGCGGCAAACAGGCTCATCCAGACAAACGGCGCCCACTCATTCAGGCCGGGCAAATCGTGCAGGGCAAACAATAAAAAGCCCCCCAGCGCCATTCCCAGCGGCTCATAAAATCCTTTGGCCCGTGTGTGGGCCCGCAGTCGCTCGGGCGGCGAAAGCGGCTGAAACAGCACCAGAAACACAGGGTCGAATACGGCGCGGCGCAGCACTTCCAAGCCCAGATACAAGCCGTAGAAATAAAGCAGCAGCACCGAATCGTCGGACCCAACGAGCCATAAGCCGCCAAATAGCAGCAGCCCAGCCAACAAAGCCGCAGGCAGCGCCACCAGCATCCGACGAATGCCAACCTGCTCCAGGGCTTTCTGAGTGAGCAGCATTTTGAAGATCATCGCCAGCAAATACGTGACTACCAGCACACTACTCACATAGCGCATCACGGTGGCCTGGTCGTGGAACTTGTGCTTGACGTTGACGAAGAATGAATACTCCACGCCCGCCGTTACCGCCGCAATAGCCGTAATACTCAGGCACGTAGACAGCACCAGCTGGCTGTCGCCGAACCAGCGCTGCAACCCTGGCGCCAAGCTGGCCAGGCGCTGCGGACGGGATGTAGGCCGCGCCTCTACCGCATGCGAGCGTAGCGTGGCGCGCAAGGTGTACAAAGCTCCCAAATAGGCCCCAGCGCCAGCAACAGCAGAAACAGCAGATCAGTGTGGGCGTGGACGAGCAGCGCCAAAATGGCCCCCAGCGCCTTCGCCGGCATATCACCCGACCCAATAAGGCCGAACAAGCGCTTGCTCTGTCGCACATCGAACACCACCGCCGATACGCCCCAAAACTCCAAATTGGTAAGCAGGTAGATAACCCGGTAGCCAGCCATAATAGCCACGGCCGCCGCCACCGAATGCCCCACGGCCACCAGCACGCTTATCACGCCCGTAAACGCCACCACGACCAGCAATACCCGCACGGCGAGGCGCTGCAAGGGCAAGTGATGCTCGAAATAAGTATAGGCCTTGCCCGCCGCCATCATGGCCAGCGCGGCGATGCCGTAGGCCAGCGGCAGGTTGCGCTCGGGGTTGTTTTCGAGCAGGATAACGTTGGCCGACACGTACACCAGGATGGTACCGATGCCCAGCAGAAAGTTATGCAGAAAGAATAGCCACACCGTTTTGACCTCGGTCGTGCGCACACCGATCAAACCGTACCACGTTGCAGGAAGCATGAATGAGCTTTAAAGAACAAGTAGCAAGGTAATGCCTTCTCCAAGGAATAGCTACCAATGAGGGATCATAGGCAATGCTTAACCTAGCATCTATGTCACTGGCCCGTCATGCAGAGCGAAAGCGAAGCATCTGGCGTGCTGATGCTGGATTACTAATCTGAATGCGTGAGCGAGATGCTTCGCTTTCGCTCTGCATGACCTCCTAACAGTTGTTGATTCTACTAATCGAAACGCTTTGGTTTTCAGCAGTATGAAGTTCAGCTAAAAAGCCCCCCAATCTGCTGGGTGAAAACCTGGGCGCTCATCCACGTCATCACCAGCACTACCAGCACGCCTACCACGGCCAGCCACAGCGGGTGCCGATACTCGCCAACCACTTTTTTGCGGTAGGCCGCTACCAGCATGGTGGCCAGCGTGATGGGCAGGATAAAGCCGTTCAGAGCCCCGGCCAGGATAAGCAGGCTGACGGGCTTTCCGATGGTGATGAAGATGAGGGCAGAAACGATGATGAAGCCGATAATGAGTCGGTTTTCGTGCCGATTGATGCTGGGATGAAATGATTTCATGAAGGAAACCGACGTGTAGGCCGACCCGATTACGGAGGTAACGGCCGCGGCAAACATCACCACGCCGAATAGCTTGTAGCCAAAGTTGCCGGCAGCCAGCTGAAAAACCGAAGCTGGCGGATTATCGGCGGCAATGGTTAGGCCCTGGCTTACGACGCCCAGGGCCGCCAGAAACAGCAGTACCCGGATAACGGAAGCGACTGTGATGCCCGCTACGGCGCTGGTCATTACCTGGGGCAGAGCGGCGGGGCCCTTCACGCCGGCATCGAGCAGCCGGTGGCCGCCGGCAAAGGTGATATAGCCGCCCACCGTGCCGCCCACCAGCGTAACGATAGCCATGACATCCAGCTTGGTTGGCGCGAAAGTTCTGACCAAGGCCTCACCCACCGGCGGCTCCGACGTGAAAACCACGTACACGATGATCAGAATCATGAGCAGGCCCATGAGCTGGGCAAAACGGTCCATGGCTTTGCCGGCCTCTTTAACCAGAAAAATGGCAATGGTGAGGGCGGCGGCCAAAGCGGCCCCGACCTCCACGGGAATCCCGAATAGCACTTGCAGACCGAGCCCGGCGCCGCCCACGTTGCCGATATTGAAGGCTAGGCCGCCGAGCACAATCAGGAAGGAAATAAAGCCCCCCAGGCCCGGCAGCACCGTATTAGCAATATCCTGAGCCCGCATTTCAGACACCGCTATTACCCGCCAGATGGTGAGCTGCACGCCCAGATCAATCAGGATAGAAGTCAGGATGACAAAGCCAAAACTGGCTCCCAGCGCTTGAGTAAAAACGGTCGTTTGGGTGAGGAAGCCCGGCCCCACCGCCGACGTAGCCATTAGAAAACCAGCCCCCAATAGCACACTCCAGTTTCGGGCCTGCTTCATTGGGCGGCTTTGGTAAACGCCTGCAAGCTCACCCCTTCGTTTTGCAGGGTTTGGTTAATATGGCGGGCAAATTCGAGGGCGTGAGCACCGTCGCCGTGAATGCAGATGGTATCGGCCCGAATGGCTACGTCGGTGCCTTGCTGAGCGCAAACCTGGCCTTCTTTTACCATGCGTACTACTTGCCGGGCAGCCTCTTCGGACGTGGTGAGCAGGGCATTGGGCAGGCGGCGGGAGGTAAGGGTGCCATCAAGTTGGTAGGTGCGGTCGGCGAATACCTCGTGGGCTACTTGCAGACCTAGCTTGGTGCCGGATTTGGTTAGCTCGCTGCCCGCCAGACCGTAGAGCACCAGCTCCGGATTCACGCGGTACACGGCTTCGGCAATAGCTTCAGCCAGCGGCGCACTTACAGCTGCCATATTGTACAAGGCGCCATGGGGTTTTACGTGGTGCAGCGTGCCTCCCTCGGCGGCCAAAAAGCCCCCAGCGCTCCAATTTGATATACTACCATGTCGAAGGCTTCCTCTGAGGAAACAGCTATTTCACGGCGGCCAAAACCCATTATATCAGGTAGGCCAGGGTGAGCACCAATGACAACCTGGTGCTGGAGGGCGAGGCGCACCGTTTTGCGCATCACTGCTGGGTCGCCGGCATGGAAGCCGCAGGCAATATTGGCGGAGGTGATATAAGGAAGAATGGCTGCATCGTTGCCCAGCTGATAGGCCCCGAAGCTTTCCCCCATGTCACAATTTAAGTCAACGGTAAACGGTTGGGTCATATAGTGTTTCCTTGATTATGGCTCAAAAACGGTTGTCATGCAGAGCGCAGCGAAGCATCTCGCGTGTTTAGTGGGATTAGTAATCTTGTGTCAGCACGCGAGATGCTTCGCTGCGCTCTGCATGACCGTCTAGAGGCTCATTCTTAATGTCTATCACAAACGCATTTTAAGTCTTAACGCCTGCCGAAGCTGCCTAATATTCAGCTCCTGCTGGCAGTACAAGCGCTGCGCTTTGGCCAGCGACACCTCCCGAAAGCGGATTTTGCCCCCCGGCGGCACTTGCGCCAGCAGGGAAAAGTCAGCCGTAACTACCTGAGCGATGCGCGGATAGCCGCCCGTCGTTTGGTGGTCGGCCAGCAAGACAATCGGGTTGCCCTCGGCGGGCACTTGCACGGTGCCGAAGCTCACGGCGCTGGAAAGCATTTCCTCGGGCTGCATCAAGGCCAGTGCCGTGCCGTCGCCGCGCAAACGGTAGCCCATGCGGTTGGAGGCCAGCGTCACGGTGTATTCCTGGGCCCAGAAATTCTGCTGACAATCCGTTGAGAACAGGCTATACTCCGGCCCCGGCACCGCCCGAATGCTGGGGTTAGCCTGCGGCCCCTGATACAGCTCGGGGCTGGGCGTCCAGGCTGCCTGCAGCCAGGTTTTGTGGGGAGTAGCAGCGAGCATTTTTTGCCAAAACTGCTTAGCTACTGCTGATGGTCCGGGGCAGGCAATTACATCACCGGTTTTTAAGGCCCGCCCCTGCCGCCCCCCGATGCCGGCCTGCAAATACGTGGAGCGCGACCTCAGCACCGTAGGCACACTCAGGCCGCCCGCAATAGCCATATAGGTGCGGCAACCCGAGCCCTGGGGGGCAAATTGCAGCACGCTGCCCTGGCACACAAACACAGGCCGGTTCATTTTCACCGCCTGCCCGTTGATGGTGGGCGCCAGATTGGCGCCGGTAAGCGCGATAAGCTGATCCTCGTCGAACCGGATTTTAGGACCGAGCAGCGTGACTTCCAGGCCGGCTTCATTTTCCGGGTTGCCTACCAGCAGGTTGGCCACGCGCAGCGCTAGCGCGTCCATCGCCCCGCTCACAATAATGCCTTCTTTCTGGTAGCCTATTCTACCCAAATCCTGAATCGTAGTCAGGAGGCCGGGGCTGATGATGCTAAGACTCATGTCTATTCTGCTGCTCAAACTCCGCGGCCGTGATGGGCACGAAGCGTACCTGATAGCCCGCCCGCAGCAAGCTCGGATTCTCCTGGCGCGGACGAAAAAGCCGCCGGGGCGTGCGGCCAATCAGCTGCCAGCCGCCCGGCGTAGGAATGGAATATACGCCCGTTTGCTGGCCGGCGATTCCCACTGATCCGGCCGGCACCAATGTACGGGGCTGGTGCTTGCGCGGAGTGGCTAGCTGCTTGTTCAGGCCGGCTAAGTAAGGAAATCCGGGGGCGAACCCCACCATGGCCACCACATACTCCGCCTCGGCATGAAGCCGCACCACTTCCGCCTCCGACAAGCCTGCATAGCGGGCTACTTCTTCTATATCGGGGCCCCATTTGCCGCCGTAGCACACCGGTATTTCTACCAGCGTGGGGGCCATTTCCGGTTGAGGAGTGTGCACCTGCGCCAGCATGGCCTGCACAATTTCGGTCATGCGGGCGTACGGGTCGAGGCGGCCTTCCTCGCTCACCAGCCAGGGGTTATAGTACAGCGTGAGTGTTGTATAGGCCGGCACATATTCCAGCAGCCCCGTCACTTGTAGCTGGTCGAGGTAGGTGCAGCAGGCCCGAATACGCTGCTGAACCTCCGCGTTGTAGACGCGGCTGAATTGCAGCACGATGCCCGAGTCGCCCAACGGATAGATCTGGGGCTGCGACCATTGAATTTGCCCCCTACGTTGGTTTTGCATCGGCTGATTAAATAAATTCAACTCTCTTTTGTCGGCGAAATTTGTCGCCGGAATCTGTGCTTGGCTCGTCCGGCTCCAGCGCTGCACAGCCAGTTATTTGGCGTGCTTGGCTAGCTAGCAGGCATCTATACAGTTGTTAGAAGCTTGGAATTGCAGGTGAAAATCGACAAAAATATCGGGCTTAGCGCTGAAGCATCTCATTGATTAAGCAAGCTCAACTTAACTAGTTGCCCCATACCGCCGTAAGGGATATCATTACTATAACACTTATTACGTCATGGACCAATCACAGCAATCATCTCCGCAAAATAGCACCTCCACGCAGTCGCAAGGCGCAGGCCAGCTACTCGATCAAGCAAAGCAACTGCTCAACAAAGGCAACGTATCCGATTTGCTTGGCCAGTTACCCAACTCGGTAAAAGATTTGGGCACCAAAGCCACTACCGGCTATAACAAGCTCAGCACCACTCAGAAAGTAGTTGGTGGCGCAGCCATTGCGCTAGGCGTAGGTTTGTTGCTTACGAACCGTAAAAAAGGCACCGGCGACAAGAAAGCCGACACCTTACATGAGCTGCTGCTCTTCGTCAATGACCGCATTGAAGGCTACAAAAAGGCCGCTGACGAAAGCCAGGACCCAGAGCTGCAGGGCTACTACAAGCAGCTGGTAAGTCAGAGCCAACGCTTTGCCAGCGAACTGAATAACCACTTGCGCCTGCAAGGCGGCGAGCGGGAAGACGGCACTACGGTGAAGGGCAAAATCTATCGTCGCTTCATGGAGGCTACATCCGCAGTAACCGGCCACAGCGAAAAGACGATTCTGGCTACCAATATCCACGGTGAGATGTGGGCGCTGAAAGCCTACAAAGAAGCCCTCAGCGACAAGAGCTTAACCGGCGCACTGCGTCAGGAAGTAGAGCGCCAGCACACGCAGTCGCAGCAAACATATGACAAGCTAAAGCGACTGGCTGAAAAGCAAAGCTAGCCGTTAGCCTCATAAGCTAAGCCCCGTTGGGATGGTACTCAGTGCCATCCCAACGGGGCTTTTTGTTTTGTTACTTAACGCAAATGCTTCTAAGCTTTCGTGTTAAGCTGTAACTGATCAGAACGTGGTTGAGACGCAAGATTTTGCGTCTCCTCCTTGCTACTGTTGTTTGACTGAACGGCGCGGCACTAATTCTTCAACGAGGAGGCGCAAAATCTTGCGTCTCAACCACGTTTTGGCTAACCGAATCAACTTCAAAGCCAACGTAAGACAAACGAACTATTTTGGTCATCGATCCGCGATTTAGTTTGATCTTGTGGCTCTCTCTCGCTGCATTCCCTTTATGAAAAACAGGTTCAATAAGTACGCTCATTTTGGTTTACTATTATTCGTCGCGGCTGTGCTGGCTTGTTGCAATAAGGCAGTGAAAACAACCGATATAGCAGTGGAAAAAGGCGTTTCGCAACAGCTGGCGGCATATCGCAGCCGGGTAGTGTCAAATCTGGCTTATGTGCTGCACTTTACGATTCAGGTGGCTAAGGAAGAACCTATTCTGGCTACTGAATCGGTGTCGTTTAATCTGAATGAAAATAAAAGCCCCCTACAGCTCGATTTCAAGGAAAATACCAACCATCTCAAGCGTCTTACGGTCAATGAAAAGGCGGTTGATATTGACCACCGCAATGAGCACATCATTATCCCAGCGACAAGTTTAAAAGAGGGCAAAAATCAGATTAACATTGAGTTTATCGCCGGTGATTTGTCGCTGAATCGGAGCGACGATTTTCTGTACACGCTGCTGGTGCCTGACCGGGCGCGCACGGTGTTTCCGGTCTTCGATCAGCCTAGCTTAAAAGCTACTTTTCAGCTTACTCTGACTTTGCCAAAACAGTGGCAAGCTATAGCCAACGGACCGTTGCGGGATTCTACCATAACCGCGGCCAGCAATACGTATCGTTTCGCGCCCTCCGACACTATCAGCACCTATTTATTCTCCTTCGCGGCCGGTAAGTTCGACCGCATTTCGCGCACCGAAAAGGGCCGCGTCATGCAGTTTCTGCACCGCGAAACGGACCCCAATAAACTGAAGCTAAGTCTGGACCCGATCTTCCAGATTCACGGCGATGCGCTGGCATTTATGCAGACGTATACCGGCATTACGTACCCGTTCCAAAAGTTTGATTTCGTGGCTATTCCCGAATTTCAATATGGCGGTATGGAGCACGTGGGCGCTATCGATTATAAAGCGTCCACGCTGTTTTTGGACGAAGGCGCCACGCAGGATCAGAAGCTAGGCCGCTCCAACCTTATCGCCCACGAAACGGCTCATATGTGGTTCGGCGATTTGGTGACCATGCAGTGGTTTAACGACGTGTGGATGAAGGAGGTATTTGCCAATTTTATGGCTGACAAAATCACCCAGATTGCCGTCAAGAACTCCAACTACGACCTCAAATTTGTATTGGATCATTTCCCGGCCGCCTACGGCATCGACCGCACCGAAGGGGCCAACCCGATTCGGCAGCCGCTGGAGAATCTGCAGGATGCGGGCTCGCTGTACGGCAACATTATTTACCACAAAGCGCCCATTATGATGCGCCAATTGGAGCGTCTGATGGGACCCGAACAATTTCAGCTGGGCTTGCAGGAATATCTGCGCAAATACGCCTTCGGCAACGCCACCTGGCCCGACCTGATCAGCTTGCTCGATGCGCGCACACCGGCCGATTTGCAGGCCTGGAATCAGGTGTGGGTAAATGAGCCCGGCCGCCCCGTATTCGGGTATGATTTGCAGACGCTGGGGGGCAAAATTTCACGCTTAACCCTGACGCAAAAAGCCGAGGATAAGTCGGACCGCCTCTGGCCGCAGCTATTCGAAATAACGCTGGTTTATCCTACCACTACGAAGGAGTTTACCGTGACCATGGACCAGCGCGAAGTGGCGCTAAAAGCCGTGGAAGGCGAGCCCGCACCGACGTATATTCTCTTCAATTCGACAGGGCTGGGCTACGGTCTGTTTCCGGTAGATCAAAAAATGCCCCCCAGCGTGTTTGCACTCAAAAACCCAGTAGCGCGGGCGGCGGCTTACGTGAATTTGTACGAGAATATGCTCAATGGCCGCGTAGCAACGCCATTGCAGCTGTTGGCGCTAACCAGACAAGGGCTTACGCAGGAAAAAGAAGAGCTGAATCTGAAGCTGTTGACCAGCCAGCTAGGCGATATTTTCTGGAAATTTTTGCCCCCCACAAAACGTCCTGAGCTGGCTCCGGCCCTGGAAAATGAGATCTGGCAGGCGATGCAGCAAATCCCCAATAGCAACGCCAAAAAGCAGCTGTTTAAGGCCTATCAATCGTTGGCGCTAACCCCCGCCGCGCAAGCCAAATTATACGAGGTGTGGGCTACGGAAAAATCTCCTGCTGGCGTCAACTTAACGGAGGATGATTACACCGCTTTGGCCCTGGCGCTAGCCGTGCGCGACTACGGCACCGACGGCGAAATACTGCGGAAGCAGCTGACCCGAATTAAGAATGAAGACCGCAAAAAGCGCATGGAATTTCTGATGCCTGCGCTATCCGCGGACGTCAAAACCAGAGATGCGTTTTTTGCTTCTTTGAAAGAAGAAAAGAACCGCAGCAAGGAAGCTTGGGTAGTGGCCGCGCTAGGCTATCTGCACCATCCGCTGCGCGCTGAATCGTCGGAGAAGTATTTACCGGAGAGCCTGAACCTGTTGGCTGAAATTCAGCAGACGGGCGATATTTTCTTTCCGTATTCCTGGTTGCAAGCCACATTCGGGAGCTATCAGTCGCCAGCGGCGGCCCGCACGGTTCGCGCATTTATCACGAAAAATCCCAAGTACAATCCGAAGCTCAAAGCGAAGATTCTGCAAGCCAGCGACGATTTATTTCGGGCGGAGAAATTGGTGAGGAAGCATGTGCCAGAACCTAGCGCGTGACCTCACCCGCGGCCTCTCACCTCGGGGTAACGCGCATTAAGCGTTTGCGCGGAGCCTTGCTTACCAATGGCCTAGTTAAGTATCGTCTGGCTCCCCTCTCCCCGAGGCTTCGCGCATCAAGCGAACCGGGCCGCGGGTGAGGTCACGTTACAATGCCTTTGTTGCCACTGGCTGCTTTAATAATGGCTGCAAAATATCCCAAACGGTACGGGCAATGAGGCGGTGGCCGGCGGGCGTTGGATGAATTCCGTCGGGCTGGTTGAGCTTGGCCACGCCGCCCACGCCTTCGAGCAGGAAAGGAATGAGCACCAGCTTGTTTTCGCGGGCCAGATCAATGTAGGTCTGCTTGAATTGGGTGGCGTAATCAGCGCCGAGGTTGGGAGGAATCTGCATGCCAGCCAGCACAATCTGGGTTTGCGGACTAATGCGGCGCACCGTGTCGATGATGGCTTGCAGGTTGCGGCGCGTGTCAGTGAGCGGCAGGCCGCGCAGGCCATCATTGCCCCCCAGCTCCAACACAAATACATCCACGGGCTGGCGCAATACCCAACCCACACGACTGCGTCCGCCGGCGGTTGTTTCGCCGCTCAAACCGGCATTTACCACGGTATAACCCAGGCCAGCGGAGTCAATCTTTTGCCCTACCAGCGCCGGAAACGCCTCTTCCGGCTCTACTCCTAGGCCCGCTGTGAGGCTATTACCGAAGAACAGAATGGTGCGGGAGCGTGCCGTGGGGGCTTTTTATCAGCAGCAACCGGCGGCGTAGCCACCGACGTGGCGGTTTGCGAATCGGAGCCGCAACTGGTCAGCGCGAGGAGCAGACAGCAACTAAATACGGACAACAGGGTTTTCATGCGTGGGGGGCCTTTTTGAAGTATATGCGTAACGACAGAAAGTATTATAAAGATTAAAACGTCGTTTAGAATGTATTCAGAACGTCATGCAGAGCAGAGCGAAGCATCTCGCCTGCTGACGCAGGGTTACTAAACCTGATAAACACACGAGATGCTTCGGCTTCGCCTCTGCATGACCGCCCATTTTCATTTTATTGCCTCTTTCATAACAATCCATACGCCCATCCTTCGTGCTTAAAGTAGAAAATCTCACCAAATCATACGCCAGCGGTGGCCGCGACCTCACGGTGCTGGAGGCTGTCAGCTTTGAACTACAGCCGCAAGACACGTTTGCTATTGTAGGGCCCTCGGGCAGCGGCAAAACCACGCTGCTGGGTTTGTGCGCCGGCCTCGACCGGGCCAGTGCGGGCAGCGTGTGGCTCAACGGAATTCAGCTGGACAATCTCAGCGAAGACCAGCGCGCCGCCGTGCGCAACGAGCACGTAGGGTTTGTTTTCCAGAATTTTCAGCTCCTGCCCTCTCTGACCGCCCTCGAAAACGTACTGGTGCCGTTGGAGCTGCGCGGCGTGCGCGGGGCACAAAAACGGCTTTGGAGCTACTGGAGCGCGTGGGCCTGGGCGGGCGCGGTCACCACTACCCTACCCAGCTTTCGGGTGGCGAGCAGCAGCGCGTGTCTTTGGCGCGTGCCTTTGCTAATCGGCCCAAAATCCTCTTCGCCGACGAGCCCACCGGCAACCTCGACGCCGACACCAGCGCCACGGTAGTAGAGCTGCTATTTGAGCTAAACCGCGAAGCCGGCACCACACTCGTGCTCGTCACCCACGACCTGGAGCTAGCCGCCCGCACCCAGCGCATCGTCCGCATCAAAGGCGGCACTGTCGTGTCAGATACGGTTAATCAGGTAGGTGCACGGGTGGAAATATAGGGAGCACACAAAGGCCATTTTATAAAGGCGGTCATGCAGAGCGCAGCGAAGCATCTCGCGTGCTGACGAGAGGTTACTAAACTCAACCAAGAAGAACGTCATGCTGAGCGGAGTCGAAGCATCTCTACTGTGACTAATTCCAATCGGTGCTCAACGAAGCAGGAGAGATGCTTCGACTTCGCTCAGCATGACCGCCTGATGTGTGGCAACGACCGCGAGCGAGATGCTTCGCTGCGCTCTGCATGACGTTCTAGTATAGGAACGCCTATCTTATTGCAAACACTAATTTCCCTTTTATCTCATGTCTAATCTTCCCTGGCTTTGGCGCATGGCGTGGCGCGACAGCCGCCGCAGTCGTTCCCGGTTGCTGCTATTTACCTCGGCCATTGTGCTGGGGATTGCGGCGCTGGTGGGCATCAACGGCTTCGGCGACAACCTGGCCCGCAGCATCGACGAGCAGGCGCGCGAGCTGGTGGGGGCCGATTTGGTCCTCTCCGCCAACCAGCCCTTCGACTCTACGCTCCAAACCACTTTGCGTCAACTCGGCCAGCGCCGCAGCGACGAAGTAGCATTTGCTTCGCTGGTGCAGTTTCCCAAAGGTCAGGGCGTGCGGCTGGCGCAGGTGCGGGCCCTTACGGGGGCTTTCCGTACTACGGCGAATGGCTTACGGAGCCGACCACTGCCGTAGCCGCGTTTCGGGAAGCAGGTGCCAATAGCCAACGCGTGGCACTGGTCGATGATGCGCTGCTGGCTCAGTTTGCCGCCCGCCCCGGCGATTCTATAAAAGTAGGTGAGCTGACTTTCCGCATTGCGGGGCGGGTGCGCAAGACGCCGGGCCAATCTGGCTTTAGCGCCTCCGTGGCGCCCACGGTTTTTATTCCCCGCGAACTGGTGGAGCAAACCGGCCTGTTGCAGCGCGGCAGTCGCGTGCAGTATCGTACATATTATCAGTTTGCGCCCGGCACTAACGTCGACCAAACTATTAAGCCCCTGGAGGCCCGCCTCGACCAAGCCAACATCGACAGCGACACGGTGGCCGAGCGCAAGCGGCAGACCGGTCGTTCCTTTACCAACGTCACCCGCTTTCTGAATCTGGTGGCTTTCGTGGCGCTGTTGTTGGGCTGCGTGGGCGTGGCCAGTGCCGTGAGTTTGTATGTGCGCGAGAAGGTGGCCGCCGTGGCTGTGCTGCGCTGCCTGGGTGCCAGCGGCTGGCAGGCCGTCCTGATTTATTTGCTTCAAACGGCGCTAATGGGGTTGCTGGGGCCATTTTGGGCGCTGCTCTGGGTACCGGCGTGCAGTTGTTGCTCCCGAAGGTGGTGGAAGGTTTTCTGCCCGTCACGGTGAGCGTGGGCATTTCGTGGTCGGCGGTGGCGGAAGGGATTCTGACGGGCGTATTTGTGGCCGTATTATTTGCCTTGCTCCCCTTGCTGAGCATTCGGCGGGTGTCGCCGCTGCGTACGCTGCGGGCCTCGCTGGAAGAAGACACTGCCGGCTCTGATCCGCTGCGGGGCTTGGTGTACGGGCTCATTATCCTGTTTATCACCGGCTTCGCTTACCTGCAAACCCGCGACTGGAAGCTGGCTTTGGGCTTCGCGGGGGCTTATTGCTCACGTTTGCGGTGCTGGCCGGGCTGGGCGAAGGGTTGCGGCGGGCGGTTCGGCGCTACTTCCCCAGCTCCTGGAGCTACGTGTGGCGGCAGGGCTTGGCCAACTTGTACCGGCCTAATAATCAGACGCTACTGCTCACTGTTTCTATTGGGCTGGGCGTATTTCTGCTCGCAACGCTGTATTTATTGCAAGGATTGCTGCTGAGTCAGGTGGAAATATCGTCTACCAATGGGCAGCCGAATCTGGTGTTGTTTGATATCCAGTCGGCCCAGCGCGAAGGCGTCACTCAGCTCGTAAAGCGCAATAAACTACCCGTATTGCAGCAAGTTCCGGTTGTGACGATGCGCTTATCGGCCATCAACGGGCGCTCGGCGGCGGAGCTGAAAAAGGATACGGCCAGCGGTGTCTCTAAGGGCGCGCTGGGGCGGGAGTACCGCGTTACGTACCGCGATTCTCTCATTAGCTCCGAAACGCTGGCGGCTGGCAAGGCTCCGTTTGTTGGCCCGGATGGTATTCCGCGCGTTTCCTTCGATGACGGCTTTACGGAGCGTCTCAAGATTAAAATCGGCGATACGCTGACCTTCAACGTGCAGGGCGCGCCGCTGGTCACCATCGTGGGCGGCACCCGCACCGTCGACTGGAGCCGGGTCCAAACCAATTTTCTGGTGGTCTTTCCGAAGGGCGTGCTAGAGCCGGCCCCGCAGTTTCACGTGCTGCTCACCCGCGTGCCCGACAACGCCACGCTGGCCTTGGTGCAGCGCGAGCTGGTCGCTGATTATCCCAATGTATCGGCCATTGATCTGGGCTTGATTCTGCAAACCCTGGACGAGATTCTCACCAAAATCTCCTTTGTAATCCGCTTTATGGCCTTGTTCAGCATGGCCACGGGCTTGCTGGTGCTGGTGAGCTCAGTGGTGGTGAGCCGCTACCAGCGGGTGCGGGAAAGCGTGCTGCTGCGCACGCTCGGCGCCAGCCGGGCCCAGATTCTGCGCATTACGCTGGTCGAATATGCGCTGCTGGGTCTGCTCTCGGCGGTGGCCGGACTAGGGCTGGCGGTAATGGCGGCCTGGGCCTTGGGTGCGTTCGTTTTTGAGGTGCCTTTTGCCCCCCAGATCGGTCCGCTGCTCCTGCTGGCCTTGCTTACCACGGCGCTCACCGCGCTTATCGGTTTGCTCAATAGCCGCGACGTGCTGACGCGCCCACCGCTGGAAGTGCTGCGCGGCGAAGTGAGCTAAAGTGGGCGGATATTTCCCGCTCTGCTGGCGAGCCTCACATAAGCTGTAGGAATGTAAGTAAAACAGCAAAATCTCCTCTTGTGGGGCTTTTACTCATTGTCAAAGGTTCGAAAGCCAGCGGACAGCAGTAGTTTTCCTCTGTCCGCTCATTTTATTTTGCCCCCATGACCCTACTTATCATTCTGCTGGCGGTGCTGGCGCTTATCGCCCTCATCAACTGGGGTAAGGTGAATGCCTTTCTGGCCTTTTTGCTGGTTACCATTCCCGCGGGGCTGGCCCTGGGGCTCGGGCCGGGGCAGGTGTTGGCGGCCGTGCAAAAAGGTCTGGGCGACACCCTGGGCTCGGTAGTATTGGTGGTGGTATTAGGCGCCATGCTGGGCAAACTGGTGGCCGAAAGTGGCGCGGCCCAGCAAATTGCCGCCGTGCTGGTTGGTCGGCTGGGGGCCAAAAATATTCAGTGGACTATGATGGCCACGGGCTTTATCATCGGTATTCCGCTGTTTTACAACGTGGGCTTTCTGCTGGTCATCCCGCTTATTTTCTCCGTAGCCTACCAATACCGCCTCCCAACCCTGTTCGTGGGCCTGCCGCTGCTGGCCGCGCTGTCTGTCCTGCACGGCTTTTTGCCTCCTCACCCCGCCCCCACCGCGCTGGTTGTGCTATTTAAGGCCGACGTAGGCCTCACGTTCGTCTATGGGCTGCTGGTGGCGGTGCCGGCCGTGCTCCTGGCCGGCATCTTTTATAGTCGCACGCTACGCGGCATTGTATCGCAGCCTCTGACAGGGTTTGTGAGCGAGCCACGCCCCACCAGCCTTTTGCCTGGCCGGCTAAACAGCTTTCTGTCTTCGCTGCTGCCCGTGCTGGTGCTCTCGCTGGTATTCAGTTTGCAGGCAATTTTGCCCCCCAGCGGGCCGCTGGCCCCGGTGCTGGCGTTTGTCGCCGATCCGGGCGTCGTAATGCTGCTGTCGGTGCTGGTGGCTACGTTTAGCCTGGGCCGTGGCCAGGGCAAAAGCATGCCTGAGATAATGGAAACCTACGGCGCCGCTATCCGCGACGTAGCCCTGCTCCTGCTCATCATCGGCGGCGCCGGCGCCCTGAAGGAAGTGCTGATGGCCAGCGGCGCCGGCACCGTCATTGCGGCTGGCCTGCAAGGTACTGGCCTGCCGCCCCTGCTGCTGGGCTGGCTGATTGCGGGCCTCATTCGGGTGTGCCTGGGCTCGGCCACGGTAGCAGGCTTGACGGCGGCCGGCGTAATGCTGCCCACCATGACGCAGGTAGCCGTAAATCCGAACCTGATGGTGCTGGCCATCGGAGCGGGCAGCCTCCTGTTTTCGCACGTCAACGACAGCGGCTTCTGGCTGTTCAAGGAATATTTTAACCTGTCGGTGCGCGATACGCTGCGCTCCTGGTCGGCCATGGAAACCATCGTTTCGGTGGTGGGCTTGTTGGGCGTACTCCTCCTCGACTGGCTTCTGCCATTGGTTTCCGGCTAAGTGCACAGTGGTAAAACACTTCGTAAAAAAGCCCCCCAGGTATTCGCTGGGGGCTTTTTTGATGAATTTCGGCAAGATGCTCAGGCAGGCGGCTAATTATACTGTTCGCCCGGCTCCCACCGCTCATCGGCTTTGTAAAAGGTGGAGTTTATGTGCTTGGGTTTAGGCTTGATTTCCCCATCCCGGTCCAGAATATCCCGGATCAGATTCTCCACTTTTTCCTGCGGAATGCCTTTCATGGTAATGTCGGCTTCGGGGCGCGTCATGATGATGGCTACGTCGATCAGGCCTGGAACAGCCTCCGTCTGGCGAAACGCAACGACCTGATCCAAGTTTATGGTAATGGGCAAATCTGCGCCATTTTGTAAGGGTTTGAACATCATTGGTGTGTTGCAATGGAGTGGATAATGCGCCTAAGGTAACATCTTTCTTTTAGTGAATACAGCCTTCAAGCAGACCAGTAGTGAAGCCTGTTGGCTAGCTGCGGGCCGGGGCGAAAGCGGCTTATAGGCCATTAGCTGCCACACGTTGCAGTTGTTTTACTAAAAATATTGTCAATACTTATACTAATTTAATTAGCACATCGTATACTTGCAGCGAACCTACTGCTGCGTTGCTATGCGTGAATTTGTTGTTGTCTCTGTTTTGCGCCAGCCCGTGTGGCTACCCTTCATTCAAAGTCTGGTACCGGCTGGCTTTCCCTCGCCCGCTCAGGATCACGAATCTGCTGCCCTAGATTTGAATGCCTTATTGCTGCCTCATCCCGATGCTACTTATCTGATTCGGGCCTATGGCGACAGCATGATGGGCGGCGAGGACGGCATCCGCAGCGGCTCCCTGCTGGCCGTGGACTGCACGCTCGAGCCCCGTTCCAATGACGTCGTTATTGCCTCGCTGGATGGCATGGACTACACGCTCAAACGCCTCATTCAGCGCCCCGATCAGTCGTGGTGGCTAGTGCCGGATAACCCAACCTACCCGGCCATCCCGATTGATACCCCCGACGTGTTCACCGTCTGGGGCGTCGTCACGCACATCGTGAACGAAACCCGTCCCGGCAAACTCGGCCAGTATGTTCGCGCTCGTTGACTGCAACAACTTCTATGTGAGTTGTGAGCGGGCTTTTCAAGGAAAGCTGAGAAGTGTACCCGTGGTAGTACTCAGCAACAACGACGGCTGCATCATTTCGCGCTCCCAGGAAGCCAAAGCCCTCGGAATCAGAATGGGCGAACCGTATTTTAAGGTAAAGCCGCTACTCGAACAACACGGCGTGCGGGTATTTTCCAGCAACTACGCCCTCTACGGCGACATGTCGCGCCGGGTGATGTACTACCTGAGCTCGGTGGTGCCGGATATCGAGCTTTACTCCATCGATGAGGCCTTTCTGGATCTGCGCGGCATGGAGCGCTACTGCGGCAACCTAGTTGATTACGCTGCCAACATCAAACAAGAGGTTTACCGGCGCACGCATATTCCCACCTGCATTGGCATCGGTCCCACCAAAACGCTGGCGAAGCTCGCGAACCGCATAACGAAGAAAAATCCAGAGCTGGGGGCATTTTTTGCCTCGATACCACAGAAAAACGCCAGTGGGCCCTGGAGCAGGTTGCCGTGGAAGATGTGTGGGGCATTGGGCAGCAGTATGCTATTAAAATGCACGAGGCCGGCATCCAGACCGCGGCCGCGCTGGCCCGGTGCTCCGAGTCGTGGGTGCGTAAGCACGTAGGCGGCGTAGTTGGTGCCCGCTTGGTGCGTGAATTACAAGGTATTCCTTGCCACGCCTTCCAACCTTGCGATGAAGGTACAACCACCCGTCAAAGCATTGCCTGTACCCGCTCGTTTGGTAAGCCCCTCTCCACTTTCCCCGATTTGCTAGGAGCGGTTGGGGCCTTCACCTCACGGGCTGCCGAGAAGCTGCGGCGGCAAGGCTCGGCCGTCAACACGATGACGGTATTTATCAGTAAAAACAAGTACGGAATCGAGCCTCCACCCTACACCTTTTCCACTGTTATATCCCTGCCCGTAGCCACTGATGATACCAGCGATTTGCTACGGCACGCCCGTATTGCCCTGAAGCGCATCTGGCAGCCCGGCTCGGCTTACACGAAGGCCGGGGTGGTGCTCGCCGGACTGGAAACGGCAGGTCAGCAACAGCTTAATTTGTTCTCGACCTCCAATAAAGGGGAAGCGCGCGCCAAGCTTCTGCAAGACCTCGACCAGCTCAATCAGCGCTTCGGGGCGGGCACCGTACAGTTTGCGACGGCCGTAATTCCCAAAGGCAAGCAGCCAGTGCCCTGGCTTGGCAATGCTGACTTTAAAAGTGGGGCTTATACTACTAACTGGGATGAGCTGTGGGCTCTGTAGATCGTGGGGCCTAAGGCAACAAGCCTGCAGTAAACTAGAATACGGAGGCATTGAAAAAGCCTCAACTTTCGTTAAAGCCTATGTGACGAAACGAGGCATCAAACTGACTCTATCTTATTTAGACACCAACTTTTACCATGACTTTGTTCAGTTCCTGACCAAAGAGTTAGAGATGACGAATGGCACAGTCAATAACCATCTTAAGCGGGTTAAAGTAGTGATGAGTTATGCACTGGAAAAAAGGATTGACTGATAATCTTGCTTTCCGCAAATTCAAGCTCCTGAAGCATACGGAGACCGATGTTATCTACTTAACCCAAAGCGAGCTGCAAATTCTCTTCGAAGCAGACTTGTCAGCGGAGTCGCGCCTGGCCAAGGTACGTGACCTATTTCTATTTGCCTTAGGTTGTATCACTGGGCTAAGGCATTCGGACTTCAGCACCATTCGCCCAGAGAATATTGAGAGTGATCAGTTAGTGCTGCGCACCATAAAAATGGGGGACTGGCTTAGATTAGATCTTAACCAATACTCGCGAACGATTCTACAGCCCTATTCTAATGGGCTACCCAAGCTCTCCTAGCAGAAGTTCAATGAATATGTGAAAGAACTGGGACAGCGCTGTGGTCTCGATAAATCAACACTTGTGGTGCATTATCAAGGCACTAAACGAATTATGGAGCGCGTACCAAAGTATAACCTCTTATCCTTTGTACAGGCCGGCGCACCTTTGTGACTCAGAGCCTGGAACGCGGGATGCCCATAGAAGTACTTCAGAAATTTACTACTCACAAAGACCTCAAAACGCTAATGCGCTACGCCAAAGTCGCTGACGCACAGAAGAAGGTGTAGATGGAAAAAGTGTGGGGTTGAGAAGCCCACAATGTAGCGGTTCGACTCAGGCTCTAAGTGTTAGAATACAATCACAAGAAGCCTTAAAAGCAAAACAGCAGGTCGCCCTACCCGTTTTGTTTGCTTGACCTTTCCTGCAGTAGGTTATGACTTTCAGCTACCTCTGTTAAGTAAACTTTATCGGAGTCTTTAGTAGAAAAGATCGATAAAGATTCTAATAGTGCAACTATATAGCAAAATTTATAATCATATATCGGAAAGTATAATCTTATTCAATCATGGATCTAAGTGTATTTTTAATTATAAAGCACCCCCGATTAGCTGTTAATGATCGGTACTAAGTCGGTTCTCACTTGATGGGCCAATAGAGGCTTAACAAGCAAAAAATACAAAACCTTATCTAACTGTCTTTATATCCATAAAACCACTTAATTTAAAATTAGTTAGCTTGTAAAGACCACGAATCATCTAGAGTGTTTGCTACGCCTTTCATCTAATAACAAAAATACTACTGTTAAATACAATTTTAATCTAGCGTTTGTTGCGTGAGTAGTAAGACTCTTGATAGCCATTCAAGCGAGAGCGATAGTAAATAAAGAAGCTTATTTTGTGTTATTTTAATAACAGTTGCATTATTGTAATTTACCACAAATCAATTGCATTATTATTTGCTCTTATCCTATTCAAGGGTTAAGTTTGATCTATACTTTCCAGCCCATGGATCAGTTTGGCCTTTGGTTAGGCCATTCTACGGAACTTTACACTTTTGAAAATGATAAATTATTTATTCACCGGATAATGAGGCAGTTGTGCGATAAAAAAAGGTGACTCATACACCAATAATATTACAATGAATGCAGCAGTCATTCCTTCACGGGACAAGTAACACTTAACCTGGATGAAGGAAATAATTTTAGCTCACTTTGTAAGCACACTTGCACATAAGTTTGCTTAAAAAAAGAGTATGGGTTGCGCTCCTTTTTGATTTTTTGCTAAATTTAGAAATTTGTTATTATGAAATTCAATGAGATGTACGATAATAAAATCAATTTAGATGGGGTTGAAGAAGCAAATTATCGTCTATTGCTTTCTCAATACTTGAAATACTGGCCTTTGTTTTTACTTGGGCTGGCCTTGAGTTTGACGGGAGCATTTCTGTATATAAATCGCTCTGCGGCGCAGTACGTTGTAAACGGAACGTTGCTAATTAAGGACGGAAGAAATGTAAGTCGGTATTCAGAAAACGGACTTGTAAGTGAGTTAGGTATGATGCCCAATACTACAAACATTGATAATGAAATTATAGCTTTAAAATCCCATAGCTTAGTCCAGCGTGTTTTAGCCGAATTATCATTAACAACCAGTTATTATATAAAGGGGTGGGCTAGAGAACAAGAAATATATAAGAAATCTGTGCCTTTCGAAGTAATTATAGAAAATTTAGCTCCGGAAGGATATGAAAAGCCTATCACTATTACAACAAAAAACAACAACACTTTTTTACTAGAAGATAACGGAAAAGCATCTGTTTATAAGTTTGGTGAACTAATAAAAAAACCGTACGCTACTTTTACGGTAATTGCGTCGTCAGCGCGGCTGCCACTAACCTATAATAAACCTATCATCGTAAGATTCCATGACCTTACTACATTAGCTTATGATTATGTAGATAAGCTTCGGGTAAATCCAGTGAATAAGTTATCAACAGTAGTTACTATAAGTTTGACGGATGCTGTCCCCAATAAAGGACAGGACATTATAAATAAATTAATGGATGTTTATAACAAAGAGGCTACCGAAGACAAGAATTTAATAGCTTCTAATACTATAAAATTCATTGATGAGCGACTAAAAGGCTTGCGGATTGAGTTATCAACTGTTGAAAAAGGAGTTGAGGAATTCAAGCGCAAGAATGAGGTAGCCGATGTCAGTTCACAAATTCACCAATCACTGCAAGATGCCAGTGGGTATAATAAAGAGCTATCGGAAGCACGAATTCAACTCGAGGTATTAGAATCCATTGAAAACTATATAACAAAGGGTAACAATGTCCAAAATCAATTAATTCCTAGTGCTCTTAGTGTCGCAGACCCAACGCTTGCGGGGTTAATCGTTAAGTTTAACGAGCTACAGTTGGACCGTGAACGGCTATTGCGAACAGCATCCCCGACTAATCCATTTGTGCAAAACATGAATGAACAATTAGCTTACTTAAGAAATAACATCCTAAATAATCTAAAATCAACTAAGAACAGCTTAATTATTACAAGCAGGAGTTTATCCGCTAAATCCAATCAGTTTTCGTCTAGAATTCAAAAAGTACCCACTATTGAACGTGAACTTATGGGGATAAACAGGCAACAGGAAATTAAGAACTCGTTGTACTTATATCTCTTGCAAAAGAGAGAAGAAGCTGGATTGACTTTAGCGGCAACTGTTTCTAATTCAAAAATTGTGGATCCCGCGATTTGGTACACCAAGCCCGTTAGCCCAAAGAAACCAGCTATCTATTTGATAGCTCTTATCCTTGGGCTAGGCATACCATTCGCCATTATATTTATAAAACATCATTTCAATAATAAAATCCAGTTAATAAAGGATATTGAACAAGCTACCGCTGTTCCCATTTTAGGGGAACTTATGCATAATAAATCTAGCAATGGAATTGTGGTCGCTAAAGATAGCCGCAGCCCACTATCAGAAATGTTTCGACTTATTCGAACGAATTTACAATTTACTATTAATGTAAATAAGTCTAGTCGTGTATTATTAGTAACGTCTAGTATGAGTGGCGAAGGCAAAACTTTCTTTTGCGTTAATTTTGCATCAAGCTTATTGTTAATTGGAAAAAAGGTAGTTATAATAAATATGGACTTGCGAAAGCAAACCTTAAATTCCGAGTCGGTTAGTGGTCTAACCGATTATCTAATGCATATCGATGTATTTGTTGATGACATTGTCAGGCCTTCAGAGAGCATCCCAGACCTGTATATCATTAATTCAGGGCCACTTCCTTCTAATCCTGCAGAGCTAATGACGAGCCCTAAAATCGAGCAGTTACTACGCGTATTAAGGGAAAACTTTGACTTCATTATTATTGATACGGCCCCGGTAGGCCAGGTGGCGGATGCCTTTGCTTTAGCGCACAATGTTGATGCTACCATCTATATAGCAAGGTATAACTATACCCTTAAATCTCAGATTAGATTAATGAATAAAATGTGTGAAAATAAAAGATTAACTAATTGCATGCTTGTACTGAATGATGCTGCGGATAATCATCTGCCAAAATATGGTTACGGATATGGCTATAAACAAAGTAAATCTGCAAAAAAGTCCTTGCTATCGTGATTTAAGTACGCTTTAAGATCTGTTAATATTTATTTTCTACCTGAAATAAGCTAATAAATCATGAAAGTTTCGGTTTGTATTCCTACCTATAACCAAAGCGCTTATTTAGAGCAAGCCATTCAGAGCGCTGCAAAACAATCTCATACTCCCTTGGAGATAATTGTTGCAGATGATTGTAGTACCGATGATACATCTGCGCTTTTAGCCAAGCTTGCGGCTGAAATCCCTTATTTAAAGGTTATTCGACAACGGCAGAATGTAGGAATAATGGGGAATACAGACGCCTGTCTTCGCCACGCATCAGGGGATTTTATTGTTCGGCTTGATTCTGACGACTATTTATCACCTAATTACATAGAAAAATTAGGGCAGCAATTACTTAAGTTTCCTAAAGCTGGATATGCGCACGCTGCTGTTCAGGAAATTGATCATGCTGGGGCGTTTTTACAACATAGAAAATTGTTTAGGAAGTCAGGTTCTCAAGCAAGTAATGAGGCTTTACGGTCTATGCTGAAAGGCTACCGAGTAGCAGCCAACATCATCATGTTTAAACGGGAAGCACTGGTTACCGTGAACTATGTATCAGGTAGGCCGACCCAAGTAGAAGATTATAGTTTAGCATCGGCTATCTGTGCCGCTGGTTACGATAACATTTATCTGGATGAAACCCTAGCTTTTTACCGAGTCTGGGAAACGACTGGACATGCAAGACGCAAACGCAAGCTCACGGAAATTACAGGTCTTCAACGGGTATTTGAAGAGGTCCTGGAGCCAGCTTACCATCAACGGGGGTGGGAAATAAAAGACGTGTTGGCTAGCAAAACCCAGCTCGCGTGCAAACATGCGAATTGTTTGGCTTGGGACATCTACGACGAAACAGAGAAAAAAGAGTTGCTTGCCGCCCTACAAAAACTATCATCTACTTCCCCCGCACAACTAGTTTATTGGCTGTATTTAAATGGGTTAGGGAAACCAATAAATATAGTGTCAAACGTAGAAGCTACCTGCAAAGCTTATTTGAAGGGTTCACAGGTTCTCTGGCCTTTGGTGCGCTATAATAAATAGAATAGCTTGTTTTTTCTTCCCTTATGTCAACCGTAAAAAGGTTTCTTTCGGCAAGTGCAGCCTCTTGGGCACGCGTGGGCGTTACAGTAGTGGCGCAGATTGCATTAGTTCCCCTCTATCTTACGCACTGGGACGTCGAACTCTACGGAATATGGCTGGCTACCCACGCCCTAGCTAGCTTACTCTTTACCCTTGATCTAGGACACCAAGAGTTTTTAGGCTATGAGTTCATGCGCATTGGAAAACACAGCTGCTCAAAGTTGAGCCGCTACCTTTGGTCAGGTATCGTTTTTAGTATTGGAATTAATTTGTTTCAACTTCTATTAATCAGTTTTTTTTTAATTACTGGCGTTATATCAGATTTACTTGGTAGTTCAAGTATTCTTGCCCCGGGAATCATACGGATGGTTGGCATTATTTTAATTGCACAAGGAATTGCCTGGCTTATTGGAACAAGCATTTCAGGCTTGTTATTTAGAGTCCTCGCCCCGTTCGGCTATTATCCGAGGATGGCTTGGTGGAATTTTATTGATGCTATTATATCCGCCCTAACTCCCCTAGTTGCAGTGTCGCTGGGCGCTGATCTGCTCACTACTGGGGTTGTCACCGCTGTTGTCACCGTCATTTTCAGTATTCCGAAATACTGCGATTTGGTACGCTTGATGCGCAAAGAAAATATTCCGTTCAGCTATCCCTCTTGGCAAGTAGGCTATGCTAATTTCCTACTTTCCCTTGCTGTCTTTGGAAAAATATCCCTTGAGAATATTCGTCAGCAAGGGGTAAGGATAGTACTGGCACCGCTCGTGGGGGTGGGTGGCTTAGCTGCTTTTTCTACCATGCGTACGGGATCTAACATTGCCTTACAGGGCCTCAATACCATCACAAATCCATTGATTCCGGATTTAATGCGCTTTCTCCAGCAACGTGATCAAGCACGATGCGAGTCAGTTTTTGGGGCGGTTTGGATTATCGTAGTGGCCCTAATGGCGCCAGCAGTTGTAGTACTCCAAGCAGTGATTGAACCGGTGTACTTGGTATGGACTAGGGGACATATTGCCTTTAACCCTTGGCTGTTTGCACTGCTGTCTCTAAGTGTGCTTGTTTTCGCCGTAGTTCAGCCAGCCACGACCATCGTTGTAGGGAATAATTTACTTAAACCCCAATTACTGCTCTCGACCTTGGCCGCGCTAAGCGTGGTAGGGGGGATATACCTATTCGTACCCCGAATTGGTATTGTAGGTGCTGGTATTGCCTTACTAGGGCTGAAATGATTACATCGGCAGGCTACAAGACGGTGGCGCAACGGTGGATGCATCAACACGGCATGAAATGGCCTAATTCTTCCTTTCTGGTGGCAGTTACTTCCATTTGTATCGCGGCCGTGGCGATGGTTCTCATGATCGTATTTCCGTTAGCAAAATGGGCAATCGTAGCCGTTTCCATTCTGCTTTTGAGTGTAAATACTTGGCGTTACTGGCGAGTCTTGCCTGCAATCGCTGTACAGCACATTCTGCGACTAGCAAGTAAGCTTCCATGGAGAAGGGCAACATTAACGGTATGATCAAACAAGCAACTAATCTGGTCTCGTATGCATGTTACTCAGATTTCACTTGGGCGGTTTCATCATTTCCATTTAGCACGACAAATGGAACGAAACGGCCTGTTGACCTGCATCTGGACGGGGTATCCCTCACTAAAATTACGAGATGAGGAAGGAATTCCCAAGGGCAAAATTCGGACGTTTCCTTGGTTGCACACTCCTTATATGGCGCGGGGGCGCTTTGGATTAGCCAAGTGGTTATGGCTCACCAGAGAATGGTCATGGTTAGCGCAAGATACCTTGGACCGCCATGTAGCGGCACATCTGAAGCAGGCAACCGCATTAATCGCCCTGTCAGGATCTGGTTTGCACTCAGGAGCAGTGGCCCAGCGACAAGGTGGTTATCATATATGTGATCGTGGTTCGTCTCATATACGGTTTCAAGACCGAATCTTACGGGAGGAGTACGCCCGCTTTGGCGTTCCATTTCCGGGCATTGACCCGCGCATAATAGCCAAAGAGGAAGCGGAATACCAACAGGCTGATTTTATAACGGTACCGTCGGAGTTCGTTAAAAAATCATTTATCGAAATGGGAGTACCGGTAGGGAAACTTGTAAAAATGGTTTATGGAGCCCGATTAGATCGCTTTAAACAAGTTGGAGAGCCGCCGAAGGATCGATTTCGAGTGCTGTGGGTAGGGAGTGTTAGCCTACGGAAAGGGTTCCTCGATTTGCTAGAGGCGTTTGCATCGCTTAAATCCCCTAACAAAGAATTGCTCGTCGTCGGGTCAGTAGAGCCAGAAATGAAAAGCTTGTTAAAAAGGCGGCGAAAGGTAGAGGGGGTATGCTTCCGTGGTACCGTGTCGAACCAAGAATTGCCCATGCTTTACAGCACGGCCCATGTCTTTGTCCTTCCTAGTATTGAAGAAGGGTTGAGCATGGTGCAAGGCGAAGCACTAGCATGCGGGTGTCCCGTTATTGCGTCGACGAATACTGGTGCCGAAGACCTGTTTAGCGATAGAGTAGAAGGATATATAGTACCCATTCGCGCGCCAGAAAAGCTTAGGGAACGACTTGAGCAATTGCTAGAAGATAATCAGTTAAGACTAGAAATGTCGGAGGCTGCCAAACTAAGGGTGAAGGCCTTAGGAGGCTGGAATAGTTATGGCAACTCATTTACCCATTTAATAAAATCACTTTAAAAAACCTAGGCGTTTAATAGTATATTAATTAATAAAAACGCAATTTTTAAGCTCCTCAAGTTGATGAAAACGCAGCCCCCTTATATCCATTGGAACCTTAGGACTGTCTTATCTAGACAGGAAGAGCAATCTCTTCCTGCCTTTATTCGCTGGTCTTGGATCATACTTGGCTTCGCTTCCTTATTCCAAGTTGTTTTATTTGGCAGTTTAGATAATAGCATTGCCACCGGAGCTGTAATTCTTGCGTGGTTACTGCTTTGCCGTGCTGTACTCAGCTATAAAAATATAAACACCTATCCCTTGTCTAGTTTTATTTTAATAGGATACGTATCGACTCAATTTTATTTCCCCCTAATCTTTACTTTGCTAGAAGGAAAACCGCTCATTTTCAATCTGGAACTGCCATTACGGGTTTTTTTCCATTCATTTGCTGCATTGCTTATATTAATACTGGCGCACGTATTATATCGGGGTTTAGTGGAGCAGTTTAGTACAAGAAGGGTGTCAACTCTGGAGAAATATAAATTCTTTACTCCTCCTAGTGCCCTGCAATTGTGGCTTATGGGATTCATTGGATTGGCTGCTACCTTTTATGTTTATTTGTATGCCTTAACAGCAACCAAGACAGTTGGAACGGCAACAGATAAGTTTATAGAAGCTTTAGTTCCATTCTCATACGCTCCTTATTTTATTCCATTCACTAAATTATACGGCGAAGCAAAACCATTATCGAAAAGAACTGCGCTGTTATTAACCGCTTACACTATTGCCATTTTTGCTATAAGTATTGCGCGCAATAGCCGTGGCACTTTTATGATTGGATTTGCTTCATTAGCATTCGCCTATGCATTGGGACTTCTACTAGGATATTACAAGGCCCGTTTTTTTACACTACGGTATCTGTTTATTGCCTTAACTTCTTTCTGGCTTTTTACCGGACCGGTAGCTGATATTGGTACGGCTATGGTTCTGGTACGACAACAACGCAATGACATCCCCTATTCCGAGCTTGTAAGTTTAACGTTAGAAGCGTTCCACGACAAAGAATCTATTCGGTTATATAGAATGGCTGAGAGTTCTGAAAAGCAGGATTGGGATGAGCACTATTTAAATAATATATTTATAGCTAGGTTTTCTAACTTAAAATACAACGATACTAGTTTATTACTATCTTCAAAAATAAGTGAATATGATCCCGACGTGTTTGATTTTACCATCAATCATTTTTTGGCCAATTTACCTTCGCCCGTATTGAACCTATTAGGAGTTAACTTCGATAAAAGATCAGTTAACCAAGTATCATTTGGGGATTATCTTTTTTCTAAAGTTTATGCGAAACCTCAAGCACTAGGCAGTTTTTTTACTGGTCATTTTGCTGGCACCGGTATGGCTGCCTTTGGCTGGTGGTATTTAGCAATATTAGGGGTAGGCATAATTCCGGTTTATTTCTTATATGATAAGTTAACTATTCAAACACGTGCTCTGCACCAACCGACAGCAGCATTTCATACTAAACTGCGCTTTAGTTTTTGCGGCTTGTTATTCCTAACCCCCATTTTTCAGTTCTTTCCAGCAGAAAGTGTAGAAAAAATTGGTGCGTTTCTGTTACGTGGCTGGCTGCAAATGATTATCTTATATTTCGTATTATATCATCTCACTTATTTTTTGGATAAGGCCTTAACAGGATTTGCTCCTTCCCGACGGGTTAAGCCCCAAAGCCAGCCGATTTATTAAGGGTATTCCAATAATTTACTGAATAGAACAAGAGCAAGTGATGGCAAATATTCTTTATTTAGGATGTGATGCGCATGGCTCTACATCCCTCCACCGGGCGCAAGCGCTTGCCCGGCTAGGACATACTATTTCGCATCATAATCCTGCGGCGGCGGCTACTGGATTCATGGGATCCTCATGGCTTGACCCTATTCATTACCGGACGGGCTACCGGATTTTGCAATCACCCATACGTTCCTGGCTAAGTAAAATTATTGATTCAATACCAAAGCCTGATCTCGTTTGGGTGGATAGCGGTGAATTCTTTGGGCCTACGGCCATTGCCGGTTTAAAAGGACTAGCATGTCCCATATTACTCTACAATGTTGATGACCCTACAGGCCACAGAGATGGTCGAAGGTTCGACTCCTTGTTAAAAGCGTTGCCTCTGTACGATTTAGTAGTGGTAGTACGTAAAGAAACGGAAGCAGAATGCCTAAGCTTGGGAGCGAAACAGGTGATGAGGGTGATAAGAAGCTATGACGAGGTTGCGCATCAACCTTTTCTGAACCCAACACATATTCCAACCGAGTTTCGCTCCGAAGTGATTTTTATCGGCACTTGGATGCGCTATGAAAAACGGGATGAGTTCCTGCTCCACCTCCTAGAACAAGGTCTTCCCCTTAGTATTTGGGGTAGCCGTTGGAAAAAATCACCGCATTGGGCCAAGTTGCAAATTGCCTACCGTGGGGGCTCCTTGAGCGGTCGCGATTATGTTGCTGCCATTCAGGGATCCAAAATTTGCCTCGGTTTACTCTCAAAAGGAAATCGTGATCTCCATACCCAACGATCCTTAGAAGTACCGTTTGCCGCGGGCTTATTATGTGCGGAACGCACAACGGAGCATCTGGAAATGTATCAGGAAGGAAAAGAAGCAGTTTTTTGGGCCGATGCCAAGGAGTGCGCAAGTATTTGCCACAGGCTACTTTTGAATGATTCGCTACGGGAGAATATACGGGTAGCGGGCCAAAAACGAGTACTAGCACTACAAGTTGGAAATGAGAACATTTGCCGCAAAATTTTGACCCATTTGCGTATTGGCTAACCACTTTATTACTCGTACTTAATAAGAATCTGCCATGCAGCTTGTTTTTTTTACCCATCCCAATTTTATAGATTCTCAAAGCATGCCTCGTTTCGCCCGGATGCTTGCAGAGGGGATGCGTGAACGCGGGCATAAGGTAGAAATTTGGTCCCCCCCCCCAGACTTTGCCGCTTAGCGGGCCCAAGAGCGTTGAAAAAATGGTTGGGCTATATAGATCAGTACATCCTATTTCCCAGCCAAATACAACCTCGAATTAAGTTATGCTCTCCCCATACGCTCTTTGTCTTCACTGATCAAGCGCTAGGTCCATGGGTCCCCTTAGTTCATGATCGCCCCCATATCATTCATTGTCACGATTTTTTAGCGCAGCAATCGGCAAAAGGTCAAATTCAGGAAAATCCAACGAGCTGGACTGGCCGGCTATATCAATCGTTTATTCACCGGGGTTATTCAAAAGGAAAATATTTTATCTCGGTCTCGGAAAAAACGCAGCGTGATCTGCACCACTTTCTTCCACAATTACCCCTGTACTCGACCGTAGTATATAATGGTCTTAACCGGAAGTACAGTCCACTCGGCCCCCGTAAAGCACGGCTATTAGTAGGGGAAGCTATGGGCTTAAATCTCGCTTCCGGTTACATGCTTCATGTAGGTGGCAACTTGTTTTACAAAAATCGCTTAGGCGTTATTGAGCTCTATAATGCTTGGCGTTTACAAGGGGGAGTTGACCTACCACTCTTATTAATGGGCGAAGAACCAAACCCCCGCCTTTTACAAGCACAAATTCAGTCGCCTTATGCAAAAAACATTCATTTTTTTAGCAGCGTTCCGGATGAATTAGTGCAGCTAGCTTATGCAGGAGCCTTGGTTCTTCTTTTTCCGTCACTAGCTGAGGGCTTTGGATGGCCCATTGCTGAAGCTATGGCTTCGGGCTGTCCAGTCATTACAACCGGTGAAGCGCCCATGACGGAGGTAGGAGGCACGGCGGCCTTTTACCTGCCACGCCGGCCCGCGACAGGCGATGCCACCATTTGGGCGCAGGACGGGGCGCTGCTTATCGAGCAGGTCGTTACGCTCCCTCCGCGCGATCGGGCCCAGGTTGTGGCCGTGGGGCTGACCAACGCGGGTAGATTTGAGACCAATATGGCATTGAACCGCATAGAAGAAATTTATCACAGTATTCTTGACACATTTCCAAACGAATGAGGCTGCTTCACGCTGTTGCCAGTATGGACCCCCAACAGGGAGGGGTTGCCCAAGCGGTCCGCACTATAATTGTGGGGTTAACTCCCTTCGGAGACCTTAGTGAAGTTGTAAGCCTAGATGCTCCCGCTGCTCCAGAAATTCAGGCCGATTCCTTTCGCCTTCATACCCTCGGCCCCGGACGAGGGCCTTGGCGGTACAGTCCCGCTTTTCTTCCTTGGCTGCTGGAGAACTTATCGCGATTTGATGCCGTGATTGTGCACGGCCTATGGCTTTATCATAGCTACGCCGTACACAAGGCCGTGCGCCAATTGCAGGGGCAAAGCTCTGTCGCAGGGCTTAAAAAAAGGAACATGCCTGGTCTGTTTATCATGCCGCATGGCATGCTGGACCCCTACTTCCAGCGAGCTTCTGGTCGGCGGCTGAAAGCGTGGCGAAATTGGGCATACTGGCACCTGATCGAAGCGGGAGTGGTAAACGAGAGCACTGGCTTACTTTTCACTTGTGAAACGGAACGTCTACTGGCCCACGAGCCATTTACCCCCTATCGCCCCCAACGAGAACTGGTAGTCGGGCTAGGTGTAGAAGCGCCCCCCCGTTTACACCTCGGATGCAGGAGGCTTTTTTGGCAACCTGCCCTGCGTTGCACAATCGTCCCTATCTGCTGTTTCTGAGCCGGATAGACGAAAAAAAAGGCGTCGATTTGTTGATTAACGGTTACAAAGTCCTCTTTCGTCAGTTGGCTAAAGATGCGGCATGTGGTGCTCGTGCCGCTGGCCTTGGTGAGGGGTCGACTTCTCTGCCTTTCGCCTGTGCGGAAATGCCAACTCTCGTCATTGCCGGTCCAGGACTGAACTCGCCCTACGGCCAGCGCCTGCGTCAGGCAGCTGCCGAACTACCCGCATCTGCCGTTTTCTTTCCAGGGATGCTTACTGGTGCCGCTAAGTGGGGGGCTTTCTACGGCTGCGAGGCCTTTGTGCTGCCTAGCCATCAAGAAAACTTTGGGATTGCAGTAGTGGAGGCCTTAGCATGTAGCAAGCCGGTTCTTATCACTGATAAAGTAAATATTTGGCGCGAGGTTGTAGCGAACGGTTGCGGATTAGTGGCGGATGACACCTTAACGGGCACACAAGAATTATTGGAACGCTGGATAAATTCCCCCTCCGCTCAGAAAAAACTGATGGGACAGCGAGCACTGGATGCGTACCAAAATAATTTTGGTATTGCAGCAGCTGCGAAGACATTGTCAGAAGCGTTAAAAAGTATGAATCAATAATTTGTTTTCATAAAAAGTTATGGGCGTTAAACGAAAGCAAAAAAAACTTTTACTTAAAAGAGATTTCTAATTTTAAGCTGCATGAGGCTACCGAATTTATATTAAAAATTTTTCTTCGCATTCTGTTAAATAATTTAACCATACATTGAAAATACAAGCTGTAACAGCCTTACAATTATTGGTCTTTACCGATGGAATTAGCATTGGGCAGCAAAGTTGCTACTGTGTTTAGCTTGGAGGGAAGGATGCAGTCATTGAATACATAATTTTAGATTTATAGTATTGCCTGGCTGCCTGAAAAGAATATTAGAGCTTATTTTTTAATAACTGTCACATTACTAATGTACTCGTTGCTCAATGCAAACTGATCTATCCAAATTTAATGTAGGCGATTACAAAGCGGGCTCTAAAGTAAAAATAATTGCCTGGTATTTACTTAATTACTACGTTTTTGACACTGCAGTCCCTTGGCCCTATAAATTCAAAGAAATATTATTACGCTTCTTTGGTGCTCACGTAGGGGAGGGAATCGTAATCAAAACTAAAGTAAGAATCAAATATCCTTGGTTGTTAACCATCGGAAACAATTGTTGGATAGGAGAATCGGTGTGGATCGACAACCTGGATACTGTTTCCATAGGAAATAATGTAAGTATATCACAAGGGGCCATGCTGCTTACAGGCAACCATGATTATAGGGTAAGTAGCTTTCCTTATCGCCTGGGAAAAATACAATTAGAAGATGGCGTATGGATTGGAGCTCGTGCGGTTGTTTGCCCGGGAATTATTTGTAAATCTCATTCGATTTTAACGGTGCAATCGGTGGCTACGAAGAATATGGATGCTTGGTCAATTTATTCAGGCAATCCCGCAGCCTTCGTCAGAGGTCGCACCATGCGAAGTTAGAATATCACAAAAAAGTAGTTCGAATATATTTTTATCTTAAGTGTTCCCAGATATGAATACCGTTACTAAAAAATATTCTCGGCTTAGTTCAAGCTTGAGTATGCAAAAAATACCAAGGATAAATCTATTTTATGTGATTATTATCTTTATTTTATTTTTATCTATTACCGAGATAGGATTGCGTGAATATTTGGGATTTGGCAATGCGATTTTATTTAAAGAAGATCCCTATGTGGAGTATATTCCTGTTCCGCAATCAAAACAAAGATTTGGTCACAATAATGTATATAATTCCTTTTCTCAAAGGAACCGAGAAGTGTTAACTACTGATTCAACTGTTATCCTTGGATTCGGCGATTCTATCTTAAATGGGGGCGCCTTGACCGATCAAGATAGCTTGGCTACAACTATGCTTTCTAGCTACCTGTCCAAAAAATACAAGAAGGATGTATTATTCACTAACATTAGCGCGGGATCGTGGGGTCCAGACAATTGCTATGCTTATTTAAAGAAATATGGCAACTTTAGGGCTAAAGGTGTTTTGTTGGTAGTAAGCTCTCACGATGCTTATGATAATATGACTTTTGAAAAAATAGTTGGCATTCATCCTAACTATCCTAATACTCAATATCATTCAGCAATCTGTGAGGTCCTAGTACGATACATTTACTATCCTTACATCAAAGATTTTTTCACTCAAAAAGAGCGCGTAACCAGTAGCAAAACCGATCAACTATTAATAAATAAATATAAGCGAGGCGCAAACTTTAATAACGGATTTAGTGCTTTTAAATCTTACTGTGATAGTGCTAAAATACCGTTAACTATCTATCTGCATGCTGACATCAGCGAACTTAGATTCCGGCGCTACAATGCACATGGGCAACTGATAATTGAGTTTTGCGAAAGTAACAAAATAAGATTAGTTAAAGAATTAGATTATAACATGCAACCCCAGGATTACAGAGATAATATTCATCTTTCCCATAGCGGACAACGAAAAATGTTCGATATTTTAAAGACATGCTATTAAACAATCAAACGCCATGATGACTAGCAAAAAAAACCTTTTATTGATAGGCTATAATTTCTACCCAGAGCCTACTGGAATAGGCAAATATAATGGAGAGATGATTGCTTGGCTTGCTAAACAAGGATACAACTGTACCGTAATAACTACCTATCCGTATTATCCCTACTGGAAGGTTCAAGAACCCTATATTAAAAATCGCTTTTCCTTTACAACAGAAGTTGTAGCCTATCCAGCGGGAGGTAAGGCCACAATTTGTCGCTGTCCCATTTACGTGCCATCCAGGCCTTCGGGAATCAAAAGGGTTATTTTAGATTTATCTTTTCTATTTACGGCATTAATCAAAGTAATTCACTTGCTTGGCAAACACAAGTTTGAATATGTAATTACTATCGCTCCCGCTTTTAAACTCGGCTTATTAGGAATTTTATGTAAAATTTTACAAAAATCTACCTTTATTTATCATATACAAGACATGCAAATCGAGGCCGCTCGAGATCTGCATATGATTAAATCTACCTTCTTGTTCAAGTTATTATTAAAAATTGAAAAGTTTATTTTCAACAAAGCGAATTTCATCACTACCATATCGGAAGCCATGGCAATCAAAATATATGAAAAATCCGAAAAAAAGGTTCACCTTTTCCCCAATTGGGTCGATACCAGCCTTTTCTTCCCTATCCAAGACAAGTGCAAACTGAAATCATTATTTGGATTTAGAAACGCCGAAAGAATTGTTTTATACTCAGGTGCGATTGGGGAAAAGCAAGGATTAGAAAACATTTTGTCTGTCGCAAAACGATTCGGAGAATGCGACATGAATGTTAAATTTATTATCTGTGGATCCGGGCCCTATAAAGAACACTTAATAGAGTTATCCCAAGAGTTAAAACTTACCAACCTCCTGTTTCTTCCAGTGCAGCCGCTTGAAAAATTTAATAGTTTTCTCAACCTAGCTGATGTTCATTTAGTTATTCAAAAATGTAGTACGTGTGATTTAGTGATGCCTTCTAAACTCACTACCATACTGGCTATTGGGGGGTTAGCTTTAGTAACAGCTAATAACGATTCTGGCCTTAGCTCTATGATTAAGAAACACAATATAGCTTTGGTTGTTGAACCAGAAAATCAAGTAGCGTTATATAAGGGTTTAACAGAAGCCTTAAATGAACTTAATGATGAGATTAAAATAAATGCTCGCTCTTACGCGGATCGATACTTAGAAATTGACAGGATTATGAAATCGTTTCAAGTATTAGCATTACAACCTATACCTTGTGTTTAGGTTATTTTTGTCTTTTAATTTTTAATAAAATAGTGCCGTGTTTGACCGCCCACCTGGGTTTTGATTAACAAAATGTATACCCCGGCTGGAAGTTTTCGCACATTGAGTACACTCTCTCTGGTAGCCGTATAAGTAGTTTGTATCAATGCCCCTGCTACTGAGTAAATTTCAAGTAGCGCCGAGGGGGCCAATAAAACCACGAATAAATTGTTGTTGGTTGGGTTGGGATAGATATTGACCTTAGAGGCATTCTTCGTCAGAAAGTCGATTGATCGCCCGAGGCTATGCTGGATTGAACCATCAGTATTAACTTGTTCTAATCGATAGTAGATAGGGCCCTTAAGGGTTTTACCGATACCTATATCCTGGTAGCTATAGGTTGTTTTGGCTGATGTTAGGCTGCCTCGCCCATTTAGTTGCTCCACTGCAGTGAAATAAAGCCCGTCGAGACTGCGCTGCACCGTAAAGTGCTTGACATTCGTTTCGGAGGCTGTTTCCCAATGTAGAAATGCGTTTGCGCTATCAGCTTCAACGGTGAATTGTATTTGTTGGACGGGGGCGGGGAAATGATGGGAATACTAAAAGTAGCTGGTAAGCTACTATTGCCTTTGCTATCAATAGCGCTATAGGCAAAGTTCGCTTTGCCAGTATAGTTAAGGCTAGGCTGAAAGCTTACCAACGCTGCTTGATCAATCGATACGACCGTATCTTTTGCTATCGGAGTCTCTTTAATATAGAGGACGCCACTCGTGACGGACGGCAACTTGCTAATAGCGAAGGCAGTAATCGGTCCACTGGGAGCAGAACCGGTAAGGGGCAGCAAACGAGTTAGGCCAGCACTGCTGGGAATGGGCAGGTTAGTTTTTGGATCTGCTAGCGGGAGTTGACCAGTGGTAGCGTCCGCACAGGTACTTGTATGGACTGAGGCATGATTCAGTCCTTGCAAGGTCTTATCCTTAATGCTATTTGCCGTATTAACTAAACTGGTATTACATACAACCGCATTGTACGTACCGGAGTTAAGATAAACGGCATTGTCGCAGTTGGTTGCACTATTGTTTTGAATGATACTGCCTAGTATAGCAGGAATACCTTCATCTACATAATTGTGCGTAAGCTTATGGAACTCTAAATAATTGAGGTACCCATTGGGGAAATTATCGTCCACTCGCGCTACTGCATTGGGGTATGCGCTGTGAGCGAATTATTTCGCATCTCTACGCCAAGCGCTAAGGTGCCAAAAGGCTTTTGTTGAATATGCTGCGTCGGATGAACGCCAATAAATACCCCCATTTCGCCATTAAGGTCGGAAACCGAGTTCTTTACTATCTGTATATTCCAGGTAGGATACATCCCAACGGTGGTGTGCCAGTTTGTCGTTTCTCGTTGGAAGGGAGCAATATCAATTGAACCATTATTAGTCAAGGTGTTACCGACGATTGCTATATCGTGGTTAGCGTTTTGCGACAACATAATCCCGCGTTGGTTACCTTCCATTACATTTCCTTGCACCAGCCAATTTTCAGCCCCCCATGTCCAGACCGCATACCGGGACGTGTGATCAGGTATCACTTCCCAATTACTTTTCAGGGTAAGGGTAGTACCAGTACGACTGGTGATCTGCCGCCACTGGCCCATTCCTTTGCCCTGTACAATGCCTACCCCAACCCGAGGTTGCACTAGACTTCCCCATGATTTTGTATTGTCAGTTAGGGTGTTGCTCGTTGCACTGGTTACGGTGCCTATGGACTCATCAGGTACATAATTAGCTCCCTGTTCAGCTAGAATGGTTTCCCCGTCATTAGTATTCTGCGGGCGTCCATTAATCACTTGAAATGTATTGTTCAGGATAGCCACATTACGGGCAAAATCCCACGTAGTGACGTGCGTTATAACACGAGCATTACCAGGCCATCGCGCACTACCATCCCGGTAGGTTTTGTTGTTCTCAAACACAATATTTTGCGCCCCACCATTTGCGCGTGTATGGCCAAAGTGCAGCCCATCATTTGCATATACTATTTTATTGTCTGCATACACAACATTCTTGCTGCCATCCATGCGCAAGGGACCTCGATAACCGGTTGTAGCTGTTATTCCTTGGGTGAAGTCACAGTTGACGATACATACTTTATTGGCGTCGGCTATGTCCAGCCATCTACCTATATTCAGCTTCCAGCGCACCCGCTGCATAAAGAATTCCTCAATCCCCGATGCACTTAAGTTGGTAGACCACTGTCCACCATCGGATATATTCTCAATAGTTAAATCGGCAAACCCAGTGGTTTTTACCCCAGGATTGAGGCGTAGTCCGATACCACTCTCATTATTGTACCCATAGCGGAGCACCGTTTTATCCATTCCTTCCCCTGCTAGTACCACACGGTCTCCCATTTCCAAGCCCCCCAACCACTATGGAGCAACTTATAGATACCTTCTGGCAAGAAAACAACCCCTCCGCCCGCTTTTTTAGCGACACTTATTGCTGTTTGAATAGCTAGTTTATCATTCGTTAGTCCATCTCCTATAGCCTTTACTGTGAGGCGAGGATCAGTTTTTACATTGTAGATGTTACGAGTAAAGTTGTATTTATGGCCCCAGCCAACAGGGAGGTCATACGGATTAGTGTTTCTTTCAATAACAGTAAGGGGTTGCTCTACTTTAGTTTCTCCTAATAAGCCCCCCAGCCCGTTTGTTATATAGACATCGTACGTCTTGCCAGCGGTTAAACTGGGAGGAATGTTAACGCGGATTTTGTATTCCTCGGCTCCACTTTCCTCGATGGTTGCGTCCGTAGAAGCACCTGAATCATGCTGCACGAACCGAACACTACAACTGCCCTCGGCAAGCCTTAAATTTCGGCCAAAGATGCGCACCGTCCCCCCCGCTATGACTTCGGGGAGTCATAATGCATCCCTCTAGCGCGGTTTATATAGACGACAGGACTTTGGGTGGTGCTGTCCCCTACCCAAAGTTTATACATGTCTAACGGCCAGTTGTCGGGAATAGCTACGGTAGCCTGCCCCGCACTCTGCACTAGGATGGGGGAGTAATAGCTGTACCCGTTCCTTGAGCAAGGTAAACCTTGGCTGTCGCACTAAAATGGCCTTGTAAACTAATCGCTTCACTAGGCCGCCCCGTTGGGCTTGCATTAAAAATTTTAGTTTGAGCGCTAGCAGCTAGCGAACCAATACCACATTCCCAGGCTGTGAATACAGCTACCAATAAGCCAAGGCGTCCCATACAAATAACTATTAGTAGCTACAGGCCCAATCGCATGTCTGAGGCATTAATTTAAGTATTCTTCTATTCAAATAGAAGAAATTTATAAGTTATATAAAACCAATAATGTTATAATATATAAATAAAACCAAATAAATTTGGATAAAACTGTTTGAAAACCCATTTTCATGTAGTATTATTATTTCTCTAATCGAGACTTGCCCGTATTGATAGCTGTTGAGCTTTAGCCATTTACATGCCTATTTTATCTATTACGCCAGAATAAATTTCTTTAGTTTACTTAGGAAACAACAACTTACTAGTAGCTTTTTACCCTTTTTATTTTTCCCTTTTTCACCTTTTTAAATAGTACTCTTATGAAAAAACTTGTGAGTTTTTTTTCCCTGTCAGCTCTAATCTTCCTCTTAGGGCTAACAATCACACCTGCTCAGGCTCAAAACGGTAATCCTGGAGAACCCAACCAGTGTGGAAATTGCCAAGGTAATCAAGGCAACGGTAAAGGGAATGGTGGCCCCACCGATGTCCCAATTGACGGAGGAGCTTCTTTGCTTCTTGCTGGGGAGCAGCCTATGCCTTGCGCCGCATTAGTAAGGCTCGCCTTAGTAAGGCACAGTAATAAGCATTACTAGCTGGATTAAATAGCCTGCTTACTCGCAGAGCTATTTAATCCAGCAATGTCTTATTTATATAATGTCAAAGGTATAATACTAGCTATGAATCCTCTTCTACGTTTTATGCTGATAGCCGGAAGCCTTTATTTGGTGTGGCTTTTTGGGTATGAACATTACTTGGCTATTGATGGTCGATTGGATGCCGCCTTAACGCAAAATATCGCCATGGCTGGAGCCGCCGTACTGCGCCTGGTAGGCTTTGATGCCGTCGTATCCCCGGAACAAGCAAATTTGATTCTTTTATCCAATACACCTGCCGTTAAGGTTGGATATTATTGTGACGGACTAGTATTATACGCGTTGTTCACTGGATTTGTGTTAGCTTTTCCCGGGCCCATCCGATATAAATTGTGGTTCATTCCCATGGGCTTGATTCTAATCTATAGCATCAATATATTACGTGTTGCCGCCCTTTGTCTTAATCATATTTACTGGCACCAGACCGTAGATTTTAATCATCACTTTACATTTACCTTCATCGTATACGGGTTTATTTTTCTTTTATGGATCTGGTGGGCTACACGGCTAGCACCTCGCGTCCCTATTAACTCGGCTCCGCATGTCCACGCTTAAACGCCTCATTAATGAAGATCCCAAACCAGCATTGGAGAGGCTTACTGACAATAGAATTATTCGCATAGGGTGCTGTTTATTATTAGTCCTTCTTTTATTTAGTGCTTCGCTTTTCGCTGAGCAGCTATATGCCGTACTCGGTACCTTTTGTCAAAGCCTATTCGATGCTCTAGGCGTTGCAGCGTATCTACCTAGATTGTTTGAACAAGGTGGCGTGATCGGTCAGACTATGAATCGACCGCATAGTATTCCAGCGGTTATCTTATATAGTCTGTTGTATGTAACGGTCTGTTTGGCACTGCTTTTTTTGCTCTTACCCTACCCTACTCAACGACGATACGTACTTCTTTTCTACGGCATTATAGCTGTCGCTTCGCTGTTGCTACTGGTAACCAACAAACTGGTTGGTCCTAATTTTTCCATTACAATCCTTACTAGCCACCTCTTGCATTTCCTTGTGTCCCCTGTCCCTGTAATTATTCTGGTGCCTTTATTACGATGGTATTCAGCAAATACAAAGAAGGGTTAGCATATGCTCATCTAAGGGCTTAGAGCACTTTATAAAAAACGTACTTTAGTTGTCGACTAATTTGAGAGTAGCCTAATGCTCATAGTTGATTAAAAATTAAGTTAAGACTAGCTACAAATGATCTCATTAATTACAGATCATTTATGTATACAATCTTTAACTGTATGCCTACTAAGTTGCCTTCTTAGTAGGCTTTTTAACTAGCCGCCCTCCCACCCTCGCCCATTCCCACCAGTTTAAGCTTCCACAGGTGAAAGCTTAATGGCAGAACCGTGTCTCATTTTAATGCCTAGGAATGATGCTTGCTCAAATTCAACCTTTTTTGCGCTCAGGAGCCACCGTAGTTGAACGGGAAGAGTACTTAGAATTTCCGATTCATAATCCCTCAGCGGATCTCCAAGCGAATGCGTACTACTTCAACCATCCTGAATGGGCAGAAGACTACTTAACCTACTGCCCGTAGTGAGTCATTCAAGCTCCGCTGGGAAGCTGCTCTCGGTGTCTGTGCAGACAGCATTGTAGTAGACATTGGCTGCGGGCCCGGTAATATTTTTGCCACGCTACAAGCGAAACCTAAATTACTTATTGGTATTGATGTAGCTGCCAAATCACTAGAGTTAGCTAACTGCCTGTGCTAGCTGATGCCACCAACTTGCCCTTTATCTCCGGCTTTGCCGACTACGTGGTCTTGAATGCTGCGTTACATCACTGTGAGGATATGAGCGTCGTCTTGCAAGAAGCCGCTCGCTTAGTTAAACCAGGCGGTTTGTTAATCACTGACCATGACCCTCAGCTAAGCGCCTGGGATTATAAAGGGCTGGCTAAATTGCTCTGGAACGGGCGCTTAATCATATATAAACTTACGGGTCATGGGTTTCACAAAACAAACAGCCAACAGTATTGGGGCCTGAAATGCGAAATCCATCATAAGCCGGGACATGGTGTGACGAAACCTTTCTTTGTGAACACGCTTGAGCCCCTAGGGTTTGAAGTGGCGGTATTTCGGCACAATCATGAAATGGGAGCAGAAGTTCTGCAAGGTCAGCCAGGCAAAGCCGAATTAAAGTACAGAATGGGCAACCTTCTATCGGGCCGAAATCCTAATGCTGAAGAAAGTGCCTTATCCTTGATGTGCATAGCAAGAAGAACGAAGTAATGATCCATTAGGGTTTTCTTCCACGATTGCTTGGCACCTACACATGTCTGTTAATTAGCAATTGGCTAGTCAACAACTTACCCCAATTGTTGATATCGGCGAAGATTTATTTGTAACTCATTACAGGTTTCGGCATACAACGCTTAATTTATTGATAATTCAGTGCATGTGTGGCCTTAGGTAAAAGGTTGGTCCAAAAGGTACGTGCGCCCTCGGAAGGTTCGCCCCACACGCAGTGGTGGCGGTGCCGGTCACGGCTCCCATGGGCTACCACCCCGGGAGCGCGGTAGCCAGTGCCCTGGGCGTTACCAAGCAGAAGGTGACGTAGACCAAATAGTACTAACAGCGGCGGCACCGCGCGAGGGCGGACAACCTTGTGGACCTGTCCTCCGCGGGCACGGGTACGGGGCAGAGCCCGCACCGAATTGAGCCGCCCACAGGCAGGGGTGATGATCCTTCGTCGTCGGATCAAAGAAGCATGTAGCAGTACCCGTCAAACACGTTCCTCGGGTAACATTAAATGCCCCCCACTAGTCGCCGGCCGACGCATCGGCTACGCCGTTGAACCCGATCGACCATCCCAATAGCCCTTCAGCGCGGGAGCACCGGCAGCTACCTTCGCCCCAACGCATCGCATTTTCGATTGCTGAATTCGGGTCCTGCTCCTAGACCGAAGCGAGGGGCGCCCCTCCGCAAGCTTAATCATAAAAATTCAGGCGGTCCTGATCGTTATCCCCGCCTCCCGTCCGTGCGTCGTGCTGCGGGGCGGCGCATTAACGTGGATTGAACTAAGCGCCGCTCGTAGCGGTTGGGCATCTCCCCGCTGACTTTAGGTTGGAGACGGTTAAAGAAAGGATCCTAAAAGAACCGAGGGGCGTCAGAGATGTCCATCTGTTACAAAAACCACGAGATCTACCCCCATGTCCCTCCTGGCACCAGCAGGTCGGCCTAAAGAGGCTGTAGGTGGTCTTCTAATGATTGGGCAACGTTTTTGGTAATAGATGACGATGTAGTGCTCCTCTAGCTGGCCTTGGATCCCGTAGCCGATCGGCTTCTCACTGAGGGTTGTGGCCGTAGCGTCGTGGTTTTATGATAGATCAACCGTGCGCTGGTGACGTACAGCCTGGGTATCCCGCGCTCGCCCCAAGAGTATACTCCAAAAACAGTGGTTTAAGGCTGTTAGGGGTATTATTAGGCGATCCTAAGCCAGCGCCGAATGGCTACCTATTACAAAAACCAGTAGTTAACGAATACGTAACTTATTTTGGCATGATGACATTGAAGCAGTCCTCATCCTTAAGGGTCCCATCCTTTATTCTGTCTGTAGTAGGTTGGAGACAATAAAACGTATATCTGCTTTTCTATGGAGCCGGAAGACGAATTTATAGAGAATGCTAGCACCCTAATGCGATTCGCAAAAGAGGAGTTAAAGCAATTCATCACTTGGACCAACCCACAAACCTCCTATGGAAAGCAGGCTGGCCTGCTTGTCCAGCAACTCGAAGCCATCTCACTACAAATGGAAGCGTTACGCCAGGACTATAAGAAACAAGTCCGCAAGAACTAGGTAAACTCATAAAGGCATTATGGGGGGTACGCTACTTAGCTGCATTAGACAGATAGGAGCATTATTACTCCCTATAAGAATCATAGGTAGTTCTGTAAAAGTCAGGTTTCGATTTATAGATTACATCCTTGAAGCAGAATTGCTAGCTTAAAGGACAACTCCCGTAAACGTAGGCTTTAAGCTAACAGCCTACGAATAGTCGCGAGGGAAGCATTTGCTTTCTATGTGAGGGTTATGTGTCATGAGCTAATGAGACGCCAGCAGGCAATAAACACAATACAGTTAGACTAATTATTTCAGCGTGAGGCGGGCCTTAAGCAAAAGGCTGATAAATCATGTTCCTTGAGAGCTTCATGTAGTGTATCCAGCTTGCTTGATTCTGGCTCTTTAGCGTACGTACCCTACCATGTGCTCTGTCCCTCAGGCGAGTAGGTATCCTTACTTAACTAATGTGATAAGGGCACTTTGATTCAGCAAATTGGGGATACATAGCTTGCCACACCCGTACGCGCTGGGAGTTTTTTCTCCTCCCAATGAATAGCGTGAAGGGCGTCATGACCTGTGATTCATGATTTCTTGGGCAGAACCTATCATCCATTCCTAGTAAGTTTTACCTGTGGTACCCACCTTTCTAGATAGAAAAACATTTAAGGAATCCTATTTATAATCCGTGTATATAACTGAAAGTTAAGCTCTTTCAATTAGGGTATCTGTGATATACTAAAAAATCTTCGAATATAAACAGATGAGCTAGCTTTAGCTCATCTGTTTATATTCGAAGATTTTTTTTGATTTAATCTTCAGAAAAGCGGACATTTATTACTATGTTCATAAAAAATATGAGATAAGTCTAAAAGTAGAATTTTGCAGGGTTTTTACACTTGTTTTAGGACTTTGGGAAGTATAGCTAAGAAGGCCTATGAATTAAAGGAATATGGTAATCGTCAAGTAACAAAATATAAACAGCAGATGATACACTCCTATACTACGCCCAAGACGAAAATCATCGAGTATGAACTAGCTTCTAATGTACCTCATACTCCAGTTATCGTCAATCACGGCCTTAAACGCACCTTTGATATTCTAGTAGCTTTAATCGCCGTTCTACTCGTACTGAGTTGGCTGGCTCCGCTCCTAGCCTTACTAATTCGGCTTGAGTCACGGGGCCCTGTCTTCTTTAAACAGCTACGTACAGGCTGCAATGGCAAGCCATTTTACTGCTTGAAATTTCGCAGCATGCGTCTCAATACCGAAGCCGACCTGCGGCAGGCCTGCCCTAACGACCCGCGCGTAACGCGCGTTGGGGCCTTTATGCGACGCAACAATCTTGATGAATTGCCTCAGTTTATTAATGTGTTACGCGGAGATATGTCTGTTGTTGGCCCCCGGCCTCATATGCTGCGACAGACAGAAGTTTATGCTCAAGCTATTGATTACTTTATGTTGCGCCACTGCGTTTGTCCAGGTATCACAGGCTGGGCACAAGTCAATGGATACCGAGGCGAAACAAAGGAACTGATCGCCATGGAAAACCGCGTCAAGGCTGACCTGTGGTATCTGCAAAATTGGTCTCTACTGCTGGATGTGCATATCATCGCCCGCACGCTCGGCCTATGGTTGGGCCGCCAGCCCAATGCCTACTAGCCTACTAAGGCTGATTGGTACTGCCTCAGCTACCAGGGTATTAGTAATGTTCCAGCTAGCCCTGATCACGAGCGGATCACTTAGAAGCAAGCAGGCTTTCAAGGTTAACTGTGGTTGTACTTACCCACCATTGAAGTCAAAGCCTAGGCTATTGCCTTTAGCCTGATGGGGGCGCACTACCAACCTCACAACCCTCACACTCAAACTCCTCACGTTATCCAACCGGCCTTTGCGGCCTTAGGATAGCTTGCGCTCAACGCACCTTTTTATTATTTATTGATTTTCAACCACTTGTGCCCGAAATAAGGGTGGTTGATCTCAGGTTTTTCAGTTTTTTCAAAATCACTTACTATGGATCAGCACCTACTTTATGCTAAGCAGTATGTCGGGAGGAGATACTCGTGTTGGCTTGCCATTATAGGTATAATTCTATGTAGCGTTTACCCCTCAAGTTTACTAGCTCAAAAAGAAAGAAAGAAAGGAGCTAAACTGCCTCCCATCGATATCGCAGGGGTTATGCTTGCGAATGCTCAGTATAACTTCGCCCCAAGTGGGTTAAAAGGTAGCTCAATAGGTCAACCTACCTCCCTTCAGTTTGGGCCAGATGGGCGTTTATACGTAGCTCAACAAGCTGGTATTATTCAAGCTTTTACTATAAAAAGAAATGCAGCCAATGACTACTCGGTTACGGGCACCGAGGTAATTAACATTATCAATCAGATTCCCAATCATAACGATAACGGAAGCTTAAACACGAGCGTTACTAGCCGACAGGTTACCGGCATACTCGTTAAGGGCACAGCGACTACTCCAATTATTTATGTCACGTCCAGCGACAGCCGCATCGGTGGCCCCGATGGAGATTTTAATTTGGATACTAACTCCGGCATTATTTCCAGACTCACGCGTAGTGGCACTAGCTGGACCAAGCTGGATTTGGTGCGTGGACTACCACGATCAGAAGAGAATCATGCATCCAATGGCATGCAGTTGGATGAGAAAACTAATATTTTGTATGTAGCCCAAGGTGGGCACACCAACGCCGGAGGTACATCCAAAAACTTTGCCTACACTCCCGAGTATGCGCTTTCAGCCGCTATTCTCTCGGTTAATCTTAACGCCATCGACGCCTTGCCAACGCAAGGAACAGGCAATACAGCCTATAAATATAACCTCCCAACGCTAGATGACCCGGATCGTGCTAACAATCCGGATGGCTCTGATCCTTTTGATCCTTTTGGGGGCAACGACGGTCTAAACCAGGCGAAAATTGTACCCGGTGGCCCGGTACAGATCTATTCTCCCGGCTATCGCAATGCTTATGACTTAGTGATTACTAAGTCTCGGCGGATGTATACCATAGACAACGGTCCTAACCAGGGGTGGGGAGGGTATCCACAGAATGAGGGAACGGCCAATGCCAACAATAACTACGTCGTTGGCGAACCTGGCTCAACCGGTCCAGCGCCTACTGAAGCGCAGGTCAATAATCTCGATAACTTAGACTATATCGGCAACCTGGACACCTATACGCCGGGCAGCTACTATGGTGGTCACCCTAATCCAACTAGAGCTAACCCTAGTGGTGCTGGACTCTATACCCATAATGGTACCTCGGGTGTGTGGCGTACCAGCAAAACCGGGACGCCACCCTTGCCTGCTGACTGGCCACCTGTGGCAACCGCCAATCCTATAGAAGGTGATTTTAAAATGCCCGGAAGTACGCAGAGCAAAGACCTGCTAACTTTTACCGCCTCAACGAATGGAATGGCGGAGTATACCGCTTCCAATTTTGGAGGAGCCCTGCAAGGCAGCTTGCTCGCCTGCAGCTTCGATGGTAACATCGTTAAAATCGCCCTGACGGCCGATGGCACCGACGTAACGAACCCCCGGAATACGACCAATAAATTAAATGAAGATCTACCCTTTGCTTCCGGTTTTGGCTCCACCCCTTTAGATATTGTTGCCCAGGGTGATAATGATGTCTTTCCCGGCTCAGTATGGGCTATTACCTATGGATCCAATTCTATTACCATATTTGAGCCCCAGGACTTTTTGGTTTGCACGGGCAAATACGATAGCAACGACGATGACCTAGACCGTTATACGAATGCAGACGAGATTGACAACGCTACCCAGCCTTGTTCAGCCTCCAGTATGCCCCCTGATGCTGACGGCGATTACGTCTCTGATTTAAATGATGTAGATGATGATAACGATGCTATTGCAGATAACATCGATTTTTTTCCTTTAGATAAAGATAATGGGCTGACTACTGCCCTTCCCATTAAGTACGACTTATTTAACAACAGCCCTGGAACTGGACTTTTCGGCGTGGGCTTTACAGGCTTGCTTAGTAATAAGACTACCATTTATACGGAGCTATACGATGAAAATAATCTCATTGCCGGGGTGCTGTAGGGGCCTTTTCAATAGTAAATACGACGCCTGGCGATGCACTGGGAGCCTTAAATACCCAGGAAAATGCGTTCCAATTTGGTGTGAAGGCTTCAACAACTCCTTTCACGGTGCAGGGACGACTGCTAGGGCCTTTTTTTAATAATAAGACGCCTCAAAATTTTCAGTCACAAGGCATTTACCTCAGCAACGGGGATCAAGATAACTACTTGAAAATAGCGCTTACTGCCAATAACGGTACTGGTGGGCTCGAAGTAGTCTATGAAAATGCGGGAACTCCTGTTACTACTACCTTTCCCATACCCGGTGGCATCCCTAGTTCCACTCTAGACTTCTTTTTTGCTGTTAACCCTACTACTGGCGCAGTGCAGCCCAAGTATGCAATCAATGGGGGGGCAACCACTAACCTAGGCAATCCTATTCAGGTAAGCGGGGCGCTTTTAAGCGCGCTGCAGACTGGCAAAGCCTATGCGGTGGGTGTTATCGCGACTTCCCGGGGGCCACGCCCTTCACAGCAACCTGGGATTTTCTCTATGTTACCGCCAATACGCAAACAACCGATTGGGTGACCATTGCCCCTTCTAACACCCCTAAATGGGTTGGTGTCAGTGTTTCGGTGGCCAACAAAATGCAAGTTATGTCCGGCTTCTTTACGGCCGAAACAGGAACTACCCCCAAGTGTGAGTCGTACGACCCAGCAACTAACACGTGGACGTATCTAGCTGATATGCCTCTTCCGGTCACCCACGCAGGTGTTGCCACTGATGGGAACAAGATATACGTAGCTGGTGGCTTTACAGGATTGGAGGCAGGCAAGCCTAACACGGACGCGCTGCAGATCTATGATGTAAGCACCAACACCTGGAGTAGCGGGCCCAAGTTGCCAGCTGTAATGGGTGGGAATGCACTCGTTCGGGTCGGGCGTAAACTGCACTCGTTCGGGGGTATGATGCCCGACCGTCAAACAGGCAATGCCGCCCACTATGTGCTGGACTTAGATAACCTCGCGGCGGGCTGGAGTAACGCTGCCCCTATGCCACTGCCGCGCTGCCACTTTGCTAGCGCGGTCGTGGCCGGCAAAATATATGCCCTAGGAGGCCAGACTGGCCATGATGGGCCCGTCCTAGACGTCAGTGCGGCAAATGTTTATGATCCAGCCACGAACACGTGGTCCGACCTGAAGGCATTGCCTTATGCCCGCTCCCACAGTGAATCGGCCACCTTTGTGGCCGATGGGAAGATAACGTTGGTGGGTGGTGTGTCACTGAATAATAATATTTTAAATACGATCACCACATATGACCCAACAACGGACACTTGGACTGAACAGGCGCCGCTTCCCGTTAATTTGTTTGGCCCCAGCGCTGAAGTAATCGGGGAAGAGCTATTTGTCTCGAACGGCTCCCTCAACGCCCGCACTAACCCGCAAACGACCGCCCGTAAGCGGCACTTTCCCCGCACGCCTAACTATAAAATAGGCTTCTCGCCTGCCCAGGTACAGTTAACGGCTACGCAAGGGTCTACGACTAGCAAAGAGGTATTGCTGTGGTCACTGAGTGGCGCGCCTACTTATAGTATCGCCACAAACCAGCTCCCCCCATGGCTTACAGTAAGCCCGGCCACAGGCACTCTAGACTTGTTAGGAGGCAGTGAGGTCACGCTGACAGTGAACACAACGAGCTTATCGGCTGGTAACTACTCCGCTACGATTACCGCTACCGCACCAGGGTACCCTAATGCTACCTTGCCCGTGTCTCTAACGGTTTCAGGGTCCGCAGCTGCAGTAAAGGTGCTCTACCTCTATGGTAGTATTCCGCCTGCCGAGGTAGATATGAAACTCTCAGACACCGGCACAACAGGCATGTCGCAATTCAATCAGGCGTTAAAGGATGTTGGCATGGTGACAACAGAAGCGCTTGATGCTAGTATCACCTTAAATGCTACTACGCTGAACCAATACAAAGTATTGATCTTAAGCTCTAATAATCGCCGCTTTACTGACGCCGAAAAAGCGGCCGTTGCTACCTGGGTGAATGCGGGTGGTGGCTTAGTAGCCTGGTCTGATGGAGCATTTGGAGGGGCATCAATAGCACGCAGGGCTCCTTAAGTGACAACGACCTCACCCAACAGTTTGGCATGCAGTTCTTGCGTGATAATGGGGTGACGACATTTAGTTTAACGCAGTGGACAACTGACCACTACATTAATGGATTTAATAAAACCAGCGGCTTAACGATTGAGGCAGAAGGAGCCAGCCCTATTCGTACAAGCGCTCCTGCTACCATTCTGGCCTATATGCCAGCCTGCTGTGCTAAACTCAACAGCTTGGATGGTGCCGTTACTCCTGCTGATGCCGCTATTTCATCCGCAAAAGTAGGCCAAGGGCGGGTCCTAGGCTTTTTTGACCGCAATGCCTTCTGGAATGCGGGCCCAGGTACGCAACTTAGCCGCGTAGATAACAAACTGTTCGCGCAGCGTTTGGTGCAGTGGGCATCAGGGGTAAATGATACCCCCACGACTTCTGCTCCGACGGTCAGTTCTCCTATCGCGGATGTTACAGTACCTAAAAATAGCCCCCCACGCAGCTCAACCTAGCTACTGTTTTTGCTGATAACGGCGGTGCCGCCAACCTTAAACTAACGGTCACCGCTAACTCAGATCCGAACGTAGTTTCTACCTCCCTCAGCGGAACTACCCTAACGCTAACGTACGCTCCGAATGCCATAAGCTCCGCAAACGTGACCATTAGGGCAACTGACGCGGATGGCTTGTTTGTCGAAGATACGTTCCAAGTAACCATTACCAATGATACGCCGCCCCCCGCGGGGACGGCGCTATACCGGGTGAATGCGGGTGGAGGGCAACTGACCACCTCGCTGGGCACGTTTGCCGCCGATAACAGCTTCGCGCCTACCCCGGGCAACTCGTACACGACCAGCACCGCCATCGCCAACACCAGTGACGATGCGCTCTACCAGAGCGAGCGCTACGGCAACCCCTTCTCCTATGCCTTCCCTGTCACCAGTGGCCAGCAGTACCGGGTGGTGCTGCACTTCGCCGAGATCGACAAATGGGGCTCCGGGCTGCGCGTCTTCGATGTGAGCGCGGAAGGCAGCAAAGTGCTCGACAACTACGACATCTTCCAAAAGGCGGGGGGCAACTTCAAGGCCATCAGCGAAACCTTCACCGTGACGGCCGCCGATGGCACGCTCAACCTCGCCTTCAGCGCCCTGGCCAGCGAGGGCGGGGTGGACAACGCCAAGGTCTCGGCCATCGAGGTCTACAGCGTGAGCTCCACCACGCCCACCAACCCGGCGCCCGTGGCCAATGCCGGCGCGGACAAGACCATCACCCTGCCCACCAACAGCGTGGTGCTTACCGGCTCGGGCACGGATGATGGCTCCATCAAGTCCTACGCTTGGACTCAGGCCAGTGGCCCTAGCACGGCCACACTCAGTGGGGTCAACACGGCCAATTTGACGGCGAGCAGCCTGGTATCGGGTAGCTATGTGTTCAGCCTAACGGTCACCGATAACCTGGACAAAGCTAGTGCCGCCGATCAAGTTACCGTTACCGTGAATCCGGCGACGACCACGCCGCCCCCGCGGGCACGGCGCTATACCGGGTGAATGCGGGTGGAGGGCAACTGACCACCTCGCTGGGCACGTTTGCCGCCGATAACAGCTTCGCGCCTACCCCGGGCAACTCGTACACGACCAGCACCGCCATCGCCAACACCAGTGACGATGCGCTCTACCAGAGCGAGCGCTACGGCAACCCCTTCTCCTATGCCTTCCCTGTCACCAGTGGCCAGCAGTACCGGGTGGTGCTGCACTTCGCCGAGATCGACAAATGGGGCTCCGGGCTGCGCGTCTTCGATGTGAGCGCGGAAGGCAGCAAAGTGCTCGACAACTACGACATCTTCCAAAAGGCGGGGGCAACTTCAAGGCCATCAGCGAAACCTTCACCGTGACGGCCGCCGATGGCACGCTCAACCTCGCCTTCAGCGCCCTGGCCAGCGAGGGCGGGGTGGACAACGCCAAGGTCTCGGCCATCGAGGTCTACAGCGTGAGCTCCACCACGCCCACCAACCCGGCGCCCGTGGCCAATGCCGGCGCGGACAAGACCATCACCCTGCCCACCAACAGCGTGGTGCTCACCGGCTCGGGCACGGATGATGGCTCGATTGCCGGCTACAGCTGGAGCCAGGTGGGTACCACGCCCAGCACGGCCACGCTCAGTGGCGCCAACACCGCCTCGCTCACCGCCAGTGGCTTGGTGGCGGGCACTTACACCTTTGCCCTGGTGGTCACCGATAACCTAGGCAAGGCTAGCGCTGCTGATCAGGTCGTCGTTACCGTCAACTCCACCACCACACCCACCAATCCAGCCCCGGTGGCTAATGCTGGCCCAGACAAGACTATTACTTTGCCCACCAACAGTGTCGTGCTCACGGGCTCGGGCACGGATGATGGCTCCATCAAGTCCTACGCTTGGACTCAGGCCAGTGGCCCTAGCACGGCCACACTCAGTGGGGTCAACACGGCCAATTTGACGGCGAGCAGCCTGGTATCGGGTAGCTATGTGTTCAGCCTAACGGTCACCGATAACCTGGACAAAGCTAGTGCCGCCGATCAAGTTACCGTTACCGTGAATCCGGCGACGACCACGCCGCCCCCGCGGGCACGGCGCTATACCGGGTGAATGCGGGTGGAGGGCAACTGACCACCTCGCTGGGCACGTTTGCCGCCGATAACAGCTTCGCGCCCACGCCGGGCAACTCGTACACGACCAGCACCGCCATCGCCAACACCAGTGACGATGGCCTGTATCAGAGCGAGCGCTACGGCAACCCCTTCTCCTATGCCTTCCCTGTCACCAGTGGCCAGCAGTACCGGGTGGTGCTGCACTTCGCCGAGATCGACAAATGGGGCTCCGGGCTGCGCGTCTTCGATGTGAGCGCGGAAGGCAGCAAAGTGCTCGACAACTACGACATCTTCCAAAAGGCGGGGGCAACTTCAAGGCCATCAGCGAAACCTTCACCGTGACGGCCGCCGATGGCACGCTCAACCTCGCCTTCAGCGCCCTGGCCAGCGAGGGCGGGGTGGACAACGCCAAGGTCTCGGCCATCGAGGTCTACAGCGTGAGCTCCACCACGCCCACCAACCCGGCGCCCGTGGCCAATGCCGGCGCGGACAAGACCATCACCCTGCCCACCAACAGCGTGGTGCTTACCGGCTCGGGCACGGATGATGGCTCCATCAAGTCCTACGCTTGGACTCAGGCCAGTGGCCCTAGCACGGCCACACTCAGTGGGGTCAACACGGCCAATTTGACGGCGAGCAGCCTGGTATCGGGTAGCTATGTGTTCAGCCTAACGGTCACCGATAACCTGGACAAAGCTAGTGCCGCCGATCAAGTTACCGTTACCGTGAATCCGGCGACGACCACGCCGCCCCCGCGGGCACGGCGCTATACCGGGTGAATGCGGGTGGAGGGCAACTGACCACCTCGCTGGGCACGTTTGCCGCCGATAACAGCTTCGCGCCTACCCCGGGCAACTCGTACACGACCAGCACCGCCATCGCCAACACCAGTGACGATGGCCTGTATCAGAGCGAGCGCTACGGCAACCCCTTCTCCTATGCCTTCCCTGTCACCAGTGGCCAGCAGTACCGGGTGGTGCTGCACTTCGCCGAGATCGACAAATGGGGCTCCGGGCTGCGCGTCTTCGATGTGAGCGCGGAAGGCAGCAAAGTGCTCGACAACTACGACATCTTCCAAAAGGCGGGGGGCAACTTCAAGGCCATCAGCGAAACCTTCACCGTGACGGCCGCCGATGGCACGCTCAACCTCGCCTTCAGCGCCCTGGCCAGCGAGGGCGGGGTGGACAACGCCAAGGTCTCGGCCATCGAGGTCTACAGCGTGAGCTCCACCACGCCCACCAACCCGGCGCCCGTGGCCAATGCCGGCGCGGACAAGACCATCACCCTGCCCACCAACAGCGTGGTGCTCACCGGCTCGGGCACGGATGATGGCTCGATTGCCGGCTACAGCTGGAGCCAGGTGGGTACCACGCCCAGCACGGCCACGCTCAGTGGCGCCAACACCGCCTCGCTCACCGCCAGTGGCTTGGTGGCGGGCACTTACACCTTTGCCCTGGTGGTCACCGATAACCTAGGCAAGGCTAGCGCTGCTGATCAGGTCGTCGTTACCGTCAACTCCACCACGACCACCCCAGCAGGTCAGCAAGTAACGAGCTTCACACTTATCAATGCGGACACGGACCTGCCCATTCGCGACTTGGTCGCGGGCGATGTCCTGAACTTGGCCACCCTGCCCACCAAAAACCTCAACATACGGGCCAATACCAACCCGACGGTGGTAGGGAGTGTGGTGTTTGTCTTAAGTGGTGCCGTCAACCTGACCGAGAGTGAGAGCGATCCAAATGCGCCCTATGCCCTTTTCCCTACGACGGGCTATAATTACCACCCCTGGACCCCACCCGTCGGTAGCTACTCGCTCAAAGGCACCCCCTACACACAAAGCAATGGGGCCGGCACGGCGGGAACCGCGCTCACTGTCAACTTCACCGTCACTGATCAGACTGCTCTAACGGCTTCTACTACCTCCACTACTCTTAAAGAAAAGGAATTAAGTTTTTCAACCTCCCTAGTAAATGTGTATCCAAATCCCTCATCTGATGGGCATTTTACTGTGGAATTGCCAGAAGCTTTCCAGGGTGAGATTACCTATACATTAGTGTCTTCCACCGGGTCGAAGGTGAGTAGCGGCAAGGCTATTTTGCCTGCTGCCACTTCCCTGCTACAGCTCAATTTCGCAGATCAAATGAGCATAATAGGTGAATATTACTTGCATTTACAAGGAGCTAAGATTCAAACTCACCTAAAATTAATTCGTAAGTAAGCGGTACTCCAAAGTAAAGAAGCCAGCAGGAAGCAGTATACGTTAATAATGTATGCTGCTTTCTGCTGGCTTTCTGACTTACAGTATTGAGCGGCATAGAAGGCGACACCACCGAGGCGGAAGTAGCGTTCAATCATGGCATCGATCTTTTGCTTGGTCTGGTTCTTAGTAAAATGAAAGTGCAGGTTGGGCGAGCCGTCTAAGTATACTGATTCGCTTTTTCGGGTGGAGCGAAATGCACGGGCTTTTGCCCGGCTTAGTGGACACGGAGGAGCCTGGCCTACCAGTGGGGTGCTAAGAAGATACAAGGGCAAGGCAGCGGTTCCTCGATAGCCAGCACGGCGGCGTAGCCGAGGCATGCATAGCTTTCTGGATCGGAGTGATGCTGCCGCCTACTTCGGGAGACTATCAGGCTTTTTTAGGCGGTTTGCGCCCTCTCTCCTAGCCCATGGGGTGGGCTCTGAGAGCAGAAAAAGTTTCTACTTTAGGCTTTGAGCTAAAACATAGTCTTATAAACTCGGACTCTGGTCTTACCAACCTGAATTGCAAGACCACAATTTGGTCAAAATGTAAGACTATGTTTCAAATTACTTTAACTGAAATAGGCCAAACCTTATAAGGTTATATAGAAACATATTAGAAACAAAAAAGCCACACGGTTAAGAGTGGCTTTCGTGATCCCGCTGGGATTCGAACCCAGGACCCATACATTAAAAGTGTATTGCTCTACCAGCTGAGCTACAGAATCGTTTATTTGCAACTGGAAAACGCCTTCCTTGATTGCGGGTACAAAAGTAGAGGGCCGCCCCTTAACCACCAAACGTTTTGCTAAAAAAGCTGTATCTTTTTTTTCTTTTTTGGGCTTTTTACAGCCAACCTGTTCTGGGCCAAAAGAATAGCTTAGCTCTTGCTAAAGCAGATTCTCTGTTTGAAGCTAAGGCTTATCAGCAAGCTTATCCCTTATACCGACAGGTATTAAGGCAGGAGCAATTGGTTTCGACGCGCTTGCTGCTGCGTATGGCTTACATCCAGGAAGGATTGGATCATTATCCGGCCGCGCTTTATTATCTGAGTCTTGCACAAGCACATCAGCCTCGAGCGGCGACCTGGCGCAAAATGACGGAACTGGCCCAAAATTATCGGCTTACTGGCTATTCGAACACCTGGCAACAGCAGCTGCTCATTACTATTCGACGGTACTATTACCGCATTCTACAGGCACTATTAGTGGGCGCAGTTATAGGCGGCACGCTGCTTTTGGTGCGGCACCGCCAGATGGGCGCTGGCTGGTGGGCGGTATACGCTGCATATTTAGGGTTAACGGTTGTGTACCTGAATACATTCGGGCCAGAGAAGGTGGGTATCGTGTCCAAATCTGCCGCGGCACTGATGGGGGCTCCTAGCCCTGGAGCTGCTTGGCTAACCACCGCAGCCGCCGGCGACCGGCTGGTGGTAGTAGGCCAGCGCGACATTTGGTACGAAGTTCAATGGCGCGGGCAGTCAGCTTACATCAGACGCCATGACTTGATGCTGGTACAATAAAAAAGCCCCCAGCCCCTACTTAGAGGTGACTGGGGGCTTTTTTAATTGGCGGTCAGGCAGAGCGTCTTATGGATGGTTAATCCTTCATGCTTATCTCACCGGCGAGCCTTCTTCCTTGCGAAAGTGATTGAGCACCAGTTTGTCCGTAATACCAGGCAGCCATTTATTCAGGAAAACGGTCAGCTTGCCTTGGCTAGTGAGAACAAGGTCGCGGCGGCGCTGCTGCACGGCGCGCAACAGGTGGCCGGCTACTTCTTCGCTGCTCATCATCTGGCCTTCGTCGCGGGGCGATTCGCCTTGGGCCGATCCGTCGGCAGCCAGGGCCGTTTGGCGGATGTTGGAAGAGGTGAAGCCAGGGCAGGCTACCAGCACATGCACACCTTGGGGCAATAGCTCTGTGCGTAGGGCTTCCAGGAATCCTTGCATGGCGAATTTGGAGGCGGAATAGCCCGTGCGGCCCGGCAACCCACGGTAACCGGCGATGCTGGAAATACCCACGATGGAGCCTTTAGCGGCCAGAATATGAGGCAGAGCAAACTTAGTGGTGAAAACAGTGCCGAAGAAGTTGGTCTGCATCAGTCGCTTAATCACTTCCAGATCAGCATCCTGAAACAAGGCCCGCATAGAAATACCAGCATTATTGATCAGAACATCGATGCGGCCAAAAGCGGCTATAGTTTCCTCGATGGCACGGGCTGAGTCGGCTTCAACGCCTACGTCGGCGCGTACGGTGCGGTGCTGAATGCCGAGTTGGGTGAGTTGCTGGGCAGTTTCGGCGAGCTTGGCTTCGTCGCGGCCCGTGACGACGACACGGGCGCCGGCTTGCCCAAATACCACGGCGCAGGCCCGGCCGATGCCTGAGGTTCCGCCGGTGATGAGCACTACTTTATCTTTCATATGCAGTTGTTCAAGCAGAAGTGGGCCTACGACTTTGCAGCCCACCGGAAGCAAAACTACGGTTTTTGCAGCGCCGCGGGGGCTTTTTCGAAAGCCTTACGCTTGGCTAATACGCCTCATCTTCTGGCGAGGCCGCTACTTTGCCCTACCTTTGCACTCGTGACTACGACAGCAAAAAAACTCAAGACGGAAGGACTCCGCGAAATAGAAATCACCACTATGGTAGCCGAGGGCAAATGCCTCGTGCGCCATGATAATCTGGTCATCTTCGTGACTGGCGTAGCGCCCGGCGACGTGGTGGATCTGCGCATTACCAAAGCCAAGAAAAGCTTCCTAGAAGCCGTGCCCACGCGTTTCCACAAGTATTCCGACCTGCGGGTGGAGCCTTTCTGCCAGCACTTTGGCACCTGTGGGGGCTGCAAGTGGCAGCATTTGGGCTACGATACTCAACTTCAGTACAAGCAACAGCAGGTAGAGGACACCTTGCAGCGCATTGGCAAGGTAGAAATGCCCCCCGTGGCGCCTATTCAGCACTCGCCGGCCCGCACATACTACCGCAACAAGCTCGAATACACCTTCAGCCACAACGGCTGGCTTACCAACGAGCAGATTCAGTCGGGCGCGGAGATTGAGCGCCGGGTGCTGGGCTTTCACACTCCGGCCCGCTTCGACAAGATCATCGATGTGCAGCACTGCTGGTTACAGCCCGAGCCCTCGAATGAAATCCGGTTGGCCGTGCGCAACTACGCCCACGAGCACGATTTGCCCTTCAATAACCTAGTGACGCAGGAAGGCTTCCTGCGCAACCTCATCATCCGCACGGCCAATACCGGCGACCTGATGGTGATTTTGCAGTGCTATTACCACCACGATGCCCTAATACCCCTGCTGGATTATCTGCACGCGAAGTTTCCCCAAATCACTTCGCTCAACTACGTGCTCAACAACAAGGGTAACGAGACTTTCCACGACCTGGATGTGGTGTGCTACAAAGGTGAGCCCCACATTCACGAGGAAATGGAAGGGCTGCGCTTCCGCGTGGGGCCGAAGTCTTTCTACCAGACCAACTCTGAGGGGGCATACAATCTCTACAAAATAGCCCGCGACTTTGCCCAGCTAACTGGCAACGAGCTGGTGTACGACCTATACACCGGCGCCGGCACCATCGCCAACTTTGTGGCCCGTCAGGCTAGCAAGGTACTTGGGGTTGAGTATGTGGAGCAGGCCGTGCAGGATGCCTACGTGAACTCAGAAATCAACAATATCACGAATACGGCCTTCTTTGCTGGCGACATGAAGGACGTGCTCACCGCCGACTTCACCGCCCAGCACGGTCGCCCCGACGTCATTATCACCGACCCGCCCCGTGCCGGCATGCACCCCGATGTAGTGCAGCGTCTGCTCGAAATACGCGCCCCCCGCATCGTGTACGTCAGCTGCAACCCTGCCACCCAAGCGCGGGATTTGGAGCTACTAGACCCTGCGTACCGCGTGACGCGTGTGCAGCCCGTGGATATGTTTCCGCACACGCATCATGTAGAGAATGTGGTAGCGCTGGAGCTGCGATGAGTTTTCATTAAATAACCGCCTGTCATCCTGAGCTTGCGAAGGACCTTATCACGCCTGAACAAGTCGCTGCAAAACCATTTACACCCAATTAGCGATGCCGTATTACGTGTACATCACGACCAACCCGGCCAAAACGGTTTTGTACATCGGCATCACGAATAGTCTTCTTCAGCGAATGGCGCAGCATTACAGTAATCGTGGCACGAACCAAACTTTTGCTGGACGCTATTTCTGCTACAATCTGTTGTATTTTGAAGAATACTCTGATAGCAAGGCAGCTATTGAGCGCGAAAAGGAGTTGAAGGGCTGGAGGCGAGCGAAAAAAGAGGCGCTAATTGCTTCGGATAATTCTGACTGGCTTTTTTTGCAGCCGCAGAAAACGCAAGACTGCATCGGCGATAAGGTCCTTCCTTCGTCAGGATGACAATGTTAACAACGACTGCTACGTATTATGGATTACTCTAACGACCCCGAACTGAACGGCAAATACCTCGGTACCATCACCAAGGACTTCGCCACGGTATCGGATACGCTGAAAGAAGCTTCTTATCAAATTCGGAAGCGGGAGATTTCGAAGTATCCCATTTTCGTGTTTGCCCGGCAGGAGGTGCCGTTGGGGGGCCTTTTGGTGAATGCCGACGAGCTGAATCTGGAGTGGCACGTCTTCGCCTCGTATCTGGATGTATTCGTGCAGCAACGCGTTATCAGCCCTGAAGGCATTGAGGCTTTTGAACAGACGTATAAAGACCCGGAGGAGTATTGCTGCTTATTCGTGCTGGATGAGGAGTTTACGAATTTCGTGTACGTGCCTTATCCTGAGGATTAGGTTTCAGATGAGTTCTACCAATAAAAAAGCCCCCCAGACTAGCCTGGGGGGCTTTTTTATTGGTACTTCACACGATACTATGATCTAGAAATGTTGGAACCCTTGCGCAGTAATTGGGACGGGCTGGCCGGCTTTGGTGATGAGGTTTACGCCATCGCTTTTCTCCGTGATGTGGCCGAGGATGGTGATATCGGGGTGGTTTTTGATTTTGGCGTGATCGGCCAGGGGCAGCGTGAAGAGAAGTTCGTAGTCCTCGCCGCCGTTGAGCATACACATGATGGGGTCGAGGTTGAACTCGTTGGCGACTTCCAGCATGGGGTTGGCGGCGGGCAGATTCTCGGAGAAAATGCGAGCACCAGTGCCGGAGGCCGTGCAGATGTGCAGGATTTCGGAGGCTAGGCCATCGGAAATATCGATCATGCTGGTGGGTGTGAGGCCCAGGTCGCGCAGCTCGTGGATGATGTCCAGGCGGGCTTCGGGGCGGAGTTGGCGCTGGAGTACGTAGGTGTAGTTGGCTAGCTCGGGCTGCATTTCGGGGTCGGCGAGGAAGGCGGCTTTTTCGCGTTCGAGCACTTGCAGGCCCAAAAAAGCCCCCCGAGGTCGCCGGTTACGCAGATGAGGTCGTTGGGCTGGGCGCCGCTGCGACGCACGGCGCGGCCGGTTTCTATTTGGCCCATGGCCGTGATGCTGATGGTGAGGCCGCCGCGGCTGGCGGTGGTGTCGCCGCCTACTAGATCTACGTTATACGCCTCGCAGGCTAAGCGCATGCCTTCGTATAGCTCCTCAATGGCCTCCACGGAGTAACGGCTGCCGATGGCGAGGCCCACCACGATTTGCGTGGGCAGAGCATTCATGGCGGCAATATCCGACACGTTGACGGCAACGGCTTTGTAGCCCACGTGCTTCAGGGGGCAAAATGTAAGGTCGAAGTGGACGCCTTCCACCAGCAGGTCGGTGCTCACCACGATGTCGTGTTGGGCAGCGGGTGTCAGGATAGCGGCGTCGTCGCCGATGCCGAGCGTGGTGCTAGGCTGGCGCAGGGTGATGGTTTCTTGGATGCGGCGGATAAGGCCGAACTCACCGACTTTATCGAGAGGTGTAATGTCGCTCATAGGTGCAAAGGTACGTGAGGTTTTGGGCTGGCGTTGGCAGCATTTTGCTCAAGAGAGCTACCGTTGAGCAGGATCGCGGTTATGCGGTGATTTGCAGCACTATACTAAACGCAACTTCTGCTTGCTAACGAACGTTAGGAACCTTAGCTTTGTTTACTAGAATATGGAAGCCACTGCCCCTACCCTTTCGCGGAAAGCCCAAATCGACCAGACGGCTACGGCCCTGTTTCGGACGCGGGGCTTTGCAGCCACTAGTATGCGTGAGCTAGCGGAGGCCTTAGGCTTGGAGGCAGGTAGCTTGTATTCACATATCAAGTCCAAGCAGGAGTTACTGCACCGTATCTGCTTCCGCTTGGCCGACGACTTTTTTGCTGGCTTTGCCGCCGCTACCCACGATGCGGCCGAGCCGGCTGCTGTGCAATTGCGTCGGGCCATTGAAAGCCATGTGCGAGTCCTGACGCAGGATGTAGCTGCCTCCGCGGTGTTTTTGCACGAGTGGCGCCACCTGAGCGAACCCGCCCGCACCGAGTTTTTGGCTTTACGCGAGCGATATGAAGCCGGCTTTCGGCTTTTAATTCAGCGGGGCATTGAGCAAAACGACCTGCGCACGCCTGATGTCGCTTTTGCAACGCTCACTCTACTGGCCAGCCTGAATTGGCTGCCTTCTTGGTACAAACCTGACGGCAAATTGCCCCCCAGTGAAATTGCGCATCGCTTGGCCGACCAGTTGTTGCTTGGTCTGGCTAACTCCTAAATCTTAGCATTCCACCCTCATAATCCCACCCTTATGTACGGCTCCGCAAGCACCCACGATATTCCGGTCAGCGCCACTACCGGCCTCGAAAACGAAGATCCAATCCTGTTGGCTGAGTTTGAGGCGCGCATTGCCCGCGGCGAAAAAATCGAGCCCCGCGACTGGATGCCGGCCTTGTACCGCAAGCAGCTCATCCGTATGATTGAGCAGCATGCGCACTCCGAAATCATCGGCTCCTTGCCCGAAGGCACCTGGATTACGCGGGCTCCGGGCTTCCGTCGCAAGATGGCGCAGATGGCCAAAGTGCAGGACGAAGTCGGCCACGCGCAACTGCTATATTCGGCGGCTGAGACATTGGGCAAAACCCGCGAGCAGATGCTTTCTGACCTGATTAATGGCAAGAGCAAGTATTCCAACGTCTTCAACTACCCCGCCTTCACCTGGGCCGATTCCAACGTTATTTCCTGGCTGATTGATGCTGGTGCTATCGTTAACCAGATGGCGAATGCCAAAGGCAGTTACGGCCCCTATTGCCGGGCTCTGGAGCGGATTTGCGCCGAAGAGAGCTTCCATCTAAAGTATGGCCACGATGCCGTAGTACACTTGGCTACCGGTACCCTTACCCAGCGCCGCATGATTCAGGAAGCGCTGAACCGTTGGTGGCCGCCGATTATGACCTTCTTCGGTCCTTCGGATAAGATGAGTGTGCACACTGAGATTCTGATGCGCTGGAAGGTAAAAATGGCCTCCAACGACCATTGCCGCCAGCAATTCCTCGATATGTACGTACCTAAAATTTGGGAACTAGGACTTACGGTGCCCGATGCTAAACTGCGCAAAAACGAAGATGGCGTGTGGGAATTCACCGAGCCTGACTGGGAAGACTTTAAGCGCGTAATCAACGGCGACGGTCCCTGCAACGCGGAACGCTTAGCCGTGCGTCGTGCTGCCGAGGAAAATGGCGCTTGGGTACGCCGGGCTTTACTTTCGCCCAAAGCGAAATACGTGAAACCGTTGGCATAAGCAAGTTGAAATAAACAAGAACGTCATGCTTCGCTACCACTCTGCATGACGTTCTATCTGTTTGACATACGATTTTCCAATGTCCCTTTCCTCTCTTGATCCCCGCATTGCCCGTTTAGGGCTGCCCGATTCGCCTCCGCCTCCACCGGATAAGCCCGCTTTAGATCAGTTCGAGACCTACGAAGTATTCCACCAGAAAAAGGAAGGCACTGCCTACGCTTATGTAGGGCCAGTGCATGCGCCTTCTCTGGATGTGGCCTTTCTGTTTGGTAAAGAGCAATATAGTCGTCGTTTTGCCTGCACCGGTTTGTGGGTGACTCCAACCAGCGCGGTGCAGGTAACTGCTTACGGCGACGACACGGGCTCAGTGTACGATACGCTGCCTGGGGGGCAAAATGAGCCTACTGAAGCACCGCTTTCCGAATCTGCGGAGGAACAAGTGGCTTACGCGGCTGGGGAGGAAGATTACGACATTTTCCACCTGAAGAAGCGCGGCAAAGCGCACGTTCATGTTGGGAAGGTGCGGGCCAGCTCGCACACGATGGCCTTGCAGCAGGCAAAAGCAGTGTTTGGCGACCAGCGGCCAGTAGTGAATGTATGGGTGATTCGGTCGGCCGACATCTTGCGCTCGGACGAAGATGACCGCGACATCTGGTCGACTACTCCCGAGAAAAAATATCGCGATGCCCTGGCTTATAAAGTGCAGGACAAAATTGAGCGCTTCAAAGCCGAGAACCCCGAAAACGCCCCCCAAGCATGAACACCGACGCGCTAAAAGACCTGCTCTACCGCCTGGCCGACGACCAGCTTATCCTGGGTCACCGCAATTCCGAGTGGAACGGTCTGGGGCCTATTTTGGAAGAAGACATTGCCTTCTCTTCCATGGCCCAAGACAAGCTGGGCCACAGCCTTCAACTCTACACGCTGCTCCACCAGCTCGGCGAAGCGGAACCCGACACGGTAGCTTTCACCCGAAATGCCCCCAGTTTCACTGCGCGCAGCTGGTAGAGCTTCCCATCGGTGAATACGACTTCAGTTTGATTCGCCACTTCCTGTATGACCACGCCGAGATTCTGCGCTTTGAAGCGCTCAGCCACAGTAGCTATGAGCCGCTGGCGCAAGTGGCGCGCAAGCTGAAGGGCGAGTTGAAATATCATACGCTGCACGCCAACACCTGGATAAAGCAACTCGGCAGCTCGACGGAAGAAGCTATTGAGCGGCTGCAAAACTCACTGAATTACACCTTGCCTTTCGCACTGGGTTTGTTTGAGAAGACAGCAGCCGAAGACCAGATAATCTCGGAAGGCATCTTCGTAGGCGAGGACGAAATAAAGGCACGCTGGCAGGAGAATATCACCAAGATTCTCAGCCAGACAGCTTTAGATATACCTGACCTGGCTGCATTGACACCGGTATTTGGTGGTAGAATAGGCGAGCATACGGAGTATTTGCAGCCGTTGCTCGATGAAATGGCGGAGGTGTTTCGGGTTGATCCGACAGCGGAATGGTAATTGGATGCAGCTTGTTATATAGCCGCTCATCGGAAACCTGCACTACCTATTCCTAACCTAATCATGGACAAAGCCACTATTCTTACTTGGCTCGAAGCGGTAAAAGACCCTGAGATTCCGGTGCTTTCGCTGGTGGATTTGGGGGTAATTCGCGACGTGCTGATAGACGAAAGCGGCCGCGTGACGGTGAAGATGACGCCTACGTTTTCGGGCTGCCCGGCCATGGACTACATGCAGCGCGATGTGGTGCAGACTTTGCAGGCGCACGGCATAGCCGATGTTCAAACAGAAATGAGCTTTGAGGAACCTTGGGACACGAATATGGTTTCGGAGAAAGGTCGGGAGGCGCTTAAGAACTTTGGGCTGGCTCCTCCGCCCGCGTACCAGGGAATTCTGGATCTGGACATCTTGGAATACGCTCAATGCCCTTTCTGCAACAGCCACAATACGGAGCTGCGAACGCCTTTTGGAGCCACTTTGTGCCGCTCCATGCACTACTGCAACGACTGCCGACAGCTATTTGAACAATTTAAACCCGTTTAACAACCTAACAGCATATGCTATTCGCCGATTTCCGGCGTTATTTCCGTTATGAAAAAAATATTTCCATTGGCCTTCATTCTTTTTATGGCCGCCTTCTCTTCCTGCAAAACTGACCGCGCTAACAAAGTAGCTATTGTCGATCCGGTATCGCCGGCGGCGGCGAAAGCTCAGCTTGATGTATTCCGCGATACACTGGACGTCCGCTGGACTCGTATGATAGCCAGTGACGACGCCAAAATGAGCGCTACTACACAGGTTTTAAGCGAATTGCGCAAGCAACCTGATACCAATGCAACGCAGATACAGCAGCTTGCCCGCGCCAACGAGCGACTCAAAACGTTGCGCTACTCCCAACAAAGCATGGCTGCCTCTGAGCGTATCGATGCCTATGACGCAGCCCAGGATTCGGTACTGCGGGCGATTTACGAGGTAGCTCTTCCTGCCAGCGGCCCTGCCAACGAAACCGTCCAGACGCTCACTGAAAGCATTCAGTCAGCTGATAGTGAAGTAGTTGGTCACCGTGTCCGCTATGATCAGGCAGCGAAGCAGTTCAACAACTACCTCAAGCTACACGAGTCTGAGATTTCCAAGATAGGTGGCGAATACAGCCAGTTGCAGCCCCTACCCTTATTTGAGTTGCAACAATAATTGTAACCTCTAAACCTAAAAAAGCCCCCAGAAATATTCTGGGAGGCTTTTTTAGGTTTTATTTCTACTAGGAGGCGGTCATGCTTCGTGGCCTCAGCATGACCGCCTCTTACTTGTTTATACTTCTTACAACCGGGCCATTTCCTCGCGCACGAAGTCGGCTAAGGAGCGCAAATACTCAGTGCTAAAATCGAAGCGAATACCGGCGGCAGCATAAATCTCGCCGATGGGGGCAGTATAACCCAAAGCCAAAGCGCGCTTGTAAGCCTCTAAGCCCTGTTGCGGATTCTGGCGGAAGTTGCGCCACACGGCAATAGCACCAAGCTGAGCCATGGCGTACTCAATGTAGTAGAACGGCACTTCGTAGAGGTGCAACTGCTTTTGCCACAAGTACGGCTTGTATTGCTCCAAGCCCTTCCAGCTCACTGTGCGCTGGTTGAACTCGTCGAACACCTGCACCCAGCGCTCGTGGCGCTGCTCCGTGGTGTGCTCCGGGTTTTCGTAAATCCAATGCTGAAACTTGTCGATGGTGGCTACCCAGGGGAAGGTTTCGAGCACACTTTCCAGGTGCGTCTTCTTGGCCCTGCGTAGCTCATCGGCATCCGGGAAAAACTCGTCCCAATGGTCCATGCTCATCAGTTCCATGCTCATGGAGGCCAGCTCAGCTACCTCACTCGGCGGGTGCTTATCGGCTGATAGCGGCAAGGTGCGGGTCAGGAAAGAATGCACGGCGTGGCCGCCTTCATGCAGCATCGTTACCACGTCGCGCAGGGAAGAGGTGGCATTCATGAAGATGAACGGCACGCCGGTTTCATCCAGCGGATAGTTGTAGCCGCCGGGCGCTTTACCCTTCCTCGACTCAAGATCGAGGTGCCCCATTTGCCGCATTGTGCGCAGACAGTCACCTAGATAAGGGTCAAGGTGTTGAAAAACGGTGATGGTTTTTTCGAGCAATTCCGCACCCGTCTCGAAGGGCCGCAAGGGCGCTTTGCCGCTCACATCCACATCCAAGTCCCAGGGCCGAAGCTCCGGCAGATTCAGATCCTGACGGCGCTCCAAGTCGAGGTCGTCGATGAGGGGCACTACCGTTTCGCGGATAGCGCGGTGGAAGTTGAAGCAATCCTGCGGCGTGTAGTCGAAGCGGCCCAGCGCGGCAAACATGTAGTCGCGGAAGTCCTTGAACCCCGCATTCAGCGCCATCTGGTGGCGCAGCCGCACCAACTGCGTAAACAGCTTATCGAGCGACTCTTTATCCTGTAAGCGCCGCTCCTGAATAGCTATATACGCCTGCTCGCGCACGGCCCGGTCGGGGTTTTTCAGAAAGTCGGCGGCCCGCGGCAGCGTCATTTCCTCCCCATTAATGCTAACCGTCATCGCGCCCACGGTGGCCGCGTATTGCTGCTGCTTGGTGCTGATATCGGTTTTGAGCGGAATATTCTCGGCCCGGTAAATCTCCAGCGCCTGCCGCACCGACCGAATGAAAACGCGGTAGCGCTGCGGGTCCAGCTCGCCCACGTACTCTGATTGAATGAGCTTTTCGTTCAGGGCGTGGTCGTAGGGCGCTACATTGGGCTCTATCTCGCTCACGAAATACTGGAAGGCTTCGGCGCGCTCTTCGTCCTGGGTGTCGCAGGTCATGCGGATGTAGCGCCAGGCCAGGTTTTCGCTTAACGCGCTTTCCAGCTCACTCCGATCGAGCAGCCACTCTTCCAGTTCCTGGGGGGCATTTATCTGCCGGTCGCGCAGCTCAATGAAGTAGGACTCCAGAGCAGACCAATCCGTTACAATAAAATCTTCGGGCAAATAGCGGCGGGCGGGACGCTGGGTATCAGTGGCCGAGGCGAGCTGTATTTCGGGGGCGGCGTGTAGCATAGGAAGTACAAGATAAGCCAGCGATTTAATGTTGTCGAAAGTTGAGGCAAATTCCAATCGACTTACTACAAATCTACCTCAACAGGAGATATTTTCGCGAAATCCCGTTTCGCTAGTTCCTTACGCTATCTCAATAACAACGTCGGCTGTCAGCGGATGACCCACGCAGGTAAGGACGTAGCCTTGTTTCATCTCAGAATCGGATAAGCCTTCACGCTCGTCCAGGTGTACTTTGCCCGACAGGCACTTGCCGCGGCAAGCCGTGCACAAGCCCGCCTGGCAGGAATAAGGCAGGTCGATATCCTGATCGAGGGCGGCTTCGAGAATCGTTTGGTTGGGTTCAACCACCAGTTTGTATTCGCTGCCTTCGTAATTGATGGTTACCGTGCGGGTCACGATTTTGCCGTCATCGTCGGCCGATGATACGTCGCCGTGCCCATTGGGCTGAGCAACAGCAGCTTCAATAGTGTCGGCGGCCGCAACAAAGCTTTCCCGATGGATACGGGCAGCAGGAACGCCTAGCAGCTCCAGCGCGGAACGAGCTTCCTGCATCAGGCCATCGGGGCCGCAGAGGTAATATTCGGCTTGCTCGGCCGGGAACTGGTGGCGCTGCTCCAGAATGCGCAACAGCATCGTGCGGTTCAGACGGCCTTTATGCTGCGCAGCTTCCGGATTGGCAGGCTGGCTATACACATGCTCGACCTGCAAACGCCCCCCCGACTCCTGCTCCAGCGTAGCTAGCTGCTGCCGGAATATTACTGATTCCTCATTCCGGTTGCCATACACGAGCAGAATATGACTCTGAGGCTCCTCGCGCAGCACCGATTTCAGAATACTCATCAAAGGCGTAATACCGCTACCGGCACCAACCAGAACCAACGAGCGAGCCGATTTGGGACTGGGCTTTACGGTAAAGTTGCCGAGCGGCGCCATGGCCTCTATCTGCTGGCCTACGCGCACTGTATCAAGCAGATAGTTGCTTACCAAACCTCCGGGCACCCGCTTCACCGTGACGGACAAGCGCGGGGCTTCGTGCGGCGTGCTACTCAGGGAGTAAGCGCGGCGCTCTTTTTTGCCCCCCGGACCGCAGGGCAGAATCAGGGTTAGAAACTGGCCGGGCTGGCAGGCAATGGGCTGGCGGGTGGGTAGCTCAAGGTGAATCGTAACGGCGTCGGGCGTTTCGTGGGTGAGCTCGACAACGTGGAGGGTGAGGTAAGGACTGCTCATTCTGGATGGAAGACTGGGGCTTAGGAACTTGGAAACCTAGGGGGCAAAAGTACGGGATTAATGCTGCTCAGACCTTAGCTTGCGCCCGACTTTATGTGGTAAAGCCAGCGCGTGTATACGCTTTCTTCATTTTCAAATACCTCATAAACGGTCATTTTCTCCCGAAATTAATATGACTGAACTTTCTCAACTCTTACAACGGCATCAGGCGCAATTCGGTCCGGTGCTGCCCATCGACCTGAACAGCCCGGAGGTATGCCGGCTCGATTTTACCGACCGCAATCCGAGGGTAGTATCGGCTGATTTGCGCGATACCGCTGCTTTCGAGGTGTTAGTAGCTGAGCTGCTGGAGGCTCAGGAGGGACTGATTGGGGTGGGTGGCTATTTGGAGAATCGTATTATCTACCGCCGCAGCCCCGGTTTGTTTGGCGACCCGACTGTGCATCCGCGTTCTTTGCACTTGGGCGTCGATGTGTGGGTGCGGGCCGGCACGCCCGTTTGGTCGCCCTTGCCCGCTACTGTGCACAGCCTGGCCGATAATGAGAATTTCGGCGACTACGGGCCAACCGTTATTTTGGAGCACGAGCTGGAAGGCACCACTTTTTATACCCTCTACGGCCACTTAGGCCGCCGCGAAGTTGCTTTGCTACGGCCGGGAATGCTGGTCGAGCCCGGCGTCACCTTTGCCGAAGTAGGCCCGCACCCCGAGAATGGCGACTGGCCGCCTCACCTCCATTTTCAGGTAATAGCTGACATGCAGGGCCGACAGGGTGATTTTCCGGGCGTGGCGCCTTTGGAGGAGCGCGAGAAGTGGGCCGCGTTGTGTCCCAATCCTAACCTGATTCTGCAAAGCCGGCACCTTGACTAATACAGAAATTGTGGCTAGGTATTTCATCAATAAAAAAGCCCCCAGCGCATTGCTAGGGGGCTTTTTTATTGATGAAATACCTAGTTTAGTCGAATTTGATAGCGGCTACGGGCATGATGCGCGAAATCAGGTACGTTGGGATGAGCACGGCCAAGAGTGAAGTGAGGAAGGTAGCCACGTTCAGGACGATGATGATGGTGAGGTCCCAGTGAATCGGCACGCGGTCCATGTAGTAGTTCTCGGGGTCGAGCGGAATGAGGTGGGTGTAGTACTGCACGGCACAGAAACCCAGACCAATCAGGTTGCCGATGAGCATGCCGCGCAACGTCAGGCTCAGGCCCCGAAAGAAAAACATGCTCCGAATCTGGTTGTCGGTAGCGCCAATGGCTTTGAGTACACCAATCATGTTGGTGCGCTCCAGAATCATGATAAATATGGTGGCCACCATGTTAAAAGTAGCCACGAAGATGATGAGGATCAGGAAAATAACAACGTTCTTATTCAGCAGCTTCAGCCAATCAAACAGCTGCGCATACTGATCAGTTATCTTATCCAACTTTAGGTCGTAGGGCAGCGTTTCGTACAGGTTATCCGACACGGGGTCGAGGCGCTGAAAGTCGCGCAGCGTTACCTCTAGCCCACCCACCAAGGTATCAGGCCAAGCGTTTAGCTCCCGGATTTGCCGAATATCGCCGATAATGTACACCTCGTCAAACTCGTCGAGGCCAGTCTGGTAGATACCGCGCACCTGGAATTTGCGCACGCGGGGTGGGTTCTGAATAAAATAAAACAGCGCCTCGTCGCCTACCTTCAAGCGCAGCTTATCAGCCACTTTACGGGAGAGCAGTACGTCGTTGCTGGCGCTGGAATCGGGAAAGGTCAGAAACTCACCGGCCACCAGATTTTGGCGCATAGGCGAGCGGCTCGTCTTCTCATCAATTCCTTTGAGCACGATGCCCAGCACCTCTTCCTTGGTTTTGATAATAGCCGTTTTGCGGGCAAAAGGCTGAATAACATCTACCTGCGGCGAGCGGCGCAGCGTCTGAATAAGACGCGGCCCGCTAATGGGCTCGGCGTTCAGGGAGTTGTTGGTGTCGTACTTGCTGATTTGCAGGTGCGCGCCAAAGGAAAAAATCTTGCTTTGGATCTCGTTTCGGAAGCCCTCCAAGATGGAAAATGACACAATCATCACAGCCAGCCCGAGGGCAATGCTGATAATGGCTATTTTTGTCACCGACGAAGTAAACGACCCAGAGTCGGCTCCGTCAATCTTACTGGAGATGTAGCGCGATATATTCACTGCCGTAAAGCTACTCTAACCCGTCCAGTTTTCTAGCCCCATTTCCGCATGTATTCAACCTTCCTTCCCGGCCTATTAAGTTTGAGCGTATTGATGGCCAACTGCTCCGCAGCCCAAACTACGCCAACTTTGCCCCCCAGCGCAACCACCGAAGCCAGTACGACAGTCGCGCCGGTAGCAGTGCAGTCGGCGCCGCAGCAAATCGTGGAGGAGCCGCGCATGGGCGCTGAGTTGGGCAACCGCTACTTGCCGCTGCTGAAGGGCAAACGCGTGGGGCTGGTCGTAAATCAAACCTCCCTGGTGGGCCGCTCCCATCTGGTAGATACGCTGCTTCGGCAAGGCATTCAGGTCAAAACCATTTTTGCCCCCGAGCACGGATTTCGGGGCGAAGAGGCCGATGGAGCGACAATTAAGGATGGGCGCGATGCCCGCAGCGGCCTGCCCGTGCGCTCCCTTTACGGCGCCACCCGTAAGCCCACCCCCGAAATGCTGAAGGATCTGGACGTATTGGTATTTGACATTCAGGACGTTGGCGCCCGGTTCTATACATTTAGCAGCACGCTGCACTACGTGATGGAAGCCGCTGCCGAGCAGGGCAAGACGGTAATCGTGCTGGACCGCCCCAACCCCAACGGCCACTACGTAGATGGCCCGGTGCTGGAGCCGCAGTTCAAAACGTTCGTCGGTCTGAACCCGGTTCCCGTGGTTCACGGCCTGACTATGGGCGAGCTGGCTCAGATGATAAATGGGGAAGGCTGGCTGGCGGGGGGCAAAAAATGCTCCCTGACGGTGATTCCGGTGGAAGGCTACACGCATGCCACGCGCTATAAGCTGCCCGTTCGCCCCTCGCCCAACCTGCCCACCGCGCACTCAGTCGATCTATACGCGACGCTGTGCTTGTTTGAGGGCACCGATGTGAGCGTGGGCCGGGGCACAGCTATGCCTTTCGAAGTGATTGGCGCGCCTACTCAGCCTTCTACCCGCCCGTTCAGCTTCACGCCTACTCCCAATCCTGCCTCCACCGCGCCTCCCCAAAAAGGTAAGCTTTGCTACGGCCTCGACCTGCGCCAAACCAACGGCGACATCGGTTTTACGCTGAAATACCTGCTCGACTTCTACCAGCAAAGCACCGACAAAGCGAACTTCTTTAATAAAGGATTTGAGCGCCTGGTTGGTACCGCAGCCCTGCGCCAGCAAATTATAGCGGGTAAGTCGGAAGCCGAAATCCGTAAGACCTGGGAGCCGGCGCTGGGTCAATACAAGGCCATGCGCAAGAAGTATTTGCTGTATCCTGAGGCATAATTTCCCGCAGTGTTACGCAGTGTGTTGACACCTGAACACTGCGCAACACTGCATTTTTTCACTGCGTAACACTGCGAGAAATCAATTATGCTTCAACCCCTGCGCATCGTCTTCATGGGTACGCCCGAATTTGCCGTACCCACGCTGGAAGCCTTGCTTTCCTGGCCCGGTTGTGTGGTGGTAGCTGTCATAACGGCTCCCGACAAGCCAGCAGGGCGCGGACGCCAGCTAGCCGAATCGGCAGTGAAGCAAGCCGCGCAGGCGCACAACGTGCCCGTATTGCAACCCACGAATCTGAAAGATCTGGAGTTTCAGGCTGCACTGAAGCAGTTAGAAGCTGACTTGCAGGTTGTCGTGGCGTTTCGGATGTTGCCGCAAGCGGTGTGGAGTATGCCTCCTATGGGCTCTATTAATATACATGCCTCCTTGCTGCCGCAGTATCGGGGAGCGGCGCCAATCAATTGGGCCCTGATTCATGGAGAAACGCAAACCGGCGTAACGTCTTTTTTCCTGCGCCACGAAATTGACACCGGCGACCTGATTTTTCAGGATGTCGTGCCGATTACGGACGAGGATGATTTTGGCTCCTTGTATGAGAAGCTGAAAACGGCCGGAGCGGCCCTAGCTCTGCGCACAGTGCAAGCTATTGCGGACGGCACCGCGCCCAGCTTACCTCAAATGGAAAGCGGGGAGCTACGCCCTGCGCCCAAGATTCAGAAGGAAACCGGCCGCCTCGATTTCAAGCAAAATGCCCCCCAGCTGGTGAATCTGGTGCGTGGCCTCTCCCCCATCCCTACAGCCTTCACTACCCTGCCCGACGGCCGCATCCTGAAGGTATTTCGCGCCCAGGCCCTCGACGATGAGGACTCTACCGGCCCGACCACCACGTATCCAGGCACCTGGTTTTCCGACGGTCGCACCTATTTGCGCGTACAAACGACCAATGGCCTGCTGGATCTATTGGATGTGCAGCTAGAAGGTAAAAAGCGGATGCCGATTCAGGAGTTTCTGCGTGGTTTTAATCAGTCGGCATTGCAGAAATAGCCGTTTGCCCTTCGACCAGTAAATAAGCTGCTAGTATGATCCGGCTGAGCTTGCTGCAGCACGACATTACTCAGCAGAGTGAGGAGAAATTACTTCTCGTTAATCAAAAGAATTATATGATTGCTTTAGTAGTTGCAGTAGCTCAGAATGGTGTTATTGGTCGTGATAATCAGCTTATCTGGCACTTACCGAAGGATTTAAAACACTTCAAAGCCCTGACTTTGGGCCACCCAATTATCATGGGACGGCGCACGTTTGAGGCAATCGGAAAGCCGTTGCCGGGGCGTCAGAATATTGTGGTTACGCGCCAGCCCGATTGGAAAGCCGACGGCACAGAAACAACTTATTCCGTGCCCGAAGCAATAGAACTGGCACAAACCCACGATGAAAATATCTTCGTTATTGGCGGCGGCGAAATATACCGTCAGTCACTATCAGCAGCCGACACGATTTACCTGACCGAAGTCCACCACGACTTTGAGGGCGACGTTACCTTCCCCGACCTCAACCACACCGAATGGCGCGAGGAAACCCGTGAACGCTATGAGCCCGACGAGAAGCACGCCTATCCATTCAGCTTTGTAACCTTGCGCCGGCGTTAATTGCGAATGCATATTACTAAAAAAGCCCCCCAGATAAGTTCTGGAGGGCTTTTTTATTTGAATATTCGAGGCTAACGCAGTAGCACCAGCTTGCCCCAATCCTTCTTAAAGGCTTGGTCGCCGGCGGTGCGGCGGCGCTCAAACTGGCCGGGGTTGTCCATCACCACGCGGTAGAGGTAGGTACCGTTCGCCAGCTGGTCGCCAAATTCGTCGGTGCCGTCCCAGGCATAGTCGGTGATGTTGTTGCCGATATGCAGAGGGCCGAGTTCAGCCATCATTATTTCACGTACCACTTTGCCCGTCAGCGTCATCACCTGAATTTTTAGGTCGCGGGGCAACTCGGCGCCTGTAAGCATGAAGATAAACTTGGCTTTGCTGGTGATAGGATTAGGATACGGATAAAAGTTGGTGATGGTAGACTCATTAATCACCTCGAAGCGAATAGAGTAGCGCTGCGTACTGGCCGCCAGATTAGTAGCGTCGCGGCCTTGTACTTCCAGCTTATAAATGCCATTTGGTAGAGGCGTTTGCTTGCCAGGCTGATACTCTACGCGAGCGATGCCCTTCTCCACGTCGGTCGTGAAGAGTACGTCGGAGCCCGTCATCGGCACCTTGATTGGGATAGATTCGCCGGGTTTGGTCAGGAACAAATCAAAGTTGCTGGGGTCGCGGACGGCGCGAAGTTTATCCTCATCATTGAGTTGTACCATGATAACGGGCATCGGCGACACGATGTCTCCATCCAGAATATGCTGCCCATCGAAGGCCACATCGAGCACAGGTGGCGTATTGCGGTCTTCTATGGTGAAAGGCGGCAGTATCAACTCATTATTAAAGTAGAACTGCTCCGGCAGCAGGCGCGGATTCACGTTTACCTGCCCCGTAATGGCCCCCAACAAACCGCGTACATCGAGGCGGATGTTGAAGGTAGCCGTCGAGTCAGCTTTAAGTGGGCGGAGAGATTGAATCTTGGCCGTACGCACATTATTGCTGGCATCGCGCACCGTGATTTCGGCAACAAGCGGCTGGCCGAAATCTAAGGACGACACATTTTGGAAGTAGACAGGGAAGGTCAATTCGCCGCGGGTCATGGCCTGTTGGGCCAACGTCGCAGCATCGTACACTTTCGCGTCCTTTGCTTCCGCTAAGTCGCGGCGAACAATTCCTTCCGGTAAGCCCTCATAGGTTACTAGCCATTGCTTCAGTTGCGGTGCCGTCCTATTGAGCGTGTCGCGCATCTGTAAAACCAGTTGCAGGTATGGGTAATCCTGCGCCGATACCCCAGCCAAGGCCAGCTGACGGTTCTTCACATCAGGGTTCAACTGTCGCTGATTACCGTCTTTGTCGATGCCAATCAGACGAAGCGTGTAGCTGTCGGACGGCTCCGTGCGCACGGTATGGAAGAGCGTGCCCCACTGCTTGGCCGGCCCGATCAGGGTAGAAGTTATCGTGCCGCGGGCGGCGCGGGTGCGCAGGAAAGCGTCCAGTGTTATGATCTGCTCAGCGCGAGCCACGGTGCTAGCCGCGTCAAACGTGCGCTCCTGAGCCGGCCGGGCTCCGGGACCCTTTTGTCCCAAGAACACGAACGGGTCACCATCCTGCAGCTGATCAATCAGCTGAGAGCCAAGGGCCTTCAAAGCAGCTTTTAACTCGGGTGAGAAGGCAGAGAAGTTTACCTTATTCATCGAGACCAGCGCCACATACTGACCGGGTTTCAGGTTGGTCAGCAAAGCCAGCAGCTGGGCTTGGCGGGCAGGCGTATTCAGGTTATCAGCCGTGCCTTCGCGGGCAAAGTGATAGTACATATTAGGGTTCAGGCCGCAGGAATCGTATGCGCCCGGCACGTTGCGAACGGCCTTCAGGGTCAGGCCATCAAACACTGCCGCCAGCATATTGGGCGTGGAGGGCGCACAGTTAATGACGTACGGGCTGGTTCCCTCGGGAGCAATACCATAGGAAGTGAGGAAAGTAGGGCCAGTGCCGGTGCTTCCGCCGCGGGTAGAAAGCTTCACGCCAATACTTTGGTCGCTAAAGTCCCACTTGCCCGAAGGTGCCGCGACGTCCACGGTCGTGCGCCCGTCGCGGCGAAACTGCCCATGGTGGCTCTGCGACCAGCCGCCGGGGCTACCGTTTATGAGGCGGAAAGAGCTGACGGCCCACTCCTGGTTTTCGCTAGGACCACTGGTTTGAAACCGCAACCGCCAGTACCATACTACACTGTCGCGGCCGGCCGCGGGGGCAAAGTTGGCTTCCATTCTGGGGCAACTGCAGCCTGCACGGTGGTGCGGCGCACCAATGGGCTGTTAAACGTCGGCACCGTATCCAACTCCATTTCATAGAAGCGCAGCTGGCCTTTGGGTCATTGTTTTGCCCGATTAAGCGTACGGCCGGGCTGGATACAATCGCAAACTCGGGAGGGCTGAGGGCCGTAACGCCGCCTTGCAGGAAATTGAACTTAATAGCCGCTTGATTATTCGTCTCGCTTAGCTCAGTTACCTTATTATCAGGATCCAACACCACCACAAACTCGTTTTCCCCGAACACATTACCCGTGTTTGGAAGCTCAAAAACATAGGTCGTATCGCGGCGGGGCTGCGGAACCTCGAAGCGCAGCACCTCGGCGGGCCGGGCAGCACTAGCCGGATAGCGGCGCGTTACGGAAATACCCAGGCTTGTGCCGCCAGAGCAGAGGCTACCGGCATTGCTGACACCCACCCGCAGCTGAAACCGGGACGACGAAGCCTGAACGGTGGTTTCGGGTGCCTGGGGGGCAATTTGCAAGCGCGAATCAGCCGTGGCAAAGTCCGGCTTGTCGGGGGCATAAAGCTTCAGCGCGGGGTCGCCTTGCCACGTCGTGTTCATCAGCAGCGAAACACCATTCGGGTTATTGCCAAACACTGCCTGCAAGCGCCGGTTCGCTTCTGCCTGAATTACGGCAATGGGCTTCCCATACCAATTCGGGTCATTGAAGAGCAGCTGGTACATCCGGTCGCAGAAAGCATCCAGCTGACCATCGTAGCCAAAGTCGGAATCAGCCAGAAATCCGATAGCGCCCTTGTCAGCCGCCAGCGTCCAGTCTTCACCAATAGAGGTAAAAGAACCATAAGCGAAGCCCCCGGCACAGCCATTAACGATAAAGACCGGGTACTTGCCCCGGTTGTTATAGTTGTTGCTGGGGTCGTTGATATCGCCCAGGTTCAGGTCGAAGACTAGCGGAGAGCCGTGGCCGAAGTAGGTTATCAGGCTTAAGCCAGCGTTCAGCTCCGGCGCAATATTGATGGTGATCGGAAAGCGCTGATAATCGCCCGGCGTGTCGCGGGTGTAGGTTTTTACTACGGTACCTCCAAAGCAAGGCTTCTCGGCCCGCTCTTTATAGCCGTTTACATAACTTTGAAACTGAGCGAATTCACTTTCATTGGCACCGCCTGCCATGTGCAGCAGATTCTTGCGCCAGGGTTCTGGCCCGAGGCCTTCATGCTCCCGCAGCTTGTTGAGGTAATTAACGACCTGCTGGGGCGTTTGGGCCGATACGCGCCCCGTGGGAATGCGAGCTACGTATTGGTTACGCTGCCACTCAGCCGTAAAAAATATATCAGATGGCGAGCGGGTACTGGTTGGCACCAAATCCAGTACCGGAGCATCTTTTTCCGGCACTTGCCGATGATAAAAAGAACCGGCAGCAGTGCGTACACCTTCTGCTGTGGCCAGCCCTTTACCCAAAAGCAGCAAATACTTCTCGCGGTTGCTTGTCAGCATCCACTGCGCAAACTGTCGAATAGCGAGGGGAGATTTCTCACCGTAGTGAAACTGGTCGTAGAGCTGCTGACTTGTTACCACGAGGGTATCGTGGCGGCCGCCGGCCGCGGAGGCACGGTAACTAGCGTAGGCCCGCACAGGGTTTGCCACATTCCCGACGGGGCGCATTAAAGAACCGTGACTAACTACCAGAAAACTGTAAGCGGCAGGCGTAATCGTGCGAAACCGAATAAGGCGGGCCGGCAGCGGCACCCTGGGACGGGCGGCATCGACCAGCAACAGATTGCGTGTGCGGCCTGCCGCCGCCGGAAACACGTAGCTGCGCTGGGCACCGCCTGTGCTATTGCCTTCAATTCGTTGAACTGCCGCGGCATCCGTAACATCGTAGCCGCGCAGGGTAGCGGGCACATTTTCGAGCACGTAGGTAGCGGGCCCCTGCAAAGTAGAATCATTGCTAAAGGCGGTACTGCGCCGTTCGCTGAATACGCGATTATCGCGGGGAGCGACCACCGTTATATAAGCCAGCCGCGACCGGTCGCGGGGGAAGCGGCTATCATTGGGGCCAGTGTTTTCGAACCGCAGTTTTACTTTTCCATCAGAGCCAATATCTGAGCGCAGCAGCGGAAACTGCGCCTTCACTCTATCAAAGCTGTCGTAATTAGCTACCGTACCTAATAGTCGCACCGTGCCGCCAGGCTGCACCACCGATACCTGCGTGATGTGTATGGATGGACTAGTCCCGACCAGCCCAACAACTACGTGCGGCGTACCACTGCTGGCTACATTCTGCAGCGAATCCACCTCAAAATCAGCTGGATTAACTGCGTTACGACCAAACTGGCCCGACAAAAAGCCTTCTCCCGCACTAGCCCACGGCATATAGGCAAGCACACCTTCTGTTATATCAGAGTATTCGCTAGAAAATATACGCTGCCGCTGCTGTAAGTGATAGGGCTGGCCACCAGAGGCAGCTACTGTTGGCTCCGCCATGCGCCGGCCGGTAGCTGTGGGGCCACCGTCAGAAAATAAGCAGCCGTATCTGTGAAGAGGCTGTACAGCGGCTGCGGCTGATCAACGGCCTTCTTATACATGCCGCGGTCCAGACGCCCATCATTGCGCTGGCCGTAAAACTCGATGAAGGTGCTGGGGTCGAGGCTGGTTTGGTTGCCGCCCACATACATGGCTACTTCCTGGCCCCGCCGCCAGAGTTGGAGGCGGCGCGGATCGGTGCCGTTGCTGAGGCCAGCGCGGGTCAGGTATTGGTTGTCGAGGCGGTGAATACCATCCTGCGTTACCCGGATTTTATAGTAAGACTGGCCCGGCACTATCCACTCGTTGCCGTAAGGTCCTGACTGTGCGACGGCTTGGAAGCTGCTTAGTAGCAATATCAGCCCCAAAAAGCCCCCAGCAGGTAGCGTAACTTGTAATGTTGTTTCATGCTAATTGTATGGCTGAATAATCGGATGGCGGAATGGCTAACCCAAAGCCACGTACTCATTCACTTTCTTATTTAAATCCGTAGCCCAGCGAAACGATAATGGAGTTGGTTTGGGAGCGCTGCCCCAGCTTCTCCACCGCCAGCCGCGACAATGCCAGATCCAAGCGGAGGCCACTGGTGGCTATGCCCACGCCAAGGCTGGGCTGGGCTTTCCATTCCTCTTTGCCGCTGAAGGCCTGTATCTTCTGAAAATTGCTAACCCCGCCGCGCAGAAACACGACGTTGTTGTAGCCGATTTCCAAACCAGCGTGCGGATCAATACTGATTAAGCCTGTAGAAATAGGCGTGTTGCGCTGCCCATCGGTGGTCATCTCCAGATCGGTGGCGACGAGGGCGGTAAACTGGCCCGGCAATTTGATTGAGCGTCCCACACCTAGGATGAGGCGCGGCAGGGTTACTTCCGAGCTGTTGCTGGGGATTTCGTCGATGGTAGTAGCGGATCCTTTGAACTCATCGGCATCAATAGACCAGACATTGAAGGTGGTGGTAATATCGCGGGCCATCAGGCCGAGGCGCCAGCCTTGATGCTCGTATTGTAAGCCTGCATCAACGCCAAACCCATAGGCGTTGGCGAATTTGCCGACGTTGCGGTAGATAATCTTAGCGTTGACGCCCAGTTTCAAGCCTTCGATAGCGCCAATGCGCCGCGCATACGACAGCAACAAGGCGTAATCGGCCACGGAGAAATAGCGGATTCGATCATACTGAATGTAGCCGTACTCATTCACGAGGTCGCGGGTGTCGGCAATATCATCGACGCCCAGCCGAATTAGGCTGGCCCCGATGGCGCTGTTCTCATCGAGCGGCATAGCGAAGGCCGCGTAGTCATTCTTCACGATGCCCGAAAACAGCTCGGAGTGCATGAGCACACCGTCGTATTTAGTTTTCAGATCGAGCAGACCGGCTGGGTTCCAGTAGCCAGCGGTGGCATCCTGCACAATGCTGACCTGGGTATTGCCCATGCCGAGGGCCCGACCGCCTACCCCAATATTGAGGAACTCATTGCTGTACTTGGGAGTGGCATCGTTCGACTGTGCCCACGCGGCGGGCGCCGCGCCCAAGCTCAGCCCCAAGCCAATCAGCAAAGGGACTACTTTGGAGAAGTGCAGCATAGAATAAAGTAGGGGAAAACGAATAATTGCAGCAGCAGCGCAAGTTACTTATTTCTAGTGCGTCTGCTGGTTTAATCGAGCTAATAGTGTCTGCGACGTCCGCATAAATCGGGCCGGGCGATGGCTGGGGGGCTTTTTTGAGCGCGATAAATGCGCACAAGGCCAATTTCCAATCCTCCGCTTCCAAGCATAAGCTACTGCATGAGGGCAAGCGCTACCATTTGAATTCATCTGGTATCCTGATTTTTATTAGTCAGCGAAAGCCCTTTATTTTTTATTTCAGTTGCTGCGAAGAAATAATTGATATCCAAAAAAGCCCCCAAGATGCCAGGCGGGGCTTTTTGCTTTCATTTTACTCGCCTTTTCTCTCTATAAAAATTGTCCTTAGAGTACTTCACAAAAATTATTTTGACAAGTACCTTGCGTTACATAGTACCTTCTGTTATCTTTGACTCATTCTTCACCGATATCTGCCTCAAGCCCATGAAAGTAGAGAACACCCAAGTGCAGATGCGGAAGGGCATCCTGGAATTCTGCATTCTGGAAATTATCGCCCGCGGCGAGGTCTACGCCTCCGATATGCTGGAAGAGCTAACTTCCGCTCGCATGATCGTAGTGGAAGGCACGCTGTATCCGCTCCTGACCCGACTAAAAAATGCGGGTTTACTTGATTATACTTGGAAGGAGTCCACGTCAGGACCACCGCGCAAGTATTATACCCTAACCTCCGTTGGTCTGGAGTTTTTGCACCAGCTGCGCTTGACTTGGGAAGAGGTCGCCGACTCTATCCGCATCATTCGCCAAAAGCCGCATGTGAACGGCACTGCTCCGGCGCAGCAGTAGCGCCGCTTCCACCTTTCTTTCGAAGTTTTCCTGACTTGCAGCACTGAGATGAAAAAGAACATCAGTATCAACCTCCAGGGCATCATCTTTCACATCGAGGAAGATGGCTACGACGTACTCAGCCGCTACCTAGCGGAGGTAAAAGCCCACTTCAGCGGCTACCGCGGACACGAGGAAATCGTGGCCGACATTGAAAGCCGCATTGCCGAGCTATTCGTGGCTCGTCTCTCCCCTACCAAGCAAATTATTTCGCTGGAGGATGTAGAGGCCATGACCGCCAAAATGGGCCGGGTGCGCGATTTCCAAGCCGCCGACGATGCCGAGGACGACGAAGAGCTGTTAGCCTCCGCCGTAAATAGCGGTACGGCTGCTGGCACTTACGCTCGCCCCGAGTACGCTTATAATACCACTGGCGCTGGTGCTGGGGCGGCTTCCGCTACCGCCGCCGCTGATGATGCCGAACCCCGTCGTCTTTTCCGCGATGTGGCCAACAAAAAGATAGCTGGTGTATGCGCCGGCTTGGCCCACTACTTCGGCATCAATGCCGTCTGGATCCGGCTGATAGCACTGGCCTCCCTGTTCTCGGTAGTTATCGGCGACTTTGTGGGTGCGCTGCCTGCCTTCACCATTCTGGCCTATGTTATTCTGTGGGCCGTGCTGCCCAAGCGCAACGACCTGCCCGATCCCGTGGGAATCGGCGAGACAGCCGGCGAACGGAAGCTCTTCCGCGACACGGATACCGGTAAAATCGGTGGCGTATCGTCCGGTCTGGCCGCTTACTTCAAAGCCGACGTCACGCTCATCCGCATCCTGTTTGTGCTGAGTTTGTTTACCGGCTTTGGCCTGTTGCTCTACCTGTTGTTGTGGATTGTGATACCCGAAGCCCGCACCGTATCTGAAAAGATGCGGATGCGCGGCGACGCGGTAACGCTCTCCGGCATCGACAATAGCCTGCGCAACAACGCTTTTGAAGCTGGCGGCACAACAGGGAGCGGCCGCCAGGTAGGAACATTTTTGGAAGAGCTAGCCCGCAACCTCCGTCCGCTGGTTAACTTCCTCGGCTCCCTGATTCGTGTGTTTGCCGGGATTCTGCTCGTGATAATCGGCTTTTCTATGCTGCTGGGCCTCACAATAGCCTTGGGTATCGGCCTAGGCATGGTTCCAGCTACGAACAGCTTCATGACAGGTGACATTCCAGCTCACGTCTTCCTCAACGGCGTTCCAGTATGGGCAATGTTTGCCTTCTATCTGACCGCTGCCATTCCTGCTCTTGCGTTGCTGCTAGGCGGCCTGGGTTTATTGCTCCGCCGCTCCATTCTTACTCGCACTGTTGGTCTGACGCTGCTCGGCCTGTGGTTGCTGGGTGTAGTGGGTACTTCCATTGGTGCCACCCGCATCAGCCATGATTTCCAGGAAGAAGCCGACGTAACTCAAAATCAGGCCTTTCCAACCCTGCGCGCTTCCAATATCTATCTGGATATCCGAGGAACCGACAATGGCCACGACCAGTGGGTGAACGCGCAGATAGCCGCCGTAGACAGCAATCAGGTTGTTTCAGTTGACAAAACATTCCGGGCTGAAGGCGCTACCGAGGAAGAAGCCCGCCAGACGGCCCTTAGCAGTGTAGCGTATAACGTACGCCAGGTGAACGACACCACCCTGCGCTTCGATGACCACTTTACTTTTCGCCCAACCGCCCGCTTCCGCGATCAGGAAGTGAACGTGACACTCAAATTGCCGCGCAACCGGACCATTCGGTTGAGCCAAGGCGCTGCGCACTGGCTCGGCAGCGACAACTTCGTCGACAATGACATGCCCGAGAACGTGGAGCAACACCTCTACCGCCTAAAAGGCAACGAACTCGAGTGCGTGGACTGCACAGAAGAAGATCTGCACGGAACTACGGACGAGGACGAGAACACAGACGAGGAAGGTGAAATCAACATCGACATTGATGAAGACGAAGAAACCGGCGACACAAACGTGTCGCTGGACTACGGCGGCGCGCCTAGCTTCTCCACCAACGCCGATGACTATGGCTCGGGCCGTGAGACGTATAACCAGGACGGATTTCGCGAAGTAACCGTGGCTGGTTCCTACCGGACAGTTATTCGGCCGGGCGACACCTTTCGGGTGACGGCTGCTGGTCCAGAGCGGGAATTGCGTGATCTGAAAGTAGACCGCGAAGGCAATAAGCTGTTAGTACGCAACCGCAACCGTTCGCTTTTTGGTGGCAACTGGGGCCGTGATACAAACCGCGAAAAGGTGCTGATTACCATTGAGATGCCTGCCTTGGACAAGCTAGTTCTAGCAGGAGCCGTTCGAGCCGACGTATCGGGCTTCACGAATCAATCGACCCTAGAAGTGGACCAGGCCGGCGCCAGCCATTTACGGCTGAATGGCGACTATCGCACCCTGAATCTGGATTTGGCCGGTGCCTGCCGCACTACGCTGCAAGGCCGCGCCGAGACGCTGGAAGTGGATGGTGCCGGAGCCTGCGAGCTTGCGGCAGCCGGCTTCACTGCCCGCTCGGCCGATGTTGATCTGGCTGGCATGAGTAAGGCCCGCCTGCGGATCGAGGAGTCGCTTCGTGCTGATGCCGTAGGTGCCAGCGTGATTGAGTACAGCGGCAACCCTGCCAGCGTGAAAGTGAGCGACGTAGGTGCCTCGCGCATCACCCGCATTAACGAGTAAAAAAGCCCCCCAGCACCTAACCGGGGGCTTTTTTACCAAGCATGTAGGCGAGCCGCTAATTCTGCGCAACAAAAACGTGACAACCGGGCAACCTTGCCTTCACAATCACCATCTATTATTGCGGTGAACAAAGGTGAACAAAGTATAGGGTCTAAAAGTGAGTGAAAGGTGGACCCTGAGGAAGTCTTTCTACCATCGAGCTGCAACTGGTGGTAGAGGCTTCCTCACATTTGTTTCAGGGCCAAGCGGTCCGCATTCAATTGAGTGCGAACCGCTTGGCCCTGAAACTTTTAATCGCAGTGTATAAACAGCTACTGCTGAGCTGAGGGCTGAACCGGAGTCAGCCCTTTTGCTTTTCCAAGCTTCAGTAAGAAATCATACGCCTCCTCCAGCTCGTTCCGCACCTTTCCATCCAGAATAGCTTCCAGTACGGCCTCCTTTAACTCCCCCACTTCGCGGGAAGGCTTCAGATTGAAAGTCTCCATGATGACTTCGCCGGTAATCACCGGCTTGAAGTTGCGCAGGTGGTCCTTCTCTTCTACCTCTTTCAGCTTCTGCTCTACCACGCCAAAGTTGCGCAGGTAGCGCTCCTTCCGCTGGTGGTCTTTGCTGGTAATATCGGCCCGGCAGAGCAGCATGAGGCGGTCGATGTCGTCGCCGGCTTCAAATAACAGCCGCCGCACAGCCGAGTCGGTTACGGTTTCCTTGACCAGGGCAATGGGGCGCAGATGCAGCTTCACCAGCTTTTGTACCTGGCGCATTTCTTCACCCATGGCCAGCTTCAGCTCCGTGAATATCTGAGGCACCCAGCGCGCCCCGCGGTCTTCGTGGCCATGAAACGTCCAGCCTACTTTGGGGTCGAAGCGCTTGGTAGCGGGCTTGGCAATGTCGTGCAGAATGGCAGCCCAGCGCAGCCACAGGTCGCCGCCGGCCGCCACCACGTTGTCGAGCACCTGTAGGGTGTGGTAGAAATTGTCTTTGTGTGCGTGCTGGCCTACTTTGTCTACGCCTTGCAGCAAGGCCATTTTCGGAAAAATAAGCTGCAACAAGCCTGTCTGAAACAGCAGCTTAAAGCCGTAGCTAGGCTGGGGGGCTAATATAATCTTGTTCAACTCATCGGTAATCCGCTCCTGCGATACAATGCGGATACGCTCTTTGTTGCGGGCAATGGCGTCGTAGGTATCCGGCTCAATGTCAAAGTCGAGCTGGGTGGCAAAGCGCACGGCGCGCATCATGCGCAAAGGGTCGTCGGAGAAAGTAATATCCGGATCGAGGGGCGTGCGGATGGTTTTGCGCTTGAGGTCGCCCATGCCATCGTAGCGGTCTACCAGCGCCCCGAAATCATCCGGGTTCAGACTCAAACCCAAGGCGTTGATGGTAAAATCGCGCCGCGCTAGGTCCTCTTCCAACGTGCCAGCCGCCACTTCCGGCTTCCGCGACTCACTGCGGTAGCTCTCCTTACGGGCACCCACAAACTCAATTTCTACCTCCGGCGTAGGCAGCATGGCCGTGCCGAAGTTTTTGAACACCGTTACGCGAGGCCGGCCGGGCAGCTTTTTGCCCACGGCCTGCGCCAACTGTATTCCGTCGCCCACGCACACTACATCGATGTCCTTACTGGGCCGATTCAGGGCCAAATCGCGCACGTAGCCGCCAATCACGTAGGCCGGAAAATTCAACTCACCGGCGGCATCGGCAATAACTCGAAAAATAGGCAGGTCGGGTAGCTCGGGAGACTTCATAAGAGTACTGGGGCATTTTATGCCGCAAAGGTAGCACTCCCACGTTGGCTGGGGGCAAATTCGTGGCCTGAGCCTCTACTCGCGCACCACTTCCAACTGTCCATCGGCGCCAAAACGCACCACTCGGGAAGGCGCGGTGCTGCCCACATCTTCCTGCCGCCAGCCTACCACGTGGTCCACGGCACGCACAAGCTTTGGGTCAACGGTGGCGTAGGTAGCCGGCGTGGGCTCCCCGGCCCGGTTGGCGGAGGTAGAAACCACACCGTGACCGAGGCGGCGCACCAGTTTGTGGCAAAACTCATCCTGTGGAATTCGCAAGCCTATAGTGCCATCCGGCCCCAATAGCTGTGAGGCCAACCGATGATTGGCCGGAAGAATATACGTAGTGGGGCGGGTTTGCTCGGCTATAGCTTGCTCCAACCCAGCGGGCACCTCAGCAGTATAGTGGCGCAGCATATCCAAGTCAGCAACCAGCACAATGCTGGGTTTGCCTTCGGGGCGCTCCTTTAACTTGTAGAGGCGCTCTACGGCACGTGGCACTTCGGCGTCGCAGCCGATTCCCCACACTGTATCGGTCGGATACAGGATGATTTGCTGAAAGAGCAACGCCTCGACGGCAGCTTCTACTTCTTGTTGAAAATTGGCCACGGAGGTAGTAAATGGAGGACAGAATAACGTTTTGCTTGCTCAGACAATCTCCTGACACAGCTCTACCAATACGCCGGCCGCGCTTTTCGGATGCACGAAGCACACTAGTTTATTGTCGGCACCGCGCTTGGGCTCCTCATTCAGGAGCATGAAGCCCTGCTCCTTTAGCCGCGCCATCGTCGCCCGAATGTCAGCCACTTCAAACGCTACGTGGTGAATGCCTTCGCCCTTCTTGCTCAGATAGCGCGTAATGGCGCTATCGGGCGTGGTACCAGCTAATAACTCAATCTTAGAGCCGCCCACCCGAAAGAAGACCGTATCTACCCCTTCGCTGGCTACATGTTCCTTTTTGTACGGCTCTTGGTTTAAGAGAATAGTGTATAGCGCAGTGGCGGCTTCTAGGTCGTGTACGGCTAAGCCGAGGTGTTCTAAATTTGTAAACATAGGGGGCGAACGATGCGGGTGAAGAAGCTTACTTAGAATATCTCTACTTTTGTGGGCGCAAAGTAAAACCAGTTTGTTTGTTTTGCTGTTCTAGATGCGAATGATTCTCCACTGAGTTACCTTTGGACTTTCATTGGTTTTCCGCTGACTTACTGAAATTCGAGCCATGCTCAAGCTACCTATTTACCTCGATAACAACGCCACCACGCCCCTCGACCCGCGTGTACTGGAAGCGATGATGCCTTACCTCACAGAGGTATTTGGCAACGCGGCCTCCCGTAACCACCCTTTTGGCTGGGCAGCGGAAGAGGCTGTGGATTATGCCCGCGAGCAGATTGCTCAACTCATCAATAGCGACCCCAAGGAGATTATCTTCACCTCAGGCGCTACCGAATCAGACAACTTAGGTATCAAAGGCGTGTTTGAGATGTATTCCCAGAAGGGTAATCACATCATCACCGCTACCACTGAGCACAAAGCTGTACTTGATACCTGCAAGCATATCGAGAAGCTCGGGGGCAAAGTGACGTATCTTCCGGTTAACCGCGAAGGTCTCATTAGCCTAGCCGACCTCGAAGCCGCCATGACTCCCCAGACCATTCTGGTGACCATCATGTACGGCAACAACGAAACTGGCACCATTCAGCCTATTCGTGAAATTGCCGCCATTGCCCACAAGCACGGCGCGCTGTTCATGACGGATGGTACCCAGGCTGTTGGCAAGATTCCAGTTGACGTTCAAGCTGATGGTATCGACATCATGGCGTTCACTGGTCACAAGATGTACGGCCCGAAAGGTATAGGTGCGTTGTACGTACGTCGTAAGAACCCTCGGGTAAAAGTTACTGCTCAGATGGACGGTGGCGGACACGAGCGTGGTATGCGTTCTGGTACGCTCAACGTTCCTGGCATCGTCGGTTTAGGCAAAGCTTGTGAGTTAGCTCGCTTAGAAATGGACAGCGACGCCAAGCGCCTCTCCGCTATGCGCGACCGGCTTGAGAACTCTCTGCTGGAACTTGAAGAAAGCTACGTAAATGGCTCCCGCGAGTATCGCCTACCGCACGTAACCAATATTTCCTTCACGTATGTAGAAGGAGAAGGCCTGATGATGGGCGTGAAAGACCTAGCCGTATCATCCGGTTCTGCCTGTACTTCAGCCTCTTTGGAGCCTTCTTACGTATTGAAGGCTTTAGGTCTGAGCGACGACTTGGCGCACTCCTCCCTTCGTTTTGGATTGAGCCGCTTCACCACCGACGAGCAGATCGACTACGCCATCAACCACGTGAAAGAAGCGGTGAACAAGCTTCGCGAGATGTCTCCGCTATGGGAGATGTTCAAGGAAGGCGTTGACCTCAGCAAGATTGAGTGGGCTGAACATTGATTTAGACCTAAGTATTGAGACATGAGAAGTGAGACTCTTTTGTCTGTTGCTAGTTTTAGTCTCACATCTCATCTCTAACTTCTCAACTCTACCATAATGGCTTACTCCGATAAAGTAATTGATCATTACAGCAACCCGCGCAACGTGGGCACGCTGGACAAAAGCAAAAAGAACGTAGGCACCGGCCTAGTGGGCGCTCCTGAGTGCGGCGACGTAATGCGTCTGCAAATTGAGGTAGACGAAGCCACCAATACCATCACCGACGCTAAGTTCAAGACGTTCGGCTGTGGTTCGGCTATTGCCTCTTCTTCGCTAGCAACTGAGTGGCTGAAAGGCAAAACGGTAGACGAAGCACTGAGCATCGACAACATGGAAATCGTGGAAGAACTTGCTCTTCCTCCCGTGAAGATTCACTGCTCGGTACTGGCTGAAGATGCCATCAAATCGGCCATCAACGACTACCGCGTAAAGAATGGCTTGCCAGCCCTGGAAGAAGCCAAATCGCACCATTAATCTGTTGCGAATGTTAGTATGAAGAGCTTGCTTTTGATTGAAGGCAGGCCCTTCATAATTGACAACTTACAACTCGTAACTGGCAATTCACATGATTACTGTATCTGATAAAGCAAAGGAAAAAGTAACGCACCTGATGCGCGACGCACAGCTCGACGAGACGTATCGTCTGCGTGCTTCCGTGGCAGGGGGTGGCTGTTCGGGCCTTTCCTACAAGCTTGATTTTGATAACGAAGTTAAGCCTATGGACCAGGAGTTTGAAGATAAAGGCGTGCGTGTAGTCGTAGATATGAAGAGCTTTCTTTATCTGGCTGGCACTGAACTCGACTTTTCCGACGGTCTCAATGGCAAAGGTTTCTACTTCGATAATCCCAATGCATCCCGCACCTGCGGTTGCGGCGAAAGCTTTTCTGTATAGATTCCATTATCTATAAAAAAGCCCCCAGACTAGTTCTGGGGGCTTTTTTGTGATTAACAGGTTCTCTTTGTGCTGACTAGTCCGCCTGCTTGATAAACTTACGAACTAGCCGTCCTTCCGCGGCCGCTATCTCCAGATAATAGAATCCAGCAGGCAGCTCTGATATATCGAGTGTAGTTAAGTCGCTGGAAGACTGTCCTTTTTGTAAAGTCCGACCAGTTGAGGACAGAATCCGGTAGTCGGCCGCCCCATTGTACGGCAAACGAAAGGTAAGCTGGTGGCGAGCAGGATTAGGAAAAAGCGCCTCCTTATACTCACCCTTCACGACTACAACGTTCGAGTAGGTTACTGTACCATCGAAGTCCAGCTGTCGCAAGCGGTAGTAGGCTGTAGAACTGCTGAAAGGTGCTGTATCCACGATGCTGTACGTTTGTTTTTGAGTGCTCTGGCCTTGCCCTTTTACGTTACCGATAGTCTCAAATAGGCGACCGTCAGCGCTACGTTCTACCTCAAAGCCAGTGTTGTTCTTTTCACTGGCAGTAGCCCACCGCAGCAGCACGCCTTGCGCCCGACGTTCAGCTGAAAATGAAATAAGCTCAACAGGAAGCGGATTATTTCCGGTCGTAGAACTCACTTCTGTACTGGATAAAACAAAAGTGCCGAGGCTAGTTAAAGGGACTGTGGAGGTAATAATACCAGCAGGTATAGCGCTGCCCGTTCCGCCAATATTTTCCCAACTCTGATTATCAAGTGAGGATTTAACGATACGCAGTTTTTCCGCATTATCTACTTGATCATCGGTGCCATAGCTGAGCTGAATGCTACCACTAAGTAGGTTGCTGGCAGCAGTACTGCTGCTCACGTTGAAGTATCGTACCGCCGATACTTTATTGACTTCGGCAGAGAAGAGCCGTGTGGTTGGTTTCCCCTTTATTTGCTCAGCCGTATAGCGCACTTCTGTCCCGTCGCTGTGATTGACGCTCAGTATCAAGGGACGAAATGCCGTGCCGAAGCCAAGTGGAAATGTTAAGCTAGTGTTGCCGCTTGCCGCCACCACTCTGGTAAGCGGACCGCTCACAAAGCTCTTATCATGAGCTGCAACAGTAGCCCCAGCCAGTAAAGTAAGCGTTCCGGCAGAAGTGTTTACGACCCCATTGACAAGGGTTAATGCTTTGGATATCTGAACAGGTGTTTGCAGGGTTACACCAGCAGCATTGTCAACGGCAAGCGTAATATTGTTACCAAACAGGACAGGTATGGCAGCTGTACTTGTAACAAGCTGGCTACTAGCGCCCTTGAAAGTTATAGTAGATGCGCCTATTGTATTTGCTAAGGTGCCGCCATTCATTATCAAATTGCCCTGAATAGCAATATTGGCAAGATTCAGTCGAACATTTCCTGTTGTAATAATTAAGTCGTCAAGAATTAGCAGAGGCAAACCGGTGAGGCTCACAGTGGCGCTGCCTCCGACAATGCCGGTAGCCGTAGTCGGGCGATTATATTCTATATAACCGTAAGTGCGACCAGGTAATTGTGGCCCAGCTGCAGTCGACGTAACCGAGTATATGTAGCGATTGCCTTTTTCCAGAATAGTCACTGGGGCAGTAGGAAGACTTGTGCCAAATGGCGCTCCACCGCCGCGATGATCGTAGGTAGAGCCGCTTTGAAAAATAGTGGTGCCACCAGACTCTGATTTATCATTAAAAGGAGAGCCTGTAAATGTCTTATCGGCCCTAAAAGTGCTACCGGCGACAAAATGGATAGTGTTAAATCCCTTCTTCTGAGAAATTAATTGATGTGGGTCGTTAGTAAGTGATGCTGTACTACTGCTGCCGAATATAAGGGCACCAGCAATAGTAGCTGTGCCTTCTGTACCCAGATGAAAGCCCATTCCAGCCGTTGACTTCACTCCATCTGGGCTTTTTACCTGCACAGAGCTACCGGCATCAATCTCGAAATTGGCCCCCGTTAAAGCAGTAGCCATCGACAATTGCCGGGCTGGCGGAGCTGCAGTTGCATCAGAATTAGGCTGCACCATCAACACTACTGTTATGTTGTTAATAAACCGTAACTGACCAATAACCTGTGGTGAGGCAAAGTCTACGTACACGCTGGCCGAAGCCGTTCGGCTGCCGTCAAAAATCAGCACGTCATCGTTGGCTGGAGTGCGTGCCGGATCCCAGTTATTGGCATTAGACCAATTATTATTACCGCCTGTTCCTACCCATGTATAGGATGCTGCATAGACTGTTGGTACGAATAGAAAACAGATAAGTAAGGTACCAATTGTAAACAAGGCGTGTCGTAAGCGTAAGTAAGCGGCAAAAAATCTCATGCTTTAAATAAGAGGAAGAATATGAATAAAGAACGAAGTGAGGATGCCGCTTACCTCAAACCGTGCCAAGTCAGTTGACTAAATAAAAAAAGCCCCCAGAATCTGGGGGGCTTTTTACTAGCTATTTATATACAGGTTAGTTCTTCACGATTCTGCGAGTAACCTTCTTCACTCCATCATTCACGGTCACTAAATAAGTACCGTTGACCAAAGAACTGATGCTTACTTCACCGTTGGCAGCCAACTTCTCTGTGCGTACTACACGGCCGCTCAGATCAGTTATGGTTACCTGCGCTTCTGCTTTGCTGGTGTAGGGCAAGCGGATATTCAGGACGCCGTGGGTTGGGTTAGGATACATCGCAACTTCCGCTAACTCGGTGTTAGTAATGGTAACGATTCCTGACAAGCTGATCTTGCCATCATTATCGATCTGCTTGAGACGATAGTAAGACACGCCAGACAATGGCTGCTCGTCAACAGCAGCGTAAGTGCTCTTATTGTTCGTAGATCCCTTGCCGTCTTTGAACAGAATAGTGGTGAACGACGTGGCATCTTGGCTGCGCTGAATTTCAAAGCCTTTGTTGTTCTTCTCAGAAGCAGTAACCCAGCCTAAATTGACTTTATTGTTTTGCAGCTTAGCCGTGAACGACACGAGTTCTACTGGCAGGATGATAGGAGGCAATCCCACAGACTCAATTCCCACCAGCGTGGTTGGAGTAGTGGGGGTAAGGTAATTCTCTGCTCCTGTTACGCTGATATTCTGCGTAGGGTCGATGTTGTTGTAGCCATAAACGTAGAAGTAGTATGTCTTGTAAGGATCCAGACCGGTAATGGTTGTGCTTGGAACAGCAGTACCCGCAAATACGGTGTAGAAGCCCGGAGCGATTGTTCCCTGATTTTGACCATTATACACGCCATTAGCTGTCTCATACCCCTCACCATCATTAGGCTGGCTAGCCGGAGCGTTGGTTAAAGTACCATTCTCACTCGCTACAATCAGACGGCCTTCGCCGTACGTTGAAGTGCCGGTACGCTCTGGTACTGGATTAAAGGTTACTGTAGCTGATTTTCCATCAGCGCTACGAGTAATGGACTGTTGTGCCGCTACCAATGTTTGAGCGGGCTCAGTAGCAATCGACTGGCCAGTAATCAAACCGTTAGCAGTAAAAGACTGGGCTGTCTGCACTGCGAAGTCACCACTTTGATACTGCAATGCAGCATCTGCAACACCTAGGTAAGTAGGATTATAGCGAACATAAACTGGCTGATCTACAGTATAAATCGCCGCGCTACTTGGGTCCAAGTTGGGACGCAGAACTACTGTTGATCCAAACGTTTTGCCGTCCAGTGACAGTTGATACTGAGGAGTTACATTCGGGTTGAACGAATTAGGCGATTGCGCTACTGAGAGAGTAATATCGCGCTGTACTCGTGAGGCACGCACAGTAATCGGGGTTGACGCATCCTTGGAAGTGTAGATCACTACCTGCTTGATAAGAGCAACATCGGCCGTTTGAATAGACGGAACGCTGGTCGCAGATACTGGAATGCTGGTACCAGTGGCCGGAGCGCTTGTGTTTCTGACACCATCCGAAACCGTTGTAGCAGTAGTAGGATAGAAACGTACATAGACATTGACAGCTGGCGTTAGATCACTGCCTTTATTAGGAGCAAAAGTGATTGCGTTACCAGTCGCTCTTGGGTCTGCCAAGTCACTGAAATCAGCAAACTTTGATACTTGAAAAAGAAGGGGGCAGTTACGGTAATAGGCTGTAACAGGTTTTGTCCTGATAGCTGATAAGACTGTACCGCCGAAGGCACATTAGGAACAGTGGTAAACTGTGAAAATGCGCCAGGAGACGTTACAATAACAGACTGATTACCGGTACTATTGGCTTCAATTGTCACAACCGTCTGTCTGCCTGAGCTGCTCAGAATTATGGAGCCACGAAATTTACCAGTGGGTATTGTTCCAGCCAGGTTCACTTCAATCGTACGAGTCTGAATGTTACCGTTTACTTGGTTAATCGTCAGCGGACGGTTTTGAAATAGGCTTGGCACCGAAGTATCACGGAACTCAATATTGCGAATCTCTTCACCACCAGAAGTAATGAATGAAGGAGTCAATACGAGGGCCTCAGTAAGGCCGGTGGCACTCAAAGTAAACGTCAGGGTAGTAGCCGAACCATTGCTGCTTACCGTTCCAAAGTCAAGTAGAGTTGGTGAAGCAACAATTGCAGGCTGGCCAACAGCTGTACCTGTTCCGCTAACCTGAACTTGGGCAGATGTAACACCTGAAGAGGCAATGGCAATTGCACCACTTACTGCACCAGTAGCAGTTGGTGCAAATACTACATCAACCGTGGCCTCTACCGAACCATCATTGGCGATGTTTAAGGTGATGGTATTAGTAGAGAAAGTGCCTGTTCCCGTACGGATCCGGAAAGAACCATTGGCGGGAGCAGCAACAGTCACTTGGCCTTGCAAGAACGAACCCGTTACCCTGAAAGACTGAATAAACGAGGTCTGTCCTTGTACAACTGCCCCGAAATCTGGTAGGCTAGTAGGCTCTACTACCAACAGAGGCTGCGGAACTCCTGAACCATTAAGTTTTATTATTACAGCAGGTGTAAGGTTAGTGCTTGTAATCTGGAGGGGCACTTCATTGTAGTCCTTCACCGCAGTAGGCGAAAACACTACGTCAAAACTAACATTGGTTAGCCGGTTGTTCGCTTTATTAGGGATCGTAACTGAATTGGCTGTAATACCATCATATACAATTTGATAGCCTGAGTTAGCAGGAACTGTGAGCGTTAAATCTCCTTGTAGATCTTCTCCATTTATAATTACTTGCTTTGTAGATGAAGTGTTGATTGTAACACTACCAAAAACTAAGCTATTGGTACTGGGCGTAACAGAAGGAGCAATACCTGTGCCTGCTACGTTGATCCTTTTTGTAGCTGCATTTGTGCTGCTTAGCGAAACTTTATCATTATAAGCTTCTCCTAAAGTCGGAAAGAATACAATATAAAGTTGTCCACCATTTGCTGGAAGATCGATAGAAGTACTATAAGCGCCACCGCTTGTCAAACTAACAAGAAAACCATCGGGAGCGGTTACGGTAATAGGAGAAGTTAGGCCAGTACCTGTTACTGTGTAAGTTACTTCATCCGAATATGTATTAACCGGTGTTGGATCAGGCTCGAAGAAGGTTCCTCGGTTAGGTGTGAAATCAATTCTCTGCGCCATGCCTAGAAACGGCAAAAGCATCAAACATAAAAGAGTCCAAACTCGAGGTCGCATCTGTCGGAATGCGAGACTTAGGTAAGTGTTTTTCATACGCTTGGGAAAGAAAGTTTAGTGGGAATGAGAAGTGACTTGTTCAAGATCATTTTAAAAGATGATAGATTTAACTCTAATACGAATTTTACAAGAACCTGTTGTTAAATATTTTAAATACTATTTATAACTTTTCTATACAATTAATACATCTAAAAGTTTTCACAGCATATAAAATTGACATATATCGTGCTTAACAAGCAAGTGTAAAATCAAACTATTACTGTATCACTAGATGCATTGAATCACAAGAGGTACGAATATATTGCGACAGGTGCATATATAAATTCCGTTATTAAAATAGCGATGAAATACAATTTTTTTTTGGATTAGCCATACTGCTGATTCTCAGCATTATGCAAACTCGCTTTTTAGACCTCCTACTACAATTAGCATACCTTAATTCTGTCGTCGGCTTATTTTTTTTCGACAATAGAAAACCCAGCCTACATAGTTTTCACCATCTGCATGGCGACCTATATAGGCTGGGCATTTTGTAAGTCTTCCACCTCTACCAGACTAAGTAGAAGTGCTTGCATCTATACACTGAATGAAGCGTCATTGCTGTCAGCGTAATTGCGTTCGTTCAGCAATGGATAGCAAACTAAGTTCATGCTATCATAAAGGGGTAACTTCAACTTAGAATATGAGGTACAAACTCTGAAAGGTTGGTTATAAAGCCTTTGTCACGACGGAAGCCCAAAGCGCAAGCTTCACCAGCCCAGAACACACCTGCCTGATACAGCCGCTGCTGCTCATCGGTGGGGAGTTCGGCCCAGCGCTGACGCACTTGGGGCTGGGGGGCAAACTCGCCCGGAACTTCGTGAGCCACCTGCCCATTTTGCATCTCAGCTACGTTTTGGCCTTCGCGTCCGAAAAGCGGCTTGCGCACGTTATGGCCCGGCAAATCCTGCAAGGCTGCCTCCAGCAGCAGCGGGTGATGTGGGTATACTTGCCAAAGCCACGCTAGAATACCCTTACTTTGAAACAAAAGAGCATACGCCGGATTAGCGATAATTACGTCGCGACTTAACAGTAACTCGCTTAAGTCAGCGGTAAGTGCGGGTTCTTCCTGGGCCAGAATTTCCCACGGTACCAGCTTAAACAGGAAACCGAAGCGTTGCCATTGCCCATCTTCAATCGGGGCCCATACGCCTCGCTCCTCCCCTGCCACCGATACCTGCATGTTATCTACCGGACATAGCTCTACCTGCTCGAAACCAGCCTCGCGGGCAGCTTCGGCCAACACGGTACAGTTGGCTTCATCTTCTGGGCTGCCGGGCAAATACACGATTAATAAGCTGGGCTCCAAATCAGGATTGAGGTCAAGCCACTGGGTAAATTGTGCGCTCAGCCCCTCAAACAGCCCATTAGATTGCCGGCTTTCGTCGGAAGTGCCTGAGGCCACCAAGCTAGCCCATTGCACCACGGCTGTTTCGGGAAGACTGGTTGCCGTGTCGGCGTTAAACTCAAGCAGCTTAGGCCCATCGGGCGTGGCAGCGAGGTCAAACCGACCATATATGTGCCAGTGGCGGTCATCATTCCAGGAGTGGCGCACTGCCGCCCAAAGGTTAGGAGGAATAGCCAGTAGTTGAAGAAGATCATCCGGAATGGGGTCGGGAATAGAGGCCACGAGCATCTCGTAGAGCGTATCGGCAGCTTGGAGAAAGGTATCGGCCTCGGCCTCAGTCAACACAATGGCTTCGCGCGCTACGTAAGCCGCACAGGCTTCCTCGATGGCCCAATCCCAGCCTAAGCCACGGACAGCAGGCACAATATCACCTGTCAGAGGTAACAGCTTTATCATACGTTGGTAACTGTATACTATGTATTTGCCCCCAACTCCTTATATAAGGTGCTGGGGGCAAATTATAAGAGGAACACTGTTTTTTATCTAACCACCGAAGCTGCCGCCTCCCCGATTCGAGAAGCCACTGCTACGTCCGGCCCGCGGTGCGGTACTACGCACCCCCGACCGGTTTACTGAGGTACTCGGACGAATGCCAGCGCCAGAAGTGCGGCTGCCAGTAAAGCCACGTCCGAAGAAGCCACGGCCCTGTTGTTGCTCCCGCGCTACATTCTGGCGCCAGCCGGCATTCTGCTGCAGCAGGCCCGGGTTGGCATATGCCCCTCGATTGGGGGTCAGGAAGCGGCCAGCCATGTAGCCGATGCCACTCCACATCAGAATATCCATCATGCCGGTGCCAGCCACCCGGTTTTCGGGATGTTGCTGGCTGTAATCCTGCATTTGCTTCTGTAAAGCTTGTCCCTGCAGCGTGTCTACCTTGCCATCAAAGTGCTTCAAAATGGCGGCCACTTCCTCTTTGCCAGCGGGGCGCTCAGCGGTTACTTTCCACTCGCCAGGCTGCACCTCGGTCATTTCCGTGATAACACCCTGCGAATAGGTTTCGCCCCCACTCCACTGTTCCTGATTAGTTTCGGAGCTGCTATTGCCCGAGCAAGCCGGCAGCACCGACAAGCCCAAAGTAGCAGCTGCCGCTACCATTAATGTATTGCGGCGCCAGTCGCCGAGACGGTGATAGGTCTTTTTCATGGTTTTTAACTCCTTGATGCGTATGTCGGAGGCTTTGCGGGCCTCATGAAAGGCAAATTAATCCGACTTCCTAAACGTGAATAGTGCTGAAAAAGGTCGAATCCACTTTCGCTTATTATTAGCTGCCAAGCGGGTCCAAAGTGCTGTAAAATAGCCCGCTGGATTCGTTGGTATATAGACTACTCCCAGAGCGGATAGTGCTCCAGATGAACCTCCTGCCCAAAGAAGATACGGGTGCTTTCCTCGAAAGACTGGGTGAAGTCAGAAACGTAAAAATGATGCGTGGGAGGCTTTTTGGCGGGCCGCGCAGCCAAGTTGTGCTCTTCCAGATACGCTTGAGCGTGGGTGGCCACGGCGTCGGAGGCGTCCAATACTTCTACTTTGCCCTCGTAGAAGTGGGCAATTTGCTCCTTGATCATGGGATAATGCGTGCAGGCCAGCACCAATGCCTCAATATCGTCAAGGGCCGGATTGGTGAGATAATTCTGAATAATCTTGTCGCTGACACTATTATTAAAGAAGCCTTCCTCTATCATCGGGGCCAGCAGCGGCGTGGCCAGGGAGTGTAGCTGCACGCCGGCGTCGAGGTCGTCCAGCTTTTTTTTGTACACGTTGGAATTGACGGTTTGCTTGGTGCCAATAAGCCCCACAGCGCGACCAGCGTACGCTTTGCCCACATGCGCTACAATCGGGTCAATTACATTGAGTACCCGCGCTTTAGAGCCCACATATTCCCGCACCAGCTCGTAGGCCGCTGCCGAAGCCGAGTTGCAGGCAATCATAATTACCTTACATTGCTGCTTGAGTAGTAAGTCGCAGATTTTGATCGAGTAAGCCTGAATAGCAGCCGTGCTTTTGTCGCCGTAGGGCAGGTGGGCCGTGTCGCCGAAGTAAATGAGTTGCTCGTGGGGCAAAAGGCGGCTGACAGCCCGTGCCACGGTAAGCCCACCGATACCACTATCAAACATTCCAATGGGCCGGGTCCGCAAATCGGCGGAAGCAGAAGAAGATGCCATGGAGGCGAAGGTACGGGCTTTAGGCAACCTCGCTGGCAATTTGAGGTCTTCTGAATTACGTAATTTTTAGTAATCTTCTATCTTGGCGCTTCTCTCGCTCAAGTTCTCCCTTTCCATGAGTAAGATTCTGAATGAAATTGACCATGCCCTTGCTGCCTTCGATCTTAGCCGAGGTCGACCGGTAGCTATTGAGTTGGGTGAGCTGAAATACACGCAGCTCGTGCTCGACGTAGCTCACCTATACCGCGACGGTGGCGAGCTAACAACCAATACTGGCCGCCCTCTTGCCTACAAAGGCCTCGAAATTCTGCGCGACGAGTTGCATGTAGACCGCGTGCGGGTCATCTAGGCTTATCCATAAGCAGTGTATCGAAAGTGGGCAAGCGCAGTGCCATGCGGCTTACTGTCGAGTTTGCACGTTCTCGAATTTTCTTTTTGAATGTCCAGCAGGATAAGTGTTAATACTTATTTGGCATCGGTATTAACTCAATATTTCTCCTTTTCCCTGTATATTGTTGAGATAAACTGGGCTCTTGAAGCTGCAGTTTCAGTGAATTACCAATAAGTAAATTGAGATTTTATCTATAAAAAGAAGGCCGACGTGCTGTTAATGCGATGAAGCGAAGTGGTGTTCACACGTCCTCGATACCAGCGCGGGTGACTCCCAGCAAACTGCTTGAGGACACCACGCTGCCCATTGGCTTAACGGATCAGTTGAAACAGGCGCTACTACTGATTCAACAAGCTTTTGCGGCCGTGGCTATCATCGACGACCAAGGCCGTCTGGAATGGGTGAACGAGAGTTTTTCTACGCTTTTTGGTAACACGGCCAGCACGCTATCAGGGCAGATCCTATGGCAAATTTTGCCCCCCGAGCACGCTGATGTAGCGCCACATTTGCCCCCCACAACCAGCCTGAACGCTCAGACTTCTTTGCACTACGAAGGCCAAGCAATTGCCTCCGATGGTAGCACTCGTTGGTTGCGTGCCAAGTTGCAGGCCAGCGCGCCGACCACTCCGCACGAGCCTACTCGCTTTTTTGTACTGCTAGAAGATATCACCAAATGGAAAGCTGAACAGGTAGCAACCCAAGCTTACCAAACGCTACAGCGCCACTTATTAGAGCAGGTTCAGGGCGTACTTTTTCAGTGGCGAAATAATTACGACGGCGCCTCGCACCTCACCTACCTGAGTGACAATGTGAGGACAGTATTTGGGTTTGAACCAGCCAATTTAGCCCAACTAGAAGAAGTCATTCACCCCGACGACTTGGCAGCGTGGGTTAAGTTCTGGAAGCAGCCTCCCAGCGCCGAAGCAGCCTCGTTTGAGGGCCGTCTGGTGGTACCGGGCAAACCATTACGCTGGATTCAAGCTAATTATCAACCCACGACCACCGATTCCGAGGGTGTTCTGTACAGCGGAATTATACAGGATATTACCCCCCTGAAAGAGGCTGAAGAAGCGGTGCAGGATAGCGAACAGCGCTGGCACTTAGCTATAGAGCGGTTTGGCGACGGCGCGTGGGAGTTTAACTACCAAACGGGCGATGAGTACTTCTCCAACGCCTACCGCACGATGCTGGGTTACCCGAACGAGGACTTTCCGACGGGCTTTCATGCCTGGCAAAACCACGTTCATCCCGACGACCATGTGGCCAGTATGCAGGCCTCCGACGCTTACCTGCGCGGCGACCTGCCCATTTATTCCGTTGAGCGCCGGCTGCTGTGCAAGAATGGTGAGTACAAATGGGTGCTGACCCGCGGCCTTATAACCAAGCGTGACGCCAATGGTGCGCCGCTCATTATGACCGGCGTACACACGGATATTTCGGCTATCAAGCAAGCTAATCTGGCTATTGAAGCCTCTACTCGTCGTTTGTCGACTACCATTGCCAACTTTCAGGAAGGTATTTTGATAGAGGATGAACACCGCCGCGTGGTGCTGGTAAACGAGGCCTTCTGCCGGATGCTGAACACGCAGGTGTTGCCTGAGCAGTTGGTAGGCGTAGAAACGGCGGCGCTGCTGGCCGCGGGCGGGCTTCCCACAGAGCTGGGCTGGCTGGAGGGCTCCGATGGCCGCGTTCTGGAGCAGCAGGCCGTAATTGGCGAGTTGCTTCCGCGCCGCAATGGCAAAGTATTCCAGCGCGACTTTATCCCCATATTCAGCCACAACGCCTCGCTGGGCTATCTATGGAAGTTTCAGGACGTTACGGAGCAGAAAAACGCGGAGGATATTCTGAAGCGGCGCGAAGAGAAGTACCGGCGCATCATCGAGCGGATGAATCTGGGCCTTATCGAGACTGATTTAACGGAGCAGGTTCTGTATATCAACCAGGCTTTCAGTGATATGCTCGGGTTTTCCAGCGCCGAAATTCTGGAGCAGCAACTCTTGCATTCGCTGCTGGCGCAGGAGGCATCGGCGGCGGTGCAGGATGATCCGGATGCTTATGAGCGCATGGTGTTAAGCAAAGATGGCAGCCAGAAGTGGCTTATGGTAAGCCGTGCGCCAGTATACAATGATGACCGCCAGGCCATTGGCTCCATTCATATCACGCTGGATATCACCCATCAGAAAACGCTGGAGCATAAGCTGCGGAAAGCCAAGGAGCAAGCCGAGGACTCGTCGAAAGCCAAAGAGCTATTTCTGGCTAATATGAGCCACGAAATTCGGACGCCCATGAACGCCATTCTAGGCATGGCGCAGCTTCTTGCCAAAACCCCGCTCGCTCCAGATCAGGATGAGTACCTGCGCGCCATTACTATATCGGGCGAGAACCTGCTGGTCATCATCAACGATATTCTGGACCTTTCTAAAATTGAGGCAGGCCAGCTGCAAGTCGAAAATATCGGCTTCAGCGCCAGCCAGTTTATGGCTCAGATTGAGCAAACCCTGCACTACAAGGCGGAAGAGAAAGGCTTGTTCTTTGAAACGAAAGTGTCATCGGAACTGCCGCCGGTGCTGCTCGGCGACCCTTACCGCATCACCCAGATTCTGCTGAACCTGGCCGGCAACGCCATTAAATTTACGGAGAAAGGCCGCGTCACGATTTCATGTGATTTGATTCGACAGTTTGATGACGCCGTGGAAATCAGGTTTGCAGTAGCCGATACGGGTATTGGCATCGACCCAACCTACCTGCGTCATATCTTTAAAGAGTTTAGCCAGGAAGACCCCTCTGTAACCCGCAAATTTGGCGGCACCGGCCTCGGGCTCAGCATCAGTAAAAGTCTGGTGAACCTGATGGGGGGCGAATTGCAGATTGAAAGCGAGAAATACCAAGGCACAGTCAGCTCGTTTTCTCTGGTGTTGCAGATAGGCAGCGAAAGTGATTTGCCACGCAAGGAATCCGTCGACCAAGGCCTACGCGAAAAGCTGCGCGGGAAGCAGGTGCTGCTAGTGGAGGACAACAAGTTTAACCGGCAGATTGCAAAGGCCTTACTTAACAACTCTCATATTCAGGTAGTTGAGGTGGAGAACGGCGCGCTGGCAGTAGAGTTATTGCAGACCCGGCGCTTCGACCTGATTTTGATGGATATGCAAATGCCCGTCATGAATGGACTGGAAGCTACTGCTATACTGCGTGAGCAGCTGGACTTAAGAACCCCAATTATTGCGCTAACGGCGAATGCCATCAAAGGCGAGCGGGAAAAATGCTTGGCGGCTGGCATGGATGACTACCTGGCGAAGCCGTTTCGGGAAGATGAGCTGCTAAAACTGATTGGCGACTGGGTGCTGGGGCCCGCTGACGCTGACCTGGCTGCGCTGCCCATAGCTCCTGCCCCGTTCGTCAGTTCCAGCTCGTCTCTTTATAAGCTTGACCTGCTGCACCAAGTAGGCCAGGGCGACGACGATTTCGTGGTCCTTATGCTCGATAGCTTTATGGAGAGCTGTGAGGAAGCAGTGCGCGACTTTGCGCAGGCGTTGCAAACCCACGATGTGAAGCTGCTGAAAGCCGCTACTCATAAGCTTAAGCCCAGCCTCGATCACCTACATGTGCAGCAGGCACGTCACCTGGTAGAGCAGCTGGATTCATGGGAAGGCGACTTCAATCTGCAGGCCTTGAAACCCCGCATTGAGGCCGTGAATAGTCTGCTACGACAGATAATTGAGCAGATGCGCCTCGATGTGAAAGCGTTAGCCGAGAAAAAAGCCCCCTAGCGGCTTATTCGGCAGTATAAAGCGTATCGTTTATGCCCTGCTGGCCAGATTACTCTTCCGGGAATCGACTCTTCTGCTTCCTTGCTGGAATGCCTTGCCTACCTTTGTGGCATGAATCTGTTATCAGCTGAGAATATCTCAAAAAATTACGCCGACCGCTGGCTGTTCCGCGACCTTTCTTTTGGCCTGAGCCAGGGCCAGCGGGTGGCTTTGGTGGGCATCAACGGGTCGGGCAAAACGACTTTGCTTCGCATTCTGGCTGGTTTGGAGCCCGGCGACACAGGCTCGGTGAGCGTGCGCAAGGATATCCGGGTGGCTTTTTTGGGTCAGCAGCCCATTTTTGATGAGGCCCTGACCGTAGAAGAAACCATTTTTGCCAGCCAAAACGACACGCTGGCCGCCATCCGCGACTACGAGCACGTGGTGAATGACGCCAACCACAAATCCGACGACTTGCAGCGCGTGATGGAGCGCATGGACGCGCTCAATGCCTGGGACTACGAGTCGCAGGTAAAGCAGATCCTGGGGCGGCTGGGCATTCTGGGTGACTTGCTGGAGCGGCCCGTTAGTAAGCTTTCAGGGGGTCAGCGCAAGCGCGTAGCGCTGGCGCGGGTGCTGATTGAGGAGCCGGAAGTGCTTATTCTCGACGAGCCTACCAACCATCTGGACCTCGATACCATTGAGTGGCTCGAAAACCGGCTGGCGTCGCCTAATTTGACCTTATTGATGGTGACCCACGACCGCTACTTTCTAGATAAAGTGGCCAACGAAATTGTGGAGCTCGACCAGGGCCGCGTGCACCGGTATCAGGGCAATTATTCCTACTTCGTAGAGAAAAAGGCCGAGCGCGAGCAGATTGAAGTAGCCGAAGTAGAAAAGGCCCGCAACCTGCTGCGCAAGGAGCTAGACTGGATGCGGCGGCAGCCGCAAGCCCGCGGCACCAAGCAAAAGGCGCGCATCGATGCCTTCTACGAAACCCAGGAAAAGGCCAAAACCAAGATCAGCGGGCCGCAGTTGGAGCTGTCGGTGAAAACCACGCGGCAGGGGGGCAAAATCATTGAGGTGGAGCACCTGCACAAGCAATTTGGCGACAAAGTGGTACTCGATGACTTCAGCTACGTGTTCAAGAAAAAGGACCGGATTGGCCTGATCGGGCCGAACGGTGCCGGCAAGTCGACGCTGCTGAATATGCTCACCGGCCGTCAGGAGCCCGATAGCGGCACCATCGACAAGGGCCAGACCACCGTTTTTGGCTATTACACCCAAACGGAGCTGGAGTTTGACCCTACCCAACGCGTCATTGATATTGTGAAGGAAGTGGCCGAAGTGGTGGAAATGGCCAACGGCGAAGTGGTGACGGCCTCGCAGTTTTTGCAGCACTTCCAGTTTCCGCCGGCCCAGCAATACACGCTGGTCAGCAAGCTCTCGGGGGGCGAAAAGCGCCGATTGCAGCTGCTGCGCGTGCTGATCAAGAACCCGAACTTCCTAATTCTGGACGAGCCAACAAACGATCTGGACATCATCACGCTCAATATTCTGGAAGATTTCCTGCTGAATTTCGGCGGCTGTCTGCTCATCGTGTCCCACGACCGCTACTTTATGGATGCGCTGGTGGAGCACGTGTTTGTGCTGGAGCCTGGGGGGCAAATTCGCCACTTCCCCGGCAACTACACTGATTACCGCGAGTGGCAGAAGGAAAATAACGCCGAAGAATACGCGAAAGAGCAAGCCAAAACGGCCAAAGCTGCCGCTGGCGTGGCGCCCTCAGCCGCACCAGTAAAAGCGGTTGCGGCTGCCCCCGCTGAAGCTCCGAAGCGGAAAGCCACGTTTGCTGAGAAAAAGGAGTACGAAACCCTAGAAAAGGAAATCGAGAAGCTCGAAGAAACTAAGCAGCAGCTCATCGAAAAGCTCAACGCTGGCACCGGCTCCCATAAAGATATGGCCGATTGGGCCGCCGAGCTCAAGCGCACCGACGCGGCCCTTGACAGCAAAGGCGAGCGGTGGCTGGAGCTGGCCGACTTGATCTAGCAGCGCCAGCATGTTACATAAAAAAGCCCCCTAGATATCTGGGGGCTTTTTTCTTGGATCAAACTTCATCTTCCAGCTCCGGCGGCAACGTGTGCTGGCCATCGGAACCAGTTTGGAAAGGCAACGCCCGCACAATGGCCGCCAACGGAACCGGCGCGAAAATGTGAGGAAAATAATCGTTGCGAGCTTCGGCGTACTCGCGCTTCACGGGCACGGCTGCCACCCACAGTTCCGATTCATCTAGTTCCAGGAGCAGAATATCGGAGCGGCCGGCGTAGTAGCCGTTGGCGGTGGCTTCTACCTGGTACAGCTCGGAGGCGTGAATAAAGCCTTCCGCCGATAAGTCGGCGCTGGCGAAGAAGCCGGTTTGCTGGGCTGCTTGCCAGTCGGCAAGCTCCGCGATTCGGTAAATCATGCTGCTATTCTATTCAGAAAAACAAAGACTGAAAAGCCTGTCATGCTTCGCTACCGCTCTGCATGACAGGCTTTTCAGTCCCTACTGCAAGTTGTCCTGACATACGTCAGCACCATAAGCTTACGCCTGCCACACTTCCTTGCGCACCTTTTTGCCTACCGACAAAATCAGGCGCGTGGGATTGGGCACGAGCACCAGGCGAGCTTCTTTGCCCGGAAATTCATCCGAATCGACCCAGACGCCTTCCTTATGCGAAGGCTCGTAGCCAGTGTCGCCGCCTACATCGTTGGGTAGGTAGGCGGTGGGCAGCAGCACGTCGGTATCGGGGCAAAGCTGCTGGTGAACTTTTTCCAGTACTTCTTCCAGATAAGCGCCGTACTCCTCGTTGAAGTCGTCTTCCAGATCGTGCAGTTCCTCCTCGATGTCGTCGTAGCTGTCGTGGTTGTAAGGCAGCTTGTGCAGTTCCTGCTTCTTCTCGATCAGGGCGACCAGGGCTTTATTTAATTCCTCTTTATTCATAGCTACTCAGGCATAAGTGTAGTACAAAGGTGCGTAGGATTCGGCAATTCTGTTTCGGGTCCGACACCGCAGAATTTTGCCCCCCAGCCTACCGGACTGGCGTGCTTGCCCGAACGATTTAGGCTAAACTCTTATTTTTACCAAACTAACATTTTTCTCACCCGATTTCCACCCCATCCGCTATGCAGACGATGACCTCGCCGGCCGTGCAGGCCCACCCCGCCCACGACTTCCTTCCCCTGAACGGTACCGATTACGTCGAGTTTTATGTCGGCAACGCCAAACAGTCGGCCTACTATTACCAGGCTGCCTTCGGCTATGAGCTGGTAGCCTATGCCGGCCCCGAAACCGGCCTGCGCGACCGGGCCAGCTACGTGTTGCAGCAAGGCAAAATCCGGTTGGTACTCACCACTTCCCTCCTTCCCGACTCCGACATTTCGGAGCATGTGCGCAAGCACGGCGACGGCGTAAAAGTGATGGCGCTGTGGGTGGATGATGCCCGCAAATCCTTCGAAGAAACCACTAAGCGCGGCGCCAGGGCCGCTTTCGAGCCCTATACCATCAGCGACGCAGATGGGGAAGTAACGCTGTCCGGCATTTATACTTATGGCGAAACCATTCACACGTTTGTGGAGCGCCGCAACTACCGGGGGCATTTATGCCGGGCTTCGTGGCCAAAACCAGCTTGGTGCCCCAACAAACTCCTGTGGGCCTCCTGCACGTGGACCACTGCGTAGGCAATGTGGGCTGGGGCGAGATGAACCAGTGGGTGAAGTTTTACGAGGACGTGATGGGCTTCAAGCTCCTGCTCACCTTCGACGACGAGGACATTTCCACCGAGTATTCGGCCCTGATGAGCAAGGTGGTGAGCAACGGCAATGGCTACGTAAAATTTCCCATCAACGAGCCGGCCGAGGGCAAGAAAAAGTCGCAGATTGAAGAGTACCTCGACTTCTATCATTCGCCCGGCGTGCAGCACATTGCCATTGCCACCAAAGATATTCGCCACACCGTCACGGAGCTGCGCCGCCGCGGCGTAGAGTTCCTGACCGTGCCGGCCGTATACTACGACGACCTGCTGGAGCGCATCGGCAGCATCGATGAGGATTTGCAGACGCTGAAGGATCTGAACATTCTGGTGGACCGCGACGAGGAAGGCTATCTGCTCCAAATCTTCACCAAGCCCGTGGAAGACCGCCCCACGGTATTCTATGAAATCATTCAGCGCAAAGGCGCCAAGAGCTTCGGCAAAGGCAATTTCAAGGCCCTGTTCGAATCCATTGAGCGCGAGCAGGCACTGCGCGGCAACTTGTAAAATCTGTAGCAAGGCGCTCAAGAAAGACTGTCATGCAGAGGCGAAGCCGAAGCATCTCGCGTGTTTGGTGAGAATACTAACCTCACTTCCACACGCGAGATGCTTCGGCTTCGCCTCTGCATGACGTTCTTTTGCTAGGCTGCTTTCAGTAAACCTCTTTTCTTTACACTCGTTCTTCAGCCAAACCGCATCTAATCTCTTTTCTCCCAATGGCCATAACCTCCGACGTTCAGCAGAAAATAAACACCTGGCTCAAAGGCAACTACGACGCCCAAACCCAAGCCGACATCCAACAGCTGCTAGACAGCAATCAGGAAGAAGCCCTGAATGACGCCTTCTACCGCGATCTGGAGTTCGGGACCGGCGGCCTGCGCGGCGTGATGGGTACGGGCTCCAACCGTATGAACCGCTACACCCTGGGCATGGCTACCCAAGGCCTGTGCAATTACCTGCTGGACTCATTTCCGAGTCAGGAAATAAAGGTGGCCGTGGCCCACGACTCGCGCAACAACAGCTCCGAGTTTGCGCGTATTGCTGCCGGTATTTTTTCCGCCAATGGCATCACGGTTTATCTGTTTGAAGCCTTGCGCCCCACGCCGGAGCTGTCGTTTACCATCCGTCATTTGGGTTGCCAGAGCGGCGTGGTTATCACAGCTTCGCACAACCCCAAGGAGTACAACGGCTACAAAGTATACTGGAACGACGGCGCCCAGGTAGTAGCCCCCACGACACGAATATTATCCACGAAGTAAATCAGATTCAGAGCGTGGATGCGGTTAAGTTCAAGGCCGTTGAGTCGCGTATCCACCTGATTGGGGGGCAAATTGACGATGCATATCTGAGCGAAGTCCAAAAGCTCAGCATCAACCCCGAAGCCATTAAGCGTCAGCACGACCTGAAAATCGTGTACACGCCTATCCACGGCACCGGCATTACGTTGGTGCCAAAAGCGCTGGAGCGCTTCGGCTTTACCAATGTCAGCATTGTAGAGGCGCAAGCCACCCCCGACGGCAACTTCCCAACCGTGCAGTCGCCCAACCCCGAGGAAAAAGTAGCCATGCAAATGGCCCTCGACCAGGCCCGCGAGCTTGATGCCGACCTTGTTATTGCCACTGACCCCGACGCGGACCGTGTAGGCATCGGCGTAAAAAACACGAAAGGCGAATGGGTTCTGGTAAACGGCAACCAAACCGCCGCTCTGCTAACGTATTATCTGCTGTCGGCGCGCCAGAAAGCGGGCAAAATGACGGAGCAGGATTTCATTGTGTATACCATCGTAACCAGCGAAGTGCTGGGTGATATTGCCGAGGCCCACGGCGTGAAGTCGTACCAGACGCTGACCGGCTTCAAGTATATCGCCGGCCTCATCCGTAACCTGGAAGGCAAGGAAACCTATATCGGCGGCGGCGAGGAAAGCTACGGCTACATGATTGGCGACTTTGTGCGCGATAAAGACGCCGTGTCGGCCTGCGCGATGCTGGCCGAAATGGCCGCCGTAGCCAAAGACAACGGCCGTACCCTGTATGAGGAAATGGTGCAGATGTACGCCACCTACGGCCTCTACCGCGAAGACCTCATTTCTCTCACTAAAAAAGGCCAGCGCGGCGCCGAAGAGATTCAGGAAATGATGCGCGACCTGCGCGCTCAGCCGCCTCACACTATTGCCGGCTCGCCGGTAGTAGAAATCCGCGACTATCATACGGGCATCGTCCGCAACCTGCGCAACGGGCAGGAAACACGCACTGGTTTAGAGGCATCCAACGTGCTTCAGTTTATAACCGAAGATGGCAGCAAAATATCCGCCCGCCCCTCCGGCACCGAGCCAAAAATCAAGTTCTATTTCAGCGTAAAACAGCCGCTCGATTCAGTAGATAAATTCGAGCAGGGCTACGAAGCGCTGGGGGGCAAAATAGCCAGCATAATTGAGGATATGCAGTTGAAGTAAATCACTGAAATAGTGTAGATAGCAAGTAGCCCGGTAAGCGTTTTTGCCGGGCTACTTGCTATTTAAATACATTTATTTATTGCGTGCATTCTTTTAAAACATACGCTTCGTCCAATACAAGCACCCTTTCCTGTTAATGAAAAAACTTTTACTATTTGCTATTTCTTGCTTGATTTTCAAGGGTGTAAATGCTCAAAGCAATGGACCTTATTATGTAGTAACGGCTAAAGGCGACACGTTACGTGGACGTGTACAGCTTGTTGGAAAACAAAACAACAAAGTGCGTCTCTACCGCCCAGGCATAGAGCCAATTGAGTTTGGCGCCGAAGAAATCAGCAGCTACGGCAGCAATACCGGGCCCGTCAGAGTTAGTAAAAAAATTGGTTTAGGTGGCCCCTCTCAATTTCTGGTTCCACTCGTAGTAGGCTATGCTAGCTTGTACACTGCTGAGAATGAGAAGCAAGAAAAGCTGTACTATTTGCAAGTAGCCGACTCCGCCCATGTAAAGGTGGTTGAACGGGCTACGCATCAGCTTACGTTAGCCCAAACGCTACCTGGATGCCCATCGCTCAACTTTGGCTCCGATGAAATTCAAAGCCGTTATCCCTATACTACTCAGGGAATGATTCAGCTCATCATGGCTTACAACCAGTGTAGTCACCCAACACAACCTAGCACTGTAGTTAAGCATGCGTTAGGTTGGCAAGCTTCCTTCGGCGTGAAGGCAGGTATTAACAGTTCAAGGTTTGACTTGGATGGAATATCCTACGCTGGTTTTGGTGAGCGGAAAGACGCAACTGGTTATCAGGTAGGTGCTAGTGTCAATTTCTCTACCCTAACGCATTTCTCGCTACAACTGGAAGCTAATTATGTACAGTTGCGGGGCTCCTATGGCCCCTATGAACTTTATTACTATAACCTCGGGAATCCGGAGAATATCCACACGATTCGCATCAATTATTCTCAAATTCAAATCCCTTTATTAGTACGTTACGAGTTTGGGCAAGGTGTGTGGCGGCCTTACTTGAACGCAGGCCCAAATGTGGCAATCAAAATCAGTGACTCCTCGGCAGACACATTTGCCCCTACTACTAGCCCGCAGAGTGACCCCATCGAAGTAAGTAAACGCGCCTTTGGTGTAGCAGCCGGAGGTGGAATTATGATTCACCGGCCTTCTTCACCTATTCTTAGCCTTGAGATGCGCTATAATAGAATGAATCATGGAGTCGCACATACAGGCTACGCTGTGCATTTAAGACGACAGCATTCTATTCATCTGGTTTTAGGTATTGCTTTCTAAAAGTTGTACGAAGTAGAAAAGGCCAAGCTTTAAATAGCTTGGCCTTTTCTACATTTATTATCTATTTCCACGAAACCTATGACTGAAAACTCTACCGTTATTATTAAGCCATCTAGACCTTCTAATGCTGTATTCATATTAGGTCAAGCCAGTGTATGGCAAGCGTTACTACTGGCAATAGGAGGATTGTATGTCATTTATCACGGCTATATGTTTCAGGGCTTTATCGCAATTATCATTGCGATACTAACCGGTACTACACGTAAAGGAATTGAGGTAGAAACAGACGCCCAGCGTTATCGTTTTTTTACCCTAATACTAGGATTTAGAATTGGTGAGTGGGAAATATTGCCGAATGTTCAACGCGTAATCATGAAGTATTATTCCGACTTAGTGACGCACGGTAAACCTGGCCGTATGCGGACTGACGCGGACCAACGCTACATCATTATGTTTTCCATTCCTAATTCTACAGAAGGAGTAATCATCCATAAATCGTATGGCCGCCAGTCTGCTTTAGATCTGACTTATGCTCTCGCCGATTTTCTTGGTGTAGAAGCAAAGGTTTATGACAAAGTAGTTTGAGCATTTGCTTTACAAAGCAAATGCTTAATGATCTAGTCTCGCGGCTTCCGCAGCCCCATTATCACCAGCACCAATAATAGAAAGCCCGTTACGCCCAGCCCGAACCACGTCAGCATGGGAATGCCGCGGTGATAGGCCATTTCGGCTGAATATCTGCCCATCAAGCTCAGACCTGAGAACAGCAGAAAAGCCACGGCCAGCAGGGCAATAATTGTGCGGCTCACCAACTGATCGGCTTTGCGCAGCAGCGACTGATAACCGCCCAATTCTACTTTCACCCGCAAATCACCGCGGGAAATTTTGCGCATAATCTGCCGCACATCCGTGGGCAATGTGCTCAGCAAAGACAGGAGCTGCACGCCCGTATATTGGGCTTCGCTCATCAGGTTTTCGGGCGAGTATTGCTCGGCAATGATGCGGGCGCCGTAGGGACGCACAAACTCAAATGTGTTGAATGACGGGTGCAGCACCTTGCCGATACCTTCCAGAATTACCAGCGCCCGCAGAATCAGGAAAACGGCCCCCGGCACCTGCAATTTGTAATCGTAGATGATAACTTGCAGGCGGTCGGCGAGGTCCGACATGCTCATCTCCTTCACGTCGAGTACCGTAAAGTCCTCAATCAGCTCGTTGAGGTCGGCTTCGAAGCGGCGCATATCCGGAATTTCGGCGTGGAGCGCGAGGCGGCGGAAATTGAGCGCCATGCTGCGTGCGTCCTGCCGCGCCATCCCGATAAACACGCCGGCAAACGCGTATTTCTGCTGCTTGGTGAGCTTGCCTACCATGCCGAAGTCGATGAGCACGATGGTGCCGTCGGGCCGCACCAGTACGTTGCCGGGATGCGGGTCGGCGTGAAAAACGCCAAACTCAAAAATCTGAGTCAGGTAGATATCCATGCCCGTTTCGGCCACTTTAGCCGGGTCGAGGCCCCATTCCAGCAGCTGCGGCTTGTTGGATATTTTGCAGCCGCTCACAAACTCAATAACCAGAATTTTGCTGGTAGAGAACTCGCGGTAAGGCTTCGGCACATAAAACGTCTCGTAGTCTTCGTAGAGCTTGCGAAACTGGTCCATGCTCCGGGCCTCTGAGGTGTAGTCCAGTTCCTTGGTCATGCTGCGCTCGAAGGCGTCTACAATATCTTGCGGATTGCTCAGGCCCTGCTTGCGCAGAAAGCCGGCCGTGAGGCGCACCAGCTCGCGCAGCAAGCTCAGGTCGGTGCGGACTTTCTCCTGCACGCCGGGCCGCTGCACTTTCACCACCACTTCCTCGCCCGTGAGCAGGCGCGCCCTGTGTACCTGCCCGATGCTGGCCGAACCCAGCGTCGTATCATCAAACTCGCTGAAGACTTCCGAGATGGGCCTTCCCAATTCTTCCTCGATCAGGCGGCGAGCCGTGACCACTGGGAAGGGCGGCACGTCACTTTGCAGCTTTTCAAACTCGTCGATCAGGGCCTCGGGAAGCAAATCGGGGCGGTTGCTCAGGGCTTGGGCCAGTTTGATAAACGTGGGACCTAGTTCTTCAATAATCAAGCGAATGCGTTGCCAGCGGTTGGTGTCAAACACCGTTTTCTCCGCGTGCTGCCACGATACCCGGCGTCCCTGCGGCACTAAGCGGCGCAGCGCCGTACTGGTTACTACATCCTCAAACCCGTAGCGCACCAGCACCTCCATTACCTGCCGGATGCGGCCCAGATTAGAAATCGTGTTTTTGAACATGCCCGAAAAAAGAAGCCCGTGAAAAGGTAGCTTGGCCAGCCTCGACAGGAAAGGTAAGCAAAATGCCCCCAGCAAAGCAAAAATCAAAACTGCACTGCTGCTATTGCAACACGTAGTGTTTGCCTACGAAAAAGCCAGCGCCCGCAGAAGCGGCGCTGGCTTTTCACGCGTTGCGCTAACAGCAGAATTACGAAGCGCTGGGGGCGGCGCTGCTGCCACTGTCAGCAGCCTTTGGCGCATCTTTTTTAGCGGCTGGCTTGGCGGCACCTGCTTTTGCAGCGGCCGATTTCTGGGCGGTGCCAGCGGCGCCGCTCACTTTGTCGGCGGCCTTCTTGGTAGCACCAGCGGCTTTGGCCGTAGTGCTGGAGGCAGGCTTCGCGCTGCTTTTGCTGCCGGAAGCAGAGCTGGTTGCCGCTTTAGTGCCACGCACACTGCGCTTTAGCTCCTCTACGTCGGCGTTGGAGGCTACACCCACACCTTTCATGAGGCGGTTGGCGATGCCCGTGATCTGGGCTTCCAACTCCTTACGCTTGGTGTCGGTGTTCTTTTTCAGATCGTCCATGATTTTCTGCCCCTCCTTCTCCGACAACTTGCTTTCCTTCACCAACTTATCGATGGTGGTTTGGACACGGTCGTTGGTCAGCGATACAAAGCCAACGCCTGCATTGATGAATTTTTTAAACAGATCTTCCATGTTGTTGGGTTAGTTAAAAGGAGGTGAAATGAAACGAAAAACGGCGTTGCGGTTTCGCTCGCCGGGAAAAATAGTATGCAAGCCGACTACTTTCGACAAACCTACGAAAACATAGCTATATAGTTGGTGCTGAGGCAGAAATTTTTCAAGCTCCTTATCACAGCCATGCTATACTATCAGGTTTGGGGGGCTTTTTCACCTATTTAAAGTGCCCGGGGGGCTTTTTTTCGTCTCCATTTTATGCGGCCCTTTTGCGGGGGCGCGCCGCACTTGCAATGACTATCGGGCTAGTGGGCCTGAGAGTGGGCAAGTGCAACACAACCGGCTGAGTTGCCCAGATGCTATCTACGAATATGGCTACACCGTCCAGGGCTTCGCGGGCTTCGGGCAACAATCGCCAGAACAGGTGCCACCAGTGCACTAAGCCTGTAAATGACTGTAAAGTAACCTCTACGCCCGCTGTGCGGGCTTTATCGGTGAAGCACAATACGCTTTCGCACAGCACTTCCGAATCTGATATTTGAATGAGCAGCGGCGGCAACCCGTGCACCGCGGCGCGGGCCGGCGACACTAACGGGTGAGAAAGAGGCGTTTCGCCGGCGTAGTGAGGGCCCCAGCCGCGCATTTCAAGCGCCTCCAGCAGCTGGGTTTCCTCGCGTGCCACCCGGCGCAGCAGGGCATCGGGCATATCGAGGTCGGTCCAGGGAGAGAGGCCGACGGCAGCAGCCGGCAAGGGCTGGCCTTCTTCGCGCAGGGCAATAAGCAAGGCCAGCGCCAAGCCGCCGCCGGCCGAGTCGCCGGCCAAAATGATGTTGTGGGGGGCAAATCCTTGCTTCAGCAGCCAGTGGTAGGCCAGCAGGGCATCGTCGAGGGCGCCGGGGAAAGGATAGTCGGGCGCTTTGCGATAGTTGATGGCTAAGGCATTGGTATTGCAGCGTTTGGCTAGCGTGCCCACCAGGCTCCGGTGGGTATTCAGGGAGCCCAGCACGTAGCCGCCACCATGCAGGTACAGCATCACCCGGTGCGGATTGGCACCAACAGGGCGGGCCCACTCGGCACTCATGCCTTCAATCGTTGTCTTTTCGAGGTGAACACCCCACGGCATAAACTGAAACAACGAGCTCATTTCCATGGCTAGGCGCATGGCTCCAAGGCCGGGCCGCCGCCGGGCAAGGGGCCCGGTTGCCGCCGTCAGGATTTGTTTGAGCAGTAAATGCTGGGTGGAGGGCATTTTTCTTAATTAGTAATTAAGAACTAGTAATGAAGAATTTCTTTATGTGTTTACGCCAAATTTCTTTTCAATCTCTCTCGTTTTAACAAACATCTTATAGATATAATCACACGCATCATTCTCAGAATCAAAACTTTTCTCATCGTTTCTTCCCCCTCGTTCATCTAAATAAAATACTTCCCATTTATAGTAGTTACGAACTAATACTACAGTATCCGGTGTCAGCTCGCCAAACAATGAATAACTTTTGGATTTGACTCCTAATAAATCAAGCTGTCTTTTTAATTCACTTGTACTCATGACTCGCCAATTATTAATTGCTAATTCTTAATTAATAATTGATTTCCCAATCCGATGACCTTTGTAGCCCCGGATAGCAATGGGTATCCATCCTAATACGGGAATGAAGAAAGTGAGGGTGAAGGGGTTGCGCCAGATCATGCGCAGCCAGGAGCCGGGCTTGGTGAGGCGAAGATCTACACCCTCAGGACCTCGCTCGGCATACTGGCGCTCAAACTCCCGGAAGAGCTCGGGCCAGGCGAAGGGCAGAAAGAAGGGGAAGTAGCTCCAATTGGCCTTTATCCTTTGCCAAAGCTCGCCCCAGCGGTACGGCTGCTGCCCGTGGGCACGCACGGCGGCATCCAGCTCGGTCTGCATTTGTTGGCGCACCTGCTCCGACAGCGCCAAGTAATCTTCGCGGGTCAGCTCGCTGGGGGGCTTTTCGGTGAGCTCGTAGGGCTTGATGCGCGTGCCCAGCACAAAGGTGAGCTTGGCCGGGTAAGCCAGATAAAAAAACCAGGGCTGAAGCAGCACCATGATAATAATGGGCCCCACGGGAATAAAGGGAATACCAATCTTCTTGGTCCATTTATTCAGCCAGTCCCAGCTGTAGGCGTAGGGGTTCAGGTATTCCCCATTCACGGTATAATAGGGCATAATATCGGTGCGGTGCTCGATGCCGAGCCGGATAATGCTGGTAGCGAGGCGCTGCAGCTGATACTTGCGGTTGAAGCCTTTGCCAATGCCCGGCACGCCCTCGGGGTAGAGCATCAGGTTGTGGTCGTTGCAGTACATCATCGTCTCAAAATTGAGCGTGGTAGCATCAACACAGCCGCATTTCTTCCAGAAGTTCGGTATCAGATACGGGTTCATTAGCACCGACTGGGAGAGCATAGGCGCTGAAAGGGGCCGCGGTAAGTGGTACATACCAGGCAGGATGCGCAGCAAGTGCGACAGGGCCACCATCGCATCCCAGGGAAACGCCATGCCCGAATGGTTGCTGGCAAAAAGCAGCGGGCGCTCCGGGTTATTGCGCTGCGGATAGTTTTCGAAACCCACCAGCTTGGAGCGAAACCACACCCGGTCGAGTAGCTGCAAAAGGTGCTTATCTACCGCTCGCACGTAATCCTCGTCGAAGTAATCGGAGTAGATATGCTGATTAGCCAGGATGGCAGGCGACGGTAGCGGCAGCGCGGGCGAAGGGGCCGTTGGCATCAGGCGAAAAGCAAAGTAGGTGGGCTTCTAATGTAGTGGTTTTACGGGCAATTTGTAAGCAAGGTCAACCGCCGCCGATTGCTCAGATGGCTAAATCTGACGCCTCAGACGCACACTGGTTGTAATCAACTCACCATTGGCGCGGCGCACGATGAACAGGAGCTGGCGGCCATCGTCGGAGTGCAGAATCCGGCTGATCTGAGTGAGCGAAAGGCCCGCGACGGGTATCAGATTGATGGCGATAATCTCGTCGGTGGGCTGCAGACCGGCTTCGGCGGCCGGCGAGCCTTCTTCTACTTTGAGAATAATATATTTATGATAGTCGGAGCCGGTAGCCAGCAAATCCAGGCCGCTCATGTCGTGCTCGAAAGGGTCGCGGTAGAGACTATTGGGGCGCAGCCAGAGCTGATTACGTGAGTAATCAATGATAATATCAAAACGCTTGAGCAGCTCCAAGCCGATGTTGCCATTGCGAAATACCTCTGCCCGGTGGCTTACATCGGCAGCATCGGGGAAAGAGGTAACCAAGGATTTGACCTTGTATTTACCTAGCTGCAAAGAGGTTACTCGTCCCAAATACCCATTGATCAGGCCATTGAGCCCCCGGCCCAGCTGCGACCGCACCCGCCGGGGCGGCAGGGTAAGGCGCGGGTCGGAGGCAGTTTCGAGCGACAACGCGTGGCCCGCGCCGGTGTCGAGCACGAGCTTGAGCGGCAATTTCAGCGAATCGTGCACCACGGCCTCGGTACGCAAGTAGGCTTTGCTGCCTTCCAGATCGATGCCCATCGTAGTCCAGCGACGCCCCTTAGGTGCCCGAAACGACGCAGGATTAATGAGGATTACCCGGGACTCGGCGGGGTGAATGCGCACCACAAAGCTGCGGAAGACATCGTAGCCCAGAATGCCGTGAATGGGCATACCCACGTAGCCCGACAGGTTGAGCACGTCGCTGGAAAGAATCAGGAACGTGAGTGCCGGCGCTACCACCTTTCCATCGGCTAAGGTTACGTGCACACTATCGGTCTGGAAGGCTTCCAGGGCCTGATCCTCGCCGGCCCCGGCTACGCGAAAGCGCTGCCCCAGCCGTAGCCCCAACTTCGTGCGCAGCGTCGGGTCGGTGAGAATGGACGTACTCACGCCGGTATCCAGCAGAAAGTTGAAAGGCCCCTGCCCGTTGAGGGAAGCGCTGATAATAATCAGGTTGCGCTGCATTTCTACGGGCACCGTGAGGCTGCGCGTGCGGTCGCTCTTGAAAGCGAACAATGCTGCTGTGGACTTAGCCGGCTGGCCAGTGGCTGTTAAGCTTAGCAGCAACCCCAAAAAAGCCCCCCAGCCCCGTAGGGTTCTACCTAAAAGCAGCAGGGTAACGAGCCAAGAGGCAATCATGTAGGGAGGGTGGTGGGTTGGGTAAGTTACTGAAAAAACCGCCTTACCACCAGTTCTCAACAACCTATGTTAGCACGGAATTTCCCACTCCCCTGCCGGGTCATAATGCAGGTGGCCGGATGCTATTCGGAGCGGTGCCGCCACGTTGTTATGATAAAGCTGGCCCGTGCCCAGCCCTTGGGGAAAATCGGGGCGAACGTACTCGCCCGCTAGCTGGCTAACGGCATTCAGCCCCACATTCGACTCCAGGGCCGAGGTCAGCCACCAGTCGGCATTATGGGCCTCTGCCGTGCGCAGCCACTGCCGCGTAGCATGCAGCCCGCCCACCAGCGTAGGCTTGATGATAATGTAGGCGGGCTGAATCTGGGCAAGCAGCGCGTGTTGCTGCTCGGGCCGCGTTACGCCAATCAATTCTTCATCCAACGCAATAGGAACCGGCGACTGCCGACACAGGTCCGCCATAAGCGCCGGCTGTCCGGCGGCAATGGGCTGCTCAATGGAATGCAAATCGAAGCGGGCCAGCTGCTCCAGCTTGCTCAGGGCTTCGTGGGGGGCAAATGCACCGTTGGCGTCCACGCGCAGCGTCAGCTGCTCGGGGCCAGCCACGGCCCTGATTTCGGCCAGCAGCTGTAATTCAGTGGCAAAATCAATTCCCCCGATCTTCATCTTCAAACAGGAATAGCCATCGGCCAGCTTTTTCTGAATCTGGGTTTGCATGAAGGCCGCTTCGCCCATCCAGACCAGCCCGTTGATGGGAATTCCGGCCTCGCCCCTGCTGAAGGCATTGTCGAAAAGCTGGCGCCGGCCGCCGTGCTGCCAGTCCAGCAGAGCCGTTTCGAGGGCGAACCGCAGCGCGGGCCAGGTTGGCTCTACCAGCTCATCGACCAGCTCGTTGGTAGCGCTGGGGGGCAAATCGGGGAGCTGGCAGCGGTTGAAAGCGGCGCATAACGCGGCTACGCGCGGCTCGAAAGCTAACCCAAAATCGGGGCTGAGACCAGCTAGCGGCGCTGCATCCCCTATACCCAGATGCTCCGGCTGCGCCGAATCGCGCAATAGCAGGTAATAGGCTACATGCTCCGTAAGCGCACCGCGCGAGGTACGGGCCGGAAAGTTGAAGCGCAAGGCGCGCTGGCAATAGGTGAGATGGAGCATTAAAAAACAGGAAACGATGTTTCTTAAAACATCATGCTTCGTATCCTCAGCATGACAGACACGTTGGAACATATTCAACCATCGGACAAGTAACTAACAAAAAAACCAGCCTTCGCGCTAAGCGCGGAGGCTGGTTTTTAAAGTCGGCGGCACCACTACGGGAGCAGTGCCGTCGTTACATCAATGGAAACTATCGGGTAGCACCGCCCTGGTTGCTCCGTCCGCGGCTCGCCTGACCCCCCTTACGGCCGGCGGCGCGGGCTTCCTCTGATGTAAACCGGTGGCCGCGGCCGCTTTCGTGCGAGGCTTTACCGCCTTCGCTGGCGATGCGGCGCTGTTCGGCAGGGTCCATGGCAGCGAAGCCGCGCAGGCTTTTGCCTGAAGAAGTTGTCTGCTTAGCCGCACCAGTGCGGCCAGAAGATTGGGCTGCGGCAGAGTCGCGCTTGTTTTGCTGGTTCGTTATCATAGCGTTGAGAGTTAGGGAGAGTTAAGTGTGTTATTTAAATCGCGTGCAAAGGAGTGCAAAAGGGAGGCGGAACCGCTTATAAGTTGAACGGGATACCGACAGTAAGGATAGCGATTTCGGAAGCAAAAAACGCCTTTACAGCTCAAAATACCGCTTTGTACCGACGTGCGCTCCGTAGTCGAGCTTGCTATAAACGCGATAAGTACCCGCTACTACTGTCGTGCTACGTACTAGCCGCGAAGCATCATTTACATAGTCTTTTTCGAGCGTTTTAATCCGGTATTTTCCGAAGTATTAGAGCCGATGAATTGGGCTCTAAGCCACCAGAGGCAAAACCCGTCGTCGTTTTTTCAGTTAAGGTTAATAAGTAGTTAACCCCACTCCCTTGTCTATGTCTTCCTCCGTATTTGTCCCCCAGATCGTCGCCGAGCCCGCGCTGGCGCAACTGCCTGTCCGCTACCACGCCGTGCGGCAGCAAACCGAGGAACTATGCCGGCCCTTGCTGCCGGAAGATACCGTGGTGCAGCCCATGCTCGATGTGAGCCCGCCGAAGTGGCACCTGGCGCATACCACCTGGTTTTTTGAAACCTTCCTGCTACGCGAATATCTCACTGACTATCAAGTCTTTCATCCTGATTACGCTTACCTGTTCAACTCCTACTACAACTCGCTGGGCAGCCGCGTAAACCGCGCCGACCGGGGCACGATCTCCCGCCCTGCCCTCGCCGATGTGTACGCCTACCGCGCCCACGTAGATGAGCACATGGCGCGCTTGCTTACCACGCTCGCTGCCAACGATTTGCCCCCCAGCTTCGCCGAAATCTTTGAGCTGGGCCTTCAGCATGAGCAGCAGCACCAGGAACTGCTCGTTACGGACATCAAGTACATTCTGAGCACCAGCCCGTTGGCTCCGGCGTATAAGTCGGCGCCAAAAGCAGCGCCCACGCCCGAGCCCACCCCGGCTACCTGGCTGCCGGTTGCGGGAGGCGTTTACCGGATTGGGTTTGAGGACGAAGGCTTTTGCTTTGATAATGAAAAAGCCCCCCACGACACCTATGTGGCTGATTTCTCGCTGCAAAACCGCTTGGTGACCAACGGCGAGTACCGCCAGTTTATGGAGGCCGGTGGCTACCACGATTTTCGCTACTGGCTGGGCGAAGGCTGGGACTTAGCACAGCAAGCTGGCTGGGAAGCACCGCTGTACTGGGTGCAGAAAGAGGGCGTGTGGCACCGCTTTACGCACCACGGCCTGCAACCCATCGATTGGGCCGCCCCCGTCACGCATATCAGCTTTTACGAGGCCGATGCCTATGCTCACTGGACTGGCTATCGTTTGGCCACTGAGCAGGAATGGGAAATAGCCGCCCGTCAGTTTCAGCCGCAGATTGAGGCCGGCAACTTCCTGGAAAGCAACCTACTCGACCCTCAACCACTTCCCGCCGATGCTGACCCCGAGCAGTGCCATCAGCTGTTAGGCGACGTGTGGGAATGGACGTATTCGGCTTATCACCCGTACCCCGGCTACGAGCGCGCCGCCGGCGCTTTAGGCGAGTATAATGGCAAGTTTATGCTGAATCAGCTGGTGCTACGCGGCGGCTCCTGCGCCACTTCCGCAAGCCATATCCGACTCACATACCGCAATTTCTTTCACGCGGATAAGCGCTGGCAGTTCACGGGTATCCGCCTGGCACGCTGAGTTTTGACTACCATTCCTGGTCAAAGTCTCTAAGCTTATTATAGCTGCGGAGTCAAGCCGAAAATACTACTGATATATCTGTCGTCTGTAACTGCTCTTTATGCCCCACCTTGCCACTGCCACCACCGAACTTGCCCGTCATGTAGCGGCTGGTTTGCAGAAAACACCTAAAACGCTTTCCTCTAAGTACTTCTACGACGATGCGGGCAGTGAGCTGTTTCAGCAGATTATGGCGCTGCCAGAGTACTACCCAACCCGCACGGAGTTTGGCTTGCTGACTACCCATCGGGCCGCCATAGCCGCTGCCCTGCGTCCGACTTCTGACGAGCCGTTTTACCTCATAGAACTAGGCGCCGGTGATGGGCTCAAAACCAAGATATTACTGCGTGAGTTACTGACACTGGGGGCCAATTTTAGCTACGTACCCGTTGATATTTCGTCGGGCGCTTTGGATGGGCTGGCAGCTAGTCTGCGTACCGAGCTGCCCACACTGCGGGTAGAGCCGGTAGCCGCCGAATACACGGCGGCACTGACGTTGATGGCCGCCCGGCCGGGTCGCAAGGCGGTGCTGTTTCTGGGGTCGAATATTGGCAACTTTTCCCCTTCCGACCGCCGCGAGTTTCTGCGCGCCCTCACCCAGCCTCTTTCCCCCGACGACCGCCTGCTCATCGGCTTCGATCTGCAAAAAGCCCCCGCCTGATCCGTGCCGCCTACGACGATGCGCAGGGCGTAACAGCGGCCTTCAACCTCAACCTGCTTACCCGCCTAAATAGGGAGCTGGGGGGCAATTTTGACTTGGCTTATTGGCATCACTACACCGATTATGATCCGATTGCGGGGGTCGTGCGGTCGTTTTTGGTCAGCACCTGCGCCCAGCAGGTGCATCTGGAAGCGCTGGCTCAAACCATTGATTTCGCGGCCTGGGAGATTATTCATACCGAAAATTCATACAAATTTACCCGGCCCCTCATCAGTCAGCTAGCGACGGAAGCGGGGCTGGAAGTGCAGAATTTTTTCACCGATGAGCAGGCCTATTTCGCTGATGTAGTCTTGGCTCCGCAAGCATAAAACCCGTGGCCGCTTTGCTCCCCGATTCCTTACAGACCGCACCGCCCGCTGCGGCGAATTTCCCGGCAGTTATCAATCTGGCTTCGGGCTACGGCAATTTTGCTACGCCAGCAGTAGCCGCGGAGCGGGCCATAGCCGCTATCCAGGCTGACCGCCTGCTGCAGGGGCCGGTGGAAGGCTTGCTGGCGCTGCGAGAGGCAATAGGAGTCAATTTTCATCGCCAAAATGCCCCCAGGTCACGCCCGTCCATATTATGATCACGCCTGGAGTGAAGGCGGCGCTGTTTGCATTGTTGAAAACCATTCTGCGCCCCGGCGACGAGGTGTTAGTACCCACCCCCAATTGGTTTGGATTTGGTGAGTTAATCACGCAAGCGGGCGGTATCATTCGCCCACTCCCGCTTGCCCCGTCCGATGGCTACGCCTTGCCACCCGAGGCATTGGAGGCCGCCATTACGCCCCGCACTCGGGTGTTTCTCTTCTCGAATCCGAACAACCCAACGGGCCGAATCTACCAGCATGATGAGATAGAGGCGCTGTTAACCGTCACGCGCCGCCACCCAGGTTTGTTTGTTCTTTCCGATGAGATCTACAACCTCATCAATTTCAGTTCGGCTCCGGTGCCTTGCCTGCTGGCGTTTCCCGACCCACACGGGCAGCACCTGGTCGTGAATGGTTTCTCCAAATCGTTGGCGCTGATTGGTTGGGGCGTGGGTTATCTGGTAGCGCCGCCAGCCGTAGTTCAGGCCGCTGCTGGGGGGCAATTTGCCACCGGCGCGGCCGTACCGGTGCCAAACCAGCACGCGGCACTGGCGGCTACGGAGCATAGCGCGGCCATTGCGAAGGAGCTGCTGGTGCAATTAGCTCCCACCCGTGCTTTGCTGCTGGAGGCCTTGTCGGCGCTGTCTGGCGTCCGCTTCGTGGAGCCGGAAGGCACGTATTACGTTTTTGCTGATTTACGGCATTTTTTGCCCCCACTCAATTACCGGCAGAAGCTTCGGCTGCATTGGTGGCCAAGCTCCGGACCGGCGGGGTGGATGTAGTGGATGGCGCCACCTGCGACGCTCCGGGCTTTGTGCGCATCTCCTACGCCCTACCGGAGCCAGAATTGCGGGAGGCACTGCGGCGTTTGCAAGTGGTGCTCCTGGAGCAGAAATAGCAGGTAAGCCAGCAGTAAGATACCTGTTTACTAGTATCTGACTGATTCATAGCCCGAATTAGAGGCGTACCTTTGCGGCTCTTTTTCTGCTTCATCATGCCGCTCACCGCTGTTCGTCCGCATATCAAACCCATGCTGCTACTGGCTTACCCAGTAATACTGAGCCAATTAGGCCACGTGCTGGTAAACGTAGTCGATAGCGTGGTAGTCGGCCAGACCGGCAAAGTAGCCTTGGCGGCCGTGTCGTTGAGCGTGAGCGTGAGCACCGTGGTGATGGTGCTGGGGCTGGGTTTATCGATGGGTATCACGCCCCTGGTGGCGGCCGCCGATGGCAAGCGTGATATGCCCCTGCTGGGGCGGCTGCTGGTAAATGGTGTGTTGCTCAGCACCCTGGCTGGCGTAGGATTGGCTGGTTTAGGGTTAATAATTGCCCCCAGCTCCGCTACCTCAATCAGCCTGCGGAAGTAGTGGCGTTGGCAATGCCGTGGGTACGCCTCATCTTCCTGTCGTTTCTGCCCCTGATGATTTTTCAGGGCTTCAAACAGTTTGCCGAGGGGCTTGGCCTTACGCGGCAGGCCATGTATTTGTCAGTGGGGGCCAATTTGCTGAATGCCCTGCTGTGCTACATGTTCGTGTTCGGTAACCTTGGCGCCCCGCAGATGGGCATGATTGGAGCGGCCTGGGCCACGCTCATTTCCCGTGTTCTGATGGCCATCCTGATGGCTACGTATGTGTTGCGGGCGGCCCGCCTGCGGCCCCACCGCGAGGCAGCGGCAAGCGGGCTGGGCCTCCACGGCCCCACGCTGCGCCGCCTGCTGGGTTTGGGCTCGCCTATTGGCGTGCAGATGATGTTTGAAATGGGCGCGTTCAGCTTTTCGGCCATCATGATTGGCTGGTTGGGCACTACCAGCCTTGCGGCCCACCAAATTGCCATCAATGTGGCTTCGGCTACCTACATGGCGGCCAGCGGTATTGCGGCGGCGGCTACCATTCGGGTGGGCAATATGCGCGGCCTCGGCGACGCGGAAGGTGCGCGGCAGGCTGGCTTTACCGCCTACGGCCTCACGTTCCTGTTTATGAGCCTGATGGCTCTGATCTTGATCTTGGCCCGCGACTTTATTCCGTACTTCTACAACAACGATGCGGCCGTGGTAGCGCAGGCGGCTACGCTGCTCTTAATTGCGGCGCTGTTTCAAATTTCGGATGGCTTGCAGGTAGTAGGGCTGGGCGCACTACGCGGCCTGGAGGATGTTAAAATTCCTTCGCTGGTGGCTTTGCTGGCTTATTGGGCCGTGGCGTTGCCGCTGGGCTACTTCCTTGGCTTTAAGCTGAATATGGGCGCAATCGGCATTTGGATAGGCTTGCTTACAGGCCTTACGCTGGTAGCCGGGCTGTTGCTCTGGCGCTTCCGTCAGCATAGCGCGGTGCCGGTGCCGGCCGCTATGGCGGTGCATTAAAGCCAGGCTGGCATTATTTTTTAGAAAGAACGTTTGCACGCAACCGGCAGGTAGCTGCGTTCATACCCCAGAATCGCTTTTCTTTCCTAAAAAGCCCCCAGACTCCTCTCTTATGTTGCATGGCTTATCGCTTTCCTTTATTTCCCTTCTGCTGCCTTTCCTGACGGTTGTTAGCCCACCCCAAAGCACCCCGGCACCGGCCGATGCGCCTGGCACCATCGTTTGGTCGGCGAACCGGCCGCTTACCTGGGCCGACTTTAAGAGCAAGCCTACCCCGGCCGACCGGCTGGCGGCTCTTACCTCAGCCACCATTGATGTAAAGGCGGGCTGCGTCGATTTCAAATTCACGTCTTCGGTGCAGGCCGTATTCGTACCTACCGAATCATGGGTGCGCAACTCAGCCACGGCCACGCCCAACTTGCTGCGTCACGAGCAGATCCACTTCAACATAACGGAGCTGCACGCCCGGCGCATGCGCCAGAAAATAGCGCTGCTTAAGCTGGACTGCAAACGCCTGCAACCCGCTTTTAAGAACGCAACCAACGCCATTTTTACGGAGTGGCAAAAAGAGGAAGCACGCTACGACCAGGAAACCAACCACGGCCTGAACCTGGACCGTCAGAAAACCTGGGAGATTCAGGTGAAGCAGCGAATGGCTTTGCTGGAGCAGTACGCGTCTAAGCCTACGTCCGCGAAATAGTTGTTTTTGCTACTTTTCGGGCATGGAAACATCCTTAGCTCCGCTTACCTGGTCAGAGTTTGAGCGCGTTGATTTGCGTGTCGGTACGGTGTTAGAAGCCCGAACTTTTCCCGAAGCACGCAAACCCGCTTATCAGCTGTTGATCGACTTCGGCCCCGAGATTGGCACCAAACGCTCCAGCGCTCAGATTACCCGCCATTACCAACCCGAGGATCTTGTTGGCCAGCAGGTGCTGTGTGTGGTTAATTTTCCGGTTAAGAAAATTGGTCCCTTCCGTTCGGAAGTGCTGGTCACCGGCGCTGCCGACGAAAACGGTGATATCGTATTGGCGTCGGTGGCAGGCGCAGTGCCCAATGGCAGCCGGCTGATATGATTCTTAAATAAGCATTAAGTCAACGAGGCCATTCGGCCGTCATGCAGAGCGGAGCGAAGCATCTTGCGTGTTTACTAAGATTAGTAATCCTTCATCAGCACGCGAGATGCTTCGCTCCGCTCTGCATGACGGCCGAATGGCGATTAAATAAAAAACTTCTTACTGCCGACGCTTGGCGGCTTCCGCCTGATCTTTGGCCCCCAGCTTCGCTTCGCGGGCTGAGAGGCTGTCAATTACGGCGCCATAAATGTCGTCCAGGTCTTTGTCGTGGATGGCGTAGTAGCGGTAGCTGCGCTGAAAAATGGTGTCGGTAACGTTGTAGCGAGTAAGCAACTGACGATGCAGCAGGTTGAAGGCAGCGCGGGCCGAGTCGGGGGGCAAAGCGGCGGCATCCACGCGGCTCTCGTTCAAATGCACGTCTATGAGCATAGCCACCATTTTGGCTTTAGGTAGCAACGGCTGTGGCGCCAAGGGCTCTTCGGGGCGCTGACACTGCGTAAATGCCAGCACTAGCAGCAGAGTCAGGGTAGATAAAAGGGATGCAGGGAGCTTTTTCACAACGGCAAAGTTAGGAGGAACCCGTAGTTTAGCTGAAATGAATACCGCCGACCTCACTCCGCTCCAGCAACTCATACGTAAGCTTCGGCAGATGGAGATACGCATCATCAAGACAGTGGATGCGCAGCTGCAGGGCAATTTTCACTCCGTCTTTAAAGGAACGGGGCTTGAATTCGACGACGTGCGCCTCTACCAGTACGGCGATGAGGTGCGGGCCATCGATTGGGCCGTATCGAGCAAAGGGCACGGCACGTTCGTCAAAACCTACAAGGAGGAGCGCGAGCAATCAGTTCTGCTGCTGCTCGATGTGAGCGCCTCCCAGCAAGTTGGCGCGGCCGGCCGGCGTAAGCTCGATGTGGGCCGCGAAATCTGCGGCCTGCTGGCGTTGGCGGCGGCCCGCCAGGATGCACAGCTCGGTATCCTTGCTTTTTCCGACCAGAAGGAGCTGTATTTGGCCCCCGGAAAGGGCATCCGGCATGCCTATAGCCTCATTAAGCGCCTGTTTGAATTGACGCCCCGCTCCCCGCGTACGGCAGTAGGGCCCGGCATCAAACAGGCCTTGGGAATGCTGAAGCGCCGTAGTATTGTGCTCCTGATTTCGGATTTTATCGACACCAACTACGAGCGGGAGCTGACCATGCTGGCCCGCAAGCACGACTTGGTGGTACTACAGTTGCTCGATAAGCGCGAACGGGAATTTCCGCCGCTCGGCATTGTGCCGCTGCATGATCAGGAAACCGGCCGTACCATGTGGGTAAATACTTCGTCTGAGTCGTTTCGGGCGCGGTATCGGGCCACGTATGAGCAGAACCGCGAGCAGATCGGGCAGATCTGCCGGCGCCACCGCACGGAGTTTTTATCCATTGCCACCGACGCCGACTATGTGACGCAGTTGGCCAGCTTGTTTCGGCGGCGCAATCAGCGGGGCGGCCGTGCGTAAGGTTTCAGCTAAAAAAAGCCCCCCAGCCAGGCTATTGTGGAGCTATCTACAGTCGATGGCACTTAGCGCAGGGCTGCTGTTTCTTCCGTTTTTTGTGCAGGGTCAGGAATTGCCCCCGAGCAGCCACAGGGGCGATTTTTGCGCCAAACGGTGCGCGTGGGAGAAATCGTGAGCTATGAGCTTACCTTTCGGCACGACCCCAAGCTGGAGGTAGTGTTTCCTGACTCTACGGCCGCGTTTAAGCCTTTCGAGTATGTAGGCAAAACCTTCCAGCCTACGCTCACCCGCCGCGGCCGCAGCTTCGACCGCACCGTGTATCGGCTCCGCACGTTCAGCCTCGACTCGGTGCAGCGCCTGAGTCTGCCGGTGATGATTCTGCGCGGGCACGACACGCTGACGGTCAACACTTCAGCTGCCAGTATTCGACTGGTACGCACGGCGCCCGTGCCAGAAGTTATTCCGCCCACTACGCCCGTGCTGAAGCAGAACACTACGTTACTGCCGGTAGATGAGGCTTTTAACTACCCGTTTTGGCTAGCTGGGTTGGGCATTGCAGTCCTTGTGAGCGCGGGCTTGTGGTTTGGGTTTGGCAGCTACTGGCGCCGCCGCTACCAGCTCTACAAGCTGCGCAAAAACCACGCGTACTTCCTGGCTCAGTATGCGCGCCACATCGAGCGGTTTGAGCTGTCGCGCTCCCTCACCAATATGGAGCGCGCCATCACGCTCTGGAAAAATTACCTCACAACCCTCGAAAACAACACCATCAACAGCCTCACCACGCGCGAAATTGTGGCTTACTATCAAAACGACGTGTCGGTGAGCCGCGCCCTGCGCATTACGGATCGGCTGATTTACGGCAATCAGTTCAACGAAGACGATACGGAAACCGGCACCGCGTTCGACCTGCTGCGCGACTTTGCTGACCGGCGTTATACCTTGCTTAGCGGAGCTGCCCGAAGCTGATAATAACGGGGGGGGTTGCGGCAGCGACAGAAAAGCATGTGATGCATAGCGGGCATATTTGCGCAGTATTTAAGGACTAAAACCAACCATGATTGAACAGCTTTGGCAACGCTTTTTGGCTCCCGTAATCGATGGGCTGCGCTATGCCACGCTGAGCAGCTACACCTGGCAGGAGCCGCGCCTGTTGTTGCTGATTCCGGCCTTGCCCCTGCTGTTTGGCTTGCGCTGGCTGCTGGTGCATCGGCGGCGCCCGCACCTTGATGTGGCTTTCGTGGCGGGCCAGGCCCGGCGCGACTGGAGCGCTTTGCTGCGCTTTTTGCCCGATATCGTGCTGCTGTTCAGCCTGGCCTTCGGCATCGTGGCGTTGGCGCGGCCCCAGCGCACAGACGAGCGCGTAGTGCAAACCGGCGAGGGCATTGATATCCTGCTGGTTATGGATGTATCGGGGTCAATGGAACTTCAGGATTTGCTGCCCAACCGGCTGGAGGCGGCCAAGCGCGTAGGCCGGGAGTTTGTTGCCGGGCGCATCGGCGACCGGCTGGGCCTGGTGGTTTTTGCCGGTGATGCCTACTCGCTGGCGCCCCTCACCACCGATTACGATTTGCTGCGCGAAAGCCTCGACGGTCTGCGGCTGGGCATGATTGCCAACGATGGCACTGCCATCGGTACGGCCCTGGGCGTAGCCACCAACCGCCTGCGCGACTCCCGCAGCCGCACGAAAGTCATCATTCTGATTTCGGATGGCGAAAACACGGCCGGCAGCCTCGACCCACTCACCGCCGCCCAGTTGGCCCACGCTTTCGGCCTTAAAATCTACACCGTGGGGCTGGGGCAAGATGGCACGGTGCCCTACGGAACGGATGAAACTGGCCGGGTGCGCTACGTTGAAACCCGCCTCGACGAGACCACGATGCGCCAGATTGCCGAGGCCGGCGAAGGCCAGTTTTTCCGCGCCACCGACAATGCCGGCCTGCGCCGGGTGTTTCGCCAGATTGATACGTTCGAAAAATCAGAAATTAAACAGACCCGTTTTCGCAACACCAAAGACTATTACCGCTTGTATCTGTTCTGCTGTATAGGTTTGTGGCTTGTTTGGCTGGGGTTGAAAAATACGTTTTTGACCAATGCCTTGGAGGACTAAATCAAAACTTGCACTGTCCAAAACGTATGTCATGCAGAGCAACGCGAAGCATCTCGCATGCTGACGAGAGATTAGTAATCCAACGGTGTGAGCGAGATGCTCCACTTCGTTCTGCATGACGGGCTGATGTTAAGCAGCATTAATTGATCATTACTAATCGAAATTAAATGTCTATTGCTGAGAATTTCCATGCTTTTCAAAACGAGTTGCAGGGCACTAACTGCCGCCTGGTAGCCGTCACCAAAACGCATCCGGTAGAGCGTTTGCGCGAAGCGTATGATGCTGGCGCGCGGCTTTTTGGCGAGAATAAAGTACAGGAAATGGCCGCCAAGCAGCCCGATTTGCCCCCCGACGTGGAGTGGCATCTTATCGGCCATCTGCAAACGAACAAAGTGAAGTATATCGCCCCATTTGTACATACCATTCAAAGTATCGACAGCCTAAAGCTGCTACTCGAAATTGAAAAGCAAGCCGCTAAAAATAACCGCGTTATCTACGGGTTGCTCCAGTTTCATATAGCCGCAGAAGAAACAAAGTCGGGCCTGAGCCTGCCTGAAGCGGAAGAAATCCTGCAATCAGAGGCATTCCGCACCTTGCAGCACGTGCAGCTGACGGGCGTGATGGGCGTGGCCACCTTCACCGACGATGAGGACCAGCTCCGCCGCGAGTTTCGGGAGCTGCGAGGCTATTTTGAGTTGCTGAAGCAGCGGTATTTTGCCCCCCAGCCCGAGTTCAAGGAGATTTCGATGGGTATGAGCGCCGATTATAAGCTGGCCATTGAAGAGGGAAGCACGCTTATTCGGGTGGGCAGCGCTATTTTTGGTGCCCGGCCAGTTCCACAAGACTAACAACAAAATTCAAGCTCAGTAGCCACTTTCTTTCCTGGTTTAAAAACCGCTTCTCCATCACACGATACATCTCATCCGATCTACTATGACGGCTCGCTTAATTCTACAAATCGCGGCTTTACTTGGCGCTTTAGGCGTGGGCATTGGCGCCTTCGGGGCACACGGCTTGCGCAAAATGCTGGAAGAAACCGGCCGCTTCGATACGTTTGAAACCGCTGTGCGCTATCAGTTTTTCCATACGCTGGCGCTGCTGGCCGTGGGTATTCTGCTGGCCATGCGCCCCGACATTCGCGGGCTGAGCTTAACCGCCTGGCTGTTTCTGGGGGCATTTTACTGTTTAGCGGCTCGCTCTACACGCTTTGTTTTACTGGCATTACTAAAATGGGAGCCGTAGCGCCCATTGGCGGCCTGCTGCTGATTGCCGGCTGGTTAGGACTGCTATGGGCGGTCCGCCAACTATAAGGGCAGGAATTCACTTTGCTATCAGCCCACAAAAAAGCCCCCAGAAGCTTATTTAGCATCTGGGGGCTTTTTTGTGGGCTTTCTAATTACGAAGACTTACGCTTCGCTTTGATTTTGCTGTCGCCAATCTTGGTTTTCTGCTTGGCGTCGCCTTCCCCGGTCGAAACGTCGGTTTTGGCCGGTATAGCTTCGGTAGTGGCCGTGGCGGCGTCTTTTATTTCGCCTACCAGCGCTACCATCGTGTTTCCACCGGCTGAGTTCGACTCAATGGTGAGGACTTTATTCTGCATTCCCAGCTTACCGGCGCTGTTGAACTTGGCCGTTACGGTACCCGATTTGCCGGGCATAATGGGCTCCTTGGTCCAGTCGGGCACGGTGCAGCCGCAGGTAGTACCGATATTAGCAATGACCAGCGGCGCAGTGCCTATGTTCTTGAATTTGAACACGTGCTCTACGATATCGCCCTGCTTCACGCTGCCGAAGTCGTACTTCATTTCCTCAAACTGAATCTGCGGGCCAGCTACTTTTTGCTGGGCGTTGGCCGGCTTCACGGCCGCCGTTTGGGCTTGGGCGGCAAAGCCAGCCAGCGAAAGCGACAAGGCCAGAACAAGTGCTTTTTTCATGAGTTGAATGCTTAAAGTGTTGAGAGGTAGAAATGGTTGAGTTATCGATTTCAGATAAGAAAGGCTTAACACAAATTGCTTGCCCCAAGTCAGATATACGTTTTAACTTATTCAGCCAGCAGCTTACTATTGAAATTAAGCAAAAATAACCGATCGGCGGCACGCGTGATGGCGGTGTACAGCCAGCGGGCAAATTCGGCGTTCACCATGTCTTCTTTCAAAAATCCGTGGTCGACGAATACGGCCTGCCACTGCCCGCCCTGCGCCTTGTGGCAGGTAAGAGCATAAGCAAATTTCACCTGTAAAGCGTTCAAATACGGGTCTTTGCGTAAAGCGGCGCTTTTCTCGCGCTTCGTGCCCAAGTGCGCATAATCGGCCAAAACGGTTTGGTACAAGGCGTTGCTGCGGTCGGCGGGCAGGGCGGGCGCGTCGGTGTGCAGGGTATCCAGGAGCAGCTTTACCTCTATTTCTTCCTCGTCGGGGTAATCGACGAAGCGGATGCGGGCATCGGCGAAACGGAAGCCAAATTCCTCCTGCCGCCGCACGATTTTGCTGACCTGCACGAAGTCGCCATTGGCCAGAAAGCCCATTTCGGAGTCTTTGGGCAGCCAGAAGTAGTTGTTGCGCACCACCATGAGGTAGTCGCCGGCCTCTATCTCCTCCTCCGCCCCAAACAGCGCGTGCCGGATGTGCTGGTTATACATATTCGCGTTCTTGTTGGAACGGCAAATGATGGTCGTATTCTCGTGGCCGAAGTTTTTGTAGGCCCAGCGCAGCCCGTCTTCCAGCTTTTCGCCCCCACCGGAAAAATATCGGAGTAGCCGCGGGTATGAAACTGGATGTGGGGCTTTTCTTCCCGCAATTCTTCCCGCAGGATAGTCGCATTCACCAGAATCCCCGATTCCTCGGCCTGACGCATCACCTGGCGCAGCTCCACCGAATCTACCTTCGCTCGGAAGCGCCCGGCCAGCAGCTCAGGGTCGAGGGCAGGGCTAAGCAATTGGCCTACAGGCGGCAACTGGGCCGTGTCGCCGATAAGCAGCAGGCGGTTGGTGGGCTTTTCGAACACGTAGCCCAGCAAGTCATCGAGCAAGCCATTCTCGCCAAACGCTTTCTCGTCGGAAATCATGGAGGCCTCGTCCACGATATAGAGCGTATCGGCGGTGCGGTTGGGCTGGCGCTGGAAGCTCAGGCTTTCGGAGGGCGTACCGGAGGTTTGGCGATAAATTTTCTTGTGAATAGTGCTGGCCGCTACGCCCGAGTAAGCGCTCATCACCTTGGCTGCCCGGCCCGTAGGCGCCATCAGCGTGTACTTTCGACCCAGCTGATGCAGCCATTGCACCAGAGCACTGACCACGGTGGTTTTGCCCGTACCCGCGTAGCCGCGCAGCACAAAAACCTTGCGGCCGGGCAGGTCGTCTTTCAGAAATTCATCGAGCTGCCGAAATAGCTGGGCCTGATCCTGAGTGGGTTCGTAAGGAAAATAATCGCGGACAGAAGGCGTGCGGACAGTGAGCATAATTTAAATATGTTAAAACCAGAACGTCATGCAGAGCAACGCGAAGCATCTCGCTCGCGCCGTTAGGTTACCATTGCAATCAAACACGCGAGATGCTTCGCGCTGCTCAGCATGACGTTCCGTTCATCTAAAGTAGATATACCCTACTGAGGTTCAATCACGGCCATTGTCGCGGTGGCTTTGGCAATCAGCACGTCATCGCACCACACCTCAGCTTCGCAGAAATGCAGGCGGCGGCCGGCTTTCAGCACCCAGCCTTTAGCTACTATTTTTTTTCCAACTCCCGGATTCAGGTAAGACACTTTCAGATCGGCCGTCACCATGCCGTAGTTATCCGGGATGAGCGTGACGCCGGCAAAACCAGCTACCAGGTCGGCCATGGTGGCAATAACGCCGCCGTGCACGAAGCCGCGCTGCTGCTGGTGCTTAAGTTCGAGGGGTAGCTCGGCTTCGACGCGGCCGGGCTCAATGAGCGTGAGGTTGGCACCAATGTGGTGCATAAACTGCTGGCGGGTGAGCTTTTGCCGGATTCGGTCGACTAAATCGGGCGCTGGGGCGGAGTTTTGCGTAGGAGGCATCAATAGTCAAAGATACCCGGTTTTGGCCGGCCCCACCAATCCATTTATGCCCCCCGAATCCCACCCCGATTTGCTCAACGCCTATACTGGCCAAGTGCGCGTGCGCGTTTGCGGCCTGCTCGTGCACCAAGGTGCCATCTTACTTACTGGTCACCGCGGAATGCTGCCCACTGCTGCTCTCTTTTGGTCGCCGCCGGGCGGGGGCTGGCATTTTGGCGAGTCGGTGAAGGAATGCTTGGTCCGGGAGTTTAAGGAAGAAACCGGGTTAGATATTAAAGTAGGCCGCTTTCTACATCTCCACGAGTTTCAGCGCGATAATCTGCAGGCGTTGGAGCTGTTTTTTGAGGTAAAACCCGTAGATGCCGCTGCCCTTCCCAAGCTCGGCTCCGACCCAGAACATGCCGCAGATGCACAGCTACTTACGCAGCTGGCCTTCCACACGCCCCGGCAGCTGGTTGGAATGCCTCTTCCACAGGTTCACCCCATTCTCCATCAAATCATCAGCCCTGATGACATCTACATTCCGAATATCCAGTTTAAGTAAATAGAACAATGGTTAGACACCTGGCGGTTAGATAGTTAGTTGCGTCTACAGCTCGTTGAACAATCAGCCATTTAACCGCCAGCCATTTAGCTATCTAGCCATTCAGCCATTCTCTCATTACCTTTAGCGGCCTACCTGGCGCTTATTGCCCTTTCTGCCGTGTCCGCTTCCTCTTCTACTTTTTCCTCCTCGTCGCCTACTTCCCTGCTCGATCTGCGCGACGAAACCTTCGATGCTGCCCAGCTAGGCACTTACAATCTTTACCTGACAGCAGGACCTGCGGGTTTGCGCGTAGGTGTAGCCGATGTGCGTCGCAATAAGTTTGTGGTGTTGGAAGAATACTCCGCACCCTCCGCTACCTCGCTGGCCGGACAATATCGCACCCTGGCTGCCCAACACGATCTGGTAGGTCAGGCGGGCTGGAACCACGTTCGGCTGGCGGTGCAGAACCGTCATTTTACGCAGTTGCCCCAGCCTCTTTTCCGGGCCGGCGACGAGAGCCGTTATCTGCAATTGCACCACGCCTTCGATCCGGGCCATGAAACCGTGCATCACTACACGCACCCGGGTTTGGAGATGGTGAGTGTGTTTGCAGTCGAAAGAGCGCTTGCTGATTGGTTTCGCAGCGTATATCCCACTGGACGCCTCATCCACCAAACCAGCGCTCTGCTCGAAGGAGTAGTACATCAGAGCCAGCAGGCCACGCCCCGCCGCCTGTATCTGAGCATTGGCCATCAGGAGGTTACGATTGTGGCCGTGCGGGGCAAGCGTCCGGAGTTTTGCAACACGTTTGCCTTCACCACGGCCGAAGACCTCATTTACTACACCATCCTGGTGATGCAGGAACTTCAGCTCAATCCTGATCAGGACCCAGTGGTGCTGTGGGGCGATTTAATGCACCACTCCGAGCTGTTTACTATTCTGCGCAAGTACATTCGCCACCTCAAGTTTGGCAATCGCCCCCTGGATCTGTCGTACAGCTATCGGCTGAATGAGGTGTTTGAGTACCGCTATTTCGAGTTATATAGCCTGCATCTTTGTGAGTAAAGCAGATTGTCTGCTTGCTTATCCTGTGCGTGCTCAAATTCTTTGTACTGTATGAAAACCCGCGTTGCCTTATTTCCCGGCTCATTTGACCCGTTTACCAATGGGCACCTTGATGTAGTGCGCCGGGGGGCAAATTTGTTCGACGAGGTGATTATTGCCATCGGCAACAACAGCAGCAAAAGCCGCTACCTGCCCGTAGAGCAAATGGTGACGATGATTGAGGAAGTTTTTCGGGATGAGCCGCGCGTGTCTGTACGATCCTACAAAGGATTAACGGCTGACTTTGCCCGCGAGGTAGGCGCGCGCTACCTGTTGCGCGGACTGCGCAACACCACGGATTTTGAGTACGAGAATACCATCGCGCAGGCCAACCGCCACCTGAATCCGGAACTGGAGACCGTCTTTCTGATTACGGCGCCTGCCTTAGCCGCCATCAGCAGCACCATCATCCGGGAGGTTCACCGCTTTGGCGGCAATGTAGACAGCTTTGTGCCCTTCAAATTACCGGCTTACGCAGCTGCTAGCGGCGCTTAATTACCCGTACGCCCAATAGTTCTGTGGCTGCCTCAGGGGCAAATACTGGCAGCACGATGTATGAGGGTGCCGTAAGAGTCAGATTACCGCGCTGCATGAGTTCTTCCTCATTGCTGCCGGTAAGCACGATATCGCGCACTTTACGGGTGCGGGCGTTGAAAGTAACAATGAGCGTAACGCCGCCTGTCTCAAACGTGTTTATCCAGCCCTCATCTATTATCCGAAACGACCTGCCTTTCCGTGGTTTAGGCTGGGCAGCAGGCGGCTCCACCTGCGTTTCGCGCGGTGCGCCAAGGTGTTGGCGAACTTCCTCGATTGAATAGCCAATTAAGGAAGGCAGGTCTACGGCCACTGGTACAGTGACGGGAGGCTCTACCGCAGTGGGGGGCTTTTTTTCACTCGGTGACTGCGAGCGGGTGCATGCCCCCGCGCTCAGGACCAAGACTACAAAAACAAACGAGTAAAATAAACGCATAGGCTCCCACGTAGCGAAGATGCTACTTCGCGGGAGCTTCTTCGGCAGAGGTCGTGCCAACCTTTTCGCTCAAGTAGTGCCGCACGACTAAAGTGATTGATGCATATGACTCCGAAAGTACTGCCAGCGCCTCCTGAGGCGTCATCCAGCGTACTTCCTCAATATATTCCTCGGCCTGAGGCTTGATGAGCGAATCGTCGAGGCATTTCATCACGTACCAATTCGTCTTCTTCAGAATCTTATTGCCATTGTAGGCATAGGAGTGCCAGGTGCTGGGCAGCTCATCACCTAGCTCAACCTTCACGTTGCACTCCTCCTCTACTTCGCGCAGGGCGCCCAAAGCCGGATCTTCATCCTTTTTGAGTTTGCCTTTGGGCAAATCCCACTTGCCAAGCCGGTAGATCATCAGCACCATACCATCCTTCACTACCAAGCCCCCGGCCGCTTTCACGATGCGGAACTGGTCTTTAAGATGCAGAATGAGGCGCTTCTTTTTGCGGGCTAGCAAGGTCAGCGAGGTCAGCTTTTTCAGCTTTTTCACTTCCATCAGCCGCAATAACCGATCGACGAACACGTCGGTTACGTCGCGTATCAGCACGTCGCCTACCAGATCCTTGGAGATAAACTCATCTTCCGCGTTCAGAATCAGGTCGTAGCGGTGCTTGTATACTTTCTCGCTGTTCTTCTTGATGATCAGCGGAATGTCGTTGATGAACACATTCATCGGGGCAATATGAAGAGAGGGCGGAAAGAGAAAAATCAGGCAAAGCTTGCCGTAAAACACCGGATAAATATCCGCAAACGAAAATTACTTAACGGATGGGCAAGATACGAGGTAGTATGTTTAAGAGTTGGTGAATGCCGTTGTTTCAACTAGTATAGTTGATTTCTAAGCCGTATTCAATGTTTTATGCGTTTTATACTCTCCTGCCTCCTATCCTATTCCTGCTTTGAATGAAGAAAATTGGCTTACTATCAGATACCCACAGCTACCTCGATGAGCGCATTTGCCACCATCTTACCGGCCGCGACGAAATATGGCACGCCGGCGACTTCGGAACTGCTGCTGTAGCGGAGGAACTGGCCGAAATTGCCCCCCTACGCGGCGTCTACGGCAACATTGATGGCCAGGATGTACGCCGCACCCAACCGCTGGTCCAGTCGTTTGAGATTGAGGGCCTGCACGTGCTCATGACGCATATTGGTGGGTATCCGGGCCACTACAGCCCGGCGGCCAGACCATTGCTTGCCCAAGAGCGTCCGGGCTTATTTATCAGCGGTCATTCTCATATTCTCAAAGTAATGCCCGACCCGAACCTGGGATTATTACACCTAAATCCGGGCGCTGCTGGCCGGCATGGCTTTCACAAAGTGCGCACGCTGTTGCTATTTGAGGTGCTGGGGGGCAAAATTCAAAAGCTACAGGTGGTAGAGCTAGGGCTGAAATAACTATTTCCTCTAACTAAATCTGCAACAAAAAAGCGTCTTTCCCTTGCAAGAAAGACGCTTTTTGTAATTTATAGAGCCAACCGACACCGGTGGCAGGCCAATTTAGAGGGCAATTTCAGGCTTAGGCTTGTCGCCTTCCTGGCCGTCTTCGTTTACTGGCTTGGTTACGGCTTCAGCCTCGTCGAAACCTTCAGTACCAGTCTGGTTGGCTTCTACCGACTGGGTAGGAGCTGACTGAGATGCTGCATCGGCAGCGTTAGCATCAGCCTGCTTTTGTGAGCGGGCAGCAGCTTTTTCAGCCTTCGTTGCAGATTGGGCAGGCGCAGCGCCGCCATTGAAGCTGGCTTTCAGCTCTTCGATGTCCACGTTCTTAAGAACGGGCGTGAGGAGTAGCTGCTTAATGATACGCTGCTTGTTATTTTGGCGCGCAATGTTCTTGCGGTGCTTGCGCTTCAGTCGGGTGACGCTCATATCCGGGTCGGTTAAAGTCGATTTGTAAAGGAGGGGCAAAAGTAAGTCTTATTTTTGAATCCTGAAACCATCGTTTGTATATCTGTATTCTCACGCCCAAGCCCTATGTCTGAACCTATTATCGATTTGCGCTCTGATACCGTCACCCGTCCAACACCAGCCATGCTGGAAGCCATGTTCCGCGCTCCGGTCGGCGACGATGTGTACGAAGAAGACCCCACCGTACGGGAGCTAGAAGCAACCGCCGCCGCTCAGTTTGGATTGGAGGCCGGCCTGTTCTGCCCTTCCGGCACCATGACTAACCAGATTGCTATCAAAGCGCAGACTGAGCCTTTGGCTGAGGTTATCTGCGAGCAGACTGCTCACGTCTATCTCTGGGAAGTGGGGGCATTGCTTTTCACTCGGGTGCCTCAACGGCCCTACTCCCCGGCGACCGTGGCCGCATCTCAGCGGCGCAGGTGGAAGCAGCTATTCGCCCTGTTCATAACGTGCACTATCCTGACACCCGCCTTGTGTGCCTCGAAAATACCAGCAACCGTGGCGGTGGCAGCTGCTATTCGCTGGAAAGCATTCAGCAAATAGCAGAAGTGACGCGTCGCCACAGCCTGAGCCTACACCTTGATGGTGCCCGCGTTTATAACGCTTTGGTTGCCACTGGCCAGTCGGCGCAGGAATATGGCGAGTACTTTGATTCTATCTCGGTATGCTTGTCGAAAGGCTTGGGCGCACCGGTTGGCTCTGTGTTGCTAGGCAGCAAGGCGCTGATTCAAAAATCGAAGCGCATTCGGAAGGTGATGGGCGGCGGTATGCGGCAGGCGGGTTATATAGCAGCAGCTGGTTTGTATGCGCTGCAAAATAACGTAGCGCGCCTGGCCGACGACCACCGTCGGGCGCAGCAACTAAGCACCGTGCTCCAAAACCAGCCCTATGTAGCTGAGGTACTGCCCGTTGAAACTAACCTAGTAATCTTCCGCTTAGCCAACGAAATGCCCCCCAAAGCTTTCCTAGAGCACTTGGAAGAACAAGGTATTCGGGCGTCATCATTTGGCCCTCAGATGATTCGCTTCGTCACCCACCTCGATATTGATGACGCTATGCTGACCCGCGTAGAAGCGGCGCTGGCGTCGGTGCCAGTAGCTGCGGTAAGCGCTTAGACTTCCTTAACCAACTCGGGTTTTTCGGACGTTGCGGCAACCATATTTGGGCGTGGACGCAGCAGGAAAATACCCACCAGGGCAGAAAGGACGGAGCCTAAAATGACGGCTAATTTGGCTAAGTCAATGCGGCTGGCATCGGAGAAGGAAAGGTTGGCAATAAATATTGCCATCGTGAAGCCGATGCCAGCCGTGAAGCCCAGCCCCAGCAAGCGCCGCCAGTTCACGTTGGCCGGTAACGAAGCCATTCCGGCTTTAATCATCAGCCAGCAGGCGCCAAAAATCCCGATGGGCTTGCCCAGTAGCAGCCCCAATACAATACCTAAGCTCAGCGGTGTGCTTAACTCCCGCAGCGTATCAACAGAGAGGATGATGGCCGTATTAGCCAAGGCAAATAAGGGCAGAATGATATAGCTGACAGGCTTTTGCAGGGCATGCTCTACTCGCTCGATAGCGTCGGTGGGGATAGTGAGCGCCAGTAATACTCCCGCTATGGTAGCGTGTACCCCCGATTTTAGCACGCAGTACCACAAACCCAGACCAAGTAAAAAGTACAGCGGCAGCCACCCTATTCTCAGCCGGTTGAGTGTGATCAAAACTGCCAACAAGCCCGCACTACCGAGCAAATAGGTTATGTTCAGATCGGCAGTGTAGAAGATGGCGATAATCACGACCGCCATTAAATCATCGATAATAGCCAGCGCCGTCAGGAAAATACGCAGGCTGAATGGCACTCTATCTCCGAGCAACGACAGAATACCTAGCGAAAAAGCAATGTCGGTAGCGGTGGGCACAGCCCATCCGTGCGTCAGGTCGGTGCCCGCTGTAAATAGCAAGTAAATCAGGGCCGGCGCCGTGACTCCACCCACAGCCGCCACTACTGGCAATAGTGCCGCCCGCAGGTTAGTTAGCTCACCGTAGAGTACTTCGCGCTTGATCTCCAGCCCTACCAAAAAGAAAAAGATGACCATTAACCCATCATTTATCCAATGGGACACGGTTTTCTCAAGCGGAGCAACACCTACATGCATTTCCCACAGGCGCAGATAGCTTTCACCCCAGGCCGAATTACTGATTGCCAGCGAAAATATCGTAGCTAGCAGCAGAAGCAGGCCCGAGAGCTTTCCACTATCTGATAACTCGCGGATGGGACTGATAATTATTCGAAACGATATAGACATTAGGGGCAGTGGTAAGGCGCAGGCAAAAGAATAGTACGGATGGGGGGCAAATTTACGGCTCTTACCAACGATAACTAAAAAATAGGCGACCTTAGGCACGTTCGGGCCGGGTGCCCGCCATCTATTTTCGTTTATCGCTGCGCATGAAGCTCTATAATGTATTCGCCGTTTTAATGGTGGTGGCCGCCTCTTTTGCCTACCTCAATCACCGGTTTTTGCGGCTGCCATCAACCATCGGCCTGATGATATTGGCCCTGGTTTCGTCGTTGCTGGTTGTTGTGCTGGGGCGCCTGGGAGTGAGCAGCGTGCTTACCATAGTGGAGTTGGTTCGCAGCGTCGATTTCAACACCATACTCATGCAGGTGATGCTCAGCTTTCTGCTTTTTGCGGGTGCCATTCACGTGGACGCACAGAGTTTGGGCGAGGAGCGGGTACCGATATTTGCCCTAGCTACTGTGGGCATGCTCATCTCCGCCCTACTGGTAGGCGGCACTATGTACCTGCTGCTGCCGCTGTTCGGGCTGACCATCAATTTTATTTACTGCCTACTATTTGGCGCCCTCATTGCCCCCACCGACCCCATCGCAGTGCTCGGTATCCTGAAGCAGGCCCGTATTCCCAAGAGTCTGGAAGTTAAGGTCGTGGGCGAGTCCTTATTCAACGACGGTGTTGCCGTGGTTGTTTTTGTAAGCTTATTTCAGATTGCTCAGGTGGGTTGGGAAGAGCTAGGGCCGAGCGGCGTAGCCCTTTTGTTTCTGCAGGAGGCTGTGGGGGGCATTTTGCTGGGCGCACTACTCGGCTATGGCGGCTACCACCTGCTCCGATCCATCGACAACTACAAAGTCGAGGTGCTGATTACCCTGGCGCTGGTAACAGGCGGCACGGCCTTAGCAGCGGCACTGCACACTTCCGGGCCGCTGGCTATTGTGGTGGCGGGTCTTATTATTGGGCAGCAAGGCCGCTCGCTGGGCATGTCGGATATGACCCGCGAGTACGTGGATAAATTCTGGGAAATCATTGATGAGATTCTCAACGCCGTGCTTTTTGTGCTCATTGGCCTTGAGATATTGGTTGTGGATATCGGCACCACTGATTTGCTAGTGGGCGCGGTAGCTATTGTGGTGGTATTGCTGGCCCGTTTCGTGGCCGTATCTCTGCCCCTAAGCGTTCTGCGCCTCCGCCGCAGCTTCACCCAGCATTCCGTCAAGATACTGACCTGGGGCGGGTTGCGGGGGGCATTTCTGTAGCCTTGGCGCTTTCATTGCCTCCTAGCCCGCCCGCGACCTTATTGTGGGTATCACTTATGTGGTGGTTATTTTTTCTATCATCGTGCAGGGCCTCACCATCGGGCCATTGGTAAAACGCCTGGGCTTAAGTATCTCGGAAGTGCCGGCAAAAGAAGAAGACAACAACTAGGGTTTGTGCTACTTTTGCTCAACCATTCCGCAAAGCTCCCCTGTGGTTCGTCAGCGCGTATGTGGGCGGCCACCACGGAGGTCTGTTTTTGTCCTCCGGCTTTTAGCTTGATTGCTTTCGTATGAACCTGTTTATAGTTGGTGATGTGCATGGCTGTTATTTCACCTTTCTGGAGCTGTTGCAGCACTGGAACCCAGCCCGGGAAATGCTCATTCAGGTGGGCGACCTCGTAGATCGGGGTAACTTCTCGCCCGAAACGGTAGCCGCCGCCATTTCTCTCAACCTGAAGCACCCTAAGCAGACTGTATTTTTGAAAGGCAACCACGAAGCTGGTATGCTGAAGTATTATGGCCCCAAGGCCCGTATCCGAACTGGCTGGAGTGGGGCGGGCGCGAAACCATGGAGCAGTATAATGTACAGCCTCATTTGCAGTTGCCCCACCTTATCTGGCTAGCTCAGCGGCCCTTGTACTGGGAAAACGAAGCCGTGTTTGTGAGTCACGCGGGCCTGGCCAATACGCCCAACCCGCTGGATGAGGATGACCAAGATGGCGTGCTGTGGCGTCGGGGGCCCTTGCGTAATATTGGCCGCTTGCAGATAGTTGGCCACACGCCTACTCAGGATTGTCGGCCGGCTTTCGATGCGGCGCATCAGGCCCTATACCTCGATACGGGCGCCTATATGGGTAACTGCCTGACCGGCGTAAAGCTGACTGCTGACGGCGAGGTTCTCGAATATATTGCCGTAGACACGCACCGCACTGATATCAGTTTTCGTTAAGCCAGCTTTTGCTCCTATGCTTACTGACTTTTCCCAAGAAGAAGCCTTAGCGCACCTGCGCCGCGACCCTGCCCTGGCCGCCGTTATTGATAGCTGCCGCCCCGTTCAGCCCCGCCCCCACGAGGATATCTATCTGGCCCTGCTCAAAGCCATCGTCAGTCAGCAAATTTCGACCAAGGCTGCTGCCGCCGTTTGGAAAAAGGTAGAAGCCTTGTTTATGCCCGATGGTTACCCCGAGCCCAGTATGCTGGTGCTGATGAGCGATGATGAGTTGCGCGCTGCTGGCCTGTCGCGACAAAAAGCAGGCTACCTCCGTGCCATCGCCGAATTCTCTCTGCAAGACAAGCTCGAATACACCTTCATTGCAGGCTTGAATGAGGAAGAACTCACGAATCATCTTACGGTCATTCGAGGGGTAGGACGCTGGACGGCGCAGATGATTCAGATGTTCGCTCTGGACCAGCCTGACGTGTTTCCTGAGGGTGACCTGGGCGTGCAAAACGCCATGCGCCGCATGTATCAGCTGGAAGAAACCGGCCGGCCGCTGCTGCGCCGCATCACGCAAATAGCGGAAGACTGGCGCCCTTACCGAACGCTGGCCTGTAAGTACCTATGGCAGTCGTTGCCAACTACCCCAAAACCAGAAGAGTAGCCGTATTCTGCCTGGTGGGGGCTTTTTACCGCACTTTTCCCCGCTTCACCAGATACGCATAGAGCGCCTTATCAAACGGCTCCCGGATATCTACCGGCACGAAATCAATCTTATACTGCCCACAGCGCAAAGCTAGTTCCTGCTCGTAGCGCTGCATGGCGGCGCGGTATTGGTCGCGTACTTGGTTGGGCTGAAGCTTGATTTGCTCCCCGGTTTCTATGTCCTCAAACAGATACGGGCGGTCGGCAAAAGCAAACTCCGACTCTGTGGCGCGGTCCATGATGTGAAACAGTAACACCTCGTGATGCTGGTGACGCAGATGTTGCAAAGCCGCCAACATGGTAGTTTGCTCCTCAGGAGCCCGACCCAGCATATCACTAAAGAGCACCACCAACGAGCGCTTGGGAATTTGCTGGGCAATCTGATGGATAACATGCGCTACATCGGTAACGCGGCGCGTGGGGGCCTTTCCAGCAGTTGTTGCAGTGTGAGCAGCAATGTATGGCGGTGGGTGCTGGTGGAACGAACCGGCGTTTGCAGCTCTACTTGGTCGGCAAAAGTTACCAGACCTACAGCGTCGCGCTGCTTTTGGAGCAAGGTGATAAGGGCAGCGGCGCAGAGGATGGAGAAGCGCAGTTTGTCGTTGCCCGGCGCCGGATAGTACATACTCGGGCTCACGTCGAGCAGTAGGTGGCAGCGCAGGTTGGTTTCCTCCTCGTAGCGTTTTACAAACAGCTTATCGGTGCGGGCAAACACTTTCCAGTCGAGGTGGCGGGTACTTTCGCCGGGGTTGTAGAGGCGGTGCTCCGAAAACTCCACCGAAAACCCGTGATACGGCGACTGGTGTAAGCCTGTAATAAAGCCCTCGACCAGCTGACGGGCCAGAAACTCCAGGTTCTCAAACGAACTAACGGCAGCTAAATCAAGCGGTTGGGCCATATAAAACAGGGATATGATACGCTGAGAAACAGCCTAAAGAAACAGGCAGGCATGCAGAGCAATAGCGAAGCATGACATTCCTTTATAGGTGGTTAATTCTCGCACAAATTATAAGTACAAGAGTAAAGATACGTAGCAAATTGCCCCTGATGATAGTAACTGCCGCTAATACGCGCAGCCGAGCTACTCCTATTCTGGGGGCTTTTCTATTCAAAAACCTGAGATTAAAATTTTTATATCCCATTCGAGAAGAGTACTTTGGTCGGCCATTCAACTATTTAACAAGAAAACTTTACCGTAGGAACCGTGGAAGACCGTCACGATCAGGAAGAAATTTATTCGCAGCGCATTAAAGCCGGTAAACGCACGTACTTCTTCGACGTGAAAGCCACGCGCGGCCAAGACTATTACCTCACCATCACCGAGAGTAAGCGTAAGCTCCGCGACGACGACACCTTCTCCTACGAGAAGCACAAGATTTTCCTCTACAAGGAAGACTTTGCCAAGTTCGTAGATGCCCTGCAGGACGCCGTGGATTATGTACGTGAAGAGTTGTTGACAGAGGAAGAAGTGGCCGAGCTAGACCGCCCCCGCCCCGCCTACAACGACGAGCCCTACAACGGCAACACCACCGACACGACTTACTAAGCAAGCCTAGCGAAACAAGCTTTTACTCCGATTTATCGCGCGGCGCGCTTTGGCTTCGGCCAAAGCGCGCCGTTTTGTTGTTAGCAAGCGGCGTCATAGGCATATCGTTGGCCCACCGTGCTTTCCCGGTGAACAACCCGTACCTTTGCCCCTCGAATTTGCCCCCCAGGGCTAGTTCATCCCTTACTATTCATCCCTCAAAACTTCAAAAGAATGGGTCTCCGCTGCGGAATCGTCGGTTTGCCGAACGTGGGTAAGTCCACGCTATTCAACGCCCTCTCGAATGCCAAGGCCGAATCGGCCAACTATCCTTTTTGCACCATCGAGCCCAATGTGGGCATCATCACCGTGCCCGATGAGCGCCTCCAGATACTCGAAGCGCTGGTAAACCCCGAGCGCGTGCTGCCTACGGTTATTGAGTTCGTAGATATTGCCGGCCTCGTAAAAGGTGCCAGCAAAGGCGAAGGTTTGGGTAATAAATTCCTGGCCAACATCCGCGAGGTTGACGCTATCATTCACGTGGTACGCTGCTTCGATGACCCCAACATCGTTCACGTAGCCGGCTCCGTTGACCCTGTATTTGACAAGGAAGTTATCGACACCGAGTTGCAGCTCAAAGACTTAGAAGGCATTGATAAGAAGCTGATTAAGTCAGAGCGCTCGGCGAAGGCCGGCGATGCGAAGGCCAAGAAGGAAGTAGCGGCTCTGCAACGCTTCAAAGCCCACTTGGAAGCTGGTCAGAATGCCCGTTCACTCCAAGTTGATGCCGATGAGCTGGAAGCCGTAGAAGACCTGCAATTGCTTACTATTAAGCCCGTTATCTACGTGGCCAACGTAGACGAAGCCACCATCCGCTCCACCAATAACCACCTGGAAGCGCTACGCGAGTACGTGAAAAGCGAAAATGCCGAAGTAGTGCCAATTTCGGCCGCTATTGAGTCGCAGATTGCTGAGATGGAAGACCCTGAGGAAAAGGAGATGTTCCTGGGTGAGTACGGTCTGAAGGAGTCGGGCCTGAGCCGCCTGATTCGTGCCAGCTATGAGCTGCTCAACCTGATTACCTACTTCACGGCCGGCGTAAAAGAAGTGCGCGCGTGGACCATTCACCGCGGCGATAAAGCCCCCCAGGCCGCCGGCGTCATCCACTCCGACTTCGAAAAAGGCTTTATCCGCGCTGAGGTAATCAAGCTGCCTGATTATCAGAACTATAAAACGGAAGCCAAGATCAAGGAAGCCGGCAAAATGGCCGTGGAAGGCAAAGAGTACGTGGTGCAGGATGGCGACATCATGCACTTCCGCTTCAACGTCTAACTCCGTCGCTTTTCAGCTAGCCACATGGAAGTAAAAGACAGCAACGGCACGCTGCTCAACGAAGGCGACTCCGTTACGCTCATCAAAGACTTGAAGGTAAAAGGCTCGTCGCTCACGCTGAAGCGCGGCACGATGGTGAAGAATATCCGTCTCACCAACAGCGATAAGGAAATCGAAGGCCGCGCCGGTGGCAGCACCATGGTGCTAAAAACTGAATTTGTGAAGAAGGCTTAATCCCCCGGCACGTCATGCAGAGCGGAGCGAAGCATCTCGCTCGCGGTAGTGAGATTAGTAATTATACATCAGCACGCGAGATGCTTCGCTGCGCTCTGCATGACGGACGAAAAAACTGCAGTTTCTTTAGCGGCAATCAGTAACTTAAACGCCCCGGCCAGTATTTGGTCGGGGCGTTTAAGTTGTTATTCAAACAAAGCCCAATATGAAGCTCCTTATTTTTCTTTTGTCCCTGATTATCTGGGTTTCGAGTTGCAGCCAGCGTAAGAAATATATTCATGAGAACGGCATATTGGTATTAGACAGTGCTCGAAATCATGGCAGCTTTGATTATTTTATTCCGTGCAATATTAATGACACTATCAATCTATGGAAAAATCTTAATAATATCAAATTCCCTATAGCAAGACGTGTCAATCCTAGCATTTATGAATTTGACATTCTTGATGTATCCTGGATTTCAACTATTGATTCTTTTTATATCTTTAATAAGACCACTAATGCGCCGCTTCGATATATAACAGCGGTTCAACTGACGCTTGAAGAGAGTAAATATTTTAAAGAAGAAAATGATATAGTAAAACGTGTGGATACTGTACGTTTAGCAGGAATACTAAATATTGACAAGTTTCACAATAAATATTATCGAATAGTAAGAGTAAAGAAATTCATTTTGCCAAATTACAGCGAAGATGAAACAAGAGAGAATATGCACTAATGTGATATTCTCTCTTGTTTCATTAATCTCAGTCTGGACTATTTCCCAACCACCTTATATAAGCTCCCCGCGCTTAGCGGATCTGTGAGCTTCATACCATTCAGCACAGCTAGCTCTTCGCGGCGGGCGGCGGGAATACCGTTAGCGGCCAGCGCCTGGGCCAGCGTAGTAGCTTTGGCGGCCGTTTTAATGCGGATTTTCTCCGACTGGCGGTTTAGCTTGCTGGCGTCCGTAAGGCGGGCGAAACCTTGGGCGCTGCGCTGAAACTGGGGGCATATGTGTTGAAATCGTTGGGCGACGTAAGGCCTACCAGGGCGTAGATGGTCTGGCCATCCTGGATGAGGTAGGAAAGCGTGCGGGCGCTTACCCCCTGCTGACCATTTTGGGCCTGCTGTACCTGGTCGGCCTGGATGGCAATGGCGGGGAAGCTGTTGATGGTAGTGCGTTGCGCCTGAGCCGACTGCAAGCTCAGCTGCTTCACTAATGCTTCAGCGGCAGCGTCCAGAGAGTTGCCGGGAGCAGGTAAAAGCACCAGGATGGCTTTGCCATTAGGCTCGGCCATCTGAAACTGGGAAGGCGAATTCTGCGACTTCCAGCCCGACGGAATAGGAAAGCGGAACTTCAGATCGGGGTGGTAAAAGGTGCCGGCTTCTACATAGCCCTGGCGCGGGTCCTCGCCGTAGGGCAAGCCTTCAATCAGGCGCAGATACTGCTCGCGGTTAACGGCCAGCTGACGACCAGCTTGCTGCTCGGCCTGCTGGGCCAGCTTCTTTACGTTCTGGTAGCGGTCGGCGGAGTTGGGGTGCGACGAGAGAAAGGTAGGAATAGGAGACGCGCCGTTACTTTGCTCGGTGCGCTGCAAAGTCAGGAAGAAGTCGGCCATAGAGGCCGGGTCGTAGCCGATTTTGCTGGAATATTTCACGCCCAACTGGTCCGATTCGTTTTCGTCGTCGCGGCCGTATTTGAGCAGGCCCAGCCCAACTACCTGCGAGGCTGGCTGCGCAATAGAGGCAATGCGTTTGGAAAAGATAGAGCCCAGCAAAATGGCCCCCGTGGCTACAGTGGAGCGCGTTTGCTGCTTCTGGCCGTGGCGGGCCGTAATGTGGCCGATTTCGTGGCCCAATACGCCGGCAAACTGCGCCTCATTATTAAAATGAGCCATGATGCCCCGCGTGAAATACACATGGCCATCGGGTGTGGCGAAAGCATTAATAACCGGCGAATCGACGACGGTAAAGCCTTTGACATCGGCGGGCCGGTCGGAGATTCGGCCCATCTCCATGCCTTTGCTATCGATGTAGCTCTGTAGCTTGGCATTATCAAGCAGACCAAACTGCGCCACAATCTGTGGATCGGGCTGCGCGCCTTGCACGGGGGCAGCGGCTTTAGTAGGGTCTGAGTTCAGGCTGACAGCACTGGACAGGGGCAGAAGTGCTGTCAGCAAAGCTGCGGCACTCAAACGACGAAATTGGGTGGATTGCATAGGAATGAGGTGTGAGTGAGGTGGCCGCCGGGCGAAGGTAAGACTCATAAAACCAGCAGGTTGTCCTCGCTCTAAACGGCAGGGCTGCTGGATTTTATTTTGCTACCACCTTAATCAGCGTGCCGGCCGTCAGGCGGTCGGTGAGCTGCATGCCATTCAGAATAGCCATTTCTTCGAGGCGGTCATTGGGTACCTGGAAGCGGGTCATGGCCTGTGACAAGGTAGTGGCACTGGTTACCGATTTTATCCGGATGCGTTCAGGCTGGCGGTTAAGCTTGTCGGCGTCGGTGAGTCGGCGGAAGTTTTGCATCGAGCTGCTAAACGTCGGGAAGTACGTGGCAAAATCCGGGCCGCTGCTGGCTCCGATCATCGCATAGATGGTTTTGCCATCCTGAATAAGGTAGATCAGCGTGCGCACGGCCGGCGCCTGTTGTTGCTGTTGCTGAGGCTGTTGCTGCTGTTGGTCGGCCACCTGATCTGCCACGATAGCAATGGCCGGGAAGCTGTTCACCGTCACCTGCTTCGACTCGACGGGCTGCAACTTAAACTGCTGCACCATCTGCTGGGCCGCTGCCTCCAATGACTCGCCGGGGCCAGAGTCAGCAACATCATGGCTTTGCCATCAGGGGCGGCCATCTGAAACTGCTGGGGGAGTTTTGGTGCTTCCAGCCAGTCGGAACCGAGAATTGAAATTTCAGCTCAGGATGATAAAAGGTACTATTCTCCACGAAGCCTTGCTTGGGATCATCGCCATACACAAGCCCCTCAATCATACGCAGATACGAATCGCGGCCTACTGCCAGGTTGGTCGCCCCAACCTGCTGCTGCGTTTCGGCGGCGAGCTGCTTTACCGTATTGTAGCGGTCTTCGGGGTTGGGGTGGGAAGAGAGGAAACTGGGAATGGGCTCGGCGCCAGCACTAGCTTTCTCTTGTTCACGCTGAAGCGTGAGGAAGAAATCGGCCATCTCCTTGGCATCATAGCCGATTTTGGTGGAATACTCCACGCCCAGGCGGTCGGATTCGCGCTCGTCGTCGCGGCCGAATTTGAGGAATAGCACCTGCAAGCCCTGCATAGCCTGCTCGCCATACTGGGCCAGCTGGGGCGAGGCAATCATGCCGCCGATAAGCAGCAATTGTCCGAAGGTGGCTTTGGTTTGCTGCTGAGCCGAGTGGCGGGCTGTGATGTGGCCGATTTCGTGGCCCAATACGCCGGCAAACTGCGCCTCATTATTAAAATGAGCCATGATGCCCCGCGTAAAGTACACGTAGCCGCCGGGTACGGCGAAAGCATTAATGACTGGCGAATCGACTACTTTAAACTCGTATTTCAGTTCAGGGCGGTGCGAGACTGCGGCCATCTTCTGACCTTTATCCTGAATAAAGCGTTGCAAAGCAGGATTTTCGACCAAGCCAAACTGAGCAAGCACCTGGGGGTCGGACTGTTGGCCCAGTGCTACTTCCTGGCTTTCCGACATCAGGCTGACTTGCTTTTTGCCCGTGACGGGGTTCGTCGTGCAGGCCGCCAGCAGCAACAGAAACGCTGCGTTGCAGGCGAAGAGAAAGGGTCTTTTCATAGGAGTGGGTGGCAAAAAGCCCCCCAGCGCTAGTCTGGAGGCGTGGAAGAAGCAGGGCACTGGGAAGTGTTCCTGCAACGACAACGTAGCTGAATGGTTGCACTGTTCACCCTCAGGAATACACTATAGCAGCTATATATTCCTATGTATCTTCTAATTATAGATATTAGGGCCGCCGGAATGCACGCGTATTTCATACTCAGACAAGCGCAGCATCATCTGAATCGAGCTTATCGACAGCAAAAAAGCCCCCAGCGCCGCCGTATGTTCTCCTGACGATTGGAAAGCATATGCTGGAGCGCTGGGGGCTTTTTTGCCGCTACTCTGACAACTCAAGTGCCTTGCTTAGGGTCGCCGGCCGTTTGCGGTTATCGTCTGGTAGCCGATTAGCAAATCGGCGCGGGTGCCGGGCGGGCGGTAGTAAACCAGCAGATCATACTGGTTTTCGGTTTCCTGGTGGCTGCCTTCCCATACTACGCTGTTCGGGCCCTGGGGCGTTTGGGTGGCGTAGTAATAGTTGTAGTAGCCTTGCTTCAACAAAGCGGTGGTGCTGTAAATCTGGTTTTCAGCGTCGTACGTAAGCTTGAACTCGTCCTTGAACTGCCAGTCGGTGAGGGCGCCAATGATATAAACGGGTCCCGCGGCGGGTTGCTCTGCCTTTAGCTCGAACGTAACGTTGGCGTAGTCGGCGTTGGAATCGCCGTTGCCGAACTCGCGGTTTTCGAACACTCGCTGGCCGTTGATGTCCTCGTACTGCGTGTAGCCCTGGCCGTTTCGGGTTCCTTCCAGGGTAAGCAGCACGGCGCGCGGGTTTGCTTCGGGGTCCAGTTTGGCCATGCCCTGGCCCAGCACGCGCAAGGAGCGGGTATCAAAAAAGCGAAACTCACTGAGGCCAGGGAAGGCATTTTCGAAGTTGAAATACTGGTACTGAAGCAGGCGCTCCGCATCGCGCACGAAGGTGGGCCGCAGGTTGATTTTGGCGTTATCCCAGCGAAAATTCTGCCGCAGAATCACCTTTACCTCCTGCGCCGGATTCACCAGATTCATGGCCCCATAGCGAATGGCGAAGTCTACCTGCTGCAAGGTGTAGCGCTCCTCCCCTGCCACCGGAATGCCCTGGCGCAGATCTACTTCCACGTCGTTCTGGTACACCATTAGCCGCCGGGTGAGCAGCGGAACCCGGCCGGCGCTTTGCACCACCAGCAGGTAATTGCCGCTAATTTTGACCGGCGGCACGCGCAAACGGTAATGGTAGTAAGGCACTTTGGTACCTACGCCGGTACGGTAATCGGTGAAGAGAAACTCGTTTATCTCGTTCAAAAACTGCATATCCGTCAGCACGGAGGGCTTCCAGTCCACATCGCAGTGCACGAGCTTGGCCGTCAGCCGCTCCGACTTACTGCCCAGCAAGTCAAACTCTAGGGTGAAAGCCTGCCCTTGCAAAGGCGCTACGGGCGGCTGAAACACCTCCGTGGGCTGTCCCGTGGCCACGTAGCACTGCACCGACTTTACATCGGGATTATAGATGAAGTCCTGATAGCGCAGGGTTTTGTCGGCGTAGTACTCCGGGGGCCGCTGCTGACCGGGCGAGCGAGCGGCGTTGGGGTCGGTGATAGGCGTACCCAGCGGCACGCAAGCAGTGGCAAGGATAAGAAGAGAGAGGTATCGACGCATAAGCGAATGTAGTATTAAGCTTCCGCTTCGCGTGCCGTTGCTTAGTTAAAGAATTTAGCTAAATAACGATAATAAAAGCCCCCCAGATGTCATTGTTCAACGATACGCGAAGCAGAAGATTGGCTCTGCTGTCCTTCGGTTCGCGCTACCCTCGTTCTATCGGTCGCTTAATTGAAATGAACCTCCCTCCATACACCGTTTTTCCAACTATTGCGGGCGATAATATTTCGCTAAGGGAAATTATGCCAGCGGATATTAAAGACCTTGTTGAGATTTCATTTTATGACTCTGTTCAGGCCATAACGGTGCAAGAGGCGACAGAAATGCAAGCTAAAATCGACAAGGATTATGTTGACGGCAATTCAATTCATTGGGGTATTGCGCATAAAACAACTAATAAAATTGTAGGGACTTGTGGTTACTATCGGGGGTTTGATAAAGGTGAGGGCGAGCTTGGCTGTGTTTTGTTGCCTCACTATCGTGGACAAGGCTACATGACTTCGGCCATGGTATTAGCCATTCAATTTGGCCTACATACAATCGGACTAAAGCGTATTTGGGCGAGCACAAGTCAACATAATCTGGGAGCAATTAAGCTTCTCGAAAAAATTAACTTTATAAAAGTTGCCAATTTAGACGGCCAAGAAGTAGAGTACGAATTAAGATAGTGTGTACTAAATAGGAAGCTGATGGAGTCTACCCACAACCTGAGTTCACAGCCGTTTTATCATGGCACGAAGGCCAATCTGAAGCCGGGAGACCTGATCGAAGCCGGCTTTAATTCAAACTACGGTAAGCGGAAGCAGGCAGCCTATGTCTACCTGACCGCCACCTTGGATGCGGCTATTTGGGGCGCGGAACTTGCCGTGGGCGAAGGACGCGGCCGAATTTATATAGTAGAGCCAACCGGCCCGATTGAAGATGACCCTAATTTGACGGACAAGAAGTTTCCTGGCAATCCAACCAAGTCCTACCGCTCTCGGCATCCGCTTCGGGTCGTGGGTGAGGTGCTGGAGTGGCAGGGGCACTCCCCCGAGCAGCTTGACGCCATGCGTGAGAACCTGGAGCAACTGAAGCAACTTGGGATTGAGGCAATTGAGGATTGAGTAGAAAGGTGATAATTAATTTGTCGCTTCACATAGCTAAAACATCCAATTAATATTGGGGTCGCAGTATATCATTTGATGCACTGTTATCATCAATTTTATGAGCACGAAATAATTATTGCGGACCGACAACACGTAACACTAGTTGAAGTATTAAAAAACGAAAAACAGCAAAAAAATGGAATCAAAAAGCATGTTCAAAGAATTAAAGAGCGACCTGCCCGCCAGTATTGTGGTTTTCTTTGTAGCCGTTCCGTTATGTCTCGGCATTGCGCTTGCCTCCGGCGCACCTTTATTTGCAGGTATCATTGCCGGCATCGTCGGTGGTATTGTTGTGGGGGTGGCAAGTGGTTCAGCTCTCGGTGTTAGCGGCCCTGCTGCCGGGCTTGCGGTTGTAGTTTTGAACGCTATTGCTTCACTAGGGTCGTGGAACACGTTTTTATTAGCTGTTGTCATTTCCGGCGTTTTTCAGCTAATAATGGGGTTTGCCAGAGCCGGCTTTATAGCCTACTACTTTCCATCCTCTGTTATTAAGGGCATGCTCACAGGCATCGGATTGCTGATAATTATCAAGCAAATACCCCACGCCTTAGGGTATGACAAAGATGCAGAAGGCGATTTAGCATTTATGTCTACTACGGGAGGAGAAAACTCATTTTCTGCCCTGACCAACGCTTTGCAGCATGTTACACCCGGCGCCGTATTGATTTCGGCAATATCGTTAGCGATACTTATATTATGGGATTCGGTGCTCAGCAAGAAACATAAAATATTCCAACTGATACAAGGGCCTATAGTAGTGGTTATTATAGGCATTGCAATGAATTACTTGTACCAGTCAGGAACTCTTAATTTTTCCCTTGAAAAGGATCAACTAGTACAACTACCTGTGGCAGGTAATTTAAATGAGTTTTTTAGCCAGTTTACTTTTCCTGATTTTTCGCAGATAACAAATCTGGAAGTTTATAAAGTAGCAATTGTATTAGCTATTGTGGCCAGCCTCGAAACTCTGCTTTGCGCAGAGGCAACCGATAAACTTGACCCTTATAAGAGGGTTACACCAACCAACAGGGAATTAAAAGCCCAGGGGCTCGGAAATATGGTATCTGGCTTAATTGGGGGACTGCCGATTACTCAAGTGATCGTGCGCAGCTCTGCCAATATTAACTTCGGAGCGAAAACAAAAATGTCAGCCATACTGCATGGGGTATTCATCCTGATTTCTGCTATAACAATTGCAGAAATAATGAACATGATACCGCTCGCAAGTTTAGCCGCCATTTTATTAATGGTAGGCTATAAACTGGCCAAACCGGCTCTCTTCAAACAGATGTACAAATTCGGTTGGGAGCAGTTTGTACCGTTTACCGCTACGGTAGTAGCTATCCTACTTACAGATCTGCTGAAAGGTATCACTATAGGTCTTTTATTCGGCCTCTTCTATACCCTTAGGCATAGCTATCGTAACTCCCACCACATGAAGGATGTGGCAACAACGGAAGACGGACGCGAAGTGCATCATCTTGTACTGGCTGAGGAAGTATCTTTTTTCAATAAAGCGAATGTTCTAAAAACATTGAATGCAATACCTGAAAATTCAAAAGTGATTATTGATTTTGGAAAATCAAAGGCTGTTGCCCATGATGTACTTGAACTGATAGATGATTTCCAAGCGAATGCAAAAACAAAAAATATAGCTGTTGAAAAAATACATATTAATGACTACAACACGCTTCATCTCGATTGATATCAATAAAACCAAGAAGATCCTACCGCTCTCGGCATCCGCTTTGGGTCGCAGGTGAGGTGCCGGCTTGGCAAGGCACTCCCCCGAGCAACTCAACGCCATGCAGCAGAACTTGGAGCGACTGAAGCAACTTGGGATTGAGGCAATCGAGAACTAAGTAAAAATCAAATCAACCTTGGTTTGCCATTACTTGCGAAATTCAAATGTTAGCGGTAATGTGCTGACATCAAAAACGAACTATAAATATTCAAACTTGAGGAAGTTCGAGATACTTTCAATCCTGGTGTCAGCTCTCACGATTATTAACTTAGTTGTTGACTATTACCACGTAGAAGAATTTAGAGTTGAAAGTGCTTTCCTTTTTACATTTGCCATTCTTCTGATGTTCAATATAATACGACACACGAACCCAAAACTTTGCAAGAAATTATACTTGGGTCTTTCAATTAATACATTGATAGAATCCTTTTCACTATTTGGATTTTATGTTTTAATAATAACCCTATTTGGATACGGCTTCACAGGCAAAGAGATACAAATAATTTGGTTTACAATGACATTCAGCAATAGTTTGCTATTCATCTTGACATTCGTTGACATCAGACGTATTTTGTCAATTAAACGGGAAGTTGGTGGCATTTAAAATAATGGAGGATTTATGACTCAATTAGTATTAGCATTAAATTTTTCTTCTTCGAAAATTCTGAATTGCAATCCGGTGTAGCCGAAAGAAAAAGCCCCCCAGAAATATTTCTGGGGGCTTTTTGCATATCCAAGAGGCTACTTTATATTTCCTCACACTAGTTCTTCCCAGCGCTTAGTTTGGGCGGTCAGTTCTTTCTGCACTTGCTCAAATTTCAGCGTGGCGTCTTTTAGTTGGGCGGCGTTGCTGTAAATGTCGGGGTCAGCGAGCTGGGCTTCGTACTGAGCCAGCTCCTTTTCAAGGGTGGTAATGCGGCTTTCTACTTCCTGTAGTTCCCGGCTACTTTTGGCGCTGCCGTTGCTGGTTGGTTTGGCCGGCTCGGCTTTAGCAGGTGCTGACTTTTGGTTGGAGGTTGCTTTAGCGGAGGGCGCGGGGGCAATTAGGGCAGCTTTCTTGGCGGCTTTGTCGCGGTCTTCCTGCCACTGCTCAAACTCGGAGTAGGTGCCGGGGTATTCCTTGAGCTGGTAATCCTCGATAAACCAGATCTTGTTGGCCACATTCTCCACGAAGAAGCGGTCGTGGCTGATGACGATGTAGGTGCCTTCGTACTGCTCCAGGGCCTGAATCAGGATGTTCACTGACTGCATGTCCAGGTGGTTGGTCGGCTCGTCAAGCAGGAGGAAGTTGGCTTCCGAGATAAGCGTTTTGGCCAGGGCCACGCGGCTTTTTTCGCCCCCGATAGCACCTTGATCTTCTTGTATACCTGCTCGCCGGTGAAAAGGAAGGAACCCAGCACGGAGCGCAATTCCATCTCGTTGCGCTTGGAGCCGGCCTCGTTCATCTCTTGCAAAATCTCGTTGTTCACGTTCAGGCTTTCCAGCTGATGCTGGGCGTAGAACGACATAATCACGTTGTGGCCGAGCTGGTGGTTGCCGTTAGAAGGCGCCTCCTGCCCCGCTACCAGGCGCATCAGCGTAGATTTGCCCTTACCATTAGCCCCGACGAGCGCGATTTTGTCGCCGCGCTCGATGTGCAGGTTGGTGTCGCGGAAGATGAGTTTGTCGCCGTACTTCTTGCCCACGTGCTCCATGCGCAGAATGTGGCGGCCGGGCTGCACCGTGAAGTTGAACTTGATGTTCACGCGGGCCGCGTCGTTGGCTACGTCGTCGATGCGTTCCAGCTTGTCGAGCATCTTCACGCGGCTTTGCGCCTGCTTGGCCTTGGAGGCTTTGGCTTTAAAGCGCTCAATAAACTTCTCTGCCTGCCTGATTTGGGCCTGCTGGTTCTCAAATGCGCCTTTCTGAATGGCGTTACGCTCTTCCTTTTCCTCTAAGTAATAAGAGTAGTTACCGGCGTATTGCACCAATTTGCCCCCCGTCACTTCCACCGTCGTGTTGCTGGTGCGGTCAAGGAACTCGCGGTCGTGCGATACGATAATAACGGCGCCCTCGTAGTCGGCCAGGTAGTTCTCGATCCACTTGATACTGGGAAGGTCCAAGTGGTTCGTTGGCTCGTCGAGCAGGAGCAGCGAGGGTTTCTGGAGCAGAATTTTGGCCAGCATTACCCGCATCCGCCAGCCGCCGCTGAAGGTTTTGAGCGGACGCTGTAGCTCCTCCGTCGTGAAGCCCAGACCTTCCAGAATCTCTTCGGCCTCTGCCTGCATGGTGTAGCCGCCGAGGGCCTCGAAGCGCTCCTGCAAATCGGCGAGCTTCTGCACGAGGTCGTCGTGGTAGTTATTCTCAAACTCAACCAGAATCTGGTCAATCTTCTTCTGCACGTTCAGGGCTTCCTCAAAGGCCTGCATGGCCACGTTGAGGATGCTCTCGTGGGTATCGTAGCTGAGCAAATCCTGATTCAGGAAGCCCAACGACACTTCTTTACCCATCTGAATGCTACCACCGTCGGGCTTGTACTCGCCCACCAGAATGCGCAGCAGCGTGGATTTGCCCGTACCATTCAGCCCAATCAGGCCGATTTTGTCTTTGGGCTTTATGTGGAGACTGGCCTTGTCGTAGAGCGTACGCGAGCCAAAATGGAAGTCTAAGTCGTTAATGGAAATCATCCTACTTTGCTATGAAGCTGCAAAGGTACGATGTATCAAGTTGTTGGTGAAGGAGAAAGTGTAATCTGAGGCCCTTGTCACTTATAGTCTAGTCAGTATAAGTGACATTGAATCGCCCATTGGTAATGGTAACATAGTTATTGGGTTTAAGGCTATTACTCAAACGTCCCTCGAAAGTGCCTGATATAATATGATTAACAGTATCCAATTTAGTTAAGACAATACGTGTGGAATTTTGAGTTAGACTAACGTATTCAATGGAATTTAACTCATCACTAAAAGTTAAGCCATTGGGTGTATAAATAATGGTGCTGGGAGGCAAATTAACAGGTCGCGTACCAGCTGTATATATACCAGGCCCACGTACCGTATCAATGCGCAAGCTAAATCCTTCATCCCGTGTCCCCCTAACAGTATATCCAGTCCATATATATAAGCAACGCACTCCATTACAGCTTCCGTAATCCACTTGTATTTTATTATCAAAACACCCCGATAAAAGAAAGCAGCGCTGTCCATAATTCACCCATACGCGACCATCCACTTCAAAACCAAGTGTATTGGCACCAACTGCTGAAATAGGTGGTAATGTAAATTCTGGCTCAGGATCAGCCTTGGTACAGCCGTACAATAAAAAGACACAAAGTATTAATAGCCTATATGACCGTTTCATAGCTTCATTAATTTGTTAAAAAGCACATATTAAAACACGCACATTAATTGACTTGACCTACTTACATGCCTGTGCAAACCGACAGAAGAATACAAGTAGGTCAAGCTATAATTGCACCAGTCTTAATCTGCTAGGACCTAGTCTATCAGTGAATCTACCCCACAAAAGGCCCCGAAACTCCGGTGCCTTGCGCTGCTTCGAGGCTTGCTCGTAGGCATAGGCCAGGCTCAATAACCCCGCCTCCCCGTACGCCGGCCCGACGAAGGACAAGCCCACCGGCAGGCCGTGCGCCTGGCCCATGGGCACCGTAATGTGCGGATAGCCAGCCATAGCGGCGGGTGAGGAGAAACCGGGGCCGGGCCAGGAGTCGCCGTTGATCAGGTCGATGGCGGGGGCCGGACTGTTGGTGATGCCGATGATGGCGGCCAGCCTATTGTTGCGCAGCGTAGAGCTGAGAATCTGGCGGGCGCCGGCGTACGATTTGCGGCGGGCTTCCAGGTATTTGGGAGTGCTCAGGTCGCCGAGCTTCTCGGAGGCTTCTAAAATTTCCTGCTTGAAAAAGGGCATGGCTTTCGGCTCGTTTTGCTTGTTGAAGGCAATAACGTCGGCCAGAGTTTTCACCTTGGCATTGGCCGTAGCCAGATACTTGTTTACGCCGTCCTTGAACTCATAGAGCAGCACATCGTACTCAGCTTCGCCCAGTGGATTGATCTGTTTGAGCACGTCCACTTCTACAATGGTAGCACCCTGTGATTTAAGCACTTCAATGGCTTTTTTGAACAGCGGAATAGCATCGGAGTTACCTTCCAGGTGCGACTTCTCCACGCCGATAATTTTGCCCCCCAGCGCCTGTGGAAACAGGAATTTGGTGTAGTCAGGTGATGTTTTTCCGGCACTTCCTTGGGTAACCGGGTCTGCATCATCGGGGCCGGCGAGGGCGGAGAGCAGGATGGCCGCGTCGCGAACGGTGCGGGTCATAGGTCCGGCGGTGTCCTGGGTGGCGGAGATGGGAATGATGCCGGTGCGGCTCACCAAGCCTACCGTCGGTTTGAAGCCGACCAGCCCATTGCACGAAGCTGGCGACACAATAGAGCCATCCGTTTCGGTACCGATGGCCATGGCGCAAAAGTTGGCAGCCACGGCCGTGCCCGAGCCGGAACTGGACCCGCTGGGCGTGCGGTCGAGGATGTAGGCGTTCTTAGTTTGCCCCCACGACTACTCCAACCGCTGGTAGAGCGCGTGGAGCGGAAGTTGGCCCACTCGCTCAGATTGGTTTTGCCGAGCAGCACTGCGCCAGCGTCGCGCAGCTTCTTGACAATAAAGGCGTCCTGCGAGGCTTTGTTGCCGGCCAGCGCCAACGAGCCGGCGGTGGTTTGCATCTGGTCGGCGGAGTTGATATTGTCCTTGATGAGCACTGGAATACCGTGCAGGGGGCCGCGCACTTTGCCGGCTCGGCGCTCTTTATCCATCTCTTCCGCAATGCTGAGCGCATCGGGGTTTAGCTCAATGATGGAGCGCAGCTGGGGGCCTTTTTTGTCCATGCCCGCAATGCGGCGCAGGTACAGCTCCGTAATGCTGCGGGAGGTATACTGACCCGCCTTCATTTTCTCCTGCAGCTCCGTCACCGTGATTTCGTTGAGGGCGAAGGTGTCGTCGGTATCAGCAGCGGTGGCAGCGGCAGTCTTGACGGTTTTAGTATCGGTAGTGCAGGCGTCGAGGGAGAGAGTGGAAAGGGCGACGCCAGCTAAGCTGCTATTACGCAGAAATACTCTTCGGTTCATCTTCTCTTTTTTCTTGTCAAGATAAGATGAGTTGGCGTGTGTAGCTAGTTAAGCACGAGAGGAAAAATGGGAATAGATCATGCTACAAATTTCAGAACGTCATGCAGAGCGGAGCGAAGCATCTCGCGTGCTGATGTTGCTACAGTTATTACACACGGTATTTATCTACAATCGTCTGTCATCCTGACCAAGGAAGGACCTTCTCACCGATGAACAACCAGTGGAGCAACTACTCTTGCTGCTGTGAGAAGGTCCTTCCTTGGTCAGGATGACAAATAGGACTGCAACGACCACCTCACGCACTGCCGCTCTGCATGACTGGCTATTTTAACATGAAGGCTCTAAAAACCCGCCCCGATCCGAATACCGGTATCCAGCTTCTGCCCCGAGCGCAGAGCGGTATACACATCTACCCGGAAGATTTTGAAGATGTGCTCGATGCCCGCGCCCAGCTCCACGTAATGGCCTACATTGGGCGTGCGCAGGTAATTCAGCGAGGCTACCTCCTGCCACTTCAGGCGGCGCAGCAACGGTATCTTATTCAGGAAGAAGCCGTTGAAATGATGATTGTAGTGGCCTTCAATGTAGCTGCGGCGCGTGCTGAAGTTGTAGTAGTCGAGGAGCTGGAACTGGCTGAAGTCGGCGGCGAAAATGGTTTGGTTGCCGGCAAAGTGGCGGTAGTCCATAAACGAAAGCTGGGGCCGGCCCAAAAAGCCCCCCACGGTCACGTCGAAGTTGCTTTCGCCGAAGAGGCCCAGCTCCAGCGTTTTGCGCAGGCCGCCCTCCAGACGTGAGTAGCGCACATCGGAGCCGAGTACGCCCCCGAAGCCCTGGCGCAAGCCCAGCCGAAAAGTTGGGTACTTAGAGCCTAGGTTAAACTTGCCCGTGGGTCGGATGATGTACTGCTGCCCCGGCTGCCAGAGCAGCTCCGCATAAGCCGTCAGCGACTGGTTTCGGCCGAAGCTGGTGCCGTTGGGCAATTCTTCGTTTATCGGGTCATTGGGCGTGAAAGCGCGGCTGGGCACGTCCACGATAGTTTTTATAGTGGCGTTTTCCAGCTCGCGCCGGTCGGCGTAGCCGAGGGCAGTACGCAGCGTCAGGCCGTTGACTAGCTCGGTGCGGAAGTTAAGTTCGCCGCCGTCGCGCTGGTAGTATTTGGCGTAGTTGGTGTTGCGCAGCAGCGTGTACTGCGTGTTAATAAAAGGCGTAAGCTGGCTGGCCGGGTCGAAGTTTTCGATGGTGCGACCCACAATAAAACCTACGCGGCTAAACGACAGCGGCTTGTACGTGTAGCCGCCCGACAAGCTGGGGCTGAACAGCTTAGCCGCGAATCCATAGCGCAGCGTGGGCGTGAAGGAGTAGTTGCGGCGGTCCTCGAAGCGCTGGGTGTAGGTGGCTTGCGCATTCACAATAACTCCCTCTACCGTGCTGTATTGCAAGGTGTTGAAGATGGGCTCCAGCCGCACGGTACGCCGCCGAAACGAGTTAGAATACTCATAGCCGGTTAGGAGTATTTCTGCCGGCTCTATCTCATTACGCTTGCGGTCCAGCGAATCCTGGTAGGGCCGCGACCTTTTAATAACCTCCGTGCTGTCCTTCACCTGGTAGTCGCGGGCTTCTTCGTCGGTGAGCGGAATGGGCCGGATCTGGGCCCAATAGGCGGAGTCGCGCTCGTTGGCGCCTTCCTCCACGCGCATTACTTCGCCTTTGGCCAGGGGCTCGATGCCCGCTTCGCGCGCTTGTTGCTCCAGTTGCTTGTCGGCCAGCTTGGTTTGCTTGCGCACCTGGCGAGAAATGCCCCCCAGATCGGGGCGCTGCTTTTTAACATCGGCTACGGTTTCGCGGCCCACGGGTGCGGGCGCTGCTTCGGGGGCAACCGGCGCGGCGGCTACTACTTTTTCGTCGGGACGGTTGGGGTAAGTGGACGTGACACGGTAGTTGGACAGGATGGCGTTGAAGGAGCCGTTGCCTTTGAACCCCAGGCCCTCCCCTACCAGGTTTACCTTCTGCGACTGCATCACCCACACATCCGACGGTCCCGGCGCGGGCGCAAACTGCTGGGCAATGCGAATGCTTTCCACGTACTCGATACCCGAGTTCTGGTTCAGGCTCAGCTCTAGGCTATGCAGGCGCCAGATGCCATCGACCAGATAAATAAAGCCGGTGAATGCCGGATCGTTGCGGCGGCGCGGCGTGACGCGGATTTTGTGGATTTGTCGGCCGTCCTGGGTGCTGGTGCCTACCAGCTCGTAGCGGTAGAACAGCATGGCATTCTGGGCAATGGGCGACACGAAGCCCCGCTCCGAAAAGCCCGACTGAATGAGGTTGTCGTAGAAATTGAAGCTGCGCCCCGAGGCCCGGTTAAAGCTGAATCCTTTGCTGCTGCCGCTTACCCGCGAGGAAATCATGCGTTCCCGAATCTGGCCCGGCTGGCGAAACGACAGCTCCGACACTGATTCTGACAAATACACTACACCCGGCTTCAGGCTAGGATCAGTCTTGATAATGCCCAGAATCCTGCCCGGCACATCCGTAAGCCGGATGATGGCCTTGATGTACGTACGAGCCGAAAACGCGGCTATTTCCGAGCGGTGGTAGCGCCGCCACTGAATGGCGTGCTGCACCATGGCATAGGCTGGGTCGCGGTCGGTGGAGCGCACCAGCACTTCGCCCACGTTGTAGGTTTCGGTTTGCAGACTCACGTTGAGCACCGTGACCGTGTCGCCGCCGGCTACTTTCACCGCCTCGATGCGTGGTTTGTAGCCCACGTACTGAAACACCAGTTCGTAGCGACCGGGGGGCAATTTTAGCTGATAATCACCCTGCTCATTGGCGGCAGTGCTGGTGGCAGTGGTGCGCACCGCTACGTTAGCATAGGCCAGCGCCGTTCCCTGCGCATCCGTCACCCGGCCCCGAATGATACCGGCATACCCGCTAATTGTAGTGAACAGGATAGCCTTGCAGAAGACTAAAGCAAAAAGTAGATAGGAGCGCATCGGGCGGATAGTTCAAACTTCGTCAAGGTAGATAGAAACTAGGGCAATAAGGTTGCTTAGGCGCTTTACTGGCAACCGGAATACTGCCTGGACGCACTGGAAACCGTAATTTTTAAAACAAAAAAGGACAGCCCACGGGGCTGTCCTTTGAAAGATTAAGCGAAATGAATTTACGCTTACTTGATAAAGTTATTGGCAATGGCAAGCACAGTTCCCATATCCAGGGGCTCGTCAAAGGCCTCAGAAGCTTCTGATGGCGACACCTGACTGATGTTCTGCACATTGAGGCCACCCTGAATCACGTTGGCTTCGCTGGGGTATAAACTAGCTGGATTACCGGCTCCATAAATGGCAGCTGTAATGGCTGGTGCCGGACCGCCATTATCATTGCCCGATGGCCAGCTTTGGGGAGTGCTGCTTGGGTCGAGAGGCTCGCCCTGCGGTCCGCCGCGGCGCATGGTGCGCAGGTGCGAAGCATGGCGGGCTTCTACGGAGTGAATATTCAGGGCAGCTTCCAGTACGGTGTTATTGCTGATCAGCAGGGGCGCACCACCTTTGTAGGCGCGTACACCAGTGTCCTCAAACGATTGAGCCAGCGCTAAAAAAGTACCAAGGTTGGTGAATACGTTCGGGAGCAGCGCTGCACGAGCACCACCTTTGGCCCCGGTATAGTCGAAAGCATTAGGAGTAGGATCCGGAATAGCATCGGCGCCCAATACAGAACGCAGAAACTTAACGTGATTCTGCTCATCAATATAAATCAGGTTGATGTCGGAGCGATTCTGGCCCGTGAGCAAACCGGGCGCAGCCAGTCCCAACTGATAGAAGTAGGTTTCCAGATACTCCAGACGCAGGGCAAAATTCAGAACCTCCCGAATTTGAGCGCTGAGTCCGCTAGACTGGCCGTACGCCTTCTGGAACATGGAGCCCATAGCCAGCGGCACAGCAGCCACAGCGAGTTTTTTGCCGAAACCAGCGAAATGCTTGAACATCTGGCGGCGCTGGTCGAGACGCTCGTAGACTTCTGGATCTACTTTCTCGATTTCAGTAATGATTTTGAGAATATTCATGGGTAAGATTTTTTGGCGATAGAAGGAATGGATATGGCAGACGCAGCTTAGTCCTTAGGCAGGCTGCTGACGTCAATTTTAGAGCCTTGAGCCAGGAAGGTATTGGCAATGGCAGCTACCTCGGCAGGCGACTTCGATTTTTCCAAACCTGTGTTTAGATCTACCACGTCGGGTCCTACGAAGGTGCCATTCTGCAACAAGTCGCGGATAAGGGCCGCGTGGCGGGCTTCTACCGACACAATTTTACCGGCAATCGTCAAATACGCCGGATTGCTGATCAGCTTTCCAGCGCCGTTATAGGCTGCTACACCCAAATCTTCAAAAGCTTTAGCGGTACCCAGCACACTAGCCCGACTGGCAAAGTTGACGGATGAGAAATCAGGAGTCAGCTTCTTGATAGGAATAGCTCCTGCCGCTTTAATTGCTGCGTACAGGAATTCAGCATGAATTTTTTCGTGATCTGCCAGATCCTTCAGAATAATTCTTTCAGCGCGGGTGGCATTCTGATAGAACATCTCCTGCATCACCTTAGCGTAGAATGCGGCTTCAAGCTGCTCCAGCGCATATGCATAGTTCAAAATACCAACATCACCACTGCCTACGTTCACTATGCCACTGTTCCGGTCAACCTGCTTGAATATGTCATTCAAACGGTCGTCGGTACAGCCAGCTAATACCAGTCCGCTCAGGGCTACACCAGCCCCAGAGTAGCGCAGAAACGCCCGGCGTTGCAAGGGCACCATTACTTCCCCCTGAGCATTTTCTGCCTCAGAGCTTTTGTGAGAAATATGCGACATAATTATTTGTATTAAGTGGTGAAAATTATTGATTATCTCCATACGTAATTAAGGTACTAGTTATATTTCACAAAATCCAACAACCCGTATTTATATCATTTAAATAAGTATTTATTGCGTTATTTTACTATATTATTTCTAGTGAGATTGCACTTTATACAGGAAAAAGTCATCCATATTTAATGTTGTTTAACACTTTACAACAACCATAATATCAGATAATTGTGCTATTCATAGCTCGACCTTAGCGTTGGTAGAAAAGCTAGTGTTGAGTATGAAACTGAGGCCACCAAGCTACCCGCACAATGCTTCCACAACACTCGGTATGGAGAGTGGGTGGAGCGGTTTAATCCGCAAGGCCGGCACGCTGCCTAAATGGCGGGTGTCGGGCCTGGAAATGCTGAAACTTGTTGGCGTACTTACCTGAGCTTTCAGGTTGAATATCTAAAAAAAAGCCCCCCAGCAGGCTTTAGACTACGGGTTGGGCTACTGGAGCCTGCGGCACGGCACGATGGCGCCGCACATACCAGGTATTCAGCACTACACCCAGTAGCACCAGGCTAATACCTAAGTATACCTCGGGACGGAACGCTTCGCCAAAAAAGACAAACCCTAAGCCCAGCGCATACAGAATGCCTATATAGTTTAGGTTGGCTACGTTGGAGAGCTTTTCGGCTTGGTAGGCTTTGGTCATGCACACTTGGGCGCCTTGTGCGAATATCCCTGCGAGGATTACCCACAGCCAGTCGAGGCCATGCGGTTTTACCCAATGGAACATGCAATAGATAGCGGCAATTGGCAAAGCCACCATTGGGAAGTAAAACACCACAACCAAGGGATGCTCCCGGCCCTTCAGACGGCGAATAGAGTTATAAGAAAACCCCGAGAAAACGGCCGAAGCAATACCAAGCATAAAGTACAGCGGATTCACGCGCGTATCAACCCCCTCAACTACTAAAACCCCGGTGAAGGACAGCAAGAAAAATGCCCACTGCCACGCTTTCACTTTCTCTTTTACAATGAAAATGCCTAGTACTGTAGTGAATATGGGAGCCAAATACTGCAGCGTAACAGCCGTGGCCAACGGCATATTCTGAAGAGTAAAGAAGTAGAGAATAAGGGAAAGCGCGCCAGTAACGCCCCGCGCAATGAGAAAGAAATGGTTGGAACCCCAAGGACGGATATCTAGCACCCGAAGCGTTATGTAGCTAATAACAATGGAGATAACCGACCGAAACAGAATAATCTCGAGGGCGGGCAAATGGGCCAGCAGCTTCACACACACATTCATGAGCGCAAAAAAAAGCGTGGAGAGCAGCATGTAGCGGGCACCCTGGGTAAGCGGCATAAGGCAGGCAAAAAGGAAACACAAAGGTCGGATGGGGCGACCAATGGTGCCTTAACAATTTTATGCGCCTTTTGCTGCTGACCTCCAGAAAAGCCCCCCACGTGGGCCAAAAGCTAGGCGGGCACCGGCGTAGCGCTCAGCTCGCGGTAGCGCACCAGCAGCACGGCCGCCGAGGCCACAATAAAGCCCCCCAGCAAGGCATAGCCCCAAGCTATATTGGAGCCAAGCGTGAAAAAGCGAAGCGAGAACAGCAAAATAAAACCCGTACGCAGCAGCACGTTTACGACGTTAAAAATGCTGTTTACCCGCCCAATCACCTCATTCGGCACGTGCACAAACAAGTAGCTCACCCGCAGAATGCGCGTGCCGGCATTGGTGAAGCCCAGAACCAGCGAAAACGCCAGAAACAGCCCCACCGACCGCGTAGCCGCGGCCACCCCAAAGCTCACCCCGGCAATCATCATCAGCACGATGACGGAGCGCAGCGTGGGGTGGCGCAGAAATACCCGTCGCACAAACAGGCCCGCACTTAGAGCACCGACGGCGTAAGCCACTTCGGCCGCGCCAAACACCGCCGCCCCGGCCTTCAAATGGTTATGTACATACAAGGGCATCAGCGCATTCAGGCTCACCAGCAAGCCCACAAACACCGAGAAGGAGAACAGCCCGAACACCCACACGGCGCGGTGCTCCTGCAGATAGGTGACGCCCGTGCGCAGGCGCTTCCAGAGTGAGCCCAACTCAACTTGGGTCTGAATGATAGGCTGGTGGCGGATAAACGCAATGAGCCCCACGGCCACGGCGTAGGTAATGCCATCGAGCAGAAATATCTGGTGCAAAGGCCAGGCTTCCAGCGAGAAAGGCAATTGCAGCTGTGCTCCAAACAAGTTATACGTCTGGCCCACGGGCAAGCCTTCCAGCAACAGCGCTGCCAGCGCGCCGCTCACCACCGACGTAGCTTGTCCCACTATTTCAATAGCGGAAGTGATGCGCGGGTAGTCTTTGGGCAGACTGATTTCCTGAGCAAAAGCGTAGAGGTTGGGGTAATGAATGCCGTAGCCAAACACGGTGGTGGTGAAAGCCAGCAAAATGCCCCCCAGCGGCACGCCACCCGTGGCAAAGCCATAGCTGGCCACTCCCAGTAGCACCGCCCCTTCCACCACATTCGACGCCAGAAATACTCGTTTGCGGTCGAACCGGTCGACTAGGGCACCAGCATACATTCCCCAAAATAAGGAGGCAAACGTGACCAGTCCATACAATAGGTTAAAGGTGCTGGAAGCATTCTGGCGGGCAAAAAACCAAGGGACAGCCAGCATAGTGATGCCTTGGGCGAAGCCGGAAATAGCGTTGGCCGTAAACAAAAGCGCCACGGCGCGGCGGTTATTTTTCAAAGGAATAAGAATGGGAACAGCTAACGCTGCTGGTATAGTATCGATCTTAACTCATTAGCCACTTGTGCGCACGCCACTTTCGCTGTCAGCTTGCATGAAAGTAGAAGCGGTTGTGGCAGGCACTTATTAAAAGGCAGTTAAAAATAGGGGTCTGGTAGGTCAGCGGCAACGTTTTTGTGCGCCGGCGGCTTCGCTAATTCACTATCTTATGAAATTCCTGTTTCTGTTTTTGTCGGTTTTCTTCCTGACAGCAGCTTCGGCTTTGGCCCAGCAAATTGAGCCCGCCGAACTTACCAACAACTCACTCGACAGCCTCTATGTACAAGAAATAGAAGATGCGCAGGAGCCAGACAAGGTGCTGCACGCTGAGCCTCTGTTCGTTGACCTTATTCGCGACCTAGGCGCTAGAAAAGGGGAACGTGAGTGGAATGTAGGCGCGGGCCTGACCGATAACCTGCGCTACGACAGCTACGAATTGTTGGTAGAATATGAGTGGGCGCCTCTCAACCGCCTGGGGTTGGAAATAGAAGTGCCCTTGACTTTCTACTCCGGCGCCCGCGGAGAGGATGTGCGGCAGCCCCGCAACCAGCTAAATGGGCTGAAAACCGCGTTTCAGTACTCCTTTTTCGTGTCAGAGAAGCTGAAGACGTCCATGGCAGTTGGCTATATCAATGAGCTGACCATGAATGAGTTTCGGGAGCTTAACCGCAAGTTTATCACGGGCAACGTGTACAGCCCCTTCTTTGTAGGCGCCAAGCGCTGGGGCGATAATTACCACTCCCTTATTTATACCGGTCCCATTGCCGACCAGCACTTTGACACGGGCCACGTCGAGTGGTCATATCAGCTCAACTCCAGCTTACATTATATGATACCAGGCACCCGCAACTTTCTGGGCGTCGAGTTCAATAAAGGCTGGCGGCACGGCGACTTTGACATGACCATCCGGCCCCAAATGCGCGTAGGTATAGCCGACAATCTGCTTGTAGGCATTGTGGGGGGCATTCCGGTGCGGCGGGAGGAGCAACGGCTCAGCTCTTTCGTGCGCCTGATTTATGAGCCCGGTCACAAGCACAAATAAGAGTGCTGGGGGGCTTTTTACACTTGGTTTTTGAGCTTGGAACGCTGGCACTTCTCGCCGCAATACTTTACTTCGTCCCAGCAGTTGCGCCACTTCTTACGATACTCAAAAGGACGGCCGCAGGTGGCGCAAATCTTTGTGGGCAGGTTGCCTTTGGTGAGCTTAGCCGGCAGCATAAAACGAGTGTAACGTGTGTTGAAGTAACACTATTGGCGGCTGAATAGTTGGTGGTGGGCTTGCGCACCCGAGGGCTGTGGGGGCAAGAATAGTTGCGCTACCAGCAAAAAACAAAAAGGCTGCCCGTGCATTTGGGCAGCCATTTTTGTAATCTAGCACTTGTTAAACCCTTGTTGCTAGCGCTATGTCACTGCCGCCGAATGATGCACTGGGCCAAGCTGTATTGGCCAATCTGCGCCACACCTTTGTTCAGTATAAAACCTTGGCTGATCGAGCGTTGGCGCAGATTCAGCCCGCCGAATGGCTGTATAACCCTGCGCCGGGTGCTAATAGTGCGGCCGTTATTGTGCAGCACATGGTCGGCAACCTCCGCTCCCGCTTCACCGACTTCCTGACCACCGACGGCGAAAAGCCCGACCGTCGCCGCGACCAAGAGTTTGAGGAACCCAATGCACCCGCCGAGACATATGTGCCGGCTTTGCGGGAGCAATGGGAAGCGGCCTGGCGCATTCTGTTTGACTTACTAAACACGTTGCAGCCCGATGACTTGCTGAGCACAGTTACGATTCGGGGTGAAGCGCACACCGCGCTTGCGGCTCTGGAGCGACAGGTAGCTCACTACAGCTACCACGTGGGCCAACTCGTGCAACTGGGCAAACTGCTTCGGGGCGCTGACTGGCAAAATTTGAGTGTACCACGGGGCCAAAGCGAAAACTTTACCCAACAAGTGCAGCAAAGGGCCAACCCTAAACCCAGTTCTATAGTTTGAGGGCTATGCTCGCAATTACTACCCTGCTCAGTCCGCCCAACGCGGCACGCATCAACCGCATCATAAAGGAGCTGGAAACGGAATTTGGCCTCGACGACGTGCAGGCTACCGCCGATCCGCACATCACCTACCAGCTGGCGGGGGTGCGCAAGCTGTCGTTGCTCAAGGCTGTACTACGCGATGTAGCCCGCACTACCAAGCCATTTCCGGCCTTTACTACGGGCCTGGGGGTGTTTCCGGGCCCGAATCCGGTTATCTATATTCCGGTGCTTCGCTCCGATGCGCTCAATCAGCTGCACATGCGCATCGTGAATGCCACCGCGCCGCTTTGCCTGCGCACCGACAAGTTCAGTGGCCCCGATTGCTGGATGCCGCACATTTCCCTGGCCCTGCACGATACCTCACCGGATCTACTCGGCCCAGTATTGCAACACCTTAATGAACAAACGTTTAATCTGCGGCTAAACATCAACAACATCACTATTCTGCGGCAGGAAGGCGAGCAGTTTGTGCAGGAAAAAGTCTTCAGCTTTGAAGGGCATAAAAATGAGAAAGCACCTCTGCTTTTTTAGCTTTTTGCCTTTTAGTCGCTGCCTAAAAAGGGCCATAGCCAACATTTTGCCCCCAGCGTGGCATTTTCGTTCCCACTGCCGACCTTTACCGCCTCACTTTTCCTTTCTCCTATGTATGATATCGTACTTGCGCTGCACTCTTGGTCGCGCTGGCTGGTGATTATTTTTGGGCTGATTGCTGTGTACCGGGCCTTCGTGGGCTGGCAAAATCGTCGCCCTTATCTCGGCGCTGATAATGGTATGGCCGCGGCCTTTGTGGGCTCCATGCACCTACAGCTACTGCTAGGCCTGATTCTGTATTTCGGCCTGAGCCCGGTAGCGAAGGCTGCCACCCAAAGCATGGGCGCCGCTATGAAAAACCCCGAGCTGCGCTTCTGGGGAGTGGAGCACATTGTCACGATGGTTTTGGCCGTCATTTTTGCTCAGGTGGGTCGCTCCATCTCCAAGAAGGCTATTAATCCAGTATCCAAGCACAAAAAAGCGTTTATCTGGTTTACTGTGGCGCTGGTGCTGGTACTACTAATGATTCCGTGGGGTATCTGGAACCCCGAGCGGCCGCTGTTTCGGCTCTAGATTTCTATTTGTATAATTAAAAAAGCCCCCAATCATCCGATTGGGGGGCTTTTTTCGTGCTATAACTCAACTCTACACTTTCTACCAATTGTCGTCTCAACTTTTAACATAAACTATTAAAAATTATATTTTAAATTAAAATATAACCATTTTTTTAGACTTCAATTGTAAGAATGCGTATGGGACTATATTCTCCCATTTAACTCCCTATTCGTATGAGCCAGAACTTATTAGAGCTTGTTCAGAGCTACTTCAGCGGCGACACGGTACGCCAGACCAGCACTGCCCTGGGCGAAAACGAGAGTAGCGTTGGCAAAGCCTTACGCAGTGTTGTGCCCTTGGTATTAGGTGGCTTATTTGCCCGCTCTCAACAGCCCGGCGGCAATGCCGAGTTATTCGACTTATCCCGTCAGACGCACAGCAGTGGTATTCTGAATAATCCGGGTACCCTGGTGGGCGGAATGGGTAGCTCAAGTACTACCGCGCCCGCCTCCGATGGCGGCCTGCTAAACAAGGGGGCCGAAATGCTGCGCTCCGTATTTGGCAGCAATTACACTTCCGCCGTAGATGGCATGAGTCAGCAGGCAGGCGTGCGCAACTCCACCACCAGCAGCCTGATGGGCATGGCTACACCGGTGATACTTGGCCTGCTGGGCAAGCACGCAGCCGACAATAACCTGGATTCCACCGGTTTTGGTAATTATTTGAGCAGCCAGCGCAGCAGTATTATGGGTGCTCTGGGCAGCCTGCCTGGCAACATAGGCAGCATGCTTGCCGGCTTGGGTCTGGGTGGGGCAGCGGCCAGCGTGGGCAGCGCAGCCAGCTCTGCTACCCACAACCTTGGCAATACCGTTTCGGCCGCTGCCCACCGCACCGGCGACGCTGCCCGCAACACGGCCCGCGACGTGGAAACCGACACCGATTCCCCGAATCGGTGGCCATGGATATTGTTAGGCCTTCTGGCTCTTGCCGCAGCGTTCTTCTTCGTGCGCGGCTGTGATAGAGAGCCCGAAGCCGCCGCGCCAGCCACCACCGATATGGTAGCTGATACGACCACCGTTGCCGCGGCTCCCCTTGCGGCCCCTACCGGTCGCTACGACGAGGCCAGCGGCAACTACATCTACGATACGGGTGCCAACACTGATATTAAGCTACCCGATGGCACAGTGCTGAACGTGGGGGGAAATTCGTTTGAGGCCCGGCTGTTTAATTTCCTGAACGACCCAAATCAAACCGTGAGCGATGATAAAACCCAGGGCTGGATGAGCCTGGATCGCGTGTACTTCACCACCGGCAAATCCGCACTCACAGCCGAATCGCAGGCGCAGCTGAAAAATACAGCGGCTATTCTGAAGGCTTTTCCCAATGCAGCTATTAAGCTAGGTGGCTACACCGATAACAAAGGCAAGGCTGATATGAACCTGACTCTCAGCGCCGACCGTGCCAACGCCGCCCGCAAAGCCCTGATGGATAATGGCATCGACGCCGGCCGCGTAACCGCTGAAGGCTACGGTCAGGAGCACCCCATCGCCACGAACGACACCCCTGCAGGCCGCGCCCAGAACCGCCGGGTAGATGTGCGCGTCACCAAAAAGTAATCTGGATTTAAGGTCAAAGAGAAAGCCCCCCAGAAAACTTCTGGGGGGCTTTTCATGGTTGACTTTAGAAGCAATTATTGCCCTAACACCATAGCAAACACCAGCGGCGCTACAATCGTGGCATCCGACTCGATGATAAACTTAGGCGTGTCCTGGCCCAGCTTGCCCCAGGTAATTTTCTCGTTGGGCACAGCGCCGGAATACGAACCATACGAAGTAGTAGAGTCCGAAATCTGGCAGAAATAGCCCCATAATGGAACACTGGTGCGGCCCAAATCTTGGTGCAGCATCGGCACCACGCAGATTGGGAAGTCACCGGCAATACCGCCACCAATCTGGAAGAAGCCTACTTTGCTCTCGTCGGTGGCTTGCTTGGTATACCACTCAGCCAGATAAATCATGTACTCGATGCCGGTACGCACGGTGTGTACGTTCTGGATATCACCCGAAATAACGTGGCCCGCGAAGATGTTACCCAACGTAGAATCTTCCCAACCTGGGCAGATAATCGGCAGGTTTTTCTCAGCAGCAGCCAGCATCCAGGAGTCTTTGGGGTCAATTTGGTAGTACTGCTCCAGCTCGCCTGACTTCAGGATTTGGTAGAAGAACTCGTGAGGAAAGTACCGCTCGCCGGCCTTATCAGCCTGCTCCCAGAACTTCAATACTGAGTGTTCGAGGCGGCGCATAGCTTCCTCTTCCGGAATGCAAGTATCAGTTACGCGGTTCATGTGGCGCTCCAGCAGGGCTTGCTCGTCGGCCGCCGTCAGGTCGCGGTAGTTAGGCACCCGCTCATAGAAGTCGTGGGCTACCAGGTTGAAGATATCCTCTTCCAGGTTGGCACCCGTGCAGCTGATGATTTGCACCTTGTCCTGGCGAATAAGCTCGGCCAGTTGAATGCCCATTTCGGCTGTGCTCATGGCACCAGCCAGCGTAATCATCATTTTACCACCTTCCGCGAGGTGCTTATTGTAGCCTTCAGCGGCATCAATCAAAGCAGCGGCGTTAAAGTGGCGATAGTGGTGCTTGAGGAAGTTCGTTACGTTCATCGAATCGTTGTTCTATGTAGTAGTGGTGGGTCGTGGTGTACAATCAATTAGCAACTCCGAATCGTTCAAAAAATGTGTGCTATATCGAATATTCTGAATAGCATACAATTGAGACTAGGTTGCTCACAATAGCAGTTCAGTTAGGCTGCTATTGTGATTAGTTAAGAGGTAAGTCAGGGGGCTTGAGTTGCGCCACAGCGCTCTGCTTCAGAATATACTCTAGCAATTGCTCTGGGTTAAGATTAACGCCACTCAAGTTTACTGACAGACATGTGAAGCCAAGCGCTTCATTGGCGCTCGCTAACTTACGCTTCAGGGGCGACAGGCGGCTTATATACTCCTGTTCATTGTACAGGTGCAGGCATATAAAATTATTCTGGTTAATAGACCGTACGTAAGCACCCATTATATCGGCCCAAGGAATTAAGCCTACACCTAGGGTGCGGTCTAGGATACCCTGATCTGTGATTTGCAGCCGGGGTCGAGTATCAAAAAATTGCCAAGTTCCAACGGCGGCGCAAGCTCCGAAAAAGATAATGCTTACTAAGCCTATTCCCCACTTGCCCGCAGTCAGAATTAACCAAACCCCCATTGCTACAAACGCCAGCCCACCTATGGTAAGCAGCGCATAATGCCAGCGGGAATTGTAGTAGATCAGGTTTTCAGTCATGATCTTGAGACCGTTTAGCTAGGCTCCTCAATCATAAGGTTATGGTTGGTGTAGATGCAGATATCAGCCGCAATGTGCAGGGCATCTTCCACCATTTGGCGGGCCGTGAGGTGGGGGGCGTGCTTCTTCAGAGCCAGCGCGGCAGCCTGAGCAAACATGGCACCTGAGCCAATGGCAGCTACGTCGAAATCAGGCTCCAGTACGTCGCCGGTGCCAGCCACGATAAGCAGCTCGTCTTTATCAGCTACCACCATCATTGCTTCCAGCTTGCGCAAATATTGGTCTTTGCGCCACTCTTTGGCGAGTTCAATGGCGGCGCGGCGCAGCTGTCCGTTGTAGCTGCCCAGCTTCTCCTCAAACTTGTCGAGCAGCATAAAGGCGTCGGCTGTAGAGCCGGCAAAGCCAGTCACCACTTTTCCGTCATGCAGCTTACGAATTTTACGCACATTGCTCTTAGCCACGTGCTTATCCATGGTGGCTTGTCCATCGGCGCCCACGGCAATCTGCCCGTTGTGGCGCACTCCGAGAACGGTGGTTGATCTTATCTTAGTCATTGATTATTCCTTGTTAATTTCTGGTAGTCAGTAAAAACGATTGTCAGTTGCCAGATCGAAACGATCTAACAACTGACAACCATTAACTGTCACTTAAAAAATCAAATCAGCATGCGCATCGGGTCTTCCAGCAGAGCTTTCAGCGTTTGAAGGAAAGCGGCGCCGGAAGCACCGTCTACTACGCGGTGGTCGCAGCTCAGGGTTACTTTCATGATGTTACCTACTGCCAGTTGACCGTCTTTTACCACGGCAGTCTGCTTAATGCCCCCACAGCCAGAATGCAGGCATCTGGAGGATTGATAATGGCCGTGAATTCGTCGATGCCAAACATGCCCAGGTTCGAGATGGTGAAGGTGCTACCCTCCCACTCGGCTGGCTGCAACTTCTTGCTCTTGGCTTTACCGGCAAGTTCCTTCACCTCAGTAGCTATCGTAGACAGCCCTTTGCCGTCGGCATTGCGCACCACGGGCACCAGCAGACCTTCGTCCACAGCTACAGCCACACCTATGTTGACCATATGGTTCTGACGAATCTTGTCGCCCAGCCACGAAGAGTTGATGGTTGGGTGCTGCTTTAGCGCCACAGCAGCGGCCTTGATTACTAGGTCGTTGAACGACAGCTTCACCGGCGACAGCGCGTTAAGCTGCGTGCGAACTTCCATGGCGCGGTCCATGGTGATTTCCATCGTCAGATAGAAATGCGGCGCCGAGAACTTGCTTTCCGCGAGGCGGCGCGCAATAACGCGGCGCATCTGCGAAACGGGGGTATCAGTGTAAGTACCTTCGGGCTGAGCGCTGGTTGGCGCGGCAGCAGGAGCGCTTGGCTGTGCGGCGGGTGCGGCTTTTGGCGCTTCAGCTGGCGCGATGTATTCAGGAAGCGGTGCGGCGGCTGGCTTCGCGGCTGGAGCAGCCGTGGCAGCGCCGGGCTGGAAGTTCTCCACGTCGCGCTGCACAATGCGGCCGTTGTCGCCGGAGCCTTTTACCTGATTGATATCGATGCCTTTTTCCTGTGCGATGCGCTTGGCCAGCGGCGAGGCCAGCACGCGGCCACCACTTGAAGCGGCAGCCTCGGCCGGAGCTGAAGTAGTTGCTGATGCCGGTGCAGCAGCTTCAGCGGCGGGAGCGGCAGCAGGTGCTGCGGCTGGCGCAGCAGCGCCACCAGATTTGCCCCCCAGTAGGGCTTCGATGTCGGCGCCTTCTTCCCCGATGATGGCCAGTACGCCATCAACAGCTACCGATTCACCATCCTTCGGGCCGATATACAGTAGGGTACCGTCCTCGTAATTTTCCAGCTCCATGGTTGCCTTATCGGTTTCCACTTCGGCTAGTACATCACCTGATTTCACTTTATCGCCTACTTTCTTGAGCCAGCCGGCAATAACGCCTTCCGTCATTGTGTCGCTCATTTTGGGCATGCGCACAACGGTGGCTTTTTTACCGTTGCCAGCGGCGGCTGGCGCAGCAGCTTGCGGCGCGGCGGCCTGAGCAGCAGGTGCTGGAGTAGGTGCAGGAGCCGCTTTGGGCGCTTCCGCAACAGGCGCGGGTGCTGCAGCCTTGGGCGCTTCGGGAGCAGGTGCAGCGGCGGAGCTACCTCCGCTTATGCCGGCCAGCAGGGCTGAGATATCTTCGCCCTCTTTGCCTACAATAGCTAATACCCCGTCTACGGGAACAGAATCTTTTTCTTTGGGGCCAATGTAGAGCAGGGTGCCGTCCTCATAGTTTTCCAGCTCCATCGTGGCTTTGTCGGTTTCCACTTCGGCCAGGATATCCCCGGACTTCACTTTATCGCCTACCTTTTTGAGCCAAGCCGCGATAACCCCCTCGGTCATCGTGTCGCTCATTTTGGGCATTTTTATGATTTCGGCCATCTGCTTTTTGGGCTTGGGTTGTGAAGGGTCAAAATTAGCCTGAAAATCTGCGCTGGCAAATGCTAAACGCAGGATGGGCGTAGGCTAAAGAGCAAAAGTAGCTTTCAGTACCAGAAAGGGTAGTTGTGTTAACGCAGCAAACCGCTTTGGGTGTTACGTTAAATGCGCCGTATCTAAAAAACTTCGCACCGAGAACATAGAGCCCGTGTAGTGCAGCCGGTACAAACACAGGTTGCGGTGCTCAAAGGCATCCATGCAGCTTAAGTTGTAGTTGAGCAGCTGGCACAACAGCACCCGCATGGCCCGGCCGTGCATGCATACCAGTATGGTTTCTTCCTCGGGGCGGCTGATTATCAGGTCGATAAAAGTACGCTGGCGGGCGGCTACCTCGTCGGGGCTTTCGCCGCCCATAAGGCGGGCGTGCGTTTCGCCCTTGGCCCACTGGTTCAGTACACCCTGGTATTCAGCATCTTCCTGAGGTGTGATGCGGGTGCCCTCACGCAGGCCCCAACTAATTTCGTTCAGGCCTGGATGCGCCTCGTGCGGCAGGCCCAAATCCAAGAAGCCCTGCACCGACTGCTGGGTGCGCTGCAACGTGGAGGTATAGACTTTATCGAACGCCAGATGTTTATAAGCAGCGAAGAAACGGCTGGCCTGTTCGTGGCCGGCCGCGTTCAGGGAAGAGTCGACGCCACTGCCCTGCACGATACCCTGCACGTTAAAATCGGTTTGCCCGTGCCGAATGAGGTATATTTTTTTGACGCTCACTTTACCCCTAGCTTTGTTGTGACGGGTCCGAAAGTACTGGTTTTTCAGGCCGCTGACCCCGATTTTTTCATTTTCCTCTATGATACCACCCGCCCCTACCCTCGCGCAGCTCAATGCTTGGTGCCGCAATACAATGGGCGAACACCTCGGCATGGAGCTGACCGAAATCGGTGATAAACTGCTGGTTGGTCGCATGCCCGTTGATCACCGTACGCACCAGCCCATGGGCCTGTTGCACGGTGGCGCTTCTGTGGCGCTGGCCGAAACCTTAGGCAGCATAGGCGCCGCCCTGCAGGTCGACAGAACCAAGAAAGCTTGTGTAGGGCTAGAAATCAACGCCAATCATCTGAAAGGAGTTCGCTCGGGATATGTGGTTGGCCGGGCGGTAGCCCTGCATGTGGGTCGCACTACGCAGGTATGGGAAATTCGCATTACACATGAGGAAACGGAGGCGTTGGTTTGCGTTAGTCGCATCACGATGGCCGTCATTGATTTGCCTCCCAGAGCGGGCGAAACGGCATGAGTCAGCGCCCCCGGCCAACGCTGGTGCCGTACCCCGGCGGTGAGCAGCTAGCGCCCACGGAGCAGCTGCGGCAGCTGGTGGCGTTTGCCCTCCAGGCAGATTTACCGGTAGCCTTGTGGCGTCTTCCAAACGCAGCACACGCGCAGCTTTGCTTAAGCTTTTCGTGGGAAGAAGCGCTGACTGGTTTGCCTCCTAACCTTGAAGCAAGCGCCCCGTCGGGCTTCGCCTTTTTCCCCTTCCGCGATTCAGACCACAATCCGGCGTTATTTCTGCCCGCTAATGTATTCTTCGACAGCGGACAACCAGCACTATTTTGGGTAAATAAAACCGGCGCGGCCGACTTTCGCCTGTCTGAGCTGCGGCAGTTTCTGCAAGCCTCCCCGGATACCGCTTCGTTGCGTTGGCACCAGAGTCCGCAACCCGCGCCTGCCACGGCTTCCCTTGAAGAGTATACTGCCCTGGTACGGCGTGGCGTGGCGGCTATCGAGCAGGGCGAAGTCCAGAAAGTGGTGTCGTCGCGGGCAACGCGCCAACTTTTGCCCCCTAGCTTTGATGCGCTGCAGGCTTTTGAGGATTTGCAAGCTAGGTACCCGCAGGCGTTTGTGTCGCTGGTGAGCGCGCCGGGCGCGGGCACCTGGCTGGGCGCCACGCCTGAGGTATTGGCTGAGGTTACGCCGGAGGGCACGTTTCGGACCATGGCGCTGGCCGGCACTCAGCCGCTCACGCCCGGCCTGACGGCCCAAAAGGCCATTTGGCGGCAGAAGGAAATAGAGGAGCAGGCGTTGGTGGCCCGCTACATCGTGAGCTGCTTCAAGCAGTTGCGCCTCCGCGAGTACGACGAAATTGGCCCCCGCACCGTGGTTGCGGGCGAGCTTTTGCACCTGCGTACCGATTTTGCGGTGCATCTGCGGCAGGTGCCTTTCCCCTCATTGGGCACCGATATGCTACGGCTGCTCCATCCAACGTCGGCGGTGGGCGGCATGCCCCGGCAGGCGGCCCTCGACTTTTTGCAGCAGTATGAAGGCTACGACCGGGCGTATTACAGCGGGTTTCTGGGCCCGGTTAATCTGCCGCAGGCGGGTGTGGCGCGCTTATTTGTGAATTTGCGCTGCATGCAGCTCCGCCCCACCGAAGCAATTCTGTACGCTGGCACCGGCCTCACCATCGACTCCGACCCGGAACGCGAATGGGAGGAAACCGAGTTGAAACTCCAGACCGCCGGAGCCGTGCTGGCGACATTTAACAATTAACATTCATCAGTTAACAGTTTCGTTTTCATCCCTTTTTTTCGTCCTCTATCAGCCTCAACCAGTCGCGCCTACCGCACAACAACTATTAAATGTTAATTGAAAATGCAGGCAGTTTATAACATCGCGGAAATTTGTGCTTGCCACGGCATTACGGATGTGGTGCTGTCGCCGGGCTCGCGGTGTGCGCCTCTGACGATTGCCTTTGCCCGCCACCCGGAGATTCGGGTGCGCACGGTGCCGGATGAGCGGGCGGCGGCCTTTATCGGGCTGGGCTTGGCGCAAAGTCAGCGGCGCGCGGTGGCGCTGGTGTGCACGTCCGGCACGGCGGGCCTGAACTACGCGCCGGCCGTGGCCGAAGCTTCTTTTCAGCAGATTCCGCTCGTCATCTTCACCGCCGACCGTCCGCCGGAGTGGATCGACCAGCTCGACGGCCAGACCATTCGCCAAACCGACCTCTACGGCGCCCACGCCAAAGGCTCGTTCACCTTTCCCGCCGACACCAGCCACGCCGATGCTAAGTGGCACTCGGAACGCATAGTGAATGAGGCAATTAATACGGCGCAGCAGTTTCCGGCCGGGCCGGTGCAGGTAAATATTCCTTTGCGCGAGCCTTTTTATCCGAAAGCCGGTCAGGAGCTGCGCTTTGAGGAAGTCAAAATAATCCGAGAGCAGGCAGGCACACCAACTTTGCCCCCCAGCGAGCTGACCGATTTAGCCCAGACCCTGCGCCGAACTGCGCGGGTGCTCGTGGTAGCCGGGCAACATGTTTTTGATGAGCAGCTGGTGCGAAGTCTTCGGGCGTTTGCGGCGGCTTATCAGGTGCCGGTAGTGGGCGATGTGATAGCGAATCTGCATCAGCCGCTGGGGGCAAACCTGAGGTTTCGGGCGCCACGTCGCTGGGGCATCAGGATGTGTTTTTGGCCGTGCCAGATGCTGAGCTCAAAGCTGACCTCCGACCTGAGGTGCTGATTACGTTTGGCCAGTCGCTTATCTCCAAAGCGCTGAAGCTGTACCTGCGCGAATTTGCCCCCCGGCAGCACTGGCACGTGCAGGCCACCGGCCCAGTCGCTGACACCTTTAAATCCCTGACGCGCATTATCCGGATGGAGCCAACCGCTTTTTTCGATCAGCTGCTTCCGCTTGATAAACAGCCATTTATCACTTCAGAATTAACAGCAGCCAAAGCAAACAGCCTTACGTCCGTGGCAGATGCTACCCGAGTTGCTCCCCCTCCCGTGCCATTAGGGATTCCGATGCAAGCCAACACGTCGGAAGGCGAAGATGCGGGTGCAGCCGATGCTTCTTACGCATCGCGTTGGCAGCGGGCTGAGCAGTGGGCGAATGGCTTTTTGGCTGGTTTTTTTGCTGCCCCCAACCAGCCTTTCAACGAGTTTACGGTGTTTTATCGTACCCTACAGCTGCTTCCCGAAGGCACCGCTCTGCACCTTGCCAATAGCATGGCCGTGCGCTACGCCAATATTCTGGGCTTAGCCAACCGAACTGCGGAGGTATTTGCCAACCGTGGCACCAGCGGTATTGACGGCTGCACCTCCACGGCCGTGGGCGCGGCCTTAGCGCAGCCTACACGGCCGGTAGTGCTGCTCACCGGCGACGTTGCTTTTTTCTACGACCGCAACGCGCTCTGGCACAATTATCCGCTACCCAATCTGCGCATTGTGCTGTTCAATAATCACGCGGGGGGCATTTTTCGGCTGATCGACGGGCCGCGCCAGCAGCCGGAGCTGGAGGAGCTTTTTGAAACCCACCAAGCCCTCTCAGCCGAGAACACGTCGCGCGATTTCGGGTTACGCTACTTCCCCGTTTCCACCTTCGCCGAACTAGAATCGGCTTTACCGGTTTTCTTTGCACCCGAAGGCGGCGCGGCCCTGCTGGAAATCACCACCGACAGCGCCACCAACGCGGCCTTTTTTGAGCACTACCGTACTTCTGTCAGAACCTCTTTCTCTTAGAATAACTCACCTTCCCTATGGCCATTACCTGGACTCCCATCAAGGAATTCCGCGAGATTCTCTTCACATTTCACGAGGGCATCGCCAAAATCAGCATCAACCGCCCGCAGGTGCACAATGCCTTCACGCCGCTCACGGTGCAGGAGATGATTGAGGCTATGGACATCTGCCGCAACCGCACCGACATTGGCGTAGTTATTCTTACCGGCGAAGGCGGCAAAGCCTTCTGCTCGGGCGGCGACCAGAGCGTGCGCGGCCACGGCGGCTACGTGGGCGAAGACACCGTGCCCCGCCTCAACGTGCTCGATTTGCAGAAGCAGATTCGCTCCATTCCCAAGCCCGTTATTGCCATGGTAGCCGGCTGGGCCATTGGTGGTGGCCACGTGCTGCACGTCGTCTGCGACCTGAGTATTGCTGCTGAAAATGCCCGCTTTGGCCAGACCGGCCCCAAAGTAGGCTCCTTCGATGGTGGCTTTGGCGCGAGCTATTTAGCCCGCGTAGTAGGTCAGAAAAAGGCCCGCGAAATCTGGTTTCTCTGCGACCAGTACGATGCTCAAGAAGCCCTCGACATGGGCCTCGTAAACAAGGTGGTGCCTCTGGAAAAGCTCGAGGAAACTACCGTGGCCTGGTGCCGCAAAATCCTCGAAAAAAGCCCCCTGGCGCTGCGGATGCTCAAATCAAGCTTCAACGCCGAGCTCGACGGCCAGGCTGGTATTCAGGAATTAGCCGGCAACGCCACACTGCTCTACTACCTGAGTGAAGAAGCCAAGGAAGGTCGCAACGCTTTCGTGGAGAAGCGCAAGCCCGACTTCGACAAGTATCCGAAGTTCCCGTAACTGCTGAACAGTCATTGTAAAAAAAGCCCGTGCCACATGGTACGGGCTTTTTTTAATGAAAAGCGCATATTCCAGTAGTTCTTTCTTCCGTCTGTTTAAGTATAAAAAGCAGGACTAAACGATAAGCTTAAGCTACTAATGTTCAAGCAGATCATTATGAGAAAACTGTAAATATTAGCTGATATAATACTATATTAAACTTGAAGCTTACAAAGGACTTCAAGGGCGACATGAAAGAGACACAAATTTGCCAGGGCTGCTGGGAGCATATGCATATGCCGACTGCCATACGCGGCCCATTCTCTGCATTCTTTAGAACATTTGGCATCAAGAGAAGCAAGATGCACCCAAATATGTGCACCTTCTGCGAGAGCAATTTTGCCAAGATCATGAAGCATAAACAGGTCCCTGTTTCCACCACTATTCTCTTCGCTGATATTCGAGGGTACACGGATTTGTCGCAGCAAATAGAGCCCGAAAAACTGAACGAATTGCTACACCAGTTTTACGACCGATGCTCAGCAGCAGTATGGGAAAAAGATGGAATTGTCAACAAGTTCATCGGCGATGCGGTGCTTGCCATTTTCAATTTCCCACTGATCAGGAAAGACCATGTACAAAATGCAGTCAGCGCCGCTGTGCAACTGCAAAAAGACTGTAAGCACATGAAAGAGGAGATTGGCTTAAGTGATTTTCAAACCCTTGGTGTGGGCATAGGAATTCATACGGGAGAATCTTACGTGGGAGAAGTAGGAACCACTTATAAGGATTTTACGGCCATTGGCCCGGTAGTAAACTTAACGTCCAGGTTGCAGGGAGCTGCTGGTGTAGGTGAGATTATGGTCACGGAAGAGGTATTCAGTCAGGTAAAAGAGCAATTTCCCGATGCGCAAAAGAAGGCCCTTACCCTGAAGGGCATAAATAGTACTGTAGATGGCTATGTGCTTGCATAGCAGTAAAATGCAGGTGAAAAAGTTATTATGGGGAGTTAGTTCAACCCAGCTCAGATTTGTAGACCTGTTACCAACACGGGGGGCAATTTATAAGCGTTTATAACCCGTCACTAGCCACCAAACGCAAAGCAGCAGCCGTATTAAGCCTCCATCGGTATCAAACGAACGGAAGCGAAACGACATGGCTAGCGAATCTCAAAGTGCTACGCGTGCCCTAGGTACTCCTCCCTCTTACTGGCTCACTCGCTTTGTTCTGCTGCGCCTGCTAGGAGCGCTGTATGCCGTGGCCTTTCTCGTAGCAATCAACCAGATTATTCCGCTGATTGGCTCTAACGGGCTGCTCCCGGTCGGGCTGTACTTGGAGCGGGTGGGTGAGGCGCTTGGGTCAGATACAGCAGGCTTCCTTCGGCTGCCGTCGTTGTTCTGGCTTGGGCATTCGGACGCGGCTCTGCTTACGGCGGCCTGGGTCGGTTTTGTGCTTTCCTGCGTGGTGGTGGCTGGCTACGCCAATGCCTTGCTGCTGGCGGTGCTTTGGTTTCTCTACATGTCCTTCGTGCATGTTGGGCAAGAGTGGTATGGGTACGGCTGGGAAATTCAGCTTACCGAGACTGGCTTCCTCGCCATCTTCCTTTGCTCGCTGCTAGATCTACGGCCCTTCCCTCGGTATGCGCCCCCCATGCCCGTCATCATTTTATTCCGGTGGCTGGCGTTTCGCATTATGCTTGGGGCTGGCTTGATAAAACTTCGCGGGGATGAGATATGGCGTAACAGCACTGCTCTTTACTATCATTTCGAAACCCAGCCTATTCCCGGCCCGCTGAGCCGGTGGTTTCATTTTCTGCCACAACCTGTGCTGCAACTTGGTGTCTGGCTCAACTGGCTGGCCGAGATTGTATCTCCTTTTTTCGTGTTCTGGCCTCGGGTAGCACGCCACATCGCGGGGGTCGTGATTATCGTGTTTCAGCTTAACATCATTCTCAGCGGCAACCTTTCGTTTCTCAACTGGCTGACAATTGTGCCGGCGCTGGCTTGTTTGGATGATGGCTTCTGGGCGAAACTACTTCCCCGCGTGCTCGTGCAGAAAGCGGAAGCTGCTGCGGCCCGCGCCGAAGTATCCAAACCAATGCTCACGACGGCCTGGGTTGTAACGGCTCTCGTTGCTATTCTAAGTATTCAGCCAGCACTGAACATCGTGTCGCCCGGGCAAATCATGAACACCTCTTTCGACCCGCTGGACCTCGTCAACACCTACGGAGCGTTTGGAACGGTGGGCCGGGAGCGGCTAAATGTGGTGTTTGAAGGAACCATGGACCAAAACCCCAGCGACCAGGCCAACTGGAAACCCTACATCTACAAAGGCCTGCCCGTGGCTCTGGATCATCGTCCGCCGCAAATTGCCCCCTACCAGCTGCGACTAGACTGGCAAATGTGGTTTGCCTCTATGTCCTCTCCCGCCGAGTATCCTTGGACGGTGAATTTGATCTGGAAACTCCTGCACAACGACTCGGGGGCGGTAAGTTTGTTTGCGAGCAACCCTTTTTCTAAACAGCCACCGCGCTACATTCGGGCCGTACAGTACCGATATACATTTGCCAAGCCCGACAACGACCAAGGGCTTTGGTGGAATCGCGAACGGATTGGCATCTGGCTTCGGCCTATGTCTGCCGATGATCCGCAGTTGATTCAAGTCTTGCAGAGCGCCGGCTGGATACCGTTGGAATAACTTACATGATAATCTGGGCCCGCCGCAGATTTTTCCTGCTACTTACCTGCCTGTTTGTACGAGAGGAGGTGGTTATTTTCGTTATTTACACTGGCAACTTTATTGCCGCTTACTCCAGCAACCAGCAGCCCTATGAAGTCTTTATTAATGCTACTTGCCCTCGGCTTTTGCGCAGTATCTACTGCGAATGCCCAAACTACCAAAGCCACTTCAGGTGTAGCTGCCGCCCCTGACAAGGCCAAGAAAGTGATGGTAGTGGACGCTTCGTGTGGGCAGTGCAAGCTGGGGCTGCCGGGCAAGGAATGTGATCTGGCGGTGCGGATAGACGGCAAAGCGTATTTCGTTGATGGATCAGACATCGACTCGCACGGCGATGCCCACGCTAAAGACGGATTCTGTAGCGCTATCCGCAAGGCGGAAGTGCAGGGCGAAATAGTCAACAACCGCTTCAAGGCCAGCTACTTCAAGCTGCTGCCGGAGCCCACGGCAGCTAAATAGCGACCCGGATCCGACGCGGTCAAGAGCATATTCTGGTTGTAGCGCGCTACGCGGCCGAAGGCATGGCAGACCCCACATACGACGAAGCTATGCGGCGCATTCGGCGCATGCACTGGCTGCACTACCCCACACAGGCGGCCGTAATGGCTGCTTTAGTATTGGCCGCCAGCCGCCGCACCGCCAGCTCGGGCGCCGTAAATCCGCAGATTGCGACGTGGCCCGCGCTGTTGCTGCTGGGGGCTTATTGGTGGTGGTAGGCGTGCTCGTTTACCTGGTTTCCGCTCAGATCAAGCCGAACCTGCGGCGGCCGGCGGCCGAGAACATCCGCCTGTACAAAAGCCGCGTCTTTCTGCGCAACAGCTTACTAGGGCTGACGGGCCTGCCGCCGTTAGTTACTTTCACCATCACCAGAAGCCCTCTTGATTTGGTTTTCTTTGGGTGTTTGCTGCTGGCGCTCTGCGTGGTAATGGCACCCTCAGCCAAGACGTATCAGCGGTGGCTGATTAGGTAGCTCTACATTTACGGTCTCTGCTTACCTACCACAAGGCTCACCCCCTAACAGATTATTTATGAGAGTTCCGGTACTCTTCACTTTCTCCCTCCTGCTCGTCACGGGCGGGCTTCGAGCCCAACAGCAGCCAGTCCAGAAAGAGATAGCGGCTGCCCTGGCGGCAATCAAGGATTTTGAGAAGCAATCGTGGAAGCGCGACAGCAGCAGCAACCAGGTATTGCGCTCCCGGACAGAAAGCAGCTTTGCAGCCAAAGGCCGTTTCTACCAAAAAATTAACGCCCAACTAAAGGCGATTAATCAGAAATCATTGTCTTTCGATGACCAGATTAACCTGGAATTATTAAGCCACGATGTGCTGGATGAATTGGCCGAATATCAATTCAAATCCTACTTAAATCCCATCCAAACCGATGCTGGTTTTCACGCTACACTGGCCTCAAGAGGAAACACCATTATCCATTCTAAAAAGGACGCTGAGCAGTACCTTATTTTATTAAAAGACATTCCGCGTTTCGTTGATGAGAACCTGCAATTAATGCGGCTGGGTATTGCCGCCGGCATTACCCAGCCGCGAGAAGTGCTCAATGGCTATGAAACCAGCTACACCCAGCACATAGTGGAAACGGCTGAGCAATCGGTGTTCTGGAAGCCGTTTGCGACAAAGCCAGCCTCAATTTCCGAGGCCGACTGGGCAGCACTGCAAACCACTGCAAAAGCCGTTATCAACAAGGATGTAACGAGCAGCTACCGAAAAATAAAGACGTTTTTTGATCAGGAGTATTTGCCCAAAGCTCGCCCTACGCTGGGCGCCTCGGGGTTTCCTGATGGTCGGGCTTATTATGAGGATCGGGTGCGGCACTTTACCACCACCAATCTTACTTCGGAACAGGTGTATCAGCTTGGCTTAAAGGAGGTAGCGCGGATAAGGGGTGAAATGGATAATGTTATCCGCGACGTAAAATTTAAAGGCAACTTCAAAGAATTCATCGCCTTTTTGCGCACTGATCCGCAGTTTCAGCCAAAAACAGCGGATGCCCTACTGAAGGATGCGGCCTACATTGCCAAAACCGTGGAGGGCAAATTGCCTTCGCTATTTGGTAAGCTGCCCCGGCAGCCATTCACAGTAGTGCCCGTCCCGGAATATTTGGCCCCCAATTATACTGCGGGGCGGTATTCGCGGGCGCCTATCAGCAGCACGCGGGCCGGTGAGTACTGGGTAAACACGTCCAATCTGCCGAACCGTACGCTGTACACGCTTGAGTCATTAACGCTGCACGAAGCCGTGCCAGGTCATCATTTGCAGATTTCCTTAACCCAGGAATTAACCGGTTTGCCCGAGTTCCGCAGAAATAGCTACATCAACGCCTTTGGCGAAGGCTGGGGATTATATAGTGAATACCTGGGGCACGAAATGGGTTTTTATAAGGACCCGTACAGCTTATTTGGCCGACTGACTTATGAAATGTGGCGGGCCTGCCGCCTGGTGATTGATGTAGGTATTCACTCCAAAGGTTGGACAAGGGAGCAGGCCGTGGCTTATCTGGCAGACAATACAGCGCTTTCGCTGCACGAAGTGAACACCGAAGTCAACCGCTACATTTTGTGGCCTGGGCAGGCGCTGGCCTATAAGATGGGCGAACTAAAGATCAAGGAAATGCGCCAAAAGGCTGAGGTAGCGTTGAAAGACGACTTTGACATTCGCGCTTTTCACGACATGGTGCTTTCCAACGGCACGGTTACGCTATCCATTCTCGAGAAGATGACGGATCGGTTTATTCAGGAGCAGCAGGGGAAGATCAAAAAGAAGAAGAGTTAAGAACGATTTATGCCACAGTTACTCGGCCACTTTAGGCAGCTCCAGGCATTATCCGTATGCAGTTATGGCTCTTTACAAACGTTTGCCGCGCTCCTCTGCTTTGCCCATGCCTGATACTTCCCTCCTTCCCGATTCCCTTCTCCTCAACGGCCGCGAGTTTCGCTACGCCGACATCAAGCAATACCCCGCCGATAGTCCCGTAGATCTGAATGGCTACGAGGCCAAGGTGCTGGACTTCTGCCGGCAGTGGCTGAATGGCACGCTGGAATTTGGCCTCCAGACCTCCGGCTCTACCGGCGAGCCCCAGCGGATACAGCTGCGGCGGCAGCAGCTCGCGGCTAGTGCCCACCGCACCGGCGACTACTTCGACCTGGGGCCCGGTGACCGGATGCTGGTGTGTTTGAACTGCGAATATGTGGGTGGGCTGATGATGCTGGTGCGCGGCCTGGAGCTGAATCTGCACCTGACCATCGTGGAGCCTCACGCCGACCCGCTGGCCCTGGTGCCGCCTGGGGCGGCGTTCGACTTTGCTTCTTTCGTGCCGTTGCAGCTGCGCACGGTGCTGGAGAATGGGCACGCGGCGCGGCTCAATAAAATGAAGGCTGTTCTGGTAGGCGGCGCGGCCGTGGAGAGCGGGTTGGCGCGGGCCGCCCAGGCCCTCACGGTGCCCGTGTATCATACCTACGGCATGACCGAAACCGCCTCCCACATTGCGCTGCGCCGCCTCAATGGCCCCGATGCTTCGCTGACCTACAAAGTGCTTCCCGGCATTCATGTGGAGCAGGACGAGCGCGGCTGCCTTGCGGTGCGCGCCGACGTTACCAATGATCAGCTTATTGTAACCAATGACCAGGTGCGCCTGCTGCCCGAAGAGCACGCGTTTGAGTGGCTGGGCCGCGCCGACTTTGTCATTAACTCCGGGGGCGTGAAGGTGCAGGCCGAAAAGGTGGAGCAGGTGCTGGAAGTAGCGCTGGCGGAACTCAATTTGCCCCCCAGACGCACCTTCGTGACCGCCCGGCCCGATGAGCGCTTGGGTGAGCAGGTAACGGCTTTTCTGGAAGGCGCCCCGCTATCGTCGATGCAGAGCGAGCAGCTCCTGGCGCTGCTCACCGAGCGTCTGGGTCGGTATGAGCGGCCCCGCGAGCTGGTGTTTGTCCCGCAGTTTGAAACTACGGCATCCGGCAAGCTGGACCGGCGGGCAACGCTGAAAGCAGCGCTGGCAGCCGGCGGCGCGGGCCGCGGTAATCAGTGAGTGGCTACGCCAACACCGCCTCCGTTACCCGGCTGATATCGCCGCTGACTTTCTGAATAAACTCCAGCTGCTCCAGCACCTGCCGGTCGTCGGCGGTGGGGGCTTTTCTGCGCGCTCCGCCGGGGCGGCAGGTAGCGCGGGCGCTGATTCAGGGGGCGCGGCGGGAGTCAGCTTTTGCAGGCTGGTGGTGAGGGCGGCCAAGGCCCGGCGCAGGGCGCGCTGTACTTCCACGGAAGGCGCTAGGGACGGCTGGGCCCGCACGGCGGCACTCAGGGTGGCGATATTGGAGGACAGAATATGGTTGAGCACCACAAACTGATGCACATCCTCGCTGCGCTGCTGCTTGCTTTTGGGCTCGGACAGCATGCGCTGAAAGGCCGCCGCCAAGTTGGCCGAACTCACGTACACTTCCTTGCGCGCCAGTCGGTAAGGAATAAAATCGGGGGGCCGGCCGGCGAGGCTTTCCGCCAGCTGCTGCAGGTAGCGCCGGTTGGCGGACAGCACCCGGCCCATATAGTCGCGCAGCTGCTCCGACTCCCAGTTGGGAAACAGCAGGTAGCCCGCCGTCAGGGCAATGACGCAGCCGACCACCGTATCCAGCAAGCGCTCCTGGGCCACGGCCAGGTAACTCCCGCCCAGAAAGCTAAGCATGACAACCACGAAGGACGTGATGAACGTGACGTAGGTAAGGTAGTGGCGGCGCTGAAAGCTGAACGACAGCACCATCAGAAGCAGAAGAAAGGCAAACTGCAGAGGCTGGCTGGTGATGCTGACCAGCAGTAGCACCCCCAAAAAGCCCCCCAGCAGCGTCCCGATGATGCGCTCGTAGTTGCGCTTCTTGGTCAGGCTGAAGGCGGGCTTGAGCATGTATACCGCCGTCATCACAATCCAGTAGCTGTGGCTGCCAGCAAACACCAGCTTGGCAACAAGGAATGCCACCCCGCTGGCCAGCAGCACGCGCACGGCGTGGCGAAAAACGGCCGATTTAAACGTCAGGTTGCTGCGCAAAACGCCTAACCCGTAGTCCTGATGCGATACGAAGCGGCCGTACTCCACCTCCGTGGTGCGGCGGGTGGGCGCGGGCGCCGGGGCATTGAAGTAGCCCAGCACATCTTCCAGGCGCTGAACGAGGTTGCGCAGATTAACGAGCAGCTTTTTGAGCACCAGCGTACGAACCTCCGGGTGCTGCTGGCCCACGGCCTCTATGTGAGCCTGCAAGTGCTCCAGCTGCTGACTGTGGTTGGCGCGCGCATGAAACGCGCGGTTGGACTGCATGGCCAGGCTAATCGTGTCCAGCTCCTCGGCCAGCTGCTCAATCATGCGGCCTACTTCCGCCAGCACGCCCGTGGTTTGAAACTGCGTCCGCAGGGCCGCATAGTCGTAATACGTGGTGGTAATGTGCTCGTACAGGTCGACCACGTCTATGAAGGTGAGCAGGAGCCGGCGACTCTCGGGCGTGGATTCGCGCACGATCTGCCGGGTTTTGAACAGCAACTCGCGCACCGCTTCCTGCTTTTCACTTACCACTACCTGTTGGGCCACCAACTGGCGGTAGCTCCTGTCTAGGTCGGTATGGGCGTGGTAAAAGTTTGCCTTTATTCGAAGAAACTGAGCAATAGCGTGCACGCATTCGCCGATGGCCTGCTGGGCCGGCCGGTAGGGCCACACGCGAAAAATCAGCAGCCCCAGCGCCATGTACCAAATGCCCCCCAGCAGGGTCAGCAGGCTGTGCGTGAGCACTTGCGGGGGCGTAAGCGGCCGATCCATGTTCAAAATCATGATCAGCAGCGCCGCCGAGCCGAGCGCCGCCGCCCGGTTGCCATAGACGTTGAACATGGTAAACAGGAAGCTGAGCACCAACACCTCCAGCCCCATCGTCCAGGGGCTGAGCCGGGCAAAGCCAGTAAGCAGCGCCACCAGGAATATAGCCAGATTGCCGTAGAGCATGCCATTGCGCTTGTGCTTTACCGGCCCCGGCGAGTCGATCAGGCTAATGCACAGCGCCCCAATGGAAAGGGAAATGCCCGTTTCGAGCTGCCCAAGCTGGCCCAGCACCAACGGCGGCAGCAGCACCGCCAGGGTGATGCGCACGCCATCCGAGAAATCCTGGCTGAATAAGAAATACTGTATTTGACGAGTCGCATTATTCATGGGGCAAGGGTGCGGCGGGACCAGGCTAGCGCGGCGGAGCGAAGAAAAGCCCTAGTTACGCAGCCGGACACCTTTACGCAGAATACGAATCCGGGAATAACTGCGCGGCGAGCCGCCGGCCGCTAGTACCCGTGGGCAAACAGGCGGCCTGGCCGCTACAGAAGTCTGCATGGAGTAGCTGGCGGCGCCCAAAAAAGCCCCCGAGGACAATTCGGGGGCTTTTTTACTTTATAAAACCAAGAAAGGAACACGGTAGCGGTTACGGAGGCGGCAGCCGACGTAGCCGCGTAGGCTGAGCGTCTGACTCCCTCTCTCCTAGGGGAGAAGGGGATAGGGGTTGAGGCAGCCAGAAGCTATATTCTACTTTTGCCAGTCTTCGGCGCGCAGCCCATCTTGGGAAAGGAGCCTCTGCCGGCCTCTCATTATCTTGTACAAATCACCCAGAAACAGCTTTACCCGACCGTAGAAGATGACGCCGCTCAGCTCATCTTCCAGCTTGTCGTTGATAAATAGCATCTGGCGGTAGCCAGCGCCCCCGCCCAGACCCAGCCACTTAAACACCCGATAATGGCTGACGATGGAAGGCTCCAGAATATAAATCTGGTCTTTGTCGGAGCGGCGCACTTGGCCGTTGGGGAGTTCATAGCGGGAGTAAAACTTACCCAATCCAATCTGTACGGGCGTGCTCAGCTCCCAGCGCGGGTTACCGATGAGCACATATTCGCCGTAGCCTACCAGGTAGCGAAAACGCAGCTCATCGCGGGTGTTAGGGGGCAAATCGGGGGGCAGTGGAGCATCGGTGGGCACGCCGCCGCTGAGCAGGTACACGCCCAGGCCGGCCCGCAGACGCCCATTAAATTCGATTCCGCCTTTCAACCCATTGATACCGACCACCTTGCCATTAAGCAGCGAGAAGCGCTGGTCGAACTGAAACACCGGGCGGCGGTGGGTTTGCCGCACGAACGCACTGTCGGGCACCACGGCCGCGTGCGTTGCGCTGGCCGCGTGCGTGGCAAGTGCCGGTTTCAGCAGCAGGAGCAGCAGGAGTACGAGCTTATTCACAGGCTAAAAGTACGCGTCCACCAGGCAGAAATACGTGAGTGGAAGGATGGCCAGCCCACTTGCCCCGGAGTACTTTAATTCAACGCAGGTATCATCTGTGGGTTATCGGTCGATGGAAAGCCAATAAAAAAAGCCCCCCAGCTGGGTTTCCCACATTTGCCCCAGCCCACAGCAACGGTTCACCACAGAATATTGCCGGTTCACCCGGCGTGGGGTCGGCTTCGCTTGGTTAGGGATTTCCTGGGGTAGAAATCAGGGGTAGTTTAGTAGAAATAAAGCTCTCTGCTATGCTTACGCCCACTACCTTGTTCTCCGTTGCCAACACCGTAGCCATGCTGGGATGGGCCTTGCTGCTGATTGCGCCGCGCTGGATGGTTACGCGCCGCCTGGTGCTCAGCGGGGTATTGTCGCTGGGGTTGGCTGTGGTTTATGCCGTAGTCATTGGGGTGCATTATGCGGGGCCGCAGGGCAGTGTGGGGGGCTTTTCTTCGCTGGCTGAAGTTGCGCTGCTTTTCCAGGATCCGTGGGCGCTGCTGGCGGGCTGGGTGCATTATCTCTGCTTCGATCTGGCCGTGGGCGCGTGGTCGGCGCGCGATGCGCACCGCCGCGGAGTGCCGCACCTGCTGCTGATTCCGTGTCTGCTATTCACCTTTTTGCTTGGGCCAGTAGGGCTACTGCTGTACGCCATCGTGCGCCGCTTTTACCCGCTGAATTTGCCCCCCAGCCCCGCCCCAGCCCTGGATTCTGTTCGTTCATCTTATTCGTCATAGGTATGAAAACGCTCCTCTTCGCTTCTGGCAACTCCGCTTCATTTGTCCCCCGCCGTCCGCTGCTCCTGAGTTCGGGCCAGGATCTGCGCGAGTGGCTGGTCATTCTGCACCGCTGCAATCCTGTATTGTCGTGGGCGGGGTGGCTGAGTGCGGGATTGGCCCTGCTTGCCCTGGCGCTGGTGCCGTTTGATGAGCGCGTGGTAACGGGCCTCAACGTTTGGTTCAAGCCCCTCAAGTTCTCGCTTTCCAACCTTATCTATTTGTGGACGCTGGGCTGGCTGCTGGCCGATTTGCCGGCGCCTGCACAGCGGGCCGTGCGCCTTATCAGCTGGGGGGTAGCCATCAGCATGACGGTCGAAATTGCGGCTATTTTCCTACAGGCAGCCCGTGGCACTACTTCGCACTTCAACAATAGCTCCGTCTTCGATGCGCTGGTATTTGCCGCCATGGGCCTGTTTATCGCCATCAATACCCTCTTGCTGGTGTGGGCCTTGTATCTGATGCTGCGCCACCGGCCTTTTGGTTCGGCTGGGTACGTGTGGGGCATGCGGCTGGGGCTGCTGCTGTTTTTGCTGGGCAGCGCCATTGGTGGAGCCATGATTGGGCAAAACGCGCACACCGTAGGCGCTCCCGATGGTGGCGCCGGCCTGCCCGTGCTGGGCTGGAGCACCCGCGCCGGCGATTTGCGCGCCGCCCACTTTCTGGGTTTGCACGCTTTGCAGGCGCTTCCGTTGGCCGGTTGGCTGCTGGCCCGCGCGATGCCTAGTTGGAAGACTGGTGCCCAAACAGCGGGGATTTTTGCTTTCGCGGCGCTCTACGCCGGTGGGGTGGCCCTGCTATACTGGCGGGCGCTGAGCGGTCTGCCGCTGCTTTCGCAGTAAGGGAAAGTGCGTAAGTTGCCGCCAGGCCCACGGGGGCCAAAACCCACGCCACCCACCATGCAAGACCGTCAGTTGCTGCTGTTTGGAATTCCGATTGTAAGTCTGCTCATGCTGCTTCCCGAGGCCGACTACGCTTTTCGGTCTGTTCCGGTGTTCCTGGTCAGCTGGCCGATTTCGCTTGTTTACACGCTTACCATTTGGCTGGGAACGCGCGCTATCTGGCAAGGGCTTATTCGCCGGTTTCCTGATGTGGGTCAAACATCGGTGCGCATCTGGTGGCTGGCCGCTGCTTGCCTGCTCTACGCTAGTTTGGCCACCGTTTCCATCACCGTCGGGCTCACACTTTTGCTGCCCACCGAACTATTTGGGGTGCTAAGTGCCGAGCGAATTTTCGTGCAAGTACTGCTGAATCTGGTGCCTACTTCGGTAGTGCTGCTTGTGTACGAAAGCCACCATTTTTTTCAGAAGTGGGAGCAGAATGTGCGCCATGCCGAGCAGCTTACCCAAGCCGGGGTACAAAGCCAGCTCGAAGCCCTGCAAAACCAGCTCGATCCGCATTTTTTGTTTAACTCGCTCAATACGCTTTCGGCCCTCATTGAGCCTGGCAATGCGGCGGCCCAGGAGTTTGTAGAGCAGCTAGCCGATGTGTACCGCTACGTGCTGCTCAGCCGCGAAAAAGTAACGGTGCCGCTGGCGGAGGAGCTGGCTTTCGTAGACACGTATGTGGCTCTGCAAAAAGTCCGCTTTCGCGATAACCTGCGGGTTGAGCAGGAGATTCCACCGGTGGCGCTCACTTGGCACGTGGCTCCCCTGAGCGTGCAGTTACTGGTGGAAAATGCGCTCAAGCACAACGTCGCCTCGCGCGAAAACCCGCTGGAGCTCCGCCTCACCGCCGATCCGGCCACCGGGTATTTTACAGTGGAGAATATTCTGCGACCAAGGCTGGCGGGGCTCGTGCGCTGCACCGGCACTGGCTTGCGCAATGTGCAGCACCGCTACGAGCTGCTGCATGCCTCTCAGCCAGTAGAAATCAGCACTGAGAATCAGCGGTTTCGGGTGCGGCTGCCGCTGCTGGGGCCTCGCTGAGGCAGGGCTTTTTTCTTTTACAGCTATCGGTATGAAACCATTATTTGTGTTGCTCGCCATGTTCGGTCTGTTGGCTGGCGGCACGTATATCCTGCATGGCAGCCCAAATTATGTCTTCGCCGGAAACGGAGCCATGGCTGCCATGCTGCTGTTTACAGGAGTGGCGCACTTTGCCTTTACCAAAGGGATGATGCAAATGCTGCCGGACTTTCTGCCCGCCAAAAAAGCATGGATATTGGCAACCGGCGTGCTGGAGCTACTGGCGGCAGTGGGGCTGCTACTCCCAGCGTTTCGCTGGCATACGGGCTGGTTACTCATGGCCTTTTTCGTCCTGATTTTGCCCGGCAATATCATTGCGGCTCAACGCCATCTGAACTACCAGACCGGCACCTTGGATGGGCCAGGGCCTCGCTACCTCTGGTTCCGCATTCCGCTCCAGCTGTTCTTTATTGCCTGGACGTGGTATTTTGCCTTAGCTCTGCCTTTATAGCTCGCTGCATTTCTCCAGGAGGCCTATTTTATCCCCTATCCCCTCAATTATCTAATTCATTAATCCAGATGCCCCTCAAGCTATCCATGACCGTTCTGGTGCTCGAAGATGAATACCCGGCGGCGGAGCGCCTCCAGCGGCTACTCCACCAGGCGGCGCCGGAGGCCAAGGTGGTGGCGGTGCTGGATAGCGTGACGGCCGCCCTGGCGTGGCTGAAGTCAAATTTGCCCCCCGACCTTATTCTGGCCGATATTCACCTGGCCGATGGATTGAGTTTCGAGCTGTTTGAGCGCACCGTTGTACGGAGCCCTGTCATCTTTACCACCGCCTACGACGCCTACGCCATCCGGGCTTTCAAGACCAATAGCATCGACTATTTGCTGAAGCCCATCAAGCTGGCTGAGCTGGAGGCCGCCCTCCGGAAGCTGGAGCAATGGCGGACGCCTACTGCGCCGACCCCACCCGACGCGGCCCAGCGCCTGGAGCGCCTGCTCGACAGCCTGCCCCTCCCCAATCAGCCCTACAAATCGCGCTTTCTGGTGCGCAGCGGGGAGCAGCAGCTGCCGCTACTCGTCGGGCAAATCGCCTGGTTTCAGAGTCGCAATGAAGTCACGACGCTCGTGGCGCTGGATGGCCGCCGGTTTGTGGTGGACTACACGCTGGAGCAGTTGGAAGGTCTGCTCGACCCTAGGCAGTTTTTCCGGCTTAATCGGCAGTTTGTGGCGCATTTGCAGGCGGTGCAGCGCCTGCACCCTCATTTCAACGGCAAGCTGAAGCTGGATTTGGCCCCCAGCCCCACTGATGAAGTGGTGGTGAGCCGGGAGAAAGCCAGCGTATTTAAACACTGGCTGGAAGGCTGATGCAGCGGGTCCGAACTTGGGCTGGGGGGCAAATTTGCTACCTGTCCAGCCACGCTTTGAAAGCCGGCACCCGCTCACGACTTACCAGCACAGGGCCCTCGGGGCAATGCTGAAGCACGGTTTGCAGGCGGTAGTTGGTGTAGTGAATAATGTCCTGAATGGCGCTGGCCTGGGCAAGATACGTGCGGTTGAGGCGGAAGAACTGGCGCGGGTCGAGCAGGCTTTCCAGCTGCTCCAGCGTGTAGTCCACCACAAACCGGCGGTTCTCGCGGGTTTGAAGCAGCGTGGCTTTTTCGAGGCTGAAAAAGTACGCTATCTGCTCCGTGGCGATGGTTTTGAGATGCTCCCCTACTCGCACCACGAATTGCTCCTTGTAGGTGGGCCGGGGGGTTTGCATCTGCTGTAATACTTGCACCAGCAAGGCCGGATCGAAGGCCGTGGGCGCGGCCGCATGAGTGCTGGCGCGCCGCTCGCGCAGCTTTTGCACGGCCGCTTCCAGCTCTCCGGCATCAATGGGTTTGAGCAGATAATCCACGCTGTTCACCTTGAAAGCCCGGATAGCATATTGGTCGTAGGCGGTGGTGAAGATAACCGGACAGGGCACCGTAGTCTGCTCAAACAGCTCGAAACTCAATCCGTCGGCCAAATGAATATCCAGAAACAGCACGTCGGGCGCAGACTGCAATGTAGCGAGCAGCACCTTGGCCGCCGCCACCGATTCGGCCGTGGCCACTACCTCCACCGCCGGCTGCTGCCGCCGCAGCAGCTCCGTGAGACGCCGGGCGGCCAGGGGTTCATCTTCGATGAGGAGGGCACGAAGCGCAGGGGAAGTTGACATGAGTTAATCGGTGTTTTTGGGTGCTCTGGGGGGCTTTTTTCGTGCTGGGTAGAGACGCAATATCTTGCGTCTAATGGTCGCGGTCGTTGGTCAGCTTAAATCTACCTACTAATCAGCATGAGTTGGCTGCTGGCTAAGTTCAACGATAGGACACAAGATATTGCGTCTCTACACCCTGAATTAGCCTATTTCTAACAACGGCAGCGTCACGACAAACTCCGTGGCGGTGGGCTGAATGAGTAGGGGCTGCCTGGTTAGAAAAGCGTAGCGGGCTTGCAGGTTGCGCAGGCCCAGGCCGCTAGTTTCTTCGGGGCTGAGGCGGCGCGGCCGTAGCGTGTTGCGTAGGGTGAGCTGTCGGGCGGGCAAGTTCAGCTCGAAGCCGATATGCAGGGGTTGCTGCTGAAGCGCCACGTTGTGTTTCAGTGCGTTTTCCAGCAACAGCTGCAAGCTCAACGGCGGCACCATCAGGTTCGGCGGCACGCTGTCGGGGTCGGGCAGCTCAGCCTGCAAGGCCTCACCGTAGCGAATGCGCTGCAAAAAAAGATACGCTTTGGCAAACTCCATCTCATCGGCGAGCGGCACCACTTCCCGGCCACGGGCATCGAGTACGTAGCGGTACACCTGCGACAATTGCCGAATGAAGCGCACGGCCAGCTGCGGCTCTTCCTCTACCAGCGAAGTAAGCGCGTTCAGGGCATTGAACATGAAGTGCGGATCGAGCTGCTGACGCAGGGTTTCGGCCTCGGCCTGCGCCATTTCCTTTTGCAAACGCTCGGTCTGCACCACGGCCTCGCGCCAGCCCAGCAGGAACGACCGGCTGTGCATAAACATGGAAATCAACGCCGTGATGACCAGCGGAAACAGGTAGCCGTCTATATATTGAGGCGAGACCAGCAAGGCCGGATTTTGCCCCCTGTACAGGATATAGCCCAGCCGCACGAGCACGATAACCACCAAAGAGCCCCCAGCGACACTAGCAGCGTAAGCGCCAGCCGCTTGGCTGGGGCCTGCTTCCATCTCACGTACCGGTCTAGCCAATCCACGGAGTAGCCATTGGCCAGCCACAGACCCGTGGTGTAAATGGCCGTCAGCACGAAGTTTATGGTCAGCTCCCGCGGATTGTCCAAGCATTTCAGACAGGTAAGAAAGCTGATAGTCACGGAAAGCAACAGCAGCGTCAGAAGAATGCGCAGCCAGGCCCGGGTGGCTTGTCTGGGGGGCATTGTGGGATTGTGTGCGGACATAGAGCAGGCGGGGAAACCAGGCTCAACAAGCGTGGTAGCGCTGGCAAGATACGGGCTGGTAGACAAGGGCTAGAAGGAGCGGTTAATGGTGATTAAATCGGGCTTAGAAGCGTCTGGACGCAACGCATAGTAGAGCCCAAAGCCCAGCACTAGTGTCATCCCCACCACCGATGGCCCAAACTGGCTATATGGCTTGTATTGTGGTAGCACTGTGCCTGTGAAGGCTGATACCAAGGCAAAATAGGCGCTTATCATCTTCCAAAGATGGTCGTAGCGCCACAAGGTGCGACGCCATAGTGGCACAAAGCGGAAACGCGCCAAATCATACAACGTCATGACTACTAAGGCACCTAGGGTCGAGTAAATAATGCCCGGCGTCCAGACCAGCTCAATGGCTTTAAGGCAAAACACCAGCACTACACTACTCACTAAAGCTCCGGCGGCCACCCACCCATCGAGGCGGGTAGGGCCAGTCGCGCGGGTGCGCACCGCCCGATACCCCGACCACGCCTGATACACGCTCAGCAGCACAATTCCGACCAGGTAGCCGCGAAAATCGAACACCGCTAGGCCAAGCACTGCTGTGAGCAACACACCTGCGGTTGCCGCCAAAAACCAGCGGCCGAAGCGGCGGTGACTTGCTCCACCCTTGCGCCCCGCCATCGGCACGAGGCCAAGCAACATAGCCAGCGTGCCGCAAACGATGTGTAAGCCAATGTTGAACTGATGCAGCAGGTCCATGATGGCAGAAGTTACGGAGAGAAACTGAGTACACCCGGCGCCGCTCTCAGCCGCGCCAGGTGTACTTAGAGTTATTGCTTAGCAGCCTGCGCGCTAGCGGCTTGTTCATATGCCTTCAACCGGCTTGTTAACTGCCGTTCGCCCCAGCTGGGTGCTAACGGGCTGCTGGGCTGAAAAGCAGCAAACCGGGCTTTCGCTTCCTCAAAAAGTGGCTTAGCAGCCTCAGGGCCGCCCCAAACATCTTGGGTGTAAAGTAGACGTTGTTGCCGAGCACCAGATAGATGCGTGGGTTAGCGGGGTTTATGCCTTTAGCCTGCCCAAGTACCTCACTCACCATGCGCGAGTATTTGCCCGAGCGGTCCATGGGTGAAATACCTAGCCGTGCCTGGTAGATGTAGCCTTGCAACACCAGCAGCTCCGATTCGTCGCCGCGCAGCTTGCGGGCCTGGGCTAGCGCAGCCTCGGCCTGGTCGAGGTACTCGTCTTTGGTGTCGCCGTCTTCTTTGCTTTGAAAAGCGGTAATCAACAGGCCGTACGCCTGATAATAGGCGGGCAGCCAATCAGTGGGTGCGGCGGTGGCCGCTCGCTCAAATTTGCTTACAAGCTGCCTGAGTTGAGCAGGGTCGCCGGTGCTGTTTAGCTCCATAATGGTGGCTGCCATCATGTCGGTGTAGCCGGCGGGGGCGGCGGTTTGTTGGGCGGTAGCGGAGAAGGAAGCAGCCACGAAGGCCAGCAGGAAAATGAACGTTTTCATGGTTTGCAGAGGAAAAATGAAGTGAAAAAACTGTGTAGTGGAGAGCTTGGGTCAAAGGTGGACCCGCGCCGAGAGGAGAAAAATTTTGTGTTACTGAAGCGTCGGTTGAGCCGGATGAAGTGCAGAAGTGGGCGGATGAGGCTAGCTACTCCGGCGCTGTATCGATATCGGCCGGGCGCTTTTTGTTGATGGAGATAAGCAAGGCCACGAACACCATGCGCGGCGCCGATGGTCGCAGGGCCGTGCCGGAATACAGGCCATTCGCATCGGGGGCAGCGGCGTAGCGGTAGCCAAATACATTCTCCCGCCCCAGCACATTGGTGCACGACACGTGCACGATCGTCAGGTTTTTCCAGAGCGTGGTGAGGTAGCTGGCATTCAGGCTGAAATCTTGGAAGCTGGGCAAGCGGCCCTGGTTGTAGCCGCCAGCCTCATTCGGATTGTGAAAGGTGCGGGGGCTATTGTAGGTGTAAGTGGCGCCTACCTGCGTGTGCAGCTTCGCCAGCCAATATTTGCCCACTACCGATAGGTTGTGCCGCGCGGCAAAGGTGGGCACGGCCAGCACGGGGTCGAGGCGCTGCTGCCGGCGCGTATCTAGGAAGCCGTAGCTCACCCAGTAGTCGGCATTCTTGAGGGTTTTACGGTCGCGCCACAGTATATCTACTCCGTTGGCGTAGCCGCGGCCCGTGCTGCGGTACGAAGTTGGGTCGAAGGGCGTAAGCGGGTTCTGGGGGGCATTTTCACGGAAGCGCACGAGCTGGGCGTAGGTTTTGGCGTAGGCTTCTACCCGCAGCGTGCGGTCATCGTGGCTGCGCAGATACGTAAGCTGAAAGTGCTGGGCCCGCTCGAAGCGCAGCCGCTCCCGATTCTCTGCCCTGATCAGTAGGTCGCTGGCGGGAGTTTGGTAGAAATAGCCCCAAGCCCCCGAAAGCTGCGTTTTTTCATTTACCTGATACGCCAGCGCCAGGCGCGGGGCAGCATTCCAGCGCTGCAGCACGCCGGAGTATTCGGCGCGGCCGCCCACCCGGCCCACAAGCTTGTTGCTGAAAGCAACGTCAGACTCAGCAAACGTGGCCAAGCGCCGCTCCGAAAAGCGAAACATAGTATCCTGGGGGCAAATTCGTAGCCCTGCTGGTTGCGTTGCACCAAGCCTTCCACCCCAAGCTTCAGATTCCAGTAGGAGCTGGCCGAGTCGTTGGTGAGCACCATGCGGCCTACTATCGACTGCTCCAGCTCGCGGCGGGCCTGGTCGCTTACTTGGTGGGTTTGCGTGTCGCGGACGGCAATGCGGGCCGTTTGCACATCGCGCGTGGCCGCCGCGCCCGTCTGCACCGACCAGCCCCGCCGCAACGGACTGCGAAAGGTGGTATTTAAGTACACATTGTTCGCCTCCAGGTTCACGGGCCGGCCTCCCTCCCATTCGGCCTCCGGCTGCCGCACCCCCATGCGCTGCTGATTCAGCGCGCCATAAACTTTCACCATGCCCGCCGCCCCCGTACGCTGACGCAAGGCCACCGAACCGCCCGACGATTGAAACGCCGTGAGTAGCCGCTGAGGCACCACTCCAAAGTAGGGTCGCATGTTCATATAATCGCCCGTCACGGCCACCGATGAGCGCTCGTAGCGCTGCTGGTGCGACAAACTCAGCGCCCCAAGCGAGAGCAGCGAAATACCCGTCTGGGTTTCGGGGGCCAAATCTTCGGACTGCAAGGCTACAATTGCCGACAGCGCCTGCCCATACTCGGCCGAGTAGCCGCCCGTGCTAAAGGCCATGCCCTTGAACAGCATCGGCGAAAAACGCCCCCTGGCCGGCACGCCGGATACGCTGGCATTATAGGGGCTTTGCAAAGGCACGCCATCCAGATATTGCCGTGTTTCGCCGGCCGCGCCGCCGCGCACAAAAAGGCGGCCTTCTTCCCCGTTGCGGGTGGTGCCAGGCATCGTGTTCAGCGCGCCCGCCACGTCGGCGGAGGCACCGGCCGTCGTTACCACGTCGCGGGATGAAAAGACCGTGTTGCGCTTGTCGCCGCCAGCTTCAAACGTGCCGGAAGTAATGGTTACGGCCCCGAGCTGATTGCGGGCTTCTTTCAGCGTGAAGATGAAACGCTGAGGTTTGCCGTCGAGTTTCACCATCTGCTCCTGAGGCTGATAGCCGAGCAGCGTAACCACCAGCGGCAGCGTACCAGCCTGCCGAGTATGGAAGCGAAAGTGCCCCAAGGAGTCGGTGCTGGCGCCATCGAAGGTCGTTTTCAGGAATACGTTGACGCCGGGCAGCCCCGTCCGCCTGGGTCGCGGACGGTACCGCTGAGCGTGGTGGGGGCCGTTTGGGCCGCGAGGTGGCCAGCCGTAATCAGGAACAGAAGCAGCAGAAGCAAGATGCGTTTCATGAGGGTAGCAGCGAAGTGATGACCAAAAGTCGTCGGCTGCTAAGCCCGATGAAAAGAAAGGTTGCCGAAGTGTCGGATAAGCCGGATGAAGCGTGCGGCAGCCCGGCAGCGCGGAGCCGGACGCCTGCCCGAACCCAACCTATAGCAGGGATTCGCCGTTGAAAAAACTCCTTTCCATGGGAGCAAATATTCCCGATCTTCCTACTCCATTCTCACTCCCTAACCCCGATCTGCCATGGCATACACTGTAATTGGCGTGTTTGAAAACGCCGACGTTGCGAATAAAGCTCTCCACGCGCTTGTCGGTCATGGCATTGGCCGCGAGTATATCGACGTGACCGCGGCCGATGTCAACCAGGATAATCCCACGGGCGAATTTCCTGAAAACGACGCTTTTCACAACTTCTTCCGGGCTGTGTTTACGGGCCACGAGCACGATGTGCGCGACCACTCGGAAGCCGCTCGCCGGGGCACCACGCTCACCATTCATGTGCGCACCCGCCATGATGCCGAGCAGGTGCAGGCGCTCCTCGATCAGCACGGGGCGGTAAATGCCTCTGAATACGCCCGGCGCTACGTGGCGCAGCACGGCGGCGTTCCGCTGTCGGCCCATGGCCCTGCCCCATTTCCTCACCCAGATCCTACGGTTCCGGCAGCTCAGCCTGTCGCGACGAATACCACCTTGCGCAGCCGCATCATCGACCGGCCACTTGACGACAACGAGCGCCTGCGCTAACAATCATTTGCTATCCATCACAGAGGGGCAGCTGCGCAGTCAGCTGCCCCTTTTTGTTACTTCTTTCTTACCTACAAGTTTAATTTTCTGTTTACAAGATCATCGTTGTTACCAGCCTGTTAGCGCAACCCGGCGCTGGCTGGCGAGGTAATGCTACCATACCCCAACTCTCTGCTATGAAAACCTACGACGATATCTCCTCTTCTTCTGCCAGCGCTTCCGCCTCGCGCCGCGACTTTCTGCGCCACGCCTCCCTGGGTCTGGGGGGCATTTTGCTGGGTACTTCGGGGCTGGCTGGCTCACTTACCGGCCTGGAAGCAAGCAGCTTTGGTCCGGCCAGCCTGGAGGCGTGGCAGGCGGGCAAGCAGCTGAATGTGGCACTGGTAGGACTGGGCAAATACAGCACCGGGCAGCTGGCGCCGGCCTTGCAGGAAACCAAGCTGTGCCGCCTGGCCGGCATCGTGACGGGCTCGCCGGAGAAAGTGCCGGTGTGGAAAGCCAAGTATAATATCCCCGACAAAAACGTCTACGACTACAAGTCGTTCGACCGCATCATTGACAACCCCGATATTGATATCGTGTACGTGGTGCTGCCCATTGCTATGCACGCCGAATACACGATCCGGGCCTTGCAGGCGGGCAAGCACGTGATCTGCGAAAAGCCGATGGCCATGACGCCCACCGAGTGCCGGCAGATGATAGATGCCGCCAAAAAAGCGGGCAAGAAATTCAGCATCGGCTACCGCCTGCACTTCGAGCCCCACAATATGGAAATGATGCGCTTGGGTCAAAAGGAAATCTACGGCCCGATCAAGCGCTTGGTGGCCGACAATGGCTACGTGTTCAACAACGATACGCCCTGGCGTGTGGACAAGGAGCTAGCGGGCGGCGGTCCGCTGGTCGATTTAGGTATTTACTGCGTGCAAGGCGTGGTGTACACCAAAGGGCAGATTCCGGCCTCCGTTACGGCGAAATTTACGCCTAAGCCCAATAATGGCTTGTTTAAGGAAGTGGAAGCGGGCGTAAACTGGCAGTTCCAGTTTGCCGATGGCTCCGTGGCCGATTGCCGCACCAGCTACGCCGAAAGCCTACCCAACCGCCTACAAGCCGAAGCGGCCAAAGGCAAGTTTGAGCTCTCACCGGCTTTTGGCTACGGCGGCATCAAAGGCACTACCAGCAAGGGCCCGATGAACATACAGAACGTGAATCAGCAGGCTCTGCAAATGGACAACTTTGCCGATTGTATTCTTAACAACAAACCCACCCGCGTGCCCGGCGAAATGGGCCTGCGCGATGTGCAGCTCATGGCCGCAATTTACCGCGCCGCCGAAACCGGACAGAAAGTATCGACCAAGGACGTGCAGAATATTATTGACCGCACCAATAGCCGGTAGCCCGGGAGTAAAAAGCCAATAAATGCCCCCCAGACGGTCATGCAGCCCATCGCGAGGCATCCCGCGTGCTGCCGTTGCCAAGGCTAATCTTACCCAAAAAGGCGGTCATGCAGAGCACCGCGAAGCATCTCGCGTGCTGACACTGGGTTACTACTCCAGCTAAACACGCGAGATGCTTCGCGGTGCTCTGCATGACGAGCGGGTTTGGTTGGTTGATAGCAAATTGTAGAGATGCTTTGACCAGCGGATGCCACAGCAAGCAGGACAGTTAGTGTGGCAACATCAGCCCGCGAGATGCTTCACTTCGTTCTGCATGACGTTCGGGTGAGAGGCAATAGATTGAGGTGACGGGAAGCACTGGGGGCAAATTCCGCTACTTTAGCGGAGCCAATTATGGCTGAAATATCTCAGCCTCCTACTTCTCGCTGCGTCTCTGATTTTATGAAAATATCTATCCGCACCGCCGCCGTTTCGCTTGCCTTTTTTCTGACGCAATGTGCCGCAGTAAAGTCAGATAAAGCTGATTTGGTTATTACCCACGTCAATGTGATTGATGTGATAACCGGCACCGTGCAGCCCGATCAGAATGTGGTCGTATCAAACGGCCTGATTCAGCGGATAGAAAGCGCTGAAAAAGCCCCCAGCGTGCTACCCAACGCCTGGATGGCACCGGCAAATACCTTATGCCTGGCTTGTGGGATATGCACGTGCATTTTCGGGGCGGCGACACGCTGACGGAAGCAAACAAGAACCTGCTGCCGCTGTATATGGCGCACGGAATCACCACCGTACGCGACGCGGGCGGCGACCTGACACCGGCCGTTTATGCCTGGCGCGAGCAGATTAACGCTGGCAAGCTGGCTGGCCCCGAATCTTCACTTCGGGTCCTAAGATTGATGGTCCGGGCGGCACATGGCCGGGCTCTCTGGCAGTAGAAACGCCCGCCCAGGTAACCGTCGCGCTGGATTCCTTGCAGAAGCTGCGGGTAGATTACGTCAAGATTTATGAAAGCAAAATCTCGGGTGAAGCTTTCCTGAACGTTATTACCGAAGCCGAAAAACGCGGGCTCAAAACCACGGGCCACATGCCTTACACCGTCACGCTGCGCGAGGCATCAGAGCGTGGCCTCGATGCCAGTGAGCACCTGTATTATGTGTTCAAAGGGTGTTCGTCGCGCGAAGACAGCCTAACGGCCGCCGTCAAGCAGAGCCTGCTGACGCCCAAGCCGCTCGGCTTGTTTGCGGTGCTGCCCACTATCTACAAAACCTACGACCCGACGGTGGCAGCCGCCATGTTCAAAACCTTGGCGGAGCGAAAAACGGCAGTGGTGCCGACCTTATTCATTCAGAAAACGCTGGCCGAAATAACCGAGCAGGACCACGCCCGCGACACCATGCTCGCCTACATCGACCCCAGGATTCAGGCTACTTACATGGGCCGCTACAACAACGCGAAGCGGCAGCCCAAGGAAACCGTTGCATTTGGCAAAAAACTCTCGGCCAAGTTCATGTCGATGATACCGGAGATGCAGGCCGCTGGCGTCACCATTCTGGCCGGCTCCGACAGCGGGCCTTTTAACTCGTTTGTGTATCCGGGCGCGTCGTTGCAGGGTGAGCTGGAGCTGCTGGTGCGGGCCGGACTTACTCCCGCGCAGGCCCTGCGCACGGCCACTATCAACGGCGCTACGTTTATGGGCGTAGCCGATCAGTCGGGCAGTATCGGGGCGGGGAAATATGCTGACTTACTACTGCTGGCTCAGAACCCGCTGGCTGACATCAACAACATCAAAAAACTAGACGCGGTTGTCTCCCGCGGCAAGGTTTATTCGGCCCAGGACCTGTCTGAATCAGTAAAGAAAATCAAGCGTAAATAAGCACCAACCGGCCCAAAAAGCAGCAATACTACACATGACATTATCCTGGACCTGCAAGAAGTTTAACGACTTATCCTTAACCGAACTGTACGAATTGCTGCAACTCCGCAGCGAGGTATTTGTAGTGGAGCAAGCCTGTGCGTTTCAGGATATCGATGGCCAGGATATGGCGGCGTATCACCTGTTGGGGCACACGCCGGACGGAAAATTAGCAGCCTACGCCCGGCTTTTCGACGCGGGCATAGCTTACGAGGAAGTCAGTATTGGGCGGGTAATTGTCGCGCCTAAATTTCGGCGCTTTGGGCTCGGGCAGGAATTGATGCGGCAGGCAATTGCGCACTGCGAGCAGTATTTTGCCCCCCAGCCCATTAAGATTGGCGCGCAGCAGTATTTAGAGAGATTTTACAGCAGTTTTGGCTTTGTGCAGTGCGGCGATATGTACCTGGAAGACGGCATTCCGCACATTCCCATGCGCCGGTCTTAGTCGGGCCTGATTCCGCCGCATAATTTAGTTGGATGAGGGCTTGGCCAGCGCGATAAAGAGCGCGCCCGCAGCCATCAGTAATGCCCCTACAATTACCTGCCAGTTAATCTTTTCTTTCAGGAAAACGACGGCCAGAATTATAGAAAATACCAGCGACACTTTGTCGAGGGGCGAGGCGCGCGAGGCATCGCCAAGCTTAAGGGCCTGAAACGACAGCAGCGACGACACGCACGTCACGATGCCGGCTATTACCAGAAAGGTCATGCTGCGTCGGTCGATGCGCGATACATCCGGCAGATTGCCCTGATACGCAACCACGCTCCAAGCCACCAGCAAAATCAGCACCGACTGTATAGCGAAGGCCAGGCTGGAATCAACATTCTTGATGCCGGCCTTGGAAAGGGTAACTACCACAGCCGCCGACACGGCCGCTAACAACGAAAATACAATCCACATACACTTTGGCTTCGTCAAATACTCCGGCACTTACGCCTCCCCGGCTCCCTAGGCACGTCGGTCTTACCGGGCACTCCAGAGTACGGCGGTCAGGGGGCAAAGTTATTGAGTCACAGGCTCCATAACTATGACGTTGGACCTCGGGCCTTCCCGTGGCATGGTCAGTTACTGCGGTAGCTGAAGGTAGGTGTGGGGGCTTTTTAGAGGCCATCAAGGCCTAGCCCAACACGTGCAGCAATAAATTAATCTCAGGAATTTTACTACTCGACACACTAGCCATATGCGGCTAAAGTGCCTTTCATGCGCAGTAACTAATGGTTGAGGTTGAGCCTCGACTTATTTGTGCAAAAACCTCCTATAGACTAAAAAATGATATATAACATTTTTTCATTTCAATAATTATATAAGCTCCTCCTTAAGGCATCGCTTATTTTCTAATCCACTTACCTAACTATTCCAGCATGAAAAAACATTACCTGAAGCAGCTTTTGCTCGGCTCCTTAGCCCTTGCATTAGTTAGCGAGACCCAAATACTGGCTCAAGGCAAAAGCCCAGAAAGAGGCCTAGGCGTAGCCAAAAACAAGAAATCCAAGGTTTCTACCGATCTAGTGAAGGTGGCCGAAGACCAGGCAGCAAGGGCGCAGCGCTCGGCTCCCGTGATCAGCCAGGTAGAAGGAATTTCTGTAACGCCCGATGTTCAGATCTTTGATGGGTATGTTGTTATAGAAGCTACCTCAGTTGAAGGCAACGCAAGTGGACTATTACAGGAACTACAAGCTCAGGGCCTGAAAAACGGTGCCTCCTATGGGGTTATGGTTTCGGGCCTATTCCCAATTGCTAAGCTGGAAGGCCTAGAAGCGGTTAGCTCGCTGCGGTTTGTGCGCCCGGCTTACACGCCGGCCCGCAACATAGGTGCCGTAACCAGCCAGGGCGACGTATCACTGAAGTCGGACTTGGTACGGGCGAAGTACAATGTATCAGGGGTGGGTGTGAAAGTGGGTATCCTTTCCGATAGCTACAATAATCGGAATGGGGCCGCAGCCGGAGTGGCCAGTGGCGACTTGCCAGCCAATGTACAGGTACTCGAAGATTTGCCCAGCGGCGGCAGCGACGAAGGCCGCGGTATGGCTGAGCTGGTGCACGATGTAGCGCCCGGCGCCAACCTCGCCTTTAACACCGCTTTTCTGGGTCAGGCCAGCTTCGCCCAAGGCATCATACGCCTTGAAGAAGCCGGCTGCCGCATGATTGTAGACGATGTTGTCTACTTCGCTGAGCCGTTCTTCGAGGATGGTGTTATCGCGCAGGCCGCCGAGGAAGTGGTAGATCGGGGCTCCTCATACTTCTCATCTGCCGGCAATCAGGGCCAGCAATCTTATCAGGCTCCCTACGCCAATTCGGGCCTCACAGTGCCGGGCATTGAAGGTGCAGCCCATGCTTTTGGTCCTAATGATGTACGTCAGAGCATCACTATTCCGCCCCGCGGCTCGCTGACCATATCGCTGCAATGGACTGATCCATTTTTCTCGGCTAACGGCGTAGCGGGTGCCAAGACCGATATGGACATGTACCTCTTTCTCAACGGAACCCTCGTCAGGTCGTCGGCCGCCGATAACATTGCCAATGGCGACCCAGTTGAGATTATTGGCGTTACCAGCAATTCTACCCAGCCGCTCACTGTGGAGTTGGTTATTGTAAAATATGCTGGTCCCGATCCCAAGCTGCTGAAGTACATCAACTATGGCAGCACTCCCCGTTTTGTGGAGTACGACACGCAGAGCTCTACAATAGCCGGCCACGCCAACGCGGAAAAGGTTATTGCTGTGGGCGCTTCGGCTTATTTCAACACACCGCAGTTTAACCCCAATACACCGCGTCCGATCATCAATGGTTTTTCGTCTTTGGGTGGCACGCCGATTTATTTTGAGGATGGTGTAGAGCTGAAAAAGCCACAGGTGTATGAGAAGCCTGAAGTAACCGGCCCCGACGGCGCCAACACCACGTTCTTCGGCGCTGACACTCCGATTGATGCAGATGTTTTCCCCAACTTCTTTGGTACATCGGCCGCCGCGCCGCACGTAGCGGCGGTGGGTGCGCTTATGCTGGGCGGCGTAGTCGGCAATTTGCCCCCCATCCAAATCAAAAAGCGTCTGATTGACTCGGCGCTTGATATGGATAACCCGCTGACTCCTGGCGTTTTCGATACTGGCTTCGACCTCAAAACCGGCTACGGCTTCGTGCAGGCTGATGTAGCATTCGAAGAGCTGGGAAACCGCGTGAGAAGCGAATCGCTGACCGCAGTAGCCGCCGCCGATGCGAAGGTGGGCAGCACGCGCGCTGGTCTGCCCGCTGGCACCGAAGCCAGCGTATATCCTAACCCATCCACAGGCCAGGTGACCTTCAACGTATTAGCGGAGGAAAATCAGCCCATCAGCGTGGTGGTATCTGATTTGAGCGGCCGCGAAGTATTCCGCACCAAAGGCACGCAACGTCTGTCGCTGACCCAGAACCTGGGTGCACTACCCAAGGGCATGTATATCACCAAGTTTGAGGTAGCAGGCCGGTCCTCTTCCCAGAAGCTGGTGATTCAATAGCCCGGACACGAACCATCTTTTTTAATGCAAAAAGCGCAGCCAGTGGCTGCGCTTTTTTGTATGGTGGCCGCTGGGGGGCTTTTTTATACTTCGGGCAGTCGAATTCTTTCCAAATAAGCAGCCAGCCCTGCCGGGTGCTGAAATAGATGAATGAACAGGATGCGCTCTTCGTCCTGCACGCGCCACACTTCGGCGTAAAAATCGCCGAACGCATAAAGTTGCAGGCTAAAGCTATCTTGCTGACGCTCGGCCAGGAAATGCCCCCCTTGCCGCAGCAAGACGGCCTGATGGCCCATGGGTAGCAGTTTGAAGGCGGTAAGTTGCATAAAGTGTAATGCCTCAACGGACGATGCCGCAGCGGGGGTTCCAGGAGAGTACTTCAGCGGGCTGCTTTAAGCGTTGCGTCGCTAAATTTGCCCCCCAGGCCCCAAAATTAGTACGTTGCCAAAGACAACTACCAGTCTTACTTCACACGTACTGCCCAAACCGGATACTTCGCTCGGGCTGCACTAGTGCATCTGAGCTGATTTGGGGGTAACTAACTTTAGCATGACAACTCCCATCCTCATTATTTTTATCGGTTTCCTGATCTTCCTCGGCCATTACTTGGCCGAGATGTTCGACCGGACCCGTATTCCTGATGTGGTGGGCTTGCTACTGGTGGGAATACTAATAGGCCCCGTATTTCACCTCATCGATCCGGCTTCGTTCGGGCAGGCGGGCAGGGTTTTTACCAACATCGTACTAGTATTTATTCTGTTTGAGAGTGGGCTGGAGGTACGTTTTGAGCAGCTGAAATCGGCGTTGCGGGGTACCGTTACCCTCACCACCCTCAACTTCATTGTGACCACCATGCTGGTGGCGGCCATGGCCCAGATGTTCGCGGGCCTCGACTTTCTCAGCTCCGTTATTCTGGGCAGCATTCTGGGGGGCACTTCCTCGGCGGTGGTAACCACCCTAGCCCGTAAGGTGGATATTCAGGACCAAACTTCTACCACCCTGGTCATGGAGTCGGCCTTCAGCGACGTGTACACGCTGGCCATTCCTATCTCGCTGATCAGCCTTTACACCGGTGCTTCGTTTAGTCTGGGCTCCATGTTTGGGCACATTTTCACCTCGCTGGTGCTGGCTGTAGTGGCGGGCGTGGCCTCCGGCTACCTGTGGTCAATACTACTGAATAAAGTACCCACGCTTCTCAAAACGCGCTTTTCCACGCCAGCTTTCGTCTTTATCGTGTACGGATTGGTGGAGCAGCTTGATTTCAGCGGCCCAATTGCGGTACTGTTTTTCAGCATCACCTTGGGCAACGTTACGCTGCTGCGCCCGCGCCTGCTCTATCCCTATCTGCCCAGTCGCCACATCGAGCTGACCGCAGTTGAGAAAGACTTTTTCTCCGAGATGGTATTTCTGCTGCGCACGTTTTTCTTCGTGTATGTGGGCATGTCCATTGTACTCGACAACGCCTACCTGATTGGGCTGGGGGCCGCTATTACGCTGCTGCTTTTTCTGGTGCGCATCCCGGTCGTGCTGGCTTCCGCCGACACCAAAACCCCGCTGTTCGACATGTCCTTCATGAGCATCATGATTCCCAAGGGTTTGGGGGCGGCCGTACTGGCCACGCTGCCTGCCCAGCGGGGTTTGCCCAGCGGCCCCACTATTCAAACCATCACCTTTGCCGTAATTATTTTCACGACCGTTTTCTGTACGCTGCTCTTTTTTGTACTTGAAAAACGCAAGATGCTGGGCTTCTACCGGCTTTTCTTTGGCTCCCACCGCCCCCTCGATGCCGCTTCTATGCTGCCCGCCGAGCCTGCACCAGCTGCCGGGGGCAAGCCCTGATTACCCACGATTACCTCGCTGGGGGGCAAATCTGGGAGCAAGTTGAGCCTTAAGTCGCTGGGCAAAGCAATATTTGCTGCGCCAATTTGTTCACTTCTTGGTGACGCGCTATATAGCTTATGCAATTATTTATTTGTTATAAATAATCACTTGGCAGACAGCTTTTTACAAGCTATTCGCTTTAAAGACTAGAATAGCTACTGACGCTGTTAGAAGTTCGGCTAAGCTGGACCATTCTTTGTGTTGTCATATTCTAAGCACAAGAAAGGATTGAACAGGTGGCGTGCTTAGACTTCTGTTTTTAGAACAGGCGAAAAAGCCTTGGCCTGCCAAGTAGCTGCAATCCATTCCCGTTCTTAATTAAAGGCAACTGTTTGGTATTTTGCCTTTTATCTTATTATGCGTTACAGCTTACCGCTCAGCGTAGTTGCTTGGCGCTTTCATCGGGGGCCATTTCACATGTCTGTTTTTTATCAACCATCTGCGGAGTTACTGCAAGCATTGGGCTTCGTGCAATTCCGCTCGCCGCCCCGCCAAATGCGGTATAGCCGCCCCAGCGCCTGCGGACAAGAAACCGTTGTGCTCTACGAAGACGATGAAATCACTTTGCTGGAAGTAGTCGATGGCCAGATGCTCTATAGCTTTCAGGGCCGCGTAGCGTCCGAAGCAGAATTCCGCGTGTTGCTGCGGCAGGTAAACTGGTCAGCGGAGCCTCCCGAGCCTGGTTCTTGTTAGGTACCAGGGGCCACTAGGCAGGTCTAGACTTTAGCTTTTCTGCAGTCTTCAAACAGTATCACTTCCGTTTTCCTTTTTTATCAATACGCTTATGAATGAAGACTTACGCCTCAGCCTAGCCAACAATGCGAAGGAATGGCTGGCTCTTTCGCTTACTATTTCTTCCGCTGAGAAAGTGGTATTCAAGAGTATACATGATGGATTCCTCTCTAGTCACGGCGCCGAATTTATGGTGCACGTCTACCGTACTACTTTTGAGCAAGCCTTGCAGAGTATGCCCGATACCGAGCGCAATAAGCTGCTAGTGACTTTTCGCGAAGCCATGGACAAGTCCATCGATGAGCACTACGCCAGTATCTCCGCCTGATTTATCGGGTTGACCCGACACGTATTTACGCCTCTGGTTTGCTCTGGCTGCCACAGTCTGCGGCCACTTAGTTTTAAGGCTGATTAGTGGGGAATGCGTTTTTTCGTGGATGTTTGCTGACAGTACAGCATTCCTTATTCCACATCATGAACACCTTTCGCTTCCCGCACCCGCTGGTTCTTCTAGTTGGGTTTATTGTGCTGGCCACACTGCTCAGCTACGTGCTGCCCGCCGGCGTATTTGAGCGCCGCGCCGATGCAGCCACTGGCCGCGAAGTAGTCATTCCTGGCTCCTATCACCGGGTGGCACCGTCGCCGGTCAGTCTGCTGGAGGCCGTGGTTAGTATTCCGCGAGGTATGCAGGAAGCGGCCAGCGTTATCTTTTTCGTTTTTCTGACGGGCGGCGCTTTCACCGTAGTCGACCATACGGGCGCGCTGCGGCGGGGTGTCGACTGGCTGTTGGTGCGCTTTCGAGGGCGTGAGGCGCTTGTTATTCCGCTTATCTCCTTGCTTTTCGCCACGATGGGCGCGCTGGAGAATATGCAGGAGGAAATCATTCCGCTGGTGCCCGTGCTACTGGTACTTATGCGGCGCCTGGGTTATCCGGTGCTTACGGCTGCGGCGGTGAGCCTGGGGGCGGCAGCCGTGGGCGCAGCCTTTAGCCCGATTAATCCTTTTCAAGTAGGCATTGCTCAAAAGTTGGCGCAGCTGCCCCTACTATCCGGGGCGGGCTTCCGGCTGATTTTTCTGGCCGCCGCCTTGGCTCTCTGGATTGGCGGCACCATGCGCTACGCTACCCGCCACCGCATAGCCCCTGAACTTGCAGAAGCCGAAACCGAAGCTACGGGCGGCGTGGGCCGCCATGGGCTGGTGCTGCTGTTGCTCCTGCTCACGTTTGCCGCATTTACCTACGGCGTCCTGAATCTGGGCTGGGAGTTCGAGCAGATGGGCGCGTTGTTTTTCGTGCTGGGCGTAACGGCCGGCTTAGTTGGTGGCCTGGGCCTAACGGGCACAGCTGAAAGCTTTATTGCCGGCTTCCGCGACTTGGCTTTTTCGGCCCTGCTGATTGGTTTTGCGCGCGCCATTTTTGTGGTGCTAGAGCAGGGCCAGATAGTGGATACAATTGTGCAGGCGATGTCGGCACCACTGGCGGGGCTGCCGGTTACACTGTCGGCCCTGGGTATGATGGCGGTTCATACGGCCCTGCATTTGCCCGTGCCCAGTGTGAGCGGCCAAGCGGTGCTCACTATGCCCATTCTCACGCCCCTCTCCGATTTGCTCGGTTTGTCGCGCCAGGTTACGGTGCTGGCGTATCAATACGGCGCTGGCCTCTGCGAACTGATCACTCCCACCAATGGCGCCCTCATGGCTATTGTGGCGGCCTGCGGCGTGCGGTTTGATGCGTGGTGGAAGTTTGTGCTGCCCTTATACCTAGGGCTACTAGTGCTGGGCGCACTGGCTGTGGTCACCGGTATTATAATCGGTTTACAATAATTCTTTCACGAAAAAAGCCCCCAGATAGTCGTCTGGGGGGCTTTTTTCGTGAAACTGACTTCAAATAACGCTACACGCTGCGCAATTCCTCGGGCTCAAACACCCGCTTTATTTTGCGCTTTTTCTCCACAATTTGAAATCGGGGCCGGTCGCTGCTTTCGTCCCAATACACATCGGAGATGAGGCCACGGTGCGGCGCCCGGCCCGGCTCGGGGTTTATTTCTTCTACTAAGTCGCCGAAGCTGAACACGGGTTTTTCGCTTAGCTCCGTGAACAGTTCGCCACTGACTTTGAACTGCTGCTCGTCGTAGCGAATCAAAATCCAGTCGTCAGTTTCATCAATTTTCTCAAATAACTTACCCATTGGCTCCAGCCACTCGAAGGTGCGGCGGTTGGCCGGATGGATGTAGCGCAGGCCATAATCGGGAGTCCAGGGGTATAAGCCGTAACGAACAGGTTTAGGTCGAGCCATGAAAGCGAGATAGATACAAAAATTCAACAACCAGCCGCCCGCCGATAGGTTGGGCATGGCTGGGGGGCAAATTTGAGAACACGAAACGCCGGCAATTTATTCCGCAATGCCCACTACTTCCCGTGCTGTCGCCACTTTTCTCTTGGGCTGCCACGGCACACTATTTCCTGCCTTTCTCTGTGGCATGGGCCAGAGGCCGGTCGTGGTAGGCGGGAAAGCAGGATTTATAGCCACTAAGCACGGCAAATTTCACGGCTATTGTAGTGCTCTGACGGGGGCCGGCTGCGCCTCAGACAACCAAATACTAACCTCGTCAGTTTAACACGATCTACCGTCCGGTTTTCGTAGCGACGGCTCCGTGTTTTACTACCCCTAAATGCCAACTCACCCTACCCCCACCGCCCTACCTTACAGCTGGGTATGGGCGCTATTCCACACTCCACTGGCACCACCTTTCGCGTATGGGCACCTCATGCCGAGGAAGTTAACGTAATTGGCACCTTCAACGACTGGTCCAGCAAAAGCCACCCGCTTCAACCCGAGGCCGACGGCTATTGGGCTACCGATGTTGCCGGCGCGAAGCCCGGCGATGAGTACCGGTTTCTGCTCTGCAACAACGGGCAGGAGCTAAGCAAAAACGACCCCTACGCCCGCGAGGTCACGCACTCGGCCGGCAACTCCGTGGTGCCCAACCACGACTTCGACTGGGAAGATGACCACTTTGAAATGCCCCCTGGAACACGCTCGTTATCTACGAGATTCATGTGGGCACCTTCAACGCCCCCGATCCGGATAAGCCCGGCACCTTCTACAACGTTATCGAGAAGCTGGATTATCTGCGGGAGCTGGGCATCAATGCCATCGAAATAATGCCCCCCACGGAGTTTCCGGGCAGCCGGAGCTGGGGCTACAATCCGTCGCATCCCTTCGCCATCGAAACCGACTATGGTGGGGCCAACGCGTTCAAGCAACTTATAAAAGAGGCTCACCGGCACGGAATAGCTGTTATTCTGGACGTCGTTTATAATCACTTCGGCCCCGGCGACCTCGACCTGTGGCAGTTCGACGGCTGGCAGGAAAACGACGGCGGCGGCATTTATTTCTACAACGACTGGCGGGCCGAAACGCCCTGGGGCCATAACCGCCCCGACTACGGCCGCCCACAAGTGCGCCAGTACATCCGCGACAATGCCCTGATGTGGCTGGAAGAGTTTCGGGTCGATGGCCTGCGGGCCGACTCTATCTCCCACATTCGCAACGTGCACGGCAGCACCGACCCCTCCACCGACTTACCCGAAGGCTGGGACCTGATGCGCTGGATCAATGAGGAGATTCGGGCGTGTATGCCCTGGAAAATCACGATTGCGGAAGATCTATTAGGTAATGAGTACATCACCCGCCCCACCGATCAGGAGGGCCAGGGCTTTTCTACCCAGTGGGATGCCGCCTTCGTGTATCCCGTTCGCGAAGCCCTGACAACTCAGCACGACGCCGACCGCGACATGCCGGCCGTAGCCGCCGCCATCATGCAAACCTATAATGGCGATGCCTTTCAGCGGGTTATCTACACCGAGTCGCACGACGAAGTGGCCAACGGCAAGTCGCGGGTGCCGGAGGAAATTATGCCCGGCGCGGCCCATCATTGGTATCCCAAAAAACGCGCTACGCTAGGCGCCGCGCTCGTGCTCACCTCCCCCGGTATTCCGATGCTGTTTCAAGGGCAGGCAATGCTGGCCGACGGCTTTTTCTCCGACGATCAGCCCCTTAACTGGAATCACGCCGAAAAACATAGCGGCTTGATTCACCTCTACCGCGACCTGATCAGCCTGCGCCGCAATTTCTCTGGCATTACGCGCGGCCTTTCAGGTCAGCATACAGAGGTTTTTCATCTGAACAACGAAGCCAAGCTCATTGCCTTCCGCCGCTGGGACCAAGGCGGCCCCGGCGATGAAACCATCATTTTGGCCAACTTCGCCGACACCACCCACGAGGCGTACTGCATTGGGCTGCCTGCTGCTGGCCAGTGGCATGTGCGCTTTAATAGCGACTGGGAAGGCTACGACCACGAGTTTGGCAACTTCGAAAGCTTCGGCGCCGAGGCTACGGAAGGCGAGTATGACGCGATGCCTTTTCACGCCTGTTTTGGGCTGGCACCGTATTCAGTCTTGATTATCTCGCAATAAAAGTCGTAAATCGAATCTTACAGAAGAGCGCAGAGCCAGTTACCTGTTCTGCGCTCTTTTGCGTGTTTACATGTGCCCGTCTGCCGGAAAATCCGTCAGCCCGTCTATCTTGCCAGCCCTACGACCTCCTAAAAACCCTTTCCGTATGCAGCCACCCGCCTCAGCCCCCGAAATCATTGCCCCGATGCACTGCTCGTTGAAGTCGCGTGGGAAGTCTGCAATCAGGTGGGGGCATTTATACCGTTATTCGCTCCAAAGTGCCCGCCACCGTACAGGGCTGGGGCGACCGTTACTGCTTGTTAGGACCTTATTTTCCGCAGCAGGCGCAGGGCGAGTTTGAGCCCATCGAAGATCATGAGCTAACCTTGCTGACGGATCCTTTTGCCGGGGCCGTGCGCCAGATGCGCCTCATGGGCTACGATGTGCAGTACGGCACCTGGCTGGTAACGGGCCGGCCGCGGGTGGTTCTCATCAATCCTTTTCAGGTGTACGACCGCCTCGGCAGCATCAAAGCCGACCTCTGGCAGCACCACGGCATTCCCACCCCCGACCACGACGATCTGCTGCACCAGGTAGAAGCCTTTGGGCATCTGGCTACCATTTTTCTGCAAATTCTGACTTCCGAAGTGGTACCGCCCCAGCGCGTGGTGGCTCATTTTCATGAGTGGATGACGGGCGTAGCTATTCCGGTGTTGCGCCGTGAGCAAGTACCTGTTCACCTTGTGTTTACCACGCACGCCACGCTGCTGGGCCGCTATCTGGCCATGAACGACCCCAACTTCTACGACCACCTCATGCAGGTCGATTGGGATGCCGAATCGCGCCATTTTAATATTGAAACGGCCGTACGGATAGAACGCGCGGCCGCCCACGGCTCCCATGTATTTACCACCGTGAGCGAGCTGACGGTGCGCGAGTGCATTTATTTACTGGATAGAATTCCGGACGCGGTATTGCCCAACGGCCTCAATATCGAGCGCTTCGTGGCCCTGCACGAATTCCAGAATCTGCACCAGCAGTACAAGGCCAAAATCCATGACTTTGTAATGGCGCACTTTTTCCAGAGCTACGCCTTCGATCTGGATAATACGCTGTACATGTTTACCTCGGGCCGCTACGAGTATCACAACAAAGGCTTCGATATAACGCTGGAAGCGCTGGCGCGTCTGAACTACCGCTTGCAGCAAAGCGGCATGGAAGGCCAGGTGGTGATGTTCTTCATCACGAAGCGGCCCTTCACCAGCATCAACCCACTGGTGCTGCAAAGCCGGGCGGTGCTGGATGAAGTGCGCGAAACCTGCGCGGCCATTGAGCGGCAGGTAGGCGAGCGTCTTGTGTATGCCGCCGCCGCCAGCACCGATCATCGCTTGCCCAATCTGTCGGATATGGTGGACGACTACTGGCGTCTGCGCTACCGCCGCACGCTGCAAAGCTGGAAAACCACGCAGCTGCCTTCCGTTATCACCCACAACCTGGTAGACGACGCGAAGGATGACATTTTAAATTTCCTGCGGCGCTCCAACCTGGTTAACAATCAGCACGACCGCGTAAAAATTGTGTACCACCCCGATTTTGTTTCGCCTACGTCGCCTTTGTTTGGCATGGAATACGGGCAGTTTGTGCGCGGCTGCCACCTGGGTATTTTCCCCTCCTACTACGAGCCCTGGGGCTATACGCCGCTGGAGTGCGTAGCCCGTGGCGTACCAGCCATTACCAGCGACTTATCCGGCTTTGGCGACTACGTGATGCAAAACGTGCCCGACCACGAAGACAAAGGTATTTATGTGGTGCAGCGCCAGGAAAAAACCTTCGACGAAGCGGCCGAAGAGCTCACCAACATGCTCTGGAACTTTGTGCTTTTGAATCGGCGCGAGCGAATTATGCAGCGCAATAAGGTAGAAAGCTCCTCCGAATTGTTCGACTGGAAAAACCTGCGTGAACACTACGACCGCGCCTACTCTCTGGCGCTGGAAAGAAGGTAGAAACCAGTAGCCCACGCAGCCAAAAAAGCCCCCCAGACACATATCTGGGGGCTTTTTTGGCTGCGTGGGCTACTGGTTTAGCGTTAGGGCAGCAGCACCTGATCGATGACGTGCACTACGCCATTGGTAGCCAGAATATTAGCGGCAGTAATGTTGGCAGCAGTGCCGGAGCCTCCGCGCACGGTAAAGCCGTTGCCAGCCGCAGCAATAGTCACATTACCATTAAGCGTAGGCACGTTGCCCGGTGCCAGATCGGACGAGAATACCCGGCCCGTACCGATAATATGCTTTTGCAAAATACCTACCAGCGTGGCATCAGGTATCTGATTTACATTTTGCAGGTTCAGCGCTGTCAAGGCTGCTTGAAAAGCAGCGTCGGTGGGTGCAAATACGGTGATATTGGAAGTGTTGGCGGCGGCGGTCGTTAGCAGGGCCTGGGCTGCGGGCCGCGATAGGGCCTGTAACAACAACGTAAACTGGGCTGGGCTAGCAGTTGCGCTGCTTTGCACGATGCCGGCAATTGTCTGGCTGGGGGGCAGCAGTACGTTATCAATAGCGTGGATAGTGCCGTTGCTGGCATCTATATCGGCTGTTACTACTCTGGTGCCGCCATTTATAAAGACGTTGTTGCCAGCTTTGGTCAGGTAGATGGAGTTGTCATTGACGCCCGGAGCACTCGCCGGCCGCGCCGTGGTACTGGTGCTAGCTCCGGCAGCAATATCGCCGGCCGTTACGTTGGCCCCTAGTACGTGATAGAGCAATACGCCACGCAGGGCAGCAATCTGGTTTGCATCCGTTACGGCATTAATTTTGGCTGCCGAGCTAAAGGCGTCAAGGGGACCGCCGGCTAATTTGGCAAAAGCTGCATTGTTGGGAGCAAACACAGTAAAGGGTCCGGTCCCGCTTAGCGTCGTGGCCAGATCAGCCTTGGTGACGGCAGCTACCAGAACACTGAAGTCGGCATTGCCTTGGGCCACCTGCACGATATTTTGCTGGGTAACCGGCGGCACATCTACTTCATCGTCGTCGCAGCCGGTAGCACCCAGCCCAACTAGTACACCAACGGCGAGTAACCGCAATGCCCGCCATGAGGGAAGTGAATGAAATAAAGTGTTCGCTCTCATCTGTTAAAGGTTTTTAGTAAAAAGTTAAACAAGCATTGTGAAACTACTACTGACGAATGGAAAAATTGTTTATATTAATTTTTCATTAAACCCTAATAATCAACCACATCCACAATTTATCTTACTTATTTGGTGCGCTTTCCTCAAAAATTACTGATGCTCCTGCCCCTACTAGCATGGTCAGTGGCGGGCTTGGCTGGTGAGTTCTGGCTGCTGCCACCGCGCTTCTTTGTACTAGCTGGCAGCCAGCAGAATCTGCACCTTTTTAAAGGTGATAATTTTGTAGGTGAGCGGTGGGCTGGTAAAAGCGCCCGCCTCGCCAGTCTGTATCATTACACCGCCACCGACTCCGTTGATTTGACCGCAGCCGCTACCAGCGCCGACACGCTGCAAACGGCCATTACTTTCCCAACGCCAGGTATGCACCTGCTAGCGCTTACCACCACTAATTCATTTGTGGAGCTGGCAGACGATAAATTCACTGCTTACTTGCAAGAGGCTGGCCTCGATAATACCATAGCCCTGCGCCGCCAACGTGGCGAAACCACCAAGCCCGGCCGCGAACTATACCGGCGCTGCGCCAAAACGCTTCTTGTGGCCGGACCAATTACCACTTACGACAGCACGTTTGCCCGAGCCAGCGGGCAGGCACTGGAATTGATTCCGGAGCAAAATCCTTATGCGCTGAAAACCGGCGCCGCTCTCACGGTGCGGGTATTGTATGAAGGCAAGCCGCTACGCCGGGCGCTGGTGCAGGTGTGGCAACGAGGCGCACCCGATCAAACAATTACCCGCCGAACCAAATTATACACCAACCAAAGTGGTCGAGTACTGTTTCACTTGTCGGCGCCGGGCAGCTATATGCTTAGCGCTGTGCATATGGTGCCCACCACCGACCGGAAAACAGCCGATTGGCAAAGCACCTGGGCCACGCTCACTTTTGGATTTGCCCCCAGAAGCGCCTTTAATACTCTTGGGATTAGTACTTAAATTTGATCAGTATTTCTCGTAGCTTAGTGTATGTTTTGAATAAGCAGAACAATAAAACAGAGTACTTATTCCGCTTTTCTACGCCTGATTAAACCATTCTGTACACTTACTTTTGTCTGCGTCCGAGTATTCCTTATCCGGGACTCGCTCATTTCACGCCAACTGAATTTTTGTTACCTTCGCAATTCCCTTTAACCCGTCCCTCACGTCCGTATGAAGTACTCCATCGATAAAAAGGAAACTTACACCATCATCACTATTGATGAGAAGAAGCTGGACACCACGGTGGCCCCGGACCTAAAATCGGAGTTTGTCAAGCTGAACGCGGAAGGCATCAACAACCTTATCCTGGATCTGGGCAACGTGAAGTACACCGATTCCTCCGGGCTTAGCTCTATCCTGATTGCCAACCGCTTGTGCAACTCTACTGGTGGCTTGCTGGTACTAACGGGCCTGCAAGACCACGTGATGAAGCTTATCACAATCAGCAAGCTTGAATCAGTACTGCATATTCTGCCCACCGTTGAAGAAGGTATTGACCGCGTATTTCTGCACGCTATCGAGCGCGACTTGACCAGCAAGGAATAGGTTTTTTAGTTATCTGCTGTTGGTTGTCTGTTGTCAGTTTATCGAAGCTGATAGTAGACGACCAACTTTTTTTATGGCTAAATGGCTGTAGGGTAAATGGCTGGTCGTCCTGACTGTGCATTTGGTAACAATAGAACGACCAGCCATTTACCCTACAGCCATTTAGCCATTTTACCTTTACATGGAGTTTGAGCTAAAAATCCTGGGTAGCGCTTCGGCCACGCCTTTTCTCAACCGGCACCACACAGCCCAGGTGCTCTCCGTCGACGCGAACTCTTACCTCATTGACTGTGGCGAAGGCACTCAACGACGCCTGATGGAATACAAAGTGCGCCATCAGCGACTGGGGGCCATTTTTATCTCTCACCTCCACGGCGACCACTTTTTTGGACTGTTTGGGCTGCTTTCTACCATGCACCTGCACGGCCGCACCGAGCCGCTGCTGCTCTTCGGCCCGGCCGGCCTCGACGATATTCTCAGCACACAGTTTCGCTACTCCCATACCCAGCTTTCATTCGAGCTGAACTTTACCCCCGTCGATACTACGCAGCACGCGCTGGTGTATGAGGACAAGTACCTGACGGTGCATAGCCTGCCCATGCGGCACCGGATTCCGTGCTGTGGCTACCTGTTTCGGGAGCACCCCAAGCGCCGCCACCTCGATAAAACCCGCCTTCCCGCCGACCTCACGCCAGCTCAGCTGGGCCGCTTGGCTCAGGGCGAAGATATCTTCGACGAAGCCGGCAATCTGGTGGTGGCCAACGCCGATGTCACCACCGATCCTTCGCCTTCGCGCAGCTACGCCTACTGCGCCGATACGCTCTACACGCCTGCCCTAGCCGACCTGGTGCGCGATGTGGACCTGCTGTATCACGAGGCTACGTTTATGGATGATATGCGCGAGCGGGCCACGCTTACTCATCATTCTACGGCACGGCAAGCGGCACACCTGGCGCGTCGGGCCAATGCCCACCGCCTGCTCATTGGTCACTTCTCCTCCCGCTACCGCGAGCTGGAGCCTTTATTGAATGAGGCAAAGGCAGTGTTTGAGTGGGTAGAGCTGGCCACTGAAGGCAAAATTGTGAGTTTGTAAGAACACGATTTTGCCTTCACAAGAACGTCATGCTTCGCTCTGCTCTGCATGACGTTCTTGTGATCAACGATTACTAAATACCGCCTACTAGCCACCTTATGACGCCTTTTGCACGCAAAAAACAGCAGCTTTATCTCGTACTCAGCGGGATTTTTGTGGTGAATGCATTGCTGGCAGAAATCATTGGAGTCAAGATATTTTCGGTGGATGCCCTAATGGGACTGCCCGGTAACCTGACGGCCGGTGTGCTGATCTGGCCGGTCGTATTTGTCACCACCGATATCATCAACGAATACTTTGGGCGAGCGGGCGTGCTGCGCATCAGCTACCTCACCGTCGGCCTGATTCTGTATGCCTTCGTGGTTATTTTGGCCACCACACATTTGCCCCCCGCCGCCTTCTGGCTCGATGTAAACAAGACGGACGCGGCTGGCCGTCCATTCAATATTGACTTTGCTTACCAAAGCATTTTCCGCCAAGGTCTGGGAATTATTGCCGGCTCCATCACGGCCTTTCTGATTGGACAGGTGCTCGACGCGACGGTATTTCAGGCTATACGGCGCCTGACGGGTGGGCGCTACGTGTGGCTGCGCGCTACTGGCTCCACGCTTATCTCGCAGCTCGTGGATAGCTTCGTGGTGCTGTATGTGGCGTTTTACTTATTCGGCAATTGGTCGTTCGACCAAGTACTGAGCGTAGCCAACACGAACTACTGGTATAAATTCGGGGCGGCAATTCTGCTTACGCCGGTTATTTATTTGGCTCATTTTCTGATTGACCGCTACCTCGGCCACGAAGAGACTGTGGAATTGCAGCAGGAAGCAGCGGCTGATGTAAGTGTTTGAGTCTAATGCCTCTTTATCAATTCCTGAAAACTTTATATGCGTTCCTTTCTTCTGTTTATATGTATTCTTTTTCTACCAATTCTAACAAAAGCACAGTTCGATTTTAAACCCGGTTCTTACGTGCTAGAAAATGACATATATGTTCGTCATTATAGCGCCATCAAGGAAAGCGGGAAATATTTAACATCAAAAATTGATAAAGACAGAACGGTAAAATATCTCTGGAAGGATATTCACTCGTATCGAATTGGTCTGCGTCGTTATATCAAAGCAAGTGGCTTTCCGGTGAGATCTCAATCAGGATTCACGGACGAAACTGCTAATAACATATTTGTTGAATTACTTGATAGTGGAGCAGTATCTCTTATGCGGTATGAATATCAACCTATAGCAGGCTATATGCCACCACCAAATATTTATTTATTACAAAGAGCAGGCGAAACTTACGCATCTGCTATTCCATATACCGTATTTGATGAGGGCGGAAAGAGATTCCGTGAATATGTTTCTTTATTTGTTAGCACGCGTCCTGATTTATTAAAAGCACTAAAAGACAAAAGAGTTAATATAAATAATCTACAAACCTTTATTCAGGCATTTAATAGAGGCGAACCATTTTTAAATTATCCTATGCAGTAGGTTTCCTAAAGCAAACACGAACTACGAACAACTAAATATGTCCCGAATTCTCACCGGTATCCAAAGCACCGGCCGCCCACACCTCGGCAACTTGCTGGGGGCCATTTTGCCTGCCATCGAGCTGTCGAAAAGCGCCCAGAACGACTCGCTGTATTTCATTGCTGATCTGCACTCGCTTACCACGGTGCGCGACGCGCAACTGCTGCGGCAAAACACCTACGCCGTGGCCGCAGCGTGGCTGGCCTGCGGATTTGATACCGAGAAAAATCTGTTTTACCGCCAGTCTGATGTGCCTCAGGTAACGGAGCTGACCTGGTATCTGAGCTGCTTCACGCCGTATCCGATGCTGGCAAATGCGCACTCCTTTAAGGATAAATCGGATAGGCTAGCAGACGTAAACGCGGGCTTGTTCACGTATCCGGTGCTGATGGCGGCGGATATTCTGCTCTACGACGCCGACATTGTGCCTGTGGGCAAAGACCAGATTCAGCACCTGGAAATAACGCGTGACATTGCTGCTACATTCAACAGTCGCTACGGCGAAACGTTTGTGCTGCCTAAGGCTCGTGTTGATGAGCAATTGATGACGATTCCGGGCACCGATGGGCAGAAAATGAGCAAGAGCTACGGTAATATCATCGACATATTTGCCCCCGAAAAAGACCTGCTCAAAACCATCAAAACTATCGTGACGGACAGCCGCGGACTTGACGACCCGAAAGACCCGGAAAACGACACTATTTTCAAGCTGTATTCGCTGCTCGCTACGCCCGCCGATACGGAAGTAATGCGCGCGAAATATCTGGCTGGCGGCTACGGCTACGGCCACGCCAAACAGGCGTTATTCGACCTGATTATGCAGCGTTTTGCTACCGAGCGCGAGCAGTTTTCTTTCTACATGGAACACCTGCCCGAGCTAGATGCGCGCTTGGCCGAAGGAGCCCGCAAAGCGCAGGCGTACGGCCGTGAGGTTTTAAATCGGGTACGCGAAAAAATTGGGTATTCTGTCTAAAAACGAACTACTTGAGCCTGACAAATAGAACAGCATAATTGAAGCAGATTTTCTAACAAAAAAGCCCCCCAGAACTACTTCTGGGGGCTTTTTTGTTGAACTAAAATATCCTTACAAACCTATAACCTAATACGTCAGCGGGTCAATCATTCCAGGTGATGCTGGCCACTATAGAAGCTAAAACCTAATTTACTACCGCGGCTTACCTGTTGATTTTCAATTTTTTGCTTTACCGTAATTTTCTGGATTTCCTGGAGCGGCGGCGCAATCAAATCGTTGTTTACGGCGGCAATCATAGCGCTCTCCACGAACAGTTTCAGGGCGTCGTGGGTGAGCATGTTATCAGCCATATTTATATCAGGCAGTTCGAGCTCTTTTACACCCTCGATGAAGTAGTGATTTTCGATATTAATGAGCAGTCGGCCCACTAAATAACCAGGGTCATTGAGGCGCTGGTATTTGATGCTATCGGCCATGAAATTATAGGCCATAATATGGCCGAAAAAGCGGCGCCGAAAATCCTCTCCTACGTACTTGCTCGGCATGGGGCCGTAGTCATCGGGAAAAGTGACAATATTGGAGTGCATCACGAACATGAGTAGGTCGCCGGAGAAACGAATGTGAAACTCCATCTCGTTGATGGGCCGGTACTCAATTACCACTGTAGAATCGATGGCCGTGATGCGCCGACTTAGCTCCAGCGTCAGCTCCATCGATACCTGACGCAGCAACTCAAAGGCGGCGCTGGTATTACGGAAGATGGCTTGCTTAGCCGTGGCTTTTTGCTTTAGTCCTTCCGAAATAAGTGCCAGACGCTCAATAGCTACCTCAGCCGTAATTTCTTCAGCGGCAGCCATCGCCTCCTCATGTTTATGCGTAGTTTCAGCATCCTTTAGAGGAGCAGCAACTGGTTTTTTGGGGGTTCTTTTGGCCATAATTGCAAAGGGTGGTAAAGGTGGCCGCCGGGCCGGAAAGCCGTGAGCAGTAGTAGGAAGTTACGCGGTTGAGCTTGTTAAGTTAATGGACCAAAGCTGTGCCAAGCCGGATTTTGCCAAATCGGTTTGCTACGATTCAGGGGTCAGCAATCCATTTTCTGCCTGATGCTGAGCCAGATGCGGCGGGCTTGTGAGTGCGGCTGCGGATTCCCAAGTATTGCTCTGAAAAGCAACCGTTCGCAGACCCGAATGCGGAAAATCGGCTGTAGGGGGCAAAATCATCCGCTCCGCCGACTCGTGCCTTATCGCCTCCCCTACCGTGCGCACGGCGCCCGCTGGTACGGCCTGCTTTTCCAGCGTTTGCAGCAGCTCATCGCCATTTACTTCCCCTATGCGCTGGCGCAGCAGCTCTTCCAGCGCTGTTCGATTAGCTACTCGCAGGGCATTCGTTTGAAAGCGCGGATGTGTCGTCCAATCCGGCCGGGCTAGAGCCGCACACAGCAGACCAAATTGCCGGTCGCTGCCCACGGCCAGCACCAGATGTCGGCCATCGGCGGCGCAATACACGGTACCGTAGGGCACAATGCCCGGATGCCCGGATCCTAAAGGCTTGGGGTCGTGGCCGGTAACGAGCCAGGTCGCGGCCTGATTAGCCAACGAAGCCAATGCACTGTCGAGCAAAGACGTCTGCACATAGGTGCCGCGGCCGGTGTGCGTACGCTGGTAAAGGGCGGTCAGCAAGCCTTCTTTCAGCTGATGCGCGGCCAAAAGATCAATCAGGGCCACGGGCATTTTCAGCGGCTCACTCCCGGGTGGGCCATTCAGATACATAAAACCCGCTTCGGCCTGTAGCACTGCATCGTAACCCGCGCGTTTGGTGGCAGGGCCGTAGCCAGTGAGATGACCGTAGATGAGACGCGGATTGGCGGCCGAAAGGGTAATATAATCGGCGCCCAGCTTTTCAGCATCGCCTGGTTTATAGCTAGCCAACACGATGTCGGCGCGAGCAGCGAGAGCCTGGATAGCTGCTTTGCCATCAGCCGTGGTGAGGTCCAGAACGATAGACTTTTTACCCCAATTTGAAGCAGCGAAATAGGCGGAAATATCAGTTTCAGAATTTTCAGAGGCGGTCTTCCAGGTGCGAGTTACGTCGCCGCTGGGGGCTTCCACTTTTATAACTGTCGCCCCAAGTTCTGCGAAGAACTGACCGACCTGCGGCCCCGCTAATACGGAGGCTAATTCAAGAACAAACAGGCCAGCGAAGGGCTGGGGGCTTTTTCAACGACAGGGGCAGCGGAAGGCAAGGTAGTCAGATCCATTTTTGGCCAGCAGAAGTTCGGCAAGATAAATCCGATGAGCGGCACATTTTCAAGCTGTCGGCTCCGTCTGCTTTTGAACCCCAGCACGAAGACGTTTGTCTTATTCCATATACGCCGCACTTATCCGTGACATAGGCAAATGCAGCCCCAACGGCAGCGCTTCAAAATGGCGTATATTTGCACTAAATCAAGCGGTTCGCTGACCAGAAAAACAAGGTCAGCTATTTCTTCACTTCACTTAGCTGTACCTTGAAATTTAGCGAGTTTAATCTGCACGACGACCTTCTGGCCGGTGTGGATGCCATGAATTATCTGAATGCCACTCCCATACAGGAGCAGGCAATTCCAAAAATTATTGAAGGTAAAGACCTGATTGCCTGCGCCCAGACGGGTACCGGCAAAACGGCGGCTTATCTGCTTCCTCTCCTCGACCGCATTTCGCACGCCAAGCACGGCCACACCTCCACCCTCATTCTGGTGCCCACCCGCGAGCTGGCCACGCAGATTGACGAGCAGGTAACCGGCTTCGGCTACTTTGTGGAAGCCAGCAGCATAGCCATTTATGGCGGCGGCAAAAGCGAAGGTTGGGAGCAGCAAAAACGCGCCCTCACCAGTGGCGCCGACATCATCATTGCCACGCCCGGCCGCCTGATTGCTCACTTGCAAATGGGCTACGTGAAGTTCGACCAGATCAAATATCTGGTGCTGGATGAGGCCGATAAGATGATGGACATGGGCTTCTCCGATGACATCCTCAACATCGTGAGTCAGTTGCCGAAGAAGCGCCAGACGCTGCTTTTTTCGGCTACCATGCCCAATAAAATCCGCGACTTCTCGAAGCAGATTCTCAACGAGCCCGAAGAAATCCGGCTGGCCGTATCCAAGCCCGCCGCCGGCATCGACCAGCAGTTGTACATGGCTTTCGACCGCCAGAAAATCTATATTCTGGAGCACATTCTCAAAACCCAGAATGTGCAGAGCATGGTGCTGTTTACCTCACAGAAAGCGGCCGTGGGCAGCATCGTGCGGTCTATTAACAAGCTAGGTTACGTGGCCCAGGGCATCAGCTCCGACCGTACCCAGGAAGAGCGCGAGCAAATCATGCGCGACTTCAAGAACAAGCAGTTCCCCATTCTGGTAGCTACCGACGTGCTCAGCCGTGGCATTGATATAGATAGCCTTTCGCACGTAGTGAATTACGATATTCCGCGGGCTGCGGAAGATTATGTTCATCGCATCGGCCGCACGGCCCGCGCCGCCACTACCGGCACGGCCATCACCTTCATTGCCGACCAAGACCAGGACCGCGTTCTTAAGATTGAGAAGCTCATTGAGCGGGAGCTGGAAAAGAAGAATATCACCGAGGAATTGGGCTTGGGCCCTGCACCGGAGTTTGACCCCAAGCGCTTTAGCGGTCTGGGGGGCAAAATTGGTGGTCGCCCGGCTCGCAATGGCCATTCTGGCGGCGGAAGCTCACGTGATGGAGGCCGTGGCCCCCGCCGTGAAGGCCCTCGGGATGGTAGCCGCCCGCCCCGCCGCGATGCAGATGCCAACGATCCTGGGCAGAAAGAGCGTATTGCCAAGGCTAACGCGGCCCTGGCTGCTCTCGACGCCGGTGGTGCGCCAGCTCAGCCCTACCAGCGCCCGCCCCGCGCCCCGCGTCCGGAAGGCGAAGTGCGGGAGCCGCGTGCACCCAAAGCTGAAGGCGAACCAACAACTGGCAGCAGCCAACCACGCCCACCACGCGAGCCTCGAGCTGAAGGAGACGCTGGTGAAGTTCAGAAACGTCGCAAGCGCGGAGGCCGTAACCGCAATAGTCGTGGCCCACGGCCTGAAGGCGGCAGCACCGAGACCGCGCAAGCGGCGCCTTCAGTAGCTGACAAAGACTAGAACTCAAGTAAAAGCCCCCAGATAACTATCTGGCGGGCTTTTTTTATAAGAAGCCAAGCTGCCAAATTCCTAAAGTTGCTGGCGGAACTAGCTTAGGCAAGTGGGTCACCGATCTCGCGTCCTGTTGGGAGTCGGGCAAGGTAATTAACTACTTAAAAGTTGACTTGAGCCTGCAGGCGCAACAACCCACCGCGCTGCTGGTTGCTGGGTCGCTGAGAATCCTCGAAGCGTCGCGAGGAAAGCGTGTACATGGCCACCAGTTCGAAGCTGCTGAACGGCTGCCACTCCGCCCCGATTTCGGCCTCGCGCACGGTGTAGCTGCGGGCGTCACGCTCGTGCTTTTTGCCGCCATCGTAGTACTGAATGCGCAGAAACGGATAAAGCTGCTGCTGCTTATAGCGCAGCCGGTAGTTCAGCAGCATGTAGCCGCCGTGCAGGTTCTGGGTTTCAATGCTATCGGTGCGGGGGTTAAACTCGGGGCCTCGGCCCACATTGTATTCGGCCTGCACCCCGAACGGCTGGGGATAAAGCACGAAAGTGGCCGCCACGCGCTGATCGGGGTAGCGCAGGTCGGGTCGATACTTCACGCGGGCCGACAGTTGATCCTTGGCTACCACGTACTCGCCAGTATAGGCCTGTAGTCCCGGCTCTATGATCTGCTGACCCACGACCAGCGGGTACGTGAAGCGCGCTACTATGTGGCGCTGGTTGTTAAGTTCCGGGCGGTTGGCGGTCTGGCCATTGTAAGCGCCCACGCCCAGCATGCCGTAGTCGCCGGAGCCTTTGAGTCCATCCTTGACGAGCTTTGCCAAGCGCTCCCGCACGGCCGTAGGCGCCCAGTAGAACATGACCCCTAGATCCCGCTCATTAGCCACAGCGCTATTCAGGCCGTCATTGCGGTCGAGGGCCAGACGGTTCTGGCTCGATTGCATATTCTCGAAGCCATAAGGCACTTTGCTCTGCCCTATCCGCAGCCGAAACCGGCTAGCCTTATCCAGGCCCAGATCGATGTAGGCATCGCGCAATTGCCCAAAGTTCTGGGAGCTGCTCCCACTTGGAACGCTGGCAAAGTCAGGCTGCAAATAAAAATAGACGCGCTCGTGCAGCTGCCCGAAGAAAATTACCCGCACCCGCCGCAGGAAAAATCCACCATTTCTGCCCCACGACCTGTCGCACTGCTCACAGGTCAGGTCGGGGTTGGTCTCAAGCAAACGGTTGTAGCGTGCCTGCGCGTAGCCCCGGATAGCAATGTTCTGGTACCATTTTTTAGCAGCCGGCGTGGTTGGAGGCAGCGAGTCGGCCATTTGACCGTAAGCTTGACTGGCTAGTAAAACCAGCAAGCTGAGTAACAATTTCTTCATGAAAGGATAATGCTGGCACAAAGTGCGGCATTATATGTTACCCCTATGTTACCTAAGTGTGACCTTAATGTTACGAATGAATTGCCGGCTTTAAGGTTAGTCGTCAGGATGCATCTTTTTAAGAACAAAAAGCCCCTAGTGTTGGTATGGGGGGCTTTTTTGGGTCTAGACAATATTGCTGGGTAACGGAAAAGCGGCAATTCGCTCTACAGCCCATCTGCTTATTCAACCTCCCATTACACCTACCCTGAATAGGCAAATGAAGGTGCTAAGCAAGGGAAGGTAAAAAATCAGCAAATAGATGCCTGAATAAAAAGGCCTTACATTTGGCAATTCAATGAGTGAATGTATCCTTCTCGGAATATCTACCGTTGATAAGCACCTAAATACTTCCCTTATGAAGCCTACCAAATCAAAACAGGTTGAAGAGCTGAAAGACGCAGCTACCACCACGCGCCAAGCAGAAACGCCTCTGGAGGCGCTATATCGCCGGGTTAAGCAGGCCCAACAGCGTCGTATCCAAAAGCGCAAGCGCATTCACGCCCACTAATCTGGCCGTGCAGTTTCAATAAAAAGCCCCGGCTACTGTTTACGTAGCTGGGGCTTTTTATTGAAACTAGAGCTGATGGTGAGCCTGAGAATGAGAGTTTATTTCTCTCATTCTCAGGCCACAGATTTTTCATCAGTGAAAATGAGCGTGGCATACGCATCAAATCTAAAAAAGCCCCCAGCATATTGTTGGGGGCTTTTTTAGATTTGATGCGTATGTCTAGTTGCGGGTCATCAGCGCATTTGCCTGCAACTCGCCAGCCGGAATTGGCCACACATACAGCGGATCTGATGGGGCAACGGCGCTGACAGAGCTTTTCTCTGGAATCGTGGCATTCAATCGCATGATGTCCATGTTGCGAATTCCCTCGCCCAAAAACTCGATACGGCGCTCAAGCAGAATATTACTGACCGTAGCCTGCGTATAAGGGGTGCCTGCAGAGCGCGTACGCACAGCATTGAGCAGGTCCAAAGCCTGAGCATCGGTGGGCCCGTTTACTCGAGCACGCGCCTCAGCCAAATTCAGGAGCACCTCAGCGTACCGAATAACCGGCGCTTTATCCAGGAACGGGTTTGTGGAAGTAGAGCCGTTGGAATACTTCGTCAGAAAAGGAGTCGTTCCGACCCGGAATACGAAATTCGTCCTGCGCGCATCCGTAGCCGACCAGGCCGCATTGCCCAGAATGCCATCGGAGTTCAGCGCGTACTCACCGTTGCCACCGCGTGAGCCTGGCAGGAAGTAAAATCCCAGCTGATTTTGGGTGCCAGGAGCGTTCTGAGCAGTAAATGGGAAGCTCAAGATGCTCTCTGAGGTTTCCTCTGGAAAGGTAAATACGGCGGCTATCGAAGGATTGAGAGCATGAGCCACGCCACTAGTCGCGGTAAAAGGCGCGGCGGCAGACACAATCTTATTGGCCTCCGTAATAACCTCTGCGTAGCGTCCCATTGCCAAGAGTACACGCGTTTTTAGGGCAATAGCGGTATTGCGATGTGCTCTGGTTGTGTTTAGGGCAGCACCACTATACGTCAGGGGCAAATTTTGCTCGGCAAAGATCAGATCAGCTAAAATCTGATCATACACTTCAGCTACTGTGCTGCGTGCCAAGTCGTTGTTGGTGGAGCCGGTTTCTGCCATGATGCGCAAGGGCAAACCGGGCCTGCTCCCCTGACCATCGGCATAGGGCCGGGCATAGAGTTGCAAAAGCGCGTGGTAGCTCAGCGCCCGGAGCAGCCGTGCCTCACCCCGGTAAGTATTGGCTGTAGTAGTTGCGAAGTCGGCGGGAAAAGCCGGAGCCACAAACTTTGCCGTGTTGGCATCAATGCCAGCCAGAAACACATTAACCTGGTTAATAGCAGCATACGCGGCGTTCCAGAGGTTGGTAACGTCATTTTGCGACGACTCGGTAAGCGTATGATTCCATACACTATAGCCCGTCACGTTATTACTCGTTTGCACGATAAAATCGTCGGCCCGAATATCGCCATACACCTGATAGCGGCCGCCATAAAAGGCGCCTGCCTTCACATAGGTGTAAAGGGAATTAACCTGTAGCGCAACCCGCGTGGGAGTGTCAAACACCACCAAATCGGAGAATACCGTTTCTGGAACCGGCTCCAGCAAATCAGTCTGGCAGGAGAAGGTTCCCATGCTTAGTAAGGCAGTGCAGATAGCCACCTTCGCCTTGTTCTTTAATATTGTATTCATCAGTGTCAGAGAGAGCTAGAATTAGAAACCAATGTTGAAGCCAGCCGTGAATGTGCGGGCCTGACCGATGGAGTTGCGGTCGACACCGGCGCCAGTGTTGGTATTTCCGTTTGTCGAGATTTCGGGGTCAATACCTGAGTAGTTCGTGAGCAAGGCAGCATTCTGAACCTGCACATACACGCGAGCGGTGGCAAGTCCCAACTTGGTAGCCAAGGTTGAAGGCACCGAATAGCCCAGCGACACATTGCGCAGACGAGCGAAATCACCCTTTTCTACATTGCTCGATATTACCAGCGCAGAGCCGTTCGACACGTTGTCGCCGTACACCACGCGGGGCCATTCAGCATTCGTGTTTTCTGAAGTCCAACGGTTCAGGATATCCTTCTCGTTGTTCCAGAAGCGCTGATCATGCAAACCCGACTTGGTGCCATTATAGATATAATTGCCCCCCGAGTACTGAATGAATACACCCAAGTCGAAATTCTTGTAGCGGAACGTGTTATCGAAGCCGCCGTACCACTTTGGCAGCGTTGGGCCAAAGTAAATACCGTCGGCCAGCTGCGTAGGAGCCGTGGTGTTCACGCCGTCAAGCGTTGTCCAGCCGGTAGAGCCGGGGCCGGACGTACCTAAGTGATTGTACTGAACGACTGTGCCGTCAATTTTGCGCACCATACGCTGACCGTTGGCTGGATTCACGCCCATGGAGGGAACAGCCAGGATTTCGCCCACCGACCGGCCCACTTCCGTGAAGTTGACAATCTCAAGACCGGAAGTAGCCGTAGCAATGCGCTGGCCTTCAGTAACAAGCGTCAATACGCGGTTTTTCAGGGTTGTAAAGTTGCCGTTAACTGTCCAGCTGAAATCCTTGCCCTGGATAGCCCGCAGGTTAAGGTTTAACTCAACACCAGTGTTGTGCATGGAGCCTACGTTGGCTGCAATAGTGTTATTCGGAACACCTCTGGAAGGCGCCTGGGGCACATCCAGAATCAACCCATCAACGAGGTTGTGATAGTAAGAGAAGTCACCCTGTACCCGATCCTGGAATACGCCGAAGGAAAAACCAACATCGGTCTTTTTGCTGGTTTCCCACGTCAAATCCGGGTTGCCAGCCGTAGAGTAGCCCAGCGTTGCACTGGAGCCATACAGACCCGAACCATACGTCGACAATGAAGCGAAGTCGTTGATGCCCTGGCTGTTGCCTACCTCACCGTAGCTACCCGTAAACTTCAGGAAGTTGAAGACATTAGAAAAGGCGGCATCCTTCCAGAACTGCTCTTCCGATACAATGTAGCCCAGAGATGCCCCGTAGAAATTGCCCCATTTTTCGTTGCCCCAAGCTGAGTAGCCGTCACGACGCACATTGATAGAGGCCAGATATTTTTTGGCAAAATCGTAGGTCAAACGGCCGAAGTAAGAAACTAAGTAGTTTTCTCCCTGAGAGTTGCCCGATACGGCAATGTTGGTGTAGTTGCCTTGGTACGTGTTAAAGAAGTCATCAGCTACCTGCGTACGACTGGCTCCCCAGCGGTCCACCTGCGTGCGCTGTTGCTCGCCGCCTAGCAGGATGGAAGCATTATGGTTGCCGAAGCTGCGGTCGTACTGAGCAGTGTTCTGCCAGTTCCAGCGCTTGTTAGTGCGGAAGTAATTGGCGGCTTGGCCCCCGGTGGCATAGCCGTCGCCGGATAGGGCGGTATAGAACAATTGATCTTCAAAGGAGCTATTGTTCAAACCATAGGTGGTCCGTACGTTCAGGCCTTTCAGTATCTCCCAGTTCGCATACAAGCTACCCTGAATCTCGTTGCCTTCGGAGGTGAAGTAGTTGTTCTCCAGGTCAACCAGTGGGTTGTAGTAGCCCGTGACCAAAGGAGCGTAATTCGGCGCGGGGTTGGTATTGGCTCCCGGCCCAACGCCATTGCCCGCCGTATTGATATTTGGAGTGCCGTCGGGATTGCGAGCGGCTACGTTTGGAGGCAATACCAGCGGAGCCCGACCTAAGCCGGCTATGCTGAAAGCGGCATCACCAATAGAGCCAGAGTTGGGCGAAGAATTGTAGTTATTAGAATAGCCGATTCGAGCGCCTACGGTGAAGTTCTTGTAGACTTTGTGGTCGATGTTTATCCGGCCCGACAGACGCTGAAATTCGTTATTCTTCAACATGCCATTCTGGCCCGTGTAGCCAACCGAGGCATAATAGGTCGTCTTTTCGGTACCGCCCGAGAAGTTCAGAGCGTTGGAATGCGAAAAGCCGGTGCGGTAGATGTAATCATACCAACGGGTATCAACGACATTTCCATCAGCATCAAAAGAAGGCAGAAACCCTTCCCGGTTGTTGGCAACGGCCCCTACAGAGGCGCGGTTTGCATTCAGATTGCGAACAGCCTCGTTTTTGATCAGCATGTAGTCTTCGGCACCCAGCACTTCGTACAGGCGGACGGGTTTGCTCCAGCCTACCCATGAGTCGAGCGATATGCGACTCTGCCCTTTTTTGCCACTCTTGGTTGTTACCAGAATAACGCCCCCCGCAGCCCGGGAGCCGTAGATAGCAGCCGCAGCGGCATCCTTCAGCACTTCAATGCTTTCAATATCGTTGGGGTTAACGTTGCTGAGCGGGTTGTTTGGCACGCTGGAAAGCGCCGAGTTGTTGCCGCTGAACGCCGGAATGCCGTCGATTACATACAACGGAGCCGAGCTGAGGTTGATGGAGTTCACCCCCCGAATCCGGACGACGGGCGGCGTATTCAGCACGCCATTAGGAGTCGTGACGTTTACGCCGGGGGCGCGGCCCTGCAACGACTGCTCAAAGCTCTGCACTGGCTTCTGAGCTATATCCGTTCCGCTGATGGTCGCTACTGAGCCCGTCAGCTCGCGGCGAAGCTGGGTACCGTAGCCAATCACAACTACTTCGTTGAGGCCGGTAGTATTAGGCACCAAGCTCACATCGATGGTCGTCTTGTCTCCTATTGCTACCTCTTTTGTATCGTAGCCGATAAACGAATACACAAGGATAGTAGCTGTGGTTGGCACCGCGGCCAAGGTGTAAGCGCCATTGGCATCAGTAGAGGCGCCCTGCGTGGTTCCTTTTACCACCACAGTAACGCCTGGAAGCGTACTTCCATCTGCTGCTGCCACCTGCCCAGAAATGGTGCGTACCTGCGCCTCGACTTGGTGGACGAGGAGGGCAAATACTGTAAGCATGCACAGTAGTAATGTTTTTCTCATGTGTCGGTTTTTAAGCGTTAAAAAAATTTAACTGATGCCGACAAGAAATGGGCTTTATTTTAACTGAACAACTGGATCTTTGAATTATGAAATTGTAAACGTTTGAGTTAGAAAACATTGTTTCTTAAATCATATCATATGTAGATACGGTTTTTATTATCTAACTATCACTTAGACGATTACGCTCTGTAGACAATTAACTTTTTAAACAGCTTCACTTTTGTAATTTCTCTTTTAGAAGCCATTTAACCGAAAATAAAAATGGCTAACACAGTAGTTTTCACGGCTCATTTCATTTAAAAATATGGTCTGTTATTAGAAAAAACTCGAATCAAAAAAGGCTCATTTTATCTGTTGCTTCACAGATAAAATGAGCCTTTTTTGATGCTATTCTACTGCATCGATTATTTCTTACTCGCTTAAGAAGAGCAAGAATTTTGAACCGACGTATTCCAATAAAGTCAAAGAGCCGGCTCGCACCTCAAACGCGACGAACCGGCTCTGACACTTGCTACCAAACTGAATTGCTCAGTCTGGAGCAAGGATTGATTAACTGTTGCAAAGGCTAAGGGTTACTTAGAAAAAAGCCCCCAGAGGTCAGCTAAGACGCTTTTGCAGCAGCTTTATTTGTACTGATAATACCGCACGTAATCAACCTGCATCTGCTTGGGAAATGTGGTGCTGGCATCGGGGTTGCCATCAAAATCGCCCCCCACGGCTACGTTCAGGATCATGTAGAACTTATTGTCGAAGGGATATGGGGAAGCGTCGTTGGGCGTAATGGTGAAATACTGCTGCCCATCCAGAAACCACCGCAGCTGGCCCTTGCTGCGCACCAAGCTGAAGATGTGATAATCGTCGGAAAAATCGCCGCTGGGCAAGCGGATCTCTGTGCCTTTGAACTTGCGCTCGGCCACCGTATTACCAAAGTGCACGGTACTGATATTCACCGCTGGCTGACTGCCGCGTAGCTCCATAATGTCGATTTCGCCGCAGGCTGGCCAGGGTGCCTGGCTGTCGTTGCTGCCCAGCATCCAGATGGCCGGCCAGATGCCTTTGCCCTTGGGTAGCTTCGCACGTACATCGATGCGACCGTAAGCAAAGTCCTGCTTGCCCTTCGTAATGATGCGGGCGGAGGTATACTGCCGGTTGCGCAGCTGCTCCTGCTTCGCCTGAATGGTCAGGTTGCCGCCAGTGAGAAAGAGGTTTTCGCTGCTGTTGGTAGTGGCTTGCAGCTCATTATTGAACCAGTTGTCGCTCACTTCATAGGTCCACTTTGTCTGGTTCAGTGCGCTGCCCTCAAACTCGTCGCTCCACACCAGCTCTGTGTACTGATTATAGTCGCGGGGGTCGGCGTTTACTTCGGTGGCGGCGGGTGGCGTGGGCGTTGGGGCCGGCACAGAAGCTTCTTTTTCCTCTGTGCAGGCCGTTGCTGTTAAGCAACACAGTACAGCACCAACAAAAATGCCCCCAAGCTCCGATAATACTTCAAATCATTTTTCATGCAACAAACAGTTAATCAACAGCATACAGAGCTCTCAGCACAACTTTACTTGGCCACGAATTTCATGGTAAATACGGTACCTCCGTTTGCACCACTACCCGCCCGCAACGTCATCTTCTTATCATCGATGGAGATAATGCGGTACACGCGCTCGGTGGGTGAGGCATCGGTAGTGCCGATAAAAGCATTGTTCCGCGCCAGAACAAACTGCGCTAAGCCAGTGCCACTTGCTGGGCCAAAGGTGAAAGCTGAAGTACCAGACTGCGCTGGCTGACAGGTAAAGCCGGCGGCAGCCGAGAACGTTTCAGCCTTCGCATTATAAGTCAGCGTATTCGTCGTGGAGAACGTGTACTCGTCATCGGACTGGCAAGTGGGCAACTCGCCTGCCTTTACGCCTGCGAAGTACTGTAACGGATTACCTTCCGTACCTACTATAATAGGCGCATCGGTAGCGTTGTCGAGCATCCAGGTCTTAGACGAACCACCCGTAAGCAGCTGACGAACAGGATCAGTAGCGTTGAAGGGCACAAGTGTTACTACGGTTTTGGTGCCATTGGCATTCGTGCTTTTCAGACGCAGACGCTGGGCAGTGGCCTCCACGATGTCGTAGGTGCGGGCCGCGGCGGGGCTGGAAGTGCCAATGAAGGCATTATCAGCCTGGAGAACAATTTGGGCCGGGCCGCCGCCATTGGGACGAAACCGGAAGGCAGAATTGGCATCAGCTGCGGTAGCGCAAGCGCCGTTCACTGAAGTTTGCCCCCCGCTCTTGTAGATATACTGGTAGCCGCTGCTGAAGCTGAACTGATCGTCGGCCTGACAGGCAGGCAGGCTATTGGCAGCCGAGCTCGACACCACCGTGCGGTCATCGGCCGCCAGCACTTCTATCGCGCCGGCGGCGCGTGAGTACGTCCAGACCGTGACACCTCCCCCGTTACAGTCGGTAAGGCCCGCGAAGGATGCATTGGCGCAAGGCGAAGGAACTACTACGTCCTTCTCGGGCGAAGTGCCGGTACCACCCCGACCCGCGGCGGTAAGGCGAACCTTATAGGTGCCCCCCGGGGATAGGTGTGTGTCACGGTTTCGCCGCTGCCAGTAGAGTTGTCGCCAAAGTCCCACTGGTAGAGAAAGCTATTCTGGCTGGTATTTGTGAACGTGACAACGGTAGGAAACTCAGTGGTATTGACCTCAGCCGTAAAATCGGCCGTTGGCACTACGCCTTCTATCTCCCCCGTGTCTTCTTTATCGCAGGAGGCCAGCAGCAACGAGCCGCTCAGTAGCGCCAGACCCGCTTTATTCCAGATATTTTTCATACAAATCAAAGTAAATCGTCGGTGGGAAGTGGCTTAGTAGCCAGGATTCTGAATGAGAGCAGGGTTGGCATCAATCTCCGACTGCGGAATGGGCAGCACCAGATTGGTAGCCGTTGGTACGCCGCGCTGCACACCAAGCGTCCGCAGGAAAGCGGAGTGCTCAGTCATGCGCGTAATGAACTTGCCCGTCCGCTTCAGGTCAAACCAACGGTCCATCTCAAAGGCCAGCTCGTAGAGGCGCTCGCGCAGCACGGCATCCGTAAAGTTGGGGGTCGTCGTGGTCAGGTCGCGGGCGGCAGAAGGCGTATTAATAGGCAGCCCGAACGCACGGCGGCGCACTTTGTTGATGGCTTCTACGCCCTCAGCTGTTGGTCCTACGGCCTCCGCCAGAATCAAATACACCTCAGCCAGGCGCATCACCTTCATATTCAGGGGCGAATCCCAGATGTTGGTGTTTACTTTACCGATAAACCATTTCTTGGAGCTGTAGCCGAAGGGAGAACCCGGCAGGCTACCAGGATTCGTTCCGCCACCGGGCCACGCGTCGCCAGGTGCGAAGATGCTGACGGCTTTGCGCGTATCGCCGGCCTCGTAGCCATTCACGAAGTCGGGCTCCGGAATGTTGAAGCCGTAGCCATCGCCTACGGGCGTGAGTCCACCACCGCGGGGGGCAAAAAACTGGTTGGCCGCCGAGCCTACATTGTTGCGGTCGTACTGGTTGCGGCCGTTCACGAACTGCACCTCAAACAGCGACTCCTGGCCGTTGTCGTTTTCTACTTTAAAGATATCGGCGTAGTTGGCGTACAGGGTTTTGCCGGAGCCAGCAATGACCTCGCGGGCCCGCTGCGCGGCTTCGGTCTTTTTATCCTGGGTGAGATATACCTTGGCCAGCAGCCCCGTAGCTGCCCACTTCGTAGCCCGGCCGATATCTTCGCCGCTATACGAAGCGGGCAAATTACCGATAGCCTCAATCAAGTCCTTTTCGATCTGCGCATATACCTGCACGGCGGGCGTACGTGGGATATTTACCTCAGCCGCCGTGACGGGCGGCACAGTATACAAAGGCACATCACCGTAGGCCCGCACTAAGTCAAAGTAATACTTGGCCCGCAGAAACTGTGCTTCGCCCAAGCAGCGCTTTTGAATATTCGGATCAATATTCGTAATCAGGGGCACCTTCTGCAGCACAATATTAGCCCGCTGAATACCAATAAAGGACCCGCCCCAGAGGCGGTTAGCAATGATATTGGTAGTGGGAATATTGTAGTTGTCGAGCTGCTGGTATTCAATACCATCGCCGCCGCCGCCGCCGCCCGTAGTCGAGACGTCCGCCATAATATCCATGGCCCACAAAGCCGCGTTGTACTGCCCTTCCTTCGTCAGCTCGCTATAAGCGGCCGTAACGGCCTGAATGGCGTCGGTCTGGGTTTTGTAAAAGTTGGCGTCCGTTATCTGGTCGGTGGGGGCCTCCTCCAGGAATTTCTCGCCGCAGCCGGTCAGTAAGCCCAGCGTGAGCAGAAAAGCGCCGCACGTATATTTTGAGATAGTCATTGTTCTGTGGAAATTTTAGAAAGGATTAAAACCCGATGTTTAAACCGGCCATGAATACGCGCGACTGGGGATAGATACCCAGGTCGACGCCGCTGGCGCTCACCTCAGGATCGAAACCGCTGTACTTAGTCAGCGTGGCCAGGTTCTGAGCCGTGACGTACACGCGCAGCTGGGTGGCCGAAATCCGGCTCATCAGGCCTGTTGGCAGCGTATAGCCCAAAGTCAGGTTTTTGATGCGGGCATAAGAGCCATCTTCGATAAAGTAAGTAGACACACGCAGGTTGGTGTTCGGGTCGCCACTAACGGCGCGAGGCACGTCGTTGCTGGTGCCGGGGCCGGTCCAGCGGTTCAGTACGCGGGTAGTGCCATTGGTAGTACCATACAGGGCGCCTTCCGTGATGTAGCGGTTCAGGTTGTACACGTCGTTGCCCTGCGAGCCTTGAATAAAGAAGCTCAGATCGAAACCCTTGAAGGTCAGATTGTTGGTAATACCGTACGTGAAGTCGGGGTTAGGATTACCGATAAAGGTCCGATCATCGGCGTTGATGACATTATCCCCATTCAGATCGCGGAAGCGGATATCACCGGGTGCGGTGCCGGTTTGCTGGGTGGCGTGCGCGGCTACTTCATCCTGCGTCTGGAACAGGCCATCGGCCGTGTAGCCGAAGAACGAGCCAAAGGCATAACCCTCGTCGTAGCGCACAATGGTGCCGCTCAGCGAGCCCAATCCGTTGTAAGGCAGGCCTTCACCCAATGACTCCAGCTCCGTTTTGAAAGCCGACAGGTTCAGCGTCGTGGTCCAGTTGAAGCCTTGCCCTGAGCCCTGCACATTGCGGGAAGTAAAGCTAAAGTCGACACCACGGTTGTAAGCGGAGGCCGCGTTACGATTTACTGGCTCGTAGGTGCCCGAAGCGATGAGCGGCGGCACGGGAGCAATCAGGTTGGGCGAGCTACGGTTGTAGAGGTCGATGCTGGCCTCGAAGCGATTTTCCAGGAAGCCCATGTCCAGACCAATGTTTGCCTGGTTGTTGGTTTCCCAGCGCAGCTCAGGGTTAGCTAGGCGCGTGGGTGCGCCGCCCGTATTGATCGTGCCATCCGGACCGAACGGATACGTGATACCGAAATTGACCGAGTAGAGGTAAGCAAAACGCCCGGCGTTCAGTGGGTTACCCACTTTGCCGTAGCCGGCCCGCAGCTTCAGGTTGCTGACGGTGGTGTTGTCTTTCAAGAACTCCTCTTCAGAGATGCGCCAGCCGGCGGATACACCAGGGAAGAAGCCAAACTTATCGCCGGGAGGGAACACGGAGGAACCGTCGTAGCGGGCTACGGCTGAGAGTAGGTACTTACCATCAAACTCGTAGTTGAGGCGACCAAAGTAGCTGGCCAGGCGCTGGGGGGCATTTATGGTGCCCGCATTAGCCAACTGCGTATTGAGCGGACCAGCATTGATTACCTGCAAGTCGTTGCGAAGATAGCCCGTGCGATAAGCCTCTACGTTGCTGCGGTTAAACTCCTGAGCCGACTGGCCTAACAGAACTGTAACCTGGTGCTTGTCGGCGAAGAGATGATCGTAAGTGGCCGTGTTCTCGATCAGATAGGTAGGCGCGTAGGCGGAAGTAGCCGTGGCACCTGCCACCGTATAGCGTGAGCTGTAGCCTGCCAGTGTCGGCGCAGAAGGAGCAAACGCATTGAAGTTGTCGAAGATAAAGTCGCCACCTACGTTGGTGCGCAAGCGCAGGCCTTTAACTGGCTCAAGTTCAGCGTATAAGCTGATCAATGCCCGGTTGCGAGTAAACTTCTGGTTGGTTCGCTGGGCGCTGGCGAGGGGGTTCTCCTCAATAAAGTTATCGACGCTGCCGCTTGGCTCATACCAGTAACCATCGGGGCGGTAAGGCTGCACGGTAGCCGGGATACGCAGTAAGTGCTGCACCACGCCATATTCTCCGCTGTTGGTCGTCACCTGACGGTCCTCTAAGTGCGTGAGCTGAATGCTGTTGCCTATCTTCAGCATTCTGCCTAACTGCACGTCGCCATTGGCCCGCAGAGTAAAGCGCTCGAAGTTGGTGCCGACAATTGTACCGTCCTGCTGGAAATAGGTACCCGACAATGCGTAGCGTGCGCTTTCGCTGCCGCCCGTAGCCGAGAGGGAATAGTTCTGAATCTGAGCCTGACGGAATACGAGGTCCTGCCAGTCGGTGCCTTCGCCCAACGCGGCCGGGTTGCGCAACTGGTCCACCACAATGGGCAGACCCGCCGCGATGCGGTTTTCGTTGTTGATGAGGGCATATTCCTGGGCGTTCAGCAAGTCCAGCTTGCGGGCCACGCTCTGGATACCGCGGTACACATCCAAATTGACGTTCGTCTTGCCGGCCTTGCCGCGCTTGGTTGTAATGATTACAACTCCGTTGGCAGCACGCACCCCGTAGATAGCCGTCGCCGATGCATCCTTCAGAATATCAATGGTTTCGATATCATTGGGGCTGATGGCGTTCAGCTGATTTTCCTGGTCGCTGGAAGGCAGCGGAAAACCATCTACAACGTACAGCGGGCTGTTATTACCCGCTGAAGTTATGCCGCGAATACGTACCGAAGTACCAGCAGCGCCGCCAGGAGCGCCGCCGTTGGAGATAATGGTAACACCGGAAACCTTGCCTTGAATAGCCTGGGTAACATCAGCTACCGGCTGGCGCACAATCTCTTCACTGGCCACCGATGAAATAGCGCCGGTTACGCTGCCCCGCTCCTGGGTGCCGTAACCTACCACGACTACTTCGCTCAGCGACTTCGTATCGCTCTCCAGTGTCACATTAAGACTGGTAGTTGCTCCTGTTACGGGGAACTCGCGGCTGGTAAAGCCAATGGAACTGAACACCAGCGTGCTGCCCTCGGGCACGTTGAGCGAGAAAGTACCGTCGCTGCTGGTAGAAGCACCTATGGATGTGCCCTTTACGAGCACCGTTACGCCCGGCAGGGCTTCGCCATTGGACTGAGTTACGCGCCCCGATACGGGCACATCAGCCGTTGCCAGAGAAGCGGCAGCGGGGCTGGGGGGCAAATTTCGCCCGGCCAAAGCGGGAGCCACAACCGCTGGCAACCCACAGGCCGTCAGCAGAATGGCTCTTCGCAAGAAGGATGAGTAAGAATTTAGGGTCATGTGGGTAGGAATAAGTAAGCTGAAAGCAAGCGTGAAAAAACCGATCAGCACCGACTATTCGTCGGCGCTACAGGTGAGAAATTAAGGTTTGGAATCTTTTGCGGCGCGGCCCGCTCCTCCTGCCTGAGCAGAAGCACCCGCGTAGCGAAAACGTTTTAGTTGATCGCCAATACGAAGCGTGAAATAGCCATCTTCTAGTTGCCGGCGGCCATCAGCGTCTGGATAAGTTAAATCGCGTTGGGGCTGAATCTCAAAAACCAGCTCACGACTTTCACCAGCCTTGTATTCGGCTTTTTCGAAGTGCTTGAGCAAGCGCACGGGGCGGGTGATGCGGCCTACTTCATCGGTCAGAAACCAGAGCGCAGCCTCTTTACCGGCGCGGGAGCCAGCATTGGTCACGCGCACGGTAGCACGCAGCGTAGCGTTGCCGCTGAGCACTGAGTCGGTGAGGGTTAAGTCGCTGTAGCGGAAGGTGGTGTAGCTCAGGCCCTGCCCAAACTCGGTGAGCATAGAAGGCTTGTATTTTGCCCCCCGGTTCTCAAAGCCAGCACCAAAGTCGCTAAGCTCCAGGCTGTTCTCATTATTATCGTGGTGATAGGGCGAGAAGTGCCCGGCAAACTGCGGATAAGTGAAAGGTAGCTTGCCACTGGGGTTCACCTTGCCGCTGATAATCTCGGCAATAGCCTGGCCACCGCCAAAGCCGGGCAGCCCGCCCCACAAAATGCCCCCCGAACCATCGGCTACGGCCCGAATGATGCTGGGCCTCCCTCCTATCACCACCAGTACAGAGGGCTTGCCTACGGCCTGCACTGCCCGAGCCAATTGCAGTTGATCTTCGGGCAGCGTCAGGTCGCTGGTATTACCTAATCCTTCCGTGTAAGGCCGTTCGCCAAGAGCCATAACAATAGCATCGGCGCGGCGCGCGGCAGCCGTTACGCGCGGCAGCGCCAACGCCCCCGCGGCATCACGGTAGGCCACGGTTTCAACCTGGGCATTCGGGTACTCCTTCTTTAAGGCTGCGTAAATAGTCAGAACTTCCTTAGGATAAGCCTCTTCTGCCCGGCCCTGCCACGCCAGTGTCCAGCCGCCGGCCAGGTTTGCGCGCGAGTCAGCTGAAGGACCAACCACCAACAGGCGCTTTACTTTAGACGCTGCAAGGGGCAGTAAGTTATTCGTGTTTTTGAGCAGCACGATAGACTCGCGAGCAGCCTCTACGGTTTGTTGTTTCAGGGCGGGGTCGCCAATCCGGCTGAGGCGGTCGGTGCGGGGCATGGGGTTTTCGAACAAGCCCAAGTCATCCTTTAATTGCAGTATGCGGCCTGCCGACAAGTTGATGCGTTCTTCAGTCAGGCGACCTTCCTGCACTAGCTCCTTTACCAAGGTGCAAAAGGTCGTCGTGTAGGGCGTCATGGCCATATCTACGCCCGCATCAATGGCCATAAACGTGGCTTCCTTCTCGTTGGCGGCTACTTTCTGAATGCGCACTAAGCGTATGATGTCTTCCCAATCGGTGACGGCCACGCCCTGAAAGCCCATTTTGGTGCGGAGCAGATCGGTGAGAATGCGGCGCGAAGCGTGCACCGGCTCACCGTTGATCTGCCCGCTATTGATCATGATGCTCTTCAGTCCTGAATCGATTGCGGCCTGAAAAGAAGGACGAAAAAACTCCTCGATACGCTGATCGGAGATTTCGGCTACCGTGCGGTCCCATCCGGTACGCGGATCGGAATAGCCGAGGAAATGCTTACCGCAAGCGGCCACCTTATAGGGGGCAATTTCCTTGTTTTCCTGCATCTCCCGCACAAAAGCAGCGCCCATCACCGACGCTACCAATGGATCTTCGCCATAGGTTTCGTAAAAGCGGGGCCACTGCGCATTTACCCCTAAGTCTATGACGGGAGCGAACACCCAGTGATGGCCCAGATCAGCCGACTCAAGCACGGTAGCGCGCGCAGCCTGACGGGAAAACTCAGGATTAAAAGTGGCCCCCAGGTTTAAGTTGTGAGGAAAAATGGCCGCCCCGGAAACATAGCTGGCCCCGTGCATATGGTCGATGCCATAGATGATGGGAATATGCAGACGCGATTCGCGCATCGCAATTCGCTGTAAAGCAGCCGAATACTTAGCCCATTGCGCTGGCTCTACAGCCTCACCATTTAGAAAGGAGCCGACGTGGAATTGCTTGATGAGCGGTATCAGCTTGGCGGAGTCTAAGGTGATGTCCTTCTGCTGCCCAGTATTATTTATGGTTGTGTTGGCGAGCTGAGTCATCTGCCCGATTTTCTCCTCCAGCGTCATTTGCGCGAGCAGGGCGCGCACCCGCTCGCTCACAGGCGCAGGCTTAAAGCTGGTGGCGGGCTGAGCCGAACCAGCGACAGTAGTTGCTGGAACTGTGGCGGCAGAAGTGCTTGCCCGCTGGCAACCCTGACTAGCACTGAGCAACACCCCAAGCGTGAGCCCTTGCAGAGCAAGCTTGCCAAGATGGCTCGGCGCTGCTGCTCCCGTATTTGTGAAAGGAAAAGATACCCGTAAAAAGGAAGTAGGTAATCTCATAAGGACAGGGAAGTTTTCCCAAATATATCCGTCCTTGTTTTGAAAATGCAAAGCAAAAAAGCCCCCCACAGCCTCAAAACGAACTTTTTATAGGTATACTAAATCTAATTTATACACTTACTGCACACGTAAAACCCAGCTAATTACGGGCTGCTGCGCTATAGCTGACTTAAGCCCGAGAAAGCAGACAACGGCTAAGAAACAATGAAAAAAAGCGAAGTCAGACAGATTTTTTTTCAATAAAACACTCAGCTAGTCGTCTTTTAAATGGTTTTCCTCTGAGACACCGTATACCAGCTACTCTGCCCAGCGTTACCTGCAAAGCCTACTTCGCGTCTGGGCGGCAGACATAAGTTTAGTTTGCTGCTGGTGGGAGGCTTCAGGCCTTTTGAGAAAGTGAAGCGGAAAATTCTGATTCAGAAGTTTCATCTGCTTCGCTGGTCGCGTCAAGCAGGATATGTGTCCAGCTTTCGTTTACCTCATAATCAGGTGACAGGCGGCGGCGGCGCATGGCATCCATTACTTTCTGACTAAAGCTCCAGCACGTGGCTTGGCGCAGGTCCAGAAGGCGGGACATCTCCTGGGAGGAGTAATTGCCTTGGTGGGCATTGATCAGGAACACTGCATACAAAGCCTTGACTATCGAGAACTTACACTTCTGCAACATAGTGTAGGCCGTGGCCGACTCCACGTAGCGGCAGCGGGTACAGCGCCGCGCGTGGGGCTCGCGGCCGGTGCAATACTTCTCGTAGCCACACTTGCGGCACTGGTAGCCGTTTGCCCATTTCAGGTCCGCTAAGTAGCTCAGACAGGCATCTTTGTCGGGATAGATCTGGCTGAACTCGCCAAAATCTACCTCTTTGGCTAAGACACGGGCGGTCTGGGCCTGCTGCAAATCGTGCTGAAGGTTGGCATTTAGCTTTTCAATAGCGGCCGATTGCAGGGCTAATAATCCGTTGGCTTGCAGCAGTTCGCGGTTTTGGGCAGCTATGGTTTCGCTTTGCTGACGCAGTTCCTGGGTGCGTCGGGCTACCTGCGCTTCCAGCTCTGAGTTGAGTTGATCCTTGAGCTGCTGATTTTGCTGGAGCTGCTCCACCAGGCGGTCTTGGGCCAAATGCTTTTTGCGGAGCTGCTTCACCAGGCGAGCCTGCACGGCCAGCCGGGCATCTTTAATTCCCTTAATCTTTTCGCCCAGCGCATAGGATAAGATAGTCACTTCCACCACAAACGCCACGTTCATGCTATACACGGTGAAGTGATTATTTAAGAATTCGATGCCAAGCTTGCGGGTAATGAGGAAAACCAAACTGACAGCTACCAGCGCGTGCGCCAGCAAAAAATAGCGCGCCGCCCGCAGCCCCTGCTGATACACCAGCACAGCGGCATAATAAATAAGACAGTAAGGCAGTAGATACAGCCAGAAGCTGAAGCCCGATTGCACTACCAGTATATCGGCCAGCAGCAGGGCCACGCTCAGGGCGCCAATCAGCCGAATCCACCAATCGAGGCGGGGCACGCGTAGGGATGTATCGAGGAAGCCGCGCGCGTAGTGCATAAAGGTAAAGAGCAGCACTACGGGTGCGCCAGCATTGATCAGGCGATTAAGCCACGGCAAATCTGACCACACATACTCAAACCCCAGCCCGTCCTCGGATAAGAACAATAGGCTACAGCTCAGCACGTACAGCACGTAGCGCAGGTAGGTTTCTTCCCCGATAAAAAGGTAGATGCACAGATTATACACTACCATGATGAAGAGCACTCCATAAAAGCCCCCCAGCAATCCGTATTGGGTCTGGAAATGGGTGAGCAGCACCGGCTCATTGCGCATCATGGCGCGAAAGCTCGTCTTGGAATCGGACGCTAAGCGCAGGTAGTACGTTTGAGTCTCACCCAGCGATAAGGGAAGGTCAAACAGAAAGTCTTTGTAAGGATGGGGGCGCGTGGCGAAAGGCAGATCGGCACCGGTATGAAACTGCTTGTAGCCGGTAGCGGTAGGCTGAAAAAATCGCACATCATTGATGTGGGAGTCGAATAAATCGAGGAACCAATGCGTGCCAGATGGGTCTTCGTTGCGCACGGTAAAGCGCAGCCAATACGCCGAATTCGTATTACTCATGTTCGGTGCGCCGGTGTAGGGGGCAAACTGGCTGGCCTTGGCCGGGCGGCGCACGTCATGAATTGTTAACTGGCTCGAGGAGTCTTCCAGCACACTATAGTAGGAGCCATCGATGAAAAAATCGGCTCCGGAAGGTCGCATTACCAGCGTGTCTTCCGTGGCGGCCCGCGCCGAAGTAGTGGCAAAAAAGCTGAACAAGCAGCTCCACACTAATATAAACCGAGTAGAGAATAACAAGGATAGGCTTAGGGCACGCATAGTGCTGGCTAATGTACACATTTGCCCCCAGAAATTGCTACAAATGCGCAAGAGCCGGGTCTACAGAAGCTGCCCTATTCCAAACAACAGCACAAATACCAGTGTACTCATGGCCATTTGCTTCAGCAATGGGTCGAGTTTTTTGGAGTCTTGTCGCGCCCAAACCTGACGGCCATTAAACCAAAACAGTGGTACAGAAAGCAAAAACAGCCACTGCCAAGGCGAGTGATAGGTAAGCGCCACGTATACAGTGGCGCTGCCCAGGCCGAATATCAGCAGTAGCCAGTGGTAGCGCCGCGCCGATTTGCCCCCCAGCCGCACGGGAATCGTGATTTTACCGGCCAACTCGTCGGAGCGCAGGTCGCGGATATTGTTCACATTGAGCACGGCCGTAGCAAAGCAGCCCAGACTAGCAGCGGGCAGCCATACAGCCAGCGGTAGCGTCTGGGTTTGCAGAAAGTAAGTGCCGCCCACGCCCACGAGCCCAAAAAAGATGAACACCGACACATCGCCCAAACCGGCGTAACCATACGGATTACTGCCTGCCGTATAGTTAATAGCGGCCCAAATAGCGGCCAAGCCCAGCAGCAGGAACGTGAGCAGAACCCACATGCCAGCCGCGCCTAGCGCTACCCACAGCAGCGCCAGCCCAGATACAAATGCAGCCACGCCAAACACACCCATAGCCTGCTTCATACGGGCCGGTGTGATATAGCCGGCCTGCACCGCCCGCAACGGGCCTTCGCGGTGCACACTGTCGGCGCCGTTTTGGGAATCGCCGTAGTCGTTGGCGAGGTTACTCAGAATCTGGAGTAAGATGGTAGTGAGCGCCGCCAGCCCAACGACTGCGCCATTAAATTGCCCCCAGCGGCAGCTAAAAAGCCCCCCGTGAGAATGCTGGCTAAGGCCAAAGGCAACGTGCGCGGCCGAAAAGCCGAAACCCAAGCGCTGACGGGGCTTGGGTGGGGAGGTGTAGAAGAAGCCGAAGAGGAAGTCATACGCCAGAAGCGAAAATCAAAACGTCATGCTAAGGATCTCGAAGCATGACGTTTTGCAAAGCAAACAAAAGCTATAAACCTTTTATTTCAGAATAGCACTCACCAGTTCATCGCTCATGGGCTTCACTTTGGAAGGATAAAAGCCGATTACGTGGCCTTGCTCATCCACCAGGTATTTGCAGAAATTCCAGGTAGGCGCGTCGCTGATAGCGCCGTTCTTGGTTTTGTCGGCCAAGAACTGAAACAGGGGCGCCGTGTCGTCGCCTTTCACCGATACTTTCTCAAACAGAGGAAAGGTTACACCAAAGTTCTTCTCGCAGAAAGTGGCAATCTCCTCGTTGGTACCGGGCTCCTGACCACCAAAATTATTGGCTGGAAAGCCCAGCACCGTCACTTTGTCGCCGTGATTTTTGTGCAACTCTTCCAACTCCTTGTATTGTGGCGTATAGCCGCACTCCGAGGCCACGTTTACGATGAGCAGCTTTTTGCCAGCAAACTGGCTTAGCTTCAAATCTTTACCATCAATGGTTTTGACAGTGTAATCGTACACGGTGCCAGCAGCGGCGGTTTCGGGAGCAGTGGTAGTCATGGTATTAGAATTAGAATCGGTTGTAGGCTGAGAGGAAGAGGAAATTCCGCAGGACGCAAGCGCGACCGTTAGAAGAATGACTGATGCTTGCATGGGGGGCTTTTTCAAGGGCTAAGTATAAAAACCAATACGGGTAGCATCGCCCAAACCGCTGGTACTGACACAATGTTTCGGACTTGATATGTCAGAGGATAGAAACAAAGTCGTGCTTACTTCTATCTCCTCAATCAGCCGGTTGTCGACTTAAGTAGTGGGTGGTGTCAGCCATTTTTCTACCTCAATCGGCTCAAAATGCAGCATCTTATCCAGCAGCACTGATGGCGATTCGTGCTGCAAGAGCTGCGCACGGTTCTCCTGGCGCAGCAGCCCCTCCCGTGCCATCGTATCGAGCAGGGCCAGCAGCTGATCATAGTAGCCGCCTACGTTGAGCACAGCCACCGGCTTGCGGTGCAGTCCCAATTGCGCCCAGGTCAGCACTTCAAATAGCTCTTCCAATGTGCCGTAGCCCCCGGGCATAGCCACAAAGCCTTCCGCCAAATCAGCCATCAGCAGCTTTCGCTCGTGCATTGACTTCACGATGTGCAACTCGGTCAAACCGCGGTGCTCTACTTCCTTCTCCACCAGAAAATCGGGGATGACACCAATGGCCCGGCCACCATGGCGTAGCACGCTGTCGGCCACAGCACCCATGAGGCCTACCCGACCACCACCATAAACCAGCATCATATTACGCTCGGCCAGGGTTTGCCCCATTACTTCCGCCTGCTGGCGGTAGATATCATTGAGGCCGGCATTGGCACCGCAGTATACTGCTACACTTTTCATACAGGAAGGTATTCGTCGAAACACATAGGAGCGTATTTCGGCTTTGACTACTTAGAAAACTGCCTGCCTTATTATTTAAGTGAAGGCAGCTTAACTTTTACATTCGCTCGGGCACGGTGATACCTAGCAGGCGCATACCGGCTTTGATGGTACGGCCGGTTTGGGCCGAAAGAGCCACGCGGAAGCGACGCTTCGTTTCGTCGGGCTCGCCAAACACAGGTACTTCCGTGTAAAAGCGATTGTATGCTTTCGCCACTTCGTACACGTACTGCACCAGGATGGAAGGCGCCATAAGACGAGCAGCCTCCGCCACTACCCCAGGGTAGCCGGCCAGCAACTGTACGGCGTCGCGCTCGGTTTCGTGCAGGCTTTCGGGAGCGTCAATTTGCCCCCCAGTCAGGCCCAGCTCGGTGGCTTTGCGCATAATGGCCGCAATGCGGGCGTGCGTATACTGCACAAACGGACCGGTATTGCCCTGGAAGTTGATGCTTTCCTCGGGGTTGAAGAGCATGCGCTTTTTAGGGTCAACCTTCAGCAGAAAATACTTGAGCGCGCCCAAAGCCAGCGTGTGGTAGAGCTGCTCGGCTTCCTCGGTGCTGAGTCCTTCAATTTTGCCCAGCTCCTGGGTAGTGCGGCGGGCCGTGTCTATCATTTCCTGCACCAGCTCGTCGGCGTCGACTACCGTTCCCTCGCGGGATTTCATGCGGCCCGAAGGCAAATCGACCATGCCGTAGCTGAGGTGATGAATGGCTTCGGCGTAGGGCTTGCCCAGCTTGTGCAACACCGCCTGTAGCACCTGCATGTGGTAGTTCTGCTCGTCGGCAATCACGTAGACCGACGAATCGTAGTTGAAATCCTGGTATTTGAGCTCGGCCGTGCCCAGGTCCTGGGTGATGTAGACGCTCGTACCGTCGGCGCGGAGCAAGAGCTTTTCGTCGAGGCCTTCTTCCTTCAGATCAACCCACACGGAGCCGTCGTCTTTGCGGAAGAAGACGCCTTTTTGGAGGCCTTCTTCCACGCGCTCTTTGCCCAGCAGGTAGGTTTCGGACTCGTAGTAATACTTATCGAAATCGACGCCGATGGTGCGGTAGGTTTCGTCGAAGCCTTCGTACACCCAGCCATTCATCTGCTTCCACAGAGCAAGCACTTCCTCGTCGCCCTGCTCCCACTGCTGTAGCATGTATTGGGCTTCGGTCATCAGGGGAGCCTGGCGCTTGGCCACATCCGGCAGGACGCCCTCCGCTTCCAGCTGCCGGATTTCTTCCTTGTAATGGCGCTCAAACAGCACGTAGTATTTCCCGATCAGGTGGTCGCCTTTGATACCGGAGCTTTGGGGTGTTTCGCCGTGCCCGAAGCGCTGGTAGGCCAGCATCGACTTGCAGATGTGGATGCCGCGGTCGTTGATGAGGTTGGCCTTGGTAACGGTGGCGCCAGTGGCTTTTACAATCTCGGCCACGGAGTAGCCCAGAAAAATATTGCGCAGGTGGCCCAGATGCAGCGGCTTGTTGGTATTGGGCGATGAATACTCCACTACTACCCGCTGGGGGCCATTTGAAGGCACCGGAGCGTTATCGGGCCGGGCCAGCATCTCAGCAAATTGGCGCAGCCACTCACTGTCACCTATTTCCAGGTTCAGAAAGCCTTTCACTACGTTGAACCCACTCACGCGGGGCTCATTGGCGGCCAGCCATTCGCCCAGCGCCTGGCCTATCTGCTCCGGACCTTTGCCCAGACTTTTCGTCAGCGAAAACGTTACGAGCGTAAACGTGCCGGCGAATTCCTTGCGGGTGGGCTGAATAACAAGCTGCTCCGTTGTAACCGTAGCGCCAAATACCTGCTGAATAGCTGCGCTTAGCGCAGCTTTGATGTCTTGTTCGAGTTGTTGCACGGGGTGCGGAGAATTAGGAAGTTAAGCGGCACAAAAGTAGTGCAAGCTACGGCTTAGGTTACGAAAAAGCCCCCCAAGCGCTTATTTAGCATTCACTTGCTGAAGCACAATGTTCACGTCGAGGGGTTGCCGTGGGTGATAACGGGGTAGGCTTGGGTAGTAGTGAATAGCAATTTGCCATCTGCCAGAATGCGGGCCTGCACGGCGTAGGTACTCTGCGCGTTGATTTGGGCCGGATCGTAGCGCAGCAAAAACTCGTAGGGCACCTGCTTGCCCTCCGAGGGCGCAGGGTCAGGGAGTCGAGCACGGTGGCGGCCACATCGGCGAAGCTTACGTCCAGAAGCTGCAGCTTCACTATGGCCGTGGGCGGCAGTGCAATTCGCTCGCGGTAGCTTACGGTGCCCGTAACGGCGGCGCTTACGGTCTGGCCGGGCACATCGCCCTCAGGGCCGCGCTTTTGGGGCGATACAGAGCAGGCACTTAGCGCCAAAGCCATTATTCCCAACCGCGCGTTACTGAGCTTCATAGGACTGGAGTTTTAGTCTGAACTTGAATTGAATATAAGGAAGCCACCGCAGCTTTAGCAGTGATAATCGGAATCAGGCACCACAGGCCGCGAAAAAAGCCCCCAGCATCCTGTATTGCTTGTGTTCTCGTTAAACTTAGCAGACTACGTAGTGGCGCGGCTTTGGCGCGAGGTAGCATCGGCGTGCTGCAAATGATTCTGGATGGTATCGGTGGCCGCTTCCAGAATGTCGAAAGCGTTTCTGGCCATCGTGTTTTCCGAGTCGAGCGTCGGGTTTATTTCTACCATCTCGAAGCAGACTATCCGGTCGTTATCCAGTAGCGCCTGGCACAAAGCAATGGCTTCTTCTACATTCAGGCCTTCTTTTACGGGTGTGCCCGTGCCTTTGCTGAAGCGCGAGTCCAGAGAGTCAACGTCGAACGACACGTACACCAAGTCGCAGTAGCGGAGGCGCTCATAAATCTCACGGGCTACCTGCTTCGGACCCTTTTCTTTGAATTCGGCCAAGCCGAAATTCTTGATGTTGTAGCGCCTGATTACTTCATTTTCCTCGTGCTCCGTATCGCGCACCACTACATACACTAGGTGTTCGGGCTTGAGCTTGGGACCCGGCTCGCCCAGGTTTTTGAGGCGATGCCAGAAGAATTCGGTTTCCGGCTCCGGCACATTCCGCTGACACTCCAGGTTATCCTCGTTCAGCGCCATGGCGATGGGCATGCCATGAATATTACCCGAAGGCGTGGTGTAAGGAGAGTGAATATCGGCGTGAGCGTCTATCCATACTACGCCCAACGTTTTGTGCGGATAAGCTGTTTTAATGCCCGCTAGGGTTGCGGCGGCGTTAGAATGGTCGCCGGCTAGCACTAGTGGGAATTCGCCGAGGCGTAATGTTTGTTCAACCGTATTGGCAATGTTTTTCTGAACCGTATAAACTGAGTCGATGTGCTTGGCGTAAGGGAAGTGGTTTTTATCGAACAGCACATGATTCAGATCCGGCACAGCCACGGAATTGAACCGGCGGAAATAATCAGAACCTTTGTTTAAACAGGCAATCCGTAGCGCATCTACGCCCAGACTGGCCCCGCGAGTCCCGGCTCCTAGCTCGGAGCGGACTTCGATGAGCTTAATACGTTTCATAAAAGAACGATGCGCCGACAGGAACGGACGGCTAAGGGCCTTGGCCGAATACCAGAGAGCAGGACCACGTCTCACCGCTCTCGCCCTGGGCGCCCCATATCGGAGTACCCACCTACCGCCTATCTTTGCCGGCCCACAAAGGTGCGGAAAAGCCCGCAAAAGGCCAATCTGTTGTTAACTGGCGGAAAAGGCAGTTAGTGATTTATCACCTGACCACTTCGTCCCCTAATTCTACCCATTCAGTTCCTTACTTCCCCTAATGGATACCTACCACGACCTGATTTCCCAAACCTTCGATTTCCCAACTGTCGACTTCACCGTTCAGGACAACGAGCTTCGCTTCCACGATATTCCGCTCATGGATATCGTGAAAGAGCATGGCACCCCGCTGCGGCTCACGTATCTACCTAAAATAAGCTCCCAGATTCAGCGGGCTAAAAAATGGTTTGCGGACGCTATCGAGAAAACCGATTACCAAGGCACCTACACGTACTGCTACTGCACCAAGTCGTCGCACTTCAGCTTTGTGCTAGAGGAAGCGCTCAAAAACGACATTCATATCGAGACTTCTTCGGGCTTCGATATTCACATTGTGCGCGAGCTGTATCGGCGCGGTAAGCTCAATAAGCAGAGCTATATCATTGCCAACGGCTTCAAGCGCGAGCGGTATCGGCGGCACCTCACGGAGCTGATAAATGAGGGTTTCGTGAACTGCATGCCTATTCTGGACAACCTCGCCGAGATAGATTATTACCACGATCACGTAACCGAGAAGTGCAACATAGGTATGCGCCTGGCTTCCGACGAGGAGCCTCGTTTCCAGTTTTATACTTCTCGCCTCGGCATTCGTTACGCCGATGCAGTGCCGCTATACGAGCAGAAAATCAAGGAAGACCCGCGCTTTCAGCTCACCATGCTGCATTACTTCATCAATACGGGCATAAAGGATACCAGCTACTATTGGTCGGAACTGTCACGCTTTGTGCATAAATACTGCGAGCTGCGCCGCGTGTGCCCTACCCTTACCACTATTGATATCGGCGGCGGCTTGCCCATTCAAACCAGCATTCAGCCCGAATATGACTATCAGTACATGGTAGAAGAAATTCTGCGCACCATCAAGCGTATCTGTAAGGAGGAAGGTGTGCCGGAGCCGCATATTTTCACGGAGTTCGGCATTTTCACAGTGGGCGAAAGCGGCGCTACTATCTACTCTATTCTGGATGAGAAGCTTCAGAATGACAAGGAGTTGTGGTATATGATCGACGGCTCTTTCATCACCAACCTGCCTGATACCTGGGCCCTGAATCAGCGCTTTATTATGCTGGCGCTGAATGGCTGGGAGAAGTCTTACAAGAAGATTCAGCTGGGCGGCCTCACCTGCGACTCGCAGGACTACTACAACGCCGAGAAGCACATTTATCAGGTGTTCCTGCCCGAGCGCAAGCCCACCGATGCCAAGCCGCTCTACGTTGGATTTTTCCATACCGGCGCTTATCAGGAAAGCCTTTCGGGCTACGGCGGCCTCAAGCACTGCCTTATCCCGGCGCCCAAGCACGTCATCCTCGACCGCGACGCCGACGGCACGCTGCGCAATTGGGTATTTGCCGATGAGCAGGACAGTGACAGCATGATGCGTATTCTGGGCTATCAGCAGTAGAGTCTTTGTTTATAGACAAACCTGAGGCTACAAAGCCATTACAGTACTAAAAAAGCCCCCACGTTCGCTTTGGGGGCTTTTTTAGTACTGTAGAATATAAATAGCTGGCAGCAGCAATCCGCAGATGTTTTTCCGCGCAGGAAAGTGTTCTTAACACTACCTACAATTGAACATTGGACAAGACTGAAGTATATTAGAGGACAGGATGTACGCTGACGCACTGATTTTGCGTAGGCTCCACCTAATTCCTAGCCTCACAGACAATTTAAATTGCGCCTGACCGTTATCGGGCATAACATTTGAGGAATGCATTATCAGCGTCCGAATTTCCTCTCAACTTGTATTTTATCATGAAAAAACTGCTTCTAGTAGCCGTTGTCGGACTGGCCGGCCTGGGCTCATGCCGCACCAAGTGCCCGGCTTACTCCACTACCAAGCCTGCTACCCAGGTTTCGTCTTCCATTACGGCTAGCGCAGAACAAACTTCGGCCGCGCGGCAGTAAGTTGCCAAGGTTTTGCTACACGCATCAAAGCCGGCTTTCCTTCACTGGGAGGCCGGCTTTGATGCGTGTAGAGAGGCCAGCAACGGGTTAGCTATTTCTGAGTATGAAGTCGGTGGCTTCTACTAAATCATTGGCTTGCACGAGGTTGGAATGAGTCGTAGTGTCGCCTACCAAGATGCCGCGCACGCCGGCGCGGGCACCCGCTTCCAGGTCGCGGAGCCGGTCGCCGATTATCCAGCACTGAGCCGGATCGAGATGAAAGCGGGCCAGGCCTTTCTCCACCATCAGCGAATCCGGTTTGCGCAGCAGCGACTCGCTTACCGAAGGATGCCCCGGCGCGAAGTAAAGCGCATCCAGCACATCATTGCAGGCTGCTTGTAGCTTGGCATAGCAGGCCTTTACCTCGGCAGCCGTGTACAAGCCCTTGGCAATGCCAGCTTGGTTGGTCACCACAATCAGATGATAGCCAGCCGCTTTGAGGCGGGCCAGGCTGTCGGGCACGCCTTCCAGTATCTCAAAGTCCTCCAAGCGCCAGACGTATTCGCCGATTTCTTTATTCAAAACCCCATCGCGGTCCAGAAATATGGCTTTGGCGCGGGAGGAAGTAGCAGTTTGCGGGTTATTCATTGGCATAAAGCTACTGATTCTGGCTGGGGGGCAAATTAGCGGCCTTACCTTTGACGCCACTGCTGATCAAGGGCATTTATTAGCGGCAGGTTGTGTTGATGAAAGTGTCGCTCGTGGGTCACTGTTCAGCTCGCACAACTTAGCGGCATTTATTTTTCGCTGACTATGAAAGTCGCTATTCTGGGGGAGGAATTTCGGGGCTTACGCTTGCTTTTTACTTGCAAAAAGCGGGCATTGCGTACGATTTATTTGAGGCTGATGAGGTGCTGGGGGGCAATTTGCGTACCGAGCGCCGCGGTAGCTACCTGCTCGAAACCGGCCCCAACTCCCTGCAGCTCAGCGACGAGCTGCGCGACTTGCTCACCGATCTGAACCTTACTACCGAAATTCAGGAAACGGCCGCCGTCAGCGCCAACCGCTATATACTCCGCGATGGGCGCTACCATCGCTTGCCGGCCTCGCCGCCGGCTTTGCTCACCAGTGGCTTTTTCGGCTTCAAAGCCAAGCTGAATCTGCTGCGCGAATTCGTACGTCCGGCTGCCCCAATCAATACGCAGGAGACGCTGGGGGCTTTTTTCGGCGGCGCTTTGGGTCTGAAGTCGTGGATTATGCCCTCAATCCATTCATCTCCGGTATTTACGCCGGCGACCCGGAACAGCTGCTGCTGCACAAAACTTTCCCGAAACTCGCGGCCCTGGAGCAAACGCACGGATCGGTGCTGCGCGGCTTGGCCAAATCGGGCGGTGCCGGCGGACGGCGCAAGATTTTTTCGCTGCGCGGCGGCCTCCAAACGCTGGCCATAGCCCTTACCCATCACCTCACCAACCGCCACACCAGCCAGCCCGTTACGGGCCTGACGCGTGATGCGGCAGGTAAATATCTGGTTCAGACGGCTCGGGGGGCTTTTTCGGATACCTCCTACGATGTAGTTGCTTTGGCCCTGCCCGCCTACGCCGCCGCGCCGCTGCTCAAACCGCTTTTTCCGGAAGCAGCTTCGGCCCTGGCCTCCGTGAATTACCCGCCTATGGCGGCCGTATTCACCGCCTACCGCCGCACCGATGTAACCCACGCGCTTGATGGCTTTGGCGCCCTTCACCCGAAGGTAGAGCAGCCCTATGCGGCTGGCAGCATCTGGACCAGTTCTATCTTTCCTGACCGAGCCCCTGCCGATCAGGTGCTGTTTACCACCTTTGTGGGTGGCAGCCAATACAGGGCTCATGCCGGGCAGCCGGCCGATGCGCAAAAGGCGGCCGTACACACGGAGTTAAGCCGCTTCTACGGAATTAAGAGCGCCCCGCTGTGGCAGCACCAATACTACTGGGCCAAGGCTATTCCGCAATTTGATGCAAATATCGTAGCGGCTCATGCCGCAGCCGATGAACTGGCAACGCAGGGAATAGAGTCTGTGGCCAATTGGCGGGCTGGTGTTGGCGTGCCCGACTGTGTGCGCTACGCTCGTCAGATGGCAGAAAAAATCGCTAAGAGTGCAGCTTGAGTGCCTATATTTCTATCTTTGATCCAATGAATGATGGGCTGGTCCTAATTCCGACGTACAACGAGCGCGAAAACGCAGAGTTGATTATTCGCAAGGTATTCTCGTTGCCTAAAGCCTTCGACGTGCTCATCATCGACGATGGCTCGCCTGACGGTACCGCTCAGGTTGTGCGGGAGCTGCAAAACGAGTTTCCTGGCCGCCTGTTTCTGGAAGAGCGGCGCGGCAAGCTGGGCCTAGGCACGGCCTATATTCATGGTTTTGGCTGGGCTCTGAAGCACGGCTACAGCTATATTTTTGAGATGGACGCCGATTTCTCGCATAACCCCGACGACCTCTCTCGCCTTTATGAAGCCTGCGCAGTAGAAGGCTACGACATGGCCATCGGTAGCCGCTACTGCCAGGGCGTGAATGTGGTCAACTGGCCTATGGGCCGGGTTTTGATGTCATGGTTCGCCTCGGCTTATGTTCGCTTCATTACGGGTATGCCTATTGCCGATGCTACGGCGGGCTTCAAATGCTATTCGGCAGAAGTATTGCGTACTATTGAGCTCGACCGAATCCGTTTTGTGGGCTACGCCTTCCAGATTGAGATGAAATGGCTGGCTTACAAGTATGGCTTTCGCATAAAAGAAGTCCCGATCATCTTTACTGATCGTACCCGCGGCACCTCCAAAATGTCGAAGGGTATTTTTAAAGAAGCTTTTTTTGGCGTCGTGCAGATGAAAGTAGCCAGCTGGTTTCGTCGCTTCGATCGGACTTCAGTTGCCAGTTCCGACGCTATTTCCGTTACGACCGCAACCCCGGCCCGCTAAACGAGGTAAGGCACCTACGGCGGAGTTGCTGCCGGGCAGCGGTCCAGTATCTACCTACTAACAACGAATGGAAAATACCCCCGCCTTTTGGGTTGGCTTCAACATCTTTGTATTGGCAATGCTAATGCTGGATTTGCTGGTGTTCAACCGCAAGGCCCACGTGGTAAAGATGCGCGAAGCCCTGGGATGGAGCGCCTTCTGGATTGCACTTTCTCTTTGTTTCAATTACCTCGTGTACCGCACGATGGGGCAGCAGGCCGGACTAGAGTTCCTTACCGGCTACCTGATCGAGAAGTCCCTGAGCGTGGACAATTTATTCGTGTTCCTGCTCATTTTCAGCTACTTCAAGGTTCCGCAGCAGTATCAGCATAAGATTCTGTTTTGGGGTATTATCGGGGCCTTGGTGCTGCGGGCAATATTTATTCTGGTGGGAGCAGCCTTGCTGGCTAAATTTCACTTCCTGCTCTACGTGCTGGGCGCCTTCCTGATTTATACCGGCATAAAGATGGCCACCAGTGGTAGTGAGCCCGAAATAGATCCGGATAACAATCCAGTGGTCAAGTTCTTGAGCCGCTACATGCCCATTACCAGCAAGATAGAGGATGGGCGCTTTTTCGTGCGCAAGGAAAACCTGCTCTTCGCCACTCCCCTGTTTGTAGTGTTGGTGATGGTCGAAACCACCGACGTGGTGTTTGCTGCTGATTCCATTCCCGCTATCCTCGCCGTCTCCCGCGACACGTTTATCGTGTACACTTCTAATGTGTTTGCACTACTTGGCTTGCGGGCTTTGTATTTTGCTTTGGAAGGCCTGATGCGGCTTTTCCACTACCTGCACTACGGCTTATCCCTGATTCTGATATTCATCGGTTTCAAGCTTTTAATTACCGATTACTTCCACATTCCTATGGCCATTTCTTTGGGAGTGGTAGGCTTTATTCTGGTGATATCGGTTATTCTATCTCTGATGTTGCCCAAGAAGGAAAAGGAGGATACGCTGCCATTGCATAAGTAATAGAATACCCACAAAAAAGCCCCCCAGACTATTTCTGGGGGCTTTTTTGTGGGCGTATGTTCCTTTATCAGGAACGCAGCTTTTAACACTCACCTTTAGCTAACTGAATAGCGGACAGATACACTGTTCCCCTCGCTTAGACTAGAGAGAACAAGCAGCTTATGGCTGTTTTGGGGTTGGAGCAGGGTTATTATCCTGATCCGGCGGGGTGGTATTTACGCCCTCATCGGGCGTTGTATTGCCGCCAAGCAAGTCAATCAGATTCAGAGGCTCAAACTGCGCGGAGTCGGCGGGCGCGAAGGCTCGTACCGTATCTACGGCCGTAACGATGTACTTGCGGGCCGGACCATTGAGCGCCACTCCTAGCGATAAATCATCATAAGCGCTTTGGGAGATCATGCCCCGTTTGGCCATAATACCCGCAATCAGCCGGTAAAAATAGCGCGCACTACCCCGCAGGTTGCCGTAGCTGTCGAAGGAGTAGCGGTAGAACTTAGGCTTGGGCACAATGCTGGCTAAGTACAAGCTCTCGGATAGATTCAGCTCACTGGGTGATTTATCGAAGTAAAAACGCGCCGCATCCGTCACGCCGTACACTTTTGGCCCCCACTCAATGATGTTGAGGTAAACCTCAAACATGCGTTCCTTCGATGCCAGCCGCGTATTTTCAATAATCCACACAATGAGGGTTTCTTCCGCTTTTCGAGCTACCGTCTTTTTGCGCGTCAGAAACACGTTCTTGACCAGCTGCATCGAAATAGTGCTACCACCCCGTGCAAAGCGTTTCTCCTTGATGTTTTGGATAGCCGACTTCACAAAAGCCTTTTCCATAAACCCTTTATGCGTAAAAAAACGCGGGTCTTCGGCCGTCAGAATGGCGTTCTTAAGATGGTTTGAAATTCGGTTGAAGGGCGTGAAATCCCGATTGGGCGGCCCCACGGGGAAAGTGCGAATGGAGTCGCCTTTATCATTGTATGCCGTGTAGGCAAAAGCGCGGTTGAGCTTGCTTAGGTCTTCATTACCCCAGCGGGTAATCCGAAAGTTTTTGCTCTTCAGGGTTGAATTAAACTCCAGGCTATCGAGCTTATTCATGTCCAGCGCTGCCTTGAGGCTGTATGTGAGCGTGCCTTCCCCCTTCGTACCCTCCAGGGTTTCAAACATGCCTTCTGGCAGCGAAGCGAAAAAGTCGTTGGCCGTCGTCTCAGTTGACTTTATATCGGCGCTGAACTGCAATCCGGCCAGCAAGTCTTTGCGGGAGGTCAGTCCGTTCAGCTTTTTACCAATACGACGCTGCTGAACGGGCAGCTTGCGCAAACTGATGGCGGGGTAAAACACCATCTTATTCAGCGTAACCTTTGTGCCCTCATCCAGCGAAAAAGCCCCCTGGCCCAGCGTAGCCACGAAATCCATGCCTCCGTTGCGCACCACAATATCCCGATCAGAAAGCTTGGCCTGATAAACAGCGAAGTTATTGGCAGCGGCTGTACCACGCAGCGTCAGCTCATTGTCATCTAATTCCTTATCGGTCAGGCTAAAGCGCAACGTATCAAACTGTACGCGCGCCTTATAGCGCTGCTGTAAATAAGGGAATACTACGGGCCGCTTATTCAAGCCGTATACCTTGGCCTGCACCGCATAGTCGCGGGGTTCTACGCGCCCCTGAATACCTACTTTATTCTCGACGGAATCGAAAGTCGCCGTCAGTTGGCCCGCGATATTGCCATCCTCAATGGTGAGGCTGGGCATAGCAATAGTTGCCGCATGCCCAGGGCTACGATACGTAACAAGAAAGTTCTTAAAATCAGCCTCAGCGGGGATATTATCGAACCCGGCCTCGATTAGCTGGTTCAGCAGCAGACCATAATTGGTGCCTTGCGTGGTATCTCGGGCCACGGTGGTCTTGCGTTTTTTTGTTTTGTAGAGGAAAGAAAAATTATCGGTAGTAGCCGTTTTGAGTGCCGTCAGTCGAGCATTATCAATCTGCAGATTACTAAACACCGGCCGACCCGCGAATAAGGAGCGGGCGCTGAGTGAAGCATTAATGCTATGGGCCCGCAACAACGTGTCTCTGCCCGTAGGCACGAAAGAAACGCCCTCAATACGCACTGTGTTGAAGTCGGTAAACTTCGCCGGCCCGAGGGTAAGCTGCGCGGGATACTTCCGCTCTACCCGCGTTTTGACTTGGGCGAGAGCATAGTCCAGAAGTTGCTGGCGCTTCAGGAAGAACATGCCAACGGCGCCGGCCAACAGCAGCACGAGAACGCCGAAGCCTAGGGCGATTTTTTTCTTAGTAGCAGGAGTCACGCGAATAATCAGGGAGAGGATATCGCGACCAGGCTCTGCGAAATTCGCGCCGAACCCACGGCCGCACGAGCCACAAAGGTAGCGAAAAGCCGCATGTGGCGTTTATGGTAGCGCGAGCGCATTCGCTACCTTTGGTCCTTCTGACTTTTTCTGCGCCTCATGTCTGCACCTGATACTACCCTTTCACCGCTCACGGCTCTCTCCCCCCTCGATGGCCGCTACCACCGCCAGACGGCTCCGTTAGCACCTTATTTCTCCGAGCTGGCGCTGATTAGATACCGGGTTCGGGTGGAAGTAGAGTACTTTATTGCGCTTTGCGAGTTGCCATTGCCCCAATTATCCGGCGTTGATTCTGCCCTTGTTAAGCCTTTACGTGCCATTTATGAAACGTTTTCTGTAACGGAAGCCGAGGCCGTAAAAGCTCACGAGCGCGTGACGAACCACGACGTAAAAGCAGTTGAATATTTCCTGCGCGACCAGTTCTCCTCACTAGGGTTAGGCGATTATCTGGAGTTTATTCACTTTGGCCTTACCTCCCAGGACATCAACAATACCGCTATTCCTCTCAGCTTGCGCGAGGCGCTGATGGAAGTAATTTTGCCGCAATACACTGGCCTGCAACAACATTTGCAAACACTTTCCCAAACCTGGGGGGCAATTCCGATGCTGGCGCGCACCCACGGTCAGCCTGCTTCGCCCACCCGGCTGGGCAAAGAAATCGAAGTGTTTGCCGCCCGGCTAACAGCACAGTTGGCGCTACTGGCCCAGGTTCCATTCGGTGCTAAGTTTGGAGGAGCTACTGGCAACTTCAATGCGCATCATGTGGCTTACCCCACAGTAGACTGGAAGCAGTTCGCTAACCAGTTCGTGAATAACACTTTAGGCTTGCATCGTAGCCATCCAACTACCCAGATTGAGCATTACGACCACTTAGCGGCTACCTGCGACGGCTTAAAGCGGCTGAACACCATTCTTATCGACTTTGCCCGCGACGTGTGGCAATACATCTCTTTGGGATATTTCCGGCAGACCATCAAGGCCGGAGAAGTAGGCTCTTCAGCCATGCCACACAAGGTCAATCCTATTGACTTTGAAAATGCTGAGGGCAATCTGGGAGTGGCGAATGCTTTGCTGGAGCACTTAGCGGCCAAGCTGCCTATTTCCCGCCTCCAGCGCGACCTCACCGACTCCACGGTACTCCGTAACCTGGGCGTGCCACTTGGCCACACACTGTTGGCGCTGAACTCCTTACAACGCGGCTTAAGCAAGCTGGCCCTCGATGAAGAAGCTCTGCGCCGCGACCTTGACGCCAACTGGCCCGTAGTAGCGGAGGCCATCCAAACCATTTTGCGCCGCGAAAACTACCCCGATCCTTACAATGCGCTCAAGGCGCTCACCCGCACCCACGGCCCCATTACTGAGCAAACAATTCGGGAGTTCATCGAGACATTGACGGTAAGCGACGAAGTGAAAGTCGAATTGCGTGCTATCTCGCCCATGAATTATGTGGGTATCTAATAGTCGTTGATTGGTGATGAATATGCTTGGAGTAACAGCTCCATTCGCCAGATTGCAGAACAACAAAAGATAATTTCAGTCTTCAATGCCCGAACTCAACGGCATCCTCGTTCATCCTGACTGCCGCCATTTCCGCGGCGATGTGCCTTGTCGGCCTAATAAAGAACAGGGCTACCAGTGCGCTGGCTGCCCTGTGTATGCGCCTACCCAGGAAAGGATTCTCATTATCAAGCTGGGTGCTATCGGCGACGTAATTCGGACGACGCCGCTCCTGCGCCGGCTTCGCGAGGAATACCCGGCTGCTAAAATCACGTGGCTCACGCATACGCCCGCTATTTTGCCCCCCAGCGCCGTCGATGAGATTCTGAAGCTGGACATGACTGCTGTGTTGCATCTACAAGCCCGCGAGTTTGAGATTGTGATCAATCTGGATAAAGACAAAGAGGCCTGCGCCCTGCACGACACCATTCGGGCAGTTCAAAAGTTCGGCTATACGCTGCTCCCCAACGGTGTGCCTTGGCCTGGTAATTCGCTGGCCAATCACAAGTTTCTAACGGGTGTATTCGATGAGCTGAGCTTACAAAATCAGAAGCCGTATGTGCAGGAGATTTTTGAGCTGTGTGGCTACGAATTTCGGGGCGAGGAGTACGTTTTCGAAAATCACGACGATAAAGGGTATCGCTGGGACAACTTGCCGACGAGTCGTCCGCGCATCGGCCTCAATACGGGTTGCGGCGACCGCTGGACCACGCGCTTATGGTCTGACTCGCACTGGATTGCATTGATTACCGAACTTCAGCAAGCCGGCTACACGCCTGTTCTGCTCGGAGGAGCCGCTGAGGACGAGCGAAACCAGCGCCTGCACCTAGCTACTGGGGCCGCATATCTGGGCACGTTTCCGTTGGAGCAGTTTATCAACCTGATGCAGCAGATGGACTTAGTCGTGACCCAGGTTACGATGGCCATGCATATTAGCATTGCGCTGGGCAAGCCAACGGTGCTGATGAATAACATCTTCAATCCCCACGAATTCGACCTGTACGGCCGCGGCCAGATCGTGCAGCCCGACCGGGAGTGCGTCTGCTTTTACCGTGGCACTTGCAAGCTAGGCACGAGTTGCATGGAAGATTTGCCCCCAGCAAGGTTTTTGCGGCCGTGCAGGCATCATTACCGACTTCTAGTTTGCCACGGCTTTCAGCGCTGTAATCATCTCTCCCCAGGAGAATTGCTTTTTTTGCTCCTGCACGCCTGCCGTAAACTGCTGCTCCCGCTGGTTTTGGTAAAAATCAACCAAGGCGTCGGCAATGGCTTTGGGCTGCGCTTTGGTCACGTAGCCCACCTCGCCGTCGGGTATCAGTTCTGATAAGCCGCCTACATCAGTCACCAGCATTGGGCGCTCAAAATGGTAGGCAATCTGTGACACGCCACTCTGAGTCGCGTTTTTGTACGGCTGAACCACCAAGTCGGCGGCGCAGAAGTAGTCGGCCACGCGCTCATTGGGGATAAAGTCGGTGGCCCGCACCAAGCGTTCCGCTAATTTATATTGCTGAATAAGAGCCTCGTACGGTACGGCGGGCTCGTAAAATTCGCCGGCTATAATAAGCTTAACTGGTAAGGCAGCAAGGCGCGCATCAGCAAAGGCTTCGAGCAACAAATCAAGGCCTTTGTAGGCTCGGATAAAGCCAAAAAAAAGAATGTACTGAAAATCCGCGCTCAGATTTAAAGCCTTCAGTGCCTCCGCTTTTGGCTTTAAAGGGCCGAAATTATCGTAAAGCGGATGCGGCTGATAACGGGCGGGCTGGTTGAAATGCAAGCGGCGCAGATCGGCCAGCACGGAGCGCGACATCGTCACAAACCCGTGGCAAGCCGACAGGAAATAGCGCGTCAGGGGCCGATCACCGGGGCGTTTTTCGTGCGGAATCACATTGTCGGTGATGGCAACTAGCCGCGTGTGCCGGTTGCGGGAAATAAGGCGGGCAATGGTGCCCAGCGCCGGCCCCATAAACGGCAACCAGAAACGAAAAACAACCAGATCTGGCTTCTCGCGGCGCAACCGATTACCCACGCGCCACCACGATACCGGACTCACTGAATTAATACTAACCTCAATCTGCAAGTCCTGGGGGGCTTTTTCGGTGCTAAACTGAGTCTGCCCCGGAAACAGGAAGCTAGGATATTGTAAGCTAAACGTCACCAGCCTTACCTCATCGCCAGCGTCGCGGAAAGCCCGGGCCAGTCGCTCGTTGTAGGTAGCCAATCCACCCCGTAACGGATACGCAGGCCCGATAATGACGACGCGCATAGATTCAACTTAGCCGTGAATAGATAAAAAAGTAGCCCGTGCTCAGCAAGTTCTGACGCTTACCAACCACGGGCTACTGCGCTATTTAATATTCAGTTTCTCGCGTACTAAGTAGTCGTTTCGGCGGGCTCCGCTCAAAGAAATCATCTCGGCTAAAAAACCCGCTAAAAACAACTGAACTCCTACTATTACCGCTACCAAGGCCAGAAAGAACAACGGCTGGGCTGTTACGTCGCGGGCTTTTAAGTTGTTCAGCGCCAAATACACTTTTTGCCCCCAAGCCATAAAGTGATGATCATTCCGAGCAGAAATGATAAGGTGCCCATCGTACCAAAGAAGTGCATGGGCCGACGCCGAAACCGACTCACGAAGGTGATGCTTAGCAAGTCCAGAAAGCCGTAGACGAAGCGCTCCAGGCCAAACTTCGTAACGCCGTACTTGCGCTCCTGATGCTGTACCGGCTTCTCCCCAATGCGGGCAAAGCCGTTCCACTTGGCAATAACCGGGATGTACCGATGCATCTCCCCGTACACCTCAATGCCTTTCACCACGCGCTGGTCATAGGCTTTGAGTCCGCAGTTGAAATCGTGCAGTTGAATGCCTGATATCCAGCGCGTAACGCCGTTAAAAAGCTTGGTTGGAATGGTCTTACTCAGTGGGTCGAAACGCTTCTTCTTCCAGCCGCTCACCAGGTCATAGTGATCTTCCGTAATCATGCGGTAGAGCTCGGGCAGCTCCTCCGGCGAATCCTGCAAGTCGGCATCCATGGTGCACACCACGCGGCCAACCGCCGCCCGAAAGCCTACGTTGAGAGCCGCCGACTTACCATAATTACGATTGAAGCGGATGCCGCGCAAATGGGTATCAGCTTGCGCCAACTCCTCAATTACCTCCCACGAGTCATCTGTGCTGCCGTCATCTATCAAAATGACTTCATACGTGAGCCCATGCTGAGCCAATACCCGATGAATCCAACGTGTTAGCTCTGGTAATGATTCTGCTTCGTTGAGCAGCGGGATTACGACTGATATTTCAACAGGAAAATGCTGCGGCAAACGCTTACTCAAATTCAGGACGATTATGTTTCGTGATAGCAGCTATAATAAGTGTAAGCAGAAAGCCTATTAAAGCTGATCCAAGGATGGCCACTGCAATGCCAATTGGGCCAGTAGCGAAACGCTGCGACATCTGGATAGCCTGATCAATCTGAGCGTCGCTCATATTACCCGCTTCTTCCATCTTGGCACGCGTTTGCTCAATCGCGCGCTGGGCTGCTGACGGATCAATAAACTCCATGTAAACATAGCGAAAAATGCCCCCAGAAGACCAGAGACCAAGCTCAATATGACTCCAATTCCAAGGCCCTGGCCATAAGACATAAAGCCGCCATTATTCTCCTTATAATTTTTGTGCGCTAAGAAAATACCACCAATCAAGATGACAATCCCTAAAAGGGAAAGCGCAGTGTTCTGCTCCAGATTAGCTGCCAGCAGAATAAAGGAATAAATAATGGATACAATACCCGTCAGCAGCCCGTAGCGCAAGCCAACAGAGGTTGTGGAAACCGGAGTAGAAGTATTTTCCATGGAGTTAGAAGAATGAGAGTAAGAAGAACAACTAGCAACAAGAACGTAGTTATTTTCTAAAAAAAACGGCTCCAGGAAAGCTTAAGATCAATCCAAACAGTAATTTCTTCTCAAAATCATCAGATGCCAACGCCTGCGGCGTATGAGCGAGGCTTTGCTGGGCACGCTCGTATTGTTCTTGGCCTCCTGCCTGCTTTATAAATTCGTCCTTACTAGCCTCCAGAAGAGCTTTCATCTCTGATAAATGCCGATCAATTGGTGCTTGTCCGGTAGCTCGAGCGAATCCATATACGCCAGTCGCCGATGTGACAGCAGCCAACACTGTCGTCAGAATCCCGGCCATCAATACACGTCGGAAGCCCGGCCCGTCAGGTAAAAAGGAGCGCCGGACTACCCATTGACATAATAAGGCAGCTAATGGCGGGACAAAAACACTCAGCAGTCGCTTTGGTCCATAGGGGTTATTATCGGTCAGGTAGAGAACAATTACCCAAATAATACAGATGATTCCAGCCCCAACTCCGTAGCGGAGAGCATGACGTACAATAAGTCGCTTAGATTCTGTGGCTGGGTTCACGGGATTTGAAAGGTGATGCAGCAAGATAATAGACGGGCGCCTAAGATGGCTCTTAGGCAGCCACAGCCATTGGTTCCACTGTTTTACGCCTCGTCATAAAACGAAGCAACAATACTTCAGCTAATAAACAGGCCAGAGCAGCCCATAGGCAATACTGCCATAGCGGTGTGCCTATACGCTCGGCACTATATTGCGCTGCCACAGTTTGCCCCCAGACGCATCGTAAACCTGAATATTCGGATAATCTTTGCCAATCAAGGTACGTAGTTCTTCCGCTGAGTAACGCGCCAAATTTGATTCTTTCTTGTCAACGTTGAATGCTAAAGTTTTAACAGTACGACCATTACGAATGAGTTGATAAAAGCCAGGAATCTGCATTCCGGGCGGAACATCAAAACGTAGCTCTCCAGCCTGTAGTCGCTGCACCGGAATGAAGGTCAAGCTGTCTTTTGTCAGCTTAAATACCTGTTCAGTATTGTCCGTCGCCTCTGGCACTGCCACTACTACCGTCTTTTGATTCAAGCGATAAGCTGGATCTTGATCATTGCGGAAGCTTTCCATTGCCAAACGATACATAACCGGCACAAATAGAGCATGATTAGTAAAGTCTGAATACTCAGTCTCGAAAGGCGCAGAGAATAAAAACACAGTACCACGTCCGCTGTTGAAGCTGGCTAAGTAGCCATCGCCATCTTGTAGACGCAAAATGTCTGTCTCCGATCTTGACCATCGTAATACGGGCGAGACTTTTGGCATCACTGCCTGCCGATTACGGGCTGCGAATACGTCTTTGAAGAAAGGGTTTTGTGGGCTTGGAGTAGCTACATCCCTTAAGTTTGGCGCGCCATTAGGCGCTGGCTCCCACTGTACTGAGCCTATTCCCAAATCCTTAAATAACTGAGTGTAAGACGTACGACCTGCGGTAATTGCGGGTGGCACAATAACTACCGACCCGCCCTTATCAACCAACCTCTTTATACTTTCGCGCAAGCCGGCATCCACACGTGGTTGCTGCACCAAAACAAGGTTAGCACCTTCTATTTTGGAATAGCTTATAGCCTTTGGAGTGCTTTTGCTATAGGAGAATAGGGACTCGTTTGCATACAAACGCTGCGTAGCTGGTTCGCCTGCAGCCAAATCAACAATGCGTATTTGAGGTGAAGGCTGCAGCGTAAAATAATAAGTATTATCAAAGGTTACGGGGAAATCCTCAATTTCCACCCTACAGCGTTGCAGCTCATTGTTATCAATGCGAACTCTTACTGAAGTTGTTGTCGAACTTCCCGTTCCAATGGACGCACGGTATACTGCCGCCTGTTTATCGCCAATAAATAATTTTACCTGACAGTTATCCACTGATTCTTGTCCACCATTGCGCAATCGAATCCGCAGTAGGATATCAGTTCCACGCCGCACGAAGGCATCATCTAGCAATACACTATCAACATAGACATTTTGAGTGGCTACATTCTGAGTTATGGGCACCAAAAATACACTTTCCGCAGAGTCAATCTGAGCTAAAGACTTCGGAGAAAAATCATTCTTTTGAAAATCAGAAAAAATGAAAGTTTGTCCATTCTCATCTCTGCTGATTTGCCCCTTTCCTTTAGCTATCAATGCGCTTAACCCTGCAGCTTGTCCTGATACGGTAAGCTGTTCTGTAGCAGCTTGGAAAGCGGATTTATTTAAGGAATTAGCTGCTGGAGAAAGCTTAAACTGCGTTGTTGCTGGATATATATTCACGAGACCGTTAGCCTCTTCTACAGCTTTATCTAACAAAGATTGATCATTACCTTGAGCTTGCATACTTGGTGATGTGTCAATAATCATTGAGACGAACTCACCTTGTTTTACATCATTCTTTGCAGCAGGTATAAACGGTTGACAAAACATTAATACTAGAAATAGAACGAACCCAATCCGTGCTAACAAAACAAGTAAATGCTTTAACTTCCTTTGGCGCGCCGTAACCAACTTCACTTCTCTAATGAATCCGACATTAGTAAAGTGAACGAGTTGCGGTTTACGTAACTCAAAAAAGTGAATAGCGATAGGAATTGATACAGCAAATAGGCCCAATAAAAACCACGGAAATAGTAGCGCCATTGTCAAAAATGCATTTTACAAAAGATCATCAATCATCAAATCCGTATTCTAATATGTTACTTATATTATTATAATAGGGTTAAATCTAGCTAGCACTCAGGTGCTAGCATCTCGAGGTGTGGGGGGCTATAAACGAGGGCAGCCCCCCGCATCCGGTATGGGGACGCTGGGGGGCTGCGGCAAAGTAAGGTTGGCGGCGACCGACTCTCCCACCGGTGAAGGTAGTACCATAGGCGCTCCGGGGCTTAACTGCTCTGTTCGGAATGGGAAGAGGTGAACACCCGGGCTAAAGCCACCATTACTGGCGGTCGTGTCCTGTTCGCGGACACAACAAATAACGTTGACGCAGGTAACGGGTAAGAAGAAAGGAGAAAAAGAGCTGTATTGGGTAAGTGTTCGAGTCATTAGTACTACTCGGCTCGGCCATTTCGGACCTTCCACCTATAGCCTATCCACGTGGTCGTCTCCCACGACTCTTCCTATATAAGAGATCTCATCTTGAGGTGAGTTTCGCACTTAGATGCTTTCAGCGCTTATCTCATCCCAGCGTAGCTACCCGGCGCTGCAGCTGGCGCCACAACCGGTGCACTAGCGGCTGGTCCATCCCGGTCCTCTCGTACTAAGGACAGGTCCTCGCAAATCTCTAACGCCCACCACAGATAGGGACCGAACTGTCTCACGACGTTCTGAACCCAGCTCGCGTGCCACTTTAATCGGCGAACAGCCGAACCCTTGGGACCTTCTCCAGCCCCAGGACGTGACGAGCCGACATCGAGGTGCCAAACCTCCCCGTCGATATGAGCTCTTGGGGGAGATCAGCCTGTTATCCCCGGCGTACCTTTTATCCTTTGAGCGATGGCCCTTCCATGCGGAACCACCGGATCACTATATCCGTCTTTCGACCCTGCTCGGCTTGTAGGCCTCACAGTCAAGCCCGCTTCTGCTATTGCGCTCTGCGTACGGTTACCAAGCGTACTGAGCGGACCTTTGAAAGCCTCCGATACTCTTTTGGAGGCGACCACCCCAGTCAAACTACCCACCAGACACTGTTTCCCCGTCTCGGAGATTAGGCACCGAGTAACACAAGGGTGGTATTTCAACGTTGGCTCCCCGAGAGCTGGCGCCCCCGGCTCATAGCCTCCCACCTATCCTACACATGTGTTACCCAGCGTCAATGTCAAGCTATAGTAAAGGTGCACGGGGTCTTTCCGTCCCGTGGCGGGTACTCGGCATCTTCACCGAGACTACAATTTCACCGAGCTCACGGCTGAGACAGCGCCCAGATCGTTACACCATTCGTGCAGGTCGGAACTTACCCGACAAGGAATTTCGCTACCTTAGGACCGTTATAGTTACGGCCGCCGTTTACCGGGGCTTCGATTCAAACCTTCGCCTTGCGACTAAGTTCCCCTCTTAACCTTCCGGCACCGGGCAGGTGTCAGACCTTATACTTCCGCTTACGCGTTCGCAAAGTCATGTGTTTTTGTTAAACAGTCGCCTGGGCCTTTTCACTGCGGCTTCTCTGCTTGCGCAGAGGAAGCGACCCTTCTCCCGAAGTTACAGGTCCATTTTGCCGAGTTCCTTGGCCGTGATTCACTCGAGCCCCTCAGGATACTCTCCTTGACTACCTGTGTCGGTTTGCGGTACGGGTTACAACAAGATTAAAACGCTTAGCAGGTTTTCTTGGCAGTCTGATTAGGCAAACTATCCCCGTGGCCGAGGCCGTAGGGTACTATCACGTTTCAGCAAAGTCAGCGGATTTACCTACTGTCTCTATACCTACGCGCTTCAACGGGCACTTCCGTCCGCCCGCGTTGCTTTCACTTCTGCGTCACTGCATCACTTCTCATTGTAAGTGCTGGAATATCAACCAGCTGTCCATCGACGTAGCCTCTCGGCGTAGCCTTAGGTCCCGACTAACCCTGCTCCGATTAGCGTTGAGCAGGAAACCTTAGTCTATCGGGGGCGGGTTTCTCACCCGCCTTATCGTTACTCATGCCTACATTTGCTTTTCTAGCCGCTCCAGCACCCCTGACAGGATACCTTCACCGCTGCTAGAATGCTCCCCTACCACTTGCATATAATGCAAATCCATCGCTTCGGTACCGGACTTGATGCCCGCGTATTATCGATGCCCTCTCGCTCGACCAGTGAGCTGTTACGCACTCTTTAAATGAATGGCTGCTTCCAAGCCAACATCCTGGCTGTCAAGGCAAGTGGACCTCCTTTGTTCAACTTAGTCCGAATTTAGGGACCTTAGCGGATGGTCTGGGTTCTTTCCCTCTCGGCATGGGACCTTAGCACCCCACGCCTCACTGCCGGCTATATTACGTGGCATTCGGAGTTCGTCTGGATTCGGTAGGCTTTGACACCCCCTAGTCCAATCGGTAGCTCTACCTCCACGTAACTCAACGCCGACGCTGTACCTAAATACATTTCGGGGAGTACGAGCTATTTCTCAGTTTGATTGGCCTTTCACCCCTACCCACAACTCATCCAAATCCTTTTCAACGGAAACTGGTTCGGGCCTCCAGTTGGTTTTACCCAACCTTCACCCTGGTCATGGGTAGATCACAAAGTTTCGCGTCTACCCCCCCTGACTCTGCGCCCTATTCAGACTCGCTTTCGCTGCGGCTCCATGACTTGAGTCATTTAACCTTGCCAGGGAGGAGTAACTCGTAGGCTCATTATGCAAAAGGCACGCCGTCACCCCACTAGAAGGCTCCGACCGCTTGTAAGCACACGGTTTCAGGTTCTTTTCACTCCTCTATTCGAGGTTCTTTTCACCTTTCCCTCACGGTACTGGTTCACTATCGGTCTCTCAGGAGTATGTAGCCTTAGCGGATGGTGCCGCTGGATTCAGAGGGGATTTCTCCGGTCCCCCCCTACTCAGGAATCCTCTACCGTGCTTGACTTGCTCGCTTACCGGACTCTCACCGTCTCTGGTCGACTTTCCCACGTCGTTCAGCTAAAATCAAACAATCAGATGTTGAGGTCCTACAACCCCGTGCTGGCCGTAACCAGCGCGGTTTGGGCTCGTCCCCGTTCGCTCGCCACTACTTAGGGAATCATTGTTATTTTCTGTTCCTCCGGGTACTTAGATGTTTCAGTTCCCCGGGTTTGCCCCACTACTACTAAAAGTAGTGGCCCCTGTGCTTCACACAGGTGGGTTGCCCCATTCGGATACCCGCGGATCACCTCGTATGTGCCAATCCCCGCGGCTTTTCGCAGCTTATCACGTCCTTCCTCGCCTCTGAGAGCCTAGGCATCCCCCGTGTGCCCTTGCTTACTTACCTGTCCCCGCCCGAAGGCAGGGGGCTCGTAACAAGAAACTACATTGAAGTAATCCTCGCTTCTTTCTTTTTCTTCTTACTCGTTATCCTACGTCAAAGAACGTGTGTCTTCCTGTTGAAGACAGTGGACTAATAAGGAGTTGCCTCGCTTATTAGTATATACTCTGTACTCTCCGAGTTCACTCACCATTTGTGAGTAATTCTGCGTGGAGAATAACGGATTCGAACCGTTGACCCCCTGCGTGCAAGGCAGGTGCTCTAGCCAGCTGAGCTAATCCCCCGTGTGTTCTGCCTTCTCCGCCTTCCCCTGTGGGCCAGCGTGGACTCGAACCACGGACCTCGACATTATCAGTGTCGCGCTCTAACCACCTGAGCTACTAGCCCGGGTTTCGATTTAGAATCGAATCCGAAAAATTATTTGAATGAGAGGAAAAGACGTATTGGTAGGGTTGTCGTGTAACGACTAGAGTTCTAGAGGTGGATCAGCTCCAGAAAGGAGGTGATCCAGCCGCACCTTCCGGTACGGCTACCTTGTTACGACTTAGCCCCAGTTACCTGTTCTACCCTAACTGGCTTCTGTGACGAGCACCAGCTTCAGGTCTACCAGACTTCCATGGCTTGACGGGCGGTGTGTACAAGGCCCGGGAACGTATTCACCGCGTCATTGCTGATACGCGATTACTAGTGATTCCAGCTTCACGGAGTCGAGTTGCAGACTCCGATCCGAACTGAGACCGGTTTTGTGAGATTGGCGTCTGCTCGCGCAGTAGCGACCCTCTGTACCGGCCATTGTAGCACGTGTGTAGCCCTAGGCGTAAGGGCCATGATGACCTGACGTCGTCCCCGCCTTCCTCACTGCTTGCGCAGGCAGTCCTTCTAGAGTCCCCATCATTACATGCTGGCAACTAAAAGTAGGGGTTGCGCTCGTTGCGGGACTTAACCCAACACCTCACGGCACGAGCTGACGACGGCCATGCAGCACCTTGCTTTGTGTCCCGAAGGAAAGCTTGATCTCTCAAGCGGTCACGCGCATTCTAGCCTAGGTAAGGTTCCTCGCGTATCATCGAATTAAACCACATGCTCCACCACTTGTGCGGGCCCCCGTCAATTCCTTTGAGTTTCACTCTTGCGAGCGTACTCCCCAGGTGGGATACTTAACGCTTTCGCTAAGTCACCAACAGTCTATCGCTGGCAACGAGTATCCATCGTTTACGGCGTGGACTACCAGGGTATCTAATCCTGTTCGCTCCCCACGCTTTCGTGCCTCAGTGTCAGATGTCGCCTAGGCAGCTGCCTACGCAATTGGGGTTCTGGACGGTATCTATGCATTTCACCGCTACACCGTCCATTCCGCCACCCTCGACGACTCTCAAGCCCGCCAGTATCCAGGGCAGTTCCACAGTTGAGCTGTGGGCTTTCACCCCGGACTTAACGGGCCACCTACGCACCCTTTAAACCCAATAAATCCGGACAACGCTTGCACCCTCCGTATTACCGCGGCTGCTGGCACGGAGTTAGCCGGTGCTTATTCCTCAGGTACCGTCAGTTTAGGACGCATCCTCTTTTTCTTCCCTGAGAAAAGCCGTTTACAACCCAGAAGGCCTTCATCCGGCACGCGGCATGGCTGGGTCAGGCTCTCGCCCATTGCCCAATATTCCCTACTGCTGCCTCCCGTAGGAGTCTGGCCCGTATCTCAGTGCCAGTGTGGGGGATCACCCTCTCAGGTCCCCTAAGCATCGTCGCCATGGTGGGCCGTTACCCCGCCATCTAGCTAATGCTACGCAACCCCATCTGAATCCAATAAATCTTTAACTACTCTGTGATGCCACACTGTAGTCTTATGCGGTATTAATCCGCCTTTCGGCGGGCTATCCCCCAGATCCAGGTAGGTTGGTTACGCGTTACGCACCCGTGCGCCACTATGGTATTGCTACCACCGTTCGACTTGCATGTATTAGGCCTGCCGCTAGCGTTCATCCTGAGCCAGGATCAAACTCTCCATTGTATAAATTCTCTTCACTTAGGCGAACCTAAGCTGCTGTCGAGTGCTTGATCCAACTCTTTGTGTTGAACTCGTTTGTTACGCTTGCTACCGTGGGTAGTTGCCTACCGCCGGCAGCCTTACCAATTTGTCTTTTCCAATCATTCAAAGAACGTGCGCTAGCTCCTGTTGAGCTAACCTTGCCGCTACTCCCGTAGCTCTCTCCTTACTGCAATCCTAAACGTCTTTTCGTTAGGGGATGCAAAGGTAAAATACTTTTTTCTATTTGCAAGTTAAAGAGAGAGAAATTAAATCTTCTTTACTTTTCAACTTACTAAGCCCCTTCCTATTGAAGCGGGCTGCAAAGATACTATAATTCAAAACCAATTGTCAAGGACAGAACAAGATTTATTTTCGCTCCAATATGACCAAGCTATATTAGCTAACGATCATAATGACCTATTGACTTCTTACCATTATTTTAAGTTCAAATCCTTTCCATTTTCAATATAGTAAGTATTGAAAAGCAGAACATCCTAGACAAAGCTCCGTTTGAGCGAAAGGGCTACAAAGATAATATGCTTTTAGCCTTTATTCCAAGAGAAACAGCTGAAATTCTCAAATAAATAGTACTGTAAGCCGATTGCTTGAACAGGATGACAAAGGTACGGCGAGTATTGAATAAGTCAAGGCCCACCGTACCTTTTTACCTAGTTTAGGTGAAGAGTACTTACTCGGTCTGGGCCAACACTAACAATACGGATAGGTACTTCTAAATGACGCTCAAGGAATTGCAGATACGATTGAAGCTCGACAGGTAGATCATTAGCTGTTGAAATATTTTGCAAATCGGTGCGCCACCCGGGTAATGTGGTATAAACAGGAGTTAATGCCTGTAATGCTTCATAATCCGGTAAGAGGTCTGTATCGTTACCATCGGACGTCTTGTAATGAGTGCATACCTGTATTTCGGTGAACTCATCCAGTACATCGGCCTTCATCAGGTGGAGTTCTGTTACCCCATTAAGCATGATACTGTAGCGCAGAGATGGCAAGTCAATCCAACCACAACGACGTGGCCGACCAGTAGTAGAGCCGAATTCACGTCCAGCCTGCCGAATCCTCTCCCCTACCTCATCATGTAGCTCAGTGGGGAAAGGGCCGCTACCTACACGAGTACAGTAAGCTTTGGTGATACCATATACCTGATCAATGTGACGAGGAGCAATACCTAGGCCAGTGCAAGCCCCTGCAACGACGGTATTAGATGAGGTAACAAAAGGATAAGTACCAAAGTCAATGTCGAGCAAAGAGCCTTGAGCTCCTTCAGCAAGAATACGCTTTCCTTGGCGCAACAAATCATTAAGCAAATACTCTGTATCGGTAAGCTGAAGGGTACGCAGGAATTCGACAGCTGAGAAAAAATCCTCTTCTAACGCTTCAATTTCAAGATCCCGACCGTGAAAGGAAGCAAACTGCGCGTGTCGGGCTACTGCCTCAGCATAACGGGCTTGAAAGGTTGGAAGTAGTACATCACCTACTCGCAGCCCAGTACGACCAATCTTGTCCTGGTAAGTGGGCCCTATGCCTTTAAGTGTTGAGCCAATTTTGCCCCCCCCACGTATCTCTTCCGAAATACGATCGAGAGCACGATGAGATGGCAGGATGAGTTGCGCCTTTTTGGAGATGTAGAGATTTGCCCCCCAGCTTACTCCTCGGTCAGTTAGCTTTTGTAGCTCTCCCCGGAATACTACGGGGTCGAGTACGACGCCATTACCAACTACATTAATAATATGCGGGTGAAAAATACCGGATGGTACTTGGTGTAGTACATGTTTCAAACCATCGAAGGTAAGCGTGTGGCCAGCGTTGGGGCCACCCTGAAAACGGGCTACCACATCGTACGTGGGGGCTAACACGTCTACAATTTTACCTTTCCCTTCATCTCCCCACTGTAATCCAACAAGTACGTCAACTGGCATTAGGTTGTAGCTTTCAATTGTTCGGCAGCTGATGCATCATCAGCCGCAATATTAAAGATGGCGTCGAGCTTGGTAATGACCAAAAGCTTACGGACAAGGTCAGAAGGATTGATAAGCACTAGCTCGCCGCCCTGATTGCGGAATTTTGTCAGAATAGAGACTAGTACCCCAATGCCCGTGCTATTAATAAAGCGCACGTTAGACAAGTCAATCGCACAATAACTTAACCCCTCACCAAGGTGGTCGTTGACAAGTTGGAGCAGAGGTTGGGAATCGGGGCTGCCGATGAGGTCGCCAGAGAGGCGAACGAAGAGGATACCGTCTTGAACGGCGGATTCAGTTTTCATTCAGAAAGTAAGCGGGCGGCTTTGGCGCGACAATCACCACAAACGCCGTACAGATTCAAAGAGTGGTGCAAGATATGGAAATTCAAAAGTTCCCCGACCATGGTCTGGATGCCGTGAATACGAGGGTCGCAGAATTCGACCACTTTGTGGCACTCCGTACAGATGACGTGGTCGTGCTGACGATAGCCATAGGACTTCTCATACTGAGCCAAATTACGCCCGAATTGATGCTTGCTTACCAATCCGTGCTCTACTAGCAAGTCAAGCGTATTGTATACAGTGGCTCGGCTCACTTGTAAGCCTTGCGCTTTCATGCCGGTATACAGCTCCTCAACATCAAAATGGCCAGTACGAGAGTATATTTCCTCCAAGATAGCGTAGCGCTCAGAGGTCTTGCGCAATCCTTTATTCTCTAAATAGGCAGTGAAAATTTTCTTCACTTCCTCAAATTTATCTCTATCAAGCATTCTGCAACCTTATATATAAGGAGTAACAAAGGTAAGCGGGCAAAGTGAGTTAGCGGGCTCAACTTTCAGACGATAGCTTAAATCACCAAATTTTTATCCAGCGCTGGGGGCTTTTTTGCTCGATAGAATAACTGTTGACCCAATTGCAGACCGACAAAAAGCCTCCAGCCTATTCTTTTATACTAACTAGGGCTCACTAAGACTATTAAGAACTTAAGTAGCGAATCGTTCCACCAACAGTACGCCATTTACTTTGCTCAGGCGCTGAATCATCTTGTGTAAGTGGTCCGTATCGTTGACAAAGACCATTATCTGACCCTCAAACATCCCATCATTGGAATCGATGGTGATGGAGCGCATATTGACTTTCAGGCTGTTGGAGATAATACGAGTCACGTCGTTCACCAACCCAACCCGGTCGGAGCCCTTGATGCGAATGCCGGCAAGGAAAGCAAGTTCCAGCTGATCGGTCCACTTGGCGCGCACAATGCGGCTACCGTAGTTCGACATAAGCTTAACCGCCTGCGGACACGACGTGCGGTGAATTATAATTCCTTCGGTTTCGGTTTCAAAACCAAACACATCGTCACCCGGAATCGGATTGCAGCAGGGGGCAATATGATAGTCGAACTTGTCGGTATGCTCACCAATGACGAGCATATTAGCATTCACCCCCCGAATCTTCTGCACCTCCTGATCGAAGGATCTAGGGTCTAAGGAAGAAGGTAATTGAGGCGACTCAATCGTTGGATCGAACAATTCCACCTTAATCTCCCGCCCATCGAGCTGGCCGATTGCCAAGCGATAAAAGAAATCCTGCGCGTTGTAAAGGTTGAAATGAGCAAGCAAGCGGTTCAGATTTTCCTGATTATTCTCAACACCAAGTAGTTCTAATCGCTTCTCTACCAGATAGCGCCCATCCTCCGCTTTGGAGCGCTTATCATCCCGCAAATACTCTTTGATCTTTGAGCGGGCTTTTGATGTAATTACGTACTGTAGCCATTCCTCCGTAGGTCGTTGCTTATGAGAGGTCAGGATTTCGACCTGATCACCGTTGCGGAGCTGGTAGCTCAAGGGCTGCAGCTTCTGATTGACTTTGGCCCCCAGGCACTGCAAGCCAATTTGAGAGTGAATGTCGAAGGCAAAATCCAGCGCCGTTGCCTTGTCTGGCAGAATAACCAGCTTGCCTTTGGGCGTAAAAGCATACACTTCCTTGACGAAGAGGTTCTGCCGAAACTCATCCATAAACTCCAGCGCGCTGGAATTATTGGTCTCAAGCATCTCCCGCACCTTTGCAATCCACGATTCCAGCGTCGATTCAGGCTGTACGGTGCCGGTATCTTTGTATTTCCAGTGGGCTGCGTAGCCTTTTTCGGCAATATCGTCCATGCGCTTGGAGCGAATCTGGACCTCCACCCACTGCCCTGTGCGCGACATAACGGTGGTATGCAGACTCTCGTAGCCATTGGCTTTGGGTGTACTTACCCAATCGCGCAGACGATCGGGATTGGGCTGGTAAAAGTCAGTGACGATGGAGTATACCTGCCAGCAGGCGGCTTTTTCCTGCTCCGGCGGCACGTCCAGAATAACGCGAATGGCAAACAAATCATACACCTCATCGAAGGTCACGTTCTGCTTGCGCATTTTGCGCAGGATGGAGTAAATTGATTTGGGGCGGCCTTTTATCTCAAAATCAAAGCCTTGGGCCTTCAATTCCTCGTCGATAGGCGTGACGAACTCCTTAATAAAGCGATTACGTGCGCTACGGCTCTGGCGCACTTTCGTCACCAAGTCGTTATATACTTCGGTGTCGGTGTACTTTAAGTAAAGGTCCTCCAGCTCGGTTTTGATGGCGTATAATCCCAATCTATGCGCCAGCGGAGCGTATAAGTAAATAGTTTCGGAGGCTATTTTGAGCTGCTTATGCCGGGGCATCGACTCCAGCGTCCGCATATTATGCAAGCGGTCGGCAAGCTTGATCAGAATGACGCGTACATCCTCGGAAAGCGTAAGCAGCATCTTGCGGAAGTTCTCGGCCTGCTCGCTGGTACCATAGTCGAATACGCCCGAAATCTTGGTCAGCCCATCAATGATGCGCGCCACTTTGGGCCCAAACTCACGTTCGACATCCGATATTTCCATCGGCGTATCCTCTACCACGTCGTGCAGCAGGGCCGAAACAATACTCGTGGTACCCAACCCAATTTCCTCCACCGCAATCTGCGCTACCGCCAACGGATGCAGGATGTATGGCTCCCCGGATTTGCGACGCATATTCTTATGAGCCTCCAAGGAAGTATTGAAGGCTTTTTTAATAAGCTTAGCGTCGTTGCCGTGCAAATAAGGCTTAGCAGTACGAAGTAAGCGGCGATAATGCCGCAGAATTTCGTTGCGCTCTACTTCAGGATCAATAAGGGTAGCCATGTACGCGGGCGGAGCCAAAGCCCCGTGGTTATCTGCGAAAGTACGAACTCAGCGTATGATTAGCGGACGAGTCGTGTTTACAACAATACTGCAGCTTAAAAAGGTGCGACTCAATAGCTGGGGGGCAAAATCAGGTTTTGAAGGAACGTAGTGGTCTTCAAAAGGAAACCTGGCCGTGCTGAATTTCATCAAATAAAGTGCTTGGGGGGCAAATTTTCGCAGGATTACTATAATCATTCTCTACTCATTGCGGAGTTGGTTTGAATTTCCCGACTCGTTGTGTAGCTTTGCGGCCCCGAGGCAGTTGGCCTTGCGGCGGATGTGGCGAAATTGGTAGACGTGCCAGACTTAGGATCTGGTGCCGCAAGGCGTGTGGGTTCGAGTCCCTCCATCCGCACTTAGTAGTTTAAAGAATGCCCAAACCCTCAACCCAACCGTTGGGGGTTTCTTTTTCACCGGCTGCCGGCCCATTTCTTTTCCATTACCCTTTAACCGACCACCTGTTTTGGATATTACCCTCGATAAAAACGACGACCAGCTTAGTGCCATCCTGACAGTACACCTGACTGAGGCCGATTATGCTGCCACGGTTGATAACAAGCTCAAGGACTACAGCAAGAGAGCGCAAATCAAAGGGTTCCGGCCGGGCAAAGTACCCGTGGGCTTGGTTCGTAAGATGTACGGGAAGAGCATTCTGGTGGAAGAAATCAATGGCTTGCTAGGCAAAGCGGTTGATAACTACATTAAGGAGAACAACGTGCGCATTCTGGGCGAGCCCCTGCCCGTGGCCAGCGACATTGACTTTGACACCCAGAAGGATTTCGATTTTAAGTTTGAGCTAGGCTTACTACCTGATTTTGAGTTACCTGCCGACCAAACACTGAATGTGGAGCGCCACCAGATAGGTGTTGACGAGGCTACGCTACAGGAAACCTACGACCAGATTTCTCGCCAGTATGGTGAGAGCACCAACCCTGAGGCTTCGGAAGCTTCTGACTACCTCTATGGTAAGCTCAAGAAAGCGGATGAGGAAGGCGAAGGCCGCACGGTATTGCTGCCTATTAATAAGGTAAAGAACAACGTCGATAAATTTATCGGTGTAAAGGCCAACGATTCGGTAACGTTCGATCTGAAGGATGCTTTCGATGGCGACGCTTCTGCCATTGCCAACTTCTCCGGTCTTTCGAAAGATGAGGCGGCCAACGCGAGCGGCGAGTATGTACTGAATGTTGAGAAAATCAACCGCACGACCAAGCCTGAGCTAGATCAGGAGTTGTTTGACAAAGTATTCGGCAAAGACATCATTACTTCTCGCGAAGAATTTGATGAGAAAGTGCGTACTACGGTACAGGAGAACTACGACCGTGAGTCTGATGGATTGCTCAACCGCCAAATCGTGGACCAGATGGTAAATAACACGACCATCGAAGTACCCAAAGAGTTCTTCAAGAAATGGTTGGTGCGCGCCAACAAAGGCAAACTTACCGAGGAGCAGGTAGAAGAGCACTACGACGACTACGAGCGCGAATTGAAGTGGTCGATGATTCGCAATAAGGTAGTAGAAGAGCAGGGTCTGAAGGTATCGAACGACGAAATCGTGGAGCGCACCATGCAGAAGATTCTGGGTCAATTCAACATGGAAATGACGCCAGAGTTGCAAGAGTCCATCCGTAGCTTCGCTGACAATTACCTGAAGCAGGAGAACGGCAAAAACTACGTAGACGAGTATGAGGCCATTCTGGCAGAGAAAGTACTTGAAAACCTGCGCGGCAAAGTTGTTGTTACTGATAAGCCGATTTCGGCTGAGGACTTCCGGAATCAGGCAGCTAGCCAACGCTAGTCTGCCGGTTTTCTAACCCACAAAAAAGCCCTTACTTGCCGTTAGGGCTTTTTTGTTGCCCGACGGCTTCGCTTTTACACTTCTTCTCCCATTATTATTTGCCATGCTGAATAAACAAGAATTCCGCAAGTTTGCTGTTAAAGGCCAAGGTCTGAGCGGCTTGGGTGTCGATCAATACCTGCACCACATGGAAGGCCAGATGCGCCATTCCGTTACGGGCATGACCCGCTCCGTGATTGAGGAGCGCCCCACGCGCTTTGCTGAGATTGACGTGTTCTCGCGCCTAATCATGGACCGCATCGTGTTCCTAGGCACAGCCGTTGACGATTATATTGCCAACATCATCACCGCTCAACTGCTGTTCTTGGAGTCGGCCGATGCCAAGAAGGATATTTTGCTTTACATCAACTCGCCCGGCGGCTCCGTGTATGCAGGCTTAGGCATATATGACACCATGCAGTATGTAGGTCCTGATGTAGCTACTATCTGCACAGGTCTGGCGGCTTCCATGGGTGCCGTATTGCTGGCTGGTGGTGCCAAAGACAAGCGTTCGGCTCTCCCCCACGCTCGCGTGATGATTCACCAGCCTTCCGGCGGTGCTCAAGGTCAGTCTTCTGACATTGAAATCACGGCTCGTGAGATTCTAAAGCTCAAAAAAGAGCTGTACGACATTCTGGCGCAGCACACTGGCAAGACATATCAGGAAATTCATGACAACTCTGACCGTGACTACTGGATGCGTGCTGACGAGGCCAAAGAATATGGTCTGATTGATGAGGTGCTTGAGCGTAAAGTAGCTTAAGCTACCTTTATTGGTCGGTCTGCATGACGATCTAACACAAATTGAAATCCCATTTCTGGATTGAAAACCGGAAATGGGATTTTTACTTTTAAATAGAAGCCCTACGATGGGGCAACTTTTTTTTGTACGCAGGGCGTTAGCCTTTTGTACCTTTGATGCCGCTCCGGCGTGAGCGGAGATTACCTATCCTATTCTGATAATCCAGGCAATGGCAGATATTACGTGCTCCTTCTGCGGCAAGAGCAAAAAAGACGTCTCGGTAATGATTTCCGGCATCAACGCGCACATTTGCGAGCGGTGCGTAGGTCAGGCCCAGCAGATTTTGAACGAAGAGAACAAGATTCGCTCAAACAGCAAGACGCCAAAGTTTAACCTCGTGAAGCCGCGCGAGATGAAGGAGTACCTGGATCAGTACGTAGTAGGCCAGGATGAAGCAAAAAAGGTAATGTCGGTGGCAGTGTACAACCACTACAAGCGCCTTATGCAGAAGCCTAGCACTAAGGATGATGTGGTGATTGAGAAATCCAACATCATCATGGTGGGTGAAACCGGAACGGGCAAAACCTTCTTGGCTCGTATGCTGGCCAACATTCTGCAAGTGCCTTTCTGTATTGCCGACGCCACTGTGCTTACTGAGGCCGGCTACGTGGGCGAAGATGTGGAAAGCATCCTGACTCGCTTGTTGCAATCCGCTGACTACAACGTGGAAGCAGCCGAGCGCGGCATCGTTTATATTGACGAAATAGATAAGATTGCCCGCAAGAGCGACAACCCCAGCATCACGCGCGACGTGAGCGGCGAGGGGGTACAGCAGGCAATGCTGAAATTGCTGGAAGGCACTACAGTAAACGTGCCGCCCCATGGTGGCCGCAAGCACCCTGAGCAGAAGATGATTACGGTGAACACCGAAAACATCTTGTTCATCTGCGGGGGGCTTTTGTTGGCATCGAGCGCATCATTAAGAGCCGCCTGAACACCAAGCCCATGGGCTTCTCCAAAACGATGCTGGAGGAAAAGGTAGATACCCAAAACTTCCTGCGCTACGTGACGGCCGTAGATTTGAAACAGTTTGGGCTTATTCCCGAGTTGATCGGCCGTTTGCCCGTACTTACGCACCTCAACCCGCTCGACCACGCTACGCTGCGCAAGATTCTGACGGAGCCTAAGAACTCTATCGTGAAGCAGTATCAGCGCTTATTTGAGATGGAAAACATCAAGCTTTCCTTCTCTGAGGCAGCCATGGAGTACATTGTTATAAAAGCCGACGAATATCGTCTTGGCGCTCGCGGTCTGCGCTCAATCTGCGAAAGCATCATGACAGATGCGATGTTCGATATGCCTTCTGAGACTGACGTTCAGGAACTCGTTATTGACTTGGATTATGCTCAAAGCAAGTTTGAGAAGTCACCATTGAAGCAGTTGCGGGCTGCTTAACATTGTTACTTACAAAAGGAAAGGCCAGCGGAGATATCTCTGCTGGCCTTTCCTTTTGTAAGTAACAATGTTAAGCACATTCCATTATATACGCTCTAAGTCTATTACTGTAAATACCCATTACTGTAAATACCCAATCATCAGCTTAGCCGCCTTCTGGGCAGCATTGCTACGACCAAGCTTCTCCCGTAGCTCGGCGTAATCCGATTTTTGGCGAGCGATATACTCTGGATTCTCCAGAATATTTTTCAACTCCTGCACGAGGTTGCGAGAGTTGAATTCGCCCTGAATTAATTCTTTCACCACTTCTTTTCCCGCCACCAAATTCACCAGGGAGATATAAGGCACTTTTATCAATGCCTTGGCAATGGTGTAGGAAATAGCGCTAGTGCTGTAGCAAACTACTTGCGGCACGTCGAAGAGGGCGGTTTCGAGGGTGGCGGTGCCGGACGTGACCATGGCGCCGTCGGCGTGGCGAAGCAAGTCGTAGGTTTGATCGGAGACGATGGTGATGTTTTCGCTGCGCTGAAAATTCTGGTAATAGTTGCGGTCAAGGTTGGAAACGGCAGCAATGACGAACTGATAATTCAGAAACGGCGGCAACACGGAAAGCATGACGTAGAGCATGCTCTCGATTTCCTGTTTGCGCGAGCCGGGCAGCACGGCAATAATCGGCTTGTTGGCCGGAATCCGGTTTCGTTCGCGGAAGTCAGTGGATGCTTCGTGCTCAGCTACGGCGTCTACGGTAGGGTTGCCGATGTAGTCTACATCGTAGCCGAAACGCTGGTAGAACTCCCGCTCGAAAGGCAGGATGACAAACATCTTGTCAACCACGGCTTTCACGGTGTGCACGCGGCCCTGGTTCCAGGCCCAGATTTTGGGCGATATGTAGTAAAACACCTTGATGCCGTGCTGCTTGGCAAACTTGGCGACCCGTAGATTGAAGCCCGCGTAATCGACCAGAATCAAAACGTCCGGCTTATACGCCAGCAGATCGCGCTGACACTCCTTCAGGAAACCACGAAATTTCAGGATACTGGTGGCCGCTTCCAGGAAACCCATAATGGCCATCTCCTGGTAATGATGCACCAATTTTCCCCCCGCGGCCTCCATCATATCACCGCCCCAGCCCCGGAACTCGGCCGCAGCGTCTTCTGTGCGTAGGGCACGCATCAGGTTGGCGGCATGAAAATCTCCGGAACGCTCGCCGGCAATCAAGTAATATTTCAAGAGAATAAACGGCTAAATGGGTGAGGGTTAAATGAATGAATGTATGAAGGTTAAACGACTGATTGTTTCTGTGCCTTACTAAGCAAACAACCATTTAACCTTCAGCCATTTAGCTATTTATTCCCCATAATATTCCACGAAATTCCGGGGCGTTTCGTAGAGTTTGATGCAGTGCAGCTGAGCGGAGGAAATGGAGCCTAACTCACGCGTCAGGATTTCCCAGAAGGCCACTACCAAATTCTCAGTGCTGGCCATTTTGCCCTGCATGAAAGGCACATCGAGGTTAAGATTTTTGTGGTCTACCTGATCGGTAATGTGCTCGCGAATGAGGTTGCTGAGCTGTTTGAGGTCGATTACGAAGCCGGTGTCCGGGTCGGGCTGACCTTTTACGGTTACGATAAGGTCGTAATTGTGGCCGTGCCAGTTGGTATTGGCGCAGGGGCCAAATACTTCGCGGTTGCGCTCGTCGGACCAGTTGGGGTTGTGCAGCTTGTGCGCGGCATTGAAATGCTCCTGGCGGCTGACGTAAATCATTTGTTGCGGTGCTAGTAAGATAATATTCGGTATGGAATGAGATGGGGCAGTGCTTGATGAAATGACTAACAGCGCGACGAATCAGCCTTTCAACCAATCAGCACAATAGCGCATCAACTTAGCAGCCCATTAAAGCGCGACGCGCTTTTTCCGCAGCAAATATACAAAGAACGGTACGCCGAAAAGGGCGGTGACCAAGCCCACGGGAAGGCCTGCCGGCGGATAAAGCAGACGGGCCAGCAAGTCGCAGGCAAGCATAAAATTGCCCCCAGCAGGGCGCAGAACAATAAATTAGCCCTACCCGTAACGCCCAGCAGCCAGCGCGTGAGGTGAGGAATCATGAGCCCGACAAACCCGATGGGGCCACAAAGCGCTACAACACAGCCCGTCAGGCCGGAAGCGGTGAGGATAAGTATCCAGCGCAGGCGGGTCACATTCAGGCCCAACGCTTGGGCGCGCTCCTCCCCTAGCAGCAGCACGTTCAAGTCTTTTTGCAGAAAAGTAAACAGCAATAAAGCCCCACCGACCGCCACGGCCGGATACGGCAGCAGATTCCAGCCGGCCCGCTCGAAACTGCCCATAGCCCAGAAAATAACGGTACTCAGCTTGGCGTCGGTGGCGGCCAGAAAAGTAACCAGACTGCCAACTGCGGCCGTAAGCGCACCCACGGCTACGCCGGCCAGCAATAGTTGGGCGGGCCGGAGTTGGCCCTGCTGAGTCCCGAGCGCCACTACAACGATGGTGGTGAACAGGGCACCGGCCAGGGCAGCCAAAGGCGGCAGATAAAAGCCCCCCAGCACCAAGGTATCCAGAAAAGCAAAGCACAAAATGGCCCCCAGCGACGCGCCCGAGGCCGTACCAAGCAAGTATGGATCGGCCAGGGCATTATTGACCATTGCCTGCATCAGATAACCACTAAACGCCAGTCCCGCACCGGCCAGCAGGGCCAACAAAAGGCGCGGCAGACGCAATTGTACCAGCACCAGCTGCACCGGATCGGTGGAGTCATAATGACTTAAGGCACGCCAGATGGTGGCATAATCTGTGTCGAAGCTGCCCACTCGGAGCCCCGCGACCAAGAGTAAAAACGTAACAAACAGGCTGGCCAGCAGCCAGGGCCCGACGCGGCGGCTCATAGCTGGGCCGGGCTTTGGCGCAGCAACTGCTGTAGTTCCCGCACCGACTCCACTACGCGCGGGCCGGGTCGCTCCATCAGGTTGCCATTGATAGCGTAAATCCGGCGCGTTTGGTAAGCCCGAATGCGGCGCAGTTCCGGATAACTTTTGAAGAAGGTGCTGTCGAGCTTTCCAAAACTGCCCCCCAGCAGCACATCCGGATTCAGCTGCAGAATGTACTCGCGCGTAAGGGCCGGATAAGGCTGCGAAAACTTCTCTATCACAGCATTTTGCCCCCCAGCCCGCCGGATTTTGTCGGTAAACAGGGTATTCTGACCGTACACGTAAATGGGGTCTTGCCAGGTAATGGCCAGCACCTTGGGACGTGAGCCGGTTGGCGTTTGCTGTTCCAGTTGCTTCAGCTCCGCGGCCAACGAATCGGTGAGGCGGCGGGCTTGGGGTTCACGGTGCAGAATACGACCAATATCGCGCAAGCCGCGCAGCACGTCGGGCACCGTGGTATAACGCTGGTAATACACCTGCACGCCGAGCTGTTGCAGGCGCGTGGCGTCGTCGAGGGAGGTGATGCCTTCCACGGTAAACACGATATCGGGCTGCAAGGCCACCAAGCGCTCCATATCCAGCGGGTAGCTATTCACAACGGGCTTGCTCAGCACTGCTTTCGGGTAGTCGCACACCTGGGTACGGCCGATAATGGTAGCAGTATCAGCCACGGCGTAAAGCATTTCGGTCATGGATGCGGCCAGGGACATAATGCGCCGCGGGTGAGCCGGTATTGTGACGGAGCGCCCTAAGTCGTCGCGCAACTGCTGGGGGCATTTTCTGCCGGTGTCGATGTCTGAGGGGCTTTTTGATCGGAATTACATGCTGCCACTGAAGCGCTGAGCGAAATGCAAGTCAGAAGTAGACGCGAAAAACGAAGCATGCTGCAAAGATGGTGATTTAGCTTGCCTCATAGCTATTTGAGAAAACGTCATGCAACACCAGTTTGAGCCAACGTCATGCAACACCACTCCGTCATGCAGAGCGCAGCGACGCATCTCGCGTGCTGATGTTGCAGCGGTAACTCCAAAGACCGCGAGCGAGATGCGTCGCTGCCGCTCTGCATGACGAGTTAGTATGGAAACACAAGCTAGAGTCTACTCCACGGCTTTTGCCTACTTTTAAGGCAAAATTAGCCCTATGATCGTTGTCACTGGGGCCGCCGGCTTTATCGCCAGCTGCCTTGTCACCCGCCTGAATGCCGCCAACTTCAATGATATTGTGGTGGTCGATAACTTCACCGTGGAGCGCAAGCTCGCCAACCTGAAAGGCAAGCGCCTGCGCGAATACGTGGACCGCAACGACTTTTTTGAATGGCTCGACAAAAACCACGAGCAGGTGGAATTTATCTTTCACCTCGGTGCCCGCACCGACACGACGGAGAAAAGTCGCGAAATTCTGGATTTGCTGAATCTGGAGTACTCCAAAAAGGTGTGGCATGCTTGCTGTCAGTACCAGTTGCCGTTGGTGTATGCCTCGTCGGCGGCCACGTATGGCTCGGGCACGCTGGGCTACGCCGATGAAGATGCGCTGCTGCCGTTGCTGCGCCCGCTCAACCCGTATGGAGAATCAAAAAATGACTTCGACAACTGGGCCGTGGCGCAGGAGGAAAAGCCGTTTTTCTGGGCCGGACTTAAGTTTTTCAACGTGTACGGACCCAACGAATACCACAAGGGCCGTATGGCTTCGGTGATTTTTCACGCCTACGAGCAAATTCGGCGTACGGGCTCCATGGAGCTGTTTCGCTCCCACAACCCTGAGTATGCCGATGGCGAGCAGAAGCGTGACTTTGTGTATGTGAAGGACGTGTGTGAGGTGTGCTATTTTTTGATGCACCACCGCAAAAATTCGGGCATTTATAACCTGGGCAGCGGCGAGGCGCGCACCTTCCTGGATTTGGCGCTCAACACGTTCGCGGCCCTCAACCAGACGGCGGATATTCGGTTTAAAGACACACCCGAAGACATTCGCGACACCTACCAATACTTCACGCAGGCCGAAATGCAGAAGCTGCGCAGCATTGGCTACGATCGGCCCTTCACTCGTCTGGAAGACGGCATTCAGGACTATGTGCAGAACTACTTGGTGAGCGGCGCTTATTTATAAAGCAGCCTCATTTCTCTGGTTAAACAAAAACAGCCTGACCTTGGTAAACCCTTGGTCAGGCTGTCCGTTTTAAGGCCTACCTTCCACCCGTTCTTCCCCACCTGCATGCCCCAACGACGTACCATTACGATAATAGGCGCGGGGTTTTCGGGTTCTATGTTGGCTGTGCAGCTTGCCCATGCCAGCGGCAACTACCCCTACGATGTACATCTGGTAGACCCTCGCCCCGCTCCCGGGCAAGGTTTAGCTTATTCGGCACCGCGACTAGAATACCTGCTGAATGTGCGCGCCGGTCGCATCAGCGCCTTTCCTGATAAGCCCCGGCATTTTGTGGAATGGCTGCGCGAGAAAGGCTTGCCTGCCGACGAGGCTGAATTTTGCCCACGCCAGACGTACGGGCAGTACATTCAGGAGTGCGTAGGTCAGATCCTGGGTCATGCCGAAAATGGGATGCAGATTCAATGGCATTCGCAGGCCGCCGTAGCCGCCACCATCCATAAGACAGATAATACAGCGCTGGTAGAGCTTACAGATGGCCACGTGTTGCGCAGTGACCGCGTAGTGTTGGCGCTGGGCAATTTTCCGCCATTGGGGCTTGCTGGCGCCGGGCTGGGGGGCAATTTTCCGCCAAACTATCATCCCAATCCGTGGACGCCTGGCGCACTGGCCGGAATTGCCCCCCACGATTCAGTTCTGCTTATTGGCACTGGCCTGACCTCCGTTGATGTACTGATGGCGCTGCACGCTGATGGGCACCAGGGACCAATTATGGCCGTTTCGCGGCATGGCTGGTGGCCAACGGTGCACGGACCAGCGCAACACGCGCAATACCCCAGCTTTTACGCTTCCGATTTAGCTCACCTCACGAATGTAGGAGATGTAGTGCGCGTGGTGCGCCAGCACATCCGCGCCGCCCAAGCTGCGGGCTACGACTGGCGCGATGTACTGGATTCGCTTCGTCCTGATTTGGGTCGGATATGGTCTGGCTGGCCTTTGCTGGAGCAAGAGCGTTTTCTGCGGCATGTAGCGTCTATGTGGTCAGTGGTGCGGCACCGTAGTCCGGAGCAGAATGTGGCCGTGCTAGAGCAGCTGCGGAGCCGCGGGCAACTCCAAACCCACCTGGGCCGTGTGCGCCAAATTGCCCCCCAGGGTGCTGATTTAGGTGTTGAGGTAACCCACGGCAGCCATCGAACGCACCTTGCCGCTCGTCATGTTATTGCCTGTACCGGCCCTCTACTCGACTACAGCCGCGTACAAGACCCGCTGGTAAAAAGCCTCCGGGAAGCGCGTTACCTCCTCCCCGACCCTTTGCGCTTAGGCATTCAGACCGACGAACACGGTGCGCTCTTGAATGCTGATGGCCTGGCCTCTTCGCTGTTTTTCACCCTAGGCCCCAGCCGCCGCCCGGCGTATTTCGAGTCGACGGCGGTGCCGGAACTACGGGAGCAGGCGGCGGCGCTGGCTCAGCATATTCTTAGCCAGCTATAAACAAACGCTGGCCAAACCAGTCAGCAACAAAAAAGGGCGCCACTAGTGGCGCCCTTTTTTGTCTTTATTATCAGCCTAAGCAGCTTCGGCATACATAGGAACTACGGCAGTTTCAGCGGTGATGGTAGTGGCTTCAGGAGCAACTGTTTCGGGGGCATTGCGACGAATAGCGCGCAGTAACAGGTACTTGTACTCTTCCGCGTCGGCTAACGCTTCTTCCAGCGCCAGCAACGCATCGTCGTAGGTGACAACCGGTACCGATTCGGCGACTTCGCCCGTAGGATAAGTCAGTTGGAAAACTGGGCCAGTGAGGTATTCAGCAGGTGATTTCATAGCTAGAGCAGTAAGATATACGTCAGAAAAGCAGTCGAAAATACAACAGCCTTAGCGCAGTTTTCATTCCCTGATCCGCCTATTATCAGCTTGTATTTTTCCGTAAAATACAAGCTGCATTTTTTACCTAATCTTCTCTATCTCAGGCTTGTTTAAAGCCCCAAAATACTGGCCTTACTCCTTTATCTTGAGGACAACTTTACCGAACTGTGCGCCGTCGGCCAGACGACGAATGGCGGCTTCTCCGTCGGCGAAGGGGAAAACCTGATCGACAACGGGAACAATCTGTTTTTCCTCTATCAGGCTCACCATATCGGCAAAATCCTGCTCCGTCCCCATCGTGGAGCCCAGGATGGTGAGCTGCTTCCAGAAAACCTTTGCCGGCGGCACCTGCGGAATAGCGCCCAGCGTGCCGCCAAAGAATACGATACGACCACCAGGCGTGGCCGCATCGAGCAGCGCATTGAAGCTGGGACCGGCAGCACTGTCTATAATCACGTCAAAAAGCCCCCCAGCCTCCTTTGTAAGGTCGGCAACCCAGTTTTCATCGTTATAGTTGGCTCCTCCTTTAGCGCCCAGCTCCTGAGCGCGAGCCAGCTTTTCGACCGAACTGGAGGTAACCCACACCTCCGCGCCGCGGGCTACCGCCATTTGCAAGGCCAACACTGCTACGCCTCCACCAATACCCGTGATGAGCACCCGCTCGCCGGCCTGCAAACCCGCCCGTGTGAAGGCAGCACGGTAAGCAGTAAGCCCGCCAAGCGGCAGCGCAGCCGCTTGCTCGAAGCTCAAATGAGCTGGCATGGCCCGCACGTACTGAGCGGGCACACTCAAAAACTCGCCAAACGTACCTTGATCCGGCAAGCCCAGAATCTTGAAGTTTTTGGCCTGCGCCTTCGGGTTGTCGCCCCAGTTATGGCCCGGATTAATAACGACGGCTTTTTCCAGCAATGACTCATCGACACCCTCTCCCACCGCGACTACTACGCCGGAGCCATCAGAGCCCAGAATACACGGGAATTTTAAGCCGCCATATTGACCCTTCTGAATCCAGACGTCGCGGTGGTTAAAGGCAGCGGCCCGAATCTCTACCAGCACTTCGCCAGCCGCGGGCATAGGGGTAGGTACTTCCTGAAGAACAAGCGGTTGGTTAATACCATCGAGTTGTAAAACCTGCATGGAGATATGGTAAGTGAAAGAATATCCTTTAGTACGGCTAGAAAGCAAAAAACGCATACATGGTTATAGTAATCGTATTTACTATAACCATAATTACTACCCGCAATACCCCCGAAATATGCTCTGATTGGCTTGTATGCGGCCTACTTCATAGTTGAGCAAAGGCGCCGTAGTTAGCCACGCTGTGCTGGCTGGGCGCTACAATCTGGCGGCTCGCGCAAGACGACAGTCCGAAAGTACTACTTCTGTTGAGAGTTCAAACAGCGCTTATAAAATTGCTGGGGGGCTTTTTTAGCGCCAATATTCCCCTGTCCGTATGATGAGGCAACAGATTCAGTTCACCTCGTTTTCACTACTCATAATTGATGGTTGCCCAATCGCTTTTTTCCTTTGAAAGTCCGGATGACAGCCCTGGCTTTTTGCTTTGGCAGGTGAGCAATCATTGGCAGCGTGAGATAAAGAAGGCCCTGGAGCAATTTGGGCTTACGCATGCACAGTTTGTGGTGCTGGCGGCGGCCTACTGGCTGGGGCAGCAGGGCAACATTACACAGACGGACTTAGCAGCCCATGCCCGCATCGATAAGATGATGACCAGCAAGCTATTGCGCACGCTGGAAGCTAAAGGGCTATTGCTGCGCGCCGAACATGCCACCGATACCCGCGCCAAAGCCATAAGCCTTACTCCAGTGGGCGTGCGGACGGCTGTACAGGCCGCGTGGGCCGTAGAGGAATTTGAGAATCGTTTTTTTGCTTCTCTGGGTGCTGATGCCGCCGTGCTTAAGCAGCTAAAAACCCTGTTGCCCGCCATCACCGAGGTGTCTCCTATATAGGCAGGTTTGTGACATCAGGTCTTCTGACTTAACGCAGCAAACCCGCTTGCTGCAAAGGCGGCTCAGTTTACAGAAAGCGCTGCGCCAGCTCAGGCGTGGGCAGCATACATGATTCCTGCTGGCCAAACCACTGGTAGCGGTGCCGCGCCACAAATCGATACAACGAGTCGCGCAGCGCGCGCGGCAGAATCATGGCTACATACAGCACTTGCCAGGCTCCACCTAACCCACGCAGAATGCGCAATACGGCCGTGGAGTGGGTAAATAATTGGCCCTGCTCAATTAGTATTACCGTTTCGGGAGTGGCGGCTACGGTGGTGCCGTATTGAGCCAGCAGCTTCTGACCCGCCTCCGATTGCAGCGAAGTAAACCGAAAATGCCCCCCAGAGTCGTGATTAATAACGAACTGCACGAAACCGTTGCAGAGGTTACAAACTCCATCAAACAAGATAACGGCGGGCTGAGGTACCATAGGTAGTAGCTGTATTTCCAGCTATAACCAGCTAAGCGGGAAAGTATCTTTTATCAGCCATACGAAGCCCTGCCAAACCAGTTTGCCCAGTGGCATAAGATACTGTGTTACAGGGCTAACCAGAATATGCGCAACCAGCTGTTTGACAGGTAATAAATACGGAACGGAATTTTGAATACGTATTTGCTGCCTGTGGTTTGTCTCCCAAAAAACAGGTATTTCTTCAAGGTCTACTTTATAGCTGCACGGTCTGTTGTACCCGTATAGCTGCTGAATACAATTTTAATTTCTGTTTCTGATCCACAACCAACATCCTTTCTTTCTTTCATTATGAAAAAGCTACGAATCAACATTTTAACTGCCCTATTTATTACTGCAACTCTTTCCTTGGGCGCTTGCGAAAGCGGCAACAAAGGTGGTACGGAAGGCACAGGCGGCACTTCCACAGAAAGCAGCACAGGCACATCGTCAGATACTGATATGATGTCTACTGATTCGGCTGGAGGCACGATGGAAGGCTCGACAACCACCAGTACCAGTGGTTCGACGGCTGGTAGCACAGCTGGTGGCATGGGTTCAACCGCTGGTGGCTCTACCGCTGGTGGCTCTACCGCCGGAGCTGGCTCAACGGCTGGTGGCACGGGCACTACAGGCGGTGGCACTGGTGCAGCAACGGGAACGGGAACAGGTAGCGGCTCAACGACTCGCTAATTATTAGTAAAAAGCGGCTCCTGCGTCTATTTTATCTAGCTATTTAAGCATCAACACAGGTTATTATAGAATCATAATTATGACCTCAGTATCGTTCAAATTGATAGCTACGAGGACATTCTTATAAATAAATCATTGATTTATTGTCTATTATTTGGATAAGCCAACAAAAATAAATCAACCTATCAGTAACTATTTCTTTCGGTTTGCACGTAGAAGGGGCTCCTTGAATTATATCCCGCTCTGGTTTAACCCATTCACCAACTAATCCTTCCAATGAAAAAGTCACGGATTTTCGTATCGACCCTCGCCTTCGCTGGTATGTTTGTATCAGCCTCACTCATGTCATCTTGCGCTTCTACTGGCACGGATGGTACTACCACTAGCGGTAGCACTACCGGAACCACCAGCGACTCAATGACTGGCGGCAGCACTAGCGGCTCTACTTCGGGTAGCACTACTGCCACCACTTCGGGCAGCACCAGCGGCAGCACCACTTCCGATATGGGCAGCACCAGCGGTACCACTACTGGCTCTACTACCACCGGAACCACAACTGGTTCAACCACCACCGGCACTACCGGTACCACTACCATGGGCAGCACGTCAGGTAGCACCAGCGGCAGCACCACTACGGGTACTACTACTGGCAGCACTACCACTGGTACCACCAGCGGCAGCACCACTACGGGCACAACCACCCGCTAGGGTTACGTTCATTCATTTGAACACTTAATTTAAAACAAGAGGGATACTTACTGCTGAGTAATTATCCCTCTTGTTTTTTTTAGAAGCTGGCTTCTGCGGTCAGTCTCTGAGCGCGGGGCTACTCTTACGTTGCTCACCAGCTTACAAGTTACCGCCTATGGTTTCTGTTATGCTACTGTTCATTTCCATATCACTTGTTTTCAAAAAGCTATGAAAAAGTCATCTTTTGTATCGTTTGCTGCTCTTTTGGCAGCAGTATTTGTTTCGGCTGGTGCTACCGCCCAAACGACCGCAGGCTCTACTACCGGTAGTGGCACCGGCAGCACTACCGCTGGCTCCACTACTAGTGCTACCACAGGCACAACCTATGGCACCACTGCCGGTGCCACTACCGGGAGCGTAACCGCAGGTTCTACCACAACTGGTACTACTGCAGGAACTACCGCCGGCACCATGACAACAGGCAGCACCGCCGGCACCATGACCACCGGATCTACCACGGGCACAATGACGGCCGGCAGCACAACAGCTGGTACTATCACCGCTGGCTCAACGGCGGGTACAACAGCCGGCAGCACCGCTGGCTCAACAGCTGGTACTACTGCTGGTACCACCAGTGGCCGCACTACGGCTACTCAGTCTACCCGCACCGCTACTACTGGTACTACTTCGGGCCGCGCGAACACGCGTACCACATCGGGTAGCACTACTACTAGCCGTACCACTACAGGTACTACGTCAGGCACCAAGTCAGGTCGTACTACTACTGGCGCTACAACCGGTACTACTTCGGGCCGTACTACCACTGGCACCACGTCGGGAAGTACTACTACGCGCACTACCAGCGGTAGCACTACAACCGGCACTACCGGCGGTAGCACCACTACAGGTACCACTACCAACTAATTTCTGACTCCGGCCTTCAGGTCGGTCGCTCTTTTTGAAAGCGAAAAGGTTAACCATCCAACTAGGTGGCGTACCTTTTCGCTTTCTTTTTATCTTCCATTTTGCCCCCCAGCGCGGCTCCTATGACCCGTGTCCTCGATTTTCTGCGCCGTCCTTTCATTCTCGATCTGCGCGCGTTAGCCTTACTGCGCATGGCCACGGCAGCCGTTGTTCTGACCGACCTTGCCATCCGCAGCACCGATTTGGAGGCGCATTATGCCAACATGGGCGTGCTGCCGCTGCATGTGCTGTACGAGCGCAACTGGAACGCTTACCAGGTTAGTCTGCACAACATCAGTGGTTTGTGGCAAATACAGGCGCTCCTGTTTCTGATAGCAGCCGGGTTTGCCATCATGCTGCTGCTGGGCTACAAAACCCGCTTAGCGACGGTAGTATCGTGGCTGCTGCTGGTGTCGTTGCAGAACAGGAATCCCATCATCGGGCAGGGCGGCGACGATTTGCTGCGAATGCTCCTCTTCTGGGGGATTTTTCTACCCTGGGGCCGTATGTATTCCGCCGATGCGGGCCGCACTGAGCCCAAGCCAGCCTCGTATTCGTACTTCAGCGCGGCCACGGTGGCATATGTGGTGCAGCTGGCCTTGGTATACTGGTGTACGGCCTTGCTCAAAAATGCCCCCGAATGGACCACCGAAGGCACCGCCATCTACTACGCCCTCAGCCTCGACCAGGTGCTCATGCCGGGCGGCCGGATTCTGTATCAGTTTCCGGAGGTGATGCGCTTTCTCACGTTCGCGGTTTATTACACCGAGCTGCTGCTGCCGTTTGTGCTGTTTATTCCGGTGGGCGTGCCGTTCTGGCGGGTGCTGTTTGTGGTGGTGATGTATGGCTTCCATCTCGGCATCAGCCTGACTTTGTTTGTGGGCTTATTCTTCCTGATCAACATGGCCTCCGTGCTGGGCTTGCTGCCGACACCGGCCATGGACTGGATAGATCGGCACGTGCGGACGCGCACGCAGCGCTTGCAGCCCCATTTGGCTCGTCTGAATAGCTGGCGCAGCCCGGTGCGGGTAAACGTGGAATCGAGCCTGAATTTGCCCCCCAAGACCATTCGACTACTGCACGGCCTGCGCAACGCTGTGGTTACCTTACTACTCGCGTATATATGTTGGTGGAACCTCGATTCCATTGCCAAGCCTTCGCTCACCATGTCGGAGCCCCTGCGCTGGTTTGGGTATCTGTTTCGCATCGATCAGCACTGGGGCATGTTTGCGCCGGCTGTTTTCAAAGATGACGGCTGGTATATCCTGGACGCTACCACGCGCAAGGGCCAGCACATTGACCTGAACCGGCAAGGAAAACCTGTCACGTTGGCCAAGCCGAAGTCGGTGGTATCGTTATTTAAAAACGACCGTTGGCGTAAGTACTCCGAGAATTACCTGTTCGTTTCCAACGCTTATCTGCGCCCGTACTACTGCAACTACCTGTTGCGCGTATGGAATGAAGACGCCGGCAATGCCCCCGTGCAGCGTCTCGACGTCATTTATATGAAGGAAGTTTCGCAGCCCAACTACCGGGTGGTTAAGCCTACCCGAGAAGTGCTCTGTAGCTGCGAAACCGCGCTGCCCGCTAAGTAAGCGGCCTCTTTGATTCTAGAGCTACTCCGGTGGCCAATATGGTGTCGCTGGTTTTGCCGGGGGGCTTTTTTTGGTTGATTCCAACCAGAAAAAGCCCCCCGGCGTATCACTTGCTACCTACTTCACTATCTCTAACCAAAACACTTCTGTATGGCTAATCGAGCTAGTACACCTCAACTCCAGGCCGTTGCGCCGGGTATCTGGGGTCTGCGTAATGTATTTACCAACCTATACTATGTGCGTGAGCCGGAAGCGCCAACCTCTGACTGGGTCTTAGTGGATGCGGGCCTGCCGGGCTCAGCTGGCACTATTCGTCGCCACGCGGCCGAAATCTTCGGTTCGGAGGCGCGGCCGGCCGCCATTATCCTCACCCACGGCCACTTCGACCATGTGGGGGCGCTAGTTACCCTAGCCAACGAATGGGATGTGCCCGTGTACGCGCACCCTCTGGAGCTGCCATACCTCACGGGCCGCTCGTCTTACCCACCACCAGACCCAACGGTAGGCGGTGGCGCCATGGCGGCCATGTCTTTTCTCTACCCAAAGAAGCCCATCGACCTAGGCAGCCGGGTGCAAGCGCTGCCCACCGATGGCTCGGTGCCGCACTTGCCCGGCTGGCGCTGGTACCATACGCCCGGCCACACACCCGGCCACGTGGCGTTTTTCCGCGAGCATGACCGCGTATTACTTGCCGGCGACGCCTTCGTGACCGTGAAGCAGGAATCGGGCTCGGCGGTGTGGGAGCAACGCCAGGAAGTGCACGGCCCACCCGCTTATTTTACGCCTAACTGGCCCCAAGCCCGTCAATCGGTGGCGCTGCTGGCCGATTTGAAGCCCCAAATTGCTGCTACCGGCCATGGCATTCCGATGCACGGCACGCAGCTTCTACAGCAGCTCCAGGCGCTTGTGGAGCACTTCGATGAGGTAGCCATCCCGAAGCACGGCCGCTACGTACCCCAGCCAGCTACTGCCGACGAAACCGGCGTAACCTCGGTGCCGCCAGCTGTGAGTACTGCTTTTTCTAAATGGGCGCTGGGCCTGGGCCTGGCCGCAACTGTCGCTTTAGTATTAGTGAATAACAAAAAGGGCAAAAAGCGTTACCGACGCTAGTTTTTGCCGTAAACTACTCTCGTTTCCCCCGTGAGACCTCACTCCGCCCCTTTTTAAAAGGGCTGGGGTGAGGTCTCATTAGGTAATATACCATCCAAGCTCATCTGTGTTTACCATCCCTCTCTCCCACCCATGCGTTCCTCCCAACCCAACACCCATAAATCGGCTGCGAAGGAAATCAAAGAGAAAATAGCCGCTATTCATAAGCTCGACCTTCGCGAGCAATCCGTTGATGATCTGGTGCCGCTGATGCGCGAGCTGCTAACGGGCCACGCGCTACGCTGCCTCGATTTCGATGCCGGTCTGCTGCTGTTTCGGGGTACGCCCTGCGAAAAGCTTCCGCACCGCTTCGCCGATGTATCGTATGCGCCGGCTGAGCGGGTAAAAAACGATCAGCGCGCCAATCGGGCGGGCATACCCATGTTTTATTGCAGTGCTACCTGGCACCCACCATTTTTTGAGGCCGGTGTAAAAAAAGGCGAACAGATCATCATCAGCCGCTGGCAGGCGCGGGAGCCCCTGCGCATCGCGGGCTTTGGCTACGCCGATCTGTGCGCCGACGACCCACACTCCGACCGTGAAAAGGCATTACAGGAGTCCCTGAAGCAGCTACCGGAAACGGAGCAGCACCTGACTGAGTTTATGATAGATTGCTTTACGCAGCCCATCGGGCCCGGCGAGGAACACCGCTACCGCTTATCCATTGCCCTCACGGAGGCGCTAGGGCTAGGCGAGCAGTTCGACGGCCTCCTGTACCCGTCGGCGGCCATGCCCAGCCCTTCGCACAACCTGGCGTTGCATCCGCGCTGCATTGATGAGCAAAAGCTGGTACTTCAATACGTGGAGCACTTGTCGGTGAATCGCGTCGAGACCGAGACCATTGATGTATGCTCGCTCAACTTTGCGCGCGGCGTAGCGCCCGATGAAAAGCTGCACTGGCTTAACCGGCCCGGCAATTGGATTCTGCGCGAAGGAGCTCAGGCCAATGAGCATTGCCTATAATCAAAAAAGCCCCCAGATGCATTTCCGGGGGGCTTTTTTTGTTCTTATACTTATTTAGCCAGCGCCAGTAGTGCCGGAATATCCAGCGGATCCGTGACCATGTTGATTTCGCCGGCGGCAGAGCGGGGCCACTCTTCCTGCGGCCGGTCGTAGTACAGCTCTACGCCGTTGCCGTCGGGGTCATTCAGGTAAATAGCTTCCGACACGCCATGATCGGCGGCGCCGGTGACGGGGTAGTTGGCATCCAGCAGCCGCTTCAGGGCTACAGCCAGCTCCGGGCGCGTGGCGTACAGAATGGCTATATGATAGAGGCCGGCCGTGTTGCGCGGCGCGGGCGGCCCGCCCAGGCTATGCCACGTGTTCAGGCCAATATGATGATGGTAGCCACCCGCCGAGATAAATACAGCCTGCGAGCCGTAGCGCTGCGTTATTTCAAAGCCCAGCAGGCCGCAGTAAAAGCTGATGGCGCGGTCTAGGTCGGCCACTTTCAGGTGCACGTGCCCGATGCGGGTAGTTGCGGGGATGATATAGGGCTGGCTCATAGTTGTCTGAACCACGGATTAGCGCGGATTTTTCGGATTTCGTGGATGATTAAAATTCAACAAATTTTTTTCAAGTATAGCCACATCAGGGCTGGTCCCGCGCACTCCCATAATCAACATAGGCCGATGACGCGTCGTCTACGGAATGAAATCCGTGGAATCCGAAAAATCCGCGCTAATCCGTGGTTCAGATCAAATCGCAATACCAAAAGCCGGCTTCGGGCGCGCCGGGCACGGGAGCCGGATAGGTGCGGCGCACCAGCTCGCCGCGCACAAAAGGAATCGGGCTGCTGAAAAACGGGGCGTCGAACACGAAGCTGTGGTACTCGCCATTTTCGCCGCAGGGGTCTACGCCGGGGGGCAAATCGCGTAGAAAATCGGCGTTGAGAAGGCGGCCGCAGAAGCTGGCGTCGAGGTGCTGCTCATTTACGCACACTACTACGGCCTGAAAGCCCAGATCGAGAAACTCGCGCAGCAAATCGGCTGCGGGGCGCTTCCAAAGCGGAAAAATGCCCCCAGCCCCACCCGCGCCAGCTGCTGCTCGCGGTAGGCCCGAAGATCTTCCAGATAGATATCCCCGAAAATTGCCTGACTCACACCCTGAGCCTGCAATGGAGCTAACGCCTTGTGCATAAGCTGCTCATACTCCTCCATGCCGGGCGACTCGGGCAGGGCCAGCTGCACCAGCGGCAGCCCGATGCGCTGGGCCTGCGCTTCGAGCAGCGCCACCCGCACGCCGTGCATGGATACGCGCTGGTAGCGGGCGTTGATGCTGGTGAGCAGGTGGGTCACCTGGTAGCTGGGGTCAAGCAGGGCGTGGTGAAGGGCGAGGGCTGAGTCTTTGCCCCCACTCCAGTTCATAAGGGCTGAAATGGGCATCCGGCAAAGGTATCGGGCAGCGGGCAAACGGGCGATTTGGCAAAATTGGTCGCACTAAACCTTCTTGCTGATTTTGCTTCGGCTATTGACGCCCGCTTGTCGTATACAGGGCTTCCAATCTAGTCTTTCAACTCAAAACACTTTTTATGAAACTCCAACAGCGTTACGCGCTGGCTATTCTGCTGGTCGCTACGGCCCCGCTAGCCTCCTGCGATTACGAAAAGGGCCCCGGCAAAGACACCCAATTCGATAAAAATTTCAACACGGAAGCAGCCAAAGAGCCTACCAGCAATGAGGTTGCCCGCGACAGCGTAAACCGTGTACAGAACGTCCAGCCCCCGCTAGGCGAAGGCTCGGCCGCTGATCAGCAGCAGTCTGTTGACAAGGCGATGAACTCGGCTCCTAGCGGCAACACAGCTACTTCGCCGCAAACGGCTTCGGGCCAGCCAGCTCCTCAGCAAGATAAAGCGCAGGATGGCAACAGCCAGAACGCGAAGCAGGCTCCATCCAAAGCGTCAGGCACTGACCAGAGTGGCAATGGCGGTACTACCGCAGGCGGCACAACGTCAGGTAGTGGCGGTGGCCAAACCACCCAGCAATAACAGCCAGCTGAATCCGCTAGCAAGCTGTTATTCGTGTTTGCATAAAAAAAAGCCCCCAGAATCTATCTGGGGGGCTTTTTTTTATGCAAACACGAAGCTAATACAGCTTATTATTGGTGCTGCGGCGGGCATCGTGCGCCACGGCAAGGGCGCTTTTAAGCACCAAGCTATCTTCCGCTATCGCCCACACCTTATCAGGCAAACCGGTGCTTGAACCCAGCGCTTTGCGCAGATACAGGGCCCCGTAGCTGGCGGCCACCGCTACGGCGCCGCCAATAAGCGCGCCCTTTACCACACTGTCTTTCTGCGCTTTATAGGCTGCCGCGCCCGCTAGTCCGCCCGCCAGAATACGACCCAGCAGTACTGGTGGCGCGGTGCGGTTGGGCATGCCGGGCAGCTTGTCGGCCGCCATTTCAGACACGGCTATCCCTTTCAGGACCTTGGCCGTGGTGGGCGACTGCAAAAATCGCAGCGGCGACCGGCCGATAGCCTTCGATTTATGGTTGCTGAGGACGTGACTGATGGTGGCGGGCGCCGACATGCTGCGCATACCAGCTATCGCGCCGAGGGCGAGCGTTTGTTGAAGTTGCTTAGACATCGAATTGATCGTTAATAGAATAAAGGATAGTACCTTAAACGGGAAGCCGCTGGTAGCAGCCACCAGCCGAGCATAAAAAAAGGCAGCCAAGTGGCTGCCCTTTTTAGTTGATGAACGGCACGCGTTGGGCTTACTTATGCGTGGCGGCCCAGGCATCCATTTTGCGCTCCAATACGGCCAATGGCATCACGCCGTCTTTCAACAGCTCGTCGTGGAAGGCGCTGAGCTTGAATTTGCCCCCCAGCTGCTTCTCGTACTTCTGGCGCAGCTCGCGAATCTTGAGCGCCCCGATTTTATAGCTCAGCGCCTGACCCGGAATGGCCATGTAGCGCTCAATCTCGGCGGTGGCGCCCTGCTCGCTGATGGCCTCGTTGTCCATCATGTACTTGATGGCTTGCTCGCGGGTCATGTTTTTGGTGTGCATGCCCACGTCCACCACCAGGCGAATCGCGCGGTGAATTTCGTCGCCCAGCGCACCCATGTATTGGTACGGATCGGTGTAGAGGCCTAGCTCCCTGCCGAGGCTCTCCGTGTAGAGGGCCCAGCCTTCGCCCATGGCGCCGTACCAGGCAAAGCGGCGGAATTTGGGCAGGTTTTCATTTTCCTGCTGCAACGAAATCTGGTAGTGATGGCCCGGAATGGCTTCGTGCAAAAACAACGACTCCATACCTGAAGTGGTGTTGAATTCCTTGGCATTCAGAATCGGGATGTAGAAAACGCCCGGCCGCGAGCCGTCGGGGTTGCCCTGGTTGTACTCGGCTGAGGCCGAAGCGGCGCGGAACGCCTCAGTCTGCCGAATCTCAAATGGCGTTTTGGGCGTGCGACCAAACATCTTTTTCAGGTTCGGATCAATCTTAGCCTGAATGGCGCGGAATGCTCCCAACACATCTTCCGGCGTCTGGTAAGGCGTGAATTTCTTGTCCGTTTTCAGATAGGTGAAGAAAGCGGGCAGGTCGCCTTTAAAGCCAACTTCGTTTTTCACGCGCTCCATTTCCGAGCGAATACGTTTTACCTCGGCCTGACCGGTCTGGTAAATCTCTTCGGGCGACTTGTCAGTGGTGGTCCAGCTCTTAACATAGTAGCGGTAGATTTCCGGACCGCCAGGAATGGCCGAAATGCCAGTCGTGGTGCGGGCTTTGGGCAGGTATTCGTTCTTCAAAAAGGCCCCCAGCTTCTTGTACGTTGGCACTAGGTCCTGCAGAATAACATCTTTGTAGGCGGCGGTGAGGCGCTGCTTATCTGCGTCCGAAAAGCCATCCGGAAACTTCGCTACCGGGCCATAGAATAAGCTTTTCGTTGGGTCAGTGACGACCAAATCCTGCATCTGCGGAATCATCTTCTCTACCAGCGGACGCGGCAATACCACGCCGGCGGCCATGCCCTTGCGGAAGTTGCCAATGGCCGAGTCGCCCCAGGCGGCAAAGCCTTTGGCGCGGCCTATCCAGTCGTCGTAGTCCTTCACCGTTTTGAAGGGCTGAATGCCCGAGCCCGAGCCAAACTGACCCAGCGTAATGGGCAGGCCCCAGAACTGCTGAAACGGTATCATCCAAGTGTTTAGCTTCAGACCAGCCAGCTTATTCTCTAGGTCGTACTTAAAAATATCGTAGCTGATTTTGTCATTGTCCGACAGCTTTTCGCGGTCAAACTTCTGTAGTTGGCTGAGGTAGTTTTGGTACGTCGTCTGGAGCGTGTCGCGGAAGGCCTGGGTCTGGTCATTGGGCAGCCGGTCATTGTAGCGCTTATCGCCCTGGGTGGTGGCGTCGAGCGGGAACAGCTTGAGGTTTTCTTCCCAATAGTTTGCAAACAGCGTCGATAGGTCTTTCACTTCGGCGGTGCCGGTAGCTGCAGTGTCGCTGCCGCCATCGGCCGTGTTTTTTTGCTGATTACAAGCGGTTAGCAGCGAGCCAACCAGCAACCCGGTAAGGGCTAGTTTTTTCATGAGGAAAGGGGTGAGAGATGAGGAGGGTTTGAGTGGGGAGCAATATAGCTAGTCAGTTACACAGTAAGGCTAAAGTTGCAGGCGGAAGCAAGATTGGGGTAGCATTCCGACCAACTAGCGCAGTGTTTTACTCCCGTGCATAAGATCGTTCTAGTCTAAAAAGGCTGCACCGCTCAGCCAGAAATAATGTGGACGTGGCATTTATTAGGAATCAAATATATTCCGACATGAAACGTCATATTCCGCTGATCTTTGCCGGTCTTAAGTTTGTGCTTGGCTTTGTGCTGGCCAGTCGGGTGTATGAACTGCATCGCGACGAATATCTGTACCTCAACTATGGCCAGCATTTGGCCTGGGGCTACCTGGAAGTGCCGCCCCTGATGGCCGTGCAAAGCTGGCTCACGCTGGCCCTGGGTGGGGGTATTTTTGGGTAAAATTCTGGCCCTTGCTGTGGGGCGCGGGCACCGTGTACGTGGTAGGTCGAGCGGCCCAGCGGCTTGGGGGCAGCAGGTGGGCACAAGTGCTGGCGTGTTTGAGCTATATCGTCTGTGCTTATTCCCGCCTCAACTTTCTGTTTCAACCCAACTCGTTCGAAGTCTTTGCCTTTACGCTGAGCTGCTACTGGCTAATTGCTTACATCCAGCAGCCAAAGCCGCGCTATCTGTATGGCATTGGCGTGGTGCTGGGCCTGAGCCTGCTGAATAAGTACACCACTTTCTTTTTCATCGGGGCCCTGATTACCGCCTTACTCCTGACTGAGCAACGCCGTATTCTGATTACCAAAGCCGGGTGGATTGCGGCCGGCATTGCCTTGGCGCTGTTTTTACCCAACCTGATCTGGCAGCTAAGGCACGGCATTCCATTTTTTCACCATATGGCTTTGCTGCACGAGTCGCAGCTAGTGAATGTGTCGGCCGCGGACTTTTGGCAAGACCAACTGCTCATGTGTTTTCCGGCTTTGTGGGTGTGGGTGACGGGGCTGCTGGCCCTCTTGTTCTACCAACCGTTTCGGCCGTACCGCAGCGTGGGCTTACTCTTCGTTGGGGGGCTTTTATTGCTGACTGTACTGCACGGAAAGAGCTATTATGCCTTGGGCTACTACCCTATTCTTTTCGCGGCGGGTGCGTCGTGGCTGGAACATCGGTTGGTGAGCTTTCCGCGACTGAGCAAGCTAGCGCGACCCATACTGCCGGCCCTGTTGCTGGTGCTGGCCGTTCCGCTGTTTCCCTATGCTTACGCCCTGTATCCGCCGGCCCAAATGCAGAAGATTGGCGAAGCCTACCGCAGCACTGGTGCCAACCGCTGGGAAGACGGTAAAATTCATCTCTTACCCCAGGATTTCGCCGATATGCTGGGCTGGCAGGAACTAGCCGACAAAGCCTGGCAAGCCTACCAAAGTCTGCCCGATTCTTCGCGCAGCCGCACCCTCGTGCTGTGCGATAATTACGGTCAGGCCGGAGCTTTGAATTACTATAATCGGGGGCGAGATATGCCAGCGGCGCATAGTTTCAATGGCAGCTATTTGTATTGGTTTCCAACGCGCCCGGCCCAGCCGTACCGGCACATACTTCTGGTCACAGATGACTCTGAGGACTTTGGGGGGCATTTTTCCAGCTACCAGCGTCGGGGCAAAATTGAGAACAGTTACGCCCGCGAACAAGGCACTACCATTGCGCTCGGCACCAATCCCGACACGGCTATTCTTAACCGAATTTATCAAGAGCACCGACTCAAACTGGCTGAGTGGGAGCAGCACAAGTAAGCGCCACCTTCACCAAAAACACCACGCCCCAACTCCGTGTAGAAGTTGGGGCGTGGTGTTGAAAAGGTATTGTGTTGGACTAGCGAAAAGCCCCCCAGCGTGCTATTCTATCCGGCCATTGCGAATGCGCACATCGGCCTTAGGCTCGGGCTTTTTTACCATCGTTCCGAAGGCACCTTTCTGCTCAAACGACTTAGCTACTTCATCTTCCAGCGGAGTACGTTTTACCACCGGATTATTGGCCCAAAACTCGGGGTCGTATTTCACCTTTCTAATGGTTTCCAGGTCGCGCTCGTTGCTGGTTACTTTGTTGTACGTCAGGCTAGTAGGCTTGCGACTGGTGTCGTAGAAGAAGGTGAAAGCCGACACTTTCATTTTGGCTGGTGGCAAACCAGGCCGTACCAAATCATAGGTCATGTCTGCTTTGATGTGCTCCAGCGGATTCACGGCAGTCGTATCGTTTTGAAACACCATATCCAGCTCTAGCTCCGTGTTTTTGAAGGAGAACGTCGGGTTATTGGCTTTGCGGGTAAGCTGGGGCGTGGTCATTTTGTAGCGAATTACCTGGTAGGTATCCACATCAATCCAGACGGTGCCTTTCGAGCGGTACTTGGTTTGCTCGGGGCGCGTCTCGAAAGCAATTTCGGCCACACCGCCGGTCTCTCCTTTCTCCAGCACACCTTTAATTTCCAGCAGATAGTTTGCCACCACGTTGGGGCTGAACAGGCCCAGCGCTTTGGTCGTGTCGGCTTTATCATCGTAGAGGCCGAACGATTTGGTGTACAGCGAAAAGTTCTTGTCACTGATCAGGGCTTGCTTGGCAGCATAGCGCCCCTGTGCTATGCTCGTGCCCTCAATGCGGGCGATGTTGGACTTGGCATTCCACACCATTTCCAGCAGCTCCGTGGGGTCGTTGTCGATGCGCGTGATCTGGCGGTAGTAGGCTTTGCCGTAGAATTTGCGGCTGTAGTTTTTCTTTAACTGCTGATACGCGCGGTCCACCAGCTGGTAGGCGTAGCTGGCCACTTTCACCTCCGACAGCACCACCGTGGCCGGCGCCAGCTCTATCTCCAACGCTTGGCCCGCCTGCGTAACCTGCACCGTATCCTTGATGTGGGCCAGCTCCGAGAAAATCAGCGTTTGCGGCACGGAAGGCAAGCTTAGGGTAAACTCGCCGTTCTCGTTGCTGGCCGTGCCCATGGTCGTGCCTTTCACGCCAATGCCCACGAAGGGCAGCGGTTCCTTGGTTTCTTTATCCCGAACAATGCCCCGCACCGGGTACTGAGCATAGGCACCGTGACTTAGGCCGCCAACCAACAGAAACACGACACCCAGGCGGGCAGCCAGCTTACCGGCAGCTAGGCGTGAACGAAGAAAAGCAATAAGAATCAGGAGCGTATTCAAGGGCAAAAGTCGTTTAGTTTTCAAGGGAAGTAGCACAAATAACGCGCAGCGGCGGCGTGGCGTGTGCCCGACTCACAAAAATTAGACCGTCGGCAGATGCTCTTGACGGCTGGGGGGCTTTTTGTAACAGTTACTTCACACAAAGCGCGTCGCTCCTTCTGCTCTATTTTTCATATTTGCAGCATGAAGAACCTTCTCCTGCTCTTGAGTTTGCTATTGTATCTGGGCAGCCCGGCGGCCGTGGCTCAGCACAAAAAAGCGATGACCATTGCTTTCGGCTCCTGCGACCGCCAAGACCTTCCCCAGACCATCTGGGGGCAATTTCGAAGGATAAACCCGACCTCTGGATCTGGCTCGGCGACAACATCTACGGCGACTCCGACGACATGGCCGTGCTCAAAGCTAAGTACGACCAGCAGTTCAATCAGGCCGACTACAAAGCCTTCCGTACGCAGGTCCCCGTCATCGGCACCTGGGACGACCACGACTACGGACGCAACGACGGCGACAAATCGTTTGGGCCGAAAAAAGAAAGTCAGCAGTTGGCCCTCGACTTTTTACAAGAGCCCGCCAGCAGTCCGCGCCGGCAGCAGGAAGGTATTTATGCTGCCTATAATTACAATGTTGGCAGGAAGCGAGTGAAGGTAATTCTGCTCGATGACCGCTACCACCAGGATACACTCTTTCGGGATGCTAACAAGGTGTATCAGCCCAATCCTACGGGCGACATTCTGGGCGAAGAACAGTGGAAATGGCTGGAGGAACAACTCACCAACAGCGACGCCGATGCCCATATTATCGGCTCCGGCATTCAGTTTCTGGCCGAAGAGCATCGGTATGAGAAGTGGGCCAATTTCCCGGTTGCCCGCCAGCGCTTTTTAGCCTTATTGGCCAGCACGAAAGCAAAAGGCGTACTACTCATGAGTGGTGACCGCCACATTGGCGAAATGGCCAAAATGACCATATCTGGCGTACAGTATCCAGTGTATGAAGTCACATCAAGCGGCCTCACGCACCCTGCTACCAACAATACCGGTGAACCAAATAAATACCGCGTTGGCCCGCTGGTAAATGAGAAGCATTATGCCCTGTTCCGCCTTCGCCAAAAAGGCAAAAAGCTACAGGCAACGATGGAGTTGAAGGGTGAAAATGGAGAGGTTTTTCACACAGAGAAAACGGTCATTCAGTAGTTGAAACTTTCCTTAGCGCACAAAAAAGAGCTGGAGATATCTCCAGCTCTTTTTTGTGCGACAGTAATCTACGATTCAAAGAACCTGACAACATCTACATAGAACGTCATGCAGAGCGGCAGCGAAGCATCTCGCGTGCAGTCGTTGCCACGCTAACTGTCATGCTGAGCTTGCCGAAGCATCTCTCCCGCTTCGTTGAGATTCCTACTCGTGTAGAGATGCTTCGGCAAGCTCAGCATGACGTTCTTCTGAATTGTATTACACACTTACTAAACACGCGAGATGCTTCGCTGCGCTCTGTATGACGGTCTAATAGAAATTATATAGTACAACTGCAGCTCCTTGCTCTGCTATTTGCAATCCACTTCTCAGCTATTGTCGCATAACTTCGTGGGTTGCCGTATTTTTACGGCTGACTTCCACCCGAACCCTGCGCCCTTGCTCACGCCCCGGAATTTCTCGCTCTTCATCCTGCTTCTGTTGTTCCTGCCGTTCGCCACTTCGGCCCAGCAGCGACGGAAGAAACCCGCTAAACCTAAAACTGCGGTTGCCACCATCAAGCCGCGCTCCATGAACGCGCCGGTGCCTTTTGCCCCCAGATGGCGGAGTCGCGCTGGGTTGACTCGGTGATGGCCACGCTCACGCCCGACCAGCGGGTAGCGCAGCTCTTTATGGTGGCGGCTTATTCCAACCGCAAGCGCATTGATGAAGACTCCGTGTCGCAGTTGGTGCAGCAGTACGGCGTTGGGGGGCTTATTTTCTTCCAGGGCGGACCCGTGCGCCAAAGCAAATTGCTCAACCGCTACCAAGCACAGGCAAAAGTGCCGTTGCTCGTGGCCATGGATGCAGAGTGGGGCATCGGTATGCGCCTGGATAGCACCACGCGTTTTCCGTATCAAATGAGTATGGGTGGCGTGCAGGATACCGCCTTGCTGTACGAGATGGGCGCCGAGATTGCCCGCCAGTTCAAGCGCACTGGCATGCATGTCAATTTTGCGCCGGTAGTCGATGTGAATAACAACGCCGCGAACCCCGTTATCGGCTTTCGCTCTTGGGGCGACAGCCGCGAGGACGTAACCGCCAAAAGCTACCAGTACATGCGTGGCATGCAGGACAACGGCATTCTGGCCGTAGCCAAGCACTTCCCCGGCCACGGGGACACCGACACCGATTCTCACCTCGCCCTGCCCCTCATTCGGGTAGACAAGCGCCGCATTGATACGCTGGAGCTGTTTCCCTTCCGCGACCTGATGCGGCGTGGCCTGGGGGGCATTATGATTGCCCACCTCAACATTCCGGCCCTCGACAGCACTGGTATCCCCTCTACCCTTTCCAAGCCCATCGTGACGGGTATGGTGAAGGAGAAAATGGGTTTTGAAGGCATCATTTTCACGGATGCCATGAACATGAAGGGCCTCACCAACATGTTCCCCCCGGCGAAGGCGACGTGCGCGCTCTGCTGGCCGGCAACGACATTCTAGAGTTCTCCAAGAACATTCCGCTGGCCCTGACGATGGTTCGAGAGGCCATTAACCGGGGTGAAATCACGCAGGAAGAAATTGACCGCCGCTGCCGCAAGGTGCTAGCGCTGAAGGAGTGGTCGGGGCTGAATAAGTATCAGCCCATTGACCTCAAAAACCTGTACCAAGACCTCAACACCCCGCACGCTAATTATCTGAGCCAGCGCTTGAGTGAGCTTTCTTTGACTTTACTGCGCAACGAGAAAAGCATCCTGCCTTTACAGCGCCTTGATACCCTGCGCATTGCTACCGTGACCATCGGTACCAAAGACACCACCGACTTTCAGCGCATGGTGACGGACTACGCCCCCGCTGACCATTTTTGGTTGTCGGCCACGCCTACGCTGGATGAGTTGGTCAAGATTCGGGAAGCGCTCAAAGGATATAATACGCTGCTCGTTGGTCTTAATAACCTGGGTCGCTTGCCAGCTACCAACTTTGGCGTGACGCCCGAAACCAACGTGCTTCTGCGGGAGCTGGCTACGGCCAAACAGCGCATTGTGGTCACCATGTTTGGCAATGCCTACGCCGTGGCCAAAGTCCGCGACCTGGCCCGCGCCGACGCCGTGGTGCTGGCTTACCAGGAAAGCAAAAATATCCAGGACTTAACTGCCCAAATGATTTTTGGCGGCATCGGTGCTCAGGGCAAACTCCCCGTTACTATCTCCGATCAGTACCAGCGCGGCTTTGGCCTTAGCACGCAAGGCGGCATGCGCCTGAGCTACAGCTACCCCGAAGCGGTGGGCATGAATAATAACCTCGAAGCCCGCGTGGATTCCATGATGCAGCAAGCTCTAGCGGCCAAAGCATTTCCCGGTGGTGAGGTGCTGATTGCCCGAAAAGGCACGGTGGTGTTGCGCAAAAGCTACGGCACCCACGACTACGCCGACAATCCACGCCTGGGGGCAAAAAGCCGCGCCCAGTGCAGAACACCGACATCTACGACTTGGCTTCGGTCACGAAAGTATCGGCGGCGCTGCCGGCACTCATGCGCCTTCAGGATCAAGGAAAGTTCAACCCTGACATGACCATGGGGCAGTTGTACCCTGAGTTTGTGGGCACCAACAAACAGGACCTGAAGCTGCGCGATGTGCTCACCCACCAAGCCCGCCTCAAGGCCTGGATCCCATTCTGGAAAGATTACACCAAGCCCCGCGGCATTTTCAATAAGCTGTTTGGCAAAAGTCCCGATGCAGCCGACGTATCAGCTACCAAACCATCGGAGCTAAACCGTCGCTTCTTCCGCGCCGATTCATCGGCTCGTTTTCCGTACCAGGCTGCTACCAACCTGTGGGCCCGCAAAGATTTCCCTGAGCGTATTCGCGAAGCCATTGCCGAGTCGCCGCTGAATGAGAAGCCCGGCTACGTGTACTCCGATTTGTCGTTTATTATGTACCCGCAGTTTGTGCGCTCAGCCGCGGGCAAGCCACTCAATCAGTTTGTGGTCGATGAGATTTATAAGCCGTTGGGTGCTACGACAATGGGCTACAATCCCACCCGCCGCTTCCCACTCAGCCGCATTGCGCCCACCGAGTACGATTCCCTGTTTCGCCACGGCCAATTGCACGGCACCGTACACGATGAAGGCGCAGCCCTGCTGGGGGCGTTTCTGGCCACGCGGGCCTGTTCGGCAATGCCAATGACCTGGCGAAAGTAGTGCAGATGTATGCCTGGAATGGCAAATACGGCGGGCAGCAGCTCATCAAGCCCGAAACCATAGCTGAGTACACGCGCTGCCAGTTCTGCCCCGACAACCGCCGCGCCCTGGGCTTCGACCGCCCCGCCGCCAATCCTTCAGTAAACTCGGCCAAAAACGCCAGCCAAAGCAGCTACGGCCACACCGGCTACACCGGCACCTATTTCTGGGTCGACCCGCAGTACGACCTCATGGTAATCTTCCTCTCTAACCGCGTAAACCCCACCCGCAACAACAATAAGATCAGCGACCTGAGTGTGCGCAGTCACTTATTGCAGGTTGCCATCGAAGCCGTGCAGCAAGGCAAAAGCACTCCTACGGAATCGCCGGTGCTGAAGGAGAATTAAGAGGCTTCAACGAGGGCCTCACCCCCCGGCCCCCTCTCCAAAGGGAGAGGGGGAGCCTGACGCTAATCGTTCTACGCCGCACTTTCGGCTCGCGCCTACAGTACGGCTACTGCTTTCGCTAGGAAGTAAAGAGTTGTAAAAAAGCCCCCGGAAAATATCTGGGGGCTTTTTTGCTTTCTACAAAGGCCCCGGTAGCGGTTGCGGAGGCGGCAGCCGACGTAGCCGCGTAGAAACAGTCGGCTGGCTCCCCCTCTCCCCTAGGCTCTGCGCATAAAGCAGACCGGGGGTCGGGGGGTGAGGCCATTCGTGGCCCAGAAGTGAGACCCTCGTTGTTTTTTCTTAGCTTAGAAAACGGTATCGTCCGTTTCCCACCCAACCTGTTTTTCTATGCTCGGCTTGATGATGAACCAGCCCCTGCGCATCGCGGGGCTTCTCGAACACGCGGCCAAATGGCATGCCGACACCGAAATTGTGTCGCGCCTAACGGAAGGCGGCATCCACCGCTACACCTACCACGATGCCCACCAGCGCAGCAAGCAGCTAGCCAACGCGCTCAAGAGCTTGGGTATCGGCATGGGCGATCGAATCGGGACGCTGGCCTGGAATAACCACCGCCACTTCGAGCTGTATTATGGCGTGTCGGGACTTGGGGCGATTTGCCACACCATCAACCCGCGTCTGTTTGCCGAGCAGCTGATTTTCATTATCAATCACGCCGAGGACAGCTATATTTTTCTGGACCTCACCTTTCTGCCGCTGGCTGAGAAATTAGCCCCCCAATGCCAAAAAGTAGCCGGCTGGGTCCTGCTCACCGACCGTGCCCACATGCCCGCCGACTCCTCTCTGCCCGGCGAGTTGCTGTGCTACGAAGAACTGTTGGCCGCACAAACCGCCGACTTTGAGTGGCCCGTTTTCGACGAAAATACCGCTTCTTCCCTCTGCTACACGTCCGGCACCACCGACGAGCCCAAGGGCGTGCTCTACTCCCACCGCTCCACCCTGCTGCACAGCTACGCCGCTTCCCTCCCCGACTGCTTCAACTGCTCCGCCCGCGACACGGTGTTGCCCGTAGTGCCTATGTTTCACGTCAACGCCTGGGGCATTCCGTACGTGGCGCCCATGAACGGCTGCAAGCTAGTGATGCCCGGCCCCGGCCTCGATGCGGCCAGCTTGTACGAACTGTATGAGCAGGAAAAAGTCACGTTTACGGCTGGCGTGCCCACTATTTGGTTTGGCCTGTTGACGTTTATGCGCGAAAAAAAGCTGCAATTCACTACTCTCAAGCGCATGATTGTCGGCGGATCGTCCTGCCCGCCGGCGTTGCTGAAAGCCTTTGACGAAGAGCTGAACATTGAAATCCGGCACGCCTGGGGTATGACCGAAACCAGCCCGCTCGGCACCGCCTGCACGCCCAAAGCCAAACACCTGCTGCTCTCCCCCGATGAGCAATTCGCCATTCAAACCAAGCAAGGCCGGGCCATCTTCGGGGTAGACATGAAAATCGTGGACGATGCCGGCCAGGAACTACCCCACGACGGCGTCGCCTTCGGCGACCTGCTCGTACGTGGCCCTTTCATCGTGGGCGACTATTTCCGGGCCGGCGAGCCGGGCCAGCTAACGCAAAGCGGCTGGTTTAAAACCGGCGACGTAGCCACCATCGACCCCGATGGCTTCATGCAAATCACCGACCGCTCCAAGGACGTTATCAAGTCGGGCGGTGAGTGGATTTCGTCCATCGATCTGGAAAACCACGCCATTGCGCACCCAGCCGTAGCTGAGGCGGCCGTTATCGGCGTGCCTCACCCAAAGTGGAGCGAGCGCCCATTGCTGGTGATAGTGCTCAAACCCGGCGCTGAAGTCACCAAAGAAGAGCTGCTGCAATTCTTCGAGGGCAAAATTGCTCGCTGGTGGACGCCTGAGGCCGTGGAGTTTGTGGACCAACTGCCGCACACGGCTACCGGCAAGCTGCTCAAAACCAAGCTGCGTCAGGATTTCGCTGATTACACTTTCTGAAATAAAACTCTACCCCGTCATGCAGAGCGCAGCGAAGCATCTCGCGTGCTGATGTTGCAATGGTAACTCAATGACGACACGCGAGATGCTTCGCTGCGCTCTGCATGACGCCCTAAAGAATGAATAGGCTCAAAACCTGTTCACTTCAGCTCATCAGACCTTAATAATAATACGCCGATTGTACATCACCCACAAAATGCCCAGCCAAATAAGAACGCACACGATAGCGCCCGCCAGCGAGGCATTGATGGGGGTGAAATAAGGCACGAAAAACGTGTCGTAAAGCCAGGTGCGCAGGCCCACAGGTTCGCCATTTGCCCCAGCCACTTTAATCATTTGCAGCAGGCGCGGCACCAGTCCCGACAGGAAAAACACGGTGATGGCGTTGACGCCATATACCAGAAAAGGCTTGGTCCAGGCGCGGTAGCCGTGCACGTCGCAGAGCCAATAGAGGGCCGCTAACATGGCTAACGCAATACCGGCAGTGTACAGCACATAGGAGCTGGTCCAGAGGCTTTTATTGATGGGAAACCAACCATTCCAGATCATTCCCAGCACAATAGCCGCTCCGCCAGCCACAAACAGCCACGCCACTTTCGTAGCCGGCTCCAGCGTACGGCAGCGCAGCCACTGGCCCGCCAGCATACCGGCGAGGCCCGTACCGATGGCCGGCAAAGTGCTCAGCAAACCTTCCGGGTCCCAGGTTTTGCTGGATTTCCAGAGGTGATTTTCACCCAGTATAAGCCGGTCGAGCCAGGCGCCGAGGTTGGTGGCGGGCTCCAGATTAGCTGGGCCGAAGCCGGGCACCGGCACCACTTGCATCAGGATATTATACAGCACCAAAATGCCCCCAGCAGCCACGCCTGCGTGCGCCAGCCGGTTTTGACGAATACCGTTCCGCACACCAAGAACACGACAGCAATGCGCGCCAATACGCCCGGAATTCGCACCGTTTCGAACACAAAGCTGGGAAACAGCGCCGAAAACAGTCCCAGCCCAAACAGGATAGCCGAGCGCTTCACAATGCGGAGCAGCAGCTGCGAATGGCGGCTAGAGTCCTGCTTAGCCGAGTCGAGCGCATACACAATGCTGACGCCCACAATGAACAGGAAAAACGGAAATATAAGGTCGGTGGGCGTGCAGCCGTGCCACTTGGCGTGCTCCAGCGGCCCGTAGATGTGACCCCAGCTGCCGGGGTTGTTCACCAGTATCATCGCCATGACGGTGATACCCCGAAATACGTCGAGCGACACCAGCCGGCCCGGTCCGCTGGCTTCCGCAAGTGGCACGGTGTGCGTAGTTTCAATGGCGGCCTGGGTAGTAGATTGCATAGGAAGTAGGTTGAGGCGCTCTAAGGTAAAAAATACGTTTCAGGAAACGCTGGTAGGTTGTCACTTGCCTTTTCAGAGTTCAAGCGCCACTAATAAAATTCCATATATAGTTGTGCAGCTTAATCTTCAGCTTTAGCTTTAAATCCTTTTTTCCGCGTTTCTGTGCGCTGAATCGATGAATAGCTGCTGAGTAGTTTATACTTTGCAGTTCAGTTTAGCTACTCCCCTATGGGCACCTGTACCTGTTTGTGTATTGTCCCCCAATAAGTTCGGACGCTTTGTCGACCGGAATCCAACTGCTTTGAGCACTCGGGTTCCGGTCTTTTCTTTTCATGCTCCTTTCCTTCCCTTTCACCATTCTCTCCTTTCAATGAAAAAACTTCTATGGTTTTTCCTGGCGCTGGGGTGGCTGCTAGCCCCTCCGGCCCTTGCCCAAACCACCCGAACCGTAACCGGCGTTGTGACGGCCGCCGATGACCGCTCGCCCCTGCCGGGTGTGAACGTGATTGTCAAAGGCACCACCAATGGCGTTCAAACCGACGCTGAAGGCCGCTATACTCTCAACAATGTTGCCGAGGGCGGCATGCTCGTTTTCAGCTTTATTGGCTACACCGCTCAAGAGCGCCCCGCTACAGGTGCTACTGTTGATGCTGCTCTGGCTTCCAGCACCACTAATCTGGGAGAGGTATTAGTAACGACCGCGTTTGGTATCGAAAAAGAAGGCCGCAGTATTGTAACCAGCGTGCAGTCAGTGCAGGGCACCGAGTTAGTCAACTCGCGCCAGCCCAACATCGTGAATGCCTTGCAGGGTAAAATCGCGGGTGTAAACATCACCAGCTCGGGTGGTGGTCCTGGCGAAGGCGCTGCCATCGTAATCCGGGGTGGTACTTCGCTTGATGGCGACAACCAGCCGCTGTTCGTTATCGACGGCGTGATTATGGACAACTCCTCTTTCGCCGAATCGACGGCACCGGGCGGTGGCTCAGCCTTCAATGGTATTCTGGGTCGCTCGGTGGGCACCACCAACCGCGCCTCCGACATTAACCCCGAAGACATTGAGAGCATGACGGTGCTGAAAGGCCCCGCGGCGGCCGTACTCTACGGTCTGCGCGCGGCCAACGGCGCCGTAATTATCAAGACCAAGAGCGGCACCGCAGGTCGGGTTACGCTGAATTATCGCACCCAGTTTTCCGTGGATCAGGTAAACCGCCTGCCCAAGCTACAGGATCAGTACAAGCAGGGCTCGTTAGGCATTTTCGATCCGGGCACCCGCCAATCTTGGGGCCACGCTTTGCGCCCGGCGAGACCATATACAACAACCTCGAGGACTTTTATCAGAAAGGCACTTCTTTCCAGAACTACCTGAACATGACGGGCGGCACCGAAAAAGCCAGCTTCCTGCTCTCCGTTCAGCACCTCGACTCGAAAGGCATTACGCCCGAAAGCAAGTACGACAAAGCCTCTGTACGCCTGGCGGGCACGGTGCAGATTTCGCCCAAGTTCAGCGCCAACGCCTCGGCCAACTACCTGAACTCAGGTGGTGAGCGGCCCGTGCAAGGCCCTGGTTTGTTTGGCGGCTCGGGGGCTATTTGATCAGCTTGCTAAACTGGCCTCGCAACGATGATGCGCGCAACTACCTCAACCCCGACGGCAGCCGCCGCCGCCTCACCGGTGCCTCTACCAGCGCCAACGATGCCGACAACCCGTACTTCACCGTAAACCGCAACCCGCAAACCGACCGCACCAACCGCTTTATCGGCAACGCAACCTTGAATTTTGCGGCCTATAAGTGGTTGAACTTCAGCTACACCCTGGGCACCGACTTTTACCAGGAGCGCGTGCGCTCGGTACGGGCCGTGGGTACTTCCTTGGTGAACAACCAGGACGGCGGCATTGCCGAAACTACCAATGCCAACCGCATTCTGAACTCGAACTTCCTGGCCACGCTGAACCATCAGTTCAGCGAGAACTTCAGCGGTACGCTGACGCTGGGCAACACGGTGGAGCAGAATCAGAACGAGACAACGAACGTTATCGGCCTGATTTTCCAGAATCCAAACTTCATCAGCATCAATAACACCGTAAACCGCAACGCGCTGACCAGCAACGTAAAGCGCCGCCTGGTGGGCAATTTTGCGCAGTTGAGCATGGTGTTCTGGGACCAGCTGTTCCTGGAGCTGAGCGGACGCTACGACATCTCGTCTACACTGCCCCGCCCCGACAAGAACAAGATCTATGGTAAAGGCTTCGGCTATGGCTCCATCGGGGCAGGCTATGAGTTTACCCGCACGCTGGGCCTGGAGCAGAATCCTGTTCTGAACTACGGCAAGATTCGGGGCTCTATTGCCGAGGTGGGCAAAGACACGGGTCCTTACCGCGTGGAGTCGCCGCTGGCCGCCAACACCTACATCGGTGGGGGCTTCCGCAATGGTTTCTTCGGCTCCAACAGCCTGCTTATCCCTGAGCGCAGCCGCTCGTATGAGTTGGGCGTGGAGTTGCGCTTTCTGCAAAACCGCCTCGGCTTGGACGCCAACGTGTACCGCACCCGCACCACCGACCAGCTAATTGCCCCCCGCGTAAGTCAGGCAACGGGCTTTATTCTGCAATACATCAACGGTGGCACTGTAGAGAACAAGGGCATCGAAATCTCCCTGAATGGCTCGCCGGTGAAAACCAACAATTTCACCTGGGATGTGCTGGCCAACTTCTACCGCAACGAAAACCGCACGGTGGAGCTGCCTAGCGTACTCACGGTAGTAAACCAGTCGGACGCGTTCATTATCGACTTTGCCCAGGGTGGTGCTTATCCCGGCAAGCCAATTACGGGTATTGGCGCCAGCGACTGGCTGCGTGCCCCGATGGTCGCGTGCTGATCAGCCCCACTACGGGTTATCCCTTGGTAAATGCCAACTTCACTTACCAGGGCGACCGGGCTCCCGACTTCACCACTCAGCTTACCAATACGCTTACATACAAAGGCTTGCAGTTCACTTTCCTGTTCGATTTCCGCAAGGGGGCAAAGTGGTGAACGGCAACGACTGGTATGCTACCCGCACCAGCGGCCTGAGCGAGCGGACCCTAGACAGGTATAAAGAGGTGGTGTTTGACGGAGTAATTGCCACGCCAAATACCGATGGCTCGACTACCTACACTCAAAACACCCGTCCCGTAGAGCTGACCCAAGGCTACTACCAGAACACCCTGGGCACGGTAGGTTCTGCCTTTATCGAGGATGTATCGTGGGCCCGCCTGCGCTATGCTACGCTGAGCTACAATATTCCCTCTACCGCGTTTGGGCAGTCATTCATTAAAGGCGTTGAGCTGAGCGTAACGGGCCGCAACCTGCTGCTGCTCACCAACTATACCGGCGCTGACCCAGAAACTTCGGCGGCTGGTGCCGGCGTACGCGGCGGCGGCTCTAATGGCTTCGACTACGGCAGCGTTCCGGCTACGCGCGGCGTGGATATGGGCGTGCGCGTTACTTTTTAAATGGCCGAATGGCCTTGGGTTAAATGGCTTGTCGTTCAATAAAACAGAGGAACAATTAACCATTTGACCATTCAGCCATTTAGCCTCCAACCATTTGACAATTCAGCTTTCTATATGAAAAAACTCATTCTCCTGCTGGGCCTGGTGCTGGGCGGCGGTATGTTCACTTCCTGCGACGATTTCCTCGACGTGAACACCGATCCGAACAACCCTACCACGGCCACGCCTAACTTCCTGCTCCCGAACATCATTTCCAACGGCGCACAGACGCAGATGTTCACGGCCCTGCGTACGCCCTTTATTACCCAGTACCTGGTGGCCCGCACCGGCGGCAATACAGTAGATAACTACTTCTACACCAACGCACAGAGCACCAACTCCTTCAACTACACCTACTTCTACTCGGGGGCAATATTCCGCCGATGATTGCCGCTGCCGAGGCAGAAGGCTCAGTGTATTACGTGGGCGCGGGCAAAATCATGATGGCCCTGATTCTGAGCCACGCCACCGATATATTCGGCGATATTCCTTACTCAGAAGCTTTCCTGGGCGCTCGGAACTACACGCCCAAGTACGATTCGCAGGAAGAGATTTATGCCACGATTAATCGGTTGCTGGATGAGGGCATCGTGGAAATGAGCAAGCCGGCTTCGGCCAACTTCCGCCCGCTCTACGTGACCTCGCCCAGCATCAGCGGCGATATTCTATACCGCGGCGACGTGACGAAGTGGATTAAGCTGGCTTACTCGCTGAAGGCCCGGCAGAACCATCACCTCACCAAGAAAGCCTCCTACGACCCCAATGCTATTCTGGCGCTGGTTGATCAGGGCTTCAAGGCTACTGCGGATGATGCCCAGCTTCAGTTTCAGGTAGCTGTGGCGCCTTTGGTAAGCACCACCAATATCTTCGGCACGACCCGCAATAACTTCGCGACGTCTACTTTCTCGGCCAACTTTATCAAGTACTTGGACGGACGCACGTTTGGCGTTGTCGATCCGCGCTTGCCCATTATGGCTACGGCCACCAGCACCGGCGCCGATCCTGGCCTGGGTGGCGGCCCGCAGCCTACTACGGTTCAGACGGATTTTTACGCCAGCTGGTACGCCCGCGAGCTGGGTTACTTTGAATTGATTACCTACCACGAGCTGAAATTCATCGAGGCTGAAGCTGCTTTCCGGGGTAACAACCGGGCGCGGGCATTCACGGCTTTTCAGGAAGGTATTCGGGCGCACATGCGCAAAATTGGGGTAGGCGGCACAAGCACCAGCACGCCGCCTTTGACTTATCCGACCATCACCGAGGCTCAGATTACGGCTTATCTGGCTAGCTCGGCCGTGCCCCAAAGCGCCGCCGATCTGACGCTGAAGAGCATTATGGAGCAGAAGTACATCGCCATGTTCCTGAACCCGGAATCGTGGTCTGACCTACGCCGCTTTGATTTCAGCCCGGCCATCTACGTGAATTTTCGGGTGCCAAGCGGAGTAAACACGGCTTTGGTAACGGCCGCAACGCCAACCACTCCGGCGAGCATCCGTTTCCCTCGCCGCCTGCTGCCCGGTGCCACGGAAGTGCTCTACAACCCGAACGAGATTGCGCGCATGGGAGCCAACGCCCCCGATTATATAGCTATGCCGGTATGGTGGGATCAGCCGTAAGGCCCGATTTGCCCCCAGCCTACTTTTCTCTGACTTTCTTCCGCAACGCTGCATATGAAGCATATTTTAAAACGCTACGCTCCCCTCCTGCTGCTGACGCTTTCGGGCCTCATCACCAGCTGCGATGATGAGCTGGACGAAAACTACACCGAGGTCGGGCCGCAACTCCCGACGGTTCTGGCCAACACCAGCTTTACCCCCGACACCAAGTATGCCGTGGGGGAAACAGTACCATTGGAGATAAACTTCGCCTCTCAGGGCGAGCCAATCCGGGAAGTGTTGGTGCTGCAAAAAGTAGAGCCCAGCCGCGACTCCGTGGTAGTACAAACCATTCCGTATCAGCCGGCTTATTCGCGTATCAAGCGGGCCGATACATTGGTAGTGCGCTACGTGGTGCCCCAGGCGGCCAATAAAGCAATCATTCGGGTAGATGTGCGCGTGGTTAGCCAAAATGGTCAATCCAAAACCCGCTCGGCTGCTTTCCGGGTGGCTGAGCCCACGCCAACTATTCGCATCAACAGTGTCTCGAACGTAACCGCGCCCACCGCTGGCCCCGTAGTGTCCGGCGACGTGGTACGTTACAACCTGACGCTGAACGTGAACGGCGTGACGTCGGCCACGGCTACCACGCCGGCCACCAGCATTCTCTACAAAGACCTCGACAGCCTGATTACCTACGTGCGCGTAGGCACAACTGCCGAGCGGCGCCTGCTGCGCCAGCGCTTGCCCGCTGTTGGGGCCCAAACCGGCGCCGCTACTACCCTGAACGTTGACGCCCCGGTGCCAGCCAACTCGGCCGGGCAGGCTGTTACCTTCCGCTTTGAGGCGAAAGTGCGCACGCCGGCTCGTACGGCTTCGGTTTCTTCGGCTCCAATCACGCCTGCGGCAGCTACGGCACTGGCGGCGGTGCGCCCCATCACGCTCAGCTACACCGGCACCACCGGCGGCGACCAGGCAGCGTTCAACTTCGCCACCTTCAGTGCGGCCACGGCTGCCGACGCGGCTACGGTGAAGGATATTGCCATCACCAGCATTGCCACCAACCAAGTAAAGCTGGATGCCCTGAACACTACCCGCTTGGTTAAAACGACGGCCGCAGTATACAATGCTGCTACGTTGAACAGCATCCGTCAGACTTATCTCACGGCCACCGCTGCTAATCAGGTAGCCAGCGTAGCCAACGTACTGGTAGGCGACGTGTATGTGGCCCGCGTGCGGGGCGGCGACCAGTATGTAATCTTCACGGTAACTGGCCTGAACCGGACAGCTACTGGCGCGAGTTTGATCTTGGATGTGAAGGCGCTGTAGCCCAGCATTTTTGCATTCATCAAAAAAGCCCCCAGAACTTCTGGGGGCTTTTTTGTGCGTTTAATTTTTAGTTGACACTACGCCGCAGGGTCATCGGGGGTGACGGGGTTGTTCTCGCGCTCCGTGCGCGGGTATGGATAGAAGTTACGGTTGCGCTCGGAGCCCGCCGCGCCCGGACCGGGGCGGTTGAAGCGCCGGCTGTCCTCCAGCCGGAAACCCTGGAAAGCAAGCTCCACAAAGCGGTTGCGCAGAATATCCAACAGTAGCGCCTGCTGCGTAAGCGGACCGGCGTACGGTGCCAGACCGGCACCGGGAGGCGCCGTAGGAAAAGCACCCGTCGTAGTGGCAGCAGCGGTGCTGGTGCGCACCCGGTTCAGCTCCAGAACGGCGTTGGCCAGATCGTTTTTGCGGGCGTAGGCTTCGGCCCGGATAAGCAGCATCTCGCCGGGCACATACACCGGAACAGGTGCCGCGCTGGCGCTATAAAAGCCGGTGCCCAGATTTTGTGTGGAGGTGGCGTTGGCGCGGGTATAAAACGGGATTCGCCGGTCGCCGGCTTCGGGCGCTAGCGCTCCTGTCAGGCCCAGATTCGCGTCAGTGGGCTCAAACACGTTGCGGTTGCCGAAAGCAACCTCGAATATTGGATTGCGGGCCAGCTCGTCGAAACTGAATACCGAACGGCTTGCCAGATCTACCCGCCCCGCGGCTGCTATGGCTTTGTCGTAGTCCCCGGCCATCAGGCTGTAGCGGGCAATGAGGGCCTGCACGGTGTTGGGCAGGTTAATGCCCCAATAATTTTACTGTTGAAATCCGCTGATACAGGCGCGGTATTCAGTTGCGCAGCGGCGGCCTCTAGCTGCTCCACGGCCGATTGTAGCGCCTGCACGCGGCTCACGAAGGGAGCGTTGGCTTGGGTTACAATAGAGATCTGCTCGAAATTCTGCGCCAGAGTACCAATTGCCAGGGCCCGGAAGACACTGGCGTACGCCACAATGCCGCTTCGGGTGCCTGGGTCAGCAGCGTTGTTGGCATTGGCGAGCACGAGGTCGGCATTGGCGCGCACCAGTTGCGACTGCGTCCAGAGGTTGCGCACTACGCCGTTGAGATTCGTCACGTTGCCGGCCCCGAGGCTGACGTTAAACTCCTCGATGTTGCCGACGTTTATAATCCTCAACTCACGGGTGCTCAGGCCACCAGCGGCCACGGTATTATACAGCGGGCTCAGCGCCCCGCCCGTCGTGAAGCGCGCCTGCAAGCCGTTGCACACCGTAATCAGGCCGTCGGCGTTGGTCAGCACCTGCACGTCGCTGGCGGTGCTGGGGTTCAGGTATTCTTTGTCGCAGCTGCTCGTCGCCATCGACAGCACAGCCAGCAGTATCAGTATCTTTTTCATGAAATGGCGAGTTTGGAGAACAGGAGACCTCATTAGAATGTGGCCGACAACCGGAGCTGGTAAGTGCGCGGAATGGGCACATTGCCAAAGTCCACTGCCCGAAACAAGTCGGAAGCGCCACCCGCGCTGGTTTCGGGGTCGAAGCCCTTGTAGTCATCCCACGAGTACAGGTTGCGACCAATGAGCGACACATTAAGGTCGCTGATAAACTTACTGATGGCAGGCAGGGTGTACGTCAGAGCCGCCTCGCGGAGCTTCACAAACGAGCCATCGTCAATGCGGAATTCCTGGGTGTTATACACGGCGAAGATGTAGCCGCGCGGCAGCTCACCCCGCAGTTCCTGCTCGGCCAAGTCGCCCAGGCCCACGCCCTGGCGGGTACGGTAGTCGGCATTAAATACGTCCACGCCCTGCACGGCATCGAGCAGCACCCGCAAGGAGAGTTTCTTGTAAGTGAAGCTGGTGCTGAACGACCCGGTCCAGTCCGGGTTGGGGTTGCCGATAACTACGTTGGCAATGGTAGTGCCCGGTGCATAGCTGGGCTGACCTTCGCCGTTACGGGCAGGCGTAAAATCAATCGAGCCAACGCCTTGGCCCGTGGTGCGCTCGTCCTGCGGAAAGCCCTGCGGAGTCAGCAGCAGCGAACCATCGGGGTTGCGGGCATAAGCCGAGCCATAAAACACGCCCGCTGGCTGTCCATTAATAAGATATACCGGCGCGCCAGCTACGTTATCGACGAGTATAGCCGACGAACCCACCAGATCCACAATCTTATTGCGGTTGCGGCTGAAGATGGCCGTGAAGTCCCAGCTGAAATCGGCAGTTCGCACCGGCACAGCGCTCAGCTGCACTTCCACGCCTTTGTTATTAAGCCGGGCCACGTTCTCAACGATGGATGAGCCGCCCCGCGACGGCGCCAGTGGCCGGTCTACCACCAGATCCGTGGTTTTCTGATTGTACACTGTTACGCCCAAGCCCAGGCGGTCGTTGAAAAAGCCCAGGTCGGCTCCTACTTCCATCTCCGCCACGCGCTCTGGCCGCACCCGGGGGTTTGCTAGCCGCGCGTTGGGTAGGAAAGTATTGCGGCCTTGAAAGCCAATGGGAGTAAACTGGTAAAACCGGTCGTAGGAGCCAATGCCGTTCAGGTTGCCGGCCTCACCGTAGCTGGCGCGCAGCTTCAGCGAATTGAAGGTCTTGGCGTACGCCGCATCCTTCCAGAAGCCCAGATCGGAGAGCACCAGCGAGCCGCTCACCTTAGGGTAGTATTGGTTGGTTTCGGAGGATGAGAATTTCGACGACCGGTCGCGGCGAATAGCGCCCGTGAGGAAAGCCAGGTTGCGAAATCCAAAAGTGGCCTGCCCGAAAATGCCACTCAAATCGAATTGGTCCAGATCAGCGTTGGAAGCTACGGTGTTGCTGGCCGCCCCACTAACGGTGGTGATAAACGGCGCCAGGTTTTGCCCCTGCGTGCGCACCAACTCTCCGCGCAGGTACTGGTAGCTATAACCGGCCAGCAGCGTAACCTTGAAATCTTCGGTGAGCTGCCGGTCGTAGCCCACGTTCACATCGGAGTTGAGCTGAAGCACGTTATTATTGGCATTGGCTGCGAAACCCGATGGATAGCGCTGTAATGGCAGGCCGGCCGCGGCCTGATATGGGTAGGGTCGAATGTAGTTCTCGCCCACTTGCGCGTACGTGTCTACCCCAGAATATAATCCACCGAAAATCCTCTAAACGGCGTCAGATTCACCTGTAGGTCGGTGATGGTGCGGTTGATACGCTGCGTAAACTTCATGTCCTCGATGGTGGACAGGGGGTTAACGCGGGTAGGCTCTACGGCCAGCAGATTGCCATTGGGGTCGCGCCGGTTTATGTCGTAGATGTTGTTGGTGATGTTTATTGAGTTGATAGGGCTATAGAACACGTTGCCGTTGGCCTTTTCATCCGAAAAGCTATTGTTATAAGCTACCCCGGCCGAAGCCCGAATCCAGCTGGCCAGGCGCTGGTCAACGCGGGCCCGCACGTTGTAGCGCGTAAATTCGGTCCCATCAATGATACCCTGATTTTTCAGATAGCCAACCGAAACCAGATACTGCGTCCGCTCGGCCCCGCCTGAGATGGAAACACCATTATCAGTACCATAGCCCGTCCGGAAAATATCGTTGAAATAGTCGTAGCGCGGTGTTTCTACCAGGTTGGTGGCCAATTGGGTGGTAGCTCCGGCCCGTGTGATGCCGATGGTTGTGACGCCGGGGTTGGCAGCTATCTGCGCAGGTGTGGGAGCACCAATCGTGTACAGGCGTAGACCCTCGAAGCCAAACTGCTGACCAAAGGTGTTCACGGGCACTGATTTGCGCAGCTCATTTATATTAAAGCTAGCGTAAGCGGATACCCGCGCCGCACCTGTCTTGCCGCGTTTGGTGGTAATAAGTACTACCCCATTTGAGGCCCGCGAGCCATACTGCGCCGCCGCTGCCGCACCGTTGATGACGTTGATACTGGCAATGTCATTGGGGTTGAGGTCGGCGAGGCGGTTCTGGCCGGCATTCGCAGTTCCAATGTCCGGTCCCGCCGCCAGCTGCGACACGTTCGCGCTGTTATTACTCACAATTACGCCATCAATTACATACAAAGGATCGGAAGAGCCCCGCAGCGAGTGAATGCCCCGTAGTCGCACCGACATAGAGCCCGAAGGGTCGCCGGAGTTCTGCACGATTTGCGCGCCGGGCAATTTGCCCTGCAAAGCATTGAGCGCCCCGCCCGTGCCGGTCTGCTCCAGGTCGCGGGCCGTCACCGTGTTGATAGCGTTGCCTAGCTCCCGCTTGTTCACACTTATCGTGGAGCCTGTCACTACCACATCATCCAAGGTCTGGACCGCTTCTGTGAGCGTGACGTCGGTAGTTACGGTTGGGGTACTGCCCAGATTGATAGGTTTGAACTGAGACCGAAAGCCGATAATGGAAACCGAAAGTGTATAAGCACCGGGCGTCACCTGCACCGGCAGGCTGTAGGAGCCATCGGCGCTGGTGGCCGTGCCGAATGTAGTGCCCCCCAGCAAGACCGTAGCACCAGGCAGCGCCTGCCCGCGCTCATCCACGACGCGCCCCTGCAAGGTGTAGGGCTGGCGTGTGCCACCGGGCTGCGCCGCCAGCTGCGTAGTCAATAGCACGCACATGAGAAGCCAGCCTAATGGCAGGACCAGCCTCAATGGGTAAGTGTTACGCATAAAAGGAAGAATTAAAGTGAAAAAGGAGTAGTGTCAACGCTATCAATATATGGTATAAATACCATTTAAAATAAAACTATACCTATTATAGATAATGTAAATAGCCCTACAGACGCACGCCATAGATACTTACCGTGAAGAACCAAAAGCTGCGTCGGTAGGGCTGCGTAGCAGCTTGTACGCATTATATATTGAGCTATTGTCGACTTAACACCACAAAAAAGCCCCCAGACGTGTATCTGGGGGCTTTTTTGTGGTGTTAAGCTTACTATTTAGATTACTGATGCCAGTTACCGGCCGAATACGCGTTCCAGCAAACCTCCACGCTTGCGCTTTTTCATCTTCACTTTAGTTTTGCTGGTGGTGTTCGGTGCGGGTCGGCTGATGGTAGGGCGGGGCGCAACGGGTGGGCCGGACCGGACCGGCGGCGTAGAGGCTACAGGCGGAGCAGCGGGTGCCGGCGTGGGCACTACCGGCGGAGCCTGCGCCACCAGCACTGGTGAGCCGGCTCCGGTGCTGGCGCGCACGGGCGGGCTTTCATTGTGAAGGCGGTCGACGGCGGTGATATAATACGCATACTCCACGCCGGGGCGGGCGGTGGTATCTACCAGAGCGGGCTGGTTGTTAGCGGGCCGCGGCACGAGGGCCACGATGTGGCGTGGGTCGTCGGGGGCGGGCGTTTCGCCGGGACCGAAGCGGTAAACCACAAAGTAGCGGGCCACATCGCCGTCGGTGGCAGCAGGACCGGGTTGCCAAAATAAGGTTACGGCCCGACCAGTGCGCGTCAGGACCAGGTTTTGAGCCGGACGAGGTGGCACGGCATCCATCCAGGGCATGGTGGGCACCAAGGCCGGGTAGCGGAATAAGTTTTGGCGCAGGGTATCGGCTACGTGCAGCGGGTTGGCTACCAATGACTTGGAGCTGAAAAATACGCTGCCGCCCACCTGCGTCGGATACGAGCGGTTGAGACGAATCTGGCGGGGCAGCTCCGTGGGGTCGCGCCATGATGGGTCACGCTTGCTGGTTTCGAAAATACGATACGCCCCCTGCCCGATATACAAATGACGGTCGAAGCGGTTGCGCGCCCACCAGTCCAGCAGCACAGGGTAAGAGGCCACTTTGAACGTAGTGCTCCAATAAAGCTGGGGCAAAATATAGTCGACCCAGCCCTGCTGCATCCACAGGCGAGCATCGGCATAAAGGCCTGAGTAGCCCTCGAATGCAGCCGAGTTTGAGCCTTCCGGATTGCTGGTTTGATTCATCCAGACGCCAAACGGCGAAATCCCGAACTTCACCCAGCGCTTGGTACTTTGAATATTGGTGTGCAGATCCCGCACCAGCGTGTTCACGTTCTGACGGCGCCAGTCGGCCAGTTTCAGCTGATCGGGGTTGTGCTGCTGGAAGGCTGCCTCGTCGCGAATAACCTGGCCGGCTTCGGGATAGGGATAGAAATAGTCATCGAAATGCACCCCATCAATATCGTAGCGGCGCACCACGTCCAGGATGACTTTGTTGATATAGTTCCGCACTTCGGGCAAGCCCGGATTGAAGAGCAGCTTGCCGGAATAGCGCAAAAACCACTCAGGATGCTGCCGATACGGATGATTTGCGGCCAGCTTACTCGTCACCGAATCGAGGGAAGCGCGATACGGGTTGAACCACGCATGAAACTCCATGCCGCGGGCGTGGGCTTCATCGATCAGGAAAGGAAGCGGGTCGTAGGCGGGGCTGGGGGCTTTGCCCTGCTGGCCGGTCAGCCACTTACTCCAGGGCTCCAGGTCGCTTTGATAGAAAGCATCGGCAGCGGGCCGAATCTGCACAAATACGGCATTAATGCCATTCTTTTTCTGCGTGTCGAGCATCTGGGTATACTCGCGGCGCTGCTGGTCGGGCGTGAGCGAACGGCGGCTGGGCCAATCAATATTCTCGACGCTGGCAATCCAAACACCACGCATTTCCCGTTTCGGGGGAGCATTTTGGCTACGAGCAGCGGGGCCACATAGTAGCCCGCACAACGTTAATAGGAAAAAGAAAGCACGGAAATCAGTGGAAAGCAATGGGGGCATCGGCACATAAACGGGTAAGACGCCTGCAAATTACATAGCTCAACGCTCGTAGCCGACACAAAACGCACATTTACCGCTATTTATCTGAGGTATCGGCCAACCTGTGGGCCAGTACCCGATCTGGGCTACGCCTGTAAATCAGCGAACTCCAGGTCCATTAAGTCTTGATTTTCCCAGCACTTATGATCGAAATGCCACCACTCACCAGGGTATTGCTCAAAGCAGTGGCGGCTCATAACAGCCCGCAGAACCGCCCTATTTAGCTGAGCCAGCGCCGGAACTTCCGAAAAATCAGCGTGGGCAGCAGGGGTTAAGTCATCGAAGTCGGTGGGCATGACAAGTTCCTCGCCCGTACTTAAGCTCACCAGCGTTACATCCACGGCGCAGCCCCGATTATGACGCGAGCCTCGCCACGGAGGAGCAGCGTAGGTTTCATCACGCACATGATCATAGAAGGCCACAGTAGCACTATATGGCCGATACGCGTCAAACACCTTTAGTCCAATTCCGACAGTAGCCAACTCCTCCTGAACAGCCCGCAGGGCGGCTGCAGCCGGGCGGCGCAGAAAGGCTTTGGGCGCTTGGTACAAAGGCCGGCCTAATAAATTGGCAGCAGTGGCGTAGCGGATGTCCAGTATGATGCTGGGAATAAATTCTGCGAGATTAACCAGCTCACTATCTGGGGTTTCCCGCACCTGCCGGTGGTAATAGTCCGGCGTTGTGACGACCCGTAGGCCATGCATATTGGGGGAAATTAGCTCGCTGGGGGGCATTTTTTGTTCTCAGTAGCTTGCCTATAGGTGAAGGCAGGCTTGGTACTCATGCAATATAGCGGCCACTTTTCACGCAGCCGACAAGCGCCAAAAAGGCCTGACGAATACATAGCTGAGTTCCGAGTACTGGTGTTTACTCTTCATTCAACTATTAGTTGCTGGTCAGCTTCAAAAGATATTTAACAGTTGAGCTTTAACACCCAGTTATTCATTTAAAATACTTGAAAACAGACTTTTACGGTGGATTCACTTAGTCATAAAAGGTTACGTGATTTACTAAATTACTTCAGTTGCACTTCTTTGAATTGACTTAAATCGGGCCTGTTGCGGCGGGGGCGCTTTAGTTCATACTGATACACGGCCTGGCCTAAATCGCGCATGAATGGAAAGCCAATTGCATCATACTCATATTGGTCGTCGTTGAGAATGCCATCGGCATTGGTATAGATCACGGCCGATAGTAGAAACTCCACGCCTCGCGCCTCATCCATGATGTAGGCGTTATCGATCAGAAAGCCGTAGGCCTGCCCTATTTTGTTGAAGATGCGCACGCCGGGGGGCAAAGGACCGGCCGGTCCGCCCGCCAGCAAAAACTTGGCGTAGTTGTCGGGGTATTCCAGCGAGTCGTAGCGCGGGGCGCGGCTCTGCCGGGGCAGCATGGACAGGTAGCGCTGCAGAAACTGATAATCAGCAGCGGCGAGCTGAAAGCGTCGTTTTGCTGGCAGGCTTTCGGGAAACATGATGGCTCGGAGCACACCTTGCAAATCGGCCAGGGAAATGTAGTTCTTGGTGCTGAAGTCGAGGGGCTCTTGTATTAGCTCATCGCCTTGCATATAGCCCCGACCGATCTTTTCGCCCTGGAGCTTAAGTTGGGGCCAAGCACCAGCAAAAAGTCCAGCTCTCTGCTGATACACTGGCATTTGCAACGACGAATCGGCAAAAAATACCATGGGGTTGGTATGGCGAGAGCCGGGTTCTTGGTCGCCCACCGAAAGGCGATGCATCAGGCGCACCCGCCGGTAGCCGCGCGCCTGCAAGGCCGCGTTCAGCGGGCCGGGCCCCATAAACTCATATAGCCGGTTGTAGGCGTCGTTATCGCTCACCAGCAGCACTTTCCGAATGTAATTGCCAATGCTGGGCCGGAGCGTGGCATTGGTAGAATCCCAGTCGACGCGGGTTTGGCCGGCAAAAGCCGAGTCGATCCGCAGGGGTGACTCGCGGGTTAGCCCCGGATATTGGACGCGCAGGTTTTGCAACTTTTCGAGCGCCAGCACGGCGGCCGGCAGTTTCACGGTACTGGCCGGATAGAAGTAGCGCCGCAAATTTTGCCCCCCATAGGTGTAGGAGCGAAAGTGCGGCCGGTTCTGCGCGTCGCGGTTTATCTGGGTATAGATAATCTGGACGCGATACTGCTCCGGGGCGCGCAGCACTCGGCCAAAACGGGCCGTATCAGCATGCAAAAGGCGCGGCAAAGGATTGCCAGATTGCGCCTCAGTGTTGGTGCTGCTAAGCTGACTAAGCCCGACCACCAAGCCATAAAAAGCCCCCACGAGTTGGGCCGCCACCGTTTGCAGATTTTCATAGCGGAAAAGATACAGCGGAGCGGTTGCTTCATGCCGCAGGCATTTGCTCAAATCAAAATAAAAGCGGCTGGGGGGCAAATTTCGGCTGTCTTTTACTCTTACGGATCAGTGGCCCTAAAACGACAACGGTCCGACAGCTTCGAAGCCGTTGGACCGTTGCATACTCACGCCTGAAAGGCGCTTATTCGTTATTTGCCGGAGTTTTCGCTTTCGCCACCTGCCTCAGCAGAGCGGCGCATATCGGCGCCATCTTCGCCTTCCATGCCGTTGGTCTGGTCGCTGTCGCCGTAGTCGCCGCGGATGCCGGCGCCATCGCCCATGTTGCCCTGAGTGCTGGTGGTTTTGGGGTTTTGACCGCTTTGCTGCTCTTCCTTTTGGTCAGCTTTCTTGGCTGCCGAGAAGGCTTTATTAATGGAGGTGCCGTCCTGACCGCTATTGGTGGTGCTTACGCGGCCTGAGCCGCTGTCTTCGGAAGTTGTGTCGGTATTTTGGGGATGATTTGCCATGATATTAAAGAGTAGGTTTGGGTGGGTAAATTGAATTAACTGTTGTTTTCGTCGTCGATGGTACCACCGTCGTTGGCGGCACTGCTGGCAGCGTTGCCGGTGCCGTAGTCCGATTTATCGGCCGTGGTATTCTTGGTTTGGTTGGACTTCTCTTTATCAGAGCCGCCGCCTTGGTTGCGCTGAGCAGCGCCGGGCTGGTCGCCGCGGTTGCTGCTGCCTTTGGCGTCGGGGCTGCTTTGCTGATTACCGCCCCGGTTGCCGCCATGGTCGCCGTCGTTGGTGTCAGCCGGGCCGGTTTGCTGTTTCTGACCTTGCTGCTGTGCTGCTACGCCGCGCTGGTTTTCGGGGCGCGGCGTGTTCGAGCCATCGTTGGCCGTTGCCTGATTTGCTTTGTCATTTGCCATAGCTAGGGTGGGTTAAGAAGGATATAAGAAACTAGTACGGTGGGGGCCTAAAGATTTACCCGGCCTGTTTCACCACCCGATACGCCCGTGCCACTGCTGGTTGTGCTGCCGCCTACGTCGCCTTCGGCGGCGTTGCCGGGTGTGTCGTAGGTAGTGCTGGTGCTTACGTTTTTGCCTTTTATTTCCTGGCCGCCTTCGGTGCCGCCGCTGCCGGAGTTGTCATCGGCGTTGAGGCCGCGCAACGAATCTCTGCCGGCACCGGACGCCTGGCGGCCTTCGGGCTGGCGCTGATCCGATTGAGAAACGGTGCCCTGCTGGATAGCGCGGCCATCGGTGGGTTCTTGTTCGGGTTGGTTTTGATCGTTTGCCATAGCAGAAGTAGTTAGTGCGAAAAAGTACTTGCTAAACTATACGCGGGTTCAGCTTAAAAGGGGTGGCATTGCCGTGCTTTTTTGCCAACTTGGGGAGTTTATTATCCTCCCTATCTCTCACTTTCTATCCGGCTTACGCATGTCATCAGACTCAACTACTCCACTTGATTTATTTACCCAGAAAACCGATACCGAGCTTCATTATTACCTTGAGAATCCAGACCTGTATCACGCTGATGTGGTAGCAGCAGCACAGCAGGAGCTGCATCGGCGCGAAGCAGCGACCCGCCCTCACCTTATTGAATCTGAAGACTTTGCAACTGACGACTATGATAATGAGCCCGTTGAGCGGCGCTGGCTGGCGCCCGCTATTGGCGCGGCCCTGCTGGCAGTTGGATGCGTGCTGTATAGCCAGTTCCATAAGCCCTCGCCTGCATTAGGTGTCGTGCCGAAAGCTCCCACAGAGCTACAGTCAGTGGAGCTGAATGTGCTACCGACCTTTGAAGTTGAAACCGCCGCCCAGGTAAAAACGGAGCCGAGTCTTTTACCAGCTAAAGAGCGCACCGACAAAAAGCCCTTGGGCAAATACCTGATCTTGGCGGGTCGTTTCTGGAAGGCTGAAAAGCAAGCTGAATTTCTGGCCGACCAGGTAGCCATAGCCAAAATAGACTCGACGTTTCCGGGCAAAGCCTCCCTGGTGTATGATCAATGGCGCGAGCTAACGCGCGTATTGGTGTATAACCATAATCTACGGCCGGTAATGCAGCAGCGCATAAACATGATGCATGACGTAGCCAACCGGCGCATGCAGTCGTTGCAGCAAATGCGCGAAAACTATTCTCTGGGTCGCCCACCAATGAATAGCGAAGTACTCAAGACCCTGGCACCGGTGGAGGATATGCTGTATGAGCTGCGCGGCGGTAAGCAGCCCACCCATCACATCGATCTGACGGTGGCGCGCTGAGAATCAGGCTACTGTCCTTATGGACCCCGACGAACCCCTCGATCTATTCGCCCAGAAAACCGATGCTGAGCTTTTCTTTCTAGCTCGGCAGGCGCAGCGCTTTCCGCCCGCGGTGGTCCAAGCGGCCGTACGCGAGTTGCAGCGGCGCGGCCTTGTGCCAGCCGAGGCCCCGCGCCGCCCCCTCCTCCGCCCCCACCGCTCCCCGACGAAAGCACCGGCCGCCTGTTGCTGCGGAGCTTGCGGGCGATGCTGTGGCCGGCCGGGTCGTTCTTCGTCACGCCCCTGCTGCTCGACCTGAACTTGCTTATTTATGCGCTCCTAGCGCTAACGGCCGCCGATCCGCTCGCGCCGGGCGGCGAGGAGCTGGTAATGTGGGGGTCTAATTTTTCGCCTCTCACCCTGCATGGTCAGCCCTGGCGCCTGCTTACCAGCTGTTTTCTGCACGGCGGCGTGGCGCATTTGCTACTCAACGGGCTGGGATTGTTGTTTTTAGGATCGTTGTTGGAGCCGCTGCTGGGCCGTTGGCGCTTGCTGGGGGGCTTTTTGGTGTGCGGCATCGGGGGTAGCTTGGCCAGCTTGTGGTGGAATACCGCGGGCGTAAACTCGGTGGGTGCCTCGGGGGCCATTTTTGGGTTGTATGGGCTTTTGCTCGCTTTGCTTCTGACGCGTGCAGTGCCCTTCGGCCGCTCTCAGCGCCGAACCATGCTGTGGTTTGTTTTCTATTTTATGCTCAACGGACTGGTAGGCGGGCTGGGGGGCAATATTGACCACGCGGCGCATCTGGGGGGCTTATTTACCGGCTTACTGGTTGGGGCAATACTCGGCCGGACGCGGCTACCGGGCACTACTGGAACCTCCTGATTTTTTGCATTTTCTTACAAAAGCGCAGCGGCGTTCTTTTTGTTGCTCGAATTAGCTTCGAACAAACAACCAAATAGCTAATCAGCAACGTAGTGTACCCGTATCTTACAGCTGAGCGGGCCGCTGCTTTGCTCTTCTTTTATCCTACCTCAATCTGACACCTGCATGAAGGCTTCCTTACTTTCTCTTTTAGTACTCAGTGGTTTATGGTGGTCGGGCACGGCCGCGGCCCAAAGCACGTTAGCGAATGGCACTTTTGAAGCCTGGGTCACGGCAAGCAACGTAGAAGCGCCCACACAATGGATTACCTCCGACGAGATTGGAGCGGCAATCTTGCCCTTAGCCATAAACGGGGTATCGAAATCGACGGAAGCGCATGCCGGACAGTTTGCCGCCCGCCTGATGTTTAAGAGCTTAAGCATCCCGCTGGTAGGTACTATTCCGGTGCCGGCAGTACTGCTACTCGGTACCGAAACGCCGCTCATCAACCCCAATAATCTTCCTCGCACGCAGGAGGATATCCTGCGGCTGCGGCCCGGCGGCATTCCGTTTACGGCCCGCCCGACTTCTATGCAGTTTTGGTTTAAATACACCGGAGCCTCAACCGAGACGGGCCAAGTAGGCTTGGTATTGTCGAAAAGCGGCCAAATCATCGGACAAACCTCGATTCAGCTTACGGGTGGCGTACCCGATTATCGGCAAATCAATCTCCCTATCACCTACACCGCTACCACAGCACCCGATACGCTGCGCATTTTCTTTGTGGCCGGCACCGGTGCAACACCTTCTCCTACTGCCGCTTTGTTTGTGGATGACGTGACCCTGCCCTCACGGTCACTGCCAACCGAAACCCACAACTGGACGCTGCTTTAGTTGTTTATCCCAATCCCAGCTCCAATGGTGACTTCTCGCTGGCTTCTTTACAAAAACCCGGTGTAGCCACTGCTCCTTTCACCATCTCGGATGCCGCTGGCCGGATAGTACAGCGACAGGGCGCGGCGCCCATCAGCGCCGCCAATGGCCGGCTTATCAGTCTGCGGGGCCAACCTGCGGGCGTTTATTTACTGCGCCTGAGCACGCCGGAAGGCACGCTGACGCGCAAACTATTGATTCAGTGACCGAAAAATTACCCCCCGAGAGCTCTGTACCCAACCCCGACGCTGATAGCCCACCGCCAGACCAAGAGCCGTCGTCGCGGTGGCAGCGGGCCAGAGCGGCTATGCGCCGGGCAGCCGCTTTGCCCGTCACGGGCCTTGATTTTCTGTATCGCACGGGTCAGGCGTACCGTCATTTTACCCTACCGGTGCTCAACGGCGCCATCGGCGACCAGCTAGCCGAGCGCCAGGACCGCCGGGCCATTCAGATGAGCTTTCGCCAACACGGCGCTGATGTCGACGTCGCTGATTTACGCCTGAGCAGTGAGCCGCAAAAAACCGTTGTGTTTTTGCATGGCCTGATGGGCGATGAGATGATCTGGCAATCGGGTGCGGCCGATACACCGCGCTACGGACCGCTGCTGCAAAAGGAGGCCGGTGTGCGGTCGCTGTATGTGCGCTACAATAGCGGCCTGCATATTTCGGAGAATGGCCAGCTGCTCAACACGTTACTGACCAAATTATTCAAGATTCACGCCGCTGCTATCGGCGAACTGGTGCTGGTGGGCCATTCCATGGGCGGCTTAGTCATTCGCAGTGCAGGCTATTATGGTACTCGTAAAGGTCAGGAGCAAGCGCCGTGGGTGAAGCACCTGAAGTCCGTATTCATGCTGGGCGTACCCAACGACGGCTCTTTTCTGGAGCAAAACAGCCACTTAACGTCGGTGCTGCTGCGCAAGATAAATGTGGCCCCCACGCGCTTTCTCAGCAAAGCCATGGATCAGCGCAGCAACGGCATCAAGGACCTGCGGCATGCCTGGCTGGTGGATGAGGACTGGCAAAACCCGCGCGCCAACGACATTTTTGCCCCCCGCACCGTGGTTCCGCCCCTGCCCGGCGTGCATTATCATGTGCTGGTTGGCTCCTTGCTCAAAACGATGGGCTCAGCCCTCGACCATTACTTCGGCGACGGCCTAGTGGGTGGCGGCAGCGCCATCGGCCGCACCTTCGGCGACCCGGCGCTACCAGCCGGCACCATAGTGACTACCAGCGTATTTGCTCAGCAAAGCCATATCGGGCTGCTCAGCAACCCCGAGGTGTATCAGTATCTGCGGGCACATGTGTAACTGGCTTCTCCGCGCAAAAAAGCCCCCAGAAACATTCTGGGGGCTTTTTCATAAGTAATTCTTACTAAGCAAGTGCTGTTATTTAATTACAACCTCCGCAAAACCTGCATGCACGATAACTTCGGGCAGCACTGCATCTGTCTCAGTCGTAGTTTCCGCCAATGCAGATGATTTGCTGTCGGTAGTAGCCTTCAGCGGCGCGAAAGGCAGACCGTGAAACACTACCCGATACGTGGTGAAGCTAGGCTGATAGTCGCCTTCAATTTCCTGACGGAGCGTGAGACTGGTGTCGGTGCCGATTACCGTGAAGCGGCGCGTGGTGGCGTGCCCTTCCTGGTAGCCGTAGCCTTCGCCCCCATCATCGTAAAGGACGCTGTACTCCGTGCCGTTTTTGTAGTACACATGCAGGGTTACTTCTTCCACTACCTTCTCGCCCACGTACTGCAAGATCGGATAAAGCGGAATAACAGCGCCAGCTTTCACAAAGAGCGGTATACGGTCAAGGTTGGCACTTGCCCACACTTCGGCGCCACCAGTACGTTCCTCATCCGTCCACCAGTAGTACCACTGGCCTTTGGGCAGATACATCCAGCGGCCATCGGCGCCGGCGGTGGTGATGGGGCACACGAGCAGGTGGTCGCCGAGGCTGAACTCAGCCATGCGCAGATACGTGTCCGTGTCGGTCTGGTCAAGGAAAGCCAGGGGGCGCAGCATGGGTGTACCCTGCTGCACATACTGCCAAAACGTAGTGTACACGTAAGGCAGCAGTTGGTAGCGCAGGCTGATAAACTTGCGCGCCAGATCGGTTACTTCTTCGCCAAAAGACCAGGGCTCCTGGTCGCCGTGGTCGCCGCTGGAGTGGGTGCGGAAGAACGGATGGAAAGCCGCCAGCGCAATCCAGCGGGCATACAGCTCGCCGTCGGGCGTTTCCACAAAGCCCCCCACATCACTACCCACGAAAGAGAAGCCGCTGATACTCAGACGCTGGCACTGAATATTAGCCAGCCACAGGTGATCCCAGGAGGCAATATTGTCGCCGGTCCAGGCCGAGGAGTAGCGCTGACCGCCAGCGTAAGTGCTGCGCGTGATGGTGAACGGCCGATTGGGATACGTGAACTGCTTTACGCCCGCAGCCGTGGCCCGCGCCATCTGCATTCCGTAGATGTTGTGCGCTTTTTTGTGCGAGGCGGGGTTGCCGTCATAGTTGAAGCGCACATCATCGGGGAAGGTACCTTTCTCGAACACGGCGGGCTCGTTCATGTCATTCCATACGCCGCGCACGCCATCTTCCTGAATCAGACCTTTAAACAGCCCCGCCCACCACTCGCGCACATCGGGGCGGGTGAAATCGGGGAAGTTGCACAGGCCCGGCCACACCGAGCCGCGCATGAGTGGCCCATCGGCGCGACGGCAGAAGTAGTCATTGGCTAGGCCTTCGGTGTAAACCGAATATTCGGGGTCGATCTTGATGCCGGGGTCGATGATGACAATGGTTTTGAAGCCATCGGCGGCCAGTTCCCGCACCATGATTTTGGGGTCGGGAAAGTGTGTGGGGCTCCAGGTAAAGCACCGGTAGCCATCCATGTAGTCGATGTCCAGATACAGGGCATCGCAGGGAATTTGCCGCTCCCTAAAACCCGCGCCAATCGCCTTGAATGTACTTTCGGGGTAATAGCTCCACTTGCACTGATGGTAGCCCAGGGCCCACATGGGGGGCATTTCGGGCGGGCAAGTGAGGCGGGTGTACTCCTGCGTGACTTCGGTAAGCGTGGGGCCGTAGAGGAAGTAATAGTTCATCTCGCCACCTTGGGCCCAGAAGCTGGTTACGTCAGCACGCTCGGCGGCAAAGTCGAAGCTGGCTTTGAACGTGTTGTCGAAGAAAATGCCGTGGGCAATTTTCTGGTGCAGCTCCAGATAAAACGGGATGTTCTTGTACAGCGGGTCAGAGCCTTTTACGTAGCCGTAGGTGTCGGTGCCCCAGTTGGTAAAGCGCTTGCCGCGCAGGTTCATATTGTCGGGCTTGTCGCCGAGGCCATAGTAGTGCACGCCGCTCTGCACGTGCTTGCTCATCTTCACGATGTCGTTGCCAGTGTCATCGTCGTGCTCCCAGTGAAAGCCTTTTTCATCGGCCGAAAGCACCGTACCGGAGCGGTCAAGCACGCGGGTGGTCAGGTTTTCCTTGGCAATGGTGCAGATAAGCCGGTCGGTAGTGATACGGTAGTGATCAGTCTTTTCCCGAAACTCCAAAAAATCCAGGGCGGCGCGAGGCAGATCGGCGGGTACGGCATAGCTGAAGTCGGGCGCGAAGCCAACTTCCGTAGCGTAGCGAAAACGGAGTATTTTATCCGTGATTACCTGCAAGCACAGCTGTACGCCGTTGTCGCAGGTGAACAGAAAGTCGTTATCTATTTGCTGGCATGATACAATCTGGCCGGGCGAAAGCTCTTGCTTCCCCTTGGTAGCCAGGTCGTTCACCATGTAATTATTTTCCTGAATGATATCAGCCATGAGCGTAAGCAGCAGTTGAGATGGGCAAAAAAATACCGGCAGCGCCGGAAAGTTTTTTCACATAAGTCTGCAAGGTAAAACTGATTACCGCGAAAATTGCCTAACCTTAGGAGCAGAATCCGTTAAACACGACTGTAGAGCTTCTACAGGGCTTTTTTGTTGCCCATTTTTTTCCTGTCATCGTCCCGTTCCCATGGAAAATCCCAATCTCAAGGTATTGTTGTTAGGCTGGGATGAGACAACGCAGGTCAACGACTCGGATCAGCCCGACTCGCTGCCGCTGTTGCAAGCCTTAGCTTCTCGCACTGCCCTGACGGCTATTTTGCCGCATCTGCCTACGGGCCAACTTTCTAACGCGCGCATTACAAGCCTCGACACGCTAACCCTAGCGGACCTGGACGAGCTGCAGCCAGTGCGTGATATTAGCTCCTGGCAAGCGCCGGCCGCGCCGTATATAGGCGCAACGCAGGATAAGGCAGAGAGTGCAGGCCTCAGCCAAACGGCGCCCGATGAGAAGGATTATCTAACACAAAATAGCCCCCAGACCTTCTCCTGACCGATGAGCAGGCAGTGGAAGCGTCGGAGCCCGGAGCAGATGAGGCCCACGACCTGGACCACCCCGGCGATAATCTGACCCTGGACAAGCCAGCCGTGACTGTTCAGCCAGAATATTTGCCCCCCATCGAGTTTACGGCTGAGCGGGCTACGCTACGCAATCTGTTAACGGCATTGCCAGAATCTCCCGGCGACCTTAATTTTCAGATAATTCAGTACACGCGCTTCGCTACGCGCTTGGCTTTGCGCGAACAGTTCGGCGTGATCTACGCGCCCGAGTGGCATGTGTGGTTGGCGGGCCTCGAAATCCGGCAGCTTACCGGCCGGCCGTTGGTGTTACACGTGCATTCGCTGGCGCTGGACCGCGATTCGCTTAACGACCGGGGCTGGATTCTGGAGCTGGAGCGGTTGGCGCTTCGTCGGGCTACATTGGTTCTGGCCGCGTCTGAAATCTTGGCGGAGCGCCTGCAAAGCGCTTATTCTGTGGCCGCCGACCGTATTAAAGTGGTTGCGGCTCACGACGAGGAAGCCTTAACAGTAGCGCTGCAATCCATCAACCGGAACTAGTAGTAGTTGGCAGCGTTGTTTCTTTGTCAAAAAATTGACTGATGACGACTCCCTCCCCTACCGCCTCTGAGCAAACCTTCGACGCCCAGCTTGAGCTACACCGCTCCGATGGCGGCGTATTCCTGACCATTCCTTTCAATGTGGACGAAGTGTACGGACAGCGCGGCACCTTACACGTGCGCGGCACCATCGATGGCTTCCCGTTTCGTTTGCCCCTGACGCCCACCCCCGAGGGCGAGCACATATTGACCGTGCACAAGCAGATTCGCAACACGATTGATAAGACATGGGGCGAAACGGTGCATGTTGTGCTGACCCCCGACACTGAAGAAAGCGTTCTGGAAATTCCAGCGGAGCTGACGAATGCGCTGGCTCAAAACGATCTGCTCGCCAAGTTTGAGCAGCTTTCCTACGCTCAGCGCAAAGAGTACGCGCAGTGGATAACCCGCGCCAAGAAATACGAGAAGCGCGCCGAGCGGGTAGCGGAAGCAATTGAGCGGATTAAAATTGGCCGCCGCTTTCGGTAAGAAATCAGCCTACAAGCGAAACCGCCCTACCAAGCTATTACAGCTTGGTAGGGCGGTTTCGCTTGTAGTTGCCAGCCGTTTTTCTGGCTGTGTTGTCTTGTTATCGGATGCTAGCTTCAGCTACGGGCTGCTCTGGCATGACGGTGGATGGGTCCATGTACATGACTTCCCACAGATGGCCATCTAAATCCTGATACCCATGCCCGTACATATAGCCGTGGTCCTCAGGCTCTCTGGTTATGGTACCACCAGCATTTACCGCTTTGCTGATCATCTCATCTACCTGCTCGCGGCTATCCGCCGAAAGACAGATAATGGCCTCCGTACTTTTGGTAGCATCCACGATTTCTTTTTTGGTGAGAGTTTGAAAGAATGGCTCTACCAAAAGCATAACGTATATGTTCTCGCCTACAATCATGCACGTGGCGTTCTCATCCGTGAATTGCTGATTGAAGCGGTAGCCGAGTTTTGTAAAAAACTCCACCGACCTGAAGAGGTCTTTTACGGGCAGGTTTACGAAAATCTGAGTTGCCATAACGTTGTTGTTTTAAAGAGTACACAACAAAGATATTAGCCCCCCATAAGAGCGAAACTGTGTGAATGCGACAATGTAAGGGGGTATTTGCGACATATTTTTCAGCCGTGTTTACCTCTCACAATTTGACTCATTTGCCCTGATAAAAGCTTACACCCGCGCCAGCACCAACGCCGTGCGGCTCGTTACGTACAGGCTCAATTTGTCAACATCATCTTCCCTGAAAGTCTCATAAATCAGGGCGTCATCTACGCGGTTGAAGCCATCGAACTGAGGCGAATCGGAAGAAAGGATGACACGGTAGCGACCAGGATTGGGCACGAAGAATCGGTAGTCTGGCACACTGCGCTCAACATGGAAATTGAACACGAATATCAGCCCCCCACGCTCGAAAATAAGGACCTGGTTTTCGGGGTCATTGTTGAGCAGTTGCGCATGACCGGCGGCCAGCAGGCGGCGCGATCTGGCCATGCCTATCATTGCCTTATCGAAGGCCAGTAAGTACTGATATTTAAGGTCGGGGTTATCGGCCAACGACCACTGCCGACGGGCGTAGTGGTAGCTCCAGTCGTTGCCCTGCCGCGGAAAATCGACCCACTCAGGATGCCCAAACTCGTTGCCGATGAAGGTGAGATAGGCTTCTCCACCCAATGCCAGCGTGATAAGGCGAATCATCTTGTGCAGCGCCATGCCACGGGCTACAACCGGGTCGGGGTCATTTTTGCTCATGTGCGAGTAGATGGCCGCATCCATAAGCCAGTGCGCCAGGGTTTTATCCCCTACTAGCGCCTGGTCGTGCGACTCGGCGTAGGCCACGGTTTTCTCGCCCACGCGGCGGTTGGTGAGCGTGTACCATAGTTCGCCCAGATTCCAGTCTTCGTCGCGGCGGTGCTTGAGCAACTTAATCCAGTAATCAGGAATGCCCATGCCCAGGCGGTAGTTGAAGCCGACGCCGCCCTCGCTGATGGGCCGGCACAAGCCCGGCAAGCCGCTCATATCCTCGGCAATAAGCAAGGCGCCGCGCTTTAGTTCCTGCACCAGCGTGGAGGCCAGTTGCAGATACAAAATAGCATCTTCATCGGCCTCGGGGCCAAAATACTGCGCATAGGTACTGAACGCCACGCCCTCGCCGTGATGATGGTAGAGCATGGAAGTCACCCCATCGAAGCGAAAGCCATCGAAGTGAAACTCTTCCAGCCAGTAGCGCAGGTTGGACAGCAAAAACTGCTGCACCTCCGGCTGCCCGTAGTTGAAGAGCTTGGAGTCCCAGCCGGGATGGTTGCCACGGGGCCCAGCGTGGAAATATTGCCCCCAGAGCCATCAAAATCGGCTAGTCCCTCAGCCTCATTTTTCACCGCATGCGAATGCACCACATCCAGCAGCACCGCGATGCCCCTGTTATGAGCTTCGTTTATCAGATGCTTCAGCTCTTCGGGTGTGCCAAACCGTGACGAGACCGCGAAGAAATTAGCCACATGGTAGCCAAAGGAGCCGTAATATGGGTGCTCCATCACGGCCATAAGCTGCAAGCAGTTATAGCCTAAAGCCTGCACGCGGGGCAGCACTTTTTCGGCAAACTCTAGGTAGCTGCCTACCTTCCCTTCTTCCGTAGCCATGCCTACGTGGCACTCATAAATGAAGGGCTCGCGCACATAATTATTGATGCGAAACTTCTGGTCAGTCCAGATAAAGGGCGCTTCAGGGCGCCACACCTGACCTGTATAATCTTTGGTCTCGGGGTCCTGTACGGCCCGGCGCAGCGTGGCCGGCAGGCGGTCTTTTGCCCCCTTCTGGGTGACTACATGCACTTTATAGCGGCTGTGGTGCGTGAGCCTTTCCTTGTAGTCTTTATCGGACAGAAACACCTCCCACACGCCATTTTCACCTTTTTTCAGAGGAGTGGCGGCGCGGTCCCAGCCATTAAAATCGCCCACCAGAAACAGCCCTTCGGCCGCCGGCGCCCACTCCCGAAACCAGTAGCCGCGGCGGCGGGAGTCATAGTTAAGGCCCAATTGCTGATGAGCGGTGGCAAATTTGCTCAGCGAGCCATGCGACTGCTCAATTTCCTGCAAACGCTGTCGCAGGCGCTCTTGCCGCGCCAGCAGCACAGGTTCGTAAGGTTCGAGCCAGGGGTCCTGCTGCACGATGGGCAGGCTAGCGGTGGGGGCAACAGTGAGGTCAGGAGTTTTCATAGCGCAACTAGAGTTTAGGCAAAACTATCATTACCGTCGGATTATCACCGGCTCTTCTTGCGGAGGCGGTGTTAGTGAGGCAGTTCGGTTCTTAAGCTACTCAAAGCTGCCTTATTTTTATCTTCTCAGCGTAACATGCCGTGCTGGGGGGCAAATTTGGGGTCGTTTTAAAAAATATATTTTACCAAGGCTATATTATTAAAAGGGGCACAAAGCTTGGTAACGGCTGTAAGCCTTATCTTACTTGCATGAAGTCCCGCTTTTACTCCTTCGTCCTGTTGGCGCTGCTGGCGTGCACCACCAGCACGCCAACCGCTTCTGTTACTCCCGCCAACACGCTGGCAGCGCCGTTGCCAGATTCCGAGCCGAGCCTGATTACGGCGCAGGCCATGGTAGTATCGGCTCACCCGGAGGCGTCGCGCATTGGTCTGGAAGTATTGCAAAAGGGCGGCAATGCTTATGACGCAGCCGTAGCGGTACAGTTTGCGCTGGCAGTGGCTTTACCAACGGCCGGCAACCTTGGCGGCGGCGGCTTCTTTCTGTATCGGGGGAATGAGGGCAGCATAGGCGCCCTGGATTTTCGGGAAATGGCCCCCAGCGCCGCCAGCCGCGATATGTACCTGGACAAGCAAGGCAATGTCATTACGGATCTGAGCACGGCGGGCCACCTGGCGTCGGGGGTTCCGGGCACAGTAGCCGGCATGATAACCGTGCACCAAAAGCTGGGCAAGCTCCCCTGGACCGAGCTGGTGCAGCCCGCCGTAGAGCTGGCTCGCCGCGGCGTGGTGCTCACGAGCAAAGAAGCCGCTGGCCTCAACCGCACCCGGCCGGATTTCATTAAGTATAACCCCAAGCATACGCCCGCCTACGTGCGGCCCGATGGCGATACGCGCCCCTGGCAGGCCAGCGACACCATTCGCTACCCCGACCTGGCGCGCACCCTAGAACGCATTCGTGACAAGGGCTGGGCGGGCTTTTATCAGGGTCAAACGGCCAAGCTCATCGTGGCTGAGATGCAGCGGGGCGGCGGCATTATTACCGAGCAGGATTTGCTGAGGTACCAACCCAAGTGGCGCGCTCCGTTGCGCGGTAGCTACCGGGGCTACGATTTGATTGCAATGCCCCCACCAAGCAGCGGTGGCGTGGCTTTGTTGCAAATGCTGCAAATGCTGGAGCCCTACGATTTGCGCGCCGCCGGCTGGCACTCGCCGCTGGCCGTGCATTATATAACGGAGGCTGAGCGCCGGGTGTATGCCGACCGCGCCACCTACCTCGGCGACCCGGACTTCGGTAAAGTGCCCGTAGCCCAACTCACCGATCCGACTTATGTTAAGAATAGGATGAGTACGCTGGAAAATAACGGCCGGGCCACGCCGTCGTCTGAGGTGCAGGCTGGCGCGGGCCTGCCCGTGTACGAAAGCGACCAAACCACTCACTACAACATCGTGGATGCTATGGGCAACGCGGTATCGTGCACTACTACGCTCAACGGTAGCTACGGCAGCAAAGTGGTAGTGGCTGGCGCGGGCTTTTTGCTGAATAATGAAATGGACGACTTCTCGGTGAAAGCTGGCGCGCCCAACTATTATGGCCTGGTCGGCGGCACTGCCAACGCTATTGAGCCCGGTAAGCGCATGCTTTCGTCTATGACGCCGACAATCGTTACGCAGGGCGGCAAACTGTTTATGGTGGTGGGTACGCCCGGCGGCAGTACTATTATCACCAGTGTGCTTCAAACCATCATCCACGTGCTCGATTATGGCATGACTATGCAGCAAGCGGTATCCGCACCGCGCCTGCATCATCAATGGCTCCCCGACCAGATTGACGCGGAAGAAAACGCCCTCCTCCCCGCCGCCCGCGACACGTTGCAACGGCGTGGTTACAAAATCAATCCGCGTAGTGCCTGGGGCCGCGTAGATGCCATCCGTGTGCTACCCGACGGCCACCTGGAAGGCGGCGCCGATCCAAGGGGCGACGATAAGGCGATGGGTTATTAAGGCGACTAATACTTAGTAGATCATACACTAAAAGAACGTCATGCAGAGCGGCAGCGAAGCATCTCGCGTGCTGATGTTGTGATAGTAAATCAACCAAACACGCGAGATGCTTCGCTCCGCTCTGCATGACGTTCTTACAAGCATAAGCTGATTTATAACCAAAGCAGGAGGTTGATTACATGCTATAAACCAGCATCTAATCAACCCCCTTCTTGTTCTTCTAAATGAGAATTACTTTAACTGGCCGGCCGCACTGCTGAGCATTTGGCCTAACTGCTGTAGCTTATCGGCGGTGGCGCCGTCGGCACCAGCGGCGGCTTTGATGGTATGCTCGCCCAGTTTAGTGAGCGACTGGCTAAGCTGGGAAGTATCCGGCATGGGTAAATCGAGCAGGTCTTTGAGATTTTCCAGCTCGTGGGCTACACCGTTTAATTTAGTATCGGCGCTCACCTTTAGGGTATCGATCCAGCTGTTGATGCTACGAGTAGCACCGTGACGAGCTTCGTGCAGGCCTCCATTAAGCGAATTGAGGGTCGAATCGAGGTGGGCGAGGTTATTTGGGGATGTTGACATAGCAGAGAAAGGCTTTGAAAAAGAGCAGAGAATAAGGATAAAGAAAATCGGACCATGCCATACAGCAACAATCCGATTTCTGGGGGGCAAAATGAGCGCTTAATGAATCTGGCTGGCGGCCGAGCTCAGTGCCTGACCTAGCTGGCGCACTTTTTCTTGTGAGCCTGGATCGGCCGATTCGGCGGCCCGCATGGTATGTTCGCCCAACGTTTTTAATGACTGCTGTACCTGCAAAGTATCGGGCGAGCTGCCCGATAGCGCGTCGTTGAGACGCTCCAACTCGGAGGCAATACCGGAGAGCTGGCCGTTATTGGAGTTCTGCAACGTGCTGATCCAGTTTTGAATATTAGAGCTAGCCTGGGGGCTAATCCGGCAAGGTTGCCGCCTTGCAGAGCTTGAATAGTAGCGTCGAGTTGGGCAGTACCGGTGAATTTGCTTTCTTCTTGCATAACGATTGGGGTTTGGTAGGTGGATAGATGGGCTTACGAGACAGGTTTAGTACAGTTGAGTTTTAGATAGTGCAAAATTATGTCCAAAATACTCATTATCAGATACTTAAAACTAATATTAAGCTTGCTTGTTAAGCACCGAAACGAGCCGCAATAATTCTTCCTCAGTTGCTGTATTATGAATTCCAGGCAGTCTTAAGGGCCACTCTACTATACTCTTAAAGCTTCAAGCCTTCTGTTGCAAAAACAAGCACCACAGGGCACATTATGCGGCTCAATGACCATAGCTTGGAACTAACAATCAGCTGACGTTAAAATCCTTCGAACCCGTAAAAAGAGTCGGTTGCTTCTTCCTAGAGTAGCCGACTCTTTTTCTTGCTTCGGCTAATAGCCCATGACGATACGCCGGAGGCTATTTCACACCGTTGCTTTGGGAAGGAGCTTGCCCGCGGCTACATCCAGTATCTTGCCCCGCAAAGTCCCTACGCTATGCCCCTGCTGTTAAGCCATTGCCTTCTCCTGCTCTTTCTTTCAACCACGCTGAGCCTGCCGGGCTTCGGGCAGCGCGAAGGTGAAGGGCCACCTACCCAGGACCCATTCCAGAAGCCTGCCGCCCCGGCGCGCCCTATTGCGGCGTACCGCTCGCATCAGTACACGGCCGGCCAGCTCAGCATCAGGGCTACCGATGGGGCGACGCTGCGGGTGCGCCCGTGGGCGACGGGTGTGGTGCGCATAGAGTACTTCCCTGCTGGCAGCCCCGTGCAGCCCGATGCGTCGGTGAGTGTGGTCACGCAGCCAAGCGCTGGTCTGGCAACGGGTGTTCGTGAAACCAGCCGAAGTCTGGAGGTCGGGTTAGCCGAAAACCTGCGGGTGGCAGTCAGCAAGAGTCCGCTGCGGGTGCACCTGCTGCGAGGCCCCGATACGGTGGCGACGGAGGCCTGGGGGCTTTTCAGCGCGGCGCAACTACCTCATCCTCAAATGAAACAGGCGTGAGCTTCCGGCTGCGGCCCGGCGAGCAGCTTTATGGCACCGGTGCCCGGGCCTTGCCGCTTGACCGCCGGGGCCGCCGCCTGGAGCTGTACAACCAAGCCCGCTACGCCTATCAGAACGGTACCGAAAACCTCAATTTAACGCTGCCAGTTGTGGTGTCGAGCCGGGGCTATGCGGTGTTCATTGACAACCACACGGCTGGCTACCTCGATCTGGGCGCAACCAATAAGAGCGTGCTGGAATACGGTGGCGAAGGCCTGCGCAACCTGGGCTACTTCCTCGTAACCGGCGACTCATACGCCACTATTCTGGACCGCTACACGGCGCTTACCGGCCGTCAGCCGCTGCCTCCGCGCTGGGCATTGGGCCTGATTCAGAGTCGCTTTGGCTACCGCTCCCAGGCCGAAACCGAAGCCGTGGCCCAACGCATGCGCCGCGAAGGGTTTCCGCTGGATGCGTTGGTGCTGGACCTGTACTGGTTTGGCACTACCAAAGACCAGGGCAACCTCGATTGGAACTACCCGAAATTCCCGAAGCCCGCCGCAATGATGCGCAATCTGGATTCGGTGGGCGTCAAGACCATCCTGATTTCGGAGCCGTACGTGATGCGCGCTTCCCGCAACGACTCCGTTGTGCGCACCCAGGGCCTGGTTGGCACCGACTCGGTGGGGCGTCCGTTCACGGTGGCTTCCTTCTGGGCCGGGCCGGCGTCGTTGCTCGATATGTTTAAGCCCAGCGCCCGCCAGTGGCTGTGGTCGTACTACAAAAAGCGCAAAACCGAAGGCGTGGGCGGCTGGTGGAGTGACTTAGGCGAGCCCGAAAATCACCCCGTGGAGATGCACCACGTCACCGGCCCCACGCGCCAGGTGCATAATGCTTATGGGCAGGCGTGGGCCAGCATTCTTGCCGAGAAATACGCCCAGGAATATCCACAGGAGCGATTATTCAACCTGGCGCGCTCCGGGTGGGCGGGCATGCAGCGCAATAGCGTGTTTCCCTGGTCGGGCGATATCAACCGGTCGTGGTCGGGCTTCCAGGCCCAGATTCCCATTATGCTAGGCGTGAGCATGGGCGGCGTGGGCTACATGCATTCCGATGCCGGCGGCTTCTGCGTGGGGCCCATCGACCCGGAACTGTACACCCGCTGGCTGCAAATGGCCTCGCTTTGCCCGATCATGCGCCCCCACGGCGAAGGCGTTCCGCCCGAGCCTTACTATTACCCGGAGCCCTACAAAAGCATCGTGCGCAATGCCGCCCGCCAGCGCTACGAGCTGCTTCCCTATCTCTACACTCTGGCCTGGCAGAATGCCCAGACCGGCGCGCCGCTCGCCCGCCCGATGAACTACGAGGCAGCTCCGGGGCTGGATAATGAGCAGCTGGGCAACGTGAACGACCAGTATTTGCTTGGGCCAAACCTGTTGGTGGCGCCCGTAGTGCAGCCAGGGCAGCGCCGCCGCAACGTGCTGCTGCCCGTCGGCAACTGGATTGATTTTCACTCCCATGAAACCCTGGCTGGGGGGAAAATAGCAGGGCGTAGTGCCCCGTTGGAGCGGGTGCCACTTCTGGTGAAGGCCGGTGCTTTTCTGCCGCTGGCACCCTACGTCAACACCACGGCCCGCTACCACACCGATACCCTGCGCGTGCGCTTTTATGCTGATTACGGCGTTCCTGAATCCAGCTTTACGCTTTATGAAGATGACGGAAAATCAGCGCAGGCAATGGATGGGGGGCAATTTCAGCTACTTTCTTTTGCGGGCACAACGGCCGCCAACCAAACCGAGATTCAGGTAAGTGCCAGTGGCCAGGGCTACGCCAAAATGCCCCCCAGCCGCGTTATCGAGCTTCTGATTCCGCGCGTAGCTGCCGCCCCTACCGCTGTGCTCGTAGCCGGACAGCCCGCCCCGCCGATACCTGGCGCTACGATACTACCGAACAAGCTTTGCATGTGCGTGTTCGCTTTCAAAATCAGCCGCTTACCGTTGCTATTCAGGGCCTTCGCCTGAACAGTGCTTCTACTGCCGCCGCTCCCGAAACGTTAACGCTGACGGCCCCCAGCGACCGGGTGTTTGGCGGCCGCACTACCCTCCACTATACGCTGCACACGCCCGGCCAGCACACATTGCGCATCCGCGATGCCCAAGGCCAGGTAGTGCGCACTTTCCAGTCATCCACCGAAATGGGTCCTCACGAGCTGCCCTGGAATGCTGAAGACCAAAACGGTCGTTCCCTGCCCAGCGGCGTGTATACGGCCGAAATGCTAGGTCAGCATCAGCGCTTGGTGCTGGTGCGCCCCGACTAACACTTGGTGCTGGGACAACTGCCTCACTGACTTTTAGCCTTCTGGTTTCTTGCTTTTCCTACCCTACTCGCTTTCCAACGTAAACCGAAAGCATTTCTAACCTGGCTTATTTAAGCAAAACACCATCTATTATCATGAACAAGCGTCAACTAGGTAACTCTTCGCTCTCTATAGCTCCTCTCGTATTAGGCGGCAACGTATTCGGCTGGACCGCTGACGAGGCTACTTCTTTCGCCGTGCTCGACGCCTTTGTGGCGGGGGCGGCAATGCCATTGACACCGCCGACGGCTACTCCGTGTGGGTGCCCGGCCATGTGGGGGGCGAATCCGAAACTATTATTGGTAAATGGCTGAAGCAGCGCGGCCGCCGCGACGACGTGGTTATTGCCACCAAAGTAGGCTGGGAAGTGAATGCGGAGAACAAAGGCTTGGCCAAGAACTATATTCTGCGGGCCGTGGAAGGCTCGCTCAAACGCCTCCAAACTGATTACATCGACCTATATCAGTCGCACAAAGACGACCTGACCGTGCCGGTAGAGGAAACGCTGGAAGCCTATGCTCAACTGGTGAAGGAAGGCAAGGTGCGCGTGATTGGTGCCTCCAACTTTTCGGCGGCACGGCTGCGCGAATCGTTGCAGGCCAGCAAGCAGCACGGCTTCCCCCGCTACGAGTCGTTGCAGCCTCTTTACAACCTCTACGACCGCACCGAGTTTGAGCAGGAGCTGCTGCCGTTGTGCCGAGAGCACAACGTAGGCGTCATTCCGTATTACGGCCTTGCCTCAGGGTTCCTGACGGGCAAATACCGCTCGGAAACTGACCTCAAGAAAAGCGCCCGCGGTGGTGGCGTTGGCCAGAAGTATCTGAACGAGAAAGGCCTATCTATTCTGGCAGCTCTTGATGCGGCCAGCGCCCGCCTGCACGCGACGCCCGCCCAAGTAGCCCTGGCCTGGATTATGGCCCAGCCCGGCCTCACCGCGCCTATTGCCAGCGCCACCAGCGTAACGCAAGTAGAAGAGCTGCTGAAAGCCACCGATCTACAGCTTGATGCAGAGGCGCTGGAGCAGCTGCAAGATGCCAGCGTAGCAGCCTAGCTCCAGCAGCAGAATCCGGCTTGCTCTTCGGATGTATCGATAAAAAAAGCCCCCAGAAACCTGTATAAAGGTGTACTGGGGGGCTTTTTTATGAGCAGGCAACTTTTACTTACCTGAGTAATTGTAGGGCACATAATTCTCCCAGCGCCAGGGCGTGGCGGTATCGCCGAGTATCTTTTCCAGCAGCTCCTTGAACAGCTTATCCGCGTTGGAGCTGTTGCTCATGATAACCAGGCCCTTCTTCTGGTCACTAAACGCTACGCTGTGGTTTTCCCATCCGTCGTCGTGGCCTTCCTTGAAATAAGCAGGACCATACGGCGACTCAAACACGCCCCAGCCCAGCCCATAAGCCAGCTTAATCGCCTTGTTCTCGTCGGTGGCTACGGTGGCTAGCGGGCCAAACTGCGCCTTGAACGGAATAGCTACCTGCGCCCGCACCATCTCCTGCTTCGCCTTGGGAGTGAGGTCTTTGCCTTGCATCACGGCGGCCATAAAGGTTGCGTAGTCGGTGATGGTTGTTTCCATGGAGCCGGCCGCTTGTGCTTCATCGCGCTTTTCCTTGGGCACCGCCTTGCCATCCTCCATATAGCCAATGGCGTGGCTCAGCTCGAAAGCCGGCTGCCAGATATAGCTGGTGCGCGTCATCTTAAGAGGCTTAAACACTCGCTCCTCGCTTAGCTGAAGCAGGCCCTTTCGAGTAATTTTCTCCACCACCACTTGCAGTAGTTGGATGCCTTCGCCGGAGTACCAGTATTTGGTGCCGGGCGCAAACTTAAACCGCAGCTTCTCATCGGGTTCAAACCAGCGCCAGTTGGGGAAGCCGGTGGTGTGGGTGAGGGCCATACGCGCGGTAATTTGCTTCCAGCGCTCATCAGTAGCGAGGTCCTGATAACCTTTTATTTCGGGCAGGAGCTTGCCAAGATATTGATACAGTGGCTTATCCAGATCCAGGGCACCTTCCTGCACCAGTTGCATTACCAGGTAGGCAAACACAGCTTTACTGAAAGACGCGGCATACATGGCCGTCTGCGGTTCCAAAGGCAAACGCTTCTGCACGTTGCGATAGCCGAACGTTTTCACGTATTGCACCTTATTATCTTCCAGAACAGCCAATGCCAAGCCCGGCACCTGAGCCGAATCCATGAGTGCGAGCACCAATCGCTCTATTTCCGGCACGGATATACGACTACCATCAAGCCGCTCAATAGTAGCTTTCTGAGCCTGAGCGGCCGGAGCCATCGGTAGCACCAGCGTAAAGGCGAGCAGCAGCTTCCATAGTCGTAGGATCGTGTGCATGGGCATACTGATTAGTTGTACTCACCTATATTTTACGATATCAAATCATACACTACATGGGGAAAGTTAAGCATCTTTGGCTGTCCTGAAAAAGCCCCCCATGCGCCACACCCCCTACTATCTCTTCGTTCTTCTCACCTTTTTGGGCTGCGCCAAAACGCCTTCCCAAACCGCGCAGCAAACCACCCAGACCCAAACCGACCTCTACTTCCCCGCCGCCGGCGACGCCTGGCAGCGCAAAGAAGCCGCACAGGCAGGCATGGATGCGGCCTTGCTGGAACAGGCTGTAGCCTTTGCCAAGCAGCAGGAAACCACCCAGATGAAGCCCGACTTCTCCACCCAAAAGGAGATTTTTGGCGAGCCTCTTGGCCCATTGCCCCCCAGCCGGGCCGCCACCAATGGCCTTATTCTGCGTCATGGCTACATCGTGGCGGAGTGGGGCGATACCAAAGCCGCTGACCCCACTTACAGCGTGGCCAAAAGCGTGCTATCGACTATTGTGGGGCTTTCAGTAGAGAAGGGCATTATCAAAGATGTGCGCGACCCGGTGGCCAATTACATCAAAGACGGCAGCTACGCCTCCGAGCAGAACCGGTCCATTACCTGGGAGCATCACCTGCGCCAGACCAGCGAGTGGGCCGGCGCGCTGTGGGGCAAAAACGTCAATTTTATTGGCAAGGAAGCCTTTGGACAAGGCGAACGGAAGCCCCGCGCCCTCCAGCCGCCCGGCACATACTACGAGTACAACGATGTGCGCATCAATCGCATGGCGCTGTCCTTGTTGCAGCTTTGGCGCAAGCCGCTGCCGGACGTATTTCGGGATGAAATCATGACTCCTATCGGGGCATCCGACACCTGGAAATGGGTTCCTTATCGCAATTCTATCGTCGAAATTGATGGTAAGGTGATGCCTTCCGTGAGCGGCGGCACGCGCTGGGGGGCGGCCTCTGGATCAGCACCCGCGACGAGGCCCGCTTTGGCTACCTCATGCTGCGCCAGGGTCGCTGGGGGGCAAAACAGCTCGTGCCGGCCAGCTGGATAAAGCAGGCCACTACCCGCGGCCCCGTCGGCCCCGACTATGGCTATTTGTGGTGGCTGAATACGGAGCAGAAAGCCTGGCCGAGCGCCCCAGCCACTAGCTACGCCGCTCTCGGGGCCGGCTCCAACACCATCTGGATTGACCCTGAGCATGATATCGTCGTTGTATGGCGCTGGCACGATGGCAAACCCGATGAGCTGATCAAGCGGATACTGGCGGCGGTACGGGAGTAAGCTTTGCTATATAGCGTTTGCAAAACGCTCCCGTATGGCAGACCACGCCCCTACCATTACAGTAGAGCTTGCCCTCTGGGGGGCTTCTCAGCCATTATCCTGTTTCAATCCCCTTTTATGTCTGGATCTGCTTCCTCCACCGCCTCCCTCGACATCCCAGCGTTGTCAATGAGTCGCCGAATCAAAAATACAGGCTTAGTACTGGTTGGTATTCTGTCTGCCGGCTTTGGGCTAAAGGGTTTTTTGCTTTCCAGTCATTTCATCGATGGCGGCGTCACGGGGGTTTCTATGCTGCTCTCATCCACTTTGGGCATTCCGCTATCCTGGCTGCTCATCATCATAAACATTCCGTTTCTGCTGCTGGGCTACCGCCAGATAGGGGTAGCATTCGCGATTAAAAGCGCCATAGCTATTGCTGGACTGGCGTTGTGCCTGGCCGTGGTGCCCTACCCCGATGTCACCCCCGATTTCTTCCTGACTTCGGTATTTGGGGGAGTGTTTATTGGCGCGGGCATTGGCCTGGCCATGCGCGGCGGGGCGGTGCTCGATGGCACGGAGGTGGCTGCGCTCCTCATCAGCAAGCGCAGCTCCCTGCTCAAGGTCAGCGACGTTATTCTGCTGCTCAACATCGTAATTTTTGGCATTGCCGCTTTTATTCTGGGCGTGCAGGTGGCGCTGTACTCTATTCTAACCTATGTATCAGCTTCCAAGGCGCTTGATTTTGTGCTCAATGGCATAGAGCAATACACAGGCGTTACCATTATTTCGGCCCAAAGTGAAGCCATCCGGCAGGCCGTTACTACCAATCTGGGGCGGGGCGTAACCATCTATCAGGGCAAGCGCGGCTTCGGTAATCGGGGAGTACAGACCTGGAAATGGATATCCTGTTTACCGTGGTCACGCGCCTTGAGCTTCCTGCTCTCCGCGCCGAGATACGTCGCCTCGACCCGCAAGCCTTTGTTGTTCAGCACCATATAGATGATGCGGAAGGTGGCATGGTCAAAAAGCGCCCGTTTCATTAAAAGAAGCGAGAAAAAGTCAGGTGGGCGGCACCTGTAGCTCAACAATAAGTTGCACTACTTCGTTAGCGCAGAAGCCTTTATCTGCCTCTATGCTATTTCTTGCTGCCCCTGTTGAGCCCTTCGACTGGAACCGTATTTTTTTGTCCGAGGACGCGCCGCCTCTCTTTTTGCTAGAAATAGCCTTTCGCTGCGTACTTACTTACCTATTCATTATTGGCGCTCTGCGCGTTACGGGTCGGCGCGGCGTACGGCAGCTTTCCCTCTTTGAGCTGAGCATTATTCTGGCGCTGGGTTCGGCCGCCGGCGATGCCATGTTCTACGAAGATGTGCCCATTCTGCACGTGCTCGTGGTATTCTTGGTGGTGTCGGGCCTTTATCTGTTCTTCAACCGTCTGACCGAGCGGTATCCTGGCTTTAGCGACTGGCTGGAAGGCGCTCCTGTGCTCTTGGTGGAAAATGGTGAAATTCGCTTAGAGAATTTCAACAAGCAGAATCTAACCCAGAAAGAGCTTTTCGGCGAAATGCGCCAACTCCAGGTCGAGCATCTGGGCCAGGTTCGGCGCGCTTACATTGAAGCCACCGGCGACATTAGCCTCTACTTTTATGAAGACCAAGACGTGCGGCCCGGCTTGCCCATCTGGCCCGAGCGAGTAGCCGACACGCGCCGCCGGGCCCAAGAAGCCGGTTTTCATGCCTGCGCCCAGTGTGCTCATGTGCAGGAGTTGGCCCGTGGCGAAGCAACCAAGTGTATCGTCTGCCAGCACGACGCCTGGGTGCCCGCTTGCGCCACGCGCCGGATTGCATAAGAAGTTTTTGCGGCTCCCTTTACTTCATGTGGTATTATTGCGGCGTCACAGTCAAGCTGCTGTAGTCATTGGCTTTGTCTATTCTTAGAAATTATAGATTGCTGTGGCCAGTCCTCAACTTGGCTTTAAGCGCCATTTAGTTACATCTACAGCGCTAATTTGCCCCCCAATATGTCCAGCGTAACCCAGCCTCTGCCCTACCTTATCATCGACTTCGACAGCACCTTTACCCAGGTCGAAGGGCTGGATGAGCTGGCGGATATTGCCCTCCAGCATCATCCCGAACGCGAAAAAATCGTGGGGCAGATTCGGGCCCTTACGGATCGGGGGATGAGTGGGGAACTGAACTTCTCGGAGTCGCTAAAGCAGCGCCTGGCGCTGCTGGAGGCGCGGCGCGAGCATCTGCCCTTGCTGGTGGCCCAGCTCAAAACCAAAGTTTCGGACAGCATCGTGCGCAACCGCAGCTTTTTTGAGCGGTTTCGGGGCCGCATATACATTGTGAGCAGCGGCTTTCGCGAGTTTATTGAGCCCGTAGTAGCCGATTTCGACATCGCGCCCGAATTCGTGCTGGCCAATACCTTCACTTACGACGCTGGGGGGCAAATTACAGGCTTCGACCCCGATAACGTGCTCAGCCGCGACGGGGGCAAAATCGAGCAGCTCCGGCAGCTCGATCTGGCCGGCGATGTGTACGTGCTCGGCGACGGCTACACCGATTATCAGATGCGCGAAGCCGGCCTCGCCAACCGATTCTACGCTTTCACCGAAAACGTGGCCCGCGCCGCCGTAGTAGCCCAGGCCGACGAAGTCATCCCGTCCTTCGACGAGTTTCTCTACCAAAATAAGCTTCCCATGACGCTCAGCTACCCCAAAAACCGCATCAGCGTACTCCTGCTCGAAAACCCCGACGCCCGCGCCGCCGAGCTGTTCCGCCAGGAAGGCTACCAGGTGGAAAGCGTGCCCGGCGGCCTCGACGAAGATGAACTGGTAGAGCGCATTGCCGGCGTCAGCATCCTCGGAATCCGGTCCAAAACGCAGGTTACGCCCCGCGTGCTGGAAGCCGCCAACCGCCTGATTGCCGTGGGGGCATTTTGCATCGGCACCAACCAAATTGACTTAGTAGGCTGCATGAAAAAGGGCGTGGCTGTGTTCAACGCCCCTTTCTCTAACACCCGCTCCGTTGTGGAGCTGGCTTTGGGCGAAATCATCGTGCTGGCCCGCCGTATTCCTGACAAGAACCCAAAGATGCACCAGGGCGAGTGGGACAAATCGGCCCGCGGCAGCTTCGAGATTCGGGGCAAAAAGCTGGGTATTGTGGGCTACGGCAACATCGGCAGCCAGCTTTCGGTGGTGGCCGAAGCGGTGGGCATGCAGGTGCTTTATTATGACATAGCCGAAAAGCTTCAGCTCGGAAACGCCGTCAAGTGCCGCACCTTGCAGGAGCTTTTGCAGCAAGCCGACGTTGTGACGCTGCACGTAGATGGCCGCGCCGAGAACAAGAACCTCATTGGCGCCGAGGAATTCGCTTTGATGAAGCCGGGGGCCATTTTTCTCAACCTCAGCCGCGGCCACATCGTGGATATTCCGGCCCTGGCCGACGCCGTCCGCAGCGGCCACCTGGGCGGCGCCAGCATCGACGTGTTTCCTTACGAGCCCAAAACCAACCACGAAATCTTCGAAAGCGAGCTGCGCGGCTTGCCCAACGTGCTGCTCACGCCCCACATCGGCGGCAGTACGGCCGAAGCGCAGCGCAACATCGCCGAGTTTGTGCCCGAGCGCATCATGGGCTACGTGAATACTGGCAACACCCAACAAAGCGTGAATCTGCCTAATATACAACTGCCTGTGCAACAGGCGCATCGTCTTATTCACCTGCACGCCAACGTGCCCGGCGTACTGGCCAGCATCAACAATCTATTGGCGGATCATCAGGTCAATATTCTCGGTCAATACCTCAAAACCAACGAGCACATCGGCTACGTGATTACTGATATTGACAAGGAATATGCGCCGGAGGTAATTGGAGCCTTGCGCAAGGTGGAGCACACGATTAAGTTTCGGGTGCTGTATTAAAGTAACATAGCCAACTTCAGCTACTACTCAGGCAGATTCTCTAAGTCTCGCAGATCCTGGGGGCGCCCGGTGGCCCGCTTGGTTTGCCGCAGAGCAGCTAGGCTGATATGCTGTACTGGCACACCAGCGAAAGTTAATTCCAGGCTTCCATTAAGGCAATCCTCTAAACTTACTCCCAACAGTTGTGTCATCAGATCAATCCACACGCCATTGGAAGCAAAGGAAATGAAGTTAGGAACCGTCGTAAAATCCGTTTCCTCAAACTCGCCGTCAGTATAGCCAAAACGCTCAAGGGCCTGAACAACCCGGCGGGCATTGGCAGTTGAAGGCCGCACCAATATGTCCAGATCGCCGGTGGTGCGCGGAAAACCGTGGGCAATGACGGCGTAGCCCCCCACTACCACGTACTCAACGCCGATCTCTTGGAATAGGCGTAGTAGATTTAAGTACTCGTCTTCCATGTTGGTGGGGGGCAAAATCAAGCGACGAATTGGCCGGATTGGCCGCGTAAATAGCCCGCGCCTGCCGGTTCAGCTTTACGGCCAGCGCCACTCGCTCGTATGGCGTCAGCGACCAGAAATAGCGGCGCTGGGCTTCCTCCGCCTCGGCCTTGCTGCGGGTTTTGATAATGGGCTGCATAGAGGTAAAAATATATAATACCTGTAGAACGGCGTGGGGCCACACCTTTTTTGTCGTGGCACCACTATCGTTGCAGACGTTGCTTGCGTAGCGGAAGTTGAAATAGCGGCTGCGGTTTCAGTAAAAAAGCGCCCCAGCCGTCTTGTTCAACGATAGTGGTACCACCCGGCCAGGCTGGTGAGCGCGTTGCAACGCGCTCCTACATCCGCTCGCGCACTTCTTTCAATACCCGCTCCATTTCATGGCGCACCACAGTCGTCTCTGCCACGTGGTTATTGTTCATAAAACTGACAGCCAACAGCTTACCTTTCCTCGTTTTGAGGTAGCCACATACGTTGTGGTTGTTGCTGAGCGTGCCGGTCTTGCCCCAAAACCACGGCCCGGCCTTGTCGCGGTACACGCGGCGCAGCGTACCGTGGCCACCACCAGCCGCCAGCAGGCTCATTAAGCGGGGCTCCGGCACTTCCTGGTGCAGCTTGAGCAGCAAAGCTGATAGCGTGCGGGGCGTAATCAGGTTTTTGCGGGAAAGGCCAGAGCCATCTACCCAGTGTGGGGCGTCGGGCAGATCTTGCAAATACTGTGTGCTGACAGCCTTGATAACACTTTGGGTGCTCAAAGAATCGGCGCGCAGGCGCGCGGAGCACATAAGCAGCAGCTGCTCCGCCAAAAGATTGTCGCTGACTTGCAGCATCCGCCGGTACAGCGAATCAACGGGCAAGCCCGCTAGCGTACGTACGGCTTCCTGCGGGCGCACAGGTCGCCAGGAGGCATTTAGCACGGGCCGGCGCAAGGTGTCCTGCAACAGCTGAAGCACCAGCTGCGAGCTTGGGCGAAACGGTGTTTCGTCTATCCATTTCTTGGGCGAAGTGAAGTAAACGAAGCGGTTGTCGGTTAGCTCACGGCGCACATGGTCGTCGGCGGGATGCGGAAAACCGGCCGGGGCTTCTTTCACTACCGGATTGAAAAAACGAGGCCGCACGGACGGCCGCCGGTTTGGGCCAGCATAGAAGCGAATCACATTGCCATATACCGGAAATGCCGAGCGCTCGGGCTGGTAGTAGTAGTTGTAATCGTCCCAGCTCCAGCCGGGCCCAAAGGCGGCCTCGGTCATCGGAATTTCCCGATAGAAAAGCTTCTCGGGCCGGTTTTGCAGAAAGTCAAACGCTTTCCGCGAGGGCACATCGCCGTGCAGTAGCGTGGGGTCGCCGGTACCCCAGAACAGCAGGGAGTCGCCGCGCACAACGTAGCGCAGGCTGGGCAGAGAATCGCCCAACAGGTGCAGACCAGCATAAAAGCTGAAGAGCTTCATGTTGCTGGCCGGAGTGAAATAGCGGTCAGCATTCAGCTCGTACAGCTTTTCGCCCGAGGCGACTTCGGTAATCGAAATACCCACCTGATGCTGGCGCAGCACCACCGATTCGGCAATCATTTTATTCAGCCAGCGCGGCCCTTTGCCGCGGTTAGAACTCATCTCGGCCTCCTCATCGTCGCTCGAAACCCCGTAGCGCGGCGCGGCGGCGCTTAGAGGCAGCAGCAGCAAAATCAAGAAGGCGAGCAAACGGGAGTACGGCAGCATTGCTAGAGAGTTATTACCGCAATATGCACAAAATAATGCCGTAAATGAAGCGCTAGGGGCTTTTTCGCAATGATTCTGCACTTTATTCCAGGCTTGAAGAGTTGCAGGAGTGTAGCGCGAACCCAAGGACGGCAGAGCCAAGCTTGGCCCTACAAACAACGATTTGCTGAGCATCTGACGGGCTTAGCGCAAAAAAGCTTCGTGGCCCCGGATATTCCCGCTAACTTTGTTTCCCGTTATGCCAGACCGAAATACCTCCTCCCCGACTGCAACGGCCAAGTACATCTTTGTCACCGGCGGGGTGACCTCCTCCCTGGGCAAGGGCATCATTTCTGCCTCCCTCGCCAAGCTCCTGCAGGCCCGCGGCTTCCGCGTCACCATCCAGAAGTTCGACCCCTACATCAACATCGACCCCGGCACGCTCAACCCTTATGAGCACGGCGAATGCTTTGTGACGGATGATGGGGCCGAAACCGACCTCGACCTGGGTCACTACGAGCGCTTCCTGAACACGCCCACGTCGCAGGCCAACAACGTGACCACGGGCCGCATCTACAACCATGTAATCAGCAAGGAGCGCGAGGGTGCTTACCTGGGCAAAACCGTGCAGGTGGTGCCCCACATCACCGACGAGATTAAGCGGCGCATGCTGCTGCTGGGCCAAGGCGACGAATTTGACGTCATCATCACCGAAATCGGGGGCTGCATTGGTGACATTGAAAGCCTGCCATTTGTGGAGGCCGTACGCCAGTTGCGTTGGGAATTGCCCCCCAATGATTCGCTGGTAATTCACCTCACGCTGCTGCCCTATCTGAAGGCGGCCGGTGAGCTAAAAACCAAGCCTACGCAGCACTCAGTGCGCGATTTGCGCGAGGCCGGCTTGCAGCCTGATATTCTGGTGTGCCGCTCTGAGCACCCGATTCCGCTGGAGATGCGTCGCAAAATAGCGCTCTTCTGTAATGTCCAAATCAACTCGGTTATTGAAAGCCTAGACGCCGATAGCATTTACTCCGTGCCCCTGCTCATGCGCAAGGAGCAACTCGATGAGCGAGTAATTAAACGCCTAAAGCTTACAGGCGGCGCCCAGCAGCCCGATTTGGAAGTGTGGAAGGACTTTTTGGGCCGACTAAAAAACCCAACCGAGGAAGTGACCATTGCCTTGGTTGGCAAATACGTAGAGTTGCCCGACGCCTACAAGTCTATTAACGAGTCATTCGTGCACGCTGGTGCTCAAAACGAGTGCAAAGTGACCCTGCGCAGCATTCAGTCGGAGCATATTACGCCCGAAAACGTTGGGCAGCTCTTGCAAGGCGTCGATGGCGTGCTGGTAGCGCCAGGCTTCGGCGAGCGGGGCTTTGAGGGCAAAGTGTGCGCGGTGCGCTACGTCCGCGAGAACAACATTCCTTTCTTCGGTATCTGCCTGGGTATGCAGGTGGCCATGGTAGAGTTTGCGCGCCACGTGCTGAACCTGCCCAACGCCAACTCTACCGAAATGGACCCCTTGACGCCCACTCCCGTCATTGCCATGATGGAGGAGCAAAAGAATATCACGCAGAAAGGCGGTACCATGCGCCTCGGCGCCTACGACTGCGACCTGCGCCGCGGCTCCAAAGCAGCCAAAGCCTATGGTCGTAACCACATCAGTGAGCGCCACCGGCACCGCTACGAGTTCAACAACGAGTATCTACAGCAATTTGAAGCTGCTGGCATGGTGGCTTCCGGCGTTAATCCCGGCACTGGCTTGGTGGAAGTGATAGAGCTGAACGGCCACCCGTGGTTTGTGGCCGGGCAATTTCACCCCGAGCTGAAAAGCACCGTTGAGAACCCGCATCCTTTATTTGTGCGCTTCGTGCGGGCTGCCATTCAGCACCACAAGAATGAGCTGTAACTAATTGATTAAGAACAAGGAGAGGAATTTGGTTGAGTTCATGTTACTACTCAGCCAGGTTCCTCTCCTTGCTTGTAACAACAGGGCAGTTTCCCTGTCACCTCGTCCGATTTTTCTACTTCTGCATAAAATAAGCTGCCACTACCGACCTTTGCAGCAGCGTTGCCGAATTATTGCTCACAAGCGTCGCGCGCTGGGGGCATTTTTCCCGGCTATTTCCTTAGTACCGAACACCTTCGCATTTATTTCCCCTTCAATGGACAAGAACTCAGCAACCGGCCTGTTTTTGATTTCGGCCTTGCTCCTCATCTATCTGTTTTTCTTCGCGCCGAAGTCGGAGCCGGAAAAAGCCCCCGCTAAGCCCACCACTGCCGCTGCTACCGCCCCGGCTCAGTCGGCAGATACAGCGGCCGCCGCTACACCTGCTCCCCTCGACTCGGCCGCGCAGGCGCAGGCATTCGGCGCTTTCGCCACCGCAGCACAAGGCACCGCCCAGGATGTGCAGTTGAGCAACGAAGACTTGTCAGTAACTTTTTCGACCAAAGGCGGGCAGGTGCAAGCCGTACGCCTGAACAAGTACAAGACCTTCTTCGGTCAGCCCTTCGATTTGCTGGATAAGGAAAGCGCTAAGATTGATACCCGCTTTCGAATTACCGACGGCCGCACAGTACGCTTTTCAGACCTGTACTTTCAGCCAAGCGCACCTCAGCCTACTGCCGATGCCAACCGCCCAGGCCAGCGTCTAACCTTCACCGCCGCTGTGGCTGGGGGCAAATTGAGCAGATATACACGCTGTATAACGACAACTATCAGCTGGCCTACGAGATGCGCTTCACGGGCCTGGGCAACGTCATTGCCCAGGAGCCGATCACGCTCACCTTCCTGGACCGCGTCCGCCAGACGGAGCAAGACCGCGCCCAGAACCGCAACCACACCACCATCAACCATTACTTGGCTAACGACGACGATGGCTCGCTGGCCGAGGCCAGCGAAGACCCTGAGGAAATCGTTATCAACGAGCCCGTGAAGTGGGCCGCGCATAAGCACGATTTCTTCGTGGCGGGCCTGATTGCCGAAAACCAGTTCAGCACCGGCAAATTCAACTCGACGGTGCCCGCCGCTGCCGATTCGACCAACAAGTTCATCAAAACGTTAAGCACTACGCTTACGATTCCGGCCGCCGATGTGCTGGGGGCAAAGGTCAGTTCCGCTACTATTTTGGCCCTAACTCCTTCCAGATTCTGAAGGAAGTGGCGCCCGGCTTTGACCGCAACGTGTACCTGGGCTGGGGTATTTTCCGCTGGATGAACCGCTTCATCGTGATTCCAGTGTTCCATTTCCTGGAGCAGTTTATCAGCAGCTACGGTATTATCATTGCGCTGTTGGTGCTGCTTATTAAGCTGGTTACCTGGCCATTGACGTACAAAACCTACGTGTCGCAGGCGCGCATGAAGGTGCTGAAGCCGGAGCTGGACGAGATTAAGGAGAAGTACGGCGACGACCAGGCCAAAGTGCAGAGCGAAACCATGAAGCTCTACACGTCTATGGGCGTGAGCCCGCTCAGCGGCTGCATTCCCACTCTGCTCACGCTGCCCATTCTGTTTGCCATGTTCAACTTCTTCCCAAACTCAATTGAGCTGCGGCAAGAGGCGTTTTTGTGGGCCAAAGACCTGAGTAGCTATGACGTATTTGCGACGTTGCCCTTCGCCATTCCTTATTATGGCAGCCACATCAGTATGTTTACGCTATTGATGACAGCTTCCACCCTGCTGATGACCTGGCAAAGCAACCAGCTCAACACCGCCATGCAGGGCCCCATGAAGTTCTATAGCTACCTGATGCCGCTGATTTTCCTGTTCGTGTTGAACAGCTTCGCGGCCGGCCTCACTTGGTACTACTTCGTTTCCAACGTCATCACCTTTGGCCAGCAAGCCCTTACCCGCCGCTTCGTGGACGAAACCAAGCTGCGGGCTCAGCTTGAAGCCAACAAGGTGAAGAACAAGGACAAAAAGCCCGGCGGCTTCCAGGCCCGCCTCGCCGAAGCCATGAAAACCGCTCAGGAGCGCGAAGCCGAAGCCCGCAAGCAGGGTCCAGCAAAGTCGAAGAACAAGTAAAGTAAGCTATAGCATTATATAAAAAGCCCCCAGAATAGTTCTGGGGGCTTTTTTGTGAAGGCTGATTTGTAGTTTGGCTTGGCGAATCGTCCGGGTCATTGCTTAGGCACATATAGCGCGAAGCTTCCGCTTCGCGCTACATCCCAAGGGCGGCTCAAACTAGCGGTTGCTTTATAGTTTCCGCACCCGCTCCAGTACCAGCTGATTCATTGGGTTTGGCTTCAGGCCCTGCACGTTGTTTTGCGTAAGTCGCACTACCTCATCGTAATACAGCGGAATAACGGGGCTTTCTTCCACTATAATGCGGTCCATCTGGCGGTATAGATCGTAGCGCTTCTCCGTATCCTGCTCCAGTTGGGCGAGTTCATAGAGGCGGTCATAAGCGGCATTTTTAAAGTGCGTTTTATTGGGGCCGGCGGGCGAAAAGTTCTTGCTGTAAAACAGCGCCAGATAGTTTTCCGCATCCGGATAATCGCCCAGCCAGGACTTAGTAAAAAAAGCCGCACGTCCGTTATCCACATTCTCCTGATGAGCCGCCCCCTGACTCACATCGATGGTCACCTGCACGCCCACTTCCGCCCATTTCTTCTGCAGATACTCTGTTATTTCCTTGGTTTCAGCCACCGTACCCAGGCGCAGGCGCAGTGCTTTGCCAACCCCATAGCCAGCGGCCTTCAGTAGCTCGCGGGCCTTTTCGGGCTGATAGGTGTAGCCGGGAACCAGCTTCTCGCTAAACGACGGCAAAGAAGCCGGCACAAACCCTGAGTTGCCGGGCCGGCCCACATTATTGAGGAAATAAGCAATCAATTCAGGCTTATTGAGCGCGTAGCTTAAGGCCTGGCGCACCCGTTTATCGCGCAGCGCAGGATTCGCCGCCTCCCCCGCAGATTAGTAGGATCCTGCTGAATTCCAAGATATTCCGTGTTCAGATATGGCACTTTCTCAAAGCGGAACTTGCCCTCAAAATCTTCGCGGACAGTGCCATCGGGGTGCAAAATCAAGTCGCGCGAGCCGGCCCTGATGCCGCTCACAAAGTCAAGCTTACCCTGCTGAAACGTTAGAAACTCGGTTTTGCGATCCTGGATAAAGGATATTTGGACGGCATCCAGGTACGGCAGCGGCTGACCCTGCGCATCCTTGCGCCAGTAGCGTGGATTGCGGTGGTAAACAATCGCATTGCCTTCGTCCCAATCCTTAAACTGAAACGGCCCCGTACCTACCGGGTGCTCCCGGAAGTCCTTGCCATAGCGCTGCACTGCCTCGCGGGGCACCACGTAGGCGTAAGGCATCGTCAGAATGCTCAGAAAGGGAATAAACGGCTCCTGCAAATATATTCGCACAGTGCTATCGTTCACTGCCACAAAGGCCGTATCCGAAGGCTCGCCCGCGGCGTTTTCCAGCACTTTGCCCCTGAAAATCCAGCCGCCAGTGCTGGCCGTAACAGGATCGAGCAGCCGACGAAAACTGTACACAAAATCCTGAGCCGTTACGCGCCGACCTTTGCCCCCCGGAAATACCTCGCTGTCGTGGAAGTATACATTAGGCCTAAGCGTGAATGTATAGCGGCGGCCATCAGACGAAATATCGTAGTGCCGGGCCAGAGCGGGGCCGGGTTTTAGTTGGTCGTCGAGCTCTACCAAGCCATTATATAACTGCGTCACGGCCCATGTATTAGCCTGATTGCGGGCAAAAGCAGGGTCAAGCGAACTGAGGGCTTCTGGCTGGTTATAACGGAAAACGCGGCGCTCGTCGGTAGGGCTACTTGGGCCACCGCAGCTAGCTAATGCCGTGAGCAACGGAAGGGCAAAACCAGCAAAACGACGCAAAAACGGAAACATGAGAAAGGCGAAACAGTGTATATTTGTGCTAAGTTCGGTGCAAGTGTAACGCTAAATTGGCGTCTGACCGCTCCTTTCCGCTTCGCTTTATTTATGAAATTGACCTATTACGGCCACTCCTGCTTCCTGGCTGAGATTGGCGGCACCAAAGTGCTCTTCGACCCCTTTATTCGTCCTAATGAGTTAGCGAAGAACATTGACGTCGAGAAAATTGAGGCTGATTTTATCTTGCTCAGCCACGGCCACGGCGACCACGTAGCCGATGCAGAAGAGATAGGTAAGCGCACGGGTGCTGAGTTGGTGGGGATGTTTGAAGTGCTCAGCTGGTTTGAAGCGAAAGGCTTGAAAGCCAACTACAAAATGAACCTGGGGGCAAAATAAAGCTGCCCTTCGGTACTGTGAAGCTAGTGCCCGCTGCTCACTCTAGTTCTATGCCTGATGGCTCCTACGGGGGCTTAGCGGCTGGCTTTGTAATTGAAACCACCGAGAAAAACTTTTACTTCGCCGGCGATACCGCCCTCACCTACGACATGAAGCTCATTAATGAGCGGCATGAACTGGATTTTGCTATTCTGCCCATTGGTGATAACTTCACCATGGGCGTTGACGATGCAATCGAAGCGGCCAACTGGGTAGGGGTCCGCCAATTTATCGGCATGCATTACGATACTTTCCCGCCTATTAAAATCGACCACGACGCGGCCCGCGAACAGGCCACGCAAGCCGGAAAAGAATTAGTGTTGATGGCCATCGGGTCGACAATGGAGTTGTAATTCAACTAGTTAAAAGGCTGAACGATTGATTTATAACATCAGCAATCAGCCTTTTACTATTTAGAATATCAGCTATTAAACAAGTAAGAATAAACCCACATGGGAAAAATTATCGCGGTAGCCAATCAGAAGGGTGGAGTGGGAAAGACCACGTCATCCATCAACCTTGCAGCTAGCTTGGCGGCTTTGGAATACCGTACTCTGCTCGTTGACGCCGACCCACAGGCCAACGCTACTTCCGGTGTTGGCTTCGACCCCAAGGATATTCAGAACAGCATCTATGAGTGCATGGTAGATGGCATCAATGCTCAGGATATCATTCTGCAAACCAACATCTTGCCTCACCTCGACCTTATGCCTTCCCACATCGATTTGGTGGGAGCGGAAGTGGAGATGATCAATCTGCCTAACCGGGAAGAGAAGATGAAAGAGGCGCTGCGGCCACTGGCTGATCAGTATGACTTCATCATTATTGACTGCTCGCCGAGCTTAGGTTTAATAACGGTGAACGCCCTTACGGCGGCGCACTCCGTTATTATTCCGGTGCAGTGCGAGTACTTCGCGTTGGAAGGCTTGGGCAAATTGCTGAATACCATCAAAATCATTCAGAGCCGCCTTAACCCGGAGCTGGAAATTGAGGGAATTCTGCTGACGATGTACGATGTGCGCCTGCGCCTCTCTAATCAAGTGGTAGAGGAAGTAAAGCTCCACTTTCAGCAACTCGTCTTCGATACCATCATTCCGCGCAACGTAAAGCTGAGCGAGTCGCCGAGCTTCGGTATTCCGGTCATTCTGCACGATGCGGACAGCAAAGGCTCAATTAGCTACCTGAACTTAGCCCGCGAGATTGTGGAGAAGAACTCGGTAGCTGCCGACCCGGAAGCAGCTGAGGATGAAGCAGCTTAAGGTCTGATTAACCGATGAAAAAACGAAAGCTGGCAGGTGGTGTTCCATCTGCCAGCTTTCGTTTTAGGGCAATGAAAGCAGCGGGAGGTAAAATTTCAGGTCCTTCCCCGGCGTTTGTGTATTTTTGAATCCCGCTTTGGCCCGGTACTGGGCTCAGGCTGTTAGTAGGTATGTCAGAGAAGAACGAAGAAAAAACTCCCGCATCAGTTCCGAAGCGCAAAATTGGCGGCTTAGGTCGCGGGCTAAATGCCCTTATTGAAGGCAGCTACGAGAAAAAAGGTGAACGGCTGGTGCCGCATCCGGTTAATTCGGTGGGCTTCATTTCGGTGAATCATATCGAGGCTAACCCGTACCAGCCGCGTACGCACTTCGACCAGCAGGCATTGCAGGAATTGGCTGAGTCTATTCGGATTCAGGGCATTATTCAGCCCGTAACCGTGCGCCAGTTGGGCACCAATTCTTATCAGCTCATCAGCGGCGAGCGGCGTTTGCAGGCTTCCAAGCTGGCCGGCCTGGACACAATTCCGGCGTATATCCGCAAGGCCGATGACCAGCAAATGCTGGAAATGGCCCTGATTGAGAATATTCAGCGCGAGAATCTTAACGCGATAGAAATTGCCCTGAGCTACCAGCGACTGGTAAGCGAGTGCAGCCTAAAGCAGGAAGAACTCGGCGACCGGGTGGGCAAAAACCGCTCAACGGTAACTAACTACCTGCGGCTGCTGAAATTGCCCCCCGACATCCAGATCGGCTTGCGCGACGCCGAAATTTCGATGGGTCATGCTCGCGCCCTCATCAACATTGAGGATGCCGAGCAGCAGCTGATGCTATATCGTCGCATTGTGGCCGAAGACCTGTCGGTGCGTCGTGTAGAACAGATTGTACGTGGTGGCGGTGCGGCCAGTGCTCCGGCCACTACGCCTGGTCAGAAAGCTCCCGAAAACGCCCCACAGCCAGTTCCCGTAGCCGAGTTGCGCCGCACGGAGCGTCACCTCTCCGACCGCTTCGGCAGCCGGGTGCAGGTGAAGCCAAATCCGCAGGGCAATGGCGAGATCAGAATTGCGTTTGACTCGGTGGAAGACATGCAGCGCATTCTTCATATTCTTCAACCGTCTTAGTAGGTAGCAACGGCAGATGACTGGGCATTGGAAAGCGGCGATTTTGTTATGCTTAGTGGGAGCCCCACTGGCCCAGTCGGCGCAAGCCCAGGTAGTTACTGCAGGTTCCGATTCGACTCAGGTCAGCACCCCAGCGGTAGCTGATACCACGCGGCGCACCGAGAGGCTATTCGGGCTTCACCTGACGCGGCCAGGCAAGGCTGCCATGCTGTCGGCGCTGGTGCCCGGTGCCGGCCAGATCTACAACCGCAAATACTGGAAGCTACCGATTGTGTACGGCGTGTTAGGTACGGCTCTTACGGTGGAATTTCACTTTCAAAGTCGCTTTAAAGAGTTTCGGGAAGCAAAAGCAGCCCGCAATGATAACGACCCTTTGACCATTGATACCGGCCCGCTTTCCAGTACGATCGAGGACAATGCGACCATCGACCGCGGTTTGATTATCTACCGTCGTAACCGCGACAAGTGGATTGCTTTTTCAGCCGTGGCTTACGCAATCGGCGTGGTTGATGCCCTCGTGGATGCCCACTTACGCGACTTCGACGTCAGTGACGATCTAAGTCTGCGCTTGGAGCCCACGATGCTCTACATGCCCACGGCGCAGCCCACAGCCGGCATCAATCTTAGTTTAAATTTGAAGTCTACTACCCGCTCAACAAAATGAAATTGCTGCTGATTGGCTACGGCAAAATGGGCCAGGCCATTGAGGCCCAGGCTATTGCCCGAGGCCACCAGATTGCTGGCATCGTGGACCCCTCGCGGCCCGGCGCGCGCATCTCCGACTTTGACGCTACAACCGTTGACGCCGCCATTGAGTTTACCCATCCAGATGCTGCCTTCGCCAATGTGAGTGCTGCCCTGCGCCAGGGACTTCCAGTTGTTTGTGGCTCCACGGGCTGGCTGCACCATTTTCAGGAAGCCCGCGACCTATGCAAGGAAACGGGTGGGGGGCTTTTTTACGCTTCTAACTACAGTGTGGGCGTGAACCTGTTCTTCCATTTCAACGAATACATCGCCGCCAAAATGCACCACTTCGGGGGCTACGATGTGCAGGTGCGCGAAATTCATCATACGCAGAAAGTAGATCAGCCCAGCGGCACCGCTCTTACCGCCGCCGAATCTATCATTCGTCACTTTCCGACCAAGACCATCTGGCGCAACGAGCCTACTTCTGCTCCGCAAGAACTGGCTGTACTTTCGGAGCGGACAGGCCAAGTAGTTGGTACACACATTGTTACGTACTCATCCCCCGCCGACACCATTGAGCTAAAGCACGAGGCGCACACGCGTGATGGATTCGTGCAGGGAGCGTTGCTAGCCGCCGAATGGCTGCCAGGCCGCAAGGGTGTATTTGGCATGAAGGAGCTACTCGGATTGTAGGAACGCACTATATTATGATGCGTGTTATTTGTCGATTATTCAGTGTCTGACCTATACAAAGCACATTCCTTCATTAATTCGGATATTTAATCATTCAATTGTATCCTTGCTTTGCTTGGGCAGCGTGCTGTCCGTTTTCGTCTTGATTTATGGCCGTAAAATTCTGGGAGAAAACCTCCACTACCGAAGCAGCACCAAAAAAGCCGAAGGGCTTTTTGCGGGAGTGGGGCGACGCCATTCTCTTTGCCGTGGTGGTAGCCTCGCTTATTCGCTGGGCCACTTTTGAGGCATACACCATCCCGACGCCTTCCATGGAAAGCTCCCTGCTGGTCGGCGATTATCTGTTTGTGAGCAAGCTGCACTACGGTCCGCGCACGCCCCAAACACCTCTGCAGGTGCCACTTACCCACCAAACTATCTGGGGCACGAACATTAAGAGCTATTCCGATGCCATTCAGCTTCCCTCCTACCGCTTGCCCGGTTTTTCGGAGGTAACGCGTGGTGATGTTGTCGTTTTTAACATTCCTTTCGAGAGCGAGCACCCTGCCGACCTGCGTACCAATTACATTAAGCGCTGCGTAGCTGTAGCCGGTGATGTACTGGAAATAAAGAAAACGCAGGTGCATATCAACGGTCAGCCGCTTGAGAATCCGCCACAAATGCAATCCAGCTATTACTTACAGGTAGCTGAGCCTGTGCGCGATAAGGTATTCCAGGATTTGGGTGTAACGGACTCCAACACGCCTAACGGTGTGCCCCAGGCGCAAACAACAGCTATTGGACCGGCTTACGTGGTAAATACTACTTCTACAATAGCAGCTTATTTCAAGCTGCAGCCCTTCATTAAAGGTGTGGTGGAAGAAGTAGCGCAGCCGGGCCAAGCTGAATCAGAAGTTTTCCCGAACAACCCTGACTACCCACACAGCACGCCTACGGCTGCTTTTCCTTGGAACCGCGACAACTACGGTCCGCTGCAAATCCCGAAGAAAGGCCAGACCGTGGAGCTTACGCCGCAGAACACGGCTATCTATCAGAAAATCATCATGCGCTACGAGCGCAATGAAGGCGTGACGTACGCGAATGGAGTGTTGTCGCAGAATGGCAAGCCGCTCACCAGCTACACCTTCAAGCAAAACTACTACTTCATGATGGGCGACAACCGCCACAACTCGCTCGACTCGCGTTACTGGGGCTTTGTGCCCGAAGATCACATCGTAGGCAAGGCCGTTCTGATTTGGCTCTCCGTAGATCCTTACGCTGATTTCTTCAGTAAAATCCGTTGGAGCCGTCTATTCGATATTATCCACTAAGTCAATTTCGATTTGGAATCAAAAAAGCCCCCAGAACAATTCTGGGGGCTTTTTTGATTAAGAGAGCAAACATCAAACGCTACTTTACCACTTAATTGGTTCTAAGCCGTGCTGACGCAGATATTCGTTGGTTTTGCTGAAGGGCCGAGAGCCAAAGAAGCCACGGTCGGCGGCGTAGGGCGAAGGGTGCGCAGCTTTCAGAACCAGATGTTTTTTCTCATCAATCAGCTCCACTTTCTTTTGAGCATAAGCGCCCCACAGAATGAATACCAGGTGCTCTTTCTGCTCTGAAACGCGCTGAATAACCGTATCTGTGAACTGCTCCCAGCCCTTTTTTTGGTGGGAGCCCGGCTCAGCAGCCCGAACAGTAAGCGTAGCATTAAGCAAAAGCACACCTTGTTCGGCCCAGCGGTCGAGGTTGCCGTTGGGAGCCGGCGGAGTTTCGGGCAGATCGGCCTGGAGCTCCTTGAAAACGTTTTGCAAAGAAGGCGGCGTGCGCACGCCATCTGCTACCGAAAAGGCCAGCCCATGCGCTTGGCCCCGGCCATGATACGGGTCTTGGCCCAAAATCACGACTTTGGTCTGGTCGAAAGGGCAGGCCTCAAAGGCATGAAAAATTTGCCCCCCAGGCGGATACACGGTAGTTGTGGCGTACTCGCCTTTTACAAAAGCGATAAGATGTTGAAAATAGGGCTTTTCGAACTCGTCTTGTAGTACTTTGCGCCAGCTTTCTTCTATCTTTATGGACATAGGGAAAAGATTTTTACGGGTTCGGCAAGCCTTTCTGCAGGCGGCTTGCGTAGATAAACCAAATTCCAAGAACGGCTGTTAGTTATCCACCGAACCGCACAGGCGCCATGAATACTACCACTACGCAGGGAGTGACCGTTAGTGTTACGACCAACTATCTACCCGATTATTCCAGCCCCGGCCAGGAACATTACGTGTTTGCCTATAAAATTGATATTCGCAACAACAGCGAGTACACCGTAAAGTTGCTCCGTCGCCATTGGTACATTTATGATGCTAACGGCGTCGTACGCGAAGTGGAGGGCGAAGGTGTTGTAGGTCAGCAACCTGTATTAGAACCCAGCGAGGCTCATCAGTACGTGTCAGGGTGTAATCTCAAAACCGGCCTTGGCAAAATGCGCGGCACCTACCAAATGGAGCGCCTCGCCGACGGCCGCGAATTCACGGTTGAGATACCAGAATTTACGCTGGTTGTGCCGTATCGCCTAAATTAGACTTCAGGTCAAATGGCTGAGTGGTTAAATGGTTAATCGTTCAACGACCAGCCATGTAGCTATCCACCCATTTAGCCATTCAACTTCTTGCTTTACCAAGCATTCAGTTACATCCGATTTTTGCTCCGCTCGGGGAATGCGCACGGCTTGCATTCCCCGTTCGTTTTTGCGTTATATAATAATGTGGTGCGCCATACCGGCTTTTTTGCCCGCTACGAGGATGTTGAGCACTGCCGCACCGAATTACTAGCCAGTGAGCAGATTATAACCGTAACCGACTTCGGGGCCGGCTCCCATACGGGCGCCGGTCGGCAGCGCCGCGTGCGCGACATTGCCCGCACCGCCGCCAAGCCGCGGCAGCTCGGGCAGCTTCTGTTTCGGTTGGTGAATCATTTTCAGCCGCGCACGGTGCTGGAGTTGGGCACGTCGCTGGGCCTGACTACTGCATACTTGGCTACGGCAAACAGCAAAAGCCGAATAATTACGTTTGAGGGCTGCCCGGCCACCGCTGCCGTAGCTCGCGAAACATTCAATAGCTTAGGTCTGCGCACTGTGGAGCTTATCGAAGGCAACCTCGATGATACCCTTGCCCCTACCCTAGCCGCACTATCTGCCCCATAGACTTTGCCTTTTTCGACGGAAACCACCGCTACGAGCCTACGGTGCGCTACTTCGAGCAGTGCCTCGCCTGCCGCACCGACCAAAGCGTGTTCGTCCTCGACGACATTCATTGGTCAGCAGAGATGGAGAAGGCCTGGGAAGCCATCAAAGCGCACCCGGAAGTGATGTTGACCGTGGACCTGTTTTTTATGGGCTTGGTATTTTTCAGGAAAAACCAGCCGAAGCAGCATTTCTCACTCCGTTTCGATCATGTGATGGATAAGCTGTTAGACCGGGCTCGCCGCCTTTCGGCCTAAGCTTAACGGCACGCTGAGTCGTTTTGATTACCGAATTGCATCCCGCACTCGTGTGAGCTTCACCATCAATGCCTCCAACTGATCCAGAGGCAGCATGTTAGCGCCATCCGATTTGGCAGTGGCGGGCGTCGGGTGCGTTTCGATAAACAAGCCATCGGCGCCAACAGCAATGGCGGCTTTGGCGATGGTTTCGATGAGGGCCGGCTGACCACCAGTCACGCCGCTGGCTTGGTTAGGCTGTTGCAGTGAGTGCGTCACGTCCATCACCACGGGCACATCGAAGCGTTGCATCACGGGCAGATTGCGAAAGTCAACGACTAAATCGGCGTAGCCAAAAGAGTTGCCGCGGTCGGTGAGCACCACGTGCTCATTGCCCGACTGCCGCACTTTATCCACGGCAAACTGCATGGCCTCGCCCGACAGGAACTGACCTTTTTTAATGTTGACCACCTTGCCGGTTTTGGCCGCAGCCAAGAGCAAATCGGTTTGGCGGCACAGAAAGGCGGGAATCTGAAGGACATCCACGTACTCGGCCGCGAGAGCCGCTTCATCCGACTCGTGAATATCCGTGACGGTCGGCACCCCGATTTCGCGCCCTACTTTTTGCAGGATGCGCAACGCCGTTTCGTCACCGATACCAGTATAAGAATCGAGGCGCGACCGGTTTGCCTTGCGGTAAGAGCCTTTGAAGATGTAAGGAATTTGCAGCTTGTCCGTGATGTGGCGCACACGCTCGGCGATGCGCAAGGCCATGTCTTCACCCTCAATGACACAGGGACCAGCCATCAAAAAGAACTGACCGGAGTTGGTGTTGCGAAAATGGGGGAGCGCGTTGGCGAGAGAATTAAACATGAGCAGGGTTTTGATTACTTTTTCTCCAAACAAATAAACAACTCCCTATCCTGCCGGGGCCGGATGGAGTTGTACGCAGTATCGAAGTGAATGAACTTGAAATACGGCTCAAAGTACGCTCGGTACTCCGAGCGGGTGCCACCGAAAGGTGGTTCGGATGAGGGGCCAAAATCTGCCTCGAATAGCAAGCCCACTAATTTGCCCCCCGGCCGCAATAAATGCGCGCACTGCCGAGCATAATCCGGACGAAGCGTGCGGGGCAATGCACAAAAGAACGTCTGCTCTACAATTAAATCATAAGGGGGCTCAGCCGACAGCGCAAAAAAATCTTGCTGCAATAAATGCCCCCAGGGAAGCTGGGCACACGCTGCTGCAGCGCTTCCAGTGCCTCCGGCGCCAGGTCGGCTACGAACACCTCGCTGAAGCCTTGGCGGTGCAGGTATTCGGCTTCATACGCCCTCCCCGCGCCTGGAATAAGGATACGCCGATTATCGGGTGGCCCTAACTGCTTAAAATAATCCTGTAATGGGGGCGTTATGGCTCCCACATCCCAGCCGGTTTGGCCGGTAGCATACCGGGTACGCCAATAGGTCTCATCAAGCAGTAAATCCATATTCGTGCAAATGGAGTATTTAGTGCCGAAACTTGCCCACGTGGGTAAGTCCTTTATTTTTGTGCGTAAAGGTAGCGTACCGTCCTAACTAGCCGCGTACTTCCACATTAATTAACCAATCCCCTTCCTCAATGGAACAAAACGAAAACACGGAGCCTAAAAACAAGAGCCGTCTTTTGCTGATAGTGGCTCTATTTCTGGTTCTGGCCGGTATCAATGCCCTGCTTTTCTACATGAACAATCAGAAAGGCAAGCAAAATGAACAGCTGACAGCCGAGGTAAAGGCAAAGGATGTCCGGCTTGAAGAACAAATCAAACAATACGAGACCCTCAAAGCCGATTTTGAGCGTCAAAGCCAGGAAGTACAGGCCATGGGCCTTGCCAATGACTCGCTGGAAGCCCGCATTGCTACCATCAACTCTGACTTGCTGAAGCTTCGCTCCTTCCGCAAAGGCAGCTTCTCGCTGGCCGAGCAAGCCCGCTTCCGCAACCGCGCCACCAACCTGGAGCAGCAACTTCGCAAAAAGGACGAGGAAATTGCTCAGCTGAAAGCCGACAACGAAGTATTGTACACGGAAACTACCACGCTGAAAGAGCGTCAGAACAAGCTCACCGACACCATTTCGACTATCGCTCGCACCAACCAGGAGCTTTCGGAGAAAGTAGCGGTGGCCTCCCGCCTTCAGGCCGACAATATTCGCGTGAACGTGATTAACGCTCGGAACAAAGAGAAGGACGACGACGATAACGAGTTCAAAGCCAAGCGTGTAGAGAAAATCAAGGTGACCTTCAACCTTGCCCGCAACGACGTATCGCCTAAGGAAACCAAGCAGATTATGATGCGCCTCGTGGAGCCCGACGGCTCGGCGCTGTATAACCTAAGCACCGGCGGTGGCACTTTCATGATTGATGGCTCCGAGGCCTTCTACACGGCCAAGCAGGACATCGTGTATGATAATACCCGTCAGCCCGTGCAGTTTGTGTACGCGAAAGGCGCAGCCTACAAAACGGGTCTTCACACCGTTGAGCTGTATGAAGGAGGCGTGATGATCGGCAAATCGACCTTCACCCTGAAGTAAGCCGCAGATCATTTCACCTACAAAAAAGCCCCCAGAAAGTATCTGGGGGGCTTTTTTAGTGAATATTGAACCAAGACAGCTTTTACGCTTGCACGATCTGTGCTTCAAACTCCTCGATCTGCTTGATTGTAGAAGGTATTTTCTCTGTAAAAACACTAATGACAGAGCCTGGCCGGGCAGTATGCAGTACGTGATGGATGGCTTCTGTCTCGTCTTCGATGTACGTAATCGGCAGATCAGGCTTGTCCATACGAAGGCCACGCGTCATCAGAGCATATATCTCCTCCCCTGACTTACCCCGCAGGTCTTTATCTTGGCGAAGGATCACTTCATCGAATATTTTTCCTGCTACGCGTGCAAAGCTTATAGTATCCTCATCACGACGGTCGCCCAACCCTGATACGATACCCACCTTGTGCGTGGCTGGTGTATTATTCAAAAACTCAGCGTACTTGGTAATTCCGGCCGTATTATGCGCATAGTCCACAATCACCTCAAATTCCGGAAACTTGAACACATTCATACGACCTGGAGTCTTGGCAGCTGAGGGTACGAAGGTTCGTAATGCAGTCTTGATAGAATCTTTCGTAAATCCGGCTACATAGCCAGCCAGCGCTACTGCTAAGCTATTTTCGATGTTGAAAGTAGCGCGTCCGCCTAGGGTAATAGGAAATTCAACGGCCCGATCTATGCGCAGCTTGTAGCTATTTTGATAGATAGTCACGTAGCCTTCCTCGTACACGGCTGCCACACCACCATTTTCAACGTGATCGAGAATGCGAGGATTTTTTTCGTTCATGCTGAAAAATGCTACGCGGCAGTGCAGTCGTTCGGCCATAGCGTATACCAAGTCATCATCGGCATTGAGAATAGCCCAGCCGTTTTTGCATACTGTGCGAGGCAATACCCCTTTTACAGCGGCCATTTCCTCTACCGTATTAATATCGCGCATGCCAAGATGGTCGGCCGCTACGTTGGTTACAATAGCGATATCGCAGACGTCAAATCCCAGACCGGAGCGGAGCATGCCGCCTCGCGCTACTTCCAGCACAGCATAGTTCACCGTGGGGTCACGCAGTACAAACTCTGTGCTTTGCCCCCCGTACAGTCGCCTTGCTCTAGCTGGTTACCCTGAATATAGATACCATCGGTAGTCGTAAAGCCTACTTTGTAGCCTTGTGCAGCTACCATGTGGGCTAACATGCGGGTAGTGGTAGTTTTGCCATTAGTACCCGTGACGGCCATAATAGGAATACGCGAAGGAGTACCACGCGGAAATAGCATATCTACCACAGGTGCAGCTACGTTCCGAGGCAGGCCCTCAGCCGGCGAAATATGCATCCGGAATCCTGGTGCCGCGTTTACCTCAATCACAGCCCCGCGAGATTCGTTAAGCGGAATGGCAATATCTGAGGTAAGCAGATCGATGCCGCATATATCAAGGCCAATTATACCGGCTGCTCGCTCCGCTAATAGCACATTGTAAGGATGCACCAAATCGGTGACATCAGTAGCTGTACCACCCGTACTGATGTTAGCAGTACTCTTCAAAAACAACTCTTCTCCCTCCGGCAGTACTGATTTTAACGTCAGGTCGCGGGCTTCGAGAATGGCCATCGTATGCTTATCAGCCGTTATCTTGGTAAGAACCTTCTCGTGGCCCTCGCCGCGGCGTGGATCCTGGTTAACCTGGTCAATAAGCTCCTGAATTGTGCTTTTCCCATCGCCTAGGACGGAAGCAGGCTTGCGTTTTGCTGCTGCCACAAGCTGGCCATTAACAACCAGTAGTCGATGGTCAAAACCCTCTATAAACTGCTCTACGATGACGGCACGCGAATATACCTGGGCTTCCTTAAAGCCCGTTTGAGCTGTCTTCCAATCTGTAATGTTAATACTGGCGCCTTTACCATGATTTCCATCCAAGGGCTTCGTCACAATAGGAAACCCTAACTCTTCAATGGCAGTGCGCAATTCCTCGATAGAGTAGACCGTGGTACCGCGAGGTACCGGAATACCTGCATCAGCAAGCATTGCCTTTGTGCGGTTTTTATTACCTGCAATGTCTACTGCAAAAAACGCTGTATTAGTAGAAGTGGTAGCCTGAATTCGCTTTTGATTTACACCGTAGCCCAATTGAATAACAGACGTATTCTTGAGGCGGATATACGGAATATTACGCGAAACGGCTTCCGCCACTATACTATAGGTGCTGGGCCCAAAGAACTCCTCCTCCCGAATATTGTGCAGTTCTGTGATGATGGGCTTAATATCTACCTTTTGTTTTTGGCATAAGGCATCTACAATCTCCACCGCGGCCCGGGCGGCTACACGACCAGCTCGCTCTTCTTGATAAGAAAACACGACGAACTCCACTCCTTCCTCATGCGCTGAAGGGTAAGATTTGCCCCAATACACCGGCATCCCCGCCAAACGCTGTAACTCTAATGCTACGTGCTGAATCACATGGCACATTGGCTCACCGTCGGTAAGCTGCTCCAGTGTTAGAGGCGGGTACTTAAGTTTTTGTTTTGATGAATCGGGAGTGGGGCACGGCTGCCCTACTCCGGGTAGCAGCTTTGTGAGACGACTTGCTAACCCTGGAATAGCATTGGACCATTTGCCCGCCAGGTCCTCCAAGTCTACTTTCATCACAATGAGCTTTAGGTGCTTGACAGACCAGTAGCTCGGGCCGCGCATAGTGCGGAGGTCAATAATTTTCATAAGAAGTTGGGGCGGAAAAAAGTAAGCTAGCGGTTGTACGCACAAATGAAATGTAGGGATAATGCGATTGTAAACCCAAGGATCAGCCAGTGTAAAGTTGCCCAGACGAGCTTATAGTCAATATATTGACTTGAAATGACCTACACTTTGAACTTGATTGTATGTATTGTTGAAAAAAGATTGCTACAAGAGTCTTCATTGACCCTTACAGCAGGGTTTAAAAGCAAAAAACCCCGGTTGGGGCTAATCAACCGGGGTACTAAGCAAAAGAAAACAGGAACAGGAAAGAGGTGACGGGCGGATTCGAACCGCCGTAGGAGGTTTTGCAGACCTCTACCTAGCCACTCGGTCACGTCACCGGGTTAGGAGGGTGCAAACTTACGCCATTATCTGACCTTCGCCAAACCTGGGGGGCTTTTTTCAACCATTAGCGTCCTAAGCTATTGGCTACGTGCGAAGTAGTTTGAAATCACTCGTGCTTAAAGCTCACAAAAAAGGCCCTGACAACTGTCAGGGCCTTTTTATTACTCAAAAACTAAGAAAACTATGCTTTCTCTCCGTCCTTCTTGTCAGCATCTTCGTTGCCGGGCAGCAGATCTTTGGCTTTTTCAACCACATCGCCAGCTACTTCTTTCGCTTTCGCGAAAGCAGCTGAATCAGCTACGGTGTCTACTACGTCGCCAGCTACTTCCGATACCTTATCGAAGGCAGCGGAGGCAGCACCAGTTACGGCAGCCAGGATTCCACCTTCAGCGGCCGGAGTCTCTTCAGTAGTGTCAGCTTCAGCGGCAGGTGCTTCTTCGGCTTTAGCAGCCTTAGGAGCCTTCGCTTCCAGCTTCTGCACACCAGCGTCACGCTCGTTGCCCATCATCTTGTCGCGCAGAGCCGACAGAGCATCCAGGTCACCGAGGGTCGACTTGTCAGCCGTTGCCGGCTTCTTAAGGTCGCTCAGCTTGCCTTCGCCTTGGGCTGCAGCAGCACCAGCGGCTGGCTTCTTCTTAGCAAACTTCGAAGCACGAGTGTCTTCTTCCTGCTGCGCCTGATTGAACACGGCAGTGTGCGACAACACGATACGACGATCATCCTTCGAGAATTCAACCACACGGAAGTCTAGCGCTTCGCCGTTTTCGGCGTTCGAACCATCTTCCTTCACCAATGACTTGGGGTAAGCGAAACCTTCGATGCCGTAAGGCAACTCGAGTACCGCACCACGGTCGTTTTTCTCCGTAATAGTGGCTTTGTGCACCGAGCCAGGAGTAAATACAGTCTGGAACGTATCCCAAGGGTTTTCCTCCAATTGCTTGTGGCCAAGGGCCAAACGACGGTTAGCTACGTCAAGCTCCAACACCAACACGTCCAGACGGTCGCCCACCTTCACCACTTCGGATGGGTGCTTGATCTTCTTGGTCCACGACAGGTCAGACACGTGTACTAGGCCGTCTACACCTTCTTCCAACTCTACGAACAGGCCGAAGTTGGTCAGGTTGCGCACTAGGCCGTTGTGCTTGGTACCTACGGCGTACTTGCCGCCGAAGTCGCCACGAGTCCACGGGTCTTCGCTCAATTGCTTGATACCCAAGCTCATCTTGCGGTCTTCGCGGTCCAGCGTCAGAATTTGCGCTTCAACTACGTCGCCCTGCTTGATGAAATCCTGCGGATTGCGCAGGTGCTGGCTCCAGCTCATTTCCGAAACGTGGATTAGGCCTTCTACGCCAGGCACGATTTCCATGAATGCGCCATAGTCGGCTACGTTCACGATACGGCCTTTTACTTTCGAGCCTACGCCCATATCGGCGGGCAGTGAATCCCATGGGTGAGGAGTCAGCTGCTTCAGGCCCAACGAGATACGCTTCTTGGCTTCGTCGAAGTCAAGAACAACCACGTTAAGTTTCTGGTCAAGCTGCAATACTTCGCTCGGATGAGCGATGCGGCCCCACGAGATATCGGTGATGTGCAACAGACCGTCGACACCGCCGAGGTCGATGAACACACCGAAGTTTGTCATGTTCTTGATAACACCTTCCAGAATCTGACCTTTTTCAAGGTTGTTCAGGATGGCTTCGCGCTGCTTCTCCAGGTCCTTCTCAATCAGGACTTTGTGCGAAACAACTACGTTGTCGAAAGCGGCGTTGATTTTTACCACTTTCACTTCCATGCGGCGACCAACATAAATGTCGAAGTCGCGAATGGGCTTCACGTCAATCTGCGAGCCGGGCAGGAAAGCTTCTACGCCGTCCAGCTCCATGATCAGACCACCTTTGGTCCGACGCTTTACTACGCCTTCCAGGATGTTATCGAACTCCAGAGCGTCGTAAATCGACTTCCAAGCCTGCTTGATCTTCGCCTTCTTGCGCGAAAGGATCAGCTGGCCGTTCAAATCTTCCTGGTCTTCGATGAATACCTCTACCTGGTCACCGATTTTCAGGTCAACCAGGTCGCGGAATTCGGACAGGGGCACGAGGCCGTCGGATTTGAAGCCAATGTTCAGGATCACGTCGCGGTCGGTGATGCCGACTACGGTGCCTTTCACTACTTCTTCCTCCTGGACGGTGGTCAGCGTGTCGCCGTACATTTTCTCCATCTCGGCGCGCTGCTCGGGGCTATAATTGCCACCAAAGCCGGTCGCTCCGACGTTGTCCCAGTCGAAGTTATCTGCTACTTCTGCCATAGTTACTGTTTGGCCCTTATCTACACGTCCGGCTCAGGGCCACCTACCGGAACGCGTTATGAGTAACTCCCTGAAGCTGAGGCTCCAGACCCGCCACCCTGACGGGGCGGCAAAGATACAGGTTTTACAGCAGGATATTTGTGGCAACAGATTGTTTTTTCGTAGTATCTACTTGATATCACATCTGTTGCACCCGACTCTATACAAAGGAACGGTGCTATCATTTCTTATGCTTCTAAGCGGCTGCGGCTTCTACCAGGAGCAATTTGGTAGTTATCACAGAATTAAAGCCAGCAGCAAAGCTTTAACGGAAAAGGCTATCATCAGCTTGATTCAGGATGGCACCCTGCAAACCAGAAATCAACTGTGGCAGTTTCTACTTGCTAAAAGAGCAGCGCTAGGAGAGGTTCGGCTTGCAGGTACATGGGTTGACAGCACTCACGCAATTGGGCACCGAAACAGGAAATCATTCGTAATTTTTCATTCAAACAATCAGGTTTTTTACAGTTTGGCTTTATATAACTGTGGCGAGCCAGTGGTGTCACCGGAAGGATTGATCGGTCCCAACTGTGACCTCCGAATTGAAAGCATTAACGCGTTACAGTCGGACTCAGTCCTGCGTCAAGTGGAGTGGAAAGAGGCAAGCCCTGCCTTAACCGAGTTTAAAGAAGCTATTCTACCGATAATCAGACGACGAATAGAGCTAATGAAGCAGGCAGACTAATTCTTCAACTCTGCCAGAAACTCACGCGCCGTGAGCAGCCGGATGCTGGGAAACTTCACTTGCAGCAGCGCCCGAAAATGAGCGACGTTGGTGACCAGATAATCGGCTTGCCCCACCACAGCTGCCCATCTTATTTATCGGGCTAATTTGCTGACAGAGGTTAAATACCAACAAAAAAGCCCCCAGAAACATTTCTGGGGGCTTTTTTGTGCATTGAATAACCTACTTGCGGCCTAACTCCCGCAGATAAGATACGTGAGAGACTACGGCGTAGCGCATCTTCGGATACTCGTTGTAGGTAATGTCGAACTCTTCGCACATCTGCTTGATGATCTTGCTGATGGCGGGATAGTGCACGTGCGAAATCTTCGGGAACAAGTGGTGCTCTACCTGGAAGTTCAGGCCGCCCACGAGCCAGCTAATGACTTTATTGTGAGTAGCGAAGTTGGCGGTGGTTTTGATCTGGTGAATGGCCCACTCGTCTTCCAGCTTATTCGTGATTTCGTCGGGCATGGGGAAGGCGGCGTGTTCTACGGTATGCGCCAACTGGAACACCAAGCTAAGCGTGAAGCCAGCTATGGCTGCAAACACCACAAACCCTACCAGCCAGGCTACGAAACCGGCCGTGTAAATGGGCAGGGCCACGAATAATAAGAGATGAATTACCTTGAAGCCCCAGAAAACTGACTGGTCGGTGGCCGTCATTTTCTTGATGGGCATACCCCCGATTTTGCCTTTGAAATACTTCTGGTAATCCATGAAGAAGATCCAGGCGATGTAAAGCAGGGCGTAGAGAAACCAGAAATAGAGGTGCTGAAAACGGTGCAGCTTGCGGCGCGGCTGAGTGCTGCTCATGCGCATCCAGGGCTGCACGTCGAGGTCGTCGTCCACGCCGTCCACGTTGGTGTACATGTGGTGGATGAGGTTGTGCTTCATGTTCCACATGAAAGAATTGCCCCCAACACGTTCAGGGTAAAAGCGGCAAACTGGTTGAGCCACTTCGACTTGCTGAAGCTACCATGGGCGCCGTCGTGCATGACGTTGAAGCCGATGGCTGCGCCGATAAGGCCGAGCAGAATGCACTCCAGAATACCGAGTAAGGCGCTTGGCGTGAAAAACACTAGGTGCAGATACACCAGCACAAAGGCCGTCGTCAGAATAAGCGCTTTGACGAAAAGCCCGGAGTTGCCGGTTTGCGGTTTGCCCGCTTCCTCGAAGTAGGCGTTGATCCGAGCCTTTAGCTCGGTGTGAAAAGAGCGGGAAGCCGCAAACTTGGGAACTGACATGAACGCTGGTTGGGTGGAACGGGGGGCAAAGGTATGCCTCTAACCTCAACCAGCGATGGTTAGTTTAAAGCCGAGCAGTAATTCCTTGGGTTAGTAGAAAAAACTGGGGCGGCAAACCTTGGTTTACCGCCCCAGTTGTAGCTCAATTCAGGTAATCGTGCCAGTTCTGATCTATGGTGCCGGCCGAGAGCTTCAGGAAGCCGGCTAGCGTTGGCTTCTTGGGCTGCTGTCGTACCGTGAGGCCTGCTTCGTGCGGTGTGCGGTGGCCTTTGGCGTGGTTGCAGCGGGCGCAGGCCGTCAGCAGATTGGTCCACGACGATTCGCCGCCGCGGGAGCGGGGCAGCACGTGGTCCAGGGTCAGGTTTTTAGTTGATCCGCAGTACTGACACTCGAAATGGTCGCGCTTCATAATGTTGTGCCGACTCAGGGCAATGCCTTTGTAGGGCACGCGCACATAGCGCTGCAGGCGGATAATGCTGGGCTTGGGGAAAGCCTGGCTGATGGAGCGCAATGTTCCGTCTGACCTGGCAATCATCTCAGCCTTGTCCAAAAAAAGCAGCACAAAAGCCTTCTGCACGCTGCAAAGCGTAATCGCGGTGTAGTCACCGTTCAAGACAAGCACTTTTTGATCCATACGCTCAGGGAGAATCGGGTTAGCGAAAGCTAGGTGATTCTTAGCGCATTAACAACAGCCGCCGGGTTAAGTTTCCTTTAGCTCAGGGCTGTGGGGGGCTTTTTTGGTCGTATGGCCCGGCGATACTTTAATCGGGCAGCAACCGCTTGATCAGGCGCAGCTTGTGCGAATATTTCTGGCGCTGTCGGTTGTAAATGCCGTTGTGGTCGAGCGGGTCGATGCGGACCTCGCCGCTGGCGTGCAGAATTTGCTGGTCTTCCAGCAGCATGCCTACGTGTACAATGTTGCCTTCGGCGTTATCAAAAAAGGCCAGATCACCGGGCTGGGTCTGCGAAACGAAATGCACAGTGCGGCCATGGTCAATCTGCTGGCGGGCATCGCGGGGCAGCTGAATATCAACCAAGCCATAAAGCTGCTGCATAAGCCCCGAGCAATCGACGCCAAACAGCGTTTTGCCCCCCACAGATATGGTGCCTTCAGAAAGGCCTGGCCCATTTTCTGAAGCAGTGCGGCCTTGCGGCCAGGGTCACCATTGGACGTAGGATTGGTTGCGGCGCCGTTATAAAACAGCTGCCGCTCGCCCAGGCGCAAGGTCATGCCATCGAAAAAAGGCAGGCGGGCACCCAGCGAAATAGGCTGGCGCGTGTCCGCATCGCTTACCATCTGCACCACGTCGAGGCTGCGAGGGTGAGCATGTGCGCCCCATTCGGTGAAGTAGGTGCTGGTTACGGGTTGGTGTTGCTTCACATCCATCCAGCCCACGTATTGATCGGCCGCAATGCGGACCTGGCACCAATTGCCCTGCGTGAGCACGATGGTATAGCACTCGCCGAAAATGAGCTGGGTGACAATTTCGGCCCGATCAGTAGGCTCGGCCCGCACCGGTACCACGCTCAGGGGGCAAATTCCGTATTCCAAAATGGTGAAATTTTGAAGTTGTGAGTTTGTGGAATACGAACAGCTTTCACTCTGACTTGCTTACCTATTCACGCTGCGAAGCTCCGCCTTTCAATTGAAGCCACCAAGCCATCCTCCACAATTTCGCAATTTCACCACTTCACCTAATAATCGCGCGCCCGGTCCATTTCGCGCTTCTGATCCTTGGCCTTGATGTCTTCGCGCTTGTCGTAGAGCTTTTTGCCTTTGGCCAACGCAATTTCGAGCTTCGCAAAGCCCCGGTCGCTCACAAACAAGCGGATGGGAACAATGGTGAGGCCCTGCTCCTGGCTTTTGTCGGAAAGCTGACGCAGCTCGCGCTTGGTGAGCAGTAATTTCCGCTCGCGGGTGGGCTCGTGGTTGTTGTAAGTGCCTTCGGTGTACTTGGAGATGGAAAGATTGTGCACCCACAGGCTACCGTCGGGGTGGAAGATGCAGAACCCGTCCTGCATGTTCACGTTGCCGTCGCGGATGCTTTTTATTTCGGTGCCTTGCAGCATCATGCCCGCGTCGTACTTCGTCAGAAAAGAATACTCGTGACTGGCCCGGCGATTAACAATATTGACTTTGCGTGGTGCGTCTTTTTCTTTGGCCATAATAACAGAAAGCGCGCTGAGGCGCTGATTAAGCAGATGTTGGGGAACCGGCGCGCAAGGCGGCAAACCGAGCCGCTAGTTTTTCACGACTCACAATGCGCTGTCCGGTGCGGCCGGTAGCTACCAGCCGCTCGCCCACCCGTACTTCTACGGCGCAAGTCAGCTCGCGATTTTCCAGGGCGGCAAAAGTAGCGCGAAATTCCACGGTTTCGCCCGCGAAGGCTGGAGCGTGGTGCTCCACTTGCAGCATCGTCCCGATGCCCTCCTCCCCTGCTTCCAGCATTTCCAGTACAAACAGCCGCCCTGCCCACTCCATCCCGCGCCCCAAGGCAAACGTGCTCAGCACCTCATGCACCGTATGGCCTTCCATCGTCGCAAAGTCAGCTGCTGTCACGACGAAGGAATAGGTTTTGACGTCGCCGGGGTGGAAGGGGCTTTTCATGAAACGCTAACGGATAATGGCAATAAAGGCGGTCATGCCGAGGCGGAGCCGAAGCATCTCGCGTGCTAATGCTGGATTACTAATCTTACTAAACACGTGAGATGCTTCGGTTCCGCCTCGGCATGACTGCCTTTTTGTTTTTTGTCATCACCCCTCCTATCCCAACTTCAACCGTGGGTCAGGGCTGACGAGCTGGGGGGCAAAATCGCCGGCCTCGAACTGAAAATGCGCTGTCATGGCGACCATAGCAGCATTATCCGTGCAGTACTGAAACTCGGGAATGAATACGGCCCAGCCTTTTTCTAAAGCTAATTCCTGCAAAGCGGCGCGCAGACCGGAATTAGCGGCCACGCCACCAGCCAGCGCAATCTGCGTCAGGCCTAAGTCGGCGGCGGCGCGCTGAAGCTGGCGCAGCAGGGTCTGAATAATAGTGTACTGGATGCTGGCGCAGAGGTCTGGCAAATTCTCCTGAATGAAGTCCGGGTTCTTGGCCGATTGCTGACGAAGAAAATACATCACAGCCGTCTTGAGGCCGCTAAACGAGAAATCGTAGCCGGGCATGGCACCCACCGGAAACGGGAAGCGGGTGGGGTTGCCGGTGCTGGCCAGCTTATCCAGGTGCGGACCGGCCGGATACGGCAGGCCAAGCAGCTTGCCGGTTTTGTCGAAAGCTTCGCCGGCCGCATCGTCGATGGTCTGGCCGATTACCTGCATGTCTGGGGGCTTTTTACGACCACCAGTTGCGTGTGGCCGCCACTCACCGTCAGGCAGAGAAAGGGAAACGTAGGGCGCGGCTCATTAATAAAATGCGCCAGAATGTGTGCCCGCATGTGATTGACAGCCAGTAGCGGCTTACCCAGCGCCAGCGCAAAGGTTTTGGCGAACATGCTGCCGACCAGCAACGAGCCCAGCAGCCCCGGCCCTTGAGTAAAAGCCACTGCATCAAGCTCAGCTTTGGTTACGCCAGCTTGGCGCAGTGCCTCCTGCACCACCGGAATCAGGTGCTGTTGGTGAGCCCGCGAAGCTAACTCCGGCACCACGCCGCCGTATTGTTCGTGTACACGCTGCGTGGCCACTACATTGGAGCGAATTTGCCCCCAGCTAGCACAGCGGCCGAGGTGTCGTCGCAGGATGATTCGATGGCCAGAATGATTGGATACGGATTCATAGGATGCAAGCCAATGTGCCTTAGTACTACTGGCGTCAAAAGAGAGTAAACAGCAGTTAGCATTTCGTTAACCAACCGCCACAGATTTATAACCCAAAGGTCGTTTAAATACCTAAATTTCTGCCCTGCTGTCGACGCTTGAGGCTGCGTTTCCTGACTCGACAATTGATTGAGAAACTTAAAAAGCCTTGGCTTACAGGCCAAGGCTTTTTGTGTCAGAGTTCAACGATAAGGATGGTTAGGTTCAAAAGCCTAAACCCATCGTGAAGCCACTAATATCTCTATCAGAGTTAGGAACAAATAAGCTAACATCGCTTACTAATGTAGCCCTGCCCGTCGATAGATTAATGGTGTAGAGCCCGGTCGTAATGTTGCTGCTACCACTCCTATTCATAATAGCGTAGGCACTATTACTGGTGCTACCAATGTCGAAATCAGTTCTGCCAGCTCGCATACCCAAGGGTCCGATTTCTACCAACGTGCCCGCATTAGGGGGATTCTGCAGATAAAGGCTGTTAGCGTCGATGACATACAAATTAGTAGTTGTCGCACCCACAAAGTTGTTATCGTAGGCTACCGCACCGACAAATGGCCTGAAACCATTGAAATTCGGATTGAGACCTCTATCCCTTGTAACAGTTGCGTCAAGTGGATTTACACGCAGGTTAGCGTTAGTGTAACCCTCCACAATGCGGATCTCGTCTGTTACAGGATTAAAATCAAAGCCAAGAAAGAAATCAGCAAACACCACATCTAAGGAGCCAACAAACGTAGCCGCAGCTGTAGCTGCGTTGATCGTAACAAGCCGGTAATTAGTTGTAATTGCATAAATCTGTCCATTCGCCGGACGAAAGTCTATCCCTTGAATAAACTCATTGGTGAGTAGTCCTGTAATAGGCTTACTGACGCGAGCAGTGGGATTGGTAGGATTAAAAATTACTAAATCGTTGAATTTAATGGGATTTGTGTTCCTATAATTTGCCAGTACAGCATAGGCTACCGGTTGAGTTGGAATAGCCACTCCCGAGTACCCTAGGCTCTGACTGTATTGAGCAAGCGGTTGGGTATCGCCCGTATTCAGGTTAACCGTAAATAAGGTTGGTTTGCCGGCTACATCAAATAAGCCCAAAGCGGTACCACTTTTGGCGTCAATATCGAAGCCGCCGTCGCCGCTGATGCCGAGCTTGAGGTCGCCCACGACCGCCAGCATACCATTGTTGGGCGGATCCTGGCGGTAGAGCTTATCGGTGGCTGGGTCGAGGTCGTAGAGCACGGTGGCGCTGGCACCAGCTACGTTGTTGGTATAGGCAGAAGCCGTGATTATGGCTCCGGCAGCACCGTTGATGGTTCCGTCAACGATAGTTCCGGCCCCAGTCTCCGGATTCAGCCGCAGGTTCTGCCCCGTGCTGGTCACGATGCGGATGCGGTCAACCGTGGGATTGAAGTCAAAGCCCACTAGGCTGCCCTCTAATGCAGGCATAAAAGCACCCGAACCAACGGCATGGGCCCTGCCCGTCAGATGGTTAATTATATAAATGCGATTGGCGCTGCTTACTCCATAGAGCTGCCCCGAGGCGGGGCGGAAGTCGATAGCCAAGATGCGTTCACCACCCTGCAAACCTGTGATGTCGACCGAAGCCGTGCGAACGGCCGGAGCCTTAGTAGAGTACGCGTCTAATTTGGTACCACCAGACAAGGTATAAAACGGAATGTCTAAGCCTAGATTAGGAAAAGAAGGTGGTGGAGTGGGTTTAGGAAAGTACTGCTCCAGAATATCCTCACAACTAGTCAGAGAAGCCAATAGCAGCAAACACATACCAAGCTTCTTGAAGTATACAGTTTTTTTCATTCATCTAATTTTTTAGGATTTAAACAATAAAAATTTAAGTTATATGGTTTCTAACGTAGGGGGATTCTTTATGGATGCGTAATTTATAGTCTTATTTAAATAATATATTAAAAGCACCAATTAGGCTTATCGGAGGGCTTTTTGAGGAATCTGCTATGTATGTTTTCTACTTTAAAATCAAAAAACTCAGCTATTGATTAAACTAAACAGGTTTAATCGACTCTCTAAGGAAATGATGAAATCTTGAGGCCACGTTTAAGTCCCTGATTCGTACTTATGGCAACGTCAGCCAACGATTAGGCGAAAAGCAGCATCTTCGTCGTTACATTCCTTTCTGCTCATCCTCTTCCCGTGCCCCGTTTTATCTCCGTTCTGCTCAAAATCCTGCTGGGGCTGCTCCTGCTTGTGGTGCTGGCGGTGGGCACGGTGTTGGTAGCGCTGCGGATACCGAGCGTACAGACGAGAGTGGCGCAGCGGGCAGCCACTTATTTGTCGGATAAGCTGGGCCAGCGCGTGAGTATTGGACGGGTGGATATCCGGCCGTTTTCGCGGGTGCTGCTCCAGAATGTGCAGGTGCAGGACCGGCGCGGCGGCGAGCTGTTTCACATCGGGCAGGCGGAGGCGGATATTCAGCTGTTTTCGCTGTTGAATCCGCGCCATCTGCATGTAGGTCAGCTGGTGCTGAATGAGCCGCGCTTTGCTCTCGTCACGTACGCCGATGCCCCTGATTCTACCAATTTAAGTCAGTTTGTGTCTGCTGTGCGCTGCCTGCTCGGCCCCACCGACACCACCAAAGTTAAAAAGCCCTTCGATTTTCAGATTCAAAGCGTGGGGCTGCGCAATGGCCGCTTCGTGTTAGAGAGGCAAAACCAGCCGCGCGTCAAATACGGCATCGACTACGCACACATGCAAGTCGACAGCATCTATGCTGATTTCTCGGGCATCAAAATGCACGGCGACACTATCATCACCCGCATTCGGGATATGCGCGCCGTAGAAACGCCTTCGAAAACCCGCGTGCAGCACTGGGACACCGACATGACGTTTGCGCCCACCTATTGGGAGTTTGCCAATACCGACCTGCGCGTGGGCCGCAGCTACCTCAAGGACTACGTTCGCTTTGACTATAAGCGCTTTCTCAACTTCACGCACTTCAACGATTCGGTGCGCGTCACGGCGCGGCTAGGGCCCACGCGGCTTTTCTCCGACGATATCGCTCATTTTGCCCCCCAGCTCCGCGACCTGAACGAAACGGTGCTGCTTTCAGGTGAGGCCAAAGGCTACGTCACCAATTTTACCACCCGCAACCTCGACGTGCGCTACGGGCAAAACACGCACGTAGTAGGCAACATAAACGTGGAAGGGCTGCCAAATCTGAAGGAAAGCTTCGTGGAAATGCGCTTGCAGCCCTCCGTGATTGATGGGCGCGACATTCGCAAATTCGTGCCGGCCAAGGGTTGGGCTTATGTGCAGCGCTTGGGTACGGTGAAGCTCAAAGGGCAATTTCTGGGCTTCTATAACGACTTCGTCGCCAATGGATCCTTCAATACTGCTTTGGGTGATGTGGTTTCGGACGTTAATATCAAGTTCAAAACCGATCCGCGCTATTCTAATTATGAAGGCCAGGTAAAAACCACTGGCTTCCAGCTGGGCAAGTTTCTGGGCGACCAAAGCACCGTGCGCGACATTGCCTTCAGCGGGCGTGTGGAAGGCGTAGGCTTTACGCCCGAAGGTGCCCGCCTGCGGGCCAATGCCACCGTGCAAAGCATTTGGCTGAAAGGCTACCGCCTGCGCAACATCACCACCAACGGCCAGTTCAGCCGCGAAACCTTTGAGGGCAAGCTGGCCATTAATGACCCCGCCCTGCAGATATCCGCCGACGGCCGCGTAGACCTGAACAAGGCGCGGCAGGCTTTCGATTTGCGGGCGCAGGTGCGTCGCGCCGATTTGCGGGCCCTTGGCCTCACCGATCAGGCCGTTACCGTTGCCACCAAAGCCGATCTGCGGTTTCAGGGATTGAAGCTTGACGATCTGATTGGCCGCATTATTCTGCGCGAAACCAAGGTGGGCTACGCCGGCCGCAACGTGGCCATCGACACTCTCGATATTGTAAGCCAGCGCCAGAACGGGCAGCGCAGCGTGGCTGTGCGCTCCGAAGTACTCAACCTTACGGCCAACGGCGACTTCGACTTCACTACTGTAGCCCGTGATGTGCAGACGCTCATCAAGGAATATCAGCTCAACTTCGAAAGCAACGAGACTACGACCGCCAACTACTACCGCCGCAAGCGCCAGGGGGCAATTTCTGAGTATGCTATTGACTTAGATCTTCATCTGAAGCACGCTAATCCGGTGATTCAGCTATTCGTGCCCAAGCTGGAGATATCCGACTACTCGCGGGTGGAGGGTTCTTTCCGCAATGGCCCTACTTCTATTTTCACTCTGGCCGGGCAATTTGACAGCTTGCGCTACGATAGCATTCGGGCCGTGAATACGTCGATGGAGTTGCTCACCTCCAAGTTGCCCTATCAGCCCGAAATACTCGCACAAGCTAACATCACTTCCGAAAAGCAAAAGCTTCCCCTTCTGAATCAGACAGAAAACTTCTACGTGGAAGGGGTTTGGGATCAGGACAAAATCAATTTTTCGACCTCGCTCGCCCAAACCGGCACCACCAACCGGGGTGCTATTAATGGCTCAGTAGCTTTTTTGCCGCAGGCCGTGCAAGTGGTATTTCGGCAGTCGGGCCTCAACCTTTTGGGAAAAGACTGGACGCTGGCGCCTGAAAACGTAGTTCTTATTTCTAACGCCGGCAAAGAGATTGATATCCGCAGCCTGACTCTATCGAATGGTGCTCAACAGGTAAGTGCTCAAGGCTTCATTTCCACCGATCCGGCCAAAACGCTACAGCTTGCCGTTCAGAACCTGGAGCTGGCTACGCTAAGCTCACTGACCAAACAGAATATTACGGGCGTGGCCAATGCGCAGGGAACCGTGAGCGGCGTTTTTGGCGCCCTGGTTGTGAACAGCTCGCTGGTCGTCGATTCGCTTCGCTTTGATGATATCCTGATCGGTAACGTTACGGGCAGCAGCGACTGGGATAACACCACCAGTAAGCTGGGTGTGAACCTGGATGTGATGAACAGCCAGCAGCGCGTGCTCACGGTGACCGGCACCGTAGCGCCGCGCGAGCCTATACGCCAGCTCGACCTTACCGCCGTGCTCGACAGTGCGCCGGTGAAAATAGCGGAACCCCTGCTAGGCACACTCTTCGACAATATGCGCGGCACGGCCGTGGGTCGGCTGCGGCTGACTGGTCCGCTGGCCGGCCCCAACCTTGTGGGCGACGTGGATGTGAGCAATGGTCGTTTCAAGTTTATTTACCTGGGCACCACCTACCGCTTCACCGACCGTATTTCCTTCCGCGAAGATCGTATCGTTTTCCGGGAGGTAACGCTGCGCGACGTGTTCGGCAATACAGGCACGCTCGACGGGGAAATCCGACATCAGGGCTTTCAGAATATGGTGCTTAATCTGAGCGCCGATTTCCGCAAGCTCCAGCTGCTTAATACTACGCGCAAGGAAAACGAGCTCTACTTCGGCCGGGCCTACGGCACAGGCGAGGCGCGTGTGTTTGGCCCAGTCGATAACCTAACCGTGAACGTGACGGCGCGTAGCGAGGCGGGCACCCGGGTTTCACTTCCCCTGGATAATGCAGCCAAAGCCGAACAGGCCAGCTATATCAAGTTTGTAAATCGCAACCTGCCCACCGATACAACCTCCACCGTGCCCATCGTAGCGTCCGCTGCCGGCCGGGTTGATTTGTCGGGCTTGCAACTCAACTTCAACCTCACGGTGACTGAGGATGCTTACGTGGAGATTATTCTCGACGAAAGCACCGGCGACGTAATTCGTGGTACGGCTGTGGGGCAGTTGCGCCTAAACGTGGATACACGCGGCGAATTCAATATGTACGGTCAGATCGAAATCGTGCGGGGGGCTTATAATTTCACCTTGCAGGGCCTGATTAACAAGGAATTTGTGGTGCGGCCCGGCGGCACCATTTCTTGGAATGGCAACCCGCTGGATGGTCAGATGAACGTAACGGCCGCTTACACGCAGCGCACCTCTTTGGCGCCGGTACTAGGCACAGTTACTGCAAGCGGAGGCGCAGTAGTTCCCGTTACGGCCGTGATGAATCTGACGGGTCCGTTGTTGTTGCCGGCCATTCAACTAGGATTGGAATTTAATGACGCCCCTTCAGCTTTAGAAAGTGAGTTAGCCGCGTTTACTAACTCTCTTCGCAACGACGAGCAAGAGCTCAATCGCCAGGTTTTCAGTTTATTGGTCTTTAAACAACTTTCACCTCTTGGCTCTTTCGCTCAGCTTTCGTTGAGTGGCAGCAATAACACAGTCGGCAATAGCCTGGGGCAGGTTCTCTCTACGCAGCTAGGTCTGCTTACTTCCCAGATCGACCAAAACCTGGAAATTGACTTCAACCTCAACGGCCTTTCCCAGGAGCAGCTTCAAGCGTTGCAGGTGCGTCTGAGCTACAGCTTCATGAATGGCCGCCTGCGTGTGACCCGCGAAGGCGGCTTTACCAATTCCACCAACCTGGGCACCGTTCCCGGTTCCGACATCGACCAGACAGCCCAAACGTCCCTGCTCGGCGACCTGAGTCTGGAATACTACCTCCAGCCCGATGGCCGTTTTCGGGCGCGCTTACGCTACCAGACCACGCCCCGCGACCTAGAAACCATCAATCAGCCGCGCGCGGCCGTCAGCTTGCTGCATACGGAGCAGTTCGATTCGTTGCAAGAGCTTTTTGCACGTAAGCGCGTTCGTCGCCGCGACGAAGCCGCTCGCAAAGCCCGCGAAGCCCTCATCGTAGACGATGATCCTCGCACCATTATGTAGTCGACCACTATGCTGTGTTTGTGGGGAGGCCAGAATTGCGTTTTGACGGTGCTGGGGGGCTTTTTTCTAATTCAAATCTGGTAATTGCGTTCATTGCTAATTGCTAATCCTACCTTTGCGGCATGGCATCACCTCCCCGTTCGTCCACTCGTAAGAAAAAGCTGGGTAATTACCCGCACACGATGGTCGTGTTTAGTATCACGCTGGCGTTGCTGGTTATTGGGCTTTTTGGGCTGCTGCTGGTTCACGCCCACAAGCTTTCCAACTTAGTAAAAGAGAACCTGGAAATGCAGGTCTATCTAGACCGCGACCTGCCCGAAGCCCAGCTCCTACGCTTGCAGCAAGCCTTTTCGAGTAAGCCCTATATTGCCTTCCGCGACCGGCAGCCCCAAGTGCGATTCTTATCAAAAGAAGAAGGAGCCCGGCAGTTCATCGAGCAAACCGGCGAAGATTTCCAGCAGTTTCTGGGCGATAATCCATTGCGCGACGCGTATATTCTGCGCATCAATTCTGAGTACACTGACTCGCTCAACCTGCGCAAAATAGAGCAGGAGCTACGCGCTGAAAGTGGCGTGCATGAAGTGCAATACGTACAAAGCCTGATTACCAGCATCAACCAGAATGTACGCAAGCTCAGCCTAGTGCTGCTTGGCTTTGCCGTGGTACTTACGCTCGTCGTGACGATACTCATTAACAATACCATCAAGTTGGCTCTATTCTCCCAGCGTTTCCTGATTCGGAGTATGCAGCTGGTTGGGGCTACTTCCTTCTTTATTCAACGCCCGTTTTTGCGACGTGCTACCTGGCAAGGCTTTGTTAGCGGAACCTTGGCGGCCCTTATTCTCCTGGCTTTGCAGCAATACGCTTACTTGCAGGTAGATGAGCTTCGGCTTTTGCTCGATGAGCGGTTAATTGGCGCTTTGCTGGTACTGATGGTCGTGCTAGGCTGCGTCATTGGCTTTTTCAGCTCCTACCGCGCCGTGCGGAAGTACCTAGGCATGTCGCTCGACGATTTATATTAACATTAACTCACCTCTATCAAGCTGTGCCGAATACATAGCTTGAAACCCCATTTGGATTCCATGGAACAACGCCCCACTTCCCATTTCGCTTTCGGGCCACGCAATTATCGGCTCATGTTTATAGGCTTGGCCATGTTGGTGGCAGGGTTTATCACCATGACCCTCGACACTGCGGACTACGGCCTTGGGTTTCTGGGCATCACACTTGGTCCCATTTTATTGGTTGTTGGGTTCATTATTGAGTTTTTTGCCATTATGGCTAAGCCTGGGGGGCAAAGTTCAACCCCCGCCGAGACTATTTCAGTGGAGGCAGCCTCAACTGCCAGCGTCTCGCCACCAGTGGTTGCCCCTACCCCGGCAGCACGCCCTACTTACAAGCGTTAATAGATGAATTATTGGCATGCGCTGATCCTCGCAATTGTGGAGGGTCTGACGGAGTTTTTACCGGTATCCAGCACCGGCCACATGATTATTGTGGCCAATCTGCTCGGAATCGGGCAAGCTCCGTTTACGGAAGTTTACATTACCTCTATTCAGTTTGGGGCTATTTTGTCGGTAGTTGCGCTGTACTGGCGCCGCTTTTTGCAGAGCTTTGATTTTTACCTAAAGCTGGCCGTTGCCTTTATTCCGTTTGGAATTCTGGGCTTCGTGTTGAAAGACGTAATCACCGAATTATTGAAAAGCGTGACGGTGGTAGCCATTTCCTTGGTCCTGGGGGGCATTATTCTACTGTTCGTTGATAAGTGGTTTGATGGGGAGCGCAAGCAAGTGACCACACCCAACATCAAGCAGGCGTTCAAAATCGGTTTGTTTCAGTGCATCGCCCTGATTCCGGGCGTGTCGCGCTCGGCGGCCACCATCGTAGGTGGTCTTAGCCAGGGCTTCGACCGCCGCTCCGCCGCCGACTTTTCGTTTCTATTGGCGGTGCCCACCATGTTTGTTATTACTGCGTATCAACTCTATAAAGCCTACAAAATCACGCCGCTACAGCCCGGCGATTTGCAAGTGCTGGCGTTTGGTAATGTGGTAGCGTTTGTGGTGGCGCTGTTGGCGGTTAATTCGTTTGTAAACTTTGTGTCGCGCTTTGGCTTCCGGTCCTTTGGCATATATCGCATCGGCATCGGCGTTATTATTCTGCTAATGATAGGGTTGGGTATTGATCTGCAATTGATATGAAGCAGAAGGAATTTGACTTTGAGGCCGGCGAGGTTTTGTTACTGGACAAGCCGCTTACCTGGACGTCGTTTGACGTGGTGCGCAAGGTGAAAAACATGCTGCGCATCAAAAAGATAGGCCACGCGGGCACACTCGATCCGTTAGCAACTGGTTTGCTCATCTTGTGTACGGGCAAGAAAACCAAGGACATCGACTCGATTCAGGCGCAGGAGAAAGAATATACTGGCACCTTTCGCCTCGGCCAGACCACGCCTAGCTTCGATCTGGAAACGCCCGTCGATGCGGAGCTGCCCTATGCCCACCTCACCGAGGCCGACCTGCAAGCAGCTACTGCGCCTTTCGTGGGCCTTATTGAGCAGACACCGCCGCTATTCTCAGCCGTAAAAATCAATGGCGAGCGAGCCTACGAAGTAGCCCGCCGTGGCGATACTGCCGAAATCAAGAGTAAGCAAATTACTATTACCGCGTTTGAGCTAACCAGCATTTCCTTGCCTGATATTCAGTTTCGGGTGGTATGCTCTAAAGGCACCTACATCCGCAGTCTCGCTCGGGATTTTGGAGTGGCTCTTGGCTGTGGCGCGCATCTTACCCAGCTCGCTCGCACTCGTATTGGGGAGTACTCATTATCGGATGCACTTACTATAGCTGATATTGAAGCCCTGCGCCCACCCCGCTCAGAAGCTGACCTAGCCAAGCAAGCGCGGCCAGCCGATAACCGGCGGCGACCTGTGCGCCAGGGCTTAGCTTACTACGACGCTTCTACCGCCGCGGCAGCTTCCGCCGCCGACGAAAAAGCCCCCCAGGAATAGTTTTCCCGTCATTTAGCCACCCAAGCAGATGCAAGTTTTCCGTGACCCGGCGCAATTCCCGTTTCTAGGTCAAGCTGTCGTGACGAGCGGCACCTTCGATGGCGTACATGTAGGGCACCAGAAAATCCTTCATCGGCTATTGGAAGTGGCCCGGCAAAGCGGTGGCCCGGCCGTAGTCATTACCTATTGGCCGCACCCGCGCCTGGTGCTCGACCCACCACCTACTCACCCGGAGCCGCTTGATTTGCAGCTGCTTTCTACCTTGGATGAGCGAATTGAGCGCCTTGAACAGTTTGGTGTCGATTATCTGCTGATTGTTCCATTTACCCGCGAGTTCGCGCAGCTTTCTTCCGAGGAATATATTCAGCAGCTGCTCCTACGCACGGTAGGAACAAAAAAGCTGGTAATAGGCTATGACCACCGTTTTGGCAAAAACCGCGAAGGAGGATTTGAATACCTTAGCAAACATGCCGACCGCTACGGCCTGGAAGTAGAAGAGATTCCGCGCGAAGACGTAGACGCGGTTGGGGTGAGCAGCACCCGCATCCGTCGCGCTCTGCTTAGCGGCGACATTGCCACGGCCAATCGCCACCTCGGCTATCCTTACTCACTGACTGGCAAAGTGGTACGCGGACAGCAGCTCGGCCGCACTATCGGTTTTCCTACCGCCAATCTGGAACTGGAGGAGGCCTCTAAGCTGGTGCCGGCTCATGGCGTGTACGCCGTACTGGCTACCACCGCCGACGGGGATGTGCAGCAGGGCATGCTCAATATTGGCGTGCGTCCTACCGTAGGGGGCAATTTGGCGCAAACCATTGAAGTACATCTGCTGGATTTCTCGGATGACATATACGAGCAGCCGCTGACCATTCAGTTGATAGCCCGCCTCCGCGATGAGCAAAAATTTGCGAACCTAGATGAGTTGAAGGCACAATTGGCCAAAGACGCCGATGCAGCCCGCCAGCATTTGGTGGGGGGCTAATTTGCCGTCCTCTTCCGCGGAATCCATTATCCTTTTAACTTTCCGCTCCCAACTACCCCACCCGATATGATAAATAAAGTTGTAGCCGACGCCCAGGCGGCCCTGCACGGCATTACTGACGGCATGACGCTGATGCTCGGCGGCTTTGGCCTCTGTGGCATCCCCGAAAACGCTATTCAGGAGTTGCTGCGCCTCGGAGTGAAAGAGCTGACCTGCATCAGCAACAACGCTGGCGTCGACGATTTTGGTATCGGGCTCTTATTGCAAACCAAGCAGGTGCGCAAGATGATATCGAGCTATGTGGGTGAGAATGCAGAGTTTGAGCGGCAGCTATTAACAGGTGAACTGGAGGTAGAATTAATTCCGCAGGGCACTCTGGCCGAGCGCATTCGAGCGGGCGGAGCCGGTATTCCAGCATTTTATACGCCTGCCGGCTATGGTACTGAAGTAGGCGAAGGCAAGGAAAGTCGGGAGTTTAAAAGCAAAATGTACTTGCTCGAAACCGGCCTCACCGCTGATTATGCCTTCGTAAAGGCCTGGCGCGGCGACACCGCCGGCAACCTCATCTACAAAGGCACCGCCCGCAACTTCAACCCCATGATGGCCACGGCCGGCAAGATTACTGTGGCCGAAGTAGAGGAACTTGTGCCTGCCGGCGCGCTTGACCCCAACCAGATTCATACGCCCGGCATCTTCGTGCAGCGCATATTTGAGGGTAAGAACTACGAGAAGCGCATCGAGCAACGGACCGTGCGCAGCTAAGTTTAGTTGCTGATTTGCGGAAGTTGTGATTCAGCCCATCTGATTAGCGTTGACTGAAGATTTAGACGGTACTATGAAAAAGACTTCCCTTATTCTGTTGTTGGCGCTAAGCAGCTACGGCACTTTTGCTCAGGTTGCGGCACCGGCTAAAAAGACCACTCGCCCGAGCAAGGCGATGATGGCGCCCAAGCCGGCCAACTTCCAGCGCATTGACCAACTACTGCAGGAGTACACGGCCGACAGTCGCGTGCCCGGCGCAATTGCGCTGGTGATGCGCGACGGCAAAGTAGTCTACCGCAAAGCTTTCGGAGTGGACGACATGGCGGCCAAAACCCCACTACGCCCCGATGCCATTATGCGTATTGCCTCCCAAACCAAAGCAGTGGCCAGCGTGGGCCTGATGCTGCTCTATGACGAAGGCAAGTTTCAGCTCGACGACCCCATTTCGAAGTATTTGCCAGCCTTCGCCAACCCCAAAGTGCTGGCAACATTCAATGAGAAGGACTCCACGTACACCACCGTACCGGCCAAAAGCGAAGTCACCATCCGGCAGTTGTTTACGCACACGTCGGGCATCAGCTATCCGGTAATCGGCAGCAAGGAAGCACAAGCCATTTATGCAAAGGCAAACATTCCAAGCGGCATCGGCACGCCGGGGGCAATTTGGCTAAGTCCATGGACGCGCTGGGGCCGCTGCCGCTCATGCACCAGCCGGGCGAGCGGTTCACCTACGGGCTGAGCGTAGACGTGCTGGGCCGCTTGATTGAGGTACTGTCGGGCCAGTCGCTGGACCAATACCTGCGCACGCGACTTTTCGAGCCGCTGGGTATGCGGGACACCTATTTCTACCTGCCGGCCAGTAAGCAAGCGCGGCTGGCCAAGCTCTACACCGAGGATGCAGCCACGAAAACCACCGTGCCTATGCGTCCGCGCCAAGGCATGATACCAGATTATCCCAAAGAGGCAGGCACGTACTTTTCAGGCGGTGCGGGCCTCTCATCAACCATAGATGACTATGCTGTCTTTCTGCAAATGATGCTGAACAACGGCACGCACAACGGCCGCCGCCTGCTCAAGCCTGCCACGGTGGCCTTGATAACTCAGAACCAAATGGGTGAAATAAACCAAGGCAGCAATAAGTTCGGCCTGGGTTTCAGCGTCACTACCGCCCAGAGCGCGGCTGCAAAACAGCCCGGCTTATCGGAAGGCTCATACGAGTGGGGGGGCATTTTTGGCACTACCTACTGGGTCGACCCTAAAGAAAAACTAGTGGCCCTGATTTATACCCAGAAGTATCCCAGCGGTACGGCCCGCGCCCTGGCCGACAAGTTCAAAACGGCTGTTTATCAGTCGCTGGCACCGCAGCAGATGGCTCCCGCTGCGGTGGCGGCTCCCGCAGCGAAGTAATTCTGTAACCCTCCCACTTTCCCACCCACATAATCCGCGACTCCGACTCATCCGTCGAATCAGTGGTTCATGACACTTCTTATGCTTGATAAACACGGCATCGCTAAACGCATCGCTCAGGAAGTGCGCGATGGATATTACGTCAATCTTGGCATCGGCATTCCCACGCTGGTAGCGAATTATATTCCGGCAGGCATCAACGTCGAGTTACAGTCCGAAAATGGCTTGCTGGGTATGGGCCCCTTCCCTACCGAGGCCGAAGTAGATCCTGACCTCATCAACGCAGGCAAGCAAACCGTAACCACGCTCCCCGGCTCCAGCCTCTTCAGCTCCGCCGACAGCTTCGGCATGATTCGCGGCGAGCACGTGGACTTGACCATTTTGGGAGCTATGGAAGTATCCGAGCGCGGCGACATCGCCAACTGGAAGATTCCGGGCAAGATGGTGAAAGGCATGGGCGGTGCCATGGATCTGGTAGCCTCCGCCAAAAACATCATTGTAGCCATGCAGCACGTGGCCAAAGATGGCAGTAGCAAGCTATTGCCCGATTGCACCTTGCCGATTACTGGTTTGCGCTGCGTGAAGAAAATTGTAACGGAGTTGGCCGTAATCGATGTTACGCCGGATGGCTTTGTGCTCCGTGAACGAGCACCCGGCGTGAGTGTAGAACAAATTAAAGCTGCAACAGCCGGCAAACTCGTAGTACCCGAGGGCGGCGTGCCGGAAATGCAATTATAGTCTGATAACTGGTAGTGCGATAAATAGCAAAAGCGGGTAAAGCCCGCTTTTGCTATTTATCGCACTACCAACGTGTAGCGTTACTGGTTTCCAGTTGTCGTCGTTTTGCGGGGTGGGGCAGAATATTCCTCGGAACGTACATTCTGGGGCATGTCGGGCACTGGCCCGGCTGAATCAACGCGTTCAGCAACGGCTGATGTATCGTTGGAAGTGGCAGCTGGCGTCATATCGGCGCCGTTTGTTGGCGCATCGGAAGCGGCAGGATCTGAAGTACACGCCCCAACGGACGCAAGCACAAAGAACAGAAGAAGGAAGCGGACAGCGCGCATAAGGCTAGGGTGCTAAGAGTGAATCACTACTACCCGAAACGAATCTTTGCACCTTGTAGTTATCTCCCGCGGCATCTGCTTATCTTTCTTTAGGCCATTGGCTGTTCTTAACTCCGCTTTCATTTATTAAGCTGCACTGATAAGGAAGTAGGCTTACTTCCAAGCTGAGCCTTAGCAATAGTGGCAATCTTTCCGGTTTTGGAAGGCCCTTCTATAAACCTTAGGGCCCAAAGCAGAGTACCCTACCCACAAGCCACGTTCTAACAGTATATTTCCAATAGGATACTGGCCTTTCGATTGCGTTTACAAAACCACATAATACCTATGGCAACAAGTTCAAACGGTAAGGCTGGCACTGGTGGCAGCCACGCCAAAAAAATTACGGACAAACCATCATTGCCAATTCCCGAGCTGCTTACGCCGACAGCCGTACCAGCTCACAAGTTGGTACTCCGGACCTTGCGCCGCTCCGACTTTAAGGCAGTGAAAGGCATCATGGATAAGGTGTACTCCAACATGGAGGGCTCTTGGTCATCTGACGAGTATTCCGCTTTGATCCGCAAGTTTCCAGAGGGACAAATTGGCATCGAAGACAACGGCACTTTAGTAGCCGCCGCTTTGGCTATTATCGTGCAATACAGCGACTTTGGAGACCGCCATACCTACGCCAAAATCACTGGCAACGGTAAGTTTGACACCCACAACCCTGATGGAGACACCCTTTATGGTGTCGACGTATTCGTGGACCCTGAGTACCGCTCCCTACGGCTGGGTCGGCGTCTTTATGATGCTCGCAAGGAACTCTGTGAGAACCTAAATTTGCGTGCGATGGTGGCTGGGGGGCGAATTCCGGGCTACGCGGCTTACGCCGACGAAATGACCCCAGCCAAGTACGTGGAAATGGTGCGTAACAAGGAAATCACGGACCCAATCCTGACTTTCCAGCTTTCCAACGAGTTTCACGTTCGCAAAATCATTCGCGGCTACCTGCCTTATGATTCTGAGTCGAAAGCTTTTGCTACGCTTCTGGAATGGCTAAACGTGTACTATGAGGAAGAAGAGAAGCTGATTGGCAATCAGAAAAGCAATGTGCGCATTGGCATTGTACAGTGGCAAATGCGCGCCACCCGCAGCCTCGAAGACCTATTGCAGCAAATCGAGTTCTTCGTAGATACCGTCAGTGGCTATAAGTCGGACTGCGTGATGTTTCCGGAGTTCTTCAATGCCCCGCTCATGGCGCTTACCAACGAGGATTCGCCCTCGGTAGCTATCCGGGCCATGGCTGCTTTCACAGAGCCCATCAAAGCGAAAATGATGGAGCTGGCAGTAAGCTACAACATCAATATCGTGGCCGGCTCCATGCCTGTGTATGAAGATGGCAAGCTGCACAACGTGGCTTTCCTCTGCCGCCGCGATGGCACCATGGACGAGCAATACAAGCTCCACGTAACGCCCGATGAAGCCAGCTACTGGGGTATGCGCGGTGGTGATAAGCTCAAGTGTTTTGAAACGGATTTTGGCAAAATCGGTATCCTCGTCTGCTACGATGTGGAGTTTCCTGAGTTAGCCCGCATGCTCTCCGATGAAGGCATGAAAATCCTGTTTGTTCCTTTTTGGACTGACACCAAGAACGCCTACCAGCGTGTGCGGCTCTGCTCCCAGGCCCGCGCCATCGAGAATGAGTGCTATGTAGCTATTACGGGTTCGGTGGGTAACCTGCCGCGCGTCGAGAACATGGACATTCAGTACTCGCAATCGGCCGTGTTCAGCCCTTCCGACTTCGCATTCCCCCACGACGCCATTGTGGCCGAGGCCACGCCGAATACGGAGATGACCCTCATTGCTGACCTCGACCTGGACTTGCTTAAGGACCTGAACAGCAGCGGCGCCGTGCGTAACCTCCGCGACCGTCGCAAGGATTTGTACTCCGTGAGTTGGGTGGTAAAGAAAGCCGATCGTGATGACGAACTGCTAAGCCAAGGCGAAGAGCGTGCGCCCCGCACAGGCAAGCGCAAGGCTATAGCGGCTGGGTAACTACCGTTGAATACTTATAGAAAAAGCCCCCCACAATACTATGTGGGGGCTTTTTCTATTCAAAAAGCTTAGAATGCGTAACAAACAGCTGAGATAAAATAAGCTGGTTAATTTTGACACCTATCTGCTACTGTCCATATGCTTCGTCACCACTCTTTATCTTTCGCTTTCCTTACCTGTCTCTTACTGCTTTTCAGCAATAATAGCTACGCCCAACCGTCGGCGGCGGAGACGCGCAGCTTATTGCCAGTGCCCGCCCAGGTAAAATGGGGAGCAAGCCGTTTCGCCCTGAAAAATACCTGGCGCATACAGCTTAACGCCCCTGCTACTCCCGATTCGGCTGTACGAGCCGCTGCCCAGCGCATGAGCACCTGGCTAATTCAGCAAACAGATGCAAAGCGCTTAGCTCCTGAGTTTACTTCTTCCGGTGCCGCCGATCTTACCATCCGCTACGGTCAGGTGGGGCATATGGAGGCCGGCGATGAGGAGCGCTACAGTCTGCGCGTAACTCCGGCGGGCATTGCGCTGGACGCGCCTACTAGCTTAGGTGCCTTGCGGGGCTGGAAACCTTGCGTCAGCTGCTGACCAAGGATAAAAAGAACTTCTATTTCCCCGAAGTAGACATCACCGATCAGCCCCGATTTGGTTGGCGTGGCCTACTCATCGATGCTGCCCGACACTTCATGCCGGTAGCTGTGATTAAGCGCAACCTGGATGGTATGGCGGCGGTGAAGCTCAACGTCATGCACTGGCATCTATCAGATGATCAAGGATTTCGGGTGGAAAGCAAAACATTGCCCCGCCTTCACGAAGTAGGAAGCGAAGGGCAGTATTATACCCAGGCGCAAGTGCGAGAAGTATTACGCTACGCCGCGGCCCGCGGCATTCGGGTTATCCCGGAGTTCGATATGCCCGGCCACGCTACCAGCTGGCTGGCCGCTTACCCCGTGCTGGCCAGCAACGATTCAACGTATGGCGTGGCGCAGCGCTGGGGAGTGCTTAACATTGCTATGGACCCCACCCGGGAAACGACCTACCAACTTCTTGACACCTTAATTGGGGAAATGGGAGCGCTTTATCCGGACCCTTATTTTCACATTGGCGGCGACGAGAACGACGGCCGGCAATGGCGGCGCAACCCGCGCATCGTGGAGTTTATGAAGCAGAAAGGCTTCATGACCGCCAAAGGCCAGCCCGACAAACATGCCTTACAGACTTATTTTAATCGGCGCATTCTGGAATCGGTAACGGCGCGGGGTAAGAAGATGGTGGGTTGGGACGAGATACTTGGTCCGGGTTTGCCCCCCAGCGCCGTTATTCAGAGCTGGCGTGGCCGCAAGGGTCTTTATGAAGCCGCAAAAGCCGGCCACGCCACTATCCTATCCAATGGCTATTACATCGACCTAAACTACAGTGCTGCTTCACATTACCTCAACGATCCGCTGCCCGCCGACGCGCCGCTTACGGCCGTTGAAAAGCAGCGCATCCTGGGCGGTGAGGCCACAATGTGGGCCGAGTTTGCGGATTCAGTTATTGTCGATAGTCGCATTTGGCCACGCGCGGCCGCTATTGCTGAACGGCTTTGGTCGCCGGCTATGGTGAAGGATGTACCGGATATGTACCGGCGGCTGGGGGCATTTCTACCCTGCTCGAAACGCTGGGCCTCCAGCATAAGCGTGCGCCGGAGAAAATCCTGACTCAGTTGGCCGCAGGTCGGGAGGTGGCTCCGCTACGCACATTTGCCAGCGTACTGGAGCCCGTGAAGGAATATAAGCGTCACTTTCAGGGTATGAAGTACACAACCCAGACGCCCTTAAACCGGCTGGTCGATGCCGCGCCAGCTGAGTCGGATGCGGCTCGCGAGTTCGGCGTGGCAGTCGATAAACTGTTGCAGCTGCGTCAAAATGCCCCCCAGACTGGTTCTGCGCTTACTGCCGAATCTAAAGTGGCCGCCGTAGCCGTTGCGACATCGTTGCGCCAATGGCAATTGAATGACGCCCTTGTGCGCCCGATGCTTCTGGCTCAGCCTAGCTTGCAGGAATACGCGCCTTTGTCGGCGCAGCTAAGTAGTATTTCGGCGCTGGCTCTGGTGCGGCTACGGCAAATGGAAAAAGGCGAAAAGCCTTCAACTGCCTGGCAAACCGCAGCGCTCAAGCAACTCGATGCTGCCAAAGCACCGGCCGGACAAGCGGAACTGGCAATGATAGCAAGCGTACGAAAGTTGATTGAAAGCAAATAAGCTGCACTAAAACAGCACCGATACCTGCATCCGACCCGTATGCACGGCGCTCAGCCCATTGGGCTTGCGGCCATCATAAGCTAACGTCACGTTCAGACCATTGCTCAGCCGCTGCTCCACGTTCACATTCCACGTCAGATTGTTGCCGGGGCGCAGAGCATTCAGGATTTCCAGAGCTACAACCGAAGCTTGATTGCCTTCAAAATCGATGCGCACGTACCGCGTGGCCGCCGTAAGGGTGCGCTTACTCACCTGACTCAGACGGGTTTCCACTCCTAGTTCGTCGAAAACGCCACGGGTATTCTCATCAGGCCCGGCAAAGGTGTTGCGTTTGTTGGAATGCAGATAGGTGCCGGTAAAGCGCAGGGCCGGGCTCGGCTGGTAGCTCAGCTCGGGCGCAACTTCATAGAGCAGCACCCGAAAATTACGGGTTTCGAGGTAGTTAGACGTGTTTTCGCGAATACTGCGGGTGGTGATGAGGCGGCTCGTGAATGACTGCGCCAGCGTCCGCCGCAACAACACCGACTGGCTGGCCAGATTGCGAATGTCGGTGCCTTGGGTGAGAAGCGCCTTTTGCTGGGTTTGCTGCACCGTGAACTCAGCCCCAAAAATGGGATTGGAACGATTGAAATACAGCGTATTACGCAGAAGCTTATTCAGCGAGAGCAAAAACTGATCTTCGGTCTGAAAGGCAAATGGATTGAGACGAGAACTCAGGTCGCGCTCGGTAGTGCGCCGATCCAACGATACAGTGCTGATGCTAGTAAACCGGGCAGCGAAACCGCGGATGCCTGGCTGATCGCGCCATTGTCGGGGCAAACTGCTAGTGAGACGGTAGCTGAAGCGGTTGGTGAAGGCGATGATGTAATCATCGGTGGGCAAAAACACCTTGATATGCGTCCGATACTGCGCATCAGGCGTTTGGGCCTCAAAAAATTCCTCCTTATCCTGCCGGTTATTGGCGTTGGCATCGCCCGCGTAAAAGTGCGTGCCCTGGCCGTTGGGTACGGGCAAGAAAGAGTAATCGCGCCGCAACTCACGACCCGTAGCTACACTATAGCTTAGCTCTGAGCGCAGCAGATTATTGAAGAGAGAAGCGTTCCAGTCGAGCTTACCCAGCACGGTGCGTTGGCGAGCACTGTCGCGGGCGGCTAGGTCGCGGTAGGTTAGCAGCACCGACAAATCCTGGTTTTTGCCCAAGCGACTCGCAAACATTCCTTGCCACGTTTGGGCTCGGCCGCGGGTGCGCAGTTCGTCATTGAGTGGCGCTTGGTCGCGGCGGTAGGTATAGTCGAGGCGAAAGCGCGTGGTGGCACTATCGCGGCTTTGCACAAACACAGAATGTTCGTCGAAGTAGTTGGCCGACGTGAGCGAAGTGCCATCGGGCAGCGACACCCTGTTTTTGTCGAAACGATACGCGTAGCCCGGCACAATTGCCCCCGAACAAATCGGGCTGTTGCCTCGCCCCGCGCCCAGTTGGACTGGCGCGCTCCCGCCTGCGAGTTCAACACAAAAAGCCCCCCACGCAACTCCACGTCGCCAATTTGCTGGGCTGCGTCCACCCAGTGCTGCACTCCGCTCACCTCACCTGCCCGGTAGCGCCGACTTAGGCGGTAGGAAAAAGCATTCTTTTCATTCTTTACTAAGCCAGCCGAGAAGTTAAAAATATTATCCTCGCGGGCGGGCCTGAAAGCGGCATTGCCTTGCACCGTGCTTGCGGTGCTCCAGTTGCGGTCAAACTCGATATCGCGGTAGCGGTCGATAGGAGCAAGCTGCCGGCTGCTGTACTCATAGTCTAGCGTAGAGCGCAGCTTGTATTGCTTCATAAATGGCAGATTTACAGGCTTATCCAGTACTGCGTAGCCCACCCGGAAAGCGCGGCCTTGATCCGACTGGGGCGAAAACCGGTTCAAATCCAGTTCGGATGAAGCCAGATCCATGAACACGGTACTGGTCGAATCGAGGCGGTAGCTGGCACCGGCCGTCACGAGCTGCTTTTGCAGGGGGGTGGGCAAACGTCGCTCTGCCCTGTAGTTTCCCCTTCCCGCTCCTACGTATTGAAATACGCGGCCATTGGCGTTGATATTCTCCGCGCTGGTGCTCAGAATATAATCTCCTTCGTTCTGAGTCACGCTTGTAAAACGCACATTGTACACGCCGCGCGTGGAGTCGGTGCTGTACACAAATATGGGAATGGGCTCCTCACCGGGCAACGTCAGCACTTCACGGCGGTACTGCACCTGGCGGCGGTCGTAGGCAACTGAGTCGGCGCCGGGAGTGGTTGCCAAGCTCACGTTGTCGCCGATATTGCGCAGCAGCTCACGATCGGTTTCGTTCAGAATCAGGTTAGGTGAGTTGTCGGGGTTGTCGGACTCACGGTAGTAATTCAGATGTAAGCTCAGCTTTCCCAACTCCTGATAATGGCTCAGATCGAATAGGGAGCGAGCGTAGTTGAAATCAGAATACTCGAAATCAACCCGGATGCGCGAGTTGCGGGTAATCAGGTGCTGGGGCGAAAACGTGACTTCAGCTTGGTTGTAGTCAATAATATAATCGAAATCGAAGCCCCGCGTCATCAGCCGACCATCGAGGTATACCCTCTCCGAATTAGCCAGAACCACGATAAACTGCTCGCCATTCGTGCCGCGCAAACGGTATGGGCCCTGAACATTTTCCAGGGGGGCAATTCGATGGAGGCAAACTTGCCCTTGGCCACGCCGGCCGCGGCAGTGGTTACGCTACGCTTGCCGGCACCTTGGGTTAGTTTCGCCTCCACAGCAGCCCCTTGCACGTTTTTGTAAAACCTCAGAAAATAATCGGGGCGGTTGCGCAGCACTACGTCGCCGGCTGTCAGGCTCCAGCGCGGATGCGTAAGGGTAATATAAAGGCGGTCGAACTCTTGCAGCTGCTGGGTATTGCCTTCGGGCTGAAACGGCACATTTTGGTCTGAAATAGCGGCCGTGAGATTAATCTGATCAGTGAGTTTGCCCTCCAGCTGCAGATTCAGCGCCGAGTTCACAAAGACATTCTGCGTATTGCCGAAGGAAATGCCGCGCGCCAGACTACCCGTTTTGTTGATGCCTGGCGTTGCCAGAATCTGCTCTTTCACCGCAAAATCGTTGTAGCCGAATGACCGGGGGGCAAAATTGACGCTGTCAATAAGCGTTCGCGGGCGACGAGCTACCGGCGTCGCCAGCCGTAGCGGCAGTACCCGATAACAGACCAGCACCGAATCGGGCCCAGTGGGCTGAAACACAATATCTGGTTGGCCAGGATCGGGGGCTGGAAACCGACGGGAAGACCGGATAATGCGGTACTGATCCGTGTTTGGGTTGTAGCCGACGGAGCGCCCATTCGCTGTTACCGACGCCGGAACAATCGTTAGGGTATCGGGCAACGAAAAGTTGGTGGTGTCGCGGTTGGGTAGCAGGCGCACCCAGCGGCAGCGGCGCGTAGACGGCGGCCCAATTTGCTGAGCCGCTACCACCTGAGCCAACAGTAAAAACGTGAGTAGCAGGCTGAAACGCGGAAGACTTTGCGTAATGCTGCTACTCATGCTAGATATGTTTCAAGCGGGGGCTTTTTTCAGCTCCACAACGTGCGAAGCCGCCAGATTCGTGCCGTTAAACCAGAATAGGGCGTAACGCGCGGGCAAAAGAAGTGGAGGACTACAACCAACGTTTATTCCGGTGCCAACGGTAGCTCTATACAGAACCGCGTACCCACATTTTCCTCCGTTTCAAACCAAATTTGCCCCCCAGCGCTTTCAATTCCTCGCCGGGCAACAGCTAGGCCAATTCCCGACCCGGACGTCTTGGTAGTGAAGTTGGGCACAAATACCTTCGCCTGCACCTCCTCGGAAATACCGGCCCCGTTATCGGCTATACAAATCACGATGCGGTCGGTTCCGCGCGGCTCCAAGCTGGCATTTATCTGCGGCTTCCGTCCCTCTGGCACCGACTGCAGCGCGTTGATCAGCAAGTTGTTAAAGGTACGCACCAGCAGGTTTTCGTCGGCAAAAACAATATACCGGCCGTTCTTCGCGTCGGCGGGCACTTTCAACCGGATGCTGCCTTCTCCCACTCCGCCTTTGTGCAAACTCACGCAACGCCGCAGAATGGGCACTACATCCAGCCGCTCGGGGCGCATAGCTGGCAGGTTGGTGAAGGTAGAAAATGACGTAGCGATGTCGCTGAGCACGTCGATTTGGGTGATGAGCGTTTGGGATATTTTGCCAATCAGCTCCTCCGTATTTGGGCGGCGCTCCGCAATGGCTTTCTGCAAATACTGCAGGGAAAGCTTCATCGGCGTCAGCGGATTCTTGATTTCGTGAGCTACTTGGCGGGCCATTTCGCGCCACGCGGCTTCCTTTTCTTGGGTTGCCAGTTCCTGCTTACTTTCCTCTAGCTTCAGTAGCATGGCGTTGTATTCCCGTACCAGCAGCCCAATCTCATCCGACGATTCATAGGCCAGCATCTCATTTTGCCCCGTAAGCGTGGTTTGCTTAAGCTTCTCCGTGATGATCTTGAGCGGAGCCGTCAGAATACGGGAAGCGACAAAAGCCAGCACCAGAAAGATGATGAACATCACCGTGAAGATGTTCAGAATGGTCGAAATCAGCTCAATAAGCTTATTATCAAGCTCTTTCTCGGAATCGAAGAATGGAATACCGACGTAGCCAACGACCACGTCGGGGCGGCCGGGCCGCACTACTGCTCGCAGTGGCAGATACAGCGTATTGAAGGACAGGGAACCAGCCGTTTCGGTGAGTAGCACTTGTGGCTGCCCCTTCTCTGCCAATTCGGCTACCGCCCGCGGATGCATTAAGGTGCTCAGCAATCCTGACTCAAAAATCAAAGGCTGACTACTCACTTGCAGGCTGCCATCGGCACCATACAGGTTAAGATCCGTTTCGGTCAGATCTGATACGTTTTCGGCCAAATCAATAAGGGCGGCCCGGCCGGAGGAGTCGGCCAGCAGCGCCCGATTTTTCAGCAGGTTTTCCTGCACCGTTTTGCCCCTGCGCTCATACGTACGCCGCAAATCCCGCTGATACGACGACGTAACCTGGCTAGCCGTGGCGATACTCACAATGAGGAGCGGAACGAGAATACCGAAGTTGAGAAACAGCTGAATCTTGGTGCTGAACGTGGTACGAAAGACCTGAAAGTATTGCCCGCGCGCCAGCATGTAGCCTCCTATTACCAACAAGCTAAAGAAAGTGTGTAGCAGGAAGAGAAAGGAGAAATTGGCCAGCCAGTCGTTGAAAGCATAAGTGGCCGTCGTTACGACTACCATGCGACGCTGTGCACCACGAACAGCCAGATGATGGAAGCCCTCAACAGACAATCCTATACTAAACAGGCGCGGATCCTGCCGTTGAGCTGGGGTAAGCTGATTTACGTAGTCAAAGTCGCCTTCCTTATATACTAGCCGTCCGTTTTCGTAGCCGGCATAACTTAGGTCAGAGCCCAGGCCAGGCTGGAAAAACTTCTGATCGACCAGCAACTCAGGTACCACGCTATAGGCTGTCAGCTTTTTAAGCGAAAGCTCCAGCAGCACGGTGCTTGTACCGCCTGTGGAAGTAACTACCGGCACAAAAGCCACATAGCGGCGCGAGCTAAAGGAGTTGCTGTTGTGAATCAGATACAGGTCGGGATGGTCAGTGGATAGCGCCGTGCGCAAAAGGCGCCGCCGCAGCTGAGGCAGATTCAGCGTTTCCTCGTTCCCATCCAACGAGCGCCCCGCAGGATCGAAGAGCGTGACTACAATTTCATATTTATCGAAATAGTCACGGAGATAATACTTAACGATCTTCTGACGCACCACATCTTGGTTGGCAAAGGGGCGCGCCAGCATGGTCTGAATCAATGGGTCGGCGGCCATCTGCCGGGAGCGCTCTGCTAACAGGTACTCGCCCTGCAAGTCATTATCGACCAGAAGATTGCTAGCAATACGCTGTTTATTAATAACCAGCTGACGATCAAAATGCTCATATAAAGCCAAAGCACCTACTACCGAGCTCACCCCCAGCATCAGGAAGATAAACAGATAGACCTGATAAGGCACCACCGACGCTACTTGGCGCAGACCCGTTAGCCGTACGATGAAGAAGAAAAGCAGGGTGAGCCCAAACAGGATCCCGTTGGTCAGGCCAAAGGCAAGCCCCAAAGGCAGAATTGTAAGCGTAGCGAGCCCTAACAAGATAATACCTGCACTGCGTGTAGCTGGCCGAACTGCTGCTATGAACAACTGCGACAGCATATAAAACCCAACCAGATAGCTGCCGGTATGCAGAATGATAGCCAGACACAACAACCCCTTGAATACCGATACATCGATACTTTGGGTCACATCGAGTACTAGCTGAGAGTTATTGAAGCTATTGGAATAGAAACTAAACAGTAGCTGTAATAAGCCATAGAAGCTCAGTACTGCCGCGGTACCAATGATGAAAAGCAAGTAAAAACGGCGGATTTGCCGCACCCGGCGCACTATTCCAAAGCGCCGAAACAACAACAGGGCATAATACGCCAAGGCCACAAACAGGAAGGCGTTGATTAGCAAGTCGCCTAGTGAGGGTGAAAGCCACGAAGCCGCATACAAGCGTGGATCGAACAAGGGCACTTCTACCAATGAGAAAGGAAGCCCTAAAAACAGCAGAGCCGCTCGCATTGCCATGAGCGACAGTACGACGGAACCGACGCCGGCAAATACCCGACCGGTGGAGAACAACCCGATTGCCAACCGGAGACAACCCGCCAGATACAACCCGAAACCCAATAGCAAAAAAGCTACCGGCAGGTATTTACCCGTTACAGGATCGGGCGCAGAGCTTTCTATCGAGAAGAGGTAATCACCTTCTTCAGAAAACAGGCGCGGTAATCGGGGATTGTTATTGACAACTAACCGCACATTTGCCCCCGGAACAGAGCTTGCTCGGCGCCCTCGCGCAGGTAACGGTTGCTGATGCCATACCGCTTTTCCAGAGGAACATACGTGAGAATAACGTGCCGCCCAACGGAGCGGCGCAATACCAGATATTGCCCAAAGCGCATATCTACCAGCTTCTCGCGGAAGTCCTGGCCTGCATTGGCTACCTCCGGCCGGATCGTATGGTCCGACCAATACAATAGCTTCTCGCCCTCAAATACGAAGCAAGGGTAAGTCGTTAATCCAATAAGGGAGTTAAAATTGAGTGCTTGACCCTGCAAGCGCTCAGCCACTTCGTCGGCTTCGCGTTCGGCAGTGCGCTGGGCTTCAATTACCAGGTTTTGCAGACGCGTCGTTTCGGCACGCAATAACACCTCCGGCACTTGGCCATATCGATTGCTCAGATAAGCCGCTACGAAGCAAAGCGTGGCAGCTAACAGCAAAACCAGCGGGGAGGAACGAACTAGCTTCAAAGGCAATCAGGATGCTAAAGCACCACCACAGATGAGAATAGGGTTTCAACAAAAATGCCGCCATTCGGCGGCATTTCCTATTCTATTAAAAGCTATGCTCTCTATCAACACTAGATTATCAGTGCTTCTTAGCCCTGTTTTTTTGCTTGGCTATGCCGATACCAAATAAACCCGACAACCCCCATCAGCACATAGGGCACCGTCATAAGCATCAATATTCCTTTGTTTAAGCCAGAAGCATCGTACTCATCTTTATCGCCCCGCGCCGACTCAACTTGCGTTTTACACATCGAGCATTGAGCTTGTGCGGAAATTGGGGCTATACAAAGTAATAAGCCCAATAAGAAGGTAAACAAACCGGTAATAGCTGCCTTTTTCATACTATTTCAACACATTTAAGAAGACAAAGTTTCTTTATTGCTAGGTGTAATAAGGCGAGATCATAAAGTACACGATAACGCCCGTGACCGATACATACAGCCAAACTGGAAAAGCCCAGCGAGCTATCCTACGGTGTTTGACGAACTGCTCCGTCAAAGCAAAGTAAAGCGTGAACAACACTAACCCTACTGTTACGACTGCTAAAGCAATATGTGTAAGCAGAAGAAAGAAGTACACATATCGTATAGTCCCCACTCCCCCAAACCGAGTAGAATCTACCTGAGAGTGGTATACCACATAAGAGAGCAGAAAAATGCCCCCAGCGTGAAAGCAGTAGCCATCATGGCTCGGTGACGAGCTACTTGTCTGTTTCTAATAAAGTAGAAACCTAGTAATAAGCATAACGCCGTTAGCGAATTAAGTACGGCATTTAGGGCAGGCAAAAACTTTACTTCTGCGCCTGGAATACGGAAAGCATTGGGGAAATAATGCAGGACTGCGACTAGCAGAGGTACAACAGCCGCCAGAATACCGAGGATGATTTTGTACTTAGTAAAATCGCCCGGTTTAAGTGCGGGGTTCGTTGTTGTGGTCATAGGTGTAAAGCAACACGGTAATTTCGGTGATCAGGCGGTCAATCTCCCTCGCTTTCGTACCGTCATAAATGCCCCGTACCCGGTGGTTGCGATCTACTAGGAACAACTGCTGACTATGCTGTATTGTAGGCGCCACTCCCGTAAGAGCAGGAAGTCGATACTCTTCCGTCAATAACCGGTTGAGCTGGTTTTTGTCACCAGTTAGAAAAAACCATTTGCCCGCAATAGCTCCATATCGCTCGGCATAGCGCTCTAACACAGATACTGAATCCTGCGCTGGGTTTACGGTATAAGAAACCAGCCGAACTCTTGGCTCAAGGCGAAACTTCTCCTGTACACGCGTAAGCTGGCTGTTCCGCTGTGCGCAGTCTTGGGGACAGGTTGTGTAAAAGAAACTGGTTACATAAAGACCATCTTTCAGATCCTTTTGGCCTATAATCCTTCCCGTTTGAGAAGGAAAGCTGTAATCCTGCAATTGGTGAAAAACAGTATCGCGCTGCCACTTACCGTCGACCTGTGTTGAATCAACACTGTCGGGCAGGTAAGTTGGCAGCGCGAAACGGTTTGTACCGAATGACTTGAGGAACAAGAAAGCCAGTACCGGTACCAAAAGAATAAGGCCCAGAAACAATGTTTGTTTGGGCCTCATTACTTAGTTGAGCGCGTTTTGAATTGACTCTCCGACATAAGAGCCTTCACTGACTAAAGCTACTAATAGCCAAATCAGGAGACCCATTGGAATAAGAATAGTCCAGATCAGTCCTTTAGTTTCATGCTTCAAGTGCATGAATTCGGCTACAATAAAGAAAGCCTTGAAAATTGTGAGAATAATGAAGATTGTATTCCGCAGAGTGCCCGGATCCATAAGAAACACGAACACGAACTCAAGCGCTGTAATACCTACAAGTACCCAGAATGTCTTCCATATCCAGCCTGTATTAGGCTTTGGGATTTCGCCTAGCTGTGGCGGCTGGTTGCTGCTATGTTGAGCCATAACTTTTGAATTTAGATCTTAACTCAAACGATCAAACGCAAATCGTTTTTATTAGGGTTTTAGCTTCTGAGGTATTAAACGAGGTAAAAGAAGGTAAACACGAATACCCATACCAAGTCTACAAAGTGCCAGTACAAACCGATCTTTTCTACCATCTCATAATGGCCTCTTTTTTCGAAGGTACCGTTAGTAGTAGCAATAAATGACCAGATCAGTAAGCAAATCCCACTAAATACGTGAGTACCATGGAAGCCGGTAATAAAGAAGAACAAGTCGGCGAAAAGCACTGGGCCATACTGATTTCTTTGCAAGTTAGCTCCAAAGAACCGCGTCCCATCTTCCATTAACGTACCTTCATCTGTTCCGGCAATAAAGTGAGACCACTCCCAAGCTTGGCAGCTTATGAAGGTGATACCGAACAAAATGGTCCATAACAGCCACTTTTGAACATCCTTCTTATCCATACGATGGCCAGCCTCAACAGCTAATACCATTGTAACAGAGCTAAAAATAAGAATCATGGTCATTAGAGCCACGAATCCAAGAGGTAGATCTATACCGTGGAGTCCAGGAAAAGCATTAAATACTTTATCCGGAATAGGCCAATAAGCTGTTGAGAACTCAAACGCCTCGTTGGTGCCGGTATAGGCCAAATGGCGATGACGCATCAAGCCATAGGTAGTCAGAAAGGCAGCAAACGTAAAGGCATCCGACAACAGGAAGAACCACATCATCAGCTTGCCATAGCTAGCCTTGAAGGGCTCATTGCCCCCGTCCCAGGTGCCAGTGCGTGGCTGCTCTTGGGTAGATGGCGAGGATAGAGTCTGTGTCGTGGAGGTAGTGGCCATATAAAGCGGGTAAGGACGAAATCAGTGGTTCAAAAGTAGGAACAAATACAAGTACAACCAAAGCGCTCCTAAGAAGTGCCAATAGATAGTTCCATTCGTAATGGCTAACATTTGGCGAGAATGCACCTGATAGCGCAGACTCTTAACCACTACCAATACGAGAAAAATAAGTCCAGTGATTAAGTGAAATCCGTGAAGTCCTGTGAGCACATACATAAAAGAGCCCGACGGATTGGAATCAGCCCCACCAAAGTATACTCTATTGCTCACTAATTCACTCCATACCTGCCACTGACCAATCAGAAAAAGTATCCCTAAAGCCAGGGTGATCAGCATTCCGATTTTGACCTGACGCAAATTGTCATTGCGGGCGGAAAACCAAGCCCACTGCATGGTAGCAGAGCTAATGGCAATAACGATCGTATTAAATAATAGTCCGGTAGGCAGATCGAACTCCAGCCAGTTACCCTCATCGCGGCGCACAATATAGCCGCTGGTTAAGCCTGCGAACATCATAAGAATACTGATGATTAGCAGAATGAGAAGTAAGCGCAGCGGATGCAAGCCGGTGCCGGTCTCTTTGTCGGTAAGCGTTTCAGAAGGATGCATACAGCAAAAGCTTTATAGTTTGTCGAATACCAGCGCAATCTGAACGATTGGCAGGTACAGAAAAGACCCAAACATGATGTTCATCGCCGCTTTTTTGGAGCAGGTGCGCATCAGGTAAAAAGTCTGCATGAGAAATAATACTCCACACACAACCGCAATCATGGCTGATACTTTGCCGGCCATCCCAAACTGAAGAGGCAATAGACTTAGTGGAATCAGCAGAAGCGTGTAGGTCATTATCTGGAAAGCGGTGCGCAAATCCTTGCCCCCCGGAGTAGGAAGCATCTTAAATCCCGCACGCTTGTAGTCCTCATCTAGAACCCAGGCGATGGCCCAAAAGTGCGGAAACTGCCACATAAACTGGATACCAAATAACACCCAAGCCTCTACCCCTAACACCCCTGTGGCGGCGACCCAACCAATGAGTGGCGGCATACCGCCTGGAATGGCCCCCACGAAAACACAGATTGGTGAAATGGTTTTAAGGGGCGTATAAATGAAGCCGTATAAGATGAGCGACAGCAGAGAGAGGGCCGCAGTCAATGGGTTGAAATAATAAGCCAATAGGCCTAAACCTGCCACTCCTAAGACCAATGCGAATACCCAAGCCTCCGGAATACTGAGTACTCCCGTTGGTAAAGGTCGCTTAGCGGTGCGCTTCATGAGCTTGTCTAGGTCCCGTTCATGAATCTGGTTAATTGTATTGGCCGAACCTGTTACAGCTAACCCACCGAGCATTACCAGCAAGGCCCGACTCCAGTCTAATTCGTGTACCCCAAGAAGGTAACCGATAGCACTTGAGAAGGCAACAGTGATGGAAAGCCGGAATTTGAGCAGCTGAAAATAAGCTTTGAGTTTCGTCATCAAGGATGGGTACAAAACGTCCGCCTGAACTTTGTCAAACGGGGCCGCAAAGTTACGCAACAACATGCGGATAAGCGGGCTTCACTACTGATTTAGCCCTTCTATGATAAGCCACCAACAACAGAAATTGCCCCCCAAACAATAATGTAGCTACTGTAAGGTGTACAGGCTGCACAGCGGCGGGCACCGCAAAATAAGCGAGAATAATACCAGCCAGAATCTCCAAACCCAAGAAGCCAAGCATTGCGGTAGTTAATGTATGTATCCGCCTAGATGGTAACTGGTACAGTTGGTAAGCGACATAGATATTAAGAATCAATAACACCAAGGAGAACGTCCTGTGTACCTTAAAAATGCCCCCAGTTGCTCAACCCAGCCTTCACGATTACTATAGTTCATCGATGACGCTACCAAGTCTACTTCTTCACGCACTTGCGTACCAAGTACAATCTGGCCAAATGTGAGCAAAACCACTACCCATAGCCCAGCTGCTAAGACAGGAGAGAATGGTATTGTTTCCGTTCGTTCAGCGGATTGCTGAGAACGATCGACAGCATACAGGAGCATAGCCACAATCACGAGTGCTAACCCCATATGAATAGTCACCATTATAGGCAGCAAGTTCGTGGAGACAACCAATGAACCCAACCATCCTTGCACCCCTACCAGAATAAAACTTCCGAAGGCAAGCCATAACACAGTTTTATCGAGTCGCCAATAAGGCAAGGCAAAAACTACTGTTATAAAGACAAACACTCCAATCAGGGCTCCCAACAATCTGTTCAAATACTCAATCCACGTTTTCGTAACATTGAAATCCGTTTCAATGTACTGTGTTGGGTGCGCGAAGATGTCGCCGGCTACCTGCGCAAATCCAAATCGCTCCAGTGTAGCAGCCAGTCGTTTGTTTTTGGCTACTCGTTGGGCAGTATAAATTTCTTTGTAATCAGAAGGGAGCTGACTTATGTGAGTAGGTGGTATCCAGGTGCCAAAACACTTGGGCCAGTCAGGGCAGCCCATTCCCGAACCAGTACTTCTTACCACTCCACCTACTAAAATTAGCAGATAAACAGCAGCAACTGTCAGGATACCAATAAAGCGAAATCGGCGCACGAAAGCAGGAATCATTATGCTCAGAGGTTGTCGAGTCTGTTTTGATATATAACAATCAGAACTGAGTTTTTGCCCAAAAAAGAAGGGAAATTCAGGTCGACCAGCCGACACTGAACTTCCCTTCTAATAAAAAAGAGCCGCCGTAAATACAGCGGCTCTTTCTCTTTTACTGGGGGCAATTATTCCGCCATCTCCCGCTCATTCGGCAGGTTAGACGACTGCGTCTGTGAATACGGTACGTTCTGGGGAATAAAGTCTTTCTCAGCGCCAGGCTTGCTATAATCATAAGGCCAGCGGTGTACTGCGGGAATAGCGCCGGGCCAGTTGCCATGACCAGGATTGATTGGAGTAGTCCACTCCAAGGTGTTCGAATTCCACGGGTTCTCCGTAGCACGGCGGCCACGCCAGATGCTATAAAAGAAGTTAAAGATGAATACGAACTGACCAATGAAAGCAAAGATGGCAGCAGCTGAGATGAACTTATTTAAGTCAGCAAATTGGCTGAAGCTATCAAATCCTGTGAAGGCGTAATAGCGACGTGGGAAACCTGCGATACCAACGTAGTGCATCGGCATGAATACCAAGTATACGCCAATGAAGGTGAGCCAAAAGTGAACGTAGCCCAGCTTCTCGTCAAGCATGCGTCCAAACATTTTTGGGAACCAGTGATACACACCTGCAAACAGGCCAAAGAATGCTGAGCTACCCATTACAAGGTGAAAGTGAGCTACTACAAAATATGTGTTGTGCATCTGAATATCCAGAGCAGCATTACCCAGAATAATTCCGGTCAAACCACCTGAGATAAACAACGATACGAAGCCAATGGAAAACAACATAGCCGTAGTGAAGCGAATATTACCTCTCCACAACGTAGCCAGCCAATTGAACACTTTTACACCGGATGGTACAGCAATAATCAATGTCAAGAACATGAATACTGACCCTAAGAACGGGTTCATGCCCGTCACAAACATATGGTGGGCCCATACTACAAATGACAGCAGAGAGATACCTAGCAACGAGCCAATCATAGCACGGTAACCGAAAATAGGCTTACGTGAATTGGTTGCAAGAATCTCTGAAACCATACCCATGGCAGGCATGATAACGATGTACACCTCTGGGTGACCCAAGAACCAGAACAAGTGCTGGAACAGAATAGGGCTACCACCAGTGTTGCTTAGTGCCTGACCAGCAATGTATATATCCGACAAAAAGAAACTAGTGCCAAACGAGCGGTCAAAAATCAGCAATAGAGCTGCTGAAAACAGAACGGGGAATGAAAGCAACCCTAATACCGCTGTCAAAAAGAATGACCAAATCGTAAGCGGCAGCTTGGACATCGACATTCCACGAGTCCGCAGGTTAATCACTGTAGTAATATAGTTAACCCCACCCAGCAACTGAGATATGATGAACAACGCCATACTCACAAGCCAAAGCGTCATACCAGCTCCTGAACCTGGAATTGCCTGAGGCAATGCACTCAATGGGGGATAGATTGTCCAACCAGCGGAAGCAGGCCCTGTCTCAAGAAAAATTGAGATAAACATGATAATACTGGAAGCGAAGAAAAACCAGTACGATAGCATGTTCATGAACCCTGAAGCCATATCACGCGCTCCAATCTGCAATGGGATCAGGAAGTTGGAAAATGTACCACTCAATCCAGCAGTTAGCACAAAGAACACCATGATAGTGCCGTGCATCGTAACAAGTGCTAGATAAAATTCTGGATTGAGCTTACCAGCTTCAACCCATTTGCCAAGTACAGGTGTTAGCCATGACATAGTTGACTCCGGCCAGCCTAATTGAATCCGGAAGAGACTAGAAAGCGCTCCTCCCAAAATGGCCCAGAAAATACCAGTTATAAGAAACTGCTTAGCAATTACTTTATGATCCTGACTGAAAATATATTTAGTCAGGAAGCTTTGCTCGTGATGCTCATCATGATGCATATGCTCGTCGTGCTCAATATGAGGCACTACGGGCATTCCATGCACTGGAGCGTTGGTGGGAATATTAGCAGCCATACAGTGGAGCGTGCGTTATAAGGTAAGTTAAAGCGAAGCTTTGGTAGTCTGATTCATGACAGCGGCAGCATCAGTATTCTTGCTTTTAACAAGTTTATCTGACTTCTGTTTGAAGCTAGCTAAAACATCAGGATTCTGCTCTGCGAATGACTTTTGCTGAGCAAACCAAGCTACATAATCGTCAGGCTCATCTACAACTATGATTGCTTTCATAGCAAAGTGACCACGACCACAGATCTGGGAACATGCTAACTCATAATTGAATTTTGGATTCCCCAACTGAGCACGCATCTCATCCGTTGTCTTCGTAGGAGTAAACCAAAACTTGGTTGGCATACCCGGTACTGCGTACATCTGAACCCGGAAGTTTGGCATATAAACTCCATGTAGTACATCGCGTGAGCGAATCTTTAACAGCACAGGATGGCCCTTCGGCACATGGATTTCATTTACAGTAAAATCGTCCATGGCATTATTGTCATTCAAGTCGAATCCGAACTCGTTTGTAGCATCAATCAGGCGATAGTTAACAACACCTAATTTCTGATCACGTCCAGGATAGCGTACCAGCCAGTTGAACTGCTTGCCCATTACTTCAAGTACAATGGCATCCTTAGGAGCCGGACCGGTAATTTTAGTCCACTCTTTCCAACCTGCAAACACGAGGCTAGCCATTACGATGGCCGGAATCAGTGTCCAGATAATCTCAATCTTGTTATTGTGAGAAAAGAAAAAGGCTCTCCGTCCATCCTTATGCTGATAGCGATATGAGAAGATGAACAACATAAGATGGGTAAGTGTAAACGCTACGCCCAAAATGATCATCGTAGTCCAAAACATATTTTCCACCGCATACCCATGAATGGATGCAATAGGAGGATTCATCTTGGCGTAGTTGTCGATGAACGACCAAGCGAAAGCGCCTCCGCCGACCACCATGAAGACGATCATTAGGATGGCATTAACGCGGTTGCTCATACCGATTTCGCGGGTCAGGCTACCAGAAAAGATGGAAGTAAGGATCTGGAGGCGGAACAACAAGCCGAATACGACCAGAAGCAGCACCAATACCAGTAAGATACCAAGAGCAATCATTATCTAGGGATAGATGTGAGTACAGCATTTTTGAATGTGTAAACAGCGATGACACTATTTACATAGGTGATTTATCACCCAACACTCAAATCAATTTTAGGTCGTGTGGTGCACACTTTCATCGAGGAAAGGGTGATTCACAGGCACCAACGAAGCCTGAGTCAAACGCTTCGTAAACAACAACAGGAAAGAGCCCAAAAAGATCAGTGCGATGCCTATTTCAATTACAAACCCGCTTTCACCTTTCATAGTTGCAGGCATTATCATCAAGTAGAAATCAAACCAATGACCTATCAGGATGGCAATGCATACAATTTTCAGCATGATCATTTGACGCTTTGCATCCCGTGTCATCATCACCAGAAATGGGAAAGCAAAGTTGATAATCAAATTGAAATAGAAGATCCAAGTGTAATGGCCATTAAAGCCCCCAAGCGCTGATTGAAGTAAACAGCCTCTTCTGGCAGGTTGGCATACCATATCAACATGAATTGTGAGAACCAGATATATGTCCAGAAGATACTAAAGCCAAACATGAACTTGCCTAGATCATGTAAATGGTTGGCATTCAGAAATCGTAAGTAACCGGCTTGCTTTAAGTAGATAGCGGTAAGTGTTACAGCTGCCAATCCAGATACCCACCAGCTTGCGAATACGTACCACCCAAACATTGTACTAAACCAATGTACATCGATTGACATAACCCAGTCCCAGGCTGCCATGGATGAAGAAACAGCGAATAGAACTAGAAATAAAGCACCGACATTAATGCTTTTGTGGAAATATTCTGTTCCGCCATTTAGGTCTTCTTCAATCGAAAGTTTTCTAAGTTTTTCAGAGAAGAACCACCAAATACCTAAGTATATGACCATTCGGATAACATAGAATGGCAGGTTCAAGAAGCCGCTTTTGCCAGCAACAATAGCATCGTAATTTTCATGACCAGGGGTCATAATACCATCATGCGTCCAATGAAACAGGTCGTGACGACCAACAAAGAACACAATAAGCATAATGATAGCGCCAGGTAGCAGCCATGCACTCAATGCCTCAGAAATACGTTTGATTAGTACTGACCAACCAGCATAAGCTACATATTGTAGTGCGACGAAGAATGTGCCGATCACAGCAATACCAATGAAGTAAACATTGCTATGCCATAGGCTAACAAGGATTCGCTTAACCCAGACAGGGCTTCCTTCGTGATGTTCAGCAGATGCTCCTGCACCAGTCCCAGCTTCATGCCCAGCAGCAGCACTATGCTCCTCTCCTATTCCTAGAGCAGCTAATACTGCTCCAATTATCAACAGGATAATGCCCGCCGCAATTATTGCAATAAATTTTTTACGAGTGCTAGGCGGCAGTTGTAAATGTTCAGCCGTAACACTGTCTTGGTGCGTCAGAGTTGCCATATTTATTGGTTCGCCGTTCCGTTTCTTGCTTCTGTACCACCTTGTCCTGGGGTCTTCGATGCTTTGTCAGCCTGAGCCTCTTCTATTGGACTTTGGTTAGCACGATCAGTCATCTCAGTTGAATCTTGACTAATGTCTACTAATTTGGCTAACCCATCAGGGCCTTCACCTTGTTGTAGTACACGAACGTACATGGCTATTTTCCAACGTTCTTCAGGATTAACAATGGAGCCATGTGGCATCATGCGGTTACGTCCCCATTGAATGACATGATAAATATGCCCATCATTCATTGTTTTGTAAGCGCCTGCAGAGTAACTCGGCACACCCTTAAACTTAATGCCTACAGGGCCCTGGCCTTTTCCGTCTTCACCATGGCAATGAGAGCAAACTCTAGTATAGAGTGCTTTTCCTTCTTCTAGGTTAGCCTTTGAATAAGGATAAGGATTACGTAACACGCGTTCCGCAATACCAACACTATCCTTAGGTATATGTGTGTAGTAATCTAGTTTACCCAATGGAACGGTTCCTACAACTGGAACACGTTGGTTGGTACCCATTGGGTTAATTACATTGACGTTTGTTTGTTTGAGCGCTTCATATGGAATGGGCTCATACATTTCGGGGGCATATTGGATAGCCGGAACATCAGCACGATTGCAGCTAGTAGCTAATACTGCAGCAAAGAGCATCGTAGACCCCTGAAGACTTACTTTCAGCCAGTGCATCATTATTTCTGGGTCATTTCTTTTTCGTTGACTTCTGACGCACCGTTTTCACGGAGTAATTGAGTTAAGCGGCTCAATTCAGAAGCATCATCCTTTAATTCTATTGCCATTACAAACTTATCGTCTGTAGCACGCACGTCCATCACTGGCACCTTCCAACGTGGATATAGTTTACTAATTGTGAAGAAGGTAAGTACCATGCCGTGGGCACAGAAAAGAACTGTCATTTCAAAGCTCACAGGAATAAATGCTGGTAAAGCGATGTGAGGTTTGCCACCAATGATCATTGGCCAGTCGAAACCCAGCATATAAATCTGCATCCACAGAGCAAATGATAAGCCTGTCAGACCAAAGAAGAATGCTGCAATTGGTAAGCGTGAGCGCTCAATTCCGAGAGCGTCGTCAATACCATGAACAGGGTAAGGAGAGAACACATCGTGGATCTTAACCCCAGCGGCGCGGATGTTCTCGATGGCGTGCAATAGCACGTCCTCGTCGTCAAAGATTCCGAGGGCGAAGCGCTTAGTCATGCTTGTTATAGTTTACGGGAGCTGAAGCTGGTATTGCAGGTGCAACGGGTTGATGAGCTGGAGCAACTTGGTGGGCATGACCATGATGACCAGTGTAGGTTGGGCCATTATCAACCCCATACTTAAGAATAGTCTTTACTTCAGCCATATTCACTACTGGGAAGAATTTAGCGAAGAGAAGGAAAAGAGTAAAGAACAAGCCTAGCGTACCTACATAAATTCCAATATCAACCCATGTTGGAGAGAACATCACCCAGCTTGAAGGCAAATAATCACGGTGTAGAGACGTAACAATGATTACGAAGCGCTCGAACCACATACCGATGTTCACGATAATAGAAAGAATGAACGTTGCCGGAATGCTGTAACGGATGCGACGGAACCATACCAACTGAGGTGTAATTACGTTGCAAGTCATCATAGATGCATATGCCCACCAATACGGTCCTGTAGCCCGGTTGATAAATGCATATTGTTCGAATTCAACTTGTGAATACCAAGCGATGAAGAATTCAGTGATATATGCAACACCTACAATGGAACCTGTGATCATCATGATTTTATTCATGAGAGCGATGTGTTCTATTGTAATATAATCTTCAAGCTTAAATACTACTCGCGTGATCAGCATCAGTGTTAACACCATTGCAAAGCCCGAGAAAATGGCTCCTGCAACGAAGTAAGGAGGAAAAATAGTAGTGTGCCAACCTGGTACTACAGAGGTGGCAAAGTCCATTGATACAATAGTGTGTACTGAGAGTACCAAAGGCGTAGCAACACCTGCTAATATCAGAGACACAGTCTCATAACGTGACCAAGCTTTAGCCGATCCCTTCCAACCAAAGCTTAGCAACGCATAAGCGCGCTTAGCTATAGGTCCTTTAGCCCGATCACGAATTGTAGCAAAATCGGGAATGAGACCGATATACCAGAAAACCAGTGAAACGGAGAAATATGTGGATATAGCAAAAACGTCCCACAGAAGAGGAGAGTTAAAGTTTACCCATAGAGAACCGAAAGTGTTCTGGAATGGGAATACCCAATAAGCTAACCAAGGGCGGCCCATGTGTAATACTGGGAACATGGCCGCACATATTACAGCGAAGATGGTCATTGCCTCGGCTGCGCGGTTAATCGAACTCCGCCATTTCTGACGGAATAGTAACAATACAGCTGAAATCAGGGTGCCAGCGTGGCCGATGCCTACCCACCATACAAAGTTGGTGATGTCCCAAGCCCAGCCAACTGTTTTATTCAGGCCCCATTCTCCTATACCATACCATAAGGTGCGGTATACAGAATAGAAAAAGATACCTAGAAAAAAGAGCGCCACGCTCAGAGCTGCCATCCACCGGATGTTTGGCTTAGCTTCCACTTGGCGGCACACGTCCTGCGTGATGTCGTGGTAAGTTTTGCCCCCCGTAACGAGCGGCTCTCTTACTGGCGATACGTGCTGCATAATATTGAATGTAAAAAGTGGCGAGACGAGCTATTTTACCAGTGATATAATCCCTTGTCCCTTCGCTGTTTCTAGACTGTTAGCTCTTTGTTTGGCTCCACATTACGAATCTTAGTCAGATACGTGATGTTTGGCTGCACGTTAATGGCATCGAGTACGTGGAAGCCACGCTCCCCATCCTCACGACGAGTAACTTGTGATACACGTGAATTTGGATCACGTAAGTCACCAAAGATGATAGCTTGAGTAGGACAAGATTGAGCGCAAGCAGTTACTACTTCACCATCCACCGGACGACGACGCTCTTTTTTAGCTTCAAGCTTAGCAAGCTGAATCCGCTGTACACAGAAGCTGCACTTCTCCATTACACCGCGTGCCCGTACGGTTACATCGGGGTTCAGAACCATGCGACCAAGGTCAGTGAACATATGACCGTTCACTGCTTCAAACTTTTCGTTTGTGTAGTAAGAGAACCAGTTAAAGCGCCGCACTTTGTAAGGGCAGTTATTAGCGCAGTAGCGAGTCCCTACACAACGGTTGTAGGTCATCTGATTTAAGCCTTCGCTGCTGTGCGTTGTAGCTAGCACTGGGCAAACCGTCTCGCAAGGAGCATGATTGCAGTGCTGGCATAGCATTGGCTCGAAGATCACACTCGGGTTTTCCGATGGATCCTCCATTGCTGCATAAGTGTCTAGCTTACCTTTTTCCGCAAAATCCTCTTTGGTTGTATCTGAGCTATAGTAGCGGTCAATACGCAACCAATGCATCTCACGACGATTAATTACTTCTTGCTTGCCTACTACTGCTATGTTGTTCTCTACTTGGCAACCGATCACGCACGCCCCACAGCCGATACAGGAGTTCAGGTCGATGACCATACCCCAGTGATGGTTTTTGTACTCGTAATCCTGCCATAAAGAGACTTTATTCGGCTTCTCTAAACCATCAGGAGTGGCGATTTTGTCGTATTCAGTGACCTCTTTCGGGTTCTTAATATACTCAGCCAAAGTAGCTTCCTGTACTACTGGCTTACGATCCATGACCGTATGATGCGTTTGCGTCTGAGCTATAGGGGACTTTGCATCGGTCTTCTCCAGCGTAGCAATGCCATTATACTGCAATGAGTTGCCGCGCACGGTGGCTAGTGGGTAAGCGTTTGCTCCCACTTTGCTCCCTACTTTTCCAGCCAACTCCCGGCCATAGCCGACAGCAATACTAACCGATCCTTTTGCTTGACCGGGCTGAATGAGAACAGGAAGTTCAATAGATGTGCCGTTAGCGGTGATTTTAACTACATCACCTTGCTCCCACTCATTCGCTACGGCCATATCCCGTGGTACGGCTACATAGTTACCCCAAGTAGCTTTAGATATTGGATCAGGTAGTTCTTGTAACCAAGGGTTATTGGCTTCAAAGCCGTTGCCAACGCCTACTTTCTCATAAAGCGTGAATTCAACGCCTGCACCTTTTGGGGCGCGGGTTATTGAACTGATTGCTTGGTTAATATCAATTGCAGCAGCAACTGGGGCCGCAGATGCAGGAGAAAGAGTACCAGCAGCAACACCATCATGAACAGCCTTATCCCAACCTTGCTGGAAATTGCCCCCAGAATACTTCTCCAGTTGGCACGCAAGAAATTATAGTAGCTCTGGGCGTTACCAGCCCACGTCAGCAAACTATCCTGAGCCTGACGAGTAGCAAATAATGGCGAAATCGTAGGCTGAGCTAAACTCAATGAGCCACGCTTGGGCTCATAGTCGTTCCACGACTCTAGGTAATGATGGTCAGGAGCAGCGTAATAACAAAGGCTACCTGTCTCATCCAACCGGTCATTAAGAGAAATACTTAAAGGCACTTTAGCAATCCCCGTTTTAACCTTAGCAGCTAGCGGGTGATCATAAACAGGATTAGCATGATAGAATATCACAGCGCCAACGCTGCCCGCATTCATCTCATTTACAAGACGGATCATGCGTGCATCGTCTCCCTGACGTACCAAGGAAGGATTTGCAGTATCTATTGCCGCGCCTACGTTGCCTAATGACTGGTTAATAGCAGCTACAAGCGTTTGAATAGCTACATCATTTGAGCCAGCTACAACTAAGCTACGTCCTCTATTAGCTTTCAGCTCGGATGCGGCCTTTTTCAGTTGTGCATTATTATACGTTGATGCAGCACCGCCACCTACTACCTCATTATACAGTGCCAGCGTAGCCTGGCCCATTTCTGACGGCTTCAGTGGTACGCGCACATCGGCATTAGAGCCCGTTAAAGAAAGGTTGGGCTCAAACTGAAAGTGACGCGACATCGTTTTTTTGTCGCTTGATACTTTCCGATTGGTGATATACTGATGAGCATGCTCAACTGGCGATACCCAAGTACCTAAGAAGTCGGCTCCCAGGCTTACAATCACGTTAGCTTTGCTAAAGTCGAAAGAAGGCAGTACACCTCCATTAGCCTGTATCAATGCCGACTGCGACTGAGAATCGTACATCACGTGTTCCGTAGCAGGATAGCGTGAGGCAAATTCAGCAATAGCTCTTTTAGTCGAAGGACTAATAATGGTTGGTGATACGATAGCAATTTTGCCCCCGTAGCTGCCAGCTTACTGCGAATCTCTTGGTCAACGCGATCCTTGTCAGCCTGTTGACCTTTGATGGCAAAATGCTGCAGACGAGCGCTGTCATATAAGCTCAAGACGGATGCTTGAGCACGGGCTGACAAACCGCCACGCGTAATTGGTGACTCCGGATTTCCCTCCAATTTAATTGGGCGACCGTCCCGAGTCTTTACTAATACGCTGTTGTAATCTGCACCGTTGAAATAAGTCGAAGCATAGAAGTTAGCAATGCCTGGATCAACTTCCTCGGGTTTGTTCAGGTATGGAATTGCTTTATGAATGGGTGCTTCACAGCTAGCCAAAGTGGCTGCAGCTAAGCTGAATCCCATTAGCTTCAAAAAATCACGCCGTGGAGAAACAGTGGCGTCAGTAGAGCTATTTTTTTCGCTCACCGGCAGGAAATCGGCGAATTCGCTGAAAGCATTCTTTGCAAACTCTGGTGAGTTCTCTAGCTCTTCGATTCCTTTCCAGTACTTGGGCGACTCTTGCATTTTGTTTGACTTATATTCTTGGAGATTCAAAACCCTGAGAGCAACTCAGTTGGATCTCTAAGTAAGACGTATTATTTTGAGTTACTGGGCTTAATGTATTACCAGAAAATCGGCTAACATTTAAGCTATATGCAAACTTAATAGTGGCACTTAGAGCACTCAGTACCACCATTCGATGACACAGTGAATGCGGCACCTTGGTTGGCAGCATCGTGCAATTTCACGAGGTTGTCATAGTAACCGTTGCCCTTTGTGTTAAGCGGCTGCTCGCGGTGGCAGTTGATGCACCAGCCCATAGTTAGAGGCGAGTACTGGTACACTACTTCCATATTCTGAATAGGGCCGTGGCACGTCTGGCACTCAATACCGCCTACCTGTGTGTGCTGTGAGTGGTTGAAGTAAGCCAGATCTGGCAGGTTGTGTACACGTACCCACTGAATAGGCTGCTTGCGCTCAATGGCACGGTAAATCTTCTTGATTTCGGGCGATTCCGTTTTGATCTGCGAGTGGCAGTTCATACAGATGTTAGCCGAAGGGATGTTAGCGCTCTTGCTTTTGTACACGCTAGTGTGGCAGTAGGCGCAGTTGATCTGATTCTCGCCAGCATGCAGTTTATGCGAAAAGGCAATGGGTTGAGTAGGCTGGTAGCCCTGGTCCAAACCGATAGCCATTACACCTTGTACTGACTCATATAGAACTACGAGAACAAAAAGCCCCACAGCCAAGCCGCGTACTAGATTAGACTTATAGATCTTGCTGAAATCAAACTTCTGATCAAGCAACTCCACGTCGCGGCCATCAAGGTCTTTGCGACCTTTCAGCACATCGCCCATAATATTGGCAATGATAACCAGCGTTACTACCAGTACGATCAGAACTACTACTAATACGATTAAGAGCAAATCAACATATTGACCCGCGCCTGTACCAGCAGCGCCTGCTCCTGCAGCTTCCTGACCATCAACTTGGCCAGCATTTCCGGCAGTAGCACCACCGGCAGTTACTTGAGACGGCTTCTCGCTCTCGGCGGCGATGTAAGATACAATAGAGGTGATTTCAGCATCAGTCAGTGCGAAGCTGGGCATCTGCTGCTTCTGGTACTGGTTAAAGATCTTAACCGAATACTCATCCCCGCTGGCGACCATCTTGCTGGAATTCTTGATCCAGGGAATCAGCCAGGAAATAGGGCGGCGTTTGTGAACATCCTTCAGTGCGGGGCCTACTACAACCTCGTTGATGGCGTGGCACTGGGCACAATTACCTTTGTATAAAGCGTCGCCAGCGGCAATTGCGGCGGCGTCGCCGGTAGTAGTGCCTGCGGCGGCAGCGGGCGCAGCTTGGGCTGCAGCCCCTGGGACCACTCCTTCTTTACTCACATCCGGAGCGGAGCCAACGTCCTGTGCCGAAGCACGGCCGACGGAGGCAAACGTCAGAAACAGAGCAAGAAAGAAATGGGGGAGGGTACGAAGTCGGATGCTATCCATAGCACAAATTCACTGGGGAAAAGAAACGCAGGGGTGCCTTAAGGCCACAAATGTAGGTCGGGAATCGCAGGAAACAAAAGCGATACTTCTAATTTTTGGGAAAGGAAAACACAGCAAAACCCATCAAAAACCCACTTCGTAGCACCTTGGCACTAAATAAGGTGTTGTAGCTCAACTCGCCAGATATAAGTCCAAGATACTAGCACGCTTGGCAATTATCGTGAGCTGTTAGTTATCCAACTGCTGTTTCCAGTGAAAGGTTTTACTTAGTTTAGAGTAAGTAGCGTTCCAATAAAAATTCTCATTTGGCACCTCTATATAGTTGTTTGGCAGGAAGTTGATTTTCTGGTTTTGAGGAAAAATAAGTAGCGTGTTTAATGCAGATATCCTGCGATTTAGCTACCTTTGCCCCCTAATTTAGTTTTTCACTTAATTTTTTCATCCCGTCTAATGGAAGTAAGAAATTACGAGACGGTCTTTCTCCTGACGCCCGTTCTGAACGAAGGTCAGGTGCAAGAGACGATCGAGAAGTTCTCGCAGGTGCTTAAGGAAAATGGCGCCGACATTATCAACACTGAAAACTGGGGCCTCAAAAAGCTTGCTTACCCAATTCAGAAGAAATCAACCGGGTATTATCACTTGGTAGAGTTCTCTGGCGCGGGTAACATAGTGGACCAGCTGGAGCTAGCATTTCGCCGCGATGAGCGTGTGATTCGTTTTTTGACTACGGTGCTGGACAAGCATGCAGTAGCTTATAACGAGCGCCGCCGCAACGGAGAAATGAATCAGCAGAAAGCCCAGAAACAATCGGAAGCAGTTGCCCAATAACAAGAAGATGAGCCTCGCCAACGAAAAGATCCACAAGCAGGATACCCGCAAAAAGTACTGCCGCTTCAAGAAGAACGGTATTAAGTACGTAGACTACAAAGACCCGAACTTCCTTCTGAAGTTTGTAAATGAGCAGGGCCGCGTGCTGCCCCGGCGCATTACGGGCACTAGCCTGAAATTCCAGCGCAAAGTGGCTCAGGCCGTGGCTAAAGCCCGTCACCTGGCTCTTATGCCCTACGTAACCGACTCTTTGAAATAGACAGTTGTTGAAAGTTAAATTGTTGGTTGTCAAATGGTTATTCTTCACAATCAGTAACAATCAGCAATCAACTATTTAGCAATCAGCCATTTAGAAATCATGGAAGTAATTCTGAAAGACGACGTAAAGAATCTGGGCTACAAGAACGACATCGTGACGGTAAAGCCTGGATATGGTCGCAACTTCCTGCTCCCGCAGGGTTTGGCTATTCTAGCCGACAAGACTAACAAGAAGATTGTAGCTGAAAACGTACGCCAAGCGGCGCACAAGGCTGAAAAGATTAAGACTGAAGCTCAGGGCATCGCCAACCAGATTGGTGACGTTGCTTTTGACATTCGCGCCAAAGTAGGCGAGAGCGGTAAGATCTTCGGCCGGGTGACTACGCTTCAGCTTGCTGAGGCGTTGAAAGCCAAGGGCATCGACGTAGACCGCAAGCGTATTTCTTTTGATCAGGAGCCAACTTCTGTTGGCGAGTACACTGCTACTATCAACCTGCACAAAGAAGTAAAGCATCAGGTTCGTTTCAATGTTGTAGCTGAGTAAGCTGCTTCGCTTAAATAAAAAAGCCCCCAGCGCGATGCTGGGGGCTTTTTTATTAATCATCCTTACTCATTTGATCAAGGACAGTAACTTTGAAAATGCCATGTCTATTGGCTGAATGGAAGGCTAGCATTACAGGAGGTGAAAACCGCTGTTTTGGCTAAAAGAGGAGAGTTGAGTAGGTTGCTTACCCATTGACCCATTTCTGGTCATTTATTATTCTGATGTTTCGTACTGAAATACCGCTAACGCCTCACCCTACCCCTTATCGCTCGCGGCCCGCGTGCTGACCATAGGCTCCTGCTTTTCAGATGTACTGGGTAATCGCCTGAGCAACTATAAAGTACGATCTCTTGCTAATCCGTTTGGGACCGTTTTTAATCCCTTGTCGGCCTGCAAACTGCTACGGGCAGCAGCCGGAGAGGAGACGGATTGGCAACAGCACTTAGTGCCGGCTCGGGGACGCTGGCAGAGCTATGATTTGCATGCTACGGTAGGGTCCGACTCGCCCGTGGAGCTACTACAGCACATTCAGGAGCTTATGCAGCGTACTGGCCAGTTTCTCGAAACGGCTGATGTAGTTGTTTTGACTCTGGGAACGGCTTACGCGTATCGATTGCGTGAAACGCAGGAAATAGTAAGCAATTGTCATAAGGTGCCTGCTGACCAGTTTGAGAAAGAGCTTCTCACTCCCGACGAAATTATTAATGCCATAGCTGAGACTCATGCTTTGCTGCGGCGGCGCAATCCGAAGCTGCGCTTTGTGCTGACGGTGAGTCCTGTACGTCATATCAAGGATACGCTGCCACTGAACGCGGTCAGCAAATCGATACTGCGGGTGGCTTGTCATTACCTCAGCGAGCTGTTGCCTGATGTGACGTATTTCCCGGCGTATGAGCTGCTAATGGATGATTTGCGGGATTATCGGTTCTATGCCGCTGATATGATTCATCCGACGGCAGTGGCGGAAGAATACGTCTGGGAGCGTTTCTCGCGCGAATATTTCGACAGCAATTTTGGACGCTTTCTAAAAGAGTGGGATGCTGTGCGCCAGGCAATGGCTCACCGTCCGCTGTACCCAGCTTCTCCCGAGCACCGACAGTTTCTGGAAGCTACGCTTACTCGTCTGCAACGGCTTGGCAACCAAGTGGATGTGCGGCCAGAAATTCGAGAGGTGCAGAAACAGCTTCACTCGCTGCCAGCACCCATTAAGCCCCACCCAATTGCGGTACCTGAAGTTGATGAAGAAGAGCGTATTGATATAGGAGAGGCTGAAAATGCCCCCAGCGTATAATAACTCCTGCTGCGGTTGCTTCTTTACCTGCGCCCTACATTCCTCCTGCCTTGGATGAAGCAGTGAGTGACGAAGAAACACCTGAGGTGACAGAAGCCGCCCCATTCAAGAAGAAACGTCGGTCGCGGGGTGGAGCTAAGCGCAGTGGCCGCAAGAAGGCCGCACAGTTGGCCGCGTCGTTAGCCAATTCAACAGATGACGAACTTCCGACTGCTGATGATTCTTCCCAGCAACCAGAAATAGTAGAAGCGGCGGTAGAGATGCCCCCCAGCTTACCAGTCGAGACGGCTGACTACACAGACTCAACTGTTGAGGCTTCTGCTCAGTCCGCTGTAGTGGAAGAACAGGCTACTTCTGAGGTAGCAGAATCCGGAACAGCGCCGGTCACTTCCACACCTGCATCGGCGCGGCCTAAGCGACGTACAGCGGCGCAGATAAAAGCAGCCAAAACTTCCCGCAAACCTACTAAAGCAGCTGCGGCGAAGTCTGAAAGCAAGCCACGCGCTGCTCGTCCGGCCCGACGTAAGCCAGCCAGCGAGCCGCCGACACCAACTCCTGAGCAACTTTCCCTTACGTTGGTCGCGCCTAGCTCGCCAGCCTTGGACGCTCCCATAGCGCCTGCACAGGAAATGCCCCCACGGCGGAAACAAAGCCTGCTAAAACGACCCCAAGCGCCGGGCAAGGCCTCCGCGCAAAAAGCCGGCACCCTCGGCCGACCAACCTACTTCTGAAACGTAAAATGAAACCCGGTCTTTTTAGCCGGGTTTCTTCGTTAACAAGCATCATATCTATTTTATCCTATGTCTAGCCCTCAAATGCCCGCTTATACCAACTTTCTTAGCCGCGAAACCAGCCCCTACCTACTCCAGCACGCGCACAATCCGGTAAACTGGTACCCGTGGGGTGAGGAGGCGCTGCAAAAGGCCAGAGCCGAGCAAAAGCCGATACTGGTAAGCATTGGATACGCCGCCTGTCACTGGTGCCACGTGATGGAGCGTGAGTCGTTTGAAAATGAGCCCATTGCGCAGATAATGAACGAGTATTTCGTGTGCATCAAAGTAGACCGGGAAGAGCGCCCCGACGTGGATCAGGTGTATATGGATGCCGTACACGCGATGGGCGTACAAGGCGGCTGGCCGCTCAATGTATTTTTAAACCCCGATGCGAAGCCTTTCTATGGCGGCACCTACTTCCCACCGCGCAACTGGACCCAGCTGCTCACCAGCATCGGCCAAGCATATCAGGGGGAGCACCGGGCTGAACTGGATGAATCGGCAGAGCAGTTTGCCAATATTCTGCAAACCAGCGACTTGGCTAAATACAGTTTAGGGCCAGCCGCCGCTACGGTGTCGGACAAACAATTTGAGTTGCTACTGGATAATCTGGGGGGCAAATTTGACCGGGAACGGGGTGGCCTGAACCGGGCGCCCAAGTTTCCAATGCCCAGCGTCTGGCGCTTTCTGCTGCGTGCCCACCATCTGACAGGCAACCAGGACCTCTTCGACCAGATTAACCGAACCCTCCGTGAAATGGCCTGGGGGGGCATTTATGATCAGGCAGGCGGTGGTTTTGCCCGCTACTCGGTTGATGAGGAGTGGCTTGCGCCTCACTTTGAGAAGATGCTCTATGATAACGGGCAACTCGTCAGTCTGTATGTTGAAGCGTATCAAGCGACGAAGGACGAGTTGTACAAGAAAGTGGTGTATGATACAGTTGAGTTCGTACGCCGGGAGCTGACAAGTCCGGAAGGCGGGTTCTATTCCTCGCTGGATGCCGATAGTGAAGGTGTAGAAGGAAAGTTTTACGTCTTCACCAAGAATGAATTACGCGATATTCTGGGTGATGAAGAGCTGATGTTCTCAGCCTACTACAACTGCACGGCTGCCGGCAACTGGGAGCACGGGCAGAACATCCTGCACCGCCGCCAGTCGAACGAGGACTTCGCACTGGCCCACGAAATTGCCCCCAGGTGCTTGCGGAGCTGGTGGAGGGCTGGAAGAAAAAGATCATGGCGGCTCGTGCCAAGCGCGTGCGGCCCGCTACCGACGACAAGATTCTGACGGGCTGGAATGCTCTCATGCTCAACGGCCTCATCAACGCATACCGCGCTTTCGGTGATAAATCGTTTCTGGAATTAGCCCTGCGCAACGCACAATTTATTCAAACAAACCTGCGCAATGGTTCGGGTTTGTGGCGCAATTACAAAGCGGGCCGGGCCACAATTGCCGGATTCCTGGAAGATTATGCCTTGGTCATTCAGGCATATATGAATCTGTACGAAGCCACTTTTGACAGCCAATGGCTGCGTGAGGCCGCGGCACTTACTGATTATGTACAGGAAAACTTCTTCGATCCAGCAGAGAATCTTTTCTTCTATACTGATGCCAATGGCGAGGCCTTAATTGCCCGCAAAAAGGAGCTATTTGACAATGTCATTCCTGCCTCCAACTCGCTCATGGCGCACAACCTGCACCGGCTGGGCCTGCACTTAGAAAAAGCACCCCAGAGCGAACTGGCCGCTATCATGTTGGCGCAAGTGCAGGAGTTGATGATAAAAGAACCGCAGCACCTCACCAATTGGGCTAGCTTGTATGCGGCCTTCCTGCGGCCGACGGCCGAAATTGCGATTGTGGGACCTGAGGCAGAAGAGGCCCGAAAAGAACTGAGTCAGCACTTTTTGCCCAATGTGGTGTTAGCAGGTAGCCTCACTCCTACCGACGAGCTTCCCTTATTGCAGCAGCGCCCGGCGCTTGGTGGTCAAACCACGCTTTACGTGTGTTTCAATCGGGCTTGCCAACAGCCGGTTCATACTGTGGCTGAGGCATTAGCGCAGCTGTAGCAGTAATTGGCAGGGGATTTTTTGGGGCATTTAACCCTTATAACGGTTTAGTAAATAGGGTGTGTATACTGCCGCATTCCTAAGAATAGCAGAGAGCAAGCGCAGGTCCGCGCCGCATCTCCTGTTATCTTTACCTTCCGACCTTGCCTATTCTTTCCGTTGAGCCTCACTTTTGATTTTGTTTCGCCGGAGCCGGCGGCTACCGACCGCGTCACGCTGTTTGCCGACGTAATCCTGCCCTTGCCCCTGCCCAAGCTGTACACCTACCGCGTGCCCTACGAGATGAACGACGAGGTCGTGATCGGGGGACGGGTAATTGTGCAGTTTGGAGCCAAAAAAACGCTTAGCTGCATCGTAGCGGCTGTACACGAAACTCCACCAGCCCAGTATCAGGCCAAGTACATTCTCGAATTCATCGACGACGCGCCCGTCGTGACGCAGCCACAGTTGAAGCTATTTCGCTGGATGGCTGACTATTATATGTGTACGCTGGGCGAGGTTATCAACGCGGCCTTGCCCTCGGCGCTGAAGCTTAGCTCCGAGTCGCGCATTCAGCTGCACCCCGCTTTTATAGCCGAGGGTAGCCCCTACCCTATCTCGGAGCAGGAGCAGCAGATTCTGACGGCGCTGAGCACTGAGGATGGTAAGTCGATGACGTTTACCGAAGTTGGGGAGCTGCTTGGCAACAGCAACTTTCATAAGGTAATTAAGTCCTTGATGCAGAAGGATATCATCTTTCTGTTTGAGCATCTGGCCGATAAGTATTCGCCCAAAGTGGTGAAGAAAGTGCGGCTGGCCCATCATTTTATTGAGGAAAGTGCGCTGGAAACGCTGTTTGGCCAACTAGCTGGCCGGCCCAAGCAGCTTGATGTGCTGATGCGCTATTTGCAGCGTGTGCCGGTGTATCAGAATATCCACGCCAATCATCGGGGCTTAGAGAAAAGCGCCCTGACCAGTAGCCCGCACCTCTCGCCGTCGGCGGTGAATACGCTCATCAAAAACGGCGTGCTGGAGCAGTTCGACGTGATCGTGTCGCGCTTCCCGCTTGATGATGAGCCCGAAGCCAAGCTGCACTTTACGCTGAGCGAAGCCCAAACCACTGCCCGCGACGAAGTATTAACCCAGTTCAGTCAGCGCGACATTGTGCTTTTGCACGGCGTGACGGGCGCGGGCAAGACCGAAATCTACATCGACCTTATCCGTAATGCCTTGGATGGTGGTGGACAGGTGCTGTACCTGCTGCCCGAAATTGCCCTTACCGCCCAGATCGTGACTCGGCTGATGCGGGTATTTGGAACGCGTTTGGGCGTATATCACTCCAAATTCTCGGATAACGAGCGGGTGGAAGTGTGGAACGGGGTGCTCTCAGGCCGGTTTCAGGTGGTGGTGGGTGTGCGCTCGGCGGTGTTTCTGCCGTTTGATAACCTCGCGCTGATTATCGTGGATGAGGAGCACGAGTCGAGCTACAAGCAGTACGAGCCAGCACCGCGCTACAACGCCCGCGAGGTGGCGCTGATGATGGCCAACTTCCAGGGAGCAAAAACGCTGCTCGGCTCGGCTACACCGGCTGTCGAAACCTATTACCAGACTAGGGCTGGACGTTGGGGCTTAGTACAGCTTACCAAGCGCTTTGGCGAAGCTGGCCTGCCTGAAATCGAGCTGGTGGATACGCGCAAGCAGCGCGAGGCGAAGAAGATGCACAATCACTTCACGCCCGAGCTGCTGAGTGAGATTGAGCGCAAGCTGGGCTTGAAGGAGCAGGTAATTCTGTTTCAAAACCGCCGCGGCTACTCCCCTTTTATCAATTGCCTCGACTGCGGCTGGATTCCGAAGTGTAAGAACTGCGCCGTGAGCCTAAGCTACCACAAGCACAGCCACGAGCTACGCTGCCACTACTGCGGCTACAACGACCGTATGCCCGTGGAATGTCCCGCCTGCGGTTCTCGCGCTCTGAAAACAGTCGGTTTTGGCACCGAGAAGATTGAGGACGACCTCAAAATCATGCTGCCCGCCGCCAACGTGCAGCGCATGGACCTAGACACGACCCGCGCCAAAAACTCATACCAGCAAATCATTGCTGACTTCGAGAATCAGGTGACGAACGTGTTGGTGGGTACGCAAATGGTGACCAAGGGCCTAGATTTCGCCAATGTGAGCCTCGTGGGCATTATCAATGCCGACAGCATCATTCACTACCCCGATTTTCGGGCGCACGAGCGGGCCTTCCAGATGTTTGTGCAGGTAAGCGGCCGCGCCGGGCGTAAAGGCAAAAAAGGCAAAGTCATCATCCAGACCGCCGACCCGACTCAGGTTATCTTCGATAAGGTGATCCGCAATGACTACCTCGAATTCTATGAGTACGAAATAGGGCAGCGCCGCGAGTACGGTTTTCCGCCCTTCATGCGCGTAATCCGGCTTACGGTGAAGCACGTAGATCAGCTGCTGGCTGAGCAGGCCGCTATTTTGCTTACGCAGGAGCTGGTGGAAAGGCTGGGGCGCGAAGCTGTTTTGGGGCCGGAAGCGCCGTATATCTTCCGCATCCGCAACTTCTACCTTCAGGAAATTACGGTTAAGATTGACCGGGAGCATACGGTGCTCAAGCAGGCCAAGGCCGAAGTGCTGGCGGCTATAAACGTGGTGAAGGACCAGAAGGAGTTCAAGCAGGCCCGTATCGTTGCTGATGTAGACCCGATGTAATTCTGATTCAATTCAAGCACAAAAAAGCCCCCCAGTGTAATACTGGGGGGCTTTTTTGTGGAATATTATTCTTATAACTCATCCAGCAAATAGAGAACAATAAGAACTATACCTACAAGAACGAGAATGGTAGATATTATACCGAATATCGTTCCGATTGGCCCACCAACGAAACCTAATAAGCCTACCAAGAGACCAACAATGACTAGGATGATACCTTGACGCAGTTTGCCTCCAAGTCTTTCAGCTTCTGCTGTTTCAGTGCGCTGTTTTATCTGCATTTTGCTTGACAGCTTATCGGCTTTCTTAGCGATTTTTTGCACTAACGCCTTCTGCATCAAGTTCAGCTTAGGAGCCGTCACGGCAGACTTTGCTGGCGTAGCAACTACTGCGGTAGCAGCTTGAGCAGGAGCTTCAGTTACGGCTACAGAGGCCGTGGGAGCCTCAACCGGCCGAGCAATAGCTACTTCTTCTGAAACTGCTACAGGAGCCTCGGCAACGGGAGCAACTTCGGTTACGGCAGTTTCCTTGGTGGCCGGAGCTACCGTTACGGCGCGCTGTGCAGTGCCATGATACGATGTTGTTTTGGGCAGCATAGCGTATTCGGCGCGATTACAGCTACTCAAAGCGGCAGTTACGGCTACAACGAGTGTCAGCTTGTGCCAGAGTCCGGACAGGTGTTTCATGGGGCGTAAAATGTGGTTAAAAGAAACAAAAACGATGTTTTGTACGGGCCAAAGGTAGAAAGGGGTGGATAAAATCGTCGTTTTGAATATATTTTTTCTGAATTAGCCGACGTTATATAAAGCGCTTCCGCTTGTGGCGGAGTGCCAAAGTGCGGTCAGATTTATTTTCCGAACGCTTCGGGCCTCTCGGCTGTTTAGCTCATCTGTAGCATCCCTGTTTGTTTCTATGCATATCGTTTCGCTGATTTTTTCGTGGATTGTATTGCCAGCCGCGCTGCTTATCCAGACCACTTCCTGCACGCAGCCCCCCACCGAAAGCCGTTTCCCGCTCGAAACGGAGCAGCGCCTGAGTGCCTCGCGCGATACCAGCGGTTACCAAATTAAGCCCCCATCGACCCCAATGGCATCGGCAAGTACTATATGGGCCGCCAGATTGCCCACGTAATGGGTCATGAGGGCGCGGGCTGGCTGGAGCGCGATGATCGGCAGCAGGAGGAAGGCACCGATATTCTGCTGCGCGAGCTCAAGCTGAAGCCCACTGACGTGGTGGCCGATATTGGCGCGGGCACCGGGTACTTCGCCTTTCAGATGAGCCAGCTGGTGCCGCAAGGCAAAGTACTTGCGGTTGATATTCAGCCGGAGATGATTGCTTATTTGAAAGAGAACAAGGCTCGCAACAAAGTATCCAACGTTGAGCCCATTCTAAGCACCAAGCAAAACCCCAATTTGCCCCCCAACAGTGTCGATCTGGTACTCATCGTGGATGCCTACCACGAGTTTGACTACCCACGCGAAATGATGACCGCTATCCGCAAAAGCCTCACGCCTACGGGGCGGCTGGCGTTGGTGGAGTACCGTGCCGAGGACGTAAATGTGCCCATTAAGCGTATCCACAAGATGAGCATAGAGCAGGCCCGCAAGGAAATGGCTGCCGTGGGGCTCGAGTTTATTGAAAGCGTGGAAAGCCTGCCGCAACAGCATTTGATGTTTTTCCAACGGGCGGATTAAGCACATTGATTTGCAAGAATCATCTATCATACAGAGCGCAGCGAAGCATCTCGCGTGCTGATGCTTGATTAGTACTCTCGCTAAACACGCGAGATGCTTCGCTACCGCTCTGCATGACGTTCTTACCGTAATGGGCGGCTGACTTTTGCGCGCCAGCCGCCGACGGCCTGCTTACCTTTGCAGCCATGTCCGCCTTCTCCGATCCTCGTCAGCTTTCCATTCAGGATTTCACCTACGAATTGCCCCCCAGCCGCATTGCGCCGGAGCCCTTGCCCAACCGCGACCAGTCGCGCCTGCTGGTGTACCGTGGGGGGCAAATCTCCGATCAACGCTTCCACAATCTACCTTCCGAATTGCCCCCGGCGCTCTGCTGGTCTTCAACGACACGAAGGTGGTGCGGGCGCGGCTGTTTTGCCAGAAGCCCACGGGTGGCGTAGTGGAGCTGTTTTGTCTGGAACCCGTAGCGCCTCACCGGGCCGTGGAGCCAGCCATGCAGCAAACCGGCAGCTGCATTTGGAAATGCTTGGTAGGCAATGGCAAGCGCTGGAAAACAGGGTCCGTTCAGCTGGTTTTTAGCGTTGATGAAAAACCAGCAATGCTTACAGCGGAACGCGTAGAGGCTGCCGAAGGCTATTCGCTTATTCAGTTCAGCTGGGAACCGGCCGCGCTGCCTTTTGCGGAAGTATTGCGCTACGCCGGGCATCTGCCGCTGCCGCCCTACCTCAACCGTGAGGATACCGACGTGGATGCGGTGCGCTATCAAACCGTGTACGCGGCAAATGAGGGCGCCGTAGCGGCTCCCACGGCCGGCCTGCACTTCTCCGACGCCGTCCTGACCGACTTAACCGCCCACGGCTTCCAAACGGCTCGCGTGACGCTGCACGTGGGTGCAGGCACTTTTCAACCGGTGAAGGCCGAAATGATGGCCGGTCACGCCATGCACGGCGAGCATTTTGTGGTGGACGCGGCCGTGCTCCGGCAATTGCTGGCGCATGCGCCCTTACCCATCATTGCAGTGGGTACCACCAGTCTGCGCACCCTGGAAAGTATGTACTGGCTGGGCGCCAAGCTAGCCAACCAACCGACCGACGTGCCAGCTACCGAGCTGCACGTTGGACAGTGGCAGCCTTACGAGGAAGCAACCGCTGTTTCTTTCACGCAGGCCTTACAAGCGCTGCTTCAGCACCTGGAAAGCACGGGCAGCTCCTTTCTGCGCGCTACCACCCAGTTGCTTATTGCGCCCGGCTACCAGTTTCGGGTAGCAAATGGCTTGGTAACCAACTTCCACCAACCGGAAAGCACTCTTTTGCTGCTTGTAGCGGCACTTATCGGCCCCGATTGGCGGTGCGTTTACGACCATGCTTTAGCGCACGATTATCGGTTTTTGAGCTACGGCGACAGCTCGTTGCTGCTGCCAACTGAGCCCAAGTTGTAGCTCAACTGTAAGAAAGAAGGAAATAAGACGTACTTATTTGCGGGCCTGCCGTATAAGGCCCCGTAAGACACATTTGTCTTCTCCCTTACTTATCAAACTCGTTATGAAAAAGGCTCTTTTGCTGTTCTTCGCAACAGCTTTTTCTTCCGCTGCCTTCGCGCAGACTACTACCACTACTACTGGCAACGAAGCTACCGGCAACACCACCAAAACGGAAGTTGACGTGCGTGACAATGGTACTGTAAAGTCAGAAACTACCACCCGCACCGGCCGCACTGAAGTTGGCCAGAAGCGTTACAACACTACCCAAGACGTAAAGCGTGCTGGTAAGAAAACTGGCAAAGCCGTAGAAAAAGGCGCCAAGAAAACCGGTAAAGCCGTGAAGAAAGGTGCTAACAAAGTCGGCAACAAAGTTGAAGACGTTGTCGATTAGTATTTTTTAGTTTTTGTGCATTAAAAAAGCCCCCAGAACTTCTGGGGGCTTTTTTAATGCACTTATTAGGAGCACGGAGCCTACTGTCCGACAAAGAACAGCGCATTGCCAAACAGCAGCTTGCCCCCCTGCCAGAACCCGCGAAACAGCGGATTATCAGCCAGATACACTACCTGGCCACGGCCCATGCCTTGTGTACCGAGCACAAACGTATCGGTGAGCTTCTGGCGGGCCCGACGGCCGGTGAAGCCTGCGGCAGAGCCTTCCTTTTTGAGAATACCCACGTTCCAGCCACCGTCGCCCAGAAAGCGGTAATTGAGCGTATCGCGCACCAAAGCGTAGTAAGTAGAGCCGTAGCCGAAGGCCAGGGGGTGCGTATTGTCGAGCTGCACCCGGTAAACGCTGCCCTGCACACGCTCCTCAATCTGACGCCGCTCGGAATCGGCGTAACGGCGCAGCGGCGCGTAAGGACTGGCTTTTTTGGCGGCAGCGGTATCGGCTGGCTTCGTTTTCAGCAGGAAATCCTTGCGATTGGCGAGGTAAGCGGCGGCACCTTCCATCGCAATCAGCTTACCACCGGCCCGCACCCAGGTCTTCAGATTTTCCAGGCTTTTTTCGGGGTAGATATCGGCATAGTTGCCATCGGGCAGAATGAGCACGTCGAATTTTTGCAGCGGAATGCTATTCAGGTAGTCCGTGCCTATTACGGTAACAGGGTAGCCGATTTGCTGCTCAAAGAAGTGCCATATCTCGCCAAACGCGGTCGGCGAAATGCCTTCACCGGCCACCAGGCCCACCGTAGGCTGTTTCACATAACGAACCGAGCTAGACCCAAAATCGGCGCCCGTAGTGGAGAAGCCCGAGCGCACGGCCTGCACCATCACCCCCATCGAGTCGGCCTGGGCGCGTACAATCTGGTCGAAGCGAGGGCCCATGTTTTCGTTGCCGGTGCGGGTAATAACCAGCGTACCGGCCTGATACTTTTGTCCTTCCGCTTCAAATGGCAGCTCCGCTACCCGCACTTTCACCTTTTTCTGCAAGAGTTGACTCAGAAAGCGCAAGTCCTGAATATTGGTCCAGCGGGCCACATAGGCATACGGAGTACCAGTAGCGGGCGCGTTACGAATTGGTGCTGAAGGTGCTCTGGCAGTTGCTGCATCGCTACCTTTCAACTGTTCTTTCAGCGCATATGCCTTCAAGCCATAGGCATACGGCAAAGCCCAGGCGGTAATGTCGTAGGTCAGTGAATCTTCCAGCGCGGGGCGCGGCTCAAACAGCACCTTCACCAGCGTCGACTTAGGCTGATACATGCTCACCACAAGGTCGCGGGGCTGTATTTCCACCGATTCATTTTTGCCAGTGGTGTAGTTGAAGCCCTTCGTGCGCATTTTACGCGGCGCATAGCCATAGCTGATCTGCTGCCGATCGAGGTATTTGCGAAGGCTTTCCAGTTGGCCAGGGTCGTTGGAGGCGGCCAGCACGTACGTTTTGTAGTCACCGCCGGGCTTGGTGCGAGCGGTGGTATAATACTTCTCAAACTCCCGTACCAGCGGGTCGTGGCGCTCGGCCGTGGCTTGAATAGTGGCCATGCTCGCGGCGTGGTGGTGGGCAATCCGCTGGCTGAGCGTGAGCGTGTCGCCATCAGATTTCAGAATCTGAACCCCGGCCCGGCCCGATCCACCTTGCTCATAGGTCATCCCGATGGCGCCGTTGAACGAAGGATACGTGTCGCCGTAGCTGGGATAGAACAGGTCGTAGGTTTCGCGGGTGAAGTACAACCAGTTGTTCTGGTCGAACACCTTACGGTTGTACTCGCCAATCGTGTTCTGGAATTCCCGCTGAAAAGGCGTTATATCCGCGTGAAAAGGCTTGGCCGCGGGCGAGAAATAATACGGGTTATCTACGCCCATCTCATGAAAGTCGGCGTGTACCTGGGGCAACCACTGGCTATACAGTGCCACGCGCTGCTGGCTTTCCTGCTGCGTTTGCCAGGCCCAGTCGCGGTTCAAATCGAAGTAATAATGGTTAAAACGCCCCCCAGGCCAAGGTTCGTGGTGTTCCCAGGCGTAAGGTGAAGCGTTGGGTGTGCGGTTGCGCACGCGGTTGTACCACTGCGCATACCGCTCGCGGCCATCAGGGTTTACGCACGGGTCCAGCAGCACCACCGTATTCTGAAGCCACTGCTGGGTCTGTTGATTCTGAGGGTTGGCCAAGTCGTAAAGCACCTGCATCATGGCCTCCGACGATACCGCTTCGTTGCCGTGAATGTTGTAGCTCAACCACACGATGGCTGGTTCAGCGGCTTTAGCCGCACCGCTTTCCAGGCCGGCCCGACGCAGGTTGTTGCGGCGGATTTCTTCTAGCCGACTCAGGTTCTCGGGCGACGCGATTTGCACCACTTCCAGCGGCCGATTTTCGTAGGTGCGGCCGTAGGGCTGCAGGCGCATCCGGCCACCGGAGTTCTGCACTACATGGTCTACGTAGCGTAGCAGCTCTGAATGGGGCGTAAAATTGCCCCCCAGCGGATAGCCCAGGAATTGGGAAGGCGTAAGCAGAGTGCCAGCGTTGGAAGCTGGCGCGGTCGTTTGGGCCTGGGCCGCGGTCAGGCTCCAAAGCGGTAGCAGTAAAAGGAAAAACAGGGTTTGGAAAGAGCTGGCGGAGAGGTAAGTCTGCCAGGTAGTGGGTTTCTTCATGGATTAAAAATGACCAGCTAGTGCTGGAACAACAAAAAGGACAAATAACTCAGCGGACAGAGCAGCTCAGCGCAACTTTTAAAGCAAGGTACTATTCCGCTGGTAGCAGTGCGCGAATCTCTGTTACTTTCGTCGTATTCTTTCTGCCGACCATCCACTTTTTCCTCCGCCGATGAAGCTACCGTTATTCTTTCGCCTGCTAGCCACCGCCGTGCTGCTGACCAGCACAACCGCGTATGGGCAGAAAATCAATGCCGACTCGGTGTATGTGCGCCAGCATTACACCAAAACGGAGCAGCTGGTGCCTATGCGCGACGGCCGCAAGCTGCACACCATCATCTACGCTCCCACCGACGCAGCCACCAAGCGCTACCCGGTGCTCATGAACCGCACGCCGTACTCGGCCGGCCCTTATGGCCCCGACACGTATAAAACAGCGCTCGGTCCATCACCTACCATAATGCGCGAGGGCTACATTTTTGTGTATCAGGATGTTCGGGGGGCTTATATGTCGGAGGGCGAGTTTGTGAACATGCGCCCGGCCAAGGATAAGCCTCGTGGCAAACAGGACATTGACGAAGGCACCGACACGTTTGATACCATTGAGTGGCTGGTCAAAAAAGGCCCCCGCAACAATGGCCGCGTGGGTCAGTGGGGCATTTCGTATCCGGGCTTCTACACGTCGGTGGGCCTGACTAGCCGGCATCCGGCGCTCAGGGCTTCCTCACCGCAGGCCCCAATTGCCGACTGGTTTTGGGACGACTTTCACCACAATGGAGCCTTCTTTCTGCCCCATGCTTTCAACTTCCTGGCCAGCTTCGGGCAGCCCCGCCCCAGCCCACTCCCAACCGCAACCCGTCGTTTCAGCACGGCACGCCCGATGGCTACGACTTCTTTCTGCGCCTTGGGCCACTCAAAAATGCCAATGAGCGTTATTTCAAGGATAATGTTGCCTTCTGGAACGACCTGATGGCTCACCCCAACTACGATGAGTTCTGGCAGGCGCGCAACCTGCGTCCGCACCTGAAAGATCTGAACACGAAGACGGCCGTGCTCACCGTAGGCGGCTTCAACGACGCCGAAAACCTATTCGGAGCGCTGCAAACCTACAAAACCATCGAAAATCAGAACCCTAAGCTTTCCAATCGCATCGTGATGGGGCCGTGGGTACACGGCGGCTGGGCGCGGGGCACCGGCGAAATGGTGGGCAACGTGGCCTACGGCGCGTCGCCGTCGCTTTTCTACCAGGACAGCATTGAAGCGCCGTTTTTCCGGGCGCACTTGAAAGCCGAGAAGCCAACCGACCCAAAACTGCCCGAAGCCTACATCTTCGAGAGTGGCACGAACCGCTGGCGCACCTTTGATGCTTGGCCGCCCAAGCAAGTGAAAGATCGGACGTTGTTTTTCCAGCCTGGGGGGCAAATTTCGTTCAGTAAACCCACCGCTACTGCCGCTGGGGGCTTTTTGACGAATATATCAGTGACCCCGCCAAGCCGGTTCCCTTCACTGAAGCCACCGCCACCGGCATGACGCGCGAGTACATGACCGACGACCAGCGCTTCGCCAGCCGCCGCCCCGATGTGCTCACCTACCAGACTGACGTGCTCACCGAAGACCTTACCCTTGCTGGCCCTATTCAGGCGCTGCTGCAAGTAGCCACCACCGGAACCGATGCGGATTGGGTTGTCAAAATCATTGATGTGTACCCAAACGATACGCCCGACAACCCACGCAACCTGCCCAATGTAAAGCTGGGCGGCTACCAGCAGCTCGTGCGCTCTGAAGTAATGCGCGGCCGTTTCCGGGAAAGCTTTTCGCAACCCAAAGCCTTTACACCCAATGAAGTAACGGCCGTACCCTTTGCCTTGCAGGACTTGTGTCACACCTTCAAGAAAGGCCACCGCCTGATGGTGCAGGTGCAAAGCTCCTGGTTTCCGCTCGTCGACCGCAATCCGCAGACCTTTGTGCCTAATATTTACGAAGCCAAAGACGAGGATTTCCAGAAAGCCACGCACCGCCTCTACCACTCGCCGGAGCACGCTTCGCAGTTGGTGGTGAAGGTGCTGTAGAAGAATACCTCTGCTGCTCAGGCCGCGTATTACTCTCTTTCTATGGAAATTACGCTTACTACCCCGGCGCTACTCTTTCCGGCATTGTCGCTGCTGCTGCTGGCTTATACCAACCGCTTCATGGCCTTGGCCAACCGCGTGCGCACGCTCAAATCGCAGTATCAGACCACGCATAGCTCGCACCTGATGCTCCAGATTCAGAACCTGCGCCAGCGCCTCGTGATTGTGCGTAATATGCAGGCGGTGGGGATAGCCAGCATGTTTGGCTGCGTGCTGTGCATGTTTCTGCTGTTTGCGGGCTTCGTGCAGGCGGGTCAGTTTATCTTCGGCGCGAGTTTGCTGGCGCTGCTGGTATCATTGGCGATGTCGCTGCGCGAAATTCAGATTTCCGGCGACGCGCTTAATATTGAGCTCAATGATATGCAGAATGATGAAGAGCGCCGCCGCGAAGCAGCGGGCCTGTCTGGGCTGCAAAACCCCGACGGAACATAATAATTCATGCTTTCAAAAAGCCACAAAAAAGCCCCCGAAGCGCGCTACGGGGGCTTTTTATTCTACATCCTCTCTGATAGTTGAGAAGCAACATCGCACCCCGAATTTATCCGGCGCGATTTAATGATTACTCCTGCGGAATCTCAGCTGCTACAACCGCCGACGGGCCTTTCTCCCGGATTTCGTGCAGCACGCCTTCAGCCACGCCCCGCCCAAATACACATAGTCCGGCATTGAACACGCCCAGCGCCAATGTACCGGCGGCTACCCACTCGCCGGTAGGCACTTGTTTGCGCTGCAAAGCGGTAGCCCACTGAATCAGGCAGGTGCCAAAACCAATAATCATGAGCCCGGATGGGGCAAATAGCAGCCATTTTTTCTTATGTGTCATCTGTAGGAAGGTTGGAATGATAGGATATAAATGAAGGAATTTTGTCGCCGCCTCAGGGCAGCTGAGCGAGCGGCTGCAATGAAGTGACGGCTAAAAAGCGCGCGCGTCTTTTCTTCAATCGTACCTTTCGCTCTTTAGGTTACGTCATTAGTAGCTGGGGGGCTTTTTCGGAGCCAACCCAGGCCAAGCTCAGCCTTTTCTTCCTTCTCCATATTTCCCTGCCACCATGAGTGCTCTTCGCTACGAACAACTGCTGCGCGCTGCCTTCCGCACCGACGCCGATGCGGCCTACTACCTCACTGAGCCCGACACGGCCGCGTATGCCACTTTCGAGCACGCCACCCGCGCCGATGTTCCCTTCCGGTTTGAGCGCGTGCGCCTGGGCGTAGCTATGTCCTTGCTTAAGCTGCTCACCGACCTGGGCGACCACGAAGAAAGCCGCCGTGTGCTGGATGTGCTGCACCGCGCGCTGGGCGCTCGCTCCGTCGCCGACATCGACAACGTCATTACCCGCGACGCCAAGCTGTTTGAGCGCCTCTACACCAATCTGTACGTGAACGACGAGGGCGAGCAGATTCTGCAGCTTTTCGAGCGCACCCTCGACGCGGATACCAAGCCCATGATGGATGCTGTTATCGAAGAAGCCTTGGAATTGGCCCAAGAAATCGACTTCGATGCGCTGAATGAAGACGATGAGGACGACGAGGACGAGCAGGAGGTGGGGAAATAGCCAAGTAGAAGCCGGGCTTCCAAAACAGCCGGCAAAAGCTTATCTTTTCGTAGCGGCTGAGGGGCAATTTGCGCTGACTTGGCCGCGTCCTGTTCCACCCAAATCCCTCGGCTATGACCCTAGTTTTCGTTGGCCTCGTGCTACTTATTGTGGGGTATAATGCGAGTAAGATATCGTATTCCGCGCATCGGTTTCGCAGCTTGCTGCTGTTTGCGGGCGCAACGCTGGTAGTATTGGGGCTGGCGCTGAGCACCGTAGTGCAGATTGATGCCGGACAGGTGGGCGTTCAGACATTGTTTGGCAAGGTGCAGCCGCGCATTCTTATCAGCGGCCTGAACGTAGTGAACCCTTTGGTGAATGTGACCAAATTTGACACGCGCACCCAGAACTATACCATGTCGGTGCAGCGCGAGGAAGGCCAGCGCGCCGGCGACGATGCCATCCAGGTGCTCACGGCCGACGGGCTGGAAGTTGTCATCGACCTGACGGTGCTGTACCGCGTGGTGCCCGCCCGCACGCCGCATATTCTCTCTACCATCGGCCCCAATTATCAGGATGCCATTGTGCGGCCCGTTACGCGCACCCGTATCCGCGACAATGCTGTGTACTATGATGCCGTGGCGCTTTACTCCACCCGCCGCGACGAATTCCAAAATCGCATCTACAATACCATCAACCGTGACTTCCAACAGCGCGGCCTGCAACTAGAGCAGCTTCTGATTCGCAACATTCAACTCCCTGCGCCCGTCAAGCGCAGCATCGAGAGCAAGATATCCGCCGAGCAGGAAGCCCAGAAGATGCAGTTTGTGCTCCAAAAAGAACGTCAGGAAGCAGAGCGCAAGCGCCTCGAAGCTCAGGGCATCGCCGACTACCAGAAAATCATCAGCGCCGAGCTCAGCGACCGGCTATTGCGGTACGAAACCATCAAGGCCAACCAAGCCATTGCTACTTCCGCCAACAGCAAAGTCATCATCATGGGCAACAGCCAAAATGCCCCCAGGTATTGCTGACGGATAAATAGCGGATAAATAGTACGTAAAAAAGCCCCCAGAAAGTTCTGGGGGCTTTTTCGCAATACTCTATCCAACTAGTAGCCAGGGTTCTGGATCAGACCGGGCTCTACGTTAATCTCGCGCAGCGGAATGGGAAGCACAAGAATGTCGCTGTTGATGTCAACCTCTCTGGCGGGGTTATTACCAGATGCTGGCACAAAGATGTTGGTTCTGGTGCGCTTCAGATCGTGCAGACGGAAGCCCTCGAATGCCAGTTCCAGTTGCCGCTCACGCAGAATAGTAGCCAGCGACAGTTGAGGAGCCGTAAGCGGGGTAGCCGTAGAGCGGGTCCGAACACGGTTTATGTCAACCAAAGCTGAAGGAATATTCCCGGCTCTGAAGTCGGCCTCTGCCCGGATCAGGTACATTTCGGCAAGGCGAATAAGTGGAATGTTCTGACCGAAAGCTATCCATTTGCCCGTCCGTAGCTGACCGGCAGCCCGGTTGGTACCCGTGCCTTCATACAAAAGCGAAGCAGTACCACGGGCATCGTTTGCCCCGTAAAGGTTAGCAAAAGCAGGCAATACGCGCACATCGCCCCGGCCTTGCTGACCGATACTGGAGAAAAATGTAGCTAAGCCATTGTTAGATGTTCCGGCGTTATTCTGGTCGTTTTGCTGAATTTCCAGCAACGTTTCAGAGGTGTTACGACCCGTGAAAACCGAAGAAAGCGTAGGCGAAAGTGCCTTACCGCTGTTGCGAATAACATCATCGGCCAGAATGCGTGCCTGCGCAAAATTGCTTTGCTGCAAATACACGCGGGCCAGCAGTGCCTTGGCGGTGAAGGTGGTAGCGCGGGCAGGGTTTTCTTCAGGCAACAGGGCAATGGCTGAGGTCAGGTCGTTAATAACCTGCGTATACACCTGCGCTACCGTAGCCCGCTGCTGCGGAACCGTAGCCTGCTCCAACGATTTCACTGGCACCAGGGTGATAGGCACCCCAAGCTGTGCGTTGGCTCCGCCTGGCTCATACTGCTTGCCATAAAGGCGTACTAGTTCAAAGTACAGCATAGCCCGGACAAACCGTGCTTCCCCTTCATACTGGCTCTTCAAGGCAGGTGTAGTTACTACTGGCAGCGCATCAATAACAAGGTTAGCTGTGTTAATAGCCTCGTACGCATCACGCCAAGTAGTTTCAGCAGTCGACGTTGATGCGTTTGTGGTTCTATTAACTAATGCGCGGTATTGGGTAAAACTGCCCTGAAACTGAATGTAGTTGTCGGCAGCCATTAGCTCTGGCACCAGAATCAAATCGGTACCATAGAGCGTTGGACCACCCAGCTGGGCGTACATACCAACTACGGCGCTCCCTACATTAGCTTGGTTACCAAGCGCCGTAGTGGCATCTATTGATTGGGAAGGATTAATATCGAGTTTGTCATCGCATGAGCTCAGACCCAGGCTTAAGCCCAAGGCCAGCAAAGCGACCGACCGAGAAAATATCGTTTTCATCAGAAGTTACGTCAGAAGATTAAAAGCCTAAATTGATACCAACCAAGAAGGTTTTAGCCAACGGCGGAGTGTAGAAATCAACACCCAGCACGTAGTTGCCTTGGCCAAACGCGGCAGTATTTACTTCCGGATCATAGCCATCATAGTTGGTAATGGTGGCTAAGTTCTGGGCCTGTACATATAAGCGAGCGGTTTGCAGGAACCCTAGCTTGGCTACCGAAGCAGGCAGCGTATAGCCGAAGGTTACATTCTTCACCCGCAGGAAAGAACCTTTTGTCACCCAACGCGAAGAAGCCTGCGCTCCGTTGCCTGAGAAAAGCTCGGCACGGGGAACATTAGTTCTGTCGCCCGGCTTCTGCCAACGGTCTAATTGCTCGATAGTCTGGTTATCAAAGAAGTCACCGTTGACGGCTTGATAAACACCAGCCGAGTTGTAGATGTCGTTGCCGTATACAAACTGACCGAGAACGCTCAGGTCAAAACCTTTATACGAGAAGGTGTTCGTGATACCGCCCGTGTAATCGGGGTTCGGATTACCAACAACCTGTAAAGGCGAGTCGGTAATTTCATCAGTAGTTGAGCCATCCTCGGCGTAGTACAAGGCATTGCCATTAGCAGGATCTACGCCAGCGTACTTACGTCCCCAGAAAACACCAATTGGCTGACCTTCACGTACGCTAGCCAGCTGACCGCTTTGAATAGGCGAGGTCAGCTCTGTGATTTCGTTACGGTTGAAGGAGATGTTGAAGTTAGTGCTCCACTTAAAGTCCTTGTCGAAGTTGCGTGTGTTTAAGGAAATCTCCAGACCACGGTTTTCCAGTTTGCCTACGTTTTCGGTTACGGTGTTATAGCCATTTACATAAAGGAGTTGGCGGCCTAACAGCAAATCGTCCGTATTTTTCTGATAAACGTCGATTTCACCGGAAATACGGTTATCGAGGAAACCGAACTCTAAGCCGATGTCGGTTTGAGCCGTGCTCTCCCACGATAAATCAGGGTTACCAACAACGGTGCTAGGACGAATACCAGCCTGGTCGGCGTAGGGAAGAGCAGTAAACAACCCACGAGAGAGGAAGTTGCCAATCTCCGCATTACCGGTCAAACCGTAGCTGGCCCGCAGCTTCAGGAAATTAACGATAGAGTTGTCTTGCAGGAAGCCTTCTTCCGAAATCACCCAGCCCACCGAGCCAGCGCCGAATGTTCCATACTTATTGTTGGCACCGAAGCGCGACGAACCATCGCGACGAACGCTACCGGACAGCAAGTACTTGCCCTGGTACGCGTAGTTGACGCGGCCGAAGAACGAAACAAACGAGAATTCGTCCCGCGAGGAGCTTGAGCCGCCCGTCTTGATAGCGGCGCTAGCAATTCGGGTAAACTCAGCGTTCGGGAAGCCTCGCCCTTCAGCGGAGGTTTGCTTGAGATCAGAGCGCTGGAAGGAGAAACCAGCAAGGGCTTCGATGGTATTTGCTTCGTTCAGCGTCAGCAAGTAGTTCGCCGTATTGTTGGTGGTGTAGTTCATTACCTGCGTCTGGTTGCTGAAGCCTTCCCCCGTATTACCACCACTCGATGTACCTGCCGGAGCATAGATATCTTCGTTCAGATTCAGGAAGTCAGCACCGGCTTCGGTGCGGATAGTCAGGTTCTTAATTGGATTGAACGACAGGTAGGCATTGCTAAATGAGCGGTACGTACCTGCTCTGTTTGTTACCCGCTCTATGTCAACCAGGTTGTTGGTATACAGCGTCAGCTGATTCAGCTCGCCGGTCTCGGGGTCAATTTTTGGTTGAAGCGGTGGCAAAGCATTCAGCTGCACGGGGTTAGTGAAGGCGTTGTCGTTCGGAATACGGTCGTTCACTGAGCGGGTCAACGACAAGTTCAAGCCCACTTTCACCTTTTCTGTAATCGAGTGGTCGAGGTTGATGCGAGCACTACCCCGACGGAAACGGTTGCCGATGATGATACCGGTCTGGTCGTTGTAGGTAGTGCTTAAGTAGAAGCGGGTTTTGGCATCGCCGCCGCTAACGTTGGCATCATACTGCGACACTTTACCGGTACGGAAAGCCTCTTCGCTCCAGTTCTGATCAACGCCAGAGTTAAGATCGATTCCAAAATCCAGGAATAATGCATCGACCTCATCTGGGTCGGTGATGCCAGCATTGGCCGCCGACTCTCTGAACAGCTCATTGTACTGGGCAGCGTTCAGAAATTTCTGCCTTCTGGTGGTTTCGCTGGTACCTACGTAGTAGCCAACATTTACCTTGGTTTGTCCCTGGCGGCCGCTTTTGGTGGTTACCAACACCACGCCATTCGAAGCCCGCGAGCCATAGATGGCCGCCGAAGCAGCATCCTTCAGAATGGTAATGGACTCGATGTCATTGGGGTTCAGGTCAGCCAGTGGGTTCAAGGGCTCTACATCGGTGCCTACGTCCTGCGACGTTACGGGAATACCGTCAATCACGTACAAAGGCTGGTTGGATGCCGTTACCGATGAAGCACCCCGCACCCGGATTTGAACACCTGCTCCGAGCTTGCCGGAGGTCTGGTTGATAGTAACACCAGGCGTACGGCCCTGAATAGCTTGCTCGAAGCTTACTACCGGCACGTTTTCTACGTCCTTGCTGCTGAGCTGCGTTACGGAGCCGGTCACTTCTGATTTGGCCTGGCTACCATAACCTACTACCACAGCTTCGTTAAGCACTGTCTCGTTTGTTCCCAAACGAGCATTGATTACTGATTGGTCGCCTACCGGAATAGTCTGGGTATTATAGCCAATTGAGCTAATTACCAAGGTAGCGTTCGGCTGTACGGTAAGCGAAAAGGCGCCATCGGCGCTGGTGCTGACGCCGTTGGTAGTGCCGCGCTCCAGTACTGTTACGCCGGGCAGGCCCGACCCGTCAGCATCGGTTACGCGGCCAGTCACCGTCCGGGTTTGAGCCCATGCGGTTGTCACCAGCAGCAAGCACCAGACAAGAGAGAGTAAAAATTTTTGTTTCATTTAGGAATTGGCTTGTGGCCCAGTTAGAGTGAACAAATACCGATTTGCCAAACCGGCAGCATAAGTGTGAAAGTGTGAAAAAAGTGAAAGAAATGTTATGACCGTTTTTGCTAAAGCAAGCCTGCATTAGCACTTGTGGCGCTTAAATTAAGGAATAAATGCATTTTATTTAGTGTTGGATGCTATGACAGCCATCTTAGAAAGGCCCAACTCGTGTTTTTTGGGCTCGTGAATGCTTTCTTCCTCTACTGCTGACCTCACCTCCTCTTCGCTATTTCATCCTTTCCTGCACATACGGCACCAAGCACAAGCGCGGTTTTCCGGTCCGTAGTCTCCTAAAAAGCCCCCCATTTGTTCGTGTATGCCTTATCCAACTGCTAGAGTGACTTTAGATAAAGTTACTCATTTCTAGTATTATTTTAACAAGTTATAAAAAGCGTAAGCAATATGCATACTTGCTGCTTGGTCGGCTTATTAAATTACTATTCGCGCACATTAGCACAATTAATGTTTTAGCTACGACACAGGCTCAAAAAAGCCCCCAGATCAATGCTGGGGGCTTTTTTGAGCCTGTGTAACCGCGAATAATTACTTCAGCATCTCGTGCAACACCGTTTGCATAGAAAACACCCGGTTGCCGGCCTCCTGAATCACCAAGGAGTTCGGCGAATCTAGAATGGCGTCCGATACTTCCACGTTGCGGCGCACGGGCAGGCAGTGCAGGAACTTGGCGTCGTGGGTGCCGGCCATGTGCTCGGGCGTGAGCATCCAGCTAGGGTCATTGCTAATAACCTGACCATAGTCGAGGTAGCTGCTCCAGTTCTTGGCCTGCACGAAGTCGGCGCCTTCCAGGGCGCGTTTCTGGTCGTACTCAATGCGGGCACCTTTGGTGAATTGGGGGGCTAATTCGTAGCCTTCGGGGTGGGTAATGACGAAGTCTACCCAGTCTACTTCCGAAAACCAGTCGCAGAACGAGTTGGGCACGCACTGAGGCAGGGCGCGCACGTGCGGGGCCCAGGTCAGCACCACTTTCACGCGCTCTTTCTGCTTGTGCTCCGCCACCGTAATCAGGTCGGCAAACGACTGCAAGGGGTGCAGCGTGGCGCTTTCCAGGCTGATAACAGGCACGGTGGCGTACTTCAGTATCTTGTTGAACACTTCCTCGCTGTAATCGGCCTCGCGGTCCTTGAGCGTGGGGAAGGTGCGCACGCCCAGCACGTCGCAGTACTGGCTCATCACGGCAATGGCCTCCTTTATGTGCTCCTGCGTGCCGCCGTTCATCACCGCGCCATCGGCCATTTCCAGCGTCCAGGAGTCGGCGCCAGCATTGAGCACCCAGGCTTGCGCGCCGAGGTTGTAAGCCGCTTTGATAGAGCTGAGACGGGTGCGCAGGCTGGGGTTGAAGAAAATCAGACCGACAGTTTTGTTCTTGCCGATGTGCTGGTAGCCGTAAGGATTCGCCTTGATTTCCAGGGCTTGCTGCAATAGGGCTTTATAGTCGCCCGCATCAGCGAAGGAAGTGAAGTTTTTCATGTTACTCATCAGTGAACAGCTTCTCTGAGTTATCAGTAGGGCCTCTTATTAGGCGGTGCTTGTGTCAACGGTCCGCTCAATTTTTACCGCTAGTATCCCAGGGGTTGTGCGCCACCACGTGAACCGCGTTTGGTAACACTCTTGATTGGAGCCAGACTTAGTACCAAGGCTTCTTCAGCTACCACAGTTGCCTCCATACCAGTTGAAGAATTGAAAATCCCTTTAATTAAGCTGCCTTGCTCTTCAAACCAGAATTCAAAAAGCACATTTTGGAAGTTGAAATATTTGAAATCGATTTCCTCTACCCCGGAAAACTGGATTTCAATTAGGCACTGCTTGGCTTGCTTGTAAAATCCTTGTGCGTCTACTTCAGCCAGCATTTCAAACGCCTCTATGACAAACGTTACCGAATAACGACCGGTAATATGCGTTTCAAATGTCACCTTGATGACTTCAGCATCATGGAAGTTTGGCCAATACCCAAAGTACTGATGAATGATTTCCGAGTTGATAACTCGGTTTATAGCTGGATAAGGGGCTTCTTCCATGATGCTTTTCGTTCAACGATTGAGACGCGAGTATGCGTCTCTACATCGCCTTATACTCGTTCCAGCTCTTGATCTTCAAATCCTTCATTTCCAAGGTGCAGAAGGCTTGGATGAAGGCCTTGGCCAGGCGGGCGTTGGTGAGCAAGCCAACCCCGAAGTCCACGGCGGTGCGGCGGATTTTGTAGTCGTTGTCCAGCTCGCCCTTCGAGAGGTTCTTGGGAATATTGATGACTAAGTCGATTTTCTTCTCCTTGAGGTAAGTCAGCACGTTGGGCTCTTGGTGGTCGTCGGGCCAAAAGACCAGGGAGCTGGGCACGTTGTTTTCGGCAAAGAAACGATGCGTGCCCTGCGTGGCGTAGATGGTATAGCCGCTTTGCACCAGCAGCCGCGCCGATTCCAGCAACGCTATCTTGGACAGAATCGGGCCGCTGGAAATCAGCACCGACTTCTGCGGAATCTTGTAGCCCACGCTCAGCATCGATTTCAGCAGGGCTTCCTCGGCCGTATCACCTAGGCAGCCCACCTCGCCGGTGCTCACCATGTCCACGCGCAGTACGGGGTCGGCGCCGGGCAGGCGGGTGAAGGAGAACTGGGGGGCTTTTACGCCCACGAAGGGCAGGTCGTAAACCAGCTCGCTGGCGTCGCGCTCCACTTTCTTGCCCAGCAGCACCTGCGTGGCCTTGCGGATGAGGTTGTGGCCCGAGACCTTGGACACGAACGGGAAGGACCGGGAAGCGCGGATGTTGCACTCAATCACCCGGATTTCGCGGTTTTTCTCTAGAAACTGGATGTTGAACGGCCCGCTGATTTCGTAGCGCTTGGCAATCTTCTCGGCGATGACTTTGAGTTTGCGCACCGTGCCCACATACACGCGCTGGGGCGGGTAGTACATGGTAGCGTCGCCGGAGTGCACGCCCGCAAACTCCACGTGCTCCGAAATGGCGTAGCTCACGATTTCGCCTTTATCGGCTACCGCGTCCAGCTCAATTTCCTTGGCTTCCTGCATAAACTCCGACACCACCACCGGGTATTCGGCGCTTACTTCCACGGCGGCTTTCAGGAAGGCTTCCATCTCGAAAGCGTTGGAAACCACGTTCATGGACGCGCCCGACAGCACGTAGCTCGGCCGAATCAGCACGGGGTAGCCTACCTCGCCCACAAACTCAAACATGGCTTCCAGCGAAGTCAGCTCCTTCCAGCGGGGCTGCGCAATGCCTAGCTCGTCCATGATGCTGCTAAACTTGTGGCGGTTCTCAGCCTCGTCAATACGGGCCGGAGAAGTACCCAGGATAGGCGCGTTGGCGGCGGCCAGGCGGGTAGCCAGGTTGTTCGGAATTTGCCCCCCAGTGCTCAGGATTACGCCTTGGGGCTGCTCAAACTCCAGAATATCCATCACCCGCTCAAAGCTCAGCTCCTCGAAATACAGCCGGTCCGAAACGTCGTAGTCGGTGCTGACGGTTTCGGGGTTATAGTTGATGATGATGGTTTTGTAGCCTTCCTCGGCAGCCGTTTGCACGGCCTGCACACCGCACCAGTCGAACTCCACGGAAGAGCCAATGCGGTACACGCCCGAGCCCAGCACCACCACCGACTTGTCGGTTTCCGGCTCCAGGTCGTTTTCGGTGCCGTGGTAAGTGCTGTAGAGGTAGTTGGTTTTGGCCGGAAATTCAGCAGCCAGCGTGTCAATCTGCTTGATGACGGGCAGCACGCCCAGGGCCTTGCGGCGGGCGCGCACTAGTAGCTCGTCGGCTTTCACGTCGCCTTCGCCGAGCAGCTTCACGGCAATTTGCTGGTCTGAGAAACCGGCTTTCTTGGCCTTGCGCAGTAGAACTGTTTCCAGCCCATTCAACCCGTTTTCACGACATGCCGCCAGCTTGTTGCTCAGCTCGAAAATGGTGTAGAGGCGCTGCAGAAACCAGTGGTCAATCTTGGTTAGGTCGTGCACCTGGCCTAGGGTGTAGCCGGCCTCAAACGCCAAGTTGATGGCGAAGATGCGCTCCTCGTTCGGCTCGCTCAGCAGCTTGTCGATGGTCGCGTTGTCCACCTGCTCGGGCTTATTGGCCACGAAGCCGCGCTTGCCGGTATCCAGCATGCGCAGGCCCTTTTGAATAGCTTCCTCGAACGATTTGCCGATGGCCATTACCTCACCCACACTCTTCATGGCCGAGCCAATCTGCCGGTTCACACCCTCAAATTTAGCCAAGTCCCAGCGCGGCAGCTTCACCACCACGTAGTCCAGGGCCGGCTCGAAAAAGGCCGAAGTCGTTTGGGTCACGCTGTTTTTCAGCTCCGAGAGCGAGTAGCCCAAACTCAGCTTGGCCGCTACAAAGGCCAGCGGATAGCCCGTAGCCTTGGAAGCCAGCGCCGAGGAGCGCGACAAGCGTGCATTCACCTCAATCACGCGGTAGTCCTCCGACACGGGGTCGAGGGCGTACTGAATGTTGCACTCGCCCACGATACCGAGGTGGCGAATGGTTTTGATGCCGATGCTGCGCAGCTTGTGGTACTCGCGATTGCTCAAGGTCTGCGACGGAGCCACCACGATGCTCTCCCCGGTGTGAATCCCGATGGGGTCGAAGTTCTCCATGTTGCAGACCGTGATGCAGTTATCGTACTGGTCGCGTACCACTTCGTACTCCACTTCTTTCCAGCCCTTCAAGGATTCTTCCACCAAAATCTGATCGGAAGTGGTGAAAGACTTCTGAGCCAGGGTGCGCAGCTCGTCCATGTTATTGGCGAAACCGCTGCCCAGGCCACCCAGCGCAAACGCCGCCCGCACAATAATCGGAAAACCGATTTTCTCGGCTGCGGCCAGCGCGTCCTCCATGTTCGTTACGGCCACGCTGCGAGCCGAAAGTACCCCAATCTGGTCGAGCTTCTCCTTGAAAATATCCCGGTCCTCAGTATCGATGATGCTTTGCACGGGCGTGCCCAGCACCTTCACGTTGTACTTGTCAAACACCCCAGCGCGGAACAAAGCCACGGCGCAGTTCAAGGCAGTTTGCCCCCAAAGGCCACCAGAATGCCATCGGGCTGCTCCTTCTTAATGACTTCCTCCACGAAGTAGGGCGTCACAGGCAGGAAGTACACGTCGTCGGCAATGTTGTCCGACGTCTGCACGGTGGCGATGTTGGGGTTGATGAGGATGGTGCGGATGCCTTCCTCTTTCAGCGCCTTGAGGGCTTGGGAGCCGGAGTAATCGAACTCACCGGCCTCGCCAATTTTCAGCGCGCCGGAACCGAGGATGAGAACTTTCTGTGGTTTTTCCATTCTAGGGGTTAGGGTAACAGGCCGCTGGTGCGGTCATGTTCAAAGGCAGTCGTGCTAAGTCGGCTACAGCCGATGGTGTAGGTGAGTGGTTTCTATTCGGTAAAGACGGTGTCACTTTTCACTATTTGCCATTCACCCGACGGGCGCCTGGCCATCCAAAGCCTAACAGTGGCATCGGCACGCTCACCATCCAAGAAAAAGCGGAAGGAGAGTGAATCTTTTGTAGCGCCGAGTTTCTCCACCTTGAAGTTTTTGGCAGTTATTGGTCCTGTTCTATTGGTTATCCGAGGGGAAACTCGGGCCGTACTCATGGCTTTTGTAATCAACCCACCCGGTTCGCCAAGCACTGCTTTCATAATCGTTTGCTGGCCCATGTTCTTGACAAAATAGAACCCTGCAAAAGCCAAAGCGCCCAACAGTAGATATCCCCAGTTCGGAAAACCTCTATGTTTTGCTGGCATAAGAGTGGTGCGTTGGGAAGTCGTGAAGGTGAAGCAAAAAACGTCATGCTGAATCAGGGCTCTGTATGCAATTTATCACAGTCCATTACCATTCGGATACTTCGTAAGAGGTTACAACTGAGTCTGGCCCTAATGTCAGGTCGAGTGTTTTGCCGTGTACTGGATCAATATCTGATTCGAAATCCTCAACGATTAAGTACCGAATTGTACCGTCGGGTTCACCATAGTTCGATGGCTCACCGAGCGAATCAATTAGTTGCAGGTAAGTAAGGCCCTTTAATTGATGATGCTTGACTAAGTCACCAATCATTTGCTCACGGTACGGGAAACTTCCTATATCACCTGTAGTGGACCACTGATGCCTGTCAAATTTCGTTTCCTGCTCACTACAGCCATTAACTACACTCCAAAGGGCGAGGAGCAATGTGAGTGATAGTAAGCGAAACATCTTAAGACTCACGGTTACTTCGCTGCCTTGTGCTCGGCTACTGCTTTCAGGAAGTCATCGAACAGATACTCCGTATCCTCAGGGCCGCCGGCGGCTTCGGGTGGAACTGGGTGGAGAAGAACGGCTTGGTTTTGTGCTTGATGCCTTCGCAGGTGCCGTCGTTGAGGTTCTCGAATAGCATTTCCCACTCAGCGGGTAGCGTGTCAGTATCTACCGCGAAGCCATGGTTTTGGCTGGTGATGTAGCTGCGCTGGGTGCCGGTAAGCTTCACGGGCTGGTTGTGGCTGCGGTGGCCATACTTCAGCTTGAAGGTGTCGCCGCCCGCGGCTAGGCCCATGAGCTGGGAGCCCAGGCAGATGCCGAAAATGGGCTTGTCCTGACCTAGCGCGGTTTGCAGGTGGCCGATGGTAGCGGTGCACATCTTCGGGTCGCCGGGGCCGTTGCTGAGGAACAGGCCGTCGTAGTCGAGCTGTGTGAAGTCGTAGTCCCAGGGCACGCGGATCAGTTCCACGTCGCGCTCCAAGAAGCAGCGGATGATGTTGGTTTTGGTACCGCAGTCGACGAGCACGATTTTGTGCTGGCCGTGGCCGTAATGCTTCACCTCGGTGGGGCTTACCTGGGCTACCAGGTTTTCCTGGTTAGGGTCGTGCAGCTCTACGTCCTCTTCAGCCACAACCTTACCTAGCATGGCGCCTTTCTCACGCAGAATTTTGGTGAGCATGCGCGTATCCACACCGAAGATGCCGGGGATGTTGTACTCCTTAAGCCAGTCGCCGAGGCTTTTGGCGGCATTCCAGTGGCTGTGCTCCTCAGAGTAGTAGTTCACTACCAGGCCGGCAATGTGAATCTTATCCGACTCGAAAATCTTGGAAATCGACTCATACAGCTCCTCGCCGGGCACGCCGTAGTTGCCCACCATGGGGTAAGTCAGCACCAGAATCTGGCCGGCGAAGGACGGGTCGGTAAGGTTTTCGGGGTAGCCGGTCATGGCCGTGCTGAATACCACCTCACCGGCAGCGGACGTAAATGCGCCGAAGGATTCGCCCTGGATTTCGGTTCCGTCTTCGAGGACTAGTTTTACTGTTTGGGACATCTGTCGTTGTGATTGTAGAGACGCAATACTTTGCATCTCAATCGTTACTGATATTGGTGCCGCATCATCTTGGCGCGAGCCGTTCAACGAAAAGACGCGAAGTGTCGCGTCTTTTCGTTGTTCTAATCCAGCGCGGAGGCCTGCTGAATGACAGCGGCCGACTTTTCTGTCAATTCGTACAGCGACTGCAGGAATCGGTTTACTTCCGCCTTCGTGATATTGAGCGGCGGCAGCAGACGTAGCACCGTTGGGTCGGAGGCGTTGCCGACGAAAATGTGGTGCTCCTGAAGCAGCTTGTCCCGCAGCTCCTTGATGGGGAAATCGTACTTGATACCGATCATTAAGCCACGACCGCGAATTTCCTGAGCACCAGCGTTGGCTTCTAGCTCGGTCCGTAAAAAGCCCCCAGCTCATCAGCGTGGGCTATCAGGCTTTCCTGCTCGATGACTTCCAACACGGCCAACGCGGCGGCGCAGGCTAGGTGGTTACCGCCAAACGTGGTTCCTAGCAAACCATACGACGCCTTTAGCTCCGGCGCAATCAGGATACCGCCGATGGGAAAGCCGTTGCCCATGCCCTTAGCCACCGAAATAATATCGGGCTGAATGCCGGCGTGCTGGTGGGCAAAGAAACGGCCGCTGCGGCCGTAGCCGCTTTGCACTTCATCGGCAATGAGCACTACGCCGTGCGTTTTGCAAAGCGTCGCGAGGCCCTGCAGAAACTCATCGGAAGGCATAATAATGCCCCCCACGCCTTGGATTGGCTCAATAATGACAGCACAAACCTCTTCGCTTTGCATAACACGCTCCACTTCGGCTAGGTCGTAGCCGACGAAAGAGATGCCGTGGCCTGCGTTGAATGGCGCTACAATCTTGGCGTTATCAGTAGCAGCTACGGCGCCCGATGTGCGACCGTGAAATGCGCCTTTGAACGCTATGACGTGCTTTTTGCCGGTGTGAAATGAGGCTAGCTTCAGGGCATTCTCGTTGGCTTCGGCACCAGAATTACATAGGAACAGGCTGTAGTCCGGGTAGCCCGATACGTCTCCTAGCTTCTGCGCTAGCTCAGTTTGAATCGGAATTTGGACCGAGTTAGAGTAGAACCCGATCTGGTTCAGCTGCTCGCTGATGCGACGCACGTAATGCGGGTGGCTATGACCGATGGAGATAACAGCGTGACCACCGTAAAAATCCAGGTAATCCTGCCCGTTTTCGTCCCAAAGCGTTGCCCCCAAAGCCTTTACCGGCGTGATATTGACGAGCGGGTAAACGTTGAATAAATCCATTAGAAAGCAACTGATTTAAGCTGAAGTCCTTGATTTTCTGGATACCCAAAGAGCAGATTCATGTTCTGCACGGCTTGCCCGGAAGCGCCTTTCACCAGATTATCCAGCGCGGAAGTGATGAGCAGCTGCTTACCGAATTTCTGCACGTGCAGCACACACTTATTGGTGTTCACTACCTGCTTCAGATGGATTTCCTTGTCCGAAACCGTGGTGAATGGCGCGTCGGCGTAGAAATCTTTGAACAGCTTTCGCGCTTCGTCCTGACTTAGCTCAGAAGGCGTGTAGACGCTGGCAAAGATGCCGCGCGAGAAATTGCCGCGGTAAGGAATAAAGTGAATAGCGCCCTCTAACTGGGGCTGAAGCTGCGTGAGGCTCTCCCCTATTTCACCCAAATGCTGGTGGGTAAAGGGCTTGTAGATAGACACATTGCTGGTGCGCCACGAGAAGTGCACCGTCTCCGACAAACTTTGTCCGGCACCCGTAGACCCGGTAATGGCCGATACGTGCACATCATCGGTGAGCTGTCCAGCTTGCGCCAATGGTAGCAAAGCTAGCTGAATTGCCGTGGCGAAACAGCCAGGATTGGCAATGTTCTGGGCCAACTGAATAGCGGCTTTGTTCAGCTCTGGCAGGCCATACACGAAGCTGCGGCCAGCAACATCTTTGTCCATGTTCAAGCGGAAATCATTGCTTAAGTCAATGATTTTGGCCCCCGAAGGTACGCTGTTCTTCTCTAGAAAACTGCGGGAGTTGCCATGACCCAGGCACAGGAAAACCACTTCTTCGTCGCCGTTTAGGTCGCTTTGAAAGCGCAGATCGGTTTCGCCTACTAGGTCGTCGTGTACGTGGTACACCGGGTTGCCCGCATTGGAGGAACTGACGATGGCGCTGATAGCTACTTGCGGATGATATAGCAGAATGCGGATCAGCTCGCCGGCCGTGTAGCCGGCCCCGCCCACGATGCCTACCTTAACCTTCGCCATTGAAGCTGCTGTGAATTTTGAGCTGATTGCTGAATATTTTGATAAAGCCTTGCGCGTCGCGGGCGTCCCAGGCGTCGTTTTCCTCACCGTAGGTAGCCACTTTAGAGCGCATCATATCATACTTGGATTCAATGCCTTGCAACTCAAACTGATACGGCTTCAGCTTGATAAACACCGTACCTGACACGCGGGCCTGCGACGACTCCAGGAAAGCTTCCATGTCGCGCATCACGGGGTCGAGGTACTGAGCCTCGTGCAGGAGCGTGCCGTACCAGTTGGCGATGTAGTCTTTGTGCAGCAGCTGCCAGCGCGACGATGTGTGCTTTTCCAGCAAGTGGTGGGCTTTAATCAGAATCAGCGGAGCCGGAGCCTCAAAGCCTACGCGGCCCTTGATGCCCAGAATCGTGTCGCCTACGTGAATGTCACGGCCGATGGCGTATTGGCCGGCTAGCTCGTTCAACTCCTGAATAAGCTGCACGGGGGGCATTTTTTGGCCGTTCAGCGCTACCGGCTCGCCTTTCTCGAAGGTAACTTCGATGGAGGCTGGCTCGGTTTGCTGAAGCTGGGTGGGGTAAGCCGTTTCGGGCAGCGCCTGGTGGGAAGTCAGCGTTTCGACGCCGCCTACGCTGGTGCCCCAGATGCCTTTGTTAATTGAATACTTCGCCTTTTCCCAGCTCATTTCTACGCCGTGACTTTGTAGATACTCAATCTCGGCCTGGCGGGAGAGCTTCTGGTCGCGGATGGGCGTGATGATTTCGGTCTGGGGGGCAATTACGGAGAACGCCACGTCGAAACGTACTTGGTCGTTGCCGGCGCCGGTGCTGCCGTGGGCGATGTAGTCGGCTTTGTGCTCGCGGGCATATTCGGCCAGCGCCAAGGACTGGAACATGCGCTCGGCGCTAACGGACAGCGGATAGGTGTCGTTTTTGAGGATGTTGCCGAACAGCAAAAAGCGCAGGCAATCCTGATAAAAGCGCTCCGTCACGTCGATTACTTCGTGCTTGGAGGAGCCCAGTTCGTAGGCGCGCTTCTCAATGCTCTGCAATTCCTCGGCAGAAAAGCCCCCCGAGTTGACGATGACGGTGTGTACTTCCAGGCCTAACTCTTTGGTCAGATACACCACGCAGTACGAGGTATCCAGGCCGCCACTGTACGCTAAAACTACTTTTTTCATTTGTCAATTAACTGTACGAGAACGTCATGCAGAGGCGGAGCCGAAGCATCTCGCATGTTTAGCGGGATTAGTAACCTCTTGTCAGCACGCGAGATGCTTCGGCTCCGCTCTGCATGACAACCAATTTTATTGCTCTTGACTTAAAATCTCGATTGTCTGCTGGCTGAACTGGTCGTTCAGGGTGTCGTAGACCATGCCGGTGCAGAGGCACATTTTGCGGTCGTTCTCCATCAGGATAGGATAGTTTTTGCAGCTGGAGCAGCCCTTCCAGAAGTCGTCGCTGCGCGTTAGCTCCGTGAAGGTCACGGGCTTATAGCCCAACTCCGTATTGATTTTCATTACCGCCAGGCTGGTGGTGATTCCGAAAATCTTGGCCGCCGGGTATTTGGTACGCGAGAGCTTGAACACCTCGTGCTTAATGGCGCGGCCCAGGCCTTCCTTGCGCAAAGCGGTGTTCACGATCAGGCCCGAGTTGACCACAAAGTTGTTGTTCTCGTAGGTTTCGATGTAGCAGAAACCAGCTAGCTCGTCGTCGATGAAGGCGATGATGGCGTCGCCTTTGATCATTTTTTTGGCGACGTAATCGGGATTGCGCTTGGCAATGCCAACGCCCCGCTGTTTGGCCGATTCCTCGTACCAGTGACAAAGTGTTTCCACGTACCGAGCGTCGTCGGCATTGGCTACGCGTATCATCATGGGAGTATAACTGGGGTGCCTGATGGCAGGTAATACGATGTGAGAGGAAGAAAGGCGAAGCTTACGGACAAGGCTACGCGGCAACCGAAACCGGTATCGAGAAAATAAACCCGGAAGAAAGTGGTGGTTGCGTGGATCTCGCTAGGGCAGAAAAAACTGTCGACTAGGCAAGAAAAGGCGCACTAGGGCTTACACTCGTGTCAAAGGATGATTCGTGAACGTTCTCTTTACTGGGGTTCTGGGTGAGGCCCCGCGCCGGTTTTTATCGTTCTAAAAACGCAGGCGAATTATTGCAGCCAGCTCTTAAGCTGGCATTGTTCGCACGGCCATTGTGGGCCGCGGCAGAAGCGCAATAGAAGAGAGAAGAATCATGACAAGTACCGTAGTACAGAGTAGGTTTATGCGGTTTAAATCGAATAGGCCGCTAAATCGTTGCAAAACTAGACGTTTTTTTTTGGAAACTTTACCGGCCCGGCTTTAAAAAAGTGTTAAGCTTATCTATGCTTCGGGCTAGCTGACTGCTCAGCTAGTTCCAAACTTGGCCTTCACAGGCCTGAGTGCCGCCTTTTACCTTTATCACACGAATGAGCGAAGTCCTGAAAATATTTAAAATTGGCGGTGGAATCATTGATGATACCGCCCAGCTCAGCTTCTTTCTAAGCGAACTGGCGCGAGTGGGGGGCAAAAAAATCGTGGTACACGGCGGTGGCAAAGGCGCCAATGAGCTGCTGACGACGCTGGGCATGCTGCCCAATATGGTGAACGGCCGCCGCATCACCGACGCCGCCACCCTAGACGTGGTAACGATGTTTTACGCCGGCAAAACCAACAAGCAGATCGTGGCCCTGCTCCAGCAAGTGGGCGTAAATGCGCTGGGCCTGTCCGGCGCCGACGGCAACGTTATTCGAGCCATCAAGCGCCCCGTTGGTGAGATTGATTACGGCTTTGTGGGTGACTTGCCCGAGCAAAGTATCAACACGGAGCTGATTCAGCTGCTGCTGGAGGGCAATTTGACGCCCGTTTTCTGCGCTATCACCCACGACGGCCACGGGCAGCTGCTCAACACGAACGCCGACACTATTGCCAGCACGCTGGCTCGGGCGCTGGCCCATTTTTACCAAGTGGAGCTGCATTTCTGTTTTGAAAAAGATGGAGTATTGGCCGATGTAAACGACGAAAGCTCCGTGATTCCGCAAATCACACCTTCGCTTTATACGGATTTGAAAGCCAGCGGCGCCATTGCGGCCGGTATGCTGCCCAAGCTAGAAAATGCGTTTGCCGCGCTGGAAGCCGGGGTCGCAAAGGTTATCATCGAAAACGCGCTGAAAATCAACAAGCCGGTAAAAACGATACTATGCCGGGACTAATCGAGCGGCTTTCCGAGGACGCCATAGCGCTGTTGATTCAGCTTATTCAAACGCCTTCTTTTTCGCGGGAAGAAGACAAGACGGCTGATTTGATTTTTGCATTTCTGACGGCGCACGGCGCGCACCCCCGGCGGGTTCAGCATAATATATGGGCTGTTTCGAAAGAATTTGCCCCCCACAAGCCGACTATCCTACTCAACTCCCACCACGACACCGTGAAGCCCGGCGCAAGCTGGACTGCTGAACCATTCGGGGCTGTATTGGAAGGCGACAAGCTGATTGGACTGGGCAGCAACGACGCGGGCGCGTCGGCTGTGAGTCTGCTGGCTACGTTTCTGTATTTCCAAGAGAAGAAAACCGATTTCAACCTCATTTGTGCAATCACGGCCGAGGAAGAAGTATCGGGTGCCAATGGCATTCGCCTCATTTTGCCTAAGCTCGGCAACATTGATTTGGGGATCGTAGGTGAGCCAACCCAAATGGACTTGGCCATTGCCGAAAAGGGCTTGGTGGTCCTAGACTGTGTAACCCACGGTCGCACCGGTCACGCCGCCCGCAACGAAGGCGAAAACGCCCTCTACAAAGCTCTGGATGATATGCTGTGGCTTCGGAGCTACCGTTTCCCAAACGAATCGGACCTGCTGGGACCCGTAAAAATGACGGTGACGCAGGTGCAGGCGGGCACGCAGCATAATGTAGTACCCGATATCTGTCGGTTTGTGGTGGATGTGCGCACCAACGAGTTGTATTCCAATGAGGAAGTTGTGCGCATTGTGCGCGAGCATGTGCAGGCCGACGTGACGCCGCGCTCTGTGCATTTGAACTCTTCGCGCATCGACCCGGCGCATCCGCTGGTGGTGCGCGGGGCGAATTTGGGCCGCAAGCTGTTTGGGTCCGCCACGCTTTCGGATCAGGCGGTGATGCCCTTTGCCACAGTGAAAGTAGGTCCCGGCGACTCGGCCCGCTCCCACACCCCGAACGAATACATTTACCTTAGCGAGGTAAAAGCCGGCATCAAGGGCTACATCGAGCTGCTGGAAGGCTTTCGATTTTAAAGTGCTGTAGAGACACATACTTGTGTCTTGTCGCTGAACAGTTAATGAGGAGTTGTTCAGCTGAACAACGCGAGGAGACACAAGTATGTGTCTCTACACCATTCGCAAACAATCATTTAGACATGAAAATCTGGGAAAAGGGCATCGCCGTTGACGAGAAAATAGAGCGCTTCACCATCGGAAAAGACCGGGAGCTAGACCTTTATCTGGCTCACTTCGACGTGCTGGCCTCCAAAGCGCAGGCCGTGATGCTGGCGCAGGTGGGGCTGATTTCAGCCGAGGAAAAAGACCACTTAGTGCAGGGCCTTGGGGAGTTGGAAGTCGAAATAGCGGCCGGCCGCTTCGTAATTGAAGATAGCTTCGAGGATGTGCACTCCAAGATTGAGTTCTATCTAACTGAAAAGTTTGGCGATGCCGGCAAGAAAATCCACACCGCCCGCTCCCGCAACGACCAAGTACTGACCGCCATTCAGCTTTTCTTAAAAGACTATACCGAGCAGGCTGCCGCCAAAATCATGGATTTGGTGACGGTGCTACTTCAAAAAGCCGAAACCCACCAAGCCGATTTGATGCCCGGCTACACCCACTTCCAGGCCGCCATGCCCAGCAGCTTTGGCTTGTGGTTTTCGGCCTACGCGGAGCATTTGCTGCTGGATATCGCGCTGTTTGAAGCCGCCCACACCGTTGCTGACCAGAACCCATTGGGTTCGGGCGCCGGTTTTGGCAGCAGCTTCCCCATCGACCGTAAGCTGACGACTCAGCAGATGGGTTTCGGCCACTTGGCCGTTAGCGCTGTGGGGCACAAATGCTGCGCGGCAAAACAGAGAAAACGCTGGCTTTCGCGCTGGCCGGCGTGGGCGCTACGCTCTCCAAGCTGGCCTACGACCTAGTTCTGTATAACAGTCAGGATCTGGCGTTTGTAGAATTGCCCCCGCTTTCACGACGGGCTCCAGCATCATGCCGCACAAAAAGAACCCAGATGTATTTGAGCTGGTGCGGGCCCGTTGTAATGCCTTACAGGCGTTGCCCAATACTATTGCGCTCAGCATCAACAACCTACCCAGTGGCTACCATCGCGACTTTCAGCTGCTAAAGGAGCTTTTATTCGAGCCAATGATGCAGTTCATGGACATTCTGGACATGCTGCTGTTTGCCTTGCCACAGCTCAAAATCAAGCCCGACTTGCTGAACCAGGCCAAATACGACGGTGTTTTCTCCGTAGAAAATATCAATCAGCTTATCCAGGCCGGGGTGCCTTTTCGGGAGGCGTATCAGCAGGTGGGCCGGGCAGTAAACGACGGCAGCTACGTGCCACACCGCGAGTTTACGACCACGCATCTGGGCAGCGTGCACAATCTGGGGCTTGCCGAAATTCGAGCGAAAGCCGAGCAAGTGCAGCAGCGTAGCGCCGTGTTGCAGCGCCTCCAAAGCGGCACCTAGCGGCAGGTTGCCAACGTTGCTTTTGCCCCCAGTCCTGCCTACCTTTGGTAAAATGCCCCAGGCCTTCTGCTTGACTCTTGCGGCTCGTTTTTCGTTTTGCTTTTCCATGTTACAACCTGATATACAATACCTAACAACCCACGGCGCCGTACAGGACGCGGCCGCTGCCATGCGCAAAGCATCACGCTTGGCTGTGGATCTGGAGTTTGATGATATGCGCCACCGCTATGGTCGCAATCTTGCTCTGATTCAAATATTTGACGGCTCAACCGCGTACCTGATCGACCCGCTGCCGCTCACCAATCCGGCTGAAGAGTTGGAGCCAATTTGGGAGCTGCTGCGCGACCCGGTCATTGAGAAGGTTTTCCACAGCTGCAAGTCGGATATTCTGCTGCTGGATGAGCTGTATGGCGTGCATGTACGCCACATTACCGATACCAGCGTGCAGTACACGCTACTAGCCGAAGCCGACAATAATATCTCTCTGGGCCGCTTGATTCAAAGTGAGTTAGGCTTGGAAGTAGATAAGGGTGAGCAGAAGTCGAACTGGCTGAAGCGCCCGCTGACGGAAGCACAAAAGGTGTATGCCGCCAACGACGTTATCTATCTGTTTGAGCTGGCCGACCGCCTCACCGCCAAGCTGGAAACGCTGGGCCGGGCACATTGGGCCGACGAAGAAAATGCCGCGCTGGAAGCAGTACGCTACACCCGCGACGAGCGCCCCTACCTGCGGATAGCCGGCAAATATCGGATTCTGCCGGGCGAGCTGCCCTTGTTCCGCGACCTGTATATGCTACGCGACCAAGTGGCGAAGCAGCTGGATCGACCGCCATATATGGTGTTTGCCAACGACCGCCTGTCGGAGCTGGTGCGCGACACGCCCCGCGACCTCAGCGACTGGAAAGCGGCCCGCGGCCTTCACCCCGAGCTGAAGCGCGCACCATACCTCGACCAGCTGGCTGCGCTTTCTTCTGATACATTTGTGCCCGTGCCCGAGCCTGCTGCCACGGGCGAGCAGCGGCGCTTCCCTTTCCGGCGCCGCCTCAACGGCGAAAAAACCGCCCGCGCCGACGCCCGCGAGCAGCTTTTGCTACAGCTAAAAAACCACATTACCGCTGACATGAATAGCTACGTGGCCAACCTCGTACTCTCTAACCGGCTCGTAGCGGACATTATCGAGATGGGTGCTGAACAGGTGCTACGTCCTTGGCAACAGACCATTCTGCGCGAAACTGCTCAACGCCACTCGCTGGATTATAGCCTGATTGCCCAGCCTTTCGATCAGGCCAGCCAAGCGTAGGCAGCAACTTTTAGGAAAAAGCCCCCGCCCGTCATGCAGAGCGGCAGCGAAGCATCTCGCGTGTTTAGTAAGAATACTAATCTAAATGCGTGAGCGAGATGCTTCGCTGCCGCTCTGCATGACGGGCGGGGGCTTTGTGAAGAGGGGTTGGTGCTATCCGTGAAACTGAGCTTCCTCCGTCGAGCCAACCAAGGCGGCCGTGCTGGTTTTGCCCCCCGACACTACATTTTGAACTGCGTCGAAGTAGCCGGTTCCTACAAATGCCTGGTGCTTAACCGCCTTAAAACCAGATTTTTGCAGAGCAAACTCCCGTTCCTGCAACTCAGAGTAGCCGGCCATTCCCCGCTCACGGTACGCTTGGGCAAGCTCAAACATGCTGGTATTCAGGGCATGAAAGCCAGCCAGCGTAATAAACTGAAACTTATAGCCCAGCGCCGCTAGCTCTTCGCGGAAGCTTTCCATTTGTTCCACGCTGAGCTTGCTGGCCCAATTGAAGGAAGGCGAGCAATTATACGCGAGCAGCTTCCCCGGATACTGAGCGTGAATAGCCTCCGCAAACTGCCGCGCCTGACCAAGATCCGGGTGTGAGGTTTCCATCCACAGCAGGTCGGCGTAGGGGGCGTAGGCAAGGCCGCGGGCAATACACGACTCTACACCGGGGCGTACGCGGTAAAATCCTTCATTGGTGCGGCCATCCTTTGCAATCACAAAGGGCTGGTCGCGCTCATCTACATCGCTGGTAATCAGGTCGGCGGCATCGGCGTCGGTGCGGGCTACAACCAGCGTGGGCACACCCAGCACATCGGCCGCGAGGCGGGCTGCCACCAGTTTGTTGATGGCTTCCTGGGTTGGCACCAGAACTTTGCCCCCCAGATGCCCGCATTTCTTCGCTGATGACAACTGATCCTCGAAATGCACGCCGGCAGCCCCGGCTTCAATCATCATCTTCATCAGCTCAAATGCATTGAGATTGCCACCGAAACCAGCTTCCGCATCGGCCACAATCGGAACCAGCCAATGCACGTTGCCATCGCCCGTCAGGTTCTGAATCTGGTCGGCGCGCAGCAGGGCGTTGTTGATGCGCTTTACCACGTTAGGCACGCTGTCGGCGGGGTATAGGCTTTGGTCGGGATACATCTGGCCGGCGCCGTTGGCATCGGCGGCTACCTGCCAGCCACTGAGGTAGATAGCGTTCAGGCCGGCCTGTACTTCCTGCACAGCTTGGTTGCCGGTGAGCGCACCTAGTCCGGCCACATACTCCTCCGAATGCAACAACTGCCACAAACGCTCGGCTCCCTGCCGGGCCAACGAATATTCGATCTTGATGGAGTTTTGCAGCTTCACTACCTCTTCGGCAGTGTAAGGACGGGTGATGCCTTTCCAGCGAGGATTGGTGGTCCAGTCGTGGTTGATAGCGACGATGCGTTCGAGCTTGTTCATGGCAGTGTAAGGTTTAGGAGGTGACGATATGATTGGGCATGGCACGCCCAGGCTACTTAGTAGAGCGGCTTTTTTGTAGTTTAGAAGAGGGTTGGGTAGATACCGCCGGCCGGCTTACGCCAGCTGTTCGTAGGCGGGCATGGTCAGAAACTCGGTGAACTCCTTGCTTACCACGAGGCGGTCGAAGAGGCGAGCGGCCTGCTCGTAATGCCCCTGTGCAAATTGCTCCTCCCCTACTGCTTTGCGCATGAGCGCAATCTGATCGGTGAGAAGCGAACGGTACAGCTCCAGCGTGACGGGGCGCCCATCCTGAAGCGTGGTGCCGGGCGTGTGCAGCCACTGCCACACCTGCGCCCGCGATATTTCGGCCGTGGCCGCATCTTCCATCAGATTGTAAATCGGCACGCAGCCATTGCCCCCAGCCAGGCTTCGAGGTAGCGGATAGCCACGTCGATGTTCAGCCGCAGACCAGCTTCGGTGATGGTGCCTTCCGGCGCTTGTACTAGGTCGGCGGCGGTTACGTGCACATCTTCGCGCTTGCGCTCTATCTGGTTGGCATTGGGCATCAACTCATCAAACACGGCCAGCGCGACGGGCACCAAGCCAGGATGCGCCACCCATGTACCATCATGCCCGTTTTTGGCTTCGCGCACTTTATCCTGGCGCACTTTTTCCAGGGCAGCTTCGTTGGCTTCCGGGTCGTTCTTGATGGGAATTTGGGCAGCCATACCGCCAATAGCATGCACACCGCGACGGTGGCAGGTTTGGATTACTAGTTGTGAGTAAGCCGCCATAAATGGCACCGACATGGTTACCTGGGCGCGGTCGGGAAGGCGGAAGCTGGGGTTCAAACCCAGGCGTTTGATGTAGGAGAAAATGTAGTCCCAGCGCCCGCAGTTCAGGCCGGCGGAGTGCTCGCGCAACTCATACAGTATCTCGTTCAGTTCAAAGCTGGCGGGCAGCGTCTCAATTAAAACTGTTGCTTTGATGCTGCCTTTCGGGATCTTGAGCGACCATTGGGCAATGCCAAACACGTCATTCCACAGCCGGGCCTCTAGGTGACTTTCGATTTTGGGCAGGTAGAAATAAGGCCCGCTGCCCCGCGCCAGCAGCTCGTGGGCATTATGAAAAAAGTACAGACCGAAATCAAACAGCGCGGCACTTATTGGCTCCCCATCCACTAACACATGCTTTTCGAGCAGATGCCAGCCCCGAGGGCGCACGATGAGCGTGGCGACTTCCTCATTCAGGCGGTATTCTTTCGTGGGCGTGCTGAGCGAAATCGTCCGGCGCACGGCATCGCGCAGATTAATTTGCCCCCAATGACGTTGACCCACGTTGGCGCGTTCGAGTCTTCCAGATCGGCCATGAAAACCTTCGCTCCCGAGTTCAAGGCGTTGATAATCATCTTCCGCTCCACGGGCCCCGTGATTTCCACGCGCCGATCAAGCAGATCGGCGGGCAGAGGTGCTACAGTCCAGGGCTTTTCGCGGATCAGGCGGGTTTCGGGCAGAAAATCGGGGAGAATGCCAGCCGCAAATGCCCGCTGACGCGCTGCCCGGCGAGCCAGCAAATCGCGCCGCGTGCGATCGAAGCGGCGATGCAGCTCGGCTACGAAAGCCAAAGCGGAGGGCGTCAGAATCTCAGCAAACTCCGGGGTATAAGCGCCCAGCACTTTCACACGCTCGGGGGCCAAATACTTCGGGGGAGAAACTAATGTGTGTGGCTCGGAGAAAGTCATAGCTGAAGCGATTTGGTGAACTTGATAGAGTACTCACCAAACATACGTAAGCGAATTTTATAAAACAAGCGAATATTCGCTAATATTTAAGAATCGCTCAAGAAGCGTAGATTTGTCAACCTCGCCACGCTAAGAAGTAAGGCGGCAACATTGATTTTGACCGCCACATTTATATTAATATGCTGAGTCACGGCCAGATAGTACGATTGATTTTTGGGTTGAAGCTGCGGGAGCTACGGCAGGAGCGCGGGCTCACGCCTGCCGAGATGGCCCGTGCCTGCGACGTTTCGGTTTCGTACCTCAATGAGATTGAGAAAGGCAAGAAGTACCCAAAGGCGGATAAGATTCTGAGCTTAAGTAAGGTGCTCGGGGTGAGCTACGACCAGTTGACCTCGCTCACGCTGAGCCGCAAGCTGGAGCCCATTTCGGAGCTATTGCAGTCGGACCTGCTCAAGGAGTTTCCGCTGGAGATGTTCGGGCTGGACCCGATGCGCATTGTGGAGCTGATTGCAGATGCGCCGGCCAAGATGAATGCGTTTATCAGCACGCTGTTCGAGATTGGTCGCAACTACGAGATGCGGCAGGAGCACTTTTTTCTGGCGGCGCTCCGCTCCTACCAGGAAATGCACGATAACTACTTCGAGGAGCTGGAGCAGGATGTGCGCACTTTCACCGTGGAGCAAAAGCTAAATGCCGCCGCGCCCTTCGATACAAGCCAGCTGGAGCGCGTACTAACCGAAAAATATGGCTACTCCCTGGACCGGACGCTGCTTGGTGAGTACGCTTCGCTGGGGCGGCTGCGGTCGGTATTTCAGCCCAAAACCCGCCGCTTGCTGCTGCGGCCGGGTCTGAGCAGTGCGCAGGAGGCTTTTGTACTGGGCCGGGAAGTGGCATTTCACTACCTCAACCTGCGGGAGCGGCCTTATGTGAATGCCAGCTTTCCGGTGCGCTCATTCGATGAGGTGCTGAATAATTTTAAGGCTTCCTACTTCGCCGGGGCCCTCCTGATGGAGGAAGAAGCCCTGGTGCGGGACCTGCAAAAGCTGTTTGACGCCACCAAATGGGATGCTGGCCAATGGCTGGGTCTGCTGACCAGGTATAATGTGTCGCCGGAGATGTTTATGCAGCGCCTCACTAACCTGCTGCCCCGGCATTTTGGCCTCCAAAGCCTGTTTTTCCTGCGCTTTGATCAAACGGATGCTACGGCGCCCTACGAGTTGACCAAGGAACTGCACCTTTCGCGCCTGCACAATCCGCACGGCAACGAGCTGCACGAGCACTACTGCCGACGCTGGATTTCGCTTAGGCTATTGGCCGAGCTGCGTCTGCAAGCCAAGCCGGGTGCGCCTACGGTGGCCATTGGTGCCCAGCGCTCGCGCTACTACGGCACCGATAATGAGTATATCTGCCTGACGCTGGCGCGCGCCTCCACGGCCACCGAACCAGCGGTGAGCGTGACCGTTGGCTTACTCTGCGATGAAAATCTGAAGCGGAAAGTTCGTTTTATCGACGATCCGGCCATTCCGCTGCGCATCGTGAATGAAACCTGTGAGCGGTGCCCGATTCCGGACTGCGAAGTGCGCTCGGCGCCACCCGTGGAGATTGAGCGGCAGCAGCGGCAGCAGCAACTCGCCGAGGCAGTGGCCGCGCTGGTGCACGGCGCGTAAAAGGCGTTAGTGGCTCTTCCAACTTTCAATCCTAAGCAAAATGCCCCCAGCTCTGCCAAAGAACAATTTGACCGCCAGGCCACGCACTACAATGCGCAGTGGAACTCCTGGACTGCTTCCTCACTGGACTGGCTGCTGGCGCAGGCCACGTGCCAGCCCACTGATATCGCGCTGGACGTGGCTACCGGCACGGGCTTCACGGCGCTAGCATTTGCCCCCCACGTGCAGTCGGTGGTGGGACTGGACGTATCGCCGGGGATGCTGTCGCAGGCAGAGCAGAATCAGGCGGCGCGTGGGATTACGAATGTGAGCTGGTGGGAAGGTGCGGCGGAGGCGCTGCCTTTTCCAGAGGCCAGCTTTTCTGTCGTTACGTGTCGGATTGCGCCCCATCATTTTCAGTCGGTGCCGGCTTTTTTGGCTGAAGTATATCGGGTGCTGACACCTGGGGGGCGTTTTTTGCTGGCCGACACGACTATCCCTGACGATGACCCGACAACCGGCGAGTGGCAAAACCGCGTGGAAGCCCTCCGCGACCCTTCACACGCTCGCAATCTGGCCCCGAGTGAGTGGAGGAAGGCGATGGCCGAAGCGGGCCTTACGGTGCAGGCAATGAATTTAGCGGGCGGCACTACGCCTATGTCGCTGAACGATTGGCTGGAGAAAGCCGGTTGTACGAATGCGCCGGCCGCAGCCGTACGCCAGGCCTTTGCCACAGCACCGCCCGCAGCCGTAGAAGCATTTCAAATTCGGGTAGCGCCGCCCGATGATTATACTTTTGTGTGGCAGCGGCTCGTTGCGAAGGCAGAAAAGCTTGGCTAGTTTTCCACGCTAACATGCATTTGTTGATACGAATCCGGTTTGAATAAAGTAGCTTCTTCTCACTCCTCAACGCGGCGCTGGCGCTGGCTGGGGGCATTTTGCTGGCCTTCGTTTTAGTAGCGGGAGGCATGGGACTTTATGCGGCCTGGCGCGTGTGGTGGAAACCCAACGTGGCTGTTTCGCCTTTTGGGCCCGCGTACCTGTACATCCGGACGGGGTCTTCGTTTCAGGCGGTGCTCGATTCTATCCGGCGGCAGGATCTGCTCATTGACACGGAGGCTTTCGCTTGGCTGGCTGAGCATCGGGAGTACCCAAGGCAGGTGCGGCCGGGCCGGTATCGGCTGGAAGGCGGCTTGGGCAATGATGCTCTGCTCGATAAGCTGATGAATGGTCAGCAGGATACGGTAGCTTTTGAGCTGAACGCATTCAAGTACAAGCCGCAGCTGGTAGGTCAAATTGCCCCCCAGATAGAAGCCGACTCGGCCAAGCTGCGTGCTTTACTCCAGGATAACAGCTTTTTGCGCCGCCGCTACCAGCTTGACACGACGACGGTATTGACCATGTTTTTGCCCGGTCCCTACCGCTTTCTGTGGAATACGTCGGCCGAGCAGTTTCTCGATTCGGCCGCGGCCGTGCATCGGCGGTTCTGGACGCCGGAGCGCCGGCGGCGTGCCGATTCTTTGCAGCTTTCGCCCGTGCAGGTGCATGTGCTGGCCAGCATCGTGCAGCGTGAAACGGCTAAGCCGGAGGATAAGCCCATCATTGCGGGCGTGTATCTCAACCGACTGCGCCAGGGCATGCGCCTGCAAGCCGACCCAACGCTGCTGTGGGCCATTGGCAACTTCGGGGTGCGGCGCGTGCTCAATAAAGACAAGCTGGTGGATTCGCCCTACAACACCTACAAGCGCAAAGGTTTGCCCCCCGGACCCATCACTTCCGCCAATCGTCAAAGTCTGAACGCGGTGCTCAAGCCTGCCACGCACGACTATCTTTTCTTCTGCGCCCGCCCCGACTTCAGCGGCTACTCCGATTTCGCCGCCACCTACGCCGAACACCGCCGCAACGCCCGCCGCTACCAACGCACGCTGGATAGTTTGAAGATTAGGCGGTAAGGATTGGGGACCTAATTATTATAATCCTTCCCTTAACCGTCATGCAGAGCGGTAGCGAAGCATCTCGCGCGCAGTCGTCAGGGTTAGCATTGCAACGAAGCGCGCGAGATGCTTCGCTGCGCTCTGCATGACGGTCTTATAAATAATCAGTTGCTTGATATACACTTAATCAAGGCCAATTATCCGCAGTTGAAAGGAGTCGCGGGCGGCGGCTTGCTGGCGGGCTAGCGTTTGGTGATACGTCAGGCCAGTGTATTCTGAGTGTTCGAGGAAAAGCAAAGGAGCTGTAAGCTGCAACTCAGGCCAGGCAGCCACCACCGGCTCACGACGCAGGGCTTCAAACCGATGAACGCCCGCCACGCGCCAGTAGGAATCGAGCAGCACGTAGCGGTGGCCTTGCTGGCGCAAGGCAGGCAATTGTTTTTCATCGGTAACGACAGCGACTGGCATCGGCTCAACGAACGGAGCCGCCCCCTGCCCTATCGTACTGAGCAGCATATCAACTTGTTGATCCTGAAGCCACGTCGCTACTTGCGGGTAATTGGTAGGCGCATATGCATATACTTCGCGCTCGATCCGGTACACATTGAATCCAATAGCCAGCACCACCAGCACGCCCAATATTTTACCGGAAACCAGTTGGCGCAGGCTGAGGAAAGCCAGGGCATAGAACACGCCGTAAGCCAGCAGAAGCCCGCGGGGGCTTTTATAAGCAGCGACATACCGGCCAAGAAGCAGTAGCCCCATACGGCTAGGTAGCACACCAGATTGGGCTGCCGCAGCTGCTGAAACAACTCCCGCCGCCACATCACCGGCGCCGCCAGCAGCGTCAAGAGCACCAGCGGCGACTCGAAGTCGCGCATGAAGTAGGCGTAGTAGAGTACATCGAAGCGGAAGATGCCGACGTTGCCGGCCAGATTAGGCTCCCCGCGCATGATGAGGCCGTAATACACAGCGGGCCAATGGCGCTGCAAAGGCAACCCGGCCGCCCAACTTACTAAGCCCAGCACCACGAACGGCGCAACCAGAATTGCGAATACCCGCCAAGCATTACCACGCCGAAGAAGCAGGCCATCGGCGGTTAGCAGCTCGAAAGCAACCAGAATTGGTATTGTAAACAGGAAGCGGTAGTTGAAGCTGATGCCCAGCATAAGCCAGACGGCTGCGCGCAGCAAGGTTTGGCGGCTGGGCGCCTGCAAACGATGATAATAAGCCCGCAGCAGGCCCGCAAATACCAGCACGTTGCCGGAATTCATAGTAAAGTCGCGGCCCGAGAAAGTCAGAAATACGGCGGTGCCGATGAACAGCGCTAAGCCTGCCGTTTCCCAAGCGGAAAGCCGAGCTTCGCGCCCGACAAACGTTGCCAGGCTGCCGACAGCAGCCACGCTCACCAAGGAATTGACGTGTTGGAGAACATGAAAATTGCCCCCCAGCCAGACAAAAGGCGCGAATATCAAATAAAACAGCGGGGCGCCCTGATGAAACAAATGCGTGAGGTTGCCGGCGGCTACTTCCTGCACTATTTGCCAGTTACGAACTGAGTCATAATCGGGCAAAGCGGCGCCCGCCAATCCGTACAGGCGCACGGCCGCTACTACCAGTAAAGCCAGAAACAGTAGCAACGAACGCTGATTCAAGGGGCATCAAACCGTTAATGGTGAGCGGCCCAAATCAGGCCTCTTCATTTGAGAAGGCAAGATTAAGGGTTTACTTGCGGTGGTGCCACGACTTTTTTCGTCGTAGCACCACTGTTCAACTTACTTATTTACCAACATGCGCGTAGTAGTTCAGCGGGTGCGTGAGGCCCGCGTGGTAGTGGAGGGCCGAGCGGTAGGAGAAATAGGCCCAGGAGTGCTGGTGCTGGCCGGATTTGCCCCCACGATGATGCCAAGTCACTTGACTGGATGGCGCGCAAGCTTGTGCAGCTGCGCATCTTCTCCGACGAGGAAGGCAAGATGAATCGTAGCGTGCAGGACATTGGGGGGCAAATATTGGTAGTCAGCCAGTTTACGCTGCTCGCCGATGCACGCAAAGGCAACCGCCCCAGCTACATAGGTGCCGCCGCGCCGCCATTGGCCGATGCGCTCTACCAGCAATTCGTGCGGCAAGTGGAAGAATTGCTCGGCCAGCCTGTGCCCACCGGCGAGTTTGGGGCCGATATGCAGGTAAGCCTGCTCAACGATGGCCCGGTTACGCTCGTGCTCGATTCGCCGGAAAAATGAACTTGTGAAAGGTGAAGTTGTGAACTCACCTTTCACTATCTCACCTTTCACAACTTCACTATGACCATTGAAGAAGCCCAACAAACCGTCGATACCTGGATTCAGACTACGGGCGTGCGGTATTTCAACGAGCTGACCAACATGGCCATGCTCACGGAAGAAGTGGGCGAAGTGGCCCGCATCATCGCGCGTCAATACGGCGAGCAGTCGTTTAAAGAATCTGACAAAGGCAAGGTATTGGCCGACGAGCTGGCCGATGTACTGTTCGTAGTGATTTGTTTGGCCAACCAAACCGGTGTGAATCTGACGGAAGCGCTGGCGAAGAACCTGGAGAAAAAAACCAAGCGCGACGCCACGCGCCACCACGACAACGAGAAGTTGCGCTAAGCTGAGATTCCAGTAGCGCTCGCATCGCAAAAACGGTTGTCATGCAGAGCAAAGCAAAGCATCTCGCGTGCTGAGGAGAGATTACTAATATAAATGCGCGAGCGAGATGCTTCGCTTTGCTCTGCATGACCACCGTTTAATTTACTTCATCAGCTCTGTCACAGGGCTACGATTCGTCCATCTTGCCAGATAGGAACAATGTTATACTCGTCCAAGCGAATACAAAAATCCATATCCTGATTTACTTCCAGACTGTTGAGACGGCGCACGTGGGATGATTGGAGCAAGTAGCCCGCCAGGTCAGGATTGGCGAGCTGCCACAGATGCAGCGCGGCCAGCGTCGCGTCGCTGCTGCTGATATCGAAGCCGTCAGCCAGGCGTTCAGCCAAAGCGCCACCGTAGAGCGTGTCTTCCAGATTAAACATGCCTTTCCACCCGGCGCACACGACTACCACGTCTTTCTGCTGCTGGCGCAGGAACTGGGCTACTGCCTCCAGGTTTAAAAAGGCCCCCAGCACCACTGCATCGGCACTCAAGGAAAGGTGAATGGCACGCGTACCGTTGGTAGTGGTAATAGCAACCGCGCGCTCCTGCACGGCCACTTTGCCATCGAGGTAGCCAAAGGGCGAATTACCCAGATCAACGCCTTCGGCTTGCAGGCCGTCGCGCTCAGCGGCGGTGAGGTAGCCCTGGGGGGCAAATTCGCGGCACTCGGCCAACTCCGCCACCGGCACGATATGCGTAACACCCGCCGCCAGCGCCGTAACCATAGAAGAAGTAGCGCGCAGAATATCAACCACCACCGCCACCTTCCCCCGCAGATTATACAGCGGCAGCAGCTCAGGCGAAAAGCAAACGTCGAGAGTGGGCATTTTTAATGAACAAAAAACAGAACGTCATGCAGAGCAAAGCGAAGCATCTCGCTCGCGGTAGTGGGATTACTACTCCCGCATCAGCACGCGAGATGCTTCACTTTGCTCTGCATGACGTTCTTTAATAGTATTTCTTACTCTTCGGTACCTTTCACGAAAGGCAGCTTCACGACCGTGGCGGGCAGGTTTTTGCCGCGCACTTGCACGAAAACCTTGCTGCCGGGCGTGCTGAACTCCGTTTTTACGTAGCCTAATCCAACTCCTTTGCCCAACGAGGGCGACTGGGTGCCGGAGGTTACTTCGCCAATCTTGGTTCCGGCCTCGTCTACCAGCTCGTAATGGCTGCGCGGAATGCCGCCGCTGTCCATCAGGAAACCGACCAGCTTGCGGCTTATGCCTTGCTCTTTCTGCTTTTTGAGGTTTTCAGCGTTGGTGAAGTCTTTGGTAAACTTGGTTACCCAACCTAAGCCTGCCTCCAAGGGTGACGTAGCATCGTCGATGTCGTTGCCGTAGAGGCAGTAGCCCATTTCCAGGCGTAGCGTATCGCGGGCACCCAGTCCGATGGGCTTTATGCCAAACGCTGCACCGGCGGCCATAATTTTCTCCCACACGTCGCGGGCACTTTCATTGGGCACATACAGCTCAAAGCCGCCCGCGCCGGTGTAGCCCGTGGCCGAAATAATGACATTGGGAGCGCCAGCAAACGTGCCTTGCACAAAAGAGTAGTACGGAATACTGCTCAGATCTACATCCGTCAGACTTTGCAGCGCGGCGGCAGCTTTGGGGCCTTGCACGGCAAACAGACTGATCTGATCCGAGATGTTTTCCATCTCCACGCCTTCCGTGTTATGCTGGCTGATCCAGTTCCAGTCTTTCTCAATATTGGAAGCATTCACGACCAGCAGATAATCATTTTCGGCCAAGCGATACACGAGCAGATCGTCCACGATGCCGCCTTCGTTATTCGGCAGGCAGGCGTACTGGGCTTTGCCGTCTACGAGCTTGCTGGCGTCGTTGCTGGTCACGCGCTGAATCAGGTCGAGGGCTTTGGGGCCGCGCACCCGGAATTCGCCCATGTGCGACACGTCGAAAATACCGACGGCCCGACGCACGGTGTGGTGCTCATCAAGGTCGGAAGAGTAGCGCACAGGCATGTTGTAGCCCGCAAAGGGCACCATTTTGGCCCCCAGCTGCTGGTGTACGTCGTTGAGGGTAACGGTTTTGAGGTCTTCGGCCATCGGTAAGATAAATGAGGTACGTGGGTGGGTTCTGGGGGGCAAAACTAGCCATTTCTAGCGGCTGGGCTACTTAACCGCGCTTACGACCTTTGAGTTATCGCACGCAAGGGCCAGAACGCGCGAACAAAGAGCCTGTTTTTCTCGTTGCTCGGGGCGAATCCGTACAGAAAGTCTGCATCAGCTCAGTGGGACTTTGGCACTTCATGGGCGACGTTTCTATGCACGAAGATTTAAAACAGGAGTTTGAAATGGCTCAGGTTAGGCACCTGTTGTTCAAATCGAAGCTCCGCTCCGCCCTTTATGGCAGCGGCACCGCTGAGGCGCCCATACGGGATGCGCAAGTATGCGCCCTCGGCGTCTGGATTCGGGAGCGGGCATTGGTGGCGTATGCGCATCTGCCCGAAAGTCGCGAGCTGGATAAAGCGCATCAGCAGATTCATAAGGAAGCCAGCCGCTTACTTGATTTACGCCAGACTGGCCAGGTGGAGCAAGCCATTGCCGGCCTAAGCTCCGTACAAGGCTACGTAGACGAGATTGCGCGCCTGCTACGCACCATGGAGCAAAAGCTGCGCGCCGAAAGTCCAGGTTTGGGCCGGTAGTCTCGTTTATTACCGCCCCGCATGAAGCTCAAGCTTTCTACCAAACTCTTCGCCGGCTTTCTGGCTATCTCGGTCCTGTTTGCGGCAGTGGTAATTATCAATTACCAGCTGTCGCGCAAGGTGCTGCGCAACTCATTGCGGGTGGAAGAATCGCAGCTGCGGACGGAAGAAGCCACCACGCTGCTCCGCAATATCATCGACATGGAAACAGGCTTTCGTGGCTATATGCTCGTGGGCAACGAGGCCATGCTAGAGCCTTACCACGTAGGCGAGCGCAACCTATTGGGCCGCTTCGTGAATCTCCGCCAGCAAATGCCCCTCGATAGTCCCCAACGCGGCCGCCTGGAGCGGGCCCAGCGCTTGTTTCAGCAGTGGGCGTCTTACTCTCACTTAATGATCAGTGAAAAGCGCGAAGCGCTGCGCCGCAACCCCGATCAGGTGGCCCTCGAAGGCCTGGAGCATAGATTGCTGGCGGAAGGTCTGACAGGCAAACTGCTCATGGACCAGATTCGGGCATTGTTTAATGGGTTTGAGGCCGATGAGCTGGCGGCCCGTCTTGAGCGGCGCGACAAGCTCACCGATAGTATTCAGCAAACCCGTATGCTGTCTATCTCCCTCACCATCATTGCCGTAGCTATGGGCCTTGTGTGGGCTACGTATATCACCCGCCTGCTGGCCCAGCGTATCGCTATGATGCTGGACTTGTCGCGGCGCGTGGCGGGGGGCGATTACCAAACCCAGTTGAAGGATACCGATCAGGATGAACTGAGCGAGCTGGTGACGTCCTTGAATACGATGGCCCGCACCATCGGCTCGACCATTACGCAGCTGGAGCGGCGCAACAATGAGCTGGACCAATTTGCCTACGTTGTTTCCCATGATTTGAAAGCGCCTCTGCGCGGCATTGAAAGCGCCTCCCGCTGGATTGAGGAAGATATGGGCCAGGAGGTACCCGACCACATTCGCGAATTTTTGCAGCTTATGCGTACTCGTGTGCACCGCATGGAAAACCTGATTAGCGGCATTCTGGAGCTGGCGCGGGTGGGTCGTACGGCCCAGGCTCAGGAGCGCGTAAACGTGCGGGAGCTGCTCACCGAAATCATCGACTCGCTGGCTCCGCCGGATGGGTTTAAAGTTGAACTGCCGAGTTATCTGCCCACTCTTATTACTAACCGCGTACAGCTACAGCAGGTATTTACCAACCTGATCAGCAACGCTTTCAAATATCACGACCACCCCGAAACGGGCACTGTGCGGATCAGCTGCCGCGAAGACCGCCAACAGTACACCTTTTCCATTGCCGATAACGGGCCGGGCATCGATCCGGAGTATCACGAGCGGATATTCGTGATTTTTCAGACGCTTACTGACCGTGATACACTGGAAAGCACCGGCGTAGGGCTGGCTATTGTCAAGAAGATAGTGGAGCGCCAGGGAGGCACCATCAGGATAGAATCGGCTGAAGGTCAGGGGGCAATTTTCACCTTTACCTGGCCCAAACTGGCTGTGGCGGAAGCCGGTCGTGCTACAGAAGCGGGAGTTCGGACAGCCTAATTTGCCCCCCAGTCGTATAGGGAGCCAGAAACGAGTTCTTTTACCGCTTCAGTTTCTGTGTTCTATGTCGCTCGAAACCACTACTACCCCTAGTATCCTGCTCGTTGAAGATGACCAGATGGATGTCATGAACGTGCAGCGCGAACTGCGTAAGCACGACATCGACGTGCCGCTTCATCTGGCCCGCAACGGCCGTGAGGCGCTTAATTTGCTGCGCGGCGAAAATGGCCAGGAGAAAATAGCCAAGCCCAATGTGGTGATGCTCGACATTAACATGCCGCGCATGAATGGCCTGGAACTACTCGAAGCCCTCCGCTCCGACCCCGAATTCGTGGGTCTGAACGTCTTCATCATGACCACTTCCGACCTTGAAGCCGACCGACTTAAAGCCAGCGAGCTGGCCGTTAGCGGCTACATCGTGAAGCCCCTGAGCTTTGACAAATTCGGGGAGGGCGCCACGACAGTTGACGGCTTCAGCCTTTTTCTGGATTTGCTGCAGATGAAAGGGTAAAAGGTGAATTTGTGAAGTGCTGAATTTGCTGTTCTGAAGGCGCAAACCAAATATCAAACTCACCATTTCACAATTTCACCTTTTTACAGCAGCCGGAAGCCCATGCGGTGATGCTCCGTGGGGCCGTGCTTTCGAATGGCGTCGCGGTGCGTTTTGGTGGGGTAGCCCGCGTTCTGCTCCCAGCCATACTCCGGAAATTCCGCCGCTAAAGCCCGCATACGCTCGTCGCGAAACGTTTTGGCCAGCACGGACGCCGCAGCTATGCTGGCATAGCGCCCATCACCGGCTACGAAGCATGTATGCTCAATTTCCGGATAAGCCCGAAACCGGTTGCCATCCACAATCAGGTGCGTGGGCGCTACAGGAAGCGCAGCTACCGCCCGATGCATGGCTAAGTAGCTGGCCTGCGCGATATTAATACTGGCAATTTCGGTGGGTGAAGCCTCAGCTACGGCCCATGCCACCGCGCCTGCGCATATTTCAGCCTTCACCAGCTCACGCCGACGGGCCGTCATCTGCTTGGAGTCGTTGAGGAAGGCGGAAGTGAAGCTGGGGGGCAAAATTACCGCCGCCGCAAACACTGGTCCGGCTAGGCAGCCCCGACCGGCTTCGTCGAGGCCTGCTTCGAGCGGTTCGTGCGTGTGAGAAATAAGGAGCATAGTAGCCGCGAAAGTAAGCAGTCAGCTTTGCTTGCGGCACTTGTGCCAACAGAAAAGGCTTTCCCTACGGCCAGTAGCGCCGCGGGGAAAGCCTTTTTAGGTAACGAACTATAGATCTGCTGAAGGGCAGAGCAGGTTATTTGTGGTCGCCGGCGTTGCTACCGATTACGGGAGCATCATTTTCGCCACGCCGGAAGCCTTGGCTATCGCGTGGGCCTTCGTCTAAGGCTTCATCTTCTTCAGTGGTGATGTACTCATTGGTGAGTGGGCCGAGGCCGCCGGTTTTCTGAGCCAGCTCGGCTTCTGCCTGCGCGTGCTTGAGGTTGAAGAGCGGGTCGCCGGGCTGGGGCTGAGCTGCTTGCTTTTTGGGTTGGTTAGCCATAGAAATAGTAGAGACCACCCGGGATGTTTGCGGGCGGTTATAGCTTGGTACGAGCATTATCCGCCCGAGGTTGGTGCACGATTACGGCCATCCGGCTGGCTAGCCCCAAACACAAAAAAGCCCACTGCATAGTGCAATGGGCTTTTTTGTGCGTCGACGGTCTGTTGTTATTCACCCTACTCCTAGGTCCGATCGGCGCCCCACGGGAAGATTCTTCCTTTCCACAACCTCTCCCCGCAGGTACTTATAATATTGATACAAAAGTATTATCTGTCAGCCATTTAAGCGAAAGGTTTTGGACCAACTCCGGCTATTACCCGCCCAACCTGCACTTTCTCCCGACGGACGCCTTGCTTGGTCTCTCTTCGGTCAGCGCCTTACCTTTACGCTTCTTATTCTTCGTCGCTATACATTCTCATGCCGCACTCAGCACCCTCCGATTTCGACCCGAATCATAACCCCTGGCAAGTAATCAGCACCGCGCTGCAATACCAGAATCCGTGGATTACGGTGCGCGAAGACCAGGTAATAAACCCCGGCGGCGGTCGGGGCATTTATGGAGTGGTAAGCATGAAAAACAAGGCCATCGGCATTGTACCGCTGGATGCGGATGGCAATACTTGGCTGGTGGGCCAGTACCGCTACACGCTGAATGAGTACTCATGGGAAATCCCGATGGGCGGCGGACCAATTGAGCTAGACGTGCTGGAATCGGCGCAGCGGGAGCTGCGCGAGGAAACGGGCTTGCTGGCTCAGCGCTGGACTACTATTTCGCGCATTCATACCTCCAACTCGGTTACAGATGAGGAAGGCTTCATTTTTCTGGCCGAAGACTTAGAACAGGGCGATGTAGAGCCCGAGGAAACCGAAGATCTGCGCCTGTGGAAGCTGCCGTTAGCCGAAGCTATTCGGATGGTAATGGATGACCGCATTACGGATGCCATCAGTGTAGCCGGCCTACTCAAAGCAGAGAAAGTACTGGCAAGTAGAGGGCAAGCCGCCGAAGCATGAGCTTGCGGCTACGCGCTGGATACGCTATTTTGCTTGTCAACCCTCGGCTGGAATTCATTCCCTTCATTCGTTTAATAATTCGCGTGAGCAAAACCGAGTAAGCTCGTCCCTATTCTTCTAAAAAGAGGCTTATCTCCGTGCTTCTAACTCCTATCTTCTAAATTTGCGCTATGCGTGACTTGCTGCGTTTTCTCGGACATCGGCTTTACACCACCTGGAGTACGTTTTGGTTTGTGATGCCCTTCGTGGTCACGTATCCGGCGCAGTGGGTGCTGGGGCGGCGGCCAATGTGGTATCGCCACCTGCACACGTTCAATCGGAGCTGGTCGATTATTTCGATTCGGATGTGGGGAATGCCCGTGGAGGTGGTGCGCAAAAACCAATTGCCCCCAGCCAACCTTGCGTGTACGTGGCCAACCACAGCTCTTACATCGACATTCCGATGCTATTCAAAGCCATTCCGGGCTTCTTGAATATCGTGGGTAAAAGCTCTTTGGCTAAAGTGCCGTTCTGGGGGCCATTATTTGGGCGCGTGTACATCACGGTAAACCGGGAAAGTGCGTTGAGTCGGGGCAGAGCCATTGTGCACGCCCGCAACGGGCTGGCGCAGGGCCGCTCGGTGGTTATTTTTCCGGAGGGCACTATTTCCAAAAAGCCCGGCGAGGAAATGATGCCCTTTAAAGACGGAGCTTTTCAGCTCGCTATTAGCGCCGGCGTGCCTATCGTGCCCGTCTCGATGCCGCTCAACCATCGTTTTTTGCCTGATCTGGATGGAGAGTTGCGGGTGCGCTATTCGCCCCTGCGCATCGTCCTCCACGACCCGATTCCGACGCATAACATGACGCTGGATGATGTGGAAGCCCTCAAGCAGCGCGCATTCGCTATTATTGCCAGCGAGTTTCGCCCCGATGCGGCTGGCCTACCAGAGCCCTCTCCCCGACCATTTTGGCGCTCCAGCAAAACGGAAGACAGCAAAAAAGCCCCCCAGCAGCTTTCTGGCTCCGCACCAAATACCCCTCAGACGCTAACCAACGGCAACGCCGAGCTTAGCCTTCCCAATTCTTAAGTATCCCTTTTAATTTTCTTACTATAGTGAGTACTGACCTTGCCACCCTACGCCAACTTGCCCATCTGGCCCGCCTCGAGTTCGACGCCACCAAGGAGCAGGAAATGCTCGGCGACCTGAACAAAATTCTGGATTGGGTAGCTGAGCTGCGCGAGCTCGACACCACCGACGTAGAACCTTTAGTGCATTTATCGCAGGAAATCAACGTATTGCGCCCCGACGAAGCCCAGAACACCATCAATCATCAGGATGGCTTGCGCAACGCGCCGCGCAAAGATTCGGACTACTTCCGCGTTCCAAAAGTGCTGGAATAACCGTTGGTGCCTACTCCCCTTGCATTGCCGCCCGCTCCGCGCCGGCGTGTTACCCTGCTTATTCTAGGTTTAGTGGCATTGCTAGCTGTTGGGCTGGCGTTGTTTCATTACTTCACCGGCTCCGAGCGGACTCTGCCCGTAGTTGCGGTGCCTCAGCTCACGCCCGTCCCAACCTCGCTCACGCCACTCAAAGTTGGCTTCGACGAGTTGGCTCTGCGGCTCAACGGCTACCTCGTTACGCAAACGTATGACGTAGCTGGCCCCTACGTGCAGCCTGAGGCGGCCATAGCCTGGCTGGGGCTGCTGGCGGTTTGTCTGGTGTATTTTCTAGCGGTAGTAAGCACCCTGGCCCGTCCGGCTTTTGTGGTGGGGATGGCGCTGGTTATCTTCCTGCTCATGTCGCTCAATGCCGACTTGCTCGGTGTATTTGACTCGTTACAGCAGTATTTTCTGGTGCTGGCCCTGGCGCTGCTGGGACTTCCGGCTTTTGCTTTTCACGCCTTCTGGCCCGCCGCAACGCTCGGGCAGCGGCTGCTCACATTTGCGGTATTGGTGGGTGCGTTGAGCGCCATTCTGCTGCTACAAAGCAACTTCTCACCTGCTTTCACGGCTCTGCATCTGACCAGCTACGCTACCGTAAGCGGGGCAGTAGTTTTTGTCCTGCTGGTACTGTGGGTAGCCTTCGAGAACATCCACGGGCTATTGTGGCTGAATACGCAGGCGGAAAATCCGGGCAGTCGGTTTGGTTTGCTGCCCTTTGTGCTGGCTAGCGTGCTTTACCTGGGCACGTTGCTGCTGTATTATCTGAACGACGGCGAAGTTCTGATTCTGCCCAACGTCCGCTTAGAGCCCTACTTGCTGCTGGTGCCGGCGGTACTGGTGGGTTGGCTAGGGCTGCGGCGGCGGGCGGCTACTTACGGCACTTGGGTTGGCTACTGGCCGGGCGCGGCGCATATTTATCTGATACTGGTGGCGCTGGCAGCCGGCAGCCTAGGCTATGCACTGGCTACGGCCAATGATCCGCTTATTACCGCCGGCCGCGATTTTACGGCTTTGGCTTTGCTGACCTGCGGGGGGCTTTTTTGCTATACGTGCTGCTCAATTTTGCCCCTCTTATCCGGCAGCGGCTGCGTGTTTACCGCGTGGTGTATGAGCCGCGTCGGCTGCCATTTTACACCGTTTATATCATCGGGATTGGAGCTTTGGGCATTGTGTCTATGCGCAACAACTTCTTTGTGCTCGACCAGGTCCGGGCGGGTTTCTACAACAACCTCGGCGACTTAAGCCGCCTGCAAAGCGAAGCAGATCCTACCAACGATGGCTTGGCGCTTTTATCGGAGCGATACTATGCCGAGAGCGACGTGTACGACCGGTTTAACCACCGCGCCAGCATGGGCCGGGCGGCGCTGTATCGGTTTCGCAGCCAGCGGCAGAATGAAATTAACGCCCTGCGCCGGGCCTTGAGTCGCGCCCCTTCTGAGAAAATATCCCTGCGGTTGGCGGCTTTGTTTAATGAGCCTTCCGACTTTTTCGACCGCCAGAAAACCTTGCAGGAAGGCATCAGAAATGCCCCCCAGAGTGCGCAGCTGGCTAACGACCTGGCACAGCTCTACTCCCGCTCCGCCCTCACCGACTCCGTCCTGTATTATCAGCAACGAGCCGCCACGCTGTCCCCCAATAATACCGTTGTACAGGCAAATCAGCTGGCTTTTTTGGTGCAGAATCAGGAGTGGAGGGCGGCACAGGAATTTTTGCGAGAAAATGCCCCCCAGACTCAGGATGTGGCTTTGCAAAGCAACGCCCTGCTTTTAGCCCAGCTTACCGGCGACACAAAAGCTACCGAAAACCCAATACTTGCTGATACTACCAAGGATCTGAGTGCCGCCGAGTTTGGCCGTCTTTACCACGCTGGCCTTCGCCGACTTGCCGCCCGTGATACGACGCTGCTTCCGGCTCTCACGCAGGCAGGCAATCGCCCCAGCAACAGTGCTTACTCTGAGCAGCTCACGTTTTTGCGCGCTTTAACGCAATACTCCGGAGGCCGACCTGTAACGGCGCAGGCAACGCTGCTGCCACTGGTTATTGGCAACTCGCCCAGCGCGGCGTACTACCAGCAAGTGCGGGCCATGTGGCTGCTGGACCAAGGGCTTTATGCCACGGCAGCCGCCTACTTCGCGGAAGCTGCCCGCAATGGCTTTACGGAAGCCGCCCTGCCACGCGCTTACGCATTTGCATTAGCGGGACAGCTTGATTCGGCTGAAGCGCAAGCTGCCGTAGCTGCCCGCGACCCAAACCCTGCGTTAGCTCGGCAGGGCCAGCGGCTACGAAGCATTCTCGCGCTGGATTTCGCCACCCAGTACCCATCGGCTCCCGACTCCATAAAAGCCCAGTATATCGTAGTCAGAGGGGCTACGGCAGCCAACCCTACGGCCCTACTGACAGCAGCCGAGACGATTGCGACGCCCGCAGCACGGCAGGTAGCGTTGCGGGCTCAACTACCGCGCGTTTTAGCTGCTGGTGATGCGGAGTCAGTGCGCGCCGCTTTGCAGCGACACGCACCTTCACCAACTACTAAAAATGTCACGGCCTCTGATTGGAATCTGCTGCGAGGCAAGCTTTACGTGCAAGCAAAGCAGCCCGATAAACTGCGCCAGCTAGTTAGCACGGCTTATTTTGCCCCCCAGCATCAGCCGTACCGTCTTTATTATCAGGCCACCCTTGCCGATAAACCCGCCGATGCTGCGCGTCGTTATGCGAAGCTTGTGAGGGAAGCGCCTTTCGTAACAGATGGCATTCTGGCCGCCGCCAATTTCCACACCCGTCAGCGCGATTATGCAACGGCGTACGATGTTCTGCTTAAAGGATTAGATTATAATCCTGAATCGACGCCACTGCTAAAGGCTTATGTATTAGCGGCTGTGCCCGCCGGCTTGGTGGCTTATACGGAGGCGCCGCTTGAGAAATTGCGCACATTGCTCGCCCCGGCGGAATATGCTACCTTTCGTAGTAAATACGAAGCTCAGCGCGCCGCCCAGGCCGCTGAGCTTGCTCCCTGGAACTAACCTGGCTCGCTGCTCATGCAACCTCCTGTCATTGAAACCACTGGCATCTCCAAAATCTATCAGATGGGCGCCGAGCGCATTCACGCGCTACGGTCTGTCACGATCAGTATTCAGCGCGGCGAGTACGTAGCTTTTATGGGCCCGTCGGGCTCCGGCAAATCCACGCTGATGAACATTGTGGGCTGCCTGGACACGCCTACGGATGGCACCTATATTCTTAACGGACAGGATGTAAGCCGAATGTCGGACAACCAGCTGGCGGAGGTTCGCAACAAGGAAATTGGCTTCGTCTTCCAGACTTTTAACTTGCTGCCCCGCGCCAGCTCCCTGGATAATGTGGCTCTGCCGCTTATCTACGCCGGCTACAACAAGCGCGACCGCGAAGCCAAAGCCATGGAATCGTTGCGAAGCGTCGGCCTCGACACTCGCGCCAAGCACCGGCCCAACGAGCTATCCGGTGGTCAGCGCCAGCGGGTAGCTATTGCGCGGGCTTTGGTCAACGACCCCAGCATTCTGCTGGCCGACGAACCTACAGGTAACCTCGACACTAAAACGAGCCATGAAATCATGGATCTGTTTGAGGCGCTTTATGCCAAAGGACACACCATTATCATGGTGACGCACGAAGAGGACATCGCCCGCTACGCTCACCGCATCGTGCGTCTGCGCGACGGACTGGTAGAGTCGGATATGGTCAATACCGACATTGCCACGCATCACCTGGTGAATGGCTAGATGGCTGAATGGTTAAATAGGCTGGTCGTTCAAGCAGCTGCCAGAACAATTAGCCATTTAACCGTTTAACAGTTCAGCCATTTAATTTCCCATGAAGATTTATACTAAAACCGGCGATAAAGGACTTACCTCCCTTATTGGCGGCACCCGCGTCTCAAAAGCTAGTCTGCGCATTGAAAGCTACGGCACCGTAGATGAGCTCAATTCCTACATCGGTTTGGTCCGTGACCAGGAAATAAATGCCCCCCGCCGCGACTTGCTCAAGGAAATTCAGGACCGTCTTTTTACCATCGGCGCCTCTTTGGCCTCCGACCCGGAGAAGTCGAAAATGAAGATTCCGGATTTGCACGCGGAAGATGTGCTCTTGCTGGAAAGCGAGATGGACCGAATGAACGAGCAGCTCCCCGAGCTGCGCGCCTTTATCCTGCCGGGCGGCCACGTGGCGGTGTCGTATGCTCATATAGCGCGCTGCGTATGCCGCCGCGCCGAGCGGCTGGCTATTCATCTGAGCGAAGAATCTTTCGTGGCCGAGCTGGTTGTTATCTACCTGAACCGGCTTTCCGACTATCTGTTTGTGCTAAGCCGGCAGATGGCGCAAGACCTTGGCGCTGAAGAAGTAACCTGGAAGGCACGGCTGTAACGCCGTGAACTTATCTGGGGGGCATTTTTATTATATTGATTCTAAAAGGCCCACTCCTACCCCAAAGCAGCCCTTCCGCCAGCGCCAGCTTTCAGTAGCTTACCTTTGTACTCCAAGCGGCGACAACTGCCCACCCCAGTCCGCCGTTTGATACCTTACCCACCCACCCTTTTATTACTCACCCTATGCTTGATACCTTGACCATTCGGACACAGCGTACCACAGCCTCTCGCCTGTCGAACCTCGATGCTAGCACGCTCGAGTTCGGCAAGATTTTCTCCGACCATATGTTTGCGGCAGATTACCACGATGGCGAGTGGCAGGAGCCTCAGATTGTTCCTTACGGTGATATGGCGGTCAGCCCTGCCAACTCAGCTCTGCACTATGGTCAGGCTATATTCGAGGGCATGAAGGCATACAAAAACGCCGATGGCGAAGTAGCGCTGTTTCGCCCCCTCGACAACTTTCACCGCCTCAATGCCTCAGCCGAACGAATGTGCATGCCCACGCTTCCTGAGGAGCTATTCATGCAGGGCCTTACCCAGCTTGTTCGCCTCGATTCCGCTTGGATTCCTGACGGACCGGGCAGTGCGCTGTACATCCGTCCCTTTATGTTTGCCACCGATGGTTTCGTGGGGGTTCGTCCTTCCAACTCCTACCGCTTTATGATTTTTACTTGCCCCGTAGGCTTGTATTATAATAAGCCACTGCGGGTTCGGTTCGAAGAGAAGTTTGTTCGCTCGGCTGAAGGCGGTGCGGGCTATGCAAAAGCGGCCGGTAACTACGGAGCGGCTATGCTGCCCACCAAAAAGGCCAACCAAGAAGGCTACCAGCAATTGCTGTGGACCGATGCCTCGGAGCATCGCTACGTAGAGGAATCGGGCACCATGAACGTGATGTTCGTCATCGATGGCTGCATTATCACGCCCGCTCTCAGCACTTCTATTCTGGATGGCATTACGCGCAAAAGCGTGTTGCAAATAGCCCGCGATTGGGGCTTGCCAGTAGAGGAGCGTAAGATTTCTATTGATGAGATTCTGAAAGCCCAGGCCGAAGGCACGTTGCAGGAAGCATTTGGCGTAGGCACTGCCGCAACTATCGCCCCGATTGCTACTATCGGCTACCGCGACCACGACTACGATTTGCCCCCAGCGGCCCTGAGTCCGTTTCAAAGCGGGTTTCCAAAGCCCTGGATGCCATTCGTAATGGCGTAGCCCCCGATACGCACGGCTGGATGGTGAGCGTATAACGCGCTGGTCAGCTAATTACTGCTTATTCGTGAAGCGGTCAGCCTACTACAAGGCTGACCGCTTTATTTTGCGGACCTTTGCCGCTTTCCTAATTAGTATCCATTTTTCTGTTCCCACATGACCCAAGATCAGGTTAAGGAATTGAAGGGCCGCGCTGAGGCCCTGAGGAGGTATCTTTGACTACGATAACCGCAAAGCCCAGATAGAAGCCGCCGAAGAGCAAACTACCGCTCCCGACTTTTGGGATGACTCTAAAAAGGCCGAGACCATTCTGAAAGACATCAAGTCGATTAAGGTCTGGACCGATGACTACGAAGCCGTAGCCAACTCCGTAGCCGACACCGAAGTTCTGTTCGATTTTTACCGCGAGGGCGAAGCCACCGAGCAGGAAATGCAGCGCGAGTTCGACAAGGCCCAGAAAGCCGTGGAAGAGCTCGAGTTTAAGCGCATGCTTTCCGACGAGGAAGACCAGCTTTCCGCCATCATCGACATCAATCCCGGCGCCGGAGGCACCGAAAGTCAGGACTGGGCTGAGATGCTCATGCGCATGTACATCATGTGGGGCGAAAAGCACAAGTTTGAGGTCCGGCAGGTCAGCTACCAGCCCGGCGAAGGCGGCGGCATCAAGTCGGCTTCGCTAGAAATCAGTGGCGACTTTGCCTATGGCTACCTCAAGAGCGAGATTGGGGTACACCGTTTGGTGCGCATCTCCCCTTTCGATTCGAGCGGTCGACGTCATACTTCATTCGCTTCGGTATTCGCCTACCCTGTGGTAGATGATACCATCAACATTCAGATCAATCCGGCCGATATTACCTGGGATACTTACCGGGCTGGCGGCGCTGGGGGCAAAATGTAAACAAAGTGGAGACGGCGGTTCGTTTAAAGCACGCTCCGTCCGGCATCATCATCGAATGCCAGATTGAGCGCAGCCAGCTCATGAACAAGGAGCATGCTCTACGCATGTTGAAGTCGCGGCTTTATCAGATTGAAATCGATAAGCGTAATGCTGAGCGTGATAAAGTAGAAGCAGGTAAGAAACGTATCGATTTTGGCTCTCAAATTCGCAACTACGTGCTGCACCCCTATAAGCTCATCAAAGACCTACGCACCGGCATTGAGCGCACAGATGTGCAAAACGTATTGGATGGGGACCTCGACGAGTACATCAAGGGCTTCCTGATGCAGAGTTAGAATTTAGTTTTGCTCACAAAAAAGCCCCCCAACGAATTGCTGGGGGCTTTTTTAGGAATGCTTAATTAAGTTATGGATTAGCAATATCCCACTGCTTCTCGGCTGCAGGCCGCTCCAAGCGGTTAAACAAACGGAAGGGAGCTTCTGTTAAAGCCAGCGTCTGACCCGGCGCTGGGTTCGGATTCAACCGATTCAGACGACGCAGGTCAATCCAGCGGTGGCCTTCATAGAACAAGGAATACCGACGTTGTTTCAAGATCTCATTAATGTACTGAGGTAGCCCCGTAAGCGAACCAGCCGTGAGAGCAGGTAAGCCTCCAGCCCGAGTCCGAATAGCATTAATGTCAGCCAGAGCCCCAGTCAGATCACCTGTATTAGCCCGCGCCTCAGCTGCTATTAGGATAAGCTCTTCGTTGCGAATAATGTCGAGGGAAGCATTTTGCGAAGTAAATACACGAGCCTCATAGGCTCCGGTTATACCACCCAAGGTGCGGGGCGTAGTACGCAGGGCAACCTTTGCTAAGCGCAAGTCGCCCGCTTCAGCCTCTGTTACAAAGTTGCTAGGTACTGCTACTAAGTTATTGGGCTCACCATTTGCCACCTGAAAATACGGGTTACCCACGTCGCTGGCAGTAGTTGGGCTAAATGTAATTTTTGGGCCCAACGTAAGACTACCAGCCCGATCATAAAATGAAGCATTTAAAGCCGTGAGGGCCCCAGCATAGTCAGCTTGGTACAATGCCACCCGAGCAGCCAGTGCTCGATTGAAACGCCGGAAGGTAGCGGGCGTATTGAAACCAGTATAACCACTTGACAGCTGGAATGCAAAGGAAGCGCCAGCTGCAGCCAGATCTTGGTCAGCCTGATCGAGCTGTTGACGGATGTTAGTTAGAGCTTCGGCTTGGGTAACAAATTTGCCAGGGCGCCGAATATCGTCCAAATCAACCCTGATACCATTCTCCCCTTGCAGGTTGAGTAGATGCAGTTTGCTTAATGCCTCATAAGTACGGGTAAAACCAGCAATACCACTCTTCTGCTCAACATTAATGACATTACTTGCCTCAGCGGAAGCGCGGAAAATCCGGGCCGCACGGCCTACGCGTGCAAAATCAGTATACTGACCATTGTAGAAAGCAGCATCATCAAGCACATCCACACTAACGTTTCCAGTAGCTCCCCGGCGACCTTGCAGTTCCAAATACCAACGGCTTTCGGTTTGGTTTAGTACGACTACCTCCCGGCCCAGCGTACCTACTATTTGGTTATACGAGCTATTGTTCGCGTGTCCCAGACGGAGTGAAGCTTCTACCCCAACGGCCAGCGCATTAAGCTGAGCTTGGCTGGCATTGGCAACTACACTCTCAATGCTTGCATTGTTAGGGTCATTTACCTCATCAATTTCAAAAAAGCTGCAACTGCTCGCACTAAGTAAAGTAGCCAGAGCACCTGCCATCAATAAGGGCCGAGCTTGAAATTTTAATATATTATTCATGGGTAGGTTGAAGCAAGTAAAAATTAAAAATCAAGGCTCAGGTGAAAGAACACACGCCGAGTATTGGGGAAGCTGCTCACATCTACTTGAGCACCATTAGAGGTAGCGCCAAAGTTGGAAACCTCAGGATCATAGCCCACATAATCAGTCCAGGTGAGCAAATTGTTTCCTGATGCTCCTATCCGGATGTTACGCACAAAGTCTTTAAATATGGCAGTGCGAATGCTAGCTGGTACTGAATAGTAGATACTAGCCTCGCGCAGCCGTACGTAGCCGCTATTTTGAATATACTCACGAGCGGGTAAGGTTTGCCGCTGCAAACCATTTACTACCCCATTATTATCATCATCCTGGCTCCAGTCCTTTGTCGTGCCGCCTTCATCTTGCAGCAAACGGCTCAAATTACTTGTATAGGAATCCTTGCGCCAGTGGAGCAGAAATGATACTTCCACATTCTTAAACAAGGTAAAGTTGTTTAGAAAGGACATCTGGAATCTAGGCTGTGCCTCTTCATAACGAGTCAGGAAGCTAGGATTGTTGGGGTTGTCAACGGCACTCGTGGGTGTACCGTACCAACGTGAAGGCGACTCACCTAATGTGAATACGTTGCGGCCAAAACCGCTACCAAAGCCTAAACCAGTATTGAAGGCTGGTACCACGATGCGGGTTACCTCTGTGCGGTTAAACCAATACTGGGTAGTTGACACCCAGTTGAAGTTTTCGCTGCGTATAGGAGTAATACCCAGTGACAATTCTAGACCTCGGTTTTGCAGGTCACCTACTGGAAAAGCCCGAATAGATGTCACACCGGTGCTAGGGGCCAATACAAACGAGTTGACAAGGTCTTTGGCTACCTTATTATAATAAGTTGCCTCAAGAGTGATGCGGCTCTCAAGAAAGGCAAGGTCTACGCCGGTTTCAAACTCTGTGGCGCGCTCTGGCCCAATGTCCGGGTTTCCTACCAGCGTTGAAGGCAAAAAGCCTACGCGGCCACCAGTACTTGTGTTAACCAAGGGTGAGAAAGTAGAACCGAAGAAGCCAGGAGCCCCAGTTTCACCGTAAGCTGCCCGGAGTTTCACCAGGTTTACCGATGGCAGATCAAAGAATCCAAACTTAGCTATGTTAACTGCCAAAGAGGCCTTCGGGAAAGCATAGTACTTGTTAGGGTCACCGTTGCGGCTCGATTTGTCGAAGCGCACACCGGCGGTAGCGATGATCTGATCATTGAAGTTTACCTCCTGCTGCGCTACGTGGCCAATGTCACGCTCTGAGCCAAGCTCCACTTCTTGGGTTACCAGTGAGCTACGGTTTGGAGTCAGTGGTTCGCCAGGAGCCAAATTTTGTCCTTGGCTGAAGCTCAAGTTACGATCCAAACCTAAGCGTACCGTTCCAACCTGCGAGGTGAGGTTGATGGTTTCGCCCAAGCGCCAGTCATATACCAAGAACCCTTGGAGGTTATAGTTAAAGAACTGATTTTTTAGCACACGCACTGCACCTGGGTTGGGCAGGTTGCGCTGAGATTGTAAATCAGCCGGCAATGCCAGAATCGCATCACTATTTGAATAGTCGATACCACCCTGCACAGCTAGACGAAGTGATGATGACTCATTCTCCAGTATGCGAAGCGTACCGTTAACGGCTTGAACCGTGCGATTGGTATTTTCCTCGTTTACCGCCCGCTCTACGATAGCTAATGGATTATCACCGCCATATGGATTGTCTGGGAATATACCTGCCTCATTAGGCTGTAGCTGAGCATAGCTTGGCAGATAGCCCAAAGTATAGCCTAGGCTTACACCACGGTTATCATTGCCCGTGAATCCGCGGCGGTTTTGCGAACGAATGAAACTGGATGTGATGCCAATGTCGATCCGCTCTCCAATTTTCTGGTCAAGGTTGGCGCGAACAGAATTACGCTTAAAACCCGTACGGTTAACGATACCACCTTCGTCAGTGCTGGTACCAGCTACATAGAATTTCGTTTTCTCCGAACCACCTGAGACGCTTAGTGAAGTATTACGCAAAAAAGCAGTATTACCGAAAATCTGCTTCTCGTAATCGTATACCTGTCCACTTGCTTGAGCGTCTGCCAGACGTTGCTTTTCAAGGGTAGCGCGGGCTCCAGTGTATTTAAGGTCAATCTTCTCGTTGGTCCAGTCTTCCTTACCCAATAAATTCCATGCCTTAGCAAATCCTAAATCTTGGTTGAAGCTAACACGGGTTTGACCAGCCACACCGCGCTTTGTCTTGATGATGATTACCCCAGCATTTGCGCGGGTACCATAGATAGCGGCCGCGCTGGAACCCTTTAGTACCTCGATGCTCTCAATGTCATTGGGGTTTAGGTCGGCAAGGCGGTTTACGGGGTTATCCTGTGTACTACGGCCAGCAGTGGTAGAAGCAGCAGCTGAAAAAGCGGCTGCTCCAGCTCCATTGCCCACTTCGGCATTTACGGCATACACACCATCTATAATATAGAGTGGCTGGGTACCGCCAGTAAGCGAGGAGATACCACGCAACTGAATAGCTACACCGCCACCTGGCGCGCCTGACGTCTGAGAAATATTAGCCCCCACTACTTTACCGTTTAGGGCAGCATCTACTGTTACAGGCCGTGTGCTGCCTACCAGTTCCTTGGCCGAAATAGTCGTCACGGCATTAGCTAGGTTTGAGCGCTTGATAGAAGTGGCCAGACCAGTAACGACTACCTCTTCCAATTGGCGGGTATCAGTTGCCAGCTGCACATTGATTGTGCTGGCATTTCCAATAGTTCGCTCAATGGTCAGATAACCAATGGAAGAGAAGGTCAGCGTGGTGGCTGAAGCAGGCGCATTCAAGCTAAAACTTCCATCTGTATCAGTTGAGACACCTACTGTTGTGCCCTTCACGAGAACGGTTACCCCCGGTAGGCCCTGACCGCTTGACGCGTCGGTTACCCTTCCGGAAATACTTCTATCCTGGGCCACCACCTGCTGCAACAGTGCAGTGACCATCAAGAAGATGATGAATAGATTTTTTTTCATGTGAGTTAAGATTGTTTGGTTTCTTAAAAAAGCAGTTTGGTGGAAGGAATGGAAATAAATTAGTGAAAAGTATGGTTTTCCCCGACAAGCTAAGCAAAAGTTCTTAAGAATTCTACTTCCCTTATATAGACTATTGATAAGCGATCTAATGACCAATATGCCAACACGCTAAAGTTATATAAACCCACAGCTTATTATTCAAAATATTCAATATTAATAAATGGATATACTCTGCATGTCATTGCATGTTTTTAATCTAAAAAGTGGTCCTGTTAACACCATACTTAATTTTCAACCTTTGTTGAGTTATCATTTTAACCTATACTTGCTATAGTTATTCACTCACTAATTCAATTTTCCTTTCTCTCACCAAATTATTAACCCAATGAAAAAACTCTTATTTATGGTCATTCTGTTGATGACTAGCTTGTTGCAGCAGGCTATCGCGCAGGATAGAACCGTTACTGGTCGGGTTACGGACCGCAGCACTGGCGAAGGCTTGCCAGGCGTTACGGTACTCGTGAAGGGTACTTCTGTAGGTAGCTCTACCAACTCAGAAGGTGCTTTCTCTATTAGTGTACCTGCCTCAGCTACTACCTTAACTTTCTCCTCTATCGGCTATGTAAACGTGGAGCGTGCTATTGGTACTGAGTCAGTTATCGATGTTAGCTTAGGCACCGACACCAAGCAGCTAGGCGAGGTAGTGGTAACAGCTTTGGGTCGTACAGAGGAAAAAAGGTCTCTGGGCTATTCCGTACAGGATGTTCAAGGTGAAGTTCTAACCCAGGCTCGTGAGTCGAACGTGGTTAACTCACTGGCTGGCCGTGTAGCTGGTGTTTCTATTAACAACAGTAATGGCGGCTCACCTGGTAGCTCTTCGCGTATTGTTATTCGTGGTAACCGTTCGATAACGGGCAACAACCAGCCACTCTTCGTAGTAAATGGTCTACCAATCGACAACTCCAACTTCTCTCCTGCCAACGGTAGCGGTGGTGTTGACTACGGTAATGCCGCTTCAGATATTAACCCTGATGACATTGAGTCGATTACTGTATTGAAAGGTGCTAACGCAGCTGCTCTTTATGGCTCGCGTGCTTCTAATGGCGTGGTATTGATCACGACCAAATCTGGTCGTAAGCAACAGGGATTAGGGGTTAGCGTAAACAGCACGACTACCTTTGACTCTGTTCTCAAACTACCTGATTTCCAGAACGAATACGGTCAGGGTAATGGCGGTGAATTCGAATTCGTGGATGGTGCTGGTGGTGGCGTGAATGACGGTTCGGACGAAAGCTGGGGCCCGCGCCTCGACGGCCGTTTGATCCCACAATTCAACTCACCAGTAGATGCAGCTGGCAACCGCATTCCTACTCCCTGGGTAGCTAACCCCGACAACGTGCGTGACTTCTTCCGCACCGGCCGCACTCTGAACAACAACGTTTCTTTATCTGGCTCTTCTGAAAAGGCTAATTTCCGCCTTTCCTATACCAACCTAGATCAGACGGGCATCCTGGAAAACACCTTCCTGAAGCGGAACACCGTTTCGGTAAGTGGTGGCACAGACATCACCAAGAAATTCAAAGTATCTACTGACATCACTTACACCCAGAACCGTGGTCGTCGTCCCGGCCTAGGCTATAGTGGTCAGAACGTTATGCAGCAGTTCAGTTGGTTCGGCCGTCAGGTAGACATTTCGGAGCTTAAGGACTACGAGCGTGATGGTGAGAAGTATAACTGGAATTACAACTACCATAACAACCCATACTTCACGCTCAACGAGAACACCAACGATGATCGGCGTGACCGTATTAATGGCCAGCTTTCAGCAACTTACATGCTGACTAACTGGCTGAATCTTACGGCACGTACTGGCAATGACCTTTACACTGAAAAGCGTCAGCGTCGTATTGCTGTAGGTGATATCGAGAATTTGAGAGGCAGCTACGCAGAAGATGAGTACTATGTGAACGAGCGTAACTCGGAGATTCTGGCTACTGCTAACAAAGACTTGAATGAAAATTTCAACATCGACTTCGCTTTAGGTGCTAACCGTCGCGATAACAAAGTAGAGCGGATCAGCGGCCTAGCTCCTGAATTGGCTGTACCAGGTGTTTATACTCTGTCTAACTCTGCTATTGCCACTCAGCCTTCTAGCGTAAACAACAGACTGCGTGTAAATAGCGTCTACGGTTCGGCTAAACTGGGCTTTAAGAACTTTGCATTCCTTGGAGTAACAGGTCGTAATGACTGGTATTCGACGCTTGCCGACGCGAACAACAGCCTGTTCTATCCTTCTATTGATGGTAGCTTAATTGTGACTGAGGCGCTTGGTATTGAAAACTCGTTCCTGTCGTTTGCTAAACTGCGTGCTAGCTATGCAGAGGTGGGTAACGGTGGTCAGGAGCCATACCAGTTGGTTAACATCTATCCTTTCAATACTCCGTTCGGCAGCAACCCAGCTATTACAACCAGCAATGACCTGCTCAATCCCGATCTGCGGCCTGAGCGTACGGAGTCGTTAGAAGCTGGTATCGAATTGCGTTTCCTCGAGAATCGTATTGGCTTGGAATTGACTGGTTATAAAACCAACTCAATTGACCAGATCTTTAATCAGCTGGTATCTTCTTCGACGGGCTTTGCAACGGCACTCGTAAATGCTGGTGTCATCCAGAACAAAGGCATCGAAGCTATTTTGAACTTCGCTCCTTTGAACCCAGAGAACCCATTCCAGTGGAATGTGACAGCCAACTTCGCCTTGAACCGCAATGAGGTGAAAGAGTTGAATGGCGACTTGAAAACCTTGGTACTTGGTGGACAGTGGAATGCAAACGTAGAAGCTCGCGTAGGTGAGCCTTATGGTGTATTGTTCGGTAACGGCTTCCAGCGCGTACAGGAAGGCCCATACAAAGGTCAAATCATCAACGATGCTACTGGCCGTCCTATCATTGATCCGACCCGTAAGGTGTTGGGCAATGTAAACCCAGACTGGACTGGTGGTATCAGCAATTCGTTCAGCTTTAAAGGCATCAACCTCGGCGTATTGATCGATACCCGTCAGGGTGGTGATGTATACTCAGTAAGTAACACTTGGGGTAACTATGCTGGTACGTTTGCAAACTCACTCCGCGGCCGTGAAAACGGTATCATTGGAGAAGGTGTAATTGCAAATGCTGATGGCACGTACCGTCCTAATGACGTTACTAGAGCTGCTGAAAGCTACACGAAGCGTTACTACAGCAACAGCGTAGCTGAGTCTAGCATTTATGACGCTTCATTCGTTAAGCTGCGTGAGATTAAAGTGGGATACCAGTTGCCAAAAGGCCTGATCAGCAAGACCCCTTTCAGCACGATTGGACTATCTGTAGTTGGTCGTAACCTGGCTATCCTTCAGTCTAATGCGCCCAACATCGACCCAGAGACTTCTTTCAGCAGCGGCAACGCCCAAGGTTTGGAGTTCGGTCAGATTCCTTCAACGCGCAGCATTGGCTTCAACGTAAACCTCACGCTGTAAGGAATCATACATGACTGGTTGTTGTATGCGACTAATCCGTCACAACAATCAGTTATCACTTCTAAAATCAAATATTATATGAACATTTCTAAGTATCGGAAGCTAACTCTGATAGTCCCTTTTACACTTATGCTGGGATTGGGTGCTTGCGAAAAAGACTTCGAAGAACTCAATACAAACCCCAACGTAGCGGAGGTGCCTACCCCGTCTTTTATCTTGACCAATGCACTTGAGTCGACGATAGACCGTCAGTTTGGTGTAGAGGCAAGCATGGATGGTGGCGATATCATCGTTCAGCACATGGCGAAGATTCAGTATCCGGATGAGGATGCTTATTTCTTCCGCACTACTACCTACCAGAATATCTGGAATGGTTTCTATGCGCAAGGCCTAGAGGACTTCAACCTCATCACAAAACTGGGTGTAGAGCAGAAGAATCCAAACTATCAGGCTGTGGGTCTGATCATGCGGGCGTACACCTTCTCACTGCTAACAGATATTTACGGTGACATTCCTTACTCTGACGCTTTGCGTGCTAAAGAGGGGGTTCTGCAGCCTAAATATGATAAGCAACAGGATGTCTATAAGGGCATTTTGGGTGAATTGAAGCAAGCTACTACGCTGATTGATCCATCAGGAAGTGATATCTCTGGCGATATCCTTTTTGATGGCGATATGACGCATTGGTTGAAGTTTGCCAACTCGCTGCGTCTGCGCTTAGCTATGCGCATCATTGATGCTGACCCAGCAACAGCTGAGCCTATCATCAAAGAGGTATTAGCTAGCCCTGCTACTCTTTTCCAGAGCAATGCTGACAATGCTCAACTTGTTTATCGCAGCGCAGCACCGAACAATAACCCGATAAATGAAAATCGCAAAACACGTGATGATCACCGGGTAAGCAAGACGCTGGTAACGAAGCTCACTGCTTTGAAGGATCCTCGCCTGGCCATCTATGCAGAAAAGCCTGAGGCTGGTGGTGATTATGTAGGTGTACCAAATGGTATTGACGCAGAAACAGCTAACGGCCTCGGCTTGAGCAAAACATCCAGACTTGGTCGCTACTTCACTCGTGGTGAGGCACCTGGTGTACTGATGACCTACGCTGAAGTATTATTCTTCAAGGCTGAAGCAATTGCTCGTAACCGTGGACTCGCTACAGGTGATGCTGCTGCTACTTACAACGCTGCTATCCGTGCCTCGATGGAGCAGTTCGGAATTGAGCCTGCTGCAATCACGACTTATTTAGCTCAACCCGCTGTTGCTTATAATGCAGCTAACTATAAGCAGAGCATTGGCAATCAGAAGTGGATTGCTTTGTTCCAACAAGGTTTGGAGGCATGGTCGGAGTATCGTCGTTTGGATTACCCAAATGACTTGAAGCCCGGCCCAGAGGCTGCTTTGACTAAGCTCCCAACTCGTCTTCGCTATCCCGGCAACGAGCAATCGGTGAACTTGGCAAACTATCAAGCGGCAGTTGCTAACCAAGGCGCTGACAACTTGACGACTAAACTTTGGTGGGATAAGTTTTAATCTTACCTCTTCTTTGAAAAAAGTCCCCCAGCTATCTGGGGGGCTTTTTTTGTGCTATTCGAACCCAGACTCAACAGTATTTGAATTACCGGAAGTCAGAAGCCTAAATATTTGTCCGTAAATTTCCCCTTGTGCTGTTGCTGTAGATAGAATTGCCCCCACCCACCATTATGTATCTTCCCTTTCTTAGTCGTGCGGCTCAGCGTCGGACATGCGCTAGCTATATAGGACTTCTTATCCTACTCAATTTATTAAGCATTGCAGATGTCCTGGGGCAGAAGGCAGTAACGTATACGGAGCACATTGCTCCCATTATTCAGAGTAATTGTACTTCCTGCCATAAACCCGGCGGTGCTGCGCCTTTTTCGTTGCTTACCTTTCAGGATGTTGCACGCCGTGCGCGCACGATTCAGTCGGTGACGCAAAGCCGGTATATGCCGCCCTGGAAGGCTGATCCGCATTACGTTTCCTTTGCCAACGAGCGGCGGCTGACCGACCAACAGATAGCGCTCATTCGCCGCTGGACCGAGTCGGGGGCCAAGCGTGGACCTGAAGTAGCGCGTACGGCTTCTGTGCCAACCCCAGAAAAAGCCCCCAGCGTAAGCCCGACCTGATTTTACGTCCTAAAAAGGCTTTTACTATTCGCGGAAATGGCGCGGAGAACTTTGTCATGTTCAAGATTCCATTTGAGATACCTGCCAATCAGAATGTGCAAGCGGTGGAATTTGTACCGGGTAACCGCTCTCTCATGCATCATGCTAATTACGCCGTGCAGTCAGTAGGGCCCGAAATCGACATCAATACCGGTCAAGACTATGTACTATCAGATCAATTCCTGACTAATCTGCAGGAGTTCCAACCGCTTATGCAGCATGTGGCCTATTATGGTGGTTGGATACCTGGAGCAAGCAAGCAGGAGTTCCCGGCCGGCATAGGCTTCACAATGCCCAAGCGTGGAGTTATTCTCCTGACTGCTCACTACGGGCCTTCTGGCGTGGATACCACCGACTGGTCTCAAATCAAGCTCTACTTTACCAAGACGCCTATTACACGTGAGATCCAAGCCACCAGCATTGGTTCAGGCGGCTTGGGCACCATTGATCCACCGCTAGTCATTCCAGCTGACAGCGTCAAAAAGTTTCAGGTTCAGCTAAAGACAAGCACCGATTTATCACTGCTCTACGTCTGGCCGCATATGCACCTGATTGGCAAAAGATTCAAAGCGTGGGCAACAACTCCTGAAGGAAAGCAGATTCCATTGGTCAGTATTCCAGAATGGGACTTCCGCTGGCAAGAATCTTATCAATTTCGCCATTTGACGTTAATTCCTAAAGGGTCAGTAATTCAAGTGGAGGGCACTTATGACAATACGGCTAATAACCCCAATAATCCCTTTTCACCCCCAAAACCATTATATCACAGGATTTAATGGAAAGCCGAAGCGAAATGCTGAATCTGATAATGCTTTTTCTTCCTTATGAAAAAGGGGATCAAGAAAAACGAATCTGACAGAGTCTGAGGCTCATCTGTATGACTTTGCCAATTTTCAATATGATATCTTATGAGAAATGTAATTTTTTTCATCATTTAAATACAATACCTCAACTATTCGACCGCTACGAAAAAATATTATAAATGTTGTTTTAAACAATTCATCGCTATTTTTAGCGGAGCAAAAGTTAAGTTTCACAATTCTTCTTACCCAAACCTTTTTTGCATGAAAAGAATCTTACTCATGAGCATATTGCTCATGTTCACCTTGCTACAGCAAGTCACGGCTCAAGACCGAAATGTATCGGGACGGGTCACAGACCGTCAATCAGGGGAAGGATTGCCAGGTGTCACAGTATTGTTAAAAGGCACCAACAATGGCATTTCGACAAACTCTGATGGTACCTTCACCTTGACAGTACCTGCTACGGGAGGTATCCTCGTATTTAGTTCTATCGGTTATATTCAGTTAGAGCGTGAAATTGGTACGAATGATCAAATAAACGTGGCTTTGGCCGGCGACACCAAGCAGTTGAGCGAAGTTGTCGTAACTGGTTATGGTACGCAAGAGCGCAGAGACGTAACAGGCTCTATCTCTTCCGTGAAAGGTGAAGAAATTGCTAACCTAGCTACTCCTAGCTTTGACCAACAATTGGCTGGCCGGGCAGCAGGTGTACAAGTTACTACCCCCTCAGGTATCCTAGGTCAGGCACCCCGTATCCGTATTCGCGGTACGAACTCAATCTCTTCGGGGGCTTCTCCCCTGATTGTAGTAGATGGTGTTCCGGTAATTACTGGTAACCAAAGCGGTGTAACTCCTAACAACCCACTGGGTGACATCAACCCTGCTGACATCGATTCTTACGAAGTTCTGAAGGACGGTTCGGCTACCGCTATCTACGGCTCACGGGCTGCTAACGGCGTTATCCTGATCACAACCAAGAAAGGAAAGTTGGGCAAAGCCACTATCAGCTATGATAACTGGTTTGGTTGGGCAAAAACTACCAAGCGCTACGACGTACTGAATGCAGACCAATTCATTGAAATCAGCAACGAGAAGTACGCTGCAGTTGGCGAAAAACCACAAGCCTTTCCTTTTGAGCGTAATGGCCAAAATGTAAGCACTGACTGGCAGGATCTGATTTTCCGCACTGGCTTCCAGCAAAACCACGTAATATCTGTTGGTGGTGCTACTGAGAAAACAAATTACTATTTCTCAGCAGGTTACACTGATCAGAATGCCGTTATCAAAGCCAACTCCTTGAAGCGCGCTACCTTCCGGGGTAACCTGAATCAGGAAGTAACGAAGTGGCTAAATCTTGGTATGAACGTAGGTTTGACCCGTACTGAAAACGAAGGTTTGAATACGGGCCGTAATAGCCTGTCAGGCAACGTACTCAATGCGCTGTCGGTATTCCCGAACGTACCGGCCCGCAATGAAGATGGTACTCCTTATATCCTCCCCACTGCTCCGGCTGTAATTGGTCAAGGCAACAATACGCAGGGTATTTCCTTCAACTATCCTAACGTATTATTCGCGTTAGAGAATAACGTATTCGGTGCTACTAACTACCGTATTCTGGGTAATGTGTTCGCTGAAGTACAGCCATTAGAAGGCTTGCGTTTGCGTACCCAATACGGCACGGACTTTTTCCTGAACGACGACTTTCAATTTCTGGATCCCCGTCATGGTGATGGTCTGGGCTCACGCGGTGTCGTATTTCAGCAGTTTGCTCCTACGTTCCGTTGGAACTGGCAGAACACAATTGCTTACGACAAGCAATTTGGTGATGCTCACAAGATTGGTGTAATAGCAGGTGTTGAATACCAGAAAACGCGTGCTCAGTCCTTCTTCGCTCAGGGTACCGGTATTTCAGATCGCTACTTTGGCTCTAACAACATCATCAGCGGCACTTTGGCTACTCCTACTGTTGGTGGTGGCTTCGGCGAAAATGGTTTCGACTCTTACTTTGGTCGCATCAACTATGCCTTCAAAGATCGTTACCTATTGAGCGCAACGGTTCGTAATGACGCCATTTCATCGCTGCCAGAAGCTAACCGCCGTGGTACTTTCCCCGGTGCCTCTCTTGGCTGGCGCGTTTCGCAGGAGCCTTTCTTCAAAAGCTCAGGCATAAGCAGCATATTATCCGATTTGAAGTTACGTGCTAGCTACGCGGAAGTAGGTAACGTAGACATTGGCAACTACCCATATGCTAGCTTGTTCGGTCCTGCCAAATACGGTTCGCAAAATGGTATTGGTTATAATATCAATGGTCAGTTTGGTAACGAGAACCTGAAGTGGGAGACATCCAAGAAAAAAGACTTCGGTGTTGATTTAGGCTTCTTGGACGACCGTTTCACTTTGACTGCTGACTACTATCAAAACAACATTGACGACCTCATCCTGTTCGTTCGTGCGCCTCTATCGTTAGGTATCCCTAATAGCGGCTACAATGCTAACATCGGTCGTATGCGTAACGAAGGCTTTGAATTTGCACTTAACACGCAGAACATTGCCAATGAAGACTTCAACTGGACGACTAACATCAACTTCTCTACGAACAAAAACGAGGTATTGGAGCTGAATCAGGCGGACAACAATGCTGACCTTCTCTTCACTTACAATGTTACCCGCGTAGGAGAGTCAATCGGCTCCATTTATGGCTATGATTTCCAAGGCGTAAACGCAGCTAACGGTAACCCTATCTACCGCAAGCGCGATGGTTCATTGGTGCAGGGCAATATTGCCAATAACACGTATTACGTGTATGACCCAAGCAGCCCAGAAGTAACAACTACCTCTACTCGTTCGACTCTACGTGCCGATGAGGACCGCTTTATTTTAGGCAACTCCAACCCTACTTGGTTCGGTGGTGTGAACAACTCGTTCACTTACAAAGGCCTTGACCTGTCAGTATTCTTCCGCTTCTCTGGCGGCAACAAGATTATGAACGTAACGCGTCAGCAGTTGCTGCGCATGGAGTTTTTGAATAATGGCACCGAGATTCTGGACCGTTGGACTACACCTGGCCAGCAGACAAATGTTCCCCGTTTGGAGTTTGCTAACTCGGACTTTATCAACCTGAACAATGCTTCGTCGAGCCGCTTTGTAGAGAATGGAGACTTCTTGCGTCTACAGAATGCTACCATTGGCTATACCCTTCCTCAGAACTTGGCAGGCGTTGCTGCTCTAAGCCGTTTGCGCGTCTATGGCCAAATACAAAATGCCTTCACAATTTCGGGCTACAAAGGACTTGATCCGGAAGTAAACGCCAATGGTGACACCAATTCGCAGGCTGGCATTGACTTTAATGGCAACCCGCAGCAGCGTGTATTCACGGTAGGTCTGAATGCATCCTTCTAAATTTTAATTACTCATGAATAATCAAATATTAAGATTTTTTGCCCCCCGTCAGGCCCGCATGTTGGCGTTGACCTCTTTTCTGGCGCTGGGCTTGGGTGCTTGTGAAGTAACAGATCTGGAGCCTCAGGATAGCGTGGCCGAAGGGACTGCTTTTGAGGACGCTGCGAAGGTAAATCTTTCAGTAGCCGGTTTGTATAATGCAGCTCAGTCCGGTTTCTACGACCCGCTGAACGGTACTGCTCTCGCCGTTCGAGGCTATCCTTTCGGCGCGGCTGCCACGGAATTGGATGATATCCGTGGGGAAGATGTAGTAGATCTAGCAGGCTTCTTTGGTATCGTATACGCCAACACGATTACTCCATCAAGCCCCAACGTGGTAAATATGTGGTCAACGCTTTATGCATTGATCAATCAATCCAATGTAGTTATTGAGGGTGTTCGCGCCGCTGGCACCAAGAATCTGATTCCCGCACCTGAAGCACTGGCATTCGAAGGTGAAGCACGCTTCCTGCGGGCGTTGGCTTATCACGAATTGCTGCTGCATTTTGCCAAGCCATATGCCGACGGTCAAGGTAGTGCGGAGGGCGTACCAGTGCGTGACTTTGCCATTAATTCCACCAGTACGTTGGAGCGGGCACGAGTACAGGGCCGTAACACAGTAGCAGAAGGTTACACCCTGATGCTGGAAGACCTGAAATTTGCTGAAGAGAATCTTCCTGCCACTCGGACGGGCGGAATTGCCAACAAGGTAACGCGAGCCACGAAAGGTGCGGCAATCGCACTTCGCCAGCGTCTCCTTCTTCACCAAGGAAACTACGCTGGTGTGGTAACAGAGGGAGCAAAACTGATTGCTGGTACGACAGCTTTCACTAGCCCGATTGGTAGCTACGCTCTCACGGCTACTCCCCTGGCAGCATTTCCTGGTATTGCTGGGGCTACCGTTGAGAATATCTTCTCAATTGAAAACAGTTCAGATGATAACCCAGGAGTCAATGGCGCTTTACCTTCCTTCTTTGGCTCAAACTCGCCTGCTCCCGTTGGTATTGGGGGACGGGGCCTTATAGCTGTTAGTCCGGTTTTGTATAACTCTAGTTTCTGGACTTGCACTGACCTACGTCGTACTCAGCTATTGCAGATGGCGCCCACCCGTTATTTCAGCTTTAAGTATAGGGACGTTGCTACTGGAAGTGACTTCGCACCTATCATTCGCTATGCTGAAGTATTGCTAAATCAGGCTGAGGCGCAAGCTAGATTAGGCAAACAAGCTGAAGCACTTGCCTTGCTAAATGCAGTCCGCAATCGTGCCGTGACGACTGTTGCTGATCAGTATACGGCTGCATCTTTTGCTAATCAGACCAGTTTGATTCAGGCGATTCTCAATGAACGTCGTGTTGAGTTTGTGGCAGAAGGCTTCCGTTGGGATGACATTCACCGCTTGATAGTCGATCCTACTTTCAAATCGGGAGGTATTCCCCGTAAGTTCTCGGCTGCACAAACCGTAATGGCAAACTATAAGTGTGGAACACCAGTAACAGTGACGGGAAGTGTAGCTCCAATTCCTTACACAGACCCACGCTTCTTGTGGCCAATTCCATCCGTTGAGATTGCTAACAATCCTAATATTGCCCAGAATCCCGGGTACTAATTGATTGGCATTCTGTAAAAAGCCCCCCAGAAAATTCTGGGGGCTTTTTTGCTTTAGTTGTTCTGATCAACAACCTTTAAAGCAAGTATCTCCAGAAATGAGAATCAACTAATAGCAGACTTAACTATCCCTAAACTATATATAGTTTCTCAACTAAATGTTAAGTCATCGTAAAAAAATGCAATTAATTTATAATTATAATAATATTGTGATTGTTAGTAATAAAAAATAGTGTCAAATGATGTTATCATAATATTATCTCACTTGATTTATAATTACTTTAGCTAAACACTCACCTTTTCTCATTAATCAATCTATTGCATGAAAAAAATCTTACTAATGAGCTTTCTGCTCATTGTCACTCTGTTGCAGCAGGTGACAGCCCAAGATCGAAGCATTTCTGGCCGGGTCACGGACCGGCAAAGCGGTGAAGGCCTACCTGGAGTAACGGTCTTACTTAAAGGTACTAGTAACGGTGTCTCAACTAACTCTGATGGCACCTTTACGTTATCAGCTCCAGCTTCTGGCGGTGTTCTGACATTTAGCTCTATTGGTTTCATTTCCCAAGAGCAAACTATTGGAACAAGTAACCAAGTTAATATCGCGCTTGCCAGTGATACTAAAGCATTAAGCGAAGTAGTAGTTGTTGGTTATGGCAGCCAGTCTAAGGCACTTGTGACCGGTGCAATCACATCCGTAGATGCGAAGGAATTTCAGGGGCAGCCTATTGCTGGCGTAGATCAAGCCCTGCAAGGCCGGGCGTCGGGAGTACAAGTAAATGCTAGCTCAGGTACCCCCGGTGGAGGTGTAGCCGTACGAATTCGGGGAAACAACTCTATCTCAGCTAGTAGTGACCCTCTGTATGTAGTAGATGGGGTTCCAATTAACACAGGCAGTTATTCTAACATTGGTGTTGGTAACCAGCAACTGAATGCGTTAGCAGACATCAACCCTAATGATATTGCCTCGATAGAGATCCTGAAGGATGCTGCCGCAGCCGCTATTTACGGCTCACGCGCTGCCAATGGTGTTGTTCTGATTACTACTAAGCGTGGACAGGCAGGACGTACCAAGATTACGTTTGATACATATCAAGGCGTTCAGCAGACAATCAAGCGCTTAGATGTGCTTGATGGTCAACAGTCGCAGGATTTAATCAATGAGTCCCGTACCAATGTTGGATTAGCGCCACGCTATGTAGAGGCTAACCCTACTGCGCAGCAGTCATTATTTACGGGTGCCAGTACTAACTGGCAAGATGAGATTTTCCGCTCAGCTCGCATAGCCAACTACACTCTCACGGCATCTGGAGGTAATGAGCAGACTCGCTTCTTAGTGTCAGGTAGTTACTTTGATCAAGAGGGAATCATCATTGGTTCAGGATACAATCGTGGTAGTATGCGTCTGAACCTTGATAATAAGGTATCCGATCGGGTACGAATAGGCGTAAACGTAACTGGCAGCCGCTCACTAAGCAACCGGATTGCCAACGACAACAACATCTATGGTGTTCTAAGCGCTGCTATATTATTGGGTGGTCAGACCCCAATCTACAATGCTGATGGCAGCTTTGGGCGTGATCCTTATTCTTCAGTTGAAAACCCGATTGCAGCAGCTACCCTGCCCATTTTAGAAGCACGTAATAACCGCTTAATTGGCAGCATTTACGCAGAAGCGGATATCTTAAAGAGCCTCCGTTTCCGCACTACTCTAGGAGCTGACTACTTAAACTTGAAAGAAGACCGCTTCCTGCCAAGCACATTATTGCAGGCTACAGGCAGCAATGGTTTAGGCAACTCTAACAGCCGCTATGATTTGCTTTGGCAAACAGAAAACACCTTAACCTTCAATCAGACTTTTGGTGACCACAATCTCACTTTATTAGCTGGTCAGAGTGCTATCAAATCTACTCAAGAAGGCATCACTACTACTGTGTCGGGCTTTGCAACTAACAAGATCACGCGCCTAGCTGCTGGGTCAGTCAGAACAGAAGCTTCATCAGATGGTACTCTCTGGACACTGCTTTCCTTTTTTGGGCGTGCCAACTATGATTATAAGGGACGCTATATTTTGAGCGGCTCCTTACGCCGTGACGGCTCATCCCGCTTCGGTGAGCAAAACAAGTACGGTATTTTCCCAGCTATCTCGGGTAGCTGGCGTATTTCGGAAGAGGCATTCTTCCCTGAAATATTCCTGAGCGAATTGAAGCTACGCGGTGGCTATGGTGAAACAGGCAACTTCGAAATTGGCAACTTTGCGTCCCGTAATCTATACGGAGTAGGATCTGATAACTTAGCTAACTACAATCAGCTAGCTGGACTTGTGCCGACTCAAATTGGCGTATCGGATTTAACTTGGGAGAAATCTAGTGAAGTCAACGTTGGCGTGGATTTAGGCTTTTTCGATAGCCGGCTGCTATTCTCAGCTAACGTATTCCGCAAGCAGGCAGACGCGTTGCTGCTCAACCGTCAACTCCCTTTAACGTCAGGTTTCCTTTCGGTAACTCAGAACATTGGTGGCCTTCAGAATAAGGGCTTGGAATTGGAGTTGACTTCGCAAAACGTCAAGAACGATGCATTTACTTGGACCACCAACTTCAATGTTTCCTTTATCCGGAACGAAGTAACTAGTCTTGTAAATAATGCTCCATTCGCAGCTGGTTTCGCCAACCGCGTACAGGTTGGTTCACCTCTCGGCAGCTTCTACGGCTATACGGTAGATCGCGTATATCAAACCCAAGCTGAGATTGATGCTGATAACGCCCGTGCCCGTGAACTGGCTGGCCGTACAACTGTCTTCTATCAAGCACAAGGAACCCGTCCTGGTGACATTCGCTTCCAAGACAGAAACGAAGATGGCTTGATCACCCAAGATGACCAATCTATCATTGGTTCAGCACAGCCTGATTTCTTTGGTGGCATTAACAACCAGTTGAGCTTCAAAGGATTTGACTTGGGTTTCTTCTTCCAGTTTCAGGCTGGCAACGAAATTTTCAACAACACTCGCTCCTTTGCTGAAGGTATGAATGGCCAGTTTGGTCAGCTTGCTTCAACTCTTGATCGTTGGACCGCTGATAATCCAAGCACTACTTTCCCCCGCGCTGCATTTGGTGATCCCAACAATAACCGTCGTACCTCAACTCGCTTTTTGGAAGATGGCTCATATGTGCGCTTGAAGACTATGACCCTGGGCTATAACATCCCAGAAGCACTCACGAAAGTGGCACGCTTGCAGACGGCTCGTATCTACGTTTCGGGGCAGAACCTGCTGACATTCACGGATTACTCTGGTCTCGACCCCGAAATAAACACCTTTAGCGGTAGCAATATTTCATTGGGTACTGACTTTCTAACTTTTCCGCAGGCCCGTACCATCCAGGTAGGCCTCAACTTGGGTTTCTAACTTGTCTTTGTTTTCTGACCATATGACTATCCGTTCCAAATTTGTAACACTAGCAATGCTTGGGCTACTTGGCCTGAGTGCAACTAGTTGCTCTGATTTCCTTGAACCAACCCCACAAACTTCGGTTGACCGTAATGATGTATTCACGGACTTAGAGGGTGCGCGAGGTGCAGTAATTGGCATCTACGGTGCTTTAACCAGTGCCAACTATTATGGGCTTCTTTATCCCGTTTTTTCTGATTTAGCAGCAGATAACTTAGCGCATACAGGTACTTTTCCAACTTACGCCCAAGTAGACAATCAAAATATCCTTACGGATAATGTCAATAACCAAGACATTTACTACGCGATTTACCGTACCATCAACCGCGCTAATAACGTTATTGCACAGGTTCCGGGCATAACAAGTATTAGTGAAGAGCAGCGTAATGTATTCGTAGCTGAAGCCCTATTCCTAAGAGCTAACGCACATTTCGATGCTACTCGTTATTGGGGTGATGTGGCCATCGTTCTTACTCCCACTTCCGAGGCTGATGCTACTTTGAATGTATCACGCTCACCCCGCGCTGCGGTGTATGAGCAAGTAATTGCCGATTTAGCTGCCGCTGAGACATCATTACCAGAGGTAAATGTAGGACGTGCCACTAAATCTACAGCTAGGGCCCTGAGGGCTCGAGTAGAGCTATACCGCGAAAATTGGCAAGCTGCTGCTGCCGCCGCTGATCAGATTATTGCCAGTAATCGTTTCCAACTTCTGTCAGACTACAGAAGCATTTTCACAACCGAGAATTCCGCAGAGTCTATTTGGGAGATTCAGTTTGATGCGAATACTCAGAGCTCGTTTGCCTTTTTCTTCCTACCTGGGGCGAATGGTGGGCGTAATGAAGTTCGGCCTACAGGATCTGGCAGTACGCTACCAACTGCGTATGAAACTGGTGATAAACGCAAGGATGCTTCTATCTCTAACGGAACTTTCCAATTAGCTAATCGTGCAGTAGTAGCGGGCGTAGGTGTCAAATACACTGATCCAGGCACGGGAACGGACAACTTCCGTGTTTTCCGTTATGCTGAAATCCTGTTGATTAGTGCAGAAGCGAAAGCTCAATTGGGTAATCTCCCAGCGTCCCTACTACTCTTGAATCAAGTGCGGCAACGGGCTGGTTTGGCACCAAAAGCTACTCTAACTAAAGCAGCGCTATTAGATGCTATTGCGCAGGAGCGCCGAGTAGAGCTAGCAATGGAAGGCCACCGCTGGTTTGACTTGGTTCGTATAGGCCGGGCCCAAACCCTATTGAGTATCGTGGATCCTAATCGTTTACTTTTCCCCATTCCCTTCCGCGAAACGGTTAATAACCCGAACATCACTCAAAACCCTGGTTACTAGAGTTTAGTGTTTTCTTTAAAAAAGCCCCCAGCTACGTAGCTGGGGGGCTTTTTTATTTATAGTTTGTAAGCAGAAGCGCTACCATGTAAAACACAAATTGTGAATGCACCCATTTGTACTTACTAAATGAAATGACCTGATAACTTATAATTTTCATAGTCGAGGTGTACCATTTCTCTATTTAACAGGTTAAAAAAATAGTTATAATTGCTGCGTAAAATCATATAACACCCTTACTATAAGCTTGTTAAATAATTTCAGCATTCGTTATCTTAGTCTATATCACTCACTTAACAACAATCAACTGAATGAAAAAAATTTTATTGATGAGTATGGTACTCATCCTCACTCTGTTTCGGCAGGTGAGCGCTCAGGACCGGAGCATATCAGGGCGGGTCACGGATCGACAGACGGGAGAAGGCCTGCCTGGAGTAACAGTACTTCTTAAGGGTACTACCAATGGCATCTCGACGAATGCAGATGGCACCTTCACATTAGGCGTACCAGCTGCTGGGGGCAGCTTGGTGTTCAGCTCCATCGGCTACACGCAGCAAGAAGTGGTGATCGGGCAAGGCAATGAGGTAAATGTGGCTCTGGCCAGCGACACAAAGCAACTCAGCGAAGTAGTTGTTACGGCACTTGGCATCGAACGCGAAACACGCTCACTAGGCATTGCCACGCAGGAAATTAAGGCGGAGCAGATTTCGCAGAAGTCAGAGCCCAACGTCCTGAATGCACTGCAAGGTAAAGTGTCGGGTGTTAGCATTACCAACTCCAGCGGATTGCCAGGAGCATCCACAAACATCAATATCCGGGGCATTACATCGCTACAGGGTAGTAACCAGCCGCTGTTTGTTGTTGACGGCATTCCAGTCAGTAATAATCTGGACCGGACAAGTGGTGGTGGTACGCTGGGCTCGCTGGGTGGTGCACAAACCGCAAACCGGGCGCTGGATATTGATCCGGAGACCATTGAGAGCATCAACATTCTGAAAGGCCCGGCTGCCGCCGCTCTTTACGGCTCACGGGCAGCAGCAGGAGCAGTTATCATTACCACCAAGTCAGGCCGCAACGCCAACAAGAAATTAGAGATAACTGCAACTTCTGGTCTCGCATTTCAGCAAGTGTATGGTATTCAGGACTTCCAAAATGAGTATGGGCAAGGCCTTAATGGCACTAATTTAACAGCGCTTCCTTCCGCTGCTAACCCGGCTTTCGGAGACGTTAATACGGGTAGTACTCAATCCTGGGGCCACGTTTCGATGGGCCGAAAACAGTACCTAACGGCCTAATTCTGGGTGATGGCAGTGAACTACCTTACCGAGCATACGAAGACAACATAAAAGACTTTTTCCGCACAGGGCGTCTGCTCACCACTGGTGTCAATATCCGTGGCGGTACTGCCGACCAGAACTTCGTACTCGGAATCAATAATACCGATCAAAAAGGCATATCGGAATTTAACGACCTGAGTCGCCTGAATGTGAATGTGGGTGGTAACACCTTGCTACTTAACAAACTTAGAGCTGGAGCCTCTGTCAACTTCGTTAGTACTGATCAGCTCGGCTCGGCAGTAGGCAACGGAGCCAGTGCATTCGGCTCGCTCGTAAGCATACCACGTAGCTATGATTTAATGGGCCTGCCCTACAGAAATCCGGTTACAGGTGCAAACGTTTTTTTCGCGGGCACCGATAACCCTCGCTGGAATCGTGAGAATATACAAACTACCTCGAAGCTGACTCGATTTATTAACGTGGCTAATTTAAGCTATGACATTACGCCTTGGCTGAATGTATTGTACCGAGGAGGCTTAGATACCTATACCGACCGTCGTAAAAACGTCTCTACTCCGAGTGGATCGCGCGTGCCTACGGGCCAGATAGTTGACCAAGTCTTCTACCGGAGCGAATTCACCGGTGACTTTATTGCGACCTTAAAGAAGCAAGGGATCCTGATGGAAGGCTTAGATGCTACTCTTTTGCTTGGTCAGCAAATCAACTCCCGTCGCTTCCAATCGATTACATCGCAAGCTGACAACTTACTCGTAAGTGGCTTCGAGAACTCTTCTGTTGCCTCCGTCTATTCCAATGGAACCGGCGAAACTACCAGTCTTCGTCGCCTATTAGGCTACTATGGCTCGCTGGATCTGGCCTACAATAACTATTTGTATCTGACCTTAACCGGCCGGATAGACGAATCATCAACATTACCGAAGAAGAACAATACGTTCTTTTATCCTTCAGCTAGCGTTGCGTTCGTATTTACCGATGCTTTTAATGTCTCATCGGATATTTTCTCCTACGGTAAAATCAGGGCGGCTGCGGCTGAAGTGGGCCGTGATACAGATCCCTACAATCTGGGAACTGTATATGGGGTAGCTTCTTTTGGTAATAACGTTGCCAACCTAAACTTCCCCTTCAATGGAGCAGGCGGGTTTGCTTTAGGCAATCAGCAAGGCAACCCCGACCTGAAGCCTGAATTCACTCGTTCTTACGAGGGCGGAGTCAACCTCGGGTTTTTCAAGAACCGTCTGAGTATTGAGGCAACGTATTTCTATCAGACCAGCCGTGATCAAATCATCCCATTGGCAACGCCAGCCTCAACGGGCTATAGAACCCGCATTGCCAATGCTGGCCGGCTGGATAATAAGGGGATAGAAGGCTTGGTTTCTTTCAGCCCTATCAGCAGCGACAATTTCACCTGGAACGCTACTCTAAACTACACGCGTATCCGCAATGAGGTTGTCTCCCTGATTGAAGGAGTAACACGATCGGCTATTGCGGGTAATGCTTTCATTGGCACAACACCTTCTTTCGTGGTTGGAGAGCCCTACGGAGTTATCGTAGGCAACAAGAAAGCAACTTCTCCTGATGGCAAATACCTGATTAATCCGACCACCGGCCTGTTTGCCCCTGAAGTAGCCGGCGAAATCATCGCTGACCCAAATTATGATTGGCAAGCAGGCTTAAACAACTCCTTTTCTTACAAGGGCCTCACCTTTTCATTTTTGGTTGATACCAACCAAGGAGGCGACGTCGTATCCTTCACCAACAACTTCTATAAATCGGGGGGCGCTTTAGAAGAAACCGGAAGAGACCGGGAGCTTCCCCGGGTTATTCCGGGGGTTATTGAGGAGACAAACGCCGACGGAAGCAAGTCATACCGGCCGAATAACATTCAGATAAGCGCCCAGGACTATTGGAGATCGTTCGGCTTACAGAGTGACCTCGGTGTGTACGATGCCACGGTATACCGCCTACGGGAAGTAACGCTGGGCTATAGCCTGCCCAAGCCAGTGTTGGAGCGCCTCCCATTCGGAGAAGTGAATGTTTCATTTTCAGGCCGCAACCTCTTCTACTACGCTCCTAATGCCAATTTTGACCCTGAGCTGAATACGCAGGGAGCTGGCAACATCCGGGGCCTCGACCTGCAGGGACCACCGAACTCCCGCACATATGGTGTAAACCTTCGCTTCACTTTGTAAACCATGAAAATGAAATATTCCTTTTTTGCCCGTTATGCTGTAGCAGGAGCATTGTTTCTAGGTGCTGCGAGCTGCGATAAAGACGAGTTTTTTGGCGATAATGTGGACCCCAATAGTCCAAGTGAGGTGCCTGCTGGGGTAGTACTTAGCTCACTCCAGGCCAGTACGGCTTTCATCAATAGCAATACAATTGGCCGAGTGGGTGAGCTATTCGTGCAGCATATGGCAGGTGCGGAAGGCATACAGACTCCTGCCTACGACCGCTATGCTATTCGGGGGGACTTTAATAACGAGTGGGAATTCGACGTATATGCTGGTGCTTTGGCAGATGCTCAAAACATCATAGACACCGGTGACCGGAGTGGGCCTGCCTTTACGGGCATCGCGAAGCTTATGAAAGCATATAACTTCGCCGTAGCGACGGATATATGGGGCGATGTACCTTACTCGCAAGCGCTAAAAGGGTCCGCCCAACTTCAGCCTCGGTTTGATAAGCAGGAGGACATTTACAAGGGCAACGCGCAGTTAGAAATTCAAAGCTTATTTGATTTGGTGCGCGAGGGCCTTAATGACTTGGATCAGCCGCCAGGTCTTATTGTGCCAACTGCCGCCAATGATCTGATTTATGGAGGCAACATTGCCAGGTGGCGGAAATTTGGCAATACGCTGTTGCTCAAGTTCGCGCTTCAGATAAGCAAGAAGGAGCCAGCCTTGGCGACCTCCGTCATAAGAGAAGTATTGGCAAAAGGCCCGGCGAGTTACATATCAGACAATGCCGACGACTTTCAGCTTGCTTTTGGCACTACAGTAGGCAACCAGAATCCCTTCTTCTCCTACAACGTCACGAACCGCCCCGGTGATCAGATAGCCAGCCAGCGCTTCATCGATACCATGAACCTGCGGAATGATCCGCGCTTGCCGCGCTTTTACTCTACGTCGCCGGCCAACGCAGCTGCTACTACCACGGCCTTTGGCACTTTTACGGGCTTTCAGAACGGTAGCAATAACGCCGTACCAGGCATTGCCAACCGGTCCCGGCTGGGTCCCTACCTTTTGGGTAACAGTGGTGACGCGCCCGTGCGGATGCTGACAAACTTCCAGACTAAGTTTATTCTGGCGGAGGCAGCCCTGTTGCTTGGCACCGGCGGCGATGCCCAAGCCTTGTTTACCCAAGGCATCAGGGCTTCCATGACAAAAGCGGGTGTTGACGCCGCGGCTATTGATGCTTATCTCGCCAACCCAGCAAATGCGCGCTGGGTTACGCTATCGGGCTCGAATACCAGAAGGCAAAACCAGATTATTACCCAGAAATGGATTGCCTTGTTTGGGAACGGCTACGAAGCCTGGAATGACTATCGGCGTACTGGTTTTCCGCGCTTAGCTCCCGTAGAAAATCCCAGCTCGGATAGCCCGACTATTCCGCAGCGCTTCTTCTACACCAATGGAGAAATATCCGCCAATGCCAACCAGGTTCCAGCGGATCGGCCCAATATCACGGTTCCGGTCTGGTGGGCCAGTAATTAAGGCTGGATACTTCATCTAAAACGAGATAGTCATGAAAAAAAACATAATCCGCTTTGTAGCGCTCCTTATCCTGTCGGTAGTCACTTTCTCTTGCGAAAAAGACTATGGTGATAAGCTTGGGCCCCTCGATGATGCTATTGCTGAAATTCCGGTGACGGTCAAAAACGCTCAGTACCATGAGCGGGTACCCGTCATTACCACCTCGGTAGCCGCTGGGGGGCAATTTGATATTGTTTTGCAGATTCCGGCTGGCAGGGGCACAATAAGAGAAATTAGCCGGGTGGCTACCGGCAATACGCTGGCTAACCTGAATACCGGGGGCGCTTTTCTGCTCAACTATAATACTGCAACCCAAACGCCGAGCCCTATTGCAGGCAATGGCAGCAATGAAATCACTTTCTCAACCAGCTTAAGTGCCTATTCAGCTTACCGTACCCGATTGACTACAGTGCCGGGGTATAATGCTGGTCTCAATACGGCAGGCAACGCCCCAACGGTAACTATGACCACCGGGGCAAACCCAGCAGTAAATGAGCGCGATCCTAATACACTTCGCTATTGGTTTCTCGTTACGTTGGAGAGCGGGCAAGAAATCATAACCACAGAAATACGCGTGCGCATCTTGCCTTAAGCACAAGCACATTTCCTTAGTCATAAAAAAGCCCCCAGATGATATCTGGGGGGCTTTTTAACCTAGTTTGCCTGTAGCGAGGCTAAAATCTTGCGGGCGACTTCTACCGGGTCCGCGAGCTTATCCTCCGAATGAAACGCCACAAACTTATCAACCTCACTGAACTGCCGGTTGTCCGTGTTCCGAATCTGCTCCTGCATACCGGTATCGAGTACGCCCGGCGAGATGGTTTGAACCCGCACCCCTGTACCGCGCAAATCCTGCTCCTTCTGAATAGCGCGCGACAATGCATCGAGGGCAGCTTTGGAGGCTGAATAGGCAGCCCACCCATCTACGGCGCGCTGCGCTGCCCCGCTGCTGATGTTGAGGATAGTGCGTGGGCACGTCATGGCGGCGTAATTACGCAGGAAAGTATTCATGAGCATGGCCGGAGCTACCAAGTTCACGTCGAAGGCAAACGTGAAATGCTCATTGGGCAGCTCCCCCACGTACCCGATCTGGCCCAACACCGCCGCATTATTTATCAGCGTAATGCTAGATGCATCAGGGTGAGGGGCAAATACTGTATAGAGGTTGGCTTCAACAGCCAGAATATCAGATAAGTCGAGGGGCCGGTGATGGTAACGAGGGTGCTCGATGGTAGCATGGCGTGATACTCCTATCACCGTCGTATCGGGTTGGCGCAGTATTTCTTCAGCCAGTGCTTTGCCCAAGCCCCGGCTGGCGCCCGTAATAATGTAATAACGCATTGCGTATAGAAAGTGAAGGTGAGACCATCGAAGGAAGTTCTTATACGGGCAAACCAGTTGTAGAGGAAACCCAATAAAAAAAGCGACTTCTCGAAGCCGCCTTTTTTACAGTAGTAGTCAAACAGATGGATAGCTTACCTATTCAGCTGATCAGAGAATATACTGCGACAAGTCGCGGTTGCGAACCATGTCGCGGAGGCGCTCTTCCACCAGCTCGCGGGTAATCAGGATGTGCGCATTGGCGCCAATACGGTCGGGTACGTCGAACAGAATGTCGTTAAGCAAGCGGCTCATAACAGTGTGCAGACGGCGGGCTCCAATGTTTTCGACTTCCTCATTCACCTCAAAGGCGATTTCGGCCACGCGCTCCAAAGCGGCGTCATCAAAGGATAGCTCTACTTCTTCTGCCATTAGAAGCGCTTCATACTGCTTAGTAAGGGCGTTCTTAGGCTCTTTGAGAATCCGGTAGAAATCGGCTTTGGTGAGGCTTTGCAGCTCAACGCGAATCGGAAAGCGGCCTTGTAGCTCGGGAATCAGGTCGCTGGGCTTGGCTACGTGGAATGCGCCAGCGGCAATAAACAGAATATGATCGGTGTTGATGACACCATACTTAGTGCTGACGGCTGAGCCTTCCACGATGGGCAGCAAATCGCGCTGCACGCCCTCACGACTGACGTCGGGCCCGCCTCCCCCACTTTTGCCGTTGCGGCTGGCTACCTTGTCAATCTCATCAATGAAGATGATACCAGCGTTTTCGGCGTTGCGGATGGCTTCGTCTTTCACCTCATCCATATCGATGAGCTTAGCCGCTTCCTCATCGAGCAGAATTTTGCGGGCTTCCGCAATAGTGACTTTACGCTTGCGGGTTTTCTTAGGGATCATGCTGCTGAGCATATCCTGAAGGCCGGCCATGGAGGCTTCATCCATGCCGCCGGGTCCGCCTACTACCCCAATACCGGGCGCGTTGCTCTGCTGAACCTTGATGTCGATTTTGCGGTCGTCCAGCTCACCAGCCCGAATTTTCTGGCGGAATTTCTCGCGAGTACGCTCGTTTAGCTCATGGTCGCTTTCGGGCATCGCGCTTCCCTCGCTGCCAAAGCCGGCGGAAGGCTTCGCTACCGTAGTTGAGCCGCTGGAAATGGGCGGAATAAGCGCGTCCAGAATAATATCTTCTACCACCTGAGCGGCCTGCACTTTTACTTCCTCCTTGCGGCGCATGCGCACCATGTTCACCGACTGCTCTACGAGGTCGCGCACCATGCTTTCTACGTCGCGGCCCACGTAGCCGACTTCCGTAAACTTGGAGGCTTCTACTTTGGTGAATGGCGCATCGGCGATGCTGGCCAGGCGACGGGCAATTTCTGTTTTTCCCACGCCCGTTGAGCCAATCATGAGGATATTGTTAGGCACTATTTCGCGCTGCATATCGGCGGGGGCATGCAGACGGCGCCAGCGGTTGCGTAGCGCAATAGCCACATGGCGCTTGGCATCATGCTGGCCAATGATGTACTTATCGAGTTCGGCCACTATCTGGGCCGGGGTAAGGAAAGAAGCTGATTCAATCATGGGATATACAAAAGGTGGGGCCGGTGTGAAACCCACAGGTGGTGAAGTAAGCTGCTGCTTGTGAGCGGGACTCTTATACGTCGTGCTCACCGGTTAGGCTATCGAAGCGAATCCACTTACCAAACAAATTACGATGGGAAAAGTGAGCCGCCAGCCGATAATGTCAGCCCACTAAAGGCGGCATTCCGAAGAGCGTTGGCTGCAATTTAAGTGTTTGATAATGACATCAATTGCTGCTAGACTTGTTGAAAATCGAGCCTAAAGTACGGGCCACGGTAAAGTAGTTGGCCGCCCCCGACGCATGGTAATACGCGCGGGTATAGTCGAGCTGAAACTCGCTGATACGCAGCATCGCCCCGAAGCTCAGCCCAGCGCCCGCCGAGGTATTTTCGAGGCGCAGCTCGCGGCGCTGCAAGTGATTGTAGCCCGCCCGCAGATGAAAGTTCTTGCTAAACAACAATTCGCCCCCCACCACAAAGTGCCGGGCAATTTTATCGCCCAATGTCTTTTTTGGCTTGATTTCCACCCCATTTTCGTCGAGCTGCCCGCGCTGGTTAGGGTCGAGGTACACAATATCCAACTGCTGAAGATGGTGCGCCGTGAGGGAAAGGCGCACAGGCATATGCTCAGGCTTAAAGGAAGCCCCAGCTGCACATCGAGCGGCATCGGCTCGCGGTCGGCGCCGGCGTAAGGCTGGAACTGGTAGCCCACATTGCGCACCGTAAGGCCAACCGTAAAGTCCTGGGTTGGGTGTTTAAAAATGCCCCCCACATCGACCAGAGCGGCCAGCGAATGATTGCCGGCAATACCAGACACGGCCAGCTTGAGCGTACCGGCCAGCGTAAAATTGCCGCTGGTGTAGGCATCCGACACGCCCAGCGCATATTCATTTACCGAGAATTCGCCCAGACTTGTGCCGGCCGCATCAAACTGCTCAAACCGGCCGTAGTTCAGATACGTAAGCCCCACGCCCAGCCGACCCAGTGACTTGGTATTGAAAACGTAGGCTGCCGTACTCTGCTTGATATCAGAGAGGTAATCGACGTAGCCGAGCGCCAGCCGATTATCCATGTCGGCGTTGAGCAGGGCGGGGTTGCCGTACATCATGGTCGCATCGGCATCGCGGGAGCTGACGTTGACGCCGCCCAAACCGGCCAGTTTAGCGCTGGGGGGCAAATTCAGGAAGGTAAATGCCTGCTGTCCGCCAATCTGCGCTGCCGCTGGCTGGCTTACCAGAATGGCACCCAGCACTACACCAGCGAAGGCAGGCAACAAACGAGAGGGTACCGAGCAAATCATCGTTCCAAGATACAGCGTTTCGGCTACTCCTACTCTACTCAAATAGGGTATAAGGAGAAATAGCAGCGCCCGCAGTGTGCATCATTACAGCTGTTGGGGGGCTTTTTCCTCCTGCTGCAACGCTACACCCGGCGGGCGCTGATCTTCCTGCTTCCTTACGATACTTCTACGCTCGGGCCATATAGCGCTGGCGTAGGCTCGTCGCGCACGGTGAGTTTAATTGGATTAGCCACCAGCTCATCCAGCAACGCCACTTTCAGCACATCATCCACGCGGGCGGCATAATGAATCGTCAGGTCCTTGAGATACTCGGCCGAAATCTCCTGAATGTCTTTACGGTTCTTATCGCAGAGGATTACATCGCGGATGCCGGCGCGCTTGGCAGCCAGAATCTTTTCCTTGATTCCGCCCACCGGCAGCACTTTGCCGCGCAGGGTAATCTCGCCCGTCATGGCCAAGTGCGAACGGATTTTGCGCTGCGTAAACACGGAGGCGATGCTGGTGAAAATGGCAATACCCGCGCTGGGGCCATCTTTCGGCACGGCACCTTCCGGAAAGTGAATGTGCAGATCATATTGATCAAACAACCGATGGTCGATTCCCAGCGAGTCGGCGCGGCTGCGCAAATACGACAAAGCAGTAACGGCCGATTCCTTCATCACATCGCCCAATTGGCCGGAAAGCGTCACTTTGCCCCGCCCCCGACTCAGCAGGCTTTCGATAAAGAGAATATCGCCCCCCACCGACGTCCAGGCCAAGCCCGTCACGACGCCGGCCGTTTCGTTATCCTGATACAAGTCCCGGTCGAATGTAGCGGCGCCGAGAATGCGGCTGATGTCTTTCGGCTCCAGCACCGCCACATGCGGCTCTTTTAAGGCTTTGCTTTTGGCAATGTTACGAGCTACCGATCCAAGCTTGCGCTCCAGGCCACGCACCCCCGACTCGCGGGTATAATCGTCGATTACGCGCTGCAACGCGGGTTGCGTGATGCTCACGTCTTTCGGGGTAAGGCCATTTTCGTGGAGTACTTTCGGCCAGAGATGCTTTTTGGCAATCTGGGTTTTTTCCTCCAGCGTGTAGCCGGTCAGGTCAATGATTTCCATCCGGTCGCGCAGGGCCGGATGAATGGTGTCTAGAGCGTTAGCCGTAGCAATGAACAGCACCTTCGACAGGTCGTACTCCACCTCCAGATAGTTGTCGGTGAAGGTTGAGTTCTGCTCCGGATCGAGCACCTCCAGCAGTGCCGACTGCGGGTCGCCACGGAAGTCAGCGCCGACCTTGTCAATCTCATCCAGTATAATAACCGGATTCGAGGCGCCAGCCTTTTTGATTTGGGAGATAAGGCGGCCCGGCATGGCGCCCACATAGGTTTTGCGGTGCCCGCGAATCTCGGCCTCGTCGCGCACGCCACCCAAGCTCATTCGCACATATTTGCGGCCGAGCGCCTTGGCTACTGAGCGGCCCAAAGAGGTTTTGCCCACACCGGGAGGACCATACAGGCACAGAATCGGCGCCTTCATATCCTGCTTGAGCTTCAGCACCGCCAGATACTCGATGATGCGGTCTTTTACCTTTTCCAGGCCATAATGGTCCTGGTCCAGAATTTTGCGGGTGCGCGTCAGGTTGAAGTTATCCTTCGTGTACTCCGACCAGGGTAAATCAAGCAGAAACTCCACGTAGTTTACGCTCATCGGGTACTCGGCCGCCGCCGGATTCACGCGGCTCAGCTTGTCCACTTCCTTGGTGAAGTGCTTGGCCACGGCTGGGGCCATTTTTTATCCTTGGCGCGGGCACGCAGCTTGTCCAGCTCCTGGTCAGGGCCATCGAAGCCAAGCTCGTCCTGAAGCACTTTGATTTGCTGACGCAGGAAATAGTCGCGCTGCTGCTGGTCAATATCAGTGTGAACCTTGCTCTGAATTTCGTGCTTGATTTCCAGCAGCTGAATCTCTTTCAGCATCATTTCCAGCAGGCGGGTGCCTCGCTCCACCCCATCGTTGATTTCCAGCAGCTTCTGCTTCAACCCTACCTCTACGTTGATATTCGAGGACAGAAAATGGGTCAGAAAAGCCGGGGACTCGATGTTATCCAGCGCAACCTGAGCTTCCTGCGGAATCTCGGGGTTGAGTTTGAGCATTTTGGCAGCCGCATCTTTCAATGACGCCACCAAGCCTTTCACCTCTTTGGTAGTCTTGCTGGGAAACGTTTCGGGAAAATAGCTGACGCGCGCTGTCAGATACGGGCTGTCTTGCTGCTCTTCCTCGACTTTAAAGCGGCTTTGGCCTTGGATGATGATGGTGGTGTTGCCATCGGGCAGCACCAAGAGCTTTAGAATACGGGCCATGGTGCCCACTTCATACAGATCAGCGAGCGTTGGATCGTCGCTTTGGGTATTCTTCTGGGCCAGTACACCCACAATTTTATTTCCACGATACGCCTTGCGCACCAGGCGTATGCTCTTTTTGCGCGTCACGGTGACGGGCAAAACTACGCCCGGGAACAGCACTGTATTGCGCACGGGCAACAAGGGCAACACCTCGGGCGCGTCCTGCCCCGAAAGTGTCTGATCGGGGTCAGTGGCAATGATGGACACCATCTCGGCGGGATCTTCAGCCATTAGTAAAACGGATGATTTGGGACGGCGCGAATTGCGGTTTTCACTCATAATAATACAATCGGGGAAAGGCTGGCGGCGCCAGAATGACATAATTGCAGCGCTCCGTAGCTCCCCAGGGACAACGGTAGTCCGAAGGTACGGCTTTGACAAGTGCTATGCCACTAAAGCCCACGAATGCCGCGCCGACAAATCGGCATAAATACCGGTAAGCAGCGAGCCAATCAGGCAGATAATAAGCTTAGCACTTGCATTGAAAAACTTCTATTTTTGGTCTCTGGCGCGGCAATTGTAGCGGCTATTTAAGTTCAAAAAACGTCGTATGCATCGCTTATCGGGTCTGGTTTTACTGCTTTGGTTTTTAGCCGCTCCGGCTACGTACGCGCAGCAGCCCACGGACAAGCCTTTGCAGGTGCGGCCGCTTACGGGCAAAAAAGCCCCCCAGTTGCGCTTACGGCCCGATGCTACACCCAGCTTTCCTAACATAAATCGGGTAGCCTACTATCAGGACAAGAAAGCGCTCAAAGAAATTCAGCGCGCGGAGAAACGCAAGAACTGGACGCAGGCCCGCAAGCTGCTGGAAGCCTACGTTCATCAGTTTGGCATCCAGAACTTTACCAAGGACACCCCGATGCTTTGGCGCTTGGCCCAACTTTGCGAGCGCACCGGCGATGAGGCGCGTGCCAAAGCATACTACCGTCTGGCTCTCAAGCATCATCGGCAGGATATCACCAAAATTCAACTCTACTACGACTCACTGGAACAGAAAACCCAGGATTTGTACGTGCCCCTCAAAACCTATTACGACATAGTTGAATACCGTAAAAACATCGTCACGTTTCATCCGCCCAAAGGTGTATACACGAGCATGGGCGATGGGATCAACTCGGAGGTAGAAGACTATGGCCCAACGCTGAACTCGGAAGCGGGCTTGTTTATTTTCTCCTCCAAGCGCAAAACCCGCGGCATTACCACTCCCGTGGTTGATGAGGACTTATACACGTCGCGGAAGGAAGGCGACTATTGGACCGACGCCGAGCCGCTGCCAAAGCCTATCAATTCGCCTTACAACGAGGGCTCGGCTTGCATAACCAAGGATGGCCGCACCATTTACTTTGCCCGTTGCGAGTGCCCGAATTGCCACGGCAACTGCGACTTATTCCAGTCGACCTTTCAGGATGGGCAATGGTCGGTGCCCAAGAGCCTGGGGCCAATGTGAACTCAACGGCCTGGGATTCGCAGCCTACGTTGTCGAGAGGAGAGGACACGCTTTACTTCGCTTCTGACCGGCTGGGGGGCTTTGGCTTATCGGATATCTGGTTTACAGCCAGGCAAAAGAATGGGCAGTGGGGCAAAGCCCAGAACCTGGGGCCAGTAGTAAACACGCGTGAAAGTGAGGTCAGCCCGTTTTACCATCCTATGTATAACGTGCTGTATTTCAGCTCCAGGGGCAATTATTGAACTACGGCGACTTCGATATCTACAAGAGCTACCGCGTGCAGGGCCGCTGGCAGGAGCCGCGCAACGTGGGCCCATTGGTAAACGGAAAAGGCTCGGAGTATTACTTCACCATCGATGGCGACTCCAAGAACCTGTACTATGCCCGCTCGGAGATAAAAGACCTCAAGAACCTCGACCTCTACTCCTTCCCGCTTCCGATGGAGGCCCAGCCGCTGGCCACCACCCACGTAGAAGGCGTGCTGGCTGATTCGGTAACTAAAAAGCCGCTGGGAGGCATTGTCAGCATTATTGATACGGATAACGGCATTGAGGTAGCCAGTAAATACCTGCGCCCCGATGGCTCGTTTGACTTCGATTTGATTGAAGGCTCGCGCTATGTAATGCTAATTCAAAGCCCGGACTTCTTCAGCGTGGAAAAGCAATTTGAGTTGAAAGGTGACACCTTGATGCGCCTGCTCACCAATTCGATTGACTACCGCCTGCCCCTGATTTTCCGCAATATTGAGTTCGACCAGGGCAAATCTGCTATCCTCCCCTCCATGCATAAGACGCTGGACCAGATTGCATTGTACATGGTTGATCATCCCACGTTCCGGCTGAGCATCTCGGGCCACACCGACTCCAGCGGCGACCCTGATGTGAATGTGGCCCTCTCGCAGGACCGCGCCCAGGCCATTCGGAATTATATTGAGCAGAAGGGCAAGCTGAAACCTAACCGCATCGACAATACAGGTTATGGCAGCACGCAGCCCTTGCGCGAGGAAAAAACCGAAGAGGACAGTCGGTTCAATCGCCGAGTGGAATTCCGGCTGATTAAGCCTGAGGAGGATAAAGACGCCGGAGCGGGCTGGTAGCTGATTGCCTCATAAGCAGAGCTACCACACATACGTGGCAGCTGCCCCGGCCGGCAGCGTATGACTCACGGTTTGCTGCCCACGGCGGATACCAAAGGTTTTGGGCTCACTACTCTCGTTCAATACAATAACGACGAGACGGCCAGCAGGCGTGCGAAAAGCCACATTCGGCAAGCCCGCCGCTTCAGTGGAGGCGACGCGCACTGAACCGGGCAGCACGAATTTGCTGGCGTGGGCAATGATGTAATACGCATCTTCGCGCCGCACCGAATCACCATCGATGGTAATTGCCCCCCGGCACTCCGTGCAGCCACCGGGCGTGTGCGGATTTTGCTGGGAGTCGGCGGCTACGTTCCACTCAAGAACGGTACGCGCCCAGTTGCGCGGTGCCCCGATGACGAGGTTTTTGATGTGCCAGCCGAAGTTATCGGCAAACTTGGTTTTGGAGCCCACCCACTGCTCCGTGAAATACACGTGCTTGTCGGGAAAAGCCTCGTGCACTTTGCTGAGCGCCTCAATTTGCCCCCCATACAGGTGAAATGCCGAGCCATCGATGTAAGCACGGGCTTCCGGGTCGCTGAGAACGGTAATCGGGTACTCCGGCTTGTCGGCGTTGTGGTCGTAGATGATGATTTTGGTATCCAGCTTCGCCGCTTTAAAGGCCGGGCCCAGATGGTTCTTGATGAAGCTGGCTTGTTGCTCGGGCAGCATCAGCAAACTGGGGTTATTGCCAGGGTGAAGCGGCTCGTTCTGCACCGTAATGGCCTCAATGCGAATGTCTTCCGCCGCGTAGCCCTGCACGTATTTCACAAAGTAGCGCGCGTAGGCATCATACCACTCCGGCTTGAGGCTGCCACCCTTGGAGTCGCCGTTGGTTTTCATCCAGGTTGGCGGCGACCAAGGCGAGCCAAGCAGCTTCATACGAGGACTGATAGCCAGAATCTCTTTCAGCACCGGAATCAGGTGCTCTTGATCGGGGCTAAACTGAAGCGCGCCAGCGTCGGATCCGTCTCGCTGGGGGGCAAATCATTGTAGGAAAACACCCGGTCGTCGAGGTCGGAAGCGCCAATGCTCAGGCGCAGGTAGCTTATACCGATTGCGTTGCCCTCCGTGCCGAACAACTCGCGCAAAAGCTTAGCTCGGGCATCAGGTGACATTTTGTGTAACAGCATGGCGCTCCCGCCCGTGAGCGTATAACCAAAGCCGTCCATGGTTTGGAAGCGCTGCTGCTCATCGATAGTAATGATGGGAACGTCGGGAGCGGGCGGGGTTCCGGCTTGCAAAGTAGGCTGGGGGGCAAATCGCTCCAGCTGGGCCGGATTGGTCAGCCATACCTGCATGGAGCTGGTAGTGGCGCGGCCGCCTTTCGCGCCTGTCAAGGCACCGCAGCCAACAGCTAGTGTCAGCAGAAGGCTGGCACTGAATAGAATCAGAGTTAAGGAAGAACGCATAGGCGGTGAAAGTAGTAAATAACTAGCTGGACTATCTACTAGCCAAAAACTACGTTTGTTCGCTACTGTCCCTACTCCAAGCGAGTAACCCAGACTAAAAACTCAGCTGCTGCTCGTCGTTGCCAGCGCGAAACAGAGCACTTTGCTTTTTGCCACCGCCTTCCAGGTTCACGATATTCATCTGATCCTGAAAGGTATCCAGTAGCAGGCGGTGGCGCAGATAGATGGTAGTGGCAGGCCTGGGGGCATTTTTACGGAGAAATACACCCAGTGCGCGTCCTTATCCTTTTCAATACCAACGAATCGGAGCGGTAGGGCTTCGCCGGGCTTGGTACCGAAAGCCACCGAACGCTGCAGCAACGCTGTGGTCAGGCTGGAAACCTGAGCCGTGGTAAGCTTATCGAACGTGACCGAGTTGGGCTGGCCGGCGCTCAAGGCTTTCTCAAAATCATCGGTAAACACTTTCAGCGCTACTTCCAGCTGCTGCTTTTTGGGGTTGTACTGCACGTCCATGATGCTGGCATGGTAGGCATGCGCCATGGCAGCGAAGCTAAGCAGACACAAAGCGCAGAAAACAAGCAGATGACGCATAATCAGGAAGTTGCAAACAAAAATAGAACGAAGGCGGCCTTCGTTCTATCTAGGTAAAAACAAGACAAATAAGTTCTAAAACAGCGTTTTGAACAGGTCGTTGAAGATAACGAACACCATCAAGCTCAGCAGCAATGCCATACCTACCTTCTGCGAGTTCTCCAGAAACTTGTCGGAAGGCTTGCGGCCCGACACCATCTCGTAGGTCAGGAACATGACGTGGCCGCCGTCGAGGGCCGGAATGGGGAGCAGGTTCATGAAGGCCAGCACCATGGACAGCATGCCGGTCAGGGTCCAGAACTTGATCCAGTTGAAGGTGCCGCCGTAGGTTTGGGCAATAGCCATCGGGCCACCTAGCGACTTACTAGCCGATGCCTCACCTCGGAAGATTTTACCGAATGCCTGCACTTGGTTGCTCACAATGCCGAAAGCCTGCGAAGCACCGGCCGGAATGGCTTCAATGAAATTGTAATCCTTGGTCGAGTATTGGAGCAAAGACTTAGGTAGGAAGCCGAGAGTTCCTTCTTCCTCCACGTTAGCGGTAAGGGTGATTGGCTGGCTATTGCGCTGCACGAGCAAGGCGGTAGCCTTACCAGCGTTGTCTTTTAGGGCTTGCTGTAGCTCAGGGAAAAAGTTGATTTCCCGGTCTCCAACGCGCAGGATACGGTCTCCGGCCTGTAGGCCTGCTTTGGCGGCGGCGCGGCCTGCTACCACTTCACCTACCTCAAACGGATTGAGGGGCTCCACGAAGCGGGCCGGATCGTTTTGGTTATCAGCCAAGCGGTCCATGAAGTCGCCGGGCAGCTTGATGTCGAGTAATTGGCCGTTGCGCTCCACGGTGTAGTAGCTCTGGTTGCCCATCACCACCTCCGGGTCATACACATCGTCGAACTGCTCGAAGGGCGGCCGTTGATTTTTACAATCTTGTCGCCTTTGCGGAACCCTATTTCTTCGCCCAACTTGCTGGGTACCACACCGAAGCGCACTTCCGAGGCCGGCAGATAGCTCTGCCCGTACTTGGCCGTCAGAATGGTGAAGATGAGAATACCAGTGAGCACGTTCACGATAATGCCCCCAGCATCACAATAAGGCGCTGCCAGGCTGGCTTGGCCCGAAACTCATACGGTTGTGGCTCCTGGCTCATCGCTTCTGTGTCGAGCGACTCGTCGATCATACCGGTGATTTTGACAAAGCCCCCAGCGGCACGGCGCCAATCATGTACTCAGTTTCGCCAAATTTTTTGCCGAATAATTTCGGTGGAAAGCCAATAGCGAATTTCTCTACCCGCATTCCAAACCATTTGGCCGTTAGCATATGCCCCATTTCGTGCACACCCACCAGAATAGTCAGCCCCAAGATGAGCTGCCCGGCCATTATCAGAATATCCAAAGCTTTTTGTTTTTACAGAGTTAAGAAAATCGGTGGTCTGCGCTGCTTATCGTCTGGTTTACAGACTGTAGATAAGCGCAAGTCAGCATCGCAACGCGAGCGGTAATCCGGTGGCACTGCAACGAAGCGGTAGCGGTGCTTCGTTCCGCGCGGCTGTACTTAGAAGGACACAGGTTTTGGGTTAATGTTTTAAAAATTCCTGCGCCATGCGGCGCGTTTCCTGGTCGGTTTGCACGTAGTCGTCCAGCGCCGGCTCGGCAAGGTACGAAACCTTCGACAGGCAGCTTTCCACGAGGTCGGGCATTTGCAGAAAACCGATGCCGTCGCGCAGGAAAGCAGCTACGGCTACTTCGTTGGCGGCGTTGAGAATACAGGGGGCATTTCCGCCCCGGCGCATGGCTTCGAAGGCCAGCGGCAGGTTGCGGAAAGTGCTCTGGTCGGGTTGCTCGAAGGTAAGTTGGGGATAATCGATAAAGGAAAAGCGCGGGTATTTGCTCGGTAAACGCTCAGGGTAGCCCAAGGCGTATTGGATGGGCAATTTCATATCGGGCAGGCCAAGCTGGGCTTTTAGGGAGCCGTCTTCAAACTGCACCAAGGAATGGATGATGCTTTGTGGGTGCACAACTACCTCAATCTGATCGTCGCGCAGGCCAAACAGCCATTTCGCCTCAATCACCTCAAGGCCTTTATTCATCAGCGAAGCGGAGTCGATGGTGATTTTGGCCCCCATGTCCCAGTTGGGGTGCTTGAGCGCCTGGGCCTTGGTTACCGTAGCCAGCTCCTGCATACTACGCCCCGAAAAGGCCCCCCAGAAGCCGTGAGAATAATCTTCTCAATCGGGTTTTGCTCCTCTCCTACCAGGCACTGAAAAATGGCCGAGTGCTCGGAATCCACGGGGTAGAGGCCCACACCGTGCTCCTTAACCAAGCGCGTGATGAGCTGCCCAGCTACTACCAGGGTCTCTTTGTTGGCCAAGGCAATAGTTTTGCCGGCCTGAATGGCGCGCACGGTGGGTAGCAATCCAGCGTAGCCCACCATCGCTGTAAGTACAATGTCGGTATCGGGCCGGCCGGCTATGTCGGCCAGGGCGGCAGTTCCGGCCAGCACTTCCGTAGGCTGCCCGGCCAGCGCGCTTTTAACGGTTTCGTAATGCTTCTCGTCGCCAATAACCACGGCGGCCGGCCGAAACTCCAGCGCCTGCTGAATCAATAAACCGGCATTGGAATGGGCCGAAAGCGCTGAGATTGTAAACCGGCCCGGCTGGGAGCGCACTACGTCCAAAGCTTGGGTGCCGATGGAGCCAGTAGAGCCGAGTAAGGTGAGACGTTTGGGTGGGTGGGACATGCTAGGCAGTGACGTGCGTCAACAAAGGTAAGATAAGCCTGCAACCTCATGCGCTAGATTTTCGAGCGCATGAGGCAGCTTCTTACTGCACCTTAATAATTCGTACCGCTTTGCCATTGAACACTGCTTCCTCCCCTGCCCGCTTCCCACTCAGCGCCATTGCCACTGGCGCCGCCGCCGATACAGCAAAGTAATCTTTGCAATCCACGGTAAGCTTACCGGCACTGATACTGATAAAAAAGCCCCCCATACTCGTTTCGACCAGCGCGCCGGGCCGCACCGTGTCGCAGACTTGCTCAGGGTTGATACGCGCTAGTTCGGCTTGCAGGTTCTGGGCTTCACGGAGCTGCACGGCGTTACGGTTGCGCTCCTCCTGGGCCATGGCGCGGCCGGTTTCGTACTTGTCGCCGGCGCTGCTCTTGGTTTCGGAGTTAGCCGATTCCTGAGCGGCTTGCATGGCTTGAGTGGCGGCAGCTATGCGCTCTTGAACGTAAACGAGGCAGGCGGCATGGAGACGAGGTTTAATTAGCTGGTTTGCGCTTTCCATTCAATGGTTTGTTGCTGCTTTATTTCCCAATTAAATAGGCTACACCCTAAATTATTTATCGAAGCCGCTTCTGCTAGAATAGAAAATTCAACTCTGCATTTTTTGGGCAAAGGTTCTTGATTATCAATAATTATATGCAGAGCGGTGTGTCCTTGGTCATTGTAACAGTAAGCCTTAACTGATAAATACCACGGGCCATAGCCTTCATCCTTCCCCTCTTGAAACCATACTTCATGCGCAGTATTATTCGGGAAGTTCATCAATGACTTACCAAAATCTTCAAAGGTATCTGTGTACCCCAAAAAGCTTATCGACTGACGAACCCAGCTTGTAGAAACGGTCAGATCAAATGTGCAGTAATCGTCGCAATGATTACTTGCAGAGATTACTATTGAATCATCACCCATTAAATATGAGCATCTATAGCAAAGATTTTACCTACTGTAACAACCCATCCGCTACCGTCCGGTCATTGCTCAGTCGCGGTACCTTATTTTGCCCCCAAGCTTCCCTAAGCTCTTCATATACCGTTGAAATGCTCCTTGCGGTAAGCTTGTAAGCCGGAGCGGGGCTAGAATATTGCCCCCCAGCAGGTCATCATAATATGTATTGCGGCGGCGCAGGCCAGAATCTAAAGCAGCCGCGAAAGCAGCAGTATCTTGGGGCGGGCGGGCAAACTCCATCAGCCACTCGTGCTGGGAAGGCTCAGTGGGTGTGGTGCTTACGCGAGGCGCGACGGTGAACTCGACCACTTCCACCTCCGGAAACTGCGCCATGACTTCGCGCAGAGTTTGCTCTACCTCTTCGCCAATGACGTGTTCGCCGAAGGCCGACAGAAAATGCTTGATGCGCCCGGTCACTACTACACGGTGGGGCGAAAGGCTCACAAAGCGCACCGTATCGCCGATGCTGTAGCCCCACAGGCCGGCATTGGAGTTGAGCACCAACGCGTACTGCTTGTCCAGCTCCACATCGGCGATGGTAAGGCGAGGTGGGTTGGGCTCGAAGAAGCGCTCGGCGGGGATGAACTCGAAGAAGATACCCGCATCGAGCAGCAGCAGCAGGCCGGGGTTGCCGGGCTCGTCCTGAAAAGCTAAAAACCCTTCGGAAGCCGGAAAAAGCTCGATGCTATCCACGGGGCGGCCGATGGTTTCAAACAGCTTGGCGCGGTAGGGCTCGAAGTTGACGCCACCGTACACAAAGAGGTTGAAATCCGGGAAAATATCCTTAACAGGTCGGCCCGTGCGCTGCACAAGGCGGTCAAAATACATCTGCACCCACGGCGGAATCCCCGAAATCAGGCTCATCGGCTGATCGACCGTCTCGTCTACAATACGGTCGAGCTTTTGCTCCCAATCTTCAATGCAGTTGGTGGTGTAGCTGGGCAGCTGGCTGCGGCGCAGGTAAGCGGGCACATGGTGATTGACGATGCCTGATAAGCGCCCCGTCCGGATTCCGTTGACAATACTCAGCTCCGGACTGCCGGATAGAAACATCAGCTTTCCGTCCAGAAACTGCGCTTTGCCGGTGTGGTGCACATACGTAAGCAGCGCATCGCGGGCACCGTTTATATGATTGGGAATGCTGGCGCTGGTAATCGGAATATACTTGGTGCCCGAAGTAGTGCCGCTGGTTTTGGCCAGATACAGCGGCCGGCCGGGCCACAGCACGTTGGCCTCGCCTTCCTGCACTCGCTTAAAGTAGGGAGTGAGCGCTTCGTAGTCGCGCACGGGTATCTGGCGAACCAGGTCAGTGGGGCCGCTGATACTGGCAAGGTCGTGGTCGCGGCCGAATGCAGTAGCGTGCGCTTGGCTAATTAAGCTTGCTAACACGCTTTTCTGCGTAGCTACCGGACGGCGCAGCCACTGCTGATAGCGATGGTGCAGAAGAGCAGCGAGTGGACGGCTGAAAGCGGCCTTGAGGGCCATAAACAAATGAAAAAAAGTATGAAATAACTGCGCAAGCGAAGTCAGCACGTCGTACCGACAAATACGTACGAGTTTTTATAGCGTATGTAGTAATGCAAGGGCAAATTACCGGATTAATTTACCCAAAACACCCACACCAGTGCCTAACGCGGCAGTATCCGTTGATGTTGTTGCAAATTGCCCCCCGGTTATTCAAAATCCGGCGCAACCACAACCCAACACGTATTTTATGGGTTGGTAGATAGTACAACCTATTTTTCATCCCTTACTCATCTTATTATGGCAGATCATGCAGGCAAAGCCGTATGGAACGGCGACCAAAAAGGCAGCGGCACTCTCACCACCCAAAGTGGTGCTCTAAACGCACCCTATTCGGTGGGTAGCCGCTTCGAAGGCAAGCAGGGCACCAATCCGGAAGAGCTGGTGGGCGCGGCGCACGCGGGTTGCTACACCATGTTCTTAGCCATTCAGCTCAGCAAGGCCGGCGCGCAGGTGCAGCAGCTCAACACTGAATCGAAAGTGACCATGGACACAGTGGATGGTAAGCCCAAAGTCACCAAGATTCACGTCACAACGGAAGGGCAGGTAACCGGCATCTCGCCCGAAGACTTTCAGAAGCACGCCGAAGACGCCAAGCTAAATTGCCCCATTTCGCAGCTCTTACAAGCTGTGCCCGAAATGACGTTGAGCGCCAGCCTCAAGTAATATCGGGCGGCGACAGTGCCCGTTGGCTAATGCAGCCGATGCCGATTATGAAGCAACTAAAAACCGGTAAAGCCCCCAGCCTTACCGGTTTTTAGCTTACTTTGCTTTTTGCCGAATTATCTGTTCTTTATATGCCCGCTACTTCTACCCGTATTCGTCTGCAACCAGCCAATACCTCGCGCGTTCCGTTTTGGGGCCAGGTGCTCATTGCCTGCTTCTGGATTGCCTACACCTTGTTTTCTATGTCGTCGGATGATGGCGTAAACGATTATCACTTCCTGCACTGGGTATTTCTGGTGTTTAGCTTCGTGTATCTGGGCTACGTGCTGGTGCATAACGCACCCATATTCGGTACGCAGAGCTACTTGGAATTTACGCCCGGCTACATTGTGCACAAGGGTGGTTTGTTTCGGGCTAAGCAGGCTTTTGCCGCGGAAGATATTGCTAGTCTGGATTTTGTGGCTCAGCAACTCCGCATCAAGCTCAAAGCCGGCGACCAGTACAATCTGAGCATGCGCGAAGTAAGAGGTGTGCGCCGCAGACGCACCCTCCGCGACCAGGTCCGCACCTTTGCCCAGCAGCACCAGGTACCGCTGCGCGAGACGCAGCCAAATGCCTAGCCATTTGTAATAAATCAAAAATGCCCCCCAGACGCTATCTGGGGGCTTTTTTGTGACTGGAATTAAAGCTCAGGTTTACTTGCCAGCGAATTTCTTGCGCAGCTCCGCAATGGTGCTGCGGAAGCTCTTGTCGCTATCAATCAAGTCCGATACTGTTTGCACAGAGTGAATAACGGTGCTATGGTCGCGGCCACCGAAGTTGTGGCCGATGCTTTTGAGGGAGTGGCTAGTGTGCTCCTTGGCAAAATACATAGCTACCTGTCGCGCTGTTACGACTTCTTTTTTGCGGGTTTTGGCTTTCAGCAAATCAACTGGAATGCTGAAGTATTCAGCTACCGTTTTCTGGATGAAATCGAGGTTAACCTCAGCTTCTACTTCTTCAATAATGTGCCGCAATGCCTGCTTGGCCATTTCCAGGTCAATCTCCCGGCGATTGAGGCTACTTTGGGCCACCAGCGAAATGAGCACGCCTTCTAGCTCGCGCACGTTGGTATTCACGGAGTGCGCCAGATATTCCACAACCTGCGGCGGGATGTCGATACCATCCTGCTGCATTTTGTTCTGAATAATGGCCATGCGTGTTTCAAAGTCCGGGCTCTGCAAGTCGGCCGTAAGCCCCCACTTAAAGCGAGACAAAAGCCGATCTTCCAAACCGTTAAGGTCGCGCGGAGGCCGGTCGGACGTCATTACAATCTGACGGCCGGCTTGGTGCAGGTGGTTGAAGATGTGGAAGAACATCTCCTGGGTTTTATCCTTACCCGACAAAAACTGCACATCGTCCAGAATCAGGGTATCGACCAACAGATAGAAGTTGGCAAAGTCCTGCACGCCATTGTTGCGCAGGCTCTCGATAAACTGATTTGTAAACTTTTCCGCCGACACGTAGAGCACGAACTTATCGGGCGTAGTGGCCTTGATGTGGTTGCCGATGGCTTGCACCAAGTGCGTTTTACCCAAACCCACGCCGCCATAAATCATCAGCGGATTGAAGCTGGTTGTACCCGGCTTATTGGCTACGGCCAAACCTGCTGAGCGGGCCAGGCGGTTACAATCGCCCTCAATGTAGTTCTCGAAGGAATACGTATGGTTGAGCTGCGACTTCAGGTAGTTACGGTCGATGCCCTTTGCGGCCTCAAATGGGTTTCGTAGCGTGTCCGGATTGGCAGGCGCGCTGGCCGCGGCAGCTACATTGCGGGCCGATGCCGTTTGCGCACTGGCGGCTACCTGGGCCACGCTGTTATTGCCGGGCGTAGGATAAGCTGCCTTGCGCGCCGTCGGAATATTTACCGTGCGTGGCTTCGACTGGCCATTGCCCTGATCAACGACAATGCTGTACTCCAGGCGCCCTTCGTGGCCAAGCTCCTGGTAGATACTTTTCTTAAGCACATCCACATAATGCTCCTCCAACCATTCATAAAAGAACTGGCTGGGCACCTGAATAATCAGGACATTATGATGGAGCTGCACCGGCACGATGGGTTCGAACCAGGTGCGGAAGCTCTGCTCACCAATGTTTGCCTTGATGACGCGAAGACAGTTAGCCCATACGGTTTGGCAATCCTTCAGCATCAACAATATAAGGCAAAAGCAACGGGTGCAGGGTAGAAAATAGGGGTCAGAGCACGGGGCAGCCGGGCCCCGATTTTTTAGGGGGAGACAAAAATGTGGAAAAGTCAGGACACAAAAAAACGCTTGACTCCTTGCTTTTGTCAGGCAGTTCGCACGGGTACTACCGAAGCGGACGCCACTGAAGGTCGCCGCGACTTACGCTCGAACTCATAGTCTATACGGCCGAGGTTGATTCCGGACCAACCGACCTGATTAATTAACGTCCGATGGCCGTTAGGACCGTCGATTGGCACGGGCGCATCGAGGAAGGTATGGGTGTGACCGCCCAAAATCAGGTCGATGCCAGCTACCTGCGCAGCTAATTTATGGTCATCAACTTTTTCGTTTTTATACTGATATCCCAAGTGCGACAGGCAGACAACCAAATCGCACCGCTCCGTGTCGCGCAATCGGGCCACGGTGGTACGAGCCGTAGCAATGGGGTCGAGATAAACGGTTTTGCCAAAGTTTTTATCGGCGACCAAACCAGCCATTTCAATGCCTAAACCGAACACGCCGATGCGGTGCCCAGCCTTTGTGAACACCTTATAAGGTTGAAAACGACCAGCCAGCAGCGTTTGGGAGAAATCGTAGTTGGCAATCAGGAAAGGGAAGTTGGCGTTCGGCAGCTGCTTGGCCAGACCCTCTAACCCATTGTCAAAATCGTGGTTGCCGAGCGTGCCGGCATCATAGCCCATCTGCGACATGAGCTTGAACTCTAGCTCTCCTTCGAAGAAGTTGAAATAGGGCGTACCCTGAAATACGTCGCCCGAGTCGAGCAGCAGCACGTTAGGCTCCTGCGCCCGAATTTGCTGAATCAGAGTAGCCCGCCGCGCCATGCCCCCCATGCCCGCGAACTGCCCGCTGCCCTCCGGAAACGGCTCAATTCGCGAGTGCATATCGTTGGTGTGCAGAATAGTGAGGCGCGAGCCTTTGGTATCGGCGGCCAAGGCTGGCACTCCCAACAGGCTCAAGCTAGCGGCGCCAAGGGTCGAGTTTTTAAGAAAGTCGCGACGATTCATGCTTCTGATGTGCTAATAAGTTGCTGGGCTAACGAATACTGGATCGGGATGGTGCAAAGCTGGATGTTAGCGCACCCGGCCCTCTACTTTGGCCTCCACGGGCTTGCCTTCTTTGGTAAGCTGCCGAATGTGGTCAGCAATGGCATTGCGCAGCAATACGCCGGTGCCACGAGGCTTTATGGTTTTGAAGAACACCATATTATCACCGCCCCCAGCCAGATAATCGGAGATGGCGACGGTATATGTAGCGGCCAGATTAAACGACTTTCCCCCGATCAGGATACTGGTGGCTTTTCCATCAGGGCCTACGGTATAGGTAGCACCCGAAATAGCCATTTTGATACGCGCGGAATAGTCGAACAGCTGCTGCATTACGGGCCCTGGAACATCCAATACCACCAGCTCATTTTCGAAAGGCATAAGCTCAAAAATGCCCCCCAGCTTGATGGGTCCAGCGGGAATCTCGGCGCGCAGGCCGCCATTTGTTATTACACCCACATCAATGGGGCTGCCCATAGCGGCGCTGGCCCGCTGCCGCTGAATATCGGCAATAAAGTTGGCCAGCGGCGATTCGCCCGGGTTCTTTTTGAGCGCCACCGGCGCATTGCCAATCACTTCGGCCATCTGCTGCGTCACCTTCTGCTGATAGGGCTCAATGAGAGCCGCTATTTTGGGATCGGGGGGCAAAGTCTGGCCTACGGGCTGGGCCGTGGCGGGGGCCAATGTGGGCTTGGCCACGTAAGCCGCGCGCTGACAGGCTGGCGTTACGGCAACGGCAAGTAACAGACCGAGGCTGGCGACACGGGAGCGGAGAAAATGCATAGAAACAGCAAAAGGCGAAGAGACGGACTGCAAAGATAACGCTGGTCATTGGGCTTTTGCCCAAACCCGGTGCGGCATCTCCACAACTTTGATTGTCTGCTTCGCCTTTTGCTATCCGAGTTGCTATTTGCCTATCGTATATCCAACTAACACGGAGGTAGTAGTTGCACCAGACAATATTCCGGATTCGCTTAAGCTATCCATCTTATCCAATCGAGCTTCCAGCTGGAAAGTACCCGCCTTGCCTGCGGGCAGAAGCAGGCCGGCACCCAGCACTCCGCCGAAGTTACTTGGGCGCAACTCAATCTCCCGACTGCTGGGAGCAGGTGGCGATGCAACATCATAGGTAGTAGTCAGAACGGCATTCCTCTTGATATGAGCCGCAAGTTGCGGCCCAACCTGAATAAATGGTCTGATGGCACCCGTAGTGCGTGCATAGCGCAGAAGCGCAACCAAGTGCAGGCTCGTCGCCTCGACTACCAGATTACGCTGAGCCCGCTGAGTTAGAAAGGGTCCACTACCCGGACGCGTGTATTGCAGCTCGGTTGACTGCTTTGAGTACAATCCTTCCACACGCATCGACAGCTTTTCATTAAATCGTGATGGGGCGAAGTCAAACCCAAAGCCCATAATCGGGCCTACGGTGGAGCTCAACTTTTCCTCACCTTCGTCATTAAAAGTGAAAGCGCCCCGTTGGGCTCCTGCCAACAGACCCGCTTTGAAGCGGCCGGTACGAGGTGCAACAACTTGCGCAGTAGATCCGGTAGCGCAGTTATTGTAGCTGTTTACTAGCCTCGTCAGTTGGGACTCTACCAACTCGGCCCGCCCGAGCTGGGCCTGAACTGCTGGGCAACCATCCAATGTAGAATTTAATACGCTTCGGAAAGGATACGAACGAACTTTTACTTTTTGAACACCGCTGGGGCTTGATTTAGAGACAATGGTATCTTTTTGAATCAGCTCGACTACAGGCGCAGCGTCTTTCTTCACGTAGAAGTGACGTTGGTCGTCGCTGTCAACACTGGTTAGCAGTGCCACTTTGCCGAAGGCCAGTATTTCCAAAAAGGTGGCGCGGGCAGGTGCGGCAGGTAGAGGTTGACTCATGTATTTGGCACCCTGCTTAAAGCCGTAGCCGCGTAGCTGCTCCGGCTGATAATCAACGACAGCAGCCTGACCATCAGTGCGGAACCGGCATGACAATGCACTGCGCTGTGCTCCTTGATAAGCAATAAGGCCAGAGACCGTATCCCCAGCAGACTGCACAATATAGCCGACACGGAAATCAGATTGGGCAACCGCTGACATAGAAACGGTTGATAAAAGCAGTAAAAATCCTAAAGATTTGTTCATGTAAATAATAAAAGGGAGAAAGGAAGAAGCGCAGATTAAAGGAGCGGCCAAAGCCAAAAGCTGCGCGCCGCCGTACAAACAACTTGCCCAATTCGCCATTATTAGCCCGATGCGGTATCTTTAACCCGCATTCCTCACCGGAATCATAGGCTCTTTATCACTCCCGTATGGCCGATACCCCACGCCCGGCACCCGTTTCTTTTCCCGAGTTTCAAACCGTCAGCACGGAGGCCTGGCAGGAGCGTATCCGTCGTGACCTGAAGGGCGCCGACCCGGCTGCGCTGCTGTGGCACACCAGTGAAGGGTTTGACGTACAGCCTTTTTACCACAAGGAGGCGCTGGAAACGCTAGGCGATTTGCCCTCTCCCCTCCTGCCGGAGCCAGCGGCGCCCGACCGCGCTTGGCGCAATGTACCAGTGGTGCGCGTGGCGCCCCAGAACAGCGGGCATGATGCCGTGGATCAAGCCCGGATAAGCTTGGACCGTGGAGCCGACGGTGTGCATTTTATTTTCACCGACGATGCCAGCACTTTTGACGTTGATTATCTGCACAGTTTCCTCCCGCTTGAAACCACTTTTATTGGGTATTCGGTGCCGCACCACCCCAGCAGCCTGCTGGGTCGGCTGCTGGCAGCCAGTAACGAGCTGGGGGCTTTTTACTAACGGATCCTCTCACTCACCACCATAACTCAGAGTTTGCCAGCCACTTGTCTGAGCTGCGGACGGTAATAAAGCTGACCCAGCATCTGTCTAAGTTTAAGGCGCTGACAGTTGATGCCAGCTTCTTCGGCAATCGGGGAGGCACCAATACCCAGCAGATCGGCTATGCGTTGAATGTGGCGGCAACTTATCTGCAGGCCCTGCCTAACGCCGATATGAGCGTGGCCGATGTGGCTACGGCCATGCAGCTCCATTTGGCCATAGGTACCAGTTACTTCCTCGAAATTGCGAAGCTGCGCGCCGTGCGCCGGTTGTGGGCGACCTTGCTTCATGCCTTCGATTTGCCCCCCAGCCTCGCCACAACGCTACGAATTCATACCAGCACCTCATCGTGGCTGCAAACTACCCTTGATCCGCACACCAACTTATTGCGTTTCACGACGGAGGCCATGGCAGCCGTCTTGGGTGGTGCTACCTCGCTTACCGTGACCCCATTCGACAGCCTGTACCGCGAGCCGAGCGAGTTTTCGGAGCGGCTGGCGCGCAACTTATCCATTATCCTGCGCGAAGAATCTCAGTTGGGCCGCGTACTTGACCCCGCCGCGGGCTCCTACTATCTCGAAACGCTCACCGACACCCTAGCCCGCGAGGCTTGGGCGCTTTTTCAGGCCACAGAAGCCAAAGGCGGTTTGCCTAAAGCCTGGGGCACTGTACTGGAAGAGTTGCGCATTGTCAGCCGCCAGCAGTTTCACCGCATAGCTACCGGCGAGCAAGTAATCGTGGGTAGCAACCGCTTCACGCAGGCCGAGGAAGAGTTTGAGTTCGATCCTAAAAAGCTACTGCGCAGCCGCAGCTTCGATACCACCCGTGCTGCGTATCCTACGGAAGTATTGCGGCTGGTAACGGCAATGCACTTCCGGCGGCAGTTGCAGCAGAATCAGCGGGCGGCGGTAGTGCTATTGGGTCAGGATGCGAACCGCGCCATTCTGGAGTCCTTCCTCAAAACCCTTCCCCAGGAGGAGCAGACCTCGCTACCGCTGCCCGAGCTAGCAGCCGATACGCTGTCGGTGCTTTTTTCCACGCCCGAGACAGTAACCTTGATGTACGCCACCGTGGACCAGTACCACGCCTTGGCCCGGGAAGTATCTGCTCCCGATACGGCCGACCTGTCAATCCATCTGCCTACTTTGCTCTCCAGTGATGTGGCAACCATGCAGGCTGCCGTTGAGCGTCATGGCTTCCAGGAGCTCAGCGTAAATACCTATAAAACCGACGATATCCTCGCCCGGCTTCAGGGAAAAACATAGGATTGCTTTCTGTAAGACGGCTTTTTGAAGCAATCAACCTCCGAGTAATCTTTAACTCCATACCCTAGGCCACCCAATCTATCCTCCATCCAATGAAGCCTGACTTTTCCCGGATTCCGTACGATGCAGCGCCGTTGCCGCCCGCCCCGGCTGCGCCCACCGAAACGCTGACGCCCGAACAGATTCCGCTCCGCAGCCACTATACGGCCCATGATGTGGCCGGCTTCGATCATATGGGTTTCGGAGCGGGCGTAGCACCTTATCTGCGCGGCCCCTACGCTACCATGTACGTGCAAAACCCGTGGACTATCCGGCAATACGCGGGTTTTTCGACGGCTGAGGAAAGCAATGCTTTCTACCGCAGGAACCTGGCTGGGGGCAAAAAGGGCTTTCTGTCGCCTTTGATCTGGCTACGCACCGCGGCTACGACTCCGACCATCCGCGCGTGGAGGGCGATGTGGGAAAAGCGGGCGTCGCCATCGACTCGGTGGAGGATATGAATATTCTTTTCGACCAAATTCCGCTGGATCAGATGTCGGTGTCGATGACCATGAACGGGGCCGTGCTCCCGATTATGGCTTTCTATATTGTGGCCGCTGAAGAACAGGGCGTGAGTCCGGAGAAGCTGGCGGGCACGATTCAGAATGACATTCTGAAGGAGTTTATGGTGCGCAACACCTATATCTATCCGCCTGCCCCCAGCATGCGCATCATCGCCGACATCTTTGCTTATACGGCTAAGCACATGCCACGCTTCAACTCCATCAGCATCAGTGGCTACCACATGCAGGAAGCCGGTGCCACCGCCGATCTGGAGCTTGCCTACACCCTCGCCGACGGGCTGGAATATGTGCGCGCCGGCCTAGCCGTGGGTATGGATGTCGATCAATTCGCCCCCCGCCTGTCGTTTTTCTGGGCCATCGGCATGAATCACTTCATGGAGATTGCCAAGCTGCGCGCCGGGCGGCTGTTGTGGGCCAAGCTAATGCAGCAATTTGCCCCCAGAATCCCAAATCATTGGCTTTACGCACCCATTGCCAGACTTCGGGCTATTCTCTTACGGAGCAGGACCCTTTCAACAACGTGGCGCGCACCTGCATCGAGGCGCTGACCGCAGCTTTAGGCGGTACGCAAAGTCTGCACACCAATGCGCTGGACGAGGCTATTGCCCTGCCCACCGACTTTTCCGCGCGTATTGCCCGCAACACCCAGCTTTACCTTCAGCATGAAACTGACATTACGCGCGTCGTGGATCCTTGGGGCGGCTCCTACTATGTGGAAAGCCTCACCCACCAGCTCGCCGACAAAGCCTGGGCGTTGATACAGGAAGTGGAGGAGCTGGGCGGTATGGCTAAAGCCATTGAGACCGGCTTGCCTAAAATGCGCATTGAGGAAGCTGCCGCCCGCAAGCAAGCCCGCATCGACTCAGGGAAGGAAATTATTGTGGGCGTCAATAAATACCGCCCTACCGAAGAGCACAAAATTGATGTGCTCGACATTGATAATGCCGCCGTACGGGAAGCGCAGCTCGCCCGCCTGGCAACCATCAAGGCCGAACGCGACACTAACGCTGTTCAAGCTGCGCTAGAAGCGCTAACCGCGGCGGCTCGTAGCGGCGCCGAAAATCTGCTGGAGCTAGCCGTACAAGCTGCCCGTATACGGGCTACGCTTGGTGAAATATCGGATGCGCTGGAGAAAGTATACGGCCGCCATCAGGCTACTATTCGCGCCATTTCGGGCGTGTATTCCGCTGAGCTGGACTACGACGCTGAGTTTCAGCGCACCCGTGAAATGGCTGACGAATACGCCAAGCTGGAAGGCCGGCGGCCGCGCATCCTGGTAGCGAAAATGGGCCAGGATGGCCACGACCGTGGCTCCAAAATCATTGCTACCAGTTTCGCCGATGTGGGCTTTGACGTAGACATTGGCCCCCTGTTTCAAACGCCGGCCGAGGTAGCCCGCCAGGCCACCGAAAACGACGTGCATGTAGTAGGCGTCAGTAGTTTAGCGGCGGGCCACAAGACCCTTATTCCACAGCTTATTGAGGAGCTAAAAAAACTTGACCGCGCAGATATTCTGGTAATTGCTGGTGGTGTGATTCCCGCTCAGGATTATGAGTTTCTCTTTGAGGCGGAGTAGCTGGTGTGTATGGACCGGGAACGGTAATTGCGGTTGCAGCGCAAGAAATATTGCAAAAGCTGAAAGAGCAGTAAGAGTAGTGTGTCGCATAAGCTCTGTTTATGGGTTTTCCTACGGTCGGGGCTTATGCGACACACAATATACACTCAGCCTATATTGATTTTATAAGTAGTTACCCGCTATAGAAATTGGCGGCGAATACGTAAGTTTAACCGTATTACGCTGCTCATTCCTAGCTGAAACATAAGGTTTCAGCTTGCTTGGCCTTTACTTGACACGATACTTAAATAGTACAATTGACGAGCTTTACTTATCTGTTTTCTTAATTAATTTGGTTTATCCAAATGTTAATGACGATTTCTATAGGATTAAAATAATATTAAATCATAAATTGCATTGACAACGATTCAGCATACCTTCTTACAATCAATTTGATGAAAGCACAGTTACGAAATACTTTATCCCGGATTTATCGCACTAGTGAGCGTGTAGTACGGGAGAACTTACATCTGTACGATTCGGAAGATAAACTGATAGCTGATTCTCAGCATTACTGGGAAGGCATTGATCGTGAGTACATACCTGGGAATGCTCATTGGCGGGGCAAAGGCATATTTACCAATGACGACGAGCGGTGGCTCAAGATGGGTCGTCATAATTATGAGATGTATCGTCGCTTGGCTGGCGTAGCGACTGTGGATAATCAGCCGGCTACTATTGTCGACTGGGGCTGTGGCGGGGGGCCAATGCTGTGCACTTCGCTCCCGGCTCGAGTCGCTATTATGGCACTGATATTACCTCTGCTAGTGTTAATGAGTGCCAGAAGCAACTAATACAGGAAGGCTACCACAACTTTGTTCCTGTTCAGTTTGAGGCTGGTACCCCTGAAACCGTCCTCAGCACAATTACAGAGCCCTGCGACCTGTTCTTCTCAACGTACGTCTTTGAGATTTTCCCTACCAAGGCGTATGGTACCCGCGTGCTGGACATAGCTTACAAGCTGTTAAGGCCAGGCGGGCAAGCGTTTATTCAAATCCGCTACGCCGATAATACCCCTATAAGCCAGCCACATCGTTGGGGCTACGCTCAGAATCTGCCTCACATGGTAACCTACCGGATTGAGGAGTTTTGGGAAAACGCTATTAGCTGCGGCTTCGAACCTCAACTCGTAACCTTGGAAATTGAGCAGGAGGTAAAATTGGGACGGCGCTATGCCTTTTATTTATTGACAAAGCCGGCTTAGTCTGGTTTTCTCAGCTATTTGCTGAAAAGAGGGCGGGCTTATGCAACAGTTTGTTGCATAAGCCCGCCCTCTTTTCAGTTAGGTTTCCACTTAGCAGAATAACGCACAGAAAATTCATTAAGCCGACTTCCTTGTACTGAAGTTTTGATAGTCCAAGGCTCGGAAGCGTGCTATGTACAGGTGTAGCTTTAGTAATAGCAGTACTGAGCTTACAGCCTGAACCCAGCAAGACTTAAATGAAAAACAGCTTTTAGCTCATCTGTAGAATCCAACTGTCGAGTTTAATTTATGCATCTTTTTTATATAATTGAATTATAATTATACATAATATAATTTTTATTGGGGCAAGGTTTCTTAAATCATACCTTGTATTCAAAGTTTTATGTCTCACCCTATACAAATAGTGTAATGAAAGGTCAGTTACGAAATATGTTAGCGCGGATTTACCGATCCAGTGAGCACGCAGTGCGGGAGAACTTACATCTGTATGATTCAGAAGATAAGTTAGTAACTGACTCTCAGCATTACTGGGATTCCTTTCATCGTGATTTTATTCCTGGCAAGGCTCACTGGCGGGGTACAGGCATTTTTGTTAATGACGATGAGCGGTGGCTCAAGATGGGTCGTCATAATTACGACACGTATCGTCGCTTGGCTGGCGTAGCAACTGTGGATAATCAGCCGGCTACTATTGTCGACTGGGGTTGCGGCGGGGGGCCAATGCAGTGCACTTCGCCCCCGGCTCGAGTCGCTATTATGGCGCTGATGTTACAACGGCCAGTGTTATGGAATGCCAAAAGCAATTAATACAGGAAGGCTACCACAATTTTGTTCCGGTGCCGTTTAAAGTTGGTACTCCCGAGACGGTTCTTAACGTCATCACGGAGCCTATTGATCTGTTTCTCTGCGTCTACGTCTTTTGTGTTTTCCCTACCAAGGCCTATGGCTCCCGTGTGCTGGATATTGCTTATAAAATGTTAAAGCCGGGTGGGCAAGCGTTTATTGAGATTCGCTATGCTGACCATACTCCCATTAGCAAGCCGCATCGTTGGGGCTACGCCCAAAATATGCCTCACATGGTAACCTACCGGATTGAGGAGTTTTGGGAAAACGCAATAAAATGTGGCTTCGAGCCCCAGCTCGTTACCCTCGAGATTGAGCAGGAAGTGAGGATGGGCCGGCGTTATGCGTACTACTTGTTGACAAAGCCGGCTTAATCTGCTTATCATTAATTAGAACAGGCAGTCATAAAAGAAGCGCTGGCATATCTAATGGGTGTTAGATATGCCAGCGCTTCTTTTATGACTGCCTGTTGTTTGAAAGATTCTTTTATACAAAGCCGAAGCTTATCAACTAACGCGGCAACACATCGCGCCGATCCTTTCGGATCAAATTATCTACGCTCCAGGGTCCGGAGCCTTGGGCGGCGATGTACAGAAACACAAAGCAGTACACAACCGCCAGCTCTCCCTGATTCAACAGCGGAATTGCCCCCTGCGGCGCGTGAGCCATAAAGTAAGCTACCGCCATGGTGCCGCTGGCTACAAATGCCGCAACACGTGTCAGGAAGCCGAAGGCAATCAGGAGGCCGCCGACCAGCTCTATTATTCCGGCTAGGCCCATGAGCGAAGCAATTTCCACGGGCGGCTTATCACCGGGAAAACCTAGTAGTTTCTGGCTACCATGCATTGCGAAAAGCAAACCTACCACAATGCGAAGCAAAGCATAGATGTGGGGGCAAATCTGGCTAAACTGTCCATCAGCAGAATATGTATATCCTCGTTATTGGCTTCAGAACGAGCGTTTCAGAAGCAATTTCGGGTTATACGGCAAATGGGCAGTAAGGTGGCTGAACAGTTATTGAAGCAATTGCAAAGCTTCCTCATTGCCTTGCTGCACCGCCAAGTCCAGCGCGGTAAGACCCCGGATATCGCGAATAGTAGTATCGGCGCCAGCGTCGAGCATGAGTTTTACCAGCTTATTGCGTCCGAACAAGGTGGCAAACATAAGGGCCGTGCCGCCGTTGCCATTCTGTAGGTTCAGATCGGCACCGTGCGCTATCAGCAGGCTGGCAACCTCGGCGTGGCCTTTGAAGCAGACGCCCATAAGGGCATTGTTGCCGCCGGCATCCTGCACATCTACATCGGCGCCGGCATCCAGCAGAAGTTTAACAGCTTCCAGCTGGTCATCGTAGGCAGCTACAATCAGTGGGGTAAAGCCTTTGCCATTCACCGTATTAACGTCGATGTTGGTGGCAATCAATTCTTTCAAATAAGAAACATCACCCCGACGGGCGGCATCAAACAGTAAATCTTCGGGGCGGGCGGATGAGAACGACATATGAGCGGTAAGTGTGTTGTAAATAAAAAGGCACGAAATCAATACGGATGCAGCGCTAAGTAGGCTGGCGCTGTAGCAGGCGACTAACTCAGCCGCTAACCGTAAAGCTTAACATACAAAATAAAGGCTCACTGGTTTAACGACTCTCACTTTATCGTTTGAAATAGAATGGATCTGCACCTCACAAATAAGATAGCTTTAGTAACAGGCTCTACCGCTGGCATCGGCCTGGCCATTGCCCAGCAGCTGGCCGCCGAAGGTGCCCACGTCATTATTACGGGTCGTACCGAAGCCCGGATTCAGGCGGCTACGGCAGCTATTCTGGCCCAAACGCCCACAGCCCAGGTACGCGGCGTGGCCGTAGACTTTGGACGCGCCGACGAAATACAGGACTTGCTGCGCGAAGTGCCCGCGGTGGATATTCTGGTGAACAACGTTGGCATTTTTGCCCCCCAGGAGTTTGCCGATATTACGGATGAAGACTGGATGCGCTTTTTTGAAATAAATGTGATGAGCGGCGTGCGGCTTTCGCGTCAGTATTTTCCGCTCATGCTTGCCCAGAACTGGGGACGCATCCTGTTTATTTCCAGTGAGTCGGGCCTACAGATCCCACAGGAAATGATTCATTACGGCACCACCAAAACGGCCCAACTTGGCGTGGCTCGTGGTTTGGCCGAACTGACAAAAGGCACCAACGTGACTGTAAATTCCGTGCTGCCTGGCCCCACAGCTTCCGAAGGCGTAGAGGATTTTCTGCAAAAGCTATCCGCGGAAGGCAAATCGAAGGAAGAAGCCGAGCACGATTTCTTCCAGAATGCCCGGCCGTCATCGTTGCTTCAGCGCTTTGCCACGCCCAAGGAAGTAGCCAATATGGTCGTGTATCTAGCTAGTCCGCTGGCTTCAGCCACTAATGGGGCCTCCGTACGGGTAGATGGCGGCGTGATACGGAGTATCGGCTAAACAAGCCTATCTGTCTTTCTCACGCATTTCCTGGCGACGCATGGGCATGGCGTCGATTGTCTCGAATAAGGCTTTGGGGTCGATGGGCTCGGTTTCTTTGCGCTTCACGCCACCATCCTTACCAATGAGCACCAGAGCAAAACCGCCTGGCTTTATACCCAGCGTCTGACGCACATACTGCTTTTCACTGGGGCTTAAGCTGGTCTCAATAGCTTCCAAGATGAGCATATCGCGTGCATTTACCTGCGTTTGGGCGGCAGCCATGCTTGCTTTTTGCTGCTTAAGCTCCGCTGATTCGGCCGTGGGCGCACAGAGAACAACAACGCGTTTTTGCCACCGCTGAGCTTTGATCCGCTCAGGCAAGGACGGTTTAGTAAGCGGCGTCTGAGCCAGCGTTGCCAAAGCAAAGCCACTGACCAACAATACCAGAGCAAAAGAGCGCAGCATATACAGGTCGGAATAAGGAAGGACAGTGTAAGTATAAGATCTGGGGGCTTTTTTGCGTTTTGCTGAGTTCAAAAAAGCCCCCAGATCTTATTCAAACTCCGTAAACTGCCTATCTGTTACTTTTCACCGCCGGTTTTCACGGGCCTCTGCCGGCACTAGCTATATTACCTTGGCACGAAATTCCGTTTTCTTTCCAGTAGCGCCCCTTACCACATCTGCTCCGGCGCTTTGCAATTCTATGAAACGACTTCCTCTTCTGCTCCTACTTATTAGTCTGTTTACCAGCTCGTCAGCATGGGCTCAGGCCGAGCAATCTACCTGGTACTTCGGCAATATGGCGGGTCTAAGCTTTGCACAAGGCAAGCCCACTCCCCTTCTCGACAGCAAAATGGTGAGCTACGAGAACTGCGCCGTAGCTACTACCAAAAGCGGACAGTTGCTGTTTTACACGAATGGAGGCACTATTTTCAACCGGCAGCACCAGCCTATGCCCAACGGTCGTAAGCTGATGGGCGGGCAGGAAAGCACGCAAGGCGTGCTGATTGTGCCCGATCCCGGCAGCGGCAACGTGTTCTATGTGTTCACCACCGACTTTCAGGGTAGGCCCGGCGGCATGCGCTACTCCGTAGTGGACATGACCCGCGACAATGGGCTCGGCGACGTGCCGCGCGCCAATATGCTGCTCATTTCGCCGGTGGCCGAAAAGCTGGCGGCAGTGCGCCACCAAAACGGCCGCGACGTGTGGGTGGTGGGCCACCGCTGGAACTCCAATGCCTTTGTGGCTTACCTCGTAACGGCCGATGGCGTCCAAACGAAGCCTATTCTGAGCAACGTGGGCACTATGCACGCCGGTCCGGGCCGCAACGCCATCGGCTGCATGAAGTTCTCGCCAGATGGCAACAAGCTGGCAGCCGCAATCTGGCGCGAAAGCAACAAGTTCGAGGTCTTCGACTTCGACCGCACAACGGGCTTGGTGAGCAAGCCGCGCCAGTTTGGCCCCTATGAAGAAGCCTATGGTGTAGAGTTCTCGCCTGATGGCAGCAAGCTCTACGGCACCAATAACGGCACCGGCGGCGGGGCGGCCCAAATCTGGCAGTTCGATTTGAAGACCAGCAAAGCCACTAAAATAGGTGACTCCAAAAACCGTAAAATCGGGGCGCTCCAGCGGGGCCGGATGGCAAAATATACGTGGCCCGCGAAGACAACCCCTTTTTGGGAGTTATTGAAAATCCCAATGCTGCGGGCCTGGCCTGTGGCTACAAAGACGATGGTATCAGTCTGGGGGCAAACGTAGTAAGTTTGGCTTGCCTAATTTCATCGTCAAGTAAGGGCAACTCGCATATATGGCCAAACGCTTCACCGCAGACGAGTATGTAGCCGGCATTCAGGCCGGCAGCCGCGTGGTGCTGAGTCGCGCCATTACGCTGGCGGAAAGCACTTTGGCCACCGACCAACAACTTGCCCAGCAGGTTCTCGACGCGGTTATGCCTCAGGCGGGCCGCTCCATTCGGATAGGCATTACGGGCGTGCCGGGCGTGGGCAAAAGCACATTTATTGAAGCCCTTGGGCTGTATTTGGTAAACAAGCTGGGCAAAAAGCTGGCTGTACTGGCCGTCGACCCGACTAGCCAACGCAGCGGCGGCAGCATACTCGGCGATAAAACCCGCATGAGTGAGTTAGCTGCCCATTCAGCCGCCTACATTCGGCCTTCGCCGGCGGGCAGCTCCCTGGGGGGCGTTACGCGCAGCACCCGCGCGGCTATGCTCCTGTGCGAAGCGGCCGGCCACGACGTCATTTTTGTGGAAACCGTGGGCGTAGGCCAAAGCGAAACCGCCGTGCACGGCATGGTCGACTTTTTTCTGCTGCTGATGCTGGCCGGCGCCGGCGACGAGCTACAGGGCATCAAGAAAGGCATTATGGAAATGGCCGACGCCGTGACCATCACCAAGGCCGATGCGGGCAATGAATTAGCGGCTCGTCGTGCCCGCCGCGAGTACCAGAATGCGCTTCACCTTTTTCCCAAAGCCGCCTCTAGCTGGGCACCCGTCGTTACGACCAGTTCGGCGCTGACGGGTGCGGGCGTGGCCGAAGTCTGGGAGATAATAGAACAGTATCAAACGCAAATGCTGGCCAGCGGCTACTTTCAGCGGCGCCGGCAAGAGCAGAATCTGCACTGGCTGCACGAGGCCATCCGGCAGGAGCTGGAAGAGCGGTTCTACGCCAACCCACGCGTACAAAAGCAGCTGGCTGAGGTACGCGAGCAAGTGATGGGGGCAAAAAATCCCCCTTCGGAGCAGCGGCCGAGCTATTAGGATTGCAGAGCGAAGCCCGGATTAACTAGGAAGCAATGCGCTGCTCCAGCAAGTCCCACTGGTTGCCGTAGCAGTCCTCAAACACGGCTACGCTGCCGTAGCTCTCGTGCCGGGGCTCTTCCAGAAACCGCACGCCCCGCTCTCGATACAAGGTGTAATCGCGCTGAAAATCATCGGTGTGCAGAAAAAGAAATACGCGCCCACCGGCCTGATTGCCGATTTGTTGCACTTGCTTCTCCGAGGCAGCCTGAGCCAAAAGCAACCTAGTGGAAGTTGACTGCGGCGGCGCTACCAGCACCCAGCGTTTGCCCTGCCCAAGGTCGGTATCTTCTACCAGCTCAAAGCCCAGCTTACTGGTGTAAAACGCGATGGCTTCGTCATAATCGCGCACGAGTAGTGTGAGAGCGCCGATGTGCTGTGGCATGGGTGGTAGCTGGGGAACAAAAAGAAAGAATGTGCGTCGTTTACCTAAATACCCTTACGCTTCAGCATCAGATAATCGAGATAATACAACACTTTGATTGACAATGAATTGCTGTGGGGCGTATTTACAGTGTTGGTCAGATTATCGAAGTAAAGCGGGGTGGCTTTGTCGGCCGTTAAGAAGCTGGAGCCCGCATTTTTCCATACTACGCTGATTTGGGAGCCGGGCGCAAACCACCACGAATACACGGCATCCACGTTGAAGGCGTTGAAGCTTGTGTCGCGGTTGCGGCGGTAGTCGATGGCTTCTTCCTGACCTTTTTCCAGCAGACGCAGGTAGTCGTAGTAGTGCACGTTGCTGGTGTAGTGGCGCGTGCGAATGGTAAACGACATTCGGTTATTGAACGTGTAAGACCCCGAAACAGTGTTGGTTACGGTAACTACTCGGCGCCGGCCCAATACTGACTCGTCCAGATAAAGCTCGTCCAGAGGTTCCTGGCTGCTCATGCCGCCGGCGTAGCCAATCTGGTTATCCTGCCGGCTCCAGCTCAAGTCGTAGCGAAAAGTCAGCTGATTACTCACCCGATAGCGCGGACTGATGCCGATGCCGAGGCCCGTACGGTTGGGCCGGCCCCGGTCCTGAGCATAGTAGCGGCCTGATAAGCTGATATCATAGGCCAGCTTCTTGCGGTAATCGGACGACACAAACATGCTGCCGCCTACGTTGGCGGGCACCCGCACGTACAAGCGGCCCAGCGGCGACACGCGCGGCTCGAAGTAGTCGTGGCGGCGCGGCGAGGCGTCAAAATTGCCCCCCACCGTCATAAAGTTCTTGGTGAACGTAGTGTTGCCGCCACCGTACAGCTCCACGCTCCGGTAGCGCCTGGGGCTATACAACACCTCGTTGCTGATGCCCCAATAGGTGTACATATTGTTCACCTTCCAGAACGGCTTGTACTTATTGTAGTTAAAGTCGATAGCCTGTTCGATGCTGTTATTGCTGAGCAGCAGCCCTAAATCGTTCGAGTCGTAGGTATCGGATTCAATGCCATGGCTTACTTTCCAGGTGAAGTTGCCACTGATCTTGCCAACCCCTACCAGGTATTTGAAGCCATCCTGGTTGTTTACGTCGGCGTCGGAGGCGAAAGACTTGCCGCGGCGGCGCGAGTACACCACCTGCCCATCAATGGCATAGGCATTCTTCTTGTCAGCAAAGCGAAAAAGCCCCCCAGTCACGTTGGCGTCGTAGGTTTGGCCCCAGCGCGTGACGTTGGTATTGACGAGACTCACGTAGGAGTTGTTCTTCAGGCTCTGATCCAGCACTACGATATTATAATTCGAAAAAGGCTGTGTCAGTACGTCGCGCTCCTGTCCGGTGCTGTCGCGCACGGTGGCATATACGTCGTTGCTTAAGGCATTGAACAGGCCAATACCTAAGCCTTTACTTGTCCGGCCCGATACTTTGGCGGCATTCAGCAGACGAGTTTCACCAGGATTTTTCACCAGTTGCTCGCCTTCCCTAAGCTGGCCATTGACGGCGTAAAAACCCACCGGCTGCGCCCCTACCCGACGAGAATAAAAGAGGTTGCCTTTATTAAAAAGCTCGGTTCCTTCGGTGAAAAACTGGCGGTTCTCGTTGTACTGCACCTCAAATGGCGTGAGGTTGAGCACCACGTTGTCGCTTTGCGTTTGGCCAAAGTCGGGTACCAGCGTGGCGTCGAGCGTGAAGCTCTCGTTGATGCCGTACTTAATATCGGCGCCGCCATTAAAAGAGAAGCTCGTGTTACGCACGCCCTGCTCCTGGTAAGGATAGTGGTTGAGATACGTGGATACGTAGGGCGTGAGCGACAGGCGCAGCGGCGGCTTGATGTCGCGGATGCCTTGCAGCTGGCCCCACTGATTCACAAAGCCATCGGCTTCAGGCTTTACCTCATTCCAGAAAAAGTCCTGATTGTCGCGCTTACGTCGGCGCATGAAGTTGAGCCCCCAGAGCTGCTCCGGCACGGCGCTAAAGCGAATGGCGGAATACGGAATGCGCATTTCCACGACCCAATCGGTACCGCGCAGGGCCGTGCGCGCGTCCCACACGGCATTCCAGGCAAAATCTTCGCCACTGGCCGGCGAGTAGCGCGCATCAAGCTGCACGCCGCCGGGCGTGATAAAGAAGCTGTAGCCGTTGAGCTTATCGTTGTAGGTATCGAGAAAGATGGCGATGAAGTCGGTGTTGCCGAGGTCGTCGCGGGCCGTCAGCTCACGCATGATGGAGTCGGCGGAGGTCTCGTGCATCACGGCTCCCACGTACAGGGCCGCATCATCGTACATCACGCGCACTTCCGTCGGCTGCTTCTCGCGCGGGCCGGGGTTTGGCCTATTCTGAATAAAATCGGTGGCGATGGGTGCCTCCTGCCACTGGGCTTCATCGAGCAGGCCATCGAGCTTAATCGGTTGGGTGAGGCGGACTGCCTGGAGTTGACGCTTGGGCGCTGCATTGGCATTAGGAGCCGGCGCTGTGGGGGGCAAATTTTGCCCGACAGCCATGGAGGTGATCAATACTAAACACCAACAAAGTAAAATTCGGCGCATATACTGTAAATGTGAAACCGGAATTTCCCGCCGGTAAGCCAATAGATGCACGAAGCCTGGCGAGAGTTGCCGCGGGGGGCATTTTTAATACCAAAGCCGGCTTTCTGTGTTAGAAAGCCGGCTTTTATCCAGAAAAGAAGAAAAAAAGGCTACTCCTGAATGGAGATGTTCATATTGAACTTACTGTTCTTGCCTTCGCCCAGCAGCTGCCGGTACTTAGCCGCCAGCTCATCCGACTGACGCTTGCCGTTCACGGTCATGCTGGTGGCATTGATTTGAAACTGATACGACTTGTCGTTCTTCCCAATCAGTCCATCCTTCCGCAATTGGTTGCCCAAATCCACGGAATTGATAGCTGGGACGCGGGGAGGCGCGGGAAGGCGTGGGGCGCGGGGCGCACGAGGTGGGGCAGGCGGGGCTGGTATGCCCGCTGCGCCAGGCGCGGCGGGCGCAGCAGGTATTCCGGGCGCAGCGGGCGCGGCCGGAGCCGCAGGTGGCGCAGGCGGAGCCATAATGTAAGTGCTGGAGCCGTCGTTGCTGGAGTAAATGCGGTTCACGTTGCCACCGTTGTAGCTCAGCAGCACTTTACCGGTGGCGCCTATCGTGCGGGCAGTGCCTTCTTCGTACAGCTTGCGGTATTTCGTAAAGACGGTTTCCGGCTGCTTCTGGCCATTCACTTTCAACTCGCTACCGGTAAGCTCAAACTTAAAGTTCTGCTTGTCCTTAATAAGCCCGTCTTTGAGCAGCTCGGCAATGATGGCGTCTTCCGCCTTGCGGGTTCGTGCTGCCCGTTCGGCCCGTTCTTTATCGCGCGCCGCCCGCTCACGTTCCCGCTCTACCCGCTGCTCTTCGCGCTCAACCTGGCTTCTTTCTCGAATGACTTGCTGATTGTCACGGTCTTCCTGTAGCCGGTCACGCTCCTCCTCAGCCGCTTCTTGCAACCGTTCGCGCTCTTCCCTGATATTATCAAACTGCGCTCTGATTCTGGCTTTTTCCTCATCGCTGTCAGCACGTTGCTCGGCAAGGCGCAATGCTTGCTCCGCCGACCGTAGTGCTTGTCGGCGTGCGTTCTCGCCTTGAATTATCTGGACGTTACCATCCAGGTTGCGCTTAAGCAACGCCATTGACTCATTGTTCAGGCGCAACAGCTGGATAGAGCGGCGTAGCTCATCCTTATTCAGGTCTATTACTCTCAGATTATTGGCGTCGAAGTCAAACTCGGATTCGTTGCGCCCTAACACACGTAGAGTCCGACCTGAGTTCAGGCGAATAACTTGGGTGCCTTCGTCTTTGCTCTTCTTTCGCGTCGCGTTCAGCTCTTGGGCATCAATGCGGTTTCCATCAACATACATTTCCGTCACGCGGCCTTTTTTGTCGCGCTCCAGTACTACCGTTGCCGCGTCGCGGCGGCTTCGCGCGCCATCCTGAATAATTACTACCCGGTTGTTATCGTCCTTCCGACGGCGCTTCTTTTTGTCTTTGTCCTTATCCTCGTCGTTCACATCCACTGCCTCCAATAAAGGACCCTGGGGAGCAATTTTGGCAACAGGTGGGGCCACCAGCAGACCGGGCATCAGCTCAGCACGCCAGGTATTGCCCGCAGCCATTGTCTCATTGCGGCTGATCTTGAAATGCGGATCAGCCATGGAGAAGGCCGTGCTCACGCCCAGCAGCACAATGCCCCCCAGCACCACAACGGCAGCCATAAAGCCTTCGGAAAATGTAGGGGCCGAACGGCGCTGCACCAGCCGCCGCACACGACTCAGCAGCGAGCCATCCGGTCCGACGGCAGCCACCGCCAGTCGGGGGGCTGAGAAACGGTCGTGACCAAGCTCGGCTAAGCCGGTAAGCGCTTGTGCCAGAGTAAGCGGGCTGCCGCACATGGCCGTAGCCATATCGTCGCAGCAGTTTTCGCGCTCGGTGCGCAGGCAGGCATTCACAAACCAAACGCCGGGATGATAGAAAAACAGAATTTCGGTTATGGACTGCACGAGGTTCATCAGGTAGTCGCGCCGGATAATATGTGCCAGCTCATGCGCCAGAATGGCCTCCAGATGTGCCTGGCTCAGCCCCGAAATGGTGCCCAGCGGCAGCAGAATAACCGGGCTTAGATGGCCTGCCACCAAGGGCGCTTTCACCAGCGCCGACTCCAGCAGCGTTACTGACCGCCGCAGGCCGGCCCGCTCACCCAGTTCCGTCAGGCGGCGCTGCCATACGGCCGGCAGCGGCCGCACGCGGTAGTGCCGCAAGCGGTCCAGATACGCCAGTCCGCCCAGAAAGCGTAGCGTCATAGCCAGTAAGCCCAGCAGCCACGCGGTCACAATAAGGGGCAGATGTTGATCGAAATATGGCAGCCACGACACATCGGCGGCGGCTGGTGCAGCAGCCTGTACCGTTGTGGCAGGTGCTGCGTGTTTATCAAAGGCATATACCAAGGGCAAATTGCCCCCCAGACTCGCAGGAACAACAGTGGATGTAGTTGCAGTTGTACTTGCCAACGCAGTGGGAATAACTGCCTCTCTGTCAAAGCTATCAGCCAGATAATAGCGGCCAAATGTAACGGCCGACAAGCTCAGCATCGCGACCAGCGCCACACCCGCCACCCGGTAGCGAATACGCGCCGTGTGCTGACGCAACAACAGCAGCAGACCGGCCAATGCCAGCGCCACTACGGCTCCCTGCCACAACGAATGCACGATAGTCCAGCCTAGGGCCCGGACAACGGCTGGGGATAGAAGATGCTCAAGCCAGTTCATTGGTCCCTCCTTTCTCGGTTGTGTTTTTTTGCTCTTCCATTTCGTTTAGCAGATCCCGAATCTGGTCCAGCTCTGCCTGAGAGGTGCGCTGGTGGCCCAGGGCCTGCACCACAAGCTTGAGCGCCGAGCCACCAAAAGCCGCATCCAAAAGCCGGTCGATGAGCAGGCCCTGGGTTTCCTCCTCACGCAAGGCTGCCCGATAGACGTGGGTGCGGCTGTCATCGTCGCGGAGCACGAGGCCCTTATCAAGCATGAGCTGAAGCAGCTTGAGCGTGGTGGTGTACCCTACATCGCGCTTTTTATTTAGCTCGTCGTTTACAAAGCGAACAGTGGTGGGGCCGTGCTGCCAGAGCACCTGCAAAATCTCCAGCTCCGATTCGGTAGGCTTAGGGAGGGGTGGCTTGCTCATTGATTTCGGACGTTATGGTGGTACGAAGAGATTCGTATGACAAACATATACGAAACTCATCGTACTAACAAGCTTTATCTACGAATATTTTCGTAAAGTAGATAGACGTGCCTTTATCCTTCTCAGATATTGGTCATTTATATGACAAGTTCAGAGGCAGGCTCTGCCTTTGCTTTCTACATAAGACGCTTGGTAAACAGAGCTAGCTGCGCACAGGGCAATACGCTACCAACTTAGATTTAACTAGGAGACATAAACTCCAACTCATGCTGATAAAGCCGTCACCATAACAATTATAACTAATTGCTTTCAAGATAATTACATTTACAAGAAAGCTAGTATTCAAATGTTTTTATATACGCAAAAGTGTCTGCCATAACTGTCGAGCTTTATGAAGAAAGCGTGAATATAATTATGATCAATTTTCAACTTAGCTGAAGGCACCCCGTATGATTTAACACCTGAGTATCACTAGGTAACCAATGATATAAGCGTGTCCACCTATGGAGCCTTCCAACAATCGTTTCGAGAACCAGCAGCCTTACCAGATGCCTGACCCACAGGTAACAATACCGGTGGTGGAAGAGCAAGTGCAGATCGGAAAGGATGTGGTGGAGACCGGCCGGATTCGGGTATCAAAGACGGTGCATGAAGAACAGCAGGTCGTAGACGTGCCTATTATTCAGGAAGAGGTAAACGTGGAGCGCGTGGCCATCAACCAATATGTAGCCACTCCGCCGGCAGTTCGCTACGAGGGCGACACGATGATCATGCCTATTCTGAGGGAGGTATTAGTCGTGGAAAAACGGCTGCTGCTGGTAGAAGAAGTGCGCATCACGAAGCATCAGACGGAAACGCGCACACCCCAACAGGTAACGCTACGCAAAGAGGAAATTCATTTACAACGCGTAGCACCTAACCCCTCTTCCTCCTCTGAACCAACTACTTAAGATTTACCATTACCCTATTTTTTATCATCCTTTCACCCACAACCCAAATACCTTAACAACATGGCACATACCGTAATAGGAGTTTTCAACACTGCCGCTGAGGCCCAGCGTGCCGTACAGCAACTTGAGCAGAATGGCTTTCAGCGGGACTACGTTGACGTAGCACCCTTTAATCAAACGGGTGCTTCGGGCAGCAACTATACTACTGGTGCTAATACCAGTACAAACACCACCGGCACGCGCGCCGAAGCCGTTGCAGATAATGCAGGCGACAAAATCGGTAATTTCTTCAGCAACCTGTTTGGTGGCGACGATGATAATACAACCCGTAACTACTCGAACGTAGTACGTAGCGGCAAATCGTTGGTAACGGTACACGCCCAGTCGGCCTCGGAAGCCGAGCGTGCCCGCGACCTGCTCGATGATCTTGGCGCAGTAGATGTTGATGATGTGGCTTCGCAATACGGTGCCGGCACTACTGGCAACGCGTATGCTGGTACTGGTACCCAAGCAACCACCGGCCAAACTGACCAGACTGGTTCGGTGAAAGTAATGGAAGAGCAGTTGCAGGTTGGTAAGCGTGTAGAGCAGACAGGCGGCGTGCGCGTACGCAGCCGCATTGTAGAGCGCCCAGTAGAAGAGCACCTGCGACTGCGGGAAGAGCACGTAAACGTGGAGCGCCATGCCGTAAACCGTCCGGCTACGGAGGCTGATTTCAATGCTTTCAAAGAAGGCGAAATCGAAATTACGGAGAGTGCTGAGCGCGCCGTTGTAGGCAAAGAGGCCCGCGTGGTGGAAGAAATCAGCCTTGGCAAAGAAGTGACTGAGCGGGAAGAAACCATTCGCGACACGGTACGCAAAACGGAAGTGGATATTGAGCAGATAAACAATCCCACAACCAACACGGCCAATGACCTAAATAACCCGAATAACCCAAACAGAAACGTATAAGCACTAAGCAGCTCATAATTTCCTGTTAACAAAAAAGGCGACCATAACTGGTCGCCTTTTTTATGTCGGAGCAAGCTCCTGGTCAAGTATATCCTAGTTATCTGAGTTCTGGGGGCATTTTGGGCTCGTTTGCGCTTGAGCGTGATTCGCGCCCGACGACAAATGCCCCCAGCGGCGGATTGAACTTCGACACGCACACTTTCACGGTATACACGTGCGGAAACTGGGTTAGAATCCGGTCCATCACCCGATGGCCTACATGCTCCAGCAGCCGCGCCGGAGCCAGCATTTCCTCGGCTACTAAGCGGTAAAGCACTTCGTAGTTCACGGTTTCCTGTAGCTTATCGGAAGCGCCGGCCGCGTGCAGGTCGGTTTGGATGTACAGGTCAACGCCGTACTTATTCCCGATTTTCTGCTCTTCATCATAATAGCCGTGAAAAGCGAAAAACTCCATGCCCTCCAGCGCGATTTGTCCCATGACGGTATGTGGTTAATGGTGGCGTAGCGCCTTGGTTTGACTTGTAAGGTGTAGAGCCAGAAAAGCGAAAGGCCCGCAAGCTATTGCGGGCCTTTCGCTTTTCACAGCCGAAGCCGGGTTATATCTCGTCGAAAAACGATTTTTCGGTTGAAGCAGCCGTGGCCATACCGGGGTGCGTGGCTGGCGAGGGCGGCATAATTTCAGGATGACCAGGGCCAACAGGCTGAATATCGGGGCTGGGCGCTCGATATCCGGGGCGCCGGGGTCGGGTACGCGGGAAGGCTCTGGCTGATAGATGCGGGATGGATCAGCTTTGCCAGGGTTCTCATCAGGTGAGCCGGGGCGAATTTCGGGGCCGGGCGTTTGGGCTGGCGCACCCGGATCAGGCTGCTGACCGGGCTTGGGGTTGTAGTTGCCGGGCTGAGGGCCAATAGCGCGAGGCTCGGCCGCTAAATTGCCCCCAGGGCGGCGCTGGATGCTCCAGCTACCGCGGCAGCCGATGAAGTAGAAGCAGAAGATACACGCATGGCAGAGTCGTTTTGGGGTGAAGGTTCGGGTCTGCTTACCTGTACGCTACCGGCCCGCGAAAGGATGGCGGCCGCATCTGTTTTAGGTCGGGCTTTTGCTTTCGCTACTTTTTCCAGCGCGTCGGAGGCTAAGTGCTGCAAATCGCGCACGAGGTTTTCCATCTGGGTTTCCAGCCGATGACACTCCTGACCCAAACTATTGACTTCGGTGCGCATAGCGGCCACGCTTTTCTCAGCTTCGCGGGTGGCTTCTTCTACCAACCGACGCGCTTCCTGCTTGGCTTCGCTTAAAAGCTGATCCGCTTTGAGCTGAGCTTCGCGAATCCGCAGGTCGGCATCGCGCTGCGACTGCTCCGTGATGCTGTTGCCCGTGTCCTCGGCCGTTTTGAGGGTACGATACAGGCTGGTTTCCACTTCGCGCATTTTCTGCACATCGTGGGTGGCGTGCTCCAGCTTCAGGCGCAGCTCCCGGTTTTCATCGCCCATGCGCTCCCACTGCTGCGACAGCGTCATTAAGAAGGCTTGTACTTCGTCTTTGTCTACACCCCGAAAGGCTTTTTCAAAGGTTTTCTGCCGGATGTCGAGAGCGGTAATTTTCATGGAACTATGGATGATGGGCTGGAAGCTAAGGGAGCAGCCGGGGCCTTAATGAATGGAGAGATAGGGTAGAAACGAAGCGAGCGGCAAGGCGAGTATTTGAAAGAAACAGATTAGCCATTCGGGAGCTACTGCTGCTTTCTGTTCTTACCTCTCGGCCCTCACTCCTAGTGTCTCAAGAAATCCCCCACACGGCAAGGCTGCGGTCGTCACTACACGAAACTAGCCGATTCTGCCTGCCCGACCAAAATAACTTGTTGACGGAAGTGCCATGGCCGGCATGACGAGCCTTATCTACGACGCGCAGCAAGCGTCCCGTTTCGGCCTCCCATACCTTAATAGACTTATCCATGCTACACGTGGCCAGCAACAGTCCGTCGGGGCTGAACAGTAGGTGGTTAATGGTAAACATATGAGCCACAATGCTGCCTACTTCCGCATAATTGCCCCCCACAGCCCAAGTACGCAGATGAGCATCGCGGCCAGCCGTAAGCAGCTGCCGACCATCGGGCGAATAAGCAGCGGTAAACACGGAGTTGCTATGACCTAAAAGCGTGTACTTCACGGCCAGCGAATCAATATCGAGGATACGAACGACGGTGTCGCTGCCCCCTACGGCCAACTCGCCTCGCTCCTCGTGCAGCGCTAAGCAACGCAGGCTTTTGTCGCTAAGCGGCACCAGCTTTTCCAGTGAAAAATCGGCGGCTCGCAATACTGCCAGCACTCCATTGCCAAGGGCCACATACAGGCGCTGACGGGGCGCTGAGTATGCAAAATCGAAGATGGCAGCTGGCGGCAGCGCGGTGCTATGCACCAGCTTTCGCTCTGCCAACGCAATGGCCTGCACGCCCTGAAAATTATGGCCTAGCACCAGCAGCTCGCGCTCGGGTAAGTAGCGCAGGGCGTACACTGAGTTTTCAACCCAGGCCACCAGCTCACCATCACGCGCAAGGTCATCGATGCTCCACACGGCGACCATACCATCGGCGCCGGCCGAAAAGAAGCGGTTTTCCTCAGCAGAACCGGCTAAGGCGTACACGCAGTCGCGGTGGCCGCTGAGTGTGGCCAGTTTCTGCACCTGCGGACGTGAAAGCAACGGCATGAGCGAGGTCGTAATTTAGGGCGAAATTACAGCGGTTTTTCTAAGCCTATAGCAGAACGGCTAGCGGTTGATTTTGGCGAAACAATTCGATACCTGCTTTTAGACCTGCGTTTAACTAAGTTCTTAATAAATGGGCGGTCATGCAGAGCGATAGCGAAGCATCTCGCTCGTGCCGTTAGGTTACTAATCCCGCATCAGCACGCGAGATGCTTCGCTTTGCTCTGCATGAGGTTCGAAGTAAAAGTATAAGTGTCAATTCCTTCTATCTGCTATAATGCCTTTACACTCCCTCACGCCTCTTTCTGACCATGCTCTGCTCGGGTTGTGGCACCTTACAGAAATGCCCCCCGCGTTGGTCGAGCTTCTCCCCCACTCTGCCCATTACGCGGCGCAGCAGCCGGCAGTGCGCGATTTGACGCGTCAGGCGCAGTGGCTGGCAGGACGGGCGCTTACGCATACGCTGCTGCGGGAGCTAACCTCTGCTCAGTCCCTGCTGCTTAACGACAGCAACGGTCGACCTTACTTAGAGCAATTGCCTGATTTTGCGGTTTCATTGTCACATTCGGGGGAGTGGGTGGCGGGAATTGTATCGACTCAGGGGCGCGTTGGCACAGATGTTGAACTGATAAGACCCAAAGCGCAACACTTGGCAACCCGGTTTCTAGCCGAAACTGAACGAGTCAATGCCGGTGATGACGTAGCAAAATATAGTCTCTATTGGAGTGCCAAAGAGACGCTGTATAAGCTGCATAGTCGCCGGGGCGTGGTGTTTAAAGAGCAATTGTTGCTCAACCCGTTTGAGCTGCGGGAGGCAGGTGTTTTGACGGGGCACCTGCTGCTCGAAAACTTCCGCAGCGAACACCGAATTTCTTATCAACGCCTAGCATCCGACTATGTGCTAACGTATTGCGTTGAAGATGCTATGCACGGCTGAGTTTCGCCCACTTCGTCTGGTTGCAGACGCAACAATCTACCTCATAAAGATTTGGCGCTCCCATCCCACCTTCTAATCTTCCCACCTATGCTTTTTCGTCGAATCTCTATTATTGCAGCGGCCGCCCTGCTTTTCTGTACCGTTGCTATCAGTGTGGCAAAAGCGCAGGATGGCCGCACCGTCACCGACTTTAGTCTTACGAGTCCCACCAACGCGACCGTTACGCTGAGCAGCTATGCCAGCAACAAGGCTGTTGTGGTCGTATTCGTGAACCCTAACTGCGCCTTTTCCAAGCTGTATCAAAGCCGCCTGAATGCCCTGACGGCCGCGTATAGTGGCAAGGGCGTGCAGTTTTTGTTTATCAATGCGCCCATCAACCTGGAAGCTACGGCCGATGCTGCCGACGCGGATAAGCTCAAAATGAAGAGCACCGGCTCCGACGATTATCCTTATCTGACCGACCCTGGGCAGAAGGTGAGCGGCCTGCTGGGGCTACCAAAACGCCGGAAGCCTTTGTGTTGCAGCCTGCTGAGAATGGCTTCGTGGTGCGCTACAGAGGGGCCATCGACGATAATGCTCAGGTAGAAGCCTATGCCAAGGAGCGCTACGTAGCGCAGGTGCTGGACAATATTCTGGCTGGAAAGCCCGCAGGCGTCGCCGACAAGCGGGCGGCGGGCTGCCTGATCAAGAGAATGTAGGCTTACATATAACTCCAAAAAAGCACCCCAGACTTGCGCTGGGGGGATTTTTTATGCCTTGATTTAACCCGAACTATTCTGTCGGCTCAATATCCGTGGGGGGAGTAATTTCATCGGTCAGGATGGCCAGGAGCTTGCCTACTTCGAGGGCTTTGGCGGGCTCCTGCAGCTTCTCGAAGCTCATCACCAGATTGCGCAACGCCCGGCGCACGATGTCGAGATGCGAGCAGGGCGCATAGAAGATATCGTTGGGCGACAGGTTGAGTTGGGCCACATAATGCTCGATGTCGGTGCGCGACAGAATGAGGCCGCGATTGTAGCAGTTGATGTAAAACGGCTCCGCTATCTGGCTCTGCGACTGATACGTGAGCACAAACAGATTGGGCAGATTCACGCCGTAAATAGGCAAGTTCAGCCGCTGCGCCACCAGCAGATAAATCACGCAGAGCGTAAGCGGGTTGCCACGCTTGGTTTCCAACACCAGGTGCAGCATGGAGTTGGCGGGCGAATGGAAGTTCTGCGTATTGGCCCCCAGCTTATGCACCCGAAACAAAACGTGATTTAGCACCTGCACCTGATCAGTAGGATGCATCTCGGGTCGCATGAGTGTCCAGGCTTCGAAGCGCAACTGCTCAATGGCGCGGTTCAGGGCCTGCAAATCGGCATCGGGATACTGGTAGGAGTTCAGCAGCCACATGCCTTCCAGCAGGTTTTCGCCGCCCGAATCGCGCCACACACGCAGGCGCTGCTTCAAGCCATCAAATTGCAGATCGTGAATCAGATCCTCCAGACGCTGCTGCTGACGCGGGTCGAGGCTCTCCTCCCACGACTCTTCCAAAAACGGAATGATGGTTTCGCCCAATGCCTGAATCCGCTCCTCTATCTGGGGGGCAATTTCCGGGTCGTCGAGCAGCGAGATAAGCGCTTTGATTTCTTTATTAGTCATGAAGCAGGTGGTCGGGGTGTTTGCAGCGGCCCCGAGAAGCACGAAGTAGCAAATAAAAGCAACCGACACGGTTTCGCCGCCGCCGGTTGCCCAGAATCAACACGTAGAATAGGTAGGAATGTTCAAATAAAGTGCTTTAACGAACTGGTTTTCGCCACCTCACTGGCGCGAGTTTAGTGCAGCGTAACTCGTGACCAGCCATGCCGGGAGGCTGCGCCTCCCCCGCCAGAACAACAACGCCGCCCGGATTTTTCCAGACGGCGCGGTCACAGTTTGCCGCTGTGCGGCAGTGGAGGTACAACCTCCACAAAAAGGCTTGTCACGAGCTACAATCTCGCGCCAGTTGGGGGTTACTAAAGTTATTTTATGAATTATTTAAAAATGCCTCCCAATACCAAATTGCAGCATCAGGATTTCGCTGTTCAATTTTTAATAAAAAATCTTGCTTCTGAGTCTCATCAATTGAGTTTTTATCAGTATCGAGTTCGCTATTTCTTTCTAAAGAACTATTATTTAATATGTTGAGTATCTCTTTAAAATCATCCAGGCTCTCTGCTATTACTTGTGGCTCCCAATCACCTTCTCCATGAGCTGCAGTTAAGACTGCTAAATCTGGCGAAGAAGTATCAACTATAATTGGATCACCTAAATCGTCATTAGCAATTACTAGCCATTCCTCCTGCCAATCACCTTCGTTTATTGATGTTAAATTATTTCCTTTCGAATCAACTTTATAACCAATTTGTGCGGCGTCCAAATCATCATAATCAACAAATTTTATTTCGCTATATCCCAAGGAAATATCCTTTGCTTCTAATAAGAAGATTTTGATCTTATTAAGGTCTTTCACTGAATAGATTTTAAATGAAAACTAAAGCGAATTTATTTCATTTCACACCTGAATAACACCCACATTAAACGCTTTCTCAATCGGCGCATGATTAGCCGCATCAATGCCCATTGAAAGTACCTTGCGCGTTTCCAGCGGGTCAATTACCGCATCTACCCACAAGCGGGCGGCGGCGTAATACGGCGACAGTTGCTCCTCGTAGCGGCTCTTGATGCGGTCGAGCAATTCTTTTTCGGCTTCGGGCGTGATTACTTCGCCTTTGGCTTTCAGGCTGGCTACTTGTATCTGTAGGAGCGTGTTGGCGGCGGCGGCGCCACTCATTACGGCAAGTTGGGCCGTGGGCCAGGCTACGATGAGGCGCGGATCATACGCCTTGCCGCACATGGCGTAGTTGCCGGCTCCGTAGCTGTTGCCCACAATGACCGTGAATTTCGGGACCACGGAGTTGCTCATGGCGCTTACCATCTTCGCACCGTCTTTGATGATGCCGCCATGCTCACTCTGCGAACCCACCATGAAGCCCGACACATCGTGCAGAAACACCAGCGGAATACGCTTCTGGTTGCAGTTCATGATAAAGCGCGCGGCTTTGTCGGCTGAGTCGGAGTAGATAACGCCGCCCATCTGCATGCCCGTCTTCTTCGACTTCACGATTTTGCGTTGGTTGGCTACAATGCCGACTGCCCAACCATCAATACGCGCCAGGCCGCAAATCAGCGTCTGACCATAGAGGTCTTTGTAAGGCTCAAACTCCGAGTTATCCACCAAGCGACGGATTATATCCATCATATCGTAAGGCTTGGCGCGGTCGGCGGGCAGCAGGCCATAGATTTCCTCGGACTTCTCAGCCGGCTCGGCCGGTGCGGCGCGGTGGAAGCCAGCTGAGGGCTGGCCGCCCATCTTATCGAAGATGTTGCGGATATGATCGAGGCACTCTTCGTCGTTCTTAAACTTATAATCAGTCACGCCCGAAATCTCGGAGTGCGTAGTAGCGCCGCCCAGCGTCTCGTTGTCGATACTTTCGCCAATGGCCGATTTCACCAGGTAAGAGCCCGCTAGAAACACCGAGCCCGTGCCATCCACAATCATCGCCTCATCACTCATAATGGGCAAATAAGCCCCCCGGCCACGCACGGACCCATGATGGCGGCTAGCTGCACGATGCCCATACTGCTCATCACGGCGTTGTTGCGGAAGATGCGTCCGAAGTGCTCCTTATCGGGAAAAATCTCGTCCTGCATGGGCAAGTACACGCCCGCCGAATCGACCAGATAGATAATGGGCAGCTTGTTTTCGATGCTGATTTCCTGAGCCCGCAGGTTCTTTTTGGCCGTAATCGGGAACCAGGCACCAGCTTTCACGGTGGCGTCGTTGGCTACTACCACGCACTGTCGCCCTTTCACATAGCCAATCACCACAACCACGCCGCCTGAAGGGCAGCCGCCATGCTCTTTGTACATGCCTTCGCCCGCAAAAGCTCCTATCTCGACGGTTTCTGTGCCTTTATCCAGCAAGTAGTCTATCCGCTCGCGGGCGGTGAGCTTGCCTTTGGCTTTGTGGGCCTCGATGCGCTTTTCGCCGCCGCCCAGCGCCACTTTCTTCTGACGCTGGCTGAGTTGAAAAATGAGTTGTTTGACTTGATCTTCGTTTTTGTTGAACTCCAGATTCATGCGGGTGGGAAAAAGGGTGTTGGGGGGCAAATTGGGTGGTTTCGACACAAAAAAATCCGCCCGAAGGCGGATTTCAAAGGTACTTAAAATTGGCAGACGCCTTATTTAACCGGTGCAATGACTGAATCGACAGGCGCCATGGTTTGCGGGCTGCTAGATTTTACTTTCTGCTCAATTTCTATCTCCCCATCAGGCTTCTTGGTAACCTCCCGCTTCTTCTTATCCTTGCCGCCAAACGAAATCAGCGAAAAGTTGACGTAGCGCTTAGGGTTCGCCTTGAAGTCAACCAGCAGTGCATCGGTGCTGGCAGCGGAAGCGTTCAGATTCGTATACAGCGAGTCATCATTGATAAGCTTGCCGAGCGAGCCTTTGGTGCTGGTCAACGACTCATTAAGCGAAGCCATAGTTGCCTGCGCTTCCGTCACGGTGGCGTTCATTGTGCGCACTGTTTGGCTGATAGGGGCATTTTTGAGCGTGTCCGTGATTTGCGCCAAGTTGGAAGCCAAGCGGTCAAACTTGCGCTCCGTCACGTTAAGCGCACGGGTCAACTCGGCCATGTTGGTCGTAATCTGGTTGATGTTGCGCTGATTCATAATCAACAGGTTTTTCAGCGCCTCCGTCGAGCCCTGTGCATTCAACAGCGTGGCTTGCAAACTGATGCGGGCTTCTTTGGTCAGGAAGCTGTTCACCTTAATCAGCGTCGAATCTACGGTACCCAGTACGGGCAGCGCTTTGGCCTGAAACGCATCGGTAATACTGGCAACGGTGTACGATTTTAGCTCTTCGCCGCCATCATATACCTTCGAGTTCTTGCCCATAAACAGCGTGATGGTCTTGCTGCCCAGCAGCGTACCCGACAGGCTGGCCACGGTGGAGTCGCCCACCACGATATTCTTGTCTATCTCAAACTGCACGCGTACCCGGTTGCCTTCTTCCGGTACCAGATGCATCTCGCGCACCTGCCCCACTCTCACCCCGTTCAGAATAACCGGGTTGCCCAAGGCCAGCCCGTCCACGTTGTCATACTTGGCATGGAATGTACGGTTGGATGAGAAAATGTTGCTTCCTTTTAGAAAGGTGAACCCAAAGTAAAGGGCTACAATGGCCACGAGAGCAAGCAGGGCTACTTTGATTTCTTTTGACACGTTGGGTCAGCTATTGAGGGAGGTGAAGAGCAGGTAGATAAGGTGTTAACTGCTATGGGGGGCTTTTAGTCCCCGTTCATAGCCTCTAACTCATTCTTATAGTCGCGGAAGGCCCGGTATATACCCGAGGCCATATACGACTGACCCGATTTATCGTTCAGGTAGCGTTCCTCGTTGCGGTTAGTCAAGAAGCCAACTTCGATCAGAGACGAAGGCATTGTTGACTTCCAAAGCACCAGAAACCCAGCTTGCTTCACCCCGCGCGACTTGCGCCCCACCTTCGTTTTAAACTGATAATCAACCTTTTGCGCAAATCTTAGGCTATTATCTACGTGGGCGCTCTGAAACAGCGAGAACAGAATGTGGCTCTGAGGCGAGTTAGGATCGAAGCCGCCGTAGCGGGCTTTATAGTTATCTTCTTGTAAAATAACCGCGTTTTCACGCTTGGCTACTGCCAAATTAGCATCGGTTTTGGCCGTACCCATTGTCCAGACCTCGGTGCCATATGCCGCCGCAGGACCCGCGTTGCAATGCACGCTGATAAACAGGTCGGCGTTATTTTTATTGGCAATGCCGGCGCGGTCGGCCAGCTCCACAAACACGTCGGACTTGCGGGTATACACTACCTTCACATCGGGCTCATTAGCTTCGATGAGCCGCCCCAGCTCCAGAATTATTTTCAGGGATACGGCCGCTTCCCGGGCCGACACACCAGCGCAGCCTCTATCCTTACCGCCATGGCCGGCATCCAGTACTACGGTGCGTAGTTGGTATTTCTTGGGGGCAAAACCGCTGACCCTGGGCCACGGCTACCGACGAGCCAGAAATAAACAACAGACTCGCCAGACAAACAGCTACAATATTCCGCACAGAGTTCGTTAAGTTGGTGTAGCAACCCGCTACCTTTGCAAATCGCCACAAAATAAACGATAAAAACTACGTGGCCTTGCCCGCGCCGTTCCGCTTGCGTAAATCTTGCCTACTTCCCCATCCGGGGCGGCTGAGGCCGCTGCTCGCAGTAGTGCTATTGGTGCTGAGTATCAGCGGCGCCTGGGCCCAGCAGCAGCGTCCCGCAAAGGCCGTGCCTGCCGTCGTACCGCGCGTCAACTCCGACGGGCGCCAGACCACCAATGTACTAGCCGACACCAGCCGAGCGGCTCGTGGCACGCGGCTCGTATCAGCTATCGATACCAGCGCGGCTGGCGACTCTCTACGTGTGGGAGCCGAAGTGAAAGGCGATATAAAGACCACCGTTAAGTATTCGGCGAAAGATTCCATTCGTTTCGATGTCCAGAAAAAGGTCGCGTATCTCTACGATGAAGCCAACGTGGATTACGGCGATTTATCGTTGAAAGCGGCTGTAATCACCGTTGACTACGGCCAAAACCTGCTTAAGGCCAATGGTGCCCCCGACTCCGCGGGCAAAGTGCAGGGCCGGCCGGTGTTCAAAGACGCTGGGGGGCTTTATCAGGCCGGTACGATCAACTACAACTTCAAGACGCGTAAGGGCAAGATTGCCGACGCCGTTACCCAGCAGGGTGAAGGCTACGTGCATGCCGGCATTGTGAAAAAGAACGCGCTGAACGAGATTTTCGGGCGCAATGGGCAGTACACGACGTGCAATCTGGAGCATCCACACTTTCACATCAATGCCACCAAGATGAAGGTGATTCCGGGGGAGAAGGTGGTCACGGGCCCTTTCAACCTGGTGGTAAGTGACATCCAGACTCCACTGGGCTTCCTCTTTGGCTACTTCCCAACTCCGGGCAAAAGCCGCGCTTCGGGCCTCATTTTCCCCACGTTTGGCCAGTCCGCCGACCGGGGCTTTTTCCTGCGTAATGGGGGCTACTACTTCGCCCCCAACGAGTACATTGGCCTGCGCCTGACTGGTGATGTATACGGCGGTAATGCCGAAGCTTTTGGCGGCTTTGCTTTGCGGGGCGAGATGCAGTACATCAAGCGCTACAACTACAACGGCCTGCTCAGCATTGATTATACCCAGCGCCCGGCTAATCTTATTTTGCGTTCGGAGGCACTCAATACCAACGTAGAATTCCGGCGTCCGCGCAGTCCCAAGACCATCTGGATAAACTGGAGCCATACGCCCACTCCCCGGCCCGGTGGGGGGCGTTTTTCGGCCAGCGTGCAGGCGGGCAGCACCGACTACAACCAGCAAAACTCGTTTGATACGCGGCGCTATCTCACGCCTTCGTTCAACTCCACGATCAGCTATCAGAAGCAGATTCGCAACTCGCCTATCAACTATTCGCTTCAGCTTAGCCAAAACCAGAACACCCAAACGGGTGTCATGAATTTTGTGCTGCCCGATGTGTCGGTGCAGGTAGCGCGGCAATATCCGTATCAGTGGTTTGGCATTGAGCCCAAGGGGCGTTTCTACGATCAGTTTTACGAGCAGATTGCCATAACGTATAACCTCATCGGCCGAAACGAGATAAGCAACTCAGAGCAGCCCCGCCTGCTTAATGGCGGCGTCATACCCGTGATTGGCGGCACCGCTACGGGGCGCACCATTCCTTTCGATTTCTCGAATCTGGCGCCCTTGCTGAATAACGCGCAGCCAACGGTACAACACCAGTTTGGCATTACGCTGGGCAACTACACGGTACTTAAGTATCTGAGTCTCAACCCCACGATCAACTACGGCGAATCCTGGTATTTCAAACGCCTGAATTACAAATTCGAGCCCGAAGCACAGGCCGTACGCATCGATACGGTTTCGCAGTTTGGCCGTTTGTACAACTACTCCGGCGGGGCCAGCTTATCGACCAATATCTATGGCATTCTACCGATAAAAGGCGCCAAGATTGAAGCCATCCGCCACAAGATCACGCCCTCGGTTAGCTACAGCTACGCGCCTGATTTCTCCCGGAACGACAATTTTTATGAGTCGAACCTAAACCTGGGGGCGCTGCGTGATGCACAGGGCCGCTTGTACAACCAGTTTGGCCAGCAAAACGACATCACCCGCAATCCGATAGCTTTCAGCCGCTTTATTGGAGCAGCGGCGGGCAATGCGAATGGCCGGGCATCCAGCGCGGTAACTATTGGACTACAGAACCAGATAGAAATGAAGGTTCGCTCCAAAAATGACACGACCGGCACTACCCCGTTTGAGAAAGTAAGCCTGATTGATGGGCTTGACTTTAACACCGGCTACGACTTTGCCGCCGACTCGCTCAACCTGCTGCCGCTGGCCGTTACGTTCCGCACGCAGGTAGCCAAGAAGCTGAACATTGTGGTGAATGCCGGCTTTGTCTTCTATCAGCGCGACTCCACGGGCCGCTTCATCAACGAATACCTTTTTAATCAGCCCAAGCGGCGGCTGGCCCAGCTGACAACTGCTACGCTGAATCTTAGCTACCAATTCAACCCGGCGGCGGGCACGAAAAAGTCGGCTGTGGCGCGCGATGTGGCTCCGGCCAACGACCCTGTACTAGGCAATCCGGTGCGCGTCGATCCGTATGAGGATTACGTTGACTTTGATATTCCCTGGGAGCTGAGCACTTCTTTTGGCGCTACCTATCAGGATCCGGGCCCCATTCCGGGTCGCCCCAACCGCCCTCGTGCCGATGCGCTTACCGTGGCTTCGCTCAACCTGAGCGGCTCGGTGAAGCTCACTCAGAACCTGCGCGTCGGCTACAGCAGCGGCTATGACTTCCGCAGCAATCAGGTTTCGTTTACTTCCCTCGATTTTTACCGTGATTTGCACTGCTGGCAAATCAGCGGCAGCTGGTTCCCATTTGGTATTCGCCAAGGCTACAACGTAACTATTGCCGCCAAATCAAGCCTGCTGCAAGACCTCAAGCTCAACCGCAACCGCACTTTCCAGAACCGGTAAGGCTGGGGGGCAAATTCAGGCTTAGTCAAAAATCCGCCGATCCGGGTCCCACCTTTATACCTCACTTTCTCCGCTCCCTATGTCCCAGCACAAAGAAGTTAAGCTCGTGACCACCCACCAGTTGCTAGCCATGAAGCGGCGGGGTGAAAAAATTGCCATGCTCACGGCCTACGACTTTTCAATGGCTACTCTGCTCGATGGTGCCGGCATCGATGTGCTGCTCGTAGGCGACTCGGCCTCAAACGTGATGGCCGGCCACGAAACGACCCTCCCCATCACCCTCGACCAGATGATTTACCACGCTTCCAGCGTAGTGCGGGCCGTGAAACGGGCGTTTGTAGTGGTTGACATGCCCTTTGGCTCGTACCAAGGTAACTCATCGGAGGCATTGCGCTCGGCTATCCGCATCATGAAGGAGTCGGGTGGGCATGGCGTGAAGCTGGAAGGCGGCGCCGAAATTAGGGAGTCCATCACGCGCATTCTAACGGCTGGTATTCCCGTAATGGGCCATTTGGGCCTCACTCCCCAGAGCATTTACAAATTCGGCACCTACACGGTGCGAGCCAAAGAAGAATCTGAGGCCCAAAAATTGCTTGAAGACGCTCAACTGCTCCAAGAGCTGGGTTGTTTTGCCTTGGTGCTGGAGAAAATTCCGTCGGCTTTGGCTAAGCAAGTCGCTGAAAAGCTTACTATTCCGGTTATCGGTATCGGCGCCGGCCCCGATGTGGATGGGCAGGTGCTGGTAGTTCACGATATGCTGGGCATCACCAAAGAGTTTAAGCCCCGCTTCCTGCGCCGCTACGCCGAGATTGGCGATGTAATGCACGATGCCGTGGAGCGCTACATTCAGGATGTAAAAACACGCGATTTCCCTTCGTCTGAAGAGGCTTACTAAGTTCTACAAACACAATTTTTTGCCCTCATCTCTGTCCATTGTAGCTCTGGGGGGCTTTTTTCAAGAGTTTATCATTACCCGTCAATTAATCCCGCGTGACTCGTCCTAATCTATGGTCGGAACAGAAGGAAATTCTGTTTGAAGACAATCATCTGCTTATCATTAATAAACCGGCTGGCTTACTTGTACAAGGCGACTCAACCGGCGACGAGCCTTTATCGGTAAAGGCCGCGGAATATTTGCGGTTTAAATACAAAAAGCCTGGGGCCGCCTTCATTGGCGTAGCGCACCGCCTGGACAGACCCGTGAGTGGCGTAGTTGCGCTTGCGAAAACATCGAAAGCCCTGAGCCGCCTCAATGAGATGTTTCGGGATAATACGGTGCACAAAACGTATTGGGCGCTGGTAGGCAAGCGCCCTGAACCCAGCAGCGGGCACTTAGTGCACTGGCTCGTCAAAGATCCTATCCGCAACGTCACCAAAGCTTATTCTGCCGCTCATCCGCAAGGCCAGCGCTCCGAGCTGGACTATGAAGTATTAGGACAAGCTGGCTCGCGCTATCTGGTTCAGGTTAACCCTATTACGGGTCGCCCACACCAGATTCGGGTACAGCTCGCTACTGGGCTAGGTACACCCATCGTGGGCGACGTGAAATATGGATTTTTAGCACCCTTGCCTGATGTAAGTATTGCTCTGCACGCCCGACGGCTGGAACTGTCTCATCCTGTTACTAAAGAGCTGATGACCTTTGAAGCTCCTTTGCCGACTGTGGCGCACTGGGAGGCTGCCAGCATATACTATTGAAGACCAAGGTTTACAGCTTTTTTCAACCTTTTTCTGGTCTACGGGTTTAGAAGTAAATCTTCCTCATAAGGCTTCCTTACATGGGGCTAAAGAGTTCTATAAAGCCATTGTTTAAAAAGCTGAATCTTAGCTAGTGGAAATGGCTTTGTGCTTCCTTTTGAGCTAGCTTAAAAATAGCACCTGAACAAGATTTTGGCCTTTTCAGCCTATTTATTGACCCTACAAAGCTCTGGCTGTAGGTTTGTAGTCGAAATCTGAACTAAAGTCGACTGCGTAGTCTTTTGCGAATAACGCCCCGGTTCTGCTTCCTCTGATATTCAACACTCCTGCTCTATGCCCATACTTATTTTCTTCGTTGCCCACTACTACCTGTCGCTGTTCACCCAGACTTTTTATCTGCATCGTTACGCGGCGCATAAAATGTTCACGATGAACAAGTTCTGGGAGAAGTTCTTTTACCTCTTCACCTACGCTTGTCAGGGCTCGTCATTCCTGTCGCCGCGGGCTTATGCTATTCTGCATCGCATGCACCACGCATACTCCGACACTGAGATGGACCCGCACTCCCCTCATTTCTCATCCAACCCGTTTGCGATGATGTGGAAGACAAAGGTCATTTATACTGATCTGCTCAAGCATAATGTAGAAGCCCCTGAGCGTTTCGAAGGAGATTATCCAGTATGGGAAGCTGTAGAAAACTTTGGTAGCCAGTGGTATTCGCGTTTGGCTTGGGGTACGGCTTACGTACTATTCTACATCAACTTTGCTACTGCTTGGTGGATGTATCTGTTGCTGCCAGTTCACTTTCTGATGGGTCCGCTGCATGGCGCTATCGTAAACTGGGGTGGTCATAAGTACGGCTACCAGAACTTCGATAATCACGACAAATCGAAGAACACGCTAGCCTTAGACTTTTTGGCCTTTGGTGAGTTGTTTCAGAACAACCACCACAAGCTGCCACTGCGCGTTAATTTCGGTGTGAAGTGGTGGGAGTTTGATCCTACCTATGTGTTCATTTGGGGCTTGGATAAAATGCGTGTTATCAAAATCAAGCGTAAGCAGCAAGTACCAGTTCGGGTTGCTGCTTAAGTTATCCTGGATCATAGAAAGGCTGTTTCGGAAACGAGGCAGCCTTTTCTTTTGCCTCTATAATCTGGCTAACACCGAGCAATGAGCTTGAATCTGGTAAAAGGTTTTCAATCTTGCACAGATGTACGTACCTTTGCGCCTCACTTTCAACCAGACGGACGGGTTCCGTCGCTTAACCAACTAGGTTTATGGCAGTTAAAATCCGCCTCGCCCGCCGCGGCCGCAAAAAAGCCGCGCAATTTGACATCGTAGTAGCCGACGCCCGCGCTCCCCGCGATGGCCGTTTCATCGAGAAAATCGGTACCTACAACCCTAACACTAACCCTGCTACCATCAACTTCGACGGCGACAAAGCTTTCGATTGGATCATGAAGGGTGCCCAGCCAACCGATACGGTTCGTGCTATGCTCTCTTACCGTGGCGTATTGTACCGCAAGCACCTGCAACTGGGTGTTATTAAAGGTGCCATCGCTCAGGACGTAGCTGACGAGCGCTTCACTGCCTGGAAAGAGCAGAAAGACGCGAAAATCGAAGGCAAGCGCACTAGCCTGGGCACTGCCAAGGAAGAAACGCGCAAGCAGCAGCTTGCCGCTGAAACTAAGGTTAAAGAAGCCCGTGCTGAAGCAATTCGCAAGAAGCAGACTCCTGCTGCTGAGCCTGTTGCTGAAACCGAAGGCGAAACGACCGAAGCAGCTGCTCCGGCTGAAACCACTGAGGAAGCTGGCGCCTAAGCTTAGTTTAGGAGTTTAAATGTTTGAGAGTTTAGGAGTTGTTGTCTTGCGGCCTGCGTCGCGGCAGCTTCTTCTAAACTCTCAACTTTTTTACCGCCAATGCTGTCTTTGTTGCCTCCTCCCCTTTCACCCTCTTGAACCCCTATCCTATGACTATCGACGAATGTTATCAACTTGGCGGCATTGGAAAGACACACGGCCTGAAGGGCTTCGTTGTAGCTTACCTGGATGTAGACGACGTAGAGGCCTACAGCAAAATGAAGTCTGTGTGGCTAGAATTGCCCCCCACGCCCGGTAAGCTTATCGCTTTCACTGTGGAGCGGGTGCAACCTCAAACGTCTGACCGTGTGTTGCTAAAGCTTAAAGGCATCGACACGGTGGAAGCAGCCGAGCCTTTGCGAAATGCCAAGCTATTCAAGGCGCTCGAGGAGTTGCCGGAGCTTGAGGAGGATCAGTTTTACTTCCACGACGTCATCGGGTACACTGTAGTAGATGAAACGCTGGGCGAGTTAGGAATCGTAGAGACGTTCTATGAGATGCCCCAGCAAGACCTGATGGGCATGCGCTACCAAGGCCAGGAAGTGCTGATTCCGGTGGTAGATGAATTGGTTTTACACGCCGATGAAGCCGAGCAGAAGCTGCACGTCAGCTTGCCGGAGGGCTTGTTGGATGTTTATCTCAAGCCGTCTTCCCGGGAGCGTGATGAGCCCGATGAGTTCATCGAACCGTAGCTGAAAAAGCCCCAGAGCTTTATTACCGATTTATTTTCAGAACCTAGCTTCATCGCCAACGGCGGTGCTCCCATGCGCCTCGATATCGTCACCTGCCAGCCCGATTTATTGGTCAGTCCCTTTGCTCATTCTATCGTGAAGCGGGCGCAGGATAAGGGCTTGGCTGAAATTTACGTCCACGATTTGCGGCGCTTTGCCATTAACAAGCACGGGCAGATTGATGACTATGTATTTGGCGGTGGCGCAGGCATGGTATTGCGCGTAGAGCCTATTGCGGCTTGCTTGGATGGCCTTTTGGCTGAGCGCCGCTACGATGCCGTCATTTATATGACCCCAGACGGTGAGACGCTTCGGCAGCCGCTGGTAAACCAGCTGTCGCTGACTGAGAACATCATCATTCTTTGCGGACATTACAAAGGGATTGATGAGCGAATTCGGCAGGCCTACATCACGCACGAAATCAGTGTGGGTGACTATGTGCTAAGTGGTGGCGAGCTTGGGGCCGCTATTCTTACCGACGCTATCGTGCGGCTTTTGCCGGGAGTGCTCGGCAATGAAGAGTCAGCGCTGAGCGATTCTTTTCAGGATAATTTGCTGGCGCCGCCTGTATACACACGGCCGGCTGAGTGGCGTGGCCAGTCCGTACCGGAGATTCTACTTTCCGGAAATACCCCTCAGGTTGACATCTGGCGACACGAGCAAGCGTTAGAAAGAACCCGCCAAAGACGCCCGGATTTGCTGGATGAGTAGCTGCCTAACCTCTATATACGTAGCGCTTTGGCCCTTTCAGAATTTAACTCAGTGATAAGTTTGCCTTCCTCAAAACAGAGCGCTATATTTGCGCCTCTTTTACCCGAAACCACTCGGACGGCGGCGCCGTCCTATTTTTAGTTTTTTTCCAGCCATGAGCGTACTACTCGATTTTATCCAGCAGGAATCCCAGGAGCGCCGCGCCAGCTTCCCCGCTTTCGCCGCCGGCGACACCGTTAATGTTCACGTGAAGATTCGCGAGGGCAACAAGGAGCGTGTTCAGCAGTTCCAGGGCGTTGTTATCCAGCGTAAGAATCCAAATTCCAACGGCGAAACCTTCACTGTTCGTAAGATTTCAAACCAAATCGGCACCGAGCGTATTTTCCCGCTTCTGTCGCCCAACATCGACAAGATTGAGCTAGTTCGTCGCGGTAAAGTGCGTCGTGCTCGTCTGTTTTATCTGCGTGGCCTGTCGGGCAAAGCAGCCAAGATCAAAGAGAAGCGCGGCTAAGCCAAGCTTTCTTAAGCATACAAAAAGCCGGCTCCTCAAGAGGAGCCGGCTTTTTGGCGTTTACACGAATTCGATTGTGCAGCTACTAGCCGTTCGAATTCTTCAAATCCTGCTCGGGAGTAGAATTGACATTGGGGTTTTGTACTTGCTTGGCTGCCTTGAGCAAAGCTTCACCCAGGTTGGTTACTCGCTGGGCCGTGTTTGGGTTTTCAGCAAAAACAGCTGCCTTAAGAGTGTTGTCACCCAAGCGGCTCATCAGCTGACCAACGAGCTTATGATCGATTGTGCCGCCATTAAAGTGAGCCTTCAACGCCTGCAAATCAACCACAATCTGGTGTAGCTCCGGGTTGTTCACATCTTTAACATCCTCTATCCAACGCTGAAGCACATTGTCGAAGCCGGCCTTGGAGGCTTCTTCCTGCAAGTCATTGTTCAGGTTATTGATGGCGCCATCCAGATGATTTTGGTGCTGGGTATCGTCTTTGGGAATTTTATTGAAAGACATAGGTAGGGGGTGTTAGTCCGCAGGGGCGGATGGTGAAACTGAGTTTGAGAAAACGGACCGACCGCTACAAAGGTTGTGACACGACATTCTGAGGCCGACCGCGTACTTTCGTCCCGCATTTATTCGCTCGTTACACTTTTCTCTTTGCATGAAAAAGTTATTAGCCAGCTGCTGGCTTGCTTTTCTTCCTCTGGCGCTATCGGCGCAGAGCACTTCACCTGGCAGTTATTGGCAGCAGGAAGTCAATTATTCCATTGATGTTACCCTGGATGACCGCCATCACACGCTCACGGCCCAGGAGGAAATTCAGTACACCAACAATTCGCCCGATCAGCTTACCTTCATCTGGTTTCACCTCTGGCCCAATGCGTACCGCGACAATACCACAGCTTTTGCCAAGCAGCAATTGCGAAACGGCAGCCGGAAGTTTCAATTTGCCCCCCAGGACCAGCGCGGCTTCATTGACCAGCTTGATTTCAAAGTAAACGGCCAACCTGCTACGCTTAGCTTCGATCCGGAGCACGCCGATATGGCAAAGCTAGCCTTACCCCAACCATTGGCTCCGGGGGGCAAAATCACGATTACAACGCCTTTTCGAGTAAAGATTCCAGCCTCTTTTTCGCGCTTCGGTCACGTAGAGCAGTCGTACCAGATTACGCAGTGGTACCCGAAGCCGGCGGTGTACGATAGCCAGGGCTGGCACCCGATGCCTTACCTTGACCAAGGTGAATTTTACTCCGAGTTCGGCTCGTTTGATGTGCGCATTACGCTACCCGCGAACTATACCGTAGGTGCCACCGGCGTGCTGCAAAACGCGGAAGAGCAGGCGCGCTTAACGCAGCTTGCTACCGCCACGGCCGCCAAAAAGGCTGAAGACTATAGCAAAGACCTGACCTTCCCGAGTTCTGCATCGGAGACGAAAACGCTTCGTTACGTGCAGGACCGCGTGCACGACTTCGCGTGGTTTGCCGATAAGCGGTTCAATGTGCTCAAGAGCGCCGTCACGCTGCCTTCGGGCAAGCAGGTAGATACCTGGGTTATGTTCCTGAACAAGGATGTGGCGAAGTGGATAAAAGGGCTACAGGACGTAAACGACGCTGTCACCTACTATTCACAGTGGGTGGGTGAGTACCCGTACACCGCCGCTACGGCCGTAGACGGGGCACTGAGTGCCGGTTCAGGCATGGAATACCCCATGGTAACCGTTACGATGCCATCGGCCATTGTGCACGAGGTAGGGCACAATTGGTTTTACGGTATTCTGGCCTCCAATGAGCGGGCTTATCCTTGGTTGGATGAAGGGGTAAACTCTTACATTGAAAACCGGGTGGCGGAGCGCGACAACCCGAATGCAGGTATGTTTGAAAGCGTACTGACATCGGGCAAAGCTTCTACTATTCTGGGGGTGGAAGGCTTAAATGCGACGGCCCTAAATCAAGTGCCGTATCAAGCCTCAGCCAGCCGGGGCCTCGATCAGGCAGTAAGCGGCCCGAGTGCGGCGGAGTACGGCAAAATCAACTACGGTATTATCGTTTATACCAAAACGGCTTCCCTGCTGAAGTATCTGGCTGGCTACTTGGGGCAGGAGAAGTTTGATGCTGCCATGCGCGCCTACTACCAGCGTTGGCAGTTCAAGCACCCCGCTCCTGCCGACATGCAGACGGCATTTGAAGAAAGCACCGGCCAGCAGCTGGACTGGTTTTTTGAGAACATGCTTCAAAACACCACCCGCTACAATGCCGCTGTCGGCGATATACAGGTGACTAATGACCAGGTAAAGGTGCTGGTTCGCAACGACTCGCCCGCTCCGTTTGCCGTGCCAGTAGCTACGCTTAACGCTCAGGGCGAGGTGATTGAAACGCAATGGACGCCTGTATTTGGCAACGGCGAAGAAGATGAGGAAACCCAGCTTGACTTCCGGCGTGAGGGCGTTGCCGCTGTCGTCATTGATCCAGCTTACCTGACGCCCCAGCTCAACCGTCGCGACGACAAGCTCAAGCTGGAAGGCAGCTTGCCTCGCCTGGAGCCGCTGCGTTTCCGACCCCTCGTAAGTGTGGAGCGCTGGGACCGTGCTGCCATCAACTGGGCGCCGGTGCTGGGAGCCAATACTTCCGACAAGCTCATGCTGGGGGCGGCTTTCTATAGCAGCCCTTTGGTTCCCAAGCGCTTGAGCTACCTGGCGATGCCAATGTACAGCTTCAATCGCAATGAGCTGAACGGTATCGGCACGCTTAATCTGAACATTTTGCCCAAGGAAACCGCTCGCCAGCTCATTACCGGCGTAACGGTACAACGTTTCGAACGCTATGTAAAGGTGGAGCCTAGCTTGACCCTGACTTTGCCTAAGTCGGCGTATAATGCCCCCAGCACATGGTCCAACTTGCTAACACTTCCGTGCGCAACGAGGATTCTGATGTGACCAGCAGCATCCAGACGTTGCTGTATCAGGTGCAGGCTGGTGACGCCCTGCAAAGCTGGTCAGCCAGCGTGGAGCTGAACCGACTCACGCCGGATTTATCGATTGAAAGCTCGTCTTTGCAAGCTACGCTGTTGCGCGCTTCAGCTTCGTATAGCCGCTATTACTCGCCGAAGAAACGCGTGCAGGCCCGGTTGTTTGGAGGACGCTTCCTGCAAAAAGCTAACGACGCACCTTTCGTCATTGGTCTGAGCGGCAGCCCCGACTACCGCCGCCAAACTGCCTTCTTAGATCGTCAGCAGATTTCGAATGCTTTTACCGCCCAAACGCACCAAACTGATGACCGCGACGGCGCTTTCAAAGCTTTTGTAGGCAATGAAGTTCAGATTTCAGTAGCAAGTCAGCGTTGGCTTAGCACCCTTAACTTGCAAGCTGATCTGCCAGTAACAGGCCTAGGCATCTTCGCAGATTTTGGGGCTATGAAGGAAAACTTTACAGTATACGAAAGCCGTGGGGGGCAAAATTTCTTCTACGATGCAGGCTTGGTCGTTCCGGTGATCAAAGATATCTTCCAGTTCTATCTGCCCGTGGCCGGCTCTCAGTATGAGAATGGCTTGCCTAGCAGCCGCAAGGATTTTACTGATCGGATACGCTTCGTGCTGCGCCTAGATCAACTCAACCCTTTCCGCCAGCTCGATGAGCAGCTAGCTAAGTAAGTCCAAGTATTGATGCAGGGAGCCAAACGACTTATAGTTAGCCTTCTGATTGGTCTCGGCGTAGCTGGTTGCCAAACCGACTACGCCGAGTTACCGACCTTCTCATCTGAGCGAAAGCTGCTTCAAGCTGTCATTGAGATTCCGGCGGGCACCAACCTTGAGCGTCGCTACGATGCAGCCACTCACGAATTTGCCCCCAGCAGCGGGCGGGCAAAGACCGAGTGCTGGAGTTTTTGCCTTATCCTGGTAATTATGGCTTTGTGCCGGGTACCAGCACCGCAGCTGGATTTCCGCTGCCCGTGTTGGTGCTGGCGGCAAGTCAGCCGGCAGGTACGGTGCTGGAAGTGCTGCCCATTGGCCTGGTGGTGCTTGATAATGCCGGCGCTTTGGAGCGGGTAGTGTTGGCGGTACCAGCCCGGCCCAGCCAGCAGATCTTACCAGAGACGAGAACCTGGACTGATTTTACCCAGCGCTACCCGGCCGCCCAACAGATACTGCGGCTTTGGTTTCAGCACCGGGCCTCTCTTGGCAGGGTGCGCATTATGGGCTGGAAAGACGAACAGGCGGCCGTCGAACATGTGCGTAGTGTAATGCGCTAGGAAAGCTTCCGGGAAGGGTAGAGCACGAAAAAGCCCCCAGACAAACTCTGGGGGCTTTTTCGTGCTTGGTATAAGCTACTCAATCTTGTTCATACGATCCTTTACAGCCTCCAGGGCTACGCGCATGTTTACAATGTCGGCGCGGGCAGCTTCCTGCTCTTTCAGGTTCATGTCCACTACGTTGTTGTACTGGAGAAGCTCGGCGGCATTTTTGGCCAGTTCCTGCTGAATCTCCATTTTGCGAGCCTTATTTTTCTCGATATCCTTTCTTACCAAGTCAGCCTTAGCAATTACAGCGTTATGATTATTCTGTGAAATAACCAGAGACTTTTCAGCCTCAGCTACCTGCACTGCTAAGTCTTCACGATAGAGCAGACGAGCAAAGTCTTTTAGGTACTTTTCCGCGGCGCTCCATTGTACGGGAGTAGCCGTTCTGTCGAGGTAAGCATTGCCCAAGTCAATGGCCCACCAGATGGTAGTACCTGTAGGGGTAGCATCAATTTTGCTGAATACCCGAACCGGCGTTTTAGAGATCTCATCGATCGTGACACCCTCCATCGAATACACGCCTTTGTCGTTCTTTACTTTGCTACCAAACCTCTCGTTCAGTCGCTTAGCCCATGATTCTTCTACGCGCTTGCTTTCAAGCTGCAAGGAAATGCGTTGCCCTTTGCGAGGAATGCCTTTGATCGACATATCCGTTTCATCAACGGGCGATTTCTGGGCGTAGCCAGTTACCGTCAGCATGAAGCTCAGGAGCAGAGTAAGTAGTACACCTTGTTTCATATATGAATGAAAAGGGTTGAAGAAAAAGTTATTAGTAGAAAGATTGTGTTGCTGTCTCAAATCTCACTACGCCAAATCTATACCAGACTACCCTTTACTACATACCCTTTAAGTTGTTTTTTTTCAAGAATTGACACTTTTGTTTATTAAGTCATAACCTTTATAGCTTTACTACCACAATATGAGCAGCGACTGACTTACAAGGCGATGCCAACTATTTCATTCGCCGCTAAAGTCCTTTTGATCGTAGAATAAATAGTCCGAACCGAAGTGGACTGAACAAATCACTACACCCGTGGTTCAGCAAGCACTATGCAAGTCACCGTCTGTCGTAAGGAACACTTTAACGCTGCCCACCGGCTCTTCAATCCTGCCTGGGATGATGCGCGCAATCAGCAAGTATTTGACAAGTGTAATAACCCCAACTATCACGGCCACAACTACGAGTTGATCGTACGCCTCACGGGCGCGATTGATCCGGAAACGGGTTACGTGTATGACCTGAAGCGCTTAAGCGACCTGATTAAGCGCGAGATTCTGGATACCTTTGATCATCGTAACCTCAACCTGGATACGGAAGAGTTTCGCCACCTCAACCCCACGGCCGAGAATATCGCCGTAGTGATTTGGCAAAAGCTACGGGCTCATGTTGAGTCCCATTTACTTTTATCGGTCACGTTATATGAGACCGAACGCAACTTTGTTGAATACCATGGATAACGCCGTGCCCGCAGTTGCCGCAACGGACCACCCCGTCCCAAACGATGCCCATTTGCCGGCTGACCTGCGCACCCCCCTGCGCCCCGATGCCTTTACGCTAAGTGAGGAAGAGAAAATAGCAAGCATTTCCGATCATTTTCGCGAAATCATGACGTTGCTAGGCCTCGATCTGAACGATGACAGCTTGAAGGGCACCCCGCGCAGAGTAGCCAAAATGTATGTACACGAGTGGTTTCGCGGCCTCAACCCTGCATATCAGCCCGATGTAAAACTTTTTGACAACCGCTACCAATATCATCAGATGCTGGTGGAGCGTGACATCACTCTTTTCTCCTGCTGCGAGCATCACTTTGTGCCTATCATTGGAAAAGCGCATGTGGCATATCTGCCCGGCGAGCACGTGGTTGGCCTCTCGAAGCTGAATCGGGTGGTGCAGTATTACGCTCGCCGCCCGCAGGTGCAGGAGCGCCTGACGCGGCAGATTGCCGAGGAGCTAAAAAACACGCTACACACCAACGACGTGGCTGTGTTGATTGAGGCTGATCATTTGTGCGTAATGAGCCGGGGCGTGAACGACACCAGCAGTAGCACGCTTACGGCCGAGTATGGCGGGGCTTTCGACCGCGACCAGGCGCTTCGCACTGAGTTCCTGCGGTTGATTGGGAAGTAAATTCTGGTTGTGAGTTGTCGGCAGCCTATTAGCTTGCATCCCCATTCACGACCTCATCTGCCCAACACCTTTTGCTGACCAAACACGTAAGTGCCAGACTGCAATAGGCAACACCCATTAGTATGTCCCAAAAAGTTCTCATCACCGGCGGTACGGGCCTAATTGGCACACGTCTCGCCGAACTACTCATTGATGCGGGCTATGAAGTGGCCCTGCTCAGCCGCCAAACCGGCGCCAGCCACTACCACACTTTCCGCTGGGATCCGCGCCACGATACGCTGGACCCCGCCGCCATTCGCTACGCCGATTACATTATTAACCTGGCCGGATCGAGTGTGTCGGATGGAAAGTGGACTGACGAGCGAAAGCGCGAGATTCTGGAAAGCCGCCTAGATGGTACCAGACTATTGGCAAAAGAGCTGGCGAAAGGCGAACACCACGTTCGGGCTTTTTTGTCAGCATCGGCTATCGGTATCTATGGAGATAGCGGCGACAAGCTTGTAAACGAAGAAACGCCCCCCAATACTCCCTCCGATGATTTTTTGGCTGATGTATCCCGGAAGTGGGAGCAAGCGGCCCATGAAGTAGAAGCGCTGGGCATCAGGACCATTGTTGTGCGCATTGGTATTGTGCTCAGCACGGAAGGCGGCGCGCTGCCCCAAATGGCCCGACCCGTGAAGCTTATGGCTGGAGCTGCCTTGGGCTCAGGCAAACAGTTTATGTCCTGGATTCACCTCGACGACTTATGTCGATTGCTGATTCAGATGCTGGACGAGCCGCAATGGCAGGGCACGTATAATGCCGTGTCGCCGAACCCAGTTACCAATCAAACTTTCACTGAAACTTTGGCGGACGTAATGCATCGACCCTTGGTGCTGCCCAAGGTGCCTGCTTTTGCCCTGAACCTGATGATGGGCGAGATGAGCGAAATCGTACTGGCCTCACAGCGGGTAAGCGCCGAAAAGGTACTGAAACAAGGGTTCACGTTTGAATACCCCAATCTGAAGGGCGCCCTGGAGTCATTTTACGCAACGGAGGAATAAGAATCAGCAGTTCTTATTCCTCCGTTGTATGATGGACTATCCTGATTTACAAGCTGTCGGGTATGGCAATAGTGCCTGCGTTAAGCTTTTCCAGCAGGTTATCAGCGACCAGCGAATCTATGGGCTCTACGATGCGGCGCGGGGCAGGCGTTACGCAGTTGTACTTCTTCGATATCTTAACAGTAGGCTGAGGAAAACGGCCATACTCTATATCCAGGTCTTTATCCTTATAGAGCTTCTCCATATAGGTGCCGTAAACGGGTAACGCCATCCGGCTGCCTTCGCCCTGCTGAGAGCGGAAGAAGTGAATGCTACGGTCTTCGCCGCCTACCCACACGCCGCTCACCAAATCTTTGGTTACGCCCATGTACCAGCCATCGGAATAGTTGGAGGTAGTGCCGGTTTTGCCCCCTATCTCGTTGCCCTTCTTCCACAGGTCGTACTCCCACAACGCTTGTGACGTACCACCGGGTTCTTCCATACCGCCCTTCAGCATGTGAAGCATAAGCCAGGCTGTTTCGGCCGGAATAACGCGCTTTTGCTTAGGATCGAACTGCTTGATGACGTTGCCGTTGCGGTCCTCAATGCGAGTCACGAGCAAAGGTTCGGTACGGAAGCCGTTGTTTACGAACGTGCTGTAGGCGTTTACCATTTCGTACACGCTCACATCGCCCCCCGAGCCCAAGCCAATGCTGGGCACATCGAGCAGCTTGCTGCGAATACCAACTTTGTGAGCATATTTGGCCACGTTCTCCCATCCTACTAGCTCTGTCAGCTGGGCCGTGACGGAGTTGATGGAGCGGGCCATAGCGTGGCGCAGCGTCATGTTGGAGCCGGAGTACTCGCGGGTTACGTTGTTGGGCTTCCACTCCATGTTTTTGCCGTTCTCCACGTAACGAATGGTTACACGCTCGTCGCGGATACGGTCGCAGGGTGTGTACCCATTGTCGAGAGCCGTTAAGTAAACGAACGGCTTGAACGTAGAGCCCGGCTGCCGACGACCTTGCTTTACGTGGTCGTACTGAAAAAAGCGGTAGTTCAGCCCGCCCACCCAGGCTTTGATGTGGCCCGTGAAGGGGTCCATGGTCATCATGCCGGCGTGCAGAAACTTCTTGTAGTATGCCAGCGAATCGAGAGGCGACATGACGAGTGTCGTGTCACCGTCGCCTTTCCAAGTAAACACCTTCATCGGGCGCTTCGCGTTCAAGGCCGAATCCAGGCGGGCGGGCTGGCCCTTGTAGCGCTCAGCTAGCCGCTTGTACTGATCGGTGCGCTTCATCTGGGTTTCAATGAAACCGGGAATTTCTTTCCCCTGATCATCTACCCACGGATTACCGCCTCTATTGCGCCAGAAATTATCGAACTGCCGTTGCAGCACCTTCATGCGCTGCAATACCGATTCCTCGGCGTGGGCCTGCATGCGCGAATCGATGGTGGTATAGATTTTCAAGCCATCACGGTACATGTCATAGCCGTTCTTCTCGCACCATTCATTCACCGTCTGGCTTACGGCCCCACGGAAGTATGCCTCTGGCCCGTCGAAGTGCTTATCTACCTGATAGCGCAACGCCAGGGGGCTTTTTTTCAGAGAATCAACGACTTGGGCGCTCAAATGTCCAGCCTGCCCCATTCGGGTTAGCACCAGGTTGCGGCGCTTGAGCGCGGCTTCGGGGTGAAAGCGAGGGTTATAAGCTGTTGGATTATTCAGTACACCTACCAGCATGGCCGCTTCTTCGGGCTTGAGGCTGTCGGGTGAGGTGCTGAAGAAGGTTTTGGCGGCCACTTTAATACCGAAGGCCTGCGAGCCGTACTCCACCGTATTGAAGTACATGCGCAGAATCTCCTCCTTGGTATAGCGGCGCTCCAGCTCCACGGCCGTCAGCCACTCCTTGGTTTTGCTAATGAGCGTACTCACCACCGGAATATAACCCAGTGCGCCTCTGGTCTCGCCCCGGCGGGTTTTGTATAAGTTTTTGGCTAACTGCTGCGTAATGGTACTGCCGCCGCGCTTTTCGCCGCGCACTACGGCCCAAACCGCGCCGGCCATAGCTTGTGGGTCGATGCCGGCGTGCTCGTAGAAGCGCGCATCTTCGGTGGCAATCAGGGCCTTCACCAGCAGAGGCGAAATCTTACTGAACGGAATAGGTGAGCGGTTTTCGCGGAAATAAGTACCAATCAGTACGCCATCGGAAGTGTACAGCTCGGAAGCCTTTTCCACTTTCGGGTTCTCCAGTTCCTCCAGCCCCGGCGACTTGCCAAAGAGAAACATGAAGTTGGTGCTGACCAGAATAGGATAGAGCAGAAAGACGCCCAGCCCTATAATAAAAGCCCCCACGCCATGCGCGACAGGATATTAGGCCAGCGCCGACGCGGCTTTTGTACAGAATTGGGCGATTCGGAAGCGGACATGCAGAACAAAACACGTGGCGGCCGAGGGGCCACTCCTAGCAGAAGGCACCGACGACGGATACGCAAATATACCAACTAGGCGCGGCCCCGCAGCCAGACTTCCCGATGAAACCACATTGTTACGCGCTCTGGTTCAATTAGCTTCCGAATTACTGCCCCTTTAGTGAGCTTGAAATGCGACACTTGCTGGGCGGCGGGGAGCACTAGTTTTAACCAAAACAGTAGGCTCCTGCGTTTTTGGGCGCACAAAAATGCCCCCCGGCGTGGCCAGCATGTCTTCCACTCGCCCAAACTCTACGCTCACCGCGTCGGCAAAAGCCAGCAGTCCGAAGCCTCCGGCCCGCAACGTGCGATGGTAAGTGAGCCACACAACGAGCGTAGTGCCGGCCATCAGTACTCGGTAGGCCTGGCGCGTGGCCCAGCGACGCAGCCCGCTTTGGCCTTGCGTAATCTGAGTCAGGGTAAAGCACTGGAAGTTCAGGTGCATTTCTTCATCGCGCAGAATACGCCGACAGATTTGTTGCAGCAAGCCCGAATACGTAGCCTGATACAGTGCCTGATAGTATACGGCCGCAATAATCTCGGCCGTCAGCAACACCCGCAATGTGTGCTCCAGCGAGGCCCATTGCCGCAGCCAGCGAAACACTTTGTCTAAGGCGCTTGACTTGCATAAGCGCGGCAGCTGGTGAATGGCCATATACTGTCCCAATACGCGGGCATGGCCCTGCTCTTCCCTGATAAAAAGGCGGATGGCGGCTACATAGTCAGGGTCGCCGAGGTCTTTGGCTTTTTGGTACAGATGCTTGCCCTCCGAGTGCTCACCCTGCTGAAACTGCGGCAGCGAGTAGCGAATAGCGCGCAATTCGCGCTCGGTGAGGCGGTAGCTGTCGTCCCAGCTCAGGTCGTCGAGGTGGTCTTGGTTGGCACTGAAATAGTTGGCCCAATCGGAGAAAGTCATGGATATATAGTTAGAATACAGTAGAATGAGTTGCGACTTATAGCTTATTGGCTGTCAGCTGCTGATAGGCTCGCCAATCGGCGTAGGTGTAGCTGGGCCACTTGCGAGCCTCCTGCCTTTCTTTATACCGGGCCAGGCGTTGCTGAAGCCGTTGCGCCGCATCATCGGGCTTGAGCTCTATCCAGCTGCCGTAATACTCGTGCACGAGGTGACGCTGGGTGAGCACCTCGGGTTGGGCTGCCAGCGTGGGCAGCACCCGGTCGGGCATGTTGAGTAGGAAGCCGTAGTCGAGCTCGTGCAGCTCGGGGCGCAGGTTGTAGCGCGCAATCCAGATTTCCCAGTTGCCGCAGGCCAGTCCCAGCATAAGCACATAAGCCGCCAGCCCATTCATGCGAACCAGCGAGTACGCCGAGCGGCGCTGCCAGATTTTGAGCAGCACCGTGGCCAACCCAAAAAACGTGAGCAGCAGGAAGAAATACACCCCAATTCGCTTGTAAGCCAGCCCCGTGTAGAGGATGTAATAGTAGTTACGCAGCCCCACCGACACGGCCAACACGGCATTTTGCAGCACCCACACCGTCGCTAGCCAGCGCAGCAGTGGCAGACCCTGCTCATAAAAATTCAGGTTGCGGCGGAAAAACCACAGCACGATACCCATCGCCACGAGAATACTCAGAATGAGCACATAAGTGCCTTCGTGCACAAATTGAGTAAGGTCGAAGCCGGGGGAGGGCTGGAAGCCAAACCAGATCCAGTTGATGTCAACGCCATTGACGACGAGCAGCAACACGTTTACCAGACCGAACATGCTGAGGGCCACGATATATTCCTTGCGCAAATCGAGCGCCCGAAAGCGTTTGGCCCGGAAGTCGGGGCGGCGCACGGCGAAGGAAGCGACTCGGTCGCGCTGGCGCAGAATGAACTCACCGAAGCGGGACTCCTTATCAGCGAAGTAGTGCACCGGCACGATGACGAGCGCCGCCCCGGTTAGGGCCAAGCCAAACAGGAAAAACAGGAAGTGCGGTATCGAGAAAATCTCGAAAAAGGCCTCTACCCACTCCCCTATTGCGTTCAGCACCCGCTCCGTCAGGGCGCTATATACAGGATTGGCGATGGCAAAGAGGATGTGAAACCCTAAAAGCGCCACGAACGGCAGCACGAGCAGACGGCCGTAAAACCAAGCCCGTTCTACGCGCCCATCCAGGCTGCGTGGCAATACCAGCAGCTGCGCCAGCCTGGGCACTGCGCGAATGGCGCTGCTAACGGCCGTCAGTAGCGCGTAGACTACCAGCTTTAAGTGAGGCTGGTTGCGGTAGCCAAGCCACATGGCTGAAGAGGCCAGCCAAGCTAAAAATGCTGCCCCGGAGCCATACCAAGCCACCAGCGCGGCGCTGAGTATCGTACCGGCCAGCGTAAGCCGGAAGCCGGTAGAACGCCATTGGGGGGCGTGGCGCGGCAACTCCACCAGCCCAACGGTGAGCACAAACAGGGTATACAGGAGCACGTTCAGGGCGGGCCGCTCCTGCCAGAACAATGTGTAAAACCAGATTGCCCCGACGGGTATGGCCACTTTCTGCAAAGTGGTAAGCGTAAGCCGATGGGCTGCAACCGACGAATCGGAGCGGGCGGGTGGAAAATTGGTGGAAACTTCCATGGCGAATAAGGCGGCTAGAATAAATTTGACATTTTAAAAGAACTTTGTATTTCAAAGTTAATGAGCAAAAAAAGAGCGTTACCCCCGCAGCAATTTTTCTAATGCGTTCAGATGCTCCTGAAAAGCCTGTTTTCCTTCCTTGGAGGGCATATAGGTCGTATTGGGTTTTTTACCTACAAACTGCTTGCTCACCTCTACATAGCCTGCTTTTTCGAGGGCGGCTACGTGGCTGGCCAGGTTGCCATCGGTCAGGTCGAGGGCTTCTTTTAGCTCATTGAAGCTTACCGGGTCGCTTTGACCCAGCAGCACAGCCATCACTCCCAGGCGCACGCGGTGGTCGAAGGCTTTATTGAGAATGTGAATGTTGTGCTTCACAGGGCGCGGGCAGTCCGTTCGTAACGGTTGTACATGATCAGGCCGTAGATGATATGGCTTAGACCAAAGCCTAGCGCAAAGAATATCAGTCCGTAGCCGGGAAATAAAACCGCCACCAGCCCCAGCGCAATTTCGGTGAGGCCCAGCCACCGGATTTCTTCCAAGGTGTACTTACTGGCGTTCAGCAAAGCTAGACCATAAAACAGCAACATACCCGGCACGACCAGTCCGGCCGCGCCTTGCAGATAAATAGCGAGGCAAAAAAGCCCCCCAGCCACCAGCGGAATGGCCAGACTCAAGGCCAGCCGCCGCCCCAAAGGACTCCACAGCTGCACCCTGTCTTGCTTGGCCCGTCGACGGGTGAAGTAGTAAGCACCACCCAAAGCCAGCAGAATAATGCCCCCGTAAGCATCAGCAGAAATGGCAGCGTTGCAACCCGCTCTTGCTCTGAGCTTTGCATGATGCGTACAAAGTCCTGCGTACTACCATACTTCTGGCCCAGATACCAATACCCCACTCCCACACCTGCCAAGGCCGCAACCCCGCCGCAATACCGGAAAGGCCGCTGAGCGACAAGTAACGCGACGAGCGCTCCATGATGGCGCGGATCTCGGTAAGTTGGGCGAGCGGATCGACGGCTGGATTCATATCGACAAAAGTACTTTGTTTTGCAAAGCTGGTCAAGTTTGCCCTGATTCGCAACTAAGATCAGAGCTGATTCTACTTGTTGAAGAATATATTTTTAAACCGGAAGCGACTCGACGCTGCAAATTACGTTGGAACAGGGCCAAAACAACTCCTACGCAGCCTGCCAATCCGTTACAGCACTTCATGCGGCGGTTGAGCAATCTTGAAAATCTTAACCAACTGACTGCTTGAAGCTCCGCCTCCACCTTTTCGAGTTTGAAGACCAAGCCTGGTTTCCAAGTGTTATCCGGGCGGGCATGATGGACTACTTGCGCTTCATGACCAGCCACTTAGGCATTTATCAGCCGCTGGTGCCGGTGCTGCGGGAGGCGCTTCAGCAAACCCAGCAGCTTCATGTGCTTGAGCTGGGTGCGGGCGCGGGCGGCGGCACCGATGGCGTGGCGCGGGCCTTGGGCCAGCTGCCCGGCCTGGCCGATCTGCGCGTTACGCTCACCGACTTATACCCGCAGCCCAGCGCTTGGCAGAGCATCAGGGAAAGCTCTGGGGGCAAATTGACTACGAAATTACGCCCGTCGATGCGACGGCGGTGCCCGCGCATCTTACCGGCTTTCGAACCATCTTTTCCGCTTTTCATCATTTCACGCCCGCCGCAGCCGAAGCTATTCTGGCCGATGCCGTGCGGCAAGGCGCCGGAATTGGGGTGTTTGAGGGCGCCGGCAAGCACTGGCACGAAATCCTGCTGGCCTGGACGATTTTGCCAATTATGCAGGTGATGGCCACGCCATTTATGCCGCCCTTTCGGCTGAGCCGCCTGTTTTTTACCTTCATTATTCCCCTGATCCCGTTCTGCACCATCTGGGACGGCACCGTATCCATTCTGCGCATGTACCCAACGGATCGGCTGCTGGCCTTAGCATGTAAAGCCGATCTGGGGGCAAATTTGAGTGGCGGGCCGGTAAAGTGAAGCACTGGTCGGGCTCGCAGGTCACGTACTTAGTGGGCTGGCCAAAAAAGGCCTAGGGCCAAATGGCAGCGTAACTCCGCTTACCTTTCTACCTTATCAGGCAACTGCTACCTAATCGCTCCCATGCTTCTTGCTTACCGCCGTGCTGTGCCGCTGCTGCGCATTCCCTTCTCCGTGTACCTGATGCCGGTATTCTGGTTTGGGCTGAGTGCCTTGCGTGAGCCGTTTAGCTTGTGGCGGGCGGCGGGCGTGTTTGTGGTGCTACATGTGCTGGCTTACCCGGCTTCCAACGGCTACAACTCCTATTACGACCGCGACGAAGGCAGCATCGGTGGCCTCAAAAAGCCCCCAAGGTATCGGAGGAGCTGCTGCATCTGGTGTGGCTGTTTGATATGCTGGCGGTGGTGGGCGCCTGGCTGCTCAGCCCGCTGTTTGCAGGGCTAGTAGTCGTGTATCTGCTTATTTCCAAAGCCTATAGCTACGAGGGCATCCGGCTGAAGAAGTACCCATTTCTGAGTACGTTGGTCGTCGTTGTGTTTCAGGGCGCCTTCACCTTTCTGATGACGCAAGTGGGCGCGGGGGGCAAATTTGAGGAAATTCTGGCCCCCGACAACTTACTGCTGGCCTTGGTGAGTACGCTGTTTTTGTGCGGTTCCTATCCGCTGACACAGGTATATCAGCACCAAGAAGACCGGCAGCGCGGCGACCAAACCCTGAGCCTCGTGCTGGGCATTCGGGGTACGTTTGTGTTTGCGGCGGTGGGGTTGCTGTTCGGCGCCGCGCTCCTGGGCTTTACCTATTGGCAGCGCGACGAACTACGCAACCTGCTGATCTTCTTGGTGGCGACCGGGCCGGTAGTGGCTTTATTCAGCCGCTGGGCTTTCCTGGCTTGGTCCGATGCGGCTGCGGCCAGCTTTGAGCGCACCATGCGCATGAACCAAGTGTCGTCGCTGTGTTTGAGCGCGGCTTTCGTCCTGATGCTGGTGCTGCGGCATTGGGTAGTGCAGTAGAGAACGACGCAGAGATTCGCTTTAAAAAAGCCCCCCAGAACAGTAATTCAACCTATTCCGTATTGGAAACAGCTTTCCAATTGCCTCTCGTATGCGTCATTTCCTATGCTCGGCTTTCCTGCTCATAGTGCTCGGAGCATGCTCCCGGCCCGATTCCACTCAGATAGAGTCGTCGGATACGGCGAGTGCGACTGCTCCGGCCGAGCCCATGGACACGACCCGCGCGCCAGCCGTCAATGCTCAATCGGACACGCTCAAAACGGTGCAGCGGCGGCGACGCTTTTCCTCCCCTTCCACCGACGATGAATTTAAGCTGGTGCTGCGCGGTCCTTCGCTGCTGGCCGGCGAAGCGACTTTTACCATCACCAATTCCAGTGGCGAAACGATTTTTCGGGAGGTGCTTTCTGCCGCCGATCTGGAGGCGTCGATGGTGTATGAGATGAAAAACAGCACCGCCACGCAGGCTGAGCGCGAAGCATTTGTGCGCCGCCGCATGGACGAGTTTTTTGCCGACAAAAACTTCCGCACGCCGGCCGTTACCGCCAAAGACACTTACCAAGCCGGCACCATCGACCGCACCACCTGGGACGACCTGCGCCGCCGCCCCGATTCCATTGGCTTTCAGTATTTAGTTGGCAAAGAAGACGGCCGCCGTATTGCCTGGTCGCCGATCAAACAGCAGGTGGTACGAATTGGCAGCATCGGCGGCTGACACGCAGTCTAAAGTTGCATTACTGCTCTTCTGCAGCCTGCTGCAAGGCCTGTCGCACGGCTTTGCTGAAGGCTTCATAGGGCTGAAAACCCCGCGCCAGCACGTAGCCCTGCTGGCCCACGCGCAGTATCGTCGTTGGGAAGCCTTGGACGTCAATGCGCTCCACGGCCGCAAACTCTTGGCGGGTCGCCGTGGCTGTTTCGGGGAGCACTAAGCGGCGCTCAAACTCGGCTGCATCCACATCATAAGGGCAATCAGCGCCGAATAGATAGCTGGGTCATTCAAATCCAAGCCATGAAAATAATGCGCCTGCTGGATGTCGTGGGCAAAATCAATGACACGGCTGGGGTCACTATTCAGCTGGCGAAAAACGGTGAGGGCGCGGCAGGGTGGCTCGGAGCTCTGAATAACGCTGCCTTCCTCTCCTAACATACGATACGCTTCACCAAAACGCACTCCAGCCGCCCGCTCCACATCCTGTAGGGCGTTTTTGATGTAATTCCACTTGGCTCGCAAAGGAGCTACTCGCTCGCCGGTCACCATCCCACCGCTGAGCACAGACACCTGAATCTGGCCCGCCATTTCGGTGCGCACGCGCTGGATTACGGGCGTCATGCCATAGCACCAGCCGCAAAGCGGATCAAAGATGTACAGCAGTTCGGGGAGGTCGGGCGTGTTTTCCATGTTTCAAAGTACCGCCTTGTGCGGGCGTGGTGCAAATGCTGATATATTTACTCATTCCTGCCTTTGTAATTGATTGACAATATGAATGATTTGCAGAACCGTGCTCTCAAAAGCTCATTTGCTCTATCATTTTTATACGTCGGGCTAGGAACAGCAAGTGTTATATGCCTATACCCTCCACTCTATGGGGATTGGGTAATGTTAGGATTGTTGGTAACACTACCAGTTAGCTTCATTGGTTTTGGAATAGCATATATGGAGCCTGATAATTATGCTGAAATTTTGTTAGCGCAGGCTGTGGTATTCTGTGTGTTTTGGTTCATCGTATACCGAATCATGTTGACAAAGTATTCAAGAACTTAAGTCGGTTCATGTACTTGACTTTTTACTTGATGGTACAACCAATCTGCAAGCACAAAAAAGCCCCCCAAATAGTATCCGGGGGCTTTTTTCATATTTAAGAAACACGTTAGCCGTTCATCGACATCAAGAACTCGTTGTTGTTCTTGGTGTCTTTGATGCGGTCTTTCAGGAATTCCATAGCTTCTACGGCAGTCATGTCGGACATGAACTTGCGCAGTACCCAAATGCGGCTGAGTTCTTCCTTGCCCATGAGTAGGTCTTCGCGGCGAGTGCCGGAAGCTGGTACGTCGATGGCTGGGAAGATGCGCTTGTTAGCCAGTTTGCGGTCCAGCTGCAATTCCATGTTGCCGGTACCTTTGAATTCCTCAAAGATAACCTCGTCCATTTTGGAGCCAGTCTCGATCAGTGCCGTGGCGATAATGGTCAGCGAGCCGCCATTTTCTACGTTACGGGCCGCACCGAAGAAACGCTTGGGCTTGTGCAACGCATTGGCATCCACACCACCCGACAGAATTTTGCCCGAAGCCGGCTGCACCGTGTTGTAAGCGCGGGCCAGACGGGTAATAGAGTCCAAGAGGATAACTACGTCGTGGCCGCACTCTACAAGGCGCTTGGCTTTGTCCAAAGCAATGCTGGCAATCTTCACGTGGCGGTCGGCCGTCTCGTCGAAGGTAGAGCTAAGCACCTCAGCTTTCACCGAGCGCGCCATATCCGTTACCTCTTCCGGCCGCTCATCGATCAGCAGGATAATGAGATAAACCTCGGGGTGGTTTTCGGAAATAGCGTTGGCAATTTCCTGCAACAGAACCGTCTTACCGGTTTTGGGCTGGGCCACAATCAGACCGCGTTGGCCTTTGCCAATCGGTGCAAACAAATCCAGAATGCGGGTACTGAGCAGGCTGGACTTGGTCGTCAGCTTCAGGCGCTCCTCCGCAAACAGCGGCGTAAGGTTGTTGAACGGAATTCGGTCGCGCGCTTCTTCCACCGTGCGGCCGTTGATGCTTTCTACCCCAACCAGCGCAAAGTATTTTTCGCCTTCGCGGGGCGGGCGAATCGTGCATTTTACCGTGTCGCCAGCCTTTAAGCCAAACTGCTTTACCTGCTGTGGTGCCACATAAATATCGTCGGGCGAGGCGAGGTAATTGTAGAAAGGTGAGCGCAGGAAGCCGTAGCCACCATCGGGCATAAGCTCCAGCGTGCCTTCGCCATCCACTACAATGTCAAAGTCGTTGCGCGGGCGCTGCGGCTGGCCAGCGGGCTGCTGACCACCATCAGGGCGCGGGGCGCGCTGCTGGTCGCGGGCCGCAAAGCGGTCATCGCGGCGCTGCTGGTCGCGGCCTTCCCGCGGCTCCCGATTTTCACGCGGCTCACGGTTTTCTCTTGGTTCGCGGGGCTCGCGCAACTCCCGTGGCTCCCGGTTTTCGCGGGGCTCTCGTAGTTCGCGGTTATCCCGCGGGGCATCGCGTAGTGGGCGCGGCTCCCGGTTTTCGCGGCTATTATCGCGCGGTTCGCGGGGCTCCCGGAATTCCCGCGGCTCGCGGTTTTCGCGTGGCGCATCGTTACGGTATTCACGCTCGCGCGGGCCGTCGGTGCGGGGCTCACGCTGCTCCCTAGGTTCGCGGGGCTCGCGGACGTCGCGGTATTCGCGCTCGCGGGGGCAGTAGGATGATCGGTGCGCGGCTCGCGTGGTGCATTAGGCGCAAAGGAAACAGGAGCAGCAGGCGTTTCGGAGTGCGCCTCGGCAGCAGCCTCTACGGCACCTTCCGGCGTCAGAGAAGCGGGCACGTCGCCCCCCGATGTGTCAATGCCATTGGCGACACCATTCAAAGTCGTAGTGGGTGCTACTTCTTCGGTGCGGGTGCGCTCAACACCATTGCGCAGGCGGCGCTCAGGTCGTTGGTACAACTTTACGGGCCGGGCGGCACCCGCGTCAGGCAGGAGTTCGGTGTCGGCAGCTACAGTAGCCTCTGCGGGAGCGGCTACGGCAACTGGTGCATCGGCCAGCGCTAGCTCAGGCGCCGGAGTTGCAGCAGGAGCCACAGCCAAGGCAGCATCGGCAGCAGCAACAGGCGCTGGAGCGGCACTACGGGTAGCGCGGGCGCGGGCTGGAGCCGGACGCGCAGCGGGAGCCGCAGGTGCGGCGGCCGGTACAGCATCGGCTTCTGCTACATCCGAAAAGGGCAGCTCAGCTCCATTTTTAGCGCTGGCGGGCTTTATCATCTTCTGGGGAAGCTGATCGGCGGGAATAATGGCCTGCTGATCGAGAATCTTATAGATCAGATCCTGCTTGCTGAGCTTTTTGAAGTTACCGACCTTCAGCTCTTCCGCTATTTCTTTTAGCTCGGAAAGCAAACGGTCCTTCAATTCTTCAATATTGTACATAAACTAAACTAGGAGGAAAACGGGCAGAAGGGGGGTGGAGATACCAGACAAGAATGGATAGGGAGCAGCACGGGCCAACCGGGGCATAAAGGGCAACCGCAGCGCGGTGCGAAGCACAGAAGACGTAGGAAATGGGGTACTCGGGAGGCGCTGGAAATAAAAGCGGGCCGTACGCGAGCAAAAAATACTGCGGACCCGGCATCAGCCGCCGGCTTGTTGTCGCAATGTTAGACTAATACGGGTAAACCGCCAAATCAGATATGCTTTTTTTCGGGCTATTCGCCACGATAGTAAGGACATTAGCGCTGTCGTAATGGTTCGCAGCGGCGCATTTACCTACGCGGCGTCTTCTGGTCAGCCTTGATATTTACGCCTGCTTCGAATACAAAAGCTTCCGCTACTTCCCTACTTTTGCCTTATGCTGCAAGTTTCCGTTTTAAAAGAACACACCGACCTCGTGCTGGCCGGCCTGGCCAAAAAGCACTATCCCACCGCTGAAGCCGACGTTACGGCCATTCTCAACCTCGATCAGCGCCGCCGCCAGCTGCAAACCGCCCACGACTCGGCCCAGGCGGAAGCGAATGAGCTGGCTCGCCAGATTGGTGGCTTGATGAAAAGCGGCAATAAAGCCGGTGCCGAGGACCTGAAAGCCCGTACGGCCGCCCTCAAAGCGGATATAAAAACCCACGCCGACGAGCTGGGCCAGGTAGAAATTGCTTTGCAGCAGCTGTTGCTTAAGCTGCCCAACCTGCCCCATAGCAGTGTGCCCACGGGCCGCACGCCGCAGGATAATGAAGTAGTATCGGAGCATGGCGCTAAGCCCGATTTGCCCCCACGGCCCTCCCCCACTGGGATTTGATAAAGAAGTACGACATCATCGACTTCGAGCTGGGCAACAAGATAAGCGGCGCTGGCTTCCCGGTATACAAGGGACAAGGCGCCCGCTTACAGCGCGCGCTTATCAACTTTTTTCTGGATGAAGCGCGGCAGGCTGGCTACTTTGAAGTGCAGCCGCCCATCTTGGTAAATGAAGCCTCGGGCTACGGCACCGGACAGCTCCCCGACAAAGACGGGCAGATGTACCACGACGCGCAGGATAATCTCTACCTGATTCCGACGGCCGAGGTACCCATCACGAACCTTTACCGCGACGAGATTATTGCCACCGATAAGCTGCCCATCCGGAACGCGGGCTACACGCCCTGCTTTCGGCGCGAAGCGGGCTCTTGGGGGCAGATGTACGGGGCCTGAATCGCCTGCACCAGTTCGACAAAGTAGAAATCGTTCAAATTTCTTTGCCTGAGCAGAGCTACGGTATTCTAGAAGAAATGCGGGCACACATTGAGGGCTTGCTGCAAAAATTGGAGCTTCCTTATCGCGTGCTGCGCCTCTGTGGCGGCGATATGAGCTTTACTTCGGCTCTTACCTACGACCTCGAAGTATGGAGTGCTGCCCAGGGCCGGTGGCTGGAAGTAAGCTCGGCTAGCAACTTTGAAACGTACCAGGCCAATCGTCTTAAGCTGCGCTACCGGGCAGAAGGCGGCAAAACGCAGCTTCTGCATACGCTCAATGGTTCGGCCCTGGCGTTGCCTCGTATTGTAGCCGCCTTGCTGGAAAACAACCAAACGGAGGACGGCATCAACCTGCCAAAAGCACTTCACAGCTACTGCGGCTTCGATAAGATCACGAATTAATTTTGTCATCAGCGCAAAAAAGCCCCCAGACTGCTTCTGGGGGCTTTTTTGCTGTAGGGATTGGCCGAATACGCGTTTACCCCTTGCCTCAGATCATGGCTTAATACTCAGCAAATGCACTATCAATGTAGCACCAGGCCCACCGCTCACCGGGCTCGGCGGAGGTAATAACGGGGTGATGGGTGGTGTGAAAGTGACGGGTGGCGTGCTTATTTTTGGAGTTGTCGCAGCAGCCCACGTGCCCGCAGGTCTGGCATACGCGCAGGTGCACCCACTGGTCGCCCAGGGCTACGCATTCAGGGCAGATATACTGCTTATCCTCGATAATCTCCGTTAAGCTACCAAGGTGACTGCAAGGCGGTTTAGCTTCCATATAAGAGGTTTTAGGAGAATCAGTTGCTTTCGGGCACCAGCTGAGTTCTGATGCGCAAGCCACTCATCAGGGTTTTCTGCACAGGGCACTTCTGCGAAATTATTTCCAAGCGTTGGCGCTGCTCCGGCGTGAGCGGCCCCACCAGCCGCAGTTCTTTCTCTACTTCCTCCAGCATCTGGCCTTCCTGCTCACACTTATCACAGTCGGTGCGATGTACCCGCTGATGGCGCAAGCGCACTTCTATTGCTTCCAGGGGCCATTTTTTCTGGTCGGCGTAGAGGCGCAGGGTGATGGCGGTGCAGGCGCCCAGCGCCGCGAGCAGCATATCGTAGGGCGTTGGTCCTCGGTCTTCGCCACCTACCCCTTCGGGCTCATCCAGCACAAACGTATGGCGTCCGGCCTGCACATCAGCTAACAGGGCATCAGAACCAACTTTCACAAGAACGGACTTAACAGAAGCATCAGCCATAGTATCAGGAATAGATAGGAAAGCTATAATTTACTCTTTTTCTCCCTCATTTATCCCGCTACGATAAAGTTCTATAAACATGGAGGGCTGCTCCCGCCCATTAGCAGAAACAGCCCTCCTGGTCCCGACACGAAGGTCGGATATGCTACACCTTAGGATTTAGGCGTGTAAGGAAACTTCTTTGAAGCATTGCGCATCAGCATGTTCACCATGCCTTCCGTCGAGCTTCCCACCGAGCCAGCGGCTACGTAGTCGTACTTCCACAGCAGCTTACCGGCATCCGACTCGTGAATATTGACGGTTATATTGGCCTGGTTGGTAGCGCCCCAAGCGCCCACCAACACGCCCACGGCCAAGGCAGCGCCGTCGCTCATGGGCTTGGTGGTGCGTACGCTGGTGGTCAATACAGCATCTACACCTAGTGCTGCAGCTAACTCCTGGGCCGAATGCGTGCGCAGCTCGCTATATGGAATCTGCAACTCGCGCAGCTTCGCGTTTGTCTGCGTCACATCCTGAAACTCGACGGTATAGCCGCGCTGCTGGCTGCGGCGCAACAGCCAGGCATAGATTTTTTCCTGAAAGTCGATGCCGCTTTTATACTCCAGCTCGCTATGCTGCTCCGGCGTCGTGTGGCGCGCCTGATTAGGCCGTAGCTGCATTGTTACGGCAGCGGGCAGAATGGCTACCGTTTTGTGTTTTGGGGCATAAGCACGAAAGTCATTAGCCAGATAAATGTTAGGTCCGCAAGCCGTGCATAAGAACAGCATAACCAAGGTGAGGGCGCGAGCCCCAAATGTAAAAAGACGCATAAATTGAGTAAAAGAAGGAAGGGTTAGAATATGGTTTTATCGACAAAGCAACAATTTATTTGCAACTTTTAAAACAACATATTCGTATATGGCCTTCTTTTTTTATTCCGTCTTAATATTTGCCTCTCAGCGGGCTTTTTAAAGGATAAACAGGGCGCGACACAATCTAGGTGCGGGCGGGCAGGCGACTATCAGCGGCCATCGTGGGTGGGGGCAAATCCAGATCGAATTGAATTTCGCGCATACACTTGAAGTGACCCAGGGGGCATTTTTCGTAGCCAATCTTGGAGCACGGCCGACACGAAAGCCCCGGCCTTTCCAGAATGCGGAATTCGGTGCGGTAAGGATACATACCAAACTCCGGCACCGTATTTCCCCACACGCTGAAGATCTCCTTTTTAAAGGCCGCCGCAATGTGCATCAGGCCCGTATCGTGGCTTACTACGAGCTGAGCTTGTTTTACCAGCGAGGCCGATTGATTGAGCGAATAGTGCCCGCAGGCATTATAAATAATGGTTGTTGGAGCAGTAACAGTACTCGGTTCGGACGGAAAGTAATAAGGGCTGTCGGGGACTTTGCGCGCAAGCGGTGGCGAGACAGCAGCTTGCTTGGCAAACGCCAGCCCCACCACATGGCCCGTCGTTTCGTCCTCGGGGCCACCAAGCAGCACCACCGGCCGGCGCAGCAATCCGCACAACTCGATAATGCGGTCCACGGGCAGGCGCTTGGTAGCATGCTGCGCCCCGATAGCAAAGGCCACGTAACCCCGCTGAAAGCCCGCCGGGAGCATATTTAGGTTTACCTCATCCTTAGCCGGAATAAAATAATCCAGCCCCTGACCATCATTGCGCACCCCCAGAGGCGAGGCCGCAGCCAGGTAGCGGTCCACGATGTGCAGCTGGGGCATGGTATTGATCTTCAGGTTCACCAGCAGCCACTTACGCACATTCAGCTTATCGAAGCTCGAAGCGGGCACTCCCAAACGCAGCTTCAGCAGGCGGGTGCGCAGGTTATTGTGCAGGTCGATGATGTAGTCGAAACGCTCGGCTTTCAGCTCGTTTACCAGCTCCGTGAGCGAACCAGTAAGATAATGCGCCTTATCCACGTACGGATTCGGCTCGATGATACTGCGGTAGGACGGCTTGGTACAAAAATGCACCTGCGCACCCGCCAACTGCTGTTTTAGCGCCCGCACCACGGGTGTTGTCAGCACAATGTCGCCGATGGAGGAAAAGCGCAGAACGAGAATCTTCATAAGCTATTTAACGGCAGCCCGCGCCCCCGTTAAAACAAGGTCGTTTTAAACTCTTCGGCCGGCTTAATCTTGGCTTTTCGCTCTGCAAAGTACGTGGCTACTTCCTCCCTAGACATGGCATTAAACGTCATTTCCTTTGTCAGGCCGCCTTTGCGCCCCATAAATACGCCGTAGCGCATATCCGCGTAGCCCTTGGTATGGTGCGCATCGGGGTTGATGCTCAGCTTCACGCCTTGATCAAGGGCGTAGCGCACCCAGCGCCAGTCAAGGTCAAGCCGCCACGGATTGGCGTTTATCTCAATGATAACCTGGTGCCGGGCACAGGCATCGATAACGGCTTTATAGTCAATCGGGTAGCCTTCGCGGCGCAGCAGCAGACGCCCGGTCGGGTGGCCCAGCATCGTACAATACGGGTTCTCAATGGCCCGAAGCATGCGTGTGGTAGCGCGGGCTTCGTCCATTTTGAGGTTGCTATGCACCGACGCCACCACAAAGTCAAACGACGCCAGCACCGAGGGTTGGTAATCCAGGGCACCATCGCCGAGAATGTCGCTTTCAATGCCCTTAAAAATGCGGAAGGGCGCAAGCTCTTTGTTCAACTCGTCTATTTCGCGGTGCTGCTGGCGCACCCGCTCCGGGCTGAGGCCGTTGGCATAGTGTGCAGCCTGCGAGTGGTCACAGATGCCCAAATACTCGTAGCCTTCATCCCGCAGAAACTCCGCCATTTGGCGCAGCGTGTGCGCCCCGTCGGAGTAGTTGCTGTGGTTGTGCACGCTCCCACGCAGGTCGGCATCTTCCAGCAGCTTAGGCAGCTTATGCTCTTTGGCTAATGTCAGTTCACCGAGGCCTTCCCGCAACTCAGGCTCTACGTATTGGAGGCCAGCTTTTTCATAAATAGCCGTTTCCTGGTAGAAGCGCTCCTTTTTTAGCAGCTGCCGCAACGTAGCCGGCTGGCCATGCGCGGCCTGGGGGGCAAATATCTCCGACAAATGGGCTTCGGCGCCAGTCAGCAGAAAAAGCTGATTTGTAAAATCATCCTTGGCTACCAGCAGCACTTCCACTTTTACGCCGGATGCCGTAGCCGTGCCACGCCACGCAAACGGCCCCGAACGCGCGGGGTCGGCGGTAAGGCCATCGAGGGAGTTCAGCAGCTTGTGGGCTTTCTCGGGCTGAGTGGTGGCCGCTACCAGCACCACGTTTTCCACTACTTCCAGGCGGCGGCGCACCTCCCCCGCCACGGCCACAGACTCCGTAAATAATGCCTCCTGCAAAAGAGCAATCAGTTCATCGGCTAGCTCTTCGGCCTGCGGATACAGCAGCTTGCCCCGACTTTGGTCGTTGAATTCGAGGGCTTGCAGAATGGCGTCCTGGGTTTTTTTGCCGAATCCTTTGAGCTTACTTACCTCGTCGCGCTCGGCGGCGGCACGCAGGGCGTCTGGGCTTTCTACGCCCAGCTCGCGCCACAGCGCCCGAATCTTTTTGGGGCCGATGCCTTTGATATTCAGCATCTCAACCACACCGGGCGGCGTGATGCTCAGCAGGCGCGTGAGCTCTTCAAAAGTGCCGGTATCCAGCATTTCGGCCACGCGGGCGGCGGCGGTTTTGCTCAGGCCCGTGCGGTCGGGCAGGCCGGTACGCTCTACTTCGGCCACCGAAAACTCGAGGCGTTCGAGGGCAGCAGCGGTGCCTTCATAGGCCCGGATTTTAAACGAATTTTCGTCGTGCACTTCCAGCAGCGAGGCCGCTAGGCGGAAGGCGCGAATCAGGGCGCGATTGTCCAAAACAGAAGCAGAATTTGCCCCCCAGCGGGGATGGAGAAGGAAAGTAAAGGTACAGGGTTGGGAAATATTATGTTTTAAATAATACGGGGGAATAAAGGCCAATAGGCTTTTCGGGTACAACTATTGATGGTAAAATGAAAGCCTTTAATTTACTCGCTCATTCCTCACTCTTACGCTGTTGCTATGCGCCTGTTTTCTCTGCTTTGCTGCCTGAGCGTGCTGCTGCTAGCCGTGACGTGTAAACCCGACCCACGCAAGTCGCCGCAGCTGCTTCTGCTCGAAGGTACTTGGCTGCACGCGCACGAGGAGGATGTGGAGGATATAGAAGTGTACCGGCCTAATACGTATTCGTTTGCCCCTTCGCGGGCCGTACCGGGTTCAACTTCGAGCACAATGGCCTTTTTACACAATACGACATTGCTCCTACGGACGGGCTTGAAGGTCATAAAGGCCAGTGGAAAGCCGAAGGTGAGTCAGTACTTCGCATCACTTTCGATAATCCGGAGGAGGCAGGCTACAGGCTCGAAATTGTATCGCTGGAAAAGGATTTATTTAAAATTCGTCGTTTGCCGCAATAGCCTTGCAACCTTTCGTTTCGTCTGCGGCTCCTGGTACTGTTCTATTATATATTCAATTATGCGCATTTCTATCCTTTCGCTCCTGACCGCTTTTGTAGCGCTGGTATTGGTGGCCTGTACCGAAAACGTAGGCGATCTGATGAGGCTGAATCCGGAGGGACCGACGGGGCCGCTCTACGGCCGCTCCTGGTACAACTCGCACGAAGCCCGCCCCGGCGATACCGTTATTTATCGGCCCCAGGGCTACATAATGCCCCCAGCGTGCCGCGCTACGGTCCGGTTTATCTGGATGGGTTGCGCTTCGATAAGGATGGGCAGTTTACGTTTTACACCTTCGGCCCCGCTGATGCTCCGGAGGCGCATATTGGTCGCTGGGAGCCAATGGAGGAAAACCAGGATATCCTGACGATGACGCTAGAAAACACGGAGCTGCGCCCTCCATTCCGGTTGCGCGTGCTGCGCGTGGAGAACGACAAGCTGGTTGTGTTGCGCCTGCGCTAAGCACTTTCCTACGACTGTTGGGGGCAAAAAAGCCCGGCAAAAGCGAATCTAGAGAAATTTAGGCCGTCTTTTGCCGGGCTTTTTAGCGTGTAGTTTTTTCTGAATTTCCGGCTGACTTATTTTTTGAAGTGAATTACTGGCTTGTTAAATCCGAACCCGCAGCCTACTCTTGGGCTGACTTTGTGCGCGATGGGCACACCCACTGGACTGGCGTCCGCAACTTCCAGGCCCGCAACTACCTCCAACAAATGCAGCCCGGCGACCTCGTGCTGTTCTACCACAGCGTAACCGATAAAACCGTGGTCGGGCTGGCCGAGGTAGCCGCGCCTGCCGCTCCCGATGCCACCGCGCCACCCGAAAGCGGCTGGGTAGCCGTTGCGTTGCGTCCGCACCAGCCCCTCCCCCGCCCCGTATCCCTGGCGGCCATTAAGCTCGACGCGCGCCTCAGTCAGATTGGACTGCTGCGGCAGTCGCGTCTGTCCGTGATGCCGTTGCGCAGTGAGGAGTTTGATGTAGTGCTGGAGCTGGGCAGCTAAGCCCCGAAACGCAGATACTTTGAAAAGCCTGTCTACTGTCCGTAGAACAGGCTTTTTCGCTTAATTATGGGCTGGAGGGCTTTTTTTGGCGTGGCCTGTTTGCTGGCGGCTGAATCAGGCATAAAAAGCCCCCCAACAACAAGCTGCACCACATGACTTTACGCCGTCTTCGTCGTATCTTACTAAGCGTCACAGCGAATAGGGCGCATGTCAGCTATGAAAAATATAATAGTCGGGTGGCTCGGAATGATGGCGCTGGTGGTAGCATGGCAGCCAGTAGCCGCCCAGGAGCCCGAGACGTCCATCGTTCCCGCCCAGCCCGCCCGCCTGGAGTTGCCTTTCACTCAATATGATACGGATGTGCACGTGCTGGCCATCCCCGAGGACAGCAGCGTGGTGATGCTGGTGGAGAAGGACGTTTTTATTGGCTCACGCACTAGCTACACCTTCCACAAATATGACCACCAGCTCAAGGATCTGGGCACGCGGAATGTGGAGATTCCGATCGAGTACGAGTTCAAGCTGATGAGTGCCGAGGCCACGGCGGTGTACGCGCTGTTTCAGTCGCGCTACGCCCCGGAGCGCTTGCTGGTAGCGGGCCTCGATGGTCGCACCGGCGACGTGGCTTTGGTTAAGTTCGATACGGAGGTGACGCGCGATGTGCTGGACCAGAAAGTACTGGCAGGCAATCTGTTCGTGACGGTGCTCCTGGATCAGCACATGACGGTAGTGAAGCTGGATATGAAAACCGGCAAGCACCAATTGCTGCCGTCGGTGTACGAGCCGCTTTCCACGGAACTCACCTTTCTCACCGACTCCGCAACTAAGCGCGCCGAGGTAATTATGCGGCAGTCGAACGGGGTGAAATCGCGCTTGCAGCTAAAGCAGCTTTCCGCCGATGGCGAATTGATTAATTCGGAGTTTGTTCAGACCGAGAGTGAGCGCAGCCTGATAACGGCGCAAGTCAGCCTCGGCGACAGCTCCGACCGTATGTTGGCCGGCACCTACACCCTCCGCGACCCGCGCTATTCTCAGGGCATTTTTTCGGCTGATCTGACGGCGGGTACCACCCCCACGGGCGTCCGGCACTCCCTGCGTTTCTATGATTTTACGCGTCTGAAGCACTTTTTCGATTACCTGAAGCCAGCTAGGGCCGCCCGTATTCGGCAGCGCAGTCAGGAGCGGCGCGCGGCCAACCGGGAGCTGCCGCTGCGCTACCGCCTGCTCGTGCACGACTTAATGCCTTTCCAAAACGGCTACGTGCTGGTGGCGGAGGTGTATTATCCGCGCTACCGCAGCGACAGTTACGGCCCCGGCATGGTAGGCACCCGGTACCGGCAGTTCGACGGATACCACACCACCCACGCCATTGTGTGCGGCTTCGATCGGCGTGGCAACCTACTCTGGGACAACACTTTCGTCCTGAAAGATGTGGAATCGTATGAGTTGGAAGAAACAGTGCGGCTGCGGCCCATGCCCGATGGCCAGCGCCTCGTGATGACCTATCTGGAAGAGGAAAATATCCACTACAAAATCATTGACCGCAGCTTACCAACACCCAATGATCTGGTGGTGCCTTTGCAGCCTGCTAACCCGGAGGTTAAGGAGAAGCTGAGCAGCACCAACTACGAGGGCATGCAAGCGTGGTACGGCAGCCGGTTCTTGGCATTCGGCTATCAATACGTGCGCGCTCACCGGGGCGCGGGCCGCGACGTTTTTTTTCTGAACACTGTTTCCTTCGATTAGAGCCTCCGTTCGAACGGGCTGCCGCCAAGCTACGTATGGGAGCCAAACCACCTTTGCTCCCTCCCTATGTATACCAAACTACGTCTGCTTTCGCTCGTCGCCGTAATGGGCCTTGTTCTCACGGTAAGCTGCCGCACAAGCGGCCCCGAAACCCCAGCCCGTACGGTTGCTGAGTTTTTTCGCAAATACGAGAACCGCTCCGGCTTCAAGGCAACCACCTTATCGGCTGGCTTTACCACCCGGCTGCTGCTGGCACGCCTGGGCAAGCTGGGGGGCAATAATGAGCTAGCGCAGGCGCTGACCTCGGTACGCGAGATTAAAATGCTCACCTTCACCCCTACCACCGATCGGGCCCAGCGCCTGGTGGCGGATGGCCTCAATAAGGAAGTAGACGGCCTGCTGGCCAGCGAGCGATACACGTCCATTCCCGTATCCGCCGATTCGGCCAGCACGACTATTACGCGCTACGCCATCCGCCAGCAAGGCGACCGGGTACCGGAGCTCGTGGCTACCGGCAACGTAGAAGCCGTGCCCGAATCCTTTGCTTTGATAGCCGTATCCGGCAATTTCACCCGTTCTCAGGTTGATGAGCTGATAAAGTTTCTGCCCGGCGCCGTTGGTGAACTAACCCAGTAGAAACCGTATTTATTCATTGCCAAAAAAGCCCCCAGAGAATTCTGGGGGGCTTTTTTGGCTATAATATTGTGTGAACGGGGCACAGCCACTACGCGTCTCTATCCCGTTCGCAAAGCTGCTATATCTAAGAGTGTAAAAGCTATGGTAGTCAGCTTTAATAGATTCTTTAAGTCCTGAAGCAACCCGGTTTGCAAATCAGCTTATTGCGATGAAAGCCTAAGCTACGCCTCAGAGACACGAAAGCTATAACCCGCTAGTTACTAGTTACCGAGGCTGGCTGCCACAAACTCATTGTGTTGTTGATCAGTATTTAAAAAAAACAAAAAGCCCCCCAGAACATCCTGGGGGCTTTTTTACAGATATGCATACTACATGCCAGCAGCCACGACAAAAAAAGCGGCGGACCTGTGGGTCCGCCGCTTTTTGGGCTAAAGCAGGTCAGCGATTAAGGCTGAGGCTGGCTTGGGATGTAGAACTCGAAGGTGAACTCTACACGGCGGTTCTTAGCCATGCCGGCAGCCGAAGTGTTCGGTGCAGCGGGCTGATCTTCGCCGAAGCCTACCGTAGTGATACGGTTCGGATCAACTGTCTTGCCAGTGAAGTAGCGCTTGGCCGAGGCTGCACGACGCTCCGACAGACCTTGATTGTACTCATTCGTACCGCGGCTGTCAGCGTGACCAGCAATGCGGAGGCTATACTCGGGGTATTGCTCCAGAATCTTGATCATGTTGTCAAGCGTGCCATACGACTGGCGACGAATCACCGTGCTGTTGGTTTCGAACTGTACTGGACGTACTTTCTGCATCAAAGCAGGGTCAATTACGCGGCAGCCAGTAGAGTCTACCGTAGCGCCGGTTGGCGTGCCAGGGCACTTATCAACGTTGTCTGGGATACCGTCACCGTCTTGGTCGAGGTTTACAGGGCAGCCTGTAGCATCAACTTGAGTACCGGCAGGGGTGTCTGGGCAAGTGTCATTCTTATCAGCTACACCGTCGCCATCAGCGTCAGGGCAACCACGGAGTGCAGCCGTACCAGCTTGGTCTGGGCACTCATCTTCTGAGTCACGTACACCGTCGTTATCACGGTCTGGGCAACCTTCTAGGTTAGCCAAGCCTTTCTCGGTGGGGCACTTGTCCTGGTAATCCGGTACACCGTCGCCGTCACCATCTAATGGGCAACCAGCTTCGTCCACGGCTACGCCGGCTGGAGTGGCGGGGCACTTGTCTTTGCGGTCTGGCACACCGTCCATATCCTCATCCTTGGGCTTGCCAAAGTTGTAAGTGATACCGGCTGAGTGCTGGAGGTAGCGGTCATTCAGATCGCCTTTATCCACGTTGTCAATCGTGTTGGTCAGGCCGTAGATCTGGCCCGTCTGCACGAAGATGCCGAAGGAGGGGGAGAAGTTTAGGGCGATACCGGCCGCGCCGTGCAAATACGCCGCGTAGTGGTCTTTGTTGCCTTGGAAGGTTTCGCCCCCGGTGCCCGTGTTGATGAACTTATCCGAGGAGGCAATCATCAAACCCGGCGCTAAGCTCAGGTAAGGAGCAAAGATGGCGTCCTCTTTCAGGGCCCAGCCGTTGTTGAGCTTGAACTTGATGGGCACCCCAATCGTGGTCACGTTGGCGTCGAAGCGGCGGATAGCGGGGGCCAAATCCTCAATGGGCTTGAGCGTCTTGGTCGAGAACTTCATGTCCCCGTAGTTGGCCGACAGGCCGATGTCCAGGCCCGGCGTCAGGTAACGCGAGAGCGTGATGCCTCCGCCGCCTTCGATCTTGTCGGACTTGAACCACTCCGAGCCCAGGTCGCCGTGGTATTGCAGGGTGCTGCCGTAAAGGCTAATGCCGGTCTTGCGGTCCGCGCTTTGAGCGTGACCCTCGGGGGCCGCTGCTACCAGCGCTAATCCCAAGACCGCAGATTTTGCTAGAAGGTGTCTCATAGCATACAGGTTAGGTGAAAACATTTTCTTTGGTTTTAGCAGCTTATTCCGGGTTGAATGAGAGCCTTAACTGACTGCCTATACTTTCCATTACGAATAAGGTTGTTGTTGCGACCTCAAATGGGGGGCATTTTTCTGAACTTATTTCTACCAAAACAGCGTTTCCGCCTGATTTTCAGGCTTGCCTATGCGATAGCAAAGGAATATTTATCTTTTTTAATTTTCAAAAAAACTGGTTTTACCCGTTGGAGCGCTCACAAAAAAGGGGCGTTCCTTCACGAAACGCCCCTTTTTCAGGCTTACTGTTGAGCCTTACTTCGCCTGCTCATCTTCTTACTTGCCCATGAGGTGCTCGATGTCGGCAACTTCCAGCGGAATAGAAGCCATTAAATCTTCGGGCTGGCTGCGGGTAATCAGAATATCATTCTCCAGCCGAATACCCAGTCCTTCCTCCCGAATGTAGATACCCGGCTCGCAGGTGTACACCATGCCCGGCTCAAACGTGCGGTATTTGCCCCCCACGTCATGCACATCGAGCCCGAGGTAGTGCGAGGTGCCGTGCATAAAGTATTTCTTGTAGAGCGGCGCGGCCGGATCTTGGTTTCGAACATCGGCCTCATTGAGCAGATCCAGCTTAATCAGCTCCTGCTCCATGTGCTTGCCCACGGCCGCGTGGTAGTCTTCAATGTTATTGCCGGCTACCAGGTTTGAGGTAGCAAACTTCATGACGGACAGCACGGCCTCGTACACATCACGCTGGCGCTTGGTGAAGGTGCCATTCACAGGAATGCTGCGCGACAGGTCGGCGGCGTAGTTGCCGTATTCGGCCCCGAAGTCGAGCAGCAGCACGTCGCCGTCCTGACACTGGCGGTCGTTGCTGACGTAGTGCAGAATGCAGGCGCTGGCGCCCGAAGCGATGATGCTGCCGTAAGCCGGGCCGCGCGAGCGGTTGCGCACAAACTCGTGCAGAATTTCGGCCTCAATCTCGTATTCCCACACGCCCGGCTTCACAAAGCCCAGCAATCGACGAAACGCCTTCTCCGTGATATTGGCCGCCTCGCGCATCAGCCGTATTTCCTCCTGGCTCTTGATGGCCCGCAGATGGTGCAGCAGTGGCGCGGCGCGGCGGTATTGATGCAGCGGATATTTGGTTTTTATCTCCTTAATAAAGCGAGCATCGCGGGTTTCCACTTCTACCACCGCCCGGATGTGCTCATTGGTATTCAGGTACACATTCTCCGCCTCATTCATCAGAGCGTGCAGCACCTGCTGGAAGCTGTCGAGCCACAGAATGGTGCGGACACCGGAGTTGGCGCGGGCCTCATCTTTGGTCAGCTTGTAGCCTTCCCAGATGAGGATATGCTCGCTGGTTTCCTTCAAAAACAGTATTTCGCGGTATTGCGGCAGCTTGGCATCAGGAAACAGCAGCAGGATGCTCTCCTCCTGATCGACGCCGGAAAGGTAGAACAGGTCATTATTTTGCCGAAAAGCCATTGTGCCGTCTGCATTGGTGGGCATGGTGTCGTTGGCGTGAAAAATGGCCATTGACGCCGGCAGCAGCTGTTGAACGAAATTGCGGCGATTTTCAATAAAAAGCTGGGGATCAAGAGGTCCGTAACGCATAGGACGGGCTAGGTTTAAGGGAATGGGAAGAGGCGCCGGGGCGCGGTTGCAAGTTAGGGGAATGCAGGTAGCGCGAGGCTTCCGTTTCGTGCACCGTCGAACAATAGTTGTTTGGATACTCCGGCCCGTCATGATCCAAACGACCCGCGAAGCAGAAGCTTCGCGCTACTTTCTGCCATAGCCTGGTGGCTGCACTTTATGTAGGCTATTTAGTGTTATGCTCCTAAAATCAACCTTATGATCTCTTTGAGCTTGCCATAAGCTTGTATCCTATGGCAGCTTGGGTATTTTCGCCCCCGCTCTATCCGCTTTTCGCTTCTAATGCCGCCCAAGTCGCACCCGCGCCGCGCCATTCTGCTCATCCAAACCGCTTTCATTGGCGATGTTATTCTGGCCACAGCCTTACTGGAAAGACTGCGCCAGACTGAGCCGAATACGCCCGTCGATTTTTTGGTCCGTAAGGGCAACGAGGGCCTCATAGAACAGCACCCGCACGTGCGCGACGTGCTCATCTGGGACAAGAAAAACCATAAGTACCGCGACCTGTGGCGCTTGCTGCGCACCATCCGGGCCGGCGACTACGAGCGGGTTATCACGTTGCAGCGCTTTGCCTCCACGGGCTTTCTTACCGCATTCTCGGGCGCACCCAAGCGCATCGGCTTCGATAAAAATCCGCTTTCGTTTGCCTTTACGCAGGTTACGCCCCACCTCATGGGTCAGGGAATTCATGAGGTAACGCGCAACCTTCACTTGCTTTACCCCGAGTCCGAAGCCCCGCTTACGCCGCCCCGCCTTTTCCCCACGCCCGCCGATGAGGCCACCGTGGCTCCGTATATAAGCCGGGGGCCGTACGTGTGCATTGCGCCTACGTCAGTGTGGTTCACCAAGCAGTTTCCGGAGGAGCAATGGCTGAAGCTGCTCCGGGCCTTACCGCCTCATTATAGTGTGTATCTGCTGGGCGCAACCTCCGACAGCGCCGTGTGTGAGCGCCTGCGCCAGGAAAGCGGACGAGACAGCGTCGTGAACCTGGCGGGTCAGCTTCCCCTGCTGGCGTCGGCGGCGCTGATGCGCGGGGCGGTACTTAATTACGTGAACGACTCTGCGCCTCTGCACCTGTGCTCCGCGATGGGCGCGCCTACGTGCGCCGTCTTTTGCTCTACCGTCCCGTTTTTTGGCTTTGGGCCCCTGAGCCCGTTTTCGCGGGTGGTCCAGATTGAGGAAGAGCTAGATTGCCAGCCCTGCGGCCTGCATGGCTACAAAAAATGCCCCCTGGGTCATTTTTACTGCGCCCGTGGCATCCAAACGCAGCAGCTCATTGAGGCACTGACGGAGGCCGAGGCGTGGGCGGCCGCTCAGCACTAAGGCGAATGAACTTCGTTGCGGGGGGCTTTTTTGTACCTTTGTGCCCCTTCCAATCATTCCAGAAAATAGAAGGAAACCAGTCGAGCCCGTAGCTGGTTATTACTAGTTGGGGGGCAAATTTGTGGCCGCGTTCAGCCATTTTGCCCTCTGCTGTTTCCAAGACAAGACTCCAAGCCCGTATTAAATGGCCGATTACGATTTGCACGAATTGCCGAACGGCATCCGCGTGCTGCACAAACAAGTACTGCACACCAAAATCGCGCACTGCGGCTTCCTGCTCGATATTGGCTCGCGTGATGAGGATTTGCACCAGCTAGGGCTGGCTCACTTCTGGGAGCACATGGCGTTCAAAGGCACCGAAAAGCGCCGCTCTTTCCATATTCTCAACCGCCTCGAAACCGTGGGGGGCGAATTGAACGCGTATACTACCAAGGAAAAAATCTGCTTTTACGCCTCGCTGCTCAGCACGCACTTCGAGCGCGCCTTCGAGCTGCTCACCGACCTCACCTTTCACTCCATATTCCCGGAGCGCGAGATTGAAAAGGAGCGCGGCGTGATACTGGAGGAAATGGCCATGTACCACGACGCCCCCGAGGACGCCATCATCGACGACTTCGATGCCGTTATCTTTGGCAATCATGCCCTAGGCCACAATATTCTAGGCACCCGCCAGAGCGTTTCGGGCTTTCAGCAGCAGGACTTCCGCCAGTTTCTGATCGATAATATCCGCACTGATCGGCTGGTGTTTAGCTCCGTAAGTAATCTGCCGTTTACGGAAGTGAAGCGCCTGGCCGAGAAATACCTGGCGCCGCTGCCTGCTCGCCTGGGCCCACGGCCGCGCACGCCGTTTTCCTCGTATCAGCGGGTGGAGCAACTGGAGCGTAGGCCCATAACCCAGGCCCACTGCCTGATCGGGGGCCCGGCGTACGCCATTGAAGACCCACGCCGCATTCCGTTTTTCATGCTCACCAACATTTTGGGCGGTCCGGGCATGAACTCGCGCTTGAATCTGGGAGTGCGCGAAAAATACGGCCTCGTGTACACCATCGACGCTACCTATTCGCCCTACACCGACACGGGTATGTTTGGCATTTATTTCGGTACGGAGAAAAAGCAAGTGAAGCGTACCATAGCGCTGGTGCAGAAAGAGCTGAAAACCCTGCGTGAAAAGCCGCTTGGTTCCTTGCAGCTGCACACGGCCAAAGAGCAGCTTATGGGCCAGCTGGCCATGTCAGAAGAAAGCAACAGCGGCTTGATGCAGCTTCTGGGCAAAAGCACCCTCGACATTGGCCGCGTGGAGCCGCTCACCGAGATTTTTGACCGTATCCGCGCTATCACGGCTTCGGAGCTGAGCGAGTTGGCCAACGACGTGCTGCGCGAAGACAATCTGAGCGTGTTGCAGTACGTGCCGGAGTAAAGCGCCACGATGGCCAAGCAGCCTGCCACGTTTGGAGCAATTGCCGGTTTTCAGGAAGGATACGAGTTTCTGAACCGGCTGGAGCTGAGTGCTTCCGGTGTACACCGGCCTACCCGTGCCGGCATCGGAGCACGGAGCGGCTTAGGCGCCGAGTCGATTGTATTAGCCGAAGGGTACGAGGACGACGTAGACCTGGGTGACGTTATCCTCTACACGGGCCAGGGCGGGCGCAGCAGCTCATCGGGCCGGCAAGTGGCCGATCAAACCCTGACGGGCGCCAACCTAGAGCTGGCGCGCAGCCAGACTACCGGTCAGCCTGTGCGAGTGGTACGCCGTATGCAGAGTGCTGGGGGGCTTTTTTTCTACCGTTACGATGGGTTGTACCGCATCACGGCGCACTGGCAGGAAACGGGGAAATCAGGTTTCAGCATCTGGCGATTTAAGCTGGAGAAGCTGTCATCAACCCCCGTTCTTCCTAACTCATCAGCCCATATTTAAGTACGCTACATGGTTGTGCTTTCCTTCAGGTACTAACTTTTCATAATGCCCTTTACCCTTTCGCATCCGGCTATAGTATTGCCCCTGCTTTTCCGAACCCGTCGGTGGCTGTCGATAACGGGGTTGGTATTGGGCAGTATGGCCCCCGATTTCGAGTACTTTCTGCGCCTTAAGCCTTTCGGTTATTATGGCCACACGTGGGTGGGCCTATTCTGGTTCGATTTGCCGATGGGGCTACTGATTGCCGGCTTGTTTCATGGGGTGGTGAAACGTCCGTTGGTCCGCAGCCTGCCGTTGCTGTTGCGGGCGCGGCTGGGTCAGCTATCCGAGGAGCCTTGGCCCTTGCGTAATCTTTGGAGCGGACGGCTCATTCTGGGCATCTTAGCGGGTAGTCTGTCGCACATTTTCTGGGATGCCTTTACGCACAACAATAGCCCCGTTTCGGTAGGTATTGACTTTCTGAATCAGCAAGTAGGGCCACTTACGCTTTATCGATGGCTGCAATATGTGTTCTCCGTAATCGGCTTGCTGGCTATGGCCTGGTTTGTCTGGAAACTCCCGGTGCAGCCACGGCTGGTAAAAGCTACCAGCAAAATTCAGCGCTTGTTCTGGACGTTCACCGGTGCGCTGACGGCAATATTCTGGCTCACCTTTATGCTGATCCACGACACGTATTCGCGCAGCTTGCTCACTTACTTAATCGTGACGGGCATCAGCGCCATTAGCTTAGCCCTGCTTATTACCTCAACTTTGATGCGACGCTATTTTCAGCCTTCCAAGCAGGCCCGCGCCGCTCGCGCCCTGAAACGCAAAATTGCCCACGAACTCGCCCAAAAGCAGCCCCAACTGTGACCCCCGACGACGCACGCCACCAGTACGCCGAAGCCCATACCACGCCCGAGTCGGAGGTGCTGCGCCGCCTCAACCGCGAAACCCACGTGCAGGTGCTGGCGCCGCGCATGCTGTCGGGCCACCATCAAGGTCGGCTGCTGAGCATGATCAGCCACATGGTACGGCCCCGGCGCATCCTTGAAATTGGTACGTTCACGGGCTATTCGGCGCTTTGTCTGGCCGAAGGCCTCACGCCCGACGGCGAGTTGCACACCATTGAGCAAAATCCGGAGCTGGAAACCCGCATCCGGCGCTACGTGGCCGCCGCCGACCTCACCGAGCGCGTTCATCTGCACATTGGTGATGCCCGCGCCGTGCTGCCCACGCTCACCGAAACCTGGGATCTGGTGTTTATCGATGCCGACAAAATCAACAACGACGCCTACTTCGAGCTGGTCATTGGTCAGGTGCGCGCGGGGGCTTTTTGCTGATCGACAACGTGCTGTGGGGCGACAAAGTGCTGCCCTCCTATTCCGTAAAGCCCGCCGATAAAGACACCCATGCCGTTCGGGCCTTCAACGATAAGATACAGGCCGATCCACGGGTTGAAAACGTGTTTTTGCCCCTCCGCGACGGGCTGCTGCTGCTTCGCAAAATCTGATCTCAATAACTGGTCTCATTAGCTGAATGGCTTTCACCAGATTTTTTTATCTCTTTTAGAATTTCACAAAAAAGCCCCCAGAGTCGCTTCGGGGGTTTTTTTGTGACTTTAAACGTGATTTACGTGCCCAGCTTGGCGGGAAAAATGATAGCCATTTTACTTTCTGATTAAACCTTCCTCCTTGCCGGGCGTCTACGCCCGCATTACCCCTGATCTATCGATTATGAGAAAGGCGCTACGCCTGCTGCTCGGCTTCTGGCTGACCTTCACCGCGACCAACGTTTTCGCCCAAAACCAAACCGTAAGTGGCCGCGTGCTGGATGCCGCCGACCAGTCGGGGCTGCCGGGCGCCAACGTGCTGCTTATCCACCTCCCCGACTCCGCCAAGCAAGGCGTGGCCACCGATCCGGGGGGCAATTTTTCCTTTACGGAGGTAGCGCCGGGGCGGTATCTGCTCACCATCTCCTTTGTCAGCTACCAAACCCAGCGCCGGCCCGTCACAGTAGCTGGCTCGCCGGTGGTATTGGGGGGAATTTTGCTGGGCTCCAGTCAGATAAAGCTGGGGAAGTAGAGGTAACGGGCCGCGCCGCTGCCGCTGTGCAGAAAGGCGACACGGCCGAGTTCAACGCCCGTGCGTTCAAAACCAACCCCGACGCCAACGCCCAGGACCTCGTAACCAAGATGCCCGGCGTAACCGTGCAGGATGGCCGCGTACAGGCCCAGGGCGAGAATGTGCAGCGCATTCTGGTAGACGGCAAGCCCTTTTTCGGCGACGACCCCGACGCGGTGCTGAAGAACATTCCGGCTGAGATGATTGATAAGATTCAGGTGCTGGACCGGCAGAGCGAGCAGTCGCAGTTTTCGGGTTTCAACGACGGCAACACCGAGAAAACCATCAACATCGTAACCAAGCCGGAGTTCAAGACCGGGCAGTTTGGGCGCTTTGTGGCCGGCGCCGGACCGGAGCGCTACCGCGTGAGCGGCAACTACAACTCCTTCGAGGGCGACCGGCGCTTATCAGTGGTGGCCCAATCGAACAATATCAACGAGCAAAACTTTGCCACCGATGACCTGCTGGGCGTAGCCAGCAGCTCCGGCGGCGGCGGCAACCGGGGCGGTGGCGGACGCCCTGGCGGCGGTGGTCGTCCGGGCGGCGGGCCCGGAGGTGGAGGCAACAACGCCGGCGACTTTCTGGTGAGCCCCAGCGGCGGTATCTCCACCACGCATGCCATTGGCCTGAACTACTCCGACGTGTGGAACAAGAAAACGCAGGTCACGGGCAGTTACTTTTTCAATCTGTCGGAGAACCGGGCCAACACCAACCTGTTCCGTCAGTTTGCCTTGTCCGATGTGGGCGCCAACCAGACGTATTCAGAAAACTCCCTAACGACGAGTCGTAACATCAATCACCGCTTCAATCTGCGCCTGGAGCACAAGATCGACTCGGCCAATTCCATTCTTTTCCGGCCGCGCCTGTCGTTGCAGCAAAACCGCGGCAACAGCAACCTCGATGGCTTCACGGCCGCCGATGACATAAGCAGCAGCAACGTGCTCAGCGACTATCGCTCCGCGCTTACGGGCCTCAACTCCAACAACGACCTGCTCTATCGTCACCGCTTCCATAAGCCTGGGCGCACGATGTCGGCAAATGCTACGCTCAATTATAACCAGAAGCAGGGCGACAACAACCTGCTAACACGGTCCGAAACCGATTCGCTCAATCAGTTTTCAACCCTGGATCAGAGTGGCTGGAACCTGGGCACGCGCCTGGAGTACACCGAGCCGCTGAGCAAGCAGGACCAGTTGCAATTCAACTATACGCTGGCTTATACTCCTAACGACTCCGACAAGCGCACCTTCGACTTCGTGGATGACACGGGCGAGTACGCCGAGCTAAACCCGGCGCTGAGCAACGTGTTCACCAACACATACCTCACGCAGGGCCTAGGCGTCAGCTTCCGCCACCAAACCAAAGATTTGCAGGTAATGGTGGGTGCATCGGGTCAGAAGGCCGACTTGCGCAGCGACCAGGAGTTCCCGCTGACGACCAGCCTCAACCGCTCGTTTTATAATTTCCTGCCCAACGCCATGTTGCGCTACAACTTCTCGCGAGAGAAAAATCTGCGCTTCTTTTATCGCTCTAGTACGCCGCCGCCCTCCATCGGGCAGCTGCAGGAAGTAGTTAACAACGCCAATCCCTTACAGCTTACCACCGGCAACCCGGCCCTAGAGCAGCAAACCCAGCACTCAGCCAATATCCGCTACTCGGCTGCTCAGCCCGGCAAATCGACTACTTTCTTCGCGCTGCTGCTCGGCAATTTTACGGATAACTATATCACCAACAGCACTTTCATTGCTACCGAAGACACGGAGCTGGAGCTGAACGGCGGCGTGGTGCGCCTGCCCGCTGGGGGCAATTAACGCGGCCCATCAACCTGGGACAGCAGTACAATTTCCGCGGCGTGCTTAGCTACGGGATGCCGGTGGGCTTTATTAAGTCGAACCTCAACCTGAACGCTACGGCCGGCTACAGCCGCACGCCCGGCTTGATCAACGATGTGATCAACTACTCCCAAACGCCCACGCTGGGCTTGGGCGCGGTAGTGAGCAGCAACATCAGCGAGCGGCTGGACTTCACGGTTTCGTCGAACTCCAACTTCAGCCGGGCCCGCAACACGGCCCGTACGCAGCTGAATACCAATTATTTCACCCAGAACAGCCAACTGCGCTTCAATTGGATTGTGGGCAATGGCTTCACCCTCCAAACCGACCTCACGCACCGCTACAACGGCGGCTTGGCCGCAGGCTTCAATCAGCAGTATGCCCTCTGGAATGCCAGCATCGGCAAGAAGATATTCGAGAAGCAGCGCGGCGAAATCCGCCTCTACGCCTTCGATATGCTGGGCCAGAACCGTAGCATTCAGCGCAACGTGACGGAAGCCTACATCGAGGATACGCGCACCGATATTTTGCAGCGCTATTTTATGGTGATGTTCACGTACAATCTGCGCAGCGGCACTGGCAGCCCAAGTGGCGCTGGTGAGCGTCCGGATCGTGGCGGCCCAGGTGGCGCCGGTTCGCCGCGTTAGCCTTACTCTTATAAAAAAGCCCCCAGCAGCCAGCAGCTGTTGGGGGCTTTTTGCGCCTTGTGGCCGGCTTGTTTCGCCTAAGTATGCGACGCTTAAAACATATTTTCGCAACAGATTTGCCTTCTTTGTAAGATAATCCCGGTAGCCAAGCGTTACTGATCGTGTACTCAACTTATCTGATGAACAAAAGAATAATTCTGCTGCTCTTGTGGGTGCTGCCCCTGCTGGCGGGTGCTCAAAGCGTAACGGTACCGTCCGAGCTAGCTTTTGGAGGCATGCGCCTTCGCCTGACAAATGGTGGCCAGCAGGCAGTGCAGCAAAAAGTGGACGCCCTGCGCCGCCATCAGCCCTCCTTTCAGGCCCGCGTCGATTTGGCCGACGCCTACTTTCCGCTGATTGACCGTACGTTTCAGGCCGAGGGAATCCCACTGGATTTTCGCTACCTGGCGTTGCAGGAAAGCGGTTTGCAGGGCGAAGCCCAATCTATTCACGATGCGGTGGGCTACTGGCAGTTCAAGCGCGAGTCGGCGACGGAGCTGGGCGTGCAGGTAGATGGCACTGTGGATGAGCGCAAGCACATTGTAGCTTCCTCGCGCGGCGCGGCGGCTTATTTTAAGCGCAACAATGCCACGTTTCGCAACTGGCTAAATACGCTGCTCAGCTACAACCTCGGCCTGACCGGCACCAAGCCCTACACGCTGCCCACCGATGTAGGCGCGACGGAGATGGAGATTTCCGAAAAAACGCACCCCTACATTCTCACCTTTCTGGCGCACAAAGTAGCCTACGAGCCCGCCGTAGGCCAAAATCCGCAGCCGCCCATGCTGCTACAGGAGTTTCCGGTGCAGCCGGGCCAGCGTCTTGAGGCGTTAGCGCAAACCCTGCAAGCCGACCCTGCCGACCTGGCCCGCCACAATTATTGGCTTTCCCGCGGCAGCGCCGTGCCGGCCGGCAAAGCCTACACCATGCTGGTGCCCATCACGGATGAGTTGCAGCGCACTGCTTTGCTCGCCAATCAGCGCACGGCCACCGCTGGCCAGCTTCTCTCCCAGCCCGAAATAGACCCCGAAAATGCTGATTTTGTGCGTATCAATGGGTTGCGCGCCATTGTGGCCCTGCCCGGTGATACCAAGGAAAGCCTGGCGCGCCGGGCCAATCTGAAGATGAAGCGCTTCATGCAGTACAACGATTTGTATGCGTTTGACAACATTGTAGTGGGCCAGCCTTATTTCGTGCAGAAGAAGCGGGATAAGTCGTCGGTGCAATACCACGTGGCTCAGCCAGGCGAAACCGTGACTACTGTTGGCCAGAAATACGGCATGCGTACCCGGGCTATTCTGGCCAAAAACCGGATGCGCCGCACGGAGGAGCTACGGCCCGGCCGCATGCTCTGGCTCCAGTTTACGCGTCCGCGCGAAGTAGCGGTGGAGTACGTGGACAGTCAGGATTCGAGGGCTTTGGCGGCTTTTGAGCGCCCGGTAAGTGGGTCAGCCACAGCCTCCGCAACTACGCCGCAACCGGCGCCGGCTACTCCCCGCCGCATTCTTACGCCCAAAGCGAAAACCCCTGCTGAGACTGCCCCGACAGAACCCGTTGAGCAGGCCACCATTCTAGAAGAGCCACAGGCAGATAGCGTAGTAATTGCGGATGCCACGCCAACCCCGGCAGCCGCGCCGGTAACCAAGGAAGCCGCAGATTTGCCCCCCACAGCAGCCACGCCCGATACAAGCCGAGTAAAGTCTCAGCCAGTCGTTCCTGCACAAGCTACTACCGCCGACACGGTTCAGGCTGCCAGCCAAAATTTGCCCCCAGCCAGGTTCAGGACACGACGCGCACGCCCGCAGCCGATACCACCGAGCCAGTAGTAAAAAACCCTGGTCAGGTAGTATTGCGCGATTTGCCCACGTCCGCTAAACCAGCGCCTGCGAAACCAGCGCCTACCAAATCAACCCCAGCCGCAACTGCGCCTGCACCCCGGCCAGCCCCGGCCAGCCCCGTGATTACCGAAACCACTGAGGTTTTGGATGTGCCTGCCAGTGGTCAGCATATTGTGCAAAAAAGCGAGTCGCTGTACAGCATAGCCCGGCGCTACGGTTTGCGCCCCGCCGACCTGGCTACCTGGAATAATTTGCCCCCCAACGCTGCTTTGAGCCTGGGGCAAACACTGCGCGTAGTGCCCACGGCGGCAGCACCCGCACTAAAACCCGCTGCACCAGCCACGCCCAGCCCAGCAGCCCCCCGACCAACAACGACCCCAGCAAAGCCAGCCCAGGCAGCAACGACCGCACCAGCTGCTACCACCGGCCCCATACGCCACACCGTAGCCGCCGGCGAGTCGATGTACGCCATTTCGCGCAAGTACGGCGTCACGATCAAGCAGATTATGGAGTGGAATAATAAGCCCGATTTCAACGTACGGCCCGGCGAAGTCCTGACTATTCGCGCCACAAAGTAGGTCTTTGCAGAAACCAGTTTAACAAAAAAGGACGGCGCAGCGCCGTCCTTTTTTGTTGTTTTAAATAAGTGCTTAGTCATCTCCGCTATGTAGCGCGAAACGAAGCGGCGGTTACTTGGCGTAAGCCAGCTCGGGCTCAACGAAGCGCACCGTCCGGGATTTTAGCATTTCAACAACTTGTTCGTCGCTCTTGTATCGGTCGCCGACGTTTACGAAGTGTTTGGCCATCAGGTCGTAGCGCTTGGTCATGAGCCAGGCAAAGAGGTGCAGCCAATGAATTCCTTCAAACACGATAGCATCATTCTGCACGTATTTGGGCAGCGTTTTCAGGAAATGGTTGGGGTGCTCCGTCCAGTGCAGGGCGGGGCGCACGTGGTGGCTGGTGTGGTAGCCGTCGTTCCAGCACTTATGGTTGTACTTGGTATTCAGGCACGTTACGCTGTTGTGGTAGGCGTTGGCCGGATCAATGGGGTTCACGAAGGCATGCTGCGTCCAGTTGCCGAGCATCATTACCACCCGTGAAATGATGAAGGGCAGGATAAACACCGCGAACGTAGCCGGGAAGTTCACGAAGCTCAGCCCAATGCACCAAGCGAAAAACGCCACCTCGCCCCGAACCGACTTGAAGTAGAACTTCTTTTTCTTTTTGCGGTCGAAGTAAGACAGCAAACGGAAGATTCCAACGGTGACAAAGTCGCCCAGATACTGCAAAAAGCCCCCCAGCGAGTCGCGCTGGTAGCTCATAGTGGAGCTGGTGTCCTCGGGCATGTTGTTCTCGGCGTGGTGCATACCCATGTGGTGGGTATAATACGTTTCCGGCGTTTGCCCAAATAACGGCCCGATAACCCACGGAATGCACATATTTAGCCAGTCGTGCTCTTTTTTGAACAGCGGCCGATGGCAAACGCAGTGCAGCATCAACCCGAAAGGGCCTTTGAAGGTGACGTTGTTCAGAAAATGGTACAGCACTGCCGCCGACCACCAGATCCAGTTAGGCAGACCTGGGATGTAGAGCAGAATTGCCAGCGGAATAAGGGTGAGCGTAATATTGAAAAGCAGCCGCGCAAACGGCAAGTCACGCTCATCCTGGCAAACCTTCAACAGCTGCATTTCCAGCCACGAGTAGGCAGCAGGCTTTTGATAAACCGGGTCGGTGAGGACGGCGGGGAGTGATTTCATAGTTGTTAATAGGTGTCAGGCATCCGGTTCAAATACGAAATTTCATTCCGCGGGAGCAAGTTAGCTATGCCAACACGCATAACGGCGGGTTAGTTAGAATCTATACGCGCAGCGGCAGCCACTGGGCGAGTTGGGGGCATTTTTATGTCACTGATTATCAACCAGACGGCTCTTTTAACTTCCAACTCCGGCCGGGCTTGGGTATCTTTACTAATTACTCCTCTGCTTAAAATACTTGCCATGCCTACGTTTTCCCACCTTCATTGCCACACCCAATACTCCCTGCTCGACGGGCAGGCCAGCATTGCGAAGCTCATGAAAAAGGCCCAGGAAGATGGCATGCCCGCCGTAGCCCTCACCGACCACGGCAACATGTTCGGCGCCTTCAACTTCGTAGCCGAGGCCAATAAGTACAACGTGAAGCCCATCGTGGGCTGCGAGTTTTACCTGGTCGAAGACCGCCACAAGAAAACCTTCAGCAAGGAGAAGGGTGAAAAGGACAAGCGTTATCATCAGTTGCTGCTGGCCAAGGACCAGGCCGGCTACCATAACCTGAGCAAGCTGTGCTCGATGAGCTTCATTGAGGGTGTGTACTCCAAGTTTCCGCGCATCGACCGCGAGCTGCTGGAGCAGTACCACGAAGGCCTGATTGCGACCAGCTGCTGCATCGGGGCCGAGATTCCTCAAACTATCCTGTTTAAATCGGAAGAGGAAGCCGAGGAGAAGCTGAAGTGGTGGCTGGATCTGTTCGGCGATGATTATTACATCGAAATTCAGCGGCACGGGCTCATGAACTTCGACGGCACGGGCAAAAGTCAGGAAGACGTGAATCAGGTGCTGCTCGGCTTCGCCCAGAAGCACGGCGTTAAGGTTATCTGCACCAACGACTCGCACTACGTGGACCAAACCGACTATGCGGCCCACGACCTGCTGCTGTGCGTGAACACCGGCGAGGAGCATAGCAACCCAGTAGGTGATGTTCAAACGCAGTATTACACGCTAATGACCGGCAAGGGCGAGGTGAAGTACGACCTGCTCGACAACCTGCGCCGCGACTACAGCCGCGACGAGCGTGCCCAGAAGCAGCTGCGCCGCATTGATGAGGAGTTGCAGAAACCCAAGCCCCACACCCGCTTCGGCTTCGCCAACGACCAGTTCTTCTTCAAGACCCAGGCGCAGATGAACGAGCTATTCAAGGACGTGCCGGAGAGCGTGGACAACACCAACGAGATTGTTGACAAAATAACGCCCCCCAAGCTCCAGCGCGACATTCTGCTGCCCAATTTTCCTATTCCCGCGCCCTTCGCCAACGCCGACGAATTTCTGCGCGAGCTAACGTACGTGGGGGCCTTTGGGCCGGGTGCCGGCAATGGCACCGTGACCATGACCAAGCCGCCGCGCTACGCCGAGCGCACGCCCGAAATCGAGGAGCGGCTTGATTATGAGTTGCGCATCATCCAGACCATGGGCTTTGCGGGCTACTTTCTGATTACGCAGGACTTTATCAACCATGGCCGCAGCATGGGCGTGGCGGTGGGGCCGGGCCGGGGCTCGGCGGCGGGCTCGGCGGTGGCCTATTGCGTGGGTATCACCAACATTGACCCCATCAAGTACTCCCTGCTGTTCGAGCGTTTCCTGAACCCGGAGCGCGTGTCCATGCCCGATATCGACATTGACTTCGATGACGTGAATCGGCAGAAAGTTATTGACTATGTGGTAAATAAGTACGGCAAGACGCAGGTGGCCCAGATTATCACCTTCGGTACCATGGCTGCCAAGTCTAGTATCAAAGACGTGGCGCGGGCCATGGAGCTGGCCTTGCCCCAGACCAACGACCTCACCAAAATGGTCCCCGACCAGGTAGGCACCACCCTGACCAAGGCCTTCGCCGAAAACCAGGAGCTGGACATGATTCGGCGCGACGAGAGCCCCGATAACCTGCGCGGTCAGATTCTGCGCCTGGCTACCCAGCTCGAAGGCTCGGTGCGCAACACGGGCATTCACGCCGCCGGCATCATCATCGCGCCCGACGACATTACGAAGTACATTCCGGTCGCGACTTCCAAGGAATCGGAGCTGCTCATCACCCAGTTCGACGGCAAGGTGATTGAGTCGGCGGGTATGCTGAAGATGGACTTTTTGGGCCTTAAAACCCTGACCATCATTGTGGATGCCCTGCGGCTGATTGAGAAAAACCACGGCATCAAAATCGACATCGACGACATTCCGCTCGACGACGAGAAAACCTACGCCCTCTACCAGCGCGGCGACACCATCGGCACCTTCCAGTTTGAATCGGAAGGTATGCGTCAGTACCTCAAGGACTTGAAACCGACGAACATTGAGGACCTGATTGCCATGAACGCCTTGTACCGGCCCGGCCCGATGCAGTTCATCCCGAACTTCATCAACCGCAAGCACGGTCGCGAGGAAGTAGTATATCCACACGAGCTGCTGCGCCCCATCCTGGAGTACAGCCAGGGCATCATGGTGTACCAAGAGCAGATCATGCAGACGGCCCAGATTCTGGCCGGCTACTCCCTCGGCGGCGCCGACCTTTTGCGCCGCGCCATGGGTAAGAAGGACATGAAAAAGATGGCCCTGGAGCGCGACAAGTTCATCGAAGGTGCTAAAAACCTTCACGGCATTGTGGCGAAGAAGGCCAATGAGGTGTTCGACGTGATGGAGAAGTTTGCCGAGTACGGTTTCAACCGCTCCCACTCCGCCGCCTACTCCGTGGTGGCATATCAGACTGGTTATCTGAAGGCTAACTACCCGGCTGAGTACATGGCCGCCGTGCTCACCAACAACATGGGCGATATCAAGAAGGTGACTTTCTTTATTGAGGAAGCCCGCAAGCAGGGCGTGGCCGTGCTCGGCCCCGACGTGAACGAAAGTCTGCTGAAATTCAACGTAAACCAGGAAGGAGCCATTCGCTTCGGCATGGGCGCAGTGAAAGGTGCCGGTGAACTGGCCGTGGAAAGCATCGTGCAGGAGCGGGAAAAAGGCGGGATCTACTCCGATGTGTTCGACTTCGCCAAGCGCGTAAACCTGCGCACCGTGAACAAGAAAACTTTCGAAAGTCTGGCCCAGGCCGGCGCATTCGACGACTTTGGCAAGCACCGCCGTTTGTACCTCGACGCCCCGTCCGGCGACCAGCCCCTTATCGAGAAGGCTATGAAGCTGGGGCAGCAGCACGCCGCCGCCAAGGAAAGCAGCCAGCACAGCCTGTTCGGCGCGTCAGCGTTTGGGGCGGTAGCCGCGCCGCTGCCCAAGATTCACGAAATGGAGCCTTGGAGCAAAACTGAGCAGCTACGCCGCGAAAAGGATGTGGTGGGTTTCTACCTTTCCGGCCACCCGCTGGACAGCTATAAGCTGGAGCTGGAAGCCTACTGCACCTGCGGCCTCGACGTGATTGACAACCACAAAAACAAAGAAATTGCCGTGGCTGGTCTCATCAACAACGTCTTGTTTAAGACCACGAAAATGGGCCAGCCTTTCTGCACGTTCACTCTGGAAGATTACGAGACGAGCATCAGCCCCGCGCTTTTCCGCGACGATTACACCAAATTTGCCCCCCTCATCAATCCCCGCAACTACCCCAACGAGCAGGTGCCGCCCATGTACGTTCGCCTCAAGCAGGAACTGCGCCGCCACACCCAGGATCAGTGGGATCTACGCATTATCTCGATGCACCCCCTGGCCGACATTGCCGAGAAGATGAGCAAAGGCGTGCGCGTCCGCCTGGATCTGCGCACCGTAACGGGTCCCATGATTGACCGGATAGAAGAAGCCATTGCCGCCGCGCCCGGCAAAAAGCGACTCGAAATTCAGTTTGCCGAGCCGCACGAGCATCTGGCAGTCGATATGTTCTCGCGCCGCTTCCAGATTGAGCCCAAAGCGTTTATCGACAAGATGCGCGAAATGGAAATGGACGCCTGCCAGTTGATATAACAGGCTAGGCTGAAGAGCAGCTTGGTACTAAAGGTGAGGAGGAACCGTGAAAAGTGCATCTTATTTTCACAGTTCCTCCTCTTTCATTTTAGATAGCTTATGAAACATATGATTTACCAGAAATTTATTTCTATTTCCTTATCAACTGCACTATCTCTGAGTCTGGCTTGCTGCCAGCCCAGCCGTCGGATAACGGTTCCTACTGAATATCATTCCGTGTCGACAGTATCAAGTCCAAGTGTGATTATGCCATCCCATGCCAATAGTCTGCGCCCTGTTGCGGCCCGGCCAAGCGTATCAGATCAGCCTGCTACATTTTCCTCTCGACCTATTTCCATACCACCCAAGCTACAGCCAGCGGTAAAGCGTTTTATTGCCAAGCCTTTTAAACCTGCTATCACTCGTGCCAGTCTGGCGACAAAACCAGTTCCTGTTAGGGTCATTAGTCAAGCACCCCATACGCTGGGGAGAGGATTAAGCATCACTGCTACGATTCTCGTTACCATAGTTCTGCTACTGGGAGCTGCTGCTTTTATCTATCTAGGCATACTTGTTCTTCATCTGGGTGCCATATTTAGTATTGTCGCTTTTCTATTTGCTTTAGCCGCCTTGCTCGGCGCGGGACGAGCGATTCGTAGACTAATAGTGCTTAATTGAAATGAATGCCTTTCGCATGAAAGGTTCTTGCTTCACTTTTCAACCGTTGGATTTTAGCAACAAATGACGACGGCGCGGTAGTAAGCAGGAGTCATTTGCTTGACTGATGCGCTATTGCTTACTGCATTCTCTACTATATCTACCAATCTGAACTTTCCGGCGTGCGGCTTGTTGAACTGCAATCTGCTACCTTGCGGCCCGTTTGCTCGTAAGCACTCAGATAACTACACCATTCAACCCCTACTATCATGGGACACAAAGCAATTGAGATCACCGATTCCAATTTTGAAGAAATAATCAACTCCGATAAGCCCGTGCTCGTGGATTTCTGGGCCGAGTGGTGCGGTCCGTGCCGCATGGTGGGTCCCGTAGTGGAGGAGTTGGCCGGCGAATACGAAGGCCGCGTCATTATCGGCAAAGTAGACGTTGACTCTAATCCGCAAACTTCCGCCAAGTTTGGCATCCGCAGCATCCCGACGCTGCTCGTGTTCAAAAACGGCCAGATTGTAGACAAGCAAGTAGGTGCCGTGCCGAAGCACGTATTGGCCCAGAAGCTGGATGCGCAGGTAACTGTGGCTTAAAGCTCTACCTTTAATAAAATAGAAAAAGCCCCCAGACTGAGTCTGGGGGCTTTTTTGCGTTTGGTATCAGCAGAGGGCTCAAAAGCCAGCGTCAGGATTGGTGGCGCGTGCTTCGATGGGTGGGCCTTGGGGCGGCAGCGTGTTGCCAAAAAGCGAGAAGCCGGGCGTGAAGTTGATGGCCAACGTGAACGTCATGGCCGTGGGCAGGTTGTACTCGCGGCCAGGCCGAAAAGCAGGCAGACCAGTTACGACGCGTCGGGCTTCGTTGTCGAGTTCGGGTGAGAGGCCGCGCACCACGCGCACATCACCCACCCGGCCATCTTCGCCTACGGTGTAACTCACGAATACCTGCCCTGTCAGATTGCGGCGTCGGGCTTCTTTGGGGTACTCCGTGGCCTGAGCGATGTGGCGGAGCAGCGCCGCTTCGCCGCCCGGAAACTCCGGCGGCTGCCGCTTTTGCGAAGCACCAGCCAAGGCATTTCCATCCGGCAAATAATACGTCAGGCTGAGCGTGCGGCCCGTGTACAGACGCTCAATGGCACTGAGTTGGCCGTTGTCGTGATAATAGCGCCATTCACCGTGGGGCTCGCCTTTCTGGTAGCTGCCTTCCGAGCGCTTTTGCCCGTTGCGATGTACGCTCAGCCACGGCCCTACCCGCTGCCCCAGCTCGTACTCGCCCCGGCTGCGCACACGCCCGTCTTCGTACCAGGCTACAAATAACCCCTGCGCCTTATTATCGCGAAAATGAACCTCGCTGGATTTGGCGCCCGTGGGGTAAAGCCACGTAAATACGCCATTGCGAACGGGCGGCTCGATGGCTGTGAGCGTGCCGCGCAGCAATAGCGTACCAACCAGTGAATATTCCCGTACGCCAAATTCTGTGTCGCTAAGCAAGTCTACCACTCGGTAATGCGTGGCGCTGTCGGGCACCGTTTCCTCATCGCGGGCATTCAGGTAGACCGCGGGTAGTGTTTGGGCCCGCGCATGTACGGGCAGACTTACCCAAGCGGCCAGAAACATAGCAACTGAAAGAGTTTTCATACCCACGAATCGCGGCGAAGTGATAAACGAATCTTTTGCCCAAACCATCGTTGCCTTCTTGCGCAAGGATCAATCCAATTCAAACTCAAGCGTAGAGCCTGCAAGCGGCCCGCACAGCGGGATGATTACAGCAGCTGAATGGAACGGTTCAAATTCTCTTCCAGGGAGATAAGGGTTTCGGTGCGCTCAATGCCCTCGATGAGCTGAACCTGGTCGTGAAGCACATCGCGCAGGTGCTGCGTATCGCGGCACACGATGCGAGCGAAGAAACCGTAGTTGCCGGTAGTGTAGTGAATACTGATGACCTCGGGGATCTTGCTGAGCAGCTTGGCTACGCTATCCGACACGGAGCTTTTGGTCAGATAAATCCCTAAGAAGGCGCTCACGCCATAGCCTAGTTTCTGATAATCAACGCGAAGCGTAGAGCCCAGCACAATACCTAGCTCCTCCATGCGGGCCATGCGCACGTGCACTGTGCCGCCAGACACATGCACTTTGCGGGCTATTTCGGTGTAGGGCATTTTCGCGTCAGCGATGAGTAGAGCGAGAATCTTGCGGTCTACATCGTCAAGTTCGTAATCACGAGCCATTTTTGCGGTCTTTCATTTATTAGATTGCAACAAAACTACTCATTTATTAAAAATACTGTAAATTTTATTGATAAAGCTTACCATATTTTTACTTTTCGGAAGCTTCTACTACATTTGTCATAATCAAACACGAAAGGTGGTTGAGCATCTTGTAGGATGATGGAATTGGTAGACATGCCCTCCTCTCTCGGGGGTAGAGATTCGGGAAAAACTGGTCCGGCGGCCGGCTAACTACTCTGTGAAGGTTCGAGCCCTTCTTCTACAGCTGATTGGGGATTTTATAGTGGGAAGGGAAGTACCGGGACGTATCTGGGTGGGTACGTTCTTAATTGAGAGGCTGCATCTGGGTGGGTGCAGCCTTTTTTATTTCCCTTTCAGCCAACTTCCTTCGGCTTAAGCTTCAGCAAAAAAGCCCCCAGAATGCGTCTGGAGGGCTTTTTTGCTGAAGCTATTTGCTTTTTTAGCGGGCGGCCATGGGTTGGGTTTGACGCCGGTATTGGGCGAGGCCCGCGTCCAGAAACTTCAGGAAATCGGCTACATCAGGCTCATAGGCGACCGGTGCTACTAAGGGCTGGTTGCCGGCCTCCGCATTGAGCAACACATAATACGGCTGGGCATTGACGCCATACTCTACTATCTGAAAGTCGGCGTTCTGCTTACCCAGCGTATTTTTCTTTTTGCTGTCGCGTCGGGAGATATACCACTCATTTTTAGGGAGTTCCTTTTTATCATCCACGTACAGCGCCACTACCACAAAGTCTTCGCGGAGGCGCTTGAGCACCTGCGGATCGCTCCAGACAGTGGCTTCCATTTTGCGGCAATTGACGCAGGCGTGACCCGTGAAGTCAATGAAGATGGGCTTCTTCTGGGCAATAGCGCAGCGCTTGGCCTGCTCCAGATCGAAGAATCCGGTCAGACCGTGAGGCAATTCCAGAAAGTCGGCGTAGAGGGGCGTTTCACAAAGCTTGTTGGCGGCGGTAGTAGCCAGTGGAGCGCCAGAATTGCCCCCCGAGGCGGCCAGCGTGAAGTCGCGGTTGGACTGCGGCGGCAAGTAGCCGGCCAGCAGCGGCAAGGGAGCGCCAAATAAGCCGGGCACCAGATAGGTCATAAAGCTGAACGCCAGAATAGCCAGCAGCAGGCGCGGTACGCTCAGGTGCGTGATTTCGCTGTCGTGGGAGAGTTTGAACTTGCCCAGCAGATACAAGCCCAGCAAAGCGGAAAGCACAATCCAGAGCACGAGGTACACGTCGCGGTTGAGCAGGCCCCAGTGATACGCCAAGTCGGCCATGCTCAAGAACTTGAGCGCCAGCATAAGCTCCACAAAGCCTAGCACGACTTTCACCGTATTAAGCCAGCCTCCGGAACGCGGCAGACTCTTCAGCCAGGAAGGAAATATGGCAAACAAGGTAAACGGCAGCGCAAAGGCCAGCGAGAATCCAAACATGCCGACTACCGGCATAATGGTTTCGCCGCGTGCCGCCAAACCAAGCACCGTGGCCACAATGGGCCCCGTGCACGAAAACGACACCAGCACCAGTGTGAATGCCATAAAAAATACGCCCAGCCAGCCGCCTTTATCAGCCTGAGCATCGGCTTTATTCACGAGTGCGTTGGGCAGCGTAATCTCGAACAGCCCTAAAAAGGACAAGCCAAAAATCACGAAGACTGCAAAGAATATAAGGTTCGGCAGCCAATGGGTCGCCATGAAGTTGGGGCCATCTTCACCCAGCAAACGCGCCACGATAACACCGATAATGGTGTAAATCAGGATGATAGACAAGCCGTAGACTAACGCTTTCAGGATGCCCCGCGCCCGGCTGTCGGTGCCGCCGGTGAAGAACGAAACCGTCATGGGCACCATCGGAAATACGCAGGGCGTGATAAGCGCGGCCAAGCCCGAGAAGAAGGCCAAAACGCCAAATCCCCACATACTGCCGGTGCCCGAAGCATCGGTGGCCGGGGCAGCGGCACCTACCGACGCAGTAGTGACGGAAGCCGCTGGTGCTACTACGGCGGCCTGGGCGGCCGTAGCTGGCGGCGTAGGCGACAAGTCGGCGGCCGGCTCTTCTGCCTCAGCAGGTGCGGCGGCTGGAATTGAGGGGTTTTTGCCCCCCGCATTCAGTCCGGCGGAGGCAGATGAGGTGCTGGCCGGAGGAGCCACGGCGCCCGTACCGGCGGGAGCACCAGCTACTTCAATGGGGCCAAAAGTGAGCGTTTCATCGCCCGGAATGCAGCGGCCATCTACGTCGGTGCAGGTTTGGTATTCTACGTCGGCTTTGATGGTCAATGGGCCGGGCTGCAACAGCTTGATGCGCTGGCGGATCTGGCCGGTCTTTTCAAAGTAGGTGATGTCGCCGCCGAATACGTCGTCATATTTCTTCTTGGAGTTTACCGACTTTGGTTTGCCAACTACCGTGTAAGCCGCGCTTTTGGGGAAGGTGAACGCAAAAACCGTGGGGCCGAGGTCGGGGTCGAAATCGGTGGCGTAGAGGTGCCAGGTGTCGCTCATCTTGGCATTCACGATCAGCTCTATCTCGTCGCCTACTTTCGCGGTCGGCTGGCTGACGGCCGTAGAAAGCTTGGTAGGTGTGAGCACCTGGGCTATCGAACTCGCGCCAGCGAGCAGAAGGAGGAGCAGGGAAAGCAGAATTCGGTGAGGCAGCATAAGATGATAATCAGTTCGAAGGCAAACAAAGTTCGGTAGGAAGTGTCACACTTTCGCCGACGGGGGTTGCGCCCCCATTTACGCCATCTGATTTTGCCCCCCAGCCACTAATATGATCGGAGCCCAAACTGCTTGGACAGAATCTCGTACTTTTGTAGTTATATAGGAGACTTGGCCGCGTGAGCCGAAGTTTCCGACACTATGGCCTTAAATATTCTTCTTACCATTTTGCTGGTGTTAGCGAATGGTTTTTTCGTAGCAGCCGAATTCGCTATTGTCAAAGTACGCGCCTCGCAAATAGATATCCGGGCGCAAGAGGGCAACCGCTTTGCGAAGGTAACGCAGGGCATTCTGGCTCATCTGGATGCTTACTTATCCGCTACTCAGCTCGGCATTACCCTAGCTTCGCTGGGCTTAGGCTGGATTGGTGAAGGCGTTGTTTCGCAGATCATTATCGCCTTTATGGAGCTCGTTGGCTTCCAGGCTGACCCTGAATTAGCGCACCGCATTGCGCTGCCAACATCGTTTGCGGTTATTACCGTGCTGCACATCGTTTTTGGTGAGCTGGCTCCCAAGTCGCTCGCTATTCAGCGGCCCGAGACGGTGAGCTTGTTTGTGGCGCTGCCCATGCAGTTTTTCTATTTCGTATTCCGGCCTTTTATCTGGGTACTGAATGGACTGTCGAATTTCTTCCTGAAGCTCATTGGCGTTACGCCCATTCACGGCTCAGAGGTGCATACGGCCGAAGAGCTTCGCATGCTGCTCGACCAGAGCAAGCAGAGCGGTGAAATTCAGGATTCGGAGCACGAGCTGATCGAAAATGTCTTTCAGTTCAATGATCGGATGGTGAAGCAGATTATGGTGCCTCGCACCAAGATTGCCGCCATCGACATAAATGCCCCCCAGGACGAGGTACTTGAAACGGTGTACAGCGAGGGCTATTCGCGCATTCCGGTGTACGAAGGCTCCATCGACAACATCGTGGGGATTCTCTACGTGAAGGATCTGCTTCAGCTGATTCGGCGAAACGAATCGGTGGAGCTGGCCAAGATTATGCGGCCGGCTTACTTCGTACCGGAAACCAAGAAAATCAACCGCCTGCTGCGTCAATTCCAGCGCAAGCACATGCATATTGCCATCGTTTCTGATGAGTTTGGCGGCGTGTCGGGTATCGTTACCATCGAGGATATTATCGAGGAACTGGTCGGCGAAATTCAGGACGAGTACGATAACGAAGTGCCTGTGGTAGAGAAAGTATCGGCCGATGAGTACCGGGTGAATACGTCTACGGCCATTTCGGATGCCAACGAATACCTCCCCTACCCGCTGCCCGAAGGCGACGACTACGAAACCGTTGGCGGCTTGCTGAACATGATTTATGGCAACATCCCGGAAGTAAACGACGTGGCCGTGGTCGATAACTACGAGTTCCGGGTACTCAAGCGCTCCCGCCGCGCCGTGGAGCTGGTGCAGCTCCGCGTTATCACCACCGCCGAGCGTGAGGCCGAAGCCGATGAAGCACTTAACCTCTAAAGCTAATAACCAAATAAAAAAGGCCTTTCCATGGCGGAAAGGCCTTTTTTATTTAATTGAAATAAGCTTAGCTATCAAATTTCTGAGCATATTCACCATCTTTTGGCTTCAAGCTTCCAGTCAGTATACGAACAAAATCAATTATTGCCCAGATGCCAAATCCGCCGAACGTTAAAAGCTTTAGAATTCCTAGACCGGTATATCCCAAATAGAATCGGTCAACACCTAATCCACCCAAGAAAAATGAAAGAAGTGCAGCTGTTGTCTGACTTTTTCCCTCTGCAGCAACGGCTTTCTTAATCTCGGTTGATGTGCCTTTGACAGCTTGTTGCTCAACTTTGTTTTGCGCCTCAACTTTTACTGTATTATGTGCAACCTCCGTCTTAGTAGTGGCTGAAGTAGTTGCCGCAACTAGAGCTTTGGCAGCAGTTTTAGTAGAGTTAGATACTTGCCCTGGTGTAACTGCATCTGAAGAAGCCGTAATATCTGCCTCAACTACGCTATTCACCTCAGAAGTAGCTGCTTTCTCAGCAAGTTGAGTGCTGCTATGATAAGGCGAAGCACTTGGTTTAAAAGCGTAATTTGATTGACTGCATGATGACAAAGAGGCACTCGTCACTAAAGCTAATGTGATGTAGTAATAAACTTTCTTCATGTGTGAAATAAAATGAGAATGAGAAAAATGAGAGGCTAAAAGTAATTATTTAGCCATATAAACCGAAAAATTATTATATATATTTAGTTAAATATTATAATAATTTGAGTAATAGGTAGTTAAAACCAACTGGCATATAGCACGTAGTTATCCGCCGTACGGGCAAGCATGGCGCGCTGCTCCTCAGTTACGAGCTTGATTTTTCGAGCCGGAATTCCAGCGTACAGATAGCCGGGCTCGCACTGCGTATTCTCCAGCACCACCGCGCCAGCCGCCACAATGCAGCCCGCGCCCACCACCGCATTATCCATCACAATGGCCCCCATGCCAATCAGCACATCGTCTGCCACGGTGCAGCCGTGCACAATGGCTCGATGCCCGATGCTCACCCGCGCCCCAATAGTAGTTGCCGCCTTCTGGTAGGTGCAATGAACGACGGCCCCATCCTGAATATTCGTTTTGTCACCAATACGGATGCTGTTCACGTCGCCGCGCAGCACGGCATTAAACCACACCGTGCAATCCTTTCCCAGCACCACGTCGCCCACGATGGTGGCATTATCGGCTACAAAACAGTTGGGGCCCAGCTGGGGGGCAATTTCGTTAACGGGCAGAATGAGAGCAGGCATATGCAGGATGAGATGCTGAAAGGATTGACAAAGAAAGCCTAATATTAAGACCCGATTCGGCTGCTGTTCCGCTATTCATGATGCCATCTGCCAACGCTCCGGCTCTGCCATCACTTTTCACCGAACGCCAGGACTTTTGGCGGCCCTGGTGGTGGCTTACGCTGGCCATTCCGCTCGCCATAAGCCTGCTATTCTTTTTTATGGTTGATCGGATGCCGGCCCCAACGGGCTTGAAATGGCTGGTACTGATAGTGCCTTCTATCCTCACCATGGGTGTATTCGCGCTTTTGCGGCTCGAAACTCACATTGACAAAGAAGGTATTTCCTATCGTTTCTATCCGCTGAACTGGCGTCGCTTGGCCTGGGCGGAAGTAAAAAGTGCTCAGGTACGCAAATATTCGCCCTTGCGCGAATACGGCGGCTGGGGCATCCGAGGACTCTCTACTTCCAACTACGCCTACAACGTGGCAGGCTCCTACGGCTTGCAGCTGAAGCTGCACAATGGCGACCGGGTATTGTTGGGCACCCAACAGCCCGAAGCCTTGCGCCAGCTTATCGCGCAGCTACGACCTGAGCAGGTGCATTAGCGCGCCAGCATGCGCTTCCAGGTGCCTTTTGCCAGGTTGTATCGGAGCGTGCTGGGCAGGGCTTGCCAGAAATACTTACTGGTCTCAACCGCGAAGCTGGGCTGCATATAGCAGTTAATAGTGCAGCCTTCACACGCGGGCAAGCGGCCTTCCAGCGCGGCCAGCTGCTGCACCTCTCCCGATTGATACAGTTCGTACAGCTGACCGTTAATCGGAAATTTCTTCTCCCCCAGGTGGTAGCAAGGCAGCACCAGCTCATTGCTGGGCGAAATAACCAGCGTAGTGCTGGCCGCCCGACACACGGGCTTAGCTACGTGGTTGCCGCCGTCTTTGCGCAGCTGAATGAACGCTTCGTTGAGGTAAACGCCTTTGCGCCGCCCAAAAGCCGACAAATAATCCAGCTCATCGGTGGTCAGTTGTTCGCCCGTGGCCACACTGTTGTACTCAAAGGCCGGATTGATAATAAGCACCAAGCCGTTGGGCTGAGTAATGTCGCGGTACACGGCCTCCAGCTGAGCCAGGTTTTCGCGAAATACGGTAAAGAGAATATCCGGGCGTTCCCCTAGTTCTTTGGCAACTCGGATGCTTTCCAGCACAAAATCATAGCAGGCGACGCCACGTCCCTTATCATGCACTTCCTTCTCCGACGAATCAAGGGAGAAATGCAGCATATCCACTTTGCCCCGCAACCGCTCCGCGTATTTCGGATAAAGCAGGCAATTGGTAGTGAGGGTGGTGATAAAGCCCATGTCGTGAGCGAGGCCCACAAACTCATGAATCTGACGGTGCAGCAGCGGCTCCCCACCCGTGAAGTCCACCACATTTACGCCTAAGCGCTGCAAATCGCGCAGGTTTTGGGCCACATCATCTAGCTGAATATAGGGCGATGGTTTTTCCCAAATGTCGCAGAACGAGCAGCGCGCATTGCACCGGTAAGTGACATAGTAATTACACAGTACCGGATGACGAACAAGGCGCATAACGGCAAAGGTAGCTCATTTAGCCCGCTACAATTTACTCCTGTTGATGTCTATTCATCAATGCGGCAGTTTGCCCCAAGCTTCTTCCCAGTGCTTGGGCGTGGCGGCCATCGCCTCTGGTGTGGCGGGGCCGTAATGCTCCTGGTAGTAGTTACAAAAGCCCTTCAGGGGGCATTTTGGACAATCTGGTTTCAGGAACAGACAGATCTTTTGGCCATGCCAGTAATTGTGCTTGTGAAAGTTGAGCAACACTAGCGCATCGGCTGGCAATTGGGCCAATAATAGTTGGTGCGCTTTGTCGGCGGAGGCTTTGGGCGGAATCATGCCTACGCGCTGGGCAATGCGGTGCACGTGCGTATCGACGGGCAGCACGGGCTTATGAAAGTTGAAAAGCAGCACCAAAGAAGCGGTTTTCAGGCCAATACCGGGCATATCCATCAGCCAGGCCAAGCCCTTCTCCGTGGGCCAATCTGCCAGAAAGTCCAGCGTAATCTCGCCGTGCTCGGCTTTAATGCGGCGCAATATTTCCTGAATACGCGGGGCCTGGGTATCGGGCCAGCGCGTAGTCCGAACGGCGTGGGCCAACTCAGCCGTTGGCGCGGCCATCACGCCTTCCCAATCTTTGAACGCCTCCAGCATCCGGTCGTAGGCCAGCTCTTCGTCGTGGTGGGTAGTCCGATGCGATAACAGCGTGGATATGAGCTCGCGCATGGGCGAGCGGCGCGGGGCTTCCAACGTCAGCGGCGGAAAAAAATCATTCAGAATCGCATGATTCTCACGCGTTTTCTCAGCGGCTGGCGAGTCGTAGGTAGTTGGCATAGCCGGTTGTACCGGCTGGGCTTACCCGAGGTTGCGCACCCGATTCACTAACGATTCAAAAGCGCACAAAAAAGCCCCCAGAAATATTCTGGGGGCTTTTTTTAAGATATAAACCAAGCTTAGATAGTGCCGCGCTCAGCAGCCTTTTTCAGCTTTTCGTTGGCATAAATGGCTACCTCTACGCGGCGGTTAGCCGTGCGGCCAGCCTCAGTCGAGTTGTCAGCGATGGGCTGACGCGAACCGTAACCCTGGGTCTGGAAGCGCGAAGCGTCTACACCTTGGCTCTGGGCATAGTTAGCAACTGCCTGGGCCCGGCGCTGCGACAAAGGATCGTTGATGGCGTCGTTGCCGCTGGTGTCGGTGTGGCCTTCGATCAGTACGTTGGTGTCGCCGTACTTTTTCAGCGTAGCAGCCAACTCAGCGATGTTGCTCTGAGCAGTAGAAGTCAGGTTAGACGAGTTCTTAGCGAACAGGATACCGGAATCAAAGGTAATTTTGATGCCTTCGCCTACGCGCTCAACTTTGGCACCAGCCATTTCGCGCTTCAGCTCAGCAGCTTGCTTGTCCATGCGGCGGCCAATGAGGGCACCACCAGCACCACCTACAGCAGCACCGATAATAGCACCACCAGCGGTGCTGTTTTTGCCACCAAGCACGCGGCCTAATACGCCACCAGCTACGGCACCAGCACCAGCACCAATAAGACCGCCCTTAGCGGTCTTGCTCATTGGCTTCTTGGTGGTCGTGTCCTGGGCTTGGGCGAAATTACCACCTAGCAGCAACAGGGCTAGTATAAAGGCGATGTACGAACGGGAAGTTTTCATGATGTAATGTGAGGGGGTTTGTTTTGGTATTCGTTGGTGAAAGGCTGGTTTAAGGGTTTGGAATAAATTGCCTTCCATGACTGCACGAAAGGCAACCACCTTGCCAAACTCCTGCTCCTATCCTATTCACCCACAAAAAAATACCCTTACGCACTCGTAAAGGGCTTTTTATGAAGCAAATATAGTTGAGTTAATTTTCCGGAAGTTAAAAAGGCTGCCCTTGCGAAGGGCAGCCTTTTGCTGCGAGAACTTTCTAAGTGTTTGGGCTATTTTTTTTCTTGGTGTACTCGCGGTGCCGGGCCGGGTCTTTTTTCTTGTCCCGCCTTTTGCCAATCAGGGCGCCACTTACGGCGCCAGCGCCGGCACCAATAACGGCGCCTTTACCACGGTCGCCTTTACCAGCAATAATGGCACCTGCCGCCGCGCCAGTACCAGCCCCAATTGCAGCGCCCTTGCCTTTACGGCTCCAGCCTTTCTTTTCAGTCTTGGTATCGCTCTGAGCCAGGGCAGTGTTACTTCCCAAAAACAACATGGCCGCAGCCACAGCGAAATACAAACGAATGTTTTTCATGATTTTTCTCGTTAGGTGGCACGATTAAACCGGTGGTAACCAGATCTGTAAACGATAAGTATAGTCCTTAAGTTTACTCTGGGTAATCTTAGATGGAGCTACACGTAATTTATTATTTACGACACAAAAAAGGCCGTCCATGTGGACGGCCTTTTTTGTGTCGTTTAGTCGAAGCGCACTGATTACAGGCGGCCTTCCTCAGCGGCCTTCTTCATTTTCTCGTTGGCGTAGATAGCAATTTCTACCCGACGGTTAGCTTGCTTGCCGGCCTCAGTGGTATTGTCAGCAATAGGCTGCGAAGAACCGTATCCCTTGGTCTGAACGCGTGAAGCATCTACACCTTTAGAAGTAGTATAGTTGGCAACAGCCTGAGCGCGACGCTCCGAAAGGGGCTGATTGATAGCATCTGAACCACTGGCATCGGTGTGGCCTTCCACCAGAATATTGGTGTCGGGGTACTTCTGCAGCGTTTCAGCCATTTTGTCGATTTCAGTCATCGAAGCCGGACGCAGCGTAGCAGCATTGGTATCGAAGAGAATACCAGAGTCGAAAGTAATCTTAATGCCTTCGCCTACGCGCTCCACTTTGGCGTTCTGCATATCACGCTGCAATTCCTCAGCTTGCTTGTCCATACGACGGCCGATAAGTGCACCGCCCGTACCGCCTACTGCCGCGCCAATGATGGCGCCTGCTGCCGTACCCGACTTACCACCAATCACACGACCAAGTACAGCACCCGTTACGGCACCAGCGCCAGCACCAATAGCACCACCCTTCACCGTACGGCTAGTGCCGGTTTTGCGTGGGCCTGTGCCATTACCCGACGTATCAGGGCCAGTAGCCGTGCCCTGCTGCGACGTAGCGCAGGAGCCTAGAAACAGGGTAAAGGCCAGGAAGAGAGAAAGAATTGAGTTGGAGGATTTCATGAGAGAATGTACTTAGTGAAACAGAAATTAAACGTGGAATGAACGATTTCAGTGCTGCTTACTGCATTTCGACCGAAAAAGTTCGTTGAAGATATTGTTAGACCTATCAAAAACCTTGCTGAAACCAAGAGCGCACTTCTAGCAGCTAAAAAAGCCCCCAGACTGCGCTAGTACGTATCTGGGGGCTTTTTCATGGCTAGTCCGTTGAGCTTCAGGCAGTGCCAGCCGTGCGTAGGCTACGCTGCAAGGGCAGTGCCTCCACTAATACTTCGGGCGCGGGGCGCAGCATCGTCAGCAGGTCGGTAAGCTGGGCCTTGAGATTCTTACGGTCCACGATGAAGTCGAGGAAGCCGTGCTCCAGCACAAACTCAGCACTTTGGAAGTCCTTAGGCAAGTCTTTACCGATAGTTTCCTTGATAACCCGGGGGCCGGCAAAGCCAATCAGTGCGCCGGGCTCCGAAATGTTGAAGTCGCCGAGCATGGCGTAGGAGGCCGTAACGCCACCCGTGGTAGGATCGGTGAGCAGGGAAATGTACGGTATGCCTGCCTCGGAAAGCATGGCAAGCTTGGCGGAGGTTTTGGCCATCTGCATCAGGGAATAGCCCGCTTCCATCATGCGCGCACCGCCCGATTTTGAAATCATCAGGAAAGGCACACGGTGCTGGCGGGCGTAATCGATGGAGCGGGCAATCTTCTCGCCTACCACCGAGCCCATCGAGCCGCCGATAAACTTAAAATCCATGCAGGCTACCACCAGATCAAGACCATTAATCTGGCCGTGCGCCGTGCGTACGGCATCGCGCAGCCCGGTTTGCTGCTGAGTGGCTACAATGCGCTGCGGATAGCCTTTGGTATCTACGAAGTGCAGCGGGTCGGCGGAGGACAGTTCGGCATCCAGCTCCGTAAACTGATTGCCGTCGAACAATACCTCAAAATACTCGGCCGAATCGATGCGGGCGTGGTGGTTACACTTGGGGCAGGTGTATTGCAGGCGCTTGTGCTCCACCATCGGCGACACGGTTTTGCACTCCTGGCACTTGTACCACAAGCCGTCCGGTGTCTCCTTCTTATGCTCCGTCGGGGTGACGATGCCTTTCTCTACGCGCTTAAACCAAGACATATTTTTTGAATCAATTAGTAATTAATAATTAGTAATGAGCAATTTACGCCCTTTAAAAAGCGGTAAGAAATTACGAGCAGCTAAGAATAATTGCTCCTTATTAATTACTCATCACTAATTAAAATCAAGCAATTGTCACCTTGCTGTCCAGATACACATTCTGGATGGCGTTGAGCAATTGTACGCCTTCGGCGAACGGCCTTTGGAATGCCTTACGGCCCGAGATAAGTCCTTGGCCACCAGCGCGCTTATTTACAATAGCCGTTTTAACAGCCTGCTCCAGGTCGCCGGCGCCGAGGCTTTCCCCGCCGGAGTTGATCAGACCAATACGTCCCATGTAGCAGTTGGCCACCTGGTAGCGAGTCAGATCAATCGGGTTATCCGACGACAGGCTCTCGTACATGGCCTTGTGGGTTTTGCCAAACTTCAGGTCGCGGAAGCCGCCGTTGTTTTCGGGCAGCTTCTGCTTGATGATATCAGCTTGAATGGTGACGCCCAAATGGTTGGCCTGCGCAGTCAGGTCAGTAGCCACGTGGTAATCTTGGTCAGCGGTTTTGAAGGCATTGTTGCGAGTATAGCACCAGAGCACCGTAGCCATACCCAACTCATGCGCCCGCTCAAACGCTTGGCTCACTTCAATAATCTGCCGGTTCGACTCTTCTGAGCCGAAATAAATCGTAGCTCCCACGGCCGTAGCTCCCAGGTTCCAGGCTTCCTCCACCGACCCGAACATAATCTGATCGAACTTATTGGGGTACGTTAGGAGCTCGTTGTGGTTGATTTTAACCAGAAAAGGAATTTTGTGAGCATACTTGCGAGCTACCGTTCCAAAGGTACCAAAAGTAGTAGCCACCGCATTGCACCCTCCTTCCACAGCCAGTTTGATGATGTTTTCGGGGTCGAAATACATGGGGTTCGGGCCAAAAGAGGCGCCGGCCGTGTGCTCAATTCCCTGATCGACGGGCAAAATAGACATGTAGCCCGTTCCGCTCAACCGCCCATGATTATAGAGTTGACCCAGCGAGCGAAGCACCTGCGGCGTCCGATTGGATGGCACAAAGCAACGGTCCAGAAAATCGGGGCCGGGCTGGTGCAGCAAGGCTTTATCAATCGTCTTGCACTCGTGCTGAAGCAGCGCCTGCGTGTCGGCGCTGTGGTCAGAATAAGAGTCCATGCGTGGTTTCTTAGGGGAGACGGGAGCGGAAAACTACGGGGGGCAAATATAGGTCGAAAATCTCATCGCAAAGACGAATGGTTGGAAGTTGGGGTCAGGCATGGTTACCTTGCCGCGAGGGGTGCACACCGTTGAATTTGCCCCCCAGCCCTTTGCTAATCACCGTTCTATTGTGAAAAAAACTTCTACGCTCTTTCTCGGGACGCTCTGCCTGACGGCCGCCACGCTGCTGCCCGGCTGCGTTGCCTCCAAAAAATACGATGACCTGCGTGCCCGCCAAACGGCCACCGAGCAAGCCAAGGCCGACCTGGAGCGCCAGCAGCGCCAGGCCGTGGCCGAATTGAAAAAAGCCAGCGACGAGCTTGCCCAGCTTCGCCTCGACAATAAGCGCCTGGTAGCCGACTCGACCCAGACCGGCAACGTGCTGCGCAAAACCCAAAGCCTGTACGGCGAGCTGAACAGCAGCTTCGAGAAGCTGCTCAAAAACACCGACCGCGCTCTGGCCGACAAATCGGCGGACTACAGCAAAGTAGCCCAGGACCTGGCCCGCCGCGAGGCTGAGCTGGGGAAAAGTCAGACGGAAATCGATAAGCTGACCGCCGACCTGAAAACCCGCGAAGCCCGCCTGGCCGAGTTGCAGCAAGCTCTGGCTGAGAAAGACAAGGCCGTAAACGACCTGCGCGCCAAGGTGAGCAAAGCCTTGCTGAGCTTCAACGACAGCGACCTGCAAGTGCAGCTCAAGGACGGCAAAGTGTACGTGTCGCTTTCTGAGCAGCTCCTGTTCAAGTCGGGCTCTACAAAAGTGGACCCCAAAGGCCAAGATGCTCTGAAGAAATTGGCAACCGTGCTCCAGGAGCAGCGCGACGTGAACGTGGTGGTGGAAGGCCACACCGACGATGTGCCCATCAGCCGGGGCACCGCCGGTATGCAGGACAACTGGGACCTGAGCGTGCTGCGCGCCACCGAAATTGCCCGCCTGCTAACCACCAATGGCGTAACGCCGGAGCGCGTGACAGCCTCGGGCCGCTCAAAGTACGTGCCCATTGATGTAGCCAAAACTCCCGTGGCCCGCCAAAAGAACCGCCGCACCGAGATTATTCTCACGCCTAAGCTGGACGAGCTTTTCCAGATTCTGGATTCCAATACCAGCGCGCCACAGCCAGCGAAGTAGCACAAATGCATAAAAAAGCCCCCAGAACGTATCTGGGGGCTTTTTTTATTCTCTCAACCTAAAGATCGTGTTTAGTTAGTGGGTAGCGTTACGTTGAGACGCACGAAGTAATAGCCACCGTTGAAGCCAAACTGGTTAGCATTATACACGAAGCGGTTGCGGTTGGTATTGTCGAGACTGGAGTTAAAGCTTGTGGCAGGATCCACTGAGAAGTTATTGGGATTGTTGCGCGGGTGAAGGCGAAATTTGTCGGGATACACGTCGAACAGGTTGTTGGCGCCCACCATAATGCTTAGCTGGGGCAGCACCTGGGCACTTAGCGTCAGGTCGGTGATCCACTTAGCATCAAACGTTTGATCGACGAGCTCCGCGCGGGCTGGGTCGGCATCCCGGAAGTCCACCTCCCCAAAGCGTACCAGGCGCGCCTCAATACCAAAAATGCCGTAGCCGTAGTTGGCGGCCAGATTTATCTTGCTCCGAGGCTGGGCCGACTCAATGCGGGTGCGCTGCTGCCGGTCGAAAAGCGTGTTTTGCAGGTTCGTGGTACCGGTAGTTGGGTCATTGTTGATAGTGCTGGACGAGCTGTTGAAGGCCCGGACCTCCGTTTCGGTGAAGTTAGCCGCAATCGTAAAGCCAAGGCGGCTGTTTTCGCCCAGTGTCAGGCGCTCGTTGGCTACAATGTCGATACCGCGAGTCCGCGTGTCAATGGCATTCGCGAAAAACTGCACTCGGCTTACGGGTTGCGTCCCCAAAATGGCATTTACTGTAGGATTGGCGCGCACAAACTGCGAGGACAGCACAATCCGGTCGTCGATATCAATTTGGTAACCATCTACGGTCAGCGTCAGCGTTCTGCCCACGCGAGCCGTTACCCCTAAGCTATAGTTCACCGATTTCTCCTGCTTCAGGGCCTCTACCCCAAATCCTTTTTGAATGGGATCGTCGAAGCTATTGCGCACAATGGGGTTATCGTTGTTTACGGTGAGCACCTGGTTGGGCACGCCGCTCACAAACTGCGTACTGGTATTGGTGAAATAGCGCTGCTGCAAGGAAGGCGCCCGGAAGCCATTACCGAACGAGCCGCGCAACGCCAATCCTTCCAGAAAGCTGTAGCGGGCAGCAATTTGGCCACTGACATTGGAGCCAAAGTCGCTGTAGTTTTCGGCGCGGCCAGCCAGCCGCACCAACAAGTCTTCCGTGATGTCGCTTTCCAGGTCAATGTAGCCCGCTACGTTATTGCGGTCCTTATCTACTTCATCTGAGGGCTGGTAGCCGGGAAATACCTGCGCTCCTGAGGCTGTAGGCGTAGTACCGATTAAGCGGCCTCCGTTGGTGTAAGAATTCAGCTCACCGGCCGAAATCTCAAAATTATCAACGCGAAACTCACCACCGAAGGCCACGTTCAGCGTAGCCAGGGAACCGAGGTTTGTGAACTTGCGCGAGAAGCCCAGGTTGGTGGTATTCTGACTGAAGTTCAGCGTACCCGCGTAGAATTCGGTCTGATTGCGAATACCCGGACCCTGGGGCAGCGAGGCATTGACGGTGTTCATGATATCAAAGCGCAGTTCGTTGCGGCCATAGGTATTGCTCAGATCGGCGGTGAAGCCAGCAATGTTCGCGCGCAGCCCCGTGATGGCCGACTGGTCGTTGATAGTCGTGTTAATGAAAGGCAGGAAACCGTCGGGGAAGATAGTCAGGTCGCTCTGGGTGGGCTGGTTGGGCAAGCGGTAGAAGCCAGCCGCCTTACCCGTACGGTGCGTGACGCCACCCGATACATACGCCTCCAAATTGCCCCCCAGCCTATACGCCGCATTCACGAAGCCTCCATAATTGCGCGCCTCTGAGTTGCCCACACGCATATTTTTACGGTTGAAGCCCCGTTCGGCCACGATGGCGTCATCCTGCTCCTTGAGGGCGCGGCGCTCTGCCTCCGTATCAGCGGCCGCACCGCCGGGATAATTGCCACTATTACCCCCCAGATACATCAGCGGAGCCGTATCCTCAAACGTACGGTTGGTGTAGCCTCTGTTCAGAAACTGCCCGCTGACATCCAGAAAGCCACGTCCTCCCAGCCCGATGCCCACGTTAGCGTCGGCCTGAAACACCGCACCATCGCCCTCATAGTGCTGGCCGCCGGTTGCGCTGGCTGTCACGCCGGTCGAATCGTCTTTCAGCTGAATATTGATAACACCGGCAATGGCGTCGGAGCCGTACTGGGCCGCCGCTCCCTCGCGTAGCACCTCAATGCGCTTGATGGAAGCCAGCGGAATCACGTTCAGGTCGGTACCCACCGAGCCGCGACCTACCGTGCCGTTAATATTTACCAGGGCCGACGTATGGCGGCGCTTACCGTTCACGAGCACCAATACCTGGTCGGGGCCGAGGCCGCGCAAGCTGGCCGGATCTACGTGGTCGGTTCCATCCGAAATAGCTTGCCGGGAAGATTGAAACGACGGTGCCGCATAGGTAAGCACCTGAGAAATCTCCGTCTGAGCAAACGCCTTGATTTCACGGGCCGAAATGACATCAACAGGGGCCGTAGTCAGGATATTGGAGCGCCCCTCTGAAGCCCGAGAACCCGTAATTACGACTTCATTGAGGTCAGTGGTGGCGTCCTGCATCCGCACATCAATGCTGGTGCGACCGTTTACGTTGATTTGCTGGGTAGCCGAGCCAATAGCTGAGAAAACGAGCACCGCGTCGGAAGGCACCTGAATGCGGTAGCTGCCGTCGTTGTCGGTGCTGGTACCATTGGTGGTGCCTTTTTGCAGCACGGTCACGCCCGGCTGGGCTGAACCGTTGCCACCCAGCACGCGGCCGGTCACAGCGATATTCTGGGCCCAAGCCGGCACTAATATTAGCACTAACACCAGAAAAAGTAGTAGTTGTTTCATACAAAAAAGAAGGGTTTGGAAAGAATGGAGCTGAATCGGCTAACAATCACGACAGTGGCGTATCCCACAGTCGGACAAGCGGCAAAAGTGCGCCTGCACTGCGTACTTGGTATCCAGAAAGAATTAAGTGTCAGCTTAGAGTAAAATCAGCAACAACAACACGTGTCGGCCACCACGGCGAGCAAAGCGTAAGTTATTGGTGAGAAAGAAGGCATTATTTCGAAAGCGAAACTGCGTAAGCGACTGAGAGAATAGAATTCTTTCCCTAGTATACAGGATTTGTTTTATATATATCGAATGTTCAATAGCATCACACAGAAAAAAGCCCCCAGAATATTCTGGGGGCTTTTTTCTGTGTGATGCCGCTTTTTTTATTGGTTCTTCAAGACTCTCAGTACGATAGGTTAAGACATTCCAGAAACAACTACCTACCAGACTACTTTCAGCGCATCTTCCATTTTGGTAAACGCGCCGAATTTTACCTTCGCCTTTTCATAGCGCAAGTCGCAACAGGGAACGACCCGCGCGGCTTCCTCCACGATACGAAAGGCGCTTTTAGCCGGCATCATCTCCGCGCCGATAAATTCGGCCGGATACGCAACACCACTTCCGTAAGCCGGAATAACATAAGTCCCTATCAGCTTCCAATCAGTGCCTGTCTTCGCTGCCCTAATTTTCATTTCTCCGGCCCGGGAGGTAGCAGGCAATACTACCTTGGTCGTCAGGAGGCCTTTGTTCCGGTCTAGCGTATCCAGTATGAAACCTCTTTGCAACAGATGCTGGCTTAACTGGCTCAAAACAGAGTCTGTCGGCATCGAAGAGGAAGCCCAAATAATGTTGCTGCCCTTAAAAGGCGCCGTGGGCAACTGCTGGGCCTGAGCCGAATGCAGCAGTCCAACAACCATACTTGCTCCTGATAATAAACCAGTTAGCTTCCGCTTGATCATCTGCTACCCAATGGCCTGACGCAAATCTTCGATCAGATCCTCGATATCCTCAATACCTACGCTGAGGCGAATGAGGGAATCAGAAAGCCCGGCTTTGCGGCGCTCCTCAGCCGGAATGCTGGCGTGGGTCATGGTGGCGGGGTGGCCGCAGAGGCTCTCTACGCCGCCCAGGCTCTCGGCCAGAGCAAACAGCTCCAGCTTCTCGAGCACGGCTATAGCGTCTTCCTTGCGGTCGCCCTGAAGCACGAAGCTGATCATGCCACCAAAGTCGTTCATTTGCTTGGCCGCAATATCGTGGTTCGGATGATCGGTGAAGCCAGGCCAGTACACCTTCTCCACTTTCGGGTGCGCCTTCAGGAACTCCGCGACGGCGCGGCCGTTTTCGCAGTGGCGCTGCATGCGGATATGCAATGTTTTGATGCCGCGCAACAACAGGAAGCAATCCTGAGGGCCGGGCGTGCCGCCGCAGGCATTTTGCAGGAAGCGCAGACGCTCATGCAGCTCGTCGTCTTTCACGATGATGGCACCCATTACCACGTCGGAGTGGCCGCCCATATACTTGGTGAGCGAGTGCATTACCATATCGGCGCCCAAATCGAGCGGCGTTTGCAGATAAGGCGTAGCGAACGTGTTATCCACTACCAGCAGGGCGCCGGCTTCTTTGGCTACGGCGGCGGCGGCGGCAATATCAATCACGTTCAGCAGCGGATTGGTAGGCGTTTCCACCCAAATCAGCTTTGTGCGCTCGGTTACTTTCTCACGCACGGCAGCCATATCATGCATGGGCACGAAATGGAATTTGATGCCCAGGGGGGCAAATACTTTGGTGAAAATACGGTAGCTGCCGCCATACAGGTCATTGGTCGAAATTACCTCGTCGCCGGGCTGAAGCAGCTTCACAATGGCGTCGGTTGCAGCCATGCCGGAGGCGAATGCCAAGCCGTGCTGCCCGTTTTCGAGGGCTGCCAGCGAATCCTGGAGCTGAGTGCGGGTAGGATTATGGGTGCGTGAATACTCATAGCCGCGGTGGTCGCCGGGCGAGCGCTGCACGTATGTAGAAGTCTGATAGATAGGCGTCATGATGGCCCCGGTCTCTGGATCGGGATGTACGCCGGCGTGGATAGTCTTGGTGCCGAATTTCATAGAAGAAGCGAATCGAAAAGGTAGAGGTTAGGAGGTGGGGCAAGAGAGGCCAAAGGTAGAATGTCGCGCGCGATTATTTTTTGGTAGACACCAGCTCCCGGAATGGCTTCTACTGCCAACGGCTTCCTCGGCGCGTAGCCTTTGCTGAGCAGTTTACGTTCTACCTTCGGGCCGGCTACGCACAGTCGGCCCGATTTTTTGCTGCTTATGTCTGTACTCAAAGAGCTTTTCCAAAAAAACGCGTCTACGCTAGTCTCCATGTTTTTGCTGGTGGCCTTGCCGGTGCTGGGTAGCTCTTCGCTCACTTTCCTGCTTTATCGCAATCAGGAACTGCTGCTGCAGCTCACACCCGCCCAGACTGCTCTTTATTTCGTGGTCATAGCCTTCACAATGGCCTTTGCCTTCACGCCCACCACGTTTGTGGCGCTGGTAACGGGGTTTTATTTTAGCTGGGCTGGGCTGCCGGGTATGGTGGTCGCGTATGCGCTGGCCGCATTGGTAGGCTACCAGATAGCGACCTCTCTCGATCATGGCCGCATGCTCAGCTTCCTGCGCCACTTCCCGAAGGCCGACGCCGTGATGCGGGAGCTGAAAACTGAAAGCTGGCAACTCATCATTCTCACCCGCATCTCGCCGGTACTGCCCTTTGCCCTCATGACCTTCGTGCTGGCCGTGATGCGCATCGACCGGCGCAAGTTTCTGCTGGCCTCAGTGGTTGGAATGCTGCCGCGCAGCCTGTTTTTCTATTGGCTGGGCACCAAAGCGCAGGATGTTATTAGCCTCGTCAGCGACCCCGACACGGGTACGGCGGGCAAGCTGCTGGTAATTGGGCTGATCATCGTATCGGTTTTTGGGCTTTATTACCTCTTCAACCGTGCTTTGAAGCGAGCCCTGAACCGTGGCACCGAAAAAACCGTTGAAAAATAAAATCTGACTCTCAGCTATTTGCGCGTTTTCTGGCAAAATTTTAAGCTAAAAATGCCCCCGGCTTGGACGTCTGAAATTTTAGCGACTATCTTTGCGCTCCCCAAGCGGGATAATGGTTGTGTAGCTCAACTGGATAGAGCACCTGACTACGAATCAGGAGGTTTAAGGTTCGACTCCTTACACGACCACGAAAAAGCCCCCAGCACATGCTGGGGGGCTTTTTTTATGTTAATTTGACTCGGTAGTTAGACACAGTAAAGCCATGTGGCCCGATAGGTAACTACCAGAGTCCCGTACATTTTGCCGCCGAATACCAAAAACGCGGCGGGCTGAACTTATCTTTGCACCCGCAATGCCTACGCTTGGCAACCGCTCATCATTCGTGGGGCGGGCCCAACGATTTGGGGGCTTTGTTTGTTATTCAGGCGGCTTAGGGCCGTTTGTTTGTTTTTCGCTGATTCTTGATTGCATGCTGAATACTATTTCGACCGATATCTGTATTATCGGAGCTGGCCCGGTGGGGCTGTTTGCGGTGTTTGAGGCTGGGTTGTTGAAGTTGCGCTGCCACGTGGTGGATGCGCTGCCCGCCGTAGGAGGTCAATTGACCGAGATTTATCCCAAAAAGCCTATCTACGACATTCCCGGCTTTCCTGAGGTGCTGGCCGGCGACTTGGTGCGCAACCTGATGCGCCAGATTGAGCCTTTCCACCCCACTTTTACGCTGGGCGAGCGGGTAGAGCGCTTCGCGAAGCTCGACGACGGCTCGTTTCAGCTGTTCACTACTGATGGAACGGAGGTGCTGTGCAAGGCCGTAGCTATTGCCGGCGGCTTGGGCTCGTTTGAGCCCCGTAAACCGGCTATCGATGAGCTGGAGCGCTTTGAGCAGGGCCGCGGCGTGTACTACATGGTGCGCGACCCCGAAACCTTCCGCGATAAGCGCATCGTGATTGCCGGCGGCGGCGACTCAGCGCTCGACTGGACTATTTTCCTGGCTGATATTGCCAAAGAAGTAACGCTCGTGCACCGCGGCACCACCTTCCGCGGGGCGGCCGACTCAGCGGAGAAGGTGAAAAACCTGCACGAAGCCGGCCGCGCGCGCCTTGTGCTGTCGTCTAACGTGACGCATGTGCATGGCATCGATAATCTGGAGGCCGTTACCATCACCGCCAACGACGGTACTACCGAGAGCCTGCCCGTGGATGCATTTATTCCGCTGTTTGGCCTTACGCCAAAGCTTGGCCCTATTGGTGAATGGAACCTGGGCCTAGACAACGATGCGGTGCAGGTAGATACGCTGGACTACTCGACCTCCGTGCCGGGCGTGTACGCCATCGGTGATATCAACACGTATCCAGGCAAGCTGAAGCTGATTCTGTGCGGTTTTCATGAGGCCGCGCTAATGGCACAGGGCGCTTACAAGTACATGTTCCCGGACAAGAAATACGTGCTTAAGTATACGACCGTAAACGGGGTGCCTACTATGTAAACGGGGCTTGATTGCTATCCTTATCTGACGTACCGAAGGAAAGACCTACTCGCGTGAAAGCTAGCCGTTTGTGCGCTTGTTGTTCTGGTGTGAGCAGGTCTTTTCTTTGTAAGGATGACAACGATTTTTTGATAGGGCACCGATTTTAATTGATAAGTTTGGTACTCCGACTACTGATTACCACCAACCAAGGACTCCCAACTAAATGACTGACGCTACCGAAGTTCGAGTGTACGTGGAGGAGGCGCCCGGCCAGCGGCGCGAGATAGAGGCGCCTACCGATATGAGCCTCAGCCTGATGGAAGTACTCAAGGCCAGCGGCTACGATATTCAAGCAACCTGCGGCGGCATGGCCCTGTGTGCTACCTGCCACGTAGAAGTACTCGCCGGCCCCGCTCTTGATGAGCCTGGCGACGAAGAAATGTACATGCTCGAAACACTGCCCGTACTTAGCCCCGGTAGTCGCCTTTCCTGCCAGATCCGCATTACGCCCCGCCTCGATGGCTTGGTAGTGCGTTTGATGCCCATTATCTAAGCACTGCTTTGCTACATTCACAGAGCAATCATAAAAAAGCCCCCAGAACTATTCTGGGGGCTTTTTTATGGTCAGCTTACAGCAATGGCTAGCGACGGCGACGGGTTGACTTCCTAGTAGCTGGCTCCGGCTTGCGGTCGGCAGTGGAGAAGATAACGTGCGGCTCGGCGGCGGTGGGCTGGGGGCTTTTTTGGTTTCCTCAGCGGCGTTGGCTTCGGCCGCTGCTACACCTTGAGCGGTAATGTCGGCGGACGCTTGTTTGGCTTCCTGCAAGGTCAGGGCAGCTTGTTTGCGACGCACGGGCATCAGCAGATCCCGCTCGACGCGCTCCCGGGCGGAAAGCTTTTCCTCACCGGGCAAAGCCGGCGTAACGGGTACTGTAAAGTGACCAGAAGACTTCGGAAGTTGGGTTGTTTTCTTGCCTTGGGCAAGCACCGGCGCACCGCACAAAAGCAGGCCGGCAAGCACATATATTTTACGCATCAGCATAGCTTTAAAAAGGGCTAAGAGGACGCAAAAGTACAGCCTAAATGGTGCCCAGACAAGACTGCATATGCTTTAACTCACTGGAAACAGCCTTTCAGTACTGTCGAGCCCGTTTTTGAGGCTAAAAAAACTTGGCTAACTAAGGAGCTTAGTTGCTCCCAATCTGAAGCCTTTGACCCGCCGAATGGCTCGTAAATTCGGAGGCGTAGAGGCACTGAATCTGGCTTAGGCCACCCGAAAAATCACCGCTTTGGGCCGCTCGCAAGCGGTACTCAAACACGTGGGTTCCCTTGGGTAATTCACCCATAAAAAAGTTGGTAGCCGCATCGCGCGGACTCTCGTAGTAGCCCAGCCCGCCCTGGTAGCGGTAGCCCGACACCTGGCTGATCAGCTCCAAGCCAGCGGCCCGTTGGTCCTTCAAATGCACGTACTCCAGGGTGCGGTCGGTGCGCAGCGTCAGGCGGACTACCAGTACCTCCCCTACCCGCAGCGGCTTGGCCGGCGTGAGCGGTTCCAACACGGGGCCGGCCGCCGTGCGCCGCTCCCGAAACAGCTGACGCTGAAGCTGCAAAGGCGTGGCGGCGGGCGTTATTTTATCCAGCTGCTCAAAGTATTGCCAATAAATTGCCCCCAGGCTACGCCAGCGTCGGTCTTTTTGACGGTCACCTTCCCTTGAGCGGGCTTGATGCTGGCGGCGGGGAAAGTGATTTTGAAATAGCCGGTGCCGGCTTGCTGGGTGGTGGGCTGCACTGGCGCGCCGCCTACCGTCACTTGAATGGGCTGGGCGGGCTGTAGCCAGTCGGAGCCGCGCAGGAGCAGGGCGTAGCAGGCGTCGGCGGTGGCGCGGGTGCTTTCCCAGCTCTGGGTTTGCTTTTGCTTGAGCAGCCAGAGCTTCATCTCATCCACTGCTTTCTGGTCGTTCTGTACTTCGTCGTAGGCCTCGATGAGCGTGGCCTGGGTTTCGGTGGGCGCCTCTCGCCAGTAATAGCCGCCGCGCACGTCTTTCCAGTACATGCCTAGCTCCGGGGAGTGCAGGGCATTTTCGGTAAGGGCTTGCAGAATGCTGCGCACGGCGGTGGGGGCCGTTTTGCCGCGGTGCAGGGCCAGCGCCGTTTGGGCTTGCAGGTAGCGGGTTTGGGCAGGCCAATACGTGGCCGCTTGCTGCTGATAATACACATAGGCAGATTGCGCCGACTTCGCTACGGCCTGAGTGGGCCAGAAGCTGCGGGCGTACAGGGCCTGAATGTGCAGGTCGGCGAGGTGGTTTTGCTTCAGGTCAACTTTGGGCTGCTTGCGCAGGGCATCGTAGTCGCGCTGTAGTTGCTCATCGAGGTAGCGCAGGGCATTGCGCAGAATTTGCCCCCCATCCTCGTTTTTGCTGGCATCGAAAGCGCCCAGCTTGGCTAATTTGCCAAATCCGGCCACGATGAGCTGGGTGATGTAGCGGTCGTCGGCATCTTCTCAAACCACGGGAAGGCGCCGTTGGGCTTTTGCATCTGGGCTAGCTTGGCGAGGGCGCGGGTGGTTTCCGCTTGCAGACGGGGCTCGTCGAACAGCTCCGTGAGGCGGCGCATACGCTCCGTTTCCGACTTGGCATCGCGCACCCAGGGCGTTTCCTGGAGCAGCAGGTTCTTCAGCTCTTGGTTTTGCTCCAGCTTGCTGGTCAGTGCCGTTTTGTCGCCGGCCTGGGCGGCGCGCTTCCATTCGTTCAGGGTCGTTTTGAGGCGCGGATTGCTTTGCAGGATTTTGGCCGCCAGCAGGTTAGCATACAGCCGACTAAAGATTTGCTCCGAGCACTCGTACGGGTACTCCATCAGATACGGCAAGGCCTGCACGGCGTACCAGGCCGGATTCTGGGTCATTTCCAGCGTCAGCGAGTAGTTGCGGCGCGTGGGTGAGGTGGTGCTGGTCAGCTTTTTCAGCTCAAACTCCCGCGTAGCCGGCCCCACAATTGGCAGCGGCAGGCTTTCCGTCACGAGCAGTCGGTTGGGTAGCACGGGCAGCGTATTTTCCTCCCCATCGGAGTACACAGCGGCCTGGGGCGCTTTTTTGGCTTTGCGCTTAGCCTGTTTCGGGCAGTGGTTTGGGCCACCACGCGGTAGGTGATGGCCTCCAAGGGCACTTGACCTTCAGCGGTTTCCGGGATGGCGAGGTTCCAGGCGAGGGCGCTGCTTTGGTTGGCTTTCAAGTCAAACGGGAGGTTTGCGGCGCTTTTGAGAATGGTGCCTTCCAAAGGCTGCTGGGTGCGGGCATCAAGCAAAAACAGCTGGGCCGTGCCCTGCATGGGCTGATCGGTGAGGTTGCTGAGCTTGGCGGTGAGGCGCAGCTGGTCGCCTTCGCGGAAGAAGCGCGGGGCGTTGGGCGTTACTTGAAGCTGCTTTTGCGTCACCAGTTCCCGGCGCAGCAGGTCGCTGTGCAGCTGCTGGTCGTGGGCCAGAGCCAGGAGTTGCCAGCGCGTTACGGCCTCGGGCATCTGGAATTCCAGCACGGTTTCGCCTTGGGCATTGGTGCGGAGTTCGGGCATCCAGAAGGCCGTTTCGCGGAAGTCTTTGCGGGCTTGAACTCCAGATAGATTGGCTGGTTTATCCCTTAGCTCATCCATATCTGGAAGGTCGTCTGACATTCCAGGCGCAGGTGGAGCACTTGGTGGAGGTGGCGGTGGCGGTACGCGCATCTTTGCCATGTTAGAACTGCTGCGCTGGGCGACCACAACTTCATCAGCAGCCATACCGGCTAAATCGGTGTTTCCCTTTACACTTTCAACCATCATATAAACTTTGTCCCCATCTTCTCCATCGAAGCCCCACATATTGATATGTGGATAAGCAATGTCACGCACATTTGGACCAGCCACGGTCTGATTCATCAACTCATTTGACTCCTGCGTGTCAAACCGGCCCTGCCAAGCCAATGCGGCCGGATGATAGGGCTTCGGAAACTCCAGCTCCCGAAACGAATGTGGGCGAAACGCGTCCAGCGACTGGTCGTACAGCGTGGCGAGCAGCTCCGCGTCGGCTGGCTTTCCGTCGGTTTGCCGAATGGTGACGCGCCAGGTTTCGCGCTGGCCGGGTTGGAGCTTGTCGCGGAAGGTGGCGATGCTGAGCACCAGTGGCGCGGGTGGCGTGGCTACCTGCACCGGCGCCGTGTGGGTATAGAGGCGGTTGTCGCGCACTTGGGTGGTGTGCACGTACAGCTGGGTTTCGCCGAGGCTGGCGGGCACCGGAATCTCAATGAGGCGCTGTTCGCCGGCCGCCAGCGTGAGCCATTCGCGGCGCAGGCTCTCACCCTTGGCTTCCGCTTCCAGCAGCACGCGCGCACCCGCCTCTGAGCTACCTACCAAAAAACGAGCTGGTTGGCCGGGCGCCACACTATCCTGAAGCGCGACAAACCAATCGGGCGCCGGCACGGGCAGCGTTTTGGCTGAGGGCGCATACAGGGTAAACCGCCGCTCCGTTTTGGCTGGCTGAGCGGTAGCATCCGTCGAAGCGGTAGCTTCCAGCAGGTAGCGGCCGGGCGCCTGCTGGGCTAAAGGAGTAGCTAGCAGCGGCAAGAGCGTCGATTTTTCGGTGTCAAAATCCTGGGTGAGCACCAGCGTGCGGGCCCACGTGCTGTCGTTGTCTTCCCGGGCGTAAGCATCGAGCGGGAACAGGCGCTTGAATTCTTCCGGGCTTAAAGCTTCGCGCTCGGGTCGCTCCCACGTGCGGGGGCGCAAGGCGCGAGCGGGCGGCGTGAGGCGGTAGAGGCGCAGCGTGCCGCGGGCAGGCTGGGCTTCGCCCGTGGCGTTGGTGCTGAATAGCCGCACGGGCGGCATTTTTTCGCGGTTCAGCAGCTCGGGCAGTTCCAGGCGCAAGGTGAGGGCTTCCTTCCCGATGCTCACTTGCTGCTGGCCGGTGCGGGTTTCGCCGGCCGCATCGGTCACGTCGGCGGTTACCTCGAACACGTAGCCGGGCTCCCAGGGGCCGCGCTTCTGCTGGCTGGCGTCCTCCCCTTTCGCGATGAACTTCACCAAAAAGCCCCCACGGAGTCGGTTTGGGCGGTGCCGCTCAGGATTTCCATTTCGGGCCGACTGCCGCCAATGCCCCGCCCAAACATAGGCCATAGAGTGCGGCGCGTAACGCGGTAGCTCACGGCGGCGCCGTCTATGGGCTGGCCGGCATAGGCTGTGGCTTTGCCGCGCATGGTTACTTCCTGCCCCAGCACCGACGTGCCCTTCACCGGCTCAAACGTGACCTGAAACGTGGGCCGCTTGTAATCTTCCACGGCAAAGCTGACGCTGCCATAGTCGGTTCGCAGACTCATCTCGCCATTTAGCAAGCCCGTAGGCAGCACGATGGAGCCGTGAAACGAGCCGAACGCGGACGTGGTGAAGGGGAGCGTTTGTACGGTTTGCCCATTCACATCCTGGAGCCGCACCGACACCGCCTGCTTGGTTAGCAAACGGGCTTTGCCAGCCAGGCTTTCGGTCAGAATACCTTTGAAATACAGCGTTTGGCCGGGCCGATAGATGGCGCGGTCGGTGTACAGAAACGTCTGCCGCTGAGGCTGCTCCGGCTCGGCGTTGCGACTGCGTCGGGGGAAGTAGTAGCCACTTTCCGCTACCAGCAGTGAGTCGCGGCCTTTGGTAAGTAAAATGCCCCCCAGCTGGCTGTTTTCGCCCGTTTTGCTTCCAAGCTCTATTCGCGTCAGACCTTCGGCCGAGGTAGTAAGCGCAGCTCCCCGGCGACGCTTGTACTCGCGGCTCGGTTGGTCGTAGTATTGAAAGAACGGCACTACCTGCACGCCAGCCAATGCTTGCCCATTTTGGCGGTGCATTACCAGCACATCTGGTCCTTCCTGCGTGCTAGCGTTCCGCCGAAGTTGGCTTAACTCACTCACACTCAGCTCCGCGAATACTGTCGTGACTCCGGCGCGCTTTTGGGTAGGATTGTCGGCCGCCGTGCTTAGTACGATAAGATAGCGCCCCAGCGGCAGCGCTGGCCCGGCATATTGTATAGAGTGACTTTCGTAGTCAGTGGGACCAGACGGGGTGAGCGTCCAGGCCGCTACCGGCGCGGCGCTTAAGGCATGAGCATAGATTTTCTGCCATTCCTGATTCTGATCCATTTCCGGCCGCTCCTGCCGACGGCTAGCGAAAGCAATGCTCACCCGATACGCTTTTGCATAAAGCGTAAGCGCGTTGCGCGCGTTCAGCTTCAGCAGCCACGGCTGATTCGGCAGAATCACCTCTTCCGCGGTGAAGGCTACTTCTACAGCCTCAATCTTTCGCCGGAGCGCTAAGGCTTTTTGCCCCCCAAGAGACTTTGGAAACCGCTTCTCAGCTTCCAGAGCTATTTCCCGGGCTTTCGCTGGCTGATCTTCTTCCAAGCTCTCGGCCTGCACGGCCAAAAACCTGGTGGATATAGGCAGGGCCTTGAACAGCTCCGCGCCGCGGGCCAAGGCGGCTTGGTATAGCTCGTCTTTATCGGCTAGTTCCGCGTGCTCATGCACGAAGCGCAGCCGTTCCAGCTCCACATCGGCCAGGGCGGCTGGGTTATTGGCTTGCAGACGAAAAGCGGTGAGCTGCTGCAGGAGCTGGAGGGCATGAAACTGCCCGTTCAGTGTATCGGCGGCCGGGGCAGTTAGCTTTAGGCGAGCAAACTCGGCGGCGGGGCCAAACAGCGCTTTATCCTGCAGCTCGAACTGCTGGGCCGGCGTTGTAACATAGAACTCATCGTTTTCCAGATCCGAAACGGCTCGGTGAGTCAGCAAATCGTAGAGCGTGGGGCGCAGCGCCTGGCCTTCGGCATCGCCCACGCGCACGGCGTAGCCCAGTTCTTTCAGCGTGAGCTGTTGCAGGCGCTGCGGCTCTTCGGCTACGGAAGCGCGGTAGTGGCGCACCACGGCGCTGCCCAGGCGAGCGGCATCCCAGGTACGAATATCGGCTGAGTCGGGGGTGGCCTGGGTGGTGCGGTCGTAGAGTTGGTAGCGGTGCTCGTCGTAGTACCGGGCGTACAGCTGAGCCAGCAGACTATGCAGAATGGGCCGGGCCGGAAATTTGGCCGTTTTCAGGTCGGCTTCCACCAGCGCAATGGCCTTTTCCTGAGCGTCTTCCTCCTTTTCTTCCAGCAGGCGCAGCTTATACAGCACGGCCCGCAGATACTCCGGCGTATCCTGGCGCTGGCGGGCCTGGCGGTAAATCTCATCCACGAGCTTAGCCGCCGAGGCCGTCTGGTCTTTGGCTAACAACGCGTCAATCTGCCGCCACTTTTTCGGGTCGGGCGCCGAGGGAGAAGTAGGGCTAATCATGACCAATAACAGCAGGCAAAACAGACCAAGGAAACGCATATAGAGCGAAGTAAAAGAAAGCGGCGAGGCAAGTTGACAAAAACCAGATGCACAAGCCGCCTCAATTCCATAAAGCAAGCCCAGAATTTTATTAAAAATGCGTCTGTGAGCTGCTTCATCACGAAAATAGCTCGGCCCGGTTGTGCGATGTAGAGACGCAACATTTTGCGTCTCGTCGTTGCTGATGTTGTTTAGGCAGCACGACTTTGCCTGTTCAACGACAAGACGCAAAATATTGCGTCTCTACATCGTTCGACCCGCTAAAAAAGCCCCCCTTAATAATCAGCAACAAGTAGGTCTACGCGGAAGCTATAGCTATAATTTTCTTTCCTCGACGGGCAGTACTTATCTGTTATTTTCCTTGCCTTCTCGCTGCTCTTCGCCTACCTTTCTTGGGCCGTTCGCTACCCGGCTTGCGCTCTTGAAAAATCCGCCTATTTACGTTGAATCCCTGATTCGCTGCCCCATGGAGGCGCTCTGGGATCACACTCAGCAACCCGATTTGCACCAGCAATGGGATTTGCGCTTTACCGAGATTCGCTACCTGCCCCGGCCGGTTGCTTCCGAGCCCCAACAATTCCTGTATGCGACGCGCATTGGCTTCGGACTAGGCGTTGCAGGTCGGGGCGAAAGCGTGGGCACCAAGGAGAAAAATGGGGAGCGTACGTCGGTGCTTAAGTTTTGGTCTGATGAGTGGCTTTCGCTGATTCACACCGGGGCGGGCTACTGGAAATACATTCCGACGACTGACGGATTGCGCTTTCTCACTGGCTACGATTACCAAACCCGCTTTGGTGCTCCCGGCCGCCTGCTCGACCGCTTCGTGTTTCGGCCGCTCATGGGCTGGGCTACGGCCTGGAGCTTTGATTGCCTGCGGCTTTGGCTGGAAAAAGGAATCAAGCCGAGCGCTTCTATCCGGCTGGCGCTCACGCAGCTACTGGTGCGGCTGGTGCTGGGCTTCTGCTGGATTTACCAGGGAGTGGTGCCCAAGCTGCTTTACCCCGACACCGGCGAGTTGAGCATTCTGCAAGGCGCGGGCTTCACGCCCGAGGCCGCCCGCTACACGGCAAGTGCGGTAGGTGTAGGCGAAATTCTGTTTGGCTTATTGTTTTGGCTGCTGCCTACTCACTTGCTGCGGCCTGTGTATTGGCTGAATATGGTAGGACTGCTGGTGCTAGGCATGGGGGCCATTTTTAGCCAGCCGGCCATTTTCGTGGCGCCTTTTAACCCCGTTACGCTCAACGCTTCAATGCTGGTGCTGGCTGCTATCGGGCTGCTTAGCCTCGATGACTTGCCGAGCGCCCGCAATTGCCTGCGCCAGCCACCACTGCCTTCTTAAGCTATAGATCTGAACGCTAATCGCTCCTCCTGTTACTCCTTATTCCTCGCCGTATGGCTTCTATTTATCAGCAACAATTAGGTAGCGAGTTTACCAAGCTACATCCGCGTATGCAGGAACGGCTGGCGTTTGCCAGCACCGACCACCGCGCGTTTATTGGGGAGGGCACGATGGAGCGCGTTTGGCACGGCCCGGTGTACACCCAGCCTTTTCTGCGCATTGGGCTGTTGCGGCATATCATGTTTCCGGATGCGGGCGTGAATGTGCCTTTTCGTATTGAAAACTACGCCTACCGCGACTCATTCGGCCGCGAAACCGTGTCCTGGATTAGGCGCTTTGCTTTTCCAAAGCACACCCGCTGCTTCGACGCAACTATGGTTCGCAGCACGGGGCGCAACTGCATTGTCGACTATCTGGGCACCCACCAGCACTTGGCCGTGGACATTGACTTATCGGTATCGGAGCGGGGCGGGCTGCGGCTGCGCTCCGGCGAGCAGCGCTTTTATGAAGGCCCGTTCAGGTTTCGCTTTCCCATGTTATTCTCCGGGCTGGCCGATGTAGAGGAATGGTATGATGATGCCGCCGCGTGCTACCGCATTAAGGTGGAGGTGCGCAACCCCACATTTGGAAAGCTATTTGGCTACCACGGCTCTTTTCAGCCCCGCTGGCAAGAATTGCCCCCGAACAGATTCCGGCATACGCCTTGCCCCGGCGGGAGGAAAAACGGGAATGAAGTGACCGTTTCAGCAACATATCCAGTGGAGTCTGCTGCTTACTATCACTTCTAATTTAACTATCAATTAACATGAGCAAAATAGCCGCTCACCTCCAACTCACCGACTCGCAGCGCCGCATTGAGCTGGCCCGGCCCTGGGTACTCGTCGGGTTGTATGTAGTTGCCGCTTTGGCTGGCTGGTGGTGGGTGGCGGTGCCGCTGGCCGTAGCAGTGTGCCTGGCGGCTTTCGTGCAGATGCATGATGCCATGCACAATGCCTTGGGGTTGTCCAAAGCGGCGAATGAGCGGATCTTGGTGCTTAGTGCCTTGCTTATTCTGAAAAGCGGCCACGCGATGCAGGTGACGCACTTACGACACCACGGACGCTGCCTGAGCGAGGATGACCCTGAAGGCGCGCCCGCCAACTGGCGATTTTCGCGGGTGCTGTGGCAGGGCCCCTACCATATTCTGACATTGCGCCGCGAGTCGTGGAAAATTGCCCCCCACACCCGCCGCAAGCAGCTACTCGAGACGGGCTATACGGTGGCTTTATTGGTAGCATTTGTAGGGCTCTATGGTTTTACAGGCTCATTCGTTGGGCTGGTGTACTGGGGCGTGGCCTTCTTTATGAGCGCCACTATGCCGATCTGGGCCTCGTATATTCCGCATCATTTGGCTGCTCAGAACCCGGCGGCGCGGGCCGCAGCCGCTTTAGCGCAGATATGGACGCCGGTGGTCGCTTCGTTCGCGTTTCACCATGTGCACCACCATTATCCGCGCGTACCGACGGCGCTGTTGCCCCGGGCGGCTGCGGAGTTACCCGCGCCACCGGAGCACGACCATCATCACTAATTGCTACTCGGCGGGCTTGGCTTATGCTTCGTCCTGTGGACGCTTGGTGGCTTGCAATACGCGCTCTACTTGCGCCATGTGTCGCTCTATGTGCGCCACCAGAAAAGCAAACTCATCGGTGAGGCGCAATTGGAGCAGCGGAATCAGCGGGTTGGGAATGCGCACACGGTTGGCGTTTATAGTGCGCGCCTGATCAATAAGATTTAATAGCTCGTCGAGCTGGCGGCCAAATACTTCCACTACCGTACGGGGCAGGCGGCTGCCGCTGGGTGCGTAGCGCTGGGGCGTTTTGAGGGCTTTTTGGCTAACTGGCGTACGCATGGCTTGCACAAGCCGCCGGCCCACAAAACCTGACTTTACGGTGTCGGCTGGCTTAGTTCCACGCTCGCTCGCAGCCTTAACCTTGCGAACTACTGCCGGCAGATGATGGCCGCCCACGATGGTAAGATGCTCCAGACACTGCCCTACGCTCCAGGTATCCGGCGAAGGGCGCCGATTGAGCTGATCTTCGCTCAGATGCCGTAGCCGCTGCGTCACCACCTCCCGGGCCGAGCGTACGGCGGCGGCGAGCTGATCAAAAAACTCAGGAGTACGAACGACGGCGGAAGGCATAGGTGGAGGTGTGAGCAGCAGAACGAAAAACGAATATGTAATGATACGGGCTACAGCGGTTTTCGCCAATTTTTAGACCGTGCTGCACAGTCTCATTTACTATACAATTCAACTGTTTTAGCTTAGCTGATCGGAAATTAATTGGGCTACAGCTGCTTTGAGGCTTGATTTATGCAAATGCAAAAAGTAATTACGTGCGTAGCTAGCATCAATTTTTAGTTATATTCTACCTTCTTCGTGCTTAAGCATCAGCGTCCCCGCAAAGCCCCGCATCTAGCCCTGCGCGACGCGGTACGGCGGTATTTTGGATTCTCGCGCCGCGAGACGTCCGGGTTTGTAGTGCTATTGCTACTGCTCGTGTTTTGGCTGGTATTACCGCCGCTGCTTCAGCCGGCCCTTCCCCATTACGACCCCACCACCGATCAGCAGCAGCTTGATGCGCTAGCCGCAGACCTGGCCGCTGCCCGTCAGCCGCGCACCTACGCCAGCCGCTACCCGCGCCGAAAAGCCCCCCAGCCGCCCGTAGCGCAGGTAGCCCTCTCCCCATTCGACCCCAACGCCTTATCGGCAACGGATTGGGAGGCGCGCGGAGTGCCGCGCTACGTAGCCCAGCGCATGGTGAAGTATCGCGATGTTATTCAGGGCTTCAAAGCTAAAGCGCAGATCCGGCGTACGTATGGCCTCCCCGATTCGGTGTACGCTCGCTTTGCGCCTTTCATGCAGCTGCCAGATGAGCTGCCCGCCCGCGCCACTTATGCCGGTACTAAAAGCCGCTACCCAGAGCGCACTTCCGCGTTTCCAGCCAGCAAATTTCCGCGCAAGCCCACCCACCTCGCGCCCTTCGATCTGAACGCGGCCGATACCACCCAGCTCATGCAGATTCGGGGTATCGGGCGGGGACTGTCGAGCCGGGTGGTGGCTTATCGGGCGCGGCTGGGGGGCTTTTCGCGGGAAGAACAGTTGGGTGAAATCTATAATTTGCCCCCCGACCTCGTGGACAGCCTGCGCAAGTACACGTTCGTCGCGGCCAGCTTTGCTCCTATGCCCATTGATGTAAACAATGCCACGCTGGCCGAGCTAAAAGACCATCCGTACGTGGGTTTGCGCCTGGGCCGGGTGCTGGTAGCCTACCGGCAGCAGCACGGCCCCTATCAGCAAGCCACCGATCTGCGCAAAATCCGCATCCTCGACGACGCGACGTTTGAAAAGCTTCAGCCTTACCTGCGGTTCTAGCTTTTACAGGTCGTGCTTCGCCGCGCCGGGCCATCAGAAAGTGGCTGGGGGCTTTGTACATTAACTATTTCTGTAAGAGTTGAAGGTCCCTGCCGCTCGGAGCGTATAGGCTAGGTCAAGTTTGCGACCTTTTGCGCCCTGGTTCGCCCATTCGGGTTTGCCTTTCGTATGGATGGCCAACGCCGGATAGTAATAGTTCGGCCGCACCACGCTCAGCACTTTGCTAACTCCCTATCTCATGGCCTTATTGCTACGCGACAAGCTTTTCCCCCTTCTTATTTTTTTTCACACGGTGCTTTGCGGCTGCGCCAACGACAAAGGGCGCGGCGACTTCGACCGGGTGAGCCAGACGTACCAGGTGAAGCAGGTGGGCCGCTTGCAAAAAGACAAAGTAGTGGAAAGCTCCGGCCTGGAAATCGCCAACGACGAAGGCGACCTCTGGACCCACGGCGACGGCGGCAACACCGCCAAACTCTACAAAGTGACCATGCAGGGCGACCGGTTGCAGGAGGTGGATCTGACGCCGCTCACCAACATCGATTGGGAGGATTTGACGCGGGATGAAGAAGGCAACCTCTACATCGGCGACTTTGGCAACAACCAGAATAAGCGCCGCAACCTGGCCATTTATCGTCTGGGCGGCCCTGAGCTGCGGGAGGTTGATACGATTCGGTTTGAGTATCCCGACCAGCGCCAGTTTCCACCCAAAAAAGTTGCCCGCAACTTCGACTGTGAAGCTGTTTTCTTTTATCAGGACAGCCTGCACTTATTCACCAAAAACCGCGGTGAGGGCAACTGGGTCAAGTATTATGTCCTGCCGGCGCGCCCCGGCACCTACACCGCCCGCCTGGCAGACAGCATGCAAACCAATACCTGGATTACCGCCGCCGACATCAGCCCCGACGGTCGCACCGTGGCCTTGCTGGGTTACGGCTACGCTTACCTGATTGAGCGGAAAGCAGGCGCCAGGCTTTTTGACGGGGACAAAAGCTGCTTGCCGCTTCCGCAAACCGGGCAGGCCGAAGCCATTGTTTTTATCAATGACCACGACTTTCTAATCAGCAATGAGAAGGGAAAACTCTTCCGGGCTGCCTTTCAGAAGAAATAATAACCGCTGAGCGCCGGAATCAGTACGCTTAAGTTATTCATGTATTCCTATCTGCTCTTTCATCTTCACTCCTCAACACCTACCAAATGTCGCATACAATTCTGGTTACTGGCGCAACGGGCACCGTGGGCTCGGAGCTGGTTTTGGCCCTGGCCAATCGTGGCGTGACGGTGCGCGCCGGTGTGCACTCTATTATTAAGGGCGACCGATTTAGCCATATTACCTCCGGCGTGCAGCTGGTCGAGATGGATTTTCATAAGCCTGAATCGCTGCACGTTGCGCTAACTGGCGTGGGTCGGGTATTTATGATTACGCCCGTCACCGAGGATCAGGTGGCTATCAGCAAGCAATTCATTGATATTGCCAAGCAGGCAGGCGTACGCCAGATTGTGCGGTTGTCGGTAATTGGGGCCGAGGCCGAGCCGGGCACCCAATTTGGGCGCTGGCATCGCGAAGTAGAAAAGTACCTGGAGCAAAGTGGTCTGGCCTACTGCATCTTACGCCCGGGTGGCTTTATGCAGAACTTCGTGGAGCAATACGGCCCTTCCATTCGGCGCGAGGGCAAGTTCTATTTGCCGCTGGGAGAAGCAAAAGTCGCTTATATCGATGTGCGCGACATTGCCGCCGTAGCTGCCACCATCCTGACGGCTGACATCAAGCAGCATCAGGGCAAAGCTTATACCCTGACCGGACCGGCGGCTGTCAGCGGGCAGGAAATAGCGCAGGCTATCAGTAAGGCTTGTGGCCGGGCAGTGGAGTATGTGGATGTGCCCGAAGCCGCCGCCCGACAGGCAATGGCTCAGCAGCTACCCGCCTGGTTGACAGATGCGTTGCTGGAGCTGCACGCCATCAGCCGGGCCGGCTATGCCGCCGATACCACGTCCACCATGCAAGAGCTCACGGGCCACGCACCCCACACAATAGAGCAGTTTGCCCACGACAACCAACACTGTTTTCATCCGGCGTCTTAAACGCCATTTACTGTCAACCCTTAAACAGTCGCAAAAAAGCCCCCAGAATTGTCTGGGGGGCTTTTTTGTTGACAGAACTATTAAGCAATGCCAGAGGGCTTTACTGTCGGTCTGTGTCGTTGTCGCGGCCGGCATTGCGACGGGGCGTAGTTCCGTAGTCGCTGGTTTCATTGGCGCGCGGCGGCACTGGAGCTTCGTTATCCTCGGCACGAATAGTTTCTTCTGCCGATGCGCCGCCGGTGTTCTTGTTAGCGTTGACGTCATTATAAGATCCCCCACGCGACCCAATACCTTCCGCCGCATCTCCGCTCTCACTACGCTCCCCATCCGACTCTACGTACCCTGTGCGGGAAGCAGAGCCCCCGCTGGTCGTGGACGAATCAGGCTCACCTGTCGGGCCGGGCTCATCGCGGCCACCTAGTTCGGTAGTGCGCGGCTCGGTAGCTACTGGCTGGTAAGCTAAGCCATCACTATCGTGGCCTTCCTGCGAAGGCAGGTAATCTTCGGTTTGATTTCGTTGGTTGGGGGGCAAATTGGCACCGGCTGTTGACTTACCTCCTAATGAGGTGCGCCCATAATCCTCGCTATACCCAGTTCCACTTCGGGGCGAGTCATTATCGTTCTCGTAATGACTATCCACCGTCGTGCCACTCAGGGGCGTGCCAGGTTCAGTGCCAAAAGTGCTGCCCTCCGGACGATCCGGCTGGGGGGCGCTTGAATACTGCCCGGCCGTTGGGGCCGTATTATTTTCTGGCTTTCCACCTTCGTAGCCTCCTCTGGTGGCTTGCTGAACACCTAATTTTCCTCCGTACACTTCGTCGGCGCGGTACTGGTCGCCGTAGCCGCCTTGCGTTGAGCCAGCATCCTGGGGGCCAAATTCGCCACGGCCCGGACCGCTCAATTGATTCTCCAGTCTATCCTCATCGTGAAAAATGGGCTGGGTGCTATTGCCAAAATTACCGCCATACGGTACCTCAATGGTCGGGTCGTTGGCGAGGTCAATGTATGGGTTGGGTAATGCTATGGCAGGCTGATCATTTATATCCTCCGGGTTAGCTGCCGCAGCAGGGGCCGTTTTGGGGAGCGGTGCCCCGGCCGACGAATGCCCCGTCATACCCGGCGTTTCGGGCTGCGTGCGGCTATTCGCCAGCGGATTACCTGCTTCAGGATCAAGTTTAGCGTTTTGTTCGGGCTGTTCGTTTTCCATAATTCTCTGGTAGCAAGAGGCGTTGAGTTGTTGAGGTCAGCGCCCCGCTTTCTTGGCAGTTTAGTTGGACCGGTTTCCCGAAAGCCGTTCTCTATCGGGGTTTTGCCCCATTACTAAGGGGTTGGCTTCTTTGTTTTCTTCCTTCCCTTCTTCGCCCGTTACGGCGCCTTTCCCTACACTCATTTCCGAGGCAGCCAACGATTCGCTCGATGCAGCGGCGTGCGAATCAGTATAAAGGCCTTCAGGAGTCGTATTCTCGTTCTGATTTCTAGGTTCGTTTTTCATGGGGCAGACTATTTAAGATGAAAAAACAAGGGCGATGCTACTAATAACTATACGCGCCCGCTAGCACAGAGTTGATTCGAGCGAACAGGCAGTAAAACCCGCTACCGCTACCATATGGCGTGATAAAAGCAGTCATCGCTCCCCTGTATTAGTAGCCCTATACTCCCCAAACAGGCTTTTAAAGCTCCGCTTTCCCGGCTATTTCTCAACTCAACTAGTGACAGTGATCAGAAAATAGCTTTAATTTTGGTAACTATTTAACCTACAACCCTAGTTAGTATCAGTCAATGAAAACGGGCAAAGTAAAATTTTTTAATGAGTCGAAAGGCTTCGGCTTTATTGTTCAGGACGAGGACAATCAGGAAATATTCGTGCACCAGACGGGCCTGATTCACGAAATTCGCGAAAATGATCGGGTATCATTTGATATAATTGAAGGTAAGAAAGGCTTGAACGCGGTGAAGGTTGAGCGCATCTAGTGTCACCTCAGTTGCTTTCAACCACATAGTTCTTTCTTATTGAGGCCGAAGCAATTATTTTTTTCTCGCTTTTCATCGTTTAAAAACGCCCTGCAAATAGGTTAGCTCCTGTTTTGAAACGCTTTTTAAGCTCCCTAATGATGATATGAGGGAGCTTAACTTCTACAAACCGGAATTAACGCTATCTTTACCCCATTCTTCACCACATTTTTTTATTATGAGCACCGGTATCGTAAAATTTTTCAATGAAACCAAAGGATTTGGCTTCATCACCCCCGACGGCGGCGGCGAAGATATCTTCGTTCACGCTACCGGCCTTATGCAGCCCGTCCGCGATACTGACCGCGTAGAGTTTGAGGTTCAGCAAGGCAAAAAAGGCCTGAATGCCGTAAACGTGCGCATCGTACAATAGTCCTTTCGGACAGCTAACGCTGCACTCTGAATCCCGTCTTAGCTCTTGCTGAGACGGGATTTTTTTGTGGCTTGCTTCTACTAGTTGAATCCTTGCTAATCATAACTATTGTGTCATAGCTTTCTGAATTGCTAATAAAAAAGCCCCCCAGAATATTCTGGGGGCTTTTTTATTAGCAATTGTAGGCTTACTTATTTTCCGCCTTGGCTACACGCACTCCTACAGCCATGATGCCGGGCAGCTGGTCTTGGCGCATGTACTGCTCGAGCACGATTTTATACGTGCCGGGTTGCCGAAACTGCTGGTTGCGCAGCGCCACAAACTGATGATCATAAATATCACCGGTTCCTTTGCCGCGAGGTTCGCCCGTTTGGGGGTCCATAAGAATCATCTGGTGTAGCAGCGCTGATATCGGTTTGCCATCGGGCCCGAATAGCTGGTGCTTCACATACAGATTATAATAGCCGTACATGGAAGCGTTGCGGACATTAAAGCTAATGTTGTAACGCTGGGTAGTGTCTTGAATTTCAAACTCGAACGCAGGCTTTTCCTGTACAGTCCAGGTATAGCTGTCGAAGTCGGCATTCTTCTCAAATACTTGATTCTGGTCGCAGGCAGCCAGCAGTAATAAAGAGAGCACCGGCCACAGTCGGAGTAACAAACACATACTTAAGAAGCTGAGGGCGTAGCAGATGTACCGGTATTGCCTTCGCCACCGCCTGGGCGTGGCGGACGCGGGCCGCGTCGTGGGGGGCGATTTTCGCGGCCGGTACGGTTGGTACTAGCCTCCCGATTAGCCTGAGCGTCGCGATTGGGAGCATCACCGGCAGGGCGTCCGTTTCCTTCGCGTGGGGGGCGATTTTCGCCACGCGGGGGGCGCGGCGCGGCAACGCTGCCTTCGGGCCGGGGAGTAGCCTCTGGGCGCTTGTTGTCGGCGCGTGGTTCGCTTGAGCGGCCGCCTTCGGAACGAGAGCGATTATTGCGCCGATTGAGAGGCCGGGCGGCGGCTCCTCTAGGCCGACGAGCCTCGTCGGAGGGAGCAGCTGCGGGCACTTCAATGCCGCTGGAAGCGTCAGGATCCGATTTGGAAACGGCGGTGCGGGCGGGCGCAGCAACAGGGGCACTTGCTTCCGCACCTTCTTTCTTTTTCCGACGCTTGGGGCGCTTACCGCCTTTTATCTTGTCGTCGAGGCGGTCGAGGTTACCTTCCACGTGGGCCGAAACCTCAGGCGCGCGCTCCTCCTCCCGAACGGGTGGCAGTAAGTTTTCGGGCTTTTCGCCGCGCTTATTCATATCCTGAATTTCGCGCACGCGCTCTGCGTCTAGCATCACCCAGTTATTGTCCCCGCGCAGAGCAAACCACATTCTTTTTTTGAATATGTCCGTCTTTTGCAAAAACGCCTCCCCTTTTTCCGTCAGCAAGGGGCGCTGCACCTGCGGAATATCTTTGAGAGCGTCGAGGTAGGTATCGAGTTCGTAGTTCAGGCAGCACTTGAGGCGTCCGCATTGGCCCGAAAGCTTGGCGGGGTTTAAGCTCAGGTTCTGGTAGCGGGCCGCCGTCGTACTCACACTCTTAAAATCGGTGAGCCAGGTAGAGCAGCACAGCTCGCGGCCGCAGGAGCCAATGCCCCCCAGACGGCCAGCCTCGTGGCGCAGCGAAATCTGGCGCATATCAACGCGCACACGAAACTCGTCAGCTAGGCGACGAATCAGGTCGCGGAAATCGACGCGGTCTTCGGCGGAGTAGAAGAAAGTCGCGCGGGTGCGGTCGGCCTGGTACTCCACATCCGACAGCTTCATTTTGAGGCGCAGCTCTTCCACTACCGAGCGCGCTCGGAACATGGTGCCCGTTTCGAGGTCGCGCACGGCTTGCCAGCGCTCCTCGTCCTGCTCGGTAGCTACCCGCAGAATGTTGCGCATGTCTTTGGCTTCTGCCTCAGCCTTTTTCTTGCGCATTTGCAGGCGCACCAACTCGCCTTTCAGCGACACATGGCCCAGATGCCAGCCGTTGCCGGCAGCTTCTACTACAACGGCGTCGCCGGTTACCAAAGGCAAGCGGGTTTTATTGCGGTAGAATTCTTTGCGGCCGCCTTTAAAGCGGATTTCCACAATGTCGAACTCTTTAAAGTCGCTGGGCAGGGCTACGTCCTGAAGCCAGTCGAATACGTTGAGGCGGGTACAGCCAGAGCTACAGCTGCCTTTTGAGCCGCAGCCCTTAGCAGTTGTAGAACAGCCCCCACCGGAGGAACATGAAGTGCAAGCCACGGCTTGAAGTATATATAGTGAGGCGGCAATAAAATCCGCACGAAAACCATTATGAACAAAGATAGTCATTTAGAAGGCGTGCTTCCGGACCTATGAGCAGGCTCAATCCAGAAGAAAATAACCTATCTGCTATCAATGCCCCTAACAACTAGAGTTCCATATCATTCCTATCAATCAGAAGAAATGTCCACTTTGCTCCAGACGGCAGCCAATAAATGATAGGCTAAGACAGGTAAAAGTCGTCGGACTACTGCTCAGCTTATACCTCTAAAAATCAAAGTTTACTATTTACTCTGCTAAACCCTGATTGAAGACAAGGGCTTTTATACTTTTAACACTTTTTTTATAAAATAATCTTACAGATTATCAGACACATATGATATTACAGTGATTATTTTCAAATTTTCTTTATTAAAAGCATCACCTTATTTATATATATTCGTACAAACACCCAGAATTAGATTATTCTGATTCTCCCCGCCCCCTCTACCCCACACCTTTCCGGCAACAGTACCATCGCACGAAACTCCTCGTCCGATACACGGTGTACTATGGGCCCACTTTTACTTATCACTCCTGCTCAACGCTTTGCCTCAGTTCGGCCGAGCCGCCCGCACATTGTATGTTCATCTTGCTTGCCACTTAGGCTACAAGTGAACCTCGCCCTTTGGCGCGAAGGCCAACTTCGCCCCCAGTGCCTCCCATTCCCGCTTTTCCTGCTTGTATGACGCTAATAGCAGTTGCTTAAGCACTGTTTGGTCATACTGCTTTCCTGGCTATAGCCTTCACTAGGCTACCTGGCTATCTATTTTCTGGCTTTAAAACGTGTTTTTTCGCTTGCGGAAAGCAGCCGGGAGTTTCTGTGCAAAGTCACAATCTGTCTTTTTTGAATTTTTAGAACATTTCCCGCATACCGCCTCCGTTCATTTTCCCACCCATTTTCACCCAAAATCAAATCAGTTCTGTATGAAAATCCAAAATTACCTCTCTTCGCTTACCCTGCTTGCCTGCTCGGTACTCGCCCTTTCTTCTTGCCAAAAAGAAGATGGTAACCAAGTAGTTGCTAAAGATGAAATTTCAGCAGAAGTTAAATCCAAAATCCAGGATCTGGGCCTCAGCACCCAGAATGCCAAGCGCGTAGAAGACGGCTACCTGGTAGAGGGCGATATTCTGCTCTCAGAAGCTGATCTGAACAGCAAGCCCGATTACAAAATGCTGCGTGTGGGCGAAGAAGAGCAGTATCGCACCAGCAACCTGGTGAGCGTTGGCTCGGGCCGCACGATTGGCATCGCCGTTTCTACCAGCTTGCCTTCCACGTATGTAGCAGCCGTCGATGAAGCCATTCGTCGTTATAATGCAGAGGGCTTGCTGATTCGCTTCCAGCGCGTATCGTCTAACTATGGCATCCTGATGACTGCTGCGCCTAGCGGCTCTACTTACCTGGCTTCCGCTGGCTTCCCATCGGGTGGCAACGCTTACAACCGCGTACAGGTAAACGTGGGCGCTATTGGCTCTAGCCCTAATACAAACTACCTGGCTACTATTCTGGCCCACGAAGTTGGTCACTGCATCGGTTTCCGCCACACCGACTACATGGATCGGAGCTATAGCTGCGGTGGTCAGTACACCAACGAAGGAGCCAGCACGGTAGGCGCTATTCTTATTCCCGGCACTCCAAGCGGCGCTGACCCAAACTCGTGGATGCTGGCTTGCATTGGCACCGGTGCTAACCGCTACTTCAACACCAACGACCGTACGGCGCTTCGCTACCTGTACTAGCCGGTCCCACCCCCTGGCTTAGCATCGATGCCCGTACGCATCAATCAGTAAACGTATCTTGAACGGATGCCAACAAAAAGCCCCGACTCCAGTGGAGTCGGGGCTTTTTGCCTTCATGGTCATTGCCGTTACCGGGCTTTTAGAGCACCAGGATGCGCTGCGTAATCTGAGGACCGCTTTCGGGTGTTACCCGCACGAGGTAGGTACCGCTGCGCAGACCGCTGGTATCAAGTGGGTTGATGGTGCCGGTAGCGGTGGCTTCGCGCACCAAGCGCCCCAGCAGGTCATAGAGCTGAATTTGAATTGAGCCAGTAGTACCCGTAATGAGTTGGAGCGGTTCGCCCGCCTGCACCGGATTGGGGTAAGCCAGCAGTTGCCCGGTACGTGCATACTGTACAGCTTCGATTGAGCTATAGAAAATTTGCCCCCCAGCCGTGTTCAGCCGGATGCGGTAGTGGTTTAGGCCGGAATATGGCGTCGGATCGGTAAGGGCAAACTGTAAGTCCTGCACAGGCGCGAGGGTCTGTATAGTTTCGTAGCTGCCATCGGGGGCTTGGCGCTCCAGCTCCAGGCTCGTTAAGCCATAAGCGGTACCAATTTCAAGGTCCAGCAACACGGTATCCGTAACGGCCTGGCGCGGAATGAAAGAGCGCACATAGCAGCCCGTACCCTGCTGGCTGTATTCTATACTAGGGCTCCGCTCCCCATTTTGCCCCCAGCACTGGCGCCACGGCGAAATACCGCAACGGCAGCTCGGCTGCCGACAGAACCGCTACCGTATCCCGGATCCGGCGCAGGGGCTCCAGTCTGGTGGCACTTAGTCCGTAAAGCTGGTATTCGGTAGCGCCGGGCACAGCCGGCCAATGCAGCAGCGCTTCATCCGGACACGCATACCCTACCTGCAAGCTCAAAGGCGAATGAATGGCAAACGTTTCGGAAAGGTAAGTTCTGGTTGGTGTTACCATTCGCAGCTGAGCGGCCGTGGCGATGTTGGGTACAGTCCAGGTACTAAATCCGCTTTTCAGTTCGAAGCCCGGATGAATCACCTGCCAACTGGAACTGCCTTCTGGCTGGTATTCGAGGCGGGCTGTGGTGGCGGCGCCCGCCCAATGCCAGCGCAATTCCTGAGCGGCGCTTGGAGTAAATATTGAGCCTACAAGCGGATTAAGCCAAGCGAAACCGGTTTCACCAAACTCATACGCAATGCTGAAGGCCTGCGGTCCCTGGGGGACCGAATAGCCCCGTACGTGCAGTTCATACACGCCCACAGCTGGTGCCGCTACCGTAATTTGTTCTACGTTGTTGAGGCGGTCAGCGCGGCGGCGGGCGGGCAGAGCCAATGAATCCTGACGAGGATAATGGCTCAATACCCACGGTTTCCACCGCTGCTTGGTAGCGGGCCGAAGCAGCTCTAAATCGAGGTCATTGATGAGAGCCTGCGTTGCGTTGGGGGCAGCGGCGGGATCGTGCCAGGCCAGCGTAATTTTCAGTTCAGGGCTGCCAGCCGGCACCATGACCGTGAATACGCGCTCCGTGTTCTGCGTGGCTGAGCTTGTGTAAAAGCGCCGTTCGCGGATTGTTTGTACTGCTCCCAGCGCGTCGGCCTGCCCATACCCGCTTTCAAAATCTATGGCCGGACGACCCGTGTCGTTGGCGCTATTAAGCAGCACCGCCTTTACGAGCGACGCGGGGGGCAAAATGCCCCCCAGCTGCTCTTTGCCGGCTTGCTGCACCAGCAAACTTATGCCCGAAACTAAAGCGGCCGCATCGGAAGAGCCATCGGCGCCGTAGGCTACCAACTCTGGCTTCACGCGCCCATCGTATGCCGGGCCACGCGAGCTAAGCGGCACCACGTTTCCGCGACCATCAGTGGCCCCCACGCTCAGGGTGTTCTTCGACATCTTGAACTGCCCGGTTAGGTTGGCTACTCCCGCTAAGCCGGCATAGCGCCCGCTGGGGCTGGTTTTGTCGCCATCATTGCCGGAGGAAAAGATGTGTACCAACTGCGAAAACTGCGTGGCATGCGCATCGTAAGCACGCGTTTCCAGACCATAGTAGTTCTCGATAGCGACGCCGTACGAATGGTTTTGAACCGATACCCCCGTTTGGGTTAATCGTGCCCCATCATCCGGCATCAGCTCACTAAAGTCGGCGGTGATTAGCCGGGCCTGCCAAGCGGCCCCTTTCCCGGATGGAGCTGAGTTGCCACCGCCCGCAATAAGCGTAGCCATAGCTGTAGCGTGCGCCGATGTTGCCTGCGCGCTTGCTTCTGCTGCCACAACTCTACCCCGAAAATCAATGTCAGCCGGATCAAAGGGCCTTTCCTTCACCGATACCAACATGCCCAGCCCGGTCAGGCCAGGAAAGCGAGCATGCAGCGGGGCGATGGTATTGGTGGTTAAGTCGGAGTTGTCCAGGGGGCGTTCTTCGCGGGCTTGGCGGCTGGGCACATCCACGAAAGTCACCCAGGGGCAAGCAAGTAACCTGGTTAAGTAGGTGGCATTTACGCCACTCAGCGTATAAGCGCCGCCAGACGCAGCATGCAGACTCACACGTACAGACGGCATTTCCTGGTGCATCCAGGCGCGAAACTCAGCGGCCGACTGCACGCTTACGCGGTAAGATTTAGTAGCCGACCGCGCCGCAGCATCCCTGAGCGGCGGTGCTAACTTTGACTGCTGAGCAGACCTAGTCTCTAAGCGGTCCTGCGCCCAGCTTATGCCAGGCAGATACAATAGCCACAACAGCCACAGCCCACTTTTTCTTGCCAATCTGTTCGTGCTAGATTCGTAGTTTTTACCCATGCACTGAACGTATAGATTGGCTGCGGGCCCAGCCCGATTTAAGGTTAATGTCCTTGACCAAATATAAGTAGAATCCTGCCGACACTGTAGCGTTCTACTTGCCTGCTAAACCCGATTTTTGCAGGATCCTACCTTCATAAAAGAAGCGCCCATCACAAGTGATGGGCGCTTCTTTTATGAGAGAAAACAGTGTACTCAGTTATGGTTTGAGCACCACCTTCACACAATTGTCTTTCTTGTTGCGGAAGATGTCGTAGCCGTGTGCTGCTTGGCTTAGCGGCAGCGTATGGGTGATGATATCATCGAGTTGCACTTTGCCGTCGACCACGTATTTGAGTAGCTTATCGATGTGCTTGTGGGCCGGGGCTTGGCCTCCACGAAGGGTAATGCCCTTATCGAAGAACTGATGCAGGGGAAAGTTATCGTAGGGCGAGCCATAGACGCCCAGCACGGTCACGATGCCACCCCGGCGTACGCCGCTCATGCACGCTTCCAGCACTTTCATTGATCCTTTTTCAAAGTTGATAACAGCCTTCGCGCGGTCGGCAAGGTTACGTACGGGCTCAAAGCCTACGGCCTCCACACACACGTCGGCCCCACGGCCCTGCGTCAGCTCGCGAATAACTTCTACCACCTGCTTGTGATCGTGCCATACGAGGGCTTCGCAGTGGGCAGTTTGCTGAGCTTTATCCAAGCGGTATTCCAGCGGATCGACAATCAGCACGCGGGCCGCGCCACGCAGCCACGCCGACTTGGCGGCCATAATACCTACCGGACCAGCTCCAAAAATCACCACGAACTCGCCGCCTTTCACTTCGCCCCAGTCAATACCGGAATAGCCAGTGGGGAAAATGTCCGTCAGAAATAGCGCCTGCTCATCAGTCAGGCTATCGGGAATGACCCGGGGGCCAAAATCGGCGTAGGGCACGCGCACGTACTCGGCTTGTCCACCATTGTAGCCACCGTACAGATCGGTGTAGCCAAATAAAGCGCCGCCTTTTTCGGTAGCTACGCCGCCTTCGGGGCCATAATGATCGGGGTTAGAATTCTCGCAGTGGCCGGGCAGCTCGTGATTACAGAAGAAGCAGGTACCGCACGCTATCGGGAAGGGCACTACTACCCGGTCGCCGCGCTTGAGGTTGCCGACGCCTTTGCCCACTTCCTCTACAATACCCATAAACTCGTGGCCGAGAACCATGGGTCGGGGCTGGGGAATGCCGCCATTATAAATATGAAGGTCAGAGCCACAAATGGCGGTACTGGTCACGCGGATAATAGCGTCGCGGGCGTCTTCGATTTCGGGATCCTCCACGTTGTCAACGCGAACATCTTTCATTCCGTGATACACGAGTGCTTTCATAGTGATAGGGTTTGGTTGGAAAAATAAGTAGAGCAGAAAGCGCCAGCAAGCGCCTGAGTATTAGAAGGCTTAACGGGCAGGCTGCCGTTGAGGTTGCTCCAACAGGAATATGTGAACGTCGGGAAACGACACAAAAAAACCTTTCAGCACAAGGGCTGAAAGGTCATTGAGACGCGTATTGGCTTTGCCCTCGGTTCGCGTCTTAATCGTCGCGGTCATTGTTTGGGCAGAAGCGCGCGGTGCCGGTCGTTCAACCATCAGACGCAAAATATTGCGTCTCTACGACCTGTGAATTTGCCCCCTAAAACTTTGATTTAAAGCTTATACACCAACACAGCGGTTGGTGTCAGAAGGTACGCAAACCCTTCTCCTACTAACACTTGGCTCGTACCACCTTCTACTTTTGGTAGCGTCTGCCTACGTTCGGCCAGCGTATAGAGTTGAAAGAAGTGCAGTACCCCATCCGCCAGATAATACAGCTCATCACCACGAAAGCCTAACGCGCTTAAGCCGCTGAAGGGCAGCTTCTTGCGGTAGTTACCCAGGTTATCGAACACGAAGATGCCGCTGGTGCGGTCTACCAAATAGAGGTTGTTCTGATACTGCCGCAGGAAGCGGAAGTCGGGCTTGCTGCGGCCGATAATCAGATCTAGGGGCGTGGTCTGGCCGAAACGCTGGATCGTGGGGTCGAACTGACGTAGCGTCAGGTCGCTTTCGTCGAGCAACCAGAGCTTATCATCGGGAGCTAGCGTTGCCACCCGAACGAGGCCATCGAAATAGTCGCCGAGGCGAATTTGGGTGATAGGGGCCAAAAATCGATCGAGCAGGCGTATTTCCTGACGGTCGTCGTAAAAAGCCATGATTTTGGACACGTTCCAGGCTTCTAGCTGAGCGGTGTGACCCGGCAGAGGCGGCGAGTACACGTTCAGCGGCTGACCGTCGGGACCGTACTGATGAATATTATTCTGACCATCAGCTACATACAGGTTGCCGCGCCGATCCAAAGAAGCCGCGCCGGGCTGGCGCAGATTAATCGTGCGAACCAGCGTCCAGCCGTTGGCAGCAGAAGCGGCTGTGCTCTGGGGGGCAATGTTGCCTTTGTTCACCGAGTCGGGGGCGGTGCGGGAAGGCGGCACAATGGAGCCCGCGCGAGGCGCTGTGGTCTGGGCCTGCAAAGAGGTGGTCAGCAGTAATACGGCGAGCAAAGCCAGAAATTTGCCCCCCAGCAAGCGCTTACTGCTCAAAATGTTGCAAGGCCAGATTGTGTCCGTCATACACGGCATAAGAGCAATAATTGACCCACTCGCCTAGGTTAAGATAGCGGCTGCCGGGCGCTACGGGCACATCGAGCGGCAGGTGGCGGTGGCCAAAAACATAGTAGTCGTGGTGGTGGCGCTGCTCTATTTCGCGGCAGTACACCAGCAGCCACTCGTCTTCGCCAAAATACTTTTCATCGGCGGCTGCGTTCTGGATTCGGCTGCGGCGGCTCCATTTATTGGCCAACCCGATTCCGAAATTCGGATGCAGACGCGCAAACAACCACTGTGATACGGGACTAGCGAATACGCGCTTGAGCACTTTATACGTGTGATCCTTGGGCCCAAGCCCGTCGCCGTGTCCGATATGAAACAGCTGATTGCCAATGCGCTGGCTTACCGGGTGGCGCAGAATGGGGATGTTCAGCTCCTTGGTAAAATAATCGAACATCCACATATCGTGGTTGCCGGTGAAGAAGGTGACGGGCAGACCCGCGTCGGTGAGCTCGGCCAGCTTGCCCTGCAAACGGATAAAACCACGCGGCACGGCATGGCGATACTCAAACCAGAAGTCAAAGATGTCGCCCAGCAGATAAATGGCCCCCGCGTCCTGAGCCACCGTGTCGAGCCAGCGCACGATACGGCGCTCGCGCGCGGCGGAGCTGGCGGCGTCGGGGGCGCCGAGATGAAAGTCGGAGGCGAAGTACACCTTGCGGCCGGCCGGCAGCGCGAGGTCAGGTAGTTGCAAGGGGGGCGTCATCCAACAAAAACAACACGAGGCTGCGCGGACCATGCGCCCCGAGCACCAACGTTTTTTCAATATCAGCCGTGCGGCTGGGGCCTGTAGTCAGCGAAATCATGGAAGGCAGCCGGTCGCCGTAGCGCTTGGTCACCACCCCCAGCGCGTCGCCGATGTCGGGCACAATCTGAGACGTGCGAGCCAGCACCAGGTGCTGATCAGGGTAAATGCTCAGGCGGCGGCCGGCGGCCGAAGCGGCACTTACCAGGATGCTGCCCGTGCGGGCCACCAGTGCTTCGCAGGTGGTAAGGCCCGCGTCTGCTTTTTTGATAAAGTCGGCTTCGTCGCCGCTAAACGCCACGCCACCTTCGTGCAGCATCTTTTTCAACTCCGGCTCCCAAACGAAGAGGTTGTTCAGCTGCTTGTCTTTTTTGTAGACGAAAAGCTGATCGAAAAAGTGTTCTTCGGACTCACAGTAATAAAAAGCCCCCCGACCCTGGCAAAGCTCTGAGCAAAGTGAATAGCCAGATCATCGGTCAGGGGAGGGTGCAGCGGAGCGGAAAAATCGGGGGCAGCCGGCTGGGGCGCCGGTTGCAGCAGCGCCTCACGGATGCGGCGCAGCATACGGTCGCGGGAGGTTTCAGACATGACAGGCAAAGGTAGCAGAGTCAAACCAAGCAACGCCGCATTCTATATTGGACAAATGACGATTATTTTATATATTGATTACCAGTTATATAGCCTCTACACTCAATTTCCTACCCCGAATTATCGAAAGCAAAAACGCTCCTTATTCAGGCAAACGCCATGGCTCTCCTTATCAAGCGTGCACCACGAAGCCCTTTTGTAGCCGGCAGCACCTGGCGGCGGTATATTATTTTCTTTTGGGCGCTGCTCCTCTTCTCATTTGCCCCCCGCCCGCCAAGAAAGGCCTGCGCACCAAAAACGTCATCATCGTCGTCATCGACGGCCCCCGGTATTCCGAAACCTGGGGCGCCACGCCCGGCATAATTCCTCAGATGGCGACGCGACTGAAGCCGCGCGGCGTATTCTTTTCCAACTTCTACAACAACGGCTTCACTTACACCAACTCCGGCCACACGGCTCTCACTACGGGCATCAATCAGCCCATCGACAACTTTGAGGCGGAGTTGCCGCAGCAGCCCTCCATATTTCAGGTTTGGCGCAAAGCTACCGGCAAACCGGCCACCGCGGCCTGGCTCATTACCAGCAAAGACAAGCTGCACATATTAGCTAATACCCTGAACCCAGAATGGAAAGACCAGTTTCAGCCCTCCGTCGACTGCGGCATAAGTGGCCCCGGTAGCGGCTACCGCGCCGATTCGCTGACATTGGTAGCCGCAAAGCGAATTCTGACCCAGCACAAGCCTAACTTGGTGCTTATCAACTTTATGGAGCCCGATGGCTTCGCGCACGCTGCTAACTGGGAGAATTACCTCCGAGGTATTACACGCGATGATAAATACGTAGGCGAGTTGTACGATTTTTTGCAAAAAAACAGAGCATACCGAAACACCACGACTCTACTCATCACCAACGACCACGGCCGCCATCTCGATGGTATCGACGGAGGATTCGTGGACCACGGAGATGACTGCGAAGGGTGCCGACATATTAGTTTGCTTGCCCTAGGGCCAGACTTTAAGCGAGGCCGCACGCTAACCGAGACATACACTCTAACGGATGTGCCGTCTACGGTGGCTTATCTACTAGGATTTCCTCTGGAACAAAGCCAGGGAAAAGTAATTCAAGGCTTGTTTAAACGCTGATAATCAGCTATATTCAGAGTATTCCGACACAAAAAAGCAATTGCTGCACAGCTAGTTGCGACTTCATTCGGCACACCATTCAGCTTCTTCTTCTTCGCTATAAGATGGCATTTCGCTGTGATAGCCTGGATTTTATCGGTTATAGCAAGCCTTAGCCTGCTGCATTACCAGCCACAAACTGCACCGGCCGGTAATCAGGAAAAGGTATCTGCTGCTGCCAGCGAAAACCCCTTCTTTGCCCGAGACGATATAGTAGAACTCACGCTCGCGCTGCCCTTACAGAATATTTTGAAGGACCGCGGACCTACTCCTGGCTTTCATCCGGCTTTGCTTACGTATCGGGACACGGCGGCTGCCCTGAAAACGACGGCAGTACAGGTGAAGGTGCGTGGAAACCGGCGCAAAGACCCTACGGTGTGTGGCTTTCCGCCATTGCTGGTGAGCTTTCCGCCAGACATATTGGGTTCGCCTTTCGGTCAGGTAAAAGAGCTGAAACTCATCACGCATTGCCTGAGCGACACCTATACGCTGCGGGAGTATTTGGTGTACAAGGTCTACAATCTACTGACCGACAAGAGCTTTCGGGTAAGACTTTGCCGTATCACCTATAAGGATAACGCACGTAAAGGCAGAGCCGACGTGCATTACGCTTTCTTCCTGGAAGAGGCGAAAGCCATGGCCGCGCGCAACGATGCGACTCTGGTTCCAAAGCAGTTTTTCATCGGCATGGAACACATGAATCAGAAAGACATGGCCACGCTCGCGCTCTTTCAATATATGATAGGCAATACGGACTGGTCGGTGCCTTACCGGCACAACATCCGCATGCTGAGCATAAATCAGCAGGTAAAGCCCGTCGCGGTGGCTTATGATTTTGATTACAGTGGTATCGTGATGGCGCCATACGCCGTGCCTCCTGAGCAGCTTGGCATCACGTCGGTGCGGCAGCGCCTTTTTCGGGGCTACGACTTTCCGCCGGAGACGTATGCAGAGGCTATTAAGCTGTTTAACAGCCGAAGACCGGCTATTTATAATGTTTATCTGTCGTGTCCTTATCTAGACCAGGAGGAGAAGCTGTTCGCTACCAGGTATCTGGATGATTTTTATAAGACGCTGAATAACGCCAAAGACTTTGAGCGTAGCATTGTGCGTGCTGGAATCAGGAATGGCCAACGGTACACGAATGTCAAAGGATTAGAGTAATCCCTTTCGAAATTAGACGCAAAAAGCCCCCAGATACACATCTGGGGGGCTTTTTTGTATTTGCTCATTCTTATAATGTGGTTCCTACAGGCGTATCCTGACGGCCTTCGTTGCTCCCATCCGGGCCATAATCCAGGCCGGGCAGGTTGCTTTCGGGCAGGTCGTCGCTGAGCGGAATAGGGTGCTCATTTTTACGCTCGCTCAGGGTTTCGCTACGGTCGGTGCCAGCCATATGTGCCTGGTAGCTGGTCTGGGTGTCGTAAGGACGTTTGCCTACCAGACGCTCTAAGTCGTCTTGCAGCAGTACTTCCTTTTCCAGCAACTCTTTAGCTACAATTTCCAACTCATGGCGACGGTCGGTGAGCAGCGCTTTCGTGCGCTCATAAGCATCGGAGATGATGGTGCGTACTTCCTCGTCAATCATCTGGGAAGTAGCCTCAGAATACGGCTTGCTGAAACCATACTCATTCTGCCCTTCGAATCATAGAAGGAAATGTTGCCCAGCTTCTCGTTCATACCATACATGGTCACGATGCTGTAGGCCATCTTGGTAATACGCTCCAAGTCACTGAGGGCACCAGTCGATATTTTGCCGAACACTAAATCCTCAGCGGCACGACCACCAAGGGCCATGCACATCTCGTCGGTGAGCTGCTCCGTGTTATATAAGAACTGCTCGCGCGGAAGGTATTGAGCGTAACCCAATGCAGCCACGCCACGCGGTACAATACTCACTTTCACTAACGGATCGGCGTGCTCCAGGAACCAGCCAGCAATGGCGTGGCCAGCTTCGTGGTAAGCAACAATGCGCTTTTCGTTGGGCGAAATGATCTTGTTCTTCTTCTCCAAACCGCCAATCACGCGGTCAACGGCATCAGTGAAGTCCTGCATCGTTACCATCTTCTTGTCGCGGCGAGCGGCAATAAGGGCGGCTTCGTTGCAGACGTTAGCTATTTCAGCGCCGGCAAAACCAGGCGTTTGCGCAGCAAGCTTACGAGCATCCACATCCGGACCCAAGGTCAAGGGCTTCAAATGCACCTGGAAAATCTGGGTGCGGCCATTAATATCGGGCTTGTCAATGCTGATCTGACGGTCGAAACGACCGGGACGCAGCAAAGCGGAGTCAAGCGTGTCGGGGCGGTTAGTGGCTGCGAGGATGATAACGCCGGAATCAGTTCCGAAGCCATCCATTTCTACCAGCAGCGAGTTCAGTGTGTTCTCACGCTCATCGTTGCCACCGGGCATCTTTCCGCTGCTGCGGCTACGACCAATGGCGTCAATCTCGTCGATGAAGATGATACAAGGAGCTTTAGCTTTGGCTTGCTTAAACAAGTCACGTACGCGAGCAGCACCTACACCCACGAACATCTCTACGAAGTCGGAACCCGACAGCGAGAAGAAAGGCACGTCGGCTTCACCGGCTACGGCTTTTGCCATGAGAGTTTTACCCGTACCGGGAGGGCCTACAAGCAATGCGCCTTTCGGAATTTTGCCCCCCAGAACAGTGAATTTCGACGGGTTCCTCAAGAACTCTACGATTTCCTCTACTTCCTCTTTGGCTTCTTCCAAACCGGCCACGTCCTTAAAGGTGATCTTCACCTTGTCGCCACCCTCAAAGAGAGCTGCACGTGACTTGCCGATGTTGAAAATTTGCCCCCCAGGTCCGCCTGCCCCGCTCATGCGACGCATCAGGAACCAGAAACCAACCATCAGAAGGATAATTAAACCCCAGCTCGACAGTAAGCCGTAGCCATCCTGGCGCTGGTCGATATTCAGACCTACTTGCTGCTCGCGCGGCAGATTAGCCTGAATCTTATCAAGGTCTTCTTTAAAGGTTTTACCATCCACAACCCGGAAGGCAAACTGTGGGCCTTGCTCGAGGGTGAGCGGTCCGCGGCGGGACAACTCATCGTTGTATTTAGCGCTTTTGGCGGCTTCCGGCTTCAGCGTCACCTCTACGGCCCGGTCGTTCACGAGTGTTACGTCGCGCACGTCACCGGCAAGCAGCATTTGTTCAAACTTCTGCTGGTTGATGTCAACGGTAGAGTTGCTGCGGTTGAAATAGAACATCGCGAAGATGAACAATACCAACCCGCCCAGCACCAAAAGCTGCATGCTCGGCCGCGGCGTGGGCGTCGGTAGCATGGGCTTTTTCTTTTTGGGTGTTGTATTAGGCATGAATGAGATATGTCAGGGAAAGACAAAGGCGGAACACGCCGCCTGCGCTATTTGTTCGGTCCCACTGTGTTAGGAACAGAGACGTTTTCCTCCTCTAAATACTTTATATCCGCATCGCCCCACAGCTCTTCCAGAGCGTAGAACTGACGACGGTCGCGCAGAAAAACGTGCACTACTACATCTACGTAGTCCAGCAGAACCCACTCACGGTTGGTCCGTCCTTCGGTTTGCCAAGGATTCTGACCAGTTATCTTTTCTACTTCTTCTTCTACTGAGCGGGCAATGGCATCAAGCTGGGTGTCGGAGGAAGCGGAGCAGATAACGAAGTAATCGGCAACGGCGTTCTTAAGTTCCTTAAGGTTTAGCACTACAATGTCAACTGCCTTTTTCTCCTGCATGCCGCGCACGACTACATCTGCCAAACTGTCCGAATCTTGCCGAACCAGGGTACTTTTCATAGGGTATTGTTAGGTTTGAAATCACAAAGTAAGAAAATCAGGCGGTGGTTATTTCCCCCAAACCCTCTTCACGGGCCAACAGCTAATCTGGTTGCCCGAATGTGCCTCTACAAACACGGAGGCACAGCGCTTAATTGGCCAAAACCGCGCCACCGACGGCTGCGTGGTCATTACCGACAAACAGACCGCCGGCCGCGGCCAACGTGGCAACCGCTGGGAAGCCCAGCCCGGCGAAAACCTGACGATGTCGGTCGTCTGGCGCCCCACGTTCTTAGCCGTCCCCGATCAGTTTCAGCTTAGTCAGGCCGTAGCCCTAGCCGTGTACGACTGGGCTAGTGGTCTGCTCGGCCCCGACCCCGCGCTTCGGGTGAAGTGGCCAAACGATATTTTCTTCGGCGAGCAAAAGCTGGGGGGCATTTTAATTGAAAACACCCTAAGCGGCCCTAAAATTCAATCTAGTATAGCAGGTATTGGCTTAAATATAAACCAGCGCGAATTTGCAGTGCCTACAGCTACGTCTTTGGCTGGTCTTACGGGCAGGCAATATGCACTGCCCGCGCTGGCTAATCGGCTGCTGGAGTGCCTGGAGAAACGCTATTTGCAGCTACGGGCCGGGCAGGTTGCAGCTTTGCACAGAGCTTATCTGCAGGTGCTGTACCGCTACCAGGAGCCTCGCCTTTATGAAGTTGACGGACAACCACTAACAGGCCGAATTCAAGGTGTAGATGAAGCCGGACAGCTGCTTGTGGAAATAGCTGGACAACAGCGGGCCTTCGGTTTACAACAGATAAAATACTTGCCTAATCTTCAATCGAAATAAATTCAAAGTCGATAAAAGCACGGTTTTCGTCTAGATAAACTGGCTGTTAATCTATAATACATAGTGACATCTTATTTTTTAAGTACATTCAAATAAATTAATGGGACAATAAACCTTCTTGCAACCTTTGCATCTAAGGAAGTATCTATTTGCTGAGCTAATAGGCGCCTTTTAAGCAGGCACGGTGCTTGTTTTACTAGGCGGCATAAAGCCCAGAAGCTTCTTAAATACACTACGACATCTACTTGGTTGCCTCCCGGCACCAAGTTTACTTGAGCCAACCACCATGATCATCTCTACTCGTTTATTATTAGTGCTGACGCTGTTTCTGGCGCAGCTTTCGGCGGTTGCCACTACGGTGCATCCGCCCCAATACCCGCCACCGATAAGTGATGACGCCCCGCAACAATATCAGATGGGGCTGGGCAGCCGCTCAAGCCGCCTGACCACTCCGCTGCGCACAGAATTTTCTACTAATACTTTTCGGAATACGCCTTTCAGCAACGTACCTGCGCCAACCATTTTTGCGTTCCGCAGCCCATTCTCGAGTCTTAAAGGTCAGGCGGCCGCAAATTCCGGCAATGCGCCAGCGCCTGTGCAGGAAGCACGAGTTAACGTTCCAACGCTAAGCGTATATCCTAATCCAGCACGTGGGATGGTAGTGGTCAGCCTTTCGCAGGCCCCAGGCCCCGACTACAAGTTCCGCCTCAGCAATATCATCGGCCGCGAAGTGCGTACGCTGACGCTCCGCCCCGACTTGGCAAGCACCGGTATTGCCATGAACCTCTCTGACCTGCCAGCCGGCATGTACTTCTACAGTCTGCTCGTAAACGACAAAGTGGTAAGCACGAAGCGTTTGGTATTGCAGAATTAAGCTAGGCAATCTTACAATTGGTCGTCATGCCGTACGCTGTATGACGTTCTTTTATATCACTTCACACATCCTAAAAAGCAGCCGAACCCATCGGCTGCTTTTTTTATGCGTCAAAAACGGATCAGAAACGAACTGGGGGGCAAATCTGCGGTACCGCCGGATTTATTATCTACTTTTGGCCCTTCTCTGACCAAGCAAGTATGCACCGTTATAAAAGTCTGAATAACCTCGTTGGCTGGCTCGTATTTGCCATTGCCACACTTACTTACCTGATTACCCTGGAGCCCACCGCCAGCTACTGGGACTGCGGCGAGTTCATTGCCTGCTCCTACAAGCTGCTCGTACCGCACCCGCCGGGCGCCCCTACCTTCCTTTTGCTGGGCCGCATTTTCTCCCTGTTTTCTTTTGGCGATGTCACCAAGGTGGCGGTTCTGGTCAATGCGCTATCGGCGCTGAGCAGCTCGTTTACGGTGCTCTTCCTGTTCTGGACCATTACCATGCTGGCCAAAAAGCTGGTAATGCACCGCGCCGTACCAAACCTGGAGCCTAATCTGGAGCCAACGTTCGGCCAAACCCTGCTGATTCTGGGGGCCGGTGCTGTGGGCGCGCTGGCTTTTGCCTTCTCCGATTCGTTCTGGTTTAACGCCGTGGAAGGTGAGGTTTACGCTATGTCGTCGCTGTGTACGGCGGTGGTTGTCTGGATTATGCTGAAGTGGGAAAACCGCGCCCACGAGGCTGATTCCGATAAGTGGCTGATTCTGATTGCCTATATCATTGGCTTATCCATTGGCGTCCACTTGCTCAACCTGTTGGCGCTGCCGGCACTGGGTTTCATTTATTACTACCGTCGCACGGCCAATCCTACCCTGCTGGGGGGCATTTTGACGCTGGTCGTGAGTATGGTTATCGTGGGGTCCATTCTGGCGGGTATCATTCCTGGCTTGCCAACTATTGCTGGTGCGTTCGAGGTGTTCTTCGTGAACAGCGTGGGTCTTCCTTTCAACTGGGGCGTTATCATTTTCGTCCTGCTGCTGCTGGCTATCATTTATTTTGGCTTCCGGTACTCCTTCCGCAAGGGCAGCCAGCTCGTGAACACCGGTATGCTGGTGTTCGTGTTTATTCTGATCGGCTACTCCTCATATCTGATTGTACCGATTCGCTCGGGCTTCAACCCCACCATCGACGAGAACAAGCCCGACGATGTGCTCTCCTTTGTGAGCTACCTCAAGCGCGAGCAGTACGGCGACCGGCCTTTGCTTTATGGTCCGCAGTTCAGTGCTCAGCCCGTTGATCAGATTGAAGGTGCGCCGCGCTACGTGCGCGAGGGCGACAAATATGTAATTGCGGAACGTCGCCTTGAAACGATCTATCGGCCTGAAGACAAGATGCTGCTGCCGCGCCTCTACAGCCCGCAGCCCGACCATATCCGCTACTATCAGAAGTGGGTTGATGTGCAGCCGGAAGTGAAGCCCACGATGGGCCAGAACCTGAGCTTCCTGTTCCGCTACCAGATGGGCCATATGTACTGGCGCTATTTCCTCTGGAATTTCGTGGGCCGCGAAAGCGACGTGCAGCAGGCGGGCGTAGTGTGGCCTACCAGCGCTAGCGCAAGTGAGTTGCCCGTGCGTATTGGTGGCAGCAAAGCGCACAACAACTTCCTGGCTATTCCCCTGATTCTGGGTCTAGTAGGCTTGTTCTTCCACGCTCAGCGTGACGGCCGCAATGCCTTCATTGTGGGCCTTTTGTTCTTGTTTACGGGCTTAGCCATTGTGCTTTACCTGAACCAGCCGCCTATTGAGCCGCGCGAGCGTGACTACACTTTCACAGGCTCAACTTATGCCTTTGCTATCTGGATTGGGCTGGGTGTGATTGGCTTGGCGGAGCTACTGCGCAGTGTGCTCAAAGCCGATACAGTGCGGGCTGGCGTAGCGTTGGCACTTGGCCTTTTGGCCCCCGGCATCATGGCCGCCCAAGGTTGGGACGACCACGACCGCTCCGACCGTTACAGCTCCGTCGATTCGGCCAAGAACCTGCTCAACTCACTGGCCCCGAATGCTATCCTGTTCACAAACGGCGACAATGACACCTTCCCGCTATGGTACGCGCAAGAGGTGGAAGGCGTCCGGACGGATGTGCGCGTGGCGGTACTCAGCTATCTGAACACCGATTGGTACATCGAGCAGATGCGTCGGCGCGCCTATAAGTCGCAGCCGCTGCCTATTTCGATGAAGCCGCAGAACTACGTGCAGGGCACCAACGATTATCTGCCTTTTGTAGAAAATCCGGCTGTGCAGCAGGTCAATCTGAAGGAGTTTATTCAGCTGGTTGATGAAAATAGCCCCCTACTGCAAGTTCAAACCCAGAGCGGCCGTTCGCTGCTGTCATTTCCTACCAAGAAGTTTTTCCTGCCCGTCGATACGGCCGCGGTGATGCGCTCCGGCATTATTCCGGCGGAGCGCCGCAAGCAGCTTGTGCCCCGCATGGAGTGGGACATGGGCGGCGGCGCCATCGAGAAGAAAAACCTAGTGATTCTGGATATGCTGGCCACCAGCAACTGGCAGCGGCCCATCTACTTCTCCAGCACCGTCGTGCCCTCCGACATGATGAACTTGCAACCTTACTTCCAGCTGGAAGGCATGGCTTATCGCATTTTGCCGGCCCGCGACCCTAATTATGACCCGCGCGGCAACGAGGGCTATGTGGCCAAAGACCTCATGTTTGAGAACATGATGAAGAAGTTTGCCTTCCGCAACCTCAACGACCCCAACGTTTACTACGACGAGAACAGCCTGCGCTTCCCGGCTAACTATCGGGAGAAGTTTGCCCGCCTGACTGAGGCTTACTTAGAGGCCGGCGACAAAGTGAAAGCCAAGCAGATACTGAACAAGGCCTTCACGGTAATGCCTGATGCGTCGATTCCGTATGATTACTACACGCCCCAATTTGTAGGGCCGCTCGTAGCCGTAGGTGAGCGGAAAAAAGCCACCGATATTCTGGACACGATGACCAATCGCGCGCAGCAGGCGCTGGCCTATTACTCAACCACGAATGGCAGCCTGTTTGAGATGGAAATTCAGAGTAATCTGCTTACCCTGCAAAGCGTGTATCAGGCCGCCGAGCAGATCAAGGATCAGGCACGCGCAGCCAAGGCAGTGGAACTGCTGAATCAGTATTATCCTCGTCAATAAAGCAAAGGGTAATTCGCTTTCGGGATTCGACTAGTCGCGTTTCCGTAAAAAAGCCCCCCAGCAGTATACTGGGGGGCTTTTTTAGTAGCGATTAATTATAATTACTGGCTAGCCGTAAAATTCGTTTAAGGCTGCATACGCCATACTCTATGACCAAACGCCCCTTCTTGCTACTCCTCTGCTTTTGGGTTTGCCTGATAGCCAGCAGGCCCGCCGCCAGCCGCCGCGACTTTGCTGGCCAGTATAGCCTGGCGCGTCGGGTAGTAGTCGATACCCGGCGTGAGGCCGATAGCTTGCGTTTGTATGTGCGTTTTCCTAACGGGAGCGTAGTCGGGTCGGGGCAGCCGCTGCGAATGGCGGTGTGGCCGAGCTACGATGCTCAACAGCCCGTGTGGCAAGACTCAGTAAGTCAGCTTACTAAGCATACTAAACGCGTGGGCACGGCGGCTCTGGTTGAGTTTTGTGTTCCGATGGCTCGACTGCGGGCCGGGCAAGTGCTAAGTCTGCAACCGGGCCCCAACGCCGCCGACACGGGCGACGAGGCCTGGCTCCTACTCACCGTCGAGCGATTAGCACGGCCCTTCATTCTCGTCGATTCGATGGGTGCTCCTCTCATGCGCCGCTATGTTCACGCCAGCGAGCCATTTGAAGTTAGCACCTTCGGCCTCGATCAACCCTTGCTGCTGCGGCGCTATGCCAGCAATTTCACCGCAGCTTTGCCCCCTATGACCAATCCGGCAGCCCAGCCACCGGCTCCGCGCACTCTGGGGGTTCAGGATTCTATCATCTTTCAGGCTGGGCAGCTGGTGGCATTGCAGCGGGCCGGTTTGTATTTGCTCAATAGTGGCTCAAGCGGTCCGGCCAGCAGCTTATTAGTCGAGGAGAATAACTTCCCAGAGCTGACTACTGCTGCTGATTTGATTCAGCCGCTTATTTACCTGACATCGTCCGTTGAACGCAAAAAACTGTATGATGCTCCTTCACCCAAAAAAGCGGTAGACCAATTTTGGCTTAATGCAGCCAACAGGCAGCAGGCCGGAGCCCGTCAGCTCATTCGCACGTATTATGGTCGGGTGGCAGCCGCTAACCAGCTTTTCTCCGCTTATAAAGCCGGTTGGATGACGGATCGGGGCATGCTTTACGTGGTGATGGGGCCGCCCGACGCGGTGTACCGCACAGCTAGTGAAGAGCGCTGGATCTACCGCCAGCCTGACGTGGGCAACAGCACTTATGTGTTCCGCGCCAAACCCAGTACCTTTGCACCCGAACACTATGAATTGGTGCGCCGACCCGAGCACGAAATGCTTTGGTATGCCGCCGTGGAGCAATGGAGAAAAGCCCTGACGAACGCCCGTCCCGCCCGCTGAACGAGCAGCGCCGCACCTTTTACGATGAAAACGGTACGCGCCACGAGCCCCGCCGCGACCGTGACCGGCCAGAGGCTGCCCGCTCCGGAAACTCAGGATCCAAGCCTGACTATAAGCCACGCTATCCGCACCGCCCCGCCGCCGACCGCAGCATCGATATGTTGTTTGGCTTGCGTCCTATCCAGGAAGCCCTGAGTGCCGGGCGCACGCTGGAGAAGATTTATCTGCTGCGTGGCACCAAAAACAGCATTACCCAGGAAATAACGGAGTTGGCCAAAGCCGCTACGATTCCGGTGTCGCTGGTGCCGCTGGAGAAGCTCAACGACCTGACGCGCAAAAATCACCAGGGCGCGGTTGCCTTCGTTTCCCCTATCGATTACGCCCCCCTAGACAGTATTCTGGCGGGCTTATTTGAGGCAGGCAAAACGCCCTTGCTCCTATTACTTGATCGGGTAACCGATGTGCGAAACTTTGGAGCTATTGCCCGTAATGCTGAGTGTTTGGGCGTACACGCCATCGTAGTGCCCAGCCGGGGCGCTGCCCAAATCAATGGCGATGCGCTGAAAACTTCTGCTGGCGCCTTAAACCTAATTCCGGTGTGCCGGGAGCCTAATTTGAAGGAAACCATCAGCTTTCTGCAACATTCGGGCGTGCAGGTGGTGGCCTGTACGGAAAAGGCCGATACCAGCCTCGAAACCGCCAGTGTAGACTTTACTGGCCCCGTGGCAGTGCTCATGGGTAGCGAGGAGGACGGTATTTCGCCCGAATATTTGCGACTGGCTGACTATAAAGTGCGCATTCCAATGGCTGGCCAAATTGGCTCCCTGAATGTGTCGGTAGCCAGCGGCATTATGCTGTTTGAAGTGCTGCGTCAACGGCTTATGTCAGTTGATAAATAACAATTATCATTTATTAAACCACGTAGTAATCAACCAAAAAGCCCCCAGATAAATCCTGGGGGCTTTTTGGTTATCGACAAGTCAAACGCTAACCTGTTAATTGTTAAATGACTTAGTTGTAGCCGCTGCCTTTTTTGGCCCGGACATCGGCCACGAATTCTTTCACTCGCTGCTCTTCCGTGCGCTTGCAAATGAGCAACACGTTATCGTATTCAGCGACGATATAGCCTTCCAAACCCTGCACTACAACCAGGCGTTCAGACGGCGTTTTGATGACGCACTCGCGGGTATCATACAGAATGACATCGCCATCTATCACGTTGCCATTCTCATCGCCCCGGCCGATGCGGTGCAGTGAATCCCAGGTACCTAGGTCGCTCCAGCCGAAGTCGGCGGGCAGCACGTACACGTTGTCGGCCTTTTCCATGATGCCGTAGTCGATGCTGATGTTGCGGCAGCGGGAATATGCATTAGTAATAAAATCTGCTTCCTTACTGGTTCCCAGCTGATCGAGCCCTTCATCAAACACCTCCGCAATGTCGCCGAGGTATTGATGGAAAGCCTGCAAAATCACTTCGGCCCGCCAGATAAATAAGCCGGAGTTCCACAGGAAGTCACCGCTATTCACAAACATCTTCGCCAGCTCCAGATTTGGCTTTTCGGTGAAGGTTTTCACCTTCCGCAGGCTGCCATACAGCTCGCTCTGGTCGCCATCAATAAACTGAATGTAGCCGTAGCCAGTATCGGGGCGGGAAGGCTGAATGCCGAGCGTGATGAGAATATCCTGGGCGCGGGCGCTTGCCACAGCCTGGCTGATGATGCCCCGAAACTCCTCCTCACGCTGCACGGCATGGTCCGCGGGCGTTACGATGATGACTGCTTTTGGGTCGCGCTGCGCGATGCGGTAGCTGGCGTAGGCAATGCAGGGCGCCGTGTTTCGGCCAATTGGCTCGCCCAAAATCTGGTCGGGGGGCAAATCAGGCAAGTGCTGCTGCACCAACTCGCTATAATCGCGGTTGGTTACTACAAAAACATTCTCTAGGGGGCAAATTCCGGTAAACCGATCTACAGTAAGCTGCAGCATCGACCGACCGACTCCCATTACATCGTGAAACTGTTTGGGATGATTCGTGCGGCTAAAGGGCCAAAAGCGGCTACCGATGCCGCCCGCCATCACGACGAGATACGTATTTTGAGTCATAGAGCAGGCCTCACCGAAGCCGGGTTAAAGTAAGATCAGAAGCGAAGGTCCGAAATATTTCAGGGTTGCGCCCCTTCTGCATGAATCTGGCCAAAACCTGCGGGCTAAAACGCAGTTGCAAACGTGGCTTTCTTCTTTCTATACCAAGCCTTCGCGCAGTAAATCGTGGAGGTGGATAAAGCCGCTAAACCGTCCAGCATCTGTCACAATGAGCTGCGTGATATTGCGCTTCTGCATGCGAGCCAGCGCTTCGGCAGCAAAGTCTTCAATATCAATAGTAATAGGCGACGGCGTGAGGATGTTGTGCGCTCGAACATCTTCCAGATTAGTGAAGTTGGTGAGCATCCGCCGCAGGTCGCCATCGGTAATGATACCCAACAGGCGCTGGTCACCCTCGCTGAGCACAGCCGTTGCACCCAGTCGCTTGCCCGATATTTCCAGGATGATTTCGCGCAGGGGGGCATTTTCCAGCACTTGTGGCGCCTGATTCTGCCTGCTTAAGTCGCCTACCTTCAGGTAGAGCTTCTTTCCGAGAGTGCCACCCGGATGCAGCCTGGCAAAGTCGGCCGAGGTGAACTCCCGTGACTCCAGCAGACATACTGCCAAGGCATCGCCCAGAGCCAGCGCGGCGGTTGTACTAGTTGTGGGGGCCAAATTGTGGGGGCAGGCCTCGCGGGTAACAGGCGCGTGCAGCACATAGTTGGCCTGCACAGCTAAGTAAGAATCGGCATTGGCAACTAAGGCGGCCAGGGGTACACCTTTGCGCTTCAGTAAGGGCACCAATACTTTTATTTCCGGCGTGTCGCCGCTTTTACTGATGGCAATGACAAAATCTTCTGCTTGAATCATGCCCAGGTCGCCATGAATAGCGTCGGCGGCGTGCATAAACAGGGCCGGAGTACCCGTAGAGTTCAGCGTAGCGACAATTTTGGCCGCGATGTGGGCGCTTTTCCCGATGCCAGTTACCACTACTCTACCACGCAAAGATAGAATTGATTCTATGCATAGTGCAAAATCAGGCGTCCTATCCAAGGCATCTGCTACGCCCTGAATAGCGCTTGCCTCTTCATGGAGTACTTTTTTTGCAATTGAGTTGAGTTCGTTCTGTGGTTTCAATCTAAATTTGATAGTCGGTACCGGGTAATCGGTACCGAGTAGTTGGTTGTTCATCCCGTTGTTGGTTTCAAGCCCTAGGTTGGTCGTGTTGCTTATTTCATGGCGTATATCGTTGCTTCAGCGCTGTATTTAATTGGATAGCAACCAACTACTGTTTAGATAAATACCAAAAAACCATTAGATTGAGAGTTCAACAAGCGGTGTTGTACTCCTGTTCGCAATCCACAACCGAGTAAGTGAGAGAGACCATGCCAGCCCTAAAACAAGTAACAGCGCCCACGGCTGATCTGAAAGGCAAGTTAAAGGAAGTTTTCGGGTACGGCCAGTTCCGCGGCACCCAGGAAGCCGTCATCCAGAACGTCATCGACGGACATAACACCTTCGTTATCATGCCAACTGGGGCGGGGAAGTCGCTCTGTTACCAGTTGCCGGCGCTGGTGTTGCCGGGCACCGCCATCGTGATTTCGCCCTTGATTGCCTTGATGAAAAATCAGGTCGATCAGCTGAATGCTTTTGGCGTGAATGCGCAGTTTCTGAACTCAACGCTATCAAAATCAGAAATTAATCGGGTCAAAAAAGATGTAATCAGTGGTGAGGTGCGCCTGCTGTACGTTGCTCCTGAGTCGCTTACCAAGGACGAAACCATTGACTTCCTGCAAAAGGCTACCATTTCATTCGTAGCCATCGACGAAGCGCACTGCATTTCGGAGTGGGGCCACGATTTCCGGCCCGAGTACCGCAAGATTCGCGGCATCATCGACAACCTGGGGGCAAATGTGCCCATCATTGCGCTCACGGCCACGGCCACGCCCAAAGTGCAGTTGGATATCCAGAAAAACCTGCAAATGGACGACGCTTCGGTGTTCAAAACCTCGTTCAATCGTACCAATCTCTACTACGAAGTCCGGCCGAAGCACAACACCAAGAAGCAGCTGATTCAGTACGTGAAGCAGCACAAAGGCAAAGCAGGCATTGTGTATTGCCTCTCGCGTAAGAAGGTGGAGGAAATTGCGGAGCTGCTCCGAGTGAACGACGTGAAGGCCCTGCCCTACCACGCTGGCCTCGATCCGCAGGTACGGATGGCCAATCAGGATGCGTTTCTGAATGAGGAAGCCGATGTGATTGTGGCCACTATCGCTTTCGGCATGGGCATCGATAAGCCCGATGTGCGTTTTGTCATTCACTACGACACGCCCAAAAGCATAGAAGGCTACTACCAGGAAACGGGCCGGGGCGGCCGCGACGGCCTAGAAGGCAATTGCCTGATGTTCTACAGCTACGACGATATCGTGAAGCTGGAGAAATTCAACAAGGACAAGCCCGTTACGGAGCGCGACAACTCCAAGCTGCTCCTTCAGGAAATGGCCAACTACGCTGATTCGGCGGTATGTCGGCGCAAGCAACTGCTGCACTACTTCGGCGAGTCGTTTGAGAAAGACTGCGGCTTCTGCGACAACTGCAAGCACCCAAAGGAGCGTTTTGAGGCCAAAGATGAAGTGTTGATGGCCCTCAAGGCGGTGGTGCTTACGGAGGAGCGTTTCGGCCTTGAGCACATCGGTACGGTGCTGATGGGCATGAACAATGCACACGTAGAAAGCTACGGCCACAACAAATTGGACGTATATGGACAAGGCAAAGAACATGATGCTGCCTTCTGGCACTCGGTGCTCCGTCAGGTGCTGCTCAATGGCTTTTTAGAAAAGGATATTGAAAATTTTGGGGTCGTAAAAATGAGTCCTAAAGGTCAAGAATTCATCGAAAACCCTCATCCAATCAAGCTCACCAAGGACCACAACTACGACGAGGAGGTTCAGCAGGAGCAGCAACAGGAGGAGGTGCAACAGGCCGCCGGCCACGACGAAGCATTGTTTGAAATGCTGAAGTCTCTGCGCAAGAAAATTGCGAAGGATAAAAACCTGCCTCCTTACGTCTTGTTCCAAGATCCATCGCTGAAGGAAATGGCCACCACCTTTCCCGTCAAGATGGACGACCTCGCCCACGTGGGCGGCGTTGGTCAGGGCAAGGCCATGAAGTTTGGGGGCCTTTTTTGCAGCTGATTCAGAAGTACGTCGAGGATAACGACATCATGACGGCGGCTGATGTAGTGGTAAAATCGGCCGTCAACAAGTCGAAAATCAAGATTTACATCATTCAGCAAATCGACAAGAAGATGGATTTGGAGGAAATTGCTTCTTCTAAAGGCATCGATATGCGTGAGCTGATGGAGGAAATTGAGCACATCTGCTACGCCGGCACCAAGCTTAACCTCAACTACTACATCGACGGCATCCTGGACCACGACCGTCAGGCCGAAATCACGGATTATTTCCTGCAGTCGAATACCGATAATATTGCCGTAGCCCTGAAAGAGCTTGGGCCTGACGAGTACACGGAAGAAGACCTGCGCCTCATGCGCATCAAATTCCTGAGCGAGTACGCCAACTAACTATCATCTTGAGCCACAAAAAAGCCCCCAGACTTATCTGGGGGCTTTTTTGTGCTCTTCTAACGGTATGGTCCGAATCAAAGACCTAGCAATATTCTTCGAACGCGCCTTGCAGGTTATTTACGATGCGCATCGTGTCGCTGCCTTCAATGTGGTAGCGCTCGATCATATGCACCAGCTCGCCGTCTTTAAACAAGGCAATGCAAGGGGAAGAAGGCGGATAAGGCAGCATGTGCTGACGAGCTTTCTCCACCGCTTCGGTTTCCATGCCGGCAAATACCGTCACCAGCTTCGCAGGCTTCTTGTCGGTGCTGGCTAAGGCCATTTTCAGGGCGGGGCGAGCTTTGGCAGCGGCGCAGCCACACACCGAGTTGACGGCTACCAGCACGGTGCCGCTCTGCTCGTTGAGCACTGAATCAACTTCTTCGGGGGTCATAAGCTGCTCGAAGCCGGCCGACGTAAGGTCTTGGCGGATAGGAGCTACCATGTATTCGGGATATGATGCCATGAGATATAGGCTGAAATGGAAAATCAATTGATTGGCCCGAAGGCCGCGCAAAAATACGCAAACTTCGGCGCCGCCTGCACAACCATTATTGGATGACAGTGGTTGCGCCCCATCAAATTTAAATAAAGCGGTGGCTTACCATGTGGCACCTTATCAGTGCTCTTTACAAAGCGTTTTTGTTTAAGCGCGAATCAAATTATTGTTGATTTAATACAATTAAATAAAGTTAATAACCATATACAGGGCTTATTGAACAAATAAAATTATATTTAACACCTGAAAATCATCTATACTGAATAACATGCTACGCATCTATATACTGTTTATTCTGGCTGGTATTGCTGGCACTACCCATGCTCAGGTCGACACTGTGCGTGCCAGCACGCTACCGCCGGCCCAACTTGCCGAGAAGCTTTACAACAGTGGCGTTACGAAATACAACAGCAAGAGCTACCAGGCTGCTATCCAGGATTTTGATAAAGCGCTGGCTGCCCGCCCCGACTTCGCTAAGGCGTATTATAATCGTGCTACTACTCGCTACGAACTAAAAGAATACTCGCAGGCTGTGCAGGATTATGACGCGGCCATCCGATTGGAGCCGACGGGCCATACCTCCTACTTTGGGCGAGGCCAGGCCCGCGAAGCAATGGGCCAGCGTGCTGAAGCCGAGCAAGACTATACAAAAGCCACCGACACCAAAGCCAATTTTGCGCCGGCCTGGTATTATCGGGGAGCATTGCGATTTGAAAAAGGCGAATACCAAGCAGCCAAGACCGACTTTGATCAGGCGTTGAAAGCTGATCCAAACTACGCTTACGCCTACCACGATCGGGCTAGCGCACAGCGGCAGCTCAGCAACTTCACGGCCGCCATTCAGGACTACACAAAGGCCCTGACCCTCCAGCCCGACCTGCTTCCAGCACTGCTGAATAGGGCAGCAACGCGCCGACGGGCCGGCGACTTAAAAGGCGCCTTAGCTGATTACAATGACTACCTGACTAAAAAGACAGATAACGCCATTGCGTACAGCAACCGCGGCAGCGCCCGCTACGAGGCGGCCGACTACCGCGGAGCTGCCGAAGATTTCAGCAAAGCCATCAGCCTCGACGCTTCCTATGCTTTTGCCTGGAATAATCGCGCCGCCGCCTACCTCAAGCTGGAAGACTACAAAAAAGCGGCGGCAGATGCAGGAAAAGCTATTAGTCTCAACCCGCAATATGCGGAAGCCTACCTCAACCGCGGCCACGCACGCGAAATGATCCGCGACGCGGCCGGCGCTTGCCAAGACTGGCGTAAAGCCGCCGAGCTTGGCTTAGAAGCCGCCAGCAGCTATGCAGCAAACTCCGGCTGCGGCAGCGAATAAAGCAGGACAGGTAGCGCAAGCTACACGCCGATAAAAGCCCCCCAGCGCTGACCAGCGCAGAGGAAACCCCATCAGAATAATACAGTACCATAATGTATAAGCTATTTTTATTCACCCTTCTGCTTTTCGGACAAGCAGCGCACGCGCAGAGCGTTGAGTTTAGCAAAGACCGTTTCGGTGACGATAAAGAAGGGCTGAAAGCGGCATTGCGCGAGCTAAAAGAAGGCGACAGCAGCTACGAGATGGACCCGCCCCGCTACGAGCAAGCCCTGCCTCACTACTTGGCTGCTCAGAAGTTTAACCCGGATAATGCGGAGCTGAACCTTAAAATCGGCGATTGCTACCTGCACTCCGGTTTCAAGCCGCGGGCGCTTAGCTTTCTGCAAAAGTCGTATAAGCTGAGCCCTGATGCTGATCCGCGCATTCATTATTTGCTGGGTCGGGGCCTGCACTTGAATGGAAAGTGGCAGGAAGCCATTGCGGAATACAAAGCCGCTCAGCCGGCTACGGGGGCAAAAACACCGCCCCATCCTGGCAGATATTCGCAAGAAGATATCTGAGTGTGAGAACGGGCAAAAAATGAGCAAAAAGCCCGTCCGCGCTTTTATTGATAACGCAGGCCCATCCATAAACTCGCCCTACGCTGACTACAGTCCGGTAATCTCGGCCGATGAATCGGTGCTGATGTTTACCTCGCGCCGCGACAACTCGACCGGAGAGCAGACCGATCCTGAAACCGGCGGCTTCTTCGAAGATATTTACCAAAGCACCCGCACAGGCCAGAAGTGGACGGTGGCCCGCAATCTAAAAGAGCCAATAAACACCGATGGCCACGATGCCACCGTCGGGCTTGCGCCCGACGGGCAGCGTATGCTGGTGTACGTGGAAGACAACGGGGGCGACCTGCACGAAGCAAACCTGCGCGGCGCGGAGTGGCGTAAGCCCCAGCGCTTGGGCGCCCGCATCAACAGCAAAGGCCACGAGTCATCGGCGGCTTATACGCCCGATGGACGCAGCCTGTACTTCGTGAGCGACAAGGAAGGCGGACTAGGCAGCCGCGACATCTACAAAGTGGAGCTGGAAGGCCGCGGCCCGGCCCTGAACCTGGGCTCCGTTATCAATACTCCCTACGGCGAAGAAGGCGTATTCCTGCACCCCGACGGCAAAACAATGTACTTCAGCTCGGAGGGTCATAACTCGATGGGCGGCTACGATATCTTTAAATCGGTGTTTGAAAACGGCAAATGGAGCGCGCCCGAAAACCTCGGCTGGCCCATCAACACCCCCGACGACGATGTGTTTTTTGTAATCTCTGCTTCCGGTCGCCACGGCTACTATTCCAGCTTTCGTGAAGAAGGCCTGGGGGCAAAGACATTTACCAAATCACTTTTCTGGGCCCTGAAAAGCCCCCATGCTATCTCAGGAAGACCAATTGCTGGCTAGTCGGGTACAGCCAGTAAAGGAGACGCTGCTGGCGCCGCCGGTGCCCATCGCCACGGCTCAGGTAACTATTTTGAAAGGTGTGGTGACAGATGATGTCACAAAGCAACCGCTGGAAGCCACAATCGAGGTAATCGATAACCAGCGCAACGAAGTTATTGCTTCCTTTCTGGCCAATGCGCAGTCGGGCCGTTATCTGGTTTCGCTTCCTTCGGGCGTTAACTACGGCATTGTGGTGCGTCAGGAGGGCTACCTGTTTCACTCCGAAAACTTTGATCTGCCAGCCGGCGCGGCTTACGCCGAAGTGGTAAAAGATATTGGCCTCAAAAAGCTGGATGTAGGCGTTAAAGTTGTGCTCAACAATATTTTCTTCGACTTCGATAAGGCCACCTTACGGCGCGAAAGCACCAGTGAATTGGAGCGTTTGCAGAAACTACTGACCGAAGCACCAGCCCTGCGCCTGGAAATCAGCGGCCACACCGACAACGTAGGCCAAGGCGCTTACAACAAGGACTTGTCGCAGCGGCGGGCGAAGGCGGTCGTTGATTATTTGGTGGGCAAAGGCATCGATAAAGCGCGTCTGACTTTCGCCGGCTATGGCGATGCGCAGCCAGTGGCACCAAACGCCACAAAAGCGGGCCGCCAGCTCAACCGGCGCACGGAGTTTAAAGTGACAGGTAAGTAGCCTGACAGGAATCTCTTAAAAAAAGCCCCCAGTGCACTGCTGGGGGGCTTTTTTATGACCTAACGCGGGTTTAGCGCTCATGTTCTGCCTCTTCGGCAGCCTGCGCCTCGGCATTAACTCGTAAGATATTGAGAGTCAAGGCCCAGAGGTCTTCGTATGGAATGATTTCGCTTTCCGCGTACGCATCACCAGGCTGCGGAGCTTCCCGCAAACGGTTGAGCAGACTTTGGCCTTTCTTTTCGCAGGCCTGGGGGGCAAAATCTTCCCGCACAGTCAGCAGCAGCAGCCGAAAGAAGAGCTGACTACGCAAGGTGGCCGGGTCGCGCAAGTGATTCTGCTCATACTTACGCAGCCCTTCCAGACGGGTAAGCAGCGCATCCAGATTACGCTGCCGCAGATAATACAGAAACTGCAGCACCAGAATGGCCACGTTATAGCCTTGCTTATCCCGGCTATAGTCAGGTACGGTTTGAATAAACTGGCTGAACTGTAGCCGCAGAGCAGTTCCCTCGGGCTGAATGAAGTGCAGATACACTTCAAACAGGTCCCACCGCTGAATAGCCGCCGCGCGCTGCTTCCCGTAGTAGGGGTTTTTGCGCGCTAAACGCAGTATTTCGTATGCTTTACTGTACTCCTTGGCATGCAATGCCAGCAGCATATAATGCTCCAAGAAGTAGAACCAGTTGGCTGAGGAAGGATGAAAGTCTTTGATATATTCCTCCGCGAGCCGTAGTCCGTGCTCTACCTGACGACCCCGCAAATGCGCCCACACACTGATAAACTTATTAAATCGGGTGTCAAACCGCTTTTTGTTGACTTTACCTTCTTCAAATAAAGCTTCCGTGGTGCCAGTGATCTTAATGATTTCTTCAAAGTTTCCTGACAGTTCCTCGCGCATCAACTGCAAACGATACACATACTCGAAGGTATTGTAGGTGTTTATTTTGCGGTGCAATGCCTCCATTTTGGTGATGTGTTCAGAGAGCTCATTTAGCAATACGCGCCGCGAACGCACCGTTTGCGCCTGCTCCATCCGAACGCCCAGGTACACATTTTTGGCCTGCTCTTCTACCACTGCTACATTCTGATAGTGAACCAGTTGAGCCGAAATCGTACGATATTGCGTAGGCCTTCTTAACTGTGCATACAAATCGCGCAGGAAGCCTAAACTCATTACTGTATACTGCGTAAACTCGCCATCCAGCGCCAGCCGCAGACACTTTCGCGCCAACCGTTCAGCCAGCTCAAACTCACTTTCTCTGAACAATATATTTGCCTGATGAAACAGCTCTAAGCATTGGAGCTCGTACCGCCTTGAGATCAGATGACGGGGATCTGTATGATCAAGGAAGTATAAGTGGTTGAGCAGCTTCTTCTGTACTCTCGACTTCAGCTTACGGAAAGCAGCCTGATTGGTGGAATTAACCTTGGTATAAAGCGCCTTAACAACCTGAAGCTGGGTAGCCTGTTGCTCACCACCCAGCATCTGCACCAAATCAATTTCTTTATTGGAGGACGATTTTGCGCTAAAATCAATTAGAGGAGGCATGCCAACTCTTCTATCTATAATTATTTTAGCCAGATTACTGATGTCTTCCATAGATAGAGTACAATTTTAGAAAGTCAGATGGGCTTGGTGAGTAATGAGGCAAAGATCCGTGATTTATGCTCCCAAATTAAGCAACCTACCCATAGCAATTGGCCTCCGAGCACAGTTAGTTCATAATTAAACTATATCTTAATTTTATGCTAAAATTGCCATAAACCCCCTGTCCATAGTGCCAATTGCATAAAAAAATTAATATAAATAAGCGTAGATTTGTTTTTTATTATTAATTACACCCAAATTAATATTTATAATATCCTAGTCATATTTTAGCCCTAATCTTCCTTTCTTATCTGTCCCGAACGCCTCACATTTGTGTAGTTCAATGCTTGAACTCTTCACAACTAACTGACACCATGCTAGAATTACTTGCTCTCGCCCTTCTTCAATTTGCTACGCTAGTTTCCTCTCCTACTACTACAACTGCAACTACAAAAGGTGGCAGCAGCGGCTGGAGCGATGGTAATATCTCCGCATCAACTCAGGGCGGCAGCAGCGGCTGGAGCGACGGCAACCTGACGGCTGACGGTGGCAGCAGCGGCTGGAGCGACGGCAACGCTCGCTAGTTTATACATACTAGAAACGCTCGGTAGGCACCTACTGTACCTACCATTTCATACACGCTTCGGGCAAGTTAGCTAAGATACATCTCCACCAGTTGGGGAATCTTAGCTAACTTGCCCGGCGCCGTTTCTACGCGGTTGTTAGCTTATGCGGCGACTAATCTGGGGGCTGGGTCTCTATATTCTTATTGGTTTGTTGCCCGCTTGCAATCCGCAAGCCTCATCTTCTGATGCGGTTCGGGTGCGGTGGGTGCGCGACCCTGAGTCCCTGAATCCACTTATAATTCCTAATGATCTTGCTAATCAAGCCATTGGGTTATTATACCAAAACCTACTGACCGTAGACAACCAAAAGCAGGTGTGGGTACCGTGGCTGGCCGAAAAGCTGCCGGCAGTGCAGCACCAAGACTCGCTCACCCTGCTTACGTATCGGCTCCGTAGTGCTGCCAGATGGGATAATGGACAGCCCATAGTGGCTCAGGATGTGGCCTTTACCCTTAAAGTAATGAACTCTCCGGGTTTGCCGAATGAAGCAGCCCGGACCCGTTTCAGCTTTATTCAGGACGTGCGGCTGGACTCAACCGACGCACGCCAATTTACGCTTGTATGTCGTGGGCGTGCACCTGAGTATGTACATGACTCCGGTGATTATCCTATTCTCCCGGAGTATGCATTAGATCCAAAACGGGAGCTACGTACCATTCCTTTAGCCGTTCTGACCCAGCCCGCTCCGGTTTCTTTAAGTCAATACCCCGTGCTAGCAGATTTTGTGCGGCGCTACAACGCTGCTAATCTGGATAAGAACCCGATGAATCTTCCTGGCTCAGGACCTTATCAATTGACAGCCTGGCGCAGTGGGCAAGCGCTAACCTTTCGCCGTAAAACAAACTGGTGGGCCGACCAGCTGTCCGTACGGCAGCCTCCATTATTAGCAGTCCCAAAACAGATTGACTTTCAAATAATTCCTGATAATGCTACAGCGTTGCTGGCGTTGCGGCGGGGTGACATAGACCTGTATCCAATGGTGCCCGCAAACGAGTTTGACCGGCTTCGTACATCAGAGAACGGCAAGCAAGCGTTGCGCTTCTACACAGCCGATTCCTACGAAATGGTTCTGGCAGGATTTAACACCAGTCGGGCGCCGCTCAACGACCGACTGACCCGCCAGGCCCTAAACTATTTATTTGACATACAAGCACTCATAAAAGCCACCCAAAATGGCATGGCATATCCGAGTGTTGGGCTCATTAATCCACAGGAAAAGGCGTTGTATAATGATAGCCTCCCTCTGCTCACTTTTGCCCCCCAACAGGCAGAAGTACTATTGAGGCAAGCAAACTGGGCACGGCAGGGTGCAGGCAACTGGACACGACCTACGGCTGGGGGGCAAATTCAAGCTCTGGAATTGACTATTACCTATCGGGCAGGTGATGCGACCTTCGAAACCATCGCATTACAGCTCCGCAACGCCGCAGCCCAGATTGGCATTCCCATTCAGTTGAGGCCAACTGAATCAACTCTGCTGCTAAGTAAGCTACGGGCCGGCGACTTTGACATCTACCTGCGTACACTGTCGGGCAATCCCTTTGCCTACGATTTCAGCCCTATCTTACACTCTTCGAGTATTGATATCAGCAACTTTACTCGCTTTGGTACGCCAGCCAGTGACAAGCTTATTAAAGCTATTGTGCGCGAGGAAGACCCCGCCCGGAAAGCACAGCTGCTGCGTAAGTTTCAGGTGATGATGCGAACAGAGAGTCCTATTGTCGTTCTGTTTGTTTATCGCTACCGCCTGGCTGCAGACCGACGTCTTACCAATCTGCGCGTATCGGGCCTACGACCGGGCTACGACATTACAACGATCGAACCGCTGCCGGAAAGCTAAATCAGCATGGGGCGTTTTCTTGTGTACCGACTTCTTCGCACTATTCCAGCCACTTGGGCCATTGTTTCGCTTGTTTTTCTGCTTAGCCGGACGCTCCCTACCGATGTTTTATTAGGCCAAGCCTTAACCGATAAAGGTTTGGGAAGTCGGAGCATCACCGCAGCCGAGCGGGAAGCTACGCTTCTGCGGGTACAGCAACGATTTGGGCTTGCGGGCCCTGTTTTCTACTTTTCCCGCACCCATTCGAATACCGGTACCGTGTGGCAATGGAATGGCACTGACAATCAATACCATCGTTGGCTTAGCAACGCTGTACAAGGCGATTTGGGCCAATCATATCGTAGCGGCCAACCGGTTACAGCCGTCTTAGCTGAGGCACTGCGGTTTACGTTGCCGCTGACCACCAGCGCTGCGTTGCTAGCCACCCTGCTATCGGTTGCTCTGGCCTTGTGGCTCGTGTGCGGTGGACCGGCCTTGCTGCTCAGTATTTTGTATGGAATTGATGCCTTGCCGCTGTTTGTAGTGGCCTTAGGGTTATTGTTATTGCTTGCCAATCCTGATTTTATATCGCTTTTCCCGGCGTATGGCATGGGCCAGCAAGCCACCAAAAATGCCCCTGGAACGTTCAAATCGGCTCTTATCTGTACTATAGCGCGCTCCCGCTAGCTAGTCTGGTTTTAGTGAAGCTGCCCTCCTTGGTTGTGCAGCTCTACGACGCTCTCCGTCATGAATTGGGGGCTAATTATGCAACGACTGCTCGCGCCAAAGGACTTTCGGGGTATCAGGTAGCTACGCGGCATGCCTTGCGCAATGCGATGCTGCCAATCATTGCCTTACTCACCGATTTGCTGCCCGCACTTGTGGCAGGCGCCGTGGTAGTAGAGGTGATTTTTGCGTTGCCTGGTATGGGCCGGCTGCTGGCTGACGCGGCCGCCGCGCATGACTTTCCGGTGCTTGTGGGGGGCGTTTTACTGGTAGCGGTTATGCGCTTGCTTGGGCTTGTTGTAGCTGATATGCTGTACTTTCTGACGGATCCGAGGATTCGCTTGCAGGCATGAGACTGCACAGAAAGGGCTCTGCTGTGCAGATAATTGCAATTGGCTGGCTGCTGCTGATAGCCAGTGTTGGCCTACTGGCGCCGTGGCTCCCCTGGCTTTTTCTCCCGATTCTGTTGACTTAAACAATATAAGCCAGCCTCCATTTTGGCCCCCAATGGCGTTAATCCTTCTCGTCATTGGCTGGGTACTGATGGATTCGGTCGCGATGTGTTAACAGCTTTGGTGTACGGAGCTCGCACCGCGTTATTGGTGAGCTTGCCGGCAGCCTTTGCTGCAACTGTTTTAGGCACTTTTCTGGGCAGCGCAGCCGGTTTCTGGGGTAATTCCGGGCTTCGTATTCCCATTATATACTGGCTGATAACGGGTTTGCTGCTTCTGGGATCAGTAGGATTAGCCTCTGGTTTCACTCAGCTTTGGTGGCCCTTTCTTTTGGTCTTAACGGCAGCAACCGTCATGAGCAAGCCGCTGATGCGCATACCTATGCTACAGCGCTCTTGGCCTTTACCGACTGATCGTCTGGTACTAGGGGCAGCATCGTTGCTGGCTTCCGTGCCTCGTTTGGTGCTTATTCTGGCGTTAGCTGCCGTGCTGGATTCTTCCTTGACAGGCCTGTTTTTGCTCTTGACCTTTACCTATTGGCCCGAACCAGCTCACTTGGTTCGGGCAGAGCTTTTGAGGGTGCGTGCTCTGCCCTACATCGAATCAGCTAGGGCTATTGGCTTGTCTGGGGGGCAAATTTTGTGGCGCCATGCATTGCCAAACGCTTGGCGAACGGTGCGCACAGCCTTTCCTCTCAGCCTTAGCGCCCTCATTGGTTTAGAAACCACACTTTCCTTTCTCGGGGTGGGTCTGCCATCCGAAATGCCTAGTTGGGGCCGCACCTTAGCCGCCGCACGTCTTGACCCGACCGCTTGGTGGCTGGTTATTTTTCCTGCCTTTGTACTAGCCGGAACCACATTAGCGCTTCGCCAACTCACTACTAACAGAATTTCTGCATAATATATATTTTTTCATATGTCACAAAAAGCGACTAATTATTCCTTTCTGGAAGATATATAGCAAAAAGGGGCTTGGTAGCATCATTCTCCAATTGTAAAGTCTCAAATTCATTAAAACCTCATAAAAGGCCAGATATCGCTACAACCAAGCAATTATCAGCGATAGCATAAAGAAGAATAAGTAAAAAATATTCAAATAGTTCAAGTCACAAAAGCAGGTTTGTGTTCCTTTCATCGAGGCCTGTTGCGGTCGTACTATTGTAACGAAGATCGGATAGCGCCTGGAAGCGCTACCGGTTTTTACTCCGCTTGCCTGATCTAAGATTTTATGCCCTCTTTACTTTTGAAACGTCGTCAGGGGTACGCTTTGCGTTACTTATTGATAGAAATGGCGCGGCAATCGGCCCCGCAGATGTCTGATTTTGAAACTATTGATGGAGACTTGGTTCCCTATGCTGTGGCACAATCTGCTTTACGCAGTGGACGGGCAGTTATAGTTGGCAATTTGCTTGTAGGCATGGTCGCCTCAGCAACGGATGGCAATTGGTAAATTAAAATAAATGGTTTCGGCACGCGGCATTTGCTCGCGGCGCTGCCGAAACAATAAAGGTTGTTGCAATAGGTGTGTTAAAAAACCCGCAGGTTCTGCCCGCGGGTTTTTTGCGTTTATGCCTCTCCCGTTTGGCGGGCCAGCAAGGCTATTCCTTCCTGAAAGGTGTGTGGCTTGTAGCCTAGGTCGCGTTGGGCTTTGGTAATGATGAAGCCCGTGCGCGGAGGACGCTTGGCCGGCTGCGTAAACGTACGGCCATCGGCTTTTACAATCAGCGACTTATCGAGTGCAAAATAATCGGCCACCTGCAAGGCCATCTGGTAGGGCGTCAGCAGTTCGCTGCTACTGATATTGTAGATGCCCGTCGCATTATGCTGTGCCACCAGCCAACAACCCTGCGCCAAGTCTTCGGCTAAAGTAGGCGTGCGGAACTGGTCGTCGACAACTTTAATCTCTTTCCCGGCGCGTAGCGAATCGCGCACCCAGAGCACGATGTTGGTGCGGCCATAGTCATGCACGATGCCATAGACAAGCACCGTACGCACAATGGCCCAAGAGCCATGACTGGCTTGCACCGCCCGTTCGGCGGCCAGCTTGCTTTCTCCATAAAAATTGATGGGGCCGGGTGCTTCTTCCTCTGTCAGGGGACCTTTTTCGCCGCTGAATATAAAGTCAGTGCTCACATGGGTAAGGTGAACCTGATGCTGCTCACAGGCCTCCACGAGGTGCTCTACGGCCGTCACATTCTGAAGCCAGCACGACTCCCGGTTCAACTCACACTCGTCCACATTGGTCATCGCAGCCGTGTGAATAACGTGCGTAGGTTTTTCGGTGCTTAGCACCTGCTGTACCTGAGCACGGTTGGTTACATCCAGTGGCACGAAGCGGAGGTCGGGATAATGATCTGCCAGCTTGTTGGCACCACGCGAAGTGGCAATGATTTCGACGCCCTGTTGCTGCCGAAGCAATTCAACCAGTTTCTGGCCTAATAACCCATTAGAACCGGTGAGTAGAATACGCATACACGAATGGATTTTATAGCGGGGGAAATCTTAGTATTGGTACCCGTAGAGCTGCGTGATTTTCTTCTTTTTCAGCTTATCCACCTTCACTGTCATCTTCACATCGGTGGTGGGCCGGTCGCGGGGGCCGGTCGGCTGGGCGGCAATTTTGTCGATTATATCCAACCCACTAATTACCTGCCCGAATACTGTATAAGCACCATCCAAATGCTTGGTACCCTGATGATTCTGAACAATATAAAACTGCGAGGCGCTGCTGGCGCGGGTAGGGTTTATGTAGTCGCCCTGACGAGCGGCAGCTACCGCCCCGAACTTATGCGGTAGCTCAGGCCGAATTTCGGCCGGAATAGGAGCAGCATCAGGCTGACCAGCACCGTCATTGTTAGGATCGGTGTCTTTGGTATTGGGGTCGCCCCCTGAATCATAAAGTCCCGGATAACACGGTGAAAGGTTGTGCCGTCATAGAAGCCGCTTTCAGCCAACTTTAAAAAGTTGGCTTTATGCTGAGGAGTCTGATCGAAGAGAATCAGCTTTATTTCACCCAGATTGGTATTGATCGTGACTACCTGGTCTTTTTTGCTTTTGCGGGGGACTTTTTCAGCCTGAATAACAGGGGAAAGAAGAAATAAAAAAGCCGAAATCAACGTCCAAACGCGGAAATTACTATTCATGACACTAAAAACTGTAGTCGTAATTGGTTGAAATTAGAATGGTTTATCAAATGCCGAATTCGCATTTCAGGCTGAATCAGCTTAAAACGTACTTGACTCCGACTCCCGATGACTGCGAATCTCAGCCAGAATTTGCTTGCCACCACGGCTAAGCACCGTTTCGGCCAAGCTGACGCCCATAGTCTCCGCTTGATCTACGTCGGTGATGGCGCTGATTTCCTCTACGTACTGCTGCCCATCGAGGCTAATGAGGCCACCGTGGAGCTGAAGCAGGCCTTCATCGGTGTAGGTAGCCAGGGCAAAGGATGGAATGCTGCAGCCGCCCTCCATGGTGCGCAGAAACGCTCGCTCGGCGCGTAGGCAAGCGTGCGTGTCCGCGTGGTCCAGAATACCTTGGATAGCCACTTTACGTCCTAAATCCAGGTTCTTGGCGCACTCAATTGCAACGCTTCCCTGGCCGGCCGCCGGCACAAACTGGGTTTCGGGCAGCACGTGCGTAATCAGGTGGTCGTACTCCATGCGGTGCACGCCGGCAAACGCCAGCACCAGCGCATCATATTGGCCTTCTTCCAGCTTGCGCAAACGGGTTTGCAGGTTACCGCGCGCCTCCGCGGTGATGATGTCAGGGTAATAGCGCTTAAGCATGGATCGGCGCCGTGTGCTGCTGGTACCCAGTACAATGTTTGGCTGCTGTAGAGAGAAGCCGGGGTCAAAGCTGACGATTACGTCGTTCACCTTTTCCCGCTCCATGAAGGCCAGCAGTTCCAGATCATCCGGAATGGTGCTTTGCACGTCCTTGGCGCTATGTACCGCGATATCAATAGTGCCATTGCGCAGACTTTCCTCCAGCTCTTCCGTGAACACGCCTTTCGCCCCGATTTTATCGAGGGAGCGATCGAGCACCACGTCGCCTTTGGTGGTGATAATGACGATTTCGGTTTGAAATAACTCCCGCTCCAGGCAGGCCGCTACGTGGTTAGCCTGCCACAGCGCCAATCGGCTACCACGGGTACCAATGCGGATGGGACGATCGAAGAGCGTAGTTTTCAACTAACTATTTATATTAAATACAACTCATTAAAGCTTTCTGGGGGCATTTTTGAATCCGTCAGACATTGGTAAGATCAGCATAGCTATCCTCGGATTGCTTTTACCAACCCCCATCCGTGAGGATATGCAAAGCTACAAATGCCTTCACCAACGCCATGACTATAGCTGGTTTAGCAGCAGCTATAGCTAATTAGCAAACTGTATTTTGCGCGTTTACAGGGCTTAAACAGGCATTTTTAGCAATTCAGCTATCCGCAAAGAGGTGTCCACGAACACCATGCGCGGATTGGCGTTGCGCTCCACGTGGTAGTGAGCATCGTTCAGCTCAGTGGTAATGGACTCAGCATTGCCGGGATGCACAAAGCGGCTGAAGCGCGTTACGAACTGCTGCTCAGCGGCGGGCAGATGCGGGATTAGCTGTGCGTCGAGGCCGTAAAGCAACACTTTGCGCAGTAATCCGAGGGCGTAATGTAAAAACTCCTTCTGATTTTCGCGGCCCATTTTTTGAAACTCGTCGCTTTTTTCCAGCACTTTGGCAAAGTTGTCCTGGAAACACAGGCGCATCCACTCGGTGAAAAAGGCGAAGTAGTCGTTGTCGGGGGCGGTGCGAGCGGCAAGGGCGGCCCCGAGGTTGCCATCGGCTATCTGGGCGAGCTGGCGGGCTTTGGCCTCAAGTATGTGCTGTTCATCGTGCAGATAAGCCGTCAGCTCATCTTCGGTGAATGGGCGCACCACTACGGGCTGCACGCGGCTGATAATGGTGGGCAGGAGCTGTTCGGGCGCGTGGCTTACCAGCAGAAAAATAGTGGCGGCCGGCGGCTCTTCCAGCAGTTTCAGCACGGCGTTGGAGGCAGCCGGATGCATCAGCTCAGGCAGCCAGATTATCACGATTTTGAAGCGCCCCTCAAACGATTTCAGTGATACCAGCTTTAGTAGCTGCAGGCTTTCCTCCTTGGAAATACTGCCCTGCTTGTTCTCAGCCCCAATGTGCTGCATCCAGTCATTGAGTCCCTGGTAAGGATTATCCAGCACGAAGGTGCGCCAGTCGGCGGCAAACTTACTGCTGACCGCATCCTTCGGCACTTGCTTGGTGCTCGTGACGGGCACTATGAAATTCAAATCGGGATGAATCAGCTTATCCATCTTCTGACAAGCCGGGCACTTCCCGCAAGAATCCGCATCGGCGGGGGTACGGCCCTCACAGTTCAGAAATGTAGCATAGGCCAGCGCCAGTCCCAAAGCGGCTGAGCCCTCAGCGCCCCGAAAAAGCTGCGCGTGCGCCACATGCTGCCGCTGCACCGACTGCACCAGCACCTGCTTGACTTTGGTTTGATCCGGAATTTCAGCGAAGCGCATGAACGTAGTCGCTTGGTTTAGTTATTCTATAACTGATGGCTGTATTCCACCAGCCTTCTCCCACACTCTATCCTTGGCCGTTGCCTCAAATACATGCTGCATTATTGCCTGCTCCGTGGTGTCATATTCCAGTTGGCGCCGAGCCATCACGCGCTCGGCCACTTCGGCTACTTTGGGCAGCTTAAACGTTTCGAAGCCGGCTGAGCCACCCCAACTGAAGCTCGGGATAAACGTGCGCGGAAACCCTGCCCCGAAAATATTGGCCCCCACGCCTACCACCGTACCGGTATTAAACATCGTGTTGATGCCGCACTTGCTGTGGTCGCCCATCATGAGGCCGCAGAACTGCTGGCCCGTATTCACGAAACGGCCCGCTGCGTGGCTCCAGATTTTAACCGGCGCGTAGTTGTTCTTGAGGTTGGAAGTATTGGTGTCGGCGCCAAGGTTGCACCACTCTCCTATCACGGAGTTGCCCAGGTAGCCGTCGTGGCCTTTGTTGGCGTAGCCGAAAAAGATAGAATTGCCCACTTCGCCGCCCACTTTGCAGTATGGCCCCACGGTGTTGTCGCCGCGCATTTTGGCGCCTGGGTTGATGTGGGAGCCTTCGCACAAAGCCAGGGGGCCTTTTATGATAGCACCTTCGTGGACTTGGGAGTTTTTGCCCAGATAAATCGGACCATCTTCCGCGTTCAGAATGGCCGCCCGAATCTTCACTCCGGGCTCAATAAAGATGTTTTCGGCCCCGTACACGATGGTATGCGCATCACCAATGGGCTCTGACTTTCGGCCACGAGTAAGCAAGTCGAAATCCTGCCGAATCTCGGCGCCATTGCGCAGAAACAGGTGCCACAACTCACTAATTAACGTGACGGGCTCGGCTACTTCGGTGGTGCTGGCTAAGCCATCCTGAATCAGCTCAGCTACTTTGCTGGCGTCGGGCAGATGAGCAGCCACCAGCAAATCGCCATCGACGAGAGCTTGTCCGGGGGGCAAATTTTGCACCTGTCGCGCCAATAAGTCATCGGGCAGCACGGCACCATTAATTACCAAGGCTGGGCCGCTTACCGCCCCAACCGGAAACTTGGCTTGCAGGTAGGCTTCGGTCAGGTAAAAAACCTCCTGGCTTAGCCGATGCTGCCACTTTTCGGCGATAGTCAGGATGCCGCAACGCAGGGCAGCTACGGGCCGGGTGAATGTGAAGGGCAACAGGCGCGGCCGAATAGCAGGATCGTCGAAGAGTAGGACGTGCATAGCTTTTTGATGACAGGTGTCACTGATCGGTTGTCAGGACTGGGGGCAATTTGGATCCCAGATGTATTCGTCGGCAAGTTGGCACAAATAAAAACTCCCACCAGACATGCCAGTGGGAGTTTTACTACTTGGTTCTTGAAGTCGCCACCATTGGCAACGCAGAACTGATAACCGAATGACTACTTCTTCTGGTAGCGGGTGCGGAACTTCTCCACGCGGCCAGCAGTGTCAATAAATACGTTTTTGCCAGTGTAGAAAGGGTGCGAAGCGCTGCTAACTTCCACTTTTACAACTGGATAAGTCTTACCATCCTCCATTGTGATGGTCTCGGTAGAGTTCATCGTGGAGCGAGTGATAAATTTGAAGTCGCTGGAAGTGTCCTGAAACACGACTTCGCGGTACTCGGGATGGATGTCTTTTTTCATGGTCGGAAATACCGTTAAAACCTTCTATGCCTGCCGATTTTGCGGAAGGGATTGCAAAAGTACGCGTTCCGTTTGAAATTAAAAACTTGTGGGGGGCTTTTCCTACGCCTTACGCCTTACCGTGAGCATACTAGCGGTTTTTGATTAGTTTTGAGCACTATCCTTATTGCGTTTTCAGTATACATTTATGGTGTATTCATCTGGTTTGCTCTTGGTTACGCTTGCTTTGCAGCTGCGCTTTTCCACTTTGCCACCAGCTAGTCCGGTTTATTCTAATGCTCAATATGCAGCGGCTATGACTCAGCCCTTGCCCTTTGCCCCAGGGGCACTGGCGTATCAGTTTCCCGCCGAAAAAGCAGCACCTAATCATGGGCGCAAGCTCTATTTGCCCAGCGCAACCGACTCCAGCGCTTTGCGTGCGGAAGCCAACAAGTTATCCGGTGATCAGAATCAAAAAAACACTCAGACCGGCTTGCTTCAGTTCTGGAATTCTGTTTCTGAAGAGCTGGAGCAGGCCTGGCGCAGTATCAGGATGATGTTTCGATAATCATTCTTGTTTCCACTACCGGCTCTGTTCAGGTTCTTGACACACACTTTCATTCAATTATATGCGTATCTGTTTTGCCACCAATAACGAGCACAAGCTTACCGAAGTCAGGGCCTTACTGCCTTCGACGATTGAGCTGGTGAGTTTGCAGGATATTGGCTGCCACGAAGAGCTGCCCGAAACCCAGGATACGCTCTCGGGCAATGCCCGGCAAAAAGCTGAGTACGTGTGGCAGCACTACCAAACCTCTTGCTTCGCCGACGACACCGGCCTGGAGGTAAATGCGTTGGGTGGCGCGCCCGGTGTATACTCAGCCCGCTATGCTGGCCCCCAGCGCAACGCTGCCGACAACATGGCCAAACTGCTTCAAGATTTGCCCCCCACGGCAGACCGTAGTGCCCAGTTCCGCACCGTCATTGCGCTGGTGCTGCCCAATGGAGAGTGGCAGGAGTTCAACGGCGTAGTGGAGGGCCGCATTGTGGAAGAAGCACGCGGACAAGCTGGCTTCGGCTACGACCCCATCTTTGAGCCTACTGGTCACCACCAGACGTTTGCTGAAATGACACCCGAGCAGAAGAATAGTCTGAGCCATCGGGGTCGGGCAGTGGGGCAGTTGATAACGTTTCTGGCCGAAAGAGAGAGCTAAATCAGGCTTGCTATTTTCAGCGAAAAATGCCCCCAGCGTGAGTTTCTCTGCTCGCTAGCTGATACTTACGGGGCCTTTCAACAATTTTATTACAGAGACACCGCTAGCCCGACTCAACCACGTTTTTTCAAAAAGACGTAACGCTGGCGTCATTTTGCTTAATTTTGCACGGTTGGCCCTGCTGGTACGGGCCGCTTTCCCACCCCATGCAACATCCTTTCATCGTCGGTATTACGGGTGGCAGCGCCTCTGGCAAAACCACGTTTCTGCGCCGTTTGCTCGCTTCTTTTCCTGAAGATGATATCTGCCTGATATCTCAGGACAACTATTACCACCCGCGTGAAAGCCAGCTGGTTGACCCCAACGGCGTCACTAACTTCGACTTGCCTTCCTCCATTGACTCGGCGGCTTACGCAGCCGATGTATTGCGTATCAGTCAGGGACTGGAGGTTCGGCGCCCGGAGTACACGTTCAACAACCCGAATGTTCAGCCCAAAGAGCTGGTGTTTCGCCCTTCCCCGATTGTCGTGGTGGAGGGCATTTTTGTTTTTTACTTCGAGGAAGTCGCTCGCCTGCTCGACCTGAAGGTGTACATCGATGCCCGTGAGCACGTGAAATTGCAGCGCCGCATTGTGCGCGACCGGGATGAGCGAGGTTACGATCTAGAAGATGTGCTGTACCGCTACACCAACCACGTAGCGCCTACGTACGAGAAATATATCAAGCCCTTCAAGCAGGACGCCGACATCGTGATTCCCAACAATCGGCATTTCGACAAAGGCCTTGAAGTACTCGTGTCGTTTTTGCGCACCAAAGTAGCGGCAGCCCATCAGGAGTAGTCTTTTTCATAGGTCAATACACAGAAAGAGCGCGGCTAGCTAGCTGCGCTCTTTCTGTTTGTAGCGGCCATAAAGCAGTGTTTATGAAGGCGTGCTTTGACTCACTTAGAGGTAGCAGCAGTTGCATTTAGCGATTAAAATAGTCCTTCTGAATGTAGTGACTTTGGGCAGCGCAGCCCAAATGGCTATATTTGTAGCGTTTAGTTTGCTAATGGTCTCTGCTCGTCTCACTTTTTTAGCTCATTTCCGTTTCGTGCTGCTCGCGGCTACGCTGCTGTTTGTGTTGGGGCTAAACCATCGGACGGTGACTACGCTGCAGGTACCTGGGGGGCAAATGGCGCGTATTGGTGCGGCCCGAAGGCAGCCGTAGTAAAGCAGAAAGTAACTCTGGAAGCGACGAGCAGCGTGGCCGTTTGGCTGGCTCCCGCCGCCGACGCCTGGTTTCCGGCGTCCGTGCCGCTTACCTGGCCTCGCCTGCTGGCGAAGACCTTGAAATTTGCCCCCCAGCCCGGTGCTTTGCCGGATTTTTTCCGCGCCCGCCTGCTTCTGGCCGCGCTCTCGCCACAGGCGCCCTAGCTGTGTCGCTGCTTTCTACTGAATAAAAAGCTGATGCGCCGCTAGTGCCGGGTGCTTATCGCTTTCGCCAATCCGCTTCAGTAGAGAAACAGCAGTTAGAGTACTCAGCACAATAGCACAGTAACAAATCAACTTATTAGTATGCGTAATAAAGGACTTATTATCGCCCTCACCCTTATTGTATCGGTGTTGTGCATTTACTTCCTGTCGTTCACCATGGTGTCTCGCCGGGTGCAGCAGCAGGCCGAAACCTATGCCACTCGCAACGGGCAGGTAAACCAGCTGAAGCGTCAGCGCTACCTCGACTCGGTATGGCGCGCGCCAGTCATTAATGTACTGGGTGTAGACTACACTTATAAGGATGTGCGCCAGAGCGAGTTGGGCCTTGGCCTTGACTTGAAAGGCGGCATGCACGTAACGCTGGAAGTATCGCCGGTTGAGATTGTACGGGCCATGTCCGGCAACTCTAAAGATCCAGCCTTCACCAAAGCGTTGGCTCAGGCTCAGGAGTTGCAAAAGACTAACTCGGGCACGCCATTCACGTCGTTGTTTGCTCAGGCATATCGTTCGATTGCGCCTGATGGCAAACTGGCTCGCATTTTCGCAAACACCACCAACAAGAGCCGTGGCATTGACATCAACTCCACGAATCCCCAGATTATTGGTGCTATCGACCGGGAAGTAGAAGAAGCTATCGACCGCTCTTTCAACATCCTGCGCACCCGCGTTGACAAGTTTGGTGTAAATCAGCCCAACATTCAGCGGGTGAAAGGCACGGGCCGCATTCAGATTGAATTGCCCGGCGTTGATAACCCTGAGCGTGTGCGTAAACTGCTGCAAGGCCAGGCCAAGCTGGAGTTCTGGGAAGTGTGGCGCAACGATGAATTTGCCCCCTACCTCAATCAGCTGAATGAAGTGCTGGTAGCGAAAGATGCTACTAACAAGCCTGCTGCCACTGCTGCCGCCACTACCGACACTGCTGCTACCGCCGCCACTGGCGACTCTACCTCGCTGGCCAGCCAGCTTGCCAAGAAAAAAGCCGCTGCCACTACCGACACCACCAACCTACAGCAAAGCAGCCTGTTGGCCCGCTTGTTCACGATGCCAGGCGCACTAGGCTCCAATGTACGTGACACAGCCCGTGTAAATGACCTGTTGGCCAGCGCGGAAGCCAAAGCAGTTTTGCCCCCCAACCTGAAGTTTTTGTGGGATGTGAAGCCCACCGTAGTAGACAAGCAGGAATATTTGCAGCTCTACGCTATTCGCAAAACGACTGATGCCGTAGCGCCCCTGGGTGGCGAAGTAGTAAGCGACGCCCGCCAGGATTACGACCAGGGTGGTCGCCCTGAGGTATCGATGCAAATGAACCCCACTGGCGCCCGCCGGTGGCAGAAACTAACGGCCGCCAATGTAGGCCGTCAGGTGGCCATCGTGCTCGATGACAATGTGTATTCGGCTCCGGTGGTTCAGGCTGAAATCTCGGGGGGCAATTCTAGCATCTCCGGCAATTTCACGATTGAAGAAGCCCAAGACTTATCCAATGTACTGAAGGCTGGTAAACTGCCTGCTCCTACGCGCATTGTAGAAGAGGCCGTTGTTGGTCCATCGCTAGGTAAAGAAGCTATTGCTCAAGGCTTGTACTCGTCATTGGCTGGCTTGGTCATCATCATCGTCTTCATGGGCCTTTATTATGGTAGAGCTGGTATGGTAGCTAACTTGGCCCTCATCTTCAACATCTTCCTGGTATTGGGTGTACTGGCTCAGTTTGGCACTGCACTTACCCTGCCTGGTATTGCCGGTTTGGTACTGACGTTTGGTATGGCCGTTGACGCCAACGTACTGATATTCGAGCGGATACGAGAGGAGTTACAGGCAGGCCTGAGTATTCAGGATGCGGTTAATAAAGGTTATAGCCTTGCTTTCTCAGCTATCTTCGACTCCAACATTACCACGCTGCTTATTGCCCTTATTCTGGGTTTCTTCGGCACGGGTCCGGTACAAAGCTTCGCTATTACGCTCGGTATTGGTGTACTTACCTCATTCCTGACAGCTGTTTTCCTTTCTCATCTCATCATCGATTGGATGATCAAAGGGAAGGAAACATCCAACTTATCTTTTAGGGGACCTCTTTCGCTCAACCTGAATAAGGCCTTCAACTTTGACATTGTGGGCAAGCGTAAGATTGCCTACGTGGCCTCCACGGCTGTTATCGTATTTGGCTTTGTGCTGATGGCTATTCAGGGTGGACCAAACTTAGGAGTTGATTTCCGTGGCGGCCGCAGCTACACCGTCGATTTCAACAAAGACATGGTTGCCTCCGATGTACGGGCTGGGCTTGCTGATGAGCTAGAGGGCGCAGGCACCGAAGTGAAAACCTTTGGTGCTCCCAATCGCCTGCGCATCACTACCAGCTATTTGGCCAACGACGAGAGCACGGAAGCTGACCAGAAAGTAGAACAAGCTGTAAAAACAGGTCTGCGCCAGTACGCATCAGCTAACCCAGTTATCAAGAGCAGTTCGAAAGTAGGCGCTACGGTAGCCGACGACATTAAGCAGTCATCGGTCGTTAGCCTGTTGCTATCTGTTATTGGCATATTCGTGTACGTGCTGTTCCGCTTCGAGAAGTGGCAGTACTCTATGGCGGCCGTTGTTGCTCTGTTGCACGACGTACTGATCGTAATCGTGGCTTTCCCGATTGCTCGTTTGTTCGGTGTCACCTACGAAATGGACCAAGTGTTCGTGGCCTCGGTGCTTACTATTCTAGGTTTCTCAATCAACGATACTGTAGTTATTTACGACCGTATTCGAGAATACTTGGCGGAGAACCCCAAGCTGACGTTTGCTCAGGTAGCGAATCCGGCTTTGAACAGCACCTTCTCCCGCACCATTATCACTGCCGCTACCGTATTGATGGTAGTAATCGTGTTGTTCATTTTTGGTGGTGAAACCCTGCGCTCCTTCTCTTACTCCATGATTGTAGGTGTAATTGTGGGTGCCTATTCGACGCTGTTTATTGCTACTCCACTTGTGTTGGATACCTATGGCAGCAAGGAGCGCCGTCATCATGATCCGCTGGCTACCGATACCCCTGACACTGACGCGTCGAAGCTCTCAACCTCGACAGCTACGCGCTAGGCTTAGTTTACCAACATAAAAAAGCCCCCAGAAATATTCTGGGGGCTTTTTTATGTTGGTAAACTTGAACGGTTTGTTAGATCGTAATGCCTTCGGCTACTACTTCTTTTACCTCGGGTACCATACGCTTCAGCAGGTTTTCGATACCCGACTTGAGCGTCACAGTAGCCGATGGGCAACCGGAGCACGAACCCTGTAGGTTCACGGTCACGATGCCATCTTGGTAGCTTTTGAAGGTGATATTGCCTCCATCCTGCTCCACAGCTGGGCGCACGTAATTTTCGAGCAAGTCAATAATCTTCTGGCTCGTTTGCTGATCCTGCTCGGAGTGGCTGCCGTTGGCGGCCTCTTCCTGCGCGGCCTTCTGCTCGGCCGCCGGATCAACGAGGAAGATAGGACCACCCGCCTCTACATACGACTTCAAGAAGCTGCGAAGCTCCGGAATGAGGTGTGCCCACTGATGATCAGTGGTCTTGGTGATCGTAACAAAGTTGGCCGCAATGAACACACGACCCACGTAGTCGAAGTTGAACAGCTCCTGCGCCAACGGGGAGTTCGCCGCAGCTTCCAGGTTAGGATAATCCACGCTCACCCTTCGCTGAGGAACTGGGTGTTGAGCACGAATTTCATGGATTCGGGATTGGGGCTGGCTTCGGCGTATATAGAAACCGGAGCGGCCGGGGCAGTTAGTTCAGCCATAAGGTTGAAGGGCTTAAAAGCGAGAATACGAAGAGAAATTACGCAGGTTAACGGTGAATTGCTAGCCTGTTAGAGCTAAAACCACCGACGCCCGCTGGATGTTGCAAAGATACCAAAACGGCAGGGAATGCCGGGGCCACCGCGTTTTACGTCGCGCGTCACTGTTCCTACGCTATACCTTGTTAGCCCGGCTGCGCAGCAGCATATCCGCCAGCACCAAGTTGGTCATGGCATCCACGATGGGCACGGCGCGGGGCAGCACGCACGGGTCGTGGCGGCCTTTACCGGCCAGCGTAATTTCCTCGCCTTGGTCATTGATGGTCGTTTGGGGCTGCAAAATGGTCGCTACGGGCTTGAAGGCCACCCGAAAATAAATATCCTGCCCATTCGAAATCCCCCCTGAATGCCTCCCGAGTGGTTAGTACGGGTGCGCACGGCGCCAGCTTCATCGGTATAAAAGGCGTCGTTATGCTCTGAGCCGAATAGCAGCGTACCCTCAAATCCGGAGCCGTATTCGAAGCCCTTCACGGCATTGATGCTGAGCATGGCCTTGCCCAACTCAGCGTGTAGCTTATCAAATACGGGCTCACCCAAGCCAGCAGGCACCCCGCGTACCACGCCCGTTACCAGTCCGCCCACGGTATCCTGCCGATCGCGGGTCTGGCGGATGAGGCTCATCATTCGCTCGGCCGTCTCCGGGTCGGGGCAGCGCACGGCGTTGCTTTCTATCAGATTCAGATTGAGCTGCTCATACCCTACAGGCACGGCTACGGCCCCCACCTGCGACACGTAGCTTTGCGCCACAATGCCATAGTGAGCTAAAAGCTGAGCGGCCACGGCACCGGCTGCCACGCGGGCCGCCGTTTCGCGGGCCGAGCTGCGGCCTCCACCCCGATAGTCGCGGCGACCATACTTCATATCGTAGGTATAATCGGCGTGCGAAGGGCGGTAGGCGTGCTCTACGTGGGCGTAGTCGTGGCTGGCCTGGTCCTGGTTGCGGATAAGCAAGCTAATGGGCGTGCCCGTCGTTTTGCCTTCAAACAACCCGGATAGAATTTCGACCTTATCGGCCTCGCTGCGGGGTGTAGTCAGGTCTGATTGGCCAGGCCGCCGCCGGTCCAGCGCCGTCTGAATTGTATCGGCGGTAACGGCCAAACCAGCCGGGCAGCCATCTATTATTACGCCAATACCAACCCGTGCGACTCCCCGAATGTGGTGATTCGAAATAGCTTACCGAAAGAGTTACTCATGTGAAATACGCTAGGAGTTAGAAGCCTGACCTCAAAAGCTGAACCGAAAGTGGCCTCAAAGCTACTAACAAAGCAGCGCCCGGGCTGGTCAGACGCGAGGCAAGTTTAGTCCAGCTTACCTGCTTAAGCCTGCGCCGCCGATTCACTTTCATAAGGCATTAAGGCTCCACTCGGCGACCGCGCCACCAGCCTATTCCCGCCAGAATAATCAGTGCCCCAGAATGATATTGGCGTAGCGGCGCACGGCGGCATACGCATCCACCGGCTGCAAGGTATTATCGGCGGAAGTCAGCACCTGCTCATAGAAAGGATCGTCGGGGCGGGCGTGGAAGGCGGCTCCGGCTTGCTTCTGTCCCTGCACCTGGGGGGCAATTTCGGGCCGCAGCGTATCGTAGCGGGCTGTAGTCGGATTGAAAACAATAAGCGAAAACAAGCTATCAAGCGGCACTGGACCCGGCTTGGTTGGCACGAGGCGGTAGCGAAACAGCTTGCTGCCGCCTACCCTCCCACTTTGGCGCTTTAGCTCCTGCTGCACATCGGGCCCGTAAATTTCCAGCCCGGGCCCGGGTTGCGACGCCTGGGGGGCATTTAGTGTGGTTAGGTTGCCCTCCCTTCCACGATAAAGGAGTAAGTAAATGGCTGCCCCGTGCGGAAAGCAGTGCGGTCGATAGCTTCCCGCAGCTGATAATTGCCCACCGGCACCTGGTCGCGGAGCGGATGAGGCGGCAGCACCCGCACCGGAATAGTGCGGGCCGTGGTGCGGTAGGTTTTGTAGCCTGCCAGCCGGTTGTCGAGGCCCGCTTCGGGCTTTTTGGCTATGCGGTACTTTATCATTTGCAAAGCCACCTCCGGAAACACTAAAGGCTGAGCATTGAGCGGATAAAATTCTGCCTCATACAAGCGGTAGCGCAAGTAGGTTTTGCCCCCCGCTACTACTGTTTCGGGATAAATCTCCTGCTCGTTGAACGACTCTTCCCAAGCTGTAGGCTGCCGCAGCTGGCGCAGAATATCGGGGAGCTGACCGGCAAAGTTGTGAAAGGCCAGCAGCCCCTGGTCGGCGGGCGTCAGGTAGAAGTACAGGCCAACATGCACGCCTTCCCCCGTAAAAATGGTCGTTTTGTCGGGTACCAAAGCCAGAAAAGCGTTGTCCTTGGGCTCCACATATTCCTGGGGCTTAGGCTTGCCAAACAACTGATCCAGCAGGCCGATGCCCGGTGCCTCCTGGGCGGGCGCTGGGACCGGCGTAGCGGATGTGCCGGGGGCCGAGGCGGTGGCTGGCTGGGGTTTTACGGTCAGGGTGGCGCCCACTGAGCGCACCGTCAGGCCATTGACGGTCATGGTAAAAGGCTTCACCACAAACTCGCCCTCATCATAAGCGGCGTAGCGTTGCGTGATGGTCAGCTCCGACGAGCTTTGCCCATTCACAATACGGGTGGTAGTGGTGCTCGATTTGCCACTCTTTTTAAATCCTTCCAGATCGGGGAAGGCTGAATAGCGCTCCAACGGCGCGCCGCTCAGGCTAAAGCTGATGGTGTAGTATTCATTGATTGGGAATTCTGCTTTGCCCAGAATGATGCGCGCCTTCGGGTCAGGAGCTTGCGCCTGAACGCCCTCTCCGACCAGCAAAACCAGAAAAAAAGCCCCCCAAAGAGCAAACCAACGACTGAGCATAGCATCACAAGACAACCTATCAAAGCTACGCAGAAAGTGGGTTTAGTGCCAGCAGCCCCATGTTTTGCAACTGAACCGCTGTTTTGTTTAACATTTATGACAAAAACTTACACAAAATAAAACCACCTAACGCAATCCGATCTGTGAACTGAGCCGTAAGTGGTGTTTAAATAATCTCCTTTTCTAAGATTATTACAAAAAAACGCCTGCACAGGCGTGCTGGAAAGCCATTGCCCAAACTTTTCCTCACTTTTCACCCTAATTTTTTTCTCATGTCCAAAATCACCAAAGCAGGCGGAGACGACACTGGCTTTGATAAGCCGCTATACGTGCCCATCAAGCGTCGCTCATTCTTCATGTATGCCGGTGCTACGGCTGGCGCCACGGCTTTACTTCTATCGGGTTGCGACGACGATGATGTATTCGCCGATCCAACGCCTCCAGCTCCTACTCCCGGTGCTACCACCGTCAATGTAGGTTCAGGTGATGTTGGCGTGTTGAACTATGCCTATGCCTTAGAGCAACTAGAAGCGGCATTCTATACGCAGCTGCGGACGGGCTCTTACTATACTGGCCTGAATGCTAGCAGCGCAGAGCGTCAAATTCTGGACGACCTCTATTATCACGAAGTTATTCACCGCGAGTTCTTTAAGGCCGCTATTACCGGCGCAGCGCCAACGGCTATTATTAAGGACCTCACTCCAAACTTCAGCGCTATCAACTTTAATGATCGGGCTAGTGTATTGGGTGCCGCCAAGGCATTCGAAGACTTAGGCGTATCGGCTTACAATGGTGCCGGCCGATTTATCTCTACTACTGGCAACGGCCCTCTCTATTTGCTGCTAGCTGGCAAAATCGTTTCGGTAGAAGCCCGTCACGCTGCCATCATCCGTGACTTGCTGATGGAAGGCAATTTCGTTGGAACCGATGTGATTAACTCCAGCGGTTTAGAGATATCTAAAACCCCAACAGAGGTTGTAGCGGCAGCCAATACCTTCTTGGCTGAAGGCTCTAAGCTGAATGTTTCCGGCCTTGTTTAAAGCAGGTTGCTTGTAGTCTTCATCCCCACTCAATCATTGACTTGTAGTTATGAACATCTTCCAAATAATTTCTGAAATCGAGAAAGTAGACCCTGAGGTGTACGATCGTCTTGACTCCCGCCGCAGCATTTTCAAGCACATGAGCGGCATGGGCAAAACTCTGGCTGCCGCCGCCGTTCCAATGGCGTTCGGTGCTGTTCTGAACAAGGCATATGCTCAAACCAGCATGGCGCCCGGCGTAAATGATGTTCTCAACTTCGCTTTGAAGCTGGAATATCTGGAGGCCGCCTTTTACAACCAAGGCCTCGGCGCAATGGGCGCTACGGCTACCGCTGCACAAACTGCCCTGCGTGCTGGCTTCAGCGCCACCAACCTGGCGGCCCTGGAGAAAATTCGTAACGACGAAACCGCGCACGTAGCCTTCCTGCGCACGGCCCTCGGCACCAACGCCATTGCTGCCCCAGCCGCCAATACCTTCGACTTTACGGGTGGCAAAGGTGCAGCCGGTGGTCCGTTTGCCACGGTATTTACTGCTCCTGCCACCTTCCTAGCCGTAGCTCAAGCGCTAGAGGATACAGGCGTACGTGCCTATAAAGGTGGTGCTCCTTACTTGGCCAGCAACAAAGACGTGCTAACCGCTGCCCTGAATATTCACTCGGTAGAAGCTCGTCATGCTTCGCGTATCCGCACGATGCGACGTGCCGGTGCTATGAACAACGCCGCTTCGCAAACCGCAGCTGCCGGCACCGACCGTAGCGCTTCGCCAAAGAGCTGGGTTTCCGGCAACGACGGCGGCGGACCAGCCCCAGCACAAACGGCCCCAGTATACGCTATGGGCGCTGCGCCAGCTTATACGCCTGCTGTTATCACCTTCCCCGGTGAAGAAAATGTGACCCAAGGTGGAGTGAATCTACAAACGGCGTTAGCCTCCTTAAACTTCCCAGCGGCTGCTTTCTCCGAAGCCTTCGATGAGGCGCTACCTGTACCAGTTGTATCGGACATCGCTCGTACGTTCGTAATCACTGGCAGCACGTTCATCTAGTCGCTGCTCTCACAGTTATTTCCTGAAAAAGGACGGCCTACGGGTCGTCCTTTTTTGTTTTTTAGCTCCACCATGCAACACTTTATCGCTTTGCCGGCTCCTACCCCTAACCGGAGTTGGCTTATCGGGCTATCTTTGCTTGTGCTGTGCCCGCTTTGGCTTCTGGGGGCTTTTTTAGATTGATTCTTTCGCTTTTATGGATACGAAATCTACTTCTTTCTCTCGCCTGTTTTCGGCGCGACCGGTGCGCAGACGTACTTTTTTCAGAGTAGCCGGCGCTACGGCTGCATCATCAGCTTTGGTATTGGCGGGCTGCGACAAGGATGACGAAAACCCGGAGGTTTCGCCCGAACAGGCATTTACTCTCGGCACCGGCGACACCGGCCTGCTCAACTATGCTTATCTGCTGGAGCAATTGGAGGCCGCTTTCTACGATAAAGTAGTAGCCACGCCCCCCGCCGATATGCCGGCCGCTGAGTTGGCCTACTTCACCGATATGCGCGACCACGAGGTTATTCACCGCGAGTTCTTCAAGTTTGCGCTGGGCACGAGCGCCATCGGTACGGCTGTATTTAACTTCGGCTCGCTTACGCTCACCACGCGCGCCGGTGTATTTGCCGCCGCCCAAACCCTGGAGGACCTGGGGGTAGCTGCTTATAACGGCGCCGGCAAGCTTTTCACCGATCCGGTATACTTGGGCATCGCGGGCAAAATAGCGTCAGTAGAAGCGCGCCACGCTGCCCTGGTCCGTGATTTGGCTCTGCCTAACTCCTTCGCTGCGGCCGATGTAGTTGCCAATGATGGCAGCGCGCTTGATGGGCTCGATGCGGCTAAGTCGCCTGCTCAGGTAATAGCCGTGGTAAATACTTTTCTCAACATTACTGTCTCGGCGGCCAGCCTGCCCGGCTAAGCGTCTTCGGTTACTCCCGCGTTATGAATATTCTCAAACTCCTCGCCGATCTGGCCGAAGTTGATCCTACCCTATACGACCGCCTGAGCTCGCGGCAGGCCGCTTTTGCCCCCCTGAGCAAGCTAGGCCGGAAGGCGGCGCTGGCGGCGTTGCCGGTGGCCTTAGGCACGGCCATTATGCCAGCCCAGGCCCGCGACATCCGCACTATCCTCGACTCCCTGAACCTCGCGCTTGTGCTGGAATACCTGGAGAGCGAGTTTTACGCCCGCGCCCTGGGGTTGGTGGCTGGGGCGCCCAGCGTACCTGCCAGCTTTTTTCCGGCCGGCACACGCCCCGCTATCGAAACCATCTATCGCCACGAGCAGCAGCATGTGCGGTTCCTGGAGCGCGTTATTCAGGCCTCGGGTGGCACACTGCCCACCAAGCCCCGCTTCGACTTTACAGGCAGCAAGAATGGCGCTCAGCCCGCCCTGTTTGCAGATGTGTTTACCAATTTCGATACGTTTCTGCAAGTAGCCCAGACCCTGGAAGATGCCGGCGTACGAGCCTACAAAGGGCAGGTTGGTTTTCTGCAAACGGATAACTCCTTGCTGGAAGCAGCTCTGCGTATTCACTCCGTGGAGGCTCGGCACGCGGCTCATATTCGTAGTATGCGGCGGGCGCGGGGGGCAAATGTGAAGAGTTGGGTGAGCCCCACCGATACCAGCATCGCGGTAGCCGGCAAAACCGACGCCGTATATGCGGGCGAGGGTTTGGTTAACCAGTTTGTGGCGGGTCTCCGGCAGGTGCCCTTCGATCAGGCCCCTTTAAATACAGTGGTAGCAGTGGCAAAAGTGGCCGAAGCCTTCGACGAGCCCATCCCAGCCAGCACGGCTACCTCACTGGTAAGTATTTTCACGTACTAGCGAGAGAGTTACTGATAAACCCCATTCTTATACTTAATCTACTTCAAAAGAGCGACTTACGTCGCTCTTTTTTTGTCCATGAGCTTGCAACCCGATTAGGGTACATCTTATCTTTGGTACTATACTTTACTGGCGTTGGACTGTTTAAAAATATAGTAACCCTTTTGCCCCCCGGAGTAAGCCTTTTCATATGGCTTTCGTATACCTCTAACCCCTCTTGTCCTACCCTTTACCACCCACCTTTATTACTATTCATTGCGATGTTGGAATATGCGAAAACCATTCTGCTTAAAGTAAGCTTCGACAAAATCCTATTTGAGAAAGAGCTGCGGAAGGCCTTGCGCATGCTTATGCCAGAGGAGTTAATGCAATTAAAAACTTGGTGCTACGAGCAGTTCGCGAGCATCTATCAGCGCATACTCAACCGCGTTTTTGCCCAAGCTGCCTAAAGCAGAGTAAAGAGTACCCAAAAAAGCCCCCGCGAGCAGCCACTCAGGCATCCTCGCGGGGGGCTTTTTCCGTGTATAGAAAATCGGCTTGGGGCTCCGTGACAAACTGAATCGTGCGCGTCAGGCCGGCGTAGCCCGTGCGCTTCACCGCCGACTGCCGAAACAACTCCGTGAACAGCTCGTGGGTAATCTCCTGCCAGTCCTTGGTATTCATTTCCTTAAGCTGGGGGTGAGCCCGAAACTGCGGCTCCTGATGCGGCTTAGCGAAGCGGTTCCAGGGGCACACGTCCTGGCAGATGTCGCAGCCGAATACCCAGTTGCCCAATTTGCCCCCCACCTCCGTCGGAATCTGGTCCTTTAGCTCGATGGTGAAGTAGCTGATGCATTTGCTGCCATCCACCACGTATGGGTCGGAAATGGCATCGGTGGGACAGGCGTCCATGCACTTACGGCAGGTGCCGCAGTAGTCTTTGATGGGACCGTCTGGCTCCAATTCAAGGTCGATGATCAGCTCGGCGATGAAGTAGAAGCTGCCCACGCCGGGCGTGATGAGGTTGGAGTTTTTGCCTACCCAACCCAGGCCGCTTTTCTTGGCCCACACCTTATCCATCACCGGCGCCGAATCGACAAACACGCGGCCGCCTACTTCGCCTATCTCCTGCTGAATATCGGCCAGCAAGGTTTTGAGCTTGTCCTTGATGACGAAGTGATAATCACGGCCGTAGGCGTACTTGCTGATTTGCAGTGTGTCGGGGGGCAATTGGTCTTCCTCGGCGGGGTAGTAATTCAGCAGCAGCGAAATCACCGACTTGGCACCGTCTACGAGCAGGCGCGGGTCGAGGCGCTTGTCGAAATGGTTGGCCATGTAGCCCATCTGCCCGTGCATCTGGCGGTTGAGCCAGTTTTCGAGGCGGGGCGCTTCTTCCTCCAAGAACTCCGCCTTCGAGATGCCGCAATACATAAAGCCCAGCTCCGCCGCCCGACGCTTAATAAAGGCAGTTCGTTCGGAGCGGATAAGGTCGGAGACAAGCATCAGGCAAAGGTTGGCTGAAAAAACGAAACGCCCCGCCGGTAGCGGAGCGTTCCAATAGTTAGGCAGTAGCGGCTGATTATAGCGAAGGAAATTGTGTACCTATCATTACATACACTTCTAACGTCTCGGGGCTTTGCGATGGTGGGGTAATCGAAACACAAATCTTCAATTTTGTACAACAATTGACTCAAAGAACTACCGTTGAACTTTGCAGTTTCGCCCCACTATTGCAAAACCCTTGTTGGTGGCAGTTATTCCTATTCTATTTCTCTCTCGGTTCACAGTAAATTCTTTCTGTCACTTTAAATATGTTTTTTGTTTCAGAAGGTTTTCCATAATCGTAACGGTAAAGTTTTTCAACGATACAATTACATTTACTACTTATCATAGAAGCCCTGATCATTTTTGATTCTCCACCCCAATCTAGATACATCGTATTATTCAATATAAAACCCATTTGTTTAAGCTTTTCAACAATCTCGATAGGTTCATTCTTATCTTCTATATATGAAACTAAACTGTCGTAAACATCAACAAACACAATCGGTTCGGTTCGACAGAAATCTTTATTGACAAAATCAAAGGTTTTAAAACTTATCTTTTTAAAATCGTCTTCATTAATAATACCGAACTCGTAATTAATTTTTTTGTCTTTACCTTGAAAAGCACTTGTGATTTTAAAAGTTTCTACATCTGCTCCGTATAAAATTTGATTGTTATTAATAATGTATTTTTTTGTCTTTCCCCAATCATCGTCAATAGGAGCAAATTCATTTATATCGTCAATACTTACAATATCTCCTCCATGGATTAAAAAATTATCCGCTTTTGCCCAAGGATATTTAATCAATTTTATTTTGCTTGGATTAACACCCTTAATTACACAATCATTTAAGTTATTATAAAAACCAAAAAAATATGCTGAGTCTTTGTCACGGAAAATATAATTTCCAATAAACTTAAAAGTGTTTGGGTCAATATTTTTTATAAGTTCTCCGTCTATAAACAGATGATTTTTGTCTTTACCAAACTTAAAGCCGCAATCGCAGTCAAAAGTTAATTCTTTAAAAGTCTTTGCGTCTGCTTGTTCAATTATTCGCTTGTTTTGACCACTTCCTTCATTCCAAGATTCATAATAAACTTTGTCGTCTTCAATCTTGTAGCCGCGTCTGCAACTCGTCAAAATAGAGATTGTCATAACTAAAATTATTACTTGTCTTATTATCATTGCAGTATGTCTGTTATAATTGCCACCAACATTTAGATACCCGCTACTGGCAGGCTACGTGAATAGCGGGTAGCATATCAAATAAGCCTGCTTTACGCTACTATCCAAGCTTGCAGGCACCAGCGACAAATATCTTGCAAGCAAAAGAGCCGAAAAGCATCTCAAGATGCTTCTCAGCTCTTTCTTTACTGCTTACAGCGAAAACGCAATTAAACAGGCTCTCCAAACAAGTCGCCGGGCGAGTTGCCGCGCAGATGCTGCGGCATGAGCTTACCCAAGTGCCGGTAAGCAGCTTCTGTAGCTTCGCGGCCTCGGGAGGTGCGCTTGATGTAGCCTTCCTGAATCAGGAAGGGCTCGTACACTTCCTCAATAGTTTCCGACTCCTCGGAGCAGGCCGTAGCGATAGTGCTCAAGCCCACCGGGCCACCTTTAAACTTGTCGATGATGGTGGTCAGGATGCGCACGTCCATTTCGTCGAGGCCGTTCTGGTCTACGTCGAGAGCGTTGAGGGCAAACTGGGCGATGTCCACGGTGATGGTGCCGGTGCCTTTTATCTGGGCAAAGTCGCGGGTACGGCGCAGCAGGTTGTTGGCAATACGCGGCGTACCACGCGAGCGGCGGGCAATTTCGAAAGCTGCATCGTCGTGAATAGGCGTATTCAGAATCTCGGCTGAGCGCTTCACAATGCTGGTTAGCAAAGCCGAATCGTAATACTCCAGGCGGGCATTGATACCAAAACGCGCCCGGAGCGGTGAGGTCAGCAAGCCGGAGCGCGTAGTAGCCCCGATGAGCGTAAATGGCGACAACGAAATCTGCACGGAGCGCGCATTCGGACCTGAATCGAGCATGATGTCGATGCGGTAATCCTCCATGGCCGAGTACAGGTACTCTTCCACTACCGGATTCAGGCGGTGTATCTCATCGATGAAGAGTACGTCGTTGGGCTCCAGGTTGGTCAGCAGGCCGGCCAGGTCGGAAGGCTTGTCAAGCACCGGGCCGCTGGTCATCTTGATACCCGCTTCCAGCTCGGCCGCAATGATGTGCGACAAAGTGGTTTTGCCCAGACCAGGAGGTCCGTGCAGCAGAACGTGGTCGAGGGCCTCGCCGCGCCGACGAGCAGCCGCCACGAATATTTTCAGGTTCTCGACGATTTTATCCTGACCCGTGAAGTCAGAGAAGCTGAGCGGCCGCAGCGCCTTGTCAATCTCCTTCTCGGAGGGGTCCATGTGGTCGTTGCCACCAGTGAGAAAAGCTTCGCGCATGGCGTAATACTAAGTTTGGCGTTGAGTGAAGATAACGCTTTGGGGGGCAAAATGCTTCCCGTTTTAGTAAAAATATTTAGTATACCGTATGTTGACTAAATACTTTAGCAAATAAGATTGACCTCTATATCGAAGAACGTCATGCAGAGGCGGAGCCGAAGCATCTCGCGTGCTGATGTGAGGTTAGTAGTCTCACTAAACATGCGAGATGCTTCGGCTCCGCCTCTGCATGACGTTCTGTTTCGATTGTGACAAAGGCACATGATGGCTGCATAATCGCCTTTTTAGTTATCACCGTTCTAATCGGCACTGCGGGCAAACTCCTGCACGCGCTCCGGCGGGCCGAAGATATAGAGTGTATCATCGGGCTTGATCACCGTATCACCGGTCATCTCATACAGCATTTGCCCCCCACGACGAATGGCGAGCAAGCTAATCCCAAACCGCTGCCGCACTTCAGTTTCCGACAAGGTTTTGCCTACCAGCTCTCCTTCGGAGGAAACGCGGAAAGTCGACATTTCGGCATCAGCCAGGGAAATGTGCATCGACGACCATTCGCCGTCGGTGAGGGAGCGGCGGCGCAGCATGTCGTAGCGCCCGGCGCGCAGCTCGCCAATCAGCTTGTCGATTTCAGGCATAGGCACCAGGTACTTGGCCAGCACCCGCGAGAAAATTTCGATGGACGCTTCCAGCTCCTCCGGTATCACTTCGGTGGCACCGAGGCGATACAGCTCCTCCATCTCGTGGATGTAACGGGTGCGCACAAAAATGCAAGAGTTGGGGTTCATCTTGCGCAGGGCTACCACGATGCGGCGGCTGCTGGCCGGGTCCGATATAGCGACTACCATCACGCGTGCATGCTCTACGTGGGCCTGCTCCAGCACGTGTTCCTGCGAGGCGTCGCCGTACAGAATAGGCTCACCTTTTTCCCGCTCTTGGCGCACCGTGATGGGGTTCGTCTCGATAATTACGTAGGGCACCTTGGCATATTTGGCGGCTTTCACCAGGTTGCGACCGTTGAAGCCGTAGCCCATCACCACCAGATGGTCGCTGAGCTTCTGCTCCTGGTCGGGGGGCAATTGGTCGGTTTGCATGCGCAGTCCTTGGTCGAGCGACTGGAAAATCCGCAGGCGCAGCAGAAACGTGGCAAAAGGCTCGGCGCCTAGCATCACCAGCGGCGTCAGACTCATGGTCAGAATAGAAACGGCCAGGAAATACTGGTACTCGCGCTGCTGCATCAGGCCCGCCTCCAGCCCCACTTTGGACAGGATAAAGGCAAACTCGCCTACCTGGCACAAGGCTAACCCGATCAGCAGCACGGAGCGCATGGGCAGCCGCAGGGCCAGGGCCGCGCCTACCGTGAGCAGGAGCTTGACGGCCATAACGGCCAGGGTAATGAGCACGATGGTAAGCGGATTTTCCAAGAAAAACCGAACGTCGAGCAGCATGCCGATAGACACGAAAAAGAAGCTGGCGAAAATTTCGCGGAAGGGCAGAATATTGCTGACGGCCTCGTAGCTATACTCCGATTCGGAGATGATCAGACCCGCCAAAAAGGCCCCCAGCGCCAGCGAAAGCCCTACCGTAGACGTCAGCCACGCCACGCCCAGGCAGGTGCCGATGGTGGTGAGCAGGAACAGCTCGCGGCTGCGCGTTTGGGCCACCACGAACAGCAGGCGCGGCATAAGGTAGCGTGCCCCAAACCACACTAGCGCCAGCACCCCACTGATTTTGAATGCCAGCAAGCCCAGATCGGCCCAAGGATTGCCGGCACCCTTGCCCGCCAGCATGGGCGTGAGCAGCATCATGGGCACCACAATCAAGTCCTGAAAGATGAGGATGGCCAGTATTACCTGCCCGTGCAGCGACTCCATCTCGAGCCAGTCTTGCAGAAGTTTGAGCACGATGGCGGTGCTGCTCAAAGCCAGCAGAAAGCCTAGAAATACGGCTTCGGGCGTCGAATACCCAAATGCCACTGCCAGCAGGTAAGTAGCGCCAATGGTAAGGCCGACCTGCAAGCTGCCTCCCAGAAATACGGCCCGCTTGAGCCGCGAGAGGCTGGAGAGCGAGAACTCCAGGCCGATGGTGAACATGAGCAGAATCACGCCCAGCTCGGCCAGCATGTCCACGTCGCCCTGGGCCTTCACCAGCCCCAGCGCCGACGGCCCTGCCACGATGCCCGTAACCAGAAAACCCACAATAGAAGGCAGCCGCAGCTTGCTCACCAGCAAAATTACGCCCACCGAGAGCAGCAAAATGATGATTACATCCGAGAAGATGGGAACGTGCATAGATTTGCGGTAAATGACGAAGCTGGGGGCAATTTTACGGTAAAGTTCCCCAAATTTTGCCCTGGCGCCTTGCCTACTGCCCAGCTTCATGTAGAACAAAGGTGCACTTTGTCCTTTCAATTGCTACCAGCGGGCGCGGCCGCGCCGAATCCTGTTGCGTACCACGTGCGAATAAGCCCGCACACAGTGACAAGTAAACAATGTATAGCAAAGCTGAAGTTACGCAATTACGCCAAGCCTTCTGGACCACATTTGGTCAATATATGGCCCCTGTACCCTCGGCCGAAGGCACGCCGACCAACTGGATCAACTACAAATCCGGCTACAAAAACCTGTATTTCCGCCTGCACGCCGACAACCGCCGCGCCAGCATTGGCATAGAGCTTACGCACGCCGACGCGGAAATCCGCCAGCTGTTTTTCGAGCAGTTTGAGCAACTGAAACCGATGCTGGAGGAAACGCTGGGCGAAGCTTGGACCTGGGAGCTTGCAGCGCAGGACACTAACGGCCAGTCCATAAGCCGTATTTATCGGGAGCTGCAGCCCGTCAACCTGTTCAGTCGCGACGACTGGCCCCAGCTGATTTCCTTTTTCAAGCCTCGTTTGATAGCCCTGGATGAGTTTTGGAGCAACGCCCAGTATGCCTTTGAGGAACTGCGCTAACAACGGCTACAAAAAAGCCCCCAGCACGCGCTGGGGGCTTTTTTGTTTATAGCTACTTACTTTTTCAAAAGCAGTACTTCCATTTCCAGGTATAGCCAGTCGTCTTCCCAGGCTTTGTGCGTAAGGCGGCCCCCTAACTCAAACCCAGCATCAAGCAGGCGCGCCACGGTTTCGTTGCGCCCTTCCGGCAGGTAGCCCAGCCACATCGGCTCAGGGCCAGCGGTATATACACGCACGGCCCAGTCATCATAGGCGCTGTCGGCTTCACGCGTGACCGTTAGCTCTTGGCCCAGTTGCAGGTTCGGCTCGTAGGCTTTCAGACCCTCGCGATGTGAGGTGCCAGCAATCAGGCATTCGAGGATTACTAAAGGCAAAGCGGAGTCAGCGGCCATGGCGGTACACACGGAAAATAAGGAGTAAAAGATGAGCGAATATAGGTTTACGGAAGAACGTAGTAATAATGGCAAGCCATATTAGCAAAACGCTCCAAGCAAAAAGGCCAGCTTATATACATAAGCTGGCCCTTCTTTTAAACAATTAGATATTATTTAAACGCCTGAATACCTGTGATATCCGCGCCCGTGATGAGCAGGTGAATATCGTGCGTACCCTCATAGGTAATCACCGATTCCAGGTTCATCATGTGGCGCATAATGGGGTATTCGCCGGTGATGCCCATGCCGCCGTGAATCTGGCGGGCTTCGCGGGCAATGTGCAGAGCCATATCCACGGAGTTGCGCTTGGCCATGCTGATTTGGGCGCTGGTGGCTTTGCCTTCATTTTTCAAAACACCTAAGCGCCAAGCCATCAGCTGCGCTTTGGTGATTTCGGTAATCATTTCGGCCAGCTTGCGCTGCTGCAACTGGAAAGCGGCAATCGGCTTACCGAACTGCTCGCGCTCCAGGGAGTATTTCAGGGCCGATTCGTAGCAGTCGATGGCGGCGCCAATTGCCCCCAGGCAATACCGAAGCGAGCTGAATCGAGGCAGCTCAGGGGGCCTTTTAGGCCTTCCACGTTGGGCAGAATGTTTTCCTTAGGAATGCGCACGTTGTCGAACACCAGCTCGCCGGTGGTGCTGGCACGCAGGCTCCATTTGTTGTGAATTTCGGGGGTGGTGAAGCCTTCCATGCCGCGCTCTACGATAACGCCCTTGATGCGGCCTTCTTCGTTTTTAGCCCACACTACGGCTACCTGGCACTCAGGCGAGTTCGAAATCCAGAGCTTGGCGCCATTCAACACATAGTAGTCGCCTTTGTCCTCCAGCTTCGTGACCATGCCGCCGGGGTTAGAGCCGTGGTCGGGCTCCGTAAGGCCGAAGCAGCCCAGCCATTCGCCCGAGGCCAGCTTGGGCAGAAACTTGCGGCGCTGCTCTTCCGAGCCGTACTGATAAATGGGGAACATGACCAAGGAGCCCTGCACCGAGGCCGTAGAGCGCATGCCGGAGTCGCCGCGCTCAATTTCCTGCATAATCAGGCCATAGCTGATGTAGTCGAGGCCGCCGCCACCGTACTCGGCCGGAATAGTGGGGCCAAAAGCACCTACTTCGCCAAACTTGCGCACGATTTCGGATGGAAAATGCGCCTGCTGTGCCCACTTCTCGATGCTGGGCGAAATCTCACGCTTCACGAAGTCGCGAATGCTCTGACGAATAAGCTTGTGCTCCTCAGTGAGTAGGCCGTCGAGGTCGAAATAATCGGTGAAGCCAGCGGCGTTGGTGCTGCCTTTCTGGGCGGTATGTGCTTTGGACTGGGGCGAGAGAACGTCGGCTTGAGATGACATAACAGAAGTATAAATGGGGTGGGAAGCTCAAAGATAAAAATTTCGAGACGGGCCGGCCTTCCCATTCAGAACACCATCTACTTTCCAAACAGCCCATAGCTGAACGAGTTCAGGCTAATCTAGAATTCATTCCTCATCTTTCCGTCACCAAACTACGTAGCGCATATCCATTGCGAAGTAGCTTGTAAGCCCGAGCAGCTGGGCTTACCGCTCTATAACCTACACTAGCCTCTTTGCAGGGCGGCAGTTTGCTTAAGCCTTTAGTTGAACTAAGATGTACCGTGTTAAAATAAGCAAACGCCTTGATGGCCAGCTAGAAAAGCACCGCTCAAAGCTGATTGGCAAGGCTGATTCGGTGCTATTTTACCTGAGCCTGGGTGGGTTGCTCATATTTCTGTATGACCTAGGATTTGCTCATACAGCCGCCGCCGATGCTACGCTCAACACTTTCTATGGCGTGTATACGCTCGGCCTTGTACTGGTTCTAAGTCTGCGCCTGATTCTACTCAACCGGTCGGGCGTACCAAGGGGATGGGTGATAGTGGAGTGTATTTTAATTTCGCTTGCGGCGTATGGGGCATTTTTGACCTTCTTTCCCGAGCACTTTGTGCTGACAGGCACCCGGCTGGGTCGATATCTAGAAGAGGATTTTCTGATTTTGATTGTGCTGTTGTATGTGTTCCTGATCGAACTCTCCCGCCGCTCTCTTACTTTTTATCAGCTGCGCTACAACCCAGCCCTCTTGTTTATAGCCAGCTTTATTCTGTTGATTTTGCTGGGCACTGGTTTATTGTTGCTGCCCCGAGCCACTGTAAATGGCATTAGCTCGCTCGATGCCCTTTTTACTGCTGCCAGCGCCGTGTGCGTCACGGGTCTGATTACCGTTGATACGGCCACTTACTTTACCACCTTTGGCAAAGTAGTTATCATCGTCCTGATTCAGCTCGGGGGGCTGGGTATCATGACTTTCACCAGCTTTCTGACTTTATTTTTCCAAAGCTCATCGTCATTTCAGAACCAGCTTTTTATGCAGGGTCTTATCAATGAGGATAGCATTGGCAACACAATGCGCACCATCGGCAACATTGTCTGGATTACATTTCTGGTGGAATTTCTGGGTGCGTGCTTCATTTATGCATCCATCGGGCCAGCAGAAATACCGCAGCTACACGACCGCATCGGCTTTGCCATCTTTCATTCCATCTCCGCCTTCTGCAACGCCGGGTTCTCGACCCTGTCAGCCGGTTTATATGACATCAATTTCCGCTTCAACTATAGCCTGCAATTAGTAGTAATTGCGCTGATTGTTATCGGCGGGCTCGGCTTTCCTATCATTTTTAACCTCTACAGTTATCTCCAGAAAAGAATCAGAAACCGCTGGCAGCAAGTATATCATCGGGAGCGCTACGTGTATATCCCGCGCATCATCAACGTGAATACTAAGCTAGTACTGCTCACTTCAGCCATCTTGCTTGTGGGGGGCACTTTTCTGTTCTATGTTATAGAGTACAACAATACCCTGAGCGAACACAGCGGTTTTGGCAAATTCGTAGCAGCCTTGTTTGGGGGTGTTACGCCCCGCACCGCTGGTTTCAATACCGTTGATATGTCTCAGCTGAGCGTGCCACTGGTGCTGATTTATCTGCTGCTCATGTGGGTGGGGGCCTCGCCGGGTTCAACGGGCGGCGGCATCAAGACCACTACCTTCGCGCTAGCCTTCCTGAACATTTCCAGTATTGCACGTGGCAAGGAGCGGTTGGAGCTGTTTGGTCGTCAGGTGCCGAGCAAATCTGTGCAGCAGGCTTTTGCCGTCATGATGCTGTCGTTTTTGGTTATTGGTCTGGCTACGCTCCTTATTGCGTATTTCAATCCCACCATACCCCTCTTAAAAGTGGCTTTTGAAGCTTTCTCTGCCTATAGCACCGTTGGGCTGAGCCTAAACCTGACGCCTGAGCTGACTACTGGCAGCAAGCTAGTCATCATTGTTACTATGTTTTTAGGACGCGTAGGTACGTTCACTTTGATTGCTGGTGTATTGAGCAAGGTCAACAATCTGAACTACCGCTACCCTTCCGAGAACATTATTATTACCTAACATACTGCTGAGCAAACGCACATGAAATTCATCATTGTCGGATTGGGCTACTTTGGCTCGTCGCTATCAATTAGGCTTACGGAAATGGGCCACGAGGTTATTTCCGTTGATAACGATATTGCCAAGGTTAATCAATACAAAGACCGCATTACGCATACCGTTTGCCTCGACGCTAAAGATCAGCAAGCCCTTTCTACACTGCCCATCAACGATACCGATGTAGTGCTGGTAGGCATAGGAGAAGATTTTGGGGCGTCGGTGATGGCCGTGGCCAACTTCAAGCAGCTCCGAGTGAAACGGCTTATTGGCCGGGCTATTTCACCCCTGCACCAAACAGTACTGGAGGCCATTGGAGTTGACAAGATTATCCGGCCCGAAATGGAATCGGCCGAGCGCCTCGCTAAAAGTCTCGACGTGAAGGGCATTCTGGACTCCCTAGAGCTTACCGAAGATTACAATATCATTCAGGCGACAGTGCCCACGCATTACGTGGGCAAAACGATACAGGAGACCAACTTTCGCCAGAAATACAATATTAATGTACTGACTATCATTCGATTGAAGGATGACACCAACTTATTTGGCCGCCCCAGCGCAAGCCAGTGGCTATTGGCGTAGTAACCCCCGATACCGTTTTTGAAGCCGGTGATACGCTTGTGCTTTTCGGCAGAATGGAAGACATCAAGAAACTACTGCAATAGGCGCACGCTAGTTCTGAGATGGGCGTGTGGGGGGCTTTTTTACCGCACCGTCCGTTTATTCATTTTACTCGTAGAGTGATTCCCGCTTCAATCTTTACATTCAGCCCAACCGACGCCAACAAGCCCTCCATCAGTGATTCCTTGTTAAGTAGCTTAATCAAGCCTTGGTGTTTCAGTAGCCTACCTTTACTTGTTTTATGAGTCACGAGAAGAAGCTCAATGAACTGGAAGCCACTGCCATTTGCGGCAATGATATTTCCTCTTCGTGCCTGTACGTATCCGCTTTGGCCATTGCCTACGCCGGGCAATACGCCTGGATTGCGCTACTCATGGTGGGCGCCGTGCTGTTCCTTTTTCGGAAGATATACGGCGAAGTGGTGGGTGCCCTCCCGCTGAATGGCGGCGCCTATAACGTGCTCCTGAACACGACCAGTAAGCGCAACGCGGCCTTGGCGGCCTGTCTTACTATTCTATCCTATATGGCTACGGCGGTTATTTCGGCCAGCGAAGCCATGCACTACTTACATACACTGTGGCACAGCCTGCCTATTATTTGGGCTACGCTGGGACTGCTGGGGCTATTTCTGTTGCTCACCATTCTGGGCATCTCGGAGTCGGCGAAAGTGGCGGTGGCCATTTTTCTGGTGCATCTTATCTCGCTCACCTTGCTGGTAGGTAGTGCCATTTGGTACTTAACAACTCATGGCACTGATATACTCACCGCCAATTTTAGCTTACCGCTGAAAGGCGGCAGTATCACGAATGCGTTGTTTTTTGGCTTTAGCGCGGCTATGCTGGGCATTTCGGGCTTTGAAAGCTCCGCCAACTTTGTGGAAGAGCAGGCTCGGGGCGTATTTGGCAAAACCCTGCGCAATATGTGGCTCGTAGTGAGCTTCTTCAACCCGGCTATTGCCTTTCTGGCCGTAGCTGCGCTACCGATGGGCGAGGTGGGTGAGCATACCGAAACACTTCTATCGCACCTGGGCAATACTACTGGCGGCACCTGGCTGGGTACACTGATTTCGGTGGATGCGGTGGCCGTACTCAGTGGTGCCGTGCTCACATCTTTTGTGGGGGTAAGCGGCCTGATGAAGCGCATGACCCTGGACCGTATTCTGCCCCAATTCTTCCTGAAGGAAAACAAGGCCAAGAGCAACTATATCATTCTCATCACCTTCTTTCTGCTGTGCGTATCGGTGCTGCTGATTACCAACGGACAGTTGGGGCCGCTGTCGGGCGTATACACCATTTCGTTTTTGTCGGTGATGGCGTTTTTCGCGCTGGGCAACTTTCTGCTCAAGCGCAAGCGGCCCAAGCTGCCACGGCCTGTATACGCGGGTATTTTTACCGTCACGCTGGCGCTCGTCAGCATTCTGGTGGCTTTGTACGGCAACATCAAGATTCACCCCGACTACCTGATTGTGTTCCTACAATATTTCCTGCCGGCCATGGTGCTGATTTATGTGATGCTGAACCGCATTGGCATCCTGAATCTGATATTGGCAGCCGCTAATTCGTTTGCCGAACAGTCGCCGCGCTTTTCACGCCTGCTGCGCCTCAAGCTGCGGCAGATGCTGCGGGAGCTGCACCAGCAGGAATTCGTCTTTTTCACGAAGGGCGACAACGTATCCAACCTCAACAAGGTGATGGCTTACGTGGTGGAAAATGAGTTCACCACCAAGCTAAAAATCGTGACGCTGCTGAGGCCCGGCGAAACGTATCCGCAGGATTTGCTCACCGATATTCATGTGCTGGATCGGGCTTATGATCAGATTGAAGTGGATTTTGTAACCTTGGAAGGCAAGTTTGGTCCGGAGCTGATTGACAAGCTCTCGCAGGAGTGGCAGATTCCTAAAAACTTTATGTTCATCGGCTCGCCCGGCGACCAGTTTCCTTACCACGTCTCGGAGCTTGGCGGCGTGCGTCTGATTATTTGAGTGGCAGATTTTCAAATTGGACAAATTTCAACGTCAAGCAGCAAGAACTAACGGTACTGTAGAATAAAAGACATTGTAAGCAATTGCTATGGTATTTGCTTACTAGGTGAATTAAATGTTAGCTGCATTCAATTCACCTAGGCAATGCTACTTAAGAAAAGCCTCCTACTCCTGCTAGTCACTAGCGTATTCGCTTGCCAGCAACAACCAGATACTGTTACGCTGGAGCCTCCTACTGCCAGCGTAACCACAGACTATACAGTAAATTCAGTAAGGCCTGCTGCCCTACCAATCAGCCCAATAATTAGTGGCTATTGGTTGAGTTCCCAGTATCGGAGGTTGGTGGAGCAAACTCGCTCACCAGCCGAAGCTTTTGATTATATTCCATCCGGGCCCTCATCTATCCACATAGAGTCCTTTTCATCTCGAGTGGACAGCGTTGAGATTGGTGTTACTTACGGCTTGCACGAAGGAGGAAGCAGGATTTTACTTCTTCGTCCCGGTCAGAACGACAAAACTTTATCACTCAGACCACAACTTGGAGATGAGAAGGAAACAGTTGTTGAGTTATCTTATGAGATTTCTGCTGCTGATACTACCTTGTTTTTTATTCAGCGTAATGCCAAAACGAATCGAATAGTTGACAAGATACCCTATTACCGAGCGCTAAAATCCAGTGTCAAAACCGACCTACAAGGTGGTGTTGAGAGGGCAATCAATCAATTGTTGATAACAGGTCAATATCAAGGCACCGATTCTCTCGGCCAACCCGTTAACGCATATTTTCTGTCTGATGGTAAAGTGAAAGGTTTGCCTTTCAGCCAGTATACTGTTCAGATGGATTTCACCGGTCCAAATCCGGGAGACGAATTAATTTTTGACACATATTCCAAACGACAAAGCTCGTTTGGTGCTTCCTTCGGCCGCGACACGTTACGGTTGTATACCATACATCACACGGTAGGTGTTTCCCCAAGCGAAACGGATACAACCGACCTATTTAGCCGCGGCCGCCTACGTTATCAATTGGTTCGCGTGCGCAAACCGTAGAGCGTATCTAGGAGTTGTCATGCTGAGTTGGTCGAAGCATCTCGCCTGCTTCGACCAACTCAGCATGATGGAAACGGCGATTTTATAAAATTCCATACACGCTCTAAACACGCCACTTTTATTGAATAAAAAGCCCCCAGAATACCTCTGGGGCTTTTTCATTGCGATTAACAGGTCGTATTTTCTCTTACAGCTTCAGCCCCACAGAAACGAGGAAGTTGCGTGTAGCTTGGGGGTAATACCAGTTGAAAGTTTCCTGCTGCCCGCTGGCGCCGAGGTAGCCGTAGGTGTAGCCGTTGGCCGCGTACTCGCGATTGAACACGTTGTTGACCAGCAAAGCCAGCTCTATTTCCTTCATAAACGTGGGGCCAAGTGCGTAGCGCACCCGAAAATCGAGCACTTGGTAAGGCTGAATGCTGCGGGCTTCGCTGGCGGAGTTGTCGAGATACTGGCGGCTCACTGTTTTGTAGAGCAGCGCCAGGCGCATGCCTTTCAGCGGCTGCCCCTCCAGCGTGTGCGCCGACACGGCCGACGGCGAATAGGAAATGGTGGTCGTGCGGCCTTCGGCGGCAACTACGGGGTTAAACTCCTCGTCGTAAGAAACGTCGCGGTAGTCCAGAATGCGGTTGCGGCTGAGCGTGAGCGTGCTACTCAGACTGATTTTATCGTCGGCCGACACAAAGCCGGTCAGTTCCAGGCCGGTGCGGTAGCTGCGGGCTACGTTGGTGCGCAGGGCGGTGCCTACATCATTCAGCTGGCCGGTGGCAACAAGCTGGTTGCGGTAGTTCATGTAGAAGTAGTTGGCCTCCAGGCGCAACGCCGTGCGCGGCGTCAGCAGGTTCAGGTCCGATAGGTTCAGGCGGTAGCCGGCTTCAAAGTCTTCGAGGCGTTCGGGTTTCGCGCTTTGGTCGCCGGCGGGGCGGTCGGTGAAGTCGGCACGCACGGGCTCGCGCTGGCCCACAGCGAAGCTGGCGTAGAGTTGCTGCCCTTCGGCCAGGGAGAAAGTAGCGCCAGCTTTGGGGTTGAAAAATGTGTAGTTGGCGCGGGTAGTGACGTCGTTCTGGTCGTCCTCCACTCCATCAATGCTATAATCAATGTGGCGGAGCTGCAAGTCGCCGTACACACCCAGCCGGGGCAGCACCTGCCAGGTGGCGCGAGCGTAGGTATTGTAGTCCGATTTGGCGGCCTCATTGGCATAGTAGCGCTGACGAATGTTGCTGGTAGAAGCGTAGCGGGCCCAGATAATTTCGCCGTAGTGGTCGTTATCAAAGCGGTTGACGGCCCCGCCGAGCGTTGCCTCAAACTTGTCGTTATTTTTGGGCTGATAGTTCAGGGCGAAAGTGCCGCCGTAGAAGTAGTTATCCAGCCACTTTTGGTCCACGAGGTCGGTGCGGGAAATGGTCTGGTTGCCCAGCACTACGTTGGGAAGGCCGTAAGCCGAGAACCGCCGGTTGGCGCGGAAGCTTTCGTAGTAGCCAAAGCCGCGCGTGAGGTGCAAAGCCGCCCCAATGTTCCAGTCCTGACCCAGGCCCTGCGAGAGGTGGAGCTGGTAGTGGTTTTGCTGGTAATTGTCGGTCTGGTTGTCGTAGGTGTAGTAGCTGTAGCGGCGACCTTCTTGCAGCACGCGCTCAGCATCAGTGGTCGAAAGCTCGCCGTTGTCCACGTAGGTTTGCAGCAGGTCGCGGTTGCCGGTCAGAGCGGGCTCGGGCACGCCGTTCCAGGCTTGATAGGTTTTCTCGCGGCCCGAAAAGGTGATAAACTTCACCAGCGTATTCTTGGCTTGGTAGCCAGCAGCCAGATAATACGACTTCAGATCTGACTCGGCGCGGTTCATGTAGCCATCGGTGGCAATGCGCGAAAGGCGGCCATCAACGGTAAAATGCCCCCCAAGCAGCCCGGTGCCAAACTGCACGTTGTTTTTCCAAGTGTTAAAAGAACCGTAGGCGTTCTGGGTTTCGGCGTAGGCTTCGCGGCGTACATCAAGCGTCGAGATGTTGATGCTGGCTCCAAAAGCTGCGCCCCCGTTCTGGCTGGTGCCCACCCCGCGTTGCACCTGCAAGCTGCTCACCGACGAAGCCAGATCGGGCAGGTTCACCAAAAATGCCCCCGCGACTCCGGATCGTTCAGCGGCACGCCGTTAATGGTCATGTTAATGCCCGTGTTGCTCGTGCCCCGAATCCGGATATCGGTATAGCCCACGCCCGCGCCGGCGTCGGAGGTCACGACGACGGAAGGCGTTTGGTCGAGCAGGTAAGGCAGATCCTGAGCGAAGTTGCGCTTGTCGAGGTCTTCGCGGCTGAGGTTGGAGTAAGCGGTGGCGGTCCGGTCGCTGGCCCGAGAAGCCGTTACCAGCGCTTCGCCGGTAACCACTGACTCTCCCTCCAACGTGAAGTCCAGCGTTTGCGGGGCGATTTGACCAGTGATTTTGGTTTCCAAAGGCGTATGTCCAATGGAGGTAATGCGTAGCTTATGGCTACCTGGTGATACGGCCGGCAGAATAAATCCTCCCGTGTCATCTGTCTGCCCTACTGCTTGGCCGTCCAGATAGATAGTGGCTCCTGGTAAGGACGTGACTTCTGCGTTAAGCGGCAAAAACGACCCTACCCTACCAGACACGGGGCCTTGTGCCCATGCCGCGCCGGCTAGCGCCAGAAGCGCCGCGCCGGTCAATACGTACTTTTTCAAAAGTGAAAGATGGAAAAGTGGAACGAACCGCCTTCCAGGGGTCGGAGGAGCGGCTTTTACGTTCGCGGACCGTTTGTTCCCTTCGCCGGCATTACCCGGATCAGGTTCAATGGGTATGATCTCAGCCCCGCTGCCGGCAAAATGACCGGTTAAGTTGGTAGGGCACCCTAAACTTCGTTGCAAAGTTACAACCAGTGATTTATAGTTCCTACCGATGTAGCTAAGGCCTTTACTTTCAGTTAAAAACTGTGTAACTTAGGGAAGGCTCTAACCGGCCAGGAAAATTGTGGCGTTCGAAAACAACTCCACCCCTGGCCCCGTTAGTTTATCATCGGAGCCTATGGTCTTCTTACTGCGTTGAACCCCAGTCATTACCCACCATGATCAGCCTTGTTTATACGCTCGTGGTTCTTGCCATTCTCGCCTATTTCATGGTCGTGCCCCGGCGTCGTTACCAGCGGCCACCCTCCACCGATAACGATGATGAGGGCGGTGAGCCACTCGACGACGGCCTACCCGACCTGGATTTGCCCCCGGCATCACGCGCCCCATCAATGACTGGGAACCCGACTACAATCGTCGGCCTACTTCCCCGAGTCGTCCTACTGCGCCGCTCCTCTCGTAGCGGCAGCTAAGCAATAAAAGCCCCTGCGGCCCGCTCCCCTGCTGTCATCGTGGCTGACGCAGCAACCCGGAGCAGGCCATGGGGGCTTTTTCGTGTAAGCCGACCAGCAGTTCTGTTATTCCACTGTAATGCTGTATTCGGTGGTAAATGTCTGGCTGGGGGGCAAATTCAGGATGCCTTCTTTATCGGCTAGCTCCTGCGGGCCGCCGGCCGTGCTGGCCACGCCCTGCCAGGGCTCTACGCATACGAAAGGCGCACCGGGGCCTTTGGTCCAGAGACCTAAATACGGAAACCCATCGAAGCGCAGGCGCACGGCACGCTCGGATGTACGGCTCCGTAAGGTGAGGTGAGTGAAGTCGAACTTTTTCAACACCAGCGCATCGTCGGCAAACAGCTCGTAGGTCAGCGGCAGCTCGGTTTGTTCGTTGAGCACGGGTTCGGTCTGGCCCGTGAGCAGACCACCGGCCAGCAGGTGGCGCTCAAAGCTGACGGCATGATCAAACTCAAAATAATAGTCCTCAAACTGCTCGTCGGGCAGCAACGGGCACCGGAACGCCGGATGCGCCCCAATACTAAACAGCAATTCCTGCTCCGCAGCCCGGTTATGCACTTGCCAACCTACTATCAGCCTATTGCCCCGCAACTGGTAGCGAATGATCAGCTCAAAATCGAAGGGGTAAAGTGCGCGCGTGTTTTCATCTGCCTTTAGGCTGAAAATCAGCTCCTCGCCGGTTTGGCTAAGCAAAGCAAACTGCTGGTCGCGGGCAAATCCGTGCTGGGGTAACTTGTACTCCTTGCCTTCGTGCAGGTACGTATCCAGCGGCAAGCGGCCCACGATGGGAAAGAGCACGGGCGCATGGCGCACCCACACGGCTGGGTCGGCTTGCCATATGTACTCTAAGTTGCTGAGATCTTTGCGAATAAAGCTGCTTAATTCGGCGCCGTGAGAGTTCACGGTTACGCGGCACTGGTCGTTTTCGAGAGAAAAAATCATGTAGAGGGAGCTTGTTTTTTCAGGAGATCTACTGCCTTACGCGCTTGCTCAAACCGTTGGCTACCCGGCCCGCTTATTTCGACATAGGTAGCGCCCAAAGCCCGCAGCTCAGCCAGGTATAAATCATAAAAATAATGACGCCGGTGTGGGTGCTCGCGTAGGGGGTCAAATTCCCAGGGCAAGTCGATGCCGGGCAGCAAAACCAAGTCGTAGCGCTGCTGCTCCAGGTGGCGCTGAATCCAGGCTGGGCACTGTCCAAACGCGTCTTCGGCCCATACTTTAATCACCAACAGATCAGTATCAAAAAATACGACTTCGTGCGCTGCGGCTGCGGCCGTAGCTTCAGCCGCCAGTTGGCCGCGGGCTATTTGCTCCAAATCGTGCAGCGTGTAGCCCGAACCATGCTCTTCCAGATAGTGGCGGGCGTATTCGGGGGCCCAGGTGGTGCCGTAATGCTCGGCTAGCTGGCGGCTCAGCGTGGATTTGCCCGTTGACTCGGGGCCGGTAATAGCGACGCGCAGCATCAGGCAGCTTGGGGCTGAAGGTTGGCTCGCAGCAGCCGACGCCACTCCAGGTAGCCATAGGTAGCCAACACCAGGTACACGGCATACAGCCCCGCCGTGAGATAAAGCTCCCGGTGCCAGTACAGGCCAATATAAGCGACATCGACCACCAGCCAGAGTATCCAGTTTTCGATCTTTTTGCGCGTTAGCAGCACTTGGGCTACCAGGCTGATGGCCGTGGTAGAGCTATCCCAGTACGGAATGGCGGCATCGGTGTACGCGCTCAAGGCGTAGCCTACTCCCACGGCATAGGCCACTGCTACGGCACTCAACCACGTCCATTGGAGCGCGGTGGCCCGCGTTATGGGCAGCTCCTGGGCTTGCGGACCCCCATACAGCCATTGGTACCAGCCATAAAATGCCAGGGCAATGAATACGCCCTGCAAGGCCATATCGGAGTACAGGCGTGCTTCCCAAAACACGATAACGTAGAGGGCACAGCTAACCAGCGCGGTGGGGAAGTTCCAGATGGAATTGCGGGCGGCCAGCCATACGCAAGCTATACCCGTTATCACCCCAGCCAACTCCACGGGGCTGCTGGCCATCAAGCCAGACCACAAATCAGATAAGGCCACGCACTGTTGTTTAGACCATGGGAAAGGCCGAAGGTAGCAAGGCTTCCCTTATTTTTGCCCCCCAACCGTCTTCCGGCAGCCCAACCCTTTCCCTACGTCATGCTCCCCGACCTCACTCCCCAAGACCTGCACGCCGTCTGGAGCGTGGCGAATTGCTGCAACTCGTGGACGTGCGCGAGCCGGAGGAGTATGAATACTGCCATATAGAAGGCAGTTTGCTGTTGCCTTTGGGCGATATTCCGCAGCACGTAGAAGAGCTGGCCACCGACCGGCCGGTGGTGCTGATCTGCCATCATGGGGTGCGCTCGGCGCAGGCACTGGGTTATTTGCAGCATCGTCATGGCCTGAATAACCTGCTAAACCTACGCGGCGGCATTCACGCTTGGAGCGTACAGGTCGACCCGACAGTGGCGATATATTAGATGCGGTGAAAGCCGGTCAACTCCCGCCTTACCAAGGAGGGGAGCGGACCGCCTGCCGTTATTCACTTTCCCATTCTTACTAAGCAGCCCATCCATTTGCAACTGCCTGATCTGCCTATTCGCGCGGCCTTACCCGAGCTACTTGCTACGCTTGGCTCAACAAACTGCGCCGTATTGCAGGCGCCGCCTGGGGCGGGCAAAACGACATTGGTTCCGCTGGCTTTGCTAAATGCGCCTTGGATGCCACCTACCGGTCGCATCATTGTGCTCGAACCGCGGCGACTAGCAGCGCGGGCGGCCGCCGCGCGCATGGCTCAGCTTCTGGGTGAACCAGTAGGACAAACGGTGGGTTATCGGGTGCGGTTGGAAAGCCGGATTTCGGCCAAAACCCGCATTGAAGTAGCTACGGAGGTTATTCTGACGCGCATGCTACAAGATGACCCGGCGCTGGAAGGCGTAGCGGCCGTGCTGTTTGATGAGTTTCATGAGCGGAGCGTACAAGCCGATTTGGGCTTGGCCCTGGCCCTAGATGCCCAAGCAGTTTTGCGCCCCGACCTGCGAATCCTTATCATGAGTGCCACGCTGGAAGCGGAGCGGTTGGGCACTTGGTTGGAAGCGCCAGTGGTACGTAGCGCAGGTCTGCAACATCCGGTCAGCACGCATTATTTGCCCCCAGTCGGGTAGCGGCGGCCGGAAACCGCCCCACCGAGCGGCTGACCGCCTTGGTACCGACTGCTATTCGGGAGGCGCTGGCTCAACATGAATTGGGCGACGTGCTGGTGTTTCTGCCTGGCCTGGCTGATCAGCGCCGCGTGGCGGAGCGCCTGGCCGGCACGCTGTTGCCTACGGTTGATGTGCATGTGCTGCATGGTGAGTTGCCCGCTGAGCAGCAGGATGCGGCTCTTCGACCTGCGCCGGCAGGGCGGCGCAAAATCGTGCTGGCCACCAGCATTGCCGAGACCAGCCTGACCATTGAAGGAGTGCGAGTGGTAATTGATGGGGGGTATGCACGCGTGCCGCACTTCGAGCCGCGCACGGGCTTAAGCACCCTCCAAACGGTGCCCGTGAGTCAGGCCGCTGCCGACCAACGCCGCGGACGGGCTGGCCGCTTAGGACCAGGAACCTGTGTGCGTCTTTGGACCGAAGCCGAGCATGCTGACCGGCCGGCACATTTGCCCCCGAAATACTTACCGCCGACCTGAGCAGCCTTGCCCTCGAGCTGGCCCTGTGGGGAACCTACGATCCGGCCGCTTTGCGCTGGCTTGATGCGCCGCCTGCTCCGGCGCTAGCGCAGGCCCGCGACTTGCTGGTCAGGCTGGGCGCTATTTTGCCCCCGGACCTCCAACGCCGCATGGCCGCGCTTTAGCTGGCTTGGGATTGGTGCCTCGCTTGGGTCATCTGGTGCTCCGAGGCAAAGAAGCGGGACATGGCTCCACGGCCTGCGCACTAGCCGCTTTACTTACGGAACGCGACCTGCTCCGACCAGCCGACAGCACGCCCGCCCCACCCGATTTGCGCCTGCGTCTTGAAGCCCTGATGACGGGTCGGGCACCCCTGCCCGGCCTGGTGCCCGATAGCGGAGCCCTGCACAGAGTACGTGAGGCAGCGGCCGTGCTCCAAAATCGGGCTGATGTTCCCCATTCTACTATTGAACCTGATACGGCCGGCCTGCTGGCAGCCCTTGCCTACCCCGACCGTCTAGCCCAACGCGAAACGCCCGAGCGCGTCCGGCTCGTAACGGGCCAGCGCGCCTTATTGCCTGCCGAGCATTTTAGTCAGGAAGCCGTTTTTTTTGCCGTGGCTCACCTAGATGGGAATGCTAACGCGCCGCGTGCTGTCCTGGCCGCTCCTCTAGACCGCGCCGAGCTCGAACAGCATTTCCCGGAACTCATAACCAACACGGAAGAAGTACGCTGGGATGAGGCTGCCGAGCGAGTGGCTGCCCGCCGCCTGCGTCGTTTGGGGGCGCTTACGCTTTCTGATCAGCCGCTTTCCCAACCTGATCCGGCCACCGTAGAAGAAGCTTTACTGCATGGGCTGCGACGCCAGGGAATTGCACGCTTGCCCTGGACTGATGAGGCGCAGCATCTGCGTGAGCGGCTGGCTTTTCTGCACCATTTAAATCCAGCTGAGTGGTCTGATATGTCAGATGCGGCTCTCATACTACATTTATCAGAGTGGCTCGGACCTTTTCTTACAGGTGTGCGCTCTATTGCTGAGGTAAACCGGCTGGATTTAAGTGAAGCCCTGCTGAGCTGGTTGCCCGGCGGCTGGTCTCAGCGTCAGGAGCTGGATCGTTTGGCTCCTTCCCATGTTGTGGTTCCTACCGGCTCGCGCATTCGCATCAACTACGCTGACTCCGCCGCGCCCGCGCTGGCGGTGCGCTTACAGGAGGTTTTTGGGCTTTTGGATACGCCGCGAGTGGCTGGGGGCAAATTCCGCTTACGATGCACTTGCTTTCACCCGGCCACCGACCCGTGCAGGTCACCCGGGATCTGCGCTCTTTCTGGGCGGCAGGCTACTTCGAGGTGCGTAAGGATATGCGGGGCCGTTATCCGAAACATTACTGGCCGGACGATCCATTGGAAGCGGAGCCTATGCGGGGCACTCGCCGGCAAAATGGCTTGAAGTAAACCTTCTTCTCTGCTTGCACAGATTAAATTTCAGCCTTCCCGTTCTTATTTCTTCACCTGTATAGCGGTGATAAATACGCGTGCAGCTTGCGTGCAGGAAGCCATTCCGGCAGGTCTGTTTACTATTTAATAATGAGAAGATTCTCAATCTCAGCGACGTAACCCAACTTTTAGTCGTAGCTTTACCCGGCAATAAGAGTCACCTAATCTTCTTGTTGCCATGGCTGACCAATCTGCCAAAATTGCCTTCGAGGCCCTTACCTACGACGACGTACTGCTGCTACCTGCCTATTCGGAGGTATTGCCCCGCGACGCCGACACCAGTTCCCAGCTTACCCGCAATATCCGGCTGAACCTGCCCTTCGTGTCGGCAGCAATGGATACTGTAACCGAATACGAGCTGGCCATCACGATGGCTCAGGAGGGCGGCATCGGAATCATTCATAAGAACATGAGCATCAAGGCTCAGGCCGAGCAGGTGCGCCGGGTAAAGCGCTCGGAAAGCGGAATGATTCTGGACCCGTTTACGCTGTCTGAAACCGCTACCCTCGGCGACGCCAAGCAGCTTATGCGCCAGCACAAAATCGGCGGCATCCCCATCGTAGACGAAGAACGTCACCTGAAGGGCATCCTGACCAACCGCGACCTACGCTTTGAAAAGGATATGGAGCGCTCGGTGGCGGAGGTAATGACCCGCGACAACCTCATCACCGCCGCCACCGGCACCGACATGGCGCAGGCTGAGGACCTACTTCAGGAGTTCAAAGTTGAAAAACTACCGGTTGTGGACGAGCAGGGCCGCCTCACGGGCCTCATCACGTACAAAGACATTCGCAAGCGTCGGCGCACACCACGAGCGTGTAAGGACGTATACGGTCGCTTGCGCGTAGGTGCCGCCGTGGGCGTAACCCCGGATTTGCTTGACCGGGTAGCGGCCCTGGTGCAAGCCGGCGTAGATGTAGTGAGTGTAGACACAGCACATGGTCACTCAAAAGGTGTACTGGATGCCGTTCGCAGCATCAAGCAACAGTATCCCGAGCTGGAAGTAATTGCCGGCAACATAGCCACCGCTGAAGGTGCCCGAGCCCTAGCGGACGCGGGCGCCGATGCTGTGAAAGTAGGTGTTGGGCCTGGCTCTATCTGCACTACCCGCATCATTGCGGGTATTGGAGTTCCTCAGCTTTCCGCCGTATTGGAAGCGGCCCGCGGCCTTGAAGGCACTGGGGTTCCGATTATTGCAGATGGCGGCGTCAAGTTCTCGGGCGACGCGGTCAAAGCGCTTGCCGGTGGCGCTTCCTCCGTCATGATTGGCTCCATGCTGGCGGGTACTGAAGAAGCCCCTGGCGAGGTCACTATTTATGAGGGTCGTAAGTTCAAAACCTATCGGGGGATGGGCTCAGTTGAGGCCATGGAAGATGGATCCAAGGATCGTTATTTCCAGTCTTCGGAGGATGATGTAAAGAAACTCGTGCCGGAGGGCATCGTAGGCCGTGTACCATTTAAGGGCGGCGTAAGCGAGGTTCTGTATCAACTTGCAGGTGGCTTGCGAGCCGGCATGGGCTACTGTGGGGCTGCTACCATATCCGTATTGCAAGAGGCCCGTATGGTGCGCATCACAGGCGCGGGCTTACGTGAAAGCCACCCCCACGACGTACAGATTACTAGTGAGTCGCCTAACTACAGCAGCCGCTAACACATACGTTTGGATTGAATTATACTATGCCACTGGCCTATTAGCTGGTGGCATTCTTATGGCTACTCAGCTTACTTTTTTGTTTTGTCGAAAGCGTGCAGCAATTAACTCAGGCCCTGTATTTGTACTCGAAAAACTGCCATAAGTACGTAGACATGAAGATTGCATAATGTGCCCTCTACAGACTATAATCAACTCATCCAGATTTAGATTACTTTAGGTGGCCCCAATTCGAAACTGCCTTATCCTGAATGTGTCTCGTGAATGAGCGAAATACATCAAGGTCTATTTAATTTATAAGGCTTTATCTTGCTCAATCTTTCAGTTTGCTCCGGTTGTTTCTTATTACGCGTAATTTGTATTTAATTGCTCTCTATGCCCTCTAGCCAGAGGCTAACAGCCACGCTATTACCCCTTACGCTGCTTAGCTGGGTCGTGCTGCTGGTTAGTACGCTTCTTCGCGCTAGCCCGCCGGAAACGGCTTCTCTATCTGCCTTACCTGATTGGGTGACCCTGGTTGCCCAAGCTGTTTTTGCTGCCGGGGTATTTATATACTACCGCTTCCAGCCCGACCCACTACGAGGCACCGATTTTGTCGGCTTGTTTCGCCGATTGGTGCTCGGACCAGGCATCCTGGCCAGTATTTGCGTAGCCTTACACCTACTAGAGCGCTTCGTACAGTATCAGCTGCCCAGTAGTGACCGCACCTTTTTCGCGGTTATTTATACCATCAACTCAGGGCTGTTTATTCTCTTCCTAGCCAGCACCACCTACACGTGGCGGTCATTGGTACTGTTCAGATCTTCGGGCCGGCTGCGCCGCGAGTGGGAGCTTTTTGAGATATTATTAGGTGGTACGCTGCTACTTCGCCTTTTAGGCTGGGAGTTACCTACCTACCTAATGCTACTGGTTATTGGTGGGTTAGCCATCTTTGGCGTGTATCTGAGCGGCAACCAGAAATGGGTGGCCTATCTGAACCGACGGCAGAAGTGGGAGGTGGTGTTCATGCAACTGGCCATCCTACTGTGCATGACCATTTTTGTGGCCTACTTCGTACGGATTCAGTACGACCCTAAGCTGATAGCCCCAGAGCCTCAGCATGCTTTTTTACTGCTTACAGTATTTTTCGCGGCTTTCTATGCCGTGATGGGGCTGTTTGTTACATTTTTTAATTTGCCCACAGCGGGTGTCTTTGAGCAGAAGCGGGAAGAGATTTTAAGTCTGCAGCGACTCACGCAGCTTATTCAGCGTGGCCAAACGGAGGAAGACGTATACAGCATGCTCTTTGATGCTACCGTGCAAACCGTGGAAGCTGACGCGGCCTGGCTGGATATAGAAGTAAGCGACGAAGCGTACAAAGGCCAGCGCTACCACATTACGGAGGAGCAGTGTACTGCCATTCGGGGGCTGCTGGCTGATTATAACCTGGGGCACATTGAGTATCTCAATAATGACCTGCCGAATAGTAGCGGCTTTCGCAGCTTGGGTCTGCCTTTTGGGTCGCTTATCGTTATGCCTTTGCGCTCCACGAAGCGTCAGTATGGGGCTTTGTACATGCTGAAAAACCAGCCTCAGGGCTTTGATCGTGAGAATCTGGGCATTCTGCAAACGTTCACCAGCCAGACGATTCTTAGCATCGAGAACCTTCAGTTGGTAGCAGCTTCTATTCAGAATGAGCGTGTTCAGGAGGAGCTCAAGATTGCTTCTACCGTACAGGAAAGCTTGATTCCGAAAGACCTCCCTATTGATAACTGGTTTGAAATCAGTTCACATGCGATGGCTGCCAAGGAAGTGGGGGGCGATTTTTACGACTTCCTGCACCTACCGGGTCAGCGCCTCGCCATTCTGATTGGTGATGTGTCGGGGAAGGGCATTACGGCGGCTTTTCATATGGCGCAAATGAAAGGTATTTTCCATGCTCTGATGCAGGAAAACCCATTGGCCCGCAATGAGCGCGAGAAGTTTCCGGTGCCCAGCAAGTTCATGGCTATGGCCAACAAAGCGCTGGTTCACTGTCTCGAAAAGTCGTCTTTTATTACAGCATCGCTATATATAATAGATTATGAGAACCGTGGCTTCGTTTTTGCACGGGCCGGTCATTGTCACACGCTGTATTACCATTCCATCAAGGAGGAAGTATCGTATTTCCGTACTACGGGCTTAGGCTTGGGCATCATTCGCCACGACGCCTACGAAAAACATATTAAGAACCAATTCTACGATTACAACCCCGGCGACGTAATGGTAATCTACACGGATGGCATTGTGGAAGCGCGGGGGCAAATAAGGAGGAATACGGCGAGGATCGACTGCAACAGATGCTGGAGCGTACGTATTACCTTGAGGCCGATGAAATTAAGAATATGATTCTGGAAGATTTGGCGGAATTCAGCCGTGGTCAACCAATGCACGACGACCAGACCTTGCTTGTTATCAAGTTCCGGGCGTCCCAACCAGAACCAACCGTCTGACGTAGATGGGTCCTATGAAAATCACGCAACAAACCACCGCTCATACGCTCACGCTCAGCCTCGATGGCGAGCTAGATGCTAGCTCTTCTGTGATTCTTGATACAGAATTGACCAAGCCCGAAATCCTGAACTATCAGAAAGTATTAATTGATTGCCAGCGCCTGAACTACATTTCATCTGCTGGCCTTGGCGTGTTCATTTCCCACTTACAGCGCTTCCAAGATGCCAATGTGAAATTGGTATTTTTCAACATGCAGGAAAAAGTGCACAACGTATTTGAGATTCTGGGGTTAGATACGCTGATGACCATCGTGCCTTCCGAGTCGGAGGCTACTGCTATATAGCTTGACAGCGTAAGGAGGGGATGAAGAACGTAATTCGCATAAGTTGTAGCCGGGCTAACCTGAAGACAGTACGCGACTTCGTGAGCGCCTATCTGTCTGTGTACCACTTATCCGAATTGCATATCAATCAGATTGTGTTGGCCGTTGATGAAGTTGTGGCCAATCTGATCATTCATGCCAATGCGGAGAACGAATCGCAGTATCTGCAACTCAAGCTGGCCATGGAAGACCATATGTTTGGCATTGAGATAGAGGATGACAGCAAGGAATCATATTTGCCATCAACCTTTCGGGAGCCCGATTTGCTGGAGCATATCCGTCTTGGGAAGAAAGGCGGCGTAGGCATGGCACTTGTCAACCGCATTATGGACCGCGTGGAGTTTTCTTCCTCAGGCAACCATAACGTTTGCCGACTCTACAAGAAAGTGGTGTAGCCCAACGTTCTGATTTTCAAAAAGCCCCCCAGCCGCTGGGGGCTTTTTTGTACACGCTCAGTTTGATAGCGAGCTGAAGTTAGGCCAAAAAAAATCCGTAAAATTGCATCTGGCAACGACTCGGCCCTCAGGGTCATGATAGAGTTATTGTTCGTGTCGCATCTTTTTTTCTTTATGCCCAAACGCATTTTGTACGCTAGCCTCGGTGCTAGCGCACTACTGGCCATCGGATGCCAGTCTACCAAGTCCACGACGTCCGCCGCTAAGCAACCGGCGGTGGTTACGCTGGGAAAGCAGATAGTACCAGCCTCGGAATTTGCTTACGTATACCGGAAAAACAACGCCACGGCTCCTGATTACGGCACCCGTGCCAACGTGACGGAATACCTGGATCTGTACACCAACTTCAAGCTCAAGGTACTGGAAGCTGAGCAGCGCGGCCTCGATACCACGCAGGCTTTTCAGCGGGAGCTGGACGGCTACAAGCAGCAGCTGGCCCAGCCTTACCTGACGGAGAAAAGCGTAACCGACCAGCTCGTGCAGGAGGCTTACGACCGGCTAAGCAAGGAAATCAGCGCTTCCCATATTCTGGTGCGCGTGGCTCCCGATGCGGCTCCTCAGGATACCTTGGCCGCCTACCAGAAGGCGCTGGCATTGCTCCAGCGCGTTACCAGCGGTGAAGACTTCAACCAAGTAGCTCGTCAGGCATCGGAAGACCCTTCGGCGCGCGATAATGGCGGACAGCTTGGCTACTTTACAGCTATGCAGATGGTGTATCCATTTGAGAACGTGGCGTATAAAACGAAGGCGGGCGAAGTATCGGCGCCGGTCCGGACGCGCTTTGGCTACCACGTAATCAAAGTGAATGACGTACGGCCAGCACAAGGCGAGATTAAAGTGGCTCACCTCATGATTCGGGCCACGCCCGGCATGCCCAAGGCTGACTCGGTAACGGCTAAGAAGAAGGTGGATGAGCTGTACTCCCGCTTGCGTCGTCGTGAAGACTGGGACAAGCTGGTAACGCAGTTTTCGGAAGATGCTGGCTCGGCGGCCAATGGTGGCGAGCTGCCCGCTTTCGGTACCGGACGCATGATTCCGAGCTTCGAGGAAGTAGCGTTTAAGCTGCAAAAGCCCGGCGACATTTCGGCTCCGGTTCAGACGCCGTATGGCTGGCACATTATCAAGCTTATTGAAAAGCAGCCGGTGCCCACGTTTGAGGCCATGGCTCCTACGCTCAAAAGCAAAGTAGCCAAAGACTCGCGCTCGGAGCTAAACCGGGCGGCCTTTTTAAAGCGCATTCGGCAGGAAAATCAGTTCGCAGAAATGCCCCCCGTGCGTGATGCCATACTGGCGCAGGCCGATACAGCGCTGGTAAACGGCCGTTTTAAGTCAGAAACGTTTTTAAGCAAATTCCCGAGCGGCAAGCGCAAAAAAGGCGAGACCACCGTAAGCGCCGACGCTCCGCTGTTTACCGTAAAAGGCAAAGCGTATCCGATCAAAGACTTTTTAGCTTACGTGCAGCAGAGTCAGCGGCCGCGTGCCGGGGCTGATCCTCGTTTTGTGATGCAGCAGCTGTATGACCAATATGTAGATCAGAGTCTGACGGAATTTGAAAAGGCCAACCTCGATACCAAGTATGAGGACTACCGCATGCTGGTAAAGGAGTATCGCGACGGTATTCTGCTTTTCCAGCTGATGGACGAGAAAGTGTGGTCGAAGGCGCTAACGGATACGGTGGGCCTGCAGCAGTTTTTCACGGCCAATCAAGCTAATTATCAGTGGGGCCCGCGCGTGCAGGCCACGATGATCAACGCAGCCTCACCGGCTTTGCTGACTCAGGCTCAAAAGCAACTGGCAACTGGCCGCTTCGAGGTTACCCGTAATACTCCGGCCCCAGTAGCTTTCCGCGCAAGCCAATCCACAATTTTGCCCCCCAGCCAAACCAATCTTGACCGCTTGGCAGCCAGTCTGGCGTCAGACACGACCCTAAGCCTTACCGTAACTGGCCGCGTAAAACGCGGTGAACCGGTGGCTTTGGCTCAGCGCCGAGCTGCGGCTGTGGTGGCTTACCTGACGGGTAAAGGTGCACCGGCCAGCCGTATCAGTACAAAGACGGCTACAAAGCCTGTCGCTGCCGCTACGGCGCTGCTCGCTCTGACCAGCACGAGCACTGCTGTATTGGAAGAGAGCCTGAATGCCAGTAACCCGCTGGCTGTGCAGATAGTAGAGCAGAGCTTCCAGAAGGGCGACAGCAAAGTGGTAGATGAAGTAATGGACCGTGGTCCGGGTACTTACTCCGTGCAGAAAGATGGTCGCTTTTATGCCATTATCATCGAGAAAGCACTGCCTGCCGGGCCTAAAACCTTGTCTGAAACGCGTGGCCAGGCTACCTCCGACTACCAGAACTTTCTGGAAAAGCAATGGCTGGGGCAGCTTCGTACGCAGTATCCGGTACAGGTCAATCAGGCGGAAGTAGACAAGCTAATAACTAAATAAGCTGGCGAAGCTGCCCGAAAAAGCCCCCAGAGAGCCCAGCAAAGGCTGCTGTTTTCTGGGGGCTTTTTTATTCGTGCTATTGGCAAGGCACGGCTCTGGCTACCGCTTGCTAAAAGTTAGTGAGTCACGCAACGTTAGCCGGCAACACAGTCTCTTTACCCCGAAACGCTCTTTTGCGGCCTCAAACCCAGCTTTTTGCCGGAGAAGGGATTTATGTTGAAATTTACCGGCGGCTTTTCGCGTTTCGGTAGCCGGTGGGCTGGATATTCTTTGCTGTCCAGCTTCTTATTCTCTGAATTACATGACTCAATTATTTCGTACGGCGGCTCGTGTGACGCTGTTGAGCGGTGGCCTGCTAGTAGGTGCGGTAAGCACTGGTTTCGCCCAGCTGGGCTTGGCCCGGCCAGTAGGGCGCCAAACCGTAGACGCCATTATCGTGAAGTTGGACAACCAGATTGTGTTGCGTTCCGACCTAGAAAACATCTATCAGCAGGAGCTGGCGCGGGCGGAGGGCAAACCCTTGCCTCCCGATGTGAAGTGCCAGATTCTGGAGAGCATTGTGCTGAATAAGCTCATGCTGGCAAAAGCCGAGGTTGACTCCGTAGTGGTGGAAGACGACCAGGTAAGAGGTGAGCTTGACCGGCGCATGGCCTACTTCGTGCAGCAGATTGGCTCGGAGCAGAAGCTGGAAGAGTACTACAAGAAGCCCATCAAGCAGCTCAAGGATGATTTACGGCCGCAGGTGAAGGAGCAGCTCGTTCAGCAGAAAATGCAGGAAGAGATTGCCGGCAAAGTAACCGTGACGCCTCGGGAGGTAAAGCAGTTTTTCAACCGCATTCCGAAGGATAGCCTGCCTTACTATTCCACCGAAGTGGAAGTTGGCCAGATTATTAAGTTTGCTCAAGTAAATCAGAAGGCCAAGCAGGAAACGCAAGCGAAGCTGAACGAGATCCGGGCACGTGTTATAGCGGGCGAAGACTTTGAGAAGCTGGCGAAGGAGTTTTCCCAAGACCCGGGCTCGGCGGCTCAGGGCGGCTACTTAGGCTTTTTTAAGCGCCGCGAGCTAGTGCCCGAGTACGAGGCGGCCGCTTTACGCTTGGAGCCGGGCCAACTCTCGCCCATCGTCGAGTCGCAGTTTGGCTTTCACCTTATCCAGCTCATCGAGCGCAAAGGTGAAACCTTCAGCACCCGCCACATTCTGCTCAAGCCCGCTACCGGCACCTCCGACGTAAGTGAAGCCGCTGTGCAGCTCAATAAGGTTCGCAAGCGCATCTTGGCCGACAGCATCACGTTTGCTAAAGCGGCCAAGGATTTCTCCGACGACAAAAACACCAGCGGCAACGGCGGCCTGATTCAGAACCCCCAAGACCGGAGCAATTACTTGCCGCTGGATAAAATCGATCCGGCCATTTTCTTCACGATCGATACCATGAAAGTGGGTAGCATTACGCCTCCTATGCCTTACCGCACCGACGACGGCAAGGACGCGATGCGTATTCTGTGGCTGAAATCGAATAACCCGCCCCACCAAGCTAACCTACAGGACGACTACCAGAAAATAGCCGCCGCTGCTCTCAACGAGAAGAAAAACAAGGCGCTGGATGAGTGGTTTAAGAAGAATCGTGGCGACGTCTATATCGAAGTAGATCCGCAGTACGCTGACTGTAAGCTGCTTAATGCGGTTAATTAACTTTTAGGAGCTAGGAGTGAGAGGAGAGGAACACCTAACAGTGTGTTTCAGCTTCTCACTCCTAGCTCTTGGCTTCTAGCTCCTCCCCTTACATGCGAAACTTCTCTTCCGATAAAGAAGCTGCCGACGCGTTAGCTCAGTCTTACCAGGCCTTGCGGCAGGAAATCGGTAAAATTATCATTGGGCAAGATGAGGTGGTTCGCCTTGTGCTTACAGCCGTATTTTCGCAGGGTCATTGTTTGTTGGTAGGAGTGCCAGGCTTGGCCAAAACGCTGCTTATCCAGACGATTGCCGACTCGCTCGACTTGTCGTTCAACCGCATTCAGTTCACTCCTGACCTGATGCCGTCCGACATTGTGGGCTCGGAAACGATGAATCAGCAGCGCGATTTTCACTTTGTGAAAGGACCCGTGTTTGCCAACATCGTGCTGGCTGACGAGATTAACCGGACGCCACCTAAGACGCAGGCGGCCTTGCTGGAAAGCATGCAGGAATACTCGGTAACCGTGGCAGGGCAGCGCTATCCGTTGGAGCGGCCTTTCTTCGTGCTGGCTACTCAAAACCCGATTGAGCAGGAAGGTACCTATCCCCTACCCGAAGCCCAGCTCGACCGCTTCATGTTCAATATTCAGCTCGGATATCCGAGCTATGATGCGGAGCTGCAAATCGTGAAGAACACGACTTCGGATCATCGTCCCACCGTAAGCAAAATACTGCACGGTGATGATATCCAGGCGTTTCAGCATTTGGTGCGCCGCGTACCCGTGGCCGACAATGTAGTAGAATATGCTGTTAATCTGGTGCATAAAACCCGTCCAAACACGGATCGGGGGCAGCGCGGGCTACCCAGCTATTGGAATGGGGTGCCGGGCCGCGGGCTTCGCAACACCTGATTGTGGGGGCCAAATGCAACGCCTTACTCAACGGCAAGTACTCGCCCGACATTGAGGACGTGAAAGCTGTGGCGCTGCCTATTTTGCGTCATCGCCTGGTGCGCAATTTCAAAGCTGAAGCCGAAGGAATTTCGGTGGAGCAGATTGTAAAAGAACTCCTTTAAGTCATTTGACAGTCGGCTATCAGCGAGGGCTGGCTAAAATGTGTAATGATGCGCCGACAGGCTGTTAAATGATAAGTGTTAACTGTTAATTGAAAAAATGGAAGCTTCCGGTTATTACCAGCAATTCGAGCGCAACATTGCTATCATTCTGGATGCCTTGCAGGCGGGCCTCGATTTGCGCACCACCACGTTGGCTACTTCCCTGCCGCTGGAAGTGTATGTCCTCTGTGAAGTGCTGAATCAGGGCGGCGCTCAGTTCCGCCTCACCACCGATGGTCTGGCTCGCTTGGCTGAGTTTCGCGAGCAGTACGTACAGCGTGAAGCCGAAACGGAAGCCATAATGCAGCGTATTCTGGATGACAAAAAAGCCGTAATGCGCACACCGGAAGGACGTATGCTGGTGAAGGAAATGCTGATTCGCCGTTTGGAGTTTTTCAACGAGGCGGCCCGGCAGGTAAACGTAATGCGCATTCAGCAGGCACTCGGCAGCCCTTTGCAGTATAAACACCCATAAGCTGATTTTGCACGAACAAAAAGCCCCCAGAATCGTCTTTGGGGGCTTTTTCATGGGTATCAAATGAGAACTAGCTCATTGTGGCTTTATACTCCGATTTCACCTTGGTATGGCCGTCGCGTTCGTGCTGAAGGTCGAGGCCGTTGGTGGGTTCTTGCCGGAGCTTGCTGGGTACTTCGTCGCCGTGCGGACCTTTGGAAAGCGTTACGCCGCCATCCACGAAATACGTTGCGCCGGTCACGTAGCTGGCTTCATCGGAAGCTAGGAACAAGTAGACGTTGGCTACTTCTTCCGGAGTGCCGCGGCGGCCCATTGGTACGCCCTGCACCGTCTGCTTTTCCATTTTGGCAGTCATCGGGCCGGTTTCCTTGTGTGTCCAGGCCGTGTCGATGGGGCCCGGACCAACGATATTGGACCGCACCCCAAACTTAGCCTGCTCTACGGCTACGCCGCGCTGAAAAGCGTGCACAAAACCTTTGGTGCCGCCATACGGCGAGTTCTGCGGAATACCCATATGCCCCGCTTCGGAGCCGGCCGATACGATATTGCCGCGCGTTTTCTGCAAATATGGAATGGCCGCCCGCGTCATCATAAAGTTGGAGTACACATTATGCTTGATCATGTACTCAAACGCCTCAATCGGGTACTTATCAATGGTAGAGGTGGCGGGAAATACGCCGGCATTATTGATCAGAATATCCAGCTTGCCGAAGTCATGTATCGCCAGCTTCACGCATTCTTCAGCGGCTTCCTGCCAGGAAATATCGCCTAGGAAGCCGATAGCGCGGCCGCCGTGGGCTTGAATTTCGTCTACCACTTCGCGCACGGGGTCCGTGTCGAGGCCCACGACCACTACGGCCGCGCCTTCCTGGGCAAATCGTTTGCTGATAGCTTCGCCGATACCGGTGCCGCCGCCTGTTACAATGGCAACTTTGCCTTCCAGTCTTCTTTTCATAGCAGTTAGTGTTAGGTTGAGAATAGGTACTTGATAAAGGAAAACTCCTTCTTACTGATTGATAACCGTTTAAAACAAACGGCATTTGCCCCCCAGAGTTACTATTGCCCTGCTTCTTTCATCCCGGAGTAGGCTTTGCGCGTAGGACAGCTTGTTGCTTGCGCCAAATTATGCACCCCGCCGACCTTCCTCCTTTTCCGGCCCGCTTGCCTTTGCTCACCCCCGACTCACGCTGCGGCCCTACGTGCCTTCCGACGAGGCGGCATTTTTCGCGGTTCTCGGAAAGGACCGTGCTAGGCTTCAGGAAGCCTTTCCGGCCCGCTTGGCCGCCGTTCAAACTTCTGCCGATGCTGGCCGCATCTTAGAGTCTTTCGATTTGGATTGGCACACCAAGCGGATGTTCGTGCTAGGCATCTGGCGCACGGCTGGGGGGCAATATTTGGGCGACATTAGCCTGAAGCCTACCTGGGCCCGAACTGTTACGGCCGAAATCGGCTACTACCTCGCCTCAGAAGCCGAAGGGTATGGTTACGCTCGTGAGGCGCTAACAGCGGCCGTACAGCTCGGCTTTAGCCCTATTATCAACGCCGATCGTCTGGTTATCCGTTGCCGAGTCGATAACCCGCGCAGCTGTGCGGTCGCGGTCGCGAATGGCTTTCAGCTAGTGCCACCACAACCGCGTTTGTGGTCTCCCCGGAAATTAGAGAAGGAGTCCGACATTCTCCATTTCGCGCTAAATCGGCCCTGACACGCTTCTTTCAGGCAAAGAAAAGCTTGCGCTTAAATTAGTCTGCTCGCCGTAGCATGGTCAGAAAAAACTCCTGATTGAAGTTAAGATACGTTCCGAAGGAAAACTCTATCTGCCGGCGATTGAAGTCATAGAAAGGCTCGAAGCGAGTTGTCAGCAGGACGTTGCCGGGCAGGTGAAAATCGCTGAACATGCGCAGAATGAGCAATTCGCGGCGGCGTTGGGTAAAGTCGGCGTTGTTGACGGTGCTGGAAATGGATTGGTACAGCCGTCCGCCTTGAGGCGAGACAAAGCCATTCCCCGACCAATAGCTGAGCATAATGTTGGAGAGACGTGTATTTACGCCGGCGTTTAAATACAAGCCGTTGCCCTTATTATAGGGCAATACTTCCGTGAAAGAGTAGTCGGTATAACGCGTAACGTAGCCATCGAAATGTACCGCATGCACAAAGCCAGTCGCGGACAGCTTACGTCGCACGCGCAGGCCGGTAGCGAAGTTGAACAAGGTTTGTAAAGGCGTCGCAATCGTGTCAATTTGCCCCCACGGTGCATTGCCAGAAACTGCAGCGGCACCACGCCTAACCGCCACCCTGCTGAGTCCTGATACGCCGTGACTTCGGAGGTAAGGCCGCCGGCTACCTGCTCCTGAAAGTTACTGAATCGGTACTGCTGCCGCTGCCAGTCAACCCAAGCGTCGAGCTTCACCCGGTCGGTTTGCAGCTTGTACTGCATACCTTCTTCCAACCGGTTAGTCATCACGCGCTCAAAATCAAACAGCGGCTCGATGTAGTCGTGCTGCAAGTGCCCTTCAATATTGCCGAACAGAAAGCTGTGGGGGCCTTTTTGGTACTTGGCCGTAAACACCGGCCGCACCTGCCGCAGGCGCGACGTGCCATAGTCTTTATACAAAAAGATACCAGCCTCCAGCCGAATGTTGGCACTGGGAAAATACACAAGCCGCGGCGCCAGCTGCGTACCGTAATAGGTGCGGCCCTCGTCTATTTTGTTGAAATACTCGTTATCCTTTGTGAACAAGAACCCCTGCACAGCCACCCGAAGCTGGCCTTCATACTCTGGCTTGATAGGCAATGAGTACTGAAAGGCGTGATTATCGAGCTGGGCGGCGGCCGGAAAGCTGGTTAGCAACAAACTAAAAAACAGGCCGGCTGCCCGCCAAAAGACCGGTTTGATCTGGGTATCAATGACTACCTTTGACAAAAATTTTAGCATTATTTATTTTTCCCAGAATCAGCAAATATTTTTAGCATTGTGGGCACAAAATATAGCTTGTCTATGTTACCCACAGCCGACCTAGAACAGCCTCAACTAACACCTAGGAAGCGGCATTTCGACTTGTAAAAACGGCCTAAAAAGCCTAATTTCACCAAACCTAAGCATTTATACCCCAACCCCATTCTAATGGCTGCATCCACTGACAAAGTTGTCAACGCCAACGCCGAGAAAATGAAAGCTCTTCAGCTTACGCTGGACAAGCTCGACAAGAACTACGGCAAAGGCACTGTCATGAAATTGAGCGACAACAAAGTCGTTGATATTCCTGCTATCAGCACCGGCTCGCTCGGGCTTGATATTGCCCTCGGCATCGGTGGCTTGCCCCGGGGCCGGGTCGTAGAGATTTACGGTCCTGAGTCGAGCGGTAAAACCACACTTACCCTGCACTGCATTGCCGAAGCCCAGAAGCGCGGCGGCATGGCGGCCTTCATCGACGCCGAGCACGCCTTCGACCGTAGCTACGCCGAGAAGCTCGGCATTGACACCGAAAACCTACTGATTTCGCAGCCCGACAACGGTGAGCAAGCCCTTGAAATTGCTGACCAGTTGATTTCCAGCGGTGCCATCGATATCATCGTTATTGACTCCGTAGCTGCACTGGTGCCGAAAGGCGAACTGGAAGGCGACATGGGTGACTCGAAAGTAGGCTTGCACGCCCGCTTGATGAGCCAAGCCCTACGGAAGCTCACCGGTACTATCAACAAAACCGGTTGCTGCTGCATTTTCATCAACCAGCTTCGCGAAAAGATCGGTGTTATGTTCGGTTCGCCCGAAACAACCACCGGTGGTAACGCACTGAAGTTCTACGCATCTGTGCGTCTTGATATTCGCCGTATTGGCCAGATCAAGGAAGACAAGGACAACGTAACCGGCAACCGCACAAAAGTGAAGGTGGTGAAAAACAAAGTAGCGCCGCCGTTCAAAGTAGTTGAGTTCGATATTATTTACGGCGAGGGTATTTCCAAAGTCGGCGAGATTCTCGACTTGGGCGTTGATATGAACATCATCGCAAAGTCGGGCTCTTGGTTCAGCTACAACGGCGACCGTTTAGGTCAAGGCCGTGAGGGTGTAAAAACCATTCTGCACGACAACCCTGAGCTTGCGGATGAGATCGAAGCTAAGATTCGGGCAATGGTGAAAGGTGAGCCCGCTGTTGCACTGGCCGCCATTCCTACCGATGAATCAATTGACGAAGACGACGATTAGTCTTTCTGAGTTTTTGTAATTCAGAAAAGCCCCCAGATGATTTCTGGGGGCTTTTTTATTCAGCAATAAGCTGCGTTCTTGAGCCGTTGAGTGCTACCTGCAATCCGTGCCGGCGTGCAACTCGTTTTTAAGCGTTGACGTTTCGCTTAGTCCTGTCTTGCCGGTCGTTCGCAGGGTTAGGGATATATTTGCTGGCATTTCATTTGACTTAATGTCAGCTGAATCACTTTTTGGTTTGCCCTTCATGAATCGCCGCTGGTATCTGCTTATTCCGCTTTTGCTGCCTTTGCTGGCGCTGTTCGCCTGGCAGCCGGCTGATGGGTCGCGCACAGTTAGGAACACCAGCTTTATAAAGGGCGAGAAAATGCACTACAAAGTGCATTACGGCCTGATAAACGCAGCTGAAGCGACCATTGAGATTTCTAGTTCTTTGCAGCGCATCAACGACCGTCCTTGCTACCAGGCTACCGTAACAGGCAAAACTCTAGGCTCTTTTGACTTCTTCCTGCGCGTTCGCGACACGTGGCGCACCTTCATCGATACTACCAGCATCTTGCCCCAACGGTTTTACCGCAACATTGAGGAGAACACCTACCGCAAGCGTGAAACCGTTGACTTCGACCATTATAAAAATATGGCCAGCGTAGAGTCGCGCAAGAAGGAAAAGGACCCTGTGAAGCGCGGCACTTACAAAATACCTGAGAATGTGCAGGATCTGGTGAGTGGTTTCTACTTCCTGCGTACCCTCGACTACGACAAGCGGCGGGTGGGCGAAGTGATTCGGGTGCAGGGTTTTTTCAGCAATGAGGTGTACAACATGGACGTGGTGTACAAAGGCCGCGAGACCGTGGAAACCAAGGCAGGCATCATTCGCGCTATTCGATTAGTACCCAAAATGCCCCCAATAAGCTTTTTCGCGGAGAGGATGGGGTTTCTGTTTACCTTTCCGATGACCGCAACAAGATTCCGGTACTCATTCAGGCTGAGATGTTTGTAGGCGCCGTGAAGGTGGATATGTATAAATATCAAGGCCTAAAGCACCGCTTGAATGTGGTGGCTCGCGCTGGCGCCAATCCTTGAGAAAACCACCCACCACCGTAGTTCATAATAAGGTAACATTAGGTTAACCTCGACAACCGGTAATTTTGCAGTCGATAGTATCTTCTGATTCAACCCTCAGTCCTGTGCAACCAACCGCCTCCCCAATGCCTACAAGATTCTGGTAGTCGATGATGATCCGGACATTGTAGAACTACTGGAGTACAACCTGCGCAAGGAAGGCTACGACGTAGCTACCGCCCCCGACGGCCGCAAAGCCCTGGAAATTGCCCCCAGTTCGAGCCCGACATCGTTTTGCTCGACGTGATGATGCCCCATCTCGACGGCATTGATACCTGTCGGCAGCTACGGGCTTTGCCCAAGTTCAAGGATACGTACATCATTTTCCTGACGGCTCGCGCCGAAGAGTTCTCAGAAGTAGCTGCTTTCGAAGCCGGCGCCGACGACTTTATTGCCAAGCCCATCAAGCCGCGTGCCCTAATGGGCCGCCTGGCCGCCTTCGTACGTCGCGACAAAGACCCGCAAGTGGTGCTGGACACCATCGAAATCAACGGTTTGCGCATCGATCGGACGGGCTTTGCTGTCTATCAGGAGGGGCGCAAAATATCCTTACCCAAGAAGGAGTTCGAGCTATTGGCTTTCCTGGCTGCTTCGCCTCATAAGGTATTTGGCCGCGAAGAATTGCTGCAGAATATCTGGGGTAATGATGTATTCGTACTCGCTCGCACCGTGGATGTGCATGTGCGCAAAGTGCGCGAAAAAGTCGGCGACCATCACATCCAAACTATTAAGGGTGTGGGGTATAAGTTTAATATCGATGAATGATTTGCGGAGTCAGAACTTGATTTATCTGCACCGGTAAAAAGCCGGCCCTGCTACAGGGCCGGCTTTATATTTGGGCTTGCGGTAGCTAGTCTTAGCCCCGTACTACACCTCGCTTCAGCTCATGGATTTCTCTTCCCGCTCCATTGCCATTCTGATTGCCTTGCTCGTGGCAGCGGTGCTCGTCACGTTTGCCTGGACGGTGCCGACGCTGCCGTTTCAGCAGGCCTTTCTAGCGGCGGGTATCACGGTGGCGGCTTGTTTTCTACTGGTTTATCTGGCATTTGAGGCGTTAATATTTCGCGAAATCAACAACATCTACGCGGGCCTGGAAAACGTCAAGCGCAAGGAATTCCGGCGCCTATCGAATAAATTCCTGTTTCGGCCCGAGCCACTAAAGCGTATGCGGGAAGAGATTCTGCAAATGGCGGAGCGCAAACAGCGGGAAATAGACGAGCTAAAACGCCTGCAAACACTCCGCCGCGAGTTTCTGGCCGACGTATCACACGAGTTGAAAACGCCCATTTTTGCCGCTCAGGGCTTCCTCCACACCGTTCTGGATGGCGATATGGACGATGAGTTTCTGCGCCAGAAGTTCCTCCGCAAAGCCGCTACAAGTCTTGATACTCTCGATGCGTTAGTACAGGACCTGGTAACCATATCTCAACTGGAAAAAGGAGTCGTTCGGATGCGGCGGCAGGTATTCGATTTGGCCGAGCTTGTCCGGGAGATATTCGAGCAGCTGGAGTCTAGAGCCACCCAGCGCCAGGTTAAACTCGAATTGCTACTGTCAAATGAATCGGTGGGGGGCATTTTGGTGCTAGCCGACCGCAACCGCATTCGTCAAGTGCTCGTCAATCTGATTGATAATGCCATAAAATATGGTCGTGAGGCCGGCCACGTAACCGTTATGCTGGCAGAAACCACCAAAGCCGTCCGTATTTCCGTTCGCGACGATGGCGAGGGAATCCCAAAGCAGCACCAAAATCGCATTTTTGAGCGCTTCTATCGCATCGACAAAAGCCGTTCCCGCGATTCTGGCGGCTCGGGTTTGGGCCTGGCCATCAGCAAACATATTGTAGAAGCGCACAAATCAACTATCCGAGTGCATAGTGAGGCTGGGCAAGGCACCTCGCTGGAGTTTAAGCTTGCGAAGCCGCGTAAGCCGACAAAGACCACGGAAGCGCCCCAGACTTAGTCCATTAGGTCATCTATCGCATAGGCGGTAAAGCGTGTATTGCTTCGTACCTTTGCGGCCCGTTATGAAGCAACCCGATTTTCAAGACCTTATCCTGTTTGAAGACGACGACTACATCGTCATAAACAAACCTCCTTTCCTAGCTACACTCGATGAGCGCGTGGGTGGTGCGCCCAACATTCTGCGCATGGCCCGCCAGTATCACTCCGATATGCAGGCCTGCCACCGCCTTGACAAGGAAACGTCTGGTGCCTTGGCTTTGGCCAAGAACCCGGAGGCCTACCGTCACCTCTCCATGCAGTTTGAAAACCGAGAGGTAAAAAAGAATTATCACGCTGTGGCCTGGGGCGTCCATCACTTTGATAATAAGCTGGTGGACCGCAGCATTGAGACAACTACGAAAGGCAAGGCCCGACTAGCTTACAAAGGCAAAGCGGCTGAAACTTACTTCACCACGCTCGAAACGTTTGCTAAGCATACGCTGGTGCAGTGCGTGCCCATCACTGGCCGTATGCACCAGATTCGCTTGCACCTGATGTACCTGCAGGCACCCATTGTAAACGACACGCTGTACGGGGGTGAAGAGTTCTTTTTGTCTTCGTTGAAAAAGAAATTTAACATGAAGGCTGGCGAAGAAGAGCAGCCATTTATCAAGCGTTTTGCCTTGCACGCAGCTAAACTCACATTCGCTCGTCTCAATGGTGAAGAAGTGACCGTGGAAGCACCATACCCAAAGGATTTCCGGGTATTAGTGGAAAATATGCGTCAGCTTCAGTAAACTAAATACCCGCTTAGAATGCGCGAGGTGCTGATATGGTTAGCAAATCGCGTAAGCCGTTCACTCAATGATCACTCGTCAGTAGTGCTTGTCAAATTGCCCCCACAAGTCACTATTTTCTTTGAAAGTACGTGCTGCTCAGGCACAAATATCATAGTCACCCTTGCATTTAAGTCGAAAGGCGGTAACTTTGTGTCCGTTTTTCCCGGACCCTGGTCCGTTCTATTCTCATTTCCAACCGCTTACCTTCTTCCCAATGGATCATCTGAGCTTCAAGACGCAATCCGTCAACAAAGCCAACGCCAACAAGGGCTGGGTTGTCGTTGACGCCAGCGTGGCCCCGCTGGGTCGCGTTGCCAGCCAGATTGCCAACATCCTGCGCGGCAAGCACAAGCCCTCGTTTACGCCCAACTCTGATTGCGGCGACTCGGTTATCGTCATCAACGCTGACAAGCTGCGTGTGACGGGCAAGAAAATGACTGAAAAAATCTACATCTCGCACTCGGGTTACCCAGGTGGTCAAAAGCGCAAAACCATGCGTGAGGTGATGGAAAAGTCATCGACTCGTGTGATTGAGCACGCCGTACGCGGCATGTTGCCTCACAACCGTTTGGGCCGCGAGCAATTCCGCAGCCTGTTCGTGTATGAAGGCGCTGAGCACCCCCATGCTGCCCAGCAGCCCGTGGAGGCCACTTTGAACAAACTGTAAGCCACGACGGCTTTCGTATTTTTTTCTAACTTTTCTTTAATGGAAATCTCCAACACCTCTGGTAGAAGAAAAACCTCGGTGGCCCGCATTTACATGCAGGCCGGGCAAGGGAATATCACTATCAATGACCGGGAAATGAAGGCCTATTTTGGCAACGAACTCCTGGAAAACATCGTGAACCAGCCCTTCGCTACGCTCGAGAAACTCGGGCAGTACGACGTGAAAGTAAATGTGCGCGGTGGCGGCATTTCGGCTCAAGCTGAAGCCATTCGCTTAGCCATCTCGAAAGCGCTGGTAGGCGAGGACGCCGAATCACGGCCGGCTCTTAAGAAAGAAGGCTTCATGACACGCGACCCCCGCATGGTGGAGCGTAAGAAGTTCGGTAAGCGCAAGGCCCGCCGCTCGTTCCAGTTCTCGAAACGCTAAAACCAGAGGAAATTCATCATGGCTCAGTCCACCACATATAAAGACCTGCTCGACGCGGGTGCCCACTTTGGTCACCTTACGCGCAAGTGGGATCCAAAAATGGCGCCGTACATCTTCATGGAGAAGAACGGCATCCATATTATTGACCTGAACAAGACCCTCGCTTCGCTGGATCAGGCTACCAACGCTATCCGTAACATCGCCAAGAGCGGTCGGAAGGTAATGTTCGTTGCTACTAAAAAGCAGGCTCAGGAAATTGTAACGGAAGAGGCTAAGCGCCTCAAAATGCCTTTCGTAACTGATCGGTGGTTGGGGGGCATGCTCACCAACTTCGCTACGGTCCGCAAGTCGCTGAAGAAGATGACCACCATCGACAAGATGGTAAAAGAGAACACCGCTTATGCTGCAATGGCAAAGCGCGAGCGTCTGATGATGTCGCGCGAGCGTGAGAAGCTGGAGCGCGTATTGGGTGGCGTTGCCGACCTAAGCCGTCTGCCCGCTGCTCTGTTCGTAATCGACGTAAAGCGTGAGCACATTGCTGTAAAAGAAGCCAAGAAGCTAGGTATACCAGTATTCGCTATGTGCGATACTAACTCTAACCCCGAGCTGGTTGACTTCCCAATTCCTGCTAACGACGACGCTTCAAAGTCTATCTCCCTCATCGTAGGTGCTATGAGCAAGGCTATTGAAGAAGGCCTGTCGGAGCGCAAAGTTGATAAGGAAGAAGCTGACAAGAAGCAGTCCGAAGAGGAAGGCATCAAGGAAAAGCAAGCCGCCGACGAATAAGCGTTTAGAAGAAGCTAGGAGTTAAGAGATAGAAGATAGAATCCGGTGGGTTGAACCAGCTTCCGGATTCTGTTTACTTCCTCTTAGCTCCTAGCTTCTTGTATGAACACCCCTACATAACATTCTAATTTCTAGCTTTTAGCTAGCTACTAACTTTTTAAGAAATGGCAGCAATTACCGCCCAAGACGTGAACAAGCTGCGCGCTATGACTGGCGCGGGCATGATGGATTGCAAGAAGGCTCTGACCGAGGCTAATGGCGATTTCGAAGCCGCACGTGACATTCTGCGCAAGCAAGGCCAGAAAATCGCTGACAAGCGTGCTGACAATGCTACCTCTGAAGGCCTAGTTCTAGTACAAGTAAGCGAAGATGGCACCGCTGGTAAGCTGGTTGCTTTGGCTTGCGAAACGGAATCAGTAGCTAAAGTGGCTAACTTCCGTGAGTTGACCCAGCAGATTCTGGACGCTGCCGTGCGCACTAACGCTGGCACGAAGGAAGATCTGTTGGCAACCAAAGAAGCTGACGGCCTGACTCTGCAAGATCACATCACAGACCTGATGGGCAAAATCGGTGAGAAGCTGGACGTAACCTACGCCACGCTGACTGCTGAGAAAGTAGCTTCTTACATCCACTCCGATAACAAGAAAGGCGTACTCGTTGGCCTGAAGAATGTAGCCGGTGCCGATGTAACTGAAGTTGGCCGCGACGTAGCGATGCAGATCGTAGCGATGAAGCCCGTAGCAGTAGACAAAGAAGGTGTTGACTCTGCTACCGTGGAGCGTGAAATCGAGATTGGCAAAGAGCAGGCGCGTGCTGAAGGCAAGCCCGAAGCGATGCTGGAGAAGATTGCCCAAGGCAAGCTGAACAAGTTCTACAAGGACAACACTTTGCTTAATCAGGAATTCGTGAAAGACAACTCACTAACCATCGCCCAACTGCTCGACAAGAAGCAGAAAGGCATGACAGTAACTGACTTCAAGCGTGTAGTTATTGGTGGCTAAGCTTTTTTAGCTTCTATACTAAAAAAGCCCCCCAGCTAATTGCTGGGGGCTTTTATTTTTCTCCACAAGTAACCCCAATTACTAATTGAGTTTCTGGATCAAAGTGAATCCAAGTTCCTTCTGACGCTGCAAATGGAGCAGGATAAGTCAAGAAGTACTGCTTCGTTTTTTCGTTGTTATAAAATGTCCAGATCTCACTTCGATTAGCGCGCTCATAGTAGTTATAGTCCCCCATTATCTTCTTTGCCTCCTCTAAAGTCATTCCTACTTTGACTTTTTCACAACTAGCTAAGTACCCAGTGGCATCTTTTTGCAGGCGATAAGTATCGTAGAAAAACTTTAAAATGGTGAAGGCACCAATTGCTGCCAGCAGTAAAGTAAGATACCTTTTCATTGGAGCTAGATTATTGGTTGACTTGCTGCCACGCGCGTACCCGCGCTATAGCGTTCTCCCGCACATTCATGTAGTACAGCCCATAATCGGCGATGTGGAAAGAATGGCGTAGCTCGGGGCGGCCGGGAATGAGGAAGCGGGGGTAGCCAGAGGTAGTAGGTGGATGCACCCAGAGTACGCCGTCGTGCACTTTGGCATCAGCCACAGCCTTGTCGATGCGATTGAAGGATTGCGGCACGCTGCCTCGGTTCAAAGATGCGGGAGCAGCGGTGGTATCGCGGGTCCAGGTGAGCGGATTGATGGCCAAGGCGTCGCGGTAGGGCTCGTAGCTGTAGCCCCACTCGCCGGTGTTCCAGCTGATAAAGCAGTTGGTTTGGGTGGAATCTTCGCAGGGACGCAGATTTTGGTATGCGGCAGGATTTACTTTGAAGCCTACTAAATACGCGGCTACCAATTGGCTTCGACGCCTTGGGTCTTGGTCGAAGAAGTCATACAGGAGGCGCTGGGCATGAAAGGCGCCTTGGCTATGGCCCGCCAGAATGATGGGGCGGCCTTGATTATAATGGTCCAGGTAATACTGGAAAGCAGTTTTTACATCCTGGTACGCCAGATCCAAGGCAGCTCTGGCATTGGCACTACTATCACTATCGAAGAAGCTATAGAGAGCAGCTTGGCGGTAGCGGGGCGCATATATCCGACCGGCTGCATTAAACACCGAGGCCTGACGACGGATACTAAACTGATCGGTGAAGGTGTTTAACGCCGCATCTGCTGTAGAGCCATTCCAGCCGTGCGGGCGGATGAGCGTGGTAAGGTGAATGAAAAATACATCGGCGGCCGCTGTAGCCTGCTGGTCGCGCATACCGGAGTTCTTGGGTACGGCATCTGCGGAATCACGGCGCGTGGGAAGCGCAGCCCAACTGGCTTCCTGCGTATAATCGGGTGCGAGGGCGGGTGTATAGGCTGTGAAGCTCCGAACTGGCTTGATAACGCCCAAGCAAGAGGAAAGTACGCCCAGCAGCAACAGCCAGGCCGGCCGGGGGAAGCGGCGTAGTAAGGAAGGAAGCAGCATTACTGGCAAAGAAAAGGCCTGCACAAGGGTGCAGGCCGCAAGTGCTTAGTTAACAAGCACAAATTTACTCCGAAAACGTGTTTTCCAGTAGTCGCTCCTGGCGCAGATAAACGATTTTGAAATCGCGATTAAAGCGAATGCGCACCTGAGCAGTCGTATTCTGGTACTGCTGTCGGGATTTGCGAAATGCCCGGCTTTTTTCCAGATAGGTGACAACCCGCGAACCATCACGCACGGGCTCGCTGATAGTTAGGCTGCCGGGTATGCCTTGGGTTTCACCTTCCAAAAACTCCGGGAAGTGTGACCTATCTAACTCGGCGCTAATGGCGGCCGGCGTGGTATTCTGCAAAGTATAAAACCGCTCGACGGCAGGCGCAAAATGCTGTGCCGCATTGAAAGGCGGCGCTTTCAGATCTTCATAGTACGAGCTAAGCGCGCTACGAACCTTTGCTTCTACCTCACCCACTTTCGCGCTTGACGCTGGTGAAGTAACTGGTGTCTGGTCTGAGGCAGCTTGACCTTCCTCTGGGGCAGTAGACGGAGCCGAAGTGGTAGCAGGTGCCGTCGCTTCTGACGCTGAAGGTGTGGGAGCCGGTACTATGGGTTCCTGAGCGGCGGGCGCCGGAGCGCTGCGAGCAGAATCGGTGGTAGCTGCGGGGGGCGTGGCGGGTAAGGCAGGAGTTACCCGTGCGGTATCTGATTCAGCATCGGCATCAGTTACGGACGGAAGCTCCAGCTGCTCGACCTGGGGGCCAACTTCCGGCGCAACACTAACGGTATCGGCGCCGGAGCGCGAGAGGCTGGTGAGGCGTTCGGACTCCCGATCATCCATCACGAGGTAAGCTATCAGGGCGAGCAAGGCCAGAATGCCTCCGATGATAAGAGCAGTAGCGAGCGGGCTTCGACCAGACGGCGGCGGAATAGCCGGACGAGAGCGTCGGCTATCTGAAACCTGTGGCTCGGTGGGCGTGAGAGAATCAGCATCACGGTAAGACGATGAACCCACTTTCACCATCTCAACGGGGCGCGTAAAAGTATCAATTGGCGGAGCTGGCCTTTTGGGTGACGCTTGACTTTGCTCGCGCGGAGGCACTACGGGTGGCACAGGCGGCACCACTGGCGGTGTGAACACAGGCGGAATCGAGGCTGCTGGGCGCGGTGCAGGCTCTACGACCGACGGTGGCACAGCCATTTCAGGAGGCCTTACCTGATCCTCTACTGAGCCAATCGTGACCGTCGGATCATGCTTAAAGTCCCAAGACGGTGGCGGTGGCGGCAGGGGCGCAGAAGATGTGACTACCGTAGCAGATGTAGCAACAGATTCAGCCGGCGCTGGGGCGGAGTTGGCGGTGCAGACGGTGGCGTCGCGGGGGCAGCAGTTGACTCGCTTGTATCGCTAAAGAGCAGCTTGCGTTTGAGTACCTCAAATTCAGCGGGCGTGATGGCGCCTGCATCCAGCCATTCTTTCAGTTGGCGTAAGGTAGCAAGGGCAGAAGGCTCGTTTTCCATAGGGCAAAGGCGGCAAATAAACCGAAGCAAAAGCAACGGCAAAACGCATTTGCTACCTACTTACGTTCAAGTGTGGTCAGACGATCACGTCGACGTTCTAAGCGAAGTTTACGCAGCTCCAGTTGCTGAGCGTTGGTTATCAGTTTAACCGAATCCTGACGGGCTTTGAGCGTATTTTCTACGTTTTGCTTTTGGAGCGTTTCGATGCGGGCCAGATTACTGGTGGTATTCGCTTGCAGGTTCTGGATGTTTTTTTCCAGCTTCTCCCGCTCCTTTTCTACTTCCTTCACTTGCTTCTCTGCCTCCGTTATTTGGTCTCTGTAGGCTTTGATGCGGGCCGCCGCCGCAAAGCTTTGAACCATGGTGCGCATGGCCGCATACTCCGACGGCGTTTGGGTGGCTGACATAAATGAATTGCCCCCCAGTGTGGCCCACACGGCTAGCTCGGCTACGGTATCGGCGGGGCAACGACGCTGGAATAAAGGTCAATCAGCTTGCCTGATACGCTGGAAACGGGTGTTTGCTTGGCTACCAGCAAGTCCTTTTTGCCCACGCCAAAGGTGCCATCACCCTTTAGCCGGATGCTGTAGGTGTCTTTCAGCCAGGCTTGCCAATAGTCGCGCAGCCATTGCGCGGTGCCATCAACCTGCACTTTCAGGGCTTCCCGCTCTTTGCGCTCAAAACTGACAGTGCCGTCGCGCACATCGTAAAGCTGCGCGGCGGCGGGCTTAGAAAGCAGCCCCAAAAAGCCCCCCAGAAGCAATAGCATGTATATTTTTTTCATAGGATGCGGGCTTAAATATCGTGGCGCTCGAAGGTGGCGTGTAGGTCCTGGCGCATGTGCTCAAAGCGCTGCACGGCAGCTTGCAGAAACTCGTCGTCGAGCAAGGTGCGGACTTCGGCATCGCCGCCGGTCAGGTCCATTTCGCTGACCTTGTACGTTTGCTCCAAAGGGCCTTTTTCCAGCTTAATCAGGTATTTACCGTTCCAGGAAAAAAGTGTGATTTTGGCATCTGGGTGCGGAATATCGGCTACGTGGCGCATGGCTAAGGGCTTTTTCTGACGAATAGGCGAAGATAGGCAGCCCGCGCTCAACAACGACTTGTGTTACCGTGAAACCACTCTGTCTGCAAGTAGCGTATACGGCTGTGCCGCCCCCTTCTTTTCCCCGTCAATCATTTTTATCATGCCACAAGGAGATAAATCGGCTTACACCGACAAGCAGAAGCGTAAGGCCGAACACATCGAGGAAACCTACGAAAAGCAAGGCTTGTCGGAAGATGAAGCGGAGCGCCGGGCTTGGGCCACCGTCAATAAGCAAGATGGTGGTGGTAAGAAAAGTGGCTCGGGCCGCAAGAAGCCTACAAAAGAGTAATCGACCACCTACAAATCATAAAAAAAGCCCCCAGCATTGTGTTGGGGGCTTTTTTATTAGCTAAAAAATGAAACTAGGCCACGGTGTGCAGAATAACCCACAGCGAAGTAGCCGAAATAACAAGCCATAGCAGCACGCCCAACCCAAAAGGTCGTATGCCCACTTTGCGCACCACCTCCATCGACAGTCCGGCTCCAATCAGGAATAAGGTGAGTGTTAGGCCTACTTTCGCTATCTGGGCTGCTATGGCACCTGCTCCGCGTAACGCCGGCACGTAGGTGGTGAGCAGCATGGCTCCAATAAAGCCCAGAATGAAGTAAGGCAGCTTAACCTTGGTACCTGGCGTTTTAAACAAAAAGGCCGTGCCAAGCGCCACCGGTATTATCCAAAGGGCGCGGGAAAGCTTCACGGTGGTGGCCACTTGCAGCGCCTGGTCGCCGTAGTGACTGGCAGCACCCACCACGGAGCTGGTATCATGAATGGCAATGGCGCACCACAATCCAAACTGATATTGAGTCATTTGCAAGGCATGACCCAAGGCCGGAAAAACCAGTAGCGCCACTGAATTGAGCACGAACACGGTACCCAAGGCCACCGAAAACTGCGACTTTTCGGCTTGTATTACCGGGCCAACTGCCGCGATGGCGCTGCCACCGCAGATAGCGGTACCACACGAAATCAGGTGGGCCGTTTTGCGCTCAATGCCCAGCCAGCGGCCCATGCCGTAGCCCAGCACCAGCGTACCCAAAATAGTGGCTACGGTAAATGCAAACCCTTGGCGCCCAGCCTGAGCAGCGGTGCTGGCATCGATGCCAAAACCTAAGCCTACTACCGAGTATTGCAGCAGCTTACTCGTGTATTTGTGAGTTTGCGTAGCAAATGGATTGCCGATCAGCAGAGTTACCGACAAGCCCAGACCCAAGGCCACTGGTGGCGAGGACCAGGGGGTGAGGCAGAAGATCAGCCCGACCCAGAAGAGAACCTGCTGCGGTGTCAGGGGGTAGCCTAACACCATGAAGGGATGCTTTAAAAACGACGCTGCATGATGGTGTGCTGAGTCAATACGGGCGGAATGAGAAGCAAAAGGCCGGGCAATTTTCATGGAGTAAAGCGCTACAAGCTCTATTCCAGAACAACGCTTTTCAAGCGCACCGGATAATCAAAAATGATTATCTATAATAACTTTTAGTTATAAGCCAGTCTTGCTATGGCGATGCGTATACGTCAGGAAGCGCTGGGCCTGAGCAGATAAGGGCTGCCCCTGAACCCACACCACCTCGAAGCGCCGCGAGAGCCGCAACTCCTGCACGGGCACAATCTCCAGCCAGCCAGCCGCTTCTTCCTTCATCAAGGCGCGCCGCGACACAAAACCCAGACAATGGGGTGCCGCCTCCAGATAAGATTTAATGCCTTCCGTGTTATCCAGATAAAGCGCAACGTTGAGATCCGACAGCTTGATTTTGTGCGCCCGCAATGCATATTCCAGCACTTCCAGCGTACCGGAGCCCCGCTCCCGCAACACCAGCGGATGCCGAAGCGCGTCGGCCAGGGTCATGTTCTCGGGGGCTTTTTTCCAGGATCGGCGCAACGTACGGCTACCAGCTCATCATCGAGGAGAAGCTCATAATGGAGGTCGCGGTTTTTAACCTGACCTTCTACAAAGCCCAAGTCAATTTGCCCCCTGAGCAGCGCTTCGGCAATCTGCTCGGAGTTGCCGTTGAGCAAGGTCAGCTCCACGCGCGGGTATTGGGCCTGAAAACCGGGCAAAATGGGTGGCAGCACATACTGAGCCAGCGTGGTACTGGCGCCCAGACGCAGTCGGCCGGCTGCTTCATCGTGCAGAGCGTGGAGCTGGTTTTGCAGGCGCTCGTGCAATAATTCCACTTCATCGGCGTGGGTGAGCAGCAGCGTACCGGCGATGGTCAGGCTCACGCGGTTGCCGCGCCGCTCAAAAAGGCGCTGACCGTAGCTCGTTTCCAGCTCACGGATATGCTTTGTGACGGCGGGCTGGGTGATAAACAGCTCCTGCGCGGCCTTGGTAAAGCTCAGGTGACGCGCCACCGCTTGAAAAACACGCAGACGAAAATCAGGCATGCCGCAAGCTACGATTAGCGCCAGAATTTCACCGGTGTAGGCGTTTTCAGCTTTAGTTTTTACTTCTCAAAGGCGGTCATGCAGAGCGGAGCGAAGCATCTCGCGTGTTTAGTTGTTTAGCTTGGCAACGTCAGCACGCGAGATGCTTCGCTGTGCTCTGCATGACCGGCGGGAGAGCGCTCAACAGACTTCTAGTACAGAATGTCGTCTATGGGCTCCAGCTTTTTCGGCACTTTGGTTTCGCCCAGCATTTCGCGCAGGTCAATCTCGATGGTGCGGCAGATGCTTGTCATGGGCACATCGTTCATTTGATTCTCAAAGGGGTTTTCGCTGGTATGACCCACTACTTCAATTGTGTTGAACACCCAGGCTATGAGCACCGAAAACGGAATAGTAAGCCAGATATGATCGGGGCCCATGCGAGCAAACTCACTAATCAGACCAAAGGGCAACATCAAGGAAAACAGCCACACGAACACAAAGCTGTAGTAGGCATACTGGCGCGGAAAGGGCGTATTTTTGATTCGCTCGCAGCCACCCTGCAGGTTATACAGCTCCTCCAGCGTCTGCATAAGGCGCATGTGCTGAAAGTCGTTGAGCAGGCCCCGCTCCTCGCGCAGAATGCGCAGCTCGGCGGCCTGAAGCCGGATAATATGCGCCGCCGGATTCTGCAAATCCCGAATATTATCACTCTCTTCTTTGCTTAGAAAAGGAGCTACATCGGCATCCCAATAGTCGGCTACCTGGCGGCGCAATTGCAGTCGAACGGAATTGCACCAGGCTATCTGGCGGTACAAGAGGTGCTGGTGCCGACCCGTTAGCTCCTCGGCAGTAGCTTCGGGGGCATCTACGTCGGGCGCATCTACGCGGGAAGTCACAAACTCCAGCGCCTGCACCGCCCACAGGCGGCTGTAGTTAACGATACCACCCCACAGCTGCCGGCCTTCCCAGAAACGGTCGTAGGAACCGTTATTCTTAAAGCCGATGTAAAAAGAAACGGCAATACCCAGCGTGGCCACTGGCTGCCACGGAATAGCTATTGACTTAATATTCAGGGGGCCATACACTACGCATACCAAAAAGGCGTGCAGCAGAAAGATGCATACGCTACGCCAGGAGAACTTCCAGACGACGCGCCAGCGAATATTATTACGAACGTACACGCTTCAGCAAAATAAAAAGCTACAAATGGCGAGACCCCGCAGATGCGCAGGGACCCATTTGCTCTATACGCAAAAGCTCAACAATCAGGCAGTACGCAATAGCTGATGGTAGCATTTGTCTGAATTAATCGGCCGAAACATCAATGGCGATGCCCATGAGCTGCATCAGCTTGCTGGCGTTGAAGCTACGGCATAAGCCCGGCGTGAGGTGATAGTCAAACCGAATTTCGTCGCCTTCGATGGTGCTGTTGAAGCTATAATTGGTTACGGCGCCGGGCAATTCATCGGCCAGAGCGCCCAGCTCCAGATCGTGGGTGCTGATGAGGCCGCTGGCGGGGCGCTGGTGGAGCTGGTGAATAAGCGCGCGGGCCCCACGGTGCCGGTCGCGGGAGTTGGTGCCTTTCAGGATTTCGTCGAGCAGGTAAAAAACGGGCGTACCCGCGGCCGTCAGCTCCAGCAAGAGGCGCAGACGCTTCAATTCAGCATAGAATGAGGAAGTGCTTTCGGCCAGATTATCCTGGGTGCGCATGGCCGTATACACTTGGGCCGGACTCAGGCGCAAGCGGCTGGCACAAACGGCCCCGCCGGCCAGGGCCAACACCATATTCACGCCCACAGTGCGCAAAAAAGTAGTTTTACCCGACATATTGGAACCCGTAACAACACCCGTGCACCCCGCTCCTATCGTGCTAAAATCGTTGGTGATGCGCTCGGTGCTGAAGATAAGCGGATGCCCCAGGCCTTCGGCCGTAAACTCCAGCGCTTCGCTGCTGAGCTCGGGCACCGTGTACATAGGGTTGGCAAACTGATACGCCGCCAGACTTACCAAGGCTTCTACCTCGGCCACAACATCGAGCATAGTCGCTAATTTGCCCCCTAGCTTGCGCTTCCAAGCTTCGAGGCGCCACATCCAGAAGAAATCCCAGAACAGCAGATTATTGGCAAAAAAGGCCGCCAGCGTACTTTGGCGCATTGAGAAATAGGCCACAATGCTTGCTAGCTGACCAATAAGCTGCGAGGCGGGCACAGTGCCTGGCGCGTTCACTACAGCCTGCAATCCTAGCAGTTGGGGCGATGTAAATGTCTGGGTTTCGAGCAAGGCTAGCTGGTCGCGGTAAGCGCGCAGCACATCATACATGCTGTCGCTGTGCTCGAAGTAGTCGTCGCGGGCCACGCGGTAATAGTGATTAATGCCCCCAGCACAAGCAGAAACGGCACAACGATTCCAAACGAATAGCCCGACAGCCACAGCCCCGCGCTGGTAAGCGCCAGCGGCGGCAGAATGAACAAAGCCACTTTCAGCCAGGCTTTATCGGCGAAGAAATCGGGCTGCTGTAGCCAGTCAGCGAAGCGGCGCGGATCGTCGTTCTGACGCGGAAAGTGCCGGGCGCGGGCCTGCCACTCCTGCTGCCAGATAACATCGGGGGTCAACTCGGCCACGGCAGCCTGACGGGCGCGCACGACGGCTGGTGTGGCAGCTTGCCGCAGCCAGTCAGCCAGCCGATCCTGGCCCAGGCGGGAGGTGGCACGGCTGAGCAGCTGGAACAAGGAGTGCGGACCAAACACATCGAGGTCGGCGGCGTAGGCATGGCTGGCATCCAGGTAGCGTGCGCCAGCATCGAACTGAGTCAATTTGCCCCCTAGCCGTGCCAACTCCTCCTGATTGATTACGCCCAGCAGCCGATAGTGATTGTAGTGGTACCCCAGGCGGCTGTGCCAGCGCATGACGAGCACAAACACCACGTACAGCGCCAGCACGTACGCCAGCCCAGCCAGGTTATTGCCATTACTGAACAAATAATAGCCCCCCAGCGCACCCGCCCCAAACACGACTACCCGGACCCAGGCCACGGCCTGGTGGCGCCGCCCGTAGTACTGCTCCTGCTTGGCGTGGGCAGCAAGATTGTCAGTGAATACGTCGGCGGGCGCGACGGAAAGCGGGCGAAAGGCAGCAGGTTGGGGCACAGGCAAGCGACAGTTGAGCCTAAAAGTACCAAAGCCTAAGGCATTTTCCGGAGTTATCCGTCTAGTGCTTTAGAGGCGACTCAAGTTATTCTATGCCTAAGGCCTTAGTAAACGATACTACTTTTTGTCAGGTACCAGACCATCAGAGGAGCCTGCTTACGCCACATCGGGCGTCATCTGAACCCAGTGGGCCGCTGGTGTGGTTGTTGTGACACGGCTATGTTATCCACTTTTAACCTTTGCTTTATGCCCCTATTGCGTCCCCTCCGCTGTCTGAGCTTGTTACTGCTGATGAGTGCCGCAGGCTTTTCCAGTGTTCAGGCCCAGCAAAAGCTGAAAGCCCCCAAGCCCAACGCCGACGAGATTTATGACACCGTCGGTCAGCCCGCTGTGCCCGTGGGCGGCGTGGAAGCGTACGCGCAGTATCTGGCCGACAATCAGCAATACCCCACAGGAGCCTTACAGCGCGGCGTGCAGGGCACGGCACCCGTTACGTTTGTGGTGGAAAAGTCGGGCGTTATTTCCAATGTAGCCGTTACGCAGCCCCTCGACCCGGAATTAGATCAGGAAGCTATTCGCCTCATCAAAGGCGGCCCAAAATGGACGCCGGCGCAGCACCGGGGGGCAAAAGTTCGGCAGCGCGTCACGGTACCCGTGTCCTTTGCTATTCCAGCAGATGAGTCGGGCGCTACGGCTGCCGCCGCGCCTGCCGGAGCTACCACCCCATCGGGCGCTACGATGGTAAAACCCGATGAGCCTGCCCGGCCCGTAGGTGGCACCGAGGCTTTTTTTACCTGGATTCAGGAAAACCAGAAATACCCGACGCTGGCCCGTCAGCGCAAAGTAGAGGGCCGCGTGATGATGGAGTTTATCGTAGAGAAGGATGGCTCGCTCGTTGAGCCTAAGGTTATTAAGCGCCTTGGCTCGGGCCTCGATGAGGAAGCGTTGCGCCTGATCAAAGCGGCTCCCAAATGGACGCCCGCCCGCTATAAAGGGCAGCCAATGAAGCAAAAGATGGTGTTGCCGGTTGTGTTTCAGCTGTAAAAGCTCTGCGCCGGCAACTCAACTATAACTCATATTATTATAAATCAGTGACTTATATTTATTTATTCCGCTCCGTTTTCTTGCCGCCTACACTATGCTTTCTCCGCTTCCCCTCGTTTCGGCTCCTCCTGTAGCACCCACCATGCCTTTGCCTGCACCTGGCTCGCAGGTAATATGGGCGTACCAATCCCGTTTTCAGCAGGCGGCTCAGGCTATTGCTAATGGCATTTTTGATACGCTGGATGATGATTTAGCGCCTGATGTCCTCCTGATGGGCATTCCGGTAGCTGAGCCCGACCAACAAAATGAAGATGTACTAGCCGCCGTTTGCCTGGAGCCCGCCGACTGTGGCCTTGATTTCGCCCACTTCGGCCGGGTGCTGGCTCGGGGCCAGGAGTTCCAGCTCCGGGAGCCCTGGGGGCTTATTTTGACCGTGAGCAGGTGATGAGCGAGGAAATGATCCGGCGCAAGCAGCATAGCATTGGTCTGCGGCTGGCGGTGCAGGAAGTTCTCGACAAGGTAGATTCAGCAGATAAAAAGCGTCAATCCTTCGCGGGCATACCCATTCAGATTGGTGATTTCTACGTGCTGACGGTATTGCGCCTCAGCCGCAAAGTTCTGCGCACTCACCCGGCCCTCACGCCCAACCGCTATTACACCGATGGCCGCTTGCTGGCGTCGTCGCTGGGCCTGGCGGCCGTGCTGCGCTTTCATGAGGAGTGCGTGAAGTCGTTGACGGAGCCCGAACCCGGCTCAGGCATGCTGCTGCGCCACCGCGAAACCGACGAGCTACTGCGCGCCGCTGGTAAGCTGCTCATGGATACGCCTGCCCAAGCGTTGGGCATCAGCCCGGCCACGGCTAAGCTGTTTGCCACCTACAACACCATTTCTTCCCTACGCTACGAGGGCGCGGAGGGCGTGGGCAAGATGTATCTGGCCAAACGCCGCCACCCTAACCTGGAGGAAGTGTTTGCCCTCACCTGCCCTACCCCGCTCACCGACTACCGGGCCGTGCGCAAGCTGCTGGAAATGACGACTTCCGACGTAAGCCTGCTCGCAGACGGCGAGAATGTGTACGCCCTCGGCCGGCCCATCGGTCATTATGACCCAAGCCGGGAAGATTTGTTCGTTATCAACTTCGTAACGCATTATGCCTGGGAATTTCAGCACGACGGCAAAGTACTGATGCGTACCACCTACGGCAACCCCAGTCTGCCGCGCGCGCGTCTCAACCGCAGCCAGTTCCGCAAAGATCTGCGCCGCACCTTTGATCTGACCGCCCCCGAAAAAGTGGAGCGCCTCTGGGACGTGGTGCTGGAAGCCAGCCGGCAAAAGCACGGAACGCTCGTCGTCGTCACGACCGAGGCGCTGGCCGAAGCTGACCGCCTCAAGCTGCAATGCACGCTCATCGAGCCCGTTCCGCTCACGCCGCTCATCACCCGTCTGGTTACGTCTATCGATGGCGCCGTGCTCGTGGATCCGGAGTCTTACTGCTATTCTATCGGGGTGATTCTCGATGGCAAGGCTTCAGGCAGGGGCACCAGCACGCGCGGCGCCCGCTACAACTCCGCCATTCGTTACGTGGAGAGCAGCCCATATCCGTGCATGGCTATTGTGGTAAGCGAAGACGGAATGGTAGATGTGATTACGAAGGAAAGCCTGGCGGAGGAAGAGTAGAGCACTGGGGGGCAAATTGCAGCCTACCTACTTTCCTATTGCCTGATTAGCCTACTGGCTTGGCAGCTATCCAAACCAATAGACTGTAAAAGTTGTGCCTTCGCCTACGGTACTTGCCACCTCTAAATGCCCCCCACGGCTCGTAACAATGCGCTGTATCAGATACAGCCCCACGCCCGTTCCGCCAATGTGAGGATGCTGGCGGTCAAAAAGCTGAAATATTGGGTTAGCATCTTTGTTCACTTCCATACCCAGGCCATTGTCCTGCACTTTCAGCCAGGGCTTACCCGCTTCAGTCATGCCGCTCGCTATGGTTATGCACGGCGGGCGCTCGGGGCAGGCATACTTGAGGGCGTTGCTCAGCAGATTGTGCAGTACGCTGCGCAAGTTGGCGCGGCCGTATATCAAGGTAGGAGCCGCCTTAAAGTCGAGATTTACAGTTGCTTCCGCATCCTCTACGAGTACGCGCAAACCCAACAGTACTTCCTCGGCTACACTACGCAAGTCGATTGCCTCCGTAGGGGCTGTTAACTGCCGTTGCTCCTGCACCGTGGCGGCCAAATCGTGGAGCGTAACGTCCAGCTGACCCAAAGCCCCATCGACCATTCGCAGTAGCACTTCGTGCTCTTCGTCATCGAAGGTCGCCGTGCGGCGCAGCTCATCAAAAAGCCCCCTGAGGTTAAACAAAGGCTGTTTCAGATCGTGGGAGGCGGTGTACACGAAAGTATCCAAGTCGCGGTTGGTGCGCGCCAGCTCGTCATATTGGTGTTGTAGCACTTCGCGCAGACGGTGCTGATCGTCTACATCCGTGCACGCGCCAAACCAGCGCAGCCCCCGGGCATCGGTCAGCTGCCGGGCCCGGATGATGTGCCAGCGGTACTGTCCATCGTGGCGGCGCATCTGAAAAAGGCCGTCAAAGCTTTCGCCGGAGGCTACACATTGTACCCAGCGGCGTGCGGCACTACTTTGCTCAGAAGGATGAATCAAGGACACCCAGCCCGTAGGCCCTAGCTCATCGGCTGATGAGCCGGTATATTCGGCAGTATGCTGATTATAATAGTCGATAAATCCCTCGGCGGTGGCCGTCCAGATAAGCTGGGGAATACTATCGGCCAGAAAACGTAGCTCCGCTTCGCCCCGACGTAGGGCATCGGCTAGCTCGCGCTGATCGTGCACTTCCGTAACGGCCCCGTGCCAGTAAGCGGCTTGGTCAGGGGCGTGCAGCTCGGGTACGGCCCGACTAAGCAGCCAGCGGTATTGCCCATCATGGCGCCGTAGCCGGTATTCGTGGCTCCACCCAATGCCAGCCTTCCGCGCGGCCTCCATCTGATACAACACCCGCAATCTATCCTCAGGGTGAACAAGCAGCGGCCAAATAGCATCCAGATCGGCGGTGGGCGGCTGCCCAGTGAAGTAGTACCACTGCGGGCTTACATACTCGTAGTTGCCGGCCGCATCCACGGTAAAGGTAATCTGGGGGGCAGTTTCGGTCAATACGCGCAAGCGCGCATCCAGGCGGCGCGTTTCGAGAGCCAGCTCGTGAGCACGTTGCCGCGCCTCCTCCTGTCCCGTCACATCGACGGCAAACAGCAGCAGCCCATGCACCTGGTCCTCATCATCCTGTAGCGGTTCGAGGGCAATATCGAAGTAGCGCGGAGTAGGCTCCTCGCCGTTGCTTCCAAGAAGAGGCAATCCGTATGCTTTAGCGACGAAAGGACTTCCCGAATCGTACACCTTCTGCATGACTTCGCGCAGGTCGGCGGGTAGAGATACATCGGTCAAAGGCTGGCCCTCAGGAGTGTTTCCGCCTAATAAGGCCTGCATTGCTTCATTTACAAAGCCATACCGCAACTCCGGGCCCAAAAGGGTAGCAATACCCGCCGGCATATGCCGTAGAATACGCTGAAGCTCCTGGTCACGCATGTAGATAAATCAAGACAGCAACAAAATAAAATGCGGCGCTAACACAGCAGCAAACGGAAGAAACGCAAGCCTCAACTCGGTTGAAGCGTTTGCTTTCTACCCTGACTGGCTATAACTCCCATGCTCACAAGAAATATCTACCTGCCTAGCACTGAGGAGCGGTGTTAATTGCCTACGCTAGCAGACTCAGCCGCTGTGGTATTGGCGCCAAATACGGCCTGGCGCACCAAGTCAACCAGAAGGGCATCGGCAATACTGAGCGTATCAGGTGTAGCGGGCATCTGATGGGGCAGAAAGAAGTCTGTCAGGGCACTAAACCCTTCCGGATCAATTGGATGAAAGGCCATTGACCAGTCAGGAAAGCTACGCGCCTCAATCGGCTTATCCGCGAGCTTAACCACGTTTGAATGGCGCCCATCCTGAGCAATCTTTTCGAAGAGCGGCCTGGTAACAGCTGGGTCGCCCTCAATCAGCTGAGCGATGTTGCCGTGGCTGTAAAACAGGATGCCAGTGACATTGTTGCGCGCATTATCGCGGCGGCATTGCGCCAGCAGCTCCTGCAATTCCTGATCGGATAAAGGCCGAACAGCCCGGCTCATGTAAGCAATATGGTTCATAGGAGAAAACATGGGCCACCACACATCATTCGAAAACTCTCAGAATCTGCCAAGTGGCAAGCAGCTCTACTGACGAGCTTGCAAGATACGGAGTCTTTTTTATCTGGTCCTCGCAGACGAAGATTGCGCCGGAGCTCAGTAACACACTGGCATTGGTGACAAGCCCAATCTAAACTGTAACGCAGGCGCTTTGATTTAAAAATAAGCAGTTTTTCCCAACAAAAAAGCCCCCAGCAACTCCGGGAGCCGGAATTCTAACCTTACACTACCCAACCGAAATACAGCTTGTGTTTTAGCGCTTAGCCCGAAACGACCAGGTAATCCGAAAAATGGCCACTATATCACGGGCCTGATCGGTGCCGGTGCTGGTGCATACCACGGTTCGGCCCTCGCCAGTAGCACGAGTCTCGGCAATAGCCTGACCAATACGGCCGCCATCGAAGCTGGTGAAGCTGATGAGCCCTACAGCTTTTTTCGTAAACTCTGCCTCCAGCCCCGTTACAAGCATCGATACGGGCGGGCCACTGCTGATATGCATCAGCGCGAGCACACCGCTGGCCATTTCGGCGGCCATGCTCAGGCAGGCAAAGTAGATGCTGCGAAAGGGATTTTTCGTCAGGTATTTATACGGCACCGTCACGGTAGCCTGTTCCGGCGTGACATCGCGCACGCGCAGGCCTGCCAGGTAAGCCATGGGTAAGCTACGCAGCATAAACAGGCGCAGCTTCAACGGATTCTGGATGGTACGACGAAAAGCGGCGGCATGGGGCGTGTCGGCGGGGCTTGAAGCAGTGTCAGGAGTGGTGGGCGGCATATGAAATGATTAACAGAGCATAAAGTAAGACGACTCATCCACCAAATCAATTTCAAGAGGCTACTATCATCTCATTACGAAGCCTTCTTCTCCAGAACCAACACAACTTTATTAAAGTTAGCAGCAGCATTTACAACGTTACGAAACGCTTCAAAGTCCTTTTTAGGCCAGCGTACTTCCCGGTAATGCTCGTTGATGGTCACCGTTACTGCTTGTCCCTTTTGCTCGTAGCTCGACTCAAATAAGTAAGTAGGCGTGGAGCCGGGGCCGGCTTTAGCAACGATGTTTAGGTCCTGCAAATTGCGCACTTGGTAGCCGGCTGGCAGCTCGAAGGTAATGGTACGCTGATAACGGCGGTTGTAGGCGTTTTCTACGTCATATTGACGCGTCTCATTTTGATACAATTCGGATTGGACCCCAAGTAAGGTACCAACTTTAAACAGGTATTTTGATCCGGCCCGGTCGAGTAGCGCAGCCGTTTCTACGGTGGCGTCTACTATAAACGGTTTAAGTAATGGGTTTAATCCGGGCTCCCCATTCGTAACGACCAAGCGTTGGAAGGTAGCATCAGGCACATTGCCTTTTACCAGCGTCTGCATCGCTTCTGTTCGCTTGTCATCCGGAATTTGTGAGTAGAATGGCTGAATTTGCTGTGCCTGGTAACCACCCATTGTCTGTTTGATATCAACAGTGGCTTTATCCATTGCCGCCCCGAACCGGACAGCTATAGCTAAGTCATCCTGGCTCTGATCAGCGGTCAGGGTAGGAATTTCGCGCACAGTGCCTACTGCCGATTCTGTGCTTCCTAGCTTCACGGTGCGTACAAACAAGCCCCGGGTAGCTGTCCATTCGGCTGGGATAAGTGGCATACGATAGTCGGCCCGGCCTGGCGCCAACCATTGCTTGGTAGCGGGTAGGTAGAAGGCGTAGTGCTCCAGATAATTCCACGTATCGAAAGCCTCGTCGAAAGGGGCTTCGTTACGATTGGAAGTAACCACCAGCTCGTGCTCAACGCTCAGCTTGCTCAGTATAGCCGCAAACAAGCGTGCAAATCCCATTTGCGAGGCCGCGCGCGTGGCCACCACCCGCACCAGGTCTTTGTCGGTGGCTTCGTTAAGTTGAAAATTGATTTTTATATAGTGCTCAGCTGCAGCAGCCTTCTCCGTAGAGGATGCCTGGGCCGGCAAATTCATTTGTTTGAGTAACTTATCCAGGGCTTTTTGCTCGTCTTTGGTGAAGCCGTATATAAGCGTGTGCAGATGCTGGCTTGCATCGGCCCAGGTGAATAAGCGCACTCGTCCGCGGGCAGAGTTATAGGCCAGCTTGTATTCCACACGCATTCGCTCGGCCTGCATGTTGGCGAAGCCTTCCTCAAGAGCAGCAGGCACATTGTCGAGGGCTATGCGCATTATGCGTTTACCATTCTGTACCGTATCGGCCACGGTGTTGGAGGTGGCGCCCTGGTAGAGGCGCATATCAAAGGTGAACTGCTCCGGCGAAATCAGCTCGAACGTGACGTTGTGCGCAGCCACTTCGCTTTGCATATAAGCACGCCCAAAGAAATTGGCGGCGTGCTCATAGCTGTATACGTATTCAATCTCGCTGCCTTTCTCGACGCCTTCCACGGCAAAGATTTTATAGCCACGGCCGCCATCTTCGTCCTTCAGCTCTTTCATGTTGGCCTCGCTCACTTCTACCACCTCGCCTCGGGGCTTATAGTGCGGGCCTTTAGTAACAGAATCTGACCACCATTCTGAACGGGCACGTAAATCTTATTGAAGCGCTCAATCCCATCGGAGGTATTGACGCGCACAATGCGATGATCTAAGGAGAATAAACGCAGGCTCTTAGCGCTTTCGTCATAGGTAAACTCGTGGGCGCTGAAATCGCGCATCACTACAGCCGGCATTTTAGCTTCGGCCTCTGTCACTGGCAGGCGCTTACGCTTGGCGTCCCAACTATAAGTGGCATAGGTTAGGTTGGGGGCAATTTTTGAGCACACAGGGCTGGAATAGTCAGCACGAATACGAAGGCCAGCAGCCAAGCGGAGCTGATACGTTTTTTCACTAGTAGTAATTGATAGGTAGAAAATAAAAACGAGGTATTGATACAGTGGAGTTCAGGCAAAAAAAGCCCCCCAAGGAGAATCAAGCTTTCTTCTTTTTCAGGATAAGCACATCGCGGTAAGCCGCCCCTAACTTGTCGACTACTGTGTTCCACTGGGCGAATTGGGCGGGCTCTAGTAGCAGGCAATCCATGTACAACTCTTTTTCCTGCACAATTTTGTTGCCTTGCCGCTCATAGCGAATTGAGAAGCCAAGCACCGCATCCTGCGTTTGCACATTCTCAGGCAAGTGTTCGATATCGTAGCCCGCTGGGATTTCAAACTCTGTGCGGGTGCGGGTGGTGTGGTTATAGTCGCTAAAGCGCGACAGGCGACGCTTGGCTACGTCGATACGGTCTGTACCATAAGACTGATCCAGATTCAGGTTCACATAGATCTCGTCGTCCAGGCGCTGCACATAATCCTGCAACCGGTATTCGTAGTCGATGGTGAGCGACTTATCGCGCGCATCGAGGTTCTGAACCGAATAGGTGTCCACAAAAAACTTGTTGTTTCCCCGCTCCAGCAGATTTTTAATTGTTTTCGACTCCTGGGTTTTGTCGAGACCATCAAGGGCATAGGATTGACGCACTTTAGGATAGCCATCGAGGGCGAGTTGCCCACTGCCCCGCAGGCCGGTAGTGCCATCCAACGCTACTTGCGACACGTCGACCACCACATTGCGCTCCTTCGGCATTACCGGCACGCTCACAACTTTGCAATTCTTGGCATCGAGCGAAAGCAGAGCGTCTTTACCCTGAATCATCCACGACGGCATCCCGAAAGGCGTGTATTTGCTGGTCGCATCTAAAAATACATACTCGCCCGACTTCGACTCGTAAGCCGTTATCATATGGTTATCCACACCTGGAGTTGCCAGCTCGGCGTAGTGGTAAGGCAGGTCGCGGGTACCAATCCACGTTAGATATGACTTCACTCCAGCCAAGCGCAACATTTGGTGCGTGAGGTTAGCCATGTCCTTGCAGTCGCCGTATCGCTTAGCATATACTTGGCCGGCATCATTCGGGATAAAGCCACGAAGTCCGTTTTCGAAGGCGATATAGCGTACATGATCTTGTACCCAATAATACACGCGCTGCACCCGCTCCTGCTCGGTTTTAGCTCCTACCATCAATGAGTCCACCACCCGGTGCAGGGCTGGATCCTCCTTTTTGTCGAGGTTGGCAATAAAGCCAGAATACAGCGTGTAAAGCTCAGAAATGCCCCCCAGCAACTTACGTGGCTGACCACCAATCACGGCTTCTTCCAGATAGTAAACTACATGGGGCACGTAGTAGTCCGATTCCGGTGCATTTTCATCGCGCGGAACAGCTGGCAGGTTGTCAGCTACCCAGCGGTAGATCACCGTGCTGCCTTTTTCCTGCTTGCTAAAGCTGACTTTGCCAGTCGGCACCTGAAACAGCTTAGCGCTTATTTTCACGGTGCGGGGGCAGTAATAGTTAGCTCCGCATGACGCACGGGCACGTAGGAGGCAAAATTGAAGGGTACCAGAAAGCGCCCATCGGGATGGCGCGTGGTGTAGTCGGCCACGGTGCGCGCACCGGGTACCACTGCCGGATAACTGAAGCTAGTAGAGCGTACGTCGTCAAAAAACACCCCCGGACGCATCTCAAACTTATTCTTGAAGTCCGTTACCTTAACCGTTTTGTAGTCATTATTGGCGGGCAGCAACGTACGGGCCTCCAGCTTTTGCAACCGATTGAAATAAGAGCTGTACACCTGATCGGGGCATAGGCCACTGACTGCGGCGCCAGATGCAGCATATCATAGTGATGACGCGCGAGCACCTGAACCGAGTCGCCTTTCACTTCTACCGTCAGGTCCTGACGGTAATCAAGGTAAACAGCTTTCTCCCCCGGATACTGCTGTTGCATCTGCTGCATTAGCTGCACAGGTTGCTGAGCAAGCGCCATTGATGAGGTCATTGCCGCAGTGACGATCAATGACAGCACTGTTTTGCTATGGCAAAGCAGGCCGGGCCAGTTAGCGAACATCATACACGTAAGTATTCCAGTATACTTCTGTTTTTACAGGCTTGCCCTGAGCATTATAATAGATAGTGGGGCCAGATTTTTCACCGCTACGGTAGCTTTCCTCCCGCTCCAGCGTACCGTCGGGACGATAGTAGCGGCTGCGGCCATGCAGCTCGTCATGGGCATAATTTTCTTCTTCCCGTAGCTTACCGTCAGGGTAATACGTTGTCAGCAAACCGCTCAATACACCACCGTTTTGGTTTTGTACCCGCCGGAATACCTGCCCGTTGCTATAGTAGTAAGTGCGGGTGCCATCGTAGCGGCCGCCTTTATAGTTTTCCACTGTAGCTGGCTTACCATTGGCAAATTGAGTAGTCAGTATGCCTGTCAATGCCTGGTATGCGCCAGTTGGTTTTCCATCCGATCCTGAGCCACGGAAGCTAACTGCTTCGCCACGCTCAAACATCTTTTCAACCAATAATTCTCCCTGCATATTATGCTGGCGGGCAGGCCCTTGCAGCTCGCCACCCACAAATGTGCGCGTCATATCTGGCTGACCGTTTTCGAATAGATACTGCCACTCACCTTCTTCTTCCCCGTTGCGATAGGTGCCTTTGCTTCTGAGCTTCCCGGAATCATAGTATTGCTTCCATTCGCCCTCACGCTGACCGTTGCGGTAGGTTCCTTCCATCGCAATCTTTCCCGTAGTAGGGTGGTACGACCGGAAGGCGCCATGACGATTACCTTGCTGCTGGCTGTAGCTTAGCTCGGTTTTGCCAGAGGGCGAAAACCAGGTTGCAGGGCCATCAAACTCATAGCAAGCTAATGCACTCTCAAGACGCGGTTTGCCGCCGGGGTAATGCAGGGAAAACTTTTTGCTAGCGTGCGTGATGTCAAAACGATCTACCACTTTCCCCGTCGAGTCGAAGGCTGTAAGCGTAAGCAGACGGCCGTATTCGAGCCACCGCTCTTGGGTAAGCTGGCGAGTTGGGGTAAAGCTGCGTGCTTGGCCGTGCACAGTGCCATTCAGGAGGTTGTACTGTTCACTCAAGGTACCATCGGCATAGTACTGACGCCACTCTCCCTGCTCCTGTCCATGCTGGTAGAAGCCCGCCCGCTGTACTACGCCATCAGGGTAAAACAACTCGCAGAATCCGTCCAACTCGTCATTGACATAGCTATAGCGCTGCTTCAGCTTACCCGTCGCGTAGTACTCTTCCGAAAGGCCTTGCCGCACACCAGAGGCGTAGCGGCGTACTTCCCGAGTAGCGCCGTTGCGGTGCAGAAATACCCACTCGCCATCGGGCTGACCATTTAAATAGCTACCAGTATAGAGCGTGGTACCATCGATGCGCAGGCCTTTGATGGTAGTTTTCCCTTTTTTAGCTACTGGTGTCTGGCTTACCATTTTGCCCCCCGCATCATATGCCGATACTCGGGTCACTCGCCCTTGGTCGTAGAGTTGTTCCTCTAACAGCTTACCATCAAAATCATAGTCGCGGTATGGGCCATGTAGCTCGCCTGTCGCTGCATCATAGTTTTTCTCTACGCTAAGCTTACCCGTTGTATAATACAGCTTTAGTGGGCCAGTAAGCTTGCCATGATTGAGCGTACCAGTCGACTCCACCTGCCCATTAGCATGATACTCTGTGTATGGGCCGTGCATTTCATCCTGGTCATAAGAGCCTTTGCGCTCTAGTGCCTTATCAGCATAGTATACTGTAAATGCCCCCTGGCGCTTGCCGGCCATGTAGGTGGTGGTGTACTCTGGGGTACCATCGGCATAAAAGCCGGTTTCTATTCCCTCCTTCTTATCAGACTTATAGTTAGTCCGTCGTTGCAGCTTTCCGTCAGTATAATAAAAAAGCGCCTCGCCGTTGATGTCGCCTTGTGCGTAGGGACGTACCTCCCGGATGGTACCGCAGTAATGGTAAAGCTTGGCAACGCCCGCCGGCTGCCCATGCTCGTAGTTCCCTTCTACCGATAACGCCCCGTTATCATGATACTCTACGTAGCGACCGTGAAGCTTGCCTTCCGCATCATAAGCCAGCTCTTTTTCCAAACGACCATTGATATGGTAGCTGCGCCATGTGCCTACCCGATTGCCCGCGTTTGAAAAGCTTCCTTCCTCCGTAATAGCACCTTCCTCATCAATCATTTGCCAAGGGCCCCGCAAAATGGCTTTTTCGCCCGTGCCCTCTCCATCGCCCAATCCTTCTAATTTACCCTCACCGGTAAACCATGCCTTAATGCGCGTGGGTTTGCCCTGTACTGTTGAGGAAGTTTGATAGGCTCGAAATTGATTGATAGCAGGCCCGGCAGCCTCTACCATTTTATCAATTTTGCCTTTGTTGCTTTTCACCCACCCCGCTGCCTTTTTATCATCAGCCGAGGACAAAATGAGATACGTGAAGGCAATCAGGTTTTCGTCCTGACGCAAGACTTGTATTAAGGGCGTGTAGGCACGCAGCCACAGATCGGTTTCATTGGGGCCGGCCACCGGAAATTTCTCAACTAGCAGCTGCGCTTGCTTTACTACGTTAGCGTTAAACTTCACCTTCGAGTTGTAGTCTTTGCGCAGGGCAGCCTTAGAGTTTATTAGTAAGTCGAGTTCCCGGAATGCCTCATTAGGGACAAAAGGCGTCAGTTTTTCCTTCGCATCTAATTCCAGAGCATTAGAAGATATTTGCTCGGCCAGTATGAGTATATCTCGGCTGTCTGGATTGATAGATAGGAATGTAAGCAGGCTTATCAAGGCGCGAGCAGGCTGGCCTTGCCGTATAGCCAGTTGGGCCAACTGGTAATGAGTACTGCCATGCAGCGGGCTCAGCTCAAGGCTGCGTTGCCAGCTCGCTAACGCGGCGGGGTAGTCATTAACCAGGCCCTGACTTACCCCCTGATTATACCATAGTATCTGGTTGTATGGGAACCGTCGGAGTGCTTCCGTATAGGTGGCAAGTGCGGCTTTTGCATTGCCCTGAGATTCCTGCGCTGTGGCTAAAATATCATAGGGCTGCGCATCATGCACCTGCAAGGCAACCAACCTACTGCTAATAGCGGCCGCTTCTGGGTACTGCTTGCTTTGTAAATAAGATGAAGCCAGTTCACTTTGAACCTTCAAGTAGTTCGTGTCAGCCGAACTAACCGTTAAGTAGCGAGCAATAGCTGCCGCATATTCTCCCTTGCTGTGCAGTGCAGATCCTTCTTGTAAAACCTGTTGAGAATTGGCTAGCGATTTTGGCGGGGTTTGCTGGCTCCAAGCTGCCGTAGTAGCACCTGCCCATAGAAATAGCAGGGCGCTATAAGTAGAAATGCGCATCAAATTAAACCTGATAGTATAGTAATGCGCCAGCCTGTCCGCAACCACGGCAGTTCACGGAACATTCCTACAATAGTACGTATTTCAGTGATTTCCTGAAAGAACTGGGCACTAACTATGCAAAATTTATATCAAGTACATTAAACAATATGGCGCTTACTTTTTCGGCTTATCAATTGTCATTTTCTTACGGACTTCAGCCGGATAAACCACCAACTCCTGATAGGTAGAAACAGGATCTGTTTCGCGCCGAAAGTCTAGCTCTTCCAGCACACCTATTACCAGTTCCATGGTGGTATAAACCAGGTTGCCATCTACTAAATGCCCCCCAATGGTTTGACCCGCGGAGTCAGCAACGGCCAGATGTAGGTGGCTGCCATTTACAGAGAGCGTACCCACCAGCGACACTACCTCGAAATGCCCCTTATACTCAGTTGATCCAGGCTGATTGGCGAGGCGCAGCCGAACGGTAGTCAGGCTGCCAACCCCCGTAATTATAGTAGCAGCTTTTATCTGATAGGCTTGGGCGAAAGCCTGAAGCTGCTGCCGCAAATCCTGGCCGGGTGCTAAGCGTAGCGCATACGTACGCATGGGCGACGACAGGGCAGACACGGCGGGCGCAACAGGCGAAGACATAGCAGCTTTGGTTTGGGCAAAAGTCTCTGAGACAGTTAGTCCGAGCAGAAGCGTAGTGAGTATAAGGCGCATACAGACAGGTTGGCAGCGCAAAGGTAGCCGCTGACTAACAGTGAATAATTTTTGCCCCCCAGCGTAGGGTACAGCAAAAAATAAAGAGGAGAAGAGCCAGCTCTAGCTGACTTTTCTCCTCTCCTCACTACCCTTCTGCACTCACCACCAGAACGATAGTGATGAGGGCGTTGCAGCGCCCTATTTATTAAAGCTTACGTTGCCGTAGCGCACTTTGATGTTTACGTTGCCAGAATTTTTGGCGCTGGCTCCCCCAAACTTACCCTGCGTATCGCTGGCAGTTGAGCTGCTTTCTTCCGACCGAACACGCACTAACTCTTTATCAACCAGAAGCTTGCCGTGCAGGGTATTCACATCAAAGTCAAACCCGGCACCTTCCGAGAAGTTCAGCAGAAAAGTGCTGTAGCCGCCATCCAGATTGATCTGACGGAAATTTTTGCCGGTGTTGCGGACTTCAAAAGCGGGGCAGTACTGCACCTTCATATCCAGTTGGTCATTTAATTGATCAATGCTGAACTTAGAGAAGCCCGACGAGCCGCGCAGATTCCGAACGGTACCCAGAGCCACGTCGCCGTACTTGCTGTGTACCGTCAGATCGCGCACGGTACCGATGTCGATATCGGAGTAGTTGTTGCGCAAGTCTACCACTTCCCCCGCGTCCAGGCGGAGTTTGGAGTAAGAAGCATCGATGCTGGCTTTGCTGGCGAAAGCAATGGTGCTCTGACCGTTACCTACGCGCAATAGGTTTTGTGGACCATCCAGGCGGCTTGTGCGCAGACTGCCATATTCTACTGCCAGCTCCGTGGTGCCTGTCAGATCGTTGTTGATGCTGATGTCGCCGAAGGTATTGTACACGCGTAAATTCGTGTTTTTGGGCAGCCAAACGGTGTAGTTCACTTCGTAGAGCCGTTGCCGGCTGGCGCAACCGTTAGGCATAGCTCCAAACTTCGACTGAACGGCTATTCCACCCGTATTCGGGTCGTTTTCCAGCATTCTCACCTGAATCATATTCATCAGCTCCTGCGCTTTTTCGTCTGAGTCGGCGCGGGTAATGATATCAACGTCGGTGCGAATTTCGGCCCGGTTCCAGGTATTGATCTGTACGCGGCCGTAGCGGGTTTGCAAGGAGTATGGCTTGTCGGCGCGCGCCGCGAAGGTGCGGCTCAGCTTGCGGCTCTTTTCCACGGCTGGCACCGCACTCATTTCTTGCTGGCCCTGGCTGCCTTGCTGTACCGGCGCCGTGGAAGGCGGGGCGCCACCCTGCTGCGGCATACCCGGCTGAGTGGTACCAGCCCCCTGGTGGTAGTTATCAATGACAACAGTCACTGGCTCCAGAGGAGAAAGCTGCTCGGCTTTTCCAGGCTGAATCAGCGTGAGGCTCGCCGCCAGCGACAACAGACAGTAGTTAAAACCCATCAGGACCGTTTTCATCGCTTGCGATTGTTTTTGGCCACTTCTGGCTCATCAGTGTGGTACTCCAGCATTCTTTCGCGGGTCCGCAGCTGCTGGTTTAAGATATCAACCCTGATTTGCAGGTTGCGATTCATGGCGTCGAGCACCATGTCTGGCTCGGGGTTGCGGTATAGCTCGGTTTTGAGTTGGGCATATGTCGAGTCGAGTACAGCCAGCTCGCGTTGCCAATCGGCGGCGGGGGCGTTGGAGCTTTCTTCTTCCAGCTGGCGTAACTCGCCGGCCCGTTCTTTGATCTGGGAGGCAAAGTAGGCTTCCATCTGCTTCACAGCCGTGTTCAGGCGCTGGGTAGGCGCATTGGCGGCCGCCGTGGCTACAGGGTTGGTTCCGTAATAAAAGGAGTCGTTGGTTTCTTCTTCCGTAGGAGCCGTGGTAAGGTAAGGCGCAGGACTAATGCTTGTCCAGACAGAGGCAGTTGGTGAGGCGGAGTTTTGCCAGAAAAGCCCCCCACCGGCTAGTACCGTAACGGCAATAGCGGCGGCAATGCCAAAGCGGCCATTCCAAGGGGCTTTTTTGGCTGGTACTACTGGCTCGGGGCCAGTTTTATAATGCGCAGGGGCACTTCCTCTTCCGTTTCGTCGAACGCCACAGATTGCGTCGTCAGCTCCTCTTCGATGCTGTCCCACAGATCGGGGCGTGGCTCGAACGCGTCGAAGTCGGCGCGGTGCTGCTCTACGAAAGCTTCAAGTGATTTCTTATTCTCGTTCATACAGGTGGTTATTCGCACGTTTCTTCCCTTCGACCATGACCCGCGGCTATGTGGGTGGAGCGTTAGTCCGGCCGGTGTATCCAACACTTACTAGGTGCTTTACAATCCGTGCTGGCGCCCTAGTTCCAGCAATTTTTTTCGGGCCCTACTATACTGTGATTTGGAGGTTGATTCGGTTATATTCAGAATGCCTGCTATTTCGGCGTGATCGTAGCCTTCGAGCAGGTACAGTGAGAGTACTACGCGGTAGCCATCAGGTAGTTCCTGGATGCAGCGGCGCAATCGGTCAGCTCGCCAACTTACTTCCGTAAAGTCGGTGTCGTCGTCCTGATCGGAGCCCACCGAATCGTGCTGCTCGGCCAGCGGCACCAGCTGCAAGCGCCGATTGCGCAGGCAGTTAATGCTTTTGTTGATGACGATGCGCTTCAGCCAACTACCGAACGACGAGTCGCCCTTGTAGCTATGCAGCTCACGAAACGCGCTCAGGAACGACTCCTGCAACACGTCTTCGGCCTCGGCAAAGTCGCCGGTAATGCGCAGGGAGGCATTGAACATTGCCTTCGCGTAGCGCTTATAGATTTCAGCCTGGGCACGGCGGTCGCCCAAGCGGCAACGCTCCACCAACGGGGCGTTGATATCAGTATACGCAAAAGCCTCCATGTGCGATATTTGGGTTGTGCAAGGTCAGAAATAACAGCCCGTGAATATCCGAATTTCTTCGCTAAACTGCTCGTTCTGATGGATAAGCAAGAGAAAGACAATAAACGATAAGGCGGGTTGCACGGGGTCTCAGACTAAATAACCCAGGTTGCGGGGCAGGGTCAAGTTAGGAGCCAAGGCGCGTTCCGCAACAGGTTACAACTATTCCCAGATCCGGTTCGCCGCCGTAAGAATGAGAGGCTCGTCATCCGTAATCACAATGGTATGCTCGTGCTGGGCTACGAAGCTGCCGTCTTTGGTAGTCAGCGTCCAGCCGTCGCTGAGCGGATGGGCGAACGTGGCGCGAGTAGAAATAAACGTTTCTACTGCTACCACCGAGTTCATTTTAAAGCGCTTGCGGTTGTAGCGGTCGTAGTAGCAAGGGATTTCCGTCGGTTCTTCGTGCAGGCTGCGTCCAATTCCATGCCCCACCAAGTTCTTGATCACCCGATACCCTAATTTTCGCGCTTCTGCTTCAATCAGCCCCCCAATATCAGCAATGCGGACACCGCCGCGAATGCCGCTGAGGGCGGTACGCAGGATTTGACGGGAGGCATCAACCAGAGGCTGGTGCTGGTGAATATCCGCCCCGAGCACGAAGGAGCCACCATTATCGGCCCAGTAGCCGCCCAACTCCGCCGATACGTCGATATTCACTAGGTCGCCTTCTTGCAGCACCTTACGGGCCGAAGGAATTCCGTGCGCCACTTCGTTATTCACGCTGATGCACGTCCAGCCCGGAAAGCCATAGGTAAGCCGGGGGGCCGATTTGGCCCCCATGGCGGCCAGCATACGTCCGCCGTATTCGTCCAGCTCTTTGGTCGTCATGCCCGGCTCAGCATACTCGCGCATCTGTTTGAGGGTAATGCCAACGGCTTCGCTGATGCGCTGAAGGCCGGCTAAGTCTGCGTGAGAAGTGATAGACATAGGATGCAGCTTTTGGTTTTCTGAGGTGGTACAGCGTTGGGCAGTGAACGCCAAAAGAAGGCGACACTAGTTTGAGTGAACTGGCTGGCGGTTTCAAGCTTATTACTCGGGCTCGCTTCCGCCATTATATACCCGACAAACAATTGGAATCCGGATAATCCAAGTTAGGGCAAATGATCTTTCCCCGGCATGTATAAAGAAGACCCGTGTAGAAACTACGCGGGTCTTCTTTGCAGTGAACTCAGGCAGGGTGCTCGACAGAAAGACGAGTTTGACTAAGCTACTTTATATATCAAACTTAATTCCCTGGGCCAGCGGTAGCTCCCGCGAGTAGTTGATGGTATTCGTCTGGCGGCGCATATAGATTTTCCAGGCGTCGGAGCCGGATTCGCGGCCGCCGCCGGTTTCCTTTTCGCCGCCGAATGCGCCCCCGATCTCGGCGCCGGAAGTACCGATGTTCACGTTGGCAATGCCACAGTCGGAGCCCGCCTGCGACAGGAATGCTTCGGCTTCGCGCATATTCAGGGTAAAGATGGACGACGATAAGCCTTGGCGCACGCCATTTTGCAGGGCAATGGCAGCTTCCACATCACCGCTGTATTTGATCAGATACAGGATGGGCGCGAACGTTTCTTCCTGCACCGTGTGGTAATAATTTTCGGCTTCGACCAAAGCGGGCTGCACATAATTGCCCCCCGGATACTGGTCGCCGGTCAGAATTTGCCCCCCAATCAGCAATTTGCCTCCCTCCTGCTGCACGGCTGCCAGCGCTTCGCTGAATCCGCGCACGGCAGCTTCATCGATCAGCGGACCTACCAACGTGCCTTCCGTCAGCGGATTACCGATGGGCAGCTTGGGGTAGATGGTGAGCAGACGCTGCTTTACGTCTTCAAAAATAGAATCGTGAATGATGAGGCGGCGCGTCGTGGTGCAGCGCTGGCCGGCTGTGCCCACGGCCCCAAACACGACGGCCCGCATGGCAATGTCCAGATCGGCGTGTTCGGTGAGGATAATGGCATTATTGCCCCCCAGCTCCAGCAGCGCGCGGCCCAGGCGTGCGCCCACTACTTCGCCCACTTTCTTGCCCATCCGGGTGGAGCCGGTAGCCGACACCAGCGGCACGCGGCCATCGGCGGCCATCAACTGGCCAATCTCGGCGTCGCCAATGATGAGGTTGAAAATACCCTCCGGCAACTCGTTTTCCTTCAGTACATCCCGGATAATGTGCTGCACGGCCACCGCGACCAGCGGCGTTTTCTCGGAAGGCTTCCAGATGCTCACGTCGCCACAGACGGCGGCCAGCATGGCGTTCCAGCTCCAGACGGCCACCGGGAAATTGAAGGCCGAAATAATGCCGACCACGCCCAGCGGATGATACTGGTCGTACATGCGGTGGGCGGGGCGCTCGGAGTGCATGGTGAAGCCGTGCAGCTGGCGCGAAAGACCCACGGCAAAGTCGCAGATATCAATCATTTCCTGCACTTCGCCCAAGCCTTCCTGTAGTATTTTGCCCATCTCGTAGCTCACCAGCTTGCCGAGCGGCTCCTTGTAGTCGCGCAGCTTGTTGCCGATCTGGCGCACGATTTCGCCGCGCTTGGGCGCAGGCACCAGCCGCCAGGTTTGGAATGCTTCCTGAGCCGTCTGCACTACTTGTTCGTAGTCGGCGGCGGTGGCAAAGCTTACTTCGCCAATCAATTGCCCATCGGCGGGCGAGTGAATGGCGCGGGTCTTGGTATTAGTGGCGCCACCCCATTTCAGGCCGGTGCTAAAGGCTGGATTGCGGGCTTCAACGCCCAATTCACGCAATACTGACTTGATACCGTGCGGATCATGCTCTTGTACATCAGTGCCCGTGGCGGTGGCTTCTTCGAGTGCTTGTTTCATAATGAAAAGGGAAATAGACGCTGGGAAGGGGTGGGTAGTAAGAGAAACAAAACTAACAAAAAAGCCCCCAGTTTTCTGGGGGCTTTTTTGGGTTCTATCCAACTCGCTTATTCAGCCTGACCAATGGGGTAGTATGCTTTGCGGCCATCAGGGTAAATCCCTTCAACCAAGGCACCATCACCGTTTTTGGCAATCTCTAAATAGCGCTGCACATCCTGGGGCTTGGCAACCTTATTCTTGTCGATGCGCGTGATGATGAAGCCATCGGCAATACCCGTCTGGCGGAAGTTGCTGTCGCGGATGCCTTTGATCTTAGCGCCGCCTTCAATGCCGAGCTTGCTCAACTCCTGGCTGCTAACAGGCTCCAGCGTCGCGCCTTCGTACTTCACAGCCTTGGCTACCTCGGCCCGCACCACATCCGTGGTGCCGGTGGCGTTGCGAAGCGTAGTAGTAGCGGTACGCTCGTTGCCACCACGCAGGAAAGCTACTTTAATCTTGTCGCCGGGGCGGTAGCGGGCTACCTGCTCCTGCAGCTGCGATGAAGTGTTCACCTTGGCGCCGTTGATTTCGGTAATCACGTCACCTTTTTCCAGGCCGGCAGCCTCAGCAGCGCTGTTTTCGCTCAGCTCCTCCACGTACACGCCGTTCAGGTTCTTCAGCTTTTTCTCGGAAGCCAACCGGGCATCTACTTCCCGAATCTGGACGCCGAGCAAGGCCCGCTGCACTACTTTATACTTCAGCAGATCATCTACTACTTTGCTCACAATGCTGCTGGGCACGGCGAAAGAGTAGCCTTCAAAATTGCCGCTTTGAGAAGCAATGGCCGAGTTAATACCGACCAAATCGCCATTCAAATTGACTAAGGCGCCACCCGAGTTACCACGGTTTACAACCGCGTCAGTCTGCAGGAACGACTCCAGGCCCATGCGGTCTTCACGCTGCAGAATACCAATGTTGCGGCCTTTAGCGGAAATAATACCAGCCGTAACGGTCGAGTTCAGGTTGAAAGGGTTACCGATAGCCAGCACCCACTCTCCTACTTTCACATTGTCGGAGTTGCCGTAGCGCACGAAGGGCAGATTGTCGGCCTGCACTTTCAGGAGAGCAAGGTCGGTGGTCGGGTCGGTGCCCACCAGCTCAGCCTTGTACTTGCGCTTATCGTCTAGTACCACTTCAATCTTATCGGCCTTATCAATCACGTGGTTATTGGTGACGATATAGCCATTGGCCGCGATAATAACACCCGAGCCCGAGCCCATCTGAGGACCCGCTTGCGGCGACTGGTGGTATTGATCGAAATCCTCACCAAAGAACTGACGCAATAGCGGGTCCATGCGCTGAGAACCGGCGTTGCTGCGCATTTTGGGAGCGTACTCCGTCATGACGTGCACCACGGCCGGCGTCACCGATGAGGCGGCCGCCACAAAGTTCAGACCTTCCGGCACTACATAGTCACTGTTGCGCAACTCACTGGTATAGCGCACATTCGGATCGGCGGCTACTACCTGCGGTGCGTTGGAGTTGGTAGGCTCTAATAGCTTATACCCGCCCACGGCCACGCCCCCGCCCAGAATGGCAGAACCGAGCAGGCCGAGCATCATTTGTTTTGCTTGCATGGGTAAGAAACGAGGATTGGATATGAGAAGAAGTTGAATTTAAAGCAAAAAAGGCAAGGTTCAAATACGATCCTCGCTTCGACTATAAGATGCAACCTAACGTAGCGAGGTTGCTTATATGTACAACAGGAGAGATTTAAAAAAAGGCTCCAAATACGGAGCCTTTTTTTAAATCATATTCTTAACGCACCTCAATGTGGTGCTTGGTCACTTTCTTACCGTCAAAAGGCAAACGAACACGCAGGATACCATCCGCCATTTCGGCTTCGATGGCCGTTACATCCACTGTGTCGGGGAGGCGGAAGGTGCGGGTGAAGCTACCGAAATTGGTTTCGACGCGGCGGAACCGGGGGGCATTTTGCGGTTCACCCTCTTTAGCTTCAACGGCTTCAGGCGCTTTGCGCTCACCGCTGACAACGAGTTTGCCCTCCTGAAAATCAATTTGTACAGCTTCTTTCGCTACGCCGGGCAGGGCTAAGTGCAACTCAAACCCAGCCTCCGACTCAAGGATGTCGGCCTGAGGGATGAAGGATTTAACGGGCTCAGTAGCGGTTGGCAGCGTGTCGCGCAAAAGTTCACTTAATACAGTGTTGAAAGCGCGGGCAGGACGAGTAGCAGGACGGTTGTTATACAGAATGGTAGCCATGATAACAGATGTTTTTAGAAGTCAGAATGAAGGCCGTTTTGAAGCGGCGACACTCCCATTCTATAAATTCTGTACCAATCAATTTTAGCGAATTACTTCTGCCAAAAAGTCTTATTCTATTATGCTAGCGGATTAGAACACTCTATAACCCGGAACATAATCTGCCTTTCTGTAACTCATATACACTATTGTGCTCAAGCAGCATGATGACTTAATGTCACCTAAAATATAATTTCTTGTGGTTTAGCTTGGGCCTGCATTGAAAAAAAGCCCCCCAAACCACTTTTACCAAAGCCAGAAATACACAGTTAGTACTAATGCTGTGTTGGTAGCTGACGACGGTCAAATACCTGCTTGCCCTTGAAAATAGTGTAGCGCAGATCCAGCCCCAGCACAGGAGTCACAAAGTTGCGGCGGCCGCCCGGAATCACGACGTTGCCGTCGATGTCGGTTTGTTGGAGCACATTGCTATAGGCGCTTTGGTAAGCAAACCAAGGCGTAAAGTCGAAGTGGTCAGATAGGCGCAACCCGACTTCGGCCCGCAGCGCCGTGAAGTCAATCGTGCGCTCTTTGGGCTCGTTTTCGTCGCGCTGGAAGCGCAGGTAGGCAAATGCCTCATACGAAAGGCGCGGCCGCAACACCACCCGGCCCACCGGAAGCAGCCGATCAAGATCGAAGCGAAGCCTTGTGCGGGCCCGGCTTTCATTGCCCTCACCTCCCGCAATCAGGTATTCGACGCCCAACCGCTGACGAAAATTGAAGCTGCCTAGGGTGTTCCAATGCCGCAAAAACAGCTCCGGGGCTATATCAACTTCAAGGGGTGAAACTTCACCCCCGTTACGGTTAACACTGTAGGCGCTTAGTCCTAACGTTGCACCCCCGCTCCAGCGGGTGTCCCAAAAACGCTCATAACCCGCATTAAGCCCCGCCCGATCTAGGTCAAGGCCATCGAAGCCACCCGTGGAGAATGGCGTGTTGGTTCCTGTAAACACGTAATCGTCGCCGGACAAGGCGTATTCAGCTTGCAGTGAAGGCGCCAAGCCCAGGCCATTTACCACCCGCCGGCTTTGACCATGTACAACGGATCCGCTCAGCAGCCCAGCCAATAGAACAACCAAAAATGCCCCCCAGGCGCTGGGGGGCATTTTTTCGAAGGAACCTTTACGCATTGATAGTAACCGAAGTGTCGGCAGCAACAGAGTGAGCAGTGATACCCAGCTCGTGCAAGGTAAGCCAGGCCATAAGGCCAGGACCCGTTTCGAGGGCCTTAGGGTCGATGTCGAAGGTGGGCGTATGTACGGAGGATCTGTGACGACCGTCGGGAGCGCTGGTGCCGAGGCGGTAGAAACAGGCATCAGCTTGCTGGGAGAAGTAGGCAAAATCCTCCGCTGCCATCCATTGGTCCAGCTCAACTACGTTTTCGGCGCCCAGATACTCCTCAGCCGCGGCGCGGGTGCGGGCGGTCAGCTGGGGTTCATTTTCGAGGTAAGGATAGCCCCGGCGAATCTCCAGTTCACAGGTGGCCCCCATCGATTCGGCAATCCCTTCCACCAGCTTACGCAGATGAACGTGAGCGTCATTGCGCCATTCTTCATTCAGAGTACGGAAAGTACCTTCCACGTACACTTCATTGGGAATCACGTTGGTAGCTCCATTGGCAATGACTTTACCGAATGACAGCACCGAGGGCAGTTTAGGATTGGCGCGGCGGCTCACAATCTGTTGGGCCGCGACAATAATATGGGCAGTAACTAGTACCGGATCAATATTTTGCTCAGGCATAGCGCCATGACCACCTTTGCCGCGCACGGTCATGTACAGCTCGTCGGTGCTGGCCATGTAGCGTCCGGGCCGCAGCCCAACCATACCCGCCGGCAGCATGGGAAACACGTGCTGCCCAAATACGCTGGCCGGAGTTGGGTTTTCCAGCACGCCTTCCTTTATCATGAGCGATGCACCACCAGGCAGTATTTCCTCGCCAGGCTGAAAAATCAGCTTCACCGTTCCCTCAAATTCAGTGCGCAACTGGGTTAGAATACGGGCAGTTCCCAGCAAAGAAGAGGTGTGCACATCGTGGCCGCAGGCATGCATCACGCCCGGATTGGTGGAGCGGTATGGCACGTCGTTGGTTTCCTGAATAGGCAGCGCATCCATGTCGGCGCGCAGGGCTACGGTGCGGCTACCAGGGTTTTTGCCTTCGATAAGCGCTACCACACCCGTATTTGCCAAGGGCTGCGGAGCCAGGCCAAGCTTTTTCAGCGCTGCCGTCACAAAAGCGGCCGTGTTTACTTCCTGAAAAGAAAGCTCCGGATGCGCGTGCAGATGCTCGCGCAAAGCAACAGTTTCGGCAGCAGTGGCGGCAGCTAGCTCTCGGATACGGGAAATAAGGCTCTGGCTCATAGGAAAGATGTAGTGTTTCTGGGAGCAGGTAATTCGACTTTTGTCGATGGATGCGTGCTAGCGCTTAGCGGACAAACTGAGGGGTAGCCTCGGCAGACTAAAAACGGGTTTTGTTCAGCACCACTTGTGCCGGCTGCAGTTGGGCTTTCGGAGCCAGCGGCTTGATACGCAGCATGGCTTGCTCGGCTTCCAGACGCGTTAGATAATCACCAATAAGCAGACGATACGTTGGCTGCTTGAATGTTATGTAGTCCGTTTCCTCAGGGTAGCGACTGATTACGGCGCGGCGGATTGCCATGGCCTGGTCGCGCTCCAAGCCTACGTAAGCCAGAATGCGGTAGCCCTGAGCATATTTTACGTTCATGTTCGTGACGGCCTGATCGCGGAGTCGCTGGTCAATCTGGCTGTTCACGTGATTTGTCGGCGTCACGGCGGGCTTCGGACCAACTGGCTGAGTAGTGGATGCCGGCGACGTAAACACGGGCCGGTAGCGGCTCAGGTCTTCGGCCGGAGCCGACTCGCGCCTTCGGGTAGTATCAGGGGTAGAGGTCTTACCTACTCCTGAGGCCGCACATGACGCCAGTGAAAGTAAGGCGGAAAATAAAAACACGTTACGCAGCAGGAATTTCATCTTCTTTTAACAGAACCAGACTATTGGAGGAGCCTATCCGGTGGGCACCAGCAGCCAGCAAAGCTAGCGCCGCCACCCGAGTCCGAATGCCCCCGGCAGCTTTTATGCGGACTCTGGGGGCAAATGGTCACGCATCAATGTAATATCGGCCACGGAAGCCCCGCGGGCAGCAAAACCAGTCGAGGTTTTCACAAAATCGGCCCCCACGGCCGCGCAGATCCGGCAGGCGGTTATTATTTCTTCTTCCGTAAGCAGAGCCGTTTCGATAATCACTTTCAAAATTGCGTTTTTGAAGTGACACAGCTCTACCAACTGGCCAATTTCGTCCTCTACTTCCTCTACCCGCCCCGACTTGAAGGCACCGATATTGATAACCATATCAATCTCCGTAGCTCCATCATTTAGCGCCTGATGGGCCTCAAAAAACTTGACTTTAGTGATTTGATACCCCAGCGGAAAGCCGACCACAGTACACACCGGAATTGCCCCCGCAGCTGCTCGGCGGCAAAACGCACGTAGCATGGCGGCACACAGACCGTTGCGAATTTGAACTGCACTGCCTCGGCGCACAACTGGGCTATTTCATCGGGCGTGGCATCGGGGCGCAATAAAGTATGATCAATGGAGGCGGCAAGCTGGGTAATAGGAAGGCTCATAAACCGAATCAACAGGAAGGCAAAGGTAAGGTAGCGCTAAATCGGATTCGCACAGTCACTATTGTTTGCTCTAGCAAGCTAATGATCAGGGCTTCCGATGCCTGGCCTACACAGAAACATTGCCAAAGAACAAGTGGCAGGCAGCTTCCTGAAAAGCCACCTGCCACTTACTTCAATTGCAAACCGCGGGGCTGCTGTTAGTCAACCAATACGCAGCGGTTGTTCAGCAAATCGTCCTCTACGGTTTTGTACTTCACGTCGCGTACGATGCGGCCGTCCATGTACTGCACGCTTACTTTTTCGTTGCGGTTAGCCACTTTGTGCGCACGCACGGGTTGTTGCTTTTCCAGCACCGGCGCTGACTCGGGGCCTAAGTCTTCCGGTCCGGCACCCAGCGAAACGGACGAAACCTCTTTCTGCGCTTTCAGCTTGGGAGCTTTCGGTGCGGGGGGCAAATCGGCCTCCACAAAGAACTCGGGCTCCTGGGTGTGGCCGTTTTCCTGCTGCATTGGGATGTCGGCGCGGAAAAGGAAGGAAACCGTTTCCTCGTTCACTTTGCCAATCATCTGCTTGAACAGCTCAAACGACTCAAACTTGTACACCAACAGCGGGTCTTTCTGCTCGTACACCGCGTTTTGCACCACTTGCTTCAGGTCATCCATCTGACGCAAATGCTGCGTCCAGGCCGTATCGATGGTAGAGAGAACCACGATTTTCTCCATGCCCCGAATCGTTTCGTGGCCGCCGGTAGCTTGATTGCGACGCAGGTTGGTAACTACCGTAATCTGCTTGCGGCCATCGGTAAACGGAATGGCGATATTCTCGAAGGGTGCGTTCTGACTGATCAGATCATTGACCAGCGGCAAAGTATTGGCCGCGATGTGGTCATTCTTGCTCTGGTAATAGCCTAGCGCCTCATCGTACAGCTTCTGCGCCAAAGCGGGCGCCTGCTGGCTGGTCAGGTCTTGAGCGGTCAGGTGGGTATCATAGCCAAACACCCGAATAACAGCCAGCTTGAAGTCTTCGAAGTCGTTGCTGATCTTGTGCACGTTCACGATGTCGTCGCAGACGTCGTAAATCATGTTCCAGATATCCAGTTCCAGACGCTCCCCAAACAGGGCGTTGCGGCGGCGCTTGTACACTACTTCGCGCTGGGCGTTCATCACGTCGTCGTACTCCAGCAGGCGCTTCCGCGTGCCGAAGTTGTTCTCTTCCACTTTCTTCTGAGCGCGCTCAATGCTGCTCGTAATCATGGAATGCTGAATCACTTCGCCTTCCTCCAGACCCATGCGGTCCATGAGCTTGGCAATGCGGTCCGAGCCGAACAAGCGCATCAGGTTGTCTTCCAACGACACGAAGAATTGCGAAGAACCTGGATCGCCCTGACGACCGGCCCGACCACGCAGCTGCCTGTCTACGCGGCGGCTTTCGTGGCGTTCCGTACCAATGATGGCCAGACCACCCGATTCACGCGAAGTTTCTTTTAGCTTAATGTCGGTACCACGACCTGCCATGTTGGTGGCAATAGTCACTGTGCCGGGGAAACCGGCTCCAGCTACAATCTCAGCCTCGCGCTGGTTTTGCTTGGCGTTCAACACCTGGTGCTGAATGCCGCGCAGCTTCAGCATGCGGCTTACCAGCTCCGAAATTTCCACCGACGTAGTACCTACCAGCACGGGGCGGCCAGCTTGTACCAAGGTCTGGATTTCTTCGGCTACGGCGTTGTACTTCTCGCGCACGGTTTTGTACACCTTGTCGTGCTCGTCTTTGCGCGAAATCTGACGGTTGGTCGGAATAACAACCACGTCGAGCTTGTAGATCTGCCAGAATTCACCCGCTTCCGTTTCGGCCGTGCCGGTCATGCCAGCCAGCTTGTGGTACATGCGGAAGTAGTTCTGAAGCGTAACCGTAGCGTAGGTCTGCGTAGCGTCTTCTACGCGCACATTTTCCTTAGCTTCAATAGCTTGGTGCAAGCCGTCGGAGTAGCGGCGGCCTTCCATCACGCGGCCGGTCTGCTCATCCACGATTTTCACCTTGCCGTCGTCGGTCAGGATATACTGGTCGTCGCGCTCAAACAGCGTGTAGGCCTTTAGCAGCTGGTTTACGGTGTGCACCCGCTCCGACTTCTCCTGGTAGTCCTGCATCAGCTTTTCCTTCTGGTGCAGCTTGTCCTCGTCGCCAATGGTCTTGCTGTTCTCGATGGCCGCGATTTCCATCCCGATATCGGGCATGATGAATAACTGCGGATCTTCGCCTTGGGCCGTAATCAGGTCAATGCCTTTTTCGGTTAGCTCAATCTGGTTATTTTTCTCGTCGATGGTGAAGTACAGCGGCTCATCGGCTTTGGGCATCTGCCGCGAATTATCAGCCAGATAGAAGTTCTCCGTCTTCTGCAGCACGGCGCGCATGCCCGTCTCCGACAAGAACTTGATCAGCGGCTTGCTCTTGGGCAGACCGCGGTAAGCGCGGAACAGCATCAGGCCACCCTCACCGTCCTTACCACCAGCTTCCGCCCCGTCTTTGCCTTCCTTGATGAGCTTACGAGCCTGCACCAAATAGTCCTGCACTATCTTTTTCTGAGCATCCACCAGCATCTGAATGCGGGGCTTCAACTGGTAGAATTCGTGCACGTCGCCGCGGGGTACGGGGCCGGAGATAATCAGCGGCGTCCGGGCATCGTCAATCAGTACGGAGTCAACTTCGTCGACCATGGCGTAGTGATGCTTGCGCTGCACTAGCTCCTCGGTTTCGCGCGCCATGTTGTCGCGCAGGTAGTCGAAGCCAAACTCGTTGTTGGTGCCGTAAGTAATGTCGGCGGCGTAAGCGCGGCGGCGCGCATCGGTGTTGGGCTGGTGCTTGTCGATGCAGTCGACGGTGATGCCGTGGAACTCGAAGAGCGGCGCATTCCACTCCGAGTCACGCTTGGCCAGGTAGTCGTTCACCGTTACCAGGTGAACACCGCGCTTAGCCAGGGCATTGAGGAAAGCTGGTAGAGTCGAAACAAGTGTTTTACCCTCACCAGTGGCCATCTCGGAAATCTTGCCTTGGTGCAGCACCACGCCGCCAATCAGCTGTACATCGTAATGCACCATGTCCCAGGTGATTTCGGCGCCACCGGCAATCCACTTGTTGGCCCACACGGCCTGGTCGCCCTGAATGGTGACGTTGCCTTTGCGCGAGGCGTACTCACGGTCGTAGTCGGTGGCAGTAACCGCTAACTGGCCGTTTTCTTTGTAGCGGCGCGCCGTTTCTTTCACGATGGCAAAAGAGGCGGGCAGCACTTGCAGCAGTACCACTTCCAGCTCCTTGTTACGCTGCTTTTCGAGCGCGTCGATCTGCTCGAAGAGCTGCTCTTTCTGCGTAATATCGAGGTTAGGCTGGTCAGTGATGCGCTGATGCAGGCTGGCTATCTGGTCGTCGGTAGCCTTTAGATGAGCATCGATACGGGCGCGGACTTCCTGGGTCTGCTCGCGCAGCTGGTCGTCGGAGAGCGATGCCAGTTTGGCAGATTCGGCGTTGATAAGCGCCACGTATGGGATAATCTCCTTCAAGTCCCGCTCCGATTTGGAGCCGAAAATCTTGGCGACGGTTTTCCCTAGGAAATCAAACATGCTGATATTATTTAGCTTAAAACGCCAAGGCGCACTCCAAATTTACGGCGTTTTTGGGAAAGTACCGGCCAAAATGCCCCCCAGCCTCCAAAACGGCGAAACCCCGTCACCTCAAAGAGTGTGCGGGGTTTTCGGGATAGAAAAGTTGTCAGGTTCTGGGGGGCTTTTTCAACATCTCAGCCTGGTAGTATCACATTAATAGCGAACAACCACTTCAGCTGTATCAAAGGGCTGGACAGAGAAAGTCTGCCGGTAAGGAGTAAGCTGTCCACCAAAGTTTACTTCCCAATGTACCCACATATTATCATTTGGCATACTGGAGTCAATCGTGTGATAGCTCACCTTACCATAATCAGTTTTACGCAGATCAAGAGTCGAAATATACCCTTGATCGAACCAAGGGCCAGACACTGTAATAGCATCAGGTAGGCGATCAGGCTGCTGTGCTACTCGAATCTTAACCCAAGCTGGAGCCGCTACTGGAATCTGCAACCCTTTATTATTATGCCCATTTTCTATATACGGTTCTCTACCCCAGTGCGAACGATGCCCCTTATCGGAGTATGCTTTCAAAATGTATGTAGTTTCCTTGTCCGCATCAAAGCTGAAACTGAAGCGGCCATTAGCATCTGCTTGATGTGGTTCTGCGAAAGAGCTATAACCCGAATGCAGGCCACTACCTGCTTGGGCATACACTTCTATCCAGGCATATGGCACTGGTTTCTCTGTTCGCATTTCTACCACCAGACCCTCTGCCAGCGTAGGGCCTTCATATTTCTGGCAGGCACCGAACAGGCTACTCAGAGTTGCCGCAATACACAAATTGCGTAAAGACTTTATCATCATATATGGGTTTAAAACATTGGCAAGCTAACCAGCTAGCAGATCAGCTACTGAACCAGAATTTGGCGTAATCTGACTTTGCCAATAACCCAATAAGACAGTTAAGTATTTATGAATTAGTTGTTTAATTGAAATATTTTAGACTTCTCAATTGCTAAAAATATCAGGACGCTACGGCAATAGGCTCCTCAGATAAGTTACTGATATTATGCATCATTTCGGATACGCACCGCCCCAGCCGCTCTTCCACTGAGGACATCATATTGCCCTGCTCGCTGCTCAGAACGCTATACATCGGTCGCGCCGCAGCCAGGCCAAACGCCTGCATAGAGCGGGGCACCACAAAGGAGGTATCCAGATTAGCCATGTCGGCGGCCAGACGCGCCAGATCGGCCCAGGTATAGGAACCCTGATTAGCTAAGTGCCACACGCCTTTCTCCTCGTCAATGAGCAGGTTTAGCGACTCATTTACCAGATCCGGAACATAAGTAGGTGAAATCAAGACATCATCGGCAGCCTCGAAAGCTTGCTTGTGATGCCCCGCCCGCAAGGCAAAGTATACGAAGTTGTACTCATCCCAGGGGCTAAAAAAGGCACTGGTACGCACCACCAATGCATTTGGCATGCAAGCCAGCACATCACGCTCGGCGAGGCGCTTGCTGTTGCCATACACATTTAGTGGGCTTGGAGTATCCGTTTCTACATAGGCAGCCGACTTATTACCGTCGAATACGAGGTCAGAGGAAAACGTTAGGAAGGGGATTTCGCGGTAGGCACAGGCGGCGGCTACAATGGCTGGTCCAGTCGTGTTTTCGCGGTAGCACCGCTCAAAGTCGGCTTCAGCTTCATCAACGCGCACGTAGCCTGCCGTATTTACGACCGCCCACGGGTTGTGCTGAGCTATTGCTTTTTCCACCGAAATCGGATCGGTGATATCCATCTCTTCACGACCCAAGGACACCGTTTCGATGCCCCGAATGGCGCAAACGCGCTGAAAAGCTCGGCCCAGCGTTCCGTGGGCGCCCGTAATAAGTAAGGGTTGAACCGCCGGCTTCTGCAAGTCTGCGGTCAGATCGTTCATATCAAGTACTTTCATAGGTCAAGATGCTTTAGCGACAGGGCAATGATGGTGATAGATAAAGCGCTCCTCGCGCTCCCACCAGCCTTTAGATTGTAGTAGCGGATGATCATAGTGGCCTTCCGTAGCAAGGCCCTTCACCATTTTGAACAGCGCCGTGGGGCGAGGTGTGCCCCCCGCAAATCAAAAACGCCGCTTTCGTAAAATGCGCCCTCCTGGGTGAGCAGCGAGTTCCAATCGTAGGCGCCCAATAAGGACCATACGGTGATGGCGCGCATGTCGATGCCTTCTTCCTTCAGCTGATTGGCCGCGTCCCAGGCATATTGCAGCCAGCGCATCTGCTCTTCGCGGGTACAGTCGAGGTGAACCTCCGTGATGGCAATGGGTAAATGATACCGCTCCCAGGCCTCCAGCAAAAGGTCGTGAGGGCCGGCCAACTCTACCAAGCGCACCCGTACGGCTTCTACATCTACATAATCGGTGCGGCCGTGGCGGCGGCGCAAGTGGTGCTCGTCAAAGTGATGATGGTTCTCGTCCAGGAACCGCTCACTGGTGATGTAGTAGTTGATGCCCAAGATATCGGGCGGAAACGGGTCGTTGGCAAGTTCCAGCAGTTCGGCCTCCGACGCGCCATTCTCACGCAGGTAGCCCCAGAAGGGATGGTGCCGATCAATGTAGCCGCAGAGCAGGTCGAACGTGAGCCAGCGCCGGTTGTTCTCGAATTCGGCTTGCCAGGCCAGGCCCGGGGTGCAATGCGTTTTGCCCAGATCCTCGGTCTGTACGAGTTGAGCCTCCGGATTTACCTCCCGAATAGCTTTCATCGCATCTCTCACGCCCCTAATATGATTCAGCTGAATCCGGACGAAGGTGTGATCATCGAAAGCATGCGGATACCAGATGCCGTAGAGGCCACTGAAGCGGGCCGTGGTCAGGGGCTCGTTTACGGGCGTATAGTGCTTTATCCACGGATAGCGCTCGGCCACCATACGAGCAAAGCGCGCCAAGCCAGGCGCAAAGCTATCCTCGTGCAGGGCCGTGTAGCGCGGGCCGCTGCCGTGGTGTAGTAAGGTAACGATAGGGTCGATGCCCAGCTCACGCAGACGAGCCATGCGCTCGTCGGTCCAGGTCCAGTCCGGATTATCCAGACTTTCCGGGGCTACCTGCTCCCAGAGTATGGGATAGCGCAGCTTACTAATTCCTAACTCAGCGAATTGGTCCAAGTCTTCCATTCGGGTGCGGTGACCACTACTCACAAGCTGGTCGGAATATCCGTCGCCAATTCGTCGTATGGTGCACTCAACGCCCCCCACATGTCTACTTTTTCCATCCTTCTATCGGTTTATGGCTGCCTACACCTGCAACACAATTGTTGAGTTGGCACCATCCGAAAACAGCTCTGTCACCCTGCACGGAGCGAGGAGGTTAAAAGTCAGGAGCCGGGGGCTTTTTTGACTTATAAACCACTCGTTGCCCACGCAGGGTGACAGACGTCTGACAGCCGTTTGTACTAAAAACGCTACTCCTTCGCCGGAGCGCGGGAAACCAGTTTTTCTACTAACGAAGTTGAGCCAGAAATGGCTGGTTTTTTCACTTTTTGAGCTTCTTCCGTTTTCTCGGTCAGCTTTTTATACAAGGTGAGCGCCTGCGCTACCACCTGGTCCATGTTGTAGTACTTATAAGTAGCCAAGCGACCTACAAAGTGAACATTGGGGGTTTCGTCGGCCAGCTTCTTGTACTTATTGTATAATTCGGCGTTTTCGAGGCGCGGAATTGGGTAGTAAGGGTCTCCCTCAGCTTTCGGGTACTCATACACTACGCTGGTCTTGGGGTGCTGCTGGCCGGTGAGAGCCTTGAACTCGGTAATGCGCGTGTACAGGTGCTCGTTAGGATAATTAACTACCGGCGCAGCCAAGAACTTCTCTATGTTCAGCGTCTCGTGCTTGAACTCCAAGGAGCGATAAGGCAGCTTACCAAACTTGAAGTCGAAATACTCATCAACCGGACCCGTAAAGATGATTTCTTTGAAGGGCACAAAGTCGATAATTTCGTGATAATCCGTGTTGAGCATCACCTTGATGTTCGGGTGATCAAGCATCTTATCAAACATCCGGGTGTAGCCGTGCAGAGGCATCGCCTGGTAGGTATCGGTGAAGTAGCGGTCGTCGCGGTTGGTGCGGGTAGGCACGCGCGAGGTCACCGACTTATCCAGCTCCGAAGGGTCCATGCCCCACTGCTTGCGCGTGTAGTTCTTGAAGAACTTCTCATACAGCTCGCGGCCAACCTTGCTTACTACCACGTCTTCCGACGTTTTGATAACCGGAATGGTTTCGGCTAACGACTCCAGAAACTGCTCTACTTCAAAGCTATTCAGGCTAAGGCCATACAGCTTATTAATGGTGTCCAGGTTAATAGGCATGGGCACCATCTGCCCATCGACGGAGGCTAATACGCGGTGCTCATACGGACGCCAATCGGTGAAATTGGAGAGGTATTCGAATACGTCTTTGGAGTTGGTGTGGAAGATGTGGGGGCCATATTTGTGCACCAGCACCCCGTCCTCATTGTAATGATCGTAGGCGTTACCAGCAATGTGGTTGCGCTTATCAATAATCAAAACTTTTTTGTTAGAGCGGGTAGCGAGCCGTTCGGCTAGTACGCTGCCAGCGAAGCCGGCCCCAACGATCAGATAATCGAACATAGCTAAGTTTGTGTTTTGGTGAGGAATAAGGGGCGGTGAGGCTATTTAAAGTTTAATCAGTTACGAGGACCACCGTTTATTCGGTTTTGTCCTAATTATTTCTTGTCGGCGAGGCGCTGCTGCATCAGGTTTACCATATCCTGCCAGGTACGGTCCCAAGAAATGGTTGCCAGATACTCATCCGTGCGAGCGAGCCACTCGGCATCGTCTTTTTGCTTTAATGCTCGCCCGATTGCTTGTCCAAATTCGTCGGCAGCCGCCGCGATCTGTACCAGGTTCAACTCTCCGTAAGGCCGCACTACATCCCGAATAGGCGTGCTGACAACCGGTTTGCCCGCAGCTAGGTATTCGGGCGTTTTGGTAGGCGAAATAAATTTTGTGCTCTCATTATCAGCGAAAAGCAACGTAGCTACATCCCAACCCCGCAAATACATAGGGAGTTCCTTATAGTCTTTGCCCCCCAGATAATGGATGTTGGAAGTACGCGGCAGCGCGGCCTGCTCAATCTTCACCACCGGCCCGATAATGACAAACTGCCACTCCGGATGCGCCTCAGCAAGTTGGCCTAGCAACTCAATATCCAGGCGCTCATCGACTACGCCAAAGAACCCGACACGAGGATGTGCAATTATGGCCTGATCTGCAGGGTCAACGCCGGCTTCACGGGCTTGGCCAAAATGGGCTTTATCAATGCTGCTCGGGAAGGCGTGCGCATCAGCGTGCTGCAGGCTTTTGGCCTCGTACAGGCTTTGACCTCCGGTGAATACTAGGCTGGCGCGCTCAAAAAGCTCCTGCTCCAACTCACGAAGCCGCGGGGGGCAAATTTGAAGTTTGCCAACTCGTCCATGCAGTCGTACACGGTGAGGGCCGCCTGCAAATGACGTGACTTACTCAACGCCATCGGGGTATAATACCACGACACGAACTGATCGATGCTATTTTCAGCAAAATACTGCGTCAGCAGCTTCGCTTGAGCCTGATCAGTAGCTTCCTCACTAAGGCCGGCTGGCAGGTGAGCTACCAGCACTTTCACTCCATTCTGACGCTCTTTTATTTCGAAGTGTGCTTCAAGAGACGCGTCATCGCCGTGCACAAATGGCTCTTCTACATAGAAAACCCGGCCGTACTGCGCAAAACGCGACAGTAAATGCTGAGGACGCTGCCATACAAAATCCCAATGCAGGTGCGCAAAGCAAACCAGATCTGGTAAGGTGTAAGAGGAAGGAGTATGGGTAATCGTTTGGGAAGAAGCAGGAGTTTGGGTTGACACTGAGGCTGAAGCGCGCGTAGGCGTTCCCGCCGAGGTAGGAATCGGCATAGACAAATGGCTAGAAAGTATCGTGGTAAACCGGAAGCGCTAACTCAACAGTATAATTCTCCGGTGCTACAACACTTGATCTATACGGCTATTTGCTAAAAAGGATACCTCTACTTTAATGCTATTTTAATTAGCAAAAAACAACCTCAACACTAGTTCTTATCCTACTTGGTTATAAAATCTGTAAGTACTTAACCCGCTACTAATTGCCTTATACAGTAGTTATTATAATACCTTTTGAAGCTCAACAGCATCATCCCACCCACCAGCAGTCCGTAGCCAATCCTTCCGAACGCCAACCCGCCGAAAACCAGCTTTCTGGAACAGACGCAAACTGGCTTGGTTGGTAGCCGCTACTGTACAATATAGTTGATGCAGGCGCAAGGTGAGACGAGCGTAATCTAAACCTGCGGCTAGTGCGGCCAAAGCAAAACCACGCCGCCTTTCAGTGCTCAGCACCGTAATGCCCAGCCCAGCCCGCAGGTGTAACGGCTGAAAGTCGAATATATCGAGGATGCCCACGGCTCGCCCATCCGTCTGAGCGCAGATAACTAGCCGTAGCTGGCGCACTTCGTAGAAATCGGCGGCGGCATGAGCTAAGTAATCACGCAACGCATAGCGCGACACGGGCGCCATGGTATCTGACACCCCCCATATATCGCGGTCATTCTCCAATGCGTACAGAAACTCCAGATCGGAATCCTCAAGGGCGCGCAGAAAAATCGGGGTAGATGCCATTGACCTAAAATCGATAAGCTCAGCAGCCGTTACCAATCGACTGGGGCAAAATATCTGGCGACTATACATCTATGCTGCCCTCAAATACGCGTAGGGCCGGACCGCTGAGGTAAATATTGGTGAAGGAGCCATCAGGCAGCGCTTCGAATGCTACCCGTAGGTCGCCGCCGGGGGTACGCAAGTTCACGGGGCTCACGGCTCCGCGCCGGGACGCAGCCAGCGCAACGGCTGTCACGCCGGTTCCACAGGAAAGGGTTTCGTCTTCCACGCCCCGCTCGTAGGTACGCACCTGCCAAGGCAAATCGGGTGTGGGGGGCATTTCTGCAAAGTTTACGTTCGTGCCGCGTTCCCGAAACCGCTCGTTGTAGCGAATGGCCCGGCCCTCACTCACCACATTTAGCTCGGCCAAACGGCTTGGATCCAGAAACCGCACAATATGGGGCGAGCCCGTATTCAGAAAGACGCCGTCTTCACTTATCTCCTGCTGGCCCAGCACATCCTGCATGCGCAGGTTTACGGTACCATCAGTTTCTATGTGTGCTTCGTGCGCACCGTCTGCGGCAATGAAGCGGGTTTCATTTTCAATAACTCCTAAGTGGTGGGCGAAAGCTACTGTACAGCGCCCGCCATTGCCACACATCGAACCCAGATACCCGTCAGCATTGAAATACACCATCTCGAAATCGTAGTCGGGGTGCAGACGCAGCAGAATCAGGCCATCGGCTCCAATTCCAAGCCGCCGGTCACAGAGGCGCCGCACCAGCTGATGATTGCTCTCATCAAACTGCCGCTCACGGTCATCCACCATCACAAAGTCGTTGCCGGTGCCCTGGTATTTAAAGAAACGAAGTGTCATAGGGCAAAGGTCGCATTTATGGGTGGTAAACTCTACTTCTGGGTTATCAACTGGTATTACGGAACAAGTCCCTTTCGTAATAAGGCAATCTGACCAGCATGATACAAATTATGCTGTACGAGCCCGTGGAGTGTTACATAGTGGAGTGTTACATAGTAGCTCACTCCACCACCCTGCTCATGGTCGCGGGACCCGCCTAGCTGCCGCTCAAGGTCGGTATCGGTTAATTGAGTTACCGTGTTGATCAAGTGGGTATGAGCTTGGCGCAAACCAGTTAGCGCTTGTTGCCACGTGGCCTCATCAGCGCTGGATGGAATGGGAGGCCAATCGGCAGCCGCTGATAGTTCTATCAGTTTATCTTGCTGTGTGCGCTGCTGCACCGTTTCTATCCAGGCTGTTAGGTGCAATACGATTTCCCAAATACAGTGCGCCTGAGGCAGTAGCCGAGTTGCTGCTTGCGTAGCATTCAAGCCCTGCAGAGTAGTCAGCAACGACGGGCCCGACCAGGCATATCCATCGAAGGCACGTTGAAGCTGGTCAACAATGCGCGCGGTTTCATTCACGTTAGCTTGCGAAGTAGTCATAGTAGGCAACGTAATAGAGGTTCAGAGTAAACGCTATACTGTAGCCGCAGCTCCTAAAATAACACGATCAACACAAAGCTTACGCGACTGCCTTACCTTTGGCTGCCTGCCCAGCGGCAGCTTCACGACGCCTTATGTATTCCTTCCTCACTACCGGCACCTGGCCCGATTATGAACTGCTCGACGCGGGCAACTTCGAAAAGCTCGAACGCTTCGGGCGCTACGTGCTGGCCCGACCCGAGCCCCAGGCCATCTGGGACCAGCATTTGCCCCCCAGCGAATGGGAACGCGCCCACGCCACGTTTCGCCGCGAAAAAGGCAGCCAGGAGCGCGGGCAGTGGCAGCTGAAGCCCGGTATGCCCGAGCAATGGGTCATTAATTATGACCAAGGCGACCTGCATTTGCGCTTTCGCCTGGGCTTGTCGGCCTTTAAGCACGTGGGCCTGTTTCCGGAGCAGGACCCTAACTGGCGCTTCATTTTTGAGCAAACCAAACAGCGCAAGGCCGCGCAGCCACGGGTACTTAACCTTTTTGCCTATACCGGCGCGGCCACCCTGGCTGCCCGGGCCGCCGGCGCCGATGTCACTCACCTCGACTCGGTGAAGCAAGTAAACTTCTGGGCCCGCGACAACATGGAAGCCAGTCAGCTCGATGGCGTGCGCTGGCTGGTGGAAGATGCCATGAAGTATGTACGGCGCGAAGTAAAGCGCGGCAGCAAATACCAGGGCCTCATCCTCGATCCGCCCGCCTACGGCCGTGGCCCGAATGGAGAGAAGTGGCAACTGGAAGATGAGCTGAACGAGCTACTTAAGCTCTGCAAAGAGCTGCTAGACCCGCAGGATCATTTTTTTCTGATCAACTTGTACTCGCTGGGCTTCTCGGCGCTTATTCTGGATAATCTGGTGGCCGATATTTTTCCGGCTATTCGAGGTACCCGCGAAATCGGCGAGATTTATCTGCACGACCAAGGCCAGCGCAAGCTGCCGCTCGGCACATTTTGCCGGTTTAGCTCCTAAGCTCACACTTTGCGGAAGGTGGGCCTTTCACTGAATTCATACCCCATGACAATGACCAAAACGCCGCGTCTGGCCCTGATTGACATGGGCACCAACACGTTTCACCTGCTCATCGTAGAAATGCCCCCCACGGGCTCCGATGCCGAGGCCACCATACTGCTGCGTACCAAAGTGGGCGTAAAACTGGGCGAAGGCGGTATCAGCAGCGGCGAAATCGCGCCGGAGGCGTATGCGCGGGCGTTGCACACGCTGACGGCTTTTCAGGAGGAAATAGAGCTGCATCAGGTTACGGATGTACATGCTACTGCTACCAGCGCCGTGCGCAGCGCCCGCAACGGCGTGGAGCTGACCGAGGATATTTTCGAGCAGACAGGCATAAAAGTCGATATTATTCCGGGTGACCGGGAAGCGGAGCTGATCTGCAAAGGCATGCGGCAAGCCGTGGCGCTCGGCCACACGCCGCACCTGCTGGTAGATATTGGCGGCGGGAGCGTCGAGTTCATTATTGCCAACGAGGACACCATTTTCTGGAAACAAAGCTTTGAAATCGGGGCGCAGCGGCTGCTTGACTTGTTTTTCAAGCACGATCCGCTCACGGCCGATGATGTACGCGCTGAGCAGGCTTATCTGGCCGAGCAGCTCGCGCCGCTGACAGCGGCCGTGCATCAGTTCCGCCCGGTTGGCTTGGTGGGCGCTTCCGGCACATTTGATACGCTGGGGGATTTGCAGGCAGCTCAGCGCAACGAGTTTCGCCCCGAAATGCCGCCGCCCGTTACCGAAATTACGCTTCAGAGCTTCTATCAAAGCTACGACCTGCTGCTCACCACCACCCATGCCCAGCGCCTGGTTATGCCCGGCATGACGCCCATGCGCGCCGATATGATTGTGGTGGCCTGCGTGCTGGTTGATTTCATCCTGACAACCTACCAACTCACCGATTCCAACATAAGGGCCTCAACTTATGCCCTGAAGGAAGGTTTACTGGCAGAGATTCTGAGCGCCTAAGTCCAAGCAATTCAGCGCCAGCACTCTATTTGGGTTGATAGGCGAAATTTGCCCCCCAGCCGCCCTCTCCCCTATTCTGCGCCTACAGCTTCGCAGTTTCCTGTTTAATTCCTGACTACACGGCAGAGCTTGCTGCTATTTTCCTGCTATGATCTTTTCCTATAATCACCTGTTCACGTTTACCGAGGCCGTCTTTCGCAGTATTGGCTGCCCCGAAGCCGACGCTACTACGGCCACGGAAGCGCTGCTGGCAGCCGACCTACGCGGTATCGACTCGCATGGCGTGGCGCGGCTTATTGGCTACGTGCGTCTTTGGGAAGCAGGTCGTATCAATCCGACACCGCGGGTGGGTGTAGTGTATGAAACGCCCAGCACGGCTGTAGTAGATGGCGATGGTGGCCTAGGCTTGGTGGTGGCACCCAAGGCGATGCAGGTGGCTTTGGAAAAAGCGCGTATTGCGGGCACAGGCTGGGTTTCGGTGAAAAACTCCAACCACTTTGGTATTGCGGGCTACCATGCCATGAAATCGCTGGCCCACGATATGATTGGGATTGCCATGACCAATGCCAGCCCTTTGGTAGCGCCTACTCACTCGCTCGATCGGCTTTTGGGCACCAATCCCATTGCCGTGGCCATCCCGGCCGGCGAGCAGCCCGATTTTGTGGCTGACTTTGCCACCACGACGGCCGCTAATGGTAAGCTTGAGATTTTGCAGCGTAAGCAGCAGCCTGCGCCTACCGGCTGGATTCAGGATGCGCAGGGGCAATCTTCTACTAACCCGAATGAGCTGAAAGACGGCGGCGCTTTATTGCCGCTGGGCGGCGAAACCGGGTCGCACAAAGGCTACTGCTTAGGCAGTGTGGTCGATATTTTCTCGGCGGTGCTGTCGGGCGCTAACTATGGACCGTGGGTGCCGCCTTTTGTTGCCTTTCTCCAGCCGCCCGCCGACCCGGTGGGCCAGGGCATCGGCCATTTTTTTGGAGCCATGCGCGTCGATGCTTTCCGCCCGGCTACGGAATTCAAAGCGCATATGGATAACTGGATTTCCACTTTCCGCCAGGCCCGTGCCGTGGACGGACAGCAAGTCCTTATTCCCGGCGACCCGGAGCGCGAAATGGCTGCGGAACGCCTGCTGGGGGGCATTCCTTTACTCGAAACTGTAGTGCAGGATCTGGAAACGGTTGGCCGCAAGTTTGGCGTGCATCTCTAGTCTCTGACGCAACATGCAGCACAAAAAAGCCCCCCAGAACTAATTCTGGGGGCTTTTTTATCGAGCGACTAGCCTTATATCATTTGGTTGGCACTAACCAGAGCGGATAAGGCCACATCGTGGTTTAGGTATTTAGAAGAGTAGTTCTCATCCGGACCATTGAGGAACAAGCAGGTTTTGCCGCCTACCTCATCAATAATCTGAGCGTATTGGTCCATGGGCAAAGCTGGGCAACCAAGGCTGCGGCCCAAACGACCATACTGACGAACAAACTCCTCACTCACGTAATCGGCGCCGTGCATTACGACGGAGCGGGCCAGAGCATTGTTGTTGTAGCCTTCATCTACGCCCTCCAGCTTGAGTGAGCGGCCATGCTTGCCGATATACTCGTCCTGAGTTACATAAAAGCCCAGGCTGCTCATGTTCGACTCGTTCTCATTGGAGAAAGTGCTGGTCAGGTTTTCGCCCGAGTTGCGACCATGAGCCACAAGCGTGTTAAACTTTACTTCTTTCTTATCAAGATCCAGTACCCACAACCGCTTCTCGGTAGAAGGCATTTCGAAGTCAACAACCGTTAGAAGCTGCTTATCACCGAGCTTGTCTTCATTCCGAAGATTGAGGTAGCCGGTCATGGCTTTCTCAAACACTTCAAAGCGTAAGCCCTGCTGCTCCACGTTCAGGTCGCGGTAAAGATCGTGCATGCGCTGATCGAAAAAGGCAGCTTCCATTTCCTTTTCCGTCGGCATTTTAACCTCTACGCCCTTCGCATTAGCCATAGTGCTTTTGATGGGCGTGGCCAGCGGGGTGGCCATAAACAGCGAAGCCATAAAGGGCAGCATGCGCCTTACTACCCGACGGGCACGGCGCTTCAAACGCTGACGATGTACTACACTGGTCTTTTCCATCTGCTTGGTTCTTTAGGATGAGTAACTTAGCTAAGCAGAGCTTACCTTCTTCACACAAAGGCTATTATACGCAAAGCCTTAAGATATAGCTATTTATTTAAGAGTATTAGGAGTTGTTTTAACATCCCGAAGGCCTTTTTGATTCCCTTAAGGCCTTTCATCCCTACCTGACTAGCCGATCATCAGACGTTTTTCCGACCTTCGGATGCCACCGTCGAGCCAGCTCTTTTCATGGGTCAGCCTCACTCTGTAACTCTATACAAGTTAAGCGGCTTACCGTAAAAAACAATGTCTGGACGATGTAGAGCGCATATTTCAGCCGTTTGGGGTTGCGCGGCCGTTTTCATGAAAGGATTTTATTTCCTTCTCAATCTTACTATCACTTCTTCGCTGAAGGCGTAAACAAAGGCTGCCCACATTTCTTATCTACTTTTGTTGCTCCAAAGCGGTTCTAGTTAGTTGCTAGCTGCAAATTCGCTTTGCTCATCTACCGCTTCGGCGCGTTGTCCTTCGCATTCATGGCTAAAGTCGCAATAAACCTCTCTACCGGGAGTATTCAGCAGGAAGAAATCATCGTTGGCATTGATCTGGGCACCACGAACAGCTTAGTGGCCTACATTCACCCCGAAGGCCGGCAGCCGGTGGCCATCAACGATCAGGGCCGCGGCACCATTGTGCCCAGCGTAGTTCACTTCCCTGCCGATGATGATCCCATCGTTGGCACCGACGCCAAGCAATATCTCCTCACCGATCCGCAGAACACGATTTACTCCGTAAAGCGTCTGCTGGGCAAATCGTACCGCGACCTGGGGGAGCACGCCGGACAGCTGGGCTATAAAATCATTGATGATAACTCGGAAGGCTTAGTCAAAATCCGCGTTGGGGGGCATTTTTATTCCCCTATCGAGCTCTCCGCTGAGATTCTGAAAGAGCTGCGGGCCCGCGCGGAGCACGCGCTCAAAACGCCCGTTAATAAGGCTGTAATCACGGTCCCGGCTTACTTCAACGACTCGCAGCGCCAGGCCACCCGCGACGCCGGCCGCTTAGCTGGTTTGGAAGTGCTACGCATCGTGAATGAACCCACCGCCGCTGCGCTGGCCTACGGCATTGGCTTATCGCCCGATGAGGAGAAAACCGTCGCCGTGTACGACCTCGGCGGCGGCACCTTCGACATCAGCATTCTGCGCATTCAGCAGGGAATATTCGAGGTACTCAGCACCAACGGCGACACGTACCTTGGCGGCGACGACTTCGACCGCCTGGTAAGTGAGCATTGGATTCAGCAGCACAACTTATCTGATCAGCTCGCTACTGCCACCGATGGGCAGCTTCAGCAACAGCTCCGGCTAACCGCCGAACAAGCCAAAAAGCACTTAAGCCAACACGACGAATTCACGGCCGATCTACCGGGTGTGGGTCAGGTGCATCTTACCAAAGCGGAGTTTAATGAGCTGATACGTCCCTTGGTGGCTCGTACCATCAACGCCTGCCAGCAGGCCCTAACGGACGCAAAATTGCCCCCCAGCGCCCTCGACGCGGTACTGTTGGTAGGAGGCTCGACGCGGGTGCCCTTGGTATATGATACGGTGTCCGAATTCTTCCAGCAACCGGCCAACAGCTCACTCAACCCCGACGAAGTGGTAGCCCTGGGAGCTGCTATTCAGGCCGACATATTGGGTGGCAATCGTCGGGATGTTCTGCTGCTCGATGTGACACCACTCACGCTGGGTATCGAAACCTTGGGCGGGCTCATGGACCCCATCATCCCCCGAAACTCCAAGATTCCGACCAAAGCTGGGCGCCAGTACACGACCAGCGTCGATGGGCAAGTGAATCTGAAAATTTCTGTGTACCAGGGTGAGCGCGACTTAGTAAAGGAAAATCGTAAGCTGGCCGAGTTTGATCTTCGCGGCATCCCGGCTATGCCCGCGGGTTTGCCCAAAGTCGACGTTAACTTTATTCTGAATGCCGACGGCATTCTGAAAGTAGAGGCTCTGGAGCTTCGCTCAAATACCCATCAGGCTGTCGAAATAAAGCCTCAGTACGGCCTCACCGATGAGCAGGTAGAAAAGATGCTCATGGACTCCCTCACCCACGCACGTGAGGATGTGACTGCGCGCATGGTAATCGAAGCGCGCACCGTAGCCGAGCAGATGATTTATCAGGTGGAACGCTTTGTCGATAAGAACTCTCAGTACTTAACCGAAGACGAAATCACGCTGACCGCCGCCTCGGTTCAGAATCTGAAAGACGCCCTTACTACCCAGGATAAGGACACAATTCTAAAAGCCGTAGATGAGCTGGAAGGCCTCACCAGCCCTTTTGCCGAGCGCGTAATGAACATCTCCATTAAGCAGGCCATGACGGGCAAGAAAATCGAGTAGCCCTACTTGCGCTTGCTCTGCGGGGCCGGAATCATACCAAAGCTCAGAATACGCATGGCCGTAGTATCCCGAAATGTAACGTCGAGCATGACGCGCGGCGTGGGCTGCAGCGTGTCGCTTTTGAACGAGAAAGCATAGAAGTAGCGAGGTTGTGCCTCTTCGCCTAGCCGTAAGCCCAGCTTATACAATGCGATTGGGCGACCTAGCTCTCGCCCCTGCTCATACAAGGGCCGCACCGCTGCCCGAAACTGCTTCTTTGAGACAGTATTACTCACTTCAGGTGCCAGAAGCTTATATGCCGCGGAGTTGTCGCCGCGCAGCACTGCAATCAGAAACTCTCTGGCTACCTGAATTTGAGAGGATTGAGCGGCTGCCGGCAGGCTCAGTAGCAGCAGTAGCGCTAATACTACTAATTTGCCCCCTAGGCGCCAAGGACGCATTTGCGGGTGGCAGTTGTCCATAATCGGCGTCTGCATTATTCCTCTTCCTGCGGTACTAATATGAACACATCCTCACCGGGACGCTTCATAATATACCGCTCACGAGCAAACTTCTCCAATAGCTCTGGACTGCTGAGCAGTTCCGCTCGCTCCTTCTTCACCGTCTCAATGTTGGTCAGGTAGTACTCCTTCTCCGTTTGCAGCTCACGCCATTTTTTATACATATCATACTGCTTAAGCAGGTCGTTGGCGTCGAAAACGAACATCCACACTAAGAAGCTTACCCCAGTCAGAAAGTAAAAGCTGCGTACAACGCGCGCTGCGGAAGCAAGAAAAACGGAAAAGCTCATAGGCTCAAATATACTAAAAACGGCACCACAGCCTATGGAGCTATGGTGCCGTTTTGCTGGTATTAGCTAATCAGGAAAGAATTAGCGCAATCTGAATAACTACATTTTGCGGCCAGGATAGTAGGCTATTTCACCTAATTCCTCCTCGATACGAAGCAACTGATTGTACTTGGCCATCCGGTCGGAGCGCGACGCGGAGCCCGTTTTGATCTGGCCCGTGTTCAGAGCTACTGCCAAGTCAGCAATAGTATTGTCTTCAGTTTCACCCGAGCGGTGCGACATTACGCTCTTATACCCATTGCGACGGCCAAGGTTAATGGCAGCAATTGTCTCCGTAAGCGTACCAATCTGGTTTACCTTAATCAGAATCGCATTGGCAATGTTTTCATCAATACCGCGCTGCAAACGGTCTACATTAGTAACAAACAAGTCGTCGCCTACGAGCTGAATTTTGCCCCCCAGACTTTCCGTGTGCTGCTTCCAACCGGCCCAGTCATCCTCATCCATACCATCTTCGATGCTCAGGATAGGATACTTGTTAACCCAGTCAGCCCAGTAGTTGGCCATCTCGGATGAAGTCAGCTTATCGCCGGAGCTTTTCTTAAAATGGTACATACCATTCTCGTAGAACTCTGAGCTGGCTGCGTCCATGGCAATCATCACGTCCTCGCCTGGACGGTATCCAGCCGTTTCAATAGCTTGCAACACCACCTTGATAGCGTCCTCGTTGGACTTTATGTTCGGAGCAAAGCCACCTTCGTCACCCACGTTGGTGCTCAGGCCCTGCTTCTTCAACACATTTTTCAAGTGGTGAAATATCTCAGTGCCCCAGCGCAAGCCTTCCGAGAATGACTCGGCTCCTACGGGCATAATCATGAACTCCTGGAAGTCGATAGAGTTATCGGCGTGGGAGCCGCCATTCAAGATGTTCATCATGGGCACTGGCAGCGTTGAGGCGCCTACCCCGCCCACGTAGCGGTAAAGCGGCATGCCTGCTTCCTGAGCCGCCGCGCGAGCAATTGCCAGCGACACACCCAGGATAGCGTTAGCACCGAGATTAGCCTTATTGGGCGTACCATCCAGTTCCAGCATAATCCGGTCGAGCAAGCCTTGCTCATACACCGAGAAGCCAATCAGCTCTTCAGCTATCGTGCTATTGACGTTCTCCACGGCTTTGAGCACTCCCTTGCCCATGTACATCGACTTATCATCGTCGCGTAGCTCCACAGCCTCATGCTTACCAGTGGAAGCCCCTGACGGAACGGCCGCACGACCTACTACCCCGTTGTCTGTCGTCACATCTACTTCAACTGTAGGATTGCCGCGTGAATCAAAAATCTGCCGGGCGTGAATGGCGGAGATAATGCTCATGATGAAATAATAAAGGTTGAAAATGAAGCGAAAAGCCGCTTTGCTTAAAGCTAAGTTAGAGTTTGGAACTGCTAAAAGGTGCTGGCAAGGTAAGGAATTAGCCGTAGAGGAAAGCGGCCTATACGTCATAAGCTAATATTTGCCCCCCAGAACCCCCAAACGAAAAAAGGGCATACCAAATGGTACGCCCTTTTTCACTTAGTTATCTTAAGACTATGAAGCAGCTTCTTCGTCTTTGGCTTTCGCTTCATCACGCGTCTCGTCTTCCTTCACGGTCGTCGTAGGCGTGTCTTCAGGAGCAGCAGTAGCTACTACCGGAGCAGCGGCTGTAGGCTCAGATACTACTTCAGCCGAAGAACCGCCTTCACCGGCCGTAGCCGACTTCTTGCGGCCGCGTGAGCGACGAGTTGTCGTCTTGGCTTCGCCAGCATTTTTAGCTTCCAGCAACGTCTCGTTGTAATCAACCAACTCGATGATGCACAACTCAGCATTGTCACCCAAACGGTTTTCGCTGAGCTTAATAATGCGAGTGTAGCCGCCAGGACGGTTAGCAATTTTGGCTGCTACGTCGCCAAACAACTCTTTTAGTGACTCCTTGTTCTGTAGAGTCGCGAATACCATACGACGAGCGTGCGTAGTATCGCTCTTCGCCTTAGTCAGCAGAGGCTCTACAAACTTGCGCAAAGCTTTGGCTTTAGCTACCGTCGTTGATACACGCTTATACATGATCAGCGAAGAAGCCATGTTAGACAGCATCGAGTTACGATGCGCAGCCGTGCGGCCTAGGTGGTTGAGGGTTTTACCGTGTCTCATTTTGTTATTTTGAGTATGCGGGGTGTATGTGCTTGCGTTGGGCGACCACGGCGGGCGGCTCGCTTTTAGCAGCCACCTCATTAGAACCGCCCAACCTCGGGCACACTGAAAAAAATTAAAAATAATGGCTGAACTGCTTAGGCATAGAGCCATCAACAATTCAGCCATCATGTCTGAATACTAGTCTTCGTCGAGCTTGTACTTGCTCAGGTCCATACCGAAGTTTAGACCTTTTTCTTCAACAAGATTCTCCAACTCCGTCAGCGACTTCTTACCGAAGTTGCGGAACTTCATCATGTCACTCATATCCAACTGTACCAAGTCACCGAGCGTTTTGATGTCGGCAGCCTTGAGGCAGTTGTAAGCACGCACTGACAGGTCCATATCCGCCAATGGCGTCTTCAGAACTTTGCGCATGTGCAGTGTCTCCTCGTCTACAGTTTCCTCTTCTTCAGCCTTAGCCGTTTCGAAGGTCATTGTATTGTCGGAGAACAGCATGAAATGCTGAATCAGGATATTAGCAGCACCTTTCAGTGCTTCCTCTGGGTGAATAGAGCCATCAGTCTGAATCTCAATGAGAAGCTTCTCATAGTCAGTCTTCTGCTCTACGCGGGTGTTCTCAATACTATACTTCACGTTCTTAATAGGTGTGAAGATGGCATCGATAGCAATTTGCCCGAATACCTGATCGGTAGGCTTATTCTCTTCGGCGGGTACATAGCCCCGACCTTTCTGCACGGCTAGTTCAAACTCCAGTTCGGTATTAGTATCTACGTGGCAGATAACTAACTCCGGGTTCAGAACTTGGAAGCCATTGGTGAACTTATTGATATCGCCGGCCGTGAATGTTTCCTGACCTTTGATGCGGACGGTGATTTTGTCCTCAATAGCGTCGCTTACCTTTTTGAAGCGAACCATCTTTAGGTTTAGAATGATTTCGGACATGTCCTCAATCACACCTTCAATGGTCATGAACTCGTGCAGCACGCTGGGCGTGCGAACCGATGTAACGGCATAGCCCTCTAGCGACGACAGCAGGATACGGCGCAAAGCATTGCCGATCGTGACGCCGTAGCCTTTCTCCAGCGGTTTGAATTCAAACGTTCCGTAAAAGTCATCGGATTTCTCCATCACAACTTTCTCCGGCATTTGAAAAGCTAAGATTGACATAAGTGGGGCTTTAAAAATACAACAAGGGAAAAACGAAGATTGCCAAAAGGCGATTACTTCGAGTACAGCTCGACGATCAGCTGCTCCTGGATCTTCTCAGGAATCAACTCACGTGAGGGGGCATTGGTGAACTTGCCCACCATTTCCTTGCCGTCCCACTCCAACCACGAGAAAGCGCGAGCATTACGAGCACTCAGGCTGGTAGTAATTGTTTCCAGCGACTTTGACTTCTCACGAACGCCAATAATGTCACCAGGACGCAGTTTGTACGACGCAATGTTGACTACCTCACCGTTTACAGTGATATGCTTGTGCAATACCAATTGACGAGCAGCACGACGAGTAGGAGCTACTCCTAAGCGATAAACCGTATTATCAAGACGTGACTCTAACAGAGCCAGCAGGTTATCACCAGTAATACCTGGAAGTGCTGCAGCTTTATGGAACAGGTTTTCGAATTGCTTCTCAAGTACACCGTACATGTACTTTACCTTCTGCTTCTCCATCAACTGGATAGCATATTCCGACTGTTTCTTGCGACGACCACGACCATGCTGGCCGGGGGGGTAATTCTTTTTGTTGAGTGCCTTGCTCGGACCGAAAATCGGCTCAGCGAAGCGACGGGCAATCTTGGTTTTAGGACCGGTATAACGTGCCATTTCGAGGATGTTGAGTTTTGCAGGGGTTGAACCGCGAATGTCGAGCCTCGCAGACGCGTTGCAGCAGGTGCATACGCATCGGAAACCCGACACCAGGGGGCAAATCCGCAGACACTAAGTCTACGCTTTGCCTGTTCAGTATATCAGACGCGACGACGCTTAGGCGGACGGCAGCCGTTGTGGGGCAGCGGTGTTACGTCGCGGATGGTAGTTACCTCAATGCCCACATTCTGGAGGGTACGGATAGCCGACTCACGACCTGAGCCTGGTCCTTTTACAAATACTTCAGCTTTGCGCATGCCCAAGTCATGGGCAACTTTACCGCAATCCGTAGCTGCCATCTGAGCAGCGTATGGAGTATTCTTCTTCGAGCCACGGAAGCCCATCTTACCAGCAGAAGCCCAGGAGATAACCTGACCATTATTGTTGGTGATGGAAATGATGATGTTGTTGAAGGAAGCCTTGATATGAATCTGGCCTACTTGCTCAACAACGACAACGCGCTTCTTGGCTTTGTCTTTTCTCTTTTGTGCCATTTAGTTATCGCAAAAACGCGGAAGGTGTTGATGCCCGCTCAATATGCTAAGCAAGCACCGATTTCCGCTACTGGTTATTTAGTAGCCTTCTTCTTGTTGGCAACAGTCTTACGCTTACCCTTACGAGTGCGCGAGTTGTTCTTGGTACGCTGTCCACGGACAGGTAGTCCCTTGCGGTGACGCAGCCCACGGTAGCTGCCAATGTCCATCAGGCGCTTGATGTTAAGCTGCACTTCTGAGCGTAAAACACCCTCAGTCTTGTGCTGGGCGGCGATGATAGCACGGATTTCGCTGGCTTCAGCCTCCGTCCAATCCTTAACCTTCTTGTCTACAGAGATACCAGCTTGACCAAGAATCTTCTGAGCTAAAGAACGGCCAATGCCGAAAATGTACGTGAGGGCGATTTCGCCACGCTTGTTGTCCGGGATATCAACCCCTGCAATACGAGCCATATGCTTCTTTAAAACGAATGGTTTAACCTTGACGCTGCTTATAGCGTGGGTTCTTTTTGTTAATGACGTAAAGTTTGCCTTTGCGGCGAATTACCTTACAGTCAACGCTGCGCTTCTTGACCGATGCTTTGACTTTCATGTCGTCAGTAAATTATTTGTAACGGTAAACAATGCGTCCCTTCGACAGATCGTAGGGTGACATTTCTAGTTTCACCTTATCTCCAGGCAGAATTTTAATGTAGTGCATACGCATCTTCCCAGAAATGTGGGCCACCAGTTGGTGGCCGTTTTCCAACTCTACACGAAACATCGCATTAGAGAGTGCTTCTAGAATTACTCCGTCCTGCTCAATGGAGGATTGTTTGGCCATAAGGCTACTGTAAGGCTTTTTCTATGTACTCAAAGGAGGTTAAAATTTCCGCCTTGTCTTTTCTAACAACTACTGTATGCTCAAAATGTGCTGAAGGCTTCTTGTCTTTGGTGCGGATGGTCCAACCATCTTTCTCCTGGACAATGTGCTTAACACCTAAGTTAACCATGGGTTCTATCGCAATAACTAACCCCGTTTGCAACTTAAGACCTGAACCACGTTTACCGTAGTTAGGTACTTCGGGTCGCTCGTGTAGCTTCTTACCCAAGCCATGACCAACTAACTCTCTAACGACTCCATAGCCTTGCTTTTCAACAAAGCTTTGAATCGCATAGCCAACATCACCCATCCGGTTGCCGGCCACCGCTTGCTCGATACCGAGATACAAAGACTGTTTAGTATGAGCTAATAAGTCTATAACCTCAGGTTCAACCTCCCCGATTGGGTAAGTGTAAGCGCTGTCACTGTGATAACCATTGAGGAATACACCACAGTCAATCGAAACAATATCACCGCCTTTCAGCGTGTAATCACTGGGAAACCCATGGACTACGACAGAGTTAGGTGATATGCAAAGGCTAAAAGGAAAGTCGTTATATCCTTTAAAAGAAGGTTGCCCTCCATTGTCTCGAATAAACTCCTCCGCACGCTTATCCAGCTCGCGGGTGGTTACGCCTTCTTTGATAAGGCTCGCGACTTCTCCGTGAGCTTGGGCTAAAACTTTCGCACTAGCCCGAATAAGTTCTATTTCTTCTTCAGTCTTGTAAACGATCATGACTTAAGAAGCCATCGCTACATTTTGCGATCTACCTCTCAACTTACCTGTCTTCATCATACCATCATAATGACGCATGAGTAAGTAACTTTCCACCTGGTTAAGCGTGTCTAATACAACGCCTACCATGATGATTAATGAGGTACCACCGTAGAAAGCAGAGAAAGGACGAGTTACGCCGGCCAACAAAGCTAAAGCGGGAAAGATTGCAATCAGAGCCAATGCAATTGCGCCAGGTAAAGTAATCCGAGTCAGAATCTCATCCATATGCTCGGATGTGTCACGACCAGGCTTCACTCCGGGAACAAAGCCACCACTACGTTTCAAATCATCAGCAATCTGATTAGGATTTACGCTGATAGCAGTGTAAAAGTAAGTAAAGACAATAATCAGAGTAGCGAAAACAAGGTTATACTGCCAAGATGTATAGTCTGAAAACTTAACTCCAATATAGCTGGCTGTATCACTATCGTTTTGCCAAATAGAAGCAACTATAGCTGGAACGAACATCAATGACTGAGCAAAGATGATTGGCATTACACCAGCAGCATTCACCTTCAAGGGAATGAATTGGCGCTGAGCGTTAAGCTGTGTGGTTCCACCTACCTGCTTTGCGTACTGTACTGGGATACGACGAACCGCTTGCGTCAACACAATCACCGCCATTACAACCAAGAAGAGCACTACCATCTCAATTAAGAAGATCAGCGATCCACGCATTCCTTTGGCAGCAGCTTCACCAATAATGGCTCCTGGGAATCGGGAAACGATTCCGATCATAATGATCATAGAAATACCATTACCAATGCCTTTATCAGTAATCTTTTCTCCGAGCCACATGCAGAACAAAGTTCCAGCCGTGATAATTATCATGGTGGAGATTGTAAAAAACGTACCAGGAGAAATGATAGCCTCAGGGGTGATAGTTGCAATGAAGCCAATCGACTGAGCCATCACAATTGGAATGGTCAGAATACGGGTGTATTGATTGATCTTCTTACGACCTGATTCCCCTTCCTTTTGCAGCTTTTGAAAATAAGGAACTGCTATGGTTAGCAATTGCAGTACAATAGAAGCCGAGATATAAGGCATGATACCAAGTGCGAAGATGGAAGCATTACTGAATGCTCCACCTAACAGGGTATCAAGGATTCCGAAGAGACCTTCAGCTCCCTGCTTTAATCTGGTAGCATCTACCCCAGGCAGCACAACAAAGGAACCGAGCCGGTAGATAGCAATGAAAAAAAGCGTATTGAGAATCCGCATACGCAGATCCTCAATCGCAAAAATGTTCTTTATCGTCTCGATAAACTTCTTCATTGCCAGTCAGGCTTTATAAAGTCACTGCTTTGCCACCTGCTTTTTCAATCGCCTCAACAGCAGATTTAGAGAAAGCATGCGCATGCACTTCTACAGCTTGAGTGATTTCACCTCGGCCGAGAATTTTGATTTTGGCATTCTTAGAAACAAGGCCATTAGATACAAAGTAAGCAACATCCATAGTGGTTGTGCTGCCTTTGTCCGTCAGGCTCTGAAGAGCATCAAGGTTGATACCCTTATACTCTACACGATTGATGTTCGTGAAACCAAACTTAGGCACACGACGCTGCAAGGGCATCTGACCACCTTCGAAGCCTGACTTCTTAGAGTAGCCCGAACGTGACTTCTGCCCTTTGTGACCACGGGTAGATGTACCACCGCGGCCCGAACCCGTACCGCGACCAATGCGCTTTTCATTGCGCGTTGCGCCTACGGCAGGTTTTAGATTGCTGAGATTCATGTTAAGTTACTTCTTAAAGTTCGGTTACTTCGATCAAATGCTGCACGGCGGCCACCATACCAGCAATCTGGGGGTTGTTTTCTTTCTCCGAGGTGCTACCGATTTTACCCAGACCCAAGGCCTGAACCGTACGCTTTTGACGCTCAGGGCGGTCAATCACGCTTTTTACCAATTTGATTTTTATCTGCGCCATCTCGTCTAGCCGTTAAAAACTTGTTGGAGAGTGATGCCGCGCTGCTGCGCAATCTGCATGGGGTCACGCATCTTCAAAAGAGCATCGAAGGTAGCCTTTACCACGTTGTGGGGGTTAGACGAGCCTTTCGACTTAGCTAATACATCTTTGATACCAGCGCTTTCGAATACAGCACGCATAGCACCACCTGCAATTACGCCGGTACCAGCTGCTGCTGGCTGTACTAGAACGAAGCCACCCGAATACTTACCTTCCATCACGTGAGGAACTGTATGCTTATAGAGAGGCACTTTTACCAAGTTCTTCTTAGCATCATCGATACCTTTTGCAATTGCATCAGTTACCTCGTTAGCCTTACCTAGGCCGAAACCTACAGTACCGTTGCCGTCACCTACAACTACGATTGCAGAGAAGCTAAAGCGACGACCACCTTTTACCACTTTGGCTACTCGGTTGATGGCTACTACTTTTTCCTTTAGGTCTGTGTCACCAGCGCGGGGAGCTTGGTCCCGGTTACCACCACGATCATTGCCACCACCGCGACGATCGTTGCCGCCACGGTCATTGCCACCACGGTTGCTGTTGTTAAATTCTGCCATGATGATTTAGAAATTGAGGCCGCCTTCGCGGGCTCCTTCTGCCAATGATTTTACGCGGCCGTGGTAGAGATAACCTGAACGGTCGAACACTACTTTGGTGATACCCTTCTCCTGAGCGCGAGAGGCAATTTCTTTGCCTACTGCAGCAGCAGAAACTACTGGGGTAGCATCATCAGCCGTTGTTACGTGCTTAGATGATACAGATACCAGCGTTTGGCCAATAGTATCGTCAATAATTTGGGCATAGATGCCTTTATTACTGCGAAACACCGACAAACGTGGCCGATCGGACGTGCCAGCCACCCGAGTACGGATGATGCGCTGGATCCGCTTTCTTCTTGTTGCTTTATCAAAAGCCATAATGCGAAATTATTTCGAAGCTGTTTTACCAGCCTTGCGACGAATCTGCTCACCCACGAAGCGTACACCTTTGCCTTTGTAGGGCTCGACTTTACGCAACGAACGAATTTTTGCAGCTACTTGACCTAACAGTTGCTTATCGATGCTAGTCAGAGTAACGATAGGGTTTTTACCTTTCTCTGTAAGAGCAGTAGCAGTTACTTCCTTAGGCAGCGCCAAGAAAATATTGTGCGAGTAACCTAAAGACAGTTCGAGCGTAGTACCAGCCATTGCAGCTTTGTAACCTACACCTACTAACTCCAAACGCTCCGTATAGCCATCGCTCACGCCAACAACCATGTTGTTGATAAGCGAGCGATACAAACCGTGCATAGCCTTATGGCGCTTCTGCTCAGTAGGACGTTCTACTACGAGTTGACCATCGGCAGTAGAAACGGTGATGTCGCGGTCTACGGGAGTGGTCAAGCTTCCTTTCGGGCCCTTAACGGTTACTTCGTTTTCTTTGCTGATATCAATCTGCACGTTAGCGGGCAGGCTGATCGGCAGTTTACCAATGCGTGACATAATTCTGTTTCCTCTCGCTTAGTAAACGTAGCACAGCACCTCGCCGCCCACGTTTTCGTTTTTGGCTTCTTTCTCCGTCATCACGCCCTTCGACGTAGATAGGATAGCTACTCCAAGGCCGCTCAATACGCGTGGCAGATTCTCCACGTGAGCGTACTTGCGCAGACCAGGCGTGCTTACACGCTCCAGCTTCGTGATAGCTGGCTGCTTGGTAGCAGGGTTGTATTTAAGTGCAATCTTGATAGTGCCTTGTACCGACGAGTCATCAAAGCGGTAGCTTTGAATGTAACCCTTATGGTAGAGCACTTTCGTGATTTCCTTTTTGATGTTACTGGCCGGTATTTCTACTACCCGGTGGTTTGCCTTGATGGCATTACGCACCCGAGTCAGATAATCGGCAATTGGATCTGTATTCATATGATATAGAAAAGCTACACTCCTTTTTAGGGAGCGCAAAGATAAGAAAATTTCGCAGCTGCAGAAAGCAACAGCGAAATTTTCAGTTAAGACTACTTGGCTCGGCTATCGGGGCACGGCCAATGGTTTCTTGAGTCTACTTAGTAGACGGAGTAAAAAATAGCCAGCACACCGTTTCAGAAGGCATACTGGCTATATTCATACTACCAGCTCGACTTAGTTACTCCGGGGATCTTACCAGCTAGTGCCATTTCACGGAACGTAACACGGCTGATGCCGAACTTACGCATGTAACCACGAGGACGACCGTTGATCTTGTCGCGGTTGTGAACACGCACTGGTGAAGCGTTGCGTGGCAACTTATCTAGACCTTCGTAATCGCCAGCAGCCTTGAGTGCCTTACGCTTCTCAGCATAACGAGCAACTGTAGCGATACGCTTTCTTTCTCTTGCTTTAACGGATTCCTTAGCCATTGTTTTCTTTCTTGGCGTTAGTGAAGGGCATTCCGAAAGCCTTGAGCAGCTCATAGCTCTGCTCGTCGTTCTCGGCGGTTGTAACGAAGGTAATATCCATACCAGAAATCGACTTGATCTTGTCAATGGAAATTTCTGGGAAGATAATCTGCTCTTTGATACCCAAGGTATAGTTACCACGGCCATCGAAGCCCTTATCGTTGATGCCTTTGAAGTCGCGTACACGAGGTAAAGCAACCGTCAACAGACGGTCCATGAACTCGTACATGCGCTCGCCACGCAGTGTAACTTTAGCACCGATGGGCATGCCCTCACGAAGCTTAAAGTTAGATACCGAACGCTTAGCGATAGTAGGAACAGCTTTTTGACCAGTAATGGTCGTTAGCTCATCCACACCATTATCAACCAGTTTCTTGTCAGCTACTGCTGCGCCGATACCGCGGTTGATGCAGATTTTAGTGATGCGTGGCACCTGCATTACGCTCTTGAACTGGAATTTCTCCTGGAGCGCAGGCACCACGTCTTTCTGATATATTTCTCTGAGTCGAGCCATTGTCGTAAAGCCGGGTTAGGCGTTTTGCTGGGGGCATTTTTGCGTACCCGCTCACCCGTCTTGGGGTCAATGGGCTGCACGTTGCTCACATGAATGGGAGCTTCGATCTTGGTGATACCACCCTGGGGGTTTTTTGCGCTCGGCTTGTTGTGCTTCGTCACTAGATTCAAACCCTCAATGATAACGCGCTGTGAAGTGCGGTTCACCGATTTGATAGTACCAGTCTTGCCACGCTCATCACCAGCAATCACCTTAACGGTATCGCCAGTTTTTACGTGCAATTTCACGGGCTTTTGGTCTTTTGCTTTCGTTGCCATTTGCTACTATGCTTATAGAACCTCAGGGGCCAGTGATACAATCTTCATAAACTGGCGCTCACGCAACTCGCGAGCTACAGGTCCGAAGATACGGGTACCGCGGGGCTCATCGTTGTTGTTGAGTAGTACTGCAGCGTTGTCGTCGAAACGAATGTAAGAACCGTCTTTGCGACGTACTTCTTTCTTCGTGCGAACAACTACTGCCTTTGATACAGTGCCTTTCTTAGCGTTACCAGAAGGAATAGCCGACTTGATCGAAACAACGATCTTATCGCCTACGCTAGCATATTTCTTACCCGTGCCGCCGAGGACACGGATGCAGAGCACTTCTTTTGCGCCGCTATTATCAGCGACGGTCAGACGGGATTCTTGTTGTATCATCTTACTTGGCGCGCTCTACGATTTCTACTAATCTCCAACGCTTGTTCTTGCTCAGCGGCCGAGTGGACATAATCCGCACGGTATCGCCTTCGCCACATTCGTTGTTTTCATCATGAGCCATGAACTTGGTAGTCTTGCTCACAAATTTGCCATAGATGGGGTGCTTTTGCTTTTCCTCCACTACTACCGTGATGGACTTATCCATCTTGGAGCTAGAGACACGCCCAATGATTTCTTTGCGCAGGTTCCGCTCAAGGGTAGCGGGAGTCTGCTGATCTGTGTTGCTTGCCATCGTTAGTTAGCAGTTTGGTTTGCCTGCTCGTTCTCGCGACGGGTCAACTCAGTCTTCAGACGAGCTACGTTCTTGCGGCTATGCTTCAGGCGAATCGGGTTCTCTAGGGGAGAGATAGCGTGCGCGAAACGCAGCGACTGACCACTAGTCTGTTCGGTTTTGATCTGGTTCTTCAGCTCTTCTACTGAGAGAGCACGGATATCAGCGTTTTTCATCTTACTAGTTTTCTACGTAGTCGCGACGAACAACAAACTTGGTCTTCACGGGCAACTTTTGCGCCGCTAGACGCAGTGACTCCTGGGCTACTTCGAGCGGAACACCATCCGATTCGAACATGATAGTGCCGGGGTGTACAATGGCCACCCAATACTCAGGTGAGCCTTTACCTTTACCCATCCGTACTTCAGCAGGCTTCTTGGTAATAGGCTTGTCAGGGAAAATGCGGATCCAAACTTGACCTTCACGCTTCATGGCACGGGTCATAGCGATACGAGCAGCCTCGATTTGGCGAGCCGTTATCCACGCAGTTTCCAGCGACTTGATAGCAAATGAACCGAAGTCAATGGAGCTGCCGCGGTAGGCTAAGCCTGTCACGCGACCCTTTTGCATCTTGCGATACTTGGTCCTTTTCGGTTGTAACATGATTATCGAAAATTATAAATTCGAAAAATGAGAAAGGGTTAGCGACGAGGAGCGCCACCGCCACCGCGGTTTTGCCCCCCAGCCCCACCAGCACCGCTGTTGCGACGTGGGCCACCACTTTGACCACCACGGTTGTCGCCGCCACGGTCGCCACGGCCTTCACCGCCACGATCGTTGCGGTCGCGTCGTGGGCCACGATCACCACCACGGTCACCACGCTCACCACGTGGGCCGCGGTCGTTACCGCCACGGCTATCAGTACCTTGGTTAGCAGGTTGCTGGTTAGGCGACAAGTCGGGCTTGCCAAATACCTCACCACGCATGATCCATACTTTGATACCGATCTTACCATACACAGTCTGAGCTTCTGACAAAGCATAGTCAATGTCAGCGCGTAGGGTGTGCAGTGGAGTGCGACCTTCTTTGTACTGCTCCGAGCGAGCAATTTCAGCGCCGCCAAGACGACCACCGCACTGCACTTTGATGCCTTCAGCACCAACACGCATTGCAGCCTGAATAGCCTGCTTCATTGCACGGCGGAAAGAGATACGAGCCTGTAGCTGCTGAGCAATGCTCTCTCCTACCAGCTTAGCATCAAGTTCCGGGCGCTTAATTTCGAAGATGTTGATCTGAACGTCTTTGCTGGTGATCTGCTTTAGCTCGTCTTTGATCTTATCAACTTCCTGACCGCCCTTACCGATTACCACACCTGGACGAGCCGTGTTAATCGTAATAGTGATACGCTTCAGGGTACGCTCAATCACGATGCGGGAAATACCGCCTTTCGGAATACGAGCGAGGATATATTTGCGGATTTTCTCGTCCTCTACCAGCTTGTCGGCGAAGTCTTTACCGCCGTACCAGTTCGAGTCCCATCCTTTAATGACACCTAAGCGGAAGCCAACCGGATTTACTTTCTGTCCCATAGTGCTTATGCAGTGGCTTCTGCCGTGTTTTCAGTAGTGGTTTTCTTAGTCGAGCTACGACGGGTGCGGTTAGCACCAGCTTTCGCTTCAGCCGGCTTTTGTTCGGAGGCTTGCTTAACAGCAGCTTTGCTGCCTAACGGCTCAACCTTAGAATCAATGACCAACGTCACGTGATTGCTGCGCTTGCGGATGCGATGACCGCGACCTTGAGGAGCAGGACGTAGACGCTTCAACTGGCGACCTTCATCAACAAATATCTCTTTGATATATAGATTAGCGTCTTCGATGCGCTCGTCTTCATTCTTTTGCTGCCAATTCGACAAAGCGGAGAGAAGCAACTTCTCTATACGCTCAGCCCCTGAATTGGCTTCAAACTTTAGCAAGCCCAAGGCACGGGTCACTTTCTGACCGCGGACCATATCGGCTACCAAACGCATCTTGCGAGGCGAGGTAGGCACATTGCGGAGTTTAGCTGTTGCTTCCATCTTAGCGCTTGCCTTTATCTTTTTTGGCTACGTGGCCGCGGAAGTTGCGCGTGGGTGCGAACTCACCGAGCTTGTGACCAACCATGTTTTCAGTCACGTACACTGGAATAAACTTGTTCCCATTATGTACAGCGAAGGTGTGGCCTACGAAGTCTGGAGAAATCATCGAGCGGCGCGACCAGGTCTTCACCACTGATTTTTTACCAGAATCTTCCATTGCCGTTACTTTCTTCTCGAGCCGGAAGTCAATGTACGGCCCTTTTTTTAGCGAACGTGCCATTGCTTACTTTTTGCCTTTACGGTTTACGATGAGTTGCTCGGAGTACTTATTCTTGTTGCGAGTCTTTTGACCCTTAGCAATAATACCATTACGGCTACGTGGGTGTCCACCCGACGATTTACCTTCGCCACCACCCATTGGGTGATCGACTGGGTTCATTGCAACACCACGAACACGTGGACGACGGCCCATCCAACGATTGCGACCGGCTTTGCCGAGACGCACATTCATATGGTCGCCATTCGAAACAGTACCAACCGTAGCCATGCAGGTAACGAGTACCATGCGCATCTCACCGGAGGGCAATTTCAAAGTAGCGTACTTATCTTCACGGGCGACTAGCTGAGCATAAGTTCCAGCTGAACGAGCTATAGCAGCGCCACCACCAGGCATAAGTTCAATGTTGTGAACTATAGTACCGAGGGGCATTTCACGCAAGGTTAAAGCATTACCCACTTCAGGCGCGACTCCAGGGCCGGCAACCACAGTGGTTCCTACCTCTAAGCCAGCAGGAGCGATGATATAACGCTTCTCGCCATCGGCGTAGTTGAGCAGAGCAATACGCGCCGTGCGGTTCGGATCGTACTCAATCGTCTTCACCGTTGCTGGAACACCAGCTTTATCACGCTTGAAATCGATTATACGATACTTCTGCTTGTGTCCACCACCGATATAGCGGTTAGACATTTTACCCGAATTGTTTCGGCCACCGGATTTTTCCATGGGTGCCAACAACGATTTCTCCGGCGTCGACGTGGTTATCTCGTCGAAGGCCGGGGCGATGCGAAATCGTTGACCCGGTGATGTTGGTCTTAGTTTTTTGAGTGCCATTTTATCTTAAAATGCGCTTGCGAGTAAGCTCTGCTTATATGCCGCTATAGAAGTCGATGATATCGCCTTCTTTCACAGTCACGATAGCCTTCTTTCCGTGGGGACGGCGGCCTGATACGGCACCACCTTTCTGGAATTTAGACTTCATTTTGCCATTGGTGCGGATCGTGCTAATGCCCGTTACCGTTACACCATACAGCTGTTCGATTTCTTTTTTGATCTGAACCTTATTAGCTGTGCGCTCTACTTCGAAAGCGTACTGACCTTTTTCGTTCAGAGCCGTGGCCTTTTCGGTCACGATAGGTTTCTTCAACGTGCTCATTACTCAGCAGGGGTATAAAGTTGTTCCAACGACTTCAGCCCGTCCTCAGACAGCAACAAGGTGTCCGTGTTAAGCAGGTCGTGCGTGTTCAGAGCGACTGGAGTAGCCACGGTCACTTTCTGAATGTTGCGCGCCGACAGCAACACATTCTTGTTGGCTTCACCGGTTACGAGCAAGGTTTTCTTGCCGTTGTTCAGCTTCAGACCAGTCAGAATCGAAAGAAAATCTTTCGTACGGGGGCATCTAACGTGATAGTTTCTACCAAAGCTACTTTGCCTTCCTGAGCCAACGTGCTCAGAGCCGACAAACGAGCAACACGCTTCGTCTTTTTGTTCAGCTTGAAGCCGTAGTCACGGGGCTGGGGGCCAAATACGCGACCACCACCAATGAATACAGGTGACTTCATGCTACCAGCACGAGCACCGCCCGTACCTTTTTGCTTCTTGAGCTTCTTGGTTGTGCCCTGCACTTCGTGACGCTGCTTCGACTTGTGCGTTCCCTGGCGCTGATTAGCCAAGTACTGCTTCACGTCGAGGTACATCACGTGCTCATTCGGCTCTAAACCGAAGATAGCGTCAGACAACGTAACCTTGCGGCCTGTGTCTTCGCCTTTGATGTTATATACTGACAGTTCCATCTCGCGTTATTTTTCCAGGACCACGTAAGAATTCTTGGCGCCGGGAACCGAGCCGCTAACCAGAATCAGGTTTTTGTCGGCTACGATGCGCATTACCTTCAAGTTCTGGATCTTCACACGGTCACCACCCATACGACCACCCATGCGCATTCCTTTGAATACACGTGAAGGCCACGAGCAGGCACCGATAGAACCAGGGTGACGAAGACGGTTATGCTGACCGTGGGTTTGACCACCCACACCGGCAAAGTTGTAACGCTTCACAACACCTTGGAAGCCCTTACCTTTTGAGGTTCCTACTACGTCGACAAACTCGCCTTCCTCAAAAAGGTCAGCTTTGATTTCAGCTCCAGCAGCGTACGTAGACTCTGCGTCGAGGCGGAACTCAACAAGTTTTTTCTTAGGAGTAGTACCAGCTTTGGCAAAGTGACCAGCCAATGCTTTGGTGGTGTTCTTGGCTTTTTTCTCGCCGTAACCGAGTTGAACGGCTGTGTAGCCGTCCTTTTCGATAGTCTTAACCTGCGTCACTACGCACGGACCCGCTTCGATGAGCGTGCAGGGAATGTTTTTCCCGTCCGGAGTGAAGAGGCTTGTCATACCGATTTTTTTACCGATGATGCCAGGCATTCGTTTTTGATTTAATTAAGAATACACAGAGAAAACGCCCTTATGACGTTTTCGTAATGGGAGTGCAAAGCTAGACAATTTTAATGCTTTATTCAAACTACGGTTTAAAATAATTTTAGAGCCGTCCTGTTTCGGAGCCATTAGCTAGGGGCTCTTTATCAATCATTTCCGTATGATGGTTCCTAGGCTAGCTAGGTCTCCAGCCTACTTCTGAACGGGCCGGAGACATCAGGCCATTTAGTGGTAATAACAGGAATAGCAAAGTGAATAATAAGCCTGTTTGATTTTTTTGATCAAGGGTATATTCTACTAAAAAGGATAAGGAGATAATTATGTATTGAGCGATTAGTAAAGGTGCCGTTTTGGTCCGCGACCAAAATAATGGGTAGTAAAAGCACCCGATGAAAATTAGTAAACCGAACTCGCCAAAAGCCACCAAGCAGTATAGAAACTGATTGTGCGGTAACAGATAGGCTGATGGTTCTATATCCGGAAAATCGGCTTTATAATAAGTTGCTATCTCATCCTGCATATCCGCTTTGCTTACTCCTACAAAAGGATGGGCTTGCGCGATCTGCAAGCCCACTTTATAAGAATACACTCGCCCTACTAATGAGAAGTTATTTGCTGAACTTACCTCCTCTACCCTTCCAACATCATCTTTGGTATTGTAGTATTTGTTGTGGAAGGTAGGAAAGCACCAAAAGCTCAGAAATGGGAGCACTAGCAGAAGCACTCCTATGCTTAGTGCTTGGTGATAGTATCGTTTCACCAAACACAATAGCAGTGTTACAATACCCAGCACATTAAAAGCGACCAATCCGCTTCGTACCGATAGCAAGTACAAGTACAGAATCAAGAAGGCAGTTGCCAATAATACTGCTAGTCGATGGCGTCCGTTAACTACATTATTTATCAAGAAAAGCCCCCAATAGTTATAGCTAAAGTAACCATCAGGCTAAACCGAATATAATCGGGAACCGTTGGCATAATCTGGGATTGATAATACAGTTGATTTATCTCAGCTGCATGCAGCAGATAATAACCTGTACTTCCGAGTGCTGATAGTACTACCAGATAGTAGAATAACAAGTAAAACCTACGCAAAGTCTGTGATGATAGCGGTGGCAGCAGCCAGAACGCCACAGGCAACACTAGAAAAGGAAGCTGATGTTGCACATCAGCCCAGAATGCTGCCCTATTTGCCTCACTTGTATTCAGGCCAGCAACTAAGTGTAGAAGGAACACGCCGGTGAGTGAAGCATACACTCGCCATTGCTTCTTTTGTATGATTTGCCAATGCGCACTGCTGTGCAACAATGCCGTTAATAGTAAGCATGATATGCCTACAGTTGAAACCTGGGGTAGAAAGTCATTTGTAAAAAGGCTAATAAGTATCAATGCTACACTAGTTGTAGCTAGTAGCTCGGTCCGATCAGCAGTAAGAATGGTGGCTAACGACACTGTAGACAAATATGTTAAACGAGCGCAATTATAGCTCATCCTGTAACTAAGCAACAAAAAAGCCCCCAGAATCAATCTGGGGGGCCTTTTTACTAATCGTTGAAACCAGTCTTCAGACTTTGATTTCTACGTCTACACCACTGGGCAGCTCAAGCTTCATCAGGGCATCTACTGTCTTCGATGAAGTTGAATAGATGTCAACGAGGCGCTTGTACGTGCAAAGCTGAAATTGCTCACGCGACTTCTTGTTAACGTGGGGCGAGCGAAGAACCGTAAACTTCTCTTTTTTAGTGGGCAACGGAATTGGACCGCTAACGATAGCGCCCGTAGCCTTCACCGCTTTCACGATCTTCTCGGACGACTTGTCTACGAGGTTATGATCGTAGGACTTGAGTTTAATGCGAATTTTCTGGTTCATGTCTTAAGTCTTGAAAGCGAATTAGCGAACGGCGTGACCTTTGGTTTTGGCAACAATGCCTTCAGCCAAGTTCGATGGTACCTGCTCGTAGTGAGAGAAGGTTAGCGAAGCAGAAGCGCGACCCGAAGAAATGGTGCGTAGGTCAGTTACGTAACCAAACAACTCCGACAGCGGAACATCGGCCTTGATGAGTTGAGCACCGGCTTTGGTATCCATACCCTTCATAATGCCACGACGACGGTTCAAGTCACCGGTTACGGGACCGGTGTACTCATCTGGGCAAACTACCTCGACAGCCATGATAGGCTCCAGCAATTTGGGGCCAGCCTGACGGGCAGCTTCACGGAAACCACCACGGGCAGCAAGTTCGAACGACAGAGCGTCCGAGTCAACGTCGTGGAAGGAACCGTGGAATAGGCGCACCTTCATTGAGTCCAAGGGGAAGCCGGCCAGAGGACCATTCTTCATAGCCTCTTCGAAGCCTTTCTGAATCGGAGCAATGAATTCGCGGGGAATTACACCTCCTACGATAGCATTCTCGAACTCAAAGCCGGCCTTTTCTGGCTCAGTCTCTTTCGGACCAAGTTCGAATACGATGTCGCCGAATTTACCGCGACCACCAGTCTGCTTCTTATAAGTCTCGCGATGCTCTACTTTCTTGGTCAGAACCTCTTTGTAGGCAACCTGAGGAGCACCCTGGTTGATCTCCACTTTGAACTCACGACGCATACGGTCAATGATGATTTCCAAGTGAAGTTCACCCATACCGCGCAATACTGTCTGGCCAGTCTCTGGGTCAGTGTTTACGGTCAGGGTTGGGTCCTCTTCTACAAGTTTGGCAATAGCCATACCCATTTTATCAACGTCAGCCTGAGTTTTAGGCTCAATGGCGTAGCCGATTACAGGCTCAGGGAAGCTCATTGACTCGAGCACCAAGCGGTGCTTCTCATCAGTAAGGGTATCACCTGTTTTAATATCTTTGAAACCAACACCAGCACCGATATCACCAGCCTCCAGACGGTCGATAGGGTTCTGCTTGTTGGAGTGCATCTGCATCAAACGCGAGATACGCTCCTTCTTCTCCGTACGGTTGTTGAACACATACGAACCAGCTTCCAGCGTACCGCTATAGCAACGGAAGAAGCACAAACGACCTACGAAGGGGTCAGTAGCAATCTTAAACGCCAGAGCAGCAAAAGGTGCTTCGGTAGTAGGCAGGCGAACCTCTTCTTCGTTGGTATCTGGGTTGGTACCAATGATAGGGGCATATCCAGCGGCGAAGGCAAGTAAGCCATAACACCGTCTAGCATCGACTGTACACCTTTGTTTTTGAAGGCTGAACCGCACATTACAGGCGAGAACTTCATGTCGATAACCGCCTGGCGGATAACAACCATCATTTCCTCACGAGTGATGCTTTCTGGATCTTCGAAAAACTTCTCTAGCAGAGCGTCATCATACTCAGCAACGCTTTCTACCAGTTTCTGACGCCATTCAGCTACTGTCTCCACCAAATCCTCGGGTACGGGGATCTCGTGATAGGCTTTACCTTGGGTAGCATCATCCCACACAATTGCCTTACCGGTTAGCAGATCGACAACACCTTTGAAGGTGTCTTCGGCTCCGATTGGGATTTGCAGCGGCACTGGGTTAGCACCTAGCTTGTCTTTGATCTCAGCTACAGCTTTGAAAAAGTCAGCGCCGGCACGGTCCATCTTATTGACGAAGCAGATACGCGGCACTTTATACTTATCAGCCTGACGCCATACAGTCTCAGATTGAGGCTCCACACCTGATACCGCACAGAACAACGCTACAGCGCCATCCAATACGCGCAACGAGCGCTCAACCTCTACGGTAAAGTCTACGTGGCCAGGAGTGTCAATCAGGTTAATCTTGTATTGCTTGGTTTCGTCAGTGGGTTCACCACTGGCGTCCGTTGGGTAGTTCCAGAAGGTAGTAGTAGCAGCCGACGTAATCGTGATGCCCCGCTCCTGCTCTTGCTCCATCCAGTCCATCGTGGCGGCACCTTCGTGCACTTCCCCGATCTTGTGGGTTTTGCCTGTGTAATACAGAATGCGCTCCGAGGTCGTGGTCTTACCGGCGTCGATGTGCGCCATAATCCCAATGTTGCGGAGGTATTTGAGGTCTTGTTTAGCCATTTTATTTGTAGGGTCTTAAGAGCTTGGGGACCAAAGAGCGTAGAAATGATACAACATCTCTTGAAGCTCCTTAATCCCCAAGTCCCTAATTTTCTCCTTTAGAAACGGAAGTGCGAGAAAGCCTTGTTGGCTTCCGCCATCCGGTGCGTATCGTCTTTCTTTTTCACGGAAGCACCTTCGCCTTTAGCAGCAGCGATAATCTCGCCGGCCAACTTATCTTTCATGGTCTTCTCACCACGACGACGAGCGTACTGAATCATCCACTTGGCACCTACTGAAATACGACGATCAGGACGAACTTCGATCGGCACTTGGAAGGTAGCACCACCTACACGGCGGCTCTTTACTTCTACAGTCGGCATTACGTTGTTCAGAGCCTTGCGCCACATTTCGAGGCCATTTTCCTTGGTGCGCTGCTCCACTAGTTCGCAGGCATCGTAGAAAATGGTGTAGGCTAGGTTTTTCTTTCCGTCATACATCATGTAGTTGACGAAACGGGTTACCAGCGTCTCCTTGTACTTAGGGTCGGGTAGGAGAATGCGCTTCTTTGGTTTTGACTTTCTCATTTTATCAGAAGTGAGTACCGAGAAGTGAGAAGTGAGATAAGAACTTCGTCTCACCTCTCACTTCTTACTACTCATCTCTTATTTAATTACTTTTTCTTGCCGGGTGCTGGCTTGCCGCCTTTGCCGGTTGCAGCGGGCTGCCCTGGCTTCGGACGCTTAGCGCCATACTTCGAACGACGCTGGGTACGACCACCTACTCCAGCCGTGTCAAGAGCACCGCGGATGATGTGGTAACGTACACCAGGAAGGTCCTTCACGCGGCCACCGCGAATCAGCACGATGCTGTGCTCCTGCAGGTTGTGGCCTTCGCCTGGAATGTAGGCGTTGACTTCTTTGCCATTGGTGAGACGCACACGAGCGACTTTACGCATCGCCGAGTTTGGCTTCTTGGGCGTAGTGGTATATACACGGGTGCAAACGCCACGGCGCTGCGGGCAGGAATCGAGTGCCGGCGACTTTGACTTAGTCGTCAGCTTTTCTCTTCCCTTTCGTACTAACTGATTGATGGTAGGCATCTACGGAATGGTTTGTCAAGGAGGGTTCTCTCCCAAAAAATTAGGCTTGCAAAGGTATAGAAGTTGCTTTACAATAGCAAACAGGTTGAAATAGTTTGTTTTAGGGAAAGTGCTTTACTGCAAGTGACTTATCTCTCGCTGCACTTAACCTTGTCTAACACTCTCATAATCGCCTCCAAAAGCCACAAACAGCGGCTGGGGGGCTTTTTCGGGTTGTTTATAAATAAGCTGCGAAGACCATGATAAGGTTCAGCTTACTTATAATGTTTATGCCTCTCCCATCGTACCCCCAAAGTTCATGGGGAAGTTTGGCATATCAGGCTGCGTTTTTATTGGGCCAAATGTCTGCTCGAAGCGGTCTACGTTATCGGCTAGCGCAGCTAGCAGGCGCTTAGCATGCTCTGGCGTTATCACAATGCGAGCTTTAACCTTCGCTTTTGGCAAGCCCGGCATCAATCGGATAAAGTCAATAACAAACTCCCCGCTGCTATGCGCTATCATAGCCAGATTGGCGTACTCACCTTCCGCAATTTGTTCTGACAGTTCAATATTGATTGCGTTCGGGTCCTGGGGGCATTTTGGTCAGGAGGTTGATTCATAGGATAAGGTTGGGGGCAAATAATAGAATGATGTCAAAATTAGTGAAAAGAGAAAAGCCGACCGGAAAGTATCCAGTCGGCTTTTCTCTTTACTCACGTATCAAATACTACTCCTGAATGGAAGCCTCACGCTTGCTTGCGCGAGCGGGGCGCTTCGTTTCAGTGTCAGCCTTGGGTGCAGCGGCAGCCGCTTCCATCTCTTCCTTCGAGCCCACAACCTGACGAGTATACTCGCGCAGGCCGGTACCAGCCGGGATGAGGTGACCAACAATTACGTTCTCCTTCAGGCCAAGCAGTTCGTCGGCCTTGCCACGGATAGCAGCTTCGCTAAGCACCTTAGTCGTCTCCTGGAAGGAAGCGGCCGAAATGAAGCTCTGCGTGCCCAACGAGGCTTGGGTGATACCTTGCAGGGTCGGACGCGAAACAGAAGGCTGCGCGTCGCGCACTTCCACCAGTTTCAGGTCGCGACGCTTCAGGCTGGAGTTCTCGTCGCGGAGGCGGCGGGCACTCACAATCTGACCAGGCTTCAACTCCGTAGAGTCACCCGCGTCGGTTACCACCTTCATGTCGATGATGGTATCGTTCTCCTCCATGAAGACGATCTTGTCGATCACCTGATTTTCGAGGAAAGTCGTGTCGCCGGCGTCGAGGATAACCACCTTCTGCATCATCTGGCGAACTACCACCTCAATGTGCTTATCGTTGATTTTTACACCCTGCAAGCGATATACTTCCTGAATCTCATTCACGAGGTACTCTTGCACAGCACCCGGGCCCTGAATGCTCAGGATGTCGGATGGCGTGATAGCACCATCGGAAAGCGGCATACCAGCACGGATGAAGTCATTGTCCTGCACCAAAATGTGCTTGGACAGGGGCACCATGTACTTCTTCTTCACGCCGTCTTTCGACTCAATGAAGATTTCACGGTTGCCACGCTTCACTGTACCATACGTTACCACACCGTCGATTTCCGACACAACAGCTGGGTTCGATGGGTTACGGGCTTCGAACAGCTCCGTCACACGTGGCAGACCACCGGTGATGTCGCGAGTCTTACCAATGGCACGAGGAATCTTAGCCAGAATGTGACCAGCCTTGATCTTGTCGCCATTCTCCACGTTTAGGTGAGAGCCTACTGGGATGCTATAGCCTTTCTGACCTTCGGTATCGCCTTTCTTACCAGCTCTAACGATGATAGATGGGTTCTGATCTTTGGCTTTCGACTCGATGATAACCTTTTCGCGGTGACCTGTCTGCTCATCTGATTCCTCACGGTAGGTGATACCTTCTGTGATAGCGTCGTACTGAACAGTACCATCGAACTCCGAAAGGATGACAGCGTTGTAAGGATCCCAGTTGCAAAGCTCATCGCCTTTCTCTACTTGCTGACCTTCGTCAACAATCAGGAAAGAGCCATAAGGAACGTGGTTCGAGATGAAGACTTTGCCAGTGGCAGAATCTACAATCCGAACTTCGCCCGAGCGACCCATTACTACCTTGCCCTTCACACCTTCGTCAGTAGTAGTAGCTACTGTCCGAATGTCTTCGAACTCAACAGCACCAGAGAATTTAGCACGGATGCTAGCCTCAACAGCAATGTTGGAGGCAGTACCACCCACGTGGAAAGTACGCAGGGTAAGCTGAGTACCAGGCTCTCCGATAGACTGAGCAGCAATTACACCAACAGCCTCACCTTTCTGTACCATACGGCCAGAAGACAGGTTACGACCATAGCACTTGGCGCAGATACCACGCTTCGATTCACAAGTCAGTACTGAGCGGATTTCCACCGTCTCAATAGCTGTATTGTCAATCAAACGAGTGATTTCCTCCGTGATTTCCTCACCAGCAGCCAAGATTATCTCGTCATTCAGCGGATTCACAACGTTGTGAACTGCTACACGACCCAGGATACGCTCAGCGAGTGACTCTACGATATCCTCGTTGTCCTTTAATGCCGAAACCTCAAGGCCACGGAGAGTACCGCAGTCTACTTCGTTTACAATAACGTCTTGCGATACGTCTACCAGACGACGAGTCAGGTAGCCAGCATCAGCCGTTTTCAATGCCGTATCGGCCAGACCTTTACGAGCACCGTGGGTGGAGATGAAGTACTCGATAACGTCCAGGCCTTCTTTGAAGTTAGACAGAATCGGGTTTTCGATAATCTCACCTACCGAACCTTGCAACGACTTCTGTGGCTTAGCCATCAGACCACGCATACCGCCGAGCTGACGAATCTGCTCGCGCGAGCCACGGGCACCGGAGTGCATCATCATGTAGATCGAGTTGAAGCCCTGGTTCTCCTTTTCGAGGCGGCCCATGAGTGTCTCCGTGATCTGGTTGTTGATACGCGTCCAGATGTCGATAACCTGGTTGTAACGCTCGTTGTCAGTAATCAGACCCATCTGGTAGTTCTGGGTTACCGCTACCACGTCGGCCTGAGCCTGAGCGATAAGGGCATCCTTCTCCTTTGGAATCTGAATATCACCCAGACCCATCGACAAACCACCTTTGTAAGCCGACTGGAAGCCCAGCGTCTTGATGTCATCGAGGAACTGAGCCGTGCGGGCCATGCCCGTACGCTTAAACACGAGCGAGATGATCTGCTGAAGCTTCTTCTTAGTTAGCAGTTCGTCAACGAAGCCCACTTCCTCCGGAACCAGCTGGTTGAACAGAACACGACCGGCTACGGTCTCGATGATCTTGGTGACAAGTTCATCGTTCTCGTTCCGCACTTTCGTACGCACCTTAATAATAGCGTGCTTTGAAAGTTGACCTTCGTTGATAGCAATTACAACTTCTTCGTCCGAGTAGAAGATACGGCCTTCGCCTTGTACCTGCTCTTCATCAGTGCTGCGCTTGCCTTTAGTCACATAATACAAACCGAGTACCATGTCCTGCGACGGTACCGCGATGGGTGCGCCGTTGGCTGGGTTCAGAATGTTATGCGAAGCCAGCATCAGCGTTGAAGCTTCCAGGATAGCAGCCGGTCCGAGCGGAACGTGCACAGCCATCTGGTCACCGTCAAAGTCAGCGTTGAATGCTGTACAAACAAGTGGGTGCAGCTGAATAGCCTTACCCTCGATCAGACGAGGTTGGAATGCCTGGATGCCTAAGCGGTGCAAGGTAGGAGCACGGTTGAGCAGGACTGGATGACCTTTCAGCACGTTCTCCAGAATATCCCACACTACAGCATCCTTACGATCAACGATCTTCTTTGCTGATTTTACCGTCTTCACTATACCGCGCTCAATGAGCTTACGGATAATGAATGGCTTAAACAGCTCAGCTGCCATGTTCTTAGGCAGACCGCACTCATGCAGCTTCAACTCAGGACCAACTACAATAACCGAACGGCCAGAGTAGTCAACACGCTTACCGAGCAAGTTCTGACGGAAGCGGCCCTGCTTGCCTTTCAGCATATCGGACAGCGACTTCAGAGCCCGGTTACCTTCGGCGCGCACCGCATTAACCTTACGCGAGTTGTCGAAGAGCGAGTCCACAGCTTCCTGGAGCATGCGCTTCTCGTTCCGTAGAATCACCTCAGGAGCCTTAATTTCAATTAGGCGCTTGAGGCGGTTGTTACGGATAATAACGCGACGATACAGATCATTCAAGTCAGAGGTAGCAAAACGCCCCCCATCCAATGGAACAAGCGGACGCAGTTCCGGTGGAATCACTGGCACCATACGAATAACCATCCACTCAGGCTTGTTCTCGATACGAGTAGCTGCGTCGCGGAAAGCTTCTACTACCCGCAGACGCTTCAACGCATCAGCTTTACGCTGTTGTGAAGTCTCGTGGGCGGCAGAGTCACGTAGGCTATAGGAAAGCTCGTCGAGGTTAGTACGCTCCAACAGAAGTTGCAGCGCGTCAGCTCCCATACGGGCAATAAACTTATTAGGGTCCTCATTAGGCAACATCTGATTCTCCCGGGGAAGTTTATCGATGATGTCCAAGTACTCATCTTCGGTGAGAAAGTCAAGCTGTTGTACGCCTTCTTCAGCTAATACACCAGGCTGAACTACCACATAGCGCTCGTAGTAGATAATCTGATCAAGCTTCTTGGTAGGCAAGCCCAGCAAGTAACCGATTTTATTGGGCAGGGACTTGAAATACCAGATATGAGCAACAGGTACCACCAGCTCGATGTGACCCATCCGCTCCCGACGCACCTTCTTCTCAGTCACCTCCACGCCGCAACGGTCGCAGATAATGCCCTTGTAACGGATGCGCTTGTATTTGCCGCAGTGGCATTCCCAGTCCTTCACAGGACCGAAAATCCGCTCGCAAAATAGGCCGCCCATTTCAGGCTTGTACGTCCGGTAGTTGATCGTCTCGGGTTTCACTACTTCCCCATTCGACCGCTCCAGAATGGATTCGGGCGAGGCCAGAGAGATAGTGACTTTCGAGAAGTCCTGCACCAGTTTTTTATTCTTTGCAAACGCCATACTGTCGTTTTTCTAAAAACTATGTCAGAAGTAAAATGTGCTTTGCAGCCTATCGTAACACTAGAGCTGGCGCGGCCCGTTCCAATTGCTTGGAAGCGAACCGCGCCTTTTCTAATTAGTCAAGCGTGATTTCCAGTGCCAGACCACGTAGCTCATGAATGAGCACGTTGAATGACTCGGGGATATTTGGCTTGGGTAGCACGTCGCCCTTCACGATGGCTTCGTAAGCTTTGGCCCGGCCGACAACGTCGTCCGACTTCACCGTCAGAATTTCCTGCAGCACGTTCGACGCACCGAAGGCCTCCAACGCCCACACTTCCATTTCGCCGAAGCGCTGACCACCAAATTGCGCTTTACCACCCAGCGGCTGCTGCGTAATGAGCGAGTATGGTCCGATAGAGCGAGCGTGCATCTTATCATCCACTAAGTGACCCAGCTTCAGCATATAGATAACACCCACCGTTACTGGCTGGTCAAACTGTTGGCCAGTCAAACCATCGTGTAAGTAAGAGCGACCGAAGTGCGGCAACCCTGCTTCCGCCAACTCACGTGATACTTCCTCTTCGGTAGCACCATCGAAAATCGGGGTAGCATAGGTGCGACCTAGCTTCAAGCCAGCCCAACCAAGTACAGTCTCATAAATCTGACCGATGTTCATGCGGCTTGGTACACCGAGCGGGTTAAGCACTATGTCCATTGGCGTACCATCAGCCAAGAAAGGCATATCCTCATCGCGCACGATGCGGGCTACCACCCCCTTGTTACCGTGACGACCAGCCATTTTGTCCCCCACCTTCAGCTTACGCTTCTTGGCGATGTATACTTTGGCCAGCTGCACAATACCTGCGGGGAGTTCATCACCTACTTCCAAGGTAAACCGGTCGCGCTTGAAACGAGCCGTGATAGTGTTGCGACGCTTGGCGTAGTTCTTCACCAATTGCAGCAGCATGCTATTCACTTTCTCGTCAGCGGTCCAGTTCTCCAGGATCAGATCCTTGAACATATTTACCTCTTCCGGTACAGCGTAGTTGCTCTCATCCTTATAAGGGTTCTTCTCGGGAAGAGCGCCTCAGTGACGTTCTTCTTACCAAACTTCACACCTTTAGACAAGATCTCATCGCCAAACTTGTGCTTCACACCCTGTGAGGTTTTGCCCTCCAGAAGCTGCACCAGTTTATCAACCATTACTGCCTTCACGCTACGAAGCTCTTGGGCGTAGCGGTCTTTCAACTCTTCTACTTCCTTCTTCGACTTAGCGCGCAGGTTCTTGTCTTTCTTAGGACGTGAGAATAGCTTAGTGCCAATAACAACACCATTCAAGGATGGCGGCGCCTTAAGCGAGGCGTCTTTCACATCACCAGCTTTGTCACCAAAGATGGCGCGAAGCAGCTTTTCTTCCGGCGTTGGATCAGTTTCGCCCTTAGGGGTAATCTTACCAATGAGGATATCCCCTTCTTTCACCTCTGCGCCCAAACGGATAATACCGTTGTCGTCGAGGTTACGGACAGCTTCTTCACTTACGTTTGGAATTTCAGACGTCAACTCTTCCTCCCCTCGCTTCGTCTCCCGAACTTCTAGCTCGAATTCCTCAATGTGGATAGAGGTGAAAATATCATCACGAACGACACGCTCCGAGATTACGATAGCATCCTCGAAGTTGTAACCCTGCCATGGCATAAAGGCCACCTGCATATTACGGCCGAGAGCTAGCTCACCCTTGTTCGTGCCATAGCCTTCACATAGCGGCTCGCCCTTCGTTACACGCTGGCCTTTCTTAACCAGCGGCGTAAGATTAATGCATGTGTCTTGGTTAGTACGACGGAACTTGATCAGGTCGTATGATACTCGCTCAGCATCGAAGCTTACAAGTACATCTTCAGCAGTCAAATCATAGCGAACGATGATCTTATTAGCGTCTACATAATCAATTTCACCGTCGCCTTCAGCTACAACTAGCGTGCGTGAGTCGATAGCCGTACGACCTTCCAGTCCCGTGCCCACGATAGGAGCCTCTGGGCGGAGCAATGGCACAGCCTGACGTTGCATGTTCGAACCCATCAGTGCACGGTTAGCATCATCGTGCTCCAGGAATGGAATCAACGAAGCAGCTACCGATACAATCTGGTTCGGTGCAACGTCCATGTAAGAGTACTCTGCTGGCTCAACCACTGGGAAGTCACCTTCGAAGCGGCCTTTTACCAATTCTGACAAGAAGTTACCCTTATCATCGATGCGGGCGTTAGCCTGCGCGATGTGGTGAGTATCTTCTTCTTCAGCGGTCAGGTACTTCACTTCATGGCTTACGTCTACTTTACCTTCTTTTACAGCACGGTAAGGCGTTTCGATAAAGCCCATGCCATTCACGCGAGCGTGAACGCACAGCGAAGAAATCAGACCGATGTTGGGTCCTTCCGGAGTTTCGATGGTACACAGACGCCCGTAGTGAGTGTAGTGTACGTCACGTACTTCGAAACCAGCACGCTCACGTGACAGACCTCCTGGCCCCAGTGCCGATACGCGACGCTTGTGCGTCACCTCGGCCAGCGGGTTGGTCTGGTCCATGAACTGAGAAAGCTGGTTGGTGCCGAAGAAGGAGTTGATAACTGACGACAGCGTACGCGCGTTGATCAAATCAACTGGCTTAAAGTCCTCGTTATCGCGCACGTTCATGCGCTCCTTAATCGTACGCGCCATACGAGCCAGACCTACGCCAAACTGAGCGTAAAGCTGTTCCCCTACCGTACGTACCCGACGATTCGATAAGTGGTCAATATCATCGACTACAGCCTTCGAGTTGATAAGACCGATCAGATATTTAACAATTAGAACAATGTCCTCATTAGTCAATACCCGTGCTTCCCAGTTCTTGTCGAGGCCAAGCTTCTTATTGATACGATAGCGACCAACGTCGCCGAGGTCGTAGCGCTTATCAGAGAAGAACAGTTTCTGGATGATGTCGCGAGCAGTTTCCTCGTCAGGAGCTTCCGTATTACGGAGCTGACGATATATTTGCTCCACAGCCTCCTTCTCCGAGTTGGAGTTGTCCTTCTGCAGTGTGTTATAAATAATGGCGAAGTCAGCGATGTTCACATTCTCCTTATGGAGAATGATAGACTTTGGACCCGCATTCAGGATTACATCTATGTCCTCCTCCTGGATAGTCGAGTCACGCTCTAATAGAACTTCGTTACGGTCGATTGAAACAACTTCACCGGTATCCTCGTCCACAAAGTCTTCAGTCCAGGTGCGTAGTACCCGAGCAGCCAACTTACGACCTACTGCTTTCTTTAAGCTCTTCTTCTCAGCCTTCACTTCCTCCGACAAACCGAACAAGTCTAGAATGTCTTTGTCAGTGCCGTAACCGATAGCACGAAGCAAGGTTGTAACTGGGAATTTCTTCTTTCGGTCTATGTAAGCATACATGACGTTGTTCACGTCCGTAGCAAACTCAATCCACGAACCTTTGAAAGGGATAATACGGGCTGAGTATAGCTTGGTACCATTGGTATGCTTGCTCTGAGCAAAGAATACACCTGGCGAACGGTGTAACTGAGATACAATTACACGCTCGGCACCATTGATAACGAAAGAGCCTTTTTCGGTCATGTAAGGGATATTTCCCAAAAACACTTCCTGCTCAATCGTCTCGAAATCCTCATTATCTGTATCGTTGCAGATAAGACGTAGCTTAGCCTTTAACGGTACTGAGTAAGTTAGGCCACGGTCAATGCACTCGTCGACCGAATATTTCGGCGGGTCGACGTGATAATCCATAAACTGCAGCACAAAATTCTCGCGCGAGTCCGATATTGGAAAGTTCTCCGCGAACACCTTGAATAGGCCTTCGTCGGCACGGCTTTCGGCCGCAGTTTCCAACTGAAAGAAATCTTGGAACGACTGCAACTGCACGTCCAAGAAGTCCGGATACTCGATAACTTTTTTAATCTTGGCGAAATTGATTCGCTCAACGGCTTTCTGCAAAGCCTCTGCTTTCGGTGTAGCCAATGCGTTTGGGTCTTAAGAAATGGACACTGAAGCTTACTAACTCTGGTCAACCTGACCATTCCCATCTACGTACCCGTAGGCACGAAAAGCCGCAATGCGGCGCTGGGGGCATTTTATTAAAACTTATAGCCTACAAACAGGAAAAGACCTGGCTTAGTTGCCAGGCCTATCCAAGTTTATAGGAGAAAAAGCGGGCCGCAGCTTACTTAACTTCTACTTCAGCGCCGGCTTCTTCCAGTTGCTTCTTCAGCGTGTCGGCTTCGTCTTTGGTAACACCTTCTTTCAAAGGCTTAGGAGCACCGTCAACTAGTTCTTTAGCTTCTTTCAAGCCAAGACCAGTCAGGTCTTTTACCAATTTAACTACAGCCAGCTTAGCGCCGCCGGCAGCCTTCAGGATTACGTCGAACGAGGTTTTTTCCTCAGGAGCGTCAGCAGCAGCGCCACCGCCACCACCGGCCATCATTACTGGAGCAGCCGCAGCAGGCTCGATGCCATACTCGTCTTTCAGGATAGTAGCCAGTTCGTTTACTTCTTTCACCGTCAGGCTAACGAGCTGCTCAGCGAATGCTTTCAAATCTGCCATTTCTGTAGATTGTTAAAAAAAGGTTATTGAATCGTTTGGAAATTGAAAGTGAAAAAGATGAGCAGCGGTTAGCCTGCAACCTCTTCTTTTTCGGAAAGTGTCTTAAGGATACCAGCCAGCTTGCTGCCGCCGCTCGATAGGGCAGAGATAACATTCTTGGCAGGCGATTGCAGCAGGCCGACGATTTCGCCGAGGAGTTCCTGCTTGCCTTTAAGTGTGCTGAGCATTTCTAGCTTATCAACGCCAACGTAAACGCCGCTGTCGATAAATGCGCCCTTTAGGGCTGGCTTCGGAACTACAGTTTTAGCGTAGTTCTGCTGCTTGTAGAAATCCTTCAACAATTTGGCCGGTGCATTACCTGACTCTTTCGAGAACAGAATGCCTGATTGGCCTTTTAAAGCCTCATCCATCTCGGTAGTATCACCACCGAGGGTATCGAGAGCTTTACGGATCAACGTGTTCTTGTACACTTTGTACTCCATCCCGCGGTTAAAGCACAGGCGACGGAAATCGTTGATCTTCGCCACGGACATCGTAGATGCATCCGTGATATAGAACGCGTTGTGCGATTGAAACTTTTCGCTCAACTCGTTGACGAGGTCTTGTTTTTCTTCCCGGGTCATAGTTCGTCGTCAGTTAGTTAGGCGGAAGTTACCGTCGTGTCTACCGGAACAGCCGGGCTCATCGTGCTCGAAAGCGTGATGCTCTTGATGTAGGTACCTTTAGCTGACGAAGGCTTCAGACGTGTTAGCGTTTGAATTACTTCGAAAGCATTTTCGGCGAGCTTGTTGTCGTCGAAGGATACTTTGCCTACGCTGCAGTGAATGATACCAGTCTTGTCAACTTTAAAGTCGATTTTACCAGCTTTCACTTCCTGAACAGCTTTGGCTACGTCAGTAGTAACAGTACCCGACTTAGGGTTAGGCATCAGGCCACGGGGACCGAGCACACGACCTAAACGACCTACTTTAGCCATTACGGATGGCATCGTGATAATCACGTCGATGTCAGTCCAGCCCTTCTCGATTTTCGAGATGTAGTCATCAAGGCCAACAAAGTCAGCACCAGCAGCAGTTGCTTCGGCTTCTTTGTCGGGGGTTACTAGAGCTAGTACACGAACAGTTTTGCCGGTACCATGTGGCAACGTAGCTACGCCACGCACCATTTGGTCGGCTTTACGGGGATCAACGCCTAGACGCACGTCGATATCAACAGATGAGTCGAACTTAGTGTAGGTAATGTCCTTCACTATTTTCGCTGCCTCAACCAATGAACGTACTTGCGTCAGGTCGTGCTTGGCAAGGGCTTCCTTGCGTTTCTTGCTAACTTTTGCCATGAGCTTTTCTAGGTTTAAAAGTTAGTTGGCAAAGGGAGAATCGCCCTTGACGGTGATACCCATGCTACGGGCTGTACCAGCCACAAGCTTCATAGCCGACTCAATCTTGAATGCATTGAGGTCAGCCATTTTGGTTTCAGCAATATGGCGCACCTGATCCCAGGTAACAGAACCTACCTTGTTACGGTTAGGCTCCTTCGACCCGCTTTGGATCTTTGCAGCTTCGAGCAGCAATACCGGCGCGGGGGCGTTTTCACCACAAAGTCAAAAGACTTGTCGGTGTACATGGTGATCAAAACGGGACATACTTGGCCGGCCTTATCCTGGGTGCGAGCATTGAACTGCTTGCAAAACTCCATGATGTTAAGGCCTTTGCTACCAAGTGCAGGTCCAACCGGCGGCGAAGGATTCGCAGCGCCTCCCTTTATCTGCAGTCGCAGATAACCTCTAATTTCTTTGGCCATTGGGGTTAAAAGGCTTCAGGCTTGCAGGTCGTAACACCGTGAGCCCTCAGTTTAAAATTTGCTTCGAAATACTATGTGGAAGCATCACTGGCTCGAAGCGACTAGCCAGCGACGATAAATTCTTACAACTATGATTCTTTCTCTACCTGAGTATAGCTCAACTCCATCGGAGTGCTACGACCGAATATCTTAACGATTACGTTGAGTTTCTTACGCTCTTCAAATACTTCTGAAACAGTACCAGAAAATCCACTAAACGCGCCATCAATCACTTTTACCAGCTCACCAGTAATGAAAGGAGTTTCTAGTGAAGCTGTTTGCTCTTCCTGTTCGTCTACAATACCTAGGATGCGGTTGACTTCCGAAATATGTAATGGAGCAGGTTTGCTAGAGGCTGTTTTGCTATCCTTATCACCTACCCAGCCAATAACTCCTGGGGTACTGGTGATAATATGATCGACTTCACCGTGGGTAAGGTCCGCGTGAATGATGATGTAGCCTGGATACAGATTACGCTCCCGAACGCGCTTCTTTCCATTACGCATCTCGAACACTTTCTCGATTGGAATCAGCACCTGTGGTACCATTTCCGTCAGATTGTGTCGGCCAAGCTCGGTTTCTAAATACTGCTTAGCTTTCTTCTCCTGTCCGCTTACAGAGCGAACTACATACCATTTCAATTCTCCCATTGATCAGCCGATTAACGGAATGAATTGTAAAAAGCCTCCAAGCCTGTATTGAACACTAAGTCCATCAGACCAACAACAGCAGCAAAGATGAGTGAGCCAAGTAGTACCAAACCGGCACTCTTCTGCAGTTCCTCAAAAGATGGCCACGTTACTTTGTAGCGCATCTCCTCAGTAGTCTCGCGGATGTAATTTGTCAGCTTACTCATGTCTGGAGCCAGGTTAGGCTTTAAGATTTGACCGCATAACGGTCCTTTCGCACGGGCGGAGAGATTCGAACTCCCATCAAAGGTTTTGGAGACCTCTATTCTACCCTTGAACTACGCCCGTAAAAAATGCACCCCATGAAACAAAAGCCTCAATTGGGAGTGCAAATGTAAGGTAATATAGGTTCAAAACAAATCCGCCCCCGAAAAATCGGAGGCGGATCGTATTGACTACTAATAATTAGTCGAGGATTTCAGTTACCTGACCAGCTCCTACGGTCCGGCCACCTTCGCGGATAGCGAAACGAAGACCTTTCTCCATAGCTACTTTGCTGATCAACTCCACTTGAATAGTGATGTTGTCGCCGGGCATTACCATTTCTACGCCTTCTGGCAGAGTGATGATACCAGTAACGTCAGTAGTACGCAGATAGAACTGAGGACGGTAGTTGTTGAAGAATGGTGTATGACGACCACCTTCTTCCTTCGACAGAACGTAAACCTCAGCCTTAAACTTCTGGTGAGGAGTTACAGAACCTGGCTTGCAAATAACCATACCGCGACGGATGGCTTCTTTTTCAATACCACGCAGCAACAGACCTACGTTGTCGCCAGCTTCTCCACGGTCAAGGATCTTGCGGAACATCTCCACACCAGTAACCGTCGACTTCAAGCCGGGGGCAGCGCCCATACCGAGGATATCAACCTGCTCACCAGAGTTAATGATACCACGCTCAATACGACCAGTTGCTACCGTACCACGACCTGTGATAGAGAACACGTCCTCTACAGGCATCAGGAAGGGCAGGTCGGTCAGACGAGCAGGAATCGGAATGAAGCTATCAACGGCAGCCATCAATTCCTCAATCTTAGGAACCCAAGCAGCATCACCATTCAGGCCACCCAGAGCAGAACCCTGAATAACTGGAATATTGTCGCCGTCGAAGTCATAGAAAGAGAGCAGCTCGCGGATTTCCATCTCAACGAGTTCGAGCAACTCAGGGTCGTCGACCATGTCGACTTTGTTCATGAACACTACCAACTGAGGTACACCAACCTGGCGAGCCAACAAGATGTGCTCACGGGTCTGAGGCATTGGGCCATCAGTAGCAGCTACAACTAGGATAGCACCGTCCATCTGAGCAGCACCCGTTACCATGTTCTTCACATAGTCAGCGTGACCAGGGCAGTCAACGTGTGCATAGTGACGGTTTTCGGTAGCGTACTCAACGTGAGCCGTGTTGATAGTGATACCACGCTCTTTTTCCTCAGGAGCATTGTCGATTGAGGAGAAGTCACGCTTAGCGGCCAAACCTTTGCCCGCCAATACCGTGGTGATAGCAGCGGTCAGGGTTGTTTTGCCGTGGTCGACGTGCCCGATGGTACCGATGTTCACGTGCGGTTTGGAACGATCAAAATTTTCTTTAGCCATTGTAATGAGATTAGAGAAATGTAGTGGTGATGAGAGGAAAACGCGACTGAGCTAACCTACAAGAAAGCGAAACGCAGCGCTATTTTTAAAGCATCTGCATGTCGCTTTATCTTGCTGACAGATCCAAACGGTGCAGTCGCGCTGCTCCGCCGGTATTAGTATTAGATATTGTGAGCCATTTATGGGATTTGAACCCATGACCTCTTCCTTACCAAGGAAGTGCTCTACCACTGAGCTAAAACGGCTTGGTATAAATGCTTTTCATCTTCCAGGAGACTTACCACAACTAAGCATTGAGGCAAGACTAATAAAGGACAAAGAGCGGGAGACGAGGTTCGAACTCGCGACCTACAGCTTGGAAGGCTGTCGCTCTACCAACTGAGCTACTCCCGCGATATTAAGCTTAGAAATTCGAGAATTGAACTGTTGAGGAAAGTGGCCTAATAGCCACCGTTCTAACAATTCAATTCTCACATTCCTGAACTTACTCTGTGGGGAGAGAAGGATTCGAACCTTCGAAAGCTTACGCTAACAGAGTTACAGTCTGTCCCATTTGGCCGCTCTGGAACCTCCCCAAGTGTATTTTCTCTACCATTTATAGAGAAGATTTTCCCTTTTAAAACAACCATCCTAAGTGGTAGGGTGGCAAAAGGAGTTGCAAAATTAACGGCTTTCTGATGTAAGTCAAGCTCACGAGCGAAAAGCTTTCAATATTTTTTCTTTGTGTGGGGGCATTTTTCGAATATGCCCCCACGGCACTGTAGCGTAACAGCTAATTTTAAAGTCAATTGCCTGCCTGAGAGTCACAAAGGATTACCTTCTCTTTATTGAAGCAATGTATACATGGTCTTCAGGTTGGGGTCTTTTTCTTTTGTGCGAATGTCCTGAAGTGTTGTTTTTAGAGCTGGCATGCTGGAAACCATGGTGCTTAATGCCTTGTAGGCACCGAGCCGAACAATGTCACGCGAGTGTGAGCGGGCATAGCTTTCTAAGCGCTGCACTCCTTTATCGCGCTCCACAGGAGGCATTCGCAACATGAAAGTGGCAAAGTTCTGCAAGTAAGATTCGTATAGATCTTCGTCGCTTACTTCGCTCATGCGGCCCAAATACCATTGGTATTGATCAACGCTACCATTGAGGGCGTAGTAATTTGACAAAGCGCCTAATAAGCTGGGGCTGGCTTTTTCCTGAAGCTTGTTTATTTGTGCTCTCGATTCGATTGTGGGGCCTTGGCAAGAGCGTTGATAGCGGCACTAACCACCAGATTGGAGCTGTCAGCCAGAGCAACAGTGTATACAGACCCAAAATCCTCATTCTGAAAGGAGGATAGGCTTGCTAATGCAGCGGCCCGGACTTGGCTTTTCTTATCTGCAGTTGCTACACGTTGTAATTCCATTCGTACAGCATTTCCTTCCGGTCCTTTGTAGCGCCGGAGCGCTTCTGCTGCGGCTTGGCGCACGGCCCAAAAGCTATCATTCAGGGCGTTGCGCATCATCCCGCTCACCGCTAAGTCCGCGAGCTTTGGGCGCAGCTTTTCAATGGCTTCGTATTTCTGCAAGTAGTTGCGAGCGTGGTAGTACTGATAGAGCAACTCATCTTGCGTTAACTCCTCATCGATATCAGCTAATAATTGCCCCCAGAATCAAATTTCACCAAGGCAGGACGCTGACTGGCGGGTAAATGAAAGGTTTGGTTGGCTTTCGTGACCACGATTCGATGGTCGGTAGCTTGATTGTTTGCCCACGTTGTGATGGTAATGGGCAAACGGTAGATAGGCGAGAAGGTAGAATCCTGTAATTGCTGAACACGTAACGCAATTTGCCCCCCAGCATAGCTATGGGTAACGCGCAACTCAGGATGGCCCCGTTGTAGAAACCACTGATCGAAGAACCACATTAAGTCTTCGCCGGTCACGTCCTCGAACGCCGTACGCAACTCGGATAGCTCAACAGAAGTGTATTTGTGTTGGGTTAAATAACGATTCAGAGAAGCGAAAAAGGCTTCATCACCGACATGCTTGCGCAACATATGCAGCACCCGCCCGCCCTTATTATAGGAATGACGGTCAAACATATCTTCTTGGCTGGCATACTGATAGCGCACAAGTGGCTCTCGCTTACTTCTTGCTTCGTCTAAATATTGACCTAAGCTCTTCTGCTGTACTAAAGCGGCGGCATCAGCACCATACTTGTGCTCTGCCCACAGAAACTCCGAATAATCTGCAAACGACTCATTAAGCGGCAGATTGGCCCACGACTCGCTCGTGACATAATCGCCGAACCAGTGATGGAACAACTCGTGGGTGATGGTTGACTCGGCGTCGTAAGTCATATCCTGAATGTCGCGGGCCGAGCGCTGCACAATAGACTGTTCGAACGTAACCGCCGTCGTGTTTTCCATTGCTCCCGACACGAAATCATGCACGGCAATCTGGGAATACTTCTCCCACGGAAAGTCTACGCCGAGTTTCTGGGAGTAGAACTCCATCATTTCGGGCGTATTCCCGAATACTGCCTTGGCCGTGCTTTGATACTGTGGATCGACATAATAGTCCACTGTTTTGCCTCTCCAACTGTCGCTCACTACGGCAAAATTGCCGACGGCCATCATGGTCAGGTAAGGAGCTGCGGGCAACGACTGCTTCCATACATCGGTGCGGGTGCCGTCGGAGTTCTTTTTAGAAGAAATCAGCAGACCATTCGAGAGCGTTTTGTATTGCGCCTCTACCGTCATGGCAATTTCCTGCGTCATCCGCTGATTTGGCTTATCGATGGTCGGAAACCAGCATGAATTAGCCTCAGTTTCTCCTTGTGTCCAGATTTGCTTGGGCTTGTTTTTCTCGGTGCCCAGCGGATTCACGAAGTATAAGCCCTTGTCGGAAGTAATGGCTGCGCTGCCATTGGCAGGCAATTCGTTGGGCTTAGCGACGTAGCTGATGCGAATCAGGTACGTCTCAGAGCGCGTGTATTGACGATCCAAATTGATTGTCAGCTTACGCTTGTCGTAGCCATAAGTAAGCGTTTTGTCTTTATTGCCCGTAACCAAACGCACGTTTTTGATATCGAAACCTTTGGCGTCAAGTACAACTTGGTTCTGGGTATAGAAGTGCGGGCGTAGCGTGAGCAAAGCGGTGCCAAGCAACTGTTGTTTGGCCCAATCAAACCGTACATCGAGTTTCGTATCGAGTACGTCGGTGAGGATGGTAGCCGATGGCTGTACGGGGTTACTGGGGGGCAACCAGGAAGGCACTACTAAAGGGGCAACTGGAGCCGATTGGGCAGCTGGTGAGGCAGCAGCAGCAGAAGCTTTTTTGCTTGTAGCAGCCTTATTCGTCGCCGGCTTATTGGATTTCACCGCCTGAGCCGGAGCCCCGAAGTGACATGTAAGGACCAGGCTAAGAGCGCCGAGGACCGAGTATTTCATGCTGGGTGGCAATAAGGAAAGGATGGCTAAAGTTCCGAAATTATTTCAGATTTGGCCTATCTTTAAGCCCCTTTCCGTCTTTTACCGCCCCTCCCCTATGTTGCAAGTACGCACCGGACCCAATCAAGTATGGGACATTGAGTACCAGACCAACGGCTCTATTACCGTAGATAATGCGCCCTTTAATTGGGATGTGGTACCGCTGGGCGCCGGCCGCTACCACATACTATATGAAGGCCGCTCCTACTCTGCCGAGCTAATCACTATTGATTACGCCGCCAAAGCACTTCAGTTAAAGCTGAACAATCGAATCGTTGATTTGCAGGCCAAAGACCGCTTCGACTTGCTGCTCGATAAGCTAGGTATGAGCAATGCCGCGACTAGTAAAGTGCACGAATTAAAAGCGCCGATGCCTGGTCTGATTGTGGATATTCGGGTAGAGACCGGCCAAACGGTACAAAAGGGTGACCCGCTTCTGGTATTGGAAGCAATGAAAATGGAGAACATTCTAAAAGCGCCCAGCGACGTTACGATTGGTGCCATTAAAATAAATCTGCGCGATAACGTGCAGAAGGGACAAGTGCTCGTACAGTTCACATAAAGGCGTTTGGAATGGGTAGTAGAAGCTACCCATTTTTTAAGCATCTCATTCACCAACTTCCACCACTTTGAAGTACAAACGAATTCTGCTCAAGCTAAGCGGTGAGGCGCTGATGGGCCAACAGCAATACGGTATCGACGCCACTCGACTGATGCAGTATGCTGAAGAAATAAAGGCTGTGGCGGCTACGGGCACCCAGCTGGCAGTAGTAATCGGTGGCGGCAATATCTTCCGGGGCGTACAAGCCGAAACCTTTGGTCTCGACCGGGTGCAGGGCGATTATATGGGTATGCTGGCTACGGTCATCAACTCTATGGCCTTGCAGAGCGCCCTCGAAAAGCTTGAGGTGAACACTCGCCTGCTTTCCGGCCTTACTATTCAGCAGGTATGCGAGCCGTACATCCGGCGGCGGGCGCTACGGCACTTAGAAAAAGGCCGCGTAGTTATTTTTGGGGCTGGTATAGGCTCGCCTTACTTTACCACCGATTCGGCCGCTTCATTGCGCGCCATCGAGATTGAGGCCGACGTGGTACTAAAAGGTACGCGGGTAGACGGCATATACTCGGCCGACCCGGAGAAAGATCCTTCCGCTGTGCGCTTCCCCGAAATCTCATTCGATGAGGTGATAGAGAAGAACCTGAACGTGATGGACATGACTGCTTTCACGCTCTGCAAGGAAAATAACCTGCCTATCGTGGTATTTGACATGAACAAAACCGGCAACCTGCAGCGGCTGATCGACGGCGAGAACATCGGTACGCGGGTATCGATGGAAGGCGCTGGGGGGCAAATTCTGGAGGCCAAGCACAGCAGTCTACAGCCTAACCTGAATTTACCCGCGTAATATTCGCACACCTAAAATCATGCGTTCTGAATAGTGGCCACTGGATTAATCAGCAGCCCTCTTCAGCACTCAACTTTTAACTTTCAATATTTCCACAATGGACGAAGAAATTCAGTTTTATCTGAGCGAGGCGGAGGAATCGATGGGGAAGGCCCTGCAACACACCAACTTAGAGCTGAGTCGCATACGGGCTGGAAAGGCTTCACCGGCTATGCTGGAAGGCTTGCGCGTAGACTACTACGGTACGCCTACTCCTATTAGCCAAGTAGCGAATATTTCCGCTCCCGATGCTCGTTCGCTCTATATCAAAGCCTGGGAAAAAAACATTGTAGGTGAGATCGTAAAGGCCATCAAGAACAGTGACTTAGGTCTGAATCCTCAGTCAGATGCGGAAGGTGTTCGCCTGAACATTCCCCCGATGACAGAGGAGCGCCGCCGCGACCTAGTGAAGCAGGTGAAAAACGAATCGGAAGGCGGTAAGGTACGCATCCGGGGTATTCGTAAAGACGTGAACGAGTCGTTGCGTAAGCTACTGAAGGAAGGTGCGGCTGAAGACGCAGTGAAGGATGCCGAAGCTAAAGTTCAGAAAGCCACTGACAGCTACATCACCAAGATTGACGATCTGATGAGTAAGAAGGAAGCCGAGATCATGACAGTTTGATTTTTGTTTTCCTTCATCAAAAAAGCCCCCCAGACTAGTCTGGGGGCTTTTTTGATGTTACTGCCAATAACCGGCAGTCAGAATTCTTTTCTCTACTGAATCAGGAACTAGGTAGCGAATTGACTTGCCGCCTCGCACACAATCTCGGATAAACGTGGCAGAGATATCAAGCAAGGGAGCCTCTACTACGCGCACGCTGGGATGCGTTTTCAAGTTCGTGGAATCGACGTCGGGCCGGGGATACACATATACCTCGTGCTCGGCCAGAATACGGTCGGCCTGCTTCCAGCGCGGCAAATCAGGCAAATTGTCTTCGCCCATTAGCAGCACAAACCGATGCTGCGGATGAAGACGAACCAGCTCGTCGAGCGTATCGATGGTATAGCTGGGCTTAGGCATGTGCGCCTCAATATCGAGAGCCCGTAGCCGGTCATTGTCGGCAATTGCCAGCTCAACCAGCGCCAGCCGTTCTTCTTCGGGCAGCATTTCCTGGCCCACCTTAAATGGACTTTGGGGCGACACTACCAGCCATACCGCGTCCAGATCGGTGTGGGTAGCCATAAAATGCGCCAAAATGAGGTGGCCAGTATGAATAGGATTGAACGAGCCGAAAAGCAATCCTACCTTTTTATGCTCTCGCTCTGACGACGATGGGCCCGAAATCACAGAATGGCAGGTTCGGCCGTTATAAACTCACGTACCAGCTTTTGCGCTTGAGCCATGGCCTCATCAAGGTCGTCGTTGACGATGGTTACATCAAATCGGTCCTCAAACGTAAGCTCAAAGTTTGCCTTATACAGCCTGGCCGATATGCTGGCCGCTGAGTCGGTGGCACGCGATTTTAGTCGTTCTTCTAATACTTCCAGCGAGGGTGGTTTTACGAATACTGCTAATGCGCGGTCTTTGTAAAACTCTTTGATACTCAATCCACCTTTAACATCAACATCCAGGACGGCGTGCTTACCGCTCTCCCAGATGCGCTCAATTTCAGATTTGAGGGTACCATAAAAAGCCCCCTCATATACCTCTTCCCACTCGACAAACTCATCGTGGCGGATTTTCTCCTGAAATTCTTGAACGGAGATGAAATAATAGTCCTTGCCGTTGGCTTCAGTGCGACCGCGCCGATCGCGGGTGCAAGCCGAAATTGAAAAGCTTAGCTCTGGAACCCGCTCCAGCAGCCGATGGACTATAGTAGTTTTGCCGGCTCCGGAGGGGGCCGAAAACACGATGATTTTACCCTGCATGAAGCGAAATTAGGCCATTTCTGCCTGAACTCTCGCCATAATGGTGTGGGGAAGTGAAGAAGGGGCGCCCTTACGACCTACTTTCTCATTAAGGAAACCAACGAAAACCTGCTGTTTATCAATGCTATCGAAGCAAGGAGAGCAGTCTTCGGCGTGATGGATGAAATATTCTTCATCCTCCTCATTGGGATCCTGCCCCACGATAATTTGGTCGAGAATCGTGTTCACACGTTCGCAATCAGGACCAGAAGCGGCGACTTGCTGGTTGGGGGCTGTGGTAGAGGTAGTTTCCATAAGGGAGCCAGAAATATTGTTATTAATCTTCGTCTGTGAGGAGAGCGTCAGCGTCGTTTTCTTGTTCGTTGCCATAGCCCATTGATTTAGCGTATTTTTCTAATTTTTCTTTCAGGAAGTTACGAGCCCGGTGCAAACGAGAACGCACTGTACCGATAGGAATATCCAGCACCTTGGCCATTTCTTCATAAGTAAACCCTTCCAGATCACAGAGAATAATGACGGTGCGGAAATCTACGGGCAGCGAGTTGAGCGCGCTGGCTACCTCATCACCGATAAGGTCGCGCACAGACTGCTGCCGCATATCCGACGACGTGCTTCCCACGTCGCCCTCGGCTTCTACGTCTTCCGTATTGTAGTAACCCTCAATTTCGCTGTAGTCGACTTTGGCGGGTTGCTTACTCTTTTTTCGGAAGTCGTTGATGAACGAGTTTTTCAGGATGCGAAACAGCCACGCTTTCGCGTTGGTTCCCTGTTCGAAATACTCAAAGAACCGATAGGCCTTCAAATAGGTCTCCTGCACGAGGTCGTTGGCATCGTCTTCGTCGAGAGTAAGGCGGTAGGCAAAGTTGTAGAGCGGGTCGAGCACCGGCATCAGTTCGGCCTGAAACCGCCGGTCTTTTTCTTCCTTGCTCAGCTTGGGTACCCGTTCGGGAGAATCGCTCATGGAGGCTAAAAATTACGGCCGAATATCACCAAAAAAGGACAATCGGCCAAGAAACGTATACTACTATACCCGTTCGCTCAGGGAAGGTTCGCAACAGCCTCTTGGCTGTGTCGCTCACCAGCTACTACAAGAAAACTGTAAAGAAACACGAATAAGTTGAAGCCAATTTGTAGCTCCAACAGTGAATCAACCAGCATTCCGGTGCCCATTACGACCAGGAAATGTATCACGTACGGGTTTCTACGCAAACTAGGTTGCGCCAGCGGTCCAAGCAGAACCAGTAGCCAAAGAAATAATCCGATGACGCCCCCCCTACTAGGTAGTGTAAGTATTGATTATGAATCATAACGCGGTTAGCGGGCTCCAGCCCGTAGTCGCGCCATTCGTACTGGCGCATCATTTCCACGCGCACATCGGCAAGGCCCACGCCCACCCACGGCCGGAAAGTGGTAATTACACGGGCCGTTTCCCAGGCAGCAAAGCGCTGCGATACCGAAAAATCATTGATATCCTGATCGGCTGAAAACTGGGCTATATCGTAGGCCGTGCCCAGCACCCGGTAGCGGAAAGAGGTGAGAAAATTATAAGTCAGGAATGGCACAATGAACAGGAAGGCCAGCAAAATGCCCCCCAGCAGAAAGCGCCGCTGCCTAACAATGAGCAGCACTCCATTTACCAGTAAAGCGGCATACAGTACCAGCAGCCCCGTTCGATAAGCCAACACGTGCAGCGCAACAGCCGAAGAAATGCCCCCCAGAACCAGCAGCACCCGCGCTACTTTCCCCGCATACTTGCTACCACTCAACAACAGGCCGAAGTAAGCAGCTAAGGCCAGCATCAAGCCGAAATGAATGTGAAAAATGCCCGTTACGGAAGGCGTATTCTGGCCCATCATTATCAGTTCGTTATTAGCTAGCGGATTAAGCAAATAACGAACAACCGTAGCGCCGCCTATAAGTGCTGCCCCAGCCACGAACAAACAACCCACTGCATAGCGCTGACGGCCACTTAGCGGCACAGCCAGGGCAAAGGCCAGCGGCACCCCTATCAGCGGAAGCTGCCGATACATCTGGTGCCGCCAAACTGACCAGTCTTCAGTGTACAAGCTACTTACTACCAACAGCAGGTACAAAAGAGCCAAGCTCCAAGCTGCTTTATTACGTAGCCATTGCGCCAAAACCAGCCGTGCATTGGGGTTGGCTACGGCGGCGGCTACGCCTACCAGCGGGCTCAGGGCTACCAATGCCCGTGAAGCAAAAAGGCCGGATACTCCAGCTACACAAGCCAGCAACAACAGGTATTGCGATATGCGACCTTGTTGCCAGGCTTGACGCAAACTTGGCAATAGGGAAATAGGAGGAGCAGAATGAGAGATTAACGCCAAAATATCAGGATGCAGAAATAGCTAACGGTTGCCACCCCGAAATACGTGCCAACACCTGCGCCGGCTGAATTGCACGCACACAAGTGCACGCCGCGGGCTGCGTCCGGCAATCGGTGCAGTTGGGACGGTCGAACACGATGTACTCAGCATGAGGCCCGAGCGGCGCCCATCGCCCGGGGTCGGTAGGCCGCAGGGGCGGATAAATGCCTAACGCATGTCGGCCCAGCGCGGCGGCCAGATGCAACGGGCCCGTACTGGCCGCTACCAAGCCATCGGAGGCGTGAATGAAAGCTAGAAGCTGAGGCAGAGAGAGTTGTCCGGTTAAGTCTGCGGTCAGAGCGGCGGCATGGGCAGTCAGCCACGGGCGCAGCATTTCGCCGTCGGCAGCCGTTCCGGTAATGAATACGCGATGCCCGGCTTGGTGTAGTAGTTGAGCTAAGCTCCCGAAATGATCGAGGCCCCATTCGCGGGCACTGCCGCGCGAGCTGGGATGCAGGATAACATTGAGCTGCCCGGCTTTACGAGTCTGAAGAAGCTGTCTGAAATTGCCCCCCAATGGTTCTGCGGGCTGTAAATTGCTTAGTGTTGCTACTTCAGCTAAGGGCAAATTGGCTTTAGGCGCACCTAACGGACGCAGCAATTGCAGATTCAGCTGAGCTTCGTGCAAGGGGGAGTGACGGCGGCTCAGTGCTACCAGCCGATTGCAAGTCAGCCAATGAAACCAGCGGTTGCGCGTGCCGATACGTACCGCAATACCTGCTTGCCGGGCTAGCCGGGCCAGTGCTTTATTGGGAAAAACATGAATAATAGCGGCGGCTTCCTCTGCCCTTAGCAACGCAATTTGTGCATTGGGGGGCATTTTCAGCAGCTCATCTACATTGATAAACGCATCAACCTGCGGACAGGCCTCTGCCACGGCTTGTGTGTACGTGCGGCCGATCAGGACTACCCGACAGCCCGGAAATAAGCGCTTCAACTGCCCGCAAACGGGCAAGGTCAACACCACGTCACCAATGGCGTCGGTCCGGCTTACCAGAAAGGTTTTCATTTAGCAGGAGGTATCGATTGGGTGCGCAGCTTGGCGTATTTCAGAAAAACGCCCCCCGCAGAAATGCTGGCAATGCACAGGCCGGCAAAACCATCTAGAAAGCCCAGACGCAGAAAATAACCGTGCACGAACTTCCAGATGGGCTTCAGCAGTAAATGAAAAAGCGTAGCATTTTGCTTACCACGCAGAGTCAGCTCCTCGGCGGCAATGCTGGTGAAACGGTTGAGCTGCGCAATGTGCTGGGTCACCGAGTCGTAGGAGTAATGGAGTAAGTCGCCCGCTAAAATGCCCACATTTTGCCCCTCAGCCACCTCGTAGCGCTCGTGCAGGAGCAAGCCAGTCCAGCGGCCCAGGCGGCGGTCGTAGAGGCGCAGCTTGCGGTCGGGGTACCAGCCGCCGTGGCGCACCCAGGTGCCGCAATAGTTGGTGAGGCGAGCCAGGGTGTAGCCCGCGCCCTGCCAGTTCTGCTTTGCCGCCCGGATACTTTGGCGCAGCTCATCCGTCAGCACTTCGTCGGCATCGAGCTGAAGCACATAATCGAAGCGAGCCTGGGCCGTGGCAAAGTTCTTCTGCTCCACGTAGCCGGCAAAGGCATGCTGAATAACCCGCGCCTGGCGACTCTGGCAGATGCTTACCGTCGCATCAGTCGAGAAAGAGTCGACCACTACTACCTCGTCGGCTATGTCGCCGAGCGCGTCCAGGCAGCGGCCGATGTTGCGCTCTTCATTGAAAGTAATAATGACGACGGACAGGGAAACTGGCATGGGGGGCAAATATCCAGAATTAAGACCAGCTTCTTATTCTGATTTAGTAGCCCAAGTATATTATTGGCCTCAGTTTCGCAACCTATAATTACCACTTCATTTACTCCCTTCCCTATTCCACAGCTTTATCAGATCATGCTCATTACCCAACAGTCGCAGACGCAGCAAGAATACGGCACCGCCAAAGGTTGGCGCCTATTTATGTACATCTTGGCTCCGCCACTCATCATTTTATTTCTATCTCTGCCCTTCTGGATAGGATGGAATGAAAAGCAAATAGGCTTCAGCATTGGGTTTTCTGCTCTCATGATAGCAATGGCTGGCTTATTCATTTACGGTCTACTAGAAACCATCAAAGCCAGACATATTATCACCGCTGACAAGCTCATTTATGCGGGCGTATTCCGACGTAAAGAATTGCCACTAGCTAATATCAAAGGCTATCGGATTGATCAGCACTACATACGCGTCTTTCCAAAAAGTACATCTGATCCAAAGATTCAGATAGGCTATACCAGCGAGAATTATGCGGGGTTGCAGGAATGGTTCGCAGACCATTATCCCGATCTGGATATAGTAGAGCAGGAGCAAGAGGCCGCCCAAGCTTTGGAAGACCACGATTTGGGCCGGACACCAGCCGAGCGGCAAGAAACGCTGGAGAAGGCGCAACGCACGGCCAAATGGCTCAATATTGCTGGTGGCATAGTAGCCGTTTGGCTGCTATTTCGCCCCCAACCCTATCAGTGGGCTATGGCTGCCGGCTTGGTAGTACCCTTATTAGCTATAGTAGCCTCATGGATTCACCAAGGCGCCATAAGAGTTGATGGCAAGGAGAATAGTGTGTATCCTGGGCTAACCACGGCAATCACGGGGCCAGTGCTGATATTATTGGCACGTGTACTACTTGATTTTGAAATTCTGGAGTATGGCCCTCTATGGCCTCAGGCGGGCGGAGTAGCGCTTATTGTTGCGCTTATATTGCTTGTGGGGAGCCGCACTTTTCTCGCCCAGAATGAGTCGCGTATAAGCTTACTGTTTGCGATTCTGTTTATATCTGTCAGCTATGGGTTTGCCGGTACACTCGCTTACAATTGTGCTTTCGATGACGGTCAGGCTACTAAGTATGAGGCGCAGGTTCTCAGCAAACATGTGAGCAGCGGCAAAACCACTACATATTACTTGGAAGTTGCTCCCTGGGGACCGCGCACAACTAACGAAGACGTGACCGTTACTAAGGATTATTATAAGCAAACAGAGGTGGGCGACACCGTTAGTATATATGCTATGCCGGGCCAGCTAAAGGTGCCGTGGTTTACGGTTGATGAATAAAGGCGCAACAATAAAAAAGCCCCCAGACGATGTCTAAGGGGCTTTTTTATAATAATACCGAATTCTAGTAGCGGTACAGATCCGACTTGAACGGGCCTTCTACATCTACGCCGATGTACTGGGCCTGCTTAGGCTTCAGCTCATCCAGCTCCACACCGATTTTGGCCAGGTGCAGGTAAGCAACTTTCTCGTCGAGGTGTTTAGGCAGCGTATACACTTTGTTCTCGTACTGATCAGAGTGCTGCCACAACTCCAACTGCGCCAAGGTCTGGTTGGTGAACGAGTTCGACATCACAAACGAAGGGTGACCCGTAGCGCAGCCTAGGTTTACCAAGCGACCTTCAGCCAGAATGATAACCTCTTTGCCGTCGATGTTATACAGATCAACCTGCGGCTTCACGGTGTCTTTGGTGTGGCCGTATTTGCCGTTGAGCCAAGCCATATCGATTTCATCATCGAAGTGACCGATGTTGCAGACGATAGCCTTATCCTTCAGCGCGCGGAAATGCTCTTCCGTGATGATGTCGCAGTTGCCGGTAGCAGTTACTACGATGTCGGCCTCTTTGATAGCGTTCGACATTTTCTTCACCGCGTAGCCGTCCATGGCAGCTTGCAGGGCGCAGATCGGGTCAATTTCAGTAACGATAACCCGGGCACCAGCACCGCGCAACGAAGCAGCAGTACCTTTCCCTACGTCGCCGTAGCCAGCTACCACCGCAATTTTGCCGGCCATCATCACGTCAGTAGCCCGACGGATAGCGTCCACTGCTGACTCTTTGCAGCCGTACTTGTTGTCGAATTTCGACTTGGTTACGGAGTCATTGATGTTGAAAGCAGGCATTGGCAAGCTGCCGTTCTTAACCCGATCCAGGAGGCGCAGTACGCCAGTAGTAGTTTCTTCGGAAATACCTTTGATGCCAGCAGCCAGCTCAGGGAAGTTGTTGAGCACCATGTTGGTCAGGTCACCGCCGTCGTCCAGAATCATGTTCAGGGGCTGACGATCTTCACCGAAATACAGCGTCTGCTCGATGCACCAGTTGAATTCCTCCTCATTCATGCCCTTCCAGGCATATACCGGGATACCGGCAGCAGCAATAGCAGCGGCGGCGTGGTCCTGAGTCGAGAAGATATTGCACGATGACCAAGTAACGTCGGCACCAAGCGCGATAAGCGTCTCGATGAGTACGGCAGTCTGGATAGTCATGTGCAGGCAGCCAGCTATGCGGGCACCTTTCAGCGGCTGCGAAGCGCCAAACTCTTCGCGCAAAGCCATCAGGCCCGGCATTTCAGCCTCTGCCAAACGGATCTCCTTGCGGCCCCATTCGGCCAGCGACATGTCTTTTACTTTGTAAGGAACGTAGGTCGTATCAACCATGATATAGTGTTTTTTTGCTATTCAACTACAAAGGTAATCAAATTGTTAGTCGGAGGTAAAAAACAAAGAACCTGCCCCAACCAGGAACAGGTTCTTTTATAGCTAATTGCTAACTGCTGCTGAGCTAGTTATTCTCAATTACTGTTGCTCTGAGCTGCTGAGCTGAGGCTACGCTGGCACTCTTAATACCACGAACTACCACGGTATAAATCTTACCTGCCGTGTACGTTTTGGTACCTGTACCCGAGCCTGATCCATCACCCACAGAAACTTCCGTTGTAGCCGTAGCTCCCGTTCCCGAAGAAACGCCAAAGTTATAAGAGCCCGGCTCTATTTCTATGAAGGGAGAAGCCGTACCGAAAGCAACATTAAGTACAACACCAGTGCGGCTAATAGGACCAGCCAGCGATAAATCAACGAGATTGGGGGCACTTAACCCCAGATGCACCAACCGGATTTTCGCCTTATTAGCAGCCGGAGCAGTCAAATCATCGGAGACCAGTAACAGCGCGGCCGATCCGATGGTAGCAGCAGGTGAATAAGCAAAGAGCGAATAGTTTTTATCCCGCTCGATAGTACCCGCTTGGCTCACTAAGGTTTGATTAGAACTGACATCGTTGATTTTCAGCGTCCGGGCACCAGCGCTCACGTTGGCGTAGGTGCTGTTTCGGCCATATTCAAGCTGGCCAATCTCGGCGTTGTCAGCAACAATTTTTACTGGCACACTGGCAGCCGCAGCGGCATGAATGGCCATTAACCGGCCGTTGCCGGCATTATCATCATCATCGTCGCCGCAGCCGGAGAAGGCTAGCGCGGCGGCAGGCAGTGTAGCCAGCAGGAGGTAACGGCGAAAAGCAGTTGCGAGAGTTATCATAAGCAAATTAAATGTGGAACCTAAGTAAACTGGCCTCAGAACGTAGGTCTTGGCCCTTTTGTTGAGTTGTTAGCTGAAAGTTTCTGTTCTTACTGAACTAATTCCGCCGCCCTGTAGTCCCTTACCTTTACCTATCTATTGCCTCATACTGCTCTTATGAATCTGCGCCACTTCCACCCTATTGCCTTATTGCTCTGCTTCTTACTAACTTTTAGTGTTGCCCAGGCTCAGCAAACCCCCACCATTTTGCGCCTCAGTCCTGAGGACCAAGGCCGGGGTCTGAATGGCTCCCAAAAGAACTTCTATTTTGCCCCCAGGGCACTAATGAGTATCAGAATGCCGGTTTTTTCGGACAGCGTTTGCGTCCTTATTTGGCCGGCAATACTCAGGCGTTGGAGCACTTAAACAGCTACCGTCGGCAGAAATGGCTGTTTTTGGCGGAGCGCCTGACCTTTGTGGGTGCCTTAGGTTTCTATGGCCAGCAGGTGCTGGCGGACGAAGGTGAGCAGCGCTACTTCAGCAACCCGCAAAAAGTTGCTATAGGTGTAGCGGCGGCTAGCTTGCTGGCTAACGTATTCATCAGCCGTAACACAAATACCCATTTCCAACGGGCAGTAGAAGCCCACAACGCCAGCTGGCCTGCGGCTCGCGGTAGCCTTTTCCAGCGTGTAGCTCCCACTGCTGTAGGCCTTACGGCTGCTCCAACAGGCCAACCTCAGCTCGCTTTGCGCTGGAATTTGCATTAGGTTGCGCTGAAGAGCCCGTTTTTGCGTAAGCATAGCTATGGACTTTCCGCTGCCCGACGCGGCCCGGCAGTACGTTGCCGACCACCTACACCACGACCCCGCCCAACTTGCCCTCCAGGCCCGACGCTTTCCGGGCCTGCCGGTACCCGATCTGGTACGCCAGATTCAGGCGCGCCAGAAGGCCCGCACCAAAATTCCGGCCTGGGCCGATAACCCCGATCTGATTTTTCCCAGCGCAGTGTCTGTCGAGCAGGCTTCTTCGGCCCGCGCGGCGGCTTTTAAAGCAAGCTTGGTGAGCGGACAGCGCCTAGCCGACCTGACTGGTGGCTTTGGCGTTGATACTACGTATTTTGCCAACCGCATACCGGAGGTTCATTACGTAGAGCGCGACCCCAAATTAGTAGCCGTTGTAGAGTATAATCTGGCACAATTGGGGGTTCACAATGTGCAGTGCCATGCCAGCGACGCTGTAAATTTCCTGAAGAACACGCCCGATACGTTTGACTGGATTTACCTCGATCCGGCCCGGCGCGACACGGCTGCCCGCAAGATATTCCGCCTCCATGATTGCGAGCCGGATGTACTTCGCCTGCTGCCTTTGCTACTGCATAAAAGCCGGCGGGTGCTGCTCAAAACGTCGCCTATGCTCGATATTGAGCAGGCTCTTAGTGAGTTGCGCCAGGTTCGTCGCCTGTGGGTGGTAGCCGTTGACAATGAGTGTAAAGAAGTGTTATATGAGCTCGGACCAGAGGCTGCCGTAGATCCGGAGCGCTTTACGGTCAACTTGTTACGGAATGGGCAGCAGCAGGAGTTTCGGCTAAACAGGGCCCGCGAGGCACGCGCCATACCGCGCTACGCTGAGCCCCAACAGTATTTGTACGAGCCTAACGTGGCGGTTCTCAAAGCGGGCGGCTTCAAAAGTATAGGTACTGCCTTTGAGCTGTTGAAGCTTCACCAGCACAGCCACTTATATACCGCCGACACGCTTCGCCCTGACTTTCCAGGCCGTATTTTTCGCATCCGGGCCACTGAGCGCTACGACCGCGACGCCCTCCTCCCCCACCTTGGTCCTGAGGCCCGCGCCCATGTTACGACGCGCAATTTCCCTGACTCCGTAGCCGAGTTTCGTCTGCGCACCGGGATTCGGGAGGGCGGCGACACTTACTTGTTTGCTACCACCGACCTGCGTGGCCGCCTGATGGTGCTGGTGTGCGAGAAAAGCCAAACCGCAGACTTTTCTGACTGGGCAGAATGATCAACTTTTATGATCTGCTCCAAAGTTATTTACTGATATAAAAAAGCCCCCAGAATAATTCTGGGGAGCTTTTTTATATCAGTAAACCAGAAGAAACCTACTTATTCAAAGCCGGACGACTTAGCCGTAGTCAGGCTTTGCTTACCCAAGGGCTGCCAATAATGCGAAAGCGCCAGGGCAGGTTGGCTGCTTCGTAGCCGGCATAAGCCAGGCCTACGCGTGGGCTGCGCCTTACTTGGTCGTCGGAGATTATTTCGCCATGATCTTCCAGCCAAAGCACATCGCCCTGCAAGTCGGTGCCGGTGAGGGCGGGCGTAATGTTTAAGGCCTGCGTAAGCAAGCCCGGACCAGCCGTCAGCTTAGGCGAGACGGTTGTCTGGCCGCGTCGCTGCAGCATTATTTCTACCCCTTGTAATGGCTCAATGGCCCGAATGAGCACGGTATCGGGTTTATGGGCTTCGTTGGTGCTGATGTTGAACAGGGTATGGCGCTGATACACTTGGTAGAGATAAGCGCGGCCACCCGGCTCCCGTAAAGCTTGAGCGTGGGCTCCGCGCCGCTTAATATGCATTGTAAGTGAGTGGTCGCCGACGTGGGAATACGCTTCGGCTTCTACGATGCGGCCACCCGTTAGCTCACCATTCAGGTTCGAAAACACGTGCTTACCGAGCAGCTCGCGGGCAATCTGCACAGGATCGGGGCGACGGTAGAAGCTGGGGGGCAATTTGGTAGCCATTATCTATGCTAAAAGGTCATTTTACGACTTCTATACGGCTACAGACGAGTTTGTATTTGCTTTGCCCGCTGCTCAGTTGGCCGGTCAGGTGTTGTAGTGAAGCGAATGCCGCTATCTTTGCGCCCGTTATAGGTGGCCAGACCCCGATTGTGGGGCGCGGCTGAAAAGGGAATCCCGTTCAAATCGGGAGCTGTCCCCGCAACTGTACGCTTCATTGGAGGGTGGGCCAATCCCCGGCCACTGTTTCGTTGAAAGCTTCTGATCCATCAGAAGTTTGAGAAATGGGAAGGCGGCACCACTCGAAGCAAGCCAGGAGACCTGCCTGTACAAGTTTAATGTTCAGCGCTTTCGGAGGAAAGGCGGAGAACGAATGCAGTGGCTGCTTTGTGCGGCCGGTTTCACCTGTTTTCGGCCTCGGCTTCGCGGTAGTTTTCCTGCTTCAGGAGGGCTTTTGCGGGGTTTTGAACTGAATTTTCCTAAACCGAAAATTTAGTTCGGATCATGAGTACACAAAGATTTTGGCGGCGCTGGCTGCTAACGGCCGTTGGATTGCTGGGGGGCTTTTTGAGTGCATTTCCCTGCCAGGCTCAGTCAAACGCCAATGTAGCTTCCCCTCCCGATTCCAGCCAGCTTTCTGCCGTCCAGCTGCTGCCTGATGTGCGGGTGCAAGCCGCGCGCCCCGGCCGGTTTGCGGTAGGCAGCCGCCTTACCACCCTCGATTCGCTGGCCTTAAGCCAATACCGCACGGGCACGCTTACGGATGTATTGGCGGCGCGCACGCCGTTGTATATCAAGAACTACGGGCCTGGGCAGCTTTCTTCCATTACCATTCGGGGTACGTCGGCCCGGCACACGGCGGTGCTGTGGAATGGCTTCAACATCAACCTACCGTCCCTTGGAGAAGCTGATTTTGCCCTTTTGCCTGCCGGGGCCAATACACGCATAGATGTGCAGCACGGTCCGGCCGGTGCCACCTATGGCACCGGCGCCGTGGGCGGTACCGTACTGCTTTCCTCGCCTATCCGATGGGGATCAGGCACCCAGATAAGCGCCCAACTCGATGCGGGCCAGTATGGCTTGGGCGCAGGCAGCTTGGAAGGTCGCTTCAGCAACCAGAAAGTGGCCGTGCGTACGGCGGCATCCTACCGCGAAGCCCGCAACGATTTTCCCTATAACTCACCCGAAATAACGGGCTTGGTGCAGCGGCGGCAGCAGAATGCCGCAGTGCGCCAGTGGAGCCTGAGCCAGGACGCAACCCTACGCATAGGTGAGCGTGCCGAGCTTACAGCGGCCATCTGGCTTACCGATGCCGACCGCCAGCTTCAGCCTGCCATTGGCTCGGGCAACAACCACGCTCAGGAGCGCGACCAAAGCCGCCGCCTGCTGGCTGGCTACCGCCACGTAGCTTCCGGGCACCATGAGTCGGCGGTGCGGGTGGCGTGGTTTGAAGATGTTATTGATTACCAAAACGACGACCTGACGAGTAATTCGCGGGTCCGAACCACGCAGGCACAAGCCGAGCACACGTTCACTTTCAATCCCAAAGCCAGTCTGCGCTTAGGCGGCGAGGCCCAACACTTCGCGGCCGAAGTAGATGGCTACGGACGGGCAGTGTCCGAAAACCGGTTTTCAGGCTTTGGGCTGCTTCGCTTCGATCCTGTGCCTCGCTTGCAGCTCACGGCCAACCTACGGCAGGCGTTCATCTCAGGTAGGCGGCCACCGCTCGCTCCCACGGTTGGGGCCGAGTGGCAGTTTTGGCAAACGCCGGCTCAGCAGCTTTCGCTAAAGGTGAGTGCCTCGCGCAGCTACCGCGCGCCTACTTTAAACGAGCGTTTCTGGCGTACCGGCGACCCCAACCTTCGCCCCGAAAACGGCCTTGGCTACGAAGCTGGCTTGCGGCATCAGTTCACCAAAAATGCCCCCTGGAATCTGCAAACGGAGCTAACAGCCTATCACCAGTTAGTAGACGACTGGGTACAATGGCTGCCCAACACTCAAGGGGATTACACGCCGCGCAACCTGCGCCAGGTGCGCGCTCGTGGCGTAGAAGCCAGCTCGCAGTTCACCGGGCACTGGGGGGCTTATTTGCTCACGGCTCGGGCAGCGTACGGCTTCACGCAGTCGGAAAAGGTGCAGGGCCGGGCGGAAGATCCTGACCCAGCGGGGCGGCAGCTTCCTTATGTGCCGCTGCATTCGTTTGCCTTCACCACCGACCACAGCTGGCACAAGTGGCAGCTTACCACGGGGCTCACCTTCACCGGCTACCGCTACACCGACGCTTCTGCCGTCGATTTTCTGCCGTCTTACACCCTGCTAAACGCCAGCCTGGGCCGGACGGTGGCTATTGCGCCTACCTGGGCGCTGACGGTGCTGGCCCAAGGCTTCAACCTCACCAACCGCGACTACCAAGTGTACGCCTACCGGGCCATGCCACCCCGCAATGCCGCGCTCAGCCTACGCCTCACGTGGCGCTAATCAAGCTTCCTTTCTTTTTTACTCCTTATTATATGTTCCAACTACATTTTTCTTCTTTTCTAACGCGCACCCTGCTCACGGGTATCGGCGCACTTACTCTATTTGGCTGCGACCCGGAAAGTGATGGTCCGCTAACTGGCCCGCCCGCGCCTGCCGGCACTGGCTCCAACGTGTATGTCGTAAACGAGGGCCAGTTTAATACGCCCAATGGCGCTATCAGCTTATTCAGCAAAACGTCGAGGGCTGTTGTCGATAACAACTTGTTTACCAAGGTAAATGGCCGTATTCTGGGCGATGTGGTGCAGTCGATGACAGTAGTTGGCGACCAGGGCTACATTGTGGTGAATGCCACCGGCAAGGTAGAAGTAGTATCGATGGCCGACTTTAAACAGGTAGCCACCATCGACCGGTTGCAGCAGCCGCGCTATTTAGCGGCCGTAAGCTCGTCAAAAGCTTACCTGTCTGAGTGGATTGAACGGGGCAAGCCAGGCCGAGTGGCAGTTATAGATCTGCGCACGAATACCGTAACCAAGTCTATTGCAGTGGGCCGACAGCCCGAGCAGCTGCTGCTAGCTAATGGCCGATTGTACGTCGCAAACTCGGATGAAAACACCATCAGCATTATCAATCCTACTTCCGATGCGGTAGAAGCCACCGTTCAGGTGCAAGATGGACCCAGCAGTTTGGCGCAGGATAAGAACGGCAATATCTGGGTAGGCTGTGGTGGCATCACTCGCTACGATCCAGTCACGTTTGCGGTGCTTTCTTCAACTAACGGCAGCTTGGTTCGCTTTGCCCCAGGCAGCCCCACCAATCAAACTGTACTTCCGTTCGCCAGTGGCGGCCCCAGCAATCTGGTTATTAATGGGGCCAAGGACCAGCTATATTATAGTTATAAGAGCGCCGTATATCAGCTTAGCGCAAGCGCCACAATGCTACCGGCTACGCCTCTTGTGCGACGTAACTTCTACGGCTTAGGCATTGATCCGCAGGACAACACGATTTACGGGTCTATTGCTCCTTTCACGACTACCGGTAAGGTTATCCGCTACCAACCCACGGGCGCGGCCATCGATTCATTTGGCGTAAACATCGGTCCGAACAGCTTTGTGTTTTATTAAATAGTAAAATCCAGCTCTCAGACACAGAAAAGCCCCCAGACGATGGTCTGGGGGGCTTTTCTGTGCTTTGTCAGTTACTGAGGGCCGGCCTTGCCGTCTACGTTTTCGTCGCGGCGGTCATCAGCTTCGTCATACACCTGCTTGCCGGTTTTTACGGTTGAGGTGTCGGCCGTGGCGCCGTTGGTGGCAGCATCGGAAGTCGTGTAAAGCTTATCGTCCGGGTCGTTGGCATCCGACTTATTTTCGTTTACCTGCTCCTTCGCGGAGCCGCTTTCTACGTTGGTTTCGCCTGGGTCAGTGCCGGTGCTGCAACCGGTGAGCGAAACAGCAAAAATGCCCCCCAGGAGCAAAATTCGAGACAAAAAGGAAGTTTTCATGAGTTGGGTGCAAGGATATACAAGGCAATAAAAGGGGTTAGGCTATGATACGGTAGTTTGGGGTGGTAGTTGGTTTTCGACGCCTACGATACCAAGTCGAACTAGAAAAATTAAATGGATGTATGTACATTAGAATTCGCAAACCGAACCTCAACCCTTCGCTTATGCTCATTTCCTCGGCCCCACTCACTGCTGCGCGTCGCTCTTCTGCGCTCAGGGCCTCAGCAAGGCAACTGGCCAGCGAGCACCGCACATCCGGGCCCGAGCAGTTGCCAGTATTTGCTTATTCAGTTGAGGAATCTGAGGGGCGCACTGACCAGTCTGTCCTTTTTCGTTCGGAATATCCTATCTTGAGGGCTGCCTATCAGTCCGATGGCAAAAACAGCATCCCCGGGCATATTTGTCCGGATGCTACATTTACCGAATTAGGTACCTGGGGCTCATGCCCCGCATCTGCCGAGACTTTATTTTACCGTTTGCAAGCCAGATTTGGCTTGCCTGTCACGCAGCTTGTCAAGCAAACAGATACCTGGTCTGATAACGACCAGGAACAACCCTTACAACACGAGCTACCGGGCTGGGTAGCCGCGTGGAAAGCTCAAAAGTTCTAGAAACAATATCTTTGTCGTTCTGCTTACACTTTTGCAATGCCCGCCAGTCGCTCTGTACTAGTCACTTATCGCCCCTTATTGCGCCGTACGGGCATAATAGCCGGGATAAGTCTATTACTCGCCGTTTTGCTGGTTGTCTACGTATTCGGTGTACAAAATGAATTGTTGGTCCGTGTGTTTGGCGCGTTTTTTTTATTTTTCTGGCTCTTAGCCGTTACCTTTTTAGGTGTTGTCCCCTTCATTAATTGGGCAGCAGCTAACTGGTTCGGTCCGGGTTGGGCAGTAAATCAGCCTAAATCCGATCAGCGTGCGCGTTCTGTTGCAGTTCCTAACTCACCTTCGCGGAAGCCGGCTCGTTCGGCCCCGCGTTCAGACCAAAAACCAAAACCTCGCCCGTGAAAACTACGCTGCTCTACATTAAAAACATGGTTTGCCCACGTTGCATTGAAGCCGTGCACCACGTCCTCGAACAGGCTGGGTATCAACCTACTGAAGTCAAATTGGGCCATGCCCAGCTGAAGCACACCACCCCCGTCGACCCTGCTGCGGTAGCGCCTCTGCTGCGCGAAGCTGGCTTCGACGTGCTGACGGGTCGTGCCGAGCAGCTTACCGAGCAAATAAAAACGTCCTTAGCTGAATATCTGGAGCACCTGCGCACCGCGCGCATGCCGCTCACCACGTCGGCTTTCCTCACCGACCGGTTTTCGGCTACGTATTCGCACTTAAGCAAAGTTTTTTCGCGCACCGCCAACCTCACCATTGAGAAGTACCTGATTCGCCTCAAAATTGAGCGCGTCAAGGAGATGTTGAGTTACGGCGAGCTGACGCTCAGCGAAATAGCTGACCACATGCGCTACAGCAGCGGTCAGCATCTGAGCAATCAGTTTCGGCAGGTAACGGGCCGCTCTGTCAGCGAATTCCGCCGCGACCTGATGCCGAAGCGTATGTCACTGGACGAATTATAGGAAGGCTGGGGGCTTTTTTGCCCCCCAGCGTCCGCGTTCAGCGGTCCGAAGCCCAGTAATTCGCGCAAAACAAGGATAACATGACGGAACGGATTCGCGCGCTGTCATGGTTCGGTATCTTTATGCCCTTTTCCGTTGTTCTGCCGTCGTGACCAGCCTTCGTATTCTTCTCGTAACCCCGCCGCTTACCCAGCTCAACACGCCATATCCGGCTACTGCTTACCTGAAAGGCTTTCTGAGCGCACGCGGTTACGCCAGCACGCAGGCCGATTTAGGCCTGGAGCTGGTACTGAAGCTTTTTTCGCAGGCCGGGCTACGGCGTGTATTTTCGGCTATCGAAGCTGGCAGCTTTGAGCTTTCGGATAATGCCCGCCGGATGGTGCGGCTGCAACACAGCTATCTGGCTACCATTGAGCCGGTTATTCGGTTTTTGCAGAACAAGGACAACACGCTGGCCCCGCGCATCTGTCACGGTCGGTTTCTGCCCGAAGCCTCTCGCTTCGACAACGTAGCCGACCTTGATACGGCCTTTGGCACCATGGGCCTCACCGATCAGGCGCGCCACTTGGCCACGCTTTATATGGAAGACCTCGCTGACTTAATAAAAGAGACGGTAGGGCCGCAGTTTGGCTTTTCGCGCTACGCCGAAAAACTGGCTATGTCGGCCACCAGCTTCGAGCCGCTGTATGAGGCGCTGCAAGCTCCGCCCAACCTGTTGGATCAGCTGCTGCTGGAATCGTTTGATGACCTTGTAGCCCGCACGGAGCCCGATGTAGTTGGTTTCACGGTGCCGTTTCCGGGCAATCTATATGGAGCGCTACGCTTGGCTGGGCGCCTAAAAGAGCTACGGCCGAACGCCAAAACGCTTATGGGCGGCGGCTACCCCAACACCGAGCTACGTCAGATAAAGGAGCCGCGTTTCTTCGATTACATCGACTATCTCACGCTCGACGATGGCGAAGGTCCGTGGCTACGGCTGCTGGAGTATATCGAGCAAGAGCATATTGACCGTCATGCTGAGCAGAGCGAAGCATCTCGCGTGTTAAGTGGAACTACTACTCTCACATCAGCACGCGAGATACTTTGCGTTGCTCAGCATGTCCGTCCTTCAAACAAAAATTCTTTTCAACGCACCTTCCTGCGCAATGAAGCAGGTGAGGTAGAATACTGTAATAACACCGAAGCTCCGAATATCCCGCACCACGAAGTAGGAACGCCTGACTACAGCGACTTGCCGCTGAGTGAGTACCTGTCGGTGATAGAGGTGCTGAACCCCATGCATCGGCTGTGGAGCGATGGCCGCTGGAATAAGCTCACTGTTGCACATGGCTGCTACTGGAAGCGCTGCTCTTTCTGCGACGTCACGCTCGACTACATTTCCCGGTACGAAACCGCCCCCGCCGCTCTACTCGCCGACCGCATAGAGCAGATTGTGCGGCAAACCGGCCAAACTGGTTTTCACTTCGTGGATGAAGCCGCACCGCCCTTAGCCCTGCGCGATCTGGCGGTGGAGTTGCTGAAGCGTCGGACCAACATTACCTGGTGGGGCAATATTCGATTCGAGAAAACCTTCACTCCGGACCTGTGCCGCTTGCTGGCGGCCTCGGGCTGCATTGCCGTATCGGGTGGCCTGGAAGTAGCGTCTGATAGGCTGCTGGCGCTGATGGAAAAAGGCGTAACCATTGCCCAGGTAGCCCGAGTGACCGATGGATTTACGCAGGCGGGCATCATGGTGCACGCCTATCTGATGTATGGTTTCCCGACCCAAACCGCTCAGGAAACAATTGATTCGCTGGAAGTAGTGCGCCAGCTATTTGCGGCGGGTGTCATTCAATCGGGCTACTGGCACCGCTTTTCCATGACGGCGCATAGCCCCGTGGGGAAGAATCCGGCGAAGTACAAAGTGGTGCCCATTGGTCCGGAGCCCGGCGACTTTGCCTGGAATGACCTTTGGCACGACGACCCCACCGGCGCCGACCACGAGCAGTTTGGGCCCGGCTTGGCGAAAGCGCTCTACAATTATCTGCACGGGGTGAATCTGGCGGAACCGCTCTCCTTCTGGTTCGACTTCAAAGTACCGCGCCCTACGCTACCGCGCCACCTGATTCAGCAGGCCGTGCAGGAAGCACCCAAACCAGATTTTGCCAAGCAGAATCTGCGCTTGTTCTGGCTCGGTAACGCTCCGGAACTTCGGCTGGAATCAGGTAAAAAAGCCCCCCAGGCCGTATTAACTTTTTACGAGCAAGCCGAGGACTTCGAAATAAAGACGACGCCCGCCATTGGCCAATGGCTGCAAACCCTGCTTACCCAGCTCACCACCGACTACGACACAAAAGTGCTGCTAAAAGAGGCGGCCAGCAGTTTCCCAGTAGCCGAGTCGGGCCTTTCCTTCGAGCGTTTCCTGAGTTCAGGCACTTGGCTGAAGCTCCGGGAAAAAGGTTTGCTGCTGTTTTAAGGGCGTATAAGTCTAAAATTGCCCCCCACGCCTTTATTAGCGCTCCAGCCGCTCGCGCAGCCAAGCGGTGAGGTCGTCCACGTAGCCGGGCACCGGGCGCGGCCATTGCCATTTACCATTCTGAGTTCCGGCTGGTAGCAACAGCTGCTGATCGGCGCCAGCGTATACCCGCACCACCGAGCCCCGACGGCGACCCGCATTTCCTCGTAGTCGGTTGGCACTGGCTTGCACGTTGAGGGTCGTATCGGCCCCGCCATACAGGAGCAACACCGGTACGCGCACCTGCTCCCAAACTGCTCTCGGGTCGAAAACCAACTCCTGCCACTTAGGCTGTGTCAATTCATCTTTGCCCGGTACCCAAGTGGGCAGGCCGGTAGTGGCAGCCCACGGCTGGGGGGCAATTTTGCGCAGATTGCGGTGCAGCTTCGTCGTATCACCTCGTCCTTCGCGGCGTACATACTGCTCCAGCTGGGTGCGGGCCAGCGCGACTAGTCGGCGGTCGGCCACGCTGGCATCCTGCTGCCGAAGCTTACGGTCAATCTCTTCGGCCTCTTTGGCCGCGTTGGAAGTTCCGGGCGCGCCAAGCGCCACCACGTATTTTATTAAGCTGTTCTCCTTATCATCTCGGCTGGTTGCCATGGCTAGCGCCGTAGCGCCACTGCCGCTGCCGACCAAGCCAATCTGCGTGGTATCGACGCCCGCAACGCGCTTCAGTGCCCGGGCAGCCGCCAACACATCTGCGGCCAATGAATCAGGACTAACACCCGTGGCAGCCGCAGCCGGGCGGCCAGCTACCAGCATAACGACCACGCCGCGCCGCGCCAACAGATCAGTAAGAATGTGCATAGCCAGCGGCATGCGCTGGGGGGCATTTTGCAGGAGCACCACGGCCGGATGCACCTGTAGCGTATCATCGGGCAGCAGAACAATAGCCGGCAACATCCTTCCGCCACTGCGCACGCGCAACGGCTGTTCGAGATAAGGCAACGGCTCGGCATCTCCGCGGCGCACCATCAGGATTTCAGCCGCCGTGCTGTCAGCCGTAAATTTCCCTTTCAGAAAATCGCCTTCCCGCGTCAGATTGATTGTAAAATCAGAGGTTGCGCCCGTGGCCCAGCGTACCGTGAGGCGCGGATGCTGATAAGTTATCTGCTGGGCAGGTAAGCTTAAGTTCTGACGATCAGCCAGGCGCACCTCGCCTTGCAGCTGGCCCGGCTTTACTTCCCGCAAATCAAGCATAGCGCGCAGCTCGGTGCCTTGGTAGGTAATTGGGCCCTCAAAATGCCCGGTAGGTGGCGGCAGACTCGCCGCTTCACGCCCATCGGTAGAGCAGCCACTGAGTAGAGAAACCAGCAGAAATGGCAGCCACCAATGGCTCAGCTTAGCCGATGAAACAGAATACAAAGAGGTGGCGCGCCGGTCTTTTCGCACAGCAGAAGGGTTGGTGAGCAATACGACAAAGTAACGCAGTTGGCGCGGAAGACGCACTTGCACTTTGTCTACTGGCTTATTGAACTGCTGAGCAAGTATGGTAAATGACCACTTAGATCACGGGCACAGCCAAGCAGTCTGGGGGGCTTTTATAACCCTTTGCGCAGAATCAAATCGTTTTGCACGTCATCCCCCAACTGGAAAGCGTGGCGGCCTATCTCCTTGAAACCAAACCGCTTGTAGAACTCCACTGCCCGGCGGTTATGCTCCCACACACCCAGTACGATGGTGCGGCAGTTGTGCGTTCGCGCTTCTTCTATCGCCCGACGCATGAGCGTAGCCCCTAGTCCGGTGCCAAGCCAATCTTCGCGCACATACAAACGCTCAATTTCCAGACGACCTGTTGCTGGCTTTCCTTCTTCAAGACCCAAAACGGAGTTGAGCGCTAACTTGGTGTACCCCACCAGCTCCTGCTGCATATGGGCCAGCAGAAACGTGGTCTGCGGATTTTGCAGCTCCATCAGTTGCTTTTCCGCAGTAAAGTTTTCGGCTATGTAAGCGGCCATGTCCTCCGGCCGATTGTCGGCGGCGAAAGTAGCCTGGAAGGTTTGGCGCCCTAATTCAGCTAGTTGAGCAGCCACCGGAGCGGTACGTTTGGCCACTGTAATGCGGAGCGGAGAAGACATAGTAAGCCAGGAGTAAAGACGGTGCAAAGCTACACCGTAAGCAGGCAGCAGCTACTAAATCAGGAAATGGAATGGTCGCCAGGCTCGTCGGAAGCCTTGCCATCACGCCGCATTCGCCAGCCAAAACGGATCATGAGCACCGCCACTACCAAGGCTATCACGCTCATCGTGAGGCGAAATGCATCCACGGTTCCACTCTGCCAAGCAGCATAATGGCCCGGCAGACGGATAAGCTGAAGCACAAACAGCGTGACTCCTGCTATCAAATACAAATAGCTACGCGAACGGTTAGCCGGCAAATCAGCCATAGCGGATGCATTCAAAGATAAACGACCAAAAAAAGCCCCCTAAGAGCAATTCAGGAACACAGGCACTGCCCTAACGCATCACCTTCCCTACCCGATACGCGCGGTAGTTGCAAATTGATTTATGCAACGTATTTTTGTTCTACCAATCCCCCGCGAGAGTAGCTCAGTTGGTAGAGCATCAGCTTCCCAAGCTGAGGGTCGCGAGTTCGAACCTCGTTTCTCGCTCATTCACAAAAAAGCCCCAGTAGCGCTGCTGGGGGGCTTTTTTATTTGGTGATTAGGGAAGCACACTCACTCTTTTCTCCTGACAGTGAACACCTGGTTTCTATCACGGTGAATAACTGGTTGAAAGCGTCGGTTAGGGAGGCTGAGAATGGGTCACGTGCCGACGGGCATGGCAGCATGGGGCAGATGAATGAAAAAGGTTGTGCCCGCGCCGGCCTGGCTGTGCACCTCGACGCGGCCGTCGGCATTCTCCACCATCTTTTTGACCATGTACAGCCCGATGCCCGAGCCCTCCACGTGGTCGTGGAAGCGCTGGAACATCGTAAAGAGCTTGGGTAGGTGGGTGGCCGCAATGCCCAAACCGTTGTCGTGCACCTCCAGCACCGTGAAGCCCGTACGGACGTGGGCCCGTACGTCGATGTGGGGCGTACGATCCGGAGATCTGTATTTGATGGCGTTGCTCAGGAGGTTGTAAACGACCGAACGTAGATTCTTCTCGGGGAAGAGCACCGGCGGAAAATCGGTTACTTCCACCCGTAAGCGGGCCCCACTTGCTTGGATAAGGGGAGCCAAGTCTTGGCGCACATCCTCCACGATCACCGCTAAGTCAACCGCCGTCGTGGCGGGTGCGTGTTCTTTTTGCAGCTTGCTGACCTCGGTCAGGTGCTCGATAGTACGCTTGAAGCGTTCCACCGACTCGCCCATCAGCGCCAGCGTCGGTTCGACATATGCCCCCTGAGCCACGTCGGGCGGCAGGTCGGCGCGCAGCAGCTGTAGCAAGCCCTCGATGTTGGAAATGGGCGCTTTTAGATCATGGGAGGCCGCATAAATGAAGTTATCTAAGTCCACGTTCGTGCGCCGCAGCTGCTCGTTGGCCTGCTTGAGGTCGGTGATGTCGATGGCTGAGCCCACGTAGCCGTAGAGTTCCCCATTTGCCAGGAAACTCGGGGCGCCCTGGGCCAGCAGCCAGCGGTACTGTCCGTCGTGGTGCCGCATGCGATGCTCCAGGATGTATGCCTGCCCCTGCCCGATGGCTTCCGACAACGTGTGCTGGGTCAACTCCAGTTCGTCGGGGTGCAGGTATGGCCCCCAACCTGTACGGATGTACTGCTGCTCATTTTCCAAGCCGACAAAGTCGAGAAAGGCGCGGTTGACGTAGCGAATGGATGAATCCGGGTGCACGGCCCAGACCATATTTGGGGCGGCGTCGGCCATGATGCGGAAGCGGGCCTCGCTTTCCTGCAACGCCGACAGGATGTGCTTTTGCTCCGTGACATCGCGGGCAACCATCAACAGATGGGGTTGGTTTTCCAGCTGTAAGCTGACCGCGCTGATTTCCACGGGATAGATGTGGCCGTCTTTGCGCCGGTGCTGGGTTTCAAATAGCGGGATATGTTCCTGTTGCTGCGCCCGGGCAAATAGCTGGTTGAAGGCTTCCTCCTGGTAAATCGGGTCGATGTCGGGCACGCGCAGGTCCCTCATTTCCTCGGCCGTGTAACCCCACGCTTCCAGAGCCCGTCGGTTGAGATAGGCAAAGGTGGCGTCTGCACGAATAAGGATGAACGGGTCCCGGGCCTGGTCGGCCATAAACTTAAACCGTTTGAGCTCCTCGCGGCTTTCCTCGATGCTCCGGCGGGCCTGTACCTGCTCCGTCACGTCGAAGCCAAAAACCAGTACGCCGTCAATATGACCCTGCTCGTCGTAGCGGGGCTGCAGAACGTAGTTAAAGTAGCGATCCTCCAGCACCCCGTCTTTGATGCGCGCTAAGGGGGTATGCAGAGCCTGCTGCCAGCTGGTTTCGCCTGTTTCGAACACCTGCTGCATGGTGATGTACGTGGCATGATCGACCAGTTCCGGCAAGGCTTCCCGCAAGGGCTTGCCCAGCAGTTCGCGCTCTGGGAAGAATTGCTGATAGATGGGGTTAACCAGTTCGAAGACCAGCTCCGCTCCGCCTAGGATGCAGATGGCCGCTGGAGCCTGCATAAATAGGCGTTCTAGGCGCTGGCCTTGCTCGCGTACCTGCTGGGTGCGTTCCTGCACGCGAGCTTCCAGCTCCCGGTTGAGCTGCTCGGCCTGCAAGCGGGCTCGTACTTGCTCGGTCACGTCGGTTCCGATGGACAGAATGCCGATGATACGACCATCGGGCTCGCGTTCGGGCTCAAACACGAAATTCCAGTACACCACCTCCACTTGCCCGTGGCGGTTGATGGGCGTGGGCAACTCGTGGGCAGTATAGGGCGTGCCGGTGCTGAACACCCGGTCAAAGATGGCCACCACGTTGGGGTCTGCCGCTTCGGGCAAGATCTCGAACACGGGTCGGTGCAGCACGTCGGCGAGCGGGCGGTCCCAGATGGCCAGCGTTGTGGCATTGGCCATCTCCACGCGGTGCTGCGGCCCGCGGTAGACCGCCACCGCCATGGGTGCCTGGGCCATAAAGTCCCGAAACTCGTTGCGCTGATGTTCGGCTTGGACGCGGGCCTCTTGCTCGCGGGCCTGGCTTTCCCGTAGGGCAATTTCGACGGGCGTGCGGGGCTGATCGGCCGTGTCCGTGAAGCTCACCAATAGGCCTTGCCCGGAGCGCCGCGCCGCGAGGCGGTAGTAGTTGTCGTAGCCGTCAGCCTGGTAGTTGATGTTGTATTCGCGCGGCTCGCCGGTGACGAAGGCATCAACGTGAAAAGCAAACGTGCCATGGGCTTCACTCTGGGGCCACTGCTGCTTGTGGGTCACGGTGGGCCGTTCGGGCATCCGCATCATGCGCTGGGCCGCCGGATTGAGGTAGGTGAAGGTGAAATCAGTAATTTCCCCCGCCGCATTGAAGAGGGGAGTATAGAATATGACACCCGTGAGCGAGACAGCCAGCAGGTCGCGGAGCAGATCGTCTGGGGGAGCCAGGGAATTGAAAGCCGCGGGGGGAAGAGAGTTAGCAGAGGTTGGGGTCGTGGGCATAACTTCTGCGCGGGAAAGCGGACGGGTAGGAAGAGAGCTTAAAGCTACGAGAGTTTCGGTAGTCACCGTGCCCAACGAGACTGTAAAATGTCCGCGGGGCAGCACCATCGTCGAGCTTCAACGGGCGCGATGGCAACCGGGATTCCGGTCACTGAATGGCCTTTCTTCCTGGCGCACCATGCGGTAGAAATTCCCGACTACCGGACCGCGTCGTAATTCCTCAGGCCTATAGTCTAAGGCTCCTCCGTTGCACCCTCCTGCCAGCCCCAATACGAAGCCTGCGGCATGGCACTCCTCCTGGCTGTCCGCTCACTTCACATTTCTCGCTCAAACCTAAAAATGCCCCCAGCGCGCTGGGGGCATTTTTAGGTTTACTTTCCACTGGGTTATAAGCAAAGGCGGCTTTCCCGTACCGACGGCTTGCAGGTAAGCAACCCCAGACGGCCACCTGATGGTGGAGCAACGAAACAGGACGCCTGTACATGTCAGGAACATGACCGGGCATAATGACTGCTGATCTGCAACGGCAGCCCCTTTAAGCCAGCGCTCGGTGGTGAAGTATAGCTTAAACTAATTCCATAGGGGAAACTTTTGTCGGCAGACCCGGCTTGTCAGGGGTATATTTGTGTTCTATGTCAAAACCTGATTCACTTATTCCAAACAATGATCAGCAGCGACTGATGGCGCTGGCTCCCTACCTAATTTTGGGCACAACGCCGGATGCCGTGTTTGATGAAGTGGTGCGCCTCACAGCCAAGCTGTTCAATACTCCTATTGCATTGGTTTCCTTGGTGGAAGAAGGTAGCGTGTGGTTTAAGGCTAATTTCGGTCTGGACGGCGCTGAGCGGGTTGCTCGCAATGAGAGTGTGTGTTCGGTAGCTATTCTGCAGGGTGAAACCACCATGTATGAAGACTTGCTGCTCGAGCCCTGCCACCTGACCGATCCGGGAGTAGCGGAGGCATTGCAGCTGCGTTTTTATGCCGGCCACCCATTGTTCACCGCTGATGGTCAGGCAATTGGTGCTCTATGCGTGATTGACCGTCAGCCGCGGGCACTTTCTTTCGCTGAGCAAACGCGTCTGCAAGCCTTGGCAGCGGTGGTAATGAAAATGCTGGATTTGCGGCTGGCCTTGAAGCAGCAGCCAGAAAATTCAAGCGCTACGTGGCTGCAGCTTTATCATCACTTAGACGAATCATTAGGACGCCTGAGCACCCTCGGTGAGCTGGCGCAGTGGGAAGAATCGCCTACAACACCCGCCGCCCTCGACTATCAGCGTTCCATTGAAGAAGAAGCCGCGCACGTGATTCAGGTATTGGACATGCAGGTTTCGGACGCATTAGCGACACTAAAAGGCACTGACGCATAGCGCAGCTCATAATCGTTCGGCTTGACTAAGACTAGCCTCTCTATGGGCAGCACAAGCTACAAACCCATCAAAAAAAGCCCCCAGAATATGTCTGGGGGCTTTTTTTGATGGGTTTGTGTAAAATGAGCTAAGACTTTTAGCGGCTAACGACTACCCCTGACTGATGGCCGGGCACGTTATTCCAGGCTTCTGCCAATACTTTATCCAGGCCGTAAATGTCGGGCAGCTGACGGAGCTTGTTGCCTTCAGCCTCGCAGGTTTGATAGCGTATTGTTAGGGGCACGGAGGCATAGAGACCGAAGTACCTGGTTTCGCCCTCGTTGAGGCTGTCGCTCATTTTCTCCACCCGACTGCTGCCTGCCTTGCCCGCGTCGCGCTCCACCAGAAAGCGGGCCAGCGCCCACGCATGCTGCACCCGAATGCAGCCGTGGCTCAGCGCGCGGGTATTGGCGTCAAACAACTCCCGATCAGGAGTATCGTGCAGGAATACTTCGTAGGGGTTCGGGAAGCGGAACACCACATTTCCCAGGGCATTGCGTGAAGAAGGCGCCTGCCTGATCTGATACGGAAACTCGCTGGACGTCACTACTTTCCAGTTCACCCGCGAAGCATTCACCCGTTCCCCGGCCCGATCATACAACCTCAGGTTGCGGGAGCTGAGGTAGCGAGGGTCACGCTTCAACCGTGGCAGAACCTCTTTGGTGGCAATGCTATGTGGCATACGCCATTCGGGCGCCGTCTGAAAAAAATTGACCGCGCTATACAGTTCCGGCGTGGGAGTAGCGGCTTTGCCCACCACCACCCGGTGGCTACGCACTACTTGCGGGCCGCGCACTACCTGCAAGCTGTAGGCAGGGATATTGACAACCAAATAGATAGAATCGGCGCGCGGCTCCCAACGTAGCCGCTCCAGGTTGAGAGCCACCGAAAGGCTCATTTTACGGGCCGCCACCGTATCCGACTCCAACAGGCGCTGCCACGTCCACAGCAGTCGCACGTAGCTCCGGCTGTTGGGCTGCGCCAGCAGCATATGTTGCTCAAAATTATTGCTTTGCAGCGCCTGATTAAGGTGAACGGCGACGTTGATGATATCGCTTTCCGTCACCCGCGAAGGCCGGATCGTGCTGTCCTGTATCCGACCGTGGCTCAGATGCTGGGAAAACCGGAGAAGCGCCGCCGTGAGGCGAGTTTCGACCTTCAGGCGCTGCTGAAGTTGGGCTGGAGCTGTCTGTAAGGAATCGAGCAGAAGCTGAAGGGAAGCAGTCTCATAGTCGGCGGCCTTGAGCCCGTACTGCTGAGCTTTTGACAACAGGTTAAGAGCCGTCTGCGCGTTCTCAGTCGGGCCAGCATCGGTGGTCCATACAGGCACAAAATCGACGAGCGTATAAAACAGCTGCACCTGCTCCTGGGTACTGGCTTTCGCAGATGACGCTTTGGTAGCGTAGAGCTGCCGGAGCTGAACGGCGACCTCCGTTGTGGTGTGGCCTCCTCCTGTTGACAGCTCAGCAGCAGCACTTACAGTATAGGCCTCTACAGCAATGCTTTTACACAGCAGTAGCAAAGCAACAGCATACCTGAAGCGTAGGCAAGGAAACATGATCAAGAGCGGTAAATAGTATTATCAATATTTAGATATTAAATATGATTCTGACTAAAGGTACCACTATAGCAGCCTCTACGCTGGCATTTTCTGTCAACGTCGCTTTTAGCTACATGAACACGGAAATTTGCGTTACCAACCAGCATTGGCGCTCCATAATCGGGCCCGCTACGGCTCAGCTTAAACCTGCGTTTATCAAGCTTTTACATGTATTCAATATACCAAACCGTGACCATGATTGAAAGAAGCACACAGGAATAATTCCGTGAAAAGGCTGAAGCATTAATATGCTGCTTATACTGCACTTTGGTACTTTTCTGATGACATACACTGGTAATAGAGCTTCCTTCCTTTAGTCACGCCCTAAAACTCCAGCAGTTGGGCGTTGTTATCCGATTGGAGCGGATCGGTTATCTTTTCCCAGGCCATCACAGTACAATCGCTGTTGAGATGAACGATTGGCTCCCGCGACTGGGCCAGCTGCTGAAATGCGGCTCGCTCACACTGGTTGTTGTTGGTCATCCGGAGCTTAATTACGCCCATCTGCCCATTGTAGCCCGCCGTTTGAAACAGCGGCACCAGCAGCGCCGCGGGCAGCCACAGGCGGCGGTCGGTGAGGCGCTGTGCGCCGGTGCTATACACAAGCCAGCAGATAGAGCAATAGCCCTTGCACAGCCGTTTTGAACAGCGCGCAAGCCAAATAAACGCTGCTAATAGGGTCGATGGAGCGCTGAAGCCACAGCGGAACCGATTTGAGGTAGCCAACCATAGCCGCATGAGCAAAATACCGGTTAGGACCCGCATACACTTCGTTTTTGGCAATTACGGCCCATCCAAACGGGTCTTGCAGCACTTGGCTATACCAGAAGCTAGGCAGCACAATGGGGGCCAGATCGCCCTCCAGCGGTATCTGTTAATTCTGAATGTAGGAGTACCCCAAATCGAATAGAACGAATAGGGCGCAGAGCCACACGACGTACCGTTTGTTCATGCAGAGGTGATAAGAACAGCGGCCAGGCGCTGGGAAAGTAGGCTACGAAAAACCTACCAGAATATAGACGCGCCAAAGGTAAGTAGCTATTGGAGCGTGCATCGTAGTTTGATTGAACAAAAAAGCCCCCAGATACGCGTCTGGGGGGCTTTTTTGTTTATCAGTTTCAAAACGCAGGCTGTGAATGTTCTCAGCCTGCGTTTTTACGCTTCTGGTTGCTTACCGTGCTAGTTCTGTAGAACTATCCGGGTAAACTTATTCTGCTTACCAGAAGTCAGGCGAACCATATAGATGCCCGCAGCCAAGCGGCCCTTCGTAAACTTGAAGGAGAAGTTTTCACCAGCGCGGCCGGTTCCTTCAGCTACTACACTCACCACGATTCCCTGCATGTTCATTACCTCCAGACGGTAGTTACCAGTCTGCGTCAGGGTGAAGTCTAGGTAGGTTTGCGAGCTGGTTGGGTTAGGAGTAGCCGTTAGCGTCAAAGCTTCTTCGGCCGCTACTTTCTCCTCGGCTACCAAACCCGCGTTAGAGGTCTGCTGGCATTCGCCAAGCGAGTCGCCGTGCTTCAAATGGTCTGATACGGCAGACGCACTAACACACACGGGCCGTCCGTTATGGCATACCAACACCTTATTGTTGCGGAGGAATACAAAGCCGCAGCGTACGTCAACAACCACAATCTTTTTGGTAACCGTGCGACTGCAACCCTCTTTATTCACGGCAGTTACAGTAAGCTCGTACGTACCAGGAGCTCTGGGAGTGAATACAGGATTGGCAACTGATATGTCGCTCAGGCCGGGTACAAATCCCCAGGTATACACAAACGTAGGATCACCGCTAGCTTGCAGCTGAATGCTCTGCGGACCATAGCCTAGGTAAATCGTGCTCTGACCTTCCTCAACGAAGGTACCGCCAATAGCAGTTGCCGTGATAACGGGAGCCGCGCAAGCATATATGGGGGGCAAATCGAAGGCTTCCACCTGGTCGAGGCGGCTGTTGGCCGCACCTTGGCTGGCGCTAAAGCCTACTCCTCTTTTGGCAAATGCTCTCCAGATAAGCTCTTGGTTGGCACCACCGTAGTTTGCTAAGTCGGCGGCCAGAATAGCATTCCGACCATCCACGAAACCAGGGGCACAGGGTTGCATTTTCAAGCCGTCAATTACCAATTGCATGGCCCTGTTGTTGCCACCAGTGCCCTTATACAAGTCGGGGTCGTAGCCGTACCGATCGATCATGTCCCAGGTCATATCCCACAGCGTAGTGGCCCACACAAACCCAATTCCGTGGGGCTGAGAAAGCGCTGTATTGTTGGTCCGGGCGTACGTGTAGTTGTTTACGGCGAAGTCTGTAGTGTAGGGAGCAGGACGAATGCCGTTGCCAGTAATAGGCTGGAGCGACGCATACGTACCGATTCCTCTTGTTGTGGTACGAGTGTCGCCTTCCTTCATCGTCATCATCAACGCAAACCAATCGCTCCAGCCCTCCCCGGCTTGCTCAGCCTGGCCACCTAGGCAGTTTACCAAGCGGCCGCCCGTTAGGCGGGTAGAGATGCCATGGCCGTACTCGTGCACGATGATACCATTGTCGAAATCACCGTCAACCTCAACGCCTGGCTGATTTTTCAAGCTCACTCTTACTTCCTCGCCCGCTGCTAGCCGCTCCCGGATAAGACCGCCCGCCACATCTGTTGTCATGAGTGAGGGAATCGTGATAGGAGCGGGTGCTCCTGCTCCGGCACCCATTGAAATCGGGTTGCCAGCGGCATTGTTGATTACTACTACAGCGATTGCACCAGCTACCTGAGCATTGTATACTTTCAGAATAAAGTCGCAGTTGCCACGGTACAGGACAGCAATGTTGCCCGCAATCTCGGCGGCGTTCGTCAAGGGTCCGCAAGCTTCATTAGGGTTTGTAGATGTCCCCCCGACACCGGTAGCCAGCACCAGCTTGCCAGTAACCGGCGTTGCATTGAGCCGTGGGCCAAAGGCGGCCTGTACAGCGGGATAGCTATTGGCAATGCTGGAAGGCGCAGTTATCCTGAACATATCCGCATCGGCACGACCCGCCCACAAATACATCTGCATGCGGGGCGCACTGGTGCCATTGTCTACCGGAGTCGAGAAGTTGGCATTGTTACGAGTGGTTACGCCAGCCGGAGGATTAGGAATGTTACGGCTATCCTGGGCCTCGGCTCGCACAAAGTCGCCCTGGGCACCGCCCCGGCCAAAGTTGTCAGCCTGGAAGTTGCCGCTGGCCTCATCGAAGCCATACTGGTACCATACGTCGTGGGTGACGTTGTTCCAATAAAACAGGTTCGTGATGGCCGCATCGCGGTACTCTACTGGCTCCTTAGTGAGATCAAGCGGATAATCAAAGTTCAGTTCAGGACCGCCATCAGGGCTGTAATTATTCAGGCTGTTATTGTTATTCGGGTCTTCGTAGGCATAGGCGTTGTTGCCACGGGTGGTAGTGAGCTTACCGTTGGGCGTATAATGCCAGCCTTGGGGCGAAGCGATTGGATCGGCGGCGGAAGTGCTCACCAATACCCGTGGGCCATGGTTAGGGCTCTCGACGGGAATAGGGAAAACGTTGTAAGAATTCGCGGCCGTCAGAGACGTGGTGGAATTAGTCGACTTTGGTTGAGCCACCTGACCGTAAGTAGACGTTCTGCTCAACGGCATGCCACCGGGTCCGTCGTTGTCGAACTCGCACTGGTGCACCATGTTGTCTTTGTCTAGGAACTCACCCGTGGCCGCGTCTACCCGCACGTTCCACCAGTTCTGCGCATCCAGCTCGTAGATGGACACTTCCCAAGCCAACCGCAGGCTACCATCCTCCATGGGCTGATACACCAGCTTAGCCGGAATCGACTCCAGCGAAATGCCCCCGATGAGAACAGCACCGCTTCGTTTTTGCCGCTGCCCTTCTGCAATACGGACAGGGATTGGCTAACCTTCAGATTCAGGTGCCGAGCTGCTGCGTTTACGGCAGCTGTAGCCGTCATCTTAGACTTCGCAGCCTTGAGTCTTCCGCCAACACCTTTCGCGAAACTACTGGCCAGATTGACGATCTTTTCGTCCTTACCCAGGCTCATGCTGGCAATAGCGTTATGAATCTCAATGCCCTCATACAGCTGTTGCAAATAGACGTGCCGGATGCCCGTCTTTGGCGAGACGGATTCGCTGCTGAGCTTCACGTCTGCAATGTCTTCATCCGTTAGCTTAAGCGCCTGCTTGTTTTTTTTCAGGTATTGAAGCGCTGCCTCAGGTACCAGTTTTTGCTCAGAACTTACTTGGTTCTGACTGAAGGCAGCAGGGCCTCCGAGCAGTAAGGCTCCTATCAATAAAGGCCGCGCTACAAAGTGTAAAAGTCTATTCATATCTATAGTGTGAGGTGAGTATGAAACACTTATCAAAGTATAGTTTTTTATATAGGCATTTTTATACAGAATTTTACTTACCATAATTATATACATTCAGGAAACCTAATAATTACATTCTAAATGTATTTTATAGCCTCCATTAGCCCTTTTGATAAGATATTTTACAAATCCACCTCAGCACCTATTTGATTAAATTTCACTTTGCGGAATGTGAAACATGTAATTTTACCATGGTTAACTTGCACCATAAAAAGCCCCCAGCAATGTGCTGAGGGGCTTTTTATTTCTGTTCTAAAAAAGAAGGTCATGAATTTTCATGACCTTCTTTGTATGCTACTTGATTATCAATGAGTTAGTCCTGCAGAATTACGCGAGTGAACTTGCTTTGCTTGCCCGAGGTCAAACGAACCATGTACACACCCGTTGCCAAGCGGCCTTTGCTGAACTCGTGCGAGATGCGTTGACCGGCTTCACCCTTTCCTTGGGCTACCACCGATACTACTGCACCCTGCATGTTCATCACCTCCAGGCGGTAAGCACCGCTTTCGGCCAGCGTAAAGGCCAGCGTGGTATTCGCACTAGTTGGGTTAGGCGAAGCCGTCAGGCCGTCGTTTGTAGCAAGTGCATCGCTGGCTTTAGCGCTGGCAACAGTTGCCTTCGCTTTTGGTGCGCAAGCACCCAGCGAGCCGCCAATACGGAGCTGAGTCTCAACCGCATCAGCACTGATGCAGATCTCCTTGCCTTGCTTCTGGCAAACCAGCACCTTATCGTTCTTGTTGCCGCAGCGCACATCAACTACTGTAATCGTAATTGAAGCATACTTGGTGCACTGATCCGCGTTGACGGCCTTCACGGTGAAGGTGTAGGTACCGGCAGCGGTAGGCGTGAAGATTGGGTTAGCAATGGTAGCATCGCTTAAGCCCTCAGCTGGAGTCCAAGTGTACTTGTTGGTTGCATCGCCGCTAGCTTGCAGCATTACAGTCTGCGGACCATAGCCCAAGTAAATCACTTTTGAATCGCCACCGGTGAATACATCCGAAGTAGGTATTGCCGCAACCGTAAGCGGAGTGGTGCACAGGTATGTTGCTGGCAAATCGAATGCCTGTACCTGATCGGTGCGGCTGGTGCTCAAGCCTTGCTTGGCGCTGAAACCCAGGCCACGCTTAGCGAAGGCTCTCCAGATAAGCTCCTGGTTGGCACCGCCGTAGTTGATGCGGTCAGCCAACAGAATAGCATCGCGACCATCCACGAAGCCTGGGTTGCATTTCTGCAGCTTCAAGCCGTCGATTACCAGCTGCATGGCCATATTGTTGCCGCCCGTGCCGTTGTACAGATCTTCGTTGTAGCCATACTTGGCAATCAGATCCCAGGTCATGTCCCACAGCATGGTAGACCACACAAAACCGATGCCGTGAGGCTGGCTGATGGCTGCCGTGTTGTTGGTAGCCGCGTAGGTGAAGTTGTTTACGCTAAAGTCAGTGCTGTAAGGAGCCGGACGAATGCCGCGGCCTGTAGTTGGCTGGCCCGAAGCATAGGTGCCAATACCTCTCACCTTAACACGCGTGTCGCCGGGCTTGATGGTCATCATCAGACCGAACCAGTCGCTCCAGCCTTCACCCATCTGCTCCGCATTCTGAAGGCAGTTGGCCACCGATGGACCACCGGTCAGACGGTTGGAGATACCGTGGCCGTATTCGTGAGCAATAATACCGTTGTCGAAGTCACCGTCAATTTCAGGACCCGAGCCATCATTCTTCAGCGTAACGGTTACCTCGGTGCCCGCATTCAGCGCGCTACGAATACCTGCTCCGTCAGCCTGCCCAATCATAACAGCTGGGATAACAATAGCTGGCTGCGCTACCGTGGGAGCACCACCCATTACGATAGGAGCACCAACAGCATTGTTGATTACGACTACAGCAATAGCACCGGCTTTCTGTGCATTCTGCACTTTATCAGCGAAGCCGCAGCTTCCACGATACACTACTGCAATGTTGCCACTGATTGCGGCCGCATTCGCAAAAGCCCCACATCCTTCCTCAGGCGTACCAGTCGGGGGAATAACGGGAGCTACAGCCAACACTAGTTTACCCGTAATGCGCGTGCTCGTCAAAGGTTTGCTGAACGCAGCCTCCACAGCCTGGTAAGCACCAGCGATGGATGATGGCGTATTTACACGGAACAACTCTCTGTCAGGAATACCGTTCCACAAGTACATCTGCATACGTGGCAGCGAGCCATCCACTGGCGTACCAAAGTTAGCGTTGTTACGCTGCGGGCCCTGGGCCGACGTAATACGGGCATCCTGCGCTTCAGCGCGCACGAAGTCGTTGCCTAAGCCACCTTTGCCGAAGTTATCAAACTGGAAGTTGCCGCTAACTTCATCAAAACCATACTGATACCACACATCGTGAATCAGGTTGTTCCAGTAGAACAGGTTGGTAGTAGCCGCGTCAACATAGGTTGCGGGCTGCTTGGTGAAATCAATCGGAAAGTCGAATTTCAGGCTCGGACCACCGTCAGGGCTGTAGTTATTAACAGTGAAGTTGTTGGCAATAGTAGGGAACGGATTCACACCATTAGGATCCTCGTAGGCATACACGTTGTTGCCCCGGGTAGTGGTCATGTTGCCCACCGGCGTATAATGCCAGCCTTTTGGTGAAGCCGTTTTATCGGCAGCGTCGGTGCTCACGAATACCCGTGGGCCGTGGCTTGGGCTCTCCGTTGTGAGCGGATAAACATTGTAGAAGTTAGCTGCGGGAGCCTCTGCCAGTGTCGTAGCAAAGTTGAACGGCTTAGCTGCTACAGCCTGCTTTTGAACATAGCTATCACTGATGTGTACGCCGTTGGGGCCGTCGTTGTCGAATTCGCAGTGCGTTACCAGGTTATCCTTTTCCAGAAATTCGCCGGTAGCGGCATCTACGCGGACAACCCACCAGTTCAGGCCATCCAGCTCATCTATCGTTACCTCCCAGGCTAGGCGTAGGCTACCATCCTCCATGGGCTGATACACCAGCTTAGCCGGAATCGACTCAAGCGAAATGCCCCCGTGGAGAATACTACCTCCTGGTCAGGGCCATCCTCTCTCGATTGGACGGAGAGAGGCTCCTTTATCGACGTATTCAGGTGCTTGGCAGCGGCGGCTACGGCAGCCTCAGCCGTCATGCTGGAGCCGCTTTCCTTTACCTTTTTGCCGGCATCCTTCACAAACTGATCACCTACATTCACTACCTCATTATTGGAGGTCATGCTGATGTTGGTAATAGCATTGTGAATCTCAATGCCCTTGTATTGCTGCTTCAGATAAATGTGCTTAACCCCGCTCTTCTTTGAGAAAGTCTCGCTGCTCAACGTGATATTGGCAATGTCCTCGTCAGAAAGCTGAAGCTTCTGCTTGTTCTTTTTCAGGTGCTCAAGAGCCGCTTGCGGAACAGCTTTTTTGCCCGCGTTTCCTTTTCCCTGACTGAAAGAAGTGTAACCTCCTGTTAGCATAATAGCCAGTAGCACCGGCTTCGCTAAGAATGGTAAGAGTTTCCTCATTTGTTATGGTTTTGGATGGTTTGTGTATTGTGTTCTGAAAGTAAGATTATTTATATACCATTTTGAATAAATTATTTCATTTGCCAATATTATGTACATTATTAAAGTTAATTAATACAATTTTAATCATGTATAATAACTCGTATCGCAGTTAAACTCCCAAAAAGTCATACTATTGCCAGTTACCCTGCTATTTTACTGTATGTAAATTCTGACGCCATCAGCTTGAACCAAACCAAGACGAAGACATACAAAAAAGCCCCCAGCACAATAGCTGGGGGGCTTTTTTAGAGGGTAAGGTCACTACCAGTCTCCTGGTAATGCAGATTTAACTATTTCAACCGTCCTAGATAGCTTCCACTGGTAGTTGGCGCAGCCAGGCCGCCGCCGCGTTTTCGTCATCAAAAAGCCGGTAGGTTAAGGCCGCCTCCCGCGCTTCGTTCATCATCTGACTGACGGAAAGCCGCGCGAATACATCATGCGGCAAGAGCACGGCCCCATAAATCTGGCTTCCCTCGCTGGTGCGCGCTATCCAAAAATCCAGAATCCAATTACGCTCGTCTTCGGTGTAAGGCGACATCAGGCGCTGATCGCCCAACAGCTTGTTCCAGCCCTGTCGGCGCAGCAGCTGGCCTGTGTGCGTCAGAAAGGCCTTCAAATGGTCGAGCTTGCGTGGGCCTTCATTATAAATGACGTACGCATAGCCATTGGGGTGCTCCATAACCCGACCAACCGGGTTTTCAAAATAGACGCGTAATACTGGAGTAGCGGTTAGCATGGCAACAACTCACGTTTGAACAGGATGGTGATCGGGCGGGATGATCACTTGCCCGAAAAACATCAATTTTCTGGCCTGAATCTATGGTCGAGGTTGCAAAAAACTAAAAAAAGCCCCCCAGACGGCTTTCCGGGGAGCTTTTTCAGGAAAATAAAAATGATTCAAAACGCTATATAGTCTGTGGCTAATCTCGCTTCGTCTTTAGCATTTGACGAAGTTGGGCTAATTCATCGCGGTACTTGGCGGCTTGCAGGAAGTCGAGGTCCTTGGCTGCGCCTTCCATTTGCTTCTCCGTTTTCTTGATGACTTTTTCCAGTTCATCACGCTTCATCAGAGCGATAATAGGCTCGGCGGCTAAGGTCAACGTATCGGTATCGGGGCCGGCATACGCGGCGGGCTCGATGCGGCGCATATCTGAGAGCGAGGTTTGACCCATAATCTCATCGTGCGACTTACGCACGGTGCGTGGCGTGATGCCGTGCTCCTCATTATAAGCCAGCTGCACGGCGCGGCGCCGATTGGTCTCGTCGATGGCGCGCTGCATGGAGCCCGTGATGCGGTCGGCGTACATAATCACCTTGCCTTTATCATTTCGGGCGGCGCGGCCCATGGTCTGAATCAGGCTGCGCTGGTCGCGCAGGAAGCCTTCCTTGTCGGCGTCCAGAATAGCGACCAAGCTAACTTCGGGCAAATCAAGACCTTCGCGCAGCAGGTTCACCCCAATCAGCACATCGATTACGCCCAGGCGCAGCTGCCGCAGAATCTCGACGCGGTCCAGGGTTTTCACATCCGAGTGCACGTAGCTTGACTTGATACCCAGGCGCTCCATGTACTTCTGCAATTCCTCAGCCATGCGCTTGGTAAGCGTTGTAACGAGGATGCGGTCACCCATTTTCACGCGGTTGTCTACCTCATCCAGCAAGTCGTCAATCTGGTTGGCACTGGGCCGGATATCGATTTCGGGGTCGAGCAGGCCCGTGGGGCGAATAATCTGCTCGATGATAACGCCGCCGCTGGTTTCCAACTCATAATCGGACGGCGTAGCCGACACGAAGACGACCTGCCGGTACATGCTCTCGAACTCGTTGAAGGTCAGGGGGCGGTTGTCCATGGCCGAGGGCAGACGGAATCCATACTCCACCAGGGCCGTTTTGCGGCTCCGGTCGCCGCCCCACATCGCCCGAATCTGAGGAATGGTGGCGTGGCTTTCGTCGATGACCATCAGATAGTCTTGAGGGAAATAATCGAGCAGGCAGAACGGGCGTGAGCCGGGAGTGCGGCCATCGAAGTAACGCGAGTAGTTCTCAATGCCGGAGCAGTAGCCCAGCTCCCGAATCATTTCCAGATCAAACTCCGTGCGCTCGGTGATGCGCTTGGCTTCCTGGTCGCGGCCCTCCTTCACGAAGTAGCTCTGCTGAGCCATCATATCAAACTGAATCTCCTTGATGGCTTGGTGCAGGGTGTCTTTGCCGGTCACGAAAAGGTTGGCCGGGTACAGCGTTACGCTTTGCTCGTCGGCCAGCTTCTTGCCGCTTTCCGGGTCGATACGGTGGATGGCCTCAATTTCGTCGCCGAAAAAGAAAAGCCGATAGGCAAAGTCGGCGTAAGCCGGGAAGATGTCCACGGTGTCGCCCTTCACCCGGAATGTGCCGCGCGTGAATTCCACTTCCGTCCGCGAGTACAGAATCTGCACAAACTGGTACAGCAGATTATTGCGCGAGTAGCGCAGGCCAGGCGCCATATAAATGACGTTTTTGCTGAACTCCTCGGGGTTGCCGATACCATAAATGCACGACACGGAAGCCACCACAATAACGTCGCGGCGCCCACTGAGCAGCGTGGAGGTGCAGTGCAGCCGCAGCTTCTCAATTTCCTCGTTGATGGCGAGGTCCTTTTCAATAAAAACGTCGGTGCTGGCAATGTAAGCCTCGGGCTGGTAGTAATCGTAGTAGCTGATGTAGTACTCGACGGCATTATTGGGGAAAAACGCCTTAAACTCGCCGTAAAGCTGGGCTGCCAGGGTTTTATTGTGACAGAGCACCAGCGTGGGCTTGCCGGTTTGGGCCACGACGTTGGCCACAGTAAAGGTTTTGCCGGTGCCCGTGGCTCCGAGCAGCACCAGCGCCGGCTCCCCGCTTTCTACGCCAGCCACCAGCTGGGCAATGGCTTTGGGCTGGTCGCCGGTGGGCTTGAACTCGGAAGTAAGTTGATATTCCATGCAGGGAAAGTAGCCAGAAATGATAGCCTATGATAACTCCGGAGCGCCAAGGTAGGTTTCCGCGAAACAAAAAAAGCCCAACTAAATCAGCTGGGCTTTTTTTAAGGTCTGGGGGGCAAATTTTGAAATAAGCAGGCATCCAACTCTCGCCTGCCCGTAAATAAGCTTAGCGCGGGTCGCGCCATACTACGCGGGCATTGGTGGCCTGCGTAGCAAAATCAGGGCATTGCCCGTCGCCCTTGCCGGTTATACCGCCGCTCGGAGCACAAATAACATCTCCGCAGCTATTGTAGAGATAATCAAACTGGTCGCAGCAGTCGCTGGAAACGAGGTAGACGGTCTGGCCTTGAAACTGATATTCCGTGATTTCGGCCGCGGGGTTCTGCTTGGGCTTGGCTTGTAGCTCCGCTACTTTGGTGACAAAAAAGCTGGGACAGGCAGCATTCTCATCTTCGCACTGGGAGGCGCTGAGGAGGCTCGTGAGAAGCAGAAGCGTAAGTAAGCGTTTCATAGAGCAGTTCGATTTACAGTGACTTTAGGAATTCCAAGTTTCCCAAAACAGAATCAACTATCTGGGCATTGAAGTCCAACTTCCATCAAAAAAGTAGATGGTTGTGCCATCACTATCATTGATCACCGCCTCCGGATATTCTTCACCTTTAGGCTTCACATGCCAGGCCAATATAGTCCTGATAGGCGTTTCATTCCCTCGAAGCGTATAGTACCCTAACTCCGCAGTCAAGCATTTATCCTTAAAATCTTCTGCTTTGTAACTGGTAGACTGTTTGTTATAATCCACAAACTCCTGAAAAAACAATGCCCTGACCTGAGCTAGCGTCAACGCTGGCTTCGTGTCAGCCGCCGCTATAAAATCATTATCGGAACGATGAACATATTTACCATTCCTGAAATTATAAATAGCTCTGTTGAGTAGAAAAGGCAACCCATTAGCGAAACGGGCAGCCTTTACGTGTACATGATGATTGGTTATGCCCTCCACGACCAAGTCTTCTTCGATGAATTGGGTAAAGCGAAGGTCGCTTAAGCTGAGGGCATTCTGCTGAAAAAGGCGAACGGCGGTTGCCTGCTCCGACTTGCGTATTTCGTGGTCACCGGGCCCTGGAGCGTTGGTAACCCGCTTGATACAGCCTTTACCATCCAAGACCACTTCATCGAGGTCATTCTTCGTACACGCACACAAGCTTAGTAGGGCAGCAAATAAATAGTACTGAATCTTCATAGTTGTACTGTTAAATTATTTGCTGTTAACGGACCACGGTAGCCGCTTTTTGGCCCCCAAACTCCACACTGGCCTCCAGACCAACCGAATATGGCCGGGAGCGTTGGAAGAAAGAGCCGCCAGGGTCCTGATTAAGCGTATTCAAACCGGCTTCGGCTACTGGACCTAAGGACAAGCTCCATGCCGCGGCGGCTGGTGCATAGCGCACGCCCCCACCCCCACGCACCGATGCCAGCACCTTGCGATAAGGCGACTCAGAAGAAGCCAGCGTGTAGTCGCGGGCGGCAGCGGCGTTGCCATCTACTTCCGTGCTGCTCTTGATAAGCAGGTTCACGGCGGCGCCTACTTTGGCGTAGAGCGACCAGCCCGTTTTGGCCGAGCCGTAGCGCATGGCTACCGGTACGCCTATTGTGCTGTATCTAAACTCCGTGCCGCGCTGGCCGGCATAAAACTGGTTACTGCTGGAGTCGGATGCTGCCTGCCCGGCGAAGGCCGTTCTCGAATTGTTCAGATTTAACGAGGTTTTGGATGAAGCCCGCTGTTGAGAAGTTTCTATGCCAGTCAGTAGCGTCAATTTATTGTTCAATGCATACGCCGCGGCTATTGCAATACGCTGAGCAGGACCAGCTTCCAGATTGTCGCGGTATTCGCTGGCGCCATACTGATACGCCGACCGGGCATTGTAGACAGGAAGCGCTGAGTTGTTGGAGGGAACCGCGCCAAAGTCGAGGGCTGCATTCGCTGTCGCGCTGGAGCTAAAGTCAATATTCGGGTTGTAAGAGCTGGCCGCATAAGCTCCGCTCAGGCGCCATTTGCTGCGCTTACGTTCCGGTTTTTCTTCTTCGGCGGCATCCTGGGGAGCACTTATTGCCGCTTGGGCCAACATGCCAGCTGACACCGGAAGCGCTTCGGCCTGCAAGGTTTCGGGGCGACGAAATGCGGCTGCTACCGTGTTTTGCGCCGCGGCCGCAGACACTGGCCGTACGGTTAGCCAATTTGCCCCCGCTCATTCTGTGAGCTTCCAATGCCTGGCACCGATGAGGCAAAGGCAGAACCATAGGCCCCATTTCCAGCCTGACGCTCAGCAGCAGTCAGCGAAGTACCCGTAGCGCCTGAGCCTGAGCGGGTGCTGTTGGTAGCCACGCTGCTGCCTGACTCAGACTGCCTGATTCCTACAGCCGATTTAGCGGCCCGCAATAAGGTAGTGGCTACATCATTCGTTGCTGATTGCGCCGTGGCTGCCCGGGTTGCCGAAGCGGTGGCAGCTGAATTCCGTTGCTGGGTCACTGCTGCCAAATCAGTGGACGTGGTAGCGCTATTTCGTGACTGACTAGTGGTGGCGCTACTGCGCGGTGTGCGCAGCGGAGTATCAGCAGCTGCCTCAGTAGTAGTTGCCTCCACGGGGCGAGTAGTGGCAGCTATTTCTGTGCCGGGGGGCAAATGTGTGGCATTATGGAGCAGCAGCCAGGTGCCGCAGCCCAGCACCAGCAGGGCGCAGGCCGCCGCCACCCAGCGGTGCAGCAGCAGACGCCGCCGATACGAGTCGTTCTGCCGTACCAGCATCTCATGGTCGAGCTGCTCCCAGACGTGCTGACGAGGCGCTACTTCTGCCTCGCCGAGCTTCTGTCGGAACAAGTGCTCCAGGTCGCCGGTGGACCGGGGCTCGTTGGGCGTATGATTATTTGCGGAAGATGCCATTGCTGCGATGCGCGTCGAGGCGCTCTAATTTAGTTTTCAAGATGACCCGGGCCCGGGAGTACTGCGATTTGCTGGTGCCTTCGGAAATGCCCAGCAACTCACCAATTTCCTTGTGCCCATAGCCTTCGATGGCAAACAGGTTGAATACCATGCGGTAGCGCGGCGCCAACTCCTGCACGAGGGTCAAAAGCTCTTCAAATGCGTAGTTGGAAAGCGTAAACTCCTCCCCGCCAGATCCTCGGGGTACTCGCCCTCACTCATGGCTACCAGCCCGCTATTGCGACGGTGCTGACGCAGAGCAGCATTAATCATGATGCGCCGAATCCAGAACTCCAGGGGGCATTCGCGGCGAAACTTGCTGAGGTTGGTAAACACCGTTACGAAGCCTTCCTGCAATACATCCTCCGCCTCAAAGGTGGTTTGGGCGTAGCGCAGACACACGGCCATCATGCGGGCTGCAAACCTGTCGTACAAATGCTTCTGCATCAGACGGCTTCCGGCCAGGCAACCATCAATGATTTCGGCCTCGGTGAGCTGGGAAGGCGGCACAAGCGAGCGGACAGGAGCAGGCGGAGGCGAAGCAGCCACCGAAGCCGACGAATTGCCCCCGCAAGCAGGTTGCGCAGCCCTCCGCCACCCATCGCAAACGATAAGGCGCTCATCGAGTGAGGTGGCCGCCTGGGCCGCTGTGGCTGAACATAAAGTCGATTGGGCCAGGATAAAGTGGCTGCATACGCTGCGTTTCGTAATAACGTATCGGTAGAATAATCCGCCATATACTAGCGGGCTTCGGTGAGTAGAGGCTGCTACCCGCCCCAAGGGTTGCATGCCTGTGCCCGAATATTTTTTAAAGTTGCTTTAAAGCGCTGGGGGCTTTTTTAGCCGTGAGGAAAATAATTTTCGAAACAATGTTAGTACATTTAATGTACATACATATATTTGCAAGCCACCTCTTTCCGCTGCCTTGCGTAAATCAGCACCCTGCTTCAGGAAAGCTGCTTACATCCGTACCAACTCATTTTTCATCTTTCATCCGTTCCTCATGAAAACTATTGTTCTGTTCTATTCCACGTATGGCCACGTGTGGAAATTGGCCGAGGCCGTAGCCGAAGGCGCCCGCCAGGTAGAAGGCAATGAAGTAGTAGTAAAGCGCGTACCCGAGACGCTGTCGAAAGAAATTCTCGACAAGGTTGGAGCCACGCAGGCCCAGCAAGCTTTCAACCATGTGCCTGTAGCTACCCCCGAGGAATTGGAGCAGTACGATGCCATCATTATTGGTACGCCTACCCGCTACGGCAATGCTTGCGGCCAGATTCAGGCCTACCTCGACTCAACCGGCGGCTTGTGGGCTCGCGGCGCCCTTGTGGGCAAAGCAGGTGGCGCATTCGTGAGCACCGCTACCCAGCACGGCGGCCAGGAAACAACGCTACGCGCGCTGCACACGGCATTGCTTCACCATGGCATGGTCATCGTGGGCTTGCCTTACGCTTGGCAGGGTCAGATGGGCCACGAAGAAGTAACCGGCGGTACCCCTTACGGCGCCAGCACAGTAGCTGGTGGACAAGGTGAGCGCCAGCCCAGCGCAAACGAATTGGAAGGTGCCCGTCATCAAGGCAAGTACACCGCCGAAATTGCTAGCAAGCTTTCCAGAAAATAAGCGTTACTTGCGACCTATACCCTGAACGCACATATTGCAACAACCAGCAAGCCACCCATTTGAGGTGGCTTGTTGTGTTTTAGGGCATTCCTGTAGCATTTGCTCTTTACTGGCTCCAAATTTCCCAGGCAGCCTCGGCCTGTAGGCAGAGCATCTCGAAGCCGTTTTTGGTTTGAGCACCGGCTTCGCGACCTTTTTGGAGGAACAAAGTTTCGCTCGGATTATAAATCAGGTCGTAGAGGTAGTGGGCTGGCGTGAGAGCCTCGTACGGGATAGGAGCGCACGCATCTACCTGCGGAAAAGTACCCAACGGCGTGGCGTTGATAATCAGCGAATGCCCTACAAGTACGTCGGGCGTGAGGTCATTATAGGTAAGGCCAGTCCCGAGTGGGTTACGTGACACCAGCCAATACGGAATCTCTAGTTCCCGCAAGGCTGCCTCTACTGCCTTCGATGAGCCACCGGTGCCAAGCACTAGTGCTCGTGCTGCAGCGCCACGCAATGGATAAAAAGCGCGCAACGACTCCCGGAAGCCAATGTAATCGGTGTTATGCCCAATATAGCGGCCGTCGGGCGTGCAATCGATGACGTTGATGGCGCCAATACGGGCCGCCGCCGATGATATCTCACTCAGGTACGGCCATATCTGCTCTTTATATGGAATGGTTACGTTGAGCCCCCGCAGGCTGGGGTGCTCAGCCAACAGCTCCGGCAAGGCCGAGATAGTGGGCAGCTCAAAGAGCTCGTAGTGGTGGTCGTCGAGGCCCAGATTCTCAAATTTCTGGGTGAAATAGGTTTGCGAGAACGAGTGGACAAGCGACTTGCCAATGAGGCCAAATTCCTTCATACAATAATTCACACTAGCTAGACTGAACTCTGACGCTTACCGCATGCAATAATAGAAAACCGCCCCAACGGATTACCATTGGGGCGGTTTATTTCACGAATAAAATCAGGAATTAAGCTACGGGCCGCCGGCTGTTTTGGCGCGACTTTACAAACTCAAATATCACGGGCAGTATTGATAAGCCGATGATGGCCAATACGACCAGCGAGAAGTTTTTCTGTACAATCGGGATGGTACCGAAGAAATAGCCCGCGCCCGTCAGCGAAACGACCCACAAAACGCCCCCCACCACATTGTACGACAGGAACTTGGTGTAGCTCATGGTACCCACGCCCGCCACAAAGGGCGCAAACGTGCGAATGATCGGGATGAAGCGGGCCAGAATGATGGTTTTGGCGCCGTGCTTCTCATAAAACTCCTGGGTACGAATGAGATGCTCACGCTTCAGGAAGCGGGAATTCTCGCGAAATACCCGCGGCCCCAGATAGTCACCGATATGATAGTTGAGCGTGTCGCCAAGCACTGCCGCTACGATAAGCAGACCCATCATTACCCACACATTCAGGGGAGAGCCGGGCAGGGCGGCCAGCGAGCCAGCCGCGAACAGCAGCGAGTCGCCGGGCAAAAAGGGCAGCACTACTACGCCGGTTTCCACGAAGATAATCAGGAAGAGAATGGCGTATGTCCACGTTCCGTAATCCTGGATAATGGCCCCGAGATGCTTGTCGAGATGAAGAATGAAATCAATGATGTCCTTGAGGATTTCCATGAACCAGGAATAGAAGACGAAGTTATTTTACTGCAAAGAAAGCAGGCAGCCGGCAAAGTTTCTGGCTGGGGGGCTTTTTCGGCTGGCTTTAGTGTATAGCTGGGGCAACTGTTGCCTTACTATCGGCGCGTCGGCTCAGGGCCTGGGCTACAATGCTGGCCACCAGAATTTGGAGGGCGTGATAAATCATCAGGGGCAAAAGAATCAGGCCGGCCGTGCGCGCATCCGGGAAAAGCACCTTCGACATTACGGTACCCTGAACCAAGGACTTTTTGGAGCCACAAAACAGCGCTGTGATGGTGTCTTCGCGGTTAAAACCTACTAACCGGCTCAGCAGCAGTACGCACCCGTACACTAAAAAGAACAGCACCAACATAGCCGCGCCCAGCCCAAAAAGGTCGCCGGCGGAGTAGCCCCGGAAAATGCCTTGGTCAAACGACTCACAAAACGAGGTATATACAATCAGCAGAATAATAGCCTGGTCGAGCATGCGCAAGGGCCCGGCAAAGCGCTGCGCAAACTGATGCAAGCGCGAATGCAACAGTATACCCACCGCCACGGGCAGTAGCACCTGCAACGCCAAATCTAAGATAGTGGAGCCTAGGCCGCCGGAAGTACCAGACGTTAGAAAGAGCGCCATCCAAACGGGCGTAATAAACACGCCCAGCAAGCTGGAAATACTGGCATTGAAAATTGCCGCCGGCAGATTACCCTTGGCAATTGAAACCATCACGACGGAAGAGGAAACCGTGGAAGGTAAGGCAGCCAAATAAAAGCCCCCAGCCACAGTAACTGGCTTTTTTCCGAATCAAAAAGCGGCTTTACTACTAATAAGAGCAGCGGAAACAACAGAAAAGTAGTACCCTGCACAACTAGGTGTAAGCGCCAGTTGCTCAGGCCAGCCTTCAGTTTTTCGCGACTCAGGCGCAAGCCGTAGAAGAAGAAAATGACCGATACGCCATAGTGCGCAATGCGCCCCAGCGGCAGTGGCCCCTCTTCAGCCCCAAACTCCGGCCACAGGTAAGCCAGGCCAATAACGCCGATCAAGCCCAGCAGGAACCCATCGAGCCCCGCCCGCAGCGCCAGCTCCCGCAAGCGTTGCATGGGACTGCTGGGGGCATTTTAGCGGTCGGAGCGGATGGGGACATTAGCTGCAATCAATTTATATAAGTACCTTTTTTGTAAGAATGTCATGCAGAGCAACGCGAAGCATCTCGCGTGCTGATGGCTGATTAGTAACCTTACTAAACACGCGAGATGCTTCGCTCCGCTCTGCATGACCACCTTTTTAATTTTACAACGACTGCAAGACTTAAGACTTTGTGCCTTGAGTTGAAGATACGCGCCATATTTTGCCCCCCGCGTCATCCGCAACCAGCATCGAGCCATCGGGCAGCACGGTTACTCCTACCGGCCGGCCGTATACTTCCTTGGTGCCTTCGTTTGCCACGAAACCCGTCATAAAATCCTCGGGCTGACCAGCTGGCTTGCCGTTCTGAAAGGGCACAAACACCACTTTATACCCCGTAAACTTCGAGCTGTTCCAGGATCCATGCTGCCCTATGAAAGCGCCATTCCGGTATTTGGCCGGGAAGCCGCTGGCGTCATAAAAGGCCAGACCCAACGATGCCGTATGCGGACCCAAGGCTACATCCGGCACTATTGCTTTGGCCACTAGGTCGGGCCGCTCGCCCTTGCGGCGTGGATCTTCGTTTTGGCCGAAGTACGAGTAAGGCCAGCCATAAAAGCCGCCTTCTTTCACACTGGTCATATAATCGGGCACGAGCTCGTCGCCTAGCTCATCGCGCTCATTCACGGCGGTCCAGAGTACTTGGGTGCCGGGCTGCCAATCCATGCCCACGGGGTTGCGCAGGCCGCTGGCGTACACGCGCTTACCGGATCCATCAGGATTAATTTCCAGAATCAGGGCCCGACCTTCATCGTTTTTCTCGCCCTTCTCCATCACATTACTACCCGACCCTACCGACACGTAAATCTTGGAGCCGTCGGCGTTGGCCAATAAGTTGCGAGTCCAGTGGTTGTTGTAGCCGCCAACAGGTAAATCCAGGATTTTTTGCCCCCCGGCCGTGATTTTGGTTTGACCGGCTTTGTAAGGAAACCGCAGCACGGCGTCGGTATTGCCTACGTAAAAATTATCGCCTACTACCAGCATGCCAAAAGGCTGATTCAGGCCCGTCAGAAAGGTTTCGCGCACCTCGGGCTTGCCGTCTTTGTTGGCGTCGCGCAAGAGCGTGATGCGGTTGGCGCTGGACTCCTTCATCGACCCTGACTGCTTCAGACCTTTTGCCTTTTCGCCCTTCGCCGTGGAGGTTTTTTCTATAGAGTTAGATTCGGCAATAAAAATGTCGCCGTTTGGGGCCACATAAATCCAGCGCGGATTCTGTAAGTCAGCAGCAAATTCCGTCACTGTAAATCCGGCCGGCACCGTTGGCATTTTGCCTTTAGGCCAGCCAATTACCTTACTGAAGTTCTTTGCCGACGGCGTAGCGTATGGTTCGGGCAGCGCAGGCGCAGCCACCGAATCAGTAGATGCGGCGGTAGCGGCAGCCGTTTCTTCTGTTTTGGGCGACGATTGATTGCAGGCGAATAAGGCCGCCAACGGTAAGTAAAGCAGGTAATTTTTCATAATAACCAAGTGAGCAGTGGTTGCTTAGGTGCAACAACAGCTTACGCACGCATGCCTGCTGAGTTAATACCTCCCTCACTAACTTCCGGGCATTACCTGATAAGCTGTAGCTAAAAAAGCCCCCAGCCACTGCACATGGCAGTCTGGGGGCTTTTTTGAGCAACCGTATATCTTACGCAGCCTATCCGCGCGGCATGGAAGTGCCGGGTCGGCCGGTCTTTACTTCCGGCTTGAACATGGGGTCTACGCCGTCCATATCAAGGAAGTGCGTGAACGTGTCACCGCGCAAGCCCAGCCGGATGGTTTCCAGGCTTACCACCTCATTAGGCGCGATATTTCCCAGATTAACATTGCTGCCCAGCAACTTAATAAACCATACCTGCTGGGCCTTCTGAGGAGCTTCCCACAGAATTTTCTCAAAAGGAATTTTGGTCAGAATTTCCTCTACCAAACCCGAACGTACCTCGCCGGTGCTCCGAAACAAGCCCACATTGCCGGCCTCACGCGCCTCGCCAATTACCTTGATGGAGCCAGCATCCAGCTCCGTTTGCATCTGAGCAATCCACTTGTAGGGAGGAATTATTTTCTCCGCATCCTTCGAACCCACCTCCGACAATACATTCAGGTCTTTGGCCAGCGTGCGGATGTACTCGCACTTTTTGTCGTGGGGCAACTCCAAAGAGCCATCCGAAACCTCTGCGTACTCCATTCCAAACTCAGACAGTAGCCGGCGGTAGTCATCAAACTGATTACGAATAATAAAGGCCTCAAACAGGGTTCCGCCGAAGTACACCGGCACACCGGCTTCTTTATACACTTCCAGCTTGCGCTTCAGGTTAGGTACTACGTATGAGGTAGCCCAGCCCAGCTTCACAATGTCGGTGTATTCGCCGCCTACCTCCAGAAAGTCTTCTACTTCACGGATACTCAGGCCTTTATCCATAACCATGGTGTAGCCTTGTTCGCGGGGTTTGGCGGTACGCTCGGGGAGTTGATCGAGGTGATAATTCATGCGCTTTGGTTCAGATGGAGGTAAGCCATAAAACCAACTATCATCCTGAACGAGGTAGAGTTCAGGATGATAGTTGGTTTCAAAGAGTTTAAATTTGAGTTATCTACTTCCGGTACTGATCAATCAGTCGAGCCAAGGCCCGCTGCGATTCCAGCTCCGGGAAGTACTCGAAAAGCAAACGGTGCTTGTCGAAGTCCAAAACTAGCGCATTTTCCAGATTCTCGTAAGCTTCGCGGTAGCGGCCAGCCGCCAGCAGATAAGCGCACAGGCGATATTGTAGCTCAGCTTCAGCAGGTTGTATCTCCACAGCATTACGCATCAGATCGATGGCGCCGTCGTAGTTGCCCTGCTCATAGAGGATAATGCTCCAGTTTAGCCACGCATCTTTGTTGTCGGGGCCTACCTGCGTAGCGCGGTCGTAGCACTCCACGGCACTCACCACATTGCCAACCTGATATTCAGCAGCGGCCAAGGCCAGCCAATATTCCACGCTTTCGTCGTAGAGGGTAGTGGCTTTACGGAAGAAATGAGCGGCTTCAAACCAGCGCTCCTGGGCATTCAGCACGACGCCCATCCCAAACCAAGCCTCATCCATTTCTGGATCGAGGTCGATGGCCCGCTGGTAGTTGCGCCGTGCCTGGTCCCATTCGGCCATTTTCTCGTAGCACTCGCCAATGTTACACAGCGCTTCTGCCGTAGGCTCACCAGCCGAGTAGCTCAGGTTGAACTCATCAATAGCTTCCCGATACTTTTCCTGGCTTACATAGGTGCTGGCCAGAAAAGCGTGCGCCTCATAATAGGTAGCATCAACCAAAATGGCGTACTCGAAAGCCGCCACTGCCTGATCATACTGCCCCAGGCGATAGTAAGCCTGACCCAGATTATACCACGCCGGAGCCGAATAAGGATCTTCATCGGTAAAGCGACGGAAAAACTCCAAATTCTTCTCCAGACGCTCGCTCACCTCCAAACAATAGAGCAGTTCCTGCACTGCTATGTCATTGTCGGAGTTCAGGCGCAGGCTCATCTTGTAATACTTGGCCGCACTCTTAAACTTCTGCCAGCTCTGGTAAGCCAGACCGAGGTTGAAGTAAATATCCTCGCGCTCCGGTGAGTGCTCAGCGGCATCATGAAAAAAAGCTACTGCCTCAGCAAACTCGCCTTTCTGCGTGGCAATAATGCCGCGGGTAACGGCTACGTCGGGGTTGGTCGGATCGAGTTGGGCTACGTCTTCAATCTGCTGGGCCGCAGCGGAGTATTCGCCCTTCATGGCTAGTACCTGCGAGCGGTCGATGAGCAGTTCGGTAGAAAAGGGATACTGGGCTATAGCAGTCTCACAGGCATGTAACGCCTTATCGTACTGCGTGTTGGTCGTATAATGGTCGATGATATTCTCAAAATCGGCCAGATCAAAAAAGACAGATTCGTTCTGGGCTACCATGCGTTCAAACCGACGCACTGTATCCAGCACTTGCTGCCTTTCCTCAAAGTTTTCGTTCATTCTCATTCGTATGCAAGACTCAAAGGTCGCCAAAACGGCAGACTTTGCCGGCGTCGGGCGGCGGAATCACTGAAGATAACGCTGCTGGCTTATGATGCAATAACCACACCGGGCGAAGGCTGGTTCGCTGATGTCAGGCCTGCGCAACACCACTGCACTGTTTCGGCCAGCGGACGGAATTGTAAGCCCGTAGCTGCCTCTACTTTGGCTGCACTGTAAATCACTGAGCGCCTGCCCGCACGGGCAGTATCTTTGGTGATGAGTGGCCGTGCACCCGTCAGCACGGAGCGCACGTGCTCCAAGCGCCAGATCGTTTCGGCTGCCCAGGTAGGTACGGCCACTGTGGGGGGCTTTTTGCCGAAGCACTCTGCCGCCTGAATCAAGAAATCGCGCAATGGCACTGCACCGCCACTCAGAATAAAGCGCTCCCCAGCTACTTCACTTTGAAAGGTCAGGCGAAGCATGGCCTCCACGACGTCGCGCACATCTACATAGTTCAGGCAGCCTGGCGTATAAAAGGCATGTTCCTGGTGCGCATATCGGAAAAGGCGGGTACTACTGCGCTGCCAATCGGCGGGCCCGAGCACTACCGAAGGATTCACAATGACAGCAGACAGACCTTCCGAAATCCCACGCCACACTTCCAGTTCTCCGAAGTACTTGGAAGTGGCATACGCATTATGTCCAGCGCCTAAATCCCATTTAGCCGTCTCATCTACCACAATATTTGCCCCCCTTATATCCAGCTTTGCTGCTGCAGGACCACCCAACGCGGCCACCGATGATACATGGCACAGGCGAATATCCGAGCTTTGCTCCAGGCAGGCATCTACCACGGCAGCAGTGCCCTCTGCATTTGTCTGCTGCAGTTTCGCTGCATCCTGCGGAGCATACGAAACCAAGCCAGCGCAGTGAAAAACGTGGGTAACCCCGGCCAATGCGGTGCGTAGTAGGGTGGTGTCACGCAAGTCACCTTCTATCCATTCCACTTTATCGGCATGCTGTATGGCTGGCACTTGCTGCCTGTAAAGCGCCCGCACTACATAGCCCTGTGCTACCAAGGCTGGAATCAGGAAACTGCCCATCAATCCGCTACCACCAGTGACAAAAACCATACATATCAGGGAGTTAGGTAGTTGAGTGGTGACTAATTAATTGATCAGACAGCAAGCATCTGATCAACTAATTAGTCAATAGCGTATTATTTAGGAGAGGTAAAGCCAAGACCTTTTTCAAATAAGCCAAAGGCAGCACTTTACTACGCAAAGTTTCGGTGTGCTTGAGATTGTGCGCATCCGTACCGACAAAATCTACCAAGCGAGCATCAATGAGCTTCTCGGCTACACGCTGGGCCCCGGAGGAATAATAACCAGCTAATGAGTTGAGGTTAATCTGAAATAATACCCCGTTATCATGAATCTTTTCCAACTCAGAAAAGCGGCCATATAAATAAGTGTAGCGCTCAGGATGCGCCAACACTGGCTGATACCCCTGCGCTTTTAGCCGGAAGATAATATCCTGCATGTTGAAGGGTTCGTTCATGTAAGACGTTTCCAACAACAGATATTTTTTAAGGCCACCAAAGCTTAGGAGCTCTTCTCCGCTATCTAATTTGCCCCCCAGCCATTCATCTAAGTAGTATTCGGCGGCACATTCTAGCTGTATGTCCGCGAAGCCGGCAGTCGTGGCGGCTTCCTGCATCTGCGCCAATGCAGCGTGAACGGTAGTTGGAGTATTCTTATAAAAATCTCCCATAATATGGGGAGTCATAATCAGCTTACGGTAGCCTAATGCCTGCATTGCTTCCAGCAAACCCAATGATTGCTCAATGGTTTCAGCCCCATCATCCAAGCCGGGCAGCAAGTGCGAGTGCATATCAACTCCAAGCTCCGCCAGCAAGTTTTCGTAAACCAGCGACGTAGAAGCCGCTTGGCCGAAAAGCTTGCGTAGGAATGAAGCCATGTGCTAAATGAGAGTGAGAGCTGATTTTAGGAAATACGCTGCCTCAGGCGGCTAATTATTCCCTTGGGAGGTGTCGGCTCGTCGTAGTAGCCCTGACCATAGCCATAGCCATAGCCATACCCGTAGCCAGCCAAGCCAGTAGCGCTGGCGTCGTTCAGAATAGTGCTGAGGCGGGTAAAGTTATTCGTCCGCATGAGCTTATTGATGTTCTTCAGGAAGGCTTTCTTGGAATACCCTGCCCGCACAATATAAAGCGGGATATCAGCTTTACGCATAATAAGAATACCATCCGTAACGAGACCAACAGGCGGCGTATCAATCAGAATTACATCATACTGCTGATGTAATTCTGCCAGTAATTCGTCAAACTTAGGGTTTAGGATAAGCTCCGACGGATTTGGTGGTGTGGGACCAGCTGATATAAAATCCAGCGTTGGAATATCGGTATGCTGAATGCATTCCTCCACGGTGTGTTTTTCAATCAGAATAGTGCTAATGCCCCGCACATTCTCAGTACCGAAAGCTAGATTCACCTTCGGCTTCCGCATATCAAGGTCTAGGATAATAACCCGCTGCTCGGACAACGCAATTATGCCCCCAGATTCACCGTAACAAAGGTTTTACCCTCCCCTGATACAGTTGATGTAACCGATATAATGCGCTTCTTTCGCGCTGACCCTATAAAGTCCAGATTAGTACGAATGGATCGGATTGACTCTGAAATAGCAGACTTAGGGTTTTTATCTACTACCAGCTTTGACACGGTCATCTTTTCCTTGTCGTAGGTTGGAATTACCCCGAGCAACGCCGCTGAGGTCATACGCTCCAGTTCCCGCGTATTCGTCACGGTATCATGCAAGAAGTAGCGGACTGCAATTAATCCAAGTCCTAACACAATGCCTCCCGCCAAACCAATAGCATAAACCATGGCACGAACCGGCGAAATGGGCGCGCTTGGCAAGCTAGCCGGGGAAAGAATCTGAAAATCGGCCGTCGTACCAGCCTGGCCAATCCTGAACTCTAGCTCCCTATTTATTAAACTTACATATGTCTTTTCATAAAGTTCAAATGGACGTTGCAAACGTGCTTGCTGCGTTGCTTTCTCCGGCAGTCCTGCCAGCTTAGCACTAAGCTCATCACGTTGACGGTTCATTTTATTTACCTGCTCCTGCAAAAGCTCTTTATTTTGATCTAGGAGTCGGCGAATCGTATTCTTTGTAAAATCTAGTTGAACACGTCTTTGCTTTACAGCTTCTGTCGTTTCTTTATAAGAGCGCAATACTCGACGTAGGTCCCATTGCTGATTATTTAGGGCTTCGATTTCCTGCATCAAGCGATTATCCTCCAACTCAGCCAGTCCAGGTATACTCTGGGCAACTGTGGAATCCTCATTACTGGTTATCTGATCCTGCTCTACCAAGCGCGACAAATCTTCCAGTAGACTCTGCCTTTGCAGTAGCTCTTGTCTTTTTTCTTCTTGGTCGGCTATCTTATTGATTACAGTAGCTGCATCGCCCCGCACATCATATGTTTTATTTTCACGTGCAAAAGACTGTAAATTATCTTCTGCCTGCTGCAATTTATCGTTTGTAACATCTGTCTGCTCGCCTAAAAAGCGTAGACTTTTGTCGGATGCTTCTTTCTTTTGCGCTAGTTTTTCCTGTAAGTAAACAGTGTCTATCTTATTGACAATATCCTGCGCTTTTAAAGGATTAAAATCGGCAAACGCTATCTGAACAGTATGAGCTTCAGGATTAACAATCTCAACCGAAATGTTCCTATTCAGGTAACCATTCACCGAGCCATCATCTAGAATGACAAAGTAGAACTGTGCTTCTAGCGCACTTGCGTCAAAGAAAGAGGAATCAGTAGTCAGCTTTAAACTAATACCAGGAATATTAATAGGTTGGCCTACTATATAATCTCCACTTATTTCTTCTTTAGCCTCCAAATAACTTAGTCGAAACTGAGTAGGGCTAAGAAAATTAACATTCAGCTTCCGATTATAAAACGCTGGGTCTTTAATCGCATATTCAACTTTGAAAGGGACCTTTTATAAAGCTCTGATTCTAATACAGTTCCCTCTACATAATAATTGACGTCAAGCGCTAAAGAATCTTTGAGACGGCGATAAATTAGATTCGACTTAATTAACTCTACCTCACCTGAGAGATTAGCCAACTCCTGACGCTTCTCTACCGCGCCGCCAATACTACCCATGCCCAATACTCCAGCCTCTGTTCTCTCATCAATCTTGATGACCGATGAGGACTGATACACAGGCTTTGTATAGCGTAAAAACAGCCAAGACCCTGTCAGACCCAAAGCAATAAGCAACGCAATCCAAGGCAAGCTTTTGCGGGCTACCTGAAGCAAGGTGGTAATGTCTAACCCATCGCCAGCATCCTCTTTTTCTTCCGCTTCCATACCGCCCGCGTTGCGGATCATCTCTTCCAGCTCAGTTTCTTCTTTCGCCGCCATCAGGGCATTCTATTGGTTGAAGGGAATAAGCTTATCGTCAACAAGAAAGACAAGCTTAATTATTGTATACCCTTGTTATAATATACAGGGTACTAAGAACACTTATAAGGCTAGTCACTAGCCCAAATACTGGACCAGCATCTGTCAATGCCTCATAAAACGGCCGTCGTACAGGCTCAACATAAACTATGTCGTTGGGTTCCACCTGTAAATTCGCGCGACGCATTCCTTCAAACGTAGACAGATCAATGACTTGTATCTGCGGGTTCTTCAAATCTCCCCGAATGAGGCGGATGTTGGTCGTACGTCCTACTCGATTACCACCTGTTCCTATTGCCCCGCCATCAATGCCCCCGGCAATGGCTAAAACCTCAATCAAGTTCATATTATCATTGGTCATCGGGATGACCTGACCCCCAGTGCCCCCAACAGCCCCAAGCACGATAATACGGTTATTAGTAACCCGCGTCACGACGAAAGGCTGCTCATAATATTGGCTATAAGCCACCTGTAACACACTGTCAGCTTCTAAAAGCGTGTAACCACTTAGCTTTATATTCTCTACCATCGGCAGCTTTACTATGCCATCGTCTTGCACAAGAAACTCAGAGCCGCCACTTGTAGTACCACCTGAGCTTTGTTGACCTGTCGTGGTACGTGTACCAGCTCCTGGCCGAGTTGTGGCGCCTCTTAGTCCGCCGGGGTTGCCAAATGGCAACTCACCATTAGGATCTAATATTCGCTCGCCTTTATTAGTGTATACCCGAACATCGAGGTAATCATTGGACTGGATGATGTAGTTACGTTCCGTCCTATTTATGGTCGTACGCAGCCTAGCGGTGTCGACTGTTGTACCTTCTAAACGAAATAGTACATTTTGGCGGTATATCTTTGATGTCGTGCAGGAAAACGACAACAGAAACGATAAGCTTAGCAACCCAACGGATAGGAAGCGGCGAAAGATGGGATGTAGCATGCGGGCCAAAAAAGCCAGAGACAGATGAAATAGTGCCGGGGGAACAGCCAAGAAACAGCTTAATTTCTCCCGATAAACCTTCAAAGTAACCGAATTAGCACACCCTTTCAAAATCGGGGCTGGATACCTGCCTGTGGAAAACAGCTTCTCTTAAAGCAAAGTACTACTTTTGCGAACCCAAAACTGGCTCTTGCTGGTTATGCCATTACCACCCACCATATCACTTCCCCACCCATGGAATTAGTAGCTACCGAGAACCAAACAATGATTGCCCAGATGGTGCGCGACTTTGGCGCGACCCACATTAAACCGCGCATGATGCAGTGGGATGAAAGCCAAGAGTTTCCCATCGACGTATTCAAGCAGCTTGGTGATTTGGGCCTGATGGGCGTGCTGGTGCCACAAGAATATGGCGGCTCTGGCTTTGGCTACGTTGAGTATGTGACTGCCATAGCTGAGTTGGCTAAGATTGATGGTAGCATCGGCTTGTCGATGGCCGCTCACAACTCTTTGTGCACAGGTCACATTCTGCAATTTGGATCCGAGGAGCAAAAGCGCAAGTGGTTGCCCAAATTAGCTTCGGCTGAGTGGATCGGCGCGTGGGGCCTGACGGAACCCAATACAGGTTCTGATGCTGGCAACATGCGTACAGTGGCTGTTGAAGACGGTGACTTTTACGTGCTCAACGGAGCGAAAAACTTCATCACCCACGGTAAGAGCAGCAACATCGCTGTAGTTATTGCCCGCACTGGCGAGGTAGGTGACTCGCATGGTATGACGGCATTTGTGATTGAGAAGCCTACCGAAGGCTTCACACACGGCCGTAAGGAAGACAAGCTGGGAATGCGCGCTTCCGAGACTACTGAGCTAATTTTCACCGACTGCCGCGTACCGAAAGAGAATATTCTGGGCGAAGTAGGCGAAGGGTTTATTCAGTCGATGAAGGTGCTTGATGGGGGGCGAATTTCTATCGCAGCCCTCAGCCTGGGTATTGCTCAGGGGGCTTTTGAGGCGGCTACCCAATATTCTAAGGAGCGCCACCAGTTCAACCAGCCTATCTCCAACTTCCAAGGCATCGCGTTCAAGCTAGCTGATATGGCTACCGAGATTGAAGCCGCAGCATTGCTTACCTATCGGGCTGCGGATATGAAGGACCGTGGTCTGAATGTGACCCAAGAGTCGGCTATGGCTAAGCTTTATGCCTCGGAGGTATGCGTACGGGCTGCGAATGAAGGGGTGCAGATTTTTGGCGGCTATGGCTATACCAAAGATTATCCAGCGGAGAAGTACTACCGCGACTCCAAGCTTTGCACCATCGGTGAAGGCACTTCCGAAATCCAGAAGCTGGTTATTGCCCGCACTCTACTGAAGTAGGCTTTATTTGGTCTTATTCTTTCGGGGGCTCAAATAGCTATTGATTAGGAATCTGCGTAAGCATTTTTAAATCTTCAAAAGATGTGATTATCTTTGCCCCCCTTAATAGAAAGTTTTCAACTCCACTGCATATATGATCATCGTTCAAATCAAAGACAACGAGTCGGTTGACCGGGCTCTGAAGCGTTTCAAGAAAAAATTCGAGCGCACGGGTGTGCTGAAGGAATTGCGTCGTCGTACGTTCTTCCAAAAGCCTTCTATCACGAAGCGGAAGCAGAGAGAGAAAGCTGTGTACAAGCAGACCATGTACGCTACTGAGAATTACTAGCGTTTAGCTTATAAAGCTTTTCGTGACAACCGGCTGATTTGCTTACGTAAGCGAATCAGCCGGTTTTTTCGCGTCCAAAAATTCCGATTTAAATTCTTACATTGGATAATTGCCCCCCAGTGGCTGAACTCCTGCGTATGAATTTGTTTTTCGACTATCTGCGGTTTGAGCGGCGCTTCAGCCCGCACACCGTAATCTCTTACCAGACCGATCTTCGGCAGTTCTCTGAGTACCTGCTCGCTACTTATGAGCTGCCAGAGCCGGCGCAGGCCGATCATACTCTTATTCGGTCCTGGATAGTGGAGTTGATGCAGCAGCAGCGTGACCCACGCACGGTGAATCGTAAAATTGCTTGCCTTCGCTCCTACTACAAGTACTTATTGCGCACGGGCGCTATTCAGCGCAATCCGATGCTGCGCATTACTTCGCCCAAAACGGCCAAGAAGCTTCCCGACTTTGTGCCAGAGGATACGCTCAATGGCTTACTCAACAGCTTTGAGTTCGCCGATTCGTTTGTTGGCTCCCGCGATCAGCTTATTCTGGAATTGCTTTACGGTACTGGCATTCGTCTTTCGGAGCTGATTGGTATTCGTCACGACGATATCAGCTTGGCAGGTCGTACGGTGCGCGTAACGGGCAAAGGCAATAAACAACGGGTAGTACCTCTCAATCCGACGCTTCTTATAGCGTTGGAAAACTATATAGCGCGCAAGCAGGCTGAATTTGCCCCCCTGACAACGCCCGCGGTTTTCTCCTCGTTACAGATAAGCTAGAGCCCCTGTACGAAAAGCTTGTGTATCGCACCGTGAAGCAGTATTTAAGCCAGATAACCACCGCTTCGTCGCAGCAGCACCCGCATGTGCTGCGCCACTCGTTTGCTACGCACCTCCTCAGTAAGGGTGCCGACCTGAATGCTATTAAAGAGTTGCTTGGGCATGCAAACCTGGCGGCTACTCAGGTGTACACCCATTTGTCCATCGACAAGCTCAAATCTGTGTTTGACAAAGCCCATCCAAAGGCTTAAGTAACTAGTTGAGTGTTTTCCTTTCTATTTACCAAACCCCTATTTCCGATGAAAGTACAGATGCATTCGGTGCATTTCACCGCCGACCAGAGCCTACTTGATTTCATCCAGAAGCGTCTCGACAAGCTCGAAACCTTCTACGACCGTGTAACCGAAGGCGAGGTTATTATGAAGCTGAACAATAAGGACGGTATTGATAACAAGACCGTTGAGCTCAAAGTGCTAGTGCCTGGCAGTACGCTGTTCAGCCAAGCGGATGCGGCTACCTTCGAAGCGGCCACCGATGAAGCGGCAGAAGGGCTACGTCGTCAGATAAAAAGACACAAAGAGAAATTGACCAGCCACTAAGGCTAATTAGGATACAACATAAGGGCGCCCTTCCACCGAGGAAGGGCGCCCTTATTATTTAACGCAAATGCCTAATTGGTTTACAGACCAAACTCGGCTTTAATCTTATCTACGTAATCTAGTTTTTCCCAGGTAAAGGTTTCATATGTGCGGGTTTCACCGTTGGCGAGCGTCACTTGGGTAGTGCCAGCTTCGCGGCCCATGTGGCCATAAGCGGCGGTTTCACCAAAAATTGGGTTCTGCAGACCGAAGCGCTGTACGATAGCGAATGGACGCATATCGAATAGCTTATTCACCTTATCGGCAATTTCCCCATCGGTAAGCAAGCTATTGCTGCCGTTGGCTTTGGTGGTCCCGTACGTAGTCACATAAAGGCCAACTGGCTGGGCTACTCCGATAGCATACGCTACCTGAACAAGTACTTGATCAGCTACGCCAGCAGCTACCAGGTTTTTAGCGATATGACGAGCAGCATAAGCTGCTGAACGGTCAACCTTCGAGGAGTCTTTACCCGAAAAAGCCCCCCACCGTGAGCACCTTTACCGCCGTAGGTATCCACAATGATCTTACGGCCGGTTAAGCCGGAGTCGCCGTGGGGACCGCCAATAACGAATTTGCCGGTGGGGTTGATGTGATAGGTAATCTGGTCGGTGAAGAGCTTCTGGACATCGGCGCTCAGGCCAGCTTTCACACGGGGAATCAGTATGTTGCGGATATCTTCCGAAATGCACTTCAGCATGCCTGCCTCCGACTCGTCGAAGTCGTCGTGCTGGGTGCTGACCACGATCGTGTCGATTGCCTCGGGCGTATTGTCGTCGGCGTAGCGAATGGTTACCTGCGACTTGGCATCGGGGCGCAGATAGGTCATTTCCTTGCCTCCCTTGCGGATAGCGGCTAGCTCACGCAACAAACGGTGCGACAAATCCAGCGCCAGCGGCATATAGTTGTCGGTTTCGCGTGTTGCGTAGCCGAACATCATTCCCTGGTCGCCGGCACCCTGCTCCTCGGGGCTTTGGCGCTCTACTCCCTGGTTGATGTCGGGAGACTGCTCGTGCAGGGCCGACAAAATGCCGCAGCTCTCAGCTTCAAACTTATATTCAGCCTTGGTATAGCCGATACGCCGAATCACGTTGCGGGCAACTGACTGCACATCTACGTAAGCCTTGGATTTCACTTCGCCGGCTACCACTACTAAGCCAGTGGTTACCAGCGTCTCGCAAGCAACTTTAGAATCAGGATCCTGACGAAGAAACTCGTCGAGAATGGCGTCAGAGATTTGATCGGCAACTTTATCGGGATGGCCTTCCGAAACAGACTCGGAAGTGAATAAGTAGGACATCAGGGTCGGGATAGAACGTCGTCGGTAGAAAAGAAATTTGCCCGTGCGCCAAGAGGCGCAGAGGGCCGCAAAGCTAAGGGAAAATGACGAAGGAAATAATTAACTCAAAAAGCCCCCAGCCTCAATTACACATAAGCCGGTTACCAACTTTTACTTTAAACCTGCGTTTGGGTAGCCAATCATACATTTTACCTGACTTTCCATGAATACTATTGTTCGTTCATTTTTTGTCTTTCTAACGCTTTCAGCAGCAGTGCCGGGCTTCGGTCAGCAACGCTCACCGTACCGTACCGACTTCGGCATCGACGCGCCTATTACGGGCGCTTTGATAATAGGAACGGCCGTTGGGCTAAATGGAATGCAGAAAAAAGATGGCATAAGCGACGCTGAAGCTTTTGCCCTGCGCCGCGAGGACGTGAACCGGTTTGACCGCTTTGCGGCGGGCTATTCGAGCGAAAGTGCCAAGCGCATCAGCGACTATCCATTCTATGGCTCGCTGGCTGCTCCGGTAGCGCTGTTCCTGCTTGACCGGGATATGAGCAAGAAGTTCGGGCAGTTAGGCGCACTCTATATTCAAACTCTGGCTGTTACGGGCACCTTATTCACTTCTACTGTAGCGCTGACAGAGCGCAGCCGGCCCTTGGCCTACAATGCCAGCTTAGACATAGATCAGCGCAGCAACCGCAACTCTACTAATTCATTTTTTGCGGGTCATACGGCCGCTACGGCCACGGCTACCTTCTTTATGGCCAAAGTATTCAACGACTTTCACCCCAACTCTCAAGCCCGGCCGTATGTGTGGGCTGCCGCCGCGGCCGTGCCTGCTACCGTAGGCTACTTGCGCCTGCGCGCCGGCAAGCACTTCCTTTCCGACAACCTTATTGGCTACGCGGTAGGTGCCGGGGCTGGCATACTGGTGCCGCACTTGCACAAAGTGAACCGAAGCGGCAAAGGCTTTTCGCTATTGCCAGTGCAAGGCTTCACCCCAAATGGCTATTCTTACAGCGGATTCTCACTGACGCGGCAATTGTAGGAGTCTTGCATTATGCAGCAAAAAAGCCCCCCAGAATACTCTGGGGGGCTTTTTGGTTGGATACCAATTCAGTAGCAACAAATTGTGATGTCAGTGCCTGAATTGATTCACGATCAAAACTATTTGGCGCAGTTTTAGACCCGCGGGAGGAGTTGACGGTTACCCCCACTTTTCGATTCCTATTTGCTTAAATGTTTACTCGTTTATTATTCAGTATTGTTCTGTTCGCGGCTACGAGCGCTGTCGTTCAAGCTCAGGTATTCGAACCCGGCTACTTAGTTACTTCCACAGGAGATACACTATCAGGTGAGGTAGAAAATGCGTTTTGGAGTAATCCAGCCAAGATTGTGCGCTATCGCACTACAGCGCATCACCCCATTAAGACTTATTCAGCTAATCAGTTACGGGCCATTGCTTTAGCTTCGGGCAGGCTACTGCGCTATGAATTGCTTCCACTAGACCGTGGCGCCCAAACCGATATTCATCGCCTGCCGAAGGGATTATTTTACCAACAGCGCCCTGATTCAGTATTGGCAGATGTACTCATCGATGGCCCCACCTTTTTACTAGGGGTAACTCTGGATGGAGTTCACCATTATTTCATACGCCGGCCTGAGAAGCCCTGGCTTGAGATGACTGAGCGGCTCTACATACGCAACGGTAAGTCACAGGTAATGGATGGCAATAACTACCTGAACCAACTGCAACTGTATTTTATCGACTGTCCGGAGGTATTGGCGCAGCTTGCTCATACGCCTTTCACGGAAGCTGGCATGATTGCTTTGGTGCAAACTTATACCGGAGCTTACATGCCAAATGAGCTTCAGAATCGCGTCTACTACGAGCCAGAGAAGGCTGGACGCCTGCGGACGACGATTTCGGCGGGCGTATTGGTTGGTGGACGCTTTAACTCTCACCGCCTGAAAACCACACAGGCCCTGGGGTTGAGCGCCCTGCGCTGCAAGGCGTTGATGCAGATGGGCAAATGCATCTGCAAGGAGGAGCCTTTTTGGACGTGGTAACTCCTGCCCGCCGCTCGGGTTTACACCTCGACATCCTCCTGAGTCAATACGGACGCAGAGGCACATTATCCATGTTGCCTACCGGACGGGTAGCATCGGGTACATTTTCTTGGCGCGGTACGCTACTGGCTACTCACGTCGGTATGCGGGGTTTCCGATCATTGGGAGAACATTACCGGGCCTTCGCCGGCACTGGTATGGAGCTAAATTGGTTTTGGCAGGAAAAAAATACGCTGCATTATACCGGCCAAAGCAGTGGAGGGCCAATGCCACCTTCCTTCACGTATAAATTTGTGGATGGGTTTGCACGCTCCTTTGCTCCTTACTTGGAAGCTGGTGTCCAAACAAAACGTTTCTCATTTAGCCTCAACGGCCGAGTTTATCGCAAGAATCCTTACTGGGACCATCTTATCCTTCGGGATCCGAATGACTTGGCCAACTTCCAAGGCTACGAGTATACCGGGCGCACCTGGAGCGTAGGGCTTTTATTGGGCTACCGCCTAATAGGCAAACCAGATACTCAACTAAAGTAATACAGCAGAAAAAAGCCCCCAGAAATCCTCTGGGGGCTTTTTGTTAAACAATTTAATTTCCGCCAGTACTGGTACCCGTGGCACCCGATGGAGTTGACTTGAGGTTGGTGTTAAATAGCTTCAGGATGCGCTTGTACTCATCAGTCCAGGAACTGGGCTCCACGAAGCCGTGGTCTTCCACCGGGTACACGGCCAATTCCCAGTTCTCTTTCTTTAACTCGATAAGGCGCTGCGTGAGGCGCACGATGTCCTGAAAGTGCACGTTCGTATCGACCATACCGTGGCACATGAGCAGCGCGCCTTTCAGGCCTTCGGCGTGGTAGATGGGCGACGAGCGGGCGTAGGCGATGGAATCGTTGTACGGTTCGTTGAGGATGTTGTCGGTGTAACCGTGGTTGTAGTGGGCCCAGTCGGTGACGGAGCGCAGGGCAGCGCCGGCTTTGAATACGTCTGGCTCCGTGAACATGGCCATGAGCGTAATAAAGCCCCCATACGAGCCGCCATAAATGCCAATCCGCTGCGGGCTAACGCCATATTTTTCCGTAAGCAGCTTTGCGCCATCCACATGGTCGGTGAGGTCTTTGCCGCCCATAAAGCGGTAAATGCCCGTGCGCACATCGCGGCCGTAGCCGCTGGAGCCACGGTAGTCAATGTCAAGCACGGTATAACCCTGGTCGGCCAGCAGATTGTGAAACATATACTCGCGTGAGTATTGGCTCCACCACTTGTGTGCATTCTGCAAATAGCCGGCGCCGTGCACAAAAATGACGGCTGGACCTTGGGCTACAGCATTAGCTGGCCGGTAGAGGCGGGCGTACACATCGGCGCCGTCGCGGGCTTTGATGGTAATAACCTCCGGGTCGCGCCAGGCGTAGCTTTTGAACTCAGAGGTGAGTGAGTTGGTCAGCTGGCGCATTTTGGCCCCCGGCTTATTATCCATCACAAATAGCTCCCAAGGCTTATTGGAGTAACTATAACGCACGGCCAGCGTCTTCTCATCGGGCGAAACAGTGACCTCATGCGCGCCGGGCAGCGTCGTAATCTGCGTCATTTGCCCCCCAGATACCGGCATGCGGTAGAAATGCTGCTCTCCCGGATGCGTTTTGTTGGCCGAGAGGTACCACGTCTTTTTATCCTTGGAAAGCTCAGCCTTCTGAATCTCGAACTTACCACTGGTCAGAGCTTTACGCTGCTGATTGGTCACGTCCACGGTATAGAGGTGAGAGTAGCCGCTTTCCTCACTTTGAAACCACACACGCTTGTTATCCGGTAGCCAGCCCACATTGCCAGCGCCGTAGCCGATACCAGGTCCGTTGATCCAGGCTTCGTCGCGCTGACGGTCGAGCAGCGTGATTTTCTGCGTATTGGGGTCGAGGGCCACAATCCAGCGGTCCTTGTTATCAGCGGAGCGCATGACCAAGAAGGCCCGCTCGCCGTTGTCTGACCAAAATGGACCAAAAGGAGCTACGCGGCGCAGCTCCGTAGCTGGCTTTTCGGCTTTCTGGGGGCATTTTTGGCCGTTTTAGTCGAGTCAGCAGCCGTTGGGGCTTTGGCTTTCAGTTGATATTCTTTCCGGTAAGCGGGCTGCTCGTCTAGGCCCTTCAAATCGCGGTAGCCGAGTACGAATGTGGTATCGCGGCCAATGTCGTAGATGCCCAGCTCCATAGCGGTTTGGGGGGCACCTACCTTGGTACGCGTAGACAAGTCCTCTGTGAAGCCCGAAGCTGTTACGAAATTAGGTACGATGGCTACTTTCTCGCTGCCTGGCTCCTGCACCAAAGAGTACGTTACAAAGCGACCATCGGGGCTAAGCTGGAGGTTTCGTACCGTTTTGAGGCCCAGATAAATGGCTTTCGGACGCAGCTTGTTCAGGGCTTTTTGCACGCGCTGCCGATCCTGCTGGTCTTTGTCGCGCTGCTTAATTACCTCAAACAAAGCCAGCTGCTGAGCCTTCAGATACTTCTCCGACTGATCAGTGGGCGAGCCTTTCGTGGGGTTGTTGCCCTTACGAAAATCGGTGCGCTGCACGGTTTCGCCATTGGCCGGATTCCAGGTAAATAAATTGCCCCCCGCGTGTAGCTCACCAACTGACCTTGCAGGGCAAATGCCGCATCCGACTCACGCTCCGCCGTGTTGGTCACGCGCCGGGCCTTGTTGGTTTTCAAATCGAGCAGGTAGATGTCGCCCTCCTTCTCGTACACTTTGCGGGCGAATTTCTGGTCGTACACACCCGTGCTGGGGGGCAAATTTAGCTGGTCGCGGAAGCTGATTTTGCGGGGCGTGCCACCGCTGGGCGCAACTGCATAAAGCGAATCGCGACGATTTTTGTCGGGGTTCCAGCTGAAATAGATGCGTTTGCCATCTTCACCCCAATAAATATTTGAAGGAGCCGTACCAATCCACTGCGCCGGGTCGCGCATGATTTTATCGACCGTAAGCGGCGCGAGCGAAGCAGCCGGCGCGGCGGTGGGAGTTTGAGCAAAAGCAGCAGAAACCGGCCCCAACAAAGCCAGCGCCCGCACGACGAACGAAACGCGCATCAGGTATTTAAGAAAGATGAAACATGAAAGCTTACCGCAAAATACACAAGCTTGCGGCAAGGACAGGCTAAAGCAGCGGGCGTTGCAGTCGTGTGCCGCTAGTGCAAACTAAAAGTTCGCGCTAGAGCCTAGTGGCTGGTCGGCACGCCGTACGGATTCGAGAAGCGTATCTCCAAAAACCGCTCGGGCTCAGCCAGGGGGCTAAATCCGAACTGCGTATAGAGCGTGTGCGCATCCAGCGTTGCGAGCAGATGCCGCCGCTGCCCCTGCAAATCGGGGTGAGACCACACGCACTCCATCAGCCACTTCGATAAGCCTTGGCCGCGAAACTCAGGCAGCACAAACACGTCGCAGAGCCAGGTAAATGTTGCGCGGTCGGTAACGACGCGGGCAAAGCCCGCCTGGCGGCCATCGGGAGCGAACAGGCCAAAGTTGAGCGAGTGGTGAATGGCCCGATCTAGTAGCTCGCGGGGCATATTGCGAGCCCAATACGAGTCATTTGCCAGGAAACTGTGAATGACGGCCAGGTCTAGGCGGGCGGGATCTGTGGAGATGAAGTAGCCGTCGGTGCGTTGGTGAAGGCTGGAAGGCATTGCTTGAAAGGGTAATTAAGTGTTAGGCGGTCATGCAGAGCGGTAGCGAAGCATCACTAAAAGTTAAGCGGGGGGTGTTTTTCATCAAAATCCGTTGCGTCCTGATAGGCTTTGACCAGCGCCAGCAGTTTGCCTTCTTCGAAAAGCTGCCCGCCAAAAGTGATAGTGCTGGGCAGACCGTTGGTGCGGAAGCCATTGGGCACTACCACCGCTGGGTGACCTGTGAGGTTGGTAATCACCAGGTTAGGACCACCAAATGAAGGCGCTACATACACATCAAAGCCCTGCATGCGCTTGTCTACCTCTTCAATCAACTGACGCCGAACCCTTTGGGCCTGGATATATTCCACGGCTGGAACAAAACGAGCCGTCCGAAATGAATTTGGCCAAGCATTGCGGCCTTGGTTCACCATTTGGGTAACGCGGCCCGAACGGGTGAGTTCGTCGAAGGCAGCAGCGCCCTCGGTACTAAGCAGGAATGTTAGCTCCCCAGCAGGTAGCCCCTGCAAGTCGAGCGGAACGAGCTGGACGCCTAGCTTACGCAGCACTTCCAGCGAGGCCTGATCGTTGGCTTTGGTGGGATAGTCGCGGTCAAAATCTGCTTTCAGATAGCCAACACGCAACTTTTTGATATCGGTATCGAAAGCATACTTGAAGCCGGCAGGTACAATAGTAGTGGCAGGGTCGCGGGCATCGGCGCCTACGAGGGCAGCAAAAACCAAAGCACAATCTTCGGCTGAGCGCGCCAAGGGGCCTACTTTATCCATGCTCCAGCTAAGCGCCATTGCTCCGGCCCTACTTATGCGCCCATACGACGGCCGCAAACCCGTTACGCCGCAGGCGGTGCTAGGACTCACGATGGAACCCAAGGTCTCGGTGCCAATGGCGTACGGCACCAGCCCCGCCCCCACTGCCGATGCGGAACCGGCTGAAGAGCCGCTGCTGCCTTGCGTAATATTCCAGGGCGAGCGGGTTTTGCCCCCATACCATACATCGCCCATGGCCAGCTCGCCCAAGGTGAATTTGGCTACCAAAACGCCCCCCGCTTCACGCAAACGCGTCACCACGGCTGCGTCTTCGTCCAGCATCTGGTCTTTGTAAGGCACCGAACCCCAAGTGGTTTTGTAGGTTTTGGTGCTGAATAAATCCTTGACGCCGAAAGGTATGCCGTGCAGCGGACCGCGGTATTTACCGGCCTTAATCTCTTTATCGGCCTGCCGGGCCTGCTGCATGGCCAGCTCTTCGGTAAGGGTAGTGACGCAGAGCAGCTTGGGGTCGTATTTTTTGAGGCGAGCCAGGAAAAACTGGGTTAGCTCCTCCGAGGAAATCTGCTTGGTGCGCACCAGCTCGCTTAGTTGGCGCACGGTGTAAAAAGCCAGATCGTCGCGGTTGGCGGGCAGCTTTATTTTGGCCGTGGGGGGCAATTTTCCGGCGTCATCCTTGGCTTTGGGCAACATAGATTGGCGCAGGCGCAGCGGCACGGGGTCAAAGACGAGCGTAGGCGCTACGCTGTTGGGCAGCTTCGCCTGGCGCAGCTGCTCGTAGTCTTTGCGGTTGTCTTCGAGGTCGCGGCGGGTGGAGTCGAGTTGGGCGTCGGTGAAATTCAGGCCCAACAGGCCCTGCGCCGCCTGAAGCATGGGAACTGTGATGGGAGGCAAATCGGCGGCGGGGCGGGGCAGCATGGCACCCGCGCCGAAGCTGACGGCACCGATTGCCAGCAGGGGCAGTATTTTTTTCATCATCTGAAAGAAGAGTGGGTAGGCGAAGAAGGAGATGGGAAAGTACGGGAGAATAAAAATAATCCCTTGCAGGGCAATACTAAGCTAATCCGAAGGTGTTATTCATTCGTTAGTTTCTGTACACTGTTCAGCTTCAGCTATTTATTCAAGCCATGAAAACCCTCGCCGCTTCGCTTTTGCTGGTCAGCAGTTTGCTAACTACCGCTGCCTCCGCCCAAACCATTACGTTTCCGGTCGGCAGTACTACGGTGTCGGCCACACCGCTGGCTACCGGCCTTAATATCCCGTGGGAGCTGATCTGGGGGCCGGATGACTTCATCTGGATGACGGAGCGCGGTGGGCGTATTAGTCGCGTGAACCCAACCACGGGGCAAGTGCTGCCCTTGCTGAATGTGCCCGACGTCGCACCCACCGGCGAAAGCGGCTTACTAGGCATGGTGCTCCACCCGGATTTTGCCACTACCTCGCCCTACCTTTACATCGTGTACAATTACAACGATAACGGGCTGAAAGAAAAGGTGGTACGCTACACGTACAATGCGGCTACTACCTCACTTAGCGCCCCGTTGGTGCTGCTGGGCAATATTACCTCCACCACCACGCACAGCGGCTCCCGCCTGCTCATCCTCCCCGACCGCACCCTGCTCATGACCACCGGCGATGCTCAGCTTCGCTCTGACTCGCAGAATCCGGCTTCACTCAACGGCAAGATTTTGCGGATGAACCTGGATGGCAGCATTCCCGCCGACAATCCTACGCCGGGCAGTCGGGTGTATACGTTGGGCCACCGCAATGCGCAGGGCTTAGTGCGGTTACCGTCGGGCCGCATTTACAGCTCGGAACACGGGGAAAACTCCGATGATGAACTAAACCTGATAGAGCCGGGCCGCAATTATGGCTGGCCCAACGTTCCCGGCAAATGCGACGGCAGCGAAACTGCCTTTTGCGCCGCCAATAATGTTCGTGAGCCTCTTTTCATCTGGACCCCTACTTTGGCCGTGGCTGGGCTGACTTATTATGATTCGCCCGCTATTCCGGAGTGGCGCGGCAGCCTGCTGATGGCGACGCTGAAAGCTTCCAGGCTGGTGCAGCTTCCGCTCAATGCTGCCGGCGACGCCATTTCAACGGTTACTCCGCCGGAGTTTTTGATAAACAGATATGGCCGCTTGCGGGCTTTGTGCGTTTCGCCGGCCGGGCGCGTGTATGTGGCTACCAGCAACGGCGGCAACGACCAGATTGTGACGCTGGAAAACCGGGGGTTTGTGCTGAGCACGAAGTCGGAGGCGCGGAATGTGGCATTGGGGCTTTGGCCGAATCCGGCGCGCCAAACGGTAGCGTTACGCTTACCGGCCGCGCCTACATCGGCTACCTCCGCCACGATTCATGATGCGCTGGGACGCGTGGTGCGCACGGCCAGATTTGCCCCCCAGCAAGCAGAACTGAATCTAAGCTTGGCTGGATTACGGGCTGGCGTATATGTAGTGCAGGTGCGCAACGCGACGGAGCAATACGCGCGGCGGCTGGTGATTGAGTAACGCTATTGGGCTTGCTCTACTACGAGCTGGTGCCGCTCGTTCTTCACGGCATTGGTCAATGTCCAGCCGATTTCCTGGCTAAATGGATGCTGGCGCACCGGGCACTCCGACATGTGGCAGTGGGCGCAGGCAGTAGCGTTGCAAGGGTCGGCGTGCACAAACATCTCCACATCCACATCGAAGCGCTGGCGAATGAGGGCTTCGATGTCGTTTAGCTCATTGTGAATTTCATCGAGGCTGAAGTAATACGGCATGGTCATGTGGCAGTCGATGTGCAGATTAGCGCCATAGCGTAGCACGCGCAGGTTGTGCACATCAATCCAGGCCGGGCGGCGAAACTGCTGCAGCTCCCCTATTACCTCCCGGACTATTACTACATCCGACTCATCCATGAGGCCGCCCACCGAGCGGCGCACCATACGCAGCCCATTTACCACAATAAAGCCCCCCAGCAGCAATGCCGCTCCCGCGTCGAAGAGTACGTTGCCGGTAGCGGCCACCAGCAGCAAGGCCACGCAGGACACAATGGTACTTACCGCATCAAGATAGAGGTGCTGCCCATCGCCCACCAAAGCCACTGACTTAAGCTTACGGCCGGATTTAATTAGCAGAAAGCCAACGGCTAAGTTGGCCAATGCCGTAATGCCAAGCAGGGCCATGCCTAAGTCGGGGCGAGCAACGGCGTGCGACTCCAGAAAGGCCAGCGTGGCGCTATAGAAAATATAAACGCCGGCAATCAGGATTAGGGCGCCCTCAAAGCCCACCGACAGATACTCCACTTTGCCGTGGCCGTAGGGGTGGTTTTCATCTTTGGGCAAGCCCGATAAGTACAGACTATACAGCGCAAAGCCACTGGTAAACACGTTGATAATAGATTCCAACGCGTCGGTGAGTACGGCTTGGGAGGCCGTGAGCATATAGGCGTAGAACTTCACGGCTACCAGCACGGCACTCACTACAAGCGACAGGATGCCAAGGCGTAGCTTAGATTCGGAAAGCGTCATAGGGGGGTGAACACGAAAGCGGGGGCAAAAGTCCATTAAAAAATCTACTTCGCCGGTGAACGAAACATTTTAACTATAAATCAGTAGTTAAGGTAAATTGAAAAATATATTTAGGTTAGTCTAAAAATAGCGTACTTTGTGAATAACTCTTCTACTAATACAGTGTCTCAACCTGTTAAGGATTTTATAGAAACGCCCCCCAAGCCGCCTGTTTCCGAGCATCCGGGCTGGCGGCAGGCGCGTCATGCGCCTTCTTTGCAGGAAGTATATGCGAGCATAAAGGTGCCGGCTCACGATGCCTCCTTCTGGCGCAAGCTTTTTGCTTTCTGGGGGCCGGGGCTTATGGTGGCCGTGGGCTACATGGACCCCGGCAACTGGGCCACCGATATTGCCGGTGGTGCCCGCTATGGCTATACACTGCTGTCGGTTATCCTGATTTCCAACTTGTTTGCCATGCTGCTCCAGCACTTGGCGGCCAAACTGGGCATCGTGACGGGCCGCGACTTGGCCCAGGCCTGCCGCGACCATTACTCTAAGCCTGTAGCGATGGTGCTGTGGGTGCTCTGCGAAATTGCCATTGCCGCCTGCGACTTGGCAGAGGTTATCGGATCGGCTATTGCTTTGAATCTGCTGTTTGGGCTGCCGCTGCCGTGGGGCGTGGTGCTCACCATTCTGGATGTGCTGGTAGTGCTGTATTTCCAGAATAAGGGCTTCCGCATCATTGAGAGCATTGTGGCAGGCCTGATTGTGGTCATTTTTGGCTGCTTTCTGTATGAAATCATCGCCTCCAATCCCGATTGGCTGGGTATTGCGGCCGGTCTGGTGCCTCAGACCAGAGTAGTAACGGACCCCGGCATGCTTTATATCGCCATCGGTATTCTGGGTGCTACCGTGATGCCGCACAACCTGTATCTGCACTCCAGCATCGTGCAGACCCGCGCCATCGAGCAGACGGAGGAAGGCAAGCGCATGGCCATCAAGTTCGCTACCATCGACTCGACGGTAGCGCTGTTCCTGGCATTTTTCGTGAATGCGGCCATTCTGGTAACCGCTGCGGCGGCGTTTCACCGCAATGGCTACTTCAATGTAGCCGACATTAATGATGCGCATAAGCTGCTGGCGCCGGTGCTGGGCGCGGGCGCGGCCAGTGTGCTGTTTGCCGTAGCCTTGCTGGCCTCCGGCCAAAACTCAACCCTGACTGGTACGCTGGCGGGGCAAATCGTGATGGAGGGCTTTCTGCACATTCGTCTGAAGCCTTGGATGCGCCGCCTGATAACCCGCGCTATTGCTGTAATTCCTGCACTCATTGTCACCATTCTGTATGGAGAGAAAGGAACGGGTGAGCTGCTTGTGCTTAGCCAGGTTATCCTGTCGCTACAGCTAAGCTTCGCGGTGGTGCCGCTGGTACTTTTTACGGGCAGTAAGCTCAAAATGGGCGTATTCACCAATTCGCTGCTGGTCAAAGTACTTGCCTGGACCGTTTCGGCTATTATCATTACCCTGAACGCTTATCTGCTGCTCGAGATGTTTCTGGGCTAACCCGAAAGCGCAGCTGTTCTAAAAAGCAACTGCGCTTTTTTCGCTTCACAGATTTAGACTAACCTAAATAAAAATTATTACCCGATCTAAACTTCTTTTTCGCTTTAGCTATGAAACACTTTTTCCTGCTGATTTTCAGTTGCCTGCTTACTCTCGCAGCAATGGCACAGTCGGGCAAGGTGCGCGGCCGGATACAAGCGGAAGGCAAGCCGGTGCCTTTTGCGAGCGTCGGGGTGAAAGGCACCACGTTGGGCGCCACGGCCATGGAAGACGGCATATTTATTCTCGACAATTTGCCCCCCGGCAACCACCGCTTAGCTATCAGTGCTATCGGGTACACTGCTACTGAGCGGGCCGTGAGCGTAACAAGTGGACAAACGAGTAACCTAAACGTAACGCTGCAAGCCAGTACCGGGCAAGAGCTGGGCGAGGTGGTCGTATCGGGCACATTGCATCCCGTATCGCGGCTGGAGTCGGCGGTGCCGGTGGAGGTGTACAACCCCACTTATTTTAAGAAGAACCCCACTCCTTCCGTATTTGAAGCCTTGCAGACGGTAAACGGGGTGCGGCCTCAGCTCAACTGCAACATCTGCAACACCGGCGATATCCACATCAATGGCCTGGAAGGCCCTTATACCATGGTGCTCCTGGATGGCATGCCCATCGTGAGCGGCCTGAGCACGGTATATGGCCTGACGGGTATTCCGAATAGCCTCGTGGAGCGCATTGAGGTAGTGAAAGGTCCGGCGTCTACGCTCTACGGTTCCGAAGCGGTGGGCGGCGTTATCAACATTATTACCCGCGATCCGGAAAAAGCCCCCAGGTGTCGGCCGATGCCTTTAGCACGGGTTGGGGCGAGCACAACGTCGATCTGGCGCTGAAGACGCGGGTGGGCAAGGTTACTTCTTTGCTCGGGGCCAACGGATTCGTTTACGACTCGCCCCGCGATGCCAATGGCGACGGCTTTACCGATATTGCCCTGGCCAAGCGCATTTCGGTGTTTGACAAGCTAACGCTGGCCCGGCCCGAAAACCGGGTGGCTTCGCTGGCAGCGCGCTACTTATACGAAGACCGCTGGGGCGGACAGATGCAGTGGTCGCCGGAGTTTCGGGGCGGCGACAGCCTCTATGCCGAGTCTATTTATACGAGTCGGGCCGAGGTAATCAGCGCGTATCAGTTGCCTATCCGGGGGCCGCAGGTAATGCTGAGTACTTCGTTGAATACCCATAATCAGAACTCCGTGTATGGCACCACGGTGTATAAGGCGCAGCAGAACATTGCCTTCGGACAGCTTACGGCGGCTCACACGGCTGGCCACCATCATCTGCTGCTGGGCTCAGCGCTACGCTTCACGTACTTCGACGACAACACGCCCGCCACGGCCACCGGCGACACGCTGGCATCCAAAAATGCCCCCCAGCGCATCTGGCTGCCGGGTATATTCATGCAGGATGAGCTGCGCTTCAACTCCAGGCACACGCTGCTACTGGGTTTGCGCTACGATCATAACTCGTACCACGGCAGCATTTTTACCCCGCGCCTCAACTATAAGTTTTCGCCCAACGACCGCCAGACGTTCCGGCTGAGCATGGGCAATGGCTACCGGGTGGTGAACGTGTTTACGGAAGATCACGCGGCACTTACCGGGGCCCGCACCGTTGTTATTCGCAACTCCCTTCGGCCCGAGCGCAGCTACAACGCTAACCTGAACTACCAGCGGCTGCTGCCGATTGGGCAAAGCCTGCTGAGCTTCGATGCCAGCGCTTTCTACACTTATTTCACGAATAAGATTACACCCGACTACACCTCTGACCCTACGCTGCTGATTTATGACAACCTGCGCGGGCACGCCGTGTCGCGGGGCCTCACGCTGAATGCCGACCTCACGTTTGGCTTTCCGCTAACTGCCATTCTGGGGGTTACGGCGCTGGATGTATACCAGGTCAGCGCTGACGCCAGCGGCCAGACGCGGAAGCAGCGCCAACTACTCACGGAGCGCATATCGGGTACGTTCGCGCTGAGCTACCGCTTTGCTGCAGCCGGCCTGAGCGTAGATTATACGGGCAACGTGTACGGGCCCATGCGCTTGCCTTTACTGGGGGCGCTGGACCCACGGCCGGCTTCGTCGCCCGCGTTTAGTATTCAGAACATTCAGGTAACCAAGCGGCTGGGCGATAAGCTGGAAGTATACGGGGGCGTAAAAAACCTGCTCAACTTCCGCCCCACTTCCGCAGCCATTGCCCGCGCCTTCGACCCTTTCGACAAGCAAGTGCAGTTTGACGCGGCCGGACAACCCGCAGCGACTGCCGAAAACCCGAATGCCCTGACGTTTGACCCAAGCTACGTGTACGCCTCCAACCAAGGTATTCGGGGCTTTCTGGGGTTGCGGTACACCGTGTTCGGGGGGCAAAAATGAGTGAGCTTGCGAGACAGTTTTACCAGTAACATAGAAATAAATCCATCTTCCAGACTGGTTCTGCGTAATGTGGCCCGCTCCGGGTTGGGGTTTTGCTTTCAAATCAAATGAATAAGCTCTACTGGCTATTGTTGGCCTTGCTGCCCCTAACTACGGCATATGCCCAAAAGCCTGAAAAAGGCACCAAGATGGATGGGTACTCGCTGTTTCGGCCGGTACCCCGCGATTCTATGCGGGAGCTGCACCCCGACCGGCCAGGTATCACGGAAAGTCCTTTCACCATCGACCCGGGCCATTTTCAGGTAGAAGGCGACTTTTTACGTCTTCTCACCAGCCGCAGCGCCGGCAACCGGAGCCGTACCTGGCAGGTGGCGCCCCTCGTGCTCAAGGTCGGCATATCCGATCAAATAGATTTTCAGGTTGCGCTGGAGTCGTATACGATAGAAAAAGAATGGGCTGAAAACGAGCCCCAGCAGCGTCGCAGCGGCTTTGGCGACGTGACGCTACGCCTCAAACGCAACCTCTTCGGCGATGACGATGAAACCCGCGCGGCAATGTCGGTCACGGGTTTTGTGCGCTTGCCAATGGGCGGAAGTCAGGGCGCGGGCAGCACCGAGATGGGGCTGGTGCTGCCGCTTAACTATCATCTGACCAAAACCTGGGAGGTAACGGCTCAGCTGGAAGGCGACCGGGCCTATGATCGGGAAGCCGAGCGCCACTACTTTCAGTTTGTACCCGGAATCACTGCCGAGCATGCATTTTCGGAGGCATTGGGCCTGTTTGGCGAAGTAATAGGCCGCTGGAATGCCCGCGAGAATGACTGGCAGGCCACCTTCAACATTGGTCCGGAGCTGAAAGTGGGCGAAAATACTCAGTTCGATGTGGGAGCCATACTACCCCTCACGCCCGGTGCGGAGCGCGAGTTTTTTGTGGGTGTCACCGTCAGGATATAGACTGCGGAAGTTAAGTCACTGCAGTAAACAGGGGCTGAAGCATTTGGTAGTACTTCAGCCCCTTTTTAGTTCCGTATCGTTCAGGAGTGGCGGATCAGGTATTCTTATCTGTCATTAGGGAACGAGTGTTGGCCTTCCAATCAGTTATAAACCAGGTAACTACAGATACCACACCTAACGCCAGGGAAAGGTTGCGCTCAGCGCTGCCAGCTTCGAAATTGAACAAAAACGGTGCAGCCAACAGGGCAATTCCCGTCAGCAAATCGAGCCAGCCATGCACAGGGAATGGCACCAAGCGGAGAAGGCCAAATCGGAAGTCGGTCATAAGGGTGAGCAGCAAATAGCCCCCGCCATCAAATAGCACGCGGTGTCTACAGCGGGCTCCAAATCAAACATGATGGGTGCCATTGCCAGGACGGTGATGAAGGCTATATCAATGACGCCATGCGCTATTGGTGATAGGATTTTCATAGATAACCAGGTTAGTTAATAAAGAAGGAATGACTGAGATCAGTACGATAAGCATGGTGGAAGGATACTATCGATCTTGTAGGAATCACGTCTCATTCTGAAGCAAAAAGCCCCCAGCGGAGTAGCTGGGGGCTTTTCTGCTTGGTAAAAGTTGCTAATGATTCGACATAACCGTTTTATGGCTGCGAGTTTGAGCGCGCCAATCGGTCAGGAGCCATGCGCCCAGAAACACGCCCCCCATTATCATGAAGAAGTTACGGGCAGTTTCGTTGTCGTCGTTGAAACCGAAGATGAAGGGCGAAGCCAGCAACACCAAGCCGCTTACCAGCTCCAAGCCGCCGTGCACGGGGAATGGAATTACGTGCGCTATGCCCATTGGGAAATCGGTGAGCAGCGTGACAACTAAGTAGCCAGCAGCCAAGATATAGCAGACAGTGGCGTACATACCTTCAAAGCCGAATATGGTAGGCGCCAAGGCAAAAAGGAGTATCGTGCCATAGTCGAGGATACCATGTACACGAGGCGAGATTACTTTCATAGCTGGTAGGAGTTAAGATGGACAGGAATCTCTTAACTCTTACGGACTTGATAATCAAAGGGTATTGCTCAACTGCCACGCTCTCACCTAACCTCATGTGTAGAATAGACACCTCGGGAAAAGCTACTAAAATCGCCCCCCAGCACCACGTTACGCTTATAAGTATGCGTCTCGCCCCCAGCCACCCGATACAGCTCAATCAGCAGCACATAGGGCCCGATAGCAGCTTTACGGCCTTGATCGGTGAGGCCATCCCACCGCAAAAACCCACTATTAGGTAAGGTTTCGTTGCGCAGCAGGCGACGAGTCAGCCGCCCTTGCGCATCATAAACGGTAATAGAGGCCGCGTAGCCTGGGTAGTCGAAGCGGTAAGTGAGCGTCGTAAAATCTTGCTGGCCGTCTTCGTCGGGGGTAAATATCTCGGGTTCAATCTGGAAGAGCTTCGCCCCGGTAGGGTCGGCCTGGTACTGCGAGTTGGGCCGGCCAGGGGTACCGTACCCAACGGCGCTGGCCGCGGAGTGAAAATTGCCCCCCACGCTAGGTTCCGCCGCCCGAATTCGCTCCAGCGACACGCCGTTGCGGTCGCTGAGTAAGGGCAGATGCAGCTTTTCGTCGTAGCTGAAGCGGTCAATTGTCTGGCCCTTTGCGTCCAGTACTACTACCGTAGCGGCATCGTCGGGGAGGCTGGGAAAGCTGGCCATGGTCAGGAACGCCGCCGGGTCATGGGTTGGATATTCACTTTGCACCACGTCGGGGCGGGTAGTGAGCACCAGCAGCTGGCCCGGCGCCAAGCCATACGGTTCTGCGCTGATAGGGCTGGCGCTCAGGCCCGCGGCTTGCTCCACGCCCAACTGCCAGCCCTGCACATCCAGATAATTGGCCGAACGATTCAGCAGCTCCACAAAATCGACGCCTCCCGTGCGTGGATTGAACAGGATTTCATTGATTACAACGTCGCCAGCTGTGGCCGCTATGGGCAAGGCAAAGGCTGTGGAGGTAATCGGCCCCGCGCCATTCCCCGCGCAATCGGTGGCGCGGTGCACGGCCACGGTCAGCGGCTGGTTGGGGGGCAAATTGGTAGCCAGCAGCAAATCGACAGCACGGAAATCGGGGCCCTGCGGTACTATCCGCGTGATAGGCACAGCGGGTGTTAAGGCATACAGCCCAACGTTGGTGTTGGCCAAGCTATCCAGCTTCTCCCCGAAAACCAGGCGCACCGTAGTCGGAGTCAGGGCCACGGCCCGCTGTAAGGTGGGCGCGGTACGGTCAGGGTTAGTAGTCCGCACCGCGTTGACGCGGCCGGGCGTCCCGCCACTGTCGTTGGTGCTGGCGGTCCAGTTGCTGCTGCCGGCGCAGGGGTTGGCAGCATCTACCATTTCCAGCGACCAGCCGCCTTCTTTTTTGCGCAAATCCTTGTACCAGGTATCCGAATACGTGATTTCAAACAAGGTTTGTCCGTTGCGGGCGCGCAATACAAGCTGGTCGCCGGCATTTGAAAGGCTGGGGAAATTCGTCAGCCCAAAGACTTTCCCGAAAGCGGCAAACTGACTAACGCGCGTGCTGCCACAGACCACAGCATACTCGCCCGGCAGCAGCACGGCCCCAGCCAGAAAGACAGCGGCCGTAGCGCTGCCCGGCTTCAGCAGCCGCAGACCCGCCAAATCAAGCACCGTACTTGCCGTGGGGTTATGAATCTCGATGTACTCCGACGCGGGCAGCCCCACCACCGGGGTGTCATCGGCCATTATTTCGGTAATGAGCACCTGATTGAAAGCCGGCACCACGGCAAAACCCTGATTTACAAAAGCAGCAGTAAGCGGCCCAGCAGCCACTATTCCGTTAGCATCGGTGATATTGCGCGCTTCGAGCGTATTGTTTCCCAAGGGAAAATTGCCCCCAGCGTCAGGTGTACCAGGGCCGGATTGTCTGCATCGGTTTGGGCCGTAAGTACTGCCGGCCCGGCTACGAGGCGGAAGCTGGCAGCGCTGATAGCATCAAGGTTTTCACTGAATAAAGCATCCAGCTGGTGGGGGCCGGTGGGCGTAGCGCTCAGCAGAGCGGGCGGTACCGTATCAGTAATCCGAAAATCGTCGAAGTAAAAGTTGCGGTTGTTGGCGGAAGAGTAGGTCAGGCGCACCCCGAAAAAGGCGCTGCGCTGGTGCGTGGCATCGGTAGCCGTGCCGCCGGAAGCAAAATTTTGCCCCCCAGCCAGGTCGTGTTCCAGCACCCAGACATTCTGAGCAGAGCGAGTCACACGCACACGCACTACGTTATTGTTAGCAGACTTCAGCGTACCATCCTGACCATTAATAACATATACAGGACTACCCGTGGCATCTTGCCGGAACAAGCTAATCTCATCTGGCGTACCTCCCAGCCGCACGAAGTAGCCTTTGGTGCCGCTCGTTTTTAAGCTGGCCTGATCGGCCATGAGCCAGACATCGGCCAAATTGCCCCCGAGGTAGCCAGGCGCAGATTAGCATAAAACTCCCACGTAACGCCGCTGGCCGCGGTGCTGGCCGTTACCAGTTGCAGCGTAGTGCCGGTGGTGGCGGGTCCGTTGCTTTGCAGCTGTTCGCCGCTTACCTGAAAACTGCCTTCATCGCCGGCCCAGGTTGGGTTTTGGTTGAGATTACCGTCGGCAAAAGACTCAACAAGCTGAGCATTAGCAGCTATGGAAAAAACTAAAGGAATTAAACCCAGTATGAATGCTCGCATGCTTACTATCGTCGGCGGTATCGCTACCTATATAAGTTTGTGTGCTGACCGGAGAAGCGGTATAACAAGCTGCCTATAATTTGCCCCCCAGCGCGCCGCGCGCCTATGCAAGAAGGATACCGCGAAATGAAAGTCGCTTCGCCCCTATCTTTGTGTAGGAGCCGTAGGTGCGGCCAATGTTTAGAAACCCAATTTTCCTATGAAAATCGCCGTAGTTGGTGCCACCGGCCTGGTCGGGGGCGAAATGTTGAAAGTGCTGGCCGAGCGCAATTTCCCGGTCACTGAACTGCTGCCCGTGGCTTCCGAAAAATCGGTAGGCCAGGAAATCGAGTTTCAGGGTAAAAAATATAAGGTAGTAAGCATGGACGCGGCCATTGCGGCTCGACCGGCGGTGGCTATTTTTTCGGCGGGCGGCGGCGTTTCAAAAGAACAGGCTCCACGCTTCGCAGAGGTTGGCACCGTCGTTATCGACAATTCCTCGGCCTGGCGCATGGACCCTACTAAGAAGCTAGTCGTGCCCGAAATCAACGCCAAAGAGCTTACCTCAGCCGATAAGATTATCGCTAACCCCAACTGCTCTACTATTCAGATGGTATTGGCCCTGCACCAGCTGCACGAGGCTTTCCAGATCAAGCGCATTGTAGTAAGCACCTATCAAAGCGTAACCGGTACCGGCAAAAAAGCTGTTGATCAATTGATGGAGGAGCGGGCGGGCCAGACGGCTTCCAACCCCGCCTACCCCCACCCCATCGACCTGAATGTGCTGCCTCACATCGACGTATTTGAGGACAATGGCTACACGAAGGAGGAAATGAAAATGGTACGCGAAACCAAGAAAATCCTCGGCGACGACACTATTCAGGTAACCGCCACGGCCGTGCGGATTCCCGTAATGGGGGGTCACTCGGAGGCTGTAAACGTAGAGTTTGCGCAGGAGTTTGAGCTTTCCGACGTGTACCGTATTTTGCGCGAAACCGATGGCGTGGAAGTGGTTGACGACGTAGCCCAAAACCAGTACCCAATGCCCAAAGACGCTCACGGCAAGGACGCTGTACTGGTCGGCCGACTCCGCCGTGATGAGTCGCAGCCGCGCACGCTCAATATGTGGGTAGTGGCGGATAACCTCCGTAAAGGAGCTGCCACCAACGCCGTGCAGATTGCGGAGGCAATGATGAAAATGGGATTATTAAGGAGTTAACGCCTCTTTATGCTATATGCCGCATTTCTGATAAAGACATGCAAGGGACTAGTTCCTAGTGCACAGGGCTATAACCTTACCGACAAAGCTAATTTGTGCATCATGTCGCTAGAGGGAGCACCCACTAGCCTGCGTGATAAAATGGTACCAGTTCAGTAGGCATTTCTTTGCCTAGAAAAAAGCCCTGCTAGTTTGCTAGCAGGGCTTTTTATTTGTTTGCTGATGATCCTATTACGTTCCAAAAATGCCCCCACGAAGTCTAGCACTGCCCGTCGGGTAACTTGCGGCCGCTCAAAGAACCCAACGTGACCCACGCGCTCCAGAAACAGGGCTGTGCTCACAGGCGGCAGTGCTACCTGCTCCAAAGACGTAGCTAACGGCACCGCCGCATCTTCCTTACCCACTATAAATAGCACTGGAAACGTGGCTTTGCGCAACACTTCCGTACGGTCGGGCCGGTTGCGCATGGCTCGCATACCCCCAACTATACTAGCCTGTGAGGTGGCGGCACCTATTTCTTCCAACTGGCGCCGGTAGGGCATCATGGCTTCCTCGTTGGCATTGGCAAACAGCGGTCGGATGAAGGTCTCCATAAACTTTGCCACGCCGTGGCGCTCCACAAAGCTGATGTTCTTGTCGCGGTTGGCCTTCTTCTCCTCGCTATCTGCCTGGGCTGACGAGTGAAAGAGGCACAAACCCGCCACCCGCGCCGGATACTTCTCGGCAAAGGCCAACGCCACGTATCCGCCCATAGAGTGACCAATAAAAATGGCTTGTTGAATACCGGTCTGATCTAGCTCTTCTTGTACAAACTCAGCCAGCGCTTCCATAGAGTAGTCAGCAACAGGTGGCTCCTTTTGGTTGCCATAACCGGGGAAGTTGGGTGTGAGAATCCGGTACTCTGGGGGGTAATCTTGGGTAAACTCAGCCCAGATGTTGCGGCTTTCAGCAAAGCCGTGGAGGAAGATAATAACTGGTTTTTTATATGCTTCAATCATAGTTACTAGTTCGTTAATTAAAATCTAAAACCTTGGTAATTTGAAGAGCAAGGTAACGCCAGCAAAAAGGCCAGGACCGTATACGGTCCTGGCCTTTTTGCTGGCGTTTATGTTTCGTTTTAAGGCTTATGAAGGGCAGCTTTATTACGAATTTGATCACCTAACTATTTGCCAGCTGTAACTACCTGCCGAACTGTAAATCGGCCCTGCTTCGTCGTGAGACGGAAAAGGTACACGCCCGTTGGGAGAGAAGGAATTACGACATCAGCATTTTCCGTTGATACAGCTTGCGAGAACACAGGCTTACCAGTTACGTCTAGCACGGAGAAGCGGCTATCCCCGTCCAGTTGGCTCTGAATTGTAAAATGGCGGGGTGAAGAGGTAGAAACAAGCCAATCAGTGGTTCGCTGGGGTTTGCCCAAGGAAATAATGGTTGAATACGTGGCTTTGCCATCGTAATCTACCTGCCGTAGGCGATAGTAGGAAGAAGAAGTTAAAGGGCTAACATCAGTGTAAGCATAATTCCGCAGCATGGTAGAGCTACCCGCACCTGCTACCTGAGCTATCTTCTCGAACGTAATTCCATCAACCGAACGCTCCACTGCGAAATGAGCATTATTAACCTCAGTAACTGTGGTCCATTTCAGGTTAACTGCAGTACCACCAGAAGCCCAGTTGCCAACAAAGCGAGTAAGCGTCACAGGCAACACCGAAATGCATGATGGGTCGTTGCTAGAGTTGACTGGGGTTACATTTGGTCCAGTTGAGACAGTACAGGGAATCTCTTTTTGCTGTATACAAGTAATCAATAGATCATTAGGCGCGAAAAGGTCTGCTCCTCCATTATTAGTGCGAATAGCACCGGCAACGCGTAACCCTGCAGGTGACCCCCCTGAGTGGGGTCTGGACCAGTGATCAGAACATTACCATTCTGAACATCTATATCACCAAGTACATTGAGTAAGGAATTATTACCTAACCCGACGTATGACTGATTAATCAACTGCAAGGTGCAATTCACCCGTAAAATAGAATTATCATCTACTATAATATTAGCCTTATTACCTATAAGAACCGATACACTTACCTGTGGAGAATTTATAACACGCTCTGCACTAGCTTCTATTGCCAAAAAACCTGCTACGTTACCTTGGGTATTTATTGTTAAGGTCCGTCTGGTGCCGTCTTCTATCAATGAGCCCCAGCTTTTATTCTAATTTCACCTGTGGTGGTAAAATCACCATTGAGGATTACATTATCATCAATAATAATGGTGCTATTACTGGGCGTATCTTGAGTGCCACAGCCAGTTAAAGATCGCTGTATAACGGCTGGATTAATGGTTGTTGTACCTGGAAGAAAAAAGTTTCCATTAGAGATACTAGTGTACACACATTGAGCTGAGGCATTGCTACTGGCAAAGGCCATTAACACAAAGGTTAAGCAGAGGAGTAGATAATGTTTCAAAATGCAAAAGGGTTAGGTAAGCGAGATCAGATAAAGGAAAGTAAGAAGTTGGAAAACCATTTTGTAGTTCAGCAAGCAATATTTCACCTTGACAAATTTATACTCAATAGTTATATATACAAGCTAATTCTATGCCTTATTTTATTATAATTCAAAGTTTGGGCATGAACCATCGTTTACTATTTCAGCCGTAGAACATTACAAAGGGCATAGATTCAAGGCCTATGCAGCACTATTATAGCATTCATTTTTAACTGTTTATATACAATAAGCTCAACTGGTGATAATAGTATAATAAAGAACACCAAAAAAAGTCCGAGCCTATAGAAAGCCCGGACAAGTATAATAATTCTCAATAATAGTGTAATGAATACTGACAGAGGTTAGCACACTACTGCCGCATTACGAAAAGCGTTAATATGCAAGAATAGCCTAGCTGAAGATGTGTAAATTTTCCTTTTAGAGAGCGAACCGCTCAACAGAAGCTTTCGCTACCACCCTACTAGTCAATTCCCGCACCGCGTTAGCAATACCAGTGGCGTCGAAGCCGCACTCCTTATATAATTCATCCTGAGAGCCGTGTTCTACAACTCGGTCAGGAATACCCAGGCGCTTAACAGGAACGCTGTGGCCATGGTCAACCATAAACTCCAGCACGGCAGCCCCAAAGCCGCCTTGCAGGCAGCCATCCTCTACCGTCACAATAGCTTGGTAGCGGCTGAGTACATCGGCAAGCATTGCTTCGTCTAATGGTTTAGCGAAGCGCATATCGTAGTGGCCGGCAGGAATACCTTCAGCAGCCAAAGCAGCGGTAGCCTTCACTGCGTAGTTGCCGATATGGCCGAAACTCAAGATAGCGACACCCTGCCCTTCGCGCACTACGCGGCCCGTACCAACAGTGATTTTTTGGAAAGGAGTACGCCACTTAGGCATCACGCCCTCACCTCGTGGATAGCGGATACTAAAAGGACCCATGTCGGGCTGCTGGGCGGTATACATTAGGTTACGCAGTTCCTGTTCATTCATGGGTGCCGAAACCACCATGTTGGGTACGCAACGCATAAAGGCTATGTCGTAGCAGCCGTGGTGAGTGGGACCGTCGGCACCGGCAAATCCGGCACGGTCGAGGCAGAAAACCACGTTTAGATTCTGCAATGCCACATCGTGCACTACCTGATCGTAGGCACGCTGCATAAAGGAAGAATAGATGTTGCAGAACGGTACCAAGCCCTGTGTAGCCAAGCCCGCAGAGAACGTAACAGCGTGCTGCTCGGCAATGCCCACGTCGAAGGCACGATCCGGCATGGCCTTCATCATGATATTCAGGGAGCAGCCGGAGGGCATGGCGGGCGTTACACCCATCACTTTTTCGTTTTGCTCGGCAAGTTCTACGATAGTGTGGCCGAACACATCCTGATACTTAGGTGGCTGGGGACTATCGTAGGTTTTCTTATGGATCTCACCCGTTATTTTGTCGAACAGACCAGGCGCGTGCCATAGCGTTTGGTCCTTTTCAGCTAAGGCATAGCCTTTTCCTTTTACCGTTACGCAATGCAGAATTTTGGGACCTGGAATGCTTTTCAGGTCGCGCAGAATGGTAGTCAGATGCTGCACATCGTGGCCATCCACGGGGCCGAAATAGCGGAAGTTGAGGGCCTCAAACAGATTACTTTGCTTGAGCAGCGTTGCCTTCATGGCCTGCTCTACTTTGCGGGCAATCTGCTGGGGATTCGGGCCGAACTTGCTGAGCTTGCCCAATACGTTCCACAACTCATCGCGCACTTTATTGTACGTGCGGGAGGTGGTGATGTCGGTAAGATATTCTTTGAGCGCACCCACATTGGGGTCAATGCTCATGCAGTTATCGTTAAGAATAACCAGTAGGTTAGACTTGGCAACGCCGGCATGATTGAGGGCTTCAAAGGCCATACCGGCCGTCATGGCACCATCGCCGATTACGGCGATGTGCTGACGGTCCTGCTCATTCTTGTACTCGGAAGCTACTGCCATGCCTAAGGCAGCGCCGATACTGGTGCTGCTGTGACCTACGCCAAAGGCATCGTACTCGCTTTCCTTGCGCTTGGGAAAGCCCGACATGCCGCCGTAGCGACGATTCGTAGGGAACTGGTTGCGGCGACCCGTCAGGATTTTGTGACCGTAGGCTTGGTGGCCCACATCCCACACTAGCTGGTCGTAGGGGGTGTTAAAGACATAATGCAGAGCTACCGTTAGCTCTACTACGCCAAGAGAAGCACCAAAATGCCCCCCATAAATCGAAACTGAATCAATGATGAACTGGCGCAGCTCTTGGCTTACCTGGACAAGTTGGTCCTCGCTGAGCTTCTTGAGGTCATCAGGCGAGTCAATGGCCGCCAGTAGTTCACCGGGTTCAACAATCATCTTTCAGAAAAGCAAAAAGTAAAATATAGCACCATAACCTACTAGCAATGTAAAAGGTTGGAACCGTCCAAGTTTCCTGCCGAAGTTACCAGACAAAGGTACGACTTTTCATTAGGGCCGGTTGTTGATGGAAGTCGCAAACGCTCACCTTTCTTCCACCTACTTCTAACCTCATGCGTTGGCCTCGTCCGAGGCAACACTTAACGCGTATTTGGTAGGGGCCGCTCTCATTATTGCCTACTTTTACCCCACCACCCGCCTTTTACCCATGCCGCTCACCCAGGATAGTCAGGAAAAGCAACTTCTTGATAAGCTAAAGCCTTCTCGCATCGTTCTGCCGGTTCTTATTGGCCTGAGCGTAGTAGGCTTTATGTTCTGGCGCAGCTACCGGCCAGGGGATTTGGCGCCCTTAGCAAATGCCAAGCTGCATTGGCTATTGGTGATGGTAGCAGTACTGGTAGCGCGCGATTGGGGCTACATCTACCGCATCCGACACATCTCGGAGAAAGTACTGAGCTGGCGCCAGAGCCTGGATGTGATTATGATCTGGGAATTTGCCTCCTGCGTATTGCCTTCCGCTGTGGGTGGCACCTCCGTAGCGCCGTTTCTGCTGAATAAAGAAGGAATTTCTCTCGGCAAATCACTTGCCTACGTGATGGTTACGGCATTGCTCGACAACGTTTATTATGTCGTGACGGTGCCATTGGTGGTGTGGCTGGCGGGCGATGCGCTGTACCCACACGAGGCGCTTCAGGGAGGTTTTGTAACTACCCTGAAGGTGGCTTTCGTGCTGAGCTACCTGTTGGTTTCGCTGTACTCGGGCGTAATGCTTTATGCGCTTTTTATTAATCCGCAGTCGGTTAAGCGGTTATTGGTGCGGCTGTTTTCCCTGAAAGGCTTACGGCGCTGGCGAGCCAAAGCCTATCAGCATGGCAACGAGATGGTGTGGGCCTCGGCTCAGCTCCGTGGCAACGGACCGAGATATTGGGTAGAAGCGGCCCTTTCTACGGCTTTCGTCTGGACGGCTCGCTACTTGGTAATCGGTTGCATTATTGCTGCCTTTGTGGATCTAAGCTGGGGGGAATTTGGTCTGATTTTCAGCCGCAACCTGATCTATAAAGTGGTGCTACTGGTGGCCATTACGCCGGGTGGCGCGGGCATTGCGGAGGGCGCTTTCCCCACCTTTTTTGGCAAGTTTATCGGCACGCCCACCATGACAAATTTTGTGGTTCTGCTGTATCGTATTGTTACGTATTACCTGTATCTGGTGCTGGGGGCCATTTTCCTGCCCCGCTGGGTAGCCCGGGTATTCGGCCGAAATCAGGTAAAGAAGGTCATGAACTCCTAAAGCAAAAAAGCCCCCAGTGTACTACTGGGGGCTTTTTTATAAGTAAGCGAAATCCGATTACTCAGACTCCAGCATCATTTGCTCGCCATTTACGCCGCGCAACGTGATTTTGTCGTCCGTCAGGTTTACCACATCAAAGCTCATGGATGTAGTGCCGCCGTCGGGGGTAAGGGTGATTTTCTTGCCGGGCTGATCGAAGGTGTACTTGCCCTGCATTGACTGCTGAGGCGACGTCATGTTGAAGTTACCGTTGGCGTAGAAACGCAGCTCAGTATCTTTATCAGCATCGGTTTGGGCCACTTTGTCGCCGCTGGCAGTGGTTTCTTTATCCGTTTTCCAGACCTTGCTTTCGGTGCCATACAGCATATTGGTTTCACCAACTTTGTCTTTCTGGCTACAAGCAGCCGTGAATAGCGACAACAGCATAATGAGGCTGGCCAAATAGCGGAAAGGAAGTGCAATAGTTTTCATGAGGAGTGACCTTAGGGTTAACGAAAAATGGAAAGGAGCGACTTCAGCTGGTCCTATATTCCAGCAAAGCAATGTTGCGCTTCTTACGCGCCTCGCCGGAAAGAGTTAACAACGGATAAGCCTTTTTGAGACCCGCAACTTATTTTCAGTGGGGGCGTAATACGGCGTGACAGCATAGCTATCAAGCACATGCGCCTTTTTCTCCTTAATCAACCACGACTATGGGACTGTTCGATTTCTTAACCAATAAAGGCGACGAAAAACCGGTTCAGCCGGCTGCCAACCCTAACCAGAAGGCTAATACTGACTTCTTTGGCAACGCCAACCAGCCCGCTGCCCCTACGGCCGCTCAAGGCACGCAATACACAGTAGTTAGCGGCGATTCACTTTCTAAAATCGCGAAGAAGCACTACGGTGACGCCGCTAAGTGGCACCAGATTTATGACGCCAACAAGTCAACCATTGGTTCGAACCCCGATCATATCGAAGTAGGCCAGGTTTTGACCTTGCCCCAAGCTTAAGTACACCCGAGGCTAAATTGTAGTCAAAAAGCCCCCAGCAAAATGTTGGGGGGCTTTTTTGCTTGTTACTCATTGAGTTAGCCTCCGTAAAAACTTTTTATTGCATTTGGCGTTCTCATTTCGAACTGTACATTTGCACTTACCAACCCGGTACTCCTCGTTATCGACGAGACAGTTTTTCAGATTTTATACAGAAGCGGCGAGAGAACAGGCTCCCTGACCCGCTGGCAACCTTCATTGTTTTGAAAGGTGCCAATTCCTGCCCGTTCGGCCATTTTGCCAGCGGGAGATATAAGCTGAGTGCCATGAAAAACACTGCTTTTTCCTTCTTACTTCACCCGTTTGTCCCGGCTGCTTCCTTGCGCCTTGGTTGGCTTGCGGGTTTCTGCGTTTTGCCCCCTGCCGTTGGCAGTTATGAGGCTACGCGAATGTGCTGTTGTTGCGCATGCTGTTGCTAAGCTGGCTTCCGGTTTAGACCCTTTCCTCTTTAGTCGTTTCAAAACCGTGTCGCACGCTGGGCTTTATGCTCGCTCCGACGGTAGGTTTTCGCCCGTCTCTGTCTAGCTCTTTTGGCTACGGAGCCCGCTCAGCTTGCCGCCTCCTGCGGCCCTGATGCGCCTAACTATCTGCATCTTCTCATCTCTTCCTAGTTCAAATAAAACTCAATCAGACTTACTATGTCCACGCAAAACCTGCACTTCGAAACGCTCCAACTACACGCTGGCCAGCAGCCCGATCCCACTACTGGCTCGCGCGCCGTTCCTCTCTACCAGACCACTTCTTACGTGTTTAAAAACGCTGAACACGGGGCTAATCTATTTGCCCTTAAGGAGTTCGGCAACATTTATACGCGCCTCATGAACCCCACCACCGATGTGTTTGAGCAACGGGTGGCAGCCTTGGAAGGTGGCGTGGCCGCGTTGGCTACCAGTTCGGGGCAGGCAGCCCAGTTTCTGGCGCTGAACAACATCCTACAGGGCGGCGATAACTTCGTGAGCACCCAGCACCTCTACGGTGGTACCTACAACCAATTCAAGGTGGCTTTCAAGCGCTTAGGTATCGAAGCCCGCTTTGCCGATGGCGACACCCCCGAAAGCTTTGAGGCACTGATCGACGACAACACCAAGGCGCTTTACCTCGAAACCATTGGCAATCCCAGCTTCAGCATCCCCGATTTTGAGCGCATTGCTGCCATTGCTGACAAGCACGACCTACCCCTCATCGTTGATAACACGTTCGGCGCGGGCGGTTACTTGTTTCGCCCCCTGGAGCACGGCGCGCACATCGTGGTAGAGTCGGCCACAAAATGGATTGGCGGCCACGGCACCAGCATTGGCGGCGTGATTGTGGACGGGGGCAAATACGACTTCGGCAACGGCAAGTTTCCGCAGTTTACGGAGCCATCAGAAGGCTACCACGGCCTCGTCTTCAACGATGTCTTCGGCAAAGGCGGACCGTTTGGCAACATTGCCTTTATCATTAGGGCACGGGTAGAAGGCCTGCGCGATTTTGGTCCTGCTATTAGCCCCTTCAACTCATTCCTGCTGTTGCAAGGCCTCGAAACCCTGTCGTTGCGCGTAGACCGGACGGTAGAAAATGCGCAAAAGCTGGCCGAATGGCTGGAACAGCATCCGCAGGTGGAAGCCGTAAATTACCCGGGCTTGAAAAGCAGCCGCTACCACACCTTAGCCCAGAAATACCTGAAGCGCGGCGCAGGTGGCGTACTGACTTTCAGCATAAAAGGCAGCAAAGAAACAGCCACGCACTTCATCGACAACTTAAAGCTGGTGAGTCATCTGGCTAACGTGGGCGATGCGAAAACGCTGATCATTCAGCCCGCTGCCACTACCCACCAGCAGCTCTCCGATCAGGAGCAAATAGCGGCTGGCGTGACGCCCACGCTGCTGCGCATTTCTCTGGGCTTGGAGCACATCGAAGACATCAAAGCTGACCTGCAGAACGCCTTCGACGCGGTAGCGGAAAAAGCCCCCCAGCGTCAGCAAAGCGAAAGCGACGCGCTCCCAGAGCCAGCTCTCGAACACCCCGTAGTGCTGGAAGTATAACTGCGGCAAGCAGAAAGTACGGAGCGCGGCCGTTGCAGCAACCGGCGCTCCGTTTTCCAGTCCTACGGTTTGGCGGGGTGACAAGGTAGAAACGGAAGAAAGATACCGCCTTGCCCATCCTTCAATAGCTCCCGAACCAACCCCTGATCGGGTTAACCTCACTCGGTTTGGGAGCTATTGAAAATCTGCTTTACCATTCGTCATGAGTCTGACTGCTGTATTGGCAGCTTCAACAATCCCCTCTTGGCTCGGGAATCCGCTAGCGTCGCATGACTGATTATCAGATGTTTATTCTTCCCGCGCCGCTTCAGCTCGAAAGTGGCGCCACCTTGCCTCAGGTGCAGATAGCTTACCAGACCTATGGAACGCTGAATGCCGCCCGCGACAATGTGGTATGGGTATGCCATGCGCTTACGGCCAACGCTGATGTGCTCAGCTGGTGGCCCGGTCTGTTTGGTAATAACTGCTACTTCGATCCGGCAAATCATTTCATCGTATGCGCCAACATATTGGGCTCCTGCTACGGATCTTCCGGCCCGCTCACCCCCACCGATTCGCAGGAACGGCTCTACCATAATTTTCCGCTGCTTACCGTGCGCGATATGGTCGCGGCGCACGAAGCGTTGCGCCAGCATTTGGGTATAGGCCATATTCACACGCTGATTGGCGGCTCATTAGGTGGGCAGCAGGCATTGGAGTGGGCGATTCAGCGACCCACTGTGTTCGAGCACCTTGTTGTGCTGGCTACCAACGCGCAGCATTCGCCCTGGGCATTGCTTTTAACGAAGCGCAGCGCCTGGCCATTTTCGCCGACCCTACTTACCAGTCGGCCACGCCGACTGGGGGGCAATTTGGCTTAAAAGCAGCCCGCGCCATAGCCCTGCTCAGCTACCGCAGCTACGAGGCATATGGCAATACCCAGCATGAACCCGAGGAAAACAAAATCACGGATTTTCGGGCCAGCTCTTATCAGCAATATCAGGGCGATAAGCTAGTGGCGCGCTTCAATGCGTACACCTATGTGGCGCTGTCCAGAGCGATGGACTCGCATAATGTGGGCCGAGGCCGAGGGGCGTACCTGCTGCGCTGGGCCAGATCAGGGCTCGCACGTTGGTGCTAAGCATCACGTCTGATGTATTATTTCCACCCAGTGAGCAGCAGCTTTTGGCTCGCCACATCCCCGGCGCTATCTACGCCGAAATGGATTCCGGCTACGGCCACGATGGCTTTCTGATCGAAACCGCCCAAATCACTCAGTTCCTCGAAAGCTTCTACGTGCAGAAGCTCGCGCAGAAATGCGCCTTAAGCGTTTCACAGCCGCTGGGGGCAAATATGCTGGCATCTGGCAGCTCAGCTCGCACCTAAACTGTCTTTGAGCTTTACTTCTGTCCCAGCCAGCTTTCGGGGTTCAGGTTGGAGCTGTTGCGCCACACCTGAAACTGTAGCTCCGACGTACCCTCCGAATTGGTGTACACAGTCCCGATTGACTGCTTGGCCTGCACTTGGTCGCCCTCACTTACGCTTACGCTGCGCAGCTTGGCATACACGGTGAAGTACTCTCCGTGCTGCACCATCACGATGTTATTCATGCCCGCAATACTGGTAACGGTAAGCACTTTACCGGCTGAAACAGCTCGCACAGCTTCTCCGGCGCTTGTTTGGATATCGACGCCGCGGTTCTCAACAATCACGTTTTTTAGCACTGGATGCGCATGACGGCCGAAGTGCTGAGAAATAAATCCGCGGGCTACAGGCCACAGCATGCGCCCCCTGTTCTCGGCAAATGATGAGGAAATACTGGCTATTTCGGGTGTGAGCGTAATGCGGTCGACGCGGGTAGCGGCCGCTTCGGCTGCCGGACTGGTGCGGGCGGTACTGCCAGGGCTACTGCTACCAGCTGCGGCACGTTCGGCGGCCGCTTTTGCGGCTGCTTTGGCTGCGGCCACCCGGGCAGCTCGGGCTATCTCTTCACGCACTCGCTGAGCAATCAAATTATCCAGCTTCCTGACGGCTTCCTGACGATTGGCCAGCTCTTGGCGCAGGTTTTCCTCCTGGCGGCTCAGCTTCGTAACTACCTGGTCCTGCTGCACCTTCAATGTGCTGAGGTTGCGGTTCTCGGCCAGCTGCGTAGTAAGCAAACTGCTTTTTTCCTGCTTCTTCTCCGTCAGGCCCGTAAGCTGGCGGTTGAGGCGCTGCTGTACGCTCGTAATTTGAGCCGCCTGCGTTTTGCGTACCTCCGAGTACTGCCGAACATAGCGCATGCGCAGCATGAGTTGGTTGAACGACTCGGCCGCAAACAAAAACATGAGGCGGTTGTAGCTATTGGCCGTTTTGGAGGACGCGTAGATCAGCCGGGCATATTCGCTCTTGAGCTGCTCCAGACTCTGCTGCGTTTGCTGCACCTGGGTTTCTGTCTGCCGTACATCCGACTCAATGTACTTCAGCTCCGAGGAGATGTTGCGGATTACGCCCTTCTGCACGTCCAGCTTTTCTTTGAGCGCATTCAGCTGACCAAGCGAAGCCTCTTTCTGCTTTTGTGTCTGACTCAAAATGCGGCTGGCTTCCCGAATCCGGCGCAGGTTAGCTAACCGCTCGCGTTCCAGCTGTGCTTTCGATTTAGTGGTGCTTTTCCGGACAGGGGCTTTGCGCGTGGTTGTTTTTTTACTGCGCTGCTGAGCCACCGATGGCGCAGCCTGCACCAACATCAATCCCAATAGCAGCCAGCAAAGCCAGTGCTTACTTTTTGCGTACATAGCCCGAAGGTACCGAGAACGGGAAATCCAAACGCTCGGTGTCTACGTCCACATTGCGATAGTTAATAGCGGCCGATGAGTTGGTCTTACCATTGGCCTGCTGCACCTGAACCACCGTATTATGAGCAAAACTCTGATTAGTAGGCATCAACGTGCGAAAGTCAGAGTAATCTACCAGCAGATTATTTTTACTGGCATCATCACGCACGCTGAGCTTTTGTAGCTTACCCAGGCTCATTTCAATAAGCTGCTCAATAAATAAACTGGCTTGGTTGTACTGTATGCGCTGCGTAGCTCCCTCCGTCGTTATTGTGGGCTCCGTTCCGTTGGTGGCGGGCAGGTAGTTGCCAAGCAGCAAAGCTTGAACCTGAGCAAAGGAAACAGGCACGTTAAGCTGACGACTTAAGTAGGCAAAATCACCTACATAATATTCGTGCTGCAGCTTATTCAGTACCCGAACCGAATCTTGGGTAATGGAAGCGCGCACGCCCTCAAATCCAGCCACCGATACCGATAACCAGATCACGCTATCGCGGCGCATGCGAAGCGTCAGATTCGCATTGGGGAGCTTATTGCCGTTTTGCTCAATCTGAGCTTTGCCCTTGGCCGAGAGGTACCGAAACTCTACGTTGTTGGCCTTAACTGCATTGGCAGTTGGTGGAATAACAGTTTTGGCGGGAATGGCCTTGCGGGCGCAGCTTCCCAGGATAATGAGGACTACAAAAAGCAGCAAAAAGCGGTTACTCATACAATTTTTGGTCTTTGATCTTGCGGACGATGAACGCCGATGCGCCGCCGGCCTTTTGGGCGCGTTGCCACTGAGTCACGGCCTTGTCTTTTTCGCCCAGTTGAAATAACACATCCCCGTAATGCTCTATTACAGTGGCATCAGTAGTCGTCTTGAGGGCCTTTTCCAGCGCTTGCTTGGCCCCTTGGTAATCCTTAAGCTTGTATAAAACCCAAGCGTACGTATCCAGGTAGGTATCATTGTCAGGAAACTGCTTAACTAGCTTACCCGACATTTCCTTCGCCTTTTCCAGCTTATCGCCTCTCAACGATAGATAGTAGCTGTAATTGTTCAGCGCCTGCGCATTGTTGGCATCAAAGCTCAACGCAGCCTCGTAGGCAGCATCCGACTTGGCATACTCTTTCAACTCGTGGTAAGCATCGCCCAGCTGCGTGTCAAACTGCGATAGTAGCTCCGGATTGTCAGTGGCCAGCTTCCGCCCATATTCAAGTGACTTCACGCCTTTTACTGGCTGCTTGTCTAGAATATAAGCTACCCCGTTGTAGAACCACATGGCAGCCTGGTTGGGGAAAAGCTCCAAAGCCCGCTCGGTGTGACGCAAGAGAGAATCCGTTTGGTTTAGCTCCGCGTCAATCAGCACGACTTGCTGCCAAAGCAGAAACTTGGAATCGTCGAGCTGAATGGCCTGCAAATAAGCCTCCCGCCCAGCAGCCTTATGGCCCGTGATAGTTTGTAAATCGCCAGCTACTGAAAACGCTTTGGCTTCCTTTGGGTGAACTTTGGTAGTAATAGTTGCCAGATCAAGGGCCGTTTGCTCGATAGCTGGATTAGGCAGTTGCTTGATGTAATCAACCAGGATGCGCACCTTATCATCTATGTCGAGCGCCGGGCTGGCAAAGGCCAGCTTGATCTGCTTGGCCGACTCCACTGAGTTGCCTTGTATGCGATAGACATCCGCCAGAATCATGCGGGCCTGCGGATTATCTGGGTCTTGCTTCAGCGCCTGCTCACTTAGCCGAATAGCATCAGTGAAACGATTATTGGAAGCATACATCTCTGCCTGCGCCAGCACATAGCGCACCTCTTCCGGGTTGGTCTTTATGAGGACCTCGCCCTCCTGGAGGGCTTTTTCTAAGTTATTCTGCTTGAGATATATCTGCTGCTTCTTGAAAGAGACCTCATCAAGGGGGCCAAATTTCTTCTCTGCTTGCTCGAATGTAGCCAGCGCCTCATTCAGCTTGCCCTGAGCCATGTATAAGTCGGCCAGATTGAACAGATAGTAATCAGAATCTGGTACTTCCTTGATCAGGCTGGTATACACCTGCGTAGCCTTATCAAACTGCTTCTGCGAAGTATATACCTGCGCCAGCAGCAAGTAGTAATAAGCATTCTGGGGGCATATCTGACGGCGGCCTGCGCAAAGTTAGTGGCATCTTTCAGATTGCCGCTCAGCAAGTTCGTCTCGGCTATCTTGTAGTTGATGGCTGCGTTGGTAGGGTTCAGTGCGTAGGCTTTCAGCAGGCGCTCCAACGCTTTATTGTAGTCTTCCAGCAGCACATACTTCACCCCATCCACGAAGTAAGACTCGCTCATGTCCCGGTCGCGGTCCGATAAGTTTGCTCCTACCCGAAGCTGGGCAGCCTCTACTTCCGCGCGCCGGCTAAGTTCCTTCTTCTCCCGTCGGCTAAGCTTACGCGGCTTTTCCGGTTTCTCAGACTTTTTACTAGGCGCATCCTTTTTGGCGGGCGCAGATTGCTGCGCCCACGCCGGAACGGCAAACAGCAGGCTGATCAGCAAAAAAACAAGGGCAGAAATACGACTCATGGACGCAAGAGCGCGGACCAATAATCCGCTGTTCAGAAGGTACTAAAACGAAGCAGGCTTCGCACTAAACAAACCAGCGAACATAAGTCCGCGCTATTGCTAACGTCCGAGAGGCGGAAAATGTCACACGCGCAGCGTGTTATAGTCGCCAAGGCTCAAATCATGAGGCACACCGGTAACGGTAGCGTGGTTGCCAATCATAGAATTGGTCACGTTGGTGTTCAATACAGTAGCCGATTCCTGCACGATTGAGTTAGAAACAACTGATTGGCGCACGTTGGCATTGTTGCCCAATGAAACGTGCGGGCCAACCACTGAATCAGTAATCTTCACATTCTCACCAATATACACTGGTGGAATCACGATGGAATTGGTCAGAGTAGCCGATTCAGATACCAGCTTTTCGCCCCGCTCCTGCAAGTACTCCAGGTAGCGCTGATTGGTAAACACCGTGGCGTCCTTGTTACCGCAGTCGAGCCACTCGGTTACGCGGCCGGGCACGAAGGTTGTGCCCTTGTTTTTCATGTTTTCGAGGGCATTGGTAAGCTGAAACTCGCCTTTGTCCTTGATATCATTGTCGAGCAAGAATTGTAACTCGTCGCGCAGATAGTCGCCATCCTGGAAATAGTAGATGCCGATAATGGCCAGATCTGACACAAACTCTGTGGGCTTTTCTACGAAGTCCGTAATCTGGCCATGGTCATCCAGCTTCACCACGCCAAAGGGCTTCGGGTCGTCGACGCGCTGTACCCAGATGGTACCGGCAGCGGAGCTATCCAGCGTAAAATCGGCTTTAAACAAAGTGTCGGCAAAAGCTACTACGAGCGGTCCGCTGAGCGAGTCCTTCGCACACAGAATAGCATGAGCAGTACCCAGGGGCTCATCCTGATAGTAAATAGAGCCTTTGGCCCCTACCGACTCGGCAATTTTCACCAAGCTTTTCTCTACTGTCTCGCCAAAGCGTCCGATGATAAAAGCCACCTCTTCTACTTGCTCTCCACAAACTTTCGCGATGTCCTCCACGAGGCGCTGCACGATTGGCTTGCCCGCAATCGGAATCAGAGGCTTAGGAACGGTGAGTGTGTGGGGGCGCATGCGCTTGCCCATGCCGGCCATCGGGACGATGATTTTCATGTAGTAGGTTGTTTGGGTTGCTAGTTTGAGTTGATCGGAATGTATACTAACTGAAATACTGTAGTTGGGTTGCTTCCGCTGGGATTTAACGTTCGCAAAGTCAATGCTAATTAACTCCGGTGCTGCCGTAGCCACCCGTTCCGCGCGTGGTTTCGCTTAGCGTGGCAGCTTCCTGCCAAACGGCCGTTTCGTGGCGGGCTACTACCAACTGAGCAATGCGCTCCCCATCCTGCACCACAAACTCTTCATCTGAGAGGTTGACCAGCAGCACTTTCAGCTCGCCGCGGTAATCGGCGTCGATGGTGCCAGGACTGTTGACGATGCCGATGCCGTGCTTAAAAGCCAAGCCGCTGCGGGGCCGTACCTGTACCTCATAGCCCACGGGAATCTCCATGAAAAGCCCCGTTGGAATGAGGGCACGCTGCAAAGGGTGCAGCGTAACGGGTTCTGAAAGATAAGCGCGCACGTCCATGCCCGCGGCATGAGCAGTCTGGTAAGCTGGCAATGGATGCGTAGAGCGATTAATAATAGGAATCAGCATGCGACAAATATAGCCCGAACAGCAGAGTAAACGATTTGGGGGCAACTAAACGAATATAAGGCACTCGCTGCTAAAAGCGAAGTGTAAAAGCGACGGTCTGAGAGTTGATATCATGTCTGGGGGGCTTTTTTGCGACTCCCGGCCGTTGTGCTAAGCCTGCTTCACCTGGGGCCTGGTCTTACGCGTCAGGTCGGCGCGCTCAACTAAAAAAATGCCCCCCACAAACCCTAAGCACACTACCAAATGAAAAGCATGCCGCAGCCAGTAGTCTTCGATATTGATAAACCACGTGGCGGCTACCAGCCCGACAGCCAGCAGCAGCCACACACTAATACGCAGCACCGGATAGGGTATGGGGAAGTAGCGGTTGCCCAGCCACCAGCAGATAGCCGCCATCGTAAAGTAGCACGCCAGCGTGGCAAGGGCGCTGCCCATGTAACCTAATATCGGGATGAGCAGCAGGTTGAGCACGACAGTCAGTATGGCGCCGCCAACACTGATATAGGTACCGAAGTAGGTTCTATCGGTGAGCTTAAACCAGACCGACAAATTGTAATAAACACCTAAAAATAAGTTTGCGAGCAGCAAAACCGGCACTATCGCCAGGCCCGTGCGGTACTCAGGACTACGCAGCAGCAAACCAAAGTCTTCGATAAAAACGCTGATGACCACGAAAATAACGGCGCAGCAGAGCGTAAACCACTTTAAAACGACAGCAAACGTAGCCGGCGAGTTTTTGTCATCTGCCTGAGAAAAGAAGAAAGGCTCGGCCGCATAGCGGAAGGCCTGAATGACCAGCGACATAAAAATGGCCAGCTTGTAGCAGGCACCGTAGATTCCGACGGCCGTCAGGTTGCTTTGTCCGGGATAAAAGCCTTCGGGCAGCCAGTACTTGAGCAGAATACGGTCGACTACCTCGTTTACCATGCCCGCTAAGCCCATCAACATCAGCGGGTAAGCGTATTGCAGCATAGGCCGCAGCGGCGCCAGATTCAGGCGGAAGCGAAAGTCCAGCAGTTCGCGCCAGAGCAGCGGAATGTACAGGGCATTGGCTATCAGATTAATCAAAAAGATATAGCCAACGCCTAACTCCGGATTGTAGATGCGCGCCACCAAGGGCCGCAACTCGGGAAGCATGCGTCCCTCGTACACATCGCGGCAGAAAACGATGAAAAACAAGGATAAACCTACATTCACCAGGGTATTGGTGAAGCGAATAGCGGCAAACTTCTTAGCTTTATTCTCTAAGCGCAGCCGGGCGAACGGCACGGCCACTATGGCATCGAGGCCCAGCACCAAAGCAAGCCACACGATGTAGGTGGTGCGGTCGGGGTAGCGGAGGGCATCGGCTAACGGACCAGATAGTAGCACCAGAAATGCGCTGAGCAACAGGCTACTAGTTAGTAGCATGCTCATCACCTGGTTATATAGCTGGCGGCGGTCGGTGCCCGGACGGTTGGCAAAGCGGAAGTAAGCCGTTTCCATTCCGTAGGTGAATACGATATTCAGGAAGGCCACGTAAGCATACAGATCCGTAACGATACCATACTCGCTAGGTGCAAACCGAGCCGTATACAGCGGCACCAGGGCGAACGTAAGCGCCCGCCCCAGTATGCTGCTAAGGCCGTACACAGCCGTCTGGCTGGCCAGCTTTTTGGCGACGCTCATGCTAGCTTAATTTCCCGTGAAAGCGGCTGGGCGCTTATCGAGGAAAGCGCTGGTGCCCTCGCGGAAGTCGTCGGAGCCGCAGCACCGGCTGAAAGAGTTGGCTTCGGTCTGGTAGCCGTGGCGCTCAGGATCGTAAAATGCATTCACGCAGTCAATCACTAAGCCCACGGCTAAGGGAGCTTTGCTGAGGATGCGCATGAGCAGCAGCTGGCAAAAGCCCAACAGCTCGGCCTGGGGCACTACATGATTTACTAAACCCAAGCGCAGGGCTTCGTCGGCTTTGATGGGGTCGCCGGTGAGCATCATTTCCAACGCTTTGCCTTTGCCTACTAATTGGGCCAAGCGCTGGGTGCCGCCGTAGCCCGGAATCAATCCTAGGTTTACTTCAGGCTGCCCAAAGCGGGCGTTTTCGCTGGCTACCCGCAGATGGCAGGCCATAGCCAACTCAGCGCCGCCACCCAAAGCAAAGCCATTGACGGCGGCAATAACGGGCTTCGTGCTTTCCTCAATCAGGGCAAAGGCATCCTGACCCTGCTCGGCAAAGCGGCGGCCACTGATTTCGTTCAGCCCCGCCAGCTCGGCAATATCGGCACCGGCCACAAAGGCCTTTTCGCCGCTTCCCGTCATAATTATTCCTCGCACCTGCTCATCATCAAGAGCTTGCTGCATGGCTCCGTGGATATCACTGATGGTGGCGCTATTCAAGGCATTGAGCTTCGTGGGCCTGTTCAGGGTGATGGTAAGAATACCCGAAGCGGTATCGAGGTCTAGAAGGAGATTGTCGAAAGTAGTCATGGTGGTGGGGCAGGGCAAAACAGAATGGCCGCAAAGATAAAGCAAAACCATTGGGGCACTATTCTCCGGTTGCAGACACTGTTAAGCTTCCTCAAGCAAATACTTATATATTTACTTAAGCCTCTCTCATTTAACTTGTAATCCTATGAGCGTTATTTCTGAGTTCAAAGAATTTGTAGCAAAAGGCAACGTGCTCGACCTCGCGGTAGGCGTAATTATAGGTGCGTCTTTCGGCAGAATCGTTACCTCTTTGACTGAAGATATTCTCATGCCCCTAATCGGGTTGGCTACGGGCGGCGTCGACTTTAAGAATTGGTTTGTAGCTCTTAATGGGGAGTCGTATGCAACTATTGAAGCCGCGAAGGAAGCCGGAGCCGCGACGCTTAACTTTGGACTGTTCCTGAACGCAGTTATCTACTTCTTCATCATCGCCTTCTGCGTTTTCCTGATTGTGCGCTTTGCTAACCGCTTCCGCCAGCCTACAGAAGTGGTGGCCGTAGATCCAGGTCCAACGAAGGATCAGGCACTGCTTATGGAAATCCGTGACGCCCTGCGCCGTCCCTAATCCACACTGCTCGATGAGTACCAGCAAAAAAGCCCCCCAGCCAAAAGTTGATCTTAAGCTGGGGGCTTTTTTGCTATTCCGGTTATTGTGCGCAACCTTAGCGACCCGAAGAAACGCAACTAACCCAAAGAAATTCAGGCTGGTAGACTCAGTTACAAGTTTCTGGCGTTTGAAACTAACTTTATACAGACCCCGTTGCCGGGACGGGTACGAAAGTTGCCCTTCCGTCGTTTGGTAGCTATTCCTCTCTTTATCTTTTGTGCATGAAAAAGTTTCTTGCCGGCGCAGTGCTGGCGCTTTCCGGTCTGTTCATGGCGCCTGCTTACGCCCAGGTTGTGCCCCCCGCACCCGATCAGGAGGCAGGAGCCAAGCCTCGTAAACAGAAATCGAAAGACGAGTCGGCTGATGTGGCGCGCATGCAGCGCCGAATGAATATGAACCCCGATGACGCGAAGCGTGATCAACAGTTAGAAATTCTGGAAGCTCGCTCCGGTGCCAGCACGGCCAACACCAGCTTCGGTCGCGGCACTGGCCCGGCTCGTCAGTACGATAAGGGTACGGGCGGCTTCACGGTCAAAAAATTCAAAGACAAGCGTGTTGGTACCGCCAAGCAGAAGCGCGGCCTCTCGCGGGCCGCACCCGGCATTGATCCGAAAGGCAAGCCGCTGAAGCATAAGAAACGCAACGGCTTTTTGTTTTTTTAATTCTTTCAGCGTTGTCTTACATGAAAAAAGGCCCCCAGACTAGGTCTGGGGGCCTTTTTTCATGTCTTATTGAAATCGATAACTGAGTCCGAGTTTCAGGTACGACATGTCGTAACCTACTTCTCCAAAGGCTCCAAATCGCTCGGTGAGGTAGTAGCGTGCGCCCGCAAACAGCCCATACGCTAAGTGCAGGCCGTCGCCGGTATAACGGTCACGTTCAGCGGCCGTTGAAACTTCGTTTTTATAAAAATTAGCCCGCACACCCAAGCTGATACCGCCATAGGTATCGAGCTGAGGGTTGGTGGTGAAATTGTAATGGTAGGTAGCACGCCCCATAAGTACGATGTCGGTCCAGGTGGCGTCTTCGTCGGTGTTGGGAAAGTCGTAGCGGTAACCTTTGTAGCCAATAATGCCCCCCAGACCAATAGTACCCGGCCCGATGCCTTCTACCACGCCCCGATCATAAGCCAAGGTAAGTGCTGGTGCGCTTTTCAGGCTGCCAAACAGATCGTAGCCATTGTTGGGGCTCAACAGTCCCAAGCCCAAATTCACTATCGAGTAGCCTTTACGAAAGGTAGGCGTACTTTCTGGTTTGAATAACTCAGGAAAGCGGGTATCGAGGGGCGGAATTTCGTCGTCGCCTGACGTCTCAGCACTAGCTGGAACTGACTTTGTCGGCGTTGAAGCCGGTTTATTGGCTGTTGGCTTGGCAGTGGGTCGCCGGGCGGTTTGAGCCAAGGTTAATGAGTTCAGACCCATCCAGAGCGTAAGGCACAGTAGAAGCGAAAATGCTCTCATAAGTAGTAAAAGCAGTTGGCACAGTTGCGCCAGCTGGTAGTTAAAGTAGTCTGCTGCAAAGCTAAGCGATTCTGCGGCGAGCGGTAAAGCTTTTGGCTAAACGTAAAAAGCCCCACAACGGTATGTTGGGGGCTTTTTATTCACTATTACTTCGTCGGCAACTTTTTACAGTGTCCGCTTCACTTCTTTTTCCTCGAAACCTTCGATGTTGTCGCCTTCGCGCAGATCATTGAAGTTCTTCACCGAGATACCGCACTCATAGCCCTGGCGCACTTCCGACACATCGTCTTTGTAGCGCTTGAGGTCTTGAATTTCGCCTGCGTACACCACAATACCGTCACGCACGACACGTACGCGGGTGCGGCGGGTGAAGGTACCTTCCGTCACCATACAGCCAGCAATAGAGCCCACTTTGGTGATGTTGAATACCTGACGAACCTCGGCGTTGGCAACTACTATCTCCTGCACCGATGGGGCCAGCATGCCTTCCATGGCATCTTTCACCTCATTGATAGCATTGTAGATAATCGAGTAGAGACGGATATCGATCTGCTCTTGTTCGGCCAATTTGCGAGCACTCTGCGAAGGACGAACCTGGAAGCCAATGATGATGGCATCGGAGGCCGAAGCCAACAGTACATCTGACTCGGAAATGGCGCCCACACCTTTGGCGAGGATATTCACCTTCACCTCAGGAGTAGAAAGCTTCAGCAGCGAATCCGAAAGTGCTTCTACCGAACCGTCCACGTCACCTTTTACAATCACATTCAGTTCCTTAAACGAACCGATAGCCAAGCGGCGCCCAATCTCATCAAGGGTGATGTGCTTCTTGGTGCGCATGCTCTGCTCACGCGAGAGTTGCTGACGCTGGGTGGCAAGTTCACGAGCTTCACGCTCCGTTTCCATCACCTGAATCTTATCACCAGCCTGTGGGGCACCGGTCAGACCGAGTACCTGCACCGGCGTAGCCGGACCAGCTGATTTCATTTTCTTACCGCGGTGATCGGTCATGGCCTTTACGCGGCCATAGTGCGGACCAGCCAACACAACGTCGCCTACGTGCAGCGTACCAGTTTGCACCAGCACCGTCGTTACGTAGCCACGGCCTTTGTCTAGCATGGCTTCGATCACAGTACCGACTGCATTGCGGTCAGGATTGGCTTTCAGCTCCAATAATTCGGCTTCCAGCAATACCTTTTCGAGCAAGTCGTCTATGCCGAGACCCGATTTAGCCGATACTTCCTGCGATTGGTATTTACCACCCCACTCTTCCACCAGGATGTTCATAGCCGACAGCTCCTCACGGATCTTTTCGGAGTTAGCACCCGGCTTGTCAATCTTGTTCATCGCAATTACGATCGGCACACCAGCGGCTTGCGCGTGGTTGATGGCTTCTCGCGTTTGTGGCATCACAGAGTCGTCAGCCGCAATTACAATGATAGCAATGTCCGTCACCTTAGCACCACGGGCACGCATGGCCGTAAAGGCTTCGTGACCCGGCGTATCAAGGAAGGTAACGCGCTTGTTAGAAGCGGTCATTACATCATAAGCGCCGATGTGCTGGGTAATACCACCGGCTTCGCCACTGGCTACCTTCGCATTCCGGATATAGTCAAGCAACGATGTTTTGCCGTGGTCGACGTGGCCCATGATGGTCACAATCGGCGCGCGGGGCACTAAGTCCTCTTCGCTGTCTTCAACCGTAACATCGGTTTCCTCTTCCTCAGCCGACAGGAATTCCACATCGTAGCCAAACTCATCGGCAATAACGGTGATGGCTTCCGCGTCGAGGCGCTGGTTGATGGAAACGAACATGCCCATGTTCAGGCACACTTTGATTACTTCGTTTACCGATACGTCCATAAGGGACGCAAGGTCGTTGGCCGAAATAAACTCAGTTACCTTCAGCGTCTTAGCATCCAACTCGTTCTGAGCGCGTTGGGCTTCGCGGTCTTCCGCTACACCGGCGCGCTTATCACGGCGATACTTTGCCCGGTTGTTCTGGTTGCCACCACGGCCACCGCTGAGCTTAGCCAACGTAGCCTTGATCTGCTCCTGAATCTGCTTATCGTTCTGCTCTGGGTTATTAGCAGCGGGAGCAGGCCGGGGGGCATTTTGATTCTGCCCTGGCTGACCTGGACGCGGACCAGGACCACCAGGACGAGGGGCACCCTGTCCTTGGCCACCAGCTGGGCGCGGCTGACCGGGAGTATTTGGGCGGTTACCCTGATATCCACCACCTTGCTGTCCGCCTTGGCCGCCCTGACCTCCTTGACCAGGAGTAGCAGGCGAGCCGGGTATAGCAATGCGCTGGCGCTTTTTCTTGTTATCTTGATTTATGCCACTCTTGCGCACATCCGACGAAGCGACGGGACGGGCACCCCGACCACCACGGCGTGAGGCATCCATGGGAAGCTCAATCTTACCTAGCACCGTCAGGCCTTTCAGCTGATCGGCCTTAGCTACGATTGTGCTATCCTCAACAGTTGGTGCCACTGGTTCGTCTGGAGTTACGGGTACCGGAGCTGCCGCAACTGGAGCTGCAGCGGCGACTGGAGCTTCAACTGGTGGAGCCGGAGCTGGAGTCGGTGCCGCTGGGGCCGGCGTGGGCTTTGCTTCGGCTACAGGAGCCGGCGCAGGCGCAACAACTTCTTTTGGTGCAGCTGGTGCGGGCTTTGGCTCTGGCTCAGGAGCCGGTGTAGCAGCTACAGTCGGAGCTGGCGCGGCTACTACCGGAGCAGGGGCCGGTGCTGGAGGCGTAGGGGCAGCCACTGGCCGCGGAGGCACGGGCCGTCCTTTTGCGTCGAGCTCTATTTTGCCTAGCACTTTCAAGCCGGGCACCTTTGGCGCCTCAGCTGGTGGTGCAGGAGCAGGCGTAGCAACTGGAGCCGGGGCAGGCGCGGCTTCTGCAACCACAGGTGCCGGAGCAGGCGCGGTTGGCCGAATTTCTTCGGCTGGCTTTACGGGTGCCTCGGCTGGGGCGGGCGCAGCAGTAGCACCGTTGGCCTTAGGAGCCACGGGTTCGGGGCGGGCATGGGCAGAAGCCTCCAGCTCGCTCTGGCGCTTGGCCTGGCTGAGCTTCGCAGCTTCGATCTTATCCTGAGCCGATGACTCAAAAGCTTTGTCGAGCAGGGAAACCTGCTCAGCCGTCAGCTTGGTCGTTGGCTTGTTTTCGATCTGGTGCCCTTTGCCCGCCAGAAAATCCACGATAGTGGACAATCCAACGTTCAGGTCTTTGGCCGCCTGATTCAGCCGTTTAGTTGCTACTTCCGCCATTCTGTGCTCGCGAACGATACTCGTATTGAGGTGCAAAGGTACTATATTAAATCTTGCCGAACGGCGTTGAATCGCGCCGCTTGGCACAATTCAACGCCCTTGCCGGACCGGCCGCCGCGCACTCATTGCGCGTCGCCGGAATTTGCTTGTTCTTCTTGTTCTTCGCTGTTGTCGTCGAATTCTTGCTTGATGATACGGAAAAGGTCTTCGACAGTCTCCTCTTCCAGTTCCGTGCGGCGCACGATATCTTCCTTGCTGACGGCTAGTACGGCGCGGCCTGTGTCAAGTCCGATTTTTTTCAATTCGGCCAATACCCAGGGCTCTACCTCGTCCTGGAACTCGTCGAGGGCGATATCCTCGTCATAGTCACCAGCTTCGCGGAACACATCAATTTCCATTCCTACCAAACGGCTGGCCAATTTGATGTTGGCACCGCCGCGGCCAATGGCCAAACTTACTTGGTCGGGCTTCAAGAACACGGAAACCCTACCAGTTTGTTCATTGATTTTCATTGAGCCAATCTTAGCCGGCGATAAAGCCCGCTGTATATATAGCTCTAAGTTATCTGTGTAATTGATAACGTCGATATTTTCGTTCTCCAACTCGCGCACAACGGCGTGAATACGAGCCCCTTTCATACCTACGCAAGCACCAACCGGGTCAATACGGTCATCGTAGCTTTCTACCGCTACTTTGGCCCGCTCACCGGGTTCGCGCACGATATTTTTGATGGTAATCAAGCCATCGTAAATCTCAGGCACTTCCTGCTCAAATAAGCGCTCCAAAAACGCCGGTGCAGCCCGCGAAAGGATAATTTTGGGCGTACCATTGATGATTTCAACGCGATGCACTACGGCACGCACGTTGTCGCCTTTACGGTAACGGTCTTTCGGGATCTGCTCCGATTTGGGCAGTACAAGCTCGTTTTCTTCTTTATCTAAGATGAGAGCCTCGCGGCTCCAAACCTGATAGACTTCGCCGGTCACGATTTCGCCTACCTGATCCTTATACTGCTGGTAGAGGTGGTCGCGCTCTAAATCTTTTACGCGCTGAATCAGCGTTTGACGCGCCATCAGCACGGCCCGACGGCCGAAGTCTTCGAGCTTTACTTCCTCGGCTACCTGCTCGCCTACTTCGAAGTCGGCCTCGATTTTCTGAGCCTCGGTCAACGGAATTTTATCGAAATCCCAGATATCCTCGGAGTTGTCGTCCACGATTTCACGGTTACGCCAAATTTCCAAGTCACCCTGGTCCACGTTCAGAATTACGTCGAAGTTCTCGTCGGTAGTGTACTTTTTCCGGATCATCGTGCGAAACACGTCCTCCAGAATACTCATCATGGTAGGACGATCGATGTTCTTGGAGCGGGCGAACTCGGCGAACGATTCAATTAGCACGTTGCTGTTCATAAATCACAGATTTTGCAGATTTAAAGAGATTGCGCAGATGCGAAAAGCAAGCAGCAGTTACAATTTAAGCAGATATTACTGGTTTAGCGGCAGTTGCCGGAGCTGAAAATTTGCCCCCCAGAAGTTGAATACAGCCGGATATTCGGCTTCATTCAACAAAACCTGCATTCCTATTTAAATGAAATCACAACCCGAGCCTCCGCGATGGTTGAGAAGGAGATAAATGCGGTGGGCAGGGTCTTCGTTTTATTCTTTTCTTTCACTTCTTCAGTCAGCTGAACACCTTCAGCCTCAGTTGCTTCGAGGGTCCCGGTTTTCTCAGTGCCATCGGTGAGTTTCAGTTGCAGCTTACGGCCAACGTGGCGGGTGTACTGGCGTGAATCGGTCAGTGGCTGGTCGGCACCGGGGGAGGTAACTTCCAACGTGTAACTGGCTTCTTCCCCGTACGTTTCATCGATGCGATGGGCAAGACGGCGGCTTACGCGGGCATATTCTTCAATACCCATACCCTGCTCGCTATCCAGGATGGCCGTAATCTTGGGGCGAACGGCGGAGTCGGACACGGTCAGGCCCACAACGAACAGCTCCGGGCCGGACAGGCTTTCTTGGAGCATTTCGAGTAGTTGGGTACGGTCAAATCGCATACAGACTGAACTAGGTGACAAAAGAAAGAGGGGACGACTCGTCCCCTCTTTTTAACTTCATTGCTGGTGCAAAGATAGTACAATATTCGGCTGAATGCAAGGCTGCGCCGATGATACGATGCAGTGACATGAGCCTACCGTTTTATCTCTACCCAGCCTTTCGCTGATTTGCCGTCTGTATCGCGCAGCAGATAGTAGTAAACACCCTCGGGTAGCTTGTCGCCGCTCCAGTCGTTCTGATAGTTGTCGGCTTCGTACACTTTACTGCCCCAGCGCGTGAACACGGTCAGATGAGCGTTTTTACAGCTGATCCGAGGGGCAAATGTGTCGTTCAGATTATCATTATTAGGTGTGAAGATGTTCGGCATCTGTACCTTACCTACTTTCACCGCCGCAAACTGCGTGACGACGGTGCAACCGGCGTATCGAGCTGTAAGCTGCACGGGGTATGTGCCGGGATTTTCGTATACATGGCTAGGCGCTTCCTCATTGGAAGTGGTACCGTCGCCAAAATCCCAGCTAAAGCTACCGCCAGCCAATACGGGTGCAAACTGCATCGTGAAGGGCGCTAAGCCAGTGTATTCAGGCGCAGCCTGGCACTCGGGCGTATTCAGGCTTACGTTGGTAGATGACGTAGGCGCTATGGTTACTTTACGAGTCGATACAATTTTACAAACGCCTACTGTTACGGTGTACTCAAGGGTAAAAATGCCCCCCAGATTATTGGTGTTGGGCGGAGTGAACATGCCATCAGCCGTCATACCGGGTCCGCTCCAGACGCCGCCGACTGGGGAGGCACGCAACATGCGGAAGGCCCGCGTTTCATCCGAGCATAGCGTAGTATCGCGACCGGCTGATACGGCGGGTTGGGCGTCCACCACGATTGTGCGGGAAAACGTGCCGCAGCCAAGAGTATCAGCCAGCGTATAGGTTATTACATGGGAGCCTATGCCAGCTGCGCTCGGATTGAAGGTACTTCCCGTAACACCTCGTCCGCTAAAGGTACCACCGGCGGGCGTAGCTGTGAGCGGCACAGCCGTAGTATTGCTGCACACGGTGGCCGGGGGCGCAAATGTGATGGCCGCCTCCGGAGTTACGGTCATGCGCAGTAGCTTGGTGCTCTGGCACACGCCGGTTGTGTTTACAGTGTAAGTCAGTGTATTGCGACCTACCAATGAAGCGCTGGGAGTAAATTGGTAGCCACCGCCTGCAATGGCTGTAACGCCCGGGCCGCTCCAGACACCGCCAGCCGGACTGCCGCCCAAACGCTGCGCGCCGGCGTTGTAGCACACCGTCCGGTTGGGACCAGGATTCACCACGACAGCCGCGAAGTCTATCTTAAAGGCGGCGTTATTGCAGTTAGTCGCATTATTGGTAGTACTATAAAAATTGGCCCCCGGCGGCACTGGAAAGCCCGAAGTGCCTCCGCAGCCACCGCACACGGCTTGGTAGATAGCGCCCCGCTTATCAAAGCGGGAAGTACCGCCATCTACGTGCTCGCCCCGGCCACCATTTTCCCCAAAGAAAGTAGCGTATTCAATAGCCGTCATGCCCGGCTTAAACTGAACAATATAAAAATCGGAGCCATCGGTGGTGCGCTGGGAAGCATCGGGCGTGGTGGGCAAACCTTGCGTATTGCCGCCATTGGAGTTGGTAGCGCCGCCCCAGCCGCTCACGTAGATACGCTCGCAATCATCTACCAGAAAGGCTGTTAGAGATAAGTCGGGCACAGCACGGCCGGTACCGAACGTCGTTGAGTACGGGCTTGTAGTAAGTGTGTTATCGAATTTTTGCACAAACTGGCGGCCATTGGCTACACCGTATAAGCCGGCCGTACGCGGAAATGCGCCCCGAGTCTGGCCCAGCACATACACGTTAGCAACGGCATCCAGTTGCAAAAAATAAGTCTGATCTATTTCCGGGGTGCCCACATACGTGGCGTGGGTTAAAGCAGCTCCATCGCTGCTGATGCGTGCCACAAACCCATCGATTCCGCCGCGCAGCTGGGGCTGATACCGGCCCGTGGTACCGGCCAGATTGGAGCTGGTAGTGCCGCCACTCACATACACGTTGCGGTCATCATCTATTTGTATGGAATAGGCCGCGTCGGCACCGGAGCCCCCAGATAGCTGGACCAAACCAACGTGCGCAAATCGGCGGCAAACTTTAGCACCACGGCATCGGAGGCGCCGCCCTGACTGGTACTACGGAAACCGTTCCGAACCGGAAAGCCAGTGCTGTTTGTGGTAGAGGCTATGTAGATATTTCCTTCTGTGTCGGTGATAATATCTCCCCGGAATTCGTCGCCGTAGTTTTGGGTCAGCGTCGTAGCGCCCAGAATAATACCGTCGGTGCCGGTGCCGCCTAAATAAGTGGAGGCCACCAGCGTACTGCCGCTACTATTAAGCTTACTCACGAATAAATCAGCCCCTGCCTCATAGTTCATTCCGGGCCCGCCGCCTTGCGGAACAACTCGGGGCCCGCCATTAAAGGAATCGTCGAACGTGGTGCGCGAAACGGGAAAGTTGTTGGAGCCCGTAGAGCCGAGGATCACCAATTCATTCTGGCTGTTTACCACTAAGCTGTGCGGAGCGTCGATCAAATTGCCCCCCAAGTACGTGGCATACAAGCGGGCGGCACTGCCCCGCACGGTTGTGTTATACTTAATGATGGCCACATCAACCCCACCGCCAAAGCTCTGGCTAACAGCCCCTAACGATGCCGGATAGCCCAATCCAAACACGATGCCGCCGGAGTACATATTGCCCTGCGCGTCGTAAGTAGCCGTGAAGCCCCAGTTATCGGCTGTTGAGCCAGTGAAGGACGAAAAGATAACCGTGGGGTCAATAATCAGCGGCTGGCGCGAGTCATAAGCGCCCACGCGGAAGCTGAGCACGTTTTTCTCCAGTATAAACGCACACGCCACTGGCACGCGCTGCCCGTTTATTTCCTGCCATGCCTTCGGTGTTTGCTCCGTGACGGTGCCCACGCTGGTTTGCACCACTAGCTGACCGTTTTCCAGACTCAGACGCTCGGTGCCGGTATAGCGCAGCCGAATGGCAGATGGCTTGCCGCCCGGCTGCACCGTGAAGTCGTACTCCAAATTGCCCCCCGCATTCTCGTATACTCGGGCGCCGATGCGCGGGTACACATTGGTATAGCGCACTTGCCTGAACCCTCGGACGCTGGACGCCCAATGCTTGGCATCATTGCCCAGAAAGTAATTGCGAAAGCCTGCCGTGGGCTCGTCGGGAGTAAGACTGGTGCCTGAGCTGCTGCCATCAAAGGTGACGCGGTAAGCATGCGCCCGTAGTTTTTCCGAACCGGCGCCAGCGGGGCTCGAATGCTCGCGGTGGCTGCGTAAGGCTTCCGGGTCGGCGAAGGTGTAGGTGAAGCCCGTTTTTTCGAGGAATAGCCGCCCCGCGGGCAGCTCGGCCATGTACTGCGCGCGGGCATCCCACTGCCCCTTATTCTCCACAAACTCTAATGACTTGGTAGTTGGGGCCGATGCTGCGGGCTTGGCCTGAACCGATACCCAGACAGAGGCCGTAAGCGCCACTGTAGATAGAAGTAAACGAAGGGTAGAATACAGCATAGTGTCAGCTAAATAAGGATAGCGCAAGCTACGATTTATTGAGGCGGCTTCAGCTAGGTCAGGGCGGGTGAGAAGCGGAATTTTGCCCCCCAGCTTTTACTGGCTTATCAAGTGAGCACCGGCGGCATTCGCGGTGCATGCGCTACCTTTGAGTTCTCCGTAATTAAGAGTTGTTTATTCGTGCGTCGCTCCTTCGCTTTCAAGTGTACTCTGCTAATTCTGCTGTGGCTTTTGGTAGCCATTGGGTGCGTGCAGATTCCGGCTCACACGTTCTGGCCAGCGTCGTTTGGAGCGCTTACCTTGCCCGTCGCACTGGCGCTAAATCTGCTAGCTGTCGTTTATTGGTTTTTGCGCGACTGGCGCGTGGCAGCTCTGCCCCTGCTAGCCGCCTTGCTTACCTGGCCGCATTTTCAGCGGGGCGTGGCTTTACATCCGCTGCATACGGCGCAGGCGCCCACCGGCAAAGCTGATAAACAAGTGCGGCTGCTGAGTGCCAACGTGCGCATCTTCAACGTGTACCCGCAGCTCCGCGACCCTGATCTGGCTTCTTCCAAAAAGATGATTCAGTGGCTGGCCGACAACTCCGCCGATGTGCTGTGCCTGCAGGAATTCTATAATGAGCCCCGCGGCTCCCGGGAGGATGGCCAGGTGTTTCGGGCAGTCGATAAAATTGGAGAGGAAAGCGGGCGGGGGGCTTTTTTATCCAAAACGCTGACCAATGGCATCGGGGCGGAATTTGGGCTGGCCATTTTTTCTCGCTTTCCGATTGTAAAGCGGGGCACCATTTCCTTTGGCAAGCTCACGCAGAATCACGCCATGTTCGCCGACGTGCGGCTGCCCGCCGGCGACACCATTCGGGTGTATAACTTTCATCTCCAGAGTATGAGCATGGAGGAAAAAGCTATTGTCGATAGCTATTCGAGTCGGGAAGGGCTGAAGCGGGAGGGCCGCGGCCTGCTACGCCGCTACAAGCGCGGCCTCATTGCGCGCAGCGTACAGATAGACACTTTAATCCGCCGCTTTGAGCGCTGCCGCTACCCTATTCTGCTCTGCGCCGACCTCAACGATCTTCCCTACAGCTACACCTACGACCAGCTCGCCGATCGTTTTCAGAATGCCTGGACTACCGTTGGCACCGGCGTAGGCGCTACTTATAACGGCCGCCTGCCCTTCGTCCGCATCGATCACCAGTTTGCCGGTCCGCGCTGGCTGGTCGAAGACTTTCAGGTGCACTACGAAATTCCTTACTCCGACCATTTCCCGACGTCGGGCACATACCGCCTGAAGTAAAGCTGCCGATAACCCAGTGAGGTGCGTTCGGGCCTGAGCGCACCTGAGCGCAGCAGTATTTGACAAGCTACGATGATCTGGGGGCTTTTTTAAATCTGCAAAGCGCCAACAACAGCCAACTATTTTATTACTATCGGCTTTGAGTTTAAACTACTCATTGAACTTTATATACTACTCACAGGAATTATGTACTAATAAATAGCCTTTCCGAGCTGCTAGTGCAGGATTTATTTCTGGTTAATCGATAACCGGTAAACCACGTACCAGATGCTATTCTCTAAGCTTACCAAGCTGTAAGTACTTACTTTTACTGCATGCACCACCCGCTTTCGCTCTACAACACCCTTAGCCGCCGCAAAGAGGCGTTCGAACCTGTACACTCGCCTTTCGTTGGCGTGTATCTATGCGGTCCTACCGTGTATAGTGAGGCTCATTTGGGCAACGCCCGTGGCCCGGTAGTCTTCGACGTTCTCACGCGCTACCTCCGCCACCTCGGCTACACCGTTCGCTACGTGCGCAATATCACGGACGTAGGCCACCTCGAAAGTGACGCCGATGAAGGCGAGGACAAGATGGAAAAAGCTGCCCGCGCTCAGCGGCAGGAGCCCATGCAGATTGCGCAGCACTACGTTAATCTTTACCGCCAGAATATGCTGGCGCTGGGCTGCTTACCGCCCGATATCGAGCCCCAGGCCAGCGGCCACATCACGGAGCAGATCAGCATGGTGGAGGAAATCATTGCCAATGGCTTTGCCTACGAAGTGAACGGCAGTGTATACTTCGATGTGCCCCGCTACAATGCCGAACAGGACCGCTACGGCAAGCTCTCCAACCGAAGCATCGACGACCAGCTGGCCGGCACCCGCGACACGCTGGCCGGGCAGGACGAAAAGCGCAGCCCCCTGGATTTCGCACTCTGGAAAAAAGCGTCGCCGGAACATATTATGCGCTGGCCTTCGCCCTGGGGCGATGGATTTCCCGGCTGGCACCTCGAGTGCTCGGCCATGAGCCGCAAGTACCTAGGCCAGCTCTCAGACATTCACGGCGGCGGCCTGGATCTGATGTTTCCGCACCACGAGTGCGAGATAGCGCAGAGCCAGGGCAGCCATACCCACACCGACGAGTCGCGCTTCTGGGTGCATCACAACCTTATAACCGTAAATGGCACCAAGATGAGCAAGAGCCTGGGCAACTTCGTGCTGCTGGGCAGTATGTTCAAGGGGCCCACGGCTACGCTTACGCAGGCCTATTCGCCTATGGTAGTGCGCTTTTTCCTGTTGCAGGCGCATTATCGCAGCCCCGTTGATGTGTCGGATGAGGCGATGCAGGCGGCCCGCAAAGGCTACCGCAAGCTCATGAATGGATTGCGCCTGCTGGAAAAGCTGAGCCTGCCCGAAGGAACAGAGCGCCAGCCAGACACCGAGAAGGCCGACACCGAGCTGCGCAAGCTCGTCGCCGATTGCTTTACGGGGCTTAATGACGATCTGAATACTGCGCGGGCCATAGCCAGCCTATTCAATCTGCTGCGCAAGCTCAACGGCTTCTTTGCTAATCTGCCCACGCTGGCTACGGTAAGCGAAGCGGCCCTGGATGAGGCAACCACCGCTTACCGCACGTTGGTAAGCGAGATTCTGGGCCTTCAGGATGAGCCGCGCGCCAATGCCGAACAGCTTCTAAACCTGACCCTGGATTTTTATCAGGAAGCCAAAGCCACCAAAGCGTACGATAAGGTAGACCAGATTCGGGCTGCCCTGAAGCAGCAAGGTATTGTCATTAAAGACCTAAAAACCGGCGTCGACTGGGCCTACAGCGAAGACTAAAAGCACTTAATGCTACCACCGGAACCGCAGAGGGCAATAAAAAAGCCCCCCAGCGTTTCTTACCCTGCTGCTTATCCGCAAACAGAAGCCGGCGCGGCCCACTGTCTGCTGCCCACCCAACGAACAACGCGCCAAGTCAAGCCCGCTGATACTGTGCCCCTTATGAAGCTTTTTCGTCTTGCTCCTGTTGCTGTAGTTGCACTGCTAGTGCTCACAGGCTGCCCCGACAGAACCCGACAGGAATCTGCCACCACTCCAGAAGAGCCCGCCATGCGCGCTGCCCCGCCTTCAATGCCGATTCGGCGTATGCTTTTACAGCCAAACAGGTAGCTTTTGGCCCCCGAGTGCCTAGTTCGCCAGCCCATGCAACCTGCGGCGATTGGCTGGTGGCGGAGTTCAAGCAAATGGGATTGACGGTACGCGAGCAGCCATTCGAGGCTATGGCCTGGGATGGCAAAATGCTGCGTGCCCGCAATATCATCGCCCAATTTGCCCCCCAGGCCGCTCGCCGCGTTGCGGTGTTCGCCCATTGGGACACGCGCCCCTTCGCCGATAAAGACAAACAAAATCCGAACGCCCCGCTCGATGGGGCCAGCGATGGGGCCAGTGGTGTAGCGGTAGCGCTGGAAATGGCCCGCGTTCTGAGCCAGCAGTCCGATAGCACAGCCCCTGCCGTGGGTGTCGATTTTATCCTTTTCGACGCCGAGGACTATGGGTACGACACTGCCACGCAGAGCAAACTCCAAAACAAGCTGGCCGCTCAAGGCACTGATACCTGGTGCTTGGGTTCGCAGTATTGGTCTAAAAACCTGTTGCCGGCCGGTTACAAACCAAGCTATGGCATTTTGCTGGATATGGTGGGCGCCCAAAACGCCAAGTTCAGTCGTGAGCAGCTCTCCCGCGAAGTAGCCCGCGACGTAGTAGATAAGGTTTGGAATACGGCCGCCCGCCTCGGCTACTCCGATTTTTTCCTGTTTCAAGACAGCCCCGGCATCACCGACGACCACGTGTACACCAATCAGGCCGGCGTACGCACCATCGATATCATCGACCACTTGCCCATCGGCGACGACTATTTTCCTGCCTACCACCACACTACGCAGGATAATATGAGCATCATCGACCGGCGTACGCTCAAAGCCGTCGGGCAGACAGTGCTACAGACGGTGTACGCTGAGTAGCGGCCACAGAAAATTCAAAACCGCAAAAGCCTCCCCTGATCAGGGGAGGCTTTTTGGATAGCATGGGAACCTTGAATCAATAAATGAGCTGGGTGAGAATACGTTTGCCAGTTAGCTGCTTGGCTTCCACCCAACCTTCTCAGCCCACAATTCGGCGGCGTAATAAAGCAAGTGAAACACAGGTTCTTTCAAATACAGATACCCCTCAATACTATACGGGAATAGCGCTGCTGCCCGAAGCTTCAATTCACCATATTCTTCCCGAGCCAAGGGTTGAGCCCGCAGATAGTCGCGGAAGAGCAGGGCGTAACGGGCATTAAACCGGCCAGCCTCCCGAATATGCAGATGCATGCGCCGCTCGCCCGAAGGTTCGCGCATGTAGTATTTGTAGAGTTCTGGTGATTGTGGCGGCAGCCCGTTAAAGATGTCGCAGGTTATGCTTTCCCCTTTCTGGAAACCTGCACGGCGAAGCTCCTGCGTAAGGCTGCCCACATCCGCTATACTCGACACTTGGATCTGTACATCGAGCACGTCTTTAGCGCACAGGCTGGGCACAGCAGTGGAGCCGATATGATTGATTTCGAGCAGGCTCGGGCCCGCCACTTTCCGCAGACGCTGGGCTAGTTCGGCGAACTCATGTGACCACGCTGGCTGGTACGGCAGCAGTACTACCGGCCGCGAGGAAGCAAAAGCTGGCAAACTATGCATGCGTTTTCCTGTAGACAGCCACTACCTTTTAGCCAAGCATTTCAGCGAATATCAAAAACCATATTGTTTGTCTTGGCGGCCCTAACCTAGGGCCGCTTCCGTGTGCTGAGCTACACTCACATAGTTTAGGTGCACACCAGCTTCATCGACTACCATGTGGGCGGCGCGTCCGCAAATCAAGGCCATATTTAGCGGCTCATGACCCACCGGAAAGCCATAAGCTACCGGAAAATCATACTTGGCGGCATACGTCCGGATGATTTCGTAGGGTGTTTGGCCGAAAGGAATTAGGTTATCGTTGGAATCGGTGAAATGCCCCACCAGCAACCCTGCCAGGCTGGCAAGCTTGCCGGTACGGTCGAGGTGTACCATCATGCGGTCGATGTTGTACAGATACTCATCGATGTCCTCAATAAACAAAATACGACCAGCCAGCGAGCAGTCGGAGGCCGTGCCGGTAATAGTTTGCAGTAGGCTCAGATTGCCGCCAATCAGCTCGCCGGTAGCGCTACCCAGGCGGTTAAATGCGTGCTGGGGGCAAAATAGCTAATGGGCTCCCCGAATAAAGCGCGCCGCAGGCTTTCCAATGCCTCCTCCCCTCCTTCCTGATTGAAGAGCAGCGGCATTACGCCGTGAATACTCTCGTGGCCCAGCGCCAGCAAGTGGCAATTAAGCGTAGTGATGTCGCTGAAGCCCGCAATCCATTTGGGGTTATCGGCAAAGCGCGAAAATTCTAGTTGGTCGATGATGCGCGTAGTGCCGTAGCCGCCACGGGCGCACAAGATGGCGCGAATGCTGGGGTCGTCGAGCTGCTGCTGAATATCCTGGCGGCGCAGCTCGTCGGGGCCGGCAAACTGATGATGCTGGGCGGTTACGGTAGCTCCCAATACTACTTCCAGGCCCCAGGCAGTCAGAATAGCAATAGATGCCTCCAGTTCCTGATGGGTAACTTTACGGGCAGGGCACACAATAGCGACTCGGTCGCCGGAACGCAGGACAGGAGGGGCAGTAGGCATGGCTGGGGGGCAAATTTGACCGGTCGCAAACCTACGGACAATCCAGCGTTTACCAGAATCAGCGTGACGTATTAATTCTGCTCAGCCAGCAGAAACTCCACAGCCCAGTCTTTTGAATTTAAACAAGAAATCAATGGACAACTATTTTTCTGATGTGCCTTCTTATAAGCCAGCAAACCAGCGGGCATAAAAAAACACCGTGCAGTGCACGGTGCCTTTCTGAGCTATGAAAACAAACTTAGCTATCAGAAAACCTCACCTAAATAAGAAGTCAAGAAATACCTTCAAGGCTAACATTCAGGTTAAACACTCCGATAACAGCCCGAAAGATAAGCTCTTTTCAATTGTATAAAAATTCTATTCGCCGAACTCGCTTATTTACTCGGTGAATATTACGTTTTGAGGTACAACTTTTTAAGCAACCAGCCGACCTACAGCGTTTACGTAACGCTAAACCAGATTAAGCCGGCTCATCAAGATTGACTTGTAGGAGTTGCCGATGGGAATTGGCAACGTATTGCTTCCACTATCAGAATGCCAGTTGCGGGCGCCAGCAATAAGTGCAGAATCAGCTTCAATGGCCACAATGCAATCGAGTCGTACAATGTATTTGCGGTGTACACGCACAAAATCACGGGCCGGTAGCTTCGCCTCCAACTCCTTCATCGTGCTGTACACAGTATACCGCTCCTTTGCTACGTAGATATTCACATAGTCGCCGAGGGCCTCGACATAGCGTATATCAGCCGTTTCTACCCGCAAGAGCTTGTTTTCCTGCTTAATAAAAATCTCGGCCTTGCTGCCCATATATAAGGACTCCGCCGCGTCGTTGGCCATGCGCAAGAGGCCGTCCAGCTTGCGTTGCTCCTGCTCTAGCTGCTGGCGCGCCCGGCGCAGCTCCAGGTGCGATACTACTTCGCGGGCCACAATGCGGAGGGCATTTCGCTGGGCATCGGTGAGGCGGTGAGGTACCGTGTCGAGGGCGCAAATGGTGCCTAGCGGAACTCCTTCAGGCGTTATGAGCGGAGCGCCCGCATAGAAGCGAATACTTGGCGAAGCCGTTACCAGCGGATTATCGCAAAACATCGGATCCTTGGTGGTGTCCTCAATTTCGAACACATCTTCTCCCAGTATCGTGTGCTGACAAAAGGCCACATCCCGATCCGTACTGTCGCTGGCATCCCAACCCACTTTAGCCTTAAACCATTGCCTTTCCGCGTCTATCAGGGATACCAGAGAAATAGGCGTTCCGCAGATAAAGCCCGCTAATTGCGCCAGATCGTCGAACACCTGTTCAGGGGCGTATCCAGAATCTGATAATTGCGCAGTACTTCCAGTCGCACGGCCTCACTTTCTTTACCCAACGCGGCAAAGGGAAGTGAAGAAGCTTTAGTGGACGGAACTGGCTTGGCAGGCATAGGAAAAGGGAAAGGCGGGAAATAACACTAATACTTTGATTTCAAACGCATTTAGCCATCACAAAGTAATCATACTTACGCTACGAAACTGCGATTCAAACCGATGAAATTAGACTTTTGCACGTTAAAACATTTTAACGTTCACGACAGGCAACTTTTTAATACGGCAAAAACACGAGCAACGGATTTAGGTTCGGCGAAAAAGCCCCCCACCTGTTACCAAGCTAAAGTGGTTATCCGCAGCAATTTTTAAAATTAACCGGTACCTTTACCAATCCTGTCGCATACCGACTTGCGTATACTTGGTTTGTTCCTCCCAAACGGCCTGAGCGCCTCTCCATTATGACATTTGGTTCGCTTTTCCTGATTGGCAACTTCGGTACAACCGAGATACTGCTGATCTTATTCGTCATTATTTTACTCTTCGGGGCCCGCAAGATTCCGGAGCTGGCCAAAGGCCTTGGCAAAGGTATCCGCGAGTTTAAGGATGCCACCAAAGAAGATAAGCCTGAGTTTCGGGACCGGCCGGTGAATCCGAATGACCCTACCAACACTCGATTGTAAGTAGTAGCCATGAGCACTCCTCTTTTCCTGTTCTTAGGCGACCTTGGCGGCGGCGAAATCATGCTGATTCTGGTCGTTATTCTCATCTTCTTCGGGGCAAATAAAATCCCGGAGCTGGCGCGTGGCCTCGGCAAAGGTATCCGCGAGTTTAAGGATGCCTCCAGCGAAATTCGCAGCGAGATTGAAAACGCGGGTCTGCCAAAGCAAAACCAGCCGTATCAGCAGCCCACTGCTTATGCTGCTCCCAGCGTTCCAAGCTATGACACAGCTCAGCAACCATCTTCTGCTGATCAGCCTGCTGTAACCACTATGACCTCGATGGAACATCCTGTTACCGGAACGAGCATAGCACAGCCTGCTGACGGTGAAATTGCCCCCCAGCCTGCTCCCGAGCGGCCCCGCCTCGACCAGTCATCCAATTGATTGCCCGTATCCTTTGAGACGTTTTAATTCACTTACCGAAGTTCGCGACGAGCTGACGGCAGGCACTACCACCTGTCGTCAGCTCGTGGAGTATTATCTGGATAACATTCAGAAGCATAGCCATCTGAATGCTTTCCTCGAAGTATTCACTGATGAAGCGTTGGCTCAGGCCGACGCTGTAGATGTCAAGCTGGCGGCAGGTACCGCCGGGAAGCTGGCGGGTATGGTTATCGGTTTGAAAGACGTGCTGGCTTACAAAGACCACGCGCTACAGTCCAGCAGCCATATTCTCGACGGCTTCAAGTCGCTTTACACCGGTACGGCCGTGCAGCGCCTGCTTGATGCTGATGCCATCATTATTGGCCGGCAAAACTGCGATGAGTTTGCGATGGGCGCCTCCAACGAGACGTCTTATTTCGGGCCCGCTCGCAATGCCATCGACCCGGACCGGGTACCCGGCGGCTCTTCAGGTGGCTCAGCCGTTGCCGTACAGGCCGATCTGTGCTTGGCTTCCATTGGCTCCGATACGGGTGGGTCGGTGCGTCAGCCGGCCGCTTTCTGCGGGATAGTAGGGTTTAAACCTACTTATTCACGAATTTCCCGCTATGGATTGGTGGCCTACGCGTCTTCTTTTGATCAAATAGGTACGCTAACGCATTCCGTTGATGATGCGGCCTTGCTGCTAGAGGTAATGGCGGGCCCCGACAACTTTGATAGTACCGTTAGCCAGCAGCCGGTACCGGCGTACAGTGAGCTACTAACTCCTGCTCCTCATGTACGCATTGGCTACATCCGCGACTGCCTGGAAAGCCCAGGGCTGAACCCAGAAATAAAGGCGGCTACGGAAACTGTTCTTGATGTACTGCGTGGTCAGGGGCATGTGGTGGAGGCAGTTGACTTCCCCTATCTCGACTATATCGTTCCCTCCTACTACATCCTGACCACTGCCGAGGCCAGCTCCAACCTGAGCCGTTACGATGGGGTAAAGTTTGGTTATCGGGCCTCGGATGCAACAGATCTGGAGTCATTGTATAAAAAAACCAGGTCGCAAGGCTTTGGCCCTGAGGTACAACGCCGTATCTTGCTGGGCACCTTCGTATTATCAGCTGATTATTACGATGCTTATTATACCAAAGCTCAACGCGTTCGACGTTTGATCAAAGAGAAAACGGACGAATTATTGCGCCAGTATGATTTCTTGGTGCTTCCGACTACGCCCACCACGGCATTCCGGATTGGGGAAAATGAACAAGATACACTAGCCATGTACCTGGCTGATATTTTCACGGTACAGGCTTCGCTGGCCGGTGTGCCGGCCGTATCAGTACCAGCCGGACACGACGCGGCGGGGTTGCCCATTGGGCTGCAAATTCTGAGCGGAGCTTTCCGCGAGGAACATCTACTGGCCTTCGCCAAATCTGTAACGGAATCGCTCACGCCTGTTTTGCCCTGATGAAAAAATCGTTGTTGCGCACTGCCGTTCTATTTCTGCTGACCCTTGCTGTTGCCCGCCCAGCGGCGGCCCAAAAGCTCGCTAATCCGAAACCGGACGTTCAGCGTGCCAACTACGATACGACCCGCGTGTCTATCGAGCTGCTGCCGGACACGCTCGTGTTCATCGAGCCTGTATTGATTGATACAGCCCGGCTTCGCTGGCTGCAAAAGCCCCCCGCCGTTCGCGACCTTGTTGCTGATCGTATTGCCTGTCTGGAAACCGACGTGCCGCATACGTTCAACAACTCCGTTATGAGCTTTGTGGACTACTTTACCGTACGCAACCGAACGTATACGCAGCGCATTCTGGAGCGGCAGAACCTGTATTTCCCGCTGTTTGAGAAATATCTGGCTAAGTACAACCTGCCGCAGGATTTGAAATATCTGGCAGTAGTGGAATCGGCGTTGCTACCGCAGGCGAAGTCGCGGGTAGGTGCGCTGGGCTTGTGGCAGTTCATGGGCCCTACCGCCAGCGACCTCCGGCTCGTGCGCAATGAGTATGTGGATGAGCGCATGGACCCCGAGAAATCGACGGAGGCGGCCTGCAAGTACCTGCGCGACTTATACCGCATGTTTGGCGATTGGGAACTGGTGTTGGCTGCCTATAACTACGGCTCCGGCAACATTCGCCGCGCCATTGTCAAGTCAGGCGGCAAGCGCGATTTCTGGGCTATTTACCCTTATCTGCCGAAAGAGACGCGCAACTACGTACCAACGTTCACGGCTACTTTCTATTCGCTGCAATACGCGCGGGAGCACAGGCTGCACTCGGATTCGCTACGGTACCAATATCCGGAGCCGATGGACACGCTGCTTATTTCGGGCCGGTCGTTGGATTTGCGCAAGTTTTCGGCTCAGTTTGGGCTCGATTCGGCCGCTGTTTCGCGCTACAATCCTGAGTTGCGCAAACCCTACATTCCCGAAACGCTTCGCAATTATTCCCTGAAAGTGCCCGTGCGGGTGCGGCAGGAATTAGCTGCTCAGGACCGAAACCTGTTTCTGGATTTTTGCAAAGTATCGGTACCGCCACCCTCTCCTCTCACGCCTCGCTTGCCTGATTTCCAGGGCTTTGGCTTCAGCTCTACGGCTGTAGCAGCCAACAGTAAACCGGCACCAACCGAGCCACGCCAGCGCAAAGTGCGTCATACGGTGAAGCGCGGCGAGACGGTTCGAGCCATAGCGGCCCGCTATGATGTAACAACGACTCAACTGGCCCGCTGGAACAGCTTGCAGCGTGGCAAGGCGCTAGTGCCAAAGCAACAGCTGGTTGTTCTGCTGCCAGTCACTGAAAAGGCTGCGCCAAGCACAAAGATGGTGGCTGCTAACCGGCTGGTGGTGCCCGAAAAGCTACCATTGATGGCCGTAAAAATGCCCCCCACAGTAGCAAAAACCGTGTCAGCGAGGCCTGCTCAAGCTTCAATAGCTGAAGCAGTTGAGGAAGAAGAGGATCCAGCTACTATAGCTATAGCGGAGCAGAATGTAGCTGCTCCCAGCAGCAAGGCTGTTGCGTTGAAGCCGGTAGCGGCTACAGCTAAAGTTGATTCGGGCGTAGTAGCCACCGGTACTACGTTTGCTGCCACTACCGAAACAGCGCAGGATAGCCTGCCCACCGAGTACATCGTGCGCAAAGGTGACTTTCTGGAGAAGCTGGCTCGCACTAAAGGGGTAAGCGTGGCGCAGCTCATGGCTTGGAATCAGTTGAAGTCAGTGGGCTTATCGCCGGGTCAGAAGCTGATTTTTTATATGCCCGCCAACGCGGAATCTCTAGCCCAAAATGCCCCCCAGCCCACTGAGGAGCCAGCCCCGCGCGTAGCGTCGACCAAGCCCAGCCCCAAAGTGTCATCCACCAGCGCCGCTATGAAGAAGGTACATCTGGTGCAGCCCGGCGATACGCTCTACAACATCTCACGCCGCTACGAGGGCGTAACGGTGGACCAGTTGCGGAAGCTCAACAACCTGAAGTCAGACGCGGTGAAGCCCGGCCAACAGTTGATTGTAGCTCGGTAAGCACCCTAATATTGTAGTCCTGTTATTCAAAAAAAGCCCCCAGACCCTGTGCTGGGGGCTTTTATGAATATAGATGTCTTACCTCAACTTTGATTCGGGGCAAATTCGCCCCAACTTGCTTATTCGTTGCCTCGCCCGGCACCTCTCACCCGACCCTCTCTAGTAATGCTGAAAATCAACAAACAGGAAGCCCTCGACTACCATTCCCGTACCCCCGCGGGCAAGATTGAAGTGGTGCCCACCAAGCCTCTAAGCACGCAACTCGATCTGGCATTAGCCTACTCGCCCGGCGTAGCAGAGCCTTGCTTGGCTATTGCCGCCAACAAAGAGGAGGTCTATAAATACACGGCCAAAGGCAACCTGGTAGGCGTAATTTCAAATGGTACGGCGGTGCTTGGTTTGGGCAACATTGGGCCCGACGCATCCAAGCCCGTGATGGAAGGCAAAGGCGTACTGTTCAAGAAATTCGCGGGCATAGACTGCTTCGATATTGAGATTGACGCCACTGATCCGGATGAGTTTATTCGCATCGTAAAGTCCTTGGAGCCCACGTTTGGCGGCATCAATCTGGAGGATATTAAGGCGCCGGAGTGCTTCCGGATTGAGACGGAACTGCGGGAGAAAATGAACATCCCGCTCATGCACGACGATCAGCACGGCACAGCCATTATTTCGTCGGCGGCGCTGCTGAACGCGCTGGAAGTTGTAGACAAAAAGATTGACGAGATTAAGCTGGTCGTCAGTGGCGCTGGGGCAGCGGCTATTTCGTGTCTGCGTTTGTACTTAGCGCTGGGGCTTAAGGTCGAGAACGTCGTAGTATTTGATATCAAAGGCGTTATCAACGCGGAGCGCACCGATCTGGCCGACTTGCAGATGCAGTTTGCCACCCAGCGCGCTGTCACTTCGCTTGCCGAAGCGCTGGAAGGAGCCGATGTATTTCTGGGTTTGTCGGCGGCTAATGTGCTGCCGCCCGAGCTGCTGCTGCGCATGGCCGACAATCCTATCGTATTTGCCCTAGCTAACCCAAACCCGGAGATTGAATACGAAGTAGCCATGGCCACCCGGCCCGACCTGATTATGGCTACTGGTCGCTCCGATCATCCGAATCAGGTAAACAACGTGCTTGGCTTTCCCTACATCTTCCGGGGAGCTTTGGACGTGCGCGCCACTGAAATCAATGAAGCCATGAAGCTGGCGGCCGTGCAGGCGCTGGCGCAGCTGGCCAAGGAGCCCGTGCCAGATATGGTGAATAAAGCCTACGGAGACAATACGCTGGCTTTTGGCCGGACATACCTAATTCCTAAGCCTCTTGATCCTCGCCTGATTACGACCATCTCGCCGGCGGTGGCACGCGCTGCCATGGAAAGCGGCTCAGCGCGCCAGTCCATCACCGATTGGCAGGGCTATGAGGATGATTTGCGGGCTCGACTGGGTGTAAATCAGAAGCTGATGAACCGCATCACCAGCGCTGCCCGCTCCAATCCGAAGCGCGTGGTATTTGCGGAAGCCGATACCTATAAGGTGCTCAAAGCCGCTCAGATTCTGCACGATGAGGGCATTGCTTTCCCCATTCTGCTCGGCAACCGCAAGAAAATTGACGAGATAGCCCGCGCCAACAGCCTCGATCTGGAAGGCTGTCAGATTATTGATATTCTGGAAGAAAACGATCAGCGGGCCGAGTTTGCTGAGCTGCTTTTTCAGAAGCGGAAGCGGCGCGGCATCACCCTCTACGAAGGTCGTCGATTGCTACGCGAGCGCAATTACTACGGTGCTATGATGCTCGAAACCGGGCAGGCCGATGCCTTTATCACTGGTCTAACCAAAGATTATGGTCAGTCAATTACGCCGGCCTTACAGGTTATTGGGGTGGAAGATGGCGTGCAGCGCGTGGCAGGCATGTACATTATTCAGCACCGCAAGGGCCCATTCTTCTTCGCAGATACTACCGTAAACATCGACCCTACGGCCGAGGAAATGGTGGATATCATTGGTCTGACGGCACGTGGAGTACGCTTTTTCGACACCGAGCCTCGCATTGCCGTGCTTAGCTACTCCAACTTTGGCTCAAACCGCGGCGCTTTGCCCGATAAAGCTCGCTTGGCCACCGAGTTAGCTAAAAAGCGCTACCCAGATCTGATTCTGGATGGCGAGATGCAGGCCAATACGGCCTTAAATCCTCAGCTTCTGCGGGAGCATTATCCGTTCTCAGAACTAGCCGAGCATGGGGCTAATACGCTGATTTTCCCGAATGTGGTATCGGGCAATATTGCCTACAAAGTGCTACAGGAAATAGGTGGCGCCGAGGTAATAGGCCCTGTACTGATGGGAATGCGCAAACCCGTCCATGTGCTTCAGCTCGGCGCTTCGGTGCGCGAGATTGTGAATATGACGGCTATAGCCGTGGTTGATGCTCAGACTTATAATAAGCCGTTATAAGTCAGCATGATTTAGATAACTTAGCCAACTAGAAGCAGATTCTTTTGCTAATATTATTGGTTAATGGCTAAATTATTTTGCTTTTGAGGAGACATTAACTTACTATTTGTGTGTTGAAACTAGAGCATCTTTCAACACACAAATCTTACACTCAATCCCCTTTTATGATTGCTTATCTCGACGGTACCCTTGCCTACAAAGACCCTGCTTTAGCCATTATGGATGTGAGCGGTGTGGGCTATGAGGTAAGGATTTCATTGGCTACTTATTCAAAGCTTCCCGCCGAAGGCGAAAAAGCAAAAATCTATACCTACCAGCACATCAAGGAAGATATACAGGCTCTCTACGGCTTCCTCGATCCGAACGAAAAAGTGCTGTTTATGCTGCTGATTTCGGTATCAGGTATTGGGCCGGGCACAGGAATCGTGATGGTATCGAGCATGGGCGTGGGTGCCATTCGGCAGGCCATTATTCAGGAAGATGTGCGGTCCATTCAAAGCATCAAGGGAGTAGGCCCAAAAACGGCTCAGCGGGTGGTGCTGGAGCTTAAAGACAAGCTACGCAAAGACGAATTACTGGCCAAAGCCGGCATCGATACGGTGCCACTGGCGCGGGCGCACAATACCAACCGCAGCGAAGCGTTAGCCGCTCTAGTCACGTTGGGATTTGCCCGGTCGGCGGCGGAAAAAACGCTGGAGACCATTCAGCACCGTCACGGTAATGATCTGAGCGTGGAGGAATTGATTAAATTTGCCTTGAAGTCGAATTAGGTTTACTCTCCGGCTGCTCGCCTGCCCGTCTTTTTTAGTCTCCCTTGACCCACGGTAAGAAGTCTCTCGCCGCCTCTATAGTCGTTGTCGCGTCATTGCTGACTTGGTTATCGCAGGCTGAACCTACCGAAGCCCACCCGTTTGCCCTGCGCCAGCTTTGGAGCTGGCTGCCGGCGGCTAGCCGGCCAGACATATCCATAGTACCCGATACGCCGCGCACCGTACTGCCCGATACGAGCATTTACCGCTCCAGCCGGCGGCCCAAAATTGCCCCCAGGACCGTATTGGCTCCCCGCTTTCGCCCCAGCGCCGCCGGTCGCCGCTGCTGCTGGACTTGCCTTCAAACGTGAATGTGGAGGTGACGCCCGATGACAGTCTCCAAAATTATGATATCCGGGAGAGCGTCGGGTCGGACATTGATTTTCGCGACCCGACGCGCGTCAGCTTTGAGGAATACTCGCGCTATCAGCAGCAGCGCGTGGTGCGCGACTATTTTCGCACGCGCTCGGCCGGCTTGGATGGGGAAAGTGTAACGGGCTCGCGTCGCCTCATTCCGCGCATTTACTTAGGTCCTATTGCGGACCGCATTTTTGGCGGCAGCTACGTGGATATCAAGCCCCAGGGTGCCGTGACGCTGCGAGCAGGCGCGCGCTTCAACCGCAACCGTAATCCCGCCCTTACCCTGCGGCAGCAGCGCGTGGGCGACTTCGAGTACGATCAGAACCTGAACCTAAATGTGACAGGTCAGATCGGGGAAAAGCTGCGCCTCACGTTTAACTACGACACCAAAGCGGCCTTTGATTTCGAGAACAACATGAAGCTCGATTATACGGGCTACGAAACCGATATTATCCGCAAGGTGGAGCTGGGCAACGTGAGCTTGCCGTTGAACAACTCCCTAGTGCAGGGGGGCAAAATTTGTTTGGTATTAAGACCCAGCTGCAGTTTGGCAAGCTGGGTATCACGGCGGTTGCCAGTACGTTGCGCGGCACCGCTGATGAGGTGCGGGTGCAGAATGGCGCACAGAGCCGCTTATTTGAATTAAAGGCCAGCCAATACGAACGCGACCGGCACTTTTTCCTGTCGCACTTTTTCCGCGAGCGCTACGATGCGGCGCTGCGCAACCTGCCTACGGTACAGTCGGGTATTGAGATCCGGCGCCTGGAGGTGTACGTGACCAATGACAACCGCACCACGGATAACCTACGCAACGTGGTGACACTGATGGACTTGGCTGAGCCGACGCGCGTGTATCGACAGCAGTTTCAGAACCCTAGCCCGCGTGTAGTAGCCACCAACAACGCTAACAGTGAATTCAACGCGCTAGCGAATGGCGGAGCCCAAGTCCGCGGCGAGCTAACCGTAGATAACTTCCTGGCCGGCCTGAATCTGGAAAAAACAGTTGATTTCGAGCGTGTTAGGGCCCGTAAACTGGACCCACGCGAGTACACGTTTAATGCCCAGCTTGGTTATTTAAGCCTAAATACCGCGCTGCTGCCGGAGCAGGTGTTGGGCGTGTCATACGAGTACCTTTATAACGGCGAGGTATACAAAGTAGGTGAGTTGGTTGAGGATTATGCCAACGTTCGGCAGGATGAGGTGATATTCTTGAAGATGCTGAAGGCCACCAACCCCGGGGTGGGTTTAGCTAATCCGGCCGCGAATCCTAGCAATCCAAACCTGGCCAGCGGCAACCTGCCTACTTGGGACTTGATGATGAAAAACGTCTATCCTCTCAATGCCAGCCAGCTCAACCGCGACAACTTTCAGCTTCAGGTAATTTATAAAGATGACCAAACGGGTGTCGATTTGATTTCACTGAAGGAAGGTGAACGGATTGCCAATCGCCCCCTAATTGAGGTGCTGAACTTGGATAACGTCAACCCCAACAACGACCAGAATCCCGACGGCAACTTCGACTTCATTTCCGGCATTACCATCGACCCGGAACAAGGCAAGATTATCTTTCCAGTAGTAGAGCCCTTTGGTAGTTATTTACAAGCCCAGTTCACTCCTACTGAGACTGCCCTGATTGAGAAATACGTGTACAATGAGTTGTATACGCAGGTGCAAAGCGATGCCCAGCAGGTGCAGGTAAAGGATAAGTTCTTTCTCAAAGGGCGTTTCCAAGCCACGGCTACCGACGAAATTGCCTTGCCCGGTATTCGGGTGGCACCGGGCTCGGTGCGGGTGCGCTCGGGCAGCACTTTGCTGGAAGAAGGCCGTGACTACCAGGTTTTCTACGATCAGGCGAAGGTCAAGATTCTCAATCCTAGCTACCTGAACTCCGCCAACGAGCTGCGGGTAGAATTTGAGAAAGACGCCGTCGTGCAGATTCAGCCGCGTCGGTTGGTGGGTGCCCGCTTCGATTATCGCCTGAACCAGGACATAAACTTTGGTGCCACGGTGCTGCACCTGCGCGAAAATCAAGCGCCCGGTATCAACCGCGTCAGCATCGGCGACGAGCCGGGCAACAATACCATCTACGGCCTCGACGTGAACATGCGCCGCGACTCGCGGGTGCTGACCAAGTACCTGGATATGCTGCCACTGATTGCCACGAAGGAGCCCTCCTCAGTAGCGTTCAGCGGGGAGTTTGCACGACTGGTACCGGGCCGCTCGCAGCTGGGCCGCGGCGAAAACGGCGTCTCCTACATCGACGACTTCGAAACGGCCCGCACTCCTTATTCACTAGGTGGCCTGAACGGAAACATTGCCTGGCGCCTGGCTGCTACTCCACTGCCTTTGCAGGGGGCAAATCCGGATGGATTGTCGTCGGCATACCGGCGGGCGAAGCTGGCTTGGTACACTATTGATCAGACCTATTATACGAGTGGGCAGAGCAAGCCGCAGAACATTTCCAGCAACGACCCCAGCCTGAGCAACCACTACACTCGTGGTATTGAGCGGAGCGAGATTTTCCCTAACCGCGACTTAGGTGCCACCGGCAACAGCTTCGAGTTCAGCTTTGACATGGCGTATTATCCGGGCGAGCGGGGGCAGTATAACTACACGCCGGAGGTATCAACGACCGATGAGCGCAAGTTTGCCAACCAGGCACCAGCGGCCAATGCGGCGCGGTATGGCGGCATCAGCCGGGAAATCACCTTCGATACGGACTTCGACAACGCCAACGTAGAGTACCTGGAGTTCTGGCTGATGGACCCTTTCATTGCCGGGCCCAACGGACAGATTAACGACTCCGAAAATGCCCCCCAGAACAACACCACCGGCGGTGACCTGTATCTGAACCTGGGGTCGGTGTCGGAAGATGTGCTCAAGGATGGGCGGCACGAGTTTGAGAACGGCCTGCCTGATGGCGCCAGCATTACGAATGCCGATGCGCAGCAGGGCATCTGGGGCCGCGTAACGCGTCAGCAATTTATTACCGATGCCTTTAGCTCGGCTCCCGGCGGGCGCGAGTTGCAGGACATTGGTCTGGATGGTTTTAATGATACGGATGAGAAAACCTTCTTCCAGGGGGTATATTCTCAGTTTGCTGACCCCTCTGCCGACAACTTTCGCCATCACCTCGATGGCTATTACAACTCGGAGGGCCGCGACGTAAAGATTCTGGGTCGCTACAAGAACTTCAATGGCATGGAAGGCAACTCGAACGGCGACGCTCAGCAGAGTTCGACCGCTTTCCCTGACAAGGAAGATCTGAACCGCGACAATGCTATTTCAGACCAGGAGCGCTACTATGAGTACCGGATTCGGCTCCAGCCGGGGCAGTTAGCGGTAGGTCAGAACTACATCATCGACAAAATCACCAAACAGAGAAACGGCAATGATGTATCGTGGTATCAGTTTCGGATACCGGTGCGTCAGTATTCGGCGGTGCGTGGCACTCAGAACGGGCAGCCTTTCGGGTTCAAATCTATCCGCTTCGTGCGGATGTATATGACCCAGTGGCAGCAGCCCGCGGTGCTGCGCCTGGTGCAGCTACAGTTTGTGGCCAACCAGTGGCGCCGCTTCCTGACTACTATTGCTGAGCCCGGCCGCCCAAACATCAACACCGATACTGACGCTGACGCCTTCGACATTTCCACGGTAAGCCTAGAAGAGAACGGCTTGGCCGCGGGCGCCGACCAGATTCCGTACGTTTTGCCCCCCGGCATCGAGCGTGACCGCGAATACGGCTCCAGCACCGTGAATCGTCAGCAGAACGAGCAGTCGTTGCGCTTGTGCGTGGAAGGCCTGCGCGATGGCTACGGCAAGGCAGCGTATAAGAATATCAGCATCAACATGCTACGCTACAAGCAGCTGCGCTTGTTTTTGCACGCCGAAAGCCAGGACCAAAGCATTCAGGATGGTCAGGTACGCGGCTTTATCCGCATCGGCACCGACTATACCCAGAACTACTACGAATACTCTGTTCCCCTCAAATTAACCCGCCCCGGCCTCACGGGTCAGCGCGATATCTGGCCTTTGGAAAATGAGGTTCAGATTTCTTTACAGCAGTTCGTTGATGCCAAAGCGGAGCGTAATGCAGCCGGCGTGGCGTTCAACGTGCCGTTTGTGAAGACTGTAATTGGTCAGAACGGGGTAGAGGCTCAAATTACCATTGTGGGCAACCCCGATTTCAGTGCGGTGCAGGGGGCAATGATTGGTATTCTTAATCCCACCGACGACAATGCGCCCAAGTCGATCTGTTTATGGGCTGATGAGTTCCGGGTGTTTGACTTCGACCGTGAATCGGGTTACGCCGCTACAGCCCGCTTCAATACCAAGCTGGCCGATCTGGCCAATATCACGGCTACGGGCAGCTTTACATCGGTGGGCTTTGGTGGCTTGCAGGATCGGCCCAGCCAACGCTCACTGGACAACGTCAGCCGCGGCGACTTGAACGCGACCATAGCGGCCGAGAAGTTCTTCCCCGAAAAGCTGGCCCTGCGCGTGCCTGTGCTGCTTCAGGCCGGCACGGAAAGCCGCGTACCAAAATACGACCCACTCGACCCGGACACGGAGCTCACGCAGTCGTTGCAAAAGTTTGATAGCGAGTCGGCGCGCTCTGACTACCGCAGAGAGGTAATCGACCAGACCAGCAGTAAAAGCATCAGTATATTAAATGTGCGGAAAGAGCGCACCAACACGGAGCGCAAGGTGCGCCCCTACGATATAGAGAACCTGGCTTTGAGCTATTCGCTCACGGAGCGTCGGCACACCGACATCGTAACGGACCGCGACTTTACGCGCACCTACAACGGGGCGCTGGCTTACATCTACCAGACCACGCCCCGTAGCTACACGCCGCTGGCCAATGTAAAGGCGCTGGACTCACCGTATCTGAAGATTTTCCAGGAACTGAATTTCACGCCGACTCCCAGCCGATTCTCCTTTCGCGCTGATCTGGACAGACGATATAATGAGCGCTTCCTCCAACGCACACAGATACCTGGTCAGGTACCGACTACCGCCGGAATTCCAGGTGTATTCCTGAAGAGCTTTTTCTTTAACCGGATCTACGACCTGAAGTGGGATTTGACAAAAAGTCTTATTCTGGACTATACCGCCACCAACCGCGGAGTAATTGATGAAGGTCCGGGCCGTGTACTGGGCGAAAGCCCCGAGGCTGAGCGTAACCGGGAGCTGCTGCGCCGCAACTTGTTTGAGAGAGGAGGCCGCACCACAAACTTCAACCAGACTATCGCCCTCACCTACCGGCTGCCGCTGGACAAGTTCCCGCTCACCGACTGGTTAACCGCCGACACGCGCTACGAAGCTAACTACACGTGGCAGGCGGCTTCCACTGCGTTGCGGGCGCCAGTCAACCCGTCCAACTTCGCCGACACCACCACCATTCCGCTCAACCTGGGCAATACCATTCAAAACAATGGTGCCTTTAGTGCCAACGGCCGCATCGATTTGGTGAAGCTGTATAACAAGGTGCGCTTTCTGAATATTATCAATAACGCGCCGCCGCCAACGGCCCGCGCCGCCACCCAAAATGCCCCACAGCCGGCCAATGGCGCTGTTCCGGCCCCCGCCGATTCGGCCAAGGGACCTGAGCTGCGCTTCCTGAAGGCTGTGTTGCGCTCCCTGATGACGGCTCGCTCCATCAACTTTACGTACACGCTCAGCAACGGCACCCTGCTGCCAGGCTATCTGCCCCGCACCAAGTTTTTCGGGTTGGACAGCGACTTCGATGCGCCTGGTGTACCCTTCCTGCTTGGCCGTCAGTACGACCTCGATGCATTGTATGACCGGGCCGCTGGCCGTGGCTGGTATACCCAGCGTAGCGACCTGTTGAATACGCCGCTGAGTTCGCTACGAACCGATAACATCACCGTACAGACTGCGCTGGAGCCTTTCCGCGACTTCAACATTCGCCTGGATGCCCGTTGGCAGCGAGTACAAAATGAAGATGTATTCTACCGCTTGGCCGTAGACTCAGTATCGCTGCTGCCCCTTCAGGATACCAACGGCAACTTCACGGGTGAACTGGCACGTCGTCAGCGCTTGGGCACGGGCTCTTTCAGCACGTCCATCGTTTCGATTCAAACCTTCTTCGGCGACCGGACGGCTAATGGCACCATTTCACAAGCATTTAACCGCTTTGTCGAGAACCGGGGGCCAATTCAGGAGCGGCTAACGGCGGCCAATAATACACGAGGCACTTACGGCTACAATTCGCAAGACGTACTTTTGCCCGCTTTCCTGGATGCATATCGGGGCAAGTCATCGAGCAACACGAATGATGGAAAGTTTACTCCTTTCCTCAAAATACCGATTCCCAACTGGCGTATCGACTACAATGGGCTAGCTGAGCTGCCTTTCGTGAAGCGCTATTTCCGCTCTGTTACCCTGCGCCACGCTTACAGCTCCATTTATAGTGTAGGTAGTTACGGCACAGCCAGCCAATATCAGAACAAACTTGAGCCAGAAGATTTATCAACGGAAATCAACAGGCTGGAGCAGTTCATTCCATATTACGTCATCGGACAAGTAACTATTGCCGAGCGATTGAGCCCCCTGATTGGCGTTGATTTTCAGACCTTGGAGAAGGTAACGGGCCGGGTGGAATACCGCACGGAGCGTGATATTGGTTTGAATACGACCAATGCGCAAATCACGGAACTGCACACGCAGGAGCTGGTAATTGGTTTCGGTTACGTCACGAATGGGCTTAAGCTGCCTTTCGGATCGGGCAATAATCAGCGTGTACTCAACAACGAGCTGACGGCCCGCCTTGACCTTTCTATCCGCGAAAACACCACCATTCAGCGCACTATTCTGGATGTGGTTGACCCAAGTTCTGGTCAAACTCCTAGCCTGGGTCGCCCGGTTAGCTTAACTACGAATGGCAACCGGCAGGTGCAGCTTCGCCCCACCATTGACTATGTGCTCAATCAGCGCCTGAATCTGCAGTTTTTCTTTACCCGCAACATCTCAGATCCACGCGTGGAGAATGCCTTCAAAACGTCGTCTACCGAGGGCGGTGTGCAATTACGCTACAGCTTAGGGCAGTAAATAAATGGGCAGATGGCTAAATAGTTAGAAGGTTAAACGGCTGATTGTTCTGTTTTCCCATTGAACAATCCACTATTTAGCCAGTTAGCCATTTGCCCATTTAACTCTTACTTTTGCTCTCTCTACCTCTTCAATTTTGTCCCCTATGAATCTTCCCGAAAATCTGAAGTACACCAAAGAGCACGAGTGGGTGCGTGTAGAAGGCGACGTAGCCTACATCGGCATCACCGACCACGCCCAAAAAGAGCTTGGCGACATCGTGTACGTGGACATTGACACCCTCGACAAAGAGGTAGCGCAGAACGAGGTGTTTGGAACAGTAGAAGCCGTAAAAACGGTTTCCGACCTATTTAGCCCTATTTCGGGTACCGTACTGGAAGTAAACAGCCAGCTCGACGGCAGCCCCGAAACCGTAAACTCTGACCCTTACGGCGACGGCTGGATTATTAAAATATCCGTTGCCAACCCCGCCGAAGTAGAAGCGCTGCTGACAGCTGAAGCGTACGGCGAGCTTGTAGGCGCTTAATTTACTCTTGCATTGGCAGTGTCTCCTTCAGCGCCGCCTGCTTCTCCGCGCCGGGCCTATGTGGCCCTACCGGGGACGTGGGCGGCGTTCATTTTGCTCCTGACCCTCACGCCGAGCAAGGATATGCCGGTCACGCCGCGTTGGGAGCTGCTCTCCTTCGATACGGCCGCGCATGCTTTCGTATTTGCGGTGTTGGCAGTGCTCAGCTTTTTCTCGATACGTCGTCAAAGCCGCTTTCCAGGGCTGCGCGCTATGGCTGTGCCCTTCGTTATTATTGGGAGCACTCTGTTTGGTGGGTTGATTGAAGTTCTACAAAGTAGTATGAACCTTGGTCGTCACGGTGAGTGGTCGGATTTGCTCAGTGACGGCATTGGGGCTCTGCTGGGGGGCTTTTTTGCGCAGATTGCTAGTCGGTGGATCAAATAGAAACCCGCCATTCGTCCTTTTTCTAGTCAACAACCAACGCCAAAAAGGTAAAGGACCTAGTGCGGTAACCAAGCAGTTTTTAAGCGCTACTTATGCTGGCTACTCGGCGACTGACCACTCATCTATTATTAGCGGCGATACGGCCAACAGGGTTGCTGGGGGTTTTATGGTTGAGCTTATCAGTTCCAGTATCTGCGCAGGATATGGAGCGTGTTCGCCAGAATATCCGCAACCTCACAGCGCCCGCTATGCATGGGCGCGGCTACGTGCGGCAAGGCGACCAGAAAGCGGCCCACTACTTGCGCCAGCGCTTCCGGCAGCTCAAACTTCAGCCATTAGCGCCTGACTTTACCCAGCCCTTTCCCCTCGACATTAATACCTTTCCCGGAAACTTACGGCTTCAGGCTGGGGGGCAAAGTCTACGGCCCGGTGTCGATTTTATTGCCGAGCCCGCTTCTGGCGGAGGCCGCGTCTCGGGGTCCATTCTGGTTTTAGATACGCTCATCTTCACCAATGAAACTGCCGGGCAACGCTGGCTGGAGCAGAGGCTGGGGGCAAAATTGTGGTCCTGCGCCAGCGCGATGCGGACCGCCTGCTCACTCTCCCCGACGCCTTCACCCAACATCTTAACCAGGCCGCTGCCCGCCTGACACTGGTTTCCAAGCTAACAGCTTCCTTGGCTGCTTCGCAGGAACCACAGCCTCGCCTGCTCGTTCTGGCTGACCGTTGGCCTGAAAAAGCCCCCCAGGCTACAATTCAGGTAGAGGCGCGCCTCCAGCGCGACTACCGCAGCCAAAACGTGGTTGGCTATGTGCCGGGCCGTACTCAGCCCGACTCATTTCTCATCGTTACGGCTCACTACGACCACTTGGGGCGCATGGGCAAGCAGGCCTACTTTCCGGGTGCCAATGACAATGCTAGCGGCACCGCTATGCTGCTGGAGCTAGCTGCTTATTACACGCAGCCAGCCAATCGGCCCGCATACTCCGTCGTATTTATTGCGTTTGGGGCGGAGGAAGCCGGACTAATAGGTTCCCGCTACTTCGTAGACCATCCTTTGGTGCCACTTACGCAGATAAAGTTTCTGGTTAACCTCGACTTACTGGGCACCGGTGATGAAGGCCTGACAGTAGTGAACGGCCGTCTGCTGCCCAGCGCGTATCAATTGCTAACTAGCCTCAACGAAAAGCAGCACTTCGTTTCTGACATCGCAGCCCGGGGACGCGCGGCTAACTCCGACCATTTTCCTTTTTCAGAGCGTGGGGTACCGGCCTTCTTTCTGTACACACGCGGTGGCATCAAAGCTTACCATGATGTACAGGACCGTGCTGAAACGCTCCCGCTTACAGCTTTTACTGGCGTTTTTGGTTTGGTAAGCGCATTCTTAAATAGCTTGGGAGCCGCGCCCGCGAAATAGCTGCAAAGTTCCGCGATAAGTAAATGAGAGCCACAATAGCATGGCATCACACTGCCTAGCTAATACACTATAGGCTGGTTGAATAGAAAGAAGGGCCTGTTCGGGCCAACAGCTGTTAAAGTAAAAAGCGCTTCGGCCCGGCTGAACTCACATAATGTGAATTCAGCCGGGCCGAAGCGCTTTTTACAAGTAAGCCGAAAAGGCGTACTAATTCGTTTTTACGGAAGCCATGATCTGCTTGGCTACAGCTTCCCACTCTGGCTTCTGACGGTCGGCGCAGGTGAAAGTGCACATGAGCAGCTTGTCTTCAACATCGGTGAAGAAAATCAGCGTGTACACCTCGTGACCTAGCTCGGGCTTCATCAGCTCCATGTAGCCCACCTTGCGGCCGTTGATTTCCTTTACACCGTTCTCAAACCACTTAGCGTCTTTAAACTGCTTTGTATAGGTTTTATAGAACGTAGCTGCGTACATGTCGATCATATCCTGATCGGCAGCATTGTCGGTGTAGTTAAAGGCTAAGCTAGCTTCCTTGCTGTTAGTGAAGATCATGCTCGGCCGACTCTGCGACTTTGCGTAGTTGAACTCCATCTGCTGCTCGCTCATCACCTCAAATCCTTTCGGAATCAGGATCTCAACTCGCTCGCTTAATACACGCTTCTTGATTAGCTCAACTTCAGCGGCTGGCCGGGCTGCCGTCAGAAGAAGGAAGAGGCACAGAACAGGTAATAGTAAGACTTTTCTCATAGCCTTGAACCGAAAAAATGTGAAACTCAAAATAGAGCATTTATCCATGAAAGCAGAAGTAGCTCTGTTTGGATAACACAATTTACGAACCATTTATGAAGACGCAAGCTTATCATGGAAAAATAATTATTCAAGACTGCTAATTATAACTTATTTAAGCATCAAATCTTTCAAAACAGCCTAAAAACAGCGATTTGGTCTTCAACAACTTTTTTTACGTTGGCCGAAAACAAAGATTATGATTCATTTAATTGTTGATAAAGTTATATACTAATTAATATTATAAATATACCATTCCAGAATTTCAGCTAGTAAATGACGTTCAAAGGATCAGAGGATGTTGTTGATCTGCTCCTTAATTTTTTCAAGCTCTTCCTTCATGCTGACCACCAGATGCTGCACTGTTGAGTCATTGGCCTTGGAGCCGATCGTGTTTATTTCCCGACCCATTTCCTGGGCAATAAATGCCAGCTTCTTACCGCTGAGTTCGGGCAAGTAAACTGTTTCGGTGAAGTAATGCAGGTGGCTGATGAGACGCACTTTCTCTTCAGCGATATCCAGCTTCTCTATATAATGGAGTATCTCCTGCTCAAAGCGGATGGCATTAAACTGCTCATGCTTAGTCAACTCGCCAAGATGAGCTTGCAAGCGCAGGCGCACGTTTTCGATGCGGGTAGGATCGTGCCGGTCTATGTCGGCTAGCAGGATGCGGATACGGTCGACGTAACTGACGATTTCGATAGTCAGTGCCTGCCCTTCATTGTGGCGAAAATGATTTAGATGCTCCAGTGCCTCATGCACTAAGGGCAACAATTCTTCCCAGGCAACTTCCTCCTCTGGCTCAGCCTGCATCTCACTAGCCGACAGTATTACGCCGGGGAAACGTAGAGCTGCCAGCAGCGTCTCTTCACCAGGGTTAATGCCTACTTCATGAGCCACGGTTTTCAGCTCTTCAAATGCCGCCATCAAGGCTGGCCGACTTACATTAGATGTGGTGCGGGCAGCAGTAGGACGCGTAAAATCGAAGTTCAGATTCACTTTGCCTCGCACCAGACTTTTGGTTACCAGATTTCGGATTTCTAATTCCCGATCCTGCAGAAAGCGAGGTAGGCGCAGGCTCAGATCCAGAGTTTTGGAGTTGAGCGATTTGATTTCAACAGTGGCTGAGTAACGGTCAGTTTCGCGGTGCGCGATACCGTAACCGGTCATGGATTGAAGCATAAAAAGCGAGTCAGGAAAAGAAGTGAACCTCTACAAATGTAAAGAACTCACTATTGATGCCTAACTGACCAGCAGCGTCCAGCTTACACAGCTAATTCCTTGTTTTTCTGAGTTATACTTTAAAAAGAAAAGCACTTATTAGGTTGACACACTACCGATCATAAATAATAATGAGTGGTAAAAACGGCTTTCCGAATGAAATAGGAGTGGTGGCTAGGTGGTTAACGATTACATAACACCCAGGAAATATTGAGCTAATAGCCCCCCGGTACTTTTGTACTCGATATGGGAAACATCTGCTCAAAAAAGGCTTTTCTAGCCCTGTTTCTAACCGTTTTTACCCTTACTGTAGGGTTGGCCCAAAACGGTATTCTAAAAGGTACTATTAAGGACGCTACTACCCAGGAAGGGGTTATTGGCGGAACAGTCCGGCTGGCGGGCACCACGCTGGCCGAGCAAACCAATGTAGATGGCAGCTTCATTCTCTCCAATGTTCCGGCTGGTACTTACACAGTCATTATCACGTCCGTTTCCTACAAAAACCGCGAAATACCGCAGGTGGTAGTAAAAGCGGGCGAAACGGCAACGGTAAACTCGACCTTGGAAGAGGATACCAAGCAGCTCGGTGAAGTAGTTGTGCGAGGCGTGCGGCGCACCAATACGGAGGTATCCGTTATTTCTGAAATCCGGGAAGCCACGCAGGTAGTGAGCGGCATATCATCGGAGCAAATCGTAAAAACGCAGGATCGGGACGCCGCCGAAGTGGTGCGCCGCATTCCGGGTGTCACCATCATTGATAACCGCTTTATCCAGGTGCGAGGCTTGAGTGAGCGCTATAACTCAGTTTGGCTGAATGATGTAACCGCGCCTAGCTCCGAGACGGACAAGAAATCATTCTCTTTCGATATCGTACCTAGTGCGCTGCTCGATAGAGTGCTCGTGTTTAAAGACCCTTCACCCGAATTGCCCGGTGATTTTGCCGGCGGCTTGGTGAAAGTGTACCTGCGCAAGCCAGTGCTGAACGAGCGCTTGCTGACGGTAAACTACTCCGGCGGCTACCGCAATGGCACTACCGGCAATACCTTTTATACCGACAAAGGCAGCAACACCGACTGGCTGGGCTTTGGCGCCTGGCAGCGGGAGCTGCCGGGGGGCTTTCCGGTGCTGGGTTCGGCTTATCAGCAGTACGAGCGCGACTTCTATGCGAAGCAGCTGGACAATACCTTCCCTATCTTCAAAACCCAGGCGATGCCTGATGTGCGCTTCAACGCCTCGTATCTGGATCAGATTAACATAGGTGGTTTGGAAATCGGTAGCATTTCCTCGCTGAACTACACCAATACCTTCACCAACTACAGCATCGACCGCAATGTGTACGATGCCAGTGGAGAGCGCACGGACCGTTTGCGCGATGATCAGTCGACCAACAACGTGCGCTTGGGAGCCGTCCAAAACTTTAGCTTAATGCTTGATAATGGCGACAAGCTGGAGTTTCGCAACCTCTTCAACCAGTTTGGCCGCAACCAGCTTACCACCCGCGACGGCTACGATAATGAGGGTACGCAGGTGCGCAAAAGCTACGCGATGGGCTACCAGGGCCGCACTACCTACACGGGCCAGCTGGCAGGCACGCATAGCTTCAACGACGAAAAAACCAGCCTCGAATGGGTGGGCGGCTACGGGTACTCCAGCCGCAACGAGCCCGATCTGCGCCGGGTAGCATACTCCGTGCAGCCGGCAGGGAATGCAGAAGGAAGAGAGCCGGTCGAAACGGTGCTGACGCCGGCCGCTGGTCAGGTAGACGTGAACAATGCCGGCCGCCTGTTCCAGAAGCTGAACGAGGACATTTACACCGTTAACGTTAACGGCAAGCACAAGCTCACGGTGGGTGAGCGGGAAGTAGAGCTGGGCGCGGGCACCTACATCGAGTATCGCGACCGAAACTTTGAGGCGCGGGCTTTCGGCTACTCGCTCAACAGCACGGCCACCGATCAGACCATCCGCAACCAGAACATCGGGAACATATTTGCCCCCCAGAACATCGCCTCAGGCGGTTTCAGGGTTGATGAAGACATCAACTCCACCTATCAGTATGGTGCAAGCAATGAGCTGGAGGCGGGCTACTTATCGGTGAATGTGCCGGTGACGCCTAAGATCAAGCTGCTGACCGGAGCGAGGTTTGAGCGCAACGTGCAGAAAATAGAAACCGGCCTGAACGGGCAGCCGGTAAACCAGAACTACACGACCAACTTCCTGTTGCCTTCGGCTAATCTGAGCTATAATTTTTCGGAAACCAGCCTGGTGCGCACGTCTTACGGCCGGAGTCTAAACCGGCCGGAGTTCCGCGAGTCGGCGCCGTTCTTCTACTACGATTTCGACTTCAACGTCCTCAACTACGGGTCGCTGTATCTGAGCCCCGAAAGCCCGCTGAAGGTTGCCACCATCGACAACGTGGACTTGCGCTATGAGTTTTATCCTTCCGAGGGCGAGCTGATTCACGTGGGGGCCTTTTATAAGAACTTCCGCAACCCGATTGAGAACATTGTAGTCGCCACGTCCAACCTGGCTTACTCTTTTGCCAATGCGCCGAGTGCTTATGCCTACGGCCTGGAGCTGGACATCAAGAAGAACCTGAACTTCCTGGACGAGGCCTTCAACACGCAAGCTTTCGCCAATCTGACGGCCGTGTTCAACGCGTCGCTGATTAAAAGCGAGGTGAAGCTGGGCTCGGATGTGGTGGCCTGGGACCGCAACCGCGCGCTGCAAGGTCAGTCGCCTTACGTGGTGAATACGGGCCTGTACTACCAGACGCCCGATAATACCTGGCAGATGGCCGCTCTCTACAACGTATTTGGCCCCCGCATCCTGTTTGCCGGCAGCGACCAATACCCCGACGTAGTGGAGATGCCGCGCCACACCGTGGACCTGACGCTCACCAAGTCGATTTCCAAAAACTGGTCGCTGAATGCCGGTATTCAGGACGTGTTCAACCAGCGCGTGAACCTGCTCCAGGACTTCAACCGCGACAAGAAGTACGAGGTAGACACCGATCCTTCGCTGAGCAGCTACCGTCGTGGCGCTTACTACACCGTGGGCATGCGCTTCACCCTCGATGGTAAAGCGCCCCGCACTCCCCTCCCCTAGCTTCCAATTGCTTTATCTAACTCCCATTAGTCAACACTTCACCTTTTGTATGAGTAAGAAAAAGCTACTTCGCATCACCCCGCTAGCCTGCTCGGCAGCACTGATGCTGACTCTGGCAGCCTGCGAGAAGGAAAACACGACGCCAGCCCCAAATCCGCCCCCCACGGGTGGCACTACGCCCCCCGTCACTACCCCACCCACTGGCCAGTCGGTGGATGTGCAGGGCGAAATCACTACCAACACCACCTGGACGGCGGCGAATAAATATCTACTCAAAGGGTTTGTGTATGTACGCAGCGGCGCCACACTCACCATTGAACCCGGCACCATCATCAAAGGTGACAAGGATACCAAAGGTGCTCTAATTATTGAGCCGGGGGCCAAAATTGAAGCGAAAGGAACAGTTGCGAAGCCGATTGTATTCACCTCAAACCAGCCCAAAGGCGCACGTAATTATGGCGACTGGGGAGGAGTTATTATTGCCGGCAATGCGCCTGTGAACCCCACAGACCGCCCAGTTATTGAGGGCGGACCAACGACCAGGTATGGTACCGTCAATGTTACCGATCCTAACTCTCCGCTGAAGGCCGACAACTCCGGTACGCTCCAGTATGTGCGCATTGAGTTTAGTGGCATCGCTTTCTCGCCCAACAATGAAGTAAACGGCCTTACGCTGGCCGGCGTGGGCAGCGGCACTACTATCGACCATATTCAGGTCAGCTATAATGGCGACGACTCATTTGAATGGTACGGTGGGGCTGTGAATGCTAAATATTTGGTATCGCACCGGGCTTTCGATGACGATTTTGACACCGACTTTGGTTTCACGGGCAAAGTGCAGTTTGGGGTCTCCCTGCGCGATCCGCTCCAAGCCGACCAGTCAGGCTCCAAGGCATTTGAATCCGATAACGACGGCAACTCATCCAATAACCTGCCGCGCACAGCACCGGTTTTCTCCAACATTACGGCCATTGGGCCTTTGCTGAACCCTTCGCCCCAGGCCAATATCAGCAACCAATACACGGCTGGCGCTCATTTACGTCGCAATACTTCTACCAGCATTCTCAACTCGGTTATCGTCGGTTACCCAACCGGAGTGCTGATCGATAATGGCGTAACGGCGGCTCGTATTGCGGCCAATGAGCTGGTATTCAAGAATAACATTGTGGCTGGCTCGCTGACCAACTCCAACTCCGTGCGGGGGCAGCGCGACATTATTTACGTAGGTCCATCGGGTGGGCCAAGCAACCTGACGCCCAACAATACCATGAGCTCCGACTCGGCGGCCTGGGGCTCGGCTGTTGGCCCGCTTACGTGGTTGAAAGCCAGCGGTAACCGTCGCTACACCACCGCCGACAACGTGCAACTGTTGAATCCTTTCAACCTGACGGCGCCCAGCTTCCTGCCCCGCACGGCATCCCCGATCGTGACGGTGAGCCCCGCCACGGCTCCGGCCGCGCCCGCCAACTTCACGGATGCCAAGGTTTCAGATCCCTTTTTCACCAAAGTAGATTACATCGGCGCATTCTCCGGCTCCGGCAACTCGGCTGATAACTGGATGGCCGGCTGGACTAACTTCGACCCCCAAAACACTGATTACTAAGCTTATCATCTATCTTTATCTGATATACTATTCATGAAAAAGAGGCTCCGCAAGGGGCTTCTTTTTTTATGGGTTAGCAGGCCGATAAATAGTGCTTAGCTTAGCCAGTATGAAGCCGCGCGTACTTATGCTGCCCAAGTGGTACCCCAACCGCTACGATGACCAGGATGGTGACTTCGTGGCGCGCCACGTGGCAGCTATTGCGCCCCACGCAGACGTGGCGGTCGTATTCGCGACGGTAGCCGGCGGCCCATTAGCCGCCCTTACCGAGTGCGAAGAATCTATGGATGGCCCGGTACCTGTTCTGCGCTACTATTATCGGGCGCGGCCCAGCGGGTTGCCAATGCTCGATAAGCTGCTGAAGCTGCTGCTCTACTATTGGTGCGTGGGGCAAGGCTACAAGCAGGCAACCCAGCGCTGGGGGGCAAATCCTGACCTGATGCATGTGCATGTGCTGCTGCGCACGGGACTTGCTGCGCTGTGGTGGCGCTGGCGCCACGGAGTTCCTTATATTATTACCGAACACTGGACGCTGTATCTGCCATTTCGGGCTCATACTATTGGCTGGCTTCGGCGGCAGCTCACGCGCGTGGTTGTGCGCTGCGCGGCGGCGCGGCATACCGTATCGAAGGCGCTGCAAAGAGCTATGCAGGACCTGGGATTCAGAAATGACATAAGCGTAGTTATTGCCAACGTGGTCGATACGGACCTTTTTTGCCCCCCAGACGCTTTGCGCGCTCCCCAGACGCTTTTGCACGTAGCCGCTTTTCACGAAGACGTTAAAAACCTGACCGGCATCCTGCGGGTGGTGGCTGGCTTACGTCCGGCGTGGCCCGATCTGCGTCTGCGCCTGGCTGGTTACGGCCCCGATGAGGTTCGCATACGGCACGCGGCCCAGGAGCTAGGCTTGCTCTCCGATCGTACGGTCACTTTCCTGGGCAAACTTTCGCACGCCGCCGTAGCCGCCGAAATGCAACGCGCCACGGCGCTGGTTTCCTTTAGCCGGGCCGAAACCTTTGGCTGCGTACTGCTGGAGGCCCGGGCCTGTGCTTGCCCCGTGGTGGCCACGCATACGGGCGGGGTGCCGGAGCTATTTGAGCCAGTGGGCCACTTTGGTCTCCTCGTAGCCCCCGATAACGAAGCCGAGCTGGCGGCGGCCCTTTCGGCGGTCCTAAGTGGCAGCGCAACTTTTGAGCCCGATCAGCTCCGCCGTGATGCCGGGCTTCGCTGTAGTCCGGCGCGGGTGGGCAGCCAGTTTGCAGCTCTTTACGCCAGCATACTGCGGTCCGCTGGGGGGCAAATTCCGGCACAAATCAGCCCTCATTCAGCGCTTGTCTCATGCTGAAGCGGGTTTTTCAAAATATGGTCACGCGGCTGGCTACGGCCGGAGGCAGCTTCGGCATTGTGTGGCTCACGGCACGCTACTTAGGTGCGGCAGGCCGCGGCGCCATCAGCCTTTTCGTGACGGATTGTGCCTTGCTTTTGCTGTTTATCGGGCTGGTGGGCGGCGTTTCGCTTATCTATCTGGCGCCACGCCGCAACGTCTGGAACCTGCTGATACCGGCTTATATATGGGCAGGATTAGTGTGTACGGCGGGCGCGGCGGGTATTTGGGTGTGGCGGGCAGTGCCCTTCAGCTACGCGGGACATCTGTGGGGCATATGTCTGCTGCAAGCCTTTTTTCTGATAAACGCCGGGCTATTGCTGGGGCGGCGGCAGGAGCGCACCTATAATTCGCTGCTGCTTTTAGCTACTGGCTTGCAAGGTGGCTTGCTCCTGCTGGCTTTTACGCTGGGGCGCTGGCACGCAGTGGAGGTGTATTACTACGCCGCTTACATCGCCCAAGGCATTCCTTTTCTGTTGAGCCTGACGCTTCTCTACCGCCTGGCCGACCGTTGGCAGATGAGCCGTCGGCTACGCGCTTCGGCCCGCGAGCTGGCCCGTCACAGCCGCGCTGCTCATTTGTCTAACATATTGTCCTTCATCAACTTCCGCCTCAGCTATTACTTTGTAGCCTACTATGCCGATACCCATTCCGTCGGCGTATTGTCGGTGGGCGTAGCCCTGACGGAGGCCGTTTGGGTGATTGCGCGCAGCGCTTCGCAAAGCCAATACGTCGACCTGATTTATGCCACTGATAAACGCTCCCAACTGGCTCCTACCCTGCGCGGCATTCGCCTCACACTGCTCAGCACCACGGTTATTGTGCTGGCGCTATGCCTGCTGCCGGCTAGCGTGCTGGCCGCCGTATTCGGGGCTGACTTTGGGGAAGCGCGGCCCGTTATCCTGCTGCTGGCTCCGGGAGTAGTAGCCATGGCGGTCAGCATTATTCTCAACTCTTACTTTGCCGGATTAGGACGCTATCAGGTCAATACGGCGGCAGCCATGGGGGGGCTTTTTGTCACGGTTCCGGGGTGCTGGCTACTGATATCTCAGTGGGGAATTGAGGGAGCAGCCACGGCAGCGACCTTGTCCTACCTCTTCTCGACCGCGTATCTACTGCGTACTTTCCGAAATGCCAACGGTTTACCTCTAAGCGAGTTATTGCCCGGAAAAGCTGAGCTGCACTACCTTATTCAGCTGCTGCGCCTTCAGAGAAGCAAAGTTGAGCCCACAAGAGAAGTAGCCGTTAAATAGGTCTTTCGTCAGCTCATTAAGCGCCATCAGGCTTTCTTCACCGAGTTAGTGCGGCTGAATATGTACCGAAAACGCGGGCACTGGATCCGCCAGATGATCGGGGGCAGAAGCAAGCAGCGGTTCGGGCAGGTACATGGCGCAAAGCGTATTCGCTACTTGCACTAATTGCCCCCTAGCGGCGGCGGGCAACCCAGCCAGGATGCCAGCCAGTACCTCCCAGCGCGGCTGCCCCGGTTGGCGCGCCGCATCGTGCCACACGACTATCGTGTGGGGATGGACTAAGTGCTCAAACACGCGGCGCGTATCCGTGCGTACTGCTTCGTAATGATGGTCGCCGTCGATAAAAATCAAATCAAATGTCTGGCCTATCCCCACTAAGTCAAAGCTGGCGGAGTTGCCGTAGAGGTGCTGCACATTGGCTAAGTCTTTCGAGAAAAACCCGTGTAGCTCGGCGTAGCGCGCAGGCAAACCCATAGCCCGCATTTCGGCTGCTGATAGGTTGAGCGTATGAACTGACTTGGCCACCTGCGCCACATTTGCAGCGCTTTCGCCCCGCCACGTCCCTATTTCGAAGTAGCGACAATCCGCCATAGAACGCGCCAGACCACGCAGCAAGGCCAGGTCGGTGGGCAGCGAGCCACCCTCGCGAAAGGCAAACGGCTGCACCGTATCGCCGCTGGGGGGCAAAAATGACGTGAGAGCTACCGCCGGCAACCCGTGCGCCGTCAGGCAGTGGCGGCCAGCAGCACTGGCCAATGCCTGGCGCTGCCATGCTGCTTCGTCAGCAGCCACCACGTGATTGAGCAACCACGGATTTCGCACAAGGCTACCCAGCGCCCGCAGGGTTTTGGTAAGGCGAGACACAGTGTGGCAGGGCAGGTTTTAGGCGTGAAACTAGCTGATCGGCACTTTTTTCAGAATGGCCTCAATCAAATCCTGCGTGCGGATGCCATCGGCCTCGGCTTCGTAGTTGAGCAGAATGCGGTGGTTGAGCACGTCGGTGGCTACTTCTTTGATGTCTTCGGGCAATACATAGTCGCGGCTGTCGAAGAAGGCCACGGCTTTGGCGGCGCGGTGCAGGGCAATGCTGGCCCGAGGGCTTACCCCAAACTGCACGTACTGTGCAAACTCGGCCAAATCGTACTCGGCGGGCTTACGTGTGGCAAATACTAGTTCCACAATGTACTTCTCCAGGGTTTCCGAAATCTGAACCTGATTGATCAGGCCACGCACGCCAAACACGTCTTCCTTGGTAAGCACCGGGCTGACATCGCCCACGTAACTGAGGTTGGCCATGCGTCGCATCACTTCCAATTCATCGGCTTTCTTCAGGTAATCGACATACACTTTCATCATAAAGCGGTCGACCTGGGCTTCGGGCAATGGATACGTACCTTCCTGCTCTACTGGGTTTTGGGTAGCCAATACCAGAAAAGGCAAATCAAGCGGGTAAGTGGTTTCGCCGATGGTGACCTGTCTTTCCTGCATGGCTTCGAGCAGGGCGCTCTGTACTTTGGCCGGTGAGCGGTTCACTTCGTCGGCCAGTACGAGGTTGGCGAAAATGGGTCCTTTCTTTACTTGAAACTCCGACTGATTCTGATTGTAAATCATGGTGCCTACCAGGTCGGAAGGCAGCAAGTCGGGCGTGAACTGCACGCGCTGAAAGTGCAGGTGCAACACTTTAGAAAGTGTACTGATAGTCAGTGTCTTGGCTAGCCCCGGCACGCCTTCCAGCAATATATGCCCCCCAGTAAACAGCCCAATCAACAGCCGATTGACCATGTACTGCTGGCCCACCACCACTTTGCCTACTTCGGCAAATACCTGCTTGATTTTGTCCTGGTAATAAGCGAGCTGATCGGCGGCGTAGGCGGGGAATCGGGAGCGGCCATAGGGGAGGGCGAGGAGGAAAGGCTTAAAAGTAGTGATTACGCGGCTTAGCAGCCGGCGCATTTTGCAGCCGGGAGCAGATTAAAACTCCGGTTTTGCCGCCTTAGTCTGTTTATGACCATATTTTCTCTCAAGCTCCTTGCCTATTTGGCGCTGCGCAACTGTTGTTGGGGGCTGAAATATACCCGGAACGTGGTGCCCTCGCCCACGGTGCTTTCCACTTCCACGTGGCCGCCAGCCTGCTGAATAATCCGGTTGACGAGGTGCAACCCCATGCCGGATCCCGCTACGTGGTCGTGGAAGCGGCGGAACATTTGAAACAGCTCCGCGCCGTGGCGGGCCATATCAATCCCCAATCCGTTGTCGGTAACGGTGAGAACGGGTACGCCGTCGACCAAATCGGTGCGCACCCGGATATAGGGCGGCCGGCCGGGCATGGCGTACTTCAGCGCATTGCTGAGCAGATTATAGAGCACGCTTTGCAGGTTGCTGCGCACAAACCACAGCGTGGGCACGGCAGTGGTATCCAGCTCAAATTTGCCCCCCACTTCCTCTACCTGCTCCTGCATACTACGAATAACCGACTGCGCGAGCGACTTAACATCTACTGGCTCGGCGGGAACCTGCTCGTGGCGGCGCTGCACCTGCACCAAGTCGGCCAGGTCCTGAATGGTGCCATAAATGCGTTGCAGGGCTTCCTCAAACATGGCGATCAACTCGGCCGTGTCGGGGTCATTGAAATGCGTGGTGCGGGTCAGCTCCTCAAAAATGCCTGCCATATTGTAAATGGGCTGCCGGAGGTCGTGCGAAGCGGTATACACGAAGTTGTCCAGGTCCTGATTGATACGAATCAGCTGGGCATTTTGCATTTGTAGGTGCTGTTGGGCGTGTTTTACATCGTCGATATCCGTGCACGAGCCAAACCACTTTATTACCTCGCCCGCCGTGTTGCGCAGAGGCTCGGCCCGCCCCAAAAACCAGCGGTAGCCTCCCAGGCGCGACACAAATCGGTACTCAATCTCATATTTGCCCCCGTGCGGGCCGCTTCCTCCCAAGCTGCCTGGGAGCGTTGCTGGTCGTCCGGATGAATAAGTTTCAGCCACGCTACCGCGCCCAGGCTTTCGCTTGGATGAAAGCCTGTGGCATCCCACAATTGCTGATTGAAGTAGTCTACTTCTCCGTCGGCCGCCGCCGTCCATACAATCTGGGGAATACTCTCGGCCAGGAAGCGGAACTGCTCGTCGCGGCCTCGCAGCTCGGCTTGCAGCGCCGTGGTTTGTTGGCGGGCGCGTACCTGCTCCGTTACATCGATGCCAAAACCCAGAATGCCTTGGGTCTGACCTTGCGCATCATACAGCGGTTGGTACACAAAATCCAGGTAGTACTCCCGGCTGCTGCCAGTTTCAGGATCGAGAAGTTGAATGGGGGTTTCGCGACCTACGTAGGGCTTTTTAGAAGTATATACTTCATCCAGCAGCGACACGAAACCTTGCTCTACCAGCTCCGGCAGCAAGTCGGCTATTCGCCAGCCTAGTTTTATGCGCCCACCCATGAGGGAATTATAGCCAGGGTTGACAAAGGCATAGCGGTGTTCGGGGCCCGTTACGGTGGCAATGTAAGCCGGCACCTCACTTAGAATCTGCTGTAGCTGCTGGTCCTTTAGTACCAACTGTTCCTGCAGGTCGCGGAGTTCGTGAATGTCCGTACTCGAGCCAAACCAGCGCCGTGGCTGCCCCGTGGTCACATCCAGATCGGGCACGCCTTGGCCCAGATGCCAGCGGTATTGTCCATCATGCCGAAGCAAGCGAAACTCGCAGCGCCAGGGTCGTAGGCTATTGGTAGCGTCGAGGACCTGTTTTTGCAGCGCCTCCAGGTCGTTAGGGTGAACTGTATCAGTCCAGGTATCCTGAAAACCTGAGTCAGAAGCCTTGCCTGTATACTGGTACCATTGCGGGCTTATGTAGCTCAGTCGGCCGTCGGTTTCAGTCACGAAAGTGACGAGCGGCAAGCTCTCGGCCATCATCCGCAGTTCCCGGTCGCGCCGACCCATTTTGGCTTGCAGCACCTGGGTTTGCCGGCGCGCTTTTACTTGCTCGGTTACGTCGTAGGCAAAAATGGCCACGCCCACCGTAAGGCCATTTTCCTGTAAAGCCTGATACGTGAAGTTGAAATACAAGTATTTGGAGCCGTCAGCAGATGTGCTATTTATCCGAAGCGGCAGTTCATTGCCAAAGAAGGTTTCGCCCGTGCGGTACACCCGATCAAGCAATTCCACAAAACCCTGCTCCACTGTTTCGGGCAGCGCCTCCGACATCGGTTGGCCCAGCAGTTCCCGATCGAGAAACAGTGCTTGATACCGAGGATTCAAGTAGTCGAAGCGGTGCTCAGGGCCGCGCAGAATAGCTATGCTGGCCGGGGTTTGCTGAAAAAGCCGGTAAAATGTTTCGCGCTGTTGAGCTAGCTGTAAAGAGCCCGCCTGCACTTCCTCCATCAGGGCCTGGGTGCGCTGGCGAGCGAGTACTTGCTCCGTTACTTCCACGATAAAGGCCAAAACTCCCTGAATTTGCCCCCAGCATCACGTAGAGCTTGGTAAGTAATATCAATGTAAATGGGATGTCGCGTTCCACTCACCGGGTCTACCAGTTCAAGGTAGGTTTGGAGATTAGCGACTGACTCACCCGTTTGGTAAACGCTATCGAGTTTGTCGATAATGCCTTGTTCTACCAGTTCCGGCAGGCATTCAGCCACCGGCTTTCCCACCTGGGCCCGGTAGCCCACCAATAGGTCATACCCCGGATTGGTGAAAGCATAGCGATGGTCAGGGCCTTCCAGCGTGGCAATCAGGGCTGGGCTTTGGCGCAGAATCTGGCGCAGCTGTTCGTCTTTTGCCGCTAGCTGTTGCTGAAAGCGCTTTTGCTCATCAATGTCGGTATTGGTTCCTACCCAACGCAGAATGCTGCCATTAGCAGCCCGAATTGCTTCGCCGCGGGCCAGAAACCAGCGGTAGCTGCCTTGCTGATCGCGCCAGCGGTGCTCGGTTTCAAACACTGTTCCTTGGCTTATAGCCGTCTGCCAGCGCTGTACAGTGGTCGCCAGGTCGTCGGGGTGAACAAACCCTTCCCAGCCCCATTCCTGCATCTCCTCAAAATTGCTCCCCGTAAAGTCGTACCAGCGTTTGTTGTAATACGTGACGCCCCCGTCAGGTCGCGCTACCCACGCCATTTGAGGCAGGGCTTCCATTACTTGCTGAAACTGCTGGTCCTGCAGGCGTACTTCTTCTAGCAGTTCAGCGGCGCGTTGCTTGGCCCGAACCCGCTCGGTTACATCTATTCCAAACACCAGCACTCCCTGCGTTTGCCCTTGCTCATCGGTCAGGGGTCGCAGCACGCCATCAAAATACAGCGTTTCGCCGGGGGAGTTGATTGCCGTGTCAGGCTGCTTGGTAGGCATTTCGCTCAGCTCAAACGGTACTCCCGTCTGATAAACCTGGTCTACCAGACGGATATAGCCCGTATCTACCAGCGAAGGGCGAGCTATGGCAGCGGGCACACCAAGCGCTGCCGCTTCGCCCAACAATTGCTGGGCTTGCTCATTGATAAAGCCATATACATGATCAGGGCCTAACAGAGTCGCTATCTGGGCTGGCACCTGCCGTAAGATCTGCTGGAGCTGTTGGTCGGCCGCTATTAGCTGCTGACGAGGCTGGCCCGCCGGAGCTTCATTCGTGTCGGCAGCTTTCCACTGTACCGTTTGACCCGTAGCAACGCGCGCAGCAGGCACTGGCACAGCCTCCACACTATACAAAACATAACGAATTTTGCCCCCCGCCCCCAGCACCGGCCATGCTCGGCTGTGCCAATTTCTCTTTATACTCGTCGAGTCGCCAGTATCTACGGCTACTGGATTCGAAGCTAGGGTCTGCTCATGCGCCGTAGAATGCTCCAGTACGTGGCGTAGTGACGCATACAGGCTTCGCCGTGCCCCGCCTTCCTCGGGCAAAGCTTCTTTTAATGGTTTGCCCAGCAACTGCTCCTTTGCTCTTCCAGTTGCTACTTCCAGTCCAGCCGAAACCGCTACAATAACCAACTCGGGGCTACAAGCCAGATAGCTACCTGGCAACGTTTCAAATAAGGCTTGATAATCAACTGAATCTAGGGTCATACAAGCAGAGCAACAGCCTTTAGGCACAAGTAGGTCCTCCGGCAATAATCATACAAAGTAAGGTACGCTGCCCGGCGCAATTGAACGCACTGATTTTGGCATTAAGCAAAAAAAGCCCCCTGCACAGTTGGCAGAAGGCTTTTAAAGTACCAGAGACGGGAATCGAACCCGTACTTCCAAAGGAAACAGCATTTTAAGTGCTGCGTGTCTACCTATTCCACCACTCCGGCTCTTGCTTGGTTCTTACCCCGGTAGGTTGGGGTTTGAGCGTGGCAATTTGGGCACAATAACTGTAAATTCTCAATTCTATGATCATTATTTACGCCATTCACGTGATGTAGTTCCAATGGGATGGGTTGTTCTAGCCACTGACTTAACATACATTGCTCACATTGATGAAGCTTAAGACCTGTACTTAGCAGACGGTATTTCAAGCGGTTACTCGACGTGTACTTAGAATTTTGGATGAGCACATTCTCCCACGAAAAGCTTTTTGAAAAAGATTGATACCGTTCTCCCACATTCCAACCTTTACCCGTAAAGTGGCTTGTGTCAAGGGTCAATTTGGTGATACGCGTTTGCACCGTCTTATAATTACCCCCCGCTGGCACTAGCCCTAATCGCACAATTATCTGTGCAATCGATAAGCTCTGAGCTACAGCTTTGCTAAACTCCTCGTCCGATATTTTTCTTCTCATGCAAAACTATCTGCACAAAGATAGCAACATCCTCATAAAGGTAGACACTTATTTAACGATCTAAATTAATGTCTGCCTTTTCATCAATAAGCGTATTGAACAAGCTAAAAAAGAAAAAGGACGCTGCTGAATAGCAACGTCCTTTTTTCATCTGGAGCGGGAGACGAGGTTCGAACTCGCGACCTCGACCTTGGCAAGGTCGCGCTCTACCAACTGAGCTACTCTCGCTTGAGATACGCCGCCGAAGCAGCGAATGGTGCGACAAAAGTACAATGTATTTCGCTTTTGTCAAGAGGTGAAGCCACATTTTTCTTGATTTATCTCGCAAAAAGTTGCTTCGCCCTCATTCTCAGGCACTTTTTTTACTACCTGGTTCTGCTCTTTGGCTTGCGCAACTTTAAATGGCTTTCCTTATTTGCCCCCCAGCGCCAGCTTCAACTCGTTCAGCTTTAGCAGCGCTTCGATGGGCGTGAGTGTATTCACATCAAGCTGTTGAATAAGGTCGCGCACGCGCTCCAACGCCGGGTCGGCGGGCTCGAACATACTTAGTTGCAGGCTCGGACGCGGGGCTGTAGCTACGGCCGCCACCGGCTGGGCCCGCGGACCGCGCTGGGGGGCTTTTTCGGGCGCTTGGCCATTTAAGGGCAGTACTTTGCCACCTTGCTCATCGGGTTCCAGGCCTGCCAGCAACTCATCAAACTCGGTGGGCGCGTCGGTCTCGGCGTCGCCGGCATGAGCCCGCTCCTGCTCCAGGTGATGCATGATTTCGTTGGCCCGCAGCACCACCGAAGTGGGCATACCCGCCATTCGCGCCACATGAATACCGAAGCTATGCTCTGAACCGCCGGCCACCAGCTTGCGCATAAACAGAATGCGCCCGTCGGCTTCCTTCACGGCCACGTTGTAGTTGCGCACGCGAGGGCAATCATCGGCCAGCTGGTTTAGCTCGTGGTAGTGGGTGGCAAATAGCGTTTTGGCCCGCGCTTTTAGGCTGTTGTGCAAATGCTCCACAATGGCCCAGGCAATGCTGATACCGTCATAGGTGCTGGTGCCGCGCCCAATTTCGTCCATCAGCACGAGGCTGCGGTCGGAGAGGTTATTCAGGATGCTGGCCGTTTCAGTCATCTCTACCATGAAGGTGCTTTCGCCCTTACTCAGGTTATCGGAGGCACCTACACGGGTAAAAATCTTGTCAATAACGCCGATGGTAGCAGCATCGGCGGGTACAAAAGAGCCGATTTGGGCCAGCAGCACAATAAGAGCCGTCTGGCGAAGTAGCGCCGATTTGCCCGCCATGTTAGGACCCGTGATGACCACAATCTGCTGGTCGTCCTGGTCTAGGCAGATGTCGTTTGGAATGTAAGCTTCGCCGGGCGGCAATTGTCGCTCAATAACGGGGTGGCGGCCCTGACGAATATCGAGCAGACTGCCGTCATTCACCGTCGGCTTTACATAGTTGTACTGACGAGCCGTGGCTGCAAACGAGGCCAGACAGTCGAGCACGCCAATCGCACGGGCGTTCTGCTGAATCTGCGGCACATAGTCGGCGGCGGCTTGCACCAGTTCGTTGTAGATGTTCTGCTCAATTACGAACAGGCGGTCCTCGGCGTGCAGAATCTTCTCCTCGTAGGTCTTTAGCTCCTCCGTAATGTAGCGCTCAGCATTTACCAGTGTCTGCTTACGAATCCAGGTGGTTGGCACCTTATTCTTGTGGGCATTAGACACTTCCAGATAATAGCCAAACACCTTGTTGTAAGCTACTTTCAGGGAAGAAATACCCGTATTCTGCTGCTCGCGCTGCTGCAATTGCAGCAAATAATCCTTGCCCGAAAAGGCGATGCTGCGCAGCTCGTCCAGCTCCTTGTCAATGCCATCGTTGAGCACGCCTCCCTGGTTGGTCAGCACGGGCGCATCGGGGCGGATTTTGGTAGTGATGTCGGTGCAGAGAGTTTCGCAAGGGTTGAGCTGATCGGCCAGCTTCTGCAAGGCGCGGATGCCAGAGCCCGCCAGCACTGTCCGAATGGGGCCAATAGCCTCCAGCGCCCGACTCAATTGCAGCAGCTCCCGCGGGTTAATACGGCGCACGGCAACCTTCGAAATCAGGCGTTCCAGGTCATTTATCTGGCGCAGGTGCTGGGTTATTTCCCCCAATAGATCAGTATTTGCCAACAAAGCTTCCACCGTATCAAGGCGGCGCTGAATCTGAGCGGCTTCCTTTAGCGGCAGCACTACCCATTTGCGCAGCAGACGAGCGCCCATCGGCGTCACCGTTTGGTCCAGAATCTCAATCAGCGGCACGCCCCCTATGTGCTGAGGCTGCACCAGTTCCAGGTTGCGCACGGTGAAGCGGTCCAGCCACACGTATTTATCCTCTTCCAGACGCCCAATGCCGGCAATATGGCCCACGTTGGTGTGCTTGGTTTCGGCCAGATAGTGCAGAATGCAGCCCGCCGCCGTGATACCCTCGCGCAAGCCATCAATGCCGTAACCTTTAAGCGAAGTGGTTTTGAAGTGGCGCGTGAGCGTATCGTGGGCGTAATCAAATCCAAATACCCACTCATCGAGGGCGTAGTGGCAGAAGTCGGGGCCAAAGTGCTGCTCAAACTCCTGGCGGCTTTTTTTGCAGAAAAGCACCTCGGCAGGGCCAAAGTTCTGGAGCAGCTTGCCTAGATACGGTACGTCGCCCTGGGCCACCAGAAACTCGCCGGTGCTGATGTCGAGAAAGGAAATACCAGCCTCCTGCTTGCCAAAATGAACCGCGCAGAGGTAGTTGTTGGACTTACGCTCCAGCACATTATCGTTGAACGAGACGCCCGGCGTAACCAATTCCGTTACGCCGCGCTTCACCAGGCCCTTGGCTTGCTTGGGGTCTTCGAGCTGGTCGCAGATGGCTACGCGCTGCCCGGCGCGCACCAGCTTGGGCAAATACGTATCGAGGGAGTGGTGCGGAAAGCCCGCCAACGCCACTTCTGAAGAGGTGCCAGCGCCGCGCTTGGTGAGCACAATGTCCACGATGCGGCTTGTGGTGACAGCATCTTCGCCGAAGGTTTCGTAAAAATCGCCCACCCGAAACAGGAGCAGCGCACCGGGGTACTGCTGCTTCAGCTGATAGTACTGACGCATGAGGGGCGTCGTTTCGAGGGTAGGCGCCACGGCGGCGTAAGCTTCGGAGCGCGGCCCTGGGCCTTTTTTAACTTTTGTTTTCAACTGTTTCTGTGCTTTTGGGCCACTCTTGGCCAGCGCGCCGGAACGCGTTCCTACCTTTGCGTTATGCGCAAACTTTCGATGGAAGAGCTGAACCGACTGACGGTAGCAGACTTCAAAAATACGCAAAAAATCCCCCTTACCCTCGTGCTCGATAACGTGCGCAGCCTGCATAATGTGGGCGCCGCCTTCCGCACCGCCGATGCATTTGCGGTAGAGAAAATCTGGCTCTGCGGCATCACGGGGCGCCCGCCCCACCGCGAAATCACCAAGACGGCCCTGGGCAGCACGGAGTCGGTAGCCTGGGAATTTGCCCCCAGACCACCGATGTAGTGCGCCAGCTGCAAGCCGAGGGCTACGTGGTGATTGCGGTGGAGCAGACGGATAGCAGCCAGTCGCTCAGTGCTTTCCAGCCTGATCCAACGAAGCCTTATGCGCTGGTAATGGGCAATGAGGTGTTTGGCGTGGAAGACGAAGTATTAGCCCTGTGCGACGCGGCCGTAGAAATTCCGCAGTTCGGGACCAAGCACTCGCTGAACGTGTCGGTAGCGGCGGGCGTGGTGCTCTGGGATTTTATGCGGAAGATGGGTTTTGGCAATTAGTCATACCACCTATAGGTCCTCCTTATATGAATATGGAAAAATTTGATCCGAACGAACAAATCAGAACGTCATGCAGAGCAACGCGAAGCATCTCGCGTGCTGACACTGGATTACTAATCCTGCAAAACACGCGAGATGCTTCGCGTTGCTCTGCATGACGTTCTGATTTAATATTTAGTGTGGAAAGGATTGATTCCGTTCGTTAATCCCCAATCACAAAAAAGCGGCAGCCCCGATGTGGAGCTGCCGCTTTTTCAGTTGGCAAATAGTTATTTCGTAATCAGCACTTTGCGCACGGCGGCGTCGCCTTCTACGCCTACACTTACCATATACATGCCAGCCGAAAGCGCACTCAGGTCGAGGGCTTGCTTGAGTTCAGTTTGCGCGCCGGCCAGTAACTGACGCAACACTACCTGCCCCAGCGTATTGCGCACGATGATCTGCAAACCGGCGGTGGGCTTCGCAAAGCGTGCCTGCACCGTGAATCTGCCTTCACTTGGGTTAGGGTACACATTCAGGCCGCCGGTCTTTTTCAACTCGGAAGCCAGGCTAGTGACGGTGTTATCCTGAATACGCAGGTTGTCGATGGCCCAGCCCCAGCCGTGCGCCGCCGGATCGGCGAAAAGGCGGAAGCGCAGACGTACCACATCGCCGGCGAGGAAGTAGCCGTTGTCGCGCAGGTTCATGGCACGCGGCAAAAAGAGCGCCTGCGTACCTACAGCCGTGGAGTTTTGCTCTTCATTGATGGCGCTATTGTACGCGGCCAGCCACTCCTCTTTATCGCGGGAGTCGTAGCCATCAGCCACCGGATTCCAGGTCTGCCCGCCATCCGTGCTGCCTTCTACTATTACATAGTCGAAGAAATCGGCGCTGGGGAAGGGAGCACCATCTGAGCCTGGCTCTACCAGAACCACTTCATCGAAGGTAAGGGTTGACTTCGCCGGATCAGCCTCAACAATAATGGGGGTCAGCAGCTGATATATCAGCGTATTATTGGCATCGGGGTAAGGATGAGCGGAGTGAATAGCCAGATCATTAAAGCCTGCTGGCTGCGCGATGGAGAAGCCATTACCCACGAAATCGGGGGCGTAGCTGCCGTTATGGCGTTAAAATTATTGACGTAGGAAGCCTGGGGGGCTTTTATACTCACCACCGGCACCCGGTATACGTCAGTGGTGGGGTTCACCGTCTGGTTGGCATTGGAAGAAGCATCGCGGGCGATAAGGCGGTAGGCGATTAGGTCGCCCGCCACAATAGGTGCGCCCGCCGTGCTGGCAATGGAGCCCCGATACGTAATATTATCAGACTGGCGCGTCAGGTTGAAGGTGGGCCGCGCAATGCCGTTCACACTGTATTCTACTGCTACAGAGGCTATTCCAATGTTATCACTGGCCTGGGCCGTCAGGACTAAAGGCAGGTTGCTGGCAAAGATGAACGGGGACGGCTGATGAACCAGCACCGGCGGCACAACGTCGGGGCCAACAAAGAACTGGTAGCGCGGCTGCGTGTTCGTTGCTTCCGTGGACAACAGCACGCCAGGAGCCGTGTACGTGCGAGCCGTTTCGACATCGGCGGCCGAAATATAATAGCTCACCCGACGGCCCAGGCCGGGATTAGGAATGGTGGCCGTATACTGCGTAGAGCCGTTGGCGGCCGTCATCGGGAGCACCGTGTCGGTAGCGCCCGGCGCATCGGTGCCATTATCAACGCGGTAGTACAGGCGCACGGAGCCCGGCACGATGGTGCCGTCGCTGACCACATTGGCCCGCACCACAAAGTCCTGGGCGGTTTCGGTATCTCGTAAGGAAGGGTTGTGACGAATAGCGGTATTAAACCAGCCCATTTCGTCGAACATCTTGAGCGTGATTGGGCCAGGGCTCTGAATAGCCTCGGCTCTGCCAAGGACGGGTGTCATCAGGGAATTTGGGTCGCCGGCACGATAAGAAACCTCGTCCAGGTGCGAAATGCTGGAGCCGCCATCAAACTTAGCGGGGCGTACAGACGGGCGCGCTGCCCGTTCGTGACAGCGTTAACCAATGGGCTGCCGAAGTACAGATCATTGCTAGTGAACTGATCGGCGAGGGCCAGGGAAGGACTAGGGAACCGGCTGTTGCCGGCCAGCCGGTTTCCCGGACCATTCTCGATGTATGTAGAGAAAACCCAGGGAAGCCGGAGCTGTTCAGACTTGCTATGGGGCCCGTTACGGGCGGCGGATCGGTGTAGCTGGAAGCTGCCACGAAGCCCAGGCCGTGGCCCAGCTCGTGCAGCACCACCGATACCAGGTCGTATTTGCCGGCGGGCGGAAGCCCATCAAGACCCAGGTACCAGTCGAAGTTGCTGCTGAACTCGGCGCTGATGTCGGCATTTGTGCCATTGAGCTCCTGGCCGGCAATTTTCTCGGCTAAAGCTACCGGATACCAGATGTTGCTCTTGGGCGCGCCCGGCAGGTTCCGATAAATCTGGGTAGCGCCGGCGGCACCCAGCACACCTTCATCCAGGGCTTCCCAACGAGCTTCTACCCGAATAACAACCGGCGAAAAGAGCAAGGACTGCCAGATATCGACTGCCTTCTGGAAGGCCGCGCGGGCATCGGCGGGGAAGCCAATGTAGGTAACCTCAATGCGGGCCCGGTCGGCGGTGGGGCGGCCGGCAGTGCGGTTCAGAAACTGAGCCGGAGGCGCCACATAGGTGTGCATGTCCTCGTTCCGGGCGTAGCAGATCACGGGCTTCGCGGGCCGCGATTCCAGCACCAGTTCGGCCTGTGATACCAGCTGCTGCGCGCGCGCGGTGCCCAATGTTCCGCATGCCAGGAAAGAGAGTAAGAGTAGTTTTTTCACAAATCAACGGACGGCACATTCGGCCAATAAAGCTGTAGATCCTTAAATTTAGAGTATCGCGCTCATTTTTCCGAAAAAATATCCCTTCTTACCAGTATGCTCCTATTAGCTTCGGTATTTGCGCCGAATCTGGGCTCTTTTTATGACGAAGCTATTTTATAGCAGGACTTTATCCGGTGTGCTTTTGCTACTGACCATTGCCTGGCTGGCCGCTTGCCGGCCGGTGCAGGCGGCCACCGAAAAGCTTATACAGCTGGAGCGCACTGCCTGCATGGGCCCCTGCCCCGTCGATGAGATTACGGTGTACACCGATGGCCGTATGGAGTACAAAGGCGGCGAAAATGCCCCCGGCAGGGCACATATCGGAGTCGCTTGACGGCGGCCGAGCGAAAGCAGCTCATAGCCAAGTTCGACGCGGCTAATTTCTTCGCTTTTCAGGATAGCTATGTTTCTACCAAGCTCGACTATCCGACCAAGTACATCACTTATTGGAAGGGGGCAAGAGCAAGCGCATCCGGGATTACGACGGCGCCCCAGCGGCGTTGAAAGCGTTGGAGGCGGAGTTAATCAAACTAATAAAAGCCGACCGTTGGCAGCAGAGCGCCATGCCAGCCAGATAGCGCAGGGCCAATTACCTTTTACCACCCATATCTTCCCTTTTAAGCCGCTGGGGGCTTTTTTAACCATGAGTCAGACTTCTGCCGCTTTTACTCCCGCCGACCGCGACGCGGCAATTCTCACCTCGCGCCCATTGGTTGAAACGGCTTTTTTGCCCCCACCGCTGATGGCCCCACCGTTGGCGACTTCCTGCACCGCACGCTGCGGCCTGTGCTGAAGCTGCAAAATGAGCTGTTGCTGCTGTTGGTAGCCGATTTCATTCAGGAGCACCATATTCCGTTTCTCGCGTCGTCGGTGGTGGAGCAGCAGCGGGTGGTGGCAGAGCTGCTCACGCGCAACGTGAAGCTGCGCTACCTGCTGGTGGGCACGGTGGTGGGCTTGTTTACGCAGAGTGAGTTAGCTTATTACCGCCCAAACCGCGCTGAGCTCAACCGGCGCCTGTTGGAGCTGGCTATTCGGCGGGTGCAGGACCATGTGACTGCCCTGGCTTCCCTACTTGCTGAAGGAACTGCAACTGGGGAATGAGCACACACTATGAGGCGCTGGAGATATCTGAGCAAGCGTCGGCGGCCGATATCCGGAAGGCGTATCGGCGGCTGGTACTTCTCACCCACCCCGACCGCACCCAGGACCCGGCCGCGCACGAGCGTTATCTGGCCATAAACCGAGCTTACGAAATATTGAGCTTGCCCGACAAGCGCAAGGCGTACGATGCACGCTTGTGGGCATTGCGCAATCCGCCCCCGCCGGTGGCGCCTCGTCCTGCTGCTCCCCGGCACCCCGATCCCGCTTACCGCGGGCCGTGGCCCCCACCCGTAATGCCGCGCCGCCCCAAAGGCGACCCGTATGCCGCCCAATACGCCCGCTACACGCCGGTGGCCCGGCTTATCTGCCGCATTCTGATTGGGTTTGGCCTGCTGCTGGCCGTCGATTCGCAATGGACTTTTACCCTTGTTCAGGAGCCGGTAGTGTCGCAAACCCGTTACTTTGTGTATGGTCGCCGGGGCTCTATTGTTGATAGTTATTACCAAATAGAAACGCCCCAAACTTCCTTTCAGAGCCAGGTTCCTTATACGGAAGGCCAATTGCTTAACCTCACCAGAACTGCCATTTTTCAGCAGGTTATGACGCATCGCCCCGCGCTGGCTCCGCGGGCGGATACCATTGATAACTGGGAGAGAACCATCTATGGCCTGCCGCAACTGGTATTTATTTTCCTTATGTGGATAGCAGCGCTGGTAGGAGTCTGGCCCGGTCTGGTACGCCGCCGGACCGTAGATGCAGCCATAACAGCTTGTCTGTTTGCCCTAATCAATCTCTATCTCCTCTTGCGCATCTAGGCTATTGCTTCCAAACAAACGGGGGCTGAATTCGCGTTTTACCGCGAATTCAGCCCCCGTTCGTTTACGAGTTGAATGCTCTAATCGAAGCGCGAATCGCGCAGCTCCACGGGGGGCACTTTTTTGCGCAAGCGCAGATTCAGCATTTCCACACCTAAGGAGAAGAACATGGCGAAGTACACGTAGCCTTTCGGAATTTCCTGGTGGAAAGCTTCCATAACCAGCATGATACCGATCATAATCAGGAAGGACAAGGCCAGCATTTTTACCGTCGGATTCTTATTCACGAAGTCGCCGATGATCTTAGCAAAGGCCAGCATAATGCCCATAGCAATGATAACGGCAATGATCATGACCAGCACATTATCGACAAGGCCGACGGCCGTCAGAATAGAGTCGAAGGAGAAGACGATATCGATAAGAATGATTTGAATGATAACTCGCGCAAAGGTGCTGTACTGGCCAGTTTCGTGACTTTCCTCTTCGCCCTGGAGCTTGGTGTGAATCTCGGTGGTACTTTTAGCCAGCAGAAAAAGCCCCCCAGCGAACAAAATCAGGTCGCGCCCTGATACACCGTGGTCAGCGTCTAGGAAGGGCAAGTTGAGCGTGAATAAGGGGTCTTTCAGGCTGACAATCCAGCTGATACTCAGCAACAAGCCAATGCGAAACAGCAGGGCCATCGCGAGACCTATCGTCCGACCGCGCCCGTGCTGCTCGGCCGGCAACCGGTTGACAATGATGGAAATGAAGATGATGTTATCAATCCCCAGCACTATCTCCATAAGGGTCAGCGTCAGGAGACTAATCCAGGTATTAGGATCGGAGAAAACAGAAATATCGAACATTCAAACGCAGGTTTGCAGAGTAAACGGAGGGCAAGGATTTAAAGAAATAAAGAATGGAGCCGATGCCGCTGCCAGTTGAGCCAGCAGCATCTGCCCCATTCTTGAAAGCTGTGTTTAGCTTTTCATATTCACGAATTGCAAGGGAATACCGAGGTCGGCGCCGCGCAGCAGGGCCATTACCTGCTGCAGCTCGTCGATTTTTTTGGAGGCCACGCGCACCTGCTCATCCTGGGTTTGCACGTCTACTTTGAGCTTGCTGTCTTTGATGAGCTTGCCAATTTTGCGGCTCGTGTCTTTATCGATGCCGGCCCGCACTTTCACCGTTTTCTTCACCAGCGCTCCGGAGGCCTGCTCCTCTTCCGAGAAGTCGAGGCAGGTGCCGTCGAGGCCTTGTTTCACGATGCGCGTCAGCAGAATATCTTCCAAAGACTTCACGCGCATGGAGTTCTCGGAGCTGAGCTGTATGGTATTGGCTTTTTTGTCCAGCTCGATGCCGCCCTTCGTGTCGCGCAGGTCGTAGCGGGTCTGAAGCTCTTTTTTGGCCGTATTCACCGCATTTTCAAGCGTTTGCGGATCTACTTTACTAACAATATCGAAAGAAGGCATCGGTAGGGTTTTGAGGAGTGGAGTAATCAGTACGTTAGTCCGGCGGTCTGGGTGACGGCGGCGCCAAAGGTAGGCGTTTGCCAACGTTCGTGCGCGGTTGTGTTTCAGGCCGTCCGCCCAAATTTGCCCCCCAGCTAAGCGAGGGTTTCCGTTATTTTGCCAGGCCGCTCTGCCACTGCCTGCACCCGATGGCTGGGGGCAAATCTGCTCAATCCTCGCATTTGAACCACTCATGACCATCCGCCAGCCCCGCTCCGCCGCCGACTTTGCTGCTTATTATGCCCTGCGCTATCAGGTGTTGCGCCAGCCCTGGCAGCAGCCCCCCGGCTCGGAGCGCGCCGCCGACGATGAGGCCCCCACCACCCACCACGCCATGGCCGTAGCCGACGACGGTACGGTTATCGGGGTGGCCCGCGTGCATCCGTCCGGGCCGGGCCAGGTACAGGTGCGCGCTGTGGCTGTGCACCCCAACTGGCACGGCCGCGGCATTGGGCAGCAGCTGATGATGTATCTGGAGGAATATGCTGCCGCACAGGGTTTTACAGAATGCATACTGGACTCGCGCGAGTCGGCCGTGGCGTTTTACCAGAAGCTGGGCTATGAAATTGTGGCGCCTTCGCATACGCTGTTTGGCGTAATTCCGCATTTTCGGATGCGCAAGTCGCTGGCCGTATAGCCATTTGCTGCCGCAAAAAAGCTTTGCTTACAGTACCGACGTCTTCAGAAATTGCTGGGAGGCAACAGGTGTTATTGGGGGGCTTTATCCAAAGGACCCGTATCTTTTCAGCTACTATGGAACCTACTCAGAACGTTGCCACGCTAATCGCGCTCTACAACCAGATCAATAACTACGGCCGCACCAACGGTATGGAACTCAGCATGACCAGGCCGGGCGAAGTCGTTTATAGCATGAAGGTGCGGGAAGATCACCTGTCGTCGCCCGGCACCTGCCACGGGGGCGTGCTGGCTGGCTTAATGGATGCGGCGCTGGGCGCAGCCGCGCTCAGCCTGGCGTTCACCGCCAGCGAGCTAGTCTCAACTGTTGAATTCAAGATAAACTACCTCCTGCCCGTCCGGCTGCACGACCATCTGCTGGCCCGCGGACACGTAGAGCACTCCGGCAAAACCCTCATCGTAGCCAGCGCCGATATCTATTGTGCCACCCGCGAGATAGTCGTGGCCCGCGGCCTCGGCACCTTCAACCGCTACCCCGCCGACAAGCGCGACTTCCACGAGTTGCTGTTTCCGAAAGAGGAGTAAAGAGATTATTGCGCCGACTGTTTTAGTGCTCATTATTCCCCAACCCGTTCGTCATGCAGAGCGCAGCGAAGCATCTCGCATGCTGATGTTGTTAGCTAAAAGGCGGTCATGCTGAGCTGGTCGAAACATCTCTCCCGCTTCGTTGCAATACTAATCTGACGTCAGCGGGAGAGATGCTTCGACTCCTCAGCATGACAATACCATTGCAATGAAACACGCGAGATGCTTCGCTCCGCTCTGCATGACGAACGGATTAGAGAGGCAGTATTAGTTCGGTTGGCTTCAAACTTTACAAACAAAAAAGCCCCCGCATAGCTGTGGGGGGCTTTTTTGTTAAAGAATTCAACTCTTAGCTCTGGCAACCATGAAGAGTCGAAAGTGGATGGTCGCCGAACCGTTGGGTGGAATTACAGCGGCATAAGTTGGTTTATAAATGCTCCGAGCTGTTGGCCGACTCGTGCTCTTCGGTCTCGTCGTCGTACTCGTCGCCTTCGCCTTCCTGTGGGGGCTGTACTTTCCGCACGTTGCGGGCGCAATCCTCGTCGCGGTGGTTGCGGCCAACGGTGAACTCCACCCAATCGCCTTCGTGCAGGTCGTTGAAGTCGCCTTCCGACATGTCAGCGTAGCTGAAGAAAAGGTTGTTGGGGGGCATTACCACGAAGCCAAACCCGTTTTTGAGGTTTTTGATGGTGCTCATGCCCACCGTGCCTACCGGGCCGGCGGCCGTAGGCCCGGTGGGGCGGGCAGGCTTCACCGTTGGGAAAGGCGCAGGCTCGGGCTGAGTCACAAACAGATTTTCGATCAGCTCGTCGTTGCTGGCCAGTCCGGCGTCAATCACGTCGTGCATAGAAATGGGGTACGTGGCGTGCTCCAACAGCTGCTGAGAAGCGCGGGTTACGCGGTTCTCACCTTTGAAGTCCACATACTTGAAGTCCCAGTTCAGCAGCATCACACGGGTGCCGATGGTATTGAGCTTCTTGATCAGCGGAGCGTAGTCGCTGTCGCCGGCGATGAGCACAATCACGTCAAAGCTTTTGTGCAGAGCCAGTTCCAGCGCTTCCAAAGCCAACCATACATCAATGCCTTTTTCCTGCAAACGGCCGTCGCGGGTTTTCAGGGGCATATAGTGGGTAGTCACGCCCAGGTGCATCAGAATATCGTCGAGCAGACGGTCGTGGAAAAGACGATCTTTGTCGCGGGCTTCGGTAGCGCTTAGGCGGCCCCGGAAAAAGTGCGAGTCGGTCACCTGGCTCAGGCGCACGTCTACGTCTTCTTCTTCGGCTACCTGGTGACGGATATATTCGTGTAGACCTTCCAAACTGATACGAGCCTTACGCTCATGCTGGAAGTAGTAGTAATCGCTGATTTTCAGGAAATAATTGCCGTCGTAGAAGACGCCTATCCGAATCAGAGGGCTATTCATCTGGTTCATACTAAATAAATTTTTGTGCGCAAGTGAGGTGTGAAATAGGAGCGGGTAAGTAAGTTCGGCAGGGTAATCAAAAAGTAATGAATGGCCCGGCCAAAGATACAAAGCACGCTGCTCGCACTACCTAGAATAGTTAAAGCAATACTTGAGTACCGCGTCGCTGGGTGAGCCAATCGCTCCGGATAACTACTGGGGGCGATGCTAGTAAAACAGCTCGAAAAAAGAGTAGGTTATAAAACTGATTGTAGAAAGCCGCTAGGCGCTGCAGGAATCGCAGTATAAGTAACTGATTTAATATAAACGTAATATTAAAAAAAATATATTTAATACTACGTATTTTACACCAGATTATTTACGCTCAAGTATCTTTCAGTAGGCGAAACTAACTGCATCATTTTTAGAATACAAACTTCTGTCAGTACATCTTTCTGTGCAATAATCTATTTTTTGTCCATACGCGATATACGTAGCACCTTCTGCGGCTATCCCTGAGTACTTTCAGGGCTTTCAGGATAGGAGACTTTATAAATTATTAAAACTGCAAACGCCCAACCACTAACCCTAGAACCAATAATCCGTAGCCGGCGCAAATGGCAACTTCCAATACATTGCCCGTAGCCGACCCAGTCGAGATAAGCGGCAGTTTCAAGCTAGTATCGGAGAAAGGCAGGAACCAGCGCACCCCCTGTTTGGTAAGCGAATCGGCGAGCAAGTGGGATAGGTAGCCAGCCCCGGCAAAGTGAGCCACCCCATGCCAGCCCAAGGCCTGATTAGCTAAGTATCCGATGTAGGTCCAGAGGATGGTGGCCCAAATGGTATGCGTCCAGGAGCGGTGGCTGGTGAAGGGCGCTACAGCCACGAAGATTCCCAGCAAACTCACCCACAGAAACTCAAAGTATAAGCCGGCCAATACGGTGAGCACGCCGGTAAACAGTAGCGCCAGCTTGCGTACGGAGCCGCCTTGCATAGCCAAGCCCAGCAATCCAAACGCCAGCGCGGCTGTGAAGCCCATGCGCCGGTCGGGGCCCAAGGGTAGCAGGAAATGGGTGTAAGCGGCTAAGCCAGCACCGGCAGCGGCGAAGGCCCAGCGTACGTAGTTATGGGAGAAACCCAGGCGTTTGCTCAGGCGGCTTTCGGGGTGGTCGAGGTCGGGGGCTAGGGAGGAGAAGCCGGCGAGGGCAATACCAGCGGGTGAAAAGGGGATACCGGGCATTAGGCCAGCAATGGCCACGCCCGTAATCAGGCCGATGGCCAGGTGAGAAGAACCGCGCACTTTATAAATTTTAGCAGAAACCAGAAGACGAAGATACCGGCGCGGACGGCAGCTTCAGTCTAGGGGGCTTTTTTAGGAAGCTTTTTTCAACACAATATCTTCCAGCACCCGCAGGCGCTTGTCAAAGTCAACGAACTCGGTGACCTTTTGCTCCACATTGGCTAAGCGCTTGTCAATTTGCTCCACGGTGCCCCGCAAGGATTTAACATCAGTTCTTAATTCACCAAAATGTTCAACCACTAGGTCAAAACTACGGTTGAAAACCTTAATCAGTTCCTGGTGCTGCTGCTCAGACTGCTGTCGCATCTGTTGCATCTCAATCAGGATTTCTGATACTACCAGCGGCAGGTCTTTATTCTTGTCGTCCATACTTATGTTATTCGCTAATATTCTGCCTTGGTTACGCTACAACGAATATACGCTACACAGCTGGAAACTTTCGGCCCGCCGGTGTGGTATTGCCTAGCACATAGTAGCCCGACCGGAAAACCATCCGGTCGGGCTTCTACCTTTGCCTCCCTACTAGCCTTCTCTGCCTTTTGAAAGTCACCGACTTCCTCCAGTTATACCGCCTCGACCCCACTGTCATGACCGTGGCGGCCCGCCTGAATCCGGCCACTGCCCGGTCGTTGCGCGCTACCGGTGAGCCCGCGCCCGACGGACCAACGCGCATCCATCTACGCGGCCTGGTGGGCAGCCAGGATGCCGTGCTGGCCGCGGCTGCACATACGCTTTATCCGGAGCAGCACCACCTGTTTGTGCTGCACGATAAAGACGAGGCCAGCTACTTCCTGGCCGATTTGCAGCACCTGTTGCCAGATGAGGACCCGCTTATTTTCCCTAGCTCTTATAAGCGGCCTTATCAGTTCGATGAGACGGAAAACGCCAACGTACTCATGCGCGCCGAGGTGCTCAACCGCCTCAGCAGCAGCCGCAGTGGTGCCGCCGTGGGCGCTAATGGCAAAGCTTCGAAAACAGAAGTGCGCGGGGAGTTGATTGTGACTTACCCGGAGGCGCTGTTTGAGAAAGTTATCAACAAGAAAAGCTTAGTTGCCAACACTTTTCTGGTGAAAGTGGGCGAGAAGCTGGATGTCAACTTTATCAGTGAGATGCTAGCGGAGTACGACTTCGAGCGTACCGACTTTGTGTACGAGGCCGGGCAGTTTGCCGTGCGCGGTGGTATCGTGGACATTTTCAGTTATGCTAACGAGCTGCCGTATCGCATCGAGCTGTTCGGGGATGAGGTGGAAACGATTCGGACGTTTAATCCGGAGACGCAGCTGTCGGTGGAGCAGAAGCCGCAGGTGAGCATTATCCCGAACGTGCAAACCAAGCTGTTGCAGGAAACCCGGGAGGCATTTCTGGACTTTATGCCGCGCAATACGGCGCTCTGGATAAAGGACGTGCGTCAGACTATCGACATTGTCGGGGAGTCGTTTGAGAAGGCCGACCAGGGGTTTCAGGAGATGCTGCAATCGGCGGGCGGTATGCAGATTGTGAGCCGGCCGGAGGACCTGTTTGAGTCGGGGAAGTCGTTTAAGAAGCTGCTGGAGAACTTCGCCGTGGTGGAGTTTGGCAAGCGGTTCAGCTTTAAGAATGCCGAGGACTTTCAATTTTCGGCCCGGCCCCAACCGAGCTTTAATAAGGACTTTGAGCGCTTGGTGAAAAACCTGCGCGAAAACCAGCAGAAAGGCTTTACCTGCATTATTGCGGCCGACTCGGTGCGGCAGGCCGACCGGCTGCGCACCATTTTCGACGAGCTTGATAACAACGTAACCTTCCAGCACATGCTGCTGGCTTTGCGCGAGGGCTTCATTGATGAAATCCTCAACCTGACCGTGTACACCGACCATCAGCTGTTTGAGCGGTTTTATCGGGCCCAGGAAGCGCGCAAGTTTTCCAAGAAGAAGGCGCTTACCCTCAAAGAGCTGCGCACGCTGTCGCCCGGCGACTACGTGACCCACCAGGACTACGGCATCGCGCGCTTTGCGGGCCTAACCCAGGTGGAGATAAACGGGCACTTGCAGGAGGCCATTCGGCTGGTGTACCGCGACGACGACGTGCTGACGGTGAGCATTCACGCCCTGCACAAGATTGCCAAATACTCGGGGCTGAGGGCACGCCGCCCACCATGAGCAAGCTGGGCTCTCCGGAGTGGGAAAACAAGAAGAAGTCGGTAAAGAAGAAGGTAAAGGACATTGCCGCCGAGCTGATTCGGCTGTACGCCAAGCGCAAAACGGCCCCCGGCCACGCCTTTGCCAAGGACAGCTTTATGCAGGCCGAGCTGGAATCGAGCTTTATCTATGAAGACACGCCCGACCAGGCCAAGGCCACCGAGGACGTGAAGCGCGACATGGAAGTGCCTCACCCCATGGACCGCCTCATTTGCGGCGACGTGGGTTTTGGCAAGACCGAAATTGCCATTCGGGCGGTGTTTAAGGCCGTGGCCGATGGCAAGCAGGCGGCTGTGCTAGTGCCGACTACCATTCTGGCCATGCAGCACTACAAAACCTTCCGCGAGCGGCTCGCCAACCTGCCCGTGACGGTGGAGTACGTGAACCGTTTCAAGACCACCAAGCAGATAAAAGAAACCCTAGCCCGCGTGGCGGAGGGCAAAACCGATATTCTCATCGGCACGCACCGGCTTACCAATAAGGACATCAAGTTTAAGGACCTGGGCCTGCTGGTGATTGATGAAGAGCAGAAATTTGGGGTAAAAACCAAGGACAAGCTGAAGGAGCTGAAGGTGAACGTGGATACGCTCACGCTCTCGGCTACGCCGATTCCGCGCACCCTGCACTTCTCACTCATGGGCGCCCGCGACCTGAGCGTGATTGCCACGCCGCCGCCCAACCGCCAGCCCGTGCAAACGGAGCTGCACGTGTTTGATGAGCTGCTGATCCGGGACGCGGTGGCCCGCGAAATCAAGCGTGGGGGGCAAATTTTCCTGGTGCACAACCGCGTGAAGGACATTGAGGAAATGGCGGCCATGGTGCTGCGCCTCGTGCCCGCCGCCCGCATCACCTACATACACGGGCAGATGGAGGGCGACGCGCTGGAGAAGCGCATGATGAAGTTTATCGACGGCGAATACGACGTGCTGGTGAGCACCAACCTCATCGAGTCGGGCCTGGATATTCCCAATGCCAACACCATTATTATCAACCGCGCCCACCTCTTTGGCCTGAGCGACCTGCACCAGATGCGGGGCCGCGTGGGGCGCTCCAACAAGAAGGCCTTCTGCTACCTGCTCACCCCGCCCGTAGCTACCCTGCCCTCCGACGCCCGCAAGCGCCTGAGCACGCTGGAAGAATTCTCGGACCTGGGCGCGGGCTTCAACGTGGCCATGCGCGACCTCGATATTCGCGGGGCCGGCAACCTGCTGGGGGGCGAACAGAGCGGCTTTATCAATGATCTGGGCTTCGAGACCTACCACCAGATTCTCGACGACGCGGTGACGGAGCTGAAGGAAACCGAGTTCCGCGACCTGTTTTTGGGCGACACCACCGGCCGCCTCCAGGAAGCGGCCGGCACCAAAGGCCCCAAGGAGTGCAACATCGAGACGGACCTGCAAATCCTGATTCCGGATAGCTACGTGAGCAGCGTATCGGAGCGCTTGCAGCTCTACTCCAAGCTGGATAGGGTGAAAAGCCCCGAGGAGCTGCGCAAAATCGTGGCTGGCATCGTGGACCGCTTTGGCCCCCTACCGCCCGAAGTAGAGCAACTGGCCGACATCGTGCGCCTGCGCTGGCAAGCTTGCCACGTGGGCTTCGAGAAGCTGACGCTGAAGAAGAATCTGCTGAAAGGCTACATCTCGGCCACCGACAACGAGGCTTACTTCCAGGGCGAAACCTTCGGCAACATCGTCAGCTACGTGCAAACCCACACCCGCACCGCCTCCATGAAGGAGCGCAAGGAACAGCTCATCGTCAGCATCGAGGAGGTGAAAAGCGTGCAGGCCGCCAAGCGGATTCTAAGTGAGTTGGGCAGTGAGGAGAAGGTGGGCGTGTAATCTTAAAAACAAGAACTTACAAATGCCTAGTTACTTGACTGAAGTAGTCACGTAACTAGGCATTTGTCATAAATATCCAATTTACAAGTCTATTATCTGCAAATGGTTTAACAATTATCAAAATTCATTTAACTCGTACTTAACTCTTTTTAGTGCATTCTCTAAATTAACGTATGCGGTAGCGTGTCTCCGCATAAATGTACTATTAATGATATAACCAGTAGTCATTAATTCACCATTAGTGACCGTCACCCAATAGGTATTATTCTTGCCATTTACATCCGCGATAACACCTTGACACTCCTGTTTATATTTACTGTTTATTCTCTCTACCATAAACGCAACTCTATTATCTAATACTTTAAACATAAAATTTATCTTATTTTTTTGACCATCCTGAACTGCCAGGCCGCTATCATAACATATATCTATTAAATCTTTTATGTCCTTTAATGAATTTAAACTAGCATCTATTTCATAAGAGAACAAGCTTTTAATAGATTTATTATCATCAATCCACTTGTTTATTGAAATAGGTATTATTAAAGCCAAAATAATAGTAACAAGTATATTACTTAATTCCCCCAAAGATATTTTACTCTCAATTGACAATAGATAAAATCTATCAGGTGCAACCGAAATAATGAAACCTATTATAATACCTAACATTAATGTAATAATAAAAGGTATTTTACTTTTTAAAAACATAATCACTTATTTTTAATAGGGTTCCGAATCTCATTCTCAACTTTCAAGATTAACGCAGGAGAATCATCTGATTTAAATTTAATATGTTTTAAGACATCAGCGGCGCCGTATTTTTGAGATAATTTACCAAAAGAACCAGATATAAAAGAAGAAGCGTAGCCCCATGTATCATCTAGATCGACAAGCAATAATCCATTATCTCTTACTGTCTCAATATATGCAGGCAATAAAAGTTTTTCATAAAATGCTTCTCCAGAGAAAGGCCCATCACTCTTATATCTAGCACCAGGAGCATCCGTAAAGTCAGCTGCTATATTTATGATTTTAGTTGGTTTCATTTTCAATGTATTTTTCAGGATGAAGTTCCCATGTCAGTAATGTGCCTGGCAGTAAATTTTCTAGATCCTTTTTATCGCCTGTCTTTAAATTAGTATAGACATCATTTGAGACAAGATAAAAGTTTTGAAGCAAATCATTTTTTGAATGTTCATATATGAGAGGAAATCCTTGCCCTCTTTCACCTAAGCCAGTCCGTGAAGATATTCTTCCATTGAATAAATCATCGACCAAATAAATATTTTGTAATAGACCCAATTTTGCAGCCAAGTCTTTCAACGTTACTAAGTCTTTAAACTTTTTTACGGGAATGCTATTAAACACTCCTACCCCTAAATCAAGGAAGGTAAATTTTGATACTTTACTTTCTTCATCATTGTAAACAAATAACCACCAATCATATCTTCCTTGGTATATAGTATCTGCATGGTTGTTGGTATTAGCCATACATTCTATAAGAATTTCATATACTGGCCTAAACTTTCTTTTATCACCAAATGTGTGATAAACTGCCTGTGCCGCTGCTTGTTTAGCTAACCTATTTTCTACCTTATTTCTAGTGACTGTGTGGAGTAAAATATGATCTGATTTCTCCAAAGCAGACATTTTGCTCTTTACAAATTTATAAAAACCAGAACTGGCGAGCATTTTAAATAATTTTAGATTCCTGGGAGGTAATCCCTCTATTTTTACTCCACGATTGAATCTACGATCTTTGATTATGGCAATTAAAAATGCAATAGCATCAGAAGTAAGAACTTCTATATCTTCTAAATTCAATAAGATAGATTTCCTTCTACTCAGCACATCACCAATCTCTCTAAAGTATTTTAAAACACCTTCAGGATTTTGAATGAGCGAGAATATTTTCGGTGCAGGGTGATCTTCAGGCTCTCTTAATTTTTGATATAATGCTCTCTTTACACCTTGATTTATTTTCCATTTTATCAGCCTTTCATTATGACTTTTTTTCCTTTTAGCAATAGATTTAAATCTTGATTTTAGAAAAAATATGGATTTGTTTTTTATTTTATACATAAAATAAACGAAGTACAGATGAATTTAAATTCATGGTGCAATATAACTAAACCTCGTTACTGATGAGTATCACTCTTAAATTATATTCTTAACCAAAGTAACTTCACAGATCATGACTGGCTTCAAGATGCTACGCGTCGATTTGTCATTAGTGAATCGAGGCTACATAAATTAATTTTAGTCCCCTCTTTAGGAGGACCATAGCTAGGGTATGAAAAGTAGCTTGAGGAATAATCTTTAGCACAGACAGTGCTTAAAGTTGCTGCTACTGCCTAGCTCCCCACTGCAAAAGCTGACAACCCTGCGTAACTTCGGTTTCGGGGGCTTCGGTCGCCTCCGCCCCGGTTGCCGCCCCCAGCGTAGCGTCGCGATGCCCCTCCCTCCGATTGAACCCGCCGTAGCCGCAAAAAAGCCCCCCAGAGCTGCTCTGGGGGCTTTTATTGTTATAAAATCGTTACGACAGTTTGCCGTACAGCAGGCAGGCCTGAATCTGTTGCTGCGTCAGCTCGGGGAAGTCTTCCAGAATCTCCGGTATCGTTTGGCCGTTGCCCAGCCAGCCCAGCACATCGGCCACGCTGATGCGCGTACCCGTCAGGCAGGGCCGCCCGAAGCGGATTTCGGGGTCAATGGAAACGTAAGCCTGGTAGTCCATAGCGAAGGGGTTTGCTACCTATAAAAGTAGTCGATAGCGTCTAGTTCCTCCAAGAACGCGATTAGCCACGTGGGCGTGTATTTCCTGGAACACCGGCACGAGGCGGAGTTGACGCGGGCGTATGGGCTGTATCTGGTGTAGCAGCCCAAAAAAGCCCCAAGACGCTGCTGGCGCGGCTGCTTCCTGGGCTTTTGGCTGCACTTACCTCCACTCGTCCTGGACGCCGTTTCTGTCTCTAACTTATTTTATAAACCACCTGCTGCTACTCTGCTGAAAATGGGTTGATTTGTAGTGAAAATTATATCCTCACTCACTTAATTTCTGTTGTCTTATGCCTTTAGCTACCCGTGTTAGCGCTTATCTGTTTTTACTGTTGTCGCTGCTCGGTTGCGGCGAGAAAGAAGATGCACCTGCGCCGCCCAAAGCGCCGGCTACCAACTCTCTTACGCTTGTCACGATGACGCCCGCGGCCGGCGCGAAAGTCTCTAAAGAGTCGATCATTTCGGCCACTCTTAATTATACCCTAGCCGATGATGAAGCTTCTGCGTTTGGCTACCGCGTGGATCTCCTCTTCAAACCGACTGTCAGCGGGGTCACCTTCACGCGTGGCCAAAGCTGGGTGGTTGTGCCTGATAAAAAAGGTACCGTAGAGCTAACCTTTCCCCTGATTTCCGTCTGGGAAACGCCTGCTTCTGTACCGTATCAACTTCAGCACCCGGTTACCTGCTACTTCTACTTACAGCGCATGACCGGACCAGGCCAGTCGACCATCATTGCCCGGACGCCGGCGCTTACGTTTACAGAATAGGTTAGTAACAAATTAAAAAGCCCCCAGAGCTGCTCTGGGGGCTTTTTCTATAAATCATCAATAAATTATCATTCTATAGGCAAAGTCTTTTACCAAGAAAGTGCCCCATATGCATTTAAACGGCCACTAGTCACGCATCTACCACTCAGTGAAGAAGTTGCTACGGCGCTTTTCATTAGGGCATTCTTGATTGTAGCAGCAGAGCCACCCTTCGCAGCAGCATACAAAGCCGCGGCACCCGTTACGTGCGGCGTAGCCATCGACGTACCACTGTAGGAGGAGTAGCCATTGTAGGCCGTGGTTGACCAGATAGCCGAGCCAGGAGCACCGATGTCGACGGTAGTAGCGCCGTAGTTGGAGAAGCTCGACCTCGCACCCGTACTCGTGATGGCGGCTACAGCAATAACGTTTGCTACATTATAATTGGAAGGATAGCTGGCGGTTGCGTCGTTGTTGTCGCCTACGCCGTCGCTGCCGCCGTTGCCAGCAGCCGCGATAAAGAGGATACCGGCATTATTTGCGCGGTTTATAGCATCAAATAAAGCCTGGGAATAGCCGCCGCCGCCCCAGGAGTTGTTGCTGGCCACGATGTTCAGTCCGTGCTTTGTTTTCAAGGTAGTCAGGTAGTCTACGGCTTTCACGGCGTTGGCCGAGGTGCCGCCCCGACGACCCAGAAACTTGCACGAAATCATTCTCACGTCCCAGTTCACGCCGGCTACCCCGGCACCGTTCGCCTTGGCCCCAATGGTACCCGCTACGTGCGTGCCGTGGTCGTCGAGGCTACCCTTGGTACCACCATCATAGATGGTGTTGTTGTTTCCATCGAAGTCCCAGCCGTTAGTGTCGTCGACGTAGCCATTGCCATCGTCGTCTCGTCCATTTACTGGGTCAAAAGGGTTTGTCCAGACTTGGCCTGACAAATCGGGATGGTCAAACTGAATGCCTTCATCAATAATACCTACATATACAGCCGTTGAGCCGGTTTTACCTGCGGCCCATGCAGCAGCGGCATTGCTGCCATATTGGTTAGCCGGAGTTGTGCCAGCGCCATACATTCCCCACAAGGAGCCATTGGTGTAGTATGGGTCAGAGGAAGTGGCCGTGTGCTGATAGATGTAGTTGGGCTCGGCAAACTCGATTTCGGGGCCGCCCTTCATCTTGCTCATCGCCTCCAAGGCTTGCAGGGGCGTGTGCACCACCATCAGGCCTTCCTTCTCCCCGGCTCTTTCCATGGCTTTGGTCAGGATCTTCTCTGACACTTTACCGCTGATGCGGGCCAGCGCATTGGCCTTGGCCTCTTCCGACACTCCAGCCTTGAATTTCACTAATAGCTCATTGGCCACATAATCGCGGCCCGGCTCGCCCTGGGCATCGGCCGACTGGCTTTGCGTGGTGGGCTCGTCCTGAATCTTGTCGAGGCTGCTTTCGCAGCCCGCTAGGAAAATAGCAGATAGCAAACCGCCCACTAGTAGTGGCTTGCTGAATACGGCCATGTGTTTATGTTTCATGGGGAGAGGTAGTAGAAGTTAAACCATTGTTTACAAGCGCTTTTGGCGAAGAATAGGAAGCTACAAAAATGTCTTCAGTGATTCAAGAACAAGTATGACTAAATCGCCTTTACTTATAATTTTTATTAGCAAAGAACAAGCTTAAAGGCATAATCATAGTTGCTGAAAAATGCTCCGCTTTGCTAATTACTGCTCCTTCACAAGCTGCATATAGAGAGTTCAGGATAAGTTCGGCCAAACAAAAAGCCCCGCCATATTGGCGGGGCTTTTTGTTTGAATATGACTTGCAGCAAGCTGCCTTTCACGTTAAGCTAGTCAGGCCTAGAAACCACTTACATTCAAGCGGCCACCAGTTACCGTTTTGCCTTGTAGCGAAGTCGTTGGCGTCGCGCTGTTCAGGATAGCCGCTTTAATAGTAGCAGCAGTTGCACCTGGATTTGAAGCAGCATACAAAGCCGCGCCGCCCGATACGTGGGGAGTAGCCATGGAAGTGCCATTGTACGACGAATATGTGTTGTAGGCCGTGGTTGACCAGATAGCTGAGCCAGGAGCACCGATGTCAACGGTAGTAGCACCGTAGTTGGAGAAGCTCGACAGACCGCCCGTTGAGGTGATAGCAGCTACAGCAATTACGTTAGCCTGGGGCAGGTTGGAGGGGAAGCTAGCTACAGCGTCGTTGTTGTCGCCTACACCGTCGCTGCCGCCGTTGCCAGCTGCTGCGATAAAGAGAATGTTGCGGGTGTTAGCGCGGTCGACAGCATCAGAGAGGGCCTGCGAGAAGCCACCGCCACCCCAGGAGTTGTTGCTAGCTACAATGTTCAGCCCGTGGCGAGACTTCAGATCATTCAGGTAGTCAACGGCTTTTACGGCGTTGGCGGTGGTGCCACCCCGACGACCCAGGAACTTGCAGGAAATCATGGTCACATTCCAGTTCACACCAGCTACCCCAGCGCCGTTGTTAGCCTTAGCACCAATGGTACCGGCTACGTGCGTGCCGTGGTCATCAGAGCTACCACGGGTGGTGCCGTCATATACGCTGTTATCGTTGCCGTCGAAATCCCAGCCATGAACGTCATCAATGTAGCCATTGCCGTCGTTGTCGACCCCATCAGCCGCATCATAAGGGTTCGTCCAGACCTGGCCAGCCAAATCAGGGTGGTCAAATTGTACGCCTTCGTCGATGATACCAATTACTACACTTGCTGAGCCGGTGTGGCCCGCAGCCCAGGCAGTAGAAGCCTGGCTACCGAATGCGTTACCATCAACGCCCCACAGGGAGCCATTGGCTACGTAGGTATCATTGGTAGCAGCGGCGTGCTGATAGATATAGTTAGGCTCGGCAAACTCGATTTCGGGTCCGCCCTTCATCTTGCTCATGGCTTCCAAGGCTTGCAATGGCGTGTGCACCACCAGCAGGCCTTCCTTCTCCCCCGCTCTTTCCATGGCCTTAGTCAGAATCTTCTCCGATACTCTGCCACTGATGCGGGCCAAGGCATTGGCCTTAGCCTCTTCCGACAATCCAGCCTTAAACTTGACCAGTAACTCATTGGCTACATAGTCGCGGCCTGATTCGCCTTGGGCATCCGACTGGCTTTGTGCCGTGGTGGGCTCATCCTGAATATTGTCGAGGCTGCTTTCGCAGCTGCTCAATACAAAAGCTGACAGTACGCTGGCCGCGAACAATGTTTTCGCGGGGAGGGAGAAGTTGTTCAGTTTCATGAAAAAGGTTTAGGGTGGTGTGGGAGAAAATGCAGGAAATGCCCCTGAAGAAATCAGGGAGATAAATCGTCCAATAATTCGGGGAGACTTTCCTGAGTACCAAGTTTTGTAAATAATCTGGTATTAAAAAGGAAACTTATGCCAAAACAGTGACATTGATCTTCAAAATATCTTATTTTATTTATCTATCTATAAATCAGGCAATAGCAACTGATATGGTGTTGGACTTCTTCCTGCCAGCGTGAAACAAAGCTGACTATTTGTGACATAGAGGAATTACTATGTTATAGATCGGGATAGACTTATCTTTATAAAGGTGCTACACCTCAGCCATGGCACAGCGGTTAGCCTACCTAGTTTTAGTATAAACAGCTAAAAAAGCCCCCCAGCCTACTTCAGCGCCTTGGCATCATGCACTATTTTGCCCCCCACCATAGTCAGCAGGCTGGTGGTTTTGGGCAGCTCCGGGGGCGGCACCGCGAAAATATCCTGCGACAGCACGGCCAGATCGGCGAGCTTGCCTACGGCTAATGTGCCTTTGTCCTTTTCCGCAAACTCGGCGTAAGCTGAGCCAGCCGTGTAGGCCTGCACGGCCTGCTGGCTGGTAATGGCCTCCGCCGGGTTGGCCGGGTTGATGACGGCCAGCATGATATTTAGGAAGGGGCTCATCGGCCCGTCGGAGCCCAGGGCCACAGGTATGCCCGCCGCCAGCAACGAGCGTAAGGGCTGCATCTTGCTGCCCCAGCGCTGCCCGAATAGTGCCGGCTCGGAGAAGTGAGTCGGGTTTTGGACCACTACCACGCCCAGGCGCCTGGCGCGGGGTATCAGGTCGCCGATGATGCCGTCGCCGTGCTCTATGCGGACGCGACGAGCGGGCCAGTTTACATTGGTGTCGTTAGCTTCGAGGGCATTGAATACCACTTCGGCAGCCCGGTCGCCGGCGCAATGGAAGAGCATGGGTTGTTTCCAATCGAGGCCCTCTTGCACCATCTTGGCTACTTCGTCTTCTTTAAAGTTGAGCTCGCCTTTCCAACTGGGCCGGTCGCGGTAGGCAGTGCGCAGGGCGGCACCCCGCTCGTAGGGCGTACCATCCAGCACCCACTTCAGGCCGCTTACCTGCACGCGGGGGCCAAACTTGGGCAGAGGCGGCGTGAGCAGCTTGCGCAGCTCTGTGGTTTCGCGGCCCTGGGGCGTGGTAAGCGGAAACGGCCGCGCATGCACCCGCACCGGCAGATTGGCCTGGGTAAGCAGGCGCACAAACCGGTCGATGGGCATGGTGGAAAACAGCTGTATAGTAGTAATGCCGTAGCTGGTGGCTTCAGCTGCCATGGCGCGGAGGGCACGTATGGCCGCAGAATCAGGTACTTGTGCGGCCAGCACCAAGTTGGAGCGCCATTCGGCGTACTCGTGCATGCGGCCATTAAGCTCGCGCGAGCCTGTTATGCGCTCAAATTTGCCCCCCAGCGGGTCGGGCTGTTCGATATCGAGCTGTAGTAGGGGCAGCGCCTTGGTGTTGGCAATGTGCCCGTGCCCGTAGAAAGCGCCGAGCAATACGGGATGGTTGGGTGCCAGCGCGTCGAGGGCGGTGCGGGTTACCTGCGGGTCGAGCACTACTTTGGAGCCCACGGTGCCAAAAATCCAGGTGCCGGTGGGCACCTTCTGAACAGCGGCTTTGATAGCCTGGCTGGTTTCTTCCCAGGTGGGCTCCATGCTGGTGAAGGCCAGCCGAAACCCGGCCGGCATAGGGTCGAAATGGTTGTGGGCATCGTTGAAGCCCGGCGTAACGACGCGCCCCTGCAAGTCGATGCGGCGGGTTTTAGGGCCAGCCAGCTTGCTTATTTCTGCCACCGTGCCCACGGCCACGATTCGCTCGCCCCGGATGGCCAGCGCCTCCGCCGATGGCCGCGCCGTGTCGGCGGTGAAGATCTTGCCGTTCAGCAGCACCATATCGGCCCGCGCTGACTGCCCTTGCGCCCTAAGTCCCAGCCCTAACACCAACCAGATTCCCAGCAGAACGTGCTTCATCGGATAGCTCCTCCAGCAGCTGTCATATAAGAGGCAGCGGCGTTGCTGCTTCCTTAATAGGAAGATAAATATTTTGGATGACATATATTTAAGAACCAGAAAAAGCCCCCAAGTCTTTTAAGCTACATAGTCTGGATCTGCTGGGGGCTTTTTTCAGGTTTTTGTATCTTGATAGTCATTTACTTAGCTCACTGATTAGCCACTCTTATATCTATCCGTGATGTATTCTAAAAAAACAGCCTTACAGCACTTGTACCTGGTGGCCGGATGCCTACTTGTAGCTGACTTGCTGCCCAGATGGCAAGAGTCGTGGTTTGTGGCCGAGAGCGGCAACTTCAGCACCAGCATTATCGTCAGCCTGGTGTTGGTGCTTGGCCTGTTCAAGCGCTGGCGCAATGCCTTCAACCTTATGCTGGGCTGGCTGATTTTGCGCTTATGCTTCAGCGCCATTGTGTTGTATAATAATCTGGACAACGACGACCCCATTGTGGGGCATTTGCTCACCAATACCCTCAACCTGGCTGCTCTGGGCATTCTTTGCTGCTCCAGCGACCTAAAGCGCTACCTGAATGACAGGCCGCAAAACCTGACCCAGCAACCAGAGCCTACGAATGCAAAAGCCGCTGGTCGGTCAGACCAAGCGGCTTTTTAGGTCCAGCTCATTGGGGTAAAGCTGGCTTTGCCCCTGCCCGATCAGGTGAATACGTGGCCATTTTTCGTGGGCCGGATATTCTGATTTACCCGAAACAGGTTGTCAGGGTCGTATTTGTTTTTGACCGTCACCAGGTGCTCGTAGTTGATGCCGTAAGTGGCTTTGATGCGCTCCTGGCCTTCTTCCATCATGAAATTGACGTAGGCACCGCCGGCCGAGTACGGGTGCAGGGCATTCCAGTAGGCTTTGGCCCAGTCTGTGATGCGCTGCCGGTTGGCGGGGTCCGCATCGACGCCCGCAATGACCATCGACCAGGTGGAGTGGCGGTAGTTCCAGGCCGTACTCTGGGCACCCACGCGGGCGGCGGCACCATTTATCGGGTAGAGGTGCATGGTGGAAAGCGGAGTGGGCAGCTCATGGCCGAACTTCAGGTGTATGTCGATGGCTTCGTCACTTAGCTCATTCACAAAATCCGCCTTCCAGTACCATTGCAAGCCGGGCGGATATAAGCCGTCGAACATGCTTTGCAGCGCCGGCAGCGGCAATGGCCCTACCAAATCCAGCGCCGGCGGGCGGAAGCTGCGAATTGGCTCAAACGTTTTTTCGACTTGCTCTGGCGCTCCGGTGTAGCACCACACTACCCCGCACATGGTCTGGCCCCACAGCTGCTCGGGAAACGGCGGGCCGGGCGGCACCGAAAGAAACGCGAAGAACCCATTTATGTAGTCGGGGGCTTTCTGAATGAAGGTGCGGTACCACTGCATGACGGCTCGGGCCTCGCTCATGGGCCACAGCATGGGCCCGCCATACACCGTACTGATGGGGTGCAGGCGAAACAGAAAGGACGTAACGACGCCGAAATTGCCCCCGCCACCCCGCAAGCCCCAGAACAAATCAGGATTCTGCGTAGCGGAGGCTTTCACGAAGCTACCATCGGCCAGCACCACATCGGCTTCGAGCATATTGTCGATGGAGAGGCCGCAGTGGCGGGTGAGGTGACCCAGCCCGCCGCCCAGCGTAATGCCCCCCACCCCGGTAGTCGACACGATACCGCTGGGCAGGGCCAGCCCGAAGGCGTGGGTGGCGTGGTCTACGTCGCCGAGGGTGCAGCCGGCCTCTACCAGCGCAGTGCGCTCCACAGGATCTACCCGGATGCCTTTCATGTGGCTCAGGTCAATTACCAGCCCTTTGTCGCACATGCCAAAGCCGCCTCCGCTGTGCCCACCGCTTCTTACAGCCACCAGCACGTCGTTTTCGCGAGCAAAATTCACGGCCGCAATCACGTCGGCCACATCCACGCACTGCACGATCATATCGGGATACTTGTCGATCATGCCATTATGTACTTTGCGGGCTTGCTCATAGTCCGCATCCTGACGCCGAATCAGCTTGCCCCGCACATTCAGGTGGGGCTCCGCAATGAGTTCTTCCGTTAGCATGGCGTATAACTTGTGAAAGAATGGGATAACGAATCGTCGCCCACAGGCACTTCAGGCGCCAGGGCAAAAGATCATTTCAGACAACCGGGGGGCTTTTTCAGATGCTTTCCCCAGGTTTTTGACGGGTGGTGTTTGGCGCGTTTTTGTAACCAGCTGCTCAGCTTATAAAGCAGCCCGATGCAGGAAAAGGTGGTCATCTAAGGGCTTATGTCATTAGCAAAAAGGCGGTCATGCAGAGGCGAAGCCGAAGCATCTCGCGTGTTTAGTAGAAGTACTAACCAATCAAGTAGAACGTCATGCTGAGCTTGTCGAAGCATCTCTACTGGTTACTATTCTCAACGAAGCGGGAGAGATGCTTCGACAAGCTCAGCATGACAGTTAGTTTGGCAACCTCAGCACGCGAGAGGCTTCGTCCCTGGCTTGATGCGCCACATGCTCTGCATGACCGCCTTATTCCTCTTAGGATAACAACCGCGCTACTCTATAAGACAGACGACAGGCTCATAGCCAGACCCGACAAACTCTTCCAGATCAAGCTTTTACTCTACAATCAGGACGCAGGAATACGTATCCGGAGGGGTGGAATGAGCACTTGGTGGTTGGTGGGGAGCGCGCCGGGTAATCGTCGGCCTGCGGCTGCCCCCACGGAATATACCAGTAGGGTTCCATGGTCGTACACGTTAGAAGCAGGCTACTACAATTTAACACTTTACCATCAATTAATTGCACCAAAGGAGCCGGTATTTCCCCCCAGATGAGCTTGCGCGGATTGTTTCCGGATAGTGGCTGCTTACTCCTATGAAAATCGAGCGTATAAACTGTAGTCGTCTCAAAACAAGCCGTTTATGTTCAAGGCCCTGCAATCCGATTCCATCACTCTGCACCTCATCAACGAGGATAATCTGGCCGATATATACCGCCATTTTCAGGGCTTTCCCGACTCAAACCCAATGCTGGAGGAGCTGTTTCGCAACTATCTGCCGCGCTACGAGCAAGGCAAGCGGACGAACTTCGGCTTTTATTCCTTCCTGGGCGATGAGCTGGCCGGTATGACGCTGCTGACGGTGGACAGCTGGGAAGAGCGCACCGGCTCGACGGGCGCCGATGTGTTTGAGCACATGCGCGGGCGGGGCGTCACGCCGCGCAGCAAGCCGCACTTGTTTTATCTGGCCTTCGAGTTGCTGGGCCTGAACCGCGTGGCGACCGGCTGCCGGGTCTCGAATCTGTCGTCCAAACACTCGATTGAGAAAACCGCGGGCTTTCAGTTTGAAGGCATCATGCGCGAATCGGGCCGCAACGATGCGGGCGAGTTTGAGGACGAATACCTCTACGCGATTCTGCGCCGCGACTGGCTGCGGCTGTATGATAAGTCGCAGGTGACGGTGCTTCGGTAAGCGCTCTACTATAATGATTTAGGCAGCTACTGCTCTTTCCCGGTTGTATTTGCTGCGGTACTCATTGGGCGACAAGCCCGTGATGCGCTTGAACGTGGAGCGAAACGCTTTCGGATCGGTGTAGCCTACCTGGTACATCACCTCGTTCACGTTTTCGCGCGACGACTCTAGGCTGGTTTTAGCCGCCTCCATTTTTACCCGCTGAATGTACTCGGCCACCGAGTTGGCCGTCGCTTTCTTGAACCGCCGCTCCAGGTTGCGGCGGCCCAGCGCCAGCATATCCGCTAGCTGGTCCACGGTTATTTTTTCCTGGTAGTTATCCTCGATGTAGATCTGGGCTTTTCTGATGGGCTCGTCGCCGTGCTCCTTCTGCCCATTGAACACGATAAATGCCGATTGACTAACGCGCTCAATATCAATCTGGAATACCTTGGCGCAGGTGATGGCCATGTCGCGGCCAGCATACTTCTCTACCAGGTACAAGACCAGATTGAGGTAAGAAAAAGCCCCCCCGCTCGAATAAATGCCGTGCTCATCAGTGATAAGCTTATCCTCGACCAGCTTCACCTCCGGAAACATATGCCGGAAGTCGTTGGCCGCGGCCCAGTGCGTAGTGCATTCCCGGCCTCTCAGCAGCCCCGTAGAAGCCAGAATAAAGGCCCCCATGCACAGACTGGCCACTTCGGCCCCACGGTTATAGTGCGCTAGTATCCAGGGAATAAAGGCGCGGTTGTTTTCCAGGGCCTGCCGTATGTCGCCGTCAATGGCGGGGATGACCACCAGATCGGTGTGGGCAATGTCCTGGATCAGCGTTTTGGTGTACACCGAGTACATGCCGCCGCACACGGGCGTTTCGTCGGCGAGGCCGGCGAGCTGAATATCGAACAAGGCGGGTTTGCCCATGCGCTGCAGGAGCGCATTTACCTCCGAAAATACCAAGCGCGGGCCTTCGATGCTGCCCAAAATGGCTCCCATGGGAACCAGTATAGTAATGTGCTTCATAGTAGTAAGGCTGGCCAACTCTAATGTCGCAATAAACCCTGATTTGGTCGCATTTACACCCGCTACCCGGACGCATTTTTTACTAATATTGTTGGCGTAATGGATGTAGATCAGCGCCAATTTAGCTAAATAAATTAGTAGTTTTACATCACACCTTCACGCTCGCAATTCACACCAAATCTCACTCCCTTCTCCCTGTATGAAAGCTCCCTACCTCAACCCCTATCTTTCCTTTGAAGGCAACTGCCGTGAAGCCATGACCTTTTATCAGCAGTGCCTGGGCGGCGAGCTGATGATTCAGGAAGTGGCCGGCACGCCGGCCGCTGAGCACATGCCCGCCGAGGCCCAAAACGGGGTGCTGCACGCCAGCCTGACCAATGGAAGTATAATTCTGTTCGGCTCCGACGCGGGGGGGCAAAAAGTTACTCGTGGCAACTCCATTTCTCTATCGCTCAACTGTGGTAGTGAAGAGGAAATCACAACCTGCTTTCGAAAGCTGGCGGAAGGCGGCAACGTGACCATGCCGCTGGATGATACCTTCTGGGGGCAAAATTCGGCATGCTCACCGACCGGTTCGGGATGGATTGGCTACTGAACTACGATAAAGAACCATCGCAGCAGTAAGTAGCTGCTTCCTCATCCTCACGAAAACATGACTGGCGAAATCGCCACCCAAAAAAGCGGTGAAAACAGCGTCAAGAGCTACCTGCTATTCTCCTTCATTCAGCTTTGTACTGCATCAGATCATCAACCTGAAATTACGCACCACGATGAAAAAGACGAAGATCATTTACTGGGTTTTTACTGGCCTGCTGGCTGCTCTGATGACGGCCTCCGCCATTCCGAACATCATGAGCTCGCCCGAGAGCGTGGCGTATTTTAAGTTTCTGGGCTACCCGGCTTACCTGCTGCCTTTCTTGGGCGTAGCGAAGGCTTTAGGTGCCCTAGCGGTGGTTACGCCCGGCTTCGCGCGGCTGAAGGAGTGGGCGTATGCAGGCTTCTTTTTTGATTTGGCGGGCGCTATGTATTCCCACATTGCCATCGGCGTTCCGGCTAGTCAGTGGGCCCCAATGGCCATTGGCTTTATCATCCTGGGCGGTTCGTATATCTATCATCACAAACTGCTGCGAAGCCATGACAGGTCCTCTTCTACCCTTCGAATAATTCGCGAGCAGCCTGAGCTAAAGATGGAAGCCTGAGAATACGGTCGAGTCTGGTTGTAGAGAGTTACGCCTGTGCCATAAGACCGTCATGCAGCGCAGCGCGAAGCATCTCGCGTGCTGATGCGGGATTACTAACCTCTCGTCAGCACGCGAGATGCTTCGCTTGCGCTCTGCATGACGTTCTTTTAGTAACCGTTCACCCATTCCAGTCTACTCGAGCAAGATCTTAGAGCCAAAAACAAGAACGGCCGCCCTGCATAGGGCGGCCGTTCTTGTTTTTCTTTCGATGCGGTTTAGTCACATACGCCATCGGGGCCGCATGTGGCGCCGTCGGCTATGAGCGTGGGCTTGGGGTTGCTTTCTTCCCACACCTTCTCCAGCACTTCCAGAAAAACCTCCTTGGGCTGGGCACCCGACACGGCGTACTTATCGTCGAAAACGAAGAAAGGAACGCCGCGCACCCCTATCTGGCGGGCCTGATACTCGTCGTGGCGCACATCCTGGGCGTAGATGTCGGTTTCGAAAAGCTGCGCTACTTCCGCCGCGGGCAAGTCCAGCTCGGTGGCGAGCTGGGTGAGCGTGGCGGGGTCGTCCACGTTCAGGCCTTCGGTGAAGTACGCGTACAGGATTCGCTCCTTGGCCGCATCCTGCCGGCCGTGGGCGGCGGCTAAGTGAATGAGGCGGTGAGCGTTGAACGTGTTGGCGGGAATGGTTTTGTCAAAGTTGAACTCCAAACCTACTTCTTCGGCCGTTTGGGCCATTTGGTTGTTCATCTGGCGGCCCTGCGCCACCGATATACCCTTGCGCTCGGCCAGCAGCTCGTGGATGCTTTGGCCGGGCACGGTTTTCATATTGGGGTCCAGCTCGAAGCTACGCCACTGCACCTGCACATCCTTGTGGGGGGCAAATTCGGCCAGCGCCGCCTCAAACTTCCGCTTGCCGATGTAGCAAAACGGACACATGATATCAGACCAGATTTCGACTTTCATATTCAGCGAATAAGGGGAGCAAAAGATAAGTGAGTATAAGCGCGCTGGGGGGTAAAAAGTTTACTTACGGTACCCTGAACCACTTGCCTCAACTATACGGTGCCCTTCTAGCCGCGCATTTCGGCATCAATCAGGCGGGCCAAATCCTCTTCGCGGGGCAGGCCGCGCACCAGCTTATTGCCAATCACAAAGCTGGGCACAGCGCTGATACCAAGCTGCGCCGCCTGACGCAGGGCCCGCTGGTGCTGTTCGCGGTAAGTTCGATTTGTAAGAGCCGCCCGAAAAGCCTCAGCATCCAAGCCAACTTCGGTGGCCAAACGAGTAAGCACATCCACATCGCCGATGTCCTGCTCCTCTTGGAAAAAGGCAGTAAACATGCGGTGTGTGTAGGCCTCGCCCTGGTCCTGTTCTTTAGCAAACTGATAGCCCTCAAACGCCAAATGCGTGTGCGGTTGAGGCGACACCTTGGGCAACACCACGGGCACGTTCAGCGCCGCCGCCATCGGGTATACCGATTGGGCCCAGGTGGTTTGCAAATACTCGCCTTCCGGCCGCAGCGTGGGCGCGGGGTAGGGCCGCAACTCGAAGGGCATCCACTCCACGCTCACATCTTTGCCGGCTATGGCGCGGGCCAATACTTGCTCGCTCAGCAGGCAATATGGGCACACATAATCGGAGAATACTTTGATAGAAATCATACGTCGAAGCTTTACGATGGGCTGCTGACCAAAGCTTGCTACTGCTACGTCAACCGCCTTTAAAATCAGCTTAACGAGATTTTGTATTCTTACGCCAGCTTCTGTACTTATTACAACCCCAGATTACAGCCACAAGCCTCTGTAAATCCGTATTTTATATACGCATCTTTCCAACTCTCTAATGAGCCGGGTTATTCTAACAACGCTACCATGCACCGCGGTTCTCGTCGTAGGCTTGCTGGTTGCGTGTCAAAAGTCGGTGCGGGAGCCAGCCGAGCCAGCGGAAACCGCCACTGTGCAGCCGTCAGTAACCAAAGCGTCCGCAGTTTCGGATGAACTGTTTTTGGGGCTGATATTCCCATATGCCCCGCCCAAGCCTTCCGGCCCCGTTACGCAGGCCGCTTTACTGATGACGCGGCAGGGAGCGCCCATTGAGCAAGTGACGCTGGGCACTTTCGATGGACGTGCCACGGTACTGGACAGCCTGGTGGAGCGTGGCTTCCCAGATAGTACTCTGCTCGGATTTCGGGCATTCCATCTCACCACCGGCACCGATGTAGCCGTGCTGCGGGCCAACGATACGACGCTGCACGTACTCAGCCGCCCCATTCGAGATACAACCTCAGCCGCTGATTTTACCTTGCTGAAGAAAGTATCTATTGCTGCCCACACCCACGTTCGCGTAGTCAGGTAGCTTTGATTACTCGCCAAAAAAGCCCCCCGGTACTTATCTGGGAGGCTTTTTTAGTTACCTACTTTAAACTCGCCCGTACCTACGCCGGGCGTACCAGCGTTCGATAAGCCTTCCACGACCACCCGAAAAGTGCTGGCGTCGTCGGAGCAGTAGAAGGATACCTGCGCCTGGCCAGTGGCGTCGGTGCGCAGCGTGGGTGCCCAGTAGAGCGTAGTGCTACGGTAGTCGGGGCGCGGCTGGGCGGGGCGGGCCGCCGTTTCGTAGCGCGGAGCATAAAACTCGCGGGCCTGATAGTAGGCCGGCAACATCGCGGTAGCAATGCCCGGCGCGGGCGTTTTGGAGTAGTCGTAGTTGGAGTTGCCGCGCTTGGTGAAGATGGCAATGACGCCTCCCGCACCCCGGCTGCCATAAATAGCGGCGGAAGGCCCTTTCAATATTTCCACGGTTTCAACATCCGTTACGGGTATCGTGTTTACCGCATCGATATCAACCGGAATGCCATCCAGGACAAACAACGGCGAGTTAGATCCGGAAATAGAAGTACCGCCCCGTATCTGCACCTGAAAGTTGGGCGCCGACCCCGATACCTGAACCCCAGCCACCCGACCTTGCAGCAACTGCAATACGCTAAAGAATGAGTTGCTGCCCGGAATATCATCGGTACGCAGCACCACATCGGCTTGCCCATAAATACGCCGCGCATCGGGGCGGGGCGTGGGCTTGCGGCCGGCCACCGTCACGCCCTTCAGCATGATGGTTTTGGCCGTATCAGCCCGATACTGTCGCTCAGCTTTCTGTTGCTTCTGGCTTTGCTGCAAATATGCCGTAACGGCCGGCTGCGGCTCGGCGGGCAAAGGCCAGGTAAGGGCCGTTACCTCGGGCCAGCGCGGGTTCAGCTTGATCAGCAGGTTGCTGCCGCCCTTCTCCTTCCGGGCCTGCACCACCACGCGGGCCGTGTCTTTGCCCTGAAAGCCTCCGATTACAAAACTGCCGTCGGTATCAGTGTTGGCAATGGTCATTCCTGCTTTAGCGCCCGCCTGGAAAATGGTGAGCTGGCTTACGCCGGCGGCTTTTTCATTGGGGCGCACCACCTGACCACCTACACTCAGAGTTTGCTCCAAAGCAAAAGGTCTGGGGGCTTTTTGTCCGTCAGAATCTCTTTCCACACAAACCGCCGCCAACCCTGCGTCAGCATCAGATGATCGAGGGCCTGTTCGGTGGCCGGGGTTTTGTTCTGAAAATAATAGCCGGGGTTTTCCACGTAGCCCTTCAAATCGGAGGTGAGAAGCAGATGGGTTAGAATGGTCGTTTGGGGCGCCTCATTTGTGCCCGTCGCCAAGGCATTTGTCACGGCCAAAGAAAGCTGGGTGGCTACGGGCTGGCCGGTGCCATCGGTCACGGCCACGGTCAGGTTTACTTTCTCGCGGGAGCATACGTGGCTTTATCCGGGGTGATGCGCACCAGCAGGCCGGGCTGAGCATCAATAAACGCCAACCGCTCGCCCTGGGCCACGCCCTGCCCATCGAACAGCGTGAAGTGCGCCACGCCCGTTGGGAACTTGGCTTTGGGAATGCGGGCCGCGTAGCCCTCGCTGCCGGTCAATTGACCGTTGGCGGCGTACGCTACGTTGCCGCGCACGTGGGCCAGCAGCGTCACATTTTCGGCGGGAGCATTGCCCGCTGCCGTCTGGCGCTGCACGCCCACATACACAAACTCTTTGGTTTGGGTAACCTTCAATACAAACCCGCTGGCGGCTACGGCCGGCAACGGATACTCGGCGCGAGCCCCTCCCGGCAACACCACGGCCGCCTTATACTGCCGGCCCGGCTGGGGCGTCAGCAAAACCGTGCCCATGCCCGCGTGCAGACTTTTGAACGTGCCCGCCGCCTGGCCCTGGTCGTCGGTAATTTGCCCGCTCACGGTTACCCCGCGCCCGTATTCGTCAGTGGCCTTGAAGGCGACCACGGTAGGCAGCCCCGCCACCAGATTGCCCCCTTCGGGAAAAAACTGCACATCCGTTTTGGGCTTAGGAGCCTGAGCCGCTTTGCGGGCTATCGTTCTCGCGCCGCGCCGAGCAGCATCTGCGGTGGCAGGCACAGCAGCCGTCTGCCACACCGGCAGGCGCTTGGAAAAGAAATAGTCGGGGCTGAAGTTGCGCATCCAGTTGGTGTAGGCGCGCACCGTGTACATACCCTGGGCCAGACTGTCGGCCAGTTCAAAGTCGGCGGCGGCCGTGCCTTGCGTCAGGCGCAGCACCCGCTGCGCCACCACGCGCTGATCGGGGGCAACCAGATCCACATACAGCACCCGGCTCATGGTATCCGGCCGGTGCTGCGAGGCTTCTACCACATAGGCCTTCAGCCAGATGGTTTCGCCCACGGCATAAAACGCCTTATCGGTGTGGATGTAGCTTTTTTCGGGGAAGCTCCCGATGTAGAAATTCTGGAGGCGACCAATGGCCTGACGCACGAAGTCATCGGCTGGAACTACCTGAAAGCCACCAATCACCAAAACCGCCAAGCAAAGAAAGATGCTGGTTGATAACGCTTTGCTACGAAGCATAAATCTATAATACAAAAGAATACAAAGGATAATAAAGCTCGAATATAGAGGAATACTAAGGCATTATCCGGTCTTGCTCAACAGGAATAATTTCGCTTCGCCCGGCCAGCCCGGCTGGGGCAAAAGCAGCGGATTCGCTTCCGGCCGGGCTTGCGTTTATGCTTGAAAATGAGTTTATTGACTAAATTTCGAAGTGTTTTTCGTCGTTGCCTATGCTAATGCCACGAAATCTGGGTCGATTGGCCCGCGGGTGGTACTACTGCCGCAAGTAGTAGTCTGCCGCTGCCAGCGCCTTGCCATAACGCCCCGTAGCTGCGGGGGTAGCGGGCACGTCACCCTTACAAAAAGCTGGTCTGGGGGCTTTTTAGCTTCCAAACCCGTCGTTTTCTTCTCGATTTCTCCGCAAAAAAGCGTGCCTTTTGGCGGGTAGCACACAAGTTTGGCTTCGTCGAGCGCTGCCTTATTTGCTAGCTGCCCAGGTCCAGAGTAAGCTCAGCTATTGCTGCCAACTCCGTATTTTTCAGCCGAACACAAGTCTTTTATAAGCGTAAGAGATTGATTGTATGCATATAGTGTTGAGCTTATGCGTAAATACTTCCCACTCTTTTTACGTTTCTATGAAAACTGTTTTTGCATGCATCGTGGCCCTCGCGGCGGGCCTTTCCACGGCCGCCGCTCAGGGCAGCACGTCGGGTAGCTCCTCCACCCGCCCCGAAACGAGCACTGCCAATACCTCGCCCGCCAAATCTTATCCGCCCAAAAAAGCATCGCCAACGAAGGCCCAAAGTCAGCAGAGCAAAAAGACTCAGAACAGCACTCTGAAGCCCGAAGATCGTACCAGCCCCACCGGTACCATGTCGGAGTCGAGCCGGCGCATATTGAAGGAGTCTCGTCCCGCTGCTTCGGGCACCACCAAGCCCACAGGTTCTACTAACCAGGAAATGGTGGACAAAAACAGCAAGCAGCCTATTAAGAAGGCTCCCCTGCCCGCCAGCAAAACCGGCGGCGCTGGCGGCACCACTAACTAAAGCTTACTTCATTACAAGCCTAAAAGAACGCCGGAAAGCAGCTTTCGGCGTTTTTTTAGGCTGTTAACTTTAGAAATCCTCCCAAGCCTACATCTGCCGCAGCCAAGCGCTGGCCGTATCAATGTTATCGAAGGTGAATGCAATGGGACCTACTGCTGGCGCATGTTGTAACGTCAGATCGGTAGACAGGCGGCTATAAAGGTTGGGCGAATACACCCAGGCAAAGTACTGTAAGCCGGCCTCAGCCATGGCTGGTAACCAAACTTTACCAACCCATTCCGACGCATCCGACCACATCGATTCCACCTGGCGGTTGTCGTTGAGCACTTTATGACATTTCTCCTGCTGCAAGCATTCGAGCATACGCTCACAGCCTGTTTGCACCGAGTGCAGGTCCTGGTCTTTTTTCCAATCTACATATAGCCACTCGTTCGAGTAGTCATAGGAAACAGTAACATACTCACTTTCAAACAGTACACGAAGGGCCATGGCCAGGAACGCAATAGGGCAGATAATCCCAGGTATCAAAATATTTTATAAGACCTGGGATGGGTCGGTAGGCGAAAAGTAACGCTAAAAGCTGTACATATCCCGGTTTGTTTTCACAATCCGGAGGTGGGAAGTGCTACTTGCTGTGATAATCTGGACGGCCTTCGGATCTAGAATCCAATGTCGAGTACCAGCGGCTGCACTTCCCATTGGCCCGTGCGCAGATTATAGATAGACCGAACGCCCACTTCAAGGGGTGTTCGCAGGCGCATAGGATTAAACACAAAGGTGACGTCGAGGCCAGCCGTGGTGTAGTTACTGCGGAAATTCCGGAGTCCTTGGTCGGTTTCCAGGCGACGCTGCCCGGTGGCTACGTCCAAAAAGCCCCCCGCTTTGATGCGCTGAATGTACAGCCAGCGCCCCAGCGTCCAGTGCGTATCGGCTACGGGCAGGCGATACTCTATGCTGCCCGTCTGCAATTTATCGAAGCTCACATACGACTGGCCACGAGGATACGCTATCAGGGAGCTAAACTGATACTGGGATTGATCGTGGTACTGATAGCCGCCACGCAGGCGCAACGAATGATGCTTGAGCACCCCCGGAAAGTATAGATTGCCTTGCACTGCCCACTGCTGCCCCTGCAAGCCGACCCCAAAAGGCGTAGTGCGCCACACCGCGCTCAGGTTCTGGCCCCAGCGCGGACCTACATCGCGGCGGCTTTGCAGAAGCTGATGATAATAGCTCAGACTGTACTGCACGATGTGCAGGGAGCCCCCGAAACCAACTTCCGACAGGCGCCGGGACCTTAGGTCGTAGTCGCGCACTTGCTGCTGACTGTAGTGGGCACCCAGGGTCAGGCCCTCCAGGTATTTGGAGCGCGTAAAATTGAGCGGCAGGCGCACGCCAGTAGTAAACTGGGTATAGCGCCAGCGGTCGGTGCTGGCGCTATCGAGGGGGCGCCCCTATCTACAAATCCGGTAGTGCGGCGGCTGCCATGCTGCACGCTGAGGTCGAGCACCGGCAAAAAACCCTGGTAGCTGAGGTCAGCGAAGACGTTGCCCGTGCGTTCGGTTTGGTCGAAGCCCACGCCGGCCACGGCCACCGTGGTGCTCAGCAAATCCTGGGAGCGGACGCCTAATTTCACGCCTTGCCCATCCGGCGACTGCACCAGCCCCCAGCTAAACACATTGAACAGATGATTGAATCGATTATAGCGACTTACCGCTAAGCTCGGCAGCACCGTTCCCGAGTCGGGCACCACGGCGCCGATGGTGCCCAAACCGGGCTCCTGCGTGAGCAAAGGATCGGTGTAAGCGGGCGGCGTGACGGGCGCTGCCGCTGCCGTCGTCCAGCGCGCGGGCTCCAGCGGCATCTCGGCCACGCGGGCGCCTTCCACTCGAAAGTCATGAAAAGCCAAGCGCTGCCCATCGGGGGAAATGGCGGCATGATACGCGCCCAACGGCCGCGAGGTCACCTGCTTCACCTGACCCGTGCTGATTTCCACGGCATACACATTGTCGATGCCCGACTGCGGTGAGTTGTAGAACACAAAATTGCCCCCCGGCTGCGGATGGCTCAGGTTGTTGTTGGCTACGGGCAGTAGCTCGCGGGTCTGGCCGGTTTCAGTATCGATAAGCGCCAGCGTTTTGCCCCCCGGCTTCAGCAACACGGCTGCTACGGTGCGCTGGTCAGGCAGCCAGCGGGGCTGGATGTACAAGTAGTTGTCGGGGTTCGGTAGTACGCGCTGCTCCTGACCGGACCGGGCATCGAGCACCACCAAACGGTTTTGGTAGGCTGAGTCGCTGCGCACGGCCACTAAGCGCTGGCCATCACCGGAAAGAGCGGCGGTAGTGTAGCGGCTGCGCCGGGTAAGGTGCGTTAGCTCACCGGAAGCCAGATCGAGCACTCTTATTTCAGAGTAAACCCGCTGTCCCCAGCGCGCATCGTAACGAAACTCCAGCCAGCAGGCCCGCCCCCCACCCACCGACAGCATTTCGGGGTTGTTCACCAAGCCCTGTACAAACACCTTTTTTTCCCGTCCCTGCTTATCCAGCAGCACCAGCTGAGAAATATCGCCGAGGCCGGTTTTCACCGCCAGCACTGTGCTGTCGGTCACGTATTGTGGGTATCGGTATTGCGTAAAGATCTTGGGATCAGCAGCCACGGAAAAAGTAGTAGCGGCTGTGAGCTGCAAGCCCTGCTGCTGCGCCCGCCACATAGAGTCGACCTCACTCATGGTACGGGCATACAGATCTTCTACCCGCACCCCCGCCGTACGGCGTAGGCTGTTGGAAAAGGAAAACGGGTAGATGGGAAAACGATAATAACGGTTGAGCACCTGGCTCCAGGCGGCAGGACCAATGGTACGCTTGAGGTTGGTAGTTAGAAAATAACCCAGCACATAATGATTAGGCACATTATCCCGATAAGAGCCCCCCACGGCCTTGCTGTAGCTGAAGCGCCGCCCAGCCAGCAGATTAGCCCGCAGGCTGATATCAAAATTGGGAATGCGGCCCCGCCCACTGCGCGTCAGCAGGGTTTCGGTGCCCACGGCATCGCCCTCAAAAAACCAGTCGGGCATACCGATAGTCGCGGTGCTCAGCGCCCCGTTGCCGAATAATGAGTAAGCGACCTTGGTAATACCCTGCAACCCCTTGTCGTACTGCACAATGTGCCGAAACTCGTGAATGGCCAGCTGATCGAGCCAGTCGAGAGTACCGGTCAGAAACGGGTCCTGCGGGGGCGTGGTATAAAACTCGGAGCGCCGGGGCAGCACCGTGGCAAAGCCATTCCCAATCGTAGTCTGGGTTTGTAGAATAACCGTCAGGGGCCGGGGCTCGCGCTCCAGCGACGCACTTACCGGCTTGTACACCTGTTCCAGCCGCTGAGCCGTGAGTTGGGCCTGAGCCGCAAAGCCCGCCGGATATAACACCTGAAAATGCGGAGTGCGCACCTGATACCAGCGCAAAGACGACGGATTCTGGTCCAGCAGTGGCAAGATTTGGGCTTGCACCGGCGCGAGGCAGGTCGTTAGCAGGAGAAGAGCCGCCGCCAGAAATTGTTTCAGCATCATAGAGATTTGACTACTGCAATAAACTTCAGCAGTAACCGGAAAGCAAGCGTCCATCGTGCCCGGAAGTTATCCTGCCTACAGCATTTATTTCCCTACTCTAAAAGGCTGATTGCAGCCAATAAAGCTCGCCCCGGCAAACATTTATTCCTATATAAGCAACTTAACGTAACGCACTTACGAAAAACACACCTTCGTCTCGTCTGCCTTATGCAACCAGGTAGTGGGTTTTAAGACTCCTGCTGCTGAACTCAAATGACAAGTAAACAGTGCTTATGCTAATTCGCTTCTTCTCCTGTGCGTGTGTTGTTGCAGGGCTAGGATTTGGCGGCTACACTACTAGTAATCAGCTACCTGGCACGCAGCAGCCTCCTACCCGCTGGGTGCTCAGCACCCTAGATGGCAAGTCGCTGCCTGACCTTCAACCAGCAACGCGTCCTGAGTTAGTTCTGCCAGGCACAACTGCTAAAGGGAAAGAGCACCTTCATGGAGCGGCATTTAAGCCTTCGATAAGCATCCGTTTACAAACTATTCCGCACGTTATCAGCACCATGATGCGGTGCAGCAACCAAGCAATAGAGGTAGAGATGCGCTATTTGAGCGCACTGGAGCAAACAACACGTTTCGAAATCAGCGGCAACACGCTACACTTATATGCGGCCTATCAGGCCACACCGCTAGCTACCTTCAGAGCCGCGACTAGCGCCTTATAGTCTCCTGGCAAACTGTGTTTAGGCCGCGTGCAACTCATCAGCGTGCTGTAGCCACGTGTAGGCCGCGTCCAGATCATCGAACGTGACAATAGCTAGGCTGGTAGCGCAACGCAACGTTGAGTCGATGGAAAACCGACTATTGAAATCGGTGGCATACACCCATGCCATGTATTTGAAGCCTACGGTAGAAAGCAGGGGAAACAGCTCCTGTCCCAGCCATTCGGAAGCAGCAGTCCAATTGCCAACTGCCTGTGTGCTATCATTCAATACCTTATTAAAGCCTGTCAGGGGCACATTCTGCAACACATAGTTGCAGCTTTCCTTGATTACTTCCAGATCCAGCTGCCCCTTCCATTCCACATACAGCCAGTGGTTGGTACAGTCGTGCCAGATCGTCAGGTGAGGTGAATCGAAAAGGGAGTGCATAGCCATATACGTAGCAGGATAGTATAACTAATTAGTAAGATAGCGGACTAACCAATAGAAATTTCAAATCCGTATTACTATTTAATCGTCAGGAAACAGGACGTAATGCTATATCAACGCCTGTTGATCAGATATAAAGTGAGGACGGATGGGTCTCGCATTTTTCGAGCCAAGCATAGGCGGCTACCAAATCATTGAAGCCTACTACCACCGGCTGCGTACTGCGCAATAAGGTGAGGTCGGTGGAGAATCGGCTATCGAAGTCGAGCGAGTAGACCCAAGCCATATACTCCAGGCCGGCGGCGGCTAACTGTTGCACAAACCCTTTCTCTATCCAGCTTCTGGCTTGCGCATGAATGCTGCTTAGGCGAGTATTATCGTTCAGAATCTTGGTGCAATGCTCCGCTTGCAGATACATTACTATTTGCTCGCACCCTAGCTGAAGCGTCCGCAGATTCTGCGCACCAACCCAATCGGTGTACAGCCACTGATTGCGGTTATCATAAGAGATGGTAAGATGCGGCTCGTCGAGCAGCGTGAGCAAACCCATTTTATCTTTATTGAACAATAGTAATATATAGAAAACAATAACAATGCCCATTCTTGTGACTGGCAAATGAGACGATTGTCAGCATTGTGCAAGGGATTGGAATAGGCTTTTGGACAATAATTTAGCATAGCGAAATACGCATGAAATATTTTTTATTACGTTTTAATCATACTATTCATAACCACAGAAAACCCAAGTTGCGGATTAATAGAATTTCGTTTACAAGCTACATAATCAGTATTATTAAGGATATACAGGACAAGACAAAATCTATGCGGCTATCTGATGCCAGCTCTCAGCTGAACCAGATAAATTCAATTATTTATATCACAAGCTATTGCGCTATAGAAGGAAAAAGTCAATTGGAGGCATACGGATATCGCTGCCTATACTATGCTTTCCGCACAACATATGCTTCTTTGACTTGCGAATGAACATTTTGAATTATTACTAGTTGCACTAGCGGCGGCAGACCTGATTACTGTGGCACAGCCGAAACAAATGCCACACTCAAACTGCTTAGCGTGTGCGGCTTATCATTGGGCTTAGCTTTATAAAGGATTTTTGTTTTCACCGGTATTGGTAGCGCGTCCAGTCAAGGGTGTGCTGCGTACATTGAGGTATGATACGTCATTTGAAACTTTACTTATTGGGTTTGCTGCTGGGAGTGGCCGCCTGTTCGCAGAATCGCTCGGATGCCCAGCCTACCCGCTCTACGGCCGGCAAAGCACCCACTAACATGCAGGGACTAGCCGTTGCTACGCTGGCGGGGGGCTGTTTTTGGTGCACTGAAGAAGTGTTTGAGGAAATAAAAGGCGTACGCGAGGTGGTATCGGGCTACGCGGGCGGACCTGAGAAAAAGCCCACGTATGAGCAGGTAGGCAGCGGGCGCACAGGTCATGCGGAGGCGATTCAAATCTATTACGACCCTAAGCAGGTGAGCTACGCGACTCTGCTCGACGTCTTCTTCCGCGCTGCCCATGACCCAACCACGCTGAACCGCCAGGGTCCCGACGCGGGCACGCAGTATCGGTCGGTTGCTTTTTACCGCACACCGCAGGAGAAAGAGCAGATTACGGCTGCTATTCAGCGCGTAAATGCGGCGAAGCAATATCCTAACCCCATCGTGACGCAGATGACGGCCTTCACGGAGTTCTGGCCCGCCGAAGATTACCACCAAGGCTACTATCGTCTGCACCCCGACGAGCCATACGTGCGGTCGGTATCTACTCCTAAAGTGGAGAAGTTCCGCAAAATGTTTCCGAAGCTGCTCAAGTCGCCGCTGTAAGCGCTTAGTTGAGTATCACAGCAAAAAAGCCCCCCACGCCGGATGTGGGGGGCTTTTTTGTGGGAGTTGAAGTAAGCGCCTTGTTTCTGATAATGTGGGCTGGGCTGCGTAAACTTAGGCGCTGTTTGTCGCTCTGCTTTGCCTCTTGCTGAATGCAGCTCGCGGCATTCTGGCAAGACTTTTTTATTAAAGATTATCCATTGATTCATTGATTGTATGGCTTTACCTGCCTTTGCGTCCAAGCTGCCCGATGTAGGCACCAGTATTTTCACCGTCATGTCGCAGCTGGCCGCCGAATGCGGCGCCATCAATCTGGCTCAGGGCTTCCCCGATTATGATCCGCCGCAGGTGCTTACGCAGGCGCTGGCCCGCCATGCGCAAACCAGTGGGCACCACCAGTACGCCCCGATGCCCGGTTTGCCGCGCCTGCGCGAGCAGATCAGCCAGAAAACCGCCCAGCTCTACGGCATTTTGCCCCCCAGCCCCGATACCGACATCACGATTACGAGCGGGGCTACGGAGGCGCTGTATGCGGTACTGGCGGCCGTAGTGCGGCCCGGCGATGAGGTGCTGGTGCTCGAACCGGCTTATGATCTGTACGGGCCAGCTATTCGCTTGCAGGGCGGCGTGCCCGTGTACGTGTCGCTGCTGCTCCCCGATTTTCGGCCCGACTGGGAACGAGTAGCAGCCGCCCTCACGCCGCGCACCCGACTGATGCTTGTTAATACGCCGCATAACCCGAGCGGCGCCGTACTCACCGATGCCGATTGGCAGCAATTAGCCGCATTGCTCGCCGACACGCCCACGCTGCTGCTCAGCGACGAAGTGTATGAGCACATGACCTTTGACGGGCAGGCCCACCGCAGCGCCTTACAGTATCCGGCCCTGGCTGAGCGCAGCTTTGTGCTGTCATCATTTGGCAAAACCTATCATGCTACGGGTTGGAAAGTGGGTTACTGCATTGCACCGGCCCTGCTCACGGCAGAGCTGCGGCGGGTGCACCAGTTTCTGACGTTTAGTGTGAGCACGCCTACCCAACATGCGCTGGCTGATGTGCTGGCCGATGCTGCGCACTACGAGGCGCTGCCGGATTTCTACCAGCAAAAGCGCGACCTGTTTGTGGAGCTGATGGCTCCTACCCGCTTTGAATTATTGCAGACGCAGGGCGCTTACTTCCAGCTGGCGCGCTACGATGCTATTGCGCCCGGTGAAGATGATGTCAGCTTTGCCCGCCGCCTTACCCGCGAGGCCGGCGTAGCGGTAGTGCCCGTTTCGGCCTTCTACCACGACGGCACCGATCATGGGCTTGTGCGGTTTTGCTTTGCTAAACAGCCCGAAACCCTTACTGCGGCCGCAAAACGGTTACATGCGTGGTAAGTGTCATTAAATAATTTAAAAATATATATACATTATTATAAAAGGCACGATATTGGCGCGTACTTAAGCGTACTTTTTACGTTATCATAACCACCTACTTATACTACTCTTGCCGTGGCTGATCTAACTGTTTCCTTCATACAAGCCAGCTTGCAATGGCATGACCCAGAAGCAAATAGAAGCGGGCTGCTGCGCTATATTCAGGATTTGCCGGTAGCAACTGATCTGATTGTGCTGCCGGAGATGTTCACGACGGGCTTTTCCATGAAGGCGCCTGAGCTGGCTGAAACCATGGATGGGCCTAGCGTGGCGTGGCTTTTGGCCGCCGCCGAAAGCCGGAATGCCGTGGTGACGGGCAGCCTGATTATCCGTGAGGACGGCCAGTATTATAACCGCCTGATCTGGGCGCGACCCGATGGAACCCTCAGCCATTACGACAAGCGGCATTTGTTTCGGATGGCGGGCGAGCACAACGTGTACGCGGCCGGCAGCACATTGCTGATAGAAGAGTGGCGCGGCTGGCGAATTTGCCCCCTGGTGTGCTATGATTTGCGCTTCCCGGTCTGGAGCCGAAACCCGGCTGCGGCGCCCTACGACCTGCTGCTGTATGTAGCCAACTGGCCGGCTGTCCGGCGCATGGCCTGGATGACTTTGCTGCGCGCCCGGGCTATTGAAAACGTGGCGTATACCATGGGCGTAAACCGGGTTGGTACCGATGGCAACGACCACGCCTACGCCGGCGACTCGGCCCTGATTGATATGTGCGGCGAGTATCTGGTGGAAGTGGGCAATCAGGAAACCGGCATCACCCGCACGCTGCGCCGCAAAGATCTGGAGGCCTTTCGGGAGCGTTTCCCCGCCCTGCTCGACGCCGACGAATTCATGATCGGGCAGCCAGTGGCGGTTAAGTAATAGCAAGTAAAAAAGCCCCCCAGTCAAGAGCTGGGGGGCTTTTTTAACGCACCAAGAGGCGGCGGACGGCAGCTATTTCGCCGTTTGTGCTTTCGGCGCGCACCAAATACACCCCAGCGGCTACGTTGGTCAGGTCGAGGGTATGGAGGCGGGCGGACTCGGCAACCGTGCGGATGCGGCGGCCGGTGAGGTCCAATACCGTCAGGCGAACGGGCTGGGCTGCTTCGAGGCTAGCGGTGCCGGTGGCCGGATTGGGAAACAGCCGAAGCTCCAGCGCGGCTTCGGCGGCCGGATTGGTGCTGAGCACGCGGCCGCGAGCAGCAAAAGCCGTGATGCCGCCAGTTTCCATGCCCACCAGCAGCTCCGGAGCGCCGTCGCCATTAAGATCAGCAGCGACGGGTGCCGGGCGGTTTTTGCCTTCCGCGCTCCGCTGAACGCCCAGCTGAGCTGATCGATACGCGTTCAGCAGCCCATTATAGATAATATCGGCCCGACCGACAAATGGAGCGGTGGGCGTGAGAAGCTGAGTCCGGAAATCGGCGTAGAAGCGCAGCTCACCGCTGGCATCGGCCGTCAGCAGATCGGGCTTGCCGTCGCCATCGAAGTCCGCGACGGTGGGATGCAGGTTGCCGGCCGCGCTCTGAATTTGCCCGAACGTAGTAGTGCTCAGCGTATAAGTCTGGGCCGGAGTGGTGCTGCCGTTGTGGCGAAAATACTGAATGCCGTAGCGCGCCGTGCCAGTGGTAGCGGTGTTGACGTTCGTGCCAATGAGTAAGTCGAGGTTGCCGTCGCCGTCTACATCGGTGAAGCAGGGCGCATCGTGGGCCCGGTTGGGCAGATTGGCAATGGCTGTGGCTTGATTTATATCGAAAACGGCGGGCTGCCCGGCCGCAGCCTGATTGAGTATATAGAACACTTGGCTGGTAGTGCCGGTGGTAGCCGAAAAGGCCATATCGAGGGCACCATCGCGGTTCAAATCAACCAGCACGGGCTTGACACCCGCGTATTTTTTGCCCCCAGCGCCAGATAATCGTCGCTGACGCGCTGAAAATTGGGCTCCGTAGCGGTGCCGATGTTGCGGTAATAGTGCAGATAGGCAGCATAGCCGGCGGCGCGCCGGTCGGTGCCGGCTACCACCATATCCGGCAGGCCGTCGCCGCTAAGGTCGCCGAAAGCAGGGGCGGCGGCTTCGCTCACATCTATCATCTCGCCCTGCAAAAAGTCGGGCTGTCGCAGCGTAAAGCTGGGCACAGCGGTGGGGCTGCCATTCTCATACAGCCGCACCGATTGGCTCGTGCTCACCTGGTCGTGGTTGTCGAAAAGAGCTGGCGCGGCGATTAAATCGGGACGGCCATCGAAGGTCACATCCAGGTAGTAGCCCGCCGGAAAGTTGATTACCCGCACTGGCGCCGCTGCCGAAGGGAAGTTGGTATTGAGGCTGGCGCTGGTCATGCTGGCCACGGCAGCCGTGCCCTGGTTGGTTAGGCTAACCAGCTCGGGGCAGGCATCGCGGGCCGTAAGAATATCCTGGTCGCCGTCGCCGTCGAGGTCCAGCGTCAGCAGGTTGGAGCCCGTGGTGTGGGTAGGTTTGCCCCCGCGCAGGCTTCGCTGCCAAACGCGAACGTGCTGCACCCCGGCAGACACACCGAAAAATTTCCCCAGCGGTCGGCTTCCTGCCGGAACTGCAGATTGCCACAGTTGCCGGCAGCCGTGTTCAGATAAAGCTCCACGCGGGTGCTGCTGGCAAAGTCGAAGCTGAGAATATCCAGCCGCCCGTCGCCGTTAACATCCTGAATGGCGGGCAGGTTGGAGCTGCCCGTTACGATGTTGCCGTTGTTGGTGGCGTTATTAAAAAACATCAGCTGATTGCTGACCAGCTCAAAAGAAGGCCGCCCCGACGCGCCCGCCACATTGCGGAATACGCGAATGTCGCCGCCATTGGCGAAGGTGAAGATGTCGGGGCGATTGTCGCAATCGTAGTCGCGCAGCAGCACCCAATTCAGCAGGTCGGTGGGGAATGAAGCTTCGTACTCGGGCGCGTATTGCCAGGCGCGGCCCCCACCCGCAGCGGCTACATTGAGGTAAGTAAGCGAGCGACTGGTTTGCCGATCGAAGATGTACAGATCGGATTGGCCATCGTTATTGAGGTCGATAGCGGAGAATTGCGGCGAATTTAGCCCCCCTACCCACGGGTTAGCCAGCGTCTGGGAGCCGTGCGTTACTTTTGCCACCGCCCGCTGCTCAAAGCCAAACGGCACCCCCGATTGGGCTGCCGCTCGCAGCGCCGGAAGCAATAGGAATAGCACAATAAACCAACGGGAGCAAACAGGCAGCAGCATACTGGACAAGTAACGATTAAGAACCCAGATTTAGTCCCTAAGTTTCCGACAACCCCATGAAAAATATAGCGGCCCTTTATTCCCGGTTTCAGCAGTGCGCGGCCGTCAGCACCGATTCGCGGCAGGCGCAGGAGGGCACGCTGTTTTTTGCCCTGAACGGCCCCAGCTTTCGGGGCCGCGATTTTGCCCCCCAGGCCCTGACCAAAGGCGCCCGCTACGCCGTAGTTGATGATGCCGACCTGGCGGCCACCGATCCTGAGCGCTACACCTACGCCACCGACCCGCTGCTGGCGCTTCAGCAGTTAGCCCAGCACCATCGGCGGCAACTCAGTATTCCGGTGCTGGCTATTACGGGCTCCAACGGCAAAACCACTACTAAGGAGCTTATAAACAGCGTGTTAAGCAAGCGCTATCGGGTGCAGTACACGCGCGGCAACCTCAACAATCATATCGGGGTGCCCTTGACGCTGCTAAGCATTCGACCTCAGGAGCACGAGCTGGCCATCGTGGAAATGGGGGCCAACCATCAGGGCGAAATAGCGCTGCTGAGCGAGCTGGCCGAGCCCACCCACGGCCTGATTACCAACATCGGGAAAGCGCACTTGGAAGGGTTTGGGGGCGAGGCCGGCGTGGCAAAAGGCAAAGGCGAGCTGTTCGCGTTTCTGGCCGCTACGGGCGGCACGGGCTTCATCAATACCGCCGACCCGAAGCTGCCGGCCTTGGCGGCGAATATCAGCCACGTCGTTACTTACCCCAACCCCGTTGACACGTATCCCGCTGAGCTGATCAGCACTGATCCACAAGTGGTTATTCGCCTCTTCGATGGCACGAAGGTGGAAGCCCAAATCACGGGCGGCTACAACTTCCCCAATCTGGCGGCGGCGGCGGCCGTGGGGGGCTTTTTTGGCGTACCGGCCACCGACATAGCCGAGGCGCTGGCCAGCTACGCGCCCACCAACAACCGCTCGCAGCTGGTGCGCACCACCCGCAACGAAATTATTCTGGACGCTTACAATGCCAATCCGTCGTCGATGGCGGCGGCTATCGGCAGTTTTGCCGCCCGGCCCGGCGGGGGGCAAAAAGTGGCGATTCTGGGTGATATGTTTGAGCTAGGCAACGAAAGCGAGGCCGAGCACCGGGCCTTAGGCCAATTGCTGGCGAAGCAAAACCTTGATACCATCGTGCTCTGCGGCCCCGACATGCGCCACGCCGCCGCCGCTAACGCAGCCTTTCATTATTTCCCCACTAAAGCCGAAGCCGCCGCGTGGCTGCAAAAAAGCCCCCAGTCGGCTCCCAGATTCTGGTAAAAGGGTCCAGAGGAATGGGCCTGGAAACGCTGGTGGAGTTATTGTAAATCTGATAACCCGGAACAACAAAAAGCCGGTCATGCAGCGGCAAAGCCGACGTAGCTCGCGTGTTTAGCTGGATTGGTAACCCAACATCAGCGCGCGAGCTGCGTCGGCTTTGCCGCTGCATGACCGGCTAGTTAGTGAGTAGTCGCCTTGTAATTCTTGTTTCTAAAAAGGACTCTTAAAGTCAGCGAAAAACGGCAGTATAAGGTCTTTATCTGACACATTGGGGTCGGTAATTTGCCAGTCGATGTTGAGGGTCGGGTCGTTCCAGTGCAGGCCACCCTCGGAGCCGGGGTGGTAGTAGTTGGAGCACTTATACAGAAACAAGGTGTCGTCTTCGAGCGCCACGAAGCCATGGGCAAAGCCGATAGGCACGTACAGCACATTGCAGCGCTGGGCATCCAGTTCCACACTCAGGGACCGACCATAGGTGGCCGAACCAGGCCGTATATCCACGATAATATCGAGGGCGCGACCGGCCGCTACGCGCACCAGCTTGGCTTGGGCATAAGGCGGCTTTTGAAAATGCAGGCCCCGCAATACGCCCCGCGCCGACGACGATTGATTGTCCTGTACCCACTCGTCCGTAATGCCAATTTTGGCCAACTCTCGAGCACTGAACGACTCAAAAAAAGCCCCTCGGGCATCGGTAAATACGCGCGGCGTGAATTCAAAAACGCCGCTGATGGCATGCTCCTTAATTTCCATTTCTTCTATCTAATTCAATTCTAAATCTAAAGACTATGCGGCGGCACGTTGGCCCTTAGTGCAGCTTACGTACGCTGTTTCTCCACCTCGGCTACTACGCGCAGATACTTATCCAACACCAGCTGCTCATCAAATTTCTGCTCGGCCAAGCGGCGACTGGCGCGGCCCATGGTAGCCAGCTCCGCGTCGCTGAGGCGCAGAACCTGGAGCATTTTAGCGGCCAGGTCGGGGGCGTCGCGAACCTGGCAGAGCAGGCCGTTCACGCCGTTCTCTACGGTTTCGCGGCAACCCGGCACATCGGTCGTGACGATGGGCTTGGCCATAGCGGCGGCTTCCAACAGGGTTTTGGGGGTGCCTTCGCGGTACGAGGGCAGCACCACCGCATCGGCCTGGGCCAGGTGTTCGGCCACGTTATCGGAAGTGCCCAGATACTCGATATGGCCGGCGCGGAGCCATTCGTCCAGCACCGCGCGCTTCACCCCAATGTTTCCCGACTCATCCACACCGCCCAGCAGCTGCACGCGGGTGCCGGGCACGGCTGCGCGTACCAGGCGGGCCGCCTCAAAATACTCTTCCACGCCTTTTTCGTACAGCACCCGGGCCACCATCAGAAACGTAAAGGGCTGCTGCCGGCTAAACTCAGCGGCCGGCCGGAAGCGCTGAACGTCCACGCCGGAGCCGGGCAGCAGGTCTGTGATATGCGGCTGCACCAAACCGTGCTGCAGAAAAAGCTGGCGGTCATCGTCGTTTTGGAAAAACACCCGCTTTGGAAACCGAAACGCAAACCGGTACAGGCCCAGCGCCACCCGGCTCACCATGTTGCGAATGATGAACACCGTGCCCAGCCCCGACACGTTATTCACGCTCGGAATACCGGCAATTTTGGCAGCCAGCGTGCCGTAGATATTGGGCTTGATGGTGTAGTGAAGCACCACATCGGGCCGCTCGCGGCGGTAAATCTTGTAGAAGCGCCGCGTGAGCTGAGCATCCTTCAACGGATTAGTGCCCTTGTTTTCCATACGAATGGGCACAAAGCGGCAGCCTAATTCGGTTTCGAGGCGGGCGGAGTAATCATCGGGGGGCGCTATGGCCAGCACTTCGTGGCCGGCGGCCTGTAAGGCTTTCACCAGGCTGCGGCGAAAATTCCAGATATTCCAGGAGGTATTAATAACGATAGCAACGCGCATCAGGCAGGCAAAATTTGGCGCAAAGGTAGAAGGCCTGCCCCGAAAAGATTGCAACCAAGCACCTTACCAATGGTACTTTGCGCCGCGTTTGTGTGTTATAGATCCAGAAATGAAGTTAACAACTGCTTATTTAATGCGCCAGCTAGCCTTGGGGGGCTTTTTTTTGAGCGTAGCGGCCTGCCAATCTGCTGATCCGATACAGTCGGCCCCCGCGGCCCTGCCCGAGCCTGATCCGGCCGCGCCGGCTGCTATTCTGGGCACTCTGGAAACGGATGCGCTGGCCGCTGGGCAGGCCATTTTTGCGGAACGCTGCGTGGTTTGCCACGGCCCCGATGGAAAGCTGGGAAATAATGGTGCCCGCGACCTCACCAAAAGCAACCTAAATACCAACGGCCGCGTGTACATAGTTACCAAGGGCATGGGCAAGATGCCGGCGTTCAAGGATTCGCTCACCGAAGAGGAAATTGAGCAGGTCGCCGCGTATTCCCTCACCTTGCGCTAGCCGCCGCTCCTGAGCGGCTGCGACAGCGCCTGAACATTACTCTAACTGACATGGCAAAAAAGACAAATTCACATAGCTGGAACCCAACCACCAGCAACCGGCACAATACCACCGATAGCGCCGACAGCAGCCAGCCCACCCGCGACCCCGCCACGGGCACGTATAATACCGCCGTGATGGCCGAAACGGCCGTTCTGGTGGCTGTACCTGACAAACGCCAGCCCGACGCCACCACCCAGGAATACCTCGACGAACTGGCTTTTCTGGCCGAAACGGCGGGCGCACAGGTCACGAAGCGCTTTGTGCAGCGCCTTGAAAAGCCGGATACGCGCACCTTCGTGGGCGAGGGCAAGCTGGCCGAAATCAAGGCCTACGTGAACCATACGAAGGCGAGCATGGTCATTTTTGATGATGAGCTTTCGCCGTCGCAGCTGCGCAACCTGGAGGCGGAACTGAAGGTTAAAATCGTGGACCGCTCTCTGCTGATCATCGACATCTTTGCCCGGCGGGCGAAGTCGGCCACGGCGCGCACCCAGGTAGAACTGGCTCAGTATCAATACCTGTTGCCGCGCCTGACGGGTCTTTGGACTCACTTGGACAAGCAGCGTGGTGGTGGCGTAAGTCAGCGCGGACCGGGTGAGACCGAGATTGAAACTGACCGCCGCGTAGTACGCGACCGGATCGACTTTCTGAAGGAAAAGCTGGAAACGTTTGATAAGCAGAGCAACACCCAGCGCAAGTCGCGGACGGGCGTGGTACGCGTGGCGCTGGTGGGATACACCAACGTGGGCAAAAGCACCATTATGAACATGCTGTCGCGCTCCGATGTGTTTGCCGAAAACAAGCTGTTCGCTACCGTCGACTCGACGGTGCGGAAGGTGGTGCTGGAAAACATGCCGTTTCTGCTTTCCGACACGGTAGGGTTTATCCGCAAGCTGCCCACGCGCCTGATCGAGAGCTTTAAATCCACGCTGGACGAGATTCGCGAGGCCGACTTGCTGGTGCACGTGGTTGATATTTCGCACCCGTCGTTTGAGGAGCAGATTGCGGTGGTGAACGACACGCTCAAGGACATCAACGCTGCCGACAAGCCGATGCTGCTGGTGTTTAACAAGATAGACCAATACAGCACCGATACCGCTAACGCCTCGGAGCAGCAGTTTGAAGGCATGAATGCGGACGAAGACGCCCCCGAGCGGCCGTCATTGGAGCAGCTGAAAGCTACGTACATGGCCAAAATGCACGACCCGGTAATCTTTATTTCGGCGCAGGAGCGCACCAATATCGATGAGCTGCGAGACCTACTGGCTCGGCACGTAGCCAAGCTGCACTACCAACGCTATCCTAACCAGCAACCCATAGTTGAAGAGGAGTAACCTGCATTTGACAACGACAAAAAAGCCCCCAGAATACTTCTGGGGGCTTTTTTGTTAAGGCCGGCTTGGTTTCGGTTGTTAGCTGCGCTGACTTTCAGTTCAGCGATTAGACGTGAATATGTGCTTTTATATTACCTGCTTTAGCCTAAAAGATCGAATCGTTTAAATTCGTGGACCCGGATTGGTATTTAGCCGAAACCCGCATAACGTTTGTAGTATAGAATCCCCATTCCAACTTTTTGTTTATGAAAACCTTGTATCTGATGCGCCATGCAAAGTCGAGCTGGAACTTTGACGACCTGAGCGACCGGGAGCGGCCCCTGAATGGCCGAGGGCGTACAGATGCTCCGGCTATGGGCGAGGCGCTGGCGAAACGCCACATACAGCTGGATTTGCTAGTTAGCTCGCCGGCGGTGCGCGCGCTCAGCACGGCGGCGCTGGTGGCCAGCGTGCTGAAGTACCCGCACGAGAAGATTCAAGTGGTGGAGAAAATATATCAGGCCGATGTAAACGACCTGATGCGGGTAGTACACGAGCTGCCCAATGAGGCTACTTCGGTGTTGCTGGTGGGCCACAACAACACCATTACTGATTTCGCCAACTTACTCTCTCCCAGTCAGATACCTGAAATGACGACGGCCGCTATCGTGTGCCTGCGCTTCAATACCGACCACTGGGCCCACGTGGATCGAACCAACTCTGAGTATTATTTCTACGACCATCCCCGGGACAAGGAATAGACTTACCTCGTCAGTAAATACCACACGAAAGCCTCAAGTTGCGGCGGCTTGCCGTATAAGGCAGTCGGCGGGCGTAGCGCTTTGCCCTGATCATTAACGTAATACCCTTAAAACACATGGAAATGCCCCCAAGACCCACCCCACATTGCTGAACCGGGAGTTGAGCTGGCTGGCGTTCAATGCCCGTGTGCTGCAAGAGGCGCAGAGCCCGGAAGTGCCCCTGCTGGAGCGGCTGAAGTTTATGGCCATCTTTTCGTCGAATCTGGACGAATATTTCAAGGTGCGCGTGGCCACGCTGCGCCGCCTAGTGAAGCTTAAGAAAAAAACCCGCGCCAAGCTGGGCGAAGACCCGGCCGAACAGCTCAAAAACCTGCTGGCCGAGGTAAATAAACAGCAGGAAGCTTTTGGCGACACCTTTCGGGGCAGTATTCTGCCGGAGCTGCATCGCCAGCACATTCATCTGCTCTCCGACCACGATTTGAGCGAAACGCAGCGGGAGTGGGTGGAGGAGTATTTCCGCGAAAAGGTGCGCGATCTGCTCTCGCCCGTCAGCCTCGACGACAACCTGCACCACCTGTTTCTTAAGGACCAAAGCGTGTACCTTACCTTTCTGCTCACCGAGCCGGTGAAGGAGAAAAAGCATCAGCCCGACGAGCGGATATTAGTCATGGAACTCCCTACCAAACGGCACGGGGGGCGTTTTGTGCAGCTCCCAGCGGAGGGCGAAGAGCGCTACGTTCTGTTCCTGGACGACGTGATTCGGTGCTGCGCAACCGAGCTGTTTCCGCAGTACAAGCGCGTGCAGGTGCATGCCATCAAAATTTCGCGCGATGCGGAACTGGATATTCAGGAAGAAGTATCCGGCAACCTGATGGCCAAGATTAAGAGCAGTTTGCAGAAACGCGAAACGGGCTACCCGGCCCGCCTGCTCTACGACCCAGCCATGCCAAATGAGGTATTGCGGGCCGTGATGCAGAAAACCGGCATCGGCAAAGGCGAGCTGGTGGCGGGCAGCCGCTACCACAACTTCCGCGACTTTTTCGGCTTCCCGGACGTCGGCCGCCCCGATCTTACTTTTCCGCCCCAGCCGCCGCTGCCTCATCCTACGTTGCCGCGCGGTGCGGGCAGTATGCTGGCCGCCATTGCCGAGCGAGACCACCTGCTTCACCTCCCCTACCAGTCCTTCGAGTACGTCACGCGCTTTCTGACTGAAGCGGCCCTCGATCCGGCCGTTACCAGCATTGGCGTGACCTTGTATCGGGTGTCGGCTAAAAGCGAGGTGGCCAAAGCGCTGGTGAAGGCAGCCAAGCAGGGCAAGCAAGTGACTGTAGTAGTAGAGCTTAAGGCCCGCTTCGACGAGGAGTCGAATATGTATTGGGCGGAGAAGCTGCAAGATGCCGGCGCCAATGTCATTTTTGGCATTCCTGACTTAAAAGTGCATAGCAAGCTCGCTTTGGTGACGCGTACCGAGAATGAGAAGGCCAAGCACTACGCCTACCTGAGCACGGGCAACTTCAACGAAGTAACCAGCCAGATTTACGCCGACCACGGCCTGTTTACCGCTGATGAGCGGCTGACCAACGAGGTAAGCCGGGTGTTCGACTACTTCCTGGATCGTCAGGCCAAAGATGGCTTCGAGTATCTGCTGGTGGCTCCCTTTGAGCTGCGCGACCGGCTCAACGAGCTGGTAGACCGGGAGATAGAATTGGCCAAAGCCGGCAAAGACGCTTATATCATTCTGAAAGTAAATGCCTTGCAGGATGAGCGCATGATTCATAAGCTGTATGAAGCCAGCGCAGCCGGCGTCCGCGTCGAGCTTTTGGTGCGCGGTATTTCGTGCCTTATTCCGCAAGTGCCCGGCCAAAGCGAGAACATCGAGCAGCGCGGCATCGTGGACCGCTACCTGGAGCACGCCCGCGTGTATGTATTTGGCAACGATGGCGATGAAAAGGTGTTTGTAGCGTCGTCCGACTGGATGGCCCGCAACCTGGATCGCCGGGTGGAGGTCGGCTTTCCGATTCTCGACCCTAAAATCCGCGCTGAAGTCCGCCACCTGCTCGACCTGCAACGCCAGGACAACGTAAAGTCCAGAGATTTTCACAACAACTTTATCGGCCAGGACGACAAAAATGCCCCTCAGGTACGCGCCCAGCTAGCCACCTACGAATACCTGAAAAAGCTAAGCAAAGCCCGCCCAACGGAAAAAGCCGGGGCCAAACCAGCAGGCAAAAAAGCCCCCGGAAGAAGCCGGCCGCTTAACGGACAGGAAGGACAGGAACAAAAAAGCCCCCAGCTACGTAGCTGGGGGCTTTTTTATTGTTGCTACATTATTGCTTCAGGAAGCGGCGCGGCGGCACAATGAATAATTCCAGGCTGAAATAAGGCGTACCAGCCAGCTTGTTGTCGATGACCTTCGTGCGGCCGTTGCGCCGGTCGAACACATCAAACGAGTTGTTATAGCGGTAGCCGCCTTCAGCCCCAAACCACAGGAAATCATAGATTTCCCGCTCCCAACGGCCACGCACCTTCAGCTCGGTTTCGCGCAGCTCCACGGTGGTAAGGGTGGGGTCGATGGGTAAGGTTTCCCGGAATTTGAGGATATAGCTCAGACCATTCACGTCGTAGCCGGCAAACAGCAGCGACTTGGCCGAGGCGTTATGCCGCACCAGCACGCGCGCCGGAAACAACGCTTCTACGCCCCAATGGTCGCTCCAGGTGCGGTTGTACATGATGGCTGGATAGATGCTGCGCCGGCCGAAGGTGTAGCCCAGCTGCGCACCAATGCCCCAGGAAAACGTGGGCGACTTTTTCCAGCCATACACCAGCTCGTATGACATGCGCAGATAGTCCTTGAGCCTTAGCTCAGAGGACGTATAGTCGCCGTTCAGCTCGCCTTTTACCCGGCCCAATATGAAGTTGCGCTCATCAATGGGCCGCAGCACCACCAGCTGAGTACCAAGCGTTTTGAGGCCTTTTTCCTCCAGCTCGTCATAGAGCGTGTAGCCAGTGGGGCGGTTTTCGAACTCAAACTCTTCCCGCTCATAATTCACGCCCACCACCATCTTAAGGTGCGGCCGATTCCAGACCGGAATGTAGCCTTTCACGATGAAGCGGTCGTTGTTGCTTACGCGCCCTGACCGATCTGTGAAGTCGCTACTGCGCGAGTTGGAAGTGATATCGAAGCCGGTGGTGCGCTCGTAGTGAAAAATCAGGCCTTTACTGGGGCCCTGACCCAAGACGGAGGGGTTAGCAAATTCCTTTTCCTTGCCTACCAGCTCATCCGTGAGCGAGTCGGTGGGCGGGGCGGGGCGCGGGTACACGCGCGTGCGGGGAGGCCTTACTTGCGCCTGCGCGTCCAGAACAGGCAAGAATAAGGCTACAAGACCCAAAATTTGCCCCCCACGGCGCAAAAAGGCAGAAATCGATGTCATATGAACGTGAAAATTTCTTCTTCCAAAAACCCACAAATACTCGGTTTTGGGATTAACGTCTTTTAATGAAAAATGGCCAAGCGTAGGGCAATTATACCCCTATCACCTGGCCATTCTTTACGTTGCTATTCCGTCAGAATAGAAAGTCGAAGCCCACAAAAACCAGGTTCTCTTCACCTACTGAATAAGTAGCATTAATTACCACCTGCTTTAGAATATCGGCCCACACGCCACCGCCTACTCCGGTATGAAAGGCCCCCAAGCCAGTGCGCTCATCGTATTGGCTATACACTCGGGCGGCGTCCGCAAGTCCCATCACCCCGATTTTGGCCGGGAAGAGGTAAGCGTTGAACGTAAAGAGCTGAAGGCGCACCTCGGCGTTGGCATATACAGTACTGCGACCTGCAAAACGTGTACGGCGGTAGCCGCGCAGGTTGGTGGTGCCCCCAGCGTATTGGCCTGATAAAACCGATAGTCGCCGAGGTTGCGCGCCCCGCCAATTCGGCCGGCCCAGGTGAGCTGGAAAGGAAAGTTGGGAGTGAGGTAAAACCGGAACTCCGAGGCTAGGCGCCCGAAGTTGAGTCGCTCCCCGTTCATCTGGAAGTTATACTCGGCCGAGTTGTACCAGCGCAGACCAATGCGCGGGTTTTTGGGGGAGCTGGCGGCATCGATGTTCAGATAAAAACGCCCCCAGCATAGCGATTCATACCAAAGTCGGAGGAGCGGATGCCGACAGCGGCCCCACTTACGCCGTTGTCTTCAACGAGGCCTTTGTCAATCTCGCTGCCAATGGGGTTACGTTCAACGTGGAACTGGTCGTACTGGGGGCCAAATCCGATTTTGAGGAAGCTAAACACATCCTTTTCCAGCACTGGCGAGAAGTAGAAGCGCGAAAAGCGGATGCGGTAGGTTTCGTTGATGTCGCGGTTGCGGACGCGGCCTTCCCGGTCTTCCAGAATATTGTCCGTGTCGTTGCCCTCACCGAAGTAGTTGTAAAGCAGCTGCGGCCCATAAAGCTGACTGGTCACGTTCAGGTCGTACTTACCGAACATATCCGTAAACTGGCCTTTATAACGCACGTTATACGCTTTCTGCGAAGGCGAATAGTTGGCTACCAACGACTGATCCGAAGCGAAAGGCTCCTTCCGGAAAGCATAGTTGCGGTAGGTAATACCACCGCCAAAGAATAGCCGGTCGTCCACGTTATAGCCGAAGTACAGCGCCGGCCCCAGATAATCGAGACGGTAATCTTTACGGTCGGCACGGTTCGGGTTATCGTAGCGGCTCACATCGATACCGGGCTCCAGGCGCAGGCGGGTGTCGCGGCCCTTAATGATGACGTTGCCGGTATCGGCATCGTAGATATGTGTTTGGTGCTCAATGCCGCGCACGTTCGATTTGTCTACAATCGAGTCGCGGTCGGTGCCGGCAATAATGCGCAGCTTGAGGCCATCCCTCACATCGCCGTTGATGTTATAAATATCGTTGCCGGCGAAACCATACAAGCGCACTTCCTGCGTGACTTTATTATCAAAGGTGCGGTCGTAGAGGATTTTAGTGAACTCACCGTCCTTGTTTATCTTCTGCACCGTCACGCGGGTTTTGTCGTTAGGCAGACGATCTACCACGAATTTTTCGCGCTTGCTGCTGCCCTTCACCTCCGTAATCTTGGAAACTACCTCGTAGTAGTTGGCTGCCAACTCCGGCAACAGCTCCCGCCGGCTTTTCAGCTTGGCAATAATTTCGGGACCGTGCAGCTTATAGATCTGCTCCGGCCAACGCTCACGGAAAGCATTTTCAATCACCTCATCGGTGAGACCCGCTTTCATTTCCTGCGCGTGCTTCACCCAATCTTCCTTGGTTACCGAGGCCAGAAACACCCGGTCATTGGCCAAAGCAGTCAGGTTAAGACCCTTATAGTCAGCGTAGTCGTAGCCGAAATTCTGGAAGTTACGAATGCCCCATCCCCGGCTGATCAGGTAAGGCAAAATGCCATCACCTTTAAAGAAGGCCACGTCGCGGTCCTCAGGTACAGCCGTGAAGGTTCGGTCGCCCTCTTCATCCTTCTTTTCGGCCCAGCGCCATTGGTCTTCGTGCCGGTCCCAGTCGCCGATCCACATATCGAAGAGGCGCGAGCGGGCGAAGGCTTTTTCCTTCACCTTATTATCGTTGTCGTCAATGAGGCGCTCCAGCACCCGGTCGCTGCCCACTAAGTTGGTAGCATTACCCAACGAGGCTACGTCACTCTGGTCATCCTTGGGGTCTTCTTCAAGGGCTGCTGGCGTGTTTGAAAATCGCTCGTAGTACTGGCCCAGCAGCGGGTCCTGCGGGATATAGCGCATCTCCGGGTTAGTGTGCAGAATGCCAGCAGCCGAGGCCAGGGGCGGCAGCACAAAGGAGGCATAGGGATGCTGGGCTGAAATCTGGTCCTGCAAGATGTCCTTCGCCGCGCCGTCGCGCAGCGACTCCGGCAAAACTGCCGAAGGATCTTTATTAATGCCCCGCAGCGTGTAGTTGCGGCCTTCCTCGTTGCGCACTTTCAACGAAGCGGTCTGTTTGCCGCCCCCAATCTGGTAGGGCGTCAGGCCGCCTTTTTCAGTAGCTAAGTCGAGGATGGGGAAGCGAACGGGCGTGGCCCATTCGGCGCGATAGTGGTCGCCGAAGAAGGTACGAAAAAACCGGCTGCGCTGAGCGTAGCGCGGGTTGACGGCCAGGGTTACGGTACTGTCGCGGAAGTCGCGGCGAGGGCCGAGGGCGTTGGAGGCGTTGGTCGAATCGGTCTGGGCCTGCGCCAGCGCTTGAGGCAACTGCTTAGCATACATAGGGTACCGAAACACCAACCGGCCATTTTCACCATTGCCATTGGGCACCCAGAACTCCGTCCAGACTTCGCCGTTGTCGTAGTAATTAACCCGGGAAAACCCTTTCTCCTTGTCGGAGAACATGGCGCCGGCATCGCGGCCGGTGCGCACGTGCTGGGTTTTGCAGCCCGAGCCACTAGTAATAAAGTGGGTAGCATCTACCTTAAAATACTGCAGGTTATGCTCGTGGCCGTTGGCATACACCACGTTCGGATATTTCTGAAAGATATCCATCAGGCCCTTTTTGTAGGCCTGATACAGAGGGTGCGGAATATCCTGGCTTATGCCGCCGTACTTGCGGGCGAATGGATAAACCGAGCCAATGACGGGGAAGGGTACAAACGCGTATTTATAGACAATAGACAGCGGAAAAATATGGTCGGCAAGGGTGAAAAAGCCCCGTGAATACCATCGGAGAATAGTGGATGGTGGGCAATTACCATCACATTCTTGTCTTTGTGGCGCTGAATAATGTCTTCGAGCTGGGTGTAAAAGTCCGTTTCGTTGGCTACACCACAGCCGCTATTAGAGCCGTAAGGCCGCTCCTTAGTCTGTAAAAACCACTGCGAGTTGATGGCAATCATTACCAGGTCGTCCTGCAATCGGACCTCGAAAGGGCCGGGGCAGCCATCGCGGGGAATGAAAAAGTCGCCGGTGTAGGAAAAGGCCGTCGAGTCGCGCATCATGTAGTCTTCCACGAAGCGCTGCTGCCGGTTTACCTGCTCTAAGCTGCCCTTGTTTCCCTGTTTCCAGTCATGATTGCCCGGAACCATGTATTTTTCGCCTTCGTAGTCGCGCAGAATATCGAGTTGGGCGGTGATACGCTGCTCCGAAACCTTGCGGTCGTAGGCGCCTTCCTCGGGCAGACCGTACTCGTAAATGTTGTCGCCGAGGAAGATGGCCGTGCTTTTCGGGCCGGCAACGAGCATCTCGCGGCGCATAAAGTTGAGCGAGGGCTCACCTGGCTCTTTTAGTTCCGGGGCGCCAACGTCACCAATCAGAAATACAGAGTAGCGCAGGGTACTGCTATGGGGGGGCGTTTTTGTTTTCCAGTTTTCCCCTCCATGATTGTAGTTGGGGCGTTCGGGATGGGGAGCTTGAGTAGTCTGCGCCATGGTCGTGGGCAAGCCAAACGAGCTCATAAGCAGCAGATAACAAGACAGAGTAAACCTTCTCATAAGGAAGTATAAACAGCTATTGTAAAGATTTTGAAAGCAAAAATAGCTTGTAATCGGAGGTTTACCGAAGTTAAAAAAACCTACTAAAAGTTTAATTAAAAATTGGTAAACTTAAAATTCAAGTGGCTGACTACAGAATTAGCTCATCATGAGACGCTGCAATGGCATGCCCTACGCAGGCAGACGCTGTGCGGTTGAGCTATTGCAAAAAACCTCAGGAACCAATTCGCGTTTTAAGCCAATTAGGAGCTATGGGTGCATCCCTCCCGTCAGCCCGGCATCTCAACTTCCCTCATGGAGACAACCCCAGTTATAAAAAAGGCTAAAGCAGAAATTCTGCGGCAGGCTAAGGCTTATATCACGACACTTTTCGAGGAAAAGTTGCCTAAGCAGCTTGTTTATCATTCCCTCAAACATACCAATCTCACGGTAAAGGAGGTCCGGGCGCTCGGGGCAGCGTCTGAGTTGGACGAAAGCGACCAGGAAGCACTGGAGCTGGCCGCTTGGTTTCATGATACAGGCTATATAGATACGTATGACGGCCACGAGTACCGCAGCATGGAGCGGGCCGGGGAATGGCTACAGGCGCAGGGCTACCCCGCCGACCGCATTGCGGTAGTTCAGGATCTGATCAGGGCAACCCACCGCGACGAGCCCCGCGAAACGGAGATGCAGCAAATACTCGTAGATGCAGACCTGTGCAGCCTGGGTCGGGAAGACTTTTCCGCTTCCGGTGAGCTCATGCGCGCGGAGTGGGAAACCATATTAGGCCGCAGCTATTCGAACACTGAGTGGGCAGAAATTCAGCTTGATTTCCTGGTGGCGTCCAAGTTCCGGTCGCAAGCGGCCAAGGAGCGCTACGGCGAGCAATACAAGCAGAACATTAAGGATCAGAAGGATCGTCTCAAGAAGATCGAGAAAAAGGAAAAGAAGAAGAAAGAGGAGGTACAAGGCAACTTCGCCGAGGGCAAGCGCGGCGTAGAAACCATGTTTCGAACGACGTACGACAACCACGTGTCGCTCTCGCAAATGGCTGATAATAAGGCCAACATGATGATCAGCCTGAACGCGGTTATCCTGTCTATCCTGATTACTTATCTGGGGGCCAAAACGTCGTCCATCGGGCCGGCTTTCACCCGCAATCCTATCCTGACGGTGCCTATGGGCTTGCTGGTAGCCACGGCGCTGGGCTCGGTGGTATCGGCTATTCTCTCGGCCCAACCCGACGTAACGACCTTTAAGTGGCTGAAGAAAAGCCCGGCCATTGCCACCAACCGCCGCATCAACATCCTGTTTTTCGGCAACTTCACCAAGCTCAGCCTCGATGCTTTTCAGGGCGGCATGTACGAGCTGATGCGCGATAAAGACCTGATGTACACCAACATGATAACCGATATTTACTATCTGGGCGAGGTGCTCAGCCGTAAATATCGACTGCTGCGCATCAGCTACACCATCTTCATGGTGGGTCTGATTCTGACGGCGTTGTCATTCGGTATTGTGCTATTATATAAAGCGTAGCGCCGATGCTTTATTCATCAACAAAAAAGCCCTCCAGACTCAATCGGGGGCTTTTTTGTTGGTAATGAACCTAAAAACATAGCTATTTTACTGACACCTTAGCCATTCGCTCGCCCAGAGCAACCAGATTACGAAGAGAGCGACCCCAGAAGCGGTGCACGCGGCGCAGTTGGCCGAAGCGAATCAGAGAGTGCGGGCTGGCTACGTAGCCGTAGCGAAAATCGAGGGTAATGAGGCAGGAACGCTCGTCCACGGCTTCGATAAAGAAGAATAGCAGGGAATTCGGAAAAAGCCGGAAGTGCGAGATTTTCTCCACGTACTCGATGCGCTCCTCGCCCTGGAAGCTCTGCACCGTCTGAAAGTCGATCTGCCCCTTGTTGATATCCACCTTGTAGCTGGTACCCAGGCGGTCGGCTTTGCTGAGGTCGTAGTATACTGCGGTGCCGCCTTCCAGCCACCTGTAGCGCAAGCGCAGATTGCGCACCAGCCGCAGGGCGTAAGCCGCGGGCACACGCACGGTGTGGCGCACTTTCAGTGAGTTGCCGCGGCCACTGGGCGCTCCATCGGGCGAGTGATGCCCGTTGAGCAACAGGCGCAGGGGCGTGAGGTGGGCGTAGCGGTAGTTGATGTCGCCGAGATATTCGTAGTTGGTTTTGCCCCTAGCAGGCGCGTCCAGGAAAAGCTACGCGTCAAGTCAGTAAGGCTCTGCGTTTTCAGGTAGCCCTCCGACAGCAGCAGGTATTCGCCGCCGCTGATATTGTTCTTGAGCAGGCGATGCACCACAATAACGTCGCGGCCCATTAGCTTGGTAAATTCCCGAATGTGCGCCACGTTCACCCGGCCATAGTGCACTACTATTTTGAGGGTCAGATCGTTGTCGCGCAGCGCAGCGCCTAGTTCGGAGGCGTTGTCGCGCTCCACCAAGCGGAGGTAATTCTGAAAATCGAGGAAGATGCGGCGACACTGCGCCACCAGCTCCTGCACCGGCGGCGGCGGCCCCAACCGATAGAACAGAATAGCATCACCCTGAATCTCCGACACCTCCATATCCAGCGTATTCGCTTCGATCAGGATTTCGAGCAGGTCGGCAATCAGAAAAGGGGCCAGGGGGCTTTCCGAAGCTTCAATGAAGCGCGTAAAGCCGCTGATATCCGGAATAAACAGCAGGGCCGGCTGCATCCCATCGTCGTCGGCACCGGGGGGCAATTTTCGCCCGCTACCTGCTGCCCGTCGCGACGCGTGCAAATCCTCCAGTAAGCCCATACTATACCCAAAAACCTTAAAACGAACGGCGCAACACCCGCCGCGCCTGCCGCCTATACGCAGGCACCCCGGCGCCGGGTTTGGCTGAGCCGATGGTTTGGGGCTACCTTTACTCCCCACGCGCATCTGGCCCCGTAGTTCAACGGATAGAATAAGGGTTTCCTAAACTTTAGATGTGAGTTCGATTCTCGCCGGGGCCACATAAAAACCCGTTTTCTAAGGTAGAAAACGGGTTTTGGCTTTTCATATCATAACGCTGAGGATTAGGCTTTTGTAATAAATCTGCCGGACGACCTTGCGTCGCTTCCTCGCACGGCCTTGGCCTGAAAGCATTATTCGTTTTGTGAAGACAATCGGGAAAATGAGGGAATACCGCCTACAATCTTACTCTACCAGCAGGCGAGCCGTGCGTGGGGCCCGACCAGGTGTGGCAGCTTGCAGTATATAAAGCCCCGGCGTTATCCCCCGCAGGGAAAGCAACGCACCCGTACCCGTACGCACCAGCCGGCCCAACCCATCCACCAGTTGAAGCGTCGCCTCAGGACCTAGCTCAGGCAGCCGCACCTGGTCGTGGGCCGGGTTGGGCACGAGCTGCAAAGCCACGGCGGGAGTGTCATCGGCCGCCCCAACAAATACGACGGGCGAGTAAGCCAGCGTACCATCCAGGTCGCGCTGTACCAGCCGGTAGTAGGCTGCATGCGGCGCGGGATAGGCAGTGAATTTATAAGCGTGGGGCCGGCTGCTGGTACCCTGTCCGGCTACGCTGCCCAGTGGGGTGAAGGTATAGCCGTCAGGGGCTTGCTCCACGGTGAAGTCGGCGCTGTTCTGCTCCGAGGCCGTTTGCCAGGTGAGGGCGACCGTCAGGGGGCCGGCACGACGAGCGGAGAAGGCCGTCAGCTCCACCGGCAGCGGCACATTGGCCTGCATGTATTCGGCGCGGTAACGCTGCTGGACAAGCAGCAGAGAGTTGGGCGTTGGTACGGCGGCGGTGGTTGTCCATATACCATCATTAGCGGGCCGCGTGTAGATAGTGGAGCCGCTCAAGCCAGCGGCCGGACGAAGCCGGAAGTCATAGGTACCGGAATTGCCCCGGCTAAATACGCCAAAGTACACGTCGGCGCTAGTGCCCTCGGTTGGTTCTTCGCTTGGCTTTTCATTTACGGCATAAAGCTGCACCCCATCCGTTTGGGTTGTGATGTTGGTCACAATAGCCGAGTCCCCATTGTTTGCTGCCAGTCGCAGGCGCGTGGCACCCAGATCAGGGCCGTAGGCGTACGTGCTGGCATCACCGATGGCGGCCCCGGAGGGTTGCCAGGCGTCGTTATTGAAGTTGATAAGTCTGCCGTTGGTTGGGTCGCTGCCTTTGTCAATAGCAACAGCGCCTGCCCTTTGATCAAAGGAATAATAGGCCACTAATTCGTCGGGCACGGGCGAAACCTTGCGGCACATATTCGCCCTAATCTGGTCCTGAGTAAGCGCCGTGCGCCACACCCGGACTTCATCAATATCACCCTGAAACAGGTTTTCGGATTGAGCGATGTATACGCCAATAGCCAGGGCTGAGCTCGTGGCCAAATCTGCCGTCAGGAACGGATAAGTCGCATTGTTTTCCAGTACGCCATCTACATACACCTGCCAGGTATTCAGATTGCAGACCCCGGCTACATGATGCCAACGACCATCATTGACCCGCGTACCCGAGGCCCCCGACGATACCGATATTCCCCCGCTGGTGTACCCATTAAAGTAGAGCTGGCCATTACTTATATACAGGTGAAAGCCTTTCTTTTCTGTCAAGGAATTCAGGTATTTGCTGGCAACCCACTGATTGCCGCTGCTAGTGGTGCGAATCCAGGCTTCCACCGTCACGCGCTGGGTGATGCCGCGGTTGCTGGTCCCACAATTTATGTAGGTATTCAGGCCATTAAAGGCCAGCTTATTGCCTGAGCCCGAGAGGTTTTGAGCTGAGGAAGTATAAACAGGCAGGAGCAGTACAATACTGCCCAGAACCATCTGTGCTGGTTTATAGCGCCGGGCTAATGAGAGGCGGAGAGCCGCCAGGCATTTGATAGTTCGCTGGATATAGAGGACAAAGGGAGCCATAAATGAGTATCAAATAGGGCGGCAATACAGGTTGAATATGAGTAGATAAATAAATCGTTTAATCTACTGTTCACTAATCACTTGCAATCAATACCCATGTTTATCTGCTACCTCCCAACATCCTCCTGTGCAATTAGTAGGCGCTACCATTAATTACTGCCAAAACACTTGGATCAAGTTTTCAACGCACTTATGAATCTACCATTTATTTATAATATTTCAATATTATTTATAACGAAATGTTACCTAACCATGGTTACTTATAAACCAGACCGGTTGCTCTTCAGGTAGGCGTAGCGGGCCAGTGTCAGGCATGAGGTATATTTCAGCACTTATTTTCTAAAGCATAATCTTCCAGCTAACCGTGCCCAGGCCCGCCATGATTCACGGCTCATCTGCTCCGGATACCATCAGCGTTATCATTCCCACCTTCAACGAGGCGGACTGCATAGGAGAGCTGCTCACGTATCTGAGCGCGGTGTGCGGGCCGGATGCGGGGGCAGAAATCATTGTGGCGGATGGGCACAGCACTGATGATACGGCCGCTCTGGCGCGGCAAGCCGGTGCACGCGTGGTTCTTTGTCCACAGAAGGGGCGCGCGGCCCAGCTTAACTATGGGGCGGCTGCGGCTGGGGGGCAAATTCTTTATTTCCTGCACGCCGATACATATCCGCCGCCTGGTTTTCTAGCCGATATCCGGCACGCGCTGGGGCCGCATGGCTACAGCAGCGGCTGCTACCGCCTGGCCTTCAATCACCCGCACTGGTTTCTGCGGCTGAGCGGCTGGTTTACGCGCTTCAATGTCGATGCCGTGCGGTTCGGCGACCAGAGCCTATTTGTGCGCCGAGCGGTATTTGAGCGAGCCGGGGGCTACCGCACGCACCTGATCATGCTGGAAGACCAGGAAATAGTGGGGCGGCTGCGGCGGCATGGGTTGTTTCGGGTGCTGCCCGGCACGGTTACCACATCTGCCCGCAAATACCTGCAGAACGGCGTTTTTCGGCTACAGGCCGTGTTTTCATTCCTGACGCTGCTTTATTGGCTGGGAGTGCCGCAGCCGCGGCTGCTGCAGGTATATCGGGGCCTTATCCGGCAGGATAAGCTGTAAGCACCCCTTGCAGGTTTTCTCATCAGATGTCACCTATGGCACGAAGGCGTTTTGCGGGGCCGGCGCCCGACGTGTTTGTCAACAAATCGGTGGTTCTTCGAGATTTACAAACCGAAAAGACCTTTCCGCTGGAAAGGTCTTTTCGGTTTACTCTGTTCTGAATTCTGCCGCTGGGGGGCTTTTTAATCAGTGAGCATGCCCTGACTCACAGCGTATTTGATGAGGGCGGCGGTGTTTTTGGCCTGGGTTTTCTCGATGATGTTCTGGCGGTGGGTTTCGATCGTGCGCTTGCTGGTGAAGAGCTTGTCGGCAATCTCGGCGTTGGTCAGGCCCTCGGCAATGAGGGTGAGCACCTCCAGCTCCCGCTTCGATAGACCGCTGGCAGCTCGAGCAACAGCACTACTAGGCGACTCCAGCGAGTGCATCTTCCGCAGCAGTGCCAGCCCAATAACGGTGCACAGATAAGGCCGCCCCGCTGCTACGGTCTTGATGGCGTAAAGCAGCTCGGCGCGGCCGGTACTCTTTAGAGCGTAGCCCGAAGCGCCCAAACCAATGGCCTGGGCCACGTAGCGCTCATTATCCAGCATCGACAGCACCAGAATCCGCACTTCGGGGTATTGCTCGCGCAGCTGCGGAATCGTGGCAAAGCCATCGGTGCCGGGCATGTTCAGGTCAAGCACCACCACATCGCAGGGGTGGTAGCCAAGGTAGTTAGCAATTCTTCGCCGCTGCCAGCCTCCCCTACTACCTCTAATCCGGGTTCTTCGCGGAGTAGGGAGCGGATGCCGTCGCGGATAATGGCATGATCATCTATAAGAATGATGCGGATCATGAATAGTAGATAGAATAACGGGAGTGCGAATATTAACCGAAATGAGGCGCTGTTGTTTGAGCTTTGATGCCAAGTGTTGGCAGCGAATTTTCACAAAATAAGCACCCCAACTTCAGCAAGCAATTTCGGTTGCCAAAGCCTGTAGTTGCCGCAAGCTAATCAGTTTAGTGCAGCTTATTAGCTCATAATACACCCGCATAAATAATTGGGGCTGTTCCTGCTCCGTTTGCCCAGCAATCGGGGCGGGCACGGCCGCATACGGCTTGTTCGCCGCTGGGGGCTTTTATGGGCTTATAAGCAGGCTATTCGGCCTATGATCCAAAACATTTAATGCCTTAAAACGCTTCATCCCAGCTAAAAAGGCACTGCCAAAGACAACGCCGAAACTGATTAGTGAGTAAGCAAATACCCAAGGGAGCACAAGCCATTGGGGGCCATTTTCGGAGCTCCACCCTGCTTTATAAGTAGCTGCCTCTACCTCATTTTTTGGAACTGAAACGCTACATTTAAGTTCCTGTTCATCGAGTTCATTTCCTTTGCAAAGGACCGATTTTACCATAGTTGACGTTGTGCCTGAATAGTTCTCCCTCACTGGCCTTTTTTGCCAACTATGCTATTGTATTATGATTAGATTAATTCTGGCCGACGACCACGCTATCATTCGTGATGGTATTCGTGCGCTGCTTACCGAAGATGCTGGATTGGAAATTACGGCTGAGGCCAACAATGGTCAGGAGCTGCTGGATAAGCTGGCCACCACTCCCTGCGACGTAGTGCTGATGGATGTGAATATGCCCGTTATGGACGGTTTTGGGGCAATGCCGCACCTGCGCCGTGATTTCCCGGATGTAAAAGTGCTTGTTCTCTCTATGCTCGACCACCCCAACTACGTGGTACGGATGCTGAATGCCGGCGCCTCCGGGTACGTGCTCAAAAATGCCGACGTAGCCGAAATTTCCCACGCCATCCGCACGGTAGCGTCGGGCCGGCAGTATCTGTGCACCGAGATAGGGTTAAATCTGCTTCAGCAGGTAACTGCAAGCGGCCCGATCCCGGACACCGCAACCCGCAAAGCCAACGACCTATCGAAGCGGGAGCTGGAGGTGCTCACCCTCATTGCCGAGGGCCTGACCAACGCCGAGATTGCCGACAAGCTCTTTACCAGCAAGCGCACCATCGAAACCCACCGCCAGAACATCATCGAGAAAACCCAGGCCAAAAACACCGCCGCCCTCATCAAGTTCGCCGTCAGCGAAGGGCTCATCGAATAGAGGCAGAGCAGATAGCTCGCCGGAAACAGCAGCGGCCGCCAGATATCTGGCGGCCGCTGCTGTTTCCGGTAATTCTGGTTGTTTTCATAGCGCAGAAAGGCCTCTATTATCTAGAGTCTGCGGTGGCGGGAGTGGATACTACACCCACCGCGCGCGTTGGCACGCGCTGGGGGGCTTTTTTAGTAGTAGTGAATAAACGGGAATAAGCCCGGAGGGGCCACCGAATACATACCTATTTTACATGAGAGTAGTACGTATTTTTTGCTGAGTAAATACCAATGACTGTTGAGTTGGCCTTTATAATCCTGAAGACCAATCATCTGTCTAATCGTTTGGCTGACAGCCTTTAATTGAAAAGCAATTAAAAAAAGCCCCCAACCACGTTTTTGTGAGGCTGCCGGCAGGGCCAGAAAGGCGCGCAACTCAAAGCGGCTGATTTACGCATGCAGGATGAGCATGCTGTCTAGCATCATCCTCCCCTACTCCTGCTTATTATGCCTACCCAAAAGAAGAAAACCGCCCCTACTCACCCCACCCGGGCTTTAGCAAGCGGCCACCGAAACACCTGTCCCACGCCAAAAGGCATGTTGCTGGCCGTAGGGGGCCACGAAAACAAAGGTGAAGATCCCGAAAAGGGCTCCAACCAAGCTGAAAACCTCAACTTTGCGCCGGAAGGTATTCTGAAGCGTTTCTGCGAGGAGCTCAAAGGCAACGACCCGCTGATTCTGGTGTTACCCATTGCCTCTAGTGAACCCAAGGAGGCGGCGGAAGACTACCTGGAAATATTTTCCCGGTTAGGTATCAAACGGGTCCAGGTATTGGATGTACGCGAGCGGGACGATGCCAACAGCGAGGCGACGCTCAATTTGATCAATGAGGCTACTGGCTTCTACTTTACAGGCGGCGACCAGCTTCGCCTGACGGGCCTGCTGGGTGGCACCAAAATGCTGGTGCGGCTAAAAGAGCGTTATACCTACGATGAAATTCTTGTTGGGGGCACCAGTGCCGGGGCCGCGGCCTTGTCTACGCCCATGATTTATCAGGGCCTCAACGATGCAGGTTTTCGCAAAGGCGAAATTTCCATTACTACCGGGCTACAGTTTATGCACGACGTAGCCATTGATACCCACTTTATTGCGCGGGGCCGTATTGCCCGCATGGCCCAGATTATTGCTACTAACCCTGGCTGTTTGGGGCTCGGCCTGGAAGAAGACACCGCGATATTAGTACGCAACGGCTACGATCTGGAAGTAATTGGCAGCGGTTTGGTTACCGTTCTGGAAGCGAATGAATGCACCAGTAACAATATCTACGAAATCAGCCCCAATACACCCTTCACCATCCGCGACCTGCGTCTGCATTTTCTGAGTGCCGGCGAAAAATACCAGCTACCCGTTCCGCCCGAGATGCATTTGTAGCCTACCGCTGCCTTGCCCCGCCCTGTGAGGAGGCATTATGCCCAAACTCGACCTATCCGCTTGGCGTACAACCTGAATACCATTTCCCACGCCAATCTATTTCTATGAAACAGACTTCCGCCGCTACCCAATCCTCGTGGTTTGGCACCGTTGCCGCCGCGCCCGAATTTCCCTCCCTTACCCAGGATATGACTGCCGATGTGGTGGTGGTCGGTGCCGGCATTGCGGGGCTTACCACGGCTTACCTGCTGCTGCGCGAAGGCAAGAAAGTAATTGTGCTGGAAAGCGGGAAGCTGGCCAGCGGCGAATCGGGGCGCACCACGGCCCACCTCTCCAACGCCCTCGACGACCGCTACACCCGGCTGGAGCATTTATTTGGGGAAAAAGGTGCCCGGCTGGCCGCCGAAAGTCATAGCGCTGCCATCGACCGGATTGAGCACATTATACAGGAAGAGAAGATCGACTGCGACTTTACGCGCCTCAACGGCTACCTGTTTCTGCCTGAAGATGGCAGCCCCAAAGAGCTGGATAAAGAGCTGAAAGCCGCCCACCGCGCCGGTCTTACTGGCGTTGAGCGCCTCTCCGATTCTCCCACTCAGGGCTTTCGCACCGGTGAGTGCCTGCTGTTTCCTGACCAAGGCCAGTTTCATATTCTGAAATACCTCTATGGCCTAGCCGAAGCTATTGGCCGCTTTAAGGGCCGTGGGGGGCAAATTTTCACCAATACCCACGTAGCGGAGGTGCAGGGCGGCTCCGAAGCCAGCGTGACAACGGCCGACGGCCACACGGTGCGCGCCAAAGCCGTGGTAATGGCTACTAATACGCCCGTAAACGACCGCGTAGTGATGCACACCAAGCAGTCGCCTTACCGCACGTATACTATCGCGGCACGCATTCCGAAAGGCTCCGTGACGCGGGCACTGTACTGGGATACGCCCGACCCATACCACTACATTCGCTTGCAGGAAATAACGGAAGGCCCACGCGGCGGCGCGCCCCGCTACGACCTACTGCTAGTAGGCGGCGAAGACCATAAAGTAGGCCAGGGCGACCCCGAACTTAGCTTGCAGCGCCTCGAAGACTGGACCCGCCAACGGTTCCCGATGGTGCAGCAGATCGACTACGCGTGGTCGGGGCAGGTGCAGGAACCCAGCGACAGTCTGGGCTACGCCGGCCGCAACCCGCTGGACAAAGACAATGTGTACATCATCACCGGCGACTCGGGCCACGGCATGACCCACAGCACGCTGGGGGGCATTATTGTCACCGATCTTATTCAGGGCCGCCCTAATCCCTGGGCCGACCTCTACGATCCCGGCCGCGTGACCCTGCGTCCGGCGTCGGCGTATGAGTTTGTAAAGGAAAACCTGAATGTCGCTACCGAATACACCGAGCTACTCACCGGCGGCGACGTTTCAAGCATCGACGAAATAGAGCCCGGCTCCGGGGCCGTTATGCGGCGCGGCCTCACGAAAGTAGCTGTGTACCGCGACCCCAAAGGCCAGACGCACGAGTGTTCCGCCATCTGCCCGCATCTAGGGTGCGTAGTGCATTGGAACGGCTTGGAAAGCAGTTGGGACTGTCCCTGCCACGGCTCCCGGTTCGATGCGCTGGGCAAACTCCTCATAGGGCCAGCGAATCAGGATCTGGCATCGGCTTAAAATAATAAGAGTACAAAGGAGTGGCGCAGCGATGTTGCCACTCCTTTTTTATAATACTGAGCCCTAAGTATAGATACGTATACTACAAATACCTAGAACCTGGTAGGAGCAACTACACTGAAAACCAGTATATTGCCTGAGGTTATAGTTAATTCCTATTCCTAAATTTGTACGACTACGCATCTATCCTCGTTGATGATGTGTCATTAGTGTCATGGCTCTTTAGCCAGATAGCTCTTTCTTTTTCCGCTTCGGGCAGCTTCTCATTAGCACTGCCTCGACCCAGGTTGGCGGACCATATTAGGTAAGTAATGGTACCAGACTAACTGGTCTGGCCCCCTTGGCTCCCCGTTGCCGCTTCGCGCGGCCCCTTCCTGCTGCTCCCGCCTTCTGTGTAGCTCGGCTGCACAGCCTGAAAACGACTGAAGTTATCTACTCCTAATGGAGATTTACCGCGAAATCCTGCCTGAAAGCTACCTGCTTATCCTAGCTGAAGACCCAAGCCATCCTGAAGAATACGGATTAGCCCGTGCCCTACAACAGGCCGCTCGCAGCGGCAAGCCCAGTATTTGGGTCGATTGTAGCTCATTACGCCATATATCAGGCCGTGCGCTGGCCTTGCTGACCAGCTATTGCCAGCGCCTGCGGCGGCGCAACACGCAGCTGGTGCTTTGCCACCTTACGGATGACGTACAGGAAAGCCTTAAAACAACGCCTTCGACAGCCTGCCCGCCCATCGTTCCTACTCTCCTTGATGCAGAGCTTTATTGCCATGCAGCCCATCAGTCAGAAAAACCAGCCCCTACTACCACGACGGCCGGCTGGGGTGTAGCTTTATCATAAATATTTATATATCAATAACTTATATTATAAGCTACGTTGAATTAGGATTACGCGCTATAATTATCTGACATACTTAGCATTGATAGAAAGCAGAGCCATTGAGCCACCCACGCGGCGGTTTGATGGCTCTGTTTGTTCTTTGTAGTCAACCAGCATCGTACTTTCCAGACCACAACTCACTGCCGGGTTCCTCGTACTTTGGGCACATGAACTCCGCGCCCCTCTCCGGCCTGTACGGCCCCTCCCTCAGCCTGCTCACCGACCTGTATCAGCTTACCATGGCTTACGGCTATTGGAAGCAGGGCAAGCAAGATCAGGAAGCTGTTTTCCACCTCTATTTTCGCAAGCCGCCGTTTGGTGGCGGTTACGCCGTAGCTGCTGGCTTGGCGTATGCCGTGGATTGGCTGGAGAACTTTCACTTCTCGGAAGATGACCTGGCTTACTTGGGCAGCCTGCGCGGTACCCGCGACACGGTCCTGTTTGAGCCGGCTTTTCTCGAATACCTGCGCACCTTACGCCTCACCTGTGATATAGACGCCATTGCCGAGGGTACGGTAGTGTTTGCCAATGAGCCCCTGCTGCGCATAAAAGGCCCCCTGCTGCAAGCGCAGCTGCTGGAAACGGCCTTGCTCACGCTGGTCAACTTCCAGACGCTGATTGCCACCAAAGCCGCCCGAATCCGGGAAGCCGCCGGCTCCGATCAGGTGTTTGAGTTTGGCTTGCGGCGGGCACAGGGTTTCGATGGCGGCCTGAGCGCCAGCCGGGCGGCCTATCTGGGTGGCGTCGATGGCACATCAAACCTGATGGCCGGGCAGCGCTTTGGTATTCCGGTGCGCGGCACCCACGCCCACAGCTGGGTGCAGTCATTTGGGGAAGAAGAAGCTGCATTCACGGCCTACGGCGACGCTTTCCCCGACGATTCCGTGTTTTTGGTGGATACCTACGATACCCTGGAAGGCGTGCGCCACGCCATCAGCGTAGCCCGGCAGATGCGCGCCAACGGCCACGAGTTGGGGGGCATTCGTCTCGACTCCGGCGACCTGGCTTACCTCAGCCGCGAAGCCCGCGCCCTGCTCAACGAAGCCGGCTTTCAGAAAACGCGCATCGTAGCCAGCAACGACCTCGACGAGCACCTCATCACCAGCCTCAAGCAGCAAGGCGCCCGCATCGACACCTGGGGCATCGGCACCAAGCTCGTCACGGCTCACGACCAGCCGGCTCTGGGGGGCGTTTATAAGCTGGCCGCCCTGCGCCAGACGGCCGATGCCGATTGGGACTACACCATCAAGCTTTCCGAGCAGCTCGCCAAAACCAGTATTCCCGGCATCCTGCAGGTGCGGCGCTACGAAACAGAAAAGGGCCAGCCCCGCGCCGATATGCTTTACAACACGGCCGAGCCTCTCCCCGACCAGCTCACCATCGTCGACCCGCTCGACCCTACGCGCCGCCGCCCCATTCGCTCCACTCAGTTTCGGGAACTGCTGGAGCCTGTTTTCCGGGCTGGCAAGCTGGTGGCCGAGCTGCCCACCTTAGAGGAAAGCCGCACCAAAGCCCAGCGCGAAGTAGCAGCCCTCGACCCCAGCATCCGGCGCTTCCTCAACCCGCACGTGTATCCGGTGGGACTGGAAGAAAGCCTGAACAACTTCCGCATGCAGCTTATTCTGGAGAAGCGGGCGGTACGGCCGGCGTAGTCAAAATCATTTATTTTTTGAACCAGCGACTTAGCCAGCTTCGCTTGAGTGCTGGCTCAAAAGCCCATATTGGCTCTGTTGTATGCTTACGCACTTTGCTAGTGCCGTCAGCCGAAATTGTATCCCAAGCAAATCCCAGTATTGGGGAGTCTACCCGTAAGTCGGCAATGAGATAATCGGCTGGGACTGTTGAAGAAAATTGTCTTACCACTGCATCACTTGACACCTTAGCTACTTGTGCTCTGGTCATTCCTTTTGAAGTTTTTCTCTCCAGCCAAATACTAGAACTGATCTGCCCGTGAACTTGATCTAACCAGGAATCGGCTCCCAGCTTTCCAAATTCCTGAATGTGGCGTAGGAATTCGCATAAATCGGTTGATTGTCTAATTATCACTGCTGGATCGTGGCAGACATAAAAGACGCTTCCCCACTGCCCTGTTTGGTTTATATCTAAGATCCAGAAGTTTCCGAAACCATCACCAGCGAGTTGTATAGAGTTCGGAAACAGTTCTTCTAGGCCAAACTGATTAAACGCATCGAAAAGGATTTCCTCGAGAGGAGAAAACTCGAAACCTCGCGTAAAAAGTAACAACTCCTGAATATCAGCAGAAAGTCGCCCTTGGGGCATACTTTCGGCAAATGCTCTTACCTGCTCATCTGTCAGACCTGGTAGTAATTGGACCTGATATTCTTCATCATCTTCAGACACGAATCTGTCTGCTTCTAACAATTGAAGCTGCTTTATAAGTTGTGACATAGAAAGAGCGTATAGCTTGACACAGGAGATTAACTGACAGCCGGAATTACGCCAAAACTCTACACTTCCCCAGCCAAAGCCTATACCTCTTGGCTTTATTCACGTTGGTACTTTTGTAGCACATCCGCTGTTACCTCAGCATCTCACCCGCCGCTGAAACTACTCAGTTGCCGAAGCGGCTCAACTCTTGTTCCTATGCCTACCCTACAATTCAAAACCTCGATCAACTGCGCCAACTGCCTGCGCGCCGTCACGCCTTTCCTTGATGCCGAACCTACCGTGCAGAAGTGGAGCGTGGACACCAACAACCCCGACAAAATCCTGACCGTGGAGGGCGAAAACGTCATTCCCGAGCAGGTGATGAAAGCCGTATCGCAAGCAGGCTTCGATATCGAGCCCCGGCACGCCGCTTAGGTTAGCTATGCCAGCATAAAAAAGCCCCCAACATATGTCTGGGGGGCTTTTTTGGCTACTAAAGCTGTTCCGAGTAGACGTAAATAATCGCCCGTCATGCAGAGCAGCGCGAAGCATCTCGCCAGCGGTAGTAGGGTTAGTAATCCAGCATCAGCACGCGAGATGCTTCGCGCTGCTCTGCATGACGGGCGATTTTGAACAGAATATTATAATGTTCATTTCATAAAAAAGCCCCCAATATCAGTTGGGGGCTTTTTTATATACTATTGCTTAACAGTGCTTAATACGTCAGCTCACCAGCCGCCACTTTCAGCTTAATGCCAGGCGCGGCAGTGATGCGGCCTGCCACTTGGGCCTGGTAGCCATCGGCTTGCAGCTGGCTTACGACGGCGGCGGCTTGGGCTTCGTCAGTTATGAGCAGCATGCCGTTGCCCATGTTCCAGTAGAGGTAAGCGTCGGCGGGCGAGATGCCGGCTAGCTTGGTGAGCTTTTGCATGGCGGGCAGGGGCTCAAACAGATTATCCAACTCGGCACCAACGCCGTTGTTTTTGAGTACGCGCTGGAAGTTGTCGGCAATGCCGCCGCCGGTGATGTGGGCGATACCGTGCAAAGTCAAGCCTGCGTCGAGAAGGCGGGCTACGGCGGGCGCGTAGATGAGGGAAGGCGCTAGGAGCACTTCGCCCCAGGTATTACCAAGCTCGGAGGCGTCGGTGCCGGTGTAGGGTGCCGTGTGCCAGTTGTCGCCGTAGAGGCTTTGCAGGGTACGGCGGGCCAGGGAAAAGCCGTTGGAACGGAAGCTGGGCGAGTGGAGCGATACGACCGCGTGGCCGGCTTGGGCGGTGGCACCGCTCAGGGGCTTTTTAGCGATGGGTGCAAAGCGCCCACAGCCGTAGAGCACCAGTTGAAATTCATGCGGGCACCGGGCCAGCCGCCAATGCGGTTGCCTAGCTCGGCAATTTCGCCCCCAGTCACGGCAATCCGGCTGAAGTTGGCCGCGTCGTGCAAGCCGCGCATCAGCTCATCTATTACGTCGTAATCCAGGGTGTTCACGTCGATGATGTTCGACAGATTGCTGGGCACGAAGCCGCCGGCAATCAGGTCGTCGGCCACCATGGCAATGAGGTCGTAGCCCAGGGTATCAAACCGCCCAACGCGCTCGGCTACTTCTATCTTGGTACCAATGCCGTCGGAGCTGATGCCCAGGCGCTCCTGCCCGAAGCGAATTTCGTTGGAGAAACCGCCGTCCAGATCCTGCGCTGGCTCGCCGGGCTCACCGGCGCGGTTGGGGAAGGTTTTCTTGGCCCAGGCGTAGGCGTTGCGGGAGCAGGCGTTGCCGAGGTCGATGTCGTAGCCGGCAGGTTTGGGGGAAGCAGTGGACATAGAGCGTGAGGTAATCGTTGGAATAGTACTTAGCAAGCTCCCCTCCTCAGATGAGGTTGCGCATCAAGCAAGGAGGGGACGTCCCCGCGTAGCGGAGACTGGGGTAGTTGAGGTCGTTGTATTAATTGTTTAGTCTGTCATGCAGAGCAGAGCGAAGCATCTCGCGTGTTTAGTAAGATTAGTAATCCAATGTCAGCACGCGAGATGCTTCGCTCTGCTCTGCATGACGTTCTATATACCTGTTTACTAAATCAACATCAGCAACGCCGGTCAACCACCCCAGCGTCGGCTGCGCCGCCGCGTCCCCTCCTTGCTTGATGCGCAACCTCATCTAAGGAAGGGAGTTGGTTGTTCTAATGCTCTGTCGGCTCGGGGGCTTTTGCGCTTACGGAGGACACTACTTGCTGACGGTCTTTCTTGGTGCGGTGGCTTTCGCGCTCCTCCTGAATGTGACGCAGGTACTTGGTCACGTCGCCGGTGGGGTAGCGGCCGGAGAAGCAGGCGAAGCAGCCGCCGTGGCCGCGCTCCTCGGCGAAAAGCTCCTGCAAGTCGCTCAAATCCTGATAAATAACTTTATCAGCTTCGATGTAGCGGCAGATTTCTTCCTCCGTGTAGTTAGCGGCAATCAGCTCGGTGCTCATGGCCATATCAATGCCGTAGATACAGGGGCTGACAATGGGCGGCGCGGAGGAGATGAAGTATACTTCAAGCGCACCCGCTTCGCGCAGAATGCGCACGATGCGCCGCGAGGTAGTGCCGCGCACGATGCTGTCATCGACCACAGCCACTTTTTTGCCTTCCACAAACTCGCGGATGGGGTTGAGCTTTTTCTTCACCACATCCTCGCGACCCGCCTGACTGCTCACGATGAAGCTGCGGCCCATGTGGTTGTTTTTCACCAGTCCGCGCCGGTAGGGCACGCCAATGGCTTCGGCCAAGCCGGAAGCAGCAAAGTAGCCCGACGAGGGCACATCGATTACCATATCAGGCTCAATCCCGGCTGCCATCACCTTGCGGGCCAGTATCTTACCTAAGCGTACACGCTCCCGCGCTACCAGACGGCCATGAATAACGGAGTCTTCACGGGCGAAGTAAATGTGCTCAAATACGCAGAACGCTTTGGGCACATTGTAGGGGTTCTTGTAATGAATCTTGAGGTTTTTATCAATGAACACCGCCTGCCCTGGCCCTACGTTTTTCACGAAGTCAAAGCCCAGATAATCGAAGCAGGTGCTCTCAGAAGCAAAGGCATACACCGGGCCCTCGGGCGTTTGGCGGCAGCCGAGCACCAAAGGGCGAATACCCAATGGGTCGTTGAAGGCCAGCAGGCCGTGACCGGCAATAACGGTGATGGTAGCATAAGCGCCCTTGACCAACTCCTGCGTGGTCTCAACGGCGTCGAAAATATCCACTACTGAGAGGCGGTCTAGGTCTTTGATGCGCAGCTCCGAGGCGAAGGTGTACATGATCAGTTCCAAGTCGTTGCTGGTTTTGGGCAGCACGTGGTATTTATCGTGCAGGCGCTGAGCGACTTCCCGAAAGTTGATCACGTTGCCATTGTGCACCATGCCCAAGCCGAAAGGGTAGCTGGTGGTGAACGGTTGGGCCAGCTCCGAATCGTTGGAGCCCTGGGTGGTGTAGCGCACATGGCCGATGCCGATGTTGCCTTTTAGCTTCTTCACGTGCTTGGGCTTGAACACGTCATTGACGAGACCGTTGCCCTTGCAGAGATGGAAATTATCGTCGAAGGTGACGATGCCGGCCGCGTCCTGGCCGCGGTGTTGTAGGGCTGTCAGGCCAACTACAATGTCCGCCGCTACTGGCTCCGGACCATAAAAACCAACTATTCCGCACATATCAATTCTCTGTTGTCAGTTGCCGGTTGTCAGGCGGGGTAGCCGGGCAGCTGGCGGGGTGGAAGGGGAAATCTGGCCTCGAAACAAGCGTACCAGCGTGTCGGCGTACAGCTCATGCTCTACGAGCAAGCCGCGGCGCTCTACCTCCGACAGCGTATTTGCCCCCGCAGATCGACGGGGCGCTGCGCCAGGACGGGGCCGGTGTCGAGGCCCTCATCCACGAGGTGGACGGTGATTTTTGTTTCGGGAAGCTTGTTTTCAAAGGCCCACTCGTAAGCGTGCAGGCCCTGGTGGAGGTGAGTATCGGCGGGGTGAATGTTGAGAATGCGTCCGGCATAGGCGCGCACCAATACCGGCGAAAGGATACGCATATAGCCGGCTAGCACCAGATAGTCAGGCTCATACTCGCGTAGTACCTGCACCACGGCTGCATCATAATCGGCCCGCTTGTAGCCCACCGAACCCAGGCTAGCCGTTTGGCAGCCCAGCGCGGCGGCCGTAGCTAAGCCCGGCGCGTCCGGATGGTTGCTGAACACCACTGCTACCTCCGCAAGTTCGCTCAGGGCCCCCATTTGTACAGAATCTACCAGCGCCACCATGTTGGAGCCGCGACCGGATAGCAAAATGGCCAGCCGCTGCTTGCGTTTCGTGGTGGTTCGCTCGCCTTCTTTCCCGGAGCTCCGCACCTGCTGAGCGCGCGCTCCCTCGGGGAGGAAAGACGGCGGCTGGTTTTCGCTGGGGGAAGAGGAGTGGCTCATTTTAGTAAGGGACTAAAATTTAGCGGCTGTCAGCTCCGGAACAGGACGCTGGCCGATATCGGAGCGATAGTAAGCGTCCTCAAAGGTAACCTTTTTGCACTCGGCATACACCTGTTGCACAGCCTCTTCCAAATCGTGGCCCCGCGAAACCACCGTCAGGACCCGGCCGCCGCTTGTAGTGAGCTGCCCGTCGGGTTGGCGGCGCGTAGCCCCGTGGAAAATCAGGGTCTGGGGGGCAAAATTGGCTTTGTCGTCCAAGCCAGTGATGGGAAAACCAGTTGGAAAAGTGGCGGCCGGGTAGCCACCCGAGGCCAGCACCACCCCTATAAAGGTGCCATTGCGCTGCCACACTGTCGTCTGGGCCAGGTTGCCGTCGAGCGTTGCTTCTATGAGTTCCAACAAGCTGCTTTTCAGAGCCGGCAGTAGCACCTGAGCCTCAGGGTCGCCGAGGCGGGCGTTGTATTCCAGCAGCTTCGGACCTTGCGGGGTGAGCATGATGCCGAAGTAGATGAAACCCTTAAACTCAAACGGTTCGGCTTGCAGACCGCGCATGGTCGGGTCCACGATGTCGCGGCGAATGGCGGCCAGAATGTTGTCATCGGCGAAAGGCACCGGGCAGTAAGCGCCCATGCCGCCCGTGTTGGGGCCTTTGTCGCCGGCCAACAGCTGCTTATGATCCTGCGACGGAGCCAGCAGCCGGATGCGGTTGCCATCGGTGATGCCGATAATGCTGATTTCGGGGCCGCTCAGTTTTTCTTCCAGCAGAAACGAAAACCATTCGGGGTGTTGGGCTTGCAGTTCGGTCAGGGCTTCGTTGGCTTCCTCCACAGAGCTACATACATACACGCCTTTGCCAGCAGCCAGGCCGTCGTATTTGATTACCAAATTGCCCCCAGCTCGGCCGCTTTGGCGCGGGCGGCCTGCATCTCGTCGCTGCGAAACGTCCAGGATAAGCCCGTTGCTACGCCGTGGCGGCGCATGAATTTTTTGCTCCACACCTTAGAGCTCTCCAGTACTGCTCCCTGCCGCGTTGGCCCAAACACCCGAATATCGGTTTTGGCGAAGTAGTCTGTTACGCCCGCCGCCAGCGGAGCCTCGGGGCCCACCACGATAAGCTTGATATCATGTTCCCGGCAGAAATTCTCTACTGCTGGGAAGTCTAGGGGGCTAATTTCGGGGTGACTATTCGGGATACCGCCGTTGCCAGGTAGCACGTGCACGGTAGCGCCATCGAGGGTCAGCTTCCACGCCATAGCGTGTTCACGGGCCCCGCCGCCGAGAAGTACTATGGATTTAGGAGTTGTCAAGGTCGTGTATACTTAAGAATTTATCCTGTGCTCCTTCTTCCACCTCTACCGATTCGGCCACTACTACCATGTTGTCTTCTTCATCAGGCTCTCCAGAATTTCCAGATGGATCTAATGAAAGATACCATAGGCCATTTTCTAACTTTTTGAAGATCACATCAGAGTAATAGCAGGAATCAAACTCTTCATTGAAAACTAGTTTTCGAATGCCAATCAGTTTAAGCTGTAATAAGCAAGGTTTCAGCTTTCCGTTTGCTGTTTTCTTGCGAACCTGTAGAGCAATTGAAGCTTGCCGAAGCGGAGAATTGCTAGCTGAAGTATATTCAAGCCCTAGTTGCAGAGAGCGAATTTTCCCATCGCTCAGAGCATATGTCGCTAGTAATTCCTCCATCGCTTCTAGCTGATATCTTCAATGGAAACTATCTGGCCGTCAGCAATCTGAAACACCGACTTACCCTGTAGTTGTAGCGTATCGCCCGGCTTCAATCCGTTAGGAAATTCCATGGCGGTTATTGCAGTGTAGTTAATCAGCACTTCCACGCGGTTGTCAGCTACTTGCCACTCCGTAACGCGCTGTTCCCGTTGAGAGAAGTATTGCTTGGCTTGCGCTGCCTGTTGACGGAAGCTCTCCTTACCGTTTGTGGTCAGATTGACCTCGCCGTTGGCAACGTTTCTGAACACCACATCCTTGTGCAGATGGCGCACCATCCCGTCTACATCAAAGCGGTTGTACGCTTCGATATAAGCTTGCACGAGGTGTTTAGGATCGGAGGCTTGCATTTCGTTTGATGGTAGCTAAAGACATAATCACCGACGAACTCAGGCTTCTTGAATGATGCCAGCGCGCACCAGGTTGCCCACGAGACGAGCTTGTACGTCGCCGCCGGGAGTGGTTTCGTTGCCGATGGGCAGCGGACTGCCGGTGATGCGCTCGTAGATATCAAGGTAGCGGCGGGTAGCTTCGGCGGAAACTTCGGGGGTGAGGGCGCGGGGGTACTGTCCATCTACTTTGTTGGCGATGAGCCACTGACGCACGTACTCCTTGTCCATCTGCTCGGCCGTTTCCGGGTTCCGGGCGTAATCCTCGGCGCTCCAAAACCGCGACGAATCGGGCGTGTGTATTTCGTCAATCAGAATCAGCTCGCCATTCAGCAAGCCAAACTCATACTTGGTATCTACCAGGATGATGCCCCGCTCGGCCATCCACTGGGAGGCAAAATTAAACAGCTCCAACGACTTCACCCGCATCCGCTCGTACAGCTCAGGCGAAACCCAGCCTTCCGACACTAGGTTCTCCGGCGTGATTTCGCGGTCCGACTCTTCCTTGGTGGTCGGCGTCACGATGGGCCCAGGAAACTGCTGGTGCTTGGTCAGGCCATCAGGTACCGTCACGCCCGAGAAGGTACGCTGCCCTTGCTGATAGCCACGCAACATAGAACCGGTGAGATAGTTGCGCACCACCATTTCCACCCGAATCGGCTCGGCTTCCTTAGCCAGCGTCACGTTGGGGTCGAGCAGGGCAATGACGTGGTTAGGAATGATGTGCTGGGTTTTCTCAAACCAGAAAGCCGCCAACCCGTTCAGCACCGCGCCTTTGTGGGCCACGGGCGTCTCCAACACCGAGTCGAACGCCGACAAACGGTCAGTAACCACAATGAGCCGCTCGCCGGAAGGAGCGCGGTATGAATCGCGGACTTTACCGCGGTGCAGGAGCTCGAGTTGGGGCGTGTCGAAGTGGTTCAGAGTGTTCATTCCAGGGTCAGAAAGCCGTTCTGCTGGCTAATGTTTTGGTGTGGAAAGGGCGGATTAGCGAAGTGGTGTTTCTACAGATTCTAGTGAAGCTGAAGAAGCTGAGCGGTGCGGCAACGAGGCGACATGCTTTACAATGTTTCGGAACAGCTTCAACCCATCGCCTTCCTCACTCAACTCCTTATTCACGCGCTTGCGGCGCGCCCAATCGGGGTGATTGTAGAGCGACAAGAAGGCTTCCGGGTGAGGCATCAGCCCGAAAACTTGGCCGGTAGTATCGGTCAGGCCGGCGCAGTTTAGGTCGGCGCCGTTAGGGTTATGCGGGTACTGCGTTACCTCGCAGCCCGTGGCGTCGCAGTAGGTCAGGCAGTTCAGGTTTTGGTCGAGGATGCGCTGGCGCGTAGCTTCATCAGGGATAAGCAGGCGGCCTTCGCCGTGGCGCACGGGTACTTCAAAGGAATCAAGACCTTGTAAGAAAGGGCTCCGATTATTCGCATTTACTTTCAGTCGTACCCAACGATCTTCGTAGCGGCCCGAGACGTTATGCGTCAGGGTTACTTCCGGCTCAAAATTGCCCCCCAGATTGGGCAGCAGGCCCAGCTTTACTAATACCTGGAAGCCGTTGCAGATACCCAGCACGAACTTGCCCCGGGAAATGAACTCGCGCAGATCGTCGAGCAGGGTGAAGCCGCCGGGCGTTTGGCGGTAGCGCAGCTTTTTTGCCAGCACCACGCCCGAGCCCAGATCATCGCCGAAGGAAAAGCCCCCCGGAAAGTTCAGGATGTCGTAGTCGTGAATGCTGACCTGGCCGTGCAGCACTTGGTTGAGGTGGACGATGGTGGCTTCGGCGCCGGCCAAGCGGTAGGCGGCGGCCATTTCCTCTTCGCAATTAATCCCGAAACCCGTCAGGATAAGCGCCTGGACAGCAGCGGACTGATTCATGTTCTCTTTCATTTCCCCTCCCCCATTACGTGTTCGCCAAAACCGATGGTCTGATTCACTGGTCCGTTGGTCCAGATCTGACGCAACTCTTCCGTATCGGCTTCTATCACGAGCTGGCCTTGGTGGCCTACTAGCAAGAAGTTGTCGTTGGTAACAACACCTAAACGGGTGGCTTTATCGCCCAGAATCTGCTCAAACGCCACTACGTCTTCCGGCGCCACCGTGGCCACGAAGCGGGAGTGCGATTCGGAGAACAGCTGGGCGGACAGCGGCAGTTCGCCGGTCAGCTCAATTTTGGCCCCTAGCCCATCGCCGAAAGTTGCCTCGGCCAGCGCTACAGCCAAGCCGCCGTCGCTCAGGTCGTGGCAGGACTGGATGAGCTGCTGATCGTTGGCTTGGCCGATGAGGGTGTAGAGTTCTTTGGCTTCCGCGAAGCGTACCTGCGGCACATTGGCGCCCAACTCCTTATATAGCTGGTAAAACTCAGAGCCGCCGAGCTCGTCGTAGGTGCGGCCCAGCAGGTACACCACGTCGCCGGCCTGCTTGAAGTCGCTGGTGACAGTGCGGCGCACGTCCTCGATTTTGGCCGTCATCGAATACAAAACCGTCGGCGGCACCGAAATCTTCACGCCGTCGGCCTTGAAATCGTTTTTCATGCTGTCCTTGCCGCTGGTGAGCGGGATGCAGTAAGCCGCGGTGGCGTCGCGCAGGGCCTGGCACATGTGCACGAGTTTGGCCAGCTTCTGCTTGCCGTCGGGGTTCGTGACGGGGTGAAAATCGGAGTCTGGCACGCAGAAGTTGTCGTTCACAGACCAGAAGATATTATCGCCAGGCGTGAGGTTGGGCAATTTGCCTCCCACGGCGATAATCTGGCGCACGGCCTCATCGAAGGCACCGGCCGACATATGATAGGCGTCCAAGTCGCCAAAGCGGGGCTGGATGCCGTTGCTCACGGCCACGCCTTCCCAACTCTCGAAGTTGAAGCGCACCACGGCGGCATCCTGCGGAGCCTGGCCGGTGGCGCCCATCAGCGGCTTAATAATAGTGCGGCCCTTCACCTCATGGTCGTACTGACGAATGACGGACTCACGCGAGCAGATATTGAGCGAGCCGAGTAGCCGAAACAACACGTCAGTTGTAGAGACACATATTTGTGTCTCCTCATCGAACGATGTCGCTGAACGATTAGCAGCCGGGTCGTTCGATGGGGAGACACAAATATGTGTCTCTACACCATTCTGACGGATTTCGACTTTGGGCTCCTGAGCCGCAGGCTTCTGCCACTCGGCCTCCATGATTTTGCGCGGCACGCCTTCGTGCAGGAAATGCATATTTAGCTGCGCTACTGGGGCGCCAGCGAAGCGCACATCAAGGTAGCCATCGGCGGTAAAGTAGCCGATGTCGGTTAGCTCCACTTCCATTTCCTGACCCAAGGCCAGCACTTCCGCCAGCTTGCCGGGCTCCACTACCAGCGTAAACCGCTCCTGCGATTCACTTACGAAAATCTCCCAAGGGCGCAAGCCAGGATACTTCAGCGGCACTTTTTCCAGGTCCACAACGGCACCGCCGCTGATGCCAGCCAGCTCGCCAACTGACGAAGAAAGCCCCCCAGCGCCGTTGTCGGTGCTGCACTTGATGAGGCCGCGGCGGGTGGCGAGGATGAGAAAATCCATGGCCAGCTTCTGGGTGATGGGCGAGCCAATCTGCACGGCCGTGGCCGGCGACGATTCATCGAGCTCAATGCTGCTGAAGGTAGCGCCGTGGATCCCGTCTTTACCCACGCGGCCACCGGCCATGATGATACGGTCGCCATCGTCGATCTTCTTTTCCCAGGAATCGAGGCCGGCGAGCTGCATAGGCATCACGGCGCCGGTGCCGCAGTACACTAGCGGCTTGCCAGCGTAGCGGTCATCGAAAACGATGCTCCCGTTTACCGTGGGCACACCTGACTTGTTGCCGCCATCTTCAATGCCTTTGCGCACGCCTTCAAATATGCGGCGCGGGTGCAGCTGGTTGGTCAGCAGAGGACCGTCGTAGTCGGGGTTACCGAAGCACAACACGTTGGTATTGAATAGCAAGCGAGCCCCACCGATGCCAGTGGCCAGCGGGTCGCGGTTGTTGCCCAAAATGCCGGTAATAGCGCCGCCGTAAGGGTCGATGGCCGAGGGCGAATTATGGGTTTCTACCTTCCAGACAAACAGCGACTCGTCGTTGATGCGCACGGCGCCGGCGTTGTCGGAGAATACCTTAATGAGCCAGTCGTTGCCGTTGGCGCGCAGTTGGCGGTCTACCTCGGCGGTGGCGTCTTTGATGTAGGTTTTGAACAGGGAATCAACCTGATACTCCTCGCCCGTTTCGGCGTCGCGGTAGTTGATTAAGGCACTGAATTCCTTGTGCTTGCAGTGCTCCGACCAGGTTTGGGCAATGATTTCCAGCTCGCAGTCGGTTGGCTCAGCGGGTAAGCCACTGGCCTGGCGCTCCTGCTGAGTTTCGGGCAACTGATAATACGCTCGCACGGCCTGCATTTCGGCCAGGTTCAGGGCATAAAGATTGTCCTTAGATAGCTGTACCAATGCCTCATCCGACACATTTAAGTCGATGGTGTGCGTGGTGTTATCAACGGAGGTGCCGGGGCGGGGCGTGAAGTCGCGGATCTGATCGGCGGGGCCTACTTCGAAGCGGCTGATGAGCTTGTTGCCGAGCAACTCTTCGGCCAGGCGACGCAGGTCGGTGGGGGGCAAATTTTCTTCCAGCAGAAACAGGCGCTTGCTGAAAATATGCTGGGTGCGCGTGTCGAGCGGCTGGTTGAGGAAGTCGCCGAGGGCGTTTTGGGCGGAGGTGCCTTCGTCGTCGGTTACGCCGGGGCCTTTGGCCACCAATATATACGACTGGAATTGCGGGTCGCGGCGAAACTCGTTCAGGGCTACCTCATGCAATACCGGATCCTGGAGGCACTGCTCGGCGAAATCTTGGAGTTGCTGGGCGGTGAGCGGGTAGCGCACCGAGTAAACGGCCGTGCTTTGCACCCGGCCCGTGCGCAGGCCGAGGTGGCGCTGCGCGGCTTCCGCTACGCGCTGCCCGTCGCCGTCGTGAATGCCGGGCTTGGGCAGCAGCTGAATGGAATAAAGATGAGTTTCCAAAAGGAACAGGGTAGGTTTGCTATTTTTCGACTTCCCACTGCCGACCACCGGCCATGGAAAAGCGCCCCGACAATCGGGACACCGAAAATGCCTTGCCTACGGGCCGAAGCCAGCAGGTAGGTTTAAGAAAACGCTTTCTCCGGCCGACTGCCAGGTTTTACTACCGGAATACCTGCCCGACACAGCGGGCAATCATCGGGTGCGTGGGTAGCCGCCGTGACCGGCAGCAGTGCAAAGGTCGGAAAAGAAAGCTCTGCTTTGCCACCCGTGCGGTCAATTAAACTTGCGACACCCAAAATTTTGCCCCCCAGCCCTTCCAAAATCCGCGCTACTTCTTTGGTACTCTTGCCCGTAGTCACCACATCTTCGGCAATAATAATTCGCTCGCCGGGCTGCAAGGTGAAGCCACGGCGCAAGGTCATTTGACCCGTATCGTCGCGTTCGGTGAAGATGGCAGGCACGCCGAGCTGTCGGCCTAGTTCGTAGCTCACCACCACACCGCCCATGGCCGGACCAACTATTACATCGGGCTGTAAACCCGCTTCGCGAATGCGCTGGGCCAGCTCGGCCATGGCCGGAGCAGCCAGCTCCGGGCGGCGCAAAAAGCGGGCGCACTGCACATACGTATCGGAATGCAAGCCCGAGGAGAGGCGAAAATGCCCCCTGAGCAAGGCATCTTCCTGCATCAGTTGCTGCTCAAGAAGCGGGGCGTCAAAACGGGTTTCAGAAGTCATTTCAGCAGTAGAGTCAGGCATGAGCGGCAACGGGACGGAGGTCATTTATTTGTTGGAACAATGTGCGGGCAGCAATGCCGGCATCAGCCGCTTGCCAGATGGCGCGGGAGGTATTAATAAGTAACCCGAGGCCATCGACGCGTAGGCCAGCATGAAGCGTGGCAGCTAAGTCGCCGCCTTGGGCGCCGATGCCTGGTACCAGAAACCATTGCGTCGGGCAGCTTTCACGCACGCGGGCTATGGCAGCGGCATCAGTCGCGCCGACTACCAAACCGATATTATGGTGATGCTCATCTAGCTCGCACGATACGCGAGCGGCCAAGTCACTCACGTAGCCACCACGAGTCAGGGCGACATCTTGCAGGGAGTGAGCGGGTTTATTTGACGTTTTGGCCAACACAAACACCATTTTATCAGGGCGGGCGAAGGGCACGATGGCGTCGTCGCCCATGTAAGGATTTACCGTCACGGCGTCGGCGCCGATGCGGTCGTAGGCGAATTGGGCGTAGTGCTCAGCGGTATTGGCGATGTCGCCAAACTTGCCGTCGAGGATGACGGGAATATCCTTGGGAATCAGTGCCACAGTATCGCGCAGGAGCGCTACGCCGTTTTCGCGGGAGAGAAAGAAGGCCAGGTTCGGCTTGAAGGCGGCAGCAAACTCAGCGGTCTGTGCTATGACTTCGCGCAAGCGCGCTGCTACGAAAGCGTCGTCGCCGGTGGGGTCGAGGCCGACGCAGAGTAAGGAATTGGCTTGTTGAACGCGGGTGGTGAGTTTGTTCATGAGGCCTGCGGTAAGGTGTTATAATGGGTGGAAAAGGCTTCTTGCTTACTATCGACGACTGACCAAGTTAGCACGGGACAACTCCCGCGCTGCATTTTGAGAGTCATTTGCACATTCTTCGGCCAGACGAGCTGTTAAGCCCGGCTCCAGCCACTCGCCGCTGGCAATTTGCACGGCGTTGGCGCCTACTCGCAAATAATCGGTGACGTGGTTGCTGGTAAAAATGCCCCCCGTACCGAAAATCGGCAGCTTGATGCGGGCATCCTGGGCCAGCTCATACACGCAGCGCAAAGCCACCGGCCGCAACGCCTCGCCCGACAACCCGCCAATGAGCGGCGCGGCGCTGGCATCATCGGGTAAGTGCAAGCCTTTAAGTGTGTTACACGCAGCTAGTGCCGAAGCGCCACCTTCTTGCGCGCCCAGCGCCAGGCCCCGAATGAAGTCGGGCCACGGGGGCAGCTTCACTACGATGATGGCCTCAGGACCCAGTTCATTGCGCACGGCCTCGGTAGCGTCGCGCACAAACTTGGGCGTAATTTCGGCGCCCTTAGCGGTATCAGTGCAGGTGATGTAGACCTCGACGCCCGCAATTTGCCCCCCAGCTTCGCGCTTAAGGAAGCGGGCAATTTTACGGAAGCCCGGAATGCCTGGGGCCGTGATACTTACCAATACCGGCACCCCGTAGCGCAACAGATTCGGCAGATGCTCCTGCACCAGAATCTCCGCGTTTTCAGTGCGCATGTTGGTGGCGTTGAGCAGTGTTTGATCGGCTACCTGCCAGATACCCTGCTCATACAGCCCTGGTTTGGGCTCCATGGTAACGGTGCGGGTAAAAATGGCCCCCAGTCGCTCGTAGCCCGGCCCATCCAGATGCCAAGAGGCCGCGGCCAGGCAGATAGGATTTTGAAGTGTAACTGCGCCTAACTGCATGATTGATTTTGCTTTAAACTATTGACTCTTATTGAAGCCTCAACTATAATAACCCCAAAAGCAAAGCGCCCGGTTCATCACCGGGCGCTTTGTTGGTCAACTAGTTAGATTACGTTGTCGCGGTTCATCAAGAAGGGTACGCAGTTGCGGATGTCCTTCTGGCCGAGGATGAACCGGGCTATGCGGGCCATACCTGCACCAGCACCGGCATTTAGCTTCACGTTGCGGGTGGCAACGAAGGCCGCGGCTTGAGGGACGAGGTTGTCTTGCATGTTGACGTGAAGCTTGAAATAGGTATGAGTGGAGGGTTGAATACGAAGCATGATCGCTGCCCACCGACTCAGCCGAACATAAAAAAACCGCTTCGGAGACCGGAGCGGCGAACGGAAAAAAACAGGAAAGACGGAAAAACCAACGGGGGAAAAGGCCTTCCGGTCTTCTCGCAGAACAACGCTATTGGGCGTTCTGCGCTTCATTAGATGTTTGGTCTTTGGGTGAAGCACGTCGCAAAAGTACTAATACTTTCCATACCTCCAAGAGAAGGGGAATTAATTTAATGTTACCGCAATGTTACAAACCAGCCTTACTCCACTTTCGGGGATCATTCCCTTTTTGGCAATACGATTAGTTAACTGCCTGAAAAATAAAATTTTATCACACAGTAGCATTTAATTTTAGGAATATTGATCACCCTCTGTCTTTAGCTCTTTACTCCCTTTTGTTATTAAGGCGTTGCTTATAGCGAATAGACATCTTATGAATATAGTACAAATTTCTATATTTAACCGTTACTTCTTGCATTGCTTATACGGTATAAGGCGCAAAAAGCTGAGTTGCCATCTACCACCTGAACTGTTATTCATCCAATTGGTACGGGCGGAGCGCAGAACCCATATCATTACATATTGCAAATACTCTCAGCAATGTGCAATCAGTTGGGACCTATATTTGCGCTTCAGTCACCTGACCTTCCCTATTTTTATTCTTTGAGTATGAAAAAAATAATCGTGGCCCTGCTTGTGAGTGGCTTAAGCTTATTTTCCTCAGCTACGCAGGCACAGGGCATTGCTCCAACGGCCCCCATAGAATACAGCGAGAAGGTACACGTAGAGGATAGCAACTCGGTTACCCTGTATCAGCACGCGTTATCGTGGACCCAAGAGAAGTTTCCATATAATCCTAAAAGCAATGTCCAGGCGAACCCGGAAGCGAAGGAAATCAGCTTGACGGGCACGAGCAAAATAAAGATGGCAGCGGCCAAAGCCTCGGGTCCTGAGCAGGCACGAATTCTGCACTTCAACTTCCGGTTTGGCATCACCGAGCAGGGCTATAGCTATACTGTAGGCACTTTTCGCGTGGTTCCGGACGAGAAGGAGCCCGCCGTTACGGTGCCTCTTGAGGACTACATAAAGCAGCTCAGCGAGGAGCGCACCAATGCACGCACGCGCAACGACCGACGCGTAACGGCCCAGGCCAATGCCGTTGCCAGCGACGTAGCGTCGGCCTTCCGCTCTTACATGAACAGCCAGCCGGTAGTAAAAGACGGGGAAGTGGGCTTACCCACTGATGGTGAGGAGTAGCAGGTAAAGCTGTTGTTAAAAGCCTAGAAAGCCCCCCAGTAAAAAAGCTAGCCAAGCGGCAGCCACCTAAAGCGCATACCTGGCATAGAGGTGCTTTCAACCGTTAGTGCCGCGGCAAAAGCGGGTTCGTAAACTCAATTGCTGTTACCAGCCAAAGTTAGACTGCTCCCAGATCAGGGGGCTTTTATCAGCTCCTGCATTTCCATTTATCAGCTCATTATAGCTTGGCTGTAAAATGCAGAAAGCCGCGTTGCAGCGCGGCTTTCTATTCCCTTCCATACTCACTCGGGACACTCAGCACAAAAGTAGTGCCTTAATTTATTATATAATAATTCCAATATTTATTTAGCTTGACTTCATTACTAGGAACAGTATTCTTAGCTGCTCTCGGCTGCTACTGAGGGCAGTGCTTCAGTTTACCGGACCATCGTCCACCCTGGCTTCCACGGCGCTCTGCACTGATGCGGGCACGGCCGATAGCAGGTCGTAGCCGGTTGCTTTTTCAATAGCATCTACGGAGGTGCGATAGGTAGCCCACTCAGGGTTCAGACTGCTGGTATTAGGCGTATTCACAGAAATAACGCGCGTATCAGCCGTGACGCGGCTTACATCGTTGGTGCCAGCGGGCAGTACCACGATTACCTTCCATATGCGGTTGGGCACCGTTATTTTACCGTCTGCTATGGTATTCGCCTGGCCTTCAGAGCCAGTACCTCCCCTGCCGTAGCTTCCACAGATGATGTAAAGCTCATTGCCCCCGTTTACCAAGGTGCGGCAGTAGTTTTCGAGGTCGGCCCAGGTACGCTGGTTGTTATTAGGCGCCTGCGGTATAATGTTGGTCATCAGGAAAGTAGCTGCGTTATCGGCTACCGAGCCGGTGCGGTCGGCGGAGGGGCAGTTGTGGCCCCGGTCGAAGCCCGAGCCGGTGTAGCTGGCGCTGGTAGCCCGAAACCAGCCGGTGGGCAGAGTATTGTCGGGCGCAAAATTATCCTGGCGTGAAGCGCTACCAAGCCAGGCTTTGCTCAAGTGCCAACTTACCCAGTTGGGTGTGCCCCGGTCGCGGTGATACGATAGCGCATACTGGGGTTTCTCCAGCAGGTAATTGGTGTAAGAGGCCGGGTCCGTAGTGGCGCCGCTAGGATTGCCCATCGCCAGCGGATTATCGCGGACTTCGGCAGGTGATACAGAATCATCGGAGCAGGAAATGACAAAACCACTCAGCAAGCCTATACAGAGCAATCGATAGAAAATATGCTTCATCGGATAAGAAAACGAAGTAGAATGAGTGAAGACAAGGGTGCAGTTCGAACAACAAAGGTGCGCCCTGCTAAGCCAATATTTATGAACAGGTACTTGTCGTGGGCCAAACGCTTCAGTTAGCGGTTCCATATAAAAGGCCTTTCAAATTATTTCCGGAAGACTTTTCAGCCGATAAACTATGTGGCCTAGCCCTACCATCAGCTACCCCGCGGAATCGAGCACAAGAGCGGTTCCCTTCTGGGGGCTTTTTTAGCGACCAGCAACAATAAATACATTTGGCTAGCTTTTCTACTTCCTGCAACACTCCTCTATGCCTTCTCCTGACGCTTTTTCGGTTGACACGCTTATTATCGGGGCAGGACAGGCCGGACTAGCGGCAGCTTATTATGTGCAGCGCCTGGGCGTATCGTTCGTGATTCTGGACGAGCGAGCGGCCGTGGGTGATGTCTGGGCGTCGCGATTTGAGGCATTGCGCTTATTCTCCCCAGCCTGGGCCAGCAGCTTGCCCGGCCTGGAGTGGCCGGGGGGCAAATTTCGCTATCCTACCAAAGATGAAGCGGCTGCTTACCTGAGCACGTATGCCGAGCACTTTCGCTTCCCGTTGCATCTGTCCCAGCGCGTCAGCAGCGTAACGCCAACTCCAAACGGCTATGCTGTCAGTACTGCGGCGGGCCGGCAGTATCAGTCGCGGCGGGTGGTGGTGTGTACGGGTGCTTACAATGCCCCACGTCAGCCCGAATTTGCCCCCAGCTTCCTTCAAAGGTTGTTCAGCTTCACAGCCGCGACTACCAACGCCCGCAGCAGGTAGTGGGTACCGGGCCAGTGGCGGTAGTCGGCAGTGGCAACTCGGCTCTGCAAATTGCGGCCGATTTAGCCTCAACCGGTCGCCCCGTGTACGCCGCCTTCGACGAGCATACGCCGGCCATGCCCAACAATATGCTGATGTGGGCGATGCTCACCGCCACCAGACTGTTGTGGGCGTCGCGTCATTCGCCGGTAGGCGCGCACATGATGCGGCAGCCTGAGCCCGTGGTCAGCGGCGACCTGGCCCGACTGCGTACTTTCCCTAATGCTCGGTTCATCGGGCGGGCGCTGGGCGTAGAGCCGGGGGGCATTTTGCGCGGCCGCCACGCCAGCACGCCAGCCCTGGAGGCCGTGATATGGGCCACCGGCTTCGGACCCGATTTTAGCTGGATTGAAGCCTCCGTTTTCGACGCTGACGGCTACCCCAAACACTACCGTGGCCTGACGGCCGCGCCGGGCCTAGCCTTCCTCGGCTTGCCGTGGCTCAACAGTCGGGATCGGCCCTGATGGGCGGCGTGGGTGCCGACGCTCGCTACGTTGTAGAGCAGCTGTTTAGAGCCCCGCCGCAGGATAAAGTGGCCGGGTAGTTACTATCTGTGCCTGTTGATGATGGAAAAGATCAAAAAGCACATAATTATGCTGAAACCTGATGCCGGGTTCTGAGGTTCAAGAGAGTACATTTACCAACCGGCCCTGTTGCGTTGGCGTGTTGACTCCGGTTTTATTTCTTTCTCGCCTTAAACTCCCACTCGTATGTCTTTCCTTCTTTTTGTGGGGTTGATGATTGCTACTGCCCTCATCGCCCTCAACACTCTGGATAACCTCAAGGCTATGCTGAAGCCCCAGCCGATTCGGATTCCGAATCGCTAGGTAGCGCTTGACTGCAAAGTCCTAAAAACGGTCCTTACTATTGCGTAAGGACCGTTTTTTTGCTTTTAGCTCATAAAAAAAGCAGCCCCCGATCCGGTGAGGCTGCTTTTCTTTTAAGCAATGAAGTAGTAAGGTTATCGGATTACCAGCTTACGCATTTCGCTGGCGTTATCCGATTCGAGCTTTACGTAGTAAAGGCCGCTGGCAAACCTGCTCAGGTCAAGAGTTTTGGTGAAGCGGCCATTAAATTCCGTCAATGATTCGCGGTAGATTACGGAGCCGATGACGTTCAGAATACGCAGCTCCGTTTTGCGGCCATTGAAACCGTTAATATCGATATGAACAATACCGGTGCTGGGGTTGGGGTACACCAATACATTTTTTTCATCCGCAGCCGGACGGCTGGCTGTAGCAGGACTAGCAGGCTGCGCATTGACAGCCGGTACGCCGGTGCACAGCGGGCCGAGCACCAAGGCGCAAAAACACAATAGTAATCGTAGAGTTTTCATCATATCAGACCGTTAGGCGATTGGCGCGTCGGTTAAATTCTTAACGTCAGACGCTCAATTTGGTTTGCAAAGGTAGCGCTTGAATTCCAACAAGATACATAAAATATAACTTATCTTCTATAAATAAAGGATTCACCCCTGTTTTTCACCATTTTATATTCAAAAAAAATTTGGAAGTTCTCATTATTGGTGGGGGTTTGGGGGCCTTACAGCCGCTCTGGATTTGGCGGGCCGGGGGTACCACGTCACGGTGGTGGAGCGCAAGCATTACCCGTTCCACAAGGTTTGCGGCGAGTATGTGTCTAATGAGGTGCTGCCTTACCTGCGGCGGCTTGGCGTAGATCCAGCAGTGCTGGAGCCGGCCAACATTACGCAGTTCATGCTCAGCTCGCCGGCGGGCCGCACGCTCACCGCCCCGCTCGACCTGGGTGGATTTGGGGTGAGCCGCTATACACTGGATTATTTCCTGTATCAGCAAGCCGAGGCGCGCGGTGTAGAGTTTCACCAGGGAGCCACCGTCACGAATGTCACATTCAATGGCGACGAGCATCACGTAAGCCTAGCCGACGGCCGAATTCTACAGGCCCGCATTGTGCTGGGCGCGTACGGTAAGCGCGCCAACCTCGACCGCCAGCTGCAGCGTCCGTTTTTCACCAGGCGCTCACCGTATCTGGGCGTTAAATACCACGTGCGGCTCGACTTTCCGCGCAACCTGATTGCCCTGCACAACTTCGCCGATGGCTATGCTGGCATCTCGGCTATTGAAGAAGATAAATATTGCTTCTGCTACCTAACTACTCGCCAGAACCTGAAGGCCCACGGCACTATTGCGGCGATGGAAAAACAGGTATTAGCCCGGAATCCGCGGCTGGGGGGCATTTTTCGGGACGCTGAGTTCCTGTACCCGCAGCCGGAGGTTATCAACGAAATATCCTTCGCGCCCAAAAACTGCGTGGAAAACCACATTCTGATGTGTGGCGACGCGGCGGGCCTGATTACGCCGCTCTGTGGCAACGGCATGGCCATGGCTATTCACGGCGCTCAGATAGCCAGCGCACACATCCACGAGTTTCTGGTAGGCCGCACCACAAGGCCGAGCCTCGAAGCTGCTTATCAACGCGAGTGGCAAGCGCACTTTGGGGGGCGTTTGCGGGTGGGACGGGCCGTGCAGGGTCTGTTTGGAAAGCCTTTTTTGAGCGAAGCGGCGGTGGGCGGGTTGCGCTACTGGCCCGGAGCCGTGCGCGCCCTGATGCGGCAAACTCACGGTGAAGTATTTTGAGGCAGTTAGTACAGTCAGAAATCAGGTAGCGCCGGACGGAAAAACCTGATTGTCCGTCTCCTACGTAAGCATAATTATGCTCTTCGATAGAGCTCCTAATCAGGCAAAAACTTGCACCGGCACCGGGGCGGTAATTTGCGTATACTTCGCTTAATGAGCAGCTACCTATGTGCCATCGGCACGGCCAACCCTACCCATGTTATTCCGCAGCCCCAAATTGCCACCTTTATGGCCGAGGCCCTGCAACTCGACGACAATGAGGCGCGTAAGCTGCGTGCGCTCTACCGCGTCACGGGTATTGGCCAGCGCTACTCTGTTTTGGCTGATTATAGCCGGTCCAACGGCGAGTTCGATTTCTTTCCTAACACTCCTGACCTAGAGCCTTTTCCGTCGGTGGGGCAACGTATGGCGGTATACCGTGAGTGTGCGTTGCCTTTGTCGGTGCGGGCGGCGCAGGACTGCCTGCGGCAGGTGCCCGAGGTGACGCTGGCTAGCATCACGCACTTGATTACGGTGAGCTGCACGGGTATGTACGCGCCGGGCCTTGATCTGGAGCTGGTGCAGAAGCTGGGGCTGCGGCCCAATGTGCAGCGTACCTGCGTCAATTTTATGGGTTGCTACGCGGCGTTCAATGCGCTGAAGCTGGCCGATGCTTTCTGTAAAGCCGATGCCGGCGCCAACGTGCTTATTGTGAGCACGGAGCTCTGCACCATTCACTTTCAGAAAAACCAGGAGGAAGACCACCTGGTGTCCAACGCCTTGTTCGGCGACGGGTCGGCGGCGGCGCTGGTGCGGGCCGTGCCGGCAGCCACAGGCGCCAGTCTGGAGCTGGCGGCTTTTCACTGCGGCATTGAGCCTAACGGCCACGCCGATATGGCCTGGCACATCAACGATTTCGGCTTCGAGATGACACTTTCGTCGTATGTGCCGCGCCTCATCCAAAAAGGCATCCGGGAGCTGACTGACGGCTTGCTCGAAAACCTGCCCGTTCAACTGCCCGACATTCAGCACTTTGCCATTCATCCGGGCGGGCGCAAGATTCTGGAAACCATTGAGCAGGAGCTTGGCCTGACCACCCACGACAACCGCTTCGCGTACCAGGTATTGCGCGACTACGGCAACATGTCGTCGGCCACGGTGCTTTTTGTGTTGCACGAGCTGCTACAGTCGCTGACCGCACCCGACCGAGACGCGCCGGTGCTGAGCTTCGCCTTCGGGCCGGGCCTCACGCTGGAGGCGATGCTGCTGAAGGTAGCTTTTGGCGACAATTAATTTCACCAAATATCTCTGCGTCAAGCACCTCGTTTATTACTTAAAAAAGCCCCCCAGACGCATGAATCTTCGCCAGCGTGCCACCGAGCCCGAACTCATGGACGATCTGACTCTGGCCTCCGATGCGTTGCGGCAGAATCTGGATGAGCTGGAATTCATCAATACCCACCTGGGCGGCTATGCAGTGGTAACGGATGCCTTGGCTCGCCTGCGCGCCAAAATGCCCCCCAGACGCCCGCTGCGCCTCGCCGACCTGGGCAGCGGCGGCGGCGACACCCTGCGCTACATTGCCCGCTGGGCCAAGCGCCAGCACATTCCCGTAGAGCTGGTTGGCATTGATGCTAACCCGTTTATGCTGAGCTACGCCACTGAAAAAAGCCAGGCTTATCCCGAAATCAGCTTCCTACAACAGGACATATTTGCCCCGGAGTTTCGGGCCCAGCATTTCGACGTGATTACCTGCAGCTTGTTTTGCCACCATTTCACCGATGCTGAATTGGCCGGCTTGCTGCGCCAACTGCGTCAACAGGCCAGCGTGGCGGTGATTATCAATGACTTGCATCGGCACCCGGTGGCGTACCACAGCATTAAGTGGCTTACACGCTTGTTTCGGGGCTCCTATTTGGTGCGAAATGATGCGCCTTTGTCGGTAGCGCGGGCTTTTACTAAATCTGACTGGCAGCGCATTCTTCAGCAGGCTGACATTGAGAAATATGAGCTAAGCTGGCGCTGGGCCTTCCGGTGGCAGGTAATTATCTAGAAATACAGCTCCTGCATGATCCGAAACGTATTGGCGTGCGCCTCTACGATGTCGGCGATGCGCTCGGAGTAGCCGCCACCCATGCACACTACTACCGGTAGCTGGTGGCGGTGGCAAAGTTCTAGCACAAACTCGTCGCGCTGGCGGCAACCTTCACGGGTAAGGGCAAGGTGGCCGAGCTTATCAGTAGCCAGCACATCGACGCCGGCCAGATAAAACACAAAGTCGGGCTGCACCTCGTCTAGCAGGCGAGGCATTGTATCGGCGAGCAGCTTCAGGTAGGTGGCGTCGTCGGTTTGGTCGGGCAAGGGCAAATCGAGGTCCGACTGCTCTTTGCGGTGCGGGTAGTTGCGGGCGCCGTGCATGCTGAAGGTAAATACCCGCGGCTTATGTTGAAAAATAGCCGCCGTGCCATTGCCCTGATGCACATCCAGATCCACAATCAGGACTTTCTGCACGGCTGGCTCATTGGCTAATAGATAGTTGGCTGCTGCGGCCTGGTCGTTAAGCAAACAGAAACCCTCACCCCGATCGGCGAAAGCGTGGTGGGTGCCACCGGCAATGTTAGCTGCTATGCCGTGCTGCAAAGCCCGCCGCGCGCATTCAATCGTGCCGCCCAGAATCGTGACTTCGCGGGCTATCAGCTGCTCCGACCACGGAAAACCCGTTGCCCGCTCTTCCTGACGCGTGAGCTGGCCAAGCCGCAGACGCCGGTAATAATCGGCCGTATGCGTGCGCAGAATTTCGGCTGCCGAAGGGGGCTGGGGGCAAATAAGTTGGCTTCCGTAATTGTATCCTCGCGCAGGAGTTGCTCGGGTAGCAGCTCGTACTTCAGCATGGGAAAACGGTGGCCATCAGGCAGCGGGTGGGCATAAAGCGGCGCCCAGGCAATAGAAAGCATGTAATGGGTTAGTAGTATGAAACTCGTCCGTCATGCAGAGGCGGAGCCGAAGCATCTCGCGTGCAACAGTATTGTCATGCTGACGAAGGAAGCATCTCTCCCGCTTCGTTGAGTTACCATTACAACGACTGCACGCGAGATGCTTCGCGTTGCTCTGCATGACGGCCTAGCCTACCACTTAGTAATGCAAAGGCAGCCCGTTTGTTAGCACTTGGGCACAAAAAAGCCCCGCTACACGTAGCGGGGCTCGGCTTTAAGTGGGGCATACTGGGCTCGAACCAGTGACCCCTACCTTGTCGAGGTAGTGCTCTGAACCAACTGAGCTAATACCCCAAAGCCAACTGGCGGCGGCCGGAAAGGGCCAAATATACACGCCTCAGGCATTGCTGCTACTCAGGGGAGCCACATTTTTTTTAACCTCCGCGAAGCTTGCGCGTAACGTGCTATAGAAACCTACAACCCAGTCCGTCTCACCTTAGTCCTATCACTAGCTGGCAGCAGGTTTTCTCCCCTTCTTACCCATTTTGTCTTATGAAAAAATTACTCCTCCTCTTCATCTTTTGCGCCGCCGCTTTTTCCGCTTCCGCCCAGGATGGCCCCATCGGCGTGCGTTCCTCCACCGACTACGGCTTTGGCAGCAGCGACTCGCGCAACAACGGATTCGGGATTAAAGCCGGCTTCAACCTGGCCGACTTGCGCGGTCAGGACAAAGACGCTTATCAGGACCTCGAAAGCCTTAAGTCTTACCACGCCGGCGTGTATGCGCAGTTTGCCCTCAACAACAAATTCTCCATTCAGCCGGAGTTCTTGTTTTCGCGCAAAGGCTTTGATGCCCAAGCGTTTGACTTGGTAACTGGCCAACCCGCCGGCAGCAAAGAGCAAACCCGCCTCGACTATCTGCAAGTGCCGGTGCTGCTCGTTTATAACATCGTCGACAACGTCAGCCTGCACGTTGGCCCGCAGGTTTCACTGCTCGTAAATGCCAAGTACGCCGGGCGCGAGCGCAGCATTTCGGATGTTGGCCTCAACAGCCTGGAGTACGGCGTGGTAGGCGGCGTAGAAGCCCGCATTGGGCCGGCTCGCCTCGGCGCCCGCTATGACCTTGGCTTGGCCGACATCTACAACGACCCGCAAGATGCCGGTGCTGATGCTTACGATAACGTGAAAAACGGCGTGTTCCAGGTGTACCTCGGAATCGGCATTTCTAACTAATTCGCCCCTATCATGCTTTTCAAAAAGGAAGCCCATTGGGCTTCCTTTTTTTGTGTCATTTTCTTACCGTTTGCTATGCCGTTGGCCACCCTGCTTCTTGCCCTTCCCGATCCTACCGACGCTTTGCCCCTGCTCAACCGGAGCCGGGAGCTGCTGGCCGAGCGCGGCATGGGCGTGCTCGGCGCATGGGCCCTGCTGAACCTGGTGGTGAGCGGCTACTTGGTGGCTCGCACCGATAAGCGCACGGAGGCGCACTACTTCCATCAGATGAACGTGGGCTGGAACCTGGTAAACGTGGCGCTAGCCGTATTTGGCATCCTGAGTGCCCACCCCAACCAGGTTGCCGGTATGACGTTGGCCGACAGCTTAACGGCACAATTCAACTTCGAGAAAATCCTGCTGTTCAACGCCGGCCTCGACGTAGCTTACATAGCCACAGGCAGTTGGCTCCGGGCCCGCGCCGCCTCCACCGACCGCCGCCCCGAGCGCCTCCTTGGCTTCGGCCGCTCGTTGTGGGTGCAGGGGGCTTTTTTACTGGTGTTTGATGTGTGCTTCTACTTCCTGTACCATCAGTTCGCCGCCGATTTGCTACGCCTTCTGTAGAAACGCGTATTGGCTTTGCCGACCTTCGGTTCGCGTCTAATCGTTGCTGAGGTTGTTTATGCGAATTATGCGAACGGCACGATACCCATCGTTCAACGGCGACACGCGAATCCGCGTCTCTACATTCCAAATCACAGCGTAAGAAAAAAGCCCCCAGACAGTATCTGGGGGCTTTTTTACTAATTATCTAACTGGCATCCGGCTAGCGCGTGGCGTGTACGCCTTCCAGAATTTCCTCTACAATCTTTTTATTGAAGGCAGGAATATCATTGGGGTTGCGGCTGGTGATGAGGCCTTTATCTACCACCACTTCGCTGTCTTCCCAAAGGGCACCGGCGTTCTTCAGGTCAGTTTTGATGCTGGGGTAGCTGGTTACTTTTTTGCCGCGTAGCAGGCCCGTTTCTACCAGTACCCAGGGGCCGTGGCAGATGGCGGCCACTACTTTACCCGAGTGCATAAACTCCGTCACGAAGTCCACTACTTTTTGCTCTACACGCAGCTTGTCGGGGTTGATTTGCCCCCCAGGCAACACCAGCGCATCATAATCCTCTACGCGGGCATCGCCGATGAGCTTGTCTACGCTCACCTTGTCGCCCCAATCGTCTTTGTCCCAGCCCTTGATAGAACCGCTCTTCAGCGAAATAACGTGGGTTTCGGCACCCTCATTCTCCAGATATTTCTTCGGCTGTTCCAACTCCGACTGCTCGAAACCGTCGGTGGCGACGATGGCTATTTTCTTTCCTTTTAGTTTATCACTTCCAAATAATGACATGACTTCTAGCTTTTTAGAGTACACACTACACAAACAAAAAACCGGACCCCGCAGGGCGGTTCCGGTTTAGGTTTAACGCAAAGCAAGCTGAACAGGTTACTCCGTGCTTTCCTTTTCGCCCCGCTCGCGCTTGAGCTGCTTGCGCACGTAGCGCACCCGCTCATCGAAGCCATCGGGGTCGTATTCTACGTCTTCAATATCTAAGGCATCGAGCATGTCCATCATAGCGTCGGCGTGGTCGGTGCGGGTAGCGGTGCGCACGTTCACGAAGGCCATTTCTGACCAGAGCAGCGCTTTCAGGCGGGTGCCATCCTGGCTCAGCATCTGCATTTCAACCACCAGATTGGAGTTGTCGAAATGAATAAGCTGGCTTCGAATGAGCACTTGTTCGCCGTGGTTGGCGGGGCGCAGATAGGCAATATGGTGCTTGGTAATCACCCATCCGGCCTGCGACTCGCGGGCCAGCTCGCCCAGGTTCAGGGAGTAGTGCTGGGTGGTATGCTCCTCGCGGGCATTCAGAAAATAGTCGAGGTAGCGGGCATTATTGAGGTGGCCCAGCATATCGCAATCCTGAAAATGAATGCGGTGCGTGGTTTCGGGCGTACGAATTAAGGGCGCATCAGAGGCCATAGGCGGGATGAGTATTTTTTCTTTAGAACGTCATGCAGAGCGGTAGCGAAGCATCTCGCTCGCGCCGTTAGATTACTACTCCTTTGTCAGCACGCGAGATGCTTCGCTGCCGCTCTGCATGACCAACCAATAAATTAACTGGCTGATGTTAAGGGCAGCAGAAAGGAGTCGGCTACCACTTGGTGGGGGGCTTTTTTGCGCGCTTCCGTGGGGCTGTCAAACACGATGAGTACGTGCTTATCGTCGAGTATGGCCATGCCCTCAGCTTTATCCTGGCCCGAGGTAGGCCCGTGGCCGTGCGGCACATCGAAGAGGCGATGGATCTTGTCGGGGCCGATGAGGCTGTCCTGGGGCTGCACAAGCGCGTTGGGCCAGCGGTACACCGCGATGGTGCCGTCAAGGTCCATAGTGGGGCCGGCCAGCATCAGAATATCGGGGCCGAGCTGGCGCAGCTCACGCAGCCCCATCCCACCCAGCGCCAGGAAATGCTTTTTGTAATAGACCTGCTCAGCGCCGTCTAGCTTATCCAGGCGCAGGCGGCCCTTTTTATCTTCTATCGGCAACAGCTCCAGCACAATAGCCCAGCCCCGAAGCACCGGCCCCCGTAGTCCCACAAACAAGCGGCCATCGGGTGCCGCCGCCAAACCTTCAATATCAAACCCGTTGTCTTTGCCCGGAATCTTAATAAATGGCTTCAGGTGCGGGTCGTCCGACAGGAAGTCGAACAGTTCATTGGCATTGGTGTCGCTGTTGCTGTGCAGCTGCGAAACAGTCAGCATTTTGGTAGAGTCAGTGGGGTGCGGCGCTTCTTTGTGCAACTCATAGTCGCCGGTTTCGGGGTTCAATACCAGCGGAATACGCGCCAGCAAGTACCGGTTCGGCTCTTCTTCGATCTTGGCCAAACGCGCTATCTGCTTAGCCGTGTCTGTGTCTTTGTGGTTGGGCTTTTTCCGCTTCAGGCTATGCGAGCCGATCAGCCAGAGGTAGTTATCTGCCTCACCCATGCCCTCAATGTCAATCTCCTCATCGTCATCCGAAGGCAGGTCGAGCAGGTCGGTAAGCTCATAAGAGCAATGCTCGCCAAACTCGTGGGGCCCAATGAGGCGCAGGCGCTCGATAGTGGTGCGCTCGTCGCAGCTCAGCCAGAGGTTGTCGCCGGTGCGCAACACCGTGGAGAGGCCGTCGCGCACGTGCTTTTTATCAGCATTAAGGCTGAGCTTCGGATTGAAATGCAGGGTGTAGGATTGGCGGCGCACAGCTAGGGGAAGTAAGTAATGGTGTGCAAACGGCGCCACCGAGGTAAGAGTTTTACCCTGGTGGCGCCGTTTGCATACCAGTCAATGCCTACCGGCGCCTTACGACTTTTTCTTCTCGTCCTCGGCTGGCGGGCCTAGCACTTTCACTTTATCCTCTTTGCTCAGGCCCGACACGATTTCGACGTTGATGCCATCCGACAAGCCTGTCTTGATCATGCGCTTCTGGAACTGCTGGGGGGCTTTTTCGATCTCCACAAACACGCTGTCCTTGTTCACCTTACCAAACTGCAGCAGGCTTTCGCGAATAGCCAGCACGTCGTCGCGGCGGCCCAGCACGATGTCGCCGTTGGCCGAATAATTAGCCCGCAGAAACTGCCCCGGCTTGAGGTTCAGGCGGGCGCGCACCTGAAACTTGATGGCGCCTTCTTCCAGCACGCCTTTGGGGGCAATGTATTCAAGCGTGGCCGGAAACGCCTGGTTTTCCAGCGCCCCGATGGTCAGGTTAAGGTCCATGCCTTCGCGCACTTTGCCCACTTCACTCTCGTCGATTTTGCCCTCAAACACGAGGCTTTTCATGTCGGCCACGGAGGCGATGGTGGTGCCTTCGTTGAAGTTATTGCGCTCCACCACCGATGCACCCACTTTAATCGGCACATCCAGCAGCAGTCCGGTGATGGTAGAACGAACCAGATTCAGCGAGCCGCCGGTGTTGCGGGACGCGCCGCGCTGAGCAATCTGGAGGTTGCTCTCGGCCGCGTCCAGGGCCTGCTGCTTGGCCCGATAATCATTTAGGAAGCGCAGGTATTCCTGCTGGGCAATTACCTTTTGATCATAGAGCCTTTGCTGCCGGTCCAGCTCCATTTTGCTGGTTTCCAAGGCAATGCGCGCGGCCTGAATGCCGGTTTTGGCGCTGTTGACGCTGGCGGCGTTGGCCACGGTGCGAATGCGGGCAATGAGCTGACCTTCCTTCACGGGCTGGCCCGCCTCCACATACAGCTCCTCCACAATCCCCGATACCTGGGGCTTAATCAGCACTTCCCGTCGTGGCACAATGCTGCCCGTAGCCACTGTTTTCTTCACAATGTCAGCGACAAACGGCTGCTCCGTTTTGTACACGATAGGGTCCACGTTGGCCTGGCGGTAGAAGTAGTAGCCCAGCCAGCCGAAACCAGCCAACAGCAGTAACACTAGGAGAGCAAGGATGAAACGTTTCATGGGTAGTAGATTGAATTAAGTATTCTGGGGGCAATTTCTGCCTTACTCATCTTTTAAAGCTACTACCGGCTGCACGCGGGCAGCAATGGTAGCGGGTACAAGTCCGGCCAGGGCACCAGCCGAAACCAGCAGCCCGATAGCCGTAAGGGCGACGCCGACATCTACCTGAGGATTAGCAAAAAAGCTCATCTGCTCACCCGCAATCAGGTTATTGATGCCAGCCATCAGCGCGGTGCCGGCCAGCAGCCCCACCATACCAGCCACGGCCGTCAGCACGATGCTTTCTTGCACAATCAGGCTCACGATGCTGAAGGGCGTGGCGCCCAAGGCCTTACGAATCCCGATTTCCTTGGTGCGCTCCTTTACCACAATCAGCATGATGTTGCTCACACCGATAATGCCCGCCAAAATGGTCCCGATGCTTACTAGCCAGCTAAAGCCCGAAATGCCCGTAAACAGGCCCTGCACGCGGGCGTATTCCTCCTCCACATTGGCCGAGCCGAAAGCGCGGTCGTCGGTGGGCGCTACTTTGTGCTGACGTCGGAGCACCTCCTTCACCTTGGTTTCCACAACGGCTGCCGGAATGCCGGGCTTCGGGATAAAGGCGAAGTAGTCGACCTTATTTACCTGGTTGAAAGCAATTTGCAGAGTAGTCAGCGGCACGAAGATGGTCTGCGCATTCTGCTGGGCTTCCTCGGGCCGGCCGGTACCTTTGAACACGCCCACCACCCGGAAGTAGATGCCCTTGATATTGATATACTTACCCATAGGGTCAGCGCCCATAAAGAGCACATCTACCACGCGGTTGCCGATAATGGCCACCTTGCGCCGCTCCCGGATATCCATTTCATTCACGAAGCGTCCCCGCTCCAAATCCAAAGCCTGAATAGCGGGGTAGCCAGGGTACTCGCCCTTCACCGTAAATGCCCCACTTTTGGGCGGCACCTGCACCGTAAACGTGCCATGCAGCTCGCAGCGCGGCAATATGAAAGCGGCCTCCGGCACCTGGCGCTCAATGGCCCGCACGTCGTCGTTGGTGAGTTGGATAAACCGGCCCGCTTTCAGGCCCATGTGGGGTACGCTGGTGCGCTGGGTCCAAACGAAAACGGCGTTTTTGGCTACATCGAACTCCTGCTCTACCCCATTACGGAAGCCTTTGCCTGCGCCCAACAGTACTACCAGCATGAAAATACCCCAGAACACGCCAAACGCCGTCAGCCCCGTGCGCAGCTTGTGCCGCCGTACGGTGCTCCAGATTTCGCTCCATTTATCTAGGTCAAACATGGGAGTTAAGAATAAGGCAGTGTTGAAGCCAGAGGGGAGAGTCCGAACGATTAGCTCCCATCCTTACCAAGGAGGGGATGCTTTGGCGCAGCCAAAGCTGGGGTGGTTGCGGTTGTTGTTTAGTTGTTTGATTGTCTGGGGGGCTTTTTAACGAAGCTGACTAAACAACATCAGCAACGTCCTCAACCACCCCAGCCGCCCCTTTGGCATGGCGTCCCATCCTTGGTAAGGAGGGGAGTTTTTGTTCTCATTTTATTCAGTTCATTCGGCTCTTAAAGCTTCAATAGGTTTCACATTGGCTGCTTTCATGGCGGGCACCAAACCGGCTATGGCACCAGCTATAACCAGCAGTATAATGGCGCTAACGGCCACCGTCACGTCTACTTCCGGCCGGTCGAAGTAGGAGGTAGTACCGCCGGCCTGTTCCAGCGCATAGCGTACCGCGTCCAGCACGGCCACCCCGGCCAGCAGCCCCAGGTAGCCCGATAAGCCCGTAATGACCACCGACTCTTGCAGAATCATGCTGATAATGCTCCAGGGCGTAGCACCCAAGGCCTTGCGCACCCCGATTTCGCGGGTACGCTCCTGCACAATAATGAGCATGATATTGCTCACCCCGACCACGCCCGCTACCAGCGTAAGCACGCCAATGATGGACACAAAAAGCTTAATACCATTAAATAAGCCCTGAAAACGCTGTACTTCCTCTTCGTTATTCTCTAAGTCAAGGGCCTCCTTGTCGGCAGGGTCAAACTTGTGCCGCGAGGCTAGTAGCATGCGCACCTGGTCTTCGACCTGCTTTACTGGAATACCTGGCTGCGAGGTCAGACCAAAAAGCTGCACCTGATTGTACTGATTAAACGTCGTTTGGAAGGTGCTAAACGGCGTGTAGGCCCGTTCTTCGTTGCGGCCCTGATTTTGGGTGTTGGTGAAGGTGCCCACTATTTTGAAGAAAACTCCCTTCACCTGCACATACTCGCCCAAAGCCGGCTCATCGCCAAAGAGCACTTTACGCACCTTCTCGCCCAGAATCATCACTTTGCGCCGCTCAATCACGTCCATCGGATTGAGCAAGCGGCCTGAATGGAGCACCTCACCGTTCAGCTCGAAAAAATCGGAACTGGCCCCAAACACTTGGTAAGAGCCATTTTTGGTGCCTCGCATAATGGTATATTCGCCAAAAAGCCGGTTGCGGGTGGCCAGCAAGTCTACGCCATCTATCTGGCGGCGAATAGCATCTTGGTCAACGTTGGTGAGCTTGATTTCGCGGCCGGGCTTGAGGCCATTGTACGGAATGGACGTTTTACCGCCGCTGATATACAAGCTGTTGCGGGCACCGGCACCAAATTCCTTGAAAATGCCGTTCTCCATTCCCTTGCCAGCACCCAGCAATAGCACGAGCATAAAAATTCCCCAAAACACCCCAAACGCAGTCAGGAAGGTGCGCAGCTTGTTGCGGCGCATCGTACCCAAGATCTCCTGCCACTTATCGATGTCGAACATGGCTTTTGAGGCTGCTTTATGAAGTACTGTGGAAGTTGATTTGTCGGTGCCACTAATGAGCCGACGTATGTCTTGCTGGGGGGCTTTTTTAGCCCTACTTGCAGCTCTGGCGCACTTTTTCCAAGCGCTGCATCACGTTTTTAACTACCGCTTCGTTGGTCGTGTACAGTGGTAAATCGAAGGTGATACTGTCGCCACCCTTTTTCTGCCTTTTTATTTTCAGCTCGTAGTATTTCTGGTCGTCGTCATCGGTTTCTGCCTCATAGCTCAGGTTTGTTACGTCGGCCCATTCAAAGTCCAGCTTCATTTCAAACAGGCCGTCTTTGAGCTTCACGCCCCAGCCCGATTCGCCCTTGCTGTAGCTCACCGACACCGGCTGCGACATCTGCACATCGGCTTTATTGTCACGGATAATCTGCTGGGCGTGGCAGCCACTGAGCACAAACTGCAAGTCCTGATTTGGCTTCTTGGGGTTGCGCATCAGCTGCGTTATCTGCTTAGACAAAGCCTGCTTATCCACATTGCCGGATACGGTTTTCGCCACGTTGGTCGTGACCTGGGCCTGGGCGGTGCCCACCAGCAGTAGCAGCGCCCACATCAGTAAGTTCTTTTTCATAGCTCAGAAAGGTTAGCTCGTTTGTTCTAAAAGGCAGTAAGCGGGAAGGTATTCAGCTTAGCGAAGCAGCTGTTTTGTGGTGTTCGTGATTTAGCTGATGAAGCGCTGAGCGGCCAGCATCTCTTCATCCGTGCCTTGTTCATCATCTATCACCAGGCCGTCGCGCACCCTAATTACGCGGTGAGTCTGGGCGGCAATGTCGTTTTCGTGGGTCACGATGATAACCGTCATGCCTTCGCGGTTCACCTGCTTGAAAATGTCCATCACCTCCTGGGTGGTATGCGTATCGAGGGCGCCGGTGGGTTCGTCGGCCAGGATGAGCTTGGGTTGGCTAATGAGGGCGCGAGCAATGGCCACGCGCTGTTTTTGCCCCCAGACAGCTCGCTGGGCAAGTGGTCGGCGCGGTCGAGCAGGCCCACGCGGTCGAGGTACTCTAGGGCCATGCGGTTGCGCTCCTTTCGCCCTATTTTCTGATAGTAAAGCGGCAGCGCCACGTTTTCCATGGCGTTTTTGAAGCTCAACAGGTTAAACGACTGAAACACAAACCCCAGAAACTGATTGCGATACTGGGCTGCCCGCGTCTGCGAAAGGTTGCGGTCAATGCGGTTGCCGGCCAGGTGGTACTCGCCGCTGTCATAGTCGTCGAGGATGCCCAGGATATTGAGCAAGGTGCTTTTCCCCGACCCGGATGAGCCCATTATACTCACTAACTCCCCTTCCCGGATGTGCAGGTCGATGCCTTTGAGCACGGCCAGTCTGTTGGGGCCTACTGCGTAACTTTTACGGATATCGCGCAACTCAATCATAGCAGGAAGAGCAAAAACCGGGTTAAGTGCCTAACCTAGTAGTAGGCAATACAAAGTAGAAGAATTTTCTTTATAATTCAAAGAGACCGTAGTCTTAATTTATGAATAAGCTCTGATAACCAGTGTCTTTACTTTTCTATATATGTATCCAGCAACTCAAAAGATGCTCAGACTAGACCAACGGTTGCCTCATGAGACCGAAGTATAATTGCTAAAACCAATATATTTTCAAAGTATTATCCGTCAGCTAGTTATCTTTATAAGACTAATGGTAAACGAAACTATCATACAAGAAAAAGCCCCCAGCATCACGCTGGGGGGCTTTTTCTTAAACACTTATCAAGGCGGTCATGCAGAGCGGAGCATCTCGCGTGTCGTCATTGAGTTACCATTGCAACATCAGCACGTGAGATGCTTCGCTCCGCTCTGCATGACCGCCTATCTTTATTGCATTCGTATTGCTTTAGACCTTAACAGCCCAAAATCTTTCTAGCGTCCTCCGCTCGATTTACGGGACTGCATTTCAGCCTGCATTGCCCGCTTCTTGGTCTGGTATTGCTGGTATTGAGTAGGCGTAAGCACCTGTTTGAGCTGGCCTTCCGAGCGGGCATTAATGGCTTTCAAATCAGTCATTAGGGCTGTGCGGTCGGCACCATGCTTTTTCTGGGCATCATTCACCTGCTCCACGGTGGAAGTCAGGATGGCACGCACTTTCACTTGCTGATCGGGGAGCAATTTCAGCTCGTCGGTCATCACGTCGGTCAGGTCGCGGGCGGCGCGGCGCTCTACGGGCGCGGCCGGGGCCGGCGCCGGGGCAGCAGTGGTAGTAGGAGCATTCGGAATATTAGCCTTTTTGCGACGGGCACAGCTAAACGTAGTGGCCATCAGCAGGGCCAGAGCAAGAAAGAAAGGGGCGGAACGCATGGGACAGAATGTAGGAGTGTGCCCTGCATACGCGAAAATCCGGCAAATGGTCATCTCCTCCCTCCTGCCCCGACTATTTGCCCCCCGCCGCACCGCTCAGGCGTTACTCACTAACGGCCATCTGCCGCCTCGTTTTTTCGCCGTTGGCTACCAATCTGGCCTTTATTTCCTGGGCAGTATAGTGGGCCAGCGCCATAATGGTCAGCATGGGATTGACGCCGCTACAAGCAGGAAAGGCCGAGCCATCGGCCACGTACAGGTTGCTGACCTCGTAGGTTTCGCCGCTGGGGGCTAATGGGTGCGTTGCTCGCACGCCACCCATGCGGCAGGTGCTCATCTGGTGGGCGCTGTAGAGGCTAAACTGGTTTGGCTTCCAGCCTAGGTGCGGCAGCTTCTCCAGCACCTCAGGGTTTTGTATCACGCCATTTTGGGCATGCAGCGTGGGCAAAGTGCCGTGGGGCAAATACACCGTGTGCGCCCCAGCTGCTACATGAATTTCGGCGGCGGCGCGCACGCCCTGAAGCATAGAATTGCGGTCGAAGGGGCTAAGCACGTAGTCGACCAAGGGAGCCCCGTGCTGATCGATTGTTACGCGGCCGCCATCCCGGTCGCGGGTCAGCACAATGAAGTTGCCCAAATGCGCCGCGTTGAGCATCAGCTGCTTGTGCTGCTCGCCCGATTGCCAGGGCAGCACCATAGCCATCAGGCCCGCGTGGGCGGGGGGCGTTTCCAGCTTCACCCCGAAGTTGGTGCCATCGAGGCGCGTGAAGCAGTCGTTGACCACCGACATGCTCGGCCCATGCCACGGATTTATCAGCTGCGGATACAGGCCCGAAACAGCCACCGTGGGGTGCAAATGCAGATGCTGACCTAAGTGCGGATGGCGCAAACCGCTGCGCAACAGCAGCGCCGGCGTCTGGATGGCGCCACCAGCCACCACCACGCGCCGCGCCCGCACTGTCACGCGCACTTGCTTGCCATCGGAGGTGGTGTGCACGGCTTCGGCGCCAGTGGCCTGGCCGGCCTGTATCGTCACGCGCTCCACCCGGGTATCGGCCAGCAGGCGGGCTCCGTGGGCGAAGGCCTGGGGCAGATAGGTATTCAAAGTGCCTTGCTTGATGCCGTACCGGTCGCCCATGGTAGTGTAGCCCAAGCCCTGGAAGTCCGCCTCGGAGTCGGTGAGGCCTTTTTCATTCCTCGGAATCAATCTGGTACTCTGCCCGAGCTTGGCCGAGCCTTCCAGCAACGCCTGGTTCTGGCCGTTGTGCCGCTGATAATTCGTATTCACGCTCAAAGCCCGGCTTACGGCGTCGAGGCTGTTCTTAAACTCAGCCGACGTAAAGTGTGGCACCTGGTGCTCCTTGGCCCATTCTTCCAGCACATAATCAGGAGTACGAAACGAGCCAGCCCAATTGACGGTGGTGCCGCCGCCCAGGCAGCTGCCGGCCAGCAAGGCTACGCCGCCATCCTGGGTGCACAGGGCGCCGCGCGCGTCATAAAGCTGGCCCATCATATCTACTTCGCGCTGGGTGAAGTCGCAGCCGTGGCAGTAGGGGCCTTTTTCCAGCACCAACACATCGTGGCCAGCCACAGCCAATTCGGCGGCTACCACGCCGCCTCCGGCTCCGCTGCCTATCACCAGCACGTCGCAGTCGTAGGTAATATCGTTGGTGGGGCGCAGGGTTTTCAGCGGTTTTTCGGTGTTCACGACCTCCTCGGGCAGCGGGCCAGGGTAACCCAGCGCCGCCCAGGTAGCGTTGCCTTTTTCCGCCGACGACGAGCCGTAGTAGAGGAAAGTGAGCAGCTTGCGAAGGGCGTGAAACCCTTTACGCAACTGGGGCACATTACTTCCCGCCCAGCTTTGCAGCATCTGCTGGCGCTGGGCTGCATCCAGGCGCACAAAGGGCTTGAGCGGCCCAAACCAGGTCAATCCTAACGCCGGGTTTTCCAACAGCTTGAGTAACTGCTTAAACTCCTGCTGAGCGCCTTCCGGCTGTGCAGAAATGGCGGCAAAAGCTTTATCGACGTCAATGCCCTGGGAGCCGCATTGGGCCCAAAACTCTGCCTTCTCGGTTTTGCCTTCAATGCTGGGGATAAAGGTGTCGGCGAGGGCGTTGAGAAGGGTGCGGTGGGCGGGAGTGGGATTCATAATCAATTCAGAAGCAGAGTATTGTCCGCGCTGATCACGGGTCTGAAAATATCGGTATTTTTTTCGATATACTCGGCATGCCGCGTAGTTTGGGGCGCGAAAAGTTGTCTGACGGCGGAAACGGACGTCACATAAAGTGGTAGAGGCGCAAGATTTTGCGCCTCGTCGTTGCTGATATTATTAGATATGGTGGGCTCGCTTTGTAATGCGTCGTTCAACGACGAGACGCAAAATCTTGCGTCTCAACACGGCACGGACCAATGCTTAAAACCACTTCATCACCATTTCTATCATCTGCTTCACTTTGGGCGTGTAAGGTGGATAAAGGAGCTTGATTGAGGTTTGGCCGACGCGCTGTTTCAAGACGGCTTTCAGATTGGAAAATGAGTCGAAGCCGTAGCGGCCGTGGGCGCGGCCCATGCCGCTGTTGCCGAGGCCGCCGAAAGGCAGCTCCGGGTGCATGAGATGAATAATGGTATCGTTGAGGGCAACACCGCCAGCCGGGGCGCGCTTGAGGACGTAGCGGCGGTTTTCGGCGCTGCGGCTGAAGAGGTAGAGAGCCAGCGGGCGGGGCCGGTCGTTGATAAAGTCTACGGCTTCCATGAGGGTGCTGTAGGTGCGCAGGGGCAGCACGGGGCCGAAGATCTCTTCTTTCCACAAACCAGCTTCCACTGGCACTTCGGCCAGAAGAGTGGGCTCAATAAAGTTGTCCGATGAATCGACGATGCCGCCCATCTCCAAAATGCCCCCCAGGCGCTGGCCTTCTTCCAGCAGCTTGCTCACGCGCTGAAAGTGATGCTTGTTGACGATGCGCGCAAAAGTATTCGACTGCTGCACGCCTTCGCCGGTAGGGTCGTGGAGGCGGCGGGTGGCGGCCCTGATTTCGTCGATCAGCTTGTCGCGCACTTTCTCGTGCACCAGCAGGTAGTCAGGAGCCACGCAGGTTTGGCCGGCGTTGAGGAATTTGCCCCACACAATTTTCTCGGCCGCGTCGCGCAGGTGGGCGGTTTCATCCACCAGCACCGGCGATTTGCCCCCCAGCTCCAGGGTCACGGAGGTGAGGTGCTCGGCGGCGGCTCGCATGACTATTTTGCCAACTTGTGGGCTACCGGTGAAGAAAATATGATCGAAAGGCAGCTTCAGCAGGGCCGTGGACACGTCTTTGTCGCCCTCGCACACTACTACTTCGCTGGGGTCAAACACCTCCTCCACCATTTGCCGGATGAGGACGCTGGTGGCGGGCGTCATTTCGGACGGCTTCAGAATGCAGCAGTTGCCTGCGGCCAGGGCGGAAGTCAGGGGGTCGACGGCCAGGTAGAAGGGGTAATTCCAGGGGGCAATGATGAGCACCACGCCTTTGGGCTCGGGCTGCACCCAGCCTTTCGTACCCATCATGGCCAGGGGCGTGCCCACGCGGCGGGAGCGCATCCACTGGGCCAGGTGCTGCATGGTGTGCTTCAGCTCTACCTGCGACACGTAGATTTCCGACATATCCACTTCCTCCGCGGGCTTGCGGAAGTCGGCGTACATGGCCTGCTGAATGCGTGTGCGGTTGTTTTCTATCCACTGGCTCAGCTTACGCAGGCGTGCAATCCGCTCGCTGGCGCCCTCCCGCCGCAGGACTTCGCTGCGGGTTTTGAGCCGCCCAAACAACTCCGGCAGCAGCGCAGGATCAAAGGGGGCGGAGGCGGCAGCAATCGGAGTATCGAGGGTTTCCATGCGGGTGGGTAAGTCGGGAAAGAACGTCTTCTAAGGTATGAAATTTTGGCGCGCTGCTATTCATGGCGAGTTTAAACCCAACTAAGTACTGCTCTAGCTGCGTTGGCTTAGCCTAAATGATCTTATATAAAAAAAGCCCCCCAGGAAATGTTTGGGGGCTTTTTTATATCGCAGTACCTAATTCGACCGTCATGCAGAGCGGCCGCGAAGCATCTCGCGTGCTGATGTGAGGAGTGCTAATCAACAAAAGAGAACGTCATGCTGAGCGGAGTCGAAGCATCTCTCCCGCTTCGTTGCAATAGTATTGATTCTACTAACCAGTAGAGATGCTTCGACAGGCTCAGCATGACGGTTAGTGTGGCAACCTCAGCACGCGAGATGCTTCGCGGCCGCTCTGCATGACGTTCAATTGGTATTAAACGCATCTTTTACAGCTTAAGCGGCTTACGTATTCACCGTTTCGCCGCCGTTAGGGTGCAGGGTTTGGCCGGTGAAATACGTGGAGTCGTCGGAGGCGAGGAAGACGTAGGCGGGGCCTACTTCGGAGGGCTGGCCGGGGCGCTTCATGGTGGTGTCTTTGCCGAAGGAAGCTACTTTATCCGGCGGGAAGCTGGCGGGAATAAGCGGTGTCCAGATGGGGCCGGGAGCCACTGAGTTGACGCGGATCTTCTTCTCGGCCAATTGCTGAGCCATCGACCTGACAAAGACCGTGATAGCGCCTTTCGTGGCCGAATAATCGACGAGCTGCTGGTTACCCCGGTAGGCATTAATCGACGAGGTGCAGATGATGGAGTCGCCTTCTTTGAGGTGCTTGAGGGCGGCGCGCGTCACGCGGACGAAGGAGAAAAAATTAACCTGAAAGGTGTCTTCCCACTGCTCATCCGACACTTCCTTCAGGTCTTGACTGGGAAACTGCTCGGCGGCGTTGTTGACTACGATATTCAGGCCACCCAACTCATCGACGGTGCGCTCCACTATTTGCTGGCAGTACTGCCGGTCGCGCAGGTCACCGGGCAGGGTGAGGCAGCGCTGGCCTTCCGCTTCTACCAGCTGGCGCGTTTTATAGGCATCTTCTTCCTCGGTGGGCAGATACGTAATGGCCACATCGGCCCCCTCGCGGGCAAAATGCACCGCCACGGAGCGGCCGATGCCGGAGTCGCCGCCGGTGATGAGGGCTACTTTGCCTTGCAGCTTTTCACTGCCTTTATAGTTGGGCCGAATATATTCGGGTTGGGGCGTCATTTCCTGCTCCAGGCCGGGCTGCTGATCCTGCTTCTGGGGCGGCAATGTCGTGGGCTTATTTTCCATAGCTAGTAATTGATTAGGATGAAAGCTAACAACGCGAGCTTCTACGAAGGGTTATTGTTCAGTTGGGCGGAAGCTGGAGGCTTTTTGACGGTTGGCGGGCGGGAACGTTTTGCCAGGGCTCCGATGTAGAAGCCTTGATTACTAGCTTCCGGCTTCACACACTTATCCCTCCATGTTGCTGACTTTTCTGCGCCCGGCAATGCGCTGGGTAGTAGCCTTACTTGCGGGGGTGCTTTTACTGGCGGCGCAGTCGGCGGGGCCGGTGCCGCCCATTCGGTTGCTGGCTCCTACCCAAACATTTGCCCCCCAGGAGTTCTACGTAGCGCAGGTGGTAGACGAGCGCCCCGACCGCCGCGCCGTGGCTTCGTTGCTGCCGCCTTCTACCGTTGCTGCACCAGCTTCCAAAGCGCAAGCTATTGATTTGCAAGGCGGTGGCGCTAGTGCTATTCGGAAGTTTATTCAACAAACACTTCCTGCCAATAAGCAGCTGCGCCCATAACCATCCGTTTGCGGGAGTGTAAAGTCACGGAGACGTCTGACCCCAAAGCGCCCGGCCGCGTAGATGGCCGCATGACGATAAAAATGGCCTTCGACTGGCAGCGCGACGGCCAAACGATAGCACTAACCGAGTACCAGGGCGCGGCCCGCTATGGCCGCCCCGCCGGCCAGCTTGCCGTAGTGGAGCCCACGCTACGTCAGGCGCTAACTGAAGCGATGCGGTACCTGCACACCTGGGTAAAGCAAAATGCCCCCACAACGCCAAACTGGCTACTGGCGTGCAGGTTTTCTTCACCGATTACATCGATAATCAGGAAGCCGACACGCTGTTCTACGACCCCAAGCGCCCCCTCGATTTTGCTGATTTTAAGGGTACCCGCCAATCTGGTGGTAATACCGCAGCGGTGATATTTCCCAACTTCGCGTATCAAGGCTCCACGAAGGTTGTGGGGGCAAAATGCAGCTCCGTATTGCCATGAAAACCTTCGTGGTGCGCAGTTCCTCCTGGGTAGCCGACCATGCCCGCACACCCTATACGCTCAACCACGAGCAGCGCCACTTCGATGTGGTAAAGCTGGTGGTGGAGCGCTTTAAGCATCGAATTCGGCAGGATACGCTGTCAGTCGATTATTACGCTGGCCACTTGCAGCATCAATACCTGTTGTCGTATCAGGAAATGAACCGCATGCAGGAACAGTACGACGGCGAAACTGGGAATGGCACGAACGACGCCGCTCAGGCACGCTGGAATGAGCGCATTACGAAGGAGCTACAGGCGTTTGGTGTAGCACAATAAGCTATAACAAAAAGCCCGCACCATGACTGATGCGGGCTTTTTGTTGAATAAGCGCTTGGCTCAAAATCTAGTCTTTCACTTTGCGCTCGCCATCATCGGCGTCGCGCTTTACTTTCGTGCCGTCAGGATATTCGATTTTGCGGTCGCCGTCTTTGTCCACTTTCACGGTGCGACCGTCGGCGTACACGGTTTTGGATTCACCGTTCTTCTTCCTCTCAGACTTCACAATGGCCGGGCCCTGGCGGCGAGCAGGAGTAGCAGGGCGCGGGGCGGCACTTGAAGCGCCAGACTGAGGCACATCCTCTTCCGCTTCGGCAGCGTATTCTTCGCCCGTGTAATAGGTGGCGCGCTTTTCCTCGTAGGTCATGTAACGGTCATCGTCCTTCACAATGTCCTTGATTTTGGTGTCGGTGTCGCGGTCAATTTCGCGCAGGGCCGTGGTGCGGCCGGTGGTGTCGGCGGCGTAGCGGGTGTCTACTTCCCCGAGGCGGGTGGCGCGGGTATCGTACACACGCCGCACCTCGCGAACCTGAGCGGTGTCGGTAATACCCAAATCGGTAGTGACGCGATTGGCTACGCGGTTGCCTTGCTCGCGGTAGAGCATCACCACGTCGTTATCAGCTACCACGGCCGTATCGGCCGAGGGCGTCGTGGCCGCATCAACGGCGGCTTTTTTGTCGGTATTGCAGGAAGCCAACGACAAAGCGGAGGCGCAGGAAAGGAAAAACAGAGCGGATTTCATGGTCAGGGAACAGAAAATGGAAAATAGGCATTAGCTAATACATTGCCGTCGGCCGCTGTACGATGACTGTTGAGCCGAGGTTGGGTCAAGGTGTAGAAGCGGCGCTAGTTGTGGCTGTTCCATCAAACGGTTAGCGCACACGCCACGGGAGGAGCCAAGATGCTTATTATCAGTTTAATTCTTGATTAGTAATAAGATAACACATCTTTGCGTACCAGCCTTATTTCCTGCCGAAACAATTGCAGTATCCGTCGCTTACCCATCCAGTTAATTTAATTCGTCTCGTACATGTCGCATCAACACTTCATAATTCACAAGCCGTATGGCTATTTAAGTCAGTTCGTCTGTGAATTAAAAAAGAAGAAGTTGCTCGGCGACTTACACAATTTTCCGGAAGGCACGATGGCTATCGGGCGCTTGGATGAGTCGAGTGAAGGGCTATTATTGCTCACCACCGACGGAAAAATGAGCGAATTGGTGCGCAGCAAAAAAGTAGAGAAAGAATATTACGCCCAGGTCGACGGAATAATTACGGACGAGGCAATTGCGCAATTACAACAAGGCGTCGAAATTGGTATTCGCGACGTAAAATACCAGACCACGCCCTGCACCGCATTTAAATTAGAAACGGCACCGGAATTTGCCCCCCGTACCCGCAAAATTCGCGATGACCGTCACGGCCCCACCAGCTGGGTATCCATTACGCTCACGGAAGGCAAGAATCGGCAAGTGCGCAAAATGACCGCAGCCGTCGGTTTTCCGACGCTGCGCCTGCTGCGCGTGCGGGTTGGCGCTATCTATTTGCACGATTTGCCCCCGGCGACGTAATAGAACTTGACAGCTTTTACCTGCCTCAACAACAGGAAGAAGTTGAATTGCTGTAACTTTGATGATTCCCTGCCCCGTTCCTTCTTTCATCAGGCAGGTGCTCCCCGCGGTTCAGCTTTATACTAAGACGTTTATGCCTTGTGCTGAACTTTAGTTTTTCGCCGTCTGTAGTAAGATGATGGCCTGCTTTGAGCCTCTGGCTTTGCCTGGCATTACAATGTGTATTACTTAAAATCAAAAAATAAAAATGGCTAGATCACAAGCAACGTTTGGTAAAAAAGAGAATGAGAAAAAACGATTAAAGAAGCGTACCGATAAGGCTGAGAAAAAAGAGGAGCGCCAAGCAAACGCGCAGAAGGGTCAGAGCCTAGAGGATATGCTGGCTTACGTTGACGAAAACGGCAACATCGTTGATTCTCCTCCGGATCCAAAAAAGAAGAAGGTTATTAATCAGGAGGATATCCAGATTACGACCATGAAGCAGGAAGACATGGAGCAGCCCGACGTTATTCGGAAGGGTGTGGTGTCTTTCTTTAATGACTCGAAAGGCTACGGCTTTATCAAGGATCAGCAGACCCAGGAAAGCATTTTTGTGCACGCCAATGGGTTGATCAACCAGATCAAAGAAAACGACAAGGTGACGTTCGAAGTGGCCATGGGCCAGAAAGGACCAACCGCCGTTTCTGTTAAATTGGCCGAGGCTTAGCTTTTGATAAAACGATCTACGCCAGCGTACTAACCTTCGGCATAAAGCGGCCGCAACTCCTCGGAGCTGCGGCCGCTTTTGCGTTTGCTAGCGCCTGAGTAGCGCTGTACTGACTTGGATTGCCTGTCATACGAGTACATATTGTAGCTTAAGCAGGCGGTCATGCAGAGCGGAGCGAAGCATCTCGCGTGTTTAGTAAGAGTAGTAATCCTTCGTCAGCACGCGAGATGCTTCGGCTCCGCTCTGCATGACCGCCTATTGATTTACTAGTCAATAGTCAATGCTAGAGCAGTCTTGATTCGCCTTCATTTACCCCTCTACCCCAATGACAACCCAACCGCCCCAGGATACCGCCGAGAAAGACCCGTTGCACCCGCGCAACCGCCACCGCGGCCGCTACGACTTTCCTCAGCTAATCAAGACTTCGCCGGAGTTGGCGCCGTTTGTGGCCGTGAACAAGTACGACGACACCAGCATCGACTTCGCCAACCCTGAAGCCGTAAAAGCGCTGAACCGGGCGTTGCTGAAGCAGTTTTATGGTATTCAGAACTGGGATATTCCGGCCGGCTACCTGTGCCCGCCCATTCCCGGCCGCGCCGATTACGTTCATTACTTAGCTGATTTGCTGGCTTCCGTCAATGGCGACGTGGTTCCCAGAGGCAAAAGCATTCGGGTGCTTGATATTGGCGTGGGGGCCAATTGCATCTACCCTATTATCGGGCATAAGGAGTACGGCTGGCGCTTCGTGGGCACTGATGTGGATGTGGTAGCCCTGCGCATGGCCAAGCAGATAGTTGCCAGCAATAGCACCCTGGCCGGCAACGTAGACATACGCCGCCAAATTTCCTCCACCCAGATTTTCAACGATATCGTCGAGCCCAAGGAGTTCTTCGACCTGACCATGTGCAATCCGCCGTTTCATGGCTCCCAGGCCGAGGCCGAAGCCAGCAGCCGGCGTAAGGAGCACAACCTCGGCACCCAAAAAGCCCCCAGACTCCGTCTGCCCCGAACTTTGGCGGCCAGGCCACGGAGCTGTGGTATCCCGGCGGCGAGGCTACGTTTTTGTGGCGCATGGCCCAGGAAAGCACTTTAAGCAAGAGCAACATTTTCTGGTTTACGACGCTGGTATCCAAGAAGGAAACCCTGCCGGGCCTGTATAAGTCGCTGGAAAAGGCAGGGGCCGTCGAGGTGCGCACCATCAACATGGCGCAGGGTCAGAAAAGCAGCCGCATCGTGGCCTGGACGTTTCTGGACGCCCAACAGCAGCAGGCGTGGCGGGACAAGCGCTGGGGGCAAACCCGGCGCAGAAGTAAGTTTGCGGCCGGACTTTCTTTCCCTATTTCGACGCCAGGTGACTGCTATGCCCACCAATCTACATTGGGAGGGGCAACTCTTTTTAACCTGCTCTAGAAACCCAAAAGCCCGACGAGAACCTTATTCTCGTCGGGCTTTTGGGTTCTAAATGAATACAGGCAGCGGCAATTTGCCCCCAGCGCTTGTCTTGCTTTCTACGAGCCAGCCTGGGGGGCAATTTTCCACAGCTCGCCGTCGGCCTCATCCGTCACCACGTACAGCGCGCCGTCCGGCCCTTGTTTTACATCACGCACGCGTTGCTTGCGGTCGGAAAGGAGACGCTCTTCGCCCGTTACGCGGCCATTCTCGATTTGCAGGCGCACCAACTCCCGGTCTTTGAGCGCCCCCACAAACAGGTTGCCGCGCCAGGCCGGAAAAGCGGCGCCGGTATAGAACTGAGCCCCCGACGGCGCAATCACCGGATCCCAGTAATAGACAGGGTCCACGAAGCCTTGCTTGGTGGTGACGGAGTTGGGCACGGGCTCGCCGGAGTACTCTTCGCCAAACGTTACCAAGGGCCAGCCGTAGTTTTTGCCGCCCTCCAGACGGTTCAGCTCGTCGCCACCCTGCGGCCCCATATCCACGGACCAAAGCTGCCCCTGCGCATCAAACGCGGTAGCCTGTACGTTGCGCTGCCCCACCGTCCAGATTTCGGGCAAGGCACCGGCCTGTTTAATGAATGGGTTATCCGGGGCGGGCTTGCCGTCGGGAGTGATGCGCAGGGTTTTGCCCATGTGGCTATTCATCTGCTGAGCCTGGGGCCGGATTTCCTTGTCGGAGCGCTCACCCAGACTCACGTACAGCATACCATCCGGCCCAAACGCTAAGCGGGAGCCGTAGTGCATGTCGCCGTCGTAGGCGGGCAGCGCCCGAAATATCACTTTTACTTGGCTCAGGCTCCGGCGATCGGCGGAAAGCACCCCTTTGGCTACGCTGGTGGCGTTGCCTTTGTCGCCGCGCGGCTCGGAAAAAGACCAATAAATCGTTTGGTCAGTTTTGAAATTTGGGCTCAGCGCAACATCCAGCAGGCCGCCTTGCCCAGAGACGTAAATCTCGGGCAACCCTTTGATGGGCTCTCCCACTTTCCCCGTGGCCGATACAATGCGCAGCATGCCGGGTTTCTCAGTTATCAGCAGGTCGCCGGTGGGCAGCGGCTCCACGGCCCACGGGTTTTTGAGACCTTTCGCCAGCACCGTCACCTCAAAGGCAGCAGTCGATTTCACGCCCTTGGCCCGGGTTTGTCCGGCGAAAGTGGGGCGCTGCCCGGGCACGTTGGCCTCCCGGGTTTCGAGCGGGGCGCGGTTGATCTGGTCGGCAATCGAAGAGGTTTCGGTGTTCTGGGCCTGGTCGCGCTGCTCCTGGCCCGATTGGTTGCAGGCAGCGGTAAGGCCAGCGAGAAGAATGGCCGTAACTACAAGTGGTCGTCTGTTCATTAGGCGTTGTTTTGAGAAGTATAAAAGCTGGTTTACACATAAGCTGTAAGCAGAAGCACGGCAGCTACATAGCCTTACGCAAAAACAAGCATAGGTTGCCTATAAACAGGTTAGAGTCAGTTTGGTAATCAATAATGGAAATTTGGCGGTCATGCAGAGCGGCAGCGAAGCATCTCGCGTGTTTACTAAGATTAGTAATCCTTCATCAGCACGCGATATGCTTCGTCCCTGGCTTGATGCGCCACATGCTCTGCATGACACCAATATAAAATCGCAAAATGCTTTCTAAGATCAATAGCCCCCTACAGCAGCAGCACATCAATGCGGTGGGCGTGCACCATTTCCAGGGAAGTTGACCAGGCAAACACTGTAAAGAAGCCATCCTGCGACGCTACCAGGGCCACAGTGTCGCGTTGGTCGTACACAAACTGCGCGGCGGCGAGGTGGCGGGTGCCGCCGTTCTGGGCCGGATGCATGTACTTGGCCTCGCTTTCCACGACGGGTTCCGTGAGCACCATTTTATCGACGGGCGTGCTGGATCTGGCGCGGGCTACCTTCGCCCCAAAGGCCAGCAGATGATAGTCGCGGGTGATGATGGTGGCCCCATCCACGGCTGTAAAGCCCCCACGATGCCAATGGCCCGCTGAATCTCTTCCCGCCACTCCCACTTGGCTTGCTCCTGCTGCCGAACTTCGGCAATGCCCGTATACACGGGCAGCACGGGGTAAGTCATGGGATGCACAATCGACTCCTGCCACTTGTTCGACTCGGTGGGCACCACCAGCACCAATCCGCCCCGGCCGTGGGCGCGCATCACGCCCGCCAGCTCCACCAGCACAGTATCCAGCTCGCCGGCCGCATCGGGCAGCCCTGGTTCGGGCAGAAACTTCTGTAGCGCGGGGCAGTCATCTACGGCCGTGTTTTCGATATCGACCAGCTGGAGCTGCTCGCCGCGCAGGATGGCCACGTTCACAAACTTGCCGAAGCCATCGGCGCGGCGGTGCTTGGCTACCAGCAGGCCGGGCTCCACTACCTCCAGTACAAAGCACAGCGGCGGTGTGCCTGTGGCGGTGCCCCACACATAGAGGCCCTCTTCATCGTACCACACCCCCAGGTGAATGCCCGGCAGCTCTACGGCAGGCGCTAGTTTGAGCAGGTTATAGGGTATAAGGCGACGCTTGGTAAACTCCACGGCCTGGGTTGCCTGCGTGGGCTCCAGCAAAGCCAGCGAAATCTTGGGTGGGTGCCCCTCCTCCCGGCGCAGACTAGCCCAAAACGCTACATCTATCATCACTTCCACCAGATGCGCCGACGGTGGCGGCCCCAGATTGACCGCCTGCTGGGCGCTGGCCGCTGCCCGATGCCGTATAAAGTGAGCTTCAATCATCGGGGCCACCACGCGGGCCGCTAGGTAGGTGGGTTCAGAAAGCATACGGACAAGTACAGAGCTTTGGAAACAGGAAGCTACTATACGTGCGCTAATCAGTCAAAGCTGGAGTAGCTTCCGCACCACTGAATTTTGGTGCTGGGGGGCTTTTTATCAGGTGCTTCAGCTGCTGAGGTTTAGCCACTGCTTACCTTAAAAGCAGAAGAAGCTGGAGTTACAAAATTCACATCAGGCAGCTTTACCCGGCGCTGCCAAAAACAGGCAGCCAACCGTACGCAGGAGTTGTTACGTGGCGCTGACAGATAAGGAAACCTTATTGGAAGAGGTTGATATTTCAAAAGTACTACGGATGAATCGTTCAGGTGAGTATGAGTCAAACCGTCACTATTCCGAGGCTGGGGGTATAACTCTTCTTATGTCAAGCGACTTTTTAAGGAATGGATATGAGTGACTGCGCAGCCTTCTATCTGCGTTTTATCTACTTTCACGGTTGCTGATTGGCAGCTTCGCTAGAGCTTGTAAATTCGAGCGTGTAAGCTTGCCAGTAGAACCTTATCGAGCCCATCCTTATTATATGCGCAACCCCAATCCGAAAGAAATTGAAGCCGTCTCTAAGCTACCAGCATTCAAGCGCTATCAGCATCTTATTAAACACGTAGCCGACACCGAAATAGTCTTCGTTTTAGTGGACGAGTACGGGACTTGCGCCATGAGCGAAGTAGAGGGGAAACACCTGCTGGCCATCTGGCCGGCAGCCGCTTATGCCGAGTTGAATAAAGTTGGGGAATGGAGCCCCTACACGGTCGAGCCACTCGCCTTGGAACACTTCATGCAGCAGGTGGTGCCCGAAGCAGCAAACATAGGCCACTTGATTGATGCCTTTCCGATGAACGACAAGACCGGCTTTGTGGTCTCGTCCGAGGAACTGCTGCGAGATTTACAGGCCGAGCTTTCCAACTATTAAGCTATCTCAAGCGGACGCGTCACACCATATTTAACTCAGCACCTCTTGCCTTTTCACTGTCTTAGAAGGCGAATTATGATAAGCGACTGATTGTTGTAGTAAGCATAAATACTTAATAACGGCCATTCATAAGTGCGCCCAACGAGTTTATACTAGAGTTCAGAGTATTAATAATCACCCCATTTTTGGACAAGCAACTGGAGTCACGACGCGAGAGGCTTTCTCGGTTGTAAACCACTAGCGCACAGCCGCTGGGGATTCATTCTTGTGGCCTCTTTTCGAGCTTGGCGGCGCCTACCGTTGCACAAAGTGCGGGAGGCTGGTCAAGAGCAGAAAATGGCCTCTAGATGGCGTCCTGCCCCGGCAAGTGGAGCAAACCAGCGGCGCGGCGCGCCACGGCTTTGACACTGGCGACATCCGGACCGGTGATGGTCAGGTGACCCATCTTGCGGCCGGCGCGCGCCTGCACCTTGCCGTACAGGTGCAGGTGGGTTCCTGGCAAGCTCAGTACGGAGTGCCAGTCCGGCTCCTGCGGTTGACCGTTGGCATCAAACCACACCTCGCCCAGCAGGTTGAGCATGATGGCTGGGGAATGCTGGCGCGGCTGTGGCAAGGGCAAGCCCGCCATGGCATGGACCTGCAAGTCAAACTGCGACGCGTCACAGGCGTCCAGGGTGTAGTGGCCGCTGTTGTGCGGGCGCGGGGCCATCTCGTTGACCACCAAGCTGCCGTGCGCGCTGCCGTCTTTCACCACAAAAAACTCGACGCACAGCACCCCGACATAACTGAGATGCTGAGCGATGGAAACGGCCGCATCTCGGGCACTAGTTGCCAGGGCGGGGGGCAAATTTCCTTTGTAGGCGTGGGTCACGGCCAAAATGCCGTCGACATGTACGTTGCGCTGGGGGGCAAAACTGACGACTTGCCCGTCCCAGCCGCGCGCCACCAGCACCGAACACTCAGCGGTTAGCGGCAGCATCTTTTCCAGCACGCATGCGGCGCTGCCCAACTCCGCCCAGGCAGCAGCCAGTTCCTCGGCGGTCTTGACGCGAACCTGGCCCTTGCCGTCGTAGCCCATGCGCGCGGTTTTAAGGATGCCAGGCAGCAAATCCGCTCGGTTATCCTGGACGGCCTGCAGCTGGGCCGGTGTCTCAATCACCGCATAGGGCGCACAGGTCACCCCCGACACGGCAGCGCAGGCCGCGAAGTGGGCTTTTTCCTCAATGCGGTTTTGGGCAATGCCCACCACGGCCGCGCCAGGCGCCACAGGCCGGGTCTGCGCCAGCGTTTGCAGGGCCTGGGCCGGCACGTTTTCAAACTCGGTGGTAATGGCCTGGCACAGGTGGGCCAGTTGAGCCAGCCCGGCCGGGTCGTCGTAGCCGGTCTGGATGTGGTGGTGACTCACGAGCCCGGCCGGGCTTTGCGCGTCGGGCTCCAGCACGGCGGTGAAGTAGCCCAGGCGCTGGGCGGCGTGCACAAACATCCGACCCAGTTGGCCGCCCCTAGCACCCCCAGGGTAGCCCGCTGGCCTGCGGCGTCTACACTACCTGGGAAAACAGGAATCATGGTGGTTACGTGACTGTCGTTGCTCATATGGGCAGGGTCATGGCGCGAGCGGCTTCGGTTTGTTCGGCGCGAAACGCCTGCAGCTTGGCCGCCAGGGCCGCGTCGTGCAGGGCCAGCAGGCTGACGGCGAACAGCGCCGCATTAGCCGCCCCGGCAGCGCCAATTGCAAACGTGGCCACGGGCACCCCTTTGGGCATTTGCACGATGCTGTGCAACGAGTCCACCCCCTGCAAATGGCGACTGGCCACCGGCACCCCCAGCACAGGCAGCGCGGTTTTGGCGGCCATCATGCCCGGCAGGTGGGCGGCACCACCCGCACCGGCGATGATAGCCTGCAAGCCGCGCGGACCGGCTTGTTCAGCGTAAGCAAATAAGTCGTCGGGCATGCGGTGGGCCGACACCACCCGCGCTTCGTGGGCCACGCCAAAGTCCGCGAGAATCTGCACGGCATGCTGCATGGTGTCCCAGTCGCTGCTGGAGCCCATGATCACGCCGACTAGGGGCTTGGGGTATTAGGGGAGGAAGGTGTATTCATCGAAGTTATCAAAACGTCATGCTGAGCTTGCCGAAGCATCTCTACCGCTTCGTTGGGATCAACCTTCCCAAATATCTAAATCAATTGCTTCTCAAGTCGGATTAAATGCCGTAATCAGTACATCTGCCGATATACAAAACGGTTTGATTGGTCAGAATGTAGACGTACATACTGGGCTGAAACAGTTATGGCAGTTGAAGAAACCTGTACATAATGAGCCAGACTATAATTGCAGCAGAATACAGAAGGAGTTTACTTTTTCCTGTATTATCAGCGACAAGAAATGCTGCGAAGAATAGCCCAGCACTCAGTACTGCAAAAAGAATCCCATCTGTTCCATCTTCTACTTGACTGAGCATGACACCAAGGACGATACCTGTTGTCAGGAATAGCCCTTTGATGAGTTGATTTTTCTCCTTTTCTGTCATTAATAATTTTGCACGAGGTTGCAACGAAGCGGTGGAGATGCTTCGACAAGCTCAGCATGACATTCTACCTATCTGCGCTCTAGCAGGATTTCCGCACCTAAAACCACTAAGTCTACCCGGCCTTTCAACGTCTGGTCGATGAAGGGCGTGTTCTGGGATTTGGATTTCATGAATTCACGCGTGAAGGTCGTTTCCGCTTCAGTATCGAATAAGACGCACTCAGCTTGTTGGCCTACTTCAATGGCGGGTACCGGCAGGCCCATCAGGCGGCGTGGCTCCGCCGAATAGCGCTTCACCACTAAATCCCACCCAAATTTGCCGGGTTCAACGAAGAAGTGATGGAGCGACACCAGGGCTGTATCCAAGCCAGTGATACCGTTGGGCGCGCTGATGAAATCCTGTGCTTTTTCGAACGGCGTGTGCGGCGCGTGGTCGGTGGCAATCAGGTCGAATACGCCTTCGATGAGCCCTTCGAGCAGGGCATCACAATCCGCCTGCGTGCGTAGCGGTGGGTTCATCTTGTAATTCGTGTCGTAGTCGCCGATGTCTTCGTCGGTGAATAACAGGTGGTGCGGAGTTACTTCCGCCGTCACCTTCACGTCGCCGCGCGACTTCCACGAGCGGATAGTTTCCATACCGAGCTTACTGGACACGTGCTGGATATGCACGTGCGCGCCCGCCGCGTGGGCCAGGCGGATGTCGCGGTCGATGATGATTTCCTCAGCGCAAGCCGGCGAGCCCTTGATGCCAAGCCGGTAGCTCATCACCCCTTCGTTGAGGGCGCGCGGCCCGGCCAGCTCCGGCACCTCGCAGTGGCTGGCGAAAAACATTCCAAACTCGGTGGCGTACTGCATGGCCCGCAGCAGCACCGCCGGGTCGCTAGTGGTATCCCCGTCGTCGGTGAGCATTGTCACGCCGAGCCTGTGCATGCCCTCGATTTCCGCCAGTTCCTTGCCCTCGCGGTTCTTAGTGACACAGCCGGAGGTGTACACCGGAATGCGGGACCGGTCCTTAGCATTTTCCAGCACCGTAGCCACGGCCGTTGCCGAGTCGAGGGCCGGGCGGGTGTTAGGCATCATGACCACGCCAGTAATGCCGCCGTTGATGGCCGCTTCGCTGCCCGTGGTGATGGTTTCCTTGTTCTCAAATCCGGGCGCGCGGAAATGGACGTGGGCATCAAACATGCCCGGCATAAGGATGCGGCCACGCGCGTCGATGATGCGGGCACCCTCGGGAATGGCCAGGTTGAGGCCGATGCCCTGAATTTTTCCTTCGACAATCAGGACATCGCTCTCAAGAAGCACGGGTGAATTTTCGGAGGCTATGCGGGCGTTTTGAAGGAGAAGCATGAAGTAATAATTGCTGTAAACCGGCAAGGGGTATGGAAGATATAAATGAAAGAGCGGCGTCAGCCGTTGCGTCCGGCGGTCAGGGCATCACCACTGTCGAGCTAGCCCGCTGCCGCGTGGCATAGGTTGATTCCTGCTTCGGGAAGTCCCCGCCGGGGGTGAGCCAGTCGAGCACGGCCATGCGGATGGAGATGCCATTTTCGACCTGGTTAGTGATCAGGCTGCGCTCGTAGTCCATCACGGCGTCGCACAGCTCGACCCCCGGTTCACGGGGCCGGGGTGCATGATGTAGAGGCCGCGGTCACGGATTTCCGCCAGCCGGGCGTTGGTGATGCCGTAGACCCGGTGGTATTCCCGGACGTTGGGAAAAAACTGCACGTCCTGGCGCTCCATCTGCACACGGAGCAGGTACACCACATCGGGTGCCCAGGCCATGGCCGCCTCGTAGTCGGTGAAGCGGCGAATGCTTTCCGGGACATACTTGGGCACCAGCGACCCCGGGCCGAGATAAGCGACCTCGACGCCTAGCTTTTGCAGCAACGTGCTGGTAGAGCGCGCCACGCGGGAGTGGAGAATATCGCCGATGATGAGGACTTTTTTGCCCCGAGGGTCAGGAAATTTTTCCTTGATGGTGAAGGCGTCCAGCAAGGCCTGCGTCGGGTGCTCGTGCGCCCCGTCGCCGGCATTAATGACCGAAGCCGTGGTTTGGCGGGCAATCATGCCGGGCAGTCCAGGGTGACTATGACGGACGACGATGTAGTCGGTGCGCATGGCCTGGAGCGTCTCGATTGTTTCGCGCACCGACTCGCCCTTGGTGATGGAGGAATGGTCGACGTTGAAATTCGTTACCTCCGCCGAGAGGCGTTTGGCCGCGACCTCGAAGGAGGAGTGCGTCCGGGTGCTGGCCTCATAGAACAGCATGAGCACGGACTTGCCCTCGAGGGCGGGGATTTTTTTCACCGACCGGGTGAACAGCTTTTTAAAGGATGTGGATTGGTCGAGCAGGAACTCGATTTCCTCACGGTGAAGGGATGCGATGTCGAGCAGGTCTTTACGTGCCATACCAAAGTGAAGGAAAAGTGAGGGCGTCTAGCTAAAACGGACAATGTGCATTCTTATCTACCACTACCCATGCCGGAGAAACTGGCGGCTGGTGTGGGCCGAGGCAATGGCGGCAGCCGCCACCGTTGGCAGAGAGGGTGTTGGCGTCCGGGGGATATATTAATCGGGTGCGGAGCAGCAGTCGATGAACTCAACGGACATAAAAAAACCGTTTCGGAATCCGAAACGGTAGCGGGGCAGCACTCAAAAAAAATAACGGAAATACCAGAGGCAAAATCGGGAGAACCGATGGCGGCGAAGACCTTTTGGTCCACTCGCGGCTCCCTGCCGAGCAGGGTATCTCCGCGCTTCATCAACAAGTTTTTTGGTTGAAGCATGCTGCAAAACTACGGCATTGTTGCGCTCGGTAGCTCATCGGCCATGGTGGTTTTTTTTCGCGCCGCTTTTCGCAAATTTTATTTTCGACCTAATGGACTAGACAACGCACTTTTGCGAGTCTTTTCGCCATCAAAAAAAATTATGGCTCGCGTAACCAATTGTTTGGCAAGCACAATCCGCTCTAACTTTAGCTCTTTATTCCGCTCGCTTCAGCTGGTGGGCCACCACTTTCCGGGGGCAAGCAGACCCTGAACTACTTGGTAGTTCAGGGTCTGCTTCATTTTCGGGCAGCACAATGGGTATGGAGGTGGTTTGGTTCGGCTGGACAGTTCTGGGGGGCTTTCTTCTGTGATAGCAGCCAAAACCATTAGGGCTTCGCCCGACATACGGCGTTAATACGACGAGACCCTGAACTCCACAGCCCTGCGCCGCCCGCCGGCTAGGCGGCCGGGCGCATCGTGCACTATGACTAGAGCAGCCAGTACACGGCCTCCTGTTTTAAGGCCTTTTCGCCAAATACGGTGCGCTGCAAAGGATGAGCCGGTGCGGCAACTGCTACGACAACACCCTTGCCGAATCGTTTTAGAAGCGCTTAAAGGTCGAATTAGTCGACGGTGGCCGTTTCACTGCCTTAACCGAAGCCAACCTGGAAATCAGCTACCATATCGCTTATCACAACGCCGGAAGGCGTCATTCTTCGCTCGGCTACCTCGCACCCAACCATTTGAAAAGTAACTTGAAACAATATCTCAGCTTGGTTCACCTTAGCTAGACAACCTAATGAGCTTTCCCCCATTTCTGGGCAGCCAATTAGAGCTACGACGCGAATTACTTTTTCTATTATATAATCATTAGCGCAAATCCGCTGATACGGCCGGTTCCTGGGCTCCTTCTTGGTTTGGCTGTTTCGCCCACCGTTGTGCAATATGCGGCAGGCTGGTTTCAATCCAATCCGCCAGGTCCCGCACCTTCTCGGCGGCCTGCTGGCCCAGCGGTGTCAGGCTGTACTCCACGTGCGGCGGCACCACATCAAAGGCTACTCTATTTACTAGGCCATCTGCTTCTAGCCATTGCAGGGTTTGAGCCAGCATCCGCTCACTCACGCCGCCAATCAGCCGGCGCAACTCGCTGAAGCGTCGGGTTGTGGGGCCTTGTAAGGCAATGAGTACCAACACTCCCCAGCGGCTGGTCATGTGCTTGAGCACGGTGCGCGACGGGCAGGCCTCTGCCATCAAATCGCCGCGCTGAAACTTGTCGGAAAGCGTATCAGGTTGCTTGGGGGGCAAAATCGAATCTTTTTTCATACTTACCTTTCTGTACGTACTTACTTTATGTAAGTATACATTTTACTTTTGGCTTTTCATTCACTGATTACACACATACTCTATGACTATCGCCATCACAGGAGCCACCGGGCAGCTAGGCCGCCTAGTTGTTGAAAAACTAAAAGCCCAGATTGGGGCTGACCACATTATTGGGCTGGTGCGCTCCAAGGCCAAGGCCGCTGACTTAGGTGTACCGACCCGCCAAGCTGACTATTCCCAGCCCGATACGCTCCCCGCCGCGCTGGCCGGCGTCGATACGCTGCTCTTAATTTCTTCCAACGAAGTGGGACAGCGCATAGCCCAGCACCGCAACGTCATTGAGGCTGCCAAGCAGGCTGGTGTACAGCGAATTGTGTATACCAGCGTATTGCACGCCGATACTTCGTCGCTGAGCCTGGCGGATGAGCATCTTGCTACCGAGGCGCTGCTTAAAGAATCCGGTCTGGAGTACACGCTGCTGCGCAATGGCTGGTACACCGAAAACCACCTGGGCTCGATTCCGGGCGCATTGGCCGGGGGGCATTTTTGGGCAGCGCGCAGGAAGGTCGCATCTCGTCGGCTACACGGGAATACTTTGCCGAGGCGGCAGTAGCGGCCCTCACCGGCGAAGGGCACGCCGGCCAGACCTACGAGCTAGCGGGCGACGAATCCTATACGCTTGCTGATCTGGCTGCTGAAGTTTCGCGCCAGACCGGCAAAACGATTCCTTACCGGGATCTGCCCGCCGCCGAGTATGCCGCTGCGCTTACTGGTTTTGGCTTGCCCAAAGGGCTGGCTGAGGCTATTGCTGGCTGGGACGTAAGTGCCTCCCAGGGTGCTCTCTTCGATGACAGCCGGCAACTTTCCAAGCTCATCGCCCGCCCGACTACTCCCCTATCCAAAGCTGTCGCCGACGCTCTGAAGCAAGCTTCATAACTGCGCTTCAGAAGCTGTTCAGGTAATACAGCGTAGAGACGCAATAGTTGGAGTCTCCTTGCGAAAGAACTATTCGACGAAAAGACGCAAAATATTGCGTCTCTACATGATAAAGGCATTTGTTTGCTAGCTCAAACAGCCTGTTAAGGAGGTGTGAGTACTTCCGCGCTACTCAACTATTCCTTGCGGCTGCCAGAATTTTGGCGGCCGTGGGGAAGAAGCGCGTAGTGGTCCGGCGCCCAAGTGTTTTATCCAGAAAAGATAGGGTAGCTGGCGCGCGGCCGTCGATGATGTGCCAGATAACGAAGGCTTCGTGGTCGGTGAGGTGCACGATTTCCATATCCCCTTTGGGTGAGCGGAGCGGCAGCACCAGGCCGGTAGGCGCGGAGTCGGTCAGAAACATCAGGCACAGACGCATGTCGTCTGTCACGGTGAGGTGACTGAAGGGATTGAGGACCAGCAGATGCTCCAGCTCCTCCGGGCTGCGCAGAAATGTGGGCACGGCATAGCCCAGGGCCTGCTCTAGGTGCTGCTCAATGCGGGCGGTAAGCAAGGCTCTGTCTTGCACGGGCGCGTCGAAGAACACGTTGCCGGTTTGGATGTAGGTGCGCACGTTGGCAAAGCCTAGCTCCGTGAAGAGGCGGCGCAGCACTTCCATCGTCACGCGGTGGCCGCCCACGTTGATGCCGCGTAGCAAGGCGATGTAGGTCATGTGATCTGGGGGGCTTTTTGTGATGGCGTAAGTTGATCAGCCAAGCTACAAAAAGCCCCCAGGCCTGCTTAAGCGCTGATCAGCAGCCAGGCCATGCCCAGCAGCCCCGCCAATAACGCAGCCAGAAGCGTAGGAACCAGATTATTCGCCAGGATAGTCTTGTAGTTCTTGATGCCCGCGACGGAGGCGGCGGCAATGATATTGAACAGACAGATAGCATTGCCCAGACTCGCCCCTACCAGCTGCAATGCCAGTACCACGGTAGTGCTCAGGCCCAGAGAGGCGGCTGTGTGCTGCTGGGAGGCTCCAAAAACCAGGTTGGAAATAGTAGTGCTGCCCGTAATAAAAGCGCCCATCACACCGATGAAGGGTGCCAGCACCGGGTAGGCGGGTCCGAGCCGGCTGAGTAGCTCGGCTATGTACTTGACCATAGAGGGCTGCTGCACGCCGGAATAAATCATCAGCTGGGCAATAGCCACCGACGGAAACAACACCCCAAACACGCTCACCATTTTGCCCAACGGTTCGCGCAGGTGCAGGGAGGGGCTGTGGCGGAAATAAGCCACGCCTAGCCCTACCGCTACGAACGGCAGAAACGGCGACTGCAGCGGCTTGAGGCTACCCCGAATGCCGGAGCCAAACATATCCGCGAAGACTAATTCCCAACCCAGCCACAGCCGCAAGGGAGCCAGGAGCTTAGGCAGCAATAATAGCAAGGCTAGCGCCGCGTACGGCAGCCAGGGCCACAGATTGATACTCGTGCCGCGCTGCCGCAGATACAGCACCGCTAGGCCCAGCATAAGCAGGGCACCAAATACGGTAGCCAGCTCGGGCGCCAGCCAGGCCAGCGCACAAAATGGCACTATGATAAACGCATACAGTACCAGCACCTGACGTCGGTTCTTGAGCGCGCCGTGCTGCCGGCCCACCAGCCGAAACACCAGCCCCAGCACCAGCAGTCCCACCAAGCTGATGAGCCCGGCCGCCGTAATACCGATGGTCTGCACCTCGGCGGCCGACAAGCCCAGGGGTAATTGCAGCCCAATCAGAATAGGCGTACCCACGGCCCCGAACAAGGCGAACAAGCCATCGAACAGCAGCACTACCGACACCGACAGCACTGCCTCGAAACCCAGGGCAATCAGAATAAGGGGCACAATAGCGCCGGGAGTGCCAAAGCCCGCCACGCCCTCAAAAAAGGCCGTCAGGCCAATAGCCAGCAGGAAAAACCGAAGTTCCTTGGAAGGGTGAAGCTGATCCAGAGAGTGCGTAAGCTGCCCGATAAGTCCGGTGTGCTGCATGATGGTGTAGAGAAACACCGCGCCCAGCACAATCAGCAGAATATTGACCGTCGTCAGCAACGATACCGCCAGCGCCCCCAGGTAGTGATTCAGGCCCGCGCCCCAGTAAAAGAACAGGATCGTCGTCACCACCCAGCCTACCAGCACCGCTGCCTTAACGCCCTTCGTCAACGAGACAACAACGAGCAGCAGAATAGGCAGCAGCGCGAGCAGATATATCATAGAGGTCAAAAAGGAGAGCGAGGAAACCCAGGAAGTTACGAGTACAGCGTTGTCCCAACGCCTGCACCGGCGCTACCGGTAACTGGGGGCATTTTGCGGATGTACTAGCCAACTGCCGGCAATGTTCGGGGCTGCCGGGCGCTTCGGACAAGGCTACGAAACCGCAGGTGCTTCTCCACGCTCACGATAAGCCACAGGACGAGGCCCGCTCCTAGAATGCGCAGTAGCTGGGGGGCATTTAGCGGAGCCGAGCTAAACAGGGTATTCATAAAAGGCACGTAGATAAAGGCGGCTTGCAGGGCCAGCATGGCGGCAATGCCGTAGTACACCCACATATTGGAGAAGTAACCAACTTCCTGCGTTGGCCTCACCAGGGAGCGGCAGCTCAGCAGGTAAAACGCCTCCAGCACGATGAGTACCGTAGTAGCCATCGTCTGGGCTTCGGCCAGCGAGGCTCCCTGGTACCGCCGCTCATACAGGTACAAGCCAAACGTGGCAACCAACATCAGCACCCCCACCAGCAGCGTGCGCATGATCAGGTCGCGGGTAAGGATGGGCTCACTGGCCGGGCGGGGCGGACGATCCATAATGCCGGGCTCTCTTGGCTCGAAAGCCAGCGTCAGGCCCAGCAGCACGGCCGTGGTCATATTTATCCACAGAATATGAATCGGCTGCACGGGCAGCTGAGTACCAAAGGCAATAGCCGCTAGGATGGTAAGGCCCTCACCCAGGTTGGTAGGCAGCGTCCAGACTATAAACTTGGTCAGGTTGTCGAACACCCCGCGGCCCTCTTCCACAGCCCCTTCAATAGAAGAAAAGTTGTCGTCGGTGAGCACCATGTCGGCCGCGTCCTTGGCCACGTCGGTGCCGGTGATGCCCATGGCAATGCCGATGTTGGCCTGCTTGAGGGCCGGCGCGTCGTTGACGCCGTCACCAGTCATAGCCACCACCCGGTCGCGGGCCTGCAGGGCTTTGACCAGCCGCAGCTTCTGGTCGGGCGACACGCGCGCAAACACGGAGGTAGTTTCTGCTACTTCTTCCAGCGTTTTATCGTCGATCTGCTGCAGCTCCTTGCCTGTCAGGGCCACTAGCTTGCCGTTGTGCTGGCGTCCTTTCAGCCCAATTTCGCCGGCAATGGCGGCGGCCGTGGCCGCGTGGTCACCGGTAATCATTTTCACGTCGATGCCCGCTGCCTGGCAGAGCCGCACGGCCTCTATGGCTTCCTGGCGTGGCGGGTCAATCATGGCTTGCAGGCCTAGAAACACCAGGTCCCGGCTGGTGTAGTCGTGGCTGATGGCTGCCAGGGTAGCGGGGGCGTCGGCCGTGGCAAAGGCCAGTACGCGCATCCCTTCATTGGCCATAGTTTCTACCTGATGCATAATCACGGCCTTATCCAGTGGGGCCAGGTCCCCATTGGCCTGCATACTCTTGGCACAGCGCTCCAACACGGCTTCCACCGACCCTTTCAGGTAAATAACAGCCCTAACGCCGCCGTGGAGCGTGGCCATATACTGGTAATGGGACTCAAACGGTATGGTGTCCAAGCGCGGGTAGGCTTCCTCCAACTGGGTCCGCTGGAAGCCCGCCTTGCCGGCCGCGACAAGTAGTGCTCCCTCGGTCGGGTCGCCCTCCACAATCCATTTTCCCTCTTTTTCCTTTACGGCGCTGTCGTTGCAGAGCAAGCCGGCGTGCAGACAGAGTTGCAGGGCCCGGTTGGAGGTAAGGTCAGCTACCTCTTGGCCGCACCGAATTTGGCCTTCGGGCCGGTAGCCCAGGCCTTCTACCTGATACATTTGCCCCCAGCGGCTATTCGCTGCACGGTCATCTGGTTTTCGGTGAGCGTGCCGGTTTTGTCGGAGCAGATAACGCTGGTACTGCCCAGGGTTTCGACTGCCACCAGCTTGCGAATAATTGCCCGGCGGGCGGCCATTTTTGATACACCCAGAGCCAGCATAATGGTAACGGCCACCGGCAAGCCTTCCGGGATGGCCCCCACGGCCAGGGCTACAACAATCATAAAGGTGTCGGCCTTGCTTTCGCCGCGCAGTATACCCACCACGAAGACCACCACGCAAAGCCCCAGAATGACCCAGAGCAGCAGTTGGCTGAACTCTTTGATTTTCAGGGTGAGCGGCGTCTCCAGGTCTTCAGCGCCGGCAATGGACTGCTGAATTTTACCCACCTCGGTCTGGTCGCCGGTGGCTACTACCACTCCTGTTGCTTGTCCATACGTGACGCTGGTGGAGGCAAAACCCAGGCAGAGCCGGTCGCCCAGCACGTTGTCGGCGGGCACGGCTACAGTGCTCTTTTCCACGGCCACCGATTCGCCGGTCAGCGCCGATTCGTCGACCTGCAGGTCGCGGACTTTCACCAGACGCACATCGGCCGGGAACTTGTTGCCCGATTGCACCAGCACCACGTCGCCGGGCACGAGTTGCAAGGCTTCTATTTCATGCCGGCGGCCGTCCCGGATAACCTGGGCGCGGGCCGTCATGCGCTGGGCTAAGGCATTGATGGCGGTCAGCGCCTTCGACTCCTGCACGTAGCCAATAATGGCGTTGATAAACACCACGGCAAAAATCACAATGGCATCGGTGTACTCCTGCAGAAAGATAGTGACCACCGTGGCGGCCAGCAGAATATAAATCAGCGGCTGGTGAAACTGCAGCAGAAACATAACCAGGGCACTCTGCTGTTGTTTTGGCGTCATTCGGTTCAGGCCTACCTGCTGCTGGCGTCGCGCTACTTCCTCCTCGCTCAACCCCTCCTTCGCCGACACCTGTAGCCGCGCCAGCACTGCATCCGCTTCTAGGCTGTGCCACCCGGGAGCCTGATCAGGAGCTAGCTGTAATGGTCGCTCGCTTACCTTTTTTGCTTCTAGAACACGCATAGCCTATTCATTTTTTACCGCTCCGCAAAGGAAGACCACGCACGCGGCTGAATCCATGACGTAGGTCATGTCAAGAGTTAACTCTTTGCACTGCCACACGGGGCTAGGCTGGTGCCTGGGCTGCCCGAAGGGTCTTGCTTGCTGCGTCAGCGGTTTCTACAACCTGTGGGGGGCTTTTTGATCACGACTGCTAGCGCCGCGGCCGCCACTTAATGCCAGCGGCAAAGCAGATTTAATGCTTTGAGCTTCTGCGCAAACGAAGCAATGCTACTTCCAGCGTTTTGTCGCTGCCACCCGCAGATGGCGGTACAATTACCTGTGGCACGTAGTTTTCCCGAGGCAACCCATCAATTCGATACAGTCGCTCGGCCGGAATATTAAACCCAATCCCTGAGTTTGGTATCCGAAAAGAGTAGATGGCGCCGTTCAGGCGGGCCATTTCGGTGCCCATTACCGTGGCGCGCTTCATGCCATCCAGCCCGATGGTTATGCCTTCGGGCATGCTGCCCGTCCAGCGCCCTACCAGCACCACAAGCGGCTGGGTGTAAGGATTAGGTCGGGGTGATACCAGCTCTATCCAGGTGCGCTCCACGCCAAACTCCACTTCTTCGGCCGTTAGCTCGTGGCGCTGGTAGGGCTGCTCCTGCGTGATAAAGCGGCCCATAATAGCGCGGGCCACGGTGGTGTTGCCCCGCTGGGGCATTCCCGCAAATCTAGGATAAGACCTTGCGTGTCGTTTAGGGCCGTCAGGGCGCTGTCGAAGGCGGCAATCAGGGCGTTGTTGCCGAGGCTGTTGTTGATTTTGACGTAGCCAATGGTGCCCAGGCGCTTGCTTTCCAGCAGTCCGGTGTACTGGATGTTTTCCAGGGCGAGGCCGTTTTTGTCGGGGTAAAAGTCTTGCTTTTTGCCCCCCACCCGCACTGTTAGCTTGCGCGGGGTGCGATGGTCGCCGGCCAGCGCCAGGTTGAGGGCTACCTGACGGGCTGCGTCATCTACGGTCTTTAAGCTGCGGCCAATAAAGGGCTGAATAGCTTGCTCTATAGGCATGTCGTTTAGGGCCAATACTTCCATACCGGGTCGCAGCCCCACTTGCTCGGCCCCCAATCCGCGGCGGATATCCACCAGCACAGCTTTGCCTTCTATAAATGCCCCCCACACATCGGTAGCCGACGGTATCAGACGGCGCGAGTCGGGCAGGTTCGTGGAGAGCGAGGCGTGGTTGTCGTACAGCTCATTCAGGGCGTTTTCCAGCAGGCGCACAAACTGGGCGCGGGTTGTGACGCTTTTCAGCTGCGGCTCAGCCGCTTGCCGGACTTTTTCCCAATCGGTTTGCTTCTTGTCGAAGTAGCAGTAATTGCGCTTTACCGTCGTCCAGAAGTAGTCGAAATCCTGCTCGTACTGCGCTGGGGTGAAGGTAGCTTGGGCGCGGAGTGTGGCAGGCAGAAGCAGCAATAACGCGCACAGCAGGCGCCGATAGGTAGGAAGCACTAGGGATGAGTTAAGGTCAGATTTAGAGTATCTAATTACTAAAAGCTGCTGGCATTCCTGCGCCCCCTTCTCCCAGAGGATATTGAGCAATGGAGGCTGGGGGGCAAAATAACCTCGGCTGCTTTCCAGCAAACCCGTATTTTGCACTCTCTTGTGTTTTCTATTCTATTTTATGTCATGCATATCGTTTCGAGCTTTTCTCTGTGGTATTATTCTTCTGTTCACTACCCGCGCCGCCTCCGCCCAAAGCGCACCGCTCGATACAGAGCTAAACACCTTCTACGACCAACTGAACGCCTACCGCACCGCCCGCTACCAGCCACTGCCGGACCTGGAGGCGCTGCAGCTGCCCTCCACCTTTTCGGGGGCCGATTTGCAGGCCCTGCGCCTGAAGGAGCGTCACATCGTGCGGGTTGATCTGGTGTACACGGCCTTTCGCCTGAACCCCACGTTCAACCAGCGCCAGCTCAACCTCAGCCGCCTCCGCAACCTGGCTGCTGGCGTGCCGGGCTTGGTGCAAGATGAGTCGGTGACGTGGACGCTGGTGGAGCAAACCGGCTGCAACAGCCCCACCGAGTGCCAGCCGTTTTTTCACGGCTTTGTGGTGTACGTAACCCGCCACGCCACCGCCGCCACCAGCCGCGCCGACCTCGACAGCCTCACCCACAAGCTGCGCCTTCTAGAAAAGAGTCGGCCGAAAGCCGCCAAAAAGAGCCAGGGCAAAGCCGTAGCCTGCAATTTGCCCCCCAGCCGCTTCACCTACCGTCAGATGGCCCGCAGCCTGCGCCAGAGCTACAAGTGCCCCCAGCGCGACGCCCAGATTGTAAAGTTTGAGCTGAAAGTAAACGCCGACGGCTCCGTGCAGGCGGTGAAGGTGCTGCCCACCGCCAAGCCTCTGTGCACGGCCGAGCTGGAAGCGGCCATCCGCAAGAGCGTGGGCTTCCACTCCGGTTTTCCCATCAATGGCAAAACGTTTCCCTTTGTGGCCAAAGGCGCGGTGCGGCTTCCCATCGGACCCTTGCAGCTGCTGGGCGAGGCGGATATGGGCTTTACTCATTTCGCCCTCCCCGATTCGGCGGCCCGGCTCTACCGCGTCTTCCTGAAAAAGAAGAACAAGCAGCACAAAAACGACTACTGCGAGGCCCGCATTACCAAAGCCGGCGAACTGCTGGCCACCGCTGATACCGCCGCCGTAGAGCTGCCCCTGCCCGCCGATGCCAACGTAGTAGCCCGCGTGATGCAGCGCCACCCCGAGTGGCCGAAGGAAGTGGTAGTGACGGACGCCACCGGCAGCATGTTTCCCTACACCTTCGACCTGCTGGCCTGGCTACAGCTCAGCGCCCTCGAAGACAAGAAAACCTTCGTGTTCTTCAACGATGGCAACGACCAGAACGACAAGGACAAGCGCGTAGGCAAAACCGGCGGCCTTTATCACGTAAAAACCGACAGCTACGAGGCCATCAAAAACAAGCTCATCGAAACGATGAAGGCCGGCGGGGGCGGCGACGCGCCCGAAAACGACGCCGAAGCCCTGCTCTACGCCCAGCAGCTCACCGGCTCCGACTCTCCCGACCTCATCCTGATTGCCGACAACTACACCTTCCCCGCGACGCCAAGCTCCTCAAAAACACCACGGCCCACGTGCGCATCATCCTCTGCGGCGTGCGCGACTACGTCAACCCGCGCTACCTCGCCCTGGCCCGCCAGCACGGCTTCTCCCTACACACCATCGAGGGCGACATCGAGGACCTAAGCAAGCTGCTGGAAGGCGAAACCATCACCATTCAGGGTCAGCAGTATCTTGTGACGAAGGATGGGTTTAAGCTGGTGCAGAAGACATAGGTGTTTACCTGTTATTGCTGCTGGACAACATCCTGAATTGCAGCTAACGAAGCTTACGTAGCATTTAATTTAGTTAAGCAGCTAATGAATTTAGCAAATACACGCTCACTTTTGATACCTTTGGACAAGACCTTAACATTTATACAATCACAATGAGCGAAGAATTTATCAAATTCTCTGGCTGGGCTATTGCCGCAGCATCTTTAGTCGTGAATATTTTACAACTACTGAAAAACAATGATTTAAAGAAGGAGATTAACTCGTCCACTCAAACTGTTGGAGCAAACGCTAGGGCGAATCAACAGACTAGTTCTGGGTCTGGAAGCAACTATGCTTCAGGAAGAGATATCAACGTTGGAAAATGATAGATCAAACTAGCTCAGGGCTTGGGGATAATTTTGCAGCACTAGGAGACATCAATATCTTAAAGGAGAGCAGGAATATTACTAGCAACCTTTCAAAATTGATCAACATTCTTGGAAAAAGACTTGCAGACAATAACCCTACTAAACAGGAAAACGAACCTTTTACTATAGAAAAGAAGATTGCTTATAATAATGTAAAAAAATACAAACCTATAATAGACGAATACGGACTTTTTGTTGGCAAGTTATCTGCAATATATAAAGAACATGATCAGCAGAATACTAATATGACATATTTCACGTTAGCTAATATCAGGCAGCATTATTTAAAAGTAAAAGGAGATATTATTAGTGCAAATCCTGGGCAAGATGAGTTATCAATAATACAAACGCATGCTGATAGTATATTTTCAGAAGTTGAGAAAAGATTATTGAATGAAATCAACAAAAGCTCAAATATTACTGAACCTTACGAAATAATAAATGTTTCATTACTGGTAATCATGATTGATGCCTTTATGAGATGCAAAATACTTGAAGAACCTAATTAAGATGCTTCTACCTAAAGACACAAATCCCAAGAATAGCATTTATTTTTACGGAGCTATAGTGTGCAACAAATTAGAAGAAGTGAAAGAAGGGGAGATAGACTTTCTTGATTTATTTACAAAATCGAGAGAAGAAAGCGAAATATCATTGCAATCGTTCGTACTTACCTTAGATTGGTTATTTATATTAGGGTTAATTAAACTGGACAAGTTTGGCTTGATAAAGAAATGTTTTTAAAAAATCTCAAAATTGAGAATGAGGCCAAAGTAGTAAGGGAAGTCCTTTTTCACAAAGGACTCAATCTTATTATTGACGAAACTCCTACCGATGCGCTCCAGCAATCCGGAAATAATGTCGGCAAAACAACTGTTTTGAAGTTAATTGACTTTTGTCTTGGTGGTGACGGAAAGAACATTTATAACGACTCAGAATTTAAAGAGAAGAGTAATGTCGATGTTGAAAACTTCTTAAAAGACAATAATATTATAATTACTTTAATTCTTAAAGATGATTTAACCAAACAAGATAGTGCTGAAATAATTATCAGAAGAAATTTCTTAAAACGCTCTGAAAAAATACAGGAAATCAACAATGAAAGCTATAATGACAAAGATTTTTTAGAGAAACTCAAGTCACTTGTATTTCATTCCAGTTCTGACAAGCCTACCTTTCGTCAGATAATTGCTAAGAATATACGTTACGAAAAAAGCAGATTAGATAATACTATAAAAGTACTTCATATAACTACAAAAGCAGAAGAATACGAAGCATTATACCTTTTTTGGCTTGGAATTGATACTAATACCGCTAACAAAAAACAGAAGCTACAGTATCAAAAATCTACTGAAGAAGCCATACTAAAAAAACTAAGAAAGGAAACATCACATTCACAGATAATTCAGGCATTGTCTGTTATCAATAGAGATATACAAGAACTCAATTTACTAAAAGACAATTTCAGCGTCAATGATGATTATCAAGAAGATCTAAACAGACTTAATATCATCAAGGCGGAAATAAATAAACTATCAACTGAGTTAGCAAGATTAGCCCTTAGAAGAGATATTATTCTTGAAGCAAAAGATGAGATTGAAAAAGAATACGCAAATATTAACACAAAGCAACTTGAGGAGTTATATAAAGCAGCCAATGCATTCATTCCTAAGATGCAGGCTACTTTTGAAGAGATGCTAGAGTTTCACAATAAAATGTTACAGGAAAAAGTAAAATTTATAAGTTCAGAAATTCCCAAATTAGAACAAGATATAGTTAATACTAATCAGCTTATACAAGTCAACGTTAATAGTGAAAGATCTATTTCACAAAAACTCATCAAACTTGGAGCGATTGAGGAATTGGAAAACATAATTCAATCACTCAATAAAAAATATGAGCAGAAAGGCAGATATGAAGAACAGCTTAGACAGTGGAATGAATCAACAGAAAAACTTGAAGAAATAGAGAAAAGCCTAATAAACATAAATAACGGCATCGCCTCTTTTGAAATAGACTTAGAAAAAAGCATTATTGAATTTAATAAGTTCTTCTCCAAAGTATCGGAAAAGCTTTACGGAGAACAGTTTATTTTAAGTCAAAATAAAACAGAGAGAGCTTATGAACTTAAAATTGGTTCTGTAGGAGGGCTTGGGACAGGCAAAAAAAAGGGACAAATCGCTGCGTTTGACATAGCCTATATTCAGTTCTGTGATGAGAACGATATACCTTGTGTTCACTTTATTCTACATGACCAAATTGAGAATATTCATGATAATCAACTTACGCTAATTGCAGATGTTGTTAGCAAATCAAATATACAATTTATTGTACCAGTGCTAAGGGACAAACTTCCTCCTGATTTGAACCCTGAAGATTATAAAATTCTTTCCTTATCTCAGAATAATAAACTTTTCGGAATTTAAATTACGCACAAATAAAAGAGGCCGTAGCTCTAGGAGCTACGGCCTCTTTTACGTTTCTATTTTACAGCAGAACTACATATGAATCGCCCGATTCTCCGTGGCGGCTAAGCACGCTTCCTTCATAGCTTCCGCATACGTCGGGTGGGCGTGGCTCATGCGGGCTACGTCCTCGGCGGAGGCGCGGAACTCCATGGCGGTGACGGCTTCGGCGATGAGGTCGGCGATGCGCGGGCCGATCATGTGCACACCCAGGATTTCGTCGGTTTCCTTGTCGGCCAGCACTTTCACGAAGCCGTCGAGGTCCATGGAGGCGCGGGCGCGGCCAGAGGCGCGGAAGGGGAAGGAGCCGGTTTTGTAGGCGCGGCCGGTTTCCTTGAGCTGCTCTTCGGTGTAGCCCACTCCCGCCACTTCGGGCCAGGTGTACACCACGCCGGGGATGAGCAGGTAGTTGACGTGGGGCTTCTGGCCGGCAATGGTTTCGGCCACGAATACGCCTTCTTCTTCGGCCTTGTGAGCCAACATTGCCCCCCGCACCACGTCGCCGATGGCATAAATGCCCCCCACGTTGGTTTGCAGGTGCTCATCGACCTTGATGCGGCCGCGCTCTTCCAGCTCAATGCCGGCCGCTTCCAGGTTCAGGCCCTGGGTGTAGGCCGAACGGCCCACGGCTACGAGGCAGTAGTCGCCCTCAAACTTCACTTCCTCGCCCTTGGGGTTGGTGGCGGTCACGGTCACGGTGTCGCCCTCGCGGGTGGCGCCGGTTACTTTGTGGCTGAAGAAGAACTCGATGCCGATTTTGCCCAGCACGCGCTTCAGCTCCTTGCCCAGGGCGCGGTCCATGGTGGGGATGATGGCGTCCATGAACTCCACCACCGACACCTTGGCGCCGAGGCGAGCGTACACGGAAGCCATTTCCAGCCCGATAACGCCGCCGCCGATTACCACCATGTGCTTCGGCACCTCCCGAATGTTCAGGGCCTCGGTGCTGGTGATGATGCGTTGCTTGTCCTGCTGAATAAAGGGCAGCACGGTGGGCTTGGAGCCCGTCGCGATGATGACGTTTTTGGTCTCAATCTGCTGCTCTTCGCCTTCGCCGGTAGGCGTGATTTTGATATGGGTCTTATCGACGAAAGAGCCGAGGCCCTGAATCACGTCGATCTTGTTTTTCTTCATCAGGTACTGAATGCCGTCCACGTTGGCTTTCACCACACCGTTTTTACGGTCAATCATCTGATTCATATTCACCTGCAAATCACTCAGCTCAATACCATGCTCCTTGAAGGTGGTGTGGGCATTGTGGTAGTGCTCGGTGCTGTCGAGCAGGGCCTTGCTGGGAATGCAGCCCACATTGAGGCAGGTGCCGCCCAGCGTAGGGTATTTCTCAATGATAGCGGTTTTGAGACCGAGCTGGGCGCAGCGGATGGCCGCCACATAACCGCCCGGCCCCGAGCCGATAACGGTAACGTCGTATTGGTTCATATTCAGCAGGTGAATTCAATGGAAATCAACGGCCACGAAGGTACGCAAGGCGAATTTGTGAAAAGTGAAATTGTGAAGGGGTGAGTTTTATGACGTAGAACGTCATGCAGAGCGGCCGCGAAGCATCTCGCTCGCTGACGTTGCAATACTAATCAACGAAGCGAGCGAGATGCTTCGCGGCCGCTCTGCATGACAGACGTAAAAAATAGCAGAACGTCAAACTCACAATTTCACCACTTCACAAGTTCACCTCTTACTCCACCAGCACGCCGATGTAGTAGTTCTCCGTGTCTACCTCCAGATTGTCTTTGGTAAGACCCGGCAAGCTCAAGGGTTGAAAGGAAGTAGTGAGAGGCAGTGTGCTATACTCGCCGCCTTTTTGGCGCACCCGAATCGGGAGGGCAAAGCCGGGCACATTCGCTATCCAGCGGGCTTCAGATTTGCCTTCCACGAAGCGAACTTCCAGCGTAGGCAGGGCTGAGTGACGTAGGTATTGGTCGAAAACAGGGGTGAGGTCCTGGCCGGTTTGCTTATTGAAGTAAGCAATGATTTGGTCGGTAGTGACGGTTTGGTGGTAGAAAGTGCTGGACAGGCCCCGGAGCAGCTCACGCCACTTTGCGTCATCGGGGACATAGGCCGTGCGTATCATATTGAGCAGGTTGCTGCCCTTATCATACATATCCGATGAGCCTTCCCGGTTTACCTCGTAAGGTCCGATGATGGGTTTGTCGTTACGAATGTTGCGGCGCTGCCCATGGATGTACTGTTGGGCGGCTAGCTTGCCAAACTGGCTTTCCACAAACAAGGCTTCGGAGTACGTAGTGAAGCTTTCGTGAATCCACATGTCGGCTATGTCCTTGCTGGTGATGTTGTTGCCAAACCACTCGTGGCCGCTTTCGTGTATGATGATAAAGTCCCACTTCAGGCCCCAGCCCGTGGCCGAGCGGTCGGCGCCGAGGTAGCCGTTCTGGTACTTGTTGCCGTAGGCCACGGCGCTCTGGTGCTCCATGCCCAGGTGAGGTGTTTCTATCAGCTTGAAACCATCCTCATAAAATGGATAAGGCCCAAACCAGTTTTCCATTGCCTTGAGCATGGGCTTCACATTGGCCGCAAACTGCGTTTTGGCTTTAGCCAGGTTTTCGGGCAGCACCCAGTAGTCAAGCGTCAGCTTGCCTTTTTCGCCGGTGTATTCGTCCGCGAAGTGGGTATAGTCGGCCACGTTGAGGGCCACGTCGTAGTTGTTGATCGGGTTGTTCACAAACCAGTCGAAGCGGGTAGCGCCGCCTTTAAGTTTAGTGGTTTTGCGCAAGCGGCCGTTCGAGATGTCCTTGAGGCCTTTGGGCACCGTTACGCTGATGAGCATGCTGTCTACCTCATCGGCCTGATGATCTTTAGTGGGCCACCAGATGCTGGCGCCCACGCCCTGGCAGGCGGTAGCCACCCACGGCTTGCCCTTGCCATCCTGCGTGAACACGAAGCCGCCATCCCAGGGGGCATTTTTGGCCACCGTAGGCTGACCGGAATAGTAAACCCGAAACTCGGCCCGACTACCCTTCTGAATAGGCGCCGGAAACGTGACGAACACGGCATTAGCCTCTCGCGTGTATGGGACCGGCTTGCCTTGGTATTCCACTTTCTCCACCTTCAGATTGGCAAACAGATCAAACTGCAGACGGGTGAAATCCTGGGTGGCCGTGAAGTGAAAGAGGTTGGAGCCGCTGATAGATTTATTGGCTACATCCAGCTTTACATCGAGGTGGTAATAGTTGATGTCGTAACAGGTGCGGAGCGGCGTGAGCGCGCCGCGCAGGGAGTCGGCGCGGGTAAAGGCGGGCTTGGGTTGCAGCAGTTGGGCCGAGGCCCCGAGGGAGCAGCTTAGCAGGGCCGCCAGAAAAAGCAGAAAGGTAGAACGCACAGCAGAGAAGTAATGGGAGTACATGGCAAAGAACGCCAACCTGACCGAAACGCGGCAAGCCGGGAGCTTCGTAGTAGAGCGCAGCTAGCAGCCCCGCCAAAACCGCCGTAGGTTTGCAGCCTCATTCTCGCTTCGCTTCATGTCAACTTCTGCTACCTCCCCTACCCGCCTGGCTTTGGTGCTCGCTTTTGCAGCGGTATATATCATCTGGGGCTCCACGTATCTGGGCATCCGCTTCGCCATCGATTCCATTCCGCCTTTGCTGATGGCCGGTACGCGCTACGCGCTGGCAGGCGTGCTGCTGTACGGATTTATGCGCCTGCGCGGAGCCCCGCGCCCAAGTGCGCAGGGCTGGATTACGGCGTTCATTATTGGAGTCTGTTTGCTGGGCTTCGGCAACGGCGGCGTGACTTTGGGCGAGCAGTATATTCCTACTGGTATGGCCTCGCTGCTGGTAGCCACGGTGCCCATGTTTCTGGCGGTGCTTGGCTGGATGAGCGGCGTATCACAACGCCCGACGGCGCTGGTGGCACTGGGGCTGGTGTTCGGACTGGGGGGCGTTTATCTGTTGGCCAGCCATCCGGGAGCCTCTCACGTGGCCTTGCCCGGGCGGCAGGGAACCGGCATTACCATGGTGCTGACGGCAGCTTTGGTGTGGGCCATCGGGTCGCTTTATTCCAAGAAAAAGCAGGCGGCGGCTTCTCCTTTTGTGGCCGGCGGCATGCAGATGATTTGTGGTGGTCTGGTGATGCTGGTGGTGGGCCTGCTGCGCGGCGAAGCCAATGGGTTTGAGCTGGCGCAGGTCACGACGAAATCGTGGTGGGCGTATGCTTACCTGGTCAGCTTTGGCTCTATTGTGGGCTTTACCGCTTATATCTGGCTACTGCGGGTAGTAGAGCCGGCCCTGGCGGGCACATACGCCTTCGTCAATCCGGTGGTGGCTGTGCTTCTGGGCTGGGCCTTCGCGGGCGAATCGCTCAATATAAGCATGCTGGGCGGCGCGGCGCTGATTGTAATAGCGGTGATGCTGGTAGTGCTGGGCGGCCGGAAAACGCAGCCTAAAACAGTTGAAAGTGAAGCCGTTGAGCTTGAATCAAAAAGATAAGCTAATGAAGTATTTGCTGCGCTGTGCAAATTCCCTTTTCAGACTCAACAGTATAATTTATTTAACATTAAATTGAATTAATAATCTCAGATTGTGTATGTTTACTATGGGCACTCGCCACGCTTAACATAGCGGAGCAACGGTGTCGGAATCTTGTCGTATGTATCACTCTACCGCTATTTAGCTACTTATGCCAACTGCTCTTCCCGACATCCGTACCGAAGGTGACATCAAGGTTTTGGTAGATTGCTTCTGCCAGAAGGTAAACCAGGATGCGCTGCTCTCGCCCATCTTTAGCGCGGTGGCCGCAGTGCATTGGCCCAACCATCTTACCTCGCTGTATGACTATTGGAGCAGCACTCTGTTTGGCCGCACCAATAGCACTGGTCAGCCCATTCCTCAACAATTAGCTATGCCAGCCCGCAGTCAATACCAGCGCCAGTGGATTGGCTTATTCAGCAAGGCGGTGGAAGAAAATTTTGCAGGTGATAAGGCTGAGGAAGCTAAGGTGAAAGCCCGAAGCATAGCCCTTTCTGCCGAGTAGCTTTCCGCCCCCTATCCACAGCCAGATCCGCGTAGCTTACGTCATAAAAAAGCCCCCAGCTATGGTAGCTGGGGGGCTTTTTTTGCGTCCATTCTAAAGCGCTACACTCCTAGCAGCAAGCGCGTTGGATCTTCCAGCAATTCTTTCACGCGCACCAAGAACGACACCGACTCGCGACCATCGATGATGCGGTGGTCGTAACTCAGAGCCAGGTACATCATGGGGCGAATCACGACTTGCCCGTTCACGGCTATGGGGCGCTGCACAATGTTGTGCATCCCCAGAATAGCCGACTGGGGGGCATTTATGATGGGCGTACTCATCATAGAGCCGAAAACACCGCCGTTAGTGATGGTAAACGTGCCGCCGGTCATTTCCTCGATGGTGAGCTTATTATCGCGGGCTTTCACAGCCAAGCGAACTACCTCTTTCTCAATGCCTTCGAAAGACAGCTGCTCCGCGTTGCGAATCACCGGTACTACCAAGCCCTTCGGCGCTGATACCGCGATGCTCACGTCGCAGAAGTCATTGAATACGATATCGGTTCCGTCGATCTGAGCATTTACGGAGGGGAATTCCTTCAGGGCTACGCAGCAGGCCTTTGTGAAGAAGGACATAAAGCCCAAGCCAACCTGATGCTTCTCCTTGAATTTGTCTTTGTACTTGGTACGCAGGTCCATGATAGGCTGCATATCCACCTCGTTGAAAGTGGTAAGCATCGCCGTCTCATTTTTCACGGCCACCAAGCGGCGAGCCACGGTCTTGCGCAGGTTGCTCATCCGCTCGCGCCGCTGGACACGCTCACCGGCTGGTTGAGCGCCGGCAGGAGCCGCTGGCTGCGCACTGCTTGCCGGTGCAGCAGCCGGAGTTGGAGCTGGTGCAGCTGGGCGTGCCTGGGCGTTTTGCGCGTCTTCTTTGGTGATACGGCCGTCACGGCCGGTGCCTTGTACGTCAGTAGCGGCAATACCTTTCTCACCGAGGATTTTGCCGGCAGCCGGCGAAGGAGTGCCCGTGGCGTACGTAGCGCTACCCGAAGCGGCAGCGGTGGCAGGCTGAGCCGACGTCGAACTTGTCCCCTGAGCAGCGGCTGGTGCCGGTGCAGCCGGAGCTGCTCCCGCAGCGGCACCGCTACCACCCTCAATGCGGGCAATTACCGTCCCGATGGCAATCGTCTGACCTTCCTGGGCTGCGTGGCGCAACGTGCCAGCGGCCTCGGCGGGCAGCTCAAATGTCGCCTTATCTGACTCCAACTCAGCAATTACCTCGTCGCGCTCTACTTGGGCGCCGTCGGCTTTCAGCCACTTAGCTACCGTTACCTCCGTGATAGACTCGCCTACGGCCGGAATCTTCATTTCTTTCACCTCGCCACCGCCAGTAGCTGGGGCGCTGCCGCCCGTGGCAGGCGCAGTAGGCTTATCGGCTGAGCCAGCGGTCGAACCACCGTAACCTGATTGGTCACTGGCCTGCGGATTTTGCTCACCCTGAGTAATCGGATCTTTTGCGGACTGGGGAGCTTTTTCAGCCGACGCGCCTTGGCTGCCATTGCTGCCCGACTCCTTTTGGCCGGGCGCTACGGGGTCAGCCTGAGGCTGGGCCAGCGTGGCATCTTTGGCCGGTGCTGCGCCTCCAGCGGCCGGGGCAGCGCCATTGCCCTCGCCGCCGATATTGGCAATGACGGTGCCGATACCAATCGTTTCGCCTTCGGCCACCAGAATCTGCAGCGTGCCATCTGCCTCGGCAGGCAGCTCAAAGGTCGCCTTATCCGATTCCAGCTCGGCAATTACTTCGTCGCGCTTCACGGCCGCGCCGTCGCTTTTGAGCCATTTGGCAATGGTCACTTCGGTGATAGATTCGCCGACGGCGGGGATTTTAATTTCCAGACCCATAGGTGGAACGGTTGAAGAGTTTCGGAGGGTGATAGTTTAGGCGGCAGGCGTACTGGCTGCCACAATTACTGATGAAACAAAAAAGCGAATTATGCTGAAAATATAGAGCTGGGGGCTTTTTCAACGAACCTGTGAGTGCGCGAACAGCCGGTTCGCGCACTCAGCTAGTCCTGCTTCTTTGCTACTTCTACGGTGCCTTTGATATTTTCGGCGTCTACCTCGGCAGATGCAATGCCGAAAGCGCGGGCCACAATGTCCTTCTGCTCCTTCACGTGCACCTTATTATAGCCGGTAGCCGGCGAAGCCGACGGCTTGCGGGCAATCACGTCTTCCAGCTCGCGGCGCATGAAGCGGAGCAGGTAGTTCCAATAGCCCATGTTCTCGGGCTCTTCCTGAACCCAATATATTTTGGCCTTCGGGTACTTGGCCAGCTCTACGCTCAGCTGCTTTTGGGGGAAAGGATGCAGCTGCTCCAAACGCACGATAGCCACATCCTTATGCTGAGACTTTTGCTGCTCTTCCAGCAAGTCGAAGTACACTTTGCCTGAGCACAGCAACACCCGCTTTACCTTTTTGGCATCGGCGTACACATCACCAAGAACTTCGCGGAAATTGCCCCCCGTAAACTCTTCCACCGGCGACACGCACAGCGGATGGCGCAGCATCGACTTGGGCGACATTACTACCAGCGGCTTGCGGAAGCTCCACGTCAACTGCCGACGCAGGGCGTGGAAGAAGTTGGCTGGTGTGGTAATGTTGGCTACCACGATGTTATTCTCGGCAGCAAGCTGCAGGAAACGCTCAGGGCGAGCGTTGGAGTGCTCCGGGCCCTGGCCTTCGTAGCCGTGGGGCAACAGCATCACCACTCCGTTCATCCGCTGCCACTTGCTCTCCGACGACACAATGAATTGGTCGATCATGGTCTGGGCGCCGTTGGCGAAATCACCGAACTGCGCTTCCCAAACCACCAGAGCGGTGGGGTTGGCCATGGCGTAGCCAAATTCAAAGCCCAACACGGCATACTCACTCAGCAAGGAGTTATAAATCCGCAGCTTCTCCTGTCCTTCCCCGATGTGATTCAACGAGTTATAGGGTGCCGAAGTCTCCGCGTCGTGCAATACGGCATGGCGGTGCGAGAAGGTACCGCGCTGGCAATCTTGTCCGCTTACACGCACAATGTGCTGCTCCTGCAATAAGGAGCCATAGGCCAGCAGCTCGGCGGCGGCCCAGTTGAGAATGCGCGTTTCGAAGAACATCTTGCGGCGTTCCTCCGTGAGCTTCTCAATCTGCTTCAGGGGGCGGAATCCTTCGGGCAGCGTAGTTAGCGCTTTGCCAACTTTGGCAATGGCCTCCTCACTGATGCCCGTCTCGGGCGACTGCTCAAAGTCTTCGTTTTTGGCCCGGCGCAGGGTGCGCCATTCATTTTCGAGAGCCTGATAGTTATACGGCAGCGGCTTCTGCTTTACCATATCCAAACGAGCCTGCAGCATCTCGCGGAACTCGCGGTCCATCTGGTTGGCTAGCTCCGCATCTACATCACCGCGCTGCACGAGCATGGTGTTATACACCTCGCGCGGATTTGGGTGCTTCGAGATGATATTGTAGAGCGTCGGCTGGGTGAACTTAGGCTCGTCCGACTCGTTGTGGCCGTGGCGACGATAGCACACCATATCAATGAAGATATCGGCGTGAAACTGCTGACGGTACTCAGTAGCCAGGCGCACGGCAAATACCACAGCCTCAGGATCATCACCATTTACGTGCAGCACCGGCGCATCAATAATCTTAGCCAGATCAGTGCTGTAGATACTGGAGCGGGCATCTTCGAAGTCGGTGGTAAAACCAACCTGATTGTTGATGACAAAGTGAATAGTACCACCCGTTTTGTAGCCTTCCAGCAGCGACATCTGCGTCAGCTCGTAGCCAATACCCTGGCCGGCTAAAGCGGCGTCGCCGTGAATCAGAATAGGCAGAATCTGGTGGTAATCGTCGTTGTACTGGTGCTCAATTTTGGCGCGCACAAAGCCTTCTACCACCGGGTTAACTGCCTCCAGGTGAGAAGGATTGGGGGCCAATTTCAGATTTACTTTATGCCCGGCTTCGGTGTCAACTTCCGAAGAGTAGCCCATATGGTACTTCACGTCGCCGTCACCCATAGTCAGGTCAGGCACGGCGGTACCCTCAAACTCCGAGAAAATCTGCTCGTAGGTCTTGCCCATGATGTTGGCCAGCACGTTCAGACGGCCGCGGTGGGCCATACCAATCATCACTTCGCGTACACCCAAATCGGCGGCTTTGTTGATGATGGCATCCAAAGCGGGAATAGTGGTTTCGCCACCTTCCAAAGAGAAGCGCTTCTGCCCTAAAAACTTGGTATGCAGAAAGTTCTCGAACACAACTGCCTCGTTCAACTTCCGCAGAATACGCTTTTTGTACTCAACGCCGGGGTTGAAACTCAATGAGTCCTTTTCCACTTTATCCCGGAACCAGTCCAGAATCTGGGGGTCCCGGATGTACATGTACTCAAAGCCGATGGTGCGGGTATAAATCTTTTCCAGCGCCGCTACGATGTCGCGCAGTTTGGCGCTGGTGCCCAAACCCAACAATTCCCCATTCTTGAAGGGTGTGTCGAGGTCGGCTTCCGTTAAGCCAAAATCAGCGATGTCGAGACGCGCTTTGCGGTCTTTGCGCTCCCGCACGGGGTTGGTTCGGGCTCGTAAATGCCCCCTGCTGCGAAAAGCATGAATAAGGTTGCGAACCTGCGTTTCCTTATCGGCGGCTACTGTGTCCACAGCGCGCACTGCTTCTGCCTCATTCGTAGAAGCAGGTGTAGCTAACACCCCTGAACCGGTGGGCTGGCCTGCTTGGCCATCACCATCAGCAAACTGCTGGGAGAAGTCGAAGCCTTCAAAAAACTTGCGCCAGCCGAAGTCCACTGATTCGGGATCTTGCTGGTATGTCTTGTAAAGCTGGTCTATGTAGTCGCCGTGGGCATTGGCGATGTAAGAGTAAGCGTCCATTCGTAAAGGAGCTAAGTGAGTCAGGGCAAATGTATATAGCTTATCACAAAGCTAAAAACCCATATTCGGTTCCACAAATACACCTGTAAGTCAAGTGCTTATTTCCGTACCCGCAATCGTTACGATTTGCGATGTAGCCAATCTATTCAAAATAAAAGGAAAGCCCTTCCTCAATTGAGGAAAGGCTTCAATAAGTTAAACCGACGCAACCCAGGAATTATTGCGGAAGAGCAGTCTTGAAAATGCGGTAGGTCTGGTCCTGCTTACCTACACCTTTGTTCCAAGTAGGCGTTTTATGAATGGCCGAGGTCGTGAAATACAAATCGCCATTAGCAGTGATAGCATACGTATCTGGCCACTGAAGCCGGGGCTCTTTAGCTATCGTTTCCAGCTTGCCGGCCGGTGTACGGCGCATAATAGCGTTGTTCTCAAAAGAGGTGAGATAGACGTTATCCTTAGCATCTATCTCCATGCCATCGGTGGCGGGAATGGTACCGACCTTCTCCACCTGGCTGCCCAGCTGCGCTGAGGATAAGGCCGCATTGCGAAGCGCCTCTGTTTTGATGCGGTAAAGCGAGTGGCTGGTGAGCGGCGACCAATACAAGTATTCACCATTACGACTCAGAGCAATACCATCGGCGTGCAAGGCCATGGGCTTACCGGTTGGGTCGATCATGGGATGGCCATCCGCTTTTAAAGTAAGGCCCGGCTCCGGATGCACGGAAGGATGATCAGCTAGAAGGCGGCGTGAAGTGCCCGTTTTTAAGTCCACGACTACAATGGCTCCCATTCCTGACTCGGTGATGTAAGCAAAGTTGCGCTGGGTATCAATGCGTACATCGTTCAGGTAAGACTTGCGCGGCGCCACCGAGGCCGGGAAGCTGATGTTTTGAACAACTTTATTGGTCTTCGGGTCAATCTTAACCAGTTTGGGACCACCGGGCACGGTGGCTTTCAGGCCGGGCGCGGCGGGGTCGAGCACCCATAGCATACCAGCCTGATCGACGTGCACACTCTGGGGGCAGATCCAATGCTTCTGGGGCTCGTTGCGGACGGAATCGTTCCACATGCACCAGCTGGCATCGGGATATGGCTTTACGGAGCCATCCGTGCCGATGACCGCAATGGGATTGACCGGGTTGTTATCCCAACGCGGAAAAACGCCAAATACCCGGCCATCGGGCGCTACCGCCACCCCAACAATCTGGGGCTCGCGAAACTCGGCTACAACTTGTAGCGGTGAGTTGGCAGGAGCAGCGGTTTGGCTGGTAGCAGTAGAGTCGGAATCGGTGCTGCGGGAGGCATTTTCACCCGATGGCGATGAGCAGCTTACTACCGCTCCTACTAATAACAGACCGGTACACAGGGATGTAGCCGAGCGCAAAACGCTGGCCGGGCAAATAGTAACCATAGTAGCTAGAGAGAAAGATAGAATGCCTGGAAAAAGATGAAACCCACCTGCTTTTATGCCAGCAGGCAGATGCTTTCTTACGGCCTGACACAGGTCAGGTTCATGACGCGGGCGCACTTCACTCACATGACCGATGAGGCAGTAGTCGCCTATAGGAGCTCTGAGGCTCAAGCGCTTGCCTTCGTGGGGAAATGAGAGCTGAGTTAATACGTATAAAATAAGGGCAATTTTAAATCAATTAACTACCAAAAACGGCGCTTTCGTCCTCTGCGAGAGGCCGTTGATATACTACTCAAAATCCAGAGCAACCTTTTTTTATAAGTTAGGGTTAACACTTTTCGTCCGCGAAAATTATGTGGTCGGCCCATCCTCTTCGGGCGAGTAGAAGAGTCACCAGATCAACTGTCATGTCTATTGCCTTATTCATCCTAACACTCCTTTTCCCCCCGCAAACAAGTACCTCCGCTCCGCTTCCGCTTACTCCTACTGTTGCCAACCTGACACCTCGGCACATTATATTCGATTCGCCAACACCTGTACCTGCAGTGTTGCCCCGTCGCTTACCCGGTTATAAAGTAACGGCCACCGTGTATTGGGCCGAACCCGGGCAAACTGATTCTGATCCGCTAATCACGGCCGACAACTCCCGCATCAAACGTAACCACTCAAGCAAAGACCGTTGGATAGCGCTTTCCCGGGATATGCTTAAGCAGAACGGTGGCAAGTTTAAATACGGTGATTTAGTGCATGTTAGCGGTATCTCCCCTAAGCTCGACGGCGTGTACGTGCTCCACGACACGATGAATCGTCGCCTACGCCGCACCATTGATTTATTGGTGCACAAAGACGAAAAGCTCTATGGCAAATGGGACAACGTGCGCATCAGCCGCGTGGCCAAGCCTGAGCTACAATGGCAGGCCAGCTAAGCTGCCCGCCCCCAAATTTGCCCCCCAGACTATCTGCTTCTATTCCGAAGCAGAGGTATAAGTTGTCATCTCGCGGGGTTTCCCATCGGGCTGATACAGAAAGCTTAATGGCTCATCCGCATCGCTCAGAATAGCGGTGTACGGTATATGCCAGCGCTTCCACATTTCCTGCAACGACTGTGCGTAGGCTGAGTTTAGCCAAGGCGCAAAAATGCCCCCTGTCACATCGTCGATGAGCGTATCGTAGGTCAGGTGCTGGTCGCCGGGCTGATGCGGGCGTACAAAATAATCGGGAATCACGCCGAACAGATAGGCCGCGTAGTAGACGCGGGCCTTAAATTCGGCCACCTGAATAGGGTGTAGCGGACGCTGTGCGTCGGTGTACACTTGGCGCATGGCTTGCCGAATAATGCCATTATCCATCAGACAAGCCATCAATACCACATTATCGAGCTTGATGCTGAACACCATGGTGGTCAGGTCGTCGTCGTACTCAAAGGCGATGGTGTCTTCGTGCGGAGCGGTTTCCAGAATAAAGATGGAGGCCGGCGTGAAGTCTTCAAACTCGATGGGAACACGCAGGGCCTGAAACGTTTGGAAAAACGCTTGAAAGCGACGGAACATCTGCGCGTTTTCGGCGAGCGGGTAGCGTGGCTTTACCAACGGGTCGAGCTCGGTGAGCAGCTCAGTGGTAAGAATGCCATAAAACATCTTGCCCAGCCACAGAAACAGCGTTTTTTCGGGCAGCGCCTGCCACGCGGCTAGGCCCAGCTTGGCCGTTTGTTCCATTTGCGCCTCCAAGGGCTCCACGTACTGGGTGCGGCACCGTGTGCAGCACGGAATCCGGAGCTCCGGGTAGAAGCGGATGCTTTGGTCGAGCAGCAGAATCTGCCGTTCCGCTAGGCCGTAACGCTGCTGGAGCCAATCGGCAAACACTGGCACTGAGTTGGTGGCCGGATCGGTGGGCGAGCCGCACAAAAAGCAGTGCTTGTCGCCAAACTGCATTCGGGCAGACGGATCGTAAAGCGTGAGGTCGGGCGGTGTGTTGGCAGGCATGTGGCGGAAAGGAATAGAGGCTGCAAAAATAGGTGCTGGCGTGCGTCTTGCTGCCTTTGTCGCTATTACGGCCAGTAAGTCGCTGATTGTGAGCAATACGCAAACACAAAAAAGCTCCCCAGACTGGTCTGGGGAGCTTTTTTTGGTGTCGATTGAGGTTAGCGCGACAGCGACGAGCCCAGCTTGATCAGTACTTTACCCAAGTGATTGAGGGAAGCAGTAAAGTGATTGTTGCTTTCATCGGCTACTTTGTTGGCTTCGGCGCCCAGTGTAGCCAGTGTTTCGGCTATGGCGTGGGGCTCCGTGTCACTATCGTTCAGCTGCTCGCGCAGGGTTTTCATCTCCTGAAGTATTTTGGCCAGACCAGTGCGCTCCGAAGCGCTCAATACTTCTATCCAACGGTCGATTTCGGCCAGCCCGTGCTTATCAGCTTGGTCGGGCACACCGCCGTTGAGCAGCTTCAGCGTATCATCCAGAAGCGCGGCGTTCTGCTGATCGGTCACATCAAGCGGAATGGTGGGCGTGAGGGGCGTTTGGGGGGTTTGGGCGGTGGAATCCATAGGTCAGAGAGGCAAATCAGGAAAGAACGTCTTAGCTATACTGGCATCGGCTCCTAAAAGTTAAGCCAATAGTCGGGTTGCTTGATTCATCGTCTTTACTGCTCGCGTTTGGGTAAGTTTTACGCCGTCTATATTCACTTTTTTAGAAAATTTAGATCAAAGGCGGGTTACTTTCCCTAGGTAACCGGTATGAAGCCATTATCCACTCTCACGACCCTAATTCTTTTAAGCCATGAAATTTTCCTTTAAATCTCTGCTCGTTTTAGCCGCATTTGCTCCTTTCGCTCTAGCTTCTTGCTCAGAGAAGACTCAAGAGAATGCCGAAGCTACCGCTGAAAGTGCTGGCACCGACGCTGCTAACGCAACCGAAAACGCTGGCGACGCTATAGAAGGCGCCACCGACAATGCTGCTGCCGACATCAAAGAAGACATGAAGCGTGAGCCCGGCGACACGGCCGTTGTTCAGAACAAAGAAGCTGACAAGCTTGTAGAAGAAGTTCCTGACAAGAAAGACTAGTTCTGCTCTTAGATTGTAAAAAAAGCCCCCCAGACTCGGTCTGGGGGGCTTTTTGATTTTATGCTGTTTCTTTTTCCTGCGCCTTGACCGCCCCGGCCAGTTCCATCAGCACCTCATAGTAGGGCCGACCCAAGGCACGGGCCTTGAGCCAGGCGTAAAAGCTCATGGCGTGCAAATCTTCCCGCTCGCTATCCAATGGCACCGCGTCTGCCATCTGGCTGACGCGCTCCAGAAAGCTGGGGTGGCGCACGGCGGCGGGGTCGTCCAGGATTTCGCGCACCAGGTTCAGGTAGCAGAGCACGTATTGATACGGGCCGCCCTCGCCAAACCGTTCGCGGAAGCCACGCTCAATAGCGCGCAAGCGGTTCAAGGCCAGGTCGGAGTTGCCGAGTTCGAGCTGCACCAGCATCTCGCCCATATTCTTATTGAACACCCATTCCACGCCCATTTTCTGCTCGCACCAATGGTCGGAGCGGCCGATGCCGATAAGCACTTGGTTGGTTTTGGCAAACTGGTTTTCGGCGAAGTAGTGAAAGCCCAGCCCCAGCCGCGCCGTAAGCTGGTCGGCGGCCGACAAGGCCACCTCGCGCCCCTGCAACAGGTTTTCCAGCAAGCTGATACTCTCGGCGTTGCGGCGCAGAAACGAGTAATTAGCAGCCAGTAGGAAGATATACTTGGGATAAAAATCGGCCATGTAGCTGCGCGAGCCCGCGTACAGTGCCGCCCGCAGCTGCTCCAGATACGCCACCGACTCGGTGAAGCGGCGCGAACGATACAAGGCGTGGGCAATCATATACAGCAGCCCCAACTGGTAGTAGCGGTGGGCGGGCCGGAAGCCGTGGCGCTTCTCCATGAGCGTGTAGCAACGGCGCACAAACGGCGCAAACGACACAAAGTCGCGGCGCACCAGCATGGCACTGCGGGCAATGGACATAAGGCGGTAAAGCAACGACGGGCTGCGCGCAAAGGCTTCCTGCAAATCATACTCGCGCAATACTTCGCGCATAATACCATCGAAGGCCTCGCCGGCCCGGCCCCGGCTGCGGGCCTGCCGCAGCCGCTCCCGAATGAGGCTGTCGGCAATACCGGCGCGCTCCTCTTCGTCGGCCGCCTTTTTATTATGATTCCGGCGGCGAATGATGTCGGCCAGCTCATCGGCATACTCGCTGCCCGCCTGGGCAATCTGCAGGTTATAAATGGTGTTCAGCAGCTCATACTGCTCATTCTGGTGGGCCAGCTTTTCGGCCTTGCGCAGAATGTTCCAGGCCAGGCGGGGTACGCCCACATCAAAAAGGTACTGTGCCAGCGTGAGTTGGCCGCGCACCGAGGACGCCGCCGTCGGGTCGAGTTGGCGCTGGCGCAGCAGCAGGTAATCGGTGAGGTGGCGCATCAGGCGCTTGCGCAAGGCATAGTATGCCACCGCGTTAGGCTCACCGGGGTATAGCTTGGCGAGCAGCTCCTCGGTTGAGTATGCTTTGGCGTGCAGCAGCAATTCGTAGAGGCGCGAATCCATGCGACCATTTACTTTTTTGCGCTGCCGCTGCACGAAGCGGCCAAACTCTTTGCGGTCGTCCGGCGAGAAAGTGACCAGCGTCGTGCGTAAGTCATCCATAAGAGTAGATATAAAAGCTAAATATAGGGATTGGGGGGCTTTTTCTAAAGTCTAATTTATTGGCTTGTACACTATCTGTAAATCAGATTTTTACAACAGGAAAGGGGTCTGTCGAAAGTCTGAAAAACGTGAAAGTTGGTTCGTGTTTTCAGGGGGTAAGTCTGCACCTTCGGACAGGATTTCACCTCACAGCCTACTTATATGAAACGCTTTCTACTTTCCCTGCTGGTGTCCGCCTTCACGGTCATTTCAGCCCAAGCCCAGGACCTGCTCACCAAGCAAAATGGCGAGGAGCTTCAGGTTAAGGTTCTGGAGCTTACACCCACCGAAGTGCGCTACAAGCGCACCGATAACCCCGACGGCCCGCTCATCACTGTTCGCCGCTCCGAGGTATTCATGATTCGCTACGCCAACGGCACCAAGGAAGTGCTGAGCACCAGCCAAAAAGCCCCCAGATTATCGCCGGCTCGCCCCCACCTCCCGGCCCGGTCGTGCCCGGCGATGAGGAGTCGGCTTATGAGGAGATTCACTTGAATGGTCCGCGCATTGGGTTTACTATCCTTTCGCAAGGCGTTATAAATAAGATTAATGCGCGTGAAAGCAGCTATTTGAAGGATTTAAACCCTTTCATCACTCAGTTCGGCTGGCAGTTTGAAACCCGCATTTTCCGAATGCCCAACGGTACGGCGGGCCTGCTGGAGATAGTGCCGCTGATAGGTGGCTTAGAGCAGGGCAAGTTTATTCCGAGCATCAATGCGCTGGTAGGTATTCGGGGGCCAAAAGGGTTTGAGTTTGGCTTAGGCCCCAATCTGACCCCAGTAAGTGCCAATGTTGCGCTGGCTATCGGCACCTCCTTTCGCTCCAATGGCATCAACTTCCCGGTGAATTTCGCAGTGGTACCCGGCAACGGCGGGGCGCGGTTTAGTCTGCTGGTCGGCTTCAACTCACGGCGGCGCTAAGAGCACACTTCTTCTCAATTCACTACTTCATAAATACGACTATGCGCGTTTTTCTACTTTGCTGCTTTCTCTTTTGCGCCACACTAAGCGCGCAAGCCCAAGACACCATTCTGCGCACCAATGGCGATGAGGTGAAGGCTCGGGTACTGTCCATTACGCCTACCGATGTGGCGTACGTGCCTACCACCGAGCCCCCAGCACCGATACGTTGCACCTGCTTGCTACCGATGTATTCCTGATTCGCTATTCCAACGGCACCAAAGAGATTGTAAGCCAGCCAGATGCTACGGCGCCAGCAATAGGCTTAGGCCGCACTCCGCAGCAAATGAGTGACTTGGGTCGCGAGGATGCGGGAAAGTATTTTAAAGCGCGGGGGGCTTTTTGGGGCACATTTGGAGCCACTGTAGTTAGCATTCCAGCTACTTATGGGCTCGGGGGTATTGTTGCGGGCACTGTCATTGCCGCCACGCCTCCAAAACCTCATAATATGATCGTCCCTGATCAGGCGTTGCTGGCCGATACTGATTATGTAAGCGGCTACCAAAAGCAGGCCCAACGGAAAAAGCTGGGAAAAGCAGCCGGAGGCCTTGGGTTGGGCTTGGCAACTGGGGTAGTGGTTGTATATACGCTTGTCATGATAGCTTTCAGTAACGGAGGTCATTGATGCCCTAAGCTTAATTAAATCAGGCACTTGGTGCGCTGATTTATTTTATTCCTATGTATTTTTTCTCTGCTCTCATGCGTCTTTTTCTACTCACTTATCTATTATTCTGCAGCGCATTGTGCGCCCAGGCTCAGGACACTATTCTGCGCACCAATGGCGAGGAAATAAAGGCGAAAGTGCTGGCCATTACGCCTACTGAAATATCCTATGTACCCGGCACTGAACCTCCAAGTTCAGACACACTGTATATGGCCGCTACTGGAGTGTTCTTGATTCGTTATGCCAATGGCACGAAGGTGATTATTAGCAAAACGGATGCATCTCTAGTAACGGGCCGCACACCGGCAGAAATGACAAACCAGGGCCGTATGGATGCCCAAAAGTATTTTAAAGCACCCGGAAGCTTATTCGTAACCGCTACCGCCACTGCTGTCAGCCTTATTTTTCTTGGTCCAACTACTCCGGGCGCTTTGGGCGGGATAGCTACTGGCGCTGCTATTGGACTATCTCCTATTCAAAGCCAGAATATTATAGCTCCGGATACAGCGTTACTTAACGATCCTCATTATTTGCTTGGTTACCAACAACAAGCCCAACGCAAAAAAATTGGTAAAGCAGCCGGCGGCTTCGGAATTGGCTTACTTACTGGAACAGTTATATGGTTTGCCATTGCCCTCGCGAATACCAATCATTTCTAGCGGCCTAGCTCAGCTCAACCTTGCGGCGTGGCCGGCGTAAGCTAACGGGTAAGTAGTTCATTTCCACCCTTAAGCCCTACGACAATGGATATTGACAAAAGCACTGAGTGGCGTGCCCGTGGCAACTGGAATGAAGTAAAAGGCAAGTTTCGGCAGGAGCACGCCAACCTCACCGACGACGATATGGAGTATCAGGAAGGCCGTCAGGAAGAATGGCTGGGCGAGCTTCAAAAGAAAGCTGGCAAGACAGCCGATGAAATAAAATCCTGGTTTAGCCGCAATTTTTAGCCCTTACGGCTGACCTTATTAACAAAAGCTCCGTACCAGCTGTAATAAGCTAGTGCGGAGCTTTCATTTGTTCTACTCCGTTCACTACTGCTTTCATCTTGGCTGTAAGCCTTTTAGCCGCCAGTTTTCTCTGGCCTTCCGCGTATGAATATTGCCCCGGAAGAGCTGCACACCTTGGGAAACCTTGACCTGCTGACCCTTCCAAAGACCGCTTTCTTTTGCTCACGTAATTATCCTGGCTACATCGAGTATCCCACTTATATGTGGGCCGTGGAGCAACGCACCAACGGCCATTGCGTGCTGTCCGGATTCCATTCCTTACTAGAGCAAAAGGTATTTCGCTATCTGCTGCAAGGCGAGCAACAACCTATTGTGTATGCGCTGGGCCGTGGCATCAGACCCAACATGAAGCTGGAATACGAGCTAGAATTAGCAGCTGACCAGCTGTTGTTCCTTACTCCCTTTGAAGAAGAGCTGACTATTATAACGCAGGAAACGGCCGATATCCGTAATCTGCTGATTGCAGAATTGGCCGATCAATTCTTTATTCCGTACATGGCAGCGGGGGGCAATTTGGAGCGCTTATTTTTTAGCGGCGCTCTGGATGGCAAGCCAATCTTCACCCTCGACTTAGCTGAAAACGAACCCCTATTTCGCGCAGGAGCTGAGTTGTACCAACCTGAAGGTTTGCTTGGCCGGCCCACTATGTACTCAATGAGTGCTTAGCGCTGCGTACTCCCTGTTGGTTCATATTTTCCGCTCTTTTCTACTTTCCAGCTATGTCAACTTCTTCCCTTACTTCTTCCTTGCCCCAAACACCCTCATCGGGTATCAAAGCCTTAGCCCGATTTGGCTTCGCGGCTAAAGGCGTAGTGTATATTGTGGTGGGCACCCTGGCAGTTATGGCGGCTACGGGTACTCAGGGGGGCAAAACGGCGGATAAAGAGCAAGCACTGCAAACCATTCAGGACCTGCCTTTTGGTCGGTTCTTGCTGGGCTTGGTTGCTTTCGGTTTACTTGGCTATGTCATCTGGCGCCTCGTTCAGGCCTTCCGCGATACGGAAGACAAGGGCTCAGATGCGAAAGGCTTAGCCCGCCGACTCGGCTATGCGGGCAGTGGCCTCCTCTACACTGGTCTGGCCTACGCGGCGGGCCGGGCCGCGTTCAGTGGCGGTAACGCCGATCAGGGCAGAGGCAGCACCCAACAATCATTGATTGCCAAGCTCCTGGATCAGTCGTGGGGCCAATGGGTACTTGGCGCTATTGCGCTGGGCATTATTGGCGCCGGCCTTTACCAGATTTACCGCGCTTACTCCGGCAAGTTTTCCAAGCACGTTAATAGTAGCGGATTGCCGGCCGAGCAGCAAAAAATAGTATATCGCACTGGTCAAGTTGGCTATACTGCCCGCGGTATTGTAATGGCCATCATTGGCTATTTCTTTTTGCAGGCCGCTATGCAGTCTAATTCTAAGGCAGCTCAAGGCACCGAAGGAGCATTCGACTTGCTCGCCAGTATGGGTCCTGTTGTACTCGCCATTGTAGCCCTGGGCCTGATGGCCTATGGTGTTTATATGCTGGTGCAGGCCAAATATCCGGTGTTGCGCGGCGTCTAGACAGCGTCCACACTACATTGTCATCCTGACGAAGGAAGGACCTTATCCCAATTAAACGACTTTGTTCAATTGGGATAAGGTCCTTCCTTCGTCAGGATGACAATGCGATTTTAATAGTGTGAGTTAATCAGCTACATAGTCAGCCAGATACGCGTAGCGCTCCGTCAATTTGCCCCCCGTAGCAATGGTCGCCCGCTCAATGATCGGTTCAGGCTTGTCACTTACCAAATACGGAAACACATTGTCCAGTAATTGTCGGCTGAAGTCACGGCTGGCGTTGCGAGGCAGCTCGCAGGGCAGATTATCCACGGCCATCACCGTAATGTTGGTGGGGCTGGAGTAAGGCGGCTCCAGCTCGCCGGTCCGCGGGTTATAATCAAAAGCGGGGTCTTGTATGCTGGTGCTCCGCTTGGTCGTGGGCACGGAGCCATTCACGTCGCAGGTGATATCGGCAATCGTATTGATGCGAAAATCAGGGCGCTGCGTGTCGGCTTCGCTGAACAGCTTGGGCGCCGCCGGATGCCAATAGGCACAAGCCAGCAGCAAATCCGTAACGGGCAAAAAAGCGCCAAACGTGGATTCGTACTCCTGCGGGTTGCGGTGAAAATCGGGCGTATCCCACACGCGGCCGTCGCGGCGGCGGTTGTAGTCGCTGCTGCGGAGCTGGGTGTACACCGGCTCGTTGAAATCCAGGTACAGATAATCGTAGACGCTCACCCGCCGGATGCCCATCTTGTCGAGCACCTCCACCGCGCCCTGCGCTACCCGCCCCGAACCCGTTACTACCATCTTGATGGGGGGCAATTTTTTGACCTTGAAGAACTCCTCCTGCATATCCTCCATGTCGACGCATTGGTAGGCCGGTTTGAGTTCATACAGCTGATGCTTTCGCCCATACGTCAGCAGCCCGTTATACGCTCCCACAATCCCAGCCCAGCGCCCAAAGGCTACAATTCGCTCGCCTTGCTCATTGGTCAGCAGCTCGTAGTCGATCAGGGTGATGTCTTTCTGCAATACCTGCCGCAACAGCTCCCGGTTGGCGGGCTGCTTCTTCACGGTGTGCGAAAAGAACATATACGTTTTGTGGGGAATGAGCTGCGCTGGCGGCACCTCCTTCACGCCCAGCAGGATGTCACAGTCCGACACGTCCGGGCGAACTTCGATGCCCAGGTCGCGGTACTCCTGGTCTTTAAAGCTGCGCACGGGGCATTCCTGCACCACAATGCGCAGACCGGGAAAGAGCGTTTCGGCCTCCACACACTTTTTGGGGGTGAGCGTTACGCGCAGGTCGGGGGGCGTTTTTCCTTCGCGAATGATACCAATGGTTAGGGGGCGCATTTGAGAAAAGAGGTTGGGTAGGTTGGGGGGCAAATCTGGTTAAATATTTTGGCGTATAGGCGCTTCCACCTCCACCAGCCTAATAATCCTATCGTCCGGAGAGGTTTTCGCCTTACCTTTGTTAAAGGTTCGGCTGCCCGCGCGGCCACATCTTCTCGCCACCTCTATCTTCTCTTTATGTTGCTGAAAACCAAGCCCGCTGATGTGTTTGTGGACCGTCATAACGGCCCCGACGAAGTTGCTGTAGCTCAAATGCTGCGCACTATTGGCGTGGAATCCCTCGATCAGCTTATCGACGAAACCGTACCGGCGGCCATCCGCCTGAAACGGCCGCTGAACCTGCCAGCTGCCCTCACCGAGCGCGCTTTTCTGGCTAAATTCAAGCAGATAGCTGGTCAGAACAAAATCTATAAAAATTACATCGGCCTGGGCTACCACGATACGCAGCTACCACCCGTTATCCAGCGCAATATTCTTGAAAACCCCGGCTGGTACACGGCCTATACGCCCTATCAGGCCGAAATTGCCCAAGGCCGCCTCGAAGCTCTGCTCAACTACCAGACGATGGTAATTGACCTCACGGGCCTCGAGATTGCCAACGCCAGCCTGCTCGACGAAGGCACCGCCGCCGCCGAGGCCATGAACATGTTTCATAGCCAAACCAAGAAAAAGAACACCACGAAGTTCTTCGTCTCGGAGTTAGTATTGCCCCAGACCATCGACGTGCTGCGCACCCGTGCCACGCCGCTGGGCATTGAGCTGGTAATCGGTGACCACCGCACCGCCGACCTTTCCGATGAGGCCCTGTTTGGCGCTATGCTTCAGTACCCCGCCGCCGACGGTCAGGTATTCGATTACACTGATTTTATCACGAAGGCGCATGCTGGGGGCTTTTTGTAACCGTAGCCGCCGACCTGATGGCACTTACGCTGCTGAAGTCGCCCGGCGAAATGGGCGCCGACGTATGCGTAGGCAACTCCCAGCGCTTTGGTGTACCGATGGGCTACGGCGGCCCGCACGCCGGTTTCTTCGCTACCAAAGACCAGTTTAAGCGCGTTATTCCCGGCCGCCTCATCGGCCAGAGCATCGACGCCGCCGGCAATAAGGCCCTGCGTATGGCCCTGCAAACCCGCGAGCAGCATATCCGCCGTGAAAAGGCTACCTCCAACATCTGCACCGCTCAGGTGCTGCTATCGGTATTAGCTGGCATGTACGCTGTGTATCACGGCCCGCAGCGCATTCGTCAGTTTGCCACCAATATTCACGCCCTGACTCAAACGCTGGAAAAAGCCCTGACGGCGCTGGGCGTGGAGCAGAGCAACGAGTTCTACTTCGACGCCCTGAACCTGCGTCTGGAAAGCAAGGAGCTGCAGCAAGCTGTGAAGCGCGAAGCCGAAGCTGCCGGCCTGAACTTCCGCTACTTCGACGAGGTGCGTGTGGGTATTTCCCTGCACCAAAACACCGAGGCTCAGGACGTTGCCGACATCGTGCGCGTATTTGCCAAAGTGTTGGGCAAAGAAGCCGCCGCAGTTGAGATGCCCGCCGACGTAGAGCTGACCTGGCCCGAAGAACTGGTGCGTACCAGTGAGTACCTGACGCATCCCATCTTCAACACCCACCACTCCGAGCACGAGATGCTGCGCTACATGAAGCACCTGGAAAACAAGGACTTGAGCCTGGCTCATTCCATGATTCCGCTGGGCTCGTGCACTATGAAACTCAACGCCACCGCCGAAATGATTCCGGTGACGTGGCCCGAAATCGGTAGCCTCCATCCTTTTGCCCCCGCGAGCAAGCGCAAGGCTACAAGCAGATTTTTGAAGAACTGGAAGCGTGGCTGTGCGAGGTAACGGGCTTTGCCGCCGTCAGCTTGCAGCCGAACTCCGGTGCGCAAGGTGAATACGCTGGCCTGCTGGTTATTCGCGCCTACCACGAAGGTCGGGGCGAAGGCCACCGCAACATTGCCTTGATTCCGGCTTCGGCCCACGGCACCAACCCCGCTTCGGCCGTTATGGCTGGCATGCAGGTAGTGGTGGTGAAAAGCACAGACAAAGGCGAAATCGACGTGGCTGACCTCAAGCAAAAAGCTGAGCAGCACGCCGCTAACCTTTCTTGCCTGATGGTGACCTACCCCAGCACGCACGGCGTGTACGAGGAAACCATCATCGACATTTGCCGCACGATTCATCAGCACGGCGGCCGCGTGTACATGGACGGCGCCAACATGAACGCCCAGGTGGGCCTCACCTCACCCGCCATCATTGGCGCCGACGTGTGTCACCTCAACCTGCACAAAACCTTCTGCATTCCGCACGGCGGCGGTGGGCCGGGCGTAGGCCCGATTGGCGTGGTTGCTGATCTGGCGCCGTATCTGCCCGGCCACGTGGTAGTAGAAGTTGGCCATGAGAAAGCTACTGGCGCAGTTTCATCGGCGCCTTGGGGCTCGGCCAGCATTCTGCCTATTTCCTACGCTTACATCTCCATGATGGGCGGCGAAGGATTGACGCAGGCTACGCGCATTGCCATTCTGAACGCTAACTACATCAAGGCGCGGCTGGAGGAGCATTACCCAGTGCTGTACGTAGGCGCACAAGGACGTTGCGCCCACGAGATGATTCTGGAGTGCCGCCACTTCAAGAAGGCGGGCATTGAGGTGGAAGACATTGCCAAGCGCCTGATGGACTATGGCTACCACGCGCCTACCGTGTCGTTCCCCGTGGCCGGCACGCTGATGGTGGAGCCTACCGAAAGCGAAAGCAAAGAAGAACTCGACCGCTTCTGCGATGCCATGATCAAAATTCGTCATGAAATCCGGGCGGTGGAAGAAGGCCGCGCCGATGCCAAAGACAACCTGCTCAAGCACGCGCCGCACACGGCGGCTACCATCATGGCTACCGAATGGGACCGGCCTTACACCCGTGAGCAGGCTGCCTACCCCGCCGAGTATGTGCGCGCCGCCAAGTTCTGGCCGGCCGTCAGCCGCATCGATTCCGCCTTCGGCGACCGGAACCTCATCTGCGCCTGCACGCCCATCGAGGAGTACGTGGACGCCGAGGAGAAGCTGGTAGAAACCGACCGCGGCCCATCGTACTAAACTTTTCTAACAGATAAAAAAGCCCCCCAGACAATATCCGGGGGCTTTTTTTAAGGGTTCTATGTATTATCTACGTCTGGCCAAATCAGCATATAGTCTGGCAAGGCTACTCCACAACAGGCTTTTATGAATCTTCAGATACTGATGAACTCCAAACATTCGCTTCTGCTGCTGCTCATTTCACTTTTCACGTTTTCGTCTTCCTGCACAAAAAATGAGGATGCAATTGTAGGAGATATAAGTGTGGCATTCAATCCAATACTCAACAGTAATGACGAGGCTACCTATTACTACCGTTTGTATGTAGCTGATAGTTACCCCACTATTCCTCCGCTGAAAAGCGAGTATATTGATGCTGCTTCCTATCAGGATGGAAAAACCAGGATTGTTATAAAGGGATTAAATCCAGGCAATTATGTTTTTTCATATTACAAAAACACTCAGCTGGTAACTGCCACGGTTCAAGTCTCTTCCGGCAAGACCAATCATTATGACCTGTAGTGGAACGAGCTTGCTCTAACAGATAAAAAAGCCCCCATGCTTGGCATGGGGGCTTTTTTATTGGTAAAGCCGAGCTAACTGCTAGCGTTGGGAAAAGCAGGTGCGGTAGAGGTAGCCGTTGAGAACTTTCCCTTTCTCCGTCACGCGGGCCCGTACAAAGTAGGCGTCTACTGTGTCAAGTACCTGTACTTCAGAGTTTACGCTGAGGTTCGTGAGTTGAGCAGACTCCTTGGTCATCCCGTCGTAGAGGATGCACTCCACGACCGTGTTGTGAGCTACTGGTTTTTTGTTGCCGCGCGAAGAGCTAAAGGAATCGTCGCGGACGGCGCTGCATGAAGCAAGCAAAGCGAGGCCAAACAGGCAAGGGTAGAGTTTGTGCATAGGTCTAGTTTAGGATTGGGAAGATATAGAAATTTCAAGTTGATCAAGGTTTTTTCCCTGAAAAAATTTGCTTTTACTCATTTTGCCGGCCCACATATTTGGGAACATTGCCCCCCATCGCGGCGTTGTATAGCCAGAGTTAAGCACGTACTTTGGTGGCCCTACTTTACGTTAGTTCGGCAACGCGCCTAGCTCTTTCACTCAACCCTTCGACAACTTAATATGAACGCATTCACAAGTTTATTCCGCCGTCCGGTTGCTTTGGCAGCCGTGGGCTTATCCCTGTTATTGGGCGCTACCAGCTGCACTTCTTCCCGGGTAGGCGTCACCTCCGACTACGACCATTCCATCAATTTCCGCACGTATAAAACGTGGTCGTGGTATCCGCAGCAAACCTCTGACGCTGAGGGCGGTCCGGCTCGTGGCTATCAGTCGTTTCTGGACAAGCGCATGCGTACCGCTGTTGAAACCGAAATGAAGAAGAAAGGCCTGACTTACACCGAGCAAAGCCCCGATCTGTATGTGGCTTACAATGCTAAGGTGGAAGACAAGCAGCAGATCAACGGCGGCGGCTTTGGCTACCCCTTTTATGGCTATGGTGGCTACGGAATGTATGGTCGCGGGCCGTACGGGAACGTAACGCAGTACAAAGCCGGTACCGTTATCATCGACCTCGTGGATGCTAAGCGCAAGGAATTGGCGTGGCGCGGGCAGGGCCAGGCTCAGATAGATAAAAACACCATCTCTGAGGAGGAAGTGTACCGCATCGTGGGGGGCATTTTGGAGAACTATCCGCCCCAGGATGGCACTAATGTCAACGCCCGTCGTTAATTATTCGCTTTGCTTCCATTAAAAAAGCCCCCCAGCGCAGTGCTGGGGGGCTTTTTTAATGGATTATTATTTTACCTGAGGTGATTAATCAGATCGGGACATTTACGTGGCGCTCGGCGTGGTAGCTGCTGCGCACCAGCGGCCCCGATTCTACGTACTTGAGGCCACGCGCCAGACCTTCCTCGCGGTAATGAGCAAAAAGATCGGGGTGAATGAACTCGGCAACCTCCAGATGGCGCTTCGTCGGCTGAAGGTATTGGCCTAAGGTCAGAATGTCCAAGCCATTGGCGGCGAGGTCGTCCATGGCCTTATACATCTCGTCTTTCTTTTCGCCCAAACCCAGCATAATGCCCGATTTCGTGCGCTTGCCAGCGGCCTTCGTACGACGAATCTGCTCCAGTGAGCGGTCATATTTGGCCTGCGGGCGCACCAGACGGTACAGGCTGCCCACAGTCTCAACATTGTGCGACACGACTTCCTGGCCGCCGGCAATCATTGTATCCAGCGCTTCCCAGTTGGCTTTCACATCCGGAATAAGCGTTTCGATGGTCGTGGCCGGCGACAGTTGTTTTATCCGCACCACCGTTTCCAGCCAGATGCTGGCGCCGCGGTCTTTCAGCTCATCCCGGTTTACGGAGGTAATAACGGCGTGCTTCACGCCCATCAGCTGAATGGCTTCGGCCACGCGGCGGGGCTCGTCGGTATCATACTCATTAGGACGGCCGGTGGCCACAGCGCAGAACGAGCAGGAGCGTGTACACACGTTGCCCAGGATCATAAAGGTGGCCGTGCCAGCGCCCCAGCACTCGCCCATGTTCGGGCAATTGCCGCTTTCGCAAATGGTATGCAGCTTATGCTCATCTACAAGCCGACGAACTTTAGCGTACTCGGGGCCGACAGGCAGTTTTACGCGCAGCCAATCAGGCTTGCGCGGCCGGGCCGGGGCTGCCGGCTCGGGCTGAATAATGGGTAAGGTCAGCAACAGTTCGTCCATACTACAAAGGTAAGGGTCAGGCAGGAGTTAGCCGCATGTCGGGCTCAGCCCGCGCAGCAGACGCTATAACAAACGAGAAGGGAATAAAGATGCCCTGCAACGGTCCACCACGTTGGTTGTCGCTGCAGGGCAGTATGCTGGGGGCTTTTATGAATAACTATTCGCCCGTAGCAGCTTGTAGAAACAGGATTAATTCCGCGTTCCCAAATAAATTGTCAGATAAACGGAGGGGAAAAACGTCTCGTTGAGTTTGGCGTCGGAGATGCCGGTAGCCCGCAGAATAGTAGGACGGCTGGGGAAATACTCGAACAGAAAGCCAGTTTCAATGCCCGCAACGGCGTCGCGGTAGCGGCCATACTCAAAGCTGAGTGCTCCGCGCATATGAACACCGGCAGTCGGCTTCACGTTATTGGCGCCACTGAACAAGGGGGCTTTATCTACAATGAACTGGGAATCACCGTGTATGGCTGGATCGAATTGCTCCGTACGAATATCCTCAGGTCCGCCCGGCCGGCCACCCACACGCTCGGTGTAGTCGTAATAAATGTTATATGGCATCAGCAGCCCCACCGACGGGCCGCCACCCAATAAGGCGTTTACCTGCACGCCCGACTCCGGCGCTTTGCGGAAGATAACGCGCTGAGCACCAAAGGATGGGCGCAACACAAACATGTAGTTCGACTTATTCAGCACGTACGTTCCGCCCGTAAACTGATTGCCTATGCGCTGCTCTTTGGGGTGCTTTACCTCCACGCCCTCAATGCTCCAGAAGCGCGACCATTTGTCGTTTAGCACGCGGGTAGAGCGCACGTTGACGCCCCCAATCAGGCCGCCTCTGGTGTTGAAGTTTATGCCATACGTAAACTCCTTCCGATACGAAGGCGTCTCGTTGGGGGTGGCATCCTGGGCCTGGGCCACCGATCCAGCTCCCAACAGCAGCAGGGCGATGCCGAAAAAAAACAGAGGTCGTATGGGTAGCAACACAGCTATACAACTGAGAAATTCAAACGAAATTGGCCCCCTGACAGCGGCCCCACCGAAAGTACGTAAATTTGCGCGCAAAGTATTGCACTCTTCCTGACTATCTGACTATGAGCACTGCCACCGCCCGGTACACCGGCCAATTACGCACCGAAGCCACGCACAGCGCTTCCTGCAACGTCATTTTCACTGATGCTCCCCTGGATAACCACGGTCGGGGCGAAGGGTTTTCACCCACCGACTTAGTAAGTACGGCGCTGGGCAGCTGCATGATGACCATCATGGGAATCGTGGCCGACCGCAGCGGCCTCGACCTGACATCGACGACCTTTTCCGTCACCAAGCACATGGCCAGCGACCCACGTCGCATCGCCCAGATCGACGTTAGCTTTCAGATGCCCGCTATGCTTTCGGCCAAAGATCGGGCTGTGCTCGAAAACGCAGCGCGCACCTGCCCCGTGGCGCTCAGTCTGAACCCGGAAATTCGCCAGCAGGTTCACTTCTCTTACGAGTAGAATATTTCCCATAAAACGGCGAGGTCCGGCGGAAGCATTGCTTCTGCCGGACCTCGCCGTTTTATGTATGTCAGAGGCTTAAGCGCTGAGCAGATCTTTCACCTCATTAAGGCGAATGCCCATGTGGGAGGCATTATAGCTGCACTCGCCGGCCTGAATTAGCAGTAGCTGAGGAGACTCGTGGCGCACACCAAACGTTTCGGCGATAGCCCCGGAAATAGGGCGAAAGCGCAGCAAGTCCAGGTAATAAATTTTAGCGTCACTAAGCCCAGCATCGGCCCATTGGCGCTCCAGCTTGCTTTTCGCCGCCGCGCTGATTGAGCATGTAGTGCTGTGTTTGAAAATAAGAACCGGCTGCTCATGCGACTCGCGGGCGATGTCAGTCAGTTGGTCTGCTTGGGTGAGCTGTTGCCAAGGAATCATAGTTCGGAGGAAGGTTGATTATACTTTTTCTTCTTTCCTAGACGCAGATTCACGCGGGATGGTTCGCTTACCTTCGCAGTGCCCGTGTGATCGAATTGCAGACTGCCCCTTCCATCCTGCGGCAGTGCCCGCGGCTGGCTGCGGCGCAGGTCGTCCCGATTCACGGCCAGATGCGACTCTTTATACTCAGATTTATACTTGCGGGCCTCGCGCAGAGCTTTGCGGTTTTCGGCCCGCAGACGAGCTGGGCTGGTATCCGCCGTCTGGGCTGAAGCGGTGGATATGGAGCAGCTAAGCGCAAACCCGACGAATAACAGAACAGCACTACGCATGGGAGTAACGAATAAAGGTCAGTAGTCGAACCGGATAAATTTGCCCCCCAGACGCCTTATACCGAGGAGTTTTCAATAGTATTTGCCTATACGTAAAGTTGCGCTAATCAGGCCATTTGCACCTGATTTACTGAAATGGCAATGGATGCCCAAAGAGCATTCGCTGCCCTACTTTACGCTTGAGGCGGCGGCGCTCGTACTTTTTCTTTTTCAGCAAGCCATTCTTGTCGTAGCTGTTGCGCTGGCCTTTGAGCGCCGTAACCGGCGCTACGCCGCCATTGTCGCCCGTATTGGTGGCGGCTTTGGGCTGGGGCGGGGCCGTCGGGCTGGGCAGGCGGTAGGGCCGGCAGGCAGTAGCAAAAGTCAGAGCAACAAGCACAAACAGCCAGCGGCAGCTAGGGGTGAACATGGCTAAATACGTAAGAATACTCACTATCATCCCGCATTAGCAGCAGGCCTCAGCATGATTTCGATCTTCTCCTCTCAATTATTAATCCAACGCTACGGACGCATTTTTCCTGCGCGGTGGCGCGGCCGCCAAGCTGAAAAACGGCGCCCTCAGTTTTCAACCTGTTTCTTAATAAGCCAATAGCTTTTCTACCTTTTCCCGCAGACGCTGCTGGGGCAAAAAAGCTTGCTCCAGTGGCGGCGAAAACGGAATGGCCGTATCCAGAGAAGCCACGCGCTGCACCGGGCCGTCGAGGTGCTCGAAGCAGTGCTCGGCAATCCAGGCCGCAATTTCGCCCCCCAGACCACCGGTAAGCGTGTCTTCGTGGAGCAGCAGCACGCGCCCAGTTTTCTCTACCGTCTGGCGCACGGCTTTTTCGTCCCAGGGTAGCAGCGTGCGTAAGTCGAGAATGTCGGCGTCGAGGTTCATTTCTTCAGCCAGGCGAGTAGCCCAATGCACGCCCAACCCGTAGGTGATGATGCTGAGCGTATCGCCTTCGCGTACCAGCTTGGCCTTGCCAATGGGCACCGTGTAGTACTCATCCGGCACTGGGCCGCTCACGGAGCGGTAGAGCAGCTTGTGCTCGAAGTACATGATGGGGTTGGGGTCTTCGATGGCGGCATTCAGCAGTCCTTTGGCATCGTACGGGTTGCTTGGGAAAACCACCTTCAGGCCCGGCGTATGCACAAACCAGGCTTCGTTGCTTTGGGAGTGAAACGGCCCCGCCGCCGAGCCGGCACCCGTAGGCATCCGCACTACCACGTCAGCATTCTGGCCCCAGCGGTAGTGGCTTTTGGCTAGGTTATTCACAATTTGGTTGAAGCCACACGTCACGAAATCAGCGAACTGCATTTCCACCATGGCCTTTTTCTTCTTGATAGAAAGCCCGAGGCCCGCGCCCAAAATGGCCGATTCGCACAGCGGCGTATTGCGCACCCGTTCTTTGCCGAACTGTGCCACAAAACCGTCCGTTATTTTGAACACGCCGCCATAGTCGGCAATATCCTGGCCCATGAGTACTAGCTCTGGAAAGCGCTCCATGCTCTGACGCAGCGCGTCGCTGATGGCGTCTACGTAGCGCTTGTCGGACTGGGGGCATTTTCGGTGGGCTCGTGGGCCGGCGCGTCGAAGGGACGATACATATCGGCTATTTCTTCGGCTATGTTAGCCGTTGGCATAGGCACCGCATCCGCTACGTGCAGGCCTTCCTCAATTTCTCGCTTAATGGTTTCGCGGAAGCGCATCTTGGCTTCTTCATCCAGAATGCCTTCGCGCAGCAGCCACTGCTCGTAGGTGGTCACCGGGTCTTTCTTGGTCCATTCCTCAAACAGCTCCTGCGGCACATATTTGGTCCCCGAGGCTTCTTCGTGCCCGCGCATCCGAAAAGTCAGCGCCTCCACCAGCACTGGCCGCGGGTTCTGACGCATATCCTCGGCTAGGCGACGAACCGTGTCGTACACGGCCAGCACGTTGTTGCCATCTACCTGCACCGCTTCCATGCCGTACGCCGGGCCTTTATCCACGAACGAGCCGAACCGAAACTGCTCGCGGCTGGGGTGCTGAGGCCGTAGCCATTGTTTTCTATCATAAAAATGACCGGCAGCTGCCACACGGCGGCCACATTCAGCGCTTCGTGAAAGTCGCCCTCGGAGGCTCCGCCGTCGCCGCTGTATACCAGCGTCACTTTCGGGTTTTTATCGAGCAAATCTGCCAGCGCAATACCATCGGCCACGGCCAGCTGGGGGCCTAAATGGCTGATCATGCCCACGATGTGGTGCTCATTGGTGCCAAAGTGAAAGCTCCGGTCGCGGCCTTTCGTGAAGCCGGTGGTTTTGCCCTGCCACTGCGCAAACAGCTGATCAAGCGGCACATTGCGGCCCGTGAACACGCCCAGGTTGCGGTGCAGCGGCAGAATATACTCGTCGGCCTCCAGCGCCAGCGTGCTACCCACCGAAACAGCCTCTTGCCCAATACCCGAAAACCACTTGCTCACTTTGCCCTGACGTAGCAGAATGAGCATTTTTTCCTCAATGAGGCGCGGCTTTAGCAAGCCTTGGTACAGGTGCAGCAGCACATCTTGGGTATACTCTTTGCGGTCGAATTGAAGGGCGGGGGTAGCTACTGACATGAGAACAAAGGAGGGAATGATAGCGGGGGCCAAAAGTACGGGTTTGGGCAGAAGAGCACGCTATCTGGCTCGCGGTCTGCCCTATCTTTGCCCATAGTTCAGGTGAATTGAGTTAAAATGGTGGTCTGAGTAACTACCGGCTCGTGCATTTCTTTACCTGAAAGCGTAGCCAGATGCCTGCCTTGCCGGTGCTCATCGTATATTTCCAGTTGCCGGTTTTTTACCAACTTTCCGGCTATGTACTAACGCTGCCTTAGCGATTCTATTTTTGCCACGCTCCCACTCTGCCCCCACCCTTACGCACCATCTGGCCCGGCTTCTGCTCGTGCTGGCAGCTTCTGCCCTACCCTTATTCTGGCTGCTGGGCAGCTTGCCCGCCCAACAGTGGGATGAGTCCCGCACCGGCCTCAACGCCCTTGAAATACTGCGGAGCAACAACTGGCTGGTGCTCACTCACCGCGGCGAGCCGGACCTCTGGAACGGTAAACCACCCTTAGCGCCGTGGCTGATGGCGCTCAGCTTTAAGCTATTGGGTCCCACGGAAGTGGCGCTGCGGCTGCCTTCCGCGCTGGCGGCCCTGGCTACGGTACTCGTCGTGTATTTTGCCGGCAGCCGGTGGCTGGGCAGCTGGCGGGCGGGCTTGCTGGCTGCCTTGGTTCTGCTGACCACGCAGGGCTACGTAACCTTACACGTCTCGCGCACCGGCGACTTCGATGCCCTGCTCACCCTCTGGACTACGTTAGGCACGCTGAGTTGGCTGGCTTATCTGGCTACCGGGCGCGCTCGTCATGCCTGGGGCACGGGTGCTGCCTTCGCCCTAGCCGTCCTGACGAAAGGCATTGCTGGTCTCTTGTTTGGGCCGGGTATTATTCTGGCTACATTACTAACCGGTCAGCTGGGTCGGCTGCGCAAATTTGCCCCCTGGGGGGCTTTTTTGCTGATTACAGGCGTCGGGATTACCTGGTATACCGTGCGGGAGTTGGTTGCGCCGGGGTACCTGGCTGGCGTGTGGCAGTACGAAGTGGGCGGGCCGGCCGGCGAGGCGCTAGAAGGCCATGGCCATCCAATTTACTGGTATCTAAGCAAGCTAGCCGAAACCAAGTTCACGGCCTGGATGGTGGTGGCCCTGATCGGCATCGGGCTGGGCTGGTGGATGCCGCGTCGCAGCCGGGGCTGGTGGCTGAGTCGAGTGCTGGGCTGCGTTGTGGTTGTGTTCCTGTTGGTTATCTCGATAGTGAAAACCCAGCTTCTTTGGTATGATGCGCCCGCTTATCCCTTGCTGGCTTTGCTGGCTGCCGGTGGCCTGGTATGGACGGGGCGTGCCGTAGCAACTCATTACCACCGCTACCCTTCACCGACGACACGCTTAGCGGCCGTTTTGCTGGTGGCTGCCCTGCCCTATGGAGTTCAGCTCCTGAATATTCGTCACTCCACTGATGCGGCCCTGCGTAATTCGTCCTTACTATACGGTCGTCATTTGCGGGCACAGGCCAAGCGGCTGCCTCATCTTCGCGAGTACATCTTGGGCGACGACGGCATTTTTAATGACAGCCCCGAGTTTTATATGGCCGCCATCACCGCGCAATATGGTCACCAAATCACGCGGGTAGGGGCCTGGCAGGTTGGGTGGGCCACTCCACCCCGCACTGTGGTCACTTGTGGAGCCAAAGCCCGCGCGATATGGCAACAGTACTACAAAACGCGCGTTCTATTCAGCACCGACTCCTGCGTAACTTTTCGGCTGGAGGCGCGCCGCTAGCTTCCGCCCAAACCGAATAGCTTCACTGCTGGTTTGCTATTCACTTTCCACCTCGATTTTAGCCTAGGTTTTAATGATACACTTCCAAGAATTCACCCTCGCCAACGGCCTGCGCTGCATCGTTCACGAAGACCACTCCACGCCCATGGCCGTGCTGAACGTGCTCTACAATGTGGGCTCGCGCGACGAAGACCCCAGCCATACCGGCTTTGCTCACTTGTTCGAGCACCTCATGTTCTCCGGCTCGGTGAATATTCCGAGCTACGATGAGCCGTTGCAGCGCGTGGGAGGCGAAAATAACGCCTTCACTTCCCCCGACATTACCAATTACTACCTCACGTTGCCCGCCGCCAATATCGAAACCGGCTTCTGGCTCGAATCGGACCGGATGCTGGGGCTGGCTTTCTCCGACAATGGCCTCGAAGTGCAGCGCAAAGTGGTGGTGGAGGAGTTCAAGCAGAATTACCTGAACCAACCTTACGGCGACGTGTGGCTGCGCCTGCGGCCGCTGGCTTACCAGCACCATCCCTACAACTGGTCGACTATTGGCAAGGAAATCAGCCACATCGAAAACGCGGTGATGGATGATGTGCGCAACTTTTTCGCCAAGCACTATGCCCCCCAGAACGCCATTCTGGTCGTGGCCGGTGCCGTGTCGTTAGCTGAAGCCCAACGCTTGGCCGAAAAGTGGTTTGGCCCCATTCCCGGCGGCCCGCGCTACGAGCGCCAATTGCCCGCGGAGCCCCGCCAAACGGAAGCCCGCTTTCTCGAAATCACGGCTGATGTACCGTTGAGCGCGTTTTATAAAGTGTACCACATGCCCGGCCGCGCCGATGACGCCTACACGGCCGCCGATCTGCTTTCGGATGTGCTGGGCCGGGGCAAGTCATCGCGCCTCTATCAGCGGCTGGTAAAAGACCGACAGCTTTTTAACGGCATTTCCGCTTCCTGCACCGGTTCCTTGGAGCCTGGCCTGCTGGTTATTAGCGGCAAGCTCAACACCGGCGTAAGTCTGGAAGAAGCCGATGCCGCCGTGCAGGCCGTGGTAGCTGAGCTGCGCACAACGCCTGTAACCGCCGAAGAGCTGGAAAAAGTGAAGAACCAGGCCGAAGCCAGCATTGTGTTCAGCGAAATTGAGCTTCTGAACCGCGCTATGAACCTGGCCTACAGCAAGCTTATGGGCGACGCCAACCTGGTAAATGAGGAAAGCGCCCGTATTCAGGCCGTTACGCCGGAGCACGTGCTGGAAGCCGCGCAGGAAATTCTACGACCTGAAAATAGCAGCACGTTGTATTATCGTGCTCAGCCTAAAGCTGTTGAGCAACTGGTGGCCGCCGAATAAAGCGAACTGATAATTGCTTTAGCAGCTTCACAAAAAAGCCCCCAGCAACTTGCTGGGGGGCTTTTTTGTTCGGATGAGGTTGTTTTACCAGTCGCTGGTACCTGACTGGGTTTGCTTGGCCGGAGCAGGTGCCGCGGGTGGAGCCGTCTGGTTGCCAAGCGTGTTGGTAGCTTGTGCGGGAGCCGGAGCAGGTTGTGCATCGGCACGACGTACGCGCTTAAATGGCTTGTTCAAAGGACGACCCATATAGTCGGTCGTAACGCGGTGAGTAGGAGCTGCGGTAAAACCGGGAGCTACCTGCTGACCACCACTGCGCGACATAGGGTCACTTTCGGCTTCATCAACGTAAGCCGCCGCGGCAACCCAAGTAGCTGGGGGTGTGTCGGTTTTAGGAGCAGCCTGGGCTGCTGGTTGCGCCGATTGGGTCGCAGGTTGTTCAGACGCAGGTGCAGTCTGCGCAGGTTTAGGAGCGGCCGGAGCGGGCTGCTGTTGAGCCAACGCTTTGGTTCCACCCAAACAGGCAGTCAAAATCAGGGCTGAAAAAGCAAGTCGAAGCATAGTAAAGTAGGTTAGCTGTTACAGGTTGTAACGCCCCTAATACGATTTCTCGTACAAAAGTGCCTGAATAGTAGTCGATTATTCGAAAAACTATTCAGGCACCTTCTGCTTTACCTTTGAAAATCAGGAGATTATTGCTTCTTTTTCGTGGTGACCGTCGTCGTTTTTTTTACGGGTGTCTTCTCCGAAGAAAGCGTTGACGAGCTAGAAGCGGCCTTCGCAACAGGCTTTTTCAAGGGGCGGCCCATATAGTCGGTAGTGGGCGGGCTGGGCATGTTCAGGCGCATGCCGGGAGCTAGCTTTGTCGTTTCCTCATTGCGCCGACCGGAGCGGTCGTAGCGGGAGTAAGCACCAGCGCGGGGCTTCGCACGCACATTGCTGGTGCGGTGGTAGCCATTGGTGGTTTTTTTGGTAGTCGTGGTGGTGCGTTTCTTGGTCTGAGTTTGAGCTTGGGCAGGTTCCGCCACAAACAAAAACACAAGGGCCACGACGGCAAGTAAACTAATTTTCATAGGGCAAGAGAAAAAGGTGGCTATGTAAGCAAAGCAAAGGGGCAACAGCTTATCGCCGCCACCCCATTACTCTGAATTTTATCCCCGCATCAGATACTTAGAGTGTCCTCTACAGGAGGCAAATTTGTAATAACTGTGCCTTCGAAAAAGCAAAGACAAGGCCAGTAAAACCCTTTGTATCATCACAATTAAATATTGTGTGATAGTACTCTTGCCATATACGTGCATTTTAATAGCACGGATAAATGAAGTTAAAAATCGCATTTAGCTACTTGAAACAAGTGCTAAGCAGGCGACCAGTTACCAAGAAGTGGGCGTATCGTCGTCGGCGTTGGCAGGAGCCGCAGTAGGCTGCGAGGCCAAAGATGAAGATGAGGAGCGACGAATTTTGCGCTTCAGCGGACGGCCCCAATAGTCGGTGCTCACGCCGCGGTAAGGCGAACTGCTCATGCCTGGCGCTACCATCACGCCGGAAGAACGCATCATAGGATCAGTTTCGGCGGCAGCTTCAGTCTCTGCACCAGCGGCGGCAACGGTAGCAGCGGCTTTTTTAGCGGCTTTATTATGCTTTTTCAAAGGTTTGCCCCAATAATCAGTGGTAGGCTTCTGGTGAGTGCTCAGGCTAATGCCAGGAGCACTCATCCAGCCGGTGCGGTAGTTCGTTACTTCTTCGGAAGCAGGAGCCGGAGCGGCAGTAGTTGTTGGAGCGCTACCCCAAACGTCGTCATCGGCAGAAGCCGGAGCGGCAGAAGCTGGCGCGGCCGGAGCAGCGGCTGGCTCAAACCACTCATTGGTGGTTGACTGAGTGCTATTAGGGGTTTGTGCTTGAGCGGAAGTATGGAAGATGGCGACCAGCGCCAGGGCAGATAACAAAAAGGATTTCATAGGAAGGGTGAGTTGGCGATGAGTATCGGACCAGAACCTCTGGCCACCGTCGGAAGACTAACGGGTGGCGCCCCTCGTTTAGTCTTTTACCGTTTCTGTCTAGCTTTTTGCAGCAATCGTACCAATTTCTAGAAAGCCCGAATTTGATACGTCGTGAAATAGTACCTATCGGATTTTGAGTCGGACGCGTACCTTTGCTCTACTATGCAGGAGACTATCACCCAGCTGCGGGCGGCCATTGAAGCCCACGACCTTTCCACACCCGAACAAGTAGAGCAGTTTCGCCTGGCCTTCACAGGCCGCAAGGGCCAGCTAGCTGACCTGTTCGACCAGCTCAAAACCGTACCCCAGGACCAGCGCCGCGCCGTGGGTCAGGAGCTAAACCAGCTTAAGCAACTGGCGCTCGATCGGTTTACGCAGCGTCAGCAGGAACTGGACGCAGCCCGCGAAAATGCCCCCCAGAACCCTGAATTTGACTATACATTGCCGGCTGTGCCGCAGGCTTTGGGTACGCGTCATCCGCTGAGCCTAGTGCGCGAGGAAATGGTGCGCATCTTCGCTCGCATTGGCTTCAACGTGGCAGAAGGCCCTGAAATTGAGGATGATTGGCACAACTTCACGGCCCTGAACTTCCCCGAAAACCATCCGGCCCGCGACATGCAGGACACGTTTTTCGTGCGCCGCAACCCCGCTGAGCCAAAGGAGGATTTTCTGCTACGTACTCATACCAGCACTGTGCAGGTGCGCGTAATGGAGTCGCAAGCGCCGCCTATTCGCAGCATTATGCCGGGCCGCGTGTACCGCAATGAAGCCATTTCGGCCCGCGCCCACATGATGTTTCATCAGGTGGAGGGCATTTTTATTGACGAAGGCGTAAGCTTCGCTGACTTGAAGCAAACGGTTTATTACTTCGTGCAGGAGATGTTCGGGGCCGATATCAATATCCGCTTCCGGCCGTCGTTTTTCCCCTTCACCGAGCCCAGCGCCGAAATTGATATCACCTGCCTTATCTGCAAAGGCACGGGCTGCAACATCTGCAAAGGCTCAGGCTGGGTTGAGATTGGCGGCTGCGGCATGGTTGACCCTGCTGTGCTTCAGCACTCCGGCATTGATCCTGAAGTGTACTCCGGCTACGCCTGGGGCATGGGCATTGAGCGCATTACGATGCTGAAATATCAGATCAAGGATTTGCGTTTGTTCACGGAGAACGATTTGCGGTTTCTGCGGCAGTTTGAGGGCATTATCTCTTAATAAACCGCTGCTCTTTAACCTAGATCACACGCCTACCACTTCCCTTTTTTTGCTTGATTAGCTATGACTACATCCTCCGAAAACGCCATAGCTCCTGAGCAGTCGGTTCCGCAGCAGATCAGGACAATAGCGGTGGTGGGTGCGGGCACAATGGGATTGGGCATTGCTCAGCTCTGCGTGCAGCACGGCTTCCCGACCATCTTATTTGATCTGAACGCTGATATTCTGGCGAAGGCAGAGGTAGCTATTGCGGCTGGCTTAGGCAAGCTGGTAGAGAAAGGAAAAATACCCCCGCAGAACGGGAGGCAGCCCTGGCCCGCCTCCACCCGACCACCGACTTAGCCATTGTGCAGGCCGATCTGATTATTGAGGCCGTGGTAGAGAAACTTGCGGTGAAGCATGAGCTTTTCCAAAACCTGGCAGCCCAAAATGCCCCCCAGACTATTCTGGCTTCCAATACGTCGTCGTTGCCGATAACCCGGCTGGCGGCGGCAGTTCCGCACCCGGAGCGCGTTGTGGGGATGCACTTCTTCAATCCGGCCCCCCTGATGGCGCTGGTGGAGGTAATCAGCGGCGTGGCGACGGCCCCAGCGGTAGCCGATGCGGTGCAGGCTCTGGCTGAAAAGCTTGGCAAGCAGCCCGTGCGTGCCGCCGATGCCCCAGGCTTTATCGTGAATCGGGTGGCCCGACATTTTTACGTCGAGAGTCTCAAGCTGGTCGAGGAGCAGGTAGCGCCGTTTGAGGTGGTGGATGAGCTGCTGGAGGCTACCGGTTTTCGGATGGGCCCGTTTCGGCTCATGGATTTGATTGGCGTTGATACCAACTTCTCGGTGACCAGCGCGATGTTCGAGGCATTCCATTACGACCCCAAGTTTCGGCCCAGCCGCATTCAGCAGCAGAAAGTAGATGCGGGCCATCATGGCCGCAAAACGGGTAAGGGATTCTATGACTACTCTCGCTAAAAAAGCCCCCCAGCGCACCCTATTGGCCTTAGCGCTGACTTTGGTGCTCGGCTTCGGAGGCTGTGGCGACTCTAACAGTGCCGAGCCGCTTATTCCATTTGTAAGCTTTATAGAAAGTATAAGCGTTCTGGATCAGCGCTACCCGCAGCTGCGCACCGACAACGGCGCGGTGGAGATACCCGGCGGCGTGCGTGGGCTTATCATCGTGCGCCAGAATGCTACCACTTACCTCGCTTTCGAGCGCAATTGTCCTTATCGCCCCTACGATTCGGGGTGTTCTACAGTGAGCGTCGATGCTTCCCGCTTGTTTCTGGTTGACGACTGCTGCGGCTCGCAATTTACGCTACAAGGCCAGGCGCGCGGTGGCCCCGCCCCCGACCACTACGTCAGTACGCTACTTCGATCTCCGGTAATCTGCTGACAATCACCAATTAATGAAGTTAGCTAAAAGAAAAAGCAGAAAGCATTTGTGATTTTTACAGCTTTGCCCTAACATTGCACCCGCAACGACTGATAAAGTCGCCATAACCGCTTCCTTAGCTCAGCCGGTTAGAGCATCTGACTGTTAATCAGAGGGTCCCTGGTTCGAGCCCAGGAGGGAGCGCCAAAAAGGCCAGTAATAGACTACACACAGTCTGTTACTGGCCTTTCTCTTTGGTGATGATAGCGCTCAGGGTTACTCTGAATGACATGAGGACCCGATAGCCTTCTGCTAGGGTTTGCGATAGGCCTTTTCGGCCGCTTTCTCCCGTTGTTTGCGCTGCCGCTCGTAGTTCGGCAGCTTATTGAGCTGAATAGCCATCGGGGCTGCTCCTTTCGTGGCTACTTCCTGCTGCTCATAGCCGGCATAGCTCACACGCAGCACGGGCGAAGGCAATAGAGAGCGTAGCAGAAATCCCCCCGCCGAGTTGGTAATGCTGGACTCTTGGGGCGCTCCTACCAGGCTCACCGTGACTCCAGCCAGAGCCTTGCCAGTTTCATCCACTACTGTACCCGTCAGGTTAGCGGGCTCAGCGGGCTTGATAACCTCAGCGGACTTCACATCCGTTGCGGCAGGGGTGGCTGTTGGTGTTTGAGTCGTTGTTGGCTGACTCTTCGTTACCTGACGCGAAACCAGGACACTTGAAGCACTTTTCCCGGTCTGGGCTACTCCCCTGATGGGTAGCAGCAGATAAAGTAAGCTGCTAAGAAAGAGGAAGGATAGTTTCACGACGGAAAGGCTTTGAGTAAAATGAAAACGAAAAGTAGGCAAATAGACGGTTAATCCTATTTATCTGGCAGATATACAGGCAGCAGTAAGGCATTCGTGTTCCGTAGCTTCTGCCTACCAGACTTGAACGCAAGGATTTTGCCACTATATTCTGATGGTCGCTAGTCTTGCATTTAATAAGGCTTCTCAACCTTTTATGAGCCAAGCCAGTATCATCAGGCAGTCTGGTCTTGTGCTGGCTTTCCTCCTCTTCTGTCTGACATCCTATGAAAACTTTTCGTCCTTTTCCCCTCGGCCTCCTCGTACTGCTCACGTTTTCGCTTAGCAGCTGCGACCTCATCGGTGATATTTTCAAAGCCGGCGCCTGGACTGCCCTCATCGGCGTGTTTATCGTGGTAGTGCTCATCGCATTTCTGGTGCGGAAAATGCGTCGCTAGGTTATAGCAAGCTCCATAAAAAAAGCCCCCCAGACCGACGTCTGGGGGCTTTTTTGCTGGGCAGCAACTATTAGTTGTGCTGTTTATTGGTTTTCTGGTCGGGCATGGTGCCGATGATATGGTCCCAGATAGTGGTGCTCACGCCAAAGGCAATTTCATCCTGCCGATAGTGGTGCTGCGCATGATGATGCCACCATACTTTCAGGAAATTCTTGGGTGGTGCGTAGGCGTGAATAGCGTAGTGCACAAACAAGTAGAGCGCGTAGCCAAAAATAAAGCCCGATAAAATGGCGAAAGCGGCATTGCCGAATACGAACCGAAACAAGAAGAAAAGCAGCGAGGCCACGAAAACTGACACAATGGGCGGCATAGCTAAGCGCGATTTGTCTTTGGGAAACTCGTGGTGTACGCCGTGCATGGTGTACTGAAACTTGGCGCGCTTAGGCGTAGTAGCCGGCAAATGATACAGGTAGCGGTGCATAGCATACTCCGCGAAAGTGAACATAAACCAGCCTAGCAGAAACAGTCCGAAAGCCGAGAATCCGGCAATCAGGCCATGCGTAAGCCCATAATAGAGGCTGCCCAAAGCCGTAATCATGAAAATAGAAACGGGCAGGGCAATATGGGTATGCGTAAGTCTTTCCAGAACCGGATTTTCAAACAACCGCGCTGAGCCTTTATGCTTAGGCTTAATAGTGCCGGGCGTTTTTGCCGGAGTGGGCTGCAAATCAGGTGTGGGAGAGGGAACGGTATTCATATACAAATAAGCTTCTTATACAGAGCAAAAGTACAAACCACAGCGCAAATAAAGCACTGCAGGCTGGCAAAGCGCCAACTGACTAGCCTGTGGTGTAGTAGGTATGGAGCAAATGCCATATCGCTTCCACCGTGCAGATCCCTTCGCAGCGCAAAGGCGCGCGGTCGTAAAACCGTTGGCGAAGTGCTAAGGTTTCACTTATATGGGCCGTTAATGCCTTTTCATCGGGAATATCCGTCAGGAGTGGGCGGCGACTAAGGTTACGACGGAGCCGCTGCAACAGCTCGGGCACCGGCACGGCCAAATACAGCGGAATGCCTGTTGCGAGCAGCAGGTCCATGTTCTGGTGAAAGCAGGGCGTGCCTCCACCTGTGGCCAGCACCATGCGGGGCTGGCTGGTTATCAACGTCCGCAATACGGCTGCTTCCACTTCACGGAAGTAATCCTGCCCGTCGGTTGCGAAGATTTCGAGAATACTGCGCTTTTCGTGGGCTACAATCTCCTCATCCAGATCACGAAAGGGCATTTCCAGGCGCGTAGCCAGGGCCAGGCCAAGCGTTGTTTTGCCCGCGCCCGGCATCCCGATCAAATAAAGGCTATCGTCTGCTATCATAGTGATTATTAGATTCTTCCTCTATCGAAATACTTCTCCACCTTTAACGGCTTGCGAGCAGGCATATTTTGCCCCCAGCCCTCACTGCATCCGCTAGGAAAGGCGCACGCGCGGATCGAGCACGGCGTACAGCACATCGACAACGATGTTGATGACGACGAAAAGAAAGGCGATAAAGATGGTAGCGCCCATAACCACCGGGAAATCAAGGTTTTCAACGGCACGCAATGTTACCGTGCCCAGGCCTTTCCAGTTGAAGATATATTCAATAAAAAAGGCCCCCGCCATCAGCGAAGCCAACCACCCCGATACGGCCGTAATAACCGGATTGAGCGCGTTTTTGAGCGCGTGGCCCACGATAGTCTGGTAGCTGGAAAGGCCCTTCGCCCGCGCCGTCCGAATGTAATCCTGGCTCAACACATCGAGCATAGAGGAGCGCGTAAGCTGGGTAATAACGGCCAGGGGGCGAATACCGAGGGCAAAGGCCGGCAGCAGCAAATTGCGCAGCACCAGGTGGCGACCCGTAAACGGATCGGTTTCGTAGAGCTGACCGGTTAGGTTGAGGCCCGTCCAATGGCTCCAGTAAAAGCCAAACGTCATGGCGATGAGAATACCGGCCACAAACGAAGGCACCGAAATACCCAGCACCGAGGTGGTAATGAGCGCCCGATCGAGCCAGGAATGAGGGCGCACGGCGGCTATCACGCCAAACAGAATACCGAACACGGCCGCAATCAGCATGGCGGCCAGCGCCAACCACAGTGTGCCCGTGAAGTGATCGAGCAGGATGCTCAGCACGTCTTTGTTGCTTTGGAAAGAGCGGCGCAGGTAAGGCGTTTTGAGTACCAGCGCATTTTTGCCCCCAGCGGCAGCAGCGCCGTGCCACCGTATTTGGCCACGCCCGCCGAGTCGCGCGGGTGCAGTCCCAAAGGCGACACATCGTTGAGGTAACCGACCAACTGCGTGGGCAGCGGCTTATCGAGGCCGAGGTCAGCGGCAATGGCAGCGCGGGTGGCTACGTCGGAGCGCTGGCCAGCCAGCAGGGCTACCGGGTCGCCGGGCAATACCGCGAACAGGAAAAAAACGGTGAGCGCTACGCCGGCCAGTATCAGCACACCTTGTCCTAAACGGCGCAGTACAAAAGAAAACATAGGTTGGGGGGCAAAAAGGGAGTTGTGCTGCTGCTGAACGTCATGCAAAGCAGTAGCGAAGCATCTCGCTAGCGGTAGTAGGATTACCACTCTTACATCAGCACGCGAGATGCTTCGCGGCGCTCTGCATGACGAAAGAAAAACAGTTCTACAACAGATGATCGACGGTTTCCTGATCGGGGATGTCGTGGTAGTGATACTTGCCTTTCACCACGCCATTCTGCAGAATCATAATACCCGGATCGGAGCGGATCATGGACTTCAGCACGGTAGCATCGGCGTAATACACGGGCGCGGCCAGATTTACATCGTGACGGAAGGCATCGAAATCGGCGGGGCTGCTGCTGGTAACGACGATCGGCGTGAGCTTATTCGGCAACGTAGGTGCTTTGGCAATCAGCGCGTTAATTAGGTCGTACCGGTCGCGGTCCGACTTATTGGTATTCTGCACGATGAGCAGCAGCTTGTTGCCCGTCAATATTTCCTTTGTGTGGTCTTTGCCGTCGGCGTCGAAGATGGCGAAGTCGGTGATAATGGGCCGGGAAGCTTCGGGATTCTGCACCTCCATGCTCTTGTACTTCCAGGTCGTGTCGGTCGGATATTGGTCGAACTCCTGGGTCTGGCCGTTGCGCTCCAGCACGTACTTGTAGCGCGCCTGCTCCTGCGGTTTCATCAGGGCCCCGATGTCGTTGCCGACTTTATAGGGCAGAAAATCGAAATACGGCAAGTGCCCGAGGGCCCGCACGCCAATACCAATAGCCACCGCCGAGGCCACCGTGATATACATTACGCCCAACGTGCCCTTGGCAAATACGCGCCGCAGGAAGCGCTGATTGAAGAACACCACCGCCCATAAACCCAACAAAAACAGGTCTTTGAAGAAAGACTGCCAGGGTGTTAGCTTGATAAAATCGCCGAAGCAGCCGCAGTCGGTTACCTTGTTGAAGGCGGCAGAATAGAACGTCAGGAAGCCAAAAAACACGAGCAAGGCCAGCAGCGTGAGCAGCGTTTTGCGCAGGTGCCAGCGCAGCAGCAACGACACGCCCAGCACCACTTCCAGCGAGCTGAGCAGAATGGCCATCGTGCGCGCGAAGCCTTTAAAAACCAGAAAGAAGGAGCCGAAATCCTCGGCAAATACCTCGAAATATTCCTCCAGTTTGAGCCCCATGCCTACGGGGTCGTTGAGCTTTATTAATCCCGAAAAAATAAAAACCGCGCCGAGCAGCACCCAGCAGATATGCGTGATAAGTTTCATGAATTGGATGTATCTGGCAGACTTCAAGGCGCTAAGAGGCTAGGTAGAGGTTACTAAGTTGGGAGTTAAAACCCCATACGCAAACAAAAAGGTCGGGAAAGTGGCCGGAAGCTTCTGCTGCGCGCTACTTCTCCCCTTCCAGCTTTATCAGAGCAAATACGGCGTAGTTCAGCATATCGCGGTAGTTCGCCTCCACGCCTTCCGACACGTAGGTTTTGCCCTCCAGATCCTCAATCTGCTTGGTGCGATGCAGCTTCATCAGAATAATATCGGTGATGCTGGGCACGCGCATTTGCCGCCAGGCTTCACCGTAGTCGTGATTTTTGGCGAACAGTAAATCTCGGTTGGCTTGTATTTCACGGTCGTAAGCGGCGGCTACTTCCGTGGGGGGCAAATCCTGGGGCGAGTCGGCGGGCAGGTGCAGCTGCATCAGGGCAATGACGCAGTAGTTGATGATGGCAATGAACTCCTCGTTCACGCCATCAGCTACCAGCTGGGTGCCTTTTTCCTGAATGGAGCGAATGCGCTGGGCCTTGATATACAGCTGATCCGTAACGGAGGGCAGGCGCAGAATGCGCCAGGCGGTGCCATAATCGTGGGTTTTGGCCAGAAACAGCGCCCGGCACTGCTCAATAACCTGATCGTACTCCTGCTGGGTTTGGGTTTGCAAGATTTTCACTATAGATTTAAGGAACTTCGGATCGTGGAAACGTGGGCACCTGGAAGGTAGGCTGGCGGTGAGAACTAGAGCCAATTGTGGCGCAAGCTTGTTTCGCTTTGACTTCTGCTGAAAGAAGCCCGAAACCATGCAGCTTTTTGCCCAAAACCAAGTCCCTAAGCGCTCAGACCCTAGATTATCATGCTCCAGACCGCCGCGAAAGATACGTGTTTTTCCCCGAGGCAAACCCTGCGTTGCCGCGACGGCCGCGTATTGGATCTGCGCCGGGCGCAGGTCATGGGCATTCTTAATCTGACCCCTGATTCCTTTTACGCCGGCAACCGCATCGCCAGCACCGACGACCTGCTACGGCGGGCCGAAGCGATGCTGCAAGCGGGCGCGGCCATTCTCGATCTGGGGGGCTATTCTACCAGGCCGGGGGCTGAGGATATTTCGGCTGAAGAAGAAAAAGCCCGCGTACTACCTGCGCTGGAGGCCGTACGGGGGGCTTTTCCAGAAGCCTTTTTATCCGTCGATACCTTCCGGGCCAGCGTTGCCGCCGAAGCAATAGCCATCGGCACCGACATCATCAATGATGTAAGCGGCGGCACGCTCGATGCCGATATGTTTGCTACGGCTGGGCGGCTGGGTGTGCCCTATGTGCTGATGCACATGCGCGGCACGCCTCAGAATATGGCGCAGCAAACCCACTACGAGGGCGACCTCGTAACGGAACTCGTGCGCTATTTCCGCGACAAGCTGGCCGCGCTCTATGCCTCCGGCGTGACGGATGTAATTCTCGACCCTGGTTTTGGCTTTGCCAAAACGCCAGTTCAAAGCCATGAGCTACTACGTCGCTTGCCTGAGCTGGCGCTGCTGGGTCTGCCGGTCCTGGCTGGGCTTTCACGCAAGTCACTGGTATACAAACCCCTGGGTCTCACTCCCGAGACTGCACTTACCGGTACAATTGCCGTTAATACAATTGCTTTGCTCAACGGCGCACGTTTATTGCGCGTACATGATGTAGCGGAAGCCGTCCACACAGTGCGGCTCGTGCAACAAACCTTCATCCCCTCCTCCTCGTGATTGGCTCGTTCTCCGTCGGCTTCCTGCGCATAGGCTGGATAGACGTGATTGACGTCTTGCTGGTCACGGTATTGTTTTATCAGCTGTATAAGCTGCTGACGGGAAGCGTGGCGCTGAAGGTTTTTTTGGGCTTCATGTCCATCTATCTGCTGTATCTGGTAGTGAAAGCCGCCGGTATGGAGCTGCTGACCAGCATTCTGGGGCAATTTATGAGTGTGGGCGTGCTGGCCGGCATTATTTTGTTTCAGCAGGAAATCAGGCGCTTTCTGCTCACTATCGGAAAAGCAACGGCCTTCGATAGAGTCCGCGTATTTCCCTGGCGCCGCGACCAAACCGCTGAGCGCATGAGTATTACGCCGTTTGTTGAAGCAGCCAAAAGCCTGGCGGGCAAGAACACCGGCGCCCTCATTGCCTTCACTATGACCTCGGAGCTAAAATTCTACGCGGAGTCCGGCGACCTGATCGATGCCGCCGTGAGCAAGCGCTTGCTGATGAGCATCTTCAACAAAACCAGCCCATTGCACGACGGCGCCGTTATCATTGCCAACAACCGCATTAAGGCGGCGCGCTGCATTCTGCCCGTCAGCGAAAACCCTGACGTTCCGGCATCTCTGGGGTTGCGTCACCGCGCCGCCATCGGTCTCTCGGAAGTGACAGACAGCATCGTGCTGGTAGTAAGCGAGGAAACCGGCCAGATTTCGCTGGTGCGCGCCGGAGAGGTATTCCGCAACCTGTCTTCCTCCGATTTGCGCGCCAAGCTGAATGAGATGCTGTTTGATATGGCCGCAAAAGCTCCTACATCAGCAGCATCGACAGCGACGGAAGTAGCCGCGTAAAGAAGTCTTTTTACTCAGCCGTAGCTACTTTGGCTTTCTCAGCTTCTTCGGACTCACTCAATTCGGCGGCTATTTTTCGGCCGTGGCGACGGTCAAGCCAGTTCATGATGGGCGTTGCTAGCACGCCGTGCAAGCCAATGGACACCAGCATCGTGAATGCTAGAATGGCCCACAGCTGCCGCGCTTGAGGAAATTCAGCTTTATCCAGCGCATAGGCCAGATAAAAAATGGAGCCGATGCCCCGAATCCCAAAAAAGGAAATCACGCTGCGTTCGGCCATGTTCACTCGCCTGGATCCTATTAGGGTTAATAAGCCCCCCAGAGGCCGCAGCACCAGCACCAGCAACAAGCCGATCAGCATGCCTTGCCAAGTGAGCGGCGCCAGCAACCCGCCGGCGATGGCGCCGCCAAACAGGATAAGAATAACCACGATCAGCAGGCGCTCCATCTGGTCGGTGAAGGCGTGCATCTGCTTGTGATACTCATGCTTGCGCTCCCGTCCACGCAACGTAATAGCGGCCACGAATACGGCTAAAAACCCGTAGCCATGCACCAGTTCCGTTAGGCCGTAGCTAATAAGCGTGACCGCTAGGGCCACAAACCCATACGCGCTCGACTTTAAGCTGATTTTTTTGGGCAAGTTGAAAATCAGGTAAGACAGAAACAGACCTGATAGCCACCCTAGCATCACACCTGCCCCAATCCGGTACAGCACATCCATCCAGGCCCATTCAATCAAACGAGCTGATAAGGGCAACGCTGCCGGGAGCAGCGCCAGCGCCAGATAAACAAAGGGAAACGCCAGGCCGTCGTTCAGGCCAGCTTCGCCGGTAAGCGCAAAGCGTACGTTGTCTTCGCGGCCCTCGCCGGGGTCACCTACCTGTACATCGCCGGCCAGCACCGGATCGGTGGGCGCAAGGCAGGCGGCTAGCAGCACCGCCGAAGGCAAAGCCAAGCCAGCCAACGTGATGCCCGCCAGCGTGATGCCCGCGATGGTAATAACCATCAGCACCAGCACCAGCCGAAGTGGGGTGCGCCAGGCGACCAACGAAAACGGGCGGTCTATTTTGAGACCAGTACCGGTCAGCGCCACAATTACACATAGCTCCGACAAATGCGTTACTAATTTTGGGTGCTCAAACGGGTCGGCAGGCGGCAAACCCAGTGGTAATGTATAGGCAGCCATACCCAGTCCAATGAACAGGATAGGATAGGAAAGCGGGTATTTTTCCAGCAAAGAAGGCAGCCAAGCCACGCCCAGAATGGCCACGCCCAGCATGACAAGGAAAATGTGATATACCGACATAAAAGCGAACTGCAAGTAGTGATTAAGCAGTCACTTACGCAGAACGTCAGGCGTTCGGCTATACTCAGCAGTATCACCCGCCAAAATCAGGCTGTTCTATTTCTGGCAAAAGCTACTTTTTACATATGAGAGGCATAAAAAAGCCCCTCAGATACTCTCTGGGGGCTTTTTTATCTCAATCAATACGAACTAAGGTGTGTTCGTTACTACCTGTCCAGCTTCGGGCTGAGCAGCGCTTCGATCTTTTAGCGTACCCAGTTCACGGCCAACTTCGATAAATGCCGCAATGGCCTTATCCAGATGCTCGCGGGTGTGGGCGGCGGAAAGCTGCACTCGAATACGCGCCTGACCTTGAGGCACTACGGGGTAGTAGAAGCCAATAACGTAGATGCCCTTATCCAGCATTTTGGCCGCGAATTCCTGGGCCAGCTTGGCGTCATACAGCATTACGGGCACGATAGGATGCTCGCCGGGCTTGATGTCGAAACCAGCGGCGGTCATTTTTTCGCGGAAATACTTGGTGTTTTCTTCCAGCCGGTCACGCAGCTCCGTGCTCTCATTCAGTAGCTCCAGCACGCGCAAGGAAGCGCCCACGATGGCCGGAGCTAAGGTGTTGGAAAACAGATAGGGACGGCTGCGCTGCCGCAGCATTTCGATAATTTCCTTGCGACCTGTGGTGAAGCCGCCCATAGCACCGCCTAGTGCTTTGCCCAGCGTACCGGTGATGATGTCCACGCGGCCCATCACGCCGCGCAGCTCGTGGGTGCCGCGGCCGGTTTTGCCCAAAAAGCCCGTGGAGTGGCATTCGTCTACCATTACCAACGCCTGATACTTGTCGGCGAGGTCGCAGATCTGGTCGAGGCGGGCAATGGTGCCGTCCATGCTGAAGGAGCCATCCGTAACGATGATGCGGTGGCGGCTGCCTTTGGCGGTGGCGTCCTGAAGCTGCTTTTCCAAGTCTGCCATGTCGTTGTGGGTGTAGCGGTAGCGCTGGGCTTTGCACAGGCGCACCCCGTCAATGATGGAGGCGTGGTTCAGGGCATCTGAAATGATGGCGTCCTGCTCGTTGAACAAAGGCTCAAATACGCCGCCGTTGGCGTCGAAAGCCGCCGCGTACAGAATCGTATCCTTGGTGCCCAGAAACTCGGCCAGCTTGCGCTCCAGCTCCTTGTGAATGTCCTGAGTACCACAGATAAAGCGCACCGACGACATGCCGTAGCCGTGTGAATCGATGGCCGCCTTAGCCGCCTCTATCACCGCCGGGTGCGACGATAATCCCAGGTAATTATTGGCGCAGAAGTTCAGCACTTCGCCGGCCTCGTTGGTTTCAATTTTGGCCCCCTGAGGTGAGGTAATAATGCGCTCTTTTTTGAACAGGCCGTTGGCTTTTATTTCGGCCAGCTGGTTTTCGAGGTCGGGTTGGAGGGTGGTGTACATATGGTGAGGTGGTGAAATTGTGAAGTGGTGAGTGGGGGGCAATTTTCGTTATTTTTTGGCTTGTGTACGCGCGAAGAAATCCTGCACGCCCTGTCGGCCGCTATCTACCAACGACTGCTTTTGCGCCGCTGATACTTGCTTGATTTTCGGATTGAACCCCAGCGTATTGATACTAACGGTGCGGGGCCAGTCGGTGGCGGCCGTGGGGTTTAGGTTTTCGATGGCCAAGGTATAGAAGGCGCCCATATAGCTGCCGAAATCGTTGATGTCATACGGAGCCAGTTCGCGGCGGCCATCGGGCTGGGTATCAAAGGCAATCTGCTCGGCGCGGTCGAGGCGGATGCCCAGGGTTTCGGGATTCACAATTTGCCCCCCAGAGGCCAGCGCTGTGGTGTTGGGGGGCAAATATCGAGCGTGGTCGAACAGGTCGAGCGGGTAGTTGGCCAGCAGGCCCCCATCTACTAACACATTCACCTTCTGATTTTTCGCCGGCTTGCGCACTACCTCGCCCTGCTCATCGAGCAGCACGGCGCGGAAGTACAGCGGAATGCTCATGCTGATGCGCACGGCGGCGGCTACGCGCAAATTGGGGTGGGTTTCGTAGCTGAATACGTCCGTGCGCTGAGTGGTCAGGTTGGTGCCCGTCACGTACAGGTCGCGGCCCTTGCCTTGCTGGGCCAGCGCATGAAGCTGCCCCAGGGTGAGGTCGGGGTTCTCGGTTTTGCGGGCTACCAAGTCGCTGAGGTACTTCGTAAACTGGTCGCCGCGGTACCAGCCGTACTGTTTGATCAGGCGCGTGCTGCCCCCGAAAAAGATCAGGCGACCATCGTTGAGGCGTTGCACCGGCGTGTTATTTACCACCTCAATAATTTCCTGGGGCGAATAGCCCACGGCCAGCAAAGCCGCCTGAATAGCTCCCGCCGAGGTGCCGCCCACCCGCTGAATACCCGCCAGCACGCCTTGCTTTTCCAGCTCCGCCAGCGCGCCTCCGTAGGCAATGCCCCGAATGCCGCCGCCTTCCATCACCAGGTTGCGATAGGTAACGGGCGCCACCGATTGGCCTTGCGCCACAGAGGCAATACAGCAGGTAAAGGCCAGTATCAGGGCAAAAAGCCGCATACAGTATTGTTTGAGCGTTACCCAAAAGTAGACAAAAGTGGCTGCTTCTGCCCGATGAGCTTCGGCTGGGCACGGGAGTTGCGGAGCGGGCGTTGCCGAGCTTGCCTACGGGCAAGTATACTGGCATAACCGCCCGACCCGGTATCTTTGTAGCCCCACCCCACCCACATTCCCTTTTTCTCAGCATGGAAACCACCCCCAGCGATACTATTCTCGTTATTGGTGCCTGCGGCCAGCTTGGCTTCGAGCTCACCCACGCTCTGCGCCAGCGCTACGCCGCCGACCACGTAATTGCCGCCGACGTGCGCCGGCCCCAGCAGCCTGAGTTGCAGGAAGCTGGCCCCTTCGAGCTGCTCGACGTGCTCGACCGTCCCCGTCTCGAAGCCATCATTGACCAGTATCGTCCCAAGCAGATTTATCACCTCGCGGCCCTGCTGTCGGCTACGGCGGAGAAAAACCCGGAATTTGGCTGGCGCCTGAATATGGACGGCCTGCTGAACGTGCTCGATCTGGCGGTGAAATACAAGGTGGCACAAGTGTACTGGCCCAGCTCTATTGCCGTGTTCGGGCCGGATACGCCCCGCCAAAACACCCCCCAGCTTACCATTATGAACCCCAGCACGGTGTATGGCATCAGCAAGCTGGCCGGGGAGCAGTGGTGCGAGTGGTACCACAAAAACCACGGCCTCGACGTGCGCTCCCTGCGCTACCCCGGCCTGATCAGCTACAAAACCCTGCCCGGCGGCGGCACCACCGACTACGCCGTGGATATCTACCACAAAGCCGTAGCCGGTCAGCCCTACGAGTGTTTCTTACAGAAAGACACGTACTTACCGATGATGTATATGCCCGACGCGCTCAAAGCCACCCTGGACTTGATGCACGCCCCGGCCGAGCAAATCAAAATACGCTCGTCTTATAATCTGGGCGCGATGAGCTTTTCTCCCGCCGAAATCACGGCCGCCATTCAGCGTCACGAGCCCGATTTTGAGGTAACCTACAAGCCCGATTCGCGCCAGCAGATTGCCGACTCCTGGCCTGCTAGCATCGACGACTCCCGCGCCCGCCAGGATTGGGGCTGGCAGCCTGAATTTGATTTAGACAAAATGACGGCTGACATGCTCTTGCACCTCCACCAAGCCGAGCCGCAAGTGGCTGAGAGCCGCTAAGCAGCAATGATTTATGAGCTTGGGCGAGGTGCTAGTAGGAGTTGTACAGCTACTAATAATAGTCGGCTTTTACTATATATTCTACCAGCTCATTAGAGTACTAATACGCCTGGGAGCTATTCGCTACCCGACGAATCCGCTTCTGCCGGGCTGGCGCCAACTGCACGACCAATATGGTAGCGAGGAGAACGTGCATATTACCGAGCTAATATCCGGCTGGGTTGGGGCTCGGAACTACGATTTGAAGATCATATTCAACGCCCAGGATGTGGTAATCCGAAATATGATGAGCTCTTCCGTAGCAGTACAGATCCCATATACCGAAATACAGATAGTGCAGGCCCCAGTTGCTTGGCAACTCACTCGCTCCAGCGAAAAAAAATACACCGACGGTAAGTTTCAAGCCGGTGGCGTTATTATCGAATTACCAGCCTATTGGGCTGACCAGCTAATAAAATATATGTCTGCGGTGAGCAGCGTCAGTTGAATTGGCTTCTTTCTACAGATTGGTTTTTCAACGCTCTACCGCGACCCGGTAGAGCGTTGTTATTTAGGCACATTCGAAAACCTCCTCGTTCATAGTGCGTTCCTGTTGCGTAACTCGGACCTATATCACATGATTGTCAACTACACCACCCAAGGCTGGCAGATTGTCTACCAGCAGTCGCACGCGTTGCTGGCGGCGCAGCTGGCGTGGCACTGGCCCCCGTTTGGCCCCACCGACCGCTGGGTGGGCCTACTAGCCGCCATTGCCCAGCACGACGACGAGCAGCGCCCCTGGGACGGCCATTATGGCCTCACCCCCACCGGCGCCCCCGCCGATTTCACGATGGTAGACTTCTCCATGGAACAAGCTACCGGCGTACTCCGGGCCGCGCGTTTTCAGGGCCAGTGGCGCAGCTTGCTTACTAGCATGCATCTGAGCTTTCTGTACGAATCGCTCAGGGGGCAAAAAAAGGAGCTGGACGCTTTCCTGGATGAGCAAAAAGCCAATCAGCAGCGTTGGCGCAAGGGCTTGGGCATCAATAAAGCTGATGCCCAACAAGCCTACGACCTCATGCAGTGGTGCGACCGTCTTTCGCTGATTCTCTGTCGTCGGGAGTTACCTGAAATGGGCCGCGCCCTCGAAATTAGCCAAGGCCCCGATGGGCGGCGCTACGACGTGGCACGCCCCACCGCCGACGGCCCCGTGACCATTACGCCCTGGCCGTTTGCGGCTTCTCACTTTACGGTGAGCGTGGAAGCGAGTAGCCTAGCACAACTCCAATTTAAGGACGATGCGGAGCTATCGGCCCGCTTGCGCGAAGCTCCTATTGAGACGTTGCGGTGGGAGCTAGTGAAGTCTTAGAGCTTCGCTAAAAGCCCCCCAGACACTACTTATAGTGAGCTTTTCAGCTTCTGCACCGGCACCGGGCTATCCATAATGCCGACCGGAACAGTTTGGCGAACAGCTATATCGGTGATGCGGGCGGGCTTGGTCGGGTCGCTGCGGTCGGAGGCCAGCAGAATGTTGCCGTGCTGCGCATAGTCGCTCCAACGACGGCGAAAGGCCGGCTGGGGGTCATCGGCCTTGGCAAAGTACGACCACTCATGCACAAGCCCGCTGCTGCGCAGCACCCGAATCTCGTAGCGGTTTTCGGGCGTCACGCCCACATCTTTAAACGTCATCTGTAGGATGTCGGCAGGCTCGTTTTCGAAGGTCGTACCCAAGCCGCGGTAGGTAAGCGTCACGCCAGAGTCTTTCAGTTTGAAGGGCATAATCAGCCACCACGAGTTATTCACCCAGGCCGGATACATTTTTTCCAGCAGCTCCTGACCGCCAGGTGTATCTGTTATTTCTTTACCGCCTTTGTAGGCCTTACCAGTGCGGGTAAGCAGATTATAATTGGCTACTAAGCTGTCTTGCTCCCAGTGAAAATCGCCGGTGTATTTGTCCCAGATCTGGTATTGGCCCCGAAAAAAGCTCCACGCCAAGTAGCGGGTATTCTGCCAGTTTTGGTAGCCGCCCATGCGGGCCATTACGGTGTCGGCAATGGCAATAGCACGGGGGTCAGAGCCCGCCAGGTCGAAGCCCTGGCCAGCCGGATACGCCGGCGTAGCGCTGATAGTGGCCACCTCGCGAATTCGCTGGCAGCTCATCATGTAAAGCGAAAGAGTAACCGCCAGGCCGAAGCCAACGGTGCGCAGAAAAGGACAAAAAGCCTTCATTAACAAGAAGATAGAAGATGTGAAAAATACCGGCCTAGCGTTGAGCTTTGCTTGATAGGTGGGGTGCGGGCGCATCTATACGGGAAGCGCGCATGGGTGGACATATAGAAGTCTGAACCGAACGCATAGCCTGACTAGCCCGTACTAGTAGCCAGTACATTCAGGCTTATCGCTCGCTTTCCCTTTATTATGACACCTTATCGCCTTTCCGACATCGTTGGCATTTTCAAATCTACGGCTGGCGAATTTATGCAGAACAACTCGTTTCGCCACGCGGCGGCGCTGTCGTACTACACCATATTTTCACTGCCACCTTTGCTGCTCATTGTCATCACCTCGGCCAGCGCTGTGCTTGGTCCTGAGGCAATTACGGGGCAGCTTTTTCAGCAAATCAGAGGCATAGTAGGTGCTGAGGAGGCCAAGTTCATTCAGGATTCCATCAACAAGTTCAACCAGACGCAGCAAGGCGGTTTATCCTCGCTCATAGGTGTGGCTACCCTGATCTTTGCCGCCACCACCTTCTTCGTTACGCTACAGGAGAGTATCAACGATATCTGGAATCTGAAAGTGAAGCCCCGTAACGGCATCTGGCAGTTTGTCCGCGACCGTCTGTTGTCCTTTGGCTTAATTTTGAGCGTAGCGCTGCTTCTGCTTATCTCGTTTGTGGTCAGCGCGGTACTCACTGCCTTCACCGATTACTTGCAGCAGTTGTTGCCTGGGGTAGCGGTGTTTTTTATTCGCCTGCTCGATCTGGCCTTATCGCTTGCCATTACTACCACCCTGTTTGCCATGATCTACCGCTTCCTGCCCGATGCCATCATCCGGTGGCGCGACGTCTGGATTGGCTCCTTTATCACGGCGGCCCTATTTGTACTGGGCAAGTTCCTGATTGCCTTCTACATAGCCAAGGCCGAGCCGGCATCGGCTTACGGGGCAGCCGGTTCCGTTATTATTCTGCTGCTGTGGGTCAACTACTCGTCGCTCATCATCTTTTTCGGGGCCGAGTTTACCCAGGAGTTTGCCGATGCCTTTGGGCAGAAAGTTCAGCCCAAAGCGCACGCCGTGCGCATAGAAGTACGCGAAGTGCCCATTGGCGAATCGAAGGAGGAAATCAGCACAGGCCGCCCGCGGGCGCAAGGCACCTGGCGAAAATAAAAGGCTGATTATTCAGACGTATCGGTATTTAAATATTCACGCAAACGAGTACGTTTACGGCACTGCCCTCACGCACTCATTTGTATGAAACCTCTTTATAGTCTGCTTGTGCTCCTGCTCGGTCTGGGGGGCTTTTTTGCGCCGCAAAAGGCAGCTGCTCAAGAAACTACTTCCTCTCAGATCCGGGTGCTGACGGTAAGTCCCATCGTAGGAGAGTCAATTGACAAGCAGGAAAAGATTACCTATGGGCTGTTCCCATTCTATTCGTTTGATGACTTTCGCGAGGCTCGCTTTATTCAGCGCCTGACGCCTGACAGCTCCATTACGCTGCAAGCCACCATGCTTGATGGCAGCATCAAGCAGCGCCCGTTTACTATCAATGACTTTCGGGCCGTGCGCGTCAGCATCGAAGCGCGACAGAAGATGCTGAGCGCTACTCCTGGCTTTGGCACCGCAAGAATCGGGATGCCTGATTCACTGGGTCAGATGTACTCCGTTGAGCTTCGCACGGGCACTTCTTTTGTGGGCCGGCTTGTGGCCCAGCGGGCCGGGGAGTACGAGTTTCAGACCACGGACCTAGGGCGCATCACGGTGCAGCGGGCCAATATAAAAACCATGCAGCCCCTCACTTCTGACCAGGCCGGAAAAGGCTGGGAACCAGTTGGCAACGGCACCCGCCTCTTTTTCGCACCCACCGCCCGCACCCTGCGGCAAGGCGAGGGGTACGTGCAGGACATCAACATCTTCTTTGTAGGAGCCAACTACGGCATTACCAATAACATAGCCATTGGCGGGCTCGTGGGGCTAGTGCCGGGCGCGGGGCTGAATATTCTGGCCGTGACGCCCAAAGTTGGGGTTGCTGTAACCGAGAAGTTCAGCGTAGGCGCGGGCGTTTTGTTTGCCAGCGTATTCGGCGAAACGGGCGGCATAGGCTACGGCCTCGGCACCTATGGCACCGCCGACAATAACGTGACGCTCGGGCTGGGCTACTTATTTGCGGATGGTGAAGTCGAAAGCAGCCCGGTAGTGGTGCTGGGCGGTGCTACCCGCATATCGCGGCGTGTGTCCCTGCTCAATGAGACGTATATAGTCGATGGTGGCTTCGGGGGCTTGGCGGGCCTGCGCATTGCCGCCGCCCGGCTGAGCGGCAGCCTGGGCATTTTGTACGGCACCGATGGCGAAGACGGAATAGTTGTGCCGGCTTATCTGGAAGTCACGTATCGGTTTGGCAAGGTGAAGTAACAGAATTATATAGCTTGAAAGCTTGCCATTGTTAGCGCTTCTACTGAGAGTGTTCAAAGGGAATACATACGAGAATTGGCTGCGTATTAGTAGGCAACAGAGCAGTTAATATATATCAATACAATTGCCAGAATATTGTAATTTGCGGGGATGAAAAAGCTATACACTTCCTTATTATTTATCCTCCTACTAAGTTTTCAGTTCGAGGCTCGTGCCACCAAGATAAAAGCTATAGCTGATACGCTGGGGCAAGCTCGCTTAGTAAAATCTCTGTCGGCTACGATGTGCAGCAAGATAGAAGAAGAGGAGAAAAAACGTCCTTTAAAGACTTTAACCCCAGAAGAAGGCAAAACTCTGTTTATTCAGATTGTAACTGCGACCATGAGCGAGCACACCGATCAGCTGAGCAGTTTGATGACGACAAACAAGATCGGTAAAGGAAAAATGAATGCCGTAGGAGAAGTGTTGGGTAGGGAAGCCACGATGCGGCTAATGAAGACCTGCCCAGCGAGCCAGCCCTTGGTTATGCAGTTGGGTTTATCTGAGGCCAAAAACAAGCCCACCATCACACCTGAGGAAAAACCGGTGTTAACGGTTCTGGTAGATGACATCTGCAACCGCTTAGATACGGAGCAAGCGAAAGCCACATTTGCGCAACTTACGCCCTCAGCCCGCCTCGAGATTATGCAGCAGTGCATGCAGGGAGCCATACTTAAGCACTTAGAGGAGTTGTCTATATTCTATGGCATAAAGACCGTCCAATCTTCTTCCGAGATGGAAAAGATTGGGGTTAAGATTGCCTTCATTATGGCTGAGCAGTGCCCAAATCACCTTACAAAAATGGGTCTTGATAGCAATGAAAGTAAAGGCAAGAAGTAGCCATGACTGATAAACTTTAAAGAAGAAAAAGCCCCCCAGAGCAGTTCTGGGGGCTTTTTTTGTTTGTCAGCTTAGGCAGCTACAGGCTTTTCTTTCACGGCTAATTGTCCGCAGGCGGCATCGATGTCTTTACCGCGCGAGCGACGAATGTTGGTTTGCACGCCGCGGTCGGCCAGGTACTTGTGGAATGCCACGATTTTGTCGGCTTCGGCGTTCTGGTAGTCGGCGTTTTCGATGGGGTTGTACTCGATGAGGTTCACTTTGCAGGGCAGCCACTTGCTGATGGTGTACAGCTCGGCGGCGTCTTCCAGCGTGTCGTTGAAGTTCTCGAATACGATGTACTCGTAAGTGACTTTGCGGCCGGTTTTCTGGTGGTAATACTGCAATGCCTCCTTTAGCGCCGCCAGCGAGTTGGCTTCGTTGATGGGCATGATTTCGTTGCGCTTGGTGTCGTTGGGCGCGTGCAGACTCAGGGCCAGGTTGGCTTTCACGTCGTCGTCGGCCAGCTTCTTTATCATCTTGGCAATACCGGCCGTGCTGATCGTGATGCGGCGCGGGGCCATGTTCAGGCCATCGGGCGCGGTAATGCGCTCCACGCTTTTCACTACGTTGGCGTAGTTCAGCAGCGGTTCGCCCATGCCCATGTACACGATGTTGGTGAGCGGCGTGCCGTACTGGCTTTCGCACTGCTCCCGAATACGCACCACCTGATCGTAGATTTCGGCCGCGTCGAGGTTGCGCTTGCGCTCCATGTAGCCCGTGGCGCAAAACTTACAGGTCAGCGAGCAGCCCACCTGCGAGCTGATGCAGGCCGTCATGCGCGTGTCGTGCGGAATAAGCACGCCCTCCACAATGTTGCCATCGTGCAGGCGAAACGCCGACTTGATAGTGCCGTCGTTGCTGAGCTGCTGATTTTGCACCGTCACGCCATTGATAACAAAGTGCTGGGCCAGCAGCTCGCGGGTAGTCAAGCTGATATTGTTCATCTCCTCAAACGAGGAAGCCGTATTTTTCCAGAGCCACTCCAGCACCTGCTTGGCACGAAAAGGCTTCTCGCCGTGCTCCACCATAAAGGTTTTGAGCTCGTCGGGGGTGAGTTTGCGGATGTCGCGCTTGGTAAGTACGGGCAAGGATATCATAGGGCAAAGATACAACGTAACAGGCGCTTGGGTTCCAGAATATAGACTTCTGTGCCTGTTATTGAGCTGATGCCAGCTTCAATGTGTAGCTAACCGCTACGCGTCGCCCATTTTGCATGCCCGGTTTGAAACGAGGCAGTTTATTGGCTGCTGCTACCAGAGCAGCTTCGCACGCCGCCGATAGCTTTGGGTGTGGAGTGTTTTCTGAGTTATTAACGCTAGCAACATTACAGATAGCACCATTGGAGTCAACAGTAAACCTCACAAAAACAGGAGATGGGGGCGAACAACCAGCTTTCGTGCTAGCTACCTGAAATTCACGAGCTAAGTCTGAGATTAAATTTTTTGTATTGCCTCCTAGATACGTGGGCATGTTTTCCACATAAGTGTATGCTTTCGTACACTCATTATACTGGCTTTCTAAAATAGGCTTTGTTGACGTAGAACCCTGCGCCACCGCCGACCATGCAGTTATCAAAACCAAGCTCACCAATAAACTTAATCGCCTAAGTATCTGCACGCAGCAATGCATAAGAGAATGGATAGGGTTAATAGTTAAAGATAATTATTATGCGCTGGGCAGACTAAGCTGGGCTTCCATCTCGGGGGACAAATTGCGCAGTTTACGGGTATTATAGTCGAAGCACAGCATGCCCGTTTTGGCCCGAGCGATTTCGCGACCATCCTGGTTTTTCACCCAATACACCACATCGAAGCCGTAGCGGTGCAGGTCGGTGGCGGCCAGCTGAATGTGGAGCACGTCGCCGTGGAAGCCTTCGCCTTTGTACTCTATGGCCACGTCGGCCATGATTAGGCCGATTTTGGTAGCGGGGTCGAATTCGGGTAGTTGGCAATGCTGTAGGAACTGCACGCGGGCTTCGTGCAAAATGCTGAGCAGAGCATCGTTGCCGAGGTGGGCACCGTAGTTGAGGTCGGTGATGCGCACCGGAATCTGCACGGTGAGCGGGAATGCGTCGGGTAAGGCTACTTTTACGCGGGCCATGTTTGCGAAAGTAAATAGGTTTTGTCATGCAGAGCGCAGCGAAGCATCTCGCTCGCGCCGTTAGAATACTATGGTAACATCAGCACGCGAGATGCTCCGCCCTGCATGACGTTCTAACTAAACAAACATACTATGCAACTAGAAGTCCGGGTGACGCAAGATGGCTCCAGCACTCTGTACGTGCCGGCGCTGAATGAGCACTACCATTCTACTCACGGTGCCGTGCAGGAGGCGCAGCACGTGTACCTGACGGCGGGCCTGGAGCCGGCTCTGGCGGCTTCTGGGGGGCAAATTCGGGTGCTGGAAATCGGCTTTGGCACCGGCCTGAATGCGCTGCTCACGTTGCAGCGCAGCCTACTTGAGCCCCAGCCCATCCTCTACGATACACTGGAAAAATATCCGCTATCCGCTTCCGTTATTGCGGCGCTGGGCGTGGAGCGCTACATTCTAAACCCTGAGCTACAGGAGTTTCACTACCGCCTGCATGCCGCGCCCTGGAATGAAGCAGTGCAACTTACGCCGCGTTTTACACTGCGAAAGCTCCACGCGGCCTTGCAGAATTTTCAGTTGCCCACAGACTACTACGACGTTGTTTACTTCGATGCATTTGCCCCCGAAAAGCAACCCGATATGTGGACCGAAGCCGTATTCAGCCAATTATTCGCGGCCACCGCGCCGGGGGGCATTTTGGTGAGCTATTGCGCCAAAGGCAGCTTTCGGCGCAGTTTGAAAGCGGCAGGCTGGATAGTAGAGAAAATACCCGGCCCGCCCGGCAAGCGCGAAATGACGCGAGCCCGGAAAGGTGAGGTAGTGAAATTGTGAAGTGGTGAGTGATGTTTATCAACTTGTCTTCCTTACCTACCTTCACCACTTCACAATTTCACTACCTCACCTTTCCCCACCCATGAGTCGCAAACTTCTTGAAACCGACGGGCCGGACTGGGTAAAGAAGGGCATTATCAGTCCTGAGCAGCATCGGCAGTTGCTGGAGCTATACCCGGAAGATGCGCGGGCTATCGGCTTGTTGCCGCTCTTGGGCAGTTTGCTGGTCGGGCTGAGTGCGTTGAGTTTAGTAGCGGCCAACTGGCAGGGTTTGCCGGAGTGGCTGCGGATTGGGCTGCTGCTGGGGCCTTTTTGGGCGCTTACGCCAGCGGTGAGTTTTTTCTGCGCCGCGGCAATAGCTCGGTGGGAATTGGCTTGGTTGGCTTGGGCCTGATTCTGTTTGGGGCAGCTATTATTCTGACCGGGCAGATGTACCAGCTCATCGGCTACGACGTAACGGGGCTCGTGGCCTGGGCTGTGGCGGGCACGTTGCTGACGTACTTGTACCGCAGCCGGTTTCTGTTTGTGCTGACGGTAGTGATTGGGGGCGTGGTGCAGGGCTATACTACGGGGCAGCTGGGCGCCTTCAGCTACGCGGCGGCCGTGCTGACGGCTGGCGGGCTGGGCTACTACTGGTGGCGCCGCCCCGATATACTGCTGGGGGCGTTTTGGCTAGCGGCCTGCTCTGGCAAGCGGGCTTACTTATCGGGCATCTGCACGCCAAAATCACGTGGTTTTTTGTGCCCGCTATGCTCATCTACGCTGCCGGCGACTGGCAAACCGACCGCCCCGCCGGCCGCGCGCTGCAAGGCCCGCCCCTGATTACGGCTTTTATATTTATGCTGGGCTTGGCGCTTTATGGGGAAGTAGGCAGCTACGCTGGCATGTTGCGGCCGCCCTTGCTGGCTTACGTTGCGGCCTTGCTGGTAGTGTTGGCGCTGTCGTTGGCCGGTAAGCGCACCCGCGGCCGGCTGGGCAGCGCCACCGATTGGCTGCTGCTGCTGCCGGGCTTTTATTTGCCGAGTGGCTTGCCTTTGGCCGTCGCTTCGTTGGTGGTTCTGTATGCGTACTCGGGAGCAGTATTGTGGCGGGCACAAGCTGAGCAAAACTCTGATCGCGTAACGCTGGGGACCATTTTGTTTATCCTGACTACAATGGCGGCGTACTTCAAGCTGACCTGGGATTTCATGGATAAATCGCTTTTCTTCCTCCTTGGCGGCGTGCTGCTGCTGGGCCTGAGCTGGTATTTGCGGCGGCGCAATACCCGCGCCAGTAGTCGCTAATCACCTTTAATCATCGCACCGTATGTTTTCGCTCTTATCAGATCAGGTGCCCTTGGCGCGGCGGCGGCGACTATTGCTGCTGACGATTCTGGCGCAGGTGCTATTTATTGTGGCTGTGGCAGTGGCGGGTTACGCTACCACCGCTTACGGCCGCGTTATTACGCTCCGCACCACGCCCATTGACCCGCGCGATTTGCTTTACGGCGACTACGTTATCCTGAATTATTCTATCAGTCAGCTGCCCACCAGCTTATGGCGCGAGCCCGGTCCGCACCCGCGCCGGGGCGACCCCGTATATGTGGTGCTGCGGCCAGCCGGCGAGGCCTACGAGGCAGTACGCGTGTACGCTAAAAAACCCGACGTACCCGCCGACCAAGTGGTGCTGCGCGGCTGGGTAGCCGACCGCTGGCGCCGCAACCTGCGCATTCGCTACAACCTGGAGCGCTACTACGTGCCCGAAGGTACCGGCCTGGAGTTGGAGCGCCGTGGAGCACGCAAGCCCCTGCTGGTCAACATAAGTATCGCCCCCTGGGGTCAGGCCCGCATTACGGGGGTTGAAATAATTGCGCAGGACAGCGCAGCGGCCCCTCGCCCTTAGCGAAACCGAAACACCTGCTCGGGCGTGATGCAAGCCGTCAGCGGCTCATCGGTGGTATCTACGTCGGTAATCTGGGGAATGAGCGGCTCCAACGACAACCCAATCCGCTGCGTCTCCGGCCGACATTGCGCCAAAAACCGGTCGTAGAACCCCTTGCCATACCCTACCCGATGGCCCGCCAAGTCGCAGGCCAGCAGCGGCACCAACACGGCATCAAACACACTGGGAGGCATTTCTTCCGCCTCTACAGGCTCAGGTATTCCCCATCGGTTTGTAGCCAGCTGGGTATCAGGCATAAGCAGGTAGTGGCGCAGCGTTTGCCCATCGGCCTGCGTGACGGGGACGGCCAGCTGCACCTGCGGAAACTCGTCCCATATTCGGCGGATGAAGAGCCAGGTGTCGGGCTCGTGCTGCTTGCTGATCGGCAGAAATAAGTGCAGCCAATGCCAGTCAGCTACCGGAAACTGGCTAAAAAACTGCTGGCCGAGCCCCTCGCTGCGCCGCTGCACTTCAACCTCAGACAGCGCGCGGCGGCGAGCCAAAAAATTACGACGAATGTCTGCTTTCAGCATAAACAGTTCAGCAAAAAGCCCCCAGCAAACTGGGCAAGCGACTAAAGACATCGTAGCTAAGCCGGCTCTACTCTTCCTCCAGCACCGTGAACTCCAGCGCCAGTGGCTCGAAGGAATCCAGAAGCTGCTGCAGAAACTCAGGGTTATTGATGACAATACTGAGCACGTTCTCCACGCGCTCTTGCAGGTCGCCGTTGGGGAAAAGCTTGTCTTTTACAGCTGTAAGCTGGCTAAAGACGATTTCGTGCTTGTTTTCGGCGGCTTTGATGAGGCGCTTTTCCAGGTTGCTGAGGCCGGCCGCAGCCTTCTGCGCTTCGGCGGCCACGGTTTTTACCAGCGTGGGGTCGAGGCGCTGTGCGAGGTCGGTTATTTCCTTAAAAATGCCCCCCATTGCGTCCTGCTGAGCTTTCAGACTTACTTCCTCCTGCCCTACAGTGCTGCCGACCTGCTTTTTCAACTCTGCCAGCGGCTGGAATAAGTCGGTGGCAGTGAGGCCCAGCTTGCGCAGTTTACCCGCGTTGGGCTTGCTTATATACAACCCCGAATTGCGCAGCAAAAGGATCGGGAAGGGGACTTTATTATCGGCGAATACCTGCTTGAGCTGAAACCAATAGGCTACTTCCGCGCCGCCGCCAATGTAGCACAGGTTGGGCAGCAGCAGCTCCTGATACAGCGGGCGCAGCACCACGTTGGGGCTAAAGCACTCGGGCTGCTGGCGAGCCAAAGTCAACAGCTCTTCCGTCGTGTAGCGCAGTTCCGTGTTGCGCACCACAAAAGCGTCGCTTTCGGGCTCTATTCGCTCGCGCTGGCCTTCGTCGGTCAGGAAAAACAGGTTGAGCGGGCGGGCGTACACCTGGGGCTTGTAACCAGCATTGGTAAGCTGCTCATTCGTGGCTTGCACCGCCTTAAACGACGCCTGCGCACTGATTTCCTGTTCCAGCGCGGGTACCAATGCCTGCTTGAGCGCGGGCGTGTCAGCATCCAGACACACCAGACCCATCTCGCCGAACAGCTCCGTTACCAGGCTACGCGTGGCTTCGGACAGGGTCGATGATTTCCGGTAAGCTTCCGCAAAAGCCGCGGGCACATCCGCCGATAACTGACTGAGCACTTGCTCCTCCAAGCCATCCACCGCCATCCGCCCAACGGGACCGCCTACCTTTTCGGTTTGCCACTCGTGGCGCTTACCAAACAGCTGAAAATGGTTGATTTCGGCGAAGTCGTGGTCTTCGGTGGCCATCCAGTACACGGGCACAAAGTCGTGCTGCGGATACTTTTCCTTCAGCTGCCGGCTCAGCTTGACGGTGGTTATGATCTTGTAAATGAAGTACAACGGCCCCGTAAACAGGTTGAGCTGATGCCCTGTGGTAACGGTGAACGTGGTGGGCTGAGCCAGCAATGCTATGTTAGCGGCCACGCTGGGGGGCAAATTTGTTCCCTGGTACTGCTCCTGCACACTAGCCACCAGTCGCGCCCTGCTCTCGGCTGAATAGCTGGCTTGTTTTTCCTCAATTTGCCCCCCAAAGGCCTCCAGGGTGGGGAAGTGGTGGTAAAAAGGCTTCAGCGCCGCGTGCTGGGTTAAATAATCGGTAACTAAAGCAGAAAAGGCACCGGTAGCGGCGTACGGGAGGGTGGTCACGTGCATGAGTAGAGTCTGATAAGCTGGTTTAACCAGCGAAGCCCGACAAAGTAACGGGCTATTTCCGGAGTTGTCTGCGCAGAGCTTCCAGCGCAGGCTACAAAACGTCTCAAATAGGGTCCGTTTTATTCCCGAAAGTATATCAACGCTATATCCAGCCTTCCGTAAATTAGCCTCCTCTACTTTATTCCTAGTATCCTGGTATGGCTCCACGTCCTTACTTTCCCAACCTCGACGGCTTACGGACGGTGGCGTGCCTCGCCGTTTTCCTTATTCATAGCTTCATCAACCTGCCCAGCCCGGAGGTGCAGTCTACGGCGGTGTACCGCTACGGCCTGAACGCCTTTAGCACCGGCCACGTGGGCGTCAATTTCTTCTTTGTGCTGTCGGGCTTCCTTATCACCTACCTGTTGCTGGAGGAAGAGAAAAACTGGGGGCGCTACGATATCCCGGCCTTCTACCGCCGCCGCATTGTGCGCATCTGGCCGCTGTATTTTGCTTGCGTAGCCTTCGGCTTTCTGGTGATGCCCGTGCTGAAAGCCAAAATGGGTCAGGAATGGAATGAGCTCGCAAATCCTTGGTGGTACGTCACTTTTCTGGCTAATGTGGCGGTGTTTTTTGATGGCTCGGAGGCGGCAGCATTCAATCTGAACGTGCTGTGGTCGGTGGCTATTGAAGAGCAGTTTTATTTATTCTGGCCGCTCCTGCTGTTACTGTTTCGGCGTGCCCGGCTTGCGTTGTTTGTGCTGCTCATTGTCTTCAGCCTGGCTTTTCGCTACCTCAACCGCTTCGATGGCGACGTGCTCTACCAGCACACTTTTTCGGTGCTCTCTGACTTGGTTATGGGCGGGGGCGCGGCCTGGCTGGCTTTCCACCGCCCCAGCTTCCGGGCCTGGGTGAGCAGCTGGCCGCGGCTGGCTATCGTAACGGGCTACATGGTAGGCGTAGCGCTCATTCTGGCTCAGGAGCACGTGCTAACCGGAACCGTGCTACTGACCGGGCGCCGGGTAGTGCTGGGCCTGTTTTTCGTGTTTGTGATTTTGGAGCAGAACTATGCTACAGAGTCCTTCTATAAAATGAGCCGCAACCGCTTCCTTACCTACTGGGGCACCTACACGTACGGCTTTTACTGCCTCCACCCTATCGGTCTGCAAATAGCCCTGATAGGCGTACGCCGCTTCTGGCCCGGCCCGGAAGATCTGGGCTTCGTGTTTGTGTATTCTGCCCTGGCTTTACTTATAAGCGCCGCAATGGCCTGGGTAAGCTACCGTTTCTTCGAAATGCCATTCCTGCGATTAAAAGGCAAATCGCGCACGGCTACGCCCATTCCATCGGCGGCCGAACCTATTTTGGCGCCGGCAACGGTGGCAGGAGAGAAGTAGCCTGAACCGAGCCGGCCTACTGCGGATGCTTTTTCAGTAGCGCCTGACCGTCGCTTCTATAAACCCACAAAAAAGCCCCCAGAGTATTTCTGGGGGGCTTTTTGTGGGTTAGCGGCCTATTTTAGCGCACTAGAGTACCGTACAGATCAAAATCCGAGGCATCGTGGATCAGCACCGGTGCAAAATCACCTAGGCGAACGTGGGTATCAGGAGTAGCTGCTACCAACACCTCATTGTCTACTTCGGGCGAGTCGAACTCGGTGCGACCCACGAAGTAGCCGCTCTCCTTGCGGTCAAACAGTACCTTATAAGTCTGCCCCACTTTCTGCTCGTTCAGCTCCATGGATATGCCTTGTTGCAGCTCCATAATCTGGTCGGCGCGCTCCTGCTTTAGTTCGGCGGGCACATCGTCAGCCAACGAATAAGCATGCGTGTTATCCTCATGCGAATATGTGAAGATGCCCAACCGGTCGAAGCGCGTACGCTCTACAAAGTCATATAGCTCGTCAAAATCCCGCTCCGTTTCGCCCGGATGGCCGGCAATAAGTGTTGTGCGCAGCGCAATGCCCGGCACCCGCTGACGCATGGTATCCACCAGTTCTATGGTGCGGCGCTTGCTGATACCCCGGCGCATGGTTTTGAGCATGTTATCTGAAATATGCTGCAAGGGCATATCCAGGTACTTGCAAATATTCGAGCGCTCAGCCATTACATCTAGCGCGTCCAGCGGAAACTGCGAAGGGTAAGCGTATTGCAGCCGAATCCAGTCGATGCCATTCACGTCGGAGAGGTTGCGCAGCAAATCGGCCAGCTTCCGCTCGCCATAAGCCTGCAAACCATAATACGTCAGGTCCTGGGCAATCAAAATAAGCTCCTTCGTGCCCATGGAAGCCAGGCGCTTTGCTTCGCGCACTAAATCCTCCATCGGCCGATCTACGTGCTTGCCGCGCATCAACGGAATAGCGCAGAACGAGCACGGACGGTTGCAGCCTTCCGCAATCTTGAAGTAAGCGTAGTGTGAAGGCGTGGTAATCAGCCGCTCGCCCACCAGTTCGTGCTTGTAGTCGGCCTCCAGCGTCTTCAGCAGTTGCGGCAGCTCCAGCGTCCCGAAGTAGGCGTCTACCTGCGGAATTTCAACCTCCAGATCCGACTTGTAGCGTTGCGACAGGCAGCCCGTCACATAGAGTTTTTCCAAACGGCCCGCTTCCTTCTCGTCGGCGTAGCGCAGAATAGTATCAATGCTTTCCTGCTTGGCGTTGTCGATAAAGCCGCAGGTGTTGATAATCACAATGTTGGCATCACTTGTAGCTGCCTCATGGGTTACATCGAACTGATTGGCCCGGAGTTGGCCCATAAGTACTTCCGAGTCAACTACATTTTTGGAGCAGCCCAGTGTGATGACGTTTACTTTATTGGCCCGAGTGCCTTTTACTTTCATGTCAATTGGGTAAGCCAGAAATAGGCCGAAGCGCCTAATCCTGAATAAATTGGCCCCCAGCCGCGTGTCGCGAAAATGGGAGCGCAAAGGTACGCATGAGCCAACGCCTTTTCCTAGGCTGAACGTTCATTCCGCCTCCCGCTCCCCCGACATCCATTGACAGTAGCACCGAGATAAAATCCTGCTTGCCCGCAATGCTGCTACTACTGCCGCCAACCCTCCATCACCTATGCTTAGCTTGCATCATTATTACAAAGCCCTGAAAACCTGTACAGTCGATAAAACAAACCTGCCAACAGGGAATAATATGGTAATTTAACCTTTAGGCTTCCAACAAGTCACAGCGGCCAGAACTGGCTACGCTGCCCTTATTTTGCTCATGAATTTTACGAGTATTCTTCAGCGCCTGCCCACCTACACGCTTGTCTTCGTTATTTTCTTCACCCTCGCGTTCTTCCTTTTCGCACACGAAGGGCTAAATAACATTGACGATTTTTTCTATTCTCATTACGCGTATCAGCTCCAGACTGGCACCTTCCCCGCCACCCCAGATCCACGGGGCTTGCTTGATTCTTTAAAAGAACGCTACCTGGTGTTTGCTCCGGTAGCCCTGCTTTACTGGGTATTTGGCATCAACATTTACACCACCACCCTCTGGCCGCTACTAGCGACAATAGGTTGCTCCGTTTTAGCCTGGGTTCTATTCCGCCGACGCCAGCCAATGGTAGCAGTTGGAACAATGCTACTCCTGGGCCTGCATTACTACACGCTCGATCTAGCGCGGTATCTCTACCCTGATAATCTGCTCATGCTCTGGGGCTTTGCAGCCGCCACGGCCCTATATACCGGACGGCAACCCGGGCGGCGCGAGGTCGTCTGGGGGCATTTTTTGCCTTGTTCAACTTCGCGGCGCTGCTTAGCAAAGAGACCATTATCTACTATGCTCCATTCTACCTGGTGGTGCTGGTTTGGGATATGGCCCGGCGACAGAATTACCGTTTCTGGCTTACTGCGGTGGCCCTAGGTGGCGTGCTACTCGCCGCCTATCTGCTGTACTATCATGCCTTAACGGGTGATAGCCTCTACCGCATCCACCTCATTGAGCGCACAAATGAGTTTATGAAGTCCAGCAACTACTTGCACGGCCTTCGACATGAGCTGCTTGGGCGTCTGACCTGGCAGCCCATCGCATTTTTTGTGGAGATAGGTCTGGCTCCGGCGTTTCTGCTGGCAGGTGTTGCCGCGCTCAGCTGGTGCAGGAAGCGCCTTTCGTCGGAAGCAGGGTTCTGGTTGGGTTTGCTACTGGTTACACTGGCCTGCTACTGGCTTGGTAGCACATCATTGGTGCAGTATACTCCCATTACACTCCTACCCCGCATGACTACACCCCTGCTCCCGCCACTGTGTATAGCAGCGGGCTTTGGCTTGCGGGAAGTAGTAAACAGCGGCTGGGGCCGGGTTTGGATTGGCGTGCTTCTATTAGTGGCGGCTCTTTGGATGCACAATTTGATGTCGCTGGTGTACGGGGGACTAGGCTTGTACTTTGCTGGATCGGTTCTACTAGCCAGATTAAAAGTTAGTTTGATGTGGTTTCAGACCGGAACTCCGTTTTACCCCCTTCTAACAACACTGGCACTGGCCGGTAGTCTGGCCTTATTGCCAGTGCGCACGATGTTGCTATCGAGCGAAACGTCTTACTTCTCACAGGCGCTTCTGATTCAGAAGTACTTACCGGCTTCTACTACTCGCGGGCATGTATTTGTCAATGACCACTTAGCTCGACAATACCCATTTTATTACGACTTTCAAGTACCACTCGGATTAACTTACTATCCTTATAAAATTGCCAGCAGCATATGCCCGGAGCCTAACCAACGGTCGTGGTTCATCTTAAATCTCACCACCACTAATACTCAGCGTCAAAGCGGAATATTCGATCGTTTTCCCCGCCGGCGCCTCGTAGCACAGGAAGGATACGTGCAACTCTACGAAGTGGAGTTAGAGCAATAGAGCTAGCTATGCAGAGTCAAATTATACCATAAAAAGCCCCCAAGATTATGTAAGAATAATCTTGGGGGCTTTTTTGTACTTCAGCTTATTTCTTAGAAAACAACGAGTTGACAAACGTATGTCGGTCGAACAGCTGCAAGTCGGTCATCTTCTCCCCCACCCCGATATAGCGTACCGGAATATTAAACTGGTCGGAGATACCGATAACGACGCCACCCTTGGCCGTGCCGTCGAGCTTGGTAATAGCCAAAGCAGATACCTCTGTGGCGCGGGTAAATTCTTTGGCTTGCAGAAAGGCGTTCTGGCCGGTGCTGCCATCAAGTACCAGCAGCACTTCGTGGGGCGCATCGGGAATTACCTTCTGCATCACGCGCTTGATCTTGCTCAGCTCGTTCATCAGGTTCACCTTGTTATGCAGGCGGCCAGCCGTATCAATTATGACTACGTCGGCCTGCATTTCCACACCTTTCTGCACGGCATCATAAGCAACGGAAGCCGGGTCGGTGTTCATGCCATGTGAAATCACGGGCACGCCGACGCGCTGTCCCCACACTATGAGCTGATCCACGGCGGCGGCACGGAAGGTATCGGCGGCACCAAGCACTACTTTTTTGCCCGCTGAATGGAAGCGGTGCGCCAGCTTGCCGATGGTCGTGGTTTTGCCCACGCCATTAACACCCACCACCATTATCACGAACGGGCCGGTGTAGGCACCTGTATCGGGGCGGTCGAGGACGGCGCTTCCGGAGTTATTCTCGGAAAGCAGCTCGGCAATTTCCTCGCGCAGAATGCGGTCCAGCTCGCTGGTGCTCACAAACTTGTCGCGGGCCACGCGGTCTTCAATGCGCTTAATTACCTTAACCGTCGTGTCGATGCCCACATCGGCGTGTACCAGTACGCCTTCCAGGTCGTCGAGCACCTCCTCGTCTACCTTGCTTTTGCCGACAACCGCTTTGCTGAGCTGGTCGAAGAAGCTGGCTTTAGACTTTTCCAGCCCTTTGTCCAACGACTCCTGCTGCTCTTTGCTTTCTTTATCCTTTTTGAAAAAGTCGAAAAGTCCCATGGGTGAGGAAGTAGCGCGAAGCTCCAGCTTCGCGTATCGTTGCATGCAAATAGTTACCACAAGCTAGCTAAACTAATTGGGCAACGACGCGCAAAGCTGGAGCTTCGCGCTACAACGCAAAAAAGTCCCACTGCTGGCGGGACTTCTTCACTTACTACAGGAATGCCACGAAGGCACCGAATTACTTAGTCCCGGAGGCCAAATACTCCTGTACTTTGTCTACGAGCACCATTTCCTCACGGAAGGTGTAAGCGCCAGTTTTTGGCGACTTCACGGCACGAATGACTTTAGCCCAGTCTTTTCCGCCCGCTACTTTCAGGGTTGCTACTACTTTCTTAGCCATTGCTCAGCTTACTTGATTTCCTTGTGAACGGTCATCTTCTTAAGCACAGAGTTGAATTTCTTCAATTCAATGCGCTCAGGAGTGTTCTTACGATTCTTCGTAGTGATATAGCGCGAGGTGCCTGGCTGGCCCGAGTTCTTGTGCTCGGTGCACTCCAGGATTACCTGCACCCGGTTTCCTTTCTTAGCCATCTCGACTGGGGGTTTTTGGATTAAGGACTGCAAAGGTACGAGCCTTTGCGGAATTACCAAATGGTCAGCACAATGTAAATCTTACTTTTTACTTTGGCAGGTGGTAAACGCACCTCTACGCTTTAGTAGGCGGCTATTTCAGCTCCGGAAGCTTAAAGTCATCCAATGCGCTGGATTTAGCCATAAGTGCTTCGATTTCGGCTACGGTGCGGGGGGCTTCTTTGGACAGATTTTCCCAGCCTTTGTCCGTTACCAGCACGTCATCTTCAATACGCACGCCGATATTCCACCACTTCTTGTCGCAGGGGCTGTTTTCGGGAATGTAGATGCCGGGCTCGACAGTGATGACGGTGCCAGCGCGCAAAGGGCCATATGTACCCCGATCGTGGACATCGAGGCCCAGGTAGTGCGAGGTGCCGTGAGGGAAGTACTGTCGAGCTTCTTTGGCGTCTTTAATGATGCCTAGTTTGAGCAATCCTTCCGTAACCACCTTCCGGGCAGCCTCGTCAGGGGCTCGGAAAGCGCTACCGGGCTTGCACTGCTCGAAGCCGGCTTGCTGGGCCGCTAACACCAGCTCATAAATCTGACGCTGCTCCGTGGTAAACTTACCTGTGGCCGGGATGGTGCGGGTTACATCGGCGGTGTAGCCGTGGTACTCAGCGCCGCAGTCCATCAGCACAAGGTCGTTGCCGAGGCGGGGCTTGTCATTGACGGTGTAATGCAGCACGCAGGCGTTGTTGCCGGCGCCTACAATGCTGGGGTAGCCTTCGAATTCAGCACCGTACTTTCTATACACAAATTCGTGCAAGCCCTGTACTTCCATCTCGGTCATGTTCGGCTTCATAGCCTTCATAACCTCCTGCTGGCCCACTGCCGAGATGCGGATGGCTTGCCGCAGGTGCTTTATCTCTTCCGCGGTCTTCACCTCCCGCATCTCATCCAGCAGCGCCGATAAAGTAGAGCCGTCGAGGCGCGACGTGGGCAAGGCAGCTACTGCTTGCTTGCGGGCATCGTCGGTGCTGGCCTTCAAATAGGCTTGCAGGTAGCGATCGGAAGCCAACTGGGGCTGCTCTTGGGTCAGATTGGTCAGGTAAGGCGTCAAGTTGGCCGCACCTGGGGTTCCAGCGTACTTGCGGATTACCGCATAAGCTTCGCTCCGACTTGGATTGTAGTCGGCGGGAAAATTTGCCCCTTGGCGGAAGGCTTGGATAAGGCTGTACACATCGCCGGGGTTGCCTGCATCATCACGGGCGTCTTGGGGCTGATCCAGGAACATGACTTGCTCGAAGCTGCTCCAGGGTAGTTTGGCGGCAGCAAACTCTTTGTTATCGGCTACATATTGAATCTTTAGCTGCTGCTTGGTGCCTTCAGTGCCGAGGCGCCGACCCGTCCATTGCTCAGCCCTGGGGTTGCGCGGCTGCACATACAGGGCTTCGGTTACGCCACTTTGCCCCCCAACCGTCTGAGGCTCTTTGAATAAGAGGAGCACAGCGTCGGGCTCGTCATAGCCGGTGAGGTAGAAAAGGTCCGGGTTCTGATGATACTTAAAGTCCACATCGTTGGCCCGGTTGCGGACGGGGCTGGCAAACAAAACGGCAACGGAGCGAGCTGGCAGCTTTTGTCGCAGCAGCTCTCTCCGTTGCCGGTGAAAGGCGGGGTCCATAAAATCGGCAGGGCGGTCGGAGCCAGCGGCGCGCTGTGCGCTAACCTCTGGTGCAAAACTCGCCAGCAGCATCGCTACGCAAGCGACACGGACCAGCCGGGGGCATTTTTCGGCAAGGAAAGGAGCATAGTAAAAGAAAGACTACGAATAGCGCCCAAACGTTGCGCTTGGGCCGGGTAGTTCACCCGTCGCGTCTTCCGGCTCCTAAAACTGCCGAAAAATCTTTAGTAAACGATGAAGCCTTTTTCCTTCGCCTTCTTCAAGGTGGCCATGATGCCATTCTTGTTGATGGTGCGGATAGTGCTGGTAGCTACTTTCAACGTAACCCAAGCATCTTCCTCGGGAATGTAGAAGCGCTTCTTCTGTAGGTTGGGGTAAAACTTGCGCTTCGTCTTGTTGTTGGCGTGCGACACGTTGTTGCCTACGCGGGTACGCTTGCCGGTTAGATCACAAACTCGGGCCATGATATCAGGAACTTAGAGGTTTCAGTACTGGAAAAAGGGACGCAAATATCGGTAAAAGTCCGACAACGTCAAACTGGCCCACTGAAAAATAGCGTGTTAGCTGCCCAAGGAGCCGCTGGGGGGCTTTTTTTTCTCACGACCAAAGCTCCACGGGCAGTGTCGGCAGCCGCTTTTGCAGCAGTGGCCCCGCCGCAGATGGTATTGCTCGGTGAACACCATATAGCCTTCAGGCGTGAAATAGAAGTCGCCGGGATGTAGGGGTTGTGGGGCTGCGGGCATGAGCTAGTGACAAGCTGAGGGGCAAAAGTACGACGGTTCGCTTGTTGTATCTTTCCCGCTTTGATTGCCGAGTTTTGCGCCAAGCATCTCGCCTGCACTACCAGCTTCAAGCAATACCAAAGCCTACGTATGGCCATCCCTTCCCGGCCCTTTTCGCACCTGCCATTGCTCGTCCTTGTACTGGTAACGGTGGCGGCAGTACTTCCTTTCCTGCTTTTGAGCTACTACAATCATCCCTTTATGGATGATTATTACAACGCCGCCAATGTGCGCGCTACCGGACTCTGGGCCCAGCAGATTGAACTGTATCTGCGCTGGACTGGCCGGTTCTCTTCTTCGCTATTTGTCACCGCGGCCAACCCGCTCGTTTACGGGTGGTACGATGGGTTTCGCTGGACTCCTGCCCTCACCTTGCTGGCCACATTGGGTACCATTTACCTGGGCTTGCGCACGCTTAGTCAGCAGCAAATACCCCGCACGCAAGCGGCGCTGGCTGCGGGCATCTTCCTGCTGTTTTATTTGCACATGATTCCTGACCCGTATTCGGCCATCTACTGGTTTACGGGGTCTATAGTCTACCATATTGCCGGGCTCACACTGCTGCTCGTGTTAATTGCCTCCGAACGTGCCCGACAGACGACTAAGGCGTGGAGCCGCGGTGGCTGGCAGGTAGCAGCTGTCATCTGCGCGATAACGGCCACAGCGGCTAATGAAATGACAATGCTGCATTTGCTACTGGGTCTGACGCTGCTGTTAGCCGTGAATGGGTACCGTCGGCAATGGCCCCAAGTGCGGTGGTGGAGCACCATATTACTGCTGACTTTGGTGGTGGCCATAATCACCGTGATAGCTCCTGGCAACTATGTGAGAATGCAGTTTGAAGGGTACGCTAAAGATCCTAACCGCGAAAACCTGGTTTGGCAGTTCCTTTCAGCTGTACCGGATACTCCGAGTGCTATGTTTCGCTTGCTGGTGCGGCGAGGCTTGGCTTTCAAGCTGCTGCTACCTACACTGCTCTGGCTGCCCACGGCCTATTATTGGCAGCAGCGCGGCTGGCTGAGCAATACTATCCGGCTGCCGTGGTACTGGGGGCTTTTTTTATGTTGGTAAGCTACGGGCTGAGCATGCTCTTATTTATTGGCGTGATGAAGCAGATGCCGCCAGACCGTGCCATCAATGGCTTGCTGCTGTTTCTGTTTCCGGCTGGTTTGTTAGTTATCTGGGCCGGGCTGGCTTACCACGCGCGTTCGGTATCCTGGCAATTACCCAACTGGTTATTGCGCTGGGGACCAGTGGTATACATCGGGGCATTTAGCTGGATAGGCATACCTCGCCGGGCCTGGCAGGAACTACTATTCAGCGCCCCCGCGTACGACCAGCAGCTTCTGGCCCGCGAGGCACAATTACAGTCAGCTTGGTCGAAAGGCATTGAGGATGTAGTAGTTAAACCCATTATCGGGGTTAAGCCTCATCGGGTACTTATCACGGAGTGGGAGCTGACCACCGACCCCGGCCATTACATCAACTCCGAAACCGCCCTGTATTTTGATGTAAAGAGCATTGTCATCGACAAGAAGCTACTGCCCCAGGCTCACCCCGACTTTCACTACTACTAAGGCTGGGGGCTTTTTACTTCGGAATATTCTTCAAATCCTTGAGGGTGCCGGTGCTGGAGAAGTTCATATCGACATCCTCGGGGTTTTGTTTGCCTGCCGCAAACACCACTTTACCGTCCAGTTTGTATTCTGTTTTTTCGGCTCTGAATAAGGTTTTAAAAGCCACTTTTGGCATCTTCTTGGGTTCGAATGTTACCCGAATAGGCATGATTTCGGTGCCTTTCTGGCGAAAGGAAACGTCTTTTTCTTCTACTCCACGCACATCTAAGTCGTCGCCCCCGACGCGGAAGCGGTAGTTGACGCGCTTGATGGTAACCGGGAACGGATTGTAGTTTGTAATGCGCAGGCGCACTGTGGCCTCCCCATTCTTCAAACCCATGTCGGTGATGTCCACGTCGGCGACTTCCACCTTGGGCATCTTCGGTATGTATATCTTTTTGCTGACCGTCACGGGGATGCGCTCAGGTCCTACTATGGGCAACCGTGTGTAAAGAATCGTGGTCATCTGCACGTCTACGCAGTCCTGCTGTATCTCCTTCACTTTATCAGCCACTTTGCTCAAGTCCACATTCACAGGCACTTGCAGCTTACTCATCCCCCGCGATTTCACCACGGTAGGCTTATCGTTTGAGCCGTGCGCCAGCAGCTCGCCATCCAAGCGGGTAATGTAGCTGAAGCTGTCCACGCGCATCGTGACGGGCACATTATTGCGCAGCTCTACAACCATCGTGGCTTTCAACGAATCAGGCGTGATGTTGCCCATCTGCATGGAAACATTCGACAGCGTGGGCAGCAGTTTTTTGCCTTTATCAGTTGCTATATAAGTGATGCCCAGACCTAATACCAGCAACAGCAGCAAGCCTATCACTATAGCCAGCACCGGGTGGCGGCGGGAGAAAGATAGAGAAGACATATTTAACAGAATAGGGTCGAGCTTATAGCTAAACAGTAGCAGGTATCTGATTATGAATGCATTATCAACAGTACGGTAGTGAATGCATGCATTGTTATGGTCGAGCTTTCAGAAAAAGCCCCCAGCACCCTTCCCGGCGTTTTTGCGTAATTTCGAGTCTGGAAATTGTTCTCGCTTATACCACCCCATTCTGCTTCGCTTATGGAAACCACCCCCACCACCGCCCATCGCAGTCAGGAGTTTATGGCGCTCGAAGACCGCTACGGCGCCCACAACTATCACCCCCTGCCAGTGGTATTGAGCCGGGGTGAGGGCGTGCACCTCTGGGATGTGGAGGGCAAGCAGTATCTCGACTTTTTGTCGGCCTACTCGGCTGTAAATCAGGGTCATTGCCACCCGCGCATTATTGGGGCAATGGTAGAGCAGGCTCAGCGCCTGACACTTACTTCCCGGGCTTTTTTCAATGACCAGCTCGGCTTAGCTGAAAAGCAGCTGTGCGAGCTGTTCAACTACGACAAAGCCTTGCTGATGAACTCCGGGGCCGAGGCCGTTGAAACCGCCCTGAAGCTAGCGCGCAAATGGGGCTACCAGGAAAAGGGCATTGCGCCCAATCAGGCCCGCATTATTGTGGCCGAGCGCAACTTCCACGGCCGCACCACCGGCATCATCTCCTTCAGCACCGACCCCGACAGCACCGGCGGCTTTGGTCCCTACAATCCTGGCTACGAGGTAGTACCCTACGACGACTTGGAGGCACTGGAAGAAGCCGTGAAGGATCATCAGGTATGCGCTTTCATGGTGGAGCCCATTCAGGGTGAGGCCGGCGTAGTGGTGCCGTCTGAGGGATATCTGGCCAAGGCGCAAGCGCTGTGCAAAGCCCATAATGTCCTGTTCATTGCCGACGAAATTCAGACCGGCCTGGGTCGCACGGGCGAGTGGCTGGCCAGTTACGCCGAAGGTGTGCACGCCGATATTCTGATTTTGGGCAAAGCCTTATCGGGCGGTGCCATGCCTGTGTCGGCGGTGCTGGCGCAGGATGCGGTGATGCTCACGATTCAGCCGGGGCAGCACGGCTCCACTTTTGGCGGCAACCCGCTGGCCTGCGCTGTCATGCGCGCTTCTCTGGATGTAATCAAAGATGAAAACCTGGTGGAAAATGCGCGCGCGCTGGGCGAGATATTCCGGGAGCGGATGCGCCAGGTACAGCAAAAGCGCCCCGACGTGGTAGAGCTGGTACGAGGCAAAGGATTGCTTAATGCCGTGATTATCAAGCCCACCGATGATGGGCGCACCGCCTGGGATGTGTGCGTGACACTGATGGAGCGCGGCCTGCTGGCCAAGCCCACCCACGGCGACATCATCCGGTTTGCCCCCCGCTGGTTATCACCGAGGAGCAGCTGCACGAAGCCTGCGACATCATCGAATCGGTGCTGCTGGCCTTCTAAATCATTCTTTCGGCTCTCTGTAAGCGGACTTCCCAAGGCTGGGAAGTCCGCTTATTTTTTCATCTTCGACCCATGCGTTTGAGACTTTGGCACCTCTGGGGGCTTTTTTGTTGTTACCGTTTGTCGGCTGCCGGAGCGGGAAGGCAGCTTTTACCTTTCACCCGCCCACCACGCAAACAGAGCCTGCAGCCTACGTCAGTGTACTATCAGACAGTACTTCCGCTGTGACAACGGCAGCCAGCAAAACCAGAGCGGCACATGCGCTGAAAGTCGTAGCATCTGCTTCCCGCCAGACCAAACACTTGACGCCCAAGCCGGTCAAGGCCAAGAGCCTGGCGCAAACGGCGTTACCGATTGGGCAGTTCAAGAAGAAGCCTTCAGCGGCGTTGGCGTATCAAACTGCGACTGACCGAAAAGCCTTGAACCTTGTGCTGGGTGGGATATTGGTAGTTGGCGGTGTGGTAACGGGTTTGCTGCTGGGCGGCTGGCTGGGCCTGGGCGTTGGGGCGCTGATTGTATTGCTGGGATATTACTTCTTGATCCTAGGTATGGGCGGACCACATGCCTGGACAGAAATCTTTCAGGAGTTTTTCAATCTTTAAGCCAAGCGTCCGCTTGCTTTTCCATCTTCAATAAGAAAGCCCAACCGGATTCGGGCGCGGCCGCAACCTTACCTTTGCGCGAGTTGTTCTACCTCGTCCTATTACTAAAAACAACCTATGGCGCTTATTCCCACGCACCGCCCCCGGCGCAACCGCAAGTCTGAAGTCATTCGCAATATGGTGCAGGAAACCAACCTCACCACCCACGATTTTATCTATCCTATTTTCCTCACCGAAGGCCAGAACCAACTGGTAGAGGTGAAATCCATGCCGGGCATTTTCCGCTACTCCGCCGACCGTATCATCGACGAGATTGGCGCCTGTGTAGAGCTTGGCATTAAATCTTTCGCGCCGTTTCCCCAGATCAACGAGGAGCTAAAAGACCGCTTGGCCCGCGAAAGCGCTAACCCTGAAGGCCTTTACCTGCGCACGGTAGCGGAAATTAAGCGCCATTTCCCGGAAGTGGTACTTATGACTGATGTGGCCATGGACCCGTACAGCTCCGATGGCCACGACGGCATTGTGGATGCCGAAAGTGGTGAGATTATGAATGATGCCTCGCTGGAAGTGTTGGGCCAAATGGCGCTGGCTCAGGCCCGGGCCGGCGCCGACATCATCGGTCCATCGGATATGATGGATGGCCGCGTGGCCTTCATCCGCGATGTGCTCGACCGCAACGCATTCTCGCATGTGAGCATTATGAGCTACACGGCTAAGTACGCCTCGGCTTTCTACGGCCCCTTCCGCGATGCTTTGGGCTCGGCGCCCAAAAAAGGCGATAAAAAAACTTATCAGATGAACCCCGCCAACCGCCGCGAAGCCCTGCGCGAGCTGGCCCTCGACGAGCAGGAAAGCGCTGATATGGTGATGATTAAGCCTGCCCTGAGCTACCTCGATATCATCCGGGAAGTGCGCAATGCCACCACCTTGCCCGTTACGGCTTACAACGTATCGGGGGAGTACGCTATGGTGAAAGCCGCGGCCCAAAACGGTTGGGTCGATGGTGAGCGGACGATGATGGAAGTTCTGCTCAGCATCAAGCGCGCCGGCGCCGACGCCATCCTGACCTACTTCGCCAAGGAAGCAGCGCAGGTGCTACGGCGCGGCTAATGTATTCTCAACTAATGCAAAAAAGCCCCCAGACTTGGTCTGGGGGCTTTTTATGTAAAATTATAAGATCTATTCAGCGCTGAAGTCACTTAAAGCAGCCAACTCACTTTGGATAGTGGCTTCCCATTCTATTTGCTTGTCCGGTAATGTGCCGTAGTTGGTTTGCTCACCATAGGCAATTCGGCGCTTGGCGGCTTCAACCGTCAATTTATCTTCCTCGGCTTTCAGCTTTTGGTTGCCGACCATAAGCGAACGAAACGCACTAACTCGAACTGTCTGACGCAACCGACGGATATACACCTCCTGAATATCGAACAAAGTTTGTTCAAAGCGCAGGAAATCAGTCACGTTGCCAGTCGTATCAATGCTGGAGGCCGAGCATAGCAGCATATTTCGAACTAGCTGATTATTGCCTCGCTTTCCCATAAACTGGGTAGGATGACCATTGTAATCGTACTGGTATTGAGCCTGACCACCGGTACCAGGCTTGGCAATGATATGAAAGTCGGAGGCTTGGAGGCGGCGGGTGGAACTCCATAGCAATCGGTCGGGCGCGAGTGCTTGCCCGTATGTGGCGGAGGCGGCTAACGATAAAGTAAAAAACAGGATAAAAAGCTTCATGTGCGGCAAAGCGTGGCGTGGTTATCTACGCTTAGTCGGGGTTATTTACTGCTCAAACGGCCACCTTCCTAAGCGCCGACTCCAGAGCAAAAACACGACCACACCGGCCCCAATCACCGTCAGGCCCGAAAGCATAAACGCCGGGCCGGTGCTCCAGAAAATCAGCAGCCAAACGGCTATGGCCAACAACACCGGCAAGGGATACAAGGGCATTCGGAAAGGCAGATGAGCCGTGCCCCGGCGCCGGCGAAGCAGCATCAGGCCCACTCCTTGCCCCACAAATTGGATCAGAATACGCATGGCCAGTATGGCTGTGATGACCTCGCCCAGCCGAAACAACAGGCTAAACACGAAGCCTACGCCGCCCAGTATCAGCAAGGAGACGTGCGGGAACTGCTTGGTAGGGTGAACTTTGGCAAACAATGGCAGAAACTCGCCATCGGCGGCGGCGGCATACGGGATGCGGGAGTAACCCAGCAGCACGGCAAACAACGACGCAAACGCCACCCACAGCACCAAGGCCGTAGCCAGCTTGGCGGCGGTGCTGCCATAAATCGTTTCGACGAAGGTGCTCACGATGAACTCGGAGTGCTGGGCCTGCTGCCAGGGAATGACCGTGCCCACGCTCCAGTTCAGAAGCAGGTACAAGGCCGCTATTCCTAAGATGCTCAGGAAGATGCTGCGCGGAATAACGCGCTCCGGATTGCGGATTTCGCCCCCCAGATGACACACGTTGTAGTAGCCCAGGTAGCTGTAGATGGTTTTGACCGCTGCCTGTCCCAAAGCCACCGAAAACAGCAAGCCCGGCACGTCCGAAATGCCCCCATGGGGAGCCAGGCCACGTTATGGGTTGAGTGCGTGACGCCCCCAAATATCAGCCAGCCCATGAGGCCCAGCACGCCTACCCACAGCAGCACGCCCAGCCGTCCAATATCATCAATGCGGCGGTAGAGCAGCACAATGAGCGCCAGCACCACCACCCCGCTCACCAGCTTGGGCTGCCACCATTCGGTGAGCGGCACCAGATAGCCGAAGTATTGGGCAAAGCCGATAGCCCCCGACGCCACCACCAGCGGCGCCTGCACCAGCGTTTGCCACACATACAAAAACGACATCAGTCGGCCCCACTTAGCCTCGCCATAAGCCAGCTTGAGAAAGCGGTAGCTGCCCCCGGCCTCAGGGTAGGCGGCGCCCAGCTCGGCCCACACCATGCCATCGACCACTGCCAAAGCCGCGCCCACCATCCAGGCCAGCAGGAAGTAAGGCCCCATCAGGTGCATGACCAGCGGCAGCACCACGAACGGCCCAATGCCCACCATATCAATCATGTTCAGGGCGGTGGCTTGCACCAGTCCTAAGTCGCGACGAAGAGTAGGCGGCTTTGCTGAGTCGAGTTGAGGCATAGGTTGGAAGTAAGCAGTCGGGACCAGAAATAAGGTGGCCAGCGCCGTAAAAGTCGGAGAAAAGCAGAATGTTCAGCCAATAGTTGCGCTTACTACGGTTTCAGGCGTCTGGGGGGCTTTTTAAACCAGCGGACAGGCTGCTGCCCGCCTACGTGCTGGCTGCTATAAACGCTGCTCCTCTTCTTCTTACCAACCTCTGCGCCTTAGTCTGCGTAGCTGTGAACTTATTTGTCTTTTGCTTTCCTGTGGGCAACAACGCTGAATCGAAAACTGCCACCGCGGAATTCGTGGCGGCCTCCTTCACCGGCAGCCCGGCAATGCTGGCGGCGGGCATAGTCGCTTTGGTCGGCAACTGCGGAGGCGAGAAAAGCTTTTGGGCAACTCCAGGAGAGCATTAAGGCAAAGCACCCTGATTTTAAGCAAAGTTTTATTGAGGCTAAATCTATTACCGACGTTGCTCACAAAGCATCGGTTTAAGTGGTGGCTCGGGTAACAAAAAGCCCCCACTTGCCTCGTCCTAACCACTAGGCACCTATGCACCACTTACACAAAAATGCCCCCAGAACCCATTTCAATCGTTCTGGATGGGTGGCTATGAATGCACTGACCAGCTTAACGCTTTCGGGCACCGCGTTGATTTCCTGCATCTTACCGGTCACTTTCAGAAGCTGGATGAAGATTATCAGGCGCTGAATCCATTCGGCATTCGCACGGTGCGGGAAGGTATCCGGTGGAGCCAGGTAGAGCGCACGCCCTACCACTATGACTGGAGCACGGTGGCCTCGATGCTGGCTACCGGGCAGCGCCACGGCGTGCAACAGGTGTGGGACCTCTGCCACTTCGGCTACCCCGACGATCTGACGCCTCTGCACCCCATGTTTGCCCGGCGCTTCGCGGCGCTGTGTCGTGCCTTTGTGGAGTTTTACCGCAGCCATAGACCTGATGATGTGCTCATCGTGACGCCCATCAACGAGGTCAGCTTTATGTCGTGGTTGGGCGGTGATGTGCGTGGTACGTCTCCGTATTGCGTGGGTCAGGGCTGGGAAGTTAAGCGGGGGCTGATGCGGGCCTACATCGAAGGCACGGCGGCCCTGCGCGAGGCAGACCCTGGCATTCGTATTCTCACCACGGAGCCCATGATTAATGTGGTACCCCGCCTCGGTGCCAACCGCACGGAGCGAAACCGGACCACTGAGTTTACTATCAATCAGTTTCAGTCGGTAGATATGCTGGCGGGCAGGCTGTGCCCGGAGCTGGGTGGCTCCCCCGATTTTCTGGATATTCTCGGCTTTAACTTTTACTACGACAACCAATGGCAGCTGGAACCGCACCAAACACTTGGGTGGAACGATTCGCCGCTTGACCCGCGCTGGAAGCCGCTAAGTGCGCTGCTGCAAATGGCCTACCAGCGCTACCAGCGCCCTGTAGTACTCACCGAAACCAGTCATCCCGGCATCGACCGGCCACTCTGGATGCAGCATATTGCTCGGGAGTGCGCCATAGCTTTGCGTCAGGGGGTGCCTTTGTGGGGCGTTTGCCTCTACCCTATCATCGACCGGCCCGACTGGGATTTTCAGGACAACTGGCATCAGTCTGGCCTTTGGGATGCGGAGCTACTGCCCGATGGGCCACCCCAGCGGGTACTCTATGAACCTTACGCGGAGGAGCTACTGCGGGCACAGGCCCATATTGCAGAGGTGCTGGCTTCGGCTGAATATGCCCAAAAACCGCAACGCGTCATGGCCTAGGCCCACAACATTTAGTAAGCAGATGTTTGCCTAAGGCCGGTTACTGGTTTTCCAATAAGCCGCTGATGTGCTGATCAGCAATGCCCGCTATCAGGTTGGCATCTTTACAGATGAGCTTCCGCTGAATAACGGCCGTGATGGTTTCCAGGTCTTCCTGCTGCTTTAGCCGATCCGTGAGGGCTAGAATGCGGTGCAAAGAATCAGTGCTAGCGGCATAGATAGCATTCCACATGCTCGCCAGCGCGGCACCCTCGCGGCCTATCACCCGGCGCAGATCAAGGAGGCGGATGATGAGGGCCGACATTCTGCTCAGTACATCGCGCTCAGTAGGCGAAAACGTGCGGGGCCGGCGGCCTACCACACATAAGTTTCCCAGGTTTTGCCCGTTGGCGCCCTTGAGAGCGGTGGCGGCATAAAACCGGAAGTTGAGGGCGCGAGTCACGAATGGGTTGGCCAGTTCCAGAGGCTTGGGGGCCATTTCTTCGAGTAAAGCGGTTTCGCTCCGTCGTATGGCCACGGTGCCGAAGTCCTCTTCTCCACTGGCATCCCAGCCAAATGCCTCATAAGTAGCCGCTTGCTCCTCCGTTTCAGCCGCAGCGAATGATACCAGCACTACCGGCACATCGAATAAGGCGGCCGTCAGACAAACTAAATCATCAAGTAAGTTCTCAGGTAGAGTACGTAGAAGCGTGTAGCGGCTCAAAATCCGCATCCGGTTCAATTCCCCAGATGAGGCAAGCACCTGTTCCTTATTTTTCATCTACCTGATTTATAACGATAAAGAGGCTTATAGCATCTTAAAAATCTGGAAATACCCCTTTACGTTACTGCTTAATTTTTAATTACTTTCCAGCTAATTTTTTTATGACTTTTTTTAAGTCGGACTAAAAGCCAGCGCTCTTACCTAACCTCATTTATCGGCTGGATTTGCTTATAAACGGCAGCAACTGCCGATAAATTACGTTGTGCTGCCAATACAGTTGTAACACCATAGGAATGTGCTGTTTACCAGGAAGCACCATAAATTGAGGCGACACGCCAAGCTCCTTCAGGCGACTCCTGAACTTCTGGCTGCTGCTCGCAATGGACGGGTAGGTTTTGCCCCCACAAATGTGAGGAAGGGCGGGCTGGCCGCCGTGAGATGATACAGCGCTGATACTGCTTTCCAGCCCTGTGGGTCGCGGCCAAAGGCGGTGAGGTACTGCTCGTCACCGGCATATTGCTTCTTGAGTAGATAGTCGTACATATCGAGGCCGGCAGGGTCGTCGAGGATGACGCCACGCACGGAATTTTGGAGCAAACCCAGCCGGGAAAAGTAGTGGTTGTCAGTGGCAATCAGGGCTGCTAACCCAGCCCCGGCTGAGTGTCCCATGAGAAAAATACGCTGGGGGTCGCCGCCGTACTCTGCAATGTGCTGCTGGGTCCAGTGCACGGCGCGGGCGCAGTCTTCGGCCATAGCCGGCACCTGCACATCGGGCGAAAGGCGGTAGTTGATAATGACGGCTACTACGCCCTGCTTGGCCAGCCGCCGCCCGATGAAGGTGTAAATATTCTTGCTGCCGCTGTCCCAGTTGCCGCCGTGAATAAAGACGACTACCGGATGGCTGGCCGCTGCCTTACGCCGCGGGGTATACACGTCGAGGCGGTGGCGCTCGGCACTGAAGTCAGTAGCAGTGGCGGCTACATAAGCAATATCCTGGGTGCGGCGGCTGGGACGAGCCACGGCGTATTCGTTGGTGCCAACTATCAAGAGCAGCAACACAAGCAGGGCTGGCAGCGCCAGCAAGCGGGAAACAGACATCGGAAGGGAATATGTAGCGGGCACTTCTGTAGCAGAATACTTGCTGATCAGCCCGCATATACTCGTGGAGCTGCCAACTGGTTTGTCGGCGTGTGTCGGGCCTTCAAAAAAGCCCCCAGACAGTATCATAGCTCTACCAACGTGTACTAACCTCAGTTTGCATCTCCCGTCAGCAACCTCAGCATGCATAGACTATCCTTGGGCTGAGGGCGTTATATTTGTACGAAAGCTCAACTGGCAGCTTGATGCTGGGGGGCAATTTTAAGCGTTTCTCTATCTACCCTGTTGCATGAAAAATATTCTGGTGCTGGCGGCGCTGCTGGCTTTTGGTGCCACGCCTACTTTGGCACAGCGCAAAAACAAAAAGGAAAAAGCTTCGGCCGCCACGGCTTCCATTAGCAAGGCTAACCGCCTGCTGCCGTTGTTTGGTGGCATCACCACGGCCCAGGCCGAGCAGGTAGTCGGGCCGAATTTCCTGGCTGATATCGACCGCAACTTCCCTTCGCGCGCCGAGGCCAGCAAGTTTTTCTCCACCAAAGGCTATGAGTACTTAAGCGAAAACCAGCCTGACACGGCTATGTACCGCTTCAACCTGGCGTGGCTGCTCGATCAGAAAAACGCCGATGCCTACCGCGGTTTGGGCGTGGTGGCCAGCCGCAACCCAACGCCCGATGAGTCGATTAAGCTGCTCACACAAGCCTTGGCAATTAACCCCACCGATGGTAACACGCTCAGCGACTTAGGCGCCAGCTACCTGATTCGCTATGAGCAATCCAAAAAGAAAAAAGACCTGAATACTGGCATGGAATTCCTGCAAAAAGCCATCACTGCTGACCCAAACAATGGGGTGGCGTGGCAGCAGATGGCGCGGGGCTATTATTTCCAGGAAGACTATACCAAGGCCTGGGAGGCGGTTCACAAGGGCCAGAGCCTAAATATGGCCAGCTTCGACTTCGGCTTTATTGGCGAGCTGTTGGCCAAGCAACCCGACCCCACAGGCAAGTTCAAATAAAGCAGGGGCAAACGACGTTAGGCAACGAACTGGTAGTTAACCGCGTAAGTGGCGGCTACTTTCAACTAAGTCTTTGCCTGTGAAACTTCGTTTGCTTCTACTCAGCTCTTTGCTGTTCTGGTCTTTAGCTTCTTCTTACACCGCCGCTGCTCAGGGGCCCGGCCAACGCCAGCGCTATTTTAGCAACCAAGCTCGTCCTTATTATCGTGGTCCATTCCGTGTGACGGTGGGCGGAGGCGTGGCCCTCTACACCGGCGACCTAGGTAAATGGTCGCAAAACCTGCCGGGGCCGAGCATCAGCTTGGGCGGCCTGTATCTGCTGCGTCCGCGCCTGCAAGTCGGGGGCGAGGTGTCGTACTTTCAGATTGGAGCCACCGACCAGCTGCCCGAGCGTAATCTGGCTTTCCGGGGCCGCAACGGGGCGCTGACCACTTTTCTGCGCTACGAGCTGTTAGGCGACGAGTCGCAGTTTGCCGCTCCCCGTGGCCCGGCGGCCATTATTAAGCCGTATGTGAAAGCCGGTTTAGGGCTGGCGATGTATAATCCGAAGACCTACATTGGCAGCGGCCGCCCCGTAAACAACCAGGTGTATCTGGCCCCCGAAAGCACCGGCTACCCCAACATAGCCGTGATTGCGCCCGTGGGCGTCGGCCTTACGTTCCGCCTTTCCCGCGACTTCAGCGCTACTGCCGAGGCCGTTTACAACTTCACCAGCACCGACAACCTGGATGATGTCAGCCTGCGCGGCAACACCAAAAAGAATGATGGCTACGGCACCGTGGAGCTGAAGATTGAGTACTCCATTAAGTAGGATAGCCTAAAAAAAGCCCCCAGAACTACAAAAGGCCCGTCGTGCGACGGGCCTTTTGTAGTTCTGGGGGCTTTTTGCCCTGTTCCAAAGCTTATTGCTTCACAAAACGCTGGCGGAAGGTTTTCTGCCCGTCGCTGACGCTGAGCATGTACATGCCTTTGGCTAGATGCGTCACGTTCAGCTCGCCGTTGCTGGTAAGTTGAGTGCCCTTGATGCTCCGGCCCTGCATATCTGCCACCTGCACCGATACGGCTGAGGCGTTATTTGGCAAGGTCACGCGCAGCACATCGGTAGCCGGATTCGGATAGATACCGACTTCAGTGCCTACCAGATTGTCGCTGCCGAGCGTGGCGCTGCTGCTTACATTGCTGCTGGCTACTACGTTGCTGGTGAGGGCGGCGCCGCCCGTCACGTTGATGGTGTAGTCTTCTACTTCGCCATATGTAAAGCTGCTGCAGCTAGTTTGAGCCGCGTCGCTCAGCGAAACCCGCATGCGGGTGCTGCCGCTACGGGCCGTGGTGGGCACCGTGAAAGTGGCGCTGAGGGTAGCCGCGCTGGCGGAAGTACCACTCACTACTGTTTCACCGGCATCTATAAAGTCACCGTCCTTGTTCCAGTCGATATACACTTTCCAGTATTCGGTGTACGCCGTAGAAGCGAAACCTGCGCTAAAGCGGATGGTTTGCGAAGAGCCCGCTGCTACGCTGGTGCTTAGGGCCGTGCCATTGTAATATCCACCGGTTTCTTTGGCGGAAGTACGGTTGATGGTACCCAAGTTGACCAAATCAATCCACTCGTATGCGTTGTTTGTGCCATTAGAAGCGCAATACGTTACGCCGGTGGTTGGGGGCGGAGTAGTGCCGCCGCTGTACGCAGCGCCTACACCCACCGCATACCAAGCATTGGTGGTCGCAATTACCTGGGCCGAGCCTGCTCCATACAAGTCAGTAGCCGACTGAATAGAATAGGTACGAGCCGCTGCGTAGTTGCTTGATGCCGTGAGGTATACGCTCTCCGTACGATACGCGATTTTGGCCGCCGCATCAATACCGATACCCGTTACGCTGAAGCTGCTGCCTATGTCATTGGTGCCGCTGCCGCCCACGACCAACCGATAAAACCAGTGGTTAAGCACGCCGCTATTGGTGTGTACGCCGCCGTTGTCGCCGCTGCCGGCGTACCAATAAGTGCCTTTATAAGTGTCGGGCTGACTTTCGGCGTTGGGGTTACTCATCGAGCGCAGTGAAGGCCGCACTTTGTCGATATCCTCCCCGATGAGCCAAGTGGCTTTATTAGGGTCTTTGTAATACTCCACGGCCGCTCCCCAGATGTCGGAGAAGCCCTCGTTCAGCGCACCCGACTCGTACGAATACGTGAGATTAGCAGTGCTGGAGCATATAGCGTGGCCGATTTCGTGGGCCGCAACGTCGAGCGAGGTCAATGGGTCGAAGCGAGTGTAGCCGTCGCCATAGGTCATTACCGAGCCATTCCAGTAGGCATTCTCATAGCCTTTGCCGTCGCCGGGGGTGTCGTCGAAGTGAACGTAGCTCTTGATTTTGGCGCCCGCATTGTTGTAGCTGTTTCGGGCGTGAATGTTCTTGAAGTAGTCGTAGGTGCTTTGGGCGCCATAGTGCGCATCGAGTGCCGCGTTGTCGAGGTTGGCGTTGGCGTACTCCGTCCAGCTATTGTCTAAATCCGTGAAGTCGACGGCGGTGGTATAGCTGTTTCCCTTCCGGCAGTTATACGTTTCGATGCCGGAGCCGCGGGTTAGCTCGCGCAGGCGGTAGCTGCCGTTGATGCTTTCCGTAGCGCCAGTTTTGGTGCCGCTGTAGCGGGTGGCAAAAGTACCAGTGGCTGCCGCGTGCTTGATAATAGCATCCTTCGCTACAATGTCGCCCGTTTCGGCATCTACATAAATGTAGGCCCGACTTACGGGCTGCTGGGAATAGATATTGAACTTCCAGGCCAGCGTAGGCTGCCCAAACTCCGGACTTCCCGGCTCAGCTTGGGTGTTAGTTACAATAACCAATTCGCCCTCCGGCTTGTAGCTGGCGCGCGGGTTGTTTTCGTGCTCTTTTAGGGTAGCCTCTTCACCGGCATCTTCCCACATATACTTTTTGCCCCCCACAAAGCGGAGCGCCCGCTGTAAGGCGGCTTGCTCATTCAACGCAGGTGCTGTCTTCACATTCTGCACGCGCTCAAAGCTGCCGCTCATGCTTTCCACCGTGCCCTGGCGGGCGTGTACGGTGTACGCGGCATGCTCAACTCTGATACCCTTGTAGTACTGCTCGAACTTTTCGTGCACGAAACCCATTGGGTCCGTTTCGATTTTGGCGCTCTGAAACTGGTCGTCGGCCGTCAATTCTAGCTGTTCGGCCAGCGCCTTACGGGCTTCGCTCATCTGGTACGATTTACCTTCCAGCCGAAACTGGATAAGCGTAGGCATGCCTTTTTCGCCTACTTCCTTGTGCTTCACGCGAGTCAAATCCTGACCTTGTGCGTAAGCGGAAGAAATGCCCCCCAGCAATAGCAGAGCGGCAATAGAGTATTTATTAACCATTTAAAAGGAGTTTGGTGATGGAAAAGGAACGGAGTACAGCCGACTGCAATCGGCTTATGCCTCAAATTACGATTTTGCCCACTCCTTTACCACCCAACAACCCCCGAAATGTGACGTGGCTATATAGAGAATGAAAAGTGATTTTTGCAACTAAAAAGTCTCTTCTGCCACCATCTGACCACTGTTGCTGCTTGCATGCAGCCTAAAGAATCGCTCATTTGTGACTTCTGGTCCATTCAGTTTCTCTCCTACAATCCTGCTATAATCAAAATGTCTACTCCCAATCCTTCAACTTTCAATAACCGCTGGCGCTTAACGGGCCAGGTTGCTCTTGTTACGGGTGCCTCCAAAGGCATCGGCGCGGCGGCGGCCGAAGAGCTGCTGAGCTTTGGCGCTACGGTGGTAGCCGTAGCCCGCAACCCCGACGATTTGAACACGCAAGTAGCTGAATGGCAGTCACGTGGCCTCGACGCGCACGCTATAGCAGCCGACGTAAGCACAGCGGCCGCGCGGGCGGCGCTTCTGGCCGAAGTGGGGCAGCGGTGGCCCCAGCTGCATATTCTGGTCAATAATGTGGGCACCAACATCCGCAAGCGCACGGCCGAGTACACGCCCGAAGAATACCAGCACATTATGGCTACCAACCTCGAATCTGTGTTTGGGATGTGTCAAGGGGCTTTTTCTCTACTGCAAGCCGCCGGCAAGGCCAGCATTGTAAATGTTTCATCAGTGGCGGGATTGATGCATGTGCGCACCGGCTCTATCTATGGCATGACGAAGGCGGCCATTCTCCAGCTTACCCGCAACCTGGCGGTAGAATGGGCCGCCGATGGGATTCGCGTGAATGCCATTGCCCCGTGGTACATCCGCACGCCGCTAGTGGCCGGGGTACTCAGCGACGACGAATTTCTGCAGCAGGTATTGTCCCGCACTCCCATGAAGCGCATCGGCGATCCGGAAGAAGTGGGGGCCGCCGTGGCGTTTCTGTGCTTGCCCGCCGCCAGCTATGTCACCGGACAATGCCTGAGCGTAGATGGTGGCTTTGCAGTGAATGGATTTAGCTTTTGAAACCGGTTTTATAACAGGAACGGCCGGGTTGATAGCTGCATAACTACCAACCCGGCCGTTCCTGTTACTTCTTTTAGAAGCCTCTCAGCTATATAAGCGAGCGCAAGGCTTCTTCGTAGCGCTGGGGGGCTTTTTTGTCGGCGTCCAGGTATAAGAAGGGTTCGATCAACTCCAATTCCATGAGCAGAAAGTCGCCCTCTACCTCTACCCCATCCACGCGGGCATAGAGGCAGCCCTGGGCAAATCGAGCCACAATATCGTCGGCGGTGCGGAGCAGATGGGCCGGCGCTGGGCGTAGCTCTACGCCTCCGCCCAAGTAGTGCTGCACCCGGAAGTCGCCCAGCTTAGGCGTTTTGAGCACGCAATGACTGAATTTGCCCCCCAGATAAATGAAGGACCATTCGCCTTCGGTTTGAATCTGGGTAAGGAAAGGTTGAGCCAGAAAATCCTCTTCGGCCAACAGCGTATCCAGCTCCGAAGTGCGGGTAGCAGCTTCGACGGGCCGCAGTGAAAACGTATTTTTGGCGCCGCCACTTACTGCGGGCTTCACAATTAGCTGCTCCGTTTGCAGCTCTGCAAATAACGTCTCGGGCACGAAGCGCGAGCCGCGCGGCAACCAGTGCGTGGGCACAATACGCACGCCGGCCGCCTGCATGTCCAGCAGATACTTTTTATCCGAATTCCAGCGCACCGTAGCCACCGGATTGAGCACGCGCACCGCCAGGCGCTCCAAGGTGTCAAGCCACGCGTAAAACTCGGTTATGCGATCAAAATAGTCCCAGGGCGACTTCAGCACGACTACCTCATAGCTGCGCCAGTCCACGGCCGGGTCACTCCAGATTTCGGCCGTCACGCGGTGGCCGCAGCTTTTCAATTGATTGGTGAGCAAAGCATCCTCCTGCTCCACGCCTGCACCTGTGTATTTGCCTACGGGCTCGTAGGTTACTAAAGCGATATTCACTGTGCTATTTCTTTTGTTTGGATTTCATGCCAATTGAACCTCATCCCAATCGTCTGTCATGCAGAGCGGCAGCGAAGCATCTCGCTCGCGGTCGTCTGATTACTAACCTCTCGTCAGCACGCGAGATGCTTCGCTTGCGCTCTGCATGACAGACGATTGGGATGGTGTTTATTTCTGAAAAGTCATCTACTTCTTCATCGTCAGGTAATCAGCGGCCAGCATGGTTAGCGTCTTGACTCCCAGGGTAAAGCCGCTTTCATCTAGGCGAAAGCCGGGCGTGTGGTGGGGCGCGGTGGTGGCCGGATCGGTGCCTTTGCTCATGGCACCAACAAACACGAATACGCCGGGCACTTTCTCCTGAAAATATGCGAAGTCTTCGGCGCCGGTTACGGCCTTTTGCAGGACCACCTTATCTGCCGCGCCGGCCGCCGTGCGCAGCGTGGGCAGCATGCGCTCGGTGAGGCGCGGATCGTTGTAAGTCACGGGGGCATAGTTCACAATGTCAACTTCGGCCGTGGCGCCGGCGCTTTCGGCTATGTTGGTGGCCGTGCGACGAATATCCGCCCAGATTTTCTGCTGCATCTCCTTGCTCAGCGTCCGGATGGTGCCCGTCAGCTCCACTTGCTCCGGGATGATGTTGTTGCGCACGCCGCCGTGCACCATGCCCACCGTAATAACAGCCGCATCCTCCGTCAGCTCCGTCTGGCGGCTGATAATGGTTTGCAGCCCCATAATAATCTGGGCGCTGGCTACTACCGGGTCTACGCTCAGCCATGGATACGCGCCGTGGGCCGATTTGCCTTTCACCTTAATCGTGAAGACGTCGGAGCTGGCCATGGTGCCGGTCGGCCGGTACTTGAGCGTACCCACTTCGGTCTGGGCATTGACGTGGACGCCAAAGATGGCGTCTACTTTGGGGTTGTCGAGTACGCCTTCCTTTACCATGAGCTTGGCGCCGCCTTCTTCGCCGGGCAGAGAACCTTCCTCGGCAGGCTGAAAAATAAACTTCACGGTGCCGGGCAGATCTTTTTTTACCTGGCTCAACACCTCAGCTGCTCCCATGAGCATAGCCACGTGCGAGTCGTGGCCGCAAGCATGCATCACGCCCACCTGCTGGCCATTGTAGGTGGTGGTGGCCTTCGAGCGAAAGGTTAATTCGTTGTTTTCGGTCACGGGCAGCGCGTCCATGTCGGCGCGCAGCGCTACCACGGGGCCAGGCTTACCGCCTTTCAGAATTCCCACTACGCCGGTGCGGGCCACGCCGGTTTGCACTTCCAAACCCAGCTTTTTGAGGTGAGCCGCTACTATCTCGGCCGTGCGCTTCTCCTGGTTGCCCAGCTCCGGGTGTTCGTGGAAGTCGCGGCGCCAAGCAATGACTTTCGCTTCCTCCTGCTGGGCTAGTTTAGCAATACGGGCATTTAGGCCGGAATTTTGAGCGGAGGCAGGCACGGTTCCAAGGCCAGTAAGCATCGCTGCTGCCAGCAAGGCTGAGTAAATGGATTTCATAAGGAGTGGTGTTGGCGAATGAATGAGTACACAAGGTACAATGCAGGCAGAATACGAAGAAAATACGCTGGCCGTAGCTCACTTATCTCTAGGGGGCTGATGCCTTACAACTTCCTCTCCCGGCTTCTGCTACCAACCTGCAAAGTAGGGCGGCGTGGCTTGCTGCTGTTAGCTGTGCAGCTTTTGCTGTGGCCGGCGCTGGCCCAAATGCCCCCAGCCGCCTCGTGCCCTTCCGCCGCGGCAGCCTCTGGGGCTACTCTGACCAGCAGCGCCGCCTCGTGCTGCCCCTGCGCTACGACGATGCCGGCCCTTTCGTGGAAGATATTGCCTGGGTGCGCCGGGGGGCAAATTTCGGCTACATCACCCCCGATGGCACCGCCCTCACGCCCCTGCACTTCACCCGTGCCGACAACTTCCGGCGCGGCCGCGCCACCGTGGAGCTACAGGGCCAAACCTTCCAGCTAGACCGCGCCGGCAACCGCCTCACCGCCCCACCCGACTCCACCGAATATGCAGCCGAAACCGACTTTCTGGAGCAGGGCGACCTGGTGCGCCGCAACGGCAAAGTCGGCTTCCGCTTCAGCGTGGGCCACGCCGTAGTGCCCGCCGAGTACGACGAAATCCGGGACAGCTACCACGGCCTGCTGTTCGTGCGCCGGGGGGCAAAATGGGGCGTCATCAACCAAAAAGGCAAGCTGGTGCTGCCCCTGGAATACGACGCCATCCGGGCCACGCCCGCCAACGGCTACGCTTTCCCCATCATCGAGCAGGCAGGCCGCTTCGGCTACCTCGCCGCCGACGGCAAGCTGCTGGTGAAGCCTCAGTACCGCGAGGCCCAGCCCTTCGTGGGCAGCGCGGCGCGGGTGTTCACCGTCGGCGGACAGACGGGCTATATCGATACGCGGGGCCGGGAGTTTTTTGAGGAGTGAAATGGTGAGTTGCTCGGTTGGGGGGCTTTTTCAAGTTTTTCTGATAGCTTACTAGGCAAGTCTTCACATCGTAAGGCCCTTCTAATGCTCAACCTGCCCATTCTCAACGTCCGGATTCAGCCTTGCACGGTGGACGAGCAACACCTGACGCCCCAGGCGCTGGGTCACCATTGTGACCTCTGCAACCGGCTCGTGCAGGATTTTACCAACAGCACACTAGCTGAGTTGGAGCAGGCAAGGGCAGCTTCCCCTGATGGCCGGGTGTGCGGCCGTTTCGCGCCGCAGCAACTGGTACCCGTGGTGCGGCATCAGCCGAAGATACAGTTGCGGCCGAAGCTGCGGCGGTTTCTTGTGGCGCTGGTATTGGTGTGTGGGTTGGGACTCACAAGGCTGGAGGCACTGGCACAGGTGCAGAAAGCTGCGCATCAGTGTAGCCGCCACCCAGATTCAACTTTGAAATTCAAAATATCGGAACAACTAAACCCGATAACCCTTACCTCAGATCTAGAGCAAGTATTGGCGCCGGTTGGCGAGCTACCGAAGCCTGAGATAAAACTAGTAATGGGCTTTGTAGCAGAAGTAATGCCTGTTTACAAAAACGGTGGAGAAGAAGGACTGACAAAATTTATTCGGGAAAATATGAAGTATCCGATCAGCTCAAGGCCCGTCGGCAAAGTGTTCATCAACTTTGTCGTAACGAAAACTGGGAAGGTTGAGGATCTGCGTATACTGAAAGGCTTGGAGCCAACAGCGGATGCGGAGGCCTTGCGAGTAATGCGACTAATGGGACCGTGGATACCGGGGTATCAGCTCGATCAACCAATAGACACGCGTTATACAATTCCCATCACATTCAGCATTGAGTAGTTCCCTTTTCATCTACTCTTAGAGTGAAGTACAAAAGCAACTGCTAAGTATTTCAGCCTATCCTTTCCCAAAAAATTCGCACCTTATAAGCCGATAGTTCTAACCCCACCTCTCCCGGCTTATGATCTTTACGCCCAGTCCTATGCTGCTCAAGCTGCTCTACACGCGTGGCAGCCTGCGCAACACGCCCAACGGCGTGGCTTTCAGCATCAAAAACCGCCTCGACACGGTGCGCTTCACCCGCCTCGACTACGTGCAAATTGATGGGGAGCGCATCACCCCCGAGCACATTGCCCTCGACCTGGGCGACGGCGACATTCGCCCTGCTCCCGATGTGCTGAGCCGCACGCCCGGCGGCCTAGAGTTTCTGGTGGGCCATAGCATCACGTTTTACCTGACCACGACAGCCTTGTCAGAGGGTTTGCACGGCGTACAGGTGCAGTTCGCGGCCGATCCTTTCGGCGACCTGCACGTGGAGGTAGAGGACAGCATCGTCAATCAGTCGACCAACCGAACGCGCATTCCGCGCCAAGATGCCGACGACTACGCCGAGGCCGCCATTCAGGAGCGGCAGCACTTCGCCCAGACGTACACTGGTCAGGAATTCGAGCATCTTAAAAAATACTCCTTCGACCCGCACATGCTACAGGGCAACTGCGAGCATTTTGTGGGCGTGGCCCAGATTCCGTTGGGTTTGGCCGGGCCGCTTACTGTGCACGGCGAGCATGCCCAGGGCGATTTCCTCATTCCGATGGCTACCACCGAAGGCACGCTGGTAGCCAGCTACAACCGCGGTATGCAGGTGCTTAACCTGTGCGGGGGCGTGAAGTGCACTGTCATCGGCGACGCCATGCAGCGGGCCCCCGTGTTCGTGTTCGATGATGCCCGCGGCGCCCGCGACTTTTCTAAGTGGGTAGAGGCCGAAATCGACTCTATTCGTCAGGAGGCCGAAAGCACTTCGCGCGTAGCCAAGCTCCAGTACATCGATACGTATCTGGCCACCAAGTTTGCCTACCTGCGCTTCAACTACAGCACCGGCGACGCGGCCGGGCAAAACATGGTTGGGCGCGCCACTTTCGCCGCCTGCTCCTGGATTCTGGAAAACTACAAGGGGCCCGGTATCCGCCACTTCTACCTCGAATCCAACTTCGCCACCGACAAAAAAGCCTCCCAGATCAACGTGATGCGCACCCGCGGCAAGCGCGTGGTAGCCGAGGCCGTGGTGAAGCGCGACATTCTACAGCAACGCATGCGCGTGACGCCTGAGCAACTGGCTTACCACGGGCAGGTGAGCAACGTGGGGGCCTTTATTTCGGGGGCCAATAACAACGGCGCGCACTCGGCCAACGGCATTACGGCAATGTTCATTGCTACTGGTCAGGATGTGGCCAACGTGTCGGAATCAAGCGCGGGGGTGCTGTACTCGGAGGTCACGAAGGAGGGCGACCTGTATTTGAATATCACTATTCCGTCTCTCATCGTAGCCACGCACGGCGGCGGCACCGGGCTGGCCACACAGAATGAGTGCCTGCGGATGCTGGGCTGCGTGGGCCGGGGCACGGTGAACAAGTTTGCCGAAATCGTGGCGGGCGTGGTGCTGGCCGGCGAGCTAAGTCTGGGCGCGGCCATTTCGAGCAGCGACTGGGTAAGCAGCCACGAGCAGTACGGACGCAATCGGTAAAACTGTGCTTCAGGCTTTATACACCTCTGGCTTTGAGACTGTTGGTCCTATTTAATACTCTATATCTATCCCATTTAAGATGAAACGAATAAGCTTGATTGCGTTATTGAATTTGTCGTTGATTAGCGTGAGCATAGCTCAAAACCAAACCGTAACAATGAGCGAAATGGGGCGCCTGACGGGGGGCTCGTATACGCCCTTCGAATACCGCCGCATCGTTGATCAAACCAAGCTTACGCCCGATCAGGCCTACTACACGCCCGACTGGAAGGCCGGTACGATATTGCTAGCCAACAATCAGGCGCTGGCGGTGCCGGCCATGCGCTTCAACATGGCAATGCGACTGGTAGAGGTGCAGGACCCAAGCGCAGAAGGGGGAATTCGGGTAGTGCCCCCAGCCAGCGTGCGCGGTTTTATACTGGGAGCAGCCGGACAGAACGGGCAGATTTTCGAGGTCCAGTCGTATCGGTCGGCAACGTATAGCGGCAAAAACTATTTCGAGTCGCTCAATCAGGGCCCCGTACGCTTATTTCTGCTTCACGAAGTAGTGGAGCGGCCAGCTGCTCGCAATGAAGCTCTTGGCGTTGAAACACGCGCCGCCCAATACCTACGCAGTACCCAGCCGTACGTGTTGCGCGCCGGACAGGAGCGAGTTGAGCCCCTAAGTCTGACTAAGAAGGCAGTGCTGCGTTTGTTCAACGAAAAAGCCCCCCAGATGGAAGCCTATGCCAGCCAGAACAATCTAAGCTATGAGCAGCTGCCCCACATAGCGAAGATGATGGAGCACTATAAGACGCTAAATAATTAATTATCGGCTGATTGTGCGACGGCCACTACCAGTCGCTAGACGTTCATAAACCACATAAAAAAAGCCCCCCAGAATATTCCGGGGGCTTTTTTTATGTGGTTTATGCGTCTTGCCTACAGCGGATCGGCAGTTACTTTGAAGCGGGAGTCGGCACGCATGGTGATATCCTGCGCAACGGCGCGCTTCACGCGGGCCTCCGTAGTAAGCGTGTAGCCGGATGCCTTGAGATATTTATCCAGCTTGGCGCCGCTTGGCTTGAGGTCAATAACCTTCTGCCCCGTAGGTACCGGGCTCAGTGAAGCCAACGCAACCCGGTCGCTCTGATCGGTGCTGATATAGATGGTTACGCTTTCCAAAAAGTCGAAATTCTCGTTGTTCGGGTCGGTAATTGTGAGCGTGAGCTTATTCAGGCTCACATCTTTTACCAGATCAGCGCGTGTATCCTCGTTCTTGAAGCGTTCCTCTGAGCGGGTTGTCACGGCTACCGGCGCAACAGGAATCAGCCCTACTACAGCGTTGCCCGCAACTTTAATATTCTGGGTATCATCAATGTAGAAAGTGAGCAGTTGATCAATTTTCTCGCACCCAGCAGTTAGAAACAGAAGAGCGAGCGGAATGAGAAACAGTATTTTTTTCATATGATTAGCTTTTGCCATAATTCCGCAACAACTCGGCCAATCGGTTTCACTTTCTAGTAAATCGTTTAGTCCATCATATCGGCGGCACGAGGGGCTTCGTGCTTGAAATCTGGGTTCCAGCTCATCGGGTATTTATCATCCACGTATTGCAGGGCCGTTTCGGTCAGGTACATGGGGCGGAAGGTATCGACCATTACGGCTAGCTCATGGGTTTCCTTTTTGCCAATGCTGGCCTCTACCGTGCCGGGGTGCGGACCGTGGGGCAAGCCGCTTGGATGAACCGTAAACGACGCCAGATCAATGCCTTTGCGCGACATGAAATTGCCGGCCACATAATAAAGCACCTCGTCGGAGTCGACGTTGGAGTGATTGTATGGCGCCGGAATACTCTGGGGGTGATAATCGAACAGGCGCGGCACGAAGGAGCAGATGACGAAATTGTGCGCCTCAAAGGTCTGGTGCACGGGCGGCGGCTGGTGAATGCGGCCCGTAATGGGCTCAAAATCATGAATGGAGAAAGCGTAGGGAAAGAAGTAGCCGTCCCAGCCGACCACATCGAAGGGCGAATGGGCGTAGGTAAGCTGGTGCAAAAAACCTTCTTTCTTGACTTGCACGCGGTATTCGCCGGGCTCATCTTCAATGATTAACTCCGTGGGCGGCCGCATATCCCGCTCGCAGTAAGGAGAATGCTCCAACAGCTGCCCGAAGTGGTTACGGTAGCGCCGGCACGTTTCGATGGGGCTAAACGACTCAATAATGAGCAACCGCACGGGCCCTTCTTCGAAATGAAACTGATGAATAATAGTGCGCGGCACCACCACGTAGTCGCCGGGCTCAAAGCTGACTTTGCCCAATTGGCTCCACAGCTCGCCGCGGCCTTCGTGCACGAAAATCACCTCGTCGGCCAAGGCATTTTTGTAGTAATACTGCATGCGCCGCTCCGTAGGATTGCAGATGCTGAGCATCACATCGGCATTGCCCATCAGCGTTTGCCTGGCCTGGAGGTAGTCGCCGCCGGTGGTGGTTTGGGCAAGTGTGCGCAGATGACTGGGCTGTAACGCTCTGTCCTTTAGTAGCTTTTCGCTGTAAGGCACCGGCTCGCCCACTTCTTTTATCTGGGTAGGCGGGTTAATATGATAGAGCAAGGAAGAGACGCCGTGGAAGCCGAGCGTGCCCACGAGCTGCTCTGCGTAGAGCGACCCATCGGGTTGGCGAAACTGGGTGTGGCGCTTGCGCGGAATCTGGCCGAGGCGGTGGTAATAAGCCATAGAAGTAAAGAAAGCAAGGGTGGGATTGCCTAGTAATACGAGCTGGAAGGTCGGCAAATTCCCCTAAAAACGCTACCCACGAGGCTTGCCTCGCGCCGGCACCGTACCTTTGCCGGCGGACACCGTTCTTCATATCTACTTCATTTATAAGCTGCTGCTCGCCAACTTTTTATTGAAGCCGGAGTTTGCAGCAAAACTATTCCCTATTGTGATTCGTGCTTTTCTTTCGCCTGAACGACTCGGGCAACTTGCTTTTCTGTTTTTGATTACCGCGTTCACACCCAGCACAGGCTCGTTGCCGGAGCCAGCGCCCAAAAAAGCCCCCCAGCCGATCCGCGTTCGTACGTTTGCCTTCGAATACAAGACAACCGTTCGGGATTTGCCCCCCAGCGCGAAGGCCGTTGATCTGTGGTTACCTGTGCCGCACTCCGATAAGTCGCAAACCATTAGCGACTTAAAGATAGATTCGCCGCATGCCTACGAGGTAGTGAAGGCGCAGTATAATAACCAGATGCTGCACCTAAAGGTGAAGAATCCGTCGGCAGAGCCTTTCACCGTGTCGGTGCGTTTTCAGGCGGCAAGGCGCGAGCACCTGAACCCAGCCGTAGCGCCCAAATCCAGCACCGTAGCGGCCAAAACCACCGAAGCACCAGACCCCAATATGGCCCGCTGGCTGGAGCCCGACCGCCTCGTGCCGCTGGACAATAAGATCAGGCAGTGGGCCAACGAGGTGGTGGTGCAAGCCCATGCGCGCACCGATCTTGAAAAGGCGCAAGCTATTTATAATCACGTGGTTTCTACCGTCAAGTACGACAAAACCGGTCAGGGCTGGGGCCGCGGCGACATTTACTATGCCTGCGATGCTCGCCGGGGCAACTGCACCGATTTTCACGCGGTATTTATTGGCTACTGCCGCGCCCTTGGTATTCCGGCGCGCTTCAGCATCGGCTTTCCGCTACCGCCTGAAAGAGGCACAGGCGAGGTAAAAGGGTATCACTGCTGGGCAGAGTTTTACACTGCTGAAACCGGCTGGGTACCTATCGATGCATCAGAAGCGGCCAAAAATCCCGCACAGCGCACTTACTTTTTCGGAGCCCACGATGAAAACCGCGTTGAGCTAACCCGCGGCCGCGACCTTACCCTGGCCCCACGCCAGCAAGGCGCGCCCCTCAACTATTTCGTTTATCCCTATGCCGAAGTAGATGGTCAGCCCTTTACTAGTTTAGAGCAGCACTTCTACTACCAAGACCTGAAATTGCCCCCCAGCAAGCGTAAATAGCCTTTTGATCTTAAAAAGTCCTGCGTACTAAAACAAGAAAAAGCCGGTCGTTCCCAATACTGGGCACAGCCGGCTTTTTGCTTGATAAGCAATTACTAATAGTAGAGTTTTAGCAAATAGATATTGGTAACAAGTTACTGTTTAGCTACTACTAACTCAGTAGCGGCTTCGCGAACATACTCATTGGAATCAGTGCGCAGGGCGGCCACCAACTCAGCTGGTAAGCTGTGACCTGCTGCTTGCAGCGCCAACACACTAGCCAGACGCATATACGCATCCTCATCGGTGAGGCGAGGCAGCGCGTACTCCACAGCTTTCGCTGGATGCAGGTCGGAGAGCGTATTCAATGCATACCGACTAACCAATTTATGATCGTCGTGGCAGATGAGAAACTCCATCAGTTCCGTACGGTGCGGAATGACATAGTGCGCTACGTGCTCAGCGGCTAAGTAGCGCGTATGGTAGAGCGGTGAAAGCAACCCGCGCTCCAGCAGAATGGTGCGCCGAGCGGGCTTCAGTGTTTCAAGGCATTCATAGAGAACATCTTCGTGCAGATAGTCGGCGGTAATGGCTTCCAGCAGTAAGTCGATGCCGCTCACATCGCCCCAACCGCCATTCTGCTTTTCAATCTCCGATATAGTGGCCCGGTGCAGGTCGCTACGGTAGCGCCGACGCTCCATAGTATCGTGGTCGTCGTCCCAGAAGTTTAGCTTCAGTTCTTCCACCAACACTGTTCCACCTTGCCGCCGCGCCATATAGCTCCAGAATTGCTCTAAAGCCTGCTGCAAATCTTTGTGTGTGTCGCTCATTCGTTGTCCGAAAAAAGTTACTTGCGTCTACCGTAACGGCGGGGCTTTCCACCAAAAAAACAGCCTAAGCAGGTGTTAGAGTCCTAACAACAATCACCTATTAATCAATCAATTGAGCTACTAACACCTATCTGCTTTCCCGACGCACTTTTGTGCACTATATAGCGGGATGGTGTGATAGGCAAGAACTATGCTCAGTTCCCAGTAAGCTGAGCCGTACTCGTATCAATGGCGCGCAAGGCCTGCTGAAATTCTATGTCTTGCGCGGCTAACACTGTGTAGTAGGCGTTTTTGCCGTAAGCAATCCGCGCAATGTGTGCCTTGAGTTGCGTACGCAATAGCGGGGCCGCCCGGCGCAAACCAGCTGCATCGGCTACCAAACCTGTGCGGGCAGCTAGTGCACTTAAAGCTTGCAGCTGAGTATCCGTGATGCGGAATGAAGCATTAAACTGCTCAAAGCGCAGACCTTCCAGCTCGGCCTGATGATCCTGGTAAAACTTCAAAGCGTACTCGCGCACCAGATTGCGACTTTGCAAACGGCGTAAATACTTGGAGAAAGCCGTGGTATCGCGGGGCACAAATAAGTCGGGCATGATACCGCCACCGCCATACACCGTGCGACCGTGCATGGTGCGATACCGAAGCGAGTCGGCGAAATGAATGCTATCGGCGTGGAAATACTCGCCCTGGCGCTGACGCTTGGCCAGTTCCTGCTCATACTCAGCGTGCCCCCCTGATACGATTTCTGAATGGAGCGCCCTGAGGGCGTGTAATAGCGGGCAATAGTCAGGCGCAGCTCTGAGCCATCATTCAGAGCGATGGGCTGCTGCACTAAGCCTTTACCAAAAGTGCGACGACCTACTAACAGGGCGCGGTCGTGGTCTTGCAATGCTCCGGCCACTACTTCCGCGGCCGAGGCACTGCCTTCATCGACTAGCACTACCAGGGGGCCTTCTTCAAATTCGCCCAGCACCCTGGAATACGTCTGGGTATCGTATTGGTCGCCTTTGCCGTCGGTATACACGATTTTGCGGGTGCCGGCAATAAACTCATCGGCCATTTTGGTGGCGCGGTCGAGGTAGCCGCCGGGGTTGCCACGCAAGTCCAATACCAGGCGCGACATACCTTGGCGGCGCAAGTCGCCCAAGGCTTGCTTGAACTCCTCATAAGTATTGTTGGCAAACCGGCTCACCTTGATATAGCCAGTCTGATTGTCAACCATATAAGCCACTTCCACCGAATTGTTTGGCACCCGCTCGCGGGTTACCGTTACGTTCAGCGGCTTGGGTAAGCCACGGCGATGAACCTGGATTTGCACCCGGCTGGCCCGCGGACCGCGCAGCTTGCTGTACACCAGTTCGGTCGTCATGCGCACCCCTGATACAGCTTCGCCATTTACGGCCAGCAGTTGGTCGCCGGGACGTAGGCCAGCATGCTCCGCCGGGCCGCCCCCAGCGAAGCTATTACTGTAACTGTGTCTTGAAAAATATTAAACTCTACTCCTACGCCGTCAAAATCACTTTGCAGAAAGGCTGACGCCTGCGTTTGGTCTTTGGCGGGAATGAATACCGAGTGTGGATCGAGGCGCTCCAGCATACGGCCAATGGCATAGTCAGAAAGGGCTTCAGCATCAACCGAATCGACATAATCGCGGTCGACGTAGCTCAAGATCTCTTTGAACTTCAGGTAGCCCCGTGAGGTGCTGTCAGGATTTTGCCCCGATGGCCTGAAGGGATTGGCCCCAACCAGCATCCCGCCCGCCAGCACCAACGCTAATAGCCATGGCTGCCGCACCTGGAAGCGGGAAGCACGAGGCGCCGACGTCGGAGAAAGCTCCGGAGCAGGCGTCGAAGCAGTGTTCGACTTGGCGTTCATAAAAAGCTGGAAGAGTAGATGTTTTAACTATAAACTGCAGTTAGCGACAAGGCAACATTCCAAATCTATTAAAACTATTACGGGAAAACCATGCCTATTATTAACTGTGAATTGATTTCAAATAACAATACAATTTTATATTTTGTAAGACATATTTATAAGATAAAGGGGTTATAAAGACTTATATGAGCTCAATAATGCTGTCTTGCCTGAACAGTTTGTTATATAATTTTTTTAATAAAAAGAATCACTGGCGCTTCCAGCCTGCGTTAGCCCAGCCTGAACGAGCACGCAGGGCAATACGGATGAGGGCTGTATCTTTGAGGCGGAAAGCAGCATTACTGCACGCCCTTTATCTTACCTTGAAGCGATGAGCCGAATTCTTGCCATTGATTACGGCAACAAACGTGTTGGACTAGCCGTGACGGATCCGATGCAGCTCATTGCGACGCCCCTCGAAACCATCCACAGTCAGGACCTGTTGGCTTACATTCAGGCGTATCACCAGCGCGAGCCGTTGGCGGCCATTGTAGTAGGAATGCCACGCACCTTGCTCAATGAGCCAACTGATGTGACAAGCGCGGTAGTTGGTTTGGTGCGGCGTTTGCGTCGCGAGCTGCCGACGGTGCCGGTGCATGAACTCGACGAGCGCTACACCTCGCGTATGGCGCACGCCGCTATGCTGGCCGGGGGGCTTTCCAAGAAAGACCGTCGCGATAAAGCCACAGTTGACCGCGTGAGTGCTACGCTTATTTTGCAATCTTTCCTTAATTCCCGATGATTTACCCCATCGTTGCCTTCGGCGACCCAGTGCTGAAAACGCCCGCCAAAGACATATCAGCAGATGTTGACGCGCTGGAGCTAAAGCAGCTCATTGCCGACATGTATGACACCATGTATCACGCTCGTGGCGTGGGCTTGGCCGCTCCGCAGATTGGACGGAGTGTGCGCTTATTCGTTATCGACTCGGCCCCTATGCTGGACGACGAGGATGGGGAGGATGAAGAAACTACTGAAGCTCCGTCAGCCGACGAAAATGCCCCCAGGACCAAGCCGTGAAGCGCGCCTTCATCAACCCTGTGATGGTGAGCGAAACTGGCGAGGAATGGGGCTTCGAGGAAGGCTGCCTGAGTATTCCGGGTGTACGCGAAATGGTGTATCGGCCGGCCAATATTGTGCTGCGCTACGAGGACGAAAACCGCGTGGTACGCGAAGAAGCCTTCTCCGGTATGACCGCCCGCGTTATTCAGCACGAGTACGATCATCTGGAGGGCATTCTGTTCACCGATCATTTGTCGGGCTTCAAAAAGCAATTGCTCAAGGGCAAGCTTACCCGCATCAGCAAGGGCGATGTGAAGGCCGACTATCGGTTGCGCTTCGCGGGGCAAGGGCGGCGCTAAGTCGAAAGAATTTGCCCCCCAGCCACTGGTTATGAAGAAGCTCCCGCTGCTTTTGTTGCTCCTGCTGCTGCCTTTGCAGCCGCGGGCGTGGGGGTTTTTCGGGCATCGAATGATTAATCGGCTGGCGGTATTTACGCTGCCGACCGAGCTGCTGGGATTTTATAAAAAGCACATCGATTACCTCACCGACCACGCCACCCGTCCTGACCAGCGCCGGGCCGTGGTGCCGGGCGAGGCGGCCCGTCACTTTCTGGACGTAGATGCGTACGGCGACAGCGCGATGGTACGCTTACCCCGCAGCTGGGCCGACGCGGTAGCGAAGTATGGCGAAGACACCTTGCAGCGACACGGCATTGTGCCGTGGCACGTGGCGCGCATGCAGCTTCAGCTAACCGAGGCCTTTCGTACCCGCGACACGGACCGTATTCTGCACCTTTCCGCCGACCTGGGACACTATGTAGCCGACGCGTGCGTGCCGCTGCATAGCACCCGCAACTATAACGGCCAGCTCACAAATCAGCGCGGCATTCATGGGTTGTGGGAAAGCCGCCTGCCGGAGCTGCTGAGTGCCAATTATGACTTCTTTACCGGCCCGGCGCCCTACCTGGATAACCCCGCCTTCAGCATTTGGGAAGCTGTGGGCCGCTCTAATGCCGCCGTCGACTCGGTGCTGCGCTTTGAGCAGGAGCTGACGGCTCGCTTTCCCAACGACAAGAAATACGGCTTCGAGGAGCGCGGTGCCCAGGGTGCCGTGCGGGTGTATTCGCGCGAGTTTAGCAGGGCTTACCATGAGCGTCTGCACGGACAGGTAGAACGCCAAATGCGGCGCGCCGTGCAGCTGGTAGGCGCTTTCTGGTACACCTGCTGGGTGAATGCCGGGCAGCCTGATCTGAAAAATTTGCCCCCCAGCATTTCCGCCGCCGAGCAGCGCCGCTTGGATAAGGAAAATTTGGAGCTAAAAAATGCCCCCCAACGCAGTATTCCGGGCCACGAGGAATGAGGAAGAATGGAAGCGGCAATAAACTAAACACGCGAGATGCTCCGCTCTGCATGACGTGCTTTAGTTTTTGTTATCAGTGAAATGATCCTATGAAAGCCCTCTATACCATTCTGCTGCTCACTGTTTCCAACCTCTTCATGACGTTTGCCTGGTACGGGCATTTGCAGTTCAAGAAGATAACCTGGCTGCATGGGCTCGGGTTAGTCGGCGTGATTCTGGTAAGCTGGGGCCTGGCGTTTTTTGAGTACGTGTTTCAGGTGCCCGCCAACCGCATTGGGTTTGAGGAAAACGGGGGGCCTTTCAACCTGTTTCAGCTCAAGGTTATTCAGGAGGTTATTTCGCTGAGCGTATTTACGCTGTGCGCGGTGTACATTTTCAAAACCGATAAGCTGGCCTGGAACCACGTGGTGGGCTTCGGGCTGCTGGTGGCGGCGGTGTATGTCATCTTTCGCAAATGGTAAGCTGAACGCTAGTGCCGCCGGAAAGCGCTAATTTGCTGACCAGTCGCGCTCAATGTTGGCGGCTCGCTCCCCCTGGGGGCTTTTTTGTGCTACTTCTTCTCTATGATACGTAACTGGTTTCTTTTTTTCGGCCTTCTGATCATAGGGCTCGGCGGGCCCACTCTGCCCGCTCAGGCGCAGAAAGTTGGCTTGGTGCTAAGCGGGGGCGGCGCCAAGGGTTTGGCGCACGTAGGCGTACTGAAGGTTCTGGAAAAGAACAAGATACCGATTGACTACATCATCGGGACAAGCATGGGCTCGGTGGTGGGCGCTATGTACTCGGCCGGTTATTCGCCGGCTGAAATTGAGGAAATCGTGATGGACCCCGACTTTCAGTACTGGGTGTCGGGCGAGCAGTTGCAGGACAAAGCTTTCAACTACCTCAACGCCGACGCCTCGCCGGCGGCCTTGCGCGTGGGCGTGGCTATCGACTCATCGTTGAACACGCGCATCTCGCCCAATCTGATCAACGATGTAAACCTGAACTTTGCGCTGGCCAAGTTTCTGGCTCCGGCCGCCGCCGCCGCCAACTACGATTTCGATAACCTATTCATTCCCTTCCGCTGCCTCGCCGCCGAGGTGTTTACCCGCAAGCAAGTAGTGCAGGAAAGCGGCTCGCTTGCCGACGCGGTGCGCAATTCGATGGCGGTGCCGCTGGTATTTCGGCCCATCCGTAACCCCGATGGCCGCTATCTGTTCGATGGGGGCATTTACAACAACTTCCCCACCGATGTGATGCGGTCTGCGTTTCAGCCTGATATTATCATTGGGGTGAACGTAGGCGACGTGGCCTACAAAAAGTATCCGTTTGAGAAGGACGACGAGCTTTTGCTGGGCTCCATCGTGTTTTTGGGCGCCGATGTAGCCGATACGCTGGCCGTAGGTCCGAACGGGGTATTTATTCAGCCTGATCTGGAAGGCTACGGGGCCACTGACTTCGACAAAGTGCGCGAGCTGATAGAGTTGGGCGAAAAGGCGGCCCAGGATAAGCTCACGCAGATGCTGCGCCGCATTCCGCGCCGCGTCGATACGCTGGCGCTGGCCAGCCGCCGCCGCGAGTTCCAGAATTCGGCTCCCGGTCCGGCCTTTAAGCGCGTGACGGTGCAGGGGTTGGCGAAAAATCAGAATACCTACGTAAGCCGCTTTTTCCGGCGCGAGGGCCGCAGCTATTCCATCGACGAGATTGAGGAAGGCTACTACCGCTTGGCGGCCGACGACTTTTTCCGCAATATCTACCCCCGTATTCGCTACGACAAAGAGCAACAGGGCTATATATTCAACATCGATGCCCGCCAGAATAATAACCTCTCGGCCGAGGCAGGCTTCGTATTGGCTACGCGGGCCGTGGATAATATTTATGTGGGTCTGGAATACCGCTGGCTGACCAAATACTTGTATTCAGCGGCTGCTAACGCCAATCTGGGGCGTTTTTACAATGCCGTGCAGGGCCGCTTCCGGGTGAGTATTCCGGAGAAGCTACCCTTTTTTGTGGAGCCCAGCGTGACCTACAATAACTGGAGCTATCAGCAAACCGGCGGCCTGCTGGGCCGCGATATTCAGAATACCCTGATCGAGCAGAGCGACCTGGCGCTGGGCCTACAGATTGGGATTAGTCCGCGCTACCGCAGCCGGGTTTCGTTGGAGGCGGGCTACTTCGGCAACCAGGATAACTACGCCAATACGCGGGAAGTATCATCCAGCGACGTGCTGGACCGCACCAGCTTCCGCGGCCTGACGGCGGCGCTCCGCTACAGCCGCAACTCCCTGAACCGCAAGCAGTATCCTACGGCCGGGCGCCGGGCGTTGGCCAGCATCCGTGGGGTGCGCGGCACCGAAATCTACAGCCCCGGCTCTACCTCCGTATTTGAGAATGAGTACCGCGACGACCACCAATGGCTACAGCTCTCAGCTACCGCGGAGCAGTACTTTATGCTGCCCAGCAAAAAGCAGATCTGGGGTTATTTTGGAGAAGTTGTCGTCAGTGGGCAGGCCCGCTTCGCCAACTTCCGTTCGTCTCAGACAACCTCGCCGGTATTCTCGCCACTGGTTGATTCGCGCACGCTGTTTCTGGATAACTACCGCTCGCCGCGTTATGCTGCCGCTGGTCTGCGCTTCTCCCAAAGCCTGCTGGCCAGCAAGTTGGAGTGGCGTTCCGAAGCCTTCACCCACCTTGTGTATAAGCCCTTGCGCGACAGCGAAGGGCAGCGGGCCATCCAAAAATCCGGCTTCGACCGGCCTCGTTTGACGGCTAGTACTGGCTTTGTGTATCAGACGCCCGTTGGGCCGCTGGCCTTGCACGGCATTTACTACGACGACTCAGCCAAGCGCTTTGGGGTGTTTGGCCACATTGGCTATCTGCTGTTTCATGGCCGTTCGCTGGACTAACCCAAACAACTCACGGCTCTTTTATTTCCCGCTCAATGAAACCACGGCGCTCTACTCCGGCTGTCAGAAAACCGCTCGTTTTCGCCCCTGAAAATGTGTTTGAGCGCTGGACGGCGGCGGAAATTGCCTCCCAGCAGGAAATGGAGCAATGCCGGTTCGTGGCCTGCGACTTCTCGGGTGCCAACCTGACCGATAAGCGCTTCATTGACTGCGTGTTTGAGCGTTGTAACCTATCATTGGCTACGCTGGCGGGTGCGGGTTTGCAGAACGTGACATTTCGGGAGTGCAAGCTTTCGGGCGTGCAGTTTTCGGCCTGTCGGGATATGTGGTTTGAGGTGGAGTTTGCTCACTGTCAGCTTCCTTATGCTTCCTTCCACGGCAAGCGCATGCGCGGCGCCCGCTTCGCCAACTGCGTTCTGACGGAGGTAGATTTTTCCTACGCCGACCTCGCAGATGCTGTGTTTGCGGAGTGTAATCTGGCGGGAGCAATATTCGAGCAAACGCAGCTCACCGCCACTGATTTCACCACCGCTTCCGGCTTCCTCATCGACCCCGATACGAACGTCGTGAAGCGGGCCCGCTTTAGTCTGGAGGGTTTGCCCGGCCTGCTCAGCAAGCACGAAATCATCGTTGCTTAACGGAGAAGCGCTTGCTTGGCATACTCTTATTTCTCCACTAAAATCGTGGCGGTGCTGGGGGGCATTTTTAGCGCGATTGGCTCGCGGCTGGGGGGCATTTTCTCGATGCCAGCCGGCACAAGCTGGTCGCCGCGCAATACTACCGTGTAGCTACCAGCCGGCACCGTGACGGAAGCCGGGGCCTGGTTGCCGTTGAAAACCACCACGATATTCCGCCATGTATCGCCCCCGGCGTGGTCTCGCAGGCGGTAAGCAATGGTGCCGGGGGGCAAATTTGGCAGAAACTCTAGGTGCTGCTGTATCAGCTCGCGCGTGGGCAGCCGAAACGCCGGATGGGCGCGGCGCAAAGCCAGCAGCTCACGGTAGAACTCGTACACCGGCGCATAGCGCGCTTTGCGGCCCCAGTCAATTTGATTAACGCTGTCGGGCTGATTGAAGGAGTTGTGGGAGCCGCCTTTGGTGCGCAAAAACTCGTCGCCGATGGGCAAGAATGGGATTCCCTGCGAGGTGAACACAATGGTGTTGCTGAGGATATCCCGCTGAATCAGTTCCGCTTCCGTCGCGCCGGGGTTCGATGATTTTAGCTTGTCCCAGAGCAGCTGGTCGTCGTGGCAGGCCACGTAGTTGATGGTTTGGGCGGGCGTGCCGGCCCAGGGCACTTTGCTGTAATTAACCTTCGAATAGTCAATCTGTGGATGCTCGATGGCCGCCACAATGCCGAATTTCACGCTCTCCTCCAGCCCCGGATGCCCACTGGCAAAACCCGGCTCCGTGCGCCGCGACACGTGCCCCCGCACGCCGTCGCGCAGCTCGTCGCTGAAGGCAGCAATGCGTTCTAGGCGCTGCACGTTGGCTTTTACCGCGCGGGCCGTTTCGGGCAGAGGGCTGGGGCCCGCCGTCCAGCCTTCCCCGTACAGCAAAATACTGTGGTCCTGCTGATCGAGGGCCACGCGAATTGCCCGCATGGTTTCTATATCCAACACCCCCATGAGATCAAACCGAAACCCGTCGGCGTGATACTCGCGGGCCCAGTACGCCACCGATTCTACAATGAGCTTGCGCACCATGGGCCGCTCCGAGGCTATTTCGTTACCACAGGCAGTAGCATTGGAGTAGCTGCCATCGTCATTGTGCCGGTAATAGTAGCCGGGCACGAGCTGCTCGAAACTGGTGCGGGCCGCATCGGTAGTGTGGTTGTACACTACGTCGAGCACCAGGCGCAGGCCGCGCCGGTGCAACGCCTGTGTCACTTGTTTCAGCTCCCGGATGCGGGCGGCAGGGTCGGCGGGGTCAGTGGCGAAAGAGCCTTCGGGCACGGAGAAATGCAGCGGCTCGTAGCCCCAATTGTAGCGGTTTTCGCTTAGTGTACTTTCATCGATGGAAGCAAAGTCGTTGGTCGGCAGCAGATGGACATGGCTGATACCCAGCTCCACCAGATGATCAAGGCCTGTGCTTACGCCAGCGGGTCCTTGGGTTCCGGGCTCTGTTAGCCCCAGGTATTTGCCCTTATGCTCAATCCCCGATTTAGGGTGCATAGACAAGTCGCGCAGGTGCAACTCCCCGATTATCACGTCAGTAGGCTTGGCCAGCGTAGGACGTTGGTCATCAAGCCAACCCATGGGGTTCACCGTGGCCGGATCGAGCAAAACGCCACGCTGTCCGTTGAGCCCCACGGCATGCACATAGGGGTCAGGTACTTCGGCCATTTTTTGCCCCCCAATGGTTGCCTGCACTACATAAAAGCGGCCAGCCGGCTGCGCGGGCAATGTGAAGGTCCAGGTGCCGCTTTCGGCCTTTCGCATGGCAAAATCGACCACTGGCTCCCCTCCTATCCCGTTTGTATAAAGCTTGAGGTGCAGCGCTTCGGCCGTGGGGCCCACACCCGCAACGTGGCGCGCCCCGCTTGAAACGTAAGCCCCAGATCCGGCCCGTAGTACACTGGATAACTGGAGAAGTCGGGGAGCGTGGAGGGGGCAATAGTGGCTGGCCTTACGGCGCAGGCATTCAACAGTACTAGCACCGGCAACAGTCTAAGAAGTTTCATAGAGCTAAATCAAAGGATCTAAGTTCGGTTTTCGCTCGCATTTAGTGCGGTTGAAGCAACTGTTTCTCAACAAAAAAGCCCCCCAACACAAGGCTGGGGGGCTTTTTTGTTGCTTGAAACCTAGCAGCTTACTGATACTGAATGTACATCGGCTTTGGCGTGAGGGCCAGCACTTCTGTCGGCGTCATGATGTGATGAGGCGCGGGGCGGTTGTCGTACTCGTAGAACAACTTAAAGCCGGTGTACTGCACGGGCTCTTTCTGGATGTACGCCTTATAGGAGTCCTTCTTCAGAGTTGGGTCGCCCCAGCCGTCCATGTGCATGACAATCTGCACGCGGGGGTCGGTCTTGATGTTTTTATAGTTTGTAATCATGCCCTGGGTGAAGCGGTGCACAGTGAGCACCTTGGGGGCAAATTATTCTCGCTCACGATGCGGGCCAGAAACTTCACGGCGTAGTTCACATCCTTGGCATCGAAGGTGCCGATTTTGCGGCCGGGCTTCACGCCTTTGGTTTCCATTGCAAACTCAGGGTCGATGCCCATGTGCACGATTGGGTCCTTTAAGTAGGGCTCCAGCTTGTGCAGTTCGTTTTCTAGGTTGCTCAGGCCCACTTGCACGTCCAAGAACACGATGCAGTTGTGCTCCTTGCCCCATTGAATAACCTCCTCAATAGTGGCTTTGGAGTTCATCAGACGGTATTTACCGTCCTTACCAGGTGCAGCTTGGGCCGTGATAGTTACGTTGTGAATAGCAGGCTGCACCGGGATGCTGGGGTCAGCAGCTTGCCACTCGGCTATTACTTTATCAAACTTGCGGAACATCTGATCCTTGGGCTCGCGGCCCAGAATACCCATGCCTTTCGCCCGGATGTTGCCATAGAAAGCTACAATGCGCTTGCCGGGCAAAATGGCCCCTGGTAGCTGACCATTGGCTTTTACAATGGAGTCGGCCTTTAGCGAGTCGCGGCGCATGGCGGCCACTTTCAGCGCCATCGTGTCAATGGGAGCTGGCTTGGCTGCTTCAACCGAAGCTTTGGCGGCAGGAGTTTCTCCGTCGGAGCGGGTGCCACAGCTGGGCAATACTGACAGAGAAAAGAGGCTTAAGGTGGCGGCCACTACGGCGTGACGCGGCGAAAACGGTAACAACACTGAATAAATCTTGATTAGAAGGCCAAAACTATCTGCAAGTTAGCCCATTTCGGGCAGTTACTATTGACCTAAACGCAGAAAGGCCCCGACAAAATTCGGAGCTTTTCCAACGGTTCCTCCTTGTAATGAGCTCTACGGAGCCCCCAGATTATACTTTAGCACTTAGGCGAACCGACCAAGCTGCCAAATAAATTACTGATCGGGGCGGAGTACGGCTCGAACTGAATAGGCACCATAAAACGCACCATTACCGGCTTGCCATCCTGCTTGCCAGCCTTAAACCGTGGAAGCTGGCGGACAGCATTCAGCGCGGCTTCGTCGCAGCCTGATCCTATTCCCTTATAGACGGACGCATCTGTTACGTTGCCCTCTTTATCAATTACAAAAGCAATAATAACCCTGCCCTCTACCTTGTTTCGCACAGCCTCAGCAGGGTACTCGAGCTTACTTTGAATAAAGGCTACAATATCATTGTTGTTGCCCGTTCGAAACAGCGGCATTTCCTCTACACTGGTATAAACACGGTTAGCTGTAGGCGGTGGCGGAGGAGGGGGCGCAGGCTCAGCATCGGGAGCTGGGGGTGGCGGCGGAGGCGGGGGTGGCATTTCGGCGTTCTGTGAAGAAGCGCGCTTAGATGGAGCAACTGGCTCCGTGTGTCGCTCACAGGCGACGGTGAACGCTAGTAAAGCCACCAGCGGCAGGGCAAGCCACTGTTTCCAGCGGCGGATGGGGGAAGTTCGGTGAATCATGGCAATGCGACGTAAGGTTTGGGAATGAGAAAAGGAGTGCGCAAGCGGAATGGAGAAACCGAGGCGGGTGGCCACTTGCCGGGCCAGTAGGTGGGTGTAAGAGTGCGCAGGAGATGCAGTAACCAATGAGGCGACAGTAGCAGGGCTTAGCGCCGCCTTGTCGGCCAGATACTCGTGGGTGAGCGTAAGGGCGCGGGCGCACAGGTGCACGAATGGATTGAACCAGAGCACTGCGCGTAGCGCTTCCAGCAGCAGCCGGTCGTAGGTGTGGCCTTGCTGCACATGCGCCAGCTCGTGCTGTAGCACTTGTTGGGCTTCCGCGTCGCTTAGCGGCAACGATTCATCCCAAAACACGACCCGCCCAAATGAGCTGGTTGGCAGCCGACCACCGGTACGCACCAGCGTGTAGCCTGCCTGTTTTTCGCGCGGCAGATGACGAGTAGTCAGCCAAAGCTTGGCCAGCCCAGAAACCAGTCGCGCTAACACGATCAGCCCCCCAACTACGTAGCCCATCAATACCCACTGCAACCAATCGGGCGCAGCCTGGCTACTGGATGCGCCTACCTGAGCAGTGGGCAGCAGCACGGTTGCTATGCCCGGCACCAGCGTCGTCGGACCAGTTCCCCAGCTGCCCGGCCACTCTAGCGGAAGCAGCGGCAAACTCGCAGCTAGTAGCGGCCCGAGCACCAGAAACGCCCGGTTGTAACCAAAGCTGCGCTCACGGCGCAAAGCTATGTGGTAGCAGAGCCACCACGCGCCCAGCAGTACCGCACTGAGCATCATCCATTTAAGCAGGCTGATCGGGTCCATCTGAGTCGGGGGCAAGAGGTTGGGTGGCGTGGCGCAGCAACTCATCGAGCTGAGCGGCGTTAAGGTTTTCTTCCTTGGCAAAAAAGGACACCAGCTGCGGAAACGAATTACCAAAATAGCCCCCAGCAGCTTGCGCAGCGAGAAGCGACGGTACTCATCCTGCGCAACCAAAGCCTCATAGCGATGCGTGCGGCCGAAAGCTTCGTGCCCCACAAACCCCTTTTGCTCCAGGATGCGGATGATGGTTGAAACCGTGTTGTAAGCGGGTGAGGGCGTGGGCATTTCGGCCACCACTTCTTTCACGAAAGAGGGGCCGCGCTGCCACAGCACCTGCATCACTTGTTCTTCGGCACGGGTTAGCTCAGGGAAGGTGTGCATGGGGGGCTTTTTTGTATTGATAAATATATAACTAATAATTTAGTTGAACAACTAATATTTTAGGTGAAAGCGATTATTGCCTTTGCTTTTCGCTTGAAAGCTGACTGTGCAAGCCTCCTTCTTTTCTCGGTAGCGGCACGAAATCTTTTAAGCAGAATGGTGTTATGAAGTCAGATTGCCCCAACAACTTCCTAATGTCCTTGAAAATCAATAGCCGCCGCTTGTCCTATTTCACCTTTCTTTTCTGGCTGAGCCTGCTGGTGGCACCCGGCCCGGGCTGCACCAAAGAGCCGGCCCTAGAAGCCGCTGCGCCAACCATTCCGGCGGCACCTATTGCTCCGGCAGCAAGCAGCCGCCTACTGAGCAGCACCCTGATTGGTGAGTACACGCCGAGTACGCTGGCGGGCCGCGTGCCCGATCTGCCCATCGTCAGTGCCTTGACGCAGTATTCCATTCGGGTGTATAAGCTGACGTATACCACGCCCAATACCGATGGGCGGCCCGTGACGGCCTCAGGTGCGGTGCTTGTGCCCGTGGCTTCGCAGCCGCTGCCGCTGCTGAGCTATCAGCATGGCACTATTTCGCCCAAAGATGAAGCGCGGGCTCCCTCCTACTACCGCTCCGGCGGGGAAGTCTGGACGGCCATATCGGTGCTGGCTTCTTCGGGCTACCTGGTGGTGGCTCCCGACTATATCGGCTACGGCGCTTCCAAGAGTTTGCCGCACCCCTACGAGCACGCGGCTTCGCTGGCTTCGGCCTCACTGAATATGATGCGGGCCGCGCGGGAGTTTTGTAAGCAGGAAAAAATTCAGCTGAACGATAAGAACTTCCTGCTGGGCTACTCAGAGGGGGCTTTGCCACGCTGGCCTTGCACAAGCTGATTGAGGAGCAGCACGCCACGGAGTTTACGGTCACGGCCAGCGCGCCCGGAGCCGGAGCCTATAATAAGTCAGCCTTTGCCAACTACATTCTGAAGTCGGATAAGCCGCTGAATTTCCTCGGCTCCTATGTTTGGGTGCTGGACACTTATAATCGAGTGTACAATATCAACCGGCCCTACACCGGCTATTTCCAGGAGCCCTGGGCCTCGCAGCTGCAAGCCAATCCGTTTGCGAAAGTACCTGAACAGGCCAAAGAGCTATTTACAGAGCCTTTCCGGGCGGGTGTGCTAAACAAAACCGACCAGCCCATCACGGCCGCCTTCCGCGACAACGATATCTACGACTGGCGCCCCCGTGCTCCGCTGGCGCTTTTCCACGGCACCGCCGACGACTACGTGCCCTTTTTCAACTCCGAAAATGCCTACAAGGCCATGCGCGCCCGTGGCGCTACGCAGGTAGAACTACATCCCATCAAAGACGGCAACCACTTTTCCGCCGTGCCCCAATACACGCTGGAGGCGCTGGCCTTTTTTGGCGAGTTTCAGGAGATCAACTAACCTGCATCCGCTTTGCGAGTAGCAAAGCAACATCGCTAGTGGCTGTTCATCACGGAAGCTTGCCACTTCCAATTTGATTGCACCAAAAAGCCCCCCAGCCTTTCGTAAGAACGACGCTGGGGGGCTTTTTTGAGGATATGTCCGTGTCTGTCTGTGTCGGGAACCAGCGCTTCAAGCCGAAGGAGCTTGATGGCTTTTGGCGAAGGCTTGGCGCAGCCAGACGCCCGCCAAGGCAGCCAGTCCGCCAACCAATCCGCCCAGCACAGCCGTCACCAGCACCAGCAGCCAGCCGCTGCCACCCAGCGGAATCAGCTCGGCTACGCGGTGGCTGAGGTGGCCTTCATTCTGAATATTTAGCCAGCCGGCCAGCACCAGCCACCCCAGCCCAACCCCAGCAAAACCGGCTAAAAAAGCCCCCAACTCCTGCGGCCTATCATAAAAGCCAACACGAGAGCTATAGGCGTGATAATCCACCACGGGAGCACCAGCTGAGCGGCGGCAGCTACAAGAAGAATGAGCAGGAATAGCTTTAGAGAACTGTTCATAAAAGAATGCGTGAGGCAACCGTGGCTGGTTAGGAAGCTGGCGGCAAGCTAGAAACTATCTGCGCTAATCTAACCGTCATGCAGCGCGAAGCACCTCGCTTGCAGTCGTAGCCACGGTAATTGTCATGCGGAGCTTGTCGAAGCATCTCTACTGATTAGTAGAATCAACAAAGCGGTAGAGATGCTTCGACAAGCTCCGCATGACATTCTTCTTGGTTGAGTTTAGTAATCCTGATAAACACGCGAGATGCTTCGCGCTGCTCTGCATGACATTCTTTGATAAGGCAAAGGCCACGATGGGCGCCCTAGTTACTTAAAAGCTGCCTGCTTTCGGTGCCGGCTACCCGTTTGCGCAAGCCCCTCATTTTCCAAAATTCGGTTTTGACCTCTCACCGAACCCTTTCTGGTGTTGCATTCGTTTTGCTTCTACCTTTAGAACCGGATGCCCACCCCTTCTTTCGATCCTTCTCAACTCACCCGCGACCATGTGCTGCGCGCGCTCCGGCACATCGACCGGCAAGGGCTGAATTTGCCCCCAGCACCGTCTATGACTTGGTGTATCGGGGCCGGCGCTACCCGCCCCGGCCGGTGGCCCAGCTCGCTTACCGCTTAGCCACTGGCCAGACCGATGCCAAGTGGCCCCTGCCCGCCGGTGGCCCCACCAACGGCCTGCTCGAGCATCTCGATTTCACCGTTGCCACCAAGCGCCCAAGTCTGGCTAATTCGCCCCTTGACGGCGACGTAGCGGCCCAGCAGGCCATGCAGGATTTGTACACCGGCCGGCCCAGCGACTCAGCCCCCATGGAAAAGGCGAAAGGACAGAGAATGGACGTACAGGAGCCGGTTTCCGGCTACAATTTGCCCCCCACAGAATCCTACGACCGCGCTACGGCCTTGCAGGAGTTGTTTATCTCCGAGCAAAAGCTCGATGACACGCTATCGGCCTTGCGGCGGCGCCGCAATATTATTTTATATGGTCCGCCCGGCACGGGCAAAACCTTTCTGGCCCGACGCCTGGCCTGGCTGGAGCTAGGCTCCACGGATGTTACCCGCGTGGAGCTGGTCCAGTTTCATCCCAGCTACAGCTACGAGGATTTTGTGCAGGGATTCCGGCCCGATGCGCAGGGCAATTTTCGGCTGACGCTGGGCGTGCTGCTGGAGTTTTGCCACCGCGCTGCCCAGGAGCCCGACAAGCCTTATTTTCTGCTGATTGATGAAATCAATCGGGGCAATGTGAGTCGGATTTTTGGGGAGCTTTTTCTGTTGCTGGAAGCCGACAAGCGCGGTCCCGCCCACGCGGTGCGCCTGCCTTATTCGCCCCCCCATGTGCCCCGGTTTTTCGTACCCGAAAACCTGTACGTCATTGGCACCATGAACACCGCCGACCGCTCCTTGGCCCCGCTGGATTATGCCCTGCGGCGCCGGTTTGCGTTCGTGAAAATGCAGCCGGAATTTGGCGCGCCTTTACAAAGCTTTCTGGCCCAAAAAAGGGTGCCGGCCGCTGTCATTACACGGCTTGTGACGCGGCTCACGGAACTTAACCAAGCCATCAGCGACGACCCCGATCTGGGCGAAGATTTCCAGCTGGGCCACAGCTATTTCTGTCAGCCGCCACCTGACTCTGCCGCCGCTGATAGTTGGCTGACGCTTATTCTGGAGCAGGAAATTGCGCCGCTGCTGGATGAATACTGGCTGGACCAGCCCGCAAAAGCAGCGGCCCATAAAAAGCGACTGTTGCGGTAGCCTCATTCGTCATATGATTCCGATTCCGATTCAGAACCTCTACTATCTGCTCTGCTACGCTTGGAACCGTTTGCCCGAGCAGGAGGAATGGCTGACTTCGGAAGCGACGGCGTTTCATCGGCCGGTGGAGCTGCTGGGGCGAGTGCTGCTCATGGGCACCCGCCGACTGTTGAGCCAGGGGCTGCGGCAGACCTATGTGGCGCGGGAGGAAGAGCTGGACGAGCTGCGCGGGCGCGTGTTGCTGGATGCTTCCCTGTCGCGCGACTTACTGCGGCGGGGCCGGGCCGTGTGCGCTTATGATGAGCTGAGGCCCGATACGCCTTTTATCCGGCTGCTGCTGGGAGCAGTAGATCAGGTAATCAGAGCACGGCAAGTGTCCGCTGATTTGCGCCAGGAGCTGCGCGCCCTGCGGCGCCGTTTCCCCACCGATTTGCCCCCCACCTCGCTGAGCAGCCACGCGCTGCGGGCTGTGCGTCGCTCTCGGCCAACTGGCCACGAAGCCTTATTGTTGAATGTGTGTGAGCTTCTGCACCGCAGCGCCCTCCCTGAGCCCGCCGCCGATGGCCGCACACGCTTCGTCGATTTTCGGCGCGATGAACGGCTGATGGCCCAGGTTTTTGAGGCGTTTGTGCGCAACTTCTACCGCCTAGAGCAGCGCCGGTTTCGGGTGCTGTCAGAAACGATAAGCTGGCAAGCCGCCGCCGATGAGCCCGAAGACCTGAGCCTCCTGCCCGCTATGATTACCGATACCACGCTGGAGTCTGCGGAGCGCAAAATCATCCTCGACACCAAATACTACCGCGCCGCCCTGCGTCCGCGCTACGACCGGCAGCGGCTTATCTCGCCCCATCTGTATCAGCTGTACGCTTACCTGCAGAACCAAGATTTGCCCCCCACGCAGCAGCTGGAAGGTATTCTGCTCTACCCCGCCGCCACCCGCGAGGTTGACTTGCGCTACACCCTCGGCGCTCACCCCGTCCGCGTCGTGACCCTGGATTTAAATCAGCCCTGGTCTGGTATTGCCACTGATTTGCTGAAGCTGATTGAATAAAGAATCGGCTGCAATACCAGCCCGTCATGCAGAGCGGTAGCGAAGCATCTCGCGTGCTGACGTGAGGTTTGTAATCTTACTAAACACGCCAGATGCTTCGCTACCGCTCTGCATGACAGCTTTTTTAAGTGCACTTTAGACAACGCCCCAATGCAGCCCTGGGGGGCATTCTTTGTCATTGAAATTGAGTTTCTCCCGATTTCTCTCTAAACTTAACTCTCCTCTCATCTTCCCAAAACCTTACCCTCTTGAAAAGACGTGATTTTGTAGGACTCTCGGCCCTGGCGGCGGGGGCTGTGTTCCTGCCCAACTTCCCCGGTTTCGGTGGCACTCTGGTTAGCCCGGAGCGGTTGCTTGAATCAGTAATGGATGCCGCAGTGAACAAGCGCTTAGCCGATGCGGCGCTCAATGCGGCTAAGTCAGCTGGTGCTTCGTATGCCGATGTGCGCATTGGCCGGTATCTAAACCAAAGCATTTTCACCCGCGAAAAGCAGGTGCAGAACATTGCCAGCGGTGAGAGTTTTGGCGCCGGCGTGCGCGTGCTCGCCAACGGCACCTGGGGCTTTGCCGCTACTAACACGGTGACGGAAGCCGGCCTGGCCAAAGCTGCTCAGCTAGCGGTACAGATTGCCAAAGCCAACTCCAAAGTGCAGAAAGAGCAGGTGAAGCTGGCGCCCGTAAAAGGCGTTGGCGATGTGACCTGGAAAACGCCGATTCAGCAGAATGCCTTTCAGGTACCCATTGCCCAGAAAGTAGACTTGCTGCTCGCTGCCAACGCCAAGGCCCTGGACAACGGCGCCAACTTCGTGAACTCGGCGCTTTTTCAGATAAACGAGCAGAAGTACTTTGCCTCGACTGATGGCTCTTACATTGACCAGGATGTGCACCGTATCTGGCCCACATTCGACGTAACGGCCATCGACCGCGCCTCGGGCAAATTCCGGACGCGGCAGGCCCTGAGCGCCCCCATGGGCATGGGCTACGAATACATGACTCCTAAGGCTGCTGGCAAGATTGCTGGTCCTGCCGGCACCGGTCTTATCGGCTACAAAGACAGCTACGATATTCTGGAGGATGCTGCCTTGGCTGCCAAGCAGGCCAAGGAGAAAATTACTGCTAAGTCGGTAGTACCGGGCAAGTATGATCTGGTGCTCGACCCGAACCACCTGGGCCTGACCATCCACGAAAGCGTAGGTCACCCCACGGAGCTCGACCGCGTGCTGGGCTACGAAGCCAACTATGCTGGCACTTCCTTCGCTACCCTGGAGTGGCGCGCCAAGAAGCAGCCCTACGGCTCCAAGCTGGTGAATATCGTGGCCGATAAGCTACAGCCCGGTTCCTTGGGTGCCGTTGGCTACGATGATGAAGGTGTGAAGACCAAGAAGTGGGATATCATCAAGGACGGGATACTGGTTGACTATCAGAAAACCCGCGACCAGGCCGCGATGGTGGGCCAGAATGAATCGGACGGTTGCAGCTATGGCGACTCTTGGAGCTCAGTGCAGTTCCAACGCATGCCGAACATCAGCCTGCAGCCCGGCAAAACGAAGCTCTCGGTAGATGAGATGATTAAGAACGTGGACAAAGGCATTTATATCGCCGGTCGTGGTTCCTTCTCTATCGACCAGCAGCGCTACAACTCGCAGTTTGGCGGCACGGTGTTCTATGCCATCAACAAGGGCAAGATTGACGGCATGCTGGAAGACGTAGCTTACCAGACTAATACGTTGGAATTCTGGAACAGCTGCGCCGCCATCTGCGATGAGTCGGACTACCGCCTGTTCGGGTCATTCTTCGATGGCAAAGGTCAGCCTTCGCAGGTGTCAGCCGTGAGCCACGGCAGCGCTACCACGCGCTTTAACGGTGTCAACGTCATCAACACGGCCCGCAAAATCGGGTAATGATTGTCTCTATTCCTGGGGGGCAAATTCACACATAAATAAATCAGTACAACCACATATAATGGCCATACTTTCCAAAGAAGAAGCTCAGGCTATCCTGACCAAGGTGTTGAGCTACAGCAAAGCCGATGAGTGTGAAGTCACGCTCAACGGCACAACGGGCGGCAACGTGCGCTCGGCGCGTAATGCTATTTCGACCGCCGGTGCTGTTGATAACGTGTCGCTGGCCGTGGAGTCGCGGTTTGGCAAACGCTCGGGCGTAGCTACCTGCAACGAGTTCGACGAAGCCACGCTGCGCCGCTGCGTGCAGCGGGCCGAAGAAATTGCCCGCCTTGCTCCTGAAAGCCCTGAGTACGTTCCATTTCTGGGTGCCCAGAAATATATGGCTCCGTCGCCCGCCGCATTTGTCGCCGCTACCGCCAACATTACCCCCGACTACCGCGCCCAGCAAACCGCCGCCAGCATGAAGCTGTGCGAGCAGAAGAAGCTAAGCTCCGCTGGCTTCCTGAATGACGAGGCTGGCTTCATTGCCAAGCGCAACAGCAAAGGCCTCGAAGCTTACCAGCAGCTCACCAACCTAGAGTATTCCGTAACGGTACGCACGCCCGACGGTACCGGCTCGGGCTACGCCACCGCCGACTACAACGACGCCAGCAAGTTCGACGCCGCCCGCCTCACCCAGATTGCCGCCGATAAGGCCTCGGCCTCGGTAGGTGCCAAAGCCATTGAGCCCGGCAAGTACACCGTTATTCTGGAGCCTGCTGCGCTGGTAGCCAACACCGATGCATCCCTTCTTGCCGCTTTGATGAACGCCCTCGACGCACGTAACGCTGATGAAGGCCGCTCTTTCCTGAGCAAAAAAGGTGGTGGAAATAAGAAAGGCGAAAAGCTGTTTGATGAGCGCGTCACTATCTACTCCGACCCGCTGAACGCTGAGATTCCAACCCTCACCTTCTCCGGTGACGGCCGCCCTCAGCAGAAAATGACTTGGATCGAGAAAGGCGTAGTAAAAAACCTCTACACTTCCCGCTTCTGGGCCCAGAAATCGGGTGTGCCTGATATTCCTCGCCCCAGCGGCTGGATTATGGAAGGCGGCACGCAGTCGGTGCAGGACATGATTAAGGGTACCGAAAAAGGCATCTTGGTAACGCGCTTGTGGTATATCCGCCCCGTTGATCCGCAGACGCTCTTGTACACGGGCCTGACGCGCGACGGTACCTTCTACATCGAGAACGGCAAGATCAAGCATCCGGTGAAGAACTTCCGCTTCAATGAGTCGCCCATTATTATGCTCAACAACCTGGAGGCTATCGGTAAGCCCCAGCGCGTGGGGGGCAATTTGGTGCCGCCGTTGAAGATTCGCGACTTCACCTTCACCAGCTTGTCGGACGCTGTTTAGCGATTGGTCACTACGAAACCCGTCGGGCTTGTCCGGCGGGTTTTGTACTTAAATTCTACTCCTCACTCAAACTTCTACTTTCTTGAAACGACGCGATTTTGTCGGGCTGTCGGGCTTAGCGGCCGGCGCCCTGTTTTTGCCCAGCTTTCCAAGTCTGGGGGGCAATTTGGTTACGCCCGAGCAATTGCTGATTCCTGCCGCCGACGTAGCCCTGAAAAAGCGTCTGGCCGACGCCGCGCTCAATGCCGCTAAGTCGGCCGGTGCTTCCTACGCCGACGTACGCATTGGCCGCTCCTTGAACCAAGGCATTTTCACCCGCGAAAAGCAGGTGCAGAACATTGCCAGCACCGAAAGCTACGGCGCCGGCGTGCGCGTATTGGCCAATGGCACCTGGGGGTTTGCAGCCACCAATACTGTAAGTGAAGCCGGCCTGGCCAAAGCCGCCCAGCTAGCGGTGCAGATTGCCAAAGCCAACTCCAAAGTGCAGAAGGAGCAGGTGAAGCTGGCGCCGGTAAAAGGCCACGGCGAGGTAAGCTGGAAAACTCCAATTCAGCAGAACGCTTTCGAAGTACCGATTGCTCAGAAAGTGGATTTGCTGTTGGGAGCCAATGCGAAGGCTATGGACAACGGCGCCAGCTTCGTGAACTCATCTCTGTTCCAGGTTAATGAGCAGAAGTACTTTGCCTCTACCGACGGCTCTTATATCGACCAGGACATTCACCGCATCTGGCCAACCTTCAGCGTAACGGCTATTGACCGGGCCTCAGGCAAATTCCGCAGCCGCCAAGCGCTGAGTGCGCCGATGGGCATGGGCTACGAGTACCTCACGCCGAAAGCGGCTGATAAAGTAGCTGGCCCCGCCGGCTCCGATTTGGTAGGCTACAAAAACAGCTACGACATTTTGGAAGACGCTACGGCCGCTACCAAGCAGGTAAAGCAAAAGCTGACTGCCAAATCGGTAACGCCCGGCAAATACGACCTCGTGCTGGATCCCCATCACCTGGGCCTGACCATCCACGAAAGCGTAGGTCACCCGACGGAGCTGGACCGTGTACTCGGTTACGAAGCCAATTACGCCGGCACTTCCTTCGCTACTTTGGAGTGGCGCGCCAAAAAGCAGCCTTACGGCTCCAAGTTGGTGAACATTGTAGCTGACAAGCAGCAGGCAAATTCGCTCGGTGCCGTTGGGTTCGACGACGAGGGCGTGAAAACCAAGAAGTGGGACCTGATTAAAGACGGCATGCTCATCGACTACCAGAAGATTCGTGACCAGGCCGCGATGGTGGGTCAGAATGAGTCAGATGGGTGCTGCTACGCGCAGTCGTGGGCCGATGTGCAGTTTCAGCGCATGCCGAACGTGAGCCTGCAGCCGGGCAAGACGAAGCTCTCCGTGGACGACATGGTAAAAGGTGTGGACAAAGGCATTTACATTGCCGGCCACGGTTCTTTCTCCATCGACCAGCAGCGCTACAACTCCCAGTTCGGTGGTCAGGTGTTCTACGAGATCAACAAAGGCAAAATCACGGGGATGCTGGAAGACGTGGCTTACCAGACCAACACCCTGGAGTTCTGGAACAGCTGCGCCGCCATCTGCGACGAGTCGGACTACCGGTTCTCGGGCTTCTTCAACGATGGCAAAGGTCAGCCTTCGCAGAGCAGCGCCGTAAGCCACGGCAGTTCCACTACGCGCTTCAACGGCGTGAACGTCATCAACACGGCCCGTAAGATTGGATAATGGGAAATTCAGGCCTAGCCATTTTGCAAAAGAAAATGGCTAGGCTTGAGGCCAATTGTTGCATAACTATCATAAAATCAGCTAGCAATGCCCATTCTCTCAAAAGACGAAGCTCAGACTATTCTCAAGAAAGTTCTGAGCTATAGTAAGGCCGATGAGTGTACCGTAACCCTGCAAGGACGCACCAGAGGCAACATCCGCTACGCCCGTAACAACGTGAGCACCGCCGGCGCCACCGACAACGTGTCGCTGGTAGTGGAATCAGGCTTTGGCAAACGCTCGGGCGTGGCTACCTGCAATGAGTTCGACGAAGCTACGCTGCGCCGGTGCGTACAGCGGGCCGAAGAAATTGCCCGCCTTGCCCCGAAGATCCTGACTATGTGCCGCTACTAGGTCCGCAGCAGTACCTCACGCCAGTATCATTTGCTCAGACGACTGCCAACATCACACCTGATTTCCGCGCTAAAGCTGCCGCTGATAGTATTGCTTTATGCCAAGACCGCAAGCTTACGGCGGCGGGCTACTTAGAAGATGGTGCCAGCTTCTTGGCCATGCGCAACAGCAAGGGCCTCGAAGCGTATCAGCAAGACACCAGCCTCGATTTCTCCGTCACCGTCCGCACACCTGACGGTACAGGTTCGGGCTACGCCGTAGCTGACTTCACGGATGCCAACAAGCTCGACGCCAAGGCTCTAACCAAAATTGCGGCCGATAAAGCGGCTGGTTCAGTGAATGCAAAAGCCATTGAGCCGGGCAAGTACACCGTAATTCTGGAGCCGGCTGCGCTGGTTTCCGATGAAGGGTTGCTCAACAATCTGATGTACTCGCTCGACGCTCGCTCAGCGGATGAGGGGCGCAGCTTTTTGAGCAAAAAAGGCGGTGGCAATAAGCTCGGTCAAAAGCTCTTTGATGAGCGTATAACCATCTACTCTGACCCCCTCAATGCAGAGGCGCCCGGCAACGTGTTTGACGGTAATGGCTTGCCAACGAAGCGTATGACCTGGATTGAGAAGGGTGTGATGAAGAATATGTACTATTCACGCTTCTGGGCCCAGAAAAATAACGTCGCGCCCACCGCTTTCCCCAGTGGCTTCATCATGGAAGGCGGCACCCAAACGGTGCAGGACATGATCAAAAGCACCGAGAAAGGAATATTGGTAACGCGCCTGTGGTACATCCGCGACGTTGACCCACAAACCTTGCTCTATACTGGCCTGACGCGCGACGGTACCTTCTACATCGAGAACGGCAAGATCAAGCACCCGGTGAAGAACTTCCGCTTCAACGAAAGCCCGATTATTATGCTGAATAATATCGAGGCAATAGGCAAGCCGCAACGTCTGGGGGGCAATTTAGTGCCACCTCTGAAGATTCGCGACTTCACCTTCACCAGTTTGTCGGACGCTGTATAAGTATTGTTCGACAATAAAAAAGCCCCCAGATGATTTCTGGGGGCTTTTTGATGAAGTTAAACCAAAGGCGAAGGCTTAGTTATTCCTCCCCAGCTGAAAGCTTACATAGGCTTGAAACACGCGGTTTTTCAGCTCCGGGTCGTTTACGCCGCTGATGTTGCGGTAGTCGCTGATGTTGTTGAGACTGGTGGTAAAGCGGCCACCCACGGATAAGCCCAGCGGCAGCTTGATGCCTGCGCCTAGTGCCACGCCCAGGTCGCTTTTCTTGAAATCACCGCTTGAATCGCGGTCGAAGTCAAGGTATTCGCTCGGGCCAGAGCTTGTCATATCCACTTGCAAGCGGCCATTGTCTTGGGCCGAAACCAGATAGCTGAACTGTGGACCAGCCTCCACGAACACCGGACCGAGGCTCACTTTCGCGAGTACGGGCAGGGTGAGGTAGTGCAGTTTAGTGTCGAACTCCTCCAATGACTGGTCGCGGATGAGGCTGCGGGCCTGGGCACCCTGCATGGAATACAGCAGCTCGGGCTGCAACGAAACCGGGCCGAGAATCTTTGCTTCGTAAAAAATACCGGCATGATACGAGGTTTGATACTCAGCATCGTCGCCGACGTTGCCGCTGAGCACGGCGCGGTTGATTCCACCTTTCACCCCAAACTGTGCGTGGGCGCTAAGTGCCAGAGAAAATAAGCTAAACAGCAATAAGACAGTGCGTTTCATAGTAGTTGCAGATAAGAGTGTGAGTGTAATACGCTTCAACCTTAAATTGTATTGTAGGCAATAGCGTATTATTTATACATGATTGTTTTGCATTAATTGGGCCAGAATAAAATCAGCAGCCAGCCACGACTTATTAAGATTTGCCGGATGAGTCGGCGGCAGGTTGTATTTTCCAACCAGAATTTGCCCCCCAGGCAACTTTGTTGGCTTCCCGCCGTCTCTTTTCCGTCGCTTACCTGCTTCTATGCCCGCTCCGTTTACCTTCGTGCGCCTCCAATACCGTTCCGGCGACTGGGATTCTGTGGATGAGCGAATGCCCACCAACTTGCTACACTCTCTGATTCAGTACACTACGGTGCCCGTCAATCAGAAAGAGAAGGTGGTGGCCCTAGACAGCCCCGATCTTTTCAGCTATCCGTTCTGCTACCTGTCGGGGCACCGCCTGGTGCAGTTTTCGGCGGCTGAAAAGCAGAACTTCACTCAGTATGTGCGCAATGGCGGCTTCGTATTCGTGGACGATTGCAACCATGACATCGACGGCCTCTTTGCCCGTTCGTTTGAAGAACAGATGCGCCAGTGCTTTGGTGCAGGCGCCCTCAAGAAAATCGCCAAGACGCACCCGATTTATAAGTCCTTCTTTACTTTCAAGGATGGCCCGCCCCCACGGCTTTCGAGCTAAATGGCTGGGGCGACGACCTGATACACGACTACCTGAAAGCGGTGGAAATCAACGGCCGCATCGGGGTTTTGTATTCCAACAAAGACTACGGCTGCGAGTGGGACTACGACTACCGCAACAAGCGCTGGCTGGCCGAAGACAACACCAAATTTGGCGTCAACATTCTGATGTATGCGCTAACCGCTTAATCCTAAAGAACACTGCGCCTTTCCTCTGCGAAACTCTGCGGGAACCGACGCCTGAATATTGCCCGAAAAAGCCCCCTGCATGACCGAACAAGAAGTACACCGTCTGTTAGCTAAACTTCCTCCGCTTAAAGAAGAAATTGCCAAAGTCATTGTAGGGCAAAGCGAAGTGCTCGATGAAGTGCTCGTCGCGCTGCTAGCGGGCGGCCACGCCCTGCTGGAAGGCGTGCCGGGACTAGCCAAAACCTTGCTGGTGCGCACCTTAGCTGCGGCTACCGATATGTCGTTTCGGCGTATTCAGTTCACCCCCGACTTGATGCCCACCGATATTCTGGGCACCGAAGTACTGGAGGAAGACCACGGCACGGGCCACCGCTCGTTTAAGTTTAACGAGGGGCCGATTTTCGCCAGCTTAGTATTGGCCGACGAAATCAACCGGACACCACCCAAAACCCAGGCGGCCTTGCTGGAAGCCATGCAGGAAGGCCACGTGACGTATGCTGGTCAGGAACACGCTTTGCCCAAGCCCTTCTTTCTGCTGGCTACCCAAAACCCCATTGAGCAGGCCGGCACTTACCCATTGCCCGAAGCCCAGCTCGACCGGTTTTTGTTGTACGTGCGCATTGGCTACCCCACCGAGCAGGAAGAGTTAGCAGTACTCAGCGGCACCACGGGCACGGCCCGCGCCGAGGTAAAGCCAGTGCTGGGCAGCGCCGATATCCGGCAGTTGCAGCAGCTTGTGCGCCAAGTGAGCCTGAGCCCGGAGCTGCTCGATTTTGTGAACCGCTTGGTACGCGCCACGCGGCCGGCCACTACGCAGGTAAAGTTTATTCAGGATTACGGCCGCTGGGGCGCGGGCCCGCGGGCCGGACAAGCTCTCATTTTGTGCGCCAAAGCGCGGGCGTTGCTGCAAGGCCGCTTCGCCGTAACCCTGGACGATTTGCGGACGCTGGCACCGCCAGTGTTGCGGCATCGGGTGTTGCTAAATTTTAATGCGGAAGCCGAGAATATCACGGCCGATGACGCCGTAGCTGAGTTGCTGAAAGCCGTAGCCGTTTAGCCTAGAATTGTATGCTGGCTCCAGAAACCCTACACGCTCTGCGCAACTTGCCTTTAGCCGCCAAACTGGCGGCGGAGGGCTTTCTGGCGGGTCAGCACCGGAGCCGGCGACGCGGCGTGGGCCTGGAGTTTAGCCAATACCGCCCCTACCAGCCCGGCGACGACCTGCGCCGCCTCGATTGGCGCCTGGCCGCCCGCTCCGACCGCTACTACATCCGCGAGTCGGAGGTGGAAACGAGTCTAATGATCCATCTGCTGCTCGACGCGAGTGCCAGCATGAATCACCGCGACGACAACGGCCTGACCAAACTGGATTATGCCCGGCTGGTGCTGGCAAGTATGGCATATCTAGCCACTAATCAGGGCGATGCAGTAGCGCTCAGCATCCTGCGACCGGAAGGACTTCAACATTTGCCCCCAAGGCCGAGACTCGGCAGCTGCCGCGACTTTTTCATATGTTGGAGAAAACGGAGGCAATAGGTCGCTTTCCGAGTACTGCTACGCTGGCTCCGCTCACCTCCCGGCGCCAACGTGCTCTGACGGTTTTTGTGAGTGACTTGTATGAGGAAGATGCTGAGATGGATCAACTACTCACCCGCTTGCAGGCCGTAGCCGGGGAGGTATTGGTTCTGCACTTGGTGGCCCAAAATGAGCTACAGTTTTCCTACCGCGGCTCTATCACCTTCGAAGACCTCGAAACCGGCCAGATTCTTCAGCTCGACGCCGACCAGCAGCGGGCCGCATATCAGCAAAACCACCAGGAATGGCTGCGCAACACGGCTCAATCGGCCCGGCGCCACGGTTTCGATTACCATCAGCTCAGCACCACCGACCCGCTTGATCAGGCCATGCGCGAGTTTCTGCGCCGCCGCGAAGCCCAGATATGAGCCGTGGGGGGCTTTTTCGACCTATTTTGTACTTTTAGATGAGTGATGTTTTCTTCATTATATATCAATCAAAACGACCGTCATGCAGAGCGCCGCGAAGCATCTCGCGTGCTGATGTTGCAATGATAATCCAACCAAACACGCGAGATGCTCTGCATGACGGTCGTTTAGAAAAGTCTTTCATTACTAATTCATAAGTCAACCTTGTTCACCCTTCTCACTCCATCTGCGTTGCTGGCTTTGCTGGGGCTGCTGGTGCCCTTGGCCATCCACCTCTGGAACCGGCGGCCGGGCCGCACGGTGCAGGTGGGCAGCGTGCGGTGGCTGGCGGCCTCGGCCAATCGGCGCCTGCGCAGCCTGAAGCTGGAGCAGCTGTTGCTGCTGCTGTTGCGGGCGGCTATAGTGACAGTCTTGGCGGTAGCTCTGGCCGGACCGGCGTGGCAACGACCCGCCCCACCCGCGCGGGGGCAGGTGCTGGTGAGCCCGGAGCTGCTGACGTCGGCTACGCTGCCAAGTGTGCGGCCACTAGTCGATTCGCTGCGACGGCGAGGGTATGAGGTAAGTCGTTTGGAGAAGAGGTTTCCGCTAATCTCAGCGGAAGAATGGACCGCTATAGTTGCTAATCCAACGGCTTCGGACAGTGCTGGCTATACAACAGAGCCAGACTTTCTGTGGGCCCGCGCCGCGCAGGCCGCTCAGCGTTTCGCAGACAGACCGGTGCACTTGCTTACACCGGCCAAGCTGGCTGATTTGCAAGGCACCCGCTCCAATTTGCCCCCAACCTCACCTGGCAGCTTATTCCTTCTCCTGATTCGGGGGCTTGGGTGCAGGCGGCGGGCCTTAGCGGAGCAGACAAGCTGCGCCTGCTGGTTGGGCGCAGTGATGAGGAAAAAACTACGTTTCAGCCTATTACAGTAGCTCGGCCCGATGTCGCGGGCGCTGTGTCTGTGCCGGGTCTGCCACCGCTGCGCTATGAAACAAGTGCGACCAAGCAGGCTGTAGTGCGGCGAGCAGACGATTCGATGGCTGTACCGGTGCAAGCAGCCATGCGCCTAAGAGTATATTACACGGCCGACCAGGCCGAGGACGCGCGCTATCTGGCGGCGGCGTTGCGGGCGGCGGGCAGTGGCCTTTTAGTGCCGCCGGTCATTACCGTTTCAGCCTCGGAGCCCTCCCCTTCTGACTCACTGACGTGGGTTTTCTGGCTGAGCAAAGCTCCTATATCGACGGCGTGGAAGCGGCGCCTAGACAAAGGGTTGAGCTGGTGGCAACAAGCTTCTGGGCCAGGAACTGCCGTAACATCTTCATTCGGGCCTGCGGGGCGGAGGTGCTGATTCCGGTTTTGCGTCGCGATACGGCTGCTATTTTGCCCCCCAGCACTGCTGTTTGGACTGACGGCTCGGGCCAAGCAGTAATGTCGCGGCGAACTGAAGGGCGCGGGCAGGTATACACGCTGCACACGCGTTTGAACCCCGCTTGGAGTGGCTTGCCGGATAGTCCGGAGCTGCCGGCTTTGCTGCTTGAATTGTTGCAGCCATCTGCACCAACACTTGATTTGGCCCGTAATGATCAGCGGGTAATTGCGCCAAGCCAGGTTCAGGCGGCTATTCAGCGCAGTTCAGATTCTTCTGAAAATGCCCCCCGGAAAGCAGTGCGGCCGGCCCCTGACACCTTCACCGATCTGCGGGCCTGGGCGGTGCTGGCAGCGGCGTTGCTATTTGGCCTGGAGCGCCTGCTGGCCCGGCGGCGACCTATTTCTTCCCCCGTTTCTCCCGCATGACACCCACAACCCAAGCTGCTGTAGCGCCTTCTCTGGCCGCCTCGCCCGCACTCCGGGCCGAGTGGCGCCGTTATGCTCTGCGCCGAACGGGCGCCTTGTTGCTGCCTGTTGGGGTGGGGGGCATTTTGCTGGCGGTAATTGCCCGCTACTGGCCCGTGCCGATGTGGGCAGTGGGAGGAGCGGCGCTGCTGCTGGCCGCTTACGCCATCATTCAGCTACGCCACTTCTGGAACGCTGACCTGGTGCCCACAGCCCGGCAGCTCGACCGGCGTTTTCCGCAACTGGAAGACAGCACTGGCTTATTGCTGCGCGAGCCATCGGAACTGAATTTGCTGGAAAGCCTTCAGCACCAACGCGTAAGCAGCCGCTTGCAGGGGCTGCAAGCCACGGAGAAAACTTTGCTCCCGTTTGATTTTCAGCCGGCGCTGGGCTGGGCTGGGTTGCTGCTTATTTTGGCGGGAGCAGCTTGGTGGCTGCGGCCAACCTCGCAGGCCCCGGCACCAACTGTAGCCCCTGCCGTAGCGCTGAACTTTCCTGAAGAAAAGATTAATCCCGCCGCGCAAGCCGCGCCGCGCGTTACGGATACGCGCATCAACGTGACGCCGCCGCCTTATACGCGCCGCGCCGCTACGAGTGCCGCCATGGCTTCTTTCCGCTGCCCTAGCGGGTCAAAGGTGCGCTGGACGGTGCGCGTAAACCGCGCCGCCGACGCGCCGCCGCAGCTGGAGCTGGGCACGCGGCGGGTGGCTTTTCGGGCTGTTCCCGGCCAAGCCAACACCTTCACAGCAGAGCAAACCCTGACGGCTTCCGTGCTTTATCGAATACGTTTTGCCGGCAAAGCCTCCGATGATTATGCCATTGATGTGCAGCCCGATCAGGCTCCTGTGGTTCAGATTCAGAACCCGAAGCCGTATACGCTCATTGAGTTTGGCGACAAGCCGCAAATAGCAATTCGGGTGGCTTTGCGCGACGACTACGGCCTGAGCCGAGCCCGTTTGGTAACGACAGTAGCCCAGGGACAGGGCGAAGCAGTGAAATTTACGGAAGTAGTTACGGACCTCAGCGGCCCGCTGCGTGGACAGCCCGCCCAAGCCACGGCCACCCATTTGCTTAGTCTGCCCAAACTTGGCCTGACCTATGGTGACGAGGTATATTTCTATGTGCAGGCCTGGGACAACGCCCGCGGCAGCACCCGCTCCGACACGTACTTAGTGCAGTGGGAAGATACAGCCGTGGTAGACGGCACTTCCGACCTGTCGTTGGGCGTGAACGTGGTTCCGGCGTACTTTCGGAGTCAGCGCCAGATCATTATTGATACTGAAAAGCTGATTGCCGAGCAGCCCCGCCTGCCCGCTACTACGGTTGCGGAGCGCGGCAACAATCTGGGCTTCGATCAGAAGATTCTGCGCATGCGCTATGGCAAGTTTTTGGGCGAAGAGTTTGAGCAGGGCATTGGCGAAACGGCCACCCGGCCGGCCGCAGCGAAAAAAGAGGAAGACAATCCTGCTACCGCCGAGCAGGAACCAAGCACCGAACAGGAAGAGCACTCGGCCGATGATGGCCACGACCACAGCGGCGACAAGTTTCCTTCCGCTACCGACGTTCCCGGCGAGGCTGCCACGGCTGCGCTTATGGAGCCTTACATGCACCTGCACGACGACAGCGAAACGGCCGACTTTCTGGAGCCAGAAGTGAAAGCCAAGCTGCGCGGCGTGCTGGCTCAAATGTGGGAAGCCGAGCTGCGGCTGCGCACCAGCCGGCTGAAGGAAGCTTTGCCATACGAGTATCGGGCCCTGCGCCTGCTCAAGCAAGTGCAGCAGCAAACGCGCGCTTACGTCAAGAAATCGGGTTTTACGCCGCCGATATTGCCAGAAGCTACTCTTCGGCTTACCGGCGAGATGGGCAACGCCGCCGCGCCGCGCCGGGAGCAGAAAATTGCTCCCCCGCCCATGCAGCCTGCCGTGCGTGCTGCCTTGCGCTGGCTGGGCGCCACTCGGCGCGGGCAGGTTGCCAAACCAACTGATGCCTTAGTACTTGAACAAGCGGGTCAGGCCCTGGCGCAGGCCGCGCTGCAACGTCCGGGGGCCTACCTCACTGCCCTGCGCGATTTGCGTGGCCTGGTATCAGATGTGCGCGCCGGCCGGCCGCTACGCCTAGAGCTTGTGCCATCCGTGGAGCGTGCGCTTACCGGCCTTCTCCCCACCCCGGCGGCGACGCCCACGCGGGTGCCGGCCGCCAACCCGCTGGCCCAGCGCTATTTCCAGGAATTAAGCCGGTAAGCTTTGTCTAGAATGCCCCCCACGTTTCTGTATTACGCGCTACTTATCCTCTGCGTGCTTTTAGTAGCAGGGCTGACCTGGAGCGCCCTGCGCCGACCCAACCGACAGCGGCTTGCCTTGCGCCTGTTGGCGGGCGTGCTGGCCGGAGCCGGGCTTTGGTTTACAGCCTTTCCGCCCACCCGCAGCATACCAGGCGCACAGCACGAAACCATTCTACTCACCGAGGGCTTCCAGCCAGATACGCTACGAGCTTTGTTGCGCCAGCTGGGGCCGGCTACCCGCCTGTGGCGCACCAGTTCCGTATCGGGAGCTGACACGGTTACGGCCGCCAACATTCTGCAAATCAGAGAGCAGCAGCCCAACCTGCGAATCCTGCACGTGCTGGGGAAAGGCTTGCCCGCCGCCGACCTTCCCCTGCTCGGCCCGGTCCGCCTAGTCTGGCATGCACCGCCCGCCCGGGCCGGTTTTCGAGTGGCCAATTGGACGCCCCGCGTAGAGCTAGGGCAGGCGCTGCAGATAGCGGGCTCCTTTGATAATTTGCCCCCCAGCGCTGGCAACACCACGCCAACATGGGTCCACCTGCGGGCAGCAGGCGCGCCGCGCGACTCGGTGCGCCTGACGCGTGGCCGGGGGCTTTTCGGTTGAGCTACGTGCCGAAGGCGGCCGGCTTGGCCGTGTACGAGCTGGTAGCGCGGCGTGGGGGGCAAATTTTGACCTCTGAGCCCGTGCCGGTGGAGGTAGTACCCACCCGCGCCCTACGGGTGTTGTTGCTGGCCAACACACCGTCTTTTGAATTCAAATTCCTGAAAAATCAGCTCGGCACGCGGCAGCACGCGGTAGCCTTGCGCGTAGGCATCAGCCGTGGCCTGACGCAGACGGAGTTTCTCAATCAGCCCACCCACGACATTTCCCGGCTTACACCCAGTTTGCTAGCACATTATGATGCTGTCATAGCCGATGCGGGCACGCTATCCACGCTTTCAGGGGGCGAAGTTCAACAGCTTACCACCGCACTGCGCACTGGTGGGCCGGGCCTGATTGTGTTGGCCGACGCGGCCCCCCTGCCTCGCCTCACGCCGGCTCGGGCGACTTTTAGTATTGTACCTGTTGCTATGGCAGCTTCTGCTAAGCCTCAGCCTATTCAGTGGCCGGGGCTTCGGGCCGCACCACTGCTACAGTACCGGCTACCTTGCGGCCATCGGCCCGCTTGCGCCCCATGGTTACCACGGGCCAGGGGCAGGCCGTGGTAGCATCCCAGCGCCTGGGGGCCGGAACGATGGTCGTATCGGTGCTACCCGAAACCTTCCGGTGGGCTCTGCAGAATGATTCGCTGACGTATAATGCCTACTGGAGCCGCCTGTTGACTGCCGTGGCCCGGCCCGAGACTTCTACGGCGGCCTGGCGGGTGACAACTGCCTGGCCTCGCCCCAATACCCCGGTAGAAGTACAGCTAACTGCGGCCCCCTTTCCTACTACCGCGCCTACGGTGCAGGGCGCAGCGCAGCCCATACGCCTGGCTATGCGTCAGGATACGCGCTTGGCTGAGTGGAGCACCGGACAATTCTGGCCCGACTCGGCGGGGTGGCACCGCGTGGCGCTGGCTGGTAAGGCGACGCATTCGTTTTACGTGTTTGGGGGGCAAAATTGGCTCGGCCCTGAAGCTGACCTACGCCAACAGGCGGCACAAGTGTGGCTGGCCGATTCGCCTGGCTCTACGATGGCTTCACCGATACTCACTCGTCAGGCGTGGCCGGCGGTTTGGTTCTTTGGCTTGTTTTTGCTGGGGGCAGGCTTTTTGTGGCTGGAGGAAAAACTGTAGCCCCGACGCCACAGCCGACGCACTTATTGCAGCTACTGATTTCTCGCTGAAGCAATTACAGAACAGTAAGCGCACAAAAAAACGACCCGACTTCCTGTTTAAGGAAGCCGGGTCGTTTGGCAACTTACCGGTTTGAACCGGCAGCTGCTTACTTTTACTCTTGGGTCGTCGTCGTGGTGGTCGAAGTCGAAGTGCCGTCAGCGGGAGCCGTCATGGCAGCAGAGTCAGCAGGAGCAGCCATAGTAGAGTCGCCCGTAGCAGGAACGGTAGTCTCAGTGCTCATCTCGGTAGTAGTGGTTTCCGTCTCAGCAGGCTTCGACTCGCAAGAAGTCAGGGCAGCAGCGAATACAAAAGCCAGGGCAGATACTTTCAGGAAGTTCTTCATTTTGGTGTTAGGTTTGAAATGTTGTCTAAAAACGTCCTTCATACCCATTCGACTGAAAGGTAACCCGACGATAGAAAATAAATTTTGGGAGGGTTACTAAGTCATTCTCCTTGTATTAAAGACCAAAGCGAATGGGTAAGGGTCAACCTTCCTACACTGATGAAGAGTTCGTGGCTGCCATTCAGGGCGGCGACGATCGGGCATTGGCACAACTATACCGCCTGCATCTGCCCATGATTTCGCACCTGGTGCTGCAAAACAGCGGCACCGAGGACGAAGCCAAGGACGTGTATCAGGAGGGCGTAATGGTGTTTTATGAAAAGGTGCGCGAAGGCTCTTTGGAGCTGAGCTGCCAGATCAAAACCTACCTCTACGCAGTGTGCCGCCGCCTGTGGCTCAAGCGTTTAGCTGAGAAAAACCGTTTTAACGGTCGTCTCGAAGACCATGAGCCTTACCTCGAAACCGGTGCGGAAGCGGATGTAGACCAGGCGGAGGAGCGCGACCAGCGTTTTGCCACCATGGCCGAAGCCCTCAACCACTTGGGAGAGCCTTGCCGGTCGCTGCTTGAAGGTTTTTACCTGCAGGAGAAATCTATGCAGCAACTCACGGCTGAGTTTGGCTACACCAATGCCGACAACGCCAAAAATCAAAAGTACAAGTGCCTGGTACGTCTAAAAAAGCTGTTTTTCACCCATTATAAGGAGGAAGAATCTTTTTAGCGACAAGCTCGGTTCCCAGTATAGAGGAAGCTCGCTTCCGACCAGTCCTATGAAAACTGAAGCTGATTACTACGCTTTATTTGACGCTTATCAGAGCGGACAGCTGCCCCCCGAGGAGCAGGATGCCCTGGAGCGCCGGTTGGCTGCCGAGCCGGACTTAGCCCAGCAGCTAGCCGACTTTAATGAGCTGACTGATACGCTGTATGGCTACGGCCAGCGCCTGACTACGCGGCGCAAGCTGCGGGCTATGCAAGCCGCTCTGGATGCCGAGAAGGCCGCCACGGAAGCCATTATCGAAACGGGCCACCCTACTATGCCGATCATGCGCATCTCGCGCACGGAGCAGCATCTGCGCGAGTTCTGGAGCAGCCATCGCGCCACTATTGCGGTAGCTGCTTCGGTGGCTATACTGGCGGTGTTTGCTACCTTGCTTGGTCTGGAGATGTGGCGCACCGCCCAGCAAAAGCCTTCGCTGTATGGCTACACCGTGCTGCGGCGGGAGGTAGAACGCATCAAGCGCAACCAGCGCGCGATGAATAAGGCCCTCACCTTGATGGATGAGCCGCGCCCCAACGAGGAAGCAAACCCAGGCAAATTCAGCGGAACAGGCTTTGCTTTGACCACCGACGGCTACCTGGTAACCAGCTACCACGTTATTCAAGGAGCTGACTCGGTGTTGATTGAGAGCCGCGACCGGCAGCGCTTCCGCGCCGAGCCTGTTTTCTCCGATGTGGCCCACGACCTAGCTATCCTGCGCATCACTGATCCAAAGTTTAATGGCTTTGGCCGCTTGCCGTATTCCTTCAAGCGTGGCTTGGCCGAGCTAGGCGAGCGAGTATATACCTTGGGTTATCCGCGTGAGGATCTGGTGTTTAACGATGGTTCGCTAAGCGCCCGCTCGGGTTTCGAAGGCGATACCGGGTTTTATCAGATTTCTATTCCTGTGAATCCGGGCAATAGCGGCGGCCCGCTGCTTGATGACCGGGGCAACCTGATTGGTATCATCAGTGGCCGGCAGATGGATGTGCAAAGCGCCGCTTTCGCCACCAAGTCGTCGTACCTGATGCGGTTAGTCGATTCGTTGGCCACGGCAAAGCCCGCTCAGCCGTATAACCTGCCGCGTTTCAATCAGCTGACCGGCAACACCCGTCCGCAGCAGCTGCGCAAGCTACAGGATTTTGTCTTCGTGGTAAAGGTCTACGAATAAGCCCTCCTATTTCTTATCCCAAAAAAGCCCCCCAAATGTTGGGGGGCTTTTTTGATGGTTTCAAATCTTAATGCCGGGGGTTGGCTTTCCTTTACCTGAAGCATTGGCAGCGAGGCTTATTCGAGGTTAATTGAAAAAAGGACAGCCCGCGAATGAGTTTTTGCGTACACGCTTCCCGGTGGCTTTGCCACTATCCTGTATCGACTTTTCACTCGTTTCGCTAACCTCCGCTATGGACAACCAAACACAACTAGAAACTCAATTAGAGAAAATTCTGCCCGAAGACGTAACCCGGACGCTCGAAAGTGCCTACCACGTTATCTTTCAGGGCAACCACGACCGCATTGACGATCTGCTCCTTCATGGTGGCACGCTGCTAAAAAAGACCGCTCAGCGTTTGACGACTACCCAGCTGATTTTCGGAATCGCTGCTATTGCCGCCATAGCGGTGGTGGTAGTAAACCAAGTGGTGGAAGCCGCCGACGACAACGATACGTCAGCTGAGCCAGTTGAGGAGCAAAAGAACAAAAAGCAAAACAACGGTCCCAAGCCTCAGGCTAGCCAGGCGTCGTAAGCTTCTGGCCGACTGGTAAAGCGCATAAAGCTTTTCGGTATAGCCCGAAAAAAGCCCCCCGGATATATCCGGGGGCTTTTTTGTAGCTGTATGCTTATCCTTTGTAGCCCAATGAACAGAACCGCTAGTGCAGCAGCGTTCTACTATATAAAAAAGTAAATATTTTTTATAATACATATAAGTTCCTATGTTTAGCACACTGCACCTACCTCAACCACCTTCTTTCACTTTTCCTTCCTCCTATGCCGCACAAATACTTTCTGCTTTTTGGCACCCTGCTGTTTATGGCTCTGGGCGAAACAGTTGGCACAGTGGCTGCCGCGATAAGACCTTTGGCCGTAACAGCGCCTGTCGCCATCGGGCCCTACGCCAAGCGCAAGCCCATTAAAGCGCAGTACAAACACAAAAAAGCCCCGCGCCACAAAGGCCGTCCACTCGTACGCGCTATCTACTAGGTAGCTCCCAAAAAAGCCCCCCAGATAAACTCTGGGGGCTTTTTTGTGAAGTCAGATCTGGATCTTGTGGTACTTCCTAAGCGGCAGCCAGCACCTCGGGGGAGTTGTGCGCGGGCGAATTGACGAGGGTGCTGACGGTATATTCCTGCATAAGCTCGGTGGCGTATGGGCAAAGCAAGTGCTGGTGTTCATCCACCGATACGCCGTCGTCGAGCCAGGCGAGCTCCGCTTTCCGGTCGGGCAGTATCACGGGCATACGGTTGTGCAGGCTGGCCATCAGGTCGTTGGGCTCCGTGGTGATAATGGTGAAAGTAGGCAGCACTTCGCCCGTTTCGCGGTCGGCCCATTCGTCCCAGAGGCCGGCAAAGGCAAACGGCTGCTCGTTGCGCAGCAGAATACGGTGGGGCACCTTGGCTTTTTTGCCCTTGCTTCCGGCCGGCGGCGCCACTTGCTGCCACTCGTAAAAGCTGTCGGCCAGCACCAGGCAGCGCTTGCGCTGGAGCAGCTGCCGAAACGAGGGCTTCTCGGCCAGGGTCTCGGCGCGGGCGTTTATAGGCTTCAGCGCCGTTTTAATGTCTTTCACCCACCCCGGCACCAAGCCCCACTGTACCAGCTGAATCTGGCCGGGAGCACTATTGGTAATGATGGGCAGATGCTGCGAAGGGGCCGCATTATAGTTGGGGGGCATTTCCTCCGTGAAGCGGGCGTCAAAACGCTCCTCGATGGCGGGAGCAGGCGAAATAAATGTATAGCGGCCACACATAAGCTGACAGGAAAATCAGTGAGAGAGAAGGCTTCTTAAGGCGCTGAAAGCACGTATCTGGTTACGCCGGCCCGCCCGTAGAAGTTGTGAGCGAAACGCCCCTCTCAGCCAGGCAGTGGAGCAATGTAGCTGCTGGGGGCTTTTTGCCGCTGCTCCACCCCAACACGATACGGCGGCGCCCGTAACGACTAGGGTAGCCTTTCTCTTCCGCTTATGGACCAGCCGTTTCTGCTTTGCTTACTTGGTGTCGCCTCTTTGCTGCTGGCTCACGTCGCACCCGCCCGGGCGCAGCCCACGCCGCCCGTGTATCCCACGCTGGGCAGCATTATCCGCGACCAGCCAGCCATGGATCAGCTGGTTGCGCCCGATGCCGAAATCGAAGTACTGGCGTCGGGTTTTACCTGGCCCGAAGGACCGGTCTGGTCGAAGCAGGAAGGTGCGCTGCTGTTTTCTCACGCCCCGCAAAACGTTATTTATCGGTGGAAGGAAGGCGAGCCCCTGCGCGAATACCTGAAGCCAGCCGGCTACACTGGCCTGGGCACTTACAGTAAGGAGCCGGGCAGCAATGGCCTGGCCTTCGATAAGCAAGGCCAGCTGGTAGCCTGTGAGCACGGCGACCGGCGTATATCGGTGCTGCTAAAAGATGGTGGCAAGCGCACTCTGGCCGACAGCTACGAAGGCAAGCGCCTGAACAGCCCCAATGACTTGGTTATCAAATCGAACGGCGACATCTACTTCACCGATCCGCCCTACGGCCTGCCTGAGCAGGAGAAAGACCCACGGCGCGAGCTGGATTTCAGTGGTGTATTTCACATCGCAAAATCCGGGAAGGTAACGCTGCTCACTCAGGACCTGACGCGCCCCAACGGTGTGGCTTTCTCACCCGACGAAAAAACCCTGTACGTCACCCAATCGGACCCGAAGCGGGCGGTAGTGATGGCCTATCCGGTGCGTGAGAATGGCAGCTTAGGAAAAGGCCGCGTTTTTTTCGACGCCACCCCGCTTACCAAAGAATTAAAAGGGATGCCCGATGGCATTAAGGTAGATCGGCAGGGCAACGTCTTCACCACGGGCCCCGGCGGCGTGCACATATTGGGCCCCGATGGCACGCATCTGGGGCGCATCAGCTTGCCAGTAGCAGCTGCCAACCTAGCCTGGGGCGACGACGGCAGCACGCTCTATCTGACGGCGAGCAACTATCTGTGCCGCGTGCGCACTCTAACCAAAGGGGCCGGCTGGTAGCATAACCGCCGTTGCTATTGTCTATGGCGTTATTTCTTACCTGAACTTTCGCGCGGCCTCTTTTCCCGTCATCTTGTATTGGTTCATTACCTTGAGCAGCACCCCATTGGTCCAGCCAAAGCCATCCTGCAGAGGGTACTCACCACCTCCGGCCTCCAGGGTTGTATTCACCACATTATATTTCTCCAGCAGCTTACCCGTCTGCTGAAACACGTTGCTGTTAAGCGTTACCCAACGACTGGCAATTGTGCTGGCAAGCTCCTTTTGGCGGTAGTTTTCCAGCCCCCGAATAGCCATGTATTGCAAGGGAGCCCAGGCGTTGGGCGCATCCCATTGCTGTCCGCTGGTGTTGAGGGTTGTTACGAGGCCGCCTGGCTTCAGAAAATCTTTCTTTAGCCCGGCCGCTACCTGCCGGGCCTGCTTGCGGGTGGCCACGTCAAAAGCCAGCGGAAAAACGCCCGCCAGGGTGCGGATAGTCGAGCGCTGCCCCAGCACCCAGTTGTAGTCCTGAAACCAGCCGGCTTTCTTATCCCAGCAATACGCCAGAATGGCTTCTTTACGCCCAGCTGCTTTCTCCTGATAGCTACGCGCTTGCTCCGCGTTGCCTTGCAGCTCGTAGGTGCGCGCCAGGGTCTTTTCGAGGTTATACAGCAGACAATTTAAATCGACGGGCACCAGATTGGTCGTTTGGATGGAGGCCAGCTTCCCCGATTCGTCGAACCAGCGGGTGCTGAAATCCCAGCCGGAAGCGGCCGCCGCGCGCACATTGCGGTAAAACGTGGCGGCTGGCTGGGAGCTGAGCTTGGCGGCCGTCACATCTTCCACGTACGATTCCTCGCGGGGCTGGTCGCTGGCATCCCAGTAGCGGTTGAGCACCTGGCCGGAGGGCATTTTCACCACTGTGCGGTCGGCTTGCCCAACGGCCAGCGATTCGGCCCCGGCCATCCAATAGGCGTACTCCCGCAACAGGGGCTCCTGGTAGCGCACCAGCACCGTATCGCCCTGGCTCTGCGCCAAAAGACCCACCATCAGCGAAAAAAACGGCGGCTGCGAGCGGGTAAGGTAGTACGTCCGGTTGCCGTTGGGCACAAATCCATACTTGCCGATCAGGTAGCTGAAGTTGTTCAGAATCTGCCGGATAAGTGCGAATTGCCCATCTTCCTTCAAGCCCAGCATCGTGAAGTAGGAATCCCAATAATACACCTCCCGAAAACGCCCCCCAGGCACAATGTACGGGTGGGGCAAGGGCACCAAGGACGAAATTTGCCCCCCAGCATCGGCGGGGCGAGCCAGCACCGACCACAGCGTATCGATATGGGCCCGCAGCCCGGCGGCTACATTGCTTTTATACAGCGTAGTAGCGGCTGTGGGGGGCAAAAAATGTGCGTCAACGAATGCCTTAAGCTGGAAGCCCGGTGTATTCTTTTGCTGCGCATACGCCTGCATGATAGTCTCCGGGTCCTCTTTGGGCAGGGCATCTACGAAGGTTTTGTTGTCGGGGTAGATGCGGCCCAGCTGTACTTCCTCAAACAGCCCCGGATATAGCTGTCGGGGCGTGAGTTGTTGGGCATGAACGCTGATAATCAGCGGAAATAGCAGAAGCAGGAGCAACCGTCTTTTCATCAGTAGTAGGCTTGAATGCGGCAGGTTTTTAAAAAGTACGAAATCTCCCCCATTTCAGCCAGGTCAGGCAAGCAGGCTCTTCTTCGCATACGCATCCAAGCGCAGTTCTTTATTCATCCTGCCTATCATAGCCACGAAAAAAAGCCCCCAGCTGAGTACCGGGGGCTTTTTTGGTATTGACTACCGACTCTCGCATTCATTGAGCCGGCCGGAAGCTACCCGCTGGCATTACCATTACTTGGTAAACAGGCGCAGCACTGCGCGCCCCGGCTCGCGGGTTCGGCCCGGCTGAGTGCCCACTGCCTCCAGCGACGGGGAAGCGGAGCCGGGGGGCAAAATATCATTTGGCAGGTAAGAAGCCTGGTTGGAAAGCGCAGTAGGCACTAATTGCAGCGCAAGCTCCGTGTAGGCTGAGTTAGGCTCCAGTTGCAGCTCGGTCTGGGCGGCAACCAGGTTCGGTTCGGCCAGGTGCTCATTCAAAATCATGGTGGCATTCTCCTCCAGCGCATAAAGTGCCTGATGGCTGGTCGTCTCCGATTTGGCATACTCCACAACGCGCACGAAATAAGCCCGGTTGGGGTCCAGGTTTTTAACCATCACCGTATCCGCTTCGCCATCGGCTACCACAAAGCTACCGCCGGCCAACGCCTGACCTTTCCCAAAGCGGGCATCAGCCACGTAGTCGGCGCCATCAAGGGGAAAATCATCGACGGGGCTATCTGCTTTCATAAACACCAGGCGGCGGTTGCCGGTACCATTGGCCCACCTCAGCAAGGCGCTCGTTTTACTCAGCGGCGTGCCCGTAAGCTGGGCAGCGTTCTGGTCAGGACCAACCAAGTGATGAGCAGGCCATCTGGAGGCGCGGCGAACACAAGACCAACCCAGGCGGTCAAGCTCGGTCCAGAAGGCGGCATCGTCGCGCCTGGTGTTCAGCAGGATGGTCCAGGTATAGCCTTTTTCTGCCCTCACCAGATAGGTGGCCGTACCATCGAGGCAGCCGCTGTGCCAGCGGTTGCCGGCGGGGTTTACCTGCCAGCCTTTCGCATACCGCGCATTCACGGCGGAGGGCTCTACCATCGTGGCAATAGTGGCGGTACTCAGCAAGCCGGGGCGGCCTTTGGAGCCATCCACGGCCATGAGCAGGCGCGTAAGGTCGCGGGCGGTGAATATCCAGCCGCCGTGGGCGTTCATGGCTTCCACGTTACAGCCGCCGTAGGCCGCCGGCACCGTTTCGCCGGTGCCATAGCACGAGGCTTGTTGAAAATGGCTGTCGTACTCGGCTTCGCGCTCCTGCTTATCTAACAATAAGTTGCGCCCGAGGTGAGCTTCGCGTACGCCGCTGGGCAGCAGCAGGTGGTCGCGCACCCAGGCTTCATACGGTTGCAGGGTTACGGCCTCAATTATCTTACCCAGCACCAGGTAGCCAATATTAGAATAGGCATAGCGAGCGCCGGGCCTGAAATTCAAGCCTTTACTCAGCATAAAGCGCACCAGCGTGGAGTCGCCCACGGGATTGGGCACGTTCATCACCTGGGCTACATGCTCCGGAAAATCGATGGGGTCGCAGCTGGCAAAACCATCGCAGCTTTTCTCGCGGTCCCAGCCGGCGCTGTGCTCCAGCAGTTGCTGCACCGTAATATCATAGATGCGGCGGTCGTCGATAACCTCCGTGTAGTAGGCAGTTGACAGATAGCCCTCGGGCCCAAAGGCTCTGTGGGCGAGGTCGAGGCGGCCTTCCTCCACCAGTTTCATAATGGCCATCGCTGTGATGGGCTTCGACAAACTGGCCACTCGCATCAGATGGTGTGGTTGCAGCGGCGTGGTGCGGGCCTGATCGGCGTAGCCGAAAGCGCGGGCGTACACCAGCTTATCGCCGCGGCTAAGCGCTACCGACGCGCCCAGCACATCCCACCGCTGCACAAACTGCTGGATAGCGGTATCGAAGTGGGCGAGTTCTGGTACCGACACCCCCGTTTGGGCGCCAGCGCGCAAGGAAAGCAGCAGTAAAACGAGCGTGTAGAGTTTCTTCAAAAAAGGGAGATAAAAAGGGTAGCCAACATGCTCGCTTCTGCTCTAGCGCAGCGCCTGTTGTTACGCCATTTTTATTCCACAATTCCAAGATTAGCGGGTTAATAATCTGATGATTATTATAAATTTTTCATGAGGCACAATTGCCTATTAGTCTGAAAACGTGACAGTATGTATCTAAAGAAAGACGACCGCATACATAGTAAAATTATATTATTCTATGCTCGCCGAATAACGGAAGAGGTAGTGCCTTCCTGAGGTTTAGCCACCGCAGCAGAGCGCCGGCTTTCAGCGTAAGTAAAGCCGACAAAAAAGCCTCCCAGACCACTTGCTTTGTGCGTCATATATCCACTTGATGACGGGTGGAGCAAAAGGCTTGGGGGGCTTTTTCGGGCCGTTTACTCGGTTATCGGAGCAGGCTGGGCCTGATGCGAAGGAGTGCCGCCGCTGACCAAACGTGGCCAGCCATCCTGATATTCCAGCCGGTCGAGGAGCATGATGCGGCGGGAGTAGCCTTGCTCGGCGTCGATGGCGTCGAAGGTCGGCTGATGCGGGTCGATGGCGTGGTAGGCCAGCCAATCCTGCCCGGCCGCGTCGGTTACTACGCAGTTGTGGCCGGGGGCGTGCCAGTACTCATTGCCTTCGAGCAGCATACTGTTCGGGTTGCCGGTGGCCTGGGGCAAGGTTTCGAACGGCCCGGTGGCACTGCGCGAGCGGGCGACCAGCACCCCGTAGTGAGCATCGGGGCCGCAGCAGTTGTTGCCGGAGTAAAACAGGTAGTACCACCCATCGCGCAGAATCACCCACGCGCCTTCTACCAGGCGCTGATAGTTGGTCGGAGCCGCATCCGGTACCGGCTGAATCAGGTCAATTGCAATGCTCTGGGGGCAAAAGACACGCGGTCGGGGGCCAGCTCTCGCACTTTGATGGGCCCGAAGCCCGAGCCCCAGTATAGCAGGCGCTTGCCGGTAGCGGGGTCGTCGAAGCTCATCGGGTCAATGTTAATGAAGCTTTTGCCGCAAAGCAGCGGCTGACCAATATCCACAAACGGGCCGGCAGGTGCCTCAGCCACCGCTACGGCCAGGCACAGATCTTCCTTAGTAGCGCCGTTCGGCAACGCCGAAAAGTAGAGGTAATACAGCCCGTCGTGCTCGCTCACGTGGGGCGCCCACAGCTTCTGGGTCGTATCGGCCCAGGTGGGCTTTTGCGGCAGCGCATCACCCAGCAGTTCCCAATCAATCAGATTGTGAGAGCGCGCTACCTGAATATTGATAATCAGCTGCTTGCGCCATTTCGTTTGGGTGCCGTAGGCGTAATAATAACCATCGGCGGCCCGAATAATGGTTGGATCGGGAAAGTCCTCGTTGAGGATAGGATTGGTATAAGTACTGGGTGGCATTTTGGTCGGCATCAGAATAAAGGCTAGGATAAAACAGGCTTGCTACGCGTCGGACTTGCTTGAATACGCTGGAAGTTCGACAGTAGCTATTGTTTCTGGTTGCTGGTTTATTGTAAGTAAATAGGTGGTCATGCAGAGCGAAGCATCTCGCTCGCAGTCGTTGCTACGCTAACTGTCATGCTGAGCGGAGTCGAAGCATTTCTACCGCTTCGTTGAGATTACCATTGCAGGAGAGATGCTTCGACAAGCTCAGCATGACGTTCTATCTGAATTGAGTTAGTAACCCAGCCAAATACGCGAGATGCTTCGCTTCGCTCTGCACAACGTTTTGTAACTAGTTGAACCTGTCGTCTACTTCATAACCTCAACTCTATTCCGCCTCACTCCGCTTCCAAACCGTACAGCAGTACCTACTCTCGCTTTCGCATTATGACCAAAACCGTTTTTATTGCCGCCGCCGAGCCGTACAGCGGCAAGTCGCTTGTGTCGTTGGGCTTAATTAACATGCTGCTGCGCAAAACGCCCAAAGTCGGCTACTTCAAGCCTATCATCAACTTTGAGCCGGCCGAAAAAAAGGACGCCCACATCGAGACGATAATCGGTCATTTTGGGCTGCCCATCACCTACGATGGTGCCTACGCCTACACCCGCGCGGACGCCATGCACCTGGTGGAAACGGACACGCAAGGCGAGATTATCGACACGATCATCCACAAGTTCAAGGCCCTGGAGGAGCACTACGACTTTATCGTGGTGGAGGGCAGCGACTTTCTGGGCGCGGGAACAGCGTTTGAATTTGACGCCAATATTTCCATTGCCAAAAATCTGGGGGCGCCGGCTATTCTCATGATTTCGGGCGAGGCAAAAACCACCAATCAAATAGTGAATGCCGCCCTCACGATGCTGCGCAGCTTTGAAGGCCGCGAAGTGCCCGTACTGGCCATTATAGTCAACAAAATGCCCCCCAGCGAAGCCGACACCGTGCGCGAGCTGCTTGGGGGCAATTGCCGGCGGGTATCGTCCTGACCGTCATTCCCGAAAACCAAAGCCTGCGCAGCCCCAGCATGCAGGAGATTCAGGAGCAGCTGGGGGCAAATTATTGCTCGGCGAACACCTTCTGAGCAACCAGGTCGACAATTTCATCACCGGGGCCATGCAGGTGCCCAACTTTCTGCGCCGCATCAAGGAAAACGTGCTCATCGTGACGCCCGGCGACCGCGCCGATATTATTCTGGGCGCTTTGCAGGCCAACGCCTCGGCTAATTTCCCGAAGGTGGCGGGCATCGTGCTCACCGGCGACATCGTCCCGGATGAGTACGTGGTGCGCCTCCTCGAAGGACTCGAAACCGTGATACCCATCCTGTCCGTCTCGACCGGCACTTTCCTCACTACCACCCAGATAGGTGCTATCCAGTCGCGCATTTCGCCCGATAATCCGAAGAAGATTGAGCTGGCTATCAACACCTTCGAGCAGTACGTAGACGTGGCCGCTTTGGAAGAAAAGCTGGTTACGTTCAAAGCGGAGGGCATGACGCCGCACATGTTTCAGTACCAGCTCATGCAGTGGGCCAAAAGTCAGCGCCGCCACATTGTGCTGCCCGAAGGCAACGACGACCGGATTCTGCGCGCCGCCGCCCGCCTCCAGCAGCTCGACGTAGTTGACCTTACCATTCTCGGCGACCCCACGGCCATCGCGGCGGCCGTCAATCGCCTGGGTTTGAACCTCGATCTAAGCCGCATTCAGCTGCTTGATCCGGCCCACGCGCCCCGCTTCGCCGAGTACGCCGAAACCCTCTACGAGCTGCGCAAAGCCAAAAACGTGAACCTCGACATGGCCCGCGACATGATGACGGATGTCTCGTACTTCGGCACCATGATGGTGTACCAGGGCCACGCCGACGGTATGGTATCGGGGGCGGTGCACACCACCCAGCACACCATCCGGCCGGCCTTGCAGTTTATCAAAACCAAGCCGGGCGTATCGGTCGTGTCATCGGTGTTCTTTATGTGCCTGCCCGACCGCGTGGCCGTGTTCGGCGACTGCGCCGTGAACCCCAACCCCACCGCCGAGCAGCTGGCCGAAATTGCCATTTCCTCGGCCGAGAGCAGCCTGCGCTTCGGCATCGAGCCCCGCGTAGCCATGCTTTCCTACTCCTCGGGCACCTCCGGCGAGGGCGCGGAAGTAGAAAAAGTGCGCCGCGCCACCCAGCTCGTGCACCAACTGCGCCCCGACTTGCAAGTAGAAGGCCCTATCCAGTACGACGCCGCCGTCGACCCTATCGTGGGCCGCCAGAAGCTCCCCGACTCTACGGTAGCCGGCCAGGCCAGCGTGCTCATCTTCCCCGATCTGAACACCGGCAACAACACCTACAAAGCCGTGCAGCGCGAAACCGGCGCCTTGGCCATCGGCCCGGTATTACAAGGGCTGAATAAGCCGGTAAATGATTTAAGCCGAGGCTGCACCGTGGAAGACGTGGTGAATACGGTGATTATCACCGCTATTCAGGCGCAGGGGTAGTGCGGGAAGAATTTCCGAAGCAAGTGAATTAAAAATATGATTATGGTTACTATTATTAATCATATCAGTTCACGAATTTCCAATACTTTGTCACTCCATCTTTTGAACTAATTATCAAACTATCTCTAGCAAAGCTTACTGCACCAACAAAAGCCCAATCCAGATAGTCAATCTTAATACTATCTCTGTTCATTGAATATTTGTATGAGATCAAATCATCAACATAATAAATACTATCTTTTCTTATATCGAAAATAGCATTCTCACTACTATTATTAGTCCATGCACCTAATATTTTTGAATTAAAATGATTTTCACTCTTATTAAGGGCAGAGCTTGATCTCTCAGCAACTTCTTTCAATTCATTATTTTTTATCAAAGCATCTTTAGAACCAGTATTTTTTAATTCTAAATCGCAGGAAGAGATAAAGAATACAAATAAAATATAGACCATTACATATTTACTTTCCATCATGTTAACATCGAAATTAATTCTATTTAAAATCATCGAAATTAAAAGCAATACACTTACAATACATTAAATTAAGGACAAGGCATAATTTTATTTATTAATAAATACATCATCAATCATATCTCCAAGATCACTCACGCCTAACGTGAATTGAATAATAATTATACCTAAAATTATTTTTACAATCCTGGGAATATAAAACCCAGTTTTTTCCTTGAGCAACGCATTTGCAGGAGGAAAATAGATTAAGGAGAGGAACAGGTAAACTATCCCCGGAACTGGGTGCACTAAGAACACATTCGCTACGCCAATAGCAAAAACAACTATACCGAACACCCAACCGATTACACTTGAAGGGGTGAGCCTCCTTTGCATTGCATTTTCTTTCATGGTCTTTGTGGATGCTTCGACAAACAGCCAAATAAAGGGTTTAAACAATTTATTTTCAATTCTCTGCATTTGCCGCAAAGGCATTGCTGAAGGATTAGAAAGATGCCATCATCAGGTCAATCTTATCGAACAACTCCCCAACACCTAGCGATGCCCAGAGAATAAAGAAGCCCAGGAGCCACTTTACTATTCTGGGAATAGAGAATCCAGTTTTTTCCTTGATAAAAGAATTTACTGGAGGAAAGAAAGCAAGAGACAGCACAATAATAAAAATACCGAAGCCGGGGTCATTGCCCCAAAACGTATTCACTACGCCAATGAGTAAGGCGAGCAGGCCAAATAGCCAGCCGACTAAGCTCGAAATAGTAAACGAAGCATTTGAAGTGTTATCCATGACCATTTTCTTTTTAAGATGAGATAAAAATGTTTTGAAAAGGCGTTTTACCGTTTAAAATTGATATCAGCTACCTGACCGAAGACTAAAATTTCAATACTTTGAAGGCAGGAATGCGCTTTAAGGTGTTCTTATAGTATCTTCTGAAGCCTTATCGTATTCAGCCAAGCAGCTATCTAGTGGCTGACAATTTTGATGAATACAATCGCAGAACTCGTAGCAGGCTTTAGCTTTTTTGCTGTCCTTACATTGCTTTCTGCAATCTAGTAAACTATTACTAGGCATAATTTCGCAGGCAGATATAACGAATAGCATAGTAATTAAGAGCACCAGCAAACTTTTCATTCCGCTTTCTTTAAACGAACGCGCCTTTTAAGTTTAAAAATTTTAGCTTACTAAATCCGTTTGTTTATTAAATGGCAGAATAAATTTTAATTTATCATAGTCCCAGCAAAGAAGGTATAAATTAGCCAGCACCATTAAAGGCGCCGTAACCCATGATCCAACAAATCGCACTGCAAGGGTTAAAATAAATATGTTTAATATAATGGGGAAATAAAGCATTGCACCGAGGGTCGCCGTACGTGGAATCAGCAGCAAACAAGCGGCGATTACCTGCACTACACCCACGAAAGTGTAGTAAAATCCGGTCCGGTGAAAAGCCTCCAGATAATGCCCCATCGGGTGACAAATGGGTAAATCAGTAAACTGCTCACCTACAATTTTAACATAGCCCGAAGGCAAAAAACCCATAGCAAGCACTATTCGGGTAAAAACGGTGAAATCCCGGAGCCATTTATTTTGTCTTACCCTCGCATGAAGCCGGTCAAGTGTGGTAGCAATACTCATGTCGTTGAATTAAAAGCGCTTCAGATCACAACGTATTTAAGCTAAATCCACCTTTGGGCAGTGTGCTTGGCTGAGCCTAACTCCGGCCGACCTATACAGACCTCCCTCAAGCGGCGATGATGGCTAGGGGCTTTCATCGAAGGGCAATTCAAAAGTACTTTGTTTTTCAAAGTTAGCAAACAAAACCGCAATTTTATTTTTGGGTTGGGCAAATTCTTCAATCCCAGCCCTCTATCCGTTTAGAGCCGGCAGTTAGTGCTAGGCTGGGCTAGTCGTGGATGACAGATGAATGAGCGCTGGGGCAAGTCCACCGGCTTGGGTTTGTTTGGGCGATGAACTCCGGGAATTCAACTCAAGTAAACTAGAAGTGGGGGCCGGTACGTAAGCGACTTCTATGTACTTATTCGTTATCAATTCCGGCAGCAGCTCTATTAAGTATCAGCTCTTCCGCTGGCCCGCTGAGCAGCCCGTGTGTAGCGGCCTCGTGGAGCGCATCGGCCTGCCTGAGGCCAGTATCACCCACAACGTTTTCACCAGCGACGCCGGGCCGGTTATTCGGCGCAGCCTGCCCCTGCCCGACCACGAGGCTGGATTGCGGGAAGTGGTGGGGCTGCTCACCGACCCGACCGAAGGCGTACTCCATGATCCGCGGGAGATTGAGGTAGTCGGGCATCGGGTGGTGCACGGTGGCGAGGCTTTCGCCGCTACAGCGCTCATTACCCCGGCGGTGAAGGCCGAAATCAAGCGGCTGTTTTCCCTGGCCCCTCTGCACAATCCGGCCAACTATCTGGGTATTGAGGTGGCCGAAAACCTGTTTCCTCAGGCCCGGCAAGTAGCGGTGTTTGATACGGCTTTCCATCAAACTTTGCCCCCCAGAGCCTTTCGTTACGCGCTGCCTGCTTCTTTCTATACCGAGTTCGGCATTCGGGCCTACGGTTTTCATGGCACCAGCCATCAGTATGTGGCCGCTCAGGCGGCCGCTTACCTGGGCAACCCGGCGGCCAAAATCATTACCATTCACCTGGGCAATGGCTGTAGCATGGCAGCCGTGCTGGGGGCAAATCGGTGGATACCAGCATGGGTTTTGGGCCGCTTAGTGGCCTGGTGATGGGTACGCGCTCCGGCGACCTTGATCCGTCGATTATTTTCCACCTGATTAATGAGCGGGGCTACGAGCCGGCGCAGGTGCAAAATCTGCTCAACAAAAACAGCGGTATGCTGGGCCTCACTGGCTTCAGCGACATGCGCGACATTACCAAGGCCCTGCTGGCCGGCGACCCCGCCGCCGCCTTGGCCTACGATCTTTATGCTTACCGCATTCAGAAGTATATCGGGGCGTACGCTGCCGTGCTTAACGGTCTCGACGCTGTAGTATTCACGGCGGGCGTGGGCGAAAACGACGCCTTGATTCGCGCCCTGGTCTGCCGAAACCTGGAGTTCCTGGGCCTTCACCTCGACGAAGCCCGCAATGAGAAACGGGCCAAGGAGTTACGCGAAATAAACCAGGCGGAAGCGCGGGTGAAGATTCTGGTGGTGCCCACCAATGAGGAGCTAGCCATTGCCCGGCAATGCGTTGCTTTATTACAGTCAGTATAAATCAGTGCGCGACTCAATAGGAAACTTATTGGCGCTGTGGCCTGTATGCCCAATGCCTGGAAGCCGGCCAGCCTTAGCAAATCTGTTTGAGGCGGTATCACACTGGGGTAGAACCGTGTATTCTTTTTGTTGACTGTTCTTTGCTCTTACACTAAGCTTATGATGTTTTTTGAAGTCGCGCTACTTGCGTTTGGAACTACATTGTCAGCGGCTCCGCTCGGCGCGACTGCTTCTGCAGGCACTTCCCCGGTAAGTGTAGTCGTGACCGACCTGCCTTCTACCAAGGCGACGCTAAAGCTGTACTTCTACAACGTGAAGGAGAATTTTCTGAAGCGGGGTAACTACACGATGCTTAAGTATGTGAAACCCGCTGGCAGCAAACAAATTACGCTGCCCATCGACCTGCCTAATGGCGAATGGGCTGTAGCCCTTACCCAAGACATGAACGAGAACGACCTGGTAGACCGCAACTTTCTGGGTATTCCCACCGAGCCGTATGCCTTCTCAAATAACGTGTGGCCTACGATGAGGGCTCCCGAGTTCGACGAGTGTAAGTTCAAAGTGAATGGCGCCAAAGTCGTGACCATTTCAATGAAAAAATAACAGCTTGATCTCACAAAAAGGCCGGCCCCACGCTGACAAATCAACGTGGGGCCGGCCTCTTTTATGTAGATGCAAGTTTAAAGTTCAGCCTCCTGATTAGCGGCCAAAATCATCCTGCACGCGCACAATGTCGTCTTCATCGGAGGGTTGGGTGGCGTCGGTGTGCTGCCAGATTTCGGCCAGTACGCCCCAGTCGTCGAGGCCGACTAACCGATGACGCTCGCCTTGCTTTAGGGTAATCAGCTGGCCCACGGCGTAAGTTTTCACTTCGCCTTCCTCATCGGTGGCGCTCGTCACGACACCTACGGGGCCTTGCAGCACTTTCCAGACCTCGGCGCGGCGGCGGTGGTATTGCCACGACAGCCGCTTCTGGGGCGCTACAATCAGAATCTTGGGGCTCAGCTTGCCCGAAATGCGCAGGTCTTCTACGGCCATTCCATCAAAATAAGCATCGGCAAAGGGCTGGGCCTGATCTTCATTAATAACAAAAAAGCCCCCCACGGGCGCGACTGGTCTTGCTTATCGATGGTAAAGCCCTGGGCCTGAAGCTGTTGCTCGGTCTTCTGAAACAAGGTCTGCTTTTGCGAATCTGTATGCATTGGAGAAATATGTAAGAGTCAAGAATACGGAACGTGTGTCTGCCTTCAAATAATATACCGCTTACCCTTCACTAGTCACTTACTCAACTTCGCGGCCGCCCTACCCTTCAGGCCTTTTGCCGCCCATCAGGATTTGAGGCCAGATCCAGCGGAATATCTATGTAGAAAGTGCTGCCCTTGCCTTCTTCGCTTTCAAACCAGATGTGGCCCTGGTGCAGCCCCACAATGGTTTTGATGATAGACATCCCCAGACCCGTGGTTTTTTCGCCACGCAGGCCGGGCCGCCGGGCTTTAGTAAAACGATCAAACAAGCCGGCCTGCAAGGCCTTTGGTATGCCGATACCGTCGTCGGCTACGGTGAAGCGTACGGTGGTGGGCTCCTGTGCCACCGTTAGGGTAATATGGCCACCATCGGGCGTAAACTTGACGGCGTTCGACATTAAGTTATTGAGCACCTGCATAAACTTATTGACGTCCAGGCTTATATAAATGGGCTCCTGGGGGACAATTAGCTGGAAGTGCTTATCCACCAGCGACTCCGCTTGCTGGTAGCTATTCATCATTTGCTGCACGCGCTCCACCATATCAACGCGCTCCGTTTTCAGTTCCACGTTGGCTGAATCTAGAAACTCCTGGTCCACGAAGTCGCGGATGAGGTCAACGCTATCCTTGCAGGTGGTCTGCATGATGCGGATCATCTCATTGAGGCTCTCATTCTGCAAGGAGCTAACTTGCTCCCCCATGTATTCGGCCAGCTGCTGTAGCATAATAAAAGGCCCCGCCAGGTCGTGAGAGAGGATTTCGAGGGTGGCGTTCTTCTTGGCGTTGAACTTATCAGCGTTGGCTATATACTCTTTCTGGCTGGTAATTACATCTAAAAAGCCCCCAGCAACTCCTGCTCAGTCCCGGTTTGCTGGCGGTAAGGTTTCAACTGCAACCATTGCTCCGCGCCATCGGGATCTAGTAGGCGGAACTCAATTTCCTTTTCTTCCAGCCGGCCGCGCTGCCAACGCCGCCAGCAATTAGCTAAGTAAGGGCGGTCGTCGGGGTGCAGGCGCGCAATCAGCTGGGGCAACTCCTGGTTCACCTGCTTACGGTTGCCGCCCATTAGGTGCTCGTAGGCCGCATTCACAAATACAACCTCGTGAGCATCCGGGTCATACACGAAGAAGACCTGGCTCAGATTCTCCACGAAATCTTGAAAAAACGGCGCAGGATCAAGCATTGGAGACATAGCAGGAGAAGTTCGTGGTGCTGATTTATACGGCGGTCGTCTCTTTGGATGTTGCTCGTGATGAGAGCGGCCGAAGCCAGCCAGAAGGAAAGACTTGCGAAGTGCAGGGCTAAAAGTACGCTACCGCACCCTTATAAGGCGCTGGGGGGCAAAAACGAAGCGCAAGCGGGTTACATAACTGGCGTTGCTTACGCTTTTATCCTGGATTAAGGTATCAAAGACAGCTGCTTATAATTTAATCATTCCGATATGAATTTTACCTTTTTCAATATAAAAAACTTGACTTTTTCCTATAAGCTCTATACATTCAGCTACTTATATACTTCGAATACCCGCGCTACTACCTATCCACCTTTTGCTACACCATTTCATTTTTATCCATGAGTTGACCTAACAATTTATATGACTATGCCCGCAGGGGATGTATTAGTTGCTGCCCCACCCTCGCTGCACCGCCTGGGCCTTGTTGCGATACTGCGCGAAACATGGCCGACGGTGGTTATTCGCGTGCTCCCCGGCCCCGACCAACTTCTGGTGCTCCTGACTCAGCAGAGGTTTGCGCTCGTCATTGCTGATGCCACTATCTCCTCCTGCTTGCTGCCCCAGTTACAGCAGTTGCGCACGCACGGTTTGTGCCCGCAGCTGCTGGTTCTTACGGGTCGGCACCAACCTCTCGCCGTGCGTCACTGCCTAGCCCAGACCGGCTACCCTTTGCTTTCCCGCCACGCCTCACCCACGGAAGTAATCCAGTGCGTGAGTGGCTTACTTTGCCCCCCAGACGCTTCCAGCCACTATCCTACACCCACCAGGCGCCGCGTGGAGCCGCCCACGCCATTTAGCCGCCGCGAGCTGGAGGTGCTGCGCCTGGTAATAGCCGACTGCTGCAACCAGGAAATTGCCGACCGCCTGTTTCTGAGCGTGCGCACCGTGGAAAGCCACCGCCGGGCCTTACTGCAAAAAACGGGAGCCAAAACGCTGGTGGGTCTAGTAGTGCAGGCCATGCGGGAGGGCTGGGTGGCGGCGTAGAGCTCGGTGTAAATAATGTAGCGCCTGGGTAAGCTGATGTGTAGTCATCAGGAAGTAAAAGGTGGCTGAGCGCTAAGAGCGTGTTGGGGAATTGTCATGCTTCGGTAAGCGGACGTCGAATCCGTCATGCTTGATCCGGCGTCCGCTTACCGAAGCATGACAATTCCCCAACACGCTCTAAATATAAAGAAGCCTTCGCTGCATCCGCAGCGAAGGCTTCTTTGTGAAACGTAGTATGGCAACAATCTACCCCAGCTTCTTATACCGCACGCGTTTCGGCTCTACATCACCCAGGCGCTTCTTTTTGGCTTCCTCATAATCCGAGAAGTTGCCCTCAAACCAGACCACTTCCGAATTGCCCTCAAAAGCCAGAATGTGCGTAGCCAGGCGGTCCAGGAACCAGCGGTCGTGGCTGATGATAACGGCGCAGCCGGCGAAGTTCTCCAGGGCGTCTTCCAAAGCCCGGATGGCGTTCACGTCCAGGTCGTTGGTGGGCTCATCGAGCAGGAGCAAATTTGCCCCCTGCTTCAGCGTAGTAGCCAGATGCACGCGGTTGCGCTCCCCGCCCGAGAGGCTGCCGACTTTCTTTTCCTGGTCGCCGCCGCGGAAGTTGAAGTTGCTCACGTAGGCACGGGCATTCACAGGGCGCCCTGCCAGCAGCATGGTTTCGGTGCCGCCCGAAATTGTTTCGAACACCGACTTGTTGGGCTCCAACGTTTCGTGCTGCTGATCGACGTAGGCCGTCTGTACCGTGGGGCCAACCTCGAAGGTGCCGGCATCGGCTTCCAGTTGGTTGGTGATGAGGCGAAACAACGTAGACTTGCCCGCGCCGTTCGGCCCGATGATGCCCACGATGCCGCCTTGCGGCAAAGAGAAGCTCAGGTTTTCGAATAACAGCTTGTCACCGAAAGCTTTGGAAATGTTGTGGGCTTCAATTACCTGCCCGCCGAGGCGCGGCCCGTCGGGAATGAACAGTTCCAGCTTCTGCTCCTTTTCCTTCACGTCGGCGCTCACCAGCTTATCGTAGCCGGCCACGCGGGCCTTGCTTTTGGCCTGCCGGGCTTTGGGCGACATACGCACCCATTCCAGCTCGCGCTGCAAGGTTTTTTGGCGCTTACTCTCGGTTTTTTCTTCCTGAGCCAGGCGGTTCGACTTCTGCTCCAGCCACGAAGAGTAGTTGCCTTTCCACGGAATACCTTCGCCGCGGTCCAGCTCCAGAATCCAGCCGGCCACGTTGTCGAGGAAGTAGCGGTCGTGGGTTACGGCAATGACGGTGCCTTTGTACTGCTGCAAGTGCTGCTCCAGCCACAGCACGCTTTCGGCGTCAAGGTGGTTGGTGGGCTCGTCGAGCAGCAGCACATCGGGCTCTTGCAACAGCAAGCGACACAGAGCCACGCGGCGCTTTTCGCCCCCGAGAGGTTGCCTACAATGGCGTCGCCGTCGGGGGTGCGCAGGGCGTCCATGGCGCGCTCCAGCTTGCTGTCCAGGTTCCAGGCGTCGAGTTGGTCCAGCCGCTCCTGCACGGCACCCTGGCGCTCCAGCAGCTTATCAAAGTCGGCATCTTCGGCTCCGAAAGCCTCGTTTATTTCGTCGAATTCTTTGAGCAGCGCTACGGTTTCGGCCGCACCTTCCTGCACCACTTCCATCACTGTTTTGGTGGGGTCGAGCTGGGGCTCCTGCTCCAGATAGCCCACCGAGTAGCCCGGCGACCACACTACTTCGCCCTGAATCTGCTTATCGACGCCGGCTATTACTTTCAGCAGCGACGACTTGCCCGAGCCGTTCAAACCCAGCACCCCAATTTTGGCGCCGTAGAAAAACGAGAGGTAAATGTTCTTGAGAACCTGTTTCTGGGGCGGATACACTTTGCTCACGCCGGCCATGGAAAAGATGATCGTTTCGCTCATAGAAATGGGATTGGGGGCTTTTTTAAAAGTTTTCAGGCAACAAACCAACCGGCTTGGGCAGTCAGATTTCGTGTAAAAACGGATGTCATGCAGCGCAGCGCGAAGCATCTCGCGTGCTGATGTGAGGTTACTAATGCTACTAAACACGCGAGATGCTTCGCGCTGCGCTGCATGACGTTCTGCTAGATAAGCTCTTAGATCAATTCGTCTGTTTCAGCTTGGTTACCGGCCCATGGCCTAACCTTGCGGCGTTGGCTTACGTTCGGTTCAGATAACCCTGGCTAACTCGGCGAACCGGCCAAAGGTAGGCAGCCTGCCCTAAGTTTCCGCCGTTTAAACCCCGGGTTTCACAGGCAGCGAATATGCTTTCCATCCCGTAAACTTGTAGTCAGCTAATACCGTTTCTTTACCCTTCCGATCCCACCACCTAGCCGCTTTCGCGTTATTATTATCATTAGTATGGAACCACAAGATCACCTGCTAGCCGAAGCCCGGCGCTACGGCTACGTCGAAGGCGACCAAGTGTGGCTACGCTCGTTTATGGATTTGCCAGCCCGCCGGGTTGGGCAGGTTAAGGAATCCGAGGAGGCCTCGCTTCAGTACTTTGCTCAGCGCTTCGAAAGCTTTCGGGCCAAGGTAGAAGACTTATTGGCTAAGATTGAAGAATCGGAGAACAAGGGCTCGTTTCTGATGAAGGCCCTGCACCTGAAGGAGCAAATGGCCTCCTACGATGCTCTGGGCGATTTTGAGGCCCTGCACCACCGCCTCACCGAAGCTGAAGAAGGCATTAAAGTAACAGTAGCTCGCAACCGCGAGAAGAATCTGAACACCAAGATTACGCTGATTCAAGAGGCTGAGGCCCTGCGCGACAGCATCGACTGGCAGACGGCCGGCGAAAAGCTCCAGGAACTGCGACAGGCCTGGATTAAAACCGGCCCCGTAGAGAAGCACCTCACCGAAGAGCTGGAAAACCGTTTCCGCGAAGCCGTGGATCAGTTTTTCGTACGCAAAAAAGAGTTCCTGGCCGATAAAAAGGCTATGTCGAATCGGGTGGTGGACAAGTACCGCGACCTGATCCGCAAGTCGGAAGCCATCCAAAACTCGGAAGACTACGAAGAGACAACTCGCCAACTCAAGCAACTGCAGCAAGACTGGAAAGAGGTGGGCGGCTCTTTGCCCCGCAAGCAAGCCAATGAATTGTGGACGCGCTTCCGGGCTGCTCACAACCACTTTTTCGACCGCCTGAAAGAGCACATCAGCACGAAGCGGGTGGATGCCAAAGACGGCTACATGGACGACAACCTGAGCCGCAAGCGTGCCCTGGTTGCTGAAGCTGAAGCCCTGCTCAATCAGCCGATGTCGGCGGCCGTGGCGCGCGCCAAGGAGCTACAGGCGGCCTGGAAAAAGGTGGGCCCCGTGCGCGGCGAAGAATCGGACCGGGTGTGGGAGCAGTTCATCATGGCCTGCGACAAAGTATTTGAAATGAGCGCCTTGGAGCACTTCATCCGCAAGCGTCAGCCGAATACCCCAGAAACCGGTTCGCCCGAAGACAAAATAAACGCCCGCGTGCAGGCCCTCCGCGACTTCATTAAGTACGACAAGCAGGAGCAGGAAGTACTTGTGGAAAACCTGGGCAAGCTCAGCGACTCACCCGGCAACGAAACTTTCCGCAATATGCTGGAAGGAAAAATCCGGGGATTCGAGCGAAAAATCCGCACAAAAACCGATCTTATCGAGCTGTTGCGCCAGCGCTTACCTGCTTAGGCTGAACCTTACAGCGCTTTTTACGTTGTCGGGAAGCAAACGCCGTTGCGCCGCTTTGGCAGGCGTTTTCAGCCGGCCGGGTTTTTGCTCATCGGCGTATCACAACTTTACATTTGCCCACTTTTTTTGTAGCACACCATTATGTATTGGACTCTGGAACTTGCTTCCTACCTGGAAGATGCCCCCTGGCCCGCCACCAAGGATGAACTGATTGATTATTCCATCCGCTCGGGTGCCCCGATGGAAGTGGTGGAAAACCTGCAGGCACTGGAAGATGACGGCCAACCCTACGAGAACATCGAAGAAGTTTGGCCGGATTATCCGACCAAGGAAGACTTCATGTTCAACGAAGACGAGTACTAAGAGCGGAGCGAGAAGCTAGGAGTCAGGAGATAGAATGTCGTTGATGAAGGATTTATTCGTCAGTCCATCGCTCCTGGCTCCTGGCTCTCAGCTCCTAACTCCTTTACTAATAGAGAATCTGGTTGCGGGGTATGAACAGCGTGTTCTGCTCCGCAACCTTTTTTTGTGCGTGCCGGCACCGGCTTTTGTAGCCATTGTGGGGCATAACGGCTGCGGCAAAAGCACCTTATTTCGGGCTCTTACCGGCCGAATTCCCTACCAGGGCAGCGTGCAGGTTTTTGGCCACGACCTCCGCACGGAGCGCCAGCCAGCTGCCAGCGGCCTGCTGGCTCATCTGCCCCAGCGCAATACCGTCAGCTTCCCCATTGAGGTGCGCGAATTGGTGGTAATGGGCCGCTTCCGCCATCAGCGCTTCCTGAGCGCCTACGGCCCCCACGATTACGCCCAAGCCGATGAGGCGTTGGCCCGCGTGGGCGCCCCTCACCTCGCCCACCGCGACTTTACTTTGCTATCCGGGGGTGAGCAGCAGCTGGTGTGGCTGGCTCAGCTGGCCCTGCAAGACGCTCAGCTCTACCTCCTCGACGAGCCCACCCAACAACTCGATGTGTACTACCGCCGCCGCGTATTCGATCTGCTGCAAAGCTGGGTGCTCGAAACTGGCAAAACCGTGCTCTGCATCACCCACGACCTCGATAATTTGCCCCCATGCGTGGCTACCTGCTGAATCTGTCGCTTCCGAAGCCAGAATTGGAAGTATTGACTCCTGAGAGCGTGCAGGGGGCAAAAGCGTATCTGGAAAGCGAAGAAAGCTTGGCGGTGAGGTAGTGAAATAGTGAGTTTGTTGTTCAATCTGCGTGGTTATAACAACAAACTCACTATTTCACTACCTCACCATTTTACCTTACCGCCGCCCCGGCTTGCCGCACAGCACCTGCCCGATAGAGCGCATAAATGGCCACGGCGTCACCGAGTTCATCACCTGAAAGTTCTCGACCCAGGTAGTGCGCTCATCCAGAAAATCGAAGATGCGCTCCACTGGGTTATGCTGGAATAGCTCAGTGAAAATGTCGCGGGTAGTTTCGCCGCGGCGCTGCATGATATCGAGCAGCAAGGTATCGAAGAGGCGAAATTGCCACCGGTCGCTGGTTGGATCGGGCGGCGGCGCGCCGGTGGTAGCCAGCGCCTCTACCAGCCGGGCCGTGTGGGCCTGAATACGCTTGAAAGCGTAGCCGGTGCTGGGCTTTGCGCGGCCGGCACGCGTTCCCAAATTGATAATATTTGCCCCCCAGCGAGCCGGCAGCGGATGATCGGTCATGGGAATAGCGCCTACCTCTTCTGCTTCTATGCGGTAGCTCTTTACGCCAAGCGTGGTGGTCAAATACGCGTGCATAGCTGCTTCGTAGGCAGCTTTGGGCAGCACTTCGCCCGAAAACAGCGTGTACTCTACCAGCGCCCGGCGCGGGCTGAAGGGCAGCACATACATAAAGCGCGGCTCGTGGTACTGTGGCCCCCGGAAGTCCATGAATTCCACGGTTTTCGGGTCGAATACATCCTGCTCGGTTTCTACCTCCCAGCCCACAAAATGCTGGAGCAGATAGCGGTGCTTATCCGGTTGCTTATCCATAACCGGCGGACGACTATCAAAGCCATATCGGGCCGTAAACTTCCCAGCTGATGTATGCGCTATCACACCGCTGGGGGGCAAATTTTCGAGGCTATCGACCGTGGCGCGCACTAACGTAACCTGTGGATTGCCGGCCAGCGCCGCGTGCACAAACTGGTAGAAATCAAGGCCCCGAATCATCTTGTAGCGGTGGCGACTAAGCGCAAACACCCGCTCGAAGCCCGGACTGCGAAAAGCCAGCTGCGCCCACTCGTGCGCTACAATGCTGTCAAACGGCGACGGCGCATCGGCCCAGAACGACCAGGTGCGGTCGTTCTGGTCTTTGGCCGCTGGTTCCAGGAGCAGCACGCGCTTGTCGCGCAGGCGTGGTTCCTGTGCCAGCGCATACGCTAGGCTCAGGCCGGCGGCCCCGCCACCCACTATCAAATAGTCAAAATCAGTTTGCACAAACACAAAAAACCGGCGACGGAAGCATTCCGTCGCCGGTTCAAATAACGGCTTAATACCTGAGCTTGTTTTTGGTATTAGAAGTTTGGCGAGAGCAGGTACTTGGAGTAGAAGTCATCAATGATTTTGACAGCCGAAGCAGCATCATCCACTAGCTGCACTAGGTTCATGTCTTCGGGCGAGATATTGCGCTCATCTTCCAGCATCACTTGCTGAATCCAGTCGAACATGCCCTGCCAGTACTTGGTACCTACCAACACGATAGGGAAACGCCCGATTTTCTTGGTTTGAATAAGAGTAATAGCCTCAAACAGCTCGTCCAGCGTGCCGAAGCCGCCGGGCATACCGATAAAGCCCTGCGCATACTTCACGAACATCACCTTACGCACGAAGAAGTAGTCGAAGTTGATGATCTTATCGGGGTCAATGTAGATGTTATGAAACTGCTCGAAGGGCAGCTCAATGTTGAGGCCTACCGAACGGCCTCCTTCAGAGCGCGCGCCTTTGTTGCCGGCTTCCATAATGCCGGGGCCACCGCCCGTAATTACGCCGTAGCCGTGGCGTACGAGCTTGGCCGCAATCTCCTCGGCCATTTGGTAGTAAGGATTATCTGGCTTGGTGCGCGCCGAGCCAAAAATAGACACGCAAGGGCCGATTTTGCTCATTTTCTCGAAGCCTTCCACGAACTCGGCCATCACCTTAAAGATCTGCCAGGAGTCAGCAATCTTAATCTCGTTCCAGTCCTTGTCTACGAATGCGCGCCGGATGCGCTGCTCATCATCGAGCTGCAGGGTGCGCTGCCCGCTGGTTTGCTCCCGGATTTCGCTGATAGAAGTCACCTTGTTGTCGTTCACATTGGGCTGACTGATCGTCTGCCCGCTACCTGCATTCAGGGTTTCGTCGTGGATTTTGGTCCGACTGGTTTTTTTAAGCTTAGTCATAGATACTGCACTTTTGAGCCCGCTGATGGGAATTAGCAAGCACCTTTCGGTGCCGCGAGCCTGTTTTTAAAGAAAAAGAAAGATAATCAGAAGCCTAGCGACCAAAACGCGCAATTGCCCTCCACCTAAAACCGGGGCGTGCAAGATAAGGGTTTGGCTCTGTTGTGCAAGACAAGGAGCTTACTTACCCTGCTTGTTTTACTTCGAGCGGATGGCAATAACCGGATCGAGGTTGGAAGCCAGGACGGCTGGAATAATACCGGCCAGAATACCGATAACTACCGATACAGTGAGTCCTAGCGTCACGTTGCTGGCCGAAAGAAACAAAGGCAACGATTCCTGCGGAATCAGTGTGATCAGAAAAACCAGGAAAATGCCGGCCGCGCCGCCAATCAGGCACAGAAAGATGGCTTCGAACAGAAACTGAAACAGGATAAAGTAATTTTTGGCCCCCAGCGACTTCTGAATACCAATAATGTTGGTGCGCTCCTTCACCGACACAAACATGATGTTGGCAATACCAAAGCCCCCACCAGCATGGCGAAGCTGCCAATAACGGCGCCAGCCACCCCAATCACAGAGAACAGCTTGGAAATAAGCTCCCCGAACATTTCGGGCCGATTCAGAGCGAAGTTGTCTTCCTCCCGGGGTTTCAGGCCCCTCACGTTGCGCATTACGCCCTGCAGTTCTGATTCTAAATTAGCGAGGTTCTGATCGTCTTCGCGGCCCTTTACAATAATGTTAGGCGACACGCCGCCCATGCCGCTACCATTGTTGACGGCAAAGATCTGACTGAACATTCCGAAGGTAATCAGGCAGTTGGTGTCATTACTGGGAGTATCAATCAGCTTTTTCCCCTCCTTCTTCATCACCCCAATCACGGTGAATTTGCGCCCGCGAGCCGAGAATTCGCGCCCCAGGGCGGAACCTCCGCCAAAAAGATTTTCAGCAATGTCAGCCCCGATGATAGCTACGTTGCGAGCAAGGTCAATTTCCTGGGAGGTGAAGTAGCGGCCTTCCGCGATGGGTACTTTTGAAACCTGCTGAAACTCATAGCTGACCCCCTGCAAATTACAGTCCGTGAGGCTGTTATTACCTGCCTTCAGCGTATTGCCGCCGGTATTAGCCATAATGGCCATGCCCATGTGGCTATTGGGGTTCAGCGTACGCTGTAGAGCACGGAATTCGCGCTGGGTGGGTACGGGGCGGTTAAAATATTTCCACCAAGGCCGATTGGGCTCAAATTTCCAGGGCCACTTGCCCACGTAAACCACTTTCTCACCTAAAAAATCCATGCTCTGCCGGATATTCGACTCCAGCGAATCGACGACGGTAAAAACGGCGATGATGGCAAAGATCCCGACTGTGACGCCCAGCAATGAGAGAATGGTGCGCAGCAAATTGGATTTGAGAGCTTGCCACGCGAAGCGGAAGCTTTCCAGTGTCAGGCGCAAGGCGAGCATGGAGTGGGAGGTTAAGTAGCTAAATGGTTGGCTGACTGAACTAATACAGTTTCGACTGGGCAGTAGTTCAGCTATCAGTAAAGGAACAAGTTAGCAGTTTAACCTGCCACTATTACAACTAGTTAGCTGTTCATTCATTTGAGCATTCTATGCTGATTCCGGGCGAAAAATAACGATTAATCCGGCCATTCTACGTACTTTTGCCCCCTGAAATTTTTGTTAGCTTCCCCCCTATTGCCCATATCCGACCATGAAACTGTCCGAGTTTAAATTTGACCTGCCCGAGAACCTGCTGGCGCAGCACCCGGCCAAAAACCGCGACGAGTCGCGCCTGATGGTAGTACACCGCGATACTGGCAAAATCGAGCACCGTATTTTTAAAGACATCATTGAGTATTTCAATGACGGTGATGTATTCGTGATGAACGACACGAAAGTGTTTCCGGCACGGCTATATGGCAATAAAGAAAAGACAGGAGCAAAAATTGAAGTGTTTTTGCTGCGCGAGCTGAATAAAGAAAGCCACCTGTGGGACGTACTGGTTGATCCGGCCCGTAAAATCCGGGTGGGCAACAAATTGTACTTCGGCGAAAGCGACATGGTGGCCGAAGTTATCGACAACACCACCTCACGGGGCCGTACCATCAAGTTTTTGTTTGATGGCCCTGATGAAGAATTTTATAAAGCCCTCCACGACTTAGGCGAAACGCCCCTGCCCGCGAGGCGATTACCCGTGATGCTGAGCCGGCCGACAAAGAGCGCTATCAGACCATTTACGCCAAGCACATCGGTGCTGTGGCCGCCCCTTCGGCAGGTCTGCACTTTACCCGTGAGGTACTGAAGCGCCTGGAAATCAAGGGTGTAGAAACTACCGCCGTCACGCTGCACGTGGGTTTGGGCACTTTCCGTCCGGTGGATGTGGAAGACCTGACCAAGCACAAGATGGACTCGGAGAATTTCATTGTACCTGCTGAGGCTGCCATTATTGTGAATAAGGCGCTGGACGCTAAAAAGCGCGTTTGCTCCGTGGGCACTACTACCATGCGGGCGCTGGAGTCATCGGTATCGGCGCACAACCGTTTGAAAGCCAACCAGGGCTGGACCGATCGGTTCATTTTCCCGCCGTACGAGTTCAAAATCGCGAATACCCTGCTCACCAACTTCCACACGCCGGAAAGCACGCTGATGATGATGACAGCCGCCTTTGCTGGCTACGATCTGTTAGCGGAAGCGTACAAGGTTGCCATCAAAGAGAAGTATCGTTTCTTCAGCTACGGCGATGCGATGCTGATTCTGTAAGCTAGAAGTGAGTACAAAGAAGTGGGAGGCAAGACTTTGTTGCGAGCCTTCCGCATTGCCCGGTTACCTTTGGTGGCCGGGCTTTTTGTTGCGCTTTATACTCATCTTCCACTCTCGTAGCTTCTGCTTATGTCGACTCCCAATCGGTTTGCTATACTTGTGGCTGGCGGCAGCGGCACGCGCATGGGCGCAGGTCAGCCGAAGCAGTTTCTGGAGTTGCTCGGCGAGCCGGTGCTGCTGCATACGCTACGCCGCTTTGCCGAGACCAGCTTGGGTGTGCAGCAATTTGTGGTGGTTTTGCCCCCGACCAGTTCGATACGTGGCACCACCTCTGTACCCGGCATCAGGTCGCAATTCCGCACGCGGTGGTGGGCGGGGGCATTCTCGGTGGGCTTCGGTAAGAAATGGCCTGAAACACCTGGCTACGTACACGGAGGGCATTGTAGCGGTGCACGATGGCGTGCGACCACTGGTATCGGCAGCAGTTATTGAAAATACGTATGCGGCCGCGGCTGAGCACGGCGCGGCCATAGCCGCTGTGGTGCCCAAAGACTCGGTGCGCGGCCTCTCCAAGGAAGGCTCTTACGCTATTGACCGCTCCCGGCTGCGCTTAGTACAGACGCCGCAGTGCTTTGATCTGGAGCTACTACGGCGGGCCTATCGGCTGCCAGAGCTGCCTACTTTCACTGATGATGCGAGTGTAGTGGAAGACCTGCATCCAATTCACTTGGTAGAAGGCGATTATCGCAACCTCAAAATCACGACACCGGAAGACATGCTGTTGGCAGAAGCCATTCTGCGTAGTCGGTAGCACGGTGCAGCGCTTTAGTCCCGGGTGTTGTCAGAACGCCAACTTTCTCATGTAATTTGCCCTCCAGGCGACGCGAAGACTACCTACTCGGAGCCGCTTTCTACCTTTCACTGATTCCTATGTATACCTGCTTGCTCTACGATGTACGCGACGGTGTTGCGACGATTACTTTTAACCGGCCTGATGTATTCAATGCCTTCAACGACCCGCAGAGCTACGAACTGCAGGATGCCCTAAAGCAGGTAGCGCGCGACGCCTCGGTGCGGGCCGTGGTGCTCACCGGCGCCGGACGGGCTTTCTGCTCAGGCCAGGACCTTAAGGCAGCGCAAGGGGAAGAGAAACGGTCTTTTTATGACTCTTTGCATAAGCGCTACAATCCTATCATTCGGGCTATGCGCGCCTTACCGAAGCCTATCATCGGGCGGCTAAATGGAGTCGCGGCCGGAGCGGGCTGCTCGCTGGCGCTGGCCTGCGATGCGCTGATTGCCTCCACCGACGCCTCTCTGATTGAGGTATTTATCAATATCGGGCTGGTGCCCGACTCAGGCTCATCGTACTTTCTCCCACGGCTGGTGGGCACGCTAAAGGCGTTTGAGCTATGCACGCTGGGCTCCAAAGTTTCGGCCGAGGAAGCGCTGCGGCTAGGTTTGGTAAACCAGGTGGTGGCGCCCGAGCAGCTCGATGAGGCTACGTACGCACTAGCGGCGCGGTATGCGGCGGCGCCTACCAAGTCTATTGGCCTGATCAAGCAAATGCTGAATAAAGCCAGTGCCTCGACGCTGGACGAAATGCTGGACTACGAAGCTTACTGCCAGCAGATTGCGGGCGAGTCAGATGATTATCGGGAGGGCGTACAGGCGTTTCTGGAGAAGCGCAAACCGCAGTTTCGCGGGGCTTAGCAAAGGCTATCAAACTGCAATTTTGGTTTAACAGAAAGCGCCACCCTCGCTACAGGGTGGCGCTTTCTGTTGGATGCTTTGTAAGTTGACTTTGCGATGCTCAGCTATATCAAAGCCTCGTAAGAGAACGTAGAATCGCTGGCGGAAGAAGCTCTCCATTGTCCAGCAGCAGTCCAGCAACTTGTGATGAAGACGACACTTAGCAGGTCGGTAGTGGCACGAGGCGTCTTCGTTCTTTTGCTAGCCGTGTGCAGCCCTCCACTGCAAGCGCAGGGACTAACGGCCGAGTTTTTTGGCGGTACTGCCTGGAGCTTACCAACTATCCTTCGAATAGAGCAGCCCGGGGAGGAAGCTATTCGCTTTCGAGCGCGCTACCGCACACGGCCCTGGCACGGGTCGCCATACTACGCCTACAGACTAGGCTACCGGCAGTGGAGCGCGGAGCTGGTGCACCACAAGGTGTACCTCCAGAATCCGCCCCCTGAGATAGAGCATTTCGAGGTATCACATGGCTACAACATGGTCATTGTAAGCCGGACGATGCCTTTGCTGGAACAGTCAAGCGTTTTTCGGATTGGTGTCGGAATGGTGATTGGCCATCCGGAGGGGCGCGTTCGCGGCAAATCCATCAATCCGGTGCGCAGCTTGCTGGGTGGTGGCTACCACATTGCGGGGGTTGGTTTGCAGGCCGCTGCCGGCCCGCCAATGAGAGTAGCAGATCACTGGTTTTTTCGGCCAGAAGCAAAGCTAACGGCGGCGTGGGCCCGGATGCCATTGGCAGATGGCGGCACCGCTACCGTACCAAATGTGGCGTTGCATCTGCTGGTGGGGTTTGGCTACCGAAGCAAGCACTAAATATACAGAGCGAGTCTGGGGGGCTTTTTCCTGGGAAAAAGCCCCCAGACTCGCTCTAGCTTCTACATTTCGCGGCCTTCCTGCTATCCCTGATAACCACCTGCTGAGGCTGCCGTATAGGCAATAGCTTATTTTCAATTCCTCTAACTGTTTGTGCGCTATGGCTTCTGCCCGTTTTCTGCTCCTAGGATGCTGCGTTGTCATGGGGGCCTGCTCGCCCGATGCCAGCCAAAAAGATCCGGTAGCGGAAGCCAGGTTTCAGAACGAAAAACGCATTAAGGAAGCCGCCGTGACCGAGCGGCAGGAGCGCGACGCGGACTTTATGGTAAACGCGGCCAGCAGCGGGCTCCTGGAGTTGGAGATGAGCAAGCTGGCCCAGCAAAAATCAGCTACGCCTGCGGTCCGCAACTTAGCCCAGCGCTTGGTTCAGCAGCATGGGCAGGTGAGCACGGCGCTCCGAAACTTAGCGCAGCAAAAAAACCTGATGCTGCCTAGCGGACTTGGCAGCGACCAGCAAAAACAATATGCCGACTTAAGCGCCCTGACCGGCACGCAGTTCGACAAACGGTATGTGGAAATGCTGCTGGAGGCTCATAAAAGCGATGCAGATGCGTTCGAGGATATGAGCAAGGACGCTTACGACGGCGACATTCGCGGATTTGCCGCCAAATTCTTGCCCACGATTGAACAACATCTGGATGATGTGGGCGTCGTGGAAGACCAACTAGAAGACTTGCCTTAATTTTTCATTGTTAACCTGAATTCCAACCCATGTTTCATTTCCCAAAACACCGATTATTCTCTGTTCTTGCCTTATTTGCTGCTTTGTCGCTGACCAGCTGCGGCAATACTGAAACCCGCACCGATGGCACGGCCGGCGAGGCCGTAGTTGGCCAGGAAGAAGCCGCCGAGCAAGGTGGCGTACAGGCTGATGCTACCGTCATCGACAACGAAGAAGGAGCCACCGTTACTGCCGATGCCGACTCTTTGGAAGCGGCCGACAATGACTAACCTTCTGATAAACTGACCCGTACACTAACGACTCTGGGCAGCTGCTCAGCTGTTTTCTGCCGCTAATCGCCGACTTACTTATTCGACGGTTGGCGGCAGACCTATTTTTTCACAATACAAGCTCAACCATTCCACCTTTTACTACCGCTATGAAACGTACAATCATGAGTCTCTTTTGCGCAGGCATGCTGCTAGCTACCAGCGCTTGCAGCAATGAAAAAACCGCCACCACCGACACCCCGACTGATTCAGAAGAGGCAGGTGGCAACGCAGGCGACAACTACATGAACGCCGCTACTGATGGCGACAGCGCCACGGCTACGATGCCTTCCGACACTACTGCCGGCGGTTCGGCAGCCGCTGCTGGCACCGCTCCTGCCGGGATGAATGCCAACAGCGCAGATCCTAACGGCCCCACGGCGCCGCACAAAGACGACCCAGAGTTCATGAAATCGGCCGCGCACAGCGACCAGAATGAGATTCAACTGAGCCGCTTGGTACTGGAGAAAGGCGTAACGGGTATGGCGAAAGACCACGCCAACATGATGATTACGGACCATACCAAGTCGACCGCGGATCTGAAAACGCTGGCCCAGAAGAAGAAGGTGACTTTGCCTACCGATATGGACGCTGAGCACAAAACCATTGCGGATCAGATGCGGAAGCTATCAGGCAAGCAGTTAGAACAACGCTTCCTCCAGCAGATGGTAACCGACCACCAGAAGACGCTGAATACGATGCAAGCGCACGCTAAGATGACCAAAGACACTGAACTACAAGGCTTTATTACGAAGACTACGCCTGTCATTCAGAAGCACTTGGATATGTCGAAGCAGCACGCTGGCATGAAGATGTAAAGGTTTGAAACCAACTAAAAAAGCCCCCAGAGTCTTCTGGGGGCTTTTTAGCTTTTTGTAGGTATAGCAATTGATAGCTTTTACTTGCTTAACCTGTCAGATTAGGCGGGTTTTGTTTTCCCTTACTGATAACCAAACCAGTAACGCAGCCCAATGAAGCTGAAGCCCCATCGCAACGGCTCGCCGCTCTTTGTCATTACCCAAGCTGAGGTGTCGCATTAAAAGGCCGCTGAGAACTTTCGCCTAGCTGTAATAACGAGCCAGTAAGAGGCAGCGGAATCTCCTAGCCTTTCGTGGCTTAACTCCTACTGGAGACAACATCATTTACTGTTTCATCCCCCTGAAGTGATGGCTTATGCTCTCTACATTGCACCCTTAGATACTGGGAAGTTCCCAACCCTTCACTAACCTAATCGTAAACTATAAGAAGGCAAGGGTTTACGCCACTGCTATTTATCACTTCTTATAAGCGTACAGATAATGGCAGTAATGCAATAGTACGCGTCTTCATTTTACTACCTGTCGTTATGAAACGTAACTTATTAAGCCTGCTATGCGTGGGTATGCTCCTTACTACCGGTGCTTGCAGCAACGAGAAAACCGCCATTACCAACGAGCCGACCGATTCAGAAGAGACCGGTGGCAATGCCGGCGATAATTACATGAACGCGGCTACTGAGGGCAACAACGAACCCGCTGTTAATATGCCCGAAACGGCCACACGGGCAACTGCTGCCGAAGCGGCTGGTACCGCGCCCCTAGCTTATTCTATGTCGGATCCAGAGTTTTTGAAACTGGTGTACGAAGGCGGCAATAATGAAATTCAGTTAAGCCAACTGGCGCTGCAGAAGGAGGTAAGCAACGAGGCCAAAGCCTTTGCGAACCGCATGATTGCCGACCACCAAAAAATCGCCGCCGAGATAAAGCCTTTAGCTGCCAATCTGCAAGCCGATTTGCCTACCGGTATGGATCCTGCCCACAAAGCTATGTACGACGAGTTAGCTGCCCTAACGGGGTCAGCATTCGAGCAGCAGTACTGGCGGCAAATGCTCATCGACCATCGCCAGACCCTTAAACTGTTTCAGGGCGAGATAGATATGGCCCGAGCGCCGAAGGTGAAGGATTTTGCGGTTAAAAACCTGCCCGTCATTCAAATGCACGCAACTACCGCGGCTAAGCACGCCAACAGCGCTTCTATGTAGCTCGTAGCGTTACGTATAAAAAAAGCCCCAGAAATAGTCTGGGGGCTTTTTTTATACGACACATGCTGATAAGCCTCAGCGCTGCTTAAGTAGTCCGGAAAATCAGCTCACTTTCTCCTCCGCGTACTTGCTCACTTTCAGTTCCTCGGCCAGAAACTTCCCGGTGTAGCCTTTGCTGGCCTTAGCCACTTGCTCAGGTGTGCCCTGGGCCACAACGGTACCACCGCCTCCCCCGCCTTCAGGGCCCAGGTCGATAACGTGGTCGGCTACTTTAATCAGGTCCAGATTGTGCTCGATGATGAGAACGGTGTTGCCTTTGTCGACCAGCTTTTGCAGCACATCAGAAAGGTGGCGGATATCCTCGAAGTGCAGACCCGTAGTTGGCTCGTCGAGAATATAGAAGGTTTTGCCAGTGTCTTTTTTGCCGAGTTCCGTTGCTAGCTTCACCCGCTGGGCTTCACCACCGGAAAGCGTGGTGGCCTGCTGGCCCAAGGTCAGATAACCCAAGCCTACTTCGTTGAGCACCTGAATCTTGCGAATGATACGCGGCTGATTCTCGAAGTACTCCACGGCTTTCTCTACTGTCAGATCGAGTACGTCGGTGATGCTCTTGCCTTTGAAGCGTACTTCCAGCGTTTCGCGGTTGTAGCGGCGGCCTTTGCAGGTTTCGCAGGGCACATGCACGTCGGGCAGGAAGTTCATCTCGATGGTCCGCAGGCCAGCACCTTCGCAAGTTTCACAGCGTCCGCCCTTCACGTTGAAAGAGAAGCGGCCCGGCCCATAACCCCGAATTTTGGCCTCCGGCAACGAAGCGAACAGGCTGCGAATCTCGGTAAACACGCCTGTATAAGTCGCCGGGTTGGAGCGCGGCGTCCGCCCAATCGGCGACTGATCTACCTCAATTACTTTGTCAATCAATTCCAGCCCTTCAATGCCCGCGTAGGGCAGCGGGTCGCGCTTGGCATTGAAAAAGTGCTGGTTCAGAATAGGATACAGCGTGTCGTGAATGAGCGACGACTTGCCCGAGCCCGACACGCCCGTCACGGCCACCAACTTGCCGAGCGGAAACTTGACGGTCACGTTCTTGAGGTTGTGGCCGGTGGCACCCTTGAGCGTGAGCGTGTTGCCTTCGCCCTTGCGCTTCTTTTTGCGCAGCTCAATGTGCCGCTCCCCACTCAGATACTGCGAAGTCAGGCTGCCCGATTTGAAAATCTCCGTAGGCGAGCCTTCGGCCACAATATGCCCCCCATGAATGCCCGCACCCGGTCCGATGTCTAACACGTGGTCGGCATTCATAATCATATCTTTGTCGTGCTCTACCACAATCACCGAGTTACCGATGTCGCGCAGGTGCTGCAAGGCCTTGATCAGCCGCTCATTATCGCGCTGATGTAGGCCGATGCTAGGCTCGTCCATGATATACAGCACGCCCACGAGCTGAGTACCAATCTGGGTGGCCAATCGAATTCGCTGCGATTCGCCCCCCGACAAGGTGCGCACCGAGCGGTGCAGGCTCAGGTACTCCAGGCCCACTTCCAGCAGAAAGCCAATGCGCTTACGCAGTTCTTTGAGCAGCTCCCGCCCAATCACGTTCTGGCGCTCACTCAGTCGCTCTTCCAGCCCCACGAACCATTGGCTGAGCTGGGCGATATCCATCACCGACAGCTCACCGATGTTCTTGCCGTCGATCAGAAAGTGTAGCGACTCTTTTTTCAGGCGGTAACCACTGCACTCGGGGCACTCCTGAGCCTGGGTGTACTCCTGAATCCAGGCGCGAATGTTTTCCGAGTCAGACTCCATCTGGCGGCGCAGGAAGGGAATAATGCCTTCAAACGGCTCCGTATAGTTTGCCTTTTTGGGGTCCGCGTCTTCGTCCTCGGGCACGCCGTAGAGCAGGCGTTCCACCAAGTCTTCGGGCAGCTTTTCGATGGGCGTAGAAAGGCTGAACTTCTGCTTTTTGAGGATAAGCTGGAGCTGCTGGAAAATCCAGATGTCGCGGTACTCGCCCAGGGGGCAATTCCACCCCGGCTGATGCTCAGCTTCTTATCCGGCAGCACCGAGTCTTCCGTGATTTGCTGCACCTCACCCAGGCCGTTGCAGGTGGGGCAGGCGCCGTAGGGCGAGTTGAAGGAAAAAGTATTCGGGGCCGGATCGTCGTAGGCGATGCCGGTGGTGGGGTCCATAAGAAAGCGCGAGAAAAACTGCGTTTTCTTGGTGTCCGGGTCCAGCACGAGCATGGTGCCCTTGCCGTGGGTCAGCGCGTTCTGCACCGAGCCCGACAACCGGAACCGGTCCTCGGTTTTGACCACCAATCGGTCAATCACGATTTCAATGTCGTGGATTTTGTAGCGGTCCACCTGCATCTTGGGCGTCAGGTCGAGCAGTTCGCCATCCACGCGCACTTTGGCAAAGCCGAGCTTGGCAATCTGCTGAAACAGCTCGCGGTAGTGGCCTTTGCGGCCTTTCACCACGGGGGCCAGCACCACCAGCTTTTTCTCGTTGAAGTGCTTGAGAATGTAGTTGATAATCTGCTCGTCGCTCTGCCGGATCATCTTGGCGCCTGTGGCGTAGCTGAACGCCTCCGCCGTACGGGCGTAAAGCAGACGCAGGAAGTCGTAAATCTCGGTGATGGTGCCCACCGTGGAGCGGGGGTTGCGCGAAGTGGTTTTCTGCTCAATGCTGATTACCGGCGACAATCCTTCAATCTTGTCCACGTCGGGCCGCTCCAGACCGCCCATAAACGAGCGAGCATACGCCGAAAACGTCTCCATGTAGCGGCGCTGCCCTTCGGCATAAATCGTGTCGAAGGCCAGACTGGATTTGCCCGAGCCCGAAATGCCGGTGAACACCACCAGCTTGCCCCGCGGAATCTGAACCGAAACGTTTTTCAGGTTGTGTTCCCGCGCTCCGTACACTTCAATAAATGGCGCCTCCACGTCGGCCGCGTGGCCGTTGGCAGCCGCTACCGTAGCAGCAAGCTGGGGGGCAATTTCGGGAGTGACGGGGGCAACGGAAGCAGATATTTTCTTAGCCATGCAGCGCGAATCGAATAAGTCCGCAAAGGTAGGCAAAACTGAGTCCTCTCGCTATTCAGAATAGCTTATTTGCCAGAGGGTTTAGCAGAATAAACCGGGGATTTGAGGGAACTAAAATTCTACTTGCTGTACTGCCATGCAGCGCGTGACGCAACAGCTAAGCAGTAGTTCTTAGGCCAACGCGCCCTGGGTCCTGCATAGGATAGCGTTTGGCGCTGTTCTTGCCGATAGTAGGATAATTCCTTCACGCTACATACTCCCTTCATGTCCTTCCTACCCAAATTCACGCTTGCTGCCGCTTTTGCGCTGGCTATGTTAGGCACTGCCGAACCAGCCCAGGCCCAGGTAAATATCAATATAAATCCACCCTCCTGGGGACCCGCGGCTCCAGCCGGCACGCAGTACTACTACATTCCTGAAGTGGGCGGCTACTACGACCTGCGCGACCAGCATTATGTGGTGCAGCGCGAAGGCAAATGGAAGCGCCTGAAGACTGTTTCCAACTACAATCCCAGCAGCTTTCACCCGGTCGTTATCAACTACGTGGGTGCGCAGCCATGGGTACTTATCCGGGAGCACAAAGTGAAATACCCGAAGGCTGGTCATCCGCACGGAATGCCCCCCGGCCAGGCTAAAAAGATGCGTGCCGCCCACCCTGCCGGCAATGTAATTGTGGTGCAGCAGCGGGGCGGCCACCCTGGTAAGGGTCACGGAAATGGCAAGGGTAAAGGCAAGCATTAATCCTTCTTTCTATTGCTGCACAAAGCACCCGGATTGTTCACCCAATCCGGGTGCTTTGCGTTTTAGCACACATGAAAATCTATCAACCCATCAGCTGCTCTTTCTACGACGAGCTGGAGGCCCGTGCCACCACTCGCCAGCCCTGCACCCTCACCTACCGGCCAGAGCCCGATATGCCCCCAGCACTTACAAAAACATCATCAGCGACTTGTTTATCAGGAATAAAGTAGAATACCTGCGCCTGCAGGACGGCTTTGAGCTGCGGCTGGATGCGCTGGTAGCAGTGGATGACAAAGAACTGCGCAATTACTGTTGAGCGTGCTTCTTTACCCTAGATTCGGCCACGAAGCCCAAAGTTTGAGAAATAATATTACGGCGACAGATCGAACGGAAAGAAATATAGTCACGTTGCCACGAGCAGTTCTGTACTACCCTTCTGAGCTTGGCGTACTTGGCTGATAAAGCTTACCTTTCTGTTCTGCCACACTTCGCCTCTATGCCTGACGCTACTCAACTGCCTACTATTCCAGAGTCTCCCGAGGCAGAAATTCGTGTCTTGCGCGAAGAAATCCGTCAGCTCCGCGAGGACAAAGCAGCAGCCAGCGCGCAGGCTTCCGAGGCCGATCTTTATCAGCAAAGCCAGGCTCGCTTTCGCACTGTATTCGAGAACTCGCCCTTAGGCCAGAAAATTATTACCTCCGACCTAACCATTCGCCAGGTTAACCCAGCCCTCTTAGCCATGATGGGCTACAGCCTGCCCGACGAGCTTATTGGCCGGCGCATTCTTGAGTTTTCGCATGCGCACTATTGCGATGATTGGAAGCAATTGCAAACGAAGCTGTGGGACCATAATCTTCCGCATTTCACCTTAGAAACCTGCCTAGAACGCGCCGATGGCTCTACCTTTTGGTGCCAAGTAACGTCCGTACTGTTCCCCGATGATGGGGGCGAGCTTGGATATACCATTTTAGAGGATATTTCTGAGCGCAAAAGCTTGGAGACTAAGCTCAAACGTCTCTACGACGCGCAGGAAACGATTCTGCAACTGGCCACGCACGATATGAAGGCCCCTATTGCCCACATTGAATTGCTGATAGACCTTCTTCAGCGCGAAGTGAACGGCCGGGGCGGGAGCGAGCCGCCTGCACCGGAAATGGTCCACTATTTGACCCTCATTCAACAGTCCTGCGCTCAGGCTAGCTCCCTGCTGGACGATGTGCTTTACGTCGGCGACCTTGATGTGCATGGGCTACAGAAAGAGTCAACCGATCTGAATGCATACCTAACAACACAGCTTGAAAAGTACCGCCTACGAGCCCAGGATAAAGGCATAAGTCTAGCTCTTGACTTACCCACTGAGGTCATTCATGCCAAGATCAATCCTGACAAGTTCAGCCGGGTATTGAGCAACCTGATCGGCAACTCCCTGAAGTTTACCCCCGCCACCGGAATAGTTACGCTTGGCCTGCGAGAGCACGATAACCGGGCCCTACTGACGGTGCAGGACACGGGCATTGGTATCCCCAGCAAGCTACACGCGCATTTGTTCGACAAATTCAATCCTACCCGGCGTACTGGCCTGCACGGCGAGACGACTACTGGCCTTGGGCTGTTCATAGCCAAGCAAATTGTGCAGCTACATGGTGGCGACATCTGGCTGGAAAGCCGTGAACAAGAAGGCACCTGCTTTTTTATTGAGCTGCCTTTTCAATAGAGCAGCGTTGCTTTGCGTAAATTTTACTATTTCTTCATACAAAAAGGCCCCCGCACGTGCGGGGGCTTTTTTGTATGAAGAAATAGTCGCGCTGATAATCAGGTTTAGAACTCCGCGTTTTTCGGAAAGCGTGGGAAGGGAATTACGTCCCGGATATTAGACATACCTGTCACGAAGAGCACCAGCCGCTCGAAGCCTAAGCCAAAGCCGGCGTGGGGGCAGTTCCGAACTTACGCAGCTCCAGATACCACCACAGCTCGTGCTCTTCCACGTGCATCTGCTCCATGCGGGTGCGCAGCTTCTCTAGGCTTTCTTCGCGTTGAGAGCCGCCAATGATTTCGCCGATGCCGGGAAACAGCACGTCCATGGCCCGCACGGTGCGCTCGTCGTCGTTGAGCTTCATATAGAACGCCTTGATATCCTTGGGATAGTCGGTCAGGATAACGGGCTTCTTGAAGTGCTTTTCTACCAGATAGCGCTCGTGCTCGCTTTGCAGGTCGGTGCCCCAATCCACGGGAAACTCAAATTTCTGCTTGGCCGCTTTCAGAATCTCCACGGCCTCGGTGTAAGTGAGGCGCTGGAAGTCATTCTCCACCACAAAGCGCAGGCGGTTTAGCAGCTCTTTATCGTATTGCTCGTTCAGAAACTGAAGGTCATCGGCGCACTTCTCCAGGGCATAGCGCACGAGGCTTTTGAGGAAATCCTCTGCTAGGTCCATGTTGTCCTGGAGGTCGTTGAACGCTACCTCGGGCTCGATCATCCAGAACTCCGCTAAGTGGCGGGCCGTGTTGGAATTTTCGGCGCGGAAAGTAGGCCCGAAGGTGTACACTTTGCCCAAGGCCATGGCCGCTACTTCAGCCTCCAGCTGGCCCGAAACGGTCAGGTTGGTTTGCTTGCCGAAGAAGTCCTCCTTAAAATCCACGGAGCCGTCGGCGGTGCGGGCGGGTGCTCGGGGGCAAAGTTGTGACCCGAAACATCTGTCCGGCACCCTCGGCGTCGGAGCCGGTGATAACGGGCGTGTGCACGTAATAGAAGCCGTGGTCGTTGAAGTACTGATGCACGGCAAAAGCCAAAGCGTGGCGCACGCGCAGCACGGCTCCAAACGTATTGGTGCGAGGCCGTAGGTGGGCAATTTCGCGCAAAAACTCCAGGGAGTGACCTTTCTTTTGCAGCGGATACTCTTCCGGGTCAGCAGTGCCAAGCACTTCTATTTCAAGCGCTTGAATTTCCACAGCCTGGCCCTTGCCCTGCGAAGCAACTAGCTGGCCGCGCACCGACAGGCAAGCGCCAGTGGCCACGTCCTTCAGCGACTCCTCCGGAAACTTCTCCGCGTCGGCTACTACCTGAATGTTGTGGATGGTAGAGCCGTCGTTCAGGGCGATAAACTGCACGTACTTATTGCCCCGGCGGGTGCGCACCCAACCTTTTACTACTACCTCGCGCTCCAGCTCCTGGCTTTGCAGCAGCTGCTGTACACTCGACCTTCTGACGGACATCGGACTCGAATTTCTGTGGTTTATACTCTGTGGGGGGCAAAGGTAGAGCTTTTCGCTAGCGCAGAAATTCGCACTCATCTTTAATGCTTTCCGAAGGCCTCAACTTTTTTACATCAACTCAAGTAGAGAATACGCTACATTTGAAGTAGTGCCCCATTTCACCGTCGCTGGGGCTTATTGCGTTTTCTGTGTATGCAACGACTTGATATGAAGCAGCTTCTCTCGCAGAAGCTGTCTCCCCAACAGATCCAATTCATTAAGCTGCTGCAAATTCCGACGGCGGAATTGGAGACGCGTATTAAGGAAGAGCTGGAAGTAAACCCCGCTTTGGAAGAAGGCGACGAGAATGAGGAAGAGCTGGAGCGCGACGACGATGACGACAGCGACGAGGATTTCGACGACCCAGACTCCGAGTTCGACAACGACGATAATACCCTCGATGAAGACTTCGACGACCGCTCGGAGGAGCAGCCCGAAGTAGAGCTACCCAAAGATGATATCGCCGACTCACCAGATAACCAGGATCTGGACCTGAGCGACTACCTCAACGACGATGAGATTGCGGGCTACAAGATGCAGGGCGACGGCCCCGGCGACGCCGAGGACGACCGCGAAATGCCCCTGGCCGACACGGGCTCTACGCTCATCGACTCGCTTTTTGATCAGCTGGGCTTTGCTGACTTAAGCGATAAGCAGTTCGCCATTGGCCGCCAGCTGCTGGGCTCCATCGACGGCGACGGCTACATTCGGCGCGACCTATCGGCCATTGCCAACGACTTGGCGTTTGCCCAAAATATTGAAGCTACGCCGGCCGAGATTGAGTGCGTGCTACACGTTATTCAGGCCTTCGATCCGGCCGGTATCGGAGCCCGTGACCTGCGTGAGTGCCTACTGCTGCAACTGGAGCGTCGGCCCGTAGATGACACGGTAGAAGCCGCCGAACGCATTCTTTCCGAATGCTACGACGAGTTTACCAAGAAGCACTACCCACGCATTCAGCAGCGGCTCGACCTGGAAGACGACGAGTTGAAGGAGGCTATTGCCTTGATTCTGAAGCTTAACCCCAAGCCCGGCGGCAGCGGTCCCACAGGCTTGGGCAAGGTACAGTACATCATCCCCGACTTTATTCTCAGCAACGACAACGGGCAGTTCAACCTGACGTTGAACTCGCGCAACGCGCCTGATCTGCGGGTGGCACCGGCGTATACCGAGATGTTTCAGGCCTACGATAAGGCTTCGAAAAAGGACCGGAAGATGAAGGAGGCCGTGACGTTTGTAAAGCAGAAGCTCGACGCGGCCCGGTGGTTTATCGATGCCATCCGGCAGCGCCAGCAAACCTTGCTGCGCACCATGGATGCCATTGTGCGCTACCAGCGCGAGTTCTTTCTGGAGGGCGACGAAAGTAAGCTCCGGCCTATGATTCTGAAGGACATAGCCCAGGAAATCAGCATGGACATTTCCACCGTGAGTAGGGTGGCGAATAGCAAGTCGGTGCAAACCGAGTTCGGCATCTATCCGTTGAAGTACTTCTTCTCCGAAGGTATTGCCACCGATTCGGGGAGGACGCCAGCTCGCGGGAGGTGAAGCATATTCTGAAGGAAATCATTGAGGGGGAAAGCAAAGGCAAGCCGCTTTCCGATGATAAGCTGGAGAAGATGCTCAATGCCCGCGGCTACAACATTGCCCGGCGCACGGTGGCCAAATACCGCGAGCAGCTCAATATTCCGGTAGCCCGACTTCGAAAGGAGTTGTAGAATCAGGGCAGCTGGGGGGCTTTTTTTACGCTTAACCTACTCAGCTTATGCGACTTCTTCTGCTCCCTTGCCTGCTCCTATTAGCCACGGCCTGCGACCGGCCAACCGGGTCCACAATGAATTCTAACGATGCATCGCTCCCGGCCGATGGCATGGTTGGCCGCGCCGCGTCGCCCAGCACGGGCTCTCCCTCCATTGCAGTCGCGACCGAAGGTCTGGGGGCATTTATCAGGGGTTGCTACCTTGCGCTGACTGCGCCGGCATCGAAACGGTGCTTTACCTTTATCCAGACAGCACCTACGTGGAGCGCCGCACCTACCTGGATCAGCCCAAGGAAGGCAACAATGATCAGGTAAGCTCCGGCCGTTGGGCGCAGGTGTCGGCCAACTTGGTGCGGCTCACGCGGCGCTCCGCCGCTGGTCCTACTGATTATCGCATGCGCCCCCGCGCCTTACAACAGCTTGATCTAGACGGGCAGGAAATAACCGGCGATTTGGCCGAGCGCTACGTGCTGGCGCAGGTAGGCAACTTATAGTTTCTGGAATTGGAAGCGAAAGCCGCAGTAGCTTAGGGCCGCAATCCTACTTTCTACGCTGTTGAATAAATCATTGGCGACGGCTCTTTCGCTGGCGTTTCATCCGTTGCTGGTGCCGTCCTACCTGTTTTACGCGGTCTGCTACCAACTGCCCGGCGTGGTGGCGCAGCCTGCCTTGTCAGACCGCTGGATAGTGCTGGCCGTCGTGTTTGGCTTTACCTTTTTATTGCCTGCCTTAGGTACGGGCGCGTTGTACTGGTTTGGCCGCCTCGACTCGCTGCTCCTTCGCGAGCGGGCCCAGCGGCCGCTGCCGTTGCTTTTCGCCGCAATTAGTTTTGCCGGTGCCACATACCTGCTGCGCCAGCCACCTTTTGCTCTTCTGCTGGGTACTATGATGCTGGGTATGACTCTGGCCGTGCTGCTGACGCTCCTCATTTCACTGCGCTGGAAAATCAGTGCCCACGGCGTGGGTGTGGGGGGCTCTTTTGCATTGTTTTTATTGCTTCACCTTACAGATGTGGCGGGTTGGGCCAGCTTTTGGTGGCTACTGGCAGCTGCCTTTTTGGCCCTCGCCGTGGTTAGCGCCCGCCTTGCGCTTGATGCGCACACGCCCGCCCAAGCCTGGGCCGGACTGGGCCTAGGAATCAGCGTGGTTATGAGTCTGGTGCTGGGAGTTGCCTTCCTGTAGCTCCTTGCTTTAGTGCTAAAATTGGATCTTGACCGCTGCCTCGGCCGGTGTATCTTTACCGACCACCCAACCGTCGTATGTATCACGCATGTCCCTTTCCACTTTATCGGCTGCCCCCGCTTCTGCAGAAGCTCTGCTCACTCAATTGCACCAGGAGCGAAGCCGGCGCGAGGAAGCCGAACAGGAGCTCGCCGCCCTACGGCATGAGCTTGAGGTAGCCCAGGCCACTGCCCAGCGCCATCAGTCGCGCCTGACCGCGTTAGCTCAAAACTTGAAAATGGGCATAATGCTCTTGGACAACGATGGACGCGTGCTTATGGTCAATCGGCCCTATTGCAAGCTTTTTGGCATTCCCGACGAGCCAGAAAGCCTGTATGGATCTACTGGCCTGGAAATCGCGGCGCGTAGTCAGCATAATTACCCCGATCCTGCTGCCTATGTGGCGCGGGCCAAAGAAGTAAGAGCCGCGGGTCGTACGATAATGAGTGAGGAGGTAATGCTGGCCGACGGCCGGGTACTGGAGCGCGACTACATTGTGCTTGATGATGTGATGGCCGGCCGGCTGGTTTGCTACCGCGACATCACCATTCGCTACCGCCGCAATGCCCGCGCAAACACTATTTCTCTGCTGGCTCAGCAAAGCCCCAATCCTATTCTGCGCCTCACGCCCGGCGGCGACCTGCTGTACGCCAACCCGGCGGCCAGCCAGCTTGCGCAAAGCTATAAGCAGGATGGCCCCAATGAACTGCGCACTCAGCTGGTAGCTTTGGTAACGATAGCGCTCCGCACATCGGCTCATCAGCAGCGTGAGATAAGCGTAGCTAATCAGCACTATCTGCTCATTGTAACTCCAGTGCCCGGTGAGAACTATGCCAGCTTATACCTGACCAATATTACGGCTCGCCGGGAGGCCGAGCAAAAGCTGACCCAACAGCGCGAGTTCTACGAAACCATTCTCAATCAGCTGCCCGTGGGGGTCGCTGCCCTGGATGCTGAGCACCGCTACCTATTTGCCAACCCCACGGCGGCCCCCGACCCCGCAACCCGCACCGCGATACTGGGCATGACCAACCGGGAGGCTTGTCTGTATCGGCAGCGCCCTTCGGCACTGGCTGAGCTGCGCGACGCTTATTTCGCCCAAGCCATCCAGGAGCGCCAAGGCATAAGCTGGGAGGAAAGCTTTCAGGAACCTGGGGGGCAAATTCAGGTATTGCGCAGCTTCCAGCCTGTATTTAACCCCGATGGCTCCCTGCGCATGGTGGTCAGCTCAGGCCTGGATATCTCAGCCCGCCAACAGGCAGAAGAGAAGCTGGCGGCACAGCGGCAGTTTTATGAAACGGTTCTCAATCAGCTACCCGCCGATATAGCCGTACTCGATGCTCAGGGCCGTTATGTGTTTGCGAATCCGGTAAGTATTAAAGATCAGGACATTCGGGAATGGATAATAGGCAAGACTGATCTGGATTACTGCGCATACCGCCAGCGCCCCACCGACGTGGCCGAGAACCGGCAGCGCATGTTTGAGCAAGCCGTTTGCGACCGGGGCCAGGTAACGTGGGAGGAACTGACCGTTGGCACCCACGAGCCGCGCTATGTCCTGCGCCGGTTCCAGCCCATATTTACCCCCGACGGCGCGCTGCACCTGATGCTGGCTTACGGCCTCGATATTACGGAGCGTCATCAGGCCGAGGAGATGCACCGCCGCAGCGAGCTGGTTGTGCGTGAGCAGCAGGAGTTTATTCGTCAGATAGTGAATACTGTTCCAAACCTGCTATATGTAAATGACGAGGAAGGGGATATCATGTTTTCTAATACCGCATTTGATGACCTGATCAGTCGGAGCAACCATACGCGGGTGCGGAAAAACGAGGAATCACCTGAAGAATCTGAGAATCAACAGCTTAATGTACTCAACCGGCGAGTGCTGGCGAGCCGGCGAGAGCAATCGACTGAAATGCCCTTTACTCTGGCCAGCGGCGAAACTCGTCATTATCAGGTAGTAAAGCGGCCGTTGGTGCGCCCCGAGGGCACGGTGCAGGTGCTCACCGTCAGCACCGATATCACAGAAGTGAAGCGCATTCGTCATACGCTGGAGCGCAAGGCCAAGCAGTACCGCGACCTCATGCAGTACACGCAAGCCCTGATTTGTACTCACGACCTCAACGGCATTATTCTTTCTGCCAACCCGGCACTGGCCAGCCTTATGGGCGTCTCGATCAATAATATGGTCGGAAGGCCGCTTGCGCAAGGCTTGATAGTAGACCAGGAAGCTGATCTGGAAGCGTATCTTGCCGCATTTCGCAAACAGCGGGAGGTATCGGGTATTGTGAACGTAAAGCCGCTGGGCAGCCCTGGTTCTCGCTACTTGCTGTATCACAACTGCTTAGTAGCCGAGGCCGGCGAACTACCCTATGTAATTGCTTACGCTCAGGATATAACGGACCGCATACTAGCCGAGGATGAGCTGCGGCGGGCGAAGCTGGTAGCCGAATCGGCGGCTCGCTCGCGGGAAAACTTTTTGGCCAATATGAGCCATGAAATTCGCACCCCCATGAATGGGGTGCTGGGCATGGCCGGTTTGCTGGCGCGTACTGATCTGAACGCTCAACAGCGCGAGTACCTCGACATTATTCGCAACTCCGGACAGCACCTGCTGGGTGTGCTGAACGACGTGCTGGATGTAGCTAAAATCACCTCGGGAAACCTGGAGTTGGAGCGCACGCCCTTCGACTTATGCCAGGCGCTGAAAACGGCAGGCCAAACTGTTGCATTTCAGGCAGCTGAGAAAGGTATTGGCTTCGATGTAACCCCTCCTCCCATCTCCGATCCCCTGATACTCAGTGACCCGTATAGACTCAAACAAGTACTGCTTAACCTACTGAGTAACAGCATTAAGTTTACCGAAAAAGGCAGCGTTGTGCTGGCGTGCCAACTATTGGATGAAACGGCCAGGGAAGTCACCATCAGCTTTCAAGTGAGCGACACCGGGCCGGGCGTACCCATACATAAACAGGAGGCCATCTTCGCCAGCTTCTCGCAGGCCTATGCCGATACGACGCGCCGCTTTGGGGGCACGGGCCTGGGCCTGACCATAAGCAGCAGCTTAGTGGAACAGCTGGGCGGGCACCTGCTGATGTGCAGTGAGCCGGGCCGCGGCAGCACCTTTAGCTTTACGCTCACCTTTGAAAAAGCCCCCAGGGCACCATTAATACGAATAAAGCCGATTCGGAGCTTGAATACGCCGCCGCTGCGGTGCACGGTATGCGCGTGCTGCTAGTGGAAGACAACGACGTGAACCGCCAGGTAGCTCAACTGATATTGGCCAACTATGGGGTAACAGTAGATGCGGCCCCCAATGGCGCTACTGCGCTCCGCCTGTTCGGGGAGCAACGCTACGATTTGATTCTGATGGATATTCAGATGCCCGGCATGAGTGGCCTGGAAGTTACCGCTCAAATCCGGCGGCACCCTGACGCTGTGCGGGCCCGCACGCCTATCATTGCTCTCACGGCCAACGCGTTTCACGAAGCCAATGAAAAATATCTGGCCGTGGGCATCGACGACTGCCTGACCAAGCCTTTCGAAGAGGCCGAGCTGCTGGAAAAAATGAGTGTATTGCGTCAGGCCTCGCAGCAGGCCACGCGGCCCCTGTTCGACTTAAGTGAACTGTATCAGATGGCACACGGCCAGACGAACTTTGTGCGCAGCATTCTCGACTCGTTTCTAGAAAATACGCCGGAGGTTGTAACTCAACTTACGGCAGCTTCCGAAGCTTCCGATTGGGCTCAGGTTGGCGCCTTGGTTCACAAAATCAAGCCTTCGCTTAAGGTACTGCATGCTCACGACTTACTGACGCCTATCCGAACGCTGGAAGCCCCCGACTCCTTGCCAGAAGAAAGCGCTAAGGCAACCAAACAGCTTATTCAGCTGCTCCCGCAGCTGCTCCGTGCCCTGGAGCAGCGCCGCCAGAAGCTATCGTAAGCAGTAGCTCCTTAACCAGCCAAGCCCGGAACTGCCTCCATTTATAGTGGGGGCAGTTCCGGGCTTGGCTGGTTAATCGGTTGTTATAGAAGCTAGTAACGCAGATCTAGTCCGGCCGGCATAGCTGGCTGTAGTCGCTCGGCTACCCGCTGCACAGCTTGCTGAAAGCGGTTGTAGGAAAAGGGCTTGACTAAGTAATCGGCTATGTTCAACTCGTAAGCTTCCATGCCGAAGCTCTCGTAGGCAGTCGTAAAAATCACTTCTGGCGGCTCGGGAAGCAGGCGCATCATCTCGATACCGTTCAGGTCGGGCATCTCCACATCCAGAAACAGTACATCAACGCGCCGACCTAAACTGAAAAAGTTCAGCCCTTCTACACCGCCTTTTAAGGAAGCCATCAGATGAAGGGAGTCGGTGAGGCCGATGCAATGCTGAAGAGTTAAGCGATTAATCTCGTCGTCGTCGATGATAGCACAAGTAAGAATGCGGGGGGAGACAAGGCCTTCAAGCAACATAACTAAACAAACAGGACAGCAGAAGAGTGTGTACGTATGAGCAAACAAAAAGCGCTCCTGAAAGCGGTCGACAAAACAACCAAATTACCGGCCAGATTATCGAATCATTCGCTTTTTGATGAATATAATCCAATCAACCAATAAAATGATTGAAAAATATTAACACAACAATCTAATTACTGATATAAGCACCAAGCTATTATGCTTCTGGTAAAGCTGAAAAGGGTGTCTGCTGTTTTAGAACAATTCCAGTTTCTTCCTAATTTGAATTAGCAGTAGCTCTGGGGGCTTTTTTAAACTAAATGGACGCTAGGCCATGCTGGAGAGCGCGTCTATTTTCTCCATTTCCTGCCGTACCATTTCCTGCACGGCAGGCAAATCATAATCTGCCTCGGTTTGGATGTGCGGCATAAGGCGCTGCATAATGCTTTCCTGTCGCTGTCCGTTGGCCCAGGCGTCGGCGTAGGGTGTATCCGAGAATGTAACCTGCGAATAGAGCGGCAGCCACTGGTCGGGATACTGGGCCGAAATCTTGCTTTCAATCTTCTTTTGAAGCAGAAAGCGCGGATTAGCTACCCGGTCGCGCATTTCCTCAAAGTTATAAATAGCTAGGTCGGCCATAGCGTCGGCGTTGGGTTTGCGCTGGCGCTGAAACTCGCTGAATACCATGTGCCAGTCCTCGCCGTACTGGTTGAGCAAGGAATCCAGGACGCTGCAATCTTCGAAGCCGGCATTCATCCCTTGGCCGTAGAAGGGCACAATGGCGTGCGAGGCATCGCCCAGCAGCACTATTTCATCTTTGTGCACCCACGGAAAACACTTAACCGTAATCAGGGAGCCAGTTGGGTTTTGGATAAACTCCTCGGCCAGATCGGGCATAAAAGGCACCGCGTCGGGAAACCTTTCTTTAAAAAACTCCTGAACCTGCGGAGCCGTTTCCAGGGCCGTAAAAGACTCCTGCCCTTCGTAGGGAAAAAACAGCGTGCAATTGAACGAGCCATCGAGATTAGGCAGGGCAATCATCATATACTGACCCCGGGGCCAGATATGGAGGGCGTTCTTCTCCAGCTGCCACTCGCTGTTGGGACCCGCCTCAATGGTCAGTTCCTTGTAGCCATACTCCAGATAGCTCTGCGAGAACTCGTAGCGGTCGGTTTTCTGCATGGCTCCCCGCACGGCCGAGTAAGCGCCATCGGCCCCAAACAGGCGCCGGAAGGGCAGCGTTTGCTCCTGATCGGTGAGCGTGTTGTGCATTTCCAGCCGCCGGGCGCGCAAATCGACGTGCTGGCAATGCTCATTGAAGTGCATACGGATGCGCGGATCGGCCTCCGTGAGGTTGAGAAGCGTCCGATTTAGCCCACCGCGCGATACGGAGTAAATAGCCTGATTTTCACGGCCGTAGGGCTGATACGTGAGGCGTCCCTGCTGGTCGTGCATCACGCGCCGATACATGGGAATGGCTACTTCGCGCACCTGCTCACTGATGCCGACGCCCTCCAGGGCCCGCCAGCCTCTATCCGACAACGCCAGATTGATAGACCGACCCTCCACGGCCCCACTCAGGCGCGGGTCGGCGCGGCGCTCATACACATCGACTACGTGGCCGCGACGGGCCAGATAAAGCGCCAGCAGCGACCCTACCAGCCCCGCTCCCATAATGGTACAAGGAGATAGATCGGTGGCAGCCGCCGTGGCGGCGGAAGAAGGCGTACCCATAAGCAAAGAAGCTGAAAGCCGACAAGTAAAGCGACGGGCGGCAAAAGTAGTCGTTTACGACCTATTTGACCCGGCGGACAAACGAATACGCCATAACGGCTGCTGGGAGGCAATTATCTGACTACCGTAGTTGACTTTTGGCCTCAACAATCCGCCTAAAAGTTAGATTCAAACGCGCTTCCACTGGGCGACTAGTTTTTGGCAGAGCGTGTTGCCAGCGCTGCTGGGTGAGGCCGCGCATTACCAACAGGCTGCCGGGGGGCAAATCCAGCCCAAGGGGAGCATGCAGCGGCGTACCAGCGCCGGGTCGGAGCCGGAAACGCCGCGTTGCGCCTAGACTTACGGAAGCAATAACAGGGCACGGGCCCAAATCCGGCTCATTGTCGGCGTGCCAGCCCATGCTGTCCTGGCCCGTGCGGTAGAGGTTGAGTAATACGCTGTTGAACTCCGCCCCGGTGGCATGGCTTACCTGCTGGCGCAGCTGCTGCAAAGCTGGGGTCCAGGGCTGCGGCTCCAGGCTGAGCCCTGAGTAACGGTAGCGAGCATTGGGGTCGCCGTGCCAGGAGGTCAGGCGGGGCTGCATCACTTCCTTGCCAAACATCTTAATAGGTTCGTGACGCCACGGAATAGTATCGAGCAACTCCTGAAGAAGCTCCATGGCTGCTCTGGGGGGCAAAAAGTGCGGATCGAGCAGCACTTCGGCATCGGGCAGGGGCAGCAGCGTGAGCGGCACGGCAATTATCTATGACATTGATATCGATGCCTCACAGCAAATTATTGCCCTGGCAGCTTGCCGAGGAACTTAGCCAGAAAGCTAGCCGCCCATAGCGTCAGGCCAATTTTTATAGCCGCACAAATGATAAAAGGCAACAGCCAGCTCCGGCTCTGATAAGGCGTAGCGCCCACGTAGCGAGGCCAAAACCAGAAGATATACACCACAATGGCCGGCAGATCGAAGAAGGCCCCGAACCAAGGATTTAGTCCGTAGCGCTGCACAACCCAGCTTAGAATCAGGCCACCCACAACTAAGTATGCTATTATAAACAGGACAAGCCGCACGGTAGCATCAGTCCGCTTGAGGGCGCGGAAGTTGAGCGCTAGCAAAGCTCCGCCAGCCAACATCGAGAACACGACCGAAAACAAGGTGATGGTGCTGGGCGAGTATAGCGTTGGACCTATTTCCTCAGCTTCTTCTGCGGCAGTGGCATCCACGGCGCGCTGCTGATCTTCAGCTGTTTGCGCTACCTGCTTTTGAACTTCAGCCTCCAGCTCGGGGCGCAGCTGGGCGTCGTCGGGGTGGGGCTCACCGCGCCGGGCCAGCTCATCGAGTGCCGCCAGCACGGCATCTTCGCGGTACTGGGCGCGGCCGCTCACATATTGCTGGAGTTCAGCGAGGCTTTTGCGGCCCATTTTGGCCACGTAGTCTTCAGTCATCTTAGTAATGAAGGGCGAGGAGGCTGCGAAAAGGGCAACCACAAATTCCTCTACGTAAATTCACTCCAAAACGAACAGCTAACCCACCTTTTCCGCCCACGCGGCCATCAGTTCGCCTACGCGCTGCACCTCCCCAAAGGTATTGTAAAGCGGCACCGGCGCCAGCCGAATCACGTTGGGCTCGCGCCAATCGCCAATCACACCGGCTTCCGACAGGTAGTCGAACAGACCGCGGCCATCCTTATGCACCAGCAAGGAAAGCTGGCAGCCACGGGCATGGGGCTCGGAGGGCGTAATGATTTCGAGGATGCTGGGGGGCAAATTCAGGTTGCGCAGCACAAACTCCAGATAAGCCGTGAGCTGCTCACTTTTGCGCCGAAGTACTGCAATGCCGCCCGCCTCGTCTACAATATTCAGGGCCGCGCGGTGCATGGCCAACGCGATGATCTGGCCGTTGGCCAGCTGCCAGCCCGCGGCCCCAGCCATTGGCTTAAAGCCTTTTTTCATTTGAAAGCGCTCAGAGGCATCGTGGCCCCACCAGCCCGCAAGGCGCGGCAGATCGGGGCGGTTGGCGAAGCGCTCGTGCACGAATGCCCCGCTTACGCCACCGGGACCGGAGTTGAGGTATTTGTAAGAACACCAGCAGGCGAAGTCCACATCCCAATCATGTAGGTGCATGACCAAGTTGCCGGCCGCATGCGCCAAATCGAAGCCCACCGTAGCGCCGACGGCGTGCCCAGCCTTGGTAATGGCTTGCATATCAAATGCCTGGCCCGTGTAATAATTAATACCCCCAGCAGCACCAACGCCAGCTCATCGCCTACTTCCCTGATTTTGGCCTCAATATCTTCGGTCCGCAAGGTGCGCTCGCCGGGCCGGGGTACCAGTTCCACAATGGCATCATCGGGCGCGTAGCCATGCAGCTTCACCTGCGATTCCACCGCGTATTGATCTGAGGGGAAAGCGCCACCTTCCATCAGCACTTTGTAGCGCGTGGCCGTGGGACGATAAAAAGAAATCAGCAGCAGGTGCAGGTTGGTCGTCAAGTTGTTCATCACAATGACTTCCAATGGCTTGGCGCCTACCAATCGTGCCGTAGAGTCGGCTAGGGTTTCGTGATAGGGCATCCACGGCGACTTCCCGCGAAAGTGTCCTTCCACGGCCTGCCGTTCCCACGATTCCAGCTCCTGCTCAATAGCGGCCCGCACGGTGCGCGGCTGCAAACCCAATGAATTACCGCAGAAGTAGATGCTCTCACCCCCATCCGGCGCGGGCGGAATATGAAACTGCTCGCGGAAGCGGCGTAGCGGATCTTGGGCGTCGAGGGTGGCGGCGAATTCGGGGTGGCTTGGAAAGTGGTCATCGAAAGCAAAGATAGCCACAATGGGTTTGCTTACCCATACCCGAACAGGCTCTTCTAGGCGGGCACCGGCGCAGGCTTTTCCATCACCGTTCCGCAGCTGCGGCAGGTGCGCAGCTCCTCCGACTCCCAGAAACGGTTCATGATGGAGGGCAATTGCTGCACGATGTCCGTGATTTCGGCGTACTCTTCGTGCAGCTTGGTGCCGCAGTTCTCGCAAAACCACAGGAAGCCGTCCAGCTCGCCGGCCGTGCGGTAGCGCTCCAGCACCAGCCCCACGGTACCGGCCGGGCGCCGGGGCGAATGAGGAACTCCGCCCGGCAGCAGAAACATCTCCCCGGCCCGCACCGGAATATCTACCGGCTTGCCATCCTCAATTACTTTAATAACAATATCGCCCTCAATCTGTAGAAAAAGCTCTTCACCCTCATCGTAGTGGTAGTCTTTGCGGGCATTGGGCCCACCTACCACCATCACGATAAAATCTTTATTATCTGTAAAGACCTGCTGATTGCCAACAGGCGGCTTCAGCAGATGGCGGTGTTCATCAATCCACTGCTGAAAATTGAAAGGACGGGCGAGAGCCATAAGGTTTTGCTGCTTAGTTAACGTAGGCCGATGTAACCGGCAACTAACGGGTCTGTCTTACGGAAGCAACTGATTTGCAGCCACCTCCGAACGCAAGGTTATTTGGGGGGCTTTTTTAGTCGGCAGCCTGAGCGTTGCGGGTCTTTTCTTCCGGATAAGCCATGAAATAATAATTGAGCGACTTCTCGAACTGCCCCACAAACTCAGCGCGGGTGAAAGGCTGCTGTCCGGCCAGCCACCGCGCCATCGTGGACACGTGCAGGCGGCCCTCGCACACGAGCAACTCATATATCTGTTCGGGCCGCGTGCCATAGCAATCGGAGGCGCCGAGGCCGTGCTCAAAAATGATAACCGGCCGGCTCCGCTGAATGGTTTTTACCGCGCCCTGCAATACCTCCAGCTCCGCTCCTTCCACATCAATCTTTATTAGATCGATGCGCGTGCTGGGAGGCAAAATCTGATCAAGCGGCTGTTTCTTCACCGTAATCAAGGTGTCTACTTCATCGGCCTTGTCGTATTTGCGCTTCACAAAGCCGCTATACGCCGGATTGGTGAGCACATAGTTGAAGGACGTTTCGCCGGTCATGTTGCTGAGGCCTAGCTGGTAGAAGTGGCAGTTGGGGTAGCCCGCAAAGTGTGTGGTCAGCTTCTCGTATAAATCCGGAATGGGCTCGAAACCATAGTGTTGGCCCTGGGGGGCATATTTAAGCATCAACTCCAGCACTTCGCCCTTGTGGCAGCCCACATCCACGCAGTTTGCCTGCGGGTGGCACACCGCCCGCAGCACCCGCTCCGTGTCGCGGTCATATTGCTGGTTTTTAGTGAAAGCAATAGGTAAGCGTTTTATAATCTTTTTGGCCAACTCCTTCATGAAAGGGCTCTGAAACTATCGTAGGTAATAAGTAAGGGGCAAAAGTAAACAACTATACCATGCCTGCCCTTACCTCCTGGTTTGGGGTGAAGACGGGAGGCTACCGCTTCGCCATAGCCCTAATACGTTATTGAATTTATTAAGTCGCGCGGCCACCAAACGGATACTCCAGCCATAACCTTCTACTTTCGCGGTGCCGGTTGTTTTAGTTTCTCTGCTTTGGTAAAATTCGATACGCTCTCCATTCTCATTCCCGTCTACAACGAGGCTCGCACCATCACGCAGGTGCTCGATACGTTGCGTGAGGTGGAGTTGGCGGGAAATATTAAGAAGGAAATCATTCTGATTGACGACTGCTCTACCGATGCCTCCGCGGCGCTTATCACTGCTTATGCCACACGCCATCCGGCGCTGAGGCTGCACTTACTACAGCACACAGCCAACCAAGGAAAAGGCGCGGCTCTGCACACCGGCATCCGGGAGGCCACCGGCGACTACATTATCATTCAGGATGCCGACCTCGAATACGACCCCGCCGACTACAACGCCCTAATCGAGCCGGTAGTACGCGGCTTTGCCGACGTGGTGTATGGCTCCCGCTTTATGGGGGGCAAACCGCACCGGGTACTGTTCTTCTGGCACAGCATCGGCAACGCGGTGCTCACCTTTCTCTCCAACATGTTCACTGACCTGAACCTGACGGACATGGAAACCGGCTACAAGCTGTTTCGGCGCGACATCCTTCAGGGCCTGTCGCTCCATGAAAAGCGGTTTGGCTTTGAGCCCGAGGTAACCGCCAAAATGGCGCGCGTTCCCGGTATCCGCATTTACGAGGTCGGTATCAGCTACTATGGACGGACGTACGCCGAGGGCAAAAAAATCAGCTGGCGCGACGGGCTCTGGGCGCTGTGGTGCATTCTTCGGTACGGCCTGATAAAATAGAAAAGCAATCAAAGCCAACTATTTTGATATCAGCAATTTACACCGAAGACGGCTTCGTGCCGAGCTCTTAGGCAAGCCAGACTACTCAAGTAGTATTAGCGACACATCATCAATATACACCGGCACCTCCGCAGTTGCGCGCCATAAGAACACTCTTATTTCGTGGCTGTAGGCAATGTTTTCCGGCAGCTTAATTGTCTTCTCGGCCTTTACCCAAGTTCTATAATCATTTATCATGTTGGTAAGAACAATACCATCTTCAAATATTTTCTCTCCAGTCACGGGGTCCAGTATTTGAAGTTGATAATGAGCTGTGGCTTTATTACTAGGAAGATATGCCCAGCAAGACAGTTTTACTTTATAGGGCTTACGGGCACTTACTTTTCCCAGAAAGTTTCTGAATCCCATGCTGTACTCCTGCGCCTTATCAACCTTGATCGAGTACTTCCCACTATGTGCTTGCTCCGCATTAAGAGAGCCATTAGCTGGAATCCAGCCATCAAAGGCCTCAAAATCATTGGTCATTATATAATTGGCGTTCTTATCATCCTGATTATCAGAGCCGGAGCAGGCAGCGATTAGTGGTAGCAGTAGCAGCAGTAAATATTTTCTCATAAGGTCAAACTGCTAGAGTCGGATTAGGTACTAATGGGAGAAGCAATAAAGTCACAGCTCTTCACAGCTAGCTGTTCTTAGAGCTGTGAAGAGCTGTTTTTTATCATCAAAACTACCTATTCTTCCTAAATAACCTGAGGCTGCTGGAGAGCCGCACGGATGTTTCTTTCTGTATCTTCGCGGCTCTTTGATAGGTGTGTCGCAGTGCTCGTCTCCTTATTTTATGCACTACCGTCCTGGCTTCCGAGCCGCTACTTTAGCCAGTAATACTAGTACTAGTAGTTTGTATCCTGCTTCCTCAGCAGGTTTTTTTTCGCCTACAAATGGGCTCCTACTGCTCTTGCTGGCGCTTGCCTATTTTCCCCTGTATTATGACCTAGGCCGTCATCCAATTCAACTTTGGGATGAGTCGCGGCAGGCAGTGAATGCCGTGGAAATGCTGCGCAGTGGCAATTGGCTGGTAACACACTTTGAGGGCCAACCCGACTTATGGAACACGAAGCCCCCACTGCTGATATGGCTGCAGGCGCTTAGTCTATACTTTTTCGGGTTTTCTGAGTTAGCCGTGCGTCTACCTACTGCCTTGGCTACGGGTGGTACCATCCTGATAGTTTACTTTTTTGCAGCTCGTACCTTACGCCGTCCCTTAGTGGGTTTTTTAGCTGGTCTGGTATTAGTTACTAGCTTAGGGTATGTACGATTGCATGTAGCCCGCACCGGCGACTACGATGCCCTTCTTACTTTCTTTCAGACCCTACTCTGGAGCAGCCTATATCGCTATTTGGTTGCCGGTCGTAAGCGCGAGGCTGCGTTGTTGGCTGTAGCCATTACAGGGGCAATTCTGACAAAAGGCGTGGCAGGTGTATTAGGTCTGCCAGCGCTATTCGTATATGTGCTGTACCGACGGCGGCTAGGGTGGCTGTTACGTCAGCCAAGTTTCTATATGGCAGCGGGCAGCACCGTGCTGATAGTAGCAGGGTACTACGGTCTTCGCGAATGGGCGGCTGCTGGCTACTGGGCGGCGGTGCAGCAGAACGAACTTGGGGGCCGTTTCGATACAGTATTGAGTGGTCATCAGCATCCCTCGGATTACTATATTTTAGCCATGCAGGAACTGCGCTTTACCCCTTGGCATTGGGTGTTGCTACCAACGCTGGTGTTGGCATGGAGCCAGTCCCGTCGTCCGTTGCAGCACGCTGTGGTGCTACTGGCCTTGTTCAGTATAGTTTGGCTCGTTGTCATTAGCAATGCACAAACAAAGCTTGAGTGGTATGATGCACCTGTATATCCAGCTCTCAGCTTGTTAGTAGGCTTGGGCCTTTGGTGGCTGGGGCGCGCAGTAGTTCTAACCTACTTTGCTACACCACACAGCAAGTGGTTAGGGGCGTCAGCACTGCTAATCTTTGTTTTTTATGCGCCCTACCAACGAGTACTGGAGCAAATAAGAGAGTACCGATATAGCGACTATGGCCTTGGGCCTAATGCTCGTATTGGCAGCTACCTCCGGCAGCTACATCATGATCAGCCGTTAGCCGACAGCCTACAGGTGCTTTACCCCGGCGGTTATGATGCCCGGCTTACCTATTATCAACTTACGTCTACGCAGCGTTTTCAGAAGCACGTAACTATAATATCACCCGGAGCGCAAAAAACCCTGCGCCCACGCCAAGTAGTAGTAGTATGTGACCCGAATGAGGCGCTGCGCCTCGATTCGCTATACCAAACTGTGCCTTTGCACAGCGCTGAAAACTGCAATACGCTGTTGATTTTACGGTCCCGCTAAAGCTTATGGGGTTTAAGGCTCAACGCTTAGTTTCACATCATCCAAGTAAGCCGGAGCAGTAGCACTAGCCCGCCATAAATAGATTCGGACCTGATCCATAGGATCTAAGACTGTAGGTAGGGTCAACACCTTGCTTACCTGCTCCCAGGAATTGACCTTGTTGATGTCAATCTTCTCGTAGAAAACACTGGTCTGATCAGCTCGTGTGATTTGAAAAACTAGAGCTGCAGCGCTTGGCGCAGTCAGATACCCCCAAGCTGTTAGACGCACTTTATCAAAACGCTTAGGCGAGAGGCGGGCTAATTGATTCGTGTACGTCTGGCTGAACTCCATATTTTGGTCAACTTTAATCGAGTATTGACCGGTATGCGCTTTCTCTTTATTCAGTGACGGGTTCTCAGCTACCCACCCTTCAAAGTCCTCGAAGCTGGTAGTGAATAGCACCCGATCAGCAGCAACTTCAGGAATCTTTTCCTTTGTCTTATTAGCATCATGCGAGCAAGCAGTCATTAAGAGAGCAAGGGCAATCCAAGTAGTCAGACGAGGCATAAATGAGGTGAGTATACAAAAACGCAGTTTGAAGCAAATATAGACCGATATGCCACAACTGTAGCTGAAGGCTATCGGTCCCAATTCTGTAGTTTTGTTGCCATTCGCTGTTCTCTAGCCGCCTCATTTAACTAGCTAACAGCTTTTGTTCTCCTACTTTTTCTTGTGATTTCATTGAATGAATCTATCTCGTCGAAATGCGCATTGGCTTGGCATGGCTGGGGTTGGGCTAGCTGCTGCCGGTTTACTCACTGTGCTTTTCTCCTTTGTCCTAGCTAACCCTAATGACTATTTCTTTCTCGCAGCTGGCGATGGACTTCAGAGCTATTATGTTACTGCCTTTTATGCTTTCTATGACGCTGGCATTCACTTCAGCGGAATGAACTATCCCTTTGGGGAAAACTTCACTTATCCTAATTTACAGCCACTCATTGCGTTGTTTATTAATGGGTTGCATCGCATGGGTTTGCCAGCTGCTGAGCGCACCATAGCCATCACCAATCTAGCGGCGCTATTGGGCGTGTGGCTTACTCCGCTGGTTATATATGCTATTTTGCGGCGTTTGCATATGCCAATTTTGTATGCTGGCCTAATGGCTTTGCTGATCGGTTTTTTATCGCCCCAAATCCAGCGCTTGGGTGCGCATATGTCGTTAAGCTACCCTTGCTTCGTGCCGATATTATGGTACTGTATTTTACGGATGCAGGAGGCTCCGCGCCAGTTCAGGTGGTATATTCTGTTTGGAGTAAGCAGCCTATTGATGGGACTAGTTCAGGTGTACTTTTTGGCCTGTGGTTGCTTTTTCCTTTTGGCCCACGTGCTTGTACTGAGCTTTCAACGTCCGCGCCCTATAGCATTGCTATGGCGTATGGCTTTAGCTGCACTATTGCCCTTGGTGCTCTTTCGAAGCTGGCTCTGGCTTACAGACTATGTCACTGACCGTCCACCGAATCCTTACGGCTTTCTCGTATACAAGGCAACGCCTAGCGGCGTATTTACCCCAGCCTTATCGCCCATGCGCGAGGTGTGGACGGCACTATTACCTGCCGGTGATATTAGCTTCGAGGGCATGTCCTATGTAGGGCTAGTAGCTACTGGGGTACTACTCGTTTCGGGTATGCGTGTGGCACAACACGTGTGGAAGCGGCGCGGCCATAAGTTACGCCTCCGACGCGCAATGCCTACGCCTTTGTATACAGCGCTTTGGGCGTCGGGCCTGCTATTGATTTTCTCCTTCGGAATACCCTTTATTTTCCCAATGTTCTCGGGCTTAGAAAAGTATCTAGGTCCGTTGAAGCAACTACGGGCCTTAGGGCGTTTTGCCTGGCCCTTCTATTTTGTCTTTACTACCTACACAGCTTACTACTTATATCGTCTGTGGCGGTATCAGCGACAACGCAAAGTAGCGGTGCTGGCATTACCCTGGCTACCGCTGTTGCTGTTATTATGGGCTGGAGAAGCCTGGATAAATATTGCCACAAAAGCGAAGGAAGTAGCTCAGGGGGCCGGCGCACGTGCCTACATGAGCCGCGAGAATAATCTACTGGTTCAGCATTTGAGTTGGGCGAGCCGCCAGCCCAGCGATTTTCAGGCTATTCTCCCGTTGCCTTATTTTAATAATGGCAGTGATAAGATTGCTTTACCCGGCTCAGAATCTTCTATAGCCCAGGTTTATAAACTATCAATTGCAACAGGCTTGCCCCAATTGTCCAGCTACATGCCTCGGGCTTCTGTAGGGCAGGTGCTGCAGCACGTGCAATTGCTGAGTAGCCCATTGCTGGATAAGGACTTAGTGAGCCATTTCCCTTCACCTAAGCCTATACTGCTTTTGGTAGCTGAGGGCGTGCTATCGCCGGCTGAGCAGCGCTTGGTAAGCTTGGCCCGTCCCCTTATCTCATCGCCTGAGGTGAAGCTGTATGAATTATCGTTGGCGGCTTTAACAGCAACAACTCGGGCCCAGGAAAAGGCCAAGGCCGCCAATCTGCTGCCTACACTGCCAGTGCGTGCCAATGGGGTGCGGGCAACCACCTCAAAAGGTGTATTTCTGCAATCCTTCGATACTAGTCCCGATCGTCGGGGACGGCTGGGAGCTGGAGCTTTTTACGAGCCAGCAGAGAAATTCTCCATCCTATATGATGGCCCCGTTCCCGCACCAGCCGATACGGGCCGCTATGAAGTCAGCGTCTGGATACATGGCAAAATGGATGAAGGGTACGGCAATATGCAGGTAAAGCAATATGCTGATGGCGCTTTAATAGATCACCAATTAGCTGATGCCCGGTTAAGCACTGATATTGATGGCGACTGGGTGCGGGTGGCGCTCCCTATTCGAGTAAAACCACGAGTAGACCGCTTAGAGGTGTTGTATGACAATAGCGAATTGCTCGTTGATGACTTGCTTATTCGACCGCTGGATACAGATGTGTACTGGTATGACGAGCAGCGCCGTTTAATCTTAAATGGTTACAGCATAGAGCCTTGAACCCCCACTTGCTATTATAACTATACTTGGTATTATAGGTGGTAACTCTTAGTCATAAACTGATAACTACCTTTGTATCCATTGTGTCTATTGACGTAGCTTACTAGAACCTTCCACATTATCTATCTTTTGCTTAGCCTCCCACCACAACATGGATTTAGCTTATGAAGTCACTTATCACCAATTAGAAGAGCAAAATTGGTGGTTTGCCAGTCGCCGAGACATGGTTTTTGATATAGTAAAGCACCTAAAACTCCCTTCTACTGCTCCTATTCTTGAAATAGGTTGCTCTGGGGGCCTTTGTTGCTGGCATTACGTGCGGCAGGCTATAAGCATCTAAAGGGGATTGATGTAAGTGAGAAAGGCATCACACTTGCTCAGGAACGAGGGTTGACAGATGTCGCTGTAATGGACGGCGCGCACTTAAGCTTTCCGGACGCTTCATTCGACTTAGTCATTGCCTCTGACGTACTTGAGCACATAGAAGATGAAGCGCAAGCTCTACGCGAGTGGCGTCGGGTGCTTCGTCCAGGTGGCCGCCTACTGGTTTTTGTTCCGGCCCATCAATACTTGTGGAGCCGGCATGACGAAGTAAATCATCACTTTCGCCGTTACTCGGCCAAGTCACTGCGTACGGCCATTACAAAGGCTAGCTTACGGGTCGAACGCCTAGCATTCTGGAATTTCACTTTGTTTTTCCCGACTGCTATGGTCCGCCTGATGCAGCGGGTATTACCAAAACCTGAAGGCCCGATTACGGGCGACCTGGTTCCTTTACCACCCTTGGCTAATACGGGGTTGCTTCGCTTAATAAAGGCTGAAAACAGGTTGCTGCGGGTTTTAAATTTTCCTGTTGGGGTAAGCGTCTTTGCTCTGGCGCAGAAGGCGGAATAACTTTACAAGCATCTCAACATTTTGAAAAACAGATATTTAACACCTTCTACCAAGTAGGTTTAACCTTCTTACTATCCGCATAGCGCTCGTTTTGGCACTTACTCGCTTCCTACCTCCGACTACCTGACTTATGGACTTATCTATTATTGTTCCCATCTATAACGAAGAGTCAAACATTGAAGCCCTCTACAAGCGGTTGCGCAGCGTGATCGACCCAATGGCTGTGCAATACGAGTTCATTTTTATTAATGATGGCTCGCGCGACCGCTCCTTAACTTTAATTCATGATTTAACGGCTAGCGACCCGCAGGTTCGCTACATTGATTTCAGTCGTAATTTTGGTCACCAGATTGCCGTCACTGCTGGCTTAGACTTAGCAGCAGGCGCGGCTGTGGTAATCATTGATGCTGACTTGCAGGATCCTCCCGAGTTAATTCCTAAGCTGTACCAAAAGCTACAGGAGGGCTATGAGGTAGTATATGCCAAGCGTCGCTCACGCAAGGGGGAAAGCGCTGCCAAGAAGTTCACAGCCAGATTATTTTATCGGGTATTGGCTAGTATTACGCACATATCCATTCCAGTAGATACGGGAGATTTTCGCATTATCTCACGTAAAGTGGTGAATGCGTTGAAGCAAATGCCCGAACAAAACAAGTTTATCAGGGGGCAAATTTCCTGGATTGGCTACCGTCAAACCTATCTAGAATATGATCGGGCCGAGCGGGCAGGTGGGGCAACTGGCTACACGTATCGCAAAATGATCCGCCTGGCATTAGATGGTATTACTGGCTTCTCAGATGCGCCTTTGAAAGCAGCAACCATAGGCGGATTTATCGTGTCGGGAGTTGCCTTTTTGGTAATGGTGTATACGCTTTATGCCCGATTTATAACCAAAGATTACGAACCTGGTTGGTCGTCTCTCATGGTAAGCATTCTGTTTATGGGTGGCATTCAGTTAATAGCCATCGGTATAATCGGAGAGTACATCGCTAGGCTAAGCGCGAACGTAAGGCAACGACCTCTGTACATCATCTCTGACACTAATATCCCACTGGAAGAAGTTCCCACTCCAACAATGCCTTTAGCTCCGCATAATAGCTAGTAGGGGCAATTCATTAATTCGAGAACCCTTCTAATAAGCTGTTTTCTATGAAACCGGCTCACTTTAAACGCTCCAGCATTCGCTCCAGCTCTTCCAAAGTCGTTTCGCGGAAAGCTAGGGCTTCGGTGGCGTGGCGGCCGGTCGTGGTTTCGCGCAGGGCCACGAATGGCACATCGTTTTGATAGCGGATGCCAATGAGGACGGCGCGCTTATTAGCCGGCACATTTCGGAAAGCATAGCCTCCTTCTTCCGGCTGACCAGTTATCAAGGTTTTGGCCTCCCGAAACACGAGATAAACACTAGTGCCGGGGTCGGTATCGGCAGTAGCGAGAAGGTCGGTGGAGGGGTTGCCGGTAGCGTGCCACACCCGGTCACAGTTGAGCCAGCCGAGTTGGGCGCTGCTGAATAAGTAACGGTCAGTGGGCTCCGCTTTAAAGCTGGGCTCACTGGGGGCATTTCTTCGTTGGCCAGCACCATCGTTGAGTCAGGCGTGGCTTCTGTATTGGCAGTACTATCGAGCGACGAGGCCAACCCTGCGTAGAAGGCAAAGCGCACAGGCAGCACCATTTTTACTTTCACGGCTTTGCCAGCTTGCAATCCGGGTTTCCAGCTGCCGGAGGTTTGGCGCAGCACGCGCAACAGTTCCTCGTCGCAGCCGTCGCCGATGCCGCGCACAATCTTGGGATTTACCACGCGGCCGGCCTCATCTACCACAAAAGCGGCAAAAACCAGCCCTTGGGTTTGATTAGCAATGGCTTGCTTAGGGTACCGAATAAGCTTATTGATATCGGCCGGGCCTTTGCCGTAGGCGGGCATCTTTTCGGGCTCCGTATAGAATTTTTCTTCCGCTGGCTCTGCCTCTGGAGTAAGCGCTACCCATCGTAGCAGCTTGCGGCGGTCGCCCAGCCCACGCGAAAGGCGCATTCCAGGCTGGCGGCGCGGGGCGGGCATATCAATCTGAATTGTTTGCCCTTCGGCCACCCGCAACGGCTGTCCTTGAGCCGATGCCTGCACCAGCACAATGCCACCCGTTTCGAGCAGGTCGTTATTGTCGGAAACGGTGGAGAGGTTGGAGAGCAGAATATCGGCCATGGAGTAGCATTCCTTCAACTCAACCCACACGGGGCCACGAGCTGGGGCTTGCTTTTCTGTCACTAAGGAGCCGGCCGGAATCCGCACAATAGTGCCTTCGCGACCATGCACTTCACTGGCTTGTGTAGGGTCAATGCGAAAATACTCGCTGGCTTTCAGCGTGATATCGTGCAGCTCCGCTTCGGGTGGCGGGGGCACACCGGGGGGCAATTTGATAACGCCGCGCAAGCTCCGGCCGCTTAGTAGTGGCGCATTGGGGTTGGTACGCTTGGCCAAGCGGTGCCAAGACCCAGATGTAGTGTCCAGTGGGGTAGCTGCCGGAATGGTATCCAAAAAATCCTCAGCCAGCTCTGGTTCTGATGCTTCAGTTACAGCCGGCTTGTCGCGCTGACACGCACTTGCCATCAATAAAAAGCCAGCCAGGCCGAGGATTTTTGGTATGCGGACCATTAGAAAGAGCAGCTTATAAACAACGAGAATGGCGTAGGATGGGAGGGTAAATCGTCCTACAAAAAAGCCCCCCAAATAACCTATTACAGATTCTTCAATATAAAATCGGTCATCTGGCGGTAGAGGTGCAGGCGCGTGTTGCCACCCGAAATACCGTGGTTGCGGTTGGGGTAGTACAGCGTCTGATAGTCTTTATTGGCTTTCACCAGCGCATCGGTCCAGGCTACAGAGTTCTGGAAATGCACATTGTCGTCGCCGGTACCGTGCACCAGTAAGTACTTGCCTTTCAGCTGCTCTGCAAACTGTACGGGCGAGTTGTCGTCGTAGCCGCCGGGGTTTTCCTGGGGCGTTTTCAGGAAACGCTCGGTGTACACGGTGTCGTAGTAGCGCCAGTTGGTAACGGGCGCTACCGAAATGCCGGCCTTAAACAAATCAGCTTCCTTGGTCATGGCCAGAGCCGTCATGTAGCCGCCAAAGCTCCAGCCCCAGATGCCGATGCGGCTTTTGTCTACGTAGGGCAGCGTGCCGAGGTATTTGGCGCCTTCGCCCTGGTCGATGGTTTCGAGCTTACCGAGATTCGCGTAGGTGCTTTTCTTGAATTTTGCCCCCCGGGCACCCGTTCCACGTCCATCCACCGACACCACGATGTATCCGTTTTGGGCCAGCATCTGATGCCAGAGGTAGTTGGTCAAGGCCACGCCACCGCCGGTGTTATCGAGCACGGTTTGGGAGCCGGGGCCGCCGTATACGTGCATGAGCACGGGTATTTCTTGCTAGGATCAAAGTTGGCAGGCTTAATCATCCAGCCGTTGAGCGTGGTGCCTTCAGAGGTTTTGAAGTCGAAGAACTCCACCTTGCCCATGTTGTACTGGCTCAGGGTTTGGCGCAGAGCAGCGTTGTCTTCCAACACCTTTACCAGTTTTCCGTCCTGGCCATTTCGCAGGCTTACGGTAGTAGGCTCGCCGGCGGCAGAGTGGTAGTTAAGGTAGTAGCGGGTATCGGGGCTGATATTTACAACGTCGGTACCGGCGCCTGTTTCGCCCAAGCGGCTTTTGCCTTTACCCTTCAAGCTCACGCGGTATAAGTGGCGCTGCAAGGGCGAAGCTTCGGTGCTGGTAAAATACACTTGCCCGTTTTTCTCATCGAGGCCTTCTATGGCGCCGATTTCCCAGTTGCCTTTGGTCAGCTGCCGGGCCAGCTTGCCCTTCATGTCATACAGGTACAAATGACGGTAACCGTCCTTTTCGCTGCTGAAAATAAATTGCTTGCCGTCGTTGAGGTAGCGCAGGTCATCGGCTACGTCCACGTAAGCCGGGTCAGTATCAGTGAGTACCACCTGGGTTTTACCAGTGGCCGCATCAGCGTGTAGCAGTTCCAGCTTATTCTGCAGGCGGTTCATGCGCTGAATGCTGAGCAGATTGGGCGTTTTGGTCCAGAGCACCCGTGGAATGTACTGATCGGCTTCAGGTCCTACGTCCATCTTGGTGGTGCGGCCGGCCGCTACATCGTGCACCGACACGCTTACGACTGAGTTTTTCTCGCCGGCCTTGGGGTACTTATAGCGGTAGTCTTTGGGGTAAAGCGCGCCCCACTCCTGCATGTTATACTCGGGCACCTGGCTTTCGTCGAAAGTGTAAAAAGCCACCTGCCGGCTATCCGGCGACCAAAAAAAGCCCTGAGCAAAGGAAAATTCCTCTTCATACACCCAATCGGCCGAGCCGTTGATGATTTTGTTCACGACGCCATCAGTGGTCACCGCTTTCTCCTGCATCGTAGCCAGATCCACCACAAACAGGTTGTTGTCGCGGGCGAAGGCTACGCGCTTGCCATCGGGCGAGAAGGTGGCGTAGCTTTGCTTGCCGCCGGCACTCAGGGGGGCTAATTTCTTAGTAGCCCGATCAAACACGAAGTAATTGGCCTTGGAGCTGCGGCGGTAAATCGGCTCTTCGGCAGTCCAGAACAAGATTTTCTGCTCGTCGGCATTGAAGCTGTAGCCATCTACGGCCAAGGGTTCGTTGCTGCCGACTACACGCAGATCCTGAGCTGAAACCAACGTGCTTACCGGCTTGCCAGTGGTCACATCCGACTGTACCAGGTTGCCTTCGCTAAGGGCCGAGTAGTAGCGGCCGTCGCGCATCCAGTTGAAGCCGGGTACGGAACGAGCCCGGAAGGTGGGCTTTGACCAGATATCTTCGAGGGTAATGGCTTGTTTTTGCTGGGCAACGGCCTGGGGGCAATTTGGGGTATTAATGCAGGACTGGCCGTGGTGAGCAACAAGGCCAGCCCGAAAGAGCGAAACTTCATAGAGTGAAATAAAAAGACGGCGGAGTTATGTGGGTTAAAGGTATTCAATAAATCAAAGTGGTGGTAAAATTTGGACCCTGGGGGCAATTTGGATTAAAGTAGCCGACACCACTCCGATGATTGCGTACTAGCATCTGCGTTAGGCGCGTTAGCATTCGCCCGCCATCCCCGACCTTTGCTGCCTATGCGTCTGTCTCTGTTTCTTCTGTCGCTGCTGAGCTTGCTGGCAGCCTGCACCCCTGACCCCAGCTCCGGCCCGCGGATTGACTTTGTTGGCAACAGCCGCTTCGTGAGTAACGACCGCCTCGTGACGGCCCCCGGCGATACGCTTTCCACGCGCATCTTCACCGATAACCGCGACTCAGCCAACGGGCCGCTGCTCCAGCGCCTGCTCATCACGGTGAAGTACGAGCCCCAGTCGGTTCCCTTCGTCTACGCCAGCCCCTACGACCCCAATCTGGCTCCTAAGGATAGCGTGGTGTATCTCGACTCCTTGCTTACAGTTCGCAAGCTCGCCTACCAGTTCACTTTTGGTACGCGCACTACTTCAGGCCGCGAAACGTGGCGCTTTGAGGTCACCGATGCTGATGGCAACAAAGCCAGTCGCCGTTTCCAGCTCACGACCCGCAAAACCGACTCACTGACTGTTACTTACCATGAATACATTACCCGCCTGCAAGCGCCCACGTCACAACGCACGCTGAGCTTTCTGGACCTGGATGCAGGCTTACTGTTCCCTAATAGCGCTGTGCGCACCAATCCTGTTGTTCAGCAGCGCGTCGATGTACTGTACTTTCCCTCATCCGGCAACGCGCCTATTCTTGTTACACCCGCCGAGCCGTTGTTTACTGCAAACGGTATCTTAGGCATCAGGGCGTGGCCGGCAAGAAACCAGACCATCCTCAAGCAAACCCAGCTTCTTCCTACCGCCTTTGCTGGCGCTACCAATCCACAAGCCCTTACCACCGCTTTCGACAACGGACAGAACACAACCGTCACGCGCACCGCACCGCTGGCCCTCAACCAGGTATTTGCCTTTCGCACTACTGGGGGGCAAACTGGATTGATACTAGTGGAGAAACTCCCGACCTCCGACCGCCCCACCGTCGATTTGCGCGTGCGCGTTACCAAGCAGCAGCCTTAATACTTGCCGAGACATGGGTGAATGACAATCTGGTCTGAGCGAATGCCAAGACAGGCATTGCAATTCTTAACTAAGCAAGAATACCCCAAAAGGCACGAGCCGGACCCGTAAGCACGGGTCCGGCTCGTGCCTTTTGGGGTGGTAGGACTACTCTAATATGGTTATTTCCAAATCGTCGACATAAGCGGGCTCAATACCGCCGTTATTCCAAGCGTACACAAATATCTGAGTGTCGTAGGTAGCTTCGGGAGGCAACGTAATGTCAGCATATCGTCTGATCCAGCGGCCATACTTCTGATCTTTTCCAAAAGTTACGCCCTCCCAAATCAGCTTAGTCCCATTCGTAGGATTAACTAGTTCGGTTACCAGTACGGGGTTAGAGTTTTTGGTGGGAAGCAGCCCCCACGCCGCCACCCGGATTTTGTTGGGCCGAACTTTACTGAATTTACCTAACATGTTAGAGTAGCTCATGCTGTAATTCAGGCCTGGTCCCACCTTTAGCGCGGTAGTACCGGAGTGCGCGGCCTCCTGTGTCAGGCTCCCTGCCGTTTCCGCAGGTATCCATCCCTCCAAGTTCTCAAAGTCATTATGAGCAACTACGTTGCCCTGGGGAGCTTCCGGTTTTTTCTTTGAACAGGCACTTAGCAGGCTGCAGAGGAATAGAACACAAAGGGGAAATCGCATAAAATGTAGAAAGGGAAATACGGGGAACCGGATGGCTATTCAGTTAAAATCAGGCCCGCAAAATAGAGCGTTTTCTTAGTTGAAAACAAAAAAAGCCAGGCTAGCTGCCTGTTGATAATATATTTGTGACCACTCTTACTATCCATCCTGACCAAAACGTCTTCGATTCTCACTACCCAACGGCGCTATTCAATCATCTATTTTCTTGTATGCTTTCTTCCCCCGAAACAGGCTTACCCTCTTCTGCTGATCCTTGGCCGCGCTGGTTGCCCCACTTGCTATTGCTACTGCTGCTGCCATTAATTTTCTACTCATTATTCTATCAATTAGGGGTCAATCCTATTCCTATGTGGGATGAAGGCCGCTTAGCTGTAAACGCAGCTGAGATGGATCTGAATAACAACTGGCTAGTAACATATTTTGGCGGCGCACCTGATATGTGGAATACGAAGCCGCCTCTTATGATCTGGCTAGAGGTGCTTTCCTTACGCCTGTTTGGCTATTCTAACACTGCCCTCCGATTGCCATCGGCCTTCGCCGCCCTCGCTACGGTCATCGTGTTGTATGTTTTTGCCCGATTTTATCTACGGCAGATGCTGGGGGCGTTTTTGCCGTCATCGTACTACTCACTTCCGATGGCTATATAGATCAGCATGTTACGCGCACCGGCGATTATGATGCCTTGCTGACCTTTATGCTCACGAGTGCTGCGCTGTTCTTTTTTTGGTATTTAGAATCGGGGCGCCGGGGGCACTCGTGGGCTTTGCCACGGCTATAGCTCTGGCAGCTCTCACCAAAGGGGTAGCAGGTCTGTTTTGGCTACCACCGCTTGTCTTTTATACAGTATGGCGCCGACGCCTTTTCTGGTTGCTGCGGCGCCGGGAGGTATATGTAGCAATGATAGCAGTCATCGCGGTTATTGCCAGCTATTATATAGCCAGGGAGCAGTATAATCCTGGCTACTGGAGAGCGGTGTCAGACAATGAGCTGGGTGGGCGCCTACTGGGCACACTTGACAACCACTCTCACCCTTGGTACTGGTTTATCCAGAATCTTTACGATAGAAGATTTGCCCCCTGGCTGCTGGCGCTGCCGTTTGGCTTGTTCATGCTGGGCATACAGCCACGTGAAACGCTCAGCCATAAGCTAGCCTGGCTAGTGGCGCTACTCTTCGTATTTCATATCACTATCATCAGCACAGCTAAAACAAAGTTGGTGTGGTATGATGCGCCCGTATTTCCTTTGGCCTCCTTAGTTGTGGGATTAGGATTTGGGCGCGCCGCTGAGGTGCTCCTACGCCAGCAGGTCACGCCCTGGAGACGCACTTGCCTTGTTCTCCTGTTCATCGCTGCTTTATTCTTTTATCCTGTTCAGCGCATCGTCGACAAGCTAAATTACCTCCACAGTCTGCGCTTTACTGACAATAACCTGCAGCATGGGTTTCAGATCAAAGCACTACGGGAGCAAGTTCCACAGGCAACTAAATACACCGTCTTTAGTGATCAGAACTACGAGCCAACGATGACATTTTACGCCATAGGAGCTCGCAAAGACTATGGCCACGATGTCACCATTAAGTATCGTTCCGAAGGCTATACTTTACATGTCGGTGAGCTTGTCTTAGTGTGTGGCGAAAGTGACAGAGCCTTCGTGCAGGATCGTTTTGAGACTATCCCCGTACTGCGTGAAAACAATTGTGCAGCATTGTATCTGCAGGCCGTAAAGAAGCCTGAAAGCGAGAAATTGAAGGAAAAGAAGCCGAAAGGGGCAGAGAAATCGAAGGCAGCAAAAGAGAAAAAACCTAAAAATTAGAAGTAATAAAAAGGGCTGCCTCCATAAGTGGAAACAGCCCTTTTTATTGTGGTAGCTACTGCTGGCTAGAAAGTAATACCAGCGGTTAAAGAAGTAATAAAGCGGTTGGCATCCACGGTAATTACAGGCTCATTGCCAGAGTTCAGGGTATAAGCCCGATAGTATTGATTACCAGTATTGTAAACACCTGCCACGTCTAGGAAAAACTTGTTCTGGCGAATGCCAAGGCCACCGGTGAAGTAGTTTTGAGTGCCATTTAAGCCACTGTCTTCGTACGGGCTGCCGTAGCGTGCGTACCCCAGCCGAAAGCGAAACGCATTGTAGCGGGCCTCACCACCGATGCGCAGATTCACCGTGGGGCGGTACAGCGCCGCAATGGCGTCGTTTTGCGAGTTGAAAGAGCCGGAGAGACCAGTATCCGAATCGTCCTTCAATCGTGCGCTGGGATAGTTAACGTATTCCAGGTCGCCGCTCACAAAACCAAATTTGCCAATCAGCACCGCCACGCCCCCCGATGCCCGGAAAGGCGTAGTCAGGCGGTAGCTAAACTCGCCACCGGTGGAAGCTGAGCCATCAGAAATCGATTCTATGACTTGCCCATTCTCGTTCACGAACTCAACGGCTGGCGTGAACTGTGTGGTGAGCAAAGTGCTGTAGGTGTCATCAAGCTGCATAAACGTTGGCGTTTGGACGGAGGCGCCAAAACGAACCTGGTCATTAGGCCGATAAATGGCCCCCAGGCGTGCATTGAATCCATTTCCCCGCGTCTCCAGATTATCCCGCAGTGTCAGGCTTACCCCGCTATTGGGGTCTGTACCGAACTCGCTGAACACGCGGGTTTGAATGAAGCGGGTGCTTACAACCCCAATAGCGCCCCCGATATAAATCTTGTCCCGGAAGCTGGCTCCATAGCCGAAATCAAACTGCGTCTGGGAGCCCTCGTTCACCACCGATTCCTGCTGCTGGATAGGGCCATTGCGTGGCACCGTTACAATCTGCTCCGCCGTGCCCGGACCATTATCCTGAATGTTAGTCAGATAAGCGCCATACGCTAAGCCTTCCAGATCCAGATACTCATTATCGTTGAACTGCTTAACAATATCATCCAGCGTTTGGGGCAGGGAGCCATTCAGCAAGCGGGGTTCACGAAGGCGTTGAAAGAAGGATCGGTTATCCTGAACAGTACCTGAGTATTGGAAGCTCGTGTTGAAATCGTTTATTCGGTTCAGGCCTACGGCAAACGCCCCGGCCCGCCAGTCCGACGTGTTATCATCATCGGGGCGACGATTCACAAAAACGGCCCCCAGACTTCCTATCTGCAAGCCGTTGCGCGATTCCGATAATTGGGCACCCGTGCCCGAAGTAGTAGAATTGCCCATGTTCAGCCCCGGCGTGAAAGTCACTTCCGACTGCTGGAAAAGCCCCAGACCAGCTGGGTTGCTCACCAGGTTGCCGAGGTCGGCGCCCACGGCTACATTGGCCCCACCGATACCCAGCGTGCGGGAGGTGCCGCCAAATTGCAGCTGCGAATACCGTAGCGCATCCGTTTCACTTTGGGCAAAGGCGTGGCTGGCCCAACCCAAAAGGGTCAGACCAAGCCAGTATTTCAGGTTTTTCATGAAGGAGAGATAGACAGGTTCGCGTAAACGAACGTGCGCAGATTATTATTGAGCTTACGCCTTTGACTTAACGAATGCGTCCACGGCTTCCGCCACTGTTGCTGCCACCGCTATTGCTAGGGCTGCTCATTGAAGGGGAAGAATAAGATTCCGAACGCGAAGGCTGCGAATATGACTCGGAGCGCGAAGGCTGTGAGTACGTCCGGGTCGAGCGCTCAGATGTTGAGGACTCAGAGCGCTGAGGACGTGATACTTGCTGACTGGGCGCGTTGCGCATCTCCCGGCGTGATGGGAAAGCCCGAGTAGATTGAGCAGGCGAAGCAGTACCATCATTCGAAGCTGGCTCTACCGTACGCCAGCGGCGTGGCTGGCTGGCACTGGTAGCCGATTCAGTTACTACCCCGGGCTGCGAAGGCTGGGCAGTAGGCTGCGGTGAATCTGCGCCTGACGCGTTCAGCACACGACCACGACCACGGCCGGCAGTAGTTGGCGCGGGAGCGGCGGAACCATCTACCACGTTACCGCCCCGGCTGCGGGTAGACATTACCGGACCGCTATTGGTCGGACGATCCAGATTATATGCCTGACTGCTCCGGTCGCGGCGCGGGGCCACGTTTACGTTGCTACGGCGATTGTCGGTGTAGTTACGATTATACACGTTGCCGTATCCCAGGCCGCCGTAGCCTAAGCCCCCATAGCCATAACCGCGCAGCCCCCATAGAAGCCGTTGTTGAAACCATCGTAGTAGCCCATGCCATAGCCGCCACCGTAGCCATAGCGCCATGGGCGCGCCCATGGGTTGCCGAAGCCCAAGCCAATGTTAATGAAAGAGCCGCCGCCAAAAGCGTAAGGGTTGTAGAAAGGATCGTAGAAGCCGCCGTAGGGCGAATAAGCGCCATAATAGGCATTAGACCCGTACCAAAAAGGATCGGTGTAGGCTAAATCATAATAGCCCAAGCCGGTGCCACGGTATGGCTGATGAAAGCGACGAATACGCGTCGAGTAGCCATAGTCTTCATCATAATATTCATCTGAGCCACTACGCGCGTTCGATGAGGCAGCACCCTCGTTGTAATCAGGATTGGCCGCCTCATCGGTGGTAGCTTCGTAGCCGCCTTCCTCATACGAGGCGGGGGCTGCCGAAGCAACGAGAGTTGTCTTATCCTTGGAAGTATAGTAAACACCGTCGCTCTCCGTGGAGGTGAGCGCCGACGTGCCAACGCAGCCCCCGAGCGTGAGCAGGGCCAAAGTGGGCAATAAGGCTGGGAGGAAATTTTTCATGTCTGCTGGCGCGAAAGGGTGGACCAAGAAAGTAGAGAATAAGGGTAACCTAACCGGACCCATGCTCTTCTCCGCTAATGTAGCGGACTGCTTGGGTTTTAATAACGTAATTTGCCCCGAAACGGTGCCTTTTGTTGTGTCAAATGTTGTACCAGAGTACGAACAGATTTGCTTATTTAAAGATACTCCAAAGATGAGTAAAAGTTTGCCGAAGCGGAGCGAAGATTATTCGCTGTGGTACAATGAGTTAGTGAAGCGCGCCGGCCTGGCCGAGAACTCGGCTGTACGGGGCTGTATGGTTATCAAGCCGTATGGCTATGCCATCTGGGAAAAGATGCAACGCCAGCTCGACGATATGTTCAAGCGCACGGGCCACGAAAATGCCTACTTTCCGCTGTTTGTACCCAAAAGTTTATTTGAAGCCGAAGAAAAAAACGCCGAAGGTTTCGCCAAAGAATGTGCCGTGGTAACGCACTATCGGTTACAAACAGACCCCGACAATCCGGGGAAGCTGCGCGTCGACCCCAATGCCAAGCTGGAGGAAGAATTGATAGTGCGGCCGACCTCTGAGGCCATCATCTGGAGCACCTACAAAAATTGGATTCAGAGCTACCGCGACCTGCCTTTGCTCATTAACCAGTGGGCTAACGTGGTGCGCTGGGAAATGCGCACGCGCTTGTTTCTGCGCACCGCCGAGTTCTTGTGGCAGGAAGGTCACACGGCCCACGCTACGGCCGAGGAAGCCCTCGCCGAAACGCGCCAGATGCTGGACGTGTACGCCGAGTTTGCGGAAGAGTGGATGGCCCTGCCGGTGGTAAAAGGCGTGAAGACCGAGAATGAGCGCTTCGCGGGTGCCCTCGAAACCTACTGCATCGAGGGTTTGATGCAGGACGGCAAGGCCTTGCAGGCGGGCACTTCCCACTTTCTGGGGCAGAATTTTGCCAAGGCCTTCGACGTACAGTTTACCAACAAAGAAGGCAGCCTGGAGCACGTGTGGGGAACAAGCTGGGGCGTGAGTACCCGCCTGATGGGTGCTTTGGTGATGGCCCACTCCGACGACGACGGCCTGATTTTGCCCCCCAAGCTGGCTCCTATTCAGGTGGTTATCGTGCCCATTTACAAAACCGGCCAGCTAGATGAGCTAAAGGAGCGCATCCGGCCTATTCAGATGGGCTTGCTGGAGCGGGGCATCAGTGTGAAGCTCGACGACCGCGACACCGAGCGCCCAGGCTTTAAGTTTGCTGAGTGGGAGCTAAAAGGCGTACCCGTGCGCTTGGCCATCGGTATGCGCGACTTGGAGAACGGCACGGTAGAAGTAGCCCGCCGCGACACCAAAGAGAAGTTGAACATGCCGCTCACCGACATTGTGAATAACATCGATCAGCTACTTCAGGACATCCAAAATAATATCTACCAGCGCGCTCACAACTTCCGCGAAACCCACACCACCCGCGTGGAAAGCTATGAGGAGTTCAAGCAGGTACTCGACGGCCCCGGCGGCTTTGTTGTAGCTCATTATGATGGCACTCCCGAAACGGAGGAGCGCATCAAAGAGGAAACTAAAGCCACGATTCGCTGCCTGGCGCTTGCCGAGCCTGATGAAGATGGCATCTGCATTGTGACTGGGAAGCCCAGCACACGGCGCGCTCACTTTGCGCGAGCGTATTAGGAGTGTTGCCTTTATTTAAAAAAGCCCCCACAAATAACTGTGGGGGCTTTTTTGCTGTTTATTATGTTAGCTGCCAGAACCAGCCGATGTAATAGCAGTAGTTAGCTCCTCATCCGAAAGCTCTTCCAGCCAGTCTTTATCCAGTTCCAGACGCACGGTTTGCGCGCCGCCGCTGGGCGTACAAACTACTGTCACGGTTCCATCTTGGGCTTCGGCTAGCTTGGTGGCTTGCTCGGCGGTTTTGCTATCGAGGCCGGCGTAGGCTTGCACGCAGGTCCAGGCGGTATTTGATTCGTCGGTTATTTCACGTTGTTTCATCATGACCCCAATACGAAACTAGAGCGCAGTTGGTGGGCTCAACATGCCTCATCTTGCTTCCCTAAATACGTCCTGACGATACTTCGCATGGAACTACTAACGGACCAAGCCGCCTAGTTAATAGCAGCAGAAGCTCGGCGCTTGCTCTGGCAACGGCGGTTGTTTTTGTGTATATTTAAGAACACATCCTACTTTCCTTTCTATGGACTGGCTTACCGTTGTTTTACTGTTGCTTTTCGGCCTGCTGTTTTTGGTAGTTGAGGTGCTCTTTATTCCGGGCACTACGTTGGTCGGACTGGTTGGATTTGGGTTACTGGTGGCGGGCGTATGGCTGGGCTATCGTGATTTGGGCACCACGGCTGGCCACTACGCGCTGTTGTTTTCAGTGGTGGCTGCGGGCGTGATGCTGTACGTGGGCCTCCGACCGAAAAACCTGCACAGGTTTGCCCTCACCGATGTGAATGACAGCCACGTGCGCGACGTGCGCCGCCCCGATGTGCAGCCCGGCGCTACCGGACGAGCTCTATCGGCGCTACGGCCCGCCGGCACTGTTCTGTTTGGCGAAGACCGCAGAGAAGCTGCCACGCGGGGTGAGTTTCTGGATGCTGGCACCGCCGTGCGCGTTTTGCGCATCGAGCAGAACCGTATCATTGTAGAGCAAGCTTAACCTTGAAGGCAGCGCTGGCTTAGCTCTAAAAAGCCCCCCAAGTCGTTTTTCTCCTATTTCCACCTACGTCTAACCCTTACTTAATGGAGTTTCCCTTTATTCCGCTGGCCATCGCGGCCGTAGCTCTGCTGGTATTTCTGTACTTCTTTCCCATCGGGCTCTGGATTACAGCTATTTTCTCGGGGGTGCGGGTCAGCCTGTTTCAGCTGGTGCTGATGCGGGTACGCAAGGTGTCGCCCACGCTCATCGTCAACTCCCTGATTACGAGCACCAAGGCCGGCTTGGAGCTAACCGCGAACGATCTAGAAACGCACTACTTGGCTGGGGGCAATATTCCAAGCGTTATCAAAGCACTTATTTCGGCTGACAAGGCCAATATTCCGCTCACTTTTAAGCAGGCTACTGCCATTGACCTGGCTGGCCGCGACGTATTCGAGGCTGTCACGACTTCCGTTAATCCCAAGGTAATCAACACGCCCAACGTGGCGGCGGTAGCGCAAGATGGCATTCAGCTTATCGCCAAAGCCCGGATTACGGTGCGGGCCAACATCGCGCAACTCGTGGGCGGGGCCGGCGAAGAAACGATTCTGGCCCGCGTGGGTGAGGGCATCGTGACGAGCATTGGCTCGTCGCGCTCTCATAAGGAAGTGCTCGAAAATCCGGATAAAATATCTAAGCTGGTGCTGCAAAAAGGCCTCGATGCCGGTACTGCCTTCGAGATTCTCTCTATTGATATTGCTGACATTGACATCGGCGAAAACATCGGGGCAAAACTGCAAATAGACCAAGCCACCGCCGACCTGAAAGTGGCCGAAGCCAAAGCCGAGGAACGCCGGGCCATGGCCGTAGCCGTGGAGCAGGAAAACCGCGCCAAGACGCAGGAAGCCAAGGCCCGTGTGGTAGAAGCTGAAGCCGAAATTCCAAAGGCCATTTCCGAAGCCTTCCGTAGCGGCAACCTCGGTATTATGGACTACTACAAAATGCGCAACATCCAGTCAGACACGGACATGCGTGACTCCATTGCAAATCCTGGGGGCAAAGTAGCAGCATCAAGCCCGGCCGCGACGAAACCCGTCAGACCTGATAAGAAACGGCAACAGACAGCGCTTTTGCAATTAAGTTTTTATAAAAACGCCCCCCGAACACTTAGCGTTCGGGGGCGTTTTGTCTTTGCAATCAGACTACACTGCTCGGACAAAACCTGTTTGTGCTTACTCCAGCGGCAGCTCTCGATTAAAATGAGCTTTCAGAATATCGTTTACCTTCTCCTTAGTCAGTGGCTTATTCATAAAGCCTGCAATGCCTAGCTGCTGCACGCGCTCTACGTCGCGCGGGTGCAGCGACGTAGTGAGCATAATGATGATCACATGTTCTTTGGGCGTAATATCGAGCCGGTCGTAAGCTTCCAGAAACTCGAAGCCGTTCATCACGGGCATATTCACATCGAGCAATACCAGCGCCGGGCACCCAGACTCCCGGCATTCCTTCTCAAACATAGAAAGCGCCTCCTTCCCATTCAGGGCCGTGAGCAGCTTCTCTGTCATGTTAAGGCCTTCCAAGAGCCTTTGGTTGAGGAAATTATTAATTCGGTCGTCGTCTACTAAGAGGGTGCAAGAAATCTTATCCACGGGCAGAGGTTGTATCAGGCGATCAGCGTAGGAGAAGCGTGGCTTTACTGCCGCTTCCGACAGTCTCAAATGCTCCGCTTGCTTAGAGATACGCTGACTTTTCGTTTTTGACCGAAGGACAGCTACTCGTTGAAGTAGACGATAAAAGGGAAGGTCTGGTTTAGCAGAGCATGCAAACTCCTCCTCATCGTAAAGTAGACACGGGCCATACTTTACCTATAAAGAAGCCCCCCAGCTCAGCTGGGGGATTCTTTATAGGTAAAGTATCAGATAAATGAAATACTATTTCTTCGTGATCCTGAATTCAACCCGCCGATTGAGACGGCGTGTTTCCTCTTGGTCGTTGCTGCCTACGGGCTTGCTGCCGCCAAAGCCTTCCGTGGTAATACGAGTGGCAGAAATGCCTCGTGCAACCAAGTACTTCTTCACCTCATTCACGCGGTCAAGGCTTAGCTTCACGTTCAAGGCCGGGTCGCCCTGATTATCGGTGTGGCCTTCCAGCTTGATTTCCATGTTCGGATACTCTTTCATAATCCCGATCAGGCGTTGTAGCTCGGGATAAGAGTTTTCGCGCAGAAAGAACTTGCTCTGAGCGAAGAAGATATTGGTCAGCTTGATGGTTTGCCCTACCGTGAACGGAATCAGGTACAAATCCTGCGTTAGCTCGGTGTACTTCTGCCGATCAGTTACGTCGATGTTGTCGCTTTCTGAAATATAGTCGGCAGCCTCCGCCCGGTAGCCATAGTGCGCTCCCGAAGGAAGTACAATCGTATAGGAGCCGTCTACTGGGCTCGTCTCAGCCACACCCAACTCTTCGCCGGTCAGCAGGTTCTCATAGCGAATTTTGGCGGCAACTGGTTTTTTGGTGCTGGCATCGAGCACGCGTCCCCGAACCAGGGTTACTACTTCCGGCTTAAACTGAGGCGTAAGGCCAATGCGAAAGATGTCGCGTGAGCCTTCTGTACCGTTGCGCGACGACACCAGGTAAGCATCCTCTCCCGCCGCCGATACGGTATAGTAAGCATCGAAATCAGAGGAATTGATATTGGAGCCCAGATTGCGGGGCTTGGTCCAGCTTGTCCAGGTGTCGTCGAGGCGCTTGCTATAAAAAATGTCGCTTTGTCCATACCCACCGTGGCCTTCAGAGGCGAAGTACAGGGTTTTGCCATCAGCGGCCAGAAAAGGAGCAAACTCAGCCTTTTTAGTATTTACCGAGGTACCCAAATTGCGAGGCTTTCCCCAGGTTTTGCCATCACTCTTGAGCAGACTTACATATAGGTCCTGCTGGCCCTGCCCGTCTTTGCGCTGTACTGCCATCAGCAGTTCCTTGCCCGAGGTAGCAAGGTAGAAATCAACGTTTTCGGGGTCGTCGTTATAAAAGTCCTCTACTTCAATCTTCGTTGGCTTTGTCCAGCCGGTGGGCGTACGTCGCGCCATACTCAAGCCTTTGGGATCCAGCGAGCCATCGGGATTGTACACATTGATCAAGACCACCGCATTACCGTCCGACGATACCGAGGCTAAGCCATTCGGACCAGGCGTGTTGATGGGTCCGCCGATGTTTTTGGCAGGGTTCCACGACTTCATGGCCGCGTCGCGCAAATTGCTGTACCACACGTCCTGCACATCATCTTTGCCCCCACATTCTGCGGGCTCTCCTGACGAGCGAAGAACAGCGTTTTGCCATCGGGTGATATAACCGGGTGGGTATCAACGTACTTGGAATTGACGGTAGGCCCGAGGTTCACCATCGACGAATCAGCTGACACGCCGTTCTCATCTGCGGCGGCCGATTTGAATTCCTCCTTTACCATGGTGGCGGCCACGTCGGCAATACCAATAGCATCTATCTGATTCACGCCATTCACTTTAAGCGTGTTCATGGTCACTCGTACGCCGATGGTCCGGTAAGTGCCCGGCTCAAAAGTCACTTGCAGAGAGCGAAATAGCTCCGGAATGGGGCCCGGGTTCTTGTTTTCATACACCTGATGTTTGCCGCCGCGCGTGTCAATTAATTCAATTTTAGTGACCGATCCGGGATTAAAATTTTCCACGACCGTGACCTGACGGGCAATCAACGACTTACTGAAGCGAACTTCCACGAATTCCTCTTTCCCTTCTTTCTTCGGAATCCAGGCATCGTTGCTCACTTGGCCAAGCGGCTTGGCGTTCGGCTCACCTAACACCTTGTCGGGCGAGAACGCCTCTTTCCCTTCTGCCTTCTGCGATGATACCTCTACCACTTTGTTGGCCCATACAGCATGTTGGGCCTGAGCCTGTAAGCTCACAGCTAGCACGACCGCCAGCGTAAAAAATGACTTGTAAAAACGCATAGTTAACACCAAAAAGATATTGCCAGAGAGCTCAACAAGCTCATCTTTGACTTCGTTCTCTTGCCCCGTCACATTCCAAGTAATCTAGGGAGCGGCTCCGGTCTGCGAAAGCCAAGCCAAAACTACTAACTGTGAACGTAAGGGAAGATTTTTTTTAAAAATAGAACTTTTTCTGTATTAAAAATGAACTATATAAGCTAAAACATAAAAAAAAACCTGTTCACGCTTAGCATGAACAGGCTTTTTACTGAAAATCAAGCAATCAGCAATAGCTGCTTAAGGCTGAAGGGTGAACGTGCGGGTGACGGAGTTGAACGGTCCCGGAATGACAGTACCATTGGTGTCGACCAGCTCCAGCTTTATGGTGTTTTGGCCGGCGGGCAAGCCTTCCATCATATACGGCAGCCACTGATCCAACATAAACTCGGTTCCGTTGATGGTAGCGCGCACTTTGGCGCCTTCAGGGCTGAGCGTAGTATTAACCAGATAAAAATCCAGCATTACCTTCTTGGTATCGTTACCCGAATAGGTATCCTTAGGCCGGCTATAGAACATGTGCGGAGCGGCCAAATCGGCCCCCAGCGGGGTGGCGCGCGCCGAGCCAACATTGATCACGCGCAGGTCATAGGCACCACGATGCTTCAGGCTTTCGTGATAGGAGCGCGACAGGAACGACAGCACCACGTGCTGACCATCAGGGATATTCTTGGTAAACTCGGTCGTGTAGTGAGCGGTATAGGGCTCATTGTCGACGATATTATGAATGTGCTGGCCTTGCTGCGAATTGGCCATGTGCTCGGCGTGTATGCCGCCGGTCATCTTGGTCAGCTGAAAGTTACTTAAGTCATAGTCGAAGGGCACAGCACCGGAGGCTACGGTATTGCCAGAGGTTGGCGTCTTCAGCCGCATCTGCGACTCCGGATATTTAGGCGAGTCGTTGAAAGGAGTCAGGCGGATGCCATTCTTTTCCATGCTTGACAATCCACCCGGCGCTGTATTCTCAGCGATGGTCTGCGTGGCAGTTTCGGTTTGCTGACGAGTTGTGTCGCAGGCTACAACGCCTAAAAACATGGCGCCGCTTAAGAGTAAAGTTGATGCTTTCATAATGAAAAAGGAAATAGTACCAAAGAAGCCGAATATCGGGTAATGTTGAGTTACAAAGATGACATTTGATTTTTGAGTACCTTGCACAACACGAAATGATTGCTCAAAAGTATCTTGATTTTCCGCTATGGACCCAACATTGCTGGAAGAAATTCCATCCCTCGATCTAGCCGACTTCCGGTCAGGCGACCCGGAGCGCAAGCAGCGCTTCGTCCAACAACTCGGTGATGCTTACCAAAGCATCGGCTTCGTGGCCCTGCGTAATCATGGCCTAACCGAAGAGCAAACCACCCAGCTCTACGCCGACGTAAAATCCTTTTTCTCCCTGCCCGATGAGGTAAAGCAAAGCTACGAGAACCCTGCTTTGGCCGGGCAGCGCGGTTACATAGGCAAAGGCAAGGAGCACGCGAAAGGCCGCAACACCGGCGACCTGAAGGAATTCTACCACGTAGGCCAAGAGGTAGACGACCCGAATGACCCCATCAAAAATGAGTACCCCGACAACATCTGGCCGAAGGAAGTCCCTACCTTTCACCAGACTACGCTGACCACGTACAAAACGCTGGAAGCAGCGGGTAAGGACGTACTGCGCGCCATTGCTTTATACCTGAATCTGCCCGAAAACTACTTCGATGATAAGGTGCGCAACGGCAACAGCATCCTGCGCCCCATTCATTACTTCCCCATCGAGAACCCCGATGCGGTGCCGGCTGATGCAGTACGGGCCGCCGAACACGGCGACATCAACCTGATTACGCTGCTTATGGGCGCTTCGGCCGATGGCCTGCAAGTGTTGCGCCGCGATGGCAAGTGGATTCCGATCACAGCTCTGCCCGACCAGATCGTGGTAAACGTGGGCGACATGCTCCAGCGCCTGACCAATGGCGTACTCAAGAGCACCATTCACCGCGTGGTAAATCCGCCCCGTGAGAAGATGAACTCTTCGCGCTTCTCTGTACCATTTTTCATGCACCCTCGCTCCGAAATGAGCTTGGCAGCACTCGAAAACTGCGTTACGCCCGACAATCCTAAGCAGGAAGCAGACATTACCGCCGGCGAGTTCCTGAACGAGCGGTTGATTGAGCTTGGCTTGAAGAAAAAGTAACCGTTGTTGTCAGCTAATTACTGACAACCGATAATTGAGGTAAAAAAGCCCCCGGCATTTTTCTGGGGGCTTTTTTCTGATAATACCGTATCTTTTCTTCGCACTATGAAGGCCTTAGTATCTGGCTGTTAAAAGTACCAAGCTCTAAAAAAGTGGAAACGGAAGAGGTTAGCTTGGTTCCCCCACCCCGCCGTAGTGGCAACCGCACCAAGCGCGTACGCGGTATCATTTTCCTGAAGGATGTGGCCGTGCTGGCTCTCACCAGCTTTGGCGGTCCGCAGGCGCACCTAGCCATGATGTTCCGCTTGCTAGTTGATAAGCGACGCTACCTCACGTCGGCAGAGTTGGTGGAGCTGACGGCTTTGTGCCAAATTGTGCCCGGCCCCTCCTCTACCCAAACGATCACTGCAATCGGCTTCCGGCTGGGCGGCCCCAATCTGGCGTATCTCACGCTGCTGGTCTGGATGACGCCCGCCGTAACGTTCATGACCGTCTTTGCACTCAGTATTAGCTATTTAGACCCTAGCCTGGTAGCTCGACTGGTGCAGTTCGTGCAGCCGATTGCCATTGGGTTCGTTGCTTATTCAGCTTACAAAATTGCCGAAAAGGTAATTCACACCAAGACCTCCGTCGCCCTGATGGTATCGGGAGCTATGCTTGCTTATTCCTTCCAGCTGCCGGCCGTACTGCCCTTGCTACTGCTGGCTGGGGGCTAATTACGGCCTTTCGCTACAGCAAACTGCCTCAGATAGAGCAAAAGCAACCGTTGCGCGTTGAGTGGGCCAACTTCGCTCTTTGGCTAGGCGTACTTATTGCGGCGGCCGTGCTTGGCCATTACACGCGCTGGCTACCCGTGCGGCTTTTCGAGAACTTTTACCGCAACGGCAGCCTCGTATTTGGGGGCGGGCAAGTGCTGGCGCCGCTTCTGTTTGCTGAGTTTGTGGAGTTTAAGCGCTACCTCACGGCCCCGGAGTTCCTGTCGGGGCTGGGACTGGTGCAGGCCATGCCGGGGCCCAACTTTTCCTTTGCTTCCTATATCGGTACGCTTGCCATGCGCCGGGAAGATGCAGGTGTGAGCGGGCAGCTGCTGGGTGCGTTGGTTGCCTCGGCGGGTATTTTTCTGCCGGGCACCTTTCTGATCTTCTTTCTGATTCGCTTCTGGGACCAGCTGAAGCAGTACCGCGTGGTAAAAGCGTCGTTGGAAGGCATCAATGCCGTAAGTGCGGGTCTGGTGTGGGCCGCCACCTTTCTGCTCTACCATCCGCTGCCCGATACGCCCGTCAACCTGATACTGGTAGCTTCTACGTTCTTGTTGCTCCTATGGAATAAGATTCCGTCCTACGTTATCATCGGGGCCGGACTGGTAGCTGGTATCTTGTTCTGATACTGGTTTGGTATAAACACAAAAAAGCCCCCAGATTGACCTGGGGGGCTTTTTTACATAGTATATCTGTGTTTAGGCTTCCAGCATTTGCGTTTCGGGCAGATTCATCAGATAATCGCCATAACCGCTTTTGCGCAGGGGCTCTGCTATTTTGCGTAGCTGATCCGCCGTGATAAAACCCTGACGGTAAGCAACTTCCTCAATGGAGCCTATCTTCAGACCCTGACGATGCTCAATGACCCGCACAAACTCTGAGGCCTGCATCAGGCTCTCAAAGGTGCCCGTATCCAGCCAGGCCGTGCCGCGGCCCAGAATACCCACTTTCAGCTTGCCACGACGCAGATACTCCTGATTCACATCCGTGATTTCGTACTCGCCCCGAAAGCTGGGCTTGAGATTGCGCGCAATCTCAATTACTTCGTTATCATAAAAATACAGGCCCGGCACCGCGTAGTTGCTCTTCGGTGTTTTGGGCTTTTCCTCAATGCTGAGTGCTTTTTTGTCGGCATCAAACTCAACTACGCCGTAGCGCTCCGGGTCATTGACGTGGTAGGCATATACCACGCCGCCGTCGGGGTTGCTGTTGCTTTGAAGCAGCTGCTCCAGTCCTTCACCGTAGAAGATGTTATCCCCCAATACCAAGGCTACTTTATCATCACCGATAAAGTCGGCACCAATGACAAAGGCCTGCGCCAAGCCGTTAGGCACTTCCTGAATGGCATACTGAAAATTGCAGCCCAAGCTCTTTCCATCACCGAGCAGCCGCTGAAACTGCGCCTGATCATGAGGCGTGGTGATCAGCAGGATATCCCGAATTCCGGCCATCATCAAGATAGACAGCGGATAATAAATCATCGGCTTATCGTACACCGGCATAAGCTGCTTGCTAACGGCCAGCGTGAGGGGATGCAGGCGAGTGCCGGATCCACCGGCGAGAATAATACCTTTCATGTGTCAGGGACGACGAACCAAGTATAAAAGAATGGGGCGCGAGCGGGCTTCGTGGCCGCCAAAGGGTTAGTTGCTCTCGTGAATGAACTTCTGGTTTGCTTTAAACCACGCCAGCGTTTGCTGCAAGCCTTCCCGAATGCGAATCTGCGGATCGTAGCCGAGCAGGTTTCTGGCTTTGGAAATATCAGCTAGCGAGTCGCGGATGTCGCCGGGACGGTCGGGGCCGTATTCGGGCGTAATATCCGAGCCGGCTTCTTCTTTGAGAATAGTAAACAGGTCGTTCAGCGACGTGCGGTCGGCTACGGCAATGTTATACACCTCATTCAGCGCCGCCGGATTTGTGGTCAGCGCCGCTTTGATGTTGGCTTGCACGCAGTTTTCTACAAAGGTAAAATCGCGCGTCTGTCCACCGTCGCCATTCATGCGGGGGCTTTTCCCTGCAACACCGCGTCGATAAACAACGGAATTACGGCCGCGTAAGCGCCATTCGGGTCTTGGCGGGGGCCAAAAATATTGAAGTAGCGCAGCCCGATAATAGGCATGCCATAGGTTTTACCGAATACGTCGGCGTACAGCTCATTGGCATACTTGGTCACGGCGTACGGCGACAAGGGCTTGCCGATGCGGTCTTCTATCTTAGGCAAGTGGGGCGAGTCGCCGTAGGTGGAAGAAGAAGCAGCGTACACAAAGCGCTGTACGTTAGCTTCTTTCGCGGCCACCAGCATATTCACAAAGCCCCCACGTTCACATCGTTACTCGTGATGGGGTCATTGATAGAACGCGGTACGGAGCCTAGTGCGGCCTGGTGCAGCACCACATTTGCCCCCCGGCAAGCATCGCGGCATACTTGCGGATCCCGAATGTCGCCTTCAATAACTTCCAGAGCCGGATGCCCTTCAAACAGGCGCATGTTTTTGCGGAAGCCGTTCGAGTAATTGTCCAGCACGCGCACGCGCCCGGCGCCGTACTTAAGCAGGTATTCAACCAGATTAGAGCCAATAAAGCCGGCTCCACCCGTCACCAGAAAGGTCAGGTTATCGAGTGGCTGGTCGTGAAAAGGGATATCGTACATTCTTTCAGTTAAGAATTAGTAATTAGTAATTAAGAATCGTGCTTTAAATAATCAGATAACTTATACCCAATTACTCATTCCTAATTCTTAATTATCAGTTGCGCGCTAGCGCTGAGCGTATTGCTGAAGGTAATAGTCCTGGTAGGCGCCCGTAGTCACGCGCTCCAGCCACTCAGTATTGGCCAGGTACCAGTCGACCGTTTGGGCCAAGCCTTGCTCAAACGTAACGGATGGCTTCCAGCCCAACTCGTTCATGATTTTGCTGGAATCGATGGCATAGCGCAAGTCGTGCCCGGCGCGGTCTTTCACGAAGGTGATAAGCTTGCGCGAAGTGCCGGGAGCTTGGCCAGTTTTCTCATCCACCACATCACACAGCAGGTGAATCAGCTCTAGGTTCTGCCACTCGTTTACGCCCCCAATATTATAGGTGTCGCCTACTTTGCCTTTATGAAACACGGCATCAATGGCCGTCGCGTGATCTTTCACGAATAGCCAGTCGCGCACATTTTCTCCCTTCCCATACACCGGCACCGGCTGCTGGGTGCGGATGCGGTGAATGGCCAGCGGAATCAGCTTTTCCGGGAAATGATTGGGACCGTAATTATTGGAGCAGTTGCTCAACTTCACCGGCAGCCCATACGTGTGGTACCAAGCGCGCACGAAGTGGTCGGAGCTGGCCTTGGAGGCGGAATAGGGAGAGCGAGGATCATACGCCGTGTCTTCCGTGAACATCTCAGGACCCATTTCCAGAGAGCCGTAGACTTCGTCGGTGCTTACGTGGTAGAACGTTTTGCCCTCATACCCCAGTGGCTTCCACAGGTTTTTGGCCGCGTTCAACAAGTGCACTGTACCCAGCACATTAGTTTTCACAAATGCCAATGGATCAGTAATGGAGCGGTCTACGTGCGACTCGGCAGCCAGATGGATTACTGCATCGGGCTCTTCGCGCGCAAACAGCTCATCAATGAACGCCTGATCGGCAATATCGCCTTTTATGAAGCGGTAATTAGGTGCATGCTCGATGTCGCGCAGATTCTCCAGGTTGCCTGCATACGTCAGGGCATCCAGATTAAGAATCTGATACTCCGGGTACTTGGTTACAAACAGGCGCACTACATGTGACCCAATAAACCCAGCCCCGCCGGTGATAATTATCTTCATCTGATAAATGGTTGAATTGCTAAATGGCTAAACGCTTAATGACTTGCCAGAACGGCCAGCCATTTAACCTTCAACCATTTAGCCATTTGACATTAGCTTCTGCTGCCACTTCCAGGAGCTAGCCAAGCTTTCTTCCAGAGTAGTAGTGGTTTCAAACCCTAATACCTGATTGGCCTTGGTAACGTCAGCGTAGATGGCGGGCACGTCGCCGAGGCGAGGAGGCCCGATAACATAATTGAGCTTCTGGCCGGTTGCCTTCTCAAAGGTCTGCACCACTTCCAGCACACTGTTGCCACGGCCGGTGCCTACGTTAAAGGTCTCAACGGCCTCGCTCTCCCCTTTCAACAAGCGCTCCACGGCTACCACATGAGCTTTTGCCAAGTCTACCACATGGATGTAGTCGCGGACGTTGGTGCCGTCGGGGGTGTCGTATGTATTGCCGAAAATGGTAAGCTTCTCCCGAATGCCAGCCGCTGTCTGGGTTACAAAAGGAACCAGATTATTGGGTACGCCCAGCGGCAATTCCCCAATCAGAGCCGAAGGATGGGCGCCGATAGGATTGAAGTAGCGCAGCAGAATGGTGCGCACGCTGCTATTAGGCGCGGCCACTACGTCACGCAGTATGTCTTCGCAAATCTTCTTCGTGTTGCCGTAGGGCGAAGTAGCTGGCTTAGTGGGCGTTTCCTCCGTCACGGGCAGCTGGTCAGGGATGCCGTATACCGTGCAGGAAGAAGAAAAAACCACGTTCGGCACCTCAAACTCCTGCATCACTTTCAGCAGTGTGAGCAAGGAGCCGATATTGTTATGGTAGTACGCCAGTGGCTTCTGCACCGATTCGCCCACAGCTTTGTAGGCGGCAAAGTGAATGGCGCCACGCACGTCTTTCTCGTGTGCAAACACCTCGCGCAGTGCTATTTCGTCAGCGCAGTCAATGGCGTAGCACGTGATGCTGGTTCCCAAAATCTCTTTCAGGCCGTGCATCACAGACTCGGAAGAGTTGCTGAAGTTATCAACAATTACAGGCTGATAACCAGCCTCGTATAGCTCTACTACCGCGTGCGAGCCAATGTATCCTGCGCCGCCGGTTACTAATATTTTCGTCCTTTCCATTTCTGAGTGGTTAAATGGCTGGGGGTTAAATTGCTGATTGTTGAATGGCTAAATGGTTGATTATTGAACATTCAACCATTTACCCTCCAGCCATTTAACTATTTATATCACAAGCTCCAATAGTGCAGATCCTGCATCTTGCTGCGGTACAGACCTTTAATATCAACCAAAACGGCATTATCAGCCGTGATAGACTGGAAATACGCTTCGTTTTTGTCGAGGTAGGGCTTATGGCCCACGGCTACAATAACGGCGTCATAGTCAGTTCTAGTCTCTTCGGCGGACGTGAGGCGGAAGCCATACTCATGGTGCAGCTCGTCAGAGTCAGCGTGCGGGTCTACGATATCCACATTGACAGAGAAGTTTTTCAGCTCCTGAATCACGTCGGCCACCTTGGAGTTGCGAATGTCCTCCACGTTCTCCTTAAAGGTAGCGCCCATTACCAGCACCCGGCTTTTGGCTACGTCCTTGCCTTGCTTAATCATCATCTGCACCGTTTTGCGGGCGATGTAGGCTCCCATATTGTCGTTGGTGCTCCGGCCGGAAAGAATAACCTTGGCATCAAAGCCTAGCTCCTTCGCCTTATACGTCAGGTAGTAAGGGTCAACGCCAATGCAGTGGCCACCGACTAGGCCGGGCGAGAACTTAAGGAAGTTCCACTTGGTGCCCGCGGCCTCCAGCACCTCATAGGTGTTGATGTTCATGCGGTCAAAAATCAGCGACAACTCATTCATCAGCGCAATGTTGACGTCGCGCTGGGTGTTCTCGATGATCTTGGCTGCCTCGGCTACTTTAATGCTGCTGGCGCGGTGTACACCGGCTTTCACCACCAACTCATAGAGCTTGGCAATGATATCCAGCGACTCATCATCGCAGCCGGCCACTACTTTTATGATGCTGGTCAGCGTGTGCTCCTTATCGCCGGGGTTGATGCGCTCGGGTGAGTAACCCACCTTGAAATCCTGAGGGAATGATAAGCCCGACAGCTTCTCCATCACCGGGATACAGTCTTCCTCGGTGCAACCGGGGTATACAGTGCTTTCAAACACTACGTAATCACCCTTTTTGAGCACTTTGCCCACGCTGGTTGATGCTCCCAACAAGGGCTTCAAATCGGGCATGGCGTGCTCGTCGATGGGCGTGGGCACGGCCACGATGTAGAAATTGGCCTCACGCAATACCTCCAAGGAGTCGGTGAATGTGATGTCGCAGCCCTCGAAGTCTTTGGCCTCCAGCTCGCCGCTGGGGTCTATGCCGTTGCGCATCAAGTCGACGCGGGCGGCGTTTATATCGAAGCCGATAACGCTGAGCTTGCGGGCAAACTCAAGGGCGATAGGCAAGCCCACGTACCCGAGGCCGATAACGGCTAGCTTGGCTTTTTTCTGAAGTAATTGCTCGTACACAGGAAGAGGAAATGCTGAATTTTGACTTATGAATTTTGGATCGCAATAACAGGTATTACCTGATTATCAAAGGTTAACTCGTACTGCATGCCGCTTTCGGGGCAGGTGGCCCGCTGGCTGGCATCGAAAATAAGACGGTGCCCCGCGCGGCTCATCCAGCCCTGCGGGCGGGCCGGATTACCGTACACTAAGGAGTAAGGGGACACGTCGTGGGTTACTACGGAACCGGCGCCTACAAAGGCGTATTCACCCAACCGAACTCCGCATATAATAGTAGCATTGGCCCCCACGCTTACGCCGCGCTCCAGTACGGTAGGCTGGTATTCGTGGCGGCGCGGCACGGCGCTGCGCGGATTGCGCACATTGGTAAAGACGACGGATGGGCCCAGAAAAACATCATCGGCGCACTCCACGCCCGAGTAAAGGCTCACGTTGTTTTGCACTTTCACGTTGCTACCCAAGCGGACGCCATTCGCTATCATCACGTTTTGCCCGATGCTGCAGTTTTCGCCCAGCTCACAGCCCGCCATCAGGTGGGCGAAGTGCCAGATGCGACACCCGGCGCCAATACGGCAGCCGTCGTCGAGTACAGCGGTGGGATGTGCAAAATAGGCAACCGTATCAGTCACGAAAGCAGATAACTAGCTCGGCAGGCCGCCGATTTTGAGCCCGCAAAGGTAGGACTTTTTAAGTTTGAGAAGTTCGGATTCTGTGAGCGTGGGGGCCCCTACTCGACCATTACCCCAGTCACCATCCGGTCTTTACCGAACATATCCTGCTGAATTTGCCCCCCAGCGTACCCCAGCTCAGCGAGTAGCCTGCGTACGGCTGTGGCGTATTGCTCATTTATTTCGAAGTATAATTTGCCCCCCGGCCGCAACAATTCCTGGCCCAGCTCAGCGATGCGCCGATAGAAAAGCAACGGGTCATTATCCGGCACAAACAACGCGGTAGCCGGCTCGTAGTCCAGCACGTTGGCCCGCATTTGGGCCCGCTCGCTTTCCAGCACGTAGGGCGGATTGCTCACCAGTACCGCCAGGCTGTGGGGGGCAATTCCGGTCGGTGCGGCTCGCAGAATATCGACTTGCTGAAGCTCTACGTTTGGCGCATAGCGGGCCGCGTTGCGCCGGGCCACAGCCAGTGCCTCAGCCGAAATATCCACTCCTATTACCCGGGCTGCTGGCAGGGCCTGGCTGAGGGCAATAGGAATGCAGCCCGAGCCCGTGCCGATGTCGAGAATGGTAAGCTGGGGGCATTTTTCTGCTCTTTGCTGATAAGCGCCACCAACTCTTCCGTTTCGGGGCGGGGGATGAGCGTGGCGGGCGTTACTTCCAGCTCCAAGCCCGCAAAGTGAGCAGTACCCAGCACATATTGCAGGGGTTCATGGCGCAGGAGCCGAGCTTGGGCAGCGTCTATTAACTGCGCCTTTTCTGTGGAAACCAGCTCAGTGGCTTGCATGCGGCGCTTTAAAGGCGTCAATTCCAGATAATGCTCCACCATCTGCCCCGCAATGGCAGCGGCTTCAGGCTCAGGATAAATGCCCCCCAAAGTGGTGGTGAGGCGGCGCGTTAGCTCCAGGATGGTCATACGAAGCAGGGTTTGTACCTTCGGCCATAAAGCTACGTTCCTCCCACCCCGTATGCGTGATTTTGATGAATTGATAATGCGCCGCGCCCTCGACCTAGCTCGGCTGGGCTTGGGCTATGCGCGGCCTAACCCGGTAGTTGGCTGCGTGGTAACCCACAACGGCCGCATCATCGGCGAAGGCTGGCATGAGCGCTACGGCGGTCCGCACGCTGAGGTAAACGCCCTGGCGGCCGTTGCTGATAAAAGTCTGCTGCCCAAAAGCCGCGTGTACGTGACGCTGGAGCCGTGTGCTCACTTCGGCAAAACACCGCCTTGCGCCGACTTACTGATTGAAAGCGGCGTCCGCGATGTCGTCATCTGCAACCTCGATCCTAACCCGCTTGTAGCCGGCCGCGGCATCGACAAGTTGCGCGCTGCTGGTGTGCACGTGGAGACAGGCGTGCTGGAGGCGGATGGGCGGTGGCTCAATCGGCGCTTCTTCACTTTTCAGGAGAAGAAACGGCCCTACGTGGTCTTGAAATGGGCCGAAACGGCCGATGGACTATTGGCCGGACGGTTTTATCAGCCCATTCAAATAAGCGGGGCGCTGGCCCGCGTGGCGGTGCATCAGTGGCGCGCCGAGGAGCAGGCCATCTTGGTAGGCACGCGCACGGCCCTGCACGACAACCCCAATCTGAACGTGCGCGACTGGCCCGGCCAAAATCCCGTGCGCGTGGCCATCGACAAAAACCTCAGTTTGCCCCCAGCCATCATCTGCTCGATGGCAAGCAGCCTACCTTGGTTTACACGTACCGCGAGCGGGCTGCCCGGCCCAACATCGACTACATAAAGCTACCCGAAGCGGAAGACTTATTCCCTTGCATTCTGGCCAACCTCTTTGAGCGTCAGATACAATCGGTGCTGGTGGAGGGTGGCCCTACTGTGCTGACTTCTCTATTAAAGGATGGTCTTTGGGATGAAGCCCGAATACTGCGCAGCCCTAAAAACCTTGGCGCGGGCATTGCGGCACCCCAACTGGGTATCAGGCATTTGCACGAGCAGGTAACTCTGGGCGACGATATGCTGTTTGTCTATCACCACTACCGCGCGTAAGCCGCAGCTTGCCTCGCCGTAGCTCAACTTTATCCTACATCTCACGACCACAAAAGCCGCAGCTTACCCTGCTTTTCTCATGGCTGAAGAACTCATTCTCGACCTTACGCTTACCAAAGCCGAAAAATACCGTCAGCTCCTGCCCCAGATTGAGGCCCTGACTACCGGCGAGCCCGACCTGATTGCCAACCTGGCTAACACGATGGGCGCTTTAAAGCAAACCTTTGGCTTTTTTTGGGTAGGCGCTTACCTGGTAAAGGGCGATGAGCTGGTGCTCGGGCCTTTTCAGGGGCCAATTGCCTGCACCCGAATCCGGCACGGCAAGGGCGTATGCGGTGCCAGCTGGGCCCAGGCCCAGACCCTGCTTGTACCCGATGTGGAGCAGTTTCCCGGCCACATTGCCTGCAGCAGCGAGTCGAAGTCTGAAATCGTGGTGCCGGTGCTGAAAGATGGACAGGTAGTAATGGTGCTTGATGTAGACAGCGACCAGCTCAACGACTTTGACCAAGACGATCAGCAGGCCCTGGAGCAACTCGCGCAGCTGATGGCAAGCTGGTTTTGAGTAACTCGCTTGTATTTTGTATAGTCAAAAAAGCCCCCAGAAAACTCTGGGGGCTTTTTTTATTAGTGATATGAAAATTAATACATGATGTAAAAAAGAAAGCCAGGAAAATCCCGGCTTTCTTTTTTGGTGCTTACTGTTGGGATAAGCTCAGCTTATCGCTCAATAGCAATGCGCTTGTTTTCCACTTTACCATTAACAATCAGGCGGCAGAAGTACACACCGTTGGGCAGATCCTCACGGGTCAGCTTAACAGTATAGTCACGGTTGCCTTCTATCTCAGCATTATAAAGCGTTGAGACTAAGCCACCCAAGCTGTTATAGATGTATACCTGCGCCTTGCCACCTTCGGTGCTGCGGAAGCGGATAGTAGCCTGGTCAGCTATTGGGTTCGGGTAAACCTCCAGCACGTTGCTGGCTGTCTTCACCTCAGCAGTCTTCACACCACCCACCGACGCAACACTTGTCTGTTGAACTGTTACGGCATTGAGCGTTGAGGTGCTCCGTACGCTGATTCTACCACCTTTCAACTCCTTCATCACCGTTTTGCCGCCAATCCAATTGCTGGAGAAGAGAAGCTCGCCGGTAGATGACCGGAGCGTAACGCCAATCTGGTGCGATTTGCCCGTCAGAACAGACTCGAATGCCTGTATGGAAAGGTCGAGGTTACCAGTGACCGTAACGCTGGTGAGCGGGTTAGCATCCGTGGTGTAAGACAGGTTGGCCTTCGTGTTGAAGTCGCCCTGGTTGCCTTCAGGATTCGAGAAAGTGCCTAATGTGTTGATGGCATTGCTCTTGATCTGATACGTGCGCCACTCGGTGCCAACCTGCTTTCTGAAGATGATATTGGCTTGGCCCTGGATATTCTTGCCGCTTTTGTTCCACTTCATCGTGAAACCAAAGTTCATCTTCGAATCGACAGTGCCGGCATGAGTGCCACCCGGATTAGCCATCACCATGCTGCCCCCACCAGTTACATAATCTTGGCCGGGTACAGCTATCGTAATCAGCGTTTGGGGTTCAACCGTACTGCCCTCATAATAATTGCCCTGTGCTATAGCGCTCAACTTGAACGTCTTACCCCCTTCTTTAAACTCACCTTCAGTAAGCTCGATGACCTTGACATCAGTACGGGCTACCCCAACCGTAGGATCATCAGTATTCAGCAGGTTGACTTCAAAAAGACTACCAAACAAATTGGTGGAGGTGCCTACTTCTCTGAAGGCCACACTTGAAGCCACATTCGTGTTTTTGACAGCCCCGCGTGAGTCATCAGCCTTATCAGTGAATGTTGCGATATATTCCACATTCGCATTGTAGGAGCTGGAATTGGCAGTACCAAAGTACTCTAAGCCAGAGTATACTAAGTCAGCATCCTCTTTTGTAACACCAAGCGCAGTAGTGCTGGTGGCGCTAGCTATGTTAGCTGAGGTTGGCGTAAACACGGCCGACACACTATAAGTACCAGGCTTCTGCATAATTGCGAACGACTTGATTATGGTGCCATTCGTAGCATTCCAGTCTTCAATAATTGAAGAGCCTAATGTTTCAGGCGAGCCACCATTGCTGGTTATCTTGTACAGGATAGTACCACCCGTGCTGTTTAGTGGTGCCTCAGCAGTAGTCGAGGTAACCTTAGCAGTTAGTGTGATTTTATCGGAATATTGTACTGATTGAGTATTAACGACCAGCACCATTTGTGCAACTGCCATATTGATGGTCGCTGTAGTGGCCGCCGTGGTGTTGGCTGTGTAGTTACCAGCATCTGTGCCGGAAATACTGATGCCATTCACCGTCACTGGCTTATTCACACCAACCTTAAAGTCAGCGAAGGATGCACTAGTGTAAGCAGTCGTTAGATCATCTCCACCTACCCGGTTGTCTTTCAGACTTACAGTAGCATTCGTTGTGCCATCGAACAGTTTGTCTATACCGGTTGCAGTCACCAGCAAGTCGCGCTTGCTTATGCTAGCAGTAGTAGTGCTTACGGTAGCTAAGTGATAGTTGGCAGCATCATTACCTGACAGCAAAGGCGTATTAAGCGTTACCGTTTTGTCGGCACCAACATTCTTGTTGCTGAAGGTAGCAGTGCCACTCAGAACTACGTCGTCCGCACTGATGGCTTTCACAACCGAGGTACTTATCACATCAGCTGTTGTTTTACCATCATACACTTTGTCTTTTGATACAAAGGTGCCAGTAGTGCTCAACTTCGTGATATCGGCAGTAGTCGTAGTGGAACTGTTGAAGGTGTAATTCTTTGCATCAGCACCAATCAAGTCCAAATTCACTACCGAGACAGTTTTGGCCGTACCTACACCTTTGTCGGAGAAGGAAGCCGTGCCAGCCGTCAGACTAACATCATCTCCCATTGCCTTGCCTTCCAGAGTACGGGTCAGGATCGTGGCGGCCCCGGTGCCGTCATACACCTTGCTGGCAGCTGTTGCTGAAGCAACCAGCGCTTTGGCGGTAATAGCAGCCGTAGCAGCAGCACTGGTGTTAGCCGTATAGTTGCCAGCATCCGCACCTGCTTTGCTTACCGTCGCCGTAACTGCCTTGCCCGGAGCCACATTCTTGTCGGCAAACGTGCCGCCAGTAGAAGCTACTGTCACTACATCCCCGGCTACCAGACCGCTGGTAGCAGCGAGGAAGGCTGAAGTAGTAGCCGTAGCATTTCCGTCGTAGACCTTGTCTGTTGCGCTAAGCGAAATAACCAGCTCTTTAGCTGAGATGTCAGCCGTGGCAATGGCCGTGGTGTTGGCTGTGTAGTTACCCGCATCAGCACCGGCTTTGCTTACGTCACCGGTCACCGTTTTGCCCGTACCGACATTTTTGTTGTCGAACAGACCGTTGAGAACACTCACTGTTACAGCGTCTTTCTCAACCAGGCCACTGGCGATTGAAGCAGTCACAGCCGCGTTTTTGTTACCATCATACACCTTATTCTGAGCGGCAATGTCAATGACCAGCGTTTTGGCAGTAATAGCAGCCGTAGTAGCAGCCATTGTGTTGGCAGTGTAATTGCCGGCATCGGCGCCCCCGGTGATGCTCACATCCGCCGTCACTGTTTTGCCCGTACCCGCGTTCTTGGTATCAAACAATCCGCCGACAGCGTTTACTGTTACAGCATCATTAGTAACTAGGCCATTGGTGATGATAGCCGTTACGGTAGCATTTCTGTTGCCGTCATAGGGCTTGCTGGTGGCCGTAATGCCAATTGTCAGTTCTTTTGCAGTGATGTTAGCCTGGGCAGTAGGATTAGTAGTCGGCAGGCTATAGTTGCCGGCGTCGCCACCATCCAGTCTGAAGCTGCTGCCGGTTACAATCTTGTTGATGTCTACATTCTTATTGGCGAAGCTGGCACTACCACCCGTGAGGGTTACCGCGTCAGTTTCCAACACACCATCCAGAGAACGGGTCGTGATGGTAGCTGCCGTGCTGCCGTCGTATACTTTATGAGCAGCGGTGAACACGGGGGTTAACTCAGCGGCCGTGATGTTGGCTGTTGTTGAAGCTGAGTTGGCGGTCAGGCTGTAGTTGCTGGCAGAATTGCCCCCAGCGCTACGGTTGCGGTTACTGCTTTATTCTGTCCAACTTTTTTGTCGTTGAACTGAGCATTTGTAACGGCTACCGTTACTACATCACTTCCTACCAGGCTGGCGGCGGGCACGCTGCCCAAAGCAGTGGCATTACTAGTAGCATCATATACTTTACTCTGCGCCAGAATCGATGCCGTGAGTGCTTTGCGGGTAATGGCAAAGGTGCTGCCAGCGGTCATGCTCAAGTCATAGTTTGTGCCCAGGCTGAGCGTACCCAGATCGATGGCGTAGGTATTCACGTTCTCGCCACCAGCACGCGCCAATTGGCCCGAGAAATTGTCGCCGTCTACTTTTGAACCCGTAGTAATCGAGTACCCTAATACTGGATCAGTAGTCGTACCATACACCTTACTTTGGTTCGCAGCAGCCGTTACTACAATAGGCCGGGCAGTAATAGCGGCCGTGGCCGTAGCCGTAGTGTTAACCGAGTAGTTGCCGGCATCCGCGCCGTCCAGGCGCAGGCCTGCTGCCGCGACGGTTTTACTATCAGCTACGTTCTTATCTGCGAATGCAGCGGTGCCAACCGTCAGGGTAACGGCGTCCGGGCTAATCACTCCTACTAAAGTGCGGGTAGCGATGCTGGCCAGCGTAGTTCCGTCATATACTTTGCTGTCAGCGGTAATGGAAGCTGTTAGCGGCTTGGCCGTGATTTCGGCAGTTGCTGTGGCTGAGGTGGCCGACAAGCTGTAGTTACGGGCAGCCTCTCCTGTCAGAGCTACTGTTGCAGTCACAGTTTTATTTGTTCCAACCTGTTTGGTAGCAAAAGCGGCATCGCTTACTGCTATAGCTACCTCATCACCGGTTACCACATCGGCGGCGGGTACGCTGCCTGTTGCGCTTGCTGTCGTGCCGCCATCATACTCTTTGTTGCTGGCAACGATAGAAGCTGTTAAGGCTTTTGCCGTGATTGTAAACTTCACCCCAGCGGTCAGGCTCAGTACGTAGTTATTGCTCAGGGCCAGGGAGCCCTGGGTAATGTCATAAGAACCTACCGTGCTGCCCTGTTCTCTGGACAAGCTGCCAGTGAAGGCGTCCGTTCCAACTAATACTACTGGCTCGTAAGCTAAAGCCGGCTCGGTAGCGCCATAGGTTTTGCTCTGACCAGATCTGGGGGTCACCGTAACGGCTTTCGTTGTGATAACGAAGTCATTCGTGTTATACGAAACCGTATAGTTATTTATAGCCGAGGCATTGGTCGAGCTGTTTTTGATGGACAGCGTTCCTTGCTGAATGGCGTAAGAACCTACATTTTTGCCCCCACACGGCTCAATGCACCCGTGAATACGTCGGTGCTGGCTAAGCCACGGCCGCTAACCGTATAAGCAAAAGCGGCTGGCTCATCGTCGCCGTATACCTTTGTCAGGTCAGAAGCTGCCGTAATGGTGATAGGGCGAGCGGTGATGCTTAGGTTGGCAGGAACAGGATTTACCGTGTAGTTAGCCAGCGCTTCCCCGCTGATGGTGGGTGTAATAACATAGGCACTGCCCACTGGTGAGCCAACCGAGGCTGTGCTGCTGCCGCCGGTTGTGAAGGTATCATCGTTCTTCTGACCAGAGACCGTGGCCGTAAAAGAAGGATTGTCATCTCCGTACACGCGGCTTGCGGGGTCAGCCGTTACCGTCAGGGCGGCCTTAGCAACAGTCAGCGTACCGGCTACATAAGTGAAGCTGTAGTTTGTAGCTACGCCACCACTTACAGAGATGGGATATGTGCCAAATCCACTGCTTTCGTTAGAAGCCGTAGCTGCAACGGGAGCAATAGTCAGCGCGCTGGCATCCTCGGTTCCGGCAAAGCCATCATAGCTTACCGTCAAGGGTGGAGTTGCATCCCCGTAGGACTTGCTCTTATTGTCAGCCGTGGCAGTAAGCTCTTTACGCTCGATGGTAATAGCTGCCGTGGCGCTATTGGTAGTGTAGTTAGTGCTGGCAGCATACGTGGACGTAGCTAGGTACTTGCCGGCATTACGAGGAGCTGTGGTGCTGGCGCTGTACGATGTACCATCAGTGCCTTCGTACGTTACGGAAGTAATCGTCAAGTTATCTCCATTCACGCCTGTCACGCTCACGCCGGTGGCTGGATGCGCCTGCGTGTTGTACGTGAAGGTTCCGCCGGTAATCGCGACAGCAGGCGTAGCTGGGGTTACCGTGAAGCTACGCGTTACGTCGGTTGCAGCATTATACGTGTCGTTACCGCCCTGAAAAGCTTCGATAATTACCTCACCAACTCCTGTGATAAAAAGCTCCCCTTTGGTGAGAATAGCTGGTCCCCTTGCTACTGAAATAATCACTGGCAAGTTGGAAGTAGCTGATGCACTGATTGCAAATGGTCTGACGCCATACACTTTCGAGTCTATAGCCGCAAAGGTGATGGTTTGGTCTAGCTTGTTTACGGTCAGTGTGGCTACGCTGCTGGTAACCGGTGGGGTGCACTCACCGCTTACCGTCACATAATAGCTACCGCCATTAGCAGTAGTTACCGAGCTAATTGAATAGGTGCTGCTGGTGGCGCCACCGATAGGAGCACCCGAGCCTACAAGCCCTTTGTACCACTGATACGTGAGGCCGGTACCCGTTGCCGCGACGGAGAAGCTGGCTGCCTCGCCTACGGTTTGGGTTGCGGGCTGGGGCTGAGCGGTAATAGCAGGGGCAGCATTTATCGTTACAGACTTTGTAGCCGACGTGACATTGCATCCATCGCTGGCGGCAATCAAGTTAGTCACCACGTAAGTACCCGGCGTACTGGTGCCGGGCGTGATCTGGCCGGTGGCAGCATCCAGGGTCAGGCCGGCGGGAGAAGCTGTAAATGTGCCAGCCGTAGCGCCTGTAGCCAGTATGGCCGGAGCAGAGGAAACAGAGGTGCAATATGCAGCAGCACCGTACGAGAACGTCGCCACCGGAGTGTTCGTAATCGTGACGGCGGCAGTGGCGCTATTAGAGCAGGTGCCCGACACCGTATAGGTTACGGTATACGTGCCGGCCGTGCTTGCACTCAGGTTAATCTCACCCGTGTTTTCATTCAGGGTCAGACCGTTGGTTGAGGTAAATTTGCCCCCCATAGCACCAGTAACAGCCGGCGATGGATTAGTGCCCGACTTACAAAATGGCGAACCGCTGTAAGTGAAGGCAGCGCTGGGCACAGGATTAACCGTTACAGCCGTAGCGTCCGAAGTAGCCGAGCAGCCGTTGTTAGTAACCGTAACAGAATAATTACCACTGGCACTTACGGTAATGGCTCGCGTGGTCTGGCCGCTGCTCCACGAATAGCTTGTGCCTTCTGAAGCAGTAAGGGTTACGGAGCCGCCAGCGCAGAAGGTAGTTGGGTCACTCGCACTAATCGAGGCAGTAGGTGCAGCAGGCTGTGGATTGACTGTAACTTTGGTCGTACCGGAAGTACAGCCGTTGCTGCGCGTCGACACGAAATAGTCGCCCGCTGCCAGACCCGAGAACACACCACTTGTATTAATGTAATTGGTGCCGTCGATGCTATAAGTGATACCGGTGGCTGGAGCTGGAAGGCTAACTGTGATAGTGCCTGTAGCTAAAGCGCAGGTAGGCTGTTGGGTTACGCTGGCCGTGGGGGCATTAGGGACAGCAGTAATAGAAACAGCTCGAGTAGCACTATTGGAGCAGCCATTGTTGGTGAGTGTATAGCTAATGATGGCTGAGCCGACGCTAACGCCTGTAACTATACCTGATGCTGCATCAACAGTAGCAACTGCCGTATTTGAACTGCTCCACCCGCCACCGGTAGTAGCGGTGCTTAGGGTGGTAGTGCCGCCTACACATGCCGCCGCTGTGCCAGTAATTGAGGCTACCGTAGGTGCAGCATTGATGGTCACCGACCTCACAGTTTGAGCAGAAGGCCCATTACAGCCGTTAGCCGTTACTTGAATATCAACTGAGCCGGAAAAACCACTGGCCCAGGTTACGACACCTGTCGAGGAAATTGTACCAGCTGTGGTTTTACTCAGCGACCAGTTAAATCCTGTGCTGTTAGTAGCCGTGGTGGCATAATTCGTTGTAGTGGTGCTATTCGTTAACTGGCAGGTTGGTTCGATTCCTGACGCAATGGTTATAGCAGTAGGTTTTCCTACCGTTGCATTTATCTTCAGGATACTAGCTGATAGACCACCATTTGGTAGCGCATTCGTGACCACTCTAATACGATATCCCTCGCCTGTATTAGTGCTACTTGGTAGAGTGGCGTTAATAGTCCCACTGCCATTGCCGCCATTATTTAAAGAAAATTGGGTTGGTGAATTAGGGCTAGTAATGTTTGTTGCAGGAGAATTAAAAGCTCCGTTGGCATCCGATAACTCGGCTCTAAATGTATAGGTAGCACCCGTAGACCTTGGGCCATCAAAGTTGAAAGTCACATTCACAGTACTACCTGCGCAAAATGGACTACCAGATATAAGGCCTGTACTAATACTATTTTGCGCCGAGACCTGGGCAGCCAGTAGCAGCAGGAACAGCAAGAGCCCGTAGGCCTTGCGATGTATCCCGCTTTGGGGGGTGGGTAGAAGTGTACTCATAGATGTGGTATGAGGGGTAGATGTGTACTAATAGGTATTGTTTAAGTGCAAAAATTAAATGCTGACCAACAAGCTAAAGAGAGCAAGAAACAGGAATGCGAAGAATGCTTACAATTGGAGCCTATTGACCAATATCTATGTGAATATCCAACAAAAAATGTGACGCTTCTAATTTCTTCAGAATAATTACAACATTTTTTATGGTTTATCCGTAAAGCACGTGTTTTGCCCGCTTAACAGCGGTTTGTAGTCGACCAACAGACTTATAAAATCTATATTTGATATAAACTATGTACCTAGATTACCGCAATTGTTGAGCTTAGAAATAAATAGTCGTTTGCAATCATCATAATAGTCTAATACATTGTTTATCAATTGTTTATACAACAAACAAGTTTGTGATTTAAGCAATCAGATAACACACTTAATATAATTTAAACCCGGAAATGTTTAATTCTCCAAACTTATAGTAAGCCATTGCATACAAGCACATAGCCTATTCAGAGATTCATCACTAATGCTTTGCATAAACAGATAGGAGCCTATTTTTAAGCAGGACCTTTCTAAGAATCTGTTATTTGGCTTCAAGACCTGGTTTTAGCCGTATTTTATAAAGAACATATGCAGTAGCAAGTTGCTGGGCTTAAAGAATCGTATTGCACTAGTTTGCAGATTCTCCTACTTTGTTCAAAGGGTCTATACAAGCTTATATGCCTTATAACCAAGGCACAGGCGTACGCTAAGTATGTTCTATGACTAGTTTGCCTTTACTGTTCAGCCAAGCTTATGGCTTGACATGCGCAGGGCTACAGCATCCTAAATTCACGGGCTCAGCCCTCGAAAAGCCTGAAGATTTTCTGGTCAGATTATGTTAACCTTATACCAACTGTATGCGCAAAGTGGTCCTGTACATTGCCGCGAGTCTCGACGGCTACATCGCCTCGCCTGATGGCTCAGTAGACTGGCTACCACCTCTCCTACCGGGCGAGGACTATGGCTACGCCGACTTTCTTTCAACGATAGACACGACTTTGCAGGGCCGCACTACCTATGAGCAGGTGCTCACCTTTGGTGAATGGTCGTACCCTGAGCTTATCAATTACGTTTTTACCAGCAACCCGCCCACTGAAGCGGTGCATCCGTCCGTCAGGTTTGTAACGACGGATGCAGCCGAGTTTGTCCGGGAATTGCGGCAGGAAGAAGGCGGCACAATCTGGCTTATTGGAGGCGGTAAGCTTGTGGCCCCTTTACTGGCCGCAGGGCAGGTTGATGAGCTGATGCTGTTTGTGGTTCCGAGGCTACTAGGCAACGGTATTCCGCTGTGGCATGAGCCAAAACACTCACAACCGCTTAAATTGCTGCGTACCCATACTTGGCCTGATGGCATGACGCTATTACATTATCAGCTAACTAACATTGAATAAAAAAGCCCCCAGACTAAGTCTGGGGGCTTTTTTGGGTATCACAGATCGTTTGTGCGGGTTAGAAAAGACTCGGGGTTTCCGTTTTCAGCTGGGCAATAACTGTTTCGCCGCCCTTCACTTTATCGCCGAGCTGCACTTTCAATACAGTATCCAGCGGCACGTATATATCGACGCGGGAGCCGAACTTGATGAAGCCAAACTCTTCGCCCTGGCTTACTTCGTCGCCTTCGCTCACGTACCATACAATGCGTCGGGCCATAGCGCCGGCAATCTGCCGGAAGAGGACCATGGGCCCGGCTTCCGACTGCACTACGACTGTAGTGCGCTCGTTTTTGGTGCTACTCTTGGGATGCCAGGCGACCAAATAGTTGCCGGGGTGATATTTGAAATAGCGCACCACACCCGAAATCGGGTTACGGGTGATGTGCACGTTGATAGGCGACATGAAGATGCTGATCTGCTTGCGCGTATCGTCAAAGTACTCAGGCTCGTGCACGTCTTCAATCACCACTACTTTGCCATCGGCGGGAGCGATAAGCAGATCTTCGTGGGTAAGCAGATTGCGGTAAGGGCTGCGAAAAAATTGCAACAGCAGCAAAAAGGCTACGGCCGATGCCCCTACAAATATGAAGTTGAAGGTTTCGTTGCGACTATTAAACCGAAACAGCAACAAATTAACGGCCAGCAGAGCCAGCAGCGTAAAGAATAGTATGCGTCGTCCTTCTTTGTGAATCTTCATAAATCGCAGATTAGCTGCGCTGACCTAAGGATGAACCCAACCAGCAAAATGCGCAGCTACAGGGTTTCAACTAATCAAACAGAAAAGAAAACTGGTTTTGTTGCCGAGTTTGGTCACGAATGTACAAAAGCCTGACAAAGATAGCCCGGACCAAATGGTCCGGGCTAGCAATTAGACCGTTTTAGGGCTATTCTGTTTGCATACGCACAATTCAGCTATAGGGTCTAATTAACCAACGAAACTGATATCGGCGCTGAGTACGAAAGGCTTAGTAGCCGCCGCGGAATTTGTACGTCTGCGCTACTTTATCGATGGCTACTATGTAAGCCGCAATACGCATAGGCACTTTGTATTTCTGGCTGGTGGCGTACACTTTCTCAAAGGCATCGTTCATGATGCGCGCTGCGCGCTCAATCACCATACCTTCACTCCACTTGTAGCCTAGGCGGTTCTGTACCCACTCGAAGTAGGACACAGTAACGCCGCCGGAGTTAGCCAGAATGTCGGGCACTACCATAATGCCTTTGCGGTTGATAATATCGTCGGCGCTGGCTGAAGTAGGGCCGTTGGCACCTTCCACAATCAGCTTCGCCTGAATTCGCTCAGCGTTGTGCTCCGTAATCACGTCCTCTACGGCCGCTGGTACTAGTACGTCTACAGCGCTGGTCAGCAGTTCGTCGGGGTCCATGGAAGTAGCGCCGGTGTAGCCTTCCAAGCGGCCGTTATGCGCGTTTTTGTAGGCAATAGCTTCGTCGATGTTAATGCCTTCTTCGTTCCAGTAAGCGCCGCTGATGTCAGAGACACCCTTAATTTTTACGCCTTTCTCGCAGAGCAGCTTAGCTGCCCACGAGCCTACGTTGCCGAAACCCTGCACCGCTGCCGACGACTTGGTGGGATCCATTCCGAGCTTTTTCATAGCAGCAATGGCAGATACCATTACGCCCCGGCCCGTGGCTTCTACCCGGCCCAAAGACCCCCCATCACCAGCGGCTTGCCCGTCACGACGGCGGGTGAAGTGGCGCCCGTGGTTTTGGAGAACTCATCCATAAGCCAAGCCATTTCGCGGGGGCCAGTACCCATATCGGGCGCTGGAATGTCGCGGTCGGGGCCGAATACGTCTTTCAGAGCCAGCGTATAGCCGCGGGTCATGCGCTCAATCTCGCCGGCGCTCATCTTCGTTGGGTCGCAGATGATGCCGCCCTTGGCGCCGCCATAAGGAATATCAACTACAGCGCACTTCCAGGTCATCCAGGCGGCCAATGCTTTCACCTCGTCGAGGTGCACGTGCATGTCGTAGCGGATGCCGCCTTTCGACGGACCCAGAATGGTGTTGTGCACTACGCGGTAGCCTTCAAACACCCGAATCTGGCCATTGTCCATGGTCACGGGAATATTGACGATTACCTGCTTGTCAGGTGCTTTTAAAACGTTGTAGGTTGATTCGTCTAAACCCAGAATCTCCGCCGCGATATTAAAACGCGACATCATGGATTCAAGTGGATTTTCGCGGTCCACGATAGGGGCCGGCTCTTTGTACACCGTGGTGACAGCCATAGAGGAGGAATGATTGAAAAAGGGTGGGAATTATGATTGGAGGCACATTAAGGCCGGGTGGAGCCGTAAATGTCCCCTGGGTTTGGGGTGGTCAAAGGTACTAGGTTTGTGCATACGCTGAATAAACCGCCTTGATGCTTTGCTATGCAATAATTGCCCCAATCCAGACGCTACGCCCTGTTTGAGGCAACGAAACAGGTTGCAGCTCCACAGTTGAAAGCTGTGGAGCTTATGCAATAAACTATTAGAAACAAGAGCTATGCGAAGCGTTTCTGGGAATTGCCCCTAGTAAGCCGGAAAGTAAGGCTTACTCCACTAATAGCTGTAGGAGCACCAACACCGGCAGCACCAGCAGCAACGCATCAAACCGATCAAGCAAGCCACCGTGCCCGGGCAGAATCCGGCCGGAGTCCTTCACGCCTACGCTACGCTTGAGCATCGACTCGGCTAGGTCGCCGAGCACCCCAAATACGGCTACAACAGCCGCAGCCACTAAGCGGTGTGAAAGCGGCATATCGGGCAGCAAATAGCCTAAGGCCCAGCCCATCACCAGCGTCAGCAACGCTCCGCCAATCCAGCCTTCCCAGGTTTTGCCGGGCGAAATGTTGGGGGCCAATTTGTGCTTGCCCATGGTTTTGCCAGCGGCGTAAGCGCCAATGTCGGCGGTCCAGACGAGGAAGAGCAGGGCGAGAACACGGCGGAAGTCGTAGCCAGCATCGGTAAAGGCCAGCACGCTGAGCAGACTCATCGGAATACTCACGTAAAACAGGCCCAGCAGGTTCACCCCAATATTCCCAAACGGGTTTTTTGAGCGCGGCCACAGAATCATTTCCCGCAAAATCAGCAGGACGGGGATGAGAACCAGACTACTGAGTAAAGCACGCTGAATCAGAAAGCCGAACGAATAAAAAGCCACCGGGCTCCCCGGCGCTGCATCCGCGTTGTAAATCTGAATGGCCGAATTGCCTTCCGTATTGTAATGCCCGGCGCCTGCAATCAGGTGTACGCCCATGAAGAGCAGCACGCTCACTCCTACTCCCATAGCCGCGACCGGCGCGTAGCCGGTCTTGCGCATCATGCGGTAAAATTCGAGCAGCATCTTAGCCTGCACCAACGCAAAAAACACCGCGAAACTCCACGCGCTGTACCAGATGCAGCCGAACAGCAGCACCGCGCCCAGCGCCCCGAAAATAACGCGCTGCGCTAGGTTGGACATCGGCTTCTTGCCTGGGGGCTGATCGGTCAGAGCGGATTCGGCTGGGGCGGGCGTGGGGGGCAAAATAGCGAGGTTAAGGGAAGATAAAAGTTAGGAAGCCGACTTGTCATCATCGACCTCAATGCCCCGACCGCTGAGCGTGTGGCGCTCATGCGGCACGGGCGCGTCGGCGGCGCGCACGGCTACCCCGGTGCTGCCAATGGTATGAGCCTCAGTAGGTTCGGCGGTGGGGGCCATTTTTTGGTACAGATAATACAGTATGCCAGCCGTGAGCAGGGCCGAAATCAATACAAGCGGCCAGGGCAGACTCTCGGTTGAGTCGGGATTGAAGGCATCGGTAGTCAGGGCGCGCTGCTGCACTAAGTACAGCAGCAAGAGCTGAAACGCATTCTGGGTGAAGTGAGCCGCCATGGGCACCAGAATATTGCCGCTCCAGGCATAGAGGTAGCCAAAAATTACGCCCAGGGCCAGACGCGGGATAAAGCCAAAAAACTGGAAGTGAATGGCGCTGAAAATAGCGGCCGCCAGCCAGATACCGGCGTGGTGACTGCCCGTCCACTGCACCAGATTGCGCTGTACCACTCCCCGAAATACCAGCTCCTCACTAATGGCCGGCACAATGGCAATAACCAGCAGAGCCACCAGAAGACGCGTAACCGTATTGAACTGCGTCAGCGACTTGGTCATGGCTTCCGCTTGATCCTCCAGCTGCCGCGCCCACGTTTCAAACCCCTGCATGAAAGGCGGGAAATGCATCTTGGCATTCCATTCTACTAAGCTCGACATGGCGGGCAGGCTGACGATAACGAGCACTCCAGCGAGCAGCAGCCATTCATTGTGTGTGGGCCGCCGGGGGGCAAAATACTCGGCCCAGCGGTAGCCCTGCATCCAGGCCAGCGCCAATGCCGAACCGGCAAAGCCAATAAACAGCGTCAGGCCCTGACTGAGCATAAGCAGCGACCAGCCATCGGGGTGCGACCCGGGCCGGCGCGTGACGTTGCCCATCTCCAGCAAGCCAATATCGTAGATGCTGCTGGCCAGAACAGCGATGAAAAATGTGGCTACGCACAAGCCGCCCACCATCAGGCCAACGAGCAAGAGCAGAGTCAGCAATGGGTGCAAGCGGCTGGACACGAAACCTTTCATAGCAGACAGGTGGTTACGGGAAACTTGGAAGTGTCGTAAATTTGCGCAAATTCCTCTAACTGCCTACTTGTGGTACACATCCGCGACCTAGCTCTGCCCGATTTCCCGTTGCTTTTGGCTCCTATGGAGGACGTATCCGACCCGCCTTTTCGGGCCGTGTGCAAAGCCAACGGGGCTGATTTGATGTACACTGAGTTTATTTCCTCGGAAGGATTGATTCGGGACGCGGCCAAAAGCAAGAAAAAGCTCGACGTGTTCGACTATGAGCGGCCCATCGGCATCCAGCTTTTTGGCTCCGACGTAGCTACGATGGGCGAGTGCGCCGCGATCAGCACCGCCGCTGGCCCCGACCTGATTGATATCAACTACGGCTGCCCCGTAAAGCAGGTGGCCTGCCGGGGCGCCGGCGCGGCTCTGCTGCGCGACATTCCGAAGATGGTGGAAATGACGTCGGCGGTGGTGCGCAATACCCATTTGCCCGTGACGGTGAAAACGCGCCTGGGCTGGGACGACGACACCAAAAACGTGGAGGAGGTAGCCGAGCGCTTGCAGGATATTGGCATTGAGGCGCTTACCATTCACGGCCGCACCCGTGCGCAGCTTTACAAAGGCGAGGCCGACTGGACCCTGATTCACCGGATCAAAAACAACCCGCGCATCCACATTCCCATCTTCGGCAACGGCGATATTGACTCGCCCGAAAAGGCGGCGCTTTATAAAGAGCGCTATGGCGTCGATGGTATCATGGTGGGTCGGGCCAGCATCGGCTACCCCTGGATTTTCCGCGAAATAAAGCACTACCTCGCCACCGGCGAAAAGCTGGCGCCGCCTACTATTGAGGAGCGCGTGGCGATGTGCCGTATGCATTTTGAGAAGAGCATCGAGTGGAAAGGACCGCGCGTGGGTGTGTTTGAGATGCGCCGGCACTATGCCCAATACTTCCGCGGGCTGGAAGGCGCCAAGCAGTGGCGCACCCGCCTAGTAGACGCCGAGCAGCCCGCAATCATTCTGGAAATTCTGGAAGAAATAGCCGCCGCCGAACCGGTAATGGTGGGATAAGGCTGAAGTCAGGTATTTGCCCCCAGACTAGTTCTGGCTAACCAAGTGATAGGCCCATCTGCCGAAACTGAGCCGCTGAGTCGCGGGCACCCCAGCGCCGTTGAACTTGGCCGTCTCGGACCACGAAGTGTTCCATCGCGACAATCTCATACGTCTTGTCCGTAATGGCGCTCCCACGAAACGAACCGATCGATTGTCCACGCTCTGTGTAGCGCACTGCCACTTCATCGCCCTCAGCGATTATAGACTCTACCTCTAGCTGAATGTTGAAGGCGTTATGCAACTCTTGCCAGACTGGTATTACTTGCTCCATACTACCCCAGCCGAGCACCCCATACACCAGCGCATCGGGGGCAAAAATAGTGCGTAAGGCTTGCATATCACCTTGGTTAAAGGCTTTTACATAAGCCTGTACAACTAATTTGTTAGCTTCTGTTGGCTCCATAGTATGGTTCAAAACATAAGTTGTAAAGCAGCAGTCTGGCACAAGAATCTTCACAGCTACAAGTCTACAGAACGGCGTGATAATTAACCAGTCAACTATTGATTTTACTTGTCTGGCGCTGCACATGCAGTTAGTGCCACTTACCCGCATCCTCCCGATACCTCAGTACTTGTTTTGATCTTTGTAGCCATTATGCCTACTGCTCCTCCTATTGCTCCTGCTTCCACCGCCACCATCGCGCCTGCCCAACGTATTCCAGCCTCGGCCTGGGTGTTGCTCGTTGTTTTGGCCTGCATCTGGGGCACCTCGTTTATTCTGATGAAGAAGGGGCTGGAGGTTTTTTCGGCTCTGGAGCTGGGCGCGGCGCGGGTGAGCATTGCCGCGTTGGTGCTGTTGCCGTTTGGGCTGCGCCACGTGCAACGCGTAGAGCGCAGCCGCTTCAAGTATTTGCTGCTGAGCGGCATAGTAGGCACGTTTATTCCGGCGTTCCTATTTGCTTACGCCGAAACCAAGCTGGCCTCGGGGCTGGCCGGCGTACTCAACGCACTTACGGTAGTGTTTACGCTGCTGGTGGGCGCTCTATTTTTCCGGCAGCGTATTACGCCGCTGCGGGCACTGGGCATCGGGCTCGGCTTTGTGGGTACGGTGGTTCTGATGGGCTTGGGCGGCAGCGGGGGCTCGGCCACTCCTACCGGCCTGGGCAACGCCTGGTACGGCCTCTACATCGTGCTGGCCACGATGGGTTACGGGGTTAGTGTCAACGTGATTAAGCACCATCTGCATGGTATTCCGTCGCTGGCAGTTACCAGCCTGCTCCTCATGCTTATCGGCGGCCCGGCCCTGGTTTTCCTTTTCGGCTTCACCGATTTTCTCGTGAAGCTTTCTACTGTGCCCGGCGCCTGGTCGGCCCTGGGCTACATCGCGTTGCTGGCCTTTATGAGCACAGCAGTAGCGATGGTGCTGTTCAACAAGCTGATTCAGGAATCGACGGCGCTTTTTGCCAGCTCCAATACGTATCTGGTGCCTATCGTGGCGCTGGGCTGGGGTGTGCTGGATGGCGAAACCATCAACCTGCTGCATTGCCTGGGCATGATTATCATTCTGGGGGGCGTTTTTATGGTAAACAAAGCCAGATAGACCGCGCAAAACCTGGTTTACCGCCTTGTTTAGCCAAGTATCCACTACCAGCCGTGGCGCCACACCAACAGCCCCAGCACCGTGAAAGCGGCGAGTGCTAGGCTCCAGGGCCAGTTCGCTTTCACGGCTCGCCACCATCCAGTCGGCTTACGACGCTTATTTCGCACTGCTTTTGGCATGCTGGAACCTACGTACAAAGCATTGCTGCTGGATTCTCTGCGTCGGGCTTGCCTGCTCTGGCACCTGAGCCTAGCCCGAGCGCCTAAAAAGCCCCCAGAAGTCAAACTGAACCCACCGGTGCGCGCGCCCACCCCGAAGCTCCGGCGAAACCCAGGTAGCCGATGGCTCGAAGCGTACGCGACCATAAGTGAGCACCAAACCGCCGCTGCCCTGCACTATCCCGCGCTTCAATTGGCTTGCACTCAGCGTATAAGGACTCTGCCGATTAAGCATTCCGCCCTGTAGCGTAGCATTATAGCCTACTACTCGCCCTTCTAAGCGGCCCTGAGCGAAAACCTGTAGTTTTTTCCCCCCAGCCCGGCCCACTGTTGAGTTTACACCAAGGTCGCTGAAATACGGGTTCATTTTCCCCGCGCGCACCAGCAAGCCAGTGGCCGCCAGCGTGTACAACGTACCCACCGAGGCCCGCGCCGTACCGATCAGCTCCACGAATTTGCCCCCCGCGGCTATTTGCTTCTCGGCGGCAACGTGGTAGCCCATTACCAAGTCGTTTCGCACCTGATAATCCCAGCCCTGCGGCGTGGGTGCATCCAGCAGTTCATGTACTTTGGTTTGAAAGCCCTTCGCCCCGGCGGCCGGCCCGATAAAGCCTAGGTCGAGGCCGGCAGTCAGCCGCTGCCGTTGTCGGGGCTGATTAGCAATGCGGTACAGCGAAGCATAGATGTAGGAAGCATATGGCCGGTCGCCCACCCGGATAAACGCATCCTGTATTCGCAGCGGCGTAAAACCATCATAAAACAACTTCACGCCATGATAGCGCACGGCCGCCATTTTGCCCCCCAGCAGGATTTTATTTACCGGCGACTTGGCCAGCGCGGGTAGCACCACATTCAGGCTCATGCCTTGGGTAAAATAATAGTCAGTGCGAAAAAAGGCGTCGTTTGCGAAAGAATAGGCGATGAGATGGTCAGGGCTGACAACACTACTGTCGGGGGGCATTTTTTGGGCCCGTCCTGTCCGAATAAGGGTCAAAATCAGCAGCAAAGTACTCAGCCAGTAGCGCATAGAGCGCTATGTACGCAGCCTAGGGCCAGTTCAGTTTGGAGTTCATCTGCCAGCTGGCGCACATTGTATGCTTTATAGAAACAGGTTTGATAATCAAGTATTTAATTAAAACCATCTTACATCATTCCGTAAACCTGCAGCTACATTTGCTTCTCACAGACGCGTTTTGTGTAGTTTGGTCTATACACGAACCAGCCTTACCTTTCTTTATCGCCTAAGAAGCGGGTAGTTGCTTGATTACTTCAAAGCTCCTCTTTCTTAGTTCAGCACTACTGCCGGGCCTCATGGGCCAGTATCACACGCAACACATGTCTATTCGCACCGATAACAAATGGGACTGGGAAATCGGGTCCAAAACCAGTTGGTGGGGCACCAGTTTGCCTGACCTTTGGGCTTACCGACACTTAGCCTCAGGGCTGGTGCGCCGCGATTTTCTGCTCGTCTACCAGCAAACCATTTTGGGTCCGCTGTGGGTGTTGCTGCAGCCTCTCCTGACCCTGATTACGTATGTCGTCGTTTTCGGCAAAGTAGTCGGCATTTCAACGGGCGGCACCCCGCCCGTGCTTTTCTACCTGGCCGGCATTATTCTCTGGAACCTGTTCAACGATACGTTCACCAGTATCTCATCCACCTTCCGCGACAACGCTCAGGTATTCAGCAAGGTCTATTTCCCGCGCCTTATTATTCCAGTTGCGCGCCTTACCGGTTACCTATTCAACTTCGGCATCCAGTTCGGGTTACTAATCTTAGTGCTGGCCTATTATTTCATTTTTCAGGGCCTACCAGTGCCGGATGTTAAATGGCTGTTGCTTGCGCCCGTAGCCATTTTGCTCGTTGGCACAATAAGCTTCGCGCTAGGCTTATTCTTCTCTGTATTGACGGCAAAGTACCGGGATATGAACTACCTGATAGGATTAGGAACCCGTCTGCTCATGTTCCTGACTCCCGTGATTTATCCCGTCGGCTACGTATCGGAAAAGTGGCGCTGGCTTGTGCAACTCAATCCTCTCACCCCCCTATTTGAGTTGTTTCGCCGCGCGCTTCTGGGCCAGGGAGTGGTTACTTTTCCCCTCTTCGCTTACAGCTTCATCGTTACGGCTGTCCTCTTGTTGGCCGCGCTGCTTATTTTTAATAAGCAAGGAGACAAGCTAATAGATACGATATAAAAACATATGTCAGAATTAGTTATCCAAATTGAGAAACTATCCAAGGTTTACCGCCTAGGAACCATTGGCACGGGTTATCTGCTCCAGGACCTGCAGCGCTGGTGGACCACAGCGGTCCGCAAACAGCAGGATCCATTTTTTCAGCTACCCGACGCCCAGTTTCCAAATGCCACCCAGAGCCAGGCCCTATGGGCTCTACAGAATGTCGACTTTGAAGTAAAGCAGGGCGAGGTGTGGGGCATCATTGGTAGCAATGGCGCAGGTAAATCCACGCTTCTTAAAATAGTGTCGCGCATTATTCGTCCGTCCGCTGGCTTTGTTCGAGGCCGTGGAAAGGTGAGTAGCCTGTTGGAAGTGGGTACGGGCTTCCACTCGGAGCTTTCCGGCCGGGAAAACATCTATCTGAGCGGTTACATCCTGGGGATGAGCAAAGCCGAGATCCGAGCTAAGTTCGATGAGATAGTGGCTTTTTCCGGAGTAGAAAAATTCTTAGATACGCCCGTAAAGCGCTACTCATCAGGAATGTACGTGCGATTGGCTTTTGCTGTAGCCGCACACTTGGAACCCGATATCCTGATCATCGATGAAGTTCTGGCTGTGGGCGACGCCGAGTTTCAGAAGAAGTGCTTGGGTAAGATGCGGGAAGTAGCTACCAACGACGGACGCACCATCCTTTTCGTCAGTCATAGTATGCAAGCCATCAACAACCTCTGCGACAAAGGGCTATGGCTGCAACATGGCAAAGTCAGAGCGACCGGCCCCGTAAACGACGTAGTGAATCGTTACTTAATTGATAATCAGCAGCTCAAAACAAAACAAAGCTGGACTGATCCGAATGAAGCCCCAGGCAATGACAAGATTCGGTTTAAACTGGTTGAGCTTATTCCACAACTCCTTCAACCAGATGCCCCCCTCGATATCCGCACGCCACTTACCATTAGGTTCCAATTTTGGAATTTCACGGATGATATTCTCATTAGCACCCATTTAACGCTGTTTTCCTATAATGGTGACTGTGTGTTTGATGTCGCTTCAACTGCGACAATTTGCCAGAAAGGAGTGGTAAGTGGCGAATGTACTATTCCCGGCAATTTCCTCAATGATGGATCCTATTATATAAACTTATACGTGCTGAAGGATACTACTATTAATCTATATGATTATGAGCAATGCCTGAGTTTTGACTTAGAAGACTATCGCACTAATATTCAATGGTATGGCAAGTGGTGGGGAGTAGTTCGCCCAACGTTCCCTTTTTTCCTTACCCAAACACATATGGCTCTACCCTAAATATATTTATCGACAGGAAGGCATCCGTAACTATATGCAGAACCGTGAAAACAATCTGTTTTTAATAGCATTTACAAAATCTCTGTTTTTCAAATCTATTTCATATAACCTATACCGATAGTATTGAATTACTTTTTTTGTGTATTTATTATATTGACTAAATTCAGCATTTCTGATCAATTTAAAAAAGCTGATTATCTGCAAGATCTGGTTGTAATCTGTCTGGCCTGAATAAGCCCCACGTTGGTGAACCCTATAAATACTCATGGTTTCACTAAAATACTTACCCTTACCATATTTACATAAGATAAGATAGAACCCCCAGTCTGTAAAAGGCAAGCTCAATAACCATTCTGGCAACGGGTGTCCTACTACGTTTCTATGTAGTACCGATGAAGTATAAACAGGATTATAGACTTGCAAAAAATGCTCCGTAGAAAAAGTATTATCAATCCCTTTATGTACTGGATCTACAGAATCAACAAAAGTATCTTTAATTCGATCTATAATACGCACTTTGTGAAAGCAGAAAGAGAACTCCGGATTTGTTTCAAGAAACTCAACCTGCTTCTGAAGTTTGTATGGATCGATCCAATAATCATCCCCATCTAGCCAAGCAATGTATCTTCCAGTACAAAGGTCATACGAGGCCTTTGTCATTGGAATCATACCCAGATTTTTGTCGGGCAAATATAACCTGATCCTATCAGGGTAGCGCGCTTTATAAGCAAGTACAATCTCCCGGGTTCGGTCACTGGAAAAGTCTTCTCCAATGACCAATTCATACGTAAAGGTCGTTAATTGACCTAACACGCTTTCTAATGCCTCAGCTATATATTCTTCGTGATTATAGGCAGTAATCCAAATACTTATGTCTACCATTTACAGAAGCTAGAGTTATAAGTTGGAATTACTCGAACTGGAATATACCTACTGTTTTACACCATAATACATACCCCTACCGAACAAACCTTTAGGATCATAATTCACTTCCACAGAGGCTTTCTCCATCGCACTTCTATAATCGATATCAGTCCACAACCCCATTATATGTTCCTCCGAAAAATTATTAACGCCTTCCGGTGTTCCTACCATATAATTTATATTAAAAACTGATGTATTATCTTTCAACTGACTAACATACATCCATGCAATTTTTAGATTAGGCTGATCAACGAAGTTAGCAGTTATCTTTCCGACGACATATTGATCTGGTGTAATCCAAGGTTCAATTACCAATAACCCACCAAGATTTAAATGTTGAGCTAAGCACTTTACGGTTTTGTTCAGGTTGTCAACCGTTTGCACATAAGCAATCGAGCTAAACAAGCAAACTACAACATCGAAAGTAACTGACAAATCAAAATCGGTCATGTCCTTCTGGTAGAAGGGTACATCTGGACATCGTGTGTGAGCTACCTCTAATAATTCAGCATTAAGGTCTATACCAACAACCTGATATCTATTTCTTAGATGCTCTATGTGTTTACCAGTACCACAAGCCACATCAAGCAACGTCTTGGCATTGGGGTTATATGATTGTATAAGTTGATGAAGGTGGTCAGATGCTTCACTATAGTCTTTGAAATTATAAAGAGCATCGTAGTAGCTAGCCGTTTTGGTAAACATTTATTCTATGGTTTGAAAGTGTAAATTATACATGAAACAATTATGTACGTTCCCTATAAGCTGGGAAATAGCCAGTCTTATCGCTTGGATCAGCAGAAATTTCCAGGCAAAGCTGAGAATAGACAGGTTCATTGTACACTTGTTTCAAGCACCTCAATGGACAAATAACGGCGCCAAATCGCTGTTTAAACTGAGCAATAGAATCGTTACGCTGCACCCCTCCACCTAAATTCAGAGTTGGTATATTGAGTGATTTTAAGTAGCTCACACCAAACCATATGAGTGGAACAGCTTTATCTCTACCCTCTGGCAAGGAAATATTGAATAAATATTCTGCTCCATGCAAAGTATAAGCAAACAATGAAACTGCTTGCATTTTGCTACCCTCACTATATCCAACCATTATAACGTTATCTAACTCTATAATATAACTTAGAGTGTTTTCCGAGAAATTATATACACTCGATGCATTTCTCTCAGCAAAAAATTGGTGATAATTGTTAAGAAAAAACTCTTTGATAACATTTTTATCTAATGTAAAATTTTGGCTTTTGTCAGAAAATGTCTTCAGCTGCCGCCTTCTATTCGTCGACAGATTCTGAAAAAGCTCTTCCATTGTAAGCCTCAGATTTATGATATATAATTCATTATATTCAAACACATCTTCTTCAGCATAATAAGAGGGATTCTCTAATATCGGATTCAATCCAATATATCCACTCACCCACCCACATTCATATGCAAATTTTTTCCAATAGTTTGGGAAATTGAGGCAACTCCGATTGCCAATAAAACCTGAAAAACCATAAGGGGTTACGACATCCTTAACCCCTTTATACTCACGAATTGCTATAGGGCATAGCACTTTAATATCATTGCTGACAAAATTATATAAGTAAGTGTCATAATCAGTTGTTAAATGCATTGCATAACAACTTTGCCATGTATGACTAAAGGAATGGGGAATATCCTTTAATGCCTCACTCCACATTTCAGGAGCACTTAATGAAATAAGGTTGTGGTTCATCTACCTAATTCATCTTCTATTAGTTCAACGACCCTTATAAGGTCATCTAAGCCATACCTCTGGTCGATGGGCAAATAAACTATGTTTTCAACATAATCGTACTCGACAGTATTATTATCAACCCATGAAAGAACGTTCTTCCAATAAATGGGAGTAAACACCTTATTTGCTAATAGCTGACTCCTTACTTTCGGCTTTTTTGAATAAAATGGATAAGCCATAGGCACATCTTCATCTTCTAGATAAATTTTTAAAGTGTTATGTTTTTTTAACAATTGATGTAAAAAAATGAAATTTTCCCTTCTTTTTAAAATAATACAAGGATATTCAATTGATTGCAACAAGCTCCTTGTTAAATTAGACATTTGCAAAATAGGCTTACCTGACAAGCTTTTGTCATTTTTAATAAAATAATCATATCCATTTTCTGCTCCAACATCAATCCTCCGTAATAGATGCTCGAACCTTTCGAATGAGGTGTCCATCTTTATATCATCGAATAATAAAGTGTCTGTATACAGATAAGCGCCATCTGGAACACCAAAAAATTTTCTTGGCGAATAAAATGTATCCATCTGCGCAAGTGGAGCAGAAAAGAAAGATTGCGAATTATCTATAATTACATTACCTGCAATATCTTGCAACCCATTAATAAATTTGTTTTTTAAGCCAAAATAGTTAATATATAATAATGCTTGATGTTTTTTTATTTTTTTAAAATCGAATATCGGCTCAAAACATTCGCTTATAGAGTAGAACTCATACTCTATTCCCACCCTTTCTATTGGCTCCAGCAACACATCACAGCTAAAGAAAGGCAAATATATTTTCAATAATCCTTTTGCCCTTATTATGTATTCTAAAGCATTCCGACCAGTATTCAGCCTGATCGCATTATCGTGGTACTCGTTCTTTCTAGATAATTCCAGTCCGAAATAGCCGCCAACACTATTCATATGAGCTTATATTTAGCTAAATATCCACTAATGACAGCAGGCGAATTAAACATCATAACGTCTATCATCGACAAATCTTGAATACAGAATTTGTTCGATTGATGATAAACAATAGGATCAGATTTTAAAAAGCAGAGCTTAAGTCCCCTTTCCAAAAAATTATCTCTGGAATATAGAGAAGTCCCGCCAATTGCGTTAATATATTCTTCCGCTCTCTCTTTTAAACAAATATCTATTACTCTCTTTTCGGATTGCAAATCTTTGTTTTCATATATTCTCGATGTTTTTATCAGTTGAGTTTTTATATCCAGATATTCAACGACGCTTTTAATGCTGCAATAATTCAACTCTGATATGCTAGCATAGTTCGAATCAAAAACAGTTCGTACTATGTCGAACGCCTTACTAAAGAACGGGGCCTTTTTGTAATTTTGCTCAATCGTTTTTATAAAATTTTTATTCCAATAAGCTAAATTTTTTGGCGCAAGCTCGTAAATGAGCTTGTTCGAGCCAGCCCCTTCAAGCGGGATGGTGAACATTGATTTTACGCCATTAATTAGAATATTGTTCCGATTGATCCAGCCTTGCTTGATATAATTAACATCATCATATATAACAAACTTGTCTACAGCATTTATTAATTGAAAATAACCAATATAAGGAAAAATATAAGGCTGCATTATCGCTATTTTCATTCTATAAGTTTTCTTTTATTATAGCAACTATTTGCACAACCGATGAGCTAGACAAATCATGGGCGAGAGGCAAGCAAAGAATACGTGGGGAGATACTCTGGGCAACTTTGCCTTCCTGCTTCTCAACATAATTCAATTCAGATAGAGGCGGATAAAAATATCGCCGCGGAAAGATCTGCTGAGCGTTAAGGGCATGTATCACCGTGAGCATTTTTTCTTCGTTCGGAAAGATCACAGGATAATATGCATAGTTATAGAGTACATCCTTAGCAATCAGTGGCCTCACCAACCCGAGGCCATCAAGCAACTGATCATAGTGCTTACTGATTTCCTGCCTACGACGAGCTAAGTCGGACACTTTGGGTAATACACACAGCCCCATGGCAGCATGTAATTCTGAATTTTTCCCGTTGATTCCCAGTCCTAAGAACCTTTCTGGTCCATCGTGACCGAAGTTACTCATATATGAGATCTTATGTGCTAGCTCATCATCATCGGTAATAATTGCCCCCCTTCCCCTGTGTGAAACAGCTTGGTCGCGTGAAAACTTAAGGTAGATACATCGCCGAAGTTTAGCAGTGATTGACCTTTGTATTGCACTCCAAAAGCATGGGCAGCATCGTAGATAACCTTTAATTGATGCTTCTGCGCAATGGCTTCAATGGCTTCTACATCACAGGGATTGCCATAAACGTGTGTGGCTAAAATGGCGCTCGTACGCGGGGTAATAGCTTGTTCTACCAATTGTGGATCAAGGCAAAGCGTATCCTGCTGGATGTCGACAAATGTCGGCTTGCACCCCTCCCATACAATGCTGGAGGTTGTAGCAACGTAGGAAAACGGTGTTGTGATAACTTCTCCTTTTAGCTCTAAAGCCTTAATAGCGATTTGCAAGGCTATTGTGCCATTGGCAACAAAGAATAAATGCTTGACGCCTAAATGAGCCTTTAGCTTTTCCTCCAGTTCCAGCACCAACGGTCCATAGTTCGTTATCCATGTCCTATCCCAAATACCCTGAAGATATGCTGTATATTCCTCTAAGGGTGGCAGATATGTTTTTGTTACATTAATCATGCAGAGGATAATTGACAGCAAAGCTGTAGGTAGTAATTGCTAAAGGAATAATAAGGAGCCTGTTTGGGTACTACAAAATACAAACTATCTGACGCGCAGCAAATGCCCCGACAGGCTACAATGGCTTGTAACTACCTGACTTTTAAATACAGACTATCATAACTAGCCATCAGGGCTTCTTCATCCCCAGCTTGCTGTGCTTGTAGCCATAGCCAAAGTACACGCCGAGGCCCATCACCAGCCAGGCAAAAAACAGCAGCCAGTTGCTCACGCCCAATTGCGTCATCAGGTAAAGATTGGTGAGCAGGCCCAGCACCGGCAGCAACGACAGCCGGTTGCGGAAGGAAGCAATGCTCAGATACACGCAGAAGCCCAGGAACACCAGCATCGGGATGTAGTGGCGGAAGCCTTCGTAGCCACTGTCGCCGCGTACGGCGCGACCGAACTCGGCTACTTGCTCGCCGTTGTAAGTCAGCAATAAAAAGCCCCCCACAAGCACCACGAGCGGCACCAGAAACTTGCCGTTGAGGTAAGGTACCTTGAACCGAGCCTCGGAAGTGCCGTGCGGGTCAATCAGCAGAATACCGCCGCACACCAGCGCAAAAGCGAATAAGGTACCAATGCTGGTCAGGTCGATTACCAGGTCCATGTTGAGCAGCAAAGCCGGGATGCCCACGAATAGGCCGGTTACGATGGTGCTAAACGATGGCGTGCGGAAGCGGGGATGTACGCGGGCAAACACGGGGGGCAAAAGCCCGTCGCGCGACATCGACATCCAGATGCGGGGCTGACCAATCTGAAACACAAGCAGCACCGAAGCCATAGCAAAAATGGCGCTTACCGCTACCAAGCCAGCCAGCTTAGGCAGGCCAACTTTGGTGAAAACAAAAGCCAGCGGGTCGCCTACGCCTAGCTCTTTATACGACACCATACCGGTAAGTACCAGCGTGATAATCACGTACAGAATGGTGCAAATAATCAACGCATAGATCATGGCGCGGGGCAAGTCGCGCTGCGGGTTCTTGCACTCTTCGGCCGTGGTGCTGATGGCGTCGAAGCCGATGTAGGCGAAGAATACGGCCGATACGCCTTTGAGCACGCCACTCACGCCGTTGGGCGCAAAGGGTGTCCAGTTGCCGGTATTTACATAGAAAACGCCTACAATAATCACGATTGCCACCACAATGAGTTTGAGCAGCACCAAGAGATTGGAAGCGTTTTTTGACTCTTTAATTCCTACATATACAAGGCAGGTAATGAGGAACGTGATGCCGAAAGCAGGTAAATCAATGACCAGGCGCAGGGAATCAGTGAGTTCGGGGGCGGCAATCCAAGTTTGATAGCCGGCCATATCGGCCGGTGAGGCTTCGGTGAGCGGCCGCCCGGCCATCATCAGCTCCAGCACGTTGTGGTAGCCTTGGTAGGCGCTCTGAAAACCCATACTTAAGTAAGCAGGCACCTCTAAGCCAATGCCTTGCATGAGCCCAGTGAAGTAATCAGACCAGGAGATGGCTACCACGATGTTGCCCACCGCATATTCCATAATCAGGGCCCAGCCAATTATCCAGGCGGTAAGCTCTCCAAAAGAGGCGTAGGCGTAGGTGTAAGCCGAGCCGCTTATGGGAATGGTGGCAGCAAACTGCGCGTAGCACAAGGCCGAAAACGCGCAGGCAATAGCGGTGAATATAAACAGCAGCGACACCGCCGGGCCGCCATCGTGGCTGGCGTTGCCGATGGTGCTGAAAATACCGGCCCCAATGACGGCAGCGATACCCAGCGCCGTGAGGTCGCGCACGGTAAGGTTGCGCTCCAGGGCGCCTTCCTCGGTGCTGCCGGGGTGGACGGCCGTATCGACGGGCGGGTTTTGCAGGATGGCGGAAATGTCTTTACGACGGAAGAGGGAGGAGAAAGAACTCATTCGGAAGGTGAGAAGCGGAGGTTTGGGGGCAAAAGATAAAGAATATTGCGGCGGGGCTGCATAACCCGACAGCAGCTTATTGCATCTGTGCCAGCCTCTGGATTTAGAAGCAGGCAACTGAGCACTGCGTCTTGACTCAACTTTCAGCTTAAAAATTCTGGCTGATCCGTATGGAATCGGTGGCAAGGCGGCATCAACTGGGAAACCTGTAAACGCTAGCTGCCATGCCGCACCGCCCTACCATCACTATTCCGCAGCCCTGCCACGAGAGCTGGGCTCAGATGACGCCCGCCGCCCAAGGTCGCCACTGCGCCGCCTGCGACAAAGAAGTAGTTGACTTCTCAGGTATGACTGATGCCGAAGTAATCGGGTGGTTTCAGCGTGAAGAGTCGGGCCGGACCTGCGGGCGGTTTGCAACCCAGCAACTGAACAGGCCGCTACTGGTAGTGGCCGTACGGGCTTCCCGCTGGCCTACATGGCTGGCTGCCACAGCGGCTGTAGCCGGTTTGCAGGCCGGAGCCGCCGTCGAGACCCAGGCTCAGCGTATCACCCCAACGGAACAACACATCATAACGATGGGAATGGTGGCAGTACCGCGCCGAGTGGAGCCGCTTGCCCTGAATTTGCCCCCCACGGTGGTGCGCGGCTCCGTTACAGATAATAACTCGGGGGAGGGTCTGCCGGGCGTAACAGTGCTGCTCAAAAACACCTCAATCGGTACTTCGACTAACAGCGACGGTACTTTTGAGCTGGAGATTTCGACCCTGGCTGCTGGACAAGCATTAGTCTTTTCATCGATTGGCTACGTCAGTAAAGAAATAACCCTGGATGACACCCCACAGCGACAAAGAGCAATTAAGATAAGCCTCGATACGGACACGAAAGGCCGATTCATAATAGCAGATTACACTTCTCGCAAACCCTGGCCGTGGCATCCGCGCGCTATATGGCATAGGGTGCGTAATGCTTTTCGCCAGTAGGCAGCAAACCTTTTGCCCCCTAAAGGCATTATTCCGGGGTATGAGAAATATTCTGCTGCTTGCCCTATCGCTATTCCTTGCTACTGCCTGCACGCTTAAGCCAACTAATAAACATGATGTTTTTACCGAACGCGCCCAGCTACCGCAGGAAGAAGCACCACATCTGCGCAACTCCCTGGAGTGGTGGTACTTTACGGGTCATTTGAAGGATAAAGCAACCGGCGAAACCTACGGAGTAGAGTACGTATTCTTCCACTTCAATCCCTCGGGCAAGCAGGATTACCAGATGGTGAACTTTGCCCTCACCGACCCGCAAACCAAGCAATTTCGCTACGACTATAAAGTGGAGCGGCTGCCTAAGCTGCTGCCCGCCACGCTCCCGCTTAGCCTCTCGATGAAGAAAAAGGACGAGCGCTGGACATTGAGCGGGCAGGAAGGGCGCTATCATCTGCAAGCGCGCATGGCTTCCCATCCGGGCGTAGCGGTGAACCTGACCACGACCCCGGCCAAAGCCATCTTGCTGCACGGCGGTACGGGCTACGAAAAATATGGCCCCGTCGCGCAGGCTGGGTACTATAGCTACCCGCGCCTCACGGCCGCTGGCACCATCGAAGTCAACGGGCAGGCCCGAGAGGTGGAGGGCGAACTGTGGTACGACCGCCAGTGGAACTGCAACTCCGTGACCACGAAAGATCTTGGCTGGGATTGGTTTTCCGTGCAGCTCGACGAGCCTCGGGAGGAACTTATGGCGTATCAGCTTTTCAACAAAGCCACGGGCCAGACCGTAAGCGGGGGCTCGCATTTTGGCCCCCAGGCCGAAAATACGCACTTGGCCGCCGAAGATTTTCAGCTCGAAACCCTCGACTACTGGACCAGCCCGGCCACCAAGCTGCGCTACCCCAGCAAGTGGCGACTGCGCGTACCGAAACAAGGCTATGATCTTACCATTGAGCCGATTATGCTCGACCAGGAGCTGACGCTCAAGCTGCTGCCCGGTATTAAGATGAGCTACTGGGAAGGCATGTGCCGCGTGACGGGCACTCACAACGGCAAGCCGGTCAGCGGCAACAGCTACGTGGAAATCACCAACCGTAAAGAGGTGAAGCTGCCCCGCCCGAAGCCGATTGAAACTCCGGCCGCCAGCAGTATAGCTCGTTAGTTGCTGGCCATCAATCTTTTACTCACCGTTCAGGATTATTCGAAAGGTAGTACCCTTACCCACTTCCGACCATTTCACAAACAGTCGGCCTTGGTGGTAATTCTCGATGATGCGCTTAGCCAACGCTAGTCCCAGGCCCCAGCCGCGCTTTTTGGTGGTGTAGCCGGGCAGGAAAACGCGGTCAATCTTGCTCTTGGAAATGCCCTTACCCGTGTCGGTGATGTCGATGGCAATCTGGGACTTGTTGCGGGCGGGGCGGCGCAGATGAATGGTAATACTGCCGCGGCCATCCATGGCATCGATGGCATTTTTGCAGATATTCTCGATCACCCAATCGAACAGCGGAATGTTGAGCTTAGCCGGCGTGTGCGTAGGCAGGCTGGTTTCAATCTTAAATACCACTTTCTTCGATACCCGGCTTTGCAGATAAGCAATAGCGTTTTGGGTGACTTGCAGGATGTTCTCATCCTTGAGCACGGGCACCGATCCAATGTTGGAGAAGCGCTCCGTAATGATTTCCAGACGCCGCACATCCTTGCCTAGCTCTTCTACAATGGGCTCATCTCGGAATGTCTCCGACTCTTTCAGGTAAGTGTGCCACGCCATCAGGCTGCTCAAGGGCGTGCCCAACTGGTGGGCCGTTTCTTTGGCAAGACCCACCCAAACGCGGTTTTGCTCGGCCCTGCGCGAGTAGCTGAAGGCGAAGTAGGCAATGACGCCCAGGCAGGCAATAATGGCCAGCTGCACCAGCGGGTAGTAGCGCAACTGCGTGAGCAGCACGGAGTCTTGGTAATAAATATAATTCCGCAGCCCCGCCGCGTACTCTACCACAATGGGCGGGTGCTGGGCCTTCATCTTCTCGATTCGCTCGCGCAGAAACCGAATAGTAGCTTCTTCTGACATACCCTTGGGCAAGTCGATATTCTTGGTGCCCTGAATATTGCCCTGATCATCCGTGAAGATGATAGGAATGGTGGTGTTGGCATCAATGATTTGCTCCTGCACGAACACCAGATTGGTTTCCTCCTCCGTGCTGATAATATAGCGCTGGGCCTTGGCGTACAGGTCTATCTGCTGCTGCTCGCGCTCAGAAAGGCGACCTACCAGAATATTGGTGTAGATAACCGTAGCGGCGGCGATGAGCAGGGCACCAGCCAGCACCACAAGTTTAATACGGGACTTCTGATCGTAAATCGGTAGCAAAGGCGGAAAAGCTGTAAGGCAAAAATGCCCCCCACGGGAGGCTCAAAAGAACTATAAACGCACGGGCAACGAAGATACGTGCCCGCGCCCGATGCAGACGCTTTCGCTCCAGTTGGAGTTTCAGGGTTGTGCTTGACAGGAGAGTGCCACACGAATTTTTTAAGTTTATCTGCGCACCAAAAAGCCCCCAGCTTGGTTATACGCCCTTTGACACGATACTTTACGTAATCTCGAACCACCATGGAGCAACGGCTGTTTTCACACTAGCGATTTCCGCCGTATTTTTGCCCCCTGATTCTCGCACTAGCACCAGCTATGCTCCACCCATTCAAGGCTGTCAGCCTGTCTTTCAAGAAAGCGCCCCTAGCAATTCGGGAGCTTATTGCATTAGACGAGGCTGCTTGCCGCCGCTTCCTACATACGCTCCATCACGATTTGGGTCTCAGCGACCTGCTCGTGCTTAGCACCTGCAACCGAACGGAGGTATACTACGCCGCCGACCACGACCAGAGCACGGCCATCATTACGGCTTTAGGTCATCTCAAGGGTTTGCCCGAGAGCCATGCCTATGCGTCGTACTTCGATGTGCTTGACACCTACGAGACAGCTGTTCTGCACCTTTTTGAGGTAGCGATGGGACTTGATGCTCAAGTAGTAGGCGACTTGCAAATCAGCAATCAGGTAAAGAACGCTTACCAGTGGGCCGCCGATGCGGACGCCGCGGGCCCGTTTTTGCACCGCCTTATGCACACTATCTTCTTCACCAATAAGCGCGTACAGCAAGAGACCAGCTTCCGTGATGGGGCAGCGTCTACTTCTTACGCCACGTTGGAACTAGTGGAAGAGCTAACCGCCGATGTAGCCAACCCGCGCATTCTGGTGGTGGGCTTAGGTGAAATTGGAGCTGATGTATGCCGCCACCTCGGCGACAGTAGCCTCTTCACCAATGTCAGCATATGCAACCGGACCCGTACTAAGGCCGAAGAGCTAGCTCTCGAGTGTGGTCTGCGTGTACTTGACTTTGAGGACTTGGTAACGGGCCTGAAAGACGCCGACGTGGTTATTTCCTCTATCAACCGCGACTCGCCCTTCTTCACCACCGATATGGTGGCGCGCCTCGACGTACTGAACTACAAGTTTTTCATCGACCTCTCGGTGCCCCGCAGCGTGGAGGCCGAAGTAGAAAACGTGCCCGGTGTGCTGGTATATAACATCGACGCTATCCATAGCAAGGCTAGCGCGGCGCTAGAGCGGCGCTTGGCTGCTGTGCCACAGGTACGCGCTATTATTGCTGAAAGCATTGCCAGCCTTTCCGACTGGACCAAGGAAATGCTGGTGTCGCCTACCATTCAGAAGCTGAAGAATGCCCTAGAGCAGATTCGGCAGGAAGAAATGGACCGCTACCAGAAGAAATTGGCCCCCGAGGAAGCCAAGCGCATGGACGAAATTACCCGTTCCTTGATGCAGAAGTTTCTGAAGCAGCCGGTGCTCCAGCTAAAAGCTGCCTGCAAGCGCGGCGAAGCCGATCAGGTGATTGATATCATCACCGAACTCTTCGACTTAGAAAACCAGCCTACTACGGCATAGCTTCCGCACCGCGTATCGTTGTTTAGTTGTTAAAAAAAGCCCCCCACGCGAGTCGTTCAGCTATCCGCGACGCGGAAGCTACGCGCTACACCAAAACGATTGCCCAAGCCTTTGCCTGGTGTTGGCACCAAACGAAAAAAGACCGCTATCAGCGGTCTTTTTTCGTTTGGTTTCGTGAGCGAAACAGGTGATTACATAGATTCGCAGCAATCCTCGAGTGAGTCGATCACATCGAGCAGCTTAGGAATGGACAGGGAGTAGTAGATCTTAGTACCAACTTTGAATGACGACAGGATACCGCGGTCTTTCAGAGTGATAAGATGCTGAGAAGCAATGGCTTGGGGCAAGTCGAGCGAACGGTAGATCTCCGTTACGGTCATCTTGTCCTCCTTACCCAGCAGATCCACGATTGCGAGGCGTTTAGGGTGGGCCAACACTTTCAGCATTGCGGCAGCCTTGTCTACTTTCTTCGATTCTACGCGCGCCAGCAGTGGTTTCATATACTAGTACAAAGGTGGAAAACTTAGGGAGAGAATAAGGATCATACGATATTCTATACCTGCAAAGTTCCTTTGAAACGAACATAGCGCTGAAAAGATTTGATTCTGACAGCGTTTACTGTGGTTTTGCTCACAAAAAATTTTGTTATAAAGGCTTATTCCTGACCGCTAGCATGGGTCTACTTACCTTTGCACGACTTTTTTCACTCTATCAATTTTCTTGTATTTATAATGAAAGACCTGCTGGCCCAATTTGAAAATAAGCGTCCCGAAATAGTTTTTGAATGGAAGGATGCCGAAACGGAGGCCGAAGGTTGGGTCGTCATTAACTCTCTGCGAGGCGGGGCAGCCGGTGGCGGCACCCGCATGCGCCAAGGCTTAGACAAGCGCGAGGTAGAGAGTTTGGCCAAGACCATGGAAGTAAAGTTCACGGTGTCGGGGCCAGCCATCGGGGGGCAAAATCGGGCATCAACTTCAACCCGCATGACCCGCGCAAGCGCGGCGTGCTGGAACGCTGGTATAAAGCCGTTATCCCGCTACTCAAAAGTTATTACGGTACCGGCGGCGACCTGAACGTAGACGAAATTCACGATGTGATTCCTATTACCGAGGACTATGGCCTGTGGCACCCGCAGGAGGGCATTGTAAACGGTCATTACCGCGCCACTGAGCCGCAGAAGATTCAGAAGCTGGGGCAGTTGCGCCAAGGGGTAGTTAAGGTGATTGAAGATGCGACATTCACGCCCAGCCTGAGCCGCAAGTACACCGTGGCCGACCTTATCACTGGCTACGGCGTGGCGGAGGCCGTGCGCCACTACTATGAGCTTTGGGGTGGAGAACTAGTGGGTAAGCGCGCCCTCATTCAGGGCTGGGGTAATGTAGGCGCCGCCGCCGCCTACTACTTGGCAAGCCAGGGCGTGCGCATTACGGGCATCATCGACCGGGCCGGCGGCATGCTCAATGAAAATGGGTTTTCGCTGGAAGAAATTCGGCAGTTATTTCTTGACAGAAAAACTAACACGCTTATTGCCAGCGGCTTACTCTCGTTTGAGGAAATAAGCCAGCGCATTTGGTCCTCAGGGGCCGAAATATTTATTCCTGCCGCCTCGTCGCGCCTGGTTACGCGGGATCAGGTAGAGCAAATGCTGGCGGGTGGCCTGGAAGTGATTTCCTGCGGAGCCAATGTACCGTTTCAGGATCCGGAGATCTTCTTTGGACCAACCGGCGAGTATGCCGACCAACACACCTCCATCATTCCCGATTTTATTGCCAACTGCGGGATGGCTCGGGTATTCGCGTACTTGATGGAAACCAACGCCGAAATTACCGACCAAGCCATTTTCGGCGATACGTCACGCGTTATTCGTCGGGCTTTGGAGCGCACTCGCCTGCAGGGCGACGACCGTACGGGGCTGGCTCAGAAGTCGTTTGAGATGGCTCTGCGGGAGCTGGTATAGTTTGTTGATTGTTCTTTAAACAAGGCAATCATATTTTATAACACAATGACTGTCAACGAATTTCTTCAGTACCGCTTCTTTGGCAACAACGTCGGCACTTACCTCGTGTGCGGGGCTATTCTGCTGGTGGGGTATGCTTTCAAAACCTTACTATCGCGCTTTTTGTCGCACTTGCTATTTCGCATTCTGCGCAAGCAAACGGAGGGCGTTAGCGAGAAGCAATTTCAGGCTTTGCTCATCAAGCCTATTGCAGTGGTCGTATTTCTACTCACCGTTTTTCTGGCCTTCAAAGTGCTTGATTATCCGGTTCGCAACTCCGATCTGGATAAAAGTGAGCACTGGTTAGAGCTGATTGTTTTTCGGATATACCAGATTGGCTTCATCACAGCCATTTGCTGGGTCGTTCTGCGGCTCATCGACTTTTTCGTGCTGGTGTTCAGCCGCCGAGCCGAGCTTTTGCCTTCCCGGCTGAATAACCAGCTGATTCCTTTTGCCAAAGATCTGCTGAAGGTGTTTGTGATGATTATTGCCTTTCTGATTATCCTCGGCAAAGGCTTTGGCGTGAACGTGACGGCCCTAATCGGTGGTCTGGGCATTGGTGGCCTGGCAGTGGCTTTTGCGGCCAAGGAAAGCCTCGAAAACCTCATAGCATCTTTCACCATCTTCCTTGACCGGCCCTTCAACGTTGGCGACCTGGTGACGGTAGGTGGCGTAACCGGCACCGTCGAGAAGGTGGGTTTCCGCAGCACGCGGCTGCGCACGGTAGAGAAAAGCTACGTCACAGTTCCTAATAAGTCGATGATTGACAAGCCGTTGGATAACCTGTCTCTGCGCACCGCTCGGCGCGTCAATTTCACGCTCACCATCAGCCACGAAACGACTAGCGACCAGCTTCGCCGCATTATCGCCGATGCCACTGCCACCATCCGGGCGCACCCGCTCACGACCACCGAGGTGCAGTTGCAGTTTACGGCCCTCACTCCTACTGCTAAGGAAGCCGCCGTGCAGTACTTCGTCGAAACGAATAACTACGATGAGTTTCTGGCGGTGAAAGAGGAGTTGAACTACGCTATTGTGGAGGCCGTGGAGCGTCACGGTGGCAAGTTTGCTAATATGCTGGCCACCGCTCAATCGCCCATCGACCGGCTGCATGGCCTCGAATCAGTGGAGCAGCCCATTCTGGGCAAATAACCGTTTTTATTTTAAGACCACAAAAAAGCCCCCCAGAATTAGTCTAGGGGGCTTTTTGTGAAAATATATAACGTTGGCTCTAGCGACCACCGAGCAGGCCGCCGAGTAGGCCACCCATGCTGCCACCACCGCCGAGGAGGCTGCCAAGCCCGCCACCACCGGCGGAGCGCGGTGCTGAGTTAGGACGTCCGCCCAACCCGCCCAGGATAGACGTGAGTGAGCCTAAGCCGCCGCTGCCCACGTGTGAGCCCCGCTGAGGCAGCTGCTGACCGCCACCGCCCATCACGCTACCCAGTAAGCCGCCGCCGAGCAGACCGCCCAACAGGCCGCCCATGCCGCTTCCACCCATGCCGCCCATCAGGCCACCCATGGTGCTACCGCCCATCAGGCCGCCCATACCACCGCTACCCATCATGCCACCACGGTTGCCGCCACCCATTACGCGCGACAGTACCATCGGGGCCACTACGCCCAGCAGGCCACCCATCAGGGCGCCTTTGGGGATGCCGGCGCTTTCGAGCTTATCAGTAATGCCGCCGAAGAAGCTTTGCTTAGCGGGGTCATTAGCATCGTGGGGCACTTTTTCGGCTTGGTCAACTACTTGCTCCAGCGTGTGCTGCTGCTGCTGATTGATGCCGAGGTACGTGGAAATTTTGTTAACCATGGCCTCTTCGTCGTTGGAATAAGCTCCATCGGCGCGGGCAAAGCTGATCAGGTCGGTTACCAGAGAAAAGCGGAGCTCACTGCCTTTTAGTGCGTCCAGGTTCTGTTGCACGGTGCTATTATTAGCATCCTGAGCGGCGCTCACTACCTGCTGAGTGGCAGCGCCAGAAAGACCGGCAGCCTGAGAGAGCTGCTGCAAAAACTCGATTTCGGCGTCTGAAGCTTGGCGGTCAGCTGAGGCTAGGCTGGCGATTACGCTGAGGTAAGCGGTTTTTTCCTGTTCGGAATAGTTCTGTAATACTTGCGTGCTGTTGTCCATAGCGGTTGAGGTTGGGAGGAAAGGAAATACCGTTCTCCTTAACGCACACCACCCGGAAATGTTGATGCTCAACTGTTGCATAAGGCAAGACACTGTATTACAAGCGCTTTTACGGCCTTATGAAAAAGGCTCGAAACCTTAGAAATCGAAATACTCGTCTGGTTGCGGCTGCGCGGGCTTCTTGGGGGGCTTTTTTAGCTCGAATGGCTTGCGCGCCTCAGCAGGCAGCGCGGCCGGGTCGGGAGCAGCGGCCGGATTATTCAGTAAATCACCCAGAGTAGGCCGCGGACCACTGCTGGGGGGCGTTGCGGCGGCCCGGTTGGCCTGCGCCCGCGCCCGATCGTAGCTCACCTTGAAATCGTTCTCGTCTCCCTGAATAGCCAGCAGCAGGTTAGGGCCAGTGGTGCCACTCCCTCCCATCGAAGCCCGATGCAGCAGCCCCGGCAACACCGGAATGGAGAGATGATAATCCATCTGCTGGTCGAAGGTATGGGTACCCGTAACGCGAATAATGGAAGCCGTGCGCACATTGGAGCGAATTTCCATTTCCGGCATGTATACGGTCCGGCTCTGAATATAAAAGTTGTTGGTAAGCTCTGCGAAGCGCAAATGCCGCAGCTGTTCCCGACGCGCTATCATGGAAAGCTTCTGCAACGGCTCGAAGTTATTGAGCTCCCCATTGCGCACCGTTGCTCTTACTTCGGCTTCCATACGGTCGGTGAGGGGCGTAAGGCGGCGGTCGAAATACAGGTCCGACTCACCTGAGGCCGTGAGGCGCCCGCGCAGGTGGCGAGCCGTGATAAACTTCTGGCCAAAGTCCTCAAACACGTAAAATAAGCTGTCGAGGGGCAGCTGCGAGCAGGCCATGGTGGTGTGCACCTTCAGCAGATCGGGCTGGCGCGCATCGATGCTCCCCCTAATACTGGCTTGGCCCCCAGCGGCCGCTACACTCAGCGTGGGCGAGGAAATAACCTGGTCGCGCAGCCGTATCGTGCCATTCAAATTGCGCCCCCGAAACCGCCGAAACTGCACCCGGCTTACGCTAGCCTGCACATCCAACGCCAGATTGGGCGCTACATGAAACTCGTATTCTGACTGCCGGCCATGCTTTTTGCCCTTTGGGGGGCTTTTTTGCAGAGCAGCATCCGCTAATTGGGCACTCAGCAATTGGTCAAAATCCAGCAGCCGCGACTCCACATCAGCCTCCACTAGTAGCTGTTGGCGGGGCAGCAGCAGCCAGCCCAGCGCATTCTTGAACAGACCATTGATTTGAAAGTCAGAACGACCAATCCGGCCTTTAAAATCACTGACGGCCACATCGTTGCGACGTAGAATAAAGTTGCCGCTGAGCCCCGTAAACGGCTGCCCAAAATCGCGTAGACGCAAGCTCACCCCCCGCAGCGTCAGGTCGCCGCTGGATTGCACCGCCGCAGCGGCAGGCTGGGCCCGAAAGGCCCGCAGGTTGCCGTTGAAGCGCATTGCCAAACGCGCATCACCACTGGCCTGACGCACGGCCGCTACCGGATAGAAGCGCAGCGCACGGGCCACGTCAAGGTCCGCCCGCAGGTCGAGCTGAACCGTAGGATCATCGAAGTTATGATAGCGCAAATTGCCCCCAGCGCCCGCCCGTGCAGCGTGCCGCGCACCTGCCGCAAAGCCAATGTAGAGGTGCGCAGTGAACGCTGGTTTCCATTATCAAAAGTGCCCGTCAGATAAACATGCTCCACGGTTTCGCGGTACTCCGGGTGATAGAAGGAAGCATCGCGGCAGCCAAACTGCACGTCTACTCGCGGATTGCTGTAAGCAGACATCGTTCCGCGCACCGTACCTCGAAAGTACACCTCCCCCCGACTGCGGTAACCGCTCAGGTTGCCCGCAAGGCGCGGCGGCAGCAGCGCCACTACCGATTGTATATCGGTCTGCCGACCTTCCAAGCGTAAATCTAGCTGCGTTTCGCCCCCATACCCTACCGTGCCCGACACACTATACGTAGCGGGCCCAATGTGCAAATCGGAGGGCTGAATGGTAACCCGCCGGCCAGGCCGGTCAATGGCTATCAGCGTTTTGAGGGTCAATTCCTTCTGCCGGAAGTATTTATCCTGACCCAGCTCTATGGCTTCGATGCGCGCCTTCCCGTCGGCTTGAACATCAATCAGCTCATCGGTCACTGAAAGGCCCGCCCGCAAGTCGTGGGCCCGAATAGTATGTCGTTGGCGCCGAGCTACATCGTCATATATTACCAGCACGCGGCGCAGCACGATCCGCTCCAGGTCAAAAGCGAAGGGCTTATCATCAGAAGCATCCGACGAGTCGGAGCGAAACACATCCCAATTCGGTTGACTCTGCGCGTCGTAGCGCACCTGAACCGTTGCGGAGTCCAAGGTCACGGCACGGACGCGGTAGCGGCCGGCTACAAGGTCCCAAATGTCAAACGCGCAGTACAAGCGACGGGCGCGGGCCAACGCCACGGTATCTTGAGGAAAAGAGCCCCCCACCACTACATTTTGCAGCGTTACGGACACTCGCGGGAACTGGTCGATTAACGAAAGGTCAATTTTACCTACTTGCACGGGCGTGCGCAAGTGCCGGTTTGCCTCCCGCACAAACAGCGCAATGATGCGCTCCTCCCCCAGCCAGATTCCCAAAATGCTCCCCAACAGCAGCAAAATGCCCCCCAGCAACGAGTACAGAAAAAACTTTTTTAAGCGAATCAACAACCGAAGTTTTCTGGTAGTGAAACAGTTGAGAGGTTTTCTGGTCTCCCTCACTGAAAATAATATCCCGAAGGTCGCGGTTTTTTTTGCGTATTCGAAAATGACCTGCCATATTTGCCATCCCAAACGGGAACAAAGGGAGATTAGCTCAGCTGGTTCAGAGCATCTGCCTTACAAGCAGAGGGTCACTGGTTCGAACCCAGTATCTCCCACCAAAAGGACAGTCGGTAACGGCTGTCCTTTTTTTGTTTTGCCTTTTTAAGGTCGGGGAGAGATGATCGATTAAACCCGCAAAAAATCAATATTTTTATTCGTTTTAGTGGGATCTTTATAATAAAGTAACCTACCGAGGCGTATAGCGTATTCAGCTTGTCTTTGCAGCTACTACATCGCAGTACAAGCAAAATCATCTCTCCTTACCGTTTTTGAATTATGAAACACTTACTCACCTTTAGCCTTTCCCTATTGTTGGCTGTCACTTTCACTGCTTGTAGCGAAGAGAATGAGCCAGAAGCAACAGATCCGAAGACTACTCTGTTGGTTAATAAAGACTGGCGGGCAACGGCCGATGTTAGTGTAACAACCACTAGTGCCGGCGCTACTACCACCGTTGACAATTATGCGGCATTACAAGCTTGTGGCAAGGATGATTTCATCCGCTTCAACGATAATGGCGAACTGGAGATAAATGAAGGCCCTAGCAAATGCGCTGCCGCTGATCCGCAGTCGGCAAAGGGCAGCTGGAGTTGGAACGCTGACCGCACGGTCATCACCTTTACTGAACCGTGCTTATGCCCTAATTTCCCCTCCACGCTCAGCGGTCCGGCTGATTTAACGTCCTCTACTATGACTGTTAAGCAAACATCGACCAGCAACGGCGCAACGACTGTTCGTACCGTTACTTATGGGTCTATTTAAGGCTACATAACGGTCACAAAAAAGCCCCCCAGAGAACATCTGGGGGCTTTTTTGTGACCGTTATGTAGCCTTTCAAAAACAAGTGGCTTCATAACTCTTGCATGGTTAGCTATTAACTTGCGCCGCCACAGTAGTCCTGTTTATGCCCGATCTGTTTCGTTTCCGGTTCTTTACGTCGAGCAGCCAATGGATTGTGGGGGGCTTTTTTGCGATACTGCTTGGCCTGGGTCTTTGGCTGCATGATGATTACGGCGTATCGTGGGACGAGCCGAACAACCACCTGAACGGACTGGTGAGTGCCAAGTACCTGGCCCAGCTGGTGGCTCCCGAGTTGGTAGCCCGCCAACCCAGCAGCCACCTGATTCCTGATATCCAGAACTTTGCCGATGCAGATCATGGCGTGGCTTTCGAGCTGCCGTTGGCCCTGCTCAGCTTTGTTTTTACCCACGGCGATTCGCAAGCCTTCTATCGTCTTCGTCACGCTTGCGTCTTTCTCGTTTTCGTGCTTGGGATTTGGGCTCTGTATCAACTGGCGAAGCAACGATTTGAGAGTTGGCGCTGGGGATTGTTGGCTGCACTGCTCCTGGTACTCTCGCCCCGATTCTTTGCTGAAGCATTCTATAATGGCAAGGACATCGTGTATATGGCTCTGTTCACGCTGGCTGTTTATACACTCACGCGCCTGTTGCAGCGCCCTACTCTTGGCCGGGCAGTGGTGCATGGGCTCACTACGGCGCTGGCAGTGGATGTACGCGTGCAGGGCTTGCTGGTGGTGCTCGTTACACTATTAATGCTGAGCCTGGAAGCCCGCTACCGCCCGCGCGTTGAGCGCAGCCACCTGCTGCGGGTGGGCGGAATTTACAGTGTGGCCGCGTTGGTGTTTACGGTGCTCGGGTGGCCCTACTTGTGGGCATTGCCCTGGCAAGAACTTTTAGCGGCTACGCAGCGAATCAGCCAATATCCTTGGGAGGGGCGGGTGGTATACTTTGGGCAAGTATTGCGGGGTACGCAGCTTCCTTGGCATTATATCCCGGTATGGATAATCATCACAACGCCTTTGCCTTACATACTTACTGCCTTAGCCGGAGTGGGTGCCTGGATGTGGGAGATAAGTCAGCGGGGGCGAGCAAGTCTGAGCACGTTTGCCGGGCGCCTCGATCTGCTTTTCATTAGCTGGCTGCTGGTGCCCGTGCTGCTGGTTATCGGATTGCGCCCGGTAGTGTATGATGGCTGGCGGCACTTATACTTCATTTATCCGGCGCTGGTGCTACTAACAGTGCGTGGCGTACATACGCTCGCTACAGTGGCGCGGCAGCGGCCCCCATGGCGTCCGGTAGCTATAAGTGCTATTCTGCTTGTTGGGGGTGGAATGATACACGCGGCCTGGCGCATAGCCCGCGACCACCCGCACCAGCAGACGTATTTCAGTATTTTGCCCCCAGCTTTGCCCAGCGCAACTTCGACCTCGACTACTGGGGCCTCTCCTACCGCCAAGGGCTTGAGTGGGTGCTTGCTCACGACCTGGCACCCACAATCAGCGTGTACTCGCCCTGGCCCAGTGGCCACCTGGTTTATACAAACTCGCTAATTTTGCCCCCCACCGACCGAGCCCGCTTACGCTTTACGAACCACCCAAACGCCGATTATATCCTCACTAATTACCGTTATCGGACGCAGCCCTTCCCCGACACTACCGGGCGGGAAGTGCATACTATTCGGGTTAATGGTGTGCGCATCCTGTCTGTTTTTCAACGCTCCGGCAAGTAAGCGGGGTGGTTGCGCTTCGGCGATTTAACCTTTCTATACTATACCGCTCGCCTGCTTGGTGTCGTTTCATAATTCGTGATGTCACTGCTTGAAGTTTCTACTGCCCGGCACCGGCGGCAATTCCTGGAGCTGCCTGCCCGTATCTACCGAAACCATCCCAACTGGATTTCGCCTATAGACAACGATATTGAGGCCGCATTCGACCCACGGCGCAATCCCAACTTTCAGCATGGCACCGCCACCCGCTGGGTTCTGACCGATGCGCAAGGCTCGGCTATTGGCCGCATCGCTGCCTTTGTGAATGAGCTTACCGCGCACGCCGACACTACCTTAGCAACCGGGGGAATCGGCTTTTTTGAGTGTATTAATGATCAGGCCGCAGCCAACCAGCTATTCAGCATTGCCCAGGAATGGCTGATGGCACGGGGAATGGAAGCGATGGATGGGCCGATTAACTTCGGGGAGCGCGACCGGTTTTGGGGCTTGCTGGTTTCGGGCTTCACGGAGCCCAACTATGGGATGTTTTATCATCCGCCTTACTATCAGCAGCTTTTTGAGCACTACGGCTTTCAGGTATATTTCAAGCAGTACACCTGCCATCGGGAAGTAGCTGAGCCTCTGCACCCAAGCTTTGCACGCACCGCCGAGCGCTACGCACAGGAAGAGCCGGACTACACATTTGCTCACTCCGCGGGCCGTTCCGCCGACCAGATGGCCAGGGATTTTCACCACGTGTACAACCTGGCGTGGGCCAATCATTCGGGCATCAACCCGATGACGCTGGACAAAGCACACCAGCTAGTGCGCCAAATGCGGCCTGTAATGGATACGCGCCTGCTTTGGTTTGCCTATCACGAGGGTGAGCCCGTGGCTTTTTTTGTGAGCCTGCCCGAGCTGAACCAGATTTTTAAGCACGTGGGGCCACGGCTAAATCTGGGGGGCAAAATTCGGTTTGTGTGGGAGAAGTGGCGCTACGAACGCCGGCAGCCGCGCAAGATGTTTGGGGTTATCTTTGGGGTTGTGCCTGCTCACCAAGGCAAGGGCGTCGAGTCGGCGATGCTGGTACATGCTCAGGAGGCACTTGTAGCGGCCGGGTACACCGAGATTGAGATGAACTGGATCGGCGACTTTAACCCCCGCATGTTGGCTCTTACCCGCGCCATTGGGGCCCGCATTTCCAAAACGCACGTTACGTACCGCAAGCTTTTCGACCCGACCCGGCGCTTCGAGCGCAGCGCGATAATCAGGTAGCAGAGCGCTAAGCCTGCTGTCGAAACAGCGTATCGAGCGCCAACACCTGCGGTATAAGCAGATGCTGATCATCATTATGCACGACGTAATCGGCGCGCTGCACCTTTTCTTCCTCGCTCATTTGCTTGCCGACAATAGCCAGAATATCCGCAGCCGTGCGGTGGGGGTCGCGGCGTAATACCCGGGCCTGCCGCACGGTCTGGGGGGCAAAAACCGTGATGATACGGTCGAGCTGCCGATACGCGCCCGACTCAAAAAGCAAGGCCGCTTCCTTCAGCGAGTATACGTGCCCCGCCTGCTGCTGCGCCGCGGCCCAGGTTTCAAAGTCGCGGCCCACGTGCGGATGCACTAGGGCGTTGAGCAGAGCTAGCTGTGTGGGGTCGGAGAAGGCGACGCGGGCCAGATAAGGCCTGTCCAGCTGGCCCGCGTCGCTAAACGTCTGGGGGCCAAATGTGGCTACTAGCTCTGCCCGCAGACTCAAGTCATTGGCCATGATCCATTTGGCCCGATAGTCGGAATCGTAAACCGGCGCGCCCAGCAGCTGAAATAACCGGCATACTATACTTTTCCCCGATCCAATACCACCAGTAATCCCAATCCGCAGCATACTCATTGAACCCGTGAAACCCGCACGGCGGGCGTTTTGATAAGGGTACCACGGGCTAATGCAGGGGCTTGTACAAGCATGGGTTCCAGGCTGGAATCGGGGGCAGTTAACTTGCGGTAGTTCAGCATTACACGCAGTTCCTGCAGGTTTAAGCGAGCAGTGTCTTCTGGGAAGCACTGCACTTCCACGGTTATGGTAGCGGGGGAAAACCCAAACTTCTCTCCCACCGGAAAATTGTTCAGCTCAGGCACCACCTGCACAGGCACCGTTAGCAGGGGGCGCGGCTGCAGCCGCACCTGAATTTCCTGCACATTCGTTTCAACTGAGGCTGGGCCACCGATGGGCACTATAATAGCGCCGTCGCTGCTACCGGCTGGCGCTTTGGGCAGGTGCACGGGGTAAGGGCTGGCCAGTCGATTTACGGTGCGGGCTGGGCCTCTGAATGCGATACTTTCGGGCACAAAGCGCGCGGCGTAGGGCAAAGCGGAGCCATCAATATCCGGGCTGAGTCCCAGCGGCAGGCGGCGCGTGATCAGCTGATCAAACTCGACCCAGAGCGTATCGGTCAGAATATAATTGAACTGCATTCCTTCCATCGCAGCCTGTAGCGCGGGCCGCAACGACCTGCCCGTAACAAAGCGAGTAGCCGTAGGCACACGGCTGATGGGCACCTCCGCCGGCTTCACGTCCAGCATGAGGCTTTTGCGCAACAGCTTCCACCCACGCCCCGTCACGTTTACAGCTACTTCGCTGGGCAGTGGTTGCACTGGTATGTAGCGCGTTGTGTCGTAGCGCCAGGTCAGGGGGTAAGTAATGCGGGTAGAATAGGTCTTGTTCAGCGCATTCAGCAGCCAAAACGTGGAAGCTGCCATAAAACAAACCGTAACTGCCCGCCAGTAGCTGCTCTCCTGCCCGTAAAACGGGCTGGTGAACCAGCGAACCAGACGGGCAGCACGAGTGAGCGGCAAAGCGGTATAGTTAAGGCAATTATGGCGTTGTTACGGGTGCCTTGGCGGCTGGAGTTACCTCCCGCGCAATAGCACTACGGTCAAACTTGAGGCGGGTGCCCCGGTCTACTTCTACAATTACCGACTCTTCGTGCACATCCACGACTTTGCCGTGCAGGCCCCCAATGGTAACTACCGTAGCGCCTTTGGTCAGCGACTCGCGGAATTTACGAGCCGTAGCGGCCCGCTTCTGCTGCGGCCGGATCATGAAGAAATAAACCACAGCAGCAATAGCCACCGGAAACAGAAACTGGGTAATGCCCCCCGCCGGGGCTTGCAATAAAAGCGTGAGGAACATTGGAGAGGTGTTGGGTTAAGGAGAAAACGCCGAAGCCACCAAGTAGCCGGCTGCGCACGAGTCAGCAAAAATAACAAGAGCGGCTTGTGGGCCGCCCTTGCTTACCGTTTTATTGAGCTAACGGACCGTTTTGGCCGTCAGGCAGGATGTTGGTACGAATTGCAATCTGGGTGATTGTGGGCTGCGTATTGGCCCGAATAGATACTTGCTTGTTCTGGAGGCCGGTTTTGCCCTGGCTATCAAACTGCACATCAATGGTGCCTTTGCCGCCGGGAGCAATAGGCTCCTTGGTCCAGTTGGGAGTGGTGCAACCGCAGGAAGCCGTTGCATTTTCAATTAGCAGGGGGCTTTTTCCAGTGTTGGTGAACGTAAAGGTGTGCTTTACTACCTCACCCGGCTTGATGTCGCCGAAGTTGTGTTCGGTTTCAGCGAAGGTCATCACCGGTGCATTCGGGTTGGGCGCTTCCGTTTCGCTGGCCACGTTGGGGTTGTCAACTACTGGGCTGGCCGTTACATCGGCAGCGGTGGCGGCGGCGTTCATACCAGCGGTGCCTACATCAGCGGACTTGTCATTGTTGCAAGCGCCCAGCAACACGGCAAAGGCGAATAAGGAAGGAATCAGGGTACGTTTCATGGAGATTGTTAGCAGACCGTCTTATTTGGACAGCCTAAGTTCTTCGTTTTCAATCAAAAAAACTAAAACAGGTGAATGCGGTGCTGGGTTCCGGCACTTAGCATCCAATTGATCCTGTTAAGGCGCGCAAAATTAGGCGCCGGGGGGCTTTTTTCTACTTCAAGTTATCAATTACCGCTTGGGCAAACTCACTGGTTGAGGCTTTGCCCCCCAGGTCGCCGGTGCATTTTTCCTTTTGTAGCAAAGTAGCATCCAGAGCGGCTTCGATGCGGTCGGCATTGGTGTGCTCGCCGAGGTGGTGAAGCATCATCAAAGCGGAGCGAAGCAGAGCCGTAGGGTTGGCTTTGCCCTGGCCAGCAATGTCTGGCGCGGAGCCGTGCACTGCTTCAAATATGGCCATATCGTCACCGATATTGGCACCAGCTACTACGCCCAGGCCACCTACAAGGCCAGCACAAAGGTCAGACAGGATATCACCGAAAAGATTGGTAGTCACGATAACATCAAACTGCTCCGGCTTATTAACCAGCTGCATGCACATGTTATCAATAATCTTGTCCTCAAACTGAATGTGCGGAAACTCCGCCGCTGCCTCTTTGCAGGCGTTGAGCATCAGCGTACCCGCCATCTTTATAATGTTGGCCTTGTGAGCCAGCGTCACCTTCTTGCGGTTGTGCTTGGCAGCATAAGCAAAAGCCGCACGGCAGATTTTGCGCGAACCCGCTACCGTGATGCGATTCGTAGAGTCGGCAATGCCCAGCCGCTCATCCCAGGTTTCCAGGCCCGAGTACAAGCCCTCGGTATTTTCACGAAACAGCACCAAGTCAATTCCTTCATAACGCGTCACGATCCCGGCGTTGGTCTTGGCAGGGCGCACATTCTGGTAGAGGTCGTACTTCTGGCGCAACGATACGTTGATGCTGCGGAAGCCTTTGCCTACGGGCGTAGTGATGGGGCCTTTCAAAGCCACGCGGTTTTTCTCCAATGAATTCAGCAACGCCTGAGGAATAAGCTCGCCCGACTGGTCGAAAGTCGTTTGGCCGGCGTTCTGCTCTTCCCACTGCACGGGCACCTGGGCAGCACTGAAAATATCCGTAACGGCCTTCGTGATTTCGGGCCCGATGCCGTCTCCGGGAATAAGGGTGATTGTGTGCATTAAAGCTGATTGATAAATGGTTAAATGGCTAAATGGCTAAATGACGGAAGGTTAAATGGCTGACCGTTCAATCATTACGAACGATCAGCCATTTAACCTTCCGTCATTTAGCCATTCCAAAATTAAACCGTCTTACGGGAATTGATTTGGTTGATGAGCTGGTCAACGTCACCGAGCAGCTGCTCGGCTTTGTCTTTGGCTTCGCGGATTACTTTCTGGCCTTCTGACTTGGCTGACGAAGGACCGGCATCTACCCGGCTCGTCACTAAGCTTTCGGTAAGATCAGCTAGCACCTCGCGGTACTTTTCGAGCTGATAACTAAGCCAGCTGCGGGTTTCGCGGCCTTTTTCAGGCGCGTACAGCAGACCCAAAACGGCTCCGGTAAGGGCACCGCCCGCGAAGCACACAAGGCCGGTAGTGGTTTTGCTACCCATATTTTTTAGAGAAGTGAGTACAAACAGATGTGAGATGAGATGCTAATTAGTAATGAGTACGCAAAGACGCAAAATGGGATATATAGTCCGGCCCGCGGGGGGCAAAATTCCGGCTTTCTATTCTTTCTACGCAGGTTTACTCCCTACTGATTGTCGAGCAAGCCGCGGCCCGACTTACGGATAGCACCGCTAGCCGTCAAATCCTGAGCCAGCTTGTCCAGAATACCATTGATGAACTGCTTGCTTTTGGGCGTGCTGTACATCTTGCTGATTTCGATGTATTCGTTGATGGTCACTTTCACCGGAATGCTGCGGAAAAGGTGCATTTCGCAGAGGGCCATTTTCAGCACAATCTTGTCGAGCTGCGCCACGCGCTCCACGTCCCAGTTCTGCACCGATTCGGCAATCAGCTTTTCGTAGCGCTCATCGTCGGCGAGCGTCTGCTGATACAGGCTTTGCGCAAACTCCTTGTCCTCGGCCCAGTTGGCTGAAAGCGCCATAAGCTCCAGGTTTTCGTCGGCGGCCTCGTCCAGCATTTTCACCGTTTTGACCACCAGGTTTTTGACCACCGAGCGGTTTTCCTCCCAATTCAGGTCAGCCTCATCCAGCTGGGTAGCCAGTGCGCCTTCCTTGAACACGAAGGTCTTATAGAAATGCTTCAGCGCTTCCTGGTCTTCGGCATAATTGCCCCCCGGCGCGGCCAGATACGCCTGAAAATCAGCATCCTGCTTTATTTCCTGGCGCCAAGCCGTGCGTAGCGCTTCCATTTCCTGCTCGCCGTTCCACTGCAGCTTGCGCCGAATGGTGAGGTCCTGCAGCTGCTTGTTGCCCACGAGCTTTTCCAGCACCTGGTTTTGCTCAAAGCGAGTAGTGTCGAGCAGGGCTTCCTTGGACGGTGTAAACCGCCGTGCTTCCCGGTCGCGCTCGTCTTCCATCACCCGCAGCAAAGCCGTGGGCAGGTTCAGCAGATGAATGTACTGGTCGTGAATGCTTTCCGCGGCGTGCAGCATTTGGCCCTCAAAGAAGGTTCCTTCTTTCTTCACCTGCTTTTCGTAGAAGCTGATGGCATCGGCTACGGCTTCATTCACAGCCGCATCTTCGGTTTTTTCCGGCGTTTCCTTGGTCTTGTGCCACTCTTTAAAAATAACCTCCGCCAGCTTGCGCTGGCCCTGCAGCACCTTGCGGTCCTGCGGTTCGGGGGAAGTGAGGTCGGGGGCAAATTCCTCGGCAATGCGGTCATTGGCCAGCAGAAAATCTGACCCTACTGCCTGATGGTAAGCGTATAGGGCCTGCATAACCTTGATGCGAAGCGAGCGACGATTGAGCATTCTGGTGTGGTGTCTGTTACGAGATGTGAGTTGCCTGTTTGCCGAGAAGCATTTCTGCTAGCTGTCAAAAGGCAACTCACAACGCGCAACACAATTAATAAGTTGATTTTACCTTGCCTAATGCAGCAATACGCTGCTCAGCTTGGCGAATGGCGGCTTTCTGGGGGTGAGTTCCCTCCTGTTCAGCCTTGTTAAGCACTTCCGTAGTGAAGTCGTAAATTTTTTCGGTTTGGCTGAGGGCCGACTTGCGGCTACCACCAATTACCTCGGAGTAAACGTTAATTAGCCCCCCAGCATTGATGAGGAAGTCGGGCGCGTAAATGATACCGCGCTCTACCAACGCTGGACCGTGCACGTTCTCGTCCTGCAGCTGATTGTTGGCGCAGCCCGCAATTACGCGGCACTTCAGGCGGTCAATCGTATCATTATTGATGGTCGCACCCAGCGCGCACGGCGAATAAATGTCAACCTCTTGGTCGTATATCTCATCGAGGCCTACGGCTACGGCATTGTACTTAGCGGCCATTTCCAGCTTGCGGTCCTCGTAGTAGTCGGTCAGCACAATTTTGGCGCCCTCCTTAATGAGGTGCTCCAATAAATAGCCCCCACGTGGCCCACGCCTTGTACCGCGATGCGCTTGCCGGCCAGGCTATCAGAACCGAAGGCCTTCTTAGCAGCAGCTTTCATTCCCATATAGGTACCAAAAGCAGTCACGGGCGAGGGGTCGCCGGAGCCGCCCATGCTCTCGGGCAGGCCAGCTACGTGCTTGGTTTCCATGCGGATATACTGCATATCCTTAGTCGTCATCCCTACGTCTTCGGCCGTGATGTACTTGCCGTTGAGATTCTTCACGAAGCGACCAAACTTGCGCAGCAGGGCTTCGGTTTTTTGCGTTTTGGCGTCGCCGATAATGACTGCCTTGCCGCCGCCCAAGTTCAGGCCCGAAATGGCAGCTTTATAAGTCATACCGCGCGATAAGCGCAGCACGTCGTTTAGAGCATCGGCGTCGGAGGCGTACTCCCACATGCGGGTACCGCCCAGGGCGGGGCCCAGCACCGTGTTATGAATACCGATAATAGCCTTGAGGCCAGTTTCGTGGTCGTGGCAGAATACGACCTGTTCGTGTTGATGCTCGGCAATCTGACCGAAGACCGAGGTATCGGTCAACTCCTGGATTTCAACCATGCGGGACAAAAATTAAAAATGGGTGGGTGGGAAGGTAAAATGGGTGGAAAGCGGTTGTTGTATCTTTGAAGGCGAACGGAAGCTCCCGTGTAGTGAATCGTTGTGGTCGTAACTAACGTTAGACGTACGGCGAATTACTGAGCTGGCGCTTGGTATTAGCCCTCAATTTGGGGGCAAAAGTAACCCGTTTTTCTGATTTTGCCCCCCAGCCGTCGGGCTTACACCGCTGAGCGGCTCCCTTCGCTTACCCTTTCCAACCCCTCGACCTGTGCGCGCTCTTGCCTCTACCAATAAGTATTTATACCGCTATAAATGGCATTTCCTGGGCGGCGTTCTGTTCGTGGCGCTCTCCACGCTGCTGGCAATCTTCCCGGCCCAAATCGTGCGCTACGCCTTCGATCTGGTGAATGAAGGCATCGACTTATACCACCTGTTTGCCGGTACGCGGGCGCAAAGTGGCGTGTATGAGTTGTTTGGGCGCAACGTGCTGCTCTACGGTCTGCTCATTGTGATTATGGCCTTGCTGCGGGGCATTTTTCTGTTCTTCATGCGCCAGACGCTCATTGTGATGTCGCGGCGGGTGGAGAACGACCAGAAGAACGAGATTTTCCAGCATTATCAGTCGCTGCCGCTGAGCTTCTATCGGCGCCATAATACCGGCGACCTGATGTCGCGCATCTCCGAGGACGTGGGCCGTGTGCGCATGTACATTGGGCCGGCGCTTATGTACTTTATGCAGCTCGTGATTCTGTTTGTGCTCATCATCCCGCTGATGCTGATGGTGAACGTGAAGCTGACGATTTATACGCTCCTGCCGCTGCCCATTTTGTCGGTCAGCATTTTCTACGTCAACAATCTGATTGAGCGCAAGTCCGACGAGATTCAACGCTCGCTGTCCAGCATGACCACTTTTGTGCAGGAAGCTTTTTCGGGCATTCGGGTGCTGAAGTCGTTTGTACGCGAAGAAGACTCGCACCAGCAGTTTACGGTAGCCAGCGACAATTACCGCGAGAAAACGCTGAGTCTGAACTTCGTGAATTCCCTGTTTTTCCCGCTGATTCTTTTCCTGGTGGGCTTAAGCACGATTATCACGGTCTGGATTGGCGGCCAGGAAGTGATTCGGGGCACGATTACGACGGGCAGTATTGCTGAATTTCTGATTTATGTAAACCTGCTTACCTGGCCTGTTACGGCTCTGGGCTGGACCAGCAGCCTTGTGCAACGGGCCGAAGCGTCGCAGGCGCGCATCAACGAATTTATGAATCAGAAGACGGATATCATCTCCCGCCAGAACGTAGAGCGCGACATTCAGGGCGATATTGTATTTGACAACGTGTCGTTTACGTATCCCGATACTGGTATTCAGGCGCTTAAAAACGTGAGCTTCCGCATTCGGCCCGGCCAGACCTTGGCGGTTATCGGCAATACGGGCTCGGGCAAAAGCACCATAGCCGCCCTGCTCTGTCGCCTCTACGACGTCACCGACGGCAGCATTCTGGTAGATAACACCGACGTCCGCGACTACGCCCTCACCTCACTACGGGAGCAAATCGGTTACGTACCCCAGGATGTTTTTCTGTTCTCTGACTCCATCCGCAACAACATCAACTTCGGCCTCGAAAACCCGACGGAAGAAAAAATGCTGCAAGCGGCCAAAGACGCCAACGTGTACGAGAACATCGTGCAGTTTCCGCTGGGCTTCGATACGAAGCTCGGTGAGCGCGGGATTACGCTTTCTGGGGGGCAAAAACAGCGCGTCAGCATTGCCCGCGCCTTGGTGAAGGAGCCCAAAATCCTTATTCTGGACGATTCGCTTTCGGCCGTTGATACGAACACGGAGAACGCCATTCTGGGTAGCCTGCAACGCATTATGGCCAACCGTACCAGCCTGATTATCTCCCACCGGGTATCATCCGTGAAGCTGGCCGACGAGATTCTGGTGCTTGATGACGGCCAGATTGTGCAGCACGGCACGCACGCCGCCCTGATGGCAGACGCCAATGGCCTCTACCGCGCCCTCTACGAGCGGCAGTTGCAGACGGAAGAAGTGTAAGGCTGGCGCTACTAGACAAAAAAGCCCCCCAGACGACTCTGGGGGCTTTTTTGTTGGCTGGTGCTATTACTGACCGAGCATTACCCTGCGCATGCCTTTTCGTTCGCCGGCGGTGCATTGCACAATGTAGTAGCCGGCGGGTAAGCGGCTGACGTCGAGGGCAGTGGGCTTATTACCTACCATCATATTGCGGGTCAGCACGGGGCGGCCTTCCCCGTCGTTTATTTCTACCCGGGTAGGGCCTGCGGCGTCAGTGCGCACTATCAGGCTCTTGGTCAGCGGGTTATTATCCAGGCTCACTTTAAGTGCTCCGGAAGTGGAAGCCGGGGCATCCATCTTATCAGATATCAGGGAGGGCGCACCAGCAGGCACGGCAGCATCAGCAGGCTTCTCAACGGCGGCCGACGCGGTTGGCGCAGGTGTAGCGGGCTTCGCAGCGGGTTTCGTTTGGGCTTGGGTGGGCAGCGTTAGCAAAAAGACCATTCCAAAGCCCAGCAATACAGTAAAGTTTTTCATATGCATTCGAAACGAAAGGGACAAAGCCAATATCCTGTAAAAGTATAATGCAGTTGGTATTCTTCTATTCTAATTTTCCTCTTTACAACTGCATTCTATTCAGCCTCAACTGATAAGTAGGCGCTAACCCATTTGCGGAGAAACGCCTTCTTCCTTTCATCAAACTTTTCGATTTGGGTTTGGGAAACGCTTGGGCATTTTATCAGTTTGGGCCACAAATTTTATCCTTCCGAAGATTGTGCCAAACCCAAATCGTCTCTTATCTTTGCGACTCGATTCCATCGGGGTGTAGCGTAGCCTGGTATCGCGCCAGCATGGGGTGCTGGAGGTCGTAGGTTCGAATCCTGCCACTCCGACAAAAACAGTTCACTGTTAAAAAAAAGCCTTCGAATTTCGATTCGGAGGCTTTTTTTGGGCCGTATAAGTAAGGTCCGGTGCCGCACGCGGTACCATTCTCGGGGTGTAGCGCAGCCCGGTAGCGCGCGTCGTTCGGGACGACGAGGCCGTAGGTTCGAATCCTGCCACCCCGACTTAATCGAAGACTATAAAAAAGCCCCCAGAGACTATCTGGGGGGCTTTTTATGCATTATACTTTATTTCATATTCTCTATACAAAATGCAGCGTTGGTTGCGTTCTTTGCCAGCTTGGTATCCACTCACCTTATCCCTTTACTTCCTTTTCACTATCTGTATGAAGAAGAATCTTTTTCTGCCATTATTCTTATCTCTAGTTTTTTCAACAGCTCAGGCCCAAATCAGCAAGGGTACTACCCTAGTTGGGGGAAGCGTTGGATATAGCCAGTCTAATTCTGAAAACAAATATGTCGGATCTGCTACCTCTGCAGGGCAAAGCACTACAGAATTCACCTCCCGCAATCTGAATTTAAACCCAAACGTGGGTTACTTTTTAGCTGAGAACCTTGCCGTAGGTTTATCCTTTGGTTTTGGATCTGGTAAAGAAACCGGCCCTTATTACTCTCCGGCTCCCGACGAAGCAGTTAAGCGAACAACAAAAACGACTTCTTTTAGTGGCGCACCTTTTCTGCGCTATTATTATCTGCCAGCTGAGAATTTTGGATTCTATGGCCAACTCTCAGCTGGACTGTCTCGTCAAACAACGACTACCAAGTTTGATTTTCCGGGCTATTCTTCACCTAGAAATCAAACCAATGGAGCTTTTGTAAGCATTACTCCAGCATTCGTTTTCTTCCCCATTAATAAACTCGGTTTAGAATTGACTGCGGGTAGCCTTGGCTACACTCGCACTCATATTAAGCCTAAAGATTTGCAGACTGGTCAGAATGATACTGAGGCTAAAATTTCGGGCTTCGCCGCAAATTTTGGTTTGAGCAATCTCACACTGGGAGCTTCCTATTACATCGGCCGCCAGTAATCACGACTGCTTATCAAGCAAAAAGCCCCCAGAGACTATCTGGGGGGCTTTTTATGTTACCTACTTCACAACCGCCAGCACTTCCGCAGGCCCGGTGTCTGGAAATTGCTCCACGTACACTTGGCGCAGCGGTATCTTGTGTTGCTTCGCGTATTCTTTAATGCCACTGTATAGCTTGCCGGGCGCCAGCATATAGCTGGCATCCAAGCGGGCCTGCACCACCCGCTGCCCGCCGCTGAAGGTGCTGTAGCGGTAGCCGGGGGGCAAATTCTGCGAAACCGTATCCGCCACGATAAGGCCAATAAAGGCTTTCACCGTGTCGCCGGCCGCTTCAGGGTCGTTGTAGTAGATATTGCCTAGTGTACCCTGGAGGTGATTTTTCTCCTTGTACTGCTGCGCCTGCCGAAACAAAGGCCCAAACTCGTCTCCCTGAACGGGGCCGTTGTAGTAGCGGCCAGCCAAAAAGATGGGTTTCGCAGTTGTTATAACCGCTACTTCCGGCTGACGAAAGCCCCCCAGATACGCATAAACGCCGCCCAGAATAAGTGCCAGAGCAAAACTGATAAGCCAGAACCAACGCATTATGGTGTGTTTAAAAGTGAGGACAACAAAGTACGGTATGAGTTAAGAAGTACGGGCGCTGCTCCCTATATCTGCTTTCTCATTGTTCAGCTCCATGCTCACGTCTTTGTACTGCATCTGATGGAGCTGCTGATAAAATCCACCGTGGCGCAGCAATTCTTCGTGCGTACCTGACTCCTTGATTTCACCCCGGTCGAGCACGATGATGCGGTCGGCTTTCTGAATAGTGCTGAGGCGGTGCGCAATTACGAGCGAGGTGCGGCCTTCCATGAGCTTGTCGATAGCTGCTTGAATCAGCTCCTCCGTTTCACTATCCACCGAAGAAGTAGCCTCATCCAGAATAATAATGCGCGGCTGATACACCATGGCCCGCACAAAGCTAATAAGCTGACGCTGACCTACGGAGAGCGTGGCGCCGCGCTCCATTACCGGGTAATGCAGGCCGCCCGGCAGGCGCTCAATAAAGCGGCGGGCCCCTACCAAATCGGCTGCTTCCCAAATCTGAGCTTCGGTAATATCCTTGTTTCCGAGCGTGATGTTGTCGGCGATGGTGCCCGCAAACAAGAACACATCCTGCAATACGACTCCAATGTGGCGGCGCAACTCCTTGAGGTCGAACTCGCGCAAATCGTGCCCATCAACGCGGATCGTGCCCTTGTTGATTTCGTAGAAGCGGCTGAGCAGGTTGATGATGGACGTTTTGCCGGCGCCCGTAGCGCCCACAAAAGCAATGGTCTGACCGGCTTTTACATCGAAGCTGATGTCGCGCAGCACGTACTCTTCGTCGTTGTAAGCAAACCAGACTTTCTCAAACGCCACGTCGCCGCGAATGGCGGCCGGCGCCAGCGTACCCGTGTCGGCAATGAGTTCCTTGCTATCCAGCAGCTTCAACAAACGGTCGGTGCTTACCAAGCCAAGCTGCAAGGTATTGAAGCGGTCAGCAATTTGCCGGATAGGTCTGAAGAAAAGGGCGTTATACAAGATAAAGGCAATGAGCGCGCCCTTTGAAATAGTGCCCTCGATCTGCCCCTGCGCGGCGTACCATACCAGCAAACCCACGCCGATAGCGGCCAGCACTTCGGCCACCGGAAAGTAGATGGAGTAATACAGCACCGACCTCACGTTGGCCCGCGTGTGCTCCTGATTGATGGCTTTGAACTTCCGGAACTCGCGCTCCTCGTTGTTAAATATCTGCACCACGTTCATGCCCGTCAGGTGCTCCTGCACGAAGGAATTCAGGTTAGCTACCGCTGTGCGCACCTCCTGAAACGACTGCTTCACCTTCTCCTTGAACACATAGGTGCTGATGATCAGTGGCGGAATAACCGACAGGCTTACCAGCGTCAGGCGCCAATCAATCCAGAACATGAAGCCCATGATGAACAGCAACTGAAGAATGTCGCCAATCATGGCCGCCAAGCCTTCACTAAACACATCCGACAGGGTTTCTACGTCGGAAATATTGCGGGTTACCAGCACCCCAATAGGCGTACGGTCAAAGAACTTAAGACGCAGATTCAGAATGTGTTGATACAAATCAACCCGGATATCGCGCACGATATACTGGCCCAGCCAGCCACCAAAGTAGGTTTGCAGATAGCTTACCAGGGTGTGACCCACCAGCAACACCAGCAGCAGCCCAAACATCTGGTTTACGCCCGTCAGGTCGCCTTGCTCGATGCTGCGGTCCACCATTTTCTGAATCAGAAAAGGGCGTAGAGTCCCCAGCGCGGCCGTGGCAACGGTCAGGAAAATCAGAAAATAAAATATCCGCCGGTACGGCCGCACATACTTCATTAGGCGGCTCAGAACCTGCCAATCGAAGATGTTGCCGGTTTTGGTGGCGGTAGTTGTTTGCTCCACAGAGGATTTTTTAATCAATACAGGGTACTAAGGAGAAGTAACCACACATAAGCCTCAGAGGTTGCAAAAACAGCATCGGCTTACATTCACTTTTGCCCCCAAGCTCGTCATTCCCACGAAGGAAGAGCCTTAAGAATTCAGCACAAAGTACGGCATTCCGGTAGGCTCTTCCGCTCCAACCAATTCCACCGGGTACTCCACCCTGCTCAAGAACAAGCCTTTCGCCACCGCCGCGCCACTCGCGGCAATACGGCTTTGCGTATGCAGGATGTGGCCAAATTCCTCGGGGGTTAGCTTGCCCCGGCCCACACTCAGCAGCGTGCCTACCACCAAGCGCACCATGCCGCGCACAAACCGGTTGGCCCGAATTCGAAATACCAAACCGCCCGGAATAGGGTGCCAGCCGGCCTCATAACACACACAGATATAATGATTTTCGCCGCCTTTCACTTTCGAGAAACTGGTAAAATCGCGGGAACCAACGAGATAGGCAGCGGCGGCATTCATGGCGGCTACGTCCGGAGCCCGGTCCAAGTATAGGCTCTGATTAACACCAAAAGGATCAGGAATGAGGCGCACGAAGTACTCGTAGGTGCGGGCTTCGGCATCAAAGCGGGCGTGGGCTTTGTCGGGCACTGCGTGCAGGCGGCGCACGGCAATATCAGGCGGCAGCGCGCGGTTGAGACGATACAAAATTGTGGCCTCATCCAGGCTGGGGGGCAAATCGGCGTCGAAGTGCGCTACCTGGTGGCTTGCGTGCACCCCCGAATCGGTGCGGCCACTACCCAACGTGTAGATGGGCTGGCGCAATACCTGCGAGAGGCAGCGGTCCAGTTCCTGTTGTACCGTAAGCGTGTTGGGCTGCACCTGCCAGCCGTGAAAACGGGTGCCATCGTAGGCCAGATGAAGAAAATAGCGCATGTATAGTGTAAACAATTACGGCGCGGTACGGGGCCGTTTAATTCGTACACAAGCTGCTGCTTGCGCTATTTTACCATCGCAAACAGCAAAGAGTCCATAGTTTGGCCATCTTTCGTGATGCTCCTGTGCAAGCGTGCTTCCAGTTCATATCCAGCCTTTTGCAGTACGCGGGCGGAGGCAACGTTTGGGGCAAATACTACAGCATATAAGCGGCACAGATCAAAGTTGGCAAACGCGTATTCCGTCAGCGCTACTACCGCCGCCGTTGTGATGCCTCGCCCCCAGAACTGCTGACCTAGGAAGTACCCAATCTCCGCCGACCGCCGGTTGACGTCCTGCTTGAATAATATACTGATGCTGCCGGCCGCTTCACCATCTACCTCAATGCACAGGTGCACATCGGTCATGCCTTCCGGGCTGAGCACGAAGCGCAGATGGTGCTCCGCATCGGTAAGTGTATAGGGGTTCGGAAACCGGTCGCGCAGGTTCAGCCAGATGGCGCGGCTGTTGCCGTGCGTGCTTAATGATTGGGCGTCACTTAGTTGCCAAGGCCGCAGCCGCGCCCATGCACGGGTAATTCCATCGTGGGGCGCAGCCGGGCAGCAGACATAAAGCTGGGGGGCAAATTAGACCTTCTCGTAAATCACTGCTGCGCCTTGTCCTACACCTACGCACATTGTAGCTAGTCCATAGCGCACGCCTTCGCGGCGCTGCATTTCGTGCAACAGCGTAGCCGTGATGCGCGAACCACTAGCGCCGAGCGGATGACCTATGGCAATAGAGCCGCCGTTGACGTTTACTTTTTCAGGATCCAGATTCAAATCGCGCATGCAGGCAATCGACTGAGCAGCAAATGCTTCGTTCAGCTCAATCAAATCCATATCATTCATGGTTAGGCCCGCACGCTGCAATACCTTTTGGCTGGCAGGCACTGGTCCGAGACCCATATAGGCCGGATCTACGCCGGCTACGGCAGCGGCTACCACCCGGGCCAGGGGCTTGAGGTTGTAGCGCCGTAAGGCTTCCTCGCTCACCACTATCACGCCGGCCGCGCCGTCGTTGATACCGGCTGAGTTGCCGGCCGTTACGGTTCCTTCCTGGGGTTGAAAGGCAGGCTTCAGGGTACCTAATTTCTCCAAGGTAGACAAACGTGGCGGCTCATCGGTGTCGAACAAAGCAGCGTCGCCCTTCGGATTGGGCACAAATACGGGCACGATTTCGCGGCGGAAACGGCCTTTCTCGTTAGCACGGTGATATCTGCGCTGGGAGTTAAAGGCGAACTCATCCTGCTCCAAACGCGTGATACCGTACTTGCGGGCCACGTTTTCAGCCGTTTCACCCATAGCATAGGGATGATGCAGCTTCGAGAGTTTCGGATTCACAAAACGCCAGCCCAAGGTCGTATCATGAGCCGTAAGCTCACGACCAAAGGCAGTTTCTGACTTGGCCATCACGAAAGGAGCGCGAGTCATGCTTTCGGCGCCACCGGCCAAGTACACATCGCCTTCGCCGCAGCGCACCGCCCGCGAAGCATCAATGATGCTTTGCAAGCCCGAAGCACACAGGCGGTTGACGGTATTGCCGGGCACGGTAGTGGGCAAGCCAGCCAGCAGACCAGCCATGCGGGCCACATTGCGGTTGTCTTCACCGGCCTGGTTGGCGGCACCAATAATAATGTCTTCTACGGCTGCCTTATCCAAGGTTGGATTGCGGCGCAATAGCTCGCGCAATACGTGTGCGGCGAGGTCATCGGGGCGGACGCTACTGAGCGCACCGCCAAACCGTCCGATAGGGGTGCGGACGGCATCTACTATATAAGCACTTAGCATTGGCTTGGAATGCGGTTATTACGGTCGTTGTTGGCTACTTTTGCCGGCCCGTAGGCTTCGGCTACGCGGCGCGAACCGTCAAACCACAAAGATGATACAAAGAATCCAAAGCGTGTTCCTTCTTTTGCTGGCTCTGGCCATGCTGAGTGTATTAGTGCTGCCCATCTGGAGCAAAACTGACCCGCTGACCGGGCAGGAAGTGGTACTATCGGCATATAAGCTGGCCTTTACGAACCCGCAACCGGGCTCACCAGCCCCTACGCCTGCCTATCTTATTGCTATTCTGGCGCTGGTTTCGGCGGCAGTAGCGGTGTACGAAATTTTCCAGTTCAAAAACCGTTTCCGCCAGCTTAAGATAGGCTTGCTCAACTTTCTGCTCATTGTGGCTACTATCGGGGCGGGCTTCTACTACTCCGGGGTAGGCGAGCAGCTGCTCAACATCAAAGTTCCCGGCGAGTTTGAGGCCGGCTTCTACCTCCCCACTTTAGCCCTGCTGCTCAATGTGTTGGCTAATCGCTTCATCCGCCGCGACGAGCAGCTTGTACGCAGCATGGATCGGCTTCGGTAATGCCTACCTAAGTATCAATGCATAAAAAAGCCCCCACAGCTACTCTGGGGGCTTTTTTATGCATTGATACTTAGCTATCGACCTCGGTTGCGCACTACAAACTCTTCCAGCTCACGAGCACTGGCGCTAAAGCGAAACACATCGTAAACCCGGTAGAAATTTTGCCGGTCGGCGACGGCGGGATACGCATATTTGGCCAACTCCAGCTTGTCTTTATCGAAGTCGAACTGCGTGAGCAGGTGTCGCAAATCATCGGCCCGGATACCTGTTTCGCTTAAGGCTTGGCGCGCCACCAGCAGCTTATCGCTATCGAAGGAACGAGACGCTAGGGCATCCGCTAAGGCATCCACGTCCCGGGGTGTCATCACCTGATAAGCGCCGGGATAGGCCGTGCCCGGACCAGAATGATATGAGCCGTAAGGGTCAATGGGCGCGTTCGGCTCCCGGCGGTCATCCTCATAAATCACGTCGTCAGGATACGCCCGGCGACCAGGACCGCGCCCCAGGCCCAGCGGTACGGCCGCCACTTTCCGCAAGGCCGGGGCAAAGCCATTACGGGCAATAAGCACGTAGCTGGTCTCCAGGCCCGGATCAAGGAACACACGCGTACGGTAGTTAACAGCCCGACCATAAGGCGTCGGAATTCGGAACTCAGCCCAGTGGAAACCAGGAGTAAGCCGGTCGATAGACACTTGGCGCACGCCACCACGCGTCAGCGGCTGCCCATCAAACACCAGGTGAAACGGCACCCCGCGCTCGGAGGCAAAATTGACAATAACCGGCGCCGCCCGCAGCTGGGCCGATAACAGCATCAGCAAACTGAAGCTCAGAAGTAAGGCCTTTTTCATGTGTGAAGAATGTGAGAGCAACAGGGACGCTCCCGATAGCTTCTCTAAGCCAAGTATTATGCCATTTTGAATATAGTAAATCCTATTCGATTTCGCAGTAACAGTAGAGTTTTAAATATCAGACCTTTATGATTTAGGCCATTTCTAACTATCTCTACTGCTTACATTTATATGCTTGGCTAAAAACAATTCCTATAGAGATTGGTCACGCATCTAAACACAAAAAAGCCCCCTGTATGTATGCAGGGGGCTTTTTTTATACTACGAAATGTTACTCCTCGATGCGCGTCACTTTAAATTCGGTGCGGCGGTTGCGCTGGTGTTGCTCCTCGGTTTTAGCGTTGCGAACTACTGGTTGCGTTTCGCCATAGCCTTTGGCCGTAATGCGCTCTTTCGCAATGCCTTTGGAAATAATATAATCGACGGCCGACTGAGCGCGGCGCTGCGATAAGCTGGCGTTGTAGGCATCTTTACCGCGCGAGTCAGTGTGGGAGCTTAGCTCAATGGTAATTTTGGGATTGTCATTCAGCGTTTCAACCAGCTTGTCCAACTCGATTGCGGCATCGGGACGAATGTCGGCTTTGTTGTAATCGTAGAAGATATTCTCGACTACAATGGCCACATTCTTCACGATCTTATTGAGCGTGAGCGTCGCGGGCAGCCGAATATCATTCACTAGATCCGGCAGCTGATCCTGGGCAGGCATCTTGCCTACCGTCGTTACGGAAGTCCGGGCCGTAAAGTAGCCGGGGCGGTCAGCCACCAGTGCATAGGTCGTGGCCGAGTCGAGCTTGAAGCTAAATTTACCTTCAGCATCGGTGGTGACTTCCAGAAGTTTACGGTTGCCATTGGCAAATAGCTCCACGTTTTCGGAGGCGACGGGCTTCGTAGTGCCAGTTTTGGCGTCGCGCTCTAGCACAGTGCCATCAACGAAGAAGTTGACGAGCTTGGTGGTGTTGCGGCGGAAGCGGTACAAGTCGTCGCTGCCCTTGCCACCTGCCCGGTTCGAAGAGAATACACCCACGTTCTGCGCCGTGAAGTAGGGAGCAAAATCGTCGCCGCTGCTATTGAAGGGCGCGCCTAGATTGCGCACTTTGCCTTTATCGACTACAAACACATCCAGCTTACCAATGCCGGGGTGCCCGTCGGAGGAGAAAAACAGCGTGCCATCGGGAGCAACAGCAGGAAAGCTCTCATTGCCTGGCGTATTAATTTCAGGACCCAAGTTTTCGGCGGGCGCGAAACGGCCATTGGCGGCTATGGTCGCTTTGTAAAGATCGGTGCCGCCTTCGCCGCCTTTACGGCCGGAGGCGAAGTAGAGCGTTTCGCCATCGGGGGAGAAAACGGGCGAGAAGTCGTCGGTGGTGCGGTCGTTGATATTGATGAGCGCGGGCTCGGTCCAGGCACCGCTGCGGTAATAAGAAGCCCATAAGTCAACGCTTAGGTAACCCTTTTTCTTGCCGCTGTTGGAGCGCGCAAACACCACCATTTTGCCATCGGGGCTATATGTAGCGCTGGCTTCGTGCGTGCCTTCGGTGTTGAAGATGGGCTCTAGCTTGCGGACGGTGCCGCCGGTCATCTTCTCCGCATCTTCGAAGCGAATGGCGTACAAGTCGTTGAATCCTTCGCCATTGCCGAGGTACTTCTTTCCATCGCGGCCCGAGGCAAACACGATTTCCTTGGTATCCGGAATCATGGTGGCGCTAAAGTCGGCCGACTCGGAGTTTATTTGGTCAAGAGGCTGAATTTCATCGCGCGTTTTTAGCGCCAGCAGCTCTTTGCTCAACCGTGTGTTTTTGGCCTCTATTTCGGCCCGAGCCGCCAAGGCGCGGTTAGTGCCCAGCTTTACGTAGTCATCAAACTGGGCAATGGCCTCGTCGTACTTACCATTGGCTTTGAGCGCCAATCCATAATAAAAGCCAGCATCAGCGTTTTTCAGCCCCGCTCCCACGGCCATTTTATAATATAGCTCGGCCTGCTCGATGCGGTTGGACAAACGATACGACTCGCCTACCCGAAAATTGCTCTGGGGGGCATTTTTGCCGCGTTCTGCCTGCGCTTTGTATAAGGCAATAGCCGTTTCATATTCCCCACGCGCAAAGCGTTTATCAGCTTTCGTACCCGACTCAGAGGTCGCGCAGCCGCTGAGGCCCAGCGCAGCCACAGATCCGGCGGCAGCCCATACAATAATAGAATTCTTCATAGAAGGAAGGCGGTAGGAAGAGTAAGGCGCTTGGCGTAGGCCAGCAATGCTGTTATGCCTAGCAATAATACTAAGTTTCGGCAGGAATAGAGCCGTAAGGTTAACGCTGAGGAGAGGTTTGAAAGTATTTGGCCAGCCAAGTGTGGGCGGCAGGCGCAGGCCACGCGGCCGCTAGCTTGCCATGCTGGGCAATGGTATTGTCGAAGTAAGGCGTGTCGGGCTGAAGCTGGCCAGTAGCGACTGACTGGCGCAGCTCACGCCGGTCGAGTAGCTGCACTTGGCCGTCAACCAGAAAAGCCAAGTGCGACTTTTCCAGCAGGTTCAGGCCCAGTTGTTCCTCTAGGCTGCGCACAAAGCGAACGGAAGCGTCAATGGAGCAGCCACTTGCACCGGCAACCGCTTCATCGAGCCCCAATACCAAAAACTGCCCGTGCCGAAAGGCGGCCGAAGCGCGCAGCATCCGCCCATGACTGGTCCACTCCGCCGCAAACTGTGCCAGTGCAGGCTCCACGGCCGCCAGCTCAGTGTCCGTAAGCGGTCGGTCGGCCTGATAAATCCAAACGCGGGCACTGGGGGGCAATTCTTCGAACGGAACGAACATGGACGATAGCTTGAAAACTTAGAAATACACACTCTACTCCTACAAAGAAACAGCCTCGCCGGGAAGTTCCGACGAGGCTGTTTCGAATAAACAAAAATGCCTTCCGGCCCGGCGCTATGCGTTCAGACCTTCCGCACTAGCAATCAACTCTGCCAAATCGAAAACTTGCACATCCGACTCGCGCTCCTTGTTCTTCACGCCGTCGCTCATCATGGTCATGCAGAACGGGCACGATACGGCAATAATTGCCCCCCGCGTGTTGGCCCGTGGGCTGGGCGTAGCGCCAGCATTGCCATCTTCCACGCCACGCGTTTGGGCTAGCGCGGGAGCATTGCCGTCGAGGGTAAAGAGAGCCTCTTCAGTGCGCTCAATGTTCACTTCTTTGTTGCCAGGCTCGGCTTCTTTCCACATTTGGGCGCCGCCTGCCCCACAGCACAGGCCATTGGCGCGGCTCCGTTTCATCTCCACTAAGTCGGCGTCGAGGGTAGCCAGTACGTCGCGGGGAGCTTCGTAAATATTGTTGGCCCGACCCAGGTAGCACGAGTCATGGAACGTAATGCGCTGGCCTTTGAACTCGCCACCGCCAGCTACGCCCACCTTGCCTTCGTTGATAAGCTGCTGGAGAAAGGTGCTGTGGTGAATCACCTCATAATTGCCCCCAGCGCCGGATATTCGTTCTTTATCGTGTTGAAGCAGTGCGGGCAGGCCGTTACTATCTTCTTAATCTGATAGCCATCCAGGGTGGTAATATTCTGCATCGCCTGCATCTGAAACAGGAACTCGTTGCCGGCACGCTTGGCGGGGTCGCCGGTGCAGGTTTCTTCCATGCCCAATACAGCGTACTTTATGCCTACGTGCTCCAGAATGCGCACAAAAGCCCGGGTTACGCGCTTGTAGCGGTCGTCGAAGGCGCCGGCACAACCCACCCAAAACAGAATTTCGGGCTGCTCGCCGCGGGCGGCCAAATCGGCCATAACGGGAACGGTAACTTGACGCTTGGTGATTTGCTCAGCCATTTAGTTGATTGTTGATATCGTTTGGCATGCGCAGCAATACGCGCATGACGCTTTGGTTTATGCTGTTACAGCTTGTTTGTCGGCCAAGTACAGGTCGTCAGCCCAATTGAAGCGGTCGGAAGGTGAGAAAGCCCACGGCGCCCCATTATTCTCAATATTAGAGAACATCACATTCAACGAATGCGGCGCAGCCGATTCTTCCAGCACCAAAAAGCGGCGCATCTCAATGATGGACTCCAGCGGATTAATATTCACTGGGCATGACTCCACGCAGGCGTTGCAGGTGGTACAAGCCCATAGCTCCTCCGGCGTCACTTTGCCACGAAGCAGCGTATTCTGGTCGACTTCTACTTTTACCCGCTCGGTTCCTTTGCTGGCATCACCGTACTGGTTAGGCTGAAAAATCAGCGGAGAGTTGTACTTCTCCTCCATCCGGTCGCGGGTATCCATGATAATCTTACGCGGCGACAGCAGCTTACCGGTGATATTGGCCGGGCAGGAAGCTGTGCAGCGTCCGCACTCGGTGCAGGAGTAGGCATTGAGCAGGTTGGTCCAGGCTAGGTCTTCCACGTCTTTGGCGCCAAAGGAAGTGGGCGCCAGCGCGGAGCCGTCGGGGCCTACGGGTGGGGCGGGCACCTCGTAGCTGGGGTCCATCATGGCCTTTACCTCATGGGTAATACTGTCCACGTTCGAGAACTGCCCCTGCGGCACCAGCCGCGAGTAGTATACATTCGGGAAGGCCATGATAATGTGGAAGTGCTTGCTGCTGGGCAGGTAGTTCAGGAAAATCAAGATACCTACAATGTGCGCCCACCAACCCGCACGCTCCAAGAAGTGCAGCAGGTTCAAATCAGTAGGAAAAATGCCCAATAGCAGCGAACTGACCGGAAATGAGCCCGGCATCTCCAGATTTTGCAGACGATGCCACTTCAAATCGGAAGTGTTCATCACGAACAGCGCCACCATCAGCACTAATTCGATATAGAGAATCATGTCGGCGTCGATGCGGGGCCAGGCGCGCATTTCAGGCCCCGAGAAGCGCCGAACTTTCTTCACGTTGCGACGCCACCAGAAGGCAATAACCGCCAGAATTACCAGCGCCCCCAGAATTTCGTTGGTGGCCATCAGTACATCGTACACTGGCCCCAGAAACTGCAACACACGATGCGTACCAAACACACCATCAATCACAATTTCGATCACTTCGATGTTTATCACCAAGAATCCCACGTACACTACTAAGTGCAGCAGGGCTGGAGTGATGCGCTTGAACATTTTCTGCTGCCCAAAAGCTACCAGCAATGTTTTTTGCAGCCGGTCTCCGATATTGCCCGACATATCCCGGTCGCGGCCGACAAGGATATTGGCGCGAATCTTTTGCGCTTGCCAGGCAAACAAGCCGAAGCCCGCAATGGCTATCAGCAGGAAAATAATGTTTTCGATAGTCACAGGAAAGCAGTTGGGTGGTGGGTTCGACCGAAAAGTACTCGTTATGCCTAACAAATTTAAGGTTTTAGGCAAAAACTTTTTTAAGGTAAGTGTTGCAGCTTGCTTTTGGTTTACTACTTTTGCCACTCCTAAGCCGTAAAAGGCAAAGGAAAGTTGGTAACGTAGCTCAGTCGGTAGAGCACAGCACTGAAAATGCTGGTGTCGTTGGTTCGATTCCAACCGTTACCACTAAAAACCCTCTTCGCATACAGCGGAGAGGGTTTTTTATTTCTAAAGAAATTATACCTGATATTTTCTGTAGTGAGTAACAACGGTATCGCTAAGTAGCTGCATAGCAATAATTTAACGCGCTTGCTCATCAGTAAAAGAGTATTAGTTTGAAGGTGAATAAAGGCATAAAATGAAACAAAAGATGCCTTGTCAAAATCGGTAATTTTATATTTTTCCTGTAAATAATTAACTTGCGGCTAGAAATCCACTAGCTTTTCACCTATACAATGAGAACTGGGGTGAACACTAATTGTACGGTTTTTAGCGTATAAGCATTATGGGGGCTAAGATTTCATCTACAGACACGAAAGCTCGATTGGAGCGTATACCCAACGTTCCTCCTATAATTGCAGCTGTTCCTAGACACGTTCAACGGCCACTATGGTCGGTAATGATACCCACCTATAACTGTCTGCAATTCTTACAAGAAACTCTTGAGAGTGTGCTCACCCAAGATCCAGGGCCCGAGTTCATGCAAATAGCTGTTGTTGACGACTGCAGTACAGACGGTGATGTCAGGGCACTTGTAGAAAAGGTAGGCAAGAATCGTGTTGAATATTTTCAACAGACTAGAAATCTTGGAAGCTTACGTAATCTTGAAAGCTGTCTAAATCTCTCCATAGGACAACGAGTACATATACTACATGGTGATGATAAGGTGGCACTTGGGTTTTATGAGGAAATCGACACGTTGTTTTCTGCCTACCCCGAAGCCGGTGCCGCTTTCACTCACATAAGATATATTACGGAGCAAGGCACTTTCACTAACCCTCCACTATCAACGGAAACTGGAGTGGTAAAGGACTTTTTACTAAAAATGGCCACTAGTATTAGAGTTCAACCTCCTGCTATAGTAGTAAAAAGGAAAGTATATGAACAGTTAGGAGGATTTTTTGCTGTTCATTACGGTGAAGATTGGGAAATGTGGACTCGAATAGCAGCGCATTTTCCTGTTGCTTACTCACCTAAACCTTTAGCAGATTACAGATATCTTACTAATAATAGTATAACCCAGCAGTCTATAAAAACAGGGCAGAATATGCGGGATATTACAACAGTAATCAATATCATTCAGAAATACTTACCACTAAATAAGCGCAAGGAATTAAAGCGCATAGCGCTCACAGACTACGCTTTATACTGCGCTAAATTAGCAAACACACTCTACTTTAGCGATTTGTCATCCGCTTTAACACAAGCAAAGGGGCTCTAAAAATGAGCAAGAACATCAGAGTACTCTATTCAATCTCCAGATTCTATATAAAGTATTTAATTGGTTATAACTTCATTAAAAATCTGACAAACAAAATTAATAGTTATTTTTTTTCAATTAAAGCTATTGCATAACCCAATTTATTTCATGCCTTAAAAATTAGATAATGTTTAATATTTTTTATTTAACCATCAATTTCATAATTACACTGAATTATAGGTTATAAATTTTACTGGCTTTTCATTCGTCCCTATGACCTCACATAGTGCCTCCACCGAACGAATTCCCACCACCGTTTACCCGGATTCAGAACAGGCTTCCGTAGCCGTGGCCCAAGACATAGCCGGGCTGATTCGGCAAAGGGCGGCAGAGGGCCGAAGCTGTATACTTGGATTAGCCACAGGCTCCACTCCTACCCGCCTTTATGAGGAGCTGGTGCGATTGCATCAACAGGAAGGGCTGAGTTTTCAGAATGTTATCACGTTCAACCTGGACGAGTACTTTCCGATGGCGCCGGACTCCTTACAAAGCTATGTTCGGTTCATGCACGAGTACTTGTTTGACCACGTGGATATTCCGGTGGCCAATGTGCATATTCCAGATGGCACAGTGCCGGTAGAAGAAGTAGCAGGATTTTGCCGGCGCTACGAGGAGCAGATTCGGGAGGCAGGAGGTATTGATTTGCAGATTTTGGGTATTGGGCGCACAGGACATATTGGGTTCAATGAGCCCGGTTCGGGCGCAGCCTCCCGTACTCGCCTCATCACGCTCGACCATATTACCCGAACAGATGCGGCCAGCGACTTTTACGGAGAAGAAAACGTACCGCGGCGTGCTATAACTATGGGGGTAGGCACTATTCTGGAAGCCCATGAAATAGTATTGCTAGCTTGGGGGAGGGAAAAGCCGCCGTGATTAAGCGAATGGTAGAAGGCGACATGACGGACTCGGTGCCAGCTACTTACTTACAGAAGCACCCCAACGTGCGCGTTGTTCTGGATGAGGCTGCCGGAGCTGAGCTGACCGCCCGGAAAACGCCGTGGTTAGCCGATCTGCCCTGTAACTGGCAGGATGCGGCCTTCGTGCGCAAGGCCGTGACGTGGCTAGCCCGCCAGCTGCAAAAGCCGATTCTCAAGCTCACGGACCAGGATTATAACGAGAACGGGCTTTCGGGCTTGCTGGCCGAATCGGGGCAGGCGTATAGTATTAATATTAAGGTGTTTAATGAGCTGCAGCACACCATTACGGGTTGGCCGGGGGCAAACCTAACGCCGATGACTCGCACCGCCCGAGCGAGCGGAGCCGTTTCCGAAGCGGGTGCTCATTTTTAGCCCCCACCCTGATGATGATGTAATATCGATGGGCGGCACCTTGCTGCGCTTGGTTGACCAGGGCCACGAGGTGCACGTAGCCTACCAGACGTCGGGCAACATTGCGGTATTTGACGAAGAAGCTATTCGTTTTGCCGAGTTTGTGGCCGATTATGATGAGGCTTTTCGGCTCGATGAGCAGCCTGCCGAGAATTTATACAGGCGCGTGGTCGACTTCCTGCAAAATAAGGCTCCCGGTCAGGTCGACTCAAGTGAGGTACAGCAGATTAAGGGATTGATTCGGCGCGGTGAGGCGAAGTCGGCGTGCCGGTATGCTGGCGTGCCCGACGAGAACGCGCACTTCATGGATTTGCCGTTTTATGAAACCGGACGGGTGCGCAAAAAGCCTTTGGGCGAAGAGGACATTCAGCTTACTATTGATTTGCTGAATAAAATCAGGCCCCAGCAGATTTATGCCGCCGGCGACTTATCCGATCCGCACGGCACGCACCGCGTTTGCCTGTCGGCTATTTTCCAGGCCGTGCAGCGCCTCAAAGCGGAAGGTGCGGAATGGCTACAGGATTGTTGGGTGTGGCTTTACCGCGGTGCCTGGCAGGAATGGGACATTGATCAGATTGAAATGGCAGTACCCATCAGTCCGGAGGAGCTGACGCGTAAGCGGCGAGCCATTTTCAAGCATCAGTCGCAGAAGGACCGGCCGCTGTTTCCTGGTGCTGATCAGCGCGAGTTCTGGCAGCGGGCCGAGGAGCGCAACCGCACCACCGCCCAGATTTACGACCGTCTAGGTCTGCCTGAGTATGAGGCCATTGAAGCTTTTGTGCGTTGGCATTATTGATTAGCAGATCTTACTGGAAACGAATACCACATATCCGATTAACCTATAAAGCGCTTCGACAAAGGTTAAACCAGCCCAAAAAGCCCCCAATCTATTATCAGATAGCTGGGGGCTTTTTTGGGCTGGTTTTTTATTGACAGGTTTGTTTTTGGGCTGTATTAGCGAAACCATAGCCTAAGCGTACCGCCTGCGTGAATGCCGCGCATGCTTCCACAAGTTGGCCTTGGCGCTGGGCTACGCGCCCCAACAGATAGTGAATCTGGCCATTATTGGGGTTTGCTTTAGCTACCACCTGATAATCCTGTTGAGCGCGGGTGTAGTCGCCGAGGCGGTAGTAGGCTAGGCCCCGCAGGGTGAGCGCATAAAGCGTGGGGGCCTTGCCCGCCACGGTACGCTGCCGCAGACCAGTGCTCAGGTCGCGGACCGCAAGATCAAACTGTCGCTGGGTGAGCAGTCGTATTTCGCCCCGCAGTATCCAGGCACCGGCGCGCGTGGAGTCCAGCGTCACTGCCTGGGTCAGTAGCCGGTCGGCTTGGGCGGGCTGCTGCTGGCGCGCTTCGTAACGGCCTAAGCGGTGCAGAATAAAGGCGCGGTCGGCGGGGTGATTTGTGTGGGGCAGGGCTGCTCGGTAATCATTTTGTGCAATGGCCGGCTGATGATAAATCAGCTCCGTGATTTCGGCGCGACGACGCAATGCCTCCGTATAGTCGGGCTTGAAGTGCAAGGCCTCCGAAAAAAAGCTGTGAGCGGTGCTCCATTCCCCCTCGGCGTAGGCACGCAGGCCATCATCATAATTTCCCACAGCCGTTACGTGATCCATGGTCACTTTCACCGAAAATATAAACAGCACAAATAGACCGATGAACCCGGCTGTTAGCAGATAGTCGCGGCGCGTGAACTTCCGGCGCTTCGGGATAGTACGGTAGTGGCGCTCCGCCGACCCGGCCGGGGGCGCGTGCGCATCGGGGCCGGCGGGGGGGCATTGGCACGCCATATACGCGCTGGCCCTGCTGACGGTAGGCTTGCTGCTGGCGCTGCGCCTCCTGCGCCTGAGCGGCGCGGCGCAGTTGGTGGTCGTAGACGGCCCTGCGCCCTGCATCAGAAAGTACTCGATAAGCGGCGTTTACGGCTTTAAAATGCTCCTCGTATCGGGTGCTACCGCCGTGCTTATCGGGATGGTACTGAATGGCTAGGCGCTTGTAGGCCGCTTTAATGTCGCGGACCGACGCCGTGGCTCCCACACCTAAAACTTGATAATGATTCTGACTCAAAACACGGCAGTATAGGGTAAAAGTAATTCAATTTTCAGACACAAACCCGCCTTTTTCGTATGTGCAATTGGCTCGAAAAACCTGCTATCAGGTGCTTTTTCCGGCCTCCGACCTACTAACAACTTTTCTTTCCATTCTATTCTTCCGCCGTATGGCTTTCGACGACGACTCTAAAACGCCCCCCAATGACAGCCTGATAGGCAACCTCAAAGGCTACCTTGATACGCGCCTCGATCTGGTGCGCCTCGAAGCGCAGGAGAAGGCAAAAACAGCTTTCGTGGCTACTGCGCACGGTGTCACGATGGCGGTAATTGGCCTATTCTTCTTCATTTTTCTCAATGTGTTTCTCGGCTTGCTCCTCAATGAGGTGCTCGACAGCCCTTATTGGGGTTTCGGAATAATAGCTGGCTTTTACTTGGTGCTGCTGATCATCTTTGTGGTTGGGGTCGATAAAAAGCTGTTCCAGGGACTGGCCGACAAGACATTGGACAACACGATTTATAAATCTGATAAGCGTAACTAACTCATGGCAGAGCTACACAACCCGTTATTCGAGGACGAAAAGGAATTTCTGGAGCGCCAGAAGCTCGAATACGAGCGTGCCCTGCTGGGCGACGTTGACCACATCAAGGAGAAGACGCAGGAAGTGGGCAAATATGCCGCCATTGGAGCAGGTATCCTGGGAGGCATTTGGCTGATTTCTAAAGCGCTAGGCAGCCGCAACGACTCGGACGATGACGACGATGAAGGCTACGAAGAGTTTGAGGACGACCGTTTAGCCCGCAAGGCACAGAAGAAGCGCGAAAAGCTGGAAAGGAAGCAAAATAAAAACGCTCATCGGGCGTCTTATGTTTCCAATCCGGCAGTGCACGAGGCTAGTCGCCAGAGCGTTGGCGACGACTATGGCTTCGGTGGCGGACATCAGTTTGACCGCGGCCAACAACACGCGGCCGCCGGTCGGGCCGATCTGGCGCCTGATGTATATCACGCCTCCGCCGAAACTGACCCCTTCCCGCCGCTCGCTTATGATGACGCCCGCCGCTTACCGGTTTCTATGTTCGACGCCAATCAGCAGTTTGCCAACAAACAGCCCAACATGATAGCTTCCGTGCTGCACAGCTTTTTGCAGTCGGATACGGGCAAGATGCTGACGGCCCAGGTAACAGCTGTTTTGATGGCCTATGTGGCCAAAAAAGTCGGTGAATATTTGCCAGTGAACAAAAATTCCGACCTTGCAGACAATCCGACGGTAACGCACATGGAACCGGAAACAAAGGACATCGACTTTACTTATCACCACGACGACGCGGATGCGCAACAGTCTCTATGAAACGCTTAACAACCGCCGCCAGCGCGGCCAGAAATCTCTGGCTGTGCTCCTCGATCCTGATCAACTGGATGAGGCCGGCTGTCGGCATTTGCTAGCGCTGAGCGAGACTCATCCTATTGATTACTTTTTTGTGGGCGGCAGCCTGGTGATGAATACTCACCAGGCGTCGCTCATTTTTTTTATAAAGAGGAACAGCCCGGTGCCCGTGCTGCTATTTCCGAGTCATAGCCTGCACCTGGATACTCAAGCCGATGGCATCTTGCTATTGTCGCTTATATCGGGCCGCAACCCCGATTTCCTGATTGGGCAGCACGTTGTAGCGGCTCCTTTGCTGAGGGCCAGTAGTCTCGAGATTTTGCCCACTGGCTACATGCTCGTCGATACTGGCCGCCAGACCACCGCCAGCTACATGAGCGGCACCACGCCCCTGCCTCACGATAAGCCCAGCATTGCGGCTTGCACGGCTATGGCAGGCGAGCAGCTAGGGTTGCGCCTGATGTATCTGGATGGAGGCAGTGGCGCTATGTATCCGGTTGCACCCGCGATGATTCGGGCGGTGCGGGAGGCGGTGGAGGTGCCCGTAATCGTCGGCGGCGGCATCAACACCACGGAGAAAGCCCAGGCAGCTTTAGAAGCCGGTGCCGACGTTATTGTGGTTGGTAATCAGATTGAAAAAGCCCCCCAGTTCTTGGCTGAGATGTCTGGAGTAATTCAAAGCTTTAATGCGGTCCTGGATCCCGTCTAAGCCAAGGCTCTAGAAATTCGGTCCTTTTCAGTATCAAAAAAGCCCCCCAGACTAGTCTGGGGGCTTTTTTGATACTGAAAACAGTAAATTAGATATTCATAGCTGATTCGCGGCGGCGCATCTTACCAGCTGGAATACCAAACATCATCTTGAAACGACGGCAGAAATAAGCCGTGTCCTTGTAGCCCACTTCCTTACCAATGTCGCGGATGCTCTTCTTGGTAGTGCGGAGCAAGAACACAGCACGCTCCATACGCTGATACTCGATGTAGTCTTGCGGATTGATGCCGGTCAACATCTTGAAGTACTGACCCACATAGTCTTCCGACACATTGGCTACGCTCGAAAGCACCTTGTTCGACAAGTCGCCACCGATGTTCTCCTTGATGTAGTTGAACAGGTCGATCAGGCGTGGATCCTTGAAGTAGGTGCTGTTGGTAGCAAGCTGCTCCACAAACATCTTGTTTTTCAAGATGTAGCGCACAATTTCCACCACAATGTTCTCGGTGTAGATCGTGATGAGACGCTCACGACCAGGCAGCTCCTGCAAGCTTTCCTCCACCACCTTGATGACGAGGTTAGCCAGCTTGGAGTTATTCGTGATCAGGAAGGCTGGCACATCCAGCGAGGCAAAGAAGTTGACCGAGTCAAATACTTTCGCCTCGAAGCTTACGTGGCTGTGGCTCTCCTCCGCATCGCCGATGAGGTCGAGGTCAGAGTTGGAGTGGAAAAACTTGTCCTTATTGCTGATCAGGTCGTCGTTGGTAATCAATTTGCCCCCTGAGCCACCGTAGTTCACTTTGGTAGCGCGGCCGCCCGGAATGAACAGCATTTCGCCTTCTTCCACTGCTTGCTCCTCGTCGCCGAAAGCAATGTGGCCTTTGTGCAGCAATATCAGATTATTACCAACATCATAATAATTGCGCACCGTAAACGGCTGCTGCAATACCAGGTTCTTCGCCTTGATGTAACGTACACCAAGCGATTCAATCACTTTATTGTAATCTTCCATATTCGGGGATGTTTTGGGTAGGGATATCTAGGGGCCGCACAGTTGTCTACAGGTAGACAATGCAAAACAACATATAAAAATTCACAAAAACGAAAAACCCAGCCATTTTCTGACTGGGTTTAATGCAAATAATCTAAATTTTAATCTATGAACTTCTTATTTTAATAATTCCCGCGAGATTACAATTTTCTGAATCTCGGATGTTCCTTCGTAAATCTGAGTGATTTTGGCGTCGCGCATGAAGCGCTCAACGTGGAATTCTTTTACAAAACCATAGCCACCGTGCACCTGTACGGCTTCTACAGTGGTTTCCATGGCCACTTTGGAAGCGAACAGCTTAGCCATAGCTCCTGACTTAGCATAGTCAACATGGTTATCCTTATCCTGCGCAGCTTGCAGGCAAAGCAGACGAGCCGCGTCGATGTTGGTAGCCATGTCAGCTAGCTTGAACTGAATAGCCTGATGCTTAGAGATTTCAACGCCAAAGGCTTTGCGCTCTTTTGAATATTTCAGCGCCAGTTCAAAAGCCCCAGAGGCAATACCTAGTGCTTGGGCAGCAATACCAATACGCCCCCCAGCCAGCACATGCATAGCGAACTTGAAGCCGAATCCATCCTCGCCAATGCGGTTTTCCTTGGGCACTTTCACGTCCGTGAACATGAGGGAGTGCGTATCGGAGCCCCGAATACCAAGCTTATTCTCCTTAAGGCCAACTACAAACCCGGGCGTATCTTTCTCCACAATGAGAGCGTTGATGCCGCGGTGCTTTAGCTCAGGGTTGGTCTGGGCAATAACCAGATACACGGAAGCCGTTGAGCCATTGGTTATCCAGTTCTTGGTCCCGTTGAGCAGGTAATGGTCGCCCATGTCCTCGGCGGTGGTGCGCTGCATGGTGGCGTCGGAACCCGCTTCCGGCTCAGAGAGGCAAAAGGCGCCAATGATCTCGCCGCTAGTCAGGCGGGGCAGGTATTTCTGCTTTTGCTCCTCCGTGCCGTACTTTTCTAAGCCCCAGCATACCAGCGAGTTGTTCACCGACATAATAACTGAGCAGGAAGCATCTACTTTCGAAATTTCTTCCATTGCCAGCACATACGATACCGTATCCATGCCGCCGCCGCCGTACTCCGGGCTGACCATCATGCCCATGAAGCCTAGCTCGCCCATCTTCTTGATTTGCTCAGCAGGAAACTTTTGGTGTTCGTCGCGCTCAATAACGCCGGCCCAAAGTTCGGATTGGGCAAAGTCGCGGGCAGCCGCTTGTACGGCCAGTTGTTCTTCGGTGAACTGAAAATCCATTCGTAAAAAGCTTGGGTGGGAAACTAGGGTGGAAAGTTAATCACTAACTCGGCAGCGGCAGGCAAGTTACGCTCATTCGAGCTTCACTTCGCTACATTGATAACCGATCTACTGGCACAAATGTCTAGCTTAAAAAATAAAAAAGCCCCCCGGTCGTTCTGGGGGCTTTTTTGCTATCTGAATCTGATGAAGCTCACAATTCATCAAGGTTAGTCGCGACTGCGGCCACCCATAAAGATGCTGACGTAGTAAAGCAAAGTGGCCAGTGAGCTAAGCGCGGCTACAACGTATGTCATGGCAGCCCACCATAAGGCATCTTTAGCCATTGCATGCTCCGTAGTCGTCACGATGCCACGCTTATCAATCCAGGCCAAGGCCCGCTTGGAGGCATCAAACTCAACTGGCAGGGTAACAAACGAAAACAGTGTGGTAAGAGCGAATAAGGCAATGCCAATACCCAGCGGAATCATGGAGGTATTGATCATGAATACCCCAGCAATGAGAATAAAGGGCATAAACTTCGACACGGCGCTCAAGGCGGGCACCATAGCGGAGCGGAACTGCAACATGCTATAGGCCGTAGCGTGCTGAACCGCGTGGCCGCACTCATGGGCCGCAACAGCCGCCGCCGCCGCCGAACGCTCTTCATACACGGCCTCGCTCAGGTTTACAGTCTTATCGGCGGGGTTGTAATGATCAGTAAGACGACCTTCGGTAGAAATAACGCGCACATCGGTAATGCCGTGGTCAGCCAGCATAAGCTCGGCTATTTGCTTACCGGACAAGCCTGATTGCAGACCTATTTTGGCGTATTCAGAGAACTTGCTGCGCAAGCGCCACTGAATGAGCCAGCTTACAACCATCGCCAGAATGAGGAATAGATACATGGGCTTGGAGAGAAAAATGAATGATTAAGAAGGAAGCTGACGTATACGCTCCACGATCCGCGTGGTACTGTAGCCAGCTACGAGTGGTACGGTAAGTACCTGCCCGCCACTATTCAACACCAATTCGTGGCCGACAATTCCACTAATTGCGTAGTCATCACCCTTCACCAGAATGTCGGGTTTAATCAACTCAATCAGGGAAAGCGGAGTGGGCTCATCGAACAGTACTACGGCATCCACAAACAAAAGGGACGCCAGGATGCGCGCCCGTGACATTTCGTCCTGTAGAGGCCTTCCCGGCTTCAAACAGCTGACAGAAGCGTCAGTATTCAGGCCCACCACCAGTGCCCCACCCAAGTGCCGCGCCTTCTCCAAGTAATCGACGTGTCCGAGATGCAGCAAGTCGAAGCAGCCATTGGTGAAAACCACCGGGCGGCCTTCCGCGCGCCACTGCTCCAGCAATGGCGTTAAGTCATTACGGTCAACGATCTTATCCTTGCTCCACATCGGCAGTTGTAGCTACGGCCAAAGATGCAGCCTTGCGGCGAGCTATCCGGCCTGATTTTACCATGCTCAGTATGAAGCTAATTCCGCCCATCAATACTACCAGCAGAGTTTGAGACCCATGTACTACCAACGCGTAGGCAATACCGGCTTCCTTTGAAACACCATACACCAGCAGCGTAGCTTGCACCATTATGTGGAATGTTCCAATACCGCCTGATACCGGGGCCGCCATCCCAAATGCCCCGAAGGTGAGCACTGCCAAGGCAGCCATCATGCTTAGGTTATAGGTTTCGGGGAAGGCAAAAAAGGCCAGGTAGTCCATGAGATAATAAACCAACCAAGTAAAGAGTGTATGCAGCAAAAAAACGCCCTTATTTTCGAGCTTCAGCACACTAAATACGCCTGACAGCAGTCCTCTTGCCAGCCCAACAATACGGTTGAAAAACGCATTCTGACGCAGCCTTTCCAGGTTTCTAAAAAGGGCATAGACACCCATCAACAGCAATATCAAGGAAATGGCAGCAATGGCCAGCAATGTGGTTTGGTAGGCAGCAAATGACTCGTAGTTATCAGTCAGTAAGCCCATTACAAACGACCAGAATTTATCAAATTCCAGTAGAAGTGTCGTTCCCAGCAGCCCCAGAAGCACAAGCACATCAATGACGCGCTCCGCAATGACGGTACCCAACGACACTTGCACAGGCACACCACTACTACGACGCAGCACTGAACAGCGAATCACCTCTCCCATGCGTGGCAGCACCATATTAGCCAAATAGCCCACCATCATGGCATGATATACATCCCAGTAAGAAGCTTTGTAGCCGGTGGGGTCTATCTGCATTTTCCATCGATAAGCGCGACTCAGATAGCCCAGCACAGACAAAGCCATAGTAACGAACAGCCAGAAATAGTTGGCCTCCCGCACATACTCGCCGATACGGCTCAGATCCTGCCCGCGCACGGCATACCACATCAGCAGTCCCGATAAGGATACTAACAGCGCGTACTTAAGTATAGTGATCAGTTGCTTCATAATAACCTGAATGGGCAGATGGCAGATGGCAGATGGGTAGCGAATTAACGTGCTACCCATCTGCCATCTTCAGCTTACACTAACCGATTGTGCTGATCGGGAAAGACCAATGTGGGCTTGTGAGCGCGTGCTTCCGCGAAGTCGATGAGAGCGTATGAAAATATGATGACGATATCGCCCACGGCTACGCGCCGGGCGGCTGGACCGTTGAGGCACAACATACCCGAGCCACGCTCTCCGCGAATGGTATAGGTTTCAAAACGCTCGCCGTTGTTCACATTTACTATCGTCACTTTCTCGTTTTCTACCATGTTGGCAGCGTCGAGCAAGTCCTCGTCGATGGTGACGCTACCAACATAATGCAGTTCGGCCTGTGTGACCTTGGCGCGGTGAATTTTAGACTTCAGAACCTCGATATGCATAGAAGAAAATGCGGTTGAAATAAGGGCGGCAAAGATAGGGGTTCGAGCCTGAATGCGTGGTCTTGCCTCGAGGAAAGAACTCGTCGCCTATGTTGGTGCGCAAAAAAGCCCCCCAGCGGGCCGGTAGCACTACCGACTCGTTGGGGGCTTTTTTAATCGCCCTAACGAAACCCGACCTATTTGGCCTGGGCGAAGCTGCCGCTGGTTACGGCGCGTAAGGCGTTCACACGGCCATGACCGTAGTTATCATCACGACCGGGGATACCTAAGTCATCGGCCGAAGCCCGCATGATAGCCTCTACCCGCTCAGGAGCCATTGGGCCACCATTTTTACTGATGATCAAGGCGGCTACGCCCGCTGCGTGTGGGCTGGCCATGCTTGTGCCCTGCGCCCAGTTATAGCCGGTGGGGCTTCCGCTGCTATACACCATGTCCCACGCATAAACAGGCGCGGATCCTATTTTATAGAACACGCTTGTCGCACTAGGATGCGCAGCACTACCTCCGGGAGCAGCGAGGTCAATAGCCGGCGAACCGTAGTTGGAATATGGAGCAACCTGGTCTAGGTTGGTGTTAGGATTCAGTGCCAAACCATAAGGAGCGGTAGCCGAAATAGAAATCACGTGCTTCGAGTCGGCGGGTACAAAAGTCGCGTTCTGGTCTTTAGCATCAATCCCGTCGTTGCCAGCCGCAGCTATAAGGGTCACGCCTTTTCTGGCTGCGTAAGTCGTGACTTTGTTAATGGCCTCCACCAGTTCAGCGACTTCTTTTTGAACCTCGCTATCCTTCACCAAAAAGTCATCCGATGGATCACTTGGTGTGCCATTGTTGTCCATGTATTTACCATTGCGGGGCAGCTGAGCACCCAAGCTCATGTTGATCACATCAACCTGCTCATCAGCAGCGTACTTGATGCCTGCAATTATCCAAGAGAAAGCCCCGGAGCCAGCGTCACCTAACACCTTTACCAGAACTAGTTTAGCTTTTGGTGCTACGCCAACTCCGCCATTAGTATTATCCACAGCCGCAACAGTGCCTGCTACGTGCGAACCGTGACTAAAAGTACTTCTGTTTCTGGCGAGCTCGCGATTAAACTGAGCCGGTTGGCCAGGCACGAAAGATATACTTTTCTCAATATTGTCTACCAAATCGGGGTGCCCCAGATAGAATCCTCCGTCCAGCACGGCTACACGCACGTTCTGGCCACGAGCTCCGGTGAGCCAAGCCTCTGGCGCCTGAATAGCAGTATGGCCCCACTGTATAGGGAAAACAGGATCGTTGTCGGCACTGGTGGGGGGATTGGTGTTCGCTGCCTCCACGTTCTGCTCCTGTGGGTCGTAGCCCTGATAAGTAAAATCGTGAATAACCGAGCGGACTCCACTGATTTTGCTAGCCTTGGCAATGAAGTTCGGGTCGTCGGAAGTAGCAGTAGCAATACCTACACCGCTGAGCAGCTTAGTTACTTTGCCATTAGCTCCTTTGGTTTTGCCCTCAATGTCCGCTGGCAGAGCATCGGTAGCCGAAATAATAATGTACTGATTGCCCTCGCGCACGACAGAAGTCGAAACAGACGCGTCAATAGCGCTATTGGCAGAGCGCTGATTGAGGCTTTCATTTGGTGTCAGATCTTCTTTGCTGCACCCAAAGGTGAAAAGAAGACCAAGGCCTAAACAAGAAAGGAATTTTGGAGTAAACTGTTTCTTCTGCATACTTAAGTTTATGTGATTAATCAGTACACTAATATAACTCAATTAGGAATTCATATCGTTCATTTGACAAGGAAAAAATTGAATCTTTTTTATTTTTTATACTATATATAGATTGCATATTTTATATAACTGCAATATTTACAGTCACTTAACCTCAAATAAAAGGTTGTCAATTAATCTAACGTCTGCCAACCAAGCAGCTATGCATAACGCCACCTCTTGCCTTGGGACCAATATTTCTATGGGCTGGAGTGTCTGTGTGTCGACAATCTCAAAGTATTCCACCTGAATTGCTTTATCAGCTGTTAGTAAGGAGTGTACTTTATCCTTTATAGCAGCTACTAATTGTTTTTGCATTACTAGTTTTTGACCTAACAGTAATGCTGCATAAAGCTGGGGGGCAATTTGTCGAGCGTCTGCTGATAATCGCCTATTGCGTGAGGACATAGCCAAGCCATCGGCCTCGCGCACTGTTGGGAAAGTGATAAGCTCCAGATCAAATGATAAGTCAGCCACTAGCTGGCGAATGATAGCGACCTGCTGCAAGTCTTTCTGGCCAAAGTAGGCCTGATGAGGACGGCTCAGGTGGAACAGCTTGCTTACCACCGTCGCTACTCCATTAAAATGACCGGGACGGTGGGCTCCTTCCATTACTTGCTCCAAGGAGCCAAAATCAAAACGCAGCTTGCTGGGTTGAGGGTACATTTCCTCTACCGATGGCAAAAACAACGCAGTGCAGCCAGCCGGCTCAAGCAAAGCAGCATCGGCTTCGGGCAGGCGCGGATAAAGCCGAAAGTCGTCGGGATTATTGAACTGTGTCGGATTGACAAAAATACTGACTACTACTACGTCGTTTTCAGCGGCGGCAGCTTGTACCAGCCGCAGGTGGCCATCGTGTAAGGCACCCATAGTAGGCACTAAACCAATGCGTTGACCATCGCGACGCCATTTTTCAGTTTGGGCTTGCAACGCGGCGGCCGATTGCAGTATCTCCATAAGGTAGAAGGCCTGGGGGAAGGACCCGCAGGTGGGTTTTATTGAATTTCCGCTTAAAAATGTTTAATTTTGTGCATCCAAAACTATTGCCTCTTACTTAATCACCTCTACTAACCCGATATGTCCAAGTTGAGAATACTCTATGCTGCTACGGAAATCAACCCGTTTTTGCAGACGACCAAGGTAGCGGAGTTTCTGCGGATGTTGCCGCAAGGCATGCAGGAAATGGGGATGGAGATCCGCATTTTCGTTCCTCGTTTCGGAATTATCAACGAGCGTAAGAACCGGTTGCACGAGGTAGTTCGCTTATCGGGCATCAACATCGCCGTAGGCGAAGAAGAGAAGCCGTTGATTATCAAGGTAGCATCTATTCCGAATGCTAAGCTTCAGGTTTATTTCATCGATAACGAGGATTATTTCCACCGTAAGTCCGTGTTGGTGGATAAAAACGATAAGTTTCACGCCGACAATGACGAGCGCGCCATCTTCTTTTGCAAAGGTGTGCTTGAAACCGTGAAGAAACTAGGTTGGGCTCCCGACATCGTTCATTGCAACGACTGGATGACCGGCCTGATCCCGATGTACCTGAAAACGACGTACAAGAAAGACCCGATTTTCAAGGACGCCAAGTCGGTGTTCACCATCTACAACAACGAGTTCGACCACAAATTCAGCGGCGACATCATTGAGAAGGCCAAGATGCTGGACATTGATGACAAAATGCTGGCTGCGCTGAAATCAGCCGACTACGAGGGCTTCATCAAAGTTGGGATGGACTATGCTGACTCAGTAGTAAAATCTGACGAGGATTTCAGCGACAACATGAACGCTATGTTCACTGAGTATGCCCAGAATACCCAGAAGAAGTGCATCGGTCAGGTGGGCGCCGACGAGAACCTGTTGACTTCATACTACGCGCTTTATAATGAATTGGCCAGCTAGCGCCTTCCGCCTCACCGCGACCCTCTGCTTTTCCGCCGCTTTCCTGCTTACTACCAGCTGCGACGATCCGAATGACATTCGGGTAGAGTTGCCGGATCCGACTTCTCTCACCACTGACTACAGCGAGTTCAAAGCGCCCGTAGCCACTATTTTGCAAGACTCGCTCGAGACACTGAAAGCCGACAACTTTTTGGTTGGCCGAATCAGTGACGCAGCTTTAGGAACTACTACGGCCCGTTCATTTCTGAATTTGCAGGTGAACATGCCTGCTGACTCACTGCCTGCCAAGTTCAGCGGCACCGTACTGGACTCGACGGTCATGATCATGAGCTTTAATCAGGTCTATGGTAGCGCTACGCAAGCTGTGCGCTTCGATGTGTCTGCCCTGCAACAGAAGTTAGACGACAGAAGCTCTTACAACGCCAATACCTCTGTGCCGGTAGGTCAGGTGATTGGCGCCAACCTTGCGGGTTCGCTCAACCGGACGCGGCGCCAGCGCCAACGTATTGCCTCTACCGTTACTACTGACACTGCTACTGCCGTGGTGACAGTGCAAGATCGGACAGTAAGGCTTGCGCTTTCGCGCCCAGGTCAAATATCTGGTTTTGTGGGGAGCATTTTTTCTGCTTTGCAAGCCGAGACTTTTTCTCAGGCTCAACTGGATGCACTATGGAAAGGAATAGCTGTTGCACCAACTGATAACTTTACTGGTACTGTTGTTGGTTTTAATCGTTCTAACGACTTACGAGTAATTTTCTATTTCCGCGGCGCGACTGCAACTACACCCACTAAGCGGCGAACGTACTCAATTTACTTTGGCAGCCCGCCTCGTGGGGCTAGCGAAGCCGCGACAAGCATCAACCTGAATGCGCCGCGCTACTTCACCCAGATCACCAGCGATTTATCGACGGCTGGCCCGTTTGCTCGTCTCACAAACGGACAGGCAGCGGTAACGTCTTCTGAAGTCGGCGGTATCACCTATGTACAGGAAGGTGTCGGTTTTGGCACTCGGCTGGATATTCCGGCTGGTCTTAAGGCGCTGAAGGATCGGAAGGACATTGCCATCAACCGGGCGGAGCTGATTATACCGGTGAAGCCATTTGCTAATGCCCTGTTTCCATTGCCACGGCGGCTTTATTTGTATGAAGCCAACGCCAATAATCAGGTGTTAAAGAGCTTAACCAATAATTTCCGGACCGACCGGGTAATACTAGGCGATAGTATTGGCGGACAAGGTCAACGCGTAGAAGCGCAAGCTCGTCTTTACGACTTAGGGAATAACAACAACTATTATAGCGTTCTGATTACGAATTACGTACAGAACTACATTTACACCCAGACGGACGCCACCCGCCCGGCCACCCTCATTCTTTCTCCCACACTTCGGACTTTACCCACCCTCACCCTTAACCGAGCTGTGCTCGACGCTGACAATATCACGCTCCGCGTCTATTATTCTAAATTGCGCTAGCAATTTGCCCCCAGGCGGCCTCAGCACGTCGGCACGACCTTTGTGCCGGAGGCGGGCCGCCTTCCTTTTTTCAAAACTATAATTTCCTGACGCGCTATGTGCGGAATCGTTGCTTACATCGGCTATCGTGAAGCCTGCCCATTATTATCAAAGGCTTACGCCGCCTAGAATATCGCGGTTATGACTCGGCCGGCGTGGCCCTGCTCAATGATACTCTGAACGTATACAAAAAGAAAGGCAAGGTTCAGGAGCTGGTTGATTTCATTGAAGAGAAGGATACCCACGCTCAAATCGGAATGGGTCATACGCGCTGGGCAACGCATGGCGAGCCCAACGATGCCAATGCTCACCCGCACTATTCTACCTCCGAGCGTATTGCCATCATTCATAATGGCATTATTGAGAACTATGCTGCACTGAAAACCCACTTGCAGCAGCAAGGCCACGTATTTCATTCAGATACCGATACCGAAGTATTCGTTAACCTGATTGAGGAAATCAAGAAGCAGAATAACTGTTCTCTGGAAGAAGCGGTTCGCCTGGCTTTGCACGAAGTGGTGGGCGCTTACGCTATTGTAGTGTTAAGTAAGGACAACCCAAACCAGCTAATCGCGGCCCGCAAAGGCTCGCCTTTGGTTATTGGCGTTGGCAAAGACGAGTTCTTCCTCGCTTCCGACGCGACACCCATCATCGAGTACACCAACGAGGTAGTGTATGTGAATGACTATGAGCTAGTGGTTATTCGGGATGGCAAGCTGGAAATCCGCTCGAAAGAGGACGTTAGCCAAACGCCGTATATTCAGAAGCTGGAGCTGGAGCTCGAAAGCATCGAGAAAGGTGGTTACGAGCACTTTATGCTCAAGGAAATCTTTGAGCAGCCTCGTTCTATTCTCGATTCCATGCGTGGTCGTCTGGAGTTGGAAGCCGGCCACTTGAACATGGGCGGTGTGCGGGCCTACGAGCAGAAGTTTGTAAACGCCCAGCGCATTATCATCGTGGCTTGCGGTACATCGTGGCACGCGGGCTTGGTAGCCGAATACCTGCTCGAAGACTTGGCGCGCATTCCGGTAGAAGTAGAATACGCTTCGGAATTCCGCTACCGCAATCCGGTTATTTCGGAGCGTGATATTGTTATTGCCATTTCCCAGTCGGGCGAAACCGCTGATACACTGGCTGCTATTGAGCTGGCGAAGAGCAAGGGGGCAACCATTTTCGGAATCTGCAATGTAGTGGGCAGCAGCATCGCCCGCGCTACTGATGCCGGTGCGTATACCCATGCTGGCCCCGAAATCGGCGTAGCGTCCACGAAGGCATTTACGGCGCAGGTAACGGTGCTTACGCTGTTGGCCATGATTGTGGGCCACAAGCGCGGCACCTTATCCGACGTGAAGCTGCGGGAGTTGATGGTGGAGCTGAGCAATATTCCTTCGAAAGTAGAGCAGGCCTTGCTCCTTGATACTGAGATTAAGCAGATTGCCGAAATCTTCAAAGACGTTCCAAACTTCCTGTACCTGGGCCGGGGCTACAACTTCCCTGTAGCATTGGAGGGCGCACTTAAGCTAAAGGAAATCAGCTATATACACGCTGAAGGCTACCCTGCCGCCGAGATGAAGCACGGCCCCATCGCCCTGATTGACGAGAACATGCCGGTGGTGGTTATTGCGACCAAAGACAGCTCTTACGAGAAAGTTGTTTCCAACATTCAGGAAGTGAAAGCCCGCAAGGGCCGCATTATTGCCGTAGTAACCGAGGGTGACCAGGTGATTCCGGCAATGGCCGAGTTCGTCATCGAAGTGCCTGCTACCAGTGAGGTGCTGATGCCGCTTGTGTCAGTGGTGCCGTTGCAGCTACTCTCCTACCACATTGCCGTGCTGCGCGGCTGCAACGTCGATCAGCCCCGTAACCTGGCCAAGTCGGTGACAGTGGAGTAAGACGTCTATTATATAAAAAAGCCCCTCAGAATATTTCTGGGGGGCTTTTTTATGAACTATGAACTTCAGCAGCCCTCCTTTCGGAATTTAATGAGAAAAGCTTTATCCAATACTTACTATAGCAAGACCTTTAGTGCTGTAGCCATAGCTTTGATTGTCGCACTTAGCCTGCTGCCATTCATTGCCCTGTGTTGGTACGCTCATCCTTCGGGAGATGACTTTCTCACTGGCAATGACGTTCGAAAGCATGGACACTGGGGCTATATCGGGTTCACCTACCTGCAATGGTCGGGCAGATACACTTCTCTCGCATTTCAGTCATTGCTTAATCCAGTAGCTTATGGCAATACCACAGAGGGCTATGGGCTCGTCTGCCTATTGGTTTTGCTGCTTTTATTAGGTGCATGCTATTTGCTATTTCGCGCCCTCCTGGGTGAGCAGTTTCAGCAAAAGTACCTGTGGCTGAGTAGTGGCGTGTTTGTAGCCCTGTTTCTACTTCAAATGCCGAGTCCGGCCGAAGGGATCTACTGGATTACCAGCGCTTACAATTACCTGCTGCCAGCTTCCTTAACCTTGATTCTGCTGGCTGCATTAGTGAGCCACGCTAGCGCGCCAACTCGGGCAGCTAGGCGCAAATGTCTACTGATAAGTGCTTTGCTGACGGTGCTTTTAGTAGGCAGCAACGAAACAAACTCGTTACCGCTGCTAATCGGGCTGCTTGGCTTTACGGCGCTTCGTTATATACAGCACCGCCGCCTCGACTGGGATTATCTATTCCTGTGCGCTGTACTGTTAGGTGCTTGTATAGTGGCGTTTGCAGCTCCTGGCAACTACGTACGACTCAACCAGGCTACTCGCTATATCAGGCTGCTCGATTGCGTGCACCACGCCGCTTCGGCCGCTTATCGTTGCTTGATTGACTGGACGGGTAATGGCGTGCTGCCAGCCATTACGCTGCTCCTTCTGCCCCTTGGCCACCGACTAAGCCGCATACCAGACCTGCCACTGAATCGGGTGGCGCAAAACCCTTTTTTATTGGGCTCTTCATGGTGGTTACGATGGTGGCTGTCTTAACAATGGGCTACTCGATCAGCAACCACTTGATGCCACCCCGGTCGCTTAATGTACTGTATCTATTCTTTATAGGAGGCTGGTTTCTGCATGCCTATGCCTGGGCCCGGTTGGTGTGGCAGCGCTTCCATTGGCTGCCAAATTCGCTACCTACTCTTGTTCGCTGGGTGCTCTTTGGGTGGTTATTTTTTGGGTTTTTTATGACCTCCCATTTTCAAATGCGCGTTAATCGGCAACAAAACAATGTAGTTGCCGCCTACCAGGACTGGCTGGGGGTGCCGGCGCACGCTATGATGCTCAGCTAACCGCTCGTTATACATATCTGCGCGCCTCAACGCGCCGAAAGGAGATAGTAGAACCATTGCAGAATCCGCCCAGGACTATACTCTTTCTTGACCTTGGTAGTAACCCTAATAGCTGGACAAATCTGGCTTACGCAGAGTTTTTTGGTAAAAGCAGTATTCAAACCAGCTCCAAGTAGATACCGCTTTACTCTGCAAGCCGAAAAGACTCGCCGCGCAAATGCATGGTTTTCAGCAGCGGACACACCTTGTAGCGCTCCTCATGCGTATCCTGCCACAGCGACTCCAGCACATCGTATACCCGACCAACCCCTATCAGATTGGCCCACTCAAATGGCCCGCGCGGGTAGCTGGTGCCCAGCTTCATACTCTTGTCAATGTCCTGAATGCTGGCTGTGCCTTCCTGCAACGTATAGCACGCCTCGTTAATTAGCATGCACACTACCCGCGGCGTAACCAGGCCTACGCGGTCCTGCACCACGCGGTAATCAGTCCCTAGTGCGGCACAGATTTCAGCAAGCTGGGGGGCATTTTCGGGGTCGTTTAGACTGACTTCCAGCAGCGGACGGTTCAGAAGCGTTGGCAGGCCGCAGAAGCCGAAAGTGAGGGGCGCTTCCTTTCCTAAATCGGCGACACTTTGAGATGAGGTTTCAAAAAACACTACATGCTTAGCTGTTTTCTCAAAACCAAAGTAACCATCGGATCTATAGAAGAAAAGTGCAGTAGCAGTCCGGAGTGCTAATTCAAATGCCGCCATATACTCGTCGTAAACAAGCTTATGATCTTTGTCCGGTTGGATGTCATCGAAGAGCAAGGACAGGAATGTATACTCATGCTCCGAGCCGAACTTCTGGCGAAATTCAGCTTCCATATGATTTGCTCCAATAATCAGCAGGTGCATATTTTCTCGTAAGTTTCGGCTTAAAGATACCTTCCTTCCTCACAACCCTACCAAAATGCCCCCCACCATCATTTATTCCCCCGACGCGCCGGCTCCCATCGGCCCTATAGCCAAGGTATTCAGGCAGGCAACACGGTTTATATTTCGGGTCAAATTGCCCTGGATGCGCACACGGGCCAGCTTGTTGGCAACGGCGACGTGACGGCCGAAACGCATCAGGTAATGCGTAATCTGCAAGCCGTGCTTCAGGCTGCTGGCCTCACTCTGCGCGATGTGGTAAAGTGCAGCATCTTCGTAAAAGACCTTGGTAATTTTGGTCTTATCAACGACATCTACGGCAGCTACTTTGAGGCTGATTACGCGCCTGCTCGCGAAACCGTAGAAGTTAGCCGACTGCCCAAAGACGTACAGGTTGAAATTTCCTGCGTAGCCGTTCGAGCCTGATAAGATCAGGCGCATCTTCGTTGTTATCACCCAACGACAAACCCGCCCGAGCCAGCCGGCAACGGGCGGTTTTGTCGTACCTTCGCGCCGCGTTTTTTTAGTCTGAGCGCGAATTTTTGTTTGTATGGAAAGAGAAGTTCGGGTGCGATTTGCGCCCAGCCCTACGGGGCCGCTGCACATTGGCGGCGTGCGCACCGCGCTGTATAATTACCTACTGGCCCGCAAGCTGGGGGGCAAAATGCTGCTTCGCATTGAGGATACCGATCAGAACCGCTTCGTGCCCGGCGCCGAAAAGTACATCATGGAAGCCCTGCATTGGGCCGGCATCCAGATTGACGAAGGCCCGGAGCAAGGCGGCCCGCATGCGCCCTATCGTCAGAGTGAGCGCAAGCCCATGTACCGGCAATACGCTCAGCAGCTCATCGACAGTGGCCACGCTTACTACGCCTTCGATACGCCTGAGGACCTGGACGCCATGCGCGCCCGCCTTACGGCTGCCAAGGTGCCTAATCCGCAGTACAACGCCATCACGCGCAACCAGATGCGCAACTCCCTTACCTTGCCCGAAGATGAGGTAAAAGAGCTATTGGCCAGCGATACGCCCTACGTTATCCGCTTGAAAGTGCCCCGCAAAGAAGAGGTACGCTTCCAGGATTTGATACGAGGCTGGGTAGTAGTGCATTCTTCGGCCATTGATGATAAGGTCCTGATGAAGTCGGATGGAATGCCGACGTACCATTTGGCCAACATCGTGGACGATCATCTGATGGAGATTACCCACGTGATTCGGGGCGAAGAGTGGCTGCCCTCGGCGCCGCTGCACGTGCTGCTGTATCGCTATCTGGGCTGGGAAGGTACCATGCCACAGTTTGCCCACTTGCCGCTGCTGCTTAAGCCCGATGGCACTGGCAAGCTTAGCAAGCGCGACGGCGATAAGCTCGGCTTCCCTGTTTTCCCGCTCGAATGGCACGGCATAGACGCCGAAACTGGTGAACCGACTGTCAGCAGTGGCTACCGTGAAAGCGGCTATCTGCCCGAGGCTTTTATCAACTTCTTGGCGTTTTTGGGCTGGAATCCCGGTTCGCAGCAGGAGCTGTTTACGATGGACGAGCTGATCGAGTCTTTCTCGATTGAGCGCGTGAGCAAGTCGCCGGCCCGCTTCGACCAGAACAAGGTGCGCTGGTACAACGAGCAGTACCTGCGAGCCAAGCCCGACACTGAGCTGGCGCAGTACCTGCTGGCCGCTTTGCGCGAGCACAACATCGAGTGCTCGGAGGAAAAAGCCGTACTGATTGCCAGCGTGATGAAGGAGCGCGTAACGTTCCCTCAGGATTTCTGGCGGGAAGCGCAGTATTTCTTTCAGGCCCCAACCACCTACGATGAGCAGGTGATAGCCAAGAAGTGGAACGCGCCTACGGCCGCCGCGCTAACCGAATTTGCCCGTGAGTTGCCTAACTCTTCCGATACTTCACCCGATGGCATTAGAGCGCTGCTTACCCAGGTACTTGAGCGCCAGGGCATCAAGATTGGGCAGGTGCTACAAGCACTGCGCGTGGTGGTAACGGGCGTAAGCGCCGGCCCCGACCTGATGGCTACGATGAGCATTATCGGGCCCGCTGAAACGGCTCAGCGCATCGAAACAGCCGTGCAGAAATTGCCACAATAACTCTGATGTAGGGGCATCATTTCGTGCTGCTGCTACTTTCTGCATCCACTACAGGGGCCGCGCCGTATTGCTACGGGGCGGCCTTTGCGTTTTGGAGCAGGGTGCTGTGACCTAACACACCGAAAAAGGACGACGATATGGCTAAGAAACCCGTCAAAAAGAAGAAAAACGACCCGGAAAAGAAGGCTAGGGTACACAAAGACCTGGAAGGCTTTGAGATAAAAATCAATCCGCTGGGCGAAATCACCTCCACCTATACCATCGAAGAGGTCAACCAGTTTCTGAACCGCCACGTGCGTGACAAGAAGCTGGTGAACCGCGATGGGCAGTTCGGCGAGAAAATCGAAGAAGACGAAGAGTTTCCGCTGGAAGAGGGCACGCCCGAGCCAGAAGAAACGGAAGAGGAATTTATGCGCCGCACGAGCCGCGAGGCCAAGAAGCCCAAGAAATCACCACGCGGCGCGGCCGATGATTCTGATGAGGAAGAGATGATTCCAACCACCGAATCGCCCGAATAGCGCCGCATCTACTCTACTAAAAAAGCCCCCAACAACCATTGGGGGGCTTTTTTAGTAAGTGTCAACTACCTAGCCTGAGCACTGACATAGTAGAAAATCATAAGTCAGCGGTCAATCTTCCATGCAATCATAGCATTTCACTATACTTGAGAAACTTTTGCTTTTCTCTCTTTCGCTATGCAATCCCACGACGTAGACTACCGCATTCTGGGCAACGATATTCAGGTGCTCGAGGTAGAGCTCGACCCGAACGAAACCGTCATTGCCGAAGCCGGCGCGATGGTGTATATGGATGAGGCTATTGCTTTCGAAACGAAGATGGGCGATGGGTCGGAGCCTGATCAGGGACTGATGGGCAAGATTTTCTCGGCGGGGTCGCGCCTGCTCACGGGCGAGTCGTTGTTTATGACGCATTTTACGCATCGTGGCGGCTATGGCAAAAGCCGGGTGGCGTTTTCGGCACCGTATCCGGGCACCATTCTTCCGCTTGATTTGCGCACGCTGCCGCAAGGACTGATTGTGCAGAAAGACGGGTTTCTGGCGGCGGCGCGCGGCACGAAAGTCGCAATTCACTTTAACCGCCGCCTGGGTGCGGGCTTTTTCGGGGGCGAAGGCTTTATCCTCCAGAAGCTCACGGGCGATGGCAAAGCCTTTATTCACGCCGGCGGCACCGTCATTGAGAGGCAGCTGAATAATGAATTGCTGCGCGTGGATACCGGCTGCGTAGTTGCCTTCGAGCCCAGCATCGACTTCGACATTGTGCGCGCTGGGGGCTAAAATCAATGATTTTCGGCGGCGAAGGGTTGATGCTGGCTACCTTGCGCGGCACCGGTAGAGTATGGGTCCAATCGATGCCCGTCAAGAAACTAATTCAGGCGCTCATGCCCAATGGCGGCAATGCCAAAAAGGAAAGCGGCGGTATACTGAGCAGCTTCCTAGAGGAGTAAGACCACACATGTAAGCTCGCGTCATCGCTACGGAGCACATTCTTGACTCTATGTTATTGCGCGGGCTTATCAACCGTTGCTAAAGCTGCGTGGCTATGAAGCCAATGCTAACGACTAATGTGCAAACTAAGGCGCAGATAAACCCCATAGTCAGGATGGCACTCAGCGAAGAAAGCTCGCCCTCTTTAGAAGTAGAGTTGCGGCGGGAAACATAGGAGCGGGAGCGGGTAGTAGGGGCGGGCACAGTGTGAAGTCTAATCGTTTGAGATTTGCACAAAGTCAATACCCCCGTAATATATCAACAATAATGCCGTCTAAAATAGTTATATATCATCTTTATTTTCGCGCATTTAATAACCACCTAAAGTGCTAAGCCTTAAGTCCTGTTTCAGCAGCAATGCACTTAGAGCTTCCTCACCGATTGCAGCTTGCCCGTATGGTACGTTTCTACTTTCTCGGCCTGCCCGCTGGGTGAGTACGAAATCCAGTCGCCCAGCCAGTAAAAGTGCGCGTCGGTAGCGTCGGTCTCGAATTGTGCTTGCCCGCGTTTTGCCACCCGGCCATTGGGGTGATAATAAGTAATAAGCTGCCGACCAGCCGGCCGGCGCAAATAAACCTCCTGCCGCTCTAGTACGCCTGACAGACCATAGTAGCGCCAGCGCCCGACTGGCTGGCCATGTTTGAAACGCCCTTTAGTACCTATTTTCTGGTACTGCTCATCATAATAGGCGTTCCATCGGCCGTGTCGCTCGCCGGTGCGGTCGTACTCATTAAGTGACCAAAATCCGATGGGTAGCCGGTTGCGTGAGGTAGCGGTAGAAGCTGAGCTAGCACAGGACGAGAGCCACAGCCCCAGGGCTACAATCCAAAGTTTCTGACGCATACGGGTGCTGGTTGAAGTTAAAGCGGAGTAACAACAACGCGCGGCACGCCGCTGGTAGTTTCAACTAAAGAACCGCTTTTTTCAAACCTCATATTCGGGTTTAATTAGCTGGTCATGAGTCTATAAAATGCGCAGAATTTCGTCTAGCAGTTCTCGCGAGTTGCTTAAGCGAGGCACTTTATGCTGCCCGCCAAGCTTGCCTTTGCTGGCCAGCCAACGCTCAAATGTGCCCGCCGGAGCTACCGTAAGCTGGGCGGAGCCAGCGCCATGTCACGGTGCCGCTTGGCGTCGTAGTCGGAATTGAGCTGGCGCAGCGTGTGGTCCAGCACGGCAACGAACTGGTCGGGGCTGGGGGGCATTTTTGTGAACTCGATAAGCCACTGATGGCCGCCGCGGGAACCAGCCGACGCATCGAAGTAGATGGGCGCGGCCGTGTAGTCGCGCACGGTGGTACCAGTAGCCTGGCAGGCGGCAGCAATAGCGGCGTCGGCATTTTCAATCACGACTTCCTCGCCGAAAGCATTCAGAAAATGCTTGGTGCGCCCAGTGATGCGGATACGATAAGGCGCCAGACAGGTAAAACGCACCGTATCGCCGATTTTGTAGCGCCATAGTCCGGCATTGGTACTGATTACCAAGGCATAGCTGCGCCCAAGCTCTACTTCATCCAGCTGAAGGGTGCGCGGATTCTCTGCCTCAAACTGATCAGCAGGGATAAACTCGTAGAAAATGCCGTGGTCGAGCAGGAGCAGCAGATCTTCCGAGTCAGGCTCGTCCTGCACCGCGATGTAGCCTTCCGAGGCATTATAAATCTCCAGGTAGCGCATGCGCTCGTGCGGAATCAGCTCCTTGAACAGCGCCCGATAAGGCCCAAAGGCTACCGCGCCGTGCAGAAAAAGGCGCAGGTTGGGCCAAACCTCCGTGATATAATCGGCGCCGGCTAAGGCCGTTACGCGGCGCAGCAACAGCATCATCCAGGTAGGCACCCCGCCAGCGTAGTCACATCGACGTGCTGTACGTGGCGGGCAATGCGCTCAATTTTCTCTTCCCACTCATCCAGCAAGGCCAACTCCAGCGGAGGAGTGCGCAGGAACTCAGCCCACCGGGGCAAATTCTGCATGATGACCGCCGACACATCGCCGACGCGGGAGCTGGAGTCGTCGGGGCGAAAAGGGTTGGGGCCGTGCGTGCCGCCCAGAGACAAGGTTTTGCCCCCAGAATCCGCTCCGACGGATACAGCGCCGTAGCCAGCGCCACCATGTCGCGGCCGGCGCGGTAATGGCCCGCATCCAACGATTCGCGGGTGACGGGAATGTACTTGCTCCGCGCGTTGGTCGTGCCGCTGGATTTGGCAAACCACGTCACCTGGCCCGGCCACAGTACGTTGGGCTCGCCCTTCAATACTCGCTCAATGGCAGGGTACAAGTCTTCGTAGCTGCTAACGGGCAGACGCTGGGCCAGCTCGCGGCCGTCGAAGGCGTCGGCGAAGCCGTAGCGCTGTCCCCATTCCGTAGCCTGTGCCGTGTGGAGCAGCCCCCGTAACAGTTCGCGCTGCACCTCGTGCGGGTGGCTCCGAAAGTGGTTGATAGCAGTCAATCGCCGCTGCACGGCCCAGGTAATAATTGAGTCAATCATTGTTGCCTAAGCAATGGGGTTGTACTCTCGTGACCGTCATGCAGAGCATTCTGCGCATGAAGCAGAGATGAAACATCTCGCGTGTTTACCAAGATTACTAATCAGACGTGAGCACGCGAGATGTTTCGTCCCTGGCTTGATGCGCCATATGCTCTGCATGACGGCCATTTACGGCGCTAGATCTTGCGCTTATACTCGAAATGCTTGCCTAAGTATACACGGCGCACGGTTTCATCGGCGGCCAGCTCTTCGGCGGTGCCGGCTTTGAGCAGCTTGCCTTCGAACAGCAGATACGCCCGATCGACGATGCTGAGCGTTTCGTTCACGTTGTGGTCGGTGATGAGGATGCCGATATTCTTGTGCTTGAGCTTGGCCACGATTCCCTGAATCTCCTCCACGGCGATGGGGTCAACGCCGGCAAAGGGCTCGTCGAGGAGAACGAATTTGGGGTCGACGGCCAGAGCGCGGGCAATTTCGGTGCGGCGCCGCTCCCCGCCGGAAAGCACCCGACCCAGGTTTTTGCGCACATGGGTGAGGCTGAACTCATTGAGCAATTCCTCTACCTTATCACGCTGAGCTTGCTTTGGCAGATCCGTCATCTCCAGCACCGCCAAGATATTTTCCTCCACCGTCAAGTCGCGAAAAACGGACGCTTCCTGCGCCAGATAACCTACTCCGCGCTGAGCCCGCCGAAACATGGGCAGCTTCGTAATATCTTCATTGTCGAGGTGTATGGAGCCTGAGTTCGGCTTCACCATGCCCACAATCATGTAAAAGCAGGTGGTTTTGCCAGCCCCATTCGGCCCCAGCAAACCCACAATTTCGCCCTGCTCCACAGTTACGCTCATGTCGTTGACCACGGTGCGGGCCTTGTAGGTTTTGATCAGGTGGTCGGCGCGTAAAATCATGGGGTAAAGGTAGGACGGTTGGCGGGTTTTAAACTTAGCGGTCATGCAGAGGCGACGCCGAAGCATCTCGCGTGTTTAGCGGGATTATTAATCTCACTTCAGCGCGCGAGATGCTTCGGCTCCGCCTCTGCATAACCGCCTTTATTACGCTTAAATTTAATTACGCCTTAGGAGACAGCAGCTGCATACGCAAAGCTTGCTGAGCGGGCGTGGGGCCGGACTGGCCTCTACCACGTTGGTCAGCTCTACCTCAAACTCCTGGGGTGTTGCCTGGCGCTCCTGGGGGGCTTTTTGGTCTTTGGATTGAAAGCGCACTTTCACGGGCGCGGCCGTGGTTGGCTCTACCAACGGGCGCAGGAGCTTTTCGGCATTCGACATATCCAGCTTGGTGCCATTCACAGCCAGAATCACATCGTCGTCTTGCAGGCCGAAAGCGTTCTGATCGGGCGCGGTGGAAGCTACTTTGAACTGTTGCTTTTCGGTATCATAGCCAAAGCCTAAACGGCCAAAGGCCAGTACTTTACTTTGCTCCGTGGGAGCGTAGCGCCAGCCTATTTTGGCGAAATACTCGGCGTAAGGCAAAGGCTGATTGCCAATAACATACTGATCGAAGAACTGCTGAATCTGCGGATTCGTGAGGGCCACAATTTCCGGGATAAGCTTATCGTCCTCGAAGGAGCGCGTGGGGCCGTACTTCTGGCGCAAGGTCAGGAGCACATCGCGCAGGCTCTGGCGGCCCTGGCTCAGCTCCTGAATGCGGATATCGAGCAAGAGGCCAATCAGGGCGCCTTTATCGTACACGTTCTGGTACATATCCTTGTAGGGCGGCACCAGAATATTGCGGCTCATCTCCGTAAACGACACATCCTTGAACTTGGAGGCGTTGTCGATTTTCTCCTTCATCTTTTCCCGGAAGGCATCGGGCGTTACCAGGCCGCCACGCACCTGCACGAGCTGAGCGAAGTACTCGGTTACGCCCTCGTACAGCCACAAGTGCTGCGACATTTTGGGGTCGCGAAAGTCGAACTCACCTATCTCGCGGCTATGGATGTTCAGCGGCGCCAGCATGTGCAAGAACTCGTGGGAGGCTACCTCCTGCACCATGCTGCGCAGGCGCGCTGAGTCGGGGAACTCGGGCAGGAAATACACCGAGGAATACGAGTGCTCCATGGCGCCAAAACCGCCGTCTTTGCTGATCAGCGGGGAGCCTAAAGCCGGGAAATACATCAGGAAATGGTATTTCGGCACGGGCATTTGCCCGAAAAACTGGGTCAGGGCTTCGGCCATGGGGCGCATGATTTCGCGCACGTCGGCGGCCTTTATCTGGCCCGTTTCCGATACCACCGATACGCCAATGCGGGCGCCGCCGGTAGCGAAGCTGGTTGTGTCGGGGCGGCTGTAAAGGATCGGGCCGTCGGCCAGATCGACGTAGTTAGGCGCCGTAAATACATCCTGAGTGGGCGTGGGGGCCTTTTTTTCCAGGGAAGTAGCGCCGTAGAGGTCGGCGGGCTTGGCTACCGTTACCTGGTAAGGCGCCATTTTGTAGCCCTCCAGGTAGCCGTACAGCCCGTAGTGGTTGAGCACGTAGTTGTTGCCCGCTTCGAAGTTGGTGCCGCCGGGCTGGAAGATAAAATCGTCGCCCTGCTTGGCGTCCCAGGTATCATCCACTAAGTACTCAAGGCGCGTCAGGTTTTTGGCCTTGCTGATAACAAACAGGTTAGGATTAGGCTGCGTGACTTTCAGGGCTCTGCCTTTTTTGTCGAAAGCCTTGAAGCTGGTAACGAAGCGGCCGTAGTCCTTTTTGGAGTAAGAGCCCGGCACCACCGAAGGCATCACATACGATACCTGCGACTCTTTCACGGGGGGCGTATTCACGACCACGCGCACCTGATCATTAGTCACATTCTGCAAATCGACGGCAATCTGATAGCCTGCGGAAGCTGGCTTCTGCGCCTGAGCCGCTACGGCGGCCCCTAATCCAAGCCCGAGGGCAAGACCAAGAATTTTCATGCAATAAGAGTATCAGGGAAGGGAAGGAGCGGTTAAAACGAGCGCACAAGGTAACCATTGCTCTCCGCGAATTCTTTTCAACGCAGAATAGCCGAGCCGGATTCCCTATACTGCAGTTCGACGCCAGATACGCCCTTATTTTGCCCCCCAGCATGACTCGTTCTACTACTGTTAGTCGCTATGCACTTGGCCTGCTGCTCGTGGTGGCCGGAGTGCTGCATTTTGTAGCGCCGGCGCCGTATCTGCGCATTATGCCGCCGTATCTGCCAGCTCCGCTCCTGCTGGTATACCTGAGTGGCCTGTGCGAAATCGGGCTGGGACTGGGGCTTTTTTTCCGACAAACCAGGCGTTGGGCGGCCTGGGGTACGGTGGCCTTATTTATAGCCGTACTGCCCGCAAACATGTATATGGCTCAGGCCAATGACACCTTATTTCATTTGCCTGAGTGGCTGGTGTGGGGCCGGCTGCCGTTGCAGCTGGTGCTCATTGCCTGGGCATGGCGACATACAAAACCGGACTAACTCAGAACCTTAGCTTATAGGTTAGCTCGTACTTTTGCCCCCCAGCTTTCCGTGTTATATGCCAACCACTACTCTACCGTCTTCTTCTACTCGCTGGCAGCGGCTGGTGAACCACCCCGCCAGTTTGCCGGCCGTCTATGTCCTGCTGACGGTGGCCGCTACGGTGGTGCAGTTTCTAAAGAGCAGCAATCTGCCTTATACCAACTACAATAACTACATCATCTTCCGCAACGCGTTTTACCACCTGTTGCAGGGCCAGGATATGTACATTCTGCACCTGGTGGAGCAGTACGATTTGTATAAGTACAGTCCCACGTTTGCCCTGCTCATGGGCCCGTTTGCGGTATTGCCCAATTTTATAGGCCTGCTGGGCTGGAATGCGCTGAACGCCGCTGCGCTCTACTGGGCCGTGCAACAACTGCCCACCATTGATACCAGAGCCCGCCGCGTGGTACTGTGGCTGTCGGCCATTGAGCTGCTGACTTCTATGCAAAATGCCCAGAGCAACGGGCTGGTGGCAGGTTTGATTATTGGGGCGGCAGTGGCGCTGGAGCGTGCCCGGCCGGGAAGAGCGGCCCTGTGGCTGTTGCTGAGCGTGTTCGTGAAGCTGTTCGGACTGGTGGCTTTCGTGCTGTTCTGGCTGTATCCGCGGCAGCGGGTGCGTTTCGTGCTGTGGTCGGTGGGGCTGGGAATCGTGCTGGCGCTGCTGCCGCTGGTAGTCGTATCGCCCGCTGAGTTACTGGCCCAATATCAGAGCTGGGTCGTTATGCTCAAGGCTGACCATTCGGCTTCCTTCGGGCTCTCAGTGATGGGCTGGCTGGAAACATGGTTCGGATTTTTGCCCCCCAAGACGGCCGTGGTACTGGTAGGAGCAGCGCTGTTCTGCCTGCCGCTGCTGCGATTTCAGCAATACCAGCACGCAGCGTTTCGGACGGGCATGCTGGCGGCGGTGCTGCTGTGGGTAGTCGTGTTCAATCATAAGGCCGAGTCGCCTACGTTCGTTATTGCGGTGGCCGGCGTGGGGCTGTGGTGGAGCTTGCAGCCCAGCCGGCGCTGGCCCGATCTGGTGCTTTTGTGCAGCGTCGTTCTGTTCACGGTGCTCTCCCCCACCGATCTGTTTCCGCGCTTCCTGCGTAAGGCCTACGTGGTGCCTTACGTGCTCAAAGCCGTGCCCTGCATCTTTGTGTGGGCGCGCCTGACGGTGGAGCTGCTAACCCGCGATTTTGCCCCCCAGCCTGCCTCAGCCTCCAAAATACCCGCTACGGCGGCGCCTGCCGCTTCTCTTTCCGTCTAGCTTCTCCCCTGCTTTATGCCCCCGAATACGCTCAATTATTGATGAAGCTGGTCAAGTATGGCGTGGTGGGAGGCTTTGGGGTAGCAGTCGATTTCAGCCTAACATATCTGGCCAAAGAGAAGCTACGGCTGAATCCGTATGTAGCCAATGCTATTGGCTTCAGCGTGGCTACCTGCGTCAATTTCTTCCTGAACCGCATCTGGACTTTTCGAAGCCACGACCCTGCTATTCTGGGTCAGTTCGGATATTTCGCGCTGGCCGCAATTATCGGATTAGGCCTGAACACCTTGCTCCTGCGCTGGCTGTATCAGCGCTGGAAAGTGCCGTTTTACGTCGCTAAGCTGATTTCTACCGGCGTAGTCGTGATCTGGAATTTCGTGATTAACGCTTTTTATACGTTTGCTTAATTCGGAAGCGGGATTTACTCTTCCCAGCGAATGTCCTTCAGGCGCAGCTGAAGTTTTTTTGCGCCCCGGAACTCATTCATTTCCACCGTGTAGCACACACTGAAGGGGCTTCCCTGCATAATGCGGTCGAGGTATTCACCTAGTCCAAAACCGATGGCATCTACCGTGTGGTGACCATCCTGGGTGAGCACGAGCTTGAGGTGAGAGTTGCCAACAATACGCGCCGAATGGGGTACGATATATACGTTTTGCGACTCAAATACCGGGTTGGAGTTGCCTGGCCCGAATGGCTCCATTTGCCGCAGCAGGTTAAAGAAGCCCGGCGTTATATCCTTCAGCTTGAGTACGCCGTCAATTTCAACGGGCGGAATCATCTGTTCGGGCAGGATGCGGCTGGCCACGATGCGCTCAAACTTTTCGCGGAAAGCCGGCACGTTTTCGACGGGCAGCGTGAGGCCGGCCGCGTACATATGCCCCCAAACTGGTCGAGCAGGTCGGCACACTCCCCGATGGCCTCGTGCACATCGAAGCCCACCACGGAGCGTGCCGAGCCAGTGGCTTTGCCGTCGTTGCTGGCCGTGAGGATAATGGTGGGGCGGTAGTATTTGTCGAGGCAGCGCGAGGCTACAATGCCCACCACGCCCTTGTGCCAATCCTGCTTGAAGAGCACCGTGGAGCTAGCCGTGCGCAGCACCGCGTCGTCCTCAATCATTTGCAGCGCCTCCTTCGTGGTACTGGTGTCGAAGCCGCGCCGCTCCTGATTGGTTTTGTCCACGACGCCGGCTTTCTCCTTAGCTTCCTCCTTGGACTGCGCCAGCAGCATTGCTACCGAGCGTTTGGCATCGCCCATGCGACCAGCGGCATTGATACGCGGGGAAAATCCGAAAACCAGGCTCGTGATATTCAGCTCATTTACGCCTAAGCCAGCCAACTCGCGCAGGGCATCGAGGCCGGGGCGCTGGGAGCGCTGGGGGTCATTGAGCAAGCGAAGCCCATGATACGCCAAAATGCGGTTTTCGCCGGTAATGGGCACGATATCGGCCGCAATACTAACAGCCAGCAAATCAAGCAGCTCATGAAGCGGCTCTTCGTCCAGACCCAGGTGCTCGCCCAGGGCCTGCATAAGCTTGAAGCCTACACCACAGCCCGACAACTCCTTATATGGGTACTCACAGTCGGTGCGCTTGGGGTCGAGCACGGCCACGGCGGGGGCAATTCCTGACCAGGCAAGTGATGGTCGCAGATGATAAAATCGACGCCACGGGTGTTGGCATAGGTTACTTTATCTACTGATTTCACGCCGCAGTCCAGCGCAATAATCAGCGCGTAGCCATGCTGAGCGGCGTAGTCAATGCCGGCTTCCGAAACCCCGTAACCCTCCTGGTAGCGGTCGGGAATGTAGTAGTCGATGCGCTTGGGGCCAAAAAGCGGGAGCAAATACGAGTACACCACGGCCACTGAAGTAGTGCCGTCCACGTCATAGTCGCCGAATACGAGCACCCGCTCGCCCTCATGCAGGGCGCGCACGAGGCGCTCCACGGCACGGTCCATGTCGCGCATGCGCAAGGGGTTGGGAAGCTCCTGGAGCACGGGCCGGAAGTACGCGCGCGCTTCCTCAAAAGAACTCACCTCTCGCTGACAGAGTAAGCTAATAATGGCCTCGTTTACGCGTAGTGCATCGGCCAGTTGCCGCACGGTGGCGGGCTCAGGCACGGGCTTACGAATCCATCTCTTTTCCATACTATTCGGCGGGGGTCGCCGAGAGCCGGCGGCGACTTCAAAAGTAAGCAGAAAAACCGCGCGCCGCCCACGAATCCGTATTTTTGCCCCCCAGCCTTCGGTCCCAGCGTTTTATGAAAAAGCTCCGCGCGTTTTACCAGCAATACCGGCAATACATCCTCACCGATGGCCTGATGTACCTGGTTTTCATCCTGTTTATTGCGCTGCTGTTCGTTTTCTTCTCGTAGCGCGGACGGGAGGATTTGACGTTGCTTTTCTTCCCCTACGAATTATCCCCGCGCAGCTTGCGGAACCGCTTGCGGGCCTCGGCTACATAAATACTCCCCGGATACTTCACCAGCACCTGATTGTAGAGCTCCTGGGCCTTGGCCTGATCTTTCACGTCTTCTTCCATAATAGTGGCCGTCAGGAAGAGGGCATCGTCGCTGAGCACGTCGTATTTGGGATTGCCGGTGATGCGGCTGAGCGTCGAAATTGCCCCTTGATAGTCGCCGGTTCGGCGCTGAAGCTGGCCTTTCAGATACCAGGCGTCGTCGGTGAGGGCGTGGCCGGGATATTTCTGCAAGAGGTTATCGAGGCCCTTCAACGCTTCTGTCAACTTGTTCTGGAATACCAGCTGCTCTACGGCCGCATACTCACGCAGGGCCACGCCAGACGTATCCTGGGCGGTATTATCAGTAATGAGCAGGCTGAGCTGCATGGCATCGTTGGCGATTTCGCGGCTGGTGGCCTGCTTTAGAATATCGAGGTGGCTCTGGGCCAGCTTGAAGTTGCCGGCGTAGTAGTTCAGGCGGGCGTTGCGCAGCTTGGCGTCGTAGCCCACGGGCGAATCCTTGTGCGACTTTTCCACTTGCGAATACAGCAGCGTGGCCTCCCAGGGCTCATTGCGCAGCAGATAGATATCAGCCAGATTGAGCTTGGCGTCGTCTACCACCGTCAGGCTCGCGCGGGGCATATCAATTACCTGTTGCAAAAGGGCCATGGCTTTGGGCTTATCGGCGAGCTGAAAAGCGTAGAGCGTAGCCATATTGCGCAGCACCGGAGCGGTTTCGGGCGTGCGGCCCAATTCGGTTAGCACCTGCTCATACTCGGTAATGAGGCTGCGGATTTTGGCCACATCCACGGGAAAGGTATTGCGCACCTGCTCCTCGCGGGTTTGCACCAGGCGCTGCCGGGCCACCGGGTAAAATGGTCCCTGCTTATGCTCCCGAATCACGTACTCATAGCCGGCAATGGCACTTTCATAGTCTTTGTTGCGCTGGGCAATAGCGGCGAGGTCGAGCACGCGGCCACCCTCGGCGCGGGCGCGGCGGTCGAGGGCCTTGGCCTGCACGAGGGCGCCGGTGAAGTCGCGGCGCTGCACCTGCAGCCACAGCAGCAGTTCGCTGTACACTACCTGATCGGGGTTCTGCTGCACGTTGGTGAGCAGGATTTTCTCCAGCGCCTCGAAGTCCTTTTCCTCGCGCAGGCTGTTCTGAAGCATGTTGCGCACGAAGGGCAATTGCCGGTCGTCGTCGCGGATGAGGCGCAGGGTTTCGGCCATCAGGGGGGCATTTTGCCCGCTCTGGGTGTAAAGCTGAATAAGCTGGGGGGCAAATTCGGTTTCGTTGCCGGCCAGCTGGCGTCCGCGCAGATAGGTTTTCTCAGCCCACTCCGGCAGCTTACGCTTCATAAACTCCGTCGCTACGGGTACCACCTGCTCGGCCGCGAGCTGGCTTACTACCTTCTCATATTGCTTGTTGGCTGCCGACTGGTCGCCGCTGGCGGTATAAATGCCCCCCAGCAGCACGCCGTAGCTTATTTCCTTGGGCTGCTGCCGAATGGCTTTCTTCACCAGCTTCTCCGCGTCTTTGTGGCGCTTCAGATTTTGCAAAGCGCCCACGTAATCGGGCAGCACGTTGGGGGCCAATTGCTCGTCGGCGCGCAGGCGGTTGAAGAGGAAAGCCGCTTTCTCGAACTCGCCTTTACGGACGTACTCGCGGGCCAGGGCAATGTCGCCGCCCTCCTGCTGAGCATGCAGTGGCACGGCCAGCGCCACACTTAGCAGGATTAAAAGAGCGAAACGAAGCTGACGAAGATCAGGGAACAGCATAGCAGCGGATTAGTGACGTGTGCAAATAACTGGTTACGGGCCAGTTTCATTTCACCACCGAGAAGAAAGTAACGCAATGACCAAGTAAAAGATCGTAATAATCTACTTAGTAAAACTGCACACTTTGGTTAATAGTGTGTGAGGTACAACGGATACTGCCGGTATATATACTCAACAAAAAAGGGTCGCTCTTGCGACCCTTTTTCACTTACCTAGTAACACTCGATTTAAAAGAACTTCGTGCGCTCGTCTTTGATGTTGGCGTTAGCTTTTACCGCTTCGTAGGTGGCGCCATCGGTGCGGGCGGTACGCTGCGAAGCAAGCTGTTGGCGAACGGCTTTCAGATCGGCAGGGGCAGCAGCGGGCGTGATACTTACAGGCTCCACGATTACTACGCCCTGCTCACCCTGGATGGGGGCTGACTTCTGGCCGGGCTTCAACCCGAATACCTTGCCTACAGCTACTGGCTCAGCGCCCAAGCCCTGAATAATACCAGAGCTGGCAACTACGTCGTTAGCCGTTTTCACCTGAGCTTGTGAGCCGTAGCCAGCAGCAATCTGCTCCAGCGTTCCGGTCTTGCCTTTCAGCTTCTCCATGATCTGCTGGGCCTTCAGGTCATTGCGAACCGCGGCAGTCAGTTCAGGCCGAATGCTGGATATGTCAGCAGTGCCTTTGGTGCGCTCGCCGGTAAGGGCAGCAATCACGTATTGGTCACCAATTTCAAAAACCTCCGATACATCACCGATTTTGGTTTCTGGTCCGCCTTGGTTTGCACCATACGCCCAGCGCACGATTGCCCGAGCACCTTGCAGGTTGTTCACAGCCTGGTCACCGCGGCCAAGGCCTTTCACCTCCAGCTTTTGCAGCGACTTATCAGCAGCTACTGCTTTGCGGAAAGTCTCCAGGTTGGTGGCGGCACCTTTCAGCTCCTGCGCTTTCTGGTAAGCAGTCTCACGGGTAGCTTCGCTCGGCACAAGGTTCTTCTGCACAGCGGCTATCTGATACGTTTGGGTGGTTTTAGGAGCCGTAACCTTAATGATATGATAGCCGAATGAGGTTTCAACCGGGTTAGGCAGCAAGCCAACAGCAGTAGCACCAAAAATAGCTTTCTCAAACTCCGGCACCATGCGGCCCTGCGTGAACCAGCCTAAGTCGCCGCCGGTAGCGGTAGTACCATCAGTACCGTACTGACGGGCCATAGCGGCGAAATCAGCACCTTCTTTAATTTGGGCCAATACGTCTTTGGCCTTCGCCAGCGCGGCAGCTTTGGCTTCTGGTGTCGTGTTTTCGGGCTTGATAAGTATGTGGCTGGCGCGGGCGGCTGGCTGAGTGCCGGCTTTTTGGCCCGTCACTTTGAAGATGGAGTACACACCATTCTCGGCGTAAGGGCCATACACCTGGCCTACCTGCAACGGCAGCTGCTCGCGGAGCTTCTCGGGCAAATCGGCGGGCGAAACGTAGGCACCGCTGTAAGGCTGGTCGGAGTTGAGCTTGGCGAACAGCGAGTCATTAGGAGCCGTACGGAACTGAGCCGTCAGCTGATCAACGGAAGCACGTACGGCGGCGCTGTCTTCTTTTGAAGCCGTTACCGGGATGGTCACGTACTCGATGTCACGACCGTCTTCCACCTTATAGCGGCCTTTATTTTTGTCCAGATAAGCCTGCAATTGAGCGTCCGTTACTTTCACCGCCGAATCCGAAATAGAGAAGTACGGTACGATGAGGTAGCGAATATTGGCGCGGGTGTTCTGAGCTTCATGGAAGCGCTTAGCCTCGGCCGAGGTTACGTAGGTGCTCAGCTTAAGCAAGTTATTGTACTTTGTAGCCAAGCGGTCGGGAGTCAGGCCGGCCTCAAAATTCCGCCACTGATCCTGCGCCTGGGGGGCAATTTGTCGAGGTTCTTCAGGTACTCAACCACCTTATTGCGGTCGAACTGGCCGGTTTGCGGATCGGAGAAGGCCTGGCGAATGCTAGGGTGCACGTTGCGGCCCTGCACCATGTCGTAGAGTTCATCGTCGCTTACCGCTAAGCCCAGCGCCTCAAATTGCTCCTTGAAAGCAATGCGATAAATGGTCTGATTCCAGGCCTGATCGCGAAGGTAGCCGAGGGTGTTTTCGTCGGGCTGGCGGCCCTGCTGAGCGATAAAAGCCTGCTTGGCTTGCTCAAGGGTATTGTTGAAGTCATTGAGCTCCACTTTCTCACCGGATATCTCCCCTACCGTCGTATCGTTGCGATTGAAGAGTCGGTTCTGGCCCGAAATCAGGTCGCCGCCGATAATGAAGAGCAGTAGGCCAAAAACGATGGCGCCGACGGCCCAGCCCGATTTTTCTCGAATCGTGTTAATTAATGCCATGTACTTGAAAAAAAGCGCAGTATAGAAAAGTGGAAAGAGTCGCAAAATAACCAGAATCCGCCGGACATTCAAAGCGCATTGCCAGAATGCCCCAGCAGACGATTGCCTAGCGGCGGCCTTTCTTGCGGGGAGCAAGGTTGCGCGACTGTGATTTGGTGGGTGCAGACTTGGCTGGCGCAGCCGGACCGGGCGTATCGGCTTTGGTCTGGCCCAGGTAGCGGTACCACATCATGCAGGCAAACGACACCATAAACAGCCAGTAATTGCGCGAAATGGCGTCCAGACTATTCGACAGAATGGTTTCATAGACGCCAATAACCAGGGCTACTACCGCCACGGAAAACAGCACGGTGCGCCCCAGCGCTCTATCAAATTTAAAATCCATGCGGTTGCTATGGTATAAACCAACGGATTGCGTTGGCTAGTTTATTTAGTCGCTTAAAAAGCTCCCAGCCACGTAGGAAGTAATGCACCAGCATGGCTGAGGGGCTTTTTCGTTACTCTTCTACCGGCGTTTCGACGGTGAAGACGCCAGCGGGTTTGAGAATTTTGTAGCGCGAGAAATTCTGGTTGGCGGTCAGGCCGGTGCCTGTCAGAATTTCGGTAGGCGTTTCGACGCGCACAAACTTTTCGGTGTAGATGATGGCTTTCTGCTTGTCGTAATACAGCTCTTCGGAGTTCATCTTCTGCTTCTTCTCCTCATTGCTCACCCGCACATCACTGCGCACGAGGTAAAGGTCTTTGGCTTTGTCGTACCGGCCGTACTTGCCCTGCAGCGTATTCACGATGCCGCCATCCTTTGAGTAGAAGGTCACCTTCATGCCCTTCGGGTATACTTGGTCGCCGCTTTCGAATTGCTGCGACACAGGAGCCGTCAGCTTGATCTGGAGTTTGGCCGAGTCGCTGACCAGCATGGTCACGTTGGTGGCTTCCAGTAGTGGCCCATTGTACACTACTTTCTTTTTGACCTCGGCGTCATTTTTCTGGCAACCCGTACTTAAACCGGCCACCATTAAAATGCCCCCAGGAGCCTCATCCAACTACGACTAAGCGTTTGCACGAGCGTACCTTGGTTACTCAATGCGCCGCTTGATAAACCAGCGGTTGTTGAGCGTTAGGCCCAGTTGCACCCGTACATAGTCTTCGCGCACGTTGCCATTGGGGTTATCCACGTTGGGGTCGGTGTTGCCGCGCTGCCCGTAGGTGAAGGCCAGGTTCATGCTGGCGGCTTCCAAAGGCGTAGCCGATGGTACAGGAAGGCTGAAACCCCAGCTTACAGCGCGGTCGTAGAGCGTTTGGCCAGCCGGACGGTATGGCAGCTGCGCGGCACTAATGCCAGCACGGTAAGTCACTCGCTTGAAGTAGTTATCCACGGAGGTCGGATCGGGGGTATATTCGCCCCCAGCCCTACGCGCACCGTATTATCCAGAGGAGTGCCGATGCCGGCCCCACCAGTTATACCAAAGGAGCGGAACTTCGACCATTGCTGGTGAGCTACATCGAGGTTGGCGCTGAAGTTTTTGTTGTTGTCGATGCTGATGCCGAATTGAGCCATGGCGGGCACGCGGGCCTCACCTTTCTGACTGTCTTCCAGCTGAATACGCTCCAGCTGATTGCCGGCAACGTCTTCGCGGTCCAGGGAAGTATTGCGCACGCCGTCTATGCTTGAGCGGAAGGTATAAACGCCCCCCAGACTATAGTTGAGCTTGCTGTTGATTGCGCCCCGGTAGTGCACCGCGCCCCGGAAGGTAAAATCAGAGTAGCGCACGTGTTCCAGCAATACTACACTGGCCAGCTGCGAAGGGTCGGTAACGCCTGCGGGTGCTACCTGCGTAGCTACGCGCTGGTCGATGCTGCCGAATACGTATGCGGCCGTACCGCCCACCGTCAGGCCTTTAGCCAATCGGTAGGCCTGCCCTATGTAAGCCTCCGACAGGCCACCCTCGCCCTGATAGCGCTTGAGTACTTGCGTGCCAGCAGGTCCGGCAGCTACGGTTTCGATTACATTGCTCTCATAATCGACGGCGCTGTAGGGCTTCAGGCCAACAGCGCCAGCCCAACTCTTAGACAGCGGCACGGCCAGGGCCAGATAGCCCAGCGTACCGCTTCCATCGCGCTGAGAATTAGTTTGGTTACGAAGCGTTTTGATTTGCCCATTCACAGCCATTTCGTAGGTAGTTCGAGCTGTGTAATAAAGCAGAGCCGGGTTCAGCTCGTTTATATGAACGCTGTTAGGCGCGGCCAAACCGACACCGCCCATTCCTTGCTGACGCGCCCCGCCAGTATTGAGGTTGAAATCGCCCAGGCCCAAGCGCGAGTACGGCGAGTTGCCGAGCCCTTGTCCTTGGCTTTGCGGCGCTGTTGCCAAACCCATCAACCCTACACCGACCAGGCCGGCTAATTTATTCTTCCACATAGTCAATGGTATGCACCAGTATTCGGTGAAGCCCGAGCAGCACGAGTTCGGGAATTACAAAGATAGGGCCTTTGAGCCGCGATTGAAAAAAGGCCGCGTCGCCGCCCGCCAGGAGTACTCCCAACGCGGGCCGCTGAGCGCGGTACTGATCAAGGAGTCCATTCACTTCCGCCACGGCCCCATTGAGCACGCCGCTTCGGATAGCCGATTCTGTGTCATCACCGGTCAGCGGAATATCGGTCAGCAGGTTGGGGGCATTTCCAGTAACGGCAGCCGGCCCGTAAACGTGTGTAGCGCCTGAAAGCGCAGCCGCAGCCCCGGTGCAATGCTACCGCCCCGAAACGTATGCCCGCCTTCCACCCAGTCGCACTTGATGGCCGTACCCGCGTCAATTATCAGTGTGTCGCGGCCCGGCCGGAGCCACGCCGCGCCCACTGCCGCCGCTAGCCGATCAGCGCCGAGAGTCTGAGGAGTTGCATATCCATTACGGATAGGCAGAGGCGTAGATGCCGGTTTAAACTCCACTATCCGCCCCGGCACTTGCGCGCACAGATCAGCAGCCCACGTATCTGTCGGCCCCGCCACCGACGCCAGAATCACGTGCGTTGGCTTCCACCTTTGCACCACCTCGCCAACTTGCTCTTTGGTCTGAGCAATGGCGGTTTCGCGCAGTACATCGTCCTCGAAGCAACCGTATTTCACGGTGGTGTTGCCAATGTCGAGGGTGAGGGTGCGCATGAAAACAGAGCTTATGAAAGGCACTAGCTAAGTCAGTTCTTCCCGGAAAGAAGTAACCGATCATAACGGCCACCAAAGCAGTCGGGATGAATGAAATACAGAAGCTAAAAGCGGCGGGAAGGGTCAAAAGCAAAGGACGCCTTACCGACTTTAATCATGAGTCGGTAAAGCGTCCGTAGGTTGCTTTTTACAAGAAATACTTCAGGCGGATAACTTCCTTCTCGTTCAGATAGCGCCACTTACCGCGGGGCAAGTCTTTTTTGGTAAGCCCTGCATACTGAACCCGGTCCAGGGAAACTACCTCATAGCCCAAGTGCTCGAAGATGCGGCGCACAATACGGTTACGACCAATATGCAGCTCTACGCCCACAAAGTGCGCATTGCCGGCCACCACGGCCACATCATCCACCTCCGCTTTGCCATCTTCCAGTTCAACGCCTTCGGCAATCTGACGCAGATGGTCTTCGGTGAGCGGCGTATTCAGCTCTACCTGGTAAATCTTCTTGTTCTTGTGCGACGGATGAGTAAGCTTCTGGGCCACCTCACCATCATTGGTGAAGAGCAGCAGACCAGTCGTGTTGCGGTCTAGGCGGCCAACTGGGAAGATACGCTCCTTCGAGGCAGTGGCCACCAGATCCATTACCGTTTTGCGGCCTTCAGGGTCGTCGGTGGTAGTGATAAAGTCTTTCGGCTTATTGAGCAGCACATATACCTCTTTCTCACGCTTGAGGTTGGTTTTGCCATACTGCACTGTATCCGTGGGCTGCACCTGGTAGCCCATTTCGGTAACGACCTCGCCATTCACGCGAATTTCACCGGCGGCAATAAGCGCATCCGCCTCACGCCGTGAGCAAACACCCGCGTTGGCGATATAACGATTCAAGCGCAGCGTGTCGCCGGCCGAATCGTCTTCCTCGCGCCGACGCTTGTTGCCGCGGGTTTTATCTTCTTCGTAAAACTTCAGGTTCTTATAAGCAGGCGCCTCGCCGGGTACTTCATCGCGCTTGGGCTTATCTGCCCGGTTGCTGCCGGCATCACGCGTCGGCCGACCCTCAGGTCGCGCCGGACGCTCCCCAAATGGGCGGGCGTCGCGGGGAGCAGAGGGGCCGAAGTCGCGGCCACCGGCGTTGCTCCGGTCGCCGTAGCTACCGCGCTCACCGGAACTGCGGGGGGCAAAATTACCGCGCCTGTCATCCGTGTTGCGGTTGCCAAATCCACCTTCGCGGCGTTGGTCGCCACGGGGGGCAAATTTACCTCGCTCATCATCACGGCGCGGGCCACCGAAGCTGCCTTCGTTTCGGTCGCGCCGTTCGTAGCTGCCTTCCCGACGCTGGTCGTCGCGGACAGTGTCTCTGTCTTGGGGGCATTTTTGAAATCGAAAGGACGCGCCGGGCGTATCGGCCGGTCCGGACCCGATTCGTCGGTCCGTGAGTCGCGACGCGTATCGGGCTCGTATGGAGCTTTAGCCGGCGTCGGTTTATCAGTTTCAAAAGGATTGACCTTATTAAACTTCCGGTTGCGCTCACCTGCCCCACCGCGTGGAACGGCTGGCTTGCCTTCCTGCCGATACGGCTGGCCGGGCCAGTTAGCCTTTGGCTGATAAGGTTGCGCTGGCCGCTCATCGGCGCGGTCACGGTCACGACCGAAGCCACTGTCGCGGCGGTCGTCGAAGCGACGGGGAGCATCGCGGTCAAATGAGCGTGCGGGCGCTCGTTATTGTTTCGGTTGAATGGAGGACGGCTGTCGTCATCGCGCCGGGGGGCAAAGTTGCCGCGTTGTCCGCGCTCTTCACCTCGGTTGAAGTCTCCACCAGTTGGCCGGCTGTTTCTATCGCCAAATTTGCCCCCCGCGTTGCCTCCACCAAAGCGACCACCGCCGCCGGTACTACCGCCAGTGTTAGGCCGACCAAAAGCAGGGCGCGAAGGAAAGTCGCTGCCCCGGCGAGAGTCGTTGCCATCCCGATTAGCGGGTCGGTCCGAAAACTTACGGAAACCCTCAGAGCCGCCCGTATTACCGGATGGGCGAGAGTCGTTGCGGCTGTTGCGGCCGGCGTTAAAATCAGGTTTGTGCTTTTTGCCCATGGTCGGGGAATTAAGTGCCGTATCGCTACGGTACGGTTAAGAAGTAAATATCGTCAAATAAGACGAGGTGATGCTAACGTACTAGTCAACAAAACAGTGCCCGAACCTGCGCCGCAACCCTGCTGTGGGTAGCCGGTCGCAAGTCCGGGCAATTCTGTAGGTAGCAGGAAAGCTGTTAGTCGCGGCGCGCCATCTTAGCCTCGATGGAGTGCTGAGTGTGCGGTACAGCCCGCAGACGCTCCTTCGGAATCAGCTTGCCGGTGCCGATGCACACACCGTACGTACCGTTCTTGATGCGCACCAGCGCATTCTCCAGTTGCTGAATGAACTTCATCTGGCGCGAAGCCAGCTGGTTCATGCTTTCCTTTTCGGCCGTATCAGCGCCATCTTCCAATACTTTGGAAGAAGAAGCAGTATTGTCGGTACCCGAATCGTTGCGGCGGCTCAGTGTTTCTTTGATAAATGACACCTCCTTACGGGCGGCCGTAAGCTTGTCTTGGATGATTTCTTCGAACTCCGCTAGATCTTCTCTGGAGTAGCGTATGGTTTCTTCACTCATGTTAGCTAAGGAAAGTAAACTATTGAATGTGAATTAATTAGCCAACCTTTTTCAGAACCAAGATCAGCTTTGTACCCCTTCTAACACTGGTATAAGCAGTTTAGTTGTTAGAAGATAAAATGGCTTTAGGGAGTTACGGAGTTGGTATTCTTACGGATTCCTATGGTGCATTTGGCCGCAAAGCTACGCTTTTGTGCGCTAATTGACCACAATACCTTCATCTTAACAAAACCCTAATCTTGTGCTTATTAGAAGCCTAGCATCTGAATAGCCGCTACCGCCGCTTCCACTCCTTTGTTGCCGTGTTTGCCCCCCGCCCGATCCCAGGCTTGCTCCAACGTATTGGTTGTTACTAAGCCGAAGATGATGGGCTTGTTGTACTTCAATCCTACATTGGTAATACCATTGGCTACGGCATGGCAGATGTAATCGTCGTGCTTTGTATCGCCTTTAATTACCACGCCCAAGCAGATGACAGCATCAATTTCCTCATGCTGGGCCAACAGCTGAGCGCCTAAGGTTAGCTCAAAGCTGCCCGGTACCGTATTGCGAAAAATATTGTCGGCTTGGGCACCATGCTTGAGCAGGGTCTCGTAGGCGCCGGTGCTGAGTATATCCGTTATTTCGCGGTTCCACTCGGCTACCACCAGGCCGAAGCGCTTATCGGTAACATCAACAAAGTGGTCGGAATTGTAATCGCTAAGATTTTTAAGAGCGGTTGCCATGGATCAGAGATTTGCAGAACGGTCGGTCTTGCGAAGGTTAGGAAAGCTTAAGGCTGCCTATTCTTTGAAGTAATATGAATAAACTCACCATCAATAAAAGGAAAAGGACGGTAAGAAACCGTCCTTTTCCTTTTATTGAGCCGCAGAATCTACGGCTTGGAATGACTATTTACCAGCCAAAGCTTGAACGCGAGCCAGATACTGTTTAGCTTCTGTTACTTCAGCAGCATTCTGATACTCATCAACGATTCTTGTATAAGCCTTAATGGCTCCTTCATAGTCTTTGGCAAGCTCACGGGCCGTAGCTTCCTTCATCAGGTAGCTGGGCGAGAAGTACTCATTGGACTTGTAGTTGGCAGCCTTCTCATATTGATCAGCTGCTTCTTTAAACTTATTCAGTTCCAGGTAAGCGTCACCGATCAGGGAGTAAGCACGGGCCTGCACCAGCAAATCATCGGAAGTGAAGTCTTCCAGATAGTCAATGGCGTTTTGGTGTTTACCTTCTTTCAGAGCAGCTACACCGGCATAAAAGTTAGCCAGATTAGCTGCCTGCGTACCATTGTACTCAGAAGTGATGGTAGCCAAACCATCGTATTGCCCATCACCCTTGAGCGCTTTGTTCAGCGAATCAGCTTCCCAATAGTTCACCGCCTGATACATGGCAGCCTGCCCCTTTTCGTTCTGGGTATTACGCCATGTGTAGAAAGCAAAGCCGCCAACGACGGCCAGCACTACCACCGCAAGCAAGCTTAGCAAGGCCGTCTTGTTGCGCCGAACAAAGTCCTCGGACTCTACCAGCCGAAGAGCCAGCGCGTCGGGGTCTTCCATCAACGGATGCTCGGTCACACCGTCCGTGATAGGTTGGTTTGGATCTGCGGGCACCTCGGTTCGCTGGCGGGCGTTAGGGGTATTGCGCGTGTAGGGAATCTTCGACATTGCGGGGGGCAAAAAGGCAGCCTCGCGGCTGGGGAAATTCGACAGTTAGTCGCGGATATAAGGATAGTCCTGCTGCACGTACACGTCCTTGTAGAGCTCGTCGGCAGTGGGATATGGAGAAGTTTCAGCAAACTCTACGGACTCGTTTACGGCCGCTTTGATTTGCTCGTCAATAGCATTCAGATCGTCCTCGGTGGCCATGTTGTTCGTCAGGATGGTATGACGAACAGCCTCGATGGAATCGCGTGAGCGATAGTCTTCCAATTCTTCTTTTGTCCGATACTTCGCTGGGTCGCTCATGGAGTGGCCCTTGTAGCGGTAAGTTTTAAACTCGAGCAGCGTAGGTCCCTCGCCGGCGCGGGCGCGCTCAGCCGCTTGAGCTACGGCCTCGTGCACGTCTTCCACGTTCATGGCATTCACCGGGAATGATGGCATGTCGTAGCTTTCGCCCAGCGTGTATAGCTCCGTCACGTTAGAGCTGCGTTGTACCGCTGTGCCCATCGCGTAGCCGTTGTTTTCGATAACGAAAATAACCGGCAGCTTCCAGAGCATGGCCATGTTGAAGGCCTCATGCAAGGCACCTTGACGTACGGCACCATCGCCCATATAGCAGATGCAGAGGTTGCCGGTCTTGTTATACTTTTCTGAAAAAGCAATACCAGCACCCAGCGGAACCTGACCACCTACGATGCCGTGTCCACCCATGAAATTCACTTCTTTATCGAAGATGTGCATGGAGCCACCTTTGCCTTTGGAGCAACCGGTAGCTTTCGCAAACAGCTCGGCCATGATGGCGTTAGGCGAAGTACCGAGTGCCAGCGGATGAGCATGGTCGCGGTAAGCCGTGATCCACTTATCATCTTTAGTTAAGGCTGATACCGCACCGGCTACGCAAGCCTCCTGACCGATGTACAGGTGGCAGAAGCCTTTAATTTTTTGCTGACCATAAAGCTGCCCGGCCTTCTCCTCAAACTTGCGCATGAGCTGCATTTGCTCATACCACTGCAAGTAAGTCTCCTTAGGAAACTTTGGATTGGCGGGCACAGTAGCCTTGGGCGCACCAGTCGCTTCTTTCGCTTCCTCGTTAGAGGGTGGCATACCCGAGTCAGGCTGGTTCACCGTTTTGGTAACCGACGCCGCGTCGTTACCGTTGGAAGTGCCTTTCGGGCTTGCCGCTTTTTTTGCCGACTTAGTCGCTTTTGAGTCAGCCTTTACTTTCGTCTCCGCCATCGTGCTTTCGGTTGTTCGCGTTTGGGATGCGAAAGTACGCAAAAGGATTGCAATTTCGAACCGGATGATTCTGGAAAGCCTACACCTGTTGTTCTTTAAAAACTACGACGAAGCCACATTGGCTTTCTCGCCCCACATCAATTGCTTTGTCGGTGACAACGGAAGTGGCAAGACGAATCTGCTCGATGCCATCCATTATTTGTCGCTTACTCGCAGCGCCTTTGCTACCGCCGATGCTCAGAGCATTAAGCAAGGTGCCGAGTTCTTTGTAGTGAAGGGCCGCTTCCAAACGCCCCTCAGCGACACCGATACTATTCAGTGCAGCCTCCGGGTGGGGCAAAAGAAGCTGGTCACTCGCAACAAGCAAGCGTATGAGCGCATCGCGGACCATATTGGACGCTACCCCGTTGTGCTTATCTCGCCCTACGATACCGACCTGATTCGGGAGGGCAGCGAGGAGCGGCGCAAGTACTTCGACAGCCTGATCTCTCAGCTGGATCATGACTATCTGGAGCTTCTTATCACCTACTCCAATTTGCTGCGTCAACGCAATGCTTTACTCAAGCTTGCCGCCGACGGCCGCGGCTATGACCGCGATTATCTGCTGGTGCTAGATGAACAGCTAGTGCCCGCTGGGGGGCAAATTGTGGAGCGTCGCCAACAATTTCTGACAGAGTTCACTCCTCTTTTTCAACGCCACTACCAGCAGCTGGCTGATGGCCGCGAGCAGGTAACGCTTGCATATAAGAGCCAACTTCCCGGCGCCGACTTTGCCCATTTGCTCCGCACCAATGAGCGGCGCGATATCACCTTGCAGCGCACCACTGTTGGACCTCACAAAGACGACTTCACTTTTCTAATGGATGAGTTGCCGGTTAAGGGTTACGGCTCGCAAGGCCAGCAGAAGTCGTATGCTATTGCACTGAAGCTTGCTCAGTTCGAGATCTTTGCCAGCCGTAAGCAACACAAGCCTCTACTCCTGCTTGATGACATCTTCGACCGGCTCGACGAGAAGCGCATCACGCGCCTGATGCAGTTAGTAGCGGAGCATACCTTTGGCCAGGTATTCCTTACGGATACACACCTGGAGCGCACCGACCGAATTCTTGCTACTATCTCGGAGCAAGTAGCTCGCTTCGCGGTGCACAACGGAACCGTTACGGCCCTTTAGCGGAGCTTGAATCACGTACCTTTGTAATCATTCAATTTTGCCTCCCAACGGCTATTCCGCTACTTGGCTCGCGCATTATTGTATTGTATTCACTTGAAAAAACCAAGCAACTCCGACAACTCGCGTCAGGCTGATATTGTCCCTTTGAAGGACGGTATCAAGGCACTGCTTAAAGCGTATCGCTTACAGGGAAAGCTGAACGAGGTGTTTGTCGTGTCGAGTTGGGAACGCATCATGGGGAAGGCTGTAGCCCTCAAGACCCAGGAGATTTATATAAGCAATGGCAAGCTCTTCGTGCGCCTGAACTCGGCTCCTCTCAAGCACGAACTCGTTATGGCCAAGACGCGCGTCATGGAGCTTATTAATGATGAGGTAGGCGAAACCGTTATTAAAGAGGTGATTTTCCTCTAGTAAGCTACTCCTCATTCCTATATCATCCTTCGCGGCTCGAAGCATAATGCTTTCTGGCACTTCCTGTATTTTATGTGAGCCGGGACTTATCGCGGCTTCAATAAGAAGGTATGCCAGGCTTATCGTCATCATTAAGTCGGCCATTCATTTCGTTTCGGTTCCGACTCTCCTGCTCTCATCATTCTATTCTTGTTCACCAACGGCTGCGCCAAGGCTATATGGTGAGCTGTATATCTTCACGTCAGTCAGCTGGCGTTGCTTCATGTTAAACACCCCCTGATTCTACCGGCACCCTTTTCCTCATGGGCCATGGCCTTCTGCATTTAGGTCTCTACATCTTGTCCTGAACTTTCATTTTATGTCATCCTCCCTCCGACCCGACTTCCGATTAGTATCCCATTCACGGGTAACTCTCACCGAGCTTATGATACCATCCTATGCCAATCTGGGGGGCAAAATTCATGGTGGGATTCTGCTATCGCTTATGGATAAGGTGGCTTACGCTGCTGCCGCAAAGCACGCCGGCACATACTGCGTGACGGTAAGTGTAGATGGCGTAAACTTCCTCCAGCCAGTGGAAGTGGGAGAGCTAGTATCACTGCTTGCTTCCGTCAATTACGTCGGTCGCACCTCGCTTGTAATCGGTATCAAAGTCATAGCCGAAGACGTGCGAACCGGCACCGTGAAGCATACTAACACCTGCTATTTTACTATGGTTGCCAAGGATGACAATGGTCGCCCAACTCCGGTGCCGGGCCTCCTACTAGAGACTCCAGATGACACGCGGCGCTTCATGGAAGCTATCAAACGCAAGGAGCTCAAAACGCAATACAGCGTCGAGTTTGACAACGCCCGCTCTAGGCTGGCCGTAGCTCAGCAGGCCGATCTGTTACGCAACGAGAACTGCCAATTGGGCTACTAAAACCTGTTGCTTTTAGTAGCAAAAGCACGGCTTAAAAGACTATCCCTAATACACGCCCGTAACGGCCACATGTTTCACGTGGAACATATTTGTTACTTAGGGCTGTACACTTTCAGCAAGAGCTCATTATAGTCCTCTAATAGGGCTATATACTTAGCCTGAAGAGCCATAAGCTGCTTAACAGGATCATTGTCATTAGATTGTAACGGTGCCGAGCGCTGCGATACACCACTTGTAACAGGTACACTGGGTGTAACAGACACAAAAGGTAACACTGCCTGCTGTAACGATGTAAAGTCATGCGAAAAATCATGTGTAATGATCTCGCCAACCTGCTTTACAAAACCGTAATCAAGTGTTTCCTCCTTGAATTTGCGATAGATAGTTGGACGCGTAATACCCAGCTCCTCCACGATGCGCGTGATGGAAATACCACTGTTTTTGATGGCATCTTGAAGGATTTTGCCCTGGTGCGGCATAAGTAAGCGTTATGTATTAGTGGGGCTGTAAAGGTGTTTAATTTGTTTCATATGTACAAATATGTTCGTAAAAACGGACAGTTACATCGTGAACAGATACAATACACTGATACAACCTGTAACGCGTAACGTTGTACACTTTACAAGTACATTGTAACAATACATATCGTTACAATTAGTGTTACATATGTATAACAATATGATAAACCCGCCTTATAAGGCTGGAAAAGCACTTTTTAGGCTATAGACCTTGTAGCATCCTACAGTACACCTGAGATAAACCTGCCAGTATAAGGACTCAGTTAATTTTTACCCCGAAGGCGGCGCGATACGCCACACTGAACAGAGCTACACTTCTGCTTTTTGCTATCGCACTAGTGAACTCACCAGGAGGTCGGGATAGTCAGTGGTGATACCGTCGACGCCAAGCGCGATGAGGCGGTGCATATCGGCTAGTTCATTTACCGTCCAGGGAATAATTCGCATGCCAAGAGTATGAACTTCGGCTACGAGCTTCTTATCAACGAGGCAGTGCTCTGGGCCATAGACGGCGGGCACAAAACCCAGCTCCTTCAGGTGCTCAGCAAGCGGCTGTGCATCTTCGACTAATAGGCATAAGGGCAGTGATGGAACTTGGGTCCGGGCGGCTTGCAAGACCCGTTTATCGAAGCTCAGGACGGTGGTTCTTTTAGCTACACCAGCAGCATGCACAACTGCCGAGACCAACTCGACGAAGCGTGCTGGGGAAGGATGAAATATGCCGTCGCCAGCCGAACTGCTTTTTATCTCGATGCTGAGAAATGGCAACGGTCGGCCGAGGTATTGAGCATACTTATCTGCCTCCGCAATGACCTCCTGAAGCAGGGGTTTGTAAGCGGTATTAAGCAGTTGATGAGGGAAGCGAGGGTTTCGAACAGAGCCGCAATCACAGTGGCGGATGACAGCGTATGGCATCAAAAAAAGATTGTGCAGACGCTCACTAGCGGGGTCGATGCGCTCGCCGGCCGCATCCCGACAGATAGCGGCTGAAAGCCAGGGCTCGTGCGATACAACTACCTGCTCATCGGCTGAGATGACGACATCTAATTCCAGGGCATCTACCCCCAACTCTAAGGCATGAAGGAAGCCCGCAAGCGTATTCTCAGGACGCAAGCCACGGCAACCGCGATGGCCATGTACTTCAGGAATTGTAAAAGGCTTGGGGGGCATTTTTTAGCGTACTACGAGATCCTGAATACGCATGCCCAGCTTGCTTGGCTGGGTTTAGTTGGGAAAAAGCCCCCCAGAATACCTTACATGATATTTGAGCAGAGAATGCTTCAGGCAGTTATTCGAACCCGATGCCAGCTATGAAATGCGGTACTTTGGCCCTTCTTTAAAGCGAAATCATTTCCTTTTATTACCACACTCTATGAAGAAAGTATTGTTGCTCGCCCTGTTGATAATTATCGGAGTAGGTGGCTATTGGTACTATCGTACGGTAGTAACGGCAAGTCCGCAGTACTCGCTGGCGCAGGCCGCCAATGCTGTGCGTACCCACGATGTTACCACCTTCGAGCGCTATGTTGACGTTAATAGGGTAGCGCGCAACTTAGTAGATCAGGTGTCGGATGAAAGCTCCGCGCTGGAAGGACTGAATGTAAACGGAGCGATTATTCAAAGCGCCCTACGACTACTGAAGCCGCAACTGGCACAATCTGCGACGCAAGAAGTAAGACTTTATATCGAATCAGGCTCGGCGGAAGCAGCAGCAGCAGGACAAAATATTGGTGGAATGAACGTGTCGGTGCTGGGATTGGCTGGCCGGGTGATTGGGCCAAACCCCCAATTCAAAGGCATCAAATACGTTAATCAGAAGGATGATCAAACTTTGGTTGGCTTAGAAATAACGCAGCCACAGTATGACACTACTCTGGTTCTGGAATTAAAAATGCTCGACCAAGGTGACTACTGGCGCGTAACGGAAATTGCCAATATGGGCACACTGATTAAGCATACAGCTCGATTGGAAAAGCAACGCTTACTGAAAAACAGATAGCTAACCGAGTCATTTTAACTAACTATTCAGAACTCTGAGACCTGCATTAATAAACACGAAAAGGCCCCAGCGCAAGAGAGCGCCGGGGCCTTTCCGTTGAATCAAGCAGGAGTTATTTGCGTCCTGAGAACAGGAAGTAGATGATGGAGCCCAGGAAAGGGAAGAACCATATCACCAGACCCCAGATGATCTTTTTGCCGATAGACCAGTCCTGCTTGATCAGGCTGACAACGGCCAGCACAGCCAGCAAAAGATAGATAATACCGGCAATGGTGATGTTACCGTTGGAACTGCGGCCCGAGCAACCGCCAAGCAGAGGAGCCAAAGCCAGAGTGAAAAGCATGGCTACTGCGGGCAGTCGATTGGTAAGAGAAAGAAGCTTGTTCATAGCAGGTGTCGTTGGAGAGAAAAGTATGATATGATGCCCTTTACGCACCTGCTGAGATATTAGATATTATTTTGCTTATGTTTGTTATATAAGCTCTTAACAATCAATTAGTTAAATAAATAAGATTGGATTTCCTTCCAGAAAATTGATCCTGAGATCGGGACGAGTAGCAGCGTCAGGATAATACCGTAGATAGCCCCATAGAAGTGAGCATCATGGTTGATATTATCGCCCTGCCGACGACCCTGATAGTAGGAATAAGCCAGGTAAAGGATACCAAAAAGGACACCTGGAATGGCAAAAGGAATTGGGAAGATGTAGATGCCGCCCTCAATGGGCCGGAACAGGATACTTGCAAAAATGACGGAGGCTACCCCACCCGACGCACCCAGACTGTGATAGTTGGGGTCGTTGCGGTGGCGCAGGTAAGTAGGAATATCCGACACAATAATGCCCCCCAGATACAGCAGCAGGAAGCACCAGATGCCGCCCATGACGCCGAACACCTGCACGAAGACGTCCTGAATCAAGCCGCCGAAGGAGTAAAAGGCCAGCATGTTGAAGATAAGGTGCATCCAGTCGGCGTGCAGGAAGCCGGATGTGAGGAAGCGGTACCACTCATTTCGACGCCGCACCAGGAAGGGCGTCATGATCCAGCTTTCCCGCAAGGTGGGGTTTGACCAAGCGTATAAGGAAATGCCCCCGTGAGGATAACGAGCACAAGCACCACATTCAGATTAAGCATCAGAAGACAAGTAAGAAGTAATAAGAAAGAAGCCGCCTATACGGCTTCCCGGCGCTTTCGGCGGCTTTGGTGGGCGGGAAAGTGCGCTGGGGGGCAAAATGCGCGCAGAGAGCCTAAATTAAGCCAAAAACCAGGCTTAGCTTTCGCGGGCCATCAGTTCCAGAGCCCACTGCCGCAGGATAGCCTTACGTTCAGCCGGCGCAACCACGCGCTCTAGGTGCTGAAGGGCATCCTGAAAATAGTCGTTGATAAGCGCTTCGGTTTGGGCGCGAATGCCGAGCTGGTCATATACTTCTGTGATGGCCTGCACCTTGGCCGCGGCATCGGTGATGGGCTGACCGAGGTACTGCGCCAGTACGGCTTGCTGGGGGGCATTTGCCTGAGCCTGGGCTGTAAGCAGCAGGAAGGTTTTCTTATCCGATACGATATCGCCGCCCACACGCTTGCCGAAGGTGGCCGCGTCGCCGTACACGTCGAGCAGGTCGTCGCGGAGCTGGAAGGCAATGCCTACGTCGGTGCCGAACTGGCGCAGGTGGTCGGCATCCTCTATGGAAGCGCCGCCGAGCAGAGCGCCCAGCTCCAGACAGAAGCCCAGCAGCACGGCCGTTTTCAGCCGGATCATATCCAGGTATTGCTCGATGGTGACCTGCTCATTCGTCTCAAAATCCATGTCCCATTGCTGGCCTTCACAGACTTCGGCAGCCGTCTGGCTGAACTTGCGCAGCACCGTAGGCAATAGCACCGGTGGTACATCCAGGAACAACTCGTAGGCCCGCACCAGCATCACGTCGCCGCTCAGAATAGCTACGTTGGCGTTCCACTTCTCATGCACCGTCGGCTGGCCCCGGCGCAAAGGAGCCTGATCCATGATGTCGTCGTGGAGCAGGGTGAAGTTGTGAAAAACCTCCGTGGCCAGGGCCGGCCGCAGCACGGGCTCCAACTCGTCGGTGAAGAGGTGGGCGCCCATGAGCGTAAGCAACGGGCGTATGCGTTTGCCCCCAGCGCCATGATGTAGCGGATGGGCTCGTAGAGGGCAACTGGCTGCTGACCGTACTCAAGGCTAGCCAGGGCGGCGGTTATTTTCTGCGTGAAATCAGTGGGGCTCACAGGGGGCAAATTGTGTTGGGCAGGCAAGGTACGGAGGAACGGTTTGGAGTGGCTTAGAGGCGGTACTGGGGGCAAATTTGTATCACAGAAAAAGCCTGACGTCCGCACACCGTGCAGCCGTCAGGCTTTCATAACTCAGGAGGCATTACTTAGCGCCGATGCTTACCACCGCCACCTGGGCCACCACTGCTTTTGCCGCCACGCTCGCGCTCAGGTCCTCGCTCCGACCGACGGCCACGGCCGCTCTCTTCACGGCGGGGAGCATCGTTGCGGCGCTGCGACATAGGGCGCTCATCTACCAGTTCGAAGTCGATAGTGCGGTCGAGTAGGTTGGCCGCTTTCACAATAACTTGCAGCTCGTCGCCGAACTGAATGATGCGTTTGCTACGCTGACCAACGAGGCGGTAGTTGTCCTTGTCTAGCTCGAAGAAGTCGCCGGGAATGTCGCTGATGCGGATCATGCCTTCGCACTTATTCTCCTCAACTTCCACGTACATGCCCCACTCCGTGAGGCCCGATACTACGCCTTTAAACTGCTCACCGACGCGGGCAGCCATGTACTCCACTTGCTTGTACTTGATGCTGGCGCGCTCGGCATTGGCGGCTAGCTTCTCGCGCTCGGAGGAGTGCTTGCACTCTTCTTCCACGGGCTCGGCTTCCACGTTTTTGCCCCCTGCAGGTAGTGTTCCAACAGGCGGTGCGCCATCATATCGGGGTAGCGACGGATGGGCGAAGTAAAGTGCGAATAGTGGTCGAAGGCCAAGCCGAAGTGACCCAACGGCTCCGTTGTGTACTTGGCCTTGGCCATGGTACGGATAGCCAAGGTCTGAATCACGTTCTGCTCAGGCTTACCAACCACGTTTTCCGATAGGCTGTTCAGTTCGTTGCTGAGCTTCTTGGGGTTCTCCAAGTTCAGGTCGTGGCCAAACTTTTTGGCGAACAAAGCGAAGTTCTGCAGACGGTCGGCATCGGGCGCATCGTGGGTACGATACACCATGGTGAAGCGCGGCTTGGTCTTCTTTTTCTGGAACACAAAGTCGGCCACCTTGCGGTTAGCCAGCAGCATAAACTCTTCGATGAGCTTATGCGCATCCTGACGTTCCTTCACGTACACGCCTACCGGCTTACCGTTCTCGTCTAGCTGGAATTTTACCTCCTGCGTCTCGAAACCAATGGCGCCTTTCTTGAAGCGCTGAGCCTGGAGCTTTTTGGCAATGTTGTTCAGCGTATTTACCTCTTCAACAAAGTCGCCCTCTCCCGTTTCAATGCGTTCCTGCGCTTCACCGTAAGCAAAGCGGCGGTCGGAGTGGATGATGGTTTTGCCAAACCACGAGTCGTAAAGCTTACCGTTGTCGTCCAGCTCAAACACGGCCGAGAAGGTCAGCTTGTCTTCATTAGGCCGCAACGAGCACAGGCCGTTCGACAGGCGCTCGGGCAGCATCGGAATCACGCGGTCTACAAGGTAAACCGAAGTCGCGCGGTGACGGGCTTCGCGCTCCAGCATTGATTCGGGCCGCACATAGTGGGTCACGTCGGCAATGTGAACACCGATTTCCCAGTTGCCATTTTCCAGCTTTTGGATGGATAGCGCGTCATCAAAGTCCTTGGCGTCGGCGGGGTCAATGGTGAAGGTGGTGATGTCGCGGAAGTCGCGGCGGCGGGCAATTTCGTCTTCCTGAATGCGGTCCGAAATTTCCTCCGACTCTTCTTCTACATCCTGGGGAAACTCGAACGGCAACCCGAACTCCGCCATGATGGCGTTGATCTCGGCTTCGTTCTCTCCAGCCTGCCCAAAGGAACGCACGATTTCGCCCACTGGCTGACGTCCGGGGTCCTCGGGCCACTCCGTAATGCGCACGAGTACCTTCTCGCCGCTACGGGCTTCTTTGAGGCCTTCGTTGGGCACAAATACATCGAAGTACAGCTTGCGATGGTCGGGCGACACAAAGCCGAAGCCGGCGTTTTGCACCGTCAGTTGGCCTACTATTTCTTCGCGCTCCCGCTTCACCACTTCCAGCACGTCGCCCACCGGGCGGCCGTCGCGCTCACCGCGCAGACGTACGCGCACCGTGTCGCCGTTCATAGCAAACTTCAGGCGGTCGGTGAAGACGCGGATGTCGTTTTCGCTTTCCTCGCTTACTACAAAAGCGTACTTGTTGGTAGCCAAGGCTACGGTTCCCATAATAATGTCGCCCCCCGAGCTAGGCCGCTCGCGGAAGCGCTGACGGTCGTCGCCGGGAAAGTCGAAGCCAGCATCGCGGCGGCGATGCACGAGCGGGTCCTGCCCAAACTGAGCTTCTATAGCGGCACCATCCGGACGAGATTTGCCCCCCGACTGCGGCCACGCTCAGGGCGTTGGCCAGCATCAGGCTGCACACGTAGCGCGGCAGGATCCGTGAGGCGGTAGTCGTCGTTTTGGAGGTGGGTAAGCTGATTCGATTTGCGCAGGGCTTTGAGGTGATCGAACACTTCATCGCGCTGCTCTTTGGTGGTCACGCCGAGGCGGCGTGAGAGTTGACGATAGGAAAATACTTTGCCGGGGTTTTCGGCAAATACCCGGAACACTTGCGTTTTGGTAACCGGGGCAATGGCGGCTTTTTCGCCGCGGGCAGCTTTCGCGCGAGGGGCGCGGGGAGCTGAAGATTCATCTTGTTTCTTCATTCGAAAAGAAGGTGCCGCCCAGTGGTTGTCGTTTTCGCAGGCGGCCGAGTATAGGTAGGTTGGAGTATACGCAAGCGCGTTTCTCCGGGGTTAAGCAAAAATTAGAAGTCGCCGGAAAGGCGGTTAAAAGGGAGCGAAAGCAAGGGCTTTTTGCTCTAAAGTAGATACTACGGAATATTAGGGATAATAACTATTTACTAAGGATAATGATGGGTTATGTAATTGTTGCTGTTTTTAGCAATCAGTAAAAAAGCCCCTAGTAGGATGCGAGTTAGTGTATGGAAAATGATAAGGAAATCGGCGGTCATGCTCAATCTGGTGTCCGCCTTTTTTGATCGAAGTTACCATTGCGACGAAGCACGCGAGATGCTTCGTCGCTGCTTCATGCGCAGAAAGCTCTGCATGACCGCCTATCTGCTTATCACCTATCCAAAGACTCGCTGAGCAGGAGCCTAGCCCTACGCTACTTCTGTCGCCCTCCGAGCTTGGGCCGCCCGAATATCAGATGGCTCATCTTTCGGGATGGCACTGAGCAGCGTGCGGGTGTACTCGTGCTGGGGCTTAGCATAGACCGCAGCCGCAGGTCCGCTCTCTACAATCTGCCCTTTGTTCATCACCAGCAGCCGATCCGACATGAATCGAGCCACCGACAAGTCGTGGGTGATGAAGAGATAGGTGATGCCAAAGTCCCGCTTAAGCTGGTTGAGCAAATTCAGTACCTGGGCCTGCACCGACACGTCCAGCGCCGACACCGACTCATCACAGATGATGCACTTGGGCTGCAAGGCCAGAGCCCGCGCAATACAAATGCGCTGGCGCTGCCCACCCGAGAACTCGTGCGGGTAACGCAAGTAATGTTCCTCGCGCAGCCCTACGGTGCGCAGCAGCTCCATCACCTTAGCCTTTTGCTGCTGTTTGGTGCCGCCCACGCCGTGCACCTGCATGGGCTCGATGATGGCCTCTCCTACCGTCATCATTGGGTTAAGCGCCGCGTAGGGGTCCTGAAACACCATCTGGAACTCGCGCCGCCGCCGCCGCAACTCGCCCGCTGGCAGGGTAGCCAGGTCAGTGCCTTCGAACAGAATGCGACCCGCCGTTGGTTCCACTAAGCGCAACAAGGCTCGGCCCAGCGTCGTCTTGCCGCAGCCTGACTCACCCACTAGCCCCACTGTCTCGCCAGGGTAAATGTCGAAGCTCACGCCATCCACGGCTCGTACGTATTCTTTAGTCCGATTGAACAAGCCTTTGCGGATGGGAAAGTGCACGTTTAGGCCTTCTACCCGTAGCAGGACAGGCCCAGTCTTTTCGGCTGGTTTGGAGCCGTTTCCAGCAGTCAAATGGACCCCCGGTGTAGGCTCTGAAATAGCGGATTCTGAAGTCGATTTTAAGCCAGAAACAGGCGTAAAATGTTCCCCGTGGAACATTTTGGGGATTTCGACTGGCATGTTTTCGGTCAGCACCGGGGCTCTATCTAACTCAACGCTAGGAGCTTCGGGCTGAGAAGCGCTTATTTCGGTTAGTTGGCCGGAAGCGTCTTCAGTCATAAAATCGGCTACAACGGGCAAACGCTGCTTACCCACAGAGAGCTTGGGTCGACAGGCCAAAAGGCCCTTTGTGTAGGGGTGCTGAGGGTTGGTGAAAATATCGAGCACAAGGCCCTGCTCTACCACCTTTCCCCGATACATAACCAGGATGCGGTCAGCAATCTCAGCAACTACTCCTAAGTCGTGAGTAATGAAGAGAACTGCTGTGTTATTCTGGCGCCGCAGGTCGTCGATGAGCTGGAGCATGCGGGCCTGCACCGTTACGTCGAGAGCAGTGGTGGGCTCGTCGGCGATGAGGATAGCGGGGTTGCAGGCCATAGCCATGGCAATCATCACCCGCTGTTTTTGCCCCCCAGAGATTTCGTGCGGATAGGCTTTGAAGATTTTCTCCGGCCGTGGCAGCTGCGCGGTAGCAAAGAGCTCGATGGTTCGGGCTTCGGCTTCTTTAGAGGACAGCGATGTATGCAAGCGCAATGCTTCCACCACTTGGGCCCCGCAGGTATGCACGGGGTTGAGCGAGGTCATCGGCTCCTGAAAAATCATCGAAATCTCGTTGCCCCGCACCCGCCGCAACTGCTCATCAGATAGCTTCAGCAAGTCCACTTCACCCAACTCCTCTGACTGAAACCGCGTCTGGCCAGTAGTGACGCGGCCGGGGGGCATTTGTATCAGCCCCATCAGCGCCAGAGATGTCACCGACTTTCCCGAGCCCGATTCACCCACAATAGCCAGCGTCTCGCCCCGGCGCAACTCAAACGACACGTCATTCACCGCCCGCACATCGCCGCGGTGAGAGGTGAAGTCAATGGTAAGATTGGAGACGGTGAGGAGAGGCTGCACGGAGTGGATAAGCTAGATAAGGTGTTTGTTGGGGAAGCGATTGGCTCTCACCAAAGCTACTTAAAAACGGTTGTCAATGATAAAACCGCTTGTCATCCTGACGCAGGAAGGACCTTATCGGGCCAAAGAGAGTCGTTGTAACGATCATCTTTCTGGCTTAGATAAGGTCCTTCCTGCGTCAGGATGACAACTACTTTTAAAGCGACAGTTAGCTTTTAGGAGGATAAACTAAGCGCTACAGCTGAACGTGCTCAGTCGAAGTAGGCTCGGTGTCGCGGTGGGGTACTACGGTTTTCGTCGGCGAGTCTTCGTGCTGGAAGAACTTGCTTTGATTGAGCAGAATGAGGGCCACACCGATAAAAATAGCTGAGTCGGCGATGTTGAAAATGGGCCACAGTGAGAGGTGAGAACCACCAATCAGCGGCCAGCTCATCGGCAAAAAGCCTTCGTACAGGTCCAGATAAATCATGTCGATTACCTGCCCATGCAGCCAGGGTGTGGGAGCTTCAAAAGGCGCGTTGTTGTAGATCACGCCGTAGAACATGGAGTCGATCAGGTTACCGATGGCGCCGCCCAAAATAAGCCCCCACAGGCCAGCAGGCCGGGATGTGTATGCCGAAAACTGTGTTTGCGAATGAGATAGGCAATAAACGTGACGGCTACCAGTCGAAAAGTCGTCAGGATGATCTTGCCGTAAGGGGCGGGCAGCTCAACCCCGAAGGCCATGCCCGGATTCAGGGTGTAATGGAGCTTAAACCAGTCGCCCAGCAGCGGAATCTCGCCCGGCATTCCTGGCTCCATGTACGCGTGCACCGCCCATTTCGAGACCTGATCGATGAGGATAACTAGTAAGGCCAGCAAGTAATATTTCCAGTACTTCATTCTTGTGCTAATAACGCTTGAGTACAAGCTCCAGAGGGCTTTTTGTGCCGTTTTGGGCCTGATTTACGGGTTTTTGAACGACTTTAAACGCACCCTACAATGCTTTGTGCGAGGTTATACCAACCGAGCTTTTTACGGCTCGGTTGGCTATTCAGTATCAAGCAGTTACCACCTCAAGCTGAGCCGGCACGCTGTAGTCATCAAACTCCAGCGTCACGCCGCCCGTCAGCTCCGGATTGAAGGTGAGCGAAAGTGCCTGGGTTTCGGTGCGGATATAGTCGCCGAAGAACTGCACGGCGGCCGCCAGATCGGGCTGCTCGCCGCCTAGCGTGATGCGGATTTTGTCCTGTACTTCGAGGCCGCTGTCCTTGCGCAGGTTTTGCAGACGATTAACCAATTCACGGGCTACACCTTCGCGGCGCAGCTCGTCAGTCAGGGTCACATCGAGGGCCACGGTAAGCGGACCGTCGGTGGCTACGAGCCAGCCGGGCAGGTCGTCGGTGCGGATTTCTACGTCATCGGGGGCCAAATTCAGCTGCTCCCCTCCTATTTCTACAACCAGTGTTCCTGTTGATTCCAGCGTACTGATTTCCTCGGGCGTCATCTGCTGAATGCGGGCCGCCACGACTTTCAACTTCGGGCCATATTGCTGACCCAAACGCTTGAAGTTAGGCTTCACCGATTTCACCAACACGCCGCTCGTGTCATCCAAAAACTCCACGTGCTTCACGTTTACCTCGGCGCAAATCAGGTCTTCCACCATGCCTACCTGGTCGCGAGTTGTGTCATTCAGCACTGGCACCAATATGCGCTGCAAAGGCTGACGAACTTTCAGCACCGACTTTTTACGTAGCGAGTGCGTGAGCGAACTGATACGCTGGGCCAACTCCATGCGCTCCTCCAGCGCCGTGTCAATCCGACTAGTATTAGCTTCTACGAGCAGCGTGAGGTGCACTGATTCGGGAGCCAGCGGAGTGTTGTTCGCCAAAGCTTCCTGACGCATGCCGTCAGTCATGTTTTTGTAGAGCCACTCGCCGAAGAAGGGTGCGATAGGCGCCATCAGCTGCGCAACGACCACTAGACATTCCTGCAAGGTCTCGAAAGCGGCCTTTTTATCCGTGGTCAGCTCGCCCTTCCAGAAACGGCGACGCGAGAGACGCACGTACCAGTTGGAGAGCTGATCGGTGACAAAATCCTGGATGGCGCGGGCCGCTTTAGTGGGGTCGTAGCTGTCATAATGCCCCCTAACTTCCAGAATCAAGGACTGCAATTTCGACAGCACCCAGCGGTCCAGCTCACTCAAATCTGTGAGCGGAATACGGTCGAACTCGCGGGTGCGGAAGTCGTCGAGGTTGGCGTAGAGCGCGAAGAAAGAGTATGTGTTAAACAGCGTCCCGAAGAAGCGGCGCTGCACCTCCGTCACGCCGGCTGGGTCAAACTTGAGGTTATCCCACGGTGGCGCGTTGGCGATGAGATACCAGCGGGTAGCATCGGGGCCAAACTGCTGGATGGTGGCAAACGGATCGACCGCGTTACCGAGGCGCTTGCTCATCTTCTGCCCGTCTTTGGCTAGTACTAAACCATTGGCAATCACGTTCTTAAACGCCACTGAGTCTTCCAGCATCACGCCCAGAGCGTGCAAGGTGAAGAACCAACCACGAGTTTGGTCTACGCCTTCGGCGATGAAATCGGCGGGGAAATTCTTTTGAAACTTCGCTTCGTTTTCGAGCGGGTAGTGCCACTGCGCGTAAGGCATAGCGCCGCTGTCGAACCACACGTCGATGAGGTCCGTTTCGCGGTACATGGCCTGGCCGGTGGGCGACACGAGGAAAATATCGTCCACGTAGGGCCGGTGCAGATCAATTTGCCCCCCAGCCGTCAGCGGGTTGTGGGTCATGATTTCGGCGGCCACGGCTTTGTCGATTTCAGCGCTGAGCTGAGCAATGGAACCAATGCAGATCTCCTCCGAGCCATCCTGACTGCGCCAGATAGGCAGCGGCGTGCCCCAGTAGCGCGAGCGACTTAGGTTCCAGTCTACCAGGTTTTCAAGCCAGTTGCCGAAGCGGCCGGAGCCGGTGCTTTCGGGCTTCCAGTTGATGGTTTTGTTGAGCTCGATGAGCCGGTCTTTGACAGCCGTCGTCTTGATGAACCAGGAGTCGAGCGGGTAGTAGAGTACGGGCTTATCGGTGCGCCAGCAGTGCGGGTAAGTATGCTCGTACTTCTCCACTTTGAAGGCGGTGCCGTCCCCTTTCATCCGGATGGCGATGCTCTCATCCAGGGTTTTGTAGTCGGTGCCCGTCTCGTCGTGGCCGTCGTAGTTTTTCACTAAACGCCCCCCAAACTCGCCCATCTGCGGCACATAGCGGCCCGTCCGGTCTACGATAGGCGTGGGCTTGCCTTCGGCATCCGTCACCAGCAGGGCCGGGATGTCATTAAGCTGCGCTACGCGGAAGTCGTCTGCCCCGAAAGTGGGCGAAATGTGTACAATGCCGGTACCGTCTTCGGTCGTTACAAAGTCGCCGGCAACAACGCGGAAGCCTTTTTCCTCGCCTTCAAAAGCTGGAAAACCTTTGCTTTGTCCGAACAGACGTTCGTAGTTGATGCCGACAAGGTCAGCACCGGTGAATTCAGCCTCGATTTCCCAGGGAATTTGCTTTGTTTCACTTCCCCAATCTGAATACGTTGACGGGATAGATTTGCCTATTTCAGTGAATTCAGAGAAGTAGCTCTTTACCCGTGCTTTCGCTAAAACAACTCGGATATATTCCTTCGTGTAGGGATTAATAGTGCGAACAACAACATATGAGATATTCTTACCTACCGCTAATCCCGTATTAGCAGCCAAAGTCCAAGGAGTTGTTGTCCAAGCTAGGATGAATACATCCGTTTGGGAATCGGTGCCTTGTCTTTCCCAGACAGGAGCCGCAAACAGCTTCTCTGAAGTCTCGTCCCGCTTCACCTTAAACTGAGCCACGATGGTCGTGTCCTTCACGTCGCGGTAGGTGCCGGGCTGGTTTAGCTCGTGCGAGGAAAGGCCAGTGCCGGCGGCAGGTGAATAAGGCTGAATGGTGTAGCCTTTATACAGTAAACCCTTGTCGTAGAGCTTCTTGAGTAGCGCCCAGCAGCTTTCGATGTACTCCGGCTCGAAGGTGATATAAGGGTCATCGAGGTCAACCCAATAGCCCATTTTCTGGGTTAGGTCGTCCCACTGCGCTTTGAAGCGCATCACGGTTTCGCGGCAACGCTGGTTGTATTCGGCAATCGAAATCTTCTTGCCGATGTCTTCCTTCGTGATGCCCAGTTCCTTTTCTACCTGTAACTCAATGGGCAGGCCGTGGGTATCCCAGCCACCCTTGCGCGACACCTGCTTACCCAGCAAAGTCTGGTAGCGGCAGAAGATATCCTTCACCGTCCGGGCCATCACGTGGTGAATGCCGGGCGCACCATTAGCCGATGGCGGACCTTCGTAAAACACGAACGTAGGCTGGCCCTCGCGGGTGCTCACGCTCTTCTCAAAAATGCCGTTTTCCTGCCACCAGTTGAGGATGTCGGTCCCGACATCGGCGTAGTTGAGCGGCTGTTTGTATTCGGAATATTTCATATACGGGTATTGTCGTTCTGGCGGGCCTCATCCCCTAGCCCCTTCTCCTAAGGGAGAAGAGGAACTAGTTTTTCTAAAAAGCTAATTAATCCTAGAAGGCTAGTTTTTAGAACTAGTTCCTCTTCTCCCTTAGGAGAAGGGGCTAGGGGATAAGGCATTCATTGAGGAAAACTAACCTTCGGTACCTAACCGCTTCACTGTCATACGGCTAAGGTTAAGTTCGTAGTCGTCGTCTTCCTGGTGATAATCGTCGTCGTAGTGTTGGAGTAATGATTGGTCAATCGTTTCATCCTTGCCGTGCTCAAACGTCACGAGTAGGCAGGGCAACAGAATCAGGTTGGAGAAGTTGGTAATGAGCAAGCTCGCCGACATCAGCAGACCCAAGGCTTTGGTGCCGCCAAACTCGCTGAAAGCAAACACACTAAAGCCCAAGAACAATGTAATGCTGGTATAAATCATACTAGTTCCCGCTTCCCGCAAGGTAGTGCTGATAGCGGCCTTTACCCGGCGACCGTTCACAGCTAGTTCCTGTCGGAACTTGGCTATCAGGTGAATGGAGTTGTCACCATCAATACCCAAAGCAATACTGAAAATCAGGGCCGTACTGGGTTTAAGCGGAATACCGAAATAGCCCATTAGCCCCCCAGTCAAAATCAGGGTAACCAGGTTGGGCAGTAGCGTGAAGAACACCGCCCGTACCGACCGAAACAGAATCAGCACCACTAATCCTACCAGAGCGAAGGCAATTAGAATACTCTCTTTCAGGGTGTTAATCAGGTATTCGTTGCCTTTGGTGAAGAGAATAGTCGTACCAGTGAGCTTCACCGTCATACCCGAACCGTTGAAGATTTCCTGAATCTGGGGCTGAATTCGACGGGTGATCAGGGTGTCGAGGTTGCGGGAGCCGATGTCGGCAATCTTGAGGGAGATGCGCGCCCGTTGGCCCGTAGAGTCGGTGAAGGAACGCAACAGCTTGTCGCTCATGGGGCCGTTGGCCGATTTTTGCCCCCTAGAGCTGGCTAGATACCGCAGAATGAAGTTTTTCTCCGAGTTATCGGGCAGGCGGTAATACTCGGGGTTGTCGTTGTAGAAAGCTTGAGTAGAGGCTTTAAGGAAAGTAACGATGCTGACCGGCGACGAGAGCACGGGCTGGGTGCGCAGGAATTTCTCCAGTCGGTCTATCTTCTCTAGGTTCTTAATTTTGAGAATGCCCTGCTTCTTACCCGTGTCAACCACGATTTCCAACGGCATAATGCCGTTGAAATGCTGCTCAAAGAACTTTAAATCACTATTTACGGAGCTTTCACTAGGCAAATCATCTACCATATAAGAGACGGATTTGATCTTCGTGATACCCAACAATGAGATGGCCACCAAGCCCGCTCCTATCAGATAGACTGTGGGGCGGCGCTCTAATACTAGGTGCTCGAAGAATTCCAACAGCTTTGTTAACGGCTTGGCATCCAAGTGCTCCAGCTGTTTGGGCGTGGGCGGTGGCAGATAAGTGAATACCGCCGGAATAAGAATGAAGGAGACTAGAAAAGCCACGAAAATATTGATTGTGGCAATCAGCCCGAACTGATAGAGGATGGCAATATCGGTGAAGCAGAACACGAAAAAGCCGATGGCGGTGGTCGTGTTATTCATCAAGGTCACCAACCCGATTTTGCGCACCACGCGCGTCATGGCCAAGATCTGATTACCGGATTTGCGGTAATCATAGTGGTAGCGCGAGAGCAGGTAGGTACAGTTGGGAATCCCGATAACAATCAGAATACTGGGAATCAGGCCGGTAAGCAGGTTGATTTTGTATCCAAAGAGCACCATGGTGCCCACGCACCATACCACCACCACCAACACCACTAGGATGGGGAAAATAACGGCGGCCCAGGTTCGGAAGAACATGAACAGGGTAGCGGCCATCATAAGCACCGTGAGCAGCACGAAAAACTTCATTTCGGCGGCCACTTTCGTGGTCATGGTGGAGCGCACGTAGGGCAGGCCCGCGTAGTGCAGTCGGATGCCCGTCTTCTTGCTGAAAGACTCCGCGTGGCCCAGAATCTCGTTCATCACGGCCTGGCGGCGCGATGAATTCAGATACTTGGGGTCCATGGTGAGGGCCAGCAGCGTAGCGCCTGTGGTGGGCGAGATGAGCTGGCCTTTATAGAACTCCACCCGATTCACTTCCCGCATTAAGCTGTCTAGCTCACGTTGGGTCTCGGGGGCTTTCGCAAAGATGGGAACGGCCTTAAACTGCTGGGTGGCTGTGTCTTTGCGCAGGGCAAAGACTTTTGTGACCGACAACACGCCGTTGACGCCTTCTACGGCAGTCAGGGTATCGGTGAGGTTGCGCAGTTCGGTGAAGTTGCCCAGCTTATACACGCTGCTGTCCTGCAAGCCCAGTACGAGCACGTTGCCGTCCTCCCCGAAGGTTTGCTTGAACTGCTGGAAGTAAACCACATCCGGGTCATTCGGACTTACGACCTGGGCAAAGTCGTAGGTCATTTCCACGTCTTTGGCTTTCCAGGCCATAACTACAGTCATCACGGCTATGAGCAGGATAAGAATCCGCCGCTGCTTGATGACGAAAAGCGCAAGAGAGCTCCACATAGGCCGTTAAAATGCAGCAAAGGTACGCAAAGCCGAGTAGGTAGTAAGCCTACAAGTTTTCCAGATTACCACAAGCCCGGGCAACTGAACAGTAAGAAGTTGAATCTTTCAAGTTAAATTTTTGTAAACGAAGGCAACTTGATCTGCGTATTGGTCCGTCTACTGCAATTTTTGCCCCCCAATGCCGTTTTGAAGCTTGGTTCGCCAGCTTCCCGCTTCCATGATTTTGTACCAAACGCCTACTGTGTCCCTCGCTTATCATGCGGCTACTGCTACCATGCAGCTGCAGTATGCGGCGGCCTCGTTGGCGGAAACCTTTGAGAAAGTATACGAGCTGGCGCTCGAAGCTATGCACAATCTGGGTGTGGATAAGTTGCTCCTGGATTTGAAGCGCAACGCCCCGCCCACCGACGAAGACGAGGAGTTTCTGCTGGCGCCTATCATGCGCCACTTGCCGGCGCACTCATCTCGGCCGCTGTTTATTGCGGCTCTGCTTTCCGAAAGTCAGTACCAACACCAGATGGGCTGCTACTCCCCTTCCTTCGACCGCGCATTTGCCCCCAGCAGGTTGAGTTCAACTACTTCACCTCCCGCAGCGAAGCCACCGACTGGCTCAGTGATAATTAAAATACAACTCAACAAAAAAGCCCCCCGGACTTACTCCGGGGGCTTTTTTGTTGAGTTAAAGACTAAGTCTAAAGCTTCTCAAAAATCCGCTTGAAGCTGACGGCCTCGCTAATGTAGTTGCGCAGCTCGCTGATCGGCATGCGGGTTTGCTCGCGCGAGTCGCGGTGACGTACCGTTACGGTGTTGTCCTCCAAGGTTTGGTGGTCGACGGCAATGCAGAAGGGCGTACCGATGAGGTCCTGGCGGGTGTAGCGCTTCCCGATGGCGTCGCGCTCTTCGTATACAAGGCGGAAATCGTGGCGCAGCTCGTCGAAGATTTCGGTGGCTTTCTCGGGCAAACCGTCCTTGCGTACCAACGGGAAAATAGCGGCTTTCACCGGCGCCAATGCTGGGTGCAGGCGCAGCACGGTGCGGGTTTTGGTTTGCTGCTGCTCGCCCTCCCCTTCCGTAATGGTTTCCTCAGTATAGGCCTGGCACAGCGTGGCCAGGAACAGCCGGTCGGCACCTACGGAGGTTTCCACTACAAAAGGCACATAGTTGCCGTAAGCCTTGCCGTTCTCGTCGAGGTCGTTGTCGAAGAACTGCTGCTTTTTGCGGCTCAGCGTTTGGTGCTGGGTCAGGTCGAAGTCGGTGCGGGAGTGAATGCCTTCGATTTCCTTGAAGCCGAAAGGGAATTCAAACTCGATGTCCACGGCCGCGTTGGCGTAGTGAGCCAGCTTGTCGTGGTCGTGAAAGCGCAGCTTTTCAGCGGGCAGACCTAGAGCCTCGTGCCAGCGCTTGCGGGTTTCTTTCCACTGCTGGTACCACTCCATCTCGGTGCCGGGACGCACGAAGAATTGCATCTCCATTTGCTCAAACTCCCGCATGCGGAAAATGAACTGGCGAGCCACAATCTCGTTGCGGAAAGCCTTGCCAATCTGGGCAATACCAAACGGAATCTTCATCCGCGCCGACTTCTGTACATTCAGGAAGTTGACAAAAATGCCCTGCGCCGTTTCGGGCCGCAGGTATATTAAGCTGGAATCATCGGCCACCGAACCCACCTGCGTGGAGAACATCAGGTTGAACTGGCGTACCTCGGTCCAGTTAGCGGTGCCGGACACGGGGCAGGTTATTTTCTCATCAATGATAAGCTGACGCACGCCGGTCAGGTCCTCGGCCGTGAGCAGACGGCCCATGTCGGCCAGCAGCATGTCGGCGCGTATTTTGTCGCCGGCATTTTCGTACTGAGCGGCTTTTTCTTCCAGCAATACGTCAGCCCGGTAGCGCTTCTTCGAGTCCAGATTATCAATCATGGGGTCGGAGAAGCCGTCGACGTGGCCGCTGGCTTTCCAAGTGAGCGGGTGCATAAAAATGGCCGCGTCGATGCCCACCACGTTCTGGTTGAGCTGGGTCATGGCCCGCCACCAGAGCTGCTTGAGGTTATTTTTCAGCTCTACGCCGTTGGGGCCGTAGTCGTACACGGCTTGCAGGCCATCGTAGATTTCGGACGAAGGAAATACGAAGCCGTATTCCTTGGCGTGGGCCACAATGTCCTTTAGCTGGGTATTTTCGAGAGAGGGTTTCTGCGTCGCGTTGCTCATAGCAGCAAAGATAGGCGCTGATTTAACTGAGTAGAGCGAAAAAACAGATTCGTAGCTTACGGCGCTATTCAGGCCGACGAGGCCGTAAGCCATTTGCCCCCCAGTCATGGCCCAAATCTTTTTTATAGCTCAGTTGTCCGCTCATCGGGTCACTTGCGTATCGGGGCCTTTACGACTGGTATGTTGACTGCAAATTTCTGCTGATGGCACAACAAATAAGTCTGGCGCATCATGTCAGGTAACAATTTGATAATCTTGCCCCGTTTTTGGTAACATTACCTTTGGGTGCCCGTTTTTTTGTACCTATTTCCCCTCCTATGTTTGGCTTAGAGCCTCAAGTGCTGTTTTTGCTGCTACTCTGTTTGGTAGCAGCCTGCGCTTTCGAATTCGTCAATGGCTTTCACGACACGGCTAACGCCGTTGCGACGGTCATTTATACTAATACACTGCGCCCTTGGGTGGCCGTTATCTGGTCGGCTTTCTGGAATTTCATTGGCGTGTTTGCCGGTGGTATTGCCGTGGCCATGGGTATCGTGTACCTGCTGCCCGTCGAGAGCCTCGTAGATCAGAATGTGTACCACGGCATTGCCATGGTGGGTGCGCTTATCCTGTCGGCTATTCTCTGGAACGTGGGTACTTGGTACTATGGTATTCCTGCTTCCAGTTCTCACGCGCTTATCGGATCTATCCTCGGCGTGGGTATTGCGTTTTCCCTGTTGCCAGAGGCCAGCGGAGCCGCTGTTAACTGGAGTAAGGCTGGCGAAACTGGTGTGGCGCTGCTCGTGGGGCCACTGTTTGGCTTCACGCTGACTATTCTGCTCATGTTCATCTTGCGCCGCTTCGTGCGCAACAAGGCCATCTTCCGGGAGCCCCACAAGCGCAAGCCCCCGCCCCTCTGGATTCGCTTGGTCTTGATTGTGACCTGTACGCTGGTGAGCTTTTTTCACGGCTCCAACGATGGTCAAAAAGGCGTAGGCCTGATTATGCTGATTCTTATCGGCATCGTGCCCACCTTTTTTGCCCTCAACGATGACCTCAACCCCTTGGACATGCGCGATACTTTGGCTCGCGTAGAACAGGTAGTAAATAAAGTGGATCCGGCCGCGCTGAGCGCCGATGACCGCCAAACCCTAGCGGAGATTAAAGTTCAGACCAACGCTCTCGACAGCGTATTTGTGGGCAAAACCAGTGTGCGCGAGCTGCCCCAGAACGCGCGCTTCGAGATTCGGAAGGCCATTCTGCTGCTTGATAACCGCACCAAAAAGCTCCTGGGCAGCGAGCGGCTTTCCCTAAGCTCAGCCGATCAGGCCACCTACAAAGCCGGCATCACGGACCTGCGCACCTACACCGATTATGCCCCGTGGTGGGTGCTGCTCATGGTGTCTACCTCCCTGGGCATCGGCACGATGGTAGGCTGGCAGCGCATCGTGAAAACTATTGGCGAGCGTATTGGCAAGGAGCACCTGACCTACGCGCAGGGTGCTTCTTCGGAGCTGGTAGCCGCCAGCATGATTGGGGTTTCTACGGCTATTGGTTTGCCTAGCTCTACTACCCACGTGCTGTCGTCGGCTATTGCCGGCTCTATGGTAGCCAACCGCGGGGTGAAGAATCTGAACCCCCAGATGGTGCGCAACATTGCATTAGCCTGGGTACTCACCCTGCCTGTCACGATGGTACTGTCGGGGGCGCTGTTCCTGTTCTTCCGGGCTATTCTGTAGGGCTGAGCTCATCTTGAATAGAGCCAAAAAAGCCACCCTCTTGGAGGGTGGCTTTTTTCGTTTTGAAGCTTGCTGTTAACAACCGTGGAAAAACCGCTGGGGGGCATTTTCCACTGATTTAGTTGTGCAAAGTATCGAGTTAACAGGCACTTATCCACTTTTCCACATACAAAATCATTTGTTTTGTGGATAACTAGCGACTAGCTCGGCCACTGTACTTCCAGATCGTCAGATATAAACACGCCGAAGTTGACAAACTGTAGCTCATCCTCATCGAAGTATAAGTCAATCATCTCCTTCTCGTAGGATAAGCGAACTTCGCCGGTTTCCATCCGCTCGGTTTCGGAGTTGTTGTATCCGTGCTGACGCATCAGCTCCTCGATAGCGGCCTGGCTCTTGCCATGAATTGGCTCACCGAAAAGGCGCAAGCCAGGGTGGTCGGTTTCAATGCAGCTGAGGCGATAGTCGTCTTCACGATCGAAGTAAAGCGAGTAGCCTTCCTCCAAGTAGTTCCAGGCTTGATGCTCGAACTCGTCGTCATCCTCCGACTCTTCAATTTCTTCGGGCTCTCCCATCAGGGCGCGCACCTCGTCCATGGAGGCTCCAAACTTCAGAGGCCCCATGCCGGTGCCCAAAGTGATTTCGTTTTCTTCCATGCTGGTTGGTTGGTCAGGCTTTTTCATAGCCATGGGGTGAGGTCTAAGTTTAGCTAAAGGTAGGAATCTGTAACTCACTTGCCGTAGCGAGCCTGAAAATCGGCCCGCTGCCGTTCGTATTCGGGGTAGTGCTGGGCCTGGTCCCATTTCTGTTTGAAGATGGCAGCAGCGGCAGCTTTCTCGGGGTCTTCGGGGGCGCGGGGCAGCTCGGCACGACCGTGGGCCCCGCTCTGTCCTTTTTTGTCGTCGGGCACCGGGCCATCATACTTTTTTCCGCCCTTATGGTTGGCGTAGCGCCGGGCTCGGGTAAAGCCCATTTGCAGGAATTTGCGCGCCATATCAGCCCCCACAAAGTCATTGGCTTTAAGATAGCCCAGAAACAGCTCATAGATCCGCTCCGACGACTCCTGCGCTATTTCGGGCGTGCGAAAGCGCCAGTGCGGTAGTATCTCCGATTTATAGGGCTCTACCAACAGCACGCCCTGCTCGCCTTTGCCCACGCGATACAATTCGGGCTGCTGCCGAAAATCAACTTTTTTGAAATTGAGCGAATAATTAAAGGGCATGGCGGCCGGCTGAAGCTGAGCTGCTGTATACGCGAGAAGCCGCGAATTGTGTTGGGGGGCTTTTTTGGGAAACGCCTGATTTATCCACAGGGTTAATAACTTTTTAAAAGAGATTTTAAGAAATGTTTTTTTAATCCCCCACCATTAGGGCTGTGCATAAGTTGATAAGATTTCAGAGTTATAAACAGTGCTGAAAACTTGTGTACAAGCTCGGGCTTATGCACCAGCTATCAACAGGGTGTGTGGATTATAAATCGCTGACTCATAATAAATTATTTACTTTATTCACAATCCACGACGTTATCCACGAATCCACAATTCACACGAATCAGGCAGTGTGGATTAGGTCTTTTTCGGGGGAGAGTTGTCCACCCTTATCCACAGCCCAACAGTGCTGTGTTAGCTTTCAGACCTGCAAAAAAACTTGTCCGCAATTTCTCCACGAGTTATCCCCATGTTACGCCCGTATTATCCACAGATTACCTGCGTATTTATAACCCCGTGGATAAACTCGTGTATAGCCTGTGGAAAACCACAAAAAAGCCCCCAGTATATCTGGGGGGCAATTCACACAGTGTGGATAGCTTGCTGATAGGTTGAAACAGGCATTAACATGCCTGAAGAAAAAAGATATGAAGCAGCTATTCTGGTTGCGGCAGCACCATCACGTCAAACCCACATATTGCCGAAAGGAAAGCGACTACGGTGCGCGGGAGGCACTTCGCTAGAAGGCAATATTCTCCTCCTGCTCCCAGTTAGCGCGCACGTCCAGCTTCTTGGGGAAAATATAAACCGGCTCGGCAGGCAGCCGAAACTGTGGGTCGCCGCCGTACCAGGTACCGTTGGCATCAGCATCGATCAGAACACGAATCTGATACGATCCGGGTGCGATATTGGTGAATATGTAGCGGTTTTTGGGGCTATCGAGCACGGCTACGGGCTGAAAGGTGTCATTGATCAGCTGAATCTGATAGCGCGTAAACTTGGTTTGAATAGCCCCAGATAGGGTGCCGGAAGGCGACTGCTCAGAGATGCGCAGCCGCAGCGGCCGCAGCCCCAACGACTGACCCGTGACGCTGGTAATAGCGGTGCTATCGAGAATAATGGTGGCTGTTTTGCGGGCCTTGAAATTTGGTTTCACCGTCAGACGGACGCGGTCGGGGCTGAGCGTACCATCCTGGGGGAGGCGAAGCGGGCGGCGGGCAGTCGAATCTTCTACCAGCGTACCAAATGGCTTGTTGGGGGGCAAAATAACAGGCTCAGTAAACACAAATTGAACCTGCCCCTGATAATAAACTTCCTGCGGACTGCCCTCTACGGTGTAGGCTGGCCCACGCCGCGCCGGCGCATTGCCCTGAAAGCGTACGTTAATAGTATCGCGGCCTACGTTGCCTACGCTGTCGGTGGCCGATAGCAGATAGCGCCCTTCCGCAACGGCTTTGGTTTTGTAAAGCACCACCGATTTGCCCTGATCAGCTACCTGCAAGGCACTATTTAGCTGCGCCACAGCCTCCGGCGAAGTTGCTCCGCCACCAGGTAATGGCGCCAGCACAGCCTGACGGACGCCTTCGTTGTAGCTTACCTTAAACTGCGTAGGCGTGCCCTGTCGGCCGGTGGCTAACGGACGGCGAGCATCGGGCCGTACCAGCACCAGCGCTATCGAGTCGAGGCCGGGCGCCACCGTAATCAGCTCCGGTAAGTAGGCTATCCTCTCCCCTTCTTCGTAGCGGCGGGTGTTATTCTTGTCTTGTAAAGCAAAAAGGCGGTAACGACCTTCCCGCAGATTCTGGAAAGAGTACTGTCCATTCTTAGTTGTGCGGGCAAGGTAATAAGGCCTTCCCCGACGAATATTTGCGGTGTCGGCTTCGGGGTAAAGTATAACCGAAATATCCTCAGCCGTTCGCTTGGTGAGCAGGTCCGTCACGCGCCCGAACACCCGGCCTGAATCCAGATCAGCGCCGGTGCTGAAGCTCAGCATGACGTTAGGGGCCTCATTGTTTTCGGTAATATCCGTGATGGCCTTGCCGAAGTTGAACGAGTAGGTCGTGTTTTTATCGAGGGGCTGCTCGAAGGTAAGCGTGACGCCACCTTTATCCTCACGCACCTGGTACTTGTTCTCTTCCGAAATAACGGGCGCGATAATGAGGTTCTTCTGCAAGTCCTTCAGCTGCACCGTTTCCGAAAACTCCAGCCGAATACTGCGCTGGGTAACGTTGCGGGCGCCCTGCTCCGGCGACGTACGCACCAGCTTCGGAGGCGTCAAATCCTTGGGTCCACCCTCCGGTGAGCTAACGGCCGCGCAGCCACTCATTCCTATTCCAATTCCCAGTAAAAACAGCAAATGAGCGCGTACAGACATGAAAAAGCGAAAGGTGAAAGGTGAAAAGTAGAAAGTCATGCAGAATGCAGTGAAGCATCTCGCGCGCTGACACAGGAGCAGTAATCAGACGTCAGCACGCGAGATGCTTCACTGCGTTCTGCATGACGTTCTGGTTCCTGCTCGTACTTCTACCGCTTAGCAGCTACGTAAATTAAGCTTGAATATTGCCCTTCATGCTCCGCCGCGTACTGATTGGACTTATAACCGGCTTTGAGGACGCTCAATAAACCCCCGTTACGCTCGGCGCGGTGCTTTTCGCTGAGCATACTCACATAGTAAGCATCCAAGGGCAGCGGCAGCGTTTCGCGAACCATGAGCTTGTGCTTTTTGAGCAGCTGGGTCATGGTTTTGGGGCTGAAATGATACAGGTGGCGCGGCACGTCGTAGGCAGCCCAATCCTGGCGGTAGTGCTGGGCGTCGAAGCTCTCCACGTTGGGCACCGCAATTATCAACACGCCATCTGGCTTCAGCAGACTGATGAGGTGCTTCAAAGTACCAGCCAGCTCATGTACGTGTTCGAGCACATGCCAGAGCGTAATGGCATCGAACGACTCGGCAGAAAAGCCCCCAGATCCTCAGCGCCGATGGGCTGACCTACGCGGCGCGCGGCTTCTTCCCGGGCCCGCGCATTCGGCTCCACTCCGGCCACCTGCCAGCCATTCGACTTGCAGGCCGCAAGAAAATGCCCCGTACCGCAGCCGTAATCCAAGACTTTTCCTTTGCGGGGGCTTTTTTATTCAGCAACGCCACTTTGCGGCGCATGGTAAAAAACCGCGCGACTTTGTAGGCTTGATTGATAACTCCCTGCGCCCCGCTGTTGTGCGACACGTACTCGTCCGACTCGTAGTAGCGCCCGATATCGGCCGGGCCGGGCCGCGGGTTCGTGAACTGAAAGCCGCAGCTTTTGCACTGCACGATGGCAAAGCTCTCTTTGCTTACCGACTTATCTTCAACTACCAGCTTGTTGCGAAACTCGCTTTTGCCGCACACCGGGCAGGCTGACAGACGTTCGTAGGACACAGGTATTCAATTAACAATTAACATTGAGCAATTAACAATAAGCGATGAGCAGGTGGACTTTATCCTTCATTGTTAATTGCTCAATGTTAATTGTTAATTGAATTTACCGGCCAAGATAGACCATCAACACCGAAATATCGGCCGGCGAGACGCCGCTAATGCGCGCGGCCTGGCCGATGGTTTCGGGCTGCACGCGCAGCAGCTTCTCGCGGGCCTCGTGCGACAGGGCTGGCATCTGCTTGTAATCGAGGCGGCCCTGAATCACGAAGTTTTCCAGCTCACCCACGCGGGCAGCCTGCAAGTGCTCCTTCTGAATGTAGGATTCGTACTTGATGGTAATGATGGCTTGTTCCAAACTATCGGGCTGGTATTGACCCAGCTCCAATGCCAGCCTGGGCAGGTGGCGCGTGAGGTGCTCCAGCTCCACATTAGGGCGGCGTAGCAAGTTTACCGCCCGGGTTTTCTCGCTGATAGTAGCCGAGCCTAGCTCCGTCAGCAGCCCGTTAATCTCTGCCGGCTCGATGGATTTCTTTTGCAGATACTCAATTACCGCCGCCGTTTCGCGTTGCTTTTGCTCTACGCGCTGCATACGCTCCTCCGACGCCAGACCCAGCGCGTAGCCCATAGGCGTGAGGCGCAGGTCGGCGTTATCCTGGCGCAGCACAATGCGGTGCTCGGCGCGCGAGGTAAACATGCGGTAAGGCTCGTCCGTGCCTTTGTTCACAAGGTCGTCGATGAGTACACCGATGTAGGCCTCACTCCTTTTCAGCACGAAAGGCTGCTTATCGTGTACGCGGTTGTGGGCGTTGATACCAGCCATCAGACCCTGGCAGGCAGCCTCCTCATAGCCCGTGGTGCCGTTGATCTGGCCCGCGAAGTAGAGGTTGCGCACGCGCTTGGTTTCCAGCGTTAGGTTGAGCTGAGTAGGTGGGAAAAAGTCGTACTCGATGGCGTAGCCGGGCCGGAACATCTTGGCATTCTCGAAGCCCGCAATCTTGCGCAAAGCCCGGTACTGTACATCCTCTGGCAAAGAGCTGCTGAAGCCGTTGATGTACATTTCAACGGTGCTGCTGCCCTCCGGCTCCACAAATATCTGGTGGCGGTCCTTGTCAGCGAAGCGGTTGATTTTGTCCTCCACCGACGGGCAATAGCGTGGCCCCAAACCCTTGATGCGACCCTGAAACATCGGCGACTTCTCGAAGCCCGTGCGCAGAATTTCGTGCACCTCCGGGTTCGTATAAGTGATATAGCACGGGCGCTGCTTAACCAGCGTCGGCGTGTCGAGGTAAGAGAAGCGGCCGGGTATTTCGTCGCCGGGCTGCTCTTCCATTTTAGAGTAATCAAGCGAGCGGCCATCAACGCGGGGCGGCGTACCGGTTTTCATGCGACCGGCTTCAAAGCCCAGCTCAATGAGCTGCTCAGTAATACCGGAACTGGCTTTTTCAGCTGCCCGACCACCGCCAAACTGCTTCTCGCCAATATGAATCAGGCCATTGAGGAAAGTCCCGTTGGTAAGCACCACAGCTTTGCCGCGAAACTCCACGCCCAGCGCCGTGCGCACGCCTGCTACCGTCTCATTTTCTATTAGCAGACCCGTTACAGCTTCCTGCCAGAAGTCTATGTTTAATGTTTGCTCCAAAGTCAGGCGCCATTCTTCGGCGAAGCGCATCCGGTCGCTTTGGGCGCGCGGGCTCCACATAGCCGGGCCTTTCGACCGATTCAGCATCCTGAACTGAATCATGGTCTTATCAGTCACGATGCCACTTTGCCCCCAAGGGCGTCTACCTCGCGTAGAATCTGCCCCTTGGCCACCCCGCCCATGGCCGGATTGCACGACATCTGGGCGATGGTATTCATGTTCATCGTCACGAGCAGCACCTTGGAGCCAAGGTTTGCGGCAGCCGCGGCAGCTTCGCAACCAGCGTGGCCGGCTCCTACTACAATAACATCGTACTCTTCTTGCTGAAACATGGCTGGGGGGCTTTTTTAGCTGTAAGGATAAACAGCAAAGAGCTTATAAACAGAGGCAGAAGACAGCGTATTTATCGTTGCTGCCTGACCCGATAAGTTGGATTGCACAACGACAAAGACGCCGTAGTACGTTCCTGAAAACCAAAAAACCGCCGCCGTTCAAAACGGCCTGCGGTTTTCTGATAATTACTTAGAAAAGAGAAAAGGCAACGTGCTCAGAACGTGCGCAAAGATAGGCAGTAATCCTCTTTTTTGCGCATGGCCGTCTGGCTCAGCAGGTCTTTGTCTTGGTAGCCCAGCAAATGCAGCATACCATGAATCATCACGCGGTGCAGTTCGTCGCAGAAGGGTACGCCCAGTTGCTCAGCGTTTTCGCGTACTCGCTCCACGCTGATAAAAATATCGCCCTCAATAATGTCCGACGTGTCCGCATTATCAAAGGTGATAACGTCGGTGTACGTGTCGTGGTCGAGGTACTCTACGTTTACGCGGTGCAGGTATTCGTCGGAACAGAAAATGTAGGTAAGCTGCACGATTTCGTGCTCGTGCACTTCCGCAATACGCTCAACCCAAGCCGTCAGAGCTTCAGCCTCTGCTAGCTCAAAATCCACATCCTCTACAATAAACTCAATGCCGTGTACCTCGTGCGACTGCTCGGGCAGGCCGTTGTTCATTTCGTCCTCGGTACCAGGCGGGTGTTGGTTCATGCCGCGTTATGATCGGAAGATAAAGAATCGGAGCCCGAGGTTTCCAGATCGGAAGTAGGAGCTAACAGGAACGTAAGCTGAACGTTGCGGCCATCTTTCTGAAATTCTACCTCGTCGGCGAGGTGGCGAATCAGAAAAATACCGCGGCCTCCCGGGTTTTCCAGGTTTTCAGGAGCTGTAGGATCAATCAAATTCGTGTAATCGAAGCCGTCACCCTGATCCTCTACCTCAAATTTGATACGGTCGGTAGCTACATGCAGCGACAAGTACACGTTTTTATCCTTATCGAATTTGTTACCGTGACGAATGGCATTATTGACGGCTTCCGTAACTGCCACCATGATATTGCCATAGATATCATCTTCAATATCAAAGGTATCCTTCGAATTGTCGATGAAGCTTTCTACCACGCGAATATTCTCAACGAGCGACGGAATCTGAATTTTAACCTGCTTCATAGTAAAAGTAAGAGGGGGGCAGCAGCAGTAAAAGTAGCGAGGTACTACTTCATTTTCTGAAAATATTCACTTACCTCACGCTGATAGTAAGGGGTGAGGGCAGGTGGTACAGTGCGGAGTAGCTCAGTTTGCCGTTCTTTTTGCCGCTTATATTGATCAAAGGCGGGTGGAAAAACAGGTGGCTTCGCTTGGGCTGTCTGCGCTTCACGCTTGTCATCGAGGTCCCGCTCCCGGGCCGATTTCTCGGCTTCCAGCAAGCGAGTCAGGATTTGACGCTGGCGCATAACAGTTTCCTCCGTCAGCCGCTTGTTTACGAGGTCGGTTTCGGTTTGTTCCATTAATTTTTTCAGATCGCCGGTACCGCCCTGGCCTTCCTGGCCTTTGCCTTTTTGCCCCCCAGATTGCTGCTGCATTTTATCCAGCTCCTTGAGCGCCTCGCGCAGCATTTGCTGCTGCCCGGCCAGCTTCGCCAGCTCCTCCGATAACTCCCGACCCTGCTTGCCGCTCTGCTGCAATTGCTGAATCTGTTGGTTGAGCTGCTGCTGCATACGACCCATCTGACCTTCGCCAGCCGCCTGACCTTTCTTCTTTTTCTTGCCCGGCTTGCCGTCGCCCTGCTGGTTTTGCTGACTCTGGCGCTGTTGCTCCTGCATTTGCTGCAAAGCATCGTTGAGCATTAGGGCGAGGTTATTCATGCTGGTCATGGCTAGCTGCTGGCTGCTGGTAGCCCGGCCCACGTTGCGCTGCCGAATCTGGTTCAGCGACTCATCCATTTGGTTGTTCATCTCCCCTACTTCGCGAGTCACAAAGCTCTGAATCTGAAATACCTTCTTGGCCAACGCATACAGCGAATCCTGCACAATGGCCGCATCATCCTTGAGCTTGCGCTGGGTCTGGCCAAGCTGCACAAAGCGTGGGTCAGTCTGGTCTACCTGGCGAAATTCTTTCATCAGGCCTTCCTGGTCGAAGCTGATTTTGAGCAGATTTTCGAGGATGTCGCGCAGGCTGTCGATGTTTTCCTGCTGCTTATCGCCTTCCTCCTCTTCTTGCTGCTCCCGCATCTGCTGCGCCATTTTCTGCATTTTTTGGCCGGCTTGCTGCTGGCTCTGACTGGCTTTCTGGTTCTGGTTTTTGCCGAGCTGCTCCTGGCTTTCCTGCATTTCCTCGTCTACCTGCTGCTGCTCGTCTTTCATCTCGTCAGCGCCATTCTCGCCATCGAGCTGCTCGTCCAGCTTTTTCAGATCTTGCAAGTCCTGCTTTACCTCATTGAATTCCTGCTGCTTTTCGGCTTGCTGCTTCTGTAGCTCCTGCTGCTTTTGTTGCTGCTGGGGGCCTTTTTGCTGCGACTTGTCATTCTGCTGGGTTTGCTCGGCCAGCTGCTGTTGCTCTTTAGCTAACTCTTCCAGCTTATTGATGGCGTTTTCCTGCTTTTGCTCAAACTGAAGCTGCTTGAACATTTCCAGGGCACGCTCCAGCTCCTTTTGCAAGGTGTTTTCCTTGTTCTCGAGCTGTTGCAGCAGTTTCTGCATCTCGGGCTGAGTCTGGTCCTGCTGCTGCTCCAGCAGTTTCTGTAGCTCCTCGTACAGCTTCTTGGTTTCGGGGTCGAGCAGCGTTTCCATCAGCTTTTCCAATTCCTTGGCTTTCTCGGCCAGCTCTTGGCTTTTGGGATCAAGCTGGTCCTGGCGCTGGTTCATCTCCTCGAACATCTTCTTCATGTCGGCCAGCTGCTGATCCATCTGCTGTTTTTGTTCCAGCATATCCTGCAATTGCTTGCGGTCCTGGAAGTTCAGCTCGCGCTTGGTCTTGAGCTTATCTTCCGTTTTGGCCAACTCGCGCTCCAGCTTTTTTGACTGCTCCGCCGACTTGCTCATCTGGTTCTGCACCGACTGCGACTGGGCATTCAGCTGCTCGCGTAGCTCCTTGCGGGCCGGCAGCCGAAACTCGGCGCTGCGCGTACGGGCACTCTTGGGGCCGTTCACGCCGTCGTTGTCCCATACCTGCACGAAGTACTCAAGCCGGTCGCCGGGCTTCATGTTGAGGCCGCTCAAATCCCACTGATAAGCGTACGCCTGCGACGGACCACTTTCCAGCGGCAGCGCCCGCGTTTTATAGCCGGCGTTTGACTTAGGCCCGAAGTAACCCGATAATTTAGCTGTAAGCGCGTAAAGCCGTAGTCATCGAGCAAATTGCCCCCAGCGCCAAGTAGCGCAGCGAGGTGGTATCGGAGAAAGCTTCCAGGGTTATTTCCGGAGTCTGGTCGGGAATAGCCGTGATTTGGTACTGAATAGGGTCGCGGTTGAGGCTGGCGGCGTTGCGCAGGCGGACGGTATATTCCTGGCTGCGCAGCACGCGGCGCGAGGCCTGAAACTGGTCGTTAGCCGCGGTAGCCGTTACGGTTTCATCCGGGTTTTTGAAGAGCAGTTGCAGCTCATCAGTGGCCGTGGTGGCAAATTCCCAGCGCACGGTGCTGCCTTCCGGCACCGTCAGGTTGCCGCTGTTGCGAATGGTTTCGGCAGGTTTGCGCAAGTAAGTTGGGTAAGAAACATGCACCGCAAAATCGCGCAGATCGGGGCGGGCACGTACCGTCAGGTCATACTCGTCGGAGGTAAAGCCAGCGCCGGCCAGCTGAAACTCCGTGTTATTCTGGAGCTGCCGAAAATCATAGCTGTAGCGGTTGCCAGTGCCGGGCTCTTTGGTGAGGCGCCGCTCGCGGCCGTTGTAGCGGATGTTAATTTCATTGGGCAGCGCTTTGCCCTCTATCCGTACCTGTAGTTTAAAGTCCTCATTGCGAAAGGCTTGCAGCTTCTTGTTTTCAATAATGAACTCAAATGGCGCGGGGGCGAATACGCGCGTCGGTAATGCAAAATACGTCCAGTTCCCTGCACAAACAGGCTCGGATACACCAGAAGCACCCCTAGTACAATGGCAGCCGGCACGGCCACATATTTCCACAGCGGCCGGGTTTGCTCTTTTATCTTGATGCCTTCACTAAACTCCAAGCCTGTGAACTGCGCTGCCCGCTGCTCCAAGCTTGCCGCAATCAGGGCATTCTCGCGGGCCTGACCTTGCAGCTGCAAAGCGTTCAGGAGTTTATCCTGTACCTGAGGAAACAGTTCGCCCACGCGCTGGGCTGCTTGCTCATCAGAAAGCAGGCGGCGCAGGTTGGTGAGAGCCGCCAAGGGCTTCCAAATCCAGTGCAGGAAGGTGTACACCACCAAGCCCAAAAAGCCGAAAAGCAGACCGCCCCGCACCCAGGTAGGCAGGTAAAGGAAGTATTCCAGCAGGCTCAAAACCAAAAATAACGTCAGCAAAAGCCCCCCAGCCACCAGCGCACCGCGCACGAGCAGGTTGAGGTAAAACTTACGCTTAAACGCATCCAGCTGCCCGAGCACCTGTTGCAGGGCCGGCAAGCGAGTAGGTGTAGTTGCGTTGAATTCGGACACGGATTCTTTCTTCACAAGGTGTTAAAAACGCCTTTCCGGGCTGAGGAAAGATACGCATTAAAGCCGCGCGTGACTTGCGACACCATTCTATTTCGGAACGACAACCGCTGGGGGCAATTGTTCCAAGATAACGATGTGCCTGGCGTAAGCTCAGCGCTACAGTAGCTCCACGATGGCCGGGCAATGATCGGAGTGCACTACATCAGGCAAAAGACCGGCACTGGCCAGGCGCGGTTGCAGGGTGTCATCTACCAGCAGATGATCGAGGCGCCAGCCCACATTGCGGGCGCGGGCGCCGGCCCGATACGTCCACCACGAATAATGCCCCCCAGCGTCGCCGTGGTGGTGGCGAAACGAATCGGTGAAGCCATCGGCGAGAAAATCGGCAAACCAGCGCCGCTCCTCCGGCGTGAAGCCGGTGCTGTTCTGATTGGCCTTCGGGTTGTGCAAATCAAGTTCGCGCTGACAGCAATTGAAGTCGCCCACAATAACAAGGGGCGGCAACTCAGGCCGCAACTCCCGCACGTAGCTGCGGAAAAAATGCAGCCATTCGACTTTAAACGCCTGCCGCTCGGGGCCGCTGGTGCCGGAGGGCATGTATGTGTTCAGCACCGAGAAATCGTCAAAATCCAGCCGCAGGACCCTCCCTTCGCAGTCGTAGCACTCCGTATCGCAGCCAACGGCCACATGGTTGGGCCTATGCTTGGTAAACGTAGCTACGCCGCTGTAACCGGGCTTCACGGCCGGATGCAAGTATGCCTGGTAGCCCAGCGCCTCAAAGCCCGATACGTCGAGCGGTTCGCGGCCGGCTTTTATTTCCTGGAGGCAAAGTACGTCGGGAGCGGCCTCGCGCACCCAGTCAAGCAAGCCTTTGCTCAAAGCGGAGCGCAGACCATTGACGTTGTAGCTGATAATCTTCAAAAGTGAAATGGTGAAGTTGTGAAGTGGTAAATGTGAAGTAGTGATACTGTTGTTATCAATGCGCAAGTCGAACGACAAACTCACAATTTCACCACTTCACCATTTACTCCTTCATCCATTTATCAAAATATTCCAGAATGTGCCATTTCAGCATGCGCTCCTGCTCTTTCAGGTTGGCAAAAGGCACGGGCTGCAAGAGCTTATAGTGCGGCCAGCCATCCTCATCCACATGGTCCAACTCGTAGTGGCCCGAGAGGCTGAAGAGTCGGCAGGTAGCAATGTGCATGAGGTCCTGCTTCTGTTCTTTGGTGAACGGCCCGGCCCCCTGACCTAGTTCCTGCACGCCAATAAGCAGCAGCAACGCATTCAGATCCGGCTTTTTGCCAAAACGCTCCCGCATCTCATTCATCAACTGCCACCAGCGGGCCTCAAATTCGGCCTCCGTTTCCTGCGCGTCCATGCTTAGGCGTCGTGGGCGTGCGGTGGGGCGGCCGTTACAGCCTCTTCTTTCAGAGCTTCCCAATACTCCACGGCGCGCCGGAAGTGGGGAATCACGATGCTGCCACCGATGAGGTTAGCAATGGCAAACACCTCATAGATTTCTTCGTCATTTATACCTTCTTCGTGGCATTTGCCCAAGTGATATTTGATGCAATCATCGCAGCGCAGCACCATGGAGCAGGCCAGGCCCAGCATTTCCTTGGTCTTCACGTCGATGGCGCCGGCTTGGTAGGTGTTGGTGTCGAGGTTGAAAAAGCGCTTGATTACCTTGTTGTCGGCCGCCATGATCTTCTCGTTCATGCGCGCCCGGTAGTCGTTGAATTCAGTGACGATACTCATATTGTTGAAGGGAAATAAGTCGGAGGTGAAAATCTATAACACGAAAGTAGGCAGAAAAGGCCCGCTTAGTTGCTAGGCAGTGCTGCGCCCACTACCTTACTTTCTACCTATATTTCTATCTTTTTGTCGTTCTGGCTATGCGAATTATGCGGTTGTGGCGGGTTGGTTTGATGGTGTTTCTGGGGGCTACTTTTTTTACCTCTGGTATGGCAAAGCTCTACGCCGGTCACCATTTTCCCGGCTGGATTGGCCCCGTGTGGCTGATTGAAAAGCTACAGGCTTATCAGCTGGGCATGTACGCGGCCTTTATTGCGCTTAGTCAGGTCATAACTGGGTTCTTGCTGCTGACACGGAGGTTCTGGCTACTCGGTGCCATTGGGCTGGTACCTATGCTGCTCAACATTCTGCTAATCACCATTTCGCAGCAATGGGGCGCAACTTCCTACATAGTGGGCGTGCTGTTACTGATGGATTTGGCGCTGCTCCTATCTGAATATCCGCGTTTGCGCGTGCTGTGGGCCGATGTAGCGTATTCCCCTCCCACTACACTTCAGGCGAAGCCCACCCTGCCTGGTCACTTGCTTTGGTCGTTGGGCATTTTGCTGGTCATCAGCGGCATTCTCGTATCCTATCAGGCGCTTAGCTTGAGTTACTGGCTGGTGGCAGGTGGCTTACTGCTCGCCTGGCTGAGCCCTTTGGCCGACCGCCGCAAAACCGTGGCTACGTTTTTGCCCCCCACGCCTTCATGATCCGTACCGCCCTGTCCGACTTTGTTACCTTAATCTTTCCTCAGGTATGTCTGGCTTGCGAAGAGTCGTTGGCCCGCGGCGAAGATCATATCTGCACGGGTTGCCGCGCCCAGTTCCCTTACACAGACTATCACAAATTGCCCCCAAGCGAGAATCCATTGGCTCGCAAGTTCTGGGGAAAGCTGCCCGTACGTTACTCGCTTAGCTACCTGCGTTTTTTGCGGCGTGGCCGGGTACAGCATCTGCTGCATCAGCTTAAGTATCAGGGCCAGCGCGATATTGGGCGCGTATTAGGCCGCTGGTATGGCGCCGAACTAGCCGACCACGGCCTCGCTACCGATTTTGACCTGATTGTGCCTGTGCCGCTGCATCCGCGCAAGCTAGCCAAGCGCGGCTACAACCAATCGGATACGTTTGCCGAGGGCTTATCATTGAGTCTGGAGGTGCCGTGGAGTGCCGCCACGTTACAGCGTACAGAGTACACAACTTCCCAAACCCAGAAGAACCGCGCTGAGCGGTGGCAAAACGTAGCGGAGGTGTTTGAGGTAGCCAAGCCAGCGGACGTTGCAGATAAGCGCATCCTGCTCGTAGATGATGTGCTGACGACCGGCGCCACGCTCGAAGCTTGCGCGGCTGCGTTACTGGCCGCTGGCTGCCGAGAAGTCAGCATCGCAACCATTGCCTGCGCAGAGAACTAACCTTGGTTTGAAGGCCATATAAGTCTTACCTATTCACATCGCTTCCCAGCCAACATGGCTACAAAAAAAAGCCCCCAGCACTCGGCTGGGGGACTTTTTTTTAGTGTTAATCGACTGCTAAGTCAGATTACTTGTTTGAGCCAGCGTTAATCATGGCGCAGCGGAAACCGATAGCAGCAGTAGCTGAGTCTTCAGCCATGAAGCGACGGGTGCCGGGCGACAACCAATAGGCTACGTCCTTCCAAGATCCGCCTTTGTAGACACGCACGTGGTCGTCGATGAGCGACTGGTAGCCTTTCTTGTCGTAGCCGGTGCTGCTGCCGTTACCCGATTCTGCTGGGTCGAGGAAACCGTTCCGGCGGAAGGGGTTCAAATCTTCTACGTCCTCAAACGAGAGCGGACGATAAATATCTTGTACCCACTCGTTTACGTTGCCAGCCATATTATACAGGCCGTAATCGTTCGGAGGGTAGTTGTAGATATACTCCGTGATCATAGCGCCGTCGTTCAGGCTACCAGCAATACCGGCATAGTCACCACGGCCACGCTTGAAGTTAGCCAAGAACTGGCCCATCTTCTTACCATAGGGGTTACGCACCTGACGACCATCCCAAGGATAGATACGCTTGTTTTCCTGGTTCTCGTTGCCTACTTCCTGCGTGCCAACAAGGGCCTGAGCAGCGAATTCCCATTCAGCCTCGGTGGGCAGACGATAGTTAGGCAGCGTGTTACCATCTTCGATAGAAGGCTTTGCTGCGCCAGCACCTTCAGCTGCATCGGCTGCTTCGTCGGCAGCAGCGTTTTTCTTGCTGCGACCAAATAAGCCACCTTTTTTCTTGGTAGAGGTGCCTCCACCGCTAGCTAAGGTCTCGTTCACTTTGGCGGTGCGCCAAGTGCAATAGTCGTTGGCCTGCAACCAGCTTACACCTACTACTGGGAAGTAACGGAAACCGGGGTAGCGCAGGTAGTAATCTACGTACGGGTCGTTGAAGGAAAGCTCACGCGCCCAAACGGCGGTGTCAGGTAAAGCAGACTGATAAAATTCTTCTGCTGAGTCTTTACGCACAAAATGCAGATACTCCAACCAGTGAATGTTGGCTACTTCGGCCTCGTCCATATAGAACGATGCGATAGTAACCGTGCGCTCCACGTTGTCGCGGGTCATGGCCACGTCCTCTTCGGCTGAGCCGAGTACAGTGCGTCCACCTTCAATGAAGATCAGGCCCGGACCTTCTGGAATACCAGCGTAGTCAGATACCTTCATGCCCTCTTCGGTGTTGTACTCGATGCCCGTCGTGGAGCTGTACTTACCAGGTTTGGTGGCGGTCGGTGCCCCTTTACTGCAGGCAGCCAGCGCGCAGGCTCCCACGATGGCAAAGCGTAAGTATTTGGAAAGATTCATGATGTAATAGAAACTACCTGAGAGAAAATGATTTAGAGAAGGTAATTTGACGCAAGTTACTTATTTGTACTGTGGTTTAGAAAGCAGGAGTCGGGATAGCTTTAAAGTTGCGGTGCCGCAAACGGCGCCAGGCATCTTCTATCCGATCAAAATTGCGGACGCTGACCGAAAGTTCATGCGCGCCACCTAAATCGGCACTAAAATCACTCAAGCTGACATCGTAGCTATAGCCGAAGCGGAAAACGCCCGTGCTGATGCCGGCAATAGCTGCTATAATCTGCTGTGGCTGAGGAGCGCCGGGCAGCGGCATTCCCCGATACACGGCCCCGAGGGTAATTGGTGAAACGGTACCATACAGCCCAACTTCCGCCCGCTGCGAACCACCCTGCCGGGTGTAGCTGGCCGTACCGGTCAGGCTAATCTCACGAGTTTTGATGGGAGTGGAGGTGCGCACGAAATAATGTTTGTAACCGGTATTAAAGTTCAACCGCATTGGCAGCTTTGTTTGGGTTGCAAAACCCAGATCTGGCTGATTTAAGTGGTGTGCAGCAGCCCCTATCCAAAACCGTTCCGTATATAGCAAACCTCCTACCCCAATTGTAAGATAATTTACCGGAACCACGTCCAGAGTCTCTGCAGTGAGATTTCCAGTTAGGCCTTCATCCGAAAGTTGGTCGCCAAAAACAAGGTTTCCGTAGCTCACGCGCTGATTTCCGTAGCTGGCCTGCAAGCCCGCGCTTAAGCTTATATATTCCGTAAGACGAGTGTGATACGCATATAAGCCCCCACCTCAAAACGCGTGTAGCCGACGGAGCCCGTGCGGTCGTAGTTGAGCAAAAGGCCGACGGCGCTACGCTGGTTCCGCATGCGGTAGTCGGCGGCTAGCTGGCTGGTTTGGAAGGTGCCAGACAGGGTCGGGAATTGGTTTCGATAGTTAAGTGAAACGCTATAATCGTCGAGCAGGCCGGTAAAGGCTGGGTTGGTGTGCAAGCGCGTAGCGTAGGGCTGGGAGAAGTACAAGTCCTGAGCCTGCACCTTCGAGTGCAAGCCCATACTACAACCTACTGCCAACACTACCGGCGCCACAAAGCGACTCCAGGTACAACGAAGCCGCTGGGGGGCAAAAAAAGAAAGTAGAGGTAGACGCATAAAGAAAAACACTAACGCGCCACCTATCCCGTTTCGTACGCGGGACCCAGGTGGCGCAAGAAGTAAAAGGCACTCTTGCCCAATAAAGTAAGTTAAAATGTCCGTGGATCGAATGTTAATCTTAGCAATGTCCTTCAGGCTAACATTGCACTATTTTTGCCGATTCAGGATTTAAATCTCAGGTAGCACCCGCTCCGGTGGATGTGTTGAGCCCCGAACTTGTACACTTCTCCTGTTTCAAAGCCTCTTACTCATGCGTAAAATTTTTGTTGGCCTGCTGGTATTTTTAGTGGTGCTGGTGGCCGCTGTTGCCCTGGCGCCCCTTCTGTTCAAAGACAAAATCAAGCAAGCCCTGGATCGGCAGCTGGCTGAGCGCGTTGCGGCTAAGGTAGAGTACGATCCGGCCAATGTAAGCCTGAGCTTGTTCCGCACCTTCCCCGATCTGGCGCTCAGCATCGACAAGCTGCGCATAATCGGGCAAGATTCGTTTGCCCGCGATACGCTCGCCTACCTGCCGGCCTTTCGGGTGGGGCTTGATCTGATGAGTGTGGTGCGGGGCGAGCAGATCAAAATTAAGTCTATTCAGCTCGATCAGCCCGATATAAATCTGCGGGTGCTGAAAAGCGGGCGCGCCAACTGGGATATTTTCCTCTCTGACTCCACCCTGGCTACCCAAGGCAAGGATACAAGTCAGCTGAGCATCGCAATCAAGGGCTGGGAAATCGTGGGGGGCAAAATGCGCTACGAGGACCTCACTATTCCTTTTGCGGTGCAGGCCCACAACGTGAACCACACCGGCTCGGGCGACTTCACGCAGAATGTGTTCGATATGGTGTCGCAGACCACGGCCGATCGTTTCACGATGAACTACGCCGGCACCGATTATTTATCCAACACAAAGCTAAATGCCGACGTGACCATGGCCATGGACCTGGATAAGATGTTGTTCACGTTCAAAGACAACCAAGTGCGCGTCAATGAATTTCCGGCCAGCTTCGCTGGTACCATTGCCATGCCCCAGGACGCTATCAACTTCAACCTGACATTTAAAGCGCTCGAAACCGACTTCAAAAACATCCTGAGCATTGTACCCGGCGTGTTTACGGAGAAATTCAAAAATATTGAGACGGGGGGCAAAATGGCCTTCGATGGCTACTACAAAGGCACCATGGACGAGGTGAAGTCGCCGGGCTACGGAGTGAATCTGCAAGTTAAAGACGGCATGTTTAAATATCCCGATTTGCCGCAGGCCGCCCGCAACATCAACGTGAATATGGTGGTGGATAATCCTTCGGGCTTCACCAACAACGTGAAAGTGAGCGTGAAGCAGTTTCACCTCGATCTAGGCAAAAATCCCGTGGATGGCACCGTCGCCATCGATGGTCTGGAGCCGATGCGCGTGGACGGGCGCGTGAAAGCAAACGTGGATCTGGCGGAGATAATGAAGGTGTATCCAATTGAGGACTTGCTGCTCAGGGGGCAATTATTCGTGGATGCGACCGCCAAGGGCATTTATTCAACTACTCAAATGCCTGTGGTGCAAGCCGCTATGCGCCTGACCAATGGCTATGTGAAGTCCAAGCAATTTCCGGCACCTATTGAAAACCTGACGTTGAATGGTACCGTCACCAATACAACGGGCAAGCCCAACGACACGCGCCTGAATATTCCGCAGTTCCGTATGCTGCTGGATGGCGAGCCGCTGGAAGGCCGCATTGCTGCCCAGAACATCGACAAGCCCATCTTCGACACCAACGTGCGCGGCACGGTGGATTTAACCAAGCTGACCAAGATTTTCCCGCTGGAAGGCATGACCGTAACCGGGCGTCTGAACGGCGACATTGCTGCTAAGGGCAGCATGGCTGATATCGAAGCGGAGCGCTATCAGAACGTAGTGGCCTCGGGCACCGTGAATGCTCAGAACGTGACTTACAAAAGCGCTGACCTGCCCCAGGGCGTGAAAGTGACGCGCGCCACCGCCACGTTCAACAACGACAAGATTGTGCTGCAGAATATGAATGGCTTTGTGGGCAGCTCTGATATTGCCGCGTCGGGCACCATCAGCAACTATATGGGCTACTTGTTTACGCCGGGCCAGCCCTTGCGCGGCAACCTGACCGTGAACAGCAACCGCTTCAACGTGAATGAGTGGATGGTAGACGAGGTAACTGCCAAGCCTACGACCACCGCCAAGACCACCGCGCCCGCCCAGGCGCAAGGAGTGCTCCAAATCCCGAAATACTTCGACCTGACCTTGAATAGCAATGTTGGTCAAGTGGTGTATGATAACCTCAAGCTCGACGATGTGAAGGGCACCGTAGTCGTCCGCGACGAAGCCGTGCGCATGGATGGGCTGACCTTCAATACGCTGGGGGGCAATTTTGCCACTACCGGCAGCTATAGCAGCAAAGATTTGCAGCACCCCAAGTTTAACCTAGGGCTCAACATCAAAAACCTGAATTTCCAGAACGCTTTTCAGGCCTTCAACTCCGTGAAAACGCTGGTGCCCCTGGCCGCCAATCTGGAAGGAATTTTCTCTACTAATTTCAACGTAAGCGGCGAAATGGGCCCGGATATGATGCCCGTGTATAGCTCCCTTACCGGCAAAGGCTTATTTGAGGTAGTGCGCGCCGCCGTTAGTGGCTCCGAGGTAATGGACAAGATTAGCGCCCTCACCCAGTTTCAGGAGTTGAAGAAGTTTGTGGTCGAAAACAAAGATGTAGCCGCTGAACTGCTCAACGGCAACTTCATTGTAAAGCCGTTTGATGTGAATGTGGGTCAGATCAAGATGACCGTAGGCGGCTCCAACAACGTGAACGGCAACCTCGAATACGTAACTGCCCTGAATGTGCCCACCGGCAAGCTGGGCAATCAGCTCAACGCCCGCCTCACCTCGCTTACCGGCGTCCAAAACCTGGAAGGCACCGAGCGCGTGACCCTTGGCCTCACGATTGGCGGCACCGTCAAGAATCCGCAGGTGAAACTGAACAGCGGTAGTGTGAAGGCGCAGGCCAAAGACCTGGTGCAGAACATTGTGCAAGCCAAAGTGACCGATGCTAAATCACAATTGCAGGCCCGCGCGCAGGTGGCGCAGGACAGCCTGCAGCGTGATTTGGCCCGCAAGCAGCAGGATTTGCAGGAAAAGGCACGACTTGAAATCGAGAAAAAGCGCCTCGAAGCCGAAACCAAGATTCGTAGCCAGGCCAAAGACAAGCTTAACGGTATTCTGTTTGGCAAGCCCAAAACTCGCCCCACTGAAACGACGGAGCCCGCCACCACTACCCCAGAGCCATCTCCGGCTGATACTACGAGCACAGGCAATAGGTAAACCTTTTGTCTACAAAAAAGCCCCCACCAGCAGCCGGTGGGGGCTTTTTTATTTGGTAAGGTTTAGCAGATGTCTATTCAGCCTCCTTTTCAGTTTAAAAGTATATTTATTTCTTTAGGATATAATAAATCTAATAGTTCTGGCTTGAATATGGCTAGCGTATTCTTCAGCCACTCAAGCCTCGTTCTCCCTTTTTCATCCGCTTTCTCTTATGAAAATCCCTCATTACCTGCCCATTGTATTACTTGCTGGGCTTACATTGGCGAGCTGCGCCGATGACAAAAGCAGCAACGCTACCAAGCTGCAAATCCGCCTGACGGATGCGCCCGGCGACTTCCAGAAAGTATTGCTGGATGTTCGTCAGATTGAAGTGCACCTCAAGGACGAGCAAAGCGCTGATGGCTGGGAGCTGCTGCCTTTTACGCCCCAAACGCTGAATGTACTCGACTACGTAAACGGCCGCTCCGCACTGCTGGTAGATACTGACTTCGAGCCCGGCGATCTGAAAGAAATTCGTTTGGTACTCGGTCCGAATAGCACCGTGACGACCCGTGACGGACAGATCTATGAACTTAAAACGCCTAGCGGCCAGACTTCCGGCGTCAAGCTGAAGCTTGATAATGCGACGCTGCGGGAGCGTGAAACCTTCCAGCTTCTGCTCGACTTCGACGTGGCCAAGTCGATTGTGCAGCGCGGCAACTGGCGCCCCGGCGTCGATAAGAAAGAGCGCTTTCTGCTGAAGCCGGTCATCCGGGTTATCGCTCAGGATATTGCCGGCGGCCTGCGCGGCACCGTTACGCCCAGCGCGTCTTTGCCCCAAATACTGGCTATCCGCGCTTCTATCACGCCAGCCGATACGTTCAGCACCTCCGCTGACGCATCAGGCGGATATCAATTAAGTAGCTTGCCATCAGGTGTTTACCGCGTGGAGTTTTTCCCCACCACTACGGCTCCCACTGGTCAGCCCACTTACAAAAACGTGGTTCGTACCGACATTACCGTTACTAATAATCAGGTAACTGAGCTGGGCCAGACCAAGCTTGATTAAGTCTGATTCAAGTTCAAAAAAGCCCCCAGATACTTTCTGGGGGCTTTTTTGTTCGTAAACAACGTGTTCGGAAAGCCAAGCTGCACTTACTTGGCACTCAGCGCCGGCTCCAGTGCCCGCACCAGTTCCAGCAGCTCCAGTTGCGTCGATTGCGTTTTGTCGTGGGCGTACCAGCTGTGGAGTTGTGTAGCAAAGTCTTCGAAAGGCAGATTCTGACTTTTTAACTCCCGAAACATGGTCTGCGCGGGCGCCGGGCGCGGGCCCCACGTGGCGGCTTCGGTGAGCGTATCGGCGTGCAACACAATGAGTTTGGGAATAGAGCGCCCGCCATCCGTGAGGTAAATATCCATAAGATCCAGGTTCTCGTCGCGCAACAGATACCGTGATTCCAACTTACCATTGCTGGCTTGCACAATCGCCTCGATTGCGGGCACAATCTGCGCCGCGTCGCCGCACCAGCCTTCGGTGAGCGTCAGCCACACGTACTTGTTTTGCAAATTGGCTAAGGCTTCGCGCAGCTCAGGGAGCAGCACAATGGTTTTGTCTACGCGGCGCATACGCTGCACATTCAGGCGAGCGTACTGCAGAATTTGCTCCGTTTGATTGGTGCCAGTCGTGAGGTTTTGGGCCATCAGCTCATCAATAAGCTGGCGGTAAGAGGCATAAGTATAAGCTGAGGCCAAGCGCTCAGGAGCCAAAACAGGAGAAAGGGGAGCAGACATAGACAGGGTGTTAAGTAGAATAGCTGGATAACAAACAAAAACCCTTCTGGTAGGCAAGCCAGAAGGGTTTTTACGTAAGCGTAACAAACTCAGGAGCTATAAGCTCACGGTTTCCTTCGCTGACAACTCGCGGCAGTAGGTGATAAAGTCAGTATTGATAGGCTCTAACCCATTGTCGCGCAGACGGGTAGCTACCTGGCCGCGGTGATAGTTGGCGTGCACATGCACGTGCGTCAGCACGTCGGATACCTGGCTCACGTAAGCGTCGCCCACTGAGTTGGTATAAGTGATGGTGCGGTACAGTTCGGTGTCGTCGGCGGCCTGGGCCATCTGAAGCAGGCGGTTGGAGGTTTGGGCGTGCAGCTGGTGTAAGCCTTCCAGCGTGTGCTCCTGCCACACTTTCACCGGGCTTTGCGTGTCGGTGAGGCGCGCAATCCAGATAGCCTGTGCGTTGAGCACGTGGCTAAACAGGCGCAGGGCTACGGCCGGAATTTCGGCGCCGCCCGCTACTGCTTTATCCAGGTGAGCAAGCAATGTATCATTGGCCCACACATTATAAGCGGCCAGTTTTTCGATGGTGTTAATCATGGGAGTTTAATGATGAAAACGGATTAGAAATCAACCGTAGCAAATGGCTTTCGAAAAGTAATTGAGAGCCGAGGACAAGGCGCAAATTTATTTGAAACCAAGTAGAACAGCCTACCTGGGATCTTGCCAGATCAGTCTTTCGCGCGATCTTTTCTGAAGAAAGTCAGAGCATTTGCCATCTCCTTTGCCCGTAATGCCACCATCGGGCTGGCAAATGATTTTGCCATCGGCCGCATAAAGCGTAGTGAAAAAGTCGCAGCAGGGAGCCGTTTCATAGTACACCACCTGGTCGTTGTAGAGGTAGCGGAATACCTGTACGGGTGGGTTGGTGGGTTCTTCGGCCAGTATTTTTCGAATACGCTCCTTTAGCCAGGCTGGCTGCCGCGTGGTATCAGCTATAGCTGAGCGAGCGGGCGTGGGCATCACCGTGTTGGCGCTGGTTGGCGCGGGAGTGCTGGTGCCCGATACGCTGCCCGTCACGGGAGGATCGGTGGGCGTGGTTACGTTCACACCAGTCTGACAACCTGCTGCTAGCAAGGTCATCATCATGAGGGAAGTAAAGAGTAAAGCAGAGCGCATAGGGAGCAAAAGGAAGCAATGAGCAAAAAGCAATAGGCTACTTGCGAGGCACACGTTCCGTTTAAGGTAGGCCCATAATCGGAACAGTAGTTCTTACGCCGCGCTTTGCTAATTGTTCTTTAGGCCTGGTTCGCGCTACTCAACTAAAGCCCATACCTGGGGGGCAAATATGAGCGCCCCAACGACTACAGCGGCCAGTGCTGCCAGCAAAACGGCCCCCGCAGCTACATCCTTGGCCTTTCCGGCCAACGGATGATACTCCGGCGACACCAGATCCGTCAGCGCCTCGATGGCCGTATTCGCCAGCTCCGCCGTCCAGACGGTGCCCACGGCCAAGGCCACGAGCGCCCACTCCGTCCGGCTGATGCCAAAGTAGAATCCCAAACCAATCACGACCACCGTCGCCAGCGCGTGAAAGCGCAGATGCACCTCCGAGCGCAGCGCCGCGGCCACGCCCCGAAAGGCGTGCCCGAAGCTGTCGACGCGGCGTCGTAGCAGGCTGCGCTGGTTGGGGGGCAAATCAGGCATGAGGTTCGAAATCCTGGAAGGTAGTGGTGCGCAGCTGATGCCATTCCGGTTTCAGAACGCTGAAAATGACGGTGTCGCGCCGGCGTCCGCCCTGGGTGTAGCGGTGGCTGCGCAGGGTGCCTTCCTCCGTCGCTCCCATGCGCCGCATCGCCGCCTGCGACTTCAGGTTATGGGTATCGGTTTCCAACTCTACCCGCTCGCAGCCCAGTACGTCAAACGCATGCCGAAACAGCAAATGCTTCGCCGCCCGATTCAGGCCGCTGCGCTGGAAGTCTGTGCCCACCCACGTATAGCCAATAGATAAGCGGGCATCATCCAGATAGATATTGTAATAGCTGCTGCTGCCGGCTACCCGGTTCGTTTGCTTATCCACTATCACGAAAGGGTAGCGCTGCTGCTGCTCGCGGCCCTGCACTGCCGCCGCAATGTAAGCGGCCAGACCTATGCGGTCGTCGCCGCGGGTAAGCGTAAACTGCCACAACTCAGGGTCGAAAGCGACGGGTTGCAACGCCTCAAAGTCGTCAGCCGTTAAGGGGCGCAGTTGGGCCCGGTTATTTTCAAGAAGTATGTCTTGGGCGAAATTCATAGAGAGGGCAGATGCGTGAAAGACAGCCCTAAAGATGCTGGAAAAAAGAAAAGCTACCACTCCCGGACGAAGTAGCGAATTTCATAGAAGCATAAGCTTAGTTAAAACCCCAGCCCTTGCAAAAGCAGCTGGTACTCGGCAGGAGGTAAATGCCCCCGCTGGCCTGCGGGTGACCATGGGCAAAGTTAGCGGGTGGGGTAGCGCCAATCCGGGCAAACGCCGCCCGCAGCATATCCGGAATATGAAGGTCGCGGCTGGCAGCGCGCCCCGATATAGCCACGGCACCATCTGGCAAATAGCCCAGGTTAGCGCATAGCACCACTCTATCGGGCAGGCGCTGAATCCATTGCTGAGCAACGAGCGGATGAATCTGGCAGGGCGAATTGATGGTAATAATTGCCACCGACGCGGCATCCGGCCCTTTTGGTGGGAACTTGGGGGGCATTTTGCGGGCAACGGCCAGCTCGGCTGCTACTTCCGCCCGGTAGGCGGCCAGCGTAGCATCCTGCGCTAAAGCCCGCGGGTTATCATCGTGCAATAGATACTGTAAGGGTAAATCCAGGTCGAAAGCGCCGGCGCGGCGGGCCGCATTGCACATGGCTACGGCTTCCTTGAGCCACTTGGCGGTATGCTGCTTTTTAGTTTCGGCTAGCGGCGGCCACGGCGCCTGGTCGCCCAAATCGGAGAGAATACCAATGGCGGCCACCCAACGCAAGTCTGTCATTTCGGTCTCAGTAGCCAGCAACTCATACGCCAGCCAAGCCGAGCAGGGAACTGGCTCTAGGCCGTAGCCGGTGAGCACCGTAGCACCAGCCGGCGGCTGACCTTCGGGAATGTGATGATCCACGTAAAGCACAGGTACGCCATCGGTTTCCAGAGTCCCATTTTCATGCACGCCCAGGTCTGTGACGATAAGCGCGTCGGGTTTGAAGGCTAACAGCTTCTCACGCACCGCCGGAGTCAGAAAGGCGTTTTCACCCTTGCCTGATGGCAAAACTTCTACGTCCCAACTGGCATTAATTCGATTCAGCCCGCGCCCAAATAAGCCCCCGCAGCCAATCCGTCTGCATCGAAATGGCAAAAAACAACTACGCGGCCTGCATCAGGAATCTGGTCCAGAAAAGCACGAAAAGGTGCGATAAATTGGGGATAGGCAGACATGAAAACGGGCGGCCAGCATAGTAGCTGGTCGCCCGTTGTTCGTAGAGTAGCTCAGTAAGGTTATAGCGTGGGCTACTTCTTTATCTCGCCCACCATGTCCTCCGGTTTCAGCCACTCATTAAACTGCTCTTCAGTCAGGTAGCCGAGCTTCAAGGCAGTTTCCTTGAGGGTACTGCCTTCGCGGTGCGCAGTTTGGGCGATTTCTGCGGCTTTATAGTAGCCGATGTGCGGGTTCAGGGCAGTTACCAGCATTAGGGAGCTGTTTACGTGCTTCTTAATGTTCTCCTCAATGGGTTTGATGCCTTCCGCGCACTTATCATTAAACGACACGCACACATCACCAATGAGGCGGGCCGAGTGCAAGAAGTTATAGATCATCAAAGGTTTGAACACGTTCAGCTCGAAGTGGCCGTTCATGCCGCCGATGTTAATGGCTACGTCGTTGCCCATCACCTGCGCGGCTACCATAGTCATGGCCTCGCTCTGGGTGGGGTTTACTTTGCCGGGCATAATGCTGGAACCAGGCTCATTATCAGGGATATACAGCTCGCCAATGCCAGCACGCGGGCCCGAAGCCAGCAGACGAATGTCGTTGGCAATCTTCATCAGGCTGGCAGCTACGGTTTTCAACGCGCCGTGTGCCTCCACAATGGCGTCGTGAGCAGCCAGGGCCTCAAACTTGTTTTCAGCAGTAACGAAGGGCAAGCCTGTCAGGTCGGCAATGTGCTTGGCTACGTTCTCGGAGTAGTTGGGGGGCGTATTGATGCCCGTACCTACGGCCGTACCGCCCAAAGCCAGCTCCGACAAGTGAGCCAGCGTGTTTTTGATAGCCCGCAGGCCGTGGTCGAGCTGTGATACGTAGCCCGAAAACTCCTGGCCCACGGTCAGTGGCGTGGCGTCCATCAGGTGAGTGCGGCCAATTTTTACCACGTGCATATACTCCTCCGACTTGCGCTTGAGCGTGTCGCGAAGCTTCTCAATGCCGGGCATGGTCACTTCCACCAGAATCTTGTAGGCCGCGATGTGCATGGCCGTGGGGAAGGTGTCGTTCGAGCTTTGCGACTTGTTTACGTCATCGTTAGGGGCCAGCGCTTTCTTCTCGTCGCTGAGCTGTCCGCCCTGCAATACGTGGCCGCGGTAAGCTACTACCTCGTTCACGTTCATGTTGCTCTGCGTGCCCGAACCCGTTTGCCACACCACCAGTGGAAATTCCGCGTCCAGTTTACCCTCCAGAATCTCGTCGCACACGCGGCCAATCAGTTCGGCTTTTTCGGCTGGCAGTACGCCCGCGTCGCGGTTGGTGAAGGCGGCTGCTTTCTTCAGATAAGCAAAGGCGCGGATAATTTCCTTCGGCATCCGGTTGATATCCTGAGCAATGCGAAAGTTGTCGATGGAGCGCTGGGTCTGGGCGCCGTAGTAAGCGTCGGCGGGCACCTGTACGGGGCCCATAGTGTCTTTCTCGGTACGAAAATTCATGAAGCGGAATGCTGAGGTGGCAGATTAGTTCGAGGGGGTAAAAGTACGTAACGCCCAGTCGGGGGGCAACGTTGGAACTCAGCCGAACAGTGCGCGCTTGCGTACAACCATGCCGGCCCCACCTAGAGCCGTTGTTTAGCCCCGTTCCATCACCAAACGCCCCAAGCTATGAGTAACATCAAAAAAGTAATTGAAGTACTGGCCAGCTCCGACAAAAGCTTCGAAGACGCCCTTCAGCGCGCCCTCACCGAAGCCAGCACCACGCTCAAAGGCATCAAGTCGATCTACATCAAAGATCAAAGCTGCAAAGTGCAGGACAACAAGATTGTAGAGTACCGCGTCACAGCCAAAATCACCTTCGAAGTATTGCACAAGTGGAACGCCGGTGCCCTTAGCAGCGGCATAGAAACCGAGCAGGCCGAAGTTCCCGGCACCGGCGGCGGTACCCCCGATTACAGCCACGTAGAAATGAGAACTCAGCCCGACCTTCCCCGCGAAGTAGAACCCGGCGGCAGCGCTACCACGGCAGAAAGCGGTGGCGGCTACAGCGGCTAGAAACATTTTTTGGATTATTAAAAAAGCCCCCCAGAGCAGTTCTGGGGGCTTTTTTGTTGAGGCTTAGCTTAAAAATGAATAAGGTGGCCGTGTGCCTGCGAGTTGCCCAGCGTGCCTCGCAGGACCATGGCCGCTATAGTTTCTACAAACGAAACGGTACTGATATACGCACCTGCTGGGCGGTGCGGCGCCCCCGATAATGCCCGGAAACCAGGCTGGTCCTTCGCGCACTAAGCGCATGGCTTCTTCGTCGCACTCTTTGCTCAGGCCGCTCACCACTTTCAAATCCTCAATAGCACCGCTGGCAGCTACCGTGAATCGTAGTTTCACCGTTCCTTGCGTACGGTCACGTAGGGCCTTTTCAGGGTATTGCAGCTCCTCTTTTAAGTATTCGTGGAAAGCCGGTAGGCCGCCGGCTGGCGCGGGACCAACGGCTGGTGGCGCGGGCATTTTGCCTTTGCGTGTCACTACCACTTCGCTGAGACTCCTGGTATCGGAGGCGAGGGCCAGGGTGAGCGGAGTACTGGGACTGGTGAGCTTATATTCTCTTGTCTGATAACCGACGGAGGCAATGGTCAGGGTCGATTGGCTATCGGTTATGGGCAGCGCGAAGGAACCATCGGCCTGCGTGCTCACGCCTTGCTGAGTGCCTTTCACCAGCACCGTCACGCCCGGCAAACCTTCACCGGAGCGCTGATCGGTGATGCGGCCCCGAACCATGCGCATGCTGGAACCCGGAGCATTGCTGGCCAAAGACCGCGCATCGCTGCTGGGGGGCATTTTTGCCGCTTGCTCACCCGAGTCGGCAGTTGGCGCGGCCGTGCGGGCCAGAGTCGTACGCGCCCGGTCGGGTGGGAGAGGGGCAGAAGCGGAAGCAACTGTCGGGGCTTCGGTATCCGCCGCCAAACCGGAGGTGGCAACACTATCATATACTACTTTATCTTTCCTGTCAAAAGCCTCTGTTCTTATTGCTGCTATATCAGCACGGGCCGATTCCGCCATTCGAGCCGGCCGGGTACGACCAGCACCAACTGCTTTTGGCCGGGCGGAAGCCACCGCCCGCGACGGCGCCGGCCGAGTCCCTTCAGAGTCTGACGCATCAGCTGCCACTATCTCCGCCGGCATCGGTTTCAATTCTATTGTCTCCACCTCAGGTTGGGGCGTTGGCGGCGTCATTATTTCTTGTTGCGCTGCCGCCTTTTCCCTGCGCATCACCGCCGCTACTGGCTCCGACTGCGCTTCGGTTTTGGATTGATTGAGACGCCAGCCAACGATACTGGCTATCAGTAATAACACGACGCCGGCCATTTGCAGCCAAGGCCAATCTGCCGCTGACTTCCGGCTGGTATCCTGCGCTACGCGGGTGCGAAGGCGGCTTTGCAGATCCGTCAGGCTGTGGTCGGTGGTAGCGGCGTCGGTCATCTCCAGGCCTTCCAGTATCTCGGCACAGCGCTGACAATCAAGCGTGTGCGCTTCTACGCGGTGCTGAGCGGCTGGCGCGAGCGTACCAGCCACATACTGCCGCAGCAAGGCCACAGGCAGGTGCCCACCGGGTGCGGGGGGCAAAAGTGGAGCAGGTAGCTGGTCAGTGGGCCGCATCAGGAGAAGAAGACTCTAAGTAACGTTTGAGGTTGCGCTTGCCGTTTTGCAGGTGACTTTTTACTAAGCCCAGCTCGAAGCCGGTGATGGTGGCGATAGTACGATAACACTGCTTTTCGAGATAAAACAGTTCCAAACATCGTCGCTGACCGGGCGGCAGCTCAGCCAGGGCAAGTTCCAGCGCTTGCAGACGCTCTTCGGTCAGGGCGGCTTCGTCGGAGTCATCAGCAGGTAGATGCGCCGCCACCGCCGATTCCATACCGGCCGCGTCGGGAAAGTGCAGCACCAGCGCGCCGCCATCCGGGCCGGCACGTTGGCGGGCCCGCAAAATCATCAGGCAATGATTGCGGGCCGTGGTATGCAGCCATGCCGGAAAATTTTCGACCTCATGCCGCCGCAGGCTTTCCACCAGCTTTTCAAACAGCTGCATCACAGCGTCTTTCGCGTCATCCTCGTCGCGCAGATAGCGCCGGCAAACGGCTAGCACCGCCGTCATATGTCGCTCATACACAGCGCCCAGGTCGGCCACGTCGCCGTGCTGACGGTAGCTCACCAGCAGCTCTGCGTCGGATAGCGCGGCAGGCAGCTCAGGACGACGGCGTTTGAAAAACATACAAGGCGAAGCGAACAACCAGCGAATGAATCGGGAAGCTACGGGTTGGGGGGCAAAATTCCGCTTGTGAGCTGCGTACCGTGCCGCAACGCTACGTATTTCGACCAGTCCGTGTGGAATTTAGCCAAAGTGAGCATCGAGGTAGATGTTGTACCAACTCCTTTGTGCGATGAACTACAGATACCTCTTGCTGATAGCCGGGTTGCTCGGCGCGTTGCCTGCCGCGGCCCAGACGGCACCAACGTCAGCTCATACGCCCACCGATACGCTGGCTGCCGCTCCCGAGGCGGCTTACCAAACCGCTGCGGTGCCATTGCCGTGGTGGTTGCCCACAGCCGCGCAATGCGCTGCTATTCGGGCTCAGGAAGCCATAGAATTCCCTGGTCAGGCTGCCCGCCGCGAAAAACACATGCAGCGGCAAAGCAAAAAGCTAAGGAAGAAGTATCCGCAAGCGACGGAATAGCCAAGTTGCAAATGGCTTATGGCCAAGGAATAAAATCAGAAAAATTTGGGGTAAACTTGTTTTACTGCTTGGCTTTCTTCAGATTTGGGCAGCTAAACGGCTACTTTCTTCATGCGCACGACCTCCACCCGGTATTATTTTACCTCATATTATTTCTACGCCACCGCGTAGAACCGAGGCCGCTTGCCCCACATCAACCCTGACCAATCAAGCGCCTTCGGACTCCCGAAAGGCGCTTTTTTTATCTCCTGAGTATTCCTTGATCATGCAGTTCTCCGCTTCTTTTTATTACGGCTTCTATTATTTCTTCTACCGGGAGAAACAGGGAGTCTTTTATTCTGCTTAAGTTAAAAAGAAGCAATAAAAAAGGCCCCTGAACCTCAGGGGGCCTTTTTTATAACAAAATCACGCATCTAATTACATGACACCAACCATCGCCATTCAGGGTTTCGCCGGCAGCTTTCACCAGCTCGCCGCCCACCAGTACTTCGGCCCCGAAACCGCCGTGACGCCCTGCGCTACCTTTGCGGAGGTGGTGCGGCAGGTGGCGCGGGGCACGGCGGCGGGTGGAGTGATGGCCATTGAGAACTCCATTGCAGGCAGCATTTTGCCCAACTACAATCTGCTCCAACAGTCGGAGCTGCGGGTGACGGGTGAAGTGTACCTGCCCATTCGCCAGCACCTGCTGCTGCTGCCCGGGCAAACCCTGGCTGACCTGCGTGAGGTGCACTCTCATCCGATGGCCCTGCTTCAGTGCGCCGATTTTCTTAATCAACACCCTGAGTGGAAGCTGGTTGAGACCGAAGACACGGCCCTAAGTGCCCAGCGCATCCGCGAAGGCCACCTGATGGGCATCGCGGCCGTGGCCGGCCAGGCTGCCGCTGAGCTGTTTGATCTGGAAATAGGAGCCGCGGATATTCAGTCGGTACCGGAAAACTACACGCGCTTTCTTATCATCAATACCGCCGAAAATGCCCCCCAGCCGGCTTCAGCCAACAAAGCGTCGGTGTATTTCCACACTTCTCATACTAAAGGCTCGCTGGCACGGGTACTCAACAAAATCGCCGACCACGACCTGAACCTTTCCAAGCTGCAATCCTTTCCCCAGCCCGGCCGGGCCTGGCAGTACTTCTTCCACGCCGACCTGGAGTTCGACCACGCCGATCAGTTTCACGAAGTGCTCCAAGACCTGGAACCGCTCACCGAAGATCTACGCGTGCTGGGACTTTATCAACGAGGAAACCAGCAATTAACCGAATCAACACCAGTTAGTTAGAAGCTACAGCTACCACCATGAACATTTCCACCGCCGACCGCCTCCAGCACACGGGCGAGTATTACTTTTCCCAAAAGCTGCGCGAAATCGACGCCATGAACCAGGCGGGGGCGGCCGTTATTAACCTGGGAATCGGCAGCCCAGATTTGCCCCCGCACCCCAGCGTAATAGCGGCCCTGAGCACAACAGCTGAGCAGCCCAACACGCATGCTTACCAGGGCTACCAGGGCAGCCCGGCGCTGCGTCAGGCCATGGCAGACTGGTACCAGCGTGCTTATCAGGTGGAGCTTAACCCATCCAATGAGATTTTGCCGCTGCTGGGCTCCAAGGAGGGCATCATGCACATCAGCATGACGTTTCTGCAAGCCGGCGACGAGGTGCTGATCCCGAATCCGGGCTACCCGGCTTACCGCGCCGCCGCCCAGCTCAGCGGCGCCACGCCCGTCGATTACGACCTGACAGTGGCCAACAACTGGCAGCCCTACCTCGACGCCTTGGCCCAGCGCGACCTAAGCCGGGTAAAGCTGATGTGGCTCAACTACCCCCACATGCCCACCGGCGCTCCCGCCGACCTGGAGTTTCTGGCGCGCCTGGTCGATTTCGCGCAGCAGCACAGCATTCTACTAGTCCACGACAACCCGTACAGCTTCATTCTCAACGACAACCCACAGAGCTTGCTGGCCGTGCCCGGCGCGCGCGAAGTAGCCTTGGAGCTGAACTCACTCAGCAAATCGCATAATATGGCGGGCTGGCGCGTGGGGTTGCTGGCGGGCCGGGCCGAGTGGCTGCAACAGGTGCTGCGCTTCAAGAGCAACCTCGATTCGGGTATGTTTCTGCCGGTGCAGCGCGGCGCTATTGTCGCGCTGGGGCTGGGGGCTGATTGGTTTGAGCAGCTTAACGCCACGTACCGCGCCCGTCGCGAGCAGGTTTTCAACTTGCTGACCACCATCGGCTGCCAATTTGATCAACAGCAAACCGGTCTGTTTGTCTGGGGGGCAATTCCGGCCGGTTACGCCGATGGCTACGCGCTCAGCGACGAGCTGCTGCACCAGGCCAAGGTATTTATCACGCCGGGGGCATTTTTGGCAGCAACGGCAACGATTTTATTCGGGTGAGTTTGTGCCAGCCAGAAAGCGTATTGGCGGCGGCGCTGGAGCGCATTGTCACCGCCCGAGCTTCCGCTCCTGTTTCTCAATAAGAAAATGATAGTCACTATAATAGGTATCGGCTTGATTGGCGGCTCGTTAGCCCTTAGCCTCCGGGAAGCGGGCCTGGCTACCCAAATCATTGGCGTAGACCAAAGCTTCGAAAACCAAACGAAAGCGCTGAGCCTAGGCCTTATCGATGAGGTAGCTGACCTCGCATCCGGCATCAGCCGCGCCGACCTGATTGTGTTGGCCGTGCCCATGGATGCCATGCTCACGCTGCTGCCCAAGGTTCTGGATTCAGTCGCTGACCACCAGATAGTTATCGACGTAGGCTCGACCAAGCAAAAGCTGCTGGGCTGCGTAGAGCAGCACCCGCGCCGCGCCCGTTTTGTGGCCGTGCACCCCATGGCCGGTACTGAGTATTCGGGGCCGGAGGCGGCGGTGCAAGGCTTGTTTCAGGGCAAAACCCTGGTTATCTGTGATGCGGAGCACAGCGACCCCGCCGCCGTAACCCGCGTGGGGGCATTTTTGAGCAAATCGGGATGCGGCTGGTGTACATGGGCGGGGCCGCCCACGATTTGCACACGGCTTACATCTCTCATATCTCGCATATCACCTCTTTTGCGCTGGCGCTCACCGTATTAAACAAGGAAAAAGAGGAGCAGCAGATTTTTGACCTGGCCAGCGGCGGCTTCGAGTCGACGGTGCGTCTGGCCAAAAGCTCCCCGGATATGTGGGTGCCCATTTTTCGCCAAAACCGCCTCAACGTGCTCGATGTGCTCAGCGAGCATTTGCGCCAATTGCAGCACATGAAAGACGTGCTGGAACAGGAAGATTACCCCGCTTTTCATCAGCTCATCGAGCAAGCAAATCTCATTCGTAAAATCTTGAAATAATGGACCATACCCAAACTACCACCACTTCGGCCGCTGAACTCACCAGCAAAAAGCCCCTGCTCATCTCCGGCCCGTGCAGCGCCGAAACCGAGGAACAGCTCCTCGATACCTGCAACCAGCTGGCCCAAACCGGCCGCGTGGATATGCTCCGCGCCGGCATCTGGAAGCCCCGCACCAAGCCCGGCGGCTTCGAGGGCATTGGCACGAAAGGCTTGCCCTGGCTGCAAAAAGCCCGCGAGCAAACCGGCCTGCCCGTGATGGTGGAAGTGGCCACGCCCAAACACGTGGAGGACAGCCTTGCTTTCGAGATGGACGTGCTCTGGATTGGCGCGCGCACGACAGTGAACCCGTTTTCGGTGCAGGCTGTGGCCGACGCCCTGCGCGGTACGGATGTGCCGGTGTTCATCAAAAACCCCATCAACCCCGACGTAGAGTTGTGGGCCGGAGCCGTGGAGCGCTTAGCGAAAGCGGGCGTGAAGCAAATCGGCCTGATTCACCGGGGCTTTTCCAGCTACGGCAACACCGAATACCGCAATGCGCCGCTCTGGCAGCTTCCTATCGAAATGAAGCGCCGCATGCCCGAATTGCCGCTCATTTGCGACCCGAGCCACATTTGCGGCCGCCGTGACCTGCTCGCCGATGTTGCTCAAAAAGCCATTGACCTCGACTTCGACGGCCTGATGCTGGAATCGCACCGCGACCCCGACCAGGCTTGGAGCGATGCCGCCCAGCAGGTAACGCCCACCAACCTCGTCGCCCTGCTCGACCACCTCATCTGGCGCCACGAAACCACCGACAAGCAGGAATTTCTAACCGTGCTGGCCAAGCTGCGCGACCAGATCAACCACATCGACGACGAGATTATGCAGCTCATTAGCAGCCGCATGGCCGTCGCCGAGAAGATTGGTACCTACAAAAAGGAGAACGACATCACCATCCTTCAGCCTAACCGCTGGAATGAGATCCTAGACCGCGGCGTAAAAAAAGGTGCCAAGCTAGGCCTTACCAAAGATTTCATTCTCAAGTACTTCGACGCCATTCACCTCGAATCCATCAACCGCCAAAACCGCGTAATGAACCCTCACGACGACGTTAAATAAGGGCTGGGGGCTTTTTCTTCGGGAACCAACTAAAGGAGCGAGGTTGTGATAATTCCTTTTAAGAGGAGAGTAGCAAAGCTGTAAGTTTTCCGTAAGAGCGTCATACATGTCTGGCGGTCATGCAGAGCGGTAGCGAAGCATCTCGCATGCTGATGTTGAGTTAGTAATCAACGACCGCACGCGAGATGCTTCACTGCGTTCTGCATGACCGCCTTTTGGATTGTTAACGGTTCGTTACCTTTCAGGCGCGGCCTAGTTTAGTCGATACTTACTCTATAAAAGTCATTTCTAGTGGATAAGCGAGATTTTGATGCCGTCGTTGTCGGCTCCGGGCCGAATGGGCTGGCGGCAGCTATTACGCTCCAGCAAGCCGGCCTATCCGTTTTGATACTGGAAGCCAAAGACGCTATTGGAGGAGGATTGCGCTCGGCAGAGCTTACGCTGCCTGGCTTTGTACACGACATCGGATCAGCCATTCACCCGCTGGCGGCAGAGTCACCGTTTTTCAAAACCCTTCCCCTGGCCGAACATGGCCTGAACTTCCTCACGCCGCCGGTAGCCGCCGCTCACCCCTTCGATACAGGTCGGGCTGCCACCCTGGTCGCTTCCTTAGCCGATACGGCGCACCGATTGGGTCCCGACGAAAAGGCTTACCGGCAACTGATCCAGCCTATTGTGCGCGACTGGCCAGTGTTGGCGCCCGCTATTCTGGGCCCGTTGCGCATCCCGAAGCATCCGCTGGCTATGGCCCGCTTCGGCCTCGATGCCGTTACCTCGGCTACGATGCTGGCCAAACGGTTTCAGACACTGGAAGCGCGAGGATTGTGGGCTGGTATGGCCGCTCACGCCATTCAGCCCCTTACCAATGTCACTACCTCGGCCATCGGGTTGGTACTGATGGCTATGGGCCATGTGCGCGGGTGGCCGCTACCGGAGGGCGGCGCCCAAGTTATAGCGCGGGCGCTGGCTTCTTATTTCGTGTCGCTGGGGGCAAAATCGAAACAAATGCTCCCGTTAGCTCCCTCAGTCAACTGCCCTCCACCCACGCTGTACTTTTCGACGTCACGCCGCGGCAGTTGCTCAAGATTGCGGGCCATACCTTCTCGTCGCTCTACCGCTGGCAACTAGAGCGCTACCGCTACGGTATGGGCGTATTTAAAGTCGATTGGGCCTTGGATGGGCCGATACCGTTCACGGCGCCGGAATGCCGGCAGGCTGGCACCATACATCTGGGCAACTCATTGGAAGAAATACTTGCCTCTGAGCAGCAAACCAGCGAAGGCAAGCACCCCGACCGGCCCTTTGTGCTTTTGGCCCAGCAAAGCCTCTTCGACCCGACTAGGGCGCCGGCGGGCAAGCATACCGCGTGGGCCTATTGCCACGTGCCCAACGGCTCACGCGTTGACATGACCACGGCTATTGAAAATCAGGTAGAACGATTCGCTCCCGGCTTCCGCGACCGGATACTGGCCCGCCATACTTTCAATACAAGCGAGCTAGAAGCGTTTAACAGCAATTTAGTTGGTGGCGACATCAACGGTGGCATCCTGGATGTAACGCAGCTGTTTACCCGTCCGGCGTTGCGCGCTTCTCCCTATCGTACCTCGGCGAAGGGCCTCTACATCTGCTCTTCCTCAACGCCTCCCGGCGGGGAGTGCATGGCATGTGTGGGCACCACGCCGCCCGGCAGGCCTTGCAGGATATATTCAAGCGCCAGCCGGAGCCCTTACTTGCCACTTAAAGCACAAGGCGCATTTCGCCTTAATTCGGCCTCTGACACGGGTCCTGTTAGCCCCAAAAAAGCCCCCGGAATATCCGGGGGCTTTTTATTGGTTGTTGAAAGAATAGGGCGCGAAACTAGAAAGAAAAGTTTACTGAAGCTTTGATCACGCGGTTCTGCGCGTCGAAACGGTCGTTTTTATCTAAGGACGAAAGGCCGTAGTCGTAGCCGGCGCTCAGGCCCAAGCCGCTGTCGAACTGGTAGCCCAGGCCGCCAACCACGCCGAAGTCCAGCTCACGAAACTGGTTGCGCACGTCGAAATCTTGCTTGAAAGCGGAGAAACCCAAGGCCCCCGCTTCTACCCGTACTTTGTTGCTCACCAGATAAGACGCCTGCGGGCCGGCATAGATGTAGAGGCCGCGCGTGAGGTAAGCCTTCGCCAGCACCGGCACATCAATATAAGCCATGCGGGCGGTGGCCGTTACGCGGGTGTTCAGAAAGTCAAACTGCTCGAAAGGAACACGGCCCGCGAGCTGGGTGCCTTTTTCGGAATAGATCAGGCCGGGCTCAATAGCGAAGTGAGAGCCCAGGGGCAGAGTGGCAAACAAGCCAGCGTGAAAGCCGGGCTTCATTTCGCGGGTCACGGCGCCATTGGTCAACTCAGCCACGTCAAGCACGCTTTGCACGGCATCACCCGACCAATCGGCGACATTGACGCCCGCCCGGAGGCCAAACTGCACACCCCGGCTAGGCGGAGCAATAGAAGTGGTGGTGGAATATTGCTTCGGACGAGGCGCCAACGGAGCATTATACGGTTGCCGAACCTGGGCCTGAACACCAAAGCCAGTAGAAAGGAGAAGAGCAAGCGCGGCCAGGCGACCGCAAAGACGCAGATTTTTCATATCCAGGAAGTAGTAGAGAAGGAGAAAAGAAACGCTGCTATTCGCTATGTGCACTGCGGAATAGCTGAGCGTTGCAAGGTATTATTGCAAAACCGTGCCAATCACTGCGTTATGCGGTAGTTGTGGCTGTAATATTCTGATTTATAGTCAATTAAAAATTAGAATAAGCACATGCAATCTCCTCTATACTTCTTGGACTGGTCCCAAAAATTACTTTTAAAGTGATTTAAGTCTGCTGAGTTTACGTATGCTGCCAACTCAAACCAGGCCGACAATTTGCCCCCCAGCCTATTCCTGCGGCGTGGATTGAAGCAACTGATCAATCACGGCAAAAGTCGGGTTGTTGGCGGGCAGGGCCTGCACCAAAAACTGCCGAGCCAGCACCAGCTGATTGTGCGCCTGGGGGCATTTTTCTGGTCGAGGTACAGATGCCCCAGGTATAAGCGCTGGTAGCCTTGCGCCAGCGGCTCCTGATTGGGTACCGCCGCCTGCTCCGTGAGAAAGGTTATCAGGTCGGGTGCCTGATTATTAGCTACATACAGGTCGAGCAGCTCGCGGTAAGTGCTTTCATCTTTGGGCGCCAATTGGTAAAGCTGATTGGTGAGCCGCACAATCTCCGGCTTGTTGTTGCCTTTGAGTGCAGCCAGCAGCTTGGGTTTTACCGTCGCCAGCTCGGTGGGGTTAATGGGCTCCGGGTCGGTGGAGGCATCAGGGGTACGGGGCTTCGAGCGGGCCGAAGTCTTGATGGGGCGGCCTTCAGCCTTGCGTTTTATTTGCTCCTCAATATCGGCCAGCATGTAGGCGGCGTCGGACTTGAACTGCTCATCCTTATACAAATTGAGGGCGATGCGCACCTCATCCCGCGACTTTTCCAGCTGCTTGAGCTCAAGCAGCGAGTAAGCAAAGTGGTAGTGAGCGTCCGGAAAATCCTTCTTTAACTGAATAGAGCGCCGGAAAGGTGCCACGGACTGGGCAAAGTTGCCGAGGCGCTCATGAGCATAGCCCAAGGCATAATAAGAAAGATAATCGCCGTAGCCGCGCAGGTGAGCCACCTCATAATGCCGGACCATGAGGGCAAAAAGCCGGTCCTCGCCCTTCGCCTTCTCGGCACAATCGCACTGCTGGGCGCTGTAATAATAGTCGCCCAGGGCTTTGTCAAGCTTGTAATTGGTGGGGTTGCGCCGCTTCAAATTCAGCAAGGCCGTCTCGATGGGAAACCGATAAGCCGAGTCATAGGAGCGCTGGGCGCGCATTTGCTCCAGCGTTTCCACCAAGGCCAGATCCTTCATTGAAAATGTCTCATACTCACGGGTGGTAATGTGGTAGGAGAGGGCAATTTCCTGTTTGCGCATCACTATTGCCGGTCGGGTGTTTTGGCGGTCAAACTGCTGGAGCAGCGCAAATGCCGAGTTGTATTTGCGCTGAGCTACTAGGTCATTAGCTTGCTTTAGGGCGGCTAATTCGGCTTTGTCCGTCTGGGCCGAAGCGGCAGTCAGGGTCAGCAGGAAAGCGAGAAAAAACGAGAAGACGAAACGCATGAATAGAGCAGGAAAAATGAATGCGGCAGCAAAGCCTTGCCGAAGATACCGGGTTGAGAAATAATCCTGACTTTCGCTAACGTTTTACTGTTCCCGTTTATGCTGTCGTACGCCTTACTCAAGCCCCTGATTCAACTAGGGCTGCGCGTTTTCTTCCGTCGAATTGAAGTGCCCCACCGCAAACGGCTGCAAACTCCGGGGCCGCTTATCATTGCCGCCAATCACCCGAATACGCTCATGGACCCGCTGGTAGTAGCCGCTAACCGGCGCGACTCAGTGGCTTTTTTGGCCAAAAGCACCTTCTTCAAGGGGCCATTTATGAAATGGCTGATGGCTCAGACCAACTCCATTCCTATTTACCGCCGCCAGGATGCGGAGGGCGAGTCGGTCGCCCACGTAAGTCCGGCCGAGCTGGCCCAGCGCAACGAAGCCACGTTCGGCCGCAGCTACGATTACCTCGACCAGGGCGGCACCATCATGATTTTTCCGGAAGGCACCAGCGTAACCGAGCGCCGCCTGCGTCCGCTCAAAACCGGCGCCGCCCGCATTGCCCTGGGCGCCGCAGCGCGCCACGACTTCAGGCGTGAGGTGCAGATTTTGCCGGTGGGCATTAATTATTTCGACCCCAGCCGGTTTCGCTCCGATGTGCTGCTCAATGTGGCTCTGCCCATTCAAGTATCCGATTATGCGGCCCTGTACGCCCAGGATCCCATCGCGGCGGCGGACGAGTTGACCGAGGAAATTCGGCGGCGGCTGGAGGAAAACCTGGTTATAACCCGCGACGCGGCCGAAGACGAGCTGGTGCAGCAAGTGGAGCGCACCTTCGGCGAACACCTCGCTCCCAACGACGAAGAAACCCTTTACGACAACTTCGAGCTTAGTCGCAACTTGTCGGAAGCCATTATCTACTTCGAAAAACATGATCCTGCCCGCTTGCAGGAAGTACGGGAGAAGCTGAGTGAATACCTGCGCGAGCTGCGGGCCCTGCGCCTGACCGACGAGTCGCTGGAGTCGGGCAACAAAGGCGAGCGGTGGCTGCGGGGGCAAAAACGGCGCTACGGCTGGCGCTGGGCTTCCCCGTGTATGTGTATGGCGTCGTGAATAACTACTTGCCCTACCGGGTTCCGTCGCTGGTAGCCCAGCGCGCCACCAAGGAAGTTGAGTTTGTGGCTCCTATTCTGATGGTGACTGGTATGCTTACTTTCAGCCTGGCCTACGCCGCCCAGATTGCCCTCGTGCACTACTTTGCGCAGAACTGGCGCCTGACCACGCTCTACGCCCTGAGCTTGCCGATTACCGGCTTTTACGCTTTGTATTATTGGAATAACCTCCAAGACCGCCTCCAGCGCTTGCGCATGCTGCGGCTGTTTCGGCAGCAGCGCCCGGCAGTAGAAAAGCTGTTGCGTCAGCGCGCCAGTATTATGCGCCTGCTCGCCGACGCACGGGCCGCTTATCTGGCTGGTAATGAGCTGTAGCGCGAACTAAAAGTTCGCGCTACAGGCGCCTAAAACGTGAATTTGCCCCCCACACCCAGAGTCAGAATATCCGTCACTTTCAACCCCGACAGATTGGTGGCTTTGCTAACGACATACAAGTCATTAGTACCCAGTTCATAATACAATGACACCATTCGGGGCTGACCACTGCCAGCCGGCTTCAGCCCACGCGCGACGCGCCCGCCCACAAAGGCTCCGAAGCGAATGGTAGATGACCACCAGTAGTAGCCATCGTAGTACTTCTCGTCGCGGGAGCGGTTCAGGGTGCGCGAAGGGGTGTAGTTCACCAGGCCACCAAACGAGAATGGGTGCAGGCACCACGCAGCGTTCCGCAGGGGAATGGTGTAGGGTGTGTAAGTCGTTTTGAGGGTGAAAATGCCCAAGGCCTTGGTGCCCGCGTAGCGTTGGGGCACGTAGCCGGCCAGCACATCTACGTCGAGGCGCTGGCGAAATACGCTATAGCCTACGCCCCCGCTCACCATGCCGATGCCGCCAGCCGCTTGCAGCACAGCGTGCTTCGGTACATACCAGCGCCGCCCCGAAGTAGTTGACGCCGAATCAGTTATTTGGGCCGAGGCTGGCAACGTGGATAGCAGCAAGCCGAAAAAGCCCCCAGAAGTAGAAAAACACGCATAGCTAAAAGGCGACTTTCTCAAGCTTAAACTGATCGGCGCCCCACACGGTCAGAATCACGTATTGGCGCTTCTCAAAGGCAAAGGAGTTGATGTAGGTCACGCCATCCGCGTACGGCTCGCTGATGCTGAAGCTGTGGGCATGGCCATTGAGGTGAAACAGCAAGCGGGGGGCTTTTGCCAGCGCTTCGGTAAAGGGTTTCACCAATGCAGGGTCGAAATCTTCGTTGCTGGGCGGCACGTGGCAAAGCACAATCTGGCGACGTATGCCCACGGTATCAGCTAGTTGCTGCTGTAGCCAGCCTACATCGGGCACTTTTCCATTGAAGCCGTACTCGCGGCTGTTGGTGTCGATGAGGATAAAGCGGGTGCGGTCGTAAGTAAACGTGTAGTTCAGGGGGCCAAATATTTCCTGGTACGCCTGCCGGCCGTTGGCTACCTGGTCGTGGTTGCCGATGACGGTCAGGTAAGGCACCTTCAAATGGCGCAGGCGGTCATTCACCCACTGCATCTCGCGGCGTAGGCCAAAGTCGGCAATGTCGCCGGCCACAACCAGCGCCGAGATGCCGCGCTGACGATTTACGCTTTCCACCAGCGGCCCGATCTCCTCATAGAAACGCTGAGAATCGCCGGTAAACACAAAGCGCAGCGTGTCGCCGCCGGTGGGCTTGGGCTGAGCTTGCAGGCGCGCCAGGTTTTTGGCCGTCAGGTCGCGGTCGGCGGCAGGGGCGCGTACGTCGTTGGGGCTGAATTCAAATAGCTCGCAGCCCGTAAGCAGCAGTGTAGCCACCGTCAGAAGCGCCGCCTGCCGAATAAGGGATATTAAGGTAAAGATCATTAATTCAATGGGTTGTAGAATATAGCGCTTTGGAATAGTAGGCAGTCAACTCATATGGGCGGTCAGGCTTCGACAAGCTCAGCCTGACCGTCTTACACAACAGCCAACACTTGCCATTGCTACTCATCCAGGTATTCGTGCACAAACTTAATCGCCATCGATCCTTCACCCACAGCCGACGCCACGCGCGCCATAGCGCCCACCCGATTGTCGCCGGCGGCGAAGATGCCCGGTACGCATGTTTCGAGCAGATACGGCTCGCGATTGCGCTTCCAAGCCGCCGCAAAGCGTGGGTCCGTCACTAAGTCGCGACCCGTAAGCATAAAGCCGCGCTTATCGCAGAGAATAATGTCCTGTACCCACTCGGTGCTCGGTTTTGCCCCAATAAAAACGAACATGGCCCGCGCCGGCCGCACCTCTTCCTGCCCTCGGTTTACAATAACCACTTCCTCCAGATGGTCCTTTCCGCGTACCTCCTTCACCTCGGCGAAAGGCAGAATCTCAATGTTTTCCGTTTGCCCAATCTGGTCAATCAGATACGCCGACATAGACGCCGCCAACGACTCGCCCCGAATCAGGATAAACACGCGGCGGGCGTAACTAGCTAAGTACATGGCTGCTTGCCCGGCTGAGTTGCCGCCGCCCACAATGTACACGTCCTGCTGGTCGCAGGAGCGGGCCTCGGTGCGGGCCGCGCCGTAGTACACGCCGGCCCCGCTCAGGTGATGCTCGCCGGGCACATTCAGGGTGCGGTAGCTTACGCCGGTGGCCAGCACGAGCGCGCGGGTGCGCACTTCGCTGCCATCGGCCAGGGTCAATACCTTGTACTCGTCTTGCAGACAGAGGTTTGTGACTTCCTGGGGGGCTAATAATTCGGCCCCCAGCCGGATGGCTTGCGCCCAGGCCCGGTGAGCCAGCTCGGCGCCGCTCAGGCCCGTGGGAAAACCAAGATAATTTTCGATGCGCGAGCTGCTGCCGGCTTGTCCGCCGGGCGCGCCGCGCTCAATAACCAGCGTTTTGAGTCCTTCTGAGGCGCCGTACACCGCCGCCGCCAGCCCCGAAGGCCCGGCTCCAATCACGACCACATCATAAAGCTCGGCGGAAGCCTTCTGCGACAACCCTATTTTGAGAGCCACCGCCGCCCGCTCAGGCCGGGCCAGCGCAGAGCCATCCTCAAACACAACCACAGGCAAATCGGCGGGCGTGAGGCCGGTGCTTTGCAAAAGAGTAGCCGCCTCAGGGTTCGTTTCAAAATCCAGCCATTGATAAGCTACCATATAGCCCGCCAGAAAGTCTTTCAACTCATGCGAAACCGGCGACCATTGAAACCCGATAAGCCTAAGCCCTTGGAAGCGGGGCTTATAATGCGCTTGCCAAGCGGCCAGCAAGTCGCGTAGCGTGGGGTAAAGCAGCTCCTGCGGTGGGTCCCAGGGTTTCAGGAGATAGTAGTCGAGGTGAGCATTGTTGATGGCCCGAATGGCGGCCTCGGTATCGGCGTAGGCCGTAAGCAACACCCGCTTAGCATCCGGGAAAATTGCCCGGGCTTTTTCCAGCAGTTCCACGCCTTCCATTTCGGGCATGCGCTGATCGGCCAGGAGCAGTGCTAGCGGCTCGGCGCGCGTATCCAACTCCTTCAGGATTTCCAAAGCCTCCGGCCCCGAGCTGGCCCGCAGCACCCGATAATCGCGGCGAAACTCACTGCGCAAATCCCGGTCGATGGCGCTGAGCACCTGCGGATCATCATCCACAACAAGGAGAACAGGCTTTTTCATAATGGTAATTGGTGCTTAGTAGGGTATAGGCTAATTAGTAAACGTCATGCTAATAGACAGTCATGCAGAGAATTCAAAGGTACAGACGTGCTGGGGGCTTTTTTACTTCAACTACTCTCAGACCTGTCAGAAAAAGCCCCCCAGCCTTATGTAAGCGCGGGAAGCCACACGCTAAACTCGGTGCGGCCGGGAACGGAGTTTACCTCCAAGCGTCCGTTGTGGCTGCGCACAATACGCTGCGCAATATCGAGACCCAGGCCAGAGCCCGCGCCCGCTTCTTTGGTGGTGAAGAAAGGCTCAAAAATATGATTCAGCACATCGGGCGCGATGCCCGTGCCATTATCGATGATGGCGACGCGCACAAAGCCGCTTTGCAAGTGCGTGCGCACGGTAATCTCTCCTCCGGTGGCCACGGCGTCAATGGCATTATCGAGCAGGTTCGTCCACACTTGGTTCAGGCTGCTGACTTGGCCGCGCACCAATGGAAGTTGGGGGGCAAAATCGCGCGTTAGCCGGATCTTTTTGGCGCGTAGCTGATGGCCCAGCATGGTAAAGGTGCTTTCCAGACCGTTGTGCACGTCCAAAGGTGCGCGGTCGGTGGCGCGGTCCATGTGGGAGTAGGTTTTTACGCTGGCCACCAAGGTGCTGATCCGGCTGCCGGCTTCCTGCACATCCCGGATAAGGCGCTGGGTGGTAAGCTGGCCTTCCAGCCAGGCAAAAGCAGCCGGCAGCGCCGCCTTGGGTAAGTCGGCAGCTACGGGGGCAAGTATGTCCTTCGTCACTCCAGCCTCTAGCAGACCGGCCGCGAGGCGGTAGCCATCAGCCACGCCTTGATCTTCGAGCCAATCAGCCAAATCATCCTCATAGTCAGCGCACTCCAGTGCCGACATAGGCTTCTCTTTGGCGATTATCTCGGTGGCTAGCAGCGTCAATGCTTTTAGCGCCTCGGGATTGGGGCAATGCTGAAGTAAGTCCAGAAGCTGCGCGGGTTTGGCCAGGGTCAGCTCCTGCAAGGCTTGCGAGGCGCGGGCAATGGCGGCGGCCGGATTATTTAGCTCATGTGCCAACCCCGCCGACAGTTTACCCAAAGCGCGCAGCTTGTCGTCGCGCTCCTGCCCACGGGCTTCATCACGGGCGCGGTCACTCATCAAAGCCACTAAACGCTGGGTTAGCTCCGGACTCGTTCGCTCCAGCTCCGGAAATAGATCTCGGTGCAGTACAAACACAGCGGTAGGCATTGTTGCAATACTATAGCCATTCACAACGCGCAGCCGCGAATACGGCAGCACGCCACTCACTTGCCCCGCACTCACCCGAAAAATAGGCTCGCGATTTCCATTGCGCACCGCGAAAAATTGTAGCTCACCCTGGAGCAAAGCCATCATGTACTCGGCTGGGTCGCCGGGTTTAAAAATAACTTCCTCGGCTGCATACTCGCGCCGCTCACCATGATCCATTAGCCAGTCGATGGTTTCGGGGGGCAAATCGGCAAAGGCAGGAATAACGGACAGATCAGTAGGAGCAAGGCTAGCCATTATATAATAAGTAAGGGATAGTAAATCGCTACATAACAAGCTACAAGCAGCTTGGGTTTGAGAAACTCAACTGTAGCGAGTCGGGGGGCTTTTTGCACAAGGCAATGGCTTAAAGCCTCATAGCAAGGTAAGTTAAATTCAATTTCAGCTGAGCTAGCGCTACTAATAATCACCGCTGCTGCCAGCCAGAACCGGTGAGCCCCGGCAAATCTCGATCTTGCCAAACTTTTCCTTCCTGCTGAGCATTCTATACGTTCATCCGACCCGATTCATGGCCAAAATCAAGACCCTTTATTTCTGTCAAAAGTGCGGTGCTCAGTCAGCCAAGTGGATTGGCCGCTGCCCGTCGTGCGGGGAGTGGAACACCTACGTGGAGGAAGTAGTCGAAAAAGAAAATAACCAGTCTACCGGCTCCTGGAAGCCACCTACGGCTTCGCCCGCCGCCAAAACCAGCGCTAAGCCCCGGCCTATCGGCGAGATTCACTACGAGGAAGAAGCCCGCATCGACACCCACGATGGGGAGCTAAACCGCGTATTGGGTGGCGGCCTTGTGCCCGGCTCTCTGGTCCTCATTGGCGGCGAGCCTGGCATTGGCAAAAGCACGCTTATGTTGCAGATTGCCATGAGCTTACGTCAGCTCAAGGTGCTCTATATCTCGGGGGAGGAAAGCGAGCAGCAAATCAAAATGCGGGCGGAGCGCCTCGGCGACCAGCATCCCGGCTGCTACATTCTCACCGAAACCAACACCCAAAATATCTTCCGCCAGATCGACCAGTTGCAGCCCAACGTGGTGGTGGTCGATTCTATCCAGACCCTGCAATCCGGCTTGGTAGAATCGGGAGCCGGCTCGGTGTCGCAAGTGCGCGAGTGCACAGCCGAGCTGCTCAAGTATGCCAAGGAAACGGGCGTGCCCGTGCTACTCATCGGCCATATCACCAAAGACGGCTCTATTGCCGGACCCAAGATTCTGGAGCATATGGTGGACACGGTGCTTCAGTTTGAGGGCGACCGGCACCTGAGCTACAGGATTCTGCGCACCATCAAAAACCGCTTCGGCTCTACTTCTGAGCTGGGTATTTACGAGATGCAGGGAGCTGGTTTGCGCCAGGTATCCAACCCCTCAGAAATCCTGCTGAGTCAGCGCACCGAAACCCTCAGTGGTATTGCCATCGGAGCGACGCTGGAGGGAAACCGGCCTTTGCTGGTAGAGGTGCAAGCCCTGGTGAGCCCCGCCACCTACGGCACACCCCAGCGCAGCAGCACCGGTTTCGACTCCAAGCGACTACAGATGCTGCTGGCTGTTCTCGAAAAGCGTAGCGGCTTGCGTCTGGGGCAGCACGATGTCTTTCTAAACATTGCCGGCGGCCTGCGCCTCGAAGATCCAGCCCTTGATCTGGCCGTGTGTGCAGCCGTTGTTTCCTCGCTCAACGACATTCCACTCAGCGGCGAAACCTGCCTAGCGGCCGAGGTTGGATTGAGTGGCGAAATACGGGCCGTAAGTCGCCTCGATCAGCGTTTGTCAGAGTCAGAAAAGCTTGGCTTTCAGGAAATGTACATTTCGCAGTTTAACGCTCGAGGTTTAGACCTGGGACGCTTTGGTATTCGTGTACACCCGGTTGGGAGGCTCGACGAAGTGTTAACAGGCCTGTTTGGGTAAAAAATTTAGGCATGTTTATAGCTGGTAACGCATATATAATAGCTTCAGCTACTCCGGTAAAATACCTTTTTGCCCCCTTTACAGTGGTTATGAGAGCTTTTACGCAGCCTAGCTTCCTAAATTTCAACTGGTAGCCTGATAAGACGTTACGAAAAAGTAAACTACGATATTGGATTTTATAGGTTTTTATGCCTTATCTTCGGGTTAAGAATTGTCTTATCCCGAGAATATACTGAATTGATCCATTCAGTCAGACATTAGTATTTAGCTAAGTATTCACCACGGATTCTCCGTGCTGTCGATTGCCTACTGCATGAATTCTGCTTCAAAAAAATCGCCTTTTCGTTTTCTCATTGGTCTGCTGACCGTTGCGCTGTTGGCACCCGCCGTAGGTCGGGCGCAGGGCACCGTTGTGCTGACCGGTAAGGTGAGCAATTACAAGACCGATACAATTGCCGTTTCTTTTCGTGAGCATCCGCTTGACCCTAAGGAACATATCACGTACGCGCGCCTCGATAGCAAAGGGGAGTTTCGGCTGGCCGTGGCGGTGCCCGGACCCACCCGCGCCGACTTGGTGTACGGCGATGACGTAGCCGACCTGTTTCTGGAGCCGGGCAACGCAATTGAAGTGCGCTTCAAAAGCAATGACCTAGCGTCCAGCATTAAGTTTAAAGGGCCTGGCTCCGCAGCTAGCAGCTATCTGGTTGAACTGGATGAGCAGTTCATTGAGAACGACGGCTTTCAGGTGCTGCCCGATAACATCATGCTTTACGAGCCCGGTTTCCTGTCCTTCTTAGATTATCGTCGCAAGGCCGAACAAAAATTTTTGGATGGCTATGCGGAAGACAATCAGGTATCGGCCGCTTTCAAAGCTTACGCCCAGGCCGAGATTGACTATAGCTACGCCAACGACCGTCTCACTTTTCAAGACCTCCGCGAGCAGGTTGTAGCCACCGAAGGTCGTTTGAAAATGTCGCCTGAGTACTACAGCTTCCTCAACGATGCCAAGCTTATCAACAACCCCAGTGCGGCCCAGAGCGAGCAGCATCAGGAGTTTTTGCTGAACTACATCCATTACACTGCGGTAGCTGCCAATCATCACCGCTCCGACCCCGACTTTTACTGGGTGTGCTATGATCTGGCTAAAAAGCAGCTGACGGGTCCGGTAAAACCCTTAATTATGGGCCGTATTCTGCAGGAGTCGTTTCGGTTTGGGCACGTGAAGCAGTCGGCGGCCATGCTGGCTGACTTTCGCAGTGTAGATCCTAAAAATGAGTTTTACCCGCTGTTGCAGCGCGATTTCGAAAGCCATAAGGCCTTTGCTATTGGTGCCCCGGCCCCCGATTTCAAGCTCGTGACGGTGAAGGGCGACACAGTATCGTTGCGCGATTTTGCTGGCAAGCTGGTCTACCTGAACTTCTGGCGCACAACCAGCGGTCTGAGCTTGCGCGACCTGCCGTATGCTCAGGATTTAGCGAAGAAATTCGAAGGCAAAAACATCGTGTTTCTCAACATTGCCCTCGATGAGAATGATCCTGCCTGGAAGCAGCTGGTGGTGAGCAAGAAGCTGCCGGGCGTACATGTGCGGGCTGCGGGCGGCTTGCGCTCAGCGCTGGCTAGGGCCTACGCCTTGCAGGAAGTTCCTTCGTATTTTCTGCTAGCAGAAGATGGCTCTTTCCTCAATACCAAGCCTAAGCGCCTGAGCAGCCACGCGGCCATCGACGAAATAAAAGAGTCTTTCGGCAAGGCCTCCACTTATACCAGCGCTTTGCCAGTCGGAAGCGAGAAGTAAGCTGACTTAACAGCAAAAAAGCCCCCAGAACTAGTCTGGGGGCTTTTTTTGCTTTACGGAAAGCAGCTAAGCTGCTCGGAAGCCGGTTGCTTGCTTAATAGTGCGCTCAGCGCCGGAAGCTGGCTCGGCGTAAGTATGGTCGCTTACCTCAACGGATAGCTTCTTGCCAAGTAACTGCTTGGTGTCAAGGTCTTTGCCGCCTTCAGCATGAATGCCAACGGCTGAGTAGAGAGAAAGCAGAATGGGCATAGCCGCCGGTGATGTATAAAAGCGCTGGGTTACGAAGCCGTCTTCGTTTTCCATACGCGCCGCGAAGAATGGCACATTCTGGTGCTCGCTGGTGCCTTCCTCAATATCGGTAATCTCGACCACGTGGCGGCCATCGGGCAGAAAGCCTTTCTCCTGGCCTTTTTCAACTGGAATTTTCATAGTAGCAGATCAGGGTTAGATAATGATTAACGGTAGGGGCAGAGTGGGGTTCCAAGAGATGGTATAAAACCGCAGTAATAGGCTTATGCTCTAACTCAACAATCAGAAATTCAAATACTTGTGGAAATATTGCAAAGCTTTTTCTTACATTCAAATTAATGATGTAGCGCAGGCTATTTATATCTCAACAGTTATTTCCCTTGGTTCTTATCTCCCACTCTTCACTTCCCAACCTATGCCAAACAAACTGACTGGCTTTTGCCTCTTGGCATTAAGCTCCGTAGCGTTTTCCGCCTGCGACCAGTTCGGCCTGGAAGACTGGCGAGGCAATGGGCAACCTGCCCCAAGACCCAAAATAGCCTTGACGTCCCCTATGGACGCTCGCCAAGTAGTAAATGGGCCTCCATCGCGGGATTTTGGGACCTACGCAGGGCTCTACGACCCACAAACCAATATATTGGTTTCTACTATCGGTTACTCTGTAGAGGGGGCGCCTGTAACATCGGCCCACCTATCGGCCCACCTGCACCGGGGGCGGCCAGGAACGGATGGGCCTATCGTTTTCTCCTTTCCTTCGCTCACACTCCCCATCGGAGCTACAGTGACCCTTTCTGAGGAGGACGAGGTGTTGCTGCTCAACAACGGGATGTATGTGGATGTGCATACGCGGCTTTTCTCTCAGGGCGAAGTTCGAGGGACTGTCAGGCGGCAGTAGAGCAGGCTCTGGTATAGACCAGCTGCACGGATAACAAGCTGATAACGCTCACGTCATACTCCTCACTGATGCTACAAAAACTCACTTCCGGTTTTCTTTTACTACTGAGTCTGGGCATAGTTTCCGCCTGCGACCAGTTCGACCTGGATGACCTGCGCAAAAAGGCGCCGCCTAGTCCTCCCGAAATATCTCTGTCTGCTACCCTCACGGACAACCAAGTAGTGCCGAGGCGTCCAAATTCCTCCCTGAGCATAGGTGCTTTTACGGCCACCTATGACCAGCAGACTAACCTTCTGACTTATGTTGTAGACTTCAGTATATTTTTTACTTATATACCCGAAGATGAGTTGCACCTGCACCGGGGCGCGCCAGGAACGAATGGGCCCATTGCCTATACCTTGCCTTCCCACAATGGGACCATCACCTTAACCGAGGCTGATGAGGCACTGCTGCTGGAGGGGAATATGTATGTGGATGCAGAGGTGGGCAATCCGCTCTATACCCGATCTCGGGGGGCTATTATAAGGCAGCCGTCCACTCCTGTTCCCGTTCCGGGCCCTCAGGTAGCTCTGACAGCCCGGGTAGATGGTAGCCAGGTAGTGCCGCCCACTTCTTCTGATCGTAAGGGCATTATCAATGCAATTTATAATAAGGACACCAATGTGCTGGCCTACTGGTCAATCTACACAACTAATAATTTATCATTTACATCTTCATCAGAAGCGGTGCATCTGCACCGGGGCGCGCCGGGCACGAATGGGCCCATCATAGCGACATTGTCTTTTCCTGGTGGTTACTACCCCCAAGGCGAAGCGAGCATTCCGGAAGCTGATGAAGGGGCATTGCTCTCCGGTGGCACCTATATAGACGTGCATAGAGCTGAGTTCCCGAATGGAGAGGCTAGGGGGCAGTGGTGCCGCAGTAGCAAGTCCGGATTACGGGTTCCGCTAGCCGATATAAGCGTTTTTGTCTCTCACTCTTCACTTCCCAACCTATGCTAAACAAACTTACCGGCTATTGCCTGTTGGCAGTAAGCATAGTAGCGTTTTCCGCCTGCGACCAGTTCGGCCTGGAAGACTGGCGAGGTAATGGTCAGCCTGCCCCTCGACCCAAAATAGCATTAGTATCCAATAATATGGATGCCCGCAAAGTCGTATTGGGTCCTCCATCGCGGGCTACTGCGGTTTATACAGGCCTGTATGACCCGCAAACCAATGTACTAGCCTCAACTATCACTTATCATACGGCCGGTGAAGTCAGCACTGGTAATATAAATGGAACAGTAACGGCAGTCCACCTGCACCGGGGGGCGCCCGGAACGAACGGCCCCATCGTTTTCTCGTTTCCTTCGCTTACCCTCCCCATCGGCGCTATCGTGACGCTTTCTGAGGAAGATGAGGCCTTACTGCTCAACAATGGGATGTATGCGGATGTGCACACTCGGGTTTTCCTCAGGGTGAAGCCCGTGGACCAATTACGCGGCAATAAGGCCATATAGGTCTAGCTTAATCATACTGTACTAAGGTGATAAACGCTCACGTCATACTCCTCACTGATGCTACAAAAACTCACTTCCGGTTTTCTTTTACTACTGAGTCTGGGCATAGTTTCCGCCTGCGACCAGTTCGACCTGGATGACCTGCGTAAAAAGGCGCCGCCTAGTCCTCCTGACATTTTTCTATCGGCAAAGCTTACGGGTAGTGGCGCCGGCGCCGGCTCTTTTACGGGCACTTATAACCACCAGACCAATGTGTTGGACTATACAGTGGCATTCGGTATTGTACCCTACAGCATCCAGCGGGATGTGCTACACCTGCACCGCGGCACGCCAGCAACTGGCGGGCCTATCGCTTATACCTTGCCTACGACCACGAATGGAACCATCACGTTAACTGAGGCCGATGAGGCTCTGCTGCTCAATGGTGGCTTATATATAGATGCAGAAGCACGACTTATTCGTGAGACGGACCCGCTCACTGTCACATCGCGCGGTACTATCGTGAGGCAGTCGCCCACACCTGCTCCTGTTCCGGGCCCTGAAATAGCGCTAACAGCCCAAGTAAACGGTAGCCAGGTAGTGCCGCCCTCTTCTTTCCCTGAAACAGCTACTTTCCATGCCTTGTATAACAAGGACACCAATGTGCTGACCTACTACTCTGTTGGAGGAAACTTTTCGTTACCAGCAGACGTGCATTTACACCGGGGTACGCCGGGCACCACTGGACCTATTATCGTGGAACTGCCTTTTCTTTTAGGTTTCTTGTCCCAGGGCGAGGCAACCATTCCGGAAGCGGACGAAGCAGCATTGCTCTCCAGTGGCACTTATGTAGATTTTTTCCATAATGCTGCCCTCCCAAATGGGCTGGTTAGGGGTGCGGTCGTGCCGCTCTAAAACGAGCTAATAGGTTCTGCCAGCTTACTAAGCCTTTATCTGCCTCAATAGGCTCCTTTCCTGGTTTTATCTCCCACTCTTCACCTACAATCTTATGCTAAATAAACTTATTGGCTGTTGCCTGTTGGCATTGAGCTCCGTAGCGTTTTTCGCCTGCGACCAGTTCGGCCTGGAAGACTGGCGAGGTAATGGGCAGCCTACGACTAGACCCAAGATAGCATTATGGTCTTCCATGGATTCCCGCCAAGTACTGGGAGAGCGATTGCCATCGCGGGCTGTGGGGGCTTATTCAGGCTTGTATGACCCGCAAACCAATGTATTGGTTTCTACCATCACCTATTATAATGCAGGTGAGCGTGTTCCCTCTGGTAGCGAGAGCTTAGCTCTGCCGGTAGTAGCAGCCCACCTGCACCGGGGCGCGCCGGGAACAAATGGGCCCATCGTTTATTCCTTTCCTTCGCTGCTATCTCCAATTGGAGGTACAGTCACCCTTTCTGAGGCTGACGAAGCTTTGCTGCTGAACAACGAGTTTTATGTAGATGTACACGCGCAGATTTTCCCCGAAGCTGGGGAAATCAGGGGTACTATTATGCGGCAGTAAAGCTGGTTTAATTCCAGTTCAATTGCCTCAACTTAAAGGTGATACATGTTTACTTCATACTCCTCGCTGATGCTACAAAAACTCACTTCCGGTTTTCTATGCTTCTTAAGTTTGGTCGCTATTTCCGCCTGTGACCAATTCGACCTAGATGACCTACGCAAAAAGGCGCCACCAACCCCCGAAATATCCTTGTCGGCTACGGTGACTGGTCCTCAAGCTTTGCCGACTCCTGCAACTTCAGGCTTAGGGTCTTTTACGGGTGTTTATAACCAGCAGACCAACGTCTTGACTTATAGCATGGCATACGTTTATGCAATTGGAGCTAATGCGCTTCAAGAATTGCACCTGCACCGTGGTGGACCAGGTGTTGTCGGGCCCATAATCTACACGTTGTCTTCGCCTCGGTTTCCAATTACAGGCACGGTCACTTTAAGTGAGGCGGATGAGGCTCTGCTCCTGTCAAATCAGATTTATGTGGATGGAGAGCTATCATTTCAATCGCCGCCTACTCCACTTCTTGTCCAAACTCGGGGTACTATCATGAGACAATAAAGGAACTTCTGTGTTTTTTCTGAAAACAAAAGAAAGTCAACTTGTTATGAACCGGAGGCGGGGCTTTATCGTACGTTGTGCTAGCGTGCTTTCTTATTCGATTTCCGCTTCAGCGGACCCACTTTTCTTCTTTTCTATAACTCACCCTTTACTACCTAACCAATGCTAAAAAAACTCACTTCTGGTTTCCTCCTGGCATCTAGCTTGGTGGCGTTTTCTTCCTGCGACCAAGTAAACTTGGATGATCTACGTAAAATCGTTAAGCCTGCCCCAAACCCCAATGTAGTTTTGACAGCTGTGATAAACGGTAGTCAAGAGGTGCCACCAACTCCCTCAGCCGCTACAGGTACGTTCTCGGGTGTTTATAACAAGGATACCAACGTACTGACCTACACGGTAACGTATACGGGCCTGACACCGCAAGCGGGACACTTGCATCGCGGTATGCCGGGTGTGAATGGTCCAGTGGTTCACCCACTTCCACAACTCACTTCCCCTATTACAGCAACGGCTACTTTCACTGAAGCCGATGAAGCCTTATTGCTGAATAACGGTTTTTATGTGAACCTACATACGCCCGCTTTTCCGGGCGGCGAAATTCGGGGCGACATTAAGGTAAAGTAACGCAGCCTGATTTCTTGAAAAGCCCCCCACACGATATGTGGGGGGCTTTTTTTATGCCCTGTAAGTACTAGCTAAACTTTAGAGGGCATTTTTGTTCAGGCATTGCCGACCTTTGCCCGCACCATGGCCTCCACGCTCACCGACGCGCTTAATCTGCTTTCCAAAACCACCCCGCGCCGTGCGCTCAATACCGCGCAGATAGTGGGAAGCTACGCCTTGAGCAAGCTCACCGGCAAGGCGCGCCACTGGGGGCTACCCATGGCGCTGTCGTTTGAGCCGACGACCAGCTGCAATTTGCGCTGTCCGGAGTGCCCGAGCGGGCTGCGCTCCTTTACCCGCCCCACCGGCATGCTGCCCGACGAGCTGTTCAAGCGCACGATTGACGAGTTAGCGGCGCGGCTCTGGTATCTAATTTTCTATTTTCAGGGCGAGCCCTACCTGCATCCGCATTTTCTGGAGCTGGTCAAATATGCCGCCGACAAGGGCATTTATACCGCTACCAGCACCAACGCTCACTACCTCAACGACCAGAACGCGCGCCGCACGGTGGAGTCGGGCCTGGACCGGCTGATTATCTCGCTCGATGGCACAACGCAGCAAACCTACCAGCAATACCGTGTGGGGGGCAAAATTGACAAAGTGCTGGAGGGGACGCGCAATGTGCTGCGCTGGCGCAAGGAGTTGAAGTCGAGCACGCCGCGCGTGGTGTTTCAGTTTCTGGTAGTGCAGCCCAACGAGCACCAGATTGAAGATGCCAAGCAGCTGGCCAAGGAGATGGGCGTAGACGATGTGTGGTTCAAAACCGCCCAGATTTACGATTATCAGAACGGCTCGCCCCTTATCCCGACCATCGACTACTACTCGCGCTACGAAAACAACCAGAATGGCACCTGGAGCATCAAAAACCGCCTGCTAAACCATTGCTGGAAGATGTGGCACTCCTGCGTGATTACCTGGGACGGCTTGGTGGTGCCCTGCTGCTTCGATAAAGACGCCGAATACCGCCTCGGCGACTTATCTCAGCAAACCTTTCGTGGCTTGTGGCAGGGGCCAAAGTACCGGCAGTTTCGCGCTTCCCTGCTCAAAGGCCGCGACCAGATTGAGATGTGCCGCAACTGCACGGAAGGCACCCGCGTGTGGGGCTAAAGCTGCTTTTCTGCTGCGTACAAAGCTGATTTCTGCGAACCCGAAATAGCAGATCTGGATGAGTGTGCGTTTGACACCGATAAAACCCCTATCCCGCTGAGCGCGTTGTTACTAGTACAGGGCAGTGCCCCTGTTGACTTTTCGTATGTTGCATTTCTGCATTTCCTTCCATGGTATTACAAGCAGTATTTGCCTTGACTTCTGATTTTTCGAACACGCTTAACCTCGTCACCGATAAGCTCGTTGCCTGGGCCGAGCAGTTTGTGGTGATGCTGCCTAACTTGGTGGTTGCCGTTTTGCTGCTGACGGTGACCATATTTGCCGCGCGGCTAGTAAAACGCTTGGCAACCCGGTTTCTGCCGCGCGTATCGCACAGCGTTACCATTAACAGCCTGATTGCGACACTGGTGTATTTTGTGGTGTTGCTGTTTGGGCTGTTTTTCGTGCTGTCGGTTCTCAACTTGGACAAGACCGTGACTTCCCTGCTGGCTGGTGTGGGTATCATCGGTCTGGCCCTGGGCTTCGCCTTTCAGGATATTGCAGCCAACTTCATCAGCGGTATTATCATCGCCATTCAGCGCCCTTCAACGTGGGCGACATGATTAAGACCAACGACTACTTCGGCGTGATTGAGCGCATCCGGCTGCGCACCGTGGATTTGCGCCAGCCCACCGGCGAAATGGTGCTGGTGCCTAATCGCAAAGTGTTTGAGAATGCGCTTATTAACTACTCCGTGAATACCATGCGCCGCGTCGATCTAGACTGCGGCGTGGCCTACGATTCCGACCTGGATCAGGTGCGGGAAGTGGTGTTAGAAGCTGTGCAGCAGGTGCCTCACCTTGTGCGCGAGCGGGCTCCGGAGGTCATGTTTACGGAATTTGCCGACAGCGCCATCACGTTTCAGCTCCGCTTCTGGATCCCCTACAAGCGGCAAGTTGACTACGTAGGGGCCAAGAGCGCGGCCATTATGAGCATCAAAAAAGCCTTCGACGAGGCCGGCATCAACATTCCTTTCCCCATCCGGACACTTCACGTGCCTGGCGGAGCTGTTTTGCCTGTTGCCCTGCAAAACGAAGAAGTAGATACCAACAAGAGCTGATAACCGGCGTAAATGAAATCCTTAATCTAAAAAAGCCCCCAGCACGTTGCTGGGGGCTTTTTTGATTCTTATTAGTTCTTATTTGTGGTCCTTCCTGAGGTTTTTGCCTAAGTCTTCTACCTGCTTCAGAAACTCCATGCTATCAGAGTCGCCGGCTGGACCAAAGGCCGAAGAAATCGTGCCACGCGTACCATCGGAGCACTCTAAGGCGTAGAGAATAGACATGTCATCAGGGTCGCTCTCACCCTCGAAGCGGTAAAAATCCACGATGGTCACATCCGCGGGGCCGTAGCTGATGGTTTCGGAGCTAAAGGGGCGCAGACGGCCGTCAGAAACCCGAAAATCTTCGGTAAAGCCATCTTTGGCCAGCTTTTGCTCTACCATAATCAGGGAGCGTTCTTCTTCTTTATCTTGCATGATCAGGGGCGTTTGGGAGTGGAACGGTGTGGCAGAGTAGGGAACAAAAAAGAACCCCGTGCCAACTATACGCAGTCGGCACGGGGCGAGGTTGTCTGAATCGGTAATAGTGAAAGTTATTTACTTGAAGCCGGGCTGGTTTTCTGCGCCGCCTCAATAGTGCGTTGCAGCCGGTCGACATCAATGGTGCCGCAGGCGCCGCCGCAGCCCTTGGCGCAGCCCGTAGTGCTTGGGGAGAAAAAAGCCCCCCAGAATATCCGGCCCACATAAATAGTGGCTGCCAGAAACAAAACGCCGATGAGGAAATATTGGAACAGCATAACGCTCACAAAACTACGCAATCCGGAAAAAAGTTTGGCTTTCGGCCCGGCTACTTCCAGTAATCGCCAATGGTCTGCTGCATCTGCCGGTGTATCTGGCCGTTGGTAGCTAACACTTCCCGACCAAAAATAGGGTCGCCATTGGTGAGAAACTGCGTGACGTGGCCACCGGCCTCGCGCACCAGCAGCACCCCAGCCGCTACATCGTAGGAGTTGATGTTGAACTCAAAATAGCCGTCGAAGCGGCCTGCTGCTACATACGCCAGGTCCAGCGCCGCCGAGCCTACGCGGCGGATACCGTGCGTCGACTGCATAAAGGCGCCCATAATTTTGAGGTAGGCATCCAGCTTGTCGAACTTGTAGTAAGGAAAGCCCGTGGCCAACAGCGACTCATGCAAATTGGCCGCGGCCGATACATGTATGGGCTTCTCATTACAAAAAGCGCCACTGCCCAGCGCCGCCCGGAAGCACTCATCCTGATTGATTTCATACACTACGCCCACCACCAGCTCGTCGCGGTGCATCAGCGCCACACTTACGCAATACGCGGGCTGCCCGTGGATAAAGTTGGTAGTGCCATCGAGCGGGTCGATGATCCAGTTGTACTCTTCGGTTCTGGCCTTGGCGGCGGTGCCTTCTTCCGTGATAAAACCAGCCTCGGGCAGCAGCGCGTGCAGCTCATCTACCAGCTGCTTTTCGCTTTGCTGATCGACGTACGAAACCATGTCGTGCAAGCCTTTATGCTCCACGGTCGCCAGGTCGAAGCTGGCGGCTTCCTGCCGAATAAACTGCCCGGCCCGGCGCGCTATATCCGCTACCTGCAGGCTTAATGCGTTGAAATCCATAGAAAAACATAATTGTCATGCAGAGGTGGAGCCGAAGCATCTCGCGTGCTGATGTGAGGTTAGCAACCCAAATAAACACGCGAGATGCTTCGCGCTGCGCTGCATGACATGTGGTTTGTTAGATCGTTTTGGGCCCCGTAAACCGGCGCACGAGCGTAAAACCCAGCAGTAATCCTGCCAGCACTTGCATAGTCGGCCCAATAAGATCGCCGTGGCGCACGTAAAAGGTCAGCTCTGAGTTGAGTTGCACCGTGGCACGGCTGGCCGCAGGTACCCACCAATCGGTCTGGGTCGTGATTTCGCCCTTCTGATTGATGAACGCCGAAATGCCCGTATTGGCCGACCGCGCAATAGCACGCCGGGCCTCGATGGCACGCAGAGTGGCGTATTGCAGGTGCTGCTCGTGGCCGGGCGAGTCGCTCCACCAACCGTCATTCGTGATGATGCCTAGCAGCGTAGCTCCATTCTTCACGTACTCGGCCACAAAGTCGCCATACACCGACTCATAGCAAATGAGCGGGCCCACCCACAGCGCGGAGTCGGTAGGGGAGCGGAATACCGTGCGCTCCTCCTGACTGCCGTAGCTGCCCACCGTGCCGCCTAAGTCGATGTTGGCAATGAGTTTCGTAAGCAAAGGCGGTACTTTTTCCACGCCCGGCACCAAGCGTGATTTATGGTAAAAATTAGCTGGCGTGCTGGCATTTGGCAGAAAAGCGGCCGTATTGAACACATCGTAGAAGCCCGTATCGTCGCGGAAGCGGGCCGTGACAGAGGCCGTTTCCTTGCTCGGATACGCTACCAGACTGGTAATACCCGTGATAAGCTCCAGATTCGGATGCTGAGCCAGCATGGCCCGTACGCGCTGGGTATTTGGGTTAGCATCAAACTGATTTTCCCACTGCGCCTGATCCAGCGAGGTTTCGGGCCAGAGTACAAGGCGCGTTTTGGGCGTCAGGTTTTCAGTGGTGAGGTTAATCAGCCGGGTAACCTGTGCCTCGATAGGAATGAAGTTTTCCGCCCCTTGAAACTTCTCCTGGTAGGGGTCGATGTTTGGCTGAATAGCTAATACCTCGACTGGGGGCCTTTTTCCTGGTAGTTGTAGCCGATAAGCTTGGAAAGCCCGATGGGCAGCAAAGCAGCCAGCAAAGGAATCAGGATCAGGCGCTGCACCTGTACGCGGCTCAGCTCAGGGGCACCGGGCCTACTAGCCGCCGCGTATTTTTGCAAGGACAGAAACGCCAGAATATTTACCACCCAAATCCAGACGGAGCCGCCCAAAAAGCCAGTGTATTCATACCATTGCACCCAACTATTGGCTTGCGCAAAGCCGTTGCCAAGGGTGAGCCAGGGCCAGGTGAGATCCCAGTGCAGATGCAGCTGCTCAAAGGCAATCCAGTAAATGGGCAGTGAAATGTAGCCCAGCGTAGGACCAGCCAGCTTCTTGGTGTGATAAAACGCCATGGTGGGCAAACACATCAGCAAAGCGTTCAGCACGACGGCCGCGATTCCGCCGCCTAAAGTGCTGTAGCTCACCCACCATGTGGTAAAGGCATTCCAGAGTACCAAAGTCAGATAGGTATAGCGAAACACCTTCCAGCCGCTGGCCCCGCGCCGCGTAAGCAGCTGCTCCATCCGCAGATACGGCACCCAACCTACGAGCAGCAGCAGGGCCATGGCTGCGGGGTGAACGGGCCAGCCCGCCCACAAAAGCACAGCGCTGAGCAGCGCCAACAGCGAAGGTTGCCAATAGGCCCATCCTGCCCGGGGGCGCGGAGCCGTGGCAACGGCTGGGCTAGTCTTTACTTCCTTGAACGACAACAACGATTTCTCCTTTAATGGATGAACGGCCCGCAAAGTTGGCTGCCAGCGCGGGCAGCGTGCCGTTTACGGTTTCCTCAAATAACTTGGTTAATTCCCGGCTCACCGATGCTTGCCGCTCTGGTCCGAATACCTCAGCCAGCTGCTCCAACGTCTTTACAATTCGGTGCGGCGATTCGTAAAATATCAACGTGCGGGTTTCGGTGGCCAGTTCCCGCAGGCGGGTCTGGCGGCCTTTTTTCACGGGCAAAAACCCTTCAAACACAAATCGTTCGGCCCCGAAACCCGACTTAAGCAATGCCGGCACAAAAGCCGTAGCACCCGGCAGACACTCTACTTTTAAACCCCGGCTCAGGCACTCGCGCACCAGCAGAAAGCCGGGATCGGAAATGCCGGGCGTACCCGCATCCGACACCAGCGCCATCCGTTCGCCTTTTTCCAGGCGCTCAATCAGGCGGGCTACGGTTTGGTGCTCATTGTGCAGATGATAGCTGAGCAGGGGCTTTTTCAAGCCCAAATGCTGCATCAGGCGGCCGCTGTTGCGGGTGTCTTCGGCCAGCACCGTATCCACCTCACCCAGAATACGGATGGCCCGAAGAGTGATATCCTCCAGGTTGCCGATGGGAGTGGGCACGAGGTATAGAACAGTGGTCGTATGGGCTTCGTCGGGCATAGTGGCGCAAAGGTAGGCTGATGCGGGGATGTGCTAAATAGAAAAGCGTAAATGCAACCAGCCCCTGATCAGCGTGCGCCGTGCTCAGCGGCCAGCCGGTCGATGGCTTCGGCCAGGCGGTGGTCGCGTTTGGTGATGGTGTTGCCCGCATCGTGGGTGTTGAGGCGAAACTCAACGGTATCGTACACATTCGACCACCACGGATGATGATTCTGGCGCTCTGCTTCGGCGGCCACGGCCGTCATGAAAGCAAAAGCAGTTTTGAAATCGGGGAAGCGGAAGCTGCGGGTGAGGGCGTTATCGTGTTCGGTCCACATGGGGGGCTTTTTGATTGAGGAATTTGACAATAAAGCGCTCGGCACGAACGCTTTTTACTTGCGGTAAGCCACGCTCTTTCTGTTCAACTTAAACCAAATTTCGCAAACCAGAGTACACTTCAAGGTAATCCACCCACGACTCTAAACGACGCTTTCTATGGCTATTGATCCTAATAATCGTCCCGTCCGCGTCATCAACGACGACACTACTGATCAGGAATTAGCGGCCGGACATATCATTCCCGACGCTGATCCACCCAAAAACGAAGCTGCCCGTGGCGGGTTTGGCAATCGTGATGGCAAAGAAGGCTTTGGCACGGATAGCGGCAGCGGCAATACTTCTATTTCCGTGAACGAAGATGCAGATAAAGTAGGCCATCCCGCCGATAATATCTTGACAGTAGGCGAAGGTGCTGATGAGCAAGCCGACCAGGATATGCCCGACTTCGACCTCCCTAGTGCTGATACGGTTCGGCGGCCACCTTCTGCTTCGGAAGCCAACGCTACAAAAGCCCAACGCACCCTACACGGCGCCGGTGAGAGCGACGTAGATGGCATTCGTAATACCCTGACCAAAGACGACCACGACGTGTCGACAGTGCAAGACAGCCCGGCAGGCCGCGCTACCCCCGAAACCAACGCTGACCTGAATGACCCCAATGCCCAGGAATCTGGTATTTTGCGGGGTGAATAACGCTTGAAGTTCCAGTATTTCACCACTTTAACCTGTTGAAATCATGCCTTACAAAAGTAATAACACCAACCAGCAGTCCAAGGAAAACAAAGGCAACCCGGCCACCGGCGGCAAAGCCAAAGGCGACCCGAACAGTACGCCGATCAACGAAGACGAGTTGACGCAGCGCCTGGCCGATGAATACACCAATGACGGCGAGGCCGATATCCCGCCTCACATGACCAACAACCCCAACCGCAACTACGATAAGCCAGATCTGGATAAGCCAGCGTATAGCTAATTGATAATTAAGCAGTTGCAGAACCTTGTTCAAAAAGCACTTCTTCCGTTGGAGGGAGTGCTTTTTGATTTACCAGATGCTGGTTGGCCTGCCCAGAAAAGCCCCTAGAGATTTAAAATGCACGAAATTTTTGCGGGCTTTGGCCAGACGACAATAATATTAACTAATACTCTAAACGCTAATGGCTCGCTACGTTACCACCGATTTGCACGGCTGCCTACGCACCTTCCGCCACGCGGTAGAAACAAAGTTGCTGCTGCGCGCCACGGATGAGCTGTATGTGCTGGGCGATTATGTTAATAAAGGTCCTGACAGTCGTGGCGTGCTTGATTACCTGATGCAGCTGCAAGCGACTGGCTTTCAGGTGTATTGTCTGCGCGGCAACCATGATCAGGAGTTGCTCGATGCTGCTCACGGCAGAGCGGCCGCCACCTGGGCCTCAGCCGACGACCGGGCGTTGACGCTCCAGAGCTTTGGAGTGACGGAGGCGGCTCATATTCCGGAGCCTTACCTCCGCTGGCTCGATGCCCTGCCTTACCAACTAGATATTCCGGGCTTCACGCTCGTCCACGCCGGCTTCGACTTTCATTTGCCCCCCCAGCAGATGCGCCAAGATTGGAACACGATGCTTAATACCAAGCAGTTCGTGTTTGATGCGTCGCGGCTGCAAGGGCGGCGCTTGTTGTATGGCCACGTTCCGACGCCTACGGCCGAAGTGCAGCGGCGAGTTGATGCTCGTCAAGGAGCAATTGGCCTCGATACAGGCTGCGTTTACCGCCACAATCCGGAGTTGGCTCACTTAGCCGTGCTGGATCTGGACACGTTTCAACTTCAGCTTATTCCCAACCTGGAAGAGCCTTATGCAATAGCGCGTCGCTGAGGCAGTATGGTGGTTGATGCACAGCCAAAAAAAGCCCCCAGCTTCCTGACTGGGGGACTTTTTTAAATTAGTCTTGAAGTACGTTGTCGTGCAGCACGAGCTGGGCGTCTTCCCGATATGGATTTTTGGGGTCGTCGGCTACCTGCCTTAGAATAGCGCGGGCCTCTACCGGGTGTCTACTATGCCAATGCACCATTCCCAGGTGATAAAGGGCCTTACCCGCCAGCGGAGAGCTTGACTGCTGACTTACCCGGCGCAGGTAAGAGCGCGCGGCTGTTGGCCGGTCTTGCTGAAGCAGAAAAATGCCATTGTAATAGAGCAGCGTATCCTGGCCCACTTGGTCGGGGGAGAGGCGCTGTAAAATACGGAGCGCGTCGGGGTAGCGGCCTGCCTGATACTGGTGCATGGCCTCGGCCAGCAAAGGCCGGCGGCTGATGCTCGGGTCGTCTTCCGACAAACCCAGATCCGGCTGATAATAGCGGCTCCAGGCAGCGGGTGCGTCATCCTCGCTGGGGCGCAGCATCAGCCAGGCTCCGATGCTTACCAGAATAATGCCCATGATGGCCAGCAGCCAGCGCCGACGAGTACGGCGGCGGGTATTGGCCGGACTGCGCTGCACGCGGGTCAGGGCTTGCTGGCGCTGGTCCAGGCTTTGGTCCAGGGCCTGAAGCTGTTCCTGCAATATCTCATGCCCGGCAGCCCAGCGCAGATCGGCTGTCAGCTGCTCGTAGGCCTGGTGCGCCTTCAGCAGCTCCGGGTCTTCAAGCATACGCTCCTCAAAGGCCTCCTGCTCGGCCGCCGAAAGCTGACCGTCAGCGAAGCGCTCCATATCTTCCAAATACGGGCGTAAGTCGAAGGACGACGTCATAGAAGAGGTGGAACTTTGAACCAAGGCAGCGCGGAAAGCTAGAGAAGCATGAGGAATGAGACGTAGTAGCCACTAGCTAAACAAGAAAGGGGCCAGCATCCGGTTAGATATCGGTAGAGGGTAGCGTATGGCCGTCAGCGTCGGGGGTTTGTAACGCTACTTCATACAGCTTACGCAGGTAAGTAGATTTCTGAATACGAGCCACTACAGCATTGGGATAACCCATTTTGCCTGCTACTTTCTCAAAATTATAGCCCCGAAAATAAAAATAAGAAAGTACTTGCCGACAATCGGCTCCCAACGCATGAAATGCCCGCAGCAGGTGCTGACGCCGGTTGGCTTCGGCTTGGGGCAAACGCTGAGCGGTGGCATCATCGAGGCGCTCCCGGGCCATGTCATAAATAAAAGCGCGCAGGTCGGGGGCATTTTTGTCAGACGACCGTCGGTAGCGCGGTCATAAAACTCCAGCAATACGGCCCGCAGCGTGGCGTGAGCGGTGGCTGGGTCCTGCTTATAGTGCCACTTCGCCCAACGCGCAAAATGGTCGCGGTTCTGCTCGTAGAAAGTAATCAAGGATTTCTGGTTGCCCACACGAAGCTGGGCCAGAAGTTCGGCGAGGGGCGATACCATAGAAATGCTCACGTAGCGTATGGCAAGTAACGAGGAACAATCGACATGCGGAAGAGGTCTCCCGAGTTTGCCGGCAGCTTATTACTAAATTGCTGGTACCTGCTGCTGAACATTGCCACGAGCTGTGTATTTATTGCTAAATGATTCACCCCTACCTTTGAGGCTATGGAAACGACCACAACTACTCTCGCCCCCGATACCGTGCTGTTCGACCTTATTCGTAAGGAAAAAGAGCGCCAAACCCACGGTCTTGAACTCATTGCTTCCGAAAATTATGTGTCGGAGCAGGTGATGCGGGCGCAAGGGTCTATCCTCACCAATAAATATGCCGAAGGTTTGCCCGGCAAGCGCTATTATGGCGGCTGCGAAATTGTAGACCAGGTAGAACAGCTCGCCATCGACCGCGCAAAGGAGCTGTTTGGCGTAGAGTGGGTGAATGTGCAGCCTCACTCCGGTGCCCAGGCCAACGCTGCTGTCATGCTGTCAATCCTGAATCCCGGCGACAAAATTCTGGGCTTCGACCTAAGTCATGGGGGCATTTAACGCACGGCTCGCCCGTCAATTTCTCGGGCAAGCTGTATAAGCCTTCTTTTTATGGCGTGGAGCCCGAAACTGGCCTCATCGATTGGGAGAAGGTGAAGGAAACGGCCCGCCGCGAGCAGCCAAAGCTTATAATCTGCGGCGCCTCGGCCTACTCCCGCGACTGGGACTACAAAGCTCTGCGCGAAGCCGCCGACGAAGTAGGCGCGCTCTTGCTGGCCGATATTTCGCACCCTAGCGGCCTGATAGCTAAAGGCTTGCTAAATAATCCGTTTGAGCATTGCCACATCGTAACTACCACCACCCACAAAACGCTGCGCGGACCGCGTGGGGGCTTATTTTGCTGGGCAAAGACTTCGAGAATCCTTTCGGCCTGAAAACGCCCAAGGGCGAGCTCCGCATGATGTCGGCGCTGCTCGACTCGGGCGTATTCCCTGGCACGCAAGGTGGCCCCTTGGAGCATGTGATTGGCGCTAAGGCCGTTGCCTTCGGTGAAGCCCTCACTGAGACGTATGCCGACTACACGCGCCAGGTTATCCGCAACGCTAACGCTCTGGCTACAGCCTTCACGGAGCGCGGCTACCAGATTATCTCAGGTGGAACAGACAACCATTTGATGCTAATTGACTTGCGCAGCAAAGGCCTTACCGGCAAGCTGGCCGAGAACACCCTTATCAAAGCTGATATTACCATCAATAAAAACATGGTGCCCTTCGATGATAAGTCGCCCTTCGTGACCTCGGGAATGCGCATTGGCTCGGCGGCCGTCACCACGCGTGGCCTCGTTGAGACAGACATGACGCGCATTGTAGAGCTGATTGACGATGTGCTCATGCACCACGCCGACGAAGCCCACCTTAGCCGGGTGCGCGGGCAGGTAAACGAGTGGATGCAGGCCTTTCCGCTGTTTGCCTAGGCAAAAAATCAGCGCGAACGCGCTAACCGGGCGTGGGGAAAGACTTAAAAAAAGCCCCCCACAACCATCGTTTTTGGCTGGCTGCGACCTAGGCAGCCAAAAACTTCGTACGTCTGGCGCAGGCACTTAACTACAGAGGTGCTACCTACTTCATGTTATTAACCCAAGTATCAGTGGATCAAACCAGCATCCAAGCCGAAAACCGGCCGGGCGAGCCCCAGGAGATGTCTTTTATCGATCATCTGGAGGCCTTGCGCTGGCATATCATTCGGGCCGCCATTGCGGTCTTAGTGTTTACGCTGGGGGCTTTTTTAGCGAAAGACTTTCTCTTTCACGACCTGATTCTGGGCCCGTCGCGCCCCGATTTCTGGACGTACCGCATGTTTTGTGAGTTCGGAAAGCTCCTAAACGCCCCCGACCTGTGCGTGGACCCGATTAAGTTTGATATTCAGAACCGGCAGATGAGCGGGCAGCTGACGATGCACATCAGCAGCTCGTTTATCGTGGGGCTGGCCATGGGTTTTCCTTACACCTTCTGGGAGCTGTGGCGCTTTGTGAAGCCGGGCTTATATCCGCACGAGCAGGCGAACTCGCGGGGCGCGGTATTCTTCGTTTCAATTCTGTTCATTCTGGGCTTGCTGTTTGGCTATTACATTGCTGCGCCTTTGAGTATCAACTTCTTGGCTTCTTATCAGCTTGATCCCAGCATTGAAAACCAGATTGACCTGCAAAGCTATTTGAGCACGCTTACCACCATGTCGCTGTCCTGCGCCTTTGTATTTGAGCTGCCGATGATCGTGTTTTTTCTGGCTAAAGCTGGTCTGATTACGCCTGAGGTCATGCGCCTCTACCGCAAGCATGCTATTGTGGTTATCCTCGTGGTGGCGGCCATCATTACGCCTCCAGATGTATCGTCTCAGCTCATCGTTACCATCCCGATTCTGCTGCTGTACGAGGTGAGTATCAATATTGCTCGCATCGTACGGCGAAATAGTCTGCAAAAGCTCAACGCGGATCTGGTGGCTAATAACGGCCAGAGCTAAGCTGGCTGCCGGGCTCTATCATTCAAAAAAAACGTAGTACTGCACCACGATGAAAATTGCCATTGGCTCCGACCACGCCGGATTTGAGTACAAGCAGATGCTGGCCAAGTGGTTGCGCGAAGCCGGCCACGAAGTTCAGGACTTCGGTACGCACTCCCCAATTCCGTCGACTACCCGGACTTTGTGCACCCGCTGGCCTCGGCCATCACGGCTGATGAGTTTAAGCAGGGAATTCTGGTTTGCGGCAGCGCCAATGGCGTGTGCATTACCGCCAACAAGCACCGCGGCATCCGCGCGGCTATTGCCTGGGAGCCCGAGCTAGCCTCCTTGGCCCGCCAACACAACGACGCTAATATTCTGTGCGTGCCGGCCCGCTTTGTAAGTGAAGAGGCGGCCCGCGAAATCGCGGAGAAGTTTCTCAGCACTGAATTTGAAGGTGGGCGTCACCAAACGCGCGTCAATAAGATTGATTGTTGATTAAATGGGTGGAGGTTAAATGGCTGGTCGTTCAACGAGATGCGGGAGCGACCAGCCATTTAACCTTCAACCATTAAATTTATCTCAGCCGGTACACGCGCGGCGTGCTAGTGGGCTGGTAGCGGCCAAAGATGGCGGGCAGCTTGTAGCGTAGCTCCGGCAGCAGGCCAACCTCATCGATAAGGTATGTTGGTGGCTGGGGGGCAAAATTCTGCGACAAGCGGAAGATGGCGGCATATTCGTTGAGGTGGCCGAAATCAGCCTGTGCTAAGCGCCAGTCGAGGTAGGGCGAGGCGAGGCTGTTTTGCACATACGGGCGCCGGTCGGGGCCAAGCACCAGGAGGCGCTGCCCCTGCACGGCCGTGTATGCCGGGTGCGGCCGCATGGCATAGGTGCTTTCAGCCGGAATCTGAACCAGCTGCTCCAGCTCCAGTACGGCCCGGTAGCGGATTACTAAAATGCCCCCAGCACGACCAGCAGCAGCACATCGGGCACCCAGGGGCGGGGGCTTTTTGCCACAGAAATAACCCGAAATAGGTGAGCGGCGGCAAAGCCAGTACCAGCGTGCCGGGAGCTACCCCACCGCCAATGGCCATCATCAGCCCCGAGGCCAGCAGCCAAACCAGCATCAGCTGCCGGAATTTTACCTGAAATACCAGCCCCAGCGACGTGGTGAAGGCCCGCCCCAGCGCGAGCAGCAGAATAGCGCCGGGCAGAATCAGCAGCCGCAACTGCACCCACAGGGGTAGCCCATCGGTGCCGGCTACCAAACCCTGCAGCGTAGGCCGCAGATGAAACTGCACGAAGCCGGGAAGGCTTTCGGTGTAAAGGAAAAAGGTGGCGACGACAACATACGGAAAGAAAAACCCGCACAGCAACAGCAAAAAGCTTCGGAAGGAATTGGCAGCGAAGATGATAACGGCGAACAGGCCAACCAGCAGAAACAGCGCCAGCGGCAAATAGCACAGCGCCGCCAGCCCGGTCAGAAATCCGGCCCGAAACAGTCGGCGATTGTCGTAGCCCTCGCGGGTGGTGGGCAGCAAAGCACTCAGCGCCGTCACAATAAAGGTGTGGCCCAGCAGCAGCGGCGAAAGCGTATCAAGCTCGGCCGTAACGCTGGCTACGAGCAGATAAGTCAGGGCCGCTACATAGCCCCGCTCCGGATGCACATCGGCGCGGTTGAGCACCAGGTTAAGCCGCAACGCCTGAAATAGAAGGAGCGCCAACGCCAGAATTCGGTACAGCCACAGCGGCCGACTGGCAATTAAATCGAGGGCAGCGAAAACGACGGCTGACAGAGGCGCGGTGCTGTCGTAGAGGTCGTGGTAGAGCAGGGCGCCCGCGTGCATGCGCTCCCCAATCAGCAAAGCCCGCAGCTCGGCGGCCGTAAGCGGCACGCCCAGCCAGAGCAACGGCAGCCGAACGGCCAGCACCAGCACCAGCAGCGTGATCAGTCGGGTAGAAAGCGGACTTTTAAAAAAACGCAGCAAGGCGAAGCGTGGGCAAAAAGTTTAGTTAAAAGGCAGCCAAAAGCGACGATCAGAATACTCAATCTGTTTTGGCTGCGTAAAGCTAAAACGAAAGCGCGGGAAGGCTTCATCTGAGCCCATTGGCGTTGATTATCGCCCTCGGGTTTGAAGTCTGCTTACGGAGTGTGAACTACTGATTGCCTAAATCTTACCTTTGTCGGCTATTATGGAAAGTAAACGTCAGCAAAAATTCGCCAGCTTGTTGCAACAGGATCTGGCCGCCGTCTTTCAACGCGACCTGCCTCACCTGTTCCCAGGTTTGCCCCCCGGCATCAGCACCGTGCGCGTATCCCCCGATCTGGGCGTGGCCCGCGTGTATCTGAGTCTGCTATTGGTTAAAGACAGTGAGGCCGTATTGCGCGACATCCGCGACAATGGCAAAGCCATTCGTCAGGCCTTAGCCAAACGGATTCGCAAGCAGGTGCGCGTCATCCCGGAGTTGAATTTCTTTCTCGATGACAGCGCATCGTACGCTGCCCGGATGGATGAGGTGATCAATACCCTGCATATTCCGCCTGCGCCGGCTCCCGACGACGAAGCGGATACGCCGCCCGAGAGCAAGCGTCCCAAGCTATTTGCCGACGAAGACGAGTAAAGTCCGGGATAGGCAAGCGTGAAGCCTTATGCTTCACCGAAAAAGCCCCCAAACTACTCTAAGCCGGCAACCGACTATTCACAACAGGTAACAGAACTTTGTATTACGACCCGATTAAAAAGTCGCTGGGGGAGGTGTTTAACCGCACGCCCTGGCTGCGCCGCCTCTTCTATTATCTGCTCGATTTATTGTTGCTGCGCACCTGGCACGTGCACCGCGAGTTGCGGCAGTGGGCCAAAGGTCGCACCGATGAGGCTCTGAATATTCTTGATGCGGGCTCCGGTTACGGGCAATATACCTACTGGCTTTCGGGCTTGAGCAAGAAATGGCAGATTCTCGCCGTCGATGTGAAAGACGAGCAGATTGCCGATTCCAACCGCTTCTTTCGCCAAATCGGGCGGGTGAATGTGCAGTTCGCGGTGCAGGACTTGGTGCTTTATCAGGAGCCGAACACATTTGATCTGGCGTTGTCGGTGGATGTGATGGAGCATATTCTGGAAGACGTGGAAGTGTTCACGAACATTCACGCCTCGCTGAAAGACGGCGGTATGTTGCTGATCTCTACCCCTTCTGACCAAGGTGGCTCCGACGTACACGGCGACGACGAAACCAGCTTTATTGAGGAGCACGTGCGCGATGGCTACAACATCCACGAGATTCAGCAGAAGCTGCGCACCGCCGGCTTCGACCGCATTGAGGCCCAGTACAGCTACGGCGAGCCCGGCCAGATTTCGTGGCGCCTGAGCATGAAGTACCCGATTCTGATGCTGGGCGCGTCCAAATGGTTCTTTGTGGTATTGCCGTTCTATTATCTCATCACGTTTCCGTTCTGCTTGCTTCTAAACTGGATTGATGCCAGCTCCAAGCACGATTCCGGCACCGGCCTCATCGTGAAAGCCTGGAAATAGCCCCCCAGCGCATCGCCTTTCCGCGAAGCCGCGTATCTTGCCTAACTTCTTTGCTTTCGCCGTCTCGTCTGCTCCGGTTTGTAATGCCTGATAAAAACGACTTCTCTGAGCTTTCACACAACCACGAAGAGCGTCTGCGCCGCTTGGATGAATTTATGCGTTGCGCCAGTTAAATCCGTGATAAGCCCCGTTGTCATTCCCCGTTTGCGCCCCGCATGAACGTTTCGTTGCTCATAGCCCGGCGTTACTTTTCGTCTAAGAAAAAGCGCAACATCATCAGCATCATCTCCAACATCTCCATGATTGGGGTGGCGGTGGGTACCATGTCGTTGATTATTGTGCTGTCCGTGTTCAATGGGCTCGAAGATTTGGTGCGCACCCTCTACGGCAAATCTGACCCCGATTTGTTGATCACGGCGGTGGAAGGCAAGTCATTTGAGGTAAACAATACCCTGCTCAATCGTCTGCGTACCGCGCCCGGTGTGAGTCTGGTGACCGAAGTAATCGAAGATAACGCCTTGCTCCAGTACCACGACCGGCAGATGGTGGTAAAGATGAAGGGCGTAACCGGCAACTACTTCGCCCAAACCAATATCGACTCGTCCATTGTGGAGGGCGACCATCGGCTGCGCCGCGGCGGCGAAGCGTATGCGCTCATCGGGGCCGGCGTGCAGCACGAGCTGAGCATCGCCCTCGACAACCGCTTCTCGCCCTTGCGCTTACTGTACCCGCGCAATACCGGCAAACGCACGCTGTCCATGAACCCCGAAAATGCCTTTTCTGAGCAGTCTATTTTGGCGGGGGGCGTTTTTCTGATTGAGCAGCAAATTGATAATAGCTATGTGTTTGTGCCCCTGGATTTTGCCGAGGAGTTGCTGCAGTACGGCAACCGGCGCACGGCGCTGGAAGTGCGCGTAGCCGAGGACCATCCGGTGGAGGAAACCCAAGCCGATATTCAGCGCCTCATTGGCCCCAAGTTTAAAGTGCTGAACTCCGATGAGCAGCACGTAAGCCTGCTGAAAGCCATCAAAGTGGAGAAGATGTTCGTGTTCATCACCTTCGCCTTCATCCTGCTTATTGCCTCGCTCAATATTTTCTTCTCGCTGTCTATGCTGGTCATCGACAAGCGAAAAGACATTGCCATTCTGATGGCGATGGGGGCCACCAACCGCACCGTGCGCAATGTGTTCTTGCTGGAAGGCGCCATTGTCGCCTTTGTCGGGGCTATTGTCGGGCTCATTCTGGGCATGACAATTTGCTGGCTTCAGCAAACATTTGGCTTAGTTTCCATGGGTATGGCCACCAGCGTTGTCGATTCGTACCCAGTGAAAATGCAATCTTCTGACATTGTACTGACGAGTATTGCCATCATCATTATCACCATTTCGGTTTCTATCCGACCCGCGCTGAATGCCTCGCGCCTCGATGTGCGCGAAAATCTGTAACGCCAGAGCCCTTATCGGAGTATGCATGCTATAAACCCGCCGGAGTGCTATAACCGGTGGAACGGTAGTCTGTGCTCATCTTAATTAGTGACAGATTATACTTTGCTTTTCGCCAGAAAAGTTAATATTTGATGTTTGTCATTGATTTCCACGCCGTTGCCGGCGCTGATTATGAAGGTCTCTACGTCGCAGCCATTTCAAATTGTTTATTCGCTGCTCGAACACGAATACTTAGGTTATTTATTTGAGTCTTACGTAGTTCAGCGCAATCCGCGCGGACAGCTTACCCTTCAGCATCAGACTGTTTCGGTTAAGAACGCTCCTGAGTTTGCCGCCGGCCTCGACGCAATCGATTTCGAGCTGATTGCCCTCACCGACCAGATTCAGCAAGACTGCGTCATCAAAGAGTTTTGGCCCAAAAAAACCACGCCGGCCGATTTTTTCTTTAAAATATATGACCCTGAAAAGGGCGATAAAAGCTTACAGGAGCAGATAGCCCGCTACGTGCAGGAGCGCATGGGGCAAATTCTGGCGCGTCTGGGGGGCAAATGTGTCTTCATTATGGGCAAAGACGGCGAGCCCACCTGGCGCGAGATCAGTATGGCCGATGAGCCAGCCTCGGTGCTCTTTCACTTCCGTCGCAATGAGGATAATACCCACTATTTCCCCACCATTCAGTACAAGGGACAAAAGCTTGATTTTCAATTCAAAAACGCGGTAGTCGTATGTGCCCAGCCCGCGTGGCTGCTGGTGAGCGACGTGCTCTACAGCTTCCGCAATGACGTGGACGGCAAGAAGCTGCAACCCTTTCTGAATAAGAAGTTTATCGTTATTCCACGGCAGGTAGAAGACAGCTACTTTCAACGCTTTGTGGCCCCGCTGGTCGAGTCGTTCGACGTGCATGCACGCGGCTTTGATATTCGCTCGGAGCGCTACGTGGCCCGGCCCCAGCTTACCTTCTCTGATGTGCCCGGCGCACTGGTCGTGACCGAAGACGCAGCGCCCCGCGCTGGCGCTCGCAACGGAAATTTGCCCCCCAGCGCCTCCACTACCGTTTCGTCCGGCCACATTCACTTCGATCTGTCGTTCCGCTACGGCGACCACACCGTGCCCAACAGCTTCGATAAGCGGGTGAGCGTAAAGCTGGAAAAAACGGCCGACAGCTACATTTTTCATCGCCTCATTCGCAATATCGACCACGAGGAGGCCATGATTCAGGAACTGGCCGATCGGGCGCTGGAAGTGCGCAACGGCCGCGCGGTGCTCGAAAAAGCCACCGCTTTTCGCTGGCTCCACAGCCATGCTGAAGATCTGTCGCGTCTGGGCTTTACGGTGCAGCAGAGCACTACTTCGGGCAAAGACTACTTTATCGGTGCCATTACGGTAGAAGTCGGCATCACCGAGTCCAACGACTGGTTTGATGTGCATGGCACCGTGCGCTTTGGCGAGTTTGAAATCCCGTTTGTGAAGCTGCGCTCCTACATTCTGGGGCGCCGCCACGAATATCGGTTGCCTAACGGCCAGATTGCCATTATTCCGGAAGAGTGGTTTTCGCAGTATTTGGAGCTGTTCGCGTTTTCGGAGGAAACCGATAATACGCTTACGCTGCGCAAACACCATTTGGCCTTGGTCTCGGACTTGCAAAATGGCAACTTGGCTACCGTTACCATGTCGCGGAAGCTGGAAAAGCTGCGCGGCTTCGAAACAGTGGAAGAACAGGCTATGCCAGCCGGGTTTAAGGGCAAATTGCGACCCTATCAGAAGGCGGGCTACGATTGGCTGCACTTCGTGAAAGACTATGGCTTCGGTGGCTGCCTGGCCGATGACATGGGCCTTGGTAAAACCATTCAAACCCTGGCTTTGCTGCTTCAGCGCAAAGAAAGCGGCGATAGTTCTGGCTCGGCTTCTTTGCTTGTGATGCCTACCTCGTTGGTTTTCAACTGGATGAGCGAAGCCTTTAAGTTTGCGCCCAGTTTGCGGCTTCTTATCTACACGGGCACCTACCGCGACAAAAACGTAGAGCAGTTCTCGGATTACGATGTGGTGCTGACCAGTTACGGCATCGTACGCCTCGACGCGGAGCTGCTCAAAACCTACAAGTTCGACTACGTGATTCTGGATGAGTCGCAGGCCATTAAAAACCCTTCCTCTACCACGTCGCAGGCCGTGCGGGGGCTGCACTCTCGCCATCGTCTTATTCTAACTGGTACGCCTGTTGAGAACAGCACCATGGATTTGTGGTCGCAGATGTCGTTCATCAACCCCGGCTTGCTGGGTTCACAAGCATTTTTCCGCAAGGAATTTCTTAAGCCCATTGAAAAAGGTAAGGACGAAACCCGCACCCGGAAACTTCATGCGCTCATCAAACCCTTTATTCTGCGTCGCCATAAGGCGCAAGTAGCTAAAGAGCTGCCGGACAAAATAGAGCACCTTAGCTACTGCTCCATGACAGACGAGCAGACGCAGTGCTACGAGGAAACCAAGAGCTTTTACCGCAACAAGATTCTGCGCAATATTGAGGAGCACGGCACGGCCAGCACGCAGTTTATGCTGTTGCAGGGCCTGACGAAATTGCGCCAGATTGCCAATCATCCGCGCATGGCCGACGAAACCTACGAAGCGGAGTCGGGCAAGCTGCGCGAAGTTGTTCGCATGATTCGCAGCGTGGTAGCCGAGGGGCACAAAGTTTTGGTATTCAGCCAGTTCGTGAAGCACCTGGATATTGTGCGGGCTTCCCTCGACGAAAAGCAAATCGAGTACGCTTACCTCGACGGCAACACGCGCGACCGGCACAAGGAAGTTGCCCGTTTCCAGGAAACCGAGGACTTGCGGGTATTTCTGATTTCATTGAAAGCCGGCGGCGTAGGGCTTAATTTGACCGCTGCTGACTATGTGTTTATCCTTGATCCGTGGTGGAACCCTGCCGTGGAAGCGCAGGCCGTTGACCGCGCCCACCGCATAGGCCAGCAGCGCACGGTATTTACCTATAAGTTTATCTCGAAGAACACGGTAGAAGAGAAGATTCTGGCGCTGCAGAATAAGAAGATTCAGCTTGTCACGGACTTAATCTCAACCGACGAGACAATTATCAAAAGTCTGACGAAAGAGGATATTGAGGAGCTGCTGGGCTAGGCGCAGCAGTACAACTGGTTATTTTGCCCCCCACGAGTTACTGTTTGGCAGCTTGCCAGGCTTGATGCGGCTGATCGGTGGTTAAGCCACTAAAATCTCCTCGCAAGGCTTTAAGTGCATATTTCTCCGTGTCAATTTCCCGGCGGCTTCGGTAGCCTAGCTTGCGAAAAACGGGTAGCGGCGGGCACCAGCCTTGGATTGCGTGCCACAGTAAAAACGATGCAACAACCCCGGGTAAGGCAATCCAGCGCCGATCAACGGTACGGCTGGCGGCAAAGCCCAGCAACGATAGCACAGAGGCATTCGCCATTAGTGTGCGGTCGATGTCCCACTCTTGATCCAACTCCTGTATTCGTCTTTCCAAAGCGGCAGGTCCGGCTTGTGCACAAGCCCGCACCCGTCCGGCTGCGTCCCGGTCTAGTTCAGCGTTGATTTCATCAGAGGTACTGCGGCGGCTAGGGTCGTGGCTAGACATAAAGTGGGAGCGTATAGAAGTGAAATAGCGCCTTCCGTTCTACGCCCCAACTTTTAATCTGTTACTAAAAGCTAATTGTTTGATACTGAGACTATCGATTAATGTAGCCTGATGGCCTAAAAAGCCCCCCATCAGCATGGAAAGCCGCACAGCTACCAAATGGCTTTTTCGGTTGGCGATGAGTACCCGCGACTATTCTTCGCTGTACGCGTCTATGTTATTAGCAATCAGGTTATTACTCATTGTACTTTATCCTGCCAAAGATAACGCTTGCAGGCCATAGCCAACTACGGCCCCACCCAGCACCAGCCACGCCGAGTTGACCTTATACCGGAGCAGCAGCACCGCGCTGACCACGACAAGCATTACGGTAGGCGCATCCACAACCGCGGTACGGGCAAGCGTGAATGAAACGGCGGCCATAAGTGCCCAAGAGGCGGCATTAAGGCCGTCGAGGAAGGCACCGGCTAAGGGCGACTGTCGCAAACGCTTCAACAGTGGGATACTGAAACCAACAAAGAAGAAAGCGGGCAGAAAAATGCCTCCCGTAGCCACCAATGCCCCCGCCCAGCCCAACAGCACGTAGCCTACGAAGGTAGCCGTCGTAAATACCGGCCCTGGCGTGACCTGTCCGACCACTACTGAGTCGAGCAGCTGCACCTGCGAAAGCCAGTGGAAGCGTTGTACTAAGTCGGCATCGAGGAAGGCGAGCAGCACGTAGCCGCTGCCGTAAAGCACGGAGCCAATTTTGACGAACACCAAAAAAAGTGGCCCCAAACCGAGCGGCGCGCTACCGGCCGCGTCGCTGGGCTTTAGTCCGAAGACCATTGGTAACAACGCCAGCGCTGCCACGGCGCCCATCAATAACAGTAGCGCCGGGGGCACGCGTTTGGTTTCCAGCGTTGGCCAGCGCAGGGCGCCCGTCGCTATGCCGGCACCAAACAGGAGCAGCAACTCATCCACTCCCAATAGCGCCAATGCCAGTCCAGCGCCAGCCAACAGCTGCAATGTTCTGGTTTTGAGCGCCGAGCGCCCCAGACTCCAGAGTGCCTGTGCTACCACCGCCACAATAACCGGCTTCACGCCATAAAGCACGCCGCTCATGGCTGGTAAGGTGCCGAAACGCACGTAGGCCCAGGCAAAGGCCATAACAATGAGCATTGCCGGCAGAATAAAGCAGATGCCCGCCACCAGCAGCCCCGCCCAGCCGCGCCGCTCATAACCAATATGGATGGCCAGCTCAGTGGAGTTGGGGCCAGGAATGAGGTTGGCCGCGCTAAGCAAATCCAGAAACCGCTCCTGCGTAAGCCAGCCCCGTCGGCGCACTACTTCTTCCTCCATCATGGCAATGTGCGCCGCGGGTCCGCCGAAGGCAGTAGAGCCCAGGCGCAAAAACAGCAGCGCCAGTTCGCCGAGTGAGGTAGTCGTATCTGTCCTATCCATGAGCTCCCCGTTATAAGCGCTCACAGAATCTATCGTTGAGCAGCACGGCTATGCTGATATGAGTGTTGGTAGTAGCGTGGTAAGGCTGGAGCATGCGTTGCAATAACGTAAATGATCAGAGGAGAGGCACCATTTCCCTGCATTCTGATGAGCTGATGGCGACGGCAAGCTGGCTTCCTGTGCAAACCAAGCCTCAGCCCGTTGGAGCATAAAGCGGCAGCTTTTTCTGTTCCTCGCCGTTTTCTTCTTAACTATCCGTCCATGAATCGTAAAAATCTGCTGCAATGGCTGCCTTTCGCCATTCTGGCCCTCGTTCTGCTCACCGACCTGCGTCCGATTGTATTGGGAGGCATGCAGCGCGGGTTGCTGGCCACCGGGCTATGGAAGCCTGATCTGCCGACGTTAGCTACTGGCGCGCCAAAAGATAAAACAACGACCACCGGCGGCGGGGCTTACCCCCACAATCTGACTCTGGTTACGCTGGGGGCAAAAGTATGAACCTGAGTGAGCTGAAAGGGAAAGTAGTATTTGTGAATATGTGGGCGAGCTGGTGCCCGCCCTGCGTGGCCGAAATGCCGGGCATACACGCCTTGTATGAGAAGGTAGATAAGACGAAAGTCGCGTTTGTGATGATTTCGCTCGACGAAAAACCGGCAAAGGCACAGGCGCTGCTCAAGCGTCGGGGCTATATTTTCCCGGTGTATTTTCCTACGGGTCCGCTGCCGGCACCCTTCAATTCCAGCGCCATTCCTTCTACCGTCATCCTTGGCCCAGATGGGCAGGTAGCGGCCCGCCACGACGGCATGGCCGAGTACGATACCCCGGAGTTTAAAGCAGCGCTGGAAAACTTATTTGTTCCTAATGGCTGAGCATAGCACTACAGCCGTGGACTATGCGCCACAAAGGGCTCCAGCCGGACGCGCAACGACCGGGGCGCGAACTGCTCCGGCTCGTCTGGCAGACACTTTACCAATTCGGCAAACTGTGCGCTCGCCAGCAGGTGCCCGGCCATACCCCAATGCGGGTATTCACGCCGGGGCCGGCGGGAGCGCGTAACCACGGTTACCTGCCGGTGCCGGGTATCGGCTTGAATGCGGGCAAATAAGTTTTCTACCTCTGCTTCCGCTCCTTCCAATATCTGAGCAAAGTGCTCACCATCGTAAAATAAAACCCCCGTGATATGATGGATAGAGTTGAAGTTGCGGGCTTGCGTAACCAAGGACTGCATAGCCTCTGCACTTAGCGGTGCTACAGCTCGGCTGACATAGATTAGTTGATAGAACATAGCGGCCCGCGCGCAACAGGGCTTCGCCGCTAACCACGGCTGGGGTTGCGCTTGGGTAAGAGAAGATACACAATTAGCGGCACTTTATGCTCCTGCAAAAACACCGGAAAGAACGCCGCTGACAGGAATTTGAACGGCTGGCGGCGGTAAATAAGAAAAAAACCCGGACCTTGTATATTACGTTGACGTGTTGCAGGGAGCAGATTTGCCCCCCACGATCAGGCAAACGAAGTACATTACTATCTGAGCCACACCCTATAGCGTTGATGGTATTCTACCGGTGCAGGGGTAATGATGACCACGTAAGGTGTGCCCTTACACGGATCACAAATCGGGTTGTACGCCCTTAGAAGCGCTACTATTCGTAGAAATGAAAATTTAAATTAACCAGACTGACCCTTTTTGGCCAGTCTTGACGTTAGCTGTTTATGTCCACTTCAGTTAAGCGCCCACGGGCGCGCAAACCCATCGAAACTACTGGCCCCGCAATGTCGCATGCCGATCACCTGCTTTCCCTGCACACGCGTGAGCAAGGCAAAACGGTAATGTACAAACAAGACGCCTGGGGCCATGTTGAAACGCGCTTCGTGCGCACTCAAAACGTGCCCGTTTGGGAAGCTAAAGGCTTCACAGTTCGTTAATACTTAACTCCCCTTCCAACTTCGCTTCCTGATTCTATAGCTGATCAATAGCTGAACCAGTAAAGCCTTGTCTGATAGCCTGCACTCCCAAAGTGCGGGCTTTGTCATGTTAGGCTGTTTAGAAATTGTGTAGTGCCTTGGTTATCACAAGGCAAAAACCATAGGCTGGGGGGCTTTTTTTATCATCCACAGTTGCTCAACCGCACGTTGCCGGTGCGCGCTCAGCAGGAGCAGATTCTGGTAAAATGCGGGCTCAGCCAGCACCTACGCCTTTCGGCCCAATTTCTGTTTCTTGCGTTGGGGCCGCGACGGCGATGCTACACTCTCTGGTTCCACTTGTGATTATCCGCAGCATTCCCCACTTCTGTTTGCAATACGACCAAGTGCTGAGTGTGCTGCGCCTGGAGTGGATAAATGGCCCCGATATGAGCGGGCTTCATACCAGCTCTCAGCAGCTGCTGGGTCTGATCCGAATGTTGCAGGTGCGCCACCTGCTGATCGATATGAACACCGTACCCGACTTATCCCTGGCCGACCAGGTATGGCTCGGCGACCATTGGATGCCCGAGCTGGTAACACTGACCCTCGAGCGGCTGGTGCTGGTAATCGATAGTTTTCGGGTGCACAATCAGCTGGCTATCGACGCCTTACACGATCTGGTGCAGCCAGGTATCCGCTTCGACGCGCAGTACTTCACCGACTCAGAGGCGGCTTTGCACTGGCTTACTGATGGATCACGCCGTCTGCCCGCGCTGGCAGCCGAGTGGGACGCGCGCCACAGGCTGGCCCGCTGAAGCCAGTGGCGCGCGTCGTTCATTCACTGACCACGACAGCCATCTGATTATTGGCCGCATTAATGGCCAGCCGACTAACTTTATTCAGGCCGGGTGCTGTTCCCGTCATCTTTACCGGCTTCCAGCCATCGCGGTGCCCAGGCCGGCAGGCGTAAATCTGCTGTCCATTGCTCATTAGCATCAAACCATTTTTTGTCCAGGCCAGATCTTCGGACCCCTCCAGCGCCGGCCCCAGAATGCTGATAGCTTGGGTGTTGGTATCAAACCGCTTAATCAGCCACTTGCCTTCCGGCGTTTTCTCCAGAAAACTAAGGGCCGTCTGATTGGGGATTTGTTTCAGCGAGCGGCCAATGTTGCGGGCAATGATGGTGTCGCTGTTGGTTGTCAGGTTGAGGTAGTGCAGCTCGCTGCTGGGCGTTGCTAGCGCGTACACCAGCAGGCGAGATTGGTCAATCCAGACATGATATCCCACTTTCAACTTGTCCACCAAAATAATAGGCGGGCCACCCTTCAGGGGGTATTTGCCTAAGTCCTGCTGCCCATTGTCGCGCTGGATAATGCAGGAGAGAAACTGTTGATCGGCCGTGAGCAGGGGCGAATATTCCCGCTCACGCGTAGCCGTAATCTGCTGCGTTTGGGCAGTTTTATAGTTGTAGGATTTCAGGTCGGTGCGGCTGCTATCCGTGCTAGACGAGTAGTAGAGCAGGGGCAAAGCGGGGTGGAAAAAAGGCTGGTTATCGTAGCCTTTGTGCGGAGTAATGTTGCGCGGATTAGATAGTACCACCGTATTGCCTTTCACCGACAAGTCAACTAGATAAATGTCGGTGTCTGCCTGCGCCGAGGCCAGGAAAGGGAAAAGGCAGCAGAGAAGGAGGGCTAGTCGGTTCATCAGGGGAGGGGCTACGAAAAGTGAAAGTAAGACTAGTTCATGAAATATGGCTTTTTGCCTGGAGCCGCTTACCTTGTTCGTGGCTGCGCCCACTTTGTGCCCGGCTAGTTGTTATGAAAAAACAATACGCGGCGAGTCTGATTTTGCTCCTGGCACTGGTAGGATTTGCGGGCCCCGATTCGGGAGTGCATAAGGTGCGGCGCTACCGCCAAACCCATGAACTGACTCTCTTAACGGAGTATATGCAGTTTCTGGCCATCCCAAATGTGGCCGCGGATAGCGCCAATCTGCGCCAGACGGCCAGCTTTATTCTGGGCATGATGCAGAAACGGGGTATTAAAGGGCAGCTATTGCCAGCGAAGACCCCAGGCGTGCCGCCCGCCGTGTATGGCGAGGTGCGTACGCCCGGTGCCAAGCGCACCATTGTATTTTATGCGCACTACGATGGTCAGCCGGTCAATGCGGCGCAGTGGGCCAGTGGGCTAAGTCCTTTTAAGCCCCAGCTAACCAGCGCTGCCTTGACTCATGGGGGCAATTTATCCCGATGATGCAGGCTGGGGAAACGTCCGGGCCCGACTGGCGCCTCTACGCCCGTAGCAGCTCCGATGACAAAGCCGGCGTGATGGCCATTCTGGCGGGCTATGAAGCTTTGGTGCAAAGCAAGCAGCGGCCCGGTGTCAACATCAAATTCTTTTTCGAAGGCGAAGAAGAGAAAGGCTCGCCGCACCTAAGCGAGATTGTGGAAGGTAACCGCGCCCTGCTCGCCTCCGACCTCTGGATTATTTGTGATGGGCCGGTACATCAGTCGGGGCAGAAGCAGGTGGTGTTCGGCGCTCGGGGCGACGTAAATGTGGGCCTCACCGTGTATGGTCCGAAGCGGCCTCTGCACAGCGGGCACTACGGCAACTGGGCCCCCAATCCGGCGCTGGCGCTGGCACAATTGCTTGCTTCTATGAAGGATAGCACCGGCCGCGTGACCATCGAGGGCTTTTACGACGACGTAATTCCCCTTACTGCCAAGGAGCAGCAGGCCCTGAGCCGCGTGCCTAACCTCGACGCGGCTATCCAGAAGGAGCTCAGCTTTGCCCGGGCCGATGGTGGGGGGCAAAATTTAAGCGAATTAATCAATCAGCCTTCGCTGAACATAAACGGTATGCGCAGCGCAAATGTGGGTGCGCAGGCGGCCAACGTGATTCCCACCACCGCCGAGGCAACCCTGGATCTGCGTCTGGTGCTGGGCAACGACTGGGAGCGGCAGGTAGCCAAAGTAGTAAGCCACATTCGGCGCCAAGGCTTTTTCGTGACAACTCAAGAACCCACTGACGCCGAGCGGGCCCGCTATCCGCGCATCGTGCGCCTAACGCCTCACACCGGCTACAATGCCGAACGCACTTCCATGGATCTGCCTCTGGCTCAGGAAGTAGTGGTAGCCGTGCAGCGCACAAGCACGCAGCCGGTGGTGCAGGTACCTACCTCAGGCGGTAGCCTGCCGCTGCACGTGTTCAAGAAAATAAACGCGACCACGCTCACCGTACCCGTGGCGAACTACGACAACAACCAGCACGCCGAAAACGAGAATATCCGATTGGGCAACCTCTGGGACGGGATGGAAACCATGGCCGCGATTATGCAGCTGAAGTAGCGCGGTTTCATAACTATATCAGCCCTTTCTGCATACACACGCTGTTTTCACCGCCCACATATTGTCCATAATTGGGGATGCGCTGATAACCACTTCTTTCGTAAAGGCGGATGGCTTCTGGTTGCTTCATTCCGGTTTCCAGTACACAGCCTCTGTAGTGTAACTCTCGGGCCCATTGCTCCAACTCCGTCAGGACTGACGCTGCGACGCCCTGGCCGCGCAAGGCTGGCTGCATATACATGCGCTTGATTTCCACCAATTCGCCGGTAAATTCCTTGAAAGTTCCGCAGCCCACTGGCTCGTCGTGCTGATAGGCTACCACTGTGTGCTTAATTGCTTCAACCTTATTGAACTGGGCGTAAAAGGCATGGTCGGCGCCGTCGCGCGCTCCCAACTCGTGGTCGAGCAATTGTACTAGCGCCCGAAAGTCGGGGTTGTCGGAGCTTGTTCGGATGAGGCGTAGCATGGAAGTTTAGGTTGCTATCGGGCGAAGCAGTTGTATCAAAGATTCTCCCCCAGCTACAAAATACCATGTGATTAGGATTTTACTTGTTTTTATTTTTGAATACTAAAAAATATTTACACCATATCCTTCTCTTCCTTCGGCGCAAGTGCTTATATCTGATGATAGATTTGTAGTGAAATACGCTTTAGCATCTTCAAAGTTTTTTAGTATAAAGTATTTTTCAGTTTGGTTGTTATATATTATTAAATATTGATTATAAGCATAAAAATTCTTTTTTCCATATGTGATAGTTGTTAATCCTTTTTCGTTATAACTTAATCTGTTTGTCCGGACATCCGCTTTTATATAGGTATTTTTATAAATTTTTTGTAACGCTCCAGCTAGATCCCACTCACAATCAAATATAGGAGCAGGACCTACATATGGGCATATGCCGTCTAATATTAATGTGTTTTTTGTGGTGAGTTCTGGACCCCTTCTCTGTAGAGAATCAAGTATCTTTAGTTGGCTAATGTACGACCTTGAAAAGAATGTGCTGATTGCGTAGTTAGCAATGTATCCGGATCCACACAAAACGGAAACGGGAAAAGCAAAAATGAAAGTTTTGATGTTTTTATTCCTTATATGAAAAGATGCTAATCCAATTGATCCAAAAAAGCATGCTGATACTCCTATTGCAGCCGCAGTTGTAACCCTGTTGTTAATTCCAGTAGGAGTAGGTGACAGATTATTGGCAGTTAAGAATATAGAATACCCCATTAAGTAAATCACTGCTCCTGATAAAATTGTAAGCAGCCAAAACCTTCTTGTATAAGCCTGAATTTTAAATTGGATAAGGTACAAAAATATTATTAAAGAAAGAGAAAGGGCAATAAAATATGTATTTCCGCTAGTGCGAGTTTGAAACAAATGCCATATGTGCTTAGGTAATTTAAATCCATATGTATAAAAGTCATTTATGGCAGCCGATTTAAAAGCTTGTGTAATACTTATTAAATAATTAGAATTATATCCACCTATTCGCGTAGAGTAATGAACTTTGAATAAAATACACAATAAATATATTAGAACGCTTAAAGAAATTATACCTGCGCATTTTAAACCCTTGCTACGGCATTTCCACCATGTTATTAAAAAATTCAACACGAATAGTGGTACTATAACTTCATACGCCAATATTGAAATTGCTAGGCTAGCTAAGCTTGTCAATAGCCATTGCCAGCTACTCTTGCCTTTTTCTAATGATTCTATATATTTCATATTAGCATATATGTTAATAAAGAAAAAGCATGTACTAACATTAATAGTAAAACTTGCTACCCACATTCTAGTTGTAGAGTAATGAGGTAATAAAGTGTATATAAGAGGTATTGTGAACGCTGCAATACGCGGAGCATTTAATTTGTTTAAACTTAAGTAAAAATATATAACTAAAAGGGATAAGAAAAACAAATTACTAATATGATAGCCAAGCGGCGATGTGTCAAAAAACCAATATAATGAAGACAATTGTATGACTTGGATGGGGCGAGTTATAAGTATGTCTTTATATATTATAAAAAAATCGTATATGAACGTCAATAATCCGCTCGATTTAATATTTGATAATACTCCCAAGAATGCCCAGTCATCACTATAAAACCCTAGGTCAAACAAAAAATAAATTTGTAACGAAATTGTGGCTGCTAATAAGAAAGCTATGTCAATAAGCCGATGATTTTTAGTGATAAAGTATTTTTGCATTTAAGTGGCTTTAATTTAATTGTGACTGTGATTTTAATGATAATCTCATATGCAAACTACATCTTTGTGCGCTCTAAAATACATACTTTTTTTGCATAAAAAACTAACACTAATCTTACTGGTAAAGCTGCAAGACAACTAACCGCGCAGCTACCTGTTTGATGCTATGCACCTTACTCTCCGCACCCACGTAGCCCAGTCGCCGGCTCAGGTCATGGCCGGCTTCACCCGGGAGCTATTCATGCAGCTGGCGCCGCCTTTCCCCGAATGCGCCTGCACCGCTTCGACGGCAGCCGCCGCGGCGACCAGGTGGAGATTGAATTAGTGGTAGGACCCATTAGCCAGAGCTGGACCAGCCTGATTACCGATGATGGCGTACTGCCCAACGGCACTCATTTTTTCGTGGATGAGGGCCAAAAGCTCCCCGGCCCATTGCGCTTCTGGCGCCATCGCCACCTGATGCAGCCCAGCCCCGATGGCGGCACTGATATCATCGATGCCGTAGAATACCGAACGGTTTCGCCGGTGCTGGATGCGCTGCTCTATCCGGTGATGTGGGCGCAGTTTGCGTGGCGCCGGCCTATTTATCGTCGGCTGTTTCGGTGAGGGGCGCGGATTGGCGTACTTTTGCTCCCCAGTTCCCTTTTATTCCTTGCCGCTATGCCCGCCATCGTCACCCTCAAACCTGGTAAAGATCAATCCTTACGCCGCCTGCACCCATGGGTGTTTTCGGGGGCTATTGCCCGTATGCAGGGCCAGCCGCAGGAAGGTGAGGTGGTGATTGTACAGGCCTCCAACGGCGAACAGCTGGGCATGGGCCATTATGCGCCGGGCTCCATTGCCGTGCGTATGCTGGGTTTTGGCCCGGAGGCTACAGAACCAGATGCCGCCTTTTGGCAGGGAAAGCTGCGCAACGCCTACCAGTTGCGCCAGCGCTTAGGCCTGACAACGCAGAAAACAAATGCGGAGCAGCCAACTAGGAAAAAAGCCCCCAGTCGGCCGACAGCCATGCTACCGACGTTTACCGCCTGATCCATGCCGAGGGCGACGGCCTGCCGGGTCTGATTGTGGACGTGTACGGCGACGTGGCCGTATTGCAAGCGCACAGCGCCGGTATGTATCTGGCCCGCCCGCAAATTGCGGAAGCTTTAAAAGCCGTGCTGGGTGATAAGCTACGGGCCATCTACGATAAAAGCGCTGAAACCGTACCCGCAAAAGCCGCCCCCGACGCGCAGAACGGCTACTTGCTGGGTTCTTCCACCGGCACCGAGCATCTGGTACACGAAAATGCTCACCCATTTGCCGTTGATTGGGAAACCGGCCAGAAAACCGGCTTTTTCATCGATCAGCGCGACAACCGCGATCTGCTGGCCCGCTACTCCGCCGGCCGCCGCGTGCTGAACACGTTTTGCTACACGGGGGCTTTTCGGTGTACGCCCTGCAAGCCGGCGCTACGCTGGTGCACTCCGTGGACAGCTCCAAGCGCGCCATCGAGCTAACTGAACGCAACGCGGCCCTCACCGGCCTGGAAGACAAGCACGCGGCCTATGCCCAGGATGTGTTCACGTTTATGAAAGCCAGCGAAGAGCAGTACGACCTTATCGTGCTCGATCCGCCGGCCTTCGCTAAGCACCTCTCAGCCCGGCACAATGCCCTGATGGGCTACAAGCGCCTGAACGCGGCCGGCCTACGCCGCATCGCGCCGGGGGGCATTTTATTCACCTTCAGCTGCTCGCAGGTAGTTAGCCGTGAGCTGTTTCAGGGTGCCGTGTTGGCTGCCGCTATCGAGGCTGGCCGGCAGGTGCGGGTGCTCCATCATCTCACCCAGCCCGCCGACCATCCGGTAAGCTTGTTCCATCCCGAAGGCGAGTACCTGAAGGGTTTAGTGCTGGCGGTAGAGTAAGGCAACGCTGTTTTTACAGCTCTGACCAAGGCTAAGCGCATCACCTCGTAGATAAAAATTATCTGTGTCGTAAACATATGTCATACTATGTCGTATATTTACGTTATACTTCATAGTTAGTGTATGACCTACGCCAAAACCACCGCCTTTACCGAGGAGCAGCAACAGCTGGCCCGCGTGGCCAAAGCCCTGGCTCACCCGGCGCGGGTGGCTATTATTCAGTTGCTGGCCTCCAAAAGAACCTGCATTTCCGGCGACATCGCGGCGGAGCTGCCACTTTCGCGCACCACGGTTTCCCAGCACTTGCAGGAGCTGAAGGCCCTGGACCTCATTCGGGGCGAGATTGACGGACTGACCGTTTGCTACTGCCTAAATACTGCCCTGCTGCAACAGGTACATCAGCAGTTTACCGGCTTTTTTAATGAGGCTACCACCGGCGCCGCATGCGGACCGGAAGATGGGTGCGCCTGCTAGTATTTTTCACCTCACAAAGTAAGAAAACATGAAAATCTCTGAAATGAAGCAGTCTTTGACAGGGCTGGAGGCTATTAATTTCCGTCTGCCCAACGGTGAATATCTCCCCTCGCATTTCCACGTGACGGAAGTGGGTTTGGTAACCAAGCATTTTATTGATTGCGGCGGTGTAGAGCGCAAGGAAACGGTGGCGAACTTCCAGCTCTGGGAAGCCGGCGACTACGACCACCGACTCGCGCCGCAGAAGTTTCTGCACATTCTCAACCTCTCGGAGAAGATTCTGGGCCGCGACGATCTGGATATCGAAGTGGAGTATCAGCAGGATACCATTGGCAAGTTCGGGTTGACATTCGATGGCCAGGATTTTATTCTGACGGCCAAACAGACTGCTTGCCTGGCTCAGGATGCCTGCGGTATTCCGGCGGCCCAGCAGTTTGCGCTGCCCCAACTGCAAGTAGCCGGCTCCTGCTGCGCGCCCGGCGGCGGTTGCTGCTAAGGCGGTATCTGTGTTAGCTTACTCCAGCTTCTGCTTGTTCGCTTGTAGCCGGCTGACTCTGGGGGCTTTTTTAAACTTCTGCTTAGCGTCACCCCATGACCCCAACTCACCCGATTCATCCGAGTCCACCGCCCGAGGCCATAGCCCAAAAAAAGCTCTCCGGCCTCGATAGAGGACTGACGCTTTGGATATTCCTGGCCATGGGTCTGGGTGTGGCCTTGGGCTACTTCGTGCCGGGCGTGGAGCGGGCCGTCGATTACTTTACGGTTGGTACCGTGAATGTGCCCATTGCCATTGGCCTCATTCTGATGATGTATCCGCCCCTGGCTAAGGTAAAGTACGAGCAACTGCCCACGGTTTTTAAGAACACCCGCATCATCGGGCTGTCGCTGGTGCTGAACTGGCTGGTGGGGCCGCTGCTCATGTTTTTTCTGGCCATCTGGCTACTGCCCGATAAGCCGGAATACATGATGGGCCTGATTCTGATTGGTATTGCCCGCTGCATTGCCATGGTGCTGGTGTGGAACGACTTAGCCGATGGCAGCCGCGAGTACGCCGCCGGACTGGTGGCGCTGAACTCCATTTTTCAGGTGCTTTTCTACTCCGTGCTGGCCTGGCTGTTTATCACCGTGCTGCCGCCGTATTTCGGCCTGAGAGGCTACGCCGTAAACATCGGCATCTGGGATATTGCCCAGAGCGTGCTCGTGTATCTGGGAATTCCGTTTCTGGGGGCTTTTTATCGCGCCTGATACTGCGTCGCCTTAAGGGTGACGCCTGGTATGAGCAGGTATTTATCCCCGCCATCAGCCCGATTACCTTGATTGCCTTGCTGCTGACTATTGTGGTCATGTTCAGTTTGAAGGGCGAGCTGATCGTGCGGATTCCGCTGGATGTGCTGCGCATAGCGCTACCGTTGGCTTTGTACTTCGGCATTATGTTCGTCGTCAGCTTTGCGGCCGGCAAGTGGCTGGGGGCCGATTATGCCGAAAATGCTTCCATCGCCTTCACTGCCACCGGCAACAATTTTGAGCTGGCTATTGCCGTGGCCATCGGTGTATTTGGCCTGAACTCAGGCCAGGCATTTGCCGGTGTCATCGGCCCGCTGATTGAGGTGCCGGCCCTGATTGCGCTGGTTAATGTGGCGTTTTGGTTTCGCCGCCGCTGGTACGCCGGCCGAACGGTAGCCCCGCAAGCTTAATGTTCGTGTTGCGGAGCAGAAGATTTTTCACCATTCGCAATGAACAAATCCATATTCCACATCGCCAACATGGACTGTTCCGCCGAAGAGCAGCTCATTCGGATGAAGCTCGTGGGAAATGAAGCCGTGGAAGGGCTACACTTTGACTTGCCGGGCCGGCAACTGACCATTTTTCACACTGGCGCCGTGGAGCCTTTGGCTAAGACGTTGGAAGGGCTTCGGTTAAACAGCACACTAATCGCGACGGCCGACGCCGGCCTAGCCGAGCTGACCGAAGACGCGCCCGCTGACCGACGGTTGCTTTGGACGGTGTTGGGCATCAACTTCTTCTTTTTTGTGCTGGAAGCCCTGACGGGCTTTCTGGCCCACTCCATAGGCTTGCTGGCCGACGCCCTTGATATGCTGGCCGATGCACTGGTATATGGCTTGGCCTTGTACGCTGTCAGCCGGATTGTAAGCACGCAAAAACGGGTGGCCAAGCTCAGCGGATATTTTCAGCTCGCCCTAGCCGTGGGTGGGTTGGTCGAGGTCCTGCGACGCTTCGCAGTCGGGGAGCAAGAGCCGGACTTTGGCTTAATGATGGGCATCTCGGCGCTGGCGCTGGTGGGCAACTCGGCCTCGCTGTACCTGCTACAAAAGTCGCGCAGCCAGCAGGTGCATATGCAAGCCAGCCAAGTGTTTACTTCCAACGATGTAATTGCCAACATGGGGGTAATCGTGGCTGGCGGGCTCGTGTATGTTACTGGCTCTGCCTGGCCCGATCTACTCATCGGACTTGTGGTATTCGCGCTGGTCGCGCGCGGGGCCTTCCGTATTTTTCAACTCGCCAAGTAGGCTGAATATCAGTAGTTTATTTGTTCTATTTCAACCAAAGCCACGATGCCTGATAAGAAAAACGTGCTGGTGCTGTGCACCGGCAATTCCTGCCGTAGTCAACTCATGCACGGCTACCTGACCAAGTATCTGGGCGAGCAAGCCAACGTGTACAGTGCCGGTATCGAAACGCACGGCGTCAATCCCAAAGCCATTCAGGTGATGCAGGAAGATGGCGTGGATATCAGCCACCACACCAGCAACTATGTAGACGAGTACGCGGACGTGCCGTTCGACTACGTCATCACCGTCTGCGACAACGCCCGCGAGGCTTGCCCGGTGTTTCCATCTTCCGCCACTACGCTGCACCACAACTTCCCCGACCCTGCCAAAGCCACCGGCACTCCTGAGGAAATCCTGAACCAGTTTCGGGCCGTGCGCGACCAGGTGAAAACGTACGCTCAGGATTTCACGCAGCGCTATTTCAGCTAAGCAATAGTATTCAGTAACCCTCTATGGACCCACTTTTTCGCGACGTACTGGTAATTGGAGCAGGGCAGAGCGGCCTGTCGGTGGGCTATTATCTGCGCCGAACCGGCTACTCATTTGTACTGCTCGACGACCAGCCGCAGCCAGGCGGTGCTTGGCCCCACGGCTGGGACTCGCTGCGGCTGTTTTCGCCGGCCGACGTCAGTTCGCTGCCGGGCTGGCTGATGCCGCGCCCCGCTGATAACAGCTATCCTACCCGCGACGCTGTAATTGATTACCTGACTCAGTACGAGCAACGCTATGAGCTGCCGGTACATCGCCCGGTGCGGGTAATTGCCGTGCGACGCGACGCAGAAGGGTTTGCAGTAGAAACTGATAAGGACACCTGGCACACGCGGGCAGTGGTCTGTGCCACCGGATCGTGGTCTAACCCTTACATTCCGAGCTGTCAGGGGCAGTCAGATTTTCGTGGGCTGCAACTGCACTCGGCCCACTACCACACACCAGCGCCTTTTGCCGGAAAGCGGGTGATGGTGGTAGGTGGCGGCAACTCGGGTGCGCAAATCTTAGCCGAAGTCTCGCAGGTTGCCCAAACCAAGTGGGTGACAGAGTATGAGCCCCGATTTCTGCCGGACGACGTAGACGGCCGGGTATTGTTCACGCAGGCCACCCAGCGCTACCAAGCCCAGGGCGGGGCCGCAGCAGCGCCCGCTCCTTCCTTAGGGGACGTGGTAATGGTTGATCCGGTCAAAGAGGCCCGAAAACGGGGAGTGCTGCAGGCAGTGCGGCCGTTTGTTCGATTCACCCCGAGTGGCGTTATCTGGTCTACCGGCGAAGCCGAAGCTTTCGATGCTGTGATCTGGTGCACCGGTTTCCGCCCGGCGCTGGCGTTTCTGGCGCCGCTGGGCGTGCTGCAGCCCGATGGGCGCGTGGCTACCGAAGGCACCCAGGCCACCGCGCTGCCGGGGCTGTGGCTGGTAGGTTATGGCAGCTGGACGGGCTTTGCCTCCGCCACGCTAATTGGTGTGGGGCGTTCGGCCCGGGCCACCGTGACTGAGATTCAGCACTTTTTGTCTACTAGTACTCCTTCCTAATTCCTGGCTGCTATGAATTGCGACGTACCTGCTCTCTGGCTGGCGCATAAGGATGCGCTCCGCAACTACATCCGCAAACGTGTGCCCGATGAGGCGCAAGCCGCTGACTTATTGCAGGATGTATTGCTGAAAGTGTACGGCTTCTGTCAGGCCCGCTCCGGGGTGGCCAATATCCGCTCGTGGCTGTTTCAAATTGCCCATAATGCCATTGTGGACGCCGCACGCAAAAACCGTCGGCTGCGGCCGCTGGATGAAGGCTTTGATGTAGAAGCCGAATCGGAAAGCGAAGCCTATCAGGAAGCCGCAGATTACATTCTGCCAATGATTCAGCTGCTGCCTCCGGCTTATGCCGAGCCCCTGCGCCTAGCTGATGTGGAAGGCGTTAAGCAGCAGGATATTGCCCGGCAGCTAGGCCTGGGCTTGTCGGCCACGAAGTCGCGGATTCAGCGGGGGCGGGAGATGCTACGGGACTTATTTACTGAGTGCTGTTTGCTCGAAACGGATGCGCAGGGGCACTTGCTGGGATTCGCGATTCGGAGTGATTGTGGCTCCTTGCAGACCTACAAACAGACGTTAGAAAAAAAGTAAAAAAGTCTGCGTCTTTTGAGCGGGCTGGTCGTCATGACGGGGAATTTAACCTCTAACCCCACATAAACCGACCATGAAACGCTTCCACGTCAACGTCCGCATCAAAGACCTCACTGAATCGGTAGCCTTCTACACAGCGCTTTTTGGCACGGCGCCCACCGTGTTGAAGGAAGATTACGCCAAGTGGATGCTCGAAGATCCACGCATCAACTTCGCTATTTCACTCCACCCCGAGAATGCTGGCATTGAGCACCTTGGCATTCAAGCCGAAAGTCCCGAGGAGTTAGCCGAAGTATATGGTCGCCTCAAAAATGCCAAGGCCGCTGTCCGCGAAGAAGGCAAGTGCACCTGCTGCTACGCCAAATCGGAGAAAAGCTGGATTACGGACCCACAGGGCGTCGACTGGGAGGCTTTTTATACGTTCGGTTCGGCTACGGTGTACGGTGAGGGCCAGAACGCCCGATCCACTGCCCAGCCGCAAAATGCTTCAGCAGAGTAAAAAAGCCCCCAGCCGACTTTGTGCGCCACCAGATGCACTTTGGTGAACCCAAAGGCCAGAGTGTTGAGTTAAGATGGGTGTATTTAGTTCTGCTCACCAACAATTCTGGTGCAGTAGCGGTAGAGTTCAGCAGCGTGCCCCGCCAACGTAGGCGGAGCGTGCTGCTGAACAGCTATTTTTAGGCCCATCAGGGCTACGTACACACCCAATTGGCGTGAAGCAAACCAGCATAAAAAAGCGCACCTCCGCTTCTTCTCTCAAGCAACCCGCTGCCATTATCGGGGCGGGCATTGCCGGTATTGCTACAGCCGTGCGACTGGCGCTCAAGGGGCATGCCGTCACGGTATTTGAGGCCCAGGAGTCGTTTGGGGGCAAAATGTACCAGTTTGAACTGCCCGGCGCCTACCGTTTCGATGCTGGTCCGTCGCTGTTCACCTTGCCCCAACTCGTCGACGACCTGTTTCGGCTAGCTGGCCGCGACCCGCAGGACCACTTTCGCTACGAGCGCCTCGACCCCATTACGCACTACTTTTTTGCCGACGGCACGCGCCTGAAAGCCTGGGCCGATGAAGAAAGGTTTGCCGCCGAAGTAGAAGAAAAAATGGGTGTGCCGGCTGCCGACGTACTGAGCTTTCTGCGCCGCAGCGCCTCTGCCTACGAGGCCACGGAAAGTACATTTCTGCATAAATCGCTGCACAAAGCCGCTACGTATCTCAGCCCCGAAGTGCTGCGGGCGGTAGCGGCGCTGCCGGGGCTGGGCCTTACGGGCACCATGCACCAGCGCCACGCCAAGGCCTTCAACGACCCGCGCCTGGTGCAGCTTTTTGACCGCTTCGCCACCTACAACGGCTCCGACCCTTATCAGGCGCCCGCCACCCTTAGCCTGATTCCGCATCTGGAGCACGGAATTGGGGCTTTTTATCCCGTGGGGGCATTTATAGCATTGCCCAAAGCCTCGTGGGGCTGGCCGAAGAGTTGGGAGTGGAGTTTCGCTACAATGAGCCCGTAGAGGAAATTCTGACTGCCACGGGCCGCGTTACCGGCGTGCGTACGCCCCAGGATGTGTACGACTTCGGCCTGGTAATCAGCAATATGGATGTGGTGCCGACGTATCGCCGGCTGCTACCGAAGCAGCCCGCGCCCGAGCGCACGCTCAGCCAGCCGCGCTCTTCCTCGGCCCTTATTTTTTACTGGGGAATCGCCCACGAGTTTGCCGAGTTGGACCTGCACAACATCTTCTTCTCCCAGGATTATCAGCAGGAATTTAAAGCCATTTTCGAGCACAAAACCGTCAGCGCCGACCCGACGGTGTACGTGAACGTGACGTCCAAAAAAACGCCCCCCGACGCCCCCGCCGGCCATGAAAACTGGTTTGTGATGGTGAATGTACCTCACCACCAAGGGCAAGATTGGGATGCGCTTATTGCTCAAACTCGCCAGGCTGTGCTTGATAAAATAACCCGCACCTTGGGCGTTGCCGTAGAACCTCTCATTCGGGCCGAGCGGGTCTGGGACCCGCGTGGAATTGAGGAGCGCACGTCATCTTTTGGGGGCGCTTTGTACGGCAGCAGCTCCAATAATGCGCTGGCCGCTTTTCTGCGTCATCCTAACTTTTCACGCCAACTGGAGGGCTTGTACTTTTGCGGCGGCAGCGTGCACCCCGGCGGCGGCATTCCGCTTTGTTTGCTCTCAGCCAAAATAGCTGCTGAGCTAATCAAGGGCTGATGGAAGCAGTACGCATTGTTTCTGCTTCTACTACACAACCAAGGCCTGCCAATCGCCGCTATTAGGTTTTAATTGATAATATCTTCCTCTGTGTCTTTTTCCGAATCCACGCAAAGCTTGCCCATCGCGCCGCCTACGGGCACCGATCCAGGGCAACGCCGTTTGCGCATAGCTCAGGGCATTCTGCTCCTGTTTCACGTCACGGGCTTTCTGGGCTTGGCGCTTTCCCAGGATCCCAGCTTTTTCCTGCAGTTCACGCCTCTCAACTTAATACTGACAGCGGCGTTGCTGCTGGCTTTTCACCCCGACCATAGCCCCACATTTATCTGGTTTAGCTTGGTAGTGATGGTGGTGGGCTTTTTTGTGGAAGTGGTGGGCATCAACACGGGCTACATATTTGGGCAGTATACCTACGGCGATACGCTAGGCATAAAGGTATTGGGCGTGCCGCTGCTGATTGGCGTAAACTGGTGGATATTAACGTATTGCACTGGCGTGTTGGCCCGTTACCTGCCGCTGCCTAGCATTGGACGTGCAGTGGTGGCCGCTCTGCTTATGGTGGGCCTCGATGCCTGTATTGAGCCCATGGCCGGCCCGCTGGATTTCTGGCAATGGCAATACGACCTGATTCCGCTACTCAATTTTAAGGGCTGGTTTATCATTTCATTTATTTTACAGATTTATTTCAACCGCACACAGTTCACTAAACGTAATGCACTCGTGCCGTTTGTGTACCTATTGCAGCTACTATTCTTCTTCGGATTAGGGTTGGTGAAATAGAAGGATAAAAAATTAGAAATCATCTTGTTAATGAAGGAATGCGCGCGTATTGCGCGCTTTTCCTGTGGCTATAGTATGTTACAGACTTTTAAGAGCAATCTGCTAAAAGAGGCCCAGTTAGTGTTTGCCCGCTACGGCGTCACCCGATTATCGGAAAGCGAGTTGATAGAGGCTCTGCACGTAGCACCAGCTACTTTCTATGGCATGTTTCGCGACAAAAACGACTTAGTCGTGCAGGCCATGGCCTACGATTTGGAGCGGCAAAAACAGGAGCACCAGGAATTGTTCGCTAATTTCTCGACACCCATCGAGCGTCTATTAGCAGTGTGTACGCACGGCTATAATGAGATCAGTAAGGTGACGGGCAGTTCCCTGCTCGAGGTTCAGCACCTGCATCCCAAAGCCTGGAATATGATGCAAGATCATTTGAAAAACTACGGCTTTCTGATGCTCCGCGACCTCATACAGGAAGGAGTAATTCAGCAGCAGCTGCGCCACGATATTGATATTGGGCTGGTAACCAAGATATTAATGGAGATGCTGAATATGGCTTTAAACCATGAGCTTTTCCCTCCCGACCAATACACCCGCTCAGAAGTGATGCGTAGCGGGTTCTTCTATTACATGCGGGGCCTGTGCACCGATTCGGGCCTGCGCCTGGTGTCTAAGCATTTTGCTAAGCTGTAAAAAGCCCCCAGCCAATAGCGGGCAGTGGTGCAAACGCTCAAGTAATCAGCGCCTTAACCCGGTTGTATGCAAAACATTATCTTCTTCGGTGATAGCCTCACGGCTGGCTACCAACTACGCGCCAGCGAAGCTTTCCCCGCCCTGATTCAGCAGCGCCTTGATACGTTGAAGCTGCCTTATAAAGCGCTGAACTATGGCGTGAGTGGCGATACCACGGCGGGTGGCCGGCACCGCGTAGCCAGCGTGCTGGCCCGCCAGCCCGTCGATGTGTTTGTGCTGGCGTTGGGCGCGAATGATGGTCTGCGCGGCATTCCGGTTCGCGAAACCACCCAGAACTTGCAGGAAATAATGGACGCTGTGAAGCTTAAGTACCCCGAGGCCAAGATCGTGCTGGTGGGCCTGGAGTTTCCCTTCGACTTAAGTGCCTTTGGCAGCCACCAATACGGCCGCTACGCCGCCGAATTCAAAGCGTCTTTCCGCACGCTGGCCGACAAAAACAGCGTGGCCTTTGTGCCGTTTCTGCTGCAAAATGTGCTCGGCGTGCGCGCCCTGAATCTGCCGGATGGCGTACACCCCAATGCGGAGGGACATAAAATTCTGGCGAATAATGTATGGGCTGTATTGCAAACGGTTATTCAAACTGCAGATCAAGCGAGCTAGTCACAGCAAGGCGCAAAATCGAATTCAATAGACGGTCATGCTTCGCTGCGCTCTGCATGACAGCCTTATGTGAAAAAAGCCCCCAGATTAGTTCTGGGGGGCTTTTTTGTCAAGCATCGATGAATTACGCTTTGTACATCAACTCGTAGTACTCCGTAGCCATGCGGTGCGATTCGAACGTGGGTTCAACTTCGCGCATACCAGTTTTTACTACTTCCAGAAATTTCTTGGGCTGGTCGTAGTAGAGGGGCACTATTTCATTTTCCAATACCGTCAGCAGGCTGTCGGCTTCGAAGTCGTCCTTGTCGTGCTCGGGGCGGTTGAGCTCGGCGTGGGGGATGATAAAGCCGTTTTCGCCGTGGCGCACAAACTCCGGTATCCAGCCGTCGGCGATGCTGAGGCTGGCGCTGGCGTTCATGGCGGCCGTCATGCCGCTGGTACCCGATGCCTCACGGGGGAAGCGGGGCGTGTTCAGCCAGATATCCGAGCCCTTCTTCATAGCCGCGGATAAAGCCAGCTCGTAGCCGGTGAGCACCGCGCAGTTTTTGAACGGGCGGGTTTGTCGGATGATGTCGTTGAAGAGGTTGATGGCGCCGTAGTCTTTCGGATACGGCTTGCCGGCCCAAATCACCTGCACCGGCCGATCAGGATTGGAAACCAGCTTCTTAAAGCGCTCAAAGTGACGCAGAATCAGGTCGGCGCGCTTGTAGCCGGCAAAGCGCCGGGCCCACACCACCGTCAGCGCGTCGGGGTCGAGCAAGGTGCCGGTTTGGTCGGCTACGATGTCAAACAGCTGCTTTTTCAGCTCGCGCTTACGGGCTTTCAGTGCCACGTCGTCGTTGGCGGCCAAGGCCTCATGCAGCTCCTGGTCGCGCCAGTAAGTGCCGTTTTGGGAGTTGGTGATGGGAATGATAGGGCAGATGCCGGCATTTTCGCCCCACATCTGATTGGCCACAATGCCGTGCACTTTCGATACGGCATTGGCTTTGCGCGAGAAGCGCAGAGCCGTCAGCGTGTAGTTCAGGCGGTCATTTTCTACGCCGGCCACGCGGGTTACTTCCTCGGCGGGCACGTTACCGAAAAAGCTCATTTTGGCGAGCAGCTTCATGTCGTGCTCCTCGTTGCCGGCCAGCTCGGGCGTGTGCGTGGTGAATACTAAGCGCTTCTGTACTTCTTCCAGCTTGCGGCCGTGCTTGTCGTAGAGGTAAAAAGCCAGCGGCAGACCATGACCTTCATTAAGGTGATAGGTGTCAACCTTCACGCCTAGCTCATCCAGCAGCTTGCCGCCGCCCACACCCAGCAGAATGGACTGGGCCACGCGGGCGGCCGTATCGGCGTCGTAGAGGTGATGGGAAATGGTGCGTGAGATGAAGTCGTTCTCCGGAATATCGGTGGTGAGGAAGAACATGGGCGCCGTGCCGAAGGTGTCGGGGCCAAATACATGGCCTTCACTTTCACTTCTACATCGTGAATAATGATGGGAAACACGAGGCCGGTGTCTTCCAGGAAGGAATAATGCTTCTGGCGGAAGTCGGCGCGCATGGTTTGGTCCTCGTTGCGGCCTTGGTCGTAGTAGCCGAACGACCATAGAATGCCGATGCCAACCAGGTTCTGCTTCAGCTCATAGGCCGAGCGCATGTGGGAGCCGGCCAGGAAGCCAAGGCCACCGGAGTAGGTTTTAAGGGCTTGGTCCAGACCAAACTCCATAGAGAAATACGCGGCCTGGGGGGCAAATTCGGGGGCGGGCGTGTACGGGTTGAATTTGAATGCCATAAGGGGAAAATCGGAATGAAATGGTAGGGGGCGGGCCAAGCTCGGCCTTAGCGGCGGCCAAGGTCAGCATTTCGTTTCAAAAAAAGCGGGAGCCGAACCAATTGTTCGGCTCCCGCTGGTAAGGCAGGATCGGGAGGATGATATGATTTAGGAGTGACTGTGCTCTAGCTTTTTGAGCTTTTTGTGGGTCTTTTCCGAAATATGCAGTTGGCGCTCCACCGCCGTACGGATGGCAGCGGGCAGGGTTTTGTCGTCGAGGGCATCCTGGTAAGCTTTCAGGGCCCATTCTTCGCCGTACACGTTGGAGCCCAGAATGGCTTTCTCGTCGGAGCCGGTGATGAGGGCTTTGGCGTCCATCCAGCCGCGGTAGAATTTGCCCTTGAGCGTGGTGCCGGTTTCGGGCTCGCCGCCCAGCTTGCGTAGATGACCGTTCAGCTCACTGGCAAACTGCTGGCTCTGACTCACCAGCTGTTTATAATAGCCTTGCAGCTCGTGGTCCTTGGTTTCCTCTACCGCTCTTTTGTAGCCTTCGATTCGGTCGTTTACGAAGAGCAGCAGTTCATGCAGCGTGTCGATGGGGTCGGTGGTTTCGGTAGCCATAGTGTTGAGTAGTAAGGGTAAAGAATAAGTTAATGCCCAACGAAGCAGGTAGAAATAGCAAACGGAGACGGGCAGAAAGAGTTGGCATGGTGAGCAGGGCTCTGGCAGGAAGTTGTCTTCCTGACCGGCTCATAAACAGAAGGTAGTACCCAATACCCGACCGCGGGATTAGGAATGCTTCCCGGGGCCAGCTACCCCACAGGAGCACAGCGTTTTAGAGAACTCAAAAAAGCCCCCCAGCCCAGGTGGGGGCTTTTTTCTTACCTTAATAGTGCCCATAAGGACAGCCGCTAGCACTAGCGTACTTTCCGAATGTGCTTACCTTGCTGCCCCACTCACGCCTATTCCTGCCAACCATATGAAATTTATTCGCGTTTTGCTTCTGCTCACCTCTGGTTTGCTGGCAGCTACCTCAGCCGCTGCCATCGCCGGGCCCGAGGTAGCCTCAACCACTGAATCGAAGAAAAAAGCTGGCCCCATCACCCGCATCGACCCCACGTTTTGGTGGGTGGGCATGAAGAATCCGAAGCTGCAGCTGCTGGTATATGGCCCCAAAATCGGCGCCAGCAAAGTAAGTTTGAAGTACGACGGCGTGACTCTGGATGGCACCCAAAAGCTGGAGAATCCGAACTATCTGCTCGTTAATCTGACCATAAGTGCCAACACCAAGCCGGGCAAGCTACCACTGGAGTTTCAGGGCGAGAGAAAGATTAAATACGAGTACGAGCTGCGCGCCCGCAGCACCGAAGCTGGTCGTGTACAAGGCGTTACCAGCGCCGACTTCGTGTACCTGCTCATGCCCGACCGCTTTGCCAACGGCGACCCCAAGAATGACGTGGTGAAAGGCACCATGGTAAACCGCGTGTCGCGCGACTCTATGTACGCCCGCCACGGCGGCGACCTAAAAGGTATCGAAGACCACTTCGATTACCTTAAAGAACTGGGCGTCACGGCTATCTGGCCCACGCCCATCGTCGAGAATGACATGCCCAAGGCCAGCTACCACGGCTATGCCCTCACCGACTACTACGCCGTGGACCCCCGCTACGGCACCAATGAAGACTACGTGAACTTCGTGCGCAATGCCCACCGCAACGGCCTGAAGGTGATTCATGATGTGGTGCTCAACCACATGGGCAGCAAAAACTACCTCTACCTGGACCAGCCGGCCAAAGACTGGTTTCATCAGTGGCCCACTTTCACGCGCGGTAACTACCGCGACGGCACCGTGAACGACCCCTACGCGTCGGCCGAGGACCGCAAGCTGTTCAATACCACTTGGTTTGACACCACCATGCCCGATCCGGCCCAGGAAAATCCGCTGGTGGCCACCTACCTCATCCAGAACTTCCTGTGGTGGGTAGAGTACACCGGCCTCGACGGCTACCGCATCGACACATACCCTTATTCGGAGCCTGGCTTTTTGATGAAATGGGGTAAAGCCATTCAGGACGAGTACCCGCAGCTGGGCATGTTTGGCGAAACCTGGGTGCAAGCCGCCGAAGGCGTAGCCCAGCAAGCCTACTGGTCGCGCAATGCTTTTCCGGCCGTCAATGGCTTCAAGAGCAACCTGAACGGCGTCACTGACTTCATGCTGTATTATGCCATTCAGGATGCGCTGAACAAGGAGGCCGGCTGGTCGGAGGGCATTTCCAAGATCTACTACACGCTACAGAGCGACTGGCTGTATGAGAATCCGAACCGCAATGTGGTCTTTCTCGACAACCACGACCTGAGCCGAATCTTCTCGGTGCTGGGCGAAGACGTGAGCAAGCAGAAAATGGCTCTGACCTGGCTGCTTACCTGTCGCGGCATTCCGCAGCTGTATTACGGCACTGAGATTCTGATGAAAAACTTCTCCAACCCCGACGGCCTCGTGCGCGCCGACTTTCCGGGGGCTTTCCGGGGATAATGTGAATAAATTCACGGCCGCCGGCCGCACAGCGCCTGAGCAAGAGGTGTTTACGCTGGTAAGCAAGCTGGCCAACTACCGTAAGGCCCACCCGGCTTTGCACAGCGGTAAGCTCATGCACTACATCCCGGAGGATGGCGTGTACACCTACTTCCGCTACAACGATAAGGGCGAAACAATCATGGTGATGATGAACGCCAACAAGCAGGATAAAACCGTGGCTGGGGGGCGTTTTGCCGAGCGCCTGACCGGTTTTACCTCCGCAACCAACGTGGTTTCGGGGGCTACTATACCAGACTTGAAAACGCTGCGTATTCCGGCCCAGACGGCTTGGGTGCTGGAGTTGAAGCGGTAAGTTCTGATGTTTTTAGCCCGCAGAGGACGCTGAGATTTATATGATTGATAGCTAAGAATATAGCTTAATGATCTGTATCTTGAAACTCCCATATTGCGAAAGGTCAAGAGGTTACAACAATAGCCTTTGTCTCAGGCGCCTTCTGCGAGCTAAACCTAACAGAACGATATGACCGACCTCACCGATAAAGTTGCCATCGTCACGGGGGCCAGCCGGGGCATCGGCCGGGCTATTGCGTTGCTGCTGGCCATGCAGGGGGCAAAAGTGGTGTGCGTGGCCCGCTCTGCCGACGATCTGCTCGATGTCGCCCACAAAATCAACGGCCTGGCCGTGCCCGCCGACATATCGGATGAGGACGATGCCCAGAACATCGTGGAAGTGGCCCTGCGCCACTACGGCCGCCTCGATATGATTATCTGCAACGCGGGCGTCGGCAGCTTCGACCTGCTCGAAGACGTGGATGCTGCTGAGTGGGACCGCATCTTCAGCGTAAATGTGAAGGGTACTTTTCTGGTGTGCAAAGCGGCCGCGCCTCACTTTAAGCTGCAAGGCCACGGTCATATTGTGGGCATCGCCTCCGATGTCTCAAAGCGCACCTTTGCCACCGGTGTAGCTTATGGCGCCAGCAAATACGCTCAGGATGCCGTACTCAGCGCCCTACGTAAGGAAATGCGTCCGCATGGCGTCAAGGTTAGCACCGTCTATCCGGGGCTGGTCGATACGTATTTCAACGGTTCTCAGCCCGACGGACCCGAAGCTGAGAAAACCCACCTCCGGCCTATCGATGTAGCCCAAGCGGTACGCTACATCTTGGAAGCGCCGCCCCATGTAGTAGTTGATGAGCTCATGCTCCACCCTCTCACGCAGGACTACTAAATGATTGATAGTCAAAGATGTAATTTGATCAGATAACAGTTGCTTTCTCCGCTACAAGGGCTGTTGTATAGCATCAACTATCTATCTTCCTATCTTGCCTCTCTATGCACAAACTTCTACCTATTGCCGCTTGCGCGCTGGCATTAGCCGCGTTCCAGCTTTCTCCTTCGACATCTTCCATTTCCGTGACCGATACTACTACGCTGCCGGACCCCAATACCACCGACGAAACTCCGCAGGATAACAAACTCGTTATCTACCAGTTACTGCCCCGCTTGTTCGGCAATAAGAAGACCGTGAACAAGCCCTACGGCACCAGCGCCGAAAACGGCACCGGCAAATTCAATGACATCACGGCGCCCGCGCTTCAGGCCATTCGCGATATGGGTGTTTCGCACGTGTGGTACACGGGCGTTATCGAGCATGCTACCATGTCCGATTTCACCAAGTTCGGCATCCCGCTCGACGACGCTGACGTGGTAAAAGGCCGCGCCGGCTCGCCCTACGCTATCAAGGACTACTACGACGTGGACCCCGATCTGGCTGTGGACGTGAAAAACCGGATGAAGGAGTTCGAAGCTCTGGTGAAGCGCACCCACGATAACAAGCTCAAGCTCATTATCGACTTCATTCCCAACCACGTAGCCCGCACCTATAAGTCGGATGCCAAGCCGGCGGGCGTGGTGGACCTGGGCGAAAAAGACGATAAAACGAAAGGATTTGCCCCCAGAACAACTTCTATTACCTGCCCGGCAAATCCTTGGTCGTGCCGGCTTCCTACAACCCGCTGGGCGCAGCAGCAGGGCCAAAAGAAGATAAGAAGTTTGCGGAGAACCCGGCCAAAGTCACCGGCAACGACGTGTTTTCGGCCACGCCCAGCGTCGATGACTGGTTCGAGACCATCAAGCTCAACTACGGCGTCGATTACCAGAATGAGCGTCAGAAGCACTTCGAGCCCATACCCGATACGTGGAAGAAGATGCGCGACATCCTGATTTTCTGGGCAAAGAAAGATGTGGACGGCTTCCGGTGCGACATGGCCGAAATGGTGCCCATCGAGTTCTGGGCCTGGGTAATTCCGGAGGTGAAAAAGGTGAAACCCGACCTGGTGTTCATTGCCGAAGCCTATGACCCCAAAGTGTACAAGCAGTACATCGCGCAGGGCAAGTTCGACTTCCTCTACGATAAGGTAGGCCTGTACGACGGCTTGCGCCGCCTCATGCGCGGCGAAGGCACCACCGACGATATCACCAAAGTCTGGAAGGAAGAAAGCCGCGGCTTTAGCTCTCATATGCTGCGCTTCCTGGAAAACCACGACGAGCAGCGCATCGCCTCCCGCGACTTTGCCACTGACCCCCGCACGGCCATTCCGGCCATGACGGTATCCGCCACGCTGGCCACAGGGCCCGTCATGATTTACTCCGGGCAGGAAGTGGGCGAGCCGGGCCGGGGCGCGGAGGGCTTCAGCAGCGAGGATGGCCGCACCACCATATTCGACTATTGGGGCGTGCCGGAGCACCAGAAATGGATGAACGGCGGCAAGTTCGACGGCGGCCGCCTCAGCGCCGAGCAGCGCCAGCTGCGTGCGTTCTACTCGCGCCTGCTCAACCTCACGGCCACCTCCGACGCCATTCGGCGCGGCACATTCTATGAGTTGCAGGATGCCAACAACCTCAGCAAAGAGTACGACCAAAAGCAGATCTACAGCTTCCTGCGCTACACCAACAAGCAGAAACTACTGATTGTCGTTAACTTCAGTCGCGACAAAACCATGCAGCCTACCATCCTTATTCCCAAAGAAGCGATGGCGGCTATGGGCCTGAATACGCAGCAGCAGTTCACCTATACCGACTTGCTCAACGAAGCTCCTCCAACCGACAATCTCTACCTGACTTTGGCCCCGCTCAGCGCCTATGTGTTTGAGATTAAGCTCAAGCAGTAGCAATATCTTTCCTTTGTGATGAGGACAAAGAAAGGAGAACCAGGAGTTTCTGAACTAACTAATACGCCCCACCACAATTCCCACCCATCATGGCAAGCAGCCCGTTGTAGCCACCGCTAGTGCCCGCGACAAACCCCGCCTGAGCTTCTGGCAAATCTGGAATATGAGCTTCGGCTTTCTGGGCATTCAGTTTGGCTTTGCGCTCCAGAATGCCAACGTAAGCCGCATCTTCGAGACGATGGGGGCCGACGCCGACAACATTGCTTTTCTGTGGCTGGCTGCCCCTGTTACGGGCATGCTGGTGCAGCCCATTATTGGCTACCTCTCCGACCGTACCTGGAGCCCACGTTGGGGCCGACGGCGGCCATTCTTCCTGATAGGGGCCATTTTGGCCTCGCTGGCGCTGCTGGCCATGCCCAACGTAACCGCCCTGTGGATGGCCGCTGGTATGCTCTGGATAATGGACTCCAGCATCAATATCAGCATGGAGCCCTTCCGCGCTTTGGTTGGCGACTTGCTGCCTTCGGAGCAGCGCACGACTGGTTTTGCGGCTCAAACCTTTTTTATCGGCGTAGGAGCCGTGGTGGCCTCGTCCTTACCGTGGATGTTTACCAATTGGTTTGACGTACCGAATACTGCCCCCGCCGGCCAGATTCCGCAGTCGGTGAAGTATGCGTTTTATATGGGTGGGGCGGCTTTTTTCCTGGCTGTGCTCTGGACGGTGCTGCGTACGCGGGAGTATCCACCCGAAAATATGGCGGAGTTTGAGGAAGAAAAACGACGCAACGCTGGCTTTTTCAATGGCGTGCGGGAGTCATTCGCAGGCATTTTTGCCATGCCCAAAACCATGCGTCAGCTAGCGCTGGTGCAGTTTTTCTCCTGGCTGGCTTTGTTTTCCATGTGGATTTATACCACGCCCGCCGTTACCAGCCACATCTACGGCACCACCGATGCCACCTCCAAGCTCTACAACGAAGGCGCCGACTGGGTGGGCATTTGCTTTGCCGTGTATAATGGCGTTTCGGCCATTGCGGCCCTGTTGCTTCCTTACCTGGCTCGCGCTACCAGCCGCCGCTTCACGCATATGCTGTGCCTGGTAGCCGGCGGATTAGGGCTGATTTCGATCTATTTTATTCAGGACCCAAATATGCTGCTGCTCTCCATGCTGGGAGTAGGTGTGGCGTGGGCCAGCATTTTGTCGGTGCCTTACGCCATGCTGGCCGGTGCGCTGCCGGCCAACAAAATGGGCTATTATATGGGCGTGTTCAACTTCTTTATTGTGATTCCGCAGGTGGTAGCCGGCCTGATTCTGGGATTTTTCACCAAGAATGTATTTGACGGCGAATCCGTCTATACCCTCATTCTGGGGGCATTTCCATGATTATCTCCGGCCTGCTCACCCTGCGCGTGGATGATGCCGATGACGTCCGTATTCCGGCTAAGGAGCCCGTTGTACTGGGTACTCCCGCTTACGACGCCCCAGTGGAAACGGATCCGCGTTTGTAAGAGCGTCTGCTCAACTTCATAAAAAAGCCCCCCAGCATGCGTAAAGCGGTGCTGGGGGCTTTTTTATGACAGCTGAGCTAATCGAAGCAGTACCATCTGATGTGCGGCTCCGTATTAGTACGTGAATATCAGGCATTAAAATCAGCATTTACCCAGCAACACTGCCCCCAAAACTGACCGTATTCCTTTAATCTATCCGGCCGCATTCCTGCCCTGTGCAGTTGAGCGCGGCCTGTTTTTATTAAAAGGGTCGTTTATGGTAATTGCTGCGGTTTTCTTTGGGTTGTTTTTCAGTTTATGTGCGCTCATTCTGCTCCGCGTGCTGCGCGTGCAGCCCATTGCCCCCATAAGTACGGCGCGTCCGAAAGTGAGTATTCTGATTGCCGCCCGCAACGAGGAAGCTATTATTGAGCGCTGCCTCACCTCCCTTACCCGCCTCAATTACCCACCCGAGCAGCTCGAAATCCTGATCGGCGACGATGCTTCTACCGACAACACCATGGGCGTCGTGCAGCGTTTTATTGCGGATAAGCCACAGTTTAAGCTACTTCCAATCCGGCACCGATTGGGTACGGCCAAGGGCAAAAGCAACGTGCTGGCTCACCTGAGCCGGGCTGCCACCGCCGATATTTTCCTCATTACCGACGCCGACATGGCCCTGGCACCTGACTGGGTCCAGACCATGCTGGCGGCGGCTCCCGCCGGCGTAGGTGTAGTGACCGGTGCTACTACGGCTGATGGCAGCTTATTTGGTCGTTTGCAAGGCCTCGACTGGCTGTTTGGCTTGAATATCATTCGTCTGCTCACCGAAATGGGCCAGCCCGTAACCGCTGTGGGCAACAATATGCTCGTCACCCGTGAGGCTTACGAATCAATTGGCGGCTACGAGGCGCTGGCGTTCAGCATCACGGAGGATTTACAGTTGTTTGCCCAAATCGTAGGGCAGGGGTGGGGCTACCGCAACCTCATGGACCCGCGCACGCTGGGCGTATCAGTGCCTCAGCCGACGGTCATGCACCTGCTGAGGCAGCGTAAGCGCTGGATGAAGGGTGCCACGCGCCTGCCCTGGCAGCTGTCAGCGCTGTTTAATTTGTACGGCCTGTTTTATATGGTCCTGTACTGGCCCGGCTTCCTTGCTCCCGCATTGATTGCCAGCCTGTTTACTGCCAAGCTTGTGCTACAGACGCTATTCCTGCACATCACCTTGCGCCAGGTCGGACGCCGCGAAACGTTGGCGGTGTTGCTGCTCTACGAGCTGTACCTATCCGTGATGTCGGTGGCTGTGCTGACTTATACACTGTGGCCGAGCTACATACAGTGGAAAGAGCGGCGCTACCGGTGGGCTGAAGGTTAGGCCTCACTCCAATCAAATGGCGCGGATTACACGTTTGAAAACCGCGCTGGGGGGCAAAATCCGGCCTTGGCTTAGACGCCGCCCATATGCAGCCATTGCTGCGCGGGGTGCTCTTCGGTAAACACTTGAATAACAGCGCCCTGCTGTAAGGCCAACGGAAAAGTTGGCTCCAGCAAAGCCAGGCGCTCCCGGATAAGCTCGCTATGATAAGGCGTTACCAGATAAGCAATGCGGCGCGGAACATGCGGCAATGCCGCTCCCATTCGGCTCCGGAACTCCGTTAAAACCCAAGAAAATTCTTCGGCCGAGGCCAGGCCCCGGCTGCGCAAATCAATCAGCCACCGCCCCGCACTGGCCGAACGCGCCAGGTGCAGCGCGGCCGTATAGCCATGCTGATGCTCGGCGGTAGACACGGGCCGCGTCCACCGCAGAAAAAGCAGCTGTAAATCGGGCCGGTAAGAGAGACGGAGAAAGTCGAGGTCGAGGGAAAGCATAGCGCCAGATAGCCTGCGAAGATACCGGCATATCCGCGCTTGTCGGCTCTTAGCGGCCACAATCCACCAAAATATTATGGCCTCTGCGCCTGCATATCGCCGCTCCGGCTTTTACGCAATAAGCTCATCCGAAGCGGCTGAAATAGAGCTTGGCCTACAGAAAGTTATGAGCAAAAAGCCCCCAGAATAGTGTCATTTGGGGAATATGGTAAAAAACAGGTAATCTTGGATCAGAGTACGTGCGTCCTTCCGGCACGGCACTGTGTCTTTGCTCACCCATCCTTTTTCTCACACGCAGTAGAAAGTACTTTTTATGACCCCAAAATCATTTTGGCTGCTGGGCCTGGGCCTCACACTGGCGATAAACCCAGTGGTGGCCCAACAAACCCCGGCACCTAAGAAAATCACCAAGCCCGCGGCCGCAACCGGTGGCACCAAGCTGGTGGAAAAAGTAACCCGCAAAGGGAGTGAGCTGGTAATTCCCTACGAGAAGTACCTGCTGCCGAATGGCTTAACGCTGCTCGTGCACGAAGATCACAGCGATCCGCTGGTACACGTCGACGTAACCTACCACGTAGGTTCGGGACGGGAAGAGATCGGCAAGTCGGGCTTTGCCCACTTCTTCGAGCACATGATGTTTCAGGGCTCCGACAACGTAGCCGACGAGCAGCACTTTAAAACCGTGACGGCTTCGGGCGGCACGCTCAACGGCTCTACCAACCGCGACCGGACCAACTATTACGAAACCGTACCCAGCAATCAGCTCGAAACGGCCCTCTGGCTGGAGGCCGACCGCATGGGCTTCCTGCTCGATGCTGTAACCCAGCAAAAGTTTGAGGTACAGCGCTCTACCGTAAAAAATGAGCGCGGCCAGAACTACGACAACCGCCCTTACGGCTTGGCCGGCGAGAACGTATCCAAGAACCTGTACCCGTATGGCCACCCTTATTCCTGGATGACCATCGGCTACCTGGAAGACCTGGACCGCTCAGACGTAAACGACCTCAAGAACTTCTTCCTGCGCTGGTACGGCCCCAATAACGCCACTATTACCGTGGGCGGCGACGTGAAGCCGGCGGAGGTAGTGAAATTAGTGGAGAAGTATTTTGGCTCTATCGGCCGGGGACCGGCTGTGGAAAATATGAAGCTGCCTGCGCCCAAGCTCACCGCCGACCGCTACGTGAGCTATCAGGACAACGTGCGCTTCCCGATGCTGCAAATGGTATTCCCGAGCGTGCCGCAGTACCACCCCGACGAAGTTGCCCTCGATGCTTTGGCCGAAATCATGGGCCAGGGCAAAAACTCGTTGATTTATAAGAACCTGGTAAAGACCCAGAAAGCGGTGCAGGCTTCGGCTTCCAACCGTTCTTCGGAGCTGGCTGGCGAATTCAACATCACAGCCCTGAGCTTTCCTGGCAAAGGTCTCGACAGCACGGAAGTACTGGTGCGCCAGACCCTGGCAGAGTTTGAAAAGACCGGCGTAACCGACGAGCAGGTGCAGCGCTTTAAGTCGAGCACTGAGGCCAGCGTAGTGAATAGCCTGGCGAGCGTGAGCGGCAAAGTGTCGCAGCTGGCGGCTTACCAAACCTATACCGGCAACCCGAACCGTTTGACCGAGGAACTGAAGCGTCTGCGTGCGCTGACCAAGGCCGATGTCGTGCGGGTATACAACCAGTACATCAAAGGTAAAAAAGCGGTAATTCTGAGCGTAGTGCCCAAAACGGCCCCCAACCTGCTGGCGAAGGCTGATAACTACACCATCTCCAAAGAAGGCTATACGGCCCCGGCTGACATCTACAAAGGCCTGACCTACGTGAAAGCGAAGGACACCTTCGACCGCAGCCAGCAGCCCAAGAGTAGCACAAACCCAGTCGTGCAGGTGCCCGCCGTATGGCAGGAGCAGTTTAAGAATGGTCTGCGCGTGATGGGTACGCGCAACACTGAAATTCCGTCGGTGACCATGCTGCTCACGATTCGGGGTGGCCACCGCCTGGAGCAAGCCGACCGCACCAAGGCGGGTATCGCGTCTTTGACGGCCGCCATGCTCAACGAAGGCTCGCAGAAATACACGGGTGAAGAGTTTAGCGCCGCCCTCGACCGCTTAGGCAGCACCGTGCAGGTAAGCGCCGGCGCTGACAACACGACGGTATACATACAGTCGCTGACCAAAAACCTGGACCAGACCATGGCCCTGGTGGAAGAGCGCCTGCTGCGCCCACGCTTTGATGCGGCCGACTTCGCCCGCATCAAAAAGCAGACCCTGGAAGGCATTGCCAATCAGAACACCCAGCCCGTGGTCATTGCCGACAAGACCTATAGCCGCTTGCTCTACGGTAACGATGATATCATGAGCATCCCGGTGAGCGGCACGCAAAACTCGGTGCAGAACATCACCCTGGAGGACGTCAAGCAGTTTTACGCCAAAAACTACGCGCCTAATATCTCCCACCTGGTGGCGGTAGGCGATGTGGACCAGAAAGCGTTGATGCCCAAGCTGAGCTTCTTGGAGAACTGGAGCCGCAAGGAAGTAAACCTGCCGGCGGTTACCGTAGCTTCCAAGCCCGACAAGACCAAGCTCTATTTTGTGAATAAGGATGGCGCGGCCCAATCGGAGATCCGCATTGGCTATTTGGCCTTGCCTTACGATGCGACCGGTGACTACTATAAGGCGTATCTGTCGAACTACATTCTGGGCGGCGCTTTCAACTCGCGCATCAACCTGAATTTGCGCGAAGACAAAGGGTACACTTATGGGGCCCGTTCAGGCTACTCGGGTAGCCGCTATGCCGGGCCGTTTACGGCTTCTGCTGGCGTGCGCGCTGATGCTACAGCCGCCTCGGTGAAGGAGTTTGTGAAAGAAATTGACGACTACCGCAAAAAAGGCATTACCGACGAAGAGCTGGAATTCCTGAAGTCGTCGGTGGGCCAGAACGATGCCCTGCGCTACGAAACGGGCCAGCAGAAAGCCGCTTTCCTCGGCCGCTTGCTCGAGTACGATCTGACGCCGGATTACTTGAAAAAGCAGACGGATATCTTGAAGGGTCTGACCAAGGAGGATGTGAAAGCCAGCGCAGAGAAGTATCTGCCCCTGGAAAGCATGGTACTCGTGGTAACCGGCGACAAGACGCAACTGCCTGAGCTACAGAAGCTGGGCTACGAAGTAGTGGAGCTGGACCTGGACGGTAATCCCGTGAAAGCGGATATGTCGGCTTCCTACAATGTGGTAGCACCTGCTGACCCTGAAGCAGCTCCCGCCACCGACAAAAAGTCGAAGCGGAAGATGAAATCGGAGGATGGCAAGAAGATGAAAATCAAGGAGAAGCGCGAGAAGGCTGAATAAGCACGCAGCATCTTCCATTATCAAAAAGCCCGGTTTCGTATGGAACCGGGCTTTTTTATTGGGGTAATGTTAGATCGAGTAGCTCGTCACCGGGAACTGGCAAGCAGACTATTGAACGGCCAAAATCATCTCAGCCACTTGCCGACCCGTAGCCAGCGCCGCGTTCTGCGAAGGATAGGCGGCGTAATCGCCACAGCGATACAGCCCTTCCGCTACCCGCAGCTCCTGCTGTGGCGCCTGACCTGCCGCATATACCGGCAGCGCATACGGAATTTGATAGGTCCGCAAATGCTGCCATTGGGCCGCATCGGGGCCAAACCAAGCGGCTAGCTCCTGACGCAGGCGCTCGGTAAGTGTATTCTCATCGAGGCCGTGCTCGCCGTGGGTGCTTACCGATACCAGCGTGCGGCCGTGGGGGGCAATTTCGGGCGCTATATCGCTCGGGAAGCTGACATTGTGCGCCAAAGAATTGGAAGCCGCATTCAGCCGCAGCAGACCGTCGCCGCGGCCGGGGGAGTGGTCGGCGGCAAAGTAAGTACAGGTGGTGCGCCGCCAGGCTACAGCTGGAGCGCTGTGCTGGCTAGGGGGCAAAAGTCGGGCAGCGGCCTCGCCATCGGTGGCTACTACTACGGCGCTGGCTTTCAGAGTTTCACCGCCCTGAGTTGCACAAAATTGCCCCCCACGGCCTCCACCAGCGTATTCAGGCGCACGCTGGCCGCGGGCAGGCGAGCGGCCAGCTGCTCCGGGATTTGCTGAATGCCCAGGGCCGGCACCACGGCTTCGCCAATGACGAATTGCTGAAACACGAACTCAAAGAAATTGCTGGCCGTGCTCAAAGAGCGGTCGAGGAACACTCCACCGAAAAAGGGCCGGAAAAACGAGTCGATTATCTGCTCGCTCCACCCATAGCGCCGCAGAAAAGTAAGCGTGTCGGTGGCGGGCTGGCTTAATAGCTGCTGGCTGGTTTGAGAGCGCACCTGTAGCACCAGCTGCATAATCCGCAGCTTATCGGTGAGGGAGCCAATGGGCGAAGTAAGAGCGGTAAAAGCGGCAAGCGGCTGCTGCAAAGGGTTTTGCAGCGTGGTTTCACGCCCATCGGCCAAGCGAATGACTGCCCCGGAGCGGAAGGCCCTTAAGTCGGCCGCGCCGTAATCGAGCAGGCGCTCTACTTCCGGATAGCGCGTCAGCAGCACCTGAAAGCCCCGATCAAGCCGGAAGCCTTCGGGCGTGACATCGGTGCGGACCCGGCCACCTACCGCATCGGCCCCATCCAGTACAAGCACCGGCCGACCAGCGCGGTGCAGATAATTGGCGCAAGCCAAGCCGGCCAGGCCAGCTCCAATAATGACAATAGGGTCGGAGGTTAACATAAGTTGCTGAAAAGTAAGGCTGGGGGGCAAATTTGGCTAAAACAGCTTGGGACGCGGCTTCATGATCTTGCGGGTTTTCATGGTATAAAACTCCGCGACGCCGGTGCGCTGTAGCTGCACCCGCCAAACGCCCATCGGCTCACCCAGCCGGAATCCCGTGGACTTATCAGCCGGATACCGCTGCTTAATCAGGGCATAATCGGTGGCGCTCAGGTCTTTGCCTAGTTCGCCGTGGCAGCGCAGACACATTTGGTCAGTCAGGATAAGGGGTCGCTGGTAGCTAAACTGCTCCGTATTAAGCCGACTCACCAGCCGCGCGGTGTCGGGCCGCAGCTGGCTGGGGGGCAAATCTGCCTGATTTTGCGGGTTGCGCGGCCGCTGGCTTAGGCGGCGCGGCATAGCTTCCAGCACTTTCGCCACCGAATCGACGGAAGCAAACGTTTCGGGGCGGCAGTAGGGCAGGGCCGCGGCTATGCCGCCGCTGTCGAGCTTTTCGGTTAGCACGCGGCGCAATTCGCGGTCGGCGTGGGCCGTGAGCGAGTCGCCGGCCCAGCGCGTGGCGCGCAGTAGGTCGGCGGGCATAATGCGCTTCACCGCCATGTTTTCCAGCTTAATAGCGATTTTCTTTCCGTCTTTGATGTGCTCAATCTGATCGGAGCTACAGGCGCTCAGCAGTCCGAAAAGTAGCAAAAGAGCCCCGGTAAGCGGGCAAAAACCGTAGCGCATGAGGAAAGGGTAAGTAGGCACCGCAAAGAAAGGATAACCAGCGCACTAACTACCCGCTACCCCGCCTCCAGGTTTCGCCGGCAGCTTTATCTAAGCAAAAACTCCTGCAAGGCAGCGTACTCAGGCTCCAGAAGAATGCTGTGCTTGGTTCGGCTCAGCAAGCCCTGCACGGCCTCCGGCACCGGCACCATCCGCCCGATTACGGGCTCTACCACTTCCGGAAACTTTACCGGGTGCGCGGTTTCCAGAAAAATGCCCTGATCGGTAGGATGGTCAGCCAGATAATCTTCCAGGGCCTTGAACGCCACCGCGCCGTGGGGATCCAGCAGATAGCCTGTTGCCTGATGCACGCGCCGGATGGTTTCCTTCGTCTGCTGGTCGGAAATAATAGCCCCACTCACGAGCTGGCTGACACCAGAATGGCTTTGCCCAAACAACTCCAGAATGCGGCCGAAGTTGCTGGGGTTGCCTACGTCCATGGCATTAGAAAGCGTAACGACGGCCGTGCGGGCGCTAAACGTGCCCGTGCGCAGATAGTCGGCTACGGCTGAGTTGGCATTGCAGGCCGCCACAAAGTGCCCGATGGGCAGCCCCGACGCGTGGGCGAGCAGGCCGGCGCAGATGTTGCCGAAGTTGCCGCTAGGCACCGCTACCACTGGGGGGCTTTTTTGCGTCCATTGTTGCAGGGCGTAGCAGTAATAAAACTGCTGAGGCAGCCAGCGGGCCACATTGATGGAATTGGCAGAGGTAAGCTGCCGGTGCGCCGCTATGTGCGGATCGAGGAAAGCCTGCTTCACCAAACGCTGGCAATCGTCGAAGTTGCCGCGTACTTCCAGCGCCGTAATGTTCTGGCCTAGGGTGGTCAGCTGCAGTTCCTGCAACGGACTTACTTTGCCCGACGGATACAGAATAACGACTTCCACGCCTTCTACGCCCAGAAATCCGTCGGCTACGGCCCCACCGGTGTCACCGGAGGTTGCCACCAGCACCGTGACGGGCTCTTTTTGCTGCCGCGAAAAGTAGCCCAGGCAGCGGCTCATAAACCGGGCGCCCACATCCTTAAACGCCAGCGTAGGGCCATGAAACAGCTCCAGCGCGGCAATTCGCTCGGTTACGGGCACCAGCGGAAACTCAAAATCCACCGTTTCTGCGCAGATTTTTTGCAGCACATCTTCCGGAATCGTATTGCCCACGTAGGGCCGGATAACCTCGAAGGCCACTTCCGCCCGCGGCATGGTGCTGAGATTATGGAGCAGATTGGGGGAGAACTTTGGTATCCGTTCCGGGAAATAAAGCCCCCCATCCGGTGCCTGGCCGGCAATGGTGGCCGTTTGAAAATCAACGGCCGGCGCTTGCTTATTAAGGCTATAGTAACGCATACTGAAGGAAGAAATCGGTGGGAGTGAGCGGCGCTGAAACCGCTTCTGAAGCAATTTGCTAGTGCTTGAATCGCACGCCGACGGGGTTAATGGTACTGACGTGGATACGAAAGTCAACGCCCAGCTTCTCGTATACCGTCCGCATGGCAGTGGCCACGGCCTGGGCTGTGGCCTCAGTTTCGCTCAGCATAAAAATGGACGGACCAGAGCCCGAAATTCCCCCACCCAAAGCACCCGCTTCCAGACTACACGACTTCACGGCCGCGAACCCCGGAATGAGAATGCTGCGGACTGGCTCTACTACAACGTCTTCCAGGGAGCGGCCAATCAGCTGATAATCTGCTTGTAAGAGCCCGGCCACTAAGCCGCCCACATTGGCCCACTGCCGGATGGCGGACTTCAGCGGCACCTCCTGCTTCAGAATCTGGCGGGCATCGGCGGTGCGTATCTCGATCTGCGGGTGCACGACCGTAGCGTGTAGCGGCGGCGCCGACAGCGGCACGATATCCAGCGGGTCGGTGGAGCGAATAAGCGTGACGCCGCCGTAAATGGCGGGCGCGATATTATCGGCGTGCTGAGCGCCCGAGGCCACTTCTTCCCCAAACATAGCGAACCGAACCAGCTCTTCCGGCGAAAAAAAGCCCCCCAGCAGCTTGTTGGCTCCTACCACAGCCCCCGCCGCGCTGGCCGCGCTACTCCCAATTCCGCTGCCCGGCAGGATAGCTTTGTTGATGCGCACCTCGAAGCCCGTGCCCGCTGGCGCGGCTTTCAGCAAAGCCAGTAAAGCGGCCCCGGCCACATTGCGCGCTGGTTCGGTGGGCAGATGAAAGTCATCCTCGTGCACAATCTGCACGCCCGGCTCATCGGTGAGGCGCATGTGCATGGTGTCGTAAGGAGCTTCCAGGGCAAAGCCCAGAACATCGAACCCGCACACCATATTGGCAACAGTAGCCGGCGAATACAGCGTCAGAAAATCAGCCATAAGAGAGTTGTAAAGACGCGCATGTGGTTTCACCGACCTTCGGTTCGCATCTGGTCGTTGCTGAGGTTAGTTGTGAGAAATGCGCGGTGTTGGTTGTTCAGCGTAAGACGCAAATATGCGTCTCTATGCCCGGGCGGCCCGGATGATGTCAGCGAAAACGCCCGAGGCCGTGACATCGGCGCCAGCGCCGGCGCCTTTCACTACCAGCGGCTGCTCCGAATACCGATTGGTGAAGAACAGCACCGCGTTGTCTTTGCCCTGCAACACGTAGAAATCGTGGCCCGGCGCCACGCCCTGGAGCCCCACACTGGCCTGCCCGTCGGCGTAGCGAGCCACGAACTTCAGGCGCTGGCCCTGGGCCGCTGCCGCATCATACAAACCACGGAAATGGGCTTCGTGCACGGCCAGCTGCTGGTAGAACGCTTCCACGTCGCCTTCCAGGCAAGAGGCCGGCAGGAAGGATTCGTTGTGAATATCAGCCAGCTCCATTTTCTGACCGGCTTCACGGGCCAAGATCAGAATTTTGCGTGCTACGTCGGTGCCGCTGAGGTCGAGGCGCGGGTCGGGTTCGGTGTAGCCTTCGGCTTGCGCTTGGCGAACCACATCGGCGAAAGGAACGGAGCCATCGTAGTGGTTAAAAACGAAGTTGAGCGTGCCAGACAGCACTGCTTCGATGCGCCGCACCTCGTCGCCGCTGCGCAGCAGGTCGTTGAGCGAGCCAATGATGGGCAGGCCCGCGCCTACATTGGTTTCAAACAAAAACTCCGCATTGAACTCCCGCGCTAACTCTTTCAGCTGGGCGTAACTCGCATAGTCTGAGGAGCAAGCCACCTTATTGCAGGCTACCACCGCCACGCTTTTCTCCAGCAGCGCAGCATAAATCTGAGCTACGTCGGCGCTGGCTGTTACATCCACAAAAACAGTATTGCGCAGATTCAGCTCGTGCAGTTGCCGGACAAGCTCCGATAAATCAAGCGGCTGCCCTTGCTCCAGCGACGCCTGCCACCCGTCGAGCGCAATACCGCCGTTCTCGGTCAATGCAAAGCGCTGGCTATTAGCTAGCCCTACCACGCGCAAGTTCAGCCGCAGCTTCTCGCGCAGCCATTCCTGTTGGCGAGCCAGCTGCTCTAATAATTTGCCCCCCACATTGCCTACACCCGCTACAAACAGGTTGACCTGCTTCGCCGTAGCCTCGAAAAAGGCCTCGTGCAGCACGTTAATGGCCTTGCGCACATCAGCAGCCCTAATTACGGCCGAGATATTCCGCTCCGACGAGCCCTGCGCAATAGCCCGGATATTCACGCCATTCTGGCCCAACGCGCTAAACATTCGGCCGCTGATGCCGGGGTGATTGCGCATATTATCGCCCACCAACGCCACAATAGCCAGGTCGTCTTCGCAGCGCAAGGGCTCTACTTTGCCGGTGGCGATTTCGGTGGTGAACTCCTCATCTACAGCCTTTTGTGCCTGCTCGGCATCGGCGGCGCGGACGGCCACGCAGATAGAGTGTTCCGAGGAGCTTTGCGTAATCAGAATTACGTTGATGCGCTGCTGAGCCAGCGCCCCGAACAGCCGCCGCGAGAAACCCGGAATGCCCACCATGCCGCTGCCCTCCAGGTTGAGCAAAGCCAGCTGGGCAATGCTCGACAGGCCCCGAACCACGTCCTTATTGGCCGGCGGATTCACTTCAACCAGTGTGCCTTCATCCTGGGGGCAAATGTGTTCTTGATCCAGAGCGGGATGCCCTGGCTTCTTACCGGCTGAACCGTAGGCGGATACAAAACCTTCGCCCCGAAGTGCGACAGCTCCATGGCCTCCTGATAAGAGATGCGCGGGATAGGCCGGGCCAGCGTTACGAGGCGCGGGTCGGCGGTCATCATGCCGCTCACATCCGTCCATATCTCCAGGCGCTCCGCGGCTAGCGCGGCCGCAAAAATAGCGGCCGTATAGTCGGAGCCGCCACGGCCCAGCGTGGTGGTAACGCCCTGCGCATCGCTGCCGATAAAGCCCGGCACAACATAGATCTGACAGGGCTGCGCCGCCACAAATGCCTGAATCTGCTGGTTGGTCGTCTCGCTGTCCACGGTGGCGAAGCCGTGGCGCGAATCGGTGCGGATGAGTTGGCGGCTGTCGTGCCAGAGGTGCGCGACGCCCTGCGCTTTGAGATAGGCCGCCAACAGCCGCGACGACAAGATTTCGCCGAAGCTCATCAGCCGGTCCAGTGTGCGGTCAGACAGCTCACCCAACGCAAATATGCCATCGCAGATGCTATCCAGCTCATTGCAGTGCGTTTTGACCAAACTTAGCACCGCGCTTTGCTCCGAAATTGGCAGCAGATCCCGCACAACTCCCAAGTGTCGGTCTTCCAGGCGCTGCAACTGCGTGCGATAGTGCGCCGAGCCTCCGGCAGCTAGGCGTCCGGCTTCAATTAGCGCATCGGTAGTGCCGCCGAGCGCCGATACCACGACCACCGTAGCCGTGTGCTGCGCGGCGGTTTCGACGAGTTGCGCCACGCGCTGAAGATTGGCCGCCGTGGCCACCGACGTACCTCCAAATTTGAGAACCTGCATAAGACAGAAGCTAAAGGACACGAAAAAGCCCGTCGGGACCGGCTTGGCTTCGGGTCAGGAAGCTGCCGGCGACGGGCTGCGAACATCAAGGCAAAGAGAGGTAGCGCAGCCCGTCTAGCGGGTTGTAATACCTGTGGTGTAGCAAATAGTGGGCGCGGGAAAAAAGCCCCCCAGAGCAGAAAATACGTCGTTTGGACTCGAAAGTGTGGTCATTGGTGCAGACTTACAGCAGTAAAGTAGGCATTTTCTGGAAAGGATAATATCCCGTGAGCTTTATATTATTGAAAAAGAAGCAGGTTGTACCTACTGTTGTCGCGGCTCCATTCGCAGTGCAATGCAACTTGTGGTGCGCGCGGCCTGTTTGTTTTCAGTACCTTTGCACTCCCAATATAATTCTCTGAAGGCAAGATGCTAGAAAAACTGGAGGCCATTCGCCAACGCTACGACGACGTGAATGAGCAGCTAATGCAGCCCGAGGCGATGAGCGACATGAAGCGCTACAAATCCCTCAATAAAGAATACAAAGACCTTGGCCGCATTGTAGCTGAGTATCGCAGATACCAGGAGGTGCTCTCGAATATTGAGGGTGCGCGCGCCGTTATATCTACGGAAAAAGACGAAGATTTCCGCGAGATGGCAAAGGCCGAGCTCGATGAGTTGCTGCCCGAGCAGGAGCGCCTCGAAACCGTAATCAAAGACCTGCTGCTGCCCAAAGATCCCAACGATTCCAAGGATGTCATCATGGAAATCAGGGCCGGGGCCGGCGGCGACGAGGCGGCCATCTTTGCCGGCGACTTGCAGCGTATGTACATGCGCTACGCCGAAAAGCAAAACTTGCGCATGGATCTGATTGACGCCACCGAAGGCACCAGCGGCGGCTACAAAGAAATTATTCTGTCGGTGAAAGGCGAGGACGTGTACGGCAAGCTCAAGTTTGAGAGCGGCGTGCACCGCGTGCAGCGCGTGCCGGCCACCGAAACACAGGGCCGCATTCATACCTCTGTTGCCTCTATTGTGGTAATGCCGGAAGCAGAGGAGCTGGACGTAGAAATCGATATGAACGATGTGCGCAAGGACCTGTTCATGTCATCGGGTCCTGGGGGGCAATCTGTAAACACGACCTACTCGGCCGTGCGCCTGACCCACTTGCCCACGGGCTTGGTGGCTCAGTGCCAAGATCAGAAGTCGCAGCTCAAGAACTTTGATAAAGCTTTGCAAGTGTTGCGCTCACGCATTTACGAAATAGAGCTGGCCAAGAAAAACGAAGCCGAAGGCGCTCAGCGCAAAAGCATGATCGGAGGCGGCGACCGTTCCGACAAGATTCGCACCTACAACTACCCACAAGGTCGCGTAACGGACCACCGCATTGGCTACACGGTGTACAACCTGGCCAGCGTAATGGAAGGCAACATCGACGACTTCGTAGAGCAATTGCGCATCGCGGAAAGCGCCGAGCGCCTGAAAGAAGGCGTATCCTAAGCGTGCAAAAAAGCCCGTTGGCGAGTGCTTTCTATCTGAAAAGCACTCGCCAACGGGCTTTTTAAGCGTACTGAGACAGCTCATTACTTGTTACTTATCTATCGATTCGTGCGCTTATTTCTTCCCATACTGCTCATCATTATCAGCTTTGCGGCCCTGCTGCCCGGCTGCGAGCCCAAGGAGGAAATTGTAACGCGCGACTCAAGCGCCCGCCTGGAGTTTTCGGCCGATACACTCGTTTTCGACACCGTATTCGTGCAGACGGGTACCGTCACGAAGCGTCTGTGGGTGTACAACCGCAACCGCCGCGCCGTGCGGGTAGAACAAATCGGACTGAAAACCGCCAACTCACCCTATACGCTGACTGTCAGCGGTGCTACCGGGCCATTAGCACAGGACGTAGAAATTCGGGGTCGTGATAGTCTGCTGTTGCTGGTTAAGGCGAAACTAGGGCCGGGGGCGGAGAACACGCCGTTTTTGGTGGAAGACCAGGTGCAGTTTCGCACCAACGGCAACGAGCAGCAGGTAGCGCTGGTAGCTTATGGCCAGAATGCCTACTTCCATACTGCCGAAACGTTGGCTTGTAATACCGTCTGGCGCAATGACAAGCCGCACGTTATCTATGATTTTGTGCGGGTTGATGCGGGTTGCACGCTTACCATTGAGGCTGGCGCCCGCGTTTATGTGCATGCCGGCTCGGGTATTGTTATCAAAGGACGACTGCTGGTAAACCCGGATTTGGCCCCCGGCGAGGAGTTGAAGCCCGACGACCCGCGCTTCGTGCGCTTCGCTGGCGACAGACTTGAAGCCGCGTACCGTGAAATTCCCGGCCAGTGGCGCGGCATTCAGTTTGACGCTACAAGCCAGGGCAACGTGGTGCGCTACGCCGAAATCAAGAACGCCGGATTTGGCCTGCTGGTATTCAACCCCGAAAATCGCCAGCCGCGCCCTAATGTGCTGGTGGAGAACAGTATAATCAAGAACATTTCCGGGGCCAGCCTCAACTTTGCCAGCGGCAGCGCCAGCTTCGATGGGGCAGGCATTCTGAGCTTTTCCGGCGATTTTACGTTGCGCAACTGTCTGCTTACCAACTGCGGGGAGTTTGCGGTGCGGGGCTTGCAGGGGGGCAATTTTGCGCTCAACTTCTGCACCATCGCTAACTATACCCGCGGCTTTGTGCGGCCCAATCCTTCGCTGGTTTTTTCCGATGTGCTCACGCTGGCAAATGGTCAGCCCGGCCCGTCGGTGCTGCCCACGGTCAGTATTCTGAACTCCATTGTTTGGGGCGATAAGGAAGATGAGATAGGCTTTGAAAACGTGAGCCGCTATGCCAATCAAATTACGGTGCGTAATAGCCTGCTTCGTACCTCCACTTATAGAGAAGCTGGCACAGCTACTCAGCCAGGGTTTGGAAGAAGCGACAATATCTTTACCGACCCCAAGTTTATCAGCACGCCCGACCTGCCCCGGGGCAATCGTTTCGACTACCGCCTCGATACGCTTTCCCCGGCCAGCAATCGGCCGCTGCTTGCTCCACTGCTCGCCCGCGACTTGCTTAATAAGCCCCGCGCGGCTACCACTCCCGACCTCGGTGCCTACGAGCGCCAGAATCCGTAGTTTGTGTTATGATCTGGTTTCAAAAACGTCTGCGCCTGCCCGCCGTGCGGCGGGGCTTCCATCTTATTACGGACTTGCTCATGGCCGAATTGCCCGAGCTGGAAGGAATTGAGGTTGGCACGGCGCACTTTTTCATTCAGCATACTTCCGCCAGCCTCAGCATCAACGAAAACGCTGACCCCACGGTGCGGCAGGATTTCGAGTCGTACTTCAACCGGGTAGCCCCCGAAAATGCCCCCTACTTCCGCCACACCCAGGAAGGCCCCGATGATATGCCGGCTCATTTGAAAGCGGCACTGCTGGGCACCACCGTGAGTGTGCCCATCACCGGTGGCCGGCTGGCTTTAGGAACCTGGCAGGGAATATATCTCGGCGAACATCGCAATGACGGCGGGCGCCGGTGGGTGGTAGCCACCCTGATGGGCAAGGCTAGCAAGTGAGTGACGCATATACCTTCTTGCTCAAATACGGAGTCATAAAAAAAGCCCCCACTAAGTTGTGGGGGCTTTTTTTATGAGTAAGCAGAGCTTACGGATTGATTGTTTCGATGCTGCCGTCGGGCTTGCGCTTGAGCTCCGTGACTTTCACGTTGCGCAGCCAGGTTTTACCCGACAGCTCGGTATCGTGGTAGAAGATGTACCACTTGCCGTCTACCTCCACAATGGAGTGATGCGTTGTCCAGCCTTCTACGGGGTTCATGATAACGCCCTGATAGGTGAAGGGGCCGTAAGGCGAGTCGCCGGTAGCGTACGCGAGCAAGTGGGTGTCGCCGGTGGAGTAGGAGAAATAGTACTTGCCGTTGTATTTGTGCATCCAGCCGCCTTCGAAGAAGCGGTGCTTATTATCGCCCGCCAAAAACGGCTTGCCATCTTTGCCCACAATCTTCACTTCCTTTACGGGCTCCGCGAAGCTTAGCATATCGTTGCTCAGGCGCGCTACCCGCGGACCTACAGCTTCCTCGTTCGGGGCGGGTTCCTGTTCTTTGGGCTTGCTGCCGTCGTATTTGCCGGTGCGCCAGCGCTGAAGCTGGCCGCCCCAAATGCCCCCCACATACATATACGACTTGCCGTCGGTATCCGTAAACACGGCTGGGTCAATGCTTAAGCTGCCCTCCATGGGCTTGTGCTGCGCCTTAAACGGGCCCGTGGGCGACTTACTGGTGGCCACGCCGATACGGAAGATATCCTGCTTATCCTTTACCGGGAAATAGAGGTAGTACGTGCCGTTTTTGAACGCCGCATCCGGGGCCCAAAGCTGCCGCCCGGCCCAGGGAATATCTTTAATATCAAGCGCTACGCCGTGGTCCGTGACCTTGCCGCCAATGCTGTCCATGGACAGAATATGGTAGTCGCGCATGGCAAAATGGTCGCCGTTGTCGTTCTCCGGCATATTTGTCTCAATATCATGCGACGGATAAATATAGATTCGGCCGTTGAAGACGTGCGCCGACGGGTCGGCCGTATAGATGTCCGAGATAAGCGGCTTATTCAAGTATTTCTTCGAGCCGGTAGAATCGGTGGAAGCAGTAGTGGTTGAGTCAGCTGAAGTAGTTTCCGATTCGCTGGTGGAAGTGTTGCTCTGGCAAGCGCTGCCTACTGCCAGTGGAAGCAGGAAAGCAAGCGTGCGCCACGATGGTAGCAAGAACTGGGGGGCTTTTTTCATAGATGATGGTTTGGCCGGAATGGAAGTGAGTAGTGATGAAGATGCGTACGGATGCAATACAGAAGCAGTATAGCAGTTCCTGCTTCTATGGCAAAGAAAATTAATTCTAAGATTTAGGGCCCGTGCTCAAAAACGCTGAGCACCAACGCGCAAATTTTGCCCCCCAGCACTAATCCAGCACGCGTCCGGCCGCCGAATAGCGCAATGTGTCGAACAGCACCAGCTTTTGTATGCCTGTCACTTCGTATTCTGAAAGCCTACCATTATGCAAACGCAGCAAGAGCCTCTTTTCAGAATAGAAAAGCGGGTTATCCTGCTGAATAGTAGCGGTTAGCAATTGCAGCTTATCAGCTTTAGTTTCTATGAAGAGCCTAGTTACAGGTGCTTCATCATCCCTATCTGCTTGATACACCGTGCGGGAAACGCCTTGCCATTTATCTTGACGCATTATTTTATATGCATCACGCAGAGCCGGCTTGTTAATATCAGCCTGGTAAAAGATCTGAAGCTCTTTGCTCCAGTCTACCTCGGGCACACGTGTCGTCTCCATTTGCCCCCCACGCAGCTCCACGCGCTTTTCCACTGCTGGGTTGCGCCGTGTCAGGTCCTGCGTTTGGGCATCCAGAAAAGCCTTGATATCGAAATACATAGGTTTGAGGGCTGCCTTCGCCGGAGCCGGCCCCGCCGCTTCCGACCCACAAGCCGAAACTAGTGCCACCAACCCCAGCAGCCAGAAAGCCCTAAGCATTCGCAGTACTCAGGGCAGTGGGTTGCAGCAGCGACTGACCCGTCATTACAGCCGGTTGCGGTATTCCCATCAGAGCCAATACAGTAGGCGCGATGTCGCCGAGCTTGCCATCGGCCAACGTACCGCGGTAAGTTGTATCTGCCAGGATGCAGGGGACCAAATTGGTAGTGTGCGCCGTGTTAGGAGTGCCGTCGGGGTTGATCATCATGTCGGCATTGCCGTGGTCGGCAATGATAATGCAGGCGTATCCACTAGCTAACGCAGCCTCTATTACATCTTTAGCGCACGCATCTACGGTTTCTACCGCTTTCACTGCCGCCGCGAATACCCCAGTATGGCCCACCATATCAGGATTGGCGAAGTTGAGCACTACAAAATCGGCCGAGCGAGCTAGTAGCTCCGGCACCAGCGCGTCGCGCAGGTCGTAAGCACTCATCTCCGGTTGCAGATCGTAGGTAGCTACCTTGGGGGAAGGACGCATAATGCGGCTTTCACCAACAAACTCCGTTTCACGGCCGCCGGAGAAGAAAAACGTAACGTGCGGATACTTCTCCGTTTCAGCTATACGAATCTGAGTTTTGCCCATTGCGGCCAATACTTCGCCCAATGTGTTATCCAGATTATCCTTCTCAAAAATGGGCGTTACGCCCGTAAACGTAGCGTCGTAGTTAGTGAGGGTGAGATAATGCAGGTTGAGCCGATGCATATTGAAGGCATGAAAATCCTGCTGAGTAAGCGCCTGCGTGATTTCCCGGCCCCGGTCGGTGCGGAAGTTAAAGCAGATAACGACATCACCCTCCTGAATAGTAGCAATTGGCTGACCATCAGCGCCAACCTTAACAATGGGGAGCAAAAATTCATCTGTCACGCCCTCCTTATAGGAGTCGAGCATGCTCTGAATCAGGTTTTGCGATGGCGTGCCTTTACCATTTACCAGCAAGTCGTAGGCTACTTTAATCCGCTCCCAGCGGTTGTCGCGGTCCATGGCATAGTAGCGGCCCACGATAGTGGCAATCTTGGCGCTGTTCCGCTCCAAGTGCTTCTCCAGGTCGTTAACGTAGTTTACACCGCCTTTGGGGTCCGTGTCCCGACCATCGGTGAAGGCGTGAATAAACACTTTGTGCACGTCGGCGTCGTGAGCCAGAGTGCACAGGGCTTTCAGGTGCTCAATATGCGAGTGTACGCCCCCATCGGATAGCAGACCCATAAAGTGCAGGTTCTTGCCGTTGGTGCGCGCGTACTCAAATGCTTTTTCCAGCGCGGGAATGGTGCCCAGCTTTCGCTCCCGGATTGCTTTATTCACCCGCACCAAGTCCTGATAAACCACACGGCCGGCCCCAATATTCATGTGGCCTACTTCCGAGTTGCCCATTTGCCCGTCGGGCAAGCCTACCGCCTCACCTGAAGCCTGAAGCCGACTGTGCGGAAAACGTTGAAAAAGGGAGTCAACGAACGGAGTTCGAGCAGCATCAATGGCCGAAACAGCTTTGTTTTGAGCCAGACCCCAGCCATCCAGAATAACGAGCAGCACCTGTTTGTTCATACCGCAAAGATACAGATAGCGACCCTAACCCTATATTGTGTTCTTCCAGGATCTTTTCAATTAACTTAGGACTGGTGCAAATTAGTGGGGGAATAAATCAATTTGTTGCCTCTTGGCATAGTTTTGGAGTTAACTCTTTCGTACTTTTCCTGTATATGAAACGCAAAGTCTTTCGGGCTTGCCTGTTGGTTTGGCTAGGGCTGCTCTCTGTGGCCATCTATGCACAAAGCGAAGCCTTTGGGGCCGTAAAAGGCGCCATTCGCAATGGTTCGGCCCAAGAGTTAGCCCCTTATCTAGGTCCGAAAGTGGAATTAGGTTACGACGGCGATAAGAAAAGCTACAGCGCTGCTGAAGCCGAATCGGCCCTCAAAGCTTTTTTCACTAAAAACCCCCTACCGCTTTTGAATTTATTCATCAGGGAAGCAGTAATGAAGGAACAAAGTATGCCATCGGCAAATACACAGGCAAAGCGGGTACCTACCGTGTGTTTGTGAAGATGAAGCCCGGTGGTGGTTCACCTACCATCGACACGATTGACTTCACTCAGGAATAACGGCCGGGCAACCGGCATAGTATAGCCAGACAAAGAATTTTTTATATGAAACGAATACTACTCCAGTTCTGCGCCATTCTGTGGTTTGCTTTGCTGGCTGTTGGAGTACAAGCGCAAGGAGAGTCACTGGGGGCTGTCAAGGGGGCAATTCGTAATGGCTCGGCCCGCGAGCTTTCTCAATTCTTCGGCCCTACGGTAGAGCTCGCCTTCGATGGCGATAAGCAAAGCTACAGTGCCACCCAGGCAGAGTTTGTGATGAAGGATTTCTTTGCTAAGAACTCGCCGGCCAGCTTTGAGTACGATCACCAAAAGACCAGCACCGAAAGCATTCAATATGCTGCTGGTAAATACATTGGCAAAACAGGCTCTTACCAGGTGTTTGTGCAAATGAAGCCGGTTGGTGGTGCTTTAGTCATTGACTCCATCAATTTCACGAAAGAGTAAAAGCATACGTCAGACGCCCTGCCCGACAGGCTTTAGTCATACGTTTCAAGCCCAGCATCCAGCCGATGCTGGGCTTTTGCTTTCGTACTAGTTTGCCATTTTGCGGCGTACACGCACGAAGAGAGAGTAGCGCAGAGGCTTTGTCAGGTGCTTTTTCTATTTTTGCACCGTGCAAAACGCTCCCTACCTCACCCCTGAAGCCATATCCACGTTTATTCACACGGCCCTGGCCGAAGATGTGGGCGACGGCGACCATTCTTCTCTCGCTTCCATCCCGGCGGATGCTCAGAATCGGGCGCATTTATTAGTGAAAGATGACGGCGTGCTGGCTGGTGTCGCCTTGGCGCACCACATTTTCCGCGCCGTCGATCCGGGCCTGCGGGTAGAGGAACTGCTGAGCGATGGAGCCCGCGTTCAAGTTGGTAATATCGCTTTTCGGGTGGAAGGACGCTCACAGAGTATTCTGACGGCTGAACGGCTGGTGCTCAATTGTATGCAGCGCATGAGCGGCATTGCCACCCACACGGCGCATCTGACCAGCCTGCTAACTGGCACCCGCGCCCAACTACTCGACACACGCAAAACCACTCCCAATTTTCGGCTGTGTGAGAAATGGGCGGTGCTCATTGGCGGAGGCGTAAACCACCGCTACGGTCTGTTTGACCAGATTATCCTGAAGGACAACCACGTAGACTATGCCGGCGGAATTCGGGCGGCTATTGAAGCGACGCACGCTTATCTGAAGCGTACGGGCCGTCAGCTGCCAATTGAAATAGAAACCCGTACGCTGGCTGAAGTACAGGAAGCACTTGATACGGGCGGCATCGACCGTATTATGCTCGACAATATGCCTCCCAGTCAGCTGCGGGAGGCCGTAGCGCTTATCGGGGGGCGTTTTCCTACCGAAGCGTCGGGTGGCATTACTGAGGATACGATTGCCGCAGTGGCCGCTACGGGGGTCGACTTTATTTCCGTTGGGGCACTTACTCACTCTCTGAAAAGCCTGGACTTAAGTCTTAAAGCGTACTAAGTGGTTGTCGGGAAGAGGCATGGCTAGTAGCCAGAGCAGCCACCCGTAGGTTAGCCATTTACTCATTTAGCAATTCCAATTACTCTAATGCAGCAACCAAATCAACGGGGCTTCCGTCAGGCGCAAGGAGCTGCGCCGCTGGCCATCCGTACCAAAAAATACCAGCTGAACACCAACACTTACACCCGCATGGCCATGGCGCAAGTGTGGAAAAAGGAATGGTGGTATGCGCTTATTCCGCTGGCCATTGGGCTGTTGCCGGCCCTCATCTGGCCTTCGTGGTGGTGGATAGGTCTGGCGGTGCTACTGACTGTGCTGTTTGTGCTGCTCCGCTCGGCCCAGATTACGAGCGTGACGCAGATGGAGCAAAGCAAGCCGCTTTTTGAGCGTTTTAACTACGAGATTGATCAACGCCAGATTCTGCTTCGCCTCAATGAAAAGCAGGGGATGAACCTGAACTGGGACATGATTGGTCGGGCTAAGCGCGATGCTGAAGGCTTCACGATGTGGCTGCGCCCCGGCCAGGCACCCGATGAGGTAGCTGGCTGGCGTCGCTGGATTGCGCGCACCTTTGATGTGCCCGTATTCCTGCTGCTGCCCCTGCGAATTTTCAATTCGCCCAATGATATAAAGCTGTTTGATGCCATGCTGCGCCGCAAAAACCTGCTGCCCGCAGCACCAGCAGCGGCCGCTGATGCGCCGGCGGCGTAACATTTGCCCCCCAGGGTCGGTAATCCTTACTTCGCTGAATGGTTTGCTGGCTGACTGTTCAGATAATGCAGGCAGCGAGGTAGCTTTTCCAGCACTTACTCATCAAGCACATATTAGTTTAAACCCATGAATAAGAACCTGTTGCTCGCTGGCGTGGCCAGTCTCGCCTTATCAATGTCTGCTTGTAGCAGCGAACCTTCTTCCTTCCGCCCCGACAAGCAAGTGTCATTCGACCAGGTAGCGCCCGGCTCCCGTTCGTCCGACAATTTCGACCAAGGCACCGCTTACGAAACCAACCAGGCAAAAGGTGCCGCTATTCCGAAGCCGGTTAGCTCGGCAGTAGAAGGTGTTGACGGCAAGCCAAAGCCATCAGCTGAAGCGAGCATCTCGGCTAACGCCGAGGAAGCTATGCGCACCAACAGAAAAGAGGAAGCTGCCAAAATCAACGCGAAGCCCAGCCAAGCCGATACTATGGCAAATGGTAGCGAGATTCAGCGCTAAATAGTTAAGTAGCTTTCGTTTAATAGCTTAGCAATAGCCGCCATGAGCATAGTGCTCACGGCGGCTATTGCTTTAGTCGCTGGTTTCACTTCCTGTGGGGGGCAAATTTTCTGCTTACAGCAACCCGGCGGAAGGAAAGTCAGTTTAAGACAGCTGTTTTATCTGTAACATTGTTGCAAATATTAGTGCTCAATACTTTCCAGATTTGATTGTCTGGCCAGCAGGCTTCTCCTTCCATACCATTCATGTTACATCCTGCTATTGAGTGGTTTATCAGTTGGTTCGACTCTCCTTATTACCATCTGCTGTACCGTGACCGTAACGAGGAAGAGGCGAAAGCCTTCATAGATGCTTTGCTGACGCATCTGCGGGTTAAGCCACATGCGAGGGTGCTTGATCTGGCGTGTGGTAAAGGTCGGCACTCACTGTATCTGAGCCAGAAAGGCTACGCAGTTACCGGCGTCGATCTGTCGCCGGAGAGCATCACGTATGCGCAGCAATTTGGGCATGAGCGCCTGCACTTTCACGTGCACGATATGCGTAACCCGCTGCCGTTTGGGGAGTTCGATTTCATCTTTAACCTGTTTACCAGCTTTGGCTATTTCGCTCACGAGACGGAAAACATCGTAGCGTTGCGCTTCGCGGCGAATGCCTTGCGGCCGGGGGGCAAAATGGTGATTGACTTCATGAATACGGAGCGCACGCTACGCGAACTGGTACTTGAGGAAGAGAAAACCGTGAGCGGTATCACCTTTCACATCAGCCGCCGTCTCGACGATGGGTTTATCGTCAAAACGATTCGCTTCCAGGATGCGCTGGGGCAAGAGCAGCAATTCGAGGAGCGGGTTCGAGCACTGAGCCTGGAAAATTTTGAGGAATATTTTCAGATGGCGGGTCTGCGTTTGGCCGAAGTGCTAGGCGACTATCAGCTAGGCCCGTACAACGAGGCCCTGAGCCCCCGCATGATCTTTATAGTCAAAAAATAGTGGTGATGAACCGATAACAGGTGAGCTATATCCTGCCTTGCTATTCACTCCATCAGTGCATACCTAATTAACACAGTACCCATGTGGATTGCCGTTCTGCTACTATTTCTAACCGTGTTGGGCGCGGGCCTGCTCACTCGTCTGCTGCCTACGGCCCGCACTACCTGGATGAAGCCTTTGCTAGCGTTTAGTGGCGCCTATCTGTTTACGCTCACCATCACTCATTTGCTGCCCGAAGCCTTGCTACTAGTGCCTAACGATGAGATGCATCGCATCGGCTACTATGTACTGGGGGGCTTTTTTGGACAGCTTTTATTGGAGGTTTTCTCGCATGGCGTCGAGCACGGTCATATTCATCACAATACGGAGCATGATGGGCAAGTACCGTTTCTGCTCTTGTTCTCGCTGGTAATTCACTCTTTTCTGGAGGGCAGCATTCTGGTTAAGCAGCCCGAAGCCACACCCAGCAATGAGAACTTTTATGCTATTCTGGGGGGCGTGGCCTTGCACCACATTCCGGCCGCTTTTGCCCTGATGGCGGCGTTGCTGTTGCGCCTGCACAGCTTCAGGCGGGCGCTGCCGTATCTGGTGCTGTTTGCACTGGCCGCGCCCATCGGTATCGTAGTCAGCAATTATGTGGTGCTGGAGGACCTGATGACGGGCGGCTTATACGCTGCGCTGCTGGGCTTGGTCGCGGGCAATTTTCTGCACGTATCCACTACTATTCTTTTCGAAACAAGCCCTGAGCATCGTCTCAATTGGCCCAAACTCGGCGCTACGCTGGCCGGCCTGCTGTTGGCGCTGGCCATTGACGTTTAGTCTAGAATGGCAACCGCCGCTACAGATCCACCAGCGGACCGGATTTGTTTAGAAAATACTCCAACTGAGCAACGCGGGCACGCTGATGAGCCAGCTCGGCTTGGAGTTCCAACAGACGCTGGCGCATAGCCAATACAACGTCAATTCCTTCCGCGCTCAAGCCTAGCTCATGGTGCAAGCGGGCCAATCGGGCGAGGTCGTCGGGCTCGGCGCGGAGCGTGCCGGGTGCATCCGCCGGATGCAGCAGGCCCAGATCTACAAACTCCTGAAGGTCAGGCTCACTCAGGCCGTAGCGGATGGCGCAGTCGTGAAAGGTAATAGTGATGATGGACGACGTTTCCATAGCAGATAGTAAATAGCGGGTGGCAACGGCAAAGACAAACGGGCGGGCGTTAGGAGGCTTCGCCCCGCAGCTGAGCCAGCTGCCGAAACAGCTCTTTCTCTTTGTCCGTGAGGTGCTGAGGCAAACTCAGATCCAGTCGCAGGTACAAATCGCCGAACTGGCCGGGCTGCTTATACATGGGAAAGCCTTTGCCTCGCAAACGCAGGCGCGTGCCGTTTTGCGTTTCAGGCTTCACATTGATCTTAACCGGCCCCGACAGCGTATCGACCACCTGCTGACCACCGAGCAGGGCGGTATAAATGCTTACCGGCACATCCAGTGTCAGGTCGGCACCAGTGCGGGTGTAGCGAGGGTCGGGGGCTATGCGGAACGTAATGTAGAGCGAGCCGGCCGGCCCGCCGTTGCGGCCGGGCGCACCTTGGTCGCGCAGCCGGATGGTCTGGCCATCTTCTACGCCGGGCTGAATGTTGATGCGCAGCTTTTTGCCATTGACAGTAAGCGTACGTGGGCCGCCTTCGTAAGCCTCGGCCAAGGTCAATTCCAACTCCGCCTGATAGTCCTGGCCGGCGCTGGCTCTTGCAGAATGCCCCCAGCGCGGCTTTCGCCCCCCATACCGCCAAAAATGGAGCTGAAGAAATCTGAGAAATCGGCGTTGCCAAATGGGTCGCCGCCACCGGCCTGCCCGTAGCCGCCATAGCCACCGGGCTGCCCATACTGCGACCAGTCAAAGCCTCCTCCGCCAGCGCGGCCTGCACCGCCGGTTTGTTGGTACCGCTGCCAGTCGGCGCCTAGCTGGTCGTATTTGCGGCGCTTCTCCTCGTCGCTAAGCACTTCATTGGCTTCATTTATCTCTTTAAACTTGCGCTCGGCCTCCGCATTATTCGGATTCACGTCGGGATGATACTGACGGGCCAGCTTGCGGTAAGCCTTCTTGATCTGGTCGGTGGTAGCCGATTTATCCAGTCCCAGCGATTTATAATAATCCTTGTAGTCCACTTCGTGCGTTGGTGAAGATTGAATGCTGAATGTTAACTGAATAAGTTACTTCGGCTCTTAGATGTCAACTCTCGGGCGCCGGCAATCCGATGTAGCATTCAGCCTACAGCCAGCTGCTTACTTTTTCAGCGGATCGTGGCCCCAGTTCATCAGCGAATAGCGCCAGCGCGAGTGCTCCACATCTTTTTCGGGCCCTTGAGCCAGGTGCCGGCTAATGTACGAGTGAACCTTATGCATGTGGGCTTCATCGGCCTCCGTCAGGTCCGCTTTTTTCTTGTTCAGGATCTCAATAATACGCTCGCCCGACTTGTGCCCGACGCTGGTGCCGTCGCCGCTGTCCTGGCCCACCGAGTTGGATTCATCCGTGGCAAGCCATTTTTTTAACTCAGTTGCGGTCATATTCACTTGGGCCTTAAAATCGGCGTAAATATTGTTTGATGCTTTATCCGCTGCCATATGAATCACTGATTTAGAGGATGAAAGAAGGTGCCGCTGATGTGGCGATTTTTCTTTTCTAACGCGCAGGGCTTAAGGCAGGTTGCTGGCTTGTATAGGTGCATGCCCAGCCGTTGTATTCTGAATTTGCTAGGCTTATTTCTCCCACTCTTCATCCCACTTCTCCCATGAGATTACGCAGTATCGCGCTCTTAGTATTTGCCTTAACCACCAGCGCTGTGGCCGCCTCGGCCCAAACAAAAATGCCCCCCGCAAGGCCGCAACTCCTCGTCCGAAGCCTGTAGCGCCCGGCGTGGCTACTATGAAAGATGGCGTAATGATGAAGGAGGGAAAAGTAATGGTGACCCAAATGGGCCGCACTACGCCCCTTACCCAGGAAATGAGCCTTATTAATGGTACTAAAATAACGCCGACCGGCACGATAACGACGCCCGCGGGCGTCAGCACTCAGCTAACGGAAGGTGATGTGGTTTCGCTGAGCGGCCGTATTACCACGAGCGCTCAAAAGGCCGCGCAAGACAGCCTGCTTCTGGTTAAGAAGGAGAACCTGAAGAATAAAGGCAAGAAGAAGAAAAGCTAACCTGCACTAGTACTAAACAGCCGGGCGGCTCCGACCAGTAGGTTTGGGCCGCCCGGCTGCGTTTTAGGTCTGGGTGTAATCCTGCAAAATCAGGGTAGCCTCGGCATCGTCGCGGGCTTCTACTACCTCGTCCATCACGTACTGGATTTCAACATCGGTCCAGGCCTGGGCTTCGGCGGCTTTCACGAACGCGGCCAGCGCTACAAAACGACTTGCTGCAGCAGGTATAGTCCAGCGCACTTTTTTGCGAATTCTCATGCGAGACAAATAGAAAAATTCAGGTAAAAAAGCCCCCGCTTAGCGCGAGGGAGCAGCCTTTACCACCTTCACCTTAACTGGAACCACCCCAGCATCAATCAGATCAATTTTACGGGCGGCTTTGCGCGACAAGTCAATAATGCGGCCTTTCACGTGCGGGCCCCGGTCCGTCACGGTTACTTTCACTGAGCGGTTATTACGTGTGTTGGTCACGCGTACCACCGTACCGAAAGGGAGCGTGTTGTGGGCGGCCGTCATCTTATTGGGCCGATATACGGAGCCGCTGGCCGTTTTGCGTCCATTGAACTTGTTGGCGTAATACGAGCCCTGCCCGCTCTGCGTGAACGTATTGGCGCCACCGGCGCATGCGCTCAGCAGCCACGGCAAGCTCAGCAGCCAGCAAAAACGACGAAATGAAATGTGAGGCATAAGCAAATATAAATGACACCAAGCTGGGCCGAATCCTACTCCGCCTTTTCGGGAATTCGCATGGCAAGCAGCATGGCAAAGTTGCCCTGAAATACGTTGAAATCGACCGGGCCGCGAATACCTGGTACGTGCGATTCGTCGCTATGCTGCCAGATAATCCATTTGTCGCGGGGCAGGAGGGGCTTTTCCACTTCGTAGTGCGCCAGCCACAACGGGTATTGATCGAAGTGACCAGCTAAGTGGCGCTTGTAGAAGTTGTAGTTGGTGTACAGAATGGGACGCACGCCATAGTGACGTTCGATCAGGCGCAGCCAGGTGGCTACGTTGCGCCGCATTACGGCCACGTCGTGAAACTTAGGGTCTTCCACATCGAGTACGGGGGGCAAATCGCCGGCGGTCAGGGGCACATTGCGCACAAAAAGATCAGCCTGCTGGGCACCGTCGTAGTTGGGCTGAAAGTAGTGGTAGGCTCCGCGGTAAATGCCTACCGCCCGCGCCTCGCGCCAGTTGCGCTGGAAACGGGAGTCGCGCAGCGTAACGCCTTCTGTCGCTTTAATAAATGCGAAACGCACCTGGTGCTCTGCTACTTCCGGCCAATCGATGCGACCCTGATACGACGATACATCAATGCCGTGCACCGTGTAGCCGGTCAGCAGCGGCGTTTTCTCGCGGCCCGTCAGCTGATGCGCCGTATACTTGGCATAAGTCAGGCGCGCATAGCGGTTGATCTGCCGCCAGTACCGCCCATAAAAAGCCAGCGCCGCCAGCAGCAACCCCACGCCGATCAGCAAGAGCAAACGCCGCCGGGGGGCAGCAGAGCGGCGGGGAGCAATAGGGCGTCGTCGGGGTCGGTTCATCAGCGTGGCCATCGCAAAGGTAACGCACATACGTCCCTTGCTCGTACCTAAGCTAGTGGTTCGGGCGCAAAAAAGCCCCCCAATTACTGTTTGCTTATCAATGACTGCTTTTCCCGACCTTTCGCTTCTTAACGCTCCGCCCCATGACCACTTCTAGCCTTTCCGACGCCCGCGACGAATCGGGCCACCTCATCCGTGAGCTGCACGGCATCACCCTGGCCCAGATTCTGGAATACCTGGTGGCGCATTATGGCTGGCTGGGGCTGGATGAGCGCATTCATATTAATTGCTTCGCCGTCGATCCCAGCATCAAGTCAAGCCTCGTATTTCTGCGCCGCACGCCCTGGGCCCGCGCCAAAGTGGAAGAGCTTTATATAAAAACCCGCAGCAAGGAGGTTTTGAGCAAGAAAAACGAGACCAAGTAAGCTCGGGGGCAAATAGGTATCTAGCACTTAAAAGCAAAAATGGCTGACGTTTCGCAAAAATCGGGTTCTAAGTCGCTGCTGATTGGCTTCGCGTGCTTTGTGGTGTTCGAGGCCGTGACGTACTACGTTTTGCGCTTTGCCACCTCGGGGCTGGGCATGAGCGACCAGTATCAGCCCGAGAATACCATTGTCAGCAATTGGGTGAAAACCGTCGTGTTCTTGCTGTTGCACCTGCTGGTGATAGTGGTCGCGGTGCTCGTGCTCAGCAACCAACTGCCGCGCCGGTATCGGGGGCAGGTAATGGGCTGGTTTTATCTGGCGCTTGTCACTGGCTTTTTGCTGCTGATACCGCTTTTCGATTAATACAAAAAAAGCCACTGCGACTAAGCAGTGGCTTCAGTGAAAAGGTGTCGGTCGGTCCCGACGTTATGAGCAACTAAGCGGAGCCTAGCGCAATTTGATATCGATTTCGCGGCGGCGGCTGGCCGAATCCTGGAACGGAATGCGGATGCGCAACTCGTTGGCCTCATGCACGGCGTCGATGCGGTCGAGGTCTAGGTTGGCGGGCAGATCCAGGGTTTGCGCAAACAGTGGAGCGCTCATCTGGTCGTCCTCTTCGTGGCGGTAGTCGCAGTACACAGTCAGACGGTTGTTGTCGAGCAACACGTGGAAGTTCTCGGGGCGCACCGACGGCGCCGCTACCCGCACTACCACACCCTTCGCCACCTTATCGACGCGCAGCTGCGCCTGGGCCGTGCCACCGCCCAACGTGTTGAGTAGGTTAAGCTGGGGGGCAATATTGCGAATGAATTCTTGGCTTATCAACTTCATGGTCAGGTCCTTTTCTTGATTGTGATGGACTTATTTCAAACGATGTACCAACCTCTATCATGCGCCACTAGCGCCGAATACCGGCCAGATTGACGCCTTAAAACCCATCTGAAACATATTTAAACGGCCATAGTGGCAGGTGGAATAATTGAAATCAAGCACAACTTTGGGTGCCTCCCAACCATGGCTTGCGTCGCCGCCGTATAGAATACTTTGTCGCACCGCACCTGTTAGACTATATGCAGCTCCAAACGTTTAATACGACGCGCACCGCCCGCTACTATTGTGTGGGCGAACCCGGCCCGACGATTCGTCACGTCTGGTTTTGCCTGCACGGCGAAGGCCAATCCGTTGCTGATTTTGCCGCTCAGCTCAGCAACCTCGTGACGCCCGAGCGCCTCCTGATTCTGCCCGAAGCCCTGTCGCGCTACACCTTGCCGCCCGCTCCCGATGGTACACTGAGCACGGGCGCTACATGGTTTGCCGCCTCCGACCTGTTGCCCGACCTCGCCGACCTCACCAATTACCTCGACTCTTTGGCCGAAACAATTCTGGCTGCCTGCCCCCCGATACCACCGTTACGGTGCTGGGCTATGGGCACGGTGCGGCGGCCGCCTGTCGCTGGCTGGCCAGCAACCGAATCAACTATGAACGCCTGATTCTGTACGCCGCCATCTTCCCGCCCGAAATTGACCGCCGCGCCACTCTCGTCGGCCTACCCGACCGGCCGGTGAACGTGGTAGCTACCACCGTGGATATGTACACGCCTGAAGCCGCCGGCGAAGGCCTCGTACAGGATTTGCTTGATGTGGGTCTCACGGCGCAGCTTAGCTACGTGGCAGAAGATGGCCTCACGCTGGCAGCTTTGGGCGCCGGCGCCGAATCCCTAAACTACGAGTCTAACCCCAATCCTACGGAATAAAAAAGTCCCCTGAAGTACTCAGGGGCTTTTTTCGTGAAACATAATAACTGCAAAGGGCCGGTTTTTAAGGCTTCCTCTTTCCAGCGTTACGGCTATCGTTCGAGTCGCCATAGGAGCTGCCATCGCCCTGACCTTGCTGCATGCTGTACTGATTGCCGTTTGATTGCTTTTGCCCTTCGCCCGACTGCACGGATATGTCGCTGGCTTGCTGGCCCATACGCTCCGACATCTGACCGCTGCCGATACTTTGCCCCCGCGAATATCAATCTGGTGACGCATGGTTTTCTGGGTGTCTTTGGGCACCATCACACGCAGCACACCATCCTCAAACGAGGCCTCAATCTGATCGGGGCTTACCGCGTCAGGTAGCTGGAATGACCGCTGAAACGAACCATAGGAGCTTTCCACAAGATGGTAGCGCCGGTCGTTCTGCTCATTCTTAAACTGCCGCTCGCCTGAAATAGTCAGGCGGCCCTGCTGAAAATCAACTTTAATGTCTTCGCGCTTCATACCCGGTAGCGCGGCTTCAATCTGATAGCCACGCTCCGTTTCGTAAGCATCTACCTGGGGAGAGAAGCTGGATAGCCGCCCCCGGGAAGCTACAGTGTCGTTGAAAAACCGGTCGAGCATGGCACTAAAAGGCGACTGGCTCATTCCGGAAAACGAATCCTGATATTGCTGAATAGCCATGGCGATAACAAAGCTTAAGAGGTTAAACCATTGTTTTAATCACGGACTTTTTACAGCACTTTTGACCGCTAGGTTTCACTAAAATATGCCTTTTTAAGCTCGTCAGGGCGTTTTTCAGTAGTATTTCTATCACCTCTGTGTGTTCTCACCAGTGGCCGTAAAACTACGCAGTCCAGTAGGCTACTCATTGCCCCGCGGCATGTCGAGAAAGGTGCCCATCTCAGCATCTCACAATACCTACAGCGTATCGTCGCTTTGTTCTAGCAGCTCCATCTGCCACCGTATTTGCTCCAGCTTAATCAGGTAAGGAATTCCGTTCCGAATGGTCTGATACAAAGCCTCAAACAGCTGCATATAGTCGCCTTTTGGGGCTGGATAAGAATGGGTAGAAAATTGGCCATCGGCGCTGGCTAACGTAAGAATTCCCTCTTGGCCGGGCGCTTCTAGGCCGTAGGCGGCATCTTGGGGGGCAATTCCTTGCTGCAGTTGGTTTTCTTGCACATCGGTGCGGGCCTTGCTGAAGCTGCCTTGCGCGCCATGGAGCACAAAAGAAGCTTGCGGCTGCGCTACCAGCAGGCTACTAGTCAGAAATACCTGCAAGCCATCGGGGTAGTGAAGGTGAAAACAGAAGTAATCCGGTACCTGCGAGCCAGGACGGAACATGCCGGTAGTTTTGCGGCTGAAAGTGGGCTTGCCAAACAAACTGATGGCTTGATCCAGCAGGTGCGGACCCAGATCGTACACAAGCCCACTGCCCGGAATAGGGGTTTCCTTAAACGCTTTCGTGTTAAGAGCCGTCTTGTAGCGGTCGAAGCGGAAGTGGACTTCTATGAGCTGCCCAAGCTGTCCACTGTCAATTACCTGCTTCACGCTCTGAAAATCACTGTCCCAACGCCGGTTTTGGTAGGCGAATACGTGCCGGTTCATGAGCTGGCCAAACTCCTCCAACTCCTTTACTTCGGCCGAAGAAGTAACCAACGGCTTCTCAATCAGCACGTGCTTGCCAGCTTCCAATGCCTGTCGGGCCAGATCGAAGTGCGTGTTGCTGGGCGTATTCACTACTATAAGCTCAATTTCGGAGTCCGCGAGCAGGGCTTCCACACTATCGTAGCTAATCAGGTTCGGATAATCCTGCTGCGCCTGCTTCTGGTGGCGCTCCGTCACGGCGCGTAGTACAAATCCGGGATGAGCAGCTAAAAACGGCGCATGAAAAACCTTGCCCGACATGCCATATGCCAGCAAGCCGGTTTGAATAGGGTTAGTTGTCGTCATCGTAGTGAGATAGTAAGCATGGGCAGGCCTCATAGTTAGTCGATAGCAACGACAAATGGTCCATCATAGGCTAACCTATAATGAAGAAATACGAGTGATAACCGTAATAATTATTGAAAATAAATCTTGCATGAATGCAAAAAATTATATAGCTTATTATCTATCTTGTAGACAACATGTTAAAAATCCGGGCGTGCATAGCTCGGTGGCCGTTGTTGGCAGAATGTTTGTGAAAAACAGTTATAAAGCGCTATACCAGACAAGATTCGTTTCTCTAGGCTGCCGCTGAAACACACAGGCCGGCCGGTGAAAGAAAATCAAAGTAGAGAGTTGGATTTATAAGAAAAATACAGTTGAGCATCAGCCCTGTATTTTAACCGCAAAGAAAGTTTAGTCACGCTGCCCTTCACACTTTCTAATTCTGGTGCTCACGAGCTAATACTCACCTACGGTTATTGGCTGCCGCGATGCATTTCCAATCTGTTTTTTCTGCTTCAAATACGCTGAGCGACCTCTCAGAGTACACATACTGCTAGTCAGGCTTGGGCCACCCGCCCGTCAAACCGTGCCTTTCCAGCGGCCGAGAGAATCTATTTCCCACCCTCTTTTTCTCTAGTTGTGTCTTTCGATCTAGAAACAGGTGCCTCTGATGCCAGTTCGCCCAGCGAATGGCCTCTTCCTTACCCCGTAGCCAGCCAGCCGGTGGTAAATACCGCGCCGCTGATTGAGGCCGCGCCCACACGCATTTACGATAAGCTCATTCTGCCCGGCGACTTCCCCGACCCTACGGTTACCAAAATCGGTGATACATATTGGGCCAGCGCTACTTCCGCCGAGTGGGGGCCAATTTTCCCCCTGCTAAAGTCTACGAACCTCGTTGATTGGGAAGTGGTGAGCTATGTGTTTCCGGATAAGCTGCCCGAGTGGGCCGACTCCAACTTCTGGGCCCCGGAAATCAGCCACGAAAACGGCAAAACCTACATCTGCTACACTGCCCGCAAAAAAGGGAAAGGCAGACGTGGTCAGCTATGCGTAGCCATTGCCAGCGCCGACGATCCGGCCGGCCCCTACACCGACCACGGCCCGCTTATAGGTCAGCGCAAAGGCTCCATCGATGGCTTCCCGCTGCGCGATGAGAATGGCGTGCTCTATATGGTGTGGAAAGAGGATGGCAACGCCTACAAAAAGGACACTCCCATTTGGGCGCAGCGCATGAACGAAAGTCGTACGGCGCTGATAGGCAAAAAAGTTGAGCTGTTCCGCAACGATACGCCGTGGGAAGGCTGTCTGGTAGAAGGCTCTGCCATCGTGCGTCAGGGCGAATACTTTTATATGTTTTATGCGGGGAATGGCTGCTGCGGCAAGTGCTGCACCTATGCTACGGGAGTGGCCCGCGCCAAAAAGCTGCTTGGGCCTTGGGAAAAATGCCCCCAGAACCCCATTCTGAAGAAAAATAAAACCTGGAAATGCCCCGGCCACGGCACCGTGACGGAGTATGAAGGCCGCTGGTTTCTGCTGCACCATGCTTACTACACCGACAGCCACGAGTTTGTGGGTCGTCAGGGGCTGCTGAGCGAGTTCACCTGGAACGCCGAGGGCTGGCCTGAGTTTGTGAACAACAGCCCCCAGGCCGAACCCTTGCGCGATTTGCGCGTGCTGAATGTGAATGACGATTTTCCCGGCAATCGCCTGGCAGCAGCCTGGCAGTGGCCAGTGAACGAGCAGCCTGGCGTGGGTGTCAGCGACGGTCAACTGCTGCTAACTGCTCGCCCCACGGGCATCGGAGCGGTGGTAGCGCAACGCACGTTCACGGCAACGTACAAAGCAGCCACTACCCTTGATTATGGTGCTTTGGCACCAAATACCTACGCTGGACTGGCGGCTATCGGCGACCCGCACAATGCCTTGGCGCTGGTAGCTGGCAATGGCCATTTGCAACTGTGGCACATGAAGGGCAGTAAGCATTTGACCCTAACGGAGGTAAAGCTGGAAGATTGTAAGATGCTCTGTTTGCGCCTGGAGGCCTGGGGCGGCAGCCGCTTCCGCTTCGCCTTCAGCACCGATGGCGGCACCGCCTGGCAGCCCGTCGTGCTGGATAGCTTTGCCCTGAACGGCACCTATCTGCCCCCGTGGGATCGGGGCGTACGGGTGGGGCTATTGGCTCAGGGGCCCGAAACCTCCACCGTGGCCTTTGATAATTTCGCCCTGCGCAACTGCCGCTAAAAAGTAGCTTTATTATAGTTGTATCATTATCATTCCGTTATCATAAAAAAGCCCCCCAGACTAGTCTGGGGGCTTTTTTATGATAACGGAACCGGCGCGAAAGCTAAAGCGATAATGCCGGCGTACAGCTGCCCGCCAGATGAAATGGACGGGAGGCGGTTTTGGACTAGGAGTTATTTCCTGCCTGTTTTCGATGTTATTAATAACTACGTTTAAAGCAAAAAACCAAACCGCCGCCCTTGCCAATGCTAACCATTCGTCGCGCCACCACTACTGATCTGCCCGGTATTCTGCTGCTAATCAGCCGTGTGGTACCGCTGATGCACGCCGCCGGCAATTATCAGTGGGAAGCATCATACCCCAACGAAGCGGTGTTTCGGCAGGATATCGAACGCCAACACTTGTGGGTAGCCGAGCTGGGGGGCAAAATTGCGGGCGTCGCGGCTCTCACCACCGATCAGGACCCGGAATACGCCCAAGCCGATTGGGATGCTTCGCTGCCCGCACTCGTAACGCACCGCCTGGCCGTCGATCCGGCCGCGCAAGGCCAGGGCGTGGCCGCTGCTCTGCTTCAGCAGGCCGAGCACTTAGCCCTAGAGCAGCAACTGCCCGTGCTGCGCGTCGATACCAACTCGGAGAACCAAGCCACCCAACAGCTTTTCCCCAAATTAGGCTACCGATTCGCCGGCGAAATCACGCTGGCGTTCAGGCCTGGCCTGCGCTTTTTCTGTTACGAAAAGCAGCTAGCGTAAGCATCTTCAAAGAAGTATCTCACCGGATTTTCAGGGCAATTTCAACTGGCAGCAACGGAAGCTACTGCCGTTGCGCCCGCGTGTCCAGATGGTTTTGACTGCCTCAACCGCATCCGGTCAGAGAGCCTATCTCAGCGGCTTTTCACGCCAGCCAGAATCTTTGCAGCTATTTGGCTTCCCTCTGTGAGCAAGACGTCTGAAAATTATATAAACTCTATTCATTTATATTATCCCATTATTTTATTGTTACGAATTTAAGCCTATTATATTTTATTAATAGCTAAGTTCTATTTCAATTGTACTTTTGTCACTGGGTTGCACAAGGTTGCGCAACTGGAACTTAGTCGAATGCTTTTCTCTTGCCAGAATATGCCCAAATTTCTACACAGTCCATTTCGCTTTTTGTTGCTGTTTTCGTGTCTGGCTTTTCAATCGGCTCCTGCCGGTCAGCAAGCTGCCAGCCTCACCGCAACTAATCCCCAAGAATCCTTCGACTCCGGAACGAAGACGGATTATACTGCCGGAACAGTATCCTTAGCTACCGGCACCTGGACGCTGACCGATGCCGTGCTGGGCAATACCGAGGCCGACCGTAAGAATGGCGCGCAGTCCGTGCGTTTGCAGCAAAACGGGAAGCTCACCATGGAGTTCTTTGTACCCAATGGCGCCACCACCGTAACCGTACAGCACGCCATTTACGGTAGCGATGCCAGCAGCAGCTGGGAGCTTTGGGCGCAGGCCCAATCGTGCAACTGCAACAAGTGGACGAAAGTGGGCAATACGGTATTTACTACCAGCAGCACACTCCAGGCCACTGCTTTCACCGTCAATATTGCCGGTAACGTCAAGTTTGAGATTCGCAAGACGTCGGGCGGGCCAAGCCGCCTGAACATCGACGACTTTGCCGTAACCGACTTTGGCACTGTTCAGCCCTCCATCGACAACGACCACCTCGCTTTGGGCAACCCCAGCGGTGCCGTCACCGACGTTAGCTATCCTGGTAATTATCTGATGGTGAAGCCTCAGTATAAACTGAGCTACAACCGAGATCAGGGCAAAGCCAACTGGGTAAGCTGGCACCTGGATGCTTCTGACCGCGGCGGTATCGACCGGCAGGACGACTTTCGCGAGGATCTCACGTTGCCCGAGGGCTGGTATAAGGTACTTGGTACAAGCTACCAGTCTTCTGGCTTCGATCGGGGCCACCTATGCCCATCTGCTGACCGCACCTCCAGCATTGAGAACAACTCGGCTACTTTCCTGATGACTAACATGATGCCTCAGGCACCCCAGAACAATCAGGGGCCCTGGGCTGACTTGGAAAATTACGCCCGCACCTTCTTGCCGGGTAATGAGGTGTACATCGTCTGCGGGAGCTACGGCGTGGGCGGAACAGGTAGTAATGGCGGGTTAACCAATACCATTGATAATGGCCGCATTACGGTACCTAAAAGAACCTGGAAAGTGATTGTGATTTTGCCTGTGGGCGATAACGATGTAGCTCGTGTCACGACTACCACCCGCGTCATTGCTGTGGATATGCCCAATATCAATACCCTCGATCAGAACTGGGGCACACACCGGACCACTGTCGATGCCATCGAGACGGCCACCGGCTATGACCTGCTCTCAGCTCTGCCTGTAGAGGTGCAGACCGCCCTCGAATCGAAGGTTGACGCCGGTCCTGTTAACTAATTCCAACTTCCTGGATCTTTTCAAAACGACATAATCGTCTATATGACAAGTTTTTACAAAAACGCTTGGAAGCTTGGGCAGTTGCCGGCTTTTCTGGTTTGCCTGTTTCTCTTCAGCACGCAGCAAAGCTGGGGACAGACGCCCGCTCAATTAGCCACTGGAACTTATACTCAGACATTTGACGAGATAGGAAGTGGTGCAGCGGTAACCGTGCCTACGGGTTTTCTTTTCTCAAGCGAAGCTGCTCCCACCTACACAAGTGCCAGTAACTATAAGGTTACTACAGCCGCCGCTAACGGCACAAATTTCACTGCTGGTGGCACCTATAATTTCGGTGCTGCGGCTGTTTCCACGGACCGTGCAATTGGTTTCCTATCCAGTGGCTCCGTCCTTCCTCCCCGCCATATTCTGCTCGCAATCCAGAATACAACAGGTGCCGTAATTCAGGATTTAAACGTCCAGTTTTTATTTGAAAAGTACCGCACAAACACACGAGGCTACGAATGGAAGTTCTTTACTAGTACCGACGGAAGCTCATGGACGGCACGGACGGATGGTGATCAGGCCTTTGCAGGCGGAGTAAACACCTACCACTATCCTCCTGTTTCGGTGTCCAAGTCAGCCCCGTTACTTGGTGTCAATATCGCGCCAAATGCTACTTATTATCTGCGGTGGACCTACCAAAGCTCAGAGGGAACCCTGATCACAAATGCTCAGGGTATTGGTATAGATGATGTTACGATAACGGCAACGTTAGAAGGTGGTACCCCACCTACCCCGGCAGCCAGCATCACTACTGCAGCTTCTGCTTTCAATAGCCCTTATTGCATTACGGCTTCTAACGGAAGCACTCCCTTCAATGTAGCCTATACCAGCAGCGTCACCTTCACGGGCGCGTTCAAAGTGCAGCTGTCAAATGCTTCGGGTGAATTCCCGACTAACCTGACTGATAACATTATCGGTAACGGCACTAGCTCCCCAATTGCGGCAGCTATCCCGGCTGGTACGCCAAGCGGCACTAAGTATCGTGTGCGGGTTGTAAACGATGCGCCCGCTACGTATGGCTCCAACAACGGCTCTGACCTGGTCGTAAGCTTAACCTCCGACAGCAACCCGGTGACCGTGACGCCGGCCAATGCTCAGACGGTAATTGCTACCGGGACAGGAGATGCCCTCACCGCTAGTGCTGCCGCTACTTCTACCTTCACTTGGCTTTATGGCACTAGTGCAGCCGGGCCGTATACTTCGGCTATCGGCGGGGCTACTTCGGCTACTTACACCATTCGGGGGGCAGATTTTCCTGGTGTAGGCACTTACTATCTGGTTGCGAAAGCAACTGTCACTACCGACTGCGGCACGGCTACGGGCCTGAGTGCGCCCATTACAGTAACTGTATCGGCGCCTCCTACTACTCCTGCCTTGCTCGTATCAGCTTCCACCCTTTCCGATTTTGGTAGTCTGGCCGTAGGGGCCGGAACCGGGCTGAAGAGCTTTATGGTGGAAGGCAATAATTTAAAAGGAGGTATCATCATCACGCCGCCGGCTGGTTTTGAAATCCGGACTGGCAACAACCCATTCGCCTGCTGCACTATCGAGCTGCAGCCGGCCGGCGGCAATGTGCCTAGCACTACCATTGACGTTCGCTTTGCTCCAACTGCTCCCCAGTCGTATAGCGAATCGATTCCGGTGCAGAGCGCCGGCTTGCCCGATCAGTCGGTAGCAGTTACCGGCACAGGCGTCAATCCTGTTTATCCGGCTGCGCTAAGCACTGCGGCCATCACCGGGCTAACCCCGACCAGCGCCAACACCGGTGGTACCGTAGCAGCCGATGGCGGCAGCGCGGTAACAGCGCGTGGCATTGTGTGGGCTAAAACTGCTAATCCGACTATCTCAGTTACTACCAAAACGGTTGATGGCACCGGTACGGGTACTTTCGCTAGTGCTATAACTGGCTTAGTGCCAGGCACAGCTTACTTCGTGCGTGCTTATGCCACCAATGGTGTAAGCACTTCTTATGGTGAGGAGATTTCCTTTACTACCGTAATGGTGCCGCTGGCCGCCGAGCCAACCACTCAGGCTACGCTCACAGCCAGCCAAGTAGCCAGCACCTCGCTCCAATTGAACCTAAAAGGCGGAGATGGCAAAAAGCGCCTCGTGGTAGCCCGCCGCGGCAGCGCCGTAGATGCTGTGCCCACTGATGCTACCACGTACACTGCGGATGCAGAGTTCGGTAAAGGTAGCGTGCTAGGTGTAGGCAACTTTGTGGTGTACAACGGCACCGGCGACAACGTGACCGTAACGGGGCTCCGCGCCAATGCTACTTATCATTTTTCGGTCTTCGCCTTCAATGATAACGATACGCCCTACGCCGAAAACTACATGGTAACTTCTCCAGGTACTTTAGTTCAGGCAACTTCAGCTGCTCCTGCTGCTCTGCTGCTGGAAGAAAACTTCGACTACGCAGCTGGCTCTCTGCTAACGGCTAATGGCTGGGCAGCACACAGCGGCGCGGGTACTAACTCAATTGCCGTTACGTCAACCGATGGCCTGACTTACTCCGGCTACAGCGCCAGCAGTGGCAAAGCAGCCGCTACCGTTGGTAATGGCGAAGATGTTAACCTGAAGTTTAAAGAGCCTGTGTACGCCGGTACGCCGGTATATACTTCTTTGCTGGTAAACGTTGCGAGTGTGGGTGCTGACTATTTTTTCCATCTTGGACCCGCAGCAATAGGCTCTACTTTCAAGGCACGCGTATTTACACGGGCTGGTTCTACGTCGGGTACAGTACAGTTTGGTATCACTGGCAACGGTGGAATCGTTACTTATACGACCGCGAATTATCCGTTGAATGCTACCCATTTATTGGTAGTCAAATACGACTATGATGAGGTCAGCAGTACGACTAAGTTGTTCGTCAATCCGGCAGCCGACGCAGAGCCTGTTACGGCAAGTGCTGAAGTGGCCGAATTAGGTGGTTCGCCTGCTAATATTGGCGCAGTGGCAATTCGTCAAGCTACCAGCCTTCCGAAACTGACAATCGATGGTATTCGGGTGGGAAATAGTTACCGGGTAGTGCGTACGGGCCTTATTTGCCTAGAGCCGGTGCCCGCCTTTACGGCGACTACGGCTTGTGTAGGCTCCGCAACTGCCTTCACGGACGCTTCTAAAGTCATTGAATCCAACGCTACGTATGCTTGGGATGTAGAGAGTGATGGCAAAGTGGATTATACAAACGTTGGCAACATCAGCCACACGTACGCTGCCGCCGGCACCTACACAGCTACACTGGTTATTACGCAGGGCGCTTGCTCTGCTACCTACACCCAGAAAGTAACGGTGCGTGAGTTGCCAACCGCAACCTTAAGCGGCACTGCTACCGTTTGTGCCGGCACTTCTACTTCGTTGAGCGTTGCTCTCACGGGCACGGGCCCTTGGAACCTGACGTACACGGACGGCACCACGCCGGTCGCGGTTACGGGCATCACCAACTCTCCTTATGTGGTTTCAGTTAGTCCTGCTGCTACTTCCACCTATTCCTTGCTGGCAGTATCGGACGCCAACTGCGCGGGTGCTGCCTTCACGGGCACAGCCGTTGTGACGGTTAATCCGCTGCCCGTACCAACCATTACTGCTACACCTTCCAATGACGTGTACACGGGCGGCGTTGCCACCAACCTCTACCTCGGCTACGGCTCACAGAGCCTGACCCTGACGGCTGCTGGTGGCACTAAGTATAGCTGGAGCGGCCCGGCTGGCCTCAGCAAAAGCGATATTGCTAACCCCGTATTCACTGCAAGCAAGCCCGGTACTTTCGTCTACACCGTGACGGTCACGAACCAGTTTGGCTGCGTTGCTACCAAGGCCGTGACTATAAAAGTGGTTGATGTGCGTGGTGGTAAGAAAAACGCACAAATTCTGCTCTGCCACAACGGCGTCAGCACCTGGGAAGATGTGGATGCTGTGAAGGGCCACCTTGTAATGCACAATGAGCAGCTCGGTAGTTGCGCTGGTAATACGCTTACTGCTTCGGCCGCAGCCTCTGCGGTAGCTACCGAATATGCCGCTACGGCCCATGTGTTTGAAGCGTATCCTAACCCCTTCACAGAGCGTGCTACCCTGCGCTTCCGCGCCGCCGAAACCGGGAAAGCGCAGCTGCTGGTCTACAATTCGGTAGGCAAGCTGGTCGCTACTATCTATGATGGCGTAGCAGAAGGCGGCCGCACCTATGAGTTCGCGGTAGAAGGCGCCGCCTTGGCCGAGGGCGTGTACACCTGCCGCCTGACTACCAACGGAAAAGTAGAAACCAAACGCCTGGTGCTGGTCAAGTGACCTGCTCCGCGCATAATGGCGCAATATTTTGTTGCTATGAAAAAAGCCCCTCAGAGTCTGTCTGGGGGGCTTTTTTGTGCCGCATTTATTTCTTCTGAAAATTTCTGCAACTAATTACGAATTGTTCGTATAATTACGAAAGTTTCGTAATAATCATTTATGGAAAGACTGACCCAACCCGAAGAGGAGGCCATGCAGGTGCTGTGGCAGCTCAATGGCGGCTTCACCAAGGACGTGCTGGATTTGCTGCCCACGCCTAAGCCGCCTTACACTACACTGGCCTCCACCATCCGCAACCTGGAGCGCAAGGGCTATCTGCGCAGTGAGAAGCTGGGCAACTCCTACCGATTTGCCCCCCAGATTGCCGCCGAAGAATATCGTAAGCGGTTTATGAGCGCCTTTGTGAGCGAGTACTTCAAAAACTCCTACAAGGAAGTCGTGTCCTTCTTTGCCAAGGATCAGAAGATTAGCGCCGAGGAGCTGAAGGAGATTATCGGCATGATTGAGAACGGCCAGCGCAAGGACTAATGACGGCGCTGCTTTTGTATCTGCTGAAGGCAAATGGGGCGCTGTTGCTGTTCGCGGGCCTGTATTATGTGGGGTTGCGGCGGCTCACGTTTTATACCCTGAACCGGGCGTACCTGCTGTTTGCGCTCCTCTTTTCGGCTTTGTATTCAGCCCTGGATGTAGGGCCATATTTGCCCCCCACGAACGCCTAAGCGGTTCGTTGCTTACTATTATTCCCAATTGGTCGGGTACTTTGGCTGCACCAGCAACGCCTGTACTCGGCTGGGCGGATGCTTTGGTTGTCCTCTACTGGACGGGCGTAGCGCTAATGAGTTTGCGCCTGCTGGGAAGGCTGATCTCGCTTTACCGTTTGCACCGAACGGCCGGGCCGAAAATGGTGAAAGGCGTGCTGGTGCGGTGCCTGCCGGGGGCCAATAGCCCGTTTTCCTTTGGGCCATTTATATACTTAAACCCTGAACAGTACCCTGCCGCGGAGCTGCCCGCCATTCTGCACCACGAGCAGGTGCACGTGCGTCAGTGGCACACGTTGGATGTTTTGCTGGCGCAGCTAGGACAGGTGTTGGGCTGGTTTAATCCGGCAGCGTGGTGTCTGGGGAGGGCCATGCAGGAAAACCTGGAATTTCTGACAGATGACGCGGTACTCCGCGCCGGCGTGGTGGCTCCGAAAGAATATCAATACAGCTTGCTCCGTCTCAGCGGCTTGGCATCGGGTGCCTCGCTGGCCAATCATTTCACGCTTCTCACCCTCAAAAACCGAATTGCCATGATGAACAAACCCTCTTCTGCCCGTGCGCATTTGGCGCAATACGCACTCGTGCTGCCGCTTGCCGCCGCGCTGTTTGCCTTCACTACTTTACGCGCCGGGCAACCTGTTTCCTCCAACTCAGCAACCGTGAAAGTCGGTGGTGTGAAGTATTATCTGGATGGGCAGCCCACTGTGCAGTCTGCGGTGGAAAAGCTGAATACGACACCAGATGCCATTGCCAACGTGCAGGTATTGAAGGGTGAAGCGGCCCAGGCGCTGACCAAAGCTGCCGCAAGCGGCGTGGTGGCGGTGACTACTAAAGGCAATGAGCGCCTGCCTGCCGTGGAGATGTTGAATGCTAAAATTATCAAGCTGCTGCCGGAGGCCGATACCAAACCTGAGGAGAAAGTGGTGCCCATCAGCAACCTGCACCCAGATGCGCTGGCTTATATCACGCAGCATTTCCCGGGTCATCGACTAGTTGAGCTGCTGGAGGTAAAAGAAAGCGGCGCAAGCGAGGTGCGCTACAAAGCCGTGATTGCCATGGGCCGCCGTCCTAAGTATGTGGTGTTCGACACGCAGGGCAAGGCGCTAGGAAGCTTTGACGCGACGGGCAAGCCGCTGACCGAATAGAGTATTGTAGCAGAAGAAACTCACCAGAACATAAAATTCATTTATCTCATCCTCATTTATTTCTCATTATGACAAACGGAAAGAAAAAACTCGTGAGCCGTATAGCCAAGTGCTTGTTCATTAGTTCATTAGTTGTTGCCGTAAACGTAAGTGCCGCTGCCCCCGCTGCCTATGCCACCGTCCCAACTACCGTGGTACAGAATGCAGTAGGCTTACCCGATGGTGTGTTGTATTATGTAGATGGCCAGAAAGTGAGCAAGGAAGTGGCTGAAAAGATGAATCCTGCTAGCATCGCTATGGTGAACGTCCTCAAGGGCGCTACTCTCCGCCAGATAGTGGGCAATGTACCCGAGACGCAGGTTATCTTGATTACGACCAAGGGCAACGAAAACGCGGCTCTGGTGGTGGAACTGAATAAAAAGCTGAACCGTAGCGTAGACCTTACCAATAAGCTGCTGCTCGTGGATGGCCAGCAGGTGACGCTGACAGAAATGGAGCGCCTGCTGCCTAGCCAACTTCAGCAAGTAACGGTGTTGTCGGCGGACGATGCTGTGAAGGCTTACGGCGAAAAAGGCAAAAACGGCTCGGTGTCAATAACGACTAAGTAGCTGCTTTGGCAAACCCCGGCACTCGCCTGCCGCGTAAACGGTGGTACTACTTACCCGCCTGCCATGCCGCTCCACCGCCTTTTATTCGATAAGCTCAACAAGATTTATGAGCCGTCCGCCACGATTGATGATGTGTTTAAAGGCCACGATATCACCTTCGTGACCAACGAAAACGGCGAGCCCGTTACGCTGTTCATCGGCAAGCGCCGCCCCGATGGCGTAATCATCGGTGAGCGGTACAAGCGCACCATCAAGCGGGCACCCGGTGATGCTCAGACAGCAGCAAGCCATTGGGACCTGAAGGGTAAATCACACATGTAAAAAGCCCCCAGATACTTTCTGGGGGCTTTTTATTGCCTTTCAAAGCTCAAGGCGGTCATGCAGAGCGGTAACGAAGCATCTCGCTCGCGGTAGTGGGATTACTAACCTCTCATCAGGACGCGAGATGCTTCGTTACCGCTCTGCATGACCGCCTTTTAAAAGAAATTATTATCCTTCCCAGGTGCCGAATTTGCCCGCGCGGTAATCCTGGTAGGCTTGCTGAATCTCGGCATCGGTGTTCATCACGAAGGGGCCGGCAGCTACAATGGGCTCCTGAAACGGAGCGGCATGACCTAGCAGCACCACGGCATCGGTGAGGGCTTCGATGTGCAGGTCGTCGCCATCGTAGTTGAACTCCAGCAGGCGGCGCGCTTCGGTTTGCTCGCCGTTCACGCGCACTTGGCCCCGGATGGTGTAAAAGAAAATGGTGCGCTCAGCGGGAATAGTCAGCGCCAATTTGCTCCCCGCCTTCATTTCCACAGTGGCCAGCTGAATATCGGTGAGGGGTTGCATGGCGCCGGCCGTGCCCAGCCAGTTGCCCGAAACAGCATTAATGACCACCCGGCCTTCATCTTGCTTTATTTCCGGGATGTCGGCTTTTTGCAGACCAGTGTACTGGGGTTCGGTCATTTTGTGCTTGGCCGGCAGATTTACCCACAGCTGCAAAATCTCTAGGTCGCCGCCGGTGCGCTTGAAGGCGGGCGACGATATTTCGGCGTGAATAAGGCCGCTGCCAGCCGTCATCCACTGAATACCGCCAGCCTCAATCACACTTTCGTGGCCACCGGAATCTTGGTGCATAATGTCGCCGGCCAGAATAAACGTCACCGTCTCGAAGCCGCGGTGGGGGTGTGGGCCGAAAGGTAAGCCGCGGTTGTTGGGCCGATATACCTGCGGGCCGTGGTGGTTCAGAAACAGAAAAGGATCGAGATGATCGACCGACTGCGTGGGCAGAGCCCGATAGGTAATCAAGTCGGCGATAGGGGCGCTAACGGCTTGGTGCTGTTGCTTGATGGTGCGCATAAGCTGGGGGGTAAATATCAGGTAGAAGGGCCGGCAACAGAGCGTCGGCGGCTTTTGTGGAGGAATACCATTTGGCTGGTCAGATAGTTTTTGACGGGTTGCCTGATGGGCTGCTGGCTATAGATTACGCTAACGGTGTTAATTTGTAAAGCGCTGAAGCGCCATGCCCGCATGATTTGCCTGCTACCAGCAGGTGCAGCCAGCAGCAGGCAAGGGAGTCTTTCAGCGGCTTTTTACCTCCATTCTTTTCTACTCGCCTCTATGAAAAACCATTATACCCTAACGCTGAGTCTGGCTGCGGGTTTACTGCTGGCCGGCTGCGCTACCAGCACGCCGCCAGCTACTACCGCTGCTACTGCTACACCTGCGCCAGTTGCCGAAGCTAATATCAAGGGAGTAGGCATTGATGTTGCTGACCTTGACCGCTCCGTTGATCCTTGTGAGGATTTCTTCCAATTTTCGGGCGGTACGTGGCTCAAGAATAACCCCATTCCGGCCTACGCTTCCAGCTGGGGACCGCGCAACCTGCTCGGCGACCGTACCCAAGCCCTGCTGCGCCAGCTCTTGGAAGAAGCCGCTGCCAACACCAGCGCCGAAAAGGGCAGCAATGCTCAGAAAGTGGGCGACTATTACGCCTCCGGCATGGATTCGATGGCCATTGAAAAGGCCGGTACCGCTGCCCTAAAGCCTGAATTGGCCCGCATTGCCGCTACCAAAGACCTTAAGAGTCTGCCTACTACGGTGGCCTATCAGCACCAACTGGGTACAGGGGCCTTTTTCCGGGCCGGTGTGTCGCCCGACCGCAAGAATAGCACGGTGTACGCCGTCAACCTGAACCAGGGCGGCTTGAGCATGCCCGACCGCGACTATTACCTCAAGGATGATGCGCGCTCCAAGGCTGTGCGGGATGCCTTCGTCACGTACATGACCAATACGTTTCAGCTTATGGGCGACCCGGCTGCAACGGCCTCTAAGAAAGCAGCAGCCATTCTGCGCCTGGAAACTCGACTCGCCAAAGCTTCCAAAACCCGCGTGGAACTGCGTGACCCTAACGCCAACTATAATAAGATGACGGTGGCGGCCTTCCACCAGCAGTTTCCGGCCATTGGCCTGCCTACTATTCTGGCCCAAAACAAGCTCGGTGCCGCCAAGGAAGTTATTGTCGGGCAGCCGCAGTTTTTTCAGGAGCTGAACGCCGTACTGAAAACCGAGCCGCTCGCTGACCTCAAAACCTATCTGCAATGGCAACTGGTTAGCTCCGTGACGTCGGCGTTGCCCAAGGCGTACAGCGACGAAGCTTTCCGGTTTGCGCAGGTACAGAGCGGCGCCAAGCAGCAGCCGGTACGCTGGAAGCGCATGCTGGCCGCCACCGATAACACGCTGGGGGAGGCCTTTGGCCAACTCTACGTAGATAAAGCCTTCTCGCCCGAAGCCAAGCAAAAGGCCCTAGATATGGTGGCCAATGTGAAGGAATCGATGGCAGAGCACATACAGAGCAACACCTGGATGAGCGCGGCCACCAAGGCTGAAGCCCTGAAAAAGCTCAACGCGCTGCGCGTCAAAATCGGCTACCCCGACAAGTGGAAGGACTATTCGGCCCTGACCATCTCGCGCGACTCGTACCTGCAAAACGTGCTGAACGCCCGCAAGTGGAACTATCAGCAGAACGTGCAGAAGTACGGGCAGCCCATCGACCGCAACGAGTGGGGCATGACGCCGCCCACCATCAATGCTTACTACAACCCGCCGATGAATGAAATCGTGTTTCCGGCCGGTTACCTCCAACCTCCCTTCTTCGACCCTAACGCTGACGACGCGGTGAACTATGGTGCCATCGGAGGTGTGATGGGCCACGAAATCACGCACGGCTTCGACGACCAGGGTCGGCAGTACGACTCCCAGGGTAATTTGCGCGACTGGTGGACGAAAGAGGACGCCGAGAATTTCACGAAGCGCGCCGCTATCGTAGGCCAACAGTACGATGCCTTCTCGCCCCTCGACTCGGTATATGTAAACGGCAAGCTGACGATGGGCGAAAATCTGGCTGACTTCGCGGGTCTCACCATTGTGTACGCCGCTTTGCAAAAGCAATTGCAGAAAAAGTACGGCAACGGTCCGCGCCCCAAAATCGACGGGTTCACGCCGGAGCAGCGCTTTTTCCTTTCGTGGGCCCAGCTGCGCCGCACCAACATCCGGCCCGAAGCCCTGCGTCAGCAGGTGCTCACCGATCCGCACTCGCCGGGCCAGTACCGCACCATCGGCCCGCTCATGAATATGCCCCAATTCTACGAGGCGTTCGGCTGCAAGGAAGGCCAGAAAATGGTTCGCGCCGAAGCTGACCGGGCCAAGATCTGGTAGCGTTTTCTGTGAATTATTGACAAAAAAGCCCCCCAGCATACTGTTGGGGGCTTTTATGCCTTCTATAAATAGGTGGTTATGCAGAGCGGCGCGACGCATTTTCTGGCCTTCTTTGCAGCCGAACGCTTCGTTGAGTTACCATTGCAACATCAGCACGCGAGATGCTTCGCGCCGCTCTGCATGACGTGCTTTAGAAACAACTGCATTAGGAAGACTTCGCATTGCTCTGCGTAGGTGATTCTGCGGACGAGCTTCAGAGTCATGACGCATTGCCTGATGACGGCTATATTCGCCCCCAACTACCCGCAACTATGGCTGCTGAGAGGCTCCCCGATCTGCTCGAAACCACCTACCGATCCGACCTGAACCTGTTCGTCGGGCGCTGGGGCTACCAACCTCCCATTGAGGTGTTGCCTCACACTTATAAAAAGCTTACCCAGAGCGCGCTAGCTACTGGATGCCGCTTCTGGCTACAGGATATTCGGCGGCGTACGCTCAACGATCCGGCCATCACCCGCTGGCTGTTCACCGAGTACTTTTTGGATATGGCTGCGCAGCTGGGCGGTCGCCTGTATGTAGCTTATCTCACGAGCCCGACGCTGCTGGAAATCATTATCAACGGGCCCGGCTACGAAGTGCCCCACGCTTCCGACTACCAGCCCTTTGCCGTGGCTTTTTTCAGCAATGAAGGCGATGCGATGGAGTGGGTCAGTCAGGCGCAAACCCGAGACTCGCTAGCGTAAGCCTAACGGCACTAAGGTCGCTGGGGGGCTTTTTTGTCGATAATCTGCTTAGCTACTTCCGGCAGCGTTTTGCCCTGATAAGTGGGCGACGGCGCCAGCGGATACAAGGTCTGGCCTTTGCGGGCAATGAAACCCGCCGCGAGGCCGGCGTGCAGCGCGCCCGCAATATCCCAGCCGTGAGCGGCAACCAGGATAGCGGAAGCGGGCTCCGCTCCGGCCTGGCGCGCGGCAGTATGATAGACGTCGAGCTGCGGTTTGTAGCGGCGCTGATCATCCACACTCAGGCCCTGCTCGAAGTAATGAATGATGTCGGCGTAGCGCAGCTGCTCGTCGAGTACGCTACGCGTGGAGTTAGTGAGCGCCACCAGCGAATAACCGGCTTTAGCGAGCATTTTCAGGCCATCGGGCACGTCTTTGTGCGCCGGCAACTCGGTCATGAGAGCCAAAAGCTTATGCTTCTCAGCCGACTTCAGCGTTCTTTCCTGTAGCATAGCGGCCGTCATATCCAGGGCCGCGTCGCCGATGGTGCGGAAGTCGTGGTAGTGATTGGTCACCGTATCGACCAAGGAATACTGGAGCAACAGCCCAAACCACTGCTGAAAAGCTGCTTTGTTGTTGAAGGCTTTGATGAGCGCGTTTTTCAACTTGCTCATGTCCAGCAACGTTTCGTTTACGTCGAAGAGGATAACCTTGGAATTACTGGTAGAGGTAGAGCGGGGCTGCTGCATAAGTGAATAACGACTGACCAAAGGAACAAGTAGACCTGCATACGTAGCGACCGTTTACACAGACTGCTACTACCCGTTTTTTGGCGCGAAACGGAATAGAAATTCGGCTTACTTCTGCTTGTGCAAAAATGCCCGAACGGTCTGGAAGTATTGCTCCGGCACTTCCCAATAAGCCTTGTGGGAGGCATTTTCGAAGACTACCAACTGTGAATTAGGCGTTTGCTTCTGAAAATAAGCCACCGTGGCGGGCGCGGCTTCATCGAAGCGGCCACATAGGTAAAGCACTGGCACGGTGAGCTTTTTGAGGTCGTTGGCGCGGGAGTAGTTTTTCAGCGTACCAGTGGCTTGGGCTTCATCGGGTCCCCACATGGTCTCGTACACCTGCATGCCGAACGTTGGGTTCGGCGGCATCGGGCCGTTGCGATATAAGTGCCGGCGGTTGTAAAGCGTGACGGCCTCTTTATACGCCTGTTTGCTTGGCTCATCGGTGGCGGCGTACAGGCGCATGGCTTTTTGCTGGGCGGGCGGCAGCTGAGCAATGTAACGCTCCGCATCCTGCACCCAACGCTTGGTATCTAGCAACGGGCTCGACTGAATAAGACTGACGACGGTGGGAGGCTTTTTGGTAAGCAAATACTCGGTGGCCAGCGTGCCGCCCCAGGAGTGACCCAGCAAATGCAGTTTTGGGTAGCCTAGCGCCGCTATTATCTGCTCTAACTCGGTTACAAACCGCTCCAAGGTCCAGAGTTGCGGGTTGTCGGGCTTATCCGATTTGCCGCAGCCCAGCTGATCGTACATAATGACCGGCCGCTCATCGGCCAGCGCCACAAAGCCCTCGAAGCTGCCGCTTCCCGAACCCGGTCCGCCGTGCAGAAGGAGCAAGGGAATTCCTGGTTTGTCGGCCCCCAGCACTTTATACCAAACTTTGCCCCCCGGCACGGTGATATAGCCTTCTTTCATAGTTGGTTGAGCCTGTACGGCAAAGCCCAGCGCCCAACAAATGGTGGCAAGTAACAGCGTGCGACGTGACAGGAGAAAATGCTTCATAGAATCAAAAGTGGAGCGGGAGTGGCATGCTTAAACTTGCACAAACTTCCGTAGATGAGGTAGCGAAATTGTCTATTCGTATAGGTCCTGCGGATCGGCGGCGGCCAGATCAACTAAGAATTGCCCGATGTTGGTGGTCACCACTTCCAGAAAAGCCGCGCCTTTTTCAGCCGTCGCCTCGGCTGGGTCGCCCACACCGGTATCTGCTGATACCTTGCTCCACTCGCGCTGCGCCCATGCCCAGCCTTGCTGAAAGGCTTTGACTTTGAATTGCTTGGATGCGCCGTCGCCGGCTTCGGACAGTGGGCGGACCAGCTGGGGGGCAATGTGCAGCATGGCGCTGGTTTCCATAGCGTCGGCATGGTCGCCGGGGGCGATGAAAAACTGGCTGCGGTCGGCAGCCTTATACCAGTTGAGGGTGCAGAGAAAGACACTCGGAAACTCTGCCTGCAGCTCGCGCAATATCTGCCGAAAGTCGTTGCCGCCGTGGCCATTGAGCACCACCAGCTTCGGAATACCCTGCCGGGCCAGCACCTGCACCATATCGCGCAGAATAAGCAGCTGGGTGCTGGGGTTCAGATTCATATCGAGCGTAATATCCAGCTGGCCAGTGTTTACGCCGAAGGGTATGGTGGGCAAAACCACCAGTTTTGCCCCCCGCTCCCAGGCTTTGCGGGCTGCTTCGGCCGCCACGTAGTCGCACTGGTAGTTGTCGGTAGCGTAGGGGAGGTGGTAATTATGCGCCTCGGTGGCGCCCCAGGGCAGCACCACTACTTCGTACTTCGTTTCTTTCACCTGTTGCCAGGTGGTTTCGGCAAGGATATAGGGGCGTGGAGTCATAGGGTAAGAGCTAGAAAAGAAGGCTGCTTGGCAGCTATAAGATGAGGTGGAACGCTGGACATCAACCTACGTCAGGCAGCGCCGGAAGATTAGCCATCCACATGCGAATTTCCTCTATGCTTTTGCCTTCCAACGACAGTATGGCCTCATACGGGTTGCCGCGCAGCTGCAAGAGGGTCGCAAAAGCGGGCTCCGTCTTCAGGCCTTTTTCTTTCAGCTGGCGCACGGCTGTGCGCCACGCTTCGCCCCCGGCTTGCAGCACCACGTCTTCCACAATCATATGCCGAAAGGCGTGTTGGACTTCCGTAGGACAATCCTGCCCAAAAATCTCCACCTCAAACTCCTGGTACCGAAAGCAGCACACCACTGACGTGCGGTGGTTGATGATTTTCTGCGCTAGCGCAAACTCGGGAAGGTGGGCATAGTGGGAGCGGAGTAGCTCGGTGAAAGAAGACACCTCAGCAGGAGCTACGGCACACAGCACGTCGAGGTCGCTGCTGGCAATGTCAATGTCCAGCGGAATGGTGCCGGCCAGCACGGGATCAAAATCGCGCAGCGTGGCGAGCACACCTAAGTTTTGCAAGGTGACATACGCTAGTTGCTGGCGCGGGGTACCCGTTTGTAAGTAGCCTATATCCTTCCAGTTTGTCATTGTACCCCAATTATCGGCCCTTTTGCGCTGCTAACTGACATAACCCAGGGAATAGCACGCGCCGCCCCTCACAATTGCCGACCTCCTCCGTTACTTTGCGTAGACAAGCTACCCCTTGAAATCCACCCACCCATGCAAACTTCCCGACTCGAGCACGACTTTCTTGGCGAACGGGCCATTCCTACTGATGTATACTACGGCATTCAGACGCTGCGCGCCCTCGAGAATTTCGATATTACGGGTATTCCACTCCGGTCGGAGCCGTTGTTTGTGCAGGCACTGGCTTATGTAAAAAAGGCTGCTGCCCTGGCCAACCGCGACTTAGGCGTGCTCGACTCAGCCATTGCCGAGTGCATCGTGCAGGCCTGCGACCGGGTCGCGGCCGGCGAGTTCGATAGCCAGTTTACCACCGATATGATTCAGGGTGGCGCGGGCACTTCGGTAAACATGAACGCCAACGAAGTCATTGCCAACGTGGCGCTGGAGCTGATGGGCAAGCAGAAAGGCGAGTATCAGTTCTGCCACCCCAACAACCACGTCAATTGCTCCCAGTCGACCAATGACGCGTATCCTACGGCCTTTCGTATTGCTTTGAATAATAAGCTGGTGGGCTACAGCCAAGCGCTGGGACAATTGGCCGATGCGTTTGCGGAAAAAGGCGTCGAGTTTCGGAATGTGCTCAAAATGGGCCGCACCCAACTCCAAGACGCCGTACCTATGAGCATGGGCGACGAGTTCAAGGCCTTTGCGACCAACCTGCGCGAGGAGCTGCTGCGCATTGAAGACAGCCGCAGCCTCATCAGCGAGATTAATATGGGCGCTACGGCCATCGGGACGCGGGTAAATGCGCCGGCTGGCTATGCCGAAACCGTAACCGAGCACCTGCGCCAGATTACGGGCCTCGATTTAATACTGGCCGGCGACCTGATTGAAGCCACCTACGATACGGGCGCCTACGTGCAGCTCTCAGGGGTGCTAAAGCGCACGGCCGTGAAGCTTTCCAAGATCTGCAACGACCTGCGCCTGCTGTCCTCCGGCCCCCGTACGGGCATCAATGAAATAAATTTGCCCCCCTTGCAGCCCGGATCCAGCATTATGCCCGGCAAAGTGAACCCCGTAGTGCCGGAAGTAGTCAACCAAACGGCCTTCTATGTTATCGGGGCCGACCTGACCGTGACTATGGCCGCCGAGGCTGGTCAGCTGCAACTCAATGTAATGGAGCCAGTTATCTCTTTTGCTCTGTTTACCAGTATCTCTTACCTCACCCGCGCCTGCCATACCTTACGCGAGAAATGCGTGATTGGCATTACGGCTAACAAAGAGCACGCGGAGCGACTGGTGCGCAACAGCGTGGGCATTGTAACGCAGCTAAACCCTGTGCTGGGTTACGAAACGGCCTCAGAAATTGCGAAAGAGGCCCTGCGCACCGGCAAATCGGTGTACGATGTAGCCGTAACCGAGCGGCAATTGCTGACCCAAGCCAAATGGGATGAGATATTCACCTTCGAAAACTTGATCAGACCGCACTTTATTCAGTAGCTGATCCAGTAGCTGAACACCCATTGCGGCCCACGGTATAAATGCGTTTCTGCCGTGGGCCGCACCTTTTAACGGTTTTTAGAACTCGTTAACCAGATACCACCCGCTACAATGGCCATTATGCCAAGTACGGCGGCGGTAGTACTCAGGCGGCGGGGCGAAGCGGCAGCAGTTCCACGCGCTTCGACTGCTTCTTCAATAATTTCGCCACTGGTAGCGCGCAGAATCAAGCGAATGGTTTCCTCGGGCTGATCCCACTGCGGAAAGTGTCCACAGTTTTCGAACCACCGCAAGCGGGCATCCGGAAACTTGGCTAGCGCCCGCTTGGCCTGACTCGGAAAACACACCCGGTCTTGCCGGCCCCAGCCAATGATAAGGGGAGCGACAATACTACCCTGTGGAGCGCCTTTCTGCTTCTCCCCGTGAGCTAAGTTATCGAGCAGCTCATCAAATGAGGGAGCTTGGGCGAAGGTGCGCATCTCGTCCAGCGCTACTTGGGGGGCAATTTTCCAGGGCTGGGCTGAGAATTGAGCAAATAGCAGCGTGCGGCCCACGGTGCTACCAGTTAGCTGGGGCATCACTGGCTGTAAGGCACGTACAAGCTTAGTAGAAATGGCCACCGAGTGGTAGAAAAAAGGAATCTCCCAGCCTTCCCAGAACCCACCCGGATCAAGAGACACGACTGTTCCTACCACGCCGCCCCGGCGCGCCAGCTCCAATACCAAGCGCGCGCCCATCGAACTGCCTACCACATCGATGCCCAGCAAGTTTTGGGCGCGTAGGAAATCCGTTACCGCATCAGCCAGCGTAGCAATGGTAACCGGGCCATTCAAAGGGGGCGTATTGCCAAACCCCGGCAGGTCGACGGCAATTACGTCACGTTCAGCAGTGAGGCCATCGAGAATGGTTTGCCAGGAGCGCCAGCTGCCTCCTATGCCGTGTAGCAGTAAAAGTGCCTTTCCGGTACCGCGCCGGATGTGGTGCATATCCATGAGAAAAGAGTAGAAGTGGGAAGATTAAAAAGCCCCCCAGGCGCTACTTGTGAGCGTCTGGGGGGCTTTTCATTCGCGAATCTCGCGTAGGTCGAAGCTGATGCGCTGTACTTTCTACGCGATAGTGATGTGCTTAGATGCTGGGCGAGAAGCTAATAAGCCTAAAAAACGCCGCACCAAAAGACCAATAGGCAGTGCAAGGTCTTGCTACGGATTCGTAGACCACATGCCGGCTTCTTTGATAAACACCCGCCGGTTGAGCTTCAGCTGCGCGATTATAAGCTCGGCCAGATCTTCGGGCTGGGCTACTTTATCCGGGTTGCCATCGGTGAGCTTGTTGCTGACAGCCAACTCAGTAGCGATGGTGCTGGGCGTGAGCGCCGACACCCGGATATTGTGCTTACGCACTTCCTGCATCAACGACTCGGTGAGGCCCATGACGGCAAACTTCGAGGCACTGTAGGCGCTGGTACCCGCTGCGCCGCGCTGCCCGGCCGTGGACGAAATGTTGATGATGTCGCCGGTTTGGCGAGCTATCATCTGAGGCAATACGGCGCGGGTGGCGTAGTACACGCCCATCAGATTTACCTGGATAATGCGCTCCCACTCGGTGGGGTCGAAGTCCAGGAACTTGCCGAAGGTGCCGATACCAGCGTTGTTAATGAGAATATCGATGGGGCCGAGCTCCTGCTCCACGCGGGCCGCAGCGGCTTCCACGGCGGCGCGGTCGGTGATGTCGGCGGCTACTACGGTGGTTTTGCCCCCCAGAGCCTTGATCTCGTCGGCAACGGCCTGAAGCTGCTCCTCGGAGCGGGCCAGCAAGCCCACATGCACGCCTTGCTGAGCCAGCGCCAAGGCTACAGCGCGTCCAATTCCTTTACCTGCGCCCGTCACAAGGGCGACTTTTCCTGCTAATGATTCCATGCAATTTCAGCTAAAAGGGAGAGTGATACACGGCATAACCACCGAAGCCGACAGGTGTTTGGCCGCCTGCGGTAAGTAGCTGGTACACGCCGGGTTCAGTTTTTAGCGAAAAGAGGAATGCCGAGAAAAGCCGTTCAATAGAACGAGCACAAATGCGTCAGTAAGCAGGTGTAGTAGTCTAGGCCATAAGCACCGAGCAGCCCCACTTTTGCCCTACCAACTGATCATTGAGGCAGCTGATGAGTTGCTGCACGGTTTTTACCTGCTCCAGCTCGGTGTCGGGAATGCGGACATGGTAGAGATTTTCGAGGCGAATAACCAGCTCAAAAAAGTCAATCTGATCCATGCCCAAGTCCTCACCAAAGCGGGAATCGTTGGAAGGTTTGGCTGCTAACGTGGGCTTGATGGGCAGGTAGCTATACACCTGCTGCTGAATAGGTAGCATACAAAAGAAATAATAGAAGTTGGAGCAGCGTGCGCCGTTGCAAAGCCGCTTGTAGAAGTAGATAAAGGAAGCCGCTCCCACGCCTGTGGCAGGAGCCCATTCTTAGGCTATACAGACGTATCAACTGGCTTTTTACCTTATCAAGGAATCTGTTTTTTCCTGATACATGAGTGAACACCCCGTAAAAAGGTAGTAAATCCGACGCGAGGCACGCGTCCTAAGCCTAACTAGTAAGACGGTGTAAAAAAGCCCCCCAGAGTCACTCGGGGGGCTTTTTATGATGGATTTATACGCAGCAGTAGTTGCTTATTTCTTCCCAAACCGCTCCAACATCACCGTAGGCTGGTCTTTGTACGTGGTGCGATGGTAGGGCAGGTAGCCAAACTTCTCGGCCAGGCGCAGGGATGCTTTGTTGGCCGGATGAATAATGCACACGGTGCGCACGGCCCCAAAATGCGCGTCGCCCCAGGCAACGGCCGCGGCTACGGCCTCCGTCGCGTAGCCTTTGCCGTGGGCGTGAGCAGCCAGCACCCAGCCAATTTCAGGCGTGCCGTGGTTCGAGGGCACGATATCGCGCTTCGGATCAGCAAAGCCCACGGCACCGATAAAGGCGCCGGTTTCTTTTTCCTCAATGGCCCAGAACCCGTAGCCCATCAGCGCCCAATGCCCAATGCTGCGGAGCATGGTAGCCCATACTTCTTCCTCTACCATGGGGCGGGGAGTCAGGTAGCGGTAAAACTTAGGATCGGCCCACATGGCCACATACTGCTCAAAATCAATGGGTTTGTACCCCCGCATGAGTAAGCGGGCCGTTTCCAGCACGGGTACTTGATGGAGGGGAGGGTTGAGAACCGGGGTAGAAATTGACTGCATAAAGTATAGTTAGTATCGACGCGCTGGCTAAAGTAATAAGTGCAAACATAGAGATGATGCTTATAAATCAGGCTGTGGTGCAAGGCTAGTGCCGGGCGTACGCGCTGGTAACGGCCACTCCCTGCGGCTTCAGTTTTTCTAAGAAGCCATTGATAACAGCTCTGTCGCTTAGTTCAGAATCGAACGCACTGTCCGTAAGCGAACATTTTTTGATGGGCGTCCTTTATTTATATTTTATATAAGCATCTGTATTGCAATAATTTATGCAAGTGGCACGGGTGTTGGAAATTTATCGGTGCCCCTACGATTCAACTGTTCACAACCGCACACACGCTGCTTTTTTCAGCAATGAGCTCGGCAACCAGCAGGGAGATTATGGAGGGGAATAGCCGCTGCCAAGCGGTGCATTTGGTAAAGTCTCCATCATTTCTAACCCCAAACTTTTTATCATGAAAAGCTCCTTCACTTCCGCCGCTTCCGCCTTCGCCGCCCGTTTTGCTTCTACGCCTGAGTCAACTCAAGCCCGGTCGGCATCTTCTGCTTTGGGTTATTTGCGTCGGGCTACCCTGGGCGTGCTCTTGTTTGGTGGTGCTCTGTTCGCCAGCCCCGTAGTGGCGCAGCAACAACCCGTAACCATCGACAAAGTAGAACCCACCGTCTTCCGGGTGCGCACCCAGAACCTAGCCAAAGAGCATGGGCAAGTGCAGGTGTACAGCCTCGTCAACGGCCAGAAACTGTTCGATGAAGCGTTCGACCAATCGTATTATTCCTGCCGCCTCAACTTTGATAATTTGCAGCCCGGCAACTACCTATTGTGCTTCAAGCTCGGAGGGGACAGCTACCGGTACACGTTGCGGGTAAAATCGGATGGTGCCAACGAAGAAGTAGCCGTGCGCAATGTGAAGGTTCGGCTGGGCAAGCAAAGTCAGCAGGTGGCTGCCCTCAACGCTGCCGTGCCTCTAGCAGCAACTCCTCCGCTGGCAGCTAGCGGTAATGGACTGTAATAACCACGAAAGACTTCTAGCAAAAAAGCCCCCAAACATGTTTGGGGGCTTTTTTGGTGTGTGCAGACCTGCGAAACGTTTACCAGGAGCCGCTGTTGTTGTTGGTGTCGTCGAAGTCACCGCCGCCAGTGTCATCAGAAGCGGTGTCGTCGTAGGAGGACGTCTCATCGGCGGAGAAGAAATCGGGCTCTGAACTATTGGCGGGTAAGTCGGAGAAATAATCGGGGCTTGTTTCCTCGACGTTGCCAGTGCCTTCCAGCGCCGGAAAGCCTCCAGAAGTAGCTGCGCCTCCCACACCAGCGGCATAGGTGTTTGCGGGGTCAAGGTTTTGGGGAGCCGTGTTGTCGCCGCCCGCAATGCTGTTGCCGGCTTGGTCAGAGTGTCCGCCCGAGGCCATTCGGTTGCCCAGGTAAGCGCCAGCCGCGGCGGCTGCCCCCGTCGCCAAAATGCCCCCCATGCCGCTGCTCAGGCCACCGCCGCCTCTGTTCATGGTGCCGGTGCCCAGAAAATCAGGAACTGGCTGGCGCGCATGTCCACGGGTGTAGTTGCCAGCCGACCTCGCGGATTGGTTACCCAGGAAATCAGGCGTCTGGTTAGGGTTTTGATTCGGATTCTGATTGGAATAAACAGTCCGGGGCGCGTCCGGAGCCTTACGCCGAAACATCCGCATCACCAGCCACAGGATGCCGCCAATAACCAAGGCTCCAATGGCCATAGTACCGATGCCCATGCCCGGAGACGAAGGCTCAGGCGACGCTTCGGCCGGCCGATAAGGCTCAGAGGCTGGTTCAGAAGCCGCAGGCAACTCATTGTTCAGGCTGGAGCCATCAGTACTTGCCGAACCTGCCGCCCCGCCCAAAGTTGCTGGGCCGGGCGTAGTTGCAGCCTGCTGCTTACCCTGGGGGGCATAATTAGGATTAGCGGCCAACATTAAGGAGTTGAGACCAGTGCGCAGGCCCGCGAAGTAGCGGCCTTGCTTGAAGCTGGGGGCCATTTCTTGGCTGATAACGCGGTTGGTCAACTCCGGCGTAATCTGAGCCCGCAGCCCGCTACCCGCTTGAATGGTGACCTGGCGCTCCTGCCCGGAAAGCAGCAGCACGATGCCGTTGTTTTTGCCGCGCTGCCCAACGCCCCAGGCTTCGCCCAGAGCACGACCGTAGTCGGCCACGGCACGGCCACCCAGCGTGGGCACCGTCACGACAACAATCTGGGTACCGGTGCTATCGGCATAGCGCCGCAGACCGCCTTCCAGGGTTTTAGCGTCGGCGGGGGAGAGAAGCTGCGCCTGATCGGTTACGAAGCGAAAAGGTGAGGGCCGCGGCGGCAGTCCATCAGTGGGCTGCTGCGCGCCTCTTACTGGCCCGCTCAGCCCCGCTGATACGAGCAATAAGATGACAAACAAGAAACGATGCATAGCATAGAGGATGAGGTGGGAGATCAACACTATTTTGCCTTCTACGTCGCTTGTTGTCAAGTGGCTGTAGACCGTAAGCCCTTGACCTAAAACCTCCTTACTCTTTGGTGCATGAAGCTCCTTGGCTGATCTACCGTCATCGAGCCTATTTTTTGGCAAGCTTCGTTAAGTTGGGTGAAAAATGAAGCCCGGCCCATACGCATCATGCCATGCTACTGCGCTGGAGGAGAGGGGCTTGCTGGGGGTGGTGGTAGCAATACTTCGGCCATTGCTTTGAGGTCAAGGTCGGGTACGAAGCCATCACAAACGGTGAGCACTGAAAACAAGTACCGCCTCAATTCCGCTGCCTGTGGCTGGGGATGGCGTAATGCCGCCTGTACCAAGTGCAGCGACAAATCGGCTAAAATGAGCTTCTTCCTCTCCTGCGAATCGACGGCCTCGATAGCGGCGGTCTCGGTCAGAGCGTGTGCTTGGTGAACTAGTTTAAGAATGGCGTCTTGCATAGGTGCGTAAAGAAGTTATTTATCCTGCAAATGCTCTGCCTTCCAGCGCATGGCCGTCAGCACGCGAGTATGGCCGCTAGGATGGTCGAAGAAAATGATTTCTTCCCACGGGCTGGGGTCAATTTTGCGATATTCTGACAGCTTCATAGCAATGGTAGCGAAGCCGTCGGGTTGGCGGGCGGCGTTCAGGCCAAACACGTCCGCTTCCTGCTCCTGGGTGCGAATAATAGTATTGAAAGCGGGCGTAGCCAGAAACATATACACCGCAAACAACGCCACCAGCAGCGGCAGCCCACTCACGTCGGCGATGCCAGCAATACCCCAGCGCGGGCCGTAGCGGCCGATAAGTCGGTGAAAAGCCCAATCGACAAACCACAAGCCGATACCGATAATCAGGACGAGGAAGATCAGCATTTTGGGAATGTGGTTCAGCACGTAGTGGCCCAGCTCGTGGCCCATTACGGCCTGCACTTCCTCGGGGGTGGAGCGATTAAGTAGGTTGTCATTGAGCGAAACCCGGATAGTGCTGCCCAGTCCGCTTACGTTGGCGCTGATGCGCTTGCTCTGCTTGGAGGCATCCACGAGGTACACGTTGTCGGCAGGTACGCCGTTGGCCCGCGCCATACTCAGAATCTGGTCGCGCACGGGCCCTTCTGGCAAGGGGGTGTACTTGTTGAATAAGGGCGAAATGAACACTGGCGACACAAATATGGATATCACCAGAAAGACAGCTAGTATAGCTGTGCCCCACACCCACCAGTTGCGCCCCGTGCGCCGAATAGCCGCGTACAAAGCCAGCAACACTAAGCTCCCGAATACCACCGACAGCGCCAAGCCCTTCAAATCGTCGGTTAGCCACTCACCGAAGCTCTGGTTGGATAAGCCGTACTGGTGCTCGCGGAAATAGTCGTCGTAAAGGCTAAGCGGGAAGTTGAGCAAGTAAGCCAACAGCAGATACAGCGCCGCATAAGCCAGCGTAGGCAGCACCTTACCGGGCAGTCGCGACGTCCAGCCTTTTATAACCTTGGAAAGGCCCAGCACCAGGAATATAGCCGCTACGCCCAGCGCGTATACTATGCCCAAAAGCTGGAGCCAGTAGCCACCCTCAAAGTAAGCGTCGGAGCTGGCCTTTTGGGCGGGCGTGAGCGTGTTGAGGTAATGCTGCGTAGCGGCTTCAATGCTGAAAGCGGCAACCGAATCCGCCGCTGCTGCTGGTGCGGCCAAAGCCGGAGCCAGTAGCACACCCAAAGCCAGCATCGTTAGAAAAATTCGTTTGTAAAGAAGCGTCATAGATTTAGCTAGAAGAGGAGACTTATTCGGACACTGTTTACCTAGGTACACTATGGGAATAATGCAGGTAATATAGCGTAATCGCAATTTGTTTGCCCCCTTTCTTAATAAGCTACTCACTATTAGGTAGAAGAAGGGTGAAGCCGCAATCTGACGTATTGCTGTAGCCACATCGGATAGAGGTTATAAACGACATTGGTAAGCCCGATAAGTAGTGCCCAGCGGCCATAGCCAAGCGCAGCGGCATACAGGCTCGTCAGTAGAAAAAACAGAAAGAGCACCAGGTGAAATCGCTCCTGATGGTAGGTGGCACGCACCAGCGCTGCCTTGTCGGAGTGAGTGCGTACGCGCTTGTACTGCGGATACTGTTGGCGAATCAGGCGGTGAATAAGGTCGCCGTGCTGGGTGAAGCGGTTTACGGCGTGCACCCCCAACCGTCGGTACGTGGCCGGGCCGCGGCTAAGCCGTAGATAGCTGAACCAAGAAGCTGGTATCCCGAAAGCTAATAGACTGACGAGTAGCATCCCATATAGCCACGGCCGCTCCATATGCTGGTAACAGAACACGCTAATAGGCGTTAGGCTCAGCACCGACCAGAACATATTCGGTACGGCATTGTACCATGCCAGCCGGATGGTAGAAGGAGCAGACGTTTTCTTACCAATCGGGAGCATAAGGCAAGGATGCAAAGGCGCCCAGCGGCTGGGCATAAGCTAAACTACACAAGATGAAAGCTCAGTGCTACGCCTTCAGAACGCGGTAGCAGCAAGTCTTTTATCAGGGCTCAGCTGCTAGCATAAAGACGCCCTCGGTACCCGCTGAACTGAGAGGCTGGGGGGCTTTTTACTACTCATCTGGAAAGGATTTGCTAGTGTTGGGTACGCACTGATGAGCTGCAAAATTCTGGTATTAAACAGAGAGGAAAAATGCTATGAAATCTGGGTTTATCTTTATTAATTAGAGATAACAAGCTGATTAACAGCTATTTTAATTAAAAAAATCATATTTTCTTTCTCTACTCCAAACCCGAATTGCCATGAATTACAAACGTTACCTCCTGAGTGCAACCCTACTTCTGACCCTTGTTACTGGCTGCAGCGACCGCGACGGCCTCGATGGTTTGCTGGCTTCCCAGCGACCTATTCTAACGGATGATTTAGTAAATCCCATCGGGATGAGTGTTGCGCCGAATGGCCGGGTGTGGGTGAGTGAGACTGGAACAGGTCGTAACGACGGACGGGTGTCGGTAGTAACTGGTACGGGGCAGGTGTATCCTGTATTCACGGGCTTTCAGTCCGAATTGCGGCCCGACGGGGACGTAAGTAGTCTTGGCCATGTACTCTATAGAGATGGCATCTTGTATATTCTGGGGGGCTATTTCGGTAAACTCTACCGAGTGGATGTGTCGAGTTACCGGCTCGGCGACCCTGCGCGCCCAGCTTCCAGTCTGCCCTCGGAGGATATCGGCGCGTTTGTGCTGTCGCAGAACCTTTCCAGCCCGCTCGAATCAAACATTTACAGCATGACCTTTGGGCCAGATGGCAGTCTGTATATCGTCGATGCGGGTGCCAATGCTATCATCAGGCGGGATAAAGACAACGGAAGGTTGAGTGTGTTTGCACGCTTCCCCAACATCACACTCCAGAACCAGCCCGTACCCACGACCCAGGCCGTGCCAACGGGTATTGTGCATGATGGCAGCAGATTCCTGGTCAGCCTGCTCACTGGTTTTTCCTTTGCCCCTGGGGCGGCTAAAATAATGCAGGTAAGCAACACCGGCGTCGTGAGTGACTACCGCACGGGTTTCACTACCCTCACCGATATTGAATTAACAGCCAATAAAGCCCCCGTGGTTACTCAGCTGGCCGAGTTCGTATTTCAGCCACCAACAAACGTAGGCTTCCAGCCCAATACCGGCGCCGTACGCAACGAATCAGGCACCGTCCTGCTGGGTGGCCTCAGCCGGCCCACCGATATCGAGCGCATCAGCGGCAGCACCTACTATGTATTAACCAATGGCGACGGCACTATCCGCAGAGTAACGTTTTAAACGTGCTTTATTACTTGTGATAGATACTGTTATAAGCGCAAAACGCCCAGCCAAAAGGCTGGGCGTTTTTGCGTGTATGCCTACACCCTAAGGTGCTTGCTTACAGAAATTTCAGGTCAGCGCCAGACGGCGCAATTCATACATTCCTGTATCTTTCGTCCGGCGCCTTTCCCGCGAATATCCGCTCGATTAGCCTGGCCTGGGGGGCAAATTTGCTCAGCCGGCTCGTTCCCACCCTTACTTCACGTACTTATCGATGAGCCAGATCCCGGAGTCGCCATCACGGCGCGAGTTTATCAAGCACAGCGCCGTAGCCGCCGCTGGTATTATGATTGTGCCGCGCTTTGTGCTGGGGGCAAAGGCTACACCGCCCCCAGCGACCAGCTTGTAATAGCCGGCGTAGGGGTAGGCGGCAAGGGCGAAAGTGATCTAGCCATGTTTGTCAAAACTGGTAAAGCCCGCATCGGCTACCTCTGCGACGTTGACGACCGCCGCGCCGCCGCTGCCCGCAAGGCCTATCCGCAGGCTCCTTACTACAAAGACTGGCGTCGGATGCTGGACAAGGAAGCGAAGAAGATCGACGCCGTATCCATCGCCACGCCCGACCACAACCACGCCGTGGTGACGCTGGCGGCTATGCAGTTAGGCAAGCACGTGTACGTGCAAAAACCACTCACCCACGACCTGCACGAAGCCCGCGTGCTGACCGAAGCCGCCAAACGCTACAAAGTAGTAACTCAAATGGGCAACCAGGGCGCCTCCAACGACGGCGTGCGCCAGCTCCAGGAGTGGTACGACGCCGACATTATCGGCGACGTGCACACCGTGTACTGCTGGACCGATCGGCCCGTCTGGCCCCAGGGCATTGCCTGGCCCACCGGCAAAGCCCCCGTGCCCACAGAGCTGGACTGGGACCTGTGGCTCGGCACGGCCCCGTACCGCGACTACGTGGATAAGCTGGTGCCCTTCAACTGGCGCGGCTGGTGGGAATACGGCACCGGCGCCCTCGGCGACATGGGCTGCCACCTGATGGAAGCGCCTTTCCGCGTGCTGAACCTTGAATACGCCCACGCCGTGCAGGCCAGCGTGGGCAGCGTGTATGTCGATGAGTTTAAGCGCGGCTACTTCCCCGAGAGCTGTCCGCCCTCCAGCCACGTTACCCTCACGTTCCCCAAAACCAACAAAACCAAGCAGGACATCACCATGCACTGGATGGACGGCGGCATTCAGCCCACCCGCCCCGACGAGCTGGGCTCTAACGAGAAGTTTGGCGACGGTGGCAACGGCACGCTCTTCATCGGCACCAAGGGCAAGATGATGGCCAGCACCTACTCCGCCGACCCGCGCCTGCTGCCCACCTCCCGCACCAACGAAGTGCAGGTGAAGCAAACCATTGCCCGCGTGCCCGGCGGCGCCGACGGCCACTACGGCCAGTGGGTAGATGCCTGCATCGCCGGCCACGGCAAAAAGACCGTCAGCTCACCCTTCGAACTGGCCGGCCCCCTCACCGAAGCCCTGCTTATGGCCAACCTCGCCATCCGCGGCTACGACCTCCAGCGCCCCAAAACCACGGGCCAGGGCATGGATTACCCCGGCCGCGGCATCGAGCTGCTCTGGGATAATCAGCAGCGCAAAATCACCAACTTCGACGAGGTCAACCAGTTCGTGAAGCGCGACTACCGCGCCGGCTGGAAGCTGGGCAGCTAAAAAGCCAGAAGCGTGTACTGCTAAAAAGAACGTCATGCTGAGCTTGTCGAAGCATCTCTACCGCTTCGCTGAATAGCATTGCAACGAAGCGGTAGAGATGCTTCGACAAGCTCAGCATGACAGATAGTTTGGCGACGACCGCACGCGAGATGCTTCGGCTCCGCCTCTGCATGACCGGCGGGAGTAGTAACAGTCCGTAAAGAAAAAAGCCCCCCACACCGCCAACTAGCTGCTGGGGGCTTTTTCTTAAGCTGCTCCTGCCTCGTAGCGAAGCCACAGAATCCCGTCGGGGCGCTGCTCTGCGCTTAATAGCTTGAAGGGCGTGGCGGGGCCGGGCGCATCGCCCTGCTCGAAAATAGTGGGCGAGGTGGGTGCTCCATCTACCACGGGGTAATGCAGCAGGCTCAGCTCATCGATGAGGCCGACTTTGAGCAGGGAGCCGTTCAGGTGTCCTCCCCCTTCCAGCAGGATGGTCTGGATGGGGAATAGCTCGCCCAGCTTGTGCAGGACCAGCGCAAAGTCGATTTCCTGGGCGCCGCCGAACAGGTACGACACGCCTTTCTCGCGCAGGTAAGCCAGGTATTCGTCGCTTACCTGCTCGGTGAGGATGCTAATGATGTGGTCGTCGTCGATGGCGGCCGATTCCCAACCTAGCTTCCCGTGAGCATCGACGGCCACGGCAAACGACTCGGCCCCGTGCTCGGCCACGAAGTCGGTGCGGGGCAGGGGGGAGGCTACGGGCTTCAGGTCGGGGTCAGGCCGTGGGTGAAGTCCTTTTCCATAGTCACGCGCCCGCACAGCCAGGCCTGAGCCTCGAAGGTGGCGGCCGTCGTTTCGTACTCCTTGGTGTTGGGCGAGTCGCCCCAGCGGCTGAGAATGGTGCGCCCGTCCAGGGAACTCATCATGTGGCAGATTACACGAGGTTTCATAAGTAGCAGGAAGATGTACATCTTGCCATACGTAAGTTGAAACTGCAGATGCCAGTTACTATTGGTGAATCATAAGCTGCTTCCACGACAACTGTCTGAATGCTACGGGGCGATTTCAACTTGCTTGTATTGCAAGCAACAAAAGCATAACATTCATCTCGAAGCTGGCACTGGCTATTAGTTCGCGCCAGTTATTGAAGCATCTTGTTTTACATTTAAAATAGTATTTTCTTGAATCTTAACCATTAATGTATTTGCCTGTGAAAAGCTTTGATACACGAGTATACAATGTTGCCGATTTTCTAGAATGGCATAGAAATAACCTTTTAGAGCTTTCTCCTGATTTTCAAAGAAGATCTGTTTGGTCTGAAAAAGCTAAGTCTTTTTTGATAGATACTATTTTGACAGGAAAACCTATTCCTAAGATACTTATCACTCAATCACTTAGGAATGCGCGCACTGTCAGAGTAGTAGTTGATGGCCAACAAAGGTTAAGAGCGATAATCGGCTTTATAGATGGCGATTTTAAAATATCTCGTGCTCATAATAAAGAATTGGCTGGGTACACATTTGAAAATTTGCCGGAAGATCAAAAGAGAGAGTTTCTGCAATACGAACTAGGTGTAGACCTCCTTTTTGATTTACCATATGAAGATATACTCGATATTTTTGCCAGATTAAATTCTTACACTGTTTCGCTCAATAAGATAGAAATAATAAATGCTAAATACTTAGGATATTTCAAACAATACGTGTTTAAATACGGGTATAAGTATGTCGAATATTTTATCCAGTCAAACGTTCTCACGAAGTCGCAAGTTACAAGAATGGCAGAGGCTGAGCTATCAGCTGACTTATTTGTCGCATTAGTTGATGGGGTACAATCAAATAAAAATGTTGAAAAATTTTATAAAGAATACGAAGAATCATTAGGCGAATTAGATGAGAAAGCGGAGCAATTTGATATGATTATGTCATATATAGGCGAAATATATCCTCCTAGTGAATTAAGGAATACTAACTGGTCTCGCGTACAGCTATTCTATACCCTGTTTACGTCTATTGGGCACTGCTTATTTGGATTAAGAGCACTAGAGCCCATAACTGGTGATTTTATAATAAATAATAAAATAATAGGTAAAATACGTGTAAGACTTGATGAAATTAGCTCTGTGTTCGATGAAATTAATTCAGAAAAAGAAACAAGTAGTAGGCCGCCCGAATACCGCCGTTTTGTTGAGAAAAGTCAAAAGGCAACAACAGATACTGGATCTAGAGTGGATAGAACTAATTTTGTTGTGAATGAGATTATTGATGCGTTTATCTAGAAAAAATAATGACACAACAGATATTAGACAATTTCTTAGACGAGACTTTAAAGGTTCGTCACTTTGACAGAGATAACCAATTGTCATTTAGCAGAAGAAATATAAATCTTTGGCAGCTGCATATTCTTACTGAGTCTGTTTTCCTCAAGTCATTTAGAAATTATGAAAATTACCTGCGAGATATATTTACTAATTACTGCTGCGAAGCAGCTACTGTGTCAGGCACTGCTGTGGTTTCTTTTTTGAAACCTAGAGATTCAGACCATGCAGAGACTCTACTTAAATCTGCGATGCCATTTCTTGATTGGTCTAGTCCAATATCTGTTATATCTAGGGCAGAAGTCTATTTGCAAGATGGAATACCAGTTAAATCAATATTGATTGCTAAAACTCAAAACTTAAAAAATTATAAATTAATTCGGAATCATATAGCACATAATTCAAAAGAGTCTAGCCTTGAGTACAACAAGGTGCTCAAGAGTTATTTTTCGACTTTCCCATTAACCCCTCCTCCTCCTGGGGAATTTTTATTAATGCCTTCTAAAAAAGCTGCTAATAAGTATAATTTAATATTGTTTTTTGACGAAATAGAGGCAGTAGCAAAAGCAATAGCCCAATAAAAAAGGCAGGAGTTTCATTACTCCTGCCTTTTTTATTGGGCTATTGCTTTTTACGAACCGCAAGCCTCGCAAGCGTCCGGATTATCCAGCGAGCAAGACATGTCCGAAGCGTTCTGGGCGGCTACGTTCAGCGGCTCCAGGGTCTCGGCGGCTTGTTTCTGCACCGTGAACTTGATGGCGTCGGCGGCGGCTTTGGTGCGCAGGTAGTACATGCCGGTTTTGAGGCCTTTCTTCCAGCTGTGGAAGTGCATGCTGGTGAGCTTGCCGAAGTTCACGTTCATCACGTGCAGGTTCAGGCTCTGGCTCTGGCAAATAAATGCCCCCCGGTCAGCCGACATATCGATAATGCGGCGCTGGGAGATTTCCCACACCGTCTTATACAGGTCTTTGATGTGCTGCGGGATGCGGGCGATGTTCTGCACCGAGCCGTTGGCGGCAATGATTTCGTTCTTCATCTGTTCGTTCCAGATGCCGAGCTTGATGAGGTCCTTGAGCAAGTGCTTGTTTACCACCATAAACTCCCCGCTCAGCACGCGCCGCACGTAGATGTTGGAGGTGTAAGGCTCAAACGACTCGTTGTTGCCGAGAATCTGGGCGGTGCTGGCCGTGGGCATAGGCGCCACCAGCAGGGAGTTGCGCATGCCGTGCTCCATTACCTGAGCGCGCAGCGTTTCCCAATCCCAGCGGCCCGAGTCGGGCGTCACGTTCCAGAGGTCGAACTGAAACTTGCCCTGGCTCATGGGCGAGCCGGCGAAGGTCTCGTAGGGGCCATTTTTCTTGGCCAAATCCATGGAAGCCGTGCAGGCCGCGAAGTAGATTGTCTCGAAGATGTCTTTGTTCAGGCCCGTGGCTTCGTCGCTCTCGAACGGCATGCGCAGGGCAATAAACGTATCGGCCAGCCCTTGCACGCCCAGCCCGATGGGGCGGTGGCGGCGGTTGGAGCGCTCGGCCTCGGGCACGGGGTAATAGTTGATGTCAATAACCTTGTTCAGGTTCTTGGTAGCGTGGTACGTGACGTCGTACAGCTTCTGGTGGTCGAACACCATCTGGCCCTTCTGCTCGCCTTCCTTCACGAAGCGCGGCAAGGCCAAGGAAGCCAGGTTGCAGACGGCAATTTCGTGCTCGTCGGTGTACTCCATAATCTCGGTGCACAGGTTCGACGACTTGATGGTGCCCAGGTTCTGCTGGTTCGACTTGCGGTTGGCCGCGTCCTTAAACAGCATGTAAGGCGTGCCAGTCTCGGTCTGGCTTTCCAGAATAGCAAACCACAGCTCCTGCGCCTTGATGGTCTTGCGGCCGCGGCCTTCCTTCTCGTATTTTTTATAAAGACGCTCGAAGTCCTCGCCCCAGGTGTCGCCCAGGCCGGGGCACTCGTTGGGGCACATCAGGGTCCAGTCGCCGTTATCCTCCACGCGCTTCATGAACAAGTCGGGCGTCCAGAGGGCGTAGAACAGGTCGCGGGCGCGGTTTTCTTCCTTGCCGTGGTTTTTCTTGAGGTCCAGGAAGTCGAAGATATCGGCGTGCCAGGGCTCGATGTAGATAGCGAAGGCACCTTTGCGCTTGCCGCCGCCCTGGTCCACGTAGCGGGCCGTGTCGTTGAACACCTTCAGCATCGGGATGATGCCGTTGGACGTGCCGTTGGTGCCCTTGATATAAGAGCCCGTAGCCCGCACGTTATGAATGCTGAGGCCAATACCGCCTGCCGACTGCGAAATCTGAGCGCAGTTTTTCAGCGTGTCGTAAATGCCCGTGATGGAGTCGTCCTTCATGGTGAGCAGGAAGCACGACGACAGCTGGGGCTTCGGTGAGCCGGCGTTGAACAGGGTAGGCGTAGCGTGGGTGAACCACCGCTCGCTCATCAGCTCATAGGTCTCAATGGCCGATTCGATATCATCCTTGTGAATACCGATGGCCACGCGCATGAGCATGTGCTGGGGCCGCTCTACCACTTTGCCATCCATGCGCAGCAGGTACGAGCGCTCCAGGGTTTTGAACCCGAAGTAGTCGTAGCTGTAGTCGCGGTCATAGAGGATAGCCGAGTCGAGGGTAGCCGCGTGCTTGTGGATAACTTCCCACACGTCTTTGGCAATCAGCGAAGCGTTTTCGCCGGTCTTGGGGTCCTCATACGTGTACAACCGCTTCATGGTGCTGCTGAACGACTTGGAGGTCACCTTATGCAGGTTGCTCACGGCAATGCGGGCCGCCAGAATAGCGTAGTCGGGGTGCTTGGTGGTGAGCGAAGCCGCAGTTTCGGCCGCCAGGTTATCAAGCTCAATAGTCGTAACGCCGTCATAAATCCCGTCAATGACCTTTTTGGCCACTTCAATCGGCGAGACATACACCATGTTGAGCCCGTAGCAGAGCTTCTCGATGCGCGCCGTGACTTTGTCAAATTTCACGGATTCGCGCCGGCCGTCGCGTTTAATTACCAGCATATGCGTGTGCGTTTTGGTAGTTGGATATGAGTTTGCCGGCCCAATGAAGAGCAGACAGTTTAGTCAAGAAAGTGAGGTAAGCAGCGTGTGACTGCGGTTAATCGTTGCGGAAGATATTTCTATCTGTTGGGTAGGACAAGACTTATCAACAGAAGTTATCCACATAGTCCAAAATTGTAGCGCTAGGGGGCAAAATTGATGTAGGCGCTGTAGGATAGGTGCTAAATTTTGGGAGCGAAATTGGGTTGTCCTTTTTGGTAGGAAGTTGTATGCTTAGACTTGCCACTCGTGAGTAGTCAGTCTCTACCTTGTTCCCTTCTTCACCTCTCCTTGTCATCCTGAGTTTACGAAGGACCTTATGCCCAGTGAACTACTAGCATAACAACAACTCGTGCCTGCGTGAGAAGGTCCTTCGCGCTGCTCAGGATGACAGACGAGGGGGAGTTAAGTGGCAAAGAGAAAAGGGCTCTGACATACCTAATCACATATGCCTTACTATACCTACATCACGACCAATCCTGCTCGTAACGTGCTGTATATCGGTGTCACCAATAGCCTAAGCAGTCGCATGGCCCAGCACTACGAAAACCGTGGCACGGCGCAGACGTTTGCCGGCCGCTATTTCTGCTACAACCTTATCTACTTCGAAGAGCATTCCGACAGCAAAGCTGCCATTGCTCGTGAAAAAGAATTGAAAGGCTGGACGCGTGCTAAAAAAGAAGTTTTAATAGCTGCGCAGAATCCAAACTGGGAGTTTCTATCGCCTAGATAAAAACACCTGTCATCCTGACGAAGGAAGGACCTTATCACGCTGAAACGACCAATGTAGTTACGGTTCGTTCTAACGTGATAAGGTCCTTCCTTCGTCAGGATGACAGGCGGAATTAGTTATCGCTTAAAAATCCTCATCAAGCGAGAAGGCATTCTCAGTACGCTCGCTCATTACGCCGGCTTTCTGATACTCAGCCACGCGCTTCTCGAAGAAGTTGGTTTTGCCCTGTAGCGAAATCATCTCCATGAAATCGAAGGGGTTAGAAGCATTGTAGATCTTGCTGTAGCCCAGCGACACGAGCAGACGGTCAGCCACGAACTCGATGTACTGCGCCATGTTCTTGGCATTCATCCCGATCAGGTTAACGGGCAGCGCATCGGTCACGAACTCCTGCTCAATGGTTACCGCGTCCCGGATGATGCTGTGCACACGCTCCTCGCTGAGCTTGTTCTGGAGGTAGCCGTAGAGCAGGCAGGCGAAGTCGCAGTGTAGGCCTTCGTCGCGGGAAATGAGCTCGTTGGAGAAGGTCAGGCCAGGCATCAGGCCGCGCTTCTTCAGCCAGAAAATGGAGCAGAACGAGCCAGAGAAGAAAATGCCTTCCACTGCCGCGAAGGCGATGATGCGCTCAGCAAAGTCTTCGGAGTTGATCCACTTCAAGGCCCACTCGCCTTTTTTCTTCACGCACGGCACGGTTTCAAGGGCGTTGAAGAGGCGGTCTTTCTCCTTGGGGTCTTTGATGTAGGTGTCAATCAGCAGCGAATAGGTCTCGCTGTGAATGTTTTCCATCATAATCTGGAAGCCATAGAAGCAGCGCGCTTCGGGCATCTGCACTTCCTGCATGAAGTTCACGGCCAGGTTCTCGTTCACGATGCCATCGGAGGCCGCGAAGAAGGCTAGCACATGCGAGATGAAGTGCTTCTCGTTATCGTTGAGGTTTTCCCAGTCTTTCTGGTCTTGGGAGAGGTCTATTTCCTCGGCGGTCCAGAAGGAGGCCTCCGCCTTCTTATAGAATTGCCAGACATCGTCGTTCTGGATGGGGAATAGCACAAAGCGGTTGGGGTTCTCAACGAGCAGTGGTTCCATAACAGATAGCGTATTGAAGGTGAAACGTGACCAGAAATATGATCAGCTAGTGGCTTGCCAACTCTGCGGCAAACGGAATTGTTTGGCCTGACTCACCAAAAAATTTGGGCGGTCATGGGATCAAATATAAACCCGACCTCCGGCAAAATGCCCCCCGAAAACCATTTTTATTCTGTTAATTTTTGCCTATGCTCACTGATGAGCTGTTGATAACCTTTTTTGTTGAAAGGAGCAAAATTTGGCTTGGAATGCCCAAATTTTGAATACTTATCAACATTTGGACTGTGGACAATCCAACTTATCCACAAAAAGTTTATTCGCGTGCCCGGCGCGTGCTGTTAAAAGACTGTCTGCATGCTGATGCCAGCTCGGTAGCGGATAAGTTTTGGAAGCCGACCAAATGAAGACTAGTGAGTTAGGTTTGGTTTTGAATCTTAAACCTGTTACTTTTGCCTTCCCATTTTTAAAACACGCGAGACGCCGATGTACGCAATCGTCAACATAGCTGGCAAGCAGACCAAGGTCGAAGCCGAGAAATTTGTTTATACCCACAAACTAGCCGGCAATGTCGGAGACGTAGTTGAGCTGGGCAATGTGCTCCTGACCGACAATAACGGTTCGCTCACTATCGGCGCTCCGTTCTTGGACGTGAAAGTGAAGGGTACCATCTTGGCCCAAGTAAAAGGTGACAAGGTATTGGTGTTCAAGAAGAAGCGTCGGAAGGGCTACAAGAAGCTCAACGGCCACCGTCAGGACTACACCAAAGTAATGGTCAACAGCATCGGGTAATTGAATTGACTGATCGGCTGCTGAGTGTGATAAGATTTAACTCAGAACTACCATCAGACAAGACAACACCTATAACGCACAACAAATACAACAATGGCACATAAGAAAGGCGTCGGCTCATCTAACAACGGCCGCGAATCGCATTCTAAGCGCTTGGGCGTGAAGATCTTCGGCGGTCAAGGCATTATTGCTGGCAACATCATCGTTCGTCAGCGTGGCACCAAGCATCACCCCGGCCAGAACGTGGGCATCGGCAAGGACCACACCCTGTTCGCTATGGTAGACGGCACCGTGCAGTTCCGCAAGGGCCGCAAGGATCGCTCGTTCGTATCGGTAGTACCCGTTATCGACGAGACCGAACTGACCGAAGCAACTGCTGCTTAGTCTGAGTTACTAGTTGATCGGGCTCCACATATTTCGTGGAAGTCGATACAATATTCAAAAAGCCCCCCAGACTCTACCTGGGGGCTTTTTACGTTCAGCTTGATAAGTCGGCCATCCAGCTAGCTCAAGCGGTACAGGACTGGCTTACTTGGACTGGCATCTAACTCCAGGCTGGTGATCTGAAGGTTAAGCAGGTACAAGCCGTCTTTGAGTTCATCGGGCACGAAAATCAACTCGGTGATAGTGCTGGCGCGGCGTGTGTGCTCTGGGTATTGCCAAAACGCGTGATGAGCGAGCAGTTGGCCGCCGTCTTCTTCCCGGTCTACGCTAGGCAAGTCCAGAAGCAGGTGTTCGATATGGTGTTCGGCGAGATACTGGGCCAAGGCTGGCTCTACATAAGTAGGGTTGGTGCCAGAGTACTGACGGGCGCGCTTGGCTTTGTGGTTGGGCAGCGTCCGTAGAATGATGGCTTCCGGCAACACCTCAGAATCCGGGAAAATGCCCCCAGCGCCGATTGTGCGTCCGCTAGCATCACTACTTGGTCGCCGTTGGGCAGTTGGCGCGGCTCCACGGAAATCAGCCGGGCTACGAATAAAAAGCGCCGCAGGCAGCGGTTGATAGTTGCCTCCAGATCGGTGGAAATGTGGCCGTAGCACTCCGTATGCGTGCCGTTGCCGTGGGGAGTGAGATGAACCCGCTTATAGTTCGTGCTGCCGCCCTCGGCCACGCTTCCCACAAAGTCGCCTACCCGAATGGTGTCAAACTGCACTGGCTCGGCCCAAAAGCAATTTACTTGGTTTGGGCCGGGTGCTAAGGGCAGCGAAATATCCAGCGGCGCGCCAGGGTCGAAGGAAAAGGTGTGGCCGTGGTAAGGATAGGTGGCGAGCATTTGGGGGCGAATCAAGAAATAATTACTGCACTATATCAACACGCTTACCGGCGGAGGCTGCTTGCTTATCCTGCCGTTTGCTAAGCAGATCATTCAGAATCCGGCTTATCTCGTGAGCGTGCGTAAGAACCATAAAGTGGGTGCCACCGGGAATAAGATAGTCGACGGGGCGGGAGAAGGTGGAAAAACCCGGTCGCGGGAGCCCAGAATCTGTACGCAGCTGCCAACGCCGGTACTGTCCCAATGCAGCAGCCGCCGGATGGCCCAACTGGTGTAAGCGGAGTCCATATCGCGCAGAATGGCTTTGAACACTTTGTATTCTACGTTGTCATCGATGCCGAAATACCAGCGCCCGGCCCACGGGAAAAGCTTGAGCAATGGCGGCGGCACCAGCTTGTAGACCCGCGTAGCCCGAATAATTCGGAGTAGAGTCGGCAGGCGGTCAGCATCCGGAATGCTGGACACTAACACCGCGCAGGCCCGCGGCCGAATGCGGCAGATTTCCTGCGCTATGACCCCGCCAAACGATACGCCTACTACAAAGCAGTCCGCATCCTCGGGAATCACCGCCGCCATGTGCCGCACATAGTCCGGCAACGGCTCATCACCAATCGGCTTTAGCCATTCCAGCACCTGAGACGGACCGTGCAGCAGAGGACGCAGCTTCTGAAAAACGCGCGCATCAGCCCCAAGACCAGGAATTAGGTAAAACATGAGCAGTAAAAAAGAGACTAATGTGAATTCGAATAGCTAGCTGCTGAATTAATCACTAAAAAGAACGTCATGCAGAACGCAGTGAAGCATCTCGCGTGCTGATGTTGGGTTAGTATTCCCACTAAACACGCGAGATGTTTCGCTTAGCTCTGCATGACGGGCGGGTTTTAGAGCATGTGGCCTGAAACCAAGAAGGATCTTCTCTGTTGCAATACTCGCACTTGCTACGGTTCGAGCCGCAAATACACGCCTTCTAAGTAAAAGATGTTGTGGGGGGCAATTTCTTCCTCATCGTCCTCATCCTCGTCTTCTTCGCTTTCCTCTTCTGCCTCACTCTCGCCCTCATCATCCTCATCTACCAATGTAGCCGGATAGGTGCAGGCCAGCTTCATAGCCACGTTTGGAAGGGGAACGGGGGGCTTTTCTTCGGTGGTATACTCCAGCAGGCAGGGCCATTCGGTGACGGTAGCCAGCGCCTCGGCTACTTCCTCTTGTAGCGCCTCCGCCCGCTCTCCGGCTAAGCGTAGCAATAGATCCAAGGCTGGAAACTGTAGGCCTAAATGAAAGAAATGCAGACTGTTATCGAAGTATGTAGTAGCCCACACGGTTACATCATCGGTCGTGTCGAAGACGATGGCGGTGATCTGAACGTGCTCGACAAAAAAGTCAGCATCGTCGGCGAGGGCATCAATCAGGCGTTCCATAGGCACAGATTACGCTGATTTTATTGATTTAGCCAGCGGCCTGAAATAATTCTAAGGTGATGTGGTCAGCCAGCAGTTTTCCCTGATCTGTAAGAATCAATACCTCATCGCGTAGCGTGGCCCATTGGTTTTGCTCCAAACCCCGCAAGTAGTCAGCGCGTTGGGCACGTAAGTCTACTCCAAATTCCTGCCGCAGACGCACCAGGTCGCAGCCACGAGCAGTGCGCAAACTAGTCATCAGGTATTCATTGGCGCGGTCGGTGGGAGAGAGAGTTTCGCGAGTGACGGGCACCGCGTTCTGCTCCAGCAGGCTCGTTACGTAGCGCGCGTTATTCGCTACCGCAAACTCTCGGCTGACTCCGTCGAATGAATGGGCGCTCGGGCCTAAGCCTAAATAAGGCACGCCGCGCCAGTAGTTCGAATTGTGCCGCGACTCGCGGCCGGGGAGGCAAAAATTAGAAATCTCGTACTGTTCGTAGCCGTGGGCAGGTATTTGGGCCAACAGCATTTCGAACTGCCGGGCCACAAAGTCGTCGGGTGGCGGAGTGAATTGCCCTTTGCGCAGGCGGCGTCCAAACACCGTATCAGGCTCAATAGTAAGCGCATAACACGAAAGATGAGGTACGCCCAGCGCAAAAGCCGCGGCCATATCCTGTTCCCAAATACGGTGGTCGGGAGCCGGCACACCATAAATCAGGTCCACCGAGATATTCTCGAAGCCCGCATCCTGGGCCAGCCGCACGCACCGCGCCGATTCTACGGCTGAGTGAGCCCGATTCATCAGGCGCAGGTGCGGCTCATGGAAGCTTTGCAACCCAATGCTCAGCCGATTGATGGGTGAGGCGGCCAACTCCGCTAGCTTCGGGGCAGTAAGGTCGTCGGGGTTCGCTTCGAGCGTAATCTCGGCCTGGGGGGCAATTTTGAAGTGCCGGTGAATGGCGCTAAATAACGTGTCTAGTTCCGCCGCAGTCAGCAGAGAGGGCGTGCCACCACCAAAATAAATGGTGTCGAGCGTGGCTTGGGGGCCGAGGTAGTCGCGGCGAAGCTCCACCTCCCGCACCAGCGCATCTACCAGCTTGCCTTTCAGTGCCATAGAAGTGCTGAAATGGAAGTCGCAGTAGTGGCAGGCTTGTTTGCAGAAAGGGATGTGAAGGTAAAGGCCAGGCATTCAGAAGAAAAGATAGCGTATGTGGTAACACCCAGAGATGCATAATTAGTTTGGGTGATTGGTTTCAGCTCCATTAAAAAGGACGCAACACCTCTCGCTCCATCTCCTGATTTGTTCTGCAAGGTACCCAGATCACAAATCTCCATTGCACGAGCCGCAGAAGCAGAACCTGACGGCGGCCCTGCTCTCATTGCATTTCAACCACAGGCTTCAAAATTAAATGCTTCCAGTCCACGTTCTTTGCCCCAATGTGTGCCCGCGTCTTTTTTTACTGTGTGCTGAGTCTGCTCCTGGGTTGGCCCAGTGAGATACGGGCGCAGATAACGCCCACCCCGGCCGCGCCTAGCCAGCCTGCGCTGCAGACGCCACCTTTGCCGCCCGCCCGCCCAGATACCAGCATTACGCGGCTGCGTAAGCCACTGCGGGGGCAAAATTTATTCAACTTACTACCGAGGGAGCCGACCGGCCCACGCTCGTACGCTACCGGTTTCGGCCCACCGCGCCCGACTCGCTTACGGCTCTGCGCATCATCCGCGACGTCGTGCTGGCTCTGCAAGCCGACGCCTACCTCACTGCCTCCGCCGATTCCATGCGCTGGAGTCGCGACTCGGTGCAGGTTCGCCTGTACGTGGGCGAGCAATTCCGGTGGGCACGGCTGCGCAATGGCAACCTCGGCGACGCTTTGCTCACCAAGGCTGGCTACCGCGAAAAATTCTTCCGCGACCAGCCTTTCCGACCCCAGGAGTGGACCCAGCTCCAGCAGCGTGTACTCACCGAAGCCGAAAACCAGGGCTACCCTTTTGCCACCGTGCGCCTCGATTCCGTATCCCTTATCGGCTCCGATATCGAAGGCCGCGTGGTGCTCGACCGTGGCCCAGTTATCGTATTCGACTCTTTGCAGGTGCTGGGCACTACCAAAACCCGAACCCAGTTTTTGACCCGCTACCTACAGATTTTCCCTAATCAGCCCTATAGTCAGCAGCGGGTAGATGCCATTGCCCGCCAGCTGCGCCAGCTACCTTATATACAAGTCAAGGCTGAGCCTGAAGTGCGTTTCGCGCAGGGCAAAGCGCGGGTGTACTTGCTGCTTGACGATCGGCCGGCCAACCAGTTCGATGCCATTGTGGGCGTGCTCCCCAACCCAAGCCCCGGACCGGGCCAGAACAAAGTGCAACTCACCGGCGACGTGACCATCAACCTGCGCAATATTCGCGGCGGGGGCAAGCAGCTGGGCTTACAATGGCGCAAAGTAGACGCCGCCTCTCAGCTCCTGGACGCGCAGTATGTGCACCCTAATTTCTTCGGCTCGCCCCTGGAGGTGGGGGGCAATTTCAACCTTTATCGGCAATCCGATGCTTTCCTCACCCTGCGGCCTCGCCTTCAGGTGACGTACCCCACGGCGCGGGCCGGGCGCATCAGCTTCTTCACCGAGTTCCGCAGCTCCCGCCTGCTGTCCGATTCTACCTTTCGGGAGCTACGGGCTCTCCCCGAAAATATCGACTCCGAGTACACTTCCTACGGTCTCGACTACTCCAAAAGCACTCTCGACGACCTGTATTTTCCACGCCGGGGGCTTTTTTCAGCAGCCTGGCCGCTGTGGGCAACAAGCGCATCAGCAAGAACACCGACCTCAATGACACGCTTTATACCCGAGTTCCTCTGCGCTCCACCCAGGTTACGCTCGGTGGCCGCGCCGAATACTATTATCCGATTGGTCGCAACGGCGTGCTCCTCGGCCGGGTGCGGGGCGAGTCCTTGCTCAACGACCGGCTGTTTCTCAACGACTTATTCCGATTGGGCGGCCTGGCTACACTACGTGGCTTCAGCGAGTTTGCTTTCTATGCCAGCTCCTACGCCGTTGGTACCGTGGAGTATCGCCAGTTCACCGGCCCCGATTCCTTTGTCTTTCTCTTCCTCGATCAGGCATACCTGCAACGTAAGCTAGCCCAAGGCGCCAACGCCGATGCGCCAACAGGCGTGGGCGCCGGTATCAGCTTTCGCACCGGCGCTGGTCTGTTTCAGCTGGTATATTCTGTGGGCCGCTCAAAGCAGCTAAATCAAAAGCTGGCGCTCAACGCCTCCAAAATTCACTTCGGAATTACCAGCCGTTTCTAGAATCAGTCACTTAATCACAACTTCATCAAAGAATAAAGCGGCTGATTATCAGTATAGAAGCCCCGAAAACCAACTTTTTACACTACAATACCACCTAATTCCAAAAAACCCTCTTACATTTGCAGAACCAAACAGTGCGGGGTGGAGCAGTTGGTAGCTCGTTGGGCTCATAACCCAAAGGTCACAGGTTCGAGTCCTGTCCCCGCTACCTAAAAGGCCGTTTCCTGATTGGAAACGGCCTTTTTTATATTTAAGGGTACATGTAGGGGTACACATCACTGCGATTTAGCTGTTTCTTTCCTTATTCATTAGCTTTTAAACGGCCGATATAATCTCAGGCTAGCCTTGTATCTTTGAGTAAGCCTATAAGGTTGTAGTTGCCAGCTCTACCTGTGGCAAAAGCCCCACATTCCTTAGTGAAGGAAGTGGGGCTTTTTCTGTAATAGTCAATAGTTCTTTTTGTATGTCAAAAAAAGGCAGTTATAGTAAACAGCAAGATGCGCTTTCAGAGAAGTTTTTCTCAGCAGAAAAAAAGTTTGGAGGGCAGTGCCGGTATCCTGGTTGCCATCAAAATGTAGATATGAGGTCTCATATTCTTCAAGAAAGAGGAATACTTAATCATATAGCTCCGGACGGAAATTTCATAGAATTCACCGTAGGGGGTCTTCATCATCCTGAACATAGATTTGAAAGGACTGGCGTAAACGCTACTAAGATGTTTACTTTTCGGGGGCTGTGTGGAACACATGACAACGCTCTCTTTGAAGAGATTGAGAATGGAGAGTACGAATTTTTAAATTATAGGCAACAACTTCTGTTTTCTTATAGAGCATTACTAAATGAGCTATCAAAGGCAGAGGTCGTGGTGAGATTTCACCGTAAATTAATTGACTGTAGTAATTATGATTTATCTAGAAAGAAACGCACTCAGAGTATGGCACCTCGGTGGATACTTGCGGCAAAAGATTTGTACTATTATAAACACTTGATGGAACAGGAGTTGTGGTTTGGCGATCATAACCAAAGGTTTGAATTTCATCGCCGAGTGCTCCCTAAGATCGATATTGCTACTTCGGCAGTATTTGGCGGCGCAATTAGACCAGTAGCAATAACTTACCTGCAAGCACAGGCTATAAATCCGCTTCACATAGGCTTTACACCATTATCACAGCCCAGATTTATTCATCTAATTCCTCGGGCAACAGATCTAGTTTCAATAGTTGGATACGTAAAGCATAGTAGCCAAAGAAAAATTAAAGGGGTTCTTATCAGCGAGATAGAAGAGCTACCTGATGAGAACTTCCGTAAGCTGATAAGCGATATCGTTGTTAGCATTCAAACGTGGGGGATTTCAGAATCTCTGTATGAAACTTGGGAGCATCAAGGAACTATAACAACCATTTTAGACGCCATAGAAAGTTTTGTTACAGGTTCTCAACAGCTTATTTCCCTGCCGACTAATGGTCAAACAGCTACTGACACTGAGCCTATTGGGACCTTCAACATGTTTGACACGCCTTAATGCGTTTGATTAGGATAGTAAAGGCCAAACTAAGATCTAATAGTATAATTTGTCATAGTCCGAAAGGCTACCTACGGCAAAAGCCCGCGTTCCTCAATCGAGGGCGCGGGGCTTTTTTGTCATAATTACTCAGATTTTATATTTTATCATACTTGTACTATATACATTTACCACATTATAACTTATTATTGGATTAGAAATCAGTGGTTATACATTAAAACTTAAGTCGACTAGCCTAATGAAGAAATTACTCGCCATATGCTTAGTGATACTATTGTGGATTCTCATTATGTGCGGCAGGATAAACCCACCCCGAAGCGAATTTTTAGAAAATCCGTACAACCGCTAACCATGAGTTAGCTTGTAGAGAATAAACTAGTTGCTTAGCTGGCAACTGTGAAGTAGGGTTTAAACTTATTTCCTTACTTATACCCACTGGGTGAGTAGTTGCCAGTTCCCCCTAATGAGTAAAGCCCCGCGTACTCGATTGAGGAACGTAGGGCTTTTTTATAAGGTGACAAAACTACTAGGGCGGGCTACTCATTCGTCCTTAGCAGCCGTCAATCGGTTGAGTCAAGCTTGGCGGGGGTATGCCACAATTGATTGAGATAAGGAAGATGGCGAAAGAAAGTATGCTGGTTTTCATAGTCATTAACATACAAAACGGAAGGTAGAGTTAGGGATAATCGTTGAGACAACGGGATGGACTATTAAATGATAAATATTAAACCATATATTTAATGATAATAATTGCAACGCGATTTTCTTCACTAATATGAACTTTTTACTTTGGCTGGGTTACTTATGGGGAACCCTTTATTTTGCTGATAGTCTACTCAAGGATAGTACGTCCATAATAAAGAAGATTATTATTATTCTAATTGCTTTAGGCGGTATGTGTTATATGACAGACGTTTTACTAATACACCCACCTCATTTTGAAGATTCAGACAATTTCAGGAAGCTTTGAAGTAGATCGCATGGTTTGCCCTGCCACCCTATATTTAAGGTCACTCATCATAAAAAACCACCATGAAACCACCCCTTGTAAAGTAATAATCAGCATTTGCATTTAACCTAAAAACAGGAAATCATGAAGCACATTTTACTTATCATTTTATTAATTTTTTCTGCATTTCAAGCTAATGCACAACGATATGACTTAGGAGATCAAATTTCGCCTGATGCAGATAAATTAAAATTACTGGGAATTTCTTCTGAAACAAATGTATCTACTTACAAATATATCGGAACTATTAACGAGAATATGTTTGGAAGAAAAATCGGAGATATTATTGTTGGCGTTAAAAATGGAAGAGTCGTTACAACAATTTACAATATAATTCCGCTTTCAGGCGAAAAAGGTGTGCCTAAATCATTTGTTGACGCCGTTCAGAAGGCTTTGCCCTTCCCATTAGCATATAGGAATGGGGTTTATGGTGTAAACATTGATAATGAATCTATTGCTATTAGCAGAGTAAAAAATATGATGACATTTGACAAAGATAGAATCGTGCTTTATAACTCAATTAAGGCAAGTGTGCTTAGAGATTAACTGATTTAGCAGATAAATACCCTGCTAACTGGCCAACATTAGGCAAAAAATCTATGACTGCTCATTGGAATGAGATGCAGAAAGCAACCGAAGGCGAGTTGCTTCTAATCGCTCAATCTTTTCAAAAAACAATGGCAGATAAAACAGCCTCAACCGACTGGTAAGACTCTGGTCCTTGAGCCTGTTGGACTGCGTCGGGTAATTCGTCGGGCGGCATCTCAAAGCTATCCAATTGGCTTAGCTGCATGGCTCCTGGCAGTTGGCGGTCGGGGCGTAGCGTACCCCTATGTGTACACACTTAAATAATTTCCTTTTCCAAGGATAGGAGTCCGGCATCCGCTTGTGGCGTATTCATCGCCTTTTCAAATGCCGGTTTAGTCAGTTCCTCGGGGCTGAGTGCCTTCGCCAAGGCAGCCTCAAATGCGGTCATGTCGAAGGCAGTGGGAGCGGGTAACTGTTTTTCCGGGGTGAGTTGGGCAACTGGTGCTGGCAGAGGAATGCCCAATCGTTCAAAGGCTTCTTCACGAGAAAGGCCCATTTGCTTGAGGATTGCCACCTGCCCTTTGCCAACCAAATTAAAAGTGTTGAACTGGGTCTTTGAAAGCTGAATTACCATCCGCGTTAACTCTTCCACCTGTTTTACCAAGCCCTTCGTGACAGCGAAGTACTCTGCCGTCTGGGTTAGGGTATTTGCTGCAAGGGCGCCCGTGGCCGAAGCCAAGGCTGTCTCTGCAAATGAGCCACGCTGCATCCCGCCTCTTGGTCCTTTGAGTTTGGTAACCCGACCCAGTGTACCGGCTTTTTTCTTCTTGCAATGGGTAGTTCGGCAACTGGCGGAGCAGAAGCGCTGCGTGCCCCGCTTCATGGGGACAAAATCTTGATGGCAATAGGCACATGACTGCTCGTGCGTATTCTGTAATTTGGCCATTTGCGTTAGTTTGTAATGGAGTGTTGACGGAATTGCATGAGCAAAGCTAACCTATGACATTACCGTAAACTGGGTAAACTAGAATAAAAGTGTACTTGAAACCCTTCAGGGGTATCGATACCCCAATAATATAAACCTTATGTTGCTTACCTTTACGATAAGCCGGAAGGTTTGTAGTTGCCAGCTCAACCAACGGTAAAGCCCTGCGATAATCCTTAGAGGACGCGGGGCTTTTTTGTGAGACTACATTAGAACCGTTTTATTGAATTGAGGTCGCTTGGACGGAACCTGAATAGGTTCTCGGCAATCGGGCGAGGCCCCTGCTGACGTGGCCCCGCCCTATCGTCGGATCCACACCATGTGTTGACACCCAATGGTAGTGGTAATTTGTGCCGAATTACATTGGCCAACTCCAACATTACACTACTACATTTTAAAAAACATTTTAGAAAAGCTTGTGTCTCGATTAACTGATCTTATTGCAAACGCGAAGGGCAAAGACCCACAGTTGGGGGCTGACCTGGAACGCGAGTTCCGGGCGCTGTCATCCCGGCTTTCCTTTGGTCTAAACTTTGAGCGGCATAACCCCGAAGCCGTTGAATTACCTCGTCGCCCAGTGCGCAGGGGCGACAAAGTACATGTGCTGCCGCCGCGCGGCTCAACGGCCAAGGGCGACCAGCGTCTGTGGCTGGTGAAGGCCATCCACAAAACCAGCAAAATGGCTGAGCTGACATTACTGGGCGCGGCCGGGGGGAGAGCCACACAGTAGCGCTCGACGACCTTGTGGTAGTTGCCGAATTCCGCGATACCATCTATCCCGGTCTTGTTCCCACTGGTAATGTTTCGCGTGGTGGTGACAAGCCATGGCATACGGTCATCAATGGCGAGAATTATCATGCTTTAAAAGCCTTGACCTGGACCCACCGGGGCAAAGTGGACGCTATCTACATTGATCCACCTTACAACACAGGCGCAAAGGACTGGAAATACAACAACGATTACGTCGAGGGCGACGATTTGTACCGGCATAGCAAGTGGTTGGCGTTCATGGAGCGGCGGTTGCTGCTAGCGAAGGAGTTGTTAAACCCGGCGGATTCTGTTCTGATTGCCACAATTGACGAAAAAGAATACCTACGGTTAGGGTTACTATTGGGGCAGGTATTTCTGGAAGCACGAATTACTATGGTCAGTTCGGCGATTAATACCGGAGGTGTACCTAGAAAAGGAAGCTTTTCGCGATCAACAGAATACTTGTTTTTTGTATTTCTAGGTGTTTGCAAACCGTTGCCACAGGCTCTTCCTGCGGACTGGAATCCAGTGCAGACAAAAAACAAGTTCATACTTCGTTGGCGCCTTATGCGGCGCGATGGCACGAATGCTCAAAGGGCGGATGGCCCTAATAGTTTCTATCCTATTTTCATCCGGAAATTGGATGATCATGCTGTTTTCCACAGTGTAGGAGATGCCTATTACGGTAGCGACCTATCGGAAATTGAGACACCCGATGGATGTGTCGCGTGTTGGCCCATACGAAAGGATGGTAGCTTTGGAACTTGGCAAAATGGGCCAGCTCGTCTAAAAGAATTGATAAAAAGTGGTTATGCCAAAATTGGACCTTGGCGAGGTAAGGATACTGCTCTCTACTATTTGAACCAAGGAGAGCGAAGTAAAGTTGAGCGCGGCCAATTTCCACTAATCGGCCAAAACCCGGATGGATCAATTATCACAGACATATCCGATCAACATATCATGTTTGTACCATCGGACTTATGGCGTATTCCTTCACATGACGCGGGCAATGGTGGTAGCCGACTTCTTACATCGATTATTCCTGGTCGTAAATTCCCGTTTCCTAAGTCGCTCTATGCTGTTGAGGATGCTTTACGCTTTTTTGTTACAAACAAACCTAATGCGGTTGTCCTTGACTTCTTCTCAGGCTCCGGCACTACCGCCATGCAGTGAAGCGGCTTAACAAGCAGGATGGCGGTAGGCGTCAGTGTATAAGCATCACCAACAACGAAGTCGGCGCGGATGAGCAAACGACGCTGCGAGAAAAGGGCTTTAGACCCGGCGATGCTGAATGGGAACGGTGGGGCATTTGTGACTACATTACCAAGCCGCGCGTTGAGGCTATCATTACTGGCACGACGCCAGACGGCCAGCCCATCACGGGGGATTACAAGTTTACCGATGAATTCCCTATGTCCGATGGCTTTGAGGAAAATGCTGAATTCTTCACCCTGACGTACGAAACGCCGGTTGGTGTTAGCTATCAGACCTCATTCCCGCGCATTGCACCACTGCTGTGGCTGCGCGCAGGCAGTGTGGGTCGCCGCATCGAAGAACTGCCTGTAGCGGGCTGGGATGTCGCTGATGCTTATGGCCTACTAGTGGAGCTGGACAAGGCAACCGATTTTCTGAATGCCATTCGCAGGGCCGGAACGCCTCAGATCGCTTACATCGTAACTGACGACGAGCGGCGCTTTCAGGCGCTTGCGCGCCGCTTGCCTGAGGGCGTGGAGGCGATCCGCCTGTACGAGTCCTACTTGACCAATTTCGCATTCGAAAACGGAGACAACGCATGAAGTTTACACTCAAAGATTACCAAGATAAAGCTGTCCGCGATGTGCTTGTAAATCTGCAAATAGCGCGCGAGGACTGGCATGGCAGATACAAACGTAAAAATGCTTTTTCGCTGACTGCTGCCACCGGCGCGGGCAAGACGGTGATGGCTGCAGCGGTGTTCGAAGCACTGTTTCACGGCGATGACGGTTTTGACTTCGACCGCGACCCAGGCGCCGTTGTGCTCTGGTTTAGCGACGATCCCTCCTTGAATGAGCAAACGCGCTTCCGGCTATTGGAGGCGTCTGACCGCCTGCGGTACACGGACTTGGAAGTAGTCGCAAACACCTTTAATCGCTCTAAATTCAACCCCGGAAAAATCTATTTTCTGAACACGGGGAAACTGAGTAAGAACAGCCTTCTTGTTCGTGGTTCTGATGGTGATGAGGAATATGAAGGCACATTCCCCGAGATGCGGCCCGACCTGCGAAACCACACTATTTGGGAAACAATCCGCAACACCATCGAAGACCCGGCACTTACCCTATACTTGGTCCAGGATGAGGCGCATCGTGGCATTGGCAAGGAGAATAGCGAAAAATCCACCATTGTTAAGCGGCTTATCAACGGCGAGAAGGGCGTACCAGGTATCCCAGTTGTCTGGGGCATATCCGCTACGGTGGAACGTTTCAACAAGGCAATGGAAGGTGCACAGGGCCGCAGCACACTGCCTGCTGTGACCGTGGATACAAGCCTCGTGCAAGATTCCGGCTTGTTGAAAGACACTATTGTGCTGGACATTCCCGAGGAATCAACGGGTGATTTCGACACGGTGTTGGTGCGCCGTGCTGCAAACAAGTTGCGTCAATCCACAGAGGAATGGGCGGCTTATACAACTCAACAGGAAAACGGCGAAACCGTGCTTCCGCTGATGGTGCTACAGGTACCTAACACACCTAATTCCAATGAAATCGGCCGCGCGCTTCATACGATTTTTGAGCTATGGCGGGATTTACCGGAGACATCCGTTGCCCATGTGTTCGGTGAACACAAGACTCAGGCATTCGGCAAGTATTCAGTGCCTTACATCGAACCACAGCGCGTTCAGCATGACACTTCAATACGGATCCTCATTGCCAAGGATGCCATTAGCACCGGGTGGGACTGCCCTCGTGCCGAAGTGATGGTATCCTTCCGCCCGGCAAGTGACCGGACCTACATTGCTCAGATGCTGGGCCGCATGGTGCGCACACCACTCGCACGTCGCATCCCCGGCAACGACAGACTTAACAGCGTCGATTGTCTGCTTCCGAGGTTTGATAAGAAGACAGTTGCAGACGTCGTAAAGGCATTGAGTGAGGGTGGTGGAGATACACCGCCAACGGGGCGCATTCTCATGAACCCGAAGGAGATGAAGCCCAATCCTGACGTGCCGCAAATGGTGTGGAACAAATTCGTTTTGCTGCCTTCTCAAACCCGCCCACAGCGTGGCGCGAAACCGGCTATTCGTCTAACTGCGCTGGCCCATGAACTGGCTTCTGATGGTCTGCTACCTGGTGCAGGTGGCAAGGCTCACGCTGCCATGCATAAGATGCTAGACAATTTCATTGCTGAACGGGAGCAAGCGTTTACTGAAAAACGGGCAGCCGTAATGACAGTGGATGGGCGTACCATTATTTTCAGTATGCAAAGCCACCAGACTCGTCACGACCTATTCCAAGCCGACGCAGATGACGCTGTAGTCGGGGACGCTTACCGACACACCGCGCGCATCATCACCCCTGATATTGCTCGCACGTACACCATCGAAAGGGCGAAACGCAAACCGGAAGCTGCTGATGATTTCGATGATGCACTGATTGAGGCCCGTGAGGATGTCGCTGCTCTGCACCTCTTGGAGAACCTGCAAATCCTGTTCGACGCCGAAGCGAAAGCACTGTCCGATTCATGGTTTTCGGAATACCGCTGCCAAATCAAGGAACTGCCGCACGACCGGCAAGAGGCTTACCGGCAAATCGTCGCCCTCAGCACGGAGCCACAGGATGTAGATTTAGCACTGCCCGTATCGCGCGTCGAACAAACCAAGGTGCGCGAAGGCAATGGTTCGGAAACGGATGTTCCGACGTATCAGCAGCATTTACTGTGCGATGAGAAGGGTTTATATCCATCTGAATTAAAGTCTTGGGAGCAGGCTGTTTTGTCGAGCGAGATGAAGCGAAACGGCTTTAAATGCTGGTACCGAAATCCTGACCGCCCTAGCCAAGACTCATTAGGCATTGCCTATACAAATGGTAATGACACTAAAATAGTCAGACCAGATTTCATCTTCTTCGCGGAACAGGATGAAACGATTGTGGTCGATATAGTCGATCCACATGGTTTTCACCTTGCCGATGCACTACCAAAATTGCAAGGCTTGGCTCGTTACGCTGAAACGCATTCACAGTTTTACCGCCGTATCGAAGCGGTTGCAGAAGTTGAAGGAAATATGCGCGTACTGAATTTGACCAACCCCGATGTTCGCCGAGCAATAGTGGGGGCGACCAATGCAGAATCCATTTACAAGAGTGCTGTGGCAGGCAATTACTCATAAACTGTGCTTTATAGAAGTAGGAACAGCTCTACACTAGGCAGTATAGTAGCCAATGGATATAAACTGTCTTAGAAGTTAATCGTGCAAAAAGCAAAACGGCTGTTCGATAAGCTGACAAAACCGACAAAAGTGTTTTTGTCGGTTTTGTCAGCTTATCGAACAGCCATTTGGTAAATAATAATTTGTGGATTGGAGCTTACTACTTGCGCTTGATTCATGGTAGTACCGGCAGATTGCGGTCAGGAATCAGTTAGATTGAGCAGAAACGACTCTTTTTCCATTCGCCTGCGCTAGCCGATTAACTACTGCTGGTGCCACTCCCAACTTGCGAGCAGTGGCCCGCTGTCCCAAGCCGGCATCCAATTCTAGTTGGATACTAGCTACCAAGTCGGCCGGCAGGGATGGCCTACCCGATTTCTTCGTGCTGCGAGCCAACCCCGCCCGAACTCGTTCACCCAGTCTCACCCGCTCTTGCTTGGCAATGGCAGCGATGAAACCAATAATAGCTTCCCGGAACGGCCCGGTTGAGTCAAGAAATGGCTCGGTGAAGGACTTAAACTGGACACCAGCAGTGGTTAGCCTCTGCAAATGATTGAGTGTTTCAGTCACGCCCTCGCGGCTAAAGCGGTCGAGCGACCAGAACAGCACCACATCAAAGCGTCGCTGGTGAGCATCAACGAACAGTTGCTGGAATTGGGGCCGGTTGGCGGTACCACCGCTTTCCTGGTCGCAGTACTCCTTATATAATGTGAAGCCCAAGCGTTCAGCGAAGGCCCGTAGCTCGCGGAGTTGGTTTTCGTTGGTTTGGCCTTTGTCTTTAGTAGAGACGCGGGCGTAGATAGCAGCGGTCATTGTGTAGCAGTGGATCAAATACCTGCTTTAGGGAATAATTTGCGAAATGCCTCTTCGTTTTTAAAAAAGTTATTGATGTTTTTAGCTTCACTTATTGCTTTGAGTGGCACCAAATTATTCTCATTATCTCTTAGTTCCCACTCTCCTGCGTTCGATTTTCGCAAAAAAGCATGAGGCGATGAGGAGTAATTATTTAGTTCCATCGAGTCAAGTTTAAAGATGGGATCGCTCTTAGTCGGGCCACCATCCCCTTCGCGGTAAATGAGAGTAAGACGATTCTTAAGTCTATAATTTTGGTTAGCTAAGTCAGTGTCAGTAACATTCATTTTATGAATCTGTTGAGCTAAATCTGCTAAACTTTCAATGTGCTGGTAGCGGCCTTTTTCAAACCATACTACAACAGGTGTACTTGGCATAAGATTGAATGTTGGTGTTCGTAAAGCTACTGTTTTAGGGACAGTTAGCTGACCTCGCTTTTTGACGTTTGCAGAGTGAATTTTCAAGGCATTTTAGAGAGGGTTTTTGGAACACCTTACATGTGCGATTTATTAAGTCAGTTTAGTGTGCTCGGCTTTCTGGCCCTTTCAGAAAAATACTGGGGTTGGCTTCGTAAACCGTACTATGTGGTCGTCCTACCTCTGAAGCTGGTTGGGCATGTAGTTCACGTATCCAGCTGGCCTCAACCAGGTCTTCCAAGGCAGTTGCCACCGCTACCTTGTCGGTTAAGCCCTGCCAACCTTTGCGTTGAATATCGCGCGCAGTGAAATTCGCCTTTAAGTGGCCTTTACTTATGTGTTCCCCTAGCGTAGCAGCATTGCTACCGTTGGCACCATAGGCGTAAATGCGCCGGGCATGGGCCGCGAAATAGGCGCACCACTGCTCAGCCAATTCGGCGGCCCATTGACTAACGGGACCGGGTGCGGTGGCTCCGCTTACAATTTCAAGCAAGTGAAACAGCAAAGCCAAAGCTGGGAACAGCTTGCGGTATTTGGCCAAGTGCTGCACCAAAGCTGGGCTTTCATCGCTGCTTTCAAGCGCCAGTTGCCATTTGGTAAGCCAAGCCACGAACACTTCTTGAGCGGCTAGGTCGAAATGAAAAGCAGGAATAAGATCGCCAGGGCGTATAGTTGCCCCAGCCTTTATGGGGTCTAACGCATCAAGGCGGCGTAGCAATTCAGCAGCGTCGGCGTGGGCGGCGTGGTCGGGAACTACGTCTATGTATTTAAAAGGGCGAGGGTCAGGCCAAGTCAGTAACGAAAAACGCTGCGTCATGCCATCGTTTTCGCCGTTTTGCGTCTGCCTCAAGTAGTTGGCCAGTTTATCGGGCTGAATACCGCCCAGCAACGACAAACAGCAATTTTGCACATATGAGGAGCCGCGACCAATTCTATCGCTCCCGTAATCGCCGGTGCCGTTCCAAGCTTCTAGATAAAACTGCCGATCGGTTTCGCGGCCCTGCTTCTCCCAGGTTAGCAATAAGCCAGTCAACTCATCCCGAAAAACGAGTAGGCCCCGAGGATTATCGATCAACAACTCGACGAGTTTCTCTACAGTGCTATCATTGACTAAGTAGCGGCGGGCCACCGGGGCCGAGGTTGCTTCAAGATTAGCCAGTTGCGCTTGCAGACTCATCAAATCATCCTCAATCCCTTTGTCAGCGGCTCTAGTGAGCTTCTTTTTAATGGCCTCCTTACGGGCTTTGAGCACCTCAGCTTCCGCTTCGTGTGAGCGAATATTATCACGGTGTTCATTGCGGGCAACGCGGTCAAGCTCTTTGAGTGGGTAAAGCGCCGCGTTAAGCGTGGGAGTTTTCATTTTGGAAGGGTCGGCCACTATCGCCCCCCACAAATTTGGCACTTCCAGCCATCCCGTGTCGAGTTGTTTGGGCCGGATGCCACAGCGGTTGCCCACCACAGCCCCCATCATCACCATCCAGGCCACGGCAGGCCAATCGGGCGGGCATTGCAGACGGTGAGCCACATCACGCAGGGCGGGCCGCAGAGCGGGCGGAAATAAATTCTCATTAAACGCCGGCACTGGCCGAAGGCGTGGGGATAAGGCGGCTGGGGTTGGCCACTCCGCCTCGCTCGCTTTGGTTGAAGGTGGGCGAGGGCTTGCCGCCCGGCCATGGCTGTAGTCAGCCACTTTAGTGCCGTGGTCAGATACTTTTTCGCGATAAATACCGCTAACGGTCTTCATGATCCGGTCTTCGCCGTGGCCGTGCAATGCGGGGTGGGTCAGCGCCCAGGAAAGCATGTCTGTTTCCAGTACCCCACGCTCGTTGCAGAAAAGTGCCAGCGCGGCGAGCCAGTCGTTGCGGCCCTGGCTAGGCATGGGGCACGGTCCACGGCTAAATGTTTCAATGCACCAATCCAGCGTGTCATTCGGGGCCGATTGCCGCGGGGTGGGTACAGCATTGGGTCGAGCAAAACCGTTGGGCAGATGAGTTTTTGGGGTAGGCGTTGCCGCCCGCAAAGATTTGAGGTTGATTTTCATTGCCAGCTTTTTTTAAAAATAGAATTGGCTGTCAGGCTGCGGCCGAAGCATCGGGGGCGGTGCAAGCCAAGCTGCCGGGTCGTGGGGCACGAAACAGGCGCGGGCGAGGTCCTTACCTGCTTCGTCTGGTACGAGGCCCAAGTGCGCATAATGGGCTTTCAAGTAGTCAGCATATCCCGGAAATTACCCAAATGGTCGGCTTCCGGGTCAGTCCATACAATGGCTTTTAAGCCATCTCCGCTGGGACTGGTGAACAGCATAGCTAGCCCCGGTGCCAACAATTCATCTGCCATCAGGGCTGCCCAAGCTGCGTTCACATCGGGCAAGTGGTCGAAATCTAGCACCAACAGCCCCGAGAGGCTTTGCACCCCGGCATTTGCCCGGTGGCTGAAAACGCCAGCTGGGGTCACATAGTCGAGGGTTTTCTTGATTGCCTTCCGCGCTGTATCTACTGTTGCTTCCCGCAGGGCCTTGGTGCGAGTACTGTATCGAGGCGAAACTAACACCCCGTGTAATTCGGCTAGCGTAAGTGTCATTGAAGGGGTGGTATTGCCAATACCACCTCCTTCGTAAAAGCTAAACAGTCCGGTGACCCTGGGAGGGACTACTGGCCCGGCCGGTGGTGTCTTCATGCGTTGCTCTAACTTGGCGGGCGTGAGGGGAGGCAGCCGGAGGCGTTGCCTATCAATTGTGTAAACAAGTTGGCCGGCCGCCAGCACGTCATTCACAGTCGGTCCATCCCCAGCAGGGTACATTATTCGCAACGCTGTCGCCAATTCGGTCGGGGTAGGAGTGCTTTTGCCGGTTAAGGCAAGCGCGACCGCTAACTCGTCAGAGCTTAAGGGCGGTTTTGAATTAGGCAGCAGCTTATCCACGGGGACCCCCCTTGCCGGATTTAACGCTCCGCTGATGCCCGCTTAGTGCGGTCAACACATCGGCCTTTTTTATGTAGGTGCGACTGCCCAGCTTGTGGTATTTTAGCAAGCCACGTCGCTTCCAGTCGTGTACGGTCTGCACCGTTACGTCTAGCACTTGGGCTGCTTCACGCAAAGTCAGCAGTTCGTCGCCCAGCGCTGGGATAGCCCCGGTGGGCGCGACCGGCGGCGCATGATGGTTTAGCTCATGCCGGATTAAAGCACGGAAGTCTTCTAATAGCTGAGTGTAATCAACACCCACAGGGATAATAGCTGGCATCGGTTAGAAGCTGACGGAGAGGTGTGCAAGTCAGCGACGATGCGAAATAGGTCCGCCTAGGTATGGATAGACAAAGCCCGACGTGGGTTACGGGACTTAATTCGGGACTTTGGTTTGTAAAGACGGGCCTTCCTGTCGTTTTGCTAGCGCCTTTATAGCCTTCGATTTCCAAAGCTGACGAATAGGCCCATCACGGTCAGACCCAATTTTGCAGTTGTAATGGGCAGAAAAAGCTTCGTATAGTGTTGGAAGCGTTTTCTCTTTAGGTAAAATGCTAACCTCTTTTAACGCTATAATAAACCCGGCACAGGCAGCTTGGATGTTTTTATCCACTACCATAAATCTGCCCTTGGAACGCAACTCAATTTCTTCGGCTATCTCTTCTATAAAAGTCCAAGGATAAGCACCAATTGGTACGGAAGGTGAATGCTGTAAAACAGCATTTTCGCCAAGTGCAGCAAGCACAAGACCCAATGCTACTTTAGCATACCCTATTTTGAACCCCAGTGACTTTCTAAAGTCTTGAATAAAGTCAGATTCCAACTTATTGGGAGTTTTGAAGTCATCCAAGTTGAGCCAAGTAAGGCCAGGATGAAAATAAATAAAAGAATTTAAATTAATTATTGCATTTGGATAAGAAATTTCAGTAAAAAAGTCCTCTAATGGAAAATTAGCAAGCGCTTCTAAGCGGTGAGCCGCGACTCTAAGAGAAGCACTCACAGCAGTTTTCTGAATTTCTACTTCAAACATTCTGAGCAAGCCAAGAAGCCTTTCCTGTTCGTCCCAGTCGGGATGTAGCCCAATCTTCACTGGAATCTTAGATTCATCATCAACATCAAATTCGGAGTCAGGGCCATAATCAACATCGGCATATACTGTACCCAGCGCTTTGATAAACTGTTCAATTGCTGACTCACGTCTTAGCCTAATCCATGACTTTAGACGGTCTGCTGCCCACAGGCTCTTAACCAGCATTTGGTGTAGTTGCTCCGGTCTCGTTTCAAAGGGTAAATGTTGTGAAAGGACAGCAAATTGCCCTTCATCGTATAAAAATGGGATAGCTCGACGTAACAAAGTTTCTAGTGCGTTAAGCCATTTTTCTCGCTCTGGGGAGTTGAAATAGATGCGTTCGTAACGAATGGGCGGGGGTAATTCTCCAGGCGCGCCTTGCCAGTCGTGGTCTCCTAGAGCATAAACCCAAAATGATAAAGCTTCTAAGTCAGACTCATCTGCTACACTGGCCCAATTTATTGCTGGCAAGGGACTTTCATAGTCACGGTAAGAGGTTCCTGTATCCATTTAACAGACCCTTAATGCGTGCTCGGCATTTCGTGGAACTTCGCAAATTCCTCGGCTACCCGCTGGGGCGTCAAGTTCACATACCGCTGGAAGGACTTGTAAGACGTGTGCCCGGTTAGCTTCATCACAAATTCGGCGCTCATACCCTTGCCCAGGTTCAGGGTCACGAACGTGCGCCGGGCAGTGTGAACAGTCAGCTTTTCGTACTTGGGGCACGTTGTTACGTCGGCAATACCGCCCCGGTAGCGAATAACTTCGATGGGCGAATCAATGCCCGCCAACTGCCCCAGCTCTTTCAAAAAGCGATTCAGTACAGGGTTCGTTATCGGCTGGCTTTTAATGCTTGCCAATTCTCCCGCCAGCAATCTATTAACGATAGATAGGGCTGAGGTGCTCAAAGGTATGTTCACCACAGAGCGCGTTTTCTTTGCAGTTATGCGAAGCAGTGCCGGCATAGCAGCAGTAGCGGGCCGTAGGTGTTGAGGACGGATGCTCACCAAGTCGGAATACCGTAGGCCAGTGTAGCAAGCCAGCAGGAACCAGGCGCGGGCTTTGTCGAGGCGGGAGCCAGGGGCTAGGGGCAGATCTTCCAGGGCAGCTAATTCGGCAGCAGCCAATGCAATAACGTCCGGCTCCCGGCGTGCCCAGCTTACACGGTCAAGCGCGGTATTTTCAGTGTAACCCCGTTTGGCGGCCCATTTCATGAATGACTTTACCCGCCCTAGGTGTTTGTTTATTGTGTTGTCGGTCAGCTTGGCCACGTTCAGCAGATAAGCTGCCCATCGGTCTCCCACGGTGGTGGAGAGTGTATCAAAGTCTACAGCGTATCCAGTCGAATCAGCAAACTCCCGTAAGTGCCGGCCAGCTGTAGCGTGCGCTTGCGCTGTCCGAACTGTGCCGGCGTCACGTGTGTAAGTAACCCATTCCTCATACCGTTGCCAGAACATTCCGCCAAGAGCGATTGGGGCAGCAATGGGTTCTTCGGCTCGGGCTGGTGCGGCAGCTTCACGAAGGGTGGCAGCAGTTGGCAACATCCCAGCCGCAAGGTGCTCGGCATAGACTAGCTGGAGCCGCTCCGCAATAGCAATCAGTGCATCATTGAGGTGTCCATTCAGTTCATTGCCTTTGCCTCGGACTTGCGCCCGCTGGTCCGCTTTAACCCATTTACTAGGGTGAAGACTTTGCCCAGTATAGACCTTGATCCGGGTACGCCGGTCAATGGTGAGTAGGGCATAAATGGCCGTAGGGCGGTCTGCCCCCGGCTCTTTCAAGTGAAAGGATACGGTTGCCATAGAAAGTGTGTGTAGTTGCCGTATCAAATATAGGGTGTGTACCCCATTCGGGTACACGTAGGGGTACACACTTCTTGATTTTAACACTATTTAGACATACTCAAACAGATATCATGAACGATAAATATGCCTTATTGGAATTTTAAGGCCACTTTTACGGTCGTTTGTAGTATGTATAAAAATGCAGGTTGCATTCCTGTCCCCGCTACCTAAAAAGGCCTTTCCATAACGGAAAGGCCTTTTCTTTTTATCAGGGCACCTGACTATACATATTCCCTTGCTTCCAACTCTTGGCTGAGGCGCTCTACTGCATGTACCTGAGCGTAATGCAAAGCCTGAGACTAGCGCATTTACTCCTACCGCAAGCCAATTTTAAGCGTACAGGATTCAGTGCCACTTAAACATCAGGGCTACTTCGACTAGTCTTATAGTCTTACAGCCAAACGCCCCTGTAAACTCCAGACATTAGGCTGTATACACCACTGACCGTCTCTCGGGCGCATACTCGTGAGCCTCCAGATGAACCAGTACCTGATCCATTGTTAGCTCCCCGCGCACGAAGGCCTCAAGCAGCAGCTGATGATAAGGACCCGGAGTGAGAAAAGCACAGGAAGGGAAATGGAATGCTAACGAGACCGCCAAGCGATGCGCTTGATGGGAACTCAGGGTGGAAGTAGAACGCATGATCAGTCCAGTATTATTACGGAATACAAAGATCGATAATACGTACTTTTCCCGCAAGCTGAACCAAGCAGGTATTTATACGGGCAAACGCATTCCATCACTGCCGATGGATCCGCCCCTTGCAATAACAACGTGTACATAATTTGAGGTGTAAAAGGCTTCTCTCGAGGCCCGTGAGTAATAATGTCGAGTACAGACGCGCTGATGAGAGTCTGTTAAGTATTTCTACTTATAACAACGAAATATCGGGCCAAAGTCATTAGCGCAGGGGTTTATCCTTGAGCTCACGAGTTCAGATTTTCTAATCTGCTTGCTGCCGCAATGCTCTCAAACCGTGCAGCTTGGAACGACTGCGGTACTCAAAGCCATGAAGCATTAAAGTATCGTGAGGTAGCTGCGCAGTAGTTTGAGTTGTACAAAAGCTGCGACAAATACGCAGCCCAAGATTCAAGGTAAATCACACACAGAATTAGCCTGTAAGGCCTAGCCGACACTTTTATCTCCGCCGTATAACCTCATGAGTGCTGCTCGAAGCGGCCCCGGTTTTTCTCCCACCAGAACCAACTCATGCAGGTATACCACGAAATTCTGCCGCGTACGTATCGACTTGTCTTGGTACAAGACCTAGAGCGGGAACCTGCGCTGCCGCTCTTGCAGGAGGCACTCCGACGAGCGGCTCGCAGCGGAAAACGCCTGGTTTGGATTGATTGCCGCTTGCCTCGGCTGGATATGGCAACATTGCGCCTGCTTGCGCACTACCGGAAGCGACTGCGAGCCATGGGGATACGGTTTCGCATTAAGCATGCTCCAGCTACCAATGTGCCATCCTAAGCCATAGAAGCAGAGTTTTCGGGTAGGACGCCTCATAAACAGCCACGGGAAAGCAGATGGCTGAGATCCTGTCCTAATCTCCTGCTACTTAAAAACAGGTAACAGCAGTTTTTGGCGGCTTCAAAAGGTCCCAGTTCACACCTGCTGTCTGCGCTTAGGTGAGCACCTAGTATAATTTTTAACTGCAGATTATGCCCCTTCATCCCGAATTAGAAAAGAAGCTTAACAAGACGTTTGAGCCCTCCACCAGCATCCACGATGTGTTCAAAGATTATGATATCACCTTTGTGACCAACCAGCACGGTGAACCCGTGACGTTATTTTTTGGTAAGCGCCGACCTGACGGCCTCATTGCCGGTGAGCGCTACACGCGCACAATCAAGCGGGAAGGTGATGGTATGACGGTAAAATCCAGCCACTGGGACTTACGCGGCAAGATTATGCGCTAAGAAATATGTAGGCTTAGTCACAAATTTTCTTGCTTGCTTTCAAACGCGAGAACGTTTACATGTATATTTAGTAAAGATCTTCTAACGCTCCTTCCGGCTTGTGCCAGATTGAATGTTGGACAAAGGGGCCCGCGCACCCCACTAGCTTGCGCCACCTCCATACCCCTGCTTTTACAGGTTATTGGTGTCTTATCTAATGTTAAGTGTCTATGAGCCAATTGTTCTACTCTAATTTTTATGTTACGCATTTCCTCGTTTTTGAGGCACTGTATCTGTGCTGTCGGCTTTTTTGTAGTGGCCACTGTTAGTGGGGGCTTTTTTATTTGAATTTTATCGCCACCAGCCGGACGCTTGCTACTCAGGCTGCTGGTCCCGCTGGGGGCTTTTTTCCAGCCAGGAAGCATCTGCCAAGCCTAGTGCGGGTGGGCTGGCTAACGGACCCGCCGCCGGACTTGCTCAAAGTGCAGTTTCGCGGGCTGCTCCGGCTACCGACGAACTTGCGGCCGTGCTGGCTGATGTGCAGCGCCGCGCCTACTTTCTGTATCAATCCAGTGAGCACTCAGCTGCCACTATCGCCGATAATCCTGATCAGGGGCTAATTTCTACCCTGGGCGCTGCGGCCTATACCGTGGCCGTTTCCGCCGACCGCGCCAAGGCTTCCCGGGCGTGGCAGCTAAGCTTAAAGCTGCGCGGCATCGGGCGAGGCGATAAGCTGAAGTTTTTGCCGGAAGACACTTCCACCGGTACCACCTGCCAGGAAAATAAGGCGGCATATGCCCACGGCGCAGCCTTCGCCGTCGATTATGAGAACTCGCCGGCAGGGTTGCGTCAGAACTATACCTTGTTTCAGCGGCCGGCTGGCCGGTCCGGTCCGGTGCAGGTGCAGTTGGCTCTGCATACCAATCTGCAAGTAGCAGGGCACGCGGATGGGCAGGCATTGAGCTTGCGTGAGGCCGGCAAAGAAGTGCTTCGCTATGCGGGCCTACGCGCCTGGGACGCAACCGGGCGGGTACTAGCGTCGCGAATGCAGCTCAGCGCCGATGAAAAAACAGTAGCGCTGGTCGTGGATGATGCGCGCGCCACCTATCCGCTCGTTATTGATCCGCTTATCACTACCCCCATCACCATTGCTGAGCCTGGCCCGAAGAAGCGAACCACCTTCGGCCATCGCATAGCGGGAGCCGGCGATGTAAACGGAGATGGCTACGACGATGTACTCATTGCTGCCAGCGACACTGCTAACAATTCAGGTGTTATATACAAAAGCCGGGCGTACCTCTATTATGGCAGCAAAAACGGATTGGTTACTGCCAATCCTACGGTCTTAGTTGCCCCTGCAAATACGCGCGCCTTTGGTCAGAATATGGCGGGAGCAGGAGATATTGATAACGATGGGTACGACGATGTATTGATAAGCGCTGAAAGCATCAGTAGTGGGTCAAGACGGGTATACTTCTACCGAGGCTCCGGCACTGGCCTTGTCACCGAAGATCCTACCTTGCTGGCTTCCCCCGGTAGCAATAGCGGCGATTATTTTGGTAACAGTGTGGCGGGCGTCGGCGATATCGATGGCGACAGCTACAACGATGTAATGGTTGGCGCTTTTGGTAATAATAACTACCAAGGGCGAGCTTACTTGTATCGGGGTACTAGCTTAGGAATAAACACTACTCCTGTCATCATCGCCAACCCAGTCAACACAGGTGAAGATTGGTTTGGCGTCAGCGTAGCAGGGCTGGCGATGTGAACAAGGATGGCTATGCTGATGTGGTGATTGGGGCTCAGGGCGCCAATAATAATCGGGGGCGTGCTTACGTGTACCACGGCTCTAACGCTGGACTAGTCACCCCACCCACCATACTAAATGAGCCTCATGGGGTGAGGCTCAGCCAGTTTGGTGTAAGTGTATGTGGAGTAGGAGACGTAAATGGAGACGGCTATTCCGATATTTTGGTAGGAATCATAGCCGGTCTGGGTGGCACCCCGAACCGTGCTTACTTCTATAACGGTGGCCCTGCCGGAATCAACACGACCCATGTAACGCTCGATGACCCCATGGCAAAGCCGGGGAGCTTTTTTGGGCTGGACATTGCCAGCGCTGGGGATGTGGATAAGGATGGGTATGCTGATGTACTGATTGGAGCCTATGGTTCTGATGGGAATAAGGGCAGAGCGTATCTCTATCATGGGTCCAGTTCTGGGCTGTATACCACGAGCCCCATCATATTGAAGACACCGGAAAGCACAACGACTGCCTTTCTATTTGGGAGTGTAGTAGCCGGGGTCGGGGACATCGATGGGGATGGGGACGACGATATAATGATCGGCGACCCATACGCAAACAACCGGCAAGGCCAGGTCTATCTTTACCAGGGTTCCAGTGTTGTCCCCTTACCAGTTGAGCTAGTAAGCTTTACGGCCGTAGCCAGCGGCTCCTCTACGGTGAGTTTAACCTGGACTACGGCCTCAGAAAAGGACAACGCCAGCTTTACGGTGGAGCGCAGCACTGGGGGGCAAATTTTTGCCGCCATCGCCAAGCTGAATGGCGCTGGCACGAGCACTGCCTCGCACCGCTATACTTTCCGCGATGACAACCTGCCGCCCGGAGCGGCGGTGCTCTATTACCGCCTCCGCCAAACCGACCTCGACGGCACGGTGAATTATTCGCCTGTGCGGGCCCTAAAACGACCCAAAGTTGTACCTGGCTTCGACGTGTATCCTACCGTGGTTGTGGCCGGGCGGGCGTACTACCGCTATACCGGGCCAACTGTTGCGGCCACCCTCAGTATAGTTAACCAAAGCGGCCAGGTGGTTCGCACGCAGACGGTAAAAGACGCGGCAGAGGGCGACTTGGCTCTGGCTGGCTTACCGGGGGCATTTATGTGGTGCGCTACCACACCCCCGACGGCCATTTCCAGAGCCGATGCGTGATACAGTAGACGAGAGCCGGCAGGTTTAAATCTCCAGCTTAAAATAATTTCCCTTGCCCTTCAAAGATGACTGCCGGATCACCAGGTCGCCGGAGATGACGAAGGTGCGGGGCTGGAAGTTCTCCTTCATCCGCATTTGCTCGAGAAAGAGCCGCGCCGCCTGCTGCCCGATACGATAAGGGTGTAGATCAACGGTCGTCAGGCCGGGCTCTATCATCGAAGCCATAAACTCGTCGCCGAACCCTACCACCGCCATATCGTCTGGCACCCGCAGGCCGCGCTTTTTGAGGGCGACCAGCAAATCAAACGCATTGGTGTAGTTAATAGCAAAAATGGCGTCGGGAGGCTCGGGTAGAGCCAGCCACGCGTCTAAGGCTGCTACGGCTTCCTCGGGCTGAAACTCTATGTGCACCTCGTACTCCGGGCGCAGGGGCATTTGGTTGCGTTTGAGGGCATGCTGGTAGCCCGCTAAACGATTACGGCTGATCAGCAAAGACTCAGGCCCCGCCAGGATTGCAATACGTTGCGCGCCCTGCTCAATCAGGTGTTCGGTCACGTTGAAAGCGCCATTCCAGTCATCCAGAATCACTTTGGCGCTGTCCACCTCGTTGCTCACCCGATCAAAATGCACCACCGGAATTCCGCGGCAGGCCAGCGGCTTCACGTGGTCGAAGTTCTGGGTTTCGCGGGAGTGGCAAATCAGCAGCCCGTCTACGCGGCTGGCGATAAGTGCCTGTACATTGCTGACTTCTACATCATACGACTCCTTCGACTGACAGATCATGACGCGGTAGCCCGCCTCCGTCACTACCTGCTGAATACCACTGATAGCCGTAGCGAAAAATGGTCGCTCAATGTCAGGAATAACAACGCCAATGGTCTTGGTTTCGCTGCTTTTAAGGCTCTGAGCCAGCAAATTAGGCTGATAGTCCAGTTGCCGGGCCACGTCAATAATTGCCTGCCGGGTATTTGAGTTGATGTCGGAGTGGCCATTGAGCGCCCGCGACACCGTGGAGGGCGCTACGCCCAACACTTTTGCCACGTCGCTGATCGTGGTTTGGTGCCGTTTGCGCTCCGGCGCCGGAAGAGCCTTATTATCCGTGAAGTGATAGTCGCAGGCTTTGCAGAAGAACCGTTGGCGGCCCCGAATGAAGCCTGCCCGCATCACCGCATCGGCGGAGGTGCACTTTGTGCATTTCATCATAATATGAATAGTATTATTTCTAAATGCCTAAGCGGTAGTGGAAAAGCACTAAGAAATATCCTCCTTGATTATTCGAAGATAATCTAAAATTATTTTTTGTATAGATGAGTTTTAAGAATACCTATCGAAACCGTTTCCGGTAACGTTTCCGGTATTTTTATTTAGAAATCAGCCAGTTAGGCCATGTTTTTTTTTGCTTTCGGTTCCAATTGTTATTCTATCTTCGAGAGCAAGTTACTCTAAATAGCTTGTTGCGGCTTTTTCGGCAAAGCCTCCGATACAAACCGTAGAGCTTAAAGTTAATTGGACTTTTATAATACAAAGCGCCTATGTTGCACACCATGCGCTGGTTCGGACCCCATGATCCGGTTTCTCTTCACTCACTCCGCCAGGCCGGATGTAGCGGCGTAGTTACGGCCCTGCACCAGCTGCCCGTGGGAGCGGTGTGGCCAATGGAAGAAATTCGGGCGCGCCAGCAGCTGATTGAGACTGATGATGGCCAGTATTCGGCCTTGCATTGGGCAGTAGTAGAAAGCCTGCCCGTGCACGAGGACATCAAGAAAGGCTTGCCTACGCGGACTCAGTACATAGAGAACTATAAGGAGTCGTTGCGCAATCTGGCTGCTTGTGGCATTCAGACGGTGTGCTACAACTTCATGCCAGTGCTGGACTGGTCGCGTACCAACCTGAACTATCAGATGCCCGACGGCTCGCGGGCGCTACGCTTTGTGTGGCAGGATTTCGCCGTTTTCGACCTGTGCATTTTGAAGCGTCCCGGTGCCGAAAACGATTACGACTCAACAGTGGCAGCCGCGGCCCGCACTCAGTTTGAAGCTATGTCGCCGGCCGAGCTGCAAACGTTATCGGATACGGTGCTGCTTGGGTTGCCCGGCTCGGAGGAAGCTTTTCAGCTAACCCAATTTCAAGGTTTGTTGGATCAGTACGCCAATATCGGCGCCGCTGAGCTACGCGAAAACCTGTATTACTTTCTGCGGGCAGTAGGCCCAACGGCTGAAGAAGTAGGGGTTAATCTGTGCATTCACCCCGACGATCCGCCGTTTCCGCTCATGGGTTTGCCGCGCGTGGTAAGCACCGAAGCCGACCTCACTGGCTTGCTGCAGGCGTATGATTCGCCCGCCAATGGCCTGACCTTCTGCACGGGCTCGCTGGGCGTTCGGCCCGATAACGACCTGGCCGGCATGGCCCGCCGATTTGCCCCCCGCATTCACTTTATCCACCTCCGGGCCACCAAGCGCGAAGAAAACCCGCGCAACTTCCACGAGGCCGATCATCTCACTGGCGACGTGGATATGTACGCGGTGGTGAAGGAGCTGGTGCGCGAGGAGCTGCGCCGCGCCCGCACGGGCGAAGGCAACGCAAGCATTCCTATGCGCCCCGACCACGGCCACCAGATGCTCGACGACTTGGAAAAACGCACTTATCCCGGCTACTCGGCCATTGGCCGCCTGCGCGGACTAGCCGAGCTGCGCGGACTGGAGCTGGGTATTCGCCGGAGCATGCAGGAAACCGAAAAAAGCCCCCCAATCCACACCAACGCCGATTCTCTCGCTTCCCACTTCAATTAATTCTTTTCAATTGCCCTTCCCACCTATGGTATTTCGCTTTCTCCTCCTGCTTGTAGTTCTATGCGTTGGCTCCCTTCAACAGGGCCTTGCCGACGATGGCTACCGCTTGTGGCTGAAGTACGACCAGCTGCCAGATGCGCGCTTACGCAAGGCCTGGCAGGCGCAGGCCAAGGGCATTACAGTAGAAAATGGAGCCTCGCCTACTTTACAAACGGCCGCCCACGAGCTGCAACTCGGGCTGCAAGGTTTGTTGGGCCGCCCGGTGTCGGTGGGAGCATCGGGCGGTAAGGGGCGAATCCGCTTGCAAGTAGCCGCCGACCCCACGCTGGGCAAGGAAGGCTACAAAATATCGGAGCAAAATGGCGGACTAGTCGTAACTGGCCCCACCGACGCGGCCGTACTCTACGGCTGTTTCGCCCTGCTTCGCCACGTGCAAACCGGGCAAATGCCCCCACGGCGGCCCTGACCAGTCAGCCGCGCGTTCAGTACCGCATGCTTAATCATTGGGACAACCCCAATGGTACCGTGGAGCGCGGCTACGCGGGTTCTTCCATCTGGAAATGGCTAGAGCTGCCCGAGGTCATTGACCCTCGCTACAAGGACTATGCCCGCGCCAATGCTTCTATTGGCATCAATGGCATCGTAGTCAACAACGTGAATGCCAGCGCCCGCTACCTCACGCCCGAGTACTTGCGGAAGGTGGCGGCCGTGGCCGATGTCATGCGGCCCTACGGCATCCGGGTGTATCTGTCGGTGATGTGGGCGGCTCCCAAGCTCATTGGGGGCTTTCTACCTCCGATCCGCTTGACCCCAAAGTGCGGCAGTGGTGGAAGGCCCGCACGGATGAAATCTACAAGACCATTCCCGACTTCGGTGGCTTTCTGGTAAAAGCCAACTCCGAAGGCGAGCCCGGCCCCCAGGACTACGGCCGCAACCACGCCGACGGCGCCAACATGCTTGCCGAGTCATTGGGCCAGCACGACGGCATCGTAATGTGGCGCGCCTTCGTGTACAAAGCCAACTCCAAAGGCGACCGGTTTAAGGAAGCGTACGAGGAGTTTAAGCCGCTCGACGGCAAATTTGCCCCGAAGGTGCTGGTGCAGGTGAAAAACGGCCCGATTGACTTCCAATCGCGCGAGCCGTTTCACCCGCTGTTTGGCGCCATGCCCCGCACCCCGCTCGTGCTGGAAGTGCAGCTTACCCAGGAGTATCTGGGCTTTGCTACTCACCTCGTGTACCTGGGCCCGCTTATCAAAGAATGCCTGGAGTCGGACACGTATTCCCAAGGCAAAGGCTCGACGGTGGCCAAAGTGATTGATGGCACCCTGGAAAAGCACAGCATCAGCGGCATTGCCGGCGTGGCCAACATCGGCTCCGACCGCAACTGGACCGGCCACCCCGTAGGCCAGGCCAACTGGTACGCTTTCGGGCGGCTGGCTTGGGACCACACACTGAAGTCGGATGCCGTTGCCGAGGAATGGACCAAGATGACGCTCACCCGCGAGCCTCAGGCCGTGAATACCATTGCGCAGGTGCTCAATCAGTCGCGCAACATCTATGTGCGCTACACCACGCCACTGGGTTTGCACCACATTATGGGTCAAAGCATCCACTACGGCCCCGAGCCCTGGCTGGAGAAAAGCGCCCGCCCCGACTGGACCTCCGTGTATTACCACAAAGCCGACTCCATTGGTCTGGGCTTCGACCGCACTGCCAAAGGCTCCAATGCCCTCAGCTTGTATTCCCCCCAGGTGCGCCAGCTTTGGGGCAATCCGGCCACTTGCCCCCCCGACTATCTGCTTTGGTTTCACCACGTTCCCTGGGGGCAGCGGCTAAGTACCGGCAACACTCTGTGGGATGAACTGACCACCCGCTACTACTCTGGGGCCGACTCCGTGCTCTGGATGCAGCAGCAGTGGGAGCAGGTAAAGCCCAAGGTCGACCCCGAGCAGCACACCGATATAGCCTCCCGCCTGCGCATTCAGCACCGCGAGGCCCTATGGTGGCGCGATGCCTGCGTGCTCTACTTCCAGACCTACGCAAAGCGACCGATTCCGCCTTCGCTAACGCCCCCACGCGCCCCTTGGCCGAAATCAAAGAACTGGTCGACATCTATCAACTGCGCTAATTATCCCGCATCATTCTTTCTGACATGGCACACACCGAGCACCTTGTTTCACCGCATACCCAGCCTAGCGGGCAGCAGCAGTCCAACCCGTTTTCCCTGGAAGGAAAGCTGGCGCTGGTGACGGGTGGCGGCACCGGCATCGGGCTGGAAATAGCGCGCTGCATGACCGTTGCGGGCGCTACCGTCATCATTACCGGCCGCCGTGAGGCCGTGCTGCAGGAGGCTGTTGCTGAGCTTGGCGAAGCTGCTCATTACCTCACCAATGATGTCAATGAGCTAGACACGTTGGAAGACTTGGTAGCTCAAATTGAAGCTACCTATGGCCCGCTGGACATTCTGGTAAACAATGCCGGGATAAACATGAAAAAGCCTGCCCTCGAAGTCACGGATGAAGACTTCAACCGCATTATCCACACCAACCTGAACGCTGTGTTTGCCCTCACCCGGGCCTGTGCCAAGCGCATGGTAGAGCGCCAGAGAGGAGTGATTATCATGATTTCGTCTATGGCGGCCTACTATGGTATCGACCGGGTAGTGGCTTATGCTGCTTCCAAGTCGGCAGTAGAAGGCATGGTAAAGGTGTTAGCCTCAGAGTTATCCAAGCACAACGTGCGCGTGAATGCAATTGCCCCCGGCTTCATTGAAACCGAGATGAGCCGCACCGCCATGAACAGCGACCCCGACCGCCGCGACCGGGCCATGCGCCGCACGCCCATGGGCAAGTTCGGACAGCCCTCCGATATCGGCCATGCAGCTGTGTTTATGGCTTCTGAGGCAGCACGTTATATCACCGGTGCTTCCCTCCCCGTGGATGGAGGCAATTCCATTGGCTTCTAGGAGCTGGTTCCACTAGAAATTAAGCTTACTCTCACACCTCAAACATCCCACTTCCATGCATTTATCATTACGAAAAACGGTCTTCGGGCTGAGCTGGCCGCTAGCGGTGGCCACCAGCCTACCCCTAGTCGGGGCCATGCTCGTCCCTGTGCAGGTACAAGCCCAAGCAACTCAAACTATTTCCGGTCGTGTAGTGGCGGCCGATGGTACCGGGTTGCCCGGTGTAAACGTAGTGGTGAAAGGGTCCAGTACTGGTTCCGCAACCGACGCAGATGGCCGGTTTACGGTAGCAGCAGCACCAGGATCTACTTTGGTATTTTCATTTGTAGGCTATACGGCTAAGGAGGTACCCGTCGGCAACCAGTCCACGCTTGATGTAACACTAGCCGAGGATACGAAGCAGTTGAACGAGGTAGTGGTGGTTGGTTACGGCGTGCAGAGAGCAGAAGCGGTAACGGGTTCAGTTGCCTCTATCAGTGGAGAGTCCTTGCGCGAAGTGCCAACGGCTAACATCTCGCAGGCCCTGCAAGGCCGGTTGCCGGGGGTACAAATTGCCCAAACCTCCTCCCAGCCGGGCGCAACCACGCAGATTCGGATACGCGGTACTCGCTCCCTTACGGCCAGCAATGACCCGTTGATTGTATTGGACGGGATTCCTTTCCCGGGTTCCATCGGCGACATCAACCCCAACGATATCCAGAGCGTCGACATCCTGAAAGATGCCTCGGCCACGGCCATCTACGGGTCGCGGGGAGCCAATGGCGTGGTCTTGGTAACCACCAAAGGGGGCAAAAAAGGGCAAAAGGCCCAACTGACATATGATGGATTTGTGGGCGCGAAAACCCTTTTTGCCCCATACCCCATGATGAACGGGCCAGAGTTTGCGGCGCTCCGCAAAGCAACGGGCTTGTACAATAATGGGCAGCCCTTGTATACTAACACCCTAGACGAATCTGATGACGTCGATACCGACTGGCAGAAGCTGTTGTACCGAACCGGCATTCAATCCAACCATAACATAGGGCTTACCGGTGGTACGGAGAACGGGCGGTACAATTTCAACGCGGGTTACTATCAAGAAGAAGGCGTAATTCCTACTCAGGAGTACACCCGTTATTCTGTCCGTGGCTCTCTTGACCAAGGCGTTGGTAGATATGTCCGCTTGGGCTTCACTACCAACAATACCTATAGCTTAACGGAAGGCTCTAACGTAGGGGTGTATGGGGCCTTGACTTCATCACCACTCGCCAGTCCGTACAATGAGGATGGGACGCTGAGAAGAACCATCAGAATGCCCTTGGATGAGCAGTGGGTAGGTACCAAGGATGTGATAGAAGCCAATAAAGACAGATGGCTGAGTGAATCGAGAAACTTTGCCAGCTACAACTCTCTCTTCGGTGAATTCAGTATGCCAGGAGTCGATGGGTTGAAATACCGCATCAACCTGGGTGTAAACTATCGGCAGGGCCAGGGGGGCAGCTATACGGGACCGGGCATCAACGCGGTTCTCGCTACTAATCCTTCTACGGCATCCACCAGTAACTCGCTTACCACGGACTACACCGTTGAAAACATCCTGACCTACGATCGCACCTTTGGCGAGAAGCATAATATCAATGCGTTAGCCTTGTATTCTGCCTCCAGCAATATTTTCAATCGGTCGCAGATTAATGCCCGGGATATTCCTGCCGACGCCTTTCAGTTCTATAATCTGGGCCTGGCGGCCGGCGAAATCATAGTAAACCCCAACGACCAGCAGTATGTAAAATACGGGCTCTTGTCCTACATGGGACGTGTGATGTACTCCTACGATGACCGGTACCTGCTATCCGCTACGGTCCGTTCGGACGGCTCCTCCCGGCTGGCTGAAGGAAAAAAATGGAACACGTACCCGGCGGTGTCGGTCGGCTGGAACATCGCCAAAGAATCGTTCATGCAGAGTGTTTCAGCCGTAAACATGTTGAAACTGCGGGTTGGCTACGGTGTAACGTCAAACCAGGCCGTTAACCCTTATTCTACCCTAGGCCGCCTGGCCACCCGACCCTACAATTTTGGCCTTAGCCCTACCGGCTACCAGACGGGCTTGTTTGTGAGTGAGGCACCCAACCCTAACCTGGGATGGGAATTTTCTAAAACCTGGAATTACGCGTTGGATTTTGCAGTCCTGAAAAATCGTCTTTCGGGTACCGTGGAGTACTATGTCACCAACACCGAAGACCTTCTGCTGGGGTTGCCCTTGCCTTCCACCTCCGGTGTGGGTAGCTACACGGCCAACATTGGCTCCACTCAAAACAAAGGCATAGAGTTTTCTTTGAACGGGTTGATCTTGGACAATCCTGACGGCTTGACGTGGGAAGCGGGCTTCAACGTGTATGCCAACCGCAACAAGATTACGTCGCTGGCAGGAAATTCACCCCGGGATGAAGCAAACTGGTGGTTTGTGGGCAAACCGATCAACGTAGTCTTTGATTACGAAAGAATAGGGCTGTGGCAAGAAGAGGACCCCTACAGAGCCATTCTGGAGCCATCTGCTAACCCTAATGCCACAATTGGTATGATTAAGGTGAAATACACCGGTACGTACAACGCTGATGGTACCCCCACCCGCCCCATTGGCACCCAAGACCGTCAGATTCTGGATGTAAACCCCAACTTTGAGGGGGGGTGAACACCCGGGTAGCGTACAAAGGCTTTGACCTGTCCCTCGTAGGGCCTTCCAAAACGGCGGCCTGCTCAATAGTACAATTTACGGTTCGTCGGGCTACCTCAACTTGCTGAATGGTCGTCGCGGGAACGTAAAAGTGGATTACTGGACGCCGGAAAACACGGATGCCAAATATCCCCGGCCAGGTGCCCTCGCGAGCGGCGACAACCCAAAGTACGGCTCTACGCTTGGCTATTTCGATGCCTCTTACCTGAAGATCCGCACCATCTCGCTCGGCTATAATTTCGACAATATGGAGTGGTTGAAGAGTGCCGGCGTTAGCCGACTGCGGCTGTACGCGACGGCACAAAACCCCTTCGTGCTGTTCTCGCCCTACCACAAAGAATCAGGCATGGACCCGGAGACTAACTCGTTTGGCGACCAAAACGCGGCCGTACCCCTGTCCGGCAACCTGCGCCGCATTCTGACGCTGGGCACCAACGCCCCGGCAACCCGCGCCTTCATCGCCGGACTCAACCTTACCTTTTAAGAAAAGATCAACATGAAGACCTTTAACATAAAATTCTTTATTGGAGCGGCATTCATCTCTATGTCTGCCGCTGGGTGCACGGATCTTTTGGAAGAAGAACCCCGAGCCATTTACACGCCCGGCTACTTTCAAACCGAAAGGGGCGTTAGCGGTGGATTAACCTCTATGTACGCTCACTTGCGCTACATCTACGGAAACGCGTACTACTATAATGCTACGCTGACCGGAACCGATGAGGCAACCTACGGCCGGGATGCCGATGAGAACTTTCTGGCCATGGACCTCTCCGGCCGAGCGGCGCTCAACGCCAATAACAGCCGGGCCGATGCGTTGTGGGGAGCTGCTTTTCCTAATATCAACACCGCCAGTGGTATTATTAAGAGTGCCAGCGCCGTCGGTACCATTTCGCCGGCGTTGATTGCTGAGGCGAGATTCTTCCGCGCCTTCGATTACTTCATGCTGGTCCAAACGTTTGGCGGGGTACCCCTGGACTTGGGTTCGGGAGAGTTGGAGTTCAACACCAGTGCTATCAGAACCTCGGTTCGCAATACGGTGCCCGAGGTCTATACCAAAGCCGTTTTTCCTGACTTACTGATAGCCGTCAACGACTTGCCGGCGAATCCACGGGTAGTAGGGGGCGCAACTAAAACGCTTGCCCGCCTTTATCTGGCCAAAGCGTACCTGACCTATGCCTGGTGGCTGGAAAACCCGAACAACATTCCCACCTATCCGGCGGCGCCAAGAACCGATCCTGACGGTCATGACGCCCGCTGGTATTATCAGCAGGCCTACGATGTCGCCACGGCCGGTATCGACAGCCCGGGGCCGTTCCGCCTGCAGCCCACGTACTACGATGTGCACGTAGGCACGAATGACCGCAATTCGGAAATGCTGATGTTCGCGGACCACACCGAATCCAGCGAGTTATACAATGGCGGCAGCATCACCTTTGGTAGTGGTGGTTCCCCTGACAACTTTGCCGGCTGGATGATGACGTGGAACTATACCAACATCCGAAGCTACACCAATGCGAATGGCACAGGGGGCGTAAATTCGGTGCAGCGGGAAGCCGCTCAGGCATTGGGCCGTCCTTGGAACCGGATGGCTCCGACCATTGGGCCATCGAAAACACGTTTGCCGACAAAACCAACGATTCCCGCTACGATGGGACGTTTACCACGGTGTACCGTGGCAACTGGCCCAAGGCAGGCGTCACTAACGCCACCTTGTACAACGCCAACAACCTGCCAGTAACCCCAGGTAGTGCCATCCTGACTTTTCTGGATACAGAACCTGCTACTGCTATTACGTACCCCACCGGCACTGGCGCGAGCAATGTAGGAGCAGGCACACTACCCGGCAGAGCCGATTATGTGATTTCGCCGCGCGGGATAAGCCGGATTGTTTATCCCGGTCTCTGGAAGCTCGGCCCTTACCGTACCGACAACGGTACGGGCTTAGGACAGCCGAATGCCGGCAGCACGCGGCCGTTCAACGTGGCCAAGTTCTCGGAACTATACTTCGTAGCGGCCGAAGCCGCCGTAAAAGGAGCCACTACCAAATCTGGTAAGAGCGCCCGGGAATTGATTAATGTCATTCGTGCCCGGGCCGGTAAGTGGCGTTTCGACAACAACGGTAACATGGCCAAAGTGCAGGATAACAGCGCTGCGATGGTTGCGGCCACTCCGACCACGATAGACATCAACTACATCCTGGCAGAACGTTCGCGCGAATACTATGCTGAAGGTTACCGTTGGTTTGACTTGGTGCGCACGCAAAAATGGAATGAGTTAGCTTCTACCTACCGTATTGGGGGCACTAACTACGGAGACCATACCCCTCTAACCGTTACGCGCACCATCCAACCTTATCACTATCTGCGTCCTATACCGCAGTTCCAGCTTGAGCGTTTGGACGTATCACCAGATGTAAAAGCTACTTATCAAAACCCGGAATATCAATAGCCTGATAAAAAAGGGTTAAAAAAGACTGGCTGCTCAACACGGGTAGCCAGTTTTTTTACCCCTTTTTTCTTTGATGCTTTTTTGCACAGCAAGTAAAGCGAATGCCATTTTACGCAAGTGACTATCACCTCACCAATTCAGTATAAGTACATGCCCAGTTGGTGACTGGGGGCAAATTTTACCTGAATGAACAATAGCGGATCCTAGCACTCACCTGCAAACTAAGCCTAAAGCTGGACGGAGAATGAAGCCAACTTCTACTAATTCTGGCCGGCATTATTTACATCTGAAAATTCAATTTGGTTGATAAACTTTTCGCCTAGTCAACTAAATTAAATACCTGATAAAATAGCATGAAAATCAAAGCGCTTCTCTTCACCTGCACCCTCTTTTTGCTGCATAATGTAGCTGTTTTTGCACAATCGATTGAGTTGGTTAATCCCATCATGACGGGCTTTTACCCCGACCCCAGCGTCATCCGGGTGGGTACGGATTACTACTTGGTTAACTCCACCTTTTCTTATTTCCCAGGCATTCCGGTCATGCACAGCAAGGACCTGAAGAACTGGAAGCAGATAGGAAATGTCATCAGCCGGCCCTCACAGATGACCTTCATGGGCGACCGCATGACGCGCGGGTTGTTTGCTCCGGCCATCGAGCACCACAACGGCACTTTTTACGTCACCTGCACGCTGATTGACCACAAGGGCAACTTTGTGGTGACGGCTAAAAATCCCGCCGGGCCGTGGAGCGACCCAATCTTTTTGCCCGAGGTGAAGGGCATTGACCCCTCACTATTTTTTGAGGGCGACAAAGCCTACGTCATCTACAACAGCGACCCGCCGAACAATGTATCACTCTACTCCGGCCACCGCACCATCAAGATTATCGAGCTGGACCCGGTGAAGCTGCAAACCGTAGGCGAGGCCAAGATCCTTGTCAATGGCGGCGTCGATCTGAGTAAGAAGCCGGTGTGGATTGAAGGACCGCACATTATGAAGCGCAACGACTGGTACTACCTGTACGCGGCCGAAGGCGGCACGTCGGTAAATCATACGGAGGTGGTATTCCGCAGTAAGTCGCCATTGGGGCCCTATGTGCCCTACGAAAACAACCCAATTCTCTCGCAGCGGGAATTGCCTAAAGACCGCAAAGACCCTATCACGTCGGCCGGCCACGCGCAGTTTGTAGACGGACCCGATGGGCAGACCTACGCTATTTTTTTGGCTGTGCGGCCCTACGAAGGCAACCATTACAATACGGGCCGCGAGACGTTTATCGTACCCGTTATCTGGAAAGACGAGTGGCCCGTTATGAACCCCGGCCCCGACGGGGTGCAGTATTCGTACATGGCGAAGTTTCCGGAAGTGAAGCAGCCCGGCGCGCTGCCGCAGAGCGGAAATTTCGCTTATACGCTCACCTTCGACAAGCAGCTCGACCCGGCGCTCCTGTTTATGCGCACCGTGGACAGCACCAATTTTTCCTTGAGCAAAGCCAAGGGACTTACGCTTAAACTCAAGCCGGAAACCTGCGCGGAACTGGGCAATCCGGCCTTTATCGGCAGGCGACAGCAGCACCTGTATGGCAGCACCGAAACCGAGCTGACCTTCTCGGCTAAGGCGGAAAATGAAACGGCTGGCCTGGTAGTCTTTCAGGACGAAAAGCACTTCTACTACCTCTGCAAATCGGTGGAAAAGGGGAAGCCAGTGGTGCAGCTGCTCAAGAGTACCGATGACCCAAAGAACATGGAGCTGCTGGCGAAGGCTCCTCTGAAATCGGCGGGGGCAAAATGCTGCTGCGCATCAATGCCGAGGGGGACACCTACAGCTTCCGGTTTTCGGAGAATGGCAAAGCCTGGACCCTGCTCAAAGACAAGGTAGACGCACGCTTCCTGAGCACGCAAACTGCGGGGGGCTTTATTGGCTGTCTGTTCGGTATGTACGGCACCTCGGCCGGGCAGCCTACTACCAATGCGGCTTCCTTTAAGTGGCTGAAATACGAAGGAAACGACCCGGTATACAAGAAGTAAGGCGCGCTACAAACGAAGTCACGGCTATATAATCAGGCGATGAACGCACTCCTCCAACTTCTTAAAAGCAGCAAGGGTCACTGTCTGCTGCTGTGCCTGCTGTACGTGGGCCTGGGTAGCAACGCCGAAGCGCAGCGACTGCCAAAACAGAAGCAGGCACAGCCAAATCGGAAAGCGGCTTTTTACACCGGCCAGTACCCCAACCTGTTCCGGGAAGCGGGCTATAAGCAGGCCGACATCGATAAGAAGGTAGCCCAAACCTACCAGGCGCTATTCGAAGGTCCCAACCGGATCTACTTCGAAGTGGGCGATTCGATGGCCTACGTATCCGACCTGAAAAACCATGATGTACGGACGGAGGGAGTTTCGTACGGGATGATGATAGCCGTGCAGCTAAATAAGAAGGAGGAGTTTGACCGCATTTGGCGCTGGTCGAAGAAATACCTGCAACATCAGGAAGGCCCCTTAAAAGGGTATTTCGCCTGGAGTCTCAATCCGGCCACCATGAAGCGGAATTCCGAAGGGCCGGCTTCCGATGGCGAACTGTATTTCGTTACCAGCCTGCTGTTTGCCTCCAACCGCTGGGGCAATACGACGGGCATCAACTACTACCAGGAAGCCCGCAACATTCTGGATGCTATGTGGAAAAAGGACGGCACCGGCGACGTGTATAACCTGATCAACACCGAGCATAAGCAAATCAGCTTTGTGCCCGTCGGCGACATGTATAACTGGACTGACCCTTCCTACCACGTACCGGCCTTCATGGAAATATGGGCCGAGTATGCCAAGGACGGGCACGAGGCGTTTTACCGGGCCTGCGCTGATACGTCGCGGGCGTTTCTGCACCGCGCCTGCGACCCCGTAACCGGCCTCAATTACGATTACACTGAGTTTAGCGGCAAGCCCCACGCCACCAAGTGGGCGCCGCCCGCCTTCCGCTACGATTCGTGGCGGGTGCCGATGAATATTGCCATGGACTACGTGTGGTTTGGCAAGGATAAAGCCTGGCAGGAGCAGTACGCCCAGCGTTTTCAGGGGTTTCTGCGCAGTAAGGGCATCAACACCTTCGAGGATCAGTTCAACGTGGACGGCTCGCGGCCGGAGTTTATTCTGCAAGCCGGCAACGTCAAGAAGCTGCGGCACTCGCTGGGGCTGGTGTCTACCGCCGCCTCGGCTTCTCTGATAAAGCAGGACAAGCAGCTCGATTTTGTGCACGCCCTTTGGAACGCCAAGCTGGAGCCCTATGAAGACGGCTACTTCGATCCTTATTACGACGGTATTCTGTATTTATTCAGCTTAATGCATTTAAGCGGGAAATATCAAGCTATAAAACCGCAGCAGCGCTAAAAAAAAATACTCAGGCTTATGTATTATTTTTCTGTTGGGGGCTTTTTTAATAAAATCGGTTTATTCTGCGGAATAATTTTCGCGTCGATTTTTATTTCGCCGCTGTTTGCGCAAACAAAGCAGGCGCAAAATCCGGTGATTCACGCCGATGTGCCGGATATAGCAATAATTCGCGTGGGGGGCAATTATTACATGAGCAGCACCACCATGCACATGAGTCCGGGCGTGCCGATTATGAAATCCACGGATTTAATTAATTGGAAGCTAATAGGCTATGCCTACGACACGCTGGTGTCGAATGACGCCATGAACCTGACCAACGGTAAAAGCACTTACGGCCGGGGCTCCTGGGCCAGCAGTCTGCGCTTTCACAATGGCACGTACTACGTTAGCACCTTCGCCCAAACCTCCGGCAAAACGCACATTTACTCCACTCGTGACATCGAAAAAGGCCCCTGGAAAGCTGTGTCGTTCCGGCCCAGCTACCACGACCATTCCTTATTTTTTGATGACGACGGCCGCGTGTACCTGGTGTATGGCGCTGGCAAGTTGCGTCTGGTAGAGCTGACGGCCGACGCTTCCGGCGTGAAGCCCGGCACGACAGAGCAAGTCCTGATCGAAAACGCGAGTGCGCCGGCCGGCCCCAACATCAACCTGCCGGCGGAAGGCTCTCAGCTGTTCAAAGTGAAAGGTAAATATTACCTCTTCAACATTGTATGGCCAAAGGATGGCATGCGCACGGTGGTAATTCATCGGGCCGATAAGATAACCGGACCCTACGAGGGCCGGGTGGCACTCCAGGATTTGGGCGTAGCCCAGGGCGGCCTTATCGATACGCCCGATGGCCAGTGGTACTCGTACTTATTCCGCGATTTTGGGGCCGTGGGCCGCATTCCCTATTTGGTGCCTGTAACATGGGCCGACGGCTGGCCCGTGTTGGGTACGGCCGGAAAAGCCCCCAGACGCTGGCTTTGCCCCCTAGCAAAGGACTCATTCCCGGCATTGTCGCCTCAGACGAATTTGACCGCCGGCCAGGCGCGCCGGCTTTGCCGCTGGTGTGGCAGTGGAACCACAACCCCGACAACGCGCTCTGGTCGCTCACCGACCGCCAAGGCTACCTGCGCCTGAAAACCGGCCGCGTGGATTCCTCCTTCCTGCTGGCCCGCAATACGCTCACCCAGCGTACCATCGGGCCGGTATGTTCCGGAACTACGGCCCTGGATATTTCGCAGCTGAAGGACGGTGATTTTGCTGGCCTGGCTTTATTGCAGAAGCGCTACGGGCTGGTAGGAGTAGAGCGCACAAAAGACGCAAAAGCCATCGTGATGATAAGCGCGGAGTCGGAAAAGCCGGTGGAAATGCAGCGCATTCCGCTGACGCAGAACAAGGTTTATTTTAAAACCGAGTGTGATTTTACGGACCGTAAAGACGTGGCTACTTTTTTCTACAGCCTAGACGGCAAATCGTGGAAAAAAATTGGCGCGCCGCTTAAAATGGCTTACACGCTGCCGCATTTTATGGGATACCGGTTCGGGTTATTTAATTATGCCACAAAAAATACGGGTGGTTATGCTGACTTTGATTATTTCCGAATTACAGAGCAGATCAGTAAAGAATAAAAGAACGTCATGCAGAGCGGCAGCGAAGCATCTCGTGTGCTGACGTTGCCAAGCTATACAACTAAACACGCGAGATGCTTCGGCTCCGCCTCTGCATGACAATACGCACGCATTTCAATAAAAAGTCTCAAATGATAAAACATAAACTGTGGTATCTGCTGACTGCATTTGTCTTTTTTAGCATAACTGCCGGCGCCCAAAACCCATTTATCACCAATCAATTTACGGCTGACCCCACGGCGCGCGTATTTAATGGCCGGGTGTACGTGTATCCGTCGCACGATATTCCCTGCGGGCCAGGCCGCGGGCGCATCGGCTGGTTTTGCATGGAGGATTACCACGTGTTTTCGTCCGCCAATCTCACCGACTGGACCGACCACGGCGTCATCGTCACCCAAAACAAGGTGCCCTGGGTGAAGCCCGACAGCTACAGCATGTGGGCGCCGGACTGCATCTACCGCAACGGCAAGTACTATTTCTACTTCCCAACCACGCCCAAAGACACTACGGTCATCAAAGGCTTCACTATCGGTGTCGCCGTGGCCGACAAGCCAACGGGTCCGTTTGTGCCGCAGCCGCTACCCATCAAGGGCGTGCGCGGCATCGACCCTAATGTGCTTATTGACAAGGACGGACAGGCATATCTGTACTGGTCGCAGGGAGAGATATACGGGGCCAAGCTCAAGGAAAACATGCTGGAACTGGCTTCCGAACCCAAAACCCTAGGCGAGCTGCCGACCAAGGGCCTCAAGGAAGGGCCGTACGTATTTGAGCGCAAGGGCACGTATTACCTCACGTATCCGCACGTGGAGAACAAGACCGAGCGCCTCGAATATGCCACCAGCACCAGCCCGCTGGGGCCGTTCAAGGTGCAGGGCGTGATTATGGACGAGTCGCCCACCGGCTGCTGGACCAATCATCATTCGCTGCTGGAGTTCAAGAACCAGTGGTATCTGTTCTATCACCACAACGATTTGTCACCCAACTTCGACAAAAACCGCTCGGTCAGAATCGACAGCTTATCCTTCGCGCCCGATGGTTCCATTCGGAAAGTGCAGCCGACCCTGCGCGGCGTGGGCCTGACCGATGCCAAGCAGAAAATCCAGCTGGACCGCTACAGCCGACTCAGCAATAGCGGCGCTTCGATTGCTTTTCTGGACACAGCCAATACGTTCAAAGGCTGGAAAACCGTGCTTACCAACAGCCAGGCGTGGGTACAATACAACGAGGTAGCGTTTGGCAAACAGGCGCTCAAAACGGTAACGATGCGTGCGACAGCGGGCGCCGGTGCAACGGTGCAAATCAGAACAGCTGGAGCTGCCGGGCCAGTGCTGGCCCAAGTAGTGGTGCCGAAGGGCGGGCAGTGGCAGGAAGTGAAAGCGCCCTTGTCAGCTTTCAAGCCCGGTACGCATACGCTGGTGGTTTCGTCCAAAACGAATACGCCTGTAGAGATTGACTGGGTGAGATTCGAGTAAGCAGCAAAAAAAGCCCCCCACACCTTCCACCTGACAGATTTGCCCCCCGAGCTATGAGAAACCTGTTTTCTGTCATCCTGGGTGTTGTCCTGCTAAGCGCAGGCGGCGCTTTTGCCCAACCGACGGTGAAGGAAGCGCCCAAGGGCTTCGACCAGCCTACTGCGGGCGTTGCCAATGGCCGCCTGGACAGCATCACCTACACCTCCAAAACCGTGGGCACGGTGCGCAAGGCTCTGGTGTATACGCCGCCGGGGTTTTCTAAAAGGAAAAAATACCCGGTGCTCTACCTGTTGCACGGCATCGGCGGCGATGAAAAAGAATGGCTCAAGGGCGGGCGCCCGCAGGTGATTCTGGATAATCTGTACGCGGCGGGCAAGCTCAAGCCCATGCTGGTGGTGATGCCCAACGGCCGGGCCATGAAAGACGACCGGCCCGTGGGCAATGTCTTCAGCCCCGAGAAAGTAGCCGCGTTTGCCAACTTCGAGCAAGACCTGCTGACCGACATCATCCCTTATATTGAAAAGAAGTACCCGGTGCTCACCAATCGCGAGAACCGGGCCGTGGCCGGGCTGTCGATGGGCGGGGGACAGTCGCTGAACTTCGGGCTGGGCAACTTGGATAAGTTTGCCTGGGTGGGGGCTTTTCTTCGGCCCCGAATACTAAAATGCCTGAGGAGCTGGTACCCGACCCGGCGAAAGCCAAAAAGCAACTCAAGCTGCTCTGGATTTCGTGCGGCGACCAGGACGGCCTGCTGCCCATCAGCCAGCGCACCCACGACTACCTGTACGAGCACAGCGTGCCCCACGTGTACTACCTAGAAGCAGGCGGGCACGACTTTAAGGTCTGGAAAAACGGTCTGTACATGTTCGCGCAGTTTCTGTTCAAGCCCGTCGATACGGCGGTACTGCCTACTTACACCGTGCTGGGCGCGCCCGCTGCTACCAACGTGCGCAACGCCAAGTATCCGCAGATTTTGCCCGATAATCGCGCCGTATTTCGCCTCAAAGCCCCCGGTGTGCAGCAAGCACAGCTGGACTTGGGCCGCAAATACGACATGGTGAAAGACAGCAGCGGCACCTGGACCGTCACGACCGATACGCTGAGCCGGGGCCTGCACTACTATTCCCTGGTGCTCGATGGCCTGCCCGTGGCCGACCCCACCAGCGACACCTTCTACGGCATGGGCCGCATGGCCAGCGGCATCGAGATTCCCGGCCGCGGCACCAGTTTCTACGCGCTAAAAGACGTGCCCCACGGCGAGGTGCGGATGAAGCGGTTTTATTCCAAGGTCACCAATTCGTGGCGGCAGTTTTACGTGTATACGCCGCCGGGCTACGAGGCCAATACTGCCACCAAGTACCCGGTGCTTTACCTGCTGCACGGGGGCGGTGAAGACGAAACCGGTTGGGCCAAGCAAGGCAAAGCGGATTTGATTCTGGACAACCTGATTGCCGAGAAAAAGGCCAAGCCCATGCTCGTGGTGATGCTGGACGGCAATATGGGCGGCCCTGGCGGCTTGGCCAGCTTCAACGAGAATACGCTGAAGCGCTTTGAAGACGAGCTAAAGCAAACCGTAATGCCGGTGGTGGAAAGCAATTATCGGGTAACGGCCGGGGCCCAGAACCGGGCGCTGGCAGGTTTATCCATGGGTGGCTTGCAAACGCTCTACGCCGGCATCAGGAACACGGATATGTTTGCTCACTTGGGGGTGTTCAGCTCGGGCTTTTTTGCCAATAATACGGCCTTGTCTGACCCGCAGTATGCTTTTATGAAAGCGAATGCCGGCACCATCAATACCAACCTTAAGCAGCTGTGGCTCTCGATGGGCGGGCCGGCCGACATTGCTTACGCCAACAACAAAGCCATGCGGGCCAAAATGGATGAGCTGGGCATCAAGTACGTGTACAGTGAATATCCCGGCGGCCACACCTGGCCCGTCTGGCGGCACGACTTGTATCTGTTTGCTCAGAAGCTGTTTTAAGGGAAGCCAGCTGTGACTAAAAGCGTGAACAATAAAACAAACAGAACGTCATGCTGAGCTTGCCGAAGCATCTCTACCGCTTCGTTGAGATAGTATTGATTACTACTCGGTAGAGATGCTTCGGCAAGCTCAGCATGACGTTCTAAGAAGTCTTAAACAAACTCTAACGCTCAACTCGGCATCCATCCTACCCACGTATGAGGAAACTTCGCTGGCCTGTGGGGGGCTTTTTACTTTTGCTTTGCTGGGCTGCCGTGCAGCCGGCCATAGCCGCCAAGCCCATGCCAACCCCGCTGCGGCTGTGGTACGACCGGCCCGCTGCCAACTGGAACGAGGCCCTGCCCTCGGCAACGGTCGCCTGGGGGTGATGGTGTTTGGCGCGCCAGAACGCGAACGAATTCAGCTGAACGAGGAAACCATCTGGGCCGGCGGACCCAACAACAACGTGAAGCCTAACGCCCTGTCCGTGATTCGGCAGCTACGCGAGCAGCTCCGAGCCGGGCAGCTAGTGGAGGCCCAAGCGCTGGCGCAAACCCAGATGCAGCCGTACGGCAACAGCGGCATGCCTTACCAGATGGCCGCCAACGTGTACCTGGATTTTTCCGGTCACGAAAAAGCCGCCCACTACCAGCGCGACCTGGATATCAGCCGCGCCGTAGCCTCCGTTAGTTACCAGCTGGGGGCGTTTCGTACCGGCGGGAGATATTCAGCTCCTTGCCCGATCAGGTTATCATCGTGCGCCTCACGGCCAGCAAGCCCGGCCAGATCAGCTGCCAGCTTGGCGCGGAAAGCCTGATGCCGCACACCCAGTGCACTGAAAACAACCAGCTGGTGCTCGATGGCCGCGGCAGCGAGCACGAAGGGCAAGAGGGGAAAATTCGCTTTCAGACGCGCGCGCAGGTTGTGGCCGAAGGCGGCACCGTGCAAACCACCGACGCAGGCATCCGCATTCAAAATGCTAACAGCGCCACGCTCTATATTTCCATCGGCACCAACTTCAACAACTACCACGACGTGAGCGGCAACGCCGCCGAGCGGGCCACGGCCCACCTGACAAAGGCCGTGAGCAAGCCCTACCGGCAGGCCCTGGCCGACCATGTAGCGACCTACCAGCGCTACTTCAACCGCGTGACGCTGAATCTAGGCGTAACGCCCGCAGCCCAGCTGCCCACCAATAAGCGCCTCGAAAACTTCGCTCAGGGTAATGACCCTGCCCTAGCGGCGCTGTATTTCCAATACGGCCGCTATTTACTCATTAGCTCCTCGCAGCCGGGCGGGCAGCCGGCCAATCTGCAAGGTATCTGGAACGACCAGCTCAAGGGCCCCTGGGACAGCAAGTACACGGTGAACATCAATACTGAAATGAACTACTGGCCGGCCGAGGCTACCAACCTCACCGAGCTGCACCAGCCTTTGTTTGCTATGCTCAAAGACCTGAGCGTGACCGGCCAGCAGAGCGCCCGCCAGATGTACGGGGCCCGGGGTTGGATGCTGCACCACAACACCGACATCTGGCGCATCACGGGGCAAGTCGACCCGCCGCAGTACGGCCTCTGGCCCATGGGCGGGGCCTGGCTCAGTCAGCACCTCTGGGACCATTACCAGTTCACCGGTGACGAGCAGTTTCTGCGCGAGTACTACCCCGTGCTCAAGGGCGCGGCCACCTACTGCCTCGATGCCTTGCAGGAGGAGCCCACCCATCAGTGGCGGGTAATAGCCCCGTCGGTGTCGCCCGAGAATACCTATTCGCTTCAGGGTAAAGCCATTGCCATTGTGGCGGGCACCACCATGGACAACCAGCTAGTGTTCGACCTGTTCTCGAAAACTATCCGGGCCGCCGAGCTGCTGAACACCGACCGCGCCTTTGCCGACACCCTGCTCACCCTGCGCGAGCAACTGCCGCCCATGCAGATTGGGCAGCACGGACAGGTGCAGGAGTGGCTGCAAGACGTGGACAACCCCCAGGACCAGCACCGTCACATTTCCCACCTCTACGGACTGTTCCCGAGCGGCCAGATTTCGCCCTACCGCACCCCCGAGTTGTTTGAAGCCGCCCGCGTGACGCTCACCCAGCGCGGCGACGCGTCCACGGGCTGGTCGATGGGGTGGAAGGTGAACTTTTGGGCCCGCATGCTCGATGGCAACCACGCCTATAAGCTGCTCACCGAGCAGCTGCGCCTGCGCTCCGGGGCGGGCGGCAACTCGGGCGAGGGCGGCGGCACTTACCCCAACCTGCTCGACGCGCACCCGCCGTTCCAGATTGACGGCAACTTTGGCTGCACCGCCGGCTTGGCCGAGCTACTGGTACAGAGCTACGACGGCGTCCTGGATTTGCTGCCGGCCCTGCCCGACGCCTGGCCGACGGGCGAAGTAACCGGCCTCGTGGCCCGCGGCGGCTACGTGGTAGACCTTGCTTGGGACAAGGGTAAAATAACCCGCGCACGCATCACCTCGCGTCTGGGGGGCAATTGTCGGGTGCGGGTGCACAGTCCCGTGAAAGGCTTTGGCAAAACGAAGCTCCAAACTGCCCAAGGTGACAACGCCAACCCGTTCTACCAGACGCCTTCCATAAAAGCCCCCAGATATCCGGAAAAGCCCCCAGCGGCAACCCACGCTGCCCGCGTCGTTTGTGTATGATTTTCCGACGGAAGCTGGAAAGGCCTATGAGCTGCGGTCCCAGTAAGCTTTCAGTCACTACTGCTCCCTTATTCTGTCATCCATCCTGATTCTATGAAAAAGAGCTTCCTCTTATCAGTCGTAGCCTTGCTGCTCCTGACGACTGCTACCAGCCTACAAGCGCAAAACCCCATCATTCGGGACGTCTTCACCGCCGACCCGGCCCCGCTCGTCTACCGCGACACGCTGTTTCTGTACACCAGCCACGATACTGCCTCGGTGCAGGAAACCAACTACAAAATGCCCGACTGGCGCATCTATTCCACCACCGACATGGTAAACTGGAAAGATTACGGCAAGCGCCTTTCGCCCGCACCTTCGCCTGGGCTACCGGCGACGCGTATGCGGCGCAGTGCGTGTACCATAAGGGTAAGTTTTACTGGTTTGTATCCACCTTCCACAAGAAAGACGACAACAGCCAGGGCGGCGCGGCCATCGGCGTGGCCGTGTCGGATCGGCCGACGGGGCCGTTCAAGGATGCCATCGGCAAGGCGCTTATCATCAATGAGATGACCAAGGACAAGCCGCACGCTTGGGACGACATCGACCCGACGGTTTTCATCGACGACGACAAGCAGGTGTATATGTATTGGGGCAACTTAAGCTGCCGCTGGGTGAAGCTCAAAGACAACATGACGGAGCTGGATGGCCCCATCACGGTGCTGAATATCAAGAACTACATTGAAGGTCCCTGGGTGTACAAGCGCAAGAAGCTCTACTACCTCGTGTACGCCAGCCAGGGCACCAAGCCCGAAATGATTGAGTACTGCACAGCTCCCAGCGCCACCGGCCCCTGGACGTATCGGGGTATAATTCAGGAAAATGTGCCCAACAGCTTTACCACGCACCCCGGCATTATCGATTACAAGGGCAAGAGCTACTTCTTCTACCACAACGGCGCCCTGCCCACCGGCGGCAGCTACCGGCGCTCCATCTGCGTGGATTACCTGCACTACAATAAGGACGGTACTATCAAGCCTATCGTGCAGACGACCACAGGCGTGGCGCCGGTGAAGTAAAAACTCAGAGCGGCCCCTTCCCCTTCAACAGAAACCTTCCCACTCTGCTTTATGAAACGCTTCTTTCTCTTTCTGCTGTTCCTGAGTGCAGCCTCATCATTGAGGGCCGAAGACGGGCACCAGCTTTGGCTCCGCCCGCAGCGGGCCGCACCGGTTAAGGTGGTGGCTACCGGCAAGAATTCACTCCTGCTCGCTACGGCGCGGCAGGAGCTACAGCAAGGCTGGCAGGGAAAACCCGGCGCATCCGTTGCGCTAACCCTCACAAAGGACAAAACCATCAAGTACGACGGATTTCGCCTGGGACCTACCAGCGTGCAGGCTGCCACCGAGGCAGGCCTCCTGTACGGGGTGTATGAGCTGCTGCGGCGCCAGCAAACCGGCCAGCCCGTGCAAAACGACCTGCTCAATCCATCCTATGAGCACCGGCTCCTCAACCATTGGGACAACCCCGACGGGTCGGTGGAGCGGGGCTACGCCGGCCAGTCTATCTTTTGGCGCAAGGATAGCGCCCTGGTAACGACTAGCCAGGACAAAACCCGCTGGCAGGAATACGCCCGCGCCAATGCCTCCGTGGGCATCAATGGGGCCGTTATCAACAACGTGAATGCCGCCCCGCAGATCCTCTCGGCCGAGTACCTAACCCGCGTGAAGGCTATTGCCGACGTGCTGCGACCGTATGGCGTCAAGACCTATCTCGCGGTGAAGTTTTCCTCGCCAGTGCTGCTCGGGGGCTCAAAACCGCCGACCCGCTGGACCCGGCGGTGGTTAAGTGGTGGCAAGGTAAGACCAAGGAGATTTACCGGCTGGTGCCCGATTTCGGTGGCTTTCTGGTGAAGGCCAGCAGCGAAGGCCAGCCCGGCCCCCAAGACTACGGCCGTACCCACGCCGACGGCGCCAACATGCTGGCCGACGCCGTGCGGCCTCACGGCGGCCTGGTGATGTGGCGCGCCTTCGTGTACAGCCCCAACGATAAGGACCGCGCCAAGCAGGCGTACAACGAATTTGTGCCCCTGGACGGCAAATTCCGCGACAACGTCATCGTGCAGGTAAAGAACGGTCCGATTGACTTTCAGCCGCGCGAGCCGTTCAGTCCGCTCTTTGGAGCCCTGAAAAAGACCTCCGTCATGCCTGAGTTTCAAATCACTCAGGAATATCTGGGACATTCTATTGATCTGGCGTTTCTCGCCCCCATGTGGGAAGAGTGCCTGGGCAGCGACACCCACCAAGCCGGTCCCGGCAGCACAGTGGCCCGCTGCACCGATGGCAGTGTGTACCCGCAGAAGCATACGGCTATGGCTGGCGTAGCCAACGTGGGCCTCGATACCAACTGGACCGGCCACGACTTTGCCCAGGCCAACTGGTACGCCTTCGGCCGCCTGGCCTGGAACAATCAACTGAAAAGCGCCCAGATTGCCGACGAGTGGCTGAAGCTGACCTTCGGTGGGCCGACTGCCGCCGCTGACTGGAATACCCAGTTTTTAACTCCCGTCAAGCAATTGATGCTGGATAGCCGGGAAGCCATCGTGAACTACTCGATGCCGCTGGGTTTGCACCACATCATGTCGGCCACTCGCGAGCACTACGGCCCTGGGCCGTGGTGGGCCCCACCCAAGATGCGCGCCGACTGGACTCCGCGCTATTATCATCAGGCCGATTCGGCCGGCGTAGGCTTCAACCGCACCAAAACCGGCAGCGATGCCGTGAGCCAGTACCACGAGCCCCTGGCAACCCAATTCAACGACCCGACCACCTGCCCCGACGAGTACCTGCTGTGGTTTCACCACCTGCCCTGGGATTTCAAGATGAAAAGCGGCAACACCTTGTGGAATGAGCTGTGCGCCCACTACGATAAGGGCGTGCAGCAGGTGCGGCAATTCCAGAAAGTGTGGGACAAAGCCCAGCCCTACGTCGACGCGGAGCGGTTTGCGGTGGTGCAGCACAAGCTGCGGAGCCAGAGCGGCAACGCCGTGCAGTGGAAAGACGCTTGTTTGCTCTACTTCCAGCAGTTCAGCCGTATGCCCATACCCGCGGACGTAGAGCCGCCCATGAATAACCTGGATGCTATCATAGCCAATGACATGCGGCCAAGAAGATAAGGGAATAGCTTATCAGCCAAGACAGAAGGCCGAGCAGTAACTCCTTCTTTACGTTTAGCTTATTTAATACCTCCTCTTATGATAAATTACCGCATATTTAATTCCGCGCTGCGCTGGCGCACTGCGCTAGGCCGGCGAGGCGTGCTGCTGGCCTTGCTGGGCAGCGGGCTGATAACGCCAGCTGAGCTCAGAGCGGAAGTACGCCTGCCGCGGCTGGTCAGCGACGGTATGGTGCTTCAGCGCGACGCCAAGCTGACGGTGTGGGGCTGGGGGGCAAAAGGCGAGAAAGTAACCCTGCGCTTCAAGAAAAAAACCTACTCCGCTACCACCGGCCCCGATGGCAAATGGACGGTGAGTCTGCCGGCACAGCCAGCGGGTGGGCCCTATACCATGAACATTGCGGCCAGCAACCAGCTAGAGCTCAAAGACATTCTGGTGGGCGACGTGTGGGTGTGCTCGGGCCAGTCGAACATGGAAACGCCCATGAGCCGCCTGCGCGACCGGTTTCCGGAGGAAATAGCCACAGCCAACAACCCCCGCATCCGGCAGTTCACGATGCCCACGAGCTACTCTTTCAAGGGTCCCAAAGATGACATCGCGAGCGGCAATTGGGTCAGCGTGAGTCCGCAGAGCATCGGGCAGTTTTCGGGCGTGGCGTACTTTTTTGCCAAAGACCTTTACGCTAAGTATCAGGTGCCCATTGGGTTAATCAAAAATGCCATAGGCGGCTCCCCAGCCGAAGCCTGGCTGAGCGCCGAGGCACTCAAGCAGTTTCCCGCCTACCAGCAGCAAGGCGAGCAGTACAAGGACAGTGCGCTGGTAGCCAGCATTCAGCAGCGCGACCAGGCCGCTGGCCGCGCCTGGCAGCAGCGCCTCTATAAGGCCGATCAGGGGCAGGCGCCCGGCCAAATGAAGTGGTCGGCGCCCGGCTATGATGCTACGGGCTGGGCTACCATGGGCGTGCCCGGCTTCTGGGCCGACCAAACACCGCTGGGCCAGGTTAATGGCGTACTCTGGTTTCGCAAGGAAGTGGAAGTGCCGGCCAGCATGGTTGGCAAGCCCGCCCGTCTGGAGCTAGGCACGCTGGTCGATGCCGACTCCACTTACATCAACGGTCAATTGGTGGGCACCACCGGCTACCAGTATCCGCCCCGCAAGTACGACTTTGGCCCCGGCGTATTGAAGCCAGGCAAAAACGTAATTGTAGTGCGCCTCATCAGCAACGGCGGGCGCGGCGGCTTCACCCCCGACAAGCAATACCAGCTTAGCGCCGGGGGGCAAACTCTGGATCTGCGCGGTCCCTGGCAGTACAAGCTGGGAGCTGCTATGCCGCCTGCACCGGGTAGCACTTCCTTTCAAAATCAGCCTGGGGGGCTTTTTAACGGCATGGTGGGGCCGCTGCTGCCCTACGCTATCAAGGGCGTCATCTGGTTTCAGGGGGAGTCCAACACGGGCAAGGCGCAGGAATATCAGCAGCTTTTCTCGGCCGTAATTACCGACTGGCGCAAGCAGTGGCAGCGGCCCACGCTGCCATTTCTGTACGTGCAGCTCGCCAACTTTATGAGCACCCGGCCTCAGCCCGGCGAAAGCGGCTGGGCCGGCGTGCGCGACGCCCAGCGCCAAACCTTGCAGCTGCCCAATACGGGCATGGTCGTCGCCATCGACGTGGGCGAGTGGAACGACATTCACCCCTTGGACAAAGAAACTGTGGGTAAACGCCTCGCCCTGGCCGCCCGCCAGGTGGCTTACGGCGAGAAAAAGCTGGTGGCGTCTGGTCCTTTATACCAATCCATGCAGGTGAAAGACGGCAAGGCAGTACTCCAGTTCGCCAGTGTGGGGGGCGGTTTGGTGGCCAAAGGCAGCGGACCGCTCACACAGTTTGCCATAGCCGGCCCCGACAAAAAATTCGTGTGGGCGCAGGCACGCATCGAGGGTAACACCGTCGTGGTGTGGCACGACGAGGTGCCGGCGCCGGCCTTCGTGCGCTATGCCTGGGCCGACAACCCAGCCGGCGCCAACCTATACAATAAGGAGGGATTGCCAGCTTCACCTTTCCAGGCTAGCTCGGTAGCAGTTCCCTAAAGCGTTGAACTCGCGATTCAGAAATCCGCAAAGTGAAACGCCTGGGCTTGCCATAGAGTAAAGACAATAGTATTATTTCTAACACGTAATAAGCTCGACTGCTACCGATCCTGTGTTGTTGCGTTTGATTATTCAAAGATATTTTAAGAAATAAAAATGCCTGCTAAATACCTATCGAAACCGTTTCCGAAAACGGTTTCGATATTTTTATTTGAAAACGAAGCGCGTACGCCCCGATTTAGAATGCCACGTGTAATCGATTGTGATGTATATTCGATGAGTAGATACAACGTACACTAGCTATTGCTCCCTCTTGAAGCTGACAGATAGTAAGTTGTTGACTTACTTGTTAATTGTACTTTGTAAAGTAGGGCGCTCGATGGTTACTGCCATTAGGGCGGCATGTTTCCCTTCAGGCTTATCTGAAAAACCCTTTACTTCCCACCCATGAAATACCTGCTCGGGTACGATATAGGCAGTTCATCCATCAAGGTCGCTCTACTTAGCGTGGATACCGGCAAGTGCGTGGCCAGCGTCACATCGCCGAAAAAGGAGATGGAAATTACCGCGGAAGCGGTAGGCTGGGCCGAGCAACGGCCGGAGCGCTGGTGGCAGGAGGTAGTAAACGCCACGCGGGAGCTAAAAAGCGAGTATGGCTTCGATGCGTCGCTGGTGGCCGGTATTGGCATCACCTATCAGATGCACGGCCTCGTACTGCTTGACAAGGATGGTAAGGTGTTGCGGCCCGCCATTATATGGTGCGACAGCCGCGCCGTAGACTTTGGCAACCAAGCGTTTGCGGAATTAGGCGAAGAATACTGCCTCCAGAATTTTCTGAATTCGCCCGGCAACTTCACGGCTTCCAAGCTCAAGTGGGTAAAGGAAAACGAGCCCGCTATCTACGAGCAGATCTACAAGATTCAGCTGCCCGGCGACTACATCGCTTACCAACTCACAGGCCAGATGCAGACCACTGTATCGGGCTTGTCGGAAGGGGTTTTCTGGAATTTCCGCGAGCAGAGCATCGCCCAGGATCTGCTCGATTATTACGGCATCAGCCGCGACTTACTGCCCGAGGTAGTCGACACATTTGCCCCCCAGGGCCAGCTCACGGCCGAAGCGGCTCAGGAACTGGGCCTCCATGCGGGTACGCCCATCAGCTACCGCGCCGGCGACCAGCCTAATAATGCCTTCTCGCTCAATGTATTGCAGCCCGGCGAAATAGCCGCCACGGCCGGTACTTCAGGGGTTGTGTACGGCATCACCGATCAGCCCGCCTCCGACCCGCATTCGCGCGTCAATGCGTTTGCCCACGTGAACAGCACGCCCGAGCAGCCCCGCAACGGGGTGTTAATGTGCATGAACGGCACGGGCATTCTAAATAGCTGGCTGCGCAAAATCGTCGGCGAAATGCCCTACGACCAGATGAACCAGCTGGCCGCTCAAGCGCCAATCGGGTCGGAGGGCTTGCTGTTTTTGCCCTTCGGCAACGGCGCTGAGCGCATCCTTGAAAACCGCCCTACTGATGCCGAACTGCGCGGTCTGAGCTTCAATATTCACTCGCAGGCGCACGTGCTGCGCGCGGCCCAGGAGGGAATTGTGTTTGCGCTGAACTACGGCATGGACATTATGCGCAGCATGGGCGTGCAAGTGCAAAAGGTGCGCGCCGGCAACGCCAACATGTTCCTGAGCCCGCTGTTCCGCGAAGCTTTTGTGAATACTGGCAACGTGACCCTGGAGCTATATAATACGGATGCGGCTCAGGGCGCGGCCCGCGGCGCCGGTATCGGCGTGGGCGTGTACGCCAGCCCGGCCGAAGCCTTTGGGAGCCTGGAGCGTATCCTAACCTTGGAGCCTACGACGGAACTGCAAACACAATATCAATCGGCCTATGCCCGCTGGCACAAGGTTCTTACTCAACAGATTCTTTCAACCACAACCACCCAGACAGATGTCGTCCAACACGCTTTCTAAAACGGAATTCTTTAAAGGCATTGACACCATTCGCTTCGAAGGACGCGAGTCGGACAACCCGCTATCCTTCAAATGGTACGACGAGAACCGCGTCGTGGGGGGCAAAACCATGAAGGAGCACCTGCGCTTCGCTGTATCGTACTGGCACACCTTCACTGGCACCGGCGGCGACCCATTCGGGCCCGGCACCAAGACCTTTGCCTGGGATTCGCACCATGAAATCATTGGCCGCGCCAAGGAAAAAATGGATGCTGCCTTCGAGTTTTTCACCAAGCTCGGCACGCCCTACTACTGCTTCCACGATATCGACCTGGTAGACGAAGGCGACTCGCTGGCTGAGTATGAGCGCAATCTGCAAGCCATTGTAGACTACGCCAAGGAGCACCAGACGGCCAGCGGCATAAAGCTGCTGTGGGGCACGGCCAACGTGTTTTCGCACCCGCGCTACATGAACGGCGCCAGCACCAACCCCGACTTCTCCGTGTTGGCGCACGCTGCGACGCAGGTGAAAAACTCCATGGACGCGACCATCGCGCTGGGAGGCGAGGGCTACACCTTCTGGGGTGGCCGTGAGGGCTACATGACCCTGCTCAACACCAACATGAAGCGTGAGCTGGACCACATGGGTCGCTTCCTGAGCACGGCCCGCGACTACGCTCGCAAGCAAGGCTTCACCGGCAAGTTCTTCATCGAGCCCAAGCCCGCCGAGCCTACCAAGCACCAGTATGACTTCGATGCGGCCACGGTTATTGGCTTCCTGAAAGAGTACGGCTTGGAAAACGACTTCATGCTGAACCTCGAAACCAACCACGCCACGCTGGCTGGCCACACTTTCCAGCACGAGCTGCAAGTAGCCGCCGATAATAACATGCTCGGCAGCATGGACGCCAACCGCGGCGACTACCAGAACGGCTGGGACACCGACCAGTTCCCTAACAACATCAACGAGCTGACCGAGTGCATGCTCATCATTCTGGAGCACGGTGGCATTAAGCCCGGCGGCATCAACTTCGACGCCAAAACGCGCCGCAACTCAACCGATCTGGAGGACATTTTCGTGGCGCACATCAGTGGCATGGATGCATTTGCCCGCGCTTTGGTAACGGCCAACGATATTCTGGAAAAGTCGCCTTACAAGAAGTTCCGCACGGAGCGCTATGCCTCCTTTGACAGCGGCGACGGTGCTGCTTTCGAGAAAGGCCAGCTGACCCTGGAAGACCTGCGCACCATTGCCCATAAGTCGGGCGAGCCGGTGATGAAGAGCGGCAAGCAGGAGTGGCTGGAAGCCATTATCAACCAATACATCTAAACTGAGTGAAACCGAACCGGCTGGCTGCTTGGGTGGGAATTTTCGTGGCCGGCCGGGGACGTTTTATTTAATGTAGCGCAGCATGATTGAGCAGCAGATATCAGTAGAAGAGCAAAGTGTAAGCACCATCCGCCTTTTGTCGGTGGATATGGTGCAGAAGGCTAATTCCGGCCATCCGGGCTTGCCGCTGGGAGCCGCGCCTATGGCCTACGTGCTGTGGTCGCGGTTTTTGCGGTTTAACCCCCAGGATCCCGCCTGGCCCGACCGGGACAGGTTTGTGCTGTCGGCTGGTCATGGCTCGGCCCTGCTGTATAGCCTGCTGCATCTGTATGGCTACGATTTGCCGCTTGAGGAACTCAAAAACTTCCGCCAGCTGCACTCCAAAACGCCGGGTCACCCGGAGTCCAACATCACGGCGGGCGTGGAAGTAACCACGGGCCCACTGGGTCAGGGCTTCGCCAATGGCGTGGGCATGGCCATGGCCGAAGCACATTTGGCCGCCATGTACAACAAGGAGGGGCACGAAGTAGTAAATCACTATACGTACTCTATTGTGAGCGACGGCGACCTGATGGAAGGAATTGCGGCTGAGGCCGCCTCCCTGGCCGGCCACCTGAAGCTGGGCAAGCTCATTTACCTCTACGACGACAACGATATCAGTCTCGACGGGCCCACCAGCCTATCTTACACCGAGGATCCGTTGATGCGATTCGAAGCCTACGGCTGGCACACCCAGCGCGTGATGGACGGCAACGATCTGGACGGCATTGAGCAGGCTATTCGGGCGGCGCAGGCTGAGACCGACCGGCCTTCGCTGATTTCGATTAAAACCATTATTGGTTTTGGTAGTCCGCAGGAAGGCACAAGCAAAGTGCACGGCAGCCCACTGGGCGACGAAAACCTACGCAAAGTCAAGGAGTATTTTGGCTGGAACCCCGACGAGTCGTTTGTGGTGCCCGAAGAAGTACGTCAACACTTGGCCGAACCCGGCCAGCGCGGCGCGAAGCTGCAGCAGGAGTGGCAACAAAAGTTTGAGGCTTACCAGCAGCAGTTTAAGCAGGAAGGCGAGCAGTTTCTAACATCCTTTACCAGCGATCTGCCCGCTGGCTGGGACGCGGAGCTGCCCGTTTTCACGCCCGCCGATGGTGCTTTGGCTACTCGCCAGGCCTCGGGCAAGGCGCTAAGCGCGTTGAAGAAAACGATTCCTTTTCTGTTTGGTGGCTCGGCCGACCTGGCCAGCTCCAACGAAATGCCCCCGCCGGCGACCTGAGCTTTCAGCCGGGCAGCTACGAGAAGAGCAACATCTGGTTTGGGGTGCGCGAGCACGCCATGGGCGGCGCCCTGAACGGCATGTCGCGCCACGGCGGCGTGCGCGTGTACGGTGGCACCTTCCTCACTTTCTCCGATTACATGCGGGGGGCAATTCGTCTCACTGCCCTTGCCGAATCGGCCGCTACGTTCGTTTTCACCCACGATAGTATCGGTTTGGGCGAAGATGGACCTACGCACCAGCCGGTAGAGCAAGTGGCCGCCCTGCGCACCATCCCCAACATTATCGTGCTGCGCCCCGGCGACGCCAACGAAACCGTAGAATCGTGGCGCGTTGCTATGACAAAGCCAGCGTCGCCTGTTGTCTTGATTTTGTCGCGCCAGAAACTGCCTACACTGGATCAAGAAAAGTATGGCTCGGCGCGCGAAGGCGTGGCCAAAGGAGCTTACATTCTGAGCGAAGCCGAGGGTGGTAAACCTCAGCTCATTTTGATAGCTACTGGCTCGGAAGTGTCATTAGCTATGCAGGCTCAGCAGGAGCTCCAGAAGCAAGGCATTGCGGCGCGGGTCGTGAGTATGCCGAGTTGGGAGCTGTTTGAGCAGCAGAACAAAGCGTATCAACGGCAAGTTTTGCCCCCACCGTGCGCAAGCGCGTTACCATTGAAGCCGGCTCGCCCATTGGCTGGCACAAGTACGCCACCGATGAAGGCACCGTCATCAGCATGAACCGCTTTGGCGAGTCGGGTCCGGGTGAGGAAGTGATGGCCATGTTTGGCTTCACGGTAGAGAATGTGGTAGAGAAGGCTAAGGCGTTACTGGAAGACAACCCCGCCGAAACCGAGCCCAAAGAAGTTCTTTCCTAGAAATGACGGCCTTATTCATTCCTCGAATAAGGCCGTCATGCAGAGCAGCGCGAAGCATCTCGCGTGCTGAGGTTGCCAAAGCATATGTCATGCTGAGCTTGTCGAAGCATCTCTCCCGCTTCGTTGAGCACCGATTGGAATTAGTTACCAGTAGAGATGCTTCGACTTCGTTTAGCATACCTCAGCACGCGAGATGCTTCGCGCTGCTCTGCATGACGTTCTGTTTTTAGCACCATTTCTCTAGTCCAAGAATAAACCTAATGACCAAACTGCACTCAAACCGACCGCTGGGGGGCTTTTTTGAGACGAATACGCCACGTTTTTCCCTGCGAAAGTGGGGAAAAAGAGTCGGGCTCCTTGCCGGACTCGGGCTTGGCTTAACGCTTAATGCCGTCGCCCAAACGGTGCAGGTAACAGTGCAGCCCGGCGACCCTAAGCTGCAAATCAGCAAGCACATTTACGGGCATTTTGCCGAGCATTTGGGCCGCTGTATCTACGATGGCTTTTGGGTGGATGAAAAGCTGAACGTACCCAAACAGGGCCGTATCCGCATGGACATTGTGGAGGCCCTGCGCAAGATAAAAGTGCCCAATCTGCGCTGGCCTGGCGGCTGCTTCGCCGATACCTATCACTGGCGCGACGGCGTGGGGCCCACGGCCCAACGTCCCAAGATGCTAAATATGTGGTGGGGCAATAATCTGGAAGACAACAGCTTCGGTACCCACGAGTTTCTGGAGTTGTGTAAGCTGCTGGGCACCGAGCCGTATCTGGCGGCCAATGTGGGCAGTGGTACAGTGCAGGAAATGGCGGGCTGGATGGAGTACCTGAACTCCAACGACGACACGCCGCTCGTGCTTGAGCGGCGCAAAAACGGCCAAGCCAAACCTTACGGTGTAACCTGGTGGGGCATCGGCAACGAAAGCTGGGGCTGCGGCGGCAATATGACGGCCGAGTACTACACCGATGTGTATAAGCGCTACGCCACTTTCGCCCACAACTACCCGGCCTCGCCTCCGCTGAAGAAAATCGTGAGTGGGGCCAATGGCGACGACGCTCACTGGACGGAGACGTGCATGAAAAATATTCCGCTCAACCAGATGTGGGGCCTCACGTTGCACCAATACACGCTGCCCACCGGCAGCTGGACTGGCAGCAAGGGCAAGGCCACCGGCTTCAACGAGCAGGAGTACTTCAACACCATGAAGAACTGCCTGAAAATGGAAGCCGTGGTGACCAAGCACGCTGCCATCATGGACAAGTACGACAAGGACAAAAAGGTAGCCTTGCTGGTGGATGAGTGGGGCGTGTGGACCGATGTGGAGCCCGGCACCAACCCCGGCTTTTTGTTCCAGCAAAACTCCCTGCGCGACGCGCTGGTAGCGGGCACCACGCTCAACATCTTCAACAATCACTGCGACCGGGTGCGGGGGGCAAATTTGGCTCAGGCCGTGAACGTACTGCAAGCACTCGTGCTGACGGACAAGGAAAAGATGCTGCTCACGCCCACCTACCACGTTTTTGATCTATATCAGGTGCACCAGGATGCCCAATACATGCCCCTGCAATTCACCAGCCCTGATTATGTAATGGGCAACGACAAAGTGCCCGCCCTGAACGCTTCAGCTTCCAAAGACGCCAGTGGCGCCGTTCACATCTCCCTGGTAAACCTGGATACCAAAAAGACCCTGAAGCTGGAAACCGCCCTGCCCGGCGTAACCTGGAAAACCGTGTCCGGCCGGATTCTGACCTCGGCCAGCGTGAGCGACTATAACTCGTTTGACAACCCCAACAAAGTGAAGCTGGGGAGCTTTTCTGGCGCTAAGAAGCGCGGCGGCAACCTGGCCGTGGAGCTGCCACCCCAGTCGGTGGTGGTGCTGGAGCTGAAGTAACCGCTGCTTGAAGCTCGCATATCCTGTATCTATTTCCCGTTGCTATTCCACTTCCATGATTATCAAAAAGACTTTTACATACGCCATCCTTACCGGTGTTTCGCTGGGCTTTATCCAGAAGTCGGAGCCAACTTTAAAGGATGCGTTCAAGCAGGATTTCTATGTGGGCGCGGCCCTCAACGGCCGGCAGATTAGTGGTCAGGATCCCAAAGCTACAGCCCTAATTAAGCAGCAGTTCAACACCATCAGCCCCGAAAACCTGCTCAAGTGGGGACCCGTGCACCCGCAGCCGGACACCTACAACTTCAAGCCGGCCGACGACTACGTAAAGTTCGGGCAGGACAACAAGATGTTCATTGTGGGGCACACGCTCATGTGGCACCAGCAGACGCCCAAGTGGGTATTTGAAGACGCCGCCGGCAACCCCGTGAGCCGGGAAGTGCTGCTCAAGCGCCTGGAAGACCACATCAATACCGTAGTGGGCCGCTACAAAGGCAAGATCGGCGGCTGGGACGTAGTGAACGAGGCCATCGATGACCAGCAGGGCGACTTGCGCAAAACCAAGTGGCTGGAAATTCTGGGCGAAGATTTCGCCGCCAAAGCATTTGAGTACGCCCACAAAGCCGACCCTAAAGCGGAACTGTACTACAACGATTACAGCCTCTATCGCCCCGAAAAGCGGGCAGGTACCATCAAGCTGGTCAAGAGCTTACAAGCCAAAGGTATCAAAGTGGCGGCTATTGGTATGCAGGGCCACTACGGCCTGACCAAACCGAGCCTGGAGGATATAGAGGCGAGCATTGTCGCTTTCTCGAAGCTGGGGGTAAAGGTCAACTTCACGGAGCTGGACATCGACGTGCTGCCTAATCCCAGCCGCCGCCAGGGCGCCGACATCGCCGAGACCTTTGGCGCCGACGAGAAGTACAACGTGTATACCACCGGCCTGCCCGACTCGGTGCAGCAAAAGCTGACCAAACGCTACGCTGACCTGTTCGCCCTCTTCCGCAAGCACCGCAACGTAATCGACCGCATCACGCTCTGGGGCGTGACCGACAACGATTCCTGGCTAAACGACTGGCCCATCCGAGGCCGCACCAGCTACCCGCTGCTCTTCGACCGCAGCTACCAGCCCAAGCCCGCTATGCAGGCCGTTCTGCAAACGGCGAAGAATAAAATGTAGAACGCGTTTCGCGAAAAGCTATGCTACTCAAACCCATCCAACTGTACTTATACATGCGCCGCAAATGGCAGCTGCCTATGCTGCTCGCGTTGCTGGCGACGCTGCCTACGCTAGCCGGCCCAACAGTGCCGGGAGCTGAAGTCTACGTGTCGAGCCAAAAGGGCAAAGGTGGCTTTACGCTGGCGGCGGGGGGCAAAACGGCCGCTCTTTACGCCAGCAACTCCGACTGGCCCGGCGTGCTGCGCGCCGCCAAGGATTTGCAGACCGACATTAACCGCGTAACTAAGCTCACGCCCACCTTCACCACCGACAAAGCACCAGCCGGCAAGGAAGTAGTGCTCATCGGCACGCTGGGAAAAAGCCCCCTGATCGACGGTTTGGTGAAAGCCAAGAAGCTCGACGTGGCGGGCGTGGCGGGCAAGTGGGAAACTTTCGTGCTGCAAGTGGTAGAAAAACCAATGCCCGGTGTTGACCGCGCCTTGGTGATTGCCGGCAGCGACAAGCGCGGCACCATCTTCGGCATTTACGATTTGTCGCAGCAGATTGGCGTATCGCCGTGGCACTGGTGGGCCGATGTGCCCACGCCGCAACAGCAGGCTTTGTATGTGGCGCCCGGCCGGCATACCCAAGGCGAGCCGAAGGTGAAATACCGGGGCATTTTCCTTAATGACGAGGCGCCCGCCTTGAGCGGCTGGGCCAAGGAGAAATTCGGCGGTATCAACTCTAAGATGTACGTCCATGTATTCGAGCTGATTCTGCGCCTGAAGGGTAACTACCTGTGGCCAGCTATGTGGGGCAATGCCTTCAACGACGACGATAAGCAGAGCCCCGTGTTAGCTGATGAGTACGGCGTGGTGATGGGCACTTCCCACCACGAGCCCATGGTACGCTCGCAGCAGGAGTGGAAGCGCTTTGGCAGCGGCCCCTGGAACTACCAGACCAACGAAAAAATCTTGCAGGACTTCTGGCGGCAGGGTATCAAGAATATGGGCACCAAGGAGAGCATCGTGACCATGGGCATGCGCGGCGACGGCGACGAGCCCATGAGTGAGGGCAGCAACATTGCCTTGCTGGAGAAGATTGTAGCCGATCAGCGCCGGATTATTGCCGAAGAAACCGGCAAGCCCGCCGAGCAAACCCCGCAGCTTTGGGCCCTCTACAAGGAAGTGCAGGACTATTACGACAAAGGCATGCGCGTACCCGACGACGTGACCCTACTGCTCTGCGACGACAACTGGGGCAATATCCGCAAGCTTCCCAAGCAAGGCGAAAAGCCCCGCAGCGGCGGCTACGGCATCTATTATCACTTCGATTATGTGGGTGGGCCGCGCAACTATAAGTGGCTCAACACCAACCCGCTTCCGCGTATCTGGGAGCAGATGCACTTGGCCCACGAGTACGGTGCCAATCAGATATGGATTGTGAACGTGGGCGACCTGAAGCCCATGGAATTGCCCATCAGCTTCTTTCTGGACTACGCCTGGAACCCCGATAAGATAAAGGCCGACCAAGTGGCAGCGTACACGCAGCGCTGGGCCAGTCAGCAATTCGGCGAGAAACACGCCACTGATATTGCTGATATTCTGGCTAAATACGCTAAGTACAACGCCCGCCGCAAGCCCGAGTTGCTCGACGCCAACACCTACAGCCTAGCCACCGGCGAGTGGGCCACCGTCGTGAGCGACTACCAGCGCTTGCTGGAGCGGGCCGAAGCTATTAACCAGAAATTGCCCCCACCGTCCGCGACGCTTATTATCAGCTGGTGCTGCACCCGGTGCAGGCTAGCGCCAACCTCAATGAGCTGTACTACACCGTAGCCCAAAACCGGGAGGCCGCCAAAGCTGGTCATTCCACTACCAATGCGCTGGCCGACAAAGCCAAAGCTTTGTTTGAAAAAGATGTGGAGATTAAAAACCGCTACCACGCCCTGGCTGGGGCAAGTGGAACCACATGATGGATCAGACGCACATCGGTTACACCTATTGGCAGCAGCCGCCCGTGGATAAAATGCCAGAGGTGGTGACATTGACGCCCGATAAAATAGTGGCCGCAGCCGAGCCAACAGTTCCGGCGCCCCATGTCAGCGACAAGTTTATCTCGATTGAAGCCGAGCAATTTACGCGGGCTGTAAATGCGGGCTCCATCACCTGGCAGCACCTCCCCGACCTGGGCCGCACAGCCGGAGCCGTCACGACGTTTCCGGTTACGGCCGCGCCAACGGCCGCGCCCGGCGGTGCCAGTCCACATTTGGAATACGAACTCACCCTAACGCAGGCTGGCCCCGTAACGGTGCAGGCATATTTGTCCCCCACACTGGATTTTATGGCCAGCCAAGGGTTGCGGTACGCCGTGTCGTTCGACGACGAAGCCCCCCAGATCATTAATCTGCATACGGGTATGGTAGCCGACAACGGCAACCGCCCTTGGGAGCAGGCGGTAGCGCAGAATATTATTCTGAAAACCTCCACGCACACGCTGGCCAAGCCCGGTAAGCATGTATTGAAACTCTGGCGCGTCGACCCCGGCGTGGTAGTGCAAAAACTGGTGGTAGACCTCGGCGGCGTGAAGCCCAGCTACCTCGGCCCACCCGAGAACTTCTCGAAGAGCACGCCCGCGCCGAAAGCTACTAAGGCATCTAAGGGTAGCGTAGGACAGCGCTAGGCTACTTATCTAGTTGTCCTGATTGTCCTGCGGGCATAGGTGTCCGGCGAGGCTCAAACGGGAGCAGGAATTTGCCCCCCGCATCATGCGCATGTATGCGACAAAGGAAAATGGCTCCAGAAAACGCCTGCCCAATTGGGCAGGCGTTTTTTAGTATGGAATTCAGAGCAATTTGTAGTCTAAGCTCAACTGTAAAGCCGCGCCCAGTCAATGACTAGCCAAGCCGACTCTCACCTGCAAAGCTTTGATTTAACAATTTAAACTATAGCGATTTATAGAAATTCGCTGCCTGTGGCCTGCATTACTTTTCTGACCTGAAAACAGGCGCAATTTTTGGGAAAATGCTGGTAGACACAGTATTAGGTTTTTTCACCAGCCGAGTATGTCTTCTTCCCCTATCGTTCAAGCTACACGGCTCTGGCAGGATATGCTGGGCCAGGAACACGAAATGCCGCGCTCTTTCCTCTGGCAGCATGTGCAGGAGAGGAGCCTGACGAAGCCGGCCCCATCGACTGGAAAAACCGTCAGCCCAAGACGCGCATTTACTTGCAAAGCGGCCACGTTATCTGCGTTTTGGGCACTTATGAGCAGTGGTGCTGCCGCTGGCTGGCTTATACAAAATGGCACACTGTTTCATTGCAGCAGTACGGCCTGAATTAAAGCTGACCTGAATAGATCAAGCCGTTTGAGATAATAAAATGCCCCCCAGACAAACAGGCGGTTGTTTTTCGCTTCGGGGCAAAAGCACATTGGCTACAGGCAGCCGTAAAGCTGCGCAGCAGGAAAGCGGATACGTTGTATACCATTGATTACCGCCTTACAATCAGCGTGTTGTTTGGTTGGATTTGCTGGGCTATTGCTTCAGAAAGCAAACACAGTAGATTTGTTCATAATTCTATAGCGAGTTTCGAATAAATTCTATTCATAATCAGTAGTATAGTGGTGCTCTTCCTCAATGTCTGGTGTTAAGTTATTTGTTTTATGTCTGGTCTGTCCGCTTTCCATCATGAGCAGCCAAGCACAAAATCCCGCTGGCGCAAAACCCATTGAGACCTCGCAGCAGCTTTCCGTACGCATTACGTTGCCTACCTCCGTGGGACTAATTGGAGATTATGCCAGCATTCTCTTGTCGAAAGAGGATGACAAGCTGAAAAAGCTAACCACCCGCCGCCGCCCTCGCACCAGCAATCCTACAGTTGTCTTTGCAGTTCCGCTGCCGAGGAACTGGCTTACCAAAAAGTTAGCAAAAGATGATTAGTATTATTTCTCACTAAGCTGACCTTTTTCCACACTGGAATGCAGGAAATGGAAGCGGCAATATGTCAATCGATACCATGCATTCCTGCCAGTTTACCTCGCTGTTTCAGCACCGGTTTTCCCTATGAAATTTGATGGTCAAATAATAATTAGCATTCTGCTGGCCCAGTTTCTGGTGGTGCGAATCCTGCGTAGGTTTTTCGACCTGCCCAATCGCCTGCCCCATTGGGATAAGCTGCTCCGGTGGATCTGGGTGCCGGGGGTGGGGCTAGGTATTATTGACCTCCTGTTCAACTTTCGCAACGACCAGCTGGACGAAGTGTATATGCTCTTCGTCTTTGTGGTCGTAATACTGGTCGCACTGGCTTTACGGGATTACCGACCGGCCCGCACCGTGTTGCTGGCTGTAGTGCCTTACACCGTTTACTCTGCCATCGAGCTGATGCTGGTAGTATCGGACTGGAAGCTAGGCGAGAACTATGAAGACGCCTTCGATGCTTCGCAGGGCTTCACGGTGATATGGATGATTACCTTTCTGCTGATTGCCCGCAATCAGAAAAAGCACCTCGAGAAAGAGCGCCTATTGCGAGAGGAAGAGGAACAGGAAAAGCAGCGCATCGCAACGCAAAACGCTGAGTTGGAGCGACTCGTAGCTGAGCGTACCGCTACGCTTACCAAGCAGACGGAGGAGCTGAGCCAGGCATTAACTGAGCTTAAAACCATGCAGACCCAGCTCATTCAGGCCGAGAAAATGGCCAGTTTGGGCGAGTTGACCGCCGGTATTGCCCATGAGATTCAGAACCCGCTGAACTTTGTCACCAACTTTTCGGATGTAAGCGCCGAGCTGATTACGGAGCTGGAGGAGGAAAAGCGCAAGCCCACGCGCAACATCGATCTGGAAACCGAGCTGCTGGTTGATTTGAAGCAGAATCTGCAGAAAATTACCCACCACGGCCAACGAGCAGCGTCCATCGTGAAGGGAATGCTAGAGCACAGCCGCGCCAGTACGGGCGAGCTGCAGCCGACCGATATAAATACGCTGGCCGACGAATACCTGCGCCTGGCTTACCACGGTTTGCGGGCCAAGGACAAAACCTTCAACGCCACCCTGTACACGAACTTGTATCCTGAACTGGGACAAGTGAATGCGATTTCGCAGGATATAGGGCGGGTGTTGCTCAACCTTTTTACCAACGCATTCTACGCCGTTCAGAAAAAGAAAGAGTGCGTGTCTGATGGCTACGTGCCCACGGTGAGTGTAAGCACCCGCCGTACCGAGGCCGGCGATGTAGAAGTGCGTGTACGCGACAATGGGATGGGCATGCCTACTACTGTAAAGGATAAGATTTTTCAGCCCTTTTTTACCACCAAACCCACGGGCGAGGGCACAGGCTTAGGTTTGTCTTTGAGCTACGATATCGTGACCAAGGGACATAATGGGTCGCTTACGGTAGAAAGCCAGGAAGGCGAATACACGGAGTTCACCATTCGCATACCCGGCTGATCCAGCTTGTTATACGCACTCTTCCTTGGTCAGCTTTTCATTTATCATAATGGCGGCCAGTGAGCCCTCGGCGGCAGCCAGAATAGCCTGCTGCATGCCGGCCGTAGTGTCGCCGGCAGCATAGAGGCCCGGTATCGAAGTTTGCTGCTTTTTGTCCGTCCAAACAGCGCCTTTGCTGTTCAGACGACAGCCCAGTTGCTCTGCTAGATTGGTGCGTTGGTGCTGGTGTGGATGCACGAACAGCGCCTCGCGCACCAGCTTGTCGCCATTCTTGAACAGCACGTGTTGCAGGCCCTCTTTCTCAGAGCCCTCCAGGCGTTCAATAGGCTCTTCATGCACCTTAATAGCTTGCTTGTGCAGACGCTGACGGGCCTTTTCTGTGAGGCCACCGGGGCCATCGGTGCATACCACCACATCCTTCGACCAGCGGCTGACAAGCAACGCCAGACCCGTAACGCCTTTTCCCCGTCCGTATACCGCTAACGCCCGGTCGCGCACCTCCCAGCCGTGGCAATAAGGGCAATGCAGCACGCCGCGTCCCCAAAACTCACGCATACCATCCAGGGGGGGTAATTCGTCTTCTACGCCCGTGGCCAGCAATACTTTGCGCGCCGTTATGGTGCGGGTGCGGCTGGCCTCCGTATCGGCCACAATGGTAAAGCACTCGTCGCTCACGCTAACCTCGGTTACGCGCAAGGGGCAAACTTCCACACTCGGGTAGGCCGCCAGCTGCTCTAGGCCCAAGCGCAGCAGCTCACTGGGCTGCACCCCATCGCGGGTGAAAAAGCCCCACACGGCGGGCGAGGGGTCATTGCGTGGGGCGCCACCATCGCACACGAGTACGCGGCGGAGGCAGCGGCCCAATACCAGCGCCGCGCTGAGTCCGGCACTTCCGGCTCCTATAATAATAACATCGTAGTCGGTAGCAGGTCGAAGACGGCGGGCCGCTTTGGGAAGAGGAAGAGCTGTAGGCATATGAAACGCAGTAGAAACTCCTATACCAAAAAAGCCCCCAGCGGTTAGGCCGGGGGGCTTTTTTTAAGTAGAAAATATAGAAAAGCCTTTAGCTAAAGCAAATGCAAGTACCTGAATCTAATACACTTGGTTGCGCCCGCTTTCATCAGTCAGGTTATGCAGCGCTTGGGTAAAACTTGCTTGGGAGGCCAGCTCTTCCAGATTCAGGTGCAGGCGATACTTCCAGAAATGCTGCGGATTAGAGGGAACGTTAATCTGCTCATCGTGCGGGTTTTCGCGACGCAGGTCAGCATCCATAGCCAGCAAATCCTGAAGGGGAAAAATAGCCCACATGGCGGGTGAATGCAGGTGCTGCACGTTTATTTCGCGCGCTATCCATGGTTCACAGTGCTGGGGGGCAATTTCGCCCCGATGGCCGAGCAGGTCTTCGAAAAAACGCTGGGTAATGTCGCGGTCTTCTTCCCACCAGCCGCGCAAAGTGCTCATATCGTGCGAGCCGGGGCTGACAACGGACAAATACGGCGCGTGGGCTGGGTTGCCAAACTCCACGTTGGGGTCGGAGGGCATGCGCTGGATGTTGAGGCCCAGCATGCCCAGCTCGCGCATCACGCCCGGCACGGAGGCGGGCACCATGCCTAAGTCTTCGCCGCAGATCAGCATATCGGTGGCGTAGCGCACGGGGGGCAATTTTACCAAGCCCTGCCGCCGCCAGAAGTCTTCGTGACGACGGAAGAAGAAATCGTTGTAGATCTCGTTGATAAGATGGCGATTATGATCGTCCAGCTCCTTAAACGACGTGCTCAGATACACCGTGATGCGTGGGTGGTAGAAGTCGGGCTCATCAGCGGGCACAAACAGCACCTCATTTACTAGTTTGTACAAGCCCGTGCGCAGCCAGCGCAGGTGCTCGGCATTGTTTGGGTCATCGGCGATTCGCTGGTCAAACAGCGCCTCTATCTGCCGCTGGGTGCGCACGTAGTCTTTGAGGCGGATAGCGCCGTAGCCGGCATCCTCCATAAACTCATCGAACACGGCCTGCGCCTGCGCGTGAAAGATGTGCTGAAGCATGTGCCAGCGGATATATGGCTCGCACAGGCGGCCATAATCAAACCAGCCCAGTCGCTGCTCAATCTCGTGGCGGTGCATCGGCAAAGCGGGCGCAAAATGACCCAGCAAGCCTTCCACCGAATGCCCCGGAATTTCCCAGATGCGGAAAAAGCCCAGAATATGGTCGATGCGCAGCACGTCGAAGTAGCGGGCTAGGTGGCTCAGGCGGTTGCGCCACCACTGGTAGTTGTCTTCGGCCATGCGCTCCCAATTGTAGGTGGGGAAGCGCCAGTTCTGGCCCGTCACCGAGAAGTCGTCTGGCGGAGCGCCGGCTTGGCGGTCCATGTGGTAGAGCTCGGGCTGGGTCCAGGCATCCACGGAGTGGCGATAAATGCCGATGGGCAAATCGCCCTTGAGCACCACGCCGCGCTCACGGGCATATTCTACGGCTTCGCGCAGCTGCTTATCGAGGTGAAACTGCGTGAAGAAGTGCAGGCCAAACTCGTCGAAATCGGGCTGGCTGGGTGCGGTAAGCTCATCCAGGTTCCGGGGCGTCTGAAACTCTTCGGGCCACTGCTGGAAGTCGGCGGTGCCAAACCGGTCGCGCAGGGCCGAAAAGGCAGCGTAAGGCACCAGCCACTCATTCTGCTCCACCCAAAACGCTTTAAAAGCAGGATCGGCGAGGAAAGTCGCCTTCTGCTGCTGGTACAGGCGTTTGATGAACTTCCATTTGGCCTCCATCACGGGCTCATAGTCCACAAAGTCGCGGGCATTCAGCTCTTCGCGCAGGCAGTCCAGCTCGGTGCGGTCGGCGGCATCAGCTAGCTCCGCAATACCATCCAGATGCAGATAGAGCGGATGCAGGGCAAACACCGAAATAGCCGCGTACGGGTACGAATCGACCCAGGTATGGGTGGCCGTGGTATCGTTGATAGGAAGAATCTGCATCAGTTTCAGGCCCGCTTCCGCCGACCAGTCGGCCAGCATCTTCAGGTCCGAAAACTCGCCCACACCTAAGCCCTGCTTGGTGCGCAACGAGAATACCGGCAGCGCCACGCCGGCTCCGCGCCAGTTGCCGGCCGGGTAGCGAAAGCCTTCATCTGCCCGCACCCGCAGGGTATTGGCAGGCGTGGGGGGCAAAATTACCCGGTCGTCGCCGGTTTCCAGATGGACGATATCGCCGGTTTGGGCATCGCAGATGGCGTACTTGTACTGGGTGTTCTGGCCGGGCTGCGCCAGGGCTACCTGGGCTGTCCAGGTAGGATAGTCCTGATCGTCAAGGATAATAGCCCGACTGGCATCCCAGGCGCCCAGCGCTTCATCGGAGCCCAGAATACAGACCTGGTGCTGCGGTGCTACCCGCGGCGCCACCAGCTGAAACCGGATGGCTCCCGCCGACCCGATGTCTGTTGCGGATGGTGTGGCGAGGGCTTGAGCGGAGGCTACGTGCGGCCCCCGACGAAACAGGGCTTTGGTGAAGGCCGCCGTGTGCAGCTCATTGTCGGGCTGGGCGGGGGCGCGCCAAAAATCTTCCAGCACAAGGCGGGTAAAAAGCCCCCAGAGTCAGCCACCACCCGATTGGAGCCCCACTCCCAGTGCTTGCTGCCGTCGCGCTCGTCGAGCAGCACGTATTTGTATTCAATGGGATGAGGATGGTCAGTGGGGATGCTGATTTCCTGGGTCCACAGGCCCGTGCGGGCAGCGTAATGCAAAAAAAGCGCGCGGTCGAGGTTCCATTGGCCCAGGCTGGGCTCGGAGCCGCAGACCGCAATGCGCTGGCCGGGCTCGGTATGATAGGGAAGAGAGAAGCGAATAATCATTCGGAAGAAATCAGATGGGGGCGAAAGATAAGTTTTACTACGCTTTATGACTGTGCTAAGTAGTAGCTACCTGATCAGGCCGACAAGGTTCGGGTGAGTTGGTGCTTCCCACAAAAATTTGATAATCCGAATCTATATAGCTACATAGAGTATGTGATAAAATAAATTCTATTATTTCTCATTTTAGTAATAAAAATTTACTTAAAATGATGAAGATTTTTACCCTCGCCAAGTGGGGCATGGCCGTCTTGCTCTTGTCTTCGTTGAGTAGCTGCGAAGACGTTCTGGAGAAATACTTTCCAAGGCCTGCCCCTATTGTCCCAACCTTTCCGAGCCTGGGACTAGATATTCCTTTTTACGCTTTGTCGGGCGGCAGCCGGTTGGATGCATATTCGACCAAGGCTCCCGCCACGCGCACAAACTCAGTAGCTATTACGGGCTTAGCCGGCGGGGAGCAGCTCTTGGCAATCGACTTCCGGCCCGCCACCGGGCAGCTTTATGGGGTGAGCAGCGCCAGTCGCCTGTACGTGATTAACCAGAATACGAGCGCCGCCCACGCCATTGGCACCGGTGCCTTTACGCCCGCGCTGGGGGCAATTTGGTGGGCTTCGACTTCAACCCGACCGTGGACCGGATTCGGCTGATTACTTCAACGGGTCAAAACCTGCGGCTGAACCCCGAAACGGGCACCGTGGCCAGCACCGATGGCGCTATCAGCGGCGTTGCGGGCGCCAGCATTACGGCGGTAGCCTACACCAACAACGTGGCGGGAGCCACAACAACGGAGTTGTATGCTATCAACTCGGCAAGCCGGCAGCTCTATCTGATCAGCCAACCCAATGAAGGCACCGTAGCGCCGATAGGAGGGCTGAATCTAAGTATCATCGGGGATGGCGGCTTCGATATTCATGGGAAGTCGGGCACGGCCCTGGGCCTGTACGCAGTGAGCGGCACCCCGACGCTGTTTGCCGTTGATCTTGCCACGGGCGCCGCCAAATCATTGGCCCAATACGACGTAAGCCTAGATTATTCAAGCATCGCCATCCCAACCTCACCGGTAGCTTACGCGGTCACCATCAACAACGACCTGTTGATTGTGGACCCCACCAATCCGTCCACTTCCATCACTAAACCCATCACCGGGCTTACTCCGAATGAAGAGATGGCCGGCCTGGATTTTCGACCCCTTAATGGGCAACTCTACGCCCTGACTGTGCAGCGTCCGCAGGGTGGTCCTCAGATGGATAATGGCCGCTTGTACACGATCAATGCCGCCACTGCCGAGGCTACGCGGGTAGCTAGCTTATCTGTTCCATTAACGTTCAGAGGCGCGTATGGCTTCGATTTCAACCCCGTAGTGGACCGCATTCGTATTGTGAGCCGCTCCGGCCTGAACGTACGGGTCAACCCTGCTGACGGCTCCGCCATCCAGGACGGTGACCTGAATCCGGGTACGCCAGTAGTGGAGGCCGCCGCCTACGACAACAACTTCGCCGGCGCAACTATCTCCAATTTGTACGTAATCGATACCCGCGATTTCAGCCCCCGGGCCCCTTTCCTTTCCGCCAAGCTGTTTCAACTGAACGCGCCCAATGCTGGCAATATGGTAGAAGTGGGGAATCTGGAGCTGAACGCCGGCCCCGGCAGCAACTTCGATATCGGAGGCACTACCAACACGGGCTACGCTGTGCTGAACATTACGGGTAGCACGGAACTGTATACCATCGATCTTGCTACGGGTAAGGCTACCAGCAAAGGCATATTTGGCCGAAGCTCCGGTGGTATCGGCACAAGCGGCTTTACCGTGGGCTTGGGCTTCTAATTCATTGTCTGGTTAGTTTGAACTCTTCATGCCATAAAAAAGCCCCCTAAAATCATTTGGGGGCTTTTTTTGTGGTTTTATATGATAAGGACATGCCCAAGGGCACTAAATATCAGGCATCTCAACTAGAATTAATTCTTTCTAGAAAGTGGAAAATAGCAACATCCAAATACAATAGAGTTGCGTATGGCGAAGGAGCTTAGTTCAATTATTTCTTCCTTCCATCCTATCATCTTCATTATATGCTAAAACGTTCTTCCCTCGCCACTTGGGGCGCGGCTGTTCTGTTATTGTCCTCGCTAAGTAGCTGCGAAGACATCCTGGAGCAGTACTTCCCCAAACCCACTCCACCGCCCACTATTCCCACCTTTCCACCTCTAGGCCAAGACATATCCTTCTATGCGCTGTCGGGCGGCACCAAGCTCGATGCCTACTCTACCAAAGATGCCGCCACGCGCCTTAGTTCGGTTTCCATCACGGGCCTGGGCAGCGGTGAGACCTTGCTAGCCATCGACTTTCGCCCCGCTACGGGCCAACTCTACGGGGTGAGCAGCGGCAGTAGGCTGTACGTTATCAATCAGAATACCGGCGCGGCCCGAGCCATCGGCAGTGGCGCCTTCACCCCGGCCTTGGGGGGCAATTTAGTCGGCTTTGACTTCAACCCGACCGTGGACCGCATTCGCTTGGTCACTAGCACGGGCCAGAACCTGCGGGTGAATCCAGAGACCGGTACGGTGGTCGCCACCGATGGGGCCGTTAACGGCGTGGCGGGCGCCACGCTGACCGGGGTAGCCTATACCAACAACACCGCCGGCGCTACGACTACGGCCTTATACGCCATTAACACCCAGAACCAACAGCTTTACCTAATCAACCCACCCAATGACGGGACCGTGGTGCAAGTGGGCAATTTAAATGTGCCAGTGAGCGGCAATGGCGGCTTCGATATCGATGCCACGACCGGCACAGCCTTAGGTCTGTATCCAGTCAATGGTAATCCTACACTATTCACCGTCGACTTGACTACGGGCGCGGCCCGGCCCTTGGCCCAGTACGCGGCCTCCACTGCTTATGCAGGTCTAGCCATCCCGACTCAGCCCGTAGCTTATGCCACTACGGCAAATAGCCTATATATCTTTAATATAGCTACGCCTGCGGTTGGGGTTACCAAGCCCATCACAGGCTTAGCGCCCGGGGAGTCAGTGGCTGGCATAGACTTTCGGCCGGCTAATGGCCAACTGTATGCCATAGCTCGCACAGCTGACTTTAATAACGTGACACTGTATACGATTAACGCTGCCACTGCTGCTGCGACTCGTGTCGGTCCACTCACCGGGCCAACAGAGTTACTCATTGCTGGTCCCGGGTTTGACTTTGACCCGGTAGCAGATCGTATTCGCATTATTAGTGGTCAGAGGAATGTAAGCATCAACCCTGTGGATGCTACTTTCATAGAAGATGGTTTGCTGCATTTGAATGGCCAGAGAAGTACTGGCCTTGATGCAGGTATAGCGTCGGTGGCGTACGATAATAATTACGCCGGGGCTACCACTGCTACTTTATACGCTATTTTCTCGCGCAAAGGAGACTTTGCGATTATAACGCAGCCGGCTGAAGGAATCTATAGTTTCCGGAATCTTACTTTCGCGCTTGATCTTCAGTATAATACAGGATTTGACATTGGTGGAATGAGCAATACAGGCTACGCCATTCTTACCAATGCGTTACAGCAATTTGACCCTGGCCGATATTTCTATACAATTGATCTGGCTAGTGCTAGTGCTACTAAAAAGGAAGTATTTCCTTTTGATGCGACTGGATTTACGGTTGGCTTAGGGTTTTAGTATTTGCTCACCACATAAGCATGTCTGTTTATTACAAAGCCCCGGCTCAAGAGTCGGGGCTTTGATGCTATGTTTTGTATTTCATTTTACTCTCATCGCTGTATGAAAACAACTTCTTCACTTGCCAAGCTTGGGGCCGCTGCCTTGCTATTGGTGTCACTCACGAGTTGCGAAGACATCTTGGAGCAGTACTTCCCCAAGCCCACTCCACCACCAGTTATTCCTACCTTTCCCCCATTAGGCCAGGACATTGCTTTTTACGCACTATCGGGGGCACCAAGCTCGACGCCTACTCCACGAAAAATGCCGCCACGCGCCTTAGTTCAGTCAACATTACGGGCTTGGGCAATGGCGAGACTTTGCTGGCCATCGACTTTCGCCCCGCTACGGGTCAGCTTTACGGGGTGAGTAGCGCGAGCCGCTTGTATGTCATTAACCAGAATACCGGCGCGGCCCGAGCCATCGGCAGTGGCGCCTTCACACCAGCGCTGGGGGGCAATTTAGTCGGCTTCGACTTCAACCCGACCGTGGACCGCATTCGCTTGGTCACTAGCACGGGCCAGAACTTGCGGCTGAACCCGGAGACGGGCGCAGTGGCCGCTACCGATGGGGCCATCACTGGCGCAGCGGGCGCTGCTATTAATGGGGCGGCCTACACCAACAATACGACAAAAGCGGCTACAACGGTGCTCTATGACTTGGACCCGGCCACCGATCAGCTCTACCGCCAGGATCCGCCTAACGACGGGACATTAGTAGCGGTCGGGAGTCTGAACCTGAACATTAGCGGCGACGGGGGCTTCGACATTGATGCCAAAACTGGCACCGCTCTTGGGTTATATAGTGTAAGTGGCAACCCTACTCTCTTCACCGTAAATCTGGCTACCGGCGCGGCGCGGCCTTTAGCTCAGTACGCAACTAGCTTAGCCTACTCCGGCATCGCCATTCCCACTCAGCCAGTTATTTATGCTGCCGGGTTTATAACTATTCCTCTGAGAGGAACTTTTAACTCCTTGTACACTTTCGACCCAACGAACACCACTGACCCCACCGCTGCCATCACGCAGCAGTTCGGTGGGTTGGCTATAAACCAACAAGTCGTGGGCCTGGACTTCCGCCCGGCAACTGGTCAACTCTACGCCTTGATAATAGGGCAAGGAGCCCGCTATCTGAACGGAATCGACTATATCGCCAGTACTAGGCTCTATACCATCGATCTGGTAACGGCTATGGCTACGCCTGTAGCTGACCTGAGTATCCCCTTATCCTTTTCTTCAGGAACTAGCGCTTATACATTTGATTTCGACCCTATCGACGACCGTATTCGTATCGTGAGACGTAGTGGGGGGCAAAACCTAAGGGTGAACCCCACCGACGGGGTTGTTACCGTAGATAGCAATCTGAATCCTGCCTTGCCATCCGTAAGTGCAGTGGCTTATGATAATAGCTTTGTCGGCGCAACCTCTACCAAGTTGTACGTTCTGGGTAGCAATAAGCTTTATCTTCAGAATCCGCCTAACGCAGGCACGCTGACCGAAATCGGGACAATAGGCCTGAGTGGATTTAGCTCGACCACGACCAGTGTTAATGTTTTTGATATTGGAGGTACTAGCAATACGGCCTATGCTATTTCAATTGGCAGTAATAACCAAAATGAGGTTTCGATTCTTGACCTAGCGACCCCAAGAGCCACTTTTCTTCGCAAACTCAACCTTGCTGGTGGTCCTTTCATCTTTTCCTTAGCAGTTGCGCCAGGTTTTTAACCCGTTTATTAGGATAAACAAAAAGCCCTGGCTCGAGAGCCAGGGCTTTTTGTTTACATACTGCTGGTTGCACACTGCTGGCAGGTGCAAATAGACACCGTCACCAAGCTCGACACTACCGCTTGCTGGTTTCGCAAGTTTCGTGCTTCACGCCGCACCAGTCGCGATATATAGAGCGTTCTAACAGCAAAAAAGCCCCCCAGCCAACCTAGCATGGCCTTTTTTCGTTGGGTGATACTGAACACTTTAAGCACAGCTGAGTTATCAAATCCCTGCCTACCTACGTTCGCCGCATCCTCTATGGTATCCTGGGGTTGGTGGCTTTTATTGTCCTACTGGTAATCCTGGTAGTGGTGGCTTTGCAATTCCCGGCTGCCCAGGATTTTGCGGCGCGCAAAGCCAGCGGCTATCTGCAAGATAAGATCGGGACGGAAGTGCGCATCGGGAAATTCCGCACCGACTGGCGCAACGCCATTTCCCTCGACGATGTGTATCTGGAAGACCAGAAGGGCGATACCCTGCTGGCCGTGGGTCATTTGGGCGTCAACATTGACTTGTGGGCGCTCACCAAATCGCAGATTAACGTAAAGTCGGTGGAGCTGAATGACGGTACCGTGGGCATCACGCGCACCCTGCCCGACAGCACCTTCAACTTCGACTATATCACGGCCGCCTTCGCGACCGGCGACACCACCACGGCCCCCGTCGATACGGCCAGCGCCGGGTTTCAGTACAACATCGGGGACGCCCGCCTGACCAACATTCGCCTCCGCTACGACGACCAGGTGGAAGGCATGGCCGTGAAGACGCGCGTAGGCGAGCTGGCCGTGAACATGGACGCCGTTGACGTGGACGCCTCCACCTACCGCATCGATCAGGCGGCTCTGCGCAACACCCGCATCGACATTGTGCAGAGCAAAAACGCCCCCCGGACACGGCCGTAAGTGAGCCGCTGGAACTGGAGCTGGGCCTGAACCGCGCGCAGCTCAATAATGTCAGTCTGACGTACAAAAATGCCCCCTCGGCCCAGTATATCACCACCCGCATCGGCCAGGCCGACATTACCACCGACAACATCGACCTGCGCAACTCGCGGGTGGCCCTCAATACGTTGCTGCTGCGCAACACCTCCTTCGCCTACGCCCAAAATGAGAACGTGCCCGTTGAGGAGCGCATCATCAATCCGGCCGAGGCTGTACGCGACCTGAATGAATCGGTGGAGAAAGCGACCGGCCAGGAAGCCAGCTGGGTGGTTACGCTCAAGAAATCCGACATCAACGGGGTAGATGTGGCGTTCGACAACTTTAACGAGCCCGCCCAAAAAACCCGCGTGCGGGGCATGGACTATAATCACCTCAAGTTTACCGACTTGATTCTGAATACGGAGAACCTGTTTTACTCCGAAAACCGCACCACGGGCCGCATCGTGAATCTGGCGGGCAAGGAGCAAAGCGGCTTTGAGGTAGAAAGCGCCACGGCCGATGTCGTCTTCGACTCGGTGCAAACTCGCCTCGACAACCTCGACCTGATAACGCCCCACACGCGCATCCGCCGCACTTTGGCTATGGGCTACGAAAGCCTAGATGCCCTGGCCGACACCGAGAAGCTGGGCCAGCTGCGCATTGAGGGTGACCTGCGCGAAACCCGCCTGGGCTTCCGGGATATTCTGTATCTGGCCCCCGATTTGGCCAGCACCCCACCGTTTACTACTGGCCCTAACCAGTCGGTGCTGGTGAGTGGGCGCGTAAATGGCCGCGTGGGCGACTTCCGGGTGCAGAACCTGGATGTGGTGGGCTTTCGCAATACGGTGCTGCGCGCCAGTGGCCGCATTCAGGGCCTGCCCGAAGTAGACCGCCGCCTCTACACCGACCTCAACATCGCGCAGTTTACGACCACCGCGGCCGATATCAAGAGTTTGGCTCCCGCCGGTACTATTCCGCGGGAGTATCAATTGCCGCCGCGCATTGCGGTATCGGGCACGTTTCAGGGCCGCCCTACGGCCATGGTGTTTGATACCAATCTGAAAGTAAACACCAGCTTCGGCAACGCGACGGCCGTGGTGAATATGGAACCCGGCCCCGCCGGCCGGGAGCCCGTTACGGCTCGCTTCTCGGTACAGAACTTCAACGTGGGTGCCGTGCTGCGAGATCCGACCATTGGACGCGTGACGACTACTGGTCGCCTGAATGCCCGCGGCCTCGACCCGGCTACCATGCAAGGCCGCCTAGTGGCCGACGTGCAGCGGGCCGAGTACAATAACTACACGTACCGCGACATTGCCGCCACCGTCGACATCGACCGCAACCGCTATGTGATTGCTGCCGAAAGCAAAACCGACCCCAACCTGAACCTCGACGTGCTGGCGACTGTGAATCTGCGCGACGCAAACAACCCGAGCTACGAAGTGTCGTCGCTGAACCTGCGGGGGGCAAATCTGACGGCGCTGGGCTTCTATACCGGCGGCGACCTGCGCGTGCAGGGCAACCTGACGGCCAACCTCAGCGGTGCTGATGCCAATTCCATCAACGGCACGTTCTCGGGGCAGAATGTGGTAGTTGTGCGTGATAACCAGCCTTTTGCCTTTGGCACATTGGAAGGTAAGATTGTGCAACAGCCCGGTCGCTCGGCGGTGGACGTGACCTCGGATATTTTCACGGTTAAGCTGGATGGCAATACGCCGCTAGGTGATCTGGCAACGGTGCTTCAGCAGCACATCGACCGCTACTTCGACCTGCCCGATGTGCGCTACGTGGCGGGCGGTCCGGCCCGCAATTTCACCTTCGATGTGCGCGTGCTGGAGCCCCGCCCGATTGCGGCCTTTGTACCGGGATTAACCAAGATTTCGCCTTTCAACCTGACCGGCGGCTTCGACAGCCGGGAAGCTAACCTGACGCTGAACAGCCGGATTCCGGTTATCATCTACGAGGGCTTCCGGCTCGACTCGACCCAGCTTACCATTGCCTCCGATCCGCAAAAGCTGGATTACGCGCTGCGTATGCGCCAGGCCAGCCAGGATACCAGTCTGCGCCTGCCCAACCCCAGCATAACCGGCAACGTGGCCAACAACCAGGTGGCTACAAGCGTGCGCATTGCGGAGTCGGATAGCGCCCAGCTGCTGAATCTGGCTGGGGTGCTGCAAGTGCTGAGCCAAGGCGACGCGTATGCGTTCAGCTTTGATGAAAATCTGGTGGTGAGTAACCAGAAATGGACGGTTGCACCCAATAATAAGGTGCAGTATACTCTGGCATCAGGGGCAGTGCGAGCCGAAAACGTGCGCTTAAGTCAGGGCCAGCAGTTTATCGAGCTGCAAACCTTGCCGGGGGGCGAATATCCGTTGCAGGTGCGCTTGGGCAGCCTCGATCTGAACATGCTGGCTGTAGCGGGCGGCTTGCAGGATTCGTTGGTGGGCGGTACGCTCAACGGGCAGGCTGTAGTACGCAGTCTGGGCCAGCCGCGCCAGGCATTTACCGCCGACATGACCCTGAGCAGCTTCGCCTACAACAAGTCGGTTATCGGTGACTTGTCGTTGAATGCAACTAATCCCACTGCCGACCGCTACCAGGTCGATGCTCGCCTGACGGGCGGGCCCAACAACAACGAAGTGCGGGCCACGGGCTACTACTTGGCGGCTGGCGATTTGGATATGGCCATCAACGTAGCTCGCCTGAACCTGAATACGGCCGAGCCTTTCGCGCTCGGCGAGGTGCGCGAGATGACGGGCTATCTGACTGGTGATTTTACGGTGCGAGGCACTACAAATGCCCCCCAGCTGCGCGGTACGCTCAATACCAACGATGCCGGCTTTACGCTTACCCAGCTTGGCGCCCCTTTCACGCTGCCCAACGAAAGCCTGACTTTCGATGAGCAGGGAATCAAGTTTCAGGACTTTACCATTCTGGATTCGCTGAACAACAAGGCGGAAATCAACGGCTACGTGTACACCAAGAACTACATCGACGACTACCGCTTTCAGCTGCGAGCCGTTACGAATGACTTTCTGGCCGTGCAAAGCACCCAGCGCGATAACGAAATATTCTACGGCAAGCTACTGGTCGATTCGGACACGCGCATAACCGGGGATCTTGCGTTGCCGCGCATCCGCACCACGGCTACCGTAGTGGAAGGCTCCAATCTGACGGTGGTGGTGCCCAACGATGAGGCCGTGGCGGTAGAGCGAGAGGGCATTGTCGAGTTCATCGACCTCAGCGCGCCGCTCGATACTATGTTGGCCCGTCAGGCACCCGTCGATTCGGCCCAAACGGCGGAGGGCTTTGATATTGCCGCCGTCGTGACTGTGACCGATGAGACGCCGTTTACCATTGTCATCGACCAGGCCTCCGGCGACAATCTGCAAGTGCGGGCCGCCGGCACGCTGAACACCGCCATCGACCCTGCGGGTACCATTACGCTCAGCGGACGGCTGGATGTGACGGAGGGCAAGTACGCTATGTCTCTATACGACCTAGCTTCGCGCGAATTTGAGATTGCCCAGGGCAGCTCTATCACGTGGAGCGGCGACCCGTATAATGCCCAAACCAACGTAACGGCTATTTTCAATGTCAAAACGGCCCCCGCGGAGCTGTTGGCCGGGCAGGGTGAAGCCGACGAAAGCTTGCAGACGATCGGGCGCAATCAGTTGCCCTTTGAGGTGTTGTTGAAGGTAAACGGCGACCTGCTCAAGCCCGTTATCAGCTTCGATATTCAACTGCCCGAAGATGCCCGTACCCAGTTGCGGCCCCAAATCGAAAACCGTCTGGCCCAGCTACGCCAGCCGAGCCAGACGGACGAACTGAACAAGCAGGTATTCTCACTGCTGGTGCTGGAGCGCTTCCTAGCTGCCAATCCGTTCGAGTCGAGTGGAGGTAGCCTGGTGGCGGAGCAGCTGCGGGGTAGCGCCAGTCAGGTGCTTACCCAGCAGCTTAACAAGCTCACGGGCAGCTACCTCTCCAACTTAGGCGTGGAGCTGGGCGTGAACTCACAGGCTGACTTCTCCTCGGGCTCCGAGAAAACGCGCACCGACCTGAACGTGGCCGTGCGTCGCCAGCTCTTCAACGACCGTGTAACGGTGCGACTGGGTACGGATGTGCCGTTGGCCGGGGGCAACCAGGCTTCGAGCGGACAGCAAAGCGTGAGCAACTTCGCCGGCGACGTGAGCATTGAGTATGATATTCTGGCTAACGGCCGCCTCCGCCTGCGCGCCTACCGCAACAACGCCTACGGCGACATCGATGGGCAGTACGTGCGCAACGGCGCCTCCCTCATTTTCCAGCGCGACTACAAGACCCTGGCCGACTTGTTTCAGGGCATTGACAAAGACGTAAAAGAAGAACGCAAGCAAAACCGCAAACGCGAAAAACAGGAAGAAAAAGCAGTCAAAGACTCCGTGCAAACCGTGGCCGTGCCCCGGCGTGAGGCCGGCCGCTTGGCGCGGCGCCAGACGACGGCGGGCCGGTGATGTAGAACGGAGTGGCACTCCGTTCTGCCGCCTAGCGGCAAGCCCACGCGGGCGCGGTTACGGCTTTGCGCTTCGCGTAAGAACGGAGTGCCACTCCGTTCTACATTCTGCCATTATCTACCCAAAATCTCCAACTTATTCCGTGCCTTCTACGACCCACACCGTTATTGCTATCGCAAAAAAAGCCCCCCAGTGGTGGCTGGGGGCTTTTTTGTCCTGCTGCTGGCTGGCTGCTCCGGCACCAAGTTTATTCCCGAAGGCAGCAAGCTCTACACCGGCAGCACCGTCGCGATTAAGTCGGAAAGCGCTATTCCGAATGAGTCGGTGCTGACGACGGAGTTGGAGTCGGTGATAACGCCCAAGCCCAACAGCTCCATTCTGGGGCTGCGGCCCAAGCTGTATTTCTGGCACATGGGCGAGGGCAAAACCAAGGGCCTGGGCAAGTGGCTGGCCGATAAATACGGCGAAGAGCCCGTGCTGCTGAGCGCCGTGGACACCAACAATGTAAAGGGGCTGATGACCAACCGTCTTTACAACAATGGCTATTTCAAGCCCGCCGTGAGCAGCAAGGTGAAGGTGAAAGATAACACGGCCTCCATTGATTATGTGGCGGCGGTGGGCAAGCCGTATCTGATCAAAGAGATTCACTTCCCCGACCGCGACACGCTCATCGACCGCGCTATTCGGGCCACGGAGCCAAACTCGCTGCTGAAAGTAGGCGACCCGTACAACCTGCAAACCATGATTAACGAGCGGGTACGTATCGACGCGGCGCTCAAAAACCAGGGCTACTATTATTTCAACCCCGATTATATTCTGTTTCAGGTAGATAGCACCCTGGATAATGAAGCGAATGTCTACCTGAAAATTAAGGGTACCATTCCGCCCCAGGCGGCTAAGCCGTATGTGCTTAATCGGGTGACGCTGGATACCGACTATACTCTTTCTGATACGACGGAAGGCGCCAAGGAGCCAGTCATGTTTCGGGGCTACCGCTACTTCCCCGACGAGAAAGTGTTTAAGGCTAAGGCTATTACCAACGCCACCTTCATTTACCCCGACAGCATTTACCGCCGCCGCCGCTCCGACCAGACGCTGAGCCGACTGATGAGCCTGGGCACCTTCAAGTTTGTGGACATCCGGTACCGGGCCGCCAACCAGCCCGATTCGGGGGGCTACGGCCACCTCAATTCTCTGGTACGCATGACGCAGGTGCCCAAAAAGTCGCTGCGGGCGGAGGTACAGATGAACGTGTCCAACATTTTCACCGGGCCGGGCATTGTCTTGCAGTTTCGCAACCGCTCTGCCCTGCGGGGCGCTGAGCAGCTGCTGATAAATGCGCGGGCCTCATTTGAAACCGGCAACGGTATTCAGTCGGGCGTTACGTCAACCACCATTGGGGTAGATGGGCAGCTGCTGGTGCCGCGCCTGATTACGCCGCCTTTTGATATCCGTCTGCGCAACTCGGATTTTCAGCCCCGCACTTTCTTCAACGCGGGCTATAAGTACGTGCTGCGCACCAACTTTTTTCAGCAGGATGTATTTAATCTGGGCTATGGCTACAGTTGGAAAACCAAGGTCACCAACGAGCAGCAGCTTCAGCCCATCAACGTAGAATACCTGCGCCTGGCTAACACGGATGCAGCTTTCGATTCTTTATTGCGTGAGCGGCCTTTCCTGGCCAATAGCTTCCGTCAGCAGTTTGTTTTGGGTAGCAGCTACACCTATACCTACAACCAGCAGGTGCTGGAGCAGCGCCGCAACCAGATTTATTTTAGCGGAGGAGTAGAGCTGGCCGGCAACTTGGCGTACCTGCTGCAAAGCACTAAAGGAGCCCCCCAGAATGAGCAGGGCAACTACGAGCTGTTTGGGCAGGAGTTTTCGCAGTACACCAAGGTCAACCTGGAGTTTCGCGACTACTTCCGCGTGTCGCCCGACGCTACCAGCGGCAACCGCTTTGCTACGCGCTTGCTGATTGGAGTGGGCGTGCCGTATAAGAACTCCAATGTGCTGCCTTATCTGAAGCAGTACGGTATTGGAGGACCGAACAGCGTGCGGGCCTTCGCCGCGCGGGGCATCGGACCGGGCACGTACCGCTCTCAGGACCCGGAAGATGTAACCAGCTTCTACGACCAGGTCGGCGACATGCGTCTGGAAGCCAACATCGAATACCGCCACGATTTGTTTCCGTATGTGAAAGGCGCTCTGTTTGTTGATGCGGGTAACATCTGGCTGATTAATGCCGATGCCGACCGCCCTACCTTCGATGCCAACGGCCAGCCCGACGGCAAAAACGGCCAGTTCAAATTCAACAGCTTCTTTCGGGAATTAGCCGTGGGCGCCGGCGCCGGCATCCGCATCGACGTGCAGTTCTTCGTTATCCGTTTCGATGCGGCCTACCCGCTCATTTATCCGTTTGAGAATTCAGCTTTCCAAACGCCGAATGGCGATGATTATAATAAGCTGGACTCCGGCTTTAAGGCCGTGCGCCTGAATATCGGTATCGGCTATCCGTTCTAGGTTTACCCCTGGCGATTGGCCTCACCCCCGACCCCCTCGCCTAGGGGTAACGCGCTTCAAGTGTTTGCGGGTGAGCCTGACGTTAATCGTTCTACGTGGCTACGTCGCCTGTCGCCTCCGCAACCGCTACCGACTTAGATTTTTTGCAACGTAAAAAAGCCCCCAGAAAAATCTGGGGGCTTTTTTGGATCTGAGCTTGGCGGATGGAACTCGTAGTAGTGCCTGAGGCGAAAGCCGAAGGTGCGGCGTAGAACGATTAACGTCAGGCTCACCCGCAAACACTTGAAGCGCGTTACCCCTAGGCGAGGGGGTCGGGGGGTGAGGCCAATCGTTGGGGGCTTTTTCGCCGCCTAAGAAGCTTACGCCTCCACCGCTTCCCGAGCCATTGCCTTTTCCGAAGCGCCATTAGAAACGGCAGCAGGTACCACCGTCACCACCACATACTTGGAAGTAGGCGTATTACTCACCTTAGCCACGCTGGAAATTGGTACCAGTGGGTTGGCCTCGGGGAAGTAAGCGCACACGTTGCCTTTGGGAATATCATACGGCACGGCCACGAACTTCTCTACGGTGCGCTGCTCGCCTTCATAGTGGCTGGTGATGTCGATCAGGTCCTTGGCTTTAATACTGCGGGCGGCCATGTCCTGCTTATTCATGAACAGCACGCGTCGCTCGCCGTGGATGCCCCGGTAGCGGTCGTTGTACTCGTAAATGGTCGTGTTGAACTGGTCGTGGCTGCGCACGGTCATCAATACCAGTTGGTCGGGCTCCAGGAGGGGCTTTTCCAGGGTAGTGGTAGTGAAGTTGGCTTTGCCGTTCTCAGTTGTAAACTTCCGCTCACGGGGGCCGTTGGGCAAATAAAAGCCCCCGGACGGCGGAGCTTCTCGTTGAAGTTCTCGAAGCCCGGAATCACGCGGGCAATATGGTCGCGGATGTTGTCGTAGTTCTGGGTCATGGCTACCCAATCTACCTTGGTCCGGTGCCCGATGGTGGCCAGGGCCATACCGCTGATGATGGCTACTTCGCTCAGCATCTGCCCATCGAGCGGCACCAGCACGCCTTTGTTTTGGCTAACTACGCCCATCGAGTTCTCGCAGGACGTCATCTGGTGGCCCGACTTCTGCATGTCGATATCCAGGTGGGTGAAGCAGGGAAGCAACAAGCTGGTTTCGCCGGTTACGAGGTGGCCGCGGTTGAGCTTGGTGCCCACAAACACGGTCAGCTTCTGCTTGCGCATACCTTCGGCAATCAGCTCGGTATCGGGGCCCGCGGCTAATAAATTGCCCCCCAGACTGAAATACACTTTGATTTTGCCCAGTACCATAGCCTTGATGCTTTCCACGGTATCCAAGCCTTGCTCGCGGGGCGGCGAGAAGCCGAACTCCTTTTCCAGCGCGTCCAGAAAGTTTTTGTGCGGCTTTTCCCAGATGCCCATGGTCCGGTCGCCCTGCACGTTGGAGTGGCCACGCACCGGGCAAGTGCCCGCGCCCGGCTTGCCGATGGCGCCCTTCATCAGTTGCAGGTTGATGATTTCCTGGATGGTTTCGACGCCCTTGCGCTGCTGCGTAACGCCCATGGCCCAGCAGGTGATGATTTTCTGCTTGTTGGCAATGAGGTTAGCCGCTTCCAGCAGCTCGGCCCGCGAAACACCGCTGATTTCCTCGATATCCTCCCAGCTCGTGTTGCGAATATTCTGCTCAAAAGACTCGAAGCCTGTAGTGAACTCATTCACAAAAGCGCGGTCTACCACTTGGCCAGGGTTGCGGTCTTCGGCTTCAAACAAATGCTTCATAATGCCGCGCAGCAGGGCCATGTCGCCATCCACGCGTACTTGCAGGTATACGTCCGTAATCTGCGTGCCGTCGCCCATCAGAGCGCCCAGGGCCCGCACCGGGTTCATGAAATCCTGAGGGTTTTTGAAGTGGTTCAGACCGGCTTCGATCAGCGGATTTACGCTGATGATTTTGGCCCCGTTGCGCTTGGCTTTCTGCAAAGCCGTGAGCATGCGCGGGTGGTTGGTGCCGGGATTCTGGCCAATAACCAGAATAACCTCGGCCTCGTGAATGTCATTGAGCGTGACAGAGCCTTTGCCCAGACCCAGCGTGGGGCTTAGGGCCGAGCCGCTGCTCTCGTGGCACATATTGGAGCAGTCGGGCAGGTTGTTGGTGCCAAACTCGCGCACGAAAAGCTGAAACAGGAAAGCCGGCTCGTTGGGCACTTTGCCCGAGGTATAAAACGCCGCCTCGTCGGGCGAGGAAAGCGCGTTCAGCTCCCGGCCAATGATCTGGAAGGCTTCCATCCACTCGACGGGCTCGTAGTGGGTGCCGCCGGGGCGTTTGATGAGCGGGTGCGTGAGGCGGCCGGCGTTGTTCTGGTCGCGGTCGGTCATGCGCGATAGGTCAGCGAGGCTGTGCTTAGCAAAGAACTCGGGGCCGCAGCTTTTATCGTCGGCGTCGGAGGCGGTAGCTTTGGCGCCGTTCTCGCAGAACTCGGCCACGGAGCGGTGGTCGTCGGGGTCAGGCCAGGCGCAGCTAGAGCAGTCGAAGCCGTCCTTCTGGTTCATCTTAAGCAGGCCGCGGGTGCCACGGTTCATGCCACCCTCGCTCCAGCTGAACTGCATAGATTTGATAACGGCCGTAACCCCAGCAGCTACTTTCATGCGCTCTTCCAGCTTCAGGCCAGTCAGGGTTTCGACGGGCTGGGCCAACACCGGAAACAGGTATTTGGCGCGCGCCACCTCGGGGGCCGGAATGTGTTCTTCTTCCTTCTTCAACTGTCCTTCGGGATTATAATGGTCGTTGGTGGGCGCTACTCCCTGATCAGGACGTTCCCCGCTTTTGGGCACGTTGTCCTGGGCCGTTTGCTCGTGAGTGCGGCCGGCTTTGCTGGGGTCTTCGGCGGGGGACTTTTCCATAATAAGAGCTGAGAATGAAGGTGGGTGGGCGCAACGAAACAGCGAAACTCTATTAAATACGTACAGTCTGGATTGTTGTCAACAAAAAAAGGTTTTTATTGGTTTTCAAGCACTTTAGCCAAAACCATCCACGAAGAGCGTAAGAGAAAGTTACGCCACTAGTGCCGACAATCCAGGTCCTTTTCGATTAAAACCTTGAGTGATTGAGTATCGGTGAGCAGTAAGGTTGCCGACAACCCATTTTGATCGGTTGTGGTCCATTGATTGGCCAGCGTGGCGGGCACCTTCACGGTGATGGCGCCGGCACCGTATGAGACCCGAAAATGCTCCGTTTCTACGCGCTCAAGAGCGTAAGTCAGGGCGTCGGTGGCGGCTGGACCTAGCGGGACTACGGCTGCTACCCGTCCCGTTTCGGCAAATTGGTGCACTTCCGCCTCCGACAGGCGCAAACGAAGCGAGTTATCCTCAATGCGTAGTTTCATGGGTAGCAAGGTTTATGTGTCAGACGCAGTAGCGCTTATGCGCCACTCGCCCGAATATACATTATAGCGGCCTTGGCGCACGAAGCCGCAAAGCGTCATTCCAAAGTCTTTCGCGGCTTTTACGGCCAAAGAGCTGGGGGCGCCTACGGCAGCCATCATGGGAATGCCGGCCACGGCCGCCTTTTGCACCAGCTCAAATGATGCCCGCCCACTCACCAGCAGTATGGTGTGGTGCAGGGGAAGCTGTTCTTGCAGCAGAGCCGCGCCAATTACTTTGTCCAGAGCATTGTGCCGGCCCACATCTTCGCGCAGCAGCAGCAATTCGCCTTCGGGCGAAAACAAAGCCGCTGCGTGCAAGCCGCCGGTTTGCTCAAACAAGGCTTGGGCCGCCCGCTGCCGCTCTGGCAGCTGATGAATGACGGCCGCGCTTACGTGGGGGGCATTTTTGGGCAACACCGGGCAGGAAGCCGCGTGCACCGCGTCGATGCTGGTTTTGCCACAGACGCCGCAGCTGCTGCTGGTATAAAAGTGGCGCTCCAGGCGGGGCAAGTCGGGGGTGGCCGTGGGGGAAAGCTCGGCCCGCACTACATTTTCGCGCTCTTCTTCTTTTTCTACATCGGGGCAATAGATGACGCCCTGCAACTCCTGCCGGCCCCGAATGATGCCTTCGGTGAGTAGGAAGCCCGCGGCCAGCTCAAAGTCGTGGCCCGGCGTGCGCATGGTAATGGACAGGGTACGATGCTCGCGCTGCCCGCTGGGCCCGTAGCCAATCCGAATTTCTAGGGGCTCTTCGGCGGCCAGCACATCGGAGGCTACTGTTATTTCTTCGCCCTGCACCTTGTGCACAGTGACGTAATCGTAGCTGGTGGGGGGCAAAAAAACGGGCGCGGACACGAGTGCAGGAATTAAGAAACGGAAAAAGCGGTAGTTATCAGCTGATGATTAACTCTTAGTGCCTACGTTAGTTTAGCCTACAGGTGTAGAGAGGCGTACTTGCAGATAGTCTTTGTGGGGTGTTATTTTTCCTGTCATCCTGAGACACGAAGGACTTTATAGCAGTTGTACGACTTTCCTGGTGTGAAAAGGTCCTTCGTGCCTTAGGATGACAAACAGGTGGATTTTAAATGGATGAGTATACATTAAACATTATCAGCAACGATAGTGACCCAATCAGACGTGCCGCTCACCTTTGTGGATAAACCTAAATTTGCTTTAGCTAGGTTTCTATAGTTACTTATCTGTTCTATGCTTACTCAAGAAGACCGTCAACGCTACCGCCGCCACCTTCAGCTGCCCGAAATAGGGGAGGAGGGCCAGGCGCGGCTGCTGGGGGCGCGGGTGCTGGTGGTAGGCGCTGGCGGCCTGGGCTGTCCGGTGCTGCAATACCTGGCCGCCGCCGGCGTCGGGACGCTCGGCATTGCCGACTCCGACCGGGTGGAGCTCAGCAATTTGCAGCGCCAGGTTCTGTTCGGCAACGCCGATATTGGCCAAATGAAGGCCGAAGCCGCCGCCCGTGCTGTAAAGCGCCTCAATCCATCCATCAGATGCGAAATCCACGCCCGGCGCGTAGACCGGGTGAGCGTTGAGAAGCTGGTGGGCGCCTACGATCTGGTGGTCGATGGCTCCGATAATTTTGCCACCCGCTACCTGCTCAACGACGCCTGCGTGAGCGTGGGCCGACCACTGGTTTCGGGGGCCATTTATAAGTTTGAAGGGCAGGTTTCGGTGTTCAATTACCAAGACGGCCCTACGTATCGCTGCCTGTTCCCGACGACGCCCTCGGCGGCCGAGGCGCCTAACTGCGACACCACCGGTGTGTTGGGCGTGCTGCCCGGGCTCATTGGCTGCGCCCAGGCAACGGAGGCGCTCAAAGTGCTGATGGGGCTGGGCGAAGTGCTGCGCGGCCGGCTTTGGGTATTCGATGCGCTGAGTTTTCAGTCGCGCATTCTGCGCTTTTCGCGCCACCCCGAGCACTCCCTACTCAACCTTAGCACGGCTTCCCCCACCGATTATGCGGAGCTCTGCTCGGCCACGCCAGTAGCCATAACAGCGCCGGAGCTGGCAGAGCTTTTGGCCTCCGAAGCGCCGCCGTTTCTGCTGGATGTGCGTGAGCCGGAGGAGTATTACCGCTTTCATTTGCCGGGGCTACCCTTATTCCGCTGAGCCAGGTAGTGGCTCGCGCCAGCCTGTTGCCTCGCCATCACCCCATTGTGGTGTATTGCCACCACGGCGGGCGGAGCGCGGCGGCTATTACGGAGCTGCAAACCAAGGCGGGCTTCACCAATCTGCAAAACCTGACGGGGGGCATTCATGCCTGGGCGCTGGAGGTTGATCCAACTATGCCGCAGTATTGAGGGAGGATTTCAGAAGCTAGTAGTTTACCATGCATCCATGCTAAGTAGAGTATTCGATGCATATTTGACCCGAGCCTGCCTATTCTGCTCTAATTCTACCCCGTTGGATACCACCACCCGCACCATTGCTTACCGCCCCGATTTAGGAATTTTGATTGTGCGCTGGCACCAGGATGCGTCCCTGCCGGTCTTGCAGGCTGATTATCAGGCCATGCTGGAAGTGGCGGCTGAACATAGCTGCGCCCGCTGGCTGCTGGATGTGCGCCGCCGCGAAAACACCGATCCGCAGCTGAGTGCGTGGGCCAGTGCTACCTTCTACCCCCAAGCCGCCGCCCGATTATTGCCCCAGCGCCTGCGCTTAGGCGTTCTGAATTCGACTTATATCTACGACCGCTTCCGCAATGACCCGGCGCACCAGCAGCACGTGGCGTATATGCTCGCGCCGGAGCGTCCTTTTCTGGTCAATGTTTTTGATGACGAAGGCGAGACCACGCGCTGGTTGCAGGAGGCATAAGCGTCGCTAGAATAATTGCTCCAGCCACTTGTCCAAGCAGCTCTTCAGTAAGATTATAAGTGCCAAAAATGCCCCCAGTATCGCCCCAACCCCGCGCCATATTCGTTTTGACCGCAATGAGCTGGCGGGGCTTTCGGGGATTTGGGCACCGATCTGCCGCTGCTTATTGGCATCATTGCCGCCTCAAACGTTGATAGCGCCAGTGTGCTGATCATGTTTGGGCTGATGCAGCTTTTTTCGGGATTTTGGTACGGACTGCCCATGCCAGTGCAACCACTGAAGGCGTTTGCGGCCCTCGTTATTGCCCAAAAACTGCCCGGCAACGTCATCTTTGGTGGTGGGCTGGCCATTGGTGTGGTCATGTTCCTGCTGTCGGTATTGGGGCTGATTGATGGGCTGGCCCGACTGGTGCCCAAACCCGTGGTACGCGGTATTCAGTTGGGGTTGGCCTTGCAACTGGCTTCTCTGGCGCTCAAGGAATATGTGCCCGCCGATGGCTTGGGGGCTATTTGTTGGCTGCCGCCGCGTTTGGCGTCACGGTGGCGCTGCTTGGCAACCGTCGCTGGCCGGCGGCCCTGCTGGTCATTGCGCTGGGGGCATTTATGCCTTGGTTTTCAAGCTCGATCTTACATCATCTTACGCCGCGCTGGGCTTCCATTTACCTACCTGGCATACGCCCAACCGTGCCGATGTGCTGACCGGAGCCCTGTTACTGGCCTTGCCTCAGATCCCGCTTTCCCTCGGCAATTCCATTCTGGCCACCAAGCAAGTCCTCACCGACTTCTTCCCCGAGCGCCGCATTACTGTCCGCCAAATCAGCTTCACTTACTCGCTGATGAATCTGGTCAATCCGTTTTTTGGCGGGGTTCCGGTGTGCCACGGCTCCGGGGGCTGGTAGGGCACCATGCGTTTGGGGCACGCTCCGGGGGCTCCGTTATTCTATATGGGGGCTTTTTTTGGTGATGGGCCTGTTTTTCAGCCAGGGCTTCGCCCAAATTGTGCAGATATTCCCGCTGCCTATACTTGGTATTCTGCTCTTGTTTGAATCCCTGACGCTAGCCGCTCTCATCCGCGACCTGACCGGCTCCCGCGCCGATTTGCTGGTGGCCCTGCTGGTAGGTTTGCTGTGTGGCGGGCTACCGTATGGGTATCTGGTAGGACTGGTGATTGGTACGGCGGTGTACTATGCTATGCAGCGCGGTTGGGCTGGCTTGGGCAAGTAATTGGGGCAGCAAACACATGTATTGCGCAGGCAAACCACAGAGTTATACCGTCGGCGCGCTCAGGATACCCCGGATTATCGTCTGGTAGATAAGAGTTTCGGTCATGCCGTTGTGCCCGATTCCGGGGAGCGTAATAAGCCGGTCGGTGGGTTTGAGCAAGGGTTTGAGCTTCAATGACGAGCCATAGTATACTACCTCATCCTGGTCGCCGTGGATGAGCACCACCGGCGCTTTTACCTGCGGCAATAACTCGTGGGTGCGCATGGGGTAGCGCAGCAATACGCCCGGTACCCAGGGGTAAAAGTGCTGAGCCAAGTCTTGAAAGCTGTAGTACGGAGCTTGCAGAATGAGCAGTCTGGGCTGATAATGAGCAGCGAGCCAGGTTGCCAGCCCCGTACCCAGCGAATAGCCCACCACCACAATTTGGTTTTCGTGGTACCGAACTTTGACATGCTCATACGCCACCTCAGCATCGCTAATGAACTGCTTTTCAGTGCTGATTGTGCCCTCACTTTTGCCGTAGCCCCGGTAGTCGAGCATAAACACGTCGTAACCAAGGCGGGTGTAAACCGGCGCTACATCACCCCAACTGGTCAGCGAGCCAGCGTTGCCGTGCAGGTAAAAGATGAGGCCTTTCGGGTCTGGCGTGGTGAAGAGTAAGCCATGCAGGCGCGTCCCATCGGCGGCCGGTATCCAGCGCTCCTCGAAGGGAACAGGGAAGGAAAATCGGTAGCCGGGGGGCAATTTTTGCGGAAAGAACAGCAGACTTTCCTGCTTGTAATAAAGCAGGCAGCACACCGCCGCATATAGCACCAAGGCTACGCCAAATGCAACAAGGAAAAGTTTCATGGCATAGGCTTGCGCCTAGTTGCTGGTGGCCGAGTAGGTAAGCTAATTTACAACTAAGCTATTACACTACGGCAAGCGGCGCAACTAAGTCGGGTGTGGGCTGCATAAGTTAGCCGCAGCTTGGCGTAAGCTTTTATTTACCAGGAAGTAAGCCTTGTAATAGCCGTAAGGCATAACAGCCTGCAAAGCTCTCCTTTAGCTCAACCAAAAACCGTGTTTTACCGTTGAGCTTCTTATGAAGCGCATTCCTCCATTTTATTCTTTAGTGCGTGGCATCGGTGTTAAGGATGTATACCACGATAATGCTGAGTGCCCTATTGCTAAGAGCGTGGAGGAGTTTTACCGGCTGCCGGGCACTGGGAAGAATCGAACGCACTGTACTTTCTGCGCCATTCTTAACGAATCGTTTGATTCAAGAGGGGTAAATATTTCTAGTCCTCTGTCCCCTCATCCAGAAGGGTAATTACCTCGTCCAGAGAGAGTTCGCCGGCTACAAACTGATTTAATAACTGCTGCTCACGCTGTGCAGGTGCCAGCGGTGTGTTTTGCGTAATGGTTAGAGCCCAGGCGACTGCCCGCTCGCGCCCGTCACGCTGCATCAAGTCAGAGGGTTGCAAAGGTTTCATACCTGCAATTTCCAACTCTCTCACCTATTGCGCAAGCTGAGCAGGACTGTATTTTCTTGAAATAATACTTAAATAGTAAAAGCAGCATGTAGCGTCAAATATGTGTTAATACTTACTTAAATGGTGTATTTTTTAAATGAACGCAAAGTGAACGCAAAGTGAACGCAAAGTGAACGCAAAGTGAACGCAAAGTGAACGCAAATTAAAATCTCGTTAAAAGCCTAAATAGCTCTGCTTCAGCATCGCTTAGAAGCAATACCTGAAATCGAAAGCTTAGCCCCCGATTGTCGACATCGACTCGAAATTAAGCTGATGTACGGGACGCTGCCGCTCGGCCTCGAAGCCATCGGCGGCGCGGTGGCGGAAAGCATGGATCAGCGCGGCGCGTACCTCTTCGTCGGGGCCACCGTTGCGCAGCAACGCCCGCACATCGAGTACGCCTTGGTCATAAAGGCATGTTTTGAGCCCGCCTTCCGCCGTAAGGCGAATGCGGTTGCAGGTGCCGCAGAAAGTCCGTGAGTAGGCAGCAATAATGCCTATCTGGCCCATGTGGCCCGGAATAGCGTAGGCCGTAGCCGTAGCGCCAGCCGGCGTAGGCAGCGCGTGCAGACCTGGAAAAGCCCCCCGCAAATGCTCCCGAATGCGAATGTGGTTCCAGGGCAGCGCAATGGCGCCGTGGCTACCGCCGTTGAAGGGCATTTCTTCAATAAAACGCACATCAACGGGCAGTTCGCGGGTAAACTCGGCCAGCGGAATCAGGTCTTCGATGTTCTGCCCATCCATTACCACCGCGTTTATTTTGACCGCAATGTTGGTAGCCAGCAACTTGTATAATGTGTCCAGCACGCGGGGTAGCTCATCGCGGCGGGTAATGCGCAGGAAGCGGGCCTGATCGAGTGTATCGAGGCTTAAATTAACGCTGCGGATGCCCATGCGCACCAGCTCGGGGATGTGCGGAGCGGTGAGTACGCCATTGGTTGTCAGACTGATATCCTGAATGCCCGGAATCCGGCTCAGCCGATCCATAAAAGGCACAAGGTCGCGGCGCACGAAGGGCTCACCACCGGTAAGCCGTACTTTGCGCACGCCTAATCCGGCCAAAATACCGACCACGCGCTCCATTTCTTCGTAGCTCAGCAGATCGCGCTTGGGCATATACTCGATACCTTCGGCGGGCATGCAGTAAAAGCAGCGCAGGTTGCATCTGTCCGTAACGGCCACGCGCACGTATTCGAGCGGACGGCCGTGATTATCGTACAAAACGGAAGGAGCAACAGGCATAGACGAGGTGAAAGGCAGCGGCAATCTATAACGTTCGGCGTCGTAAACCGGACGGTTTCGGAACAAAAATGGTTCGATGTACTTTGCTTTACGCAGCGCCTTCAGATAGGCTCAATTTACGAACTGACATCTCAACAAATGAAACTCAAACTTTCTCTTTTCGGCATCACAAAAGAAATTGTCGGCAGCTCCGAGCTGGAGTTGACCGCACCCGACACGCAATCGGTGGCCGGCCTCATGGAACAGCTCCGCACGCAATATCCAAAGCTGCGTGACCTAACCAGCTGCGCCGTAGCCGTAAACAGCGAGTATGCCGCCGATGATTATCAATTGCACGAGCGCGACGAAATTGCGCTTATTCCGCCCGTCAGCGGCGGCTAAAAAGCCCCCCAGTTAATTATAGGTGCCTATTTCTCCTCGCTAAACTTTGCCAATGCTCATTGAACTCACCGACCAGCCAATTGATGTAGCCGCTACCATTGCTGCCGTAGAAGCCGAAGGCGCGGGAGCTGTCAACGCCTTTATCGGTACGGTTCGCAACCAATCGACTGGCCGGCCGGTGGTGCGCCTGCACTATGAAGCCTACGATGCCATGGCGGTGCACCAAATGCGCCTCGTGGCCGAGCAGGCCCAGGAAAAGTGGCCAATGCTACAAAAAATAGCCGTTGTGCACCGCAAAGGCACGCTTGAAATTGGTCATGTAGCCGTGGTGGTAGCCGTATCTACGCCCCACCGCGCCGAGTCGTTTGCCGCCTGTCAGTTTATCATCGACACCCTGAAAAAAGTGGTGCCGATCTGGAAGAAAGAAGAGTTTGAGGACGGGCAGGTGTGGGTGGCCGCGCATCCGTAGGCCTCACCCCCGGCCCCCTCTCCCAAAAAGAGGGGAGCCAGCCGCTCAGTCTACGCGGCTACGTCGGCTGCCGCCTCCGCAACCGCTACCGCGTTCTTTTCTTGGTTTTACAAAGCAAAAAAGCCCCCCAGAAGATATCTGGGGGGCTTTTTTGATGCTGATTTCAGCGGATGAAACTGGTTGCCGTGCTGGAGGCGCGAGCCGAAAGTGCGGCGTTGAATGACTGACGTCTGGCTCCCCCGCAAACGCTTGAAGCGCGTTACCCCTAGGCGAGGGGGCCGGGGGGTGAGGCCAATTCCCGTTGCGCCGTTTCACGCTCCTCAGGAGTGTTCACATTGCGCAATTCGCGCGCATCGGGTGCCTTCAATACCGCCACGTCGGAGTTGATGAGCGCCTTGCGGGGGCACGAATAGCCCAGACTCAGAAACTGCAGCAGCGTGGTGTAGCTGCCGGGCTCCCAAATGGTAATCAGCGGCTCCGGGAAGTCGTTGTGCGGGCTTTGGTAAGCGGTGGCCATCTTACCCGGCTGGCGGTGCGCTACGAGGTGTTGCAGGGTATCGACGGAGAGGAAAGGTAGGTCGCAGGCTACTACCAGCCAAGCCGCGTTGGGGTCGAACTGGAAAGCGGATAAAATGCCCCCTAAAGGACCTAAATCTAGAAAACGGTCGGGGAGAGGCTGAAGCGAAGCGGGCAAGTCGGCTGCCTGGTCGGGGCGGCAGGATACGTGCACGTCGGTGCACACAGTAGCTAGTAGCTCGGCCACGTACTCGCGCTGCTCCTGGCCGTGGTAGTGCAGGCGTCCTTTGTCGGTTTGCATGCGCTGACTTTGCCCCCCAGCCAGGACCAGGCCGCGCAATGGTGGGGCGCTGGCCTGCCACCATTGTTTTATAAATCCTGCAATGCCTTCCGTGTCCGTTAGATCAAGCACCGTGATTTGGCCAGCGTTAAGCAAATGATTCTTGAGGTACTCAGGTAGCTCCTGCTCGGCGTTCACGCGCAAAATAAGCTGCACATCAGTGAGCTTATCCAGCTTGCGGTCCAGAGGCTTGGCTGGGTCGAGGATGATAATCTGCTGCTTTGCCCGAAAATGATTGCCGTTCACCAGCACCAGATTCTGGTGCGCCAGCCACTCCGGCTGACTAAACCGGTCCATAGCCCGTGGCTGATCCAGGCGGCGAAACTGAATCTTGTCGGTCAGCTCAGCCGTGGCACCGGCTTGTAGTATGGCGCTGGCGCCGGCCGTATCATCGGCGTCGGCGGTGGCGTGGTCGGCATCTACGTAGCCCACGCTCAGCGCCGGCGCCAAGTGCGGCAGCAGGCGGGCCACCAGGTCCTTTATTTTGCCACAGGGCGCACCCAAAATAGCCAGCTCGTGGCGGCCAAACTCACCGATGTTGGGGCGGGCCAGCGCGGCGTGCTTGGTACGGGGTTTGGGGGCAAATCGGTGGAAGTTTTATTCGTCGACATGGTGGAAATCTTTTTTGCCGCCGGTCTTCTCGATCAGGCGGGTTTCGCTGATAACAATGTTGTGCGACAATGCCTTACACATATCATACACCGTAAGCGCCGCCACGGAAGCCCCCATCAGCGCCTCCATTTCTACGCCGGTTTTGCCCGTTACGGTAGCTGTGCATTCGATGATGATGGCATCGGGCGCGGCTACTTCAATGCGCACCTGGCAGTCGTCGAGCCCCAGCGGGTGGCAGAGCGGAATCAGGTCGGCGGTTTTCTTAGCGGCCATTACGCCGGCCAGAATCGCGGTTTGAAACACGGGACCTTTCCTGGTGGGCAAATCACCGGCCTGCACCAGCGCCAGAATTTCGGCGCCCAGCACCACGCGGCTGCGGGCGCGAGCCACGCGGCGGGTAGCAATTTTGCCCCCCACATCAACCATAGACGGCTGGCCAGCGGCGTTGAGGTGAGTAAGCGAATGGGATTCAGACATATTGGTGAGCTTTTCTTACTTATACGTCATGCAGAGCGGCAGCGAAGCATATCGCGTGCTGACGGCTGATTAGTGACCTTGGTAAACACGCGAGATGCTTCGCTTCGCTCTACATGACCGCCTTTTTATTAGCAGGATTGAAAAGTAGAGGAATACATTCCGAAACTATAACAGCTCACGCGGCAAACAGCCAGAATAAACCCAATTTACGATACGCAACCACAAACGTGCTTCGGTGTTTTCCGTCCAACTATTCTCCGTTTTCTATGATTTCTGTCGCCGAAGCCGAACGTCTTGTTCTAACTACCGTCCGCCCGCTGCCTGCCGAAACGGTGCCGCTGCTGGCTGCTACCGGCCGCGTACTGCGTCAGGACCTTACCGCCGACCGCGACTTTCCGCCCTTCAACCGAGTAGCGATGGATGGCATTGCGCTGGTGTTCGAGGCCGTAGCTGGGGGGCAAATTACGTTTCCCATTGAGACTATTCAGTTCGCCGGAGCCCCCCGCAGCCGCTACAGAATCCGCAAGCCGCCGTCGAAATTATGACCGGCGCGGTGTTGCCGCCCGGCACTGATACAGTGGTGCGCTACGAAGACGTGACTTTTCAAGAAGTTGATGGCCAACGCACCGTTACCATTCAAGGCTTGCCTGAACGAGCCGGTCACAACGTGCATGCCCGCGCTGCCGACCGTCACCAGGGCGACTTACTGGTGCCTGCCGGTACCCGCCTCGGCCCGGCCGAAATAGCCGTGGCGGCTACTATTGGTGCGGCCACAGTGTTGGTTACGCGGCTGGCCCGCCTCGCCATCGTCAGCACCGGCGATGAGCTGGTGGACGTGGCGGAGCAGCCGCTGCCCCACCAGATTCGGCGCTCCAATGCTGCCATGCTGCAAGCCGCTGCCCAGGCCGCCGGCGCCACTACCGAAGCGTTTCATTTCATCGACGACCAGGACGTTCTGCGCCAAGGTTTGCCCCAACTGCTCCGCGAATTCGATGCGGTAGTGCTCAGCGGTGGTGTATCCAAAGGGCAAGCCGATTTCCTGCCCGGCGTGCTGCGCGAGCTAGGCGTGGAGCAGATTTTTCACGAAGTAGAGCAGCGGCCGGGTAAGCCGTTTTGGTTCGGGCAGCAGCCAGGCGGCGCGGTAGTATTTGCCTTGCCCGGCAATCCGGTATCCACCTTCGTAAACTACTACCGCTACGTGCAGCCCTGGCTCCGCGCCTGCCAGTCGCCCGAAATGCCCCCGCTCCTGCCGCAGTAGCTGAGCTGGTCACTGATGTCAGCTTTCGTCCGCGCCTCACTCACTTCCTGCCCGTGCGACTAGAGATGGCCCCGACGGCCGCCTGCTGGCTCACCCGCAACGAGCCGGCGGCTCCGGCGACTTAGCCAGCCTGCTTCACTGCGACGGTTTCCTGGAACTACCCGCGGAACAAACCGAATTCCCAGCCGGCCAGGTGTGGCCGCTGCTGCGGTTTCGGAGCTAGAGTATAAAATACTTTTCAAGAAAAAAGGCGGTCATGCAGAGCGACAGCGAAGCATCTGGCGTGCTGATGTGAGGTTAGTATTCTCACTAAACACGCGAGATGCTTCGCTGTCGCTCTGCATGACCGCCTTTTTAAAGTAGTCTTTCAGCTGTGGCTATCGATGCGAGAAAAAAGTCAGCTACGCCAGCACATGAATCACTGATTCCGAGAACCGCTCCATTTCCTCTAGTTGTGGGCTGCATTGCAACAGGAAGAAATCAACGCCCACAGCTTCGTATGCGCCAATGCGGTCCTGAATCTGGGCGGGCGTGCCGGTGAGGCCAGTGCGCAGGCCGCGGTTGGATACTGAGTAATCTTGTAGCGACACTTGCTGCTCCAGCTGCGTGCCGGCCAGCCACTGCTGGTAGTTGCCGTAGCCCGCGGCCGAAGCCTGTACGTTGGTAATACGGTCGAGCTCGCGCTTCACTTCCTGCTCGCTGTCGCGCACGATGCTGTAGCCGGCCACCCCAAACTTCATGGGGGGCAAATTTTTCTGCTCACGACGGCGACGCATGTCGGCAATGCGCTGGCCAATTTGCTCCGGCGAGTCGCCGTGCATCACGTAGCCGTCGCACTGCGAGGAAATAAGATCCTTGGCCGCCTCCGATTCGCCCCCTGCGTACAGGAAGGGCTTCTTGGCAGGCTTAGGCTGCAACACGTTGTCAGTCAGCTGATAATACTTGCCTTCGTAGGAAAAATGGTCCTTTTCCCACACGTTGGTCACCACATCCAGCCACTCTTTGGTGCGGGCGTAGCGGTCGTCGTGCTGCTCGAAGTGCAAGCCGTACTTGGTCGCCTCGTCGCGCCACCACGACGATACCACGTTCAGCGACAAGCGGCCCGGTGCAATCAGATCGATGTTGGCGGCTTGTTTGGCCAGTAAAGCCGGGTTATGAAAAGTAGGCCGCACCGCCACCATTATTTCCAGCTCTCTGGTCGAGGCTGCCAGGGCTGCGGCTGTGCTCCAAGCTTCGAGGGCCGGTGCTTCCTGACCTTTGATATCGTTCAAATACAGCTCAGCAATCAGCGTGAGGCTGTAGCCCCAGTCCTCGCTGCGCTGGGCCAGCTGTTTTACATAGTCCCACGACGTAGGCATTTGCTCATCAGGGACATTGCGGAGCCAACCGCCAAAAATGGGAAGCCAATACCCGAATTTCATATTGTCAGAGCGTTTGCGGTGGTCAATTCGAGTTGCTGCTCCAGGTAGTCCACGAAGCGGGCGTAAGGGTCAAAGCCTACCACGTTCACGGCGTCGGCCACGAAGTTGGATAAGGCATTGATGTCGTAGAACAGTGCCTCGCCGGTGCGGTCATCAATCAGATACTCGATGCCACCCACGTCGATTTTGGCGGAAGCCACTATGCGCTCCACGGCCTCAATTATCTCATCGGGCGGCGTAGTAGCTTCCACCTGAATGCCTTTCTTGGGTGCTTCGGTCAGGCAGAAGTCGCCGGCCGTAGGCTCGTCGGGTATCTGGCAGATTTCGGCTGGGCAAAGGTTAAAGCTCTCGCCCGTCGTGTACACCTTCATGGCGTATAAAAACTTGCCATCCAGGGTTTCCACGCGGGTAATATGCCCCCCACGCGGCGTCACGTACTCCTGCACCAACGCCGTTTGGTCGATGCCCAGATCAATTTGATTCGCGTCCACGGCTGCTTGCAGGCCTTCGGGCGTATCGAAGCGAATAATGCCCGCGCCGCTGCCGCCAATGTTCACCTTCACCACAATAGGAAAGCGCAGCTGCTTAGCCGCATCCACGGCCCGCGAGGCGTGGTTTATCACGAACGACTTCGGGTAGCTCAGCCCCAATGACTCGAACAGGGAGAGTTGGCGCGCCTTATTCGTCTCAATAGCCGTAGCCGCCGAGCCGTTGATGATACGCACGCCCAGTCGCTCCAGGTGAGTAGCGAAGCCGGCGGTGTGAAAAATGCCTTGTCCGTGTCCGCGCAGATAAGCCGAAGAGCTCATCCGATTCACCACCAGGCTATAGCGGCTTTCCTTCTCGGCGGGGTCAAACAGGTGATGGGCAGCGTCAATCTTTTCGTAGGGCAAACCGCGGCGGTCCAGCTCCGCAAATAAGGGCTTAAACCATTCGGGGTGCTCATAATAAATGCCGATAGGCTTCTGTAAATCAGACATGTTAGGTGCTATAGTAAGTAAGTGAAAACATTGGAAATCGGCGCGTTGCCAACGGCAGTAAAAGCTGGGGGCTTTTTTGCTGCATGAAACAGACCGAATAAGTTGGAGCGCCGCAGGGCCGTAGCCAGCAAGGCCTGAATAGCGGTAGCGAGGTGCTCGGCACTGGCGCCTACAAGGCGGAGCCGCGAAAACAGGAGCACCAGCCAGTCGCTAGAAAAGCGTCAGGCTAGGTTGCCGGCAGGAAAGGGAAGAGGGGAAATCAACAACAACCTTGTCCTACCGAGCGCATACAACAGCACGGTTGCGAAGCAACGAGGGACGGGGAGAAGGCGGAGGTGTTGAAAAAGTCCACGGTAACTTGTTTTTATATGGTCAGGACTTGGCACCGTTCCACGGGGAGTGGGGGTTGCCGGCGCTTCGCGGAGCCTGTCTCTCTGCGCCTCTGTATAAAAACAATCCTTTGATGGGAAAGAATTGGTAGTGCAAAGGTACTATCAGGATTTTTAATATCCCAAATCCGAGGTTGTACCCTAGTCGTTGATGAGGTGATTTTTAAAGAAGGGTCGTCGTTCTGGCCTGCAATTCCAGCAGAGCAAATACTACGAAAGCAGCCACGCCCGCAGCCGCGTAAGCAGGCTGCCGGATGAGTCGGAAGTCGCTTGAGTTGTGTCCAAATCGTCATCCTGCACGGCTGTCATCAAGGCGCTGTGCTCGGACAAAATCTGTTGCGCGGCTTCCAGATCCTGCTGGCGCACGTGCAGCCGTACGCCACCCGAAATAGGGCCGTAGGGCCGATTTTCGTTGCTGATAAAGCAGGCAATGCCAGCCGTTTCCAGCTGATTTTTGGCCAGGTGCGCCGAAATAGAATTAGCAAATGACTCCAGCAGCACCACCGTGCCATCAGTTGACTCAATGAACATAGAAAGTAGGATTTGAGCTAAAACACGAGAAGCACCCGATTAGGTGCTTCTCGTGGCAAAAAATATGCGTGGGGGGCTTATTTGAACAAGTCCAGCGCTTTGATAAACGTTTGGGAAACGCCCCACAGAAGCGGCACGCCGACATACAGCCAGGCCAATGCCGTTTGCAGGCCCGATGAAGGCGTAGCGGCGGGTTCGGGAACGGTAGGATTTATGCGATTGTCCATGCGAAGTTTTTTTGATGATGGCCGAAGCCGGTTCGAGCCCTAAGCAGCCACTTTTTTGGCAGCGGCTTCCTTGTAGTGATATTTCTCGTTTACGGCCTTCACCAGCATATTGGCAATCAGGCCAACTACCAGCACTCCGGCCATCACATAAAACACCGTTTGATACGCCTCAGCCCCGGTCAGCCCTTTGTCCTTCTGACTTTGGTGCAAGTAGTTAACAATCAGGGGTCCCAGAATGCCAGCCGTTGACCAAGCAGTGAGCAGGCGCCCGTGAATGGCCCCCACCTGCATAGTGCCAAACAAGTCGCGCAGGTAAGCTGGAATAGTAGCGAAACCACCGCCGTACATGCTCAGAATCACGCAGCACACGATGACAAACAAAGCCAGCGAGTGATTGGCCGCCAGCGTAGGGACCAAAGCGTAGAGCACAATGCCCAACCCAAAGTAAATCATGTAGGTAGGCTTGCGGCCCAGCTTATCCGAGGCCGACGACCAGAAAAAGCGCCCCAGCAGATTGAACAAGCTCAGCAGACCAACAAAGCCTGCCGCCGCCGCCGCCGTTACACCCAGGCCCTCACCCATAGATACATCGGAAAAGGTTTCCTGAATAAGCGGGGAGGCTGTTTCGAGCACCCCGATACCAGCCGTTACATTCGTAACCAGTACCACCCATAGCAGCCAGAACTGCGGGGTTTTGATGGCCGTGTCGGCATCCACGTTGGCCGCCGTAATAAGCGTTGAATGCTGAGTGTTGGGCACATAGCCTTCCGGTTTCCAGCCTTCGGCTGGTACCCGAATTGTGAACACCCCAAACATCATGAAAACCAGGTAAATAGCTCCCATCGTGAGCATGGTAGGCGCTACGCCCATGGGGGCCGAATCTTTGAAATAAGCCATCAGCGCTACGGCCAGGGGCGAGCCGATCATGGCGCCGCCGCCAAAGCCCATAATAGCCATGCCCGTAGCTACGCCCGGCCTGTCGGGAAACCACTTGATTAGCGTACTTACCGGTGAAATGTATCCGATGCCCAGTCCGATGCCGCCCACAAAGCCATAGCCGAAGTACACCAGCCAGATGTTGTGTATGGATACGCCCAGGGCCGAAATAAAGAAGCCGCCGCTAAAGCATAAAGCCGAAGCCAGCATCGCCTTGCGCGGCCCAACTCGCTCCAGCCATTTGCCAAACACCGCCGCCGACAAACCCAGGAGCACGATGGCAATGGAGAAAATGACCGCGAGCTGGCCGGGTGTCCAGTCGCTAGGAGCCGGGGCGTTCACATCTCCACTGATAAGGGCTCCCATTGGCTTTTTGAATACGCTGAAGGCGTAGGCCTGCCCGATGGCAAGATGAATGGCGAGGGCCGCCGGCGGAATAAGCCAGCGGTTGAAGCCCGGCCCGGCAATGGTACGGCTGCGATCCAGCCATGAGGTAGAGGTTGCCATGCAGTAATAAAAGAGTGGTGGGAAATAGGTGAACGGGAGAGAGCTGGGGCAGGGCAGAGGCTGCAGATGCGTCTCTTGCATTGAGAATCAGGAAGGTAGAAGCTTTTGTTTCAGATTATCAACCTAAAAGCTATAAATGTTGCTAAACAACTATAGCTAACAGCCGTAGCCTACTGCTCAGCGGGCTTGCGACTCAGCCAGCCGCGCAAACCGGGCTGCCGACTAGCCCGCAGAAAATTTGCCAGCCCCGGACCATACTTTCGGCCATCTGCTGCTGAAAATCAGGTGAGGTGAGAAGGCGCTCATCCTCAGGGTTTGAAACGAAGGCCGTTTCTACCAAGGCATTCGGGTATTCGGTTGGGCCATTTAGGCCAAAATTGAAGCTGCCCACGTTGCCAAAGCCCGGCAGGCCCGTAGCCAGCATTTCAGTGTACAGCGCTGTTGATAGAGGCCGAAACGCTACGTAGCGGTAGTAGGTGCTGGTGCCCCGTACAGCCTTGTTACCCGAGGAGTTGACGTGAATACTGACCAGCAAATCGGGGTTGGACTGGCGCAGGCGCAGAATTCTGTCGCCGTTGTCTACGCTCACGTCGGCGTCGCGGGTCATCAGCACGCGGGCGCCTTTGCGCTCTAGGGCCCGCTGCAAACGTTGGGCAATAGCTAAAGTGAGGTCTTTTTCGCGGGCGCCGCTGGCCCCTACGGCCCCGGTATTGGGGCCGCCGTGGCCGGCATCCACGGCTACGGTCAGGCCGCGCAGACTCATCTTAGCTGGGGGGCGTTTTACGCGAACGGTCAGCACATTATTCTGGTAACCAATGCCGTAGCCCCAGCTTTGGCGGTGGCGCAAATGCAGCACAAGCCGAAATACGTCGGGCTGCACCTGCTCATAATGCACATCGCCGAGGGCCTGCAAGCCGGCGCGCTGGGTTATCCAGTTGGTGTTGGAGGTAGCCCCGAATACGTCGATGACCAAGCGACTAGGTTCGGTGAGAACTTGGGAGCGGTAGGGCAGGCGCTCGGTGAGGGGCACGCGCACATAGTCGTAGAGCGAATCGCCCTGCACGATCCAGGAGCCAGTAAGCGAGGCGGGCGCAAAGCCGCCGGGGGGCAAAAAACGCACGTTGTTCTCAGGCACCCAGGCGGTCTGGTTTTCGGCCAGCCGCACCCGATACTGGTTGCCAACCTTGCCCGTAATGTGCAGTACCACCAACGAGTCGAGGTAGCCCATCTTGGCCCCGCCCAGGCGGTCCTCACCCAGGCCATAGTTCAGGTAAGCCAAGGGGCCCTTCGTAACGGCCAGCTGGGGGGCATTTTGGTTTAGAAAACGCACTTTGTTCTGGCTGAAAGCCACGGTGAGCATACTGTCGGGAGTGAGCAGCTCAAAGGCGATGGGCCGATCCGGTAGCGTATCGCCGGGCTGCACCACGTAGGTGCCTTGATAAATGCCAAGCTGGCCATTGGTGAGCGTAGGGGGCATTTCGGTCATCAATTTGCCCCCAGAAACGTAGCCGTTGCGCCCGGCTGGCCTTTCAGACGCACTTGCAGCCGGTCGCCGGGCTGTAGCCACTGATCGGCGGCGGGCACGGTTTCGGCAGTTTCGATAAGCGGCGCCTGCGCCAGGGCAGCAGTGACGGGAAGCAGCAGAAACAGCCGCAGCAATAACTTGGAAACGAACATGAAATCAGAATGAGAATGACTTAGCCGGTACAAAACCCGTGCGCAGCATCATGGTGGAGGTTTGCAACCATTTGCCGGCCCACAGGCCTCATCGCCCCAGAGTCAGCTAGGCACCGAAGTGCAATTTGGTACCAGGCAGCTACGGCTCAGCGCCTGCCCGGTTTCTCTTCCTCCTCATTCCCATGTCTGTAATTATGCTTAAGACGCTACCCCTAGCAGTGTTTTTATTGGCCGCAGGCCAGTTTGCCCAGGCGCAGAACCAGACCAAACGCGCCTATGAGGCCGGCATCGAAGTCGTAAACTACAATCCTTCCGGCAACGGCCACCGCTACGCCAATTCTCCTGCAAACAATCCCGCTCAGTGGGTTTCCGGCGTGTTCTTACGCTATACTCCCACGCGGTTTGGGGTGCGGCTGGGGGGCAATTTTAGCCAGGGCACCGTGAAGCCGAACTACGATTATTGCGCCGACTGCCTGACGAGCGATATAACCGACAAGGAGCTGCAAGTAAAGCTGGGCGCTCAGTACGCGCCGCTGAAAAAATACGACTGGCTCTACGTCTTCACTGACCTGTATTACCGGCGCTACACCTCCACCGGCGACCTTACGGGTGGGAGGTGCGGCTGCCTGGATGTTACGGAAACCCGCACCTCCAACGGCCTTGGTCTGAACGCCGGCTTGGGGGCCAAAATCAGGGTGTATAAAAGCTTCTACCTGAGCCCGGAAATCTACTACGACGTGCTGCGCGCCCGCGACGAAACGACGAGCCGGGACAACCTCAACGGCAGTCCAGACTTTACCTATCAGGAAACCACAACCATGCACCGTCCGGCCATGCGGCTACGCGCCACTATTGCTTTCTGACACAAAGCGCAAAGCTAAAAGTCGGCTTGCTGTGGCCGGAAAGCAGTGCGTGAGGCTGAACGACTACTTGGCGTCGGTGGGGTGCAGGTGGTTGTAGAGCAGATCGGCGGCGGCTTCCATCAGCGGCAAATCGGTGGTGCGCTCCTGGCAGCGCTGCGTATCAAAGTGGCAAAGCGAGCCGAATGGCCTGCCCTCGTTATCCCGAATCAGGACCCCACAGTAAGACTGCACGGGCTTGTTAATCAGGTGACTGAGGCGCGGGTCAGTGGCGGCATCCGTGATTTCTAAGGGCGACTGCTGCCGGGTTAGTAAGATGCAATAAGAGGCCTCGAGGGGAGCATCGGGGCCGTGCACCACATTCACGGGGTCGCGCCGGTCGTAGAGGGCCACGTTGCGCAACTGGTCGCCATCGAAGCGAAAAATGCCGGTATAGCGGTGCGAGGTGCGGCTGTTCAGGTATTGGAGGGCAGTATGAACCCCATGCCGCTCCAACAGGGAGCTAAACTGCTCAATATCGGAGAGCACAGGCGAAGCGGAAGACGATGCAGTGGTCATAGGAAACAGGTGCGGCTAGACAGAATAAATAAAGCGAAAACAGACCTCGCGAATCGCTGCAAATCCGGAAAACAGAGCGGTAAGGCATCACTTCAACTGGCAGTAGATCAGTGATTTTGCGCTTGGCTTCATGAATATTTAAAAATACACTAAAAAGCCCCCCATGTACAACATGGGGGGCTTTTTCTTATGATACAACGTAACCCAACAGCAGTGTGCCCGACGTAGCTACGCGCCAAAAAGCTACTCCTTCACGGCTTGGCCCAGATCCTTGATGTCGCGGCCCGCTTCCATAGCTACAAACTCCGCTTGCAGGCCCCGAATGCGCAGCTCATCACGTCCGACTACATCCAGGCGCACCGCTTTAAGACGATCATTCAGGCGGCGATAAATGCTGGTAGCGTAGTCCCAGTCGCGCTGGGTCCACTGGCGGCGCTTAGCGCGGGTTTGGCGAAGTAGCTGGGTGTAAGCCGGCTCAATAGTCTGCGGGGTAAGCTGGCCGATGGCTGCATAGGTGCCCAGCAGCTCGGTGGCAAAGGTGGCCTCGGCGGCGGGGTCCAGGGGCTGACGATTGCGGGCGCGGGCGGAGGCAGTGTAGTCGCCGGCGCGGTCGCTGGCACGGTCGATGCGGTCGCCGGCGCGGTCGGCCAGCGTATCAAGCTTGCGGGCTTCCTGACGCACAATTTCCTGCCGTTCGCGGGGCGTGGTGTCGCAGCCGCTAAGCAGGAAAAGGCAGACAAAAGACAGGCCCGCAACAGGTGCCAGGGAGAGTGGAAACGGAGTGGCTGATTTCATAGTGGCGTGTACGCAACCACCGCCCAGTTGGATATTCAGGCTAGCCTGATTTCAGACCGAAAAAGCCCCCCAGCATTAAATGGCTACCTAGTAGTCCTCGTCGGTGCGGTCGCGCAGGTCGCGCAGCTGGCTTTGCAAACCCGGAAAGTGCGGACAGATTTTGGCCAGGCGGCGCAGCACGCGCAGGGCGCTCCGGTCTTCGCCCAGCATGCGCAGCATGGCCACCCAGCCGGAAAGGGCCCCAAAATGGCGGGGCTCACGGCGCAGCGTTTCGGCAATATCCAGCAAGGAGGCGCGGTACTCGCCCCGCATGTAGTAGGCCGTGGCGCGCTTGTTCCAGCCCTCAGCAAACTCCGGTCGGTGATCGATCAGGTATGTAAAGTCGGCAATGGCGCGGGTGTAGTCGCCGGCCGAAAGGGCCCGCATACCGGCCTCCAGATGCTTATCCAGGGCATGGTCGTGGGTGGTCAGCCAAATCTGCCAGATGCCGCTCTGCAACGCTTCAATCTCCGCTGGCACTTCGGCTTCCTGCAACCTGGCAAACAGATCATCGAGCGTAGTCATTTTTTCAGCCAGAGATTGTGAATTAGAATATACGCAGATAAGGCAGCGACGTGTTATGACTATTGATTCGGCAGGGAGATTTTATGAATTTCAGCGCCTGTTATAAGATGGCCGTCATGCAGAGCGGTAGCGAAGCATCTCGCGTGCTGAGCTTGTCGAAGCATCTCTCCCGCTTCGTTGGAATTACCAACCAGTAGAGATGCTTCGACAAGCTCAGCATGACGTTTTCTTTAATTGATTTACTTCTCCAGCATCAGCACGCGAGATGCTTCGCTACCGCTCTGTATGACCACTGTTTTATTTACTAATGTTGTCCCACACGCGCTTTTTGTTCAAAACAACTCCTTCGCCACGCGCCGAATCGACTCCGACTTGCCCATAGAATAATAGTGCAGACAAGGCACGCCGTGGGCCATCAATTCGCGGCTCTGGTTGATGCACCACTCAATGCCGATGCGGCGCGCATCCTCGTTGTCGCGGCACTGGCTTATAGCCTCGGCCAGCTCTTCCGGAATGTTAAGGAAAAACGTGCGCGGCAGCATCGTGAGCTGGCTTTTAGTGGTCATCGGCTTCAGGCCCGGAATGATGGGCGCCGTAATGCCCGCCGCCCGGCAGCGCTTTTCGAAGTTGAAAAACTGCTCATTGTCAAAAAACATCTGCGTGACGATGTACTCGGCGCCGCGGTCCATTTTCTGCTTCAGAAAGCGAATATCGGAGCCGTAGTTGGGTGCCTCGAAGTGCTTTTCCGGGTAGCCCGCCGTACCGATGCAGAAGTCGGTCGGAAACGTATCTTCCTGCTCATCATCCAGATACCGGCCTTTGTTCATGCAAGATACCTGTTCAATCAGGTCACTGGCGTAGGCGTGGCCGTCGGGCTCCGGAATAAAGTGCGGCTCCGACTTTATCGGGTCGCCGCGCAAAGCCAGCACATTGTCGATGCCCAAAAAGTGCAGGTCAATCAGCGCGTTCTCGGTCTCCTCTTTGGAGAAGCCGCCGCAGGTCAGGTGCGGTACCGTGTCCACATCAAAGCGGTTTTTGATGGCCGCACAAATCCCTACCGTGCCGGGCCGCTTGCGCACGGTTTTACGCTCCAGAAAGCCGTTGGGCTGCTTGCGGTACACGTACTCCTCGCGGTGGTAGGTCACGTCAATAAACGGCGGCTTGAACTCCATCAGCGGCTCAATGTTGCTGAACAGGTTCTGGATGTTCTCGCCCTTTCTGGGGGGCAAAACCTCGAAGGAAAACAGCGTTTTGCCGTCGGCTTTGATCAGGTGGTCAGTTACTTTCATATAGAACACCAGCAGCGGGCTGGTGAGTAGTTGTGGTAGTAAATAAGCTCCCCTCCTTACCAAGGAGGGGATGTTTTCGCGCAGCGGAAACGGGGGTGGTTGGCTCGTTGCTGATGTTGTTTAAAGGGTGGTCATGCTGAGGTCACGAAGCATCTCGCGTGCTGACGTCTGATTGCTAATCCCACTAAGCACGCGAGATGCTTCGCTGCCGCTCTGCATGACGTTCTGGGGGCTTTTTATCAAACAATTTAACAACTAAACAACGTCTCCACCACCCCAGCGGCGGCGGCGCCGCGTCCCCTCCTTGCTAAGGATGGGAGTTGGTCGTTCTTACAGCGCCGTTACGGGTACGCTGGTTGGGTTATAATTTAGGTTTGGAGAGAGCCAGCGCTCCAGCTCCGCAATGGGCATGTTTTTGCGCTGGGCAATGTCCTCTACCTGGTCGCGGGCTATTTTGCCCAGGCCAAAGTAGCGCGAATCGGGGTGGGCGTAGTAGAGGCCGCTGACCGAGGAAGCCGGGTACATGGCCAGATTTTCGGTGAGCCGGATACCGGTTTGCTGGTCGGCGTCGAGCAGCTGAAACAGCGTGATTTTCTCGGTGTGGTCGGGGCAGCCAGGGTAGCCGGGGGCTGGCCGCACGCCGCGGTACTTCTCCTGAATAAGCTCTTCCTTGGTCAGCTTCTCGTCGGCCGAATAGCCCCAGAACTCCTCTCGCACACGCTGGTGCAGGCGCTCGGCAAAGGCCTCTGCCAAGCGGTCGGCCAGCGCCTTAATCATAATGCTGGAGTAGTCGTCGTGGTCGGCTTCGAACTTTTCGATGAGCTTTTCTATGCCCAGGCCCGCCGTTACGGCAAAGCCGCCGATGTAATCCTGGCGGCCCGATTCTTTGGGGGCCAAAAAGTCGGAGAAAGCGAGGTTGGGAATGCGGGGGCCTTTTTCGCCCTGCTGGCGCAAGGTGAAAAACTCGGTCGATACCTGTTCGCGTGTGTCATCGGCGTAGACTTCAATGGTATCGTAGCCAACGGTGTTGGCGGGCCAGAAACCGACCACGGCACGGGCCGTGAGCAGGTTTTCGCTGATAACTTTCTGAAGCAAAGCCTGCGCATCGGCAAACAGCTTGGTAGCCGCTTCGCCCAGGTTTTCGTCTTCCAAAATGCGTGGGTAGCGGCCTTTCAGCTCCCAGGTGTGAAAGAAAGGCGTCCAGTCGATGTATTCGGCCAGCTCGGCCAGCGGGTAATTATCCAGCACTTTCGTGCCCAGGAAAGTCGGCTTGGTGATGGGCGCGGTTTCCCAGTCGGCCTTGAATTGATTTTCGCGGGCCGCTTCAATGGTCAGGTAGCTCTTCTCCCGCTGCCGGGCCGCGTAATCAGTGCGCAGGGCGGTGTATTCGTCGCGCACCGTTTTGGCGTAGGTTTCGGCGCTGGAGCCGAGCAGACTAGCCGCCACGCCTACCGAGCGGGATGCGTCGTGTACGTGCACCATCGGCCCGGAGTAGTTGGGGGCCACTTTTACGGCCGCGTGCAGGCGCGAAGTGGTAGCGCCACCAATGAGCAGCGGGGTTTTCAGGCCGCGCTTTTCCATCTCCTGAGCCACGTACACCATCTCATCGAGGCTGGGCGTAATCAAGCCGCTCAGGCCGATTACGTCCACGTTTTGCTTCACGGCCTCGTCCAGAATGCGCTCCAGCGGCACCATCACGCCCAGGTCCACGATATCGAAGTTGTTGCAGGCCAGCACTACGCCCACGATGTTCTTGCCGATGTCATGCACGTCGCCTTTCACTGTAGCCAGCAGAATCTTACCGGCCGTTTGGCGCTCCGAGCCTTGCTTATCGGCCAGCAGATACGGCTCCAGATACGCCACCGCCTTCTTCATCACGCGAGCCGATTTCACTACCTGGGGCAGGAACATTTTGCCGGCGCCAAACAGGTCACCCACCACGTTCATACCAGCCATGAGCGGCCCTTCAATCACCTCCAGCGGTCGGCCTACTTGCTGACGCACTTCCTCGGTGTCTTCGTCGATAAACTCAGTGATGCCGCGTACCAAAGCGTGCTGCAGGCGTTCGGCCACGGGCAGGCTGCGCCAGGCATCGGCCACTACTTCTACCTTGTCTTTCTGCTTTACCGTTTCGGCAAAGTCGACGAGGCGCTCAGTGGCGTCGGGGCGGCGGTTGAGCAGCACGTCTTCTACCAACTCCAGCAGATCTTTCGGAATCTCGTCGTATACGCCTAGCTGGCTAGGGTTTACGATGCCCATGTCCAGGCCGGCGCGAATGGCGTGGTAGAGGAAAGACGTGTGCATGGCTTCGCGCACCACGTCGTTGCCGCGGTAGGAGAAGCTGATGTTGCTGACGCCGCCACTGGTGAGGGCGCCGGGCAGGTTGGCTTTAATCCACCGCACGGCCTCAATAAAGTCCAGGGCGTAGTTGCGGTGCTCTTCCATGCCGGTGCCCACGGTCAGGATGTTGGGGTCAAAGATGATGTCTTCGGCCGGGAAGCCCACTTCATTTACCAGAATGTCGTAGCTGCGCTGACAGATTTCGATGCGCCGCTCCAAAGAGTCGGCCTGGCCATTTTCGTCGAAGGCCATCACCACCATTGCCGCGCCGTACTGGCGCACGGTGCGGGCGCGCTCCTTGAATACTTCCTCGCCTTCTTTCAGGGAAATCGAATTGACGATGCTCTTGCCTTGCACGCATTTCAGGCCAGCTTCCAGCACGCTCCACTTCGAGGAGTCAATCATCACCGGCACGCGCGAAATGTCGGGCTCGGAGGCAATCAGGTTGAGGAAAGTAGTCATGGCCTGCTCCGAGTCGAGCATGCCTTCATCCATGTTCACGTCGAGGACCTGGGCGCCGCCTTCCACTTGGTCGCGGGCAACTTGCAGGGCCTGCTCGTAGGCGCCGGTGCGAATGAGGCGGGCGAAAGCGCGAGAGCCGGTCACGTTGCACCGCTCGCCCACGTTTACGAACAGGCTGTTGGGCGTGATGTCGAATGGCTCTAAGCCCGACAAGCGCGTTGTGGGGGCAAATTGGGTAGCTGGCGCGGCTGGTATTTCTCGGCCAGCTTCGCTAGCTCGGCAATGTGCTGAGGCGTGGTGCCACAACAACCACCGGCCACCGTCACGATGCCCTCTTTCAGGTAATTCTCCACTACGGCCGCAAATTCCTGGGCCGACTCATCGTAGCCCCCAAAAGCATTAGGCAAACCAGCATTCGGATAAGCCGACACGTGCACATCAGCAATGCGGCTCAGCTCCTTCACATATACGTGCAGCTGATCAGCCCCAAGGGCGCAGTTCAAACCCACGCTCAGCAGCGGCAAGTGACTGATAGAGTTCCAGAAAGCTTCCACCGTCTGCCCCGAAAGCGTACGGCCCGAGGCATCCGTAATGGTGCCCGAAATCATGACCGGCACAACCCGACCGCCTTCGTCGAAGAATTTCTGCACGGCATACAGAGCCGCTTTGGCATTCAGCGTATCGAAGATGGTTTCAATCAGCAGCGTGTCGGAGCCACCTTCCACCAGGCCGCGCACCTGCTCGTGGTAAGCCGTTGCCAGCTCATCGAAGGTCACGGCGCGGAAGCCGGGGCGGTTCACGTCGGGTGAGAGGGAAGCAGTACGATTGGTGGGCCCGATGGCACCAGCTACGAAGCGCGGCTTATGCGGCTCGCGGGCCGTAAACTCGTCGGCAACTTCTTTCGCAATCCGCGCCGACTCGTAGTTGAGCTCGTAGGCCAAATGCTCCAACCCATAGTCGGCCTGGGCGATGGTAGTGCCGCTGAAGGTGTTGGTTTCCACCATGTCGGCCCCGGCGGCGAAATATTCAGCGTGAATACCGCGGATAATATCCGGTCTGGTCAGGCTGAGCAGGTCGTTGTTGCCGCGCAAGGGCTTGGGATGATCGGCGAAGCGCGTGCCCCGGAAGTCCTCCTCCGTCAGCGGATGGCGCTGAATCATGGTGCCCATGGCGCCATCGAGCACCAGAATGCGCTGTTGGAGAATGTCGTAGAGGGGGGAGGCGGGGCGAGTCGTTTTCATAAGGTCTCCTTTGGAAAAAGGCGTTTTTAGCGCTGCTTATCCAGAAAGAGAACCTCGCAACGCGGGCTCCGCACTTATCTTCTTCTGCCCGTGGGGGGCAAAATGGGAGTTGGCACCTTGTTTTACTCAGGTTGCCAAGACGTCGTAGGGCCCAGTCCCTCGGTCTTTCTGGATAAGTAGCTGAGCAAAGATACAGCAAGACGACGAAAAAAGTTTACTCTGATTTTAGAGCCTAAAACAAGAAGGGACTGACCTGCTGGCCAGTCCCTTCTTACTAAAATGTGGAAAGCGTATTAAAGCGACTTCTTGCGCTCCGCCTGAAACTTCTTCAACTGCGGCTCAATCACCTTTTTATCGCCTACTACCACGATGGTCATCTCATCGGGGCGGACGTATTTCTTGGCCGCATCCTGCACCTCTTTCGGAGTAATGGCGTGAATCTCTTTCACTTGGTTGGTGAGGTAGCTGTCGGGGAGGCCGTGCAAATCGAGGAAGCTGAGCTGACCGATAATGCCGGCCGGAGTGGAGTTGCGCAGCACAAACAGGCCGGCCTCGTAGTTTTTGATGCCTTCCAATTCAGCTTCCGTGGGCGCTTCTTTTTGCAAACGATCTATTTCGTAAACAATTTCCTTGAGCGAGTTACCCGTGTGCTCCGTCGTTACGTCGGCCACTTCGGTCCACTCACCCACGCGGTAGCGGGCATTTATGCTGCTGGAAGGCGAGTAGGTGTAACCTTTATTCTCGCGGATATTGCTGGTGATACGTGAGCCAAAAGAGCCCCCCAGCAGGGAATTCATCACACGGAGGCGCGTGAAATCGGGGTGCGTAGGGTCAACGACGGGCAAGCCGATAACTAGCGTAGATTGGGGCGCGCCGGGCCGGTCCTGCACCATCAGGTCGGTTTTGGTGATGGGCTTGGCAATCTCAATGCGCGGAGCGGGGCCTTTGGTCCAGTTGCTTAGCGAAGATGTAACCGCCTCGCGCATAGCCTTTTCGTCAAACTTGCCGGCGGCGTATACGGCCGTGCGCTGGGCCCCAAACTGCTTGGTGTAAAAGTCGCGCACCTGCTCCGGGCCGTAAGCGTTTACTTCGGCGTCGGTGGGAATGTCGCGTCCGTAGGGGTGGCCTTTGTACATGGCCATCGTGAACTTCGTGCGAGCCTGAGTGCCTGGCTGGGAGCGAGAAAGGTTGTTCTCACGCTTAAAGTCGTTTTTGATGCGCTCAATCTCAGAAGGCGGGAATGCGGGGTTTTGCACCACATCAGCCATCAGGTTCACCAGTTCCGGGCCGTATTCGGATAGCACTGAACCAGTGATAAAGGTCTGATTTGGCCCCACCGATACGCTGAGCGAACCACCCATACGGGCTACTTTCTCCGATATCTGCTTGGCGGAGAGCGTGGTAGTGCCTTCCCGCATCAGGCGCCCAACGATGTCGGCCAGGCCGTTTTCGTTGGGCGCCTCGTGCACGTTGCCTACTTGCACAATCATGCTCACCGTTACTTTCGGAATCTCGCCGTAGGGCACCAGGGTGGCTTGCAGACCATTATCCAGGGTAAATTCCGTCTTAGGGGCAAAGTGAAGTCGCGGGGAGTGCCGCCGGCGGGTGGGGTTTCTTTTTGGGCCAACGCCGGAGTGCCGAGGGCATAGGCAACGCTCAGCAGGCCAATAACTATATTTTTCATGGGAGTTGTCAAGGAATGAATCACCAAGTGAAAGCCTTATGAACCACTAGCTTTTAGCCAATGGATTGATAGTCAGAATCGTGCGGTTGGTGGGGCGCAGGTATTCGCGGAGGGTCTTCTGCATCAGCTCCGGCGTTACTTTCCGAAACTCGGTTTCCAGCTGGTTGATGCGCTTGGGGTCATTCTCAAACAGGGCGAACGTAGCCAGCAGATCGGCCTTGCCGAAGCCGTAGAGCTGACTTACCTGATCATAGAGGTCGGAGCGCATCTTCACAATGGCCAAGTCCAGCAGCTCCTGACTTACGCCTTCCTTGTCGAGCTTCTGAATCTCGCGGTCCAGCACGGCTACCACTGAGTCGGCCGATACCGTTTTGTCGTACACCAGGCTGCCGTCCCAAAGCATAGGGCCGTTGTAGTTGAACATGTTGCCCAGGCCCGAGTTGATGCCGCCGCTCACCGAGCCGGTGTAGCCGCGCTCCTGCACCAAAGCCTGATACAAGCGGCTGTCGTTGCCCTGCAACAGAATCTGGTCGAGCAGGCCCATGGCGTAGTACTCCGGCGTGTTTTTGTCGGGCATGTGGTAGGCAAAAGCCAGGGCAGGCTTAGTGGCCAGCTTGTCGTCTTTGCTGAAGCGCTGCTCCTTTTCCTGGCGGGGCTCCGTCAGATCTACTTTGGGGGCAATGTTGACTTCGGAATGTTCTCGAAGTACTTCTTGATCCAGGTTTTTGCCTCGGCAGGATTGAAGTCGCCGACTACGACCAGCGCCGCGTTGTTGGGCGCGTAAAAGGTCTTAAAGAAAGACTGCACATCCTCCAGGTTGGCCGCGTCAAGGTCTTTCAGGTCGCCGTAGAAGTTGTGAGCATTGTGCCAGTTTTTGTTGGCGTACTGGGGCATGTCCAGCCACGGAAAGCCGCCGTAGGGCTGATTGAGCACGTTCACCTTCACCTCGTTTTTCACCACGCCCTGCTGATTGGTCAAGTTTTCCTGGGTGATGTTGAGGCCGCGCATGCGGTCGGCTTCGGCCCACAGCATGGTTTCGAGCTTGTGGGCGGGCACGATTTCGAAGTAGTTGGTGAAGTCGAAGCGGGTGGAGCCGTTCAGGATGCCACCATTCTTCTGCACCACCTGAATAAACTCCATCTTGCCCAGGTTATTGGAGCCCTGAAACATCATGTGCTCAAACAAGTGCGCAAAGCCGGTGCGGTTGCGGGGCTCTATGCGAAAGCCGATATTATAATAGGCCGCGATGGTGGCCACCGGCGCCGTTTTGTCGGGCGAGAGTACCACTTTCAAGCCGTTGTCCAGGGTGTAATATTCCACGGGCACTTGGTAGGTAGCTACTTTCGCTACCTCTGTAGCCTGCGTGGACTGGGGGCATTTGTGTCGCCGGCTACCCCCGACGTAGTTTTCTGACTACAGGAATTCAGGGCAAAAAAGCCCCCCAAACCCAATAGCAGGCTAGGAATAAATCGTCTCGTTGAAAGCATAAATAGAGGAGGCTGGAAAGTGGAAGAATTTCGGGTTTGCGATATTAAGAAAATCTAAGCATTTATATAAAAGATGCCATTCTTAATCGAACCGTTGCTTTCCAGAAGCTGCTATTTTGTTGCTTATAAGCCTATTACATAATCAAGCGTAGAGCCTCTCAAAACCTTAAGGCTGTCATGCTTCGCTGCCGCTCTGCATGACGGTCTTGTAAGCTCGGTTTCTATTATATCTCTACTTTCAACGTGGCTGGTTTTGGGGTGATTACGAACATTTCGCCGTGGGGCACAATCGTAATCTGGCCGTACTCTTGGAGTAGCTGCCGGTAGGCCGCCGCCACGGGGCGTGGGTTGCGGTCGAGGTCGTAGAGGCCGCAGGCGTTCACGGTGCCCACTTTGCGCGTCAGGCCAATGTCCCAATCTACTTGGTCGATGAGGGAATACCAAGTGAAGCCTAGCACCGGCACGCCTTCTTCCCGCATTCTGAGAATATTGACCCACTGTTTCCAGAGCCAGGTAGGGGCATCCTTGGCCTCAAAAACATTGGTTTCGGTGTGCATCACGGGCTTGCGGTAGCGGCTGTAGTACTCCAGCGTGATATTGTACCAGCCCAGCACATCCACGCTGGTGCAGATTTCGCCAGAGGGCAGAATAATCTTCTCGTTGCGGCCGTAGTAGTCGTTGCCCATAATCTGGTAGCCGGGCGGCTCACCGGCCATAAACCAATCGTACTCCTTGCGAGTCAGGCCGTTATCGAGCAGATACGTGAGCACGTCGGCGTCGGGGTGGTGGGCGTAGAGGAGGTCAAGGGCCAGAAAGCGCAGCTTGTTATCGAGCTTAATCTGGGAGCACGGGCTTGCTCTCAGCTCGTGGATATACTCCGCCGATTCGCTCTGCACGATAATGCAGTCGGGGCGCTGCTCGGCAATTTTCTGGTTGGCCATGATGCTGGCGGCCACCAGGTGCTTCATGGCCGTTACGAAGCCTTTATCGGTGCGCAGCTGCTCATTCCAGGCTCCATCCTTCGCGCTCATGCGGGCTGTGACGAATATTTCGTTGATGGGCGTGTAGTAGCGCACCCAAGGGTAGCGCTTGGCTACGGCCCCGGCAAAAGCGGCAAAATGGACGGGCAACTCGGGGTTCTGGAAGTTGCCCAGCCAGTCGGGCACGCCGAAATGCAGTAAGTCCAGAATAGGCGTGATGCCCAGGCGCTGCATTTCGGCCATCACCTGATCGGCAAATTCCCAGTCGTAGCGGCCAGGGCCTTTATGCATGCTGTAGTAGGGCAGGCCGTAGCGCAGTACTTTAAGGCCCAAGTCTTTGACGAGCTGTAAGTCTTTTTGCCAGTTGTCGTAGTGCCCACATTCGGCCAGCAAGTCGCGGCGGGTGCGGCCGTTATCGATGGTGGGGTATGAGCACTCGATGCCGGTGGCAAACATGAAGTTGCCGGGCGTGCCGGTGGGCAGGCCGCTACCGTCGTGGCCGCCGGCCCCACCATATTGGTCGCCCTCGTAGCCGCCGTTACCGAACTTATCTATGATGTGCGTTAGAAATCCTTTAGCCATGATGAGTTGCTGCTGGTAGAACGAAAACTCCCCTCCTCATCTGAGGAGGGGAGTTTGTTGTTCAATTGTCTCTTCTTCTTTCGCTTTCCAAAAACTTATCGGCGGTGCGCAGGCTGAGAGCCATAATAGTCAAGGCTGGATTGACGCTTAGGGCGCTTGGAAACACGGAGTTGTCGCAGATATATAAGTTGGGCACGTCGAAGGCGCGACCGTCGGAGTTTACCACGGCATCGTCGCCGGAAAGGCCCATGCGGGCAGTACCGATCACGTGGGCCGAGCGCGGAAACGCCCAGATATCGGTGGCGCCGGCCGTTTCCCAGATGCGGCGCATGAGCTGCTCGGCGTGGCGGTTCATGCGGATTTCGTTTTCGTGGTTGGTGAAGTGCAGGCGGGGCTTGGGCAGGCCGCGAGCGTCTTTTTCCTCGGCCAACTCCAGAAAATTGTCGGCGTGGGGCAGGCAGTCGCCCAGGATGTTGATGCCGGCAATGTGGTTGTAGTTGCGCATATACTCGCGCAATTTTGCCCCCCAGAGCTTGCGCTCCCGCACTACCTGGCCGGCAAACGTAACGGGCATCATGCCAATGCTTTGCAACAGATAGCCGCCCGCAAAATCGGCGTCCGGCGGGCGGTGGGTATCCTCGGAAATAAGCCCCCCAGGAATGCCTTTGTAGGGTCGGATGTCCTCGGGGAAAGTGCCCCACACCTGCACGCCGGGGTGGGCCATAAAGTTGCGCCCCACGTGGCCGCTGCTCAGCGCCAACTCATTCAGCAGCAACAAACGCGGCGTTTCAACGGCGCCAGCGCATATAAACAAATGGCGGCACTGCTGGCGCTGAGTGATGCCGTTGTGCTCGTACACCACGCCCGTTACGCGGCCTTGCTCGTCGCGCTCAATTTCCGTTACGAAGCAATTAGGGCGAATTTCGGCGCCGTGGGCTACGGCCAGGGGCAGAAACGTGACGTCCATGCTGGCTTTGGCCCCGGTACTGCACCCGGCCTGGCAGAAGCCGCGGTTGGTGCAGGCCTCGCGCCAGCCCACGCCCTCCTGATAATAGCGCGCAGACAAGGCCGCGTTGGCTGCGGGAGAAGTCTGGATGCCAAGCTGTTGACAAGCTCGCTCCATCAGCTGCGCGGCCCCATTGAGCGGCAGCGGGGCCAGCGGATAGCCGCGGCGGCGCGTGGGGCCCCAGGGGTAAGGCGTCGGGCCAGAAATGCCCAGAAAATGCTCTAGCTCCTCATAGTAAGACTCTAGCTCCTCGTAGCCAAACGGCCAGTCGACGCCCACGCCAAAGTCGCGGTTTAAGTGGAGGTCGTCGGGGTGGGCGCGGGGCGTGTAAGCGGTGTAGTGTAGGGTAGAGCCGCCGACGCCGGTGCCGGAGTTGTTTTTGCCGAAGGCCACGGGGTCTTTGCCTGCCGAAAGGCGCTCGTCGTTCCAGAAAAGAAATTCCTGGGCTTTCTCATCGGTGGCAAAATCAGTTTTGGGGTCGTGCCAGGGGCCGGCCTCCAGCGCTACCACTTTCAACCCGGCCATAGCCAGCCGCGCCAGCAGCGGCGCACCGCCCGCTCCGGTGCCGATAACGAGGCAATCGACCTCATCGGTGGGCAGGGGAATTTCGGCGGGCTGGGGCTCAGGCTCAAATGTCGACTCCTGCATAATCTGCTTTAGCAAAGGATCCTGAACTTCCTGCTTCAGCGGATTCAACACGCCTTCTTCTATTACTTCTTCGTCGGGCATAATGGTCTTTGAGAAATACGCCGCGGCGTGTTCAATCGTAACTTGAGAAAGGGTAAAGAGTCACGCTTCTAGAGGGAGTTAGCTCGTTTTTACAAACCTGGCTGGGACGAAATAGCTTCCGGTTCGCGGGGCTCCAACTCGTTTAGGCCCAGTCGGGTCCAGCCGGTGGCATCGGCCATGCCCACGTACCCGATTTCTTCCTGAGCTAAGGGGTGAGCGTAATAAAGCTCCGTTAGCTCGGCCAGCATTTCTTCGAAAAACCGTTCGGCGGGCACTGTTTCCCACGCCTCGCCGGGCGCTTTGCCTTCCTGTACCAGTTGAAGCACGCTGGCTTGCTCATCGGAAGTTAGCACCCGAAATTCCTGCTGAAACACCGCTTGGGCAGTTTGATTAATGCCCCCCAGACCCATGCGGTACGCTTCGCGGTCGGGGGCATTATGTCGTAGCGCCAACCGTCGCTGCGGCCGGCGGCGAGGCGCTGATCTACGCCGGGGGCTAGCTCAATGGGGGCATCGGGGCGATCGGGCTGGGGGAAAAGGCAGGCGGCCACAGCCCGCAGCAAATCATACGTGGCCGGCTCCAGAAACTGTGGTTCGTAGGCTGGCGCGTCGAGGCGCTCCTGAAGAGCCGTGCGGGTAGCCTCGGTTACGAGTTCGGTGGCGAGCAGGGCACGTACGGTACCGTCGGGGTAGTGCGGAGAAGTCATGGCAAAGCAGCTGATTAGGGAAGCTACAGGTAGTAAACTGCCTGGAAGCCAAAACTTCCCGCTGTGCCAGTTATTTAATGCCTGCTTCCGACTATTGTCTTACTGTTGAGCTGATTTTATGGTTGCCATCTGCGGGGGTGCGTCACCGGCCGGAGAAAGCTAGGCTGATCTGGGAAGCTAGCTGAGCTATACTTTGGACTGTTCAGGTGAGGTAGAGACGCAATAGTTGGAGTATTGGCATTAGTGCCGCTGAGCCTCAGTTGTAGTCCTGAATGACGCGTTGCCTGTTGTTCAACGACGAGACACAACTATGTGTCTCTACCTCGTTCTGGCTACGTCAAAACATTTTCTACTGGTCGCTGGATAATTTGCCCCCCGTAACGTGCACCAGACTGCCGGTCATAAAAGAGCCGTCCTGCGAAGCCAGCAAGACATAAGCGGGGGCCAGTTCCTCGGGCTGGCCGGGGCGCTGAAGCGCTACTTCGTAGCCAAACTTCTCAACTTCCTCTAAAGGCATGGTAGCCGGAATGTTGGGCGTCCAGACGGGGCCCGGCACCACGCAGTTAACCCGGATATTCCGCTCGCCCAGGTGCGTAGCCAGCGATTTGGTGAAGGCATGAATAGCCGACTTGGTGGCGGTATAATCGATGAGAAGGGGGTTGCCGGTAAGGCCCACGATGCTGCCCGTGTTGATGATGCAGTCGCCGCTTTCCATGTGGGGCAAGGCCGCCTGGGCCATCCAGATATAGCCGAGAATATTGGTATCGAAGGTGCGGCGAATCTGCTCCTCGCTGATGTCTTCAAACTTTTCCTGGGCCATCTGGTAGGCCGCGTTATTCACCAGAATATGCAAACCACCGAGCTCGGCGCGGGTGCGGCGCACGGCCTGGCGGCACTGCTCGGGGTCGCGCACATCAAGGCGAAGCAGGAGGCACTTGCGCTGCTGGGCTTCTACTAGGCGCTGGGTTTCGGCGGCGTCGGCGTCATTTTCATTGTAGAGCACGGCTACGTCGGCGCCTTCCATGGCAAAGGCCACCGCCACGGCCCGCCCGATACCAGAGTCGGCACCGGTGATGAGGGCAATTTTGCCCCCCAGCTTATTGGCGGCCCGGTAAGTGGAGAAGCTCATGCCGGGCTGGAGCTTCATATCGGCTTGTTTGGCGGGGTAAGGAAGCTTCTGCGCGTGCTTCTTCATGTCCTTGGCCGTGGGATGATCAATCGGCGTCGGCGCTTTTTTGGTGTTGGCGTTTGGGGCAGGGGCAGAAGCTTTTTTGGTCATAACAGAGCAGTGTGATAAGGTTGAGTTTGCTGTCTACGCAGAATCGGACCTTGGGTAGAAACGCTAATATCCAGACACCTATAAGCCCTCTTGGCGGTCATGCAGAGCGGCGCGAAGCATCTCGCGTGCTGACGAGAGGTTACTAATCCCACTAAACACGCGAGATGCTTCGCGCCGCTCTGCATGACCGCCAAGAGAAGGAGTATTTTAACATAAAAAACCCCGCCCTGGAATGTTTCAGGGCGGGGTTCTTAGCAAAATCGGCAGGGCCGCTGCTTAATAATTCACGATGTCCTGCTTGGGTGAGGCTTCCGTAGCTTCTGCTTCCTCCAACGAAGGATAGTCGATGTAGCCATTATCGTCGCCGCCGTAAAAAGTAGCCGGATCGGGCGTGTTGAGGGCCGTGCCTTGCTCGTAGCGCTCCACCAGGTCGGGGTTGGCGATGAACGGAATACCGAAGGCAATCAGGTCGGCTTCGTTGTTTTCCAAAGCGGCTTCGGCCGTTTCCTGGGTGTAGCCGCCATTCAGAATGAACGGGCCATCGAAGATTTTGCGCAAGTGCGGACCAACCGGCTCCTGTCCGTTTTTGGCCGCCATCGCATGGCCGGGCAGCGCCTCAATGACGTGCAGATACGCCAGGCCAAACTTGTTGAGCTGCTCCGTCACGTAGCTGAACGTACCACGGCGGTCGGAGTCAGAAATGCCCCCCACGTTGCCGGTGGGCGACAAACGGATGCCCACGCGGTCGGCACCGAATACGTCGGCGGTGGCCTGCACTACTTCCAGCACAAAGCGGGCGCGGTTTTCTACGCTGCCGCCGTACTCGTCGGTGCGCTGGTTGGTGCCGTCCTGGATGAACTGGTCGAGCAGGTAGCCGTTGGCGCCATGAATCTCCACACCATCGAAGCCCGCGTCTTTCGCGTTTTGGGCTGCCTGGCGGAAGTCGTTCACTACGCCGGCAATCTCGCTCAGCTCCAGGGCACGCGGGGCCGGAATTTCCTCCATGCCTTTATCTGTGTAAGCCTTCACGTCGGTCGGCTTCACGCTTGAGGGCGCAACCGGCAGCTCGCCATTATGGAAGAATGGGTGCGAAATACGGCCTACGTGCCAGAGCTGAATAAAAATACGGCCGCCTTCGGCGTGTACCGCGTCGGTTACTTTCTTCCAGCCTGCTACCTGAGCCGCAGAGTGAATGCCGGGCGTGAAAACGTAGCCAACACCCTGAGGCGAAACCTGAGCGCCCTCGGTAATAATAAGGCCCGCCGACGCGCGCTGCCGGTAGTATTCCACCGTGGAATCGGTGGGCACGTTGCCATCGTTTTTGGCGCGGCTACGCGTCATGGGCGCCATTACGAAGCGGTTGGGTAAAGAAAGAGCACCCATTTGAAAGGGCGTGAAAAGATGCTTGGTGGAAGACGACATAAGAACTGGTAATGATTGACTTTAAAAAGAATGAGAGCGAATGTGAAGCTTAGCCCACTAGCGCGTCGTGCCAAACCACCTGGGAGCAGTAAATGTTGGCTGCCCACCGGATTTGCCGGGACGCAGATGCCTCATTTCCGCCTGTCGGCAGCGCTTGCAAAGGTCTCGCCCATAGGATACATTTGTCAAGTAGGTACCGTAAAGTAATGCAGGTACCTTTTAGAAACTGTTGCTGATAATCAACTGAATAAAATGATAGCCAAGCCAAAGAACTCGCCGATATGCCCCATCACGGCCGCCCTCGACGTGCTGGGGGGCAAATGGAAAGTGTTTATCCTTTCGTATCTGGCGGAGCATGGCACCCTGCGCTTTGGCGAGCTGAAGCGCCTTATTCCGAAAGTGACGCAGAAGATGCTGGCCCAGCAGCTCAAGGAGTTGGAAGAAGCCGGCCTCGTGAATCGGCGCGTGTATGCGCAGGTGCCGCCCAAGGTAGAATATCGCCTCACTGCCCACGGCGAAACGCTTTGTCCGGTGCTGCATTCCCTGCGCGAGTGGGGCAATCTGCACCGCGAAGTGCTGGGCCTAGGCGAAGCGCCGTGTGCGGAAGCAGCTTCAGACGTGCTGGTTGCGGCCGGATAAACCGCGGACGGAGGCTACTCGCTGGGGGCATTTTTGACCATTCCGAAGCGGGTTTGCGTAGGTAGGCTACACGTTTCAAACGCCTCCTTATGCCTTCGTCTGCTGCGCCCACTTTTATTTGTTTGCACTACTGGGCTGGCTCGGGCCGGGAGTGGGCCGCCGTAGCCGCCGCGTTGGCCCCCGACTACACCTGCCTGACTCCCGACTTAGGCGGCTTTGGCGGTGCTCCGGCTCCGGCGGGTGGCTACTCGGTGCAGGCGTATGCCGAAGCGGTAGGAGCGTTCATCCGGGAGCAGGGCCTGAGTAGTTATATTCTGGTGGGGCATAGTATGGGGGGCAAAATTGCCCTTGCCTTTGCTGCTCAGCAACCAGCAGGCCTGCGCGGGCTGGCCTTGCTCTCCCCCTCGCCGCCGTCGCCCGAGCCCATGACGGACGAGGAGCGCTTAGCCTCCCTGCACGCCTACGGCAACCCGCACGCTGCGGCCCGCACGCTGGCCCATATTACGGCCCGGCCCCTGTCGGAAGCACTGCAGACACAGGTCATTGAAGACAATCTGCGCACTACCCACGCTGCCTGGGACGCGTGGTTACTACATGGCAGCCGCGAGAATATTCTAACTCAAATGCCTCTGATTACGGTGCCCGCCGTGGTAATAGCCGGCGATGCTGATGCGGTAATGTCGCCGTCGCTGCACGGTCTGGAAACGCTGCCCCATTTGCCCCCCAACACGCCTCTGGAAATAATTGGAGGGGCTGGGCACCTACTGCCCCTGGAAGCGCCGCAGGAAGTAGCAGCACTGCTGCGTGAGTTTGCCGAGTCGTTAGAGCGCTAGCTTATTTGAGTAAGTATGGCCCTATTCATTCAAAGCCAGACCGTCATGCAGAGCGGCGCGAAGCATCTCGCGTGTTTAGCTGCAAAAGATATTGTCATGCTGAGCCAAGTCGAAGCATCTCTACCGCTTCGTTGCAATACTAATCTGACATCAGCGGTAGAGATGCTTCGACTCCGCTCAACATGACCGCCTTTTGGGTCTAGGTTAGCACTGCAACGACCGCACGCGAGATGCTTCGCTGCGCTCTGCATGACGGTCTGGTTTTGAATGAGTGCTTAGTGGTCCTTCTAATATCGCTTACCTCACGGCTTTAGCGCTAAACCTGCTTTCACGCGTGGGTTTTTCTCGTCAGGCTTTTGCAGAAAAATCAACTCGTTCAGCTCGCCCTTGCGCCACGTTTCTATCATGTCATCGTAGTGAGCCGAGCCGGGGTTACCGCTTTGGCCCCCTGGGAATACGCCGTAAGCCTTCACCTGCGGGCCCAGCGCCACTACCATGCGCCAGGAGGGGCCGTTGCGCTCCGAAATAGCATTCACGATGGCCGCGCCGCCGCCCACTTCCAGGTCCATGCGGCCGAAGCCCGTTAGCTGGGCCAGATGCAGAATATCGGTGCTTTTCTGGTTGGCCCAGCGCCAAGCCGGCCCCTGGGGGCCAAATTTGCGCTCCAGCGAATCGGTGGCAAACTGGAAGGAAGCCTGCACGAGCTGGGGCATCGTTTCGCGCTCGGGCGTGCGCCGGTCGTCGATCCAGCGGCTGGTGTCTTGGGTTAATAGGAGGTTGTTGGTTCGGTCGCGGGGTGGGAAGCGCATTTCCAGGCCAGTGGCGGCGGCCCCAAAATCATCGTCCCACAGGCGCTTTACCAGATTACCGTACCACAAGTCGAATACGCTGGGCGCGATGGCATCGGCGTCGTAGAAGTAGTTCCACTGGCGCAGATTGTCGTAGGTGCGGCGCTGGGCGACCGTTAGCTGCTGCGGCTTCACGAGGGCCAGCAGGCGCGGCAGCATAAGCTGGGCGTTCAGATTCAGGTTATCAAGCTGCAACAGGCGAAGGCTGTCGGGAGTGGCGTTCTGCATAGTGGCAAGCCGCTCGTTGATGCGGTGGCCGCGCTCCCACGTCGCAAACGACCAACCCAGATAATATGGGTAGTCCGGACCGGCCGGAAACTGGTTGGCCGAGCTGACGAAGCCCCGCGCCGGGTTGTGCACGTGCGGATTGTGGGTGGACGGAATCCAGCCTTGCCAGTCGTGGGCCGGGTTGGTGCCATCGAGGATAAACTTGCCCTGATCGGTCCATTTCAGCGGAAACTTGCCGTTGGGCCAGATGGCCACGTCGTTTTGGGCGCTGGCAAAAATGAAGTTCTGGGCCGGCGCAGCGTAATATTGAAGCGCAGCAGTGTAATCGGCGTAGCTGCGGGCGCGGTTCAGGCCGTAAAAGGCTTTTACCTCGTTGCCGCCTTCGTGGGCCGTCCAGCGCAGGGCGTGGCGAATAGGGGTTTGCTTGTTGAAAACCTTCTCATCGTTGTCGTACACCACCGGTCCGTGGTGGGTGTAGAGCACCGTGTCGAGGCGGTCAGGGAGGCCGCGCACTTTAACGCGCTCCACTACGCGGCGCACCGGTTTCCAGCGGCCATCGTGCCAGTACTCGCTCTTGGTGCTGTCCTTGAATTTCAGCTGATACCAGTCCAGCACATCGGCGCCCACGTTGGTCACGCCCCAGGCCACTTGCTGGTTAAAGCCAATGATGACCAAGGGCGAGCCTGGAATGGTAACGCCGTACACGTTCACGCCCGGCGCGGTCAGCTGAATCTGGTACCAGATGCTGGGCAGGTTGAGCTGCAAGTGCGGATCATTAGCCAGCATTGGAAAACCCGTAGCCGACTTCGCGCCGCTTACTGCGAAGTTATTGGACCCCAAATCCGCGTCTGGCTCACGTGTCGGCACTTTATCCGATAGGGCGGCGGCAAACGTGGGCGGCGTGGCGGGCACTGGCACGGGCGTAAAATCCTGGGGCGTACCCACGGGCACAATAGGATCTTCGCGGGTTGGGTAGCTGGGGAAAAGATCGTTGGTGATGGCCGGGCCGTACTTATTCAGCGCATTAGAGAGGCGCAAATCGTCGGAGCGGCCGCTCAGGTCCCAGGCCATCAGCTTGAGCAGCAAGGCGCACTTCAGCGGCTGCCAGGGCTCGGGGGTATAATCTAGGAGCTTGTACTCAAAAGGCAGCTCTTTAGCCGTTAAGCCATTGATGTAAGTATTTACCCCGGCCGAATACGCCTCCAGCACCGTGCGCGTGGTGGGGTCAGCCATCATCGCCTCCAACGATTTTTGGGCCCCAAAAGGCAAGCCCATGCGCCGCTGGAACCGGTCGTACTCCAGGGCTCTGGCCCCGACAACTTCCGAAATGCGGCCAGCAGCTACGTGGGTTTGAAACTCCATCTGCCAGAGCCGGTCGCGAGCGGTGAGGTAGCCCTGGGCGAAGTAGAGGTCGTGGTCGTTCTGGGCAAAGACGTGGGGCACGCGCCGGTCGTCGAAGCGGACCTGCACGGGCGCCTTCAGGCCGGGCAAGGTTAGCTCTTGCTGAGTGGCTTGGGCATCAGAAGCTTCGGCATTTTGCCAAAAACCCACGAATGGGCTCAGGAACTTACCAAACGGCGGCAAGTCGCCCTGCTTGCTGTTGAGTACCCAGGTAAGCGTAGCACTGACCAGCAGTGCCAACAAGGCCTTTATCCAAGCCATAAAGAATGGTAGAAATCGGGTGAAAAAAGCCCCCAGCGGGTAGGCAGTTGCCGTTAAGTTATAGCGATGCACTCACATAACAACGCATACTCTTCGCTGACCAACTTATGCCCTAAAAATTTGCCCCCAGCCTACACGAAGAAGCCCGAACCTCTGCTACAGCAGACAGTTCGGGCTTCCAAATGCTTGAGGCGAATGCTATCGGCCGGCGGCTACTGCATGTGCGGCGGGCTCGATGGGCACCTGAATCTGGCGAACCAAACCGGTAATGCCACGCAGCTGCAACTGCCGGCGTACGGCTTCAGCGGCTTTGCGGTTGGCGAACTGGCCTACTACCACGCGGTTGAGGACCTTTCCGTTCATGGTTTCGGGCGTTACCGTTACCACCAGCTTGCTATTGATAGACTGAATCTTGGTAAGCTGATTCTGGGCGTTTAGGGCGCTGCCGAAGGTGCCGGTTTGTACTACATAGGCAGCCGTTGAGGCAGGAAGCGTAGTGGGCACCGAAGTTTCGGTAGTAGCCAACGACGGCATTTCCGGATCGATGGTGTCGTTGAGAATCTCTGCTAAGTCTTCGGGGGCATCTGTGGGGCCTAGGGGCGTCGTTTCGGGTACTACCTCGGCCACAACTGAAATAGCGCCTTGCTGAATAATACCCAGCGGACGGGCGGCAATTTCGGCTAAATCAAGAATTCGCTGGTGGCGGAAGGGGCCACGGTCAGTAACACGCACGACGACCGATTTGCCGTTTTGAGGGTTGGTTACGCGTAAGCGGGTGTTGAAGGGAAGCGTCTTGTGAGCGGCGGTATACTTGTTGCGGTCAAATCTCTCGCCACTGCTGGTGGGCAGGCCTTGATGCTGAATGCCGTACCACGAGGCCCGGCCGCGCAACACGACAACTTTCTTACGGGCGGTAGCTGTGGGAGCCTTATCATCGTCGCTGAGCCGGGTGGCAAATGCAGTTTGGGGGAAGGCTAAAGGCAAGGTGAGGAGCAGAGCAAACAGCCAACCGGCAAGAGGTAATCGGAGGGATCGAATCACACTTTTAGACAATTGGTAAACAGCCAAAACTAGAGCGCCGCTTTTTGGGGAAGAGTCAACTTCACTGGCGGTAGCTGTTACCAAGTATAATAAATTATATTTTTTGAATAAAACTTGTACGAAAATAATTTGCACTTCCTCCAGCGAAATGGCCTTTTGTGTTTCAGAAAGATGCTCTTAGTATTATTAAAAGAAGGCTCCTAGGGGCTAAAAAGAATGATATTATTTGATTGGTACAAAATTTTGTCATTGGCCTGTTCAGCATGTTCAAAGCCGTGTTGCAAAAGTCCTTGAATTTTGTTACTGGAATAACCTACTTCCTGCGGGGAGATTTGCCGTACTTTGCCCTATGGATTTTGGCCGCCTTTCCGACCTGCGCGGCGTGGATTTCACGCTTCCTCCCGACCACCCCGAAACGGCTACGTTGCTGGCTCGCGCCCGGGCTGCGGCTCCGCCTCAGCCTGCCATTTATGTGGGCTGTCCTATCTGGACAAATAAAGCCTGGCTCGGCTCTTATTTCCCGGCTGGCATCAAGGATGCCGACTACCTGCACCACTACGCCCGGCAGTTCAACAGCATTGAGCTGAACACCACGCACTACCGCATTCCGGACGCGCCCACCGTGCGCAAGTGGCGCGATGCGGTGCCGCCGGGCTTCAAATTTTGCCCCAAGATGCCCCAAAGCATCACCCACGAGCGGGAGCTGTATAATGCCGACGAGCTGACGACCTCCTTTTGCCGGGCCATCAGTGGGCTGGAAGAACATTTGGGGCCGGCCTTCCTGCAATTGCCCCCCACGTTCGGGCCGGAGCACATGCGCCGCCTGGAGCGCTACCTACTCGACTTTCCTGCCTATGTGCCGCTGGCCGTGGAGCTGCGACACCCGCGCTGGTTTGCCGATGTGGGCGTGCGCGATACGGTTTTTGCCTTGCTGGAAGCGCTGAACAAGACGCTGGTAATCACCGACGTAGCGGGCCGCCGCGACGTGCTCCACCAGCGCCTGACTACGCCTACGGCGTTTATCCGCTTCAACGGCCACGGCCTCGGCAACAGCGACTACCGCCGCGCCGATGCCTGGGCCGAGCGCGTGGCCGGCTGGCTGAGCGCCGGGCTGCACACGGCGTATATCTTCATTCACCAGAAAGACATTATGCACTCGCCCATCTGGACGCAGTATTTTCTGGAGAAGCTGCGCACGCTCACGGGCCTCGAAATTGCCCCCCGAAGGTGATTGTGCAGCCCGTGCAGGGAAGCTTGTTTTAGCGCCTTCCGTTGGCTACCAGCGCGGGTTAGAAAATTTGATTTTCAGGCCAAGCATGACGGAAACGGGTTTTCATGAAATTCCCAAACACACCCTTTTCTAAAAGAAAGCAACTGGTTATGCCGCCATCAGGTAGCAAGATTTAATTCTGATGGGTCTGGGGGGCAAATTTTTGGCTCGCCGCCCCGTTACTGCGTAGAAAGCTCCTGGTGGCACAACCCTTCCTTCGGCCAGGGCAGCAAACCAAATGCAGGCTTAGCGGTAGCCTAAAACAATGCCTCTGAAATAAAGACCTGATACAGGCTGGGCAGCAATGAACGGTGCGAACCGAAAGCCGTATCTTGGAACACACTATTGTCAGCGCTTTTCGTTCTCGTTGCTTCGGTATGAAATTATCGTCTTCTCTTCAGCTGGCCCTTGGGCTGGTTTTTTCTGTTGTTATAACCCCGGCTGTTGCCCAAACCGTGAGCGTGGACCCCGAAAGCCACTGCCTGATGCTCCCCCTCGACCCCACGAGTCGGGCGCAGGCCTCGGCGCTGGTAGTGGAGGGGGAAGTGCTGGATGCCCGCAGCTTTTGGGATGCCCGTCACCGCCGTATTTATACCGCGCATCGGATACGCGTTTTCAAAGTTTTTAAGGGCACCGCTGCCGCCGAGCTAACCGTTATTACGGAAGGCGGCACCGTAGACCTGAGCCGGCAGGAGCTGACTAATACGCTGCGTTTGTTTCCGGGCGAGCAGGGCGTGCTGTTTCTGTATCCGGCCCCGTTTGCTGGTATTGAAGCTGCCGGTCAGGCCTGGACGGCTTACGGCAGCGAGCAAGGCTTTATTCGCTACGATCTGACGCAAGCCTCGGCCTCGGAGCCGTTTCGGCAGTATCCGCTGGTAAGCCAGAACTTTTACGCCGAGCTGAAGCTGACTACGGGCCAGCCTACGCTGGAAGTAACCGCCAACCCAGTGCTGGCCGCCGCTCAGGCCCAACGGGCCCGGCCGGCCGTAGCTGCCAAAGGCACGGCTCCGGTCGTGTCGGGTTTATCCCCACTCATCATCTCAGCCGGTACCAACTCCGTGCTGACCATTACTGGTTCTGGGTTTGGTGCCACGCGCGGCACTGGCTTTGTTTCTTTCCTGAATGCCGACGATGGCGGCGAAACCCGGACCCGCGCCAAAGCCTCCGACTACATCAGCTGGACCGATACCCGAATCCAGGTACGCGTGCCTTCCAATGGTACCGTCCCTTCTTTGCCCAACAGCAGCGACCCTGAGCGCAGCGCGCCCGCCGGCACCGGCCCCGTACGGGTAACTTCGGCCGACCAGCTGGAAGGCACGAGCGGCGTACCGATTACCGTATTGTATGCGGTGAGCAACGTGGAAACAGAAGGAACCGGCGAAATTGTCCGGCCGGGCCATATAAACCAGAATGGGAAGGGTGGCTACACGCTCCGCTTAGAGTCGGGCTTGGCTGGCAATGCGCCGGCGGTGGCGGCTTTCCGGCGAGCCTTGGCTACGTGGCGCTGCCAAACCGGTATGAACTGGGAAATTGGGGCCAACAGCACGAAGCGCGGCTCGGACGAGGATGATGAAAACGTCATCGGCTTCGACTTTGGCACCGGCGACAGCCAACTACCCGCGCGCGTGCTGGGTCGCACCACCAGCTACTACGAAGGCTGCCGCGTAGGCAGCGGGCCTGTTTATTTCTGGGTTTCGGAAATTGATATGCAGCTGGATACCGAAACCGCTTGGCAGTATGGCCCCGGCAATCCTTCCGCTAACCAGATTGACTTTGAGTCGGTGGTGGTGCACGAGTTGGGACACGCCCAGCAGCTTTCCCACGTCATTCTGCCCGCCGCCGTGATGCACTATGCCGTAGCGCGGGGTCAGCAAAGCCGGCAGATAAATCCGGTGAGTGATGTAGCTGGGGGGCGTTTATTGTTGCGCACCCGCAGCTTTGTACCGCCCGCGTGCGGTAGCGTGTCGCCGCTTCTGCCCGCCCCGCTTACCAGCGTAGATGCCAACGCCCTGGCCGGTATCGGCAATCAGATAAGCTGGACGACGCAGGACGAATGCTTCCTGCGGGAGTTCGTCATTGAGCGTGCCGCCGATACCACTGCCTGGCAGCCATTGGCAACCGTGCAGCCCGGTAGCGCAGGGGGCCAATACACCTACATTGATGCCACGCCGCTGACGGGGCGCTCGTTCTACCGCCTGCGCGTCCGTCGCCCCGATAACAGCCTCGATAATACGCAGCCACAGGCTGTTACGGCGCTTGTCGGTAGTGGCCCCATGGCGGAGGGCTTACAGCTTTTCCCCAATCCGTTGGACGAAGGACCCGCGAGCTTGCTGTACATAGGTGCTGCTACCGGTCAGCTTACCCTGGATATTTATGATGCCATAGGGCGTCGCCGCCGTACGGAGCAAGTCAACTATCAATCGGGCCGGCCCTTCTTCCTGACTCTGACGGATCTGCGCTCAGGCTGGTACATCGTGCGCTGGCGCGACCAGACGGGTAAAACGGGCTCACTTAATTTTGTGCGCTCCACCAACGACTAAGCCCAGAAAAAAGCCCCCCATACGTTTATGGGGGCTTTTTTCTGGGCTTAGTCGTTGGCGCTGTTCTAGCGCTCCAGCAGCATAGCCCCGTACGAATAGCCGCCGCCAAAAACAGTGATGATGATTCGCTCGCCGGGCTGCAAGCGTGGGTGATAGTCGGCAAGGGCAATGGCGGCACCCGCGCAGCCGGTGTTGCCCAGGTCCTGAATGTTGGAAATGGCGCGTTCTGGTGGTAAACCCAAGGCCTGTACCACGTTTTTGGTGATACGCAGGTTGGCCTGGTGCGGAATCAGGTAAGTTACGTCGTTGACTTCCAGTTTATTACGCTCCAATACCTCGCTCGTAACGCGGGCCATATACTGGCAGGCGTGGGTGAACACGTCGCGGCCGTGCGGCATTACGATGCCTTTCTCCACCGGTTTGAGCGTAACAGCGGTATCGGCTTTGCCTACGTGGGCGGCACCGCCGGTACGCAGATCCACTATGCGTAAGTCGCTGTCAGCGAGGCGCTCTTTACTGATGAGCAGTGCCGCCGCGCCATCACCCCAGAGGTGACCGGCCACGGTGTCCTCTTCGTTGTTGTACGCTGTGTTGTGCTCCGATACGATTACTAAAGCTCTGGTAGCCTTATTCATAGCAAAGTAGCCTTCTACAATTTCAACGGCATTCAGCAACGACGAGCAGGCCGAGGAAATACTCACCACCGGAATGTCGGCTACGCCCAACTCGCGCTGTACGGCGTGCGCTAGGGTATAAATGGTGTCGTGGGGGGTGTAGGTGGCGCCCACAATGAGGTCGATGCTATCGGCGGCGATGGCGGGCACGGCGGCCAGCACGCGGCGCGTGACCTCGGTGGCCATGGTGTTGGTGTTTTCGCCAGGAGCAGCCTTACGACGCTCCCGGATGCCGGTGCGCTCAATAATCCAGTCGTGGGAAAGGCCGTTTAGGCGGGTAAAATGCTCGTTGGTAATAACCTGGGTGGGCACATACGCCGCTACCTGATGAATGTACACGGGTGGAATGGGGCTGGATGAGGGCAGTGAATGAGGCTGCAAGTTACGGTGCTGCTAGAGAATGCACCATCAAATGGCCTCCTGCCCCGTACTTTGCGCCCTCATTTAACGTTCAAACACCCTTAGCGTGCCAGAGTTCAACAGTGATAGTAATAAGATTATGATATTTCGTCTTCCTACACGCTTGATTTTCACGGGCTTACTGATGCTGTTAACACTAGCCGCCAGCGCCCAGAAATACCGCACGGCTGCGGGCCTGCGTGTCGGCAGAGACAACTTTGGCGTAACGGTACAGCAAAAAGTGTTTGAAAGAACCACGCTAGAAGGCATCGGATTGATTGGTACCCGCGAGGTAAGCGCCACGCTGCTGGCCGAGCAGCACTTTGGCTTGCTGGGCAAAAGCCTCAATTATTACCTCGGCGGCGGCGCTCATATTGGCACCCAGAAAGACAACGGCGGCTTTGGCGGCTTCGATGCCATTGCGGGCGTGGAGTACAAAATTGCCTTTGTGCCCGTGGTGCTTTCCCTAGATATAAAGCCCAGCGTAGAAATCAGTAGCACTGACTGGTTCCGGTTTCCGGCGGCTTTGTCGGTGCGCTGTATTCTGGTTAAAGACAAAAAAGAAGGCTTCCTGAACGATGTCTTTGGCGACGGAGACGACCGTGATGACCGCCGTCGGCAGCGGGAGCGCGAGCAGAAAAAGCGCGACCGGAACAAAGACGACGAGCCGCGCCGCGGCCTGTTCGACTTCTAAAAAAGCCCCCGCTACAGCGTAAACACACTGATCAGCGCCGACGCTATCATAGAAATGCCTAACACCAGGCCGTAGGCTACCATCATCAGAAGCACTTTGGCCAGGGTTTTAAGCGGCGGCTGCCCGAAGTTGTTGCGTAGTGCCAAGTAAAAATACACGGCTGGCAGAAAGAACAGCACCGGCTCAAACCAGTCGCTAATGTGCAGGTAGCCAAGTAGTAAGTTCACAATGAACAGCACAAACACGAAGCTGTGAAAGTGAATAGAGAAAATGAGGTGAGCTAGGTAGTACTGGTGCTGCCGCCGGTACAGCCATTTCAGAAGCAGGGCAAATAGCGGCATGAGTACAAACATGACCGTGGGCAGCATTCTAATCCATTTGTTGGTGATTTCGTCGGGGCTGGCATTGAGTGACCTTACGGTTTGGCGCAGCGCCAGGCGGCGCATGGTAGTAGGCTCTGCTCCCCGGCTTCTGATGGCCGAATCGATCCGCGCTGGGCTAGGGTCTTTGCTTATATAAAGTAGCTCCGCCTGACTGAAATTCAAGTTGAGAGCCGAGGTAAGGGGCGAGTCGGAGGAATCAGCCTCATACACCTGAAATCTGGTTGATTCGGGAGCGTTAGCGCGCACAGAATCAGCGACTTCTTGCACGCCTTTCTTCTCCAGCAGCTTCCTCGTGGGCTCTTTACTAACGGGGCCCATGCTCAGGGATAGCAAAAAGAAAAAGACGAAGCTCAGAAAGACGTACAGCCGAATAGGTGGCACATACGGCATTCGCTTGCCTTCCAAAAACCGCTTCGTAAGTTCACCAGGCTTGAAGAGCAGCAGCTTAGCCGTGCGGAATACCTTGCCGTCGAAGTGAAATAAGCCTTCCAGCGTTTCTTCCAGCACATGCCCCGCCGACAGGTTAAGCTCATGATTCTGCTGACCGCAGCGGGGGCAGTATTCGTTAGGGCGGTCGGGGGAAACGTGTAGTGGCAGTTGGCGCAAGCCGGGAGTTTAGTAGCAGTATGAGGCATAAGCAAACAAGTAAACGATTAGGCCGCAAGCCACGGAAAACGTGGGCATAAGTACGAACTTTTAACTCAACCCTCTATATAGCTTAGCTGAATTATATGTAATAAAAAAGCCCCCTAGGCGATTGCTGGGGGCTTTTTAGATACTGGTTAAGCAAGATTAGCTGCTGCGAACCCGGCCGCTGCCCGCCGTGGAGGCATTAATCTGGGGCTTGCCCGTCACGTACACATTGCCGGAGCCGGCCAGGCTGGCGTCGAGAGTTTTGGTTACTTCGATGCGGCAGTTGCCCGAGCCGCTGATGCTCACACGGCTGGTTTCGCTGCGCATGTTAGGCGCATTTACCTGGCCTGAGCCGCTAATGCTTACTTCGTGGCGTGGGCTGGTGCCCGACATGGCCATTTCGCCCGAGCCTGATACCGACGACTTCAGTTTGTTGGCCTGCACGCGGCTCAGCTTCATGCGGCCCGACCCGCTCACCGAAAGCTCCAGGTTATTACCCTGAATAGCCTCTGAGGCGCTCATATTGCCGGAGCCGCTTACGCCCAAGGCTTCGATGGTAGGCATCGTGACGTAGACCGTCACTGGTCTTTTAAAGTTATACGACGACCAACTCATGCCCATACCTCGCTTTTCCTGTTTGGTGCCTACCCGCAGCTTGCCGTTGGTTACCGTCGTTTCCACGTGCGAAAGATCTTCCGGGTCGGCTTCTACTTCCACCTTTTGGGGGCTGCCCTGGCGTAATACGATGTTGAACGACCCTGCTAGGTTGAGCTGCGAGAAGGCTGGCACGCTACGCACCTCACGCTCAGCAGCCGCATCGAGACGAAAAGCCGACAGCACAAACAGCACGGCCAGCAGGGGAAAACAGAACAAGCGTAGGTTTTTCATAGTACTAAGGTCAGCTTAAGAGGTGAAAGGTAAGTCAGTACCCATAAGATGAAGAACTTACACCAACCGTTGCCTCCCGCCTGAAGTAAGTCAGCGCCGTAGTAGTCGTTGCTGCTGAAACCCTCCTCTAATAGCGCCGCTTTAAGCGCAAAAAGCCCCCAGAGCATTTCTAGGGGGCTTTTTTGTTTGTTACATCAGTCAGATAGTTTTCTTAGCAGCTGCAGCGCCTCGTCGGCGCGGGCAGTAGGTACAAAGAGATGGTCGTGGTAAAAGGCCGACACGGCATTCACGCTGATACCATGCGCCGCAAGCATAGCGGTAATGCGCGCTAAAAAGCCAACTGCCTCCAGGCTGGAATGTATGTTCAGCGTAATCATACGACACGGGTAGCTGTAGGGCAGCTCTGCCTGTTCCGCTTGCGTCTTCATTACGATGAGCGTCAAGCCCTCCGCCTCGCGAAAAGTGCCCATGGGAGTCAGTAATTCCGGTATAGGCCGAGTCGGGGGCAGCGTGCAGAATACGTACTCCTCAGTCAGCAGCACCGGCTGCATAGAGCGCAGCAGCTCATTCAGGTTTGTTTCGCCGGTCATGGCAGCGCGTTACCAGATCTTCACGCGGGCCGAATCGGGTAGATATAGCTTCTGACCGGGCTTCACGTTGAAGGCTTCATAAAACTCGGGCACGTCGGCGAACGGACCGTTTACGCGGTAGCTGGCCGGCGAGTGCACATCGGTGAGGATGCGTTGGGCCAATACTTCGTCGCGCTGGTGGCTTTGCCAGCCGAGCGCGTAGCCGAGGAAGTAGCGCTGCACGGGCGTGAAGCCGCCAATCTTTTCGCCTTTCTTGTACTGCTCGGTTTTCTTAAACGCATCGAGAGCAATGACAATGCCCCCAGATCGGCGATATTTTCACCAGCCGTGGCTTTGCCGTTGATGTGCAAGGAGTCGAGCACGGTGTAGCCGTTGAACTGGCGCACAATGCCATTTACGCGTTGCTGGAAGGCGGCGCGGTCCTTTTTGCTCCACCAGTTGCGCAGGTTACCTTTTTCATCAAACTGGCTGCCTTCGTCATCAAAGCCATGCGTAAGCTCGTGGCCGATGGTGCTGGCGCCGGCATAGCCATAAATGACGGCGTCGTCGGCGTTTTTGTCGATCAGGCCGGGAATGGAGAAAATGGCCGCCGGCAGCACAATCTCATTGTTCGACGGATTGTAGTAGGCGTTGTAGGTCTGGGGCGTCATTTCCCACTCGGTGCGGTCCACGGGTTTGCCCAGCTTATTCGCTCGGTAGCGATACTGCCACTGCTTGGCGCGCATCACGTTTTGGGCGTAGGAGTCGCGGGCAACTTCCAGGCTCGAATAGTCGCGCCACTTATCGGGATAGCCCACTTTCTTCGTGATTTTGCTCAGCTTCACCAGCGCCTTTTGCTTGGTCGAGTCGCTCATCCAGTCCAGCGCCTGAATATGCTCGCGGAAGGCCGCCACCACGTTTTCGGTCAGCTTCTCGTAGCGCTCTTTGGTTTCGGGGGTGAAATATTCCTTTACAAATTGCTGGCCCAGGATTTCGCCCATGGCGTCTTCTTCCTCATCCAGCACCCGTTTCCAGCGGGCGCGCTGCTCCTTTTGGCCTTGCAGCACCGTGCCGTAGAAGCGGAAATGCTCGTTGTCGAGCGGGCGGCTGAGGTTAGAGGCGTACGCATTCACCAAATGCCACTGCAAGTAAGCTTTCCAGTCATCTACGGAGGCGGTTTTCAGGAGCTGCTCGGCTTTTTTGTAAAACTCCGGCTGACCCACAATCACGGTGTCCACTTTGCCCAACTCCATTTGAGTAAGCAAGGTTTTCCAGTTGAGGCTGGGAGCGAGCTTGCCCAGATCGGCCACGGCCATTTTGTTGTAGTTGGCGTACGGGTCGCGAAGGTCTTCCAGCTTGCGCGAGGAGCCCGCTAGCGCCGTTTCCAGGCGCACGACGCGGGCGCTGTTGGCTTGCGCCTGTCCCGAATCCTGGCCGCTGAGCTGAAACATGCGGGCCACGTGCCGGCCATACTCCTTGCGAATGTTGGCGGTGCGCGCGTCCTTATTAAAGTAGTAGTCGCGGTTTGGCAGCCCTAAGCCAGACTGCCAAAGATAGGTGGTCATCTGGTCGCTCTTTTTGGCGTCCTGACTTATAAATACCCCAATCAGCGCATTCACGCCCAACGGCTGCAAACGAGCAATTACCGCCGGCACATCCTGCACGGTGCGTATGGCCGCAATGCGGTTTAGCTCAGGCTGAAGCGGCGTAATGCCCTGCTTGTCAATGGTGACTGAGTCCATGCCGGTAGCGTAGAAATCACCAATTTTCTGCTCGTTGCTGCCGGGTTTGGCCTTGGCTTTAGTGGCTTCTTCATTGAGCTTGCGCAGACGGGCGTACACCTCGTTCTGCACTTCCTTGCCAATGCTCCACGAGCTTTCAGAGGCCGGAATAGGGTGTTTCTTGAGCCAGGCGCCGTTGGCATACGTGAAAAAGTCGTCGCCAGGGTTTACCGTGGTATCGGCGTTGGCTTGCAGCAGATCGGGCTGGCCAGAACCGGTTTTGTCCGACGACTGGCAGCCATTCAGGGCCAACAGGGCAACCGGCAGGGCAAAAAGCCATTTGCTGGCAGCAAAAGAATAGGTCATAGAGGGGAAGGGGTTTGACTGAAAAAAGATAACTAAGCTACCAGTTCTGGGCAACTATCGGTACACCGACGGTTCCGGTTAGCGCCGCGTTGCACGCAAGAGGTAAGGCAGCTTATGAGTAACACTTTTGTCATGCAGAGGCGGAGCCGAAGCATCTCGCTTGTATGGTGAGATTACTAATCCTGCGCCAGCACGCGAGATGCTTCGCTCCGCTCTGCATGACGTTCAAAAAGCCCCCCAGAGCTTTGGATTAGTGAATGGCGCTGGAGAAAAGTGTCACATTTATCGTTGCGGGGCGTACCTTGAGCTACAATGTCACTGAAGCTGCTTGTTCTGCTCAATTTCGCCCTGGCGGCATACCTCACGGGCCTTATCTGGACGGTGCAGCTGGTGCATTATCCCAGCTTCGCCTTCGTGGCAACGGATAAGTTTGTGGCGTTTCATCGGGCCCACTCCACGCGTATGGGCTGGGCAGTAATGGCCCCGATGGTGGCCGAGCTGGGGCTAGCGGCGTGGCTGGCCTGGCAGGGGCGGGCACTGGGGGCAATGTGTGGTGGAGCCTGGCGCTGGTGCTCCTTATCTGGGCCGTTACGTTCTTTGTCTCTGTACCTTTTCACAACCGCCTCGCCCAAGGCTTCGATTATATTGCTATCGATGGGCTGGTGCGGACCAACTGGCTGCGTACCATAGCCTGGACGGCGCGCTTTGCATTGCTCGGCTACATGCTGTGGCGACTAATTAAGTAGCTCCAGCGAGCTTTCCCCGCAGTGTTTTTTCCGCTTCAGCGTGTTAATTGCTAACTGTTACTTTCTAAATGACTCTTCCGCCCGCCGCATACTTCTGGCCCGAGCTACAGGTGCAAACCAGCCGCAGCAGCGGTCCTGGGGGGCAAAATGTAAACAAAGTGGAGTCGCGGGTGGAGCTGCGGTGGCAGGTATCCTCCTCCCAGCTCATCACCGACGAGCAGAAGGAAATGTTGCTGCAAAAGCTGGCACCCCAGCTCACCACCGAAGGCTACCTGTTGGTAACTGCTCAGGAAGACCGTAGTCAGCTGCGCAATAAGGAAATTGCCCTCCAGAAATTTCATGACCTGCTCAAGCGAGCTTTGCACAAGCCCAAAGCCCGCAAAGCCACCAAACCCAGTAAAGGCGCCGTGCGCAAACGCTTGGAAACCAAGAAAAAACACAGCGAGAAAAAAACAAACCGCCGGCTGGATTTATAAAGACAGCTAGCCATAACGAAGGCGTTATCTAGTTCAAATCCAGGCCAAACAGAACCCCAAACCACGGCTTGCTCTGATATATCCAATGCTGGCCATCAGGGCCCATCAGCTGGTCAGCACCCACGGCTAAGCCCAGGTTAAAGACGCGGGCATCGTAGATAGCGGCGGCCCCAAAGTGAATCACAAAGCCTTCGTACTCAGCGACCCGTGATTGCTGATTCGTCACATCCGGGTTGACAACGGTGGAACCCAGGCCCGTGAACAGGCCGTAGCCCAGGCCCACAGTTCGCACGTGCGGCTGCTGTCGGCCGCTTAGTAGCTGCCGGCTATTGACGTGATAAAAATCAAGTCGGCGGCCATAATATACGGCCGCGTTAAAATTGGTATTAAGCTGCAACGGCAGCGGCCCTTGGGGTGGGCGGGCCTTAAATGGAATCGTAAAGACGTCCAGGTCGAACTTGCTGTCCAACAGGATAACGTGCTGCCCGCGGCGCAAAGGGTAATTGAAGCGGCGCGGAACATGCGTTTTAGCATCAGCTTCATCCTTGGGCTGCGAGAGAAATTTCAATGAATCCTGCACCTGCTCCACATATACAGTCCGCTCCTTGCCAATGGCAGCGGCCAGAGCCGGGTCATTTGTGCGAAAAAGCCGGTAGTCGCCAGATTCCAGAGTAGGCAATTGGCCCACCGCGACACAGCCCGTAAAAAGCCCCCACTCCCCACCAAGCCGGCCAATAATAGAAGGCAACGACTTGGTTTGCAGCGCAGAAAGTTAAAACACAGCATATACCATTACATGATATTTTACAGCACGCGGCGCGAAAGCCTTGCTATATCCAGCCTTTGCGCTTAAACCAGGTATAGATACCCACAGATATCAGCACCATAGCCGCCATAGCGCCCGGATAACCCATTTTCCAGGTCAGCTCGGGCATGTATTCGAAGTTCATCCCGTAGATGCCGGCAATAAAAGTCAGGGGCAGGAAGAAGGCCGAAAACACCGTGAGCACGCGCATGGCCTCGTTCGTGCGCTGCGAAGACAACGACAGGTACAGGTTCATGAGGTTGGTGGCCGCCCCGTCGAGCTGCTGATAGAGCGTTTCTACCTTCGTCTGCAAGTCCTGTGTGTCTTGCATGAGGGTGGTGTCGTCGGTGGCCGATTGTCGGCGGAGCATGGTCAGGATGTCGCGGGTAAGCAGCAGAAGCTGCTTGGCCGCCGAGGCTTTGCGCTTCAGAAAATACAGGCCCTGCAGCGTGTTTGGCACCTCACGCTTCAGAAATATATCGGCTTCGTAGTTGTCCAGCTCCCGGGTTAGCGTGATGGCGGGCTGTACGTAGCTATTGAGCGCGTAGCGCACGATGTGAATAGCTATTTCGGCCGGTGAGCTGCACTCTTCGCCGGGGCCGCAGGCTACGTTTTTCAATTGACTTAAAACGGGGTGCGAGCGTCGATGTACCGTAATTAAGTAATCGGCCGCGTAGAAAATGGCAATCTTGGTGCTCAGCTCCTGGATGGTATCGGCTTCGTTGTTTTCGGGCGTAACAAATACCCGTAGCATGATGAAATTAAGGCCATCGTTGACTTCGAACTTGGGTAAATGAGTCGGCTCCAGACAGTCGCGCACCAGCGAATCGGGCAGATCATACTGCTCAGCCACGGCCTGAAGCTCATTCACGGCCGGGTTGGTAATGTCGAGCCAATCAAATTGACTGCTTTTCTGGGTAAGAAGCTGTTCAGTCATAGCTAGAAAGTAGGAGCCAGGAGGCAGAAGCTAGGAGCTGGAAGTCAGGAGCTAGGAGTCAGGCAATGTACCTCCTGCCTCCTAGCTCCTAGCTCCTACATGCTTAAAGCAAGGTGCCGCTCAAGAAAAGTAGCGCAAACGAAAAGTAGATCACGAGTCCGGTCACGTCTACGAGTGTTGCCACGAAAGGCGCCGATGAAGTAGCCGGATCGGCGCCGAGGCGCTTGAGCAGCAGCGGCAGCATAGAGCCGCACAACGAGCCCCACAGCACAATGCCGACCAGCGAAAAACCGACCGTAAAGCCAATCTGCCAGTAGTACTCGCCGTATTCGTTGGGGTATAAGCGCGACCACAGCAGAATGCGCAGCAGGCCCACCACGCCCAAAATGCCCCCAGCATCAGGCCCGTAGCCAGCTCGCGGCGCATCACGCGCCACCACTCGCCCAAGCTCAGCTCGCCCAAGGACATGGCCCGGATAATAAGCGACGTGGCCTGAGAGCCCGCGTTGCCACCCGCGCTGATGATGAGCGGAATAAACAGCGCCAGCACCACGGCTTTAGCTATTTCTTCCTCAAAATACCCCATGGCCGTAGCCGTAAACATCTCCCCGATAAGCAGAATCACGAGCCAGCCCGCGCGTTTGCGCACCATACCCATCAGCGGAATGCTGAGATAAGGCTCGTCGAGGGCCTGGGAGCCACCGAGTTTTTGGATGTCTTCGGTATCTTCTTCTTCCCGAATGTCGAGAATGTCGTCGATGGTCACGATGCCGAAAAGCACGCCCTCATCATTGACGACGGGCAAAGCCACCCGGTCGTTTTTGCGGAATACCTCAATGGCTTCTTCCTGGTCCTGCATGGTTTGGAGGTGGACGAAGCGCCGGTCCATCAGCTCGCTTATCTGCTTGCTGGGGTCGGCCAGCAGCACCTCCCGAATACTGATGTCGTCGATGAGCACGCCGCGTCTGTCGGTGACGTACAGTAGGCTTATCGTTTCAGATTGCCCCCCATGCAGCCGAATGTAGTCGAGCACCTGCTGCACCGTCCAGCTCTCACGAATGGCGATGTAGTCGGGCGTCATCAGGCGGCCTACGCTGTACTCGGGGTAGCCCAGCAGTTCCAGCGTCACCTTGCGCTCGGGCTCCGAGAGGGTCTGAATCAGCTCCTTTACGAAGTCGTCGGGCAGAAACTCCAGCAGGGCCGTCCGGTCGTCCGGCGACATCTCGTTCAGAATGTCCGAGATTTTATCCTGACTCAGATTGGCCAGAAAGTGCCGCTGTACGTCTATCTCCAGGTACTCAAATACCTGCGTGGCCAGCTGCAACGGCAGCAGACGGAAAATAATAAGCTGTTCGCGTTCCTCTTCCTCTTCAATCAGCTCCACCACTTCGGCGGGCTCAAACTTCTTGAGCAGTTCCTTTAATTTAAAAAATTCGCCCTCCTGAATCAGGGACGTAATCTGGTCGGTGGTGGGGTGCTGATTCATGAACTACTGAGAGGAGTGCTTCGCTAGGCAAGGATGAGTTAGTGAGAACTGGCCCTCAAAATTAACCTAAATAAACGGCCCCGCCGCTAGCGCTAGGCTATTTCTGAGTGGGGGCGGGCGGTGCCGGAAACTGACCAGCCTGCAACTCCTGACGGAGCTGGCGTAGCTCGGTGTGAAGGGCTGCCAGCTGAGCAGCTCCGGCTAACTCGGCTTCGGGGCTTTCGGCGTCGCGACCCATAAAGAATGACGCCAACGTAGCCGTGAAATAGCCAAACACCGCGAAGCCATAAAGGGCCAGCAAAAAGCACAAGGTTCGCCCTTCCAGCGTCTGGGGCCAATACTCACTTCCCAGGCTGGTAAGCAACATGGCCGTCCACCACAGCGCATCGGCGTAGGAACGGAGGCCGCCCTCCACTTTATTCTCGAAGGCATACATACCGGCCGCGCCCAAGAACAGAACAACACCCGTAAGCGCGGCCACATAACCAGCACCGCGTCGGCCAAAGCTGTTCGATAAGGCTCGCATTCCCCGATTCAGTGAGCCGACTACTTTCACTAACCGTAACCCGCGCACGGCCCGCGTGGCCCGAAACACACGCACCACCCGCGCCAGCCGAAACAGTCGCAGGGCCGGCACCAGCAAGGAGATTAGCGTAATGACGTTGCTTTTAAGAAAAGTCCATTTCCGGGGAGCCAGGATGAATTTGATCAGAAAATCGATAATAAAAATCACCCAAATCGTTGTGCCCAACAGCTCCAAGCCCGGCGACAACCCCCAGATTAGCTCAACACCTAATAAACCGAGCCACACAAAGCCTAGCACCAGCATGGGCGTTTCAAGCCAGTCGGTGAGTTGTTGTAAAAGTTCAGTACGCTCCTGCTGGAGCTGTTCCTTTTCGGGCGAGGATGTAGGATTGGAGAGCATAGGCAGAGCAGAAACGTAGGAAAGTATTTCTTCATACGCCCTCACCTTAGCCAAGTTCACGTATGCCTGACGGTGCAAAAAGCTTTTGCTCGTACTCTTGATTAAGTAGATGTGACTTGAACGCTTACACCTCAAAAAAGCCCCCAGCTTTAAAAACAAGGCAAGAAGAGTAAAACTCGTCGGTGCTTATCTCATCTTTATTGACTAACTACCTATAACTACCGCTTCTTTATGTCCAGAAAATCACCTCTCGGAACGCTCGTAGCCCTGGGCGGCGGCGACGACGACGCCATGCTGGCCATGCTCACGGATATGCTGCCCGCGCCTACTGCTACGGTCGAGATTGTAACCACGGCCTCTAGCAACCCCGGCCGCAGCAGCCGCGGCTACCAGGATAGTCTGCACGATCTGGGCTGCCGCTCGGTGCACCACCTGCGCATAGATGAGCGCCACGCCGCTGATACCGAGGAAAATCTGAGACGTTTGGAACGAGCCGCCATAGTGTTTTTTACCGGCGGCGACCAGGAGCGCATCACCGAGTTCTGGCAAAAAACCCGCGCCCTAGCCGTGCTGGCCGACCGTTACCGCCACGACGCGGCCTTCATTGTGGCTGGCACCAGCGCCGGCGCGGCCGTGCTGCCCGACTGCATGATTGTGGAAGGCCACGGCGCCCGTTCGCTCACAAAAGGCGGGCTGCGTACGGCTCCGGGTCTGGGCTTGCTGGGAGAGGTGTATCTGGACCAGCACTTTGCCGAGCGGGGCCGCTTTGGGCGCTTGGCTCACGCGGTAGTGCAGCATCCTGCGCGGCTGGGCTTAGGACTAGGCCAGGAAACGGGCATTATCGTGCGGGGTGGCCAAGAAGCGGAGGTGTTCGGCGACGGGGTGGTGATGGTAGTGGATGGGCAGCACCTACGCGGCAGCAATTTAGGCCGCATCGGTCGGGGCGAGCCGGTAGCCGGCCAAGACTTGCGCGTGCATGTATTGGTGAGCAGCCAGCGTCTGGATTTGCACAGCCGACAAGTTGTAGCTAATCAGTAAGCATAATTGCTAATTTGCCCCCAATATCCAATGAAGGCAAATTGTTCAAAGTTTAGAGCGTCCTGTAAACTACTCGGCACGCCTACTAATTTGATTGATTTTTCTACTTACATTTAGTCCCATAAACCGCAAATCCTCACTCATTCCCCTTTTTTATGAAGTTAAAATCTCTACTCCTAGTGAGTGGTGCGCTACTTACGGGTACTGCAGCCTCGGCGGGTGGCTATCAGGTAACGCTGGCCGGGCAGAAAAACAACGGTATGGGCGGCGTCGGCGTCGGCTTATCGCTCGACCAGGCTGCTATGTTTTACAATCCGGGCGCGCTGGCAATGGTGCGCGAGCGGGGCGTACAAGTAGGAGTTAATGCTACGTTTGCCCGTCAGGCTTTTGTAGCTGAAGGCGGAAGCACCCAGCGCGAACTGCAAAATACGGTGGTTACCCCTTTCAACCTCTATGCGAGCTTCGGCCCTGCGGAAGGCAAGTTTCGGGCGGGTATAGCGGTATATACACCTTTTGGCAGCACGCTGAAGTATGCTGAGGGCTGGGAAGGCCGCACGTCCCTGACCGAGATTGAGCTTCAGTCTATTTATGTGCAGCCCACCGTGAGCTACGCCATCACTGATCAGATCAGCGTAGGCGCGGGCCTGACGGTATTGGCTTACGGTGCCGTAAACCTGCAGCGTGATGTGCCTTTGCCTGATTCCTTTGGTCATATTGAGCTGGACGGTGAAGCCGAGCGCAAAGTCGGCTTTAACGCGGGTATCTTCTTCAAGCCATCTGAGAAGTTTAGCCTGGGTATAAACTACCGCTCAAAGATTGACGCCGAGGTAAAAGACGGTGACGTTACTTTCACCGGCATCGACCCTAACTCGGTATTGGCCTCCCGTTTTCCTAATACCAAATTCAGCGCTACGCTTCCCCTTATTGCTACTACCAGCATCGGTATCGGCCTCATGCCTACCGATAAGCTCACTATCGGTATCGACGTGAACTACGCTGAGTGGAGCGAGTACAAAAGCCTGGAGTTCACCTTCGCTGATCCAATCAACGGTTCTAACACCAGCGTTTCGAAGCGCAACTATGAAGATGCGCTTACCTTCCGCTTAGGTGGACAATACAAAGTGACGGAAGGCCTGACCCTACGCGCCGGTGGTGCTTATGATGAGTCGCCCGTACGCGATGGATACGTAACGCCCGAAACGCCTGACGCTAACCGTGTCAGCGGTACCATTGGTGCTTCTTACGCCATGGGCAAATTCGGAGTAGATTTCTCCACTCAGTTTGTAAGCATCGCTAAGCGTAGCCAGACGCAAAGCCAATTGGTAGCCAATGGCACTCAGGACCGCGTAGCTGGTACCTACAAAACCAACATCGTGATTCCAGGTATCGGCCTGAACTACTCCTTCTAACTCTTTGCCTCGCTTGTATCGATATGGTCTCTAAACTGTTTACTAAATCCGCCCCGTTCCTGGCGTTTCTTGGGTTGGCTCTTACGGGCTGCCAGCCTGATTTGGAACAAGACATTAAGCCCAGCAGCGGCACTGCCGACTTCTCGCGCTACATCGCCGTAGGCAACTCCCTAACTGCTGGTCAGGCAGATGGCGGCTTATACCTGGAAGGTCAGCTGAACTCTTATCCTAACCTGCTGGCGCAGCAGTTCCGCAGCGTAGGTGGCGGCGAATTTGTGCAGCCACTATTCACGGAGGCTCAGCGCAATGGCACTGGATATTTGCGGCTGGCTGGTTTCACTGCCACTGGCAGCCCTATCACGGCGCCAGTGAATACGGAGTTAGCCCTACGGGCAGGCGCTACGGCAGCCCGTCCGCTCTACACTAAGTTCACAGAGCCGATAAATAACCTAGGTGTACCCGGCATTCGCATGGCGGATATTCTTTCGACTACTTATGGTAGCGTAACGGGTAATCCACTATTCGAGCGTATTACTCCCGACGCACAGTCTAACCAGACTTACCTAGCGCGTGTAGCAGCCTCTAACCCTACTTTCTTTACAGCTTGGATGGGTAATAATGACGTGCTGGGTTATGCGACATCTGGTGGCGCAAGTACCGCCCCAACTAGTTCGCTAACAAGCACCACAGTTTTCACTGCTAACAACAACCAGCTCATCGATGCGCTCACAGCAAATGGTGCCAAAGGGATTGTTGCTACCATTCCAGACGTTACTAACATTCCTTTCTTCACCACAGTAGGTCCATCATTCCGGGCCACTTTAGAAACTCCTCAGCCTGGTTTGCCAAATGGTGTTCCTGGCATAGTAGTTCAGACTGGGTCAGCCACAGGTCCTGCAAGTGCTACCACTCGCAAGCAAATTGCAACCGCTGACATTCGCAATGCCAGCGGTGTGGGTCGCCAGTTGTTTACGCTGACATCTTCGCCTTTCCTTGGCCTGCTGAATCAGCGTACGGGGCGTGCCTGGCGCTATGTCTATGGTCAGAGTGGCCAACCAGCAGCCGGTTTCCCGCTCTTCCTGACGGCTTATGGCATTGATACGCTCCAGACGTTTGGTACCAGCATGGGTAACCCTATCCCAAGCGCCTTTGTGCTTGACGATGCTGAGCAGGCTTTAGTACGCACGGCTACTACTGCCTTCAACAATGCCATGATAGCCAAAGCCAATGCAAAAGGCCTGGCCGTATTCGATGTAAATGGCTTTTTTGCTCGTGTAGCTGCCAACGGCATCATCACTAACGGGGTAAACAATACCACTCAGTTTATTACCGGCAACCTGTTCTCGCTTGATGGGGTGCACCTAACTCCTCGCGGTTACTCTATTGTAGCCAACGAAATGATAAGAGCTATTAATCAGCAGTATGGTGCCTCGGTTCCAACGCTAAATTCAAACGAATATCGGGGTGTTAAATTCCCATAGTTCGTTTTAGGTATTCACAAAAAAGCCCCTCCGCACTGGAGGGGGCTTTTTTGTGAGTGCACTTGCCAGCGCTATTACAGCTGTACAGGCTGGAGCACGGGGGGCAAAATGGGAGCCGCCTGTCCCGCCAGATGCGCCGCAATAACAGCCGCGTGGTAGCGCCCATTCTCGATAAACCACCGACTGGTATTTAGCCCCCCGCATACGGTACCCGCCAGATATACGCCAGGGCGGTTGGTTTCGAAGGTCTCAGGGTCGTGCCAGGGAGTGCGGGCGGCGTCCGGCTGAGTGTCGATGCCTAAAGCGGCCAGCAAGCTATAGTCGGGGCGGTAGCCGGTGAGGGCGTAGATAAAGCTGGCAGGCAGGGTCTGGGGGGCATTTTCCGTCACTACATCTATCTCTCCGGGCCGGATAGCCGAAATAGTGGTGTTGAAAAGCGCCTTTATTCGGCCCTCAGCGATACGATTCACCAGATCAGGCCGAATCCAATATTTCACCGAGTCGGCTAGGGCAGGTCCGCGCACTACCAGCGTTACGTCGGCGCCGGCGCGGGCCAGTTGCAAAGCCGCTTTGGCCGATGAATTTTTGGCCCCTACCACAATTACCGGCTGCCCTACATGGGCGTACGGCTCTTTGTAGTAATGACTTACGTGGGGTAGCTCTTCGCCGGGCACGTTCAGCTTATTGGGCACATCAAAGAAACCCGTCGCTACAATCACAGACTGCGTTTGCATGCGGCCCAGGTTCGTGTGCAACTCATACGCGCCCGGTTCGCCTTCCAGGCTTAGCACGCGCTCGTAGAGGCGCAGCGGTAGATTTTCGGCGAAGGCTACCCGGCGGTAATAATCCAGGGCATCTTCGCGCAGAGGTTTGTAGCCACTAGTAGGGAAGGGGTAGCCGCCAATTTCAAGCAGCTCGGGCGTGGAAAAGAACTCCATGTTGGTCGGGTAGCCCACAATGGAATTGACCAGTGCCCCTTTGTCGACCACACAAACCGACAAGCCGCGGCGCTGCACCTCAATAGCGCATGCCAGCCCGACCGGCCCCGCGCCGATAACTATTACATCAAAAGAAGAATCCGTCGTCATACACAGTTATACCAACTCAGCCAGTCGGGAGTTCATAACTTATCGATTTGCGGCTAAGAGCGGCCATTCTTCGAGCGTTTCAACGCCTCCAAAGCTCCCGTCGACCATAGTGCCCAGCCCATCAGCACGGGCTGAAAAAACAGTCTGCCCATTCGTTTGGCGTCGGTATCGAGGCCAAACGCAGAAATGTGGTGCGTGTACTGGTGAATGTTGCCGGGAAAAACCAGCGCGTAGAAGGCCGCCAATCCTAACCCCATCCGCACCCGGTTCCGGCCTTTCAGCGATAGCAGCGCCAGCCCCAACCCGATTTCTACGACTCCCGATGCCAGCACGGTTGTGTCTTTGTCAAGCGGCACAAAGTCGGGTACCTGAGCCTGAAACTCCCGCCGCGCAAAAGTGAGGTGACCCGCGCCAGCTACTATCATAAAGGTGCCCAGCACACCGCGGGCTACATTCTGCAAAGTGGTAGTATGGATCTGGTGTGGCATAAGCGCGAGGAATACGATAGTCGTGTAGCCCCGCTATACGGTAGGCGAGCGGCTGGGGTATTGTAGTGTGAAGAAAGGTTTAGAACCGTTGTGCCTGTGGCGCGACCTTTCCGTTCGCGTATCGTCGAATCGTGGGACAGCGAAACGAACGATGATGTCTGGGGGGCTTTTTTCTTTGACTAGTGCAGCTATAGCAACGTTAAGCGAACCGAAATGCCGCGCTACAGCATTGCCGCTATTCCGGGAATAGTTACGAGCGAATAATAAAGGGAAAGCAAGTGGCTTTCCCTTTATTATTTAGTGCGCTTGCAGCCAGTTGCTGCCCGTTCCTACTTCTACTTCCATCGGTACGCTTAGCGGTAAGGCGTTGATCATCAACTCCCGGATGCGGGGCGTGATGTACTCGATTTCCTCTTTGGGCGCGTCGAACACCAGTTCGTCGTGCACCTGCAGAATCATCTTGGTGCCTAGCTTTTCCTTTCCCAGCCAGTCGTGGATGTGGATCATGGCAATTTTGATGATGTCGGCGGCGGTTCCTTGGATGGGCGCGTTTATGGCGTTGCGCTCAGTAAAGCCGCGCAGCGTGGCGTTGCGCGAGTTGATATCGCGCAGGTAGCGGCGGCGACCGAGCAGGGTTTCGGCGTATTCCAGCTCGCGGGCTTTGTTTATGCTTTCGTCCATGAAGCGCTTCACAGCTCCAAACTCTTCAAAATAAGCCTCGATAATATCCTGAGCTTCCTTGCGCGAAATGCTCAGGCGCTGAGCCAAACCGAAGGCCGAAATGCCGTAGATGATACCGAAGTTCACGGTTTTGGCTTTGCGACGCATCTCAGCATCCACGGCCGAAAGCGGCACATCGAATACTTTGCTAGCCGTACTGCTGTGAATATCAATGCCTTGGCGAAACGCCTCAATCATGGTCGCGTCCTTGCTGAAGTCGGCCATGATGCGCAGCTCGATCTGGGAGTAGTCGGCGGCGAGGAGCAGGTGGTCGGCATCGCGGGGCACGAAGGCTTTGCGGATCTCACGGCCTTTTTCCGTCCGAATCGGGATGTTCTGGAGGTTGGGGTTGGTGCTGCTCAGGCGGCCGGTGGCGGTTACAGCCTGGTTGAAGGACGTGTGCACCCGACCATCCAGCTCGCACACCAGTTGCGGCAACGCCTCCACGTAGGTAGAGCGCAGCTTGGTGAGCTGGCGGTATTCCAGAATGAGCGCGGCCACGGGGTTATCAATGGCCAGAACGCTCAGAATCTCCTCACCAGTAGCGTATTGGCCAGTTTTGGTTTTCTTGATCTTGCCGCCCCCGAGCTGCATTTTATCAAACAACACTTCGCCAAGCTGCTTGGGCGAGCCAATGTTGAACTCCTGCCCGGCCGCCTGAAAAATCTGCTTTTCCAGCTCCGTAACGTAGCCTTGCAACTCAGCGGAGTACTCACCCATGGCCGAGCTGTCGATGCGCACGCCCTCGTACTCTATATCGGCCAGCACAGGTACCAGCGGGTTTTCTACTTCGTTCAGCAGCTTCAACAAACCGATTTTGGCCAGCTTGGGCTCAAATACATGCTTGAGCTGCAAAGTCACGTCGGCATCCTCGCAGGCGTAGTCGCTGACCTGGCTGGGGGGCAAATCGGCCATGGTTTTCTGGTTTTTGCCCTTCGGCCCGATGAGCTCCAGAATAGAAACCGGCGTGTAGTGCAGGTAGGTTTCGGCCAGAATATCCATGTTGTGGCGCATGTCGGGCTCCAGCAGGTAGTGGGCCAGCATGGTGTCGAACAACGGACCGCGTACCCGCACGTTGTAGTGCTTCAAAATGGTGAGATCATACTTGATATTCTGGCCAATCTTACCAATGGTTTCGCTTTCCAAGAAAGGCCGAAACTCATCTACAAGCGCCTGAGCGGCAGCCATATCATCGTGTGGCACGGGCACGTAATACGCCTCGCCGGGCAAATAGCAGAACGACAGTCCCACCAGCCGCGAGGTCATCGTGTCTAGGCCCGTCGTTTCGGTGTCGAAGCTCACCTCTTTTTGCTGCATCAGGAAGCCCAGCAAAGACTTGCGCAGGGCCGGCGTATCAATCAGGTGATACTGGTGGGGCACATCGGCGAGGGTACGCTTGGTGGCGGGGGGCAAATTTTCGTCTTCGTCTTCGTCCTCATCCTCTGCCGTAGCTGCGGAAGCCGGCGCACCAAACAGCGCAATTTGCCCCCCAGCCGCTGCCCGCCGTGCCCGCGGCGACGGCGTAGAGCTAGCCGGTGCGCCACCGCTCAGCACCCGCGCCGCGAGTTGCCGGAATTCCAGATCCTCGAATAAAGCGCGTAGCTGCTCCTCGTTGGGCGGACCCATTTTCAGTGCCTCGGGCTCGAATGGGATGGGCACGTTCACGTGAATCGTGGCCAGCTCTTTACTCATCAGGCCCTGCTCGGCGAAGTTGCGCACGTTTTCCTGCTGCTTGCCTTTCAGCTCATCTACGTGGGCAATGAGCTGCTCCACCGATCCATACTTCTGAATCAGCGTCTTGGCCGTTTTTTCGCCGATGCCCGGAATGCCGGGAATGTTGTCGGAGGCGTCGCCCTGCAAACCTAGAATATCCGTTACCTGCTCCACGCGCTCAATCTCGAAGCGCTGGAGCACGTGGGGCAGATCAAGCACTTCGGCGGCGTTGCCCATAAAAGCAGGCCGGTAAATCTTAATTTTCTCCGTCACGAGCTGGCAGTAGTCCTTATCGGGGGTCATCATGAACACCTCAAAGCCTTGTGCTTCAGCACGCTGAGCCAGGGTGCCAATCACGTCATCGGCCTCAAAGCCATCTACCATCAGAATCGGGATGTTGAAGGCGTCAATCACCCGCTTGATGTACGGAATGGCCGTGCCGATATCTTCGGGCATGGCCTGGCGCTGGGCCTTGTACTCGGCAAAGCTGTCGTGGCGAAACGTTTTCTTCTGCGCGTCGAAAGCCACGCCGAGGTGAGTGGGCTTTTCCTTCTGCAATACCTCCACGAGCGTGTTGGTAAAGCCCAGCACAGCGCCCGTGTTCATTCCCTTGGAGTTGATGCGCGGGTTCTTGCTAAAAGCAAAGTGCGCCCGATAGATGAGGGCGAAAGCGTCGAGGAGAAAGAGTTTTTTGGGTGTTTCGGGGGCGGTAGTCTCGGTCATGGAGGCGAATATACAAGCAGGAGGAAGCAAGCGCTCTGTGTAAACGCACCAGCGCGCGCCATGTTCAGCCAATACGCCAGTTCGTATGCGAAAGCTGGTGTATTTTGGAGCATGAAATACACTTGCTTCCTTCCGCTACTGCTAATGTTGGCTTCCCTGAGTGCCGCCGCGCAAACCACTGCTCCTATCACCACGCTGCCAGTAGCAGAGCATGCCAAAGAAGTAGCGCTTTTTCAGCAGGAGCTGAACGCCGAGTACCGCAACCCGGCCGAGTCGCCGCTGCCCGCCAAAGAGCTCAAGAATTTCAAGGGACTGCCCTTTTTTCCCTTGAACAGTACCGCTCGCGTGCAGGCCCGCTTTGTGCGCGATTCGCTGGCCGCTCCTTTTGAGATGGAAACCAGCACCGCCCGCCGGCCGATGTACCGCAAATATGGCGACGCGTATTTCACGCTCGATGGGCAGGCGTTGAAGCTCACCATCTACCAAAGCCTTGATCTGATACAAAAGGAAGGCTACCAGGATTATCTGTTTGTGCCCTTCACCGACCGCACCAATGGCCACAGCAGCTACGGCGGCGGCCGCTACCTCGACTTACGCCTCGGCCAGATTCAAAACGGGCAAGTGGTGCTGGATTTCAACCGGGCTTATAACCCATTTTGCGCATATGGGGGCAATATTCCTGCCCCGTGCCGCCCGCCGAAAACCGCTTGCCCGTAGCCATCAAAGCAGGCGTAATGAGTGATCATTAAGAAGCAACGGCTCCAACGTCTGTGTACTGCCAACCGTACAGGCTGAGATGCGCTACATTTCCCTCGACCTTGAAACCTCCGGCGGCAAGCCTCAGCGCCATCAGATTCTGGAATTAGCGGCCGTGGTGGAAGATACCAAGCGCCCGCGCCCACTGACTGATTTACCCGTTTTTCGGCGGGCAGTGCGGCACCACGAGTACGTGGGCACGGCCGGCGCGCTGGCCTTGAATGCGCGGTTGCTGGAAGAGCTGGCGCGCAATGAGCCGAACCCGGAAATTTGCCCCCAGAAGAGTTGTTGCCTCAGCTGCGGGAGTTTTTACTAGCGCAAGGCTTCAAAGCCGACAAGCACAACTGCGTAACCGTGACGATGGCCGGCAAGAATATCGCTTCTTTCGACCTGGGCTTTCTGCGCGAGCTGCCCGGCTACGGCACTTTGGTTCGGGCCGAGCCTGCCATGCTGGACCCCGCCGCGTTCTACCTAAACTGGAAGAAAGATTCGCGCCTGCCCACGATGAGCATCTGCAAGGCCCGCGCAAAGTTTGAGGACAACACCGTAGCCCACGAAGCTGTGGCTGATGCGTTGGATGTCATTCAGCTATTGCGGCCGTTTTATGAGCTGCCAATGTATCAGCAGGTTGTGCCACACGGCACCGAAGAAGCGCAGTAATTACCAGTCGCCGCTGGCCCCGCCGCCGCCGGAGCTGCCGCCTCCGAAGCCGCCAAAGCCTCCGCCACCGCCGCCGAAGCCACCTCCCAAGCCGCCTCCGCCGCCAAACACACCGCGGCCGCCGCTAAAGTCGCCGAAGATGACGGGTGGAATACCCATGCCACCAAAGCCCCGGCTACGTCGGCCGCCGGAGCCGCCGCCACGGTTGCGCATAAATAGAAACAGCACCAGCACGCCGATTACCAGCCAAAAGGTCCAGCCGGAGCCGCTGTCGTCGCTGCTGCGCTCCCGTTGGTTTGTGGCTGGGTCGGCTTTGTACTCGCCTTTGGCCAGCGCAATAAGCTGATCCGTAGCCCGATCTAGGCCGTCGTAGTAGCGCTGCTGCTGGAACGCCGGCACGACGGTATTGGAGATAATACGCTTCGCCAACGCATCCGGCACGGCACCTTCTAGGCCATAACCGGTCTGGATGCGGGCTTTGCGTTCTTTTTCGGCTACCAGAATAAGGATGCCGTTGTTGCTGCCTTTTTGCCCAATGCCCCACGCTTCGTAAAGCTGTTGGGCGTAGTCGGCCAGCTCATAATCGCCTAATGTTGGAATGGTTACAACGGCAATTTGAGAAGACGTAGAGTCGTCGTAAGCCACCAGCTTATTTTCCAGCGCGGCCACCTCATCGGGGCGCAGCATACCGGCCAGGTCGTTCACCAGCCGCGGCGGACTGGGTCTGGGGGGCAAATCCTGGGCGAGGGCTGGGGGGCAAATTCCGGCCACGGCCAGCCACAGCAACAAACAAGGAACTAAGATTCGCCAGAAGGCAGAAGGGGAGGGGTGCCTCATGCGCGCGGGGCGTCGGTTTGCCAAATGAGATAGAATCGTCGAGCTCGTTGCTGTCGGTGCCCGCATCGTACGGGAAAAAATGCTGCAATTGTTCGCCCACCATGCGCACGCCTTTTTCCAGGCCAGTCACATAGTCATTAGCCCGAAAGTGCTTGAGAACGGTTTCCTTAGTGGTTTCCCAGAAGTCGTCGGGCACGGCGGCATTAATACCGGCGTCGCCAATGACCGCGAAGCGGCGCGCTTCCCAGGCCAGATAAAAAAGAACCCCGTTGCGTTGCGCCGTGCGGTGCATATTCAACTCAGCGAATACCTGCGCGGCCCGGTCTAGGGGTTCGGGCGTAGGGCAGTTATCTTCCAAGTGTACCCGAATTTCGCCTGAGGTCTTGATTTCGGCCTGTCGAATGGCGGCAACCAGCTTGGCTTCCTGCTCCGGGGTCAAAGGGTTCTTCATTTGTTTCTGATCATGGGTTTGTAGCGGCTGGTTGCCGGCTTTAGGCTTTTACGGAAAGCCGGCAACCAGCCGCTAAAACTTAAAACTGTACTGTAGGCGCTTTCTGAGAAGCCGCATCGGCCTCAAAATATCCTTTGGCCGAGAAGCCAAATACACCCGCAAATAAGTTGTTGGGAAACTGTCGGATGAAGCCGTTGTAGTCGTTAGTCATGTTGTTGAACTTGTTGCGCTCCACGTTGATACGATTCTCGGTGCCCTCAATCTGGGCCTGCAGCTCCTGAAAGTTGGCGTTGGCCTTTAATTCCGGATAATTTTCTGACACGGCTAACAAACGACCCAAACCAGCGCTTAACTGACTCTGAGCCTCCTGGAATTTCTGAATGTTTTCGGGCGTCAGCTGGTCAGCGTTAAGCTGTACACTGGTTGCCTTAGCGCGGGCTTCGATAACGCCGGTAAGCGTGCTTTGCTCGAAGTTAGCAGCACCTTTCACGGTATTTACCAGGTTTGGAATCAAGTCGGCGCGGCGCTGGTAGGCGTTCTGCACGTTACCCCATTGAGCTTTTACGGCCTCATCACGCTGCACCATGCCGTTGTAACCGCACGACGACTGCGTGAGCAGCACCATCAAACCAAACAGATAGAGAAGAAGACGTTTCATAGGAGAAAGGGAGAGGAAGGGAAAGATGGTTGTAGTTACGCACCAAATATTAAATATGCGCAGTGCAAAGTACGGAAACGCGTCTTAGCGGTTGTCTTTAGAGTTACTGCCGCACGAATTACTATTTTGCGGTCTTACGCCACGTTTGTCGTTTATGAAAGCTGTTATTCCTGTTGCTGGTATTGGTTCGCGCTTACGGCCCCACACCCACACCCAGCCCAAATCACTGGTGCCAGTGGCGGGCAACACTATTCTGGGGCACATTATCGACCGGCTGGTGGCCGCCGGCATCGAAGATTTTGTGTTCGTGATTGGCTACCTGGGCGAGAAAATTGAGAGTTACGTGCGTCGGCAGTACCCAAATCTTCGCTCCGAGTTTGTGGTGCAGGAGCCCCGCGAAGGCATTGGTCACGCATTGTGGGTCGCGCGCGAGCATTTTCGCTACGAAACCGACGGCATGCTGATTCTGCTCGGCGACACCATCGTAGACGTAGACCTGAGCCAGCTACTGGATACGCCCGGCACGGTGCTGGCCGTGAAGGAGGTGAAAACGCCCTCCATGTTTGGCCTGGTCGAGACGGATGCTACCGGACAGGTAACCAAGGTAGTCGAGAAGCCGCGCATCCCGAAGTCGAATCATGCGCTGGTCGGGCTTTATAAAATTGCCAATCCTGAGCGGCTGGCCGTGGCCCTGGAGCGTATTATCGCCGATGAGCAGCGCACCCACAATGAGTATCAGCTAACCGATGCGCTCATGCTGCTCATCAACGAAGGTGAGGAAATGACCACCACGCCGGTTGATAACTGGTTTGACTGCGGCCGCAAGGAAAGCCTGCTCGAAGCCAACGCCCGTCTGCTCAACCGCCCCGAATTTCTGGTAGCCCGCGAGTACCCCGAATTTCCGGATACCATTATCATCCCGCCCGTCAGCATCGGCCGCGACTGCCAGATTCGCCACTCCATCATTGGGCCCAATGTGGCCATAGGCGACCGCACCATCGTGCGCAACACCATCATAAGCGACTCTATCATTGGCTCGTATAGCGAGTTGCGCTCCGCCGTCATGCAAGACTGCATTGTGGGCAGCGACGCTTCTTTCAGTGGCCTGAACCACAGCCTCAACATCGGCGACAACACCGAAATCAATTACAGCTAATAGTCTGGGGGCTTTTTTTTAGCCTAGTTCATTACCAACTGTTGACCGTCATGCAGAGCGGAGCGAAGCATCTCGCGTGTTTAGCGGGAGTAGTAGCTCAGCTAAGAAGAACGTCATGCTGAGCTTGCCGAAGCATCTCAGTTGGTTACTAATCCCAATCGGTGCACAACGAAGCGGTAGAGATGCTTCGGCAAGCTCAGCATGACAATTACTACTCCGACATCAGCGCGCGAGATGCTTCGCTTCGCTCTGCATGACGGGCTATATGACATCTTTACTAGCCATCTGCTGCACTGCCTAACTGTCTAATTCAAAAACATTCGATAATATCGATAAGGCTGCCAGCCGAGAAGTGGCACAAAATTTTACGAGTTTCTCAGCGTTCCCCCACAACCCACCCGCCCGGCCAGCAGTACGCAGGTTGCGGCACGGGCCGTTTGCTTCTATTTTGCTTCTATGAATTTGCCCCCCTGCTTCCGTTTTCAACCTGCGCTGGCCGCTGTGCTGTTAGTATTGGCCGGTTGTTACTCCCGCAATGATGTAAAAACCGAAGGCGGCGCGGTAACCGAGCAACAGGTCGAGAACGACCAAACCAAGATGCCGCGCGACAACGCCAAAGTCGCCCCCGACAAAGGAGCGCCCAACGTGGCAGTCGAAACGGATGCTGCCGCTGCCGCGCCGCTAGCTCAAGTAAATGTGTTTCTGGAAGTATCGGGCTCGATGGAAGGCTTTATGCCTAAGCCCGGCGCTGATGCCAGCAATACCCGCTTCCAGCAGCAGGTCGCACAGTTTTTGTCGGAGCTGAATAACAGCCCAGCAGCAAGCCGCAAAGTGTATTATCGTATTAAAGAAAAGCCTTATCGCGACTCGTACCAGGAACTCTCCGGCACCGTGCGCGGCGGCATCAAAGAGCCCGCCAGCAGCACCGACATCCCGACAGTGCTCGATACGCTGGTCAGCAACTACTACGCGGCCAACACGGTCAACGTCCTGATTTCGGACTTTATCTACTCGCCCAAGAACACGGGCGCCATTCCTTACATCAAAACGGATATCACCGACGCCATCAGCCGCACCCAGCGCACTGATCTGGCTGTGTCGGTATACGGTTTCACCTCCGATTTTCAGGGCACGTTTTACCCGGCCATCATGACCGGCGCCCGCAAAGTACCCAACTGCTGCGACACCGATATTCCGTATTATTTCTGGGTAATTGGCCCCCAGGACGCCGTGCGTCGCTTTGAGGCCGCTTTGCTGGCCAAACAGCCAGCTCAACAGGTGCATTACGGCATAAAGTATCCGCGCCCGGCTTCTTCCCTGCTAAATAAATATCAGAACAAAGGTGATTGGTATTACGGCGAGAAAACCGCCAGCAAGCGTGAGGCCGGTGCCACCTACCACACGGTAGCCGTGCAGGAAGCTTCCGCGCAGAACCCCGTGGAGTTTGTGCTGGGTCTAAATTTGAGCACCATGCCTGCCTTGTACCGCGACCCCGCTTATCTAAAGCAAAATTTAAAGCTTGTTGGTCAGGATACGGACGCGAAGATCGTTAACGTAGCCGCGGCCACCGACCAGACCCGCGCCAGCAGCGGCCCCGAAAATCAGTACACGCACTTTGTGAAAGTGCGCTTAACTAAAATGGCCCGTGCTGCCCGCCCTTTGCAAGTAGTGCTCAATGATGCCCGCCCGGCTTGGGTAAGCCAGTGGACAACCCAAAACGACAGCAACATCAATCAGGCGGGCCCCAAAACCTTCGCCTTCGCCAGTCTCCTCGATGGCGTGTCTACAGCTATTGTCGCTGGCCAAGATGCCCCCGTATTTCAAATTCCACTCACGCTTGAGCCCGCCAAATAGCGTAAGAAGTTAATATTGTTGCGCTGATTTGCATCATGCACACAATTCTGTTGAATCTTCTGCGTTCAGCGAATCTCCACTCAAAGTTATTTGTACATTTCCGCTATGAAGTCATTTTTCCGTTTTCTCTACGAACTCATCGGCTCTCCGCAGCCGCCATCCGAAACCCCTGTTTACCGCGAGGTAATTTTCCCCAACGTCGGCCTGCTGACGCTAGGTGTTTCGTTGGCCCTGGTGCTGATTTTCTATTATCTGATTAACCGGGCGATGGGAGTAGCAACCTTCAATAAGGGACGCCATTGGGCAATTTTCCTTATTGCTAACGCCATTATTGCCTTTATTATCGCCATTGTGCAGTGCAACAGTCAGCAGGTAGCGGAGCACTCTTATATCTATTGGCTGGCAACGCTGAACGCCGTGTACGGCCTACTCTGGTTTTTTCTTTTCTCTGTTATTCTGCGCAAAGGCTCGACCAACGCCAGCACTACACCTTTTTAAGGGCATAAAGACGCGATAACTCGCGTCTTTATCGTTTCTATAGCTAAACTCATAACTGGCGGTGAAGCCTATAGGCTCAGCAGTAAGCCACCAAATAATGCGTTTCTGTACGCATCCGCGAAATCTGATCAATCTGCAAACTCTGCGATTCAATGGCTAAACTCTTTTTATTCGGTATTGGCGGCACGGGCTCCCGCGTTATTCGCTCCCTCACCATGCTGCTGGCCGCCGGCGTACAGCTACCCAATTGCGACCGGGTAGTGCCCATCATCATCGACCCCGACGCTCACAACGGCGACATGAATCGGACGGTGAATATGCTGAAGAGCTATCAGCAGATTTATAGCCGCCTAGGGCAGCGCGAAGACGGCTTCTTTCACACCAACATCAGCACGCTCAGCAGCATTTCGGCTGACACCAACGGGGGTGTAAAGGACACGTTCGTCTTCGACTTTGGCGGCATCAACCAAAGCTTCCGCCAATATTTAAGCTACGACCAGCTTTCTATCGATTCCAAAGGATTGGTAGAGTTGCTGTTCACCCAAGACAATCTAGAAAGCCCCCTGACTATTGGTTTCCGCGGCTCGCCTAACGTGGGCAGCGTCGTGCTGAATAAGGTGGTCGACTCGCCGGAAATCCGCTTTTTCGCTGACAACTTCCAAGCCGGCGACCGGGTGTTTTTCGTTTCCAGCATCTTCGGCGGCACAGGCGCGGCGGGGTTCCCATTGTTGCTCAAAAACCTCAAAGACCCCAACACGCGCCTAAGCAATGCCCGCTACCTGCGCGATGCTTTGACCGGCGCCGTGACGGTGATGCCCTACTTTGCGTTGCAATCAGAGGATAACTCCATCATCGACTCCAACAGCTTCCTCACCAAGACAAAGGCGGCACTCAGCTACTACGAGCACAACCTACAGGGCCTCGACGCTCTGTATTACCTGGCTGATACGCCTGATACGCCCTACGAAAACCAACCTGGCGGCACGGCCCAGCGCAACAAGGCTCACCTCATTGAGCTGCTGGCCGCGCTCAGCATCGTGGACTTTATGCAGTACCCCGATGCTGAACTGCGCAATGGCGGTCCGCACTTCCACGAGTATGGCTTGGGCGTAGACACGCAAGAGTTGAACTTCAGCCACTTGCCCGACGAATCGCGGGAACTGATTGCTAAGCAACTCACGCAATTCCTGTACTTCACGCGCTATCATAAGCAGCACCTGCCCACTGATAAAGCCCCCTACCACGACAACTTGAACCTGGACTATGCCATGCGCAATGAACCCATATTCAAGGAGCTGAACAACTTCCTCCACAGCCCTGAATTCGGTGTGGATGAGTGGCTAAGAGAGCTGTCCCAAAACCGTCGCGCCTTCCGCCCCTTCGACCTCACCACCGACGATTTCAACGCCATGATTGCCGGCAAGCCTGTAGAGAAAAAGTGGAATGACTTTTTCAACAAAGGCCTCAGTCAGAACTACTTCCTCAATCAGCTCAACGACGCTGCAAAGTCTATCCAGGAGCCCGACAACTTCAAGAAGCTGCTGGCTCTGTTCGACCGCGTGACGGATAAAGCGTTTGAAGAAAAGGTAAAGGTTGTATAAGAACATCAAGCTCCCCTCCTAAGTTGAGGAGGGGATGCGGCGGCGCAGCCGCCGCTGGGGTGGTTGAGGTCGTTGCTGATGTTGTTTAACGGGAACGGGTATATAGAACGTCATGCAGCGCAGCGCGAAGGATCTCGCGTGCTGATGTCTGATTACTAATCCCGCTAAACACGCGAGACGCTTCGCTCCGCTCTGCATGACCGCCTACCGTTTGCAGGCCCGCTTCCACACAACATCAGCAACGCCGGTCAACCACCCCGCCCTTAGGGCACCCCTCCTTGCTTGATGCGCAACAGTATCTGAGGAGGGGAATTGAATTACTACTCAATCGACATAATCGACTATAGGAATGCCCAAAGTCCTTCGCTTACATAACAACGGCTCCCAGCAGGTGCAAGGCTGGCAGAAAACCGCTCCCATTACCAGCACCGAAATTGATACCGTAACCGACCCCACAGGCGGGCGGGCCAAGAATGTGGCCGTGTCCATTCCGACGCCATTTGCGCGGATGCACTTGTTTGAAACGGCCTTTGATTTCCTGGCCCGTGAGGGACAGCGCAATGCGGGCTCGGTGTACCATGAACTGGTGTCGCACTACTGGGACCTGTTTGAGGTGCTGTACAACTTCAACCTCTACACCCAAGCTGGCCGCAAAATCACGCTGCGTCGCTGGAACGCGGAGACGGAGCTGCGCAAGATGCAGGCCGATGAGGGCACGCGTCTGCTGGGCGAAACCTTGCGGCTGTTCTTGCAGGATGACCGATTCCGTGACTTCTCGGATATGTATCTCGTGTTCTACGAGTCGCCGGACCTGCCGGGCGGACCGCGCTTGCTGGGGGGCACTTCACCACTTACCCTGCTCTTCACAGCCCCTACAGTAGCACCGCTAGACTTGGAGCGCGCCCAGGCTAGGGGGCATTATTTCGATAATCAGATTGTGCTGCTCGAAGACCGCTCGCCGGCTTTCCGCGAGTTCGTGTACGAGCTGTTTCTGGCGTATCCGCAGTTGCAGCGCCGCGAGTTTGCCGGCAGCGTATTCGCCAGCCTCGACCGCAGCCGCATCAATCAGATGCAGATGCAGGGCGAGCACACGGCCCAGCGCTTTGCCGCCAAGTACCCCGCCATCACTGACTTCCAGGGCAACTTGGTAAGCGTAAAGTATGTGCCGCTACCCGGTCGCGCCGATCAGTCGGCGGTGATGAGCAGCGACTTGTTTATTCAGCCTACCCGCGAAACCAGCAGCGGCCGCCTACGCCCATTGGTATTGCGCCCCAACCTGACCATGCAGGGAGCAAATTACCTCAACGGCCAGCCCTGGGACGACCGCACGCCTGTGCCCTACGCCGATGAGCTGACGCTGGAGAATCGGGTGTTGCCCGGCAAAGGCTTCAAGTATCCTTACCTCACGGTGGGCGACTTCTTGGAAGATGCGCTGGTTGAGCTGCCATACGAGCTAAATACCCAGCGCTTCCACACGGGTAAGGTCACGTTCCAGTACGGTGCTGACACCCAAGGTCGTGCGCGGTTTCCGTATTTGCTGCCGCTGAAGCAATCCTTCTTTGAGTACTTCACGGAGCACGATCTGGCTGAGCTGGTCACGTTTACTATCGACCTGAACCATGTGCGGGTAAACGTGCGGGTGCCAGTGCAGGGGGGGCGTTTTATCACTTTTGAGCGCAGCTACTACCAGAATCCGCAGAACCCTAAGGATGCGCAAGGCCGCGAAATTCCGGAGAAGGGTCGCATCGTGCGGGCCAACATTGGCCTGGGCGTGTTCCCGTTCTACAAGATGCGCGCCCAGCCCGAGTACAACGACTTCTACAAAGTCATGCTCGTGGATGCCGACAACAGCCCCACAATGCTGCAGCGTCGCTACGAACTTACCTTCTTCGTAGGTGGCGAGCGACTGACTGACCAGGGCGCAGCCCGCCGCGCTACCAAGTTTGAGCGCACTCAAAAAAGTGTAGCCACGGCTGGCAGTACATATTACGAAATCAGCGGTACGCACTTCGATCTTGCTGAGCTGACTTGTCCGCCAGCTACGTTGGGCGCCGAGCCGGCCCGCGGTCTTATTGTGCCGCGCTGGCGTGAACTGGACCGCGGCACCCGCCGCTTCACCTTCGCCGTTGACTTTGGTACCAGCAACACGCACGTAGCCTACGCCGACGGTCCTTCTGCTCATCCTAAGCCGTTTACTATTGGGGAGGGTGACTTGCAGGTGGAACTGTTGAACGCACCATTGCCTGACACTGGCTATTCGGCTTTCCAGCGCTACATGCGCGGCCCCGGCCAGTTGTTTGATATTCCGCTGATTCAGAACCGGGAGTTTGTGCCTAGCATCGTGGGCGAGCAGCAGTCGGTGTATGAGTTTCCGATTCGGACGGCGGTGTGCGAGACAAACTCCTATGCCAATGAGCCCAGCAAAGTGCTGAGCAACATCAACATCGGTTTCAGCATTAACACCGAAACCAACCAGCCGCCCCAGAACCGCTTCGTGACTAATCTGAAGTGGTCGGCGGAACTGGACCCCCAGGGCGTGAATCGGATTGCAGCTTTCTTCAAAGAGATTCTGCTGCTAATGAAGCACAAGGCAGCTCAGTACGGTGGTATTCTGGAAGACACCCGCGTAGTGTGGTTTGCCCCCCTGAGCTTTGATATGTTCCTGCGCAATCAGTTTCAGCAGGTGTGGGACGAGGCATTCCAGGAGGTGTTCCGTGCTCGCCGGCCCACGCAGTGTATTTCAGAGTCGGTGGCGCCGTACTACTACCTCACGGCTACGAACCAGGTGGTGCCCAACCGTGATGAGAATGTCATCAACATCGACATCGGTGGCGGTACGACTGACTTGCTGATTTTCGCCGAGCAGAAGCCTTCGTTCAGCTCATCGTTCCGCTTTGCCGGCGACGACCTGTGGGGCGATGGTTACGCCCGCGTTCAGGGTGCGCCCAAGCAAAATGGCCTGCTTCGCCTCGGCGTGCAGTACGTAGAAAGCCTGCCCGATTCGGAGCAGAATCAGGAGTACAAGGGTTACTTACGCGCAGCTCTACAGAACCCCGATTTCGGTTCGGCCGACGTAACGAGCTTGCTCTTTACCTATAATGAAGCGTTGCGCTTTACGCAGAGCCTTGGCTTGGGCAAAGGACGGCAGTTGCGAGTGCTTTTCTACCTGCACTACACGGCCATAATTTACCATGTAGCGCAATTGGTGCAGCATTTGGGCTTGAAAACGCCTCGTTACTTGTGCTTCTCCGGCAAAGGCAGCTTGTACCTGCGGTTGCTCAGCGGCGGCAGTAGCTTGGCGGCTATTGAGAAGATCACCAAGGCTGTATTCCTGGCCGCTACTGGTCAAGAGCCACCGCAAAACTTCCGCGTTATCCTGGCTGACAACCCGAAAGAGGCAACTACCAATGGTGGTGTTCTCTTCGAAGAAAGTGCCACCAGCGCCGCCGACTTCGACAAGATTCGGACGGTGAAGCTTAATGGTGCCTTGGAAGGTGCCGACATCGACACGGCGCGCCTAAAGATTCCGCAAGTCGACGCCGAGTTGAAGCAGTCGGTAATCGAAAATACGCGCCGTTTCCTCGAAATCGTGCTCGACAACGACGACGTGGCCCCGCTGATGCGCGAAGTAGGCGTAGACGTGGACCGACAGAAGGTGAAAGACTTCCTGCTCCGCGAAATTGAGGACAGCCTGAACTTGGGTCTGCACCAGATTGGCCGCAACCTCGGTCAGGGCGAAACGCTGCCGGAAACGCTGTTTTTCTACCCGATGAAGCAGGCGCTGTATAACTTGAGCCGCGAGCTGATTAACCCGAATTCATAATGAAATAACGCCGTGCAGGAGCCTCTTCTGCACGGCATTTTACCGTCATATTTCTTCTATGAAAATATTACCCCGTTTCGCTACTCTGTTGCTAGGTATAGCGCTTTTTGCTTCCAACGCTAATGCTCAAACCCAACTCGGCCAGCCCACGCTCGACGAAGCGAAAACTCAGATCTGGTGCGCCACGGCTCGGTTCGTGTATGAGGATACGGGTGTGCCCGAACTCAAAAGCACCCTGCGTTGCGACGGTAGCTTGCAGGCATTTGAGAACAGCATCAAAGCCGACAAGCAGAGTGTATACAGCCGCTTGTATAAGCCGCTGGAAGGCCGGGGGGCAATTTATAACGGGTTGACAACCGATCCGGCGCGGCTTACCAAGCTGACCACTGAAATCATCAATCGGCTTAAAAACCCAGCGCGCACCAACGACCCGGTGCGCATGCAGCGACTGACGGCTTTAGAAACCGGCCTGAAAAGCTTCGTTCAGAATGGTACACCGCTAGGTGACACTGGCGCTGATCTGGTAGCGCAAGAAGCAGCTGACACGGCATCCCTTGCCGATACCACAGTGGACTCCGATGTAGGTGTAGCACTGCCAACCGGCACCAGCGTAAGCAGCCCGCGCACTTACGCGGCGGAAAGCACCATGAGTAAGCTTTTTGCTCCTATTGCTTTGGTGTTTTCCCTGCTAAGCTTGGTGCTTTTTGCCTTGCAGCGTAGTCATATCAAGGCCTTGAATGCTCGTGCTGAGCGTCATAGAGCGGCGCTGGAAGCCGTAAAGCTGGCTATGCCAAGTGATAGTCCTTCGCTTAAAAAACTGACGCCTGAGCTACAGCGCGAGATTGAGAAAGTGGTGGAGCAACGCGTAGCCACGGCACTGGCTCAAACGAAGCCAGCCGCCCAAAATTTGCCCCCCAGACCTGCCGCACCTGCTCCGCAGGCGCAAAATCGCCCCCCAGTGGCCACAGCGCCAAGCGCCCCTACACCTCCTCCGGCGCCGGCGCGGCCCGTTGCGCCCGTGGCCGCTGCCCCCGCACCGCCACCTGCCCCACAACAGGCTGTTCCAGTTCCACCGGCTCCGGCGCCCACTTATACCGCCCCGGCGCCAATGGCTGAAGCTCAAGTTGCTCCTCCGGCGCCGGTAATACCGGCTGGTCCGCCCGCGGCGGCTCCGCGTGATGATTTTGATAGCTTGGTGCCGCCTGTGCAATTACCCACTCCGGATAATTGGTCAGTGGCGCCTCTCCTAAACAAGCCGGAAAATCAGCCAACGCAGCCGACCCGCTACTATGTGAAAGTGCCCGTGAATGGCGGATTCAGCGAGTATGACTTGCAGGAACAACCCCAGCACGACAGCATCTACGAGATAAAAGTGGATGCCCAGCGTCCCGAGCGGGCAACGTTCCGGGTTACTTCCAACACGGCGGTACACGCTTACGCTATTCAGAGCGCGCAATATTCCCTGCGCGAGGCGTGCCGCTACCAGCAGCCCAGCACGCCCGTTTCGCGCATCGTGACGGATGAGGAAGGAACGCTGTTCAAGAGCAACGGAGCCTGGCAGATTGAGCAAAAGGCCGCTATTCATTTTGAGTAGGAACGTACCCCAACGCTTTGGGCGTTGTTTCTTTGTGGTCGTATTACTGATTACATTCCACCGCCGCGTATGCCAAACGCGGCGGTGTGTGTTTCTACAAACTCTTGTTTGATGCTCGAAATCGTTCTTGAAATAATCGTTGTGCTCGTGGTGGTGGGCTTGCAGATTCGCACGTTTCTGCAAACCCGCGCCCAGGCTCAACGATTGGCGCAGCTTTACCCAACCAAAAACACGCTACGAGTTGAGCGCCGCCTGATAACGCCTGCGGGCGAAGATTTGCCCCCCTATGCCGCCAACGCCCCCGCCGATGCTTACCTGATTGATTTGATTCGGGCCGATGCCGTGCCCGCCGACTTTCAGGAGATTTTGACTGACACAAACGACTACCTGCGCCATAATAAAGGCGCCGCCGCCGACTTCGGTATCCTAAAAGACATTTCGGAGCGGCAGTCGCAGGTGCTGGAAAATGCAGTGCAGGCCAATGTAGCCACGCCCTTGTATCTGGGTTTGCTGGGGACCTTTTTGGGCGTAATTCTGGGCTTGGTAGGTATTGCGCGCAATGGTGTCTCGGATGAAGATGCGCTGACGCCCTTTCTGACGGGCGTACTCATCGCTATGACGGGCAGTTTCGTAGGCCTGTTGCTGACATTGCTGGGCAATGGCTTGGTGCGGAAGGCCCACCAGCAGCTTGACCAGGGCCAGAATAGGTACTACACCTTCCTGCAGGCACGCCTGCTACCCGTGCTGCACAACGACATGGCCAACAGCCTGTCTACGCTGAAAGGGGTGCTGGATGCGTTCAATCAGGATTTCGTAGGCAAGGTCACCCTATTTGAGCCCATCATTGGCACGCTAACCGAGAACGTGAAAGTGCAGCGTGACTTCCTGGTGAAGCTCAATGAGATTGGCTTTGATAAGATGGCGAATGCCAACCTGGCGGTGTTCGACAAGGTGCGGGAGTCGGCGGAGCTGTTTGGTTCTTTTGTAGGCTATCAGCAGCGGCTTAATCAGATGCTGGAGGAAGGCACGGCCACGGCTAACGCCGTGCGTAGTATTCTGGACCGCCTGACGGGCTTCGAGCGTGGTATTAACAACGTAGGCCAATACATTGGTCAGCACGATAACCTCATTCAGCATCAGCTCGACTTTTTCCAGCGTCACGAGAAGGAAATGACCAACGTGGCTGCCCGTACCGAGCAATACTTCGACCTCGCCACCGGCCGCCTCACCGATCTGATGCAGCAGCGCCTCAGCTTCCACGAGCGCGACGCTCAGCAGGCATATGAAAAGTGGGGCCAGTACTTCCAGCGTCTCAATGAGGAAAACGTGTTTGACCGCATCACGCACTACCTGGAGCCCTTCAAGAACCTGGATGCCGAGCAGAAAAATCTCTCCCGCGACGTAACGGCCACGCAGCGCGAGCTGATGCGCAAGATCGAGATGGACTCGCAGATTCAAGCTAAAATCTTAACCGAGCTATCCGCTCTGAACGAAGTATTGGTGAAAGCCACCGCCAAAAACCGCATGCAGCGGGCTATGGACAGCTTGTTTGGGGGCGTGAAGCCGCAGTAACTATAATACATCCTCAAATTTCTCTTCCACATTTGCTAGCACTTCACAATCACAGTTGCCTCCATAGGTCGCTAGCCAACTAGTAGTAGCAAATATTGGTAGCTGGTGCGACTCAAGAAACTCACGAGTTAATAGGACTGTATCATCGCAACCGTGTTCTACAAGTTGCTCGTCTAGATAGTCAAACAAAGCCTTTAAATCAGATAAGGGCAAGGGTAAATTGACAAGCTTATCAGCTCGGTGTTTTGCCGCGAGTGAATTTAAGATTGCTTTATGCTTTTGCTTTTCGTCTTTAGAAGGCATAGTGTATGATTGAAAAGTAGTTAGCAAATTAATACTCCCTTTAAGCTTATTCATGCAGGATTCTCAAAACCGCTCTTCCAACGACTTCTTCTGGCCCAGCTACGTGGACCTGATGACCTCGTTGTTTGTGGTGATGCTGGTGCTGTTTGTGTATAGCTTTAAGCTGTTTAAAGACCGGGAAAAGGAACTGCAACAAGCCAACGGCGAGCTAAAAGCTAAAGCTGAGGAATTAGAGCAAATCACCAAGATTCGGCGCTCCTTGCAGCGGCTGGAGGGCAAATATTTCCGCTACGACCCAAATCTGGAGCGGCACGAGCTGCTGGTGCCGGTGCAGTTTAAGGCGGGGCAGGATGAGATTCAGGACGCTTATAAGCCGGCTTTGCTGCAAGCGGGCAAGACGCTGCGCTCCGTGCTCAAAACCATAAAAACGGAGCAGCCGGTGCGTTATCTGGTTATCGTGGAAGGCATGGCAGCGCGCTACGCCGGCAATGATGCCCGCAACCGCACCCAGGAGCAGCTGACGTATCAGCTTAGCTACCGCAGGGCGCTGAACCTGTTGAATTTCTGGAAACAGAACGGCCTGAACTTCAGTCAGGATAGCAACATCGAGCTAATTATTGGGGGCAGCGGCTTCTATGGTACCGGCCGTTACCGCGGCGCCCGCGAAGGCGACAACAAGCGCTTCCTGATTCAGGTGATTCCGAAGATCGGACGGATTGGGGGGCAAAAAAGCTAGATCCGAACTTGTGCAGTACTAATATTATTAACTGTCATGCAGAGCGAAGCATGACGCGCTTTTTGAGCCAAGCTTCGTTGTTTACTCAGCTGCCCTAGACAGCTTGCACAGGTTGGGGGCGGCGCGGCTTTTCTTTCTTGGGCTTATTGCGCTTTCCCCACCATACCAGCGTACCAGTGACGGGCAGGCTAGCCGAAATCAGGCTGACCAGAAAGGCGATAATTTTGCCCCCCAGACCCAGAATCTGACCGGTGTGGATGTCGTAATTGGCGTCGATGAGCTTCTGGCCGCGACTCTTGCCGGCGTCTGGAATGGCTTTGAGTACCTCGCCGGTGGTGGGGTGGAAGTAGTACTCGTCGCGGTGGCTGTAGAGCAAGGACGTGCGGTAGGCAATGGAGTACGCGGGCTGGTCGGGAGCGACGGGCGCTGCAACGTAGAGCATTTGAGCCGTGGGCGAGCCGCGCCGTATCTGCGCGTAAAACTGGTCGATGAGGGGCAGGCTGGGCGTACTTACAGGCTGGGCCGTCACCTTGGGGGGCATTTTTTCCTCGGGAAAGCTGCTGCCCATATTGGCCGTCAGGTACACGGAGTTGTTTACCCATTCAAAGCTCATGACTAAGCCGGTAAGGGCAATGATCAGCGCGATGCTGGCGGTGTAAAAGCCCAACACGTTGTGCAAGTCGTAGTTGACGCGTCGCCAGCGGCCGTTCCATTTGATGGTGAAGCTGCGGTGCCGGTCTTTTTTGCGCTTGGGCCACCACAGCACCATGCCCGTGATGAGCATGACCACGAAAATCAGAACCCCGATGCCCACCACCCATTCGCCCACCGCCACGGGCAGCAGTAAGTACATGTGAATTTCCTGGACGATGGTGAAAAAATCGCGCTTCAGGTCCTTGTAGTGCAGCTCCTGGCCAGTGTAAGGGTCAACAAAGGCCGCGTACGAGCCGCCGGCTTTGTCTGTGCCGTACACGAGGGCGGAGCGGTCGGGAGCCATATACATCACCCAGGGCGAGGTCAGGCCGGGGTGGTTGCGCAGCATGGCAGCTTGCAGCCGGGAAGGCGGCAGGGCGGGCGTGGCGGCCACCGGCACTTTCAGCCACGGCTCAGTCGCTTCCCGAATCTCCTCCTGAAAAGTAAAAATGGCCCCCGTAATGCTCACGATAAACACCACCAGCCCCGACGCGAGGCCCAGCCAGAGGTGAAGTTTGCGAATAGCTTGTTTGAGGGGCGTCATCAGCAGGATAATTTAGGCCACTTAAAACTTATACGCCACGCTGCCCACGAAGCTGCGCAGCTTCTGCGCGTTCATGGTGGTGTAGCCAATCCAGTACCGCTCATTGGTCAGGTTATCGACTTTGGCCGAAATTCGGAACTTGGGCTGGTCGTAGAAAACGGACGCGTTCAACACTGTGTAGGCGGGCAGGGTAAATACGCTGGCCGTGGTGTTCTGAATCTTGTTGTCGCTGGCGTAGTTGCCGCCGAAACCCAGACCCAAGCCTTTCAAGGCCGAAGTGGGCAGGCGGTAGCTTAGCCACAGGTTGGCCAGATACGGCGAAGAAGCCGTGCTGGGACGGCGGCCTGTGTCAAGGGCAGTGGCGCGCTCCAGGCGGGAATCATTGTAGGAGAAGCCGGCCACGGCATTAAAGCCCTCAAACGGGTTGCCCACCACATCAAACTCAACGCCGCGGCTGCGCTGGGTACCGTCCTGGGTTTGGGCAAAGCGGGCAGCGGCTTCCGGGCGCGGATCGGTGCGCAGCAAATCCTTCACCTGAATGTCGTAGTAGCTAAGGGTAGCCGTCAATTTGCCCCCCAGCGCGTCTACTTTCACGCCCGTTTCCCACTGGTTGGCTTGCTCCAGATTGGCGATGCGCTGGCCGGTGCTGTCGGGGAAAGCCACATCGTAGGCCAGGTAAGAGCCGCGGTTGTTGAAGCTGTTCTGGTAGTTGGCAAACAGCGAGATTCTATCCTTCAGCGGCTGAAATACGACGCCAAACTTCGGCGAAAGCGCCGTTTGCTGGAAAGCCGGTACCGCCCCGCCGACCAGTCCACCGCGGTTATCGAAGTGGTCTACGCGCAGGGCCGCCAGCACACTCAGCCGGTCGGTCAGGTTCAGTACGTCGGAGGCAAAGGCGCTGTAGGTGTTGATTTTAGTGGTGACGGGATACGTGAAATCGGGGGCGCCGGCGGCGTAGCGGGCACTCAGGCTTGCGCCGTTAAATTGCGAATAGTCGAAGTCGGGTTGGTTGAGCGGCACGATATCGAACACGCTGCCGAAGAAGTTTTGGTCCGAGTCGATGCGCAGAAAGTCCAGGCCCAGCACCACGCGGTTGCGGCGGCCACCCACCTGAAAGTCGCCATTGAAAAGCTGCTGCACCTCGTACACCTGCTCAGTGCTATTGCGGGTCGACTGGTCGGCGCGGGCCAGAAAATTGCCCCCCGGCGCGGCATTGGGGTTATTGGTGGCCACGGCATCGGGCACCAGATAGAAGTAGGGTCCGAAGCCTTCGGAAAAACTGCGGCTGGCCGAGAAGTTAGTGGACGATGTAAAAGCCGACGAAATCCGGTAGTTCACCTGCCCAAAAAAGTTGGTGCTGCGCGAATCCAGCTCCAGCCCGTTGCCCATGTAGGAGTTGCGGTAGTCGATGTTCACATCATCCGCCCGCGAAACTCCAAGCTGAGAAGAAGGGAAGTAGAAGAAAATGAGCTGCTTGCCCACGCTACGGCCCCGAAACAGCTCCGCGTCGAGGTTGATGCTAAGGCGCTCAGTGGGCTGAAACGACAGGCTGGGCGCAATGGCGATGTTGCGGTTGAAGCCCTCGCTCTGAAAGTTATCTTCCTTCTGATAAGCCGTGTTCAGGCGGAAAGCCAGCGTTTTAGCTGCGTTGAGCGGCGTATTCACGTCGGCGCTGAGGCGGTGGAAGCCGAAGCTGCCGCCCGAAGCCGCTACTTCGCCCCCAAACGTGTCGTAAGGCTTCTTGGTTACGCGGTTGATGAGGCCACCGTAGGAGGTGAGGGCGCTGCCGTAGAGCGTGGCCGACGGCCCTTTGATAATCTCGACCTTCTCCAGATTGGCCGCGTCCACGTCGCTGGTTACGTTGCCGGCCAGACCGTTGCGCAGCTGGCTCTGCACGATAAAGCCGCGGGTGTTGTAGTAGCTGCCGCCGTCGCCAGCCCGGCCGGTGGCTTCCCACATGCGCTGCACGCCGGGCGCGTTGCGCAGAGCATCATCCACGGTAAATACCAGCTGCTCCGTGAGAAGCTCCTTGCCCACGGTGTTGTACACCTGCGGATTTTCCAGGTTTTGCAGCGGCATCTTAGCCGCGTAGTCCGACTGCTTGCGGGCGAATTTGTTGACGCGGGCCCCGCTTACTACCACTTCGCGCAGCTGCTGGGCATTCTCAGTGAGCACAAAGTCGAGGGTCGCGCTTTGGCCGCCAGTTACTGTTACGGTTTTCTCTGCCGACTTCAAGCCGATGCCCGAAACCACCAGCGTGTAGGTGCCGGCCCGCATTCTACTCAGCACATATTCGCCCCGGCTGTTGGTGATGGTGCCCTGGCTGCGGTCTTCCAGACCCACGGTAATTGCCTCGGCCGGGCTGCCGTCGGAGGTAGTAACGCGGCCCCGAATGGCGGCTGTTTGTTGAGCCTGAACAGTTAGAACGCTGCCAGTGAAGGTAATGGCTAAGCCAAAAGAGCGGATAAAAAACATAAATTGCTTATTCAGAAACTTTCTAAAGAGATGCAAAGGAACAACATATCCTCTTATTTAGAAAAATTCTGAATAGTTATTTGAACAGTAGCAAGCCTTTTCTCTTCTTATATAGGTTAGCATGTAAGCCATAAGAGGAGCAGCATTACAAATGATAAGCTGTGAATATTTTATGGCTGCGCTCAACCTGATAAACACTGCCACTGGAACGGCGTGACTTTATATATTACAAGGAAGCCAGCCTCATTATGAGATAAAGCGAAGATGGACTTCTATCTTCGACATACACTCCGCTGCCCTACACCTCATGCACATCACTAAATATCCGCTGCTGGCTTTGCTCGCGCTGGGGGCTTGCCGCTCTGCGGGGCCAACTGCCAAATCGGCTACTACTTATTCAGCCAACCCTCATATGGCGGCCGTTACCCCATCTGTTTCCTCCGTGAAGTACCCCGAAACCCGCAAGTCCGACCACGTCGATGACTACCACGGCACGCCCGTAACCGACCCCTACCGCTGGCTTGAAGACCTGGACTCGCCCGAAACCAAAGCCTGGGTGGAAGCGCAGAACAAGCTGACCTTCGGCTATTTGGAGAAAATACCATTTCGGGATAAGATCCGGGAGCGGCTGACTACCATCTGGAACTACGAGCGCTACGGCGTGCCACAGGTGGAAGACGGGCAGCTGTATTTCTCCAAAAACGACGGCCTACAAAACCAGGCGGTGCTGTACGTGCAGAAAAATGCCCCCCAGAGCCAGCCGGAAGTCCTGCTCGACCCCAACAAGTTCTCGGCCGACGGTACCACGGCCCTTACCGGCACCTACTTCTCCAACGACCACCGCTACATGGCGTACGCTACCTCCGGCGGCGGCTCCGACTGGCTGAAGGTGAAGGTGCTGGACCTGAAAACGCGGCAACCGCTGAAGGATGAGCTGGAATGGGTGAAGGTGTCGGGGGTGGCGTGGACCAAGGATGGCTTTTACTACAGCCGCTACGCCGCACCCAAGCAGGGCGAAAACCAGCTGGCGGGCAAAAACGAGTTTCACCAGGTGTATTACCACCAGCTTGGCACCCCGCAAAAGGCCGACAAGCTGGTGTATGAGAACAAGAAAATGCCCCTGGGTTTCCGCTTTGCGGGCACTACGGAGGATGAGCGGTTTCTGGTACTAAGCCTCACCGACGGCGTGGCCGACGGCAACCGCCTCGCCGTGCGCGACCTCACCGACGCGAAGCAAGCCGACAAGTTCACCACGCTCATCAGCAGCTTTGAGCACAACAACTCGGTAGTGGGCAGCGTGGGGGGCAAATTATTGGTGCTTACCAACTACCAGGCGCCACTCTACCGCTTGGTACTCATCGACCCCAAAAAGCCCCAGCAAGCCAACTGGAAAACGGTGCTGCCCGAAACCACTTACAAGATTGACAATGTGGAGCACGTGGGCGGCCGCCTCATTGCAACCTACTTAAAGGATGCCAGCAGCCAGGTAAAGGTGTACAGCGAGGCGGGCGAGTTTCAGAACGACGTGGAACTGCCGGCCATTGGTACCGCCGCCGGCTTCAGTGGGCGCCGCGATGCCAAGGAAGTGTACTACGCCTTTACCTCGTTTACTTACCCGACCACTATTTACAAATACGACCTCGCCACCAAGCAAAGCACTGTGTTTCAGGCGCCAAAGGTGGAGGTAAAGCCCGATGATTACCTGACCACGCAGGTGTTCTACAGCAGCAAAGACGGCACGAAGATTCCGATGTTTATCGTGCACAAGAAGGGTTTGAAGCTCGACGGCAAGAATCCGACTTACCTCTATGGCTACGGAGGATTTGATGTTTCCCTGACGCCTTCCTTTAGCGTGGCGCGCATGCTATGGCTGGAAAACGGCGGCGTGCTGGCCGTAGCCAATCTGCGCGGGGGCGGCGAGTACGGCGAGGCCTGGCACAAAGCCGGCATGACGCCCAACAAGCAAAACGTGTTCGACGACTTCATTGCCGCCGCCGAGTACTTGTCGGTGCAGAACTATACGTCGCCTAAGCACTTAGCTATTGCGGGCGGCTCCAATGGCGGCTTGCTGGTGGGCGCTACCATGATTCAGCGGCCCGATGTGGCGCGCGTGGCGTTGCCGGCTGTGGGCGTAATGGACATGCTGCGCTACCAGAAGTTTACCATCGGCTGGAACTGGGCGCCTGAATACGGCACCTCCGACAACTACGCGCAGTTTCAGAACCTTTATAGCTTCTCGCCCCTGCACACGTTGAAGCCAGGCGCCGACTATCCGGCCACGATGATTACCACCGCCGACCACGACGACCGCGTAGTGCCCGCGCACTCGTTTAAGTTTGCCGCGGCTTTGCAGGAAAAAGCAGGCGGGGCCAACCCCCAGCTTATCCGCGTAGACGTAAATGCGGGCCATGGCGCGGGCAAAAGCACCAAGCTTCAGATTCAGGAGTGGGCCGATGTGTGGGCCTTCACCTATTACAGCATGGGCCTAAACCCGTATGGCAAGTAGAGACACCTATTTGTGTCTCATCGTTGAACGACAATAGTATGAACGGCGCAACCAGCATCGTTTGACAGGAAGTCACAAGTACGTGTCTCTATATGGCTGCAAGAAAATAATTAGCCACTGACGGGCTTTTTTCCGTACTAACCTTTCGCGGGTCGCTTTGTATCTTGCGGCCCGAAACCCAATTGCCCGCCTTATTCGGCTGTTTATGAAGAAAACGCTTGTGCTCGGTCTGTTGGCCGGCGCTTCCCTGACCCTATCCGTGACCTCGTGCAAGAATCCGGATTATAAGAACATGGACGAGAATGTGGCCGTGAAGCCCTTGCCGCCCATTCCTGCCGCTGCCGACACCACTGGCGGCAAGCCCGACCCTAACGTGCCGCGCGAAATAAACGCCGCCAACGCTACGGAAAGCATCAAGAATATGCAGCCTCAAATGTAATTGAGCGCTTTAGAAGGTATAGTATACAATGAGCAATAGCCGGTTTAGTGCTATTGCTCATTGTGCTTTTCGGCTCTTATTTGTGTAGTGCCTAAATAGTTTTCCAAACCCTTCATCTCCTACTGATGACAACAATCCGCCGTGGCACACGCGCCGATTTGCCCCAAGTGCTGGCGCTTATTCAGGAGTTGGCCGTGTATGAGCGCGCGCCCCACGAGGTGACCAACACCCTGGCCGATATGGAGCGCGACGGCTTTGGCCCCGACCCCATCTTCAAGTTTTTTGTAGCTGAAAAAGCCCCCCAGCACATCGTAGGCATAGCTTTGTACTATACCGCGTACTCTACCTGGAAGGGCCGGATGCTCTTTCTGGAAGACCTGGTTGTAACGGAACAAGTGCGTGGTACGGGCCTCGGTAAGCTGCTTTTCGACGCGGTGGTGGCCGAAGCGCGCGCGACCGGTGCCAACCGCATGAAGTGGCAGGTGCTGGAGTGGAACGAGCCCGCCATTGGCTTCTACAAAAAGATCGGGGCCAACCTCGACCCGGAGTGGTTCAACGGCAACCTCAGCGCCGAGCAGCTGCAAGCCTACGTTTGCGCTCCCGCTGCCGAAGCTGCTGCGTTGAATGGGTAAGTAGTCTAATAAATTGGCTAAAAAAAGCCCCCCAGAAGTTTCTGGGGGCTTTTTTTGTAATGCAGAAAAGGGTTGTGAGACTAACCCACCAATCACTATTTCGCCGCTTATTCCATCACCTCCAGCACCGTGCGGAAGGAAACGTACTGACCCGGAAAGCGGATTTCGAGGTCGGTGCGCAGGCCGGGGGCGGCTACGCGCTGATATTCTTCGAGCTGCTCCAGACTATGGCAGTAGTACTGCGCGGCGTAGGTGATGCCGCCCTCTTCCTCATCAAGGAGGCGGCAAAGCTGACTGCGGATGAAAAAACCAGTGGCCATCACCTCCGGCATATGGGTTTCCTGCATAAAAGTCAGCCATTCGTCCGCTATTTCTGGCTCAATGCTGCTTGTTACGTTGTAAAGAATCATGATGTAAACGGTTGATTGTTAAATGGTCAGGCAGCCATTTGATTGGTGTAAGCTTTCCTCACACCCGCATAGGGTCGAAGTGAAAGTCCTGAATACGAGCCTGAATGGTTTTGGGGGGCAAATTTTCGCTGATTGTAGCCTGCACCAAGCTAGCCAGCTCCGCGTCGCCGGCAAAGCGCAACGACAGAATTTGCTTCAGCGAAAGCCGGTCTTCCAGCGGGCGCAGGCTTTGGCCCGTGACCTCAAAATACCGCTGCCGCACCTCCAGCCGAATCAAGCGGTCTTGCAAAGTAAGGGCATAATGCTGCCGCAGCATGAGCAGAACTCCTGCCCCAATAACGGCGAGGGCCATGAGGGAAAACCAGAGGCGCGAAAGATCTGAGTCGTCGCCAGCAACCTCAGCGTAGCGCCGGCCAGTGTAAAAGGCCATAATAAGGGCAGCCGGAAGCAAAACGAAATGGTGGAGCGGATAATAGCGAGCCGTGTTTTTGGTCGGTAGATTGGCCATTGAAAAAGAGTAAAGCGTGAGTGTGGAAGCATAAAAAACTCCAGCCGGTTGGCTGGAGTTTTAAAAAGATGTAGGCAGTTACCTACGCAACAAAATGGTAAGCGAAAGTTATTGTTTCGCTGCTTTCATGCGCTGTTTTTCAGCTTTGATGCGAAGTTTTTCAGCTTTCAATTCTGCCTGCCGCGCTTTATCGCGCTGCTTCGTGGCTTTCAGATCCAACTCTTGGCCGTCTATCTGCCTTTTTTGGGCCCGACGATTAGCATCCATCTCGTCTTCCTGACGCTCCATTTCTCTCTTCTGCTTGCGCATGTCGTCGCGCTGATTGTCAATTCCGTCGGCAGTCTTCTCGCGTTCCTTGCGCTCTTCCTTCAAAGCCTGTTGATTGGTTTTTAGCGCATCCTGCTGTTGCTGAAGCCGCACTTGAGCAGAATCAACGGTGGTTTGAGCCTGGGCTGTATGGCTCACTAAAGCGATGCCAACCAGGGTAAGAATACTCAGTAACTTTTTCATGATAGGTCGGGCTTGCCGCTGTTTAGCCTGAAACGCTACGGAGCAGCCGAATGTTACCGAATGCTCAGGAAACTTCCAGATAATCAAGGTCTTTGCCGTAGCTCTCGGGCAGCGTGCTCACACTCCAGAAAGCAATCAGCAACGATACCACTCCCAGCACTGCCGCACTCCCGATAAGTCCCAGTGGGCCAGTGAGTAACTGAAACGTGGGGGCGAGGATTATCACAGAGCCGCGGGCGAAGTTGGGAGCCGTAGTAGCTACCGTCGCCCGCAGATTAGTGCCGAACTGTTCAGCCGCCACGGTCACAAACAACGCCCAGAAGCCCACGGATAAGCCCAGCACAAAACACACGGCATAGAAAGTAGTGGTGCTGGCCCCGCGCAAGCCAAACAAATAGGCCGCTACCATAAGCCCGCAGAAAACCAGAAACACCTGAAGCGCACGGTTGCGGCTACGCCAAATCTGACTGAGGCCGCCGCTGGCAAAATCACCGAATACGAGTCCGAAATAACACCAGAACACCGCCAGACCGGCCGTTACTTCGCCCTGCACGCCCAACTCCCGCCCAAACTCCGGGGCCAAGGTTATCAGAATGCCGACTACAAACCACAGAGGCACCCCAATAAGCAGACACTTGATATACTTGACCAGGCGCGGGCCGTTGGTGAATAAGTCTAGAAACCGGCCGCGCACGGCCTCACTGCGCTTGGCCTGCTCAAACATGCCTGATTCATAAACGCTTACGCGCAATAACAGCAAGGCCAGTCCGAGGCCGCCACCGATAAAGTAGGCGTTGCGCCAGCCAAACCGCTCGCCCACCCAGTAAGCCAGCATTGCCCCCGATACGCCCACCGTAGCCACGATCATGGTGCCGTAGCCGCGCTTTTCTTTGGGCAGACTCTCGGCTACCAGCGTGATGCCCGCGCCTAGTTCTCCGGCCAAACCGATGCCTGCAATAAGTCGCAGCCAGGCATACTGATCGATGGTCTGCACGAAGCCGTTGGCAATGTTGGCTAGCGAGTACAAGAGTATAGACCCGAACAGCACCGAAATCCGGCCGCGCTTATCACCCAGCACGCCCCACAAAATGCCCCCCAGCAGCATGCCGCCCATCTGCATATTGATCAGGTAAAGCCCCTGGCTGGTGACGGCCGCCTGATCGGTTACGCCCAGCGCATTCAGGCTTTGCACGCGCACGATGCTGAACAGGATCAGGTCATAAATATCCACGAAGTAGCCCAGAGCCGCCACAATTACCACGGCGCTGAACACGGAAGCGTGTTTCGTTTCGGGGGCAAAATGGGGGCTGGGGCAGCGGGATTGCTCATATACGGAGGGGGTGGGTGGTTTTGGGGAGTACAGGGAGGGTGAAGGTGGAGATTTTTTGGCAAAGAAGCCCCCAGAAGTTCTAAAGCGCTGCTTTGTGCTGGTTGCCGTGCCTGAAGCTATTCCTCGCAGCCGCCGTGGCTTCCTGCTACCGGTACGGTATCCTCTACCTGCACCGTGCAATGGCTGATACCAAACTGAGCCTGTAGCGTGGCTTGCAGCTCCTGCAAGAAGGCGTTGTTGGTGCCGCCGGAGCGTACGACGTGAGCACTAAGCGCGGTATCGCGGGTGCTCAGGGGCCACACGTGCAGATCATGGACTTGCGTAACGCCGGGGCGCGCCAGCAAAAACTGACGCACAGCGGCTATATCAATACCCGGCGGTACGGCGTGCAGGCTGAGCTGCACGGTTTCGCGCAGCAGCCCCCACGAGCTGTACGCAATCAGGCCCAGAATACCGAAGCTTATCAGCGCATCGAGTCGCAGCCACCCCGTCCAGAGTACGAGCCCGCCCCCAACTACCACGCCCGCCGATACCAGTGCGTCGGTGAGCATGTGCAGGTAGGCGCCGCGCACGTTTACATCGCCCTGCTGCCCCCGCCGAAACAGCCAAGCCGTGAAGCCATTGACCAGAATACCGATTCCCGCCAGCAGCATCACGATGCGGCCATTAACAGGGGCAGGGTGAAGCAGGTGGTCGATGGCATCCCAGAGAATAATGCCAAGCGCCGCGTACAGCAGGGCAGCATTCAGCAACGCAGCCTGAATAGTGGCACTTTTTAGCCCATAAGTATACCTTTCGGAAGCTGGCTGACGAGCCAAACGAGTAGCGCCCCAAGCCAGCGCCAAACTCAGTACATCGCTCAGATTATGGCCTGCGTCGGAAAGCAAGGCCGATGAATTAGCCCATAGCCCGCCCGCCGCCTCCGCCACCACAAAAACCATATTCAGCCCGATGCCCACGGCAAATGCCTGCCCATAGTCGCCCTCTGCGGGGCCGTGATGATGGTGGTCGTGACCGTGGTGGTGAGCGTGCGCCATGGTTTCGTATAGCTGTTTCTACTTAAACACCAGCGGCACCAGCAGCTTCAGGCTCACATTTTGGCCCATATTAAATACGCCGCTGCGGCCATTCGTAGGATTGAAGGCCGCATACTTCAGCCGGCTCAAATGGCTTTGATAGCCAACGTCGAAGAGGTTGGTGCCCGTTAAGTAGATAGAAAACAGCGTTTTGGCCTGCGAGTTCACCACATCGGCTCCAATGCCAGCGTTAACCAGCGTGTAGCCCGGCGTGCGGGTTTCGGTGCCGAAAGCGGAGAAAAAGCGATTTTGGGCGAACGTGTGCTCAATACCGGCGCGGGCATACAAGTTCGCCAAGTGAGTGCCCGCTTTGTTGAAGTTGACGCGCAACTCCGATTGGAGCCGATCGGCAGGGATGAAGGGCAGGTAGCGCAGGCTGTCGGGCTGGTTTAGCTCTTGGGCGCGCACCATCGAGAAGCTGTTCTCGAAGTGCAGCCAGTCGAGCGGGTGAGGGTGAATATCGATGGTGATTTCGCCCCCAACAGGCGGGCGTCGCCCTGACCGTACACGAAAACAGGGTCGCCGTCAGCAGAAAGCGAATCGGTGCCAGCTGTGCTGGGCAGGCGGCGGGGGAAGATGTAGTTCTGGATCTGGTTGCGGAAGGCGTCGATTCGCAGGCCCACGTGCTCGGTTTCGTAACTGGCGCCCGCGTCGAGCTGAAAGCTGGTTTCGGCCTTCAGTGCCGGGTTTCCAATTTCGTAGCGAATAGTGCCCTCATGAATGCCGTTGGAGCCTAGCTCCGCAATATTGGGCGCCCGGAAGCCGCGGGCGACGTTCGCTTTCAGCACGAGCTTTTCGGAAGCCTCAAAAGAGCCCCCCACGCTGCCCGATACGTTCCGGAAAGTGCTCACGAAGCCCGGAAACTTCATTTCTCCCCTTGGTGCAGGCACGGGCTGTTCGTCCTCATCAAGGAAAAGATTATCGGCCTCAATGCGGCGCCAATCGTAGCGCAGGCCGCCGCTCAGGTCGAGCTTGCCGAAGGTTTTCTTGCTGACGGCAAATGCGCCGGCGTCATAGAGCTGATAAGCCGGAATCAGGAATTCGACGCCCTTGTTCACGTTTTCCTGCCGCATTCCGCTGGTGCCAATGGTGGTGTTCCAGCCGTTTATTTCGGGCAAAAAGTAGCGCAAACTGTAGTCCACGGTGCGGAGCTGAAAAAACAGCGACTCCTCGTAGTAGTCGGCGGGATTGCCAAACTCGCGGCGCAGGTTTTGCTGCCAGCCCACATTTAAGGTAAGGCGGCTGCGGTCGAGAATAAAATTGTTTTCAGTACCGATGCGCAAGTGGTTGATCTGCTGGCGCGGCACGTGCAGGGTGTAGGTACGCAGGGCGTCCTCACTCTGGGGTTCACCAATTATTTCCCCAAAATTGCCCCCCACAACTGGTTTTAGGAACCGACCCGTTATGGTATCCCGGTCGCCTTCTACCAGGCCTACAATCTGATTGAAGGTGCTGAGCGTGAGGTGCGAATAGCCCCAGCTTTTATTCAGACCGATGTAGCCGTTGCCATTCAGCTCCCGGAAGCCCGAGTTGAACACGCGCCCATCATACGGGTTGCGGTAGTTGCTGGCTACTTTGCCGCTATTGCGGGCCATCCAGTTCAGGCCGTTCAGGTTGCCGGCGTTCATCACGGAGTAGCCCAATAAGTTGTTATTGGTCTGATAGTTAGTGGCCACTGAGCCGATGATTTTGCCCTCTTCCACGGGGTCGGGGGCCACAAAATTGACGACGCCGGCCAGGCCATCGGAGCCGTAGAGCAGGCTGCCGGGACCCTTGATAACCTCGGCCCGGTCGATGCCGGCTTCGTCTATCTCAATGCCGTGCTCGTCGCCCCACTGCTGGCCTTCCTGGCGGGCGCCATTGTTCAATGTTATCACCCGATTGGCCCCCAGACCCCGAATAATGGGTTTGCTGATGCCTACGCCAGTCGTGATTTGGGAGAGGCCAGGCGTGTGGGCTATGGCATCAATCACGTTGGTGGCTGCCGCCTGATTTAGCTGGCTGCGGTTCACGACGGTAGTTGGAATGGGCGAGCGGCGCATTTCTGTGCTCGCTGATACGCCCGTAACTACCACCTGCCCAATTTCAGTAGCCGCCGGAACAAGCGCAATGTCAAGCGGCTGACCAGCGCCGGTATCCACGGTGCGCACCACGGTGGTATAGCCTAAGCTGCGCACCTGCATCAAAAAACGCCCTTTGGGTAGGTTCGTGAAGCGAAAAGCGCCATCGGTACTTGTTGCCGTAACTCTTCGCAGGTCGGGAAAGAGGATGGTGGCCGATGGCAGCGGCTCGCCGGTGGCCTGATCGACTACGCGCCCTACGATAGGCGCGGCAAGCGCTCGGCTGGCAGATGAGGCCGCAGGAGAAGATGGTTTTTGAGCAAAAATGCCCCCGACAGCAGCAATAGCCCAGCGGTCAGAATGATACGCGTCATAAAAATGGATTCAGAAAGCAAAATAACACGAAGCTTCCGCTTGGCGAGCCGTGGGGAGTAGGGAACCGTACGCGAACTTTTATTTTGTGTCTCGTTCCGGTCGTTTTTTACGCTACATCGCGCCGCAAATGATTGCTAGATTGGAGCCTGGGACTACAAAAGAAAACACCGATCAATGACCGGTGTCTTCCCCAGATTCTCCAAAACCAAACCAGGAGAAAATAGTGGGAGGCCGTTTGCAGCCGGCTTCCCTTCCCTACGCCTGAAACTCCTTTAGCGCACGGCGGTAGGGAAACTTACTTCCACATCGGTATCGCCGGGCGTGGGGGTGCCATCCTTGCCTTCGGGCTGATGACGCAATACCACGCGCAGACTGCCGGTGGTGCCGGTGGCGTTGGCAGCGCCTGTCACTACTTGCGTTTGGAGCCCGATCGGTAAGTTTTTGGCGTCGCGGTCGGTGATGGTAACCGTCACGTTGGTGCCAGTGGGCGTGAACACGAAGAGGTGCTCGTCGCTCTCGTCCTGAATCTCGGAAGTGATGTCCTCAGCAGGGCTTTTTGTTTCGTCCAATAAGGTCAGGCGGCCAGTGTAGGTAGTATTGGGCGCTAATGTCAGGTTGCCGATGGTGGGGGCAGTGCCACCGTCGCCGTCTGGGTCGCGGTATTCCACCGTCACGGGCGCGCTGGTGCCGGTAGTAGGAGTCAGCACGTAGCGCACGGTCGTGATTTGCTCGTTGCTTTCGTCCGGCGTTGGGCCGTCGCTGTCGTCGTCGCAGGAAACAAAGAAAGGTGCCGCCACAAGTAGGCCGATCAGCGATTTATTAAACAAATTGTTTTTCATGAACCAAGATTTTAAAAGGGTTGAAGTGAGTTTAAAATTTTAGAATTGGGCCTCAGGGGGCTTTTTGTTGAAATCCAGTGGCACCCGCAGGCGCAGCGTCACGTTGCGACCCATCTCGGCGGTGAAATAGCGGAAGCGGTTAAGGTAGTCGCGGTAGGTTTGGTTGAGGAGGTTGGAACCGGCCAGGCTCACATCCAGCGGTAAGTCGCCGAGTTGCACCGTCGTCCCGATTTCGGCCCCCAGCAGCACGTAGCCGGCGGGCGGCAGTGCGTAGTCAAGCACTTCGGTGGGCACGCGAGTCTGGCGGGCCACGCCGTAAGCACCAACCTGGACGTAGCGTTGGCTGAAGCGGCTGCCCGTCTGCGGGCGCCAGTCGTGGCGTAGACTTAACTCGGCCCGGTCGGCGGGGGTGAAGATGAGGTAGTCATCGAGGCGCTGGTCGCGGGCCCGCACTACGGCGGCTTTGCCAGCCAACTGCCACTGCGGCGTAAGGGCATAAGTACCCGACAGATCCGCGCCCCGATACAGCGCATCAGTCTGCTGAAACAAGAACGTAGCCACCACGCCCCGAATATTGAGCGGAGGCGGCAGCACCGGCACCTGGTAGATGTAGTTCTGAATGTAGGTCTGGTACACGCTCACCTCGCCGTTGAAGCGGGGGTTATTGTGCCAGGTAGCTGTTAGGCCGGTGTGCCAGGCCGTTTCGGGGCCCAGGGGCGGTACTCCGCTGGGTCGATCTACGTCGTAGCCGATATCAAAGCGGCCGTTGTGCACGCCGTTGCTGAAGCGCTCATTAGCAGCCGGGGCCCGGCGCGTGAGGCTGCCGGTGGCGCTCAGCGTCAGGTGCGGATCGGCCTCAAAAATGCCCCCAGCGAGGCCGCCGGCGTCGTGTACTGAAATTGGTCGGTGGCCACGTAGAAATTGCCGGAGTTGCCAATGGCCCGTTGGGTTTCCAGATCGCGGCGGTCGAGGCGCAGGCCTGCTTCGAGCTGCCATTGCTTGTGGCGCCAGCGCTCAATCAGAAAAATGCCCCCCACCTTATTGGTATAGAAGGGAATGAAGGGCCGCCCATCGTAGCGGTTGCTTTGATACGTGCCGCTCAGGCCCACGCTGCCCGTAAGATTGCCGAGCGGTTTATGCTCCCAGACTAGGTCGGCGGTGGTGGTCCGGTTGGTATAGCTCAGCTCGGGACGGTCGAGGCGGGCGCGGTTGTCGTTGCGCGGGCGGTAGCGGTCATACTCGTCGCGCACGTCGGTCTGGTGGGCCAGCGTAGTGGTGAGGCGGCCCGCCGTGCCCGTGCGTACAAAGCCCGAGAGCTTGAGCAAATCGTGGCGCACCTGCTGGTAAGGTCGCTCGATGTCGTAGGAGAAATCCTGCGGTACCAACGGGCGCCCTCGCCCCACGGCCGTGTCAAAGTCGCCTTGATTACCCAGGTGAGAATCCGGCAAAATACCCAGCTTGGTATTGAACTGGCTGACGAACACCTCGGCACCGTAAGTGGCTTTGCGCCAGCCCACGGCCCCCGAAAAGTCGTATTCCGCGAAAGCCGAATTCGGGATAACATACTCGGGGGCACGCGCCGTGCCGGCCCGTTTGGCTGTGCCCTGCACCCGCCAGCTTAGGGCCGGCAGCCGGTGCGCGTTGCCTTCCACCATCCCTGAAATGGCTCCCATGCCGTTGTTGCTCATACCCAACAGGTGCAGTTCAGCGCCCGTGCCCGCGGAGTCGCGCAGGGGCTTGGGCTGCACCAGCACCACGCCCCCAATGGCATCGGAGCCGTAGCGCACGCTGGCCGCGCCCTTCACTACCGTGAGCTGGGAAGCAATAAACGGGTCAATTTCAGGGCCGTGCTCCTGGCCCCACTGCTGCCCTTCCTGCCGTACGCCGTTGTTGAGAATCGTCACGCGGTTGGAGTGCAGGCCATGAATCAGGGGCTTGAAAATGCTGGGTCCGGTTTGAATGGCCGTCACGCCGCTTACTTTTTGCAACGCTTCGCCCAGACTTTGCCCGCGCGTTTGCTGTAGTTCGCGGCCCGTGATGGTGCCCGTAGCCTGGGGCAGCTGCTCGGCCACGCGAGTACCCTGTACCAGTGCCCCGCGTAAAGCCACAGCCGACGGATGCAGCTTAAAATCTCGAATTACAGCCCCGTTCACCCGCACTTCCAGCGTTTCGGGCTCGTAGCCCAAAAAGCTGACTTGCAGACGATAAACGCCGGGACAAACGTGCAGATGGTAGTTGCCGCTGGCATCGGAAGCCACCACGTCTTCGGTATCGAGCAGGCGGACGGTGGCACCGGGTAGAGGTTGGCGCGACTCATGGTCGGTCAGGCGGCCGCTCAAGGAAAGCATGCAGCCGGATTGCGCCCACACAGTCTGCGGGCCACTGAGTAGCCACAGCAGCGCCAGCAGCCGGAAGCGGCTTGGCAGTAGAAAAAACATAAAAAGGGAAACCGGGATGAACTGAACCGGCAGCCGCGCCCCTACCAGATCGCGTGGCGGGAAAATGCAGGGGCAGATTTGCCCCTGGGGGGCAAATTCATCGGAAATGCGGCTGGAAAAAGGGGTTAAGCTCGGCTGGGCGGCCCGCGCAGCCGGGCCACCTCTACACTACGGTGCGCCTCAGCCAAAATGCCCCCCACAGCCTCCGTATGGGCATAGAATACCACGAATGGCAATTCCAGCGGCGCTGGTGCCTGGAAGGGGATGTGGTAGAAATGATCGACCTGGCAGTGCTGGTGCTGAACCGTCAGCAGGGCTTTGGCCTGCGACTTATCAAGGCGGGTGGCCTGCGCCGATTCCTCCAGCGTGTGCTCGTGTTGGTGCAGCGCCAGTATCCACGCGTCGGGCAGTAGCACCCGCGTAAAGCAGAGCAGGAGCAGGAGAGCCAGACGGGAACGCAAAGTCCGCATTTGCAACAATGTGTCAGAAACAGGTAGGCAAAAGTACGTGGAAAATGGTAAGTAGTTGATAAACCACTCGATTAACTATTTGCAGACAGTTAAAAGATGTCTGAAATGAATGATAAGCATAGCGCTTACCACAAAAATTATGAGGCTATATGATGAACCGATCTGAATTTATATTCTCCTCTGTTTTTTAGACGAATTAAAGATACCGACTATATAATATTTGTCTGGATATAGAAGAAACTATTATCTTGTTTGAATTCATGAATTATATATTCTGACCTTAATACATAAATTAATAAGCCATTACGCTGCTAAGCGCAAATTACTGGCAAGCAATTCGCTACTTATAGTCGTTGCTTTGCTTTTAGCATTTTAAAAAGCCTCTGGCTTTTACTTTCAAGATGATACTTGCTCAAATCGATTGTCTGCGGGTGCAGTACGATGAATCATTATGCCTGCTGCGCTACCAATGGTGCGGTGGCAGCCCGTTGCACAGCTTTGCTCAGGCCATGAACTACTTAGCTGAGTTGGTGCAAACTCACCAGATCAAGCGGGTGCTCGTGGACATGAACGGATTGCCCGACTTGAGTATGAAAGAGCAGATTTGGGTGGGCGTTAGTTGGTTTCCGAGAATAGCGGCTCATTCAGTGCAACAGGTAGCTGTAGTAGTGCCTGCGGCAGCCACTTACAACCAGATGGTAGTGGAGAGTTTGCTGGGGCTTGGCCATCATATTACCCGCTTCGATGTGCAGTTTTTTGCCGACCCAAGCTCGGCCCTAGATTGGTTAACCAACTCGCCCATCCATATGCTGGCGTTGATGGCTGAATGGCAATCGGCCTCCTAAAAAGCCCCCAGCTACCTACACAACAAAAGCATAATCTGGCGGCAACATTCAGGGCACAACAACTGCCGACCTTTGTAGTATAAAGACATATAAACCACCCACTTACCACCCACACTATGAAAACACTGTCCGCACGACTACTGCGCCGCGTTGTGGCTGCCTTACGTCCCGCTTCCAAAAAACCAGCCCCAGGTAGCGCGGATGCACTATTTGTATAGCTGATTCGTCATTGGCATGTTGCAAATCTGGAGAATATAAAAAAGGGCGGCTGAATTCAGCCGCCCTTTTTACTGTGCTACGATGTCAGAAGTCAGCAATTATTTTACAATCATCAACCGTATGGTTTCCACTTTACCATTGGTGAGCAGGCGGCCGGTATAGACGCCTTCGGGCAAAGAGCTGCCGTCCAATGAAATCTCGTATTCTCTGCCAGCCTCGGCTGGGCCGTTGAAAGGAGTGGCCACAAGCTGCCCAAACGGATTGTACACTTGCAGCTGCGCCTGCCCCGATTCGGTGGAGCGGAAGCGCAGGGTGGTACGCCCACTGAATGGATTGGGGTAAGCTTCAAACAAGCGAATGAGCTTTTCTGCTACTGACGTCAGATCGGTATTCGTACCAACACTACAATCACCAAGCCTCACCAGACCTTTGGAGTACGTTAACAGGGCAGGAACAGCATTTTTAGCCACGCAAACTACCTTGCCATTGAGGCATACCAGCACTTTTGCAGCGTTTGGATTATTGCTGCATCGTACATCCAGCACCGTTATCGTCACCTGCTGCGTCGCCGTGCATCCCGATTCGTTGGTGATAGTTACAACGAACGTGTAAACGCCGGCCGTTGAAGCCGTGAATACGGGGTTGGCGATGGTGGTGCTGCTCAGGCCAGCCGGTCCGCTCCAACTGTAGCTCACACCACCAGCAGCCGTGAGTGTCACGCTCTGCGGGCCGTAGCCCAGGTAAATATTGGTGGGCACGCCGCCCGTGTAGGTATTATTGGCTGGCGTCACGACCAGTTCCGGGGCCGTAAACACCGGATTGATGGTCAGATTCGTGCGGTTAGCGTTGCCCAGTACGCTGGGGTTGCTGCTCGTCACCCTGATGCGGTAGCGCGTGCCTTCGGGCGTGTTAGCCGGAATAGTAGCCGCCACAGCGTAGCTGCCCGCCGCTGAGGCTGTAACCGAACCAATAGCCGTGGGGTTAGCAAAGCTGCCGGTAGCATCAGAAAGCTCCGCTGTAAACGCCTGGTTAGCCGCGACTACGCCCGCAACGCTGAACGGCACCGACAGCGTGCTGCCCCCGCAGAAAGTAGTGGCAGACAGGGTTGTAGCCGTGGTAATAGTGGATAAGCTGGTGCTTTGCACATACTGCCGCAGCCACTTCAGGGCTGGCCGCTCGGCGCCATTCTCAAAGGCAATGTACGCGCCCTGAGCTGTGCGCCAATGCCCCGGCCGGTAGCCCCAAAGCGTGATGCCCTTCACGGCGGGATGCTCATAGAATAATGGAAACACGCGCTGGTATTCAGCCAGCTGCACGTCATCCTGAAGGCCATCCACATCAAACTCCGTAACATACAGCGGCAGCCCCGTGGTAGCCAGTAAGTTAAGGTTGCTTACTTGCGTGGCCACCGGAATTCCGCGAGTGGAGAAAGCGTGGCCCTGAATACCAATCGCATCAATAAGGCTTTGCTGCTTGAGCAGATTAATAATGCCCAGGTAGCGCTGAGTATTGCTGGTCACATTCACTACGCTGTAATCATTGATCATCAGCGGTGTATTGGGGAAATATTCGCGGGCCAGCTTAAAGGAGTTAATTACCCAATCCCAGCCGGTAGCGCCATTGCCGCCCAAAGCCTCAATGTAGTTGCCGCTGCCCTGATCGGTGGGGCTGCGCTTCAGGGGCGGGTCGTTGGTGGGCTCGTTTACTACTTCTAGGAAGGCAATATCGGGGTAGCGCTGTGCCACGGCCGCAAACCACTCCTTTATTTCCTCCAGCTGCTCGGCGGGGGCAAATTTTCAATCCAGGCAGGCTGTTGGTTGCCCCACACCAGCACGTGCATCCGAAACGGTACATTCTGGCTCTTGGCTTGGTTGTAGGCCAAGTCGAGGCCCGTCCAGTTCATCACGTCCCGCGTGGCTTCCACGCTGCCCCATTTGCCGTCGTTCTCCGACACCACTTGGTTCCAGTATTTGTCGAAATTAACTCCCTGAGAATTGCTGAGCGCTCCACCTACAAACTTCGGTTTGCCGGTAGCAATCGGGGGCCGGGCGGCACAAAAGGCGGCGGTGGGGGCGTAGTAGAGCCCTGCTGCCCATTATCCAGGTTGCCAACCGTGAAAAACACGCCCGAGGCGCCAAATACAAACTTGTCGATGTCGAGCCCGTTTTCCCGGCTACCAATTTCAAACGTTTGAGTTAAGTTTCCCGCTGGCACCGTGAACGTGCCGCCCCCGAAGGCCGACATTCGGAACCATCTCCACGTGTTGTTGGCTCCTCCAGGACCGCCGGCAGATACAATATCTGAGATGGTGGTGTAGCCGCCGCCAGCCAGGCCGTTGGCAACTACCCAGCGGCTAGCATCTGCGGCGGGGCGTGTGCCAAAGGAATTTGGCAGGTAGTAGCTGTCATCATCAAAGCCCCCCGAACCTACGCGTGCTCGGGCATACAGGTCATAAACGCCGGGGCCGGGAAACGTAACCGTGTAAGAAACCACCCGGCTGTCGGCGTTGGGGCTGGAGGCTCCGTTGTTTGAGTCCCGAACAAGGTCGCCTGCTACCCGAACGAAGCCCGTGCCTGTACTTGCTTCTGTTAGAAAAGTAATAGCAGGCGGCGTAGCAGGTTGCCGCACTACGCCCGTCTCGGCCTGGAGCACAACGGGAGCGTTCTGGCCGTGCAGGGCTAAACTGCTAAAGAGTAGCCCGATGAGAAAAAGTAAGGGTCTGGGTGTCATCATGCGTTTGTGGTATTGTAGATGGATAAATAGAATTGTGCTATTAGTTAAGTCTGGTTTTAACTAATATTTCTCCTAAGTTATCCTTCAAGTACAACTCCGCAAACGATTAAGTAACCTGCATTTGACTATAGACTATGCAAGCGTTTGTGATAGGAAAGTGCAATCGGTTGTGATAGGTGAAGTCTGCTAAAACAACAAAATTTTGTTGCCGACCAGCCAGATGAAGCGCGGCTATAGATAGCAAATACGCACACCGCTTGCTGCCGAAACAAGCTGCTTGCAAAGTCAAACTACATCGTCACATGCTGTAAAATACTCAAGGCCTGGTGAATGAATGAGTGTCAAACTGGCAGCTACGAGCAGCGTGGAACAGGTTTTGAAAACCGCTGCATCAGGAAAGCTGGTTCGCTGTAGCCTGCAATTCTGTCCACTTTTCATTTCACGAATCCATTTTTAAGGCGCTATGCAAGAGACAGGTAGTATCTCGATTCACACGGAGAACATCTTCCCCATTATTAAGAAGTTTCTCTACTCCGACCACGAGATCTTTTTGCGCGAATTGGTATCCAACGCCGTGGACGCCACTCAGAAACTGAAAAGCCTGGCACAACTAGGCGAGTTCAAAGGCGAACTGGGCGAGTTGAAAGTGCGCGTAACCCTAGACAAAGAGGCGCGCAAAATCACCATCTCAGACCGTGGCCTCGGCATGACGGGCGAGGAAATCAAGAAGTACATCAACCAGATTGCTTTTTCCGGTGCCACCGAGTTTGTAGAAAAATACAAAGAGAAAGATGCCGCCACCAAAGACCAGATTATCGGTCAGTTTGGTCTGGGTTTCTACTCGGCTTTCATGGTAGCCGACCAGGTTGAGATCTTCTCTCAGTCGTATAAAGAGGGTACGGAAGGCGCGCATTGGACCTGCGACGGCAGCACAGAGTTTACCCTCGAAACCACCGAAAAAGCTGAGCGCGGCACCGACGTAGTGCTGCACGTAGCCGCCGATTCCGACGAGTTTTTGGAGGAAGCCCGCCTGCGTACCATCCTGACGAAGTATTGCAAGTTCCTGCCCATCGAGATTGAGTTCGAGGGCACCGTAATTAACCAGACCCAGCCTATCTGGACCAAGCAGCCGGCTGAGCTGACTGATGAAGATTATACCAAGTTCTATCAGGAATTGTACCCCTTCTCAGAGGCGCCGCTGTTCTGGATTCACCTTAATGTAGACTATCCCTTCAACCTGACGGGTATTCTTTACTTCCCAAAGGTGAAGGACGAGCTGCAATTTCAGCGCAACAAAATTCAGCTGTACTCGCGTCAGGTATTTATTACCGACGAGGTAAAAGACGTGGTGCCCGAGTTCCTGATGCTGCTGCACGGCGTAATCGACTCGCCGGATATTCCCCTGAACGTGTCGCGCAGCTTCCTGCAAGCCGACGCGGCGGTGCGCAAAATCAACACCTATATCACCAAAAAAGTAGCCGATAAGCTGGGTGAGCTATTCCGGAAAGACCGCACTGGCTACGAGCAAAAGTGGTCGGATATCGGCCTGTTTGTGAAGTACGGCATGCTGTCGGACGAGAAGTTCTATGAGAAGGCTAAGGATTTTGTGCTGGTGCAGAACGTGGGGGGCAAATTCTTCACCCTCAATGAGTATCAAGAGTCGGTGCAGGCCAATCAGAAGGACAAGAACGAGCAGCTCGTGATTCTGTACACTACCGATGCGGAAGCCCAACACGGCTACGTGGTGGCCGCTCAGGATCGGGGCTACGATGTGTTGCAACTGGAAGCTGTGCTCGACTCTCATTTCATTGGTCAGCTAGAGCAGAAACTCGAAAAAACCACGTTTAAGCGCGTGGATGCTGATACCATCGGTAAGCTCATCGAGAAGGATGAAACGACTGCAAGCGTGCTCAGCGACGACGACAAAACCCGCTTGCAGGAGCTGTTCGCCAAAGCCATCAGCAACGAGCAGATGCATGTGCAGGTAGACGCTTTGTCGCCGCAGGAAGCGCCCGTAATCATTACAATGCCTGAGTTTATGCGCCGCATGAAGGATATGCAGCGCACGGGCGGTGGAGGCGGAATGGCCATGTTCGGCTCGTTGCCGGATAGCTATACCGTGAGCGTAAACGCCAACCACGCCATTACGCAGCGGGTATTGCAGGCCGACGAAGAGTCTGCTCTCAAACTGGCGCGTCAGTCATTCGATTTGGCTTTGCTATCACAGAATATGTTGAAGGGCGAAGCGCTAACTGCCTTTATAAAGCTCAGCACCCATTTATTATCTGCCGAGTAGTACTAAATAGTACACGTAGTTTTAAGTAGTACAAAACCCGTTGACTCTCTAGTCAGCGGGTTTTGTTTTTAGTGAGGCTCAATATTCTAATCTTCTTTCAGGCAGCTTTGGGGGCAAATTTAAGCCGGGCACCAAATCAGGTTATATTTACGTTCGAGGCTTTGAATATTGCCTGTTTAATCGATGCGCTTCTTTCGCTTTACACTTGTTCTGCTGGTTTTGCTTGGGTTGGCTACCGGTGCCTGCACTCGCAAAACGGTTTCATTTAACAGCAAAGCCGATGACCCGGCTCTAAGTGCCCTCTCTGATTCGCTCGTTCAGAATAGCGACACGACTGGTGGCAAGATCACGCGGAAGGTAATACTTAGCAAAGAAGAGGCACGTGCAGCCCGGGCAAAGGAAAAAGCCGCCGAGCGCAAGCCAAAAAAGAAGAAGAATATCTTTCTCGGGGAGCCGATTAAGAAAGCCTACGTGAAGTCGGGAGCAAAGGGGCGCAACCAGATTACGGAGCAGTTTTATTACATGCGCACTCCCAAACCCACTGATCCGTATGTTCCCACGCGCTATTATTTCGATGCGCGTAAAGGCCGGATTGTGCAGGACAGAGCTGGCGTAGATCCCGGCGACAATAAAGTGCTACACGGGCCATACAAGAAAATGCAGGGTGGCAAGATAGTGGAGACGGGCTACTTTGCCATAGGAGCCAAGCACCTGCGCTGGGAGCGTTTCAATCGGGAAGGTATTCTGCTCAGCAAGATTCACTACGAGAAAGGATTCCCGCGCGACGCTGAAATTACGTATTACGATGCTGAGCGCACAAAAATCAAGGAGATAATTCCTTATAACAACGGAAAGCTAGAGGGCGAATACGCCCGTTTTCTGGAGAATGGTCAGAAGGACTGGGATGGCCAGTTTGAGAACGGGAAGAAAGTAGGGGAGTGGGCCAAGTATTGGGGCTTCCGCAACCGGCGGCACTACGAGTATCAGTACGGCGAAACGGGCTACGACCCGGAGGTAAAGGAGCCGGTGCTTTATAAGGAGTATAATCGCAACGGGGTGCTGGTGTACGAGAAAGATAAGCTCGACAAGCGTGATGCCGTTACGGATCGGCCGGGTTCGAGGCGTAATTAAGCGGCTCGGTTTACGGACGCACTACACTATCTATATAGTGTAGATCAATAAAAAGCATCCTCGAAATGCTCAATGCGAAAGCCATCGGCAAGCTGAGTGAGCGCCAGAATATCGAAACGGATATCGCCGCGCCAATCTACTTCCTCCTGATACTGATCAGCAGCCAGGCGAAAAAGCTGGCGCTTGCGCTCCGTCACGAATTCCTCGGGGTGGCCGTAGCGACTGGATGAGCGCGCCTTCACTTCCACAAAAACCAGGAGCGCATCGCCCCGCTGCACGATAAGATCTACCTCGGCGCGCCGGTGGCGGTAGTTGCGGCAGGCAACAGTGTAGCCTTTAGTTAGGAAAAAATCGGCGGCGGCCGCTTCGCCGGCGTGGCCGAGCAGGTGGCCGGAGCCAGGCATAGCAGGAGGATTGCGGGTTGGGTTTGGCGCTTAATATAGTACCTTTGTGCCTTTATTTGAGCGTTTACTGATGAATACGAATCCTATTGCGGCAACGACGGCTGAACTTTTCCCTGCGGCACCTGCTGGGGGGCAAAATCGGCGCGTTATCGTAGAACGGCTTGGGCTGACTGAGTATGCCTCTGCCTGGGATTATCAGGAACAATTGCTGGCGGCTACGGTAGCCATCAAAACGCAGAACCGGCAGGCCGCGGAAGCAAATTTGCCCCCCGCGCCTACTCCCAACTACCTGCTGCTCTGCCAGCACCCTCACGTGTACACGCTGGGTAAAAGCGGTAAAGTAGAAAACCTGTTGTTGAGCGAGTCGGAGCTGGCCATGCATGGGGCAACCTTCCATCTCATTAATCGGGGCGGCGATATCACCTATCATGGCCCCGGCCAACTGGTAGGCTATCCGATTCTCGACCTCGATAATTTCTTTACCGATATTCACCGTTACCTACGCGTATTGGAAGAGGCCATTATCCGTACGCTGGCTGACTATGGGCTAACCGCCGGCCGCATTGCAGGCCTAACGGGAGTGTGGCTCGACTACGAAGAAAATGCCCCCCAGCCGCGCAAAATCTGCGCAATGGGGGTGAAGTGCAGCCGTTGGGTAACTATGCACGGCTTCGCGCTTAACGTAAATACCGACCTCACGTATTTCGGCCATATTGTGCCCTGCGGCATCACTGACAAAGCTGTTACCTCTTTACAGCAGGAACTCGGCTACGCAGTGCCGATCAGCGAGGTAGAAAACCGTTTGCTTCCTCACCTGGCCGCTTTACTGGAGGCTGAGCTACTTGTTTGATTAGCGCATGAAAGAAGATATTATTTTTGATCCTGTTGAAGGCGTTTCCATAGCTATTGTTCCCGACGACGAAGCCTCTACGGAGGAAGGCAAGCCTGGTTGGCAAGTGTATCTGCTCAATCATAATGACTATCCATTGAGCAACGTCATCATTAGCTCCAATGGTTACGGCACGCTGGAGGACGGTGAAAAGGTGCGGACTTCAACCCTGCGGCATGTATTCGCGGAAATAGAGCCTCGTAGCTCTGTACCTGTCGAACCTATTGATCCTGACTTATTTCACCTTAATAATCAGTACTGGGTTAGCTACTACCGTGGCCCGCAGATCTTCGATAAGAAGTTCATCTTTGTGCCCGATTCTATTGTGCCAGCCAACCTGATTCCTATTGCTCTGCTCGGCCGCGAAGGCGTGTTGCACGGGTAAAAGTTTACGCGCAGACGAACAGGAGCGTATCCTGTTGTTTGCTTCATCTTTGAGCCGATACGTGATGAATGCCATTGGTATTACGCTAGGGTTGTCGTTTTTGTGGTCCTTCTTAGTGGCGCTGTTTGCGGTGCCTTCTATCATCTACATTGCCCACCTCAAGAATATGCTTGATACGCCCAACGTGCGTACCGTGCATGAGTCGCTCACGCCACGCTTGGGAGGTGTAGCGGTATTTGCGGGGTTTATGTCGGCTCTCACCATCTTTGCCGACCTCAACAATGGCGTCCAACAGTTGCTGGCCGGCTGTATCGTCTTGTTTTTCGTGGGGCTAAAAGACGACTTAGTGAGTATCTCGGTCACCAAAAAGTTTGTGGGCCAACTTCTCGCTACCGGCATCGTGATGGTAATGGCCGATGTGCGCATTACTAGCTTTCAGGGAATTTTGGGCATTCATGAGTTGCCGATCGGTATCAGCTATGCATTCACTTTTTTAGTTATAGTGGGTATTACCAATGCCATTAATCTTATAGACGGACTGGATGGCTTGGCCGGTACCATTGTCAGCATCATCGTCACAACGTTTGGTTACTTTTTCTACCGGTACGGCGGCTCTGAATTTGGCAATTATGTGTATGTGTCGGTGTGCGTGCTGGGGGCATTTTGGGCTTCCTCCGCTACAACTTTCACCGGGCTACCATTTTTATGGGCGATACTGGTTCGCTGGTATGCGGCTTCATCGTCTCTATTCTCACAATCCAGTTTATTGAGATGGGTGCCCAACTGGGTCAGCCATTCGGGGCCTCAGCCCCATCAGTGGCCGTCGGAATCCTGTTCGTGCCCCTCTTTGATACGCTTCGGGTTTTCCTGATCCGAATGATGGCTGGTCGGTCGCCATTCTCGCCTGATAAGAACCATGTGCACCATCGCATTCTGGCTATGGGTTTCCAGCAAATCAGTACGGTGATGTTGTTGGGTTTATTGAATCTGGTGGTTATCTTATTCGTGATCAACTTCGCTGAGCTGGGCAATACAATTCTTATTGTCGCATTGATAGCCTTCTCAGTGCTATTAAGCGTGTTTCTGGGCGTATATCGTAGCCGCACGGCGCAACAGCGAGTAGCTTCCTAAACCAGTGATAGACAGAAGTACATACGGAGGTAGAAGTGGCAGCTGGGGGGCATTTCTGCAGCTGGTGCTACTACTATTATCTCTGAGTGCTGCTGCAGCCGAGTATAAGCCGTTGCCACCCGCACCCCGCACTGGCCTCTCTTCCGATTGGCTTATCTATGACGCCCCCCGCAATCAGCTGATTCTTTATCTCCCGGATTATCATGCGCCAGCGAAGGCATACCATCAATGGGTAAGTATCCGGCCAGGTCAAAAACTGCCCATCACCTTCACTGCACGTAAAGACTTAAGTATTTTTTTAGATAACAGGTTGGTATTCACTGCCGCTACGCCAGCCTCCTATTCCCTTGACTTAGAGAAACTTTTGCCCCCCGGCACCCCCGCTGGCATGCATCTGCTGTGTATCTGGCATCCTACCGTTTCTCCCGACTTTTCTTCCTTCACCAACGCCCCTGTTCTGCCGGTAATCGCGAAGGGCAAGGTAGATGCAGCACCTTATCAGGCTCAGCTTCGAGTACGAGGCCACCAAGGCCAAAATGTATTTCTATGCTTCTTATTGCTGATTGGGTTATTGTACGGCGGTATCAAGGCTGCGTATCAGCCCGGATTCGCCCGCATCTACCAGTTTGACAGGCTGCTTGGCAAATCGAATAGCGATGAGGCATTTCTGACTAAGCCTACTATCACGTGGCTGAATCTGCTGCTGGTATTTGTGTTCTCTCTTTCCTTTGCCTTGTTGCTGGTTGCCATCCACACCAATATTCAGAGCATCGTAATTCTTCGGCGCCTGTTCGATGTACCTGAGTCGGCTATTGTCGCTCGGGTCCTGCTCTATGCAGGTCTGATAGCTTCGTTTGTGCTGGGGAAATACTTGTTCTTAGAGTTGATGGGCTACATCTTCGATGTCACCCCACTAGTGATAGTGCAGTATCGGGAGTTTGTGCGCACCATTCTGTTTATGGGCTTGTTTCTACCCGTTGTAATGCTCTTTTATCTGGCCCTTAATCAAACCCTGCCCGAAACAGTACTGTGGATATCCAACGGGGTGGTTTCCTTGATGTTGGTCGGGACAATGCTACGGGTTACGCGCACCCTGCATAGTCGAACATCCCTCCTGAATTTGCATTTGTTTTCGTACCTTTGCGCCACCGAAGTAATACCCCTTACCATATTACTTAAGTTGATCGTTTTTACGTACTGATATAATTAAACGTGGGCCACAGTGCCACGTTTTGCACTCTTCTTATCGCTCCAAAACTACCCACTCACCCACCCTCTATGGCCGAGAGCAAAGACAAACCGGGGACGGGCCGACACGCCAAGCGTATCTCCAGCATACTTGTCACCCAGCCGAAACCAACAGGCGACGTATCGCCCTACTTCGCAATCGCTGATAAGTATGGCATCAAGGTCGATTTCCGGGAATTTATTCAGGTAGAGCCAGTCTCTTATAAGGATTTTCGCAAGGATAAGATCAACATTGCAGAGTATACGGCAGTCATCTTTACGAGCCGTAACGCAGTAGATCATTTCTTTCGTATCTGCCAAGAAGCAAAGCTGGAAATGCCTGCTGAAATGAAGTATTTCTGCATTTCGGAGCAAACTGCTAATTACCTGCAGAAGTATATTGTACTGCGCAAGCGTAAGCTTTTTGTGGGTCAACGTACTGCGGCTGATCTGTTTGATGTTATCAAAAAGCATAAAAGCGAGAAGTTCTTATACCCCTGCTCTGATATCCGAAAGGATGATCTGCCGGAATTTATGAGGGCTAACAACTTCAAGTTTACAGAGGCTGTGATTTATCGCACTGTGGCCAGCGACCTTTCGGATCTGACGGACGTAAAATACGATTGTATTGCCTTCTTTAGTCCTTCCGGCATCAGCTCGCTATTTGTCAACTTCCCTGACTTTGAGCAAAATGGCACCCGCATCGCTGCCTTTGGCCCCACTACAGCCAAGGCCGTAATCGATGCTGGCTTAGAGTTGGATATTGAGGCTCCACACCCCAATGCTCCTTCTATGACAGGTGCTATCGAGCAATATATCCGTTATCATTATGGACCTGACGCAGGTAAAGAGAAGAATAAGGCCGATAAGCAAAACGCTTAAACTCATATAGCAGAGGCATTTTCACGAGCTAAACCCTATAGTTAGCTCATTTGATGCGCAGACTTTTTTCCATAGATTTGGAATCAGTTACGTAGGGTATTATGTCCTACTTAAAATCTGTGCTAAAATTGGGTGCCTATATGAAGAGATCTATACTAGGTGCTATGGTTATGCTTTTAGCAGCCACTGGCACCATCGTTGCCCAACAGCAGCCACAATTCAGTCATTACGGGTTTAATGGCATGTTTCTGAACCCTGCCTACGCAGGCATTAAAGGCCAGGGGGAAGTATTAACTATAGTACGGGAGCAGTACTTTAATTATGGCGGAACCTTCGATCCGGGCGGAAACGACCGGACGTTTTTGTTATCTGCTTCTACGCCTGTTCGTGTTTTAGGCGGTGGTGTAGGAGTAAATATTTATCGCAACACCATAGGAGAAGCCAGCGTTACGACCGCAGCCCTGTCTTACTCGAAGCACTTTAAGATTGGAGACGGTCTATTGGGTATCGGAGCTCAGGGGATATTTAATAACTTAGGCAAGGGCACATACCGGGCAAATGATGCTGACGATCCGAGTGTGCCTTTTGAAAGCTCGGACAGTAAGATTGACGCGGGTGCAGGGGTATGGTATGAGGCTCCAAAATTTTATGTAGGCCTAAGCGTAAACAACTTGTTGAGGTCTCGCTACCAATTCCAGACAGAAAGCAGCCAACGAACTGCATCTTATATTGGAGAGAATCACGCTTACTTAACAGCGGGTTACAATATTGAGGTTAGTTCTTCCGTTGTTGTAACGCCCATGGTCATTGGCAAGTTGGTTTTGCCAGGGGAGTTTGGTGATGATGATAAATTTACTTTCGATAATAACTCTTTTGAAGTAGGTGCACGGGCAACTTTGCAGGAAAAATACTGGGCGGGTGTAGGGTATCGTTATGGAGAATCTTTCACTGGTCAACTAGGCATGAGTTTTGCAGAAAGCAACTCATTTCGCGTTGGTTATGCGTTTGACCTAGTTGCATTTAATCAAGATGCAAGGGCATTTAGTTCACACGAAATAATGCTTTCATATCGCTTACCTAAAATGGGCCCTGCCACCCGCCCTGCAATCCGTACCCCGCGTTATAGTTTCTAACTGCTTATAAATTTTATTTGTATTTAAGGTGACAAAGCAGCTTTTTATAATAGTTGGCCATTCTGGCGCTATTTTTATGATATGAATAGGAGCTTTATTAGCTATTTAAATGTTGCCTTCAGCTCGGGCACGAACCTTGCTAATAGTCACAGCAGTTGTTAAGTTTGCCAATTGTAAAATTGTAATCTTTTGGTATCGCCGCCCAATAGTCTTTTTAAACTTCACATGAATAAGTTTCTCAAATTGCCTCTTGTCGCTTTTTCGGCGCTTTTAATGGGAGGCTGTGGTTTTGGCAAAGGACCGCAGGGCGACCTGGTTGGAGCGGAGGACCGTCCAGATTTTAATCCGCAGGAAGTTCCCTTCGGTATGGTTCCTTGCCCCGGTGGTACTTTCCATATGGGTCAGACGGATCAGGATATATCAGCTTCTATGGTCAACATGAATAAGCAGGTGACAATAGCCGGCTTTTACATGGATGAGACCGAAATCACTAATAACGAGTATCGCCAATTCATGAATGCCATTCGGCAGGATTCGATCGACGTGCTGGGTGAGGAGTATGTGATGACGGAGCTTTACCCAGATACAACTGTGTGGGTACGTGACTTCACTTATCATATGGGTGATCCGCTTATGGAGTATTATTATACCCATCCGGCTTTCGATGATTATCCAGTAGTGGGTGTAGACTGGTTCGCAGCGAAGTACTTCTGCAACTGGCGCACTAAGCATAAGAATGCAGCTAATGAGGAAGCAGGCTCGGCTCCAACTCCTAACTTCCGCTTGCCTTCAGAAGCTGAATGGGAATACGCTGCACGTGGCGGCCGCGATTTAGCTACGTATCCTTGGGGTGGCCCTTATCTGCGTAACTCAAAGGGCTGTATGCTTGCCAACTTTAAACCAGGACGTGGCGACTATGCCAGTGATGGTTACGCTTACACTTCAGCTGTTGGAAGCTTCTTCCCCAACGACTTCGGTTTGTATGATATGTCGGGCAACGTAGCTGAATGGTGTGACGACGCCTACATGGAAGCTTCTGTGCCGGTAGTTTGGGATATGAACCCAACTAACCCTGATGATAACGAACCTCGCAAAGTAGTACGTGGCGGTTCATGGAAAGACATTGCTTACTTCCTTGAGACAGGAACGCGCAACTTTGAGTACCAGGATTCAGCTCGTTCCTACATCGGATTCCGCACTGCCATGATTCAGATTGGTATGGGAACTAACCGCCAGTTGAACTAGAGCAGTAAGCGCTATCTCATTTTACATTTTCATACATTCTTCATCCTTTCCAACCAACTTTTTTCAATTCTTATTTAAAATGGCAGCAAAAGGCGGTAATTTCTTCTTTGATGTGGTCATGCCCAAGATTTATGGCATCGGGGCAGCGGTCGTAATCATTGGAGCATTGTTTAAAATTCTGCACTGGAAAGGTGCTGATGTAATGCTGATGGTTGGTCTGGGTACAGAAGCCTTGATTTTCTTTCTTAGTGCTTTCCAACCTACCTCTAAAGAGCCTGATTGGGGCCTCGTATATCCCCAGTTGGCTGAAGGCTACGACCCTTCTACTGGTGATCCTAGCTTCTCTACCAATAACAACAGCACAGGTCTGACTCGCAAGTTGGACGATATGTTGAAGGATGCTAACGTAACTCCTGCGGCTATATCTTCATTAGGCGAAGGCTTGAACCGTTTGAGCAACACTACACAGCAATTGTCTTCATTAGGCGAGGCTACAAATGTGACAGAGGAGTACACCACGAAAGTCCGTACTGCTACTCAGTCGCTTGAGCGCATCACTGCTTCTTATGCAAATACAGCCGAAGCTATGGCTGCTATGTCGGATGCTACTTCTGATGCAAAAGAGTACCACCTGCAAGTGCAGAACGTAACCAAGAACTTGGGCGCTCTGAATGCAGTCTATGAAATGGAGCTTCAGGATGCTAATACGCACCTCAAGTCTATGAACAAGTTCTATGGCACATTGAGCCAGGCCATGGAGAACCTCACCGAAGCTGGTAAGGAAACCGAGCAGTTCAAGCAAGAGGTGACCAGCCTAACCACTAATCTCCATTCCCTCAACCGCGTCTATGGCAACATGCTGAACGCGATGCGTGCTACCAGCTAGTATTAATACTACGATAGCCAATAAGGGTTCTGTCCACATAGTTATAGATTAGCAAAATAAAATGGCGGGAGCAAAAGAGACTCCACGGCAGAAGATGATAGGCATGATGTACTTGGTACTGACTGCTCTTCTGGCCCTACAAGTCAACTCAGCAATTTTGCTGAAGTTTAAATTTCTGGATGATAGCTTGCTGGGTGTCAATGAAAAGACGTCCACCGCTAATGCCAATACAGTAAAAGGCATTGCTGCAACTGTTCAAAAAAACCAGAACCAAGCGCGTGACCTAGCTGTGCTCAAGCAAAGCGAAGAAGTACGCCAGCAGACGGCCAAAATGGTGGCGTACCTGCGCGACGTTCGCGATAAGCTTGTAACGTCTACGGACAATACAAAAGGCAAGAACGAGTATAAGAACATGAGTGCCGAAGACAAGGTAGCCATCACCATGCTAGGTGGCAACCGTAACGGCGCTGCTTATCCAATGAAGGATGAGTTGAATAAGTACTCAGCTTATATCAAGCAGTATGTTCCTAACGCTGCACCGCTGGCCCTTGATGCGAAAGAGGATCCAATGGTTATCGATCCAGAGCAAAAGAATAAGAACTTCGCTGAGCTAAACTTCGAAAATACGCCGTTGGTAGCTGCTTTGGCAGTGCTATCCCAAAAAGAAACGGAAGTGTTGAAGCTGGAAGCCGATGCATTGAGCGCTTTAGGAGCAAAAGTTGGTGCCCAGACTATCGTTTTTGATAAAGTTGGTGCATTTGCTAGTGCGGAGTCGAATACAGTAGCTGCTGGTACCAAGTACAGAGCTGAGTTGTTTCTGACTGCTTCTGCTAGCACGTTGCGCCCCACCATGACCATGAATGGCACTCCCATTCCAGTAGGTTCAGACGGAAAGGGTAAAGTTGAATTCACTGCTACTCCTGGCGGATTTGATGCTGCTGGTAACGCAAAGAAGCAGTGGATTGGCACGGTGCGTTTCAAGCAGAATGGCCGCGACACCACTTTCAAAGTTCCTGTTTCTTATACCGTAACCAAGCCTGTAATGCAGATTCAATCTGCTTCAGTACAAGCTTTGTACTTCAAATGCGGTAACAAGCTTAATGTACAGGTGCCTGCTTTGGGTGCTCAGTATAAGCCTAGCTTCTCAGCTTCAGGTGCACAGGCAATTCCTGGCTCTAAAACCGGTGATATCACACTGGTGCCAAATGCTAAGCAGGTAACTCTGAATGTAAGCAGCAACGGTAACGCTATCGGTTCACAGACCTTTGAGGTACGCCCGATTCCAAAGCCTGACATCAAGTGTATTGTAGGTGGTCGTGAGGCCAATGAGAAGCAAGGTACGCCTATCACTGCAGTGCGCAACATGAGCCTGAAGGCCATTCCGGATGCTGGTTTCCAGACTTTCCTGCCCGAGGATGCTCGCTATCGGGTAACGCAGTACGAGATCACCTTGGTCCGCGGTAAGCGTCCAGCGATGCCTGCTCGTACCATCAATGGTCCGGATGCTAATCTGAATGATGTTGTAAACTCGGCTCGTGAAGGCGACCGTCTTTACATCGAAGTAAAGGAAGTTCGCCGTTTGAACTTTCAAAATCAGCAGGAAGAAGTGAAGGTGTCGAAGCAATTCAACATCCCGCTCGTCTAGTTACTCTTTCCTGAACTAACCGTCGCTTTTAATTGCTTATCACGGTATGAATAAATTCCTTTCATTCGCTGCTCTGACCGCCGGCCTTACACTGTCATTGACAGCTTCGGCCCAGGAGCAATCCACTACTGCGAGCAGCAATGGCTCGCACCGGCCTATCCCGAACTCGGACATCATGTTCAGTAAGACGATAACCCGGGCTGTTGATTTGCGTGAAAAGCAAAACAAGCCGATGTTTTCTGAAGGCAAGGAAATCAGTAAGGTTATCCTTGAAGCAGTAAAGCGCGGTGAAATTCAGGCTTACCGTAACGATTCGCTGACCAGCACATATACTCCAGCTGAAGTAACGGCAAATATGTCGTTTGCTGAGTCAGCTAATGAGCTAAGCGACGAAGAAAAGGCAGCCGGTTTCACTGAAGCAGATGCTGGTGCAAATGACGACGGTTGGGGTGCTCCTGCTGCTAAACCAGCTGCTGGATCAAGTGCTCCCGCTACAGCTGGTGCGCCTGCTAGCTACGAGTATCGTTACAAGGATTTGTATCAAATGGAGTTGAAGGAAGATATGATCTTCGACAAGAAGCGGTCGCGGATGTATCATGACATCAAAACCATCACTCTACTAGTACCATCTACTCTTAGCTCAAACACCTCGGGCATTGAAAAGGAGATCGGTACGTTCAAGTATAGTGATCTAGTGAAGATGTTCCGGAACAACCCTGATAAGGCTATCTGGTTCAATCCGCAAAACGACGCTCAACACAAAAACCTGGCAGATGCGTTTGAGCTATGGTTGTTCAACTCGTATATCGTTCAGGTTTCTAACCCAAGCGATTCTCGCCTAGATGAAATCTATGGTAGCCAACAGCAAGGTATCCTTGCCTCGCAACAAGCCGCCGCTGATTTGATTGAGTACGAATATAACTTGTGGAGCTTCTAAGCTTTATCTAACAATAAAAAGCCCCCAGCTATGTTGCTGGGGGCTTTTTATTGTTAGCTGGTTCTGTGCATGCTTTGCTCTAAGAAAGTATCAAGCGATCTAATCAGCTGCTTGCTCTTGCTGCTCGAAATATGCGAGTAAGACACGCGCTTTCGCTTTGCCTATTTCAGCGACTAACTCAGCTTCGCTCAGCTCACGGATTTTCTTGACTGATTTAAACTTGCTAAGCAGCTTCTCGGCCGTCGCGGGGCCAAGACCTTTCACATCCGTTAATTCCGTTTTAAGCGTTGCCGCATCCCGACGGTTACGGTGGAAAGTAATACCGAAGCGGTGCACCTCATCGCGCATGCGCTGAAACAGGCGTAACGACTCACTCTTCTTGTCGATGTAAAGCGGAAGAGGGTCATTCGGAACATAGATTTCCTCTAGGCGCTTGGCGATACCTATTACTGGGATCTGGCCCCAGAGATTAAGATCTTTCAGGGCTTTCACAGCCATGCTAAGCTGCCCTTTGCCACCATCTACGATAACTAGCTGAGGTAAGGAAGCGCCCTCATCCACGAGCCGGCGGTAGCGGCGAGTCACAACTTCGTACATAGAGTCGAAGTCGTTGGGACCAATAACGGTTTTGATGTGGTAATGACGGTAGTCTTTCTTGCTTGGCTTGGCATTACGGAAGCAGACCATGGCTGCCACGGGGTTGTCTCCCTGAAAGTTGGAGTTGTCGAAGCACTCTATATGCTTTGGAAGCTCTGTCAGGCGCAAATCCTTCTTTATCGTCTCCATAATACGAACCTCGTTTAGGTCCTTGGAGCGGTCATTCATACTCTCTTTTTCCTTGCGCAGATAAAGCACATTCTTAATACTCAACTCGAGAAGCTTACGCTTGTCACCGATTTGTGGGGTGGAAACAACGACACCCGGCAATGGCAAAGGAGGTAAGGCAACGTTGGTGAGGATCTCCTTCGATTCACTCTCAAACTCTTCCCGCATCTGCATGATCAGGGGGGCAAAATTTCCTCGTCAGTCTCATCGAGCTTCTTCTGCACTTCCAGCGACTGCGTCAGGATGATAGAGCCATTCATCACCTTTAGATAGTTGATAAACGAACTCTTCTCGTTGGACGCAATCGAGAAGACGTCGATATTCGAAAGTGAAGCATTAACGACCGTCGATTTTGCTTGAAAGTCGTCGAGGCGGTCCAGCTTTTTCTTGAGAGTGTGCGCCAGTTCGTATTGTTGCTCCTGGGCGGCGGCCATCATGCGCTCCCGGAAATAAGCCTTGGGAACGGTAAGATTACCACTCAACATGCTGCGGATCTGCTGAATGTATTGATTATAGGTTTCCTCGTCCTGCAAGTTTTCGCAGGGGCCTTTGCAGTTGCCCAGGTGATACTCCAAGCAAACCTTAAACTTGCCGGCCGCTACGTTTTCGGGAGTGAGATTGTACGTACAGGTACGCAACGGATACAAGGCCCGAATAAGCTCCAGGATGACGTTCATAGCCGTTAAGTTGGCGTATGGGCCGTAATAGCGCGAGCCATCGTTGATCTTCTTACGCGTCGGGATGAGGCGTGGAAACCGCTCGTTGGTCAGGCATAAGTAAGGATACGTCTTGCCATCTTTGAGCAGGATGTTATACTTCGGCTGGTGCTGTTTGATAAGATTGTTCTCAAGCAAAAAGGCGTCGGATTCACTGTCTACTAACGTGAATTCGATGCGCTTGATATTCTTGACCAGTTGTTGGGTTTTCTTATTGTGGTCCTGCTTGGTAAAGTAGCTGCTTACGCGCTTACGCAGGTCTACAGCCTTGCCAACGTAGATAATGCCTTCATCATCAAAGTATTTGTATACACCCGGACGATGGGGTAGCTGACGGATTTGTTCTTGTAAATGGGCTTTAGCGGCCATATGATGGTAATTAGGCGCAGAATGAAGGTCCTGATAGAGGTACGCAAATAAAGAACGCGAAGGTGTACAGAGGAATTTCCTAAACCCACAAAGAAGGCATAAAAACAAAATCGTGGCTGGTAAGGCATACCAGCCACGATTTATTATTCTATTAAAAGTCTATTAGCTAAGTAATAGCCTTTCTTAAATCTCCTGTCCATTAAGAATATCAAGATCAGTCTGGTTAAGCTTCTGATCTACTGGAATAGTATCGCGCTGGCCACCGTAATAACGGCTGCAATCTATCTCAATGCTCAACGGTTGCGCAGGTTTTGGGAAGGGCGCCTTGCTTACATCCAGGCTCTTATCGCCGTATACTTTGCGCATAAACAAGCCGTAAATAGGAAGCGCCGCCCGAGCGCCCTGGCCATTGGAGCCATTACGGAAGTGAATGCTACGATCCTCGCCACCTACCCACATGCCACAAACCAGATCAGGCGTGATACCCATAAACCAGGCATCAGAGTAATTAGAAGTAGTACCAGTTTTGCCCCCCATCTCATACGGAAACTTAAAACCCGTTTTGAGAATGGTAGATGTACCGCCGCGCTCCGTGGTAGAGGCTTGCAGCATGTGCGTCATTAGGTAAGCAGTTTCTTCACTCAGGGCCTCACGGGTCTGGGGGACAAATTCGCGCAATACGTTGCCGTTTTTATCTTCAATCCGCGTCACCATCATAGGCGAAGTCCACACTCCTTTGTTAACGAAGGTACCGTAAGCGCCACACAACTCATAGATGCTTACGTCGCTGGAGCCGAAGCCGACGGCTGGCACGGCTTCGATAGGGGAGGTGATACCCAACCGCTTGGCGTAGGCAACAACGGTTTCGGGGCCTAGCTTCTGCACCAGGAAGGCCGTAATTGAGTTCATTGAGCGGGCCATGGCCTGCCGGATAGTGAACGTGCGACCTGAGTAGCCTCCTTCAAAGTTGCGGGGCGTGTAGGCCGGCCGGCCAGCTTCGGCGGGGAATGTAACCGCTAAATCCTGCACCTGATAGCACGGAGAATACCCCTGGTCGATGGCTGCCGTGTACACAAAAGGCTTGAACGTAGAGCCAGGTTGCCTTGTGCCTTGCTTTACGTGGTCGTATTTAAAATACTTAAAGTTGGTGCCGCCTACCCACGCTTTTATCTGCCCATTTAGTGGGTTCATCGCCATAAAGCCAGCCTGCAGATAGCGCTTGTAGTACGCCAAGGAGTCTATGGGCGACATGGTCATTTCCTTCTCCCCCTGCCAGCTGAACACCATCATCTTGTACTTCTTGTTTAGATAGTAGTTGATAGAGTCCTTGTTGCCTTCAAAGCGGGTATTGAGAGACTTGTAGCGCTCCGTGCGCTTGATGGCTGTTTGCAGAAAGTTGGGAATCAGGCGGCCTGTTTCATCGCGCCACGGCTGCTGACCCTTCCAATGCTGCGCAAATAGCTTTTGCTGCTGCTTCATATGCTCAGCTACCGCTGATTCCGCATATTTCTGCATCCGCGAGTCAATGGTGGTATAGATCTTCAGGCCATCGGCGTAGAGGTCATGGTCGGTTTCGCGGCTCCATTGTAGAAGCGCTTTGCTTACCTCCCGACGGAAATAGGGGGCAATGCCCTTGTTGGCATTTTCTACATTGTAGGTTAGCGCGATAGGCTTAGCCGCCGCCGCTTCATATGATGCCTGATCAATGTAGCCGTACTTACGCATCTGACTCAATACCCAGTTACGCCGGGTTTTTGCCCGTTCCGGGTGCTCTACCGGACTGAAGTAAGAGGGCGCGTTAAGCACTCCTACCAGTAGGGCTGACTCCTCCAGCGTGAGATTTTTGGGCTGTTTATTAAAGAAGGTTTTGGCTGCTACGTTAATACCAAATGCATTCGATCCGTACTCATTTATATTCAAGTACATCGTCATTATTTCGCGCTTGGTATAGTTGCGCTCCAGCCGAATGGCCATTATCCATTCTTTGGTCTTGATAATGAGCATACGCAGGCCTGGCACATGGCTAAGAGTGCCGTCGTTGAGGTCGGCGCGGGTACGGAACAGCACCTTAGCAACCTGCTGCGTAAGTGTACTGGAACCCCGCCGAATGCGCCCCGATACATAATAATACGGAACGGCAAACAGGCCTTTCAGGTCAATGCCCGAGTGGCTCTCGAAGCGGACGTCTTCAGTGGCAATCAGGCCGTCGATCAGGTTTTGAGGCAGCTCCTCGTAGCCTACCGGCGTGCGGTTTTCGCGGAAATATTTACCCATTAGCACTCCATCGGCCGAGTAGATCTCCGAGGCCAACTCACTCTTGGGGTTTTCCAGCGTTTTGAGGTTGGGCATGCGCCCAAACAGGTTCATAAAGTTGACGCTCACGGCCAACACATATACGACGAAGCCAATCAGCCCGAAGCTAAACAGCATCCATAGCGTGCGCGTGATGCCCGTAAAGCGCCCTGACCGTTGGGGCTTACGTGGCTGAACTTTGGTTTTAGTGGCAGGAATAGCCATTCTTTAGGGAAATTATAAGCTAGGAACGCGAAATCAGGAAAGGTATTGAGTGCCGCGGTGGCCTTTATAAGTTGACTAAGCCAACTCAAGCTAGTTTCAATTCTTGATTTCTCTTTCGTAGAAGCGTTGATACTCAGCTAAATCCTTGGTTTGAAGTAGCAGTGGGAGATTATCAATACCGATAACCAAGATTTGGTAACCCGCGCCCCGTAATCGGCTTAGTGGCGACTGCGGCCCGCGCAGTTTTAGGGCGTAGCTCTGCGCCGCTTTCTGGACCGGCAATGTTTGTACTACTACCAATTCCACGGAATCGCCGAGGGCAGTGAGCTGCACTTGCAAGTTGTTGGCGCGGTAAAAGCGGTTATTGTAAGTGGCAAAGTCAGTTGGGAGGGTAGCAACAGGTGCTGCGCCTTTGGGGAAAATGAGCACTACTGCATGCCCCGTAGCTGGGTTGTTCAGGTAAGGAGTGGCTGTTGGCTCAGCGGGGGCAGGCGTAGAATTGCCCCCCGGTGCCGCTGCCGGCACTGGCATAGTAGGTTGAGTTGATACTTCTTTGGTCGGAACTGGTGCTGGAGCGGTAGGTTTGGCTGTGCCACCCACTTCTGCTGGCTTGGAAACGGTTGTGGCTGGCTGCTTGGCAGGAGTTGGATTGGCCGCTGAAACAGAAGTTGGAGCGGAAGCTGGCGGCGCCGGCACCGGCACCCGATTAACAGGTACTACCGGCCGGTTATCAGGGGCTATTGCTACGCGCCGCCGATTGTCTATTTCGCCGGGCCGAAAGGCAGATACGGGGGGCTTTTCTGTGGAGGCCAGAGCGCCACTAATGCTGCCCGCCTTATAGTCCTGATATGACTTGAGCAAAATGGCGGCTTGTGGAGCCAACGGGCTGCTGGGATAGTCTTTGTAAAACTTTTGTACCGCTGCCTGCGCTGATAGCGGCGGTTGGGTTCGGATGGTAAGCAGTGTATTGAGGAAAGCCACCCGGTCGTTCAGGGCGTTGTCCGGGTACTGGCGTTTCACTTGGTCCAGCAAGCCCGCTGCCTTTTTAAATTCCTGCTTTTTATAAAGGACAAAGGCTGAATCTACCAAGACGCCTACCTGCGCATTGGCCTGTGAAGTGCGACGTAAGTACTCCGGGTCGCCCACCAAGCGGGCGTAGGATGAATTGGGAAAAGACTGACGCAGCCGTTGGCTATATACTTCGGCCTTTGGGTCATTCTGATCTTTGTAGATCAAATACAGGCTGTAATATACTTCGGGCAAATGTGTGCTGCTAGGGAAGCCTGCTATCAACTTCTCGTAGGTTTCGGTGGCACGAGCGGGCTCCCGAAGCTGCTGGTTATAAATGCCCCCCAGCGTGAATAAGGCCTCTTCCATCTGCTTCTGTGAAGCCTGAAGCTGCGGAGCAGTAAGTGGAATATTTTGTCGGTATTGAGCAATTAAGCCACGCTCGAACGCAGCGGCATCATTCGCAGCGGGGGCAGCACCAGCTCCAGGGTTTGCACCGGGGCCAGCCGCGCCAGAGTTTGAAGCCGGCCCGCTCCCGCTCTGATTCGTAGCAAGGGTGCCGCTAACCTGGCTGCTGACCCGCCAATTGTCTTGTAGCTGTCGGGTGCCCCAGCGCCGAATAAACTCAGACCGGGCCGTGCTAAGCGCCGCCGGATTGTCGAAGTACCACTGGGCGCCAGTGCTCGTATTGGCAAATGCCACCGGATCAATATCAGGGTTGCCGGCCCGGGTTTCGCTGACGCCAGTATAGGCCTGTGCTTGCTGCTGTCGTATTTCCTGCGCTTTCTCAGCGGCGGCCAGTCGTTCGGCTTGCTGCTGCCGAGAAGCAATTTCTATCTTGGCATATTCACTAAGCCGCGTGCGCAGCGCAGCAGTATCTAATCGAGCTAATGCTTGTAGGCTGTCCTGTGTTTCGATGATGGTGATCTGCTTGGCAAATTCCTGTAGAATCTGGGCTCTCTCGGCGGTAGCTGCGTACTCAGGTGCCGTGGGGGGCAAATTCTGCACTGCGCTATCGTAGTAGGCCGCCGCTAGCTGATACCGTTGCAGGTTTTCGTAGTAGATGCGACCTGCCAGCAGATGAGTATAAGACTTTTGTACCCGATTGGGCGTAGGCACACGCAACGACTGCTGCACGAGCGCCAGCGCTTCCGGGTAGCGCTGCTGGCGATAGTCGAGCCGGGCCATCTCATACAGGACCTTGTCGCGGTACTCCTTATTATTGGGGTCTTTAAGCAGCTTAGCAAAATACTTGTCCAGTCGCGCCCTATCGGTATTCAGATCAGATACCTGCCCTAGCAGCAGCTTGGAATAGAAATCCAGCTCGTAAGGTGGATTGCGTTTCAGAATCTGGTTGAGCTCAGCATACGCCTCCTTATCCTGACCTTGAGCCTGATAGAGCTGCGCCAGAATATAACGGGTACGGGAGCGCTCGTTTTTGGGCTTGATATACGGAATGGCCTTGTTCAGATTCTCAATAGCCAGCTTCGGATTATCGGTCAATAAATGATACTCCGCGCGGGTCAGAAACAACTCCCGGGCAGTGCTTTCGCGGCCTTCTTCCTTATCCAGCACATCCGACACCGCCGCGGCGTTATCGTACTCTTTCTGAGCTAAGTACGTACGCATAAGCCATATCAAGGCTTCCTGCTTCACTGTGGCGTCTTCGCTGCTGCCGTTGATATAACGGAAAGTCTTGGCTGCCTCCTCGTACTCCTTTTTATAATAGCGTGCCTTTCCGATGACGAGGTAGCTGTCATCCGACCAGGCGCTGCCCGGTTGGTACTGAAGGGGAAGAGAGGCTTTTTTTATAATGTCGTCGAGGTCAGCCGTTATTTTCGTGACAGTCGCGTCGTCCAGGGTTGGGAAGAGAGGTAGAAAGCGGTTGTAGTCATTGATGCGCGCCGCGTAAAGCGTGGCCTCCGTCGTGCGCATCTTCTCGCGGGCGAGAAAAAAGCCATTATCCCGTGCCACAATATTCCGGTACGTGCGGCCCAACACTGATTTGCGCTCTGAGGAACAAGCGCCCATGCCCGCTACCAACAGCAGCAAAGCCAGCGGAATTGAAAACAGCCGAAAGAGCGGAGTAGTAGTCAAAATAGAAAGCAGATCAAGGCGGTGGGTTGGCTAATTAACGCGCCCAAGTAGCCGATTCGTTCGGCGAAGCTGGGGGGCATTTTCTTCTCAACGTTGGGCTTCGGGTAAAATTACGGCTTTTTCCCTGCCTGCTTTTCATATCTGCATAATTCTAAGGAATTGCTACCGGTATTTGTGTGTTGAAAAGTTATACTTTTGCCCCCCATCCTGCTATTTGCAATGCCCGCTGTCCCGCCCCCTGATAAGCCCACCAACTCCAATCCGGACCGCTTGCGCGCTTTTGCCAAGTATTCAGGTTTGGGATTCCAGATGCTGGCCATCATTGGTCTGAGTGCGTGGGCTGGCACGGCGCTCGATGAGCGCTTTCAGAACGAGCGGCCCTGGTATACCATTGTCCTGATGCTGCTCGGTGTATTTATAGCTATGTATCAAGTCATTCGCTCCCTTACTCGTGACTCATAAATTTGTCCGATTCCTCACCGCTAAGTATCACCCATAAGGCATAACTCTACACTCAAATGATTTTTCTGCGTCAGTTTATTCTCTTCTGCTTACTTCTGGGGGGCATTTTTTATGCTTTGTCCAGTCAGTTTGGGACGGCAGTCATTCATCCGCTCACCATTTACGTATTTGGGTTCTTTGCTCTCCTGACGCTTATTACTTATTGGGTCACTTCCCGGCTTATAAGAGCCAACCCCGACAACTTCATGGGTGCCTACTTCGGTTCGATGGTAGTGCGCCTGTTGTTGTCGGTGGGACTGGTGCTTGTATTCTTATATAATGGCGGCGCCCAGGAGCGCCCAGGGCTATGGACATTTCTGGGGGCTTTTTTATCCTGTATTTTCTCTTCGCTGGGTTTGAAATCTGGAGCGTCCTGAGTAACTTGCGCCCGTTTTCAAAACAGGGTTAGTCCAATATCCTGCCCCCACCTAAATTACTCTGAATGAAGCGTTTACTGATAGCTCTCTTTTGCATTCTTTCGCTTCCCGTTTTTGCCCAAGAGCATGCGCCCACCGTTGAAGAAGCCACCGACTCGGAAGCCTTCAGCCCCGGCGAGATGATTCTGCACCACATTGGCGATGCCCACGAGTGGCATTTCGCTACTCTGGGCGATGAGAAAGAGCACGGTATTCACTTCACTATTCCGCTGCCGATTATTGCGTATCAAGCCGGAAAAGGTCTGAGCGTGTTCTCTTCATCGCAGCTTGCTGAAGGTAAAACTTATAATGGCCTGAAGCTGGAGCACGAGCACCTCATAGCCGAAGACGGCGGCAAAGTCTACGACTTCTCTATAACTAAGAACGTTGCCTCACTGATGTTGAGCGCAGCCCTGCTGCTGGGTATCTTCTTCACAGTAGCCGGCCGCTACAAGAAAAACCGGGGCGGTGCTCCTAAGGGTATTCAGTCCTTTTTCGAGCCCATCATCATCTTTATTCGCGATGAAGTAGGCAAAAAAGCCATCGGTCCTAAGTACGAGCGCTACATGCCGTATTTGCTCACCGTATTCTTCTTTATCTGGTTCAGCAACTTGCTAGGCTTGCTACCCGGCGCGGCCAACCTCACCGGCAACATCGCCGTGACGCTAACCTTAGCGGTCCTGACATTACTTATCACCTTATTCAGCTCTAACAAAAATTACTGGGCCCACATCTTTGCTACCCCTGGTGTGCCGAAGGCGTTGCTGCCCATCATGATTCCGGTTGAGCTTATTGGTGTAGTGGTAAAACCATTTTCCCTGATGGTTCGTCTGTTTGCCAACATCACCGCGGGCCACATCGTGATCCTGAGCTTTATCAGCTTGATTTTCATCTTCCAAAGCGTATTGATTAGCCCGTGACACTGGCTTTCGGCTTGTTTATCAACATGCTGGAACTGTTAGTAGCCATATTGCAGGCATATATTTTCACCCTACTCACTGCCATGTATATCGGCGGTGCCGTAGAGGAGCACCACCACGATGCTGACCTCCAAATTGGAGGCGATAACTCTGCTACTCCAGTACACGGCCACTAGGCCATTCAGCTTACATTACTCACCCTGATTTTTTCGTTTTTCACTTCCCTCTAATTTTTGTTTTATGCTTCTTTCTCTGTTTTTGCAGGCTGTCAGTGACGTTTCCAATTCGGTTGGTCTAGCCGTAATGGGTGCCGGTATCGGTGCCGGTCTGGTTGCTCTTGGTGTTGGTCTGGGTATCGGCCGCATCGGTGGTAGCGCCATGGAAGCCATTGGCCGTCAGCCCGAAGCTGCAGGTCGCATCCAAACTGCTATGCTGATCGTAGCGGCTCTGATCGAAGGTCTGGGTCTGTTCGCAGTAGTAGTCTGCTTGCTGATTTCCTTCAACCTCTAGAGATAGGGGCACCCGCCTGGGCAGCCCGCTGCGCGTCGCTTCGGCGCACGGCGCGGCGGGCTGACTTGGCTTTTTAGTAGTGAGTATTTAGGAGCTGGTAGTTGGCACTGAATATAGAATCCACCCACTGCATCTGAGGTGCTGCCAGTTTATCAACGAGCAGCACTAACTACCAATTACATACTGACTACCCCATACTAACTACCGCTTTATGCCTCCCTTAGTAACCCCCGAATTAGGCCTGATTTTCTGGCAGTTGGTGATTTTTGGCTTGGTGCTGCTTTTGCTGGCCAAGTTTGCCTGGCGTCCCATTCTTGCCTCTCTTAAGGAGCGGGAAGATTCCATTGAAAGCGCTCTACGCATGGCCGACCAAGCCAAGCTGGAAATGCAGCAGCTGAAAGCCGGCAACGAAAAACTGCTGACTGAGGCGCGTCAAGAGCGCGACAAGATTATGCAGGAAGCAAATCAAATGGCTAACCAGCTGATCGAGCAAGCCAAAACCAAAGCGAATGAAGAAGGCGGCCGCATGATTGTGCAGGCACGCGAAGCCATTCAGAACGAGAAGAACGCCGCGCTGGCCGAAGTAAAGAACACGGCTGCTCAGCTCTCTATCGATATTGCTGAGCGTATCCTCCGCCGCGAATTAACCGATAGCAGCTCCCAGCAGCAACTCGTAGACTCGTACCTGAAGGACGTTAAGCTTAACTAAAGAAGCGGGTAGCTATAAGCTGGAAGGAATCATACTCAGCGGTACTTCTTCCTTCATGATTTAAGCTATCAGTTTCAAACCCTACAAAAATGTCTGAACAACGAGCTGCTTCCCGCTATGCTAAGTCTATGCTAGACTTGGCGCAGGAGCGAGGCAATCTGCCGCAAGTAAAAGAGGATATGGATCTGTTTGCCAAAACCCTGGAGCAGAACCGTGACCTGCGTCTCTTGCTGCGCAACCCCATTGTGAAGCACGATAAGAAGCTGGCTATTCTGCGTGCCATTTTCGGCGGCAAAGTGTCGGAGGTGACGGAGAAATTCTTCACCATCATTACTCAGCACAACCGCGAAAGTGCTTTGGAATGGGTAGCTACCGAGTTTCAGAGTCAATACGAACGCCTCCGCGGTATTCAGGTAGCTCAAGTCACTACGGCTCAACCCCTGACGCCAGCTTTGCGCGAGGAAGTAACCCAACTGGTACGCCGCCAAACCGGCCTCCAGAGCATTACGCTCACTGAGAAAATTGATGAGTCACTTATTGGCGGTTTTGTGCTGCGCGTAGGTGACCAGCAGATTGACGACTCGGTGCGCAACCGCTTGCGCAAGCTGCGCGGCGAGTTCACGAAGAACCCCTACCAACCCCAACTATAACTCAGCATCATGGCAGAAGTACGTCCGGATGAAGTATCCGCCATCCTGCGGGAGCAGTTGTCCAATTTCAAGACCGCAGCCGAACTTGAAGAAGTCGGCACGGTGCTGCAGGTGGGCGACGGTGTGGCCCGCATCTACGGACTGGGTAATGCCCAGTCGGGGGAATTGCTGGAATTTGAAAACGGCCTGCAAGCCCTAGTTCTTAATCTTGAAGAAGACAATGTAGGTGCCGTAATGCTCGGCGACTACAGCGAAATCCGCGAGGGAGCTACGGTACGCCGCACAAATAAAATTGCCTCCATCAAAGTGGGTGAAGGCATCATTGGCCGCGTGGTAAACACGCTCGGTCAGCCTATCGACGGTCGTGGCCCTATTGCTGGCGAGTTGTATGAAATGCCTCTAGAGCGCAAAGCTCCCGGTGTAATCTACCGTCAGCCAGTAAACGAGCCTTTACAAACGGGTATCAAGGCTATCGACGCCATGATTCCGATTGGCCGTGGCCAGCGCGAATTGATCATCGGTGACCGTCAGACGGGCAAGTCTACGGTTGCTCTCGATGCTATCCTGAATCAGCGCGAGTTCTTCGAGCGCGGGGAGCCTGTATTCTGCATTTATGTAGCCGTAGGTCAGAAGGCTTCTACTGTTGCTCAGGTAGTAAACGCCCTGCAGCGTGGTGGTGCCATGGACTACACAGTAGTTGTAGCCGCTTCGGCCTCTGACCCAGCTCCGATGCAGTTCTTTGCTCCCTTTACAGGTGCTGCTATCGGTGAGTTCTTCCGCGATACTGGTCGTCCCGCACTAGTTGTGTACGATGACTTGTCAAAGCAGGCAGTAGCTTACCGCGAAGTGTCGCTGTTGCTACGTCGCCCTCCAGGTCGCGAAGCTTATCCTGGTGACGTATTCTATCTGCACAGCCGCTTGCTAGAGCGTGCCGCGAAGATCAACGCTTCCGACACCATCGCTCGCGATATGAACGACTTGCCCGAGAGCATTAAGCACTTGGTAAAAGGTGGTGGTTCACTAACGGCTCTTCCCCTGATCGAGACTCAAGCTGGTGACGTATCGGCTTACATCCCGACCAACGTAATTTCGATTACGGACGGACAGATCTTCTTGGAAACCAACTTGTTTAACTCTGGTGTGCGTCCTGCTATTAACGTAGGTATCTCGGTGTCACGCGTAGGTGGTAACGCCCAGATCAAGTCGATGAAGAAGGTAGCTGGTACGCTGAAGCTGGATCAAGCCCAGTTCCGCGAATTGGAAGCTTTCGCCAAGTTCGGTTCGGACCTTGACGCTTCTACCAAGCTCACAATTGAGCGTGGCCGTCGCAACCTAGAGATTCTGAAGCAGCCTCAGTTCTCGCCGGTAAAAGTGGAAGACCAAGTCGCTATTATCTACGCGGCTACCAACGGCTTGCTGGATAACGTGCCTGTTGAAAAGGTTCGCGCCTTCGAAATTGAGTTCCGTCAGGTTATGCAGACCCGTCACCCTGAGGCTCTGCAAGCTTTGAAAGCAGGTAAGCTCGACGACAACATCACGAACGCTATCCGTCAGGTGGCAAAGGACTTGTCGGCGTCTTACGCAAAATAAATAGTTAGATACCTGAGTATTGAATGAAGTTGCTCTTATAGCTAATCATTCAGTTCTCAGGTATTCAACAAGTTGATAATCAAGAATGGCCAGCTTAAAAGAAGTCCGGAGCCGCATCATATCGGTGCAGAGCACGCAGCAAATCACCAAAGCCATGAAAATGGTGGCGGCGGCTAAGCTGCGCCGCGCGCAGGATAATATCCTGCGTATGCGCCCTTATGCCCAGCGGTTAAATAGCATTCTGAACAATCTGACTAGCTCTGCTGAAAGTGGAGTAGAAAGCGAGTACAGTGTGCAACGCGAAGTGCGCCGCGTGCTTGTAATCGCTATCACTTCTGACCGCGGCTTGGCTGGTGCCTTCAACAGCAACATTTTTAAAGGTGTAAATCAGCTGTTGGCAAGCCGCTATAGCACTCAGGCCGCGGCTGGAAACGTAACGGTGTTAGCCATTGGTAAGCGTGCTCATGAGTATTTCGTGCGTCGCCGCCTGCCAATGCTTGGCAATTACAACCACGTTTTTGGCTCCTTGTCATTCGACACGGTGCGCGTGGCGGCTGAGGAAGCGATGGAAGGTTTCCGGTCTGGGCAGTTCGATGAGGTGACGATGGTATACAATGAGTTCAAGAACGTGGCTACGCAAATAGTACGCGCTGAGCAGTTGTTGCCACTTGTAGCCGTTGAGGCACCTGTGACGGCAACTCCAACCGCCAACGTTGATTACATCTTCGAGCCGTCGAAAGAGGAAATCGTGCAAACCCTGATTCCGCAGTCGCTGAAAGTGCAACTGTATAAAGCTGTATTGGAGAGCAATGCCTCAGAGCATGGTGCCCGCATGACGGCGATGGATAAGGCTACTGAAAATGCTGGTGAATTGTTAAAGTCACTGAAGCTCACATACAACCGTACGCGTCAGGCTGCTATCACTACTGAGATTCTCGAAATTGTGGGTGGTGCCGAAGCACTGGCTGCAAGTCGTTAAAAAGGATTATTATTACATAAAAAAGCCCCCAGAAACATTCTGGGGGGCTTTTTTATGTAACACATACATACGCTGGATTTGTCGCTAAAGCTTGGCGTACTGACGTTGGGCAGTCTGTTTATCAGGTTTCGGTGCTTTCGGATACTGTTCGATCATGTTAAGCACATCCTGGGGGGCAATTTCGGTGAAGTCTTTAATGACTTTCATAGGGTTTTGAAACTTGCTGGCCTTCACGCTGGTGCTAAGACAAATACAACGCATACCGGCCTTATAAGCTGCTTGTTCGCCCAACACTGCATCTTCAAAGACAATACAGCGCTCCGGTGGTACGCTAAGCTGCTTAGCGGCAACGGTGAAAGTATCGGCGTGCGGCTTACCCCGCTCTACATCAGCCTTGCCTGTGATGGTATCGAACAAGTGACGCAGGTTTAAGTGGTCGATGATGTACTCGATCGTTTCGGGAGGCGAAGCTGTTCCGAGACCTATTTTGAAGCCTGCTGCTCGGGCTGCTGTCAGGAATTTGGTGAGGCCAGCCGCTTCGCGGCGCTTATTCCAGTAGAGTACCCGGTACAGAAACTCGCGTTGATCGGCGTACTTCTTGAGCTCCTTTTCGGGCACTGGATGCCGAAAAACTGTTTTCAGAATATTGGTGGCCGGCATGCCATTCAGGCGCTCTAGCAGCCGACGCGCATTAGTGGTCAGACTATGTTCGCGAAACAATAGCTGAAAGGCACGAGCTTGGTAAGCAGTGTTATCAATTAAAACCCCATCCATATCAAAGATGAGTGCGTAGTCAGAAGCATTAGGCATACAAGGAGAAAGTAGTTTTAATAAAAGAATAATCTGTTGGTGTACGGCACGTAGGCTATTTCGGCTGCCGGCTCCCTGAATTACGAGTGCGGGCGGCTATCTTTGCGCCCGCAAACGCTGGCTTTTGTCGCCAACCGCAAGAAGCCAGGCGGTTACACATGCTACTGTTTTGAAAAAGAGCCTATTCCTGTTGCTGGCCATTACCTTGGTAGCGCCGACTTTTGCCCAGAAAAAAGGTAAACCCCTTGACCGCCCTAAGCTGGTAGTAGGCATAGTGGTAGACCAAATGCGCTACGACTATCTCTATCGCTACTGGGATAAGTATGGTAATGGCGGCTTTAAACGCTTGCTCGGTGAAGGCTTTAGCTATGAGAATACCCACTACAACTACGTGCCGACTTATACCGGACCGGGCCACGCCAGTATTTATACAGGCACCACGCCTTCCGTTCACGGCATTGTGGGAAATAACTGGTACGTACGTGAGGCGGGCCGGGCCACGTATGTAACCGAAGATAAAACGGTGCAGTCGGTGGGCGGAACCGCTGAGGCTGGTCAACAGTCGCCGCGTCATATGCTCACGAGCACCATTACGGACGAGCTGCGGTTGGCCACCAATTTTCAAGCGAAGGTGATTGGGGTTTCGGTCAAGGACCGGGGCTCCATTCTGCCAGCCGGTCACTCCGCTACCGGTGCTTATTGGTACGATGGCGTGAACGGCGCTTTCATTACCAGCACTTTCTACCAAAACAGTTTGCCGGAGTGGGTGACCAAGTTTAACGAACGGAACCTGCCGGCTCAGTACCTCGACAAGCCCTGGAATACGCTGCTGCCTATTGCTCAATATACTGAGAGCACCGCTGACGATGTGCCTTGGGAAAGTGCCTTCAGAGGGGAAACTAAGCCTGTGTTTCCGCACGACTTGCCCTCTCTAAGTGCCGCTCCTGCTACGCAGACGAAAGCAGCCCTACAAACCGCCGGTGAAAAGCCCCCCGTGGCTGCCGCCCGCAACCTTGACCTTATTCGCTCTACCCCTTCGGTAATACGCTGTCCCTAGATTTTGCCATGGAGGCAATTCGGGCGGAGCAGCTGGGCCAGCGTGGCGTGACCGATTTTCTGGCCCTGAGCTTTTCCTCGCCCGACTATATTGGTCACCAGTTTGGACCTAATTCGATTGAGGCGGAAGACACTTACCTGCGGCTAGATTTGGAAATAAAGCGTTTGCTGGAGTATCTGGATAAAACAGTAGGCAAGGGCAATGCCCTGATTTTCCTGTCAGCTGACCATGGCGCAGCGCACTCGCCCGACTTCCTGCGGAGCCACCGCATTCCCGCTGGCTCAGTGGGGCCGCGCATCATGCGCGACTCGGTGCAGCGCGAGTTGGAGCGCCGTCATGGGGCAGGTAATTGGGTGCTAGCTTACGACAACCAACAGGTATATCTCAACCGGCCGCTTATCGCCGAGCGCAAACAAAACCTTCGTCAGTTTCAGGACGAGGTAGCTGATATTGTATTGAACTTTGCGGGCGTGACGCGCGCCATCACCTCCGACGATTTGCAGAAATCGCACTGGGAAAGTGGCATGCTGATGTTCTTGGAAAATGGTTTTTTTCCGAAGCGCAGCGGTGATGTGCTGGTAGTACTAGAGCCAGGTTGGCTTGAGTCGTATGCTTATCCCGTTAACAAAGGCACTACCCACGGCTCGTCGGGCAACTACGATACCCATGTACCGTTAGTGTTCTGGGGCTGGCACGTTCGCCACGGCGAATCGCGCACTCCGGCTGCTATTACCGATATTGCACCTACAATTGCCAGTTGGCTCCGTATTCAGGAACCCGATGGCTGTACGGGGAAGCCACTAGTGGAAGTTTTGCGTTAGTTATAAGTTAAAAGCTGGCTTTAATGGTTAGAATCAGCTTTTTATCATCTCGCGGCATCTTCATGCCAGCTAATCCGTACGCACCTGCGGCCTGATAATTTTTTGCTTCTTTATAACTCGCGTTTGTAACAGCGGCAAAGTTTTACTTCTGATTTCAAGATTTTACTTTCTCTTTCACAATAATGACTCACTTTAACCCCTGGCACGATGTAGAGCGCGGTGATAACGCTCCGAACGTTGTAAATGGCATCATCGAAATTCCGAAGGGCTCGAAAGGCAAATACGAGTTGGATAAGGCCAGCGGCCTGCTTAAGCTGGACCGCGTGCTGTTTTCGGCAGTGCATTACCCTGCTGCTTACGGCTTCATTCCCCAGACCTACTGCGACGATAAAGACCCGCTTGATATCCTGGTTATCTGCTCCGTCGATGTGGTGCCCATGTGTATCATTGAGGCCAAAGTCATTGGCGTGATGCAGATGATTGACCAGAATGAGGAAGACGACAAGATTATTGCCGTGGCTGCCAACGATATTTCGGTGAACCACTTCAACGACATCGCCGATTTGCCCCCCACACCCTGCGCGAGATGCGCCGTTTCTTCGAGGATTATAAAGCTTTGGAGAACAAGCAAGTATCGGTGGAGCGCTTTATGGGCCGCGAAGATGCTTACCGCATCATCGGCGACAGCATCAAACTCTACAACGATACCTTTCCACTGGGCGGCGCCACACCGCCCGTAAAGCCTCGCCCGGCTGGCGTAGAGCTATAAAAAAGGGATATTTCTGTGCCGTAAAGCGGTCCGCTGGTAGTTTGCCGGCGGACCGCTTATCTTTTTTAGGGCTCCGTCGTAAGGCGGTGTATGCTTACCCACCCACCCGCATCGTCAGTATGGCGCTGGCTCTACGAGAACAGCCTCTCGGTTATCGTAACGATTTTAGTTTTGCTTACACTTGTAGGCCAGCTATTTACAGGGTGGCACGACTACAACGACGAGCTAAAGCAAATGGAACTGGCTCCGCTCACGCTAAGCCAGTATGTTCAATCGGGCCACTTCATCGAGGCCACCTTTGAGAACTGGGAAAGCGAGTTTCTGCAAATGGCTCTGTACGTATTGCTCACTGTGTGGCTGCGCCAACGGGGCTCTTCCGAGTCGAAAAAGCTTTACGAGAAAGAAGAAGTAGACCAGGATCCAGACCCTAATAAGCTGGATGCGCCGAGCGCGGTGAAGCGTGGCGGCTGGGTGTTAAAGCTGTATCAGAATTCGCTGAGCCTAGCCTTTTTTCTGCTGTTTCTGGGCGCCTTGTACCTGCACGCTTTGGGTGGAACCGAGGTCTACAATATTGAGCAGGCGCATGAGGGTGAGCCACTGGTCAGCGTATGGGGCTATATGCAAACCTCCCGATTTTGGTTTGAGTCGCTGCAAAACTGGCAGAGCGAGTTCCTGTCCATCGTTTCCATCGTGGTCTTATCCATTTTTCTGCGCCATAAAGGCTCCCCCGAATCGAAGCCCGTGGATGCGAGCTACGCCGAAACGGGCAAATAGGAGGGAACCGTACCTTTGGGGCTGAGCGTTGCGTTTTTTGCCCCCGCTTGCCCCCGCTGCCATGCACGATAGTATCGACAAATCGCCGGCTACTGCTCCTGCTTCCGCCTTCACTGGCCTGAAGCGGTGGACTGATGCCGTGCTTTACAGCAGCGTGCTGGTGTCGGCGGCGGCGGCGGGACTTACGTGGGCCACGTTTCTGTTCTGGCGCGTCCATATTCCGGGACGGTTGGGGGTGATGATTTTTGCCGCTACGCTATTCCTTTACAACATCGACAGCGTACTGCCCTACAAGCACCGCCAACAGCTCGTGCTGTCGGGCCGCAAGCTTTGGATGATTCAGCACCGCCGCGAGCTGTTTATGCTGGCTTTGGCGGCGCTGGCAGTAGCTGGAGGGCTTTTTTGGCTCGATGGCTGGCAGCCAATGACTGGGTTTCTGGCGCATCTGGCCGCCATTTCGCTGCTGTACTCATTGCCCATCGTGCGCATTAGAGGCCGCTGGCGCGCCCTCCGCGATTTGCCGCTGCTCAAGGTTTTTTTGATTGCCTATGTCTGGGCCGCCGTCACCGTCTGGATTCCGGCTCTTTACATGCATAAAAGCCTGACAGCGCCCGTGGTGCTCGTGCTCTTCGCGCGCCGGTTTTTCTTTATTCTGGCCCTGGCTTTTGTATTTGACATTCGGGATTATACCAAAGACCTGTTGAGCGGCACACACACGTTTCCGGGAATTTTTGGGGTAAAATCCACCAAAGTATTAGCGCTGTTAGCTCTCGCTATTTCCGGAGTGCTTATTCCTCAGGGGGTTACCCTGCTCTATCTGTTGGTGCTCACCATTCCCACAGCGCTGGCCGCCCTCATCATTTGGTATGCCGACGAAACTCGTCCGGACTACTACTTTGCTGTGTTGGCCGATGGCGTGATGCTGGTGCAGTTTCTGGCGGTGTATTGGGTGTCCTGAACTCTCCTCGGCGCTGACTTAGCGAACCTGATTAAAAGGATTCTTTCGTTGTTAGCTCCTCCAACGCCGGCCCGATAAACCGCGCGATATCTCCCGCTACTAAGCCCGCTTCGCCGGTAACCTGGGCTGCCAAGTCGCCGGCGCGGCCGTGGGCGTAGATACCAATCAAGGCTGCGTCAAGGGGGGAAAGCGGCTGGGCACGGAGCGCGGTGAGGATGCCCGTGAGTACATCGCCCGAGCCGCCGGTGGCCATGCCGGGGTTGCCGGTGCTGTTAAAGTAGAGCGTGCCATCGGGCGTGCCAAGGCAGGTGTTTGCGCCTTTCAAAATGGTATAGCACCTATGCTTCTGGCAGAAATCGCGCAGCAAATCGAGCCGATGATAGTCGTCGCGGGCGGGGCCTGCGAGGCGTTCAAATTCTTTAGGGTGAGGCGTGAGCAGCGAATCGGGGGGAAGCGTGGCCAACAGCTCCCGGTTTTCGGCCAATATATTCAAGGCATCGGCGTCCAGCACAAGCGGCACTTTTGCCTCGCGCAAAAGTTGCGCGAGCACCTGTTGGGGGGCTTTTTCTTTGCCCAGGCCGGGCCCGATTCCGATACTGGAGTAGGGCGTGAGGTCAGGTAGCTCAGATACAAAATCGGCGGCTGGGTCGGTGAGGCACATGGCTTCGGGCACGGCTGTTTGTACCACATCGTAGCCCACAGCCGGTACGCGCAGGGTAAGCAGGCCCACGCCGCTTCGTAGGCAGGCCTGCGCGGCCAGCACCGCAGCACCTATTTTGCCCTTGCTACCGGCCAGCAGCAACGCGTGACCATAGGTGCCCTTATGAGCAAAGCGCGCGCGCTTCTGAAGCCGTCCGGCTAGTAGAGCGGCGTCAAGGAAGTGAAGTTTGGTCGCAGTTTCCTCGATAAACTTCTTGTCTAGATCAATGGGCAGTACGTGCCACTGGCCAACGTACTCGGCATTATGAGGCAGCATGAAAGCCAGCTTGGGCAGCTCAAAGCTGACCGTGTGCCGGGCCCGCACTACGATGCTGTCGGCTGGTTGGGGCGCATCGGAGAAAAGCCCGGACGGAATATCCACGGCTACCACCCGCGCCTGCGCGGCGTTCAGATGCTGCACTACGGCGGCGGCCAAGCCTTCCAGCGGCCGCGTCAGGCCAGTGCCAAACAGCGCGTCGATTACAAGCGCGCCCGCCGGGATGGGGAGCAAATTTGTGGCTGATAGCTCGGTAACGATGACCTCGGGGGGCAATTTTTGGAAGTTCCGCTGAAAATCACCCGACTTATTTTCCGACGGTAACACGGCCACTCGCACCGTGTAGTCGCGGCCATACAGTCGGCGTGCTACCACTAGGCCGTCGCCGCCATTGTTGCCGGGGCCACAGAGTATCAGGATCTCGCCGGCTTCTTTGGGCGACAGCCGAGCGGTAAGCCAATCGGTGAAGGCGGTGGCGGCGCGCTCCATGAGGGCTTCGGAGCTGATGCCTTCAGATTGAATAGTAGCCTGATCGGCGGCGCGGGTTTGGGCGGCGGTGAAGATTTTCATACGTAAGGTGTAGCGTGAAAATCAATGGCGCGTTTCATTGTGCCCGCACTTTCTGCTTATTTTAATTGTAGCGAAATCAGGAAAGCTACCCGCACTGCTACGCACGCATTGGCTGCCGGCCTCATTAAACTTACAAGGCACCCACGGCGTTTGCACATTAATACTATTCTCTGAACCCAACTGCAAGACCCAAGACTATGCAAACCTGGAACGACGTCATTCGCCTCGCCAACAATGGCAATATGCCCCCGAGCGCCGCGTAGTAAAATCCGACGCCGAGTGGAAGGCCCAGCTCACTCCTGAGCAGTACCACGTTACGCGCGAACACGGCACGGAGCGCGCTTTCAGTGGTGAATACTGCGAAGCCCACGAGGCTGGCCTGTACGCCTGCGTGTGCTGTGGCACGCCCCTCTATGACTCGCGCACCAAGTTCGAATCGGGTACGGGCTGGCCGAGCTTCACGCAGCCGGTGCAGGAAAACGCCATCAAATACAAAAAAGACACCAGCTACGGCATGACCCGCGTGGAAGTGCTCTGCAACGTATGCGATGCCCACCAGGGCCACGTATTTCCCGACGGACCGCCCCCCAGCGGCCTGCGCTTGTGCATTAATTCGGCCTCAGTTCAGCTGGTACAGGAGCCACAAAAGGCCTGACTTTGCCCATAAGAACTGTAGCCTCTGATTACTCAAATTCAAAAAGCAGCTATCTTAATCGGATAGCTGCTTTTTTGTGCAAAGGCCGCTGAAGCTGCTGCCGAAATTATCGCGATTTTTGCACCCCTCGCTTCTGTTTCGCGTTGAAACAGCGAGATTCCACCCACATTTGCCCCCCACCCACCATGTCCTTATTATTCACCGATTTTGCCAGCTGGGAAGCGCATTGCGCCCGTACCGGGGAAGCGCTGTATCAGCCCGTACTGGCCTACGAGATTGAGCAGAAAGGCCGCACCGAAGAGGAAATCTGGGCTGGCGTGCAGCGGGCCTACGATGTGATGCGCGAAGCCGTGCACACGGGCCTCACTGAGGACATGACTTCCCGCTCGGGCATGGTAAACAACGGCGCGAAGAAGATTGCCGCCTCGCCGGTTACGGTATTGTCGCCTGAGTTCAAGCAGCTAATTACCAGAGCATTGGGCGCCAAAGAAGTGAACTCCTGCATGGGCCGGGTAGTGGCCGCGCCTACAGCTGGCGCCTCCGGTATTCTGCCCGGTGTACTGGTCACGCTCCAGGATTTGCATAAGCTCGACGACCGCAAGATTCACGAAGGCTTGCTCGTTGCGGCCGGCATTGCCCTGATTATTGAGCAGAATGCTTCGTTGGCTGGGGCTGTGGGTGGCTGTCAGGCCGAAACGGGTAGTGCGGCGGCTATGGGCTCCGGTGCTATTGTGTACTGCCTCGGCGGCGACGTAGAGCAAACCTTCGCGGCCGTAGCCATCACCATTCAATGTATGCTGGGTCTCATCTGCGACCCCGTGGCGGGCCTGGTAGAAGTGCCCTGCGTGGTGCGCAACGCTTCGGCGGCGGCTATTGCCTTCTCATCCGCCCAGATTGCCATTGCCGGCGTCAATCCGGTTATTCCCGTCGATCAGTGCGTGATGGCGCTGGGTGAAGTGGGCCAAAGCATGGAAACGCGCTATAAGGAAACTGCTCTCGGCGGCTTGGCCAACACGCCCCGCGGCCGCGAGATTGAGCAGCGGGTATTGGTGCAGGACATCAATATTCTGCCCGACGAGGAAAATAATTATTGAGTTAAGTTGTCAATAAAAAAAGCCCCCAGAAGCTTCTGGGGGCTTTTTTATGCTCTATTGATTGGCTTCCTTCACATCTTCCTTATGGGGAGCAACGGGCTTAATGGCCGGCGCCATCGTGAGCTTAGCCAGGTACTCAACAGCGTGCGTGTAGCGGCTTCGCAAAAGATGATACTTATTCCAAGCAGCTTCCTTATCGGCCACAACGGGCACATCTGTCTCGGATAAAAGCTCATAAGCCCTGAGAAACTCCTCATGGCTGGGGTTCTGCATGGGGTCAGTGGGGCCCAGGTAAGGAGCCGGCTTCGAACGGGTGCGCTCCTGAAAAAAGCGCGCAATGCGGGTAAGGGCAATGCAGCCGGCTTTAAAGCAAAGCTCAATTCGGGCGTCGCGGGGCTTATCGACCGTGCTAATGCGCAGGGCTGCTGTATCGAGGATGGTGCCCAGCGCAGTTACCCAGGAGCGGCCCGGCTGGGGCGAGCGGAAATAAGCCAAGACGGGCAGAGAGGTGTGCGTTTCCTCCAACTCCATGCACCATTCTTCCCACTGCTCCCACTGCGGCCCTTCATCTGCGAGCAAACTGGTCCGCTGAAGCCACACAAGCAAGCCCAGCGCCGACACCGGCGTGCCCGCCCGACGCTCCAGCCGGGCCACCACCAACTCGCGCCGCGAGTAAGCCTGATAAATAGTCGGCAGATAAGAAATCAGCAGCGTAATCAGCAGCAAGCCAAGCGTGGCCTCCGAATAGCTCAGGATATCGCCCGCTAATGAGTCGGCCTTTTCGGAGCCGATGGTAAGCAGTGAACTATTACTGAATTTAAAGCAGTCGATCAAAGAGCCTTCTCCTATGGCCCAGTAAATGGCTGTGTAGCCTAGCGCTACCAGCACCAGCCAAACTATTTCTAGCGCCACCAAACTTACGGGCGCATACATGGCCATTATCCGGTCGCGCGCGGCAAACGTCTTGAATAGGGAGGTAAGGGCGGTGAATAGCTTCCGAATGACCCAGTACATCCATTTGTTGATGATTACCAGATCGTTACGCGGTAGAACGAAGGAGCGGATGGCCCCCATCACGGTATACACTACCAAGGCCGCTCCGGCTCCGAAAGCCAGAACACGCAATACTACATCGAGCATAAAAATAGAATAGTACACCGGTATGCCGCTGTTCTACTCTGGTTCAGCTCGCAGGGTTGGTTGCGACTATAAAAGATTACTGCTCTATTAGAAATGAGCTTATTTCCGCTCCTTCCACATCTTATTAAACGACTTAGGCGCCACCTCCAGCGCATCGCGGCGCTTGTTCCAGCCTACCTGGCTCAGCATGCGCATCAGTACCCAGTTTTTGGCTTTTGCGGGCAGTAAGTTCAGCAAGCGCCGACTCTTCATAGTGCGCATCCATAGCTGAATGGCAATACGCTCTTCTTTGTCCGTGTGGCCTTCCGCCACGCTCTGCTGCCGGTTTTTGAGCAGAATATTATGAATATTGATCTTCACCGGACACACCGACGTGCAGGCCCCGCACAAGCTGCTGGCATAGCTCAGATGCTTGTTCTCGGCCATGCCCGATAAGTGGGGCGTAATCACGGAGCCGATGGGGCCGGAGTAGGTGGCCTCGTAGGTATGGCCCCCGATGTTTTTATACACCGGACACACGTTCAGGCAAGCGCCGCACCGAATGCAGTGTAGCGCTTCGCGCTTGTCGGGCTGAGCCAGCAGGTTGGTGCGGCCGTTGTCGAGGAGTACCACGAACATCTCGTCGGGGCCGTCTTTTTCCAGCGGTTGGCGCGGGCCTGTATAGATGGTGTTGTACACCGTCACTTGCTGGCCGGTGCCGCTTGTGCTGAGCAAGGGCCAGAACAAGTTCAAGTCCTGCATGGTTGGAATCACCTTCTCAATGCCCACAATGGCAATGTGCGTGCGCGGAAACGTGGCCGACAGGCGGGCGTTGCCTTCGTTCTCAGTCACGGCCACGGCGCCGGTATCAGCAATCAGAAAATTACCCCCCGTAATGCCTACTTCGGCCGACGTGTACTTATCGCGCAGCAAGTGGCGGGCGGTGAGCACGAGTTTTTGGGCGTCATCGGTGTGCTCGATGCCGAGGTGCTTGACGAAGATGGCGGCAATATCGGCCTTGCTCAGGTGCATGGCCGGCGTAACGATGTGGTAGGGCCGCTCGCCGTTGAGCTGCACAATGTACTCGCCTAGGTCCGTCTCCACCGACTCGATGCCGTTTTTCTCCAGAAACTTGTTAAGGTGAATCTCCTCAGTGGTCATGCTCTTGGCCTTCACCACCGTGCGGGCGTGGCGCCGAGCCATGATTTTGCCAATCTCATACAAGGCTTCTTCCGCATTCTGGGCCCAGATAACCTTGCCGCCGCGCTCAGTGAAGTTGCGCTCAAACTCCAGCAGATACTGGTCGAGGTTGTTAATCACTTTCGCCTTCAGGTACGATGCCCGCTCCCGCGCCAGCTCGTGGTCGTAGTACCAGGTAAGGCCTGTCTGGACGGCCGCGTTGTACTTGCCAATGTTGAAGCGAATCTTGCGCCGATGCTCTAAATCGAATGCTTTGGATTCCGAATCGGCGAGAAATTGAATGACTTTAGTCATGGCGGCAAAAGGATAAGCAGTAGGCCGAAGCCAACAGAGGAAGCAACTGGTAACTCTGAATTCTACCTTAAAGTTACGTCTTACGTCCGCTATCCAAGCATTAAAAGGCTTTTTGAATACTCTTAGCCGAGCGCAGCATGTAGTCTGAAACATCACAAAAAAAGCCCCCAGAGAAACTCCGGGGGCTTTTCACCAACTAAAAAATTAAGGCTTGCTTGAATCGACAACGATTCGATTGTCGCGGTTGGCTAGCTCCCAAGCGGTGTAGAACACCAGCTGAGCGCGCTTTTCCATCTTCGGAAACTCGATTTTCTCTACCTCGTCGCCGGCGGCGTGGTAGTCGTCGTGCACGCCGTTGAAGTAGAACGCCACCGGAATCTTGTGCTTGGCGAAATTATAGTGGTCGGAGCGGTAGTAGAAGCGGTTTGGATCTTCCGGGTCGTTGAAGCGGTAGTCCAGGTCGATGTTCGTATATTTCTTATTGGCCGCCTCGTTGATGGCATGCAGCTCCGAGGAAAGCTTGTCGGAGCCAATGACGTACACATAGTCGCCTTTGCCTTCGTGCTCCTTATCGGTACGGCCAACCATGTCAATGTTCAGGTCAGCAATGGTTTTCTCAAGCGGAAATACCGGATGATCGGTATAATACTCCGAGCCGAGCAAGCCTTTTTCCTCGCCCGTCACGGTCAGAAACAGGATGCTGCGGCGCGGGCCGTGGCCGTCTTTCTTGGCTTGGGTAAAGGCCTGCGCCATTTCGATAACTGATACCGTGCCTGATCCGTCGTCGTCGGCGCCGTTGTTTACCTCGCCGTCAATGATACCGATGTGGTCGTAGTGCGCCGATACCACCAGCAGCTCGTCCTTCTTATCGGTGCCTTCCAGGTAGCCCAGCACGTTTTCCGTCGTGAAGTCTTCCAACTTCTTGGCGGCGTTGATGCTCACCTTGGCGGGCTTAAACGTGGCCGCTACCGGCTTGCCGGCTTTGCCTACTGAGGTCTGATATTGGGTGAGCGCTGCGGCAGTAGTGCCCAGCATTTTGCCCCCCACGGCCGGTGAAACGAAGAAAGTAGCTGCGCGCGGGTTAGCCGAGGTCGGCGCTTCCTTAAACGAAATGCTCGGCCGACTGATGTAGGGTGCCATGCGAGCAGCCAGTTTGGTGAAGTTGCCGTTCGGGTCGGTGTCAACGAAGAACACGCTGCGAGCACCTTTCTGCGTAGCCAGAGCTGATTTGGCGCGGTAGTCGGTGCCCCACTTGCTGGGCGCGCCATCTTTGCCGAGCACTGGCTGCTTCTGCGCATTCATCGGCTCACCCAACAGAATGATCAGGTCTTTGCCTTTCACGTCGCCCAGGCTGGCGTAGTCGGAGTAGCCTTCCTGCTCGATGCCGTAGCCGGCAAATACGGGCTGAATAGTGGTTTCCTGCTGGAAGGGCGAAGTGCCCGCCGCGTAGAAATCCGTCAGCCACTTGTACGTCTGACCGCCTACTTTCAGCGTGGCACCATCGGCCCAGGTAGAGCGCACCATGGTAAAGTGCTGCAAGTACGGGTTGTCGGAGCCTTGTACGGGGCCAGTCAGACCTAAATCTTTGAACTGCTTGCTGATGTACTCAGCGGCCATTTTCTGACCTTTCTCCCCGGTTTCGCGGCCTTCGTAAGCGTCGGAGGCCAGAATGGTGAGGTGCTGGCGCAAATCGGCCTGCGTGATGGTGGGACCGTAGGTAGCAGCCCAATCGGTGGTGGCGGCAGTGGTGGCGCTGGCACTGCTGGGGTTAGCGCCTTCCTTTGTTGGGGCCTCGGTCTTCTGCTTGCGCTTTACTTTGACTTTACGCTTGGTGGGCGCATCCTGGGCTACCGCGGAGGTAGCGCAGCAGGCCGCCAACAACAGGGCGTAGAACGTGTTTTTCTGCATGGGGTGGAAAAAGTGAATGAATCGGGAAGGGAATGACGCAGGAAGTGCGAAAAAATTGCTTTCAGCTAAAAACCGCTTCTTAAGACTTGCTGATAAGGACGGAAGCGTAAGCCGCAACGCCCTCATTCCGGCCCACAAAACCGAGCTTTTCGGTAGTGGTGGCTTTAATGGAAATGTCATCGGTCTCAACGCCCATCACCTCGGCCAGCACGCGCTGCATCTCCGGGATGTGCGGATTGACTTTGGGCTGCTCCAGGCAAATGGTAGAGTCGATGTTGCTGATGCTGTAGCCGCGCTCACGGAGCAGGCGCACCACTTCGGCCAGCAAACGCTTGCTGTCGATGCCTTTGTACTGCGGGTCGGTGTCGGGGAAGTGAAAGCCGATATCACGCAGATTGGCCGCGCCCAGCAGCGCATCACAGATAACGTGGATTAGTACGTCGGCGTCGGAGTGGCCCAGGGCGCCGTGGGTGTGCGGCACCTGAATGCCGCCGAGCCAGAAGGGCAGGCCCTCGCGGAGTTGGTGTACGTCGTAGCCGAAGCCGGTACGAATTTTCATGGAAGCAGGAAATAGGGCGGAGAAATAATTGGGAAGCCTAAGGTACGCTAAAGTAGAAACGACGCCCTAAAGGAAGGCGTGGGGGCAAATTTGCCGGCCCGAAAAATAAAGTTGGCGAAGTGTAAAGTAAGATTTGCCCCCCAGCGTCTGCATAGCTAAAAAATAGCCGGAGAAAAGATCACAAAAAATTAATGGAAACTTTGGATTCAGTTAAAGTTTCCTGTGTATCTTTGTGCCGGAATTATGGAAATCAAAGACCGCATCTTACAATCAGCTAAAGCGCTATTCATGCGCAACGGTATCAAGAGTGTATCGATGGACGACATTGCTACGCACTTGGCTATGTCGAAAAAGACGCTTTATAAATGGTTTGAGAATAAAGATCAGATCGTGCATGCCGTCATGGTTCACTTTCTAGCGCATGAAGAAGCTGATTGCGCTGGGATGGCTGCCAAAGCCGACAATGCCCTAGAAGAACTATTCGAGATGATGGAGTGGAGCAAACAGCTCATGACCAACATTCACCCCAGCATCTTCTACGACCTCCAGAAATATCATCCCCAAGCCTGGCAAGTGTGGGTCGACCACAAAAACCAGTTTATCCTCGAGATGATTACCGACAACCTACGTCGTGGTATCAGCGAGGGCCTTTACCGCGCCGACCTCGATATAGAAGTGCTTTCCCGCCTTCGGTTAGCCCAAATAGAACTAGCCTTCAACGCTGAACTCTATCCACCCCGCCAGTTTGATCTAGGTCGAGTGCAAAGCATTTGCCTCGAGCACTTTATGATTGGTTCGGCTACGCTCCGGGGCCACAAGCTGATTAACGAATACCGTCAGGTGACGGAACAGGAATAAGAACAACGATTCGCATACTGCTTCCCGCTTTTTATGAAAAACACGTTTCGCCTTCTAATGCTCGCCGTGGTGCTGAGCTTTCTAGGGCTGCACCAATTACTAGCCCAAACGCCCTCCACGGGCCAATCGCCGGCTTCTAGTGCGCCCATGGCGCTGAGCTTACAGCAGGCCATCGACTACGCCTTGCAGAACAAGTCGACTCTCCAATCTCAGCGCCTCAACGAGCAGATTGCTTCGGCTCGGGTGAATGAAGTAAAGGCTAGCGGCTTGCCCCAGATCAACATTGGGGCGGCGTGACGGACAATTTCAAGCTCCAGCGCCAGCTCGTCGATTTTGGCGCCTTTGCGGGCGGAGCGGGCACGCTCAATGGCACTACGCTCACCCCCGATCAGCTGCGCAACGTGCAAAGCGGTCAGAGTGTGGTGTTGGAGCCCGCGTACACGCAGGTAGAATCGGCTGGGCCTCAGCCGCTTGCGTTTGGCTTGCGCTACCAGGGCAATGCTGCGGTTAATGCTTCGCAGCCCCTGTTCAACGCTTCCGTTTTTCTGGGGCTGAAAGCGGCCAAAGTATACGAGAAGCTTGCCGTGCGCCAAAGCCAGCAAACAGAAGTTGAGGTAGTGGAGCAGGTATCGAAAGCCTACTACAGCACCTTGGTGGCTAGTGAGCGGCTACAGTTGCTGGCTCGCAACGTACAGCGCCTCGACACGCTGCTTTACCAAACGGAGCAGACATTTAAGGAAGGCTTTGTTGAAAAGCTGGACGTGCAGCGCTTGCAGGTACAGCTTAATAACCTGCGCATTGAGCAGCAAAACGCTACTCGCCTGATTGATCTGAGTGTGGCCCTGCTTAAGTTTCAGATGGGTCTGGACCAGCGCCAGGCCGTCAACCTCACCGACCGCCTCGACGCGGCCGTGGTAGAAGCGGAGCGCAACCGCCTGCAAAGCGCCGGCAATGAGTTTGATTATAGCCGCCGCATTGAATATCAGGTGCTGGAATCTCAGCGCGACTTGGCCGCGCTCGACGTGCGCAACCGCCGGGCAGGGTATCTGCCTACGCTCAACCTTACTGCTAACTACGGCTTCATCGGTTCTGATCCGCGCCTGGGCGGGCTGCTTGATTTCCGCGGACCTAACTCCAGAGCTACCACGCCCAGTGGGCGGCAAGTCCTGAATCAGAACTGGTTTGGCTTTGGCAACTACGGCCTGGCTTTGCAAATACCGGTGTTCGATGGCTTCCGCAAGCGCGCCTCTATTCAGCAAGGCAAACTGGCGCTGGAGCAGGTGCAAAAGGGCTTCACCACCCTGCAGCAAGGCATTGACCTAGAGCGCCGCCAGAGCGAAACCAGCTTGCAAAACACGCTCGATGTGCTGGCTAACCAAAAGGCTAACCTCGAGTTAGCCACGGAAGTAGCGCGGGTTGCCAAAATCAAGTTTCAGGAGGGCGTAGGCTCCAACCTGGAAGTAATCACGGCTGAAACCGACTTGCGCCAGGCCCAAACCAACTACTACACTTCGCTTTACGATGCGCTGGTAGCTAAAGTCGATTTCGATAAGGCTGCCGGTACCCTGTATCAGAGCAACAAATAATCATAGCTGCGGCTGGGGGCTTTTTTGCTCCTGTCAGGGCACAAAAAAGCCCCCCAGCCGCACCTTTTTTCATCCTTTCAGTTAGTTAGTGAACCGCTTCCCCTCATGAAATACAGCATCACTCCCGCCATTCTTGCCCTAACGCTGCTAGCTGCCTGTGGGCAGAAAGACCCGCAGGCTGAGTTGGCCGCGCTGAAAAAAGAACAGGCCGAAAACCAGGCTAAGATTGCCGCTCTGGAAGCCAAAGCTGGTCCGGCCGATAGTGCCGCTACTGCCGCCGCTGCGCAGATTGTGCCGGTATCCGTGCTAAACGTAAAACCCGCCGACTTTAAGAGCTACTTAGAGGTGCAGGGCCGCGTCGATTTCGACCAGAATGCCACCGTATCGGCCCGCTCAGGCGGCTCGCTCACTAGCCTGCGCGTACAGCGCGGCGACCAAGTCCGCAAAGGTCAGGTGCTCGCCACCATCGACGCTGGCGTACTCGAATCCAACATTGCCGAGTTGCGCACCCGCCTGGACTTGGCCCGTGTGGTGTACGAAAAGCAAAAGCGCCTCTGGGACCAGAAAATTGGAACCGAGATTCAGTTTTTGCAGGCTAAGAACAACTACGAAGCGCTGCAGCGCAACCTGAGCACCCTCGGCCGTCAGCGCGAGCTGTATAACGTAACGGCTCCTTTCGCAGGCACTGCCGATGAAGTTCTGCCAAAGCTGGGCGAAGTAGTAGCACCAGGTACGCCGGTGGTGCGCCTTGTGAGTGGTACGGGGGGCAAAATTCTGGCCGACGTGTCGGAAAGCTATTCGGGCAGCATCAAGGCCGGTGACAAGGCCGTAGTTGCCATTCCCGATTTGGGCAACCAAGAGTTCCCAGCTACCGTGCGTGTAGTGAGCAGTTCCATCAACCCTACGAGCCGCACTTTCACCACGGAGCTGCGCCTCGATAGCAAGTCGAAGCTACAGCTGCGCCCTAACATGGTAGCTACTGTGCGCATCCTGAACTACAACCGCCCCAACGCCACGGTAATTCCAGTGGATTTGGTGCAACGTGACGAGCAAAATAGTTATGTATATGTGGTGGAGCAAAAGGGCAGCCAGCCAGTGGCTCGCAAGCGCGTCATCAAGACCGGTGCCACTTATAATGGCGAAGTAGAAGTAACCAGCGGCCTGAGCGCCAATGATAAAGTTATTTCAGCGGGCTATCAGAATATCAACGAAGGACAGGTTGTAAGCCTGTAAGAAGTTAGGAGTTAAGCCATGCAGGACATCGAAAAAGAATTCAAGCCCACCAGTTGGTCTATTGATAATAAGACCAGCATTTATATTATCACGCTGCTGCTGTGCGTGGCTGGGGTGTTTGCCTATATCAAGCTAGGCAAGGAGAAGTTTCCGGATATCGTGATTCCGCGCATTATTGTAGCTACGGTATATCCCGGCACTTCCCCCACCGACATCGAGAACCTGGTAACGCGCCAGCTCGAGAAGGAAATCAAGTCGGTGAATGGAGTGAAGAAAATCAACTCTACTTCCAACCAGGACTACGCCATCGTAGACGTGGAGTTCAGCTCCGACGTGGACGTGCAGTACGCCAAGCAGCTCATCAAGGACGCCGTCGATAAGGCGTCTTCGGAACTGCCCAGTGACCTGCCCACGCCCCCACGGTGCAGGAGGTTAACCTCTCCGAACTACCCATCATGAACATCAACCTGGCAGGTAATCTGTCAGTGATTCAGTTGAAGAAGTTCGCCGATGACTTCCAGGACAAGATTGAGGCGCTGCCCGAAATCACTCGTGTAGACATCGTTGGTGCCTTGGAGCAGCAGGTAAACGTAGACGTAGACCTGAACAAGCTCCGCGCTTCACGTCTGGGCTTTACAGACATTCAGCGGGCTATTGCCGGCGAGAACATCACTATATCAGGTGGTTCTATCGATGTAGGTAACCAGAAACGCGCGGTGCGTGTGGCTGGCCAATATGTGCGTGCCGCCGACATTGCCGACATTCAGATCAAAAACCTGAATGGTGCCGCTGTTCGCCTTGGCGACATCGCAACGGTAGAAGATGCCTTCAAGGAGCGCGAAAGCTACGCTCGCCTCGATGGCAAGCCTGCTATTACCTTGAACGTGGTAAAGCGCCAAGGCGAAAACCTGATTGATGCGTCCGACAAGATCAAGCAGATCATCGACGACTCGAAGAAGACGCTGCCCAAGGAACTGGACATCACCGTAACCGGCGACACGTCCAACGACACCCGCGTAACCCTACACGACCTGATCAACACCATCATTATCGGCTTCCTTTTGGTAACGCTGATTCTGATGTTCTTCATGGGAACCACCAACGCCTTATTCGTAGGCTTGTCGGTGCCGCTTTCCATGTTCCTGGCCTTCGTGCTGCTGCCGACCTTCGACTTCTCGCTGAACATGATTGTGCTGTTCGCCTTCCTGCTCGCGCTGGGCATTGTGGTGGACGACGCGATTGTGGTTATTGAAAACACGCACCGCCTGCTGCACGAGCACCCCGAGATGACCACCAAGCAGGCGGCCAAATACGCGGCTGGGGAGGTATTCGTGCCTGTGCTGGCTGGTACGCTGACCACGGTAGCGCCCTTCGTGCCGCTGCTGTTCTGGCCGGGCATCGTGGGTAGCTTTATGTTTTACCTGCCCGTTACGCTTATTCTGACGCTGATGGCCTCTCTTATCGTGGCCTTCATCATGAACCCGGTGTTTGCCGTGTCGTTCATGAAGCGCGAAGACCATCACAATGCCGAGCGGCCGAAGTTGGATAAGAACTTCCTGATAGGAATGGGTGTGTTGCTGCTCATCGCGATGATTGGTTACCTGATGGGCTCGCCTTTCGTGGGCAACCTGGTGATCACTGTTATCGTGCTCTGCTTCCTGAACAAGTTCGTGTTCGTACACATGATTGCGGGCTTCCAGACCAAGATTCTGCCCCGCTTCCAGAATGGCTACGCGAGCATTGTAACGTGGGCACTTCGCCATCCAGCGCTGGTAATGGGTAGTATGGTGGTGCTGTTTGTAGGCTCGTTCTTCGCTGTTGCCGCCCGCCAGCCTAAAGTTGACTTCTTCCCTAAAGGTGATCCTAAGTTCGTGTACACCTACCTGAAAATGCCAGTAGGCACGCGGGTAGAAGTTACTGACTCAGTGGCCCGCGAGCTGGAGAAGCGTATCTACGGTGTCATCGGTCGCAATAACCCCGACGTGGAATCGGTTATCTCAAACGTCGCTATAGGTGCCGGTGACCCCGGCGAAGCTACGGCTACGGGCGTATCGCAGTCGCACTTGGCTAAAGTAGGCGTGGCGTTCAAGGAGCTAAGCGAGCGCACGGGTCCGGCCACCTCTACTTACATGGACAAGATCCGGGAAGTGGTAAAAGGCATTCCCGGCACCGAGATTTCAGTTGACCAAGAAGCCAGCGGTCCGCCCACGGGCAAACCGATTGCCATTGAAGTGTCCGGCGATGACTATCCGGAGCTTGCTAAGCTTTCCAAGAAGGTGATCAGCTACCTCGACTCAGCCAACATTGGCGGTATCGAAGATTTACGCTCCAACCTGGAAGACCGCAACCCTGAAATTGCTGTGAACATCGACCGGGTGCGGGCCAACCGCGAAGGCATCAGCACCGCCCAGATCGGTATGGAAGTGCGGACGGCCATCTACGGCTACGAAGCCAGCAAATTCAAAACCGCTGACGACGATTACCCGATTCAGGTGCGCTACGCCAAGCCTTACCGCGAAGATGTGAACGCCATCCTGAACTCGCCGCTCACGTTCCGCGATGCTACTGGTCAGATCCGTCAGGTGCCGATTTCGTCGGTGGCTGAGGTGAAGTACGGCACTACCTATGGTGGAATTAAGCGCAAAGACGTGAAGCGTGTAATCACTATTTCGTCGAACGTACTCAACGGCTTCACCGGCCCCGACGTGGTGCGCGAGATTGAGACGGCGCTGAAAGCTTTCCCAACTCCCGCCGGCTATACCATTAAGATGGGTGGTGCGCAGGAAGATCAAAAAGAGACCAGCGACTTCCTCGGCATAGCTGCGGTGGGTGCTTTGGCCCTGATCTTTATTATTCTGGTAACGCAGTTCAACTCGGTGAGCAAGCCGATCATTATCCTGACGGAGGTAATCTTCTCCATCATCGGAGTAATGCTGGGCCTGGCTATTACGGGTATGAATGTGAGTATTGTAATGACTGGTGTAGGAATTATTGCCTTGGCTGGTATCGTGGTGAAAAACGGTATTCTACTGGTCGAATTCACGGATATGCTTCGTTCTCAGGGCATGCCGCTACGCGAAGCCATCGTTTTGGCAGGCCGCACGCGTCTGAATCCGGTAGTGCTGACGGCTACTGCGGCTATTCTAGGACTTATCCCACTTGCAATTGGCTTGAATATTGATTTCTATGAGATGTTCAACTCATTTGAGCCACACTTCTTCATCGGAGGCGAGTCGGTGGTGTTCTGGGGACCACTAGCCTGGACCATAATTTTCGGTCTTAGCTTTGCAACCATTATCACCCTGGTGGTAGTCCCTGTGATGTATTTGATCAACGAACGACTCCGGGCTAAGATTACCGGAAACGACCCTGATGCCCCAGTAACGCCCCCCGCCGACGCGGAAGAAATTCGCGCCACTCGCCCACCTGTTTTAGCTGAAGCTTAAACTTTGAGACACGAGAACTGAGAAGTGAGACGTTAGAGCAGCCGCCCTGGTAAACTAAATCTCACTTCTCAGGTCTTACAGTCTTCTTTCTGTATACCTCCCCTTTTTATGATTTCCTCATCTACCTCTGTCCCTTCTACCATTGAGCAGCAAGTGCTGCGCATCATCAGCAAGCGTAAGGCTATTAAGCCCACGCGCCTGCGTATCGGCAGCAACCTGAGTCGTGAGCTTGGCTTCGACACGGTTGATGTAGTAGATATTATCCTTGAACTCGAGCGCAGCTTCAAAATCACTATTCCCGATGAAGTGCCCCTAAGCACCGTAGGCGATTTTGTAAGCTACGTAGCCTCCCACACGCCCGAAATTCGGCAGGTAGCGTAGGTTGATAGTTTTACTAATGGCATAAAAAAGCCCCCCAGCCTGAGCTGGGGGCTTTTTTATGTGCTCTAACATTGACCGTCATGCAGAGCGGAGCGAAGCATCTCGCTTGCTGATGTGAGGTTAGTAATCAGACTAAACACGCGAGATGCTTCGCTTTGCTCTGCATGACGTGCTAGCGCACATTGCCGCCCGTATCGTTCGAGCTATCGTTGCGCGTGCGGCTGCCGTCGGTGTTGTAGGTATCATCGGCGTGAGGCCGCACATTGGTTTTTGGCTCGGTGTCGTTCGGACCCGTCAGGCTGGGATTGGGGTTGCTACTATCGGGCGAAGAAATGCCTGAATCAGTGTTCGATTGGTGGTGGCTGGAACCAGCCGCTGGATGGTTTAAATCAACGGTGCCCATACGCTTCGCCGACTCTGGCGCTTCCACACCGTGATCCAGAGTATGGTCGGGTGAGGTCTGGGGGCATTTTGCGGCTTCGGGCCCGATTCGGCTGTGGTGCCATCCGTAGACGTCAGGGACACGGCAGCGCCGGAAGGGCTATCTACCGGACCGTTGGTACTGGCCATTGCGCCGCTGGTGTGGACCACCGTCGGCCGCGAGTGCTCCCACGCTACGAAGTGGTCCATTTCTTCTTTCAATTTGGTAGTAAACCAAGCCAGCAGGGCCACGTCATCGAGCAAGCCAATCACGGGTATAAAGTCCGGAATCAGGTCGATAGGGCTCAGGAAGTAGATGAGCACTGCCACCGCCGCCACGATAGTAGGTGTAGGTACGCCTGTGTACTCGCCCGATACGGAGGTACGCACCAACCGGAACAGCACCTGCAAGCTTTCCCAGGCCTCGTGAGCAAGCGTACCTAAGTCGTTTTTCTCGCTGGCTTTCTGGTAGGCATCATTCAGAAGCTGTTTGATGCGCAGGGGCTTTTTCAGGTATTCTTCGGCCTTGCCGAGGAAGGTTTTGAAGAGGGGAGAAGAGGCGATATTCTCGCCTTTGGGGTTCGGAGTATTCATAGGAAAGCGAAGTTGAGAGTAAACTGCTGCCAATCCGCATTGGGTTGGCGCTTGCCTGTTCTATACTGTAACTGCTCAAAATGGTTTTGGCTCAGCACCTCAACAGTAATCCACAAAAAAAGCCCCGTTCCGAAGAGCAGGGCTTAATGTCTGGAAAACGGTTGGCGGCCAGTTAATTGGTTTCAACGCGACCAGCGGCGTAGAAGTTTCGATTATAATAGCCTTGTTGTAAGGAACTTATAGTTACGCCTTTACTGGTAGCGGAGTGGGCAAATTTGCCATCTTTCAGATAAATACCAACGTGATAGATAGGCTGGCCGGGCCCGCGACGGAAGAATACCAAGTCACCTTCCTCCATCTCCGTCTTGCTGATGCGCTTCACGTTCTGAAACATGGAGCGCGAGCTGCGCTGAAGGGTAATGCCGTAAACTTCTTGAAAAACACGGCTTACAAAGCCGGAGCAATCGGTGCCGCGGCGGGTACTGCTGCCGTAGCGGTAAGGGGTACCGAGCCAATCGGTGACGGTGCGGAGCAGGGCTTTATTCTCGTCGAAATCAAGCTTCAGCCCGAGGGTCTGGGCGTAATAGTTATAAGCCAGCGAGTCGCGGGAATTAGCTGTGGTGTGGTCGTCGGCATAAGGAGCCGGCATATCCGGTGTCCAGGAGGGGAAAAGGGAGGCTTCGGCTATGACTGGGGCCGAAGCAGCACTGTTTTCAGCAGGTGTGCGGTCGTAGAAGAAGGAAAGCGTGAGTGAGGCAGCGGCGAGGCAATAGAGAAGGCTATGTTTCATTGTCCGTCGTAAGGGAGCAAAATCGATTTTCGGGCGTAGCCGCAAGCGGCCAAAAGGTGGGTCGTATGAGCAAAAAACCGGACTATTTATCCAAGAAAAAAAGTGATAAAAAAGCGGTGGTATGGGGGCTAAAACCGACCGTTTGTAGCGAGCCCCATAGGTTAAAGCTAAGCCATAAAAATTTGGGCATCCAAGTTTTACCCCTTAATTGGGCAAATAAACTTATTATAGTATAAATTTATAATAGTAAAATTATAGCTTAACCATGGCTATAACCTCAACGTTTGGCGTATACTACGCCGCCCAAATCATCCCCCATGAAGCCGCCCCGAATTATTGAGAATTCGCCCTTCGCTCGCATTGCCCGCATCGTTCTGCAATCGCGGAGTGTGGCTATGGTTTTGGGCAACAGTATTCACCTCAGTGGAGCTACCCGCGAGCAGTTTTTGCAGGATCCTTATTGGGTAGCGCACGAGATGTGCCACATCCGCCAGTTTCGGGAGCACGGCCCCGCCAAGTTCCTGTGGAAGTACCTGGTCGAATCGGCACGGGTAGGGTACTTCAACAATAAGTTTGAGGCCGAAGCCCGCCTTGCTGGTCGCCTCGATGCCCACCTTTACGCCGGCAACCGCCCCCTGCCCGACCCTGAGCAGATGCACAAAGGTGCCCGCGGATAGGCAGCCGCTTTATACTAGTGAGAGGGTGGGGGCTTTTTTCTGGATTTGGAGAGCCTCAGCGCCATGCAGCACTACTGCACGCTATAGTGCGGCAAGTCGGCCACCGTCCGCAACTAAGGTGGTGCCGTTGATAAAGCTGGAATCGGCGGCAGCCAGAAAGCAGATGGCGGCGGCCAGCTCTTCGGGGCTGCCTACCTGGCCGGTTATCTTCTCACGGCCGCTTTTCACGTTGGGGTTTTCCCAGAGCATAGGCGTATCGACGGCGCCGGGCGCCACGGCATTGATACGGGTTTGGGTATGCGCAATTTCCTGGCTGAGGCCGCGCACAAAGGCTTCCATAGCGCCCTTGCTGGTAGCGTAAGGCACCACGTTGGCCGTGGTTTGGTGGGCATGCACGGAGCTGACCGTCACAATGCTGCCGTGCTTCATATGTGGCAAGCAGAGCTGGCAGAGTCGAAACAGGGCCCGCATATTCACGTTCATGAGTGTATCCCACTCCTTGGGGGCAAATCTACCAAGGGCACGTAGGTCATGGCGGCGGCATTGTTGATCAGCACATCTACTCGGTTCCAGCGCGCCAGGGTTTTGCGAACCGCAGCTTGCAGATGAGCATCTTTGCCCACGTCGGTCCGCACAAAAAGCGCCTCGCCCCCGTCCGCTTTTATTTGGCGTACCACCTCGCGGCCCTCCTCGGCATTGCGGCCCAGCACCGCCACGCAGCCGCCCTCACGCCCAAGCTGCACGGCCACCGCGCGTCCGATACCGGATGTGGCTCCCGTCACAATGCAAACTTTATTCTCGAACCGTTTTGACATATACGCTGAGCTGGGGGGCTTTTTTGACAGGAGAAAATAAAAAAGAGGTAGCTGCCTTTCGCGAAGGAAAAGCGACAACCTCTCCTAATTGTTCAGCTTAGATGCGCTCTAACTTACTGACGACTACGAAAGAAAGTTGGGAACGGGCCGCCGGAAAAAGTATGGCTTATTCGCAACCCGGCTCCAAGGAAATACGATATAGACCTAGTGTAACCTGCCGGTTACATGTAATTATTCGTTCTATTACCCTCACCACTACTATGGAAAACAAGCCAAATCAACCCAACCCCGGATCTACTCCTTCTTCTACTGGCGCAAACGCTGGTGCTTCTTCCCAGAAATCTACTTCGACTCCAGGCTCAGCTACCAAAGCATCGGGCGCTGCGGGCTCAGCCAGCACTGCAAGCGGCAGCTCGAATGAGCAAAATCGTCAGAACGACAGCAGCAATCAGGACCAAAACCGCGAGCAAGGCGGAGCCGGTGGCGCTGTAAAAAACTGGGTGGATCAGCTGGGCTTAAATGACACGCTCAACCAGCTTCCCCAGTCGGTAAAAGACCTCAGCAGCAAGGCTACCAGCCAGTTTGGCAAGCTGACTACTACCCAGCAAATTGTAGGTGGTGCGCTGCTTATTGGTGGCTTAAGCTGGCTGGCGTTGCGCTCTAAGAGCAGCGACAAAGGCTACAAGTCTTACAAAGGCAAGAGCGGCAAAAAAGACAAATCTGGTTACCGCGGCAACGTAAGTTCAGAGTCGGGTAAATACGGCTCTACTGGTAGCTATGGCTCCAGCAGCTACGGCGCAGGCGGCAGCTATGGCTCGGGCAGCAGCTACGGCTCCTCCGACTCCGACAAATCGAAGTCGGGTTACCGTCCGGCCCCAAGCAGCGGCAGCAGCTACCGTTCAGGCAGCAGCAGTGGCAGCGACTACGGCTCCTCTTCGGGCAGCCAGTCAGGCTACCGCGGTGGCATGGGCAGCAGCTCATCCAGTTCCTCCGACTACGATAGCAGCCTGTAAGCTGTAAGTAAAAAGCCCCTAGGGGACAAAAAAAGCCAGACGTTCTCACGTCTGGCTTTTTTTGTCCCCTAGGGGCTTTTTCAAAAAGTCTCGAAGCAACAAACCACTCGTTTTTCATTGAAAGGAAAGGCTGAAAAGGTTGATTAGTAGGTGATTAAAACAAATTAATCTCAACCATTCAGCTGTTGCGCGGTTGTAGAATCTCACCGCATTTAACTTCCCACATTCATCTATGAAAAAGAAACAGATCATCCTTCACGCAATTGCTCTCCTTGGTTTAGCTGGCGTTGCCTCGGCCCAAACGATGACTCCAGCTCCGGCGGCTACAGCCACCTCCACTGCTGCCTCCACTAATAAGGACCTGGCCGGCAGTGCGGCTCTCTCAACCGAGCATACGACTTTGTTAACGGCCCTAAAAGCGGCAGGCTTAGCCGAGCAGGCCAAAGCAAAGGGCCCATTTACCGTATTTGCCCCCGATAATGCAGCTTTCGCCAAGCTGCCAGCCGGTACGGTAGATAATCTGCTTAAGCCAGCCAATAAAAAGCAACTCAGCAAAATCCTGACGTATCATGTGGTGCCCGGCAACGTGATGGCGGCTGATCTGAAGGATGGCCAAACCATCAAAACGGTGCAGGGCGAGTCGCTGACCGTGAGCCTGGAGGGCGGCACCGTCACGATTCGCGATGCCAAAGGCGGTTCGGCTACAGTAACCACGCCCGATATCAAAGCCACCAACGGTACCGTACATTCCATCGATGCCGTCTTGATGCCCGCTAAGTAGGCGCTCTATATAGAAAGTAAAAGGGGTCTGCTTCATGGAAGCAGACCCCTTTTTAGTAATGCTGGCGCACGATTAGCCGTTGTGCAATCTGGGAGAAAGGCTTTGGAACGCCGGTTGGTTGTATTTTTACAATTCACTAGCCGAACGAATCTGCCGGTATTAGTGCTTATTCGTTTACGTTTTCGAATCCTTATGTCCGCTGCCGATTCTGCTACTGCCCTGCTTGCCCAACACGGACTGCGCCAAACGCCCGTGCGTCAGGCTGTGTTGCGGGCGTTCCTGGCAAAAACATACGCCCAGTCCAGCCATGATCTGGAGCAAAGCCTGGATTCCAACACCGATCGTATCACCTTATATAGAACCCTTAAAACCTTTGAGGAAAAAGGGCTGATTCATCGCGTTATCGACAACACCGATATTCTGCGCTATGCACTTTGCTCGCGCGAATGTGCCCGCCACGCGCACACCGATGATCATGTGCACTTTAAGTGCTCTGCCTGTCAGCATACCTATTGCCTCAACCAGGTAGCTATTCCGGCTGTAGCGCTGCCGGGGGGCTTTCAGGCAGCATCGCGGGAGTATCTGATGACGGGCGTTTGTCAGCAGTGTCAGCCAATGAGCGCTGCATCTGCTTGCTGATAAGTGAAAAAAGCCCCCCGCAGCCCAAATGCTATCTTGGTAAAAGCTTTCCTACAGCGTTTGTTATTTAACTCATCTGAGGTGATGCATCCCGCCGTATTACCTGATCAGTTTTACATAGTATCGCTATTTATAAGGTCAGCTTAACCCTCCCTGCATTTGCTATGCCCTATTTGCCTGTGCCGTTACCCGCCTTATCTGACCCAAGCGACCTGCTTCACACGCTTCTGGACATATCCCTTACGGCTGTCAATGTGCTTTCCCCGGTGTATAAAGCGGGCAGCAATGAAATAATAGATTTTACTATTGACTATATCAATCCGGCCGGACAGCGCATGGTGGGGCCGCTCGAACGGCCCTATGGTACCGTTGGGGAACGCTTCCCCGCTTCGCTACCTACTGGGGTTCTTGCTTTCTACCAACAGGTATTTGCAAGTGGCAAACCCGACCAGTATAAGTTGAACTACCAAGCCGACGGGCTTGATAACTACTTTCATCTGGCCGCCCAGCGCAGTGGTGAGCTGTTGGTAGTAAGCTTCACCGATACCGCCGATCAGGACCGGAGCACCGTAGAGCTTTCCCTACGCGCGAGTCAGCTAAGGGAGCGGGAAGGGCTGGCCCACGTCGAAATGCATCGCCAGCAACTGGACACGTTGTTTAGCCAAGCCCCGGCCTGTATTGCCCGACTCTCAGGTCCGACTCACATTTTTACCATCGCCAATCCGCTCTACCACCAACTTTTTGGTGGGCGACAACTGCTGGGTAAAACCATACGAGAGGCATTGCCAGAACTGGAAAGCGAGCCATTCTTTGGCTTTCTCGACGAAGTTTATCGTACCGGCGAGACTTTCTACGGTAGTGAAATACCTTTCTATTTCTCCCAATCTGCTAGCGAACAGGTTAATCCACGTTATTTCAACTTTATCAACCAAGCTACCCGCGATGCCACGGGTACCATTGATGGCATTCTGGTTTTTGCCTACGAGGTGAGCGAGCTGGTGCAGACGCGCCGGCAAATGGAACAGGATGAAGCGAAGTTGCAGGAGCTAAATCAGCAGCTGGCAGCTACAAATCTGGAGTTAGTGGCCGCTAAGCATCAATCGGAAGTTGCCCAAGCCGAAACCGATCTTGAGCGCCAGCAACTACACAATATTTTTATGCAGGCACCGGCCATGATCTGCATATTTGAGGGGCCTGAGCATCGGTTTCGGCTCGTTAATCCTCATTACCAGAAACTTGTTGGCGAGCGTCCATTGCTAGGGCGGGTTATCCGCGAGGCTATGCCAGAACTAGCCGGGCAAGCAATCTTTGGCTTGCTCGATAAGGTTTATCGTACCGGGGAAACATTCTACGCGCATGAAATGCTGGTACAGCTCGACCATGCCAACACGGGCACCTATGACCTGGGAGAGAATTACTACAACTTTATTTATCAGGCTACCCGCAATCTGGCTGGCCAGATCAATGGCATCCTTGTGTTTGCTTACGAGGTTACAGCGCAAGTAAAAGCCCGCCAACAGGTGGAACGGAGCCGCCAGCTAGTGCAGAATCTGAATGAGGAGCTAGCAGCTGCGAACGAAGAACTGCAGGCCGCAAATGAGGAATTCTTGACTAACAACGCCGAGCTATCCCGTACGCAACACCAGCTCGAACAGCTTAATACGGAGTTGGAAGGGCGGGTAAAAAGGCGCACAAACGAATTGCAGCGTGCCCAAGCCGAAACGGAACGGCAGCGTCTGCGCTTGGAGCGGCTGTTTATGCAGGCTCCCGCCGCTATTTGCATCCTCAGCGGCCCTGATCTGGTTTTTGAATTGGTTAACCCTAGTTACCAGCAGCTATTTCCTAACCGTCGGCTTTTAGGCCGGTCCATTTATGAAGCATTATCAGAAATAAAGAATAATCGGGTGGCCGAAACGTTTCGTCGCATATACGAATTGGGAGGCACACACGAGGAGCAAGCCTTGCTCATTCCTTTCGCACGGACTGATGATGGCATATTGGAGGACCGTTATTTCAACTTTATCCAACAAGCCCGCTACAATGAGCGCGGCGAGGTGGATGGCGTGCTGGTATTTGCCTTTGAGGTAACAGAGCAGGTGGAAGCCCGCAAAGCCAGTGAGGCCAGCACTGAGAAGCTGCGCCTCGTTACCGATTCTCTTCCTGTACTTATTGGCTATTTAGATCGGGAAGAGAAATACCAGTTTACCAATGAGGCTTATAAAGCCTGGTTTAATCAACCCCCCGAAGCTTTATTAGGCCGGGCCGTTCGCGATATAATAGGAGAAAATGCCTACAGAGGTGTAAAAGGATATATCGAGCGGGCACTGGCTGGGGAACGCCTGGATTTTGAGGCCAAAATGCCGTACCGGGAGAATTTTGTCAAGCATATTCGGACTAGCTACGTGCCTGATATTCAATCGGGTAAGGTGGTCGGATTCTACACCATGGTCACCGACATCACAGAGTCGGTGGAGGCGCGACAAGTGATAGAAGACGGCAGACAGCAGGCGCAGGCAATGGCGCAAGAATTGGCTACAACCAACTCGGAGCTGAGCAGCATCAACGACCAGCTCCGGCGCACAAACGTGGATCTGGACAACTTCATTTATACTGCCTCGCACGACCTGAAAGCTCCTATTACCAATATCGAGGGGCTGCTACATGCGCTGCAACAACAATTGCCCTCCAGCAGTCAGGAGGGCGACGTGAACTTTATTCTGTCGATGATGCATGGTGCAGTGGACCGTTTCAAAACCACCATCGACCACCTGACTGATGTTTCGAAGCTGCAAAAGGAGCACGACCAGCCCACTATAACCGTTAATTTATCTGAAGTTATTGAAGGTGTACGCCTCGATCTGATACCTCTGATGGAGCAAGCGCAGGCGCAGCTGGAAGTGGATGTGGAGACGTGCCCCACACTTTCCTTCTCAAAGAAAAATCTACGCTCGATAGTGTATAATCTGTTGAGTAATGCCTTTAAATACCGCCACCCCGACCGTCCGGCCCTCGTGCGGATTAACTGCCATACGGAGGCCGAGTATGATGTTTTAGAGGTGCAAGACAATGGTCTGGGCCTCGACCTGACGCGGGAGCGCCAACTGTTTACCATGTTTCAGCGCTACCACACCCACGTAGAGGGCTCAGGCATTGGGCTGTACATGGTCAAGAAAATAATTGAGAACGCGGGGGGCAAAATTGAGGTAGAAAGCCAGCTTGGCGTAGGCTCTACCTTCCGCGTTTACTTCCGGCTCTGATTTCCAGACTCGTTATAGCGCAACTAAAAAAGTGTTGTAAGAAAAAAGGCCCCAAAAGAGCATCTGCGACTTCTGGGGCCTTTTTCAATGAAGAGCCTCTTATTGGACTCGAACCAACGACCTGCTCATTACGAATGAGCTGCTCTACCAACTGAGCTAAAGAGGCGTCTGCTGAACACTAACTGCTCAGGCCAACAAAGATAGGCAGGCGCCGGAAACTAGTGCAAGGCTGGGGCCTTTTTTCTAACCTTAACCGCTAACTAGAGCCAGGCAACGTGCCGTAGCGCTTATGCGTTTGGGAGAAAGCGTCCGGCCCAAATAGCCGGATTTAGCTTCAATTTGAACCACCTGCCAAATGAAATCTGCTACTGTATTGCGCGCCTTGGGTAATGGCTTCGCGGGCGCGGTTGTGCTAACCGCCGTACACGAAACCGTCCGTCATATTATACCCGAAACTGCTCCGCGCATGGATGTGCTGGGGATGCGCGGCCTGCGAAAGCTGCTAGGCAAAGCAAATGCCCCCCAGCCCGACCATGACACCTTATTTAACCTAACCATGGCTGGCGACTTGCTTTCCAACGGTCTGTACTACAGCTTGGTAGGTGCTGGCAAAAACGCCTGGCAACGCGGTATTGTGCTTGGCTTGACGGCTGGTATAGGTGGGGTAGTGCTTCCCGGCCCGATGGGCCTGGGCGAGGCTCCCAGCAACCGCACCCCGCAAACCAAGCTGATGACGGTAGCCTGGTACCTGATCGGAGGACTGGCCGCGGCGGGCGCGGCGCGAGCAACACGCAAGCGCCGAAAGTAGCCGTTGGGCCTAGCAATGCTCAGGGTAGTGCGTCCACGTAATCGGACGTGCTACCTTTGCCGCTGCTATGGTAAAACAGCTTCGCAAATTATTGGTCCAGGCTCTCGGCTTCGAGCGCTACATCCGCTTCGTGAGCCGCGTGTATCTGGGGTTGGTGAGCGCGGGCTGGGGCCGGGCGAAATATCCTGAGCTGTTTTTTCTGGAGAAGATTATTCGCCCTGGTTTCGTGTGCCTAGACATTGGCGCTAACCTGGGCTATTACTCCGTGGCGTTGTCGCGCTTGGTAGGAGCGGAGGGGCAGGTGTTAGCCGTAGAGCCCATCCCGGATTTTCAAAAAATCTGGCGAGATAATGTGCGCCTGAGTGGCCACAACAACCTGACGTTGCTGCCCTACGCACTTGGGGGGCAAAATACCACCGTGCAAATGGGTACGCCCGAGCGCGACGGTCTGCTTCACCACGGCATGACCAAGGTAGCAGCCTCCAACCCCAACGAAACCTACGCCCGCACCTACGAGGTGCCCATGCGCGTGCCCGACGAGCTACTAGCCGATTTGCCTCGCCTGGATTTTGTCAAATGCGACGTGGAAGGCTTCGAGCACGAAGTGTTTCGTCATCTACAAGCCACCTTGCGCCGCTTTAGGCCACTTATCCAAACAGAGTTGAATGGTCTGGAGAACCGGCAGGCGGTCGTTATTTTGCTGGCGGAGTTGGGCTATAAACCATTTATGCTTTCGCCGCGTTCTGAACTTGTACCCTGCTCGGCTGAACAACTTACCAGCGCCGTCACGGCCGATTTTTACTTTCAACCCGTTTCCCCGCCTTCCCGCCCATGACCAAGTTCCTCCTAACCCTGCTCATCATTTCGCTGCTCGTGCGCTTCGTGCTGCCCGTGGTGCTGCGTTTGGTGGTAGGAATGTTCATCAAAAAGCAAGTTCGTCGCTATGGTCAGCAGTTTGGCCAAGCGCCTCCTTTCGGACAAGATTCGCCCTTTGGCCCGCCGCCCGGCCCTGCTCCGGCTCCCGGCCAAGTGCGCGTAGAGTATGTGCCACCCCAGCCCAAAGCCCGCGCAGATACCAAGTTCAATGGCGGTGACTACGTGGAATACGAGGAAGTAAAATAAGCTCTCATCAGAAATGCCCCCCAAGCGCATGGTTTAGAAACCGGGCGGCTGGGGGCATTTCTGTGCCCGCTAAAATCGTTAGGCTATAACAGCGTACTTCCTGGAATAAAATAAACGGCCTACCTTCGGCGTGCTTTACCGGGCCCTGGGGGCTTTTTGGCCGTTAATCGACTCTTCTTTTTGCTGATGACTACTGTTTCTCCCGTTGCCGTGCCCTTGTGGCGGCGGATGTTGCCTCACCTGCTGGCCGTGTTGTTTTTCCTGGCGCTGGTTTTCGTTTACTTCTCGCCCTTAGTGCTGGATGATCAAACGCTTTCTCAGCACGACATCGTGCAGTTCAGAGGCGGCTCGCAGGAAGCGGCCACTTATCGGGCCGAAACCGGTGAGGAAGCCCTCTGGACCAACTCTATGTTCTCCGGGATGCCTACTTACCTCATCAGCACCCGCTTCCCCGGCGATTTATCGGTGTATATACACCAGATTTTTACCCTGAATATGCCGGCGGTGGTAGCCAACTTGTTTCTGGCGCTGCTTTGTGGCTATATCCTGTTTATAACGTTGGGAGTGCGGCCTTTAGTGGCGGTAGTGGGCGCTATTGCGTTGGGCTTTACCAGCTACAACCTCGTTATTCTGGCTGCTGGGCACAATACCAAGTCGTTGTCTATTGCGTACGCGCCGCTGGTGCTGGCGGGGCTGCTAGTCACATTTCGACGCAACCGCTGGCTCGGTGCGGCTTTGTTTGCCCTGGGCCTAACCATGAATGTGCGCTCCAATCACCTCCAAATCACGTATTATCTGCTGTTGCTGGTGTTGGTGTTCGGCATTGTTGAGCTGATTTATGCCTTCCGCGAAAAGCGCTTACCGGACTTCCTCGGTCGGACGGCGCTCTTAGGTGCCGCCGCCTTATTAGCCGTTGGGGTCAGCTTCGGGCGCCTCTACGTAACGGCCGAATACGGCAAATACTCCATCCGCGGCCGCTCCGAACTCACCACGCCTTCACCCGGCGCGCCAGCCGCGGCCGCTTCTGATGATGTTCCCGGCGGCTCCGGCCTCGACCGCGACTATGCTTTTAATTGGAGCTACGGGGTGGGCGAGACTATTACCTTGCTCATTCCCAATTACTTCGGCGGCGCCAGCCAAGGGGCGCTAAGCGAAAGCTCGGCTACCGGCAAAGCCCTCACCCAACTCGGTGTACCCCCCGTCCAACTCCGCGATTATTTAAGCCAACTTCCCCTTTATTGGGGCGACCAGCCCAGCACCAGCGGCCCCGTGTATGTGGGCGCGGTGGTCTGCCTGCTGTTTGTGCTGGGTCTGTTTGTGGCCGACCGTCGCCTACGCACCTGGCTATTGATCGGTACGATTTTGTCCATTGTGCTGGCCTGGGGCAAGAACTTCGAGACCTTCAACAACCTCATGTTCGACTACTTCCCCGGCTACAACAAGTTCCGGTCGGTGTCGATGGCATTGGTAATTGCCCAGCTCACCATGCCTTTGCTGGCCATATTGGCCTTGGCCCGCGTGCTGCGCGCTCACCGCACGGCTTCGGCGCCAGTAGCTGGCCACCCAGCTCTCACGCTTCCAGCCGCCGACTCCGCCGAAACCACCGGCCTCAAGCGCAAGCTGCTGTATGCCGTTGCTGGTACCGCTGGTTTGTGCATCCTGGCTTGGCTGCTCAGCTTAGGCGCTGATTATGCGTCTCCTATCGATGCGCAATTGCAGCAAAGCGGCTTTCCGCTCGATGCCATTCGCGAAGACCGCGCTAGCCTGCTCCGCGCCGATGTGCTACGCTCGTTGTTCTTTATTCTGGCTGCGGGGGGCGTTTTGTACTTCTTTTTGCAACGCAAGCTTTCCGCTACAGCCGCGGCCGCAGTTATGGCTGGGCTCACCCTCGTCGACCTGTGGGCGGTTGATAAGCGTTACCTCAACGACTCCAACTTTCAGCGTGAAACCGTGACGCAGCAGTTTGTGCCAACGCCTCAGGACCAGCAAATTCTGCAGGATAAGGACCTGAGCTACCGTGTACTGAATCTGAACAACCCATTCAACGAAGCCAACACTTCTTACTTTCACAAGAGCATCGGTGGCTATCACGGCGCTAAGCTGCGCCGCTACCAGGATCTGATTGAGCGCCAGATTTCGCAGAATAACACGCAGGTGCTCAATATGCTGAACACCCGTTACCTAATTACGCCCCCCAACCCGCAAGCCAATCAGCCCTCACAGGTACAGCGCAATCCGGCGGCGCTGGGCAATGCCTGGTTTGTCAGCGAAATTCAGAAAGTACAGAGCCCCGACCAGGAAATTGCGGCACTCAGCAACTTCAATCCGGCCACCACGGCCGTCGTGGATGCCTCCAAGTTTCCGCTCCCAAAAACCACCTACAACGCCGCTGGCTCCACCATCCGCCTCACCAACTATTCGCCGGATGCGCTAAAGTATCAGGCCAATGCTGCTCAGGACGGCTTCGTCGTGTTCTCCGAAATCTATTATAAGGACGGCTGGAACGCCTACATCGACGGCAAGCTGGTGCCGCACCTGCGGGCCAACTACGTGCTGCGCGCCCTGCCCGTGCCCGCCGGTCAGCATACCATTGAGTTCAAATTTGAGCCCCAGTCCTACACTATCGGCAACACCGTGTCGCTGGTGTCGTCCATCATCCTGATTCTGGGGTTGATAGGTGTGGCTTTTTATATCTGGAAAAAGCGGCCGGTGCTGGCTGATCAGGATTTGGTGACGGCGTAATACTTGCCAAAGAATCTCGCAGCTAAGCTCAGCTGGGTGTAATTGCCGCATGACAACACCAATTCCGCTGGTTCTGCAGGAGCTAAACGAGCCCGCCGCACACCGCTGTGGCATTCGCTTAATCTTGCTGCGCGATGATTTAACGCACGCCGAGCTGCCGGGAAATAAGTGGCGTAAGCTCAATTACAACTTGCTGGAAGCCCGCGCCCAGGGCCACCACACGTTGCTTACCTTCGGGGGGCTTTTTCCAATCATCTGGCGGCCGTGGCGGCTGCGGGTCGGTTATATGGCTTCCGCACCATCGGCATAGTGCGGGGCGAGCCCACGATTCCTCTGAATCCGACGCTCGCCCAGGCCGCAGCCGATGGCATGAGCTTGCGCTACCTCGACCGTGACACGTACCGTCAGAAGCAGGAAGCGGCATTTCAGGCTGAGCTACTCCAGCAGACAGGTCCGGCTTATATACTGCCCGAGGGCGGCACGAATGAGCTGGCTCTGCGCGGTTGCGCTGAATTGGTGACGGAGCTGAGCGCCCAAACTTCCTTCGACACGCTGTGCGTAGCCTGTGGCACCGGCGGCACGCTGGGGGGCTTTTTAACAGCGCTGAAGCCCCAGCAGCAAGCCGTAGGTGTGGCCGCCCTCAAGAATGGCGGTTTTCTGCAAGATGATATCCACGCGTTAATAACGGCCGCCGGGCAAATAATCACGGCTCCATGGTCGGTCCAAACGCAGTATCATTTTGGGGGTTACGCCAGGTTTTCACCCGAGCTGATGACATTTATCCAGCAGTTTCAACAGCGCCACAAGGTATTGCTCGACCCAATCTACACGGGTAAGCTGCTGTACGGCATCCTGGATTTGCTGCGGCAAGATTATTTCGCGCCTGGTAGCACCGTAGTGGCCGTGCATACGGGCGGCCTGCAAGCCTGGGCTGGGTTTCGGGCCCGATTTGAAAGGCGCAGTGTATGGTGGCCGAAAGTTGTCCGGCCAGGGGGAGCAGCTTCCGGTGCGGTGAATTAAAAGCAAGCAAATATTTGTTGTAACTCAACAGTGCTACATAGAAGCTGGGAACGTATTCAGACCAGCTGTTATCCTTGTCTTCTGCCCACCGTTTTCCCTTCCTGAATGATTCGCTTGCTCCGCCGCTTATTACCGTTATTGTTTTTGGTGGGGTTAGGCTGGTTTTTGTGGGAAAAAGTGCAGCCCACGCTGGCCGAGCTGCAAAACCCGTTGCGGCCCACTCCCCAAATCACCGTGACTCATAACACGGTGCTAACCAAGGTAGAAAGCCTGGGCCGCATGGAGCTGGTGCGCTTTCGCTTCAAGGATGTGGTGGAATACCGCAAAAGCACTTATCGTTTCCTGCCTGATTCCAAAGTAGCTATTATCGTAGCTGGTGAGGCAGTTGGCTGCCTCGACATGACCAAAGTGCGCGCCCAGGATGTGGTGTTTGAGGGCGACTCCATTATAAGAGTGGCATTGCCCGCGCCTGAGCTGTGCACCTGGCGCGTCGACCATAGCCAAAGCAAAGTATACAGCACCGAAAACTCGTTTTTTCAGGATGCCGAGCTTATCGATGAAGGTTACCGCTACGCCGAGCGCAACGTGCGCCAAACTGCTTTGCAATCGGGTATTCTGCCCCAGACCACTCGGAATGCAGAGAAAATATTGCGGCCCATGCTCGAAACCATGACGGGCCGCCGCGTAATACTGACCCAGCAAATGGCCCCGCCGCAGCGGCCGGCCAAGAGGTGAAGTGGTAAAATGGTGAGTTCGAAGTTTTGTTTGGCTGCACCATTAACGCAGAGTGCGCCTTAAGTGCCTCAAAATCACCACTTAACCACTTCTCCTCTTTTCTGCATAACCCGACCCGCGTGCAGCCGCTCAGGCACCTGCTCCAGAATCAGCTGACGCAAATTGCTGAGCAGTTGGGTGCGCACGAAGCCATGATGCACTACTAGGCTTACTTCGCGCACCGGTTCCGGAGCCTCGAAGCGCTTTACCATGGGGTTCTCCTCGGCCTCTTCCAGCACCGACAGCTCGGGAACCAATGTATAGCCATTGTTGCGACGAACTAACTCTTTTAACGTCTCGATGGAGCCGCTTTCGTAGCTGTAAGTGTGCACGCCAGCCGGCGGCGCGCAGATAGTGAGTACCTGGTTGCGAAAGCAATGTCCTTGCTGCAGTAGCCACAAACCGGCCCCCGAAAGATCGGTGGGGCGCAGGGTGGCGTGCGCATACAGCGGGTGCGATGCCGATACATAACCCAAAAAAGGCTCTTCCAGCAGCGGCACTTCGCGGAGCTGCGCATCGTTGAGGGGCGTGATAAGCAGCCCTATGTCAAGCTGGTGCGCTTTGAGCTGGCGCACCAATTCTTCGGACTGTAGTTCCTCCACGCGTACCCGCAGCTGCGGATGGCGTTCAGCCAATGGCACCAAAAACAAGGGCACCAGGTAGGGAGCCAGCGTGGGAATAATGCCGAGCCGCACTTCGCCAATCAGCTCACCCTTTTCCACCTCTACCACTTCGCGCAGTAGCTGCACTTCGCGGAGCACCTGGCGCGCCTGCTGTATTACCTTAACGCCCACAGCAGTTGGCTCTAAGCGTTTTTTCTTGCGGTCAAACAGCATCACGCCCAGTTCCTCTTCCAGCTTTTGGAGCTGCATACTCAAGGCTGGCTGCGTTACATGGCAGTGGTGGGCGGCGCCCACAAACTGCCGGTGCGTGTCGAGCGCGATAAGATATTCAAGCTGTTGGAGATTCACGATGTAAAGCTAAACTATAAGCGTTGCTGATACTGTTATCAAAACAAATGATTTGATTTATACTTGCACTAACAGCATCTTTGGTGGAAATTATATAAGATTGTCTTCCAACGGTTCTCGTATAGGTAACCAATCACTTAATAAAAGCTTACTATGGACCAAGATCAGAATCCCACGTCTGGCAACGGTACGGGTACGGCCGTAACCGGCGCTGGCACTTCGCACGACACGCGTACGGCGGCCAGCGAAAACGCCCAGACCCTCACCACCCGTCAGGGGCATCCCCTCACGAACAACCAGAATACGCGCACTGTGGGCAGCCGCGGCCCCGCCACACTGGAGAACTATCAGTTCATCGAAAAAATCAGCCACTTCGACCGGGAGCGAGTTCCGGAGCGCGTGGTGCACGCCCGTGGCGCCGGTGCCCACGGCGTATTCGAAGCGTACGGCAAAGTAGGCGACGAGCCCATTGAGAAGTACACCCGCGCTAAGCTGTTCAATACCAAAGGCAAGGAGACGCCCGTATTCGTGCGCTTCTCCACGGTAGGTCACGGTGGTCACTCGCCCGAAACCCTGCGCGATCCGCGCGGCTTTGCGGTGAAGTTCTACACCGAAGACGGCAACTGGGACCTGGTAGGCAACAACCTGAAGGTGTTCTTTATCCGCGACGCGATGAAGTTTCCGGATCTGATTCACTCCCAGAAGCCTGATCCGGTGCACAACCGCCAGACCGGAGAGCGTATCTTCGACTTCATCAGCAACACACCGGAAGCCATGCACATGGTGAGCTTCCTGTTCTCGCCCTGGGGCATTCCGGCCAACTACCGGCAGATGCAGGGCTCAGGCGTAAACACCTACAAGTGGGTAAACCAAGCCGGTGAGGCTGTGCTGGTGAAGTACCACTGGGAGCCGCTACAAGGCATCAAGAACCTCACGCAGGCTGAAGCAGAGGCTATTCAGGCCAAAAACTTCAACCACGCTACCCAAGACCTGTTCGATAACATCAAGAAGGGCAACTTCCCGCAGTGGGAGCTGCGCGTGCAGATCATGAGCGACGACGAGCATCCGGAGCTAGACTTCGATCCGCTTGACGACACCAAGATCTGGCCCGAAGATCAGTTCCCGCATCTGCCCGTGGGCAAGATGACGCTCAACAAGAACCCTGATAACTATTTCGCGGAGGTGGAGCAGGTGGCCTTCGGTACGGGTGTGCTGGTAGATGGACTGGACTTCTCCGACGACAAAATGCTGCAGGGACGTACGTTCTCGTACTCCGATACGCAGCGTTACCGCGTGGGTACCAACTATTTGCAACTGCCCATCAACGCGCCCAAGAAGCACGTAGCTACCAACCAGCGCGATGGTCAGATGGCTTACCACGTCGATTCGGCGCCCGGCCAGAACCTGCACGTCAACTACGAGCCTTCCTCGCTCAATGGCCTGAAAGAAGCCCCCGCTCAGCTCCCGACCATACTCCGGAGTACACGGGCCGTCTGATTCGTCAGACCATTGACCGCCAGAACAACTTCAAGCAAGCCGGTGAGCGGTACCGTCTGCACGAAGATTGGGAGCGCAATGATTTGATTAGCAACATGGTGGGCGCGCTAAGCGATGCCAATGAGGTCATTCAGAAAAAGATGATCGAGCTGTGCACCAACTGCGACCCGGATTGGGGGCAGCGTTTGGCCGAAGGGCTGAAGCAAACCGCCAGCGGTGCCCAAGGTGCTACGCAGGCAAACGAAAGCAAGAGTGCCGAAGCCGTAGAGCAAGCAGAGGCAATAGCCCACGACGCACGGCCGTATTAATAAAGAGTAAGCACAAAAAAGCCCCCAGACCAAGTCTGGGGGCTTTTTTACGTTGTAGCTAAAGGCAATTCTATTCGTCTTCGTCGTTGGTCTTTTCCTTGCCCAGATCATCCAGGGCCATCTTTATCAGATCAGACTCGTAGCCTTTGCTGGTCATGAAAAGCTGGAGCTTCTGGCGGCGTATGCGCGGGTTCTTTTCCTTTTCCTGGCGGTCCTTCTTTTCCAGTACGTCCACCAGATTTTGGTAGTACTCATCCCCATCTATCTCCTTCATGCCTTGCTTGATGCAGTACTCGGAGATGCCCTTGAACTTAAGGTCCTGCAAAATGCGGCGGCGGCCCCACTTTTTAAGTCGGTATTTGCCCCGCACGAAGCTTTTGGCGTAGCGCTCCTCATCGAGCAACTTCTCCCGGCTCAGCCGAATAATGATTTCACCAGCTTCATCCTCCGTCAGGCCGTAGCTGCGCAGCTTTTCCTCGGTTTCCTTGAATGTGCGCTCCTGATAGGTGCAGAAAGCGGCTATCTTCTGAAGCGCTTCGGGCGGCGTATAAAACTTCTTGGCGGGCTGCTGCATGCGTTACGAATGGGTAGTTGATAGCGTATAGAGGTTAACTTAAGCGAAGCGAAAAAGGGTCAACGAATAACCTCTTTACTGGCCAGCTTGGCGCCAAAACGCATATTATACAGCACAACGGAGCCCAGAATCACCGCGTAGGCTACGGCCTGAATAGTGGTAGCGGCCTCGTTGAAATACAGAAAAGCCAGCAGAAAGCTTACCACCGGATTCAGATACATCAGAATGCCCACCGTGCCCGAAGGCAGCGTATTCAAAGCATAGAGGTTTAGAAACAGCGGCAGCACCGTGAACACGGCACTCAGAATGGCCGTCATCAGGAGCAGATGTAGGTCGTGGAAGCCGGCCAGGGGAGATGCGCCCAGCAGGCTGGCCGTAGGTAGAATAAGCGCGGCCGCCAAGGACAGCTGAACGGTAAGCAGCACCAGCCTGTCGTAGCCCTGCAGGCGGCGCTGGGTGATAAGGTAGAGCGCGTACGTGGCCGCCACGACCAAGCTCATCAGCAACGTGCGCGCCGAGCCCGTGCCCAGCAACGCGCAGCTCAACGCACTCAGCCCGATGGCCAGCCACTGATTGCGCCGCAGCTTCTCGCGCAGCACCAGAAACCCCAGCAGCGCCGTCAGGATTGGGCAAATGAGGTAGGCAAACGAGCCCGCCTGCACGCTCACTTTATTGATGACGTAAATGAACAGCAGCCAGTTGGAGGTCAGCAAAATGCCCCCAGCAAGGTGCTGCCGGCCACTCCGCGGCGCTCATTCACCGGCGCTGTGCGCCACTTTCGCCACGCCGCCCGCACCGCCGAGAAACGGAATAGCAGGTTAATAACCAGCAGAATAAGCAGGGAAATAAGCACCCGGAAGAACAGAATCTGGCCGCTGCTGTAGCTGGTGAGCATACGGAGCGGAATCGGGAAAAACCCCCAAATAAGAAAAGCCGCGAGGGCGGCCAGGTGATAGCGAGTGAGTTGCACGAGGAAGAAGCAAACGGTAAAGACCGCAAAGATACCACACGCCGTACCTTTGTGCTCCATGCTACTCTTCTCCGATTTGCCCGCTCTCATTGGCGGTACCTTGCTCCAAACGCCCCCGAGGCCGCGCGCGTGCAGCACCTGCTGCTCGATAGCCGGCGCGTGGGACAGCCGGCCGGGTCGCTGTTCTTTGCTATTCGCGGGGCCCTGCACAACGGCCACCGCTACCTGTCCGACCTGTATCAGCGCGGCGTGCGCCTGTTTGTGGTCGATAGATTGGAAGAGATTCCGGGGGGCAAATTGGCCTTTCCCGAAGCCGGCTTTCTACTGGTAGAAAACAGTCTGGCGGCGTTGCAAGCGCTGGCCGCCTGGCACCGGCGGCAGTTCCATATTCCGGTGTTCGGCATCACGGGCTCCAACGGCAAAACCATTGTGAAAGAGTGGCTGGCTCAGCTACTTAGCTCCGACGAGCTGATCTGCAAAAGCCCGCGCAGCTACAACTCGCAGGTGGGCGTGCCGCTATCCGTGTGGGAGTTGAACGCCACGCACACGCTCGGCATTTTTGAGGCCGGCATTTCAGAGCGGGGCGAAATGGCACGGCTCGCCGCTATCATTCAGCCCACGCTCGGCATCTTCACCAACCTGGGCACGGCCCACGACGCAGGCTTTGCTTCAGCGGAAGAGAAGGTAGGCGAGAAAATGCAGCTTTTTGCGGCAGTAGATACGCTCTTTTACTGCCGCGACCACGAAGCCATTCACGCGGCGGCGCAGCAGATACTTGATCCGGCGCGCACCTTTACTTGGAGTCGGCAAGCGCAGCGGGGGGCAAATTTGAGCGTCACCGTTACGGAAGCCAGTGCCGAGCGCACGGTGGTGCAAGTGCATTTGGCTCGCCCCAGAGTGGAAGAGCACACGTTTACCTTGCCCTTCGCCGATGAGCCTTCGGTAGAAAACGCACTGCACTGCCTGGCCGTGCTGCTGTGGTACGCCGTGCCCACCGCCGAGATTCAGCGCCGCCTCGACCGCCTGCTGCCCGTGGCCATGCGCCTGGAGATGAAGCAGGCCCTCAACGACTGCTACGTGCTCGACGATACGTACAATAATGACCTCGCCGGCCTCACCCTGGCCCTCGATGCCCTGGCCCGCCAGCCGCGCCGTGGGCAACGCACCCTCATTCTCTCTGATGTGCTCGAATCGGGCTTGCCGGCGGCGGAGCTGTATGCGCGCATTGCGGCCCAGCTGCCCGCGCACGGCGTAGGACGCATTATCGGGGTTGGCGAGGCCATAAGTGCGCATCAGCAGCTGTTTGGCGAGGTGCGGGGGCTTTTTTTGCCAGCACCGAAGCATTTCTGGCTGCTTTTCAGCCGGAGCAGTTTCGCCACGAAACGATTCTGGTGAAGGGTGCCCGGCGCTTTGAGTTTGAGCGGATTGTGGCCGCTTTTCAGCAAAAGATTCATGGTACCGTACTGGAAGTGAACCTGGATGCGCTGGTGCACAACCTCAACTATTACCGCGCGCGCCTCGCGCCCGGCACCCGCCTGATGGTGATGGTGAAAGCCTTTGCGTACGGCAGCGGCAGCTACGAAGTGGCCAACCTACTCCAGTTTCACCGCGCCGACTACCTGGCGGTGGCGTATGCGGATGAAGGCGTGGAGCTGCGCCAACACGGTATCAGTCTGCCGATTATGGTGATGAACCCGTCGCCCGACAGCTTCCAGAAGCTGCACCAGTATCATCTGGAGCCCGAAATCTACTCCTTCGAGCGCCTGCATGATTACCTGTTGGCAGCCCAAACTCAGCTTATGCCAGCCATTCACCTGAAGCTCGACACGGGCATGCGACGGCTAGGATTTGCGGAAGAGGACCTGGAAGAGCTGTGCAAGCTATTGCGCGAAAAAGCCCCCAACTGCGCGTGGCCAGTATGCTGACCCACCTGGCCGGCGCCGATGAAGCGCAGCACAACGATTTTTCGCACCAGCAGCTAGCCGCATTCCAGCGAATGACTCCGCTTGTAGAGGCTGCCCTTGGCTATTCCGTCCTGAAGCATGCGCTGAATTCTGCTGGTATCATACGCTTTCCAGAGGCTCATCTGGACATGGTGCGGCTGGGCATTGGCTTGTATGGAGTAGAAGCTTCGGGCCAGGACTCAGCGGCTCTGCGCCCAGTCAGCGCCTTACGCACGGTTATCTCTCAGGTCAAAAAACTGCCTGCTGGTCAAACGGTTGGCTACGGCCGCCGGGGTGTCGCCACCAACTTTGAGCGGCGCACGGCCACCATAGCTATCGGGTACGCCGATGGCTACGACCGGCGCTTCGGTAATGGCGTGGGCGAAGTAGTGATACGCGGCCTGCGTGCTCCCATATTGGGCAACGTTTGTATGGATATGTCTATGGTCGATGTCACCCACATTCCCGACGCGCAGGCCGGCGACTCCGTAGTCGTGTTTGGTGAGCAAATACCGCTGGTGGAGCTGGCTTCCCGCATCGGCACCATCCCCTACGAGCTACTGACGAATGTGAGCGAGCGAGTAAAGCGCATATTCATAACTGAATAGTTATTCCTTGGCCATTCGCCTTGCGCCGCTATAGGTGTTCCTTGGTATAATTTAAGATTATGAGCAAGAAGCAATAATATTGTCTCCATACATATCTCAAAAAAGTAAAGGTTGTAATGTAATATTAATCGCTGTATAAGGTTTATTAGAAAGTGTTTTTAATGCGCTGACACAGATTTTTACGAACAAATAAGCTACGCAAGACGATTTCAGAATCTTGATTTGTGAATAAAATGGCATTAAGGCCAGAAAAAGTTTTTTTTCTGGCCTTAATGCCATTTTTGTGTACCTCTGGTGCATGTTTTGTATAGGCCGCATTTTCCGATCTGATGTGGTAATGCCTTGCGTCTTTGGCTTACCACAAGCATACCTACAGCTACCCTTATTTACTCCTCACTTCCTTTTGCATGAAGAAAATTCTCTACTCACCTTATTTTAGCTTCTGCCTGTTTATTGCGTTGCTTCTATCCGCTCCAGCCCGTGCAGCAGCTCCAGCATTAGATGGTCTGTGGAAGGGGCCCTTGCCTGTGCCTGGCGGCCAATTAGAGGTAGTATTCAGAGTGGTAGCTCTCACGGGAGGCTCTTTCTTTGCTACGCTCGATGTACCGCAGCAAAAGATTAGCCGCATGGCTGTCAGCGTGGAAGTAAGAGGCGATACCATCGTATTTATGGCTCCCGAAGCGGGCAGTCAGTTCATGGGCTTGGTATCGGCCGATGGTAAAGCATTGACTGGTACCTGGCAACAGCCTGGCTACCAGGTGGCCCTAACGCTTGGCTACACGTCGGCCCCGATAAGCACAGCTAAAAGCGCACGGCTCACACCTCCTTATCGCGAGGAGGAAGTAGCTGTGACTAACACCGAAGCCAATTTGACTTTGGGGGAATGCTCACGGTGCCGGCTGGTGAAGGTCCATTTCCTGCGGTCGTATTGATCTCGGATATGGGAGCCCAAGATCGTGATGCCGCTGTAGGTGACTACCGCCCCATGGGAGTGTTGGCTGACTTCCTGACACGTCGTGGGATTGCCGTGCTTCGCTTCGATGACCGGGGCGTGGGCAAATCAGGCGGTGACTATAATGAGGCTACCCCTCCGGCTTTATTAACGGACTTACAGGCAGCTATGCAGGCGCTGCGAAGCCGCCCCGAGATTAATGCTGCCAAAGTGGGTGTTGTTGGACACGGCGAGGGAGGTAATCTAGCTTTGCTAGCCGCTGCCGAGGAAGAAGCTCCCAATTTCGTGGTTACGATGGCCGCCAGTGGATTATCGGGCCGCGACTTGGTACTGCAGCAGCAAGCCGATTTGCATCGCTCTTTGGGCGCCAGCCTGACACAAATGCAAATAGGGGTTATGCGCCGGCAGGCTATTCTTGATGTAATTCGTCAAACGCCTGATAATACCAAGGCTCAGCGCCTGGTGGCTATCATGCTAAGAGAAACGAATCCATCTATCGACATGGCTACGGCTAAAATTAGCGCTAGTTTGTTAACCACTGATCGGTATCGCTACTTCCTGGATTTTAACCCTGCCGATAAACTGCCTAGTGTGAAGTGCCCAGTATTACTGCTTTCTGGTACTGCCGACACGTATATTGAAGCTGACGTTAATCTTAATTCCTTGCAGAGAGGTCTGAAAAGTAGCTCCTCGGTGAATACCCGCAAATTGACTGGCGTAAACCACATGTTTCAGGCCGACCCGTCGGAGTGGACAGTGGTGAACGGCCAGCCACAGCCTACTTTTTCGGCCCAGGCGCAGGAGGCGATTCGGCAGTGGATTATAGTGCAGGCCACAGAGAAGTCCAAGTAAAAGAAAAACAAGGCGATAGTCTCGGTGAACCGTTGTGGGGTCGTGTTCGTAGAACAGGGCTCCACAACGGTTCATCTGCTATGAAAAAGACCCTGTTTACGATTCTTAGTGCCGCTGCCCTGCTGGCTAGCTGCGACAACCTGAAAAATCCGGCTACCAAAAACGAGCCCGAAGAAGCCACCGCTGATACAGCGGTAGTTTATCGTGAAGGCCAAGAAGGCCCCGCTGTCGCCGTTGCTGACGGTGATTTAATCGACACCGACGCGCTGAATTTGCCCGACGTCGATTTCCCTGAGGTGAATCTTCCGGACGTGTCTGTGCGCGGCAATGATCAGTATAGCGTGTATGGCATCGAGGAAACGGTGCTGTTTGATACCGACAAAGCCACGATTAAGCCAGGCGCAGCTAAAGCGCTGGAGCAGATCTCAGCGTCTATTGGTAAACGGTCGGCTGACAAGCAGCTTCGCATCATTGGTCATGCTGATTCGCGCGATACCAAGTCGTACAACAAAGAGTTGAGCGAGCAGCGCGCTGAAGCAGTGAAAAACTGGCTGGTTAACAATGGTAAAATCGAGGCTTCGCGCGTAGCTATTCAGCCCATGGGCGAGTCCAAACCTGTAGCATCGAATGCAACAGCTGCTGGCCGCCAGCAAAACCGACGCGTTGAAATAGCCGTGATCAACAAGTAAGTAGAGTTGCTGAGTTCAGGCTCATAAAAAAGCCCCCAGACCTCGTCTGGGGGCTTTTTTATGAGCCTGAACTTACTATCTAACGAAATATGGTTTACTTAATCATATCAACTTCGGCCTTGATCATGGCGTTGTAGCGCAAGCCGCCAGCGCCCGACATGGTCATCAGCGTCCAGCCTTTACCGAGCGTATAGCTCCAGGTGCGGCTTTCCTTAAATTCGAACGTGGGACGCATGATCTGTCCGTAGGGGGTGTAGTTATCGTCGAAGTTGGTGGTGTAGAACTTGTCACCGCTTACAATCCACTCCATGGCAACATAGAATCCTTCGTCCGGCGCGACGATGTTATACTGAGTTAAATCAACCGTAAACCACTGTCCGCCGCCCGGTGCCGATACCACCACGTTCTCAGTCAGCAAGTCGGAGTTTGGGGAACTGTAGTTGCCGTCGGGGCGTAGATGCGCACCCGGAATGGTTCGCGCGGGAAGCCGTGCTCACCAATATAGAACGAAACGGAGCGCACGTTACCCAGCTTTTTGCCCTTTTCGTTTTTTACGAAAAACGCATACTGGCTGCCGGGCATGCCCTGAATCATGCCATCACCGGGTGTATTGGAGCGGGCGCCTAGCTTCAGGTCTTTCACCTTGCTGGCCTGTACTTTAACCTCAGCCAGCTCATACACTCGTTTGGAAACCTCAATTACCATATCGGCCTGGCTCGAGCCACGCTTCACCAGCACAGCCTTGCGCTCGTAACCCAAGGCCAGAACGATCAGAGAGTCCTGGGCATTTTTGGTAGGACCGGTCATCTGGAAGATGCCGATTTCGTTGGTAAGAGCACCGCTTTGCTCATCCTTCAAACCGATGGAAGAGAAGGGAATGGGCTCTTTCGTCTTCTTGTCGATGATACGACCGGATAGCCGAGTTTCCTGGGCCATGCTTAGTGCCGGAAGCAGCAAACAGAAGGTAAAGGTGAATAGTACGCGTTGGAACATAAAGGGAGGTTTACAGACCGGGAGACAAGTTTGTAAGAGAGATAGGGCTGTGAGAGGGACTTTATTAATGACGCTTTGTAAAAGCGCGTAAAGCGGTATTTCTAATAATTAAATACTGGCTTACAAGTAGAAACCGGCTTTAAAAACAGCTTGATAAGGAGGATAAAGCACCTAAGCTTTATTTATACATATCTACCTCGGCCTTAATCATGGCATTGTAGCGCATACCATTGTTAGCTAAGGTGATTAAGCTCCAGCCGCGTCCGATAGTATAATTCCAGGTGCGGCTTTCTTTGAATTCGAACGTCGGCCGCAGGATCTGACCGTAAGGCGTGTAGGTGTCCATGAAGTTGGTGGTGTAGAACTTATCACCCGTCACGATCCATTCCATGGCGACATAGAACCCTTCATCCGGCGCGACGATGTTGTACTGGGTCAAATCGACGGTGTACCAGGCGCCCCCTTTTATAGCCGATACCACCACGTTCTCAGTCAGCAAGTCGGAGTTTGGGGAACTGTAGTTGCCGTCGGGGGCATAAATGCGAATGCGGAACGGCTCGCGCGGAAAGCCATGCTCCCCAATAAAGAATGACACGGTACGTACCAAGCCTAGTTTCTTGCCTTTGTCATTCTTGACATAGAAGGCATATTGAGTACCAGGCATGCCCTGAATCATGCCATCGCCGGGCGTGTTGGAGCGCGCTCCCAATCCAATTGGCTTCACCTTGCTGGCCTCAACTTTGATTCCGCTCAGCAAGTATTCGCGTTTGGGGACTTCAAGGATAATTTCCTCTAAATTCTTATCGCTTTTTCTTACCAGAATGGCCGTACGCTTAAAGCCCAGCGCTATTACAATCAGCGAGTCCTTCTGATTTTTCTCTGGCATGGCTATCTGAAAATAGCCGTATTCGTTGGTCAAAGCACCTACCTGCTCTTCTTTCAACCCGATGGAAGCGTACTGGATAGGCTCCTGCGTTTCTTTATCAACTACCCGACCTGAAATTCGGTCGGCCTGCGCGAAGCTGAAATAAGGCAGCATCACAGCAAAGACGACTAAAGAAAGTACACGTTTAAACATAGTAGAAATGAGTAGTTGTACCCCAAAACTACAATGAATGTGCCAATGTGCTCCCTGTTTTCCTTGAATAGTTATACCTGTGCAATTTTCTGATGGAATAATTCTAAGCTGCTTCCAGGCCCATCTTATAAGTGGTTGAAGAAAACCATCTTTTGGCCGAAACCTAAATGGGGCGTACCTTTGTTTGAATCCTGTCTAAATAACCAATCCTGCCTGTGGCTATCCGTTTTACTACCGCTGCCCCTACGACCCAACGTAGTGTGAAAGACCTTCGTCTGGGTGAGAGCGGGACGATTTGCTGCCTGCAGGATCCCGAGATGGCGTTGAAACTATTAGAAATGGGCTGCATTCCGGGCACGCAAGTGCGCCTTAATAGCCGCGCTCCCTTGGGGTGCCCCATCACGCTGGTACTCGGCGACGAAGATTACACGCTTTCGCTGCGGGTAAGTGAGGCGGCTACTATTTTATTGAAAAACTAACCGGCGCGGATGGCTCGCCTGGCAACTATACCTACAGTGTCCGCTCCGGCGGCCGTCGCCTCAAGCGTTGATAGCATACCTACGCCTCACGCCCGTCGTGAATTGACGCGTATTGCCCTGGTGGGCAATCCTAACTCAGGCAAGTCCTCGCTGTTTAATCAGCTCACGGGCCTGAACCAAAAAGTAGGCAACTTTCCTGGTGTAACGGTTGACCGGAAGACCGGCATCAGCCAGCTTACGCCCCAGCACCGCGCCGAAATTATCGACTTGCCGGGTACGTATTCGCTGTACCCGAAAAGCCTGGACGAGAAGGTAATCACCGACTTGCTTTACGACCGTGAATCGGCTCAGTATCCTGATTTCGTGGTGGTCACAGTCGATGCCTCCAACCTGCGGCGTAATCTATTGCTGTTTACTCAGCTCGCCGATTTAGGCTTGCCTGCCGTGTTGGCTCTCAACATGATGGACGTAGCCGAGCAGCATGGCGTGCACATCGATATTGCTGAGCTACAGCAGGAGTTAGGTGTCCCCGTGATACCCATGAATGCGCGTAAGGGCATTGGCGTGGCTGCACTCAAGATTGTGATGGCGCAACATCTGGACGCGCCCACGGTAAGCTTCTATGAGCCCACCGAGGAACTGCTTCCCATGATCCGGCAGATTCGGTACTATTTTAATCTGCACAACGATTATCTGGCGCTGCACTATGCACACCAGTTCCGGCATATCAGCTTTTTAACGCCCGATCAGCGCCAGTATGTGCAGGAGCTGGTTGAGCAGTATGGCTTCGAGCCTACCGCTCGCCAGGCGCATGAAACCATTTCCCGCTACGCCCGCATCAATGAGATCCTGCTCAACGCGGTATCGGTGACGCGCACCGAGCGCAATGAGCCGTACAGCAACAAGCTAGACAAAGTCCTGACGCATCGGGTTTGGGGCTACCTGATTTTCTTCGGGGTGCTGTTTATGATGTTTCAGGCCGTATTTGCCTGGGCCAGCTATCCTATGGATCTGATTGATCAAGGCATTGCGCTGATCAACTCACTTATCCAAACCAACTTCAACGGGCCTCTTATTAATCTTCTCACTGAGGGGGTAATTGCAGGTCTGGGGGGCGTTTTGATCTTCATTCCGCAGATTGCCCTGCTGTTTGCTTTCATCGCGGTGCTGGAGGAAACAGGCTATATGGCCCGCGTTACGTTCATGATGGACCGCATCATGCGCAAGTTCGGACTGAACGGCAAGAGTGTCGTTCCGCTCATTTCGGGCGTTGCCTGCGCAGTGCCCGCTATTATGAGCGCCCGCACCATCGAGAACTGGAAGGACCGCATCATCACCATCTTCGTTACGCCGCTGATGAGCTGCTCGGCCCGGATTCCGGTGTACACGGTGCTTACGGCGTTGGTCGTGCCCGATGAGAAGGTGTTGGGCTTCTTCAACTTGCAGGGTGTAGTGCTCATGGGATTATACCTGCTGGGCTTTCTGTCGGCTATATTCTCGGCCTTAGCGCTGAAGCTGCTGCTTAAAACCCAGGAGCGGAGCTACTTTATTATGGAGTTTCCAGTGTATCGCTGGCCGCGCTGGAAGAATGTGGGCATTACTATAGTCGAGAAGGTAAAAACCTTCGTGTTTCAGGCCGGCAAGGTTATCGTAGCCATTTCAGTTATCCTCTGGGTATTAGCTTCGTATGGTCCGGGTGATGCCTTGGATAAAGCTGAGCAGCAGGCACGCGTTACAGCCGTTCAGCAGCAACTTACGCCGGAGGAAACAGATAATCGTATTGCGTCCGAGAAGCTCGAAAACTCTTATGCCGGATTGTTTGGCCGAACATTGGAGCCAGCTATTCGCCCGCTGGGTTTCGACTGGAAAATCGGTATTGCCCTCATCACGTCTTTTGCTGCCCGTGAGGTATTCGTGGGGACCATTTCTACGATTTACAGCGTAGGCCAAGACGCGGATATGCGCACGGTGCAACAGAAGCTGGCCGCTGAGAAAGACGAAAATGGCCAGCCATTTTTCACGCCGGCCCGCGCATTTTCTTTGCTGGTGTTCTATGTATTTGCCATGCAGTGCATGAGTACGCTGGCCGTTGTGTACCGCGAAACCAAAGGATGGAAATGGCCCCTGATGCAGCTGCTATACATGACAGGCCTGGCCTATGTGTCGTCGCTGATTGTGTATCAGGTATTCAAGTAGAATCAGAAGTAGAGTCAGATTTTACTATCTGTCACTTCCCAAGTAGAAAGACGGCTGGCTGCTTGTGAATCTCGGGTAGTTTGCCCTTCCAATCGGCTACGGTATGAGTTTGCACAAACTCGTTGGGCGCCGTAAGGCTGGCAGCAATACACAGGCGGGTACCAGGCTGCAAATGCGCCAGCAGATCATCCAGCAGCAGCATATTGCGGTAAGGTGTTTCGATAAAAAGCTGGGTTTGATGCTGCGTAATAGCTGTCCTTTCCAACTGCTTTAGCGCCGCGATTCGCTTGGCTTTTTCAATGGGCAAATAGCCGTGAAAAGCAAAGCTCTGCCCATTCATACCCGAAGCCATCAAAGCGAGAAGCAGGGACGAAGGTCCTACCAATGGCACCACTCGGATACTTAGCTGATGTGCCACCCGCGCCAACTCTGCGCCCGGATCGGCCACGCCCGGACAGCCGGCTTCTGAAAGTATGCCCGCATCCTGGCCGGCAGCTACAGGCTTCAAAGCCGCTCTGATTTCCGCTTCCGACGAGTCTTTATCAATCACCGTAAAGCGCAGATCTTCGATGACGTGCGCTGGGGCTACACTTTTCACAAAACGACGGGCAGTGCGGGCGTTTTCTACCAAAAAATAGGAAAGCGTAGCTACGTGCGTAGCAACCTGGGCTGGCAGCACCTGCGCGGCCGTATCATCGGCCAGAATGGTGGGAATAAGGTAGAGAACGCCGGACAAGAGATGCTAGATTAAGGTAGGGTGCAAGAGGCTCTTAACTTAACCCTGCATAAAGGCATTCACCAACTCAAACACCTTGTCCGGAGCTTCGGCGTGGAGCCAGTGGCCTACATCAGGGATGGTTTCAACCTGAGAATTGGGGAAAAGCGCCGGAATGACATGGAGCTTATCTTCCGTCGTGATATAGTCCGATTTGCCCCCCGAACGAATAAGGCGGGTTTCAGGAAAGGCTGGGGGGCTTTTATCTCAGCGCCTACGTGTGCCATGTGCGAAGTGAGCGCATCCAGGTTGAGGCGCCAGGCAAACGAATGGTCTTCGCGGCGGTAAAGGTTTTTTAGCAGAAACTGCCGCACCGCATCTTGCTTAATATGCTGGGCCATCATCTCATCAGCCTGCTGCCGGTTCTCTACAAGGGGCAGGTCTACAGCGTGGAGGCCCGCCAAAATATTGTCTTGGTGGAGCATGTCCGAGAAGCTGGGCGCGATATCCAGAACTACCAAGCGGGCCAGCAAATCGGGGTAGTCGAGGGCGAAGCGCATGGCTACTTTGCCCCCCATGCTGTGGCCAAGCAAGGTAGGCGCATCCAACTGAAGCTGGACGAAAAGCTCCCGCACATCCTCACTCATCAACTCATAGGTGTGCTCTTCCGTGTGGGGGGACCGGCCATGATTGCGCAGATCTACGGCAATAACCCGGTGGTGCTCCGCCCAGCGCTTCGCCAGGGTGTGCCAATTGTCGAGGGTGCCAAAAAGGCCGTGCAGAATAACCAGCGGTGCGCCCTGGCCTTGTTCGCGGTAGTGTAATAGCATAGGGAGCGAGGTTCAAATCTTCAGATAAGCAAACGCGTTCGGGGCTGTTGCGTTGCAAATTCGGTAACTCAGGTCCAGCAAAACCAGCGCTGCCGGTGCTCCAGCGGCGTACTGCGCAGGAACTCCGTGAGGGGGCGAGGTTGAGCAGCAAGGACGTAAGCGTGAGTACTTCGCCTGTCTGCAAGTGCAGGCGCAGAAAATCGTAGTTGCTCCAGAACAGCCGGTTCGACTTGCAGGTTACGCGCTCCACGCGCACCAGCTCGCTTTGCCGAAACGGAATACGCACCCGGCCCTCGTACACTTCCAGCTTGTTTTCCTTCGGGTCGAAAACCAGCGTTGTGTGCAGGTTGCGGGCGTAATACTGCGCATGCAATAGCAGCGCAGGCATCGAAAAGCCCAGCAGTACGGCCGCCAGGGCCAGCAGCAACACCGCTTCGTGGGGAGCCAGGTGAGTTGTGTAAAAGTAAAAGCCCAGATTAGGCAAGCCCACGCCCAAGCACAGCAACGGCCAGAACAGCAGGTAGAATTGCCGCAGAAAGGTAGGCCGGTAAACCTTGCTTTTCTGGGAGAAAAAGCTGGTGATAAAGCGCAGTCCGAAGACAATAGCAAACACGACCACCCCAATTTCCAGCAAGGGCCGTAGTATCTGGAATATCTTCACCGCTTACCGAACCTGAATCCAGGGCTCACCCGGCGTATGTGGCCGCAACGTGCCAAAGGGTTGCAGGTCAAGGCCGTACTGGGCAAAAATGCCCCCCACCGCCTCGCGTCCTTCCGGCGCTACGCAGACCAGCAAGCCGCCCGACGTTTGGGGGTCGCAGAGCCACTGCCGCTGCTCATCCGTGACCGGCCCAATTTTATGGCCGTAGCTGTCCCAGTTGCGTACGGTGCCGCCGGGCACTGCTTTTTGCTGACGATATTCTTCTGCTTCCTTCAGCAAAGGCACTTTCTCGAATTCAATTTCTGCCGTCACGTTGCTGCCCTCGCATACCTCCGCTAAGTGCCCAAGCAGACCAAAACCAGTCACGTCGGTCATGGCGTGCACGGCGGCAAGCTGCCCCAGCTCGTAGCCGATTTTGTTGAGCTGCATCATTTGCTGGGGGCAATTTGCTCGTGCTCAGGCCGCAGAATGGCGCGTTTTTGTGCTGTCGTCATCATGCCCACGCCCAAAGGTTTGGTGAGATAAAGCTCGCAGCCAGCCGTAGCCGTATCGTTGCGCTTGAGGTTGGCAATATCGAGCATACCAGTCACGGCCAGACCGAAAATAGGCTCCGGCGAGTCGATGCTGTGGCCGCCCGCCAGCGGAATGCCCGCCTCGGCGCAAATGCTGCGGCTGCCTTCAATAACGCGGCGCGCCACCTCGGGGGGCAATTTGTCGATGGGCCAACCCAGCACGGCAATGGCCATCACCGGCCGCCCACCCATGGCATACACGTCGCTGATGGCGTTGGCCGAAGCAATGCGCCCAAAGTCGTAGGCGTCATCTACGATAGGCATGAAAAAGTCGGTGGTGCTGATAATGGCCTGACCGCCGCCGATATCAAACACGGCCGCGTCGTCGCGGGAGCTGTTGCCCACCAGCAGCTTATCGTTTTGGGGCTGAGGAATGCTGGTGTGCAGGATTTGGTCGAGCACTTTAGGCGCAATTTTGCACCCGCAGCCTGCCCCGTGGCTATACTGAGTAAGGCGAATCTGGTCGATTTCTTCGGAGATCATAAATTCAATGAGAAGGTTACCGTGGCGCTTCGCAGCTTGATGTGGGCCCTGGAATTAGGCCACGCCCCGGGAAGCAAAAAGAGACTGTGCGACTACTGTTTTGGCTGCGGCCCGCACCAGTTCCGCGTTCACTATCGGGTCACAGGTGTTGGAAGGAACGCGCACGATAGTGCTATTGATTTTGGTGTTTAACCCATGGCCGTAGGTTTTGTCATAATAATCGAGGGCGATATCCACCATTTTCTCCATGTCGCCCGCTTCAATGGCCGCCAAAGCTTCCTTCGTTGCCAAACCGCCCAAGCGCTTGCTAATGCGCTCAATAGCGTCGGCTAGCTCGGCGGGGTCCTCGCGACCGTACTCGGCCGCTAGCTTGCGGGTGCGCACCGCCCGCGGGATGTCGAGCACCACGAGCGGAGCAAGGCGCATCTGCTCGAAAAGTGGCTTCGGAATCGTCACGCGACCGATAGACAGGCTCTCGTCTTCAAACCACGGCACGGCATTGGGGGGCAAATTTGCCAACTCAAGAGCCAAGTCATTCTCAAATTGCTCCGCCGTAGGCTGAGGCGCCAAGCCAATGCTGCCAAACGACGAGCCTTTGTGGCTGGCTAAGCCTTCCAGATCAACAATAGGCTCACCCTGACGGGCTAGCTCGTGCAGCACGTCGGTTTTGCCGCTGCCCGTCAGGCCGCCAAGCACGAATAAGGGACGCGGCTGGGCAAATTGAGCAAGTGCCCAGCGGCGGTAATCTTTGTAGCCTTTGTCCAGCAGATGCACTTTAAAGCCGGCCAGCTCCAGCAGCCACAGCACGGCTCCGCTGCGCATGCCGCCCCGCCAGCAATGCAGGCGTACCTCCTTCTGGGGGGCAATTTTCTGCGCTAGCTTCACCATCTTGCTCATCTTCGGGCCAAAGAAATCCAGACCGATATGGATGGCTTTCTCCTGACTAACCTGCTTGTAAGCAGTGCCAATGCGGGCCCGTTCCTCGTCCGTAAACAGCGGCAAACTCACAGCTCCCGGAATGTGGCCGTGGGAATATTCTATCGGTGCCCGCACATCCAGAATGGGCACGTCGGGCGGGCCTTGCAGAAAATCGGAGAGAGAAAGACGAGGCATGTAGTAGAATTTGGTAGAAACGCTGCCTGATAAAGTAAGCCGAAAGCGCAAGGCCTAACGCCATAGCGGGCGCGATGCGTTCCTACAGCAATTGCCGGCGGTACAGCTGAATTGTGTTTTCCAACCCGAAATAGAGCGCATCACAGATGAGCGCGTGTCCGATGCTCACTTCTGCCAGGCCAGGTAAATTCTGCTTTAGGTAAGCTAGGTTGTCCATGTCCAGATCGTGGCCGGCATTTAAGCCGATACCGAGTTCCTGCGCCAGAATAGCCGCGGTACGATAAGGAGCAATAGCAGCGGCCGGATCAGCATGAAATTGTTGGGCGTACGCCTCTGTATATAACTCAATACGGTCGGTGCCGGTACCTACGGCCGCTTTCACCATGGCTGGATTGGGGTCGAGAAAAATCGAAACCCGGCACCCCAGCGCCTTCAGCTCCGTCACGACGCCCAGCAGATAAATCTGATGCTCAATAGTGTCCCAGCCCGCATTGGAGGTAATAGCATCGGGCGCATCGGGCACGAGCGTGACCTGCTCGGGGCGCACTTCCCGCACCAGATTGATAAAATCGGGTGTCGGATTGCCTTCCACGTTCAGCTCCGTGGTCACAATCCGCTTAAGATCGCGCACGTCCTGGTAGCGGATGTGGCGCTCATCGGGCCGCGGATGCACCGTAATACCCTGGGCTCCGAACCGCTCACAGTCGCGGGCCACTTGCAGCACATCGGGGCGGTTGTGGCCGCGGGCATTCCGCAGGGTAGCGATTTTGTTTATGTTTACGCTTAGTTTTGTCATCTCTTTAGAAAGCGAAAATTGGCTTTGATCTGAAGCCAGCGCACCGCGAAAGTACGCCGATTTTACGGGAGCTTTTTTGGTTCGTTGGCTCGCCGCCCGTTCGTCACAGGCGGCTTTTTTTACTTTACAATTCCTCTATTATGGCCCTGAAAGAAACCATCGACGCTGCTATCAAGCAAGCAATGCTTGCCAAAGATAAAGTACGCCTCACTGCGCTGCGCAGCATCAAATCGCAGATTTTGCTGGCCGAAACCGCCGAAGGCGCCCACGGCGCAGCCCTCACGCCCGAAGCCGAAATCAAGCTGCTCACCAAGCAGGCCAAGCAGCGCCGCGAAGCCGCCGAAATGTATCAGAAGCAGTTTCGCTCTGACCTCGAAGAAATTGAGCTGGCCGAGCTGGCTATCATCGAAGAATACCTGCCTCAGCAACTCTCCGAGGCTGATTTGGTTGAGCGCCTGGTCGAAATTATTCAGCGAGTAGGCGCTACCGGCCCTTCCGACCTAGGCAAAGTAATGGGGGTAGCAGCTCGCGAGTTAGGTGGCCAAGCAGACGGACGCATGATTTCGCAGGTTGTGGGCCACTTGCTGAATAATACAAACGTGTAATTTTTAAGGAGTTGGGAGCTAGAAGTTGCCTGAACCTATTTCGAGCTCCCAACTGCTGATTTTTTAGCCCCCTCCAAAATGTCTGGTTTCGACCTCTTTCTGCTTTTGGTAGTGGGCGTGGGCGCGGTGAAGGGGTTTCGGCGGGGCTTGGTGTTGGAAGTAGCGTCGTTGCTGGCCTTTGTGCTGGGCGTGGTGGGCGGGCTCAGCTTGCTCAATGATGCTATTCCGCTGGTTCGGCATTATGTAGGCGAGGCCTTCGGACTGCTCCCCATCGTGTCATTCCTGCTGGTGTGCGTGCTCATTGCCTGGGGAGTTCATCTGTTAGGCAGCTTCGTGAAGAGCGCCGTGCATCTGACGCCGCTGGGGCTGCTCGACAACCTGCTGGGCGGCGCGGCTGGGGCCTTAAAGTGGATACTGGGCTTAAGTCTGCTCCTGCACGGCTTGGGCCTGGCGGGTGTAAATCTGCTCACGCCCGCCCTGACCGGCGACTCGCAGGTGCTGCCCGTTGTGCGTCAGGCTACTCCGGTAGCCTTAGAAGTAGTAGGTTTCGTAATGCCATTCGCCAGTACGCTTCTAACCCGTTTGCGGGGGGTATTTTAGCGTTGAATACCTGAGCTATTACTGGGGCTGAGTTGTTGATCGTTTATAAGGTGAACAGCTGAGGCTTTAGTCTTGCAACCTTTCAATTCCTGAACAGCTCCGTTTCTTAGTTATTCAACCAGCTCATCAACCTGTGCGGCTTCTTCTGCTCGACAACTTCGATTCCTTTAGTTACAACCTGCTGGACTACTTTCAGCAGTTGGAGGTACAGGTGCAGGTTGTGCGCAATGATGTTCCCCTGACGGTCATCCAGGAACTCGACTTTGATGGAATCGTATTGTCGCCGGGGCCCGGCACACCGGCCAGAGCAGGAGTAATGCCCGACGTCATACAAGCGTATCATCAGCGGGTACCGATGCTGGGCGTGTGCTTAGGACATCAGGCGCTGGGCGATTTTTTTGGGGCAAAGCTCCAGCGTGCCGTGCGGCCCATGCATGGCAAAGTTTCAGAAATCGAAATTGCCCCCCAGGAGCCATTATTCGAAAATTTGCCCCCCAGGCTGCTGGTTACGCGCTATCACTCGTTAGTAATCAGCCACTTGCCCGAAGTGCTGGTGCCGCTGGCCTACACTACAGATGAATTTCAGGAAATAATGGCCTTGCGTCACCACTCATTGCCGCTCTACGGCGTACAGTTTCATCCCGAAGCGCTGCTGACAAGCCACGGCTTGGCGTTGCTCGGCAATTGGGTCAAGTGTTGTATCATTGCAAAGGACGCTCGGTCGGTAACCGCCGTGCCCGCGTCTGCCCGCTGAGAAGCCGAGATGATGGAATTGCAGATTAAGGAAAAGAAAGAATTTCAGTATGTGGAGGAAGGCACCGGCGAGGTGCTGCTGCTCCTGCACGGCTTGTTTGGCGCCCTGAGCAACTGGCAGGACGTCATAAGTGATTTCGCGCGCGACTACCGCGTTATCATTCCGATGCTGCCGATTTATGAGATGCCTCTCACCAAAGCCGGCGTGCCTGGCTTGGTAGGGTACGTAGAGGAATTCGTTGCCGAAATGGGTTTGCACCAGCCATTTACCTTGCTTGGCAACTCATTGGGCGGGCACGTGGCACTGGTTTATACGCTGCACAACCCGCAGCAGGTAGAGCGCCTAGTGCTCACGGGCAGCAGTGGTTTGTTTGAAGACTCGATGGGTAGCTCCTTTCCGAAGCGAGGCAACTACGGCTTCGTGCAGCAGCGGGTAGCCTACACATTTTACGACCCTACATTAGCTACCAAAGATTTAGTTGATGAAGTGTTTAACGTTACGAACTCGAACATCAAGGTTCTGCGGATCATCAACATAGCTCGCTCAGCTCAGCGCCATAATTTAGCGAAAGACCTAGGCCGTATTCAGGTACCCACGCTTTTAGTCTGGGGGCTGAACGACACCATTACCCCCCCGATAGTAGCGCACGAGTTTCACCGCCTCATCACCAACTCCGAGCTTCATTTTCTGGATCACTGTTGTCACGCGCCTATGATGGAGCGCCCTGCGGCTTTTAATGCCCGGCTCCGCCAGTTTCTGCATAGCACTAAGCGTCAGTCAGTCGTTAGTTCCGTATCATAGAAGGCAAATCGCATTTCTGTTTGCAACTCGGAGCTAACAAACCTAAACAAAGTTTGCTCCTTGGCGCTTGTTTGCCTTTTGGTTTGTAGCTTATCCACGTTTACTTCCGTTTCTCAGCCTACACATGCATTCTATGCTTGCCGAAGAATTGCTCAACCACATGATTCCGGCGCTACAGGTGACGGACTCGACCGGGAAGGCTGCCAAATGGCTGGAGGAGTTTCACGTGGGGCAGCTGCCCGTCGTCGATAACCGCCAGTACCGCGGTCTTATTACCGAATCTGATCTGCTGGACTACGACCAGACGGAGGAATTGCTCAGCCAACTGACGCTGGGCTACGCCGATGTGCACGTGCAGCACGATCAACATTTCTATAGCATCATGGAAATAGCTATCCAGAATAAAATTCAGCTAGTACCCGTCCTCGACGAGCAGCGCGAATACATGGGTGTAGTAACGGTAGGTGACACGCTGGCCGCACTTGGCCAAATGCCCATTGCCGTAGGGCAGGGGGGCATTTTGGTGCTTTCTATGGATGAGCGCGATTATTCCCTTACCCAAATCAGCCGGTACGTAGAGGAAAACAACGCCAAAATTCTGAGCGCCCACGTTGCGCAGGATGAAAGCGACCCATATAAAATTCGGCTGACGCTGAAGCTCAATACGCCTTCGCTCACCCGCATCGTGGCTACGCTGGAGCGGTTTGGGTACGTCATCACCGCGCAGTTTAGCGGCGCTACCGATGTAGGCGAAGGCGAGCAGGACCGCTTCGATGCTCTGCTGAAGTATTTGAGTTTGTAAGCCTAACCTCTTTCGGGTAAGAGAGTTGTATTCGCAAAGAATAATAGCTCAGCGGTACACTGCTGTAAGCTCTAAGCTATTCTTGGCGTTGCGGAACAAGAATTGCGTTTCGCCCGATTCTCCATTCTTAATGCTACTTACTTGAGCCTGCTCGCCTGTTTGCTTTCCTTACTGCTGGGCAGCAGCATTTTGCCCCCCAGGCCGGTTCCGGATTCTCTAAAACTCGCTCCAGCTGATAGCTTGATGCAGGCGCAGTGTCCGCAGTATGCCGTGGTGCGCGTGGGTACTATCTTGTTTGCGGGCAATGAGGTCACCAAGGAAGTAGTACTGCGCGCTGAGCTGGATTTACAAGAAGGAGATACCCTTGATGCTGCTACGTTGGCTGCTCGGCTGGAAAGTAACCGCTTGCGACTATTCAACCTGCGGCTGTTCCACAGCGTTATTCAGCAAACAGTTTGTCGCGACGGCGAAATTACTGTGCTGTTTGCGGTGCAAGAGCGATGGTACACCTTTCCTATTCCAACGCTTTCGTTTGCTGAGCGCAATTTTAACGCATGGCTTGACCGCCCCGACCGATGGCGCCGGGTTAACTATGGGCTATACATTGTGCGCAAGAACTTCCGGGGTCGTAATGAGGAAGTGCGCGCTAATGTGCAGTTAGGCTTCAACCGTCGCTACGAGTTGTTTTACGAAGCGCCTGGCTATGGTCCGCGTCGGCGCATCGGTTTTGGAGCGGGCATCTCATACGCCCGCAGCCGTGCTCTCGACTATGCCACCGTTCGCGACCGACTCGTCACGTTTCGCCCCGAAGATGGCTTACCGCTTATGCGCCAGTACGGCTCATTGGGGCTGCGCTGGCGCCAATCGGTGCAGCGTTTTTCTGCTTTCGATGTGGCTTATTATAAAGAGCAGGTTTCCGATTCGGTTGTCGAACTCAATCCTGTATATTTTCTGAATGGGTCGCGGCGGGAGTATCTGGAGCTTAAACTCACCAGCACCCTGAATCAACGGAATACATTTGCCTATCCCCTTACCGGCCGATTTGCTCAAGTAGCCTTGTCACATCGCATCTTCCTAACATCGGGCAACGCCGATTTTACCACCCTCGTAGGCCGGTATTCTCAATATTTCGCGCTGGGGGGCAATTTTTACTACAATTTCAATTTGCAGGGCCAACTGCGGCTTGCCCAGCGGATAAGCTACGCCGATAACCGAGCTCTTGGCTACGAGGCGCATGTGCGGGGTTATGATGCCTATGTTATAGACGGTCGTCATTATGGATTAGCACGGCAAAGTGTGTCTTACCGACTGTTCGATGCTGGTAAAATCAAGCTGCAAGGCATAACTAATTCCAAGATAAACAGCTTACCCTTGGTTATTTATTTGAATACCTTTACCGACGCCGGGTATGTGCTAGCCCGTACTACTTTCCCAGAAAACAGATTGCCCAACCAACTATTGGGGGCCGCCGGGGTCGGGCTGCATTTCGTCACCTACTACGATCGGGTGCTAACGGTGGAGTACACCCGCAATGGTCGAGGAGAAGGCGGGTTCTTCTTCCGCACCGATTTTCCTATCTAAACTCTACCCCGGCGGTTTACCGCAGGTTACTATTTTGTTATGAAAATCGCCATAATTGGTAAGCCTCTCGACGACTCTACCTTGCCTTTTGTTCAGGCTTTGCTAGATGATTTGGTATCCCGGCAAACCGAAATTCTCATTGCGGAGTCATTTCACTCGTCCCTCTCATCTCGACTTCGCTTGCCTGAAAAAATTACGATTTTTCAGCGCGGTGATTCTTTGCGAGGCGTACAATTCGTTCTTAGCATTGGTGGCGATGGCACTCTCCTCGACACTGTTACCTACGTTGGAAGCCTGCAAATCCCAATTTTAGGTATTAACACCGGTCGGCTTGGTTTTTTGGCTACCATCACGCCAGAGCGTATAGCTCAGGCTATTGATGCCTTATATAAAGGACATTTCGTAATTGAGGAACGAAGTTTGATCCGCGTAGAAACCGATCCGGATGTTTTTGGAAAGATCAACTTTGGTCTCAACGAATTCTCCATTCTCAAGCGTGACACGTCGTCAATGATTGTGGTGCATACTTATATCGACGGCGAATATTTGAATTCTTATTGGGCAGATGGCCTGATTGTAGCTACCCCTACTGGCTCTACAGGCTATTCTTTGAGCTGTGGAGGACCTGTTATGTTGCCACAAACCAACAACTTTATTATCGCGCCCGTATGCCCACACAATCTTAATGTGCGTCCTCTTATCGTGTCGGATCGTAGCGTTATTTCCTTTGAAATAGAAGGTAGAAGCAATAATTTCTTGCTGTCGCTCGACTCGCGCTCAGTTCCGGTAGAAGCTAATGTGCAGATTGCTGTAAGACGTGAAAACTTTGGGGCACGACTGGTCAAATTGAACCACGTTAATTTTCTGACCACCCTGCGTAGTAAGTTAAATTGGGGCCTAGATCGGCGTAACCCCGCCGGAGCCCCCGTATAAGTGAAAGGCTATTTGTAATATTTGTTTTTAAAGTTCCTTACAAACCCTACTTTTGTCGCTGACTGCTACCTGTGCCTATTGGCTACCTCGCTTTCTCAAAATCTGATATTACTAACCCTGGTTTGATTATGAAGCATTTCTTTACCCACACCTTAGCTGTGTTGCTCGTGCTTGCACTGGTAGCCAATGAGGCAAGCGCCCAGCAGTTTAACAGACGGAAACAGTATAATTCCGTAGGAGTAAGCCTGAACGCTATGAACTATTTCGGTGATATAGTACCGAAAGCCAGTGTTCCCAGCTTCCGTTTTGCTGCTACCCGGCCTAACATAGGCCTGACTTTCACACGCCGTTTTGCCCCCCGCATATCTGGTCGTGCTGGTTTATCTTATGGCCGTATCACCGGCGATGACACGAAAGCTGCTAACCAAAACGATTCGGATGCTAAGTATCGTTACAACCGTAACTTCGCTTTCCGCAACGACATAGTTGAATTGTCAGCTATCGGAGTTTTCGATTTGATTGAAAACCGTAATACCTACGTTAAGCGCCCTGATTTTGTGCCTTATGTGTTTGCTGGTGTTGCTGCTTTCTATCATAATCCCAAGGGTTTGGTAAAGGATAATGCAACGACTTTGACGCCTGGTGATTATGTAGAGCTTCAGCCCCTGAATACAGAAGGCCAGACAGAAGGCTACAGCAAAACCCAGATCTCTATTCCATTTGGCGGTGGTGTTCGTTACAAAATCAATAAGGACTTTGATATCGGCTTGGAAATAGGCTGGCGCAAGACGTTCACCGACTACCTCGATGATGTAAGCGGTAACTTTGCTGCCGACGCTGATCTGCGTAGCCCTGCCGCCGAGTACTTCGGTCGTGATATCACTCTGCGTACCGATGGTGAATTTGCTGGCTTCAATGATCCGGGAATTATGCGTGGCAAGAGCAATGAAGATGATTGGTACATCGTTACGGGTATCACGCTCAACTACATTCTTCAGCCACGCGTGAAGAGCCCTAAATTCCGATAGCCGATCATATCTGGCTGTCTATTCCACTCAAGAGTCAGTCTGATGCTGCATTTGATTCTCCGCATAACACTCCTTACTTGCTTTGTGCAAGTAGGGAGTGTTTTTTTTATTGCTTCCGCTAACGCTCAAAATACCAGCGAGTTAGGTATTGGTATTGGGGGCTAAATTATAAAGGTGAACTCTCACCCAATTATCAATTCGAGAATAACAGACCAGCGCTGACTATTTTTTATCGAAAGGATATCTCAGTGCCAATTACGCTCCGGGGGGCTTTTACGGGCGGCATGATCCAAGCGAACGACGAAAATGTACAAGGCGTAAATGACGCGACGGCACCGTTAAATAGTTATCGTCAGGCTACAATGAAGGGCGGCTTGGCTGAGGTGTCGGGCGTACTGGAATACAACTTTTTCAATTATCATAACCGCAAGGATAAGATTCACTTCACGCCCTATGTGTTTATTGGAGTTGCAGGATTTTATGCCAACACAAAAACCACTTTTGAGGGACAAAACTTTAATATTCCTAACACCAGCGGAGGTATGTTAGGCGTTGCTATTCCAGTCGGTGCGGGAATAAAATATGCCTTATCACCTAGGTGGAACCTGGGGCTGGAAGCTGGAGCCCGCAAAACCTTTACGGATAAGTTAGATCATCTAAGCAACGAAAACGCATTCATAGCGAATAGAAATACCAAAGACTGGTATTTCTATAATGGTGTAAGCATATCATATACTTTCTATAAAATTTATTGCCCCGACTAAAGCGCAGAGGAGTAGCGCTCATACCGACGGAAGGCAAATGCAACCATTTGCGTAACTTGCAGCCTCTTTACGCAAAAAATAGCAATGGCCTCTCGGTCCGAAATTGACTCTCAGAATTTACCCGCCCACGTAGCCGTTATCATGGATGGTAATGGCCGCTGGGCTAAGCAAAAAGGTGGCCTACGCATTTTTGGTCACCAGAGCGCCATTACAGCTGTGCGGGATACCGTGGAGGCTGCCGCCGAACTGGGCATCGCGTACCTAACGCTTTACGCCTTTTCAACTGAGAACTGGGCTCGGCCAGCCTATGAGGTGACGGCTCTTATGCAGTTGCTGGTACATACCATTCGCCAAGAAACACCGACTTTACTTAAAAATGGTATTCGGCTCGAGTCTATTGGGCAGATTGATAGTTTGCCAGCATCCTGTCAGCGTGAACTAGCCGAAGCGAAGGAATTGACCCGCGCTGGCACCCGTATGACGCTTGTACTGGCTTTAAGCTATAGCGGGCGCTGGGACCTAACGCAGGCCATGCGCCGCATTAGCGAAGAGGTAGCCGCTGGCCGATTGGAGCCTGCCGCTGTAAATGAGGCCACCATAGCCCAATACCTTGCTACGGGGGGCATTCCTGACCCCGAATTGCTTATTCGGACTAGCGGAGAGCAGCGTATCAGTAACTTTTTGCTTTGGCAACTGGCTTATACTGAACTTTATATCACTGATTTGTTATGGCCTGACTTTCGGCGTGAACATTTTTATGATGCCATTCAGTCCTATCAACGGCGCGAGCGCCGTTTTGGCAAAACCAGTGAGCAACTAACCGTTTCGTAAGTTTTTAGAATGATTGCTTCTCTCAATAAATTTATCAGGCTGTTAGTGTTAGCCCTCACATTGTCGCTCGGATTAGTTGGCGTTGGACAATTGCGTGCCCAAACGCCTGCACCTGCATCAGCACCTGCCGAGCCTCAGCGTTACGAGCTGGGGGCATTACTATTAGTGGAGCGCGCTATCTGGATGCAAATACGCTGATTGGAATAACAGGATTACGGGTAGGCGACCCGGTAACTATTCCAGGAGAGGAGATTGGTAAAGCCATTCGCCGCTTATGGGAGCAGGGCATTCTCGGTGATGTGAGCGTGTCTATTACCCGCATAGACGGACAGCGTATTTTCCTCGACTTTTTCCTGAGTGAGCGTCCTCGACTTTCTAAGTTCGATTTTGTAGGCATCAGCAAGAGCCAGGGTGATGAGCTACGCGACAAGATCAAGCTCATCCGGGGCAAGGTGGTTACGGACGCATTATTAAATAACACTCGCACTCAGGTCCGCAAATTCTACACGAATAAGGGTTTTCTGGATGCCAAAGTGAACATCACGCAGGTACCTGATTCGAGCTTGTCGAATAGTGTAGTACTGAAAATTAAAGTAGATAAAGGCGATAAAATCCGCATTCGTGACATTGCTTTCGAAGGTAACGAGGCGTTTTCTGATGGCAAGCTCCAAAAGAAGCTAAAGAAAACGAAGGCTAAGAAGTCATATAAGCTGCTGACGGCTGGTAAATTCCAGCGCGCTGAATATGAAGAGGATAAGCTGAAACTGTTGGAATTCTATAATGCTGAAGGCTACCGGGACGCTGTTATCGTTTCGGATACTTTAATTCGGCAGGAGGACGGTCTGGCCTTGCGGATTACTGTGGATGAAGGACCAAAGTATTACTTCCGCAATATCACTTGGAACGGTAACTATCTGTACGATGATAAGACGCTAGCCTCTGTTCTAGGTATCAAGAAGGGAAGCATTTACAATAAGGAAGAGCTTGAGAAGCGCATCAGCTATAACCCTACTGGGCAGGATGTGCAGTCGCTCTACATGAATGACGGTTACCTGTTTTTCAATATTGATGCGGTTGAAACCAAGATTGAAGGCGACTCTATTGACTTAGAGATGCGCATAAGTGAAGGTGTTCAGGCTCGTATTAAAGAAGTGAACATTGCTGGTAACACCAAAACCAGCGACCATGTATTGCGCCGTGAACTGCGTACGCTGCCGGGTGATAAATTCAATCGGGAGTTATTGATTCGTTCACAGCGGGAGATTTCTACACTTGGCTATTTTGACCCAGAAAAAGTCGGCATTAATCCTGTCCCTAATCCTGCTGAAGGCACCGTAGATATTAACTACACAGTAGTTGAGAAGCCTTCCGACCAAATTACGCTTTCGGGCGGTTGGGGTGGCTTTGCCGGCTTCATTGGTACAGTAGGCTTGGTTTTCAACAATTTTTCGCTTCGTAAAGCAGGGGATTTCAGCAACTGGAAGCCTGTGCCAGCCGGTGATGGACAGCGACTAGCGCTGAATATTCAGGCCAATGGATTACAGTACCAAGCTTATTCCTTTTCCTTCACGGAGCCTTGGCTGGGTGGCCGAAAGCGTAATTCGCTCACCTTTAGCTTGAATAAAAGCATTCAGCGTCTGGGTCAAGCGTTAGATGCCAGTTCAGATCGATTTATAAAAGTAAATAGTGCATCCATCGGCTTAGGACGGCAGTTACGCTTTCCTGATGATTACTTCACGCTGACTAACTCGCTCTCCATTAGCCAATATAAGCTGAATAATTACTCTGCTTTTGGCACTGAGTTTTTCCAGAACGGTACGGGTAATGCCAACAATATCACGCTGAATACCACCCTATCACGCAATAGCATCGACAATCCAACGTACACTCGTCGCGGTTCGTCGCTGTCACTAAGTCTCAACCTGACTCCTCCTTATTCGGTGTTCAAAGGAGCACACCCTTCCGTGAATGAATGGGTTGAGTTTCATAAGTGGATGTTTGATGCTTCGTGGTTTACGCCTATTGTAGGCAAGCTGGTATTAAACTCACGAGCGCACTTCGGCTATATTGGCTCCTACTCCGACCGACAGATAGGACCTTTCGAGCGTTTCAAGATGGGTGGTGCCGGATTGGGCTTCGGCGGAGCAGCCAACTTCTTAGTTGGTACCGAGTTTATTGGTTTGCGGGGCTATGGTGACCCCGGCGATGCCACCGCAATTCCCACGGCTCGGCAGTCATCCAGTGGGGGCGTGGCTTACAATAAATACGTAATGGAACTGCGTTATCCAGTGTCGCTTAATCCGGCGGCTACTGTATATGTCTTGAGCTTTGCGGAAGCAGGTAATTCTTTTGACCAGTACACCAACTACAATCCTTATAAGCTGTATCGTTCGGTAGGTGTTGGTGCCCGCATATTCATGTCGGCATTCGGTTTGCTCGGTTTCGACTACGGTCTGCCACTTGATACGGTGCCTGGCCAGACTAAAAAGGAAGGTATTTTCCACTTTATAATTGGTCAGCAGATTCGCTAATTCATTAGCCAGTTAGCTAGGTTCCTAAAGTCGTCGCCATGAAAAAGCTACTTTGTTCTTTTGTTCTTTCACTAGCAGTACTGCTAACGGCTTCTACAGCTCAGGCGCAAAAATTCGGGTATGTAGATTCTGAATTCGTGATGGGAAAATTGCCGGCCTATGCTGCTGCCCAGCAGGAGTTGAATACGCTGTCTGGCAACTGGCAGAAGGATATCGAGAATCAAAAGAAGGATCTTGATAAGCTATATCGCACTTATCAGGCGGAAGAGGTGTTACTAACAGAAGCCGCAAAAAAGAAGCGGCAAGATGAAATTCTGAAAAAGGAACAGGATATTAAAGCTTATCAAAATAAGATTTTTGGTTTTGAAGGGCAGCTGTTTAAAAAGCGTCAAGAATTAACCAAACCTGTTCAGGACCAAGTATTTGAAGCTATTGAACGGGTGGCTAAGAAAAAACAGTTGGCGATTGTATTTGATAAGGCTGGTGATTTAACCATGCTTTACACAAATCCAGTGCATGACTACACTGAATTCGTGTTGGAGGAGTTGGGTTTGGCATCTGAAGAGAAAAACCAACCTGGTACTAAGGGTTCAATCCAGACGGTAGAAACACCTGCTACGCCCACCGATGGAGTAGATGCTGAAGCTACCGACGTGCCGGCAACTACTCGTCCGGCTCCCCGCACCCGGCAACCGGCTCAGCCGGTAAAACGAAAAAATTAACTTTGACTTTCTAACTTGCAACTTCCCTTTTAATGACCACCATGAACAAAATCCGCTTTGCTTTGGCCGCGGCCGCCCTCATTTTCACTACTTCTACGGCTACCCTAGCGCAGCAGGCTTCGCTAAAGATCGGATACACTAGCGTGGACTATGTGCTCAGCCAGATGCCTGAAAGCAAGCAGATCGAGTCAGATCTGAAAGCATACAGCTCGCAGTTGGAAGCTCAGCTAAAGAGCAAGATTGCTGATTATCAGACGAAGGCTGAGGCTTATCAGAAAGGTGCCAGTGCTATGACTGATGTGGTACGCGCTGACAAGGAGAAGGAATTGACTGGCCTGCAGGGCTCTATTCAGGAGTTTCAGCGCAGCGCCGACAACTCACTCCAGCAGAAGCAGCAAACGTTGCTGAAGCCAGCTTTGGATAAGCTGCAAAAGACGATTGACGCGGTAGCTACTGAAAACGGCTACACATATGTACTGAATTCGGATGGTGCTAGCCCAGTGCTGTTGCACGGTCCGAAAGAAGGTGACATTTCCGACATGATCCTGAAGAAGATGGGCGTAACGCCTGGTGCAAACCAAGCCTCGGCACAAGCTGCTCCGGCTCCTGCAAAGGCAACGCCTGCTGCTCCGGCTACTACCCCAGCCAAAAAAGGCAAGAAGAAGTAAGGCTTCAACATCTTTTCATCTTGAAAGCCGGAACAACATGTTGTTCCGGCTTTCTTGTTTTTTGAAGCTTGCAATCACCAGTATTCTATCAGCTTATGCTTACTGAAAATTTGCCCCCGATGATTTAACTGACGAAGAACTCAGCGAAGGCGGCGATGAACTCTATGAACACCACCGCATTCAGGTAGATCGGGGACAGGAAATGCTGCGCATAGACAAGTTCTTGCTGAATCGGCTTTCGCATACCTCCCGCACCAAGATTCAGAATGCTATTCTGGCTGAAGCGGTGCAAGTGAACGAAAAGGTCGTAAAGGCCAGCTATCGGATCAAGCCGCACGATGTTATTACTATCACGCTGCCGGAGCCTCCGCGCGAGTTCAAGGTGGTGCCCGAACCGATGGAACTGGATATTCCTTACGAGGACTCGGCGCTGCTAATTGTAAATAAGCCCGCCGGGTTGGTAGTGCATCCGGCTTTCGGTAACTGGCAGGGCACATTAGTAAACGGACTGGCGCACCACCTGCAAAACCTGCCTACAGGCCGCAACGGCGAGATACGTCCGGGCCTTGTGCATCGCATTGACAAAGACACATCGGGTTTGCTGGTAATAGGCAAATCGGAGTGGGCAATGACGCACCTCTCGCAGCAGTTCTTTCATCATACCATTGAACGCACATACCTGGCGCTGGTGTGGGGTGTTCCGAAGGAGATGGAAGGTACGATAAGGGGCCATGTAGGCCGCAGCGTAAAAGACCGCAAGGTACAGGCCGTATTTCCGGATGGTGAACAGGGAAAGCCTGCTGTTACGCATTATAAGGTGCTCAAAACCTTTCGGCACGTAGCCCTATTGCAATGCAATCTCGAAACCGGTCGAACGCACCAGATTCGGGTGCACATGAAGCACATTGGTCATCCGCTGTTCTCGGATGCCACTTACGGCGGCGATAAAATACTGTATGGACAGCGTACGGGCGCTTATAAAGCCTTTGTTGAGAAAGCCTTTGCCCTAATGCCCCGCCAAGCCCTACACGCCAAATCTTTGGGCTTCGAGCACCCAGATACGGGTCAGCACCTACACTTCGAGTCGGAGTTGCCGGCCGATTTTGCTGCGGTGCTGGATAAGTGGGAAAAGTTTGCTGCCGATGAGCAGGTCTAATCAAGCTGCTGCACTTCAACGATCAACAAAAAAGCCCCCAGCATATGCTGGGGGGCTTTTTTGTTGATCGTTGAAACGAGTTACTTCTTACGCTTCGTGATTTCGCTGATAGCGGTGCTAGCCTGCGTGTCATTAGGATCAAGAGCGATTACTTCCTTCCAGTAGGGCAGTGAAGTGGCCTTCTCACCTTTCTGATAATAGTAGTAGCCCAGGTACTTGTTAGCCTCAACCAAGCCTTCCTTGTATTTGGTCGGGTCGTTTGCTTTGGCTACCTCAATAAACTTCTCATAGTGAGGCTTGGCAGTACCTTGCTTGGAATCTGGATCCAGACCAAAGTTAGCGCGAGCACGCATCAGATAGACAGGCACGTAGGTCGGGCGAGCCGTAGCTACAGCGCTATACAGCTTGTCAGCCTCAGCGAACTGCTTGTTCTGCTCATAAGCACGAGCCAGATAGATCTGGTCAGCTAGCTCAGGCTTATCACCTTGAGCGGCAATTTTAGCCTGATACGTAGCGATAGCCTTCGCGTAGTCCTTCTTCGCGATATAAGCCTGCGCTAAGTCATTCTGAAGGTCACCAGCTTTATCTGGGTTGGCTTGGATAGCCTTCTCGATAATGGCAACGCCTTCATCCGTACGGCCAGCACCCATCAGCATTTTGCCATAGTACACGTTATCCTCGGGGATAATCTTGTTGGCAGGAGCCATCTTCATGTACTTCTCCATCGCTGGCAAGGCTAGGTCGTTCTGCTTGTTCTCATAAAGAGAATAAGCCAGCAAACGATTCATTGTCAGGTTGTTCGGGTCCGTCTTCAATACGTTTTGTATCTCGGTCAGGGCCTCTGGGTATTTGCCAGTCAGGTACAGGAAAGAAGCGTACTTAGCGTTCGTGCTAGGTGTCTTCTCCGCTATCGACATGTACTTCTGGAAGGTAGAAAGCGCTAAGTCATATTGCTTAGCGAAGTAATACATTTCAGCTAGGTCGCGGTAAGCAGGAGCGAAGTTCGCATCGAGGCTGATTGCCTTCTCAAAAGAAGTACGGGCTTCGTTGAAGTTGCGTGAGCGCACATACAGCTGGCCCTTGCGGTAGTTAGCCATCACCGAGTTCGGATCTACGATCAATGCACGGTCGTAGCTACCCATTGCCTCACCGCCGCCATTCTCAGACTTCTGATAAATGTCGCCACGGGCAATCATAAGCCCCAAATCGTCCTTGCCTTTGTTGGCAGCCTGAGCAGCATTTACATAGGCTATGGCCTTGGCCGTATCCTTAACGTCAGATTCGGCATAAGCTTGGGCAATCATTTTCAGCGTATTGAATGCCTCCTTTTTCTTGGTGGCTTTCACAGCTTTATCAAACTGACTTGCCGCTTCTGCCTCATTCCCTTTTGCCAGCGCAGCACGACCAGCGGCTACCAACGACATCGGAGAATCGGCATTAGGGGTGATTTTGCTGAAGTAAAAAGCAGCTGAATCGGGCATTTCCCGCATTTGGTACAGGCGACCCAACTCATACATTGCTTCAGGCGATTGGCCTTGACGGGTCAGCGCCGCACGGGCTTCACTATAGCGCTCCAGTTCGAGTGACTTTTGGGCGGTCTGCGCACTCTGAGCGAAAGCGGCAGAGCCGGAAACCGACAAAGCAGCGAGGAACGAAAGCTTCCAGGGCTTGAAGTTCATGAGCAAAAGGGTTAGTGGAGAAGAGTGAGTAAAAGAGTTTAAAGTCTACTTGGTTGAAGTTGTCACGATACGCGTTTGGCCTGTGGCCGGCATCAGTCCCGACTTCAAAATAATCAATTGGCCTTTAGTGCCAGCTACAAAAGAAGCAAATCCGCTGCCGAGTCCCGTCCTTGCCTCTCGGTTGATAACAAACAGCTCGCGTCGCAAAGGATATGTTTTGAGCGCCAGATAAGCCTGGTATGGCTGTACGTAATCGTCAGGTGACTTAGGATTGTCGAGAGCACTGATGCCCACTACACGCACCTTTTGCAAAAAGCTCTGCACCGACGAGTCGTCACGGTCGCTTATCCAGTTGGCACCCACCACGCCGATTGCGTCGGGATGCGTAGCAACGTAATCGAGGAGTTCAGGGTTCGATTTTGCCGCGAACACCCGTTTCGTTAAAGGGGTTCCCTGAGTTATTGAGTCCTGAACATAGCGGGTGGTGCTGGAACGGTTCGCATCAAATACCACATTAATATCCCCTAGTCCTTTTTTGCCGCTCACCTGCGTCCATTTCAGGGTTTGACCCGTGAAAATAGCCCGAAGCTGGGTTAGTGTCAGCAGCGAGTCAGGGTTGCTTGGGTGCACAATAATAGCCAGGCCATCAGTAGCAATTTTGGTTACGCGAGGCGTAATGGTTTGCTGCTTAAATGTTGCTTTTTCAGCATCTGTCAGCGGCCGCGAAACAATTACGGCACGTACCTTATCCGCTAGCAAATCCTGCATGACGGCTTCTTCCGGCTTATAAACCGCCGTGACAGTAGCCGATTTATACAGTTTCTGAAACGTATCAACCTGTGAGCGCATGATAGGCTCAAACGTTTCATCTACACTGATATTGAGACGGCCACTGGTAGGTGTATCTCTATCAGCCGGATTGCCTTGATTACAACCTGTTGTGAGTAAGCCGGAGAGCAGAAGCAAGGTGCCGGCTGCTCGCCAATTAGCGCGCAGAAGTATCATTGGATTTCTTGAAATGTTGCTGATAGGTGCGGACAAATCTAATAATTCCGTAGAGGACAAAAATGCCCCCCAGGGTGCGTTGTACGGCCGGCGACAACGAAAATGCCTCAGGCGAGGCAAACCAAAGAAAGATGCCCAAGCTAATGTAAGCTAAGGCCATGAACAGAGAAAAGTAGCGCATTACATTATTAGCGCCGCGCTTTCCTAAGCGTTCATCTGTGGTTTCGCGATTCAACATAAGCGTGATCTAACGGGAAAAATTATTCAGTTAGTGCCTTAACGTATAAAAGTAGGTAGATTGTTCGCCTCTCAGCCCAAAATATATATCATCCTGGATATTTTAAGGCCAGATAGATATAGAAAATCCAGGAAGCACTGATTTGCCCCCTGGATTTGCTGCGTGTTAAAAAAGCTGCATTTCTTACTGATCTAAGCTTGCTCGTCGCTCAGGAACCTCTTTACTGATACTGGAAGGTAATAGGCATTGTGTAGCGCACGGGGACAGCATGATCGTTTTGGCGTCCGGGCGTCCAGGGGGGCATTTTACTTATTACGCGCACTGCCTCTTCGTCCGTCCCATAGCCTAAGCCTTTAATCACGGCTATATCTGAGATGGTGCCATCGGCATTTACTGTAAAGGAAATATACACACGACCGGAAACCGCAGCACTTGCCGCCTGACTCGGAAAGCGCAGATTGCGCTGCATATAGCGGCGCAACGCCTCCGGGCCACCTACAAAGTCGGGCATTACTTCTGCCGTTAGGAAGGGCTTAGTAACTGATCCAGCGGCAGTCTGGCCCGAATCAGTGCCTATACTTGGGATATCGGTTATGAGGCCAGTATTACTGCCAGAAATAGGCACCGGACCAACGATAGCTCCGGGAGGAGTAGTTTCACCAACAACCTCTTCCATCAGGATGGGATTCGTAACCAGCTCATCCGGTACCACTCTTGCGATTACATCAGCTGGATTAGCCTCCACGACTACTGCGCGTGTTGGGGGGGGCGTAACTACGGGAGCGATTGGTTGAGGTGGAGTGGGGGGCAAAATAACGCGCTCAAGCTCGATGATCCCGGGCTCGGTTGGAAGCGTAGCGTATGCAATAGCCGGAGCTAAGCGTTGCACCAGGATTGGAATGCTAAGCAGCGCTAAGCAAAGGGCCAATGTGGCAGCTAAGGCCGTCGCCAAGTGCCGATTGTATAGACGACGCAGTACATAGGCGCCATACGCTTGGTTGCGACCATCGAAGACGATATCGTCGAGGGTAGCAGTGAGGAGATTGAGGGTTTTCATGGGTTGTATAGGCTAAAAGGTGAAAGGAGGCTGCAACGCGCATTACCCAAGCCATATAATATCCACTTCCCATTACTGCCGCTCTGGCTTTCAAACCCTCAACGCTCTATATATTTCAACTAGTATGCATGCCGATCAATATATTTTCACAAATAAAAACCCCAAGCAACACAGCGGTTACTTGGGGTTTTAAGCTTCGGAAAGCAAGAAATTTACTTGATAGCGAAGGTTACCGGAACAGTAAATGATACACTTACTGCACGGCCATTCTGCTTACCAGGAGCGAACCTTGGCAGTGTTTTCACGGCGCGAACGGTTTCTTCGTCGCAGCCGGCTCCAATGCCTTTGGTGATTTTCACATCCGTTACCTCACCTTGTGGGTTTACGGTAAAGTTTACGAAAACCTTGCCCTCTACTTGGTTGCGCAGTGCCAATGCTGGATACTTAATGGCCTTTTGAATGGCACCAACAATAGCATCATTACCACCAGGAAATTGCGGCATTTGCTCTACGTAGGTATACACTTTCGTGTCTACTACTTCAGCTACTGCTGCATCTCCGTCGCCTTCCAGACCGCTTAGGTCCACCTCATCGGTGTTTCCTTTTACGGTTTCAGTGGCAACCACCTTATCCTTCAGCTCTTCCTGATCCGGAATTTCTTCCTCCTTTACTACTTCCTCATCCTTTTTGATGACGGGAGGAGTAAACTTAATTGTGGAGAGCTTTGGCGGTGGCGGTGGTGGCGCCTCTGGTGGCGGTGGTGGTGGTGGTGGCGGTACCGCTTTATCAAGCGGCGGCGCTTCCATTAGCTCATTCACCTTCAAGTTCTTCGCATCCTCAACTTCCCGACTGTTCTCAAACATGCGGGCAACAATGGGGAAGCTTACTAAAACTGCAAAGATTGCGATGCCAATGAGAAGGGCACGGGTTAGGTGCTTGCTATACAAGCGACGGAGCACAAACGCTCCGTAGGCCTTGTTGCGACCTTCAAAGACGATATCGTCGAAGGAAGCACGGGCCAATTGCGCATTATCCATCATAGCCCTGACTTCGTTATAAGTACAGTATCAGCTGGCGAAATATCCACCAGTGCGTATTTCTTCTGGTTCGTGATATTCATCTCGTCCAGAATATCAACCATGTTCTTGTATACTGATTTTCTGGCTGGTTTAATCAGCACTACAGTATTCGGATTGCGGCGCATCCGATCAAGTAACACCTTACGAACACCGGTAGCACCGTAGTTAGTGACCTGCAACTCAGGTTTTACGTCGTCAGCCAATAGGCCTTCGTAGTAATACACCTTGTTTGCTTCACCTAAGATTATAGTCATCGCGTTCGACGATTTAATCTCGGACGGTGGATCACCCTCTTTTGGTTTTACCGGCATCGTTACCTGCATTACGTTCGGCTTATTGAACGTAGTCGTGAGCATGAAGAAGGTAAGAAGAAGAAAGGCCAAGTCAACCATGGGTGTCATGTCGATTTTGGTCGACATTTTCTTAGCCCGTTTCTTCCCACCTCCGCCGGAGTCGGCTTGTTGTTGTATTTCTGCCATTTCGCTACGATCAGTTAGTTTCCGGCTACTGTTTTAGGCTTCATCTCCAAATCAGTAATCAGGTTGAAGCGATTGATGTCCTTATCCTGCATGTACTTGATAAGTTTGCGAACCGTCGGTACATCCGCGTTATTATCACCCTTGATGGCGATATAAACCGGCTTCTTGAAGAGCTGTTGGTTGGCAGCTCTTCCCTGTATCACCCAATCAATAATTTGATTGTTCGTAGAGTCAGTTGGGATACCGGGCTGCTTGACAGTCTTTATCTCTTCCTTACTACGGTCGAGCAAAGAGCCAAGCTGCTGGATTGGTACACCAAAACTGGTCATTTGGCCGAAGCGCTTCTTTTGCTGAGGAGTAAAGGAGACACCATATTTGGCACCTACTTTTTCCAGCATCAAGATTTTGGCAGGCTCGCTGTCCAGTGCGAAATAGGTTTTGCCGTCCTTATCTACCGAGAGGGTAATAAGGTTGGTTTCCGGCAACTTAAGATCTGAAGTAGAGGATGGTGTGTCCACCATCACTACTTCCTCGGGGGCAAACTTGGTGGTGAGCATAAAGAATGTCACCAGCAGGAATGCCAGGTCCACCATCGGGGTCATATCCAACGAGGGGGACGTTCTATGGGGCTTTACTTTAGGCATTTCTGGCTTAGTTAGTTTGAATTCAGAAACGTAGGAAGCCTAAGCTTTAGTGCGTTAACCGCAACTTATGCCGTGTAAGTTTCCTTTTCGCCGTGCTGAGCGGCAAACGTCTGAATAATGCTGAAGCCAGCCTCGTCGATGCTGTACGTCAACTCGTCAATTTTGCTCGTAAAGTAGTTGTAGGCAATAATAGCCAGCGCCGAGCCAAGGATACCCAAAGCCGTGTTGATCAAAGCTTCCGAAATACCGTTAGCAAGTGCAGTAGCATCAGGGTTACCGGCTTGTGCCAGAGCCGAGAAGGCTTTGATCATACCAGCTACCGTACCCAACAGACCTACCAGAGTAGCAACCGAGGCGATAGTAGAGATAATAACCAGGTTTTTCTCCAGCATAGGCAATTCCAAGGCAGTAGATTCTTCAATCTCTTTCTGGATTGACAGGATCTTCTGGTCTTTGTCCATGCCACGCTCACGCGACATTTCCTGGTACTTCAGCAAACCAGCTTTTACCACGTTAGCTACTGAACCTTTCTGCTGGTCGCAAACGGCCAATGCACCCGTGATGTCATTCACGTTCAGCTTTTGACGGATAGAGCGTACAAAGCTCTCGATGCTCTTCGTGCCACGGGCCTTACCGATGGTCAGGTAACGCTCGATGGAGAACGTAATAACGAGCAAGAACAAAGTGAGCAGGATGGGTACAATAAAGCCCCCCTTGTACACGATGCCAAGGTAGTTGCCCTCAAGTGGGTGGTTCTCGTTATTACCGCCTTGGAAGTTAGCACCGTTTCCGAATACGAACTGGTAGATGATGATCGATACTATAAGTGCCAACGGAATTACGATGGCGGCGAACGCTGATCCGCCTTTCGCGTCGTCCTTAGGAGCAGCGGTAGCGGCGGCAGGCCGCACGTTCTTGTTCATGGCATTCTTCTGTTCCATTGTGCCGGAGGATTAGGGGGTTGGTAGTGAAAGGTTGAGAGGTAAAGGAGAAAATGAATGGGGTATTTGGTGAAAAAAGAATAGCCTAAAGACGACGGCGGCCCCGCTCACCCTCATATTTGGCCCCCAATAATGGAGATAAAATATGGGTCTGCTCGTGCGCGGGCCTAGTTTCTCAGAAGGTCTATGCTTGGCAAACCTAAATAAAAACGAGCGCGCCGCCAAATGAAATATGGGTTTAAACGGTTTAAAACGGTGTGCAACTTAAAAAAAAGCTATTTCCCACCGCTCTTGGAGGTAGTTGACGCAGGTAGTTTTTTGGCCCTTTCCCAGTACGTATCCATCTCTGCCAGGGTTAAATCGGTGAGTTGGTGTCCGTCGCGGGCGGCTTCTGTTTCAAGGTATTGAAAACGCTGAATAAACTTACGGTTGGTACGTTCTAAAGCCTCTTCAGGGTTAATTCCAGCGAAGCGGGCAAAGTTTACAAGCGAAAATAATAAGTCGCCAAACTCGCTCGCCGCACGCTCCGAATCAATAGAGTCAGCGTTCTGGGGGCAAATTCGGCTCCGAACTCGCCTAATTCTTCCTGTACCTTCTCCCATACTTGAGCCGGCTCTTCCCAATCGAAGCCCGCCCCGCGTGCTTTTTCCTGGATGCGCATGGCTTTTACCAGCGCTGGCAATGATACGGGTACTCCACCCAGCACCGAGGTGTTTCCTTTTTCTTTCAGCTTTAATTGCTCCCAGTTGCGCTTCACCTCCTCCTCATCCGCCACTTGCGTGTCGCCATAAATGTGCGGATGACGAAAAATTAGTTTTTCGCATTGGGTATTCAAAACGTCGGCAATATCAAAACGGCCACTTTCGGAGGCGATTTTTGCATAGAAGGCCAAATGCAGAAATACATCGCCAAGTTCCTTTTGCACATCCGCTAAGTCATCGCGCAGGATGGCATCAGAGAGCTCATAAGTTTCTTCAATAGTGAGGTGCCGTAAGCTATGCATGGTTTGCTTACGGTCCCAGGGGCACTCAGCGCGTAGCCGTTCAAGCACGTCCAGTAGACGGCTAAAGGCAGCTAACTGCTCGGGACGACGTGAAGGAGAAGACATTTCCATTAAATCAAATATACGGTCTCTTTCTGCATAGAGTAGTGATGGCGCAGGCAAGAACGCTCGGTCATCAACGTTGAAAAAAGATTTAAGGACTAAAAATTGTCGTTGTCCTAAAACTACTTTCATAGAGAAAGCAGCGCGTTTGTCTACTTTTGCGACTTAAAATAATCATTGCTTGTGGCACTAATAAAATCAATTTCGGGTATTCGGGGCACTATCGGAGGCGCAGCAGGAGACGGGCTTACGCCTATCGATGTAGTAAAATACGCTGCCGCTTTCGGAACGTGGGTACTGGACACTACGCAGAACAACACCATCATTATTGGCCGCGATGCCCGCATTTCGGGCGAAATGGTGAGCAAGCTGGTAGCAGCCACTTTGCAGGGCTTAGGTATTCACGTAATAGATCTAGGCCTGAGTACAACGCCTACCGTAGAGCTGGCGGTACCCGCCAAAAAAGCCGGTGGCGGTATTATTCTGACTGCCTCCCACAACCCTAAGCAGTGGAACGCGCTGAAGCTGCTCAACGACAAAGGCGAGTTTATTTCTGAACAGGATGGTCAGCAAGTATTAGCCTTAGCCGATGCAGAGCAATTTAATTTTGCGCCGGTAAATAAGCTCGGGCAATACAGCACTGATTCCAGCTTTCTTAAAAAGCACGTAAAAGCCGTGCTGGCCTTGCCCCTGGTAGACGCAGAGGCTATCCGCGCCAAAAACTTTCGGGTGGTAATTGACTGCGTCAACTCCAGCGGCGGTTTGGCTGTGCCTATGTTGCTGGAGGCGCTGGGTGTTGAAAAAATTGAGAAGCTGCACTGTGAGCCTACCGGTGATTTCGCCCACAACCCCGAGCCATTGCCCGAAAACCTGCGCGATATTGCACGGGCGCTCGAAAAAGGCAGCTATGACCTTGGTATTGTGGTTGACCCCGATGTGGACCGCCTGGCGCTGGTAAGCGAAAACGGCGAAATGTTCGGCGAAGAGTACACCTTGGTAGCCGTGGCCGATTATGTGCTCAAGCAGAACGGTGGCGGTAACACCGTAAGTAACCTGAGCAGTACCCGCGCCCTGCGCGACGTGACGGAGCGCCTGGGGGCAATTATGCCGCCGCTGCCGTAGGCGAGGTAAACGTGGTGAATATGATGAAGCAAACCAACGCCATTATTGGGGGCGAAGGCAACGGGGGTATCATTTTCCCTGAGTTGCACTACGGCCGCGACGCGTTGGTGGGCATTGCTTTATTCTTGACTCACCTGGCGAAATCTGGGTTGACGATGACGCGCTTGCGGGCGTCCTATCCGAATTATCACATCTCAAAAAACAAAATCGAGCTGACGCCCGACATCAACACCGACAAGATTCTGGAGCAGGTGCAGCAGCGCTACGCCAAGCAGCCCATCAATACCATCGACGGCGTCAAGATAGAGTTTGATAAAGAGTGGGTGCATCTGCGTAAATCCAATACGGAGCCCATTATCCGCATTTACGCGGAGTCTGAGTCGAATGCTACCGCCGACCATCTGGCCAACAAGATCATCGGAGACATCAAAGAGATTCTCTCAACGAAAGCATAAAAGTAGACATGAGTACGGAGAGGTGAGAAGTGAGACTCTCTGTACTTTATGGCTTTGTATGAGCCTCCGACGAGTCTCACTTCTCCCCTTTCCGCACTCACCTCTTAGCCCTCATGTCTCAGCAAGCCGTTTATTTCGATAATGCCGCTACCACGTCTCTCGACCCCGAGGTGCTGGAGGCTATGATGCCCTTTCTGCAAAACCATTTCGGCAACCCAAGCAGCATTCATGGTCATGGGCGACAGGTGCGGGCAGCTATCGAGAATGCGCGCAAAACCATTGCACATCTGATAAATGCGGCGCCGGCAGAGATTTCCTTCACCTCGGGTGGCACTGAGGCCGATAATTATGCTGCCTTCGGGAGTATTCGTACGCTGGGGCTGCGTCATGCAATTACTTCGCCCTTAGAGCACCATGCCGTGTTGCATACATTGCAGGCGCTGGAAAAAAGCGGTGATATACAGTTGAGCTACCTGCGCCACGATGAGCGCGGCCGGTTTGATATGGAGCATCTGGCTGAGCTTTTGGCCGCGCACCCGCGCTCCTTTGTGAGTCTGATGCACGCCAATAATGAGATAGGCAACATCAACGACGTCGAGGCTATTGCTGAGCTATGTCAGCAGCACGACGCGGTTTTTCATACGGATACGGTGCAGACCATGGGCCATTATCGCCATGACGTGCAGCAGCTAAAAACGCACTTCCTGGTCGGTTCGGCGCATAAGTTTCACGGCCCGAAAGGAGTCGGCTTCCTCTATACCCGTTCCGGTACGCAGGTTACGCCGCTTATTCATGGCGGCGCTCAGGAGCGCAACGTACGGGCTGGCACGGAGAACGTATATGGCATTGTGGGTCTGGCCAAGGCTATGGAAATTGCCTATCGGGACATGGCGGACCACCAGCGTCATATTCAGGGCTTGAAAGACTTATTCATAACCTCACTAAGAGCTGAAATTGAGGATGTGCAGTTCAATGGCACCTCCGCCGACGCCGATCAGAGCCTGTATACGGTATTGAATGTAAGCCTGCCGCCTTCGGACATCAACGAGATGCTGCTCTTCAATCTCGATATTAATCGGGTGTCGGTATCGGGAGGATCGGCATGTTCGAGCGGCGCCAACGCGGGTTCGCACGTATTAAGCGCGCTAAACTGTGACCCCAAGCGTGGGGCTATCCGCTTATCCATGAGTAAGTACAATACGGCAGAGGAAGTAAAATTTGCCGTGGAGCAATTAGCCAAGATGTACCGGAAAGTGCCGGCTTAAGTGTGGCGCGTTCTATATAAATAAAATAGCCCCCCAGGCCAGTCTGGGGGCTATTTTGCTTCTGTAATAATAACTAAACGGTGCGTTAAAGCTATGTATTACAATGTTTTAATACGTGCCTTTAACGCCCCTGCATATGGCTGCCAGCTGCATTCAGTACCTATTTTGGCTGCCGTCCGTACTGCTTTCCACAGACTTGCTTTAACCTGACTTATGGCTGAGATAAATATTCAACGCAAAAAGAACTCGTTCAGCCCGTGGCTGCTGGTGTTGCTGGTGCTGGCGGCGTTGGCCGTAGGAGCTTACTTCCTGCTGCGCGCCGATTCGGAGCCCACCGCTACTGCTCCGCCTGCAACTGGCGCCGTTGCCCCAACAGATGCTGAGGCCGAGGCACAAGCGCGCGCTACGCCTCCGCCCGCCGATGGCGGCACGCAAGCCGTAACGGATATGGCCGCTGAAGAAACGCCGGCATCAGCCGAAGAGCTGGCTCGGTTTGCGGCTGATGAGGATGATACTCCCGATTACGCGCGTCGTGGCCTCCAACTGCTCACAGCTACCCTCGTTGACTTAACTGACCGCAACGACTTGCGCGACAGCAACATTACGGAGAAGCGCAACGACCTGACCAGTGCCACCAGCCGCTTGAGCGAGACCTCCCAGGCCGGTATACGGCCGGGTTTGGTGGCAGCGGCTGCTTTAATGCAGGCAATGCAGCAAAAAGCTTATCCCGCCCTGGCGCGCCCTGTTGCAGAACTGGTACAGCGCGCTGACGAGTTGCCCAATCAGATTACCGAGGCGGAAGTGCCCGCGGTACAGGAGTTTCTGGTGCGGGCCGCCGATGTGGTTGGCACATTAAGTAAGCCTGCTTCCTGATTTCATTTCCAGTGTAGTCCAACGGGTTTTCCCAGGATCACCGTTGTTTATCTATCTGACTTTCATTCGCTTAACCATGGAAACAACTTCTGCCCCAATTCCACCCGCTGAGGGTATGCACCTGCGGCGTCTGCGCGACTTAACTGAGTTTGAAGTAGCAGATAGCAGCCCCGATGTGCGCGGCTGGAGCGTGCGCGGCGCCGACGGACAGAAATTTGGCGAAGTAGCAGAGCTAATAGTTGAGGAAGATGCGTTGAAGGTGCGCTACCTCGATATTGAGCTGAGCAGCAATTTGCGCTTAAACAAAAACGAGCGCCATATTCTACTGCCCATTGGCGTGGCTGCCCTAGACGAAGAGGGTGATAACGTGTTTGTACCAGCCCTGACGATGGAATCGGTAATGGAGTACCCGCCTTATTCCGAGATTCAAATTAGCCGCGACTACGAAGAGGCCATGCTACGGGCCCTGAAGCTGCCTTTGCCTGAAGCCGGCTCTGCGGCTTTTTACAATCAGCCTTCCTACGATGAGCAGCGCTTCTACCAGAATCGGCGGCCTGCTGAGTTAAATGCCTTCCGTAAGCGCGACCAGCACGGAAACATTGTTTAGCTGACTCTGGGGGGCTTTTTTAGGTGGCGTAAGCGTTGATTAGCCAAAGGCCTTGTAAAGAGTCCAAAGGCTCCAGACGATAACCATCAGGCCCACACCCGCGAGCATCCAACGAACGGGCAGATTCCCGGCAAGGCGCGCCGCCAAAGGAGCCGCCGCAATACCTCCCACAATCAGCCCCAGTACTACCTGCCAGTGCGAAAAGCCAAGAGTAGTAAAAAAGGTAAGCGCACTGGCGAAGGTGACAAAGAACTCGGTGAGGCTGACGGAGCCAATGACATATTGGGGAGCGCGCCCTCGCATAAGCAGCGTGCTGGTAACCAAGGGGCCCCAGCCGCCACCGCCAAACGAGTCTAAAAAGCCCCCCGCGCCGGCCAGCCAGCCAATATGCTTTACGGGACGAGAAGGGCCCGGCTGCTGAAAAGCCTGTCGCAAAATGCGCAATCCAAGAAGTAATAGATACGCTGCTAACGTGGGCTTTACCCAAGCGGAGAAATGCTGACCAAAATAAGAAAGCAGCAAGGCCCCGCTTACGGCCCCCAGCACTCCCGGCACCAGCAACGCCTTGAACAGTCGCCGATTAACGTTGCCCCGCCGGTAATGACTGTAGCCGGAAGCGCCACTGGCAAACATCTCAGCCGTATGAATGCTCGCGCTCACCGTCGCCGGCGACATATTCAACGACATCAGGCTGATAGCCGTGACCACGCCATAGCCCATACCTAGTAGCCCATCAAGGAGCTGGGCCACGAACCCAATAGCCACAAATAGGTAGAACGTCTGGGCACTGCTCACCACTTCCCATATCTGCTCCCAGGAAATAGCTAGCGTCAACCCAATCATACTCAATAGTATCGCAAACGTCCTGTTGGTGCTTGATTAAGGCGCTAAAAACCTCTATGCCCGAATAATTACTGGCTATTCGGGCATAGAGGTTAGGTCTTTAAGCAGTAGAGTAGGTTAATTATGGCGAATCATTTCCGTCACAGCGTTTACCCAAAGCGGGTGGGTATTCAGGGACGGTACCAACTGCCAATGCTCGCCGCCAGCTTCCTCAAACAGCTCCTTAAATTCTTCCCCAACTTCGATAGTGGTTTCCAGACAGTCGGCCACGAATGCGGGACTAAAAGCCAGTACGTTCTTGAAGCCTTTGGCGGGCAGCGGTTTCAGAACCTCATCGGTGTAGGGCTGTAGCCACGGGTCGCGGAGGCGGCTTTGCAGGCGGCTCTGGAACGCCACAGTATATTGGTCAGGGCTTAATCCTAGGCCTTTTGCCACTAGGCGCGAGGTAGCGAAGCACTGGGCGCGGTAGCAGTAGCGGTTGTTTTTATTATACGTATTGCAGCATTTGCCCAGCTGGCAGTAGCCGTTGAAACTGCCTTTCAGCACGTGGCGCTCCGGAATTCCGTGGTAGCTGAACACGATATGGTCGTAGTCGCGCTTAGCCATTTCAGCCTTGCCTAAGGCCACAATGGTGTCGATAAAGCCTGGGTCATCGGCGAAGGAGCTGATGAAGCTGATGCTCGGCACTATCCACCACTTGCGCACAATATCCATCACCTTCTGCTGCACTGAGCCCGTACTGGCCGAAGCATACTGCGGAAACAGCGGCAGCACAATAATGCGGTCGACGGCCGCCTCGCGCAGCTCTTCCAGCGCCTTTTCGATGCTGGGGTTCTGGTAGCGCATCCCGAAGGCCACCACGTATTGTGAGCCCAGCTTCTCTTGCACCAGTTTCTGCAAATCGAGGCCGTGGAAGAGCAGGGGAGAGCCGCGCTCGGTCCAGAGCTGCTGGTATATTTTGGCCGATTTCGGGGCTCGCAACGGCACTACCAACCCCTGAAACAAGGGGTAGCGCACAGCGGCCGGCATATCTACTACGCGGCCATCAGTGAGAAATTCGTTGAGGTAACGGCGTACATCGCTGGTTTGGGGCGAGTCGGGCGTACCAAGATTGACGAGTAAAACGCCGATACGGCGCTGGGGGCATTTTCAGGCATAAACAGTACAGAACGTCGGACGCAATACAAAGGTAGAACCCCAATGGTTTGCGCTAACTAGGAAGGCGTAAAGTAGGAACAGATAATCGGACTAAAAGTCTGGCAGCCTGATTCTGATACCTAACCTATTGGACACCACGGTTCACTCGTACGAAAGCCGTACCTTTGCAGCCTCATTTTCAGCAGCATCCTCGTGAATCCCGAACCTAAACCGCACCGCGCCGGCTTTGTAAGCATCATTGGCAAGCCCAATGTGGGCAAATCCACGCTTATGAATGTGCTCGTGGGCGAGCGGCTCAGCATTATTACCAGCAAAGCCCAGACGACGCGCCACCGCATCATGGGCATCCTGAACGGCGACGATTTTCAGCTCGTCTACTCCGATACGCCCGGCATTATTCAGCCCAAATACGAGCTGCACAACGCCATGATGAGCTTCGTGTATTCATCGCTGGAAGATGCCGACGTGATTCTGTTCGTCACGGATATCTATGAAAAGCATGACGAAGAGCCCGTAGTGGAGCGCCTGCGCCGGGCCGAAACGCCGGTAATCGTGTTGGTTAATAAGATTGACCAGGCCGAGCAGGTGGAAGTGGAAGCCAAACTTGCCTACTGGCGCGAGCAGCTGCCCAACGCCGCCGAAGTATTAGCTATATCAGCATTGAATGCTTTAGGCACCGAGCGTGTTCTGGAACTGGTATTGGAGCGTTTGCCTGAGCACCCGCCATATTACCCCAAAGACGAGCTAACCGATAAGCCGGAGCGCTTTTTTGCCGCCGAGATGATTCGGGAAAAAATCTTCAAGCTCTATAAAAAAGAAGTCCCTTACAGCTGCGAAGTGGGTGTAGAGGAGTTCAAAGAAGACGAGAAAATTATTCGCATCCGGGCCACGATTTATGTGGAGCGGGCGAGTCAGAAGGGAATTATTATTGGGCACAAAGGCGAAGCTTTAAAAAAAGTAGGCACCTGGGCGCGGGAAGAAATGGAGAAGTTCTTCGGCAAGCAGGTGTTCCTAGAAACCCACGTAAAAGTCAACGAAAACTGGCGCACCGACCCGAAAGCGTTGAGCCGGTTTGGCTATCAATAAATAAGTAAGAGGAAGCAGTTTCACACTGCTCACCTCTAAAATCAAGTCCGACCATCTTTCACTTAATATCCCCGGGCACTGCCAGACGTAGGTCGGACTGGCGGCTGGGGCATCGTATCATGAAGAATACCATCGCTATTGTGGGGCGGCCCAACGTGGGCAAATCCACACTTTTTAATCGCTTAGTTGGCCAGCGTAAGGCCATCATGGACAACGAAAGCGGCGTAACCCGCGACCGGCACTACGGCTACGGCGACTGGACCGGCAAGTACTACTCCGTTATCGACACGGGCGGCTACGTGCACGGCTCCGACGACGTATTTGAGGAAGAGATTCGCAAGCAGGTGAAGCTGGCCATTGACGAGGCCGACGTAATCCTGTTCATGGTAGATGTAGACGCTGGTTTGCACGGCCTAGATGAGGAGTTTGCCAACGTGATGCGTCGTTATCAGGGCAAAAAACCAATCTATCTGGTTGCTAACAAGGCAGATACCAACGCTCGGGCGCACGCGGCAGGTGAATTTTATTCCTTGGGCATTGGCGACGGCGACATCTTCACCATTTCCAGCCAAAACGGCTCCGGTACTGGTGATTTGCTCGATGCTATCGTAAGCCACTTCGACGATCCATGGGAAGAGGAGCCTGATGCTGGTCTGCCGAAAATTGCGGTTCTGGGGCGGCCCAACGTGGGCAAATCCAGCCTGTTCAACTTGCTGCTCGGTGAGGAGCGGACCATCGTGACCGATATTGCCGGTACTACCCGCGACGCTATTCAGACCCGCTACAATGCCTTCGGTAACGACTTTATTCTGGTAGATACGGCCGGTTTGCGCCGTAAAAATAAGGTACACGAAGACATTGAGTTCTATTCCGTATTGCGCTCTATTCGGGCCATGGAGGAGTCGGACGTGTGCATCGTGATGCTCGACGCCACCCGTGGCATTGAGGCGCAGGATGTGAACATCATCGGCTTGGCTGACCGCAACCGCAAGGGAATTGTGATTGTGGTAAACAAGTGGGACCTGATTGAGGATAAGCAGACGAATACCGTAAAGGAGTTTGAGGATCTGATTAAGGAGAAAATTGCTCCGATCAGCTATCCACCTATCATCTTTACGTCGGTGCTTACCAAGCAGCGCGTGCATAAGGCCATCGAAACGGCCGTGCAGGTGTATCATAACAAGACTAAGAAGGTGCCCACTTCCCAGCTGAATGAAGTGATGCTACGGGAGATTGAGGCCCACCAGCCGCCGTCGGTGAAGGGTAAAATGGTGCGTATCAAGTACGTGACTCAGTTGCCCACGCACAACCCGGTATTTGCCTTCTTCTGCAACCTGCCGCAGTACGTGAAGGACAGCTACAGCCGCTACCTCGAAAATCGTCTGCGCGAGCATTTCGACTTTACGGGTGTGCCAATCGGTATTATTTTCCGCAAGAAATAATCACCTATCCAACCAGATCAGTTATATTCTAAGGTTAAATGGTAAGCAATTATCAATTTTATTGAGTTGGCTGATCACACGAAAAAAGCCCCCAGAGTATATCTGGGGGCTTTTTTTATGTGGTGTAATGATTAAAAGTACCATCGTCTATGAATAATTAATTAAATTCTTGGTCCCGTTGGGTTACCTATTGCTGGTTGAGGTATAAAGCTGTGAATCTCCTAATAAGCCGCTTGCGGAAGGAAGTGAGATTCACCCAAAATTGATTTTTCAACCCCCCTCTCTAATTTATCCTGATCATGAAAAAAGTATTGTTCCTCGCCCTTGCTGCTGCTTCGTTCACTTTCGCTTCTTGCGACACGAAGACTGAAAACGCTACTGAGAATGCTGCTGAGAACGTAGAAGAGTCTGGCGAAATGAAGGCTGACGCTATGGAAGAGGCTGCTGACTCGACCCGCGACGCTGCTGAGAACTCGGCTGATGCTATGGAAGATGCTGCTGACGCAACGCCTTCTACTACTACTCCTGCTGCTACCACTACTCACTAGTTCGAGTAGCGCACAAGCGCAAAAAAAGCCCCCAGACTTGTTCTGGGGGCTTTTTTATTGGTTATACTTTTTCAATTGAGCCGGCGCTGCAACATGCTGTCTACTACTTCAAAAAGGCGGCGCGGCTCATAGGTGCGCCACGGCAGCTCATCAAGCTGGCCGCCGAAGTTTACGTAGTTGTCGATGTTGTACTGGCGCATCTCGCGCAGCACGTGTTCCTGAAAGTTGACGCCGGCAATCCAGCCATCTTCTACATCCTCAAACCATTCCTCGTAGTAAGAGTCGTCGGAGCCGTGGAAATTGAACACGTTTTCCCCGATGAGGATGAACTTGCGGATACCCTCGTGCACCATCAGATCAATGATGTTGCGCTTGAGCTGCATCACATCGTTCTCAATGGCGTCATTCCACTCACCAATAAACTCGATAACCGCAATACCCTGCTCATAATCTACGAAGAGGATTTTGAGGAATAAGGTGTCCGACTCCAGGCTATCCCATTGAGGGTGAATGTAATAGCCATAAATCGTATTGGTGAAGGAATCAAGGCTGTTTTCGGCCTCGAACAGGGGCGAGCGGGGGTCTTCGGAGGCCGAATACTGCTCAATCCAATTATAATGCGGCTCGATGGTATGCACGGGAAGGCGGCTGTTTTTTGATAGAAACGTGCCACCGGACGTTCTGTTCCATACACCGCTCAAAAATATTGGCCAGGTATAAAGCAGAGCTCAGCGCTACTAACTCCCGTTATTGATTGGCATGAGCCGCCAGCGCTGCCCGTACCGAACCGTGCTGTTGCAGAAGCGCCGCAGCTTCAGGCTGTTCGATGCCAAGCTCATCCATAAGCATGCGCTCACCGCGGTCTACCAACTTATAGTTGCTGAGCTGCATATCCACCATTTTATTGCCTTTCACTTTGCCCAGCCGAATCATGGTAGCAGTGGTGAGCATGTTGAGCACCAGCTTCTGCGCCGTACCCGCTTTCAGGCGCGTGCTACCGGTCACGAACTCCGGCCCCGTCACGACTTCCACTGGAAACTCGGCAGCGGCGGCTACCAAAGAGCCCGCATTGCAGACAATACAACCCGTGGCAATACCCTGACGCCGGGCCTGCTCCAAGCCTCCTATAACATAGGGTGTGCGGCCCGAGGCAGCAATGCCTACCAGCATATCGTTCTGGTTGATACTGTGCTTCTGCAAGTCCTTCCAGGCTTGCTCAGGGTCATCTTCGGCATTTTCTACCGCTTGGCGAATAGCCGTGTCGCCACCGGCAATGATGCCGATAACCAACCCCTGCGGTACCCCGAAAGTAGGCGGGCACTCAGACGCATCCAGAATACCCAGCCGCCCACTCGTGCCCGCACCGATATAAAATAAACGCCCCCCACGCTGCATACAAGCCACAGTAGCATCTACCAACGCCTCAATCTGGGGCAACGACTTAGCGACGGCCTGTGGCACGGTCTGGTCGACGCTGTTCATGCCAGCTAGCAAATCGTGCGTGGAAAGGGTTTCAAGGTTGTTGAAAAGGGAGGCGCTTTCGGTGGAGTTCATGGCAGAGGGCAGAATAGGTGGGTGGAATGACGGCGCTTACGGTTACCGGCCAGTCTGGTTGGCAGTGACGAGGTTGGGGGGCATTTTTAGGCGCCCAATCACCTGGAATTTATCAAAAACATGGGCCGTATGAGGAGCGTCGCGGTGCAGCTCGTCAGTTAAGTCTTGGCCGGCCCAGTGGCCGTAGTGGTTGCCGCGCGTCCAGAGCCGGGACCGACCAACATCGTAAATCAACCCCTCATAACAAACCCATATTTCGTCCCGGTCTTGACCATTACGCAGCGCTAGCTGAGCTTTTGTGTACTCTGGTAAGCTGTCATGTTGGGTTGTTGAGGGCAAAATAGGATGCATGCAGAGCAATAGGGAGGTATAATATTAATCAAGCGGTGACAATACCCCAATAGGATTAGCCTAATAGCGCTTGCGTCAGAATCCAGCGGTTGGGCAAGTCGCCTTGCGCGGCGTACACGTAGTCTTCGTAGCTGCACGGCACCACTCGCTTAATGGCACTATCGGCCAGACTTTCCACTTCCAGCCACCACTTTTCGGTGCGTTTGGCTTTGTAGAAAACCAGCTTGGCCGGTGTGCCGGGCAGCCCCACGGCGTAGCGCTTGAAGCGGGTGCTTTGGAAATCAGTTTCGCCGCGCCGATGATAAAATCCTTCCACAAAATACCACAGCATGGTGGCCAGGGTGGCGGCGCCCAGGCCGTGGGGGTCGTGGTCGGGGCGGTAGCCGTAGAGGCCGAAGCTGCTGAGTTGGTCGTTGTGGCCGGCGTACCAGGCAAGCTGTGCTGCTTCCTCGCTGGTCAAGCCGAAAGGGTTGGCCGGCGAATAAGCCGGCGCATCCTGCCAGCGCAACGCGGCTACATCAAAGCTCACAAAATCGGCCTGCCGCAGTAACGGCTCGGCCTGGCGCACATCCGTACGCACAGCGCCCAACCGCAACGTTTCGAAATGCAGCTTTTCCAGCGCCGCCAATACTTCCGGCGTCGCCAGATATTGCTGGTGCGCCAGCTGGGCGAAGTTGAACAGAAAGCTAGGCTCGTGCATGAGCATACGCCGCAGATGCGAGTCCTCCGCGGCGGCCGAGTCGTGCTCGGCCATGTCCACGCGGGCATCCACGGTGGCAAAGCTGACGGCCCTATCGAGGGTTTCGTAAGCCAGAAATTGCCCGTAATCCAGATCGTGGCTGCCGCCCAACAGGATGGGCACCGTGTTGTGTTCGAGCAGCGTGGCCACTATCTCGCACAGGCGTCGGTAGGTATCTTCGAGGGTAAGGCCGGGGCGCAGGTTGCCCAGGTCGGTGAGGCGAAGCGGAGCCGCGCCCTTCTGCAACTGGTAGAAACGTTGGCGCACGGCGTTGGCTCCGTGCCTGGCAGGAGCGCCGGCCGTACTGCCCCGCCACTCGTTCAGGCCGATAATGGCCATGTCAGCATCCCGCCAATCCGGAAACGTATCCAGAAAGCAGGTGAGATGTGCCCCGAGCGTGGTAGGGGCAATGAGCGGGGGTACTAGCTCCTCAGGGAGCGGATCAAAGAAGATAGCCAGATTCATCGGGCAAAAGCAAGGCAGGCCGGCGAAATTACGCAAATCGTGTCAGCCATCCACCACATTTGCCCCCCAGCGTTTCAATCACACTACAGTAGTTGGCTTTCCGCGAAAAAATCCAGTTATTTAACCAGTATTTCCCACCCTTTCGCTCTTATTAAATGGAAGTTCGTCGCGCGTTTGATATTCTGCCTCACCAGCTTGCGAAATATCCGAAATCTGATTGCCTGGCCGCCAAAGTCAATGGCGAATGGCAAAAGATGAGCACCCAGCAAGTAAGTGAAGCGGCCAATCAGGTAAGCCTGGGGCTGCAGCAGCTGGGAATCGGAAAAGATGACAAGGTTGCCATCATCTCCATGAACCGTCCGGAATGGATGCTGGCCGACTTTGGTATTTCCCAAATTGGGGCCGTGAGTGTGCCCATGTACCCCAGCATTACCGTTGAAGATTATAAGTACATCTTCACCGATGCCGGCGTAAAGGCCGTGTTTGTGTCCGATAAAGGTCTGTACGCCAAGGTGAAAGAGGCCACAGCTGCCTTGCCTGGAGTACAGCACATTTTCACCTTCGACAAAGTAGAAGGTGCCCGGCATTTCGATGAGCTGCTGGCTATGGGTAAGAAGGGCAACCCCGCCGATCTGGAGCCGCTGAAAGCCGCCGTGCAGCCCGACGACCTGATGACCATCATCTACACCTCAGGCACTACCGGCAACCCGAAAGGGGTGATGCTCAGCCACGACAACCTGCTCAGCAACTGCCGCAATTCGCAGCCCTCGGTGCCCGTTACCAAGGATGATACAGCCCTGAGCTTCCTGCCGCTCTGCCACATTTTTGAGCGTATGGTGACGTATCTGTACATGATCAACGGCGTGAGCATTTACTACGCCGAGAGTATGGAAGTCATTGCCGACAACCTGCGCGAGGTAAAGCCGCAGATTTTTACCACCGTGCCGCGCCTGCTGGAGAAGGTATATGATAAGATAGTTGCCAAGGGCCACGATCTGGAAGGCGTGAAGAAAAATCTGTTCTTCTGGGCCCTTGATCTGGGCTTGAAGTTCGACACCCAGAAAAATCAGGGCTTCTTCTACAACACCCAGCTAGCACTGGCTAATAAGCTCATCTTCAACAAGTGGCGCGAGGCGCTGGGGGCAATTTGAAGTGCATCGTGTCGGGCGGTGGGGCGTTGCAACCGCGGCTGGCCCGCGTGTTCTGGGCAGCGGGCATTCCGGTGATGGAAGGCTACGGCCTCACCGAAACCTCCCCCGTAATTGCCGTGAGCGGCTTCGAGCGGGAGAATAACTTCATCGGCGCCGTAGGCCCCGTGATTGACAATACGGAAGTGAAAATTGCTGCTGACGGTGAAATCCTTACCAAGTCGGCTTCGGTGATGAAAGGCTACTACAACAAGCCCGAATTAACTAAAGAAGTAATCGACGAAGACGGCTGGTTTCATACCGGCGACATTGGCGAGTTTGTGAATGGTCGTTTCCTCAAGATAACGGACCGCAAAAAGGAGATGTTCAAGACCTCGGGGGCAAATATATTGCCCCTCAGGTCATCGAAAACAAGCTGAAAGAGTCGCCGCTGATTGAGCAGGCCATGGTCGTGGGCGCCGACCAGAAGTTTCCGTCGGCGCTGGTGGTGCCCTCGTTTGATGAGCTCAAGAACTGGTGTAAGCGCCACGATGTCCCCTTTACCTCTAACCAAGAGATTGTGAAGGACCCTAAAATCGTGGATATGTATGACGACCTAGTGAAGGGCTATAACAAAGGATTCGCGCAGTGGGAGCAGGTCAAAAAAATCTGTCTCATGGATCATCTCTGGACCGTGGAAACCGGCGAGATGACGCCCACGATGAAGGTGAAGCGCAAAGCCATTACCGAGAATAATCGGGATTTGATTGAGAGCTTATATCATCAGAACGCGCTTCGCTAACCGAAACGGCCCCGCTAATAAAATAGCGGGGCCGTTTTGCTTGGGCGCATTACTGAACACAACGGGGCACAACTTTTTTATCGCAAAGTAGTATGCAAGCCTAACATATTCTTTGTATGTTTACCGGACATCCTCTCCCCGATGAAACCCGAAGAAACCGTCGATTATAACGTTAAAGTCTGCTGGCATGCCATTTCGCGCATGTATAATACGCAGGCTGCCAAGCACGACATCACGACCAGCATCGGTTTCGTGCTCCTGAATATTGATCAGGAAAATGGCACTCCCGCCACCAAAATTGCCCCCTGCTGGGGTTGGAGACGCGCAGCCTCACGCGTATTCTGCGCAGCATGGAAGAGCGTGGCCTCATCTACAAGCAAGCCGACACTCAGGACAAGCGCTCCGTGCGCATCTTCCTGACTGAAGAAGGCCTGCGCGGCAAGGAGATTTCGCGCCAGACGGTGCGCCACTTCAATCAGAAGGTGCGGGAGAAAATTCCGCAGGCGCAGCTGGACACGCTTTTCAAGGTGATAGGCCAGATCAACGCCATGATTGAAAGCAAATCCCTGTTCGACGACTTCACACCTAAGCCGCTTCGCCCCGAAACTACCTCCGCCTAGGGGGCTTTTTTGGGGCGTTTTGCCTTCTACCTATTCTATTTTTTGCCAACAGATTACCTGTTTCAGCTTTATGAATCGAACTATCAAGAAAGTGGCCGTGCTCGGCTCCGGCGTGATGGGCTCGCGCATTGCCTGCCATTTCGCCAACATCGGTGCTCAGGTATTGCTGCTCGACATCGTGCCCCGCGAGCTAACGCCCGAGGAGCAAGCCAAGGGTTTGACACTGGAAAACCCCGCCGTGCGCAACCGCATTGTGAATGCCTCGTTGCAGGCGGCGGTGGCTTCCAACCCGTCGCCCTTGTACCGCAAGCAGGACGCCTCGCGCATCAAGACCGGTAACTTCGATGATAACCTGAAGGATATTGCCACTTGCGACTGGACTATTGAGGTAGTAGTGGAGCGGCTTGATATCAAGCAGAGCCTCTACGAAAAGGTAGAAAAAGTGCGTAAGCCCGGCACGCTTATCACGTCGAACACGTCGGGTATTCCCATTCATCTGCTGGCCGAAGGTCGCTCCGATGATTTTCAGAAGCACTTCTGCGGCACGCACTTCTTCAACCCACCCCGCTACCTGAAGCTACTCGAGATAATTCCGACGTCGGCCACCGACCCGGCCGTGGTTGACTTTCTGGTGCACTACGGCGACCTGTACCTGGGCAAAACCACGGTACTAGCCAAAGACACGCCTGCCTTCATTGCCAACCGCGTGGGCGTGTTCGCCATCATGGATGTGCTGCAAATCATGCAGCAGCTGGGCCTGACGGTGGAGGAAGTCGATAAGCTTACTGGTCCGGTTATCGGCCACGCCAAGTCGGCTACGTTCCGCACTTCCGATGTGGTAGGGCTTGATACGCTGATTAACGTAGCCAACGGCCTCGCCCAAGGCCTGCCGAATGACGAAGCCAAAGCCGTATTCGAGTTGCCCGACTTCCTGAAGCAGATGGGCGAGAAGAAATGGCTCGGCGACAAGACCGGTCAGGGCTTCTACAAGAAAGTAAAAGGCGCGGGGGCAAATCTGAGATTCAGGCTCTCGACCTGAACACCATGGAGTACCAGCCCAGCCAGAAGGTGAAGTTCGCCACGCTGGAGCTGACCAAAACCATCGAGCAGTTAGCTCCTCGCTTCAAGGTGCTAGCCAGCGGCAAAGACAAAGCGGGCGAGTTTTATCGCAAGATGTTCGCGGGCCTGTTTGCCTACGTCACCAACCGCATTCCCGAAATCACCGATTCGCTGTACAAGATTGACGACGCGCTCCGGGCTGGCTTCGGCTGGGACATGGGTCCGTTTGAAACCTGGGATGCGCTAGGTGTGCAGCAGGGCCTGGAGTTGATGCAGGCTGAAAGCAAGCAGCCCGCCGCCTGGGTGCAGGAGATGCTGGCCGCTGGCCATACTTCCTTCTACAAAGTTTCTGAAGCCGGCGCCAAGCAGTACTACGACCTCGAAAGCAAGAGCTACCAGCCCATTCCGGGCGTCGAGAACTTCATTATTCTCGACAACCTGCGGGCAACGGGCAAAGTGCTCTGGAAAAACGCCGGTGCTAGCGTCCACGACCTCGGCGACGGGGTGCTAGGCGTTGAGTTTCATTCCAAGATGAACACCCTCGGCTCCGATGTTATTCAGGGCCTGATGAAAGGGGTGGATATGGCCGAAGCTGGCTACCGCGCCTTGGTAGTAGGCAACGACGCGCCTAACTTCTCGGCGGGGGCCAATTTGGCCCTGCTCTACATGTATGCCATCGAGCAGGAGTTCGACGAGGTGAACCTGATGATCAAGCAGTTCCAGAACGCCATGATGCGGATGCGCTATTCTAGCATTCCCGTCGTGACGGCGCCGCACGGCTTGTCGTTGGGCGGCGGCTGCGAAATCTGCCTGCATGCCGATAAGGTGGTAGCTTCCGCTGAGACGTACATGGGCTTGGTAGAATTCGGGGTAGGTGTGATTCCGGCCGGTGGCGGCACTAAAGAAATGACTCTGCGCACCGCAGCCAAATACGAGGAAGGCGAGCCGGAATTTAATTTGCTGCGCAACACGTTTGTAACGGTAAGCACGGCCAAAGTATCTACCTCTGCTGCCGAAGCATTCGACCTGGGTTTCCTGCGTCGTGGCGACGAAATTGTGGTAAACAGCCAGCGGCTTATTGCCCAAGCAAAAGCCGAGGCGCTTGATTTGGCTGATGCTGGTTATACCATGCCCGTTCAGAAAACCAACATCAAGGTACACGGTAAAGGCGCGCTGGGCATGTTTATGAGTGGTGTATATGCCATGAAGGAAGGCAACTACATCTCGGAGCACGACGTGAAAATTGCCAATAAGCTGGCATACATCATGTGCGGCGGCGACTTGTCGCAGCCCACGGAAGTCAGTGAGCAGTACCTGCTGGATCTGGAGCGTGAAGCTTTTCTGTCGCTGACTGGCGAGCGGAAAACGCTGGAGCGTATTCAGAGCATCCTCACTACTGGCAAGCCTTTGAGAAACTAGCGCCGGAAGCTGGTTTCAACTCTATCACTTTCCTCAAGACTTACACTAATGACTGCATATATCGTAGCTGGTTACCGTACGGCCGTGGGAAAAGCCCCCCGCGGCGGCTTCCGCTTCACCCGTACCGATGACCTCGCCGCTGAAGTTATCAAACACCTGATGGCCTCCGTGCCCGCGCTTGATCCCACTCGCGTCGATGACGTGATTGTGGGCAACGCGGTACCTGAAGCCGAGCAAGGCCTGCAAATCGGCCGGATGATTTCGCTGTTGGCTTTGCCCATAAACGTACCGGGGTTGGTAGTGAACCGCTATTGCGGCTCAGGCATCGAGACCATTGCCATGGCCGCCAGTAAAATCACCGCCGGCATGGCCGACTGCATCATCGCCGGTGGCGCTGAGAATATGTCGCAGGTACCGACCGTGGGCTGGAAAACAGTGCCTAACTACAACTTGGTAAAGAAAAACCCGGACTACTATCTGGGTATGGGCCTCACGGCTGAAGCGGTAGCGAAAGACTACAGCATCAGCCGGGAAGACCAGGATATGTTTGCTTACAATTCCCATCAGAAGGCCATCAAAGCCATTAAGGAGGGCAAATTCAAAAAGCAAATCGTGCCCATCACGGTCGAAGAGACTTATCTCGATCAAGCTTCAGGCAAGAAGAAAACGCGCTCTTACGTAGTAGACACCGACGAAGGCCCTCGGGCCGATACCTCGGTGGAAGCACTGGCCCGTCTTCGTCCAGTATTCGCGGCGGGTGGCAGCGTTACAGCCGGCAACTCATCCCAAACTTCCGATGGCGCTGCTTTCGTTATCGTCATGTCGGAGCGCATGGTGAAGGAGTTGAACTTGGAGCCGATTGCCCGCATGATCACGTACGCCGCCGAAGGCGTTGACCCGCGCATCATGGGTATGGGCCCCATCAAGGCCGTGCCAAAAGCGCTTAAGCAAGCCGGCATGAAGCTCGATGACATAGATCTGATTGAGCTGAACGAGGCCTTCGCTTCTCAGTCTATCGCGGTGGTTCGGGAACTTGGTATCGATGAAAACAAGCTGAACGTGAACGGTGGAGCTATTGCTTTGGGTCACCCGCTGGGCTGCTCTGGCGCCAAGCTCAGCATTCAGCTTTTCGACGAACTGCGCGAGCGGGGCAAGAAGTACGGCATGGTGACTGCATGCGTAGGCGGTGGTCAAGGCGTAGCTGGTATTTACGAGCTGCTGAAGTAGCCCAGAATCAGAACTTGACAGGAAGATATCCTGTTTCTATAAGTGGAAGGAAAGCCCCAAACCGAACGGGGTTTTCTTTCCGCTAAGTACTCGGCAAGCCTAACATATTTTTGTATATTTCGGTAGTGAAATCAAAGGGATGTGTTGCCCCTAATGCTCGGCAAGCCTAATAGTTTCATTGCTGTTTACCCTCATTGAATTAACCTCAACTCTCAACCTCACATAGTCATGGAAGTATCAAACAAACTCAGAAAAGGCGGTGAATTCATCATCAAAGAGACGGATGCGCAAGATGTGTTTACGCCCGCTGAATTCACCGAGGAGCAAAATATGATGTACCAGACCTGTCTGGACTTCGTGACTAGTGAAGTGTACCCGCTGCTGGACCGCCTCGACAACCACGAGGAAGGCCTGATGGCTGGATTGATGAAGAAAGCCGGTGAGCTAGGCTTGTTCGGCGTGTCGATGCCCGCCGAGTACGGCGGCTACGACATGGACTTTAATACGGCTCTGCGCGTGACGGAAGGCGTGGGTGGGGGCATTCTTTCCCGGTAGCCTTTGCGGCGCACACGGGCATTGCTATGCTGCCTATTCTGTACTTCGGCAACGAGGAGCAGAAAACGAAGTATTTGCCCAAACTGACGAGCGGCGAGTGGGCTGGTGCCTACTGCCTCACCGAGCCTGGCTCGGGCTCTGATGCGCTGGGGGCCAAAACTAAGGCCATCCTGACTGAAGACGGCCAGAGCTACGTGCTGAATGGTCAGAAGATGTGGATTACCAATGCTGGTTTTGCGGAGGTATTCATCGTTTTCGCCCAGGTTGACGGCGACAAATTCACCGGCTTCATCATCGAGCGCAACACACCCGGGCTGACGTTCGGACCGGAGGAGCACAAGATGGGTATTCGCGGCTCGTCCACTCGCCAGGTATTCCTGTCGGACGTAACGGTGCCAAAGGAGAACGTGCTGGGTGAGGTTGGCAAAGGCCACCTAATTGCCTTCAATATCCTGAACATTGGCCGTATTAAGCTGGCTGCTGCCTGCTTGGGCGCCAGCAAAATGGCGCTTAACCTGAGCATTAAGTATGCTAATGAGCGGGTGCAGTTTAAGCTGCCCATCTCTAAATTCGGCGCTATTCGCCACAAGCTGGCCCAGCAGGCTATCCGCGTGTACGCTGCCGAATCGGCTATCTACCGCGCCGGCATGGACATCTACCGTATGGAGCAGGAGCTGCTAAGCCAGGGCAAATCAACGAACGAAGCGCTGCTAGGTGCCGCTCGTGAATTTGCCGTGGAGTGCGCGATGCTAAAGGTAGAAGGCTCGGAAGTGCTGGATTATGTGTGCGACGAGGGCGTACAGATCTTCGGTGGCTACGGCTTCTCAGCCGACTATCCCATGGACCGCGCTTACCGCGACTCCCGCATCAACCGCATTTTTGAGGGCACCAACGAAATCAACCGCATGCTGGCCGTTGATATGATCCTGAAAAAGGGGCTGAAAGGTGAGCTCGACTTGATGGGCCCCGCTCAAGCGGTGCAGCAGGAACTGCTGGCCATCCCGGACTTCGCCGAAGCTGACGATTCGCTGTTTGGCGCCGAGAAGAAGATCATTGCCAACCTCAAGAAAGCAATCCTGATGGTAGCCGGTACGGCCGTTCAGAAGTACATGAACTCCCTGGCCAAAGAGCAGGAAGTGCTGATGAACATCGCCGACATGTCGATCAAGGTGTACACGGCCGAGAGCACGCTGCTACGGGTTGAGAAGGAAATCAGTCTGAGCAACGAAGCTGCTCTGGCCAACCAGATCGATATTGCCCGTGTGTATCTGGCCGACACGATTGACTCCGTAACCAAAGCGGCAAAAGATGCTATTGCCGCCATGACCGAAGGCGACGAGCAGCGCCTGCTGGCTACCGGCCTCAAGCGCTTCACTAAAGCGGAGCTATTCAATACCAAAGAAGCCCGCCGTCGCATCGCCGCCGCGATGATTGAGGCAAACGAGTACGTGTACTAGTTGACAGAGATTGTTAAGCATAAAAAAGCCCCCAGATACATTCTGGGGGCTTTTTTATTCAATATATCTGTATCTACTTCACCGCGATTTTATTGAGTTGCAGGGCGGCTGATTTCTTGCTGGGCCGGCTCACCCCTACGATAGTTTTGGGGTCGAGCCAAGCCGTAAAATCTTTTACATAAGCCAGCTGCTGATCATTCGCTACGTTGAGGCCCAAGCCTTTAGCTGGCTGCACTACGCCGGTTTGCGCGTTCACCCGGCGCAGGTACAGGTCCGATTTGCCTTTCAGTTTTTCCTGCGTTAGGATATGAATCTCGGGGCCAAAAACGCCCACGCGGTAGCCGATACCAGCAAAGGCTTCGGCAGGCGAGGCCACCTGCTTTTTATCGATGATGCTGTGCCACTCCGGTAGCTGAAACTCATTGTAGCCAAACAGGTGTAGCTCGCGGGCATGAACCGGCGAAGCGTCGCCGCCCTCCTCATACTTTTTCTCCGCCACGATTATCATCTGCTTTTCCTCCGTGAATAGCAAGTCGGTCAGGTACACGTCTTCCAGGCGCTTGGCCGTGGATTGCGTCGCCTTGTTGACTTCGGCCAGGTATTCGGGCTTGAAGCGAAACTCGGGGACAAATTTCATCGTGCCCTCGCCCTTGAAATCGAACTTTACTACTTTCAGGCTGTAGTAAAGGCCCGTCAGGCGCTCGGTGCAAATAGCGGCGGCGTAAAGTGTAGTGTCTGGCCGAAGGGCAAATTTGGCGTCGAATACCATTACGGCCTTGCCCTCAAAGGAGCCGCCTAATGCCACCGACATAACTTTGATGTCCGCGTTATCATTGCGGTAACGACGCACGGTGAGCTTCTTCATATCGTCGCTCAGCAGCGTTACATACTGCGTGCCCTCGTTGTCGATGTGAATAGTAGTCGAGAAAAAGCCCCCCAGATCCTGAAAATTGTAGACACGGTCCTTCAGCTTGGTTAGCTTCTCATTGTACACGCTGGCGCTGATAGACCGAATCTGCTGGTCGCGGGTGACGTATTGCCACGCCACGATTTTGGTCCCATCAAGGGAGAATGCGGCGCCGGGTCTACGGTTGCGGGCAGCAGTTTCGGTAAGCTTTTTCTGGGGGGCAATTTTGCCGGTGGCCAGCTCAAAGGCTTGCCCTGCTAAGCTTTGAGTTGCCCCATCCTTGCGGTAGATAAGCACCGTGATTTGCTGGCTGCTCTGCCCAAAACCATCAATGCTCTCTTCGGCAGTGAGCGGCAGCGGCGTTGACCATAAGCGCTTTAGCTCTTTGTCATAACGCTCCACGGCGTATTCGGTAGCCGTGCGGTGTGCCAGAATAACAAAGCTGCCATCAGCCATAGGAAGCGTCTTTTTGGCTACCCTTTGGTTATAGCGGTCGTCCGATTTTTCTGGTAAATAGCTAAAAGCAACTGATTTAACTCGTTGCCCTAGCGCCGGTACAGTCAAGCTCAGACTAAGAACACAGATAAGGCAGTAGGTATGAAGAAATGCAAATCGCACGTTGAAAGGCAGTTAAGTTGGAAAAATGATAGTTATCAGAAAAAAATAGGATCAAAGGTATCCAACTCCAGCCGCATCTCGTATATGGCGCCGCTACCAGTCGGGTAACCTACACAGTAGGTAATCATTTCTTGATGAAGCCTTAATATTCTGGTGTTCAGTATCAGGATTCGAGTATGCTTACTTTGTGGATGGAATGTATGTAAATATGAAATTACCGATAAGCGCTTCCTGCTAGCTGCCTTAAAAACGGTGGACAAAAGCATTAATAAAAATTAAAAAACGCTTTTGAGCCTCCTAAATCACGTTTGCTACTATTCCCCATTTGTTTCCTTGCCTCTTTGCCAACTTTGGCTTTAACTTTGTGCGCCTCTACGGCAGTCGTTTATTAGATTACCTTCATTATGAAAGCATTACTAAAGTTTTTATTACTGTTTAGTCTCATCATTATTGGTAAGTTGGTGAAAGAGCCCATTACCGGAGATATTGCTGCTAAGGATGCTGCTGCTAACGAACTGCCTGTGCATATGATCTCTTTCTTCTCGCGTCAGGCTACCCTGCAAGGTGGTGCTGCCCAGGAAGATGGCAAGCAGTGGTGGTTGCAAGAACCAGCACAGGTAAGCAATAATTAAGGTAATTATTTGATAAGCAACTCATTAGTTGCTTTTTTTATGCTTCTTAGCTAAAAGTGCTTTAACTAATCCGGCTCCAGTTTACTGCCGTTGCGGGCAACGACTCAATATGTCGGCGGATGTTGAGGTTTTGGGGCCGGCTCAGACTGGGGTCTTCGCTGAGGAGTTGCTGGGCTGCTGCCCGCGATTCGCTCAGAATGCGGCCATCTTTCGCTAAATCAGCGATAAGCAGATCGAGCACGCCACTCTGTTGGGTGCCCATCAGGTCGCCAGGGCCGCGCAGCTTCAAGTCAATATCAGCGATTTCGAAGCCGTTGTTGGTGCGCACCATCGTTTCGAGGCGAGTGCGCGAGTCTTTGCTGAGCTTATAGCCCGACATCAATATGCAGTAGCTCTGGTCAGCGCCGCGGCCTACCCGACCCCGCAGCTGGTGCAGTTGCGATAAGCCAAACCGCTCAGAGCTTTCAATCACCATCACGGAGGCGTTTGGCACGTTTACGCCCACCTCAATAACGGTGGTCGCCACCATGATCTGCGTTTCCTTTTTAATAAAGCGCTGCATTTCGAAGTCTTTCTCTTCAGCCCGCATGCGGCCGTGCACAATGCTGATTTGAAACTCAGGGAAGGCACGCGCTACACTTTCGTAGCCGTCCGTAAGATCTTTATAGTCCAGCGTCTCCGATTCCTCAATCAGCGGATACACGATATATACCTGCCGGCCCAGGTTAATCTGGTCGCGCAAAAATTGAAACACCTTCAACCGATTAGCATCATAGCGATGCACCGTCACGATGGGCTTGCGACCGGCGGGCAACTCATCAATCACCGATACATCGAGGTCACCATAAAGCGTCATGGCCAGCGTACGCGGAATAGGTGTGGCCGTCATCACCAGCACGTGCGGAATAACGTGCGGGTTCTTTTGCCATAGCTTCGAGCGCTGGGCCACACCGAAGCGGTGCTGCTCATCCATAATGGTCAGACCTAGGTTACGGAACTGCACGACGTCTTCCAGCAAGGCATGAGTGCCCACTAACATGTGCATCTGGCCTGCCCGCAATGCTTCATGCAGTACCCGTCGCTCAGCAGTACGCGTGCTGCCCGTAAGCTTGCCAATGCTTATACCCAACTGGTCGGCGTAAGCCTTAAGGCCCACATAGTGCTGGTCGGCCAGAATTTCAGTGGGCGCCATCAGGCAGCTTTGGGCGCCGTTGTCGGCGGCCATGAGCATGGCTATGAAGGCCACGATGGTTTTGCCCGAGCCCACGTCGCCCTGCAAGAGGCGGTTCATCTGCTTGCCGGCGCAAAAATCCTTGTAGATGTCGTGAATAACACGTTTCTGGGCACCAGTGAGGTCGAAGGGTAGATGGTTCTTATAGAAATCAACCAACGACGGCACTTCTCGAAAAATCTGGCCCGCTAGCTCTACTTTGCGTTGGTCGCGCTGGCGTAGCAGCTTGAGCTGAACGTAGAACAACTCCTCAAACTTGAGCCTAAACCGTGCTGCCTGCAACAACTCAGGGCTCTGCGGGAAGTGAATTTGCTGCAACGCATCTGCCTTCCCCATAAGCGCATAGTGCTGAATCAGGGCCGGCGATAAGGACTCCGAAATGTGCGGGGGGCAATTTTGAGCAAGTCGGCCACGATGCGGGCCAGTGCCTTGCTATCAATGCGATGGTAATTCTTGAGCTTTTCGGTGGTATTGTAAACGGGCTGCAAAAAGCTCTGACCCGGCTTTGCTTCCGTGACTTCCTCCAGTTCTGGGTGGGCCATTTGCGGCTTGCCATTGAACATCGTCGGCTTACCGAAAACAATGTATTCCTGATGATTCTTGACGACGTTTTGTAGGTATTTTACGCCCTTAAACCATACCAGCTCCAACTCGCCACTCTCGTCGGCAATTTTGGCTACCAAGCGCTGCTTAGGGCCTTCGCCTAACACTTCACGGTTGCGCAATACACCCTTCACCTGCACATAAGGCAGGTCATCGTGCAGATCGACGATGTTATAGAATTGAGTGCGGTCGAGGTAGCGGAAAGGGTAGCGCTGAATGAGGTCGCCGTAGGTAAAGAGGTTCAACTCCTTTTGCAGAAGTTGAGCCCGCTGGGTACCTACCCCCGCAAATATTCTATTTTGGTGTTGAAGAAATTGCTCATTCATGGGAATGAGCAATGCCGAGGTAAGATGACTGCGTCCTTGGTCCCTGCATTGCTCACTAAGCAAAACGTTATTGATATTTTAAGGTATTAAGCATCTGAACGATATCCTTCTTGACATAGTCAATGATCGGGGCAAGTGAATCATTGGCCGTCGCGATGGGAAAGTAAAGCGCTCCGCGGAAAAAATGCTTGGTGCTATCAGTGGTGTAAAACTGAAACTGGCTGGGCACGTCACCAGCTAGCTCAAATACGGCCACCTTCATTCCGCTCGGCGTTCGCATGATGCTCTCGTCGATGGCCGATGCCTTTATTTGGTGCTTGCTGGTGAGCTTACGCGCATCCTCCATCATCTTATTAAACAGCTTCGGATTCTGCTGCACATTGGTGTAAGTGATCTGCACGTTAGCGCCCAGTTTTGGATAATAAATGTTAATCCAGTTGGGCTGCGCCAGATATGACGAGTCGCGTAGTACGCGGGCGTGCTGCGAGTATTCGAAAGTGTAGGGGCGGCCCGCCGGGAGCTGCTGGTAGCTATGGGGCGGCAAATCAATACGATTATACCCCTTAGGCTTAGGCGTATAGTCGCCCCCGGAAGAGGTGCAGGAAGTAAATATGGCCCCCACAAAAAGCAGAACCGCACTCAAACCGTGGTAAAGTCGAAAAACAGGCATTTGAAACAATGCAAAGATGATAATCAAAGGTAGGCGGAAATGAAGATGTTGTCTTAATCTACCGGTCCGATCCGGAAGCCTAGAAACGCAAAAGCCCCGGCACGAAGCCGGGGCTTTCGGGTAGTATCACCCGCTGGGGGCATTTTTAAAATGGTAACTGGTCTAATTCTGGCTCCTGACGGAAGGATTGCGGCTCAGGAGCTGGTGTGACTTGGTTTGCGGCTCCATCGGTGTGGGGCTTACCACCCAGCATGGTCATCTCATCAGCCACGATTTCCGTGATGTAACGGGTCTGATTGTCTTTGTCCTGATACTGGCGCGTCCGAATGCGACCTTCGATATATACCTGGTGGCCTTTGCGCAGATACTTCTCGGCCACCTCCGCCAGGCCGCGCCAAGCAGTGATGTTATGCCACTCAGTACGCTCAATACGGGCCCCGCTTTTATCCTTGTGATACTCATTGGTGGCCAGTGTAAAATTGGCCACGCTTACGCCGCCTTCCAAGTGGCGCACTTCCGGGTCTTTACCCAGATTTCCAACTAAGATTACTTTGTTCACTCCTGCTGACATAGCTTGATTAATAAGGGGTTACGAAGCAAAATAAGCTGCTTCCTATTCCTTTAAAGATACAAAAAAGACATGGGGCGTCCAAGCCAAAATGGGCTTAAAAACCGGGTCTTCCCAAGTAATTACTGATCAAAACGGCCTTGGGTAACTGCTCTATTTCTGGGCTAGTGAAAGCGGCCAGACCTGTAGCCGTCAGGGCGGAAACAGGGAGTGGCGCTTCCAGCCAAACAGGGTGAAAACGCGCTTCCACTTTCTGATGACTCAGCACATGCCGGGCCGCGTAAGCCGGTTCCGATACGCTGCTGGTGTCCAATTTGCCCCCCAGAGCTTCCACCGCATCGAGCAGGTCGGTGGGGGCAAATCGGGGCTGTCAGTTTCAGTTAGAGCAAAGTCATATAAGCCTTGCCAGATGTCCTTATCCGTGCGCTTACGCAGGTAGATCGTATCATCGTAGCGCAAGACCATGTAGTGAAAATAGCGCGTGCGTGCTGCTTTAGCCTTACTTTTTACGGGCAGCTCCTGCACCATACCATGCTGAAAAGCAAAGCATTGACCTTGCAGGGGCAAAAAAGACAGTCAGGCTTTACTGGCGTGCACTGAATAGCGCCAAACTCCATGATGGCCTGGTTGAACTCGGCCGGTGAGGCCGCCGGAATCAGCGTATCAGCCAGCTGCTGAAACACTTTGCGGCTGGCTGGCGCAGCAATATCCGCGCTGATGCCAAACACGCGAGCCAAGACCCGGTACACGTTGCCATCAAGCACGGCCACCTGCTCATCGTAGGCAAAAGAGGCAATGGCGGCAGCAGTGTACTGGCCTACACCTTTGAGTTGGAGCAAGCCCGCATACGAGCCTGGAAATTGACCCCCAAACTCGCTTGTGACTTGTTTGGCAGTATGATGCATGTTGCGGGCCCTAGAGTAGTAGCCCAACCCTTGCCAGTGACGCATTACCTCGTCTTCGGGAGCCGCCGCCAACTGCTGCACAGTAGGATAAGTGGTCACGAAATCAAGGTAGTAGGGGAGACCTTGCTTCACTCGTGTTTGCTGCAAAATGACTTCTGAGAGCCAGATAGCGTACGGGTCGCGGGTATGACGCCAGGGCAAGTCGCGGCGGTGACGCGGGTACCAGTTGAGGAGAGCAGAGGCAAAGAAAGGGTGGGCGAGAGCAGAAGAGTGGGAAGTCAATATATTGAGAATAAATAATTTAGGAAAGAAAGACGGAGCTGTGTGGAATCAGTAAATAATGTTGCAAAACCAAAAAAGCAAACTACCTTTGTGGCCCCAATTCATAAGCGAACAGCTTACCGGGCAAGGGCTTACGTGTTGAATCGGGATATTTTGCCCAGCATATTTTTTCTCTCCATAGTACATTTCATTTACCAGCGTGACTAAAGCAGAAGTAATCGCCGAGATTGCCGACAAGACCGGCATCGAAAAAGGAGACGTGTCAGCTACCGTCGAAGCCTTCTTCAAAGTAGTAAAGGATTCGATGGCCGACGGCAACAATATCTACGTACGCGGCTTTGGCAGCTTCGTAAACAAGAAGCGGGCAAAGAAAGTGGCTCGCAACATCTCTAAAAATACGTCGATCATCATCGACGAGCACTTTATCCCGAGCTTCAAGCCGTCGAAAACATTCATCGGCAAAATCAAAAACAGCAAGAAAATTAAGGAAACCGCTCAGGCTTAATCCTTCTTTTTCTTCCATTTACTTTTTTGCCGGCTAGCCGTCGGGCGCTCCGTAACCGGGAGCCCGGCGGCCTGCTTTTTCTGCATGGCGTCACGTTCCCGCTCACATCAGTTAATCATACTAGTCATTGCCCTTGTGCTGGTGGCTGGGTTGTTTCTGTTGCCCAAGGTAACGGTGAAGCCTAAAGAAGGGAAAGGCGAGATGAGTCAGGATGCGGCCCGTACGGCCAACCGCGACGGTGGCGGCCCCGCTACTAATGGCTCAAAGGCTATCGCTTCCTCGGGCGACCAGGAGCAAACCGCTGGACCCGCGGGCGCTACGCCTGAGCAGCCGCATCAGCAGGCTACTGCTGAGCAAAGCCGCGAGATAAAAGATTTGGCTGCCCGCTTCAATAAAGAACGCGACCCGCAGGCCCGCCTGCGCGTAGCCTCCGACTTGGCTGCTAAGTATAAGGCCATCGCTAAGTTTGATAGCGCCGGCTATTACTACGAGCAGGTCGCAATTGCCCGCCCCGGTGAGCAAGCCTGGAAACGGGCTGCTGATGAGTACTTCGAGGCTTTTGGCTTCGCAGCTACAGAGGAGCGGGCCAAAACGCTCAGCACCAAAACGCGGGAGCTGTACGAAAAGGTGTTGAAAAACAACCCTGATAACCTCGACGCTAAAACCAACCTCGGTATGGCCTACATGGCCAGCGACAACCCCGTACAGGGCGTTACGTTACTGCGCGAGGTGTTGGCTGCCAATCCACGCAACGAGAAGGCGCTCTATAACCTGGGCATCCTCTCTATCCAAAGCAATCAGTACGACAAAGCCGTAGAGCGTTTTCAGGAGCTTGTAAAAGTGAATCCGGAGAATGTGAACGGCCAGTTTTATTTAGGCGTTTCTTTGGCCCAAACGGGTGCTAAAGAGGAAGCCCGAGCGGCTTTCACTAAAGCGAAAAGCTTAAGCAGCGACCCAAGTCTGGCGGCCTCCGTCGATGAGGAGCTGAGCAAGTTGGAATAAAATAGCAGATTTGTGACTCCGAAGCCTACTGCTTACGAAGCAGAAGCGGCGGATGAAAAATCAGCTAACGAAGAATAAAGTCATTCAACCATTTAAACCACAACCACATGCCCTGCGGTAAAAAGAGAAAGCGTCATAAGATTGCCACCCACAAGCGCAAGAAGCGTCTGCGCAAGAACCGTCACAAGAAGAAGTAAGCCCCGCGGGGTTAGCTGGCGGACGGTTGAGGCTTCAACCAAAGTCCGTTTATCTCTCATTTAGTATCCTTGAGAGTGGCTGGTTTGATGCTTTCCCCGTGGCTCGGAAGGGAAGTTGGTGCCTTGGTGCACTGGCTTCCCTTTGTGGGTTTCGGGGGGCAAATTCGGGCACTTTTGGGGAGATTAGTTAAGCTACCGAGACATTGAGTAACGAATTAATCATTAATTCTGCTCAGGATGGCGAACGAATTGCCCTGCTCCAGGACAAGCGGCTCATCGAATACCATTTCGACCGCAACGACACCAACTACTCCGTTGGTGACATCTTCCTGGGTACGGTCAAGAAAGTGATGCCCGGTCTGAACGCCGCGTTCATTGACATCGGGTATCAGAAAGACGCTTTTCTGCACTACGGCGATTTAGGCGAGAATTTCCTGTCGCTGAATAAGTGGGTGAAAGGCGTACAATCGCAGAAAATTACCGTCGGGCCTCTGAAAACCTTTCAGTTTGAGGAGCCGCTCGACAAAGTCGGCAAGATCGACAACGTGCTCAAAAAGGGCCAGCAGCTGCTGGTTCAGATTGTAAAAGAGCCCATATCGACCAAAGGTCCGCGCCTGTCCACCGATATTTCGATGGCGGGCCGCTACCTTGTATTGGTACCTTTTTCCAATACCATCAGCGTTTCCAAGAAGATTGTCAGCCGCACGGAGCGCGACCGCCTCAAGCGTCTCATCGCCTCCATTAAGCCCGACAATTTCGGTGTCATCATCCGCACAGTAGCCGAAGGTCGCGAGGTGGCCGAGCTGGACAAGGATATGCAGAGCATGACAGCTAATTGGGAGCAGCTCTTCCAGACCCTGCGCACCGCAAAGGAGCGCGATAAGGTTTTGGGCGAGCTGGGCCGCACTAGCTCCATGCTGCGCGACATGCTCAACGAGTCATTCGATGCCATCACCGTCGACTCAGCGCCGATGTACGAGGAGATGCGGGCTTACCTGGAGAAGATTGCTCCTGATAAGCTGGGCTTGCTGAAGCACTACACCGGTAAGGTGAAGATGTTTGAGCAGTTCAACATCGAGAAGCAGCTCAAAACCCTGTTTGGTAAAACCGTAACGGTGCCCGGCGGCGGCTACCTCGTTATTGAGCACACCGAAGCCCTGCACGTTATCGACGTAAACTCGGGCAACAAGAGCAACCAGGAAAGCGACCAGGAGGCAAATGCCCTGCACGTAAACTTGTCGGCGGCCCGCGAAGTGGCCCGCCAGCTGCGTTTGCGCGATATGGGGGCATTATTGTCGTCGATTTCATTGATATGAAATCGGCGGAGAGCCGCAAGAAGGTGGAGGATGCGGTGAAGGACATTATGAAGCACGATAAAGCGCGCTTCACGATTTTGCCTATCACCAAGTTTGGGCTGCTGCAAATCACGCGGCAGCGCGTGCGGCCCGCTGAAAACATCATCACCGGCGAACTGTGCCCCACCTGCGGCGGCACCGGCAAGATTTCGGCTTCTATCCTCGTCACCGATGAGATTGAAAACAGCATCGAAGACTTGCTCGTGACTCAAAACCAGTCGGGCATTACGCTGCAAGTGCACCCTTTCCTGTACGCGTACTATACTAAAGGCTTGGTTTCCAAGCAGATGAAGTGGTACTTGAAATATTATAAGTGGGTAAAAGTGACCAAGGACACCAGCCTTGGCCTCACGGATTACCGCATCGAGGACGAACGGGGCGAAGACATCGAGCTGCACTCACCAGCAGCGGCCATGGCCCGCCTCCAGGACCGCGAAATAGAGATTATCGATTAAGGACAAACGGTTTTTTCTGCGAAAAGCCCCTGACCAAGAAGAAAGCCCGCTTCGCTCTGGATGAGCAAGGCGGGCTTTTTCGTGCAAGGAATCGGCGCTTGATCGTTTTTAACAGAAAAAGCCCCCAGCAATATCTTCATCCCAAAAGATGTTGCTGGGGGCTTTTTTCGGCTCGATTAGAACTTGATACCTAAGTCAAGCGCTACTTCCCCGTTTTTGATAGTAACATCGTTGTCAAAATAGCGGTCTATGTTAGCAAGACCATGATGATACGAGAGGCCAGCAAATACCTTCGTGCTCTGGCCCACTTGATATTCCGCTCCGAAGCCGCCAAGTAAAGCTGCATCAGGAATAATAAAGTGCTTGCGGGACCTTTCATTCCCTTGGTAGAACTTGTCGCCGTCGATGCGAGCCGCTACTACGCCACCAATTTTGCCCCCCAGTTGAAAGTAGAGCTTTGTATCAGTGGTAATATCGTTGGTGAACAACTTTACCGTTAGCGGTATTTCCAGGTATTGCAGGCTAATCTTCTGCTCATTGTTTAAGTCGAATCCGCTGTAGGAAATGGTGCCACCCTTACTGGTAAGCTGTAAGCCCGTACCAAAGGCGTAGTTTTGGCCAAAGAAGTAATCCACTACCAAACCGCCTCCAATACCTAGCTTACTTTTCTCTGACTTAAAATTACTTACACCCGGTGAATCTGCCCGCAAATAGGCGATGGAAGGGGAAAGCTTGATACCGATTTCGACTTGGGCAGAGGCTGTGCCAGCGGTAGCACCGAGCAGGAGCAGGGCTAAAAGTATTTTTTTCATAATTAAACGGATAAAACGACACCTGAAACACGAAAGCTGACTGGCTGGCGTTTCGTTTTGGCTATTTTCGTCCCAAAGATAGAACCGTGTATCACAAATCTGCCCCTCTGCGTACCTGTTTTGCCATTTGGTTGGGTACTCTATTGCTCCTGACTGGCTGCAAAAAGGCCAATACCTGCGAAATAAATCCGGAAGTAGCCAAGATAGAGGCTCCCGTACAAGTCGAGCGGCTGGAGCAATCATTCTTCGCAATCAAAAATGAAGCAGAGGCCCGGCAGTTTCTGGCTCGCAACCCGCTGCTGGCCAACCAGTTTCTGCAGCGTCGGCAGTATCCCTCCGATGCGGCTCTGGCTGCTACACTTACGCGCTTAGCTACCAATCCGGGTTTGCAGAAGCTAGGCCGCGAAACGCAGGCTGAATTCTCTAGCACCGACACCCTACAGGCGGAGCTAAAGCAGATGATGCAGCACGTGCGCTACTATTTTCCGAATTTCCGGGTGCCGCCTGTAAAGACGTTTGTAAGCGGCCTGAGCCAGGATTTATTCGTAAATGACAGCCTGATGGTGCTCAGCCTCGACTTCTTCGTCGGGCCCAAAGCCAGCTACCGCCCCAACGTACCCGGCTACATCCTGCGGCGCTATACACCTGCTCATTTATTACCAACCGTAGCGCAGGCCATTTCCAGCAAATACAACCAGCCATTGCCTGCTAACCAGCAAACCATGCTGGGCGAGATGATACAACTGGGTAAGTCGCTGTACTTCAGCGAAAAAGTGCTGCCCTGCACTCCCGATTCGGTGCTCATTGGCTACACCGCCGATGAATTGGCTGGCTTGGAGTTCAATGAGAGTAAGGTGTGGGCTCACTTTATTGAAAAAAAACTGCTCTATAATAACAGCCCTTTTACTATTCAAAAATACGTGAGTGAGCGCCCCAACGTGCCCGAAATAGCAAAAACGGCCCCCGGTCGTATTGGCGCTTGGGTAGGCTGGCAGATTGTGCGCAAATACATGGAAACGCACCCAAACGTGACGCTAGCTCAACTCATGGCCAAGAAAGATCCGCAGGCTATACTCAATGAGTCGCGTTATCGGCCAAAGCGGAAGTAGATTAAAACAGAAGCTATTTTATTTCATACGAAGAGAGTAAGAAGCTAGAATTTAGTTGCCGAAGTGCATATCGCGGTTTTCAGCCAGTATCACACCAACCCCGATTGTCCGGCTACCAGCCGGCACTACACGCTGCTGGCGCATTTAGCCCGCACGCACCGCGTATCACTAATAACGACGCGCACGTGGGAGCCACAGCGCCTTACCCAACAGTTTCCGTGGGTGCCGGATGGGGTAGAAATGCGAGCCGCAGACGTTCCCTATCATAATAAGATGGGTGTCGGGCGGCGGGCATTAGCTTTTGGGCAATATGCCGCCTACGCCCTGCGCGAAGGCCTGCGCTTGGACAAGCCCGATGTTATCTGGGGAATATCAACGCCGCTGACGGCTGCCTGGGCCGCCGCGCGAGTAGCGCGACTACGTCGGGTGCCGTGGGTATTTGAAGTGCAGGACTTGTGGCCTTCTTTCCCGATTGCCATGGGCGCCGTGCCGAATAAGATAGCGCAAAGACGGCTATTTGCTTTAGAGAAAGGGCTTTATACCAGTGCCAGCCACATTCTGCCATTATCCCCGGATATGTCAGGCTATATAGAGGCGTTGGGAATTAACACAGCTAAAATAACCACTGTCCTTAACGGTACCGACTTTCACTTAGCTGCGGCAGCCACCGACGCGGCCGTTGCTAATCTGCGGCGCGAACAAGACCTGATAGGCCGCCGGGTGGTGCTCTATGCCGGCACTTTCGGGCGGGCCAATGATATCCCGACGTTGGTTGCCGCGGCCGAAAAAATGGCCCCCAGCCACCCGGATATTACCTGGCTATTTATGGGGCACGGCTTTCACGAGCCTCTGATTCAGGCAGCGGCAGCCCGATGCCCTAGTATTCGCTTAATTGCCCCCCAACCCCGCCATGCCGTGTTTACGTGGTTTAAGTTGGCTGAAGTGTCGATAGTTTCCTTCTTGGATTTGCCCGTATTGGATGCGAATTCGCCCGCTAAATTCTATGACAGCCTTGCCGTAGGTACCCCCGTAGTTGTCACGAACAATGGCTGGACAAGAAAGTGGGTCGAAGACTATGCGTGTGGCTGGTACACGCCCGCCGGCGACGCAACCATGCTGGCTTCATGTCTGAGTGAGCTGTTAGCTAAGCCTGCAATTCTGAGACAAGCCGGAGAAAGAGGTAGAACCGCTGCCTTACTACATTTTGATAGAAAGGTGATGGCCGCTGATGTACAGAAAGTGTTGGAAAATGCGAGATCTAATACTAACTAGGACTACTTATGTACTATGTTGTGCCCGCAGCGTCGTTATCTGTGATACTGGGGGGTAATTTTGGCTCAGTTAACGAACCGGGGCCATCAGGAGCAGACAAGCCAAAATGCTCTGCATAATACTTGCAGAAATCGGTGAGGGGACAAACAGCGCATTTGGGCTGGCGAGCTACGCAAATGTAGCGGCCATGCAGAATCAGCCAGTGGTGAGCCTTCGGAATCAGCGTTTCGGGAGTATAGCGCACCAAATCCTTCTCTACTGCCAGCGGCGTAGTAGATGAGCGATTGACCAACCCCAACCGATGCGACACCCGGAATACATGGGTATCCACTGCCATGGCCGGCTGATTATAAATGACGGAAACCACAACATTGGCCGTTTTGCGGCCAACGCCCGGCAAGCGCTGCAACTCCTCAATGGTGCTTGGTACTTCGCCGCCAAATTCATCCATCAGCATTTTTCCCAAGCCAGCTAAGTGCTTCGCCTTGTTATTCGGGTAGGAAACGCTGCGGATAAACGGGTAGACCTCCTCGGCTGTTGCCGCGCCTAAGTGGGCCGGTGTCGGGAAATGCCGCAGCAACTCGGGCATCACCAGGTTTACGCGCTTGTCGGTGCACTGGGCGCTGAGTACTACCGCCACAATCAGCTCGTACGGATTGGAATACTGTAGTTCCGTTTGCGGCTCCGGGAAGTGCGTGGTGAAATAGTCCAGAAAGCGACGAAACCGTTCAGCCTTGCGCATAAAAAAGAGGGAATGAGTAATAAAGCAGCAAAATACGCTACTCTCGTTACTCATTCCCTCCTTTTCTCTTCTACGACGGCGTCAGAAAGTTGCGCGAATATTGTAGAATGGCTTGGGTCGTTGCGGGCTGGGGACCGCGTTGCAAGCTGGTGAGGCAGCGCTGAGCCAGCAGCAAATCGGCACAGCGGGCGGCCAGCTCAGCATCGTGCGCCAAGGCTTGCTCTACTTCCTGGCGTTCCTTATCCGGCAACTCGTTGTACACGTACCGGATCAGCTTCTCGTGGGTAAATGTTTTGATCATAGAAAACGGGTTGTGCGGCCATTTTTTTCCGCAGGTTGATAAGCGCGTAGCGCATCCTCCCCAGAGCGGTATTAATGCTGACCCCCGTTGCATCGGCGATTTCCTGAAAGCTCATATCGCCATAATGACGCATCACAAGCACTTCCTTCTGCGCCGCGGGCAGGTCCTGAATTAATTCGCGCAACCGGGCATGGGTCTCTTCGCGGGTGATGGTCGCTTCCGCGCCCTCTTCCGCTAAAGCCAACGAATTAAAGGCGTGGCTTGTTGTATCAAGACTCAATAAAGGCTTACGTTTTTCGCGGCGGAAGCAGTCAATGGCCAAATTATGGGCAATGCGGCAAATCCAGGAAGAAAATTTTCCTTCCTCGTTATAGCGTCCACCCTTCATGGTGTGGATGGCTTTTATAAAGGTGTCTTGGAGTAAGTCTTCAGCAACGGCTTCATCGCGCACGATGAGCATGATAGTAGTGAAGACGCGGGCTTTGTGCCGCTCCAGCAAGAGAGCGAATGCATCTTCTTTGCCGGCAATGTAGAGCGAAATCAACGCGGAATCACTCGGCTGCATGGTTTCCATAAAGGCTACGGGTTAAGAGAACGTAGAGCTTTAAGTCAAATAGTGCAGGTTGCCGGTGAAAGAGAAAATTCTTATAAAAAGATAACTGGGTGAGTCAAATGTATAAAACTAGTTGACCAAATACAACGTGATAAACAATCTGTTAAAATATTTTTTCTGAGCGCCTCGAAACAAATTATTAAATATTGTAAATCAAGTATTTATTATTTCTAACTCTTCAAAACAAATGAAAGTAACTACTACAAACGCCCTAAATACAGGCTGTAAGTAGGTTTACTGATGAGCAATAATAACACCGTAATGCTGCCGCCAACCAGATTGAGCAAACAAAACCCGATTATTCTGCCGTTAAAATATGCGCTTGGCCAACTGAATTATGGTAGCCGGATTCCTCTAAAATACTAATACGAGTTTGTTTCACCACCCGGATTAAGTACAATAGCGCGCAGCCAGACGAAAAAAGCCCCCCAAGGTTTGAATACCAGCAGTTCTGTTGCTCACCATGCACCCACTGTGTGAAAACCAATTCTGAACGCCCTTTGTACTTAGGGCCAACTCACTAATAAAGCCGAGGTCGGTGCGTGGTAACCCTGCTTTCCAGCGGGGTTGCGCTACCTTTAAGTCCGATTTCGACCTGCGTTTCTCTTATGTCCGTTCTTTCCTCTGCCGGGCCCCACGATCCATACGCCGCCCTGCGGCTGCCCGAGTTTCGGCGCCTGCTGTCAGCTCGCGTGTGCATGACCGTCGCTACCCAAATTCAGGGCGTGGTGGTGAGCTGGCAAATGTTTCAGCTCACGAATGATCCTCTGGCGTTAGGCCTGATTGGCTTGGCCGAAGCAATCCCTAGTATTGTGGTGTCGCTGTACGCCGGGCACGTGGCAGACTCGGTGCGGCGCAAGAATATTATTGTGGCTGCCGTCACGGTATTGCTTTTCTGCTCCGTGACGCTGTTTATGCTCACCCGGCCAATTGGGTCGTGGCTGCTGGCAAAGGATCAGTTTTATACGCTGCCGCTGTACGCTGTCATATTCGTGAGTGGCATTGCACGCGGCTTTCTGGGGCCAGCGCTTTTTTCCTTTATGCCCCAGCTTATCCCCGACCGCGAGCGGCTATCAAATGCCATTACCTGGAACAGCACCACGTATCAGGCGGCCGCCGTGCTGGGTCCAGCCATTGGGGGGCTTTTATTTGCCAAGGCTGGTATCAATACCGCTTACGGCGTTGATGCGGTGCTGATGGCGATGGCCCTGCTGTTGTACGGTAGCATTGCGGGCCGCGCCCTGCCCGCGATAGAAGGTGAGCGCTTGGATTTAAAGGAAAGTATTCTCTCAGGCGTGCAGTTTATTTTTAGCAACCAGCTGGTGCTGGCGGCATTATCGCTCGATCTGTTTGCGGTGCTCTTTGGCGGAGCCGTAGCTCTGTTGCCCATTTTCGCCGATACCATTCTGCGTACGGGCCCCGAAGGACTAGGCTACTTGCGCGCCGCCCCGGCTGTGGGCTCGGTGCTGATGGCCGTGCTGATGACGTATTTCCCCTTAAGGCGCCGGGCCGGGCGCAAGCTGTTGTGGGCCGTGGGGGCTTTGGCGTCGCGACCATCTGCTTCGCGCTATCGCGCAACTTTTGGCTGTCGTTGGTATTGCTGTTTCTTACCGGGGCGTTCGACTCCGTCTCAGTTATCGTGCGCTCTACGCTGCTGCATACCTTCACACCAGAGCATATGAAAGGCCGCGTTTCGGCCGTGAACAACATTTTCATCGGTTCTTCCAACGAAATCGGTTCCTTTGAGTCGGGAGCGGCAGCCCGACTTATGGGCGTTGTCCCGTCGGTGATATTTGGTGGTGTGATGACGCTGTTGGTGGTGGGAATCACAGCTATTAAAGCGGATAAATTGCGTCGTCTTGATTTAACACCCGAGGCAGAGCCTGTTGCAGCAGCCTAATAATTCTTTTAGGGTCATTAGCGCACTCTAGAATTCGGATTCAGGTACTTATCCAGTAAAAAATAGGAACATAAGACTGGGTATCAGCAGGTAAAGCTGTATTGTTGCACCCATATTACTTACCTGAGCACGTAAATAGATTCGCCATATTCTTCGCGTTACCAAACATTAAGCGAAACAGATAATGGGCTATGGTTGAAGAGTTTACCTTGTGTTTGGGCTGTTTAGAAGAGTTAGTATATAAGGTGAATTCAGGAGTTGTGGTTGTCATTTCCACCTCGATATGTCTATCGCTACCGAACCTGCCTCTGATTTAGAGCTTCGCTTGGCAGAGCTGCAGCGCACGGATGCGGAGGCGTTTATGGAAACGTTATTCAGAGCCTTCTACCGGTCGCTGGCGAATGTCGTTTTCCGAATAGTGCAGGACCGCGCCGTCGCTGAGGATTTGGTGCAAGACGTGCTCTTGAACGTGTGGAAAAACCGCGACACTCTTCATATTACCTCCACCTACCAGGCTTACTTATATCGGGCGGCTATGAATGCCGCTCTGCGCCACGCTGCCCGTCAGAAGCGCCAAATAGCGTGGGACGAAGCCAGCCTGCCCGACCCCGGCCGCAATACCACCGATGAACAAGTGCACGGCCAGGAAGCCGAAGCTGCCGTAGCCGCCGCTCTCGATTCTCTGCCGCCCCAATGCCGCGCCGTGTTCTTACTGAGCAGGCAGGAAGGCATGAGCTACCAGCAGATTGCCGATGCCTTGGAAGTAGCCCCCAAAACGGTGGAAAACCAGATGGGTAAAGCCCTGCGGCTGCTTCGAAAAGGCCTTCAAGGTCTGTTGCACAGCTTTTTGTGTTGGTAAAAGCTACGGCAAAAAAATATTTTCACCTGACGTAGGGGTAATGGCGGGGATGTGAGTCTTACTACTGAAAGCCTTCCATCTCCCAACCTATTGTCAGCTATGAAAAAGCTACTGCTCTTATTGGCATTACCAGCCGTCCTGCTTACTACCACCGCCTGCGACCGCGAAGGCGACCTGCTAGGCCCGAGCGTGCGCGGTACCGGCCCGACCCAAACAGAAACCCGAACCATCAATAGCTTCAGCCGCCTCGAGCTTAAGATCGATGCCGACGTAATTCTGACCCAGGGCAGCCCCCAGGAAGTGCGAATAGAAGCCCAGCGCAACATTCTCGACGTACTTGAAACGGAGCTGGCCGGTGACAAGCTGGAGATAGAGTATGGACGCTACAATGTGCGCGGCCATAATCCTGTCCAAATCTATATAACGGTGCCTGCGCTGACCGAAGTGGAAGTGTCAGGGTCAGGGAAAGTGAGCAGCACAACGCCCTGGACAGCTACCAGCTTCCGCGTGGGCGTGTCAGGTTCGGGTGAGGCTAGCTTAATTTTCAATAAAGCTGATGCTTTACGGACGAGCATATCAGGCTCGGGCGCGGCAAAACTGAGCGGCTTGGCGCCCAGCCACAACGTTAACATCAGCGGATCGGGTCGGGTAGATGCCTACGGCCTGGATACGCAGGACAGTTACGTAGCCATTGCCGGATCGGGGAGAAGCTACGTGCGCGCCTCACGAACGCTTAATGCCGACATTACAGGCAGTGGCTCGGTTTACTACCGTGGCAACCCCGCCGTAAGCAGCCGAATTACGGGTTCAGGCAAGGTGCTATCCGATAATTAGGTTGCCTTGCATTGCTTCGGGGGAATTGCTAAACTGCCTTCCGCAGCCCTGAAAACACCGAATTTAGCAGGCTCAGTTGCCGCTCCTGTTCATGCCCGACTTGTATTCCGACACAGATGCCCCCTGGGATCTGCTGGCCAAACACTTGGCTGGCGAGGCCTCTGCGTCGGAACAACAGGAGCTGCATGCTTGGGTAACGGCTATGCCAGAGCGTTTGCCGCTGCTTACCGCCGCCATCCGGGCGTGGGAGCGAGGCGGAACTGCCACTGAAGAATTTGTGGAAGCTGATGTGGAACCAGCCTGGCAGCGCTTCCGGGTAGCCGCTGACCTAGCTCCAGCGGCCCCGGTTCAGGCAGCAATACCGGCGGGGAAAGTGGTGCCGATGTGGGCTGCCGCGCGGCCGTGGCTACGGGTGGCGGCAGCGGTACTGCTGCTAGTGGGCGTATGGAGTCTGTTGCGTGTTTTTTTGCCCCCCAGCCAGCAGGAAATGGTAACCGTGACGGCTGGTGCCCAGCGCCAACAAACCACATTGCCCGATGGCAGCCAGGTGTGGGTGAATCGTCATTCTACGCTAAGCTACGCTGCCAACTTCAACCAAACGGCTCGGGTAGTACAGCTACAGGGGGAGGCGTTTTTTGAAGTGAAAAAAGACCACGGCCGCCCATTCACGGTGCTTGCTAATGAAACCCGTACGCAGGTATTAGGTACGTCCTTCAACGTGCGAGCCTACGGCGCTGAAGACTCAGTAGAAGTGGCCGTAGTGACAGGACGAGTGGCTTTCAGCCCGGTGCGTCGCTTGCCAACTGGCTCTGATTCGGTGCTGCTGACGGCAGGATTGCGCGGGGTGATTCATCGGGTAGCGCCCACGGCGGCGGTGCAGAAACCCATTGTGGATCCCAACTTCCGCGCCTGGCAGCGCCAGGAATTAGTATTTGACAATCAGTCGTTGGAACAACTCGCTCAAACGCTGACCCGCTACTACGACCAACCCGTAACGCTGGCCAATCCGGCTCTTGGTCGCTGCCGTTTCACGGGGACGTTCGCCCAGGCCAGTTTACCTCAGGTGCTGCGCGTGGTGAGTTTATCGGCCAACTTAACGGTAAGCCAATCAGGCGCCGGCTATATACTCGACGGGCCGGGCTGCCGCTAGCAGCTCGGAATTTCTTTCGCCTTTTAAACCACAATAGCTATGCGAAACCGCATATGCCTAGCCCTGGCCTTGTTTTTTGCCCTAGGCGGGCTACCTACTCAGGCCCAAAATAGCTCAGCTTCAGTGCTGGAGCGCAAAGTGACAGTGACCTTCAATCAGGCGCCGCTCGAATCGGTGCTGCGTACGCTGCGGCGCCAATATGGCGTGCGTATATCCTACAGCAATACGGCGCTTGATTTAAGCCAACCCGTGACGCTCAGTGTGCAAAATCAGTCGCTACGCTTCGTGCTGAACATTGTACTAGCTGGTAAAAACATCGGCTACGAGCTGGTAGGCGACCAAGTGGTGCTGCACTCCATAACTCCGTCTAAGCCTGGAGTTGATTCAGGAGCAAATGCAGCAAGCAAGGGCACCGCCACAAAGGCAACGGCCACTACTAGCTCAACCCCAAGCAAGCCGCAGTCGAGTAAACCGCTGCCAAGTAAGAAAAAAGCCCCCCAGGCTTCGACTGCCGTAGCTGCGAATGATACCGCAAAGTCGGGGACTCAATCGGTGCAAACCGCCGCGCCAGCTACCAGCGCAAGTGTTGCCTCGGTTCCATCCGGCTCAGTGGATACACTCACCGCTACCGCCTCGACAGATTCTACAGCGCAGCTGGCTACCCCAGAGGTTGCAGCAGAAAAAACGCGGCGGCCTACGGTTACCAAGCAGGTACAGGTTTCTTTTCTGGGACCTTTGGGGTCGAATGGCTTGCGTAGCGGCCAAACGGTGAATAGAGTGTCGTTGAACGTGCTGGGGGGCTATTCGGCGGGAGTGAATGGGGTAGAAGCCGCGGGCCTGTTCAACGTGGACCGCGACTCGGTGCGAGGTGTGCAGGTTGCTGGTCTGGCCAACGTGGTGGGGCGCAACCTGACTGGCTTTCAGGGGGCAGGGTTGCTGAATGTACTGGGCGGCGCGGGTACAGGGTGGCAGGCAGCGGGCTTGTTCAACGTAGCTACTCGTCCCGTAAGCGGGGCCCAAACGGCTGGTCTGTTCAATTATGTTGGCCCTTCCAAAAAAGCCCCCCAGGTAGCTACTGATGAGAATAATGACGCGAAAATGCTCCCCGGTCGACCAACGTTTCAGGCCGCTGGCTTATTCAACGTAGCACTGGGAGAAGTGCGGGGTGCGCAGGCTGCTGGCTTGTTTAATGTCGGCGGTATGGTGCGGGGCGTGCAACTAGCGGGGCTGCTTAATGTTGCTGACTCGGTAGCGGGCGTGAGCATTGCGCCGCTCAACTTTGTGCGCCGCGGCTACCACCGTGTGGAAGTAATTAATACAGAATCGTGGCCCGTAAGCGCAAGTCTGAAGCTGGGCGGTTCCCCTAGCTTCTACACCTTTTTCACCGGCGCCTACGATGGCTTCGGCAGCCGCGACCGACGCTGGGGCCTTGGCTATGGTGTGGGCACCGAAGTATTTGCCCAGCGCCGCGTCAGCTTAAGTATTGATGCGGTAGCTATGCACGTAAACGAGGAAAGCCGCGGCTGGACCGAAGACCTGAATCTGCACAACCAGCTGCGCCTGATGGTAGGTTTCGCACCCCTGAAAGCAGGTGGCCGGCTGCGCATTGTGGCTGGGCCCACGGTGAGCGTACTCGTCACCCAGCGCTACGATACGGAGCGTGCTCAAGTGTACTCCAGCCTTCTGCAAAACCGCAGCCTCTGGCTCGACGAGGGCGACACGAATACCCGTGTTCTGGGCTGGATTGGCTACAGCGTTGGGGTGCGCTTATAAGCTTTCTATAGCGAAACCCGCTCAACCCGTTCTTCGCGCTAAGAACGAGTTGAGCGGGTTTCGCTATAGAAAGCCCAAACGGTTACCGGCTGGCCTGGCTCTTGGTTTGCTTAGAGAAGCTGGGCTTCAGGCGTTTGAAAAAAGCAGTGTGCGCCGCTAGCTTTTTAGCATCGGGCTGCCCGCTACGCTCCATTACCCACTCACGGATGGTATTCAACGCCTTAGGTGAGAAAGCTGGCTGTTGCTCACCATTGACTATGGGCCACTCTTTAGGGTCGGGCTGAAAGGAATGATTGACGCCGGCCAGCTTATGCACGGTTACATCGCGGTTGCTGTTAAGGCCTTTCGACAGGATAGTAAGATTGGTGCGGGCCGCTACCTGCAGGTCGTCTATGCCGTTGAGGGCCAGCACCGGGCACCGTACGTCAGACAATTTGTGGGTAGGGTCGAAATCCATGAAATAGCGCGACCAAGGCGTGGTGAGCTGAATGGAACGCGCTTTGGCCATTACTGGGTCGATATGGGTGTTGTTGAGCCGCAGAATACCGGCCAGTTTAGCGCGGGCCTGGGTGTCATCCGGGGTCTGACGTATGACATCAACCATGCGGTTGTGCAGATCGACGGCCGCTTGCACCTGCTGTGCATCTGACCCGATAAGTCGCATAATCTCTACCTGCTGCCGCAGAAGCACATCGCGGCCGGTTAAGCCGTAGCCCGCTAACGATACCACGAAGTCCGGGGCCTTAGTATGCAGATCGGCGGCGGCGAGCAAGGCTACGTTGGCCCCTTCGCCGTGGCCTAGCAGGCCCACGTGCTGCGGATCGATGAGGTCACGGGAGCGGAGGAAAGTCAGGGCTGCTTGCGCATCGCCTACCAAATCGACGGTGGTAGCCGTGCGGTAGTCACCGCCCGATTTGCCCACGCCCCGGTCATCAAAACGCAGCACCGCGATGCCGCGCCGGGTCAGATAGTCGGCCAGCTGCCCGAACATGCGGTATTCCTGCTGCCCGGCGTCACGATCCTGCGGGCCTGTATCGGATAGCAGAGCTACAGCCGGGAACGGTCCCGGGCCGGCCGGTACAGTCAGGGTGCCCGCCAATTTGAGCTTGGCGGCGGCATTCATAAACGTCACATCCTCTTCGCGGTAGGGCGGAGTCAGGCGCGCTTTTTTCGCTACCGGCGGGGTAGAAACTACCAGCCGCTTTAGCACAAGCGGAGCAGTAAGGCCCGGCTGCTTCCAGGTTCCGGTGAGAGTAGCGCCGCCCTGACCTACTTTACCCACAAAACTGCTGCCGGCCTGCTCCATGCGCAGCGTCAGATCGTTGCCTTTCAGCTCAACTTCCACCGGCATGCGGTTTACTCGTTGCTTCGGCACGTCAAGCGCCGCATAGTAAGAGCCGTTGGTGAGCGGCATGATGGTGATAATCAGCTCCAAACTGCCCCCCGGCACCTTCAGCAAGCCTTTCCACTGGCCTTTTAAAGGGGCAGGATCAGCAGCTACGGTAATGGTAGGCAGCCAAAGCATAAGACAGGCTAACAGAGAAATGAGTAAAGATTTCTTCATAAAGTTACAATATTTGCATCATTGAAACCTGTGAGTGAGAACATGGGCGTATCTTCTTAATCGTGGATAATTGTGATTAAGAAAGCTTGGTAAGCTATTTTGGGTTAATTTAATACAAATATTTGCACCAACACAATTCATGTGCCGTTCAGATAGAATGTGCTTTGTATTAGAAAAATATAAGAATGTGGTTAACGGACGTTTATAAGGCCTGCTGATACCTCAATAGTCAATTCACCGCTTACTTAGCTCGTTGCACAATCCAGTCGCCCATTGCTTGCAGGGCCGTGGGGGAAAAGGTCTCCGCAATGCCCTCATACTCAGTTACGGCACCAGTGGAGGCTGTCTGAAAAAGGTGATTCAGGCCGGAAAGCTCCCGCACGGTTACGTCGCGGTTGCCTCCGGTTTTCAAAGCTTTTTCGATGGATTTCAGATTGAGCTCGGCGGCTACCAGCAGGTCTTTGGAGCCATTGAGGGCCAGCACCGGGCACTTAATAGTGCGCAGGTTTTTGGGCGGATTATCCTCCAGCATAAAGCGGTAAGCGGGAGTCGTCATCATGGCGGCTTTATCCTCCGCTAGCTTTTGCATCTGGGCGGCCTGCTCAGGAGGCAGCGGAATGGGCGGAATCATGGCCGGAATGAGGCGGGCCCGCGCGTGCTTATTGTCGCTGATCTGCTGCACGATATTGAGCAGGGCCCGCTGGCGCTGCTCTACGCCAGCCAGAATCTTGGCGTCGTGCGTTTTTAGCCGAGATATATCCAGCGTCTGCCGCACAATTACTTCTGGTCCCAGCACACCGGGCGTAGCCAGCAATACCAAAAAGCTGGGGGTTTGCGCTTTATTGGCGGCGGCAATGGCAGCCGTACCGCCTTCGCTGTGGCCCACCAGACCAAGGCTTTTGCTATTTATCTCGCGACGGGTACGCAGAAAGTCCAGGGCGGCCTGAGCATCGGTAGCGTAGTCGGCGGCCGTGGCCGTGGCCGAATTGCCCCCCGACTGTCCCACACCCCGGTCGTCGAAGCGCAGTACGGCAATGCCGCGGCGGGTGAGGTAGTCGGCAATTACCCAGAAAGGGCGGTGACCAAATACGGCCTGGTCGCGGTTTTGGGCGCCGGAGCCCGAAAGCAGCACCACGGCCGGAAATGGCCCCGCGCCCTGGGGCACCGTGAGAGTACCCGCGAACTGAATACCGGCGGCCTTATTGGCAAAGCGTACTTCTTCCTCGCGGTAAGGAAACGGCGCTGTGGGCTCCTGGGGGCGCTTGGCGTTTTTGCTGCCCACAGCCGATTTGGTGGACACCGTGGTCGGGGCAGCGGCTGCCGCCGCGGCTACTACTGCGGTGCTTGTGCGCTGCAACAACAGGGGCAGTCTGGCGCCGTTCTGCCGCCACTTACCAGTTATCAGGCCGCCGTTGGGCGCTATGCGGCCCGCAAACGAAGCCCGAATGGCACTGGCCTGTAAGTGCAGGCTGTCGCCGCGCACCTCTACACGCTCCACGGCGATATCGTGAGCATTTTGGGTGGGTATGTCGAGGCTGGCGGTGCGCTTTCCGTTTATATCAGTTATATCAATCTGAAGTTGGAGCAGCTTACCGCTCGGTATTTTCAGGGTGCCGCTCCATTTGCCCCCAGGGTTGGGAGGGGCGCGGCGCTGAGCAGGGAGGCACTACAAACAAGTGCCAGTTGGAGGAAAAGCAGAAGCGGAGTGGTAAAACGCATATATGGCGGGATAGGAATAGCTACGGTGGGTGCAAAACGCCGGCCAGGGATGAGAATAGTATAACGTTCCGCAAATTTTGCTACTTCACACACCTGTTCTTCATCGCTGCCCGAGGCGCACTTTGCGTAAGTAAAGCGCGGCCGGCTGGGGGGCATTTCTAAGGTTGAACGACAGACTTTACGATTTAGCGCCCCGCGCCAAGCCTTTTGGTTACCTGTTTCGGTAGTATCTTATCGTGCAGCAATTCTCGTTTTTGCCCTTCAGCATGCTCACATCCCACTATATGCGAATTGGTTTTACTCTTCTGCTTCTGTCGTGGCTGGCGCTAAGTGGCTACGCCCAAACAACGGCGCCACCCGCCGCCCAATGGACGACCGAGCTGCGCGCATTTGCCCGCCAGGATAGCCTCAAAAAGCCCCCCATAGCGTCCATTCTGTTTTACGGCAGCTCCTCCATCCGCATGTGGGAAACGCTGGACACCGATTTTCCCAATCAGCCAGTGCTGAATCGTGGCTTCGGCGGCTCGCGCTTCCCCGATGCCATTCAGCTGTTTGATCAGCTGGTCTTGCGCTACCGGCCTCGGCAAGTGGTGATCTACGAAGGCGACAACGACATTGCCGCCGGCGCTACGCCCCAGGAAGTGTACGCGTCGTTCCGGACGTTTGAGAAGCTGATGCGCCGGAAGCTGCCCAAGTCACAGCTGGTTTTTCTGGCCATCAAGCCCAGTCTGGCGCGCTGGGAGCTTTACCCCAAAATGCAGGAGGCAAACAACCTCATCCGTCAATACATGGAGAAGCGCCCCAAACGGCTGCGTTTCGTGGATGTAGGCACGCCCATGCTCGGCCCCGATGGCAAGCCCCGACTCGAGCTGTTCCTGGAAGATGGCCTGCACATGACCCGCGCCGGCTATGAAATCTGGACGGAGGCAGTACGGCCGGTTTTAGCTAAGTAAGGAGGCGTTCCCAAAAATATTGAACGTCATGCAGAGCAGAGCGAAGCATCTCGCGTGCTGATGTTGCCAAGCTAAACAATTAAACACGCGAGATGCTTCGCTCTGCTCTGCATGACCGCCTAGTGACTGCCTGAGCACAGCAAGGAGCAAAAACACTTTCCTCAGCCGCCGCTGGGGGGCTTTTTTACGTCGGTGGCAGGCAGCTTTTCGTGTTGGGGGGCAAATGTGCCAGCCGCGTGCAGGCGGCTTCGGCGCGAACTACCTTTTGCTCATCGGTGGAAGCGGCCGCTACCCACGCCACCCAGGCTTGCTGGTGGGCGACGGTCAGGCGCTCGTAGGCTTCCAGCGCACCGGGCACCTCCGCCAGACACTCCCGAAAGTCATCGGCGGATACAGTGAGCGGCGCCTCTTGATCGGGGCAGAAGAGCACCAGCCGCACCACGTCGCCGGCCTGCTTGCCCAACTGCTTGCGAATAGCGGCCTTCACCGGCAGAAACAGCCGACCCTGACCCATGGACATCAAGTGAGTGTCGGTTAACTCAAACGCATCGATGTGCCCGCTCACCGGCAGCGTGCTGAAGTAGCCCTTGGAACCCGCAAACGACGCTGGCGCCGGTACGGGTGCATACGTCCAGCCACCTTTGCCGGAAAATTTCTCCAGCGTCACGTCTGCATTTATGACTTCAATGGGCATGGGTTGGGTATAAAACAGATAAAATATTCTAGGATTGAGCTACCTCATATGGTATAAGTATATAGCAAAAATTATCATTCTACCTAATTCATTCTTGTTCAACTTGTCATATTTCTTATTGTAATCGGTTCTCATTTGTTCGAGATTGAAGTCTTCAAAGGCTGAGTATTCCGACTTCGATTTGCGAAAATATTTAGACTTTGATGTTTGAGATATTTCTGAATACAAGTCGATTTTCAATTGTCTGATATAGTCAACACGCTCTTGACTGTATTCTCCTGCTTTATAATATTTAAGCCGTCTTTTAATCTTAGTTTCTGCTTCCTTTTTCCCGCAGAATTCAAACTCGTATGCCAAATCTGTAAAGCAGATGAAGTCATAGGTCATTCCTGTATTATCAGTCATTTTTAATTCGATAATATTGAAAATGAGTTTGATAGGATATGTCTCCAGTGCTGGCGCGAGTTTAGCGCAGCGTAACTCGTGACCAACCATGATGTGGAGGCTGTGCCTCCACTGCCGCGTTAGCGGCAAACTCGCGCGAGATTAAGTTACCGGGACGTTCTAATGCGAGACACAGCCTCGCCCGAATAAGTGTCACGAGTTACGGTGCGCTAAACTCGCGCCAGTTGGGGTACTTTAATTATTACCTGTAATTATTTTCCATGAGTTATTCTTACTATTTTACTATTTTACTATTTCTTGCGTCCACGATGATTAAAAATGTCCCGCCGACAGAATTCTCCAAAAGCGTTCCGCTAATTACCCAGTACTTGTCAATAAAGTATATTTCGTAGGGTCTCTGCCGGGTTATGTTGTCTTTCCCGTAAATGCTGAATAAAATAGGCTCTGCTATACTTATTGCAGTTACGCTATCCTTTATAATGGCATTTTCGTTGTCAATAATGTTATGCTGTATTTTGCCTCCCAGCGCGAATTTCAATTCTTTCTCGGCGTAAGCCCTGCCTAAAACCGTCCTGTCATTTAATTGCTGACTACATGCCGGCTGTGTTAACATGAGAAGCATAAAAAAGTAAATAGCTCTTGCAGTCGTCATTTCCAGTAATTGAGTCGTCATCGCATTGGTGCTAACACCTATATCGCCGCTACTCAGCAGTAGCCTTATTAGTGGCAATATATCTTTGATACGCAAGGTAATAGGGCAGAGCATAACGCCACTAAACCGGCTGCCATCGGTTGCGCAAAACAATTAGGTAGTTACCAACCCAACCACCCCCGCCGTACCTTTGCGAATTCAAAACGCTGTGGGCGAAACCTTCCACCCGCTGCCGGCTGTTACGTTACCTATGCCCAAAACTGCTTCCCTCCAGGTGTCGGCCCCCGCGGACGACCCGATTGACGCGCTTGATCCGCGCGAGTTTATTCTGATTAAAAATGCTCGGGTTCATAATCTCAAAAACCTCAGCGTAGCCCTGCCGCGCAACAAGTTTATTGTCGTTACGGGGCTGTCGGGGTCGGGCAAGTCGAGCCTGGCGTTTGATACGTTGTACGCTGAAGGCCAGCGTATGTACGTGGAGAGCTTGAGCAGCTACGCCCGCCAGTTTCTGGGCCGCATGGACAAGCCCGACGTCGATTATATCCGGGGCATTTCGCCGGCTATTGCCATCGAGCAGAAGGTTTCTATTAAGAACAACCGCTCCACCGTCGGCACCAGCACCGAGATTTATGATTACCTCAAGCTGCTGTTTGCCCGCGTGGGTCGCACGTTTTCGCCCGTCAGCGGCGAGCAGGTGCGCAAGGACAACGTGGCCGACGTGGTCGATTTTCTGTTCACGTTGCCCGATGGCGCGCGCGTGATGCTGCTGGCTCCGCTGACTCCTTCCGAGGAAGGCCGGAAGATGAGCAAGGAGCTGGATTTGCTGCTGCAAAAAGGCTACTCGCGGGTAGTGACGGAAGACGGCGAAGTGTCATTCATCGAAGACCTGATTGGGGAAGGCAAGCCGGAAGTGAAGGGTGCGGTGCACATCATGATTGACCGCGCCGTTATCCGGCCCGGCGACGAAGATTTGCAGTTCCGCCTCTCCGATTCGGTGCAAACCGCCTTTTTCGAGGGCCACGGCACTTGCCTGGTGCGCCTCGACGACGAAACCCGCACCTTCTCCGACCGCTTCGAGCTGGACGGTATGAGCTTCGAGGAGCCGAGCGTCAACTTCTTCAGCTTCAACAATCCCTACGGCGCCTGCCAGACCTGCGAAGGCTTCGGCTCGGTGCTGGGTATTGATGAAGACCTCGTTATTCCCGACCAAAACCTAACCGTGTTTGAGGGCGCCATTGCCCCCTGGCGCACCGATAAGCAGAGTGAGTGGCTGAAGCCTTTGCTGAAAAACGGCATCCGCTTCGACTTCCCCATTCACCGTCCCTACAACGAATTGACCGAAGCCGAGCGCCGCTTGCTTTGGGACGGCAATAAGTACTTTGAGGGCCTCGACGCGTACTTCCGCTGGGTGAGCACCCAGACTCACAAAATCCAGTACCGCGTGCTGCAAAGCCGCTACCGGGGCCGCACCACCTGCCCCGATTGCCGCGGAACACGCCTGCGCAAAGACGCCCAATACGTCAAGATCGACGGCCAGAGCATTACCGACGTAGTGCTGCTGCCGGTGAGCAAGGCCCTGGAGTTTTTCAACAACCTAACCCTAACCGAGCACGACGCCAAAGTGGCCGAGCGCCTCGTAACAGAGGTAACCAACCGCCTGGGTTACCTGCACCGCGTCGGCCTGGGCTACCTCACGCTCAATCGCCTGAGCAGCACGCTCTCGGGGGCGAATCGCAGCGGATTTCGCTGGCGACGTCGCTCGGTTCGGCGCTGGTGGGCTCCATGTATATTCTGGATGAGCCCAGCATCGGCCTGCACCCCAAGGACGCGGAGCAGCTTATTGGCGTGCTGCGCTCCTTGCAGAAACTCGGCAACACCGTGATTGTGGTGGAGCACGAGGAAATGATGATGGAGCAAGCCGACCAGATTATCGACATCGGCCCCGAAGCCGGTTCGGGCGGCGGCAACCTTATGTTCCAGGGCACTTACCCCGAGATTCTAAAAAATACCAGTACCTATACCGGCCAGTATCTGGGGGCAAAATGGAGGTGAAAGTGCCTAGCTCGCGCCGCCCTTGGCGCAATGCCTTGGAAATAACCGGCGCCCGCGAAAACAACCTCAAAAACGTCAACGTGAAGTTTCCCCTGAACGTGATGACGGTGGTAACGGGCGTATCGGGCTCGGGCAAATCGACGCTGGTAAAGCGCATTTTGGCCCCCGCGCTCATGAAGCAGCTCGGTGGCGGAGCCGGTGAGGCTACCGGCCGGTTCGACCGCCTCATGGGCGTGAATGGCCAGGTGACACACGTAGAATTTGTCGATCAGAACCCAATCGGCAAGTCCTCGCGCTCCAACCCTGTAACGTACGTGAAGGCCTACGACGCCATCCGAACCTTGTTTTCAGAGCAGCCTTTGGCCAAAGCGCGCGGCTTGAAGCCTTCGCACTTTAGCTTCAACATCGAAGGCGGACGCTGCGAAGTGTGCCAAGGCGAAGGGCAGGTGAAAATTGAGATGCAGTTTATGGCTGACATCTACCTGACCTGCGAAAGCTGCAACGGCCACAAGTTCAAGCAGGATATTCTGGACGTGAAATTCCAGGAAAAAGGTATCGACGACGTGCTCGACATGACCGTAGCCGACGCCGTGGAGTTCTTCAAAGGCCAGCCCAAAGTAGCCGAACGCCTCAGGCCCCTCGACGACGTAGGACTAGGTTATATCCGCCTGGGCCAGTCGGCCAACACGCTTTCGGGCGGCGAAGCCCAGCGTGTGAAGCTGGCTTCCTTCCTGACCAAAGGCGCCACCTTGCAGCAGGATAAGATCCTCTTCATCTTCGACGAGCCCAGCACCGGCCTTCACTTCCACGACATCAACAAGCTGCTCAAAGCCCTGAACGCCCTGATCGAGCAAGGCAATTCAGTCCTCATCATCGAGCACAACGTCGACATCATCAAGTGCGCCGACTGGATTATCGATCTTGGCCCGGAAGGTGGCCTTAATGGGGGCATTTATTGTTCGAAGGCACGCCCGAGGATATGGTAAAGCTCAAAGACACCAACCACACAGCCCGCTTCCTAGCCGATAAAGTTTAAATTCACCACACAATTAAGTTTGCCGTAAAACGAAGGAGCCGCTACCTAGCGGCTCCTTTTTTATTGTAGCTATGATCTTAAGTGTCGAAGAAAAATTCCGAGTAGGCGAGCCAGAGCCGGGCGAGAAAAACCGCCTGATAAGCAGTGCAGCCGCCAATAACGAGTTTCAGGTTCTATTTGAAGACGATGGCACCACCGGCTACTTCTACGCTTTGCAGAATGGGAGTGAGTTGGGGCTACTGGATGCGCTTCACATCTACAACGTGGCCGATATCGAAGATCGGGACGTGCCTATTACTGCCCAGATCTTCTGGGATGAAGGCCAAAACACGGCTGTGCTGCTCATCAACGGCAAAAGCCACGCGCTGTATGATTTCCAGCGCCAGGCTGGGTTCTGCCGCAACGCTTTTCCGCCCGCCCAAAATGGGCAGTTAGGCTCGCGGGAGCTAACGGATGAACTGGTGGATAAATACTTTGCCGCTTGAGCAGCTCTGAGATTCTCTGGGGGGCAAATTTGGGTTCCAGCACGATGTAGAGACGCAATATTTTGCGACTCTTCGTTGCTGATGTTGTTAGACATGGAAGGTTGCTCGTTCAGTACCAAGTCGTTCAACAAGGAGACGCAAAATGGTGCGTCTCTACATCCTTTGCTAAACAGCTACCCCGCTGCGTGAAATGCCCATTTCCAGGCCGCGCAATTCGGCTAGGCCGCGCAGGCGGCCGATGGCAGAGTAGCCGGGGTTGGTTTTTTTGTGCAGGTCGTCGAGCATCTGGTGGCCGTGGTCGGGGCGCATGGGCAGGCTTACCTGCCGCTGGCGCATGACGGCAATCAGCTCGCGCATCACGGCGTACATATCTACGTCGCCTTCCAGGTGGTTGGCTTCGTAAAAATTGCCCCCCACATCGCGCTGAGTGCTGCGCAGGTGGATGAAATGAATCCGGTCGGCGAACTGGCGCACCATCTGGGGCAGGTCGTTATCGGGGCGCACGCCGAAGGAGCCGGTGCAGAAACACAGGCCGTTGTGCAGAGAAGGCACGGCGGCGGCTAGAGCCTCCACGTCGGCGGCGGTGCTTACCACACGCGGCAACCCCAGAATAGGGTAGGGCGGGTCGTCGGGGTGAATGGCCAGGTTTACGCCAACTTCTTCGGCCACGGGCACTATAGCTTGCAAAAACAGAATCAGGTGCTGCCGCAGCCGCGCCGCGTCGATGCCATCATAAACATCCAGCGCCTGCTGAAACTGCGTGAGCGTAAAGCTTTCTTCGCTGCCCGGTAAACCGGCAATAATGTTGCGTTCTAGCTGATGCCGCTCCGCCTCGCTCATAGCCGCGAGGCGTGCTTCGGCTCTGGCCAACTCTTCCGCCGTGTACTCCTGCGCGGCGCCGTGCCGCTTCAGTAGCAGCGCGTCAAAGGATACAAACGCATCTTTTTCGAAGCGCAGAGCCTTGGAGCCATCTTCTACTTCGTAGGCCAGATCCGTGCGCGTCCAGTCGAGCACGGGCATGAAGTTGTACGTAACGGTGCGGATGCCGCAGGCCGCCAAGTTGCGCAGGCTCTGCTGGTAATTGGCAATGTAGTGCTCGAAATTACCCGTACGGGTTTTGATCTGCTCGTGCACGGGCACACTTTCTACCACGCTCCATACCAAGCCGGCTGCGGCTACTTCAGCCTGCCGCTGCTTGATGTCAGCCACCGGCCACACCTCGCCATTGGGAATATAATGTAGGGCCGACACCACATCAGTAGCGCCCGCCTGTCGGATATCGGAAAGGCTGACCGGGTCGTTGGGGCCGTACCAGCGCCAACTTTGAATAATGGGCATATAAAAAGTAGCTGCTATTTGAACTTTGTGCGGAGCGGGGCATTCTTGCTCTCGCCCGGTTAGAGCGTAAACACTTTGCCCCCCACCATCACTTCCTGGGTTTTCTCATCAAATGTAGCCTTCATGCCGGTGCGCGCGGCGGCCGTGGTCATGATGTTGGCAATAGAATGGCTGTAGCCGGCCTCAACCGGCGCGTGCGGGGCTTTGCGGCTGCGCACGCACTCCATCCAGTTGCGCACGTGGTTCGAGGTCAGCGTATCGCCCCCGGTATTGGCCGATGCTACTACCGCTTCGGCATTGGACAAGCTCATTTCCGGCAGCAGATTGGCTTGTAGCTGCATGGCCTCGGCGAATTTCTTGGTGAGGCCGCCGCGGGGCGAGACTTGATTGGTAATCAGGTTGAGCTCGCCGCCATTGGAGTAATAAATCTCGGCTGGGCGCTCATCGCCGTTGTGCATGCGGGCGCCAAATGTTACCTGGAAGCCGGTGGCTGGGTCATTCAAAGGCCCATAGTCGAACACGGCGGTCATCGTGTCCCAGTTGCGGCGGCCGTCTTTCCACATATAAATGCCGCCATTGGCCACCACGCTGCGCGGATGCGGCAGACCCGTAAACCAATGCACAGTGTCGATCTGGTGGCTCATCCACTGGCCAGGTAAGCCCGAAGAGTAAGGCCAGAAAAGCCGGTATTCCAGGTATTTGCGCGGGTCGAAGGCTTCGGCGGGCCGGTTCATCAGAAACCGCTTCCAATCAACGTCCGATTCTTTGAGCTGGGCTACCAACGCTGGCCGGCGCCAGCGGCCGGGCTGGTTCACGTTCCAGGTAAGCTCCACCATCGTGATAGGCCCAAACTTGCCCGACTTGATAAAGGCCTCGGCCGCGTGATAATTGGTGCCGCTGCGGCGTTGGGAACCAATCTGGATAATACGGTCGGAGGCTTTGATGGCTTTCAGGGCGGCCCGATTATCAGCCATGGTTTCGGCAAAGGGCTTTTCCACGTAAGCATCGCAGCCGGCTTTTACGGCTTCAATGGCGTGCAGGGCGTGCTGAAAATCGGCGGTGCCGATAAATACGGCGTCTACGGCCTTCTTAGCATACATCTCTTCGTTGTTGCGGTAAGCCGCCACGTCGTAGCCCAGCTTGGCTTTCCAGGCGGCCGCGCCTTCTTCCCGCCGCTGCTTCCAGATGTCCGACACGGCCACCACGTCGAAGTTCAGCTCCTTGTAGTGATTCATGAAGCAAGGCATGTGCGAGTCACGATGCCGGTCCGAGAAGCCAACTACGCCGACGCGCACCCTGTCATTGGAGCCAAGTATCCGCTTGTAGCTGCTGGCCGACCAGCTGACCTGCGAAAAAAGCACCCCAGCGCTGGCTAAGGCCGTTTGCTTAATAAATTGACGACGTTCGGTAGACATAGGATTTGGGTATATGGACGTAGAAAACCAGGCGGTCATGCAGAGCAACGCGAAGCATCTCGCGTGCTGATGCAGAAGTAGTAATTCATCATAAAAAGAACGTCATGCTGAGCGGAGTCGAAGCATCTCTACCGCTTCGCTGTGCACCGATTGAGATTAGTAACCAGTAGAGATGCTTCGACAAGCTCAGCATGACAGTTAGCTTGGCAACATCAGCACGCAAGATGCTTCGCTACCGCTCTGCCTGACGGCCTTAATAGCTGGAAAAGAGCTAATTAAAGCTATTGCTACTTCAGCTCTTTTATTTTGATGCTGCGGAAAGAAACCAGGTTGCCGTGGTCCTGCAAGAGGATGTGGCCCGCTGCCGCCTCGCCGAAATTCGGCCAGATCTTATACTTGCTCTGGGCCACTAAGTCCCGGAATTCCTGTGAGCCACGCACGTATTCGAGCACTTTCGCCCCGTTCAGGTAGTGCTCTACCCGGTTGTCGGGGTACACGACTACGCGGCCCACATTCCACTCCCCGATGGGGTGAAGAAAGCGCGGGTTCTTGTCAGCTTTCTGCAAATCATAAAGCGAGGCCAGGGTGCGGTTGCCGTCGCGGCCGAGCTTGGCGTCGGGGTGCAGCTCGTCGTCGAGAATCTGGTATTCCAAGCCAATGGCCGAGCCTTGGGTCTTTTCGTCCAGGGTCACGAAGTATTTCACGCCGCTATTGGCCCCGGCGAGAGCTTGAATTCAAAAGACAAATCGAAGGCTTTGTACTGATCTTTGGTAACGATGTCGCCGCCGTTGGCCGCCTCTTTGCCCTCCGACGACAGCACGGTTAGCGCGCCGTCTTTGGTTTGCCAGCCCTGAGCCGGAAACGTCGCGGCCTTGGCGCTGCGCCAACTGGTTGGCGTTTTGCCGTCGAAAAGCAGCTTCCAGCCATGTTGTTTTTCGTACTCCGTCAGGTAGTTAGGCACAAAGTTGACCACGTAGATATCGGCGGGGAAAGCGCTGGGCTTCAGGTTCGTCGTCTTGATTTTGATGTTTTTGAAGTAGACTTTTTTGCCCTCCTGCTCTTTGGTGGTGATGCCATGCACCTGCAGACCAATGAATCCCCGCGGATCAACGGGATCTACCACGTAAGCCACGGGCTTGTCATTGATCCAGGTTTTCATCTCCTGGCCGATGCACTCCACTTTGATGTGGTTGTACTGGCCCACCTTGAAAAGCGGCTTGGCCTGGGGGTGCAGATCGAGCGGGTAGAGCCACTGCCGGCGCGCCTCATCATAAATGCCCCCGACCAGCTCCGCTCCGACGGATCGACCTCCACCTGCCGGCCATACACCTTATTCTCGAAGCCCGGCGTGTTGAAGTGGCTGCGCGTCTGCACGCCCGAGTTGCTCACCGCGCTTTCAATCATGATGTCGAGCTCCAGCTGAAAGTCGCCGTACTCTTTCTCCGTGACCAGAAACGTGTTGCCCGAATTCATGACGGTCGTCCCGACGATGGCGCCGTTTTCCACTTTGTAATCGGCCGTGCCCGCCAAACGCTTCCAGCCCTTCAGGGTCTTGCCGTCGAACAGGTTCTGCCACTCGTCGGCGGTAGTAGCCGCCGCTTGGTGGGGCTGGGCGAAAGCCAGGAGGGCCAGGGCCAGGCCCGCAAGTAAAGATCGGTTTGTTTTCAAGGGGCGGATTGGATGAGGTTTGTAATCAGGTCGAGTCAAGCTACTAAAGTTTTGGCTATTCGCTTGCAGCATTCTGGGGTTGAGTCTGCTTTCCGGAAGCTTACTCAAGTCAGCCGCCGCCGCGACTGCTGTTGTGCTCAATCGGTAATAAAAGCCCCCCAGACCATCTTTGAGGGAATTTTGAACCAATACTCTTACGATAAGGAGCTTTTGATGACCTGTTTGACGACTACCACGGGCCGCGTCAGCAACGGCAAGGTGCTGATTAGGCGGCAGGTGTACACCCCGACTGATAAGCCTCAGCCAACCAACGTCACTTCCTGTTATAGACCAGTTGCCCCAAGCCATTTCTGACGCACAAAGCCCAAGGGATTTTTGTAATTAGCACATTGCCAATAACCTGCGTACCCAACACCTACGGTAGTGCTTCCGTAGGACTACACAACCACCTAATTCACCTGCTATTCATGACAACTACTGCTTCTTTCGATTCGGGGTGCCCGTAACGGCTGCACGCGTTTGGCGCTGGCTCGCAGCTCTGAGTATTCTGGGTAACATTGGCCTGAACTACTACAGTCAGGCTTATCCCTTTAATGGGCAAACCATGGGCGCGGTGTCGGCCCAGTATCCGACGCTTATCACGCCCGCAGGCTATGCCTTCAGCATCTGGGGGCAATTTTTCTGGCGCTGACCATCTATGCGGTGTGGCAGCTATTGCCCGCGCAGCGCCACAACCCTCTGCCCGATACCATAGCCGTGCCGCTCACTGTAGCTAGTCTGGCCACGGCCGCTTGGGTAGTGCTGTTTGCCTACGAGCTGATTGCGCTCAGTGTCCTCACCATGCTGATTATTCTGGGGGCGCTCATTATCGTGTATGGCCGGGCGCGGCGGCAAGTGCTGGCCGGTGAGGCTACGGGGTGGGCGAGCGTGCCGTTTGCCTTGTATCTGGGCTGGATTTCGGTGGCTTCGGTGATAAATATCACGCTCGGCTTGCGCGACATGGGCTGGCAAACGCCCCTGAATGTGGCTGTGCTGCTCGCGTTTGGGCTGCTGGCGGTGGTTGTGGCGCTAGGACTTATCATAAGCTGGGCTTTTCGGGAAAGCGTGTATCCGCTAGTGCTTGCCTGGGCGCTGGTGGCCATCTGGGTGGCGCAGCGCGCTGCCTACCCCGAGCTGGGCTGGGCTGCGCTTATTGGGGCGGCGCTGGTTGGCTTGGTGGGCGTTTTTCTGTCTCGAAGCCGCACGTAGCCGCCACCACCAACGGCCATTGACGATACTCGCCTAACTTGCGGCTCCATCTATTCTCCCACTTACTTCGCTTTCGCTTATGCGCCAAAACCTCGTTGCCGGCAACTGGAAAATGAACATGACTTACCAGGACGGTCTGGCCCTGGTATCTGAAATTACAAACATGGTAGCCGACGAGGTGACCAACTCGGACGTCCAGATCGTGATTTGCCCCCCAGCCCCTTTTCTGTCGGCTATAGGTCGGCAATTGCCGCAAGGCAGCAATTTCCACCTCGGTGCCCAAAATTGCCACCAAAAGGAAAGCGGCGCTTATACCGGCGAAGTTTCGGCCAAAATGCTGGCTTCCGTGGGCTGCGAATATGTGATTTTGGGCCACTCGGAGCGGCGCCAGTACTTCCGCGAAGACGATGAGCTGCTGAGCCAGAAGCTGAAAGCCGCGCTGGCCGCTGGTCTGAAGCCCATTTTCTGCGTGGGCGAAAGCCTGGATACGCGGGAGATGAACGAAACTAATGACTATATCGGTAAGCAGCTTCAGAACGGCTTGTTTCATCTGTCGAATGAAGAGTTTGAGCAGGTAGTTATTGCCTACGAGCCAATCTGGGCCATCGGAACGGGCAAAACCGCCACCAGCCAGCAGGCGCAGGAAGTACACGCCTTTATCCGTGAACAGATTGCCCGCGCCTACGACGCTAAAGCCGCCCTCGATACCACCATTCTCTACGGCGGCTCGGCCAATGCCCAGAACGCCCGCGAGCTGTTCTCCCAGCCTGACGTCGACGGCGGCCTCATCGGCGGCGCCTCGCTCAAGTCGCGCGACTTCACCGAGATTATCAAGTCCTTCTAAGTGCTAACCGCTGAGTTGAGCGAACCAAACTTGGCGACAAGTTTGTCTGGCAAGCAGGTGTATTCTTACTAAGAAATCATGACGTTTACTCTGCTGCTCGTGAGCTGGCTAACCCTGGGCTGGGGAATGAATTTTGCCCCCCAGCCGGCTTCTTCGCCAATTTTGCCCCCAGCTCGGCCCAATCCATTGAGCCGTGCCGCATTTACGGCAGCATCTACCTCGAGACCGACCCGCGCCGCCGCAGCTACTGCTTCGCCACGGTGTATCTGGAGCCCGACCAAGCCTTCGCCGATGTGCTGATATTCAAGGAGTCCAACAAGCTATTTGCCGATAAAGCCGGCTTCTGGTACTTCACCATGGCCCGCGACTTCGCCGATTACGCCCTGTTCGTAACCGACAACCGCAACCTGGCCGACTTCAGCATTTACTACACCGATGTGCGCTCGTACGCCGGCTGCCGTAAGCAGTAAATAGCCCCCCAGCCACGCAAAAAGACAGCGCCCACCCAATGCATTTTGGGTGGGCGTTGTCTTTTTGCGCATTATGGTAAGCGGCGCCGGCTGTGAAGTAGTATGGGGGCTTAGCCCACCGAGCAACAACCGCTTTATAGCAACCGTATTATAGATGAGTTTTTCCTGCGAACTTTGCCGCCCCATCTTCGGGCGGCATTTTCGTTTCTGACTTTTCTTTTTGACCCTTATGGATTTTGTGGAAGTGTGCGTACTGGCCCGCGCGAGTTGGCCGATATTCTGGTAGCCGAGTTGGCTGAGGTTGGCTACGACACCTTTGAGGACAACGACGAGGGTTTTTGTGCCTACATCGGGGAGGGCGATTTCAACCCCGATGCCGTGGCCGAGGTAATGGCCCGCTATTCCGGCATCGGTACGCTCGACTACAGCCACCGTATCATCACCCGCCAAAACTGGAATGCCGAGTGGGAAAAGAACTTTCAGCCGCTGGTTATTGCTGATAAAGTATCGGTGCGGGCGCCGTTTCATCCCAAACCCGAGCCCATTGAGTACGACATCGTGATTATGCCGCGCATGTCGTTTGGCACCGGCCACCACGAAACCACGGCCCTGATGATTGAAAACCAGCTTGGCGTTGACCACGCCGGCAAGCGCGTGCTGGACATGGGCTGCGGCACCGGCATTCTGGCCATCATGGCCGCCCAGCTCGGAGCCCGCGAAGTGCTGGCCGTGGATGTGGAGCCCTGGACCGTGGAAAACGCCGCCGACAATGCCGCTGAAAATCACTGCACCAACATCGAATGCCGCCTTGGTGGGGTGGAAGTGCTGGAAGGCGAAGCGCCCTTCGACCTGATTCTGGCCAACATCAACCGCAACGTGCTGCTGGAAGATATGTACGCCTACGCAGCCCTGCTGCCCACTGGCTGCCCAATTCTGTTCAGCGGTTTTTACCAGGAAGATCTAGCTTTGATTGAGGAAGAAGCCAAAAAGCATCAACTGGTTTTTCAGTCTCACCTCACCAAGAATAACTGGGTTTCCGCCGTGTTTACGAAAGTAGCGTAGCGCCCATGTGCGTTAGAGTATAAAAAAGCCCCCAGCCATGATATTTTGATAGCTGGGAGGCTTTTTTGAGTATGGAAAGCTAAGGCATTGCTACACGCCGACTTTCTCCCGAATAGAAGAATCCCGAATAATCAGGTCAGGCTGGAGCACGATGCGGCGGGGCGAGAATTTGGCGCTTTTCTCCTCTACCAGCTCCAGAAACAAGCGCACCGCCGACTGGCCCATCTGCTCGCAGCGTTGATCGACGGAAGTGAGCATGGGCTCCGTGAGCGACGTAAATGACTCGTTGCTGAAGCCGACCAGCGCCATATCTTCCGGCACTCGTAGGTGTTGGGCTTTCAGCACCTGCATCGCCCCTACAATAGAGAAGTCGCTGGCCGAAAACACCGCATCCGGCACCTCTGGCAGCTGAAGCAGGTGCTTCATGCCGACAATGCCGTCTTCCAAGGTCATGTCGCAGTAAAATATCAAATCCTCGTTGATGGGCAGATCGTGCTCCCGAAGCGCATCGACGTAGCCCTGGCGGCGGTTTTTGTAAATATTCAGGTGCTGCGGGCCCCCAAAATGCGCAATGCGCCGGCAGCCTTGCGCAATAAGGTGTTTGGTAGTCAGATAGCCGCCTTCGCGGTCGTCAATTACCACCGCATTCACGTCCTGGCCTTCCAATACCCGGTCGAAAAACACGAGCGGAATCTCCCGCTTCCGAACCTTCTCGAAGTGCTTGAAGTCACGGGTGGTGCGGGCCAGCGACACCAGAATGCCTTCTACCTGCGCATTGATGAGCGTTTCAATGTTTTTGCGTTCGTGCGCAACGTCTTCGTTCGACTGGCAGATCAACACATTGAAGCCCGCTTTGCTGGCCACCGTCTCGATGCCGTGCATCACGGAGGAGAAAAAGTGACCGTCGATGTGGGGCACTATCACGCCCAGCAGATTGCTTTTGCCCTTGCGCAACGCCGCCGCCAGATGGTTGGGCTGATAATTAAGATCCTGCGCCAGCTTCCAGACCTTCTTTTTGGTGGTCTCGCTGATGCTAGAATGGTTGCTGAGTGCCCGCGAAATGGTTGAAACGGATACATTCAGCTCTTTCGCCATATCCGAAATGGACGCTCGCTTGCTGGCCACAGAAGTAGATTTTTAAGGAATAAGTAGATGATTGCGCAACACTCTGTGCAAAAATCTGCGCAAAACGTTGGGTAATTTACGCAAAAGTTATTTTACTTTTTACCTTCTGTGATACCCGGCCAGCTATCCGTGCGAAAGGAAGAAGCGGGCAGGTTTTCTTTGTTATAAAGATTGACAAACGGACTGTTTCCCCAGGCATAGCGCACGGCTACCGGCTTGGGTACCTGATCGCTGTAGAGCACAAGCGTATTGCCCTCCAGCTTGCCCTGCGCCCACACAAACTTGCGGTCGGCGCCCGCAATGGCAAAACCTTTCAGGTACGGCCCGCTGCTGTCTTTTAGCACAAGGCCACTGCCCACCTTCTCAAATTGCAGCCGAATGCGGCTGCCCTCCACCGTCATCGACTTATAAGTCGGGCCGGAAGACACGACCGATTTATCACGGTAAGCCACGCGCCGAGCCTCCAGGGCCAGGCGGTGCCCTACGTCCTGCTTGTTAAGGGGGTGAATATCGTTGGGGTTGCCTAGGTCCAGGGCCACGGCCATGCCGGTGCGCGGCTGCGCGAGCGTCATCATCTGGGCTTCCCGCAGCTCAGCCCAGGCGTAGTCGGCGGGTTGGTCTTGCTGGGGGCCAAAGCTGGCGAGCTGCACAAACAGGAATGGCAAATCCGGCTGCCCGAACTGCGTACGCCAATCCTGAATAAGAGCTGGAAAGAGCGTGCGATACTGATGCGCCCGCTCGGCGTTGCTCTCGCCCTGATACCAGATTACACCCTTCAGCGCATACGGGACCAAGGGGCAATCATGGCGTTATAAAGCATCGTAGGCTGATTTTGGGTGCCGCCAGGGAAAGGGTTTTTAGGAACGCTAGCCGGGTCGTAGGCCGGCTGGTATTGCCACGGGCCCGTTAGCGGCATGGTTTGAGTGGCCGTTTGGAGAGATAGCTCTTCGGGCTTGCCCCAGATGCCCCCACCACCGCCCGAGTCCACTACCCGCACCGCAATGACGTTGCGGCCGGCGCGCACGGCCGTGGCCGGCACCGTGTAGCGCCTAGGCAGGGTGTAGCCGTTGGTGGTGCCCACCAATACCCCATTGAACCAGGTAGAGTCGCGGTCATCGATCTGGGCCAGCGAAAGGGTAAGCGGCTGACCAGCAGCGGCAGCCGGTAGCGTTACTTCTTTGCGCAGCCAGATAATGCCATCGAAGCGGCTGAGGTCCGGATGGTCGGTTTGATCTTCCCACAGGCCCGGCAACTGCATTGTGGGCCAGCTGCCAGGTGTGTAAGCCGGGTCGGCCCAGGAAGCCTGCCCCGGCACAAGGCCCCGATCCTGACTGGCGGGGCTTTTCTTCCACGCGGCCAGCGCGGCCTGATAGTCGGCCTGCTGGCGCGCCGGACCCGTACCAGACTCCAGCGCGGCCACCTGGGGGGCAAATTCCGGGAATTTGCGCAGGGCTACCCCGCTGGTCCAGGCTTCGGCGAGCGTACCGCCCCATTCGCTCGAAATCAGGCCGATGGGCACTTTGTATTGTTGGTGCAGGTCGCGCCCGAAAAAGTACGCCACCGCCGAAAAGCCCCCCACCGTCTGCGGGCTGCACACTTGCCAGCCTTCGCTCTTAAACTCCGCCTGCGGAACCGGGGCCGTGGCATCCTGCACATTCAGCAACCGAATACGCGGAAAGTTTGCCTGCGCTATTTCCTCCTTGAAGTTGACTACATTCTGCTGCAGCGGCCACTCCATATTCGACTGCCCGGAAGCCAGCCACACGTCACCCAATAAGATGTCGCGAATTTGGAGCGTATTTTTGCCCTTGATTGTCATTTCATAAGGCCCGCCGGCTGGCTGAGCTGGCAGCGTCACCGTCCATTTGCCCCCCGCTCCGCCCGTTTTGGCTGGGTAGCTTTTCCCCCGAAACGAAACCGTCACCGCTTCGCCCGCATCGGCCCACCCCCAGAGTTGCAGGGGTTTGTCTCGCTGGAGCACCATATGGTCGCCTACCAGCTTGGGCACCCGCACGGTAGCGTGCACCGGAAGCTGGGTAAGCAAAGCCAATAGGAGAGGCGAGTATTTGATAAGCTTCATAAATAGAGGTATTGAGAGGATAACAACTTGCTGAATGTCAAATAACGCCTTAGTGGTGCCTCAATAAGGCGGTCATACAGAGCGGAGCGAAGCATCTCGCGTGCTGATGCAGGAGTACTAACCTCACTACCGCGAGCGAGATGCTTCGCTCCGCTCTGCATGACGTTCTGGGGGCATTTTTGTGAAGCTTTCTACGTCAGGCGGGGCTGGGGCGTGTAGGTGGGGCCTTGGCAACGCGGGCCCTCAGGCGTCCAGAGGAGCGGGTCGATGCATAATTGCCGCTCTTTCATCGCCTCGTCCCAGGCATGATACACGAGCACTTCGGTTTTGCCATCGGGGCTCATGGCGTGGGAGTGGTGGCCGGGGCCGCGCACCTTGCCCGGTACTGAGTGCAGCACGCGGGCACCTTTCTCGGCGCCTGCATCGGAGTAAGGGCCAAGGATAGAGTCGGCCACCACAAAATCGACGCCGTAGCGGTCGGTGAGGAAGTTGGCGCCGCTGTAAAAGCAATAGTATTTGCCCTCGTGCTTGCGCATAAATGGGCCTTCCAGCGTGTGCCACTGCGCAAATACGCGGTTGTCGTAAATGGGCATGCGGCGGTTGGCCTCGAACAGCGTCCAGGGGTGGCGGGCCCGCATCACCGTGCGGCTTTCATTGGCCAGCTTGGTCATGTCGATAAGCCGATCTACCACAAGGCCGGTGCCCGGATAATAGCCGTCGTTGGATTCGGTGAAGTCGCGGGCGTAGAAGAGGTACCAGCTGCCATCGGTGTCCTGAAAAGGGTGTGCATCAATGGTAAACTTGCTTTCCGGCACATCCATCAGCGCCACTTCCTGATAGGGCCCGGCTGGCTTATCGCTGGTAGCCACGTGCAGGCGGTGGCCCACATTAGCATTGATGGCCCCGCCCCCTCGGGAGTAGTACATGTAAAACTTGCCATTGACAAATACGACTTCCGGGGCCCAAAAATCGGCCCCTTCCGAGCCGGCTGGCGGGGTGAGCGCGCCGCCTACTTCTTCCCAGTCATAGAGGTTTTTGGAAGTCAGAATGGAGAAGATACGGCCATCCTTTTTCTGGCTTTGGCCGGTGGTGGCAAAGGCGTAATATGTGCCCTCGTGCCGCAGCACAAACGGATCGGGAAACTGCCCGGCGTACACGGGGTTGGTATAGGTAGCGCCGGCTTTGCCGCCCCCGACAGCCTTTTCTGCGTCGGGGCTGGTGCGGGAGGTACAGTAAGGCAAAAAGGCCAACGCGCCCAGACCGAGCGTGCTAAGCTGAAGAAATTCGCGACGAGAAGAGTGAACAGACATATTGGGGGGCAAAATTGACAGATGAACGGGTTGATATTGAAGTGAGCCAGAGGACAGGCTAAGCCTTACTTGGTTTCTAAATCATCCTTGCTGGGCAGCTTCGGAAAGGGCGCGTGCGGCTCCATCTGGTACCAGAAAGCGGTAGAAGCTACATCATCCTGCAAGGGCAGGTAACGCCCGTTGTAGCGCCAGCCCAAGGCCTGAATAGTGATGCGCAGATCCTGCTGAAAGCGAACCGGATCCGGGATATGCCAGCGGTACATTCCAAACCGCGTATTGGCCTGATACAGCCCGTCGGGCCTGATTACCTGGTGCAAGCCCACGTAGGGCGTGGTGTACTCCTGGTACTGCTTGGTTTTCTTGTTTTCGAAGTTGTAGGAGCCCAAAAAGTAGTCTTCGGTGCCCGTGCCGTTGATAGTAGGCCACTGCTTGTCGCCATCCATATAAAACTTGATTTCGCCCTCGCCCCACCAGTCGTTGCTGTTCACGCCCCAGGCCATATAAGTACCTACATAGTGTCCGCGGCCTTTTACGCCATCCAGAATGGTGTAGGGAACCTTGTACTGGGTCGGGTTCTGACGCCGGAACTGGGCGTGAAAATAGGCTGCATCATTGGGCACATCGGTGAGCGTGTAGTCGATCTGGTAGTACAGCACCATATCCTTCTCATCGATATTCTCCATCGTGATGCGGCACTTTTTGCGAAAGGGCATCAGCCAGTAGGAGTTGAATGAGCTGCCAGGATTTACCACCACCGGAATGGAGTTGAGCATAGCTACTTGTCCCCAGCCCTGCCCAAAAAAATCGCCCACTGGCACTTCTACCGAGGGCTCTTTCTCATCATCCCAATACATGCGCAGAATAGCAAACCGCCACAGCCCGGTAGGCGTCATCCAGATGTGCTGAATGGCCCCCGAGCCGGTTATTTCGGCCACCGTAATGGACTGCCCGGCCTTGATGATTACGCTAGGGCTCACTTTCCAGCCCTGGCCTAAGTCGCGGGAGGCATTTTTGCCGGTGCCTTCCGTTGCCATGCCGCCTTTGCCCTTGGCGCCGGTAAAGTTTTCGGGGCTGATGGAGCGGGTCTGAGCGTCGGAGAGCCGGTAGAGGTTTCCCAGCTCTGAGCCCAGCCCATTGAAGGTGGCTTTTTGGGCCAATGCGGGCCAGAAACTACCAAAAAGCAGGAAAAAGAGTAGCGTGTTTCGTAGCATAAGCAGGAGTTAAACAGGATGGCTGAGCGGAACAATATGGCGGGTTAGCAGCAATGCAAGTATGCGCAATCGTTTGCACAATATAATAATCTGTCTTAGATTGCCCACATAGCCCGTCCAAACTTATCTGGGCAACTTCCTACTGGGTACGCAAAATCGGCCTTGGCAATAGCCGTTTCTCAGCAGATTAAAATCCACTAGCTTTCTTCTCTTCACTAGCAAGCTATGAGCAAGAGCCTTGCCTTCAAATGGGTTAATTCTCGCTTCCTGCGGCGGACGCAGCTCCGGCTACTGGTTGCTCCAACTTGACATGATGTCTGTTCCGGCGAGTAAAACAAACGTTTGCGTGTACTGCTCTATCTCCTGTTTGCTATGAACATCAGACAACGCTTTCTCTTCATTGTAGCTCTGCTTATCAGCTTGCCCTTTGTTAGTGGGGCCCAAACGGCGGCTACTTTCACCAATCCCTTGCTCGCCAATGGCCCCGATCCGTGGGTAATCCGGCGAGGCGACACGTATTATTACACGAATACCATGGGCAACCGCCTGGTGCTCTGGAAAACCAAAGACCTGAGCCAAGTGCGTGAGGCCAAGCCCGTAACGGTGTGGACGCCCCCCGCCACGGGGCCAAACTCCTATGAGATATGGGCGCCCGAACTACACTTTCTGGATGGCAAGTGGTACCTCTACTACACGGCCACCGACAAGGCTAACTTTGGTGACAAGACACGCTATGTATTCGTGTTGGAAAACGCCAGCGCCGACCCCACTACGGGCACCTGGACCGATCGGGGCAAGGTAAACACCAAGTACTCCGGCCTCGACGGCAGCGTATTTGAGCATAAGGGCAAGCGCTATTTTGTGTATTCGGCCTACGTGGGGCCGCAGAGCGTGCTGGCTATTGCGCCCATGCAGAACCCTTGGACCCTGCAAGCGGACAAGGAGGTTACCATTGCCACGCCCACCTTCGAGTGGGAAAAAGGCGGTGGACGCCAGATTCTGGAAGGACCGGAGTTTTTGCCCGGCAAAAAAGGCCAGCTATTTCTGGTGTACTCAGCCAGCGCCTGCTGGGACGACAACTACTCGCTCGGCATGCTCACAGCCGATCAGAATGCGGACCTGCTGCAAGCCAGCTCCTGGAAAAAAGCCCCCCAGCCGGTGTTCAAGAAGTCGGAAGCGAATAGCGTGTATGGCCCCGGCCACAACAGCTTCACTAAGTCGCCCGACGGCAAGCAGGACTGGATAGTGTATCACGCCAAAGACGCGGCCACCGGCAAATGCGAGCAGCGCAGCTCGCGCATGCAGCCCTTCACCTGGAATACCGATGGTACGCCCAACTTTGGAGAGCCCATCTCCATTAAAAAGCCGCTGCCCCGCCCCAGCGGCACCCCCAGATAAGGCTGGGGGCTTTTTTCAATTGACTCATTCACCAGGGGCGGTCATGCAGAGCAACGCGAAGCATCTCGCGTGTTTAGCGAGAATAGTATCACAACGTCAGCACGCGAGATGCTTCGCGTTGCTCTGCATGACCGCCTGGAATAGTAGCGCCGCTGCAAATCACTTTATGAAAAAACTGCTGCTTTTGCTTCTGCTCGGCTGTAGCGTGGGGCCCGCCGCCTGGGCCCAAACGCCCGCTGCATCCGACGACAATACGTTTACCAATCCGCTCTTGCCCGCCGGCGCCGATCCGTGGAGCATTTACAAAGACGGCTATTACTATTATACCAACACCACCGGCCGCAACATCACGCTCTGGAAAACCAAGTCGTTGAGTCAGCTGAAAAACGCGGAGAAAAAGGTGGTGTGGACGCCGCCCGCCACCGGGCCCAACTCCAAAGACATCTGGGCGCCGGAGCTACACTTTCTGGGGGCAAATGGTACCTGTATTACGCCGCCGACGCGGGCACCAACCAAACGCATCGGCTGTGGGTGCTCGAAAACTCCTCGCCCGACCCGCTACAGGGAACGTGGGTTGATAAAGGCAAAATCACGGACCCCACCGATAAATGGGCCATCGATGGCTCGGTGTACGACCACAACAGGCAGCTGTATTTCGTGTGGTCGGGCTGGTCGGGCGACGTAAATGGTCGGCAGGAAATCTACATCGCCAAGATGAAGAACCCCTGGACCATTGATGGGGCGCGGCACAAGCTGTCTACGCCCGTTTTTCATTGGGAGCGTAACGGCGACTTAAATAACCCAAATGATCCGCCTCACGTGGATGTGAACGAAGGCCCGCAGCTGCTGCGCCACGGCAATAAAATTCACCTGATTTATTCGGCCAGTGGCTGCTGGACCGATACGTACGCGCTGGGTATGCTCTCCGCCCCGGCTACCAGCGACCTGCTCAAGCCCGGCTCCTGGACCAAAACCATAACGCCGGTTTTTCAGCAGGCCCCCGCTCTCAAAGTATATGCTCCCGGCCATAACTCCTTCTTCAAATCGCCGGACGGCACCGAAGACTGGATCCTCTACCACGCCAACGACGAGGCAGGCCAGGGCTGCGGCCGGTTTCGTACGCCCCGCGCCCAGAAGTTCACCTGGAACGCCGATGATACGCCCAACTTTGGGCAGCCCATTTCGACTGGAATACCATTGCCAAGGCCCTCCGGCGAAAAGTAAGCGCTGCTAACGAAGCCACTAAGCAGCACGAAAGCAACTGTACATATACCGTTGCCGCCCGCTAAGGCCAGCAAGTAGCCCGGAACCGTTGAAAACAACCTTACATATCCACACTCTCCCCAACTTTTAAGCGCATGAAGAAAGCTCTGCTATTTATTCTGCTGTTGCTAGTGGCCACGCCCGACGTTCAGCTACAAGCCCAAAATCGAAAAACCAAAGCCGCCAAAACGTCCAAAGCCGCAGCTGGAACGCGCTGGACGCCGGAAAAGGCCAACGCCTGGTACAAAGCCCAAGACTGGATGTCGGGGGCCAATTTTACGCCCAGCACGGCCATCAACCAGCTCGAAATGTGGCAGGCTGCCACCTTCGATCCTGCTACCATTGATAAGGAGCTGGGCTACGCCGAAGGCATTGGCTTCAATACCATGCGCGTGTTTTTGCATCATCTGGCCTGGGAGCAGGACCCCGAAGGGTTTAAAAAACGCATGAATCAATATCTGGACATCGCCGATAAGCATAAGATCAAGACCATGTTCGTGTTCTTCGACGACTGCTGGAACAAGGACTATAAAGCCGGTCCGCAACCCGCACCCAAGCCCGGCATTCACAACTCCGGCTGGGTGCAGGACCCCGGCGGCGAGCCGACTTCCCAGGATTCGACCATGTTTCCGGTGTTGCAGAAGTACGTCACCGACGTTATGACACAGTTCAAAAATGACAAGCGCATTCTGCTCTGGGACTTATACAACGAGCCGGGCAACAGCAACCACAAGGAAAACTCATTGCCGCTGGTGCGCAACGTATTCCGCTGGGCCCGCGCCGTCAATCCCGATCAGCCGCTGAGCGTGGGCCTGTGGGCCTGGGATTTCGAGAAGCTAAACACCTTACAGGCGCTCAACTCCGATGTTATCACCTACCATTGCTACGACGACACGCCCGCTCACCAGCGCATCATCGAGATACTGGAAACCCACGGCCGGCCGCTTATCTGCACCGAGTATATGGCCCGTATTCGTGGCAGTCGGTTTGCCAACATTATGCCTTTGCTGAAAAAGCAGAACGTGGGAGCTATCAACTGGGGCCTGGTTGCGGGCAAAACGAACACGAAGTACCAGTGGGATACGCCCTTAGCCGACGGTAGCGAGCCCATTGAGTGGTTTCACGAAGTGTTTCACCCCGATGGCACTCCCTATCGCCAGGACGAAGCGAGCGTGATCAAACGACTAAACGCAGAAAAGGCGGACGCAGCCATCGAAGCGGCACTGAAGGTTAAGTAGTTCTTTACTTAACAAAAAAAGCCCCTAGAACTGTTCTGGGGGCTTTTTTATGGGCTAACCTTCTCCGCTCTTAGAGCTGAAGTTACTTTGCCTCCGTTTCTGAAGGCGCGGTCTGCTTATAATGCACGGCAGGCAAACTGCGCAGGCGTTCGGCCGCAAACTCTGCGGTTACGTCGCGCTGGGGATTGGCCAGCAGTTCGTAGCCTACCATAAACTTACGCACTGTAGCGGAGCGCAGCAGCGGCGGATAGAAATGCATGTGCAGATGCCAGCTTTCATGCGCTTGCCCGTCGGTGGGGCGCTGGTGCAGGCCGGCAGAGTAGGGGAAGGAAATCTGAAACAGGTTGTCGTAGCGAATCGTGAGCTGGCGCAGGATGACAGCAAACGCGTCTTTCTCATCGCTGGTCAGCTGCTCAATGCTGCTTACGTGGCGGCGCGAAACGATCAGCGTCTCGTAGGGCCACACAGCCCAGAAGGGCACTAGCGCCACAAAATGCTCGTTTTCGACTACCACTCGGGTTTTCTCCTGTAGCTCAACTTCCAGATAAGCACTGAGCAAGCTGCGGCCATGCTCGGCAAAGTAGGCGGCCTGCTGAACGGTTTCTTTCGCCGGGTCAGATGGCACCGTCCGCTGCGCCCAGATTTGGCCGTGCGGGTGCGGATTGCTGGCACCCATCATGGCTCCTTTGTTTTCAAATATCTGCACGTAGTTGATATCCGGCATCGCGCCCAACTCCAGATACTGCTCTACCCACAGGTCCACCACGCGCCGAATAGCTGGTTCGTCCATCTCGGGCAAAGTCAGATCGTGGCGGGGCGAAAAGCAGATAACGCGCGCCACGCCCGATTCGGATTCGGCGCGTAGCAGCCCGCCTAAGGTTATCTCTCCCACGGGCGCATCGGCTTGCAGAGCGGCAAAGTCATTGGCAAATACGAACGTGCTATCATAAGGCGGGTTCACAATGCCCCCACGCGCGTGTTGCCAGGGCATAAGTAACAAGTCGGGTCGTAGGTAAGCCGCACATCGGCCGGGGTTTCTTCCTGCTGTCCCTGCCACGGCCGCTTCGAGCGGTGGGGCGACACCAGTATCCACTCACCCGTGAGCGGATTGTAGCGGCGGTGGGAATGTTCGGCGGTATCAAATGTCATGGCAAGTAGCGGTTGATTGTTAATAAATGAGCAGAACAGTTCTACCTGCCTGCTTCTACGCTTTCCACCACCTCCACGCCGCTCACGATAGTAGCCCGATAGGTTTCAAGCGTCAGATTCAGCTCCCGCTGGTAGCCGGCTGTCATGCTTTCTACAAAGGCATCTACTTTGTCGGTTTCCACTAGGTTAATGGTGCAGCCACCAAAGCCGCCGCCCATCATCCGGGCACCCAATACGCCCGGAAGCGGCCGGGCAAGCTCCACTAGTACATCCAGCTCCCGGCAGCTCACCTCGTACTTATCGCGCAGTCCGGCGTGGGAACCATACATTTCCTGCCCGAAGGCCTGAAAATTGCCCCCAGAAGGTGCAGACAGGCTGCCTCTACCCGTAGGTTTTCCTCTACCACGTAGGAGCAGCGACGATACAGCACATCGCCTAGTTCGGTCTGATGCTCTTTAAGTTGGGTGAGCGTAATATCGCGCAGACTGTGCACCGTAGGGTAGTATTGCTTGATCAACGCCACGCCCTGCTCGCATTCCTGCCGACGGGTATTATACTCGGAGCTAGCTAGGGCGTGCTTTACGCCCGAGTTGCACAGAATCAGACGATACGTGGTGGTATCGAAGGGGAAGTATTCGTAGTCGAGTGAGCGGCAATCGAGGCGTACTACGTGACCGGCGCGCCCAAACAGACTGGCAAACTGATCCATCAGGCCGCTCTTTACCCCAGCAAACTCGTGCTCGGCTGCCTGCCCCATGTGGGCCAGCTCCAGACGATCAAATTTGCCCCCCAGCAGCTTGTTCAACGCAAACGCCAGCCCGCACTCTATCGCTGCCGACGACGACATGCCTGCCCCCAGCGGAATATTGCCCCCAAACACGCAGTCGAAGCCCGGCACGGCGAGGCCTTTCCTTTGCATCTGCGCCACCACGCCTTTCAGGTAATTTGCCCACTGCGTTTTGCCAGGCTTTACCTCTTCGGTCAAAGAAAAATCGTGGGTCTCATTCAGGTCTTGTGCCACTAGGCGGGCCGTATCACTACCGTTTAGTCCCACCGCAAAGTGAATCTCTTTATCTACTGCGGCGGGCAGTACAAAGCCACCATTATAATCAGTGTGCTCACCAATCAGATTTACCCGACCTGGAGCTCGCACCAAAAGCGGGGCATACCCGAAGTGGTTTTGGAAGGCAGTAGTTATAGATTGAGACGACATAAAGGCATACAGCTAAAATGAAACAAAAACAGGAGCGGGGCAACAGTAAGGCTAAAGGTGAGAAACCCGGTTGTAAAACGCAAACGATTGCGCCTATTAGTCACTAATAGGTGTAGATCATTACTATTGGCTTGGAGTAAGAAAATTGATACGAATGAATACTCGCGGGTAAGTGATAGGCTAGCCTGTAATTCAAGTAATTGACTCAGTTTGACAACGATCTAAAGCTGATGTAATGAGTTGAAAATGAAGTTATTAAATAAAATGATCATGGTCAAAATCGTAATTACAGCTGCTATTGAATTAAGTGTTTGAGCTGCTGAGTTATGGGCTTTACTACATAAAATTCCTTCTAAACTTATACATCAATCCGCCCACTAAAATACACTGGATGCGACTTGATATAATGCAGGATTTCCTGACGATTGTTTTATGTATGAATTGTTCAGCCAAGATAATTTGCATGGCATGTCTTGACATTAGTTGAATTTCCTGTTATCCTTACACCACCTAATCAGTAAATTAAGAGTCATAATGCCCGCTTGAGCGCATTCTTGCTGAAATTTTTCTGACTAGTACCACCACCGTTTCAGTTTACCCCGAAGATCAATGCTTCCTGGTTAGCTGATTTTTTTAGCAATGAGTCCGCAAACGTTTGCGCCATTACCTAAGATTTGCTCTCCATGCATATGTGCTTTCATTCTTCTTTCTTGAACTAACACCTTTCCCATCCTATCCTTTCCCTATGAAAAAGACTGTACCCAAGCTGCGTTGGCTAGCTGTTCCAGCGCTTATCTGCTACCTGCCGCTTACCGTAGCTGCTGAGGCTAGCGCAGCTGCTGGCGTGCGCGCGGCACTGCCTTTAGCTGTGGTAATACAAGCCCCTGACGTAACTGTAATTGGTCGTGTAACGGATGAAAAAGGGAGGGCCTGCCCGGTGTGAACGTAGTAGTAAAAGGCACTTCCAACGGCACCAGCACTGATGTTGACGGACGTTACAGCATCACCGTGCCGGACAATGCCACATTAGTAGTTTCCTACGTGGGCTACACGCCCCGGGAAATTGCCGTAGGTGGCCGTACTACTATCGATGTGCCGCTGGCCCCTGATGCTCAAGCCCTATCGGAAGTGGTTGTGCTGGGCTACACGACCCAAAACCGCCAGAACCTGACCAGCGCCGTTAGTCCTGTGGATGTGGCCGCAGCTAAGCGCGCGCCAGTAGCCACTATTACGGAAGCGATTCAGGGCCGCACCACCGGCGTTCAGATTTCGAATAGTGGTACCCCAGGCCAAGCTCCTATCTTTAATATCCGGGGTATTGGCACCCTGAATGGCGGTAGTGCTCCACTGTTTGTAGTAGATGGCCTGTGGACGAACAACATCCGTGATTTAAATCCATCGGATATTGAATCGTTGACGGTACTGAAGGATGCGTCCTCAACATCCATTTATGGCTCTCAGGGGCAAATGGCGTGGTAATTATTACCACCAAGAAGGGTAAAGCGGGTAAGCCAACCATTGGCTTCAATGCCTACGCTGGCGTACAGAATGCAGTAGACCGCTGGGATTTGACAAATGCCAGTGAGTGGGCAGCTCTCAGCCGTGAAGCCTACCAAAACGCCGGCCTGACGCCGCTTGCTTCCGCCCAAAATCCAGAGAATTTTGCCGACACTGACTGGCAGGATGAAATTCTGCGCACCGGCACCGTACAAGACTATAACCTCAACTTCTCGGGCGGCTCTACGGGTGAGAACTTTAGCACCAACTTCCTGATCTCGGGGGCTATTTTAAGCAGAAAGGCGCCCTTATCGGAACCGACTTTGAGCGCTACACGCTCCGCCTTAACTCAGGCCTGACTGCCGGGCGCTTCAAGCTGAGCGAATCCTTGCAACTTGCCCACGCCCTCACCGACTTGCCAAGTGGGGCTCCCTTCCAGGATGCTATCCGTCTGCTGCCTACCATTCCGGTGTATGATCCTACGGAGAGCACTGGTAGCGGCTTTGGTTATGGCAGCCCAGCGGCAAATACCTTCGGTACAAACCCCGTTGCTTCTCAGCTCATCCGCGATGAGTCGCAGTACAACAACCGTTTGCAAGGCAGCGTCAATGCCGAGTACGCCTTCTTCGACTTTCTGTCTTATAAGTTGAATCTGGGGGTAGAAACGCTGGACTACGTTGACCGCAACTCTCGCAAATACGGCCGCATCACCCAGAACCAGCCCCAGAATGAGTACCAGTCCACGTATCAGGAGCAGCGCGGGGATAACTCCTTTCTGATTGTGGAAAACATTCTGGATTTCAACAAGCAGTTCGGAGATCATGGCATCAATGTAATTCTGGGCTACTCGGAGCAAAGAGGCAAAAACACCTTCTCGCGGGGCTTAAACCGCGGATACGGTACGGGCCCGAGCTACAACTTTGTGCTCAGTGCGGGTACTACCAGCCCAGAGGTTACCGGAACAGATTCTGAGTACTCCAAGCGTTCCTATTTCACGCAGGCCGTTTACGATTATAAGAACCGCTACTTGGTTACGGGTAGCTTCCGTCGCGACGGCTCCTCCCGCTTCGACCCCGACAACCGCTATGGTAACTTTGGTGCTGCTTCCCTGGGCTGGCGCATCAGCGAGGAAGATTTCCTGAAGGAATCGGCCCCTTACATCAGCAACCTGAAAGCCCGTGTCAGCTATGGCGTGAACGGTAATGATGCCATTGGTGAATACCGCTACCAAGGCGTTATTAATCAGAATGCTAACTATGTATTCAATGGTAACGTCATAACCGTTGGCTCCATCCAGACGACCATTCCCAGCCAAGGCATCAAGTGGGAATCGCGCTTTACTACCAACTACGGCATAGACCTGGGGCTTTTCGAAGATCGCCTCACTATGTCGGCTGACTACTACACTTCCCGCACGGAGGACGCGCTTGTAAACCCGCTTCTTCCCATTTATTTGGGTAATGCCGGTACGCGTCCTTTTGTGAACATTGGTGATATCGAGAATAAAGGCTTTGAGCTACAACTCGGTTATCAGGACAATCGCAGCGCCTTCACGTATGGTGTTACGGGCAACCTGACTACTGTTAAAAATGAAGTGTTGCGTCTTTCTCAGGAAGGACAGAGCATTCCTAGCGGCGTAACTCGGACAGAAGTTGGTCATCCGGTAGGTGCTTTCTTCCTGATTCCCTTTGATGGCGTATTCCAGACGCAGGAGGAAGTAACCAGACACGTAAATGCTGATGGCCGTGTTATTCAGCCTTATGCTGCTCCTGGCGACGCACGCTACCGCGATACGAACGGTGACGGCCAAATCAACGACTCAGACCGTATTTTCTACGATACCTCTATCCCGAAAATACAGTACGGCTTAGGTGCTAACGCTGGCTTTAAAGGAATTGACTTTTCCCTACTGTTTCAGGGCTCTGGCGGCAACGAATTGTTTAACGTAGCCCGCGCTACCATGGACCGCACCGACGATCCTGCCAACTTCCGCGCCGACTTCACGCCCTGGCGTCCAGATGCTCCGTCCAGCACGACGCCTCGTGCCTTGCAGGGTGGTGGCACTACGGCCAACCTGCGCGAAGCTGCTGCTTCCAATGCCCGGGGCAGCTCACGCTTCTTGGAAGATGGCTCTTACCTGCGCCTGAAAAACATCTCTATCGGCTACACTATTCCTGAGTCACTGACGGGTAAGGTGAAGGGAGTCAGCAATGTGCGCATCTACGTGACGGGCCAAAACGTGCTGACATTCACGGATTACAGTGGTCCAGACCCAGAGATTGTGAATGGCAACTTCTTCGAGCGGGGTGTAGACTTTAGCTCTTTCCCCAACCTACGCACCTTCACGGGCGGAATTCAGCTTGGTTTCTAAACTATTTCGGTTGATCGGCGCTTGTTCTTAGACGCTGATCTTGAACCTATTACCACCCTGTAATCATGAAAATAAATAAGTTTACTGTAGCAGCGCTGGCCGGCATTTTATCGCTGAGCAGCTGCGAAAAAGATCTGCTGGAAAAGGTAAATCCGAATCAGCCTTCAACGCAGGACTTCTGGAAAACACAGGACGATGCGGTCAAGGCAGTTACATCGGCCTACGGAACCTTGCAGTTGCCAGGCACCTATAGCCGCTGGTATTGGTTCGCGACGGATTTGCGCTCGGATGAAGGGTATAGCGCCAGCCCCTGGACGGACCTCGCCAACTTCACCCGGTTTCTGCAGCTCGATTACAATTTCGAGCCCTCCGAGGTAATGTGGACTGACCACTATCGGGCGTGTACCGCTGCAACCAGATCATTGCCAACTTGCCCACCATCACAACGATAGATGCCGGGCTGAAGACGCGGCTGATGGCTGAAGCACACTTCCTGCGTGCTTTATACTACTTCAACCTGACATCCTTGTATGGCAATGTGCCGATGATTCTGGAAGTTTCGACGGCTACTTCGCGTGCGCCGCAAGGAACCATAGAATCAAACTACGCGCAGGTGCTGGCTGACTTAGCCATTGCCGAAGCTGGTTTGCCAACTGATTACACGGGCGCTGATATCGGGCGCGCTACCAAGGGAGCCGCGCAGGCGCTGATGGGTAAGACACTGATGCAGCAACGCAAGTGGGCTGAAGCTTCCGCTCAATTCACGAAAGTGATTAGCTCAGGCAAGTACCGGCTTGCCGATAACTATCTGGACAACTTCACGATGGGCACCGAAAACAATAGCGAATCTGTCTTTGAGGTGCAGTTCTCTGATGCCTTGCAAGGAGATGCGCAAGATGCTCCCGGCGGTTCGGAAGGTAACAACCGGGCACAGTTTTTTGGCCCCCGTGGTATTGGCTGGAGCGATGGCCAGCCCCGGCGCTGGGTGTTTGAAGAGTTTACGGATAAAACCACGACGGGCGGTGTAGATCCTCGCCGCGACATTACGGTGTTTAACTCGTCGATGCCTATTTATGGACGGACCTATGCGCAGCGCGGCTATAATGACCCGAATGAGTTGTTCTGGCGCAAATACCAGAATGACCGCACCCGGACATTTGAGGACTACCACTCAGGTATCAATATTCGCGTAATCCGCTATGCCGACATTCTGCTGATGCAGGCCGAAGCGCTCAATAACCTGGGGCAAACTGCTGCTGCCATTCCGCTGATTAATCAGGTGCGCACCCGGTCGGGGATAGTGCCACTAACAGGCAGCTTCAGCCAGGCGCAGATGAAAACGCAGATTCTGCATGAGCGCGCGACCGAGCTTGCTGGAGAGGGCGTCCGGTTCTTCGATCTGACTCGCTCGGGATTGCTTGATAATCAAGCCGGTGTTGATCAGATCAAGACGCGCGACCAGGACTTCCTCAACTTCGTGCCCGGCAAGTCGGCTTTGCTGCCCCTGCCCCGCACCGACCTCGATATTGATAAGAACATCAAGCAAAACCCAGGTTGGTAAGCTATTGCTGGCCGCGGGCGACTAGCCGCTAGTTATTTCCGTTCCGGGCCGGGACAGTGTGTGACTACCAGTCACCTCTGCTCTGGCCCGGAATTTTTTTGCTGCCGAGGACTGACCTGTAAAAAGCCCCCAGACGCATTCCTCACTTTACATCCTACTTATGCACTTGCTGTACAGTCGCTTTTTAGCGGTATTCGTCCTCTGTATTGGCTTCGTTGGATGTCAGCGCAGCACAACGGTACCAGATGTAGCTACCGCACCAGTACTGGGGGGCATTTCTTCGTTTTCTAATCCTGTTCTCAACGAAGACTTTCCCGACCCAACCGTTATCAAAGCTACTGATGGCTACTACTATGCCTACGGCACGCAAACGGAGCGAAAGGGCAAAGTGCTCAACATACAAGTGGCCCGCTCCCGCGACTTGGTTATGTGGGAGCATCTGGGCGACGCGCTGCCCCAAAAGCCTGCCTGGGCTGATACCACCCAAAACTTCTGGGCTCCGCATGTAAGCTTTCACGATGGCCGCTACTACCTCTATTATTCGGCCGAGCCCAACATGCGCAAGTATCCGGTGAAAGGTAAGGAAGTTAATGGTTTGTGTCTGGCAGTGGCTACAGCTACGTCTCCGGCTGGTCCTTTCATTGATAGTGGTCAGCCGATGCAGTGTGGGCCGGGGTTTGTCAACATTGACCCCATGAGTTTTGACGACCCCGCTACTGGGAAGCGCTTGCTCTACTGGGGCTCCGGGTTTGGTCCGATTAAAGTGCGAGAATTGGCCCCCAATCGTACCACTTTCGCGCCGGGCAGTACTGTTATTGATTTAGTTAAAGCTGATACTTCTAGGACCGCGGACAATTACGAGAAGCTGGTAGAAGGAGCTTGGGTGGTGCTCCGCGATGGGTGGTACTACCTGTTTTACTCCGGCGACAACTGCTGCGGACCCAAGGCCCACTATGCCGTGCTGGTGGCTCGCTCGCGGAGCGCTACTGGTCCCTTCCAAAAGATGGCTGAAGCCACTGGTCGCCCCAATAGCGCTATTCTCGTACGCAATGATCAATGGCTGGCGCCGGGCCACAACTCCGTAATTACCGATGCCGCTGGCCACGATTGGATTGCCTATCATGCCATAAACACGCAAAAAACTGCCACTAGTGGTCAGGCGGGCTCTGGTGGGCGGGTAATGCTCCTAGACCGGCTGGAATACCAGGATGGCTGGCCGCGTGTGGACGCCAATGGTACGCCCTCGGCAAGCCCTGTGCCTGCGCCTGTTATAAGCACTACGCCAGCGGCTAAATAACAGGATCGTGTTGCTCACCAATTTCATGTATTCTGCCCTATTCCCCTTTCTCTATTCTTGTCGATGCTACTAAAACCCGTCTTGCGTAAGCTGCTCACCCTCTCCCTGATCGTAAGCCTGGGAGGGTGTAAAAAATCAGAGAATTCCACCGTTGCGCCACCGCCCTTGGTGGTAGACGAAACAACGTATTCAACCCCGTTGTTGGCTTCTGCCCCTGACCCTTGGGTGTACCAAAAAGACGGCTTCTACTACTTCATGAGCACCACGGGGGGAAATTTATCGTTGCGCAAAACCGCGAAAATGTCGGAGCTGAGCAAAGCGCCGGCTAAGGTTATCTGGACGCCTCCGCCAGGCAACACGTACCGCGACATTTGGGCCCCGGAGATTTATTTTTTCGACGGCAAATGGTACGTCTATTTTAGCGCCGATCCATTCTGCTGCAATGGACACCGTGTGTTTGTATTGGAAAACTCCTCGCCTGACCCCACTACCGGCACTTGGGTTGACAAAGGCCGAATTGCAAATCCGACGGAGGACTTCTGGGCCATCGACGGGACGGTAATGGAGCAGAATGGGCAGCGCTATTTCCTGTGGTCAGGCCACCGGGAAACGGCCGATGGTGTGCAGCGCCTCTACATTTCCAAGATGAGCAATCCCTGGACGCTGACGGGGCCGCGTGTCGAGCTTTCCAGCCCTGAGTACGAGTGGGAAAAAAAGGGCGAACCGGACGTGAACGAAGGCCCGAAGTGCTGAAGCACGGCAACAAAACATTTATCGTGTACTCAGCCAGCCATTGCTCAACCGACGACTACGCCCTGGGCCTATTATCGGCCTCTCAAACTGCTGATCCATTGGACCCCAAATCGTGGACCAAAACCCCAACGCCAGTCTTTGTTAAAAACCCCACCGGCAACGCTTTCGGACCCGGCCACAATGGCTTTTTCCAGTCGCCGGACGGGAAGGAGGACTGGCTGATTTACCATGCCAACGTGGCGACCGGGCAGGGCTGTGGCGATGCGCGGAGCACGCGCATGCAGAAGTTCAGCTGGAATGCCGATGGCACGCCCAACTTTGGCCAGCCAGTACCAACCGGCAGCAAACTGCCAAGGCCCAGTGGTGAATAATAAGCTTCCTTGGCTCTGAATACAGATTTTTTAGTAGCGTTTGCTCCCTACATACTCCTCCCTACTACTCGCTCTTCTTCCACAACCCAATCTTTCTTCCGTGAATAATTTGCTCTCCTCATTCTCCCAAAAAACTGGCTGGCTAGCAGCGCTGGGCGTCAGTGTACTGATTGGTTGTCAGCCGCCGGCTACCACTACGCAACCTGCCGAAAACCCTACTACGGTAGTTACACCCGAGCCCGCAACTCCCGTAGCGCCTGCGGCTCCGCCTATTCCTAACCCGGTGCTTCCCGGCGACTTTCCCGACCCCTCCGTAGCGAAAGTGGGCTCTACGTATTGGGCCACGGCTACTTCGTCGAACTGGGGCCCTGTCTTTCCATTGCTTAAATCCGACAACCTTACCGATTGGAAGATTGTCGGGCACGTGTTCCCAGAATTGCCCCCCAGCTGGGCCGACTACTATTTTTGGGCCCCCGAAATCAATCAGGACAATGGCAAAACCTACGTGTACTACTCCGCCCATAAGAAGGGCGGTAACCTGGCCGTGGGTGTAGCCAGCGCCGACCGTCCCGAAGGCCCTTACCGCGACCATGGCTTCCTGGTAGGACAGCCTGCTGGCTCCATCGATGGCTTTCCGATGCGCGATGAGAAAGGCCAGCTGTATCTTATCTGGAAAGAAGATGGCAACAGTGTAAAGGAGCCAACTCCCATCTGGGCCCAGCGCCTAAATGAAGAGCGCACGGCCCTGACTGGTGAGAAAACCGAGCTGTTTCGCAATACGGCACCCTGGGAAGGAAACCTGGTAGAAGGCGTGGCTATGGTGCGTCACAATGATTACTTCTATGCTTTTTATGCCGCCAATGGCTGCTGTGGCAGTGGCTGCACGTACGCTACGGGCGTAGCCCGCGCCAAAAGCTTGCTCGGACCGTGGGAGAAATACGAGAAAAACCCCATTTTGGCCCCCAACGAAACCTGGAAATGCCCCGGCCATGGTACAGTGGTACAGCACGACAATCGGTGGTACTTTCTGCACCATGCCTACGATAGGGAGGGATTCCAGAATGTGGGCCGCCAGGGTGTACTGAGTGAATTTACCTGGAATGCAGATGGGTGGCCCGAGTTTACGGGCGGCAGCACCCCAGCCGCGCAAACGGCGAACCTTGAGCAATATGACGTAACCGACGAGTTCGACGGAACCGCGCTCGGCTTAGCTTGGCAATGGCCTATTACTGCTAAGCCGAAAGTAGGAGTGAAGGATGGCAAATTGCAGCTTACGGCCCGCTCTGAAGCCGCGGGAGCTATGCTTGGCCAAACGACCTATACCACCAACTACACCGCCACCACCCAATTCGACCCCACGACTTTGCCCGCTGGCGTACAGGCCGGCCTCACGACCATCGGGAATGTGGAGAACACCTTGGCTCTTACAGCTGGCGGCGGCAAGCTCCGGCTGTGGCAACTGAAGAAAGGCAAGCGCGAAAACCTAGGTGAAACAGCCATGCCCAAGGGTAAGAATCTGACGTTGCGGGTGCAAGCTGAGGGCGGCACCAAATACCGGTTTGCCTACAGTCCAGATGGTGGCCAGACCTGGCAAAACGTGCCCGCCAGCGGCGACGCCATTGATGGCAGCTTTCTGCCACCCTGGGATTTGGGTGTGCGCGTGGGCGTCCTGGCCCAAGGCTCAAACTCGGCTACGGTCGCTTTTGATCGGTTTACGCTGGACAATCAATAGCAGAAGCAGCAAGTGCTTACTTTGCTAATCTTAGCGGGTAAGCTCTTGCATGTAGCTAGTGGATGTGAACAGAATTTGCCCCCCAAGCGCTATTTGCTATGACTCAATCCTTTTTTCGCTTCAAAAGCCGCAGCTCGTTAGCGGGAATACTGCTTCTTTTGACCTTGGCTAGCGGGTGGGCGTCGGCCCAGAACATGGTGCCGCTGAACCGGCCTACGTATTACCCGCGTGTCATTCGGCTACAGCACAGCGGCGCGGCCAATGGTCGGCTGCTGGCCAGCTTTGATTCGGGCAGAACCGGCAACATCTACGAAAGCCCGGATAATGGGCAAACTTGGCAGGCGGTAGCGGAAGTAACCGAGACCACGCCGCCCGGTAACTGTTGCAGTGGCTTGTATGAGGTGCCGCGCCAGCTCGGCAACACGGCGGCGGGCACGCTATTCTGGTCAACCTCGGTAGGTACGGATAAAGGTGGACGCGGCCCGTGCTCTATTCGCATTTACCGTAGCCTCGACCAAGGCCGCACCTGGAGCTATTTCTCAACCCCAGTCAGCGGGTTTATTGGGTTGTGGGAGCCGGAGTTTGGCGTGGACAAGCAAGGCCGATTGGTGGTGTACTACTCAAGCGAAGAGCGCAAAGCCAATGGCTACAATCAGATGCTGGCGCACAAAGTCTCGCTGGATGGTGGCCTGACCTGGGGCGAAGAAGTGCTGGACGTAGGCATGAACGACGGCAAAAGACGCCCCGGAATGCCTTTGGTAAAGCAACTGCCCAACGGCAGCTTCGTGATGACCTACGAAATTTGCGGCACTGGCTGCGATACCTACATTCGCACTTCGCCGGACGGCGTCACCTGGGGCGACCCAGCCCATGAGGGCACACGCGTAGAATCGACGGCGGGGCACCACTTTGAGCACGCACCCACCCTGGCCTGGGCCCCGGTACCGGGTAAGAAAGATGGTCAGCTACTGGTTATCGGGCAGATGTTGCTCAACAACGCCGACAACACCATAGCCCCCGACAATGGCAAAGTGTATATGGTAAATACGAACAACGGCATCGGTCCCTGGACTGAAGTGCCTGCGCCCGTTCCTGTACCCGATGCCAAAGACAATCCTTGCCCCAACTACAGCTCCCAGCTGTTGCCCTCCGCCGATGGCCTGACGGTACTGGAAGTAGCCCTCCGCATGACCGAAAATGGCTGTCGGGCCTTCTATAGCACAGCGCCAGTGAGCACTTCTACTTTTCAAAAAGGCTCCCCAAACAAGAAAGCGCGAAAGTCAAAGTAAATACGTGGCGCTTCCTGTACGTCGCGCGTTGTTGGGGCTATACTTGGGTATATTTTAATTTTGTCTTTGTGAGGGACTTAGCGAAGTAACGGGCGGTGAAGCGCAAAGCTTATTTCGCTGTATTCGGTAAGGTAAATATAAGTTGCAAAAAGCCCCCAGCGATAAGTCTGGGGGCTTTTTTGGTGCGCCTCTTCACCACGTACTTCCTGCTTTTCAATGTTAAGCAGCAAAGGAACGGATTCGTTAGTGCTATCAATTTTTGTATTTTGATAAGATTAGATAGCAATTGATAATTTCATTTATAGTGTATTCACTAGGTACTATCTTATATAAAAAGCCACAAATCTTGCGAATACGCGGTTTTCAGGGCCTCACTGCAAAAATCTGCGTGGTTTTTGCGAAATTGTAGCTGTCTTATTATGGTCCTGACGGCGTGAGTATGAAGCATATTGTCTTTGGTTGGTTTTGTTTGCTGATAATGGGGGGAAGCGTGCCTGTGTGGGCACAACAAGCCAAGCCCAAGCCACCGGTTGCGGCCGGCGCTGTGGCGGCGCCTCGACCGAAGGGCAAGCTTTCGCAGGAGCCAGCTCAGTATATTCTGGATGTGCAGGCCATGATGGCCAGCACCAACAATGCGGCGGCCAAAGCCTCCGCAGCCAGCTTGCAGCAGCTTTGGGCCAGCAATAAGCTCACGGCCACGCAGCAGGGAACCATTGTAGCCGTTTCCCAGCAGATGCTGGAAAAGAAATACCGGCCTCGGCCACACTTTGAATCCTTGTTCAACGCGGTGCTGGCGGGCGCCAATCAGAATCTCTCCGATCAGCAGATGACGGAGCTGCTTGGCGTAATAGCCAAAGCGGTGGAGAAAGAGGATCTACTGACGACCGAGAAGTTTCTGACCAACACCGCGCAGTTTTTGAACACCAAAACGCTCTATCGCTCGCGCTACAATAATCTGCGGGTAGTGGGGGGCAATTTTACCTTCGCCTACAACGAAAACGACAACCCGCTTCCTGCTCCACCCCGGCCCAAGCTGGTGGCGCCCACACCCGTGCCCGTAGCCAAAACGGAGCCGCTGCCTACTACGCCTGCCGCCAAGCCGGCTGCTAAGCCAAAGCCAGCGAAGAAGAAAAGCAATGATGGCTGGGACACCGCCGACCTCTGGGACTCGGGCAGCGACAATGGCTGGGGCAACGACGATGGCTGGGGCACGCCCAAGAAGAAAGCGCCAGCGAAAGCTCCCGCCAAAACCGCTGCCAAAACGCCGGCAAAAGCTGCTACGCCTGTAAAAGCGCCCGAACCTGCTCCGGAGCCCGTTTTCGTTGACAACAGCAGCTACGATACGTACATGGCACCGCCCACCCGCGGCCCGGTGCTTATTATAAAAGACGCCGACCTGCTGATGGCCACTCCCGGCGACAGCATTGTGCTGCGCAAAACCAGCGGTATTGTGGTGCCCGGCCGAAGCAGCTTTGTGGGGCAGGGCGGGCAAATGGCCTGGACCATCAACAACAATCCGGTCACGGCTGACATGACCAGCTACGACTTTGATATTGCCAAAGCCGAGTTCACCGCCGAGCCCGTTACCCTGACATACCCGGCGGTGCTTGAAGCACCTGTTGAGGGGGCTTTTTCTTACAAAAGCGTCAAGAAAAAGCCCGGCGCCACCGACTCGGGCTACCCGCGCTTTATCTCTCTGACCAATGACGCTCGGGTAAAAAACCTCGGCGACAACATTCGCTACGTGGGGGGCTTTTCCTTGGCTGGTAGCAAGATGCTCAGCGCATCGCTCGACGGTAGCTTGTCGCGCATTACAGTGGAGGCTGATGGCAAAACCAAGTTTGCGGCCACGTCGCGGGCCTATGTGCTGGGCGACTCTATCATTACGGCGGCCCGTGCCGGCGTTACTATTTATCAGGATAAAGCCGACTCTCTGACGCACCCTGGCGTGAAGCTCAAGTACAGCAAGCGCGGTCAGGTATTGCAGCTGAATCGGGAGGATGGCTTATATAAAACTACGCCCTACTACGACTCTTATCATCAGATGGAAATTGCGACGGAGCTGCTTACCTGGCCCATTCGCACGCCGCTGATCGACTTCTCGATGCTGACTGCCAAAAATCAGGTCACGGCCAGCTTCGAGTCGAAAGAGTTTTACACCAATACGCGCTACCAGCAAATCAAGGCCATTAATAAGCTGCACCCGCTGCAAATGGTGGTGGGCTACAGCCAGACGCACGGCGATGCCAAAACCTTCACGGTTGCGCAGATGGCCGCCGATTTGAAAGTGAAGGAAGCCAACGTGCGCTCTGCCGTATCCGGCCTCGCCCGCGACGGCTACGTGGCCTGGAATGCCAGCACCGACGAGGTGACCCTGCTGCCCAAAGCCACTCACTATGTGCGCTCCTCACGAGGTAAAAAAGACTATGACCACATCGCTATTAAATCGTTGTCGCCGGGCGGGAAGAACGCGACGCTTGACCTGAACAGCAACGATCTGATTGTGCGCGGCGTGGACCGCTTCAACTTCTCCGACGACTCAATAACGGTGTATGTGAAGCCCGACAGCAGCACGATTCGCATCCAGAAGAACCGTGGTGTGCTGTTCAACGGTACGGTGGTGGCTTCGGCCTTTATCTTCAAAGGCAAAGAGTTTAAGTTCGACTACGACGGCTTCTTCATTGATCTGGTGAAGATTGACTCCATCATCGTGAAGGGCAAAAACTCGAAAGGCTCGGTGATGAAGACGCGCAAAGACACCGACTTTGCCCTGACCAACAAGAAGAAAAGCTCGTCGGGTAAGCTCTACATCAACGACCCCAAGAACAAGTCGGGCCGCAAGCGGCTGGGCGCGTATCCTTCCTTCGACGCTTCCACCGGTGCTTACGTGTTCTTCAACAAGCCCGAAGTACTGGGCGGCGCCTACGATACAGCCGTGTACTTCGATATTCCGCCTTTCCGCCTTGACTCGCTCAATAACAAAAATCGTTCGGCCGTCGGGTTCAAGGGTACGTTCATGTCGGGGGCATTTTGCCGCCTATCAAAACCAAGCTGAGTCTTCAGGAAGACGGTTCGCTGGGCTTCAACTACAATGCTCCCAAGGAAGGCCTGCCGGTGTACGGGGGCAAAGGTCGTCTGTACAACAAGGTGCAGATGAGCAACCGCGGTATTCAGGGCAACGGCGAACTGACTTACCTCGTGGGCAAGCTCCAAAGCGAGCAGTTTATCTTTTATCAGGACTCCGTCGTGACCTCCGGTAAGTCGGGAAATATTGCGCAGGGGCCACTCAATGGCGTGAATTACGCCAACGTAGCGCTGCTGCCGGGCTACGAGATGAAGTGGGTGGTGAAAGCCGACTCCATGTATATCAGTACCCCACGCGACGGCATGGCCATGAAGTTCTACGCCGGTGAATATGGCTTCAAGGGCACAACCGTTTTAACTCCTGGGGGCTTTATGGCAACGGTGGGTTAGACGGGCCGCAGTCATTTATTCGCTCGCAGCAGTTTACCTTCTTGCCTACCAGCTATAAGGGTAAAAAATCGACGCTCAGCATCAAATCATCGGAAGCCAACAAGCCCGCCCTGACCGCCAACGAAGTAGCTTTCGATTACGATATCAAGCAGGGCTACGCCAACTTCACCCGCGAAGAAGGCAGCAAGGCCAGCATCGACCTGCCGTATTCTGACTTTAAAACCACGTTGAGTGGTGGCCGCTGGGACTTCAAGAAGAAATTCGTGCAGATGCGCGTGGCCCCCGGCGCCGACTCTACCAAGGCTTATTTCTTCTCTACCAAAGAAGAGCAGAAAGGGCTGAAATTCAGAGGCACTACGGGGCAGTACGACCTGAGCCGCTACCGCTTGGTAGCCGGTGGTGTGCCCTACATTGCTGCCGCCGACGCCTGGATCACGCCCGACAGCAGTAAAGTGTATGTGCTGGGCAGCGGCCAGATGCGATCCTTCCAGAACGCTGGTATCGTGATGGATACGCTGAGCAAATTCCACGAGTTGTATAAGGGCCAGATAGAAATTAAGTCGCGTACGTCCTTCACAGGCAATGCACTGTACAGCTACCAGAACGCTACGGCCGACTCCTTTGCCATCAAGTTTGCCAACTTCGCCGTCGATTCGGTGGCGGTGAAAGGGAGCTTGGCTAATGTCGGCAAGGGTGGCGGCAAAGGCTTACTGGGGGGCAAAAAAGAAAACATTATGAGCCCCTTGGCGCCGCCCACGGTGGCGGTGGCCAATATTCAGGCCGCTGATAAATTCAAGCTCGCGCCGCGGGTTCCTTATCGGGGCAATGTGCGCCTGAACTCCCAGCGTAAAGGGTTCATCTTCGATGGGCAGGCCCGCCTCGACTTCAGCTCCCAGCCTTCGGCCAGCGGCTGGTTTGCCGTTCAGGACAGCATCGACCCCAAAGACATGCGCATCAAGCTTCAGGATCTGACTTCGGAAGATGGCTCACCGATGCTTACGGGTCTGTTTATGTCGGGTAGCACGGCCAAATTATACCCGCTCTTCGCGGCTGTGAAGCCCGACGTAACCGACCTGAACGTCTTCAGGGTAGACGGCACCATGCGCTTCGACGCCAAAAAGCGCAACTTTACTATTGCCCGTCATGATGCCGATGACATTAACATCTATGAAGGTCAGGTTCTGAAACTGGATGATGCAACAGGAGTAATGAACTTCCGGGGCAAGATGGAGCTGATTGCCTCCAACAAAGACTACTCGCTGACCGCGGCAGGCGTAGGCAAAGCCAAGCCCGACAGTAACCGCTACGAGCTGGACACCTTCATGGCGTTCGACATTAACATGCCCGAAAAAGCCATTGAGGCTATGGCCGCCGATATAGCCGGCAGCATCAAAGGGGCTCCCGAGGCGCTAGATGGCTCGCAGAATGAGCTGTATAAGCTGGGTGAGTTTATTGGTAGCAAGGCAGTTCAAAGCTACGCGGCCCGCAAAGGCAGCTATGTGCCCTGCAAAAGTTGTCTTCTAAATTGCTGCATACCCTGGTGCTGAGCAAGGTAAATCTGGAGTGGTCGGAGAAGAAAAAGGCCTGGTACTCGGTGGGCAAAATTGGCCTGGCTAGCGTAGGCAAAAAGGACCTGAATGCGCTGATTGATGGCTACATCGAAATCAAGCGTGAGAGCACCGGCGACGCGGTCGAAATCTACCTAGAGGCCGAGCCCCGCACGTGGTACTACATCAAGTACACCAACAACGTGGTGCTGGTCAAGGCCCAGCACGGCTCCTTCGATGAGATTATCAGTCTCAAAGCCAAGGGCGATTATAACACGGCCACGCAGTACGGGTTCTATCTCGGCGACGACCAGGAAGTGCAGCTCTTCCTCGACCATTTCCGCAAAGACTACTTGGGCGAAGACCTCAAAAAGCGCAAAGCGGCCCCCATTGTAAGTGGCAACGACGACACGAGCACATTCGACAACATGGGGGATACTGGCAAAAAGAAGAAAAAGAAGAAGCAGGACGCCGTAGTGGACGAAGGCACCACGCCCGCCGCTGACGCTCCGGTAGAAGAGCCTAGCCGCAAAAAGAAAAAGAAGAACGAAGCTGTAGATCAAGCCGCGCCACCCGCCGATGCGCCGGTGGAAGAGCCCAAAAAAGAAAAAAAGAAGAAGAAAAAAGCTGCCGAGGAAGACCCCTTCGGCGACTCCTAAAAAGTAAAAGCCTCTATACAAAAAAGCCCCCAGAAACTTTCTGGGGGCTTTTTTGTGAGTTGATCATTATATAGAGGCGGTCATGCAGACGAAGGAAACATCTTACGTGCGGTCGTTGCCATCATACACATATCTTCTGTCATCCTGACGAAGGAAGGACCTTATCACGTTGAAATACCTTGTTCAACTGCGATAAGGTCCTTCCTTCGTCAGGATGACAGAAGATATGAGAGCGAATGCTACTGTGTGCGTATAAGGCGGAGTCAACTTCTATCTTTGAGCAACTCCGCACCTGCTGCCTTTCCACCCTATGAACATTCCTATCGTGCTTGGCCTCTTGGTGGCCGCTTACCTTATCGGCTCCATCCCCACGGCTCTGTGGGTGGGAAAGTGGTTTTTCGGGCTCGATATCCGGGAGCATGGTAGTGGCAATTCGGGGGCTACCAACACCTTTCGGGTGCTGGGCAAGCGCCCCGGCTCGGTGGTGATGGCCATTGATGTATTCAAGGGCTGGGCCGCCACGTCGCTGGCTATGGTGATGCTGAACCAAGGAGCTATTCAGGCTGGTAACTTATTATATTTCCAGCTGGCCTGCGGCGTACTGGCCGTGGTAGGCCACATTTATCCCATTTATGCGGGCTTCCGGGGTGGCAAAGGCGTAGCCACTGTGCTGGGTATGATGCTGGCTATTGCGCCCGCGACCGTGGGCGTGTGTATCCTAATTTTTCTGGCCGTGCTGCTGCTTTCCCGCTACGTGTCGCTCTCCTCGATGGCCGCCGGCGTAGCCTTTGCGCTCTTGCAGCTACTGCCCCCGTTTCGGCCTGATAACTCGCTGCTGCTGGTATTCGGCTTCGTGCTGGCTGGTTTGTTGATTTACACTCACCGAGCTAATATCGGCCGCCTGCGGGCCGGGACGGAGAGCCGCGTGCCGCTGTTTGGGCGGAAGTAAAGGGCGTGACTATAGGCACTAAGCCGTCATTTTTGTCAATAGTATATTTCTCGTTGATTAGAAAAAGCTTGTAGCGGAGCAGAGCAGACTTTACTAAAATAACTGTCGGGCTTCTGTAACCTTCCCGATATAGCGCAGTGTCCATGAGCAAAACGTACTCAGTCAATTTCTGCTCAGCTCACATTCGACAACTGCTTCATGCGGGTACTACTTCTGACATCATTTCTTGGACTAGCAAGTTGCTCTCCAAGCGCTATCGTTCCCCAAGACGTGGTTGCGGCGCAAAAGCAAACGCTACCTGCCGTTCAGGATACGCTTGTTGATGTGGGCGGACACCGATTGCACTTCAATGTTTGGCCAGGCAAGGCGCCAGCTATTCTGTTTGAAGCGGGGGGCGGTGATGACTTATCCACCTGGAAAAAGATAGTAGAGCCCGTGTACCGCGCCACAGGAGCTACGGTAATTACCTACGACCGCGCCGGGTTTGGCAAGAGCGAGCTAAATGCTGATCGGATGAGCTTACATGCGCAAGTCGCGGACTTGAAATCAGGTCTTGCCAAGCTAGGAGTTGACGACAGATACGTGTTGGTAGGTCACTCATTTGGGGGGTATTTTTCTACGTTATTTGCTGCTCAATACCCTAAGCAAGTGAAGCATGTTGTGCTGCTGGATGCCGCGCATGTCGCCTTTTATACCGACGCGCGGGTGAGCAGCTTTCAAACGGAGTATGCGGCATTAAAGGCAAAGTTCAAGCAGGAAGACCAGGGCAAGTACTGGATGCTCGAAAATGCTATGGAGGATAAGCTGGAGATGGCCAAAAGCCCCTTTCCAGCCTCAGTTCCAGTTGTTGACGTGCTAGCAGAAACTCCTTACGGCAATAGCGAAGCAGAACGGGCCGAGTGGGCCCAGGTGCATGAGCAGTTCGTGGCTGCGGCACCCAACAGACGGTTGATAAAAGCCGCGGGCAGTGGGCACTATATTATGAGCGACCGGCCGGAGCTAGTCGTTGAGACGATTGCGCAAGCCTACCGTGAGGGCCAGGGTGGAAGAAAGGAATAAGGGAAGGTTGAACAGCGACGCTATTTGTTGGTAATTACAACTTATATCGTTTGGGGCAGAGCGCGTACCGTGTGCCCTGCTACCTTCGTAGTCCCAACTAACCTTACCGCCCCATGCCTACTTACCTCGACCAAAACAAGGAGCGCTTTCTGTCCGAGCTGCTCGATTGGCTCCGTATTCCGTCCGTTTCCGCTGACCCCAAGTTTCAGGGCGATGTGCTAAAAGCCGCCGACTTTCTCAAAGCCCGCCTAGAGGAAGCTGGTGTAGAAAACGTGGAGCTTTGCCAGACCGCCGGCTACCCTATCGTGTACGGCGACAAAATCATTGACCCTAGTTTGCCCACTGTGCTTGTGTACGGTCACTACGATGTGCAGCCCGCCGACCCGTATGAGCTGTGGACATCGCCGCCATTTGAGCCGGTCATTAAGGACGAGAAGATCTACGCGCGCGGCGCCTGCGACGATAAAGGCCAAGTGTATATGCACGTGAAGGCCTTCGAGATGATGAGCCAGGACGGTGGCGTGCCCTGCAATGTCAAGTTTATGATTGAGGGCGAGGAGGAAGTAGGCTCCAGCAACCTCAGCATCTTTGTGAAAGCCAACAAGGAGAAGCTGAAGGCCGATGTCATTCTGATTTCGGATACCGGCATGCTCTCCAACGACGTGCCCAGCATCGAGGTGGGCTTGCGCGGCCTGAGCTACCACGAGGTAGAAGTGACCGGCCCCAACCGCGACCTGCACTCCGGTATCTACGGCGGCGCGGTGCCCAACCCCATCAATGTGCTCTGCAAGATGATTGCCAGCCTGCACGACGAGAACAACCACATTACGGTAGCCGGCTTCTACGATAACGTGGACGAGCTAAGCGCCGAGGAGCGGGCCGAAATGGCCAAAGCCCCGCACTCCGACGAGGAGTTCAAAAAAAGCATCGGCCTAAAGGATATTCACGGCGAGAAAGGCTACAGCACCATCGAGCGCACCAGCATCCGACCCACGCTGGACGTGAACGGTATCTGGGGTGGCTACACCGGCGAGGGCGCCAAAACGGTCATTGCCTCCAAGGCCTACGCCAAAATCTCGATGCGCCTGGTACCCCACCAGACCTCGGCCGAAATCACGCAGAAGTTTCAGCAGCATTTTGAAAAAATCGCCCCCCAGGGCGTTACGGTGAAGGTAACGCCCCACCACGGCGGCGAGCCCGTGGTTACGCCCACCGATTCGGTGGCATACCAGGCGGCGGCCAAAGCTATTGAAACCACTTATGGTAAAAAGCCGGTGCCCACGCGCGGCGGCGGCTCCATTCCCATTGTGGCCATGTTCAAGTCGGAGCTAGGGCTGGATACGGTGCTGCTCGGCTTCGGCCTGGATTCCGATGCCATTCACTCACCCAATGAGCATTTTGGCGTGTTCAACTTCCTGAAGGGCATCGAAACCATTCCGCACTTCTACCGCAACTACGCGGCAGCCAGCAAGTAATAATTGCCTCTTCATATAGCAAAAAAGCCCCCAGCACCGGTGCTGGGGGCTTTTTTGCGTTATTTATTCTTATTAAAGAAGCGGTAAGCGACGTAAAACTGCAACGCTCCGTTTCGGGCTTGTAGCTGCTGCGTCTCATCCTCGGAAAACTGTACGGCCTTAAAGATATTGCTTAGGCCGCCCAGGTAGCGCCAGCCCGCGCTCAGGCCTCCCGGATCCTGGTAGCCAAAGCCAACGGCATATCCATACTCTGTCTGGCGAAAGGGACCTTCCTCCACGCTGAACTCCGTTACGCTTTCCAAGTTGCTCTTCACCGACAGCAGGCGCCCCATCTGTGGGCCGGCTTCAAAGAAAATGTCGGTGACAGTGTAGCGCAACAGCGCCAAGCCATCCAGGTAGTGCAGCTCCGCCAGAATGTTGGGTCCGTAGGCCAGCGACTTGTCGCCTTTGATGGTGTAAAGCCCTTCCGTCTGTAACGAAAACCGCTCGCCAACGCTCAGATTCAGCGTGGCGCCGCCGTGGTAGCCCACCCGAAACTTGCTGTCCTCTACATCCCGGCCGACGCCGCTGCTCAAATTGCCCCCCACCTTAATGCCGGGCCGCAGGCGCACAAGCTGCGCGTAGCTGGTGGTGCTGGCGAATAGCAGCAGGAGGAAGCCTAAAAGTGCCTTTATCATAAAATGCCGGGAGCGAAAGACTACTAACGAAGTCATCGGTCAAAAGTAGCTACAGATGCTGAAGCTTTTCTCGTAAGCTTGTAAAACAGAAAAAGGCTGTTTCTCGCATCTGAGAAACAGCCTTTTTGGCTTTAAAAACTACTCTCTAGTTGCCGCCGAAAACGTAGCCTAATGAAAATTGGATTACTGTGTTGCGCGTCTTCCTTTCGTCTGGCACATCTTTTAGAATAGAAGAGAGACCACCATTGTAGCGTACAGTCACGCTAGGACCGGAAGAAAACTGGTAGCCAACACCGGCCACATAACCAATGTCAAATCGGTTGTAGTCGTCAATATTATCATATTCACTGGTTACACGAGCAACCTCTTGTTTATCTTTTTTTCCTACTAAATAGCCAAACTGCGGACCGGCCTCAAAAATTAACCCATCAGCATTAATACGTGCAAGCACTGGTAAATCGACGTAGTGAGTGCGCGATGTATACTTAATATTATCTTCATCTACGCGATATCCCTTCTGCGAATAAAGCAACTCAGGCTGCAAGGAAAAGAAGCCATCACTGCTTAAAGGGGCATTAAGCGTAATGCCACCATGAGGGGCTATCAGAGATTTAAATTCAACATCTTGTGCTTTTTCGAAATTCTCTACGCCATTGCCAGCATTGTTGGCAAGGTTGACACCGGCTCTAATGCCCAGTTTTACGCCTTGCGCCTGGCTGAAAGAAGCAACACCCGCAGTAAGTAGGAGAGAAAGAAAAACCTTTTTCATTGGTTAAGAATAAAAATAAGATGGTTGACACGCTTTATACAGTTGAAAGCATGGTTATAATAGTTGTGCTTCATAATTATGCCAAATATTAAAATAGGCTAATAAATAATAAAAAAAACACCCAACTAGGTCGGTTGGGTGTTCTGTATGAAGGCTTTATAGATAACGCTAGCGGCTCGGAATTAGGTAGCCCAGCGACACCTGAAACACTTGGTTGCGGGCGTTGCGCAGTTCGTCGTCGCGGTAGCCAGCTTTGGCAAAATCGGTGAAGGAGCCGTTGTAGCGCAGGCCGATGAGCAAGCCCGCGTCGCTTTGATAGCCCAGGCCGGCCGCGTAGCCAATCTCGTTGCGGTTTACTTCGTCCAGGTTCTGCTCGCTCTGCACCTTGCTGAATACCGTGCTGTTGGTCGTGCGCTCCGACTCGTCTTTCACCTTCAATAGATAGCTATACTGCGGACCACCCTCGAAGAAAACGCCCCCGTGTTGATTTTAAGCAGCAACGGCACATCAATGTAATTATAGGTCTGGGTGCCTTTGTAGGTATAGCTCTGGCCCAGGAAGGTGAACTGGTCATCGGCGTATTTGTATCCTTTCTGGGAAAACAACACCTCAGGCTGCACGGAAAGGAAGCCGTCGTCTACAAGGCCGATATTCAGCATAACGCCACCGTGAGCGCCAAACTTATTCTCGTATATGTCTTCGTTGGTCAGGTCGCCGGAGAGGTTGGAGTAGTTAGCGCCGCCCTTGATGCCAAAGCGGATGCCCTGAGCATGTGCATCGGAAGAAGCGAAGGCCGCAGCCGAGAGCAGAGTGGCAAGTACAAATGCAGTTTTTTTCATGGCGCAAAAGAAGTTTGGTTAGATAAATTGCATAGCTCAACCACAGACGAAAAGTGTGCCAGGGTCGCCAGAAATCAACGAAAACAGTATTATTTAAATTTTAAACAGCACAAAAAAACGGGTTGCCAAGGTATGGCAACCCGTTCTAAGAAGCTGAACTGCAACTACCTATTTCGTCGGAATCAAGTAGCCCAACTGTAAGGTGAAAGCATTGTTGAATGCTTTTGGCTCGTTGTCGATGTCCTTGGTGTCGATGAGGGAGTTGAAGCCGCGAGCATAACGCAGACCCAGGCTAATTCCGCCTTCGGTCATATAACCGATGCCAGCCACACCACTAATGTCGAACTGTGCCAGATCAGACTTGTCGGCATCACCGTTACCAAAGCCGATATAATCGTCAAAATCCGAGTTGTCTTCCGACTTTTCCGTCTGACCGTTCACGAATTTGGTGGTCAGCTCGCTCTTGTTTTTAGAGCCGAAAAGGTAGCTCACCTGCGGCCCCAGTTCAAAGAAAAGCCCCCCAGCGTTGATTTTGGCTAACAGCGGCACATCCAAGTAGTGCAGAACGCGCTGCTGCTCGTAGTCAACCTTGTCGATGTTGGTGTTGCCCACCTGCGCACCGGTCAGGGTAGAGCTTACCTCATAGCCTTTGCGGTTATAAAGCAGCTCAGGAGCAAAGGAAAAGAAGCCGTCGGAGCTAATTGGAACACTAAGAGCCACGCCAGCATTGTAACCCAACTTATAATCGCCAAAATCGGTGCTGTAGCCTGCGCCCGTGATTTGATCCACGTCGCTGCCGCTGATGTTCGAGTAAGTGGCACCGGCTTTTAAGCCAATGCGAAATCCGCCCGGGTCCTGAGCTTGGGCGACGGAAGCCGTCAGAAGGCCTAGAGCCAGTACTGCAAACTTTTTCATAAAAATGATAAAAAGGATTTGTAAAACATTGTAAATCTGGTATTAATGCCAGCAAGACAAACGAATGTCAGGCCCTCATACCGTAAAAACGAGTATAAAAGTTGCGGCTCAGGTAGTAATTAATGTTGAGGCAGCAGTGGCACAAACCTATTTCGAACGCCCCTGTTTCCGACAAGTACAATGAGGTCAGTAGCTTAGTGGTCATTTCAGAACCACCTTGTTTCCGGGGCGTGATGCCCTGGGTTTTGCTAATTTTGAGTCGCGACACGCTGCTCTATGGTTATTTTTGGTCGATTGAATTGGGGCAGTTTGGTTTTGGCTGCTTTCGTTGGACTGGGCTTAAGTGGCCAGTCGGTACAAGCTCAGGGTACAGATGCCGCTGGTGCGCCCCGTGGGCCGCTGGTGCTGGGAGCGTATGTGCAAGGGGGCTTTATTATTGCCCATACGCCGCGGGTAGCGCATCTGGTGCAGGCGCACCCAACGGGTTTTGAGTTGAACTGGCAGCGCCAGACCACCGGAAATGCCCCTGGCACGCGTGGTATCGCTATCCGAAAGTGGGCGTGGCCCTGACTTACTACGACTACCGCAATCCGGTGCTGGGCAAGTCATACGCCGCCACCGTGTACCTGAACAAGGCGTTTCTGCGCACCGCCCGCCACGAGCTGAACCTGCGCATGGGCACGGGCCTTGGCTACTTTCCCGTGCGCTTCGACCAGGAAACCAATCATAAAAACCTGATTGTCAGCTCGCGCCTGAACGCGACTTTGCAGTTGCGGGCCGAGTACGATGTGGCCATTTCCGAGCATCTGGGCTTATTGCTGGGGGTGGGACTCAACCATTATTCCAACGGAGCTACCACCAAGCCAAACCTGGGTATCAATATCCCGACGGTGGTAGTGGGCCTGAACTATCATCAGCAGCGGCCGTTTCGACCGTTGGCTACGGTGCCGGGCTACGTGCCCGAGGATATTGGCCAAAACTTCCTCAACCTAAGCGGCACGCTCGGCTACAAGCAGCGCAACGAATCGAGCCGGCAGAAGTATCTGGTAAACTCGCTGACGGTGATTGCCGGCCGGCGCATCAATCGCAAAAGCAACCTGGTGGCTGGCGTGGAAGGCTTTTACGACCGTGGCTTGCTGGCCGAGCAGCGCGATACTGTTCGCAACGGAGAAGCGCTGATTGATGTGAAAAAAGCCGGGGTGCTCGTGGGCCATGAGCTGCTGTTTGGGCGTATGGCGGTGGTCACGCACCTGGGGGTTTATGTGTATAATCCCTACAAGTCGAACAGCTTTTACTACGAGCGCATCGGTTTGAAATACCATGTTACGGAACGGCTTTTCGGCTCCATTGACTTGAAAGTGCACCGCGGCGCCGCCGACGTGATTGAATGGCGGGTAGGAATGAAGCTCTAGCCAACCCCGTCATTGCAGCGCTTTCTGCGCGTTCCGGCACGATGAAAAAAGCCCCCAGCATCTGAATCAGCAGCAATTCATCTGCCGGACCCGCTGCTTCAGCTATTGAATCCGACGCTTCAGAATCTTTTTTATCACTCAAAGTCCATTTTCGCCCACATTTGACAGCACCCAACCAGAATGGTTTGATAATCAACGCTTAGCCGCTGCTGTCATGGACGATATGTTATTGCTGAACCGCTGGATTCACATCGGCGCCGGATTTGTTGGCTTTTTCATGGCGCCAGCCGCGCTGGCGGTGCGCAAAGGCGGCGCGGCGCATCGGCTTTGGGGCCGAATTTTCTTTTGGTCTATGGTGGTGGCGGGCATTACGGCTATTTTTTCGGCTAGTGTCAAGGGCCTTACTTTTTTGCTGCTGACCGGTATTTTTAGCTTGTATCTGGCTTGGTTTGGCTATCGCTCCCTCTACCACAAGCACATGGGTCAGGGCCAGCAAGCTGCTGTCTACGACTGGGTAGGAGTAGGGCTGGGGCTGGTGGTTTTTGGCGGCACCATTATCTACGGAGTAGTGACGCGCAATATTATTTCGGTGGTGTTTGGTGGCATTGGGGCCAACTTTGCCATACAGCAGCTGCGAGCGTTTCGGCGTCCCGGTCCCTGGCCTGCAGGCCAATGGCTGCACAACCATATATCGGGTTTTGTGGGGGCTTATATAGCGGCAGTATCGGCTTTTTCGGCTACCAGTCTCTCGTTCATTCCCTGGCCCTGGAATTTTCTGTGGCCTACGCTGGTCATGGTGCCGCCGCTAATCTGGGTGCAACGGCGCTATAAGGCTAAATTCTCGCAAGGACAGCGGCCCGAAGAAGTAGTGGAAGTGCGTTTGCAGAAGCAAATGCCAGCATAGAGCATTAATCGACCAGTCATTTAACCGTCCGATTTAGGCCGCCGTGCCGAGAGGTAGCGAAGCATGACGGCCTTTTCAGGCAGAGCTAACGCACCAACGCCTGATTGATCCGCTTCACAAGCGCCGGGCCTTCGTAAATAAAACCGGTGTAGAGCTGCACCAGCGCGGCGCCGGCGTCTAGTTTCTCCTGCGCATCGGCAGCCGAAAAAATGCCCCCCACACCTATAATCGGCAGTTCGCCATCCGATTTTTGGTGCAAATACCGAACGACCTCCGTGGCACGCTGGCGCAAAGGCCGACCACTCAAACCGCCTGCGCCCAGCTGCTGAACCTGCTGGGGGGCAATTTGCAGCCCTTCCCGACTGATGGTAGTATTAGTGGCTACCAGACCGCTCAACTTGGTTTCGCGGGCAATGAGCAGGATATCATCGAGTTGACCATCCGTTAGGTCAGGCGCAATCTTGAGCAGCAGCGGCTTGGGCTTAGGGCGGGCTTGGTTGCGGCTCTGTACTTGCTGGAGCAGGTCAATCAGGGGGGCTTTTTCCTGAAGCTGGCGCAAATTGGGCGTATTCGGCGAGCTGACGTTGACCACAAAGTAGTCGACCACATCAAAGAGCGCCTCAAAACAAGCTATGTAATCGGCGGCGGCTTGCTCATTGGGCGTATCCTTGTTTTTGCCAATGTTGCCTCCAATAAGCATGGGCGAGCGGCGCCCACGGAGGCGGGCAGCCACAGCCTCCGCGCCGTCGTTGTTGAAGCCCATACGGTTAATCAGGGCCGCATCAGCGGGCAGCCGAAACAGGCGCGGCACCGGGTTGCCAGGCTGCGCCCGGGGTGTTACCGTTCCAATCTCGACAAAGCCGAAGCCCAGCGCCGCCAGCTCATCCGTGAGGTCAGCGTTCTTATCGAAGCCGGCCGCCAAACCAACCGGATTCTTGAATTTTAAGCCAAAAACCTCTCGCTCCAGGCTGGGATGCTGAAAATCGTAGAGGCCGCGCAGCAAGGCAGCACTGCCAGGCAGGCGGTAGCCGCGCTTAAGATTGTCGAAAACAAAGTGATGGGCGCACTCCGCATCGAGCTGGAAAAGAAGAGGTTTGACGAAGCGCTTATACATTTAACAAGTAACATTTATCAATTAACACTGTGCAACAAAGCTAGTAGTGTGAAGCATGTCAATCAGCTGATGTGCATTACTAATTGTTAACTGATAATTGTCAAGGATCATCCCGCCCAACCTTCCCGGTCTAGACTGCGGTACTGAATGGCCTCCGCCAGGTGCTCAATGCGGATTTCCTCGGTACCTGCCAGGTCGGCGATGGTGCGGGCTACTTTCAGGATGCGGTCGTAGGCGCGGGCAGAGAGGCCGAGGCGCTCCATGGCGGTTTTGAGCAGCGCCCGGCCAGCAGTATTTATTTGGCAAATGTCCTTCACCATCTGCGAAGGCATCATGGCGTTGGAGTGAATATCAGGGAAATTCTGGAAGCGGGCATTCTGCACCTTGCGCGCTTTCTCTACCCGCTGCTGAATGTCGGCGCTGCTCTCCGATTTGCGGGTTTCCGTCATCTGATCGAACGTGACGGGCGTGACCTCCACGTGCAGATCGATGCGGTCGAGTAGGGGGCCACTTACCTTGTTGAGGTAGCGCTGCACCACACCGGGGCCGCAAACGCATTCCTTCTCCGGGTGATTGTAGTAGCCGCAGGGGCAGGGGTTCATGCTGGCGATAAGCATGAAGTTGGCCGGAAACTCAATGCTCACTTTGGCCCGCGAAATGGTCACGCGACGCTCTTCCAGCGGCTGCCGCATTACTTCCAGCACCGTGCGCTTAAACTCCGGCAACTCGTCCAGAAACAGCACGCCATTGTGGGAAAGCGAGATTTCACCCGGCTGCGGATTGCCCCCGCCTCCTACCAGCGCCACGTCCGAAATAGTGTGATGGGGCGCCCGAAATGGCCGTGTAGTCAGCAGGGATGCATTAGTGCCCAGCTTACCCGCTACCGAATGGATTTTGGTGGTTTCAAGCGCTTCCTGCATGGAGAGCAGGGGCAAAATACTAGGCAAACGCTTGGCCAGCATGGTTTTGCCGGCGCCGGGCGGACCAATCATAATGGCATTATGCCCCCCGGCGGCGGCTATTTCCAGGGCCCGCTTAATGTTTTCCTGACCCTGCACATCGGCGAAGTCGGCGGTGTATTGGTTGACGCTGTGCTGAAATACGTCGCGGGTATCGATGCGCAGGGGGGCAATTTCCTCGCGCCCTTCAAAGAAGTCGATGGCCTGCTGCATGCTGTCCACCGGAATCACGTCGAGATTGTTCACGATGGCCGCTTCCTGGGCGTTTTCGCGTGGCAGAATAAATCCTTTGAAGCCTTCCTTGCGGGCCTGAATGGCAATAGGCAATACGCCGCGAATAGGTCGCAGACTGCCATCAAGTGCCAACTCGCCCATAATAATATAGTCGCCGAGTTGCTCGGTGTTTAGCTGCTGCGAAGCGTGTAAAATTCCCAGCGCTATCGGCAGGTCGTAAGCTGAGCCTTCCTTACGCACATCGGCCGGCGCCATGTTTACCACCACCTTGGTGCGCGGCATCCGATACCCCCGAAACTTCAGCGCCGACTCGATGCGCTGCTGGCTTTCCTTGATGGCATTATCGGCCAGGCCGACTACATAAAAATTCGTTCCCTGAGATACAACTACTTCAATGGTAATAGTATTGGCATTAACTCCCTGCACGGCCGAGCCGAAGGTTTTGGTAAGCATTGATAAAATCTAAATAGGATAAGATGAAAGCCGGGCAAAGATAGACACCAAAAAGCCGGCCTTTTTTAGAGGCCGGCTCTTTTAGCAGTGTTAATAAGGCAGAAGCAACTCAATTGATCCCGAACGTCATGCAGAGGCGGAGCCGAAGCATCTCGCGTGCTGATGTTGCTAAGCTAAACAACTGAACACGCGAGATGCTTCGCTCCGCTCTGCATGACGGTCTGATTGAAGGATATTCTAGGTTAAGCTTTTTTTAGCTCTCTGCTTTTTCGTTTACCAAGTCTTCAATCAGCATGATCATGATGTGAATGGCCTTGATGTGAATCTCCTGAATTCTATCGGCATAACCTGAATGCGGGGCGCGAATCTCGACGTCGCAGAGGGCGGCTAATTGCCCCCCATCTTTGCCGGTAAGGCCTACAATACGCATCCCGGCAGCTTTAGCCGCTTCGGCGGCGCGTAGTATGTTGGGTGAATTGCCGCTGGTACTTATGGCGAGCAGCACGTCGCCGGGACGACCCAGGGCTTGCACGAAACGGCCAAATACGTAGTCGTAGCCGTAGTCATTGGCTACACAACTCATGTGTGAAGCTTCGGTGAGGGCAATGGCCGCCAGTGCCGGACGGTCGTGGCGGTAACGGCCGCTAAGCTCCTCGGCAAAATGCTGCGCATCGCAGAGGGAGCCGCCGTTGCCGCAGCTCAGCAATTTGCCCCCCAGCCGCAAGCTGTCGGCCATAAGGCGCGCAGCCTGCTCGATGGCAGCAAGGTTGGCTGGATCAGCTAGAAAACGGTCGAGGACCGTGCGAGCCTCGGTCAGCTCAGCTTGAATGCGATTGGTAAGCGAATTGGTCACTATTAAGGTTGGGAAGAAGGATACTGCGAGGGCCGCGGTGTTTCGAGGTCGGCGGCGGAAGCGGGCGGAACGTTAGAATGCGGTGGGGTTTCTACCACATTAGGGTTGGGGGGCAAATTCGTGCCCGGCGCAGGGTCGGCAGGCACTACATATACCGGGTCGAGGCGGGTAGCCGTGGTTGCCGTTGGCGCTGGAGTAGGGGCGGGCGGTACTACTGGTGCTACGGGTGTGACGGGTACTACGAGCGGCGCGGTGGTAACAGGCCGAGCGGGGTTTGCCGGGGCTGATGTGGTAACGGGGCGCGCCTGCAAATCCCGGTCGCGCTGCTCCATCTGGTGATCATAAAGGCGGGCTTTCAGCTCGTTTACCTTGCCTTCCTGGCGGGACAGGTCGCGCTTCAAAGCCACATTGTACAGGTTCTCTACGATCAGCTCCAAAGCCAGCAATATGGCTCCGATGACAAACATCGTGTTATAAAATGTTGCCAATCCTAAGTCGCCACTCAGTCCCATTGACGACATCATAAAGTCGCGGGACGCGGGCATCAGCATGAAAAGCAGCGCCAGGAGCAAATACACCATGACGACCACATTAACTAAGCGTTTGAAAGCAAGCATAGGAGGAGAAAGCTAAGTGGAAGAAAAGCCGGTGGTCAAACCACGCGCGGAAGCCACAGGAAGCCACAACGGCGGGCTAAATATAGACGTTTACCCATTTTGGGCGCGCAGTGCAACCCTGGCACCATCCTGCTAAACGCAGCCAAGCCTTCAACGGTTGATTTTAAGTGCGTTTTTCATGGTCTGGGGGGCTTTTTAGGCAGAGCGCAACTTAAGGCCACCTATTTCTTTTCGCCCAAATTCTACACCAGCATACCGTTGGTTTGCATGCTGTTCAGGCGCTGATACAAGCCGCCGGCCTGCGCCAGCAGCTCGTCGTGGGTGCCGCGCTCCACGATACGGCCGTTCTGCAAGACCACAATTTCGTCGGCGTGCTGCACGGTGCTCAGGCGGTGGGCAATAACCAGCGAGGTACGACTGTGCATGAGCCGCGTCAGGGCTTCCTGCACCAGCTTTTCCGATTCTGTATCGAGGGCAGAAGTGGCTTCGTCCAAAATCAGGATGGGCGGGTTGCGCAGGATGGCGCGGGCAATGCTGATGCGCTGCCGCTGCCCACCCGAGAGGCGGGAGCCCCGGTCGCCGATCATAGTGTGGTAGCCCTCAGGCGTTTGCTGAATGAATTCGTGGGCATTGGCAATCTTGGCCGCCTCAATTACCTGCGCTTCCGTGGCTTCGGTATTGAAGCGGATATTGTTGAAAATGGTATCGTTGAACAGAATGCTTTCCTGAGTCACAATGCCCATTTGCTCGCGCACGGAGTGAATGGTGCAGTCGCGCACATCGTGTCCGTCGATGAGAATTTGCCCCCCAGTGGGGTCGTAGAAGCGCGGCAGCAGGTCGGCCAGCGTTGACTTGCCGCTGCCCGATGGACCAACCAGGGCCACGGTTTTACCTTTGGGAATAACGAGGTTGATGTCGGTGAGTACGGGCTGGTCGCCGTAGCTGAACTGCAAATTGCGCAGCTCAATCTGGTGCTGGAACGGCGGAAGCACGTGCGCGTCGGGCTTGTCGCGGATAATGGGCTCTGTATCGACCACTTTCAGAATTCGCTCACCAGCAACTAGGCCCCGCTGAATGTAGCTGAACGCCCCGCCCAGCGCTTTCACGGGCACTAGTACCTGCGAAAACAGAATCAGATAGCCAATAAAGTCCGACGCCGTCAGCTCCGATTCGCCCGACAAAACCAGCGTGCCGCCATAGAATAGCAAGCCTGCCACCACACCCACACCCAGAAACTCGGAGATAGGTGACGACAAATCGCGGGAGTTGGCCATAGCCCGCAGCGTACGCGCATACTCGTTGTTCTGCGCCCGAAACTTGCCCATAATGTAGGGTTGAGCATTGAAGGCCTTGATAACCCGAATGCCCCCAGCGTCTCGTCAATCACCGTAAGCATGGTGCCCAGCGACTCCTGGCTTTGGTGAGCCTGCCGCTTTAGCCGCTTCGAAATACCCGAAATCAGCAAGCCCGATACCGGCAGAATAAGCAGGGTAAACAACGTCAGCTTCACCGACATGTACAGTAAGAGCACGAAATACGCCACGATAAACAGCGGATCGCGGATAACGCCGGTCAGCGTGTTTACCACCGAACCTTCTACTTCCTGCACGTCGTTGGTGAGGCGCGACATCAGGTCGCCTTTACGCTCGCCCGAAAAGTAGCCGAGCTGTAATTGCGTGATGCGCTCATACAGCGCGTGGCGCATATTGCGGATCACGCGGGCCCGAACCCGGGCGATGATGCGCAAGCCCAGATAGCGGAACAGATTGCTTAGAAACACCGAAACAATCAGCACCATACACACGAAGCTCAGCGCGCCCAGCTTGCCCCGCGAAAGCGTGACCTGCGTGAAGTAGTAATCGAAAGTCGTTTTGATGTAGTCGATGGACAGCGCAAAGTCCGGCGGTGCGGTGGCAGTAGCGGTATGCTGCTCTGTGGTGCCAAACAGCACGTTGAGCAAAGGAATGACCAGCGTAAAGTTGCAGAGCCCGAATATGATGCCGAGCACCGTATACAGAAAATACAGGGGCACGAAATCGGCGAACGGCCGCGCATAGCCCAGAATGCGGAGGTAGGTTTTCATGGAGGCCGCAAAGGTAAGCATTAGCGCAGCCCTCGTTCAATCGGCCTCTATCCGACCACTTTCAGCAGCCATTTCTTTACCCAGGCATTCCGGGCCAAGCCAAAACCAGCATTTACCAGCCAGGGTTTGCTGGAAATAAACCGCATAAGCCGGTAGCTGCGGGCCAGCTTCTTGCCTATCTGCTGATACACCGCCTGCTCGTACCAGTGCATTTGCGCCGCGCTGAAATCCTGCTGCTCAAAGCAGCGCACGGCTTGCTTAGCCGCCAGTATGCCGCTTTGAATGGCCGTATCGATGCCGTGGCCCTGTAGCGGGTCGATGAGCGAAGCTGCGTCGCCGCAGAGCAGGAAGCGGGCGCCACTAATAGGCCGGGATTTGCCCCCCAGCGGCAGCCCAAAGCCGCTTACTTCGCTTAGTTGGCTGGCCTGGGCAAACCGTGGCGCCACCTGCGGATGCTCGCGGGTAATAGCCAGCAGCACTTTCTTTAAATCCAGCTTTTGGGCCGCCACATCAGACGAAAGCATGCCAAAGCCGACATTATACACGCCGTTGCCGACCGGGAAAATCCAGAAATAGCCAGCCAGATACTCGCGTAGGAAATAGAACTCGGTGGTGGTTTCGTCGGTGTTGGTGAGGCCCTGAAAATAGGCGCGCACGGCTACGCACTGGTGGGCACGGTCGAGGGGGCGCTGGGTAAGCTTGCGGGCCGCTACCGAGTTAGCGCCGTCGCAGCCAATAAGCAGCTGGCAGGTAAGTGGCGCTTGCCCGTTGGCGGACAGCAGCGTGACTTGCTCAGCCGACACGTGCATATCCTTGACCGGAAAAGCGAGCTGAACGTGCGTTTCGGTGTGAGCCCGTACCATTGCCAGCAGGCGTGCGTCGAAGTGCAGACGGGGGCTGTTGAAGGTTTGAATTTGCCACCGCACCCGGATGTCGTCGCCGCTGGGCGCAAACAGCCGGCTGTCGCGGGTTTCGGCTTTTTGCGGCAGCGCGTACAACTCCTCATACAAAGCCGGCGAGAGTTTCCGGATGGCTTTGAGGGCCAAGCCCGGAATGGCGTCTCCGCATACTTTATCGCGTGGAAACCGGTCTTTATCTACCAGGGCCACGCGCAAACCGCTATTCTGCAACGCCAGCGCGCAAGCCGTACCCGCTGGTCCGGCCCCGAGAATAACGACATCGTAGTGGTTGGTCATGAAGAAATGCGGCCCGCCCGAGCTGTTAAAACTCGTAGAGGCGCTGCGCAATATTCCAGCGGAATGCCAGAGAAGGGTACACCGTGCTATTGGTCAGGTTATCGACGTCGGGGCTGGTTATGCGGCGCATAATCAGCTTCGCATCAAGCCATACATTATGGCGGGCCTGATACGTGGCAGTAAAATCGGTGTGAATAAGATTGGTTTGGATACCATCGCCCACCCGGAAATCCTCTATGCGCACGTTGCCATCGGGCTGGAGCGGTCGGTTGGTGTAGGGCAAACGTACGTTGCCGCCGTAGTTAACCAGAAAGCCGTTTTCGTCTGTTATGTCATTGCCCTGCACGGTGTAAAATCCTTTGGCAACCAAGTTCAAGCGTGGCAAGGGCTGGTAGCTGACAATGCCCAGCAGCTCCACCAAATTGCCCCCCATCGGGTGCGCCAGCGGCTGGTTGTAGTGCTGGTAGTTGCGGTACTGATCGAGGTGCTGGTAAGTGTAGGGCCGGATATAGTTTACTTCACCCTGAAAATCAAGGTTTTGGATACCTGCTACATTAATGTAGCGGCCACCCAGCTGCACCGATTGCTTGTTGCGCCACGAGCCTTTGCCCGCACGCGCCTCACTGATAACGAACTCATCCAGCACCACCTGCCCATACAGCTGCAACCGCCGCTTGATATTCCACTTGAAATCAAGGCCCAGCAAGGCGTTATCATTGGAGCCAATAGCCTGCTCTACAGAGCGGTAGAAGATGATGGGGTTGAGGTATTGCAGCTCGTAGCGTCCCTTGCCGCGACCAAAAACCACCGATTCAAATACGCCTACATTAAAGTTAGGCGCCAGATCGAGGCTGAGGTGATGGAGGGCGAAGTACTTCTTTTGATAAATCGTGTCTTGGTTGGCCTTTTCGGCCGTCATTTCCGCAAACAGGTTCTGGTAATTGAATTTCCAGATGCGGGTATTAACCTTCAAAAACAGGTAAGGCGCCGCGTAGTCTGACAGGATAAGCGAGCGGTAGCCGTTGCCGATGGTGTTGCGGTCGTAGCCAAACTGTAGGTTGATGTGCTTGGTGGCCGAGTAAGTGAGGTAGCCGCGCCCCGAAAGGAAGTCGTACTGATCGGCGCGGTTTTTATAGGTTTTCCAGAAAGCCTCGTGGGGTACGATGTTGTCGCGCAGCACCCGTTGCTGCACATAAAAGGGCGCGGCCGTCTGATTATCAGCCAGGAAGGTATAGAAGCCCAGCTTTTCGTCGATGGTGCCTTCCACCTGCACGCCGCGCGTATTGAGGTAGCGCAAGCCGTCAATGTCGGTGTCGCGGCCCACGGAAAGGTTGGCCACAGGATTTACGCGTAAGGTGAAGCCAGGCGTTTCGACATGGAAAAAATCGGACTTATTACGGTAGAAACGCCCCAGCACCGGCTTTTCCGACGTATTTACCGCGACATCCTGCTTGGTAGACTGCCAGTTGTCGCGCAATAGATATTCAGCGTTAAAGCGGTCGGCGCGAGTGATGCCGGCAGTGGTGCTGTCCCGCAGAATGCGCTCTGCCAAACGGGCTACGCTGGCGCGGGTGTAAGGTCGTACCGAGGTATGCGGGTCGTTGAGCGAATCGGGGCCGAAAAGGATAGCATAGCGGTCGATAAGCCGATACACGTCGCTGTCGAGCGGCACATACGTAGTGCCCTGCACATCACTTTGGGGCTGGACTGGAACGGCCGGTTTGGCGCCCAGCGTGTCGATTCTTAGATAAGTGGGGCCAGCTGGGTTTACCTGGGCAACGGCCTGCCCGGCCAGAAAGCTCAACGCGGTGAGCAGCAATAATGATTTTCTCATACTAATTAGTAGGACCAAACGACCACTGAGGCGCCCGGCCGTGCAAAACTACGCACTTGGGGGGCAAATTAGGTTGCGCGCGAAAATCGGTCCGGCTTCGCTGCGTAAAAGGTTAGCAGGCCGGTTTGCTGAAACTTTTTGCCCTAAAAAAGCCCCCCAATGCCGTGCTCCTTCTTCAAGTTGCCGTACTAAGCTTCTAAACTTTCATATTCTCCCTTGCCGCTTCGCTATATCCGCCATTCTGAGCTCGACCTGCCCGCCTGGGAGGCTTGCGTAGCAGCCGCGCCCCAAGCGCTGCCGTATGCGTGCGCCTGGTGGCTGGCAGCTACGGCTGGGCGCTGGGATGCGGTGGTGGAAGTGATGGAGGACACGGGTGCATACGCCTCTGTGTTTCCGCTACCAATAAAAACGAGGCCCTGGGGGCGCGACGTGTATCAGCCGCCTTTTACCCAGCAGCTTGGCCTGATTACCACTGCCGCCAGCCGCCACCGCCATGTGCTTGACTATCTGGCGTTGCTGCCCGCAGGGCGTGTTGCACATCTGTACTTGCAGCTAAGCACCAAAAACGAGCTGGTAGCTGCGCCGCCTGGCTTTAAGCTGACGCAGCGCCAAACCTACCAGCTCAGTTTGGCGCCCGTTTATAATACGCTGCTGGCTTCCTACGCACCCGACTACCGCCGCCGTATTAGCCGAAGCAAGGAGCAGCCTCAACATCTGGTTGTTACAGAAACTATGTCGGCGGGGGCTGTTATTGACTTATTCAAAAGAGAGAAAGCCGCTGTCGGTTTGAAGAACCAGGAATACCAGCACTTGCAGGCTTTAGTGAAGGCCTTGCAGGCGCACAGCCGGTTGCTGATACTGGAAGCGCGGGCGCCAAACAGCGGCGAACTGCTGGCCGGAGCGTTGTTTGTCTGCCATGCCCATGTTATCATTTATTTGTTCGCGGCTGCCTCGCTGGGGGGCAAAAAAGCCGGTGCCCCACTGCTGCTGCTCGACCATGTAATTCAGCGCAATGCGGGCTCGCCCGGCTTAGTTCTCGATTTTGAAGGCGGAATGATTCCTTCTATTGCTCGTTTTTTCGCCAACTTCGGCGCCACGCCCGTACCCTACGCGGCCCTCACTCAAACCCGCCAACCCTGGTATCTGCAATGGATGCGCTAAACCCAACGCCCGAAGCTACTCCCGACCTTTCTGAGCGCGTGCACATCGTGTGCGCCGAGCCTTCCATCGCCAATCACTTTCTGGCCGAGCTGCGCGACGTGGATGTACAGCGCGACAGCCTGCGCTTCCGGCGCAACCTTCAGCGCTTAGGCGAAATCATCGCGTATCGCATCAGCTCTTTGCTCAGCTATACCGACAAAGCCGTACAAACGCCACTGGGCACGGCCAACAGCCAGCAGCTCCGCGACTTTCCGGTGCTAGCTACCGTATTGCGGGCCGGTTTGCCATTTCATCAGGGCTTTCTCAATTATTTCGATCAGTCGCCCAGCGCTTTTGCGGCCGCTTACCGCATTGAAGGCACATCACAAGTGCAGGTGCAGGTCGATTATCTGGCCGCGCCTTCCTTGGATGAGCGGGTACTTATTCTGGCCGATCCGATGTTAGCTACGGGCAAATCATTGGTGCTCACCTATCGGGCAATGCTGCGCTTTGGCACACCCCGACAGGTACACATCGCGGCCGTTATTGCCAGCCCGGAAGGCGTAGCGTACGTAACCCGCGAAATTCCGGAGGCCACGCTTTGGGTAGCTGCCGTGGATGAAGGCCTGAATGCCCAGGCCTATATCATGCCAGGCCTCGGCGACGCCGGCGACCTCTCGTACGGAAGCAAATTGTGAGCAGGATAGCGCTTATGAGAAACCAGCTTTACTAACACGGCATATAATCGGCAGCATACGGGGAACCAAAGGTGGCACCAGCTTCGTGTTACCTTTACGCCCGAAGCTGTTGGCCGTTTTTGCTATTCAAGCTGTAAATACTCCTTGCTCGTGCTACCCGAACTTGCCAAACAACTGGCCCAATACGCATCTGTTTACCTACTGAGCTCTCTCAAGTTCTTTGCCGGCCCGGTTGCGGGCACGGCAGCGGGTTTGTCTTTCGCTCTCACGTGGGGGCTGACCGTAGCTGGTATGATGACGAGTGTAGTTATTGTGTCGGGGGTGGGCCGTGCCTGGGCGCTGCACCTGCGGAAACGGCGTCAGCGTAAAGGCAAGCCCGTATTTAGCAAGCGCAGCCGTCGTATCGTAAGCATTTTTCGCCGCTTCGGCATGCCCGGTATTGCTTTCCTGACGCCTATTCTGTTTAGTCCCATCCTCGGTACCGTCATTGCTACTCAATTGCATGTGCCTCGCTCACGGATTCTGCTGCATATGCTGTGGAGTGCGGCCATTTGGGGCGTTGCTCTCACCTTCGTGACTATCGAATTCAGTCATTTGCCCATCTTTCAGCACTGACACTTAGCTGCGGGATATAATTACGTAGAAATGCCCCCCAGACCGTCGGTCTGGGGGGCATTTCTACGTAATGAAAATTAGGACCAGAATACCCGGAAATAGGTATTGCCTAATGAAAAATTATGGTGTTGCTTTGATGTGAAGTAAGCTATAAATATTTGTGCTTAAGACAGTTCAGTTTACCTAGTGTCTTATTATCTTTAGCTCTACCCGCTATCTATATTCTCGTTCCTCTCATCAACGCTGCTATGAAACCTCAATCCTTCACCTTGCAAGGTCGCCCTTCCACCATACACGAACGGTCATCTGCCGCTCCTGTATTAGTATTTCTGCATACCAATGCTTTAGGAGTCAGAGTGTACCTACCGCTTTGCGAGGAGACCGTGCGGGCGGGCTACCGCCTGATGGCATGCAGTGAGTAAGTTGTCGGGTATCGCCTGACTTTCTATTTGCGGCGACCGCGGGCTTTGGCTGCTGCTTTTTTCGCCGGCGACGACGCCCGCCCCTTCGACGGATTCGCCTTGCGCCCCTTTACGCTCCGGTTCGGGCCTTCCACATAAGGCAAACCAGTGCGCTTGTCGATGTCCTTTTGCAGCGGAACCTTCTTCTCGTGGAATGCGCCCTTGAAGTTTGGATCGAGGCGGCGACGACGCTCGTCAATCTCCCGATCCATACCTTGCTGCTCATCGAAAGCGGTAGGAGCCACCGCTACGTCGGGTGGCAGGGGTAACTCCGGAATCGTCTGATTAATCAGCTCCGCAATGCGGCCCATATGGTGCATTTCGGCAGCGTTGGCAAACGTAATAGCCGCGCCCGTGTGCTGGGCCCGACCCGTGCGGCCAATGCGATGCACGTAGTCGTCGTAAATCAGCGGCACGTCGAAGTTGATGACGTGGCTTACCTGCGGCACATCGATGCCGCGAGCCGCTACATCGGTGGCTACCAAAAAGCGCAGCTCACCAGCACGGAAAGCCTCCATCGCGTTGATGCGTACGTTCTGGCCCTTGTTGCCGTGAATGGCTCTTACTTCACCCGTGCTTTTGCGCCCCAGAAAATGCGCCACGTTATCGGCGTGCTCTTTGGTGCGGCAGAAAATCATAACGCGGTTGAACACTTCCTCATCGCGCACCAGGTAGCCCAGCAAGTTGATTTTGGTGAGCAGGTTGGGCACCTGATACAGCGCCTGACTGACATTTTGGGCAGATGTAGCCGCCGGAGTCACTTCCACCCGCACCGGGAACTCCAGAAACTCCTCGCTCAGTGTTGCTACCTTATCCGGCATAGTGGCCGAAAACAGCACGTTCTGCCGCTTGGTCGGTATAACTTCCAGAATGCGCCTGATTTGGGGCATAAAGCCCATATCCATCATTTTGTCGGCCTCGTCGAGCACCAAGGTTTTCAGTTCTTTCAAAACCAAGTCGCCCTTCAGATATAATTCCAATAGGCGCCCCGGCGTGGCAATCAGAATATCAACGCCCTGAGCAATAGTTTCAATCTGTGTTTTGGGCCCCAAGCCGCCATAGATAGCGAAAATGCGCAAATCGGTTTGGGTGGCGAGGCGCTTCAGGTGCGTTTCGAGCTGAATAGCCAATTCGCGAGTGGGGGCCAAAATCAGGGCGCGGGGATGCGTACCCTGCGCGTATTTCACCTTCATCAGCAAAGGCAAACCAAAAGCGGCGGTTTTGCCGGTGCCCGTCTGCGCGATACCCAGCACGTCGTGTCCGGCAAGCAAAAGCGGAATAGTTTGCAGCTGAACCGGCGTAGGCTCCGTAAAGCCTGCTTCAGCCACGGCCGTAAGTAGCTGCTTATTGAGCTTGAAATCGGCGAAGGAAATGGGTTGGGGCGTGGCGTCGGACATGATGAAAAAAGCTAATGCGAAAGACAAAGGTACGTGACTCTGGTAGGAGCGCGACACAGCACAGCTAGTCGTGGGCTGACAGTGGGGGGCAAAATTTGTAATTCAGCGGAGTGATGTAGAAGCTAAACGGCTGGCGGCGCATTTTTACGAACTATGTGTTGCGATAAAAAAACTCTCTCATAATTTTTGAATAACCCCGGCAGACCGCTACTTTTGTCCCTCCATTACCCATCTGGTAGGCATAGCTCAGCTGGTTAGAGCATCGGATTGTGATTCCGAAGGCCGTGGGTTCGAGCCCCATTGCTTACCCTGAAAAGGTCCCCGAAAGTTTTTTCCGGGGACTTTTTTTTTGTTTGTGCCGTTGTCAACTTCAAATCATCTGCTTGAATCACCTTTATTCCCTCTTCTTATGAGTCTGGTAGTTATCGGTTCGGTGGCGTTCGACGCCCTGGAAACGCCTTTCGGCAAAACGGACAAAATCATCGGTGGCGCGGCTACTTATATCACGCTGTCAGCTTCTTACTCCGTAAAGCCGGTGAAGCTGGTGGCCGTAGTAGGCGACGATTTTCCGCAATCGGATGTGCTTTTGTTGCAAGAGCACGGCGTTGACACAGAAGGCTTGCAGATAAAAGAAGGGGAGAAGTCGTTTTTCTGGTCGGGCAAGTATTCGACGGACCTGAACTCGCGCGAAACCCTACAGACGGAGTTGAATGTGCTGGCCGATTTCGACCCCATCATTCCGGATTCGTACCAGGACTGCAAATACCTGATGCTGGGCAATCTGACGCCTCAGGTGCAGCGCCTGGTTATTCAGCGCCTCGTCAATCGGCCTAAGCTTATCGTGCTGGACACCATGAACTTCTGGATGGATGTGGCACTCGAAGAGCTGATCACGACCATTGAGATGGTGGATGTGCTAAGCATAAATGACGAAGAAGCTCGTCAGCTTTCGGGTGAGTACTCGCTGGTAAAAGCAGCCCGCAAGATTATGGCTATGGGGCCTAAGTATCTGATTATTAAAAAGGGCGAGCACGGCGCACTGCTGTTCTGCAAGAACAAAGTGTTTTTTGCTCCCGCCTTGCCCCTGGAAGAAGTATTCGACCCGACCGGCGCCGGCGATACTTTCGCGGGCGGCTTTATCGGCTACCTCGCCGCCACCGATGATATCAGCTTCGACAATATGAAGCGTGCGGTCATTCACGGCTCGGCTATGGCTTCGTTTTGTGTTGAGAAGTTTGGTACGGAGCGCTTGGTTAATTTGACCAAAGAAGAAATCGAAGCTCGGGAGCGCCAATTCGCTGAACTGGTAAACGTAGAGCCGATTAGCATTGAAGCTTAAGCTTGATTAAACCAAAAAAGCCCCCAGCACTCGCGGCTGGGGGGCTTTTTTATGCGCTTGCTTCTCACCTTTGAGCAACCAAATAAAGCGAAGCTGGGTAAAAGAGTGGAGTAATCTTCTCACCCTTAGCTCTACTACAATGGCAGAAAATAAGAAGCCCTCGAAGAAGAAATCTGTGCCCTCTGACTCGCCGCAGAATGAAACGAATTCTGTAGCGCCAGATATGAAGGGCGGCTCCAATAGCGGCGGAACCAAAGTGCAGAACGCCAACCAGAATATTCTCACCGAAGCGGGCAACGACATACGCGGCAATACGCCCGGCGGCAACGTGAACGAAGTACTTTCGGCTCGTACCAATAAGCCCCGCAGCAACCCCAATCCTTCGCAGCAAAAAGCAAAATAAGGATTGGAGACGGCACAAAAAAGCCCCCGGAACCAGTTCCGGGGGCTTTTTTGTGCCGTAGGCTACTGAGGCAGCAGCAGCCGCGCATACTTGATCTGGGGCGTACTGTCGGGATAATACTGGCGGATAATGAGCGTTTTGTCGTTCAGCCAGCGCACCTCCTCTGGCCCCAGGTATTCACTACGCGGTTCCAGCGCAACATCGGGATTCCACTTTCCAAGGACCAGACCTCCAGCCCATTAGGCGAATAGCCGGCTTCCATATCGGAGTTGAATGCGACGAAATGGGTACCGTTGGGCGCCAACACCGGCCGGCCCCACAGCCGCGTGCGCCGCCCGGTATGCTGATTAATCAGTAGCACGAACCCTGACTCCCAACGCGTGACATCCAGCACCCAAAAGTCGCTGTTGGCTAAAGGCCCCGGAAGCGGTAAACAACGTGCTTTTCCTCGTCCGGATCGGTTATATTATTGGTTAGCGTAAGCGTACGGCCATTCGTTAGGGTAAGAAGGAGTTGATCAGAGCGGCGCTGGGCCCGGCCCTTCGCCAACTGAATATATTTCTGTTCGGTGGTATCGGTGTCGATGCCATTGAGGCGGGCAAACTCAGCTTCGCGAGCGGGGGTAAGCCGGGCTACACTGCCGTTGCGGAGCCGGATGGTATCGGTTTCCGAGCGCAGAACCTTAGCCGCTGGAGCCGCCGTTGCTGAGCTAGCAGGGTGTAGAACTTTCGGCTGCACAGCCGCCGTGGGTGATCTTGCCGGGGTTTTCGCGATTTCCTGAGGACTACTGTCGCAGCTGATCAGCGAAATGCCCCCCAGCGTAAGAAGAATTGGATACAAGTTCATATAAGCACAAAATTAAAAATCTTGCTTGAGCCATTGTTTGAAGCTAATCTGCTGCTCGGGCGTAGCATCAGCGCGTTTCGCAATGGTAACCTTTGGCCAAAAACGCCGGGTTGGATCAGCTGCCAGCGTTAGGGTAAGCAGGCGGCTCTGGCGAAACACGCTTAGCTCATAGCTGGGAGCTCCAGTGCTAAGCAACACCTGCAAATTCATCTGAACCCGTTGCCCATTCACCGCTATTATTTCGTCATCAACGGTAAGAGCGGCGGCAGCGGGCGAATGGGGGAGGATGTTCGTTACTTCCGTTCGCTCGTTTTTGAGAATGGTCTTAAACCCAAATACGCCTTCCGCAGCCGATACGTTTTCTTCTTGCAGGAGCGTGCAGCCCACAAAGTGCAGGGCTTTGGTCAGGGGCTCTTCCAAAGAGGCAGTGCCGTAAATAAAGCTGTCGAAATATTGCCGCATGGGCCGGCCGGCTACTTCTTCCACCAAGCGGATATAGTCATCTTCGGTGTAGCCCACGCCCGGCTTTCCAAATTCCAGCCACAGCCGCCGCAGCACATTGTCGAGGCTGCGCTGATGCTTGGAAAGCTGCCGCAACGCCAAATCCAGGAGCAGCGCCACCAGCGCTCCTTTATAATACACGGATACCTTCCGATCGGGCACGCCATTCTTATAGCCATCCAGCCAAAGGTCAACGGAGGCGTCGGCCAGCGACAGATTGAAGCGGCCGTCGTCTTCGTAGTGCTTGCGCAGCACCGTGTTCAGTTCCTGGAAATATTGCTCCGCCGTGCGCACGCCGCTACGTGCCAATAAATACTCGCCGTAATAAGTTGTGATGCCTTCGGCGATGTAGCAGGTGCGGAAATACTGTTCCTGCGTATAGTCGTAGGGCAATAGCTCGGCGGGCCGGATGCTTTTGATGTTCCAGGTGTGGAATAATTCGTGGCAGCTTACGCCCAACAGCTCTTTATAAAGCACCTCCGTCATGAGCAGCTGCGCGGGTCCCAGCGTAATAACCGTGGAGTTGGTGTGCTCGACGCCGTGGTAATGACTGTAAGGCAGAATCTGGTTGATGAAATGGTAATCAGCCACTGGAAAGCCGCCAAACAAACTCAACTGCTCCTCTGAGAAGGCTGTAAAATCCTGAAGTAAGCGCGGCCAGTCGGGGTCACACTCGCCCTGCACCCAGACATGAAATGGGATGCCCTGCGCCTGGTATTCGTGGTGTTGGAGCGTAGGACTAGCTATCAGCGGGCATTCGATGAGGTGCTCAAAACTGTCGGCCTGAAGCATGTGGGGGCTTTTTGGGGTAGGCCACACGCAATCTGCCAGCTCTCGGGCAGTTCTAATGTCAACTCGCAAGGCTCCTGTTGCCGGCCTTCGGCGTACATAAAGCATTGCACCCCATTTATGTATAGCTGACTTTCATCGAGCCAAGAGCCGCCCGCATCCATCTGGTGAGCGTAGAAGTTGTAGCGCACCCGCACCGTCCGTCCGGCCGCGTCCGCCACCTGCCAGCGATCTTTTGTGAGCTTACGATAGGAGAGGACCTCGCCCGAATCAGCATCATCTATCACCACCCGCTGAATCTTTTGCGCAAAGTTTTGCAGCTCATAGCGTCCGGGGCGCCAGGCCGGCAGCTGCAATTCCAGCGCTTCGGTAGCTTCGGCCGGCACCGTTAGCGTTAGCTGAATTTGCAGATAAAAAGTAAGTGGATTCTCAAACGAGACGTGGTAGTGAATCATAAAGGGAAGGTAGGCCTTGCGGCTGGAGTGTACGTCGGTGTCCCAAAAACAAAGGAAGTTGCTGAAGTCAAATGTATACGAAGCCGGTGCCCCCGCAAGCTTAAGTGCCTTCCAGAATGCCCTAAATGAGGCTTAAAGTCAACAAAGCCACTACTACTTTTCTATACTGTTTGGCATTTACAAATGAAGGCCTTACCTTTGCCGGCCATCCCCGAATAGCATTCCAAGACGATGAAAAGAACATTTCAACCCTCGCAGCGCAAGCGCCGCAACAAGCACGGATTCCGCTCACGCATGGAAACCGCCAACGGCCGCCGTGTGCTGGCCTCCCGCCGCGCCAAAGGCCGCAAGCGCCTGACGGTATCCGACGAGGGTCGTCATAAGCGCTAAACCGCTGACGGCTCCCGCCGATTCGCCCCAGCCAGCCATATCTATGACGCCGGGCGCGCGCTCCTACTCATTTCCGAAAGAAGAACACTTGTGTCGCAAAAAGCTCATTGACGAGCTTTTCGGCCGGGGTTCTTCTTTTGGTTTATATCCCTTGCGGTTGGTGTGGCTGCCCGCACTTGCCCCGACTACCGCTCCGCCCCAAGTGCTGGTGAGCGTATCGAAGCGTTCCTTCAAGCGGGCTGTGGACCGAAACCGGCTGAAGCGCCTCATGCGGGAGGCATACAGGCTGAATAAATACCGCCTGCTGGAAGCACCTGGGGGCATTCTGTTGCCCTGCTGGGGATTATCTATTCGGGTAAGGAAAAAAAGCCTTTCTCGCTGGTTGAAAAAAAATTAATTTCAGGGCTGGAGCGTTTGCTAACTGATGCAACCCCCACCGTTGCGGTGGTGCCTGTATCGTAGGTTGTTTTCCACGCTTTCAGCCTTTTTATGCGCAAAAAATATCTGGCCGGCCTGGTTTTAGGCGGGGCCACGTTGCTCGTCTCTTTCCGCAGTGCCTCCGACAATGAGCGCTACTTCGAGATTGCCAAGAACCTCGACATTTTCGCGACCCTGTTTAAGGAAGTGAACACCTATTACGTGGATGAAATAACGCCCGCGAAAATGGTGAAAACGGGCATCGACGCCATGCTTAAGTCGCTGGATCCGTACACGAATTACATTCCCGAAGACGATATCGAGGACTTCCGCACCATGACCACCGGGCAATACGGCGGCATTGGGGCGGTGGTAGTGAAGCGGGGGGCAAAAACCGTAGTGCAGGCTGCTTACGAAGGCTATCCGGCGCAAAAGGCTGGCTTGCTGCCCGGCGATGAGATTCTGACTATTAACGGAGTCAACGTTTCGACCAAGAATAACTCCGATATCAGCAAGCTGCTGAAAGGGCAGGCCAACTCCGTAGCAAAGCTATCGGTGACGCGCTACGGGCAGGATGTACCGGTGGAGATCAACATTACCCGCGACAAGATTCAGGTAGAAAATGTGCCGTACTACGGCATGCTGACTCCTGAAATCGGCTACTTCCAACTAGCCGGCTTTACTATTGACGCCGGTAAGGAAGCGCGCTTAGCGGTAATGAAGCTAAAAGAGCAGGGCGCCAAAAAAATCGTTTTCGATATACGCGACAACCCAGGTGGCTTGCTCAATGAAGCCGTGAACGTATCTAACCTCTTCGTAAATAAGGGTTTGGATATAGTGAGCACCAAAGGAAAAGTAACCGACTGGAACAAAACCTATAAAGCCCTCGATGCTCCTCTGGACACGCAGATGCCGGTAGTGGTACTGACCAGCAACCGTTCCGCTTCCGCCTCCGAAATCGTGTCGGGCGTATTGCAAGACTACGACCGCGCTGTGTTGGTCGGTAAGCGAACCTTCGGCAAAGGACTAGTGCAGGCCACGCGGCCTTTGTCTTACAATTCTCAGCTGAAGGTAACAACTGCCAAATACTATATCCCAAGCGGGCGCTGCATTCAGGAAATAGACTATGCCCATAGAGCCGAGGATGGCACCTTAGGGAAAGTGCCTGATTCCTTGCGCACCGCTTTCAAAACGACCAGCGGCCGCGTAGTATACGATGGGGGCGGCGTAGCTCCCGATGTGGAAGTGAAAGAGCGTGCCATCGCGGATATCACCCGGGTGCTGCTGCAGAAAAACTATCTGTTTGACTACGCTACTCGCTACCGCGCCGCTCACGCCACTTTGCCCCCGCCCGTGAATTTCACCTCTCAGACGCTGAGTATCAGAAATTCATCGAGTTCTTAGGCGGAAAGGATTTGAGCTATTCCACGGATATGGAAAAAAGTCTCGCTCAGTTAAGCAGCAGAGCAAAGGAAGAAAAGCACTACGACGACGTAAAGGCTGAAATCGAGGCCATTCGCCGGAAGGTTTCTACAAACAAGAGCAACGACCTGACCCGCTTTAAGCCCGAAATTCGGGAGTTGCTGGAGCAGGAAATCGTATCGCGCTACTATTTCCAGAAAGGTCAAATCGAAGCCAGCTTCGACGATGATCCGGATATTCTGATGGCCCTGAATGTGTTGAATGATCAGGCACGCTATGCAGCTTTGTTGAAGCCAGGCACACCAGAAGCAAAATCGCGTCCCGAACTCAAGAAAACAGGGGAGAAGTAACCTTTAAGCATTTTATGATAACCAAAAGCAGGTTCCTATAGGGGCCTGCTTTTTTGTTTGTGCCAACCAAAAGGGAATTTCAACTCCTCATTAATGCGCCTCTTCCCGGTTGTACCTTTGCGCAAATAGACCTGGCTCATGCTTATTCTTTCTCTCGAAACTTCTTCTCCTGTGTGCTCTGTGGCCGTGCACCAAGCGGGTGTTCTAGTCGGCCAAGCCGAACTGCGACTAGAGAAATCACACTCGTCGCACCTGAGCATACTAATAAATCAGCTGCTGGAAAACACGGGTCATACGCTTCAGGATGTTGCGGCGGTGGCTTTATCTGACGGGCCTGGCTCGTACACGGGTCTGCGGATCGGTGGGGCGGCGGCTAAAGGTTTGTGCTTTGCCTTGGAGATTCCGCTGCTGGCTGTTAGTACGTTGCAGGCCTTAGCCTGGCAAGTAGCTGCCTACACCGCATCGCCCGAAACCTATCTTTATTGCCCCATGCTGGATGCGCGGCGCATGGAAGTCTACACCGCGTTATATACCTGCGACAGCCAGGAAATTTTGCCCCCCACAGCCTTGGTGTTAACTCCCGATGCGTTGGCCGAACAATTAGGTGGGCACCGCGTGTTATTCTTTGGCAACGGAGCAGTTAAATTTCAGTCGCTGCTGGCTGAGCAACCTAACGCTGGCTTCCTAGCGGGCATCGAGCCGTCGGCGGTGGCGGTGGGCGCTTTGGCGTGGGGAGCATTTCAGCGGCAGGAGTTTCGGGATGTTGCGTATTACGAGCCGTTTTATTTAAAGGAAGTTTATACAACTACTCCTAAGGTGAAGTAGAGGGACGTAAAAACAATGGAATGGCTTTCCTGAGTCATCATTTAATGAGTAAGGAAAGAAAATCTTTGCACCAATTTGAAGCCCATTGGGTCTTATCGATATGGAAGAAATTATCAACCGCGTAGCGCAAAGCGCCCTTACCACGCTCAATCTGGAATTGCTGCTGCATCCAGGAGAGCGCGTGGTGTATGATATTAAAGATAACCTGTTTCAAGGGCTTATTCTGCGCGAGAAGGACTTTCGCGAATTCGTTAAGACTCATGACTGGAGTCAGTACGACGGTAAAAACGTAGCTATCATCTGCTCAGCCGATGCCATTGTGCCTACCTGGGCTTATATGTTGTTGGCCACAAAGCTCCAGGGACATGCCCATCGGTACGTATTTGGCAACTTGGAAGCCTTGGAGCAGGAGTTGTTTCAGGAAGCCATTGCCGCCATCGATGCCGAAGAGTACCGCGACGCAAAAGTGGTGGTGAAAGGCTGCGGCAGCATTCCGGTGCCAACATATGCCTACGTAGCTATTATGCAAAAGCTACTGCCGGTAGCAGCCAGCATGATGTACGGGGAGCCGTGCAGCACCGTGCCCTTGTATAAGCGCCCCAAAGTATAGCCGCTGCTTCGGTACAGCTAACTAGTATATGCGAGCACTCTATATACTATAGAGTGCTCACAAGTAGAGTGTGGCCTAAGCTTACTCTATTAATAAGGAGACCTAAACGCCTTGCATGACTAAAGCCGCGGCACCCGTTTACCAGATTGGCTTAACTACTGGCGTGGCCTTGGTAGTAGCCAATATGGTAGGAACGGGTGTTTTTACCACGTTGGGCTTCCAGCTGTTGGATATCCAAAGTGGCTTCGTGGTGCTGATGCTTTGGGTTGTTGGGGGGCTTATTGCCTTGTGTGGAGCCTGGTGCTACGCAGAACTGGCTGCTGCCATGCCGCGCTCAGGAGGCGAATACCAGTACTTATCCCAGATTTATCATCCGGCTGTCGGCTTTCTGTCGGGTTGGGTATCTGCTACGGTGGGGTTCGCTGCCCCGACGGCGCTCGGCGCAATGGCTCTGAGCAGTTATGCCACCAGTGTGTGGCCAGCGCTGAATCCGCTGTGGCTATCAGTAGCGGTAGTGTTGGTGCTCACGGCTATTCATGCCAGCAGCAGCAGGGCTGGAAGCTACTTGCAGGTGGTTATTACTGCGGCCAAAGTAATAGTGTTGGTGGCCTTTATCGGAGCTGGCTGGCTGCTGGCTGATCCGCAGGCTATCCAATTTGCCCCCCAGCCCACCGATTGGGGCCAGTTGCTCAGCCCGGAGTTCGCCGTATCATTGATCTATGTTTCGTACGCCTACTCCGGCTGGAATGCGGTTGTGTACATAGCCGGTGAGGTAAAAGCCCCCCAGCGCAACTTACCGCGCATTTTGCTGCTAGGTACTTCTATCGTAGTCTTCTTATATGTGGCGCTAAACTTCATCTTCCTATACTCCACACCTGTCGCTAGCCTTGCTGGAGAAGTTGAAGTAGGATACGTAGCGGCCCATCATCTTTTCGGAGAATCAGTAGGACGCCTTATGGGAAGCGTTATTGCTGGCTTGCTGCTGTCTACGGTTAGCTCCATGATTTTTGCCGGCCCACGGATTATGCAGATAATGGGCGAAGATATGCCAGCCTTGCGCGAAATGGCAGTGGTAAGTAAAGTAGGAATCCCAGTTCGGGCCATGCTGTTTCAAACGGCCCTCACTCTTCTGTTCATTTTTACTTCCACCTTCAAAGCAGTACTGCTTTATGCAGGCTTTGTCCTTAGTTTGTTCACTTTTCTGACGGTCATGGGCCTGTTTGTGCTACGGTGGCGTCAGCCCAACTTACCCCGCCCTTATCGCGCGTGGGGATATCCATTGACGCCACTTGTATTCCTGACGCTCAGCGGCTGGACGCTGCTCTTCATCCTCCGTGCCAATCCTACGGAGTCGTTTTATGGACTAGCCACGCTTCTGGGGGCTTATTTGTTTATTATGGAGGACGCCGAATAAGAGCAAAGTCAGTATGACCGTGGCCTTCTCAAATCGTATACTGTCCTACTCTTATAAAAAGTCACTTCGTGCCAGATAATCCCTCTGCCCAGCAATCACGCTGGAAGCAAGCTGTATATCAAGTAATATTTGAGGCAGACACGCACGCCGGGCAAGCGTTCGACATCACTCTATTATGGGCCATTTTGCTCAGTGTTCTGGTAGTGATGCTGGAAAGTGTGCAGAGTGTAAACCAGCAGTACGGTCCTTATCTGCGCGCCCTGGAGTGGTTTTTCACCATCCTGTTTACTATAGAGTATATCACCCGACTTGTTGTGGTACGTCGGCCACTAAAGTACGCCTTCAGCTTTTTAGGCATAATCGACTTCCTTGCCATCGTTCCCACCTTCTTAAGCCTTCTTATAGTAGGCAGCCAGTATTTACTGATTATTCGCACAATCCGACTATTGCGGGTCTTTCGTATTCTTAAACTCAGTCGGTTCGTAGGGGAAGCCGCAGTTATAACAGGTGCTTTAAAAGCTAGCCGTCACAAAATATTGGTGTTCTTAACCTCTGTAGTGGCAATGGTTGTAATAACAGGCACATTAATGTATGTAATTGAAGGTGGGCAGAATGGCTTCAGCAGTATTCCTCAAAGTATCTATTGGGCTATCGTGACGCTCACCACCGTTGGATACGGTGATATTTCTCCGACAACTACCTTAGGAAAAGCATTAGCGTCGGTCATCATGATTATGGGATATGCCATCATTGCCGTTCCCACCGGAATTGTCACCGCCGAGCTATCACGTCCTTATCAGAAGAGCTATAAGCACGTCATTTGCCACGTTTGTCAAGCTACCGAGCATGAAGAAGATGCTGCTTTTTGTCGCAAATGTGGCGAGAAGCTATAAGACGTAGTCATCCTCGTTCCTCGTTCAAGAGTCTCATCAACTGATGTGTATAGTAGATGCCTGCAAGCACTGCTTCTGGCTTAGTTAAGCCGCTAGCATTTTTCCCGTGGTAGTTTCTTACAATGATTTGAAATAGTTGGTGCTCCTAACACGCTGTATTTCAATATGCTCACATCCGTCAGGGCAATCAAGTAGTAGATTAACGGTAAAAAATACCGTTCACTGCTTGCAAACAATGATTCTATCCTGCACTTTTGCACTCCCAATCCGAAACGCGGTGGGGTCAACAAGCTAAAGTCTCTTCATTGACAAGTGCTCTTTGCACTGTCAGAGCTGATAATAGCTGATTCATCAAGCAGATATTTTTAGTAAAAAAAATCATTTGCTTTTTCAGTTAAGAAGTTCTTATCTTTGCACTCCCAAATCGAAAGGAGTTGGTAGGCGAAGAAGCTTTAAGAGTAGAGTCTAAAAATTTAAATAAAAAATTTGCAGATTTTTCTTGACAATTCAAAATCAAAAGCTACCTTTGCACTCCCAATCCGAAAGAGGGTTGAACATTAAGTAAAAAAAGAGTCGCTCGACTCGCAAGGCTCCTTCAAAAGGAAGGGCGCATACGTTCTTTGAATGATTGGAAAGTAACGAATGGTAAACGTTTCGGTTAGCTTTTGGTAACAAAAACTAATTTGAAACAAGTAAGACCAAGCGACACGAATTAAATGATTACGTCAATACGTGAGCAGGAGTCAGCACTCGACAGCAGCTTAGGTTCGCCTAAGTGAAGAGAATTTATACAATGGAGAGTTTGATCCTGGCTCAGGATGAACGCTAGCGGCAGGCCTAATACATGCAAGTCGAACGGTGGTAGCAATACCATAGTGGCGCACGGGTGCGTAACGCGTAACCAACCTACCTGGATCTGGGGATAGCCCGCCGAAAGGCGGATTAATACCGCATAAGACTACAGTGTGGCATCACAGAGTAGTTAAAGATTTATTGGATTCAGATGGGGTTGCGTAGCATTAGCTAGATGGCGGGGTAACGGCCCACCATGGCGACGATGCTTAGGGGACCTGAGAGGGTGATCCCCCACACTGGCACTGAGATACGGGCCAGACTCCTACGGGAGGCAGCAGTAGGGAATATTGGGCAATGGGCGAGAGCCTGACCCAGCCATGCCGCGTGCCGGATGAAGGCCTTCTGGGTTGTAAACGGCTTTTCTCAGGGAAGAAAAAGAGGATGCGTCCTAAACTGACGGTACCTGAGGAATAAGCACCGGCTAACTCCGTGCCAGCAGCCGCGGTAATACGGAGGGTGCAAGCGTTGTCCGGATTTATTGGGTTTAAAGGGTGCGTAGGTGGCCCGTTAAGTCCGGGGTGAAAGCCCACAGCTCAACTGTGGAACTGCCCTGGATACTGGCGGGCTTGAGAGTCGTCGAGGGTGGCGGAATGGACGGTGTAGCGGTGAAATGCATAGATACCGTCCAGAACCCCAATTGCGTAGGCAGCTGCCTAGGCGACATCTGACACTGAGGCACGAAAGCGTGGGGAGCGAACAGGATTAGATACCCTGGTAGTCCACGCCGTAAACGATGGATACTCGTTGCCAGCGATAGACTGTTGGTGACTTAGCGAAAGCGTTAAGTATCCCACCTGGGGAGTACGCTCGCAAGAGTGAAACTCAAAGGAATTGACGGGGGCCCGCACAAGTGGTGGAGCATGTGGTTTAATTCGATGATACGCGAGGAACCTTACCTAGGCTAGAATGCGCGTGACCGCTTGAGAGATCAAGCTTTCCTTCGGGACACAAAGCAAGGTGCTGCATGGCCGTCGTCAGCTCGTGCCGTGAGGTGTTGGGTTAAGTCCCGCAACGAGCGCAACCCCTACTTTTAGTTGCCAGCATGTAATGATGGGGACTCTAGAAGGACTGCCTGCGCAAGCAGTGAGGAAGGCGGGGACGACGTCAGGTCATCATGGCCCTTACGCCTAGGGCTACACACGTGCTACAATGGCCGGTACAGAGGGTCGCTACTGCGCGAGCAGACGCCAATCTCACAAAACCGGTCTCAGTTCGGATCGGAGTCTGCAACTCGACTCCGTGAAGCTGGAATCACTAGTAATCGCGTATCAGCAATGACGCGGTGAATACGTTCCCGGGCCTTGTACACACCGCCCGTCAAGCCATGGAAGTCTGGTAGACCTGAAGCTGGTGCTCGTCACAGAAGCCAGTTAGGGTAGAACAGGTAACTGGGGCTAAGTCGTAACAAGGTAGCCGTACCGGAAGGTGCGGCTGGATCACCTCCTTTCTGGAGCGACCTTGCTCACGACGTAATTACTCGTGTCAATTGTCTTACATATTATTCGTTACTCCTTTCATTCAACGTTTTTTAGGATTCACCTTATGCCTCTCTTGTATAGGTATAAAGTTGACTCGGGCTAGTAGCTCAGGTGGTTAGAGCGCGACACTGATAATGTCGAGGTCCGTGGTTCGAGTCCACGCTGGCCCACAGGGGAAGGCGGAGAAGGCAGAACACACGGGGGATTAGCTCAGCTGGCTAGAGCACCTGCCTTGCACGCAGGGGGTCAACGGTTCGAATCCGTTATTCTCCACGCAGAATTACTCACAAATGGTGAGTGAACTCGGAGAGTACAGAGTATATACTAATAAGCGAGGCAACTCCTTATTAGTCCACTGTCTTCAACAGGAAGACACACGTTCTTTGACGTAGGATAACGAGTAAGAAGAAAAAGAAAGAAGCGAGGATTACTTCAATGTAGTTTCTTGTTACGAGCCCCCTGCCTTCGGGCGGGGACAGGTAAGTAAGCAAGGGCACACGGGGATGCCTAGGCTCTCAGAGGCGAGGAAGGACGTGATAAGCTGCGAAAAGCCGCGGGGATTGGCACATACGAGGTGATCCGCGGGTATCCGAATGGGGCAACCCACCTGTGTGAAGCACAGGGGCCACTACTTTTAGTAGTAGTGGGGCAAACCCGGGGAACTGAAACATCTAAGTACCCGGAGGAACAGAAAATAACAATGATTCCCTAAGTAGTGGCGAGCGAACGGGGACGAGCCCAAACCGCGCTGGTTACGGCCAGCACGGGGTTGTAGGACCTCAACATCTGATTGTTTGATTTTAGCTGAACGACGTGGGAAAGTCGACCAGAGACGGTGAGAGTCCGGTAAGCGAGCAAGTCAAGCACGGTAGAGGATTCCTGAGTAGGGGGGACCGGAGAAATCCCCTCTGAATCCAGCGGCACCATCCGCTAAGGCTACATACTCCTGAGAGACCGATAGTGAACCAGTACCGTGAGGGAAAGGTGAAAAGAACCTCGAATAGAGGAGTGAAAAGAACCTGAAACCGTGTGCTTACAAGCGGTCGGAGCCTTCTAGTGGGGTGACGGCGTGCCTTTTGCATAATGAGCCTACGAGTTACTCCTCCCTGGCAAGGTTAAATGACTCAAGTCATGGAGCCGCAGCGAAAGCGAGTCTGAATAGGGCGCAGAGTCAGGGGGGTAGACGCGAAACTTTGTGATCTACCCATGACCAGGGTGAAGGTTGGGTAAAACCAACTGGAGGCCCGAACCAGTTTCCGTTGAAAAGGATTTGGATGAGTTGTGGGTAGGGGTGAAAGGCCAATCAAACTGAGAAATAGCTCGTACTCCCCGAAATGTATTTAGGTACAGCGTCGGCGTTGAGTTACGTGGAGGTAGAGCTACCGATTGGACTAGGGGGTGTCAAAGCCTACCGAATCCAGACGAACTCCGAATGCCACGTAATATAGCCGGCAGTGAGGCGTGGGGTGCTAAGGTCCCATGCCGAGAGGGAAAGAACCCAGACCATCCGCTAAGGTCCCTAAATTCGGACTAAGTTGAACAAAGGAGGTCCACTTGCCTTGACAGCCAGGATGTTGGCTTGGAAGCAGCCATTCATTTAAAGAGTGCGTAACAGCTCACTGGTCGAGCGAGAGGGCATCGATAATACGCGGGCATCAAGTCCGGTACCGAAGCGATGGATTTGCATTATATGCAAGTGGTAGGGGAGCATTCTAGCAGCGGTGAAGGTATCCTGTCAGGGGTGCTGGAGCGGCTAGAAAAGCAAATGTAGGCATGAGTAACGATAAGGCGGGTGAGAAACCCGCCCCCGATAGACTAAGGTTTCCTGCTCAACGCTAATCGGAGCAGGGTTAGTCGGGACCTAAGGCTACGCCGAGAGGCTACGTCGATGGACAGCTGGTTGATATTCCAGCACTTACAATGAGAAGTGATGCAGTGACGCAGAAGTGAAAGCAACGCGGGCGGACGGAAGTGCCCGTTGAAGCGCGTAGGTATAGAGACAGTAGGTAAATCCGCTGACTTTGCTGAAACGTGATAGTACCCTACGGCCTCGGCCACGGGGATAGTTTGCCTAATCAGACTGCCAAGAAAACCTGCTAAGCGTTTTAATCTTGTTGTAACCCGTACCGCAAACCGACACAGGTAGTCAAGGAGAGTATCCTGAGGGGCTCGAGTGAATCACGGCCAAGGAACTCGGCAAAATGGACCTGTAACTTCGGGAGAAGGGTCGCTTCCTCTGCGCAAGCAGAGAAGCCGCAGTGAAAAGGCCCAGGCGACTGTTTAACAAAAACACATGACTTTGCGAACGCGTAAGCGGAAGTATAAGGTCTGACACCTGCCCGGTGCCGGAAGGTTAAGAGGGGAACTTAGTCGCAAGGCGAAGGTTTGAATCGAAGCCCCGGTAAACGGCGGCCGTAACTATAACGGTCCTAAGGTAGCGAAATTCCTTGTCGGGTAAGTTCCGACCTGCACGAATGGTGTAACGATCTGGGCGCTGTCTCAGCCGTGAGCTCGGTGAAATTGTAGTCTCGGTGAAGATGCCGAGTACCCGCCACGGGACGGAAAGACCCCGTGCACCTTTACTATAGCTTGACATTGACGCTGGGTAACACATGTGTAGGATAGGTGGGAGGCTATGAGCCGGGGGCGCCAGCTCTCGGGGAGCCAACGTTGAAATACCACCCTTGTGTTACTCGGTGCCTAATCTCCGAGACGGGGAAACAGTGTCTGGTGGGTAGTTTGACTGGGGTGGTCGCCTCCAAAAGAGTATCGGAGGCTTTCAAAGGTCCGCTCAGTACGCTTGGTAACCGTACGCAGAGCGCAATAGCAGAAGCGGGCTTGACTGTGAGGCCTACAAGCCGAGCAGGGTCGAAAGACGGATATAGTGATCCGGTGGTTCCGCATGGAAGGGCCATCGCTCAAAGGATAAAAGGTACGCCGGGGATAACAGGCTGATCTCCCCCAAGAGCTCATATCGACGGGGAGGTTTGGCACCTCGATGTCGGCTCGTCACGTCCTGGGGCTGGAGAAGGTCCCAAGGGTTCGGCTGTTCGCCGATTAAAGTGGCACGCGAGCTGGGTTCAGAACGTCGTGAGACAGTTCGGTCCCTATCTGTGGTGGGCGTTAGAGATTTGCGAGGACCTGTCCTTAGTACGAGAGGACCGGGATGGACCAGCCGCTAGTGCACCGGTTGTGGCGCCAGCTGCAGCGCCGGGTAGCTACGCTGGGATGAGATAAGCGCTGAAAGCATCTAAGTGCGAAACTCACCTCAAGATGAGATCTCTTATATAGGAAGAGTCGTGGGAGACGACCACGTGGATAGGCTATAGGTGGAAGGTCCGAAATGGCCGAGCCGAGTAGTACTAATGACTCGAACACTTACCCAATACAGCTCTTTTTCTCCTTTCTTCTTACCCGTTACCTGCGTCAACGTTATTTGTTGTGTCCGCGAACAGGACACGACCGCCAGTAATGGTGGCTTTAGCCCGGGTGTTCACCTCTTCCCATTCCGAACAGAGCAGTTAAGCCCCGGAGCGCCTATGGTACTACCTTCACCGGTGGGAGAGTCGGTCGCCGCCAACCTTACTTTGCCGCAGCCCCCCAGCGTCCCCATACCGGATGCGGGGGCTGCCCTCGTTTATAGCCCCCCACACCTCGAGATGCTAGTACGCCCTTGTTTTAGCAAAGGGGCTTACGATGGTGCTGTATAAAGTTTGAGTGGACTTAGTTAATTTCTTGCTGGACCCTTCTAGAAACAGAAGCCCCAACAGTCATTCTGTTGGGGCTTCTGTTTCTAGAGGCTTGATAATATGATGTTTTACATAATCCATTGTACAGCTAGATTTTACTTAGCTGGGCCTGCAACTACTTGTATCATCTGTTCCGGTGATAAATAGGTATGAGCTAACTGCTGTAGTTCATCTGGACTCACCAAATTAATGTGTGTTAGAAAGTCGGAATAGTGAGTGCTTGGCAAGCCAAGTAATACAACTGTTTTATACTTATCACATTGTTCGAAAACCGTGCTGAGCTCGTTAGCAAACTTTCCAGCCATATATGTTTTTACAGTTTGTAATTCATCAATAGGGATTGGCTCCTGCTTTAAGCGACGTAATTCATTATGAACCTCTTCAATTGCTGCTTCGGCACTTGCCGCATTCACATCAGCACCGATAACAAACATACTTGCATGCTCACGTGGAGCTACACTGGAATAGATGCCATAAGTAAATCCTTTATCCTCTCTGATATTTTTCATTAAACGAGACCCGAAATAGCCCCCCAGCACTTTAACTAACACTTGTAAATAATGCGCGTCAGGGTGGGTAGGGCTTGGCCAGAGTCGCCCGATTCGTAGAGATGCCTGTAAGCTTTGTGATACAGTAACATAGTCGTGTTGAGCAACCGCTATAAGATTGTGCTCAGCTTGATCTGTTGATTCCTGATGATTAGTGGAACCTTGGCCGAGGGTTTGGGCAACGAGTCGTTCATCTTGATCGGAAATGTCGCCGCATAGGAATATTTCTGCGGAGCAAACCCGATAAGCTTTATGATAAAACGCTTTGACTATCTCGGTAGTAAGCTTCTCAAATGAAGTTTCATCGAACGTTACCCCATAAGGATAGTTGTTGCCAAATAGATTGTGAGAGAAACGCTCTGCAGCTAAATAACCAGTTTTCTGCCGCTCGATTCGTACGTTTTGAATAGTACGTGACTTGAGTAGCTCAAACTCTGTAGTTGGAAAGGTAGCTTCTGTGGCTACATCCAGTACGAGTGGTAAGAGCGCTTCGAGATGGCGAGTGAGGCAATAAAGAGTAAGAGTAGCCCGATCAAAGCCCTGCTCACACTCAAGCGAAGCACCATAGAAAGCAATGGTGTCGGCAATTTGACGAGCTGTGCGGCTTCTGGTACCTTCCAGGAGCATACGGGCAGCAAGAAGTGATACGCCAGGTAATGGTTCATACCATTTCCCGGCCGGAAATACTAATTGCAGCCGAATGACGGGTTGGGCATCGTTGCGTAGTACGTGCAGACGAGCTCCATTAGGGAGTGAAAACACGTCAGCCGCGGGCAGTGTGACACTGGCCAGCGGCTGAACGGGGGAGCGACTTGACGGTCGAGCATAAAAGCTAGTTAGTTGACAGAGGAAGCGTCGTTACCAAAAGCTTCTTCGAGCTTATTGAAATTAAAGTGTAACGACACTCGAATAGTTTGTGCTAAAGGATTCGCACGGGAGTTGGGCACTAGATAGGCACCATCAATTCCGAATACTTGGAAGCGGCCTCCTAAACCTAAGCTGAGGTATTGACGGTCGCCTTTATCAGGGTTCTCGTAGAAGTACCCCACACGAGCCATCAGCAAATCCTTGTACGTGTACTCCAGACCAGCGGAAAGGTTAATTTCTTGTAGCTCTTCAGAAAAGCCCCCCGGCGCGTCGCTAAAGGAGTTAGTGATAGCGCTAACTACACCTTGTTGTCTTCTCTTTTCATTTTCAGCATCACGACGCAGGAAGTATGCTTGCTGGCTGGCATTGTCGGTAGCTACATTATCCTCATAATAAGGGCTAGGTACCAGCAGTTTAGTGCCATCGAGGGTCAGCGTAAGCTTATTATAAGGATCAAGCTCGCGGGTGAAGGCAGTGCCTAACTTGATACTCATAGGCAGAAAATCGGCCTGATTGGCATCGGTGTAGGTCATTTTGTTGCCAATATTGGCAATAGAAGCTCCCAGCGCCAAGTTATAGGCGCCACCACCGATGCTCAGGTCGCGGGTATAGTAAGTGCCTAAGTCAACAGCGAGAGCATTGCCCGGCTTAGAGTCACCACCACTGGTAGGGCCGACAAGGTTGGAGCGAATGTAACGGGCCGTAACGCCTACTCCCAGATACTCACTGAGCTTCTGCCCGTAGGATAAAGCAAAAGCGTACTCCTTCGGGTTAAACCGGCCTTCGGATTGATTAAATGCAGACCGCAATTCAATTTCACCTAAATCAAAATATGAAAGTGAAGCGGAAATAGCTGCCCTTTGGTTTAGCTTAGCGTAGCCCGATAAATAGGCTATTCCCATGTCGTCAGCAATGGCGCGCAGCCACGGCGAGTAAGATGGCGACACGCTGTATTGGTTAGGTACAAAGCCCAACTTGCCTGCATTGTAGTAAGCTGAGTTGGCATCAGGTGAAGTTGCTACGCCAGCATCGCCAAGAGCAGCACCCCGAGAATCAGGGCTGAGGGTGAGAACTGGAACTGCGGTGGTAATGACTTTCGAGTTGGTGATTTGGGCCGTAGCCGCAATTGACAAACCCAGCAAACCGGGGAGAAGCGCATAGCGCAGTGGCAGCTTCGACAAGAGCATACAATCGGGAAAAGATGGGCTGAAAGATAAACGTGAGACCAGTAAGTTAATTCAGAAGAACTAGTTTTTCGTATTTGGAAGCAGTAGAGCCGTCGCGCGGAGAACGTACACTGACCCTGTAGACGTACACACCACGGGCTAATTGATCATTAAATTCGTCCCGACCATCCCAGGTAACATCGCTAAGGTGCGAGCTACTACTAATAGCTGTGGTGCGCAAAGTGCGAACCAATTTGCCTGATACGGTAAAGATCTGCACCTGAATGTCCAGATCGTCGCCGGTGCGGTTATGGTCAAAATGAAATGTGGTAGTGCGCGAAAATGGATTGGGATAGTTCAATACATGATCGAGCGCCAACTTCTCGGTACGAGCAGCTATAAATTCAATTTCTTTTTCGGCGGAATTATTAAATGTATCCCAAGCTTTTACGCGCAGCAGATGAGGGCCGGGAGCGAGGTCTTTAAATAGATAACGAACTCGCCCGACCTGAAAGCTGTCAACCTCGGCTGTGTAGTAATCGTTTAGAACGACGAGTTGGCTTACATCGTTATCCAGCGTGGCTGTTATTTCGTGGCCGATGCCGGAGCTCGCGGTATTAATGCCGTTATCATCGCGCAAACGGCTGATAAGCGTAGTTGATGTGCCCGTAAGTCCCCCAAATACAAACGACTCTGTATCCATAAACAGGCGGATGTCGGGTGGTATCGTGTCGGCGGCCGCGTTATCCAAAACGCCCCCACGGCTGCGTACGTGGCGCCGCTGGCATCGGCACGCCGAATAGTGTCGGCGGCATAAAGGCTTATTTTACCTTGGCCGAAGCTGTAATTGATATCCTTGGGTACGACAAAAGTGAGCTTGAATTCGCCATTGCGCACGCTGGCCTGGCCATCATAAATGATGTCACGCTGCACGGCTATCGTGGGCCGGCCATCGTTTAGTTCATTGCCAAGAAGCGTTACAGTAGAAGGCTTTTCGAATACAGTAACCTGCACTTTACCATTAAAACCAGCGTCGATGGCGCCGGCAGCTGTCGTAATGTCGCCGGCTAGGTCCACGCGGGAGAGGGCCCGGAGCGTATCAGTAGCGGTAGCAATAGCTTTCCCATTCAGCTGGCGAATAGCCGCTGACTGCTCGGGGTAGGCCAGGCGCGCGGAAGGATCACCAAGCAGGGAGAAGTTTCGATTGTTATCGCCGGCCTGACTACCGTTTTTGGTGAGCGCCATCACATCGCCCAAGCGAGGCATACGACCATTCACAGGCGCAAACACGACGGCAAAAAAGCGTTCATTCAAAAAGCGGTTGAAGGTGGAGATCACGACGCGGGTAGTCGTCAGTAAGCCGATGGCGCCACCCGTTACATTGGTAAGCGCAACTTCTCCAGCCGAATCAAATTCGGGGTCGTCGTAGGTGCTGAAGTCGCAGGTGGCCGTGAGCATGAAGGTTGGCCGCGTTACGTTTTCCAGGTTCAGAACGTCGGATTTTGTGAAGATCTGTTCATCGGTCCAGCCCCGCACCCCGCCATGACCCGCATAATTAACGATAAGCGACCCTTGTTCAATGGCCTCATCGATGGCGCGGGTAGCAGCAGGCGAATTTTGCCCCCCAGCGCCGGCTACCTGCGGATACATATCGAGATAAACTTTGTGCACGTTGTAGGCAGGGCGGCGCGTGATCAGGTCATTCGCCAGCGGTTCCGTAGATGACAGCACGTGCTCATTGGCGTCGCCATCGTCGGCCACGAACGTGACGCGGTTGCGCCATTTGCCGTACGCGGCTGGTGAGTCATAAGTGATGAGCTTATCCACCACCAGCTTGGCCTGAGCAGTAGAGCGGGCTGGTCGGTGGGCGTGCGCACGGGCAAACGACCAATACCAATATCGAGACCTTCGCTGGTGGGGCGGCCGCCTTCATCCCAGCGGCCTTCGTCGTCGTCTAGGAGGCCGAAATAGTCGTCGGAGGAGTAGGAGAGGGCAGGAGCGCCGGGACGAGGAAATACGCGGTTGAACGACTCGCGCGACTCATACACCGGCACGAAGTTCTGATTGATTCTGTCGATGTCAGGCGAGCCACTTTCAGACAGGCGCCGCTGTTTCCACCAAGCCGGAACTTTGGTCAGATCATTTGTGGGATCTGATTTATAATCGTAGGAAGCATCGCCGAAGAGCAAGAGCATGGTGCGCTTTCCGGCCGGGGTGCGGTCATAAATCATTTTCATGAAGTCGCGGATGGCCGTTACATCCTGCCCGCCGGAGCTGAACTCATTATAGATCTGCTCAGTAGTTACCACGGCTACATTCAGCTTGTCGGCGGCGCGGGCGGGGTTACGGCGATACTCGGCCAGTCGCTCGGCTTCCGCCCGAAACAGCGGGTGCGTAACGATGACAAAGTCTAGGCGTCCGTCGAGGTTTAAGGCATGCAGGTTTTGGGGCGCTACCCTTCCAAAGCTGCGCGGAGCCTCAAAGCTGGAGCCCGCAAAGGCAATGAACTCGCGCAGAGAATCGGTGGGCGCCACAAAAGTGCCAATGCCATCCAGCGGACGAGCTACCGGCCGGCGTGGATTGGTGACATCCCACACCGTAACGCCCGTTGCATTCGCTATGGTAAATCGGCTAACGGCACCCCGAGCAATATTCTCGAATGAGCGAAATTCAAGCTGCGGAGCTACAAAGCGCAACTGACGCTGAGCATTCAACTCCAGATAATCGAGGTAGCCGGCAGCGGAAGGGTTGCTGGCATTGTAAGTCATCGAGACACGCAAATCAGCCGTGCCCGGCGCTGGCACCGAGGCCGTGAGTACGCTGGTATTGGCTATCTCGGAGAAAAAGTTTGAGCTGTAGCCGGCCACCGATTGAGAGGCCACATTTTGCCCCCAACACTGATTTGGAAGCTGGAAGCACTGTTTGAGGCCGCCGCCACGGAAGAAGTAAGCTGCACCGCAGAGCCCGGAACGAGGTCGGGGATGGTAAACGGAATTTCCAGACGAGTGCCTGACTCAAACTTTTCGCCCAGCCATTGCCTCCCCGATTTAAGTAGATTGATCAGATCAATCTCATAAAATTTCCGCTCGGCAAAGGTGGTGATGGTGGCTGTGGGAGCAGCTGTTATGGCCGGAGCCGTAGCCACCCGCTTGCCCGCCGCCGCGCCAACCGTTAAAAAGTAGTACGCCGTATCAGTGTACAGATGGTAGGAATGGCGAAAACGGTTAACGGTTGGCGCTTCCCGCTCCCAGGTATGCGGGCCACGGGCGTAAAAGAGTACATATTCGTTGTCGTTGAAGATGGCATCGTTGTTATCGTTGGCCACAAAAACGGCGTTTTCAATCAGGTCATCGGGGCGGTAAGTGCTGTTGGGCTGCGGCAGCATACCCGTGGCATTGCCGTAGAGTTGGAGACGGCGTGGATCAAGCGTCTGCGGATTCAGGCCCAAAGCCGTCAAGGCAGCTTTATCCAGCTTGTATATACCGCTGGCGGGCACTCCAATCTTAAACCAGTCGCCTTGCTGAAGCACCGAGGCGCTCGGATGAGGCCGTCCGCCCCGGGCGGCCGTCGCGGGGGCCACTACATACGTGTACTCAAACGAAACCAACCGCTCTGCCTGCCCACTCTGCGGATTGCGGCGTACGGGCAGGAGCGTGAGAAAACTGACGGGGGCACGTAGCTCGGTAGTGGTGCGCAGGCTTAGCGCGGGCTCGGGGGGCAAATTTGCCGCCGCAAGCAAAGCAGCATCAGCGGCAGGAAAGGGCTCATACACCGCATTGCGAAGCTGGCCACTAACAACCCGACCATTAAGGCGCAGCGTGTAGGTGCCAACGCGGTCGGTGGGAGCATACGTAGCGCCCCGAAATGAGGGAGTGCGGCTGGCTTGCCCAGTGCGCGTGTACACGGTTTCGTGGCCCTGCCACTCCACGGCGGCCTGCACTGTTTGCTCGGCGGCCTGGACCTGCGCAGTATTCGCAAAGCCCGCCAACCCCCAAATGAGCAGCAGAAGCCGAAAAAATCGCATAAACGAGTAGGGCGATAGAAAGCGGATAAGCGGAAAAAAAACTTGCAGGCGGGACGGCCAATTACATAACTACCAGCTGTTATAAATATTGTAGCGAGTAGTTATTCGCCCAAAAATCACCCAAAAGACGGGCGGAATAAGGAAAGCAGCACGTACAGCAAAATGATAAGCGGGATGGCGGCGGCCTGCAACACCAAAAGCAGAATCAGCGATACAATCAGAAACAGGAAACGCACCGAATTGTCCTGCCATCGCAGGTTTTTAAACTTCAAAGCAAACAACGGCAGCTCCGCTACCAACAGGCCCGACAGTAGTAAAGTCAGGCCAAGCAGCACCCACGGGTTCAGGATAATCGACGAGAGATGGTAAGTGTCGTAGGTCAGAATCAGGGGCAGGGAAGCCACAACCAGTGTGCAGGCCGGCGTGGGCAAACCGATAAAAGAAGTAGTCTGGCGAGTATCGTTGTTGAACTTAGCCAAGCGCAAGGCCGAAAATACGGTCAGAATGAAGCCAGCGTACGGCAGCCAGTCGGGGAGGGAACTTGCCCCCTGGCCCAGCAAATGATACAGCATAGCGCCCGGCACCACACCAAAGGAAACCATATCGGCTAGTGAATCAAGGTCTTTGCCAATGGGCGAGCTGGCGTGCAATGCGCGAGCTACCAAGCCATCGGCGAAGTCAAAAAGCGCGGCCAAGCCCACCAAGTAAGCAGCCAACTCCAGACGACCGGCAAATACATTGCAAAGCGCCAGGCAGCCCGCAAATAAATTGAGGCAGGTAATCGCGTTGGGTAAATGATTCTTCATGAAAACTAAAAAACGACGTTAGCGCAAAAACGGATTGGAACGCCGTTCGGCCCCAATAGTAGTAGCCGGACCATGGCCAGGATACACGGTTACCGAATCGGGAAGAGTAAGCAGTTGAGTGCGAATGCTTTCGATAAGCATCTCATAATTGCCCCCCGGCAGATCGGTGCGGCCGATGCTGCCCTGAAATAGTACGTCGCCGCCAATAACGGTTTCGGTGGGCTCGTGATAAAACACCACGTGGCCCGGTGCGTGACCCGGGGCAAAGCGTACTCCCAAGCTGGTTTCGCCGAAAGTGAGAGGCTCGCCAGGCATCAAAAACCCGGTAGGCTCGGCCGGGTTATACTGCGGAAAGCCATAGCTGGGCGCGTAGGTTGGTACGGCGCGCAGCACGCTCAAATCGGCTTCGTGAATCAGGAAAGGCACCTTATAGGTGTCGATAATAAATTGATTGCCAAGTACATGATCGATATGGCAGTGGGTGTTCAGCAGCAGTACAACCCGCAGGCCCTCGGCTTCAATAAAAGCTTTCAGGGCTTGTTGCTCGGCCTTTTCGTAGCAGCCGGGGTCAATGACTACGCATTGCTTGGTGGCGTCATGCAATAGGTAGGTATTCTCGGAGAAAGCGTTGAAAGTAAAACCAGATACGGTCATAGAGGGGCTAAATGGGAACCGGCACGGGCCGAATGTAATTGGGAGGGTAAGTTACGATGACTAGCTTGAAGTTGCGCGAGCCCGGCAACGCACACCCGCCTTATCCCGCTGCCATTTTCGCCTTACCTTGCCCCCGATGACCTCTTACGACTACCTTATTCTCGGGCACGGCCTGGCCGGCGCTACCTTGGCCTACGAGCTGCGGCAGCGTGGCCATTCGGTATTAGTGCTCGACGAGCCCCGCGCCGACTCGGCCTCGAACGTGGCCGCCGGCCTGATGAATCCCGTGACCGGGCAGCGCTTTGTTCTGACTTGGCTCGCCGACGAGCTGCTGACGGCCGCAGCCGCGTTTTACCGCAAGATCGAAGCTGATTTCGGGCAGCAGTTTTTCTTCGAAACGCCTATTCTCAAGCTGTTCTCCTCGGTAAAAGAGCAGAACTACATTCTGGCCCGCAGCGCAGATCAGCCCTGGGGGCTTTTGTGGAGGAAATAAGCACCGATTTGCCTTCGATACGTGGCGTAAAAACCAGTCTGGGGGCATTTTTATTCGTCGTTGCGGCTACGTGGCGGTGCGCGAAATGCTGGCGGCGCTGGCCTCTGATGGACTGCAAAAAGGCTGGCTTCGGCACGAAACTTTTGCTTGGAATGACCTTGTTATCAGCCCGGCCGGCGTGACGTATAAGGGCGCAGTCCAAGCGCGTCAGCTGGTGTGTTGCGAGGGCACCGCCGTCATGCGGAATCCGTACTTCAGCTGGCTCCCGGTTACGGCCAATCAGGGCGAAGTGCTGGATGTGCAGTGCGAGGGCTTATCAACGGCTCAGGTGCTGAACAAAGGCGGCTATGTGGTACCGCTCGGCGACGGGCAGTTTCGGGTAGGCGCTACGTATCGGTGGCCGCCGCTGCCCTTGGCACTACACCAGAGGCGCTTGCGGAGCTAAGTCAGCGCTTTAGCGAGATGTCCGATCAGCCGTTTACGGTAGTGGATCAGCGGGCTGGTTTTCGGCCCGCCGTGCGCGACCGAAAACCTGTGCTGGGCACACATCCAGCTTGGTCGGTTTTGAGTATATTTAATGGCTTCGGCTCCAAGGGTGTTATGCTGGCGCCGCGGCTGGCCACCCACTTCGCCAACGTGCTGGAAGGCACCGAAGCGCTGTGGCCCGAGGTCAATATTTCGCGGTATCATTCGTTGTATATTTCCGTACCTACTGAGGTCGGCGTTTCTTCCTGATTTTCTGCCCTTTTGCTATCTATATGGAGCACCTATCCTTTTCTATAACGCGTCGGCTTTGGGTGGTTGGGGCGCTGCTGGGAGTACTGCTGGCGGCCGGCGAAACCCAGGCCCAAACGGCTCAGGAGCAGTTCGGGCGCGTGCGCATCCAGTACAAGGACTTCGACTGGCAGCTGTTCAGCACCCAGAACTTTAATATCTATTACTACGCCGGCGGCGAAACTACCGCCCGTCGGGCTGCCGAGTATGCCGAAAAAGAGCTCCAGCGCGTCTCTTCCCTCATCGGCTACTACCCCTATTCCAAGACTACGCTCATGCTCTATAACTCCGTGGGCGACCTGCGGCAGAGCAATATCGGCCTGGATAGCGACAAGTATCAAACCGGTGGCGAAACCTCGCTGCTGCGCATGAATAAGGTGCAAATTGCGTTTCAGGGTCAGCAAACACTGTTTAAGCGCGATGTAAGCTCCCAGATTACCCGCGTGCTGCTCAACGACATGATGTATGGCGGCTCGCTGAAGGAAGTTATTCAGAGCACCTACTTATTGCAGCTGCCCGAGTGGTTTATTGCCGGCGCATCATCATATGCCGCCGAGGGCTGGAGCGTGGAGATGGATGACTACATGCGCGACATGACGCAGCAGTACGAGGGCACCAAAACAGCCCCGTTCTTCCTGCGCAATCCCCAGCTGGCGGGCCAGAGCGTCTGGAATTACATTGCGGAGCGCTACGGCTATACCACTATCCAGAATATTCTGAACCTCACGCGCATTACCCGCGACGTGGAAGTAGGCATCAGCAGCTCGCTGAATGTGCCTTATAAAGTATTCCTGCGCGATTGGCTGGCTTACTACCGCCAGTTGAATGCCCAGCCAGTGGTGCCGCTGGTGCAGCCCGATGAGAAAAACCAGATTGTAAGCAACAACCGCAAAGCGGTGCAGTATTCGCAGCCGGTACTGAGCCCCAATGGGCAGCGTCTGGCATACGTGGCCCTTGATCGTGGCCGCTACCGCGTGATGACCGTCAACCGTAATGGCTCTGGCCGAAACACCATTCACCGTGGTGGCTACAAAACACCTGACCAGCAGGTAGAAAACCGGCTGCCAGTGCTGGCTTGGCGCGGAAACGGTCAGGTAGCGGTAGCGGAGATGGATAAAGGCTACATGACGCTACGGCTACGTCCTGCCGATGCCGGCGTATTGAATGGGGTGATAACCAACTTACGCGAAGCTCTGCCCTTCAGCAAAGGTGGGTCGTCTATTTTCCAGCCCTTCTCCCAGGTGCTCGATCTGGCATACTCGCCCGATGGCAAGTCGTTGGTGTTCAGCGGTACGCGTGGGGGGCAAAATGACCTGTATCTGCTGCGGGCCGGCAGCCGCACTCCCGAGCGCATCACCAATGATCTGTTCGACGATGTGCAGCCTACTTTCTTGCCCAACGGCGCCGGTATCGTGTTCAGCTCCAACCGGTGGTCGGACGGCACGGCAGAGGGCAACTTTGCCAGCGTCGTGAATAACTACGATTTGTTTCTGTATCATCTTGATGGGCGCGAGCAGCCGGTGGAGTCGCTGGTGAGCACTATTTCCAACGAAGGCCGGCCCCGCGCCCTGTCCGACACCGAGATTTTGTACCTGGGCGAAGAAAGTGGCATCCGCAGCTTGTACCGCTACTCACTCACCACGCGTCAGCGGACGGCGGCCAGTAACTTTTCCACCAACCTCAAGGACTTCGACTTTCATGCCGGTACTGGCGCGCTGGGATTTATAGCCGCCGACCGTGCCCGCGACATGGTGTATGTGTATCCCACCTATGCCTTGCCGGAGAATATGACGTTGGCCAAAACTGCGCGTCAGGAAATACTGGAAGAGCGGTCGGCGCCACCGCCGCCAGCACCCGCGCCAGCTCCGGTTCAAGAGCCCGCGCCTGCGCCGGTAGCTGATTCTACTTCCACACTGGCAGGGCAGCCTGGGGGGCAAATTGCGACTGATTCGACGGCGACGCCGCAGCCGCAAGTAACTCAAAAGCAGACAGAGGAGCCCATCAACACCAGCAACTATGAGTTTGATGAGGATGCGCCCACGCGAACCAATGCGCGGCGGCGCTCGGCTACGGCCGCTAATCTGCCTACCGCTCCACCGGCCGATGCCTTCGCTCTGACGGGTCCGTATCGGTACAGCCCGCAGTTCAGCATCGATAATGTCGTGTCGTCGCTGTACGTAGATCCGTTGCTGGGCTTTGGCTTGATCGGGCAGGCCAACATGACGGACCTGTTTGAAAACCAACGCATTCAGGCGGGCATTTTTGGTCTCACCGATTTAAAGACCAGCAGCATATATGCCGAGTACACGGACCTGCGCCGCCGCTACGACTGGAGCATACGCTACCAGAAACAGGCTTATTTCTTCGACCTGACCGGCCTGGGCCGTACCCGCTATGGCCGTCATGAGGTGGCTCCTACCATTGCCTATCCGCTTACGCACAACCTGAGCTTACGCGGCGGGCCACGCTTTGTGAATGTGAACCGAACGCTGATCAACGTATTCGACGACTCGCTGGACATAAGCCGCAACTATCTGGGCCTGACCGGCGAGCTGGTGTATGATAACTCCATTGCTACCGGCGTTAATATGCTGCAGGGCACGCGCATGAAAGTGGGTGTAATGAAGCTGAACAGCCTGAATGACAAGTCGCAGAACTTCGGCAAGATCTACGTGGATCTGCGTCATTACCAGAAGATTCACCGGCAGATCATCTGGGCCAACCGCGCCAGCTATGGGCAGTTCTTCGGCGATACACGGCAGCAGTTCCGTCTCGGCGGCATGGACAACTGGCTAAACAACGACTACCAGAACGACCAGCGCATTCTGCCCTCTACCTACGACCCCACGCAGATGTTCTACCAGGAGTTTGTGACCAATCTGCGCGGGTTTGACTATAGCAAGCGCATAGGCCCAAAGTATGTGTTGTTCAACTCCGAGCTGCGGGTGCCTATCATTCAGTACCTCACGCGTAAGCCAGTAGAGTCAGGCTTTTTCCGCAACCTACAGCTAACCGCTTTTGCTGATGCCGGCTCGGCTTACTCCGGCCCGAATCCGTTCAATGAAAACAACTCCTTTAATACCAACATAATAGGTGGGAATGGCAACTCCTTCTCGGCTACTGTCGTCAACTTCCGCAACCCTTTGCTCGTGGGCTACGGCTTCGGGATCCGGACAACTCTGCTGGGCTTCTACGGAAAAGGAGATATTGCTTGGGGGCAGGAAGACTTTGAACAGTTGAGCCCCAAGCTATACTTTACGCTCGGCTACGACTTCTAAAGTTTAGCTCCGAAACCACTTTTTGGGTCCGAAATCTATTGTAAAAAGCCCCCGGAAATAACCCGGGGGCTTTTTTATGGCTGGTATAGTTCAGCTGCCCTCAAAGCCTAGACCTTAAACATCAGGCCCGAAGCAGTAAAAACCAGCCGCCAGCGACTATCTTTGTGGTCCCATTCACTAGTCCCGTGGCCGTGTTGCTCCTTCGTGAGATTTGGTATTTAATGCAGAAGGATTTTCGTCTGGAATGGCGGCAACGGGCGGCGCTGAATGGGATGCTGCTGTACGTAGGCAGCACCGTATTTGTGTGTTATCTCAGCTTTGCGCTGCGTGGGGGGCAATTACCGGCTCCGGCCTGGAACGCGCTGTTTTGGATCATCCTGCTTTTTACCGCCGTAAATGCCGCCGCGAAAGGCTTTTTGCAGGAAAGTCGGGGCCGCCTGCTTTACTACTATACGCTGGTGCGGCCGCAGGCCGTAATTCTGGCCAAAATCGCCTACAACGCCGTGCTGCTGCTGGGCTTGGCGCTGGTTGGGTTTGCGCTGTATGCTGTGGTGCTGGGCAATCCGGTGCAGGATGTACCGCTTTTTGTTGGCAACGTGGGGCTGGGCGCCGTAGGCTTTGCTACCACGCTCACGCTGGTGTCGGGCATTGCCTCCAAGGCCACCAACAGCAGTACGCTCATGGCGGTGCTTGGCTTCCCCATCATGATTCCGATGCTGCTGCTGCTCATCAAAGTATCTAAAAACGCCCTCGATGGGCTGGAGTTTGAGGCCAGCAGCGGCTCCCTGCTTACGCTATTGGCCCTGAACCTGATCGTGACGGCCGTGTCGTACCTGCTGTTTCCTTTTTTGTGGCGCGGCTAGTTGTAAAGGCTCTGATAATGAGTGATAATAATCAAGAAAAAGCCCCCCGCAAGTCGTCACAAATTACCGTGTCAGCTTGTTGTTTTGCAGCAGGATTAGTTGGCAAGTCTTCGGGCTTGTTTTTCCATTCACCGTTTTGCTTCTCATGTCTCTAAAAAGAAACTGGTGGAAAGTGCTTGCTATCGTGTTGGTATTGTACACGGTAGTAGCGGGGTTGTTGGTGCCAGTGCCGCGGCTGGATATCGTGAACGAAAGCATTCGCAACCTCTATTTCCACGTGCCGATGTGGTTCGGCATGACCATTATTCTGACCACGTCGGTTTACTACTCTATCCGCTACCTCCGCACGCCCACTGCCCGCCTCGACACCTTGGCGCACGAGTCGGCCAAGACGGGTATCGTGATGGGAATGTTGGGGTTAGCCACGGGCAGCATGTGGGCGCGCTACACCTGGGGCGCCTGGTGGACGTCCGATCCGCGCCTGAATGGGGCCGCCATTGCGATGCTTATCTACGGCGCTTATATTGTGTTGCGCTCGTCCTTTACCGATGAGCAGCAGCGGGCGCGCATCAGCGCCGTGTACAATATCTTTGCGTTTGCGGCGGCCATTCCGCTGCTTTTCGTGTTGCCGCGCCTCACCGATTCGCTGCATCCTGGCGCGGGCGGCAACCCTGGTTTTAGCAACTATGACCTGGATAGCAACATGCGCATGGTATTCTATCCCGCCGTCATCGGCTGGACGCTCATTGGCTTCTGGATTACTCAAGTGAGTAGCCGCCTCGAATTTCTCAAACAGAAGATGTATGAAAAACAGCTGGCGTAACGCCTTTTTGCTCCTGCTGACGCTGCTTGCTACCGTTGGGCGAGCCGTTGCGCAAACTGCCGACACCCCTGAAATGGCGGATGCGTTGCGCCAAAGCGGCAAGATCTACGTGGTCGTTGCCGTGATTTTAATTGTAGTCATTGGCTTGATTGGCTACCTCATTTCCCTCGACCGCAAAGTGAGCCGGTTGGAAAAAGAGATTCGCTAAACGAGTTACTCATCTAAAATTGCCCCCCAAGGATTTTTCATCCGGCTTTAGTTGTTCAGATTAACCGACCCGCACTCTTCGCAACATGAAAAAAACCCACATTCTCGCCATCGCGGTAATTGCCATTGCTATTGGTATCATTATGAGCGCGGCCGGCGATGCCAGCGTGTATGTATCCTTCAAGGAAGCCCGTGAGCGCGCTGCTGAAGGCAACCTGACCAAAGTACACGTAGTAGGCCGCCTACCCCGCGACAATCAGAAAAACATCACGGGCTTGGAGTATAATCCTACGCTCGATCCTAACTACTTCGCCTTCACGCTGGTTGATACCAACCGGATTGCGCAGCGGGTTATCTACTTCAACCCCAAGCCCCAGGATTTTGACAAGTCGGAGCAGGTAGTGATTACCGGCGCAATGCGTAACGACATCTTCGTGGCCGATAAGATCCTGTTGAAGTGCCCCTCCAAGTACGTGGAGACAGAAGTGAAAGGCGCAACGGCCGCCATCAATTAGTAATTAACAATTAAGAGTTAGTAGTTGAGTTTATCACATTGGTTGTCAGTGCTTTCAAAACTCAAGCATCAATTCTTAATCGCTAATTCTTAATTATTAATTAAAAAGAAATGCTCAATACTTTCATCGGCGACCTCGGACACTTAAGTGTTATCATAGCGTTTGTGGCCGCCATCGTGGCGGCGTATGCCTATTACATGGCAACCAGCCGCCGCCCCTTAGGCGACGACGATATTGTCTGGCGGCGCTTGGGCCGGGGGCTTTTTTGGTGCACGGCGTGGCGGTGCTGTCCATTATCGGCTGCTTGTTTAGCCTGATCTATGGCCACCGGTACGAGTACTACTACGTGTGGAGCCACTCCAGCAACCATTTGCCGGTGTACTACATGATTTCCTGCTTCTGGGAAGGGCAAGAGGGTAGCTTCCTGCTCTGGATATTCTGGCACGTCGTGCTGGGCGTAGCCATCATTCGCTTTAATAAGAAGTGGGAAGCGCCTGTGATGACGGTGTTTGCCGGCGTGCAGCTTTTCCTGACTTCCATGATCTTGGGCGTCGTAATAGGCGAGCTGAAAATTGGCTCGTCGCCGTTTATTCTGCTGCGCGACTTCCTCGTTGATCTGCCTGTCTGGAAAAACGATCCCAACTTTATTCCCAAAGATGGTACTGGTCTGAACCCGCTGCTCCAGAACTACTGGATGGTAATTCACCCCCCAACACTCTTTTTGGGCTTTGCGCTTACGCTGGTGCCATTTGCATTTGCTATAGCTGGCTTGTGGAAAGGAGAATTAAGCAAGTGGGTGAAGCCCGCTTTGCCCTGGACGCTGCTGGGCGCCTTGGTGCTGGGCGTGGGTGTGATGATGGGCGCTTACTGGGCCTACGAAACCCTGAACTTTGGCGGCTACTGGAACTGGGACCCGGTTGAAAACGCCGTGTATATTCCGTGGCTGGTGCTGGTGGCTTCCATCCACGGCATGATATTGTGGAAGCGCAGCCGCTTGGGCCTGCGCACTTCTTTTGTGCTGGTCATCGCCACCTTCCTGCTCATTTTGTATGCTACCTTCCTCACCCGCAGTGGTGTGTTAGGCAATGCTTCGGTGCACTCCTTCACCGACTTAGGTCTGTCTGGGCAGCTGCTGATTTACATGGGCTTCTTCTTTATAGTGGCTATCAGCATGCTGGTGTGGCGCTGGAAGACCATCCCAATTTCCGAGAAAGAGCTGACAACGTATAATGCTGAGCTGTGGGTATTTGTGGGGGCTACCGTGTTGTGCCTCGGCGCTTTCCAGGTGCTGGTAACAACGAGCATTCCCGTTTACAATTCTTTCCTGGGCTTCCTGGGCATCAAATCTAACCTGGCTTTACCCGCCGACCAGATTGCGCACTACACCAAGATTCAGCTGTATATCGGCGTGGGTGTGGCCTTGCTGTCGGGCCTGGCGCAGGTGATGTGGTGGCAGAAAAACGACAAGCAAAGCCTGATGAACTCGCTGGCAGTGCCCGGTATTCTGACTTTGCTGGGGGCGGCGCTGGTTATTCTGCTGGTGCGCTACAACAAGCTTCAGATGGAGCCGACCTATATTCTGCTGCTCACGGCAGCCCTGTTTGGGGTGCTGGCCAACCTGGGAATGGTGCTCAGCTTAATGATGCGGCGCGTAAGTATATCGGGTGGGGGTGTGGCTCATATTGGTGTAGCGCTGATGCTGCTGGGCATTCTGGCCTCGGCGGGCTATTCCAATATTATCTCCGCGAACGTATCGGGCCTTGTGTACTCGCGTGAGTTTCCGGAGGAGATAAACCGCGACAACGTACTGCTCTGGCGCAACGAAATAGCTCCGATGGGCAAATACGATGTAAGCTACACCGGCCAGTATTTTGAGGTGCCCGGCATGCCTGAGTACGTTAATAAGGAGCTGATTTATCGTACCGATGATGAGTATAAGGTAATTGCCCGCGGCGACATAAAAATCAAGGACAAGACCTATTACAAGGTTGGTGATACGCTCGAAATCCGCCCTGAGAATACCTATTACCGCGTTGAGTACAAAGACCGCGAAACGCAGGAAGCCTTCACGCTTTTCCCCCGGGCTCAGGTGAATGAAGAGATGGGCTTGTTGGCTTCACCAGCGCTCAAGCAGTTCGTTGACCACGACATTTACTCTCACATCAGCACCGTTCCCGATCCGAGCAAGGAAAAGGACTGGACCGAGGTGAAAGAGCACGAAATCACCGTGGGTGACACCATTTTCCTGAACGATTACTTCGCAGTGCTGCGGGCCATCGAGCCTGCTCATCAAACGGCCGGCTTAGGCCTGAAAAAGGGCGACTTAGCTATTCAGGGCGATTTTATCGTGCATGGAGAAAAGAAAAAGTACCACGTGCATCCCATGTTTGTAGTGCGCGACCGGCTTATTGGCCGCGTACCCGATGAGGTAGAAGACCTGGGCCTGCGTCTGTCTTTCATCAACGTAGATCCTGAGAAGGGCAAGTTCACCTTCGGCGTCAGTACTACGGCTAAGGATTATATCATCCTGAAAGCTGTGGAAAAGCCCTTCATCAATCTGCTCTGGAGCGGCACGCTGCTCATGACGGTTGGATTTGGAATGGCCTTCGCCAAGCGCCGCCGCGAGCTGCGCGAAAATTCCGTTCAGCCTGCTCCCACAGACAAAAGCACCATTAGAAAGGCACCCGCGCCGCGCCGCGCGGAATCGGTGGCTTAATAAACAGCTTATCCACAAAAAAAGCCCCCAGAAGCTTTCTGGGGGCTTTTTTTGTGGATAAGTTGCTGTATGTGGCTAATCCTACGCATAACGATGACTTCGCCATCCATCAAATCTGACGCTGCGGCTGGGAACGGACGTTTTGCTGGCGGGACAACAGAATCAGGGGATTAAGCACTTTCTTGCGTCCGATGAGCACACTTCAGCCCATATTTGCCCCCCAGCGTATTGCCTTGCTTGGTGCCGGCCGTGTGGCTAGCCTACTAGGTCCCGCGTTGCTACAAGCTGGCCACCAGGTCGTCTCGGTTTGGAGCCGAACGGCAGTTAGCGCCCAAAGCCTGGCTGCCCAACTATCCGGCGCAGTGGTTAGCCCCAGCCTCGATTTCAGGACTCAGCCGCCCGCCGATTTATACCTGCTTTCAGTACCCGACGCGGCTGTACCGGAGGTATTGGCCGGGGCTAATTTCCCGGCTGGTGCTTTGATAGCTCATACGGCGGGTGCTTTGCCACTGAGTTTGTTTGAGGCTTACCCTAAAGTGCGAGGCGGTGTTTTTTATCCGTTGCAAACTTTTAGTCCCGGCCGCGTGATAGACTGGGCAACCGTACCGCTTTGTATTGAAGCTGCCGATGAAACCGGGCAAACAGTGTTGATGGCCTTGGGACATAGTCTGAGCAATTTGGTGCAGCCGGTGGCTACTCTTCAACGCCAGCGCCTACACGTAGCGGCCGTATTTGCCAGCAACTTTACCAATCACCTGCTAGGCATCAGCCATGCCTTACTATCAGAGGCGAACCTGCCTTTTGAGCTACTGGCGCCCTTACTGCGCGAAACCGTGGAAAAAGCCATAGCTGCCCCGCCTTTCAGCGTGCAAACCGGGCCCGCTGCCCGCCGTGATGTGCCTACGCTGGTTCGCCATCAGGCGGAGCTAACCGCTCATCCGGCCTGGCTGGCTTTGTATAAGTCGTTGAGCGACAGTATTCAGCAACAATTGCCCTTCGTGGTGCCAAACAACGAGACAGAGTTGTAGCTTTGATAAGGGAGCGGTGGTGCGTACCTTCGTGCCCGCAATTGCCCCCCAGAACCCTACTTTGTGAATACCATTAACATCACCTTCCAGTTTCAGGATGGCCAGCCCGCGCAGACTCACGTAGCAGCCCAAGGCGAGTCGGTGCTGGACGTGGCCCTCAACAACGACATTCAGCTTCAGCACAACTGCGGCGGTGTGTGCGGTTGCAGCACCTGCCACGTATACGTGCTCCAGGGCGAAGATGAGCTACCCGAAATTTCTGATAAAGAGGAGGATTTCATCGACCGCGCCGTAAATCCACGCATCAACTCTCGCCTGGCTTGCCAGTGCGTAGTGCAGGCCGAGGGCAACGATCTGGTTATCCTTATTCCACCCCAGGATTTCCTGGGCCACTAAGGCTACGTTTGAAAGTTGGGAGAAAAAGCGCCAGCAAGCCGAAAACTGCAATAAGTCAGGTGAAGCCAGCTTTTTATATTCTCAACTCGTAAACTTTCGCCTGTCAACCCTCTGAACTTTTCAACGCCCAGATATGAATCATTTCGAGCCCCCCATTAAGTGGAGCGACCACGAGGATATCGCCATTGCACTCTATGAAAAGTTTGGCGATGACTTCACGGAGGCAAAAATTTACCGCATCCGCTTCACCGAACTGCTGGAATGGGTGCTCACATTGCCTAACTTCGAGGGCACCCGCGAACAAGCCAACGAAGGCCACCTGGAGCAGATTCAGGCTAAGTGGGTGTACGAATGGCGTGATAATCAATAAATACTCTATATGGTTAAATGGCTGGAGGTTAAATGGTTAATTGTTCTGATGCCCGAACGATCAGCCATTTAACCTCCGTCCATTTAACCATTCTTATTATACGATGGATACAACCATTACTCCTTCTAAATTGCTTGCTATTCAGGCTTTTATACTTGACGTAGACGGCGTGCTTACCGATGGCACCATGCTGGCCCTTAACTCGGGCGAGCAGGCGCGGGCTTTCCACATCCGCGACGGCTATGCTATTCGGTATGCCTTGACTAAAGGCTACCGGATCGTGGTTATTTCGGGCCGAGAGGAAGAAGGGGTCCGCAAGCGCTTGGAATCGTTGGACGTGCGCGACATCTATCTGGGCGTGGATGATAAGATGAAAATCTTTAACACCTACATCAACCTGCACCGCCTCGACCCGGCCCACATTGCCTACATGGGCGACGACCGGCCCGACGTGGAAGTGATGCGCCGGTGCGCCATCGCCGCCTGTCCTGCCGATGCCGCCACCGACGTGCGCGACATCAGCAACTACGTGTCGGGGCTACCCGGTGGCCACGGTGCCGTCCGCGAGCTGATCGAAGCCGTGATGCGAGCTCAGCAAACCTGGTAGTGCCTAGAAATGCAGGCGTTACGGCTGAGTAAGGGGGCAGTTATTTAGTTTGGACTATTGGTGGGGGCGAGTTGTGTTTTTCTAAAATCCATTTATATTTACCCCATCATCCATTCAACCCATTTTTTATTTTTTGCATGAAAACAGGAACCGTAAAATTCTTTAATGAGTCGAAGGGCTACGGCTTCATTACAGATGACAATACGAAGGAAGACTTCTTCGTACACATTACCGGTCTTAACGGGGGCCAAATCCAACAGAACGACCGCGTTGAGTTCGAAACGCAGGAAGGCCGCAAAGGAGTAAATGCGGTAAACGTAAAGCGCGTGTAGGTTTTCCTACTTGAATTTTACTTTCCAGAAAGCCTCTTCCTTTATGAAGAGGCTTTCTTTTTGAGTGCTTGGGGGAGATATTTGCCGGTTTACTTTGTGGGGGGCATTTTACTGGGCCTCTCTGTTTTTCTAGTTATGCAGTCTTCCGCTGGGTCCGCCGCATTTGCATCCGCACCAGGGGCTACTGAGCCGCGTGGGTGGCGTCCGGTCATGCGGCTGGTGCGCCTGCCCAACCTGCTGCTCATGGGGCTGTGTCTGCTGCTGGTGCGGGCCTGCCTGCTCCCGTCGCCGCTGCCGCTCCTCACGTCCTCATTTGGCTTACTTATCTTGGCTTCTTTGTGCGTAGCGGCCGCCGGCTATATCATCAATGATTACTACGACGTCAAGATAGATAGCATCAACCGGCCCGGGCGGCTGGTAGTCGGGCGCGTCGTTAACCGCCGCCATGCGATGATGGCGCACCTGGTGCTAACCGGAATCGGCGTGTTGGTGGCCGGGGCGCTGTCGCCGCTATTGGGGCTGGTGCATGTGGGCTCGGCGCTGCTGCTGTGGGGCTATTCAGCTCGGTTTAAGCGGTTGCCGTTGGTAGGCAACCTGAGCATTGCCACGCTCACAGGCGCTTTGGTGCTGCTACCGGAACTGCAACTACGCACTGGCCAATCGGAAGTATGGGTGTACGCATTGGCTGCTTTCCTGCTCACAGTAGTTCGCGAAATCATTAAGGATGTGGAGGATATGCGCGGCGATGCCGCGCACAAATGCCTGACGCTTCCCATTGTGTGGGGCGTGGCGCGCACCAAGTGGGTAGCTGGGTTCTTTCTCCTAAACTTACTGGTGCTGATTGGCGCGGCCAGCGGGCAGGCCTTGTTTTTTGGGCAAGCTCAATGGCTCGGCTCATGGTTGGTGCTTACTGTATTCGTGCCATTGCTGGGGCTGTCGTGGCGCCTGTTGCGCGCCGATCGCCGGCTGCATTTTACCACGCTGAGTGCTTGGTGCAAGTGGATTATGCTCGCGGGTGTGCTTTCTATGCTGTGGATGGCGGGCGGCATCTAAAACCGTTTGGCTAGCTAAACCGTTAGCGTTGAAAACTGAATGCCTTTTACTACCTTTTGGGTGGGTTTGTGCTGGAGCTCGGTTTATCCATACTTTCTACCAAGCCATTTTATGCGCTTCCTCTATTCGCTGCTGACTCTGAGTGTGTTGGCAGCCCCCGGCGCCTTCGCGCAAGTTACTACCCCCACCGATTCAACTACTACCACCGCTCCGGCACCCGGCCTCAAACAGCCGCGCAAATCAGCCTTCGCTCCCAGCGATAAGCCCAGCTTTATTCCGGTGCCGATAGCCTTTTATCAGCAGGAAACAGGCTTTGCAGCTGGAGCAGCCATTCTGCCCGTGTGGCGCTTTGGTACCGATACCACAGTACGCAAGTCGAACGCGCGCCTGATTGCCTGGTTTAGCCAGGAAAAGCAAAGCACCATTCAGCTTACGCACACCATCTTTACGCCTGGCGAAAAGCTGTTCTTATCGGGCGAGCTGAGCCGCTACGACCAGAAGCTGTTCTACTACGGCGTGGGCAACGACAACAGAGAGGATGCCGAGTCGGATCTGGAGTTTAAGCTGATCGTTTTTGACGAGAAGGTAATGCCGCGCATCGCCCCCAATCTGTTTGTGGGTCTGCGCTACCGTCTCACCAGCCTGACGGATATAACGGCCCCCGGTACTGCCCGAGATGGCGGCACCAATTTTTTCCTGCGCGACAATTTCCGCATTTCCCCCGCGAGCGGGAGAATACGCTGATATCAGGTATCGGTCCTTCGCTGCTCTACGATGGTCGCGACAACGTGCTGGCCACCTACCGCGGCAACTTCGTGGATGCTCATGTGCTGGTGAATGGCGGCGCCTTGGGCAGCGACTTTAAGTTTACGCGCTACCAGCTGGATGCCCGCCACTTTCAGCCCTTGTTCGGCTCCAACAACACGATTCTGGCCCTGCAATACCTCACCCAGCTCCATACCGGCGACGTGCCATTTCGGGAAATGGGCGGCCTGGGGGCCAATTTGGGTGGCGCTATCTACAACAACGCCAACCTGATGCGCGGTCTTTACGAAACCCGCTTCCGCGACCGGCAGATGATGACCTTTCAAGCAGAGATTCGCCAGAAGCTGTTCTGGCGCATTGACGCGGCTGCTTTCATGAGCGCCGGACAGGTAGGATACAAGCTTTCTGATTACACGTTCGACGGTACCAAATTCGCGGGTGGTGGCGGTCTGCGCTTCCGCTTCAACCGCCGCGACCGCCTCAACGTCCGCCTTGACTATGCCGGCGGCACTGATACGGCACCGAGCATCTACTTCGCGGTAGGCGAGGCGTTTTAATACTTCTCTTCGGCCAAAAAAGCCCCCCAGCCGTTAATTCGGCTGGGGGCTTTTTAGTGAAATTCAACTGCCAGGAAGTTTAAGTGCGAAATCTAAATTGTTGATGTATCACGCATCTTCCGGCTCTACAGCTTGCTCTGATCTTTTTATAAGTCTGCCTGCTAGCTGTGTGGCCAGTTCTGCCACCGCCTAAACCATACCAGCCACTCGCATTCCGCCACCGGAAAGCCGCCTTCCCGACCCGACGCCGGAACTTGCGCCGCCGCTTCTGCGGGCGCTGGTAAGCCAGCCGTAGAAGCGGCAACAGACAAAACATGCGCTGAGAACTGTTCGGCCAGCATACACAACAGTAGGATAGACGTAGCTCAACTGTGGTGCGCGGTTACTGGTTTGGTGTGTATTGAAAAAAAGGCAGTTACAGTGAGGCGCTGGTGATAAGTAAAGGCGGTATCATAATTCCGTACCCCAAAGAATTTGGTGGGGGCAAAGGTGGTAGCCTACCTTCGTACTGTCATTCTTTTAGCCCAAACCCCTTTGCCATGCCAGCTCAGCCCATTCGCTCCGCGCTTATTTCTGTTTATTACAAAGACCGTTTGGAGCCGCTGATAGCGGTGCTGAAGCAGCACGGCGTGAAACTGTACTCTACGGGCGGAACACAGCAGTTTCTGGAGCAGCAAGGCGCTGAAGTAACCGCCGTAGAAAGCCTGACCGGCTTTCCCGCCGTATTCGGGGGCGCGTCAAAACGCTGCACCCAAAAGTGTTCGGTGGCATTTTGCAGCGCCGCCACGAAGCCGGCGACGCCCAGGAGGCCGAGCAGCACCAGATTCCGCCCATCGATCTGGTAATCGTGGATTTGTACCCGTTCGAGGAAACGGTAGCTTCGGGCGCGCCGGAGGCCGACGTGATCGAGAAAATTGACATTGGCGGCATTTCCTTGCTGCGGGCCGCTGCCAAAAACTTCCGTGACGTGCTCGTGGTCAGTGGCCGTGACCAGTACCAAGCTGTGACGGAGCTTCTCATGCAGAAGAGCTGCGCTACTGATCTGGAAGACCGGCGGCAGTACGCCGCGGCCGCTTTCGCTGCCACCTCGCACTACGACACCCAGATTTTCAATTACGTAAGCCAGGGAACCGACCTGGGGGGCAAATCTTTGCGCCTAAGTCGGCAGCCGGCCACGCCCCTGCGCTACGGCGAAAACCCGCATCAGGCCGGCACCTTCTACGGCGACTTATCTGCGCTTTTCGACCAACTGCATGGCAAGCAGCTGAGCTATAACAACTTAGTAGATGTAGACGCTGCCGTGGCTCTTATGGCTGAGTTTGAGGAAGGTCAGCCCGCCTGCGCCATTCTCAAGCATACCAATGCCTGCGGCGTAGCGCAAGCCCATTCGCTCCACGATGCCTACGCGCAAGCCCTGGCCTGCGACCCGGTATCGGCCTTCGGAGGCGTTATCATCGTGAATAAGCCCGTAGATGAGGCCACAGCCGAGGAGCTAAATAAGTTGTTTTTTGAGGTACTCATTGCCCCGGAGTTTGACAAGGCGGCGCTGCCCATCCTGCAGAGCAAGAAGAACCGCATTCTGCTACGCCAGAAGCCGGTAAAATTGCCCTCAAAGCAAATCAAAACCCTTCTCAACGGCATTGTGGAGCAGGATTTCGACCGCCAGACCGAAACCGCCGCTGACTTTAAGGTCGTAACAAAATCGGCTCCGACGCCTGAAGAAACCGAGGCACTGGTATTCGCGGCCAAAGTCTGCAAGCATACCAAGAGCAATACCATTGTACTGGCGCGGCCGGGCCAGTTGCTGGCTTCCGGCGTAGGCCAAACCTCGCGCGTAGATGCGCTAAAGCAGGCCATCGAAAAGGCCAAAGCGTTCGGCTTCGACCTGCAAGGCGCCGTCATGGCCTCCGACGCCTTCTTCCCCTTCCCCGACTGTGTGAAGATTGCCGGCCAGGCGGGCATCCGGGCAGTAGTGCAGCCGGGTGGTTCCATCAAAGATCAGGACAGCATTGCCGCCTGCGACCAGCTCGGTATGGCCATGGTGATGACGGGTGTGCGCCATTTCAAACATTAACTGTCTGGAATATAGAGCGTCATGTAATGTTTTCTGCGTGACGCTCAAGTAAGCATTACCAGGCCGCCAGGAATACTGGGGGCTTTTTTGCCACAATTCCGGCGGTCTTTTTTCGTTAGAGGGCCGGTTTGACTACGGGTGGTCTTAATTTTTACTGGTAGCGCTTCCGTCAAACTTCCGTACTTTTGCCCCCTATTTGCGTGGCGCAACCCGCGCATTATCTTCTAATTGCCGTAAAAATCAATGGGTTTTTTTAACTTCCTCACCAGCGATATTGCCATTGACCTGGGAACGGCCAATACCCTCATCATTCACAACGACAAAATCGTGGTGGATGAGCCGAGCATCATTGCCAAAGACCGCACAACCAATAAAGTAATTGCCGTGGGCCGGCAAGCGCAGCAAATGCACGAAAAGACCCACGACAACATTCGCACCATTCGGCCTTTGAAGGACGGCGTAATTGCCGATTTCCACGCCGCTGAGGAAATGATTAAGGGCATGATTAAGATGATTGACACGCGCAATCGTCTGTTTCAGCCCTCCCACCGCATGGTTATCTGCATTCCGTCGGGCATTACGGAAGTAGAGAAACGCGCCGTACGCGACTCCGCTGAGCACGCCGGGGCTAAGGAAGTTTGGATGATTCAGGAGCCGATGGCCGCCGCTATCGGTATTGGCATTGACGTGGAGCAGCCCGTAGGTTCCATGATTATCGACATCGGCGGCGGTACTACTGAAATCGCGGTAATTGCCCTTTCCGGTATCGTCTGCGACCAGTCAATCAAGACGGCCGGCGACGTATTCAATCAGGATATTCTGGATTATATGCGCCGTCAGCATAACCTGCTGATTGGTGAGCGCTCAGCCGAGAAAATCAAAATCGAAGTGGGCGCGGCCCTCACCGAGCTGGACATTACACCTCCCGACTACGAAATCCGGGGCCGCGACTTGATGACGGGTATTCCGAAGGTGATCAAAGTGACTTCTTCTGAAATTGCTATTGCCTTGGATAAGTCGGTGGCCAAAATTGAGGAAGCGGTACTGAAAGCCCTGGAAATTAGCCCCCCAGAGCTATCGGCCGACATTTACGACAACGGCATTCACCTTACCGGCGGCGGCGCATTGCTCCGTGGCCTCGATAAGCGCTTGGCAGCCAAAACCAAGCTCGCGATTCACATCGCCGAAGATCCGCTGCGCGCTGTAGTGCGCGGCACAGGGGCCACAATTAAGAACTTGCAGGGTTTCCGTAGTGTTCTTCTCTCGTAGGCAGCTAAACAAGTAAATGGCTGGGGGTTAAATGGTTGCTTGTTCTGCTTTTGAACAGCCAGTCATTTAGTCTCCAGCCTTTTGCTACGTTAAGCTCAACCATTTAACTCTTTGCTTCTTTTCCTGTGCGTAATCTTTTCACCTTCATTTTCCGCTACCGGGGCATCCTGGTGTTCGGGCTATTGGAGGTGCTGAGTCTGTATTTGTTGATTAGAAATAGCTCGTACCAGCGGGCCGCATTCTTCAATTCGGCCAATGCCTACGCCGGCCGGGTGCTGGAAATACGCACCCAGGTGCTGGATTATTTTCGGCTAGTCGACGTAAATCGGGGCTTGGTGGCCGAGAATGCAGCTTTGCGCCAGCAGCTGTACCGCCCCGACCTAGCCGGCCGCCTGCCCGATAGTCTCGCGCCCGTTGAGCCTTTGCGCCCGGCCCGCCGTGACTCCATCTTGTTAGGTCTGCGCCAGCTACCCGCCACCGATCCTGATTACCCACTCATTCCGGCCCGCGTGATAAGCAGCACCCGCCGGCGGGTGGATAACTATATAACCATCAATGCCGGCACTCGCGAGGGCGTGCGGCCGGGCATGGGCATACTATCTGCTGATGGCGTAGTGGGCCGGGTGAAAGTAGCCAGTGAGCATTATGCTACGGCCACCTCCGTATTGCATTCTAAAACAGTTATTTCAGCCAAGATAAAGCGCGACGGTACCGAAGGCGGTATTAAGTGGCTGGGCGACGACGCGGCCCACGTGCTCCTCGATCAGATTCCGCGGCAGAATGAGCTGATACGTGGCGATACCGTTCTGACTTCCGGCTACAATGCTGTATTTCCGGAGGGCGTGATGATTGGTACAATTGACGCCTTCAGCAAGGAGCCAGACAAGGATTTCTGGACGATACGCGTACGGCTGGCTGTGGACTTTTCGCGCCTCACCTACGTGTACGTGGTAAATAGCCGCCATAAAGCGGAGCGCGACACGCTGCAAGCCAGGGCCGGTGCTAAACCAGAGGAAGAAGACGAGATTCTAAAGCCATGAGAGAAGCCGGCGGACTAGTATTACACCTGATTTTGCTGGTGCTGTACGTGCTGCTGCACGTGCTGGTGGCCAGCAAGCTGGTGCTGTTTGATCTGGGTTGGTGCTTTTTTTACCTAGGCTTCTTGCTGTTTCTGCCCATTACCGCTCCTATTGTAGTGCAGCTGCTTCTGGGGTTTATGGTGGGCATCACCATGGATATATTTTACGATACGGGCGGGGTGCATGCCGCCGCCGCGGTACTGGTTATGTACCTAAGACCTTGGGTATTGCGCCTGCTTACGCCTCGCGACGGCTACGATTCCGATGACGCAGTAAATGTGCACCTGATGGGCTGGCAATGGTTTCTGGTTTACTTAATTTTGCTGGTGAGCATACACCATCTCGCCTTTTTTCTGCTTGAATTGGGCAGTTTTCAAATCATTGGTGTTACGCTAATTAAAGTGATAGTAAGCACCTTATTTACGGGCATTACGCTGCTGATTGTGCAGATGCTGTTCTTCCCGTCGCGAAGGCGCAGTAGGTAGGAGCCGGGGTGGGCCACTGGTCTTACGGACTAGACAGTGAGCCTTTGTGTTGTGTACCTTTGTAGACCCAGATACTAGGCTGGGGGCATTTTATCCAGTTTCTTTCGTGCAATACCTTGAAGGCCGTAAGTATGTGGTGCAGACCATTTTCGTGGTCGTGGCCCTGCTATTTGCGGCGCGCTTGTTTTACATTCAAGTGCTCGACGGCAGCTATAAGCTGGCCGCCGACCGCAACTCCTTGCAGCGCATCGTGCAGGTGCCTTATCGTGGCCTCATCTTCGACCGCAACGGGAAGCTGATAGTGCAAAACACGCCGGTATACGATCTGATGGTGGTGCCCCGCGAAATAAAACAGCTCGATACCGTCCGCTTGTGCGAGCTTCTCCAGATGCCAGTAGAGGAGTTTCGCCTCGCTCTAACAGCCGCCAAAACCTATTCGCGGGTAAAAGCCTCGCCTTTGATACAGAACCTGAGCACGCCGGAGCTGGCTGCTATTCAGGATAATCTGATCGATTTTCCGGGCTTCAGCATTAGGGCGCACATGGCCCGATCCTACAAAACGGAGAATCTGGCGCACGCCCTGGGCTATGTAGGAGCCATTACCCCTAAGCTGCTAGAAAGCCCCAAATACGCCAAATACATTGCAGGCGACAATCTGGGAATCACGGGCTTAGAGTCTTTCTACGAGAAGACGCTAATGGGGCGGCGCGGGGTGCAATATCGCATGGTGAATGTGCGCGGTATTGAGAAAGGCGCCTTCCGGGATGGGGAGTACGATACGCTTTCCGTGGCTGGACTAGACTTACACACCAGCATCGACAGCGAACTGCAACAATACGGGGAAATGCTCATGGCCCAGAAGCGGGGCTCCATCGTAGCTCTCGATCCTAAAACGGGCGAAATCCTTGCCTTCGTTTCGGCTCCAAACTTCGAGCCGGCTCGGCTCAGCGGCAAGGGCATGGGCAACCGCTATATGGACCTGCTCAATAACCCCGAGCGGCCGTTGTTCAACCGTCCCCTGATGGCAACTTACCCGCCAGGTTCAGTATTTAAGCTGGTAAACGAGCTGGTTGCGTTGCAAATGGGCGTGGTGACGCCTTACACGAGTTTTCCGTGCAACCAGCGGTTGGTGAAGTGTACGCACCGCCACGAGCCGCCCACCAATGTCGGCATTGCCATCAAGCAGAGCTGCAACCCGTATTTCTACCAGGTGATGCGTACCGCCATCATGCGTGGCCGCTCCAGCAACCCCAAGGAAGATGCTCGCCTGGGCCTGGCCGAGTGGCGCCGGCAGGTAATGTCATTCGGGCTGGGCCAGCAGCTAGGTGTCGATCTGGGTTCGGAGCGGAAGGGCTCTATTCCATCGCCGGAACTATACGACAAGATGTACGGCCGTCACGGCTGGAACTTTCGCACGATTTATTCCTTAAGCATCGGGCAGGGCGAAATCGGAATTACCGGTCTGCAGATGGCCAACATAATGGCCATTATTGCCAACCGCGGCTATTATTACACCCCTCATTTCGTGCGTGGTATTGGCCAGGGCGGCCCGCTGCCAGAGTATAGGGAGCGCCATTACACGAATATTGACCCCCAGCATTTCGACGCCATTATTCCGGGTATGCAGGCGGTGGTAGAAGGCCGCGGCGGCACCGGCAATCTGGCTAGTCTGGCCCAGTTCGGTATTTCGGTAGCGGGCAAAACAGGTACTGTACAAAATGCCCACGGCCCCGATCACGCCACTTTTGCTGCCTTCGCGCCCGCCGAGGATCCTCAAATCGCCATTGCTGTATTTATTGAGAATGCTGGTTTTGGGGGCACTTCTGCGGCTCCTATGGCTTCCCTGATGATCGAGAAATACCTGCGCCGCAAAGTTGAGCGCACGCAGTGGGAAACCTGGTTAGAGGGAGATGCTTCCAAGTTTATCCGAAAGCGTTGACGAAACCAGGAGATAGTCAGCGCCCGGTACAGTAGTTTTTGAATAGCCCAAAATGTCCTCTTCACCCGCCAGATATAGTCGCAGCCTCGATTGGGTAACCATCGGCATTTATGCCCTGATGGTGGGCTTGGGCTGGCTCAACGTGTACGCCGCCAGCTACTCACCCGATGCGCCCCTCGGTTTCGCTGGCCAGAGCTTCCAGGAGCTAATGGCCAATAACTGGTTTAAACAGATTATCTGGATCGGGACGGCCGTGGTGCTGATGGTCATTCTGGTCGTCGTCGACTACAAGGCCTACGATACGTTTGCCTACGTTTTCTACGCCGTGGTGGTCTTGCTGCTGCTCGTCACACTGTTCATCGCGCGGCCCATTGCTGGTTCGCGGTCGTGGCTGGAGCTGGGGCCGGTGCGCTTGCAGCCGGCCGAGTTTGCCAAATTTGCCACCGCCCTGGCCGTATCACGCTTTATGGCCGGCATCAATCTGCGTCATCAGAACTGGCGCGACCAAGCCGTGCTGGCCGGCATGACCCTTTTGCCGCCTTTGCTCATTATTGCCTCCAACGAAACCGGTCAGGCGCTCGTGTTCGGCGCGTTTCTGCTGGCTTACTTTCGCGAGGGTATGTCGCCGCTCATTCTCATCGTGCTGGCCGCCGCGGGCGTCATTCTGATTCTGGCTTTGTTGATTCCCAAACTCTGGCTTATCGGCGGAATCACCCTTATTCTGGGGGGCGTTTTTCTGGTCAATTCGCGGGTGATGCGCCACCATTTACCCTTGGCCCTGAGCGTGTGGGCGGTGGTAGTCGGGATGGTATTTGGCGTCGACTTTTTCTTTAATCAGGTGCTCCAGCCCCACCAGCGCAAACGCATCGAGGTGCTAATTAATCCGTCGGCCGACCCGCTGGGTGTGGGCTGGAACGTGACTCAATCCAAAATTGCCATCGGCTCGGGTGGACTGATGGGCAAAGGCTTTCTGGAAGGCACCCAAACCAAGTTCGACTTCGTACCCGAGCAAAGCACCGACTTTATTTTCTGTACCGTAGGCGAGGAGTGGGGCTGGATGGGCAGTATAGTAGTTATCATCCTGTTCATGGCTCTGCTGATGCGCCTGGTATACGTGGCGGAGCGTCAGAAATCGGTGTTTGGGCGAACTTACGGCTACTGCGTAGCCAGTATTTTCTTCTTCCACTTCGCCGTGAATGTGGGCATGACAATCGGTTTGGCGCCGGTGGTAGGTATTCCGCTGCCGCTGTTCAGCTACGGTGGCTCCTCGCTCTGGTCCTTTACCATTCTGCTGTTTATCATGCTGGCCATCGACGCCTACCGCAAGCAGGATTTGGTGCGCTAAATAGAAGCAGAGCTTTATAAATAATCATGCAGTGCACAAAAAAGGCCCCCAGCAATTTGCTGGGGGCCTTTTTTGTGCTTCTCTAACTCTACGCAAACTTGCGGTCAATGAGCTTCAGAAGCCGGCCGACGTGCTCTTCCTTGCGCGTCCAGTCGTATTTGGCGGCCAAGTCCTGCGTCACGTAGCGCTTGGCCGACTCAGGATCGTTGAAGGTATCGAGGTGCTGAATGGCGGTGTGATACTCCATGTTTTCCCCATTAAACAGCTCGTTGATAAAGCCAAACCGCTGATTAATAGAGATGGCCTCACGCAGAGATTCTACTTTGGGGGGTTTTTCGGCCAGTGTAGCCCCGGCTTTTTCCGGCCGCAGCGTTTCGCTGAGCGGGGCTGTAGCAGAGCGCTCCGCTTTTAGTTTTTCGTAGAGCGGTACACTGGTCGGGCTTGCTCCCGTCAGCGGACGGGCAGGCGCTACACTCGGTTCATGAGCTGGCTTGGGCACCGGGGCTGGTGTAGGTACAAAGGCGGGCGTGGGCACGAAAGTAGGTGCTGCTACCGACGGCTGGGGGGCATTTTGCACCGGAACAGGCGTCGGTGCCGGTGCTGCCGACACCGCAGCTGCTACAGGCTCGGCAGTACGCACGGGTTCTACCACGCGGGCGGGCTCTGCAACTCGCACAGGTTCTGCAGTCTGCGCAGGCTCCGCCTGTACAGGCGCAGGACGTGGCGCTTCCACAACGGGCACCGCGGGCGCGCGTACGGGGCCATCGGCCCATAAGTCAGCCTCAGTTAGCGGAAGCAAAGCGCTAAGCTCCGCTACCAGCCTTTCCATCAGCTGATGACCTTTGTATGTAGCCTCCTGGTGCAGCCGGAAGCGCTCCAGCAGAAAATCGCGCTCCAGCGGCGCATCTGGTGAGAGGCTGTCGACGAACTCCGCGAACAAGTCCTTATTCAGATCAAGATAACGCAAAGCATCACGCAGTTGGGCAGCCGTAGCGGTCGGTTGGTCGCCCAGCAGCTTCTCCTCAAACGTCAGCACCGGATCGGTCACTACCCCGAGCGTGTCGGCCACGGCCCGGGCTAATAAGGGCTCAAAAGCCCCCGCGTCAGCCGTATACGGCGCGAAAGCGTGTTCATAAACTGGGTGAGCGCCTGCCGCACGTCGGGCGCCTCAAAGTCGAAGTAGGGGCTGCGCAGCCGGCCCATTTCGGCGGTCCATTGGGCCAGCAGCTGCTGCACTACCAACAGATTTACCTGCCGGATAGGGGTGAAACGCAATACCGCCGGACCATCGAGTGTGGCAGTGGGTTGGGGGCCAAAATGCTGGTCGCAGAGGTGAGCGGCCAGCCGACGGCCGTAGTGTTCGCGCTTGGCGTGGCTATATTTGTCCTTCATTTTAGATCCTGATTCAATCGGCAATTTAAGGAAAGATGCCTAGTCTGACGGTGCAAAACTTGCCGGGCGCTGTAGTGGCGGTGCCCGCTGGCTCCACTTTGCTGGCGGCCCTGCATGCCGCCGGCCACGACTGGATGCACGCCTGTGGCGGCAAAGGCCGCTGCACCACCTGCCGTTTGGAGGTGCTTAGCGGCGCGGAAAACCTAACGCCCGATACCGATGCAGAATTGCGTTACCGTCGTGCCGGTCGTCTGCTGTCCCATGAGCGGCTCACGTGTCAAGCCCGTTTGCTTGAGGGTGAATTAACGGCCCGTGTGCCCGAGGCTACCAAGCTGCCGCACGTAACATACAGCTCCGAATAACGCTCAAGAATCGTATGCGGCAGCAAAGTTGAGAAGTGGGTAACGCACAGGTGCCTAGCGCTACGCGGAAGATATTTCCGGGGTGCCGTTCTTGAAGCTCCACGCTGAAACCCTTACTTTAGAGGTTTAAAGCAAAGCCAGATCATTCGCTGCTGGCTGTTCATAGTAAGACCTTATGTTTCTAGAACCCCGCGTCGGCACCAACCGCGAGGCTCCTCGCCGGGGCTGGATCGAGGTGGTGTGCGGCTCCATGTTTTCAGGCAAAACGGAGGAATTGATTCGTCGCTTAAACCGGGCCACTATTGCCCGGCAGCGCGTTGAAATCTTCAAGCCCGCTATTGATACCCGCTACCATGAGCACGATGTGGTATCGCACAACGCGAACAGCATTCGCTCGACGCCCGTGGCTTTGGCCCAGGAAATTCTGCTCATGACCAGCGGCTGCGATGTAGTAGGCATCGACGAAGCGCAGTTTTTCGACGAGTCGCTGGTGGAAGTGTGCGTGCAGCTTGCCAACCGGGGTACCCGCGTTATCGTGGCCGGCCTCGATATGGATTACGCCGGTAAGCCCTTTGGTCCGGTGCCCGCCCTTATGGCCGTGGCCGAATACGTAACCAAGGTACACGCCGTGTGCATGTGCTGCGGCGAGCTGGCTTCGTATTCATTCCGTATAGCAGCCTCCCAGGATAAGATTTTGCTCGGCGAAACTGATTCGTACGAAGCGCGTTGTCGCCCCTGCTTTTTGGAGGGAATGAAGGAAAAAAGCTCTCCAACGCGGGTTGCCGCCAGCCACGAATCTCTGTAGCCAGAACCAGCGTGGCTCCGGGCAAGGTCTGGGGGCTTTTTTGCCCTGCTACGTCGCAGCTACAAGTTAGACTTCGTGTTATCTCCAGTTTCCGCCAATGACCTACCTGCTCCGTACCTGCCGTTGGCTCAGCTTCGTTGCTGTCTGGCTTTGTAGCCTGACCTCGGCTGTTGCTCAGGGACCGGTAGGCTTTGGCGACTGGCAGCTGCATTTGCCCACCAACCAGGCCAAAGCGGTAACTGATGCGGATAAGCGGGTGTATGTGGCCACCGAAAATTCTTTCTTCTACTTCGATAAGGAGCTAAACACAACCCGTCTGCTTTCCCGCCGCGACGGGCTCAACGACGTAGGCGTCAGCACGGTAGCCTACGATTCGGTTAGTCAGCAACTGCTGATAGCCTATAACAGCGGCAACCTGGATGTACTGCGGGCCAATGGCTCTATTCAGAACATTACAGATATTCTGCGGGCCCAGATTACCCAAGCCAAAACCGTTAATCACATACATTTTAGTGGTCCCCGCGCTTATTTAGCATGTAGTATCGGCTTGGTCGTGCTCGATATGACGCGGCTGGAAGTGCGTGATACCTACGTCAATATCGGCCCGGGCGGGCAGGCGGTGCAAGTCTACGCCAGCACCGTGCTCCGCGACTCGGTATATGCTGCTACCTCAGCGGGCCTCCTGCGGGGCCGCCTGACAGATAACCTCGCCAACTTCCGCAACTGGACCATCGATCTGCCTGCGCGGGCTGGCAATCCGTTTCGTACGCTCGCCACCTACAATGAGAAAGTATACGCGGGGGCCAATGGCGACCAACTGTACCGATTTGTAGGCGGCCCCGGAGCAGGCAAAGGCTGGCAACCAGTAGCTGGCTTCGCTGGGGGCAATTTCGGCAGCTTACGGCCTCGCGGGCTGGATTGCTGGTAGTTGGGCTGGATAACCTGTCGGTACTCGACCACCCGGGCGGCACTATTCGGACCTATCGCAATGCGCTGCTGCGTGATACGCGGGCTGCTGCCCGCTCCCGCGATGGCGCGTTTTACGTGGCCGATTTTCAGAATGGTTTAGTAAAAACAACCGGTGCCCAGCAGTTTGAGAAATTCGTAACGAACGCGCCCGCCAGCGCCCGAGCGTTCAGTGTGTACAGCGATGCGCGCACGGGCATCACGAACGTCTTTAGCGGCGGTTTTTCCGACCGTTTTCTACAAAACGGCTCTTTCGGCGGCTTCTATGAATACAAGGAAGGGCAGTGGACCAACATCACGCCCCAAACGCTCCCCGACCGCACCCAATACCCTAATTTTCAGGACCCATCCCACGGCGTGCGCACCCCCGATGGCACGCTGTACATTGGCAGCTACGGCAATGGCATACTAGAATGGAAGGGCCCCGGTAGTTTTCGTCAGTTCACCTTTGGAAGCGGCAGCAACCCGTTAAGGACGGCGCTGGCTCCGCCTAAATTCCCTAACGTCGACCCGAACTACACTCGTATTACCGACCTGACTGCTGATGCGGAGGGGAACGTGTGGGTAGTGAACCGGCATGAGTTTGCGGGTGTGCCTGGCGTGCACATCTTTAATCCTGTAGCTACCACATGGCGCTCATTGCCATATTTTGCCGGAGTCGAGAACCTCAATGGCATTGTGCTCGACAATAATGGATACGTATGGCTGTCTACATCACGCCAGCCGACGGGCAATGGCGTTATTGCCTACGACGAAAACACGCGCACGCCGCGCTATTTCTCCACGGCCAACGGCCTGCCTTCCAACGATATCTATGATATGGTGAAGGACCGGCAAGGGAGTATCTGGGTGACAACCAGTGCGGGCGTGGCTGTGCTCACCGACCCTAGTCAGACCTTTGTAGCTGGTTCGGCGGAGGCATTTCTAAAGCCTGTTATTCAGCGCGGGCCACAAGCCAGCCTCAACTTTCCGGCGTTGAATAGCGATGTAGTGCGGTGCGTGGCCGTGGATGGCGCCAACCGCAAGTGGTTTGGCACCGATCGGGGCTTGTGGCTATTCACGGAGAGCGTGGATGAAGCGCTGCTCAATTTCACCACCGCCAACAGTCCGCTGCCTTCCAATCGTATTCTGGATGTGGCCGTGAACGACCGCACGGGGGAGGTATTTGTTGTAACGGATGCCGGGGTTGTTTCTTATCGTGGGTCAGCCACCGTTACGGAAGGCAAGCCGGCGTGCGGCAAAGTATTCCCCAATCCGGTCCGCACCGATTTTACGGGTCAGGTAGGCATATCGGGGCTGGCCAATAACGCAGTCATCAAAATCACGGACGTAAGCGGCAAACTCGTTTACCAGACCCGCGCCAACGGCGGCACCCTCACCTGGAACCTAGCCGATTATAATGGCCGCAAAGTGCAGTCGGGAGTATACATGGTTTTGTCATCTGATGCTGATGGCAAAAACGCCTGCATAAGCAAAATAGCGGTGGTAGCGCGGTGATTTATTGCCGTGATTCGGTGTTAATTAATTATCGCCAAAAGCCAATTTAAAGGGTAAATACAAGAACGTGGTAGAGACGCGTATTCGCATCTAATCGTTGCTGACATTGTTTAGTTGGCGCAGTACCGGTCTTTCAACGATTAGACGCGAATACGCGTCTCTACTTCGTATAGCTAATAATACATAAAACAGAGAATGCTTATAAAAACGCGTGGCTTGGTTCTGAGCTACATTAAGTACCGCGAAACCAGCATTATTGCGCGGATATATACCGAGCGATTGGGTTTGCAGACCTACATTGTGAACGGTGTGCGCAAGGCCAAGCCGCCGGGGCGCATTGCCTTGTTCCAGCCTTTTACCCTGCTTGATTTGGTGGCCTACACCTCGCGGGCGGGCGGCATTACACGCTTATCAGAGTTTCGCTGCGCCGAGCAGTTTGCCAGCATTCCTTATGATGTGCGCAAGGGCAGTGTCGTGCTGTTTTTGTCGGAAGTGGTGAGCCGTACTGTGTTTGAGGAAGAAGAAAACGAGCCTTTGTTCACTTTTCTCCACGATTCTATTCTGGCTTTTGATAAGCAAACCACTGGCTACGAGAACTTTGCTCTCGTGTTCTTGCTTCAGCTGGCGTCTTATTTGGGCTTCGGCATCCTGTCTGGTGAGCAGGTAACGACTCAGGTTGCTTTCGCTGGGGAAGCCAGCAACCCCGCCACGAGCAGCAGCGGCCCCACGATACTGCGTTTCCGTGAGTTCGACCATTACTTCGACGAGTTGCTCCGCGACCCCGCCACGGCTACCGTGCCCAATGGACGTGTCCGCCGCGAACTGCTGGCTGTACTCATTCGCTACTATCAGCTCCACATCGAAAAGCTCGGCGACATTCGGTCTCTGGCCGTGCTGTCGGAGGTGCTGGGAGAATAGCACCCTTTTTCCCATAAAAAAGCCCCCAGCGTCGCTGGGGGCTTTTTTATTTGTTGACTTTCACCATTTCCAGTTCGAATATCAGATCGGTATTCGGGGAATAAGGTAGCGGCTGTCATCGTCGGGGTTGCGGGCACCTTTAGCCCCGTAGGCCAGCGCGGCGGGTATCCAGACGCGGGCCCGGCTCCCGGCAGGTAATAGCTGCAACACTTCCTCCCAGCCTTTGATCACTTCGCCACGACCCACGCGGCAGCGCAACGGGCGCCCATCCGAAGCCGATGAGTCGAAGAGCTTGCCATTGGGCAAAAAGCCCGTGTAGTTCACCGTCACCTTATCGCCCACCTTGGCGGTAGCACCTTTGCCGGGCTGATGAATGTAGTAGCGCACGCCAGAAGCCGTGCGAACTGTATCGGCCGGCGCTTGGGCCTGGCTACGCCCTGCACTGCTTAAAAGCAGGATAAGCAGCGCCAAGCGCCAATAGCGAAGTGGGGTGGTGGGCTTTTTCACCGAATTTCGGTGATTTCGACGTCGAAAATGAGCACTTGGTTGGGCAGGATATCATACGAGCCGGTCGCGTTTTGCTTGCCGGTTGGCCCGTAGGCTAAGTAGGAGGGAATAATCAGCATTTTGCGGTCGCCTTTCTTCATTTCCACGAAGGCCTGATCCCAGCCTTTAATTACTTCGCCGCTTCCGATCAGAAACTCGCCACAGTCACACGGAATACGGCGGTCGAAGGAGCTGTCGAACACAACGCCATTTTCCAGAAACGTACCCCGATATTTCACCGCTACCCGGTTGCCGGCCTTTACCTGCGGACCAGTGCCGTTTACAATCGGAATCATAAACAGGCCCGAAGGCATGCGAGTGAATTCCGTAATGTTATTGCTGGTCAGGTAAGCCTGAATCTTGATCTCGTCTTTTCCCTTATATTCTTCTTCCTGCGCACGCAGCCGCTTAGCGTATTTTTCCGTTTCGGTATCGCCGCAGGCAGCCAAAAAGGGCCCAACAGCCAGTAACAGCAATAACAGGCGGTTAAGCAAAGGGTAATTGGAAAAAGTCTTCATCATCGTATCGCCTTTGTGTTTAGAAGTAGCCAGCTAAGCTTATAACGTATTGCCGCACCTGATTATTTAACGCTCACCAGCTCCACATCGAAGCGCAGTACTGCGTTTGGCGGAATAGATCCACCAGCCCCGCGCGGACCATAAGCCTGAGCTGAAGGAATCAGCAGAATAGCCTTGCCACCTTGGTTCATCAGCGCGATGCCTTCATCCCAGCCAGCAATAACTTGACCTACACCCAGTTGAAAATCAATTGGTTTGCCGCGCTTCACGGAGTTGTCGAACTCCTGGCCGTTGAGTAAAGTGCCCACATAATGCACGGATACCGTTTGTCCGGGCTTAGCCTTTGCACCTGTTCCTTCTACCGTCGGCACATAGTACAGCCCCGACTCCTGACGCTGCGCGCCGGCAATATTATTCTGCGCTATGTATTCCTGAATGATTTTCTCATCCTCCTGTACATAGTCGGTTTCTTTCTCGCAAGCCGTGAGCAGCGGTACGCTGGCCAGCAACAGAATGGCGAGTCGGGAGAAGAGGGAGCGCTTGAGCAACTGAATCATAAAGGCAAAAAATGGATGATAAAAAAAGCCGTCGTGGCCGGCCCAAAGGCCCGCGCACGACGGCTGGGGGGCTTTTTACTTTACGTCGACCAGCTCTACATCGAAGCGGAGCACGGCATCAGCGGGAATGTCGGCGCCCGCACCGCGCTGGCCGTAGCCGAGCGTAGAAGGAATGAGCAGCGTAGCCTGGGTGCCTTTGTTGAGCAGGGCAATACCCTGGTCCCAACCTGGAATCACCTGACCTACGCCCAACGGAAACTCAATTGGCTTACCGCCCTGCTTCTCCGACGAGTCGAATACTTTGCCGTCGAGCAGTGAGCCTTTGTAGGTCACGGCCACGGTCTGGCCCTGCTTGGGCTTAGCGCCGGTACCGGCCTTGTTTACTACGTAGTAGATGCCGGAAGGAGATTTCTCGGCCTTCAGGTTGTTCTTCTTGATGTAGTCCTGCAGGATGACGTCGTCTTTCTTGATTTGCTCTTCAGCATACGCCATCATTTTCTTCTGCTGCTCCTCCATCATCTTCTGCTGGTCGGCCATGGCCTCCTGCTCGCTCTGAAGCTTGTCGGCCTTCACGAACATGGTCATCGTGTTGCCGGCTTTCTTCATAAAAGGCGGTACGGGAGCCTTAAAAGACTTAGCGAAAATGGTGTCCACGTTGAAGCGGAACACGGCGCTGTCGCCGGGCTGAAGCAAAGAGAGCGCCTCTTCCAAGCCACCTTTTGTCTTCAGCTCTTCCAGCTTAATGCGCATCGGTACGCCCATTTGAGCTTTGCGCGAGTTGAAGAGGACCGAGTCTTTAGCGGTGCGATACTCTACGTTGAGGGCCAGAATCTTGCCCAAACGGTCTTTATAAGTTGGGTCGCCGGTGGGGGCTACTTCACGCTCGGAGTACTTGCCACCTTCGCTTTTGAAAAGTTTGTACTCAAAGCCGGATTTGGCCTTTGTGAAATCACCGCCGCCCTTGTTGCAGGAAGCGAGGCCCAAAATGCCGGCGGCAAGCGCCAAGCCCAGGAAATTGCGTTGAAAAAGCATGAAAAGGGAAAGAAGGTGAAAGTAAAATCGAGGCAAGTTACGCCGCAGGCGGCGCAACCGCTAGCGGGGCCGTCACGAGCTTGGTTTGATACTGAGGCAATAAGCTCAGGAAGCGTTGCACGGTGTCGTCTAACGACTCGTAGCTAATGCCGCCCGAAGCGTTGAGGTGGCCGCCGCCCTGGAAGTGCTGGCGGGCAAATTCGTTCACGGAAAAGCCCCCCACCGAGCGGAAGGAGATTTTTATGGCCTGCCCACGGTCGATGAGTACGGCCGCAAATACTACGCCTTCAATGCTTAAGGCAAAGTTGACCAAACCTTCTGTGTCGCCGGTTTTGGACTGGTACTGGCGCAGCTCATCCTGGGTAATGGCGATGTAGGCCGTATTGTACTCGGGCAGCACCACCAGCTTATCCTTGAGCACAAAGCCCAGAAAGCGCAGACGCATTTCGGAGTGCGAATCGTAGATGCGGCGGTGCACGGAGCTCAGATCGATGCCAGCGTCGAGCAGCTCGGCAATAATCAAGTGCACGTTGCGCGAGGTGCTGGGGTGGCGAAACGAGCCTGTATCGGTCATGATGCCGGCGTAAAGGCTCTCGCCGATGCCTACGTCAATCATGTCCTGGTCGCCCAGGTCGCGGATTACTTCGAACACCAGCTCGGCCGTGGCGGCAGCTTTGGGATTGGAGAAATCCAGGTCCGCGAAGTTCTCCGGCTCCAGATGGTGGTCGATGAGCACCTTCGTTCCGGGCGCGTTGCGGATATAACTTCCGAGCTCATTGATGCGGTTCAGGCAGCTAAAATCGAGGCAGAAGATAACCTCCGCCGTCCCGATGATTTCGCGCACCTGCGCATCGTTGCGGCGCGCATCATACACGATAACATCTTCGTTACCAGGCATCCAGGCCAGAAAGTCGGGGTAATCGGAAGGCGTGACGACGGTGACGTGGTGACCTTTTTTGCGGAGATAACCGGCTAAGCCCAGAGAAGAGCCCAACGCGTCGGCGTCGGGTTTGTGGTGAGTGGTGATAAAAATCTGTCGGGGCTGCGCGAGCAACTCCTGCAGAGCGGAGATTGTGGACATTGCCTACTGATAGGTGGCTGAAATTCGGTGGTTTAGGCCGGAAGCAAGGCGGCAAAATTCGGAAATAATCCGCAAATAATTTTCGCTCTAACAATAGAGCGTTGGGTTTAGGTTCGGTAAAGGCGTTGTGAGATGTAAACAGTTGAGGAAAAGCAGGTTCACTTTTTTAACAAGTTTCAACAAGTCATTCTACTGAACGTCATGCAGAACGCAGTGAAGCATCTCGCGTGCTGATGTGAGGTTAGCATTACAACTAAACACGCCAGATGCTTCGGCTCCGCCTCGGCATGACGTTCTGAGTTTGATGTGAACTAGCAACTTTCATTAAAGCCTAACCTAGCGCCCTGACACGAAGCTGGGGGGCTTTTTTGAGGCTGATTTCAACTTGCTTACTGCTCAGATTCTCAACCCAATCAACTTTCGGCTACTTTTGCGGCCGCAATCTGCCACGGATTTGCGCTTCGCAAGTCTTCTTACACTTATCACTTTACTACAACAGAATGGCCACTAACCGCACATTCACGATGATTAAGCCCGACGCGGTACAGGAAAACCACATTGGTGGCATCCTGCACATGATCGAAGAAGGCGGCTTCCGCATCGTTTCGCTTAAGAAAGTACGCCTGACGCCTGAGCGCGCCGGCAAATTCTACGAGGTTCATAAGGAGCGGCCTTTCTACCAGGATCTGGTAAAATACATGTCGTCGGGCCCGATTGTGGCGGCTATTCTGGAGAAAGACAACGCCGTTGCCGATTTCCGCACGCTGATTGGTGCTACCAACCCTGCTCAGGCTGAGGAAGGCACCATCCGGAAAAAGTACGCCAAGAGCATCGAGGCCAATGCTGTACATGGCTCCGACTCTGATGAGAACGCTCAGATTGAAGGCGACTTCTATTTCAGCGCCGACGAGCAGTTCTAAGCTAACCAGCGTTAACCCCAACAAAAAACCCGCTCTGCATCGCGCAGAGCGGGTTTTTTTGGTAAACTATATTTAGACTTGTTTTATACTATTTATATACTTACAAGCCGTTTTGCTTCTGATTATAACTCATTAGTGGCCAGTAGCGGTCCGGGATGCTCCACCGCTTCTTCAGCCACTGGCTCGTGCTTGTGCTTGAATAGAATGAGAAACAGCACGGCCACGACCAGAGCATAGCCGGCAAAAGACAGCCAAATGCTTTGCCAGTCCTTGGTAACACCATCAGCAGCGGTGAAATACTGCTCGATAACCAGGCCGCTTACCAGGCTGCCGAACACGGCGCCGAAGCCGTTTGTCATCATCATAAACAGGCCCTGCGCGCTGGCTCGGATAGAAGGAGCAGTTTGCGTTTCGACGAACAGGGAGCCGGAGATATTAAAGAAGTCGAAGGCCATACCGTACACGATGCATGAGAGGATGATCATCCAGAGGCCGTCGGCGGGGTTGGCAAAGGCAAACAAACCGAAGCGCAGCACCCAGGCAATCATGCTGAAGACCATCACTTGCTTGATGCCGAAGCGACGCAGAAAGAAAGGAATAGCCAAGATGAACAGCGTCTCGGAAATCTGCGAGATGGACATGATGATGGCTGGGTACCGCACGGCTAAGGTATTCTGGTAGGCGGGTACCTGGTCGAAGTCGTGCAAGAAAGTGTCGCCATAGGCGTTGGTGAGCTGCAAGGCCGCGCCCAGCAGCATGGCAAACAGAAAGAAGGTGAGCATCTTGGTGTCGCGCAGCAGCGCAAACGACTTTAAGCCCAGCACATCGACCAAAGAACGGCTCGGCGTGTCTTTCGCAGTAGGCGGACACTTAGGCAGCGTGAATGAGTAAAGTCCCAGCAGAATAGCCGCGCCGGCTGCTACGTAGAACTGATTGGCCGATTTCTCGAAGCCCAACAGACTAACCGTCCACATGGCCACGATAAAGCCCACCGTGCCCCACACCCGAATAGGCGGGTAGTCCCTTACTACATCGCCGCCTTTGCTCTTGAGCACATAATAAGATACGGCAATGGACAAGGCCAGCGTAGGCATGTAGAAAATCATGTTCAGCAGCATCACCCAGAACATAGTACCCGGATCGGTGACCAGTGGCACGGTGAACAGCACAATGCCCCCAGAATGTGCAGGATGCCGTACAGCTTTTCGGCATTCACATACTTATCGGCGATGATACCCATGATGGAGGGCATGAAGATGGAGGCAATACCCATCGTCGAGAAGATGGCTCCGAACTGCGCCCCCGACCATTGCTTGGTCTGAAACCAGTATGCCCCGATGGTTATCAGCCACGAACCCCAGATAAAAAACTGTAAAAAGCTCAGGATAATGAGACGCAGCTTGGTACTCATGTAAGATCAGGTTAAGAAGCCAGCGGCTCTTTGGCGTAGGAAACGGCTAGGCAGCTCCGCGCCTAGCTGAGCCAGACTTCGACAAAGAAGTAAGAAAGGCAGAAAAAAAGAACAACCCGGCCACTTGCGCAGACCGGGCATTCAAAGATAGAAAAAAACGAAAATGAAGCGGGCAGAAACGAATCTACTTTAGAGAGTAAAAAGGTTTGTGATGTGATTTGGTCTATAAGTGGCAATGCCTTTATAGCATTGGAAGAAGCGGAGTTTATCTTTCTGAAGAAGAAGACCGCGCCATGGCGGGCAATCTGAGCACCCAGACCAACAAGTTTTAAGAGGTGGGTTACCTTACCAGGACCAAAAGAGTGTATCAGCTGCTGCCCGCGCACGCGCTACGCTATTACTCTCCAGGGCGTCACGGCCTTCGAAAACTATACGCAGCGCGTGCAGCGCTAACTCAAGCCGAAGTAAAGTCATATTTCTACTCTTTTACAGAGCAAAAAAGCCCCCAGACATGTCTGGGGGCTTTTTTGCTCTGTAACTACTTAATTTTGCAGCTCAGCGACTCAGAAACTAAGCAGCCTGAAAGCGCTTGTTTACTTCGTCCCAATTGATGAGATTGTAGAAGGCGGCGATATAGTCGGGGCGCTTGTTCTGGTACTTCAGGTAGTAGGCATGCTCCCACACGTCGAGGCCCAAAACAGGGATGCCTTTGCAGCCGGCGTCGGGCATGAGGGGGTTGTCCTGGTTGGGAGTAGAGCAGATTTGCAGCGAGCCATCCGACTGCTTGCAGAGCCATGCCCAACCCGAGCCGAAGCGTGTAGTAGCGGCTTTAGTGAACTCCTCTTTAAACTTATCGTAGCTGCCGAACGACTGCGTGATGGCCTCACCAATAGCGCCCGTTGGCTGTCCGCCACCATTTGGCTTCAGAATTTGCCAGAACATGGAGTGATTCCAGTGCCCGCCGCCATTGTTGCGCACGGCAGCCGGAGCGGCCGCAATGTTTTGCAGAATATCTTCAATGGACTGGCTTTCCATGTCAGTGCCCTGAATGGCATTGTTCAGGTTGGTGACATAAGCCTGGTGGTGCTTGGTGTGATGAATTTCCATCGTCTGCGCATCAAAATGCGGTTCGAGGGCGTCGTAGGCGTAGGGTAGTTGGGGCAGTTCGAAGGCCATGAGAAAGAATGGTTTGGAGGTGAAAGGAAACGCGTAAGGCTGCCCGGCGTTCGGGCAGCTACTCTACTTCTTTAACTGACAAAGCCGCTGAAGGGTTAGAATTTGCCCCCAGCGGCACTCAAAAGTAATTATTTCCGCTTGCGGGCAAAAAACTCCTGCATCAGCTCAGCGCTTTCCGCTGCCATTATTCCCGTCACCAATTCCGTGCGCCGGTGCAGCAAGTTGCCGTGCCGCCGAAATCCGTGTTTTTCCTCGGGTGCACCATACACCACGCGCCGCATTTGGGCCCAAGCGCTGGCGCCCGCGCACATCACGCAGGGCTCCACGGTGACGTACAAGGTGCAGTCGGTGAGGTATTTATTGCCCAAAAAGTTTGCGGCAGCCGTGAGCGCCAGCATTTCGGCGTGAGCGGTTACGTCGTTCAGTTTCTCGGTTTGGTTGTAGGCCCGGGCAATAATCTGCCGCTCCAGTACGACCACGGCTCCAATCGGAATCTCATCTTCGGCCAGCGCATAGCGGGCCTGCTTCAGCGCCTCTCGCATGTAGCTTTCGTCGCTGTAAAGAGAAAGGGTCATAGGTTAATTGATATTTGATTTAATGAAAAGGCGGTCATGCAGAGCAGCGCGAAGCATCTCGCGTGCTGATGTTGTGGAAGTAATCAGCCAAAAAGAACGTCATGCTGAGCTTGTCGAAGCATCTCTACCGCTTCGTTAAGTTTATCATCGCGGTAGAGATGCTTCGGCAAGCTCAGCATGACAGTTAGTGTGGCAACGACTGCGAGCGAGATGCTTCGCTACCGCTCTGCATGACCGCCTTTTAGATGTGTTTTAAAAGCAAGAGAAAGCTACTTCAGCGCGATGCTCTGCATCATCGCTTGGGCGGTGGGCTGCCACTGCGCTTGCTCTTCGGCGGGGCAATTGAAGGTGAAGACCATCAGCTGGTCGCCCTCAATGGCGTACTGCACGAGCTGGTAGCGACGAATGGGCACCAAATTGCCCCCCGCCGCGTGTCAGCCACCGACGAGAGGAACTCCAGCACCACAAAATCGCGCTTGTTAATGGTGCGGATGTCTTCGGCTAGGAAATCAACTTTGGTGTAGGCATTCTGAATGCTGGCTTTATAAATCTTGAGCAGAATGCCGTAATCCTTGCTGGTAAAGGTGCTGGGCTTCTGGGCCACACTGAAATCGACGCGGCCGCTGGGGTTGGTAAATACGGCCAGAGGCTTGCGCGGCGCGGGATATTTGGTGGCTATACCGTCGTCGGGCAGGGCCGTAAATCCTTCGGGAATACCAACGATGAGATTTTTGGTGATCAGCGTTTTTTTGAGCTTAGGCTTGGGCGCGGCAAACGCGACCAGGAATAAAAGCAGCAACGCGTAGGGGGCAAATCGGAGCAAACGCACAGAGTTTTTCATAAAGGGAGAATCAAACGAGGGGCTACAAAGGAAAATGGTAGAGACGCAAAATGTTGCGTCTGGTCGGTGAACGAGCGGAAACGCACCATTTCAGGTAAGCAACACACGGTAACGACGCTAACGACGAGACACGAAATAGTGTGTCTCCACAATGAAAGGCCGCCAACGGTATTCAGTTCCGGCCATGAGGTTACAAATAAAAAACCTCCGCAGCCGAAACGACTACGGAGGTAAAAAAAGCTAACTAAATAGGCGGATTTAGCGTCGCTTCTTTTTTTTGCTGGCCACCGGTACCGATGGATACTTGATGCGCACCTTTTTCCAGTACACATAATTGCCGGTTTTGGCCTCTACCAAATATGTGCCAGCTGGTATGCGGCCCAGGTCCACGGGCTGGCCCGTGTTGTTCGTAGGGTCGAGGGCGGCGGTGTAAACGGGGGCGTTTTTGTAGTTGGTCATCACCAGCGTGCCGGGCTTGGTGAACTGCTGCGTGAAGCTCAGAAAAATGGTGTTCGTGTTCGGATCAGGATACACATCGATGCCCGAGAGCGTTTCGACGCGCTTAATCGGACCGTCGAGGGTAACAGGTTCGGCGCTGGTCTTAGACTTGACGCTGGTGCCATTGACCTGCGTTTTGGTCTTGCCTTTCGTGGAAGTTTGAGCCTGGGCAGAGGCTACGGTAAGCAAGGCCGCGGCGAGAAGAGCAGTATATTTCATAGGAAGAATAGACAAAAGGCCGGAAAACAAGGTTCTATTCCGGCCCTTTGCACAATCCGGGCCAAACCCGAAAAGCCCCCCAGCTAGCTGCGCGGTAAGTTTTTGACGTTGTCGTCTGGGTCGCGGTCAATTAATTCATTAAATGGGTCAATACCAGCCTTTACCGGTTTTTCGGATACAATAATATCCAGTTTATTACTGCCCGCTTTTAAGCGTGTTTTGCGCCGGTACAGCGGCTCGTCGCGCCACTTGCCGTTTACTTTGCGCTCGGTGAGCACCGCAATATCCACCCAGTCGTTCATGGGAGCAGGCTTTTCATTGCCCAGGCTGTCGGCGTAAAATTTCTTGCTGTTCAGGTTGAGCGTGACTTGATATTTGCCCCCCGGCAGCTTTTTGTAAGACACCGAATCGACGCGGTTTTCATACAGCGTGATGCGCTCAAACATATCCGTAATCAAGTACTGCAAGGAGTCGGGCGTCACCTGGCGCAGGTGGCGCAGCAAATCCGGCGAGGTAGTGTAGGGGGCTGCTGATACTTCACCTCTTTGATATAGGCCGCAAGCGCTTGGTTTACCTTCTCTTCGCCTACGTAATCCTGCAAGGCATACATCGCCACCGAACCCTTGCGGTAGTGGATATACTGCTGATTCTCTACTTTATACAGCGGCTGCTCCTTGCTTTGCTCCGTGGCCCGGCCGGTGAGGTAGCGGTCCATTTCGTGCTTCAGAAACTTGCGCATGCGGGCCTCGCCATAAAGCTGCTTCATCACCATTAGGGCCGCGTACTGCGACAAAGTTTCCGACATCATCGTGGAGCCCTGCACGTTGGCCCCAATAACCTGGTGCGCCCACCACTGGTGCGCTACCTCGTGGGCCGTCACGTAGTAGGGGTAGTCCACGTCCTCGGGGTCGGCGGAGTCTATTTTGGCGATAAAACCGATATTCTCGGAGTAGGGAATGGTGTTCGGAAAGCTTTGGGCAAACGTCTGGTAGCCCGGAAACTCAATGATTCGCACTTGGCGATGCTGATACGGGCCAAAGTTTTTGGTGTAATACGTCAGCGCATCCTGCACGCCACGCACCATGCGGTCGAGGTTGTACTCGTGGCCGGGCTGGTAATAAATGGCAATATCCACGTCGTTCCACTTGGCTTTGCGCACCGCATAGCGGGCCGATTGGAAAGAGTAAAAGTTGAGAATAGGCGCGTCCATTTCGTAGCGGAAATAACGGCGGCCATTCTCAGTCCATTCTTTTTTCAAATAGCCAGGGGCTAGCGCCAACTGGTCGGGCTCGGTACTAACGGTGGCGGCAAAGCGCACCCAGTCGGAGTCGTGGCTGATATAGGTGTTACGGCGGGCAGCGGTGTCGGTGAGCGAGGCCATACGCGGCTTGGGGGGCAAATTATAGTCCTTGCGCGTATCCTCGTCGCTGATTTCGGCCTGCGGATTATAGCCAATGTTGGGCAGCAGTTGGCTATTGATAAATGTACCATTGTACACGACGCTGGTGCGGTTCGTCACGTTCTCAAAACCAGGGGCCGCGTAATACAAATCGAAGCGCAGGGGCAAGGAGTCGCCGGGAGCCAGCGGCTGCGGCAAGCGCTGCACATAGAAGCCCAGCAGCGAATCGGCGAGTACCGTGCGGGCCGGGGCCGCGCCGGCCGCGCCGAGAGCGAGCAGGCGAATGCGCGCCTCTTGCGGGAGGTTCAGCTGCACCGAATCGATGGGTGTAGCCGTTTTGTTGCGCAGCCAGTACTGTCCGCGCAGGCGCACTTCCTGCCGGCTCGGAAACAGATCGGCCTGCACCTCCACCGCCGTAATGCGGGGCTGCGGGCGTTTGCCCAGGCGGCTGTATTTGCGCTCAAATTCCACGGTCAGCTTCTCCTGCGTTTTGGAGCCCTGGTAGCGGTTGAGCACATTGGTATTGTAGTAAATAAAGCCCCCCACCACCAAAAAGGTGAGCAGGCCTGCACCCATGGCCAATCGGGCGGGGCCGGTAAAGCGGCTGCCAGCCAGTTTCTGGCGCACATTGGCGCTGGTTTCGGTGCCGCGCACCCACAGCAAATTGGCCCCCACGGCCAGCACCAGCGCCAAACCCGCCCAATACAGCTTAAACCACAAAAACGGCCCAATAAAGTGACCAAATTTGTTCAGAGCCGAGTACTGCACGCCGGGGTCGGAGCCGTAGATTGCCAGGTTGTGCTCTATGCCGATCTGGCTCGCAAAAAGCGTGAACATGTAATAGAGCAGCATCACGAAGTGCCCCAGATACTTATGATTCACAAGCACGTGCACCGCTATGGCCAGCACCACGAGCAGCCAGTAATCGATAAGGCGCAGCCCGAACAAGTATTGGAAGTACAGGCCCAACTCGAATTGGTAGTAGCCGGAGAAAATCTGCGTCAGCAGGCCGCAAACCAGCACAATTACTTGCAGAACCACCGGTACCAGCAGCAGGGCCGCCAGCTTAGAAGCTAAGGGCACCCAGTTGGGCAGGGGCAGAGCATCATAAATCTGATTCAGATGAGCATCCCGTTCCCGCCACACCAGCTCGCCAGCATAAAAGGTGATGATAGCCAGTGAGAAAAGGCTAAACGACCCCGACAAAATAAAAGCCACCTGCGCCGTAACGGGAAAGGTTCGGGTGTCAAAAATCTTCCCGATCTGGAAAGCTGCGGCCAGCAAAAACGCGAGGCCCGCTACCACAATCGCGATGAAATAAGGGCTGCGGATGATGTCGAGAAACTCCAGCTTGGTCAGACGGGCCCACTGCCGCAGGTATTGGCCGGTGCCAAACTGCTGGTGCACGCGCGGGAGCACTACGTTGGCCGTAGCGGGCACTACATCCAGACCGGGCCGCTCCGCGCGGCGGCGTACGGGGCCCTCGGCGGCACTTTGAGCGAAGCGGAAACGCCAAAAGCAGAAGGCTAATAGCGCCAAGGCCACGCCCAGCCACACTAGGCGGTTAAGGAGCAGCAAGCCTGTGAGCGGCACCAGCTGGGTGTTTTTGTCGGCCGTTGTCCAGTATTTGGTGAGCTGGCGGGTAGCGCCGCTGCCCATCGGGTCAAGCAAGCTGCCGATGGTTTGGTTGTCGAGGTCGGAGAGCTGGCTTTGGGCCACAAAATACAGCACCAAAAACACGATGCTGCCCACATACGTCGCCAGCGCCTTGCGCGTGAGCGTGCCCAAGGCAAAGAAAATGCCCCCCATAAGTACCACGTTGGGCAGTACCACCGTGAAGTAGGGGTTCAGATAATTCAGTAGCCGCTGCGGCCCAATTCGGTCGGCCGGCATGCCCGGAATCAGCGTTCCAATAAACAAGCCTACAGCAATACCACTAAGTACCAGCATGGTAATAACGAGCGTGCCCGCGAAGCGCCCGCCCAGATATCCCAGCCGCGAGATGGGCGTAGTAAAGAGCAGCGGGTGCATACGGGTGTCGAAATCGCGCAGGATGGCCGGCCCGAACATGGCCGAAATCAGCAGCACGCCCGGCACCAGGGTAAGCACTGTGGTATAGCCGTTGAGGGAGAAAGGCGAATTGACGAATACCTTACTGCCTACACTCACGGCCAAGCCCTTAAAAAAGCCCCCGAGGTGAGCATCAGGAGCAAAGCCAGCAACAGCAGAATACCGAAGTAGATATAGGTAGCGGGTCGGCGCAGTCGGTACCACAGCTCAAACCGGAATATTTGCAGAAACATGAGAAGAAGTTTTGGGGAGGAAGAGGATGCAACGAGCTAAGCCTTAAGCCTGTGCCATCGCGCGGGCCCGCTCGGCTTCCGAAATGCGGGCGAAATACACATCCTCCAAAGAAGGCGTAACGGGCTCATAGTCCGGGCCCGGTGAGCCGTCGCTGACCACGTGCACAATGGTTTGGCCGGCATATAGGCGCGACGAAATGACCTGCTGCTCCTGCTGCAAGGCGGGCAGCTGGTCTTTGGCAATGGCGCGGCGCCACACCTGACCTTGTAGCTCGTTCATCACCACCAGCGGGTCGCCGGTAAGCAGCACCTGGCCTTTATTGATAATGGCCATGTTGCGGCACAAGTCGCTCACATCCGATACAATGTGGGTGCTCAGAATCACGATAATATTCTCGCCAATCTCGCTCAGCAGGTTGTGGAAGCGGTTGCGCTCCGCCGGATCGAGGCCGGCCGTGGGCTCATCCACGATAATAAGGCGCGGGTTGCCGAGCAAAGCCTGCGCAATGCCAAAACGCTGCTTCATACCTCCAGAATAGCCCCCCAGATTCTTGCGACGCACTTCGTAGAGATTGGTTTTGTGTAACAGAGCCGCCACCGTAGCCTTGCGCTCCTTGCTGTCGGAAAGACCTTTGAGCACCGCAAAATGATCAAGCAAATCCTCAGCGGCTACTTTCGGATACACGCCAAACTCCTGGGGCAAATAGCCCAGAATGCGGCGAACTGCATCTTTTTCGCGCAGCACGTCCAGCTCATCCAGGTGAATGCTGCCGCTGTCGGCCTCTTGCAGGGTGGCAATGGTGCGCATCAAACTCGACTTGCCCGCGCCATTGGGCCCCAGCAGGCCAAACATGCCCGTCGGGATGGTGAGGTTCACGTCGCGCAGGGCCTGCACGCCGTTGGAGTAGGTTTTCGACAGGTTTTTAATGACGAGGGCCATGTGTGCGGAGAAGTAGGGAAATAAGAAATGAAGCTATAGAGTGGAAATGGCGGAAAGAACCAGCTGAAAGATAGCGCTTAGGCTATAATAGTTGCCCTTCCTTCGCATTATCTTTTAAGTCAGATAAGCCATACATCGCGGCCAGCACACGGATATTACAGCTCCGAAAAAATAAAGCCGCGGGCTCCCCTGAATTTTTGAGCCCGGCATTACTTCCTACCTTCGCTGTCCAAGCACCGATTACTTCTTACCGAATCCTCCAGCACATGCTCCGTACCCATACCTGCGGCGAACTTCGCCTCGACCACGTTGGCCAATCTGTTACTCTTTGCGGCTGGGTGCAGCGCACCCGCGACAAAGGCGGCATCCTCTGGATTGATCTGCGCGACCGTTATGGCCTCACTCAATTGGCTCTGGAAGAAGGCGTTGAAACGGCCGAAGTTCGGGAGCAGGCCCGGCAGTTGGGCCGTGAGTTTGTGCTCTGCGTGACGGGCAAAGTAGCCGAGCGCCACTCCAAAAACGACAAGATGCCGACCGGCAACATCGAGATTCGGGTGGAGAAGCTGGATGTGCTGAACCCCGCCAAATTGCCCCCTTCCTCATCGAAGACGACACCGACGGCGGCGACGACCTGCGCATGAAGTACCGCTACCTGGATTTGCGCCGCTCGCCTGTGCGCCGCAATCTGGAGTTGCGGCACCGCGTGGCCCAGGCCACGCGCCGCTTCCTAGATGGACAGGAATTCATTGAAGTAGAAACGCCTGTGCTCATAAAAAGCACCCCGGAAGGTGCCCGCGACTTTGTGGTACCTTCGCGCATGAATCCGGGCGAGTTCTACGCCTTGCCTCAGTCGCCCCAGACGTTCAAGCAGCTGCTGATGGTGTCGGGCTTCGACCGCTATTTTCAGATTGTGAAGTGCTTCCGCGACGAAGACCTGCGCGCCGACCGTCAACCCGAGTTCACCCAGATTGACTGCGAAATGTCGTTTGTGGAGCAGGAAGACATTCTGCGCACGTTTGAAGGCTTGGTGCAGTACCTGTTTAAAGAAGTGAAAGGCCTGGAAATAGGAACCTTGCCGCGCATGACCTACGCCGATGCCATGCGCTTCTACGGCAACGACAAGCCCGACACGCGCTTTGAAATGAAGTTTGTAGAGCTGAAGAATACCGAAAAAATGCCCCCACGAGCGCGCAGACGCAGGATTTAGTGTCGGGCCAGAGCTTCCCGGTGTTTGAAAGCGCGGAATTGGTAGTCGGAATCAACGCCATCAACAGCGCCGTGTACACGCGCAAGCAGCTCGATGAGCTAACCGAGTTTGTAAAGCGTCCTCAGATTGGCGCTACGGGCCTCATCTACGGCCGCGTAGAGTCGGACGGCAGCGTAAAATCGTCGGTGGACAAGTTTTATTCGCAGGAAATACTACAGCAGTGGAAAGCCGCTTTCAATGCCGCACCCGGCGACTTGCTGCTCATTCTGGCCGGCGAGGCTAACCGCACGCGCAAGGCGCTGTCGGAGCTGCGTCTGGAAATTGGGCAGCGCATGGGCCTGCGCGACAAAGACACGTTCTCCCCACTGTGGGTCGTCGATTTTCCCTTGCTCGAATTCAACGAGGAGGAAAATCGCTACTTCGCCATGCACCACCCCTTCACCTCACCGAAGCCCGAGGATATGGCCCTGCTCGACAGCCCCGAAACCATTGGGCAGGTGCGCGCCAATGCTTATGACATGGTGATTAACGGGGTGGAAGTGGGGGGCGGCTCCATCCGTATCCACGACCGCACGGTGCAGGCGCGTATGTTCTCGCTGCTTGGCTTCTCCGATGAAGAGGCGAAAGCGCAGTTTGGCTTCCTGCTCGATGCCTTCGAGTACGGCGCTCCGCCCCACGGCGGCATCGCCTTCGGTTTCGACCGCCTCTGCAGCCTCTTCGGTGGCGCCGACTCCATCCGCGACTTCATCGCCTTCCCCAAAAACAACTCCGGCCGCGACGTGATGATTGACTCGCCTTCGCCCATTTCTGGCGCGCAATTAAAGGAACTGAGTATCGCTACGGCGGTGATAGGGAAGTAAAGTCTTATTTAATTCGTTGAAAATGAGAGCGGCACCTGCATTTGCAGGTGCCGCTCTCATTTTCGCTCAACTACGTAAAAGGATAAAATTTGCCCCCCAGAGCCCAAAAATGCTATCTTCGGCACTATAGCCCGCTAGCCACACTCACACCATGCAGATTCTGCGCAAAACTCCCCTCGACCAAATCTTTGTCCTGGACATTGAAACGGTGCCGTGCGTGGGCTGCCACGACGAGCTGAACGACATGCTGCGGCTGCTGTGGGAGCACAAGTGTCATGCCCTGCGCCGCGACAAAGGCTGGCGCACCAGCGCTGAGGAAGTAGAGCCCATGCCTTCTCACCTGGAGGCGGCGAGCTTATTTGCCCAGGCCGGCATCTACGCCGAGTTTGGACGGGTGGTGTGCATTTCGGTGGGCTGCTTCAACTTCGACAAGCAAGAGGAAACCTGGCGCTTCCGCGTGAAGTCTTTCGCCGATGAAGACGAGAAGCTGATGCTGCGTGAGTTTTCCGCGCTGCTGGCTCGCAAGCCGCAGTACTTGCTTTGCGCTCACAACGGTAAAGAGTTTGATTTTCCTTACCTGGGGCGTCGTTTGCTCATCAACGGGCTGCCGCTGCCGCCGCAGCTTGATATTGCCGGCAAAAAACCGTGGGAAGTGGCGCACTTCGATACCATGGAACTGTGGAAGTTCGGCGACCGGAAATCCTACACCTCGCTGCCGCTGCTGGCGGCCATGTTCGGTATTCCCACGCCCAAAGACGATATCAATGGCGGCGACGTAGCCCGCGTGTATTATGATGAAAAGGACTTGCCGCGCATCGTCAAGTACTGCCAGAAAGACATTATTACCACGGCCCGCGTGCTCCAGAAATTTCGGGGCGACGAGCCATTTAATGATGATGCAGTGGTGTATGCCGATGAAGTAAGTGCCGTGATGCGGCGGTTGTGATAAGCAATAGCCTAAAAAAATTCAGCTTAATAGTGTCGTCATTGTAGGGCGCTGACTCGTAATGAGTGTTGATAAAGCAGGTGGGCTATCTGATAAGCAAGCTGGGATTCAACCGTTGAGGCGAATGGCCGGGTTAGAATAAGTAGGTTTACTATTGCTAAATTGATAAGATGCGAGAAATATTATATGGTATTGGCGTTCAATGTTTTGTATTTTTATGTATGGAATAAATTCCATAAAAATTTGTATTATTATACACTCTTTCGTTTACATATTCCTGAATAGCTATGACTTACAACTTACTGGAAGCCGTTAAGAATTGCTTCACTACAGAGGCTATGCGGCAAACTGGGGTAGCTGCGGTAGGAGAGAGCGATGCCAGCATTGAGAGAGCACTGTCGAGGGTTACTGCCTTGGTAATAAATAGTCTGACGGGCTTAGCTGAGCAGGCTGGTGGAGGCGAGGTACTGTGGAGCATGGCCCGGGAGGCGCATGAGCAGGGCGTATTGCGGCCATCCAGTGGCCGGTTGATAGGTGGCGGCGGATGGCAGAGCCGGGGCGCTGAATTGATGAGATCTTTGCTTAGTGACCGCTACAGCAGCACCGTGGAGACTGTGGCCGATAGCGCTGGTAGCCAGAATACGACCGTGAATAACCTGCTGGGGTTGACCACACCCATTACGCTAGGAATATTAGGTCGGCATGCTGCTGAGAATGAGTTGGATGCGCAGGGCTTAAGCCAGTGGTTGCAGGAGCAGCGCCGAATGGTAGCAGCAATTCAGCCCGATCTGGTTCGTCCTCATGCTCCGCAGCCGCAGTCTCAGTCCCAAACCCAGGGGCTAGGCCAGACTCAGACGATTCCTCGGCCGAGTCCTATGAGTTTTGACGTACGTGATAATGGGACGAATTATAGCCCTGAGGTTGTTGGGGTGCAAAACCGCCGTGTGGCAGCCATAGGCGACTATTACCAGCCCGAAGCCGCGCCGGCAAAAGCCTCCATCTGGTCATCCAATTGGCTAGGCCTGGGAATATTGTTGGTTGCAGTGGCGGCCGCTCTTGGGTATTTTCTGGGGCAAGACCGTATAAATCTGGGCTTCAATCGCCTGACTGAAAATACCGAAGAGGTTGCGGCGGTGCCCGCAGCTACCGCTACTAGCACCAGCACTTCCCAGGGGCGCTACGACGAGGCTACCGGCAACTATATCTACGACACGGGCCTTCCCACGCTGATTAAGATGGGCGATGGCACGCGGCTAATGGTAGGCTCCAACTCAACCGAGCACAAGCTGTATCAGTTTTTAGCGAGTGATGTTGCTCAGGTTGATTCGGTGAATCGGACGAAGGGATGGATCAGTTTTGATCGGGTGTATTTCGCGCCGTCCAGCGCTACGCTCACGCCAGAGTCGCAGCAGCAGCTGCAAAACGTGGCGGCTATCCTGAAAAACTTTCCCCGCGCCAAAGTGCGCATCGGTGGCTACACCGATAACAGCGGCAGCTTTGCGGGCAATATGAAAATGAGCGAGGACCGTGCGAACGCGGCAATGGCCGTGCTCGTGGACATGGGCATTGACGCTACCCGAATCACCAGCAAAGGCTACGGCCAGAAAATCCCTATTGCCAGCAACGACACCGAGGACGGCCGCGCCCTCAACCGCCGCATCAGCCTGCGCGTAACCCGCAAGTAGAGCCTGAATTTATCATTCTCTAAAAAGCCTCCTTATCCAATCAGGGGGCTTTTTTATGAGCAATTGGGCACTAAAATGCCCCCCAGAAGTTATTATAGTCAACAGTTGACGAGCATTTGTCCGGCAGCGTGAATCAGGCCGGACGCCGCGGTATTCAGGTAGATAGAATGGTAGCAATGGAGCTAAACTGGAGCGAAATCCTGGCAAATATCAGCGTGTATGCGCTGCTGATTGGGGCGGCCTCGTGGGTGGCAAAGGCGCTGGGCGAGCAATTTCTGAAAATGCGGTTTCGGGCCTACGAAAAGGAGTTGGAAGGCAAGTCGATTGAGTTCAAGGCCCAACTTGACCGCAGTCTGGAGCAGTTTCGGGCCGAGCTACAGCTGGCCAACACCAAGGACTCGCGCCTCCACGAAAAGCGAATGCTCGTGCTGGAAAGTCTTTACCAAAAAATAGTGAGCCTGAATGCGGCGCTGAAAGAAATGACGGCTACGCTGAAATTCATTCACACCGACGCCGATCAGGAGGAGGACGAGCGCATCAAAACCGCCAGCCAAGCTTATGACGCGTTCCTGAAATATTACACGGAGAATAAGATTTTCTTTTCCCTGGAGTCGTGTGTCCAGCTAGATGCGCTGCGCAACAGCTATTTCGATAGCATGCAGCAGTATAATTCGTCGGGATTTATACTGGGAAATAATGGTTTTCGTCCGGACTTTGGGAAGGCGCAAATGGCTTCGGAGATAGTGCGCAAAGCCATTCCGGTGGTCATGCAGAATATCGAAAATGATTTCCGGCAATTGTTAGGCGTTAAATAAAGAAGGCTCATATACATAAAAAAAGGAGCGGCTGACCAGCTGCTCCTTTTTAGTAAGTTAATTCTGACCTTGCTTCTATAAAACTCCGCTTACCAAGCCCGGCAGTACGCCTAATACAACCGTGAGCACAACCAACGCAATCAGCACTGCCGATTGGAAACCACCTACAGCTATTGGAGTGTCAGCCTCATTATCGGCGGGCTTCATGTACATCGCGATGATGGGACGCAGGTAATAGTAAATACCGACCATCGACATGATCACGGCGAAGACAACTAGGCCAATGTAGCCTTTGTCGACAGCGGCACCGAAGAGGAAAAACTTGCCAAAAAAGCCCCCCGTAAGCGGAATACCAGCCAGGGAAAGCATGGCAATCGTCATCACGAAAGCCAGGAGCGGATTGGTGCGCGCCAAGCCGTTCAAGCCGTCGTAGTCTTCACGCTGGCGCTGATCGTGCACGAGCTTAAGCACCGCGAAGGCCGCAATAGTAGCGATGGAGTACGCTAAAGAGTAGAAGAATATGCCGTTGGCCGAAAGTCCGCTGAGCTCGCCGTTGAAGGCTACCAAGCCAATAAGCAGATAGCCAGCGTGCGAAATGCTGGAATAAGCGAGCATACGCTTTACGCTCTGCTGGGCTACGGCGCCCACATTGCCGATAAGCAGCGTAAGCGCGCACATGGCCACAATGGTAGGAATCCAGAAGCCCTGCGCGGCGGGAAAAGCCTGCACCAGCAGTTTCAGAAATGCCGCGAAGCCAGCCGTTTTCACCACGGTACTCATAAAGGCCGCGAAAAAGGTGGGCGTGCCTTCATAAACATCGGGCGTCCAATAGTGGAAGGGTGCAGCCGATACCTTAAAGCCAATACCGATGAGCATCAGCAGAATGCCGATGTAGAGCATGGGGCGCAGCGAGTCGTTGGCAGGATTTGTAACGGCCATCCCGATTTCGCTGAGCTGAAATGCACCAGTTGACCCATATACCAAGGCGATACCAAACAGCAAAATGCCGGTGGCAAACGAGCCCATCAGAAAGTACTTCAGCGAGGCTTCGTTGGAGCGCACGTTGCGCTTATCGGAGCCGGCCACCACGTACATGGAAATACTCAGGATTTCGATACCCACGAATAGCATGAGTAGGTTGTCGTAGCTCACCATCATAATGGCCCCCACGAGCGAGAACAGCAACAGGGAGTAATACTCAGCGAGGTTGGCCTCGTTGTCGCGCACGTATTTTTGGGAGAACGGCAGCAGCAACAGCGTGGTCAGCACCACAATGCCCGTAAACGCCACCGAAAACCGGTCGATGGTGAGCATGTTGTTGAAATACGACTGGGCGGGTGCGTTCCAATCGTACAAATTGGCTCCGAAGACGATCAGCAGAATAACCATAGCTGCAGGCAGCAGCATGCGGTTGGAGCGCAGAAAGCCTAAAAACAGGTTGGCGATGCCAAGAACGGAAAGTAGTATAATAGAGGCCATTGGCGAATCGGTGCGATGTAGCGCGAAGCAGAAAGCTTCGCGTATCGTTGTTTAATTGAACTAGTCGTTGCAAAATGCCCCCCAATGGTATAGTGCAACGATACGCGAAGCAGAAAGCTTCGCGCTACTAACGCTGCATTAAGCTCAGAATCCGAATTACGCTGGGTTCTGACATTTGAAGGAAGGTATTGGGAAACAAGCCAATCCAGAAAATCATAACGATTAAGGGTACCAATACGGCCAGTTCCGCACCGTTCAGGTCGCGGAAGGCGGCGGTGAAGGAAGTAGCCGGCCCCAGCATCACGCGCTGGAACATGCGCAGCAAGTAAACGGCCCCCAGAATGATGGTAACGCCCGCTACCGCGCCCAGCCAGTTATTGTACTGGAATACGCCCGCCAGCAGCAGAAACTCACCCACAAAACCGCTGGTCAGGGGCAGGGCTACCGTGGCGAGCAGCACCACCAAGAAGCTTACGGAGAGCAGGGGAGTAGTTTGGGTCAGGCCGCCCAGCTCGGGAATGAGGCGGGTGTTGGTGCGGCGCTGAATAACGTCGGCAATGAAGAACATGCCTACTACGTTCACGCCGTGGGCCAGCATCTGCACAACGGCGCCCTGCAAGCCCATTTGCGTAAGCGAGAACACACCTGCCGCCATCAGCCCCACGTGGGAAAGGGAGGAATAAGCAATCAGCCGCTTCATGTCGCGCTGCCGGATGGCGATAATAGCGCCGTAGATAATGCCGATAACGGCCAGAATCATAATCAGCCAGCCCCACTGACTTACGCCTAGCGGCGTGATGGGCAAAAGCCAGCGCAGGCAGCCGTAGATGCCCATTTTGAGCATGATACCCGAGAGCAGCATAGTAGCTGGCGCAGGCGCTTCGGTGTAGGTATCGGGCTGCCAGGTGTGGAAGGGGAAGATGGGCATCTTCACTGCGAAGGCAATAAAGATCAGCCAGAACAGCCACGACTGCTCAGCGGTGGTCAGGCTAAGATTGTAGAAGGCCTGAAGATCGGAGGAGTGAGCGGCCAGGCCGTTGGCGGCGGGGCCGGTTTGATAGTAGAGGTACACGAAGCCGGCCAGCATAAACAGCGAGCCAATGATGGTGTACAGGAAAAACTTGAAGGTGACGGCCACGCGCCGCTCCCCGCCCCAGATACCGGCCAGGAAGTAGATCGGAATAAGGGCTACTTCCCAGAAGAAGTAGAACAGAAACGCATCTAGAGAGGTAAACACCCCAATCAGGCCGGTTTGCATGAACAGTACAAGCGCATAGAAAGCCGACTCGTTCTTATAGTTGTGGCGGAAGGAAGCCAGCAGAATCAGCGGCACCAGGAAGGTGGTGAGCAGCACCAGCAGCAAGCTCAGCCCGTCCATGCCAATGTGAAAGCTGATGCCCGCCGAGGCAATCCAGGGCAGATTTACTTCCAACTGACTGGCGTTGCTGGCATCGAACGTAACGGCAGCGTACACCGCGACTACAAACTCCAGCAGCGCCGCCCGAAGGCGAACACACGGCCTGCTTTGCCGTTGACAAAGTGCAGCAGCAGCGCAGCGGCGAGAGGAAAGAAAAGGAGAAGAGCTGTAAGCATTATTTGCTGTGTGGTGCGTGTCGAGATCTAAAACTTGCCAAAATTCAGCGCCAGAATAAGCACGATACCGATTACCATCAGAATCAAATACACGCCAATCGTACCGGTCTGTACGAAGCGCATTAATTGCCCCCCACCGAGCGTCAGGCGGCCCAGACCGTTTACTATGGGGTCGATGATGCCTTGCTCCACGAAGCGGTACAGCCCGCGCGATAGACCCATGATGGGACGCACAAAGAGGGCGTTGTACAGCTCATCAATGTAGTATTTGTGATACACCAGGCTCTCGGGAACTGAGCGCTGCGTTTCGTCTGCCACGGGGCGCACGCCGCGGGAAACGTACTGCACGTAGGCGAAGATGATACCGAGCACACCGGCGGCAACGGAGGCGCCAATGAGCATCAGCTCGGTGCTGTGGTCAATTTCGCCGGTGAAAGCGCCTGGGTTGATCTGGCGGGAATATGTGAAGATGGGCGCCAGGAAATCGGCCAGGTAATGTTTGCCCCCCAGGAACATGGGCGCGCCCATAAAGCCCCCCACGGCCGCCAGAATAGCCAGAATAATAAGCGGCAGCGTCATAGAAGCGGGCGACTCGTGCAGGTGGTGCTTCTGCTCTTCCGTGCCTCGGAACTCGCCGAAGAACGTGAGGAAGAGCAGGCGGAACATATAAAAAGCCGTCAGGAAGGCAGTGAACAATCCAACTGCCCACATGAGCTTGTTGTGCTCGTAGGTGTGCGCCAGAATCTCATCTTTTGAGAAGAAACCCGAGAACGGCGGAATACCCGAAATGGCCAGGCAGCCGATAAAGAACGTGAGGAAGGTGATAGGCAAGGCTTTGCGCAGGCCGCCCATACGACGAATGTCCTGCTCGTTGCTCATGGCGTGAATCACGGAGCCGGCGCCGAGGAACATCAGCGCCTTGAAGAAGGCATGGGTCAGGACGTGGAATAGGGAGGAAGTGTAGCCCATCACGCCCAAGGCTAGGAACATGTAGCCAAGCTGGGAAACCGTGGAATAAGCCAGCACCTTCTTAATGTCGTTCTGCGCTAGACCGATAGTGGCCGCAAATAGCGCCGTGGCCAAACCGATAATACCCACAACTTCGAGCGTAGCCGGCGCCAGGGTGAAGAGCACGTTAGCCCGTAGCACCATGTAGATACCGGCCGTCACCATGGTAGCGGCGTGAATCAGGGCCGATACGGGCGTGGGGCCGGCCATGGCATCGGGGAGCCAGGTGTAGAGCGGTAGCTGGGCCGATTTGCCCATTGCGCCCACGAAGAGAAGTAGGGTAATAGCTGTTAGGATGCTGACGGTATAGGGGCCGAACTGGCTGAGGGCGGCTTTTTGGAAAACCTCGGCGTACTGAACTGAGTCGAAGGTGAGGTAGATGAGGAAGATGCCGAGCAGGAAGCCTAAGTCACCGATACGGTTGATAATGAAGGCTTTCTTGGCGGCGTTGTTGTAGTCGTGGTTTTTATTCCAGAAGCCGATGAGCAGGTAGGAGCATAGACCGACACCTTCCCAACCAATGAACAGAATCACAAAATTGGCCCCCAGCACCAGCACTAGCATGCTGAATATGAACAGATTCAGGAAGCTGAAAAACTTGCCCACGTTCTCATCGTGGGACATGTAGCCGATGCTATACACGTGAATCAGGAAGCCCACACCCGTAACCAAGAGCAGCATAATCAGGCTGAGCTGATCGATCTGATACTGGAAGGGAATACGCATGGAGCCTACCGTAATCCAGTCGAAGAGCTGCACGGTGTACTGGCGCTCAAACGTGGTGAACAGGTAGATAGAAATCAGGAAGGAGCCCAGCACCGTAGCGCTACCGATCAGGCCAGCTACAGTGGCGGACAAGCGCTTGTTTAGCAAGCCATTGATCAGGAAGCCCAGGAAGGGCAACAGCGGAATAAGAACGTACAGCAGCGTGGGGTGAGGAGCGCCGTAATTGGGTAAAACGAGTTCTTGCATAGGAGGTATGCTTATAAGCAAACACCTGTCGTTGTCATCCTGAGCTTGCGAAGGACCTTATCTTACCAGAACAGGTTGTTCATGGGGCATAAGGTCCTTCGCAAGCTCAGGATGACAACGTCGGGCGGTTTATCATTACCACTTCAACCGACTTAACAGATTGACGTCGGTATTCTGAAAATTGCGGTAAATCATCACAATGATGCCTAGGCCCACCGACACTTCGGCAGCGGCTACAGCCATGATGAAAAACACGAAAACCTGCCCATTTGGGTCGGCGCGATAAGCGGAGAAGGCGGTTAGCAAAACGTTCGTGGCATTGAGCATCAGCTCGATACACATGAAAATAATAATGGCATTGCGCCGCGTAAGTACTCCAGTTACGCCAATGGCAAACAAAGCCGTGGCAAAGTAGACGTAATACTGAAGTGGGACGGTGCGAATGACTTCCGGGATGGTCTGTTCCATGCAGTTGGGCTAGCCGACAAAGCAAAAAGCCCCCGAAGCTCGGCCGGGGCTAATTAGCTGGCAAAGGTATCCTGAAAATCGGAAAACGCACACTCTATAAGCAGGTAACACGAAGCTCGGCCGTGCTTTAACGGCTGAGATAATGGAGCTGGAGTAAGTAGCTGAACCGTGTGTTGGTGTTTGAGGGCAATTGCTGGAAAAAGCTCCCTAGCGTCTACTCGTAGAGTAAAGGCCCTAAGCAGGGTGATGGGCGCTGCTAAATAAGCACGCGGACAGCGCCACAAAGCCGGCTCTCAGTTCTACTTTCAGCGAGCCTCACAGATACTTTGGCTACCATAAAGTATTTTGCTAATTCATCCGTCTGTCTCGGCAGAATGGAAACGCTACCTCTCAAGCTTGACGCGACGCTGGCAATGACCGCAGGCCACCAGGACCAGCAGATACAAGAAGCCGTGCGCGCCCAGCGCGGCCGGCTGCTGCAGTTCATCCGTCGCCGTATACCCAACGAGGCGGAGGCCGAAGATGTACTGCAGGACGTCTTTGCCGAACTCGTGGAAAGCTACCGCCTGCTCAAGCCGGTGGAGCAAGCTGCGGCCTGGCTTTTTCGGGTGGCCCGCAACAAAATTACGGACCTCTATCGTCGCAAAAAGGCTGTTTCGCTAGAAAATGAGCTTGTAAGCGGCTTTGATGACGAGGATGACTCCCTGCTGCTCGCCGATGTGCTGCCCGCCCCCGACGACTCGCCGGAAAACCGCTTGCTGCGCGAAACGCTGATGGAGGCGTTGGCGGAAGCTCTGGAAGAATTGCCCCCCAACCAGCGCCAGGTATTCGTGTGGCACGAGTTGGAAGAGAAAACCTTCCGCGAGATGGAGGCCGAAACCGGCGTGCCGCTCAAAACGCTGATTTCGCGCAAGCACTATGCCGTTCAACACCTGCGCAAGCGCCTGCAAAAACTGTACACTGAGCTATTTACCGACTAAAAAAGCCCCCAGAAGATGCTCATCCCACTAAGCTTCTCTTCGGTGACAAAACATACTTCCTAAAACCACCCCCATGAATCGTTCATTCTGGCTGCTACGCGGCCTCAAGTTTATCTTCTTTGCCACTCTGTTTGTGGCCGCCGCTGGCTTCCTAACCATGAGCTTGTGGAACTGGCTGGTGCCGGTGCTTTTCAATGGGCCTGCTATTAATTTCTGGCAAACACTTGGCTTGCTTATCCTTACCCGCATTCTCTTTGGTGGCTGGGGCCGTGGAGGCCATGCCGGAAGCTGGGCGCAGCGTCGCGAAGCGTGGCGCCAGAAAATGGAGACGCGGATGGCTCACCTGACACCCGAAGAGCAGGAGAAATTTCGCCAGAAGATGCGCTCCAGCTGCGGCCCGTCGTGGATGCGGCGGAAGGAGGCCGAAGAAGCCGCCACCGCTACCCCAGCACAGTAGCAAAGCACAAAAAATGCCCCCCTGAGATTTCAGGGGGCTTTTTTGTGCCGTGTTTTAAGGTAAGCTTATTCCAAATCTCCGCCGGCTGCCCAGCGCAGCGTGGCCTGAGTTTGGGCGTATTTGGCTTGCAGCTCAGCCAGCTTTATCCGGCCACTGACGAGTGAGGCTTCGCGGGAGTTGAGCAGAAACACGGAGCTTTCACCGTTTTCAAAGCGGATTTGTTCGCCGTTGCGCAGCTTTTGTGAGTTCTCAACTACTTGCTCCTGCACGCGGAGCTGCTCGCGCAAAGCTTCCCAATCGTTGGCAACGGTGCGCACGGTGGTTTGTACCTCCCGCGTGTCCTGCTGCAAGTCTAGTTCGGCTTCGCGGCGCTTTAGTTGGTTGAGTTGCAACTTGCTCCGCTCCTGGCGCAGCAGCAACGGATATTCAAAGCTTAGGCCCAGCTTATAGTTGTTAGCGAAATAGGTGTTCGTCCATTGCATGTCGCCTTCCGGTTGGAAAGGCTGACCAGTGCGCAGCAAGTTGTAATCGACAGAAAGCTTGGGCAATAGCTTGTTCGACAAGAGGCGGCGTTCTATGCCCAGCTGGTTGAGCTTGGCCCGGGTCTTCGCCAATTCAGGATGAATCTGGCTGGCCAGGTTTACGAGCGCTTGCACTGAGTCGGGGGGCAATGAGCGCCAGGCGGTGGGAGCAGGTAAGGCTTCCGGGCGGGCGGTGGGGGCAATTCCCGTGGCTGATTCTGCTCATCCCATAGATAATTGCTGACCAGAAGCGTCACATTTTGCCACTGCACCCTTGCCTGCACTAGCTGCGCCTGCCGATTCTGAAGCTCAGTCAGTGCTTCTACGGAATCGATGGCGGCCAGGTCGCCCTGCCGGACTCGCTCGCGTACGGCCCTGAATCGTACCTCCGCCAGCTCGGCATTGAGGCGTAATAACTCTAAGCGCTGGTGGCTTAAGCTCCACTCCCAGTAATCCTTCGCCGCCGAAAGCAGAAGCTTGTTGAGTGCGCCGCGGCGCTCCGCTTCCGCCAGACCCGCCAATGCCTGCGCTTGCCGGATGGCTGCCCTTCGCTCATCAATAAGCAAGCCCTGCGCCAGCGGCACCGATATGCCCAGATAGCTCAGGCCGCTTTCGGGCGTCCGTATTTGCTCGCTTACATAAGTGCCCACATTGCGCTCAAAGCCCGCTTTCACGTCGAAGCCAAACCACACCGGAACCTTAAGGGCATTGTCCCAGGTGTTGAAATAATCCTTGCCTCCCAATGTCTTGCCGTAGTATTTACTGCTCACCGATGGGTCGAGCAGGCCGCGGGCGTAGCGGATTTCCTGCTGCGCGCGCTCGGGCAGCAAGCCGGCTTGCCGGGCCACCGGGTGCCGTAGCGTGACGTGCGTAAACAAGTCAGTGAGCGTAAAGACAAGCTGCGTCGTGTCGCGCGGCAATGGTTGCGCCGTCGCCCGACCAACTGGCAACAACCCAAGCCCAGCCGCAAGGAGCACAACCAGCGAAATGACGTAACGAACCATGAAAGGCAAAGGGGATTTATGCGGTGATGACAGAATACGCGGTATTAGGTGTGGTTACTCTTCGGCCGTAGCATAATTTTCAGTTTTATCTGCTTTCACCAGCTTGTCAGTCTCCTTCGGTTTGCCCACAAAATTGGGCGGGAAGCCATTCAGCTGGCGCCACAGTTCATACCAAATGGGCACATCGTCGAGCAGAGCCCAGCCATACACGCCGCTGCCAACTCGCAATGGAGGGGGCCAGGCCTCCGTGTCAGGATCCGGGATAACAAGCACGCGGTACTGCCCTTGGCTATCAATGTTATCGATGACGGCTACCACGCCCCCGAAGGTGCCGAAGCTCGTGCCGGGCCAGCCCGAAAATACCAGTGCTGGCCAGCCATCAAACTGTAGCCGGACCTTGCGGCCCACTGAAAGCAGCGGAATATCCATGGGCTTCACATAAAGTTCAGCGGCCAACTGAGGTTTTGAGGGCATCACCGTCACGATGGGCTCGCCTTCTTTAATAATCTCGCCAAGGCCTTGTTTAAGGGCTCTTACTACGTAGCCATCCTGCGGAGCTGTAATGCGATAAAAAGCGTCGCGGATGCTCAGATTAGCATATTCGTTGCGCATTTTGGCTATTTGCCCCTCCGTATCGAACTGGTAAGCGGTAGCACTTCGCCGGTCACTCTCCGACTTCGCTAGCTTGTCCTGGTACTCAGCGCCGAGAGAAAGCAGCTCCAGGCGGGCATTTATCAGCTCCTGCTGGCTCACTCCCAGCTTGTTTGCCACCGCCTGCTGCTTAGCCGTCGATTCCTGAAATTTAAGCCGCCGCTGCTCTACTTCAGTTAGTGATTTCAGACCCTGCTGGTAAAGTTTTTCCTGCCGGTCGAGCTGCTGACGTGCAATAGCAAAATCAGTGTTGGCAGCCACCAGTTCAGCACTATCGCTCAGCACTTTCAGGCGGCTTTGACGCACTTTGTTTCGCGCTTTATCGAGGCTTACCCGCAGGCCTTCGCGCAGCGCTATCTGTTGCTGGCTCAGCGCGATTGCCTTTGCGCTGTTCTCGCGCAGTGAACCCTCTTTGGCCGCTAGCTGCTCACGAGTACGAAGGAGTAAGTCAGGATCGAAATACTTGTCTTTTATTTCCGCAATATCGACCAAGGTATCGCCGCGTTGTACTAGTTGTCCTTCCTTTACACGCCAGCGCATAATGCGGCCGGCAATTGTGCTGGGAACCGTTTGCGGACGGTCTTGGGGGCGCAGCGTGGTGAGCGTGCCCGTAGAGCGAATGTTTTGGGTCCAGGGCAAAAAGCCGCATAGCATCACCAACATTCCCATGCCAGCACACCAACGAGCTAGTACTCGGCCTGTGCGCGGCGTTTGCACCCGCTCAAACGAGGTGAAGCGTTTGGCTTCCGGGTGGTTTTCAGGAACAGAATACTCAGCGAAAGGCATAGGATGAAAACTGTAAAATTCGTTTCGGAGCTTGCGGCCAGCGGGAGTCTTGTAGTGCTCATACAAGCTGGCGGCAAGACTACATGGGGGGCATTTTTAAGCAACAAAGAGCTCCTGCAGCTCAGGCTGCTGGGCAATGACTGCATAGTCGCCGGTGGCAACCAGATGCCCGTCGCGAAGCACGGCAACACGTGGGCAAAGTGCCAGCAGGCGCGGGTCGCTGGAAGCCAGAATCAGCGTCCAGGGCATGTCGGGCGACAGCAGGCGCTTCAGTATCCGCCGCCGCTCAGCCGATTCTACAGCGGGCAGAAAGTGGTCGAGCAGAAGCAGGCGGGGGCGACGTACCAGGGCGCGGGCCAGCAGCAGCTTTTGCTTCACGTTGTCAGCCAGGGGAGTGCCAGTAGTCAGGTAGGTGCCCAAGCCCTGAGGCCAAGCATGTAGCTTATCACGCAGCCCTACCAGATCGAGCGCCCAGGAAATATCAACGGGCTGAATTTCAGGTTGATTAAGCGTTATATTCTCCAATACAGAGCCACTGAACAAGTGCTGATGCGAGAAATTCGATCCCATCGCCCGCGACAATGTTTCGGGGGAAAGGTCACGCAGAGCGATATCATCATAGGTGATAACGCCTTGGTAAGTATCAAGCAATCCACCCATAACTCGCAGGAGCGTGGTCTTGCCCGAGCCATCGTAACCAGCCAATCCTAGGTGTTCGTTGGGTTGTAGGTTTAAGGATACATCGTGCACAACTTGGCGGTTTGCGTTCGGATACTGATACGTTACGAGGTGCAAATCGACCGCTACACCACGATTACTGGCTGAAAAGGTAAGGTTGGCACTTGGCTGGTTTTTGATGCTAGGCAACTCCAGCACATGACCGATTTTATTGATCGAAGTGAGAGCATCGTAGAGGACATCCAGCTTGATCAGGATTTTCTCAACTGCTCCAATAGTGAGGATAATGACGATTTCAGAAGCTACAAACTGGCCAATATTGATTTCTTTGGCTACCAGTAGCCAGCAGCCAATAGTTAGCAGGCCAGCCGTAATAAGGGTTTTGAAACCAACAAAGCCTAAATACTGCGTCATCAGTACCCGAAAGTGCGAGCGTCGGGCCATGAGATACCCATTGACGTGCTCATCGGTACGGTCGAGAACCATGGCATGGCGTGGCGCCAGGCGAAACGTATGAACCGTACGGGCCACATCCTCGAGCCAAGACACTACCCGGTATTTGTATTTTGACTCCGTAAGGCTCGTCTCTAGGCCTCTTCTCCAGGTCAGGCGTAATAGCAAGCCCAGAATCAACACCAGGAACAGACCAAAAACGATAAAGGCCGGATGGTAGAAGGATAGCAGGAGCAACCCAAACAGGATCTGGACACCAGCCGAGGAAAAGTCAATCAATAGAATAGCCAATCCTTTTTGCAGAGTAGGCGTGTCGAGCATCCGATTCATAAGCTCTGGCAGGTACTCATCGCCCAGGGCTTCAGTGCGCACGCGAGGCAGATGTACCGCGAAATCGAAGGCAATCCGAGCAAACAAGCGCTGCTGCAGGAACTCTACCAAGTAAATCTGCATGATCTGCAGGCCTCCAACTATCACCGTTCCCACCGTGATAAAAGCGATGAGCACGATTAAGGAAGTGCTCACTGCTCCGCTCGATACAAAGCCAATCACACTCTGCACGCCGAGGGGCAATGATAAAGTAATAAGCCCCGCTAGCGCTGCGTATACATACAGGTAAGCGATATCGCGCCGTTCAGTCAGCAGCAGCCGCCACAAGCGTTGACCTGACGTAGGTCCAGATGAAGTTTCAGCCATAACGGAGACTGTTGAATGATGATTACTTGCTTAGTACTGAAAAGGCGATGCTCTCCAAAAACCCCAGAATATCTTGCTTAGCCGTTTCAGGAGTGGGTGCATCGGCCAAAGAAGGCAAGTGCTGTGAGAAAAAGAGCTGCTTGCGCGCTGACTCAAGCAACGTGCTTACCAGGGCGTGCGGATAGGGGTACTGGGGGGCAATTTCCTGGACTACCGCCGTGATGTCGGCACACAAGCTTTTGTATTCACGATAAAAGCCATCATGATTTACTTGGTCAACCTCGCGAGTAAGGTAGGTCTTAGAGGCCTCCGCCACTACCACACGGTACAACGCTGCCTCGTCTAGCTCGGGAGTTGTGGCATTATCACTGTGAGCGTTGGTGATAATACCTAGGATGAGCCGGAGCCGGGCGTTCGGATCGGTCACATTGTGCGTGTGAAAGCGAATTTGAAACCGAAGCCACGCCCAGTGCCACGAAATAAGATAAACCAGCAAACGGTGCTTGTTTTCAAAGTACCGGTATAGCGACGCCTCCGTGGAGCCTATCTGCTGGGCCAGCTTTTTAAAGGTGAACAGCTCAAATCCCAATTCGTCAATAAGCTGCACGCTCGTAGCTATGATCTTCCGACCAAGATCAGTCTCATGTGGATCACGCAAAAAAAGCTTCTCATTAAGCTCTGGACGCAGCGTAGTTAACATTCTCGAGGAAGGATTGTGGTGTTCAGGTTGTTGTGCGTCGCGCTGCCTAGCGCTCTCCTAAAAGCCGCTCCAAGGCTACAAAAGCACTCCTGAGCATATCTGACTGAGCGCAAATATATACAGCTCTCTTTGATAATAGTTTTACTACTATGAATAATTAATGTGCTTTTAATCTTGATACTCCTACTCTGTTGAGTTTTAATTCAATAGTTTATTAGATCCTGGCCTTAGTGGGCAGATAGCTAAAGCTTAAAAAGAGAAAAGCGACCACTGATTGTTCAGTGGTCGCTTTTCTCTTTTTAAGCTTTAGCTATCTAGAAGTTTCGCTCGCCCGTTTCCCGTTTACCCAGCATCATGGCGCCGACCATTGCCACTATAAACAAGACCGATACCAACTCAAATGGCAGCATGTATTGCTTATACAGCACCATACCCAACCGGTCTACCATGCCAATCTGCGAATCGAAAGTAGATGCATCAACTCCGCCGGGCTGAATATCGCGCAAGGCAGCAACCAGAATAAGCAGAAGTGAGCCGCCCGCTATGGCCGCTGCTATCTTAGACAAAGCCGACTTATGGGGCTCCGTATCAGCGTTCAGGTTCAGGAACATAATCACGAACAGGAACAGAACCATAATGGCCCCCGCATACACAATAATGTTCACGGCCGCCAGAAACTGCGCGTTCAGCAGCAAGTAGTGTCCTGAGATCGTGAAAAACGTGAGGATCAGAAACAGCACGCTATGAACCGGGTTTTTGGCTAGCACCACACCAAGCGCGCTAAACAGGGCTACAAACGACAGAAAGAAAAAGAGAGAGGACATAAGCGAAGGTAACACCAAGAGAAATAGCGGAGCTCATTTCACTTAGTCGTTGAGTAATCGGGGCTGGGGGTTTTTTTATCGTTTCCAGCAAGTGGTGGCCCGTTCGGCAGCGACCTGAACTTAGGCCGGTTGCTGAGCCATTTTATTGCGCAATACCTCTGCCTGCTCGGGTGTCAGCTGAATGCCACGCTGAGAGCGAGCATCCGGTGATACAGGCTCTACTAAGCGGTCCTTGCCGTAAATGAACTCGTCGCGCTCGAAGCGTGGGGGAGCCATTTTATCGGCTTGCAGGTACACGGCGGCTTTCGGGCAGGCTTCCTCGCAGAGGCCGCAGAAAATGCAGCGCAACATGTTCACCTCGTAGCTGACGGCGTATTTCTCTTCGCGGTAAAGACCTTCTTCGCCCTTCTTCCGTTCGCCGGCTACCATCGTAATAGCTTCGGCGGGGCAGGCTACAGCGCAAAGGCCGCAAGCAGTACACCGTTCCCGGCCCTGCTCATCGCGCTTAAGTACGTGTAGGCCACGGAAAATAGGAGAGAACGGCCGCGTTTCCTCCGGATACCGAATGGTAGCCTTCTTGGAGAAAAAGTGCCGCATTGTAATGCTCAGACCTTGGAAAATAGCCGGCAAGTATGCACGCTCGGCGAGCGTCATCGGCTTCTTTGCCAGTATCTTGGCTCTATTGCTTAAGGGTTGCATGATGGTTAGTTTCTAAATCCGAGTGAATCGGATGAGCAGCCTGGGAATCTACTTACGAGCCGAATTACTGCAGCAGCCACCACTTCGGTACCTGTGGGATAATGTTGAACACAATTAGCCCCCAGTAAGCAGAATATTGAAAATGGCCAGCGGAATCAAGATAGTCCAGCCCAAGCGCATGAGCTGGTCGTAGCGGAAGCGGGGCAAGGTCCAGCGCACCCACATAAAGAAGAAAATGAAGGAGAAAATCTTAACAAAGATGGCTACCACTCCTAAGCCCGTCACAATGTTATGGGCCGTTACCATTCCCTGTGACTCAGCCAGGAAAGCGCGCAACTCATACTGGAACGGGAAGTTGAAGCCGCCAAAGTACAGCACGCTCATCACGGCCGAAGCCACGAACACGTTGATATATTCAGCGAATAAGTACAGACCCATCTTCATTGAGCTGTACTCAGTGTGATACCCACCTACCAATTCCGTTTCGCACTCCGGCAAATCGAAAGGAGTACGGTTGGTTTCAGCGAAAGCGCAGACAATGAAGATGATAAAGCCCAGCGGCTGCTTTACAATGTTCCAGAATTGCCACTCGCCGGGTACCGACTGTTGCAGCGTGATTTCGCGCAACGACAGGGTTTCACTAATCATCAGTACCGCAATCAGCGAAAGGCCCATGGCCAGCTCGTAGCTTATGTTCTGTGAAGCGGCACGAATGGCCCCCAGCAACGAGAATTTATTGTTGGAAGCCCAGCCACCAATCATAATACCATACACCCCCAGCGAAACTACGCCGAACACATACAGCATTCCGATATTTACTTCAATGCCTTGCAGCCAGATGATGGTGCTGCCGAACTGTAAATAGTTGCCGAAGGGAATAACCGCCGACGCCATCAGGGCCGTGACCATGGCCAAGCAGGGCCCAAAAACGAAAAGCGCACGATTGGAGCCGGCCGGGAAAAACTCTTCTTTCGTGAAGAGCTTAACCGCATCAGCCAGCGGCTGCAGCAACCCGAAAGGGCCAGCCCGATCAGGACCAACCCGGTCTTGCAGAAAGGCCGCAATAACGCGCTCCGCATAAGTAGAATACGTGGCGATGAGCAGCGAAACGCCGAACACCACCAGAATAACGAGGGCTTGCCAGCCCAGTGCGGGAAGTTCCATGTATAATATTACTAGTTCTGGTTACTGCCTGTGTATAAGTTAGTTATAAACTCAACAATACACAGTTAGTATCTAATTAATTACCCAATTTCAGGGGAGGATTTTGCTCCAAATCGCGCACTGAACTCTCCGGCAAATCTGCGATAATCTGCGGATTTATTACGGGCAACTCATAATGGTTGGCCGAAATAACTGACGTCCGATCGATGTGCGCGGGACCTTCAATAGTCCAGTCGGAGGTTTCCTTCTTCTCGAAGCGACACTCGTTGCAAATCCACTCTTTTACTTCACCGTACTCGTTTTTGCGAGCTGTTATACGCAATACGTCTTTGCCTTTGTACCACAGCACTACGTTGCCGGTGCACTTGGGACAGTCGCGGTGGGCATTTACGGGCTTAGTAAACCACACCCGCTGCTTAAAGCGCCAGGTTTTGTCAGTAAGCGCGCCAACCGGGCATACGTCGATGACATTACCAGAGAAGTCATTGTCGATAATGTTCTCGATGTAAGTGCCGATTTCGGAAGCGTCGCCGCGGCCCAATACGCCGTGTACGCGCTCTGGGGTGAGCTGGTCGGCGGTGTACACGCAACGGTAGCACAGAATGCAGCGCGTCATGTGCAGCTGAATTAGCGGGCCGATGTCAATCTTCTCGAAGGTGCGGCGCTCTTCTTCGTAGCGGGTAGTGGACACGCCGTGCTCGAAGGCGAAGTTCTGTAAGTCACACTCACCAGCCTGGTCGCACACGGGGCAGTCCAGGGGGTGATTGATGAGCAGCATTTCCACAATGCCCTTGCGCACATTGAGTACTTGCTCGGAAGTGGTGTTTTCCACGACCATGCCATCTTGCACGGGCGTAATGCACGAGGCCACCAGCTTAGGCATCGGGCGCGGATCTTTGGTAGAACCAGCGGCAACGCGCACCAGGCAAGCCCGACATTTGCCCCCCGAGCCCTTCAGTGGGGTATAATAGCACATGGCCGGCGGCACGATACCGCCGCCTATGGTGCGAGCCGCGTTGAGGATGGTTGTTCCATCCGGAACTTCTACCTCGATGCCGTCAAAAGTTATTTTAGCCATTATAAGTGGTCAGAAACGTATTATCTGAACCGAAGCAAAGGTATTTCCCGCAGAGTTTGACTTCGTCGTCCTTCGGTTCGCAGTGTTCAGTAAGTGGTAAAGATGAATGCCTTAGGCCAAAACGGCTTTGCCAGGGTATACCGCGCCAGGGCGAGTAGCTTCCTGCGGATGCTTTACGTGCCACTCAAACTCGTCACGGAAGTGGCGTACTGCCGCAGCTACGGGCCAAGCCGCTGCTTCACCCAAGGGGCAAATTGTGTTGCCCTCAATCTGCTTGGCTACGCTCACCAGTAGGTCGATATCGTGCAGAGAGCCATGGCCGTGCTCCAAGCGGTGAAGCACTTTCTCCAGCCAGCCCGTGCCTTCGCGGCAGGGTGAACACTGTCCGCACGACTCATGGTGGTAAAAGCGCGAGAAATTCCAGGTGTTGCGCACGATACAAGTCGTCTCGTCCATGGCAATAAAGCCCCCGAGCCGAGCATGGTGCCCGTCACGAAGCCACCATCGGATAGTGACTCATACGTCATGAGGCGTGGCTCGCCGGCGGCTGTTTTCAAGATAAGCTCATTAGGCAGAATCGGGACGGAAGAGCCACCAGCTACTACAGCCTTCAGCTCACGTCCTTTCCAGATGCCGCCGCAGTATTCGTCGGAGTAAATAAACTCCTCAACGGGAACGCCTAATTCGATTTCGTAGATGCCGGGCTTATTCAAGTGGCCGCAAGCGGAAATAAGCTTAGTGCCCGTGCTTTTGCCAATGCCGATTTTAGCGTACTCGTCGCCCCTTCGTTCACAATAACTGGCACCGCAGCAATCGATTCTACGTTGTTGACCACCGTAGGCCGGGCATAAAGGCCTTGCACAGCCGGGAATGGGGGCTTATTACGCGGGTTACCACGCTTGCCTTCCAATGATTCCAACAAAGCTGTTTCCTCGCCGCAGATGTAAGCGCCACCGCCGGGGTGAACATGCAAATCTAGGGAGTAGCCCGAGCCGAGAATGTTTTCACCCAAAAAGCCAGCCGCATAAGCTTCGGCAATAGCTTTTTCCAGAATGCGCAGCACGTACAACAACTCACCACGGATGTAGATGTAGCTGGTGCGCGCGCCCAGAGCATAGCTGCCCGTAATCATGCCCTCAATGAGCAGGTGCGGCAGCTTCGACATCAGCTGGCGGTCCTTAAAGGTACCAGGCTCCGATTCATCAGCGTTGCATACTAGATAGCGCGGCACACCTTCTGGCTTAGCTAAAAAGCTCCACTTCATACCCGTTGGGAAGCCCGCGCCGCCGCGCCCGCGTAGGCCCGACTTTTTGACTTCCTCCACCACCTCATCGGGCGTCATCGTCTTAAGAGCCTTTTCCACGGAGCGGTAACCACCGTGTTTGCGGTAGACCTCAAACGTGTCGATTCCCTCGACATTTATATGTTCAGTTAATAGCTTGCGTCCCATGATTTCTCCAGCGTAAGGGGTAGGAGTGAAGGGTTAATTGTATTTATTCTCCAAGCGAGTAAGGCGCTTGAATGCTAAGCGTTAGTTTGCTGCTCTTCCCACGGCAACAGCGGGCGATGCACCATACTGCGTAATTCAGTGAGCATAGCATCTACTGCTTCGGGCGTTTCAAGGCTCTCGTAGTATTTCTCCCGCACCTGCACAACCGGTGCAAAGCCACAAGCCGCCAGACACTCAACCATCTTAATAGTAAACATGCCATCAGGTGAAGTTTCGCCTACTTTAGCCCCTGTAATGCGCTCCAAGTTCTCCGTCAGCTCATCCGAACCGCGCAACATGCAAGGACCCGTGCGGCAGATTTCCAGCACATGCTTGCCAACCGGCTTGAGATTGAACATTGTGTAAAACGACGACACCTCATACACCTCGATTGGCTTGAGACCCAGCGTTTCGGCTACCAAATCTTGTACTTCAGGACTGACCCAACCGCCAAACTCCGCCTGAGCGATGTGGAGCAGCGGCAGCAGGGCCGATTTCTTGCGGTCCTCAGGGTATCGCTTAATGATGCGCTGAATCTCGGCTTGGGCAGCGGCCGAAAATTGAGGTTTAGCGGGAGCAGTCGTAACTTCCATAGGGGGCAAATTCAACAAAAACTACGCGTCCAGTTCGCCGGCAATTACATTCATCGAGCTTAGAATCACGATGGCGTCGGAGAGGCTGGTGCCTACTACCATTTCGGAGTAGGCTTGGTAGTAAATAAAGCAGGGGCGACGGAAATGCAGGCGATACGGCGTGCGGCCGCCATCCGAAATCAGATAGAAGCCCAGCTCACCATTGCCGCCTTCCACGGAGTGATATACCTCACCCACCGGCGCTTCAATCTCACCCATGATGATCTTGAAGTGGTAGATCAGAGCCTCCATGTTTTTGTACACGGCCTGCTTAGGGGGCAAATAATAGTGGGGCGCGTCGGCGTGGTACGGACCTTCGGGTAGATTATCAAGCGCCTGATTGATAATGCGCAAGCTCTGCCAAATTTCCTCGTTGCGAACCAGGAAACGGTCATACGTATCGCCATTGGTGCCTACCGGGATTTCAAAATCGAAGTCCTCGTAAGATGAATAGGGGTTCATTACCCGCACATCATAGTCAACACCAGCGGCCCGCAGGTTAGGACCCGTGAAACCGTAGTTCAAAGCCTTCTCCGCCGAGATCGGACCCACGTTTACCACTCGATCCATGAAGATGCGGTTGCGGGTAAACATGCTCTCAAACTCACGCATTACAGCCGGAAACTCCTTCAGCCACTTGCGCAGCTTCTCGATAGCCACGGGCGAGAAGTCGCGCTCCATACCGCCTACCCGACCCATATTGGTCGTAAGACGCGCGCCACAAACTTCCTCGTAAATCTCGTAGACCTTTTCGCGCTCCTGAAACACGTACAGGAAGCCAGTGAAGGCGCCCGTATCTACTCCCAGAATGGAATTACAGATGAGGTGGTCAGTGATGCGAGCCAACTCCATCATAATCACGCGCATGTACTGCGCGCGCTTTGGAACGGTGATGCCTAGCAGCTTTTCTACCGTCATGTGCCAGCCCATGTTGTTGATGGGACTGGAGCAGTAGTTCATCCGGTCGGTGAGGGGTGTGATCTGGTAGAACGGCCGCCTCTCGGCAATCTTTTCGAAAGCCCGGTGAATGTAGCCAATGGTAGGAACGCCGGAAATGATCCGCTCCCCGTCCATTTGCAGGATGTTCTGAAAAATGCCGTGGGTAGCAGGGTGCGTCGGGCCCAGGTTCAGCGTCGTTAGCTCTTGGCTAAAGTCGTTGAGGGTGGGCACGAGCTGGTTGTGCTGCTGCTCGCGGGCTTCCTGGTGAATCTTATGGGTGCCTTCCAGCGTGTCGTTTACTGCCATGATAAAGGTATCAGGGGCCTAGCGGCCGAAAAACAGGTCAGTTTTGTCTTCGCGGGTGCCGTCCTCCAGCGGATACTCTCGCCGCATGGGGTGGTAGTCCATATCCTCAACATTGAGAATACGGATGAGGTTGGGATGGCCCGTGAAGATGATGCCGAAGAAGTCGAAAGTCTCGCGCTCCATCCAGTTCGCCGTAGCGTAGATGTCGGTGAGCGTAGGAACGGCCGGATCGATAATCGGGAAAAAGATTTTTAGCCGTAGGCGCACATTGTGCACTAAGCTGTGCAGATGATAGATCACTCCCAACTCCTGACCCTCGTTCTCAGGATAGTGAATCCCGCACATGGTGGTCAGAAAGTTGAACTGCAGGATTGGCTCGCCGTGCAGGGTCTGAATGATTTCGTGAATCCGCTCGCGCGTGGTTGTGGCCGTTAGCAAGCCGTAAGGCTCTTCTACGTCGGTAAAAGCATCTTCGCCAAATAGCTGCTGAAGGGTAGTGAGCACCCGAGCATTGGTCAGCTTATTAGGGTCGGTTTCGATTACAGCAGTTTGAGCAACAGTGGATTCTTCGTTCGATTCAGCCATTTTAGGAAGAAGCTAGAAGCTAGGTCTAAGGAGTCAGGAGCATAATATTCTAGCTCCTGACTCCTTAGACCTAGCTTCTTATTTAATGTTATAAGAGGCCAACAGCGCCTGATACTCAGGTGAGTTGCGGCGGCGGATAGACTCGTTTTTAGCCAGGTCCTGTACCCGCATCAATCCGTCGAGCACTTGCTCAGGACGGGGAGGGCAGCCGGGCACGTACACATCAACGGGGATGATACGGTCGATGCCCTGAAGTACAGAATAGGAGTCAAAAATGCCCCCCGAGCACGCGCAAGCGCCCATAGCCAGTACCCAGCGAGGCTCGGCCATTTGCTCATAAACCTGCTTCACGATGGGCGCCATTTTCTTGGCAATCGTACCCATTACCATGAGCAAGTCGGCCTGACGAGGCGAAAACGAAGGCCGCTCCGAACCGAAGCGAGAGATGTCGTAGTGCGAACCCATCGTAGCCATGAACTCAATGCCGCAGCAAGAAGTAGCAAAAGGCAAAGGCCAGAGCGAATTAGCGCGGGCAATGCCAACTACCTTTTCCAAGGAAGTTGCAAAGAAGCCTGCACCCTCAATTCCTTCCGGTGCACCTACTGTTTTGATTTCAGGAACTCGTATATCAGTCATAAGAAAGAGTCTATTTCAAGAATGGGAATACCCATCTGACGAACACCAGCCAGGTCGCAAAAGTTTGCCTTTTAGCGCTCTGTCCAGCGTAATACGCCCTTTTTAATGACGTACACGAAGCCTGCCATGAGCAGGGCCAAGAATACAATCATCTGAAGAAAGCCTTCAGTACCTAACGAGCGAAAGTTGACAGCCCAAGGATACATGAAGATAACTTCCACGTCAAACAGCACGAATAGAATGGCTGTTAGGAAGTACTTTACCGAAATCGGAGTGCGGGCGTTACCCACCGACTCGATGCCGCACTCGAAAGAACTGTCCTTCACGACGCTCTTGCGGTTAGGGCCAACTAGGTGAGATACGATCATTGCAAAAGCAACAAAAGCTAAGGCAAACCCAAGCTGAACCAGGATGGGGAGATAATCAGAAGGCTGGTATTGCGCAGCAGGAAGGGCAAGAAACATAGTAGCTAGATTAGGACTAGAGTAAAATCAGCACTGAAAAGCAAAGGTAAGGCGTACGGGTTTGGGAACAAAGGTGAAGGTGAACCTAGGTGAGAAAGGCAGATATAGTACAAATCTGCTTCTCAGCTATGATTAGAACAGGTGCCGAGCGGAAAAGTAATAGGATATGAGATAAAACACACTTAACGTAAAAAGCCCCCAGAATAAGTCCTGGGGGGCTTTTTACGTCTTGAGCAGGATTTAGAAACCGCCTTGCCCAGTTATATTCAAGTTCTCACCCGTCTCAACGCCTAGGAAAGGATAACGGTAATCAACGGGCGTTACGAAGGTTTCCTTGATGGCGCGCGGCGATACCCAGCGCAGCAGGTTCAGCATAGAGCCGGCCTTATCGTTGGTGCCGCTAGCGCGAGCGCCGCCGAAGGGCTGCTGACCAACTACCGCGCCGGTTGGCTTATCGTTGATGTAAAAATTGCCGGCAGCGTTTACTAAGCGCTTCGATGCCAGATCGATAGCGTAACGGTCTTGACCGAAGATAGCGCCAGTTAGCGCGTAGGGCGAAGTGCTGTCTACTAAGTCAAGGGTTTCTTCGAACTGGTCCGCGTCGTAGACGTGCATAGTTAGTACGGGGCCGAACAGCTCCTCGCACATAGTCACGTACTTAGGGTCTTTGGCTACCAGCACTGTCGGCTCCACGAAGTAGCCTTTCGATTTGTCATAATTGCCCCCTGCGATGATTTCTACCGCTGAGTCTTCCTTGGCGCCGTCGATGTACTTGGCCAGCTTATCGAAGGAAGCTTCGCTGATAACAGCATTGATGAAGTTGCCGAAATCTTCTACGTCGCCCATTTTCATCGACTTCAAATCCTCCTGCAAATAGGCTTTCACCTCCGGATAAAGATTGGAAGGAATGTACACGCGACTTGCGGCTGAGCACTTTTGGCCCTGATACTCAAACGCTCCCCGCGAAATGGCCGTAGCTACCTGACGTGGGTGGGCCGAGTGGTGCGCCAGAATAAAGTCCTTGCCGCCCGTTTCGCCCACAATGCGCGGATACGACTTGTACTTGTGAATGTTCTGGCCAATGGTCTTCCAGATGTTCTGGAAAACGCCCGTGGAGCCCGTGAAATGAATGCCCGCAAACTCTGGGTGATTGAAAATGACATCACCTGCCGTGGGGCCATCCACATACACGAGGTTGATAACGCCAGCCGGCACGCCTGCTTCCTGGAATAGCTCCATCAGCACGTGAGCCGAATAAATCTGAGTATTTGCGGGCTTCCACACTACCACGTTGCCCATCAGCGCAGCCGAAGTAGGCAGGTTGCCGGCAATGGAAGTGAAGTTGAAGGGTGTAAGCGCAAACACAAAGCCTTCAAGCGGGCGGTGCTCCAGACGGTTCCACATGCCGGGCGCTGACTCCGGCTGCTGCTTATAAATTTCCTGTAGGAAATACACGTTGAACCGGAAAAAGTCGATCAGCTCACAAGCCGCGTCGATTTCGGCCTGGAAAGCATTCTTGCTCTGGCCCAGCATGGTAGCCGCATTCAGGCGAGCCCGGTAAGGGCCAGCTAGCAACTCAGCGGCTTTCAGGAAAATAGCGGCGCGGTGCTCCCAGGGCAATTCGGCCCAGTCGCGGCGGGCGGCCAAAGCGGCTTCAATGGCTTGGGTTACGTGTGTGCCGTCGCCCTCGTGAAACTGGCCCAGCACGTGCTTATGATCGTGGGGGGGCGAAATGGTTTTGGTCTTGCCCGAGCGCACTTCCTGCCCACCGATGTACATCGGGATATCTACCTGCTGCTGCTTGAGGTCCTTCAGCGCCTGCTGCAACTCGGCGCGCTCCTTGGAGCCTGGCGCGTAGCCTTTAACGGGTTCGTTAATCGGGGTGGGAACGTTGAAAAAGCCGTTGGCCATAGAGTTAGTTTTTGGATGTAGGTTTATTGATGGGGGACAAAGCAAAGGTAACAGGGAGTTGAACAACCATCGGTAGCCAGAATTGCATGCGCATGCCAACACCCGATTCGCCATTGACCTCCTAAAAAAGCTATATAACTACATCTACAAACTTTTCAGGAGCTTTAACACCTGCTCCTTCAGCTCTTCCTGCGAGCCATTATTATGGATAACAGTGGCAAAATGCTGATAGGTATCCATCACCGTTTCGCTGGGATGATTATCGTCGCGGGTGCCGTCGCCGCGCTGCTGGAGTGGGTCGCCTTCCACGCGTAGCATCAGGCCGCCGCGCTCCCGAATGGGGTCGGCTTCGTTGGGAAAACGCACATCGGGCACAATCACAAACTGATCTTCAGGCAAGCGAGCGAAGAAGGCTTTAACCCAGATTTCCGGCTCCCAGGCCCGCAGCGCGTGACCAACTTGCTGAAGCATTTCGCCGCGGGTGCGCCCAAAGATGGGCAGCAACTGGGCTTTGCCGTCCTGGTAATAGTAGGGGGCAATTGCCTCGCCGGCTAAGGTGGCGCACACGGCCTTGATGGCGTCGCCGAAGGAAAGAATCTGCCAGTTGCGCTCGGGCTGTAGCTGCTGAATCAGGCGAGCCACCGTATCCTTGCCGCTGCCTCTCTTACCCGAAATTCCCAGTATGTGTATCATAGTGGCGCAAAGGTAGAGGGCAGCGGGGGGCTTTTTTTCTTATAAAATCTCCTTTAGCTCGCTCAGGCAGCTAATCTCGTAGGTCACCTCGTTGAAGTGCCGCCGCTTATCCGGGTTGAAATACACCTGATCGATGCCCGCATTATAAGCACCCAGCACATCGCATTCGAGGTTGTCGCCAATCATAAGGCTTTCCGCGGCGCTGGCGCCAGTGCGCTTTAGCGCGTGCTCAAACATGCGGCGGTCGGGCTTGAGGCAACCGCTGCACTCGGAGGTAATTACTTCCTGAAAAAATGGCGTCAGCTGCGACGAATCGAGCTTGATGTACTGAATTTCCTTGAAGCCGTTCGTGATCAGATGCAGGGTGTATTTGGTTTGCAAATACTCCAGCATATCATGCGTAAACGGAAACACCGCCGACTTAGTAGGCAGCAACTCCGTGAAGTGCTGCGAAATGCCCTCGGGTACGTCAGCCTCATCTACGCCCAGCCGCACCAGCGTGCGCGTAAAGCGGGTGCTGCGCAACTGCTGCTGCGTGATTTTGCCCCCTGATACAAGCGCCACAGCGCATGGTTGATGTCGCGGTAGCGGTCGATAAATTCTTCTACCGTGAACGTACCGAAGCGCCCTAAATCGTAGTGAGTAAAAAGGGTGCGCAGGGTTTCGTCGGCGTTTTTCTCAAAGTCCCAGAGCGTATGATCCAGGTCGAAGAAAAGGTGACGGTAAGCTTTGGCGGGGCGAAATGACTGACTGGGGGGCATTCTTAATCAAGTAGGAGTTTGGATACAACGCGCCCGTGCAGCAGATGTTCACGCACGATTGCCGGCGCGTCGTCGGGCTGCACGTCGCCGTAAATGGCGCCTTCGGGATATACGATGAGGGCCGCACCGCACCCTTTTTTGCAATGCTTACACTCATCAAGGCAACCGGTGGGAAGGGCGCGGTTGAGTTTTTTGCTGAGGCCCTGCTTTTTAATTTCCTTTTTCAGAGCCTTCACCACGTCGCGGCCCACCTCGCTTTTTTGGTTGGTGCAAACGAAAAGGTGATGTTCGTATTTCATAAACTAAACTAGATGAGCTCAACCGCCGCGCAGGCCAACACCACTATACTTGTTGGTAGCCTGTCCAGCGGCGATTCTGAAGCTTGTACGCGGCCAGCTCCCTATTCGACCAGAGGGTTTGGTAAATCTGCTGGTCGCGCATCAGTTGAGGGTCTTTTTCCATGTAACCCAAAAACTGGTGAACCAGGTCCGCCATTTCATCCTTTATAAAGTAGAAGGCCCAGTTGTCGAGCCGACGGAAGCTGACCAAGCCCGCATTCTTTAGATACAATAATTGGCGGGAGGTTTTGGTTTGGGTGAAGTCCAAGACCTGTTCCAGATCGGAGATGCACATTTCCTGATTGCGCCACAGCAAATGCAGCATCCGCACCCGCGACTCGTCGCCGAGGGCCTTAAATAGTTGCTGACCAAATGCAACGCTGAAGTGTTTAAGACGCATCCTTTACCGAACAAAGCAGGGAAAAAGCCCCCGCATAAAACGAAACAAATTTACGGCCCCTCCGGCTTCGACCTCTCAAAGAGCCGTATTATTGCAGTATAGCACATTCAAGTATGTCTGATAAGAGTCGAATGTATGTCGTTGTTGCCACGCTGGGGCTGTTGCTGGTGCTTTTTGTGCTGGCACCTACCGCAGGCCACGCCCAAGGACAACGGCGCGTAGTACAGTTCTCGGGTATTGTGGCTACCGGCGACAGCCTGTTGGGTGTGCCGGGCGCTACCGTGTTTGTTCCGTCGGCGGGCCGGGGTACGGCTACTAATCTCTACGGTTACTTCTCGCTGCCCGTCCTCACCGGCGACAGCATCGTGATTCGCTCCCTGGGCTACCGCAACCAGTACGTGATTATTCCCCCCGATTATCCACGGCAGAGCTATTCCGTTATCGTCTCGCTCCAGGAAGACGTGACGGTGCTGCCCGAAGTGCGGGTATTTCCCTACGCCACCGAAAAGGAATTTAAAGAGGCTTTTCTAGCCCTGAAGCTGCCCAAGGAGCGCGGCAGCAGTGCCGCCAGAAACCTGAGCCCCGACGTGCTTCGCCAGATTTTTAACAATGCGCCCGTCACCAGCGCCGGTAACTATCGGCAGACGCTTCAACAGCAGCAGCAGGGCTACGACCGCCGCATGGGTGTGGCCCCCAATCCTCAATCCAACAATCCTTTACTGAATCCTTTCAGCTGGCTGAAACTGATCCAGCAAGTGAAAGACGGCGAGTTTAAGAAAAAGGAAGGCGTAGATTATTAAGTAGTTAACTCTCTAGAGCAATAAAAGCCCCCACCCGTCATGCAGAGCGGCAGCGAAGCATGACGGAGTGGATTAATAGATTAAGCTTTAGGTGAGTTCTTAAGCTCAACCGTCTGAAAAACAGGACAACCAGTAAGCGGCTTTTACGGTAAAGCGTTGTGTGTCGGCTCCATGTGGGAGTTGGTCAGTGAGTGCTCAGTGCAGCACCTTATACCTTGTTTTTCAGTCTTATGGATACGAACCTCCCGGTTTCCGCCCATCCGCGCGTCGTTATTATCGGCTGCGGGTTTGCGGGTTTGCGGCTGGCGAAAGAATTGCGCCACGCGCCCGTGCAAGTGGTCGTCATCGACCGCAATAATTACCACAATTTTCAGCCGCTCCTTTACCAGGTGGCCACCGGCGCCCTCGAGGCGGACAGCATTGCGTACCCCATTCGCAAGATTTTCGCTGGTCAGAAAAACTTTTTCTACCGCATGGCCGACGTGCAGCGCGTAGCGCCCGAGCGCAACGTGGTGCATACCAGCGTAGGCGATATTCGCTACGATTACCTGGTAATAGCTACGGGCTCACTTACCAATTTCTTCGGCATTGAGAGTATCGAGAAGAATGCCATGCAAATCAAGAGCATTCCGAATGCCCTGAACTTGCGCAGCTTTATTTTCCAGAACTTCGAGAAAGCCCTGCTCACCGAAAACCCCGAGGAAAAGCAGGCTCTGCTGAATATCGTGGTGGTGGGCGGCGGACCTACGGGCGTCGAAATCAGCGGCTCCCTGGCCGAGATGCGCCGCCATGTGCTGCCCAAAGATTATCCGGAGTTGGATCTGAAGCAGATGCAGGTTATTCTGGTAGAAGCCGGCCCGGCCGTACTCGGGCCCATGTCGGCGAAGTCGCAGCAGGAGTCGAAGCGTTATCTGGAAGAGCTGGGCGTAATTGTGCGCCTGAACACATCCATCAAACGGTTTGAAAACTGCCGGGCCTACTATTCCGATACGGAGTATATCCCCACCGAAAACCTGATTTGGGCCGCCGGCGTGAACGGCGCCGAAGTACCTGGTTTGCCACCCGAAGTGGTAGCCCGCAACAAGCGCATCAGCGTGAACCGCTGGAACCAAGTCGAAGGCTTCCAGAACGTCTTTGCCATCGGCGACGTGGCCAATATGGTGACGGAGGAAATGCCCCGCGGTATGCCCATGCTGGCGCCCGTAGCCCAGCAACAGGCCGAATTATTGGCCGACAACCTGCAGCGTATTATGCGCAACGAGGCTCCCAAGAATTTCGAGTACGTCAACAAAGGCGTGATGGCCATTGTGAGCCGCAACAAGGCCGTGGTCGACTTGCCCAAAGACGTGCATTTCAGCGGTATTCTGGGCTGGTTTACGTGGCTGTTTGTGCACTTGATGACGTTGGTAGGATTCCGCAATAAAGTGGTTGCCTTCGTCGACTGGGCCTTCAGCTACTTTAGCTCCGACCAAGCCTTGCGCCTTATTATCCGTCCTTTCAGCCGCCGCGATGTAAAGGACGACCAAGGCAAGAAAAAAGCTGAGCATCAGAACTCTACGCCGGAATACAATCCTGCGCCGCCTGCTATTCAAACGCCGGTAGCGAGGTAGCCGAAAGGCAGCGTAACCCAATAAAAAAAGCCCCCCAGCAGTCTGCTGGGGGGCTTTTTGGTTCAGCATATTTCTCTAATTAAAGAGCGTAATCGGCTAGGGCTTTACTTACATCATAGATGTTGCGGTCGTTGCGGAAGGTTTTGCTGATAGCATCCGTCTGGCCGCGCACCCAGATTTTCAGCTCCGCATCGAGGTCAAAATGCCCGGTAGTTTCCATGGAGAAGCGCTCAATGCTGCGGTACGGCACGCTCAAAAACTCCTTTTTCTTGCCCGTTATGCCCTGTTTATCCACCAGAATCAGGCGCTTATTCGTAAAAATAAGCTGGTCGCGGATAATGACGAAGGCCTTTTCCACCCGCTCGTCGGTAGCCAGCAGGCGGCTGAGTTCCTGTTGTAATTCCTGGGCGTCGCTTTCTGAAGCGTTGCCAATTAACCCATCGAGAAGTCCCATAGTCGGTGTAGAGTTGGTGGAAGACGAAGCTACAACGAAAATCAGTTGACTAGGGCAGTTTTATTGACAGTACAAAAGGAGTCGATAACCATAACCTGCGGGGCGCTATACATAACCTTGTTTGCCGTACAGAATCGCTCAACCTGCTCATCAGAAGTTGCGGGTCTAAGGCGGATAAATAACTGTTCACCCCGCCGCAAAGCAGGTAAGTTTTGAAAGGTCTGGACGACATTGGCGTAGGTGGCAGGCACCGCGGCTGGTCCCGGAATAACCGTTCCCATGTCGCCACTGAAATAAAGACTGGAACCGATAGGTAAAGCCGTATCAATCTGCAACAGAGAAGCGCCTTCGCAGGTCGTTCCCAACATCGTGCTGCTGACGCACTCCTGACTAGGGTTATCCTCTTTTTCGCAGCCTGTGATGGCGGCTATAACACTGGCATACAACAGAATAATATACGGTTTTCTCATCGGGCTGGGGGGCAAATTTGCTTGTGTGCAGATAAGAGTTCGATCCTGCCGCTTGAGGTTGCAACCACATTCAAACCTGATAAGAAATTGTATTCAACTCGTATTCTTTCAAACAGAAACAGCCACCCAGTTATGGGTGGCTGTTTCTGTTTGAAATCTAAAATGACTGCTAATTAGTGCCGCCGCCCGTAGCGCCGCTGCTGGCCGGAACTGGCTGCGTAGCGCTGGGCTGCTGCTGCATGGGGTTTGGCTGCGTGCGCTGCTGCTGCTCAAACAACTCGAAGCGGCTGGGGGCCAATTTGCGCGGATACGCATTGTTGCTCAGGTCCGTGTCGGCGGTTTGCAGGAACGGGTCCAGCGTGAAAGCCACCACGGGCTTATCGGTAACGAATACTTTCGTCACCTGCTCGTTATTGCGACGCCAGATTTCGGCTGGAATGTTCACTACTTCCTGCTTGCCGTCCTCGTAGGTCATTTGCACAACTACTGGCATTACCAAACCGCCAATGTTGCGCAGGCCTACTTCATAGAAGTGCAGACCTTCGTTCAGACGCTTTTGCTGCTCCGGCTTCAGCTTCTTCACGTACTCCTGGTAGCGCTGCTTGTCGGCCTCCGTCGTGGCAATGGGATCGTACGTGTTGTAGAAGTCCTTTAGGCCGGGCTTCTCGTCGTCAACGAGCGTGCGCTTAATGTCTTGCAGGTTGCGCTGCTGCGACAAAGTCTTGGGCTCCGCGTTCAGCTCCTGCCGCTTGCGGGCATTCTCAATTTCGGGGTTTTTGGAATCAACGGTGTACCACTTCACGCCTTCAATGGCGAGGTCGGTGCGGTCGTTGGTGTAGAACCAGCCGCGCCAGAACCAGTCGAGGTCAACGCCGGAGGCATCTTCCATAGTGCGGAAGAAGTCGGCAGGCGTGGGGTGCTTGTAGGCCCAACGGCGAGCGTACTCCTTGAAAGCGTAATCGAATAGCTCGCGGCCCATGATGGTTTCGCGCAGAATATTCAGGCCGGTGGCGGGCTTGCCGTAGGCGTTGTTGCCGAGCTGCAATACCGATTCTGAGTTAGTCATAATCGGGGTTTGCAGGCTCTTATCCATGCGCATGTAATCCACGATTTTGGCTGGCTCGCCGCGGCGCGAAGGATAGTTGCGCTCCCATTCCTGCTCCGAGAGGTACTGCATAAACGTGTTCAGACCCTCGTCCATCCACGTCCACTGCCGCTCATCGGAGTTCACAATCATGGGGAAGAAGTTGTGTCCTACTTCGTGGATAATCACTGAAATCAGGCCGTATTTGGTGTTGGCCGAGTAGGTGCCGTCTTTCTCGGGCCGGTAGCCATTAAATGAAAGCATCGGGTACTCCATGCCGCCAATGGGGCCGTGCACCGAAATAGCCACCGGATACTGGTAAGGAATAGTGCGCTTGGAGTAGGTTTTGAGTGTATGCGCCACAGCCTCCGTCGAGTATTGGCCCCACAGCGGGTTGCCCTCTTTCGGGTAGTACGACATGGCCACAATCGGCTTGCCTTCAATCTTCAGGCCCATCGCATCCCAGATAAACTTGCGGGAACTGGCAAAAGCGAAGTCACGAACGTTTTTAGCAACGAAATTCCAGGTTTTGGTGCCTTTGGCTCGGCCCTTCTCAGCTTGCTCAGCCTCGGCCTGGGTTACAATCACAACGGGCTTTTTGGCATCCGTTGCCTGAGCCAGACGCTTGCGCTGGGTAGCGGACAGCACCTGATCGGGGTTTTGGAGCGTGCCGGTAGCACCAACCACGTGGTCGGAAGGGGCGGTGATGCTCACTTTGTAGTTGCCGAAAGGAAGCGCAAACTCGCCGCTGCCCAGGAACTGCTTGTGCTGCCAGCCGTTCACGTCGTCGTACACAGCCATGCGGGGGTAAAACTGCGCTATTTCGTAGAGGTAGTTTTTGTCCTCGGGGAAATACTCGTAGCCCGAGCGCCCACCGAGCTTAAGTACGTCGTTGATGTTGTAGCGATACGCAATGCTGAACGTGAACGACTGCTTGGGCTGCAAAGGCTGGGGCAGATCCACACGCATCATGGTATGGTTTACCACGTGCGCCAGCGCCTTGCCACCTTTCTGCTTCACCGACTCAATCTTGAACCCACCGTCGAAATCGGCGCGGGCCAGGTAGTCCATGGCCCCGAACGACATGCGCGGCTGTAGCTCCGCCGTCTGCGTGGAGGTAGTCATGGAGTTCTCGGCGTAGATATTCTGGTCGAGCTGCACCCAGAGGTAAGTCAGCACGTCGGGCGAGAGGTTAGTGTAGGTAATGTCCTCGGTGCCCGAAATGGCCTGCTTCTCGTCGTCGAGCCGCACGTTGATATCGTAGTCGGCACGCTGCTGCCAGTACTGGGAGCCGGGCGCACCGGAGGCCGTCCGGAAGGTGTTGGGAGTAGGCAGCTCGGTGCCGAGCTGGGCAAATTTGTCGGTGCCGGAATTGGTGTTCTGGATAGAAGGCGTTTGCGCTATCAGCGGCGCGACGCTCAGTCCAATGCCACCGACGAGCAAGAGAAGATTTCTCAACATAAAAACAAGCAGAAAATCAGGAAGGAGGAAAGCAAATTTACAGAAATCCTCTTAATGAATCCGTTAATAATACTTACTGAGGAGTACCGTTGCCCGAGCCCATTTTTGCCCCCAGCATGCACCCTTAGTCAGCGAAGTTTCCCAGCAGCAGAATAAGGGCAATGCCGGCTGCGGCTCCACTTACTACCAGCACCCAGTCGCGGCGGGCCGCCCGAAACACACGCAGCACGATGAAGCCCAGCACCAGAATAAGAGCCACAATGAGTAACTGGCCAAGTTCGACGCCAATGTTGAAGGCCAGCAGCTCCAGCACCGGGCGCGTATTCTGCCCCAGCAGCTCGCGCAGATAGCTGGAAAAACCGAGTCCGTGTATCAGCCCGAAAATGGCGGCTAGGGCATTAGGCAACGTGAGAACGATGGGCTGATTGCGCTTGAAATCGCGGCTGGCCCGGCTCATATTTACCACGCAGGTCAGCAGGATGGTAACCGGAATCAGGACCTCAATCAGCGTGGTGCTGTACTGCACGAAGCCCAGCGTAGCCAGCGCCAACGTAATGCTGTGGCCCACTGTGAAGCTGGTAACAAGGGCCACCACCCGGCGCCAGTCGCTGAGCACGTACGGCGCACACAGGGCCAGCAGAAACACCAGATGGTCGTAGGCCTGCAGGTTGAAGATGTGAAAAAAGCCGAGCTGCAGGTAAGTCGAGAAAACGGACATGCGGCAAAGCTAATATTTATTCTAAAGTTAGGTTTATGTAGATGGCTGATCAGGCGTAATAGCCTTTAGATCCAAAATGAAGCTGTTATTCCTTATCTGAATCTGACCATATACATTGCCGCATCGAGCCATATTTCAATTATTCTTTTTACATGTCTTTAACACGATTATTCTATATCGGTGCTTTGGTGAGCGTGGTCTATGCAAGTAGCTTACAAACAAGCTTAGCACAGCCAGCCTTGCCCGGTTCGGGTGCTGGCATTCAAGTAGAAAAGCCCCCCACTGTTGATAGCGCAGCTTTCATCGCTGCCGAGGATACCTTACAGGCTATCCAAAATCTCTTTCAAACCCGAAGAAGGGGCGGACGGCTTTTTGCAATTCAGGGTGGAGCAGGCTTGCTGGGGGCAGTGGGCTACTTAGCCATGCCTGTCAGTGATTCTTCGCCTAGCGTTTTTTCATATACTGCAAACGATAAAATTCAGATAGTCAGTATTTTAGCCGCTGCGGGGCTCCCTCTGCTGGGTGTTGGAATCAGTAAGATTAGTCGGTTTAGCAAAGAGAAGGAGAGAGCCTTGATTCAGCAATACCGAGCAGGCCAGCCGCTACCCGCACATATCAGTCAACGATTAAAGCCAAAGTATTTTCGGGCTTGGCCCAAGATGTAGCAGCAGTATCAGAGAAAAAAGCCCCCAGAATAGTTCTGGGAGGCTTTTTTGTTGCACTTCCAATTTCAGGTTAGAGCGGACGCCTACATGAATTTAACCTTCACAATCTCAAAAAACGGTGACGTGGCTGTGTACGGATACAGCACGTAGGCATCGGTGAGGCTGCGGCGGGTGATGGTAGTAGGGCCGACGGCACCCGTAGCAAAGCTGCCCGTGGCGCGGGCCGTGGTCCAAGAGTCGGTGCTGTTCACCCGGAATACAGTTTGCTGGCCACCCGACACGACCAGGAGGGTTTCGGGCGTGAGTATCAATAACCCGTCAGCACCGACCAGGCTCTGGCTAACAGTCACGCGCGTAAATGCTTCAGGGTTATCTACCGGGACTTTAAACAACGCGCCGTCGTTGGACTTGGCTACCAGCAAAAAGCCCCCGGATGGAACACGATGCCGTTTAGCCCGAAGCCAGTGCCGCCGCTTAGCTGTGCGTTTTCCAGAAACACCGACGCATTGCCTTGCAGGTCAACTTTGTAAATAACAGGGGCGAAGCTGTCGGTCACGTACGCATTGCCCTGTAAGTCAATGGCAATATCATTGGCAAAATGCTGCTGGCCGGGGCGCAGCGCCCCCAGATTCACGTAGCTCTGGAGGCTGCCGTTGTTGGCGTTGAAAATGGCCAGTCCGGCCACTTGCCGTAGCGTGGCCGGCGTTGAGCGGCTGGTGTTTCCGCCACCATCTGATACGGCCGCGAGCAGGCGCTGCCGGCCGGCGTCGAGGTTCAAACCAATGGTCGAAATCAGGCGTGGGTCATCGGCAAAGGTTCGGTAGCTGCCGTCGTCCTTCACCGCGCCAATGCGGCCCTGGGTGCGGGAGCTAACCAAATAGCGCTGATTAAGCTCGTCGTACCGTATCCCTTCCGGATGCACACGCGGCTCAGCAACAGTGATTTTGGCTGGCGTAAATGGATTGGGAATAGTGCCGTCTTCCTGTACGCAACCTGGGAGCAAGCTGGTCAGGCCAACGGCTAAAGCAGCCACACGAATAAAGCGAGGCAGAGCAGTTGTTCCTGCCTGCCTGAAAGAGAAAGAGTGAAGCATAGAAATGAATGGTTAAAGGCCAATAAATCAATTAAATGACTATACGATCTCCAACGCACAACAGACTGCCTAGAGCAAGATTATATACACCACTTGGACAGGCGCTACTAGAGCTGCCTATGATACGCCTCAGACTGGTTAGCACTTTCGAAACCGAACATTAGTAGCTCGCTTGTGCTTTATAGAATGCAGCTATGATGGTTGACAGTGGTGATCTAGTTAATGATTAGATCATGTGCTATCTAAATAAAATTGGGTGCAGCCCAAAACGTACTTAACCTAAAGATGAGCACAATAGTCATAGTGGCCCAGATTATCGTTGCCCTTTCGATAATCGTTGTGTGGGTATTTCGCTTCGATAATATCGTAAAGGAATTCAAGCAATACGGACTGCCGGATTTGGTTCGCACAATCGTCGGCGCTACCAAAATAGCCTTAGCCACCTTGCTGATTGCGGGTATTTGGTGTCCGTCCTTGGTGGTCATTCCTGCCCTGCTGATGGCTTTTTTGATGCTCTGCGCGCAGGTTGCCCATATCAAAGTGAGAAACCCGTGGCATAAGTATCTGCCGTCGTTATTTCTGCTGTTTCTGTCGCTCTTTATTGCGGCTGCTTACACGGGCGTAATTACCGTTTAGCCAGATGGAAATCATTGCTATTTGGCTGTCGAGTATCTCCTTCTTCTTTTTTGGAATCACCTATTTCACCTCCCATTACCTCAAGGACGAATTCAAACGTTACGGTCTGGCAAAGTTTGGCCCGCTAACAGCAACACTCCAAATACTCGGCGCACTGGGTTTATTGGTAGGTCTGAAAGTGCCGTTAATCCTGTCGGTGGCATCTGGTGGACTAGCACTCCTGATGCTTTTAGGATTTGGAGTCAGAATGAAGATTAGAGACGGCTTTTGGCTGTCGTTGCCATCGTTTCTATTTGCGTTATTGAATGGGTTTATCCTGTATAACTCCCTCCAGACTAGTTAGCAATCAGTTTTTTACAAGCTGCTTGGTAATTATCCCTACGCTGGTATAAAGCAGCACCGTGTACATTCCTTGCGCTAAGGCACTCACATCGAGTTGATGCTTGATAGAACTCTGTCGGACGGGTAGATATAGAAGTTGCACCCGTTGCCCCAAGCTGTTCATTACTTCGGTTTTGATGGATAGCTGTTCACCTAGATTTTTTGCTTCTATAGTAACGATGCCATGATTAACCGGATTAGGAAAGAGGCTGATTGAAGCGCCTAAGTCCGTGCTCTCCTTAGTACCTAGTACAGTGCTACCCAACTTTACGACCCAAATGTCATGACCACCGCGGCTATTGGCTGTCTTGTGGCGGCTGATATCTGAGTTGGATCCGCCGACGAGCCACATGGCGCCTCCACTGCCTGGAATGATGTTATTTATACCGTCGTTCTTATCGCCTCCAAACGTTTGCTCCCCGCGCACTTTGCCATCTGCATCGATATCAACAAACCAGAAGTCATAAGGAAAATCGGGGGCTATACTTTGACTTAGGCCTCCACCTAATAAGTAACCTCCGCGCGGATTATTTATCATCGTATAGATATACTCGGCTGTTAGTGGTAGTACTGAGCCATATACTTGCTCCCACTGCTTATTGCCTTGCGCATCGAGCTTTAAAAGCCAGCAACCTTTACCCTCTGTGTGGGTGCCCTTATTTCCGCTCACCGGCGACTGAGATCCGCCAACTGCTAGAACGCCACCATCTGGCGTAGCTAAGAGTGCTCGTACAATGTCTTGGCCAGAGCCGCCATAAGTTTCATCCCAGATCTTGTTGCCTTGTGCATCAATTCGCACTATCCAGTAGTCATACGTACTGAAGCCAGTACCCGTCACGTCACCTCCATGTATGAGATTTCCGCCATTCTCGGATGGTAAGCAAGCCAGTATAAAATCACCATTCGGTGCATTTACTACATCATAAACTTCTTCAGCTCCAAACCCACCCAAGCGTTTGTCCCATTGCTTATTGCCTTGGGCATCGATCTTTACTAGCCATACATCACTACCTCCCAGGATAGGTTGAGTCCGGTCTTCGTTAGGGGACGTTTGGTCTGGTGCTACTAAGGGAGTGTTGGTGTAACCAACTAATAAATATCCGCCATCGGGAGACGCTACTGCCGATTTTAGTACGTCTAAATCTCTGGATCCAAACCGTTTATCCCACTGCTTATTTCCTTGGGCGTCTATCTTTACCACCCAATAATCATAGTTGCCGCGTATAGGCTCCGTCCTGTCCAAGCCAGCATCTGACTTGGTCCAGCCACAGAGTAAGAATCCTCCATCGGGGCTACAACAATCTTAACAAGCCGGTCATCAGCCGTGCCGCCATAGCGCTTGTCCCAGAGCTTGTTGCCTTGGGCATCAAGCCTAACTATCCAAAAATCAAAGTTTGCGCCTGTAGCAGGGCCTCGTGGAGGCTGGGTTATATCCCCGCCAACGTCGGCTAATGTGGTAGCCCCCGCTACAATTCCACCATCGGCGGTTGCCACCGCGCTAATAAATATTTCCTCGGTAGCGCCCCCATATGTGTAGTCAGCGACTTGGGATTGGGCAAGCAGTGGCTGATGAATATTTGAGCCAAATAATGCGGTAATAAGGAGAAGTAGGAGTAGGTTTCTTTTCATAAAAATACTGGCTAACTAAATAAGGGAAGGCTGTTTGGTTGCACTGGGAAAGACTCAGGTTAACAAACGCAACCCTGATATTTATGGTATTATTAATCAGTATATTATTATAAAATAATACTAAATTATCTGCACCTAAAGAAGCTTCCACAATGCGGTAGAGGCTCCTAACTGCTGCGATAATCCATACATATGAGAACGCGGGCTGCATTCCCTGTATTACGATTGATAGGTGCTTGTCTTATAGCCTCCCTACAGGTTCTTGCTATCCTTCTGTTGCTCACTATAACCGCATCTGCCCAAACTACGACAGTGGTTGCCGAGCCAATTGCCGATTTGAACCACAATCAGTTAACAGCAGATGATACTGTTCGGGCTATTCACAACTTGTTTAAGTCGCGCCGTTCAGGTGGAATTATATTGACTGGCAGTGCTATCGCAGGCAATTTGCTCGCGGCTTATGCAGCGACAGAGTCGCAGGATGAGAATTCGTTCTTAGCGTTCAGCTTCGGAAATCATGCACTTATGTTCGGTACTATTGCCGCCCCGCTGGCCGCAGTCGGGATTCGTAAGATTATCTCTTACAGAGGTGGGCGTGAAAGAAGGGTCATCCACGACTTCAGAACGACGCGTAAACTGCCTTATAAAATCCAGCGAAGACTGACGCCAGCGTTTTTTGCGCAACCAGCTGGTAAAGCAAAGTCAGGTTGAGATTTGCGTTTTTAAATTCATAAAAAAGCCCCCAACATATTGCTGGGGGCTTTTTTTGTAAGCATTATCGGTGCTTATACGCCCGGAATTTCCACGTTCACATTATTGAAGCGGATGTGCCCGTCTTCCAGCACGGCTTCCACCACCGCGTCCTTGCTCACGCGGCCCGAAAGGATATCTTTCGACAGCTCATTCAGCACCAGGCGCTGCAATACCCGCTTCAAGGGGCGAGCACCAAACTGCGGATCGAAGCCCTGCTCGCCGAGGAAATCGAGCACCTCGTCGGTGGCTTCCAAGCGAATGCCGGCTTCTTCCAGACGGTGCTGAATCTGCTTAAATTGGATGTCCACGATACGCCGGATTTCCTTGCGCTTCAGTGGCTGGAACATCACGATTTCGTCGATGCGGTTCAAGAACTCGGGGCGCATGTGCTGGCGCAGGCGCTCGATTACTTCCTCGCGGGTGCGGTCCACCACTTCGTCGTGGTTGTACTCGTTCAGCTCTTTAAAATTCCGCTGAATGATGTCGGCACCCGTGTTGGAGGTCATGATGATGATGGTGTTCTTGAAGTTTGCCACCCGGCCTTTGTTGTCGGTGAGGCGACCATCATCCAGCACTTGCAGCAGGATGTTGAACACATCGGCGTGCGCCTTCTCAATCTCATCGAGCAAAATCACGGAGTACGGCTTGCGCCGCACGGCTTCCGTTAGCTGACCACCTTCGTCGTAGCCCACGTAGCCGGGAGGCGCTCCAATGAGGCGTGACACGGCATGACGCTCTTGGTACTCACTCATATCGATGCGCACCATAGAGTTCTCATCGTTGAACAAGTACTCCGCCAGGGCCTTCGCCAGCTCGGTTTTACCTACACCAGTTGTACCCAGGAAGATAAACGAACCAATAGGACGCTTAGGATCCTGCAAGCCAGCGCGCGAACGGCGCACGGCATCGGAAATAGCCGCAATGGCTTCCGATTGGCCAGCTACGCGCTTGCCTAGCTCTTGCTCCAGGTTCAGCAGCTTTTCGCGGTCCGATTGCAGCATCTTGCTCACCGGAATACCGGTCCACTTGGCTACTACTTCGGCAATATCCTCTTGGGTCACCACTTCCTGTAGCATCGAGCCGCCATCTTTATTGGCGTTGGCATCGTCCTGCAAGGTTTTCAGCTTGGCTTCGGCCTCCTGGATCTTGCCGTAGCGCAGCTCCGCTACCCGGCCGTAGTCGCCTTGGCGCTCGGCTTGCTCAGCTTCCACCTTGAAGCGCTCAATGGCTTCCTTCTGTTCCTGAATGTTGGTGAGTACCGATTTCTCGTTTTCCCACTGTGCTTTGAGGGAGTCACGCTTGGCGGTTAGCTCGCTCAGCTCCTTGTTGAGCACATTCTCCCGGTCAACGTTTTCTTCCCGACGGATGGCTTCGCGCTCAATTTCCAGCTGCATGATGCGGCGCTGCACTTCATCCAGCTCCACGGGCATGGAGTTCAACTCGATGCGCAGCTTAGCTGCCGCTTCGTCCATCAGGTCGATGGCTTTGTCGGGTAGGAAACGGTCGGTGATGTAGCGGCTGCTCAGCTCCACGGCGGCAATGACGGCATCGTCGGTGATGCGGACGCCGTGGTGCAGCTCGTACTTCTCCTTAATACCGCGCATGATGCTGATGGCGTCCTCAATGCTGGGCTCATCCACCATCACTGCCTGGAAACGACGCTCCAAGGCCTTGTCTTTCTCGATGTATTTCTGATACTCCTTGAGCGTGGTAGCGCCAATCGAGTGCAACTCACCCCGCGCCAAAGCAGGCTTAAGCAGGTTGGCCGCGTCCATGGCGCCCTCACCGCCCGCGCCGGCCCCAATCAGCGTGTGCATCTCGTCGATGAACAGGATGATCTGGCCGTCGGAGTCGGTTACTTCTTTGATGACGGACTTGAGGCGCTCCTCAAACTCGCCTTTGTACTTGGCCCCCGCAATGAGCAAGCCCATGTCTAAGGACATGATGATTTTGTCCTTGAGGTTTTCGGGCACGTCGCCGGCCACGATGCGCTGGGCTAGGCCCTCCACAATGGCGGTTTTACCCACGCCGGGCTCACCGAGCAACACCGGGTTGTTCTTGGTGCGGCGCGACAGAATCTGGAGTACCCGACGAATTTCCTCGTCGCGGCCAATCACCGGGTCCATCTTGCCTAAGCGCACCTGCTCGTTTAGGTTGCGGGAGTAGCGATTGAGGCTCTGGTACTGATCCTCGGCGGTCTGGCTGGTGACTTTGCGGCCGCCGCGCAGCTCCTTGATGGCAGCTTTCAGGTCTTTTTCATTGAAGCCTGCATCCTTCATCAGGGTAGCTACGGCATCTTTGCCCCCCAGCAGTCCCAGCAGCAAGTGTTCCACCGACACATACTCATCCTCAAACTCCTTGAGGAAGCCGGTAGCCCGCTGCAAGGCCGCGTTGGCATCATTCGATAAATAAGGCGAACCGCCGCTTACTTTCGGATAAGCAGCTACAATAGCGTCGAGGCGAGGCGTGAGGATATTCAGGTTCACACCCAGCTTTTTGGCCAGAAACGACAGTACGTTCTCGTCGCTCTGGAAGAGGCCCTTCAGCAGGTGGCCCGTCTCGATGGCTTGCTGCTGATTGCCCCCGGCAATTTCAGTGGCCTTCTGCACGGCCTCCTGTGCCTTGATCGTATAATTATTGAAGTTCATAGCTGCTAGGTCTTTAGGTAGGCTTCGGGTTAAGAAGTTCTACGAGTGGCTTAGCAAACGGGGTGCAGAAGAGCTTTTGCTGACTTTTTGGCTGAATTTATAGTAGTTGTTCAAGATATATATGTAACAATGTCATTACATGATATAGCAAGAGAGTTTGTTACAGTATTTAATAAGTACATGATGTTTTCACAATGCTGTTATAGTATCAACTTCTATTACTCCCACATATCTAAGCTTAAGTTTAATTGTTTCATTTTCGGTTTTTATAGAATAAGAATTTATTTTATTTTGAAAACTATATGTAGCATAGGAAGAAATGGTATCATGAAAAATAATATGTACTGGAATTATAAATATTTCGTTCAATCCACAGTTCCAACAATGAATTCCTTTATTGATTTTTCGATTTAACTTTATCGTTTTTGTATTTTCTTTAAAAGTGCTTACAATGTGTCCATACGTGCTTGGTCTAATTAGTAAATGCCATTCAAAGGTGGAAAATGCTATTCCAATTCCTGCCTTGTTTAATGAAGCTACTAAATCAGTTGTATCTATATGACAGGTTGGATAAAACTCCATTTGAAATAATCCATCTTGGCCTTGTCCTCGCCTCAACACTATTAGGCCATCTCCATCGAAATTAGAACGTGGTTGTATTGCACATTTGTTGTTATTAGAACAGGAAGTTGCAATTAACATAATAACTAAAAATATATAGAGTCGACAAGTCATATAAAAATGATAAGCTTTTTAAATTAGTGCCCAACTAACGCGAGCTTGTAGCTCGTGACTAGTCTTGAAGCGGAGGTTGCACCTCCACTGGTGCGCAGCTACAAGCTACATAAGAACAAGCCCGGCTGCAAGCGGCGCTAACGGCAGGAGGCGCAGCCTCCCGACAAAGACTGTCACGAGTTACGCTACGCTAAACTCGCGCCAGCAGAACCATTTATCTTCGAGCACCTTTAGCCGCAGGTGTAGCGGGTGCTGGGGGCTTTTTAGCTCGCAGTGAACTCCAAACTGGCTCGAACTGGCAGCTCGTGAATAGCCATATAGTCGGAATCTTACGCAATCCGAATTTGCTGCACTACGGGTTGTAGCGTGTCGTTGAGGGCGTTTGAGAAATGAGGGCAGAGAGCCTGGAACATCTGTTGAGCCTGTTAGTTGCTGCGTTTCCTGGAGGCTATTGTAGCGGGCGACACGGGGACGGGAAGGCTGCTTTGTCATCAGAGGCCCAAGGATATTTTCCGAACTACTGATGCTAGGCTGAAGCGCTGGCTCCGGTTACGCAGCGCTCGAACCGGCACTTGGCAACGCCCTTTATCGAACAAGCCCCACTGAACGAGTTCCGATATTTAACGGAACTTGTTCAGTGGGGCTTGAGGCAACCGGCTAGCGGTTGGTCGGCCAAAGTGGATTTAGATGGCGGCTCTTACAGCCGGACGCCTTGTGCCTCCAATTGTTTTTCTGACGCGGCTTGATTGGCCGCGAATTCGGCGTGCTGCTCGGCCGTACGCGTGGTGCCCAGGCTAGCTAAATGCTGCTGCACTTCGGCAGCTGGCAAATCGGTGCAGTATAGCGGCGAGCCCGGCTGCTGCCGCCACGACTCGTGCAGGCTGCCGCCGTCTACGGCGTCGAAACCCAATTCATCGACTAAGGCCATTGCTTTTTGCTTGGCGGCCGTATCGTCGCCGGCTACCGCTAGCGCGATGCGGCCGGGCGTGCCAGCAGGCTGACCATTGTTTTCGAGGTTTGCGGCGAAGATGTTGTTGAATACCTTCAGCACCGGGCGGACCAGGTGCTGCTGCACCCATTCGCTCTCGGTCAGGTCGCCGCTCTCCAACTCCGGAATTTGGCCGTCGCGCAGCAAGGGTAGTAATTGCTGGTGTCAATGACTGGCACGCTGGCGGGCACGCCCTCGAACAGGTCCTTGGGTAGGTCGGGGATTTTTTTCAGCGGGATAGTTACCACAATGATTTCGCCGTGGCGAGCGGCTTCCTGAGCCGTGACGGGGATAGCACCAGTTTTTTTAGCTAAATCCGTCAGCGTTTCAGGGCCGCGGGAGTTGGCTATGTATACCGAGTGGCCGAGGCTGGTGAGTCGCACGGCCAGGGCGCTGCCGATGTGGCCGGCCCCAATGATTCCAATGTTCATAAGCAAGTAAGATAAGCGAGAGGTCTGGAAGCCGCTTTTTTGCAAAGAGCTCCGTTCGTGCTAAGACCACCTGCCCGTTAGGATTGTTTTGCTTGTGAACCTTATCTGAGCAGGTAACGACTCATAAGTCTACCTCGCGGGGCTGGTCTCTGCGGTCGTCATAGAGACGACGGACTATTTCACCGCCGCTTTCCTCTGCTTCCCACGAGCCAAATACCTCGTGGAGCAGGCGGCTTTGCTGCTCCGGCGAAAGCTCAACCTTCGTACTACTAATCCGAACACTTTCAACCGAAGATGTGGCGGGCGCTGGGGGCTTTTTTATCTTGAAATGAACATGTAAACCCTACCAGAGCGAGCTTGTAGCTCGTGACCAGCTATAGAGCGGAGGTTGTACCTCCACCGGGTAGGTTAACCTATAGCTTCCTTTTTCTTGCTGAATACCTTCTTACCCAGATGCACTATTTTCTCAACCACAAAACCAATCATTAACCCGCCAATAGCACAGGACAGCGCTTTGGCAAGCCAGGCCACAATCGGAATATGAGCTAACGCCTCTTCCAGATCGTGCAGTAAATGAGCGGTAAACGGAATGCCGTGGGCGATGATTTCGGCCCCGACCCAAAGCATGGCTGCCGTACCCACATAACTTAAGATACTTAGGAAGTGCGGCATGAATTTCACGATACCGCGCCCGAATTTTTGAGTAGCAGGGTGGTATTTATCCTGGGCCAGGTGTACCCCCATATCGTCGGCTTTCACGATTAAGCCCACAAAGCCATATACCGCTATGGTAATAAAAACGGCTACGGCGGCCATTACGGCAATCTGGTTTATGACCGGCTGGTCGGTTACCTGGCTATAGGCAATGGCCATGATTTCGGCCGACAGGATAATATCGGTGCGCACGGCCCCGGCTACTCGTTGCTTTTCCAACTCTTCCGGCGTAATCACTTCTACTTGTTCGCTCTCAACATCCACGTCGTGGCTCTTGCTAAACATGGAGTGCACCTTTTCATACCCCTCGAAGCACAAATAAGCCCCCCCAGCATCAGAATGGGTGTAATGGCCCAAGGAGCGAAATACCCCAGTAGTAAGGCCGCCGGACTCAGAATCAATAATTTATTGATCAGTGACTTTTTCGCTATTTGGAAGATAATGGAAAGCTCACGGGATGGGTCGAGGCCCACGACATACTTGGGCGTAACCGCCGTATCGTCGATGACGATGCCTGAAACTTTGCCGGTGGTTTTGGCTACCTGGGCAGGCACGTCATCTAAACTAGCCGCGCTCACCTTTACCAAAGCGGAAATATCATCCAGTAGCGCAAAAAAACCTGAAGCCATATTCTATGTGTTTGTTACTTAATTCTCGTTTTTAGATGGTTATGCGTTTTTGCGCTGCCCAGCTTGCCAGCAAGTTATAGCGATTTCGCTATCGGTGCATGACATGCTCTTACTACGGGAGTACCGTGCCCCCACTGGCGCGAGCATATAGCTCGTGACTAGCTCTATACGGTAGAGGTTGTACTCTACCGACGCGCAACCGCAGGCTGCGCAGGAAGAAGACCGGCTGTAAGCGGTAGCGGTACGAACGGCGGGGGGCATTATGGTTTCGGCAGGCCCAATAAATACAGCTTATTCGCCCGACCAGTAAGTCGGCCTTTTTCCCAGGTGTAGTTTTCGGTTTCTAATCCGCTTATCAGAATGTTCAAATCTTCCAGCGTGTAAGTTCGGGCATTGGAAACGGCGCCATCCCAAGCAAAGCAGATGGGAATGATGGGCAACAAGTAGGTAAAGACTACCTGTTTCCATGTTAGAGGCCGCGCAAACGGAGTAATAAACAAACTCATGAGGAATATCATAGGTAGCGGAATCCACCACAATAGTGCAGGAAAGCTATTGTCGCTTATCTCATAGATGCAGATGGGTTGCTGGCTGGCCTGAGCATTGGCAAGAATACGCCGTGCTATAGTGGGCGGCATATGGTGAAAGCTCCCGACCATAGTGCGCACGCCAACTAGCTCCGCAGTTACATCAGCCGCATTTACCGGAGCCAGATGATACGACAGGCCTGGGGCGTGGCTATTATTCAGTTGCGCTGCGACTTCTACGTCTGGGTACAGGTCGGTGAGTAGTAGGGTAAGATCTGCTCCTTCTGGCTGGCCTTTTAAAGTGGCGAATACTTCTAGCATGGGGCCGCCGCTGCCGGAACAGAGGTCAACAATTGTTGGGCTCGATGAATACTGTAGGGCTCTGGCTACTAATTGAGCTAGCTCGTGAGGGGTGCCTAGCATGTTGTGCATTACCACAATGAGGCGCGTGAGGCAGTTCCTAAGCCAGTTCGGAAACCATGGAAAATCCTCTAACTCAAAAAGGTGTATTCTCTTCATGCTCTGGCATGTGTGATGAACAGCAAACGCACAATTATATACCTTAATGAATGGATTGTATAGGTAGATGGTGTTTTAATATACTGTCGTAGAACATAGCGGCAGAAGTAGCAAGCAAGAACGCCCCGGAACCTGTGTGGTTGCGGGGCGTTGCTGGTATCAGAATAAGTATGACGTCAATAATTACTTGGCTATCAATTCATAGAGGATAATCCCATAGGTTATAAAAGCATCAGCCATTACATAGTCAGGTTACTATTGGGTGTAGCTTTCTGTTTTACACCATTACGCCAGATGTCGGTTCTGATTCGAGCTGGAGGCGCTGGCGCGGAGAAACATCCAACCCGAAAAGGCCCAAATCGCGGCAAATATTCCATTTGCGGCTAGCACATTCGCTAGGCGTACCTGAGGCTCGGCGGTGTCAGGGGAGGGCGGCCAAACAAATAGCGCCAGTAGGGTGACCACCACGTAAGTCAGCGAGGCCGCGAACATGGCGTTGGCCATACCGCGTGGCTGGAAGCGAGCAGCTATAGACCCGATGAAGGCGACGGCCAGCACCGCACCAAACAGCAGGTTGACGGGGTTGTCTTCGCTTCCCACGAGTCCTACCGCCAGTTGGGCCCATACGAGTAGGAGCCCGGCGCCTACTGCCGCGGCAGCGGCCAGCCGGTAGGTGTTATTGTTCCCCAACCGCGCAATCAGGACAAACGTGAGGCCGGCACCGAAGAGCATGATTCCAGCGGCAACGAAATCCTCTGCGGTCCAGAGCATATTCGCCATAGTCAGCTTAGCCGTCAAAGGGATGAGCAACAGGAGCCCAGTAACCAGCGCAACGAGAGAAATACTTTTGGTGAGAGTCATGAGAGTAAGGATTTGGGTTCGAGGATGAAGGAAAACGCTGTTGTTGTCGATAAATAGTCTTGGCTGCCGGAAAAGCGGCTATTGCTTCTGCTGTTCCTGGAGCGTTTTGCGAAACGCTGCCTCCGCTTTGCCGATGTCTTCGAGGTAGCCCGCCCGGTCGAGAAACGGGGCTACGGGGTCATGGGCGGTGGCGCGTTCCTGCAGCTTGCGTTTCAGGCTAAAAGCACGCGCATGAGGAGTCAGGTAAATGTCGGCGGGCAGGCTCCGTAGCGTTTTGAAAGTTTGCTCAAAATCCTGTTTAGTAACTGCATCGTAGCTCCAATCAAACAACGACGCGGGCATGGGCAGCGTCAGGCCGCCTACATTGACGGCCAGCAGCTCCCGGTTGCCGTCGCGGACCGGAAACGACCAAGTGGTGCAGCCGGGCGTGTGGCCGGGCGTAAGGTGGGCGGTGAGCTGGATAGGCCCCAGCCGGATTTGCTCCCCATCCTGAAACTGGTGGTCGATGCGGGGCGAAGGATATTTGAGAAGCCCCAGATAGACGAGTAGATTCACCGGAGCCATGTTCCGGTTGCTGGCGCCGCCGGATGCCATCATGTCGGCATCTGCTTCGCTCACCCACAGCTGCGCCCCCGATGCCTGCTGCAGGGCCGCCAGGCCACCGGCGTGGTCCAGGTGAGCGTGTGAGTTGAGCAGGATTTTCACATCCTTGATGGCAAAGCCGAGCGTGGCAATGCTTTTCAGGATCATCGGGGCGGAGCCGGGGTAGCCGCCATCAATCAGTACGTGGCCTTTGGGCCGGTAAGCAGAAAAGAAGTAACATCCCGGGTGCCCACATAATAGAGGTTGCCGGCAATGCGAAACGGTGCCAGCGGCAGCTGTCCGCCCTGATCAGATGCCTCCTTCCACTTGGTAAAAAGAAACACCGCCAGCGCCACTATAAAGGCACCAAATCCGGCCAGTAGCTGGTGCTTACGACTCTTACCCGGTTTGCTCTTTTGGGTGCTGATCATGGAGAGAAGGCCGCGGATTCAGGATGTGCGTTGGGGAATTGTAAATCGTCTTTCAAAAGTACTTTGTTTTTCAAAGTAATCAAGCAAACCTCGAAAAAAATATCCTTTCAGCTTACCGAACTGCCTGGTAAATAACCTGATGCAAAGCTCGGCTCTACGCCTAGCTGCGCCCGCAAATATTCGTCGGGCTATACCATGAGGCGGAAGCGTTGAGGGCAGCCGTCAGGATTGGCAGGCTCGCTTAGGATGATAAGGCCATGCGGCTGATGGCTGAGCCTTGGGCGGCACGCTAGTAGCAGCCCTCTACCATGATTACTGACTGCCACGACGTATGTTTGGGCGTTATTACTTCTCCCTAGCCTACCCATGACCAAACGTACCATCAGCAGCTTAGCCGAATTAGAAAGCCTCGTGGGGCAGGAAGTAGGCGTATCGGCCTACCACACCGTCACGCAGGAGCAGATCAACCAGTTTGCCGCCGCCACCCTCGACCACCAGTGGATTCATGTAGACCCCGAGCGGGCGCTGGCCGAGTCGCCCTTCAAGGCTACCATCGCCCACGGCTACCTCACCGTGGCGCTGCTGCCGTATCTGTGGCAGCAGATTGTAGCTATCGAGAACCTGAAAATGCAGGTCAACTATGAAATCGAGCAGCTGCGCTTCAACCAGGCCGTGACCGTGAATAGCCAGGTGCGCCTGCGCGCTACGCTGCTTTCGGTGGCTAATTTGCGCGGCATTGCCAAGGCCCGCCTGCAAGTGGCGCTGGAGATTATGGATTCCAAAAAGCCTGCTTACACCGGCATAATCACCTTCCTGTATCATTTTCAGGAGCAGTAAAGCAGTTGGCGGCCCGCTGCTATAAAGGTGATCGGGGCAAAAAAGCCCCCCACGCTATTCGTGTAAGGCCTGCGCCCCAAGCTCGGCCCGGAACCTGAAAATATGCAGACGCAAGTCCGGCAAGCAGCGCCAGGCTATGCCAGGAATTTACTATATTTAAGTAGGCTTCCGCGTTTCACTTCCTGTGTTTTCACTCTGCACCAATGATGACTACTGACACATTATTAGGCCCCCTGAAAAATGCTGAGCGCCACGAAATCGGCGGCGTACAGGTGGATGTAGTACGCACTGGCAACTCGCGCGTGAAGCGACTGGTGTACCCGGTTGGTTTTCGGTGGTCGAAGGACGTGAAGCCAGTGATTGGAACGGAGCTGTGCGAGCATGCGCACGTGGGCTTTCTGGCCGCAGGCCACCTGGCTATTCAATACAGAGATGGGGAAATGGAAGAATATATTGCCCCTCAGGTAGTGGCCATCGCGCCCGGCCACGACGGCTGGGTAGTAGGCGAGGAGCCCGCGATACTCATTCAGTTCGATTTTGAGGGCGAAACAGTGGAGCGCATGGGCCTGAAACGGGGCTAGCAAAAGCCACCGGTTCGGGAGTAGCAAGGCACTAACCGAAGCGCGGCGGGTGCAGCAATGGATAAGTCTGCCGTGAGCACGCACCGCGCGGTTTTTCCTGCTTCAGCGAGGTGTTGCGAGCACTTTCAAAGCCAACAGTGACGGGATACAGCAGACGACGTATTTCGGTAGAACAGCACTATCCAACGGTAGCTAAGCTCATGAATACGCACAGACAAGACCAGAGAAGCTGGAAAGACCGGCTGATGCACCCAACCTGGTGGGTGTATATGATGCTCATTCCGCTGGTATATTTCCTCTATTGGCTGATTGTGATATCCGGAGTGACGAGATAAAAGCTGGGGGCTTTTTTACTAGTAGATACTAATAAAAAAGCCCCCAGCCGCGTTTTACACTGAAACTACACCAGCAGCTTATCCGGGGTGATGGGCAGCTCGCGGATGCGTTTGCCCGTGGCGTTGAAAATGGCGTTGGCAATGGCTGGCGCTACTCCAATGATGGCAATTTCGCCGATGCCTTTGGTGCCCAGGGCATTCACATACGGGTCAGGCTTGTTCACGAATGCTACCTGCACGTCCGGCGAGTCGGCATGCACCGGCACGTGGTAGTCGGCAAAGTCCTTGGTGATGTAGCGGCCAAAACGGTCGTCGATAATGGCGTGCTCCATCAGGGCCATACCAATACCGCCCACAGCGCCGCCTTTCATCTGGTTGCCGGCAGTTTTCTCATTCACAATGGTACCAGCATCAGCGCACGACACCAGCTTGCTTACCCGCACCTCCCCGGTGAGAGCATGGACTCTCACCTCGGCAAAGTGTACCGAAAACGAGTACATGGAGTAGTTCTTGGAGGCATTGCCCTGGGGCTTCGACTCTACCGTGACAAAGCCCCCATCAACCTGCTGAAGCAGGTCGGCGAAGGGAACGCGCGCCGCGGGGTTGCCGTTCAGCGTAAGGTAGCCCTCAGCGAAGACCACATCTTCCTTCTTGGCCGAGGCAAAGGCTGCATTGCTGGAAGCCGCCAGCGTGCGCAGCTTCTCCTTCAAGGCTAGGCAGGCCTCCTGCACGGCCGGGCCCACGGTGTTCACAATGGCCGAGCCGCCCTGCGTGGGTGCTTGCGCAAAGTTGGAGTTGCCTAGTTCAAACTTGATTTTCTCGGGCGCTAGCCCCAACGTGTCGGCGGCAATCTGGGTCATGGCCGTGGCAGTGCCGGGGCCAATGTCGGTGACCGCGCTTTGCAGCAGTACGGTGCCGTTGGGCAGCAGACGGATGTTGGCTTTAGAGGAGCCCCGGTGCGCCCCAAACGTGCCCACACCCATACCGTAGCCGATAAGCCAGTCGCCGTCGCGCAGCGAGCCGGGTTTGAGCTGCCGCTTGTTCCAGCCAACGCGCTCGGCACCGAGTTGGTAGCATTCCTTCAGAAACTTACTCGACCAGGGCCGGTTTTTCTCCGGGTCCTGCTCAGTGTAGTTGCGCAGGCGGAACTCCAGGGGGTCGATGTTGAGTAGGTGGGCCATTTCGTCCATGGCCGACTCCAGGGCAAACGCCCCGGTAGCCTCGCCGGGGCCGCGCATCCAGATGGGCGAGTTCACGTCCAGGGAGGCAATGCGGTAACGCGTGGTCAGGTTGGGTGACTCATACATCATGCGCGTCTGCGCCAGCGTCGACTCCGTAAACTCTTCGAAAGTAGAGGTCTGGCCGATAGCCTCGTGGGTGATGGCCGTGATTTTGCCGTCAGGCGTCGCGCTCATGCCCAGCTTCTGCCAAGTATAGGGCCGGTAGCCTACCATGGTAAACATCTGCTCGCGGGTGAGCATCAGCTTCACGGGTCGGTTCACCACCCGGGCCGCAATGATGGCAGCCGACTCGTGCTGCCAGCTGTGCAGGGCATTACCAAAGGCGCCGCCCACATACGTGGCAATCACCTTCACGTTTTCCTCGGGCAAGCCCCACTCGCGGGCAAAGTCGCGGCGCGTAGCCATCGTGCCCTGGGTCTTGTCGTAAATCGTGAGTCGGTCGGGGGCCTCCCAGTGAGCCGTAATGGCCTGCAACTCCATAGGCTGGTGCACCTCGGTGGGCACCACGTACTCGCTTTCCAGCTTGATAGCGCCGGTTTTATAGGCATCCACCTGACCGCGCTGGTAGTCATTCATGGGGTGCTTCGGGTTCTTCTTCGCGGAAGTGGGCAGGAAAGCCTGCGACTTGGCGGCTTCAAGGCTTGTTTGGTGCTTTTCCTGGGCGTATTGCCCCTTTACCAGGCCCGCAGCGAAACGCGCCCGCTCCAAAGAATCGGCAACAACAATAGCAATAGGCTGGTCATTAAAGCGGATTTTGTCGTCCTTGAACACCTTAATAGGGCCACCCACTGTGGCTGGCTGCGAGGGATCCTTGCCCGCCGTGTCGAAGCCCGGCACCTTGGGGGAGTTGAAGTGGGTGATGACGGCCAACACCCCCGGCGCCCGTTCGGCCGCCTTGGTGTCGATGGACGTAATACGGCCCTTGGTGATGGTGCTGCCCACCAGCACGGCGTAGGTGATACCCGGCAGCTGGTATTCGGCCGAGTAGGTAGCGGCGCCGGTCACTTTCTGGCGGCCATCCACCCGGTTCATCCGCGCTCCGATTTGCTTTTCTGGCGTTTTCATAAATACGAGAGGGCTTAAGCGGCCGCGGCGGTTTTCAGTGCCTGAATAATGGTATTAGGCCCCAGCTTTAGCTTGTAGGCGTTGTGCTTGAAGGCTTTAGCGCCTTGCATGGCTACTTCTGCGGCTTGCCGGAAAGTTTCCTCGGTGGCGGGCTTGCCTACTAATACTTGCTCGGCCGCCGTCAGGCGCCAGGGCTTGTGCGCCACGCCGCCCATGGCCAGCCGCGCCGATTTAATGGTAGTGCCATCCAACTCCAGCGCAGCGGCGGCCGATACCAGCGCGAAAGCGTAGGAGGCCCGCTCACGTACCTTGTAGTAGCTCACGTGCTTGGTGAAAGGAGCATCTGGAATTTCCACGGCTGTGATTAGCTCGCCTTGTTCGAGGTTGGTGTCTTTTTGGGGCGTGTCGCCGGGCAGGCGGTGGAAGTCGTTGAAGGGAATGCGCCGGTCGCCTTTGGGGCCGCTGACTAGCACCGTGGCGTCCAGGGCCACTAGGGCCACGCTCATGTCGGAGGGGTGCACAGCGATGCATTTATCCGAGAAGCCAAAAATGGCGTGCATACGGTTGATGCCTTCCAGGGCGCCGCAGCCGGTGCCGGGCTCGCGCTTGTTGCAGGGCATGGCCGTGTCGTAGAAGTAGGGGCAGCGGGTGCGCTGCAACATATTGCCCCCCACGGTGGCCATGTTGCGCAGCTGGGCCGAAGCACCAGCACTCAGGGCCTGGGCCAGCAGCGGCTGACGCTCCAGCACCAGCCTGTCCTCGGCCACAGGGCCGTTCAGGGCCAGCGCGCCGATGCGAAGGCTGCCGTTCTGACTCTCAATTTTGGTGAGCGGGAGCCGGTTGATGTCGATGAGCTTCTGGGAGGCAATTACGCCGCGCTTCATCAAATCCAGCAGGTTGGTGCCGCCGGCAATAAACTGGGCGTTGGCGTCTTTGGCCAGGGCGTCGATGGCGGCTTTCTGCTTGGTCGGCCGTACGTATTGAAACTGGTTCATAGCTGCGCTGTTAGACCTTCTGGCCGCCGTTTTTCACTTCCTGAATGGCCGCCACAATATTGGAGTAGGCCCCACACCGGCAGATATTGCCGCTCATAAACTCCCGGATTTCCCCCTCCGAGTTGGCGTGGCCCTCGCGTATGCAAGCTACCGCCGACATAATCTGGCCGGGCGTGCAGTAGCCGCACTGAAAGCCATCATGCTTCAGGAATGCTTCCTGCATGGGGTGCAGGTTGTCGCCGTTGGCCAAGCCCTCAATGGTCGTGATCTTGCGGCCTTCCTGCATCACAGCCAGGGTCAGGCAGCTGTTGATGCGGTTGCCATCTACATGCACCGTGCAGGCGCCGCACTGTCCGTAGTCGCAGCCTTTCTTGGTGCCGGTGAGGTGGAGCTGTTCGCGCAGCAGGTCGAGCAGGGTGGTGCGCGGCTCTACGGAGAGCTTGTGCTTTACGCCGTTCACTTCCAGCTTCAGCGGCACTTTCTCGAAAGCGGCTGCTACTTTTTCGTCGAATTGGGCTGCGGCGGCCTGCACAATAGGGCCGGGCGCAAACGTCATAGCCGTGAGCAGGGAGGATTGTTTGAGAAAGGTGCGCCGAGCCTCATTATGACTGCCGCCTGCTTCTGAAAGGTTGATTTCCGGATTATCGTCTGCCATGATGTGGTCAGGTTAATAACTCAGCGCAGCGGGTTTACTGACTGAGAGTTTATTTATGAATTGCTGTGTATAAACTCAGGGCGCAAAAACAAAGTAGCCATTTGATTAGAACAACGACGAAACGCAATATTTTGCGTCTCGTCGTTGAACGACATCGGCCTCGCATTCGCAACGGCGAGACGCAAAATATTGCGTCTCTACCGCATGCTTATCCTTTGACAACTAACTCAAAACAGCGTTTCAGTAGGGTAACCCGTTGAGGGGCTCATTTCATGAGTTACCTGTCGGCGTGGATGAACAGCTTAAGTATAATCTGAAAATAGATGATTTTCGCTTGTCTCAGCCGTGAGTTTTACGGGGGAGGCTGGTAAATGGCTGAGTATTTTTCGATGAAAAAGCCCCCAGCATTCAATTCAGGGCAAAGCTAAACGAGGGCGTAACGCTCCAGCGGCACGAGCGCCCGATGGAAACGGGAGGCGGGTAATCTATCGGCAAATGATGAGTAACAGCGCAGCAATTACGTAGAAGCCAACCTTATCTACTCTGTCCGTTATGCCCGCGTACTACATTGGCTGCTCCGGCTTTTCCTACCGCGACTGGAAAGGCGTTTTTTATCCTGAAGGTCTGCCGCCGCGCAAGTGGTTTGCGTATTACTGCACCCATTTTAATACCCTGGAAGTCAACGTGACCTTCTACCGCATGCCGGAGCTGAAGGTCTTCGAAACTTGGTTTGGGCAGAGCCCGGCCGATTTTCGGTTTGCCGTAAAAGCCCCCCGCACCGTTACGCACTACAAGAAGTTCAACGCCGAAGCGGCGCCCGTGCTGGCCGACTTCTACGGCACGGTGCGCGAAGGTCTAGGCGAAAAGCTGGGGCCGGTTCTGTTTCAATTGCCCCCAAAGCCGCCTACACCGAGGAATTGCTGGGGCGCATGCTGGAGCTGCTGGATCCTGATTTTCATAACGTGGTGGAGTTTCGGCACCCAAGCTGGTGGGAAGGCGAAATTCTGCGGGCGCTGACGCGTCACGGCATCACATTTTGCGGGCAAAGCTACCCGGCCGCATTGCCCGATGAAGTAATCGTAAACACGCCGCAGGTATACTACCGCTTTCATGGTGTGCCGGTGCTGTACACATCGCCGTACGATGAAGCGTTTTTGCAGCGCGTGGCCCAGGAAATTCAGGCTGAGCCCACGGTGAAGGAGGCCTACATCTACTTCAACAACGGCATTGGTGGGGCCGGCGTGCTGAACGCGCAGGAGCTACAGAAAATACTAAACGTGACGCCTGCAAGCAGCACAAGCCCGGATCCTGCGGCTACCTAAAAAGCTGGGGGGCTTTTATTGCCTGCAATCCTGCATAAGCGCTATTTAGTGGCTGCCTGGGTTTCCAGCTCGGTTAGGGCCTGCTCTATCTCGGGGCGAAGCTTACTTAACGGGGCGTGGGCTAACTCCTGCAACGAGTGCTTCCTGGCCAGCTTTTCGGCTACGAGGTAGCCGATGTAGTAGCCAGAGCGGGCCGGCGTAGGCGCTTGTTCATCTCGCCCACCCAAAAAGTAGCGGGCATACTCTTCGCTGGAAGTGGAGCCTAATACCGCGTGCAGCTCCCGGGCGTAGCGGGGCAAATCGGCTTGGGTGCGCGCAGGGGTGTTGCGCGGCAGCCCAAACAAACCGACACCCGCAGCTTTGGGATTCAGAGCATGCGCCACGTAGGTAGCCAGCCCCTCACGCCACAGCGCTGCGATGAGCTGGTCATTTTCTTCCATAAACTGCGAGTGGTACACATGGAATAGCTCGTGGTCGAAGAAGGGCTCGGGGTCGGCTTCGTCGCCATACACGTACGCCATCATATCGAGGCCAAACAGCAAGGCCTGCTTGCCTTCTATGGTGCGCGTGCCGCCATCAAAGCCCCCCAGCGAATACATGAAGTAGATGCGGCCGGTATAGTTCAGGTCGGGAAAGGTCTGGCGGAAGCGGCTTTCGTAGCGCGGCAGATCCTTGCCAATTTGCTTCGACAGGCGCTCCACGATGGCCATTCTGGGCTGCACCAGAGCCAGTATTTTCGGGTAGCGTTGCGGCAGGTCGTCATCAAACGTTTTGTCGGGGCTGCCGCCGAGTACGTTGTTATTGTACACTTCGGGATGAGGATTCGAGACCAGCTGCCGGAACAGCTGCACCTGCGTTTGCTCATCTTTGCCCTGGGCTTGTTGCCAGAACTTCCAGAAGTCCGGCATCAGGTCGATGACCGTGTAGCTTGGCGCCGGCGTAGACAGGGTGCTAGCCGCTGGCAAAGAAGTACTAACTGAAATACTAGGGCTAACGGGAGGCAATGCTGCTGAATGATGCAACCCAAGCAAAAGGCTGAAACCAACAGCGACAGTATTGACAACAGGAGTGGGAAGAAAAGAGACCATAGCGGAGAGGATATACTGCTAAATTATCCTTTCAACCCACTTTAGTCAATACACGCGAGTGGTTTATACAGCTTGTTCAGCTCACAGCAGATCAGCCTAGTGCATAACCAGTCAGCTTCCTGGTCAAGGGGAGCAAAAGCAGCTGGAAATACAGGTAGCGCTTACTGAACCGGCGCGTCGGGAGCGGGGATGGGCAGGGAGGCTATCTTCTGCAACAAGCTGATCATGAGATGATAGACTGCGCGCAGCTCGGCCGGATCTATGATGGCGGCGTCCTTGGTGAACATCAGATAAACCTCGGCGGCAGGGCTTTCGGAGGTGGGTGCAAGAGCCAGGCGCGCCGTGGAGTGGCGCAGCAGCGTTTGGCGCAGCTCGGGGTCGGAAAGCAGCAGGTCGCGGAGCACCTCGGCGCTGTTGGTGGTGATGATAAAGGTAGCGTCCAGCTCCGGGTCGCCCAGCTCTATGTCAGTGAGGCCGAGTAATTTGCCAATCTCATGCACCCAATCCTGCTCATGCATGGAAAAGCGCAGAGGCGTGTGGTTGGGGACTAAAGCGGTAAACGCCGTGGTTTCAAAACCACCCTCAAAACCGCCCCCCAGGTCAATCTCGATGGCCATGCGGATGTGGTAGCCCGCCTGCACCAGCTCTGCATCGTATTCAAACAGCTCGCTTTGCTGATTAATATCGGCAGTCACCTGCTGCCATAAGGCCTCCTCGGTATCGGCAGAAAAAACGCGCGGGGTATCGGTATCCATTATTTTCAAATAGTAGGTAGTGAGGTGCAGGCTAGGGTGAGCCTTTGGTACAAATAAAAACGCCCCCGGCCGAATTGGTTGGGAGGCGTTTTCAGCGGAGGGATGGTTTAGCGTCTGGCACTTTGTAACTGCGTGTTCATCAGGGTGGCCAGCATAGAATCGGGGAGAACCAGGCTGGAGAAAAAGTTGAATTTGGCGCTGACGGTGGGCAGCGAGCGGGCTTCGCCCTCCATCATGTCGTCGTAGCCTCCTTCGGCCACTTCGCGGGCCGAAGCAGGGTGGCTGGCGGCGCGGGTATGCTCGGCGTGAGCCACGTGGAAGAAATTGGTATCGGTGGGCGGTGGGCACAGAATGGTCATCGTAACGGCCGACTTCTGCTGCTTCAGCTCGTGCTGCACGGCCTCGGTGAAGCTGAGTACGAAGGCCTTGGTGGCGGCGTACACGGCCTGGCAGGGGCTGGGCGAGAACGAAGCAATAGAACCCAGCTGCAAAATGCGGCCGTAGTTGCGCTCCACCATACCGCGCAGATACAGCTTGGTCAGGTGCACGAGCGCGGCCGCATTCACCTGAATCATGTTCAGCTCAGTATCCATATCAGTGTCGGTGAAGTAGCCGGTTTCGCCGAAGCCGGCATCGTTTACCAACGCATCAATTTGCAGACCCCGCTCGTTGGTTTCGGCAAAAATCAGCTCCGGGGTTTGCGGATGGCTCAGGTCGAAGGGCAGCAGTACAATGTCAACACCTCCGAATTCCTGATGAAGCAGGCGGGCAGCCTCCTTCAACTCATCGAGGTGGCGGGCAACCAGCACGACGCGGTAATCGTCGCGCGCGAAGCACCGGGCCAGCTCGAAACCAATGCCGCTGGAGGCACCAGTAATTAAAGCGGTTTGGTCGTTCATAATTGAAAGGGGTTAGTGTGAATTATTAAACCTTAAGTTACTGATAAACAGACAAAGTAATTTGAGAAAGGTGGCTTCTGGTGTCGGAAATATGCTAGCGTTTATGAGTAGTATTTTGGCCTTTAAGCTACTTTTCCCTGCTTCAATAGACTCAGTTTAGGATTGTAAAAGGGAGATTAGATTTTTTGCGAACCACGCCACCTTTCCCTTTAGCCAACGAAGTGAGCAAAAAAGCCCCCCAGGCATTGGTTTGACCTAGATATTTATTCCGTAATCCAGACCGGCAGTTTCTGGATGGGAGCACGCTGAAAGCACTCCGCTAAGCCAACGTCTGCCAACTCGTTTTTGCGCAGCTCTTTACAAGGCAGCGTCACGCAAAAGGCCTCATCGAAGGGAAACGGCACGACCTGCACCTGGGTCCTGGAAGCCCATTTGGTTTGAATCAGCTGGTGGTCGGTGAAGTCGAAGTAGTCGGAGAAGGGAATGCCGCCTTTGTACCACGGGTGCTCGTGTTCTTTGTCGGCGCCCGGCTCGTTCATGCACAGGTACAATGACAACCGGTCGAGAAACTTAAGCAGCTGCACATGAAAATCGAGGGTGGTCTGCCCTGAGGCATTGATTCCCAACTGCCGCCGGAGCCGCTGCTGGCGGCCTGCTTCCTGTTGCAAAAACTCTCGACCCGCCGCTAGTTTGGCCATTTCAGGAAAGCCAGTGTAGTGCAGGCTGGACAGCAGGCCAGCGTAAGGCGAAAGGTTTTCCAGCTCCGTGATGCCCTGCTCGTAGTGATGGAGGCGGGGTGCGGGCGGGAAGTCGAGAAAGGAGTAGGGCGCCTGTGTCTGTTCGTTCCAGAGCGGCTCGGCATCCAGTGGAATCCAGGCCCGGTCGTGCTCATACACGGCCAGCGTCACATCATCCCGCCGCGATGCATCGCCAAAATACACGCCCAGCCAATGATCTGCCATAACCCCGGAAATATGTGCGTGGTCGTGCTGGCCGATGCAGGTAAAGCTGGAGGGCGTTTCTCGAACAATCATAGTCAGGAGAAAAGCGAGCAAATGAATGACAGCGGGCGTCGGCTGTCGCAAGCCCCGCGCTACGAAGGCAAAGCCGCCGGCAAGCAGAGCGCGTGGACGTTGTAGTAGTAAGCTAGAGAAGAAACAGGGCAGTTGCAAGCTCCACCATACGGGGTGCGTTAGCCGGTCTGCGGGTTAGCCGGATGGCGCAAGCACCTTTCCGCGTGATTCGGGGGCAGAAGCTGCATAGTTTGCAGTGCGCTCTGTTGCAGATAATTACGAGGTTTCGTAACTTAATAATACGTCATTCGCTGCTGAGCAACAGAGGATTGTTTCGCTGACTTCAGGAACGCGCGTTCGGCGGATGCTGAAAAAGCCCCCAGCGGCGCAAATGGCTGTGCAGCCTCCGGGCATGTCTCATTTTAACAAGCAATTGTATGCTGAGATATACTGTTTCTGTCGGTCTTGTCGTGCTGGGAATAGGGGCTGGCTGCACCACCAAGGAGCAGACCGCCCGCCGGGTTTCCCCGGCCTCGCAGCCCGTTTCGGTTACCATGTGCGCGCCGCCCGTGGTAGTAGATACGGCTTGGTACGCCTCAGGCAAAAAAGCCCCCAGCTGCCTGGTTTAGAAGGAATTGCCTTCCCGATCAGTTCTAAAAACCCGGAAGCCATTAAGTACTTCAACCAAGGACTGATGCTGGCTTACGGGTTCAACCATGCCGAGGCAGCCCGCTCGTTTCACGAAGTCACCCGTCAGGATTCTACCTGCGCGATGGGCTACTGGGGCTTTAGCTACGTGCTGGGCCCCAACTATAACGCGGGCATGGAGCCCGACAATTTCAGCCGGGCATATCAGGCGGTGCAGAAGGCGCAGCGGCTGGCGGCAACTGCCAGTCCGAAAGAGCAGGCGCTTATTGGGGCGTTGGTGAAGCGCTACCCGCCCGCTCCGGTCGCTGATCGGTCTGGTTACGACCAAGCCTATGCAGCGGCCCTAAAAATGGTGTATCAGCAATTTCCTGATGACCCGGATATTGGGGCCATGTATGCCGAGGCCGTGATGAACCTGCACCCGTGGGACATCTGGCAGAAAAACGGCCAGCCCCAGCCCTGGACCGCCGAAATTGTGAGCACCTTGGAGCAAGTGCTGAAGCGTCATCCAAACCACGCCGGCGCCAACCATTTCTACATTCACGCCACCGAGGCGTCTACCCATCCCGAAGCGGCCAATAAAAGCGCCGACCTGCTGACTCACCTAGTGCCCGGCGCGGGGCATCTGTTGCACATGCCTTCGCACACCTATATCCGAACCGGCGCTTACCACCAGGGTACCCTCGCTAATCTTGAAGCGCTACAGGCCGACAGCAGCTACACGGCCGCCTGCCACGCCCAGGGCGCTTATCCGCTGGCTTATCATCCGCACAACTACCACTTCCTGACGGCCACGGCTACGCTGGAGGGCAACAGCCGGTTGGCCCTGCGCGGAGCCGCCAAGCTGGCTGCCCACGTAAGTAAGCCGCTGATGAAAAACACAGTGCTGGGGCCGTCATTGCAGCATTTTTACACTATTCCTTACAATGTGGCCGTAAAGTTTGGGCGCTGGGATGAGGTGCTGGCCATGAAAAACTTCGATACAACGCTGGTGTATCCGCAAGCCATTCGGCACTATGCGCGTGGTATGGCGTGGGTCGGTAAGAAGAACACCGTAAATGCGCGCCGCGAGCTGGAACAGCTGCGCGTGCTCGGCCAGGATACCACCTTAAAGGCGGTTCTGTTTGGCATCAACTCCATGCGCGCCATCACCGACATTGCCCAACGTGAGCTAGATGGCGCCATTCTACACGGCGAAGGCAAACATGCCCAAAGTATTGCCGTGCTCCGCGAAGCCGTAGTGCTGGAAGATGCGCTCAAATACAATGAGCCCCCCGATTGGTTTTTCTCCGTTCGGCACCAGCTGGGCGCCGTGCTGCTCGCCGATAAGCAATACAAAGAGGCCATTGCGGTCTATGAGCAGGATTTGGAGCGGCTGCCGCACAATGGCTGGGCGTTGTCGGGGCTATATCAGGCCTATCTTGGCGCGGGCAACAAGGCCAAAGCGCAGCAAATCAAGCAAGAGCTGGATAAAGCCTGGCATTGGGCCGATACGAAGCTGATTGCCTCGATAGCGCAGTAGAACACGCAGGAAAGTGGCGCAGCAATAAGAACGAAGACAGCGGCGTTGCTACATTAGCATTCCACTATGTCCCGCTGTTTTATGGCTGATAACATCAACAACCCACTAAACCGCCGCAAGCCTGGCCGCCGATCCGGTAGCAAGCTCCTGCCCGATATGACTCCTATGGTGGGGTTGGGGTTTCTGCTGGTAACGTTTTTTATTATGGCGGGTGAGTTTGCTAAGCCCTCAATGATAAAGCTAGCCACGCCTGTGCGCCCTACGTGTAGCGGAGACAGGCTTGGTGGGATTGTTTGTAGGAGTGTATTAACTGTGATTATAGGTCAGAATGGCCAAGCCTATCATTTCTTTGGGCTAAATAGCGATTTTGGAGAACGACCAGAGCTGCACACTACCAATCTCGGGCCGGAGGGACTAAGGAAAGTGTTGCTTGATTTGCAGCGAGTGAACCCGACTGCTGTAGTGTATCTCAAGATGACTGCTAATGCTAAATACAAGGATATGGTAGATGCATTAGATGAGATAGAAATTACTAATCAGAAGCGGTACGCCTTGGTTGATGTTACAGCAGAAGACAGAGCGCTGCTGAAGCTAAACGCCCTGTAACTTTGAACTCTAGTTACAAAAAAGGCCCTAGAATGTCTCTGGGGGCTTTTTTTGTAAGTCATTAACTGAGCACTGCCTAGCAAGTGCTGCTACCACAACTGCGCAGCGCTGGTTTGATTAAGTATTCGCCTGCAAGGGCGCATCTGCCGTAAAGATGCTAGTGGGGGGCTTTTTTCGAATTTTTCCGCTCCCTCTGATCTGCTATGCAAACCCAAACTATTCTCTTCGCCAGCCGCCCGAAAGGTGAGCCAACGGCGGCTCAGTTTACCTTCAAAACTATCGACGTGCCCTTACCTCAGCAGGGTCAGGTGTTGCTGAAGGCGCTTTATGTTTCCGTTGATCCGTACATGCGCGGCCGCATGAATGAGGGCAAATCATACGTGCCCCCGTTTGAGGTTGGACAGCCCATGGAGGGAGGAATGGTAGCCGAAGTGGTGGAAAGCCAGCATCCGAAGCTACCGGTGGGCAGCGTGGTGGTAGGTTCGCTGCCCTGGCAGGAGTACAGCCTGTCGGACGGGCGCGGCTTGCAGCCGATTCCGGCAGATCAGGCGCCGCTGAGCTACTACCTGGGCCTGCTCGGAATGCCGGGCATCACGGCTTATTTCGGGCTGCTGGATATCTGTCAGCCCAAAGCCGGCGAAACCGTGGTGGTATCGGGCGCCGCCGGAGCCGTGGGTATTGTGGTGGGGCAAATAGCCAAAATCAAAGGCTGCCGCGTGATCGGCATTGCCGGCTCCGACCAAAAACTGGCCTATCTCAAAGAGCTGGGCTTCGACGAAACCATCAACTACAAAACCACGCCCGACATAGCCCAGGCCTTGGCCGCCGCCGCTCCCAACGGCGTGGATTGCTACTTCGATAACGTGGGCGGCACCATCAGCGACGCGGTGTATAACCTGCTCAACAAGCACGCGCGCATTGCTCTCTGCGGCCAGATTTCGAACTACAATGCCACGGAAGCGCCCGTGGGGCCGCGCCCCGAAGGCAAGCTGCTCGTGACCAGCTCGCGCCTGCAAGGCTTCATAGTCAGTGACTATCTGCCCCGGTGGCCGGAAGCTATGCAGCAGCTCTCCGAATGGTATCAGCAGGGCCATTTAAAGTATCAGGAAACCGTCACCGAAGGCTTCGACCAGCTGCCGGCCGCTTTCCTAGGCCTGTTTCACGGTGAAAACACGGGCAAAGCAGTTGTGAAGGTGGCAGAGCCCAGCAGCAGATAAGCCGGGTGAACCTGCTTAACTACTGCCTAAAAAAGCCCCCAGAAACACTTCTGGGGGCTTTTTTAAGCTCTGGTAACTTGCGAAGAAGCGAACCAGCTAGCCGCTTGCCGCTGTCCTTCTTTCCACTGATTCGTGGTTGACTTGTGAGAGGTAATATTGAGCCACAACACGCGCCTACAGTTAAGCTAGCGCGGAATTATCCATATATTTAGTACCTCCAAACTTTATGGAAGCGACAAGCCTGGGAGCAGCGTGAAGTTGGCCGCAGCAATGCCTTTATAAGCTATTTATGAAAATCAGATTTACGCTGCTGGCCGCCGTTGGGGTAGTAGTGCTGTCATCTCTGCCCGCTTTCAGCCAACAGATTAGCCCCGCCGACAGCGGCGCGGTGGCAACGGCAGTTGAAGCCGCAACCCTGCGCTACGCGAAGGCAATAGGGGATAACTCGCTGCTGTACACGGGCCCGGAATACCTTGATTATAACAAGCCTTACATGAAAGGCAACCAGTATTTTGGCACTGGCAAACAACAAATCGGGACCGTTTATTACCACGGCACGGCCTATACCAAGGTTCCGCTGCTCTATGATATGAAGCTGGATCAGGTGGTAATTCAGCCGCCGACAAATCCGCTGCAATTCAGACTGGTAGATGACAACGTGCAGTATTTTATAATCGATGGACACACGTTCACGCGCCTTATACAGCGCGATTCAGCACGCTATTCTATACCAACCGGCTACTACGATCTGCTGGTAGATGGAAACGCAAAAGTGTTGGCAAAGAGGACGAAAAAAATACTGACTAGGCGCGGTCTTTACGGCTTAGAAGGAAGCTACCTGGAAGAAGCTAAATTCTACCTTCAAAAAAACAATGAGTTTCATCCCGTGACGTCCCGCCAATCCATTGTGCGTCTGTTAAGCGACAAGAAAACGGCCCTGGATAGCTACGCCCGGCAGCATAAGCTGAAGTTTAAAAAAAGCAGTCAGGAAGCAGCTATTATCGAGCTGGTTAACTATTATAATTCACTGTAGAGTCAAATAATCTAAACGAACTTATTAGTGGAAATAAGTCTATTTTCTCAAGAAGCGCTAAGTAATTTTAAATGAAATTAGTTAGCCGGATTATTCTGCTCTGCCTTCTTTTATTTACTGTAGTAGCAGGTTACGCGCAGGATTCAGCGCCCTTAATCAGCGGAAGTTTTGAAAGGGCAGACTTTGAAACTTTCGCCAAATCGGTAGAAGCAAAAACGCCCTATCGGTTTTACTTCAACCCTGCCTCGGTCGATAGCGTGGTCATCAACGCTCAGCTACAGCAGCGACCCTTGGCAGAGGTATTGGATCTGGTGCTGAAGGGCACAGACCTGCGGTTCGCCATCGACGCCGAAAAGCGCGTGTACATCACCTCCGGCACGCAAATAGCCACCGAATTGCCCCCGGCTATTTCAGCAAGGAGCCCGCCGATAATCTGGCCGCCACTGACCCCGATGAAGAGGATGCCGGCAAGAAACCAGTTTCGGCGGCGACGCTGCAATTGAAAGTCTACGAAATCGGGAGGAGCGGCGGCGCGACTACAAAGGGCAACGCCACGCTGGCCGGACACGTGCGCGACAGCAAATCGGGTGAGCCGGTAATCGGGGCGTCGGTGTTTATTGAGTCGCCCTCCATCGGTGCCGCCACCGATCAGTTTGGCTATTACTCGCTCACGCTGCCCGTGGGCAGGCACGAGCTGAAAATCAGAGGAGTAGGCGTAAAAAATACCAAGCGCCAGATCGTGCTTCAGGCCGATGGCAAGCTTGATATTGAGGTGGAAGAAGACATTACCACGCTCCGGGAGGTGGTAGTGGAAGCCGAGAAAGACAAAAACGTAGCCGGCATGCAGATGGGCCTTGAGCGGCTCGATATCAAAACCATGCGGCAGGTGCCCACCGCTTTTGGCGAGACGGATATTCTGCGCATCGTGCTCACGCTGCCGGGGGTGAAATCGGTGGGAGAGGGCAGCACCGGGCTCAACGTGCGCGGCGGCTCCACCGACCAGAATCTGATCTTGTTCAACGACGCAACCATCTATAATCCGTCCCACTTATTTGGGTTCTTTTCGGCTTTCAATCCTGATATTCTGAAGACGGTGGAGCTGTACAAAGGCACCGTGCCGGCCAAGTTTGGCGGGCGCTTGTCGTCGGTGCTGGACATCGCCACGCGCGACGGCAACAAAAAGAAGTTTGCGGGCTCCGGCGGCATTGGTCTGCTCACCAGCCGGCTGGCTTTTGAAGGGCCAATTATAAAAGACAAAAGCGCTTTCCTGCTGAGCGGGCGAACCAGCTATTCCAACTGGATTCTGAAGCGGCTGTCGAACAGCAAGCTCAAGCAAAGTTCCGCAGCTTTCTACGATTTGAACGCCCACATCAGCCACGAGATAAATGATAAGAACTCGCTCTACCTCACCGGGTACCGGAGCCGGGATGAGTTTCAGCTGGCCAGCGACAGTGTGTATCAATACGAGAACACCACGGCCAGCTTGAAATGGCGGCACACGTTCAACAACCGCCTGTACGGCGTGCTTACCAGCGCTTACAGCCAGTATCAGTACAATATTTCAAGCCAGGATAATCCGGTAACCAATGCGCGCCTCCGCTACAATATCAGGCAGCTAAACACCCAGGCTGATTTTAGCTATTTGCCCAGCGCCAAGCACACCATTGACTTTGGCGCCAGCACCATTCTGTACAATGTGTCGCCGGGCAGCTTTTCACCCGTGGGGGGCGAATCGTTGATATTGCCGAACACGCTGGCCCGCGAGCAGGCGCTGGAAAGCGCCCTCTACGTTTCCGACCTGATTACGCTTACCCCGCGCCTGTCGGTGTCGGTTGGCTTGCGCTATTCCTTGTATAATGCCCTGGGCCCCAGAGAAGTGTATGCGTACTTGCCGGGTGTGTCGAAGTCGGTGAATACGATAACCGATACGCTTCGGGTGGGCAAAGGCAATGTGCTGGCTACCTACCACGGCCCCGAATACCGCCTGTCGGCCAAGTACGCGCTGTCCGACAAATCATCGGTGAAGCTGAGCGTCAACCGCATGCGCCAGTACATTCATATGCTGTCGAATACGGCGTCTATGTCGCCCACGGATAGCTGGAAGCTAAGCGACAGTAATATTCGGCCACAAGTCGGAGATCAAGCCTCCTTAGGCTATTACCGCAACTTTAAAAACAACACCATCGAGACCTCTGTGGAAACCTATTATCGGGTGATGCACGACTTTCTGGACTATAAAAGCGGCGCCACCCTGCTCCTGAATCCGCACATCGAGACGGACGTGGTAAATGCCGAGGGCAAAGCCTACGGCGTGGAGGTGATGGTGCGCAAGCTGACGGGCAAGCTCAATGGGTGGGTGAGCTACACCTATTCCCGCTCCCTGGTGCAGGTAAATCTGGGCACCACTGGCGATATGATCAATGGGGGGCAATTTTACCCCAGCAACTTCGACAAGCCGCACGACGCCACGCTGGTAGGCAACTACCGGTTTAGCCGCCGCTTCAGCGCCTCGCTGAACGTTAATTACAGCACCGGCCGGCCTATTACCCTGCCGCTGGCCAAGTACGTGGCCAACGGCTCAACCCGGGTGTTTTATTCCGAGCGCAACGAGTACCGCGTGCCCGATTACTACCGCGCCGACTTTGCCCTGAACATTGAGGGCAGCCACAAAGTCAAAAAACTGGCTCACAGCTCCTGGACGGTTTCGGTGTACAACCTGACGGGGCGCAAAAACCCGTATTCCATTTATTTCAAATCCGAGAACGGGCAGATAAAGGGGTATCAGCTAGCCATTTTTGGCCAGCCCATTCCTACCGTTACCTACAACTTCAAATTCTAGATGCGCTGCTTTTTACACCTGCTATACCGGGCCGGGCTGGGAGCAGTGCTCCTGACGCTTGCGGGCTGCATCGACACCTTCGAGCCTGAGGTTATTGCCTCGGCCGAAAACTACCTGGTGGTGGATGGCACCATCAACAGTAGCGGCGTAACGACCATTCGCCTCTCGCGCACCGACAACCTGATCAGCACCGCGCCCCCGCCCGCCGAGGCCAAAGCCGCTGTTTTTATTGAAGAGGAGGCCGGGCCGCGCTATGCCTTAACCGAAACGGCCCCGGCACTTATACTTCCACTTCTTTGGCGCTGATTCCAGCCAAGCGGTACCGGCTGTTTTTCCGGACGCAGGCGCGGCGGGATTATGCCTCCGATTACGCAGCTGCCAAAACGACTCCGCCCATCGATTCCGTAACGTGGACAGCCAGCGCCCAGGGCGTGCAGGTGTATGTGAATACCCACGACGATAACGAGGCCACCCGCTTCTACCGCTGGGACTACGACGAGACGTGGGAGTTTACGTCGGCTTTCCGCTCCTTTTTGGAATACCGCAACGGCAGACTTGACTTCCGCTTCAACGGAGACATCTATTATTGCTGGAAGACCGAGCAGTCCTCGGCCATAAAGCTGGGCAGCACCTTAGCCCTGAGTCAGAATGTGGTGGCCGATTATCCGCTCACGCTAGTTCCCCCAGCTCTACGAAGCTGCGGTACAAATACAGCATCCTGGTAAAGCAGTATGCGCTGAGCGCGGAGGAATTTGCCTATTGGGAGCTGCTGCAAAAAAACACCGAGAATATTGGTACCATCTTCGACCCGCAGCCCAGCCAGCTCACCGGCAACGTGCGCAATATCGCCGACGCAACCGAGCCGGTTATTGGCTACATAGGCGTGCAATCGGTCACGGAGAAGCGCATTTTCATCGAGCGCCGCCAGTTACCGCAAAGCTGGGTGTCTCTCACCGGTTATGAGCAGGATTGCGGCCGCCCCGACACAATAAAGCCCCCACGCCCGCCATGGAAGACTTTTTCCGGACCGGCGATTTTATTCCTATCGACAGGCTTGAGGGCGGCGGATATCTTTATTCCATTGCTGATTGCGTGGATTGCCGCAAGCGCGGCACCAATGTCAGGCCTGCGTTTTGGAAGTAGTAAATAAAGTCTGCACTACAAACCAATTCCAAGTCTAGCCTGCTCGCCTTCCGCCGTTACGTAAGATGAAAACACCTAAAGCTATTCTGTTTGCTGCCTGCGTTTGGGCACTAAGCAGCGGCAGATTATACGGCCAAACAAATTCGCTCAAAAGCATACAAACGCAGTTTGATGTCTACAGCCAGCAGACGCTGCAGGAGAAATTGTATGTGCATGTAGACCGCCCTTTTTATGTGAGCGGAGAGATAGTATGGTTTAAGATAAACGCTGTGGATGGTACCTATCACAAGCCTTTGTCACTTAGTAAAATAGCGTATGTAGAAGTGCTGGATAAGGAGCGAAAGCCAGTGTTGCAGGCAAAGGTGAGTTTGCTGAATGCAGTTGGCAGCGGCTCCTTTTCTTTGCCGGCTTCGCTGACGTCTGGCAACTATGTAGTGCGAGCCTACACGAGCTGGATGAAGAACTTCAGCCCCGATTTTTATTCGTACACGCCGGTCACCATCGTTAATACCCGGAGAAATCTGGGGCTGAAGGCTAGCAAAGATTCTGCGGCTTTAGATATTCAATTCTTTCCGGAGGGGGCAATCTGGTGAAAGGAATAACGAGCCAAGTAGCCGTCAAAATCGTTAATAAATCAGGCAAAGGAGTGGATGCCGAGGGCACCATTTTGGATGCGCAAGGCGCTGTGCTGGCCCAGTTCAAAACGCTGAAATTCGGCTTGGGAAAGTTTGCTTTTACGCCAACGCAAGAAGGCTCCGGATACACAGCCATACTGAGGTTTTCGAACAGGGAGAGCGTTACCCGAAAACTACCCTCAGTGCAGGCGCAGGGGTACGTGCTGCGTTTGGAGGAGAAAGGTCAGGGCCAGCTCAGAATAACGGTGGCTTCAAACCTAGCAGAAAGGTCAGGGGAAGAGCTGTTTTTGATAGGGCACGCAGGGCAGAAAATATCTGTTTCGGAAGCTACACGTCTTGCTAATGGGCGGGGAGAATTTGTGTTAAACAAGCTGGGCTTGGCGGATGGTATCACGCATTTTACCCTGTTCAATAGTCGCAAACAACCGCTTAGTGAGCGCTTATATTTTCAGCGCCCCAAACAGCAATTGGTAATTGCGGCCGCATTAGATAAGCCGCAGTACGGTACGCGGGAAAAAGTGACATTACAGCTGTCTGCTGCCACTTCTGGGGGCAAATTTTGCCCGCTGATATGTCACTTGCTGTGTATCGACTAGACTCTTTGTCGGTGGATTCGGGGCCTGATATCAACAGCGTTTTGTGGCTGACATCCGATTTAAAAGGAACTGTTGAAAACCCAAATTATTACCTCACCAGCACGGGCGCCGAAGCGACCGAAGCGGCAGATAATTTGATGCTGACACACGGCTGGAGCCGCTTCCAGTGGACCGATATATTCTCGAATACACCACCAAAACTGGACTACTTACCGGAGCTAAGCGGGCATTTGATTGAGGGGCGAGTAGTACACCGATTTACTGGCAAACCAGGGCCGAAAATAGGCGCTTACCTAACTAGTCCCAGCCGACTTGCCCGACTATACACTGCTACGAGCGACGAGAGCGGCCGCGTCCGGTTTGAAACGCAGAATTTGAACGGCCCCAAGGAGTTGATGGTGCAAACCAACACCCAGACTGATAGCATGTATCGGGTGGAAATCCTGAATCCATTTTCGTTACAATACTGTGCTTCTATTGCGGCGCCGGTGGTTTTATCAGAGGCTTTGCGTAGTGCTCTGACTAAGCGCAGCCTGCATATACAGGTGCAGAACGCCTACTCGCGCAAGCAGCTTTCTACCTATAAAATACCCGCGGTTGATAGCGTTTCGTTTTATGGGAAGCCTAACGAAACCTATAAACTGGACGATTATACCCGGTTCAAAGTACTAGAGGAAGTCATGCGGGAGTACGTGCCGGGCGTGCTGGTCAGGCGCCGAAATGACGGCTTTCATTTCATGGTGGTAGACAATGTGAATGGAGGGGTTTTTAGCAAAAACCCGATGGTGCTATTGGATGGGTTTCCGGTGTTTGACATCAATAAACTCATGGCCATCGATCCGCTTACTATTCAAAAGCTAGAGGTGTTCACCAGTCGGTATATTCAGGGCGCCATGACGTACGAAGGTCTCGTAAGCTTTACTACGTACAAGGGCGATTTGGGCGGCTTCCAGCCCAACCCTGCTGTGCTCATGCAGGAATATGAAGGGCCGCAATGGCAGCGCGAGTTTTACTCGCCACGCTACGAAACCGCCGCAGAAAAGCAAAGCCGACTACCAGACGCGCGCAATCTGCTGTACTGGAATCCGAACGTGACGACCACCGCTGACGGAAATAAGACCGTCGAATTTTACACTTCTGATCAGCAAGGAAAGTATATGGTGGTAATGCAAGGAATGGCACCGAATGGCCTGGCTGGTAGTCGCCGATTTGTATTTGAGATAAAACAGCCGCTATAAATAAAAGCTATATTTTAGATTCTGTCCATAAATAAAAGCCCCCAGAAGTGTTTCTGGGGGGCTTTTTTTAGGCTTTTAATTGAATGCTGCTAGTTGGTAGCAGCCGAGTATGGCACGCCCATATTCTGGAACATGAAAGCCCATTTATCGGTCTGCTCGCTGATAACCTGCGCGGTAGAGCGGCCGGCACCGTGACCAGCTTTGGTCTCGATGCGGATGAGCACGGGCGCCGGGCCTTTCTGCATTTCCTGTAGGCGTGTGCCAAACTTGAAGGAGTGCGCGGGCACTACCCGGTCGTCGTGGTCGGCGGTGGTGACCATGGTGGCGGGGTAAGCGGCGGGCTTCAGGGCGTGGTAAGGCGAGTACTTGTAGAGGTACTCAAACATCTCCTGGGAATCCTGGGCAGTGCCGTAGTCGTAGGCCCAGCCAGCGCCGGCCGTGAACTGGTTGTAGCGCAGCATGTCCATTACGCCCACCGCGGGGAAGGCAACTTTGCACAGATCGGGGCGCTGCGTCATGACGGCACCCACGAGCAAGCCGCCATTCGAGCCACCCGAAATAGCGAGGTAGTCTTTGGAGGTGTAGTTGTTCTTGGTTAGGTATTCGGCGGCGGCAATAAAGTCGTCGAATACGTTCTGCTTTTTGAGCTTGGTGCCGGCCTGATGCCAGGTTTCGCCGTACTCGCCGCCGCCGCGCAGGTTGGGCACAGCGTAGATGCCGCCGTTCTCCAGCAGCACAATATTAGAAGTGCTGAAACCGGGCGTAATATTCACGCCAAAGCCGCCATAAGCGTAAAGCAGCGTGGGATTTTTGCCGTTCAGCACCAGACCCTTTTTGTGCGTGATGAGCATGGGTACTTTGGTGCCATCTTTGGAGGTGTAAAACACCTGCTTCGACTCGTACTTCGACGGGTCAAACTGCACTCCTGATTTCTTGAAAACGGTGGATTTGCCGGAGGCAATATCGTACCTGAAAATGGTGGGCGGGTAGATGTAGGAATTGAACGTGTAGTACGTTACCTTTTCTTCTTTCTTAGCATCGAAACCGTCGGCTGAACCTACAGAGGGCAGTGCGATAGAACGCTCTTTTTTGCCGTTCATATCGTACTGTTCAATCAGCGAAGTGGCGTCTTTCAGATAGTTAGCGAAGATTTTTCCGCCGCCGGTCGAAACGCTGAGCACGTTTTTGCTCTCCGGAATCAGGTCTTTCCAGTTGGCGGGTTTTGGGTTGGCCGCATCTACGGTTACCACCTTGAAATTGGGCGCGTTCAGGTTGGTGTGGATGTATAATTTGCCCCCCACGTTGTCCAGTACATTGTGCTCGTTTTTCTCGTCGCTCACCATCTGTACAATCGCGCTGTTAGGCTTGCTCAGATCCTGCACATATAGCTCGTTGCCGGTGGTGGTGTTAGCCGCCGTAATCACAAGGAAACGTTCGTCCTCGGTGAGACTTGCATTGATGTAGCGACGCGGTGTTTTGTCGCCGCCAAATACGAGTTTATCCGATGCTTGAGGCGTGCCGAGCTTGTGGTAAAACAGCTTGTGATACTGCGTGAGGCCGGCCAGCTGGCTGCCCGCCTTGGGCTTATCGTAGCTGCTGTAGTAAAAGCCGTCGTTGCCTTTCCAGGCCAGGCCCGAAAACTTCACGTCTTTCAGCGTGTCCCCAACAATCGATTTATCAGCCGTTTTCAGCACGATAACCTTGCGCCAGTCGGAACCGCCTTCCGAGATTTGGTAAGCGGCCAGGCTACCATCTTTTGAGAAGTTAATGCCCGCCAGCGAGGTAGTGCCGTCCTTGGAAAACTTGTTTGGATCGAGGAATACTTCGGGCGTGCCTCCCTCGCCAAGCTGGCGGTAGAGCACAAACTGACTTTGCAGACCCGTGTTTTTGGCGAAATACATGTACTTCCCTTCCTTGAAGGGAGCGTTGTATTTCTCGTAATTCCACAGCGTTTCGAGGCGCTTGCGAATGGCGTCGCGGTAGGGAATTTGGGCAAGATAATTCTGGGTTACTTTATTCTGCTCTTCCACCCACGCCTTGGTGTCAGCGGCCTGATCATTTTCCAGCCAGCGGTAGGGGTCAGCTACTTTGGTGTTGAAGTAGGTAGTAACGGTGTCTACTTTTTTGGTTTGCGGGTAAGGCAGCGTTTTCAGAGTGCCTTGCGCGTACGCCTGACTACCGAGCAGCAAGGCAGCCAATGAAGGAAGAATTAGTTTCATTATGTGGAGGCTTGGTGAGCAATAACTTCCGGTAAAATACTGGATGTAAAGCAGTTTTTGCCTCCTAGAAGTTTCATTCTTAGCTACAACCAGCAAAATACATGCGTAGCTGAACCTCTACACAGTTGAGATAAGCTTACTCATTTTCCCAGTTCAAGAGCTAGGTATTGCATCTGAAAACGAAGTAGGCAACTACCGCTACCAGAGCCAGTGAGCCGAAGCGAATAAGGAGGAAAACCCAGGCGGGCAGCTCCGGTCCTTTGGAGTTTTTTAGCATAGTAGAATCAAAACCGATTAATCAGCCAGTAGTTTCTGGTCTTTGAGCCAGTCAAAAATCAGCTGGTCGACGGCCGATACGTGGGGGCGGTCTTGGTACGTAAGCCAGACCACTTCCTCAATCTCGGCGGCGGGCTGAATATGGCCGCGGTAGTGAGCGCCGTAGCAGGTCATGCGCACCACTACATTCGGCGCGTGGCCGTGCGCGGGCGCTTCAAACGTGCCCTGGTACGCCAGGCTTTCCGGCAGCAGCTCCACGGTCAGCTCCTCCCTAATTTCGCGCAGCAAGGTTTGCTCATCGGTTTCGCCGGCTTCGCGCTTACCGCCCGGAATATAGTAGCGGTCTTTGCCGCGGCTGCGTGTGCTCAGCAGCTTGCCTTCATGCAGGTGCAGCCAGGCTATTTTGTCAATCAGGAGTGGGCTGGGGGGCATTTTGCGATTATCCGGGTACGGCACTTTCCCGAGGCATGGTTTGAAGCAGCCAGTTGTAGAGCTTGTCCACATCGGGCTTGCGGAATAGCTCGGTGCCGGGGTTCATGGTGGCGGCCGTGCCGCAGGCCACGCCCAGTCGGATAACTTCGCGCAGCGGCTGCCCAGCAGCCAGCGCGTACACCATACCCGCCACCATGCTGTCGCCGGCGCCCACGGTGCTGCGCTTGCGCACGGCCGGTGCCGGTACAAAGTCGGCGAGGTCCGGGGAAATGAGTACTGCTCCCTGTGGCCCCATCGAAACGGCCACCAGCTCGCACTTGCCATCCCCGATCAGCTCGCGAGCGGCTTCGGCCACGCAGGCGCTGTCCAACTCGGCGGCTCCCACCAGTCGGCACAGCTCCCCGATGTTGGGCTTTATCAGATAAAGGCCCCCGGCTTTAACCACCTGCTGAAGCGCCGGGCCCGAGCTATCCAGCACTACTTTCACGCTGAGCTGGTTGGCCGCCCGCACCAGGTTGATCAGAAAATCGGGCTCGACGCCGGGGGCAAACTGCCGCTGATAACCAGAAACTCGGGCAGGGGCGAGATGGTGCGCAGGGCATCGAGAACACGCGACTGCTCAGCTGCCGTCAGCTCGGGGCCAGGCATGCCAAAGCGGTACTGCTGGCTGGACGAAGAATCGACCACGATAAAATTCTCGCGGGTCCAGCTTTCCGTTGCGATGGAGTGCTGCTCAATGCCCTCCTCCGTGAGCAGAAATTCCAGCAAACTGCCCGTGGGGCCGCTCGACGGGAAAACGGCCAGCGAATTGCCCCCCAGCCGCCTCAGGGCTCTGGATACGTTGATGCCGCCACCGCCGGGCTCAAACTTGGGCGCCGCGCACCGCAGCTTATGGTCGGGTACAATCTTGTCGACGGAAGTGCTTTTGTCTACCGTGGGGTTCAGGGTGAGCGTAACTATTTTCATAGGAAATGAATCAGGGCCAATTACTTACTCGAAAATGCTTCGGCCAGCAGCCACTATCCGTTTACTGAGCTTTGGGCTCCGGGTTGCGCTGCGCCTGTTTGTGAAGTATCGTAAACGCGGCCGGAAGTACGGTGCCAGGCCATGAATTACTTCTGCTTGCTCTTTTCGCCCTTGGTGGGGGCAATTGCGGGTTCATTTCCTGTAAGGTGTGAAGCAGCGTTTTGGCTACCACGTAGGCTTTGTACCAATTCTGGTCGGAGGGCACGATAATCCAGGGGCACGATATGGGGCTGCAATGGCGAAAAACGTCTTCGTACACGGCGCGGTACTCAGGCCACTGCTTGGCTTTCTCCTCGTCGCCGGCCTCGTATTTCCACTGCTTGGCCGGGTCCTTCACGCGTTCAAGCAGCCGTTCTCGCTGTTCCCTTTCCGATACGTGCAGGTAGAACTTAAGTATGGTTGTACCGGACTGCTGAAGCATTTGCTCAAAGGCGTTAATAGCCTCAAAGCGTTGTTTGGCTTCCTTGTCATCCACCGAGCCCAGCACGCGGGTGATGAGCACATCTTCGTAGTGCGAGCGGTTGAACACCTGAATCATGCCGTCGCGCGGGGCGTGCAGGTGCACGCGCCACAAAAAATCGTGGGCCAGCTCGTCGGCGGTGGGCGCTTTAAAGGAGTGCACATTCACGCCCTGCGGATTGATGCCGCTAAATACCCGCCGAATCAGGCCGTCTTTGCCGCTGGCATCCATGCCCTGCAATATCACCAGCACGCTCCGGCGGTTTTCGGCGTACAGCCGGTACTGGAGCGCATCCAGATCCTGCTGCATGCGCTCGAGCTCCCGCTCGGCGTCTTCTTTAGAAATGTCCCCGGTGCCTGGGAGGAAGCCTTGCGCAGGTTGTAAGCAGCAGTTTTCATCGGATGGAGGTGGTGCAATTGCTTGTGTGAGTATGCGCTGCTAGCCCAGGAGCTAAGCTGAACCTTAACAACTCTGGCTTTTTGCTGCACGTAGGCTGAGACAGGTCGCTAGGGTAGTGGCGAAGTAAGCGTAAAAAAGCCCCCGGATGAAAAACCTTTTTGTTGGGCTGCTAACGTGGTCGCTGTGGCTGGTCAGTCCGGCTGCCTGGGCCTGCCGCGTTTGCCGGCCCCGCGTGCAGGCCACCATTCACACCCCCGAATACACTGGTAATCTACTGCTATTGCTTTTGCCAATCGGAGTGCTGCTGGTGGGCGGCGTTGGGCTATACTTTGCCGCCGATATCAAACGCTATTTTTTGTCTCCACCTACGCATGGCTGAACACTTACACCGAACTCCACTCATTGCGGCCGGCGTACTGATGGGCGCTGGCCTGGGGGCTTTGTAGATGGCATTGTGCTGCACCAGATCTTGCAGTGGCACAACATGCTCTCTGCTAAATATCCGCCCGACACGCTGTTTACTGCCAAAGCCAATATGTACTGGGATGGGATATTTCACGCCGCCGTGTGGGTGATGACGGCCGTGGGGCTGCGCATGCTGTGGGCCGCCGGCCGCCGCCCCGATGTGCCGTGGTCCGGGCGCACCTTTGGGGGCGCATTGGTGATGGGCTGGGGCTTGTTTAATGTGATTGAAGGCATAATCGACCACCAGCTCCTGGGCCTGCATCACGTGCGCGAGTACGTCGACGACAAGCTCCCCTGGGACGTAGGTTTTCTGGCCTTTGGCGCCTTGCAGATACTGGTTGGCTGGCTGTTAATTAAGGCGGGCCGGGCAGATACAGCTGTGCGTGGAGAGCTTTAGCCTGATGTAATTCCAATCACACTCGCCCGTCTACCACTCGCCCGTCATGCAGAGGCGGAGCCGAAGCATCTCGCTCACGCATTTAGATTACTAATCCCACTAAACACGCGAGATGCTTCGGCTCCGCCTCTGCATGACAGTCGAATTATAAGTTGGGCTGGTAATAAACAGTAAAAATTACTTCATAAAACCACTACGCTTATGCCTGCTTGGCACATTGGCTGTTCGGGGTATCACTACCGTCATTGGCGGGGCGTTTTTTACCCGGAAAAGCTGCCTATAAAGCGTTGGTTTGATTACTACAGCCAGCACTTCCGGACCCTGGAGCTTAACGTGACGTTCTACCGCTTTCCGCAGCTTTCTTTTCTGGACAATTGGTACCAAAGCAGCCCCGCTGACTTTCGCTTCGCCGTAAAAGCCCCCCGGCTGATTACCCATTACAAGCAGTTCAACGATGTGGCGCAGCTCCTGGCCGATTTCTACGGCACGGCGCAGGAAGGCTTGCGCGAAAAGCTGGGGCCGATTCTGTTCCAGCTCCCGCCCCGCCTTGCCTACTCGGATGAGCGCCTGCACCGCATACTAGCAAGCCTGCACCCGGAGTTAATGAATGTGCTGGAGTTCCGGCATCCGAGTTGGTGGATAGGGGAGGTGTACCAAGCCCTGGCCCGCCGCGGCGTCAGCTTCTGCGGACAAAGTCACCCGCAGCTACCCGACGAAGTGGTGGCCAATACGCCGGTGCTTTACTACCGCCTGCATGGGGTGCCGGCGCTCTACCACTCGCCCTATGGCCCCGAGGCTTTGCAGCGGATAGCCACCGAAGCAGCGGCCGCTACCCATGTGCAGGAGGCGTATCTGTACTTCAATAACGACATCGGCGGCTCGGCCATTGCCGATGCTACATGGCTGCAGGCGTACGTGGGCGTAGGGCGCTGAGGGCGCTGAGGGCGAAGCCAACTTTTACACCTGCCGGGAAATAGAAGCCGCGGTGCCCATAATCGGAGGAGCCGGAGCGGTACTGACTGCCCTCGATGTCCGAGTTGGAGTTGCTGTGTCGCCATCCCATCCCAACATAAATATCCAGAAAAACGGGGCCGGGGGCAATGGGGCCTGGTAACCTAGCTGCACGGAGGCCCCGTAGCGGACAATTTTTTCGGTGAAGCGCACGGGACCATACTCGTAGTAGGGCAGGTCGCCGGGGCCTTGTATTTCGCGCCAGCTGTTCCGATGAAATGCCATCTGGAAATACTGAAGATGGGGCCCGTAGCTTACGTAAAAGCCTGCTGGAAAAGATGCTTTGGAAGGCATTTCATACAGGCGGTGCTGCACCTGCACGCCAAAGCCGCGCACCGACTCATCTTCGTTCAGCGGGTTGACTTTCCGTAATCCGTCGGGGTGACCAGCGGGGCCGCTATACAGCTGCGGCGTGAGCGTGAAGCTCTGCTGCGGATGGCTGGCTCGTTGGTGCTCTATTTCCAGCCAATAGCCGCTCATTACCGCGTGCTGGGGGGCAAATTTGAGGGATAAAGAGTTGAGTGAAGGCAGGTTTTGCCCCCAGCCTGTAGGCTAAACGCCAGCAAGGCTACTGCCAGCCAAAAGCCCTCCAGCGCGGCGCTGGGGGCAAATTTGTGGTAGGGCAGCCATTACTTTTTCGTAATCGGTAGGAAGCTCAGCTGCTGCAACTGGGCGCCGGCGTAGCTGTACTGATACAAGCCATTGGCGCCGATAGCCAGCAGGGTGCCGTTATTGGGAATCACGTCGGTAACGGCCACTTTATAGTGTTGCTTCTGGGTAAGCGAAGGCGACTGGCTGGTGTCAAAAGTTTTCAAGCCATCGGAGTCGCACACGAAGAGTTGATCCTTGTCTACTCCCAGGCCTTGGGGGCCGGTCATGGGGTAGGTGCGCATCAGCTTTGGGTTGCTCAGGGTGGTAAGATCAATTACCTGAAGCTCATTCACGCCGTTGCGGCAGGAATTTGGCCCGCTACGAAGCGTGAGGTAGGCAAAGCGGTCGTCGACTACCACGGGGTCGCAGCTGAGAACGTGTTGGAAGTATGACACTTGGCGAGGCGACTTAGGCGTGGCTACGTCATAAATGTACATGCCGCGCTGTGTGCCCAGAAACAGGTAGTGGTCGTAAGGAAAGATGGTTTCGACGCCAAACATCAGGGGCAGCTTAGGGCCGGCTACAGGCGTGGTGGGCGAAGCAAGATCGAAGAGGCGCAGGCTGCTTTCGTCCACGGTATACAGCGTCTCATCCAGCACCGCGAACCGGGCCAGTGAGCCGGCTTTACCCGTACCGCTCATGCCTCGATCTGCGGAGAAGAAAGCAGGTGAGTTGGCAAGCGTCATTCCGCGCCAATTCCACGCTGGATTGTTTGCCATAATGGTCTCCTTTTCCTGCCAGCCTACTATCACCGTATTATCCGGCCGCTTGCTGGCGTAGCACTCCGGGTGCAACATCCCATTGGGCACCGGCAGCTCACGGAAGGCATCGCGCACCCGGCTGACTACGGTCACCGCCTTCGGATTGCTGATATCAATGGTCACTAAGTCGGGGCCGTTATCGGCGTAAAGCAGATTGTCTTTGATGGCAATGTCTACGTTGCCGGGGATGCGCAGAAAGCTAACGATGCGCGGATTTTTTGGGTCCTGGTTGTCAATTACGTGCACCCCTTCGTAGCGCTCATTCACAAACACATAACGACCACGCAAGTAAATTTTGCCGGTGTTGTGCATGGCCTGTGGTGCCTCTGCCGCCACCGACTGCTCCAGCACAGAGCGCGTCATCAATAAAGGGCAATACGCCGTCACAACGTTGCTGCCGCCGGGAAGCGTACCAATCCAGTTGGCATCAATACGCCCACCCGGCTGCGGGGTTTCTTCTGATTCGTCGGAGCAGGCGCCCATGCCCAGTAGCAACGCGCAGCTGAGCAGGTAAGTGTAAAATCTAGCCATTGCAATAGGTAGCTTGATGTGAAAGGATGAAGTATAGAAATGAAGCTTGGAAGCAAGGTTGCAGCTTTAGTAAGTGGAGACAGGAGCGGCGAAAAAGGTTGCAATGACTTTTTGCGAAAAAAGAACATCATCCTAAGTTTTTAGGCGGTCATGCAGAGCGGAGCGAAGCATCTCGCTCGCGGTAGTAGGATTACTAATCAGACGTCAGCACGCGAGATGCTTCGCTGCGCTCTGCATGACCGCCTTTTTTATCATGACTCTTTTTATGCGAATCAGCTCCCAACTCAGCACAAAAAAGAACCGCGCCATTGGCGCGGTTCTTTGGGTGTAAAAGCTGTACTGCTTCGTGCTTAGTTCGCCGGTGGAGCCGGGGCTTCTTTTACGTACTTATTCAGCCACGAATCCATTTCCCAGAGCATGTGCATGATGGACTCGCGGGCCGCGTAGCCGTGCGACTCGAAAGGCAAAACCACGTAGCGGGCGGTAGCACCGTGGCCTTTCAGGGCGTTATAAAAACGCTCGCTCTGGATGGGAAAAGTTCCGGAGTTGTTGTCGGCCTCGCCGTGAATGAGCAGGATAGGCGTCTTGATTTTGTTGGCCGCCGTGAAGGGCGACATCTTATCGTACACCTGCGGGGCCTCCCAGTACGTGCGCTCCTCGGCCTGGAAACCGAAAGGCGTAAGCGTACGATTATAAGCGCCGCTACGAGCAATGCCCGCTTTAAATAAATTGCTGTGAGCCAGTAGATTAGCTGTCATAAAAGCCCCGTAGGAGTGGCCCATTACGCCCACGCGCTTAGCATCAACCACGCCCAGGCGCTGGCCTTCCTCAATAGCCGCTTTGGCGCCGGCTACCAACTGCTCGATGTAGGTGTCGTTGGGTTCGGCATCGCCTTCGCCCACAATCGGAATGGAGGTGTTTTGCAGTACGGCGTAGCCCTGCGTCACCCAGAAGATGGGCGAGCCCCACGTCAGGCGGGTAAAGGTGTAAGGTGAGCCTTTTACCTGCCCGGCGGTACTTTTGTCCTTGTACTCAGCGGGATATGCTTCGAGCAACGTAGGCAGCGGACCGTCGGTTTTTTTGTAGTTGGGGGGCAAATACAGATTGGCCGTGAGCGGCAAGCCATCGGCGCGCTTGTACTGGAGCACTTGCTTTTTCAGGGTGCCCAGAGCGGGGTAGGGGTTCGGGAAATTGGTGAGAGCGGTCAGCTTATTTTTCTTCTTCGCATCGCGCAAAAAGTAGTTCGGGGCCTGCTCCACCGACTCGCGGCGCGTGACCAGCAAACGCTTATTTACGTCGAGAATATCAACCGGCACCTCATAGTAAGGTGCCTCCGAACGCCACCAACGCTCCGTTTTGCGGGTTTTCAGGTTCAATTGATCAACAAAAGGACGGTTGCCTTCGGGCGAGGCGCCTTCGCCAAGCAGATAGATGGTCTGATTGTCGGAGCCACCGAGGGCCAGCACGTAGCGGCCAGCGGCGTTGTGCTTCTGATAAGGCGTGCCGGGGTCTTTGTAGGTGTCCTGGGAAGAGCGTTCAAAGAGGACCGTGGGGGGCATTTTCGTGCGCGGATTGATAACCCAGGTCATTACTTTACGGTCGGCCCAACGGTAGCCATTCACAAGGGCCGTCGAGTTGTCACCCCACGTAATGCCCCGGAAACGCAAGTGTAAATCCACCAGATCCATGGGGGTAGTGAAGGGCGCGGCCATAGTCACCACCTTGTCGCGCACGGCGGCTACTTTCTTGGGGTCGCCGCCGTCTTGGGCCTCTACCCAATAAATAGTGGCAGGAGCGTCGTCGCGCCAGTCGTGGTTGCGCGGGCCAGTGGGCACGGCGTCAAAGCTGGTGGGCACGTTGTCGGCCAGCGGCAAGTCAGCGATGGACTTCACCAGATTGCCAGACAAATCCAGCACATCCACCTTCACTGGGAAGCTACCCACGGTGAGCTGGTAGGAATAAGGCCGGTGGCGGGTTTCCACTAGAATGTATTTGCCATCGGGCGAAGGCGAGGCCCCCTGAATTACGCCCGGCTGACCCAGCGGCTGGGTTTTGCCATCCAGACTCACTTTCAGGAGCTGGGTGGTGGCGTAGTAGTCGAAAATCTTCTCGTCGGAAGGGTTTTTTAGCAAATCCTGGTAAGTGCGGGCGGCGGCAGTGCGGCCCACGTTTTCCTGTACAATGGGCCCCGTAGGCGCGGCCGTAGCATCCGGCACCTGGCCCCGATTGGCGGGTACGGTACGGGCAATCAGTGTCTGGTTGTCGGGCAGCCAGCGGTAGGCTGTGCCGAACACGCTGTTTAGGCGCACGCCCGGAATTTGGCGGGCCGTGGCGGTGGCTACGTCCAGCACCCACAGCTGAATTTGCCCCCCAGCGGCGGCCGTGGCCTCGGTGGTAAGGGCAAAGGCAATCTTGCTGTCATCCGGCGACCAGCTTACCTCGCTGATCTTGGCCGGAGTAGGCAAGCCTTTCACCGGAATTTCGGCCCCGCCCGAGAGGCGCTTGAGCTTCAGGGCCGTGGAGTAGCTTACGCGGCTGGGGCCGTTGGTGCGCGGATTCAGGCGCAGGCCGGCAATGCGCAGTTCGGGCTGGGATAGGTCGGCGATGCTGGGCAAATCCTGCACATCCATCAGCAGCATCCACTTGCCATCGGCAGCAATACTCACGCGGGGCGTAATGGGAGCATCCACCAGGTCGGCAATGGCCTTGGGGGGCGTTTGATACGTTAAATCCTGCGCCTGCACCGACAAGTGGCTTAGGAACACGACTCCGAGAAAGAAGAGTTTTTTTCATGAATTGAAGGGTTGGATTGGCAGTCGTAAGATAAGAAGGTTTGGCGGCCTCACCCATGCAGGCAACTATAAGTACTTGAGGCGCATCTTTCCCAAACCTTCCCTTAAAAAAGCCCCCAGCCTATGAATTTTCAACGGACGAATAACCTGCTTGGCTGGCTGCTCTTTGCCAGCGCCCTCACGGTATATGTGCTTACGTTGGAGCCCACGGCCAGCTTCTGGGATGCGGGCGAATTCATTGCCAGCGCCCATCATTTGCTGGTGCCGCACCCGCCCGGCGCACCGTTGTTTTTGCTGCTGGGCCGGGTGTTTTCGTTGTTTTCCTTTGGTGATACTACCTTGGTAGCAGGCCTTATAAATGGAGTTTCGGCTGTGAGCAGCGCCTTTACGGTGCTGTTTCTGTTCTGGACAATCACGCTGCTGGCGCGCAAACTGGTGCAAAGCAAGGCACCCAGCACGGAGCCGTCATTCAGTGAGAAAATGCTGATTCTGGGGCAGGCGCTGTGGGGGCGCTGGCCTTTACCTTCTCCGATTCATTCTGGTATAATGCTACCGAAGCCGAGGTATACGCCATGTCCACGCTTTGCACGGCCTTCGTGGTGTGGGCCATGCTGAAGTGGGAAGCCCGCGCCCACGAGCCCTACTCCGACCGGTGGCTTATTCTGATAGCGTACGCGGTGGGGCTGTCCATTGGCGTGCATCTGCTCAATTTGCTGGCCCTGCCGGCGCTGGGGTTTATCTATTATTTCCGCCGCAGCGCCCGGCCTACCTGGCAAGGCGGGTTGCTGACGCTGGTGGTGAGCGGAGCCATTCTGGGGGCATTTTGGTCGGTGTGATTCCCGGCTTGCCCTCCCTGGCCGGCGATTTTGAAGTGTTTTTTGTGAACTCCGTCGGCCTGCCGTTCAACTCCGGCCTGCTGATTTTCCTGGCGGTTTTTGCGGCCCTGATTGGGTTTGGATTTCGCTACGCAAATCGCACGCAAAACCAGCTTCTCCATACCGGTATGCTGGCTTTCGTGTTTATTCTGATTGGCTACTCCTCGTACCTGATTGTGCCGATTCGCTCAAGCTTCAACCCCACCATCGACGAGAACAAGCCCGACGATGTGCTCTCCTTTGTGAGCTACCTCAAGCGCGAGCAGTACGGCGACCGGCCCTTGCTTTATGGCCCGCAGTTCGATGCCCAGCCCGTTGATCAGATTGAAGGTGCGCCGCGCTACGTTCGCGAGGGCGACAAATACGTCGTTCTGGAGCGGCGTATTGAGAACGTGTACGCCTCAGAGGATAAAACCTTGCTGCCGCGCCTGTACAGCAACCGTCCCGGTCATGTAAGCGAGTACCAAAAGTGGGTTGATGTGCAGCCGGAAGTGAAGCCTTCGATGGCCCAAAACCTGAGCTTTCTGCTGCAATACCAGCTGGGCCATATGTACTGGCGCTACTTCCTCTGGAACTTCGTGGGCCGCGAAAGCGACGTGCAGCAAGCCGGCGTAGTATGGCCCACTTCCACCAAAAACGGCTTACCCCAGCTTCTGGCCGACAATAAAGCCCGCAATAATTTCCTGCTGCTGCCCTTGCTGCTGGGCGGTCTGGGACTTGTGTACCAAGTGCGCCGCGACGGACGCAAAGCCTTAGTACTCGGGCTGCTGTTTGGCCTGACGGGCGTGGCTATTGTGCTCTATCTGAACCAACCGCCCATCGAGCCGCGGGAGCGCGATTATACGTTTGTCGGCTCTTTCTACGCGTTTGCCATCTGGATTGGCTTGGGCGTACTGGGGCTGCACGAAGTACTGCGTTATCTGCTGCGTACCCCCAACTTACGGGTGGCAACGGCCATGGTGGGGGGCTTTTTGGTGCCGGGCATTATGGCCGTGGAAGGCTGGAACGACCACGACCGCTCCGGCCGCTACAGTGCCGCCGATTCGGCTCACAACCTGCTCAATTCCTGCGCCCCCAATGCCATTCTCATCACCTTCGCCGACAACGACACTTTCCCGCTCTGGTACGCCCAGGAGGTAGAAGGCATCCGCCGCGACGTGCGCATTGCCGTGCTTCAATATCTGCCCACCGATTGGCATATCGGGCAGCTGCGGCGCCAAAGCTACGACTCGGCCCCGGTGGCCCTAGCCTTGCCCCAAACCAGCTACCAATCGGGTACCAACGACTATTTGCCTTACGTAGCCAACCCCGCGGTGCCGGCCGTGAACGTGCAGGAGTTTATGCAGCTGCTGCGGGAAAATAGCCCCCTGCTGCAAGTACAGACCCAAAGCGGCCAGGAACTGCTCTCGTACCCCTCCGACCAGTTTTACCTGCCCATCGACAAGGATAAAATCAAGCGCCTCGGCATCATTCCGAAGGAGCGGGAAAGCCAGCTGGTCGACCGTATGGAGTGGAGCGTGGGCAAGCAATATCTGGACAAGAGCAAGCTGGTGATTATGGATATTCTGGCCACCAACGACTGGCAGCGGCCGGTGTATTTTGCTAATGCCGTGGCCCAGCAAGAGGGCATGGGCCTGGAGCCTTACTTACAGCTGGAGGGCATGGCCTATCGCATTCTACCCTGCCGCAACCCCGATCCCAAGCCCCAGCGTGTGGGCTACGTGGCCCGCCAGCTCACGTATGATTCGCTGATGAACAAATTCGCGTATCGCAGCCTGAATAACCCAGATGTGTTCTACGACGAAATCAACCGCCGTACGCTGGCCCAATACCGTGACAAATTCGGCCAGCTGGCCCAAGCATACCTGCGGGCCGGTGAGCTATCGAAAGCGAAAGAAGTGGCTCTGCGCTGCCTCCAGGTAATGCCCGACGCTGCCATTCCCTACGACCTCTACACACCCGAGCTGGTAGCGCCGCTGGCCGCAGCCGGCGAAAAGCCTCGCGCTGAGGAGATAATGGATACGCTCACCAGCCGCACGGAGCAGGCCCTGGCTTACTATCGCACCCACGACGAGCAGGCTTTGTTTGAGCAGGAAATAGGCACCAACCTGATGACGCTACAGCGCCTCTACCAAGCCGCCACCGACACCGGCGACCAGGTGCGTGCCGCACGGGTAATAGCCCTGGCGGAGCAGTATGGACGGTAGGGGGTGAGGCCCTCGTTCAGCCTCAAAGCCACACGCTAAACACCGTTCGCCCTTCCGCAATAGTTTCTAGGCTGAAGCGGAACCCGTGCTGGAGCAGGATATCCCGAATCATGGTCAGGCCGATGCCCTGGCCGTCGCGCTTGGTGCTGAAAAATGGGGTGAATAGGCGCCGCTGCACCTCCGGTGCGATGCCGGGGCCGTCGTCCTCTATTTGCAGGAGCGGCGGATTCAGGCGGGTGCGGACGGTGATGTTGCCGTTCTCGCCGATGGATTCGAGGGCGTTTTTGGTGATGTTGATGAGTACCTGCTCAAGCTGTTGGGCGTCGAGGTCGGCGCGGAGCGGCTCCGGGGCCAAATCCCAGTGCCAGGTTACGTGGCGCCGCTCGCTGGGCACCTGCATGAGGCGGTGAATATCGCGCAGCAGCTCGTGCATGTCGCAGGGGCGGCGGGTGGGCACGGGCAGGCGCACGAGGTTGGCAAAGCTGGCAATGAAGTTGGCCAAGTGTGTATTGCGAGCAATGGAAACGTCCAAGGCCTCGCGAAAATCGGGGCGGTCGGTGGGGGCTAGCTGGGGGGCGTAATGGTGGAAGCTTTGCAGAATAGAGTTTATGGCCCCGATGGAGTTGTTGATTTCGTGGCTCATCATCCGAATCAGCTTTTCGTAGGCCTGCTTCTCCTGCCGAATGAGCGCCTGGGTCAACTCTTCCAGCAAAATAAAGTAGCGCGTAAAGCCTCGGTCCAGAAAGTGCGCCGTGGAGGCCCGGTAAGTCTGCATGCCCGAAAGCTGAATTACCTGGGGCTCATCCGGCTTTAGCTGGCTTAAAAAAGCCCCCCAGTCGCCGGGCAGCGCGGCGGGGCGCTGGCTGAGTAGCTCATGGGTTGGGAGCCCCAAAAAGCGCTCGGCGGCGGGGTTTGCGGCTTCTATCCGGCCATCGAAATCCAGAATCAGAATGCCCGCCGGTGAGGCCTGAATCAGGCGTTCGAGCAGAAAGCTTTTCTCGTGCTGGGCCACGCGTTCCTGCCGCAACTCGTCGATCATGTGGTTGTATACATCAATGAGCTGGTCCATTTCGCGCTGGCCTACGGGCACAAATTTCATGGAGAAATCTTTGGCCCGAATGGCCTCGGTACCGGCCGCAATCAGCTGAAAAGGCCGCACAAAGCCGCGGTACAGCTGCGTGGTAAGAACGATTGAAACAATGAGCAGCACCTCCGTGGCCAGAAACAGCTCGGTATTAGTGCGGATATACTGCGCGGCCAGCGCAATCAAAACCCCGTGAATGATGACAACAAAGAGCAGGAATTTGACGCGCAGGGTCATAGAAGAGACAGAAAATAGAGCGCCAAGCTAGAGAAATAGGCAATCAGAACGAAGCTCCCCTCCTCAGACGAGGAGGGGATGTCGAAGCGCAGCTGAGACGGGGGTGGTTGAGGACGTTGCTGATGTTGTTTGGTTGAACGACATTAAAGGCGGTCATGCAGAGCGGAGCGGAGCATCTCGCATGCTGATGTTGCAATGGTAACTCAACTAAACACGCGAGATGCTTCGCTCCGCTCTGCATGACGTTCTATATACCCGTTCCCGTTAAACAATATCAGCAACGTCCTCAACCACCCCCGTCTCAGCTGCGCTCTACATGACAAACGCGAGTTATTCAACATTTGCCAAGCACCTTTAATACCACCTCAGCTAAGGAGAACTAGCATTTAATCTCTAATCCTTCACTTCTCTGCGGCATCAAAGGGAATTCCGAACTTCTCCAGGCGGCGGTATAGAGCACCTCGGCTCAGGCCCAGGGCTTTGGCTACGCGGCTCACGTTGCCGCTGTAGTGCTCCATGGATTTGCGGATCATTTGCGACTCCAGCTCGTCGAGGGTCATGGTGCCGACGGGGGGCAAATCGGTGCCCTCCGGGCTTCTGGGGGTATTTTTTGGAAGTGCGCCTGGAAATCTTCGGGCCCTAGCTCGTCTTTGCCGCTTACCAATACGGCTCTTTCTACCAGGTTTTTTAGCTCCCTGATGTTGCCGGCCAGAGGTAGGGTGCGCAGCCAGTGCAGGGCAGCCGTACTCACGCGGAGCGCCGGGCGGTGGTAGGTGGTGCGCAGGTTTTGCACGAAGAAGTTGACCAGCAGCGGAATATCATCGGGGCGCTCGCGCAGGGCCGGCAGACGCACGGTAATGAGGTTGATGCGGTAGAATAAGTCCTCGCGGAAGCGGCCCTCGCGCACCAACTCGGCTAGGTTGCGGTTGGTGGCGCAAATCACGCGGATATCGAGGGTGCGGGGGCGACTGTCGCCGAGTACTTCGTAGGTGCGGTCTTGCAGCACGCGCAGCAGTTTTACCTGACTGCTTAGGTCCAGCTCGCCGATTTCGTCCAGGAAGATGGTGCCTTTATTGGCTAACTCAAAGCGGCCCACACGGTCGGCTTTGGCATCGGTAAAAGCCCCCCGGCGGTGCCCAAACATCTCACTTTCGAACAACGAAGCCGAAATGCCCCCCAGATTCACTTTCACGAAAGCTTTGTCGCGGCGGTGGCTGTTGCGGTGAATGGCTTCGGCAATCAGCTCCTTGCCCGTGCCGCTTTCGCCTTCTATCAGCACCGAAGCATCGGTGGCGGCTACCTGGCCCACGCTGCGCAACAAGTGCAAGAGTTGCGGATCGGTGCCGACGATGTTAGCAAAATCGTAGCGCTTGTCCAGCTCTCGGCGGCTGAGCGTATCCTCTTTTGCTGGCGCATCCTGAAGGCTCAGAATCGTGCGAATAGTCTGGAGCAGGGCCTCATTATTCCAGGGCTTCGTAACAAATTCCGCCGCGCCTGCCTTGATGCCTTCCACGGCTAGCGAAATGGAACCCCAGCCCGTGATGAGGATAACGGGCACCTGGGGGGCAATTTTCTGGGCCAGCCCCAGCAAGGCAAGCCCATCCTGCCCGCTCGTGTCGAGCGAGAAGTTCATATCCATGAGCATCAGCTGGGGCTGCGATTCCTGCAGGCTTTGCAGGGCCTCAGCGGGTGTGGCCACTCCTTTAGCCTGGTAGCCAGCCTGCTTCAGCAACAAACCCAACGAGGTGCGCACGGCCACATCGTCGTCAATAATCAGAATCATAGCGCAGAAAGGCGAAGAACGAGGTTCGGGCGGAAAGTTGAAAGCGACGAGGTTGCCAAACCATTTTGCGGAGCCAGCGGCACACGCCGGCTGCAAGCGAAATCTTTATTCCTCGCGCAACGATACGGCGGGCTGAATACCGGCTGCGATGCGGCTGGGCTGCCAGGCGCAAATGGCAGTGAGCGCGAAGATGATGAGCGTGGCCAGCAGCATGGCCTGCAAATAAACGCCCGAAGCGACTCCAAACACACCCAGCAATGGAAACTGCATCGCCAGACCCAGGCCCAGCACCACGCCCAAGGTGGTGACAACCAGCATTTCGCCCAAAAATTGCCCCCCAATGCCGGCCCCGGTGGCTCCCAGCGCCCGCCGCAGACCAATCTCGGCTTTGCGCTGGTTGATGTTGTACCACAGCACCCCAAACAGGCCCAGCGCCACGTTCAGAATCAGGAAGCCGCACACCAGCCCAAGCACGATAAGGGGCGTCAGCACGAATTTCAGCTTCGCCACACGGTTTTGCTCCAAGGAGTTTACCGTCACCGACCAGCCCTTGGTCACGTTGCTGATTTCCTTGATCAGCTGCTTCTCCAGCATGGCCCCGCTGCCGGGCTGCACACGCAGCAGCAGTACGGGCAACTCGTAGCTCGAGGCTTTCTTCGTCATGTCGTAATCCAGGGCGCGGCGGCGAAAGCTGAGGGGCGCGTCCTCGGTAAAGTCGCTGGCGGCGCGGTAGCCGGCTATTACACCTACTACCTGCCATTCCTTCTCGCCTTTCTCGTCGGTAAATATCTGGCCTACTGCTTTTTCATTGGGAAACGCAGCGTTTTTGAGCGCCGTGTTGATAACAATAGGCGTGCGCGTGCTGGCCGCGTCGCGGTGGTCGAACCAGCGGCCTTCCACTACCTTGAGCTTCATCACGTCCCGAAAATCGTCGTCGGCGTCGAAATTATCGTTGTAAGGCATCTGTTTGCCTTTGTAAGAATAAGCGCCGTTCATCGTGCTGAAGGAGAAGGGCGTATTTGAGCTCGTTTTGGTCACGCCAATCACCCCTTTAGTTGCTTTTAAGCGCTGCATGGTAAGCTGCAGCTTCTGATTGTAGGCGGTAGTGTCGGCACCGGGGTTGAGGTTGATTTCCCACACATTCTGGTAGTCGAAGCCCATGGGCTGGCGATAGTTATACACGTTATACACCAGCAGGCTGCTCACTACAAAGAGCACAAAAAAGGACAGCACGATTTCCACAATCAGCAGCAGATTAGACCGCTTGCGATTCCAGATCAGAGTAAACAGATGACGTATCATGGGATAAAGAGGCTAGGGAAGTTCGATTAGTTCGTGCCGCCCTTCAGGGCTTGAATGGGCTGCACCCTCGACATTTTGAAGGCCGGATACACCCCCGACAGCACTCCGAAAAACACGGCGGCTAGTAGGGCCCAGGCAAACACGCGCAGGTTGAGCGTGAGTTGGGCGTAGGGAATAAAGCTGGAGCCGCTGATCAGCTCCAGAGCGCCGTAAGCCAGCAAGAGCCCGACCAGCGCGCCAAGTAAGGTCAGGAAGATGTTTTCGATCAGAAACTGCCCCACCAGCGTGGTGCTGGTGGCTCCAAAAGCCTTGCGGACCCCAATTTCGGAGCTGCGCTCCATGATGCGGCTTAGGTTGATATTCACCAGATTCAGGGCCGGTAGCGACATGAACAGCAGCGCCAGGCCAAAAGCTATAAAATAGAAGAGCGTAGTCTGGTCCGATTCCGATTCGCCCTGCCCAAACAGCTGGCGGGTGAACGTGGCCAGCAGGCCATCCGCGTGGGTATAAATTCCCTTTACATCGGGGTTCGGATTGGCAACGTGTTTTATCACTTGCTGATACTCCGCGTCGATGGCTGCCAGGTCGGTGCCTTCCGGGGCCAGTAGCGCCGCGAAATATTCGCCCCCCAGCGCCGGATTGCGAATGTCGGCCTTGGTGGTAGTCATGGGGGCCCACACTTCGGCGTAAGAATTAAAGCGCAGCACCGGCACATCACTCACCACGCCAATCACCCGAAACTTCGTCTGGTCTACTTCAATGGTGCGGCCCACCACGCCCTTATCTACCCCAAAGTATTCGCGGGCCGTAGTTTGCGAAATAACCACCACGCGGTTGGCGTCGCGCAGGTCGTTGGCATTGTAGGGCTTGCCTTCGAGGAAGTTGAAATCGAAGATCTCCCAAAAAAAGTTGTCGGTAAACTTCAGGTCGAGCTCCAGCTTCTTGTTGCCGACGTAGCTGGGCGTAGCATGAAACATCGAATAAAAAGTCATTTTTTCGGGCGTCTTCATCGGGCGCACATACTTATCCAGAAAGTAGGGGCTGGGTGGGGTGTTCATTTGCCCCCCATCCTTGAAGCGCTGGCTTATAAAAGTGATAAACGCCATGCGCTTGATGCGCGACTCGGGCGCGTGAGCCCCTTGGGCATTGTCGGACATGGCTACTATCACCAGCAGTACCATCAGCGTAAAGCTGATACCAAACAGACTGATGAAGGTGAAAAACTTGCGCCGCAGCAAGACCTTCCAGGCGATTTTTAGATAGGAGAGAAGCATGGGAATAAAGGTGAAATTGTGAGGTGGTGAAATGGTGAATTTGAGATTTAGTGAGTGATGAAATTTTGCATGAGTCAGACGACAAACTCACCATTTCACCACTCACAAATTCACCACTTACTGTACCTGGCTGCCGTCGAAAAAGCGGATCAGACGCTCTGTTTTCAGGGCCTGATGCTCGTCGTGGGTTACCATCACAATGGTGGTGCCCTCCTCCCGATTCAGGGTAAGGAGCAGGTCCATTATTTCCTCACCCATCACCGAGTCGAGGTTGCCGGTGGGCTCGTCGGCCAGAATGATTTCGGGACGGCCGGCCAGGGCGCGGGCAATGGCCACGCGCTGGCGCTGCCCGCCGGAAAGCTGGCTGGGAAAGTGCGTGGTACGGGCGCTCAATCCCACTTTATCGAGGGCAGCATGGGCGCGCTGCCGCCGCTCTTTGCCCCCCACGCCGGCGCGGTACAGCAAGGGCAGCTCCACATTGTCCAGCACCGAGAGGTCATTGATCAGATGATAGCTTTGGAAAACGAAGCCAATTTTCTGGTTGCGCAAATGCGCCAGCTCCTTATCAGAGTATGACTTCACCGGCCGCCCATCCAGCTCCAAAAGGCCCCCTGTGGGCTCATCCAGCAGCCCGATGATGCTGAGCAGCGTAGACTTACCGCAGCCCGATGGCCCCATCACCGACACAAACTCGCCCTTGTTGATGCTCAGGTTCACGCGGTTCAGGGCCACCGTTTCGATGGTTTTGGTCTGGTATACTTTCTCGATGTCGGTGAGCTTAATCATGGGCGGCGCGGTGGCAAAAGTGGAGGATGGCGAGGCAGAGTGAGGCTGAGTGGTAGTAGCGTTCATGATTGAAGAGAATGAAGTGTCGTTTCAGAGGAAAATGAGCCTAAAGCGTTTGTCATGCAGAGCAGTAGCGAAGCATCTCGTGGGCTGATGCTGGATTACTACTTCTACTACCGCGAGCGAGATGCTTCGGCTCCGCCTCTGCATGACCGCCTTTTTTTTACTTGCCCGCAATCAAGGGTTGCTGGCGTTCGAAGTCATACAAAGTCAGGGCGCGCAGACGGTAGTAAGCTATCCAGCCTGCCCGCAGCGCCACGATGTAGGCCCGCTTGGCCTGGTCCTTTTCCGACAAGGCAATGTTCAGATCAGTAAGGCTGTAGCGGCCAACCTGGTAGGTGGCGCGGGCAATGTCGTAGCGGCGTTGGGCCAGCGTGTCGGCGCGGGCGGCCAGGGCCAGCTGCTCGCTTAGCGTACTCAGCTGGGCGGCTTGCGAGAGTACCGTCTGCTCGAAGGTAGCCTGGCTTTGCTGCACGTTGCGCTGCACCTGCTGGCGCGTGAGCTGGGCGGTTTTGATAATGGATTTCTGCCGGCCCCAATCCACCAGCGGCATCGAGAAAGCCAGCCGTACCTGCTGCTGATTCAGAGGGTCCTGGTAGCTGTCGAGGAAGCGGTCGGCGCGGTTTACGTAGCCCAGGTTGGCGGTCAGGCTGGCTTGCAGGCCGGTGGTGCCTTTGGCCCAGCCACGCTGCTGTCGGCTTGCAGCAGCTGGCGCTGGTAGGTGAGCATTTCGCTGCGGTTTTGGCGGGCCAGGTTCAGTGCTTTATCAGGTGCCACCACGAGTTGAGCAGGTGGCGGGGGCACTTGCAGCGAAACCGCCGTGCCGCCAATGCTGGTGTAGTTCTGTAGCTCCAGAGCCGCATTTTGGGCATCCAGCACGGCCTGGCCCTGATTGCGGCGGGCCGTGAGCAGGTTTACTTCGAGCTGCAACAAATCGTTCTGCGACAGGCGGCCAAGCTGGTAGCGCTCCTTGCCCATGCGCAACATTTCCTCATTAGCCCGCACGTTCTGGCCTGCTACTTCGGCATTTACCTGCTGCTGCAACACGTCAAAATACAGCTCCGTAATGCGCTGGGCAATGTTTTCGCGCTGGGCTACAAACTGCCGCTGCGACTCCTCGTAGCGGAGCGGCTCAATGCGGCGGGCCCAGTACAGCCGGTTGTAGCCACCGATGGGCTGAGAAAGACCGATGATGGCAGGCGTGGTGTTGTAGCGGCGCTGATTGCGGTCGAAGTCATCGAAGCGCTGCACATCGGAGCTGACGAAAATTTGCCCCCAGTGAGCCCGATGTTCTGGCTCATCGTCACGGCCAGGGTGGAATTGTTGATGCGCACGGCCCGGAAATCGGTGGTGCCGTCGGGCTGAATAACCGGCGCGATAACCCGGCTGAAATCAGGAATAGTGCCTTGCAACGACAGCTGGGGCATGTAGGCCGCGCGGTAAGTGCGCCAGCGCCAGTAGCTGGTTTCGCGGCTCGTCTGGGCCTGCTGGGCCACCGCCGATTGGTCGAGGGCCAGCTCAATTACCTGCGGAAGGCTGAGCTGCTGCTGGGCATGGACGGCTGGAGCAAAAGCCAGAAGCAAGGCGGCGCCAACAGCGCGCAAACCTTTGTATAGTGCTCTGGGGGGCTTTTTTGAGCGTAGCATGGCGCGTTATTGCTTGATGGTTAGCTCGCGGGTTTCGGCGTGGTCTTTCATATCGGTCAGGATAATCTCGTCACCGGGTTGCAGGCCGTTGGTTACCTGCACGAAGTCGAAATTGCTGTCGCCGAAGCTGACGGTGCGCCGCTCGGCTTTACCATCGCGCACCACAAATACCGCCTGCTCAGTGCCGCCCTGGTAGAAAGGACCGTTCTTGACGCGCAGCGTCTTTTTGTGCGATTTGGTTACCACATACACATCCACGCGCAGGTTGGAGCGCAATAATGGGTGGTCTTCGTCGTCGAGCTTGGCGTAAAAGGTTACCACGCCCTTGTCCACGGCCGGACTCACGGCGCTGATGCTGCCGCGCAAATCGGTATCGTTTACCCGTACTATCACCGGGTCGCCCACGTGCAGGGCCTCGGCGTAGGCATCGGCAATGGTGGCGCGCACCCGAAAGCTGCTCAGGTCGGCCACGCGGGCCAGAACGTCGCCCTGGTTCACGGTGGCCCCGATGTCTTCGTTTACCCACGTCAGCACGCCGGGCTGCTGGGCGCTTATATCGGCCTGGCCCAGCTTGCGGGCTAGCTCCGTGATGTTGCGGTCCTGAATCTGCATGGTGAAGCCTAGCTCGCGGGTGTCGGCGGCGTTGGCCTGGCGCTGATTGCGAATCTGGTCCTGGAGGCGCTTCAGCTCCAGCTTGGCTAAGTGTAGGTTCAGCTCGGCCTGCCGCACACTCTCGGCCGTGCCGCTCCCGATTTTCAGCAAGTGCTCCTCGTCGCGGAGTGTCGATTCCTGGCTCCGAATCTTCACTTGCTGCACCTGCGCCTGACTTTGCAGGTCGTTCAGGGTGCGCTCCATGGTCAGGTTCAGCTGGGTGCTTTTATTCCGGTTTTGCAGCTGCCCGTCCTGTAGTTTGGCCAGCTCGCTGCTGGTTAACTCCTTATCCAGCTCCAGAATAGTCTGGCCGGGCTTAAGTGCGCTGCCCACCGGCACTACTACCCGGCGCACCGTCGATTGAATGGGGCTGGTTATCACCGCCTCCCGGCCCGGAATCACGAATCCCGTGGCTGTCAGGGCCGCCTCCACATCGCCAACTTCGACGGTGGTAGTGAGAATATCCTGGCGGTTGATGCTCGGCTTGAGTACGCCCCGAAAGGCCACCAGCACCACAACTACCCCCAGCACCACGAGGCCAGCCAGCAGCCAGGTGCGGCGACGGCGCTTGGTTTGCGTGGCGGGAGAAATAGCTCTGTCCATTTTTAGATAGAAATGAGGTGGTTTTCTACCTAGATAGCCAAGTGCTATGCCATTAATCTATTTATTTGATAATGAATAGTTTATGCTAACAAAATCAAATTAGCACATTCAAAAAAGTGTCCATTCTTGGACAAAGTGTTCAGTATTGAAATGGGGAATGAACAAGATTGGACAGCAAGTGCCAGAACGATGTAGAGACGCAATACTTTGCGTCTCGGCGTCCGCGCCGTTGGGTTGTGTTGGCTGTATAGAAAAGGCTTGACAACCAAACAACATCAGCAACGAGCGCAACCACCCCAGCCGCGCCTCCGGCACGGCGTCCCCTCCTTGGTAAGGAGGGGAGCTTGACGTTCTAAAAGCAAAAAAAGCGGCAAGCCAATATGGCTTGCCGCTTTTAATAACTACTACCTGGGGGCTATTTCTGTTCGCCTTCAGGCTTGGGAGTTTCGTTGGCTTCTTCCGGCAAAACGAGGTCGAACTCGACGCGGCGGTTAAGGGCGCGGCCGGCAGCGGTGGCATTCGTGGTGATAGGCTTGCTTTCACCATAGCCACGCGATTCAATTCGCTCCGCAGGAATGCCTTTTGTCAGCATGTAGGTGCGGGCAGCGGCAGCGCGGTCATCGGAAAGCTTTAGGTTGTAAGCGTCGCTACCCTGGCTGTCGGTATGGCCGGCTATGCTCAGGATATAGTCGGGGTACTCATTGAGCACCTTCACCAAATCTTCGAGCGTAGGGTAAGAGCTAGGCTTGAGAACTGCCTTGTTCAACTCAAACTGGATGAACTTGGTGGCAGCTTCGAGGCGCTTTTTGGTTTCAACCTTAATCTCCGGGCAGCCTCGGTTGGTGGCAGGGCCAGCCGAGTTAGGGCAGCGGTCCTGGAAGTCAGGCACACCGTCACCGTCGGTGTCGAGCGGGCAGCCGGTGGCATCTACTTTCACATTGGCCGGCGTATCGGGGCATTTGTCGTCGGCGTCGGTTACGCCGTCGCTGTCAGCATCGGGGCAGCCTTGCAGCTCGGCTTTGCCGGCTGTATCGGGGCATTTGTCGTCGGCGTCGCGGATGCCGTCGCCATCACGGTCTGGGCAGCCTTCGAGGGCGGGTAGTCCTTTTTCAGCCGGACATTTATCCTGATAATCCGGCACACCATCGCCGTCACTGTCTATCGGGCAGCCATTCGCATCCACGGCTACGCCGCTGGGCGTGCCGGGGCACTTGTCTTTGCGGTCGGCAATGCCATCACTGTCCTCATCCTTGGCTCGGCCGAAGTTGAACGTAACACCCGCAGAATGTTGCAGATAGCGGTCATTCAGGTCGCCTTTATCCACGTTGTCAATCGTGTTGGTCAGGGCATAGATCTGGCCGGTCTGCACGAAGATGCCGAAGGAGGGCGAGAAGTTCAGGGCGATACCGGCCGCGCCGTGCAAATACGCCGCGTAGTGGTCTTTGTTGCCCTGGAAGGTTTCGCCCCCGGTGCCCGTGTTGATGAACTTATCCGAGGAGGCAATCATCAAGCCCGGCGCTAAGCTCAGGTAGGGGGCAAAGATGGCGTCCTCTTTCAGGGCCCAACCGTTGTTGAGCTTGAACTTGATGGGCACCCCAATCGTGGTCACGTTCGCGTCGAAGCGCCGGATGGCGGGGGCCAAATCCTCAATGGGCTTGAGCGTCTTGGTCGAGAACTTCATGTCCCCGTAGTTGGCCGACAGGCCGATGTCCAGGCCCGGCGTCAGGTACCGGGAGAGGGTGATGCCTCCGCCGTACTCGATCTTGTTGGACTTGAACCACTCCGAGCCCAGGTCGCCGTGGTATTGCAGGGTGCTGCCGTAAAGGCTAATGCCGGTCTTGCGGTCCGCGCTTTGAGCGTGACCCTCGGGGGCCGTTGCTAGCAGCGCTGCACCCGAAAGCAGCAATTTGGATAAAGTAGAGAGTAATCTCACAGGAATTAATTAAAAGGGAGGCTTTTATTGAACTAAGGCTATATACTATCAATAACGAGTATGGGTTTCGATCCTGTTGAATTGTTGAGCTTAATGTGTCCAGTGGGTATTCATTATTTCATGGTCCAGCCAGCGCCTTCGGGTAAAACCAGAAAAACGCTGTCGGCTAAATTTTTAGCGCGTAGTGCTTTACGCAAATCCGTGACGGGCTCGGTTAGGCCATCATCGGCGAGCTGGAAGGTGCCGAAATGGGTGGCAATGCTGCGGCGGGCGCCCAAATCCTGGTGGGCCTGCACCGCTTGGGCGGGCGAGATGTGAATGGGAGCCATAAACCACTCGGGCCGGTAAGCGCCGATGGGTAGAATAGATAACTCAATTGGCCCCAGCCGCTCCCCGATTTCCTTGAAAAACGGGCCGTAGCCGGTGTCGCCAGCATAGTAGATGTTGCCGCGCGTGGTGCTCAGCGCCCAGCCCGCCCACAGCGTAGCGTCGCGGTCGCGCAGGCCGCGGCCGGAAAAGTGCTGGGCGGGTACGGCGGTGAGCTTTACCGTGGAACTAAGCGGCAAGGCCTGCCACCAGTCCAGCTCGGTTACGTTGCCGATTTTCTCCTCGTCCAGAAATGCTTTGATGCCCAGCCCCACAAAGATGCGCGGCTGGTCGCGGGCGGCGAGGCGGCGCAGGGTATTCAGGTCGAGGTGGTCGTAGTGGTTGTGGCTGATGACGATGGCGTCGATGGGGGGCAAATCGTCGAAGCGCAGGCCCGGTGGGCGCAGCCGCTTGGGGCCAATCCACTGGTAGGGGCTGGTGCGCTCACTCCAGATGGGGTCGGTCAGCACGTTCAGGCTATCAAACTGCAACAGGAAAGTGCCATGATTGACAAACGTGACGCGCACCTGCCCGCGGCCGACGCGGGTGGGCGGCTTGGGTCCGGGGGGCAAATCGGGCTGTTCGGGCCACTCACCTTTGTCGCGGTTGAGCATCCATTTCAGCAAAGGACCCATTCCTTCCTGCGCTTTTACGCCGCCCGCATTCTGGAAGGTTTCGCCATTGAAATGGTCGGAAACGGGGCCGCGGTATTTGGGGGCCGAAATGGAGCATCCTGCCACAAAGCCACCCACGGCCAGCAGTGCAAACAGGCCCAGGGCCCAGAATAAGTAGCGACGCAGCATAGAGGAGGTTGTAGAAAGCTTCTCGTTGTACCGGCTTGCCCGTCAAAGGTTTTGTTCGATTACCAAACCCGCGGCGGATTGGGACAAGTGCGTAATTTGCTCCCCAACATGGCTAATGTAGCTTTTAATGACCCGGTACGCGGACGTTTGGCCCCAACGCCCAGCGGCTACCTGCACCTGGGCAACGCCGTAAACTTTGTACTCACCTGGCTGCTCGTGCGCCGGGCCGGCGGCCACTTGCACCTGCGCATCGACGACCTCGACCGCGCCCGTTTGCGCCCGGCTTACCTGGAGAATATCTTCCAGACCATCCGCTGGCTTGGGCTCGATTACGACACCGGTCCCCGCGATGCGGAAGAGTTTGAGCAAGCGTATTCGCAGCAGCATCATCTGGCCGAGTATCAAGCTATGCTCGATGATTTGCGCTCGAAATCGGGGTTGGTGTATGCCTGCACTTGCTCGCGCACCAGCAATTTGCCCCCAGCCCGGCAACGATGCCCGAAAGCGGGTGCCGGAGCTGTCAGGCCACATTTGCTACGGCCGGCGCCGCCTGGCGCGTGCGCGTGCCTGCCACGCCCGTTGCCATCGTCGATGCGTGGCGCGGCCCTTTGCAGGCAGATTTGGCAGCCACTATGGGCGACTTTGTAATACGCAAAAAAGACGGAATGCCCGCTTACCAAGTGGCTTCACTGGTCGATGATCTGCGCCTGGGCACTACGCTCATCGTGCGCGGCGAGGACTTATTGCCGAGTACGGCCGCGCAGCTTTTTTTAGCTTCTCAGTTGCCCACTACGGCTGGGTTTGCTCACGCTCAGTTCATCCACCACGGCTTACTATTGGGTGCTGGGGGGCAAAAATTATCCAAATCGCAGCAGCAACCGCTTGATCGGGGAATAGTAGGCGCAACCAACTCACCACGAGTAGTCTATGCCGCTGTAGCGGAGCTGCTGGCGCTGTCTACAGCGGCGGGCGAATCGCTGGCGGCCTTACAGCAGGCATTTACGGATTCGGGGGTTGGCGGCGCAGTTTGATTATTCTTACAAGCTTAAATAAGAACGTCATGCAGAGCACAGCGAAGCATCTCGCGTGCTGACACCAGATTAGTAACCCAGCTAAACACGCGAGATGCTTCGCTGTGCTCTGCATGACCGTCTACCGTTTGCAGGCAAAAACAAGTCATGGGAAGCCTCAGCGAATCTCTTTCTTAAACTGCTCGGCCCAATGATCCGCCAGGCGTGTAGGCTCTGGGAGCTTGTAGCCGCGGGTGCAGGCTACGGCGAGGCGCGTGGCGTTGGCCTGGTCGCAGCGGTGGCCAGGGCTGACGAATACAGGCAGCACGCGGTCCTTGGTGCGCAGCACTTCCCCGATTAATTCGCCTTTGTCGAGCAGCGGCGACCGGCTGCCGGCCGTGGGGCGGGGTCCTCAAATTTGCCGGTGAGCAGGCTTTTGGCCACCCCGAAAGTAGGCGTATCGAGCAGCACGCCGAGGTGAGCGGCAATACCCATGCGGCGTTTGTGCGCAATGCCGTGCCCATCCACCATAATTACATCGGGCTTTTGTTGAAGCTTTTCGTAGGCTTTCAGCAGGTTGGGCGCTTCGCGAAACGCCAGAAAGCCGGGCACATACGGCACCGTTACGGGGCCTACATGATAAACTTTCTCCACCAACTCCAGCGTGGGGTAACGCAGCAGCACAAACACCGATAGAATGGTTTCCGGTGTGGGAAATGAGGAGTCACAGCCGGCAATGAAGGTAGGCTCGGCGTGGAGGGGCTCTATTCGGACACGGGTGCGCATTTCTTCCTGCTGCTGGGTCAGGTCGCGAACTACGATGGGGTCGGCGGGCGGGTGGTAGGGGCGGTACATATAGCGGGAGAAAGGCTGGGGGCAAATTTCCCTTCTACGAATGGCTGTTGGAAAAGCTGACGAATGGTGTTTCAACGCCAACTTTTTTGCGTACTATGAGCCAAATCCCGGTCGTTAGCTTGAATCAATTCGCGCCCAGCCCGGTTTGACTAGCTTAGCCGGGGGGCAAGTTGGTTGGGGCTGGCATGTAAGCTACTGACAAGCAGTGTAATGGCAATGTGTCTGGTCGCTTACATTATTTGAATTTCGTGAAGTCCTTTTCTGTTCGCTTATACGCTTCTTACACCGACGCTGACCTGCTGCAAGCTTTGCGGGCAGATGATGAGGGTGCATTCGAGGAGATCTATAAGCGTTACTGTTATCGGCTGTTCACGGTGGCCTACCGGAAGCTTAAGCAGCGGGAAGAAGCCGAGGAGTTGGTTCAGGACTTGCTGGCCGACCTCTGGAGCCGGCGCGCCAGCCTGCAGATTCAGCAGCTCGATCAGTACTTGTTTTCGGCCGTTCGGTACCGGATTATCAACTTCATCAAATCACGGAAGCTGAAGTCGGGCTATGAGCTGTATTGCCAGCTTCACGCGTCGTCCAGTACGGCTAATACCGAAAATTTCCTGGCCCTCAATGACTTGAACGACGCCTTGCTGGCCGGTGTGGAGAATCTGCCCGAAAAATCCCGGCAGGTATTTCAGCTCAGCCGGTTGGAGCATTGTACCGTACCCGAAATCTCGGTGCGGGTCAACCTCTCGGAAAAAACGGTGGAGTATCACCTGACCAAGGCGCTAAAGCTGCTGCGGAGCTACCTGCGCGACTTTTTGGTGCTTACGCTCTCTTTGTTTACTTTTTTACAGTAAGGTAAAACGCACGTTGGCAGTTACATAGCTGGTGGGGGCAAATTGGTGTGGCTTTTCTTGCAAAAAAAGCCAGAATGGGTTTAGGGTTACTGGCTAGTTCGCTGACTTGATAAGTGGAAGCTTGCTAAACCCCTTATCCAGTGACTGAAGACGAATTTTACGCCTTGCTTCAACGCTACCTCGATGGCCGCTGCACGCCCGCCGAACGGGCGCGGGTAGAGCAGTGGTACAATCATTTGGAGGAGGCCGACGGCACGGTGCTGCTGAGTCAGAATCAGGAAGCGGTGGAAGATGCCATTTGGCAGCGCCTCCATCAGCAGACTAAAGCCGCCGCTGCTTCCGAAACCCGCGTACTGGTTCATCCGGCAAGCTTTTGGCAGAAGCCTCAGATGCAGGCCGCCGCGCTGGTGCTATTGGTGCTTAGCCTGGGGCTGTTGCTGCTGTTTACCAAGTCCTCCCACACGCGCCAGTCCCAGCCAACGGTAGCGGCCGCCGATGGGTGGACCCGCCACCGCAACACGACCCGGCAGGTGCAGCAGTTTCAATTGCCGGATAAAAGCCGGATCACGCTGCATCCGGGTAGTAGGCTGCGGTATCTGACGGCATTTACGGGCCCCAAGCGGAAAGTATATCTTCAGGGAGAAGCCTTTTTTCAGGTCAGCAAAAATCCCGCGCGCCCCTTCCTGGTTTTCACCCGCCAGGTAGTGACTACCGTGCTTGGTACCAGTTTCCGGGTGAAGGCCTACGCCGAGAGCAAAGTGGCCTCGGTAGCGGTAAGTGAGGGAAAAGTAGCCGTGCAAGCCCGCAAACCTGCCACGTCCGACACGGCGCCGCTGGCCGCCCCAAGCATACTGCTGCTGCCCAATCAGCAGGTGGTGTACTCTGCCGTCAGTCGGCGGCTGAAAAAGGAACTGGTTGATAAGCCCGTGGTGCTGGCGCCGCAGTCCTTCGAGTTCGAGGAGCGCCCCGTGACGGAGGTGCTACAGGCCCTGGAAAAAGCCTACGGAGTTGACATCGAGTACGATAAAGCCACGCTGGCTGGCTGCACCGTCAGCATCACCTTCTACGACGAGCCCTTATTTGAAAAGCTGGGCTTGCTGTGCAAGTCGCTGGATGCCTATTACAGCTTGTCGGATGCGCAGATCATCATGCACAGCAAGGGCTGTCAGCCGCCGCTGGGGGGCTAATTGCCGCGCATATCTGCACAAAATAAAAATGAAAGATCTGAATCATAAAGTGTTAAGTGAACACTAGTTGCCTTTTTCACCTCCATTACCACCACCACTAAATCCATTCCATGAAAAAGCTATTACACTTTTTTCCGCCCTTCCGGTACCCCATAGGGGCGGCAGTAGTACACGTGCTGCTGCTGTGCGTGCTGGCCGGTACCGCCACGGCGCGGCCCGCCGTGGCCCAGGCCGTGCTGGACCGCAAAGTTACTTTACGGGTAGAAGCGCAAACGATTACTGAAACGCTTCATCAGATTGCTAAGCAGGCCGACATTCGTTTTGTGTACAGCCAACAGCTGCTAAACGCCGAGCGGAAAGTAACTGTACAGGCCCAAGACAAGCCCGTTTCAGCTGTTGTAGACGAAATACTGGCACCTCTGAAGATCCAATATGAGGTGGATAATAATCGCGTGGTGTTGCGCCTTCCTTCTGTGCCACCTACCGCAAACGTTTCAGTAGCTGCGGACGTGACCGTTTCGGGGCGGGTAGTGGATGCCAAAGGTGGCGGCTTGCCGGGCGTAACGGTGGTGGTGAAAGGCACTACTACGGGCACCGGTACCGGAGCCGATGGCAGCTTTACCCTGCAAGCCCCCGAGAACAGCGTGCTAGTATTCAGTTACGTGGGCTACAGCCGCCAGGAAATACCCGTAACTGGTGCTACCAGCAATCTGACTGTAACCCTGGCCGAAGACACACAGGCCCTGAGTGAAGTAGTCGTAATTGGCTACGGCACGGCCCGCAAGAGCGACCTGACGGGCGCAGTGGCCTCCGTCAGCGGGGCGCAGCTCGCTCAGGTAGCTACTTCCAACCCGGTGCAAGCCCTGCAAGGGCGCGCGGCAGGTGTAGAGGTAACCTCCAACAGTGGGCAGCCCGGCGCGGGCACTCGGATTCGGGTGCGGGGCGTGGGTACCATAAACAACAGTGACCCGCTGTACGTGGTAGACGGCATTCAAACGGGCGACATCGGCTTTCTGCTGCCCACCGACATTGAGTCGACCGAAATCCTGAAAGACGCCTCGGCCACGGCCATTTATGGCTCGCGGGGAGCAAATGGCGTAGTATTAATTACTACTAAACGCGGCAAAGTTGGCAAAACCCAGTTCAATATGACGGGCTACACTGGCTTCCAGCAGATCCGTAAGAAGCTCGACCTGACCAACGCTGCCGAGTACGCGACGCTGGTGACGGAGGCGTATACGAATAACAACAGCCCAGTGCCCGCCGACTACGCGCCGCGGCTGCAAGAAGCCATTCAGAGCGGAGCCACTGGCACCAACTATCAGGACCTGTTAACCCAGCGCGGCCTGATCACCAATTACAGCCTATCCGCCTCGGGCGGCACCGAGCAAAATCGCTTTCTGGTGAGCGGCAGCTACTTCCAGCAGGATGGTATTCTGAAAAACTCGGAGTTTAGGAAATACGTGATTCGCGTCAACGATGACCTCGTGCTGACCCGGCACGTGAAGGCGGGCGTCTCGGCCACGTTTACCAACACCAACACCACGGGTAGTTCTGATGGTACGGGCAATACGGTTAACTACCGGGTGCTGGAGTACGCTACCCAAAACATTCCTATTCACAACCCCATCTTGCCCGACGGAGGCTTTGCGTACGACAACCTCACCAACGTGCCCAATGCGTTGCGTTACCTCGACGAGCAGAAGTTCAGCAAGACCCGCTCCAACACACTGTTTTCCACGGCCTACGTTGATGTTGCGCTGGCCAAAGGCTTATCGTTCCGGTCTTCTTTCGGTATCAATTACAACAACTTTAACCCGAAAGCATACCAGCCTCAGTACTTCCTTGGTCCCTTAGATCAACGTGCCCAAAGCGCGCTGATTGAAACCCGCAACCAGAACATCTCGTGGGTGTGGTCGAACTATGCCAACTATACGCTGGACCTCGGCCAGAATAGCTCCGTTTCGGCTACGTTGGGCCAGGAAGCGCAGCGCGGCTACGGCGACGGCATTTCCGTTACGGGCTTTAATGTGCCCGCTGACCCTACTTTGCAGTACATTTCGGCTAACCGCAGCGCCAACAACGGCGTGCGCAGCTCCCAGTACGATGCGGGGCTTTTATCGTACTTCGGCCGGGCCAACTACAACTTCCGCGACAAGTACTTGCTGACCGGCACTCTGCGCTTCGACCAGACCTCGAGGTTCCTGGCTCCTGTACGGACCGGTGTATTTCCTTCCGTGGGTGCCGCCTGGAACATTTCCAACGAGCCTTTCCTGAAGGAGGTAGCCATGCTATCGGCGTTGAAGCTGCGCGCTAGCTACGGGGCCGTGGGCAACCAGAACGCCGCGCCTAACTACGGCTACGCCTCGGTGGCGACCAACAACCAACTGTACGTATTCAACAACGCCACGGCGCCGGGCTTGGCCATCACCCAACTCAACAACCCGAGTCTGAAGTGGGAAACCTCCATCACCACGGACGTGGGCATTGACGCCGAGCTGTTTGACAGCAAGCTCTCGCTGACGGCCGACTATTTCATCCGGCGCACGGAGGACATGATTGCCCTGCTGCCCGTACCTGATTACGTGGGCCAAGCGCCAGCGAGTGCCAACGTGGGTTCGCTGCGCAACCGCGGCCTGGAGCTGGCGCTTAACTACCGCAACGAAATCGGGAAGCTTCAGTACAGCGTGGGCGCCAACTTCACTCGCATCACCAACGAAGTAACCGACTTGGGCGGGGCCAACCCCATTGCCAGCGGCAACGTGCTGGTGCAGACGGGCAACACGACTCTCACGGGCGTGGGCCGCGAGGTGGCTTACTTCAACGGCTTGCAGGTGGATGGCATCTTCCGGGATCAGGCGGAGATTGATGCGTACACGAACGCCGCCGGGGGGCGGGTTCAGCCCGGCGCCAAGCCCGGCGACGTGCGTTATCAGGACGTGAACGGGGACGGTCAAATCACTTCCCTTGACAACACCTACCTTGGCAGCGCCACGCCGGACTTTACCTATGGCGGCACCATTAACCTGTCGTACAGCAACTTCGATTTCAAGGTGTTACTCTACGGTGTACAGGGTGCGGAGCTGGTCAATGGCGCGGGCTTCACCTTGTCGAAGTCCAGCAACTTTGTGGGCGTGTGGAGCAACTTCTACGCCTCCCGTCTCGACCGCTGGACGCCCGCCAACCCTAACAGCGACCAACCCCGCATCACCTCCAACGACACCAACAACGGCCCCAGAGGCAACGACAGCTTCAGCAGCCGCCACGTGGAAGACGGCAGCTACCTGCGCGCCCGCAACATGGAGTTGGGCTACACGCTGCCCAGCGGCCTGGGCTCACGGCTTCGCCTGAACGGCTTCCGGGTGTTTGCTTCCGTCGATAACGTGTTCACCTTCACCAAGTACACCGGCTACGACCCGGAAATCTCCACTGCCGGCTTCTTCAATAATCCCCTGGCCTACGGGGTAGATTACGGCAACTACCCACAGGCGCGCACCTACCGCCTGGGCTTCAACCTTCAGTTTTAACGCTTATTCTTAGTCTACAGATGATAGCCAAGATGAAAACCGCCCGCCTCATAGCCTTTATGCTGCTGGCCGGGCTTTCCCAGGGTTGCGAGAGCTTCCTGGATAAAGAGCCCCTGGGTGCTACCACCCAGGAAACCCTGTTCCGCGATCCTACCAACGCTGTGCAGGCCGTAAACGGCATCTACGACGTCACTTCCTGGGACCAGGGACCTAAGTGGGGTAACGGCCCGTTCGTGGCCCAAACGTATGAATGGATGTTCGGGGACGTGATGAGCGACGACGCCGAGAAGGGCAGCTCTCCCAGCGACTTCCCGACTATAACGGAGCTCAAAACCTGGAACATTCCGCCCAGCAACCCCCCGGTCACTACCCTGTGGGTGCACAGCTTTACCGGCATTGCCCGCGCCAACACCGTGATCAACAACATTGACGCGGGCACCATTGATGAAGCCCTGAAGCAGCGACTTAAAGGCGAAGCCCTGTTTCTGCGGGCTTATTTCTACTTCAATCTGGTGAAGCTGTTTGGGGGAGTGCCTCTATTCGAGCAAACGCCCAAGCCGACGGAAAGCACTAACGTTACTCGCGCCAGCATCGCTCAAACGTACGCCTTTATCGAGAAGGATCTGAAGGCAGCGGCGGCCTTGCTACCCGAAAAGAGTGCCTACGCCACCGCCGATCTGGGTCGGGCCACGAAAGGCGCTGCTAATGCCTACCTGGCCAGGGTTATCATGTACCAGCTGGGCACCGTGAATGGTAACAATCACACTTGGCAGGAGGTGTACGATTTAACCAGCACAATTATCACCTCGGGCCAGTACAGCCTGCTGCCCAACTACGCGACTATTCATCAGGAAATCGGCGAGAACAGCAGCGAATCGATATTCGAAATTCAGTTTGCTACCTCTAATGAAGGATATGGCCCTATCATGGTGGGTACCACAAACAACATCTTCCAGAATAATCGTAAAACCTTTGGCTACGGCTTCAATAACCCCACCCAGAGCTTAGTGAACGAGTTCGAGCCGAATGATCCACGCCTGGAAGCTACCATCATTAAGGATGGTGATGTGGTGTTGGGCATCCGCCAAACCATTGATAGGACGGAGAATGCCACAGGTTATCTGAGCCGGAAGGTGGCCATTTTGGCCCCCAACAACAATGCTTCCGGTCCGCAGAACATCCGCAAGATGCGCTACGCCGATATTCTGCTCATGAAGGCTGAAGCTGCTGCCCAAACGAATCGCGGTCCGGAAGCGGTAGCACTAGTAAATCAGGTGCGGCAACGCGCCCGCAATTCCACCCGGCCTCCAGGCACCACGGTGGGCTCGCTGGCCTACGCGCCAGCCAATACGCCAGCCGGCACTCTGCCCGACCTGGCCCCGGCCTCTCGGGCCAAGCCCTGCTGAATGCCATTTGGCACGAGCGCCGGGTAGAGTTTGGAGAAGAGTCGCTGCGCCTTTGGGACCTGATCCGGACGGGGCGCTACATGGCCAGCTTGCCGGCTGATGTCCGGGCCCGCGCCCTCACCCACGTAGCCACGGAGACCTCCGTAAACCCTGTGCCACTGGTGCCCATCTCGCTGGAGGATGCCCAAACCTGGAAGCTGCCCCAGAATCCGGGCTACTAGTCCGCTGCTGCTGCGCCTGATCGGTGAAGCAAATTGACAAAAAAGCCCCCAGAGTTTTTCTGGGGGCTTTTTTTGGTGAGAAAAGTCACCGGCTTTCAATTGTATAAGCAGCGACTGATGCGTGAGCAGGTCGTTTGGAAGCCCAGCCTTTGGCCGAAAAGCTCTGTAGCCGTTGCCCCACGCTTCAACTCTGGCCGCCCGCCTGCGTTAAGTAAAGTATGCGGACACTTTAGCCGCGAACCTCCCATGAGCAAAGCCGAACAACCAGCCAGCACGGGCTCCGGGCCCTTTTTTGAACGCTGCTACCAAGTTTCTTTTCAGCACTCCAACCTGTCGGCCGAGGATCTTTTTCAGACGATTACCTGCGAAATGGAGCGCTTCTCGCCCGATTTGTTGGCCAATTTTGAGAAAACCAAAGGCAAGGATCATTGCCTGGCCGTGGGCGACGAGTTCAAAATTCGCATTCTTGGTCCCTGGAACGGCAGCGTGCGGGTTACGGAAATGGGCGCTGATTACTTTGAGCTGATCACGCTCGAAAACCATCCTGAAGCGGGCCGTATACGGTTTACCCTGCGTCAGCACCCGCACTTGCCCGACACGCTGCAATTCGAAATTCATTCCTGGGCGCGCTCCCGCGACGGGCTGGTGGCTTTTGCCTACGACACAATCGGGGTTGGCAAACAGGTGCAGGAGCAAACCTGGCGTACGTTCTGTGAGCGGGTGGCCGACTATTGCGGGGGCTTGCCGCTGGGGCCGGTTTCGGTGGAAACTATAAAGCAGGACGACACCACAACCGAAGTGCGACATGAAGGCTGAGACCAAGACTGCGCCGCCGCTTTGGGAGCTGCACCGTGCCCGCTTGGCCTCGTTTAATGAAGCCCAATACAACTTCGATCCCGAGCGCGCCTACGAGTACACCACCGCTACCGGCTGGCACGTAGATGATTACGCCACCGATTTGCCCCCCGAGGCCCCCGGCCCGCCCGCCGAGCACGGCTCCTGGACCGCCGCGCGCCAAGTACTGCTCAACTATACCTTCCCGCCGCCCGACCTGATTACCGGCATCTTTGTGCCCGACGATCCGTTGGAAAAGCGCACGCTATTGCTGCGCGGGCAGTTTCTGTTCTTCACCTTTTGGTTTGGAGTGCGTGTGGGGGGCGTTTTCGACGAAACTCGCACCACCGATACTGGCCCCGAGCAGGTGTGGGGCTACAACTACCGGACGCTGGAAGGTCATTTTGAGCGCGGAGAAATCAACTTCACTGTTCATAAGCATTTGCAAACCGGCCGGGTTGAGTTTCGTATTCATGCGTACTCACAGCTGGGGCGTATTCGCAACCCGTTCTATTGGCTGGGCTTTAAGCTGTTTGGCCGGATGTTGCAGCGCCGCTTTGCGCGTGAGTCGATGCGGCGAATGCGCGAGCAGGTGGAAGAATCGCTGGCTAAAGCTCAGCTGGTAAATTAGCTTTCCACAATATGTTTATAACCTGTTGATAACTAAGCCAAAAGCCTGTTTAAACCGAAATGGGCCGTCGGGCTGCTAAACTTCCCGCTCGGCAGTGAGTTATTGATTTTCGCTCTTTACACAACTCTCCAAAACCAAGACCATGACCCAAGTAAAAGGTTACGCGGCCCAAACGGCCAATGCGCCCCTGACTCCCTTCAACTTTGAGCGCCGCGAAGTAGGCCCGCACGATGTGCAAATAGAGATTCTGTTCTGTGGCGTGTGCCACTCCGATGTACACCAGGTGCGCGACGAGTGGGGCGGCTCCATTTTCCCGATGGTACCCGGCCACGAAATTGTGGGCCGCGTTACGCAGGTTGGCCAGCATGTCAAGAAATTCAAGGAAGGCGACCTGGCCGGCGTGGGCTGTATGGTCGACTCCTGCCGCACGTGCTCGAGCTGCGAGCAGCAGCTGGAGCAATACTGCGAAGTAGGCTTTGTGGGTACTTACAACGGCCGTGAGCTTAAAACGCAGGAGCCCACCTACGGCGGCTATTCCAACCAGGTAGTAGTGGATGAAAACTTCGTGCTGCGCGTATCTGACAAGCTGGATCTGGCGCGGGTAGCGCCGCTGCTGTGCGCTGGCATTACTACGTACTCGCCTCTGCGCCAATGGAATGTGAAGGAAGGCGACCGGGTAGGCGTTATGGGCCTCGGCGGCCTGGGCCACATGGCCGTAAAGCTGGCCGCCGCCATGGGTGCCGAAGTAACTGTGCTCAGCACGTCGCCTAATAAGGAAGCTGATGCCAAAGCTTTGGGCGCTCACAAATTCGTGGTAACCAAGGATAAGGAGGCCATGAAAAGCGTCCAGAACTACTTCGACATCATCATCAACACGGTTTCCGCGCCCCTCGACCTGAACCTGTACCTGGCCACGCTGCGCCTCGATGGTACGATGGTATTGCTCGGCGTACCGCCGGAAGCGCCGCAGGTGCACGCCTTCAACCTCATCAGCAAGCGCCGCCGTCTGGCTGGCTCCCTCATCGGCGGCATCGCCGAAACTCAGGAAATGCTGGACTTCTGCGCAGAGCACAACATTATGTCGGATATCGAAATCATCCCGATCGACAACATCAACGAAGCCTATGACCGCATGGTTAAAAGCGACGTGAAATATCGCTTTGTGATTGACATGGCAACACTGTAAAATCGCAGCTTCAATAAATAAAAAGGGTCGTCAGCAATGACGACCCTTTTTTGTTGGGGTGATGACGCAGTATAATGTGTTCTAATAAAGAACCTCATTCAGAAAGAACGTCATGCTTCGGCTCCGCCTCTGCATGACGTTCTGAGTTTGAAAGTATTCTACTCCCGAAACAGCTTCTTATCAGCGTAAAAAGTGCCAAATGGAACCAGTGAAGCCAGAAAAGCCAGCACAGCCTTCTTGAAAGACCAGCCCAGCTCGATAGTGGCCATAATCACCAGCAGCACATACAGCACAAACAAAAGTCCGTGGGCCATACCAACCATGCGGACGGCCTCCGGCAGGCCAGCCATATATTTGAGCGGCATCGCAATGCCGAGAAGCACGAGAAAAGAAAGCCCTTCCAAAAAGCCAACCACGCGCAGGCGACCAAGGGTAGAAGAAAGTAGAGCGAGCATAAGAAATAAAGTGTCTGGGGGGCAAAAGTAGGATGCAGCATCAAGCGAAAAGCCGCGCGGCGCAGCTTGATGCCCGCTGATTATAGCGCTACAGCGTGGCAGCTTGCAGAGTGGGCGCTAGAGGCTGGGTTCTGCCCGGATAGGCTATCAGGGCTTTTTCCAGGCAAGTCAGGGCCGCGTCCAGCGTATCGAGGTTGAGCACGTAAGCAAGACGCACTTCGTCGCGGCCGCGGCCTGGAGTCGCGTAAAAGCCAGCAGCGGGCGTCAGCATTACCGTTTGATTCTCATACGAAAACGACTCCAGCAGCCATTGGCCAAAGCGTTCGCAGTCGTCGACGGGCAGCCGGGCCATCACGTAAAATGCGCCGCCCGGTAAAGGACATTCCACGCCGGGCATGGCACGCAAGCGGCTCACCATCAGGTCGCGGCGGGCGAGGTACTCCGTTTTGGTAGCGTCGAAGTAGGTGGGGGGCAAATCAGTGGCCGCCTCGCCCAGCAGCTGCGCCAGGCCGGGCGGACTGATCCGCATTTGGGCAAACTTCAGGGCCACGGCGTACAGGGCTTTGTTTTTGGTAACAAAAGCCCCCAAACGGGCCCCGCAGGCACTATAGCGCTTCGAAATAGTATCCAGCAACACCACGTGCTCGTCTACGCCCGAAAGGTGCAGGGCGCTTACGTAGGGCGAATCGTAGCAGAATTCGCGGTAAGCTTCGTCGGAAAACAGATACAGGTGGTGGCGCAGGCAAATGTCGCGCAGCTGCTCCAGCTCTTCGCGCCGATACACGTGGCCCGTTGGGTTATTCGGATTGCAGATTAAAATGGCCTTGGTGCGCGGAGTAATAACCCGCTCGAATTCACCGATGGGAGGCAGGGCAAAGCCATTCTCTATGTGCGCCAAAACCGGCACGATATGCACCCCAGCGGCAACAGTAAAGGCCGTGTAAGCACCATAAAAAGGCTCCGACATTATCACCTCGTCGCCGGGGTTCAGGCAGCTCAGCATGGCAAACAGGATAGCCTCGGAGCCGCCCGCCGTTACGATGATTTCGTCGGCGGTTACATCGATGCCGGCGCGCTGATAATACGCGGCAAGCTTCTGGCGGTAGCTCTCGTGGCCGGCACTGGCGCTGTACTCCAGCACCCGTATATTGGCTTTTTGCACCGCTTCCAGCACGGCGGGGGGCGTTTCTATATCGGGCTGACCGATATTTAAATGATGCACCTTGAGGCCGCGCTTCCGGGCCGCTTCGGCGTGGGGCAACAACTTCCTAAAAGGCGACACCGGCATGGCGTGGCCTCGCTTCGATACTTCCAACATGCCCAAAGATACGGCCGTAACTAGAATTGCCCCAGTATCTTGACTAACTTCCTATTTGTTAACCCTTCATTTAAATCAGCAAAAATGCCCCCCACCGATACCCGGGAAGTCTGGCTGCGCGGCCCCTTGCCCGATATGCCGCCTTTGCTCCAGCCCGTAGCCCATGCCCTGCTCCAGGCCCGCGAAGAAGTAAGCAAGCTGCTGCACGGCTTCCCCGAAACACTACTTTGGGAGAAGCCGGCGGGTGTGGCCTCCATTGGTTTTCACCTCCAGCACCTCACCGGCGTACTCGACCGCACCTTCACGTATGCCCGAGGCCGGCAGCTTACGCCTGCGCAGCTGGAAGCGCTGGCAATAGAAGGAAAATGCCCCCGGCGGGCTGCCTTGTGCCTGAGCTTGTGCAGGCGTTTCACAATCAGGTAGAGCAAGCGCTTACGCAGCTACGCACCACCAACGAAGCCACGCTAACGGAGCCGCGCGGCGTGGGGCGAGCCATGTTGCCCTCCACGGTGCTGGGCCTGCTGGTTCACGCAGCCGAGCACACGATGCGCCACGTAGGGCAGCTTTCCGTAACGGCTCGTGTTCTAAAACACGCTGCTGAAGCGTACTAAACAAACCGGCCGCCGCTGCCCGGGAGCAACGGCGGCCGATTTGGCGTATGAGCAAGCATTTACTTCTTATTAGAAGCCCTGATTGTTTTCACCTCCGCTGCGGATATAGCCGTGGCTTTGTTGCCAAAGCTGTTGCGCACGTAAGTCAGCACGTCAGAAATCTGCTTGTCGGTGAGGGCGTCGAAGGCGGGCATCACGCTGGCGTACGACTCGCCGTCGATGTCTTCGCCCTCCAGGCCGTTGAGTACCACTTTTACCAACCTGGTTTTATCGCCCAGTACCCAAGTGGTGCCGTTTAGGGGCGGATTCATTCTTTCCACGCCACCGCCATCGGCCATGTGGCAGGTCAGGCAGTTCTGGGTGTACACCGCTTTGCCGGCCGTGAGGGTAGCGGCCGCAACCGCCGCAGTTTTGGGAGCAGCAGTGGCAGCTTTTTTGGTGGTTGGCTTGGCTTTGGGGGGCGTTTTTTGTTGAGCAACGGCCGACTGACTAAGCAAAGTCAGCGCGCACACAACGATAAAGATCTGCTTCATCAAAGGGCTTATTTTTTAGCGTATACAATGCGGTAAATCGTGCCCTGCTTATCGTCGGTGACATAGAGCGAGCCGTCGGGACCCTGGGCCAGGCCGCAGGGCTTGTGGTCGGGCCGACCAGCAGCGGCTTTGTCGGGCGCACCGGCAAAGTTGTCCGCAAATACTTCCCATTCACCTGAGGGCTTACCGTCTTTGAAGGGCTGGAAGGCGATGTAATAACCCTTCTGCGGCTCAGGGGCACGGTTCCAGGAGCCGTGGAAGGCGATGAAAGCGCCGTTGCGGTATTTCTCCGGAAACATGGTGCCGGTGTAAAACAGCAGCGCGTTCGGGGCTGTGTGGGCGGGGTAGGCGGCGGCGGGGTCTATGTAGTTGCCGGTTGCCTCTTTTTTGCCGTCGCCGCCGTACTCGGGGGCCATCATTTTCTTGCGCTGCACATTGTCGTAGTACATGTAAGGCCAGCCGGCGTTGTCGCCTTTATTGAGCGCGTACATGCACTCAGCTGGCAGCTCCGCCGACTGCTTCGTGTCGTATAGCTCCGGGAAGTTGTCGTGAAGCTGGTCGCGACCGTGCTGCATTACGAAGAGCTGATTAGCCTGCGTATTCCAGTCCAGGCCTACCACGTTGCGCAGGCCGGTAGCATAGCGCGTGCCGTTGGCGTAGGTCTGGTTGAGCTTATCGGCCCGGAACTGCCAAATGCCGCCCGCCGAATCTAGTATGGGGCAATTGGGCCGGCCCAGCGAGCCTTTCTGCCGGTCTTTCACCTGGCAGGCGTTGGAATAAGCCCCAATATTGACGTAAATATTGCCCGCCTTATCCTGGGTTATCGACTTGCTTTCGTGCTGCCGCCGGTTGATAAGGCCGGTGATAATCTTTTCGGGCTGGGTGGGGTTCGTTACCTCGCCCTTGGGGCTGAGCTTGTACCGATACACGGCGTCATTGGAGGAAGCGTACAGAAAACCGGGGACGCTGTAGATGCCCGTGCCGCCGTAGTTGCTGAAGCCGTTGACTACCTCGGCTTTGCCGCCGCTGGTTTCGCGCAGCATCAGAATTCCTTTGCCTTCCTTGTTGGGCCGGTTCAGCTTAACGTAAATCGTGCCTTGGGGCGTGACGGTAATGTGGCGGGTGCGGGCGCCGGTTTCGGCCACTTTTAGGGCGCCAAAGCCGGCGGGCAGCTTCAGGCCGGCGTTGTCGGGGTCGGCTACAATTTTATTCTCGGAGGTGAGCGCAAATAAGGATAGGCTCCCGACAAGGCCCGTGGAGAGCAGCAGGTATCGGGAAAAGTGCTTTTTCATGGATAGAGTTGGTTCAGGTTAGCGGTATATACGGGATGCAGCGGCAAATAAACCATTTGCTGGCAGTAAGGTAACTGCATAAATGAAAACGGGTACACGCAGGGTGGCTTGCTCATAAAAGAGCAGCTTATAAGCTTCTCATCCTGAATAAAAAGCCCCCCACAGCTTCCTGTTGGCCTATCGGCTGGGTTGAGCCGAGCGCTTACGGAAATACCCCAACAAGGCTGAGACCAAGGTGTGCATAATACATAGTATATTATGTACATTTTGAAGATGAAGGATGCCCTAACGCTAAGTCTGATAACGTGTCTTTGTTTGCAAGCAAAAGCGCAGGATACAGACTATGTACCACAGCCAACAATCGCTGCGCAGGAGCATCCTGCACAACAAACGCCATTCAGAAACAAGGTGGTCTATTTTGGGGCGAGCGTGGGGAGCAATTTGTCCGCTATGAACTTCAACAAAGGCTATCCGAGACCAGCTGCTCCGGTTGAAAATCAATGGAAGCCGGGCTTTACCGCTGGTCTGCTGGTAGGAATCAGGCTGAATGAAAAATTCGCTCTTCAGCAAGACTACCTGTGGACACGCATGCAAAGCAAGGAAACGAGCAGCGCCACAGCCTACGTCTTCGATTATCTCTCCCTGCCGGTCTTGATTCAATACACTGTTTTCCAACGCGTTAGCCTTATGGCCGGGCCACAGTTTGATTTATTGATTCAAGCCGAAAAGCATGCAAACGGCCAAACAGTAACTACTACACGCGACACGGAGGAGCGAAGCATTGGCGCTACGGCCGGCCTAGGAGTGAGGCTGTTTACTAACGTAAGCCTCAGCGCCCGATATACGCATGGCCTGAATCATATCAGGCTTAAGAAAGTCGCAGGCATGCAGGAATTTAAGTTTTAATCAGTGCAGGTTTCCGTTGCTGCTATTTTTTAATAGCACGGCCACTGGCGCGAGTTTAGCGCAGCGTAACTGGTGACCAGCCATGCCGGGAGGCTGTGCCTCCCACGCCAGAACAACGTCGCTTGGATTACCTAAGCGGCTTCTTTTTTGCCGCTGGCGCGACATTGACGGGAAGGTACCACCACCTCAAGGCAAGTCACGAGATACAAGCTCGCACTGTTTAGGGTCAATTTAGAACAATAATCAATTATTTCTAATATTGTTAATAGAATCTTGGGCGATTGTTAGTAAGTCCTCAAAACTTATGTCCTCAACTCTTATAATTCTATTACTAAATTGCTCATTACTTTTATTCAATATTGACTCATAATCCCTTTTTATCATTCTTTCTCCAAACCCGGCAGTTACATTAAAGTATTCTGTATAACTATTGTTTATTATATCATTATACGATATTTTTAGTACAACAATTTTTTCTGGTTCTATATGAATTTTTTTGTTATTATGATTAAAATATAAACATTTTATGTATATTCTATCATGATATGTCTTGTAATTTCCATATCTATAAAATTCTCCTATTTTACCCTTAAATTGGTTTTTTAGAGACCTTACACTGAAATAGTCTATTATTGGCAGGTAAAGCTTTATCTTCCCTTTATATTTATTGTTATTATTGTACTGGAAGGGAATAAAACTATTTATTTTCACTCTAACATCCTTTATGGCTTCTCCATCATTGTAAATATTTAATACATCAGTGTCAAAAAACTTTTCATGCTCATTGTATTGTTGCTATAATTCTAATCTTAATAGAGGTGAAGCTTGACTTTGATGAATAGCTAACTCTTGGCTAGCGACTTTGTACTGGTAATAAGTAATAATTAGGCCGCATATTCCAATTACTAAAAATGAAAATACTTCAAAATATATTTTATTGTCACGTAAAAATCTCTTCATAATGTGAAAAATCATACTTGGAAATAGTTTAAATAGAAACCCCACGCCAGCTAAAGCCACCGCGGGGTTTTATTAAGTACTTGGCAAAAGCCAAGCTACTACATATCCTTGATAATCTCGTCGCCAAACTCACTGCATTTCAACAGCGTAGCACCTTCCATCAAACGCTCGAAGTCGTAGGTTACGCGCTTGGAGGCGATGGCGGTTTCGAGGCCTTTGTAAATGAGGTCGGCAGCTTCCTGCCAGCCCAGGTGCTCCAGCATTAGGGCGCCGGACAGAATCACCGAGCCGGGGTTTACTTTGTCTTGGCCGGCGTACTTGGGTGCCGTGCCGTGGGTCGCTTCGAAGATAGCGTGGCCGGTGAGGTAGTTGATATTGGCCCCCGGCGCAATGCCGATACCACCCACTATGGCCGCCAGCGCGTCGGAGATATAGTCGCCGTTTAGGTTCAGGGTTGCTACCACCGAGTAGTCGGCGGGGCGGAGCAGAATCTGCTGCAGGAAAGCATCGGCAATGCTGTCTTTGATCAGGATTTTGCCGCCGTCGAGGGCTGCCTTCTGCTGGGCGTTGGCTACGTCCTGGCCCTGCTTGGCTGCGGCGCGGTCGTACTGGGCCCAAGTGTACACTTTGTCGCCAAACTCGCGCTCGGCCAGCTCGTAGCCCCAGGTTTTGAACGCGCCCTCTGTGAACTTCATAATGTTGCCCTTGTGCACGATGGTCACGGAAGGCTTTTTGTGCTCGATGGCATACTGGATGGCTGCGCGCACGAGGCGCTCCGTGCCTTCTTTCGACACCGGCTTAATGCCGAAAGACGACGACTCGGGGAAGCGAATCTTCTTCACGCCCATCTCATCCTGCAGAAATTCCAGCATTTTCTGAGCCTGGGGCGTGCCGTTCATATACTCAATACCGGCATAGATATCCTCCGTGTTCTCGCGGAAAATGACCATGTCGGTCAGCTCCGGCTGCTTAACGGGCGAGGGCACGCCCTCAAACCAACGCACGGGGCGCACGCACGCGTACAAATCAAGCTCCTGGCGCAGGGCCACATTCAGCGAGCGAATACCACCGCCTACGGGCGTCGTCAGGGGGCCTTTTATGCCTACCAAATACTCGCGGAAAGCATCCAAAGTCTCATTGGGCAGCCAGTTGCCGGTTTGCTTAAACGACTTTTCGCCGGCCATCACCTCTTTCCACATCAGCTGGCGCTTACCGCCGTAGGCTTTCTCCACGGCCGCGTCAAGCACTCTCCGCGAAGCAGCCCAAATGTCCGGACCCGTACCATCGCCTTCAATAAAAGGAATAGTAGGCTTATCAGGGACATTCAGCTTGCCGTTTTTGATGGTGATCTTCTGTTCTGCCATTGTGTAAGAGTTGTCAGGTGTAAGCTGACAGTTATTGGTAAGATGAAGTTTTTACTGTGCTGGGGGGCCTTTTAGTACCCAAATATCTCTTTCAGCGTGAGCTGCTCTACTTTGCCATACTTGGCCAGCTCCTTGAAATTCAGGCGGTCTTTCGAACCAATAACCAGAATCGTCTGGGCTTGATTTTTCACCTTCGCTTCCTGAAACTTCTTCAGGTCGTCGAAACTCATATTGGCCGTTTTCTCATACACATCGCGGCGCAGGTCGTAGTCGAGGCCCAGGCGCTTGGCGCGCTCGTAGCTGAACAGGATATCCGACTTGGTGATGCGCTCCGTGGCAATGCTGTTGCGAATCGAGTTCTTCGCGATTTGCAGATTGGCCTCGGCCACGGGCATATCGTTGAGCAAAGTGGCCATACCGGTCATAGCCTCGGGCAGCTTATCGCTCTGCGTGCCGATATAGCTCATCACGTAGTTGGAGCGGCCCTGCTTGTCGGCATTAGAGTAGCGCGCGTAGGCCGAATACGCCAGCGCCTTGGACTCGCGCAGCTCCTGGAACACGATGCTACCCATGCCGCTGCCGAAGTACTCGTTGTACAAGCTCACCGTGGGTACCAAGGTTTTGTCGTACACGTCGCCCTTGGTCAGGAACAGGATTTCAGCCTGCACCATGTTGTAGTCCACCCAATACACCTTACGGTCCTTCATGGGCTGCTCCGCAAAATCCTTGTTGGCGGGTACCGGCGTGAGGGTGGGGGGCGTTTTGTGAGCCGTATTCAGTACCGCTACCAAGCCGTCGGCTGGCCGTGGGCCGTAGTATAGCGCACGGTGCTGATACGAAGTCAGCTTCTTCGTCAGCGCCGTCAGATCCTGGGGCTTCAGTGCTTTTAGCTGCTTTTCCGAAAGTTGGGTCGTAAACGGATTCTGGGGGCCAAATTTGGCGTAGTTCACCATTGCCTGGCTCAGAATCACCTGCTTATTCAGTTTGGCGTCTTTGCGGGCTTTAAGCACGCCGGCCACCATGTCGCTGAGCGCTTTGGCGTCGGGCTTGGGGTTAGCCAGCAGGCTTTCGAACAGCTGCAAAGCCGGCTCGAAGCTACTGTCCAGGCCGGCCAGGCTCACATACACGCGGTCGGCGCCGCTGCTCACGCTGAACGAGCAACCCAGCTTATAAAACTCCTGCTGCAATTGCGCTGCCGAGTATTTATCGGTGCCGAGATATTGCAGATAGTCGGCCGCCAGACCCAGCTTGGGGTCGTTGTTGGTGCCGAGGTCAAGGATATAGTACAGATTGAATAGCTCGTTTTCGGTGTTCTTGGTGTAAAACACCGGAATGCCCGAAGCCAGCTTCAGCTCCTGAATATCCTTCTTGTAATCAACGAACACCGGCTGCAACTCCGGGGTCGGCTTGTCCACTACTTCCTTATAGAACGACGAAGCCACCTCCCGATTCACCGGCACCGGCGTAATGGCGGGCTTCACCACTTTGGGCGTGCTCGTGTCTTTGCCCGTGCGCTTATAAATGAGGGCGTAGCCGGGGCCATAATACTGGTTGGCCACGCGCATCACGTCTTCTTTCGTAACGGCGGCAAACTCGTCGTACTGCTTCAAATAGTCCTTCCACGGCATGCGCGCCACGAAAGCGGACACAAAAGCACCCGCCCGCGACTCATTGCTCTCGTAGCTCTTGGTGCGCTGGAGCTTTTCGTTGTTGATAATGGCCGGAATCAGCCACTCCGGAAAGTCGCCCTTCTTCACCTTGTCCAGCTGAGCCAGCAGCAAGTCGCGCACCTGATCCAGGCTCTGGCCCTGGCGGGGCGTGGCGTACAAAATGTGAGAAGAATAGTCGTTGTTGATGTCCGTAAACGAGGCAGCCTGCAACACCTTCTGCTGCTGGTTTAGGTTCAGGTCAATCAGACCCGCCTGACCGTTGGTCAGAATCTTGTCAATCATGCGCAGCACCACCGCATCCGGCGTAGTGGTGCCGGGGAAGCGGAAACCCAGCATGACGTTCTCAGCATCCGGGCCTACTATTTCCTTCACGATGGGCGCCGTAATCGGGGCTTCCTGCGCTATGGTAAACGTGGGCTCGGCCTTGCGGGGCAGCTTGCCGAAATACTGGTCAATGATGCGAATAGTCTGGTCGTAATCCAAATCACCGCTCAGCGCCAGTGCTACGTTGTTCGGAACGTAATACTTATCGAAATAGGCCTTGATCTCCGTGATTGACGGATTCTGCAAGTGCTCAATGGTACCGATGGTCGTCTGGGTGCCGTACTGGTGCTTCTGGTACAAGCTGGCGTTCAGAGCCTGAAACTCCTTACTGAAGTCGTTGTCCAGAGTACGATTTTTCTCCTCGTACACGGCCTCCAGCTCCGTATGAAACAGGCGCGGTACCATCTCGCCCATGCGCTCGGCCTGAATGGCGGCCCACTTCTCCAGCTGGTTGCTCGGAATATCCTCCTGATACACCGTCTGCTCCACCGATGTGTAAGCATTAGAGCCCTTGGAGCCGATAGCGCCCATCACCTTATCGTACTCGTTGGCTACGGCATACTTGGCCGCTATCCCCGATACAGAGTCGATCTGGTGGTAAAGCTGCTTGCGCAAATTCACGTCGCGGGTGCCGCGGTACTTCTCGTAAAGCGCTTCAATCTTAGCTAGTTCCGCCTTTTCTGCTTCCCAGTTTTGGGTGCCCAGGCGGGAGGTGCCTTTGAACACCATGTGCTCCAAGTAGTGCGCCAGGCCGGTAGCCGTGCTCGGGTCGTTCTTGGACCCTGCCCGCACCGCCAGATAGGTCTGGATGCGCGGCGCATCATCGTAATCCGATAAATAAACCGTCAGGCCATTATCCAGGGTGTAGATGCGCGCTTTGAGTGGGTCGCCTTCTACCGTCTCGTATTTGTATTCTTTGGCGGCTGGGGCACTGGCCTGCGTTGGAGCATCAGTGGTAGCATTGCCGGTAGAGGCCGTTTTCGTGGATTGGCACTCGGTAGTCAGGCCAAGCGCGGCTATGGCCGGAAATAGAAGCAGAAAGGGTTTTTTCACAGAATTTCCGGTGCAGAAAACAGGGCAGAGCAATAAGAAATCAAAGATACTTGGTGGGGGCTGGAATTAAAAACGATACAGCATTTAGGTAAGATTATGCTGTATCTAAGCTGAAGCGCTGCAACTCATGTATCCGTTTGCAGCTGTAGTAGCGCCGGCTGTATGAATGGAATACCCGCCTATCCAGCCACCGGCGGCACGTCTGTATGCAATGGTGGATGTAGCATTACAAAAAAAAAGCCCCCCAGCATTATGCTGGGGGCTTTTTTATCATTTTTGCTGATACACGGAAAGAATCGGGAGGTCTTCTGCCAGAATGGTATGCACTTCGCGGCCTAGTCCCACGCTATCAGGGTAAGAGTGGGGGTAGTTATGCTGGTGGTAGGTCGTCAGAAAGTACCGGACTTCCCGGCGGTTGGCATTCCAGATGTACTTGAGCCTTTTTTTCTGATCTTCTGGCAGCAGCAAGGTACCACAATACAACATCCATGGGTCGCCGCTATAGGCGATTTGGGGGCTGGGGTCATGGGCCAAGATCCACTCCAGACCCTGGCGGTAGGACAAGCCCCAGTAGTCGCGGTCAAACTGCCCGACTACGGTCTGGGCGGGTAAAAAGCTAAAGTACATCTGCTGGTGGGGGTGCAGGCGCACCATGCGCACCACCGTGTGAGCTACTTCCAGCCCGCCCACCCCCAAGAGCACGTAGGCCAGCCCGCGCCAGGTAGTCGCCCGATTGCTCCAATGAAACAGGGTGCGCACGCCCTGCACCGTGAGCAGCAGCAGGGCCGGATAAACGAAGTACAGGTGGCGCCAGCCGTTGTAAACCACTGAGTGCAACACTATCACTAGCAGCATAGGCCCCAGCAGCCAGACCAGCCCGAGCAGACCCAGGCGCACCTCCAGCGTGCCAAGCCCAGCCAGGCCGCCGCGTACAAAGTGCCGCAGTTCGGCCCCCATGCCTAGGGGCGCGGCCACCAGGTAGGGCAGGGGCGTGGTGATGCTGATCCAGACCGGAATGTAGTGCCACGGAATCTCACGGCCCGGCAAATACTGGCCGAAGTAGAAGACTTTGGAATGCCAGCCGAAATGACTCATGCTTCGAAAAATTGCCACAAAATTGGTGAGCGGCGCTTCCCAAAGGGCGGGCCAGCCTATAACAGCAAACGCTGCTGATGCCAGTAAGTAAAGCGCTGTGTTTCTGACTAGCTGTAGCTTGCTGGCCCGCTCAGCCTGAGGTTTCAGCAGCAGTTCAAGCCCCACCATGCCCAGCGTAAAAGCCACACTCATCACGCCCAGAATGCGCACGTCGATAGCCAGGGCGGTAGCCAACGCGTGCAGCAAGGCGCGCAAGTAAGTAGGCCGACGCAGGAAGCAGTCTAGGGAGTAGATACTCAGCGTAAACAGCGCCATGAACACGATATCCTGGGCATTATAAAACGCCTCGGCAAAGAAACGGGGCGAGAGCACCAGAAGCAAAGCTGTCAGCAGACCCCAGCGCCAGCTTTGAAAGCGCAGCGTAGCCAACCCATACAGGGCATACACTCCGGCCACGAAGACGAGAAAAATACACAAGTGGCGCAGCCAGTAAGCGGCCTGGGTGTTGTTGCGCGTGAAGGCAAAATTCAGCAAGGCCATCGGTACCTCAAACGCGACGCCGTGGTCATTTTCGCTGTAGCCTTTGAGGGCCGGAATCAGCTCCGTACCCGCTTGCCGGCGCACGAGCTCTGGCGCCAGCATCTCCCCGACATACTTGATATTGACCATGCCATTGAGCTTGTGGCGCGGCTCGTCTACGGATACGCCGTAGTCGCGGTGGAGCAGCAAACCCGTGAGCAGGAGCAGGCCAAAAAAGCCCCCCACCACGACCCGGCGAACAGAAAGCAGCGACTTCAAGAATGAACCTGGAGAAGGCATAAAGTGAGGAAACAAGCCGCTTACCAGCGCTTAAACACTGAAAAGATGCGCAGGCCATCGGCCCGGATGGTGTATACCTCCCGCCCCAGGCTGTCCGGGTACGTTTTGGGGCGTGCGCCGTAGTAATGGTAAGCGGTCAGGAAGTAGCGGGCATCCGTGGGCGTTTCGGCCCGGCTGGGAATGTAGCGCAGGCGCGCACGCTGACTGGGGGGCAAAATCAGCATATTATTGTCCAGGTAGCTCGGGTTGCCACTGATGGTTATCTGCGGATTCGGATCGTGGGCCAGCACCCATTCCAGCCCTTCTCTGTAGGAAAGTCCCCAGTAATCAAGCTCAAACAGTCGCTCGGCGGCGATGGGGGGCAAAAAGCTGAAATACACGTACTGATGCGGATGCATTCTGACCATGCGCACGGCGGTGTAAGCTACTTCCACTCCAGCTACAAGCAGCAGCGTAGCAGCCCATACCCGCGCTTTGGACGCGTGGCGCGTTAGGCTATACAAGTATTGCAGACCCCGAACCGCCAGAATTAGCAGCGCGGGATAAATAAAAAACAGATGCCGCCACGCATTGTACAAAATTGAATTCAGCCCGATAACCAGCAAAGGCGGCACCAGCAGCCACAGCAGCAACAACAGGTTTCGGCGGTGTTCCGGCGTCCGCAGAAACGTGCGCCACGGGCTCAGCAGAGAATGCAGGGTCAGTAAAAAGCCCCCCACGCCCGCCAGTGTATACGCCAAAGGCGTCGTGACCAGAATCCACCCCGGAATGTAGTGCCAGGGCAACGGGTCGGCTGGCAGATGAATGAAGTTGCCCCAATACAGAAGCGTACCCTTGAATGGATATTTACTTAAGCTGTGAAAAGAAGCCAGCAGGTTGGTCAGGGGCGCTTCCCAAAGCGCAGGCCACCCAATGAGAACAGCCACCGGAGTAACGGCCAGATACAGCAGGGTGCTCCGCATAAGCTGCCGATTATCAGTACGTTGCTCATTCGGCCGTGAGAGCAGTTCCAAGCCCACCATGCCCACGGTGAAAGCTGCCAGCAGCATACCTAGAATGCGGATATCCACGGTAAGGGCGGTAACCAAGGCGTGAAGCAAAGCCCGCAGCAGGGAAGGCTGCCGGATGAAGCGAAGCAGGGAGTAGATGCCAAGCGTGAACAGCGCCATGAACACGATGTCCTTGGCATTGTAAAACGCATCAGCAAAAAGGCGGGGCGAAAGCACTAGCAAAAGTGCCGTAAGCAGTGCCCAGCGCCAGCTTTTCAGGTATATGCCACTGAGGCGAAATAACGCGTACACTCCGGCCACGAACACCAGAAAAATGCACAAGTGCCGCACATAATAAGCGGCTTGTGCATCGCCCCGCGTAAGCACGAAGCTCACCAAAGCCATCGGTATCTCAAACGCGACGCCGTGGTCGTTTTCGATGTATTTTTTGAGCGGGGGAATAAGGTGGTAGCCAGCCTGGTTTCGAACTAGGGCCGGCGCCACCAGCTCCGCCATGTACTTGACGTTCACCATCCCGTTCAGCCGATCAACTCGCTCATCAGCCGATACGCCGTAGTCGCGGTGCAGCAGCAGGCCCGTGAGCAGGAGCAGCCCGAGGAACAAGCCCGTAATCAGGCGCTGCTGGCGGTGAGGTAAAAGCCTGTCAATCAAACTGCTAAAGAAAGTCAAGCTGATTCAGGAGTTAGATGCGAGGTGAAGGTGTAGAGACACATACTTGTGTCTCAGCGTTGAACAAACCTCATGCACATCGCCATTGCTAAACAACGACGAGACACAAGTATGTGTCTCTACAGTGTTCGACTAGTTTGTTAAAAATCAGTGTCGAGGCCCAGGCGCTGCTTCATCTCGCGCAACGACGGAAACTTCTCCGCCAGATATTCAAACTTATCAGCCGAGGTATAGAGCTTGCGCGCGGTTTGCACCTGCTCCCCCATAATGGGCTGCACCGTGAGACGCGGATAGCCTGTACGCCGCCGCAGCTCCGTCAGAAACTCAATCCGAAAATCGTTGAACTGATCAATCTGAATCGGGTTATCAACCACCAGCTCAATCACATGCTGCTCGTTAACCTTCACCGCCCGATTCAGCACTGAGTACTCGCTCATGCGGTCCTGAGCGCGCTTTTCCTCTTTCAATTCCTGCCACACACGCTGAAGCAGCTCCTCATCCACCGTGGGTAGGCCCAGAGCAGGACCGCTAGGCTCAGCCAATTCCTGGGGGGCATTTTTGACTACCGCGGCTTGCTGGGCTACCTGCGCCTTCAGGTCTTTCAGACTCGGAATCTTACTGCCACCATTCAGCGGCGTCAAGGAGGCTAGGGAGGGAGCGGGGGCATTTTTGGAGTGGGCGCGGTTTGATCCGGCTCGTGGCCGGCCATACTGGGCGCGCCGGTATCTACGTGCGGCATCGTATCAAGCACCTGATGCTGCCCCGTTGGCAAGTCGGCCTCTTCGTCCTCGATGCTGGGCGTGTCGTGCAACTCATCTACGCCGCTTTCCACCGGAATTATTTCCTCTGGCTCAGCGGGTGCCGAAGCAAGCCCGGATTCGGAAGAAGCCATGCTGGGGGGCATTTTGGCCGCTCCATTGCTCGAAGCTGAAGGAACAGCAGCAGGCGCTACCGCCGATGGCACTGCTACCGGCTGCGCTACTGGGGCGCTGGCCGCGGCTATACTAGTCGGCTGGGGGGCATTTTGCGACGCTGAGCCACTTACGCTACTTTTTTTTTTAGCCTCGCCGTTGGAGCCAGCACCCAGCTCGCGGGCAAACTGCACCGCCCCGTTGAGATATGTCAGCTTCATCAGCATCAGCTCCACATGCAGACGCTGGTTTTTGGCTTGCTTAAACTCCCGGTCGCACTGGCTTACCAGGTTCAGGGCTGAGAGCAAAAACGGCAGCGGCGCTGCCTGCGCCTGCTGCACGTAGCGCGCCCGGATGCCTTCCGACACTTCCAGCAGCTGCACCGTCACGGGGTCTTTGCACACCAGCAAGCCGCGCAGATGCTCGGCCGCGCCCACCACGAAGTTGTGCAGATCAAAGCCGTTCTGCATGATTTCTTCCAGCAAAAGCAAAGAGCCGGAGAGGTTTTCACTTACCAGAAAGTCTACCAGCCGGAAGTAGTACTCATAGTCCAGAATGTGCAGGTTCTGCACCACATCCTGATAGCGCAGCGAATTGCCCGAAAACGTGACCATCTGATCGAAGATGGACAAGGCATCGCGCAAAGCGCCGTCGGCCTTTTGGGCTACTAGGTGCAAAGCATCCGGCTCAGCCGTAATCTGCTCTTGCTTAGCAATGTAGCCCAGGTGACCCACAATGTCATCGACCCGAATCCGGTTGAAATCGAAGATCTGGCAGCGCGACAGAATCGTGGGAATGATCTTGTGGCGCTCGGTGGTGGCCAGGATGAAAATGGCGTAGGAGGGCGGCTCTTCCAGGGTCTTCAAAAAGGCATTGAAGGCCGCGTTGGAGAGCATGTGCACCTCGTCAATAATATAGATCTTGTACTTGCCAGTCTGGGGGCGTAGCGCACCTGCTCCACCAGCGAGCGAATATCTTCTACCGAGTTGTTGGAAGCCGCATCCAGCTCGTGCACGTTGAACGAGGCGTTCTGATTAAACGAGCGGCAGGATTCGCACTGGTCGCAGGCTTCGGTTTCGGGCGAAAGGTTCTGGCAGTTAATAGTCTTGGCCAGAATGCGGGCGCAAGTGGTTTTGCCCACCCCGCGCGGACCGCAAAACAGGAAAGCCTGGGCCAGGTGGTTGCTGACAATGGCGTTTTGCAGCGTGGTAGTCACGTGCTGCTGCCCCACCACGCTCCGAAAGGTGGCAGGACGGTACTTACGGGCCGAAACGACGAAATTTTCCATACTTCTTACCTACAAAGATACCCCTAAAGGCAAGGATCTCCCAACCGAAGGACAGCAAAGCTAAGCTGGAGCCTAGGATTACATTTCTCGGAACAAAAAAGCCCCCCAGCAACGTTTTCTTACTTAGATGCGTACATTCGCACCCCGCTCTTCGGTGCGGGTTTCGTTCTTTCTAATTTGGGGCTGACTGGAATTGACAGCTTGTGCAGGTCGCGAGTAAGCGTGTCAGGAGTTGAATGGATCTCCTGTTAAAAAGTCATTCGAACAGTAAATGGCGAGTATAGCTACGCCATGGCTGCTTAGTCTAGGTACTAAGTAATGCCATCGTTCCGCATCCGTCTTCCTTTTCACGGGTGAGCACGGGACGTCGTAAGTAAAGGGATAGTTTGGGCAGAGGTGTGATGCTCAGGCGAAAACAACTGCATCTAAGGGAAATTCAAAGGCCTGATGTGCGCCCGGATTTCCCCGACAATTCAAGCACAGATACACACGTAGAAAGCTCGTCGGTTTCCTTGTCTGGACCAGGGTTCGAATCCCTGCAGCTCCACTTTTCATAAAAAAGCCCCCGGCATCGGGGGCTTTTTTTGTATCTGCTTAGTGGCACGGCTGGTTATTTGTAGTCAATTACCATTAATTTATGCCGTGTATGCCGCTTGCTAAACCATACCAAAACAACAAGTAAGTCCGACTTTGAAATCACTAATATAATTATATAAAATTAAATTTCATGGTAGCTAATGCAGTCGCGGTTATCGCCGTAGAAGATGTATTATGGTAGTATACCTGTAATATCTATTGATTAATGTCACGGCCCTTATCTTATTTTAATAATAAAACTGGCATTGATAAATAATTGATAACATGGCATGAGATTAGTAGCTTAATGATAGGCTTTCTACTCTTGTACTATGGCAACCGATAAAGAAATACAAACCGCGCTAAACCTGCTGCTGCGCTACCCTATTTGCTCCTCGAGTCTAAGCATTCAAGTACAACTGTTTGACGGGCAGGCTGGATCTGGAATAGGCGATGGTAAGCTTCAAAATGAAAGCCCGCGAGCGGCAATGGCGCTTCGCACTTTGCTCTTTGTTCGGCGCAAGGCGCATGCCCGGTGGCGCTATGTGAATGGGTAGATAATCCTATAGATATTGTCTGGACCACAGTTTGAAATCCTGCGGCTCCGCACTACAAAAAAAGCCCCCCGGTATATCGGGGGGCTTTTTTGTTTCTGCTTGACGGTATTCTACCCATTGCCCTAATTGAACTGCAGCCGGGAATATGCTGACCGTGAAGCTGTTGAGCTAGTAGATAAGCTATGACTGTCACATCCTGACGTGATTCGTTTCTCAGAAGTATCCAAACATATAGGGCGGCGAGGTCAAATTCTTTCAGCAAGAATGAGCTAGATATTTGAGATGGATAATGACAACTGAATCAGCTATTACTAAGTCGTGGCTTTTTAGCCCAGGTGCAAGAATATTTTTACTAGAAATATTCAATATTATATTGAAATAATTTTAAGATGGCGTATTTTGGTATCATCGCTGGTGTAGTTTTCACGAAATAGTCTTTCAATACAAACGGTCTCTGTACCTCACTTGCAGTGCACTCAGACTAGGCTTGCATAATGTGGAAATAAGCCCCCAGCCCTCGACTTATTACCTGGTTATTGCTCGGTGCTTCCTGGCTACTAAGTATCAGGTAGCGCTTAGCTTTCAAGTAGATACACTATTTATGGGCTACGACTACTGTTTCGTTTCTTCTATAAAGACATTTACTGCAATAGCCCTGTTAGTGACCGTGAGCTGCAGCGGGTGCTGGCGGCGCGGCTCACTGGCCGAAAAAGCAGACGACACAGCCCAGCGGGCAGCGCCACAGATTGCGTCTGTGAGCAAAACTGCTCTCACGGATGCGCCGCTGCCCGTATTGGAGGAGTTGCCCGGCGTCGTGACTACCAGCCGGCATTATCCACTGCTTGCCCACACCAAAGGCCGGATCAAGCGTATATTCTTTGTGCCGGGTCAATACGTGCATAAAGGCGATATTCTGGTGAAGGGCTACGACCACAACTTTGTGGTGGCACCAATGAATGCCTTGGTTGCTGAGCGCCTGATAGACGGTAGTTCTTACTTGTCGCCAAACACCGTGGTGGCTTCACTGCTGGAGCTGGAGCCTTTCCAGATCAAAATAATGCCCCCCAGTGCTTATGCTCAGCCTGTTGCGCCGGGCTGGGGGGCAAATATCAGCCGTTCAGACGATAAGACTTTCGTCGCGAGCGGCGTGGTATTGGGCAGCCACATCACCGCCGATGGCTCTCTGTTTGTGGATTTGCGCCTGCGCCGCCTGGCTGGCGGCTCCCTGCTAGCTGGCACCGAAATAAAAGCCGTGCTGGCACCGCCGTCACTGTAAGCGACTGGTGGGGCCAAAACCTGTGCTGCCGAACACGATGCTACGATATCACCTCATACGTCATCACGGGTAGGGCTTTGTTTTTCAAGGTGAATTCCTGCACGGGCTGACACTGGAACGACTCTTTTACCTGCTCGTAAGTGGCTGCGGTAATAAGAATCTGCCCGGGCTGGGCTACCGACTGCAAGCGCTGCCCCAGATTCACGGTGTCGCCGATGATGGTATAATCCAACCGCTTCAGGGAGACCGACCCGATATTGCCCGACACTACCTCCCCCGTACTGATGCCAATGGCTACATCCGGCCGGTAGGTAATGCCATCGGGGAGGGGCTCGGAGTTGGTTTGGAGCAAAGTGCGCACCGAGAGGGCCGCATCAATGGCGCGGTCGAGGTGAAACGTGCCCCTGAAAACAGCCATAACCGCGTCGCCCATAAACTTGTCGATGTAGCCGCCCTGCGCAATGATTTCCTTCACCATCTGGTCAAAGTACAGGTTCAGTAAGCGCACCAGCGCGTCGGCCTGTAGCTTTTCCGCCAGCGCCGTAAAGCCGCAGATATCAATAAAAACTACCGTGGCCTCAATGCTTTCACTGGCCATCAGGCGGTTTTCCAGGCCGGGGCGGGCCATGAAGTTGATGACCGTTTCGTCCACGTACATCTTCAGGATGTTGTTTTCCTGAATAGCCCTGATTGTTTCGCGCAGCTGCTTTACCTGCGCAATCGTCTTCTCCAGGGTTACTTCCAGGTCAGCAAAATCCACCGGCTTGCACACAAAGTCGAAGGCGCCCCGGTTCATGGCCATGCGGATGTTCTGCATGTCGCTGTAGGCCGACACCATCACCGTTTTCAGGGTGGGGTTCACCTCGGGCAGCTTGGTCAGCAGCGTTAGCCCATCCATCACGGGCATGTTGATATCGGACAAAACGATATCGATATCGGGCTGCTCCTTAAGCTTGTCGAGGGCCTGCTGCCCATCGTGGGCGAACCGAAACTCGTAGGTGCCTTCCCGAATTTTGCGTCGAAACTTCTGCTTGATCAGCAACTCTAAGTCAGCCTCATCATCTACCACCAGTATTTTGGTTTTCATAGCGCGGCTTTCAGATAGTGTTCAGGACAAGAAGTTTTTGCTTTAACGTAGCAAAATCAAGTGGCTTTGATAAAAAATCATTGGCTCCCAGCTCCATGGCTTTGTTGTAGCTCTCGGCATCGGCGTAGGCTGTAATCATCATCACCAGTGGGGGCGGAATCGGATGATCTTTTTTTATCAGGCGCAGTAGTTCTAGGCCACTCATGCCCGGCATGTTAATGTCGGACAAAATCAGCACTACTTCCGAATAATGTGGCTCCTGCTCTAAATATGATAAGGCCTCTTCGCCGGAAAAAGCGAAAGTAAACGAGAATATTCCCTCCCGGATTTCCCGCCGGAAGCGCTGCTCAAACAGGAGCCGTACGTCAGCCTCATCATCGACAACCAAGATCTTTCTCATATAGAATAGCTTAGCGTTTGTGTCTGTACGTGTTCCTGACTTACGGGGAGAGATACCGCAAACTCCGTGTATTCGCCGGGCTTCGTCGCGACAGTGATGGTGCCGCCGTGGCCTTTGGTGACGATGTCGTAGCTCAGGGAGAGGCCCAGCCCGGTACCTTCGCCGGGGGCTTTGTCGTGAAAAAGGGATGAAAGATTTTCTGCCGGATAACTTCCGGGATTCCCATGCCATTGTCCTTCACCCGGATAACTACCTGCTCATTTTTCAGGCGCTTGGTGGCCACACACACTTCGGGCCGGTAGCCTGCCTGACCCAGCCGCTGCCGCTGCTGCACGGCATAGAAAGCGTTATTGATCAGATTCAGCAGCACGCGCCCTATTTCCTGCGGCACAAGCTCCACCAGACCCAGATTCTTGTCGAAATCGGTGGTGAGGGTGGCGTTGAAGTCTTTGTGCTTGGCACGCAGGCCGTGGTAAGCCAGGCGCAGGTACTCATCGGCCAGCGCGTTCAGGTCCGTGGGCTGCCGCTCCCCCCGACTCGCGCGCGAGTGTTCCAGCATGCCTTTTACAATGCTATCGGCCCGCTTTCCGTGATAGGTGATCTTCTCCAGGTTTTGCGATAAGTCATTAACCAGCTCCTCGGCCGATTTTCGCTCCTTATCGGGCAGGCTTATTAGGGGGCCCGCTTTGAGCTCCGCCAACAGGTCCACGCCCACCTCCGCGAAATTATTGACGAAGTTGAGCGGGTTCTGAATCTCGTGGGCGATGCCCGCCGTCAGCTCGCCCAGGCTGGCCATTTTCTCGCTTTGAATGAGCTGCTGCTGCATGGCTTGCAGATTGCTCAGGGTTTGCTGTAAAGCGGCCGTGCGCTGCTGCACCTGTTGTTCCAAAAGCTCGTTCTGCTGGGCCAGCAATTGCTGCTTCTCCTCCTGCTGCGCCGTGGCTTGGGCGGAAAGGCGCCGTACCTGAGCCAGCTTGATCATGAGCAGGCGACTATCTAGGGCAAACCGACAGGCCAGAAACAGCGAAATAGCCAGTACGGGGCACAAAAAAGCGGAGAACGTGAGCAGGGTATGCAGCGGAATACCCAGCACCTCCTGCCGAAGAATCTCCGACTGTAGTATAGAAAGCGAAGCAAACGTCAGGAGCAGCACGAAGGCGATGCCAAAGCCCAGGGCAATAATGCCCGCCGCGCGTTTGGCCTGCCGAAGTGCGCCAAGCGTAATCCGCAGCTGCTCCGCCGTAACAAGCAGCATAAAGCCCACCGTAGGATACCAGTGAAATCCCTGACCAAACATCAAGAGCAACAAACTGAAAATATTTGCTAGCCAGAGGCCGTAGTAAATGCGCCCGACCCGCAGGTAAAAGAAGCTGTAGAGCGCCCGCACGGCCAATACACTTCCTATCTGCAGGCTCGCGTAGGATACGATGTCCATACCAAGGCGTAGCCCGTGAGCGCCAATATCATCCAGAAAACCAGTGCAGAAAAAGGCGCTGGCTTCGGCCATGGTATACAGCGCAAAGTAAAAATTAGCCCGCTGATTCGGGTTGTAGACATAGAACGCGACATGCAGCGTACTGAGCAGGAGCAGCGCCCCAAAAAGGAGCATATCGGCCACTTTATACTTGGCTTCCTGCTTAAACTCCTCCTCGATCTGTTGCAGGCCACCCAGATGCCCTTGAAAAAAAGTGGGCACAAAAAAATCGTTGAAGGCGGAAAAAGCCCCCAGTGCGCAACCCGCACGGCCAATACCTGCTCGCTCTCATCCGACAGAGGCAACTCGATAGGCTCTCTATTAGGCCAATAAGCCTGTACCAGCACCGGTATAGAACTCACCACTCCGTACTGACGCAGCAGCTGCCCATTCAGGTAAACTTCCGAAGCGGCATATTGGGAGATGCTCAATATCAGGGCTTTGCGTTGTAGCTCAGGACTTACCTGGAAGCGCAGGCGCAGCCAGCCAATGCCCGCCTGCTCTACTTGCGGTAGCTGCCGGGGCGGAAGCGTTGGGTTGATCGGTTGCCAATTTTGGTCGTCGAAGTCCGGCTGCGCCCACTGTTCATCGTCGCCGGCCTGAAACTTCCAGCCTTTGTCGAGCACAATGCCGCTGGGGGGCATTTTATCGAAATACACCGCCTTGCCAGCGCCTGATTGCGCCATTCCTACCCGTATGACACAAACCAGTGCCAGCAGCAGCAGAGCTTTTATGGGCAGATAGCAGTGCATAATAGGCAATAATGCTTCCGATGCGGTGGCGAGCAATTCTAGCTTCAGCAGCCGGCTGTGCTCGTAAAATAGTGAAGTGCTTATGCCTGCTCAGGCATAGGCGGAAGGCAGCAGAGCAGACACGCTAACCGGCCGGCGCAAGCCTTTGACGATAAGAGGATCACAACTAAATATAGTATGATTATAGGTGGAACAATTATAAATGAATCCATTTCAACTAAATTACTTATTCTTAGCCATTCGGCCTATCCGTTTCATTTCATAAGCCATAAGCAACGGTAACGGCCCACCTTCGTCATTCCGGTGACTTTCGCCCTAATCTATCCTTAGTCAGTTAGTTCTGCTATGCTCACACTTCACAAGTCGGCGGGGGATGATGCTCCGGCTGGGCTTCTGGCTAAGTTGATTTTGCCCTTTCAGGAAGTATGGAAGCGCATCATCAACATTGGAGTGCACAAGGAGCTTACCGAATGGCAATGGAAGCGGGTGCGGCTGCTGAATGGGATAAGCGCCATCACGCTTACCATTTATGCCGGCTACGTTGTCGTGTTCTTCAACTCCCCCGACTGGCTGACGTTTCGGATCTGCCTGGCGGGCGTTTTTCTGAACTTACCCCCGTTTATTCTCAACTATTATCGTCGCTACAACGCCTCGGCTTACTATTGCATTCTGAGTGTCACGGTGTTGTGCTCGTTTATCGCCGTTGCCCGCAAATACGACGGCGTAGAGTATTACCTGATTTCCAACAGCATTGTAGCCATGCTGTTCTTTCGCAAATTCTGGAAAATACTCATGCTGTTTTCGCTCAACGTAGCCGCCTATTTTGCCGTGCGCTACGCCATGCAGTACGTCCAGCCTTTTCTATATGTGAAGGATAGCTCGTATTTCTACAATGCCAACGTGCTGCTGTTTTTCATGACGTTGTTTTTTGTGGTGTATTATTTCCGCGCCGAAAACTTTCGGCAGGAACAGATGCTCAGCCAGAAAAACGAAACCCTGGGCCAGTCGCTGGAGTATTTGCAGAAGACCCAGGACCAGCTGGTGCAGCAGGAAAAGCTGGCCTCGCTGGGGGCCCTCACCGCCGGCATCGCCCACGAAATTCAGAACCCGCTCAACTTCGTCGATAATTTCTCGGAGGTGGGCATAGAGCTGGTAGAAGAGCTGCGCCAGGAGCTGGACCACGAGCCCATCTCAGAAAAACGCAGGCACACCATAACGATGCTTCTGGATGATCTGGCCCAAAGCCAGAAGAAGGTAAATGAGCACGCCGACCGCGCCGGCAATATTGTGCGGGGCATGCTTCTGCACTCCCGCGCCAGCAGGGGGGAGCGGGTACCGACGGACCTGAACGCGCTGGCCGACGAGTACCTGCGCCTGGCCTACCACGGCCTGCGCGCCAAGCACAAAGACTTCAACGCCACCCTCACCACCGATTTCAACCTGCAATTGGGCCCGATAACCGTGGTGGTCGAGGATATCAGCCGGGTGCTGCTGAATTTGTTTACCAATGCCTTTTATGCGGTGCATAAAAAGGCCACACAATTGCCACCCGGCAGCAATTATAAGCCCACCGTTTCGGTGAGTACGCAGCGGGCGGTAAACGGCGTGCTGCTGCGGGTGCGCGACAATGGCACCGGCATTCCGCTGGATGTGATTGACAAGATTTTTCACCCCTTTTTCACGACCAAGCCGCCGGGCGAGGGCACGGGTCTGGGCCTCTCCCTGAGCTACGACATCGTCACCAAAGGCCACGGTGGCACGCTCACGGTGAATTCAGAAATCGGCGAGTACAGCGAGTTCACGGTGTGGCTGCCAGAGGCGCGCGCCTAAAAAAGCCCCCAGGTTGTAGAGACGCGATACTTCGCATCTTGGCGTTGCTGATGTTGTTTAGCCGACGCAGTGTCAGTCGTTCAACGAGGAGACGCGAAGTGTCGCGTCTCTACACCGTTCTTATTTGCACCAAAAAGCCCCCAGGCTGGATTGTTCGGCTTCAACGTGCTGAAAATCCAGCCTGGGGGGCTTTTTTTGAAAAAAGATGACGACTTGCTGTAACCTTCGGGAGTTGGCGCGGTGTCCACATCAAAATAAGCTCAAAAACTACCTCCAACCGGTTGAACTCGCTCACAGACAATGCGCTCATGCTTCGGGTGAAGGCCGGAGACGTGGACCGGATGGGGTTGCTCTTTGAGCGCTACCACCGCAAGCTGTTCGGCTTTCTGTACCACATGCTGGGCCAGGCCGAGGCCAGCGAAGACCTGGTGCAAACGGTGTTCTACCGGATGCTGAAATACCGTCACACCTTCACTGGCGACGGCGAGTTCAGAACCTGGATGTATCACCTGGCGCGCAACGTCCTGGCCGACCATGTGAAGAAGAATCGGCACTCGGTTCGGCATTCTGATGTAGCCGATTATGCCGAAAAAATTGGGGGTGGAGTAGGGGCTGACGAGCAACTACAGCGCGAGCAGGAAGTAGCTACCCTGCACAGCGCCCTGGCTAAGCTAAGTGCCGAAAACCGCGAGGTACTGGTGCTGAGCCGCTTTCAGGAATTGAAATACGAGGAAATAGCCCGCGTGATGAACACGACTGAAGGCGCCGTGAAGGTGCGCGTGCACCGGGCCATGAATGAGTTGAAGACCATCTATTTGCGAATTGAAAACTGACGGGAAGGCCATGAACTGCGACCATATAAAAGAACAACTCACGGAGTACCTGAACCACCAGCTGCCGGATGCCGAACGGTTTGCGCTGGAGGCTCACGTGGCCAAGTGCCCCGGGTGCCAGGAAGAGCTGGAAAGCATGCAGCAGATGTGGCAAACGCTCGGCAGCGTGCCCGTGCCGGAGCCCAGCGAAAACCTGCGCCCCGAGTTCTACGCCATGCTCGCTTCCTATAAAGAAACGATGCCCACGGCCTTAGCTACTCCGCTGGGGGGCTTTTTTGGCTGGCTGCAAAGCTTGATGCTGCCCCAGTCCGCGGTGCGGTTGGCGTATGGACTCAGCTTGCTGGCCGTTGGGCTGGTGGGCGGGTATTGGCTGAACAATAAAAAAACCGCCGCCACGCCGGAGCAGCAGCAACTCGCCACGCTGACTACGCAGGTAGAGCAAATGCGCCAGGTAATGCTGTTGTCGCTCATCAAAAACCCCTCGGCCAGTGAGCGGCTGCGGGCCGTGAGCTACACCAAGGAAATAAGCGGCCCCAATGACCGCGTGATTGAGGCCCTGCTCAGCACCCTCAACCACGACGACAACGTGAACGTGCGCCTTGCCACGCTGGAAGCCTTGGCCGAGCTGGCCGATGAGCCGAAAGTCCGGATGGGGCTGGTGCAGTCGCTGCCGCAGCAGGAGTCGCCGCTGGTGCAGTCGGCCCTGGCCGATGTGATGGTGCAGCTCCAGGAAAAGCGGTCGGTGCAGCCCTTACGCCGCCTGCTCAAGCAGCCTGACCTGAACCAGACGGTCAAAGACAAAATCAAAGAAAGCATCAAAACCTTATCAACGGGCCAGCCTGCTGCGCCCTCAACCTCCAACGACTACGATGAAACGTTCCTTTCTCCCCAGCCTGATCGGTCTGCTGGTGCTATTGTCTAGCTGCCAGCTTTGGGCCCAAAACCGCGAAAACGAAGAAAAAATTAACAAAGAATTCACGCTCACCGGCGACGCAGCCCGCAGCACGCTGGCCGTGTACAACATCTTCGGTTCAGTGCGCGTGCAGGGCTACAGCGGCAATAAAGTGGTCATTGAGGCCACCAAAACCATCAGCGGCCCCGATGCGAAAACCATAGAGCAGGGCGTAAAAGAAGTGAAGCTGGGTTTTGAGCAGCGCGGCGACAGCGTTATTGCCTACATCGCTGAGCCCTACGACTCGCGCCCCCGACGCAATAACAACCGCAACGATAACCGCGACATCGAATACAAGGCCACCATCGATTATGTAGTGAAAGTGCCCTCGCAGATGCACGTGCACGTCTCGACGGTAAACGATGGCGAGGTGATGGTGCAGGACGTTAGCGGTTCGCTGCGGGCCTACAACGTGAACGGGGCAATTACGCTCAAAAACGTGAAGGGCACCACGAAAGCGCGCACCGTGAACGGCAACGTGGAAGCTACCTACCTGGCCAGCCCCCCGGAAGCGTCTTCCTACAACACCATCAATGGGGATATCAAGGTGACGTACCCGGCCAACCTCTCGGCAGATGTGCACTTCAAAAGTATGCACGGCGAGCTGTTCACCGACTTTCCTGAGGTGGAAGCCCTGCCGGTGCAAGTCACTCAGAACAAGCAAAGTACCGGCAGCGGTACCAAATACAAACTAACCAAGGACACAGCAGTGCGGCTGGGCAAGGGCGGAAAGGATTTCCGCTTCGAAACCCTCAACGGCGACGTGACCATCAAACAGCAACCCAAATGAAATCCCCCTTGCATAGTCAATCCCGCCTTCGCCAAACCCTCCAAGCCAGTCTGTTGGCACTGCTACTGACTTCTTCACTGCCGCTTTTCGCCCAAACCCGGGAAAAAACCAAGGAGCAGGTGAAAGAACAGATAAAAGAGCAGGTAGTCGTGGCGCTGAGCTCGCCCGGTAAGCCCGGCTCGCTGAACGTAAAACTGGTCGGCGGCTCCATCAACGTAGTGGGCTACAACGGTAAAGACGTTGTAATTGAAGCTTCAGCCCGCAACGAACAACGCGGCCGAAGTGCACCCACCGGCGACGCCTCCGGTATGCGGCGTATCGACCGAAACCCCAGCTTCGACCTGACGGCCGAGGAAAGAGACAACAAGGTTTATATCAAGACCAACTCCTGGCAGCAGCCTATCGACCTGGTTATCAAAGTTCCGCAGCAGTTTTCGCTGAAAATCGGCACGGTGCAGGACGGCGATATTGTGGTCGAGAATGTGAGCGGAGAGCTGGAAGTCAGCAACGTAAACGGTAGCGTGCAGCTCAAGCAAGTGTCGGGCTCGGCGGTGGCCAACACAGTAAATGGCTCTGTGACAGCGACTTTTAAGAACGTGGCCAGCGGTGCGCCCATGGCTTTCTCAACCGTCAACGGCAAAGTCGACGTGACCTTTCCCGCCAACGCGAAAGCTGCCTTCAAGATGAAGTCTGACTTCGGTGAGATTTACAGCGACTTCGATCTGGCCACGGAAAAAAGCCCCCAAAGGTCAATAAGACGGCCCAGAGCGGCACCTACCGCGTCAGCACCGACGACTGGAGCTACGGCAAGATCAACGGTGGTGGCGCCGAGATTATGATGAAGTCGCTCAACGGCAACTTGTACATCCGTAAAGCCAAGTAAGGTAGACTAGGCAGGCGTTTAATAATAATCGTCCGTCATCCTGACGCAGGAAGGACCTTATCCCTGAAGAACAATTTCTTTCAACGTGAGAAGGTCCTTCCTGCGTCAGGATGACAGACGATTATAGGAGTTTTACCTACATCCGCCTTAAAAAAGCCCCCTACAACGCATCCTTAATTACAGCTACAGCTTCGCGTAAGGCCAAATCCTTGCGCAGCGGCTTCACGAAGCGGGCAGCACGGTTAGTGAGCGTGGTGTCGGCAGGAGAAGTGGTAGCAGCGGCGGCAGTGTTGAGGGGGCAATTTGCAGGTCAGGCAGCAGCTTTTGCGACTCCGTGTACTTATTAGAAGCAGCTCGCGTCAGTTCCTGCTCGGCCCGGTAGCCCTCCAGATTTAGCGAAACCTTGGTGTCGTTCTTTCGCTTCTGCATTCGCTCCACCGATTCGGTGATGAGTTTTAAGCCTGGGCTGGTGGCTACGCGGTTATCGCTAGCGGCCACTAGCTGCGGCAGGGAAGCAGCCCCCGACCATGTCTTATAAGGAGCAGGCGCAATTTCGTCCCAAGGCAATGGATACTCAGTATCTTTTTCACCATCTCCGAGCGTGCTGTAGGCATCCGGCACCACTACATCCGGCGTCACGCCCTTGAACTGCGTGGAGCCGCCATTGATGCGGTAGTATTTCTGTATCGTCAGCTTCAGCGAGCCGAAAGGCTTTAGGCTGTTGAAGGTGGCAGGCAGCACCTGATCCAAGTCGAACATCTGCTGCACGGTGCCTTTGCCGTAAGTGGTGTTGCCCAGAATAAGTCCGCGCTTATAATCCTGGATAGCAGCCGCCAGAATCTCGGAAGCGGAGGCGCTGTACTTATTTACCAGCACTACCAACGGGCCTTCGTACTGCACATCATTGTCGGGGTCGCCGATAATCTGGGCGGCCCGCTGCCGGCTTTTAATCTGCACCATCGGGCCGCTTTTCACGAATAAGCCCGCCATTTCCACCGCATCCTGCAGGGAGCCGCCGCCATTAAAGCGCAAATCGAGCACGATGCCTTGCACACCTGCTTTCTTCAGCTTTTCCAACTCTTTCTTTACATCGGTGGCCGAGCTGCGGCCGCCATTATGGTTGAAATCGGCGTAGAAGCTGGGCAGCAGAATGTAGCCGATTTTGCGCCCGCCTTCATTCACCACCGCCGATTGGGCATAGGTTTCTTCGATAATGACCACGTCGCGGATAATGCTGATAACGTGGGTGCTGGCATCGGGCTTGCGCACCGTCAGGCGCACTTCCGTGCCTTTCTTCCCCGAATCAGCTTCACTACTTTATCCCGGCGCATCCCACTGATATCAACTGGCTCCGCGTCGCCTTGGGCCACACGCAGAATGATGTCGCCGGTTTTGAGCTCGCCCTGCCGGTAAGCGGCGCTGCCGGGCACAATATCCGCTACCGTAATCTGGCCGTCTTTCTCATTGAGCAAAGCCCCCGTGCCTTCGAGGCGGCCCGTGAGCGCAATATCGAAGTTGTCTTTGTCCTGGGGGGCAAAATACTCGGTGTGCGGGTCGTAAGCGTTGGTGAGAGAAGAGGCGTAGAGGGCCAGGCGGTCGGCGGCGTCGGTTTGCTTTATGTCGTTGAACCACTCATCATAATACTTCAGTACGCGCTTGCGGGCATCCGCTTCCAGCTCGGCCGGGGTGCGCTTGGTGATGGGGCCGGCCTGCTTAGCCGCCAAAGGCTTTTCGGCTTTTTTAGCTTGCTCGTCCATCATCTCCGATACCTGAACCAGCGTCTGATACTTGAGCAGCCGGTGCCAGTAGTCGCGGCGGGCAGCGGCATCGACCGGGTAATCTAGCTTGTCGGGGTCCGTTTCAAACGACTCGGCTACGGTCAGATCGAACGGATTGGCCAGCAGCTCCCGGTACATGGTTTGGGTTTCGGCGATGCGCTGCTCAATCAATTTGGTACTCAAATCCAGAAAAGGATGGTTGCCTTGCTTCAGCTCATCATCAAGCGCATTCTGATACTTGCGGAGCTGCTGCACATCAGCTTGCAGCAGAAAGCGATGACCCGAATCGAGGCGCTTCAGATACAGGTCAAATACCCGCTGCGAGAACTTGTCGTCGATAAGCTGGGGTTGGTAGTGCGCTTCGCTTAAGCCCTGCACCAGCGTTTTCAGTAGCACCTCATCTTTCGGATTGTCCACCTGCACGCTGCCCGACCTTAGCCATGAAGGCGGCGAGTTGAAGGCGGTTAAACCAGAAATACCGAGTAGCAAAACGGTGCTGTAAGTAGCAATAGCGCGGGAAGAAAGCATAGCAGAGGAAGAAAAAACGGAGGAAAGCCAGGTGAAAAGCTGATCAGTACACCTAGCAATAAGGTACGAAGAATTAAGCTACAACACATATGAAGCCGAAGTAGGATAAAGATGGAATCATGCTAGGCAGGTTGTTCCAATGAGGAAAATTATTTCGGTTGAATTTGCCCTCCCAGCAATCATTATGATATATCATTAAAATTTATTTCGTTTGTATGCAACTTCGATGATATGTCATAGTCTGTAGTACGAAATCTTTCGTGATGCTAAACGAAATCCTCTTTTATTCCCTCGACCGGGCCATCCGGCAATACCGCAAGTTCGCGCAAGCCAACATTGACCGGGCCGGTATTGACATCACCGTAGACCAGTGGCTGGTGCTGCGCGTGATTGATGAGCACGACGATTTAACCCAAGCCGATATAGCCGAGCGGGTTTTCAAAGACCAGGCATCGGTGGCCCGCATCATTGCCCTGCTGCTCAAGCGCGGTTTGATAGGGGCAGAGCCATTGCCCAATGATGGTCGGCGCACCCAGCTGCGGGTAACCGTGGCGGGCCACGATACGCTGGTGGCCGTGCAGCCAGTGGTGCTCAGCAACCGCGCCACCGCGCTGGAAGGCCTCAGCGAAACCACCCTGGACCAGATGCGGCAGGGCCTGGAGCGCATTTATACCAATTGCCTGCCTCCTCAGGCAGCACTCGAGAACGCAACTCAACTGTCACCAGCTGAAAAGCTTCAGCCTCTCGCCAAAGGCTCTTCAACTCAGTAAAGTCGGTTTCTATGTATACAAGTTATCGTCCGCCGCCTGCCTGATCAGGCTAATTTGCCCCCCGGCTTTTCTGTAAGCCACCCTCCCGATTACTGCTTATAAATACCGTGGCCAAAATGGTCACGCTCCTCACTGTGTCCATACTTTTCTCCCTATAGCTATGCCAACCTTTCTCCTTTTTCGGCCTTTACCTGCTGCAAAGCGCGTTTTTTGCCTTCTTCTGCCAGGCTTGCTTGCCGGCTTTAGCGCCACTGCCCAGAGCCGCGTGAGCGGTACTGTACGGAGCGCCGATGCGGGTACGGGCATTGAGTACGCCACCGTTACGCTGCACCGCGCCGCCGACTCTGCCATGGTCAAAACAGAGTTCAGTGATGCGCAGGGGGCTTTTCGCTTCGAGCAGGCCACCCAGGGGCGTTACCTGGTGTCGGCGGCGCAGGTTGGGTTTGTGCGAACGTGGTCGGGGCCGTTTGAGGTAACGACGCAGAACTACACGCTGCCGGCTTTGGTGTTGAAATCCAGCCAGGCCACGGCCCTGAAGGAAGTAACCGTAATTGGGCAAAAACCGCTGTACGAGCGCCTCGCCGACCGTACTGTAGTAAACGTGGAAGGCTCGGCGCTGGCCGCCGGTAACACCACGCTCGATGTACTTAACCGGGCCCCCGGCGTAACCGTGGACGGCAGCGACAATCTGGCTTTGCGGGGGCGTCAGGGCGTATTGGTGCTTATTGATGGCAAGCGCCAGCCCATGACGGGCACGGAGCTGGCTGACTACCTGCGCGCGTTGCCCGCTGATCAGCTGAAAAGCATTGAGCTGATAACGAACCCACCGGCCAAATACGATGCCCAGGGCGGGGCGGGTATCATCGCCATCAACCTTAAAAAAGACCAGCGCCAGGGCACCAATGGCTCCGCTAATGCCAGCTACGGCCGCAGCCAGTACGACAAGTTTACGGGGGCTTTTCGCTTAATAGTCGGCGCAAGGAATTGAATACGTTTGGTAGCTACACCTACACAAACCGTGAAGGTCTTGGCAAGCTGGATATTTATCGGGATTTCTTCGATAACAGTACGGGCAGCCAGGTGCTCATCGGCAGCAGCGACCAGCAAAACAGCAGCATCAGCCGCTCGAAGACGCACAGCGGGCGGGCCGGCTTTGACTACAATTTCTCGGAGCGCACTGTGGTAGGAGCAGCCTTTAGCGGCTTGTCGAACAAAGGGCCCGGGCTCGCGCGCAACCAAACCACTCTTTTTGATGGCACAGGTACTATTGCCGATGTATATAATGCCAATACTAACCGGGATTTTCGGTCGGCAAACGGTACCGCCAATCTGAACTTCAAGCACACCTTTGCCGACTCGGCCAACAGCGGTGAGCTGACCGCCGATGTGGACTATGCTCGCTACACCCTCGACCGTTTGCAGGAGCAGCGCACCGAATACTTACTCCAAGAGCGCATCGGTAATCTGCTCGTCGGTGATCAGGAGGGTGATTTGGCCATCATGTCGGCGAAGGCAGACCTGATACAGCCGTTGCCCCGAAAAACGCGGCTGGAGGCGGGGCCAAAATCAGCCGCGTTACCTCCGATAATGATGTGGTATTTCGGAACACCGAAGGCAGCGTGACTACGATTGACTTCAACCGCACGAACCGCTTCAAATACGAGGAAAACATTGGCGCCGCTTACCTGAATCTGAATCGGACCTTAGCCAAAACCAGCTTGCAGGCGGGCCTGCGGGTAGAGCAAACCAAGGCTATTGGTCGCCAGGTGGTGGGCGATAGTAGTTTCCGCCGCAACTATGCCCAGCTGTTTCCGAGCGCAGCCCTAAAGCGCACCTTGAGCGATAAGCACGAGATGAACCTGACCCTGAGCCGGCGCATCAACCGCCCATCGTACGGGCAGCTCAACCCCTTCCGCATCATTATTAACCCTACTACGTCGGGGGCGGGAAATCCCAATCTGTTGCCGGAAACGAGCTACAATCTGGAGCTTTCGCACACCTTCAAGCAGAAATTTACCAGCACCCTCAGCTATAGCCGCACCGACCAGCCCATTATTGGCGTGGTGCAGCCCGAAACGGACTCAACAGTTGTTTCTACCAGCGTAAACCTGAGCCGCCAGGATTATTATGCCTTGACGCTGACGGCCCCTCTGGAAATCAAGAAATGGTGGCAGATATACAACAACGCCGTGTTCTATTACAGCCGCTTTGTGGGCGATTTGGCCGGTACTTCACTTGATAAAGGTCGGCCGGCGTTCAACATCACCAGCAACAGCACCTTTACCTTCGAGAAGGGCTGGGGCGCGGAGCTGAACACCAGCTTTCAGTCGGGCGAGCAGTATGGGTTTCTGCGCGTGAAGCCCAACGGGCAGGCGTCGCTGGGTATCCAGAAATCGGTGTGGGACCGCAAGGGGAATATTAAGCTGAGCGTGAGCGACCTGTTTTACACCCGCAAAGTGCGGGCGGTTTCGGCCTACGATAATTACGTGGAGCGCTTCTATCAGCGCCAGGATTCTCGCGTGGCCACGCTTTCCTTCACTTATCGATTTGGCAATGACAAACTAGCGCCTACGCGCCGCCGCCAAGGTGGCGCCGAGGATGAGAAGCGCCGGGCCGGCGGGTCGTAACATCCTCTTTTTCGAAAAAGCCCCCCAGCTGTAGCGCGGTTACAGCTGGGGGGCTTTTTTGTGGAAAGTGGCTTTGGGAATCCAATTATCATGTCATGCAGAGCAGAGAGAAGCATCTCGCGTGCTGATGTCTGATTAGTAATTCCGCTAAACAGGCGAGAGATGCGTCGTCCCTGGCTTGATGCGCCACATGCTCTGCATGACGTTCCGAGATTATGTCATGTATTCCTAGACAGTTTTTACCTCTCAAGAAAAATATTTTAATACCCTTGTAACGATTGCCAAATCTCCCGGTACTCGCTGCAATCCAACTCCAAAACTCACGCGGTGGAAACCAGAAGCGACGAAGAACTAATGGCAGCCGTGCAGGCCGACGACCTCGACCAGGTGGTGCCGTTGTTCGAGCGCTACCAAGGGCCACTGTTTAACTTCCTCTACCGCCTCACCAGCGACTACGAAACCAGCCAAGACCTCACGCAAACCGTGTTTGAGCGCCTGCTGAAGTACCGGGCCAGCTACCGGCCGGGGCAGCCCTTCCGGGCCTGGGCCTACCAGCTGGCCCGCAACGTGCACACCGACCACTGGCAGCGCAACCAAAAAATGCGCACCACCGACGTGGTGGAAGTGGAGCGCAAAGGGGCCTTGGGCGGCGCGGCCTTCCGCCACACGGCCGCCGTTGACCGCGAGCAGGATTTGCACGAGGCTATGGCCCTGCTGCCGCCCGCGCAACACGAAATCCTGGTGCTGCACCGCTTCCAGGGCTTCAGCTACGAGGAAATAGCCGACATGCTGGGCTGCACGGCGGGCGCGGCCAAAGTAAAAGCGCACCGGGCCTTACAAGCCTTGCGCACCATTTATTTCAACTAACGACCATGAATATCACGCCTTCATCTTCCGATTGCCTCGACGTAGCCGACCTGCTGGTTGACTATGCCGAGCACAGCCTGCCCCCGGAGCAAACGGCCCGGATGGCGGCCCACGTAGCCAACTGCCCTCGCTGCCAGGAGCGCGTAGCGCAGTTGCAGGAGCTGGGGGCAAATTTGAAGCAGCCGAGCCCGTAAGTCCTCCGCTAGCGCTGCGCGTGAACTTTATGGCCACGCTGGAGCGGGAAAAAGCGGCGCTCTCGAAGCCCAAATCGGGAGTGGGCGAAGCGAAAGTAGTACGCTTAGAGCCTGCCGCGTCGGAGCAGTCGGCTGCGTGGTGGCTGCGCATTGCCGCCAGTCTCTTGCTACTGGCTACGGGTGTTCTACTCGGCAACCTGTGGCGGCCCATGGGAGCTGATGTTGCCGGCGTCACCACGACTGAGACTACCACCGACCCACGCTTTCGTGCGCTCAAGGTAAATCCTGTGGCGCCTTCCCTCTCCGCCAGCGACCGGATTCAGCTGGTAAATGAGATGGCCGGAGGCACTGAGGGCAGTGCCGACCCAACGGTGCAGGCACTCATCAACACGCTCAACTTCGACCCAAATACCAACGTGCGGCTGGCCGCCGGGCAGGCTCTTTATCGCCTCCGCGACGACCCGCGAGTAGGAGAGGCCTTCGTGCAATCTCTTACTATTCAAACCGACCCCAACGTGCAGATTATGCTCATCGAGCTGCTGGTAGCCCTGCGCGAAAGGCGCGCTGTGCCTGAGCTGGAGCGTCTGTCGCAGCGGCGCGATGCCTTGCCCATCGTGCGCCAGCAGGCGGAGTCTGGGCTGGGTCAGCTGATACAGATATAAAACGCAACATCGTACAGGTCTGACCGAAGCAAAGGTGCTGGTTACGAAGCTAAAAAGATGCTTCGCTCAGCTCGATATGGCTACCTGATAAGCTCACCTACACAATTTTTGATTCCCCTTTCAATTCATTTTCCCAACGAACTGGGCTTGAAAAAAGCCCCCGGAAGTCGCGGTTGCGGGTACGTTCGACTCCTTTTCTACTCCACTTCTCTTTGTCATGAAAAAGACTCTGTTTCTCACTCTAATCTACCTGTTAGCGGCTAGTCCGGCCCTGTGGGCCCAGGAATATAAGCTTAAGCTCGGCGGTAAAGCCCGCAAAATTGTGCTGGATATGAACGGCAGCAACGTCACGCTGGAAGGCTACAACGGTGATGAGCTCATCATTCGGGGCAACGGTTTCGAGCCGGCGCCTAAGCGCGCCGAAGGGCTGCGGCCCGTGTACAACTCAGCCGTCGACAACACCAAGATTGGCCTCTCCGTGACTGAAAAGGATAATGTGGTTCGCGTGGTGCAGGCTTCCCGCAAGGATACTGACTATGTAATCCGGGTGCCGCGCCAAACAGCGGTCGTGTTTACCCAAACCCAGTTTGGCAGCGGCAATCTGAAAGTAACCGACTTGCAGGGCGACCTGGAAGTGAACATGAAGAACGGCGACGCGCAGCTCCTGAATATGGGCGGCGGAGTTGTAGCCAACAGCATCAGCAGCGATATTATCGTGCGCTACGCTGGGGTGGGCAAATCTCCCAGCTCTATTTCCAGCGTGAGTGGTGCGGTCGATGTCACGATGCCGGCCAGCAGCAAAACCACGCTTCAACTGCGCACCATTTCGGGTGAAGTCTACACCGACTTCGACATCAACATGGGCAAGGGCAAAGAGGACGACGGGTTGCGCCGCGTAGGTGGCCAAACCGTGGAGGGCAGCGTGAATGGCGGTGGTACCAAAATCGCCCTGCAATCAATAAGCGGCGACGTGTTCGTTCGCAAAGCCAAGTAATATTTCTGTCTGCATATCAATTGGTTACACAATCTTAATCACTGCTTTGTCATGAAACTATTCCTGCTACTTGGGGCCCTGAGTGCCCTGCTTTTGGGCACGAGCCCTGCCGAAGCCCAGAAAATAATCGAGAAAAAGGCCCCCCTGAGCTCGAAGCAGCGGCTGGTGCTGGATCTGCAACAGGCGTCCAGTATCCAAATTAAAGGCGGCAGCGGCAAGGAAGTAGCCGTGCGTGCCTCGGTTACCATCAACCAAAATAAGCTCAATGACGCTCTGTTGCTGACCCTGAACACGCAAGGCGACGAGGTGAGAGTTAAGTCGGCATTCGATAAAGAGATGCTGCGTAATAGCAAAGAAGCCGACTGCCCCGATGGTGAGGGTTACAGCACCTGGAACGACACGGGCGATAACGGCAAGGGCTCGTATCGCCTCTGCGCCCGCATCGACTACGTGATTGAGGTGCCCGCTGGCGCCACTGTTCAAGTGAATACCATTAGCGGCAACATTGAGGTAAAAGGCTTGAATGGCCCATTGGAAGCCAAATCTATCAGCGGCTTTGTGGATGTGAGCTGGCCGGCGGCAAAAGGCGCTGAGGTAGCTCTCAAAACCATCACGGGCGAGGTATACACCAATCAGGACATTGCGTTGAACGGTAATAAGAACAACTCGCCCGTGGGCTACCAGGTGCGCGGCACGCTGGGCAGCAGCGGCCCGGCTATTCGCCTCGAGTCCATCAGCGGCGACGTGTTCTTCCGCAAGCAGAACTAAGCCGCGACACACTGGCTACGTGTGGGTCTGGGGGGCAAATTGCCAAGCTGGTGAGCCCTGCGAGTCAGTAGCCAAAGAAGATTTGGGGTAAATAAAATGGGTGCTGATATTTAAAAATACCAACTGTTTTAAATTTATTTTTAAATCTTAAAATGGCCTTTGTGAACGTGTTATGATTTTATTGAATAGATAGAATGAGTATATTCTATTTCAATAAATACTAAGCTTTGTAACCTATTCGTTCTTGTTTTCGTTGAGGGCTTGCAATTATATTCTGACAGATATTGCTTGTGCATTTGCACTTACTCCTGACTCTCAAAAATCTCTTTTCAACTTAGTACTGTATTATGAAAAAGTCACTGATTTTAGTCGCTTTGTTGGTTGCCGGAATTTCTGCTGCTAACGCCCAGACTACCACAACTCAGAGCACGACTACTACGCAGCCAACGACGCCTACCACGACTCAGAGCACCACCACTCAGACGACTCCGGCCACTGACGCTACTATCAACACCACCACTACTGCTCCTACGCAAACTTCTACTACGGTAGAAACGCAGAGCACTACCACGCAGCCAGCCGTTGCCGCTCCTAAGGATGAGGCAGCTGACGTGAAAGTGAAGAACAAAAAGAAAAAGTCTAAAATGAAGTCTGATCCAAAAGACTAAGCTTTTTAACCTGATTTCGATCTAATAAATAAAGCCTGCTTTACGTACGTAAAGCAGGCTTTATTTATTTTTACTTTCCTATAATTCAGAGCAGATTTAATCTCTATTTATGTATTGATTTTGACTATTTCTATAAGATTAGAAAGCCAAAATTATATACACCGTTAAAAGTAAAAGCGGTCGTCACAGTTCAGATTACGTACTTATTGTGGTGTGTCGCATACTCGTAATGAAGTTATCCTGATTTGATCCTCTGAATAATATGAAAACGAAATTCCTTTTTGCTGCTTTGCTGTTAAGCGCATCGGCGTATGCCCAAACAGTGCCCGCGCCAGCTACGCCTCCTGCCTCTACTACTGCGCCCCCGCAACCAGCCACGCCAGCTCCCATCAACCCCGCCAAAACGCCCCAGAATACGGAGCGCGGCACCATCGACCAGGGTGCGCAGGCCGCGGCGGCTACTCAGGAGCGCGTGCGCAAACGGCAGACGGTGATGGATGGGCAAGCTTCGCCGGGCATAGAAACCACCACTGACCGCCGTACCAAACGGATGAACAATAAGAAGCGCCCAACCCGCGAATTGCCGCCCACGCGCTAACCCTTGGTTGAGATTTACAAAAAAGCCCCCAGATAATACCTGGGGGGCTTTTTTGCGAATGTTGATTGCTTATTTATTCCTTAAGCTTGGCGCTGTGTTGCAGCAGTAAGTCGCCGAGGGCGCGAAGGGCGGCTTGTGAATCGGGAGTGGCATGGGCGGCGGCCTGAAGCGTCTGCGTGCCCAGCATATCCAACGAGTCGCCAACGGCAGCACCATCAATTCCATCGGTGTCGCTGAGCAATTCTTGCAGGTTACCCAGCTCGCGGTCAATGTTTTGCAGCTCCGGAATACCGCTCTGCTGTAGGGTTTCCTGCCAAGTGTCAATGTTGGTGTGAGCTGTGCTCAACGGCAGAGAAGTAAGGCCGCCGTGCAGGGCGTGTACAGTGGCGGCCAGCAGCTCAGCACCAGATTGGGGGGCATTTTTTTCGGACATGAGAAGAGGAATGAATGACGTATGGTAAGCCTAAACGGAAGCGCTGAGCGGAAGTGGCGCCGCCAAGCCCAACTCGCGCAGAATGGCCACGGCGCGCAGGGCGCTGGCTTCTTTGTCTTTGATTTCAAGCATCATATCTACGTCGAGGCCGTTGAGGTGCGTGACAAACTCGCGGAACCGCTCTTCTACCAACGACGAAGTGTGCTTGCCCTTGCGCTCACCAAGCTGCTGCGAGCTGTAATCCATCATCAGCACGCCGTCGTGGGTGGGGTGCCAGGTGCCGGCGGCCAGGCGCAGCGCTTCCTGCATAGGCTCGTCGTGGTTGAGGCACTCGTGGTGGAAGTTGTCGAACAGAATGGGAATGCCCACGGCCTCATGCACCCGCAGGCAGTCGCGCAGACTAAACAGGCGGTCATCGTTTTCGATAACCAAGCGCACCTGCACTGCTTCTGGAAGCGTGCGGTACGTGGCAATAAAGCGCTCAATGGCCACGTCGCGGTCGCCGTAGAGGCCGCCCACGTGAATTTGCAGCTTGGCGGTGCTGTCCAGGCCCATCAGATCCAGCATCGAGCCCTGATACACCAGCTCGGCAATGCTGCGCTCCACAATGCCCGGATCGGGCGAGTTTAGCACCACAAACTGATCGGGGTGGAAGGAGATGCGCATCTGCTCGGCCTTGATATAATCGCCGATGGCACGGAACTGGGGGGCAAATTCGGTCTGCCACGGAAACGTGTTCACGGCGTGGGAGCCAAAAGGCACGATGCCGGACCCGATTCGGAAGAAAAGCAAGCCATGCTGGACGTTGAATTCCAGTATGCGCTGCAAACAAGCTAGGTTGTTGGTAACAGTGGTTACCACGCGCTCATCGGTGTAGGAAGCCAGCCGAAAGGTGGTGGCAGCGCTACAGTCAAGCGTTTCGTTTACACAGGGATACCCAATTTTCATAGCCTAGGCTTACGCAGGTTGCGCGCCGGCTGTTGTGGGAAGCGCCTAGTGGCCAGTACTTATGAGCTACAAATTGCTACTCGTACCCCGGTTATCCTTGAAATTGCGATTGTACCGCTCCCGATCGCGGCGGGCCTGCTCCATTTTCTTCTTCAGCGCTTCCTGCTGTTGCAGCTCCTCCAGCTTGCGCCGCGCCTTGCCCTCCCGCGACAGCGCGTCGTAGAGCAGACTAGCCGGGTTTTCAAGGGAGGCAACCGGCGCTTTGGGGGCCGTCGAGTCGACGGGGAACAGCGGCTTGGGCGCTGGGGGGCGTTTTACGGCGTTGGCGGGCGGCGTGGGGCGGCGCACGTTGCGCAGGGCCTTTTTTATCTGAGCATCGGCCGGGCGACCTTCCTGCACCCGCACTTCGCCCAGCTGAATGCTGGCACGGTCGAGCTTTACCTGCACAATAAGCTGCGAAAGTCCCGAGCGGCCCAGCGCCATTCGCTTGGTTGCGAAGCCCAGCGAAATGAACTCCAGCGTGTCGGTATACGCCACGTCGATGCGGAAGTCGCCGTCGTTGTTGGCTACTACGCCGGTTTTATTGCCCTTGATGCGTACCGTGGTGCCGGGTATGGGCTTGCCATCGGCGGCGTTGGTAATGGTGCCCGATACGCGCAGCTGAGCCGAGGCCGACAAGGCCGCCAACAGGCCCACAACCAGCAGCAGCGCGGCTTTATTCCAGAATCCGGTGAATAAACGAGACAATAAACCCATCAACGATACTAACGCAACCAAACTGCAAGGTAGCCAACTACTGAGTCAAAAAAAGCCCGCACCGTTGCAGGTGCGGGCTTCCATTAACCAGAAAATGAACAGAGGGGTTTCTTATTCCTCTTTCATCTTGGTTTCGCCGTCGTCGTCCACTTTCAATTTGGAGTCGTTGGCCTTCATCTTCATCTCGCCATCCGACTCCGCTTTCATTTTGGAGCCATCGGCGGCCTTTATTTTCATCTCGCCATCCGATTCGGTTTTCACCTTGGTGCCGTCGGCATACTTGGTTTTCGTGTCGCCGTCGGCCTCTACCTTGGTTACGCCCTGATCAACATCTGAAGCTGAAGCTACGGGTGCTTCATCCACGTACATTTCCTCAGCGTAATTCATGCGGTTGGCCACATACGCATCGTACTGAGCCGGGTCGGAAAAAACGGTTTTGAACTGCGTATCGGTTTCGGTATTAATAGTTTGCATAGCCGCGTACATGCCCGTAGTGTCGGTGGCGTACTGCGCTTCCAGTTCCGCGAGGCGGCGCGAGCGTTCGAAGTAGATATCCTCGGCGCGGGCCACCACGGTCGTATCCGTGATTTTCAGATCGGTGGCCATACGAGTGGCAATGCGGTTAGCGCGGGTACGCGACGCGGCCGGCGTCGTGACGGTCTGCGTGGTCGTCGTAGTGGTGGTGGTCGTTTCAGCCGCTTTTTCCTGCGAGCAGGATGCCAATGCCAGCGCACCGGCGCAGGAGAATAATAAGAGGGTCTTTTTCATGATAAGATTTAAGTAGGGAGGGAGTAGCAGTCCGAAGATCAGACCACGGCCGCTATACGGTTCAGGTTGTTTGTAGTTTTATAATTGAATTATTATATATAAAAAAGCCCCCAACGCTGGCGTTGGGGGCTTTTTTATATATAAGTAATATGGCTGCTTAAGCCCGGCGCAGCTCAAACACGGTTATTTCGGGCAGGAAGCCCACCCGGCCCGGATAGCCGATGAAGCCCAGGCCCGTATTCACATACAGGTACTGCTGGCCCTTGTTATACAGTCCAGACCACTGCTTATACACGTACTGCACGGGGCTCCACTTGAAGAAGGGCAGGTTTACGCCAAACTGCATGCCGTGGGTGTGGCCCGAGAGCGTCAGGTCAATGTCGGGGTAGTTGAGCACCTCGCCTTCCCAGTGCGAAGGGTCGTGGGAAAGCAGGATTTTGAACGGCGCGTCGCCGCTGGCGGCGTGGGCTTTAGGCAGGTCGCCGTACTTAGGAAAGCGCATTTGGGCCCCCCAGTTCTGCACGCCGAGCACGGCTATTTTGTCGCCGTCGCGCTCTATCATGTGGCTTTCATCCATAAGCAGGCGCCACCCGATTTTGGCGTGGTTCTGGGCCAGGCGGGCCAGGTTTTCGCGCTTGGCTTCGGGGCTGGGCCACTCCACGTAGTCACCGTAGTCGTGGTTGCCGAAAACGGAGAACTTAGGCAGCTTGGACTGAATCTGGGCCAGCGTATCAATGTGATTTTCTACCTCGGTAGCCACGTTATTTACTAAGTCGCCGGTCATAAAAATGAGGTCGGCGCCCTGCTTATTAATCATGCGGACGGCTCGTTCCAGTGGCTCGCTCGACTGAAAACTGCCCGTGTGCAGATCCGAAATCTGAAGCACTTTAAAGCCATCAAATGACGCCGGCAGGTTGGGAAAGCGCAGCGTTACGCGCTTCACCTGATAGTCGGTGGCGCCCCGAAACATGCCCCAGATAAAGGCCACAAATGGAATGCCGGCCACCACCAGCGCCAAGCCACTCAAAAACTGACTTCGTGTAATGGGCGTGCCCGTAGCGGCCGTGTCGCGCTGCGTAAACTGCCGCACCGCCCAGCGTCCCACCCGAATCAGGTCTTCGGGTAGCAAAAACAGCATTACCACTATTTTGGCTAGTAACAAGCCCAGCAGGAAGCTGGAAACATAGGTTTTGTAGGGCGCGGGGCCGCTGTGGCGGGTGGTAATGGCCCAGATAGCCAAGCCCCAGGACAGCGCCGTGACGATCCAATAAATAGCTCCGGCGATTCGGCGTCCGCTGATGGAGCTGGCCGGAATTAGGGTTTTTATAGCTTGGTAGCCGTACCATTCGGCTAAAATGAGCAATAGGATGAAGGGGAAACTCAGAATTCGTGACATGCAGGTGGAAAAGATGGATTCCGGCGGCTTTGGTTTAGTTATTGGAGCTACCGGGTAAGAATAGGATAGACGGCTGAATACAAATTTTACCTTATGTGCCAGCCCTCAGCAACAATAGTGCAGTATGAAATCAGTTGACAACCTGGCGGAAGAGGCCGCTGCCCCCGTGCGTTACGTAGCCCCCACTTCTTTCGGTATTAAAAGCTGGGCCGAGGAAGACCGCCCCCGCGAAAAGCTTCTGCAAAAAGGCCGCTCAGCTCTCTCCGACGCGGAGTTGATGGGAATTCTGCTCGGCTCGGGCACTGCCAAGCTCTCCGCTGTAGACGTAGCCAAGCTGATTCTGAACGCAGTAGAAAACGATTTGAATGAGTTGGCCAAATTGTCGGTGAAGGAGCTGATGCGCCACAAAGGTATCGGGGAAGCTAAGGCTATAACCATCGTGGCGGCCTTAGAGTTAGGTCGGCGCCGCAAGGAAACGGCCGCCGCGGCCCGCACCACCATCACCTGCTCGCGCGATATTTACCAGCTCATCCGGCCCAACCTCCAGGATTTGCCACACGAAGAATTCTGGGTCATTCTGCTCAATCGCGCCAACGTGGTCATGCGCAAGCAACCCATCAGCAGTGGGGGAGTGGCCGGCACCGTCGCCGACCCGAAGATGATTTTCAAGCACGCTCTGGAGCAGCTGGCCAGCTCCATTATCCTGGTGCACAACCACCCCAGCGGCAACCAGAAGCCCAGCGCCGCCGATATTGCCCTCACCCGCAAGCTCAAAGAAGCCGGCCAGTTCCTGGATCTCCCCATCCTCGACCACCTCATCTACACCGACCACGGCTACTACAGCTTCGCCGACGAAGGCGTGCTGTAAGTAGATTACTGTAGAGACACATATTTGTGTCTCCCGATTGAACGAGCGGTACCACACAATTTTGCTATATAAAACAACATCAGCAATGAGGAGACACAAGTATGTGCCTCTACACGTGCGATTAATATAAAAAGCTCCCCAGCGGCTCTGGGGGCTTTTCTGCTGCAAACCTAGCAAGAGCCGCCGCGCCCCGGTATCTTTGCCGCTACCATGCGCCTCAATCCCAAGCTTTTTATCTTTCTCGGCCTGCTCCTCGTGCTCGGCTATTTCCTCCAGGACCTCGTGCTGAACGACGAGCAGTACGTGGCCCGCATTGAGAAGGCCCGCCACGCCAAAGACGATGAGTTTCGCCGCGTGCAGGGCTCGCCACTCTCCGCTGAGCAGCGCCAGCAGTTCGACAGCCTGAACTACTTCGCACCCAACAAAACCTACCGCCTCACGGCCCAGTTTGAGCCCTTTTCCGTGCGCGACACCATCGCCATGCGCCTCACCGATGGCAAGGCTGAAAAGTATATACGCTGGGGCCGCGCCTCCTTTGAGTGGCAAAAAGAAGCCCAGCGCCTCACCGTGTTCCGCAAAGCCAACGGCCCTGATACCACGCTCTTCATTCCCTTCACCGACAAAACCAACGGCTTCGACACCTACGGCGGCGGCCGCTACCTCGACGCCGAGCCCGTAGCCGAGGGCGACGATGAGATTGTGCTAGATTTCAACACGGCCTACAATCCCTTCTGCGCCTATAATGTATCGTTTGCCTGCCCCGTGCCGCCCGCCGAGAATATCCTGTCGGTATACATCAAGGCCGGGGAGAAGACGTTTCACAAGGATTAATGCTAGTAGAACGGAGTGGCACTCCGTTCTTGCGCGCTAGCGCAAAGCCGTCGGCACCGCGCCATGCCGTGCTACCGCCAGCTTGCCGCTTTGCGGCAGAGCGGAGTACCACTCCGTTTTACATTTTAGGCCGTTTTGCAAATTCATACCTTTGCCCGCCCCGCTGTTTTTGACGCTGACTACCTGTATTCTATATGAAAATCTCCCTCGACTGGCTCCGCACCCTCATTCCCACCGATAAATCGGCCACCGAGCTGTCTGCCCTGCTCACCGGCTCAGGCCTGGAAGTGGAAGGTGTGGAAGAGCTCGAAAGCATTCCCGGCGGCCTGCGTGGCGTGGTAATCGGTGAAGTATTAACCTGCGAAAAGCACCCCGACGCCGATAAGCTGAGCCTGACCACCGTAGCCGTGGGCGACGCCACCCCGCGCCAAATCGTGTGCGGAGCTTCGAATGTGGCTGCCGGCCAGAAAGTAGTGGTAGCGTTGGAAGGCGCCACCCTGCACCCGGCCCAGGGCGAGCCATTCAAAATCAAGAAATCCAAGATTCGCGGCGCGGCCTCCGAGGGCATGATTTGCGCTGAGGACGAAATCGGTATCGGCACTTCCCACGCCGGCATCATCGTGCTCGACACCGATCTTCCTAACGGTACTCCCGCCGCTGAGTATTTTGGCTTAGGCTCCGATGCTGTGCTGGAAATCGGCCTGACGCCCAACCGCGCCGACGCTGCCTCTCATTACGGCGTGGCCCGCGAGCTGCGTGCCCTCCTTCGCCAGCCCTGCCACTTGCCCGATGTAAGCGCATTTTTGCCCCCACAACCGCCGCGCAGAATGTGCAAGTGCGGATTGAGGATGAAGATGCATGTCCGCGCTACGCTGGCTTGTTGCTCGAAAATGTGCAGGTCGGCCCGTCGCCGGAGTGGCTGCAGCGGCGCCTGCGCAGCATTGACTTGTCGCCGATTAATAACGTAGTGGACGTGACCAACTTCGTGCTGCACGAGCTAGGCCAGCCCCTGCACGCCTTCGACGCCGACCAGATTTCTGGGGGGCAAATTCGGGTGAAGCGCGCCGCTGAAGGCGAGAAGTTCACGACTCTGGACGGCACCGAGCGCACCCTGCGCGTCGAAGATCTGGTGATTGCCGGCGGGGGCGGGGAGCCGCTGGCTTTGGCTGGCGTGTTTGGGGGGCAAACTTCCGGCGTGAGCGCCGCCACCCAGCGCGTGTTTCTGGAAAGCGCCTACTTCGCGCCCGCCGTAGTGCGCCGCACCAGCCAAACCCACCAGCTGAAAACCGACGCCTCCTTCCGCTTCGAGCGCGGCACCGATCCGAATATGGTGCTTGTGGCCTTGCAGCGGGCCGCCCTGCTGCTTCAGGAAGTAGCTGGTGCACGTATTTCCGCGCCTGTTGTGGATGAATATCCGAAGCATGTGCTGCCTACCACCGTGCGCCTGCGCCTCTCGCGAGTGGAGCGCCTCGTAGGTCAGCACATCGCCACCGACCGAATCCGTCATATCCTGACTGACTTAGAAATTACCATTCAGGCCGAAAACGGCGACGACTGGTGGCTGATCGTGCCATCCTTCAAAGTGGATGTGACCCGCGAAGCCGATGTAATCGAGGAGATACTGCGCATACACGGCTACAACAACGTGGCCTTGCGTCCGCACAACTCGGCTTCCTTCCTGGCCAAATTCCCGAATCCTGACCCGGAGATTCTGCGCCAGAATACGGCCCGCCTGCTCAGCGGCCAGGGTTTCTCGGAAATCATTACTAACTCTATTACCAACGCCCGCTACTTCGAGGCCGAAGGCGAAACCAACGAGGCGCTGGTGCGCGTGCTGAACTACAACAGCGCCGACCTGAACGTGCTGCGCCCTACGGTGCTTCACAGCGCCCTGGAAGTAGTGCGCTACAACCTCAACCGCCGTCAGCGCGACCTGAAGCTGTATGAGTTCGGCAAAACCTACTTCCGCAAAGCCGACGGCCAGTACGAGGAGAGAAACAGCCTCATAATTCTGCTCACCGGCAATGCCACCGCCGAAACCTGGCAGCACAAAGCCGAAAAGGCCACCTTCCACCACCTGGCCGGTGCTGTGCAGCAAGTCCTGACGGCCCTGGGCCACGCCGCGCCCACTTCCCAACCCGTGCAGCACCCGTACCTGGCGGGCGGCCTCACGTTGCTGGCCCAAAACCAGCCAGTGGCGCACCTGGGGGGCATTTCTGCCGGGGTGCTGAAGCGCCTCGACGTGAATCAGCCCGTGTGGTACGCCGAGCTGGATTGGGATTGGCTGGTGAAGAAATACAAGAACGCCCTCGTGGCCCGCGAGCTGCCCAAGTTTCCCGAGGTGCGCCGCGACCTGTCGCTGGTAGTTGACAAGGCCGTGACCTTCGATCAGCTGCGCCAGATTGCCCAGCGGGCCGAGCGCAAGCTGCTGCACGGCGTGAACGTGTTCGACGTATACGAGGGCGACAAGCTGCCGGAAGGCAAGAAGTCGTACTCCGTCAGCTTCAACTTGCAGGACCCGACCCAAACGCTTACTGACCAAGCCATCGACGGCGTAATGCAGCGTTTGATTCAGCAGTTCGAAAAGCAGGCGGGTGCTGTAATCCGTCGCTAGTCAAAACGCCACAGTATGTTTGAGCTCGCACGGGTAGCCCAAAGTTTGGGGAACAGGTGAAATCCTGCCAAATTGCCTGAGCGAAGCAGAGAGCAAATCTACTGTGGCGCTTATTTATTAAAATAATTCTCTCGCATGGCCTCCTCTCAGCAGCTTGCTCAACTAGACCGCCTGGAGCGGCAGGTAACCACCTTAGTGGCTGCCTATCAGCAGTTGCGCGAGGAGCTGGCCGATGCTCAAACGACTATCCAGCAGCTCCACGCCGACGTACGCGACCGGGAACGGCAGCTCAAGGATTTCCAGAATCAGGAGAATATCGCTAAACTTGTCCATACCATAGCAGAAGAACCTGCCAACGCCAACGAGCTTAAACTGCGCCTAAACGAATATATCCGCGAGATTGATAAGTGCCTTGCCTATTTGAGGGAGTAATGACCATCGAACGTCCAGCCATTTGCTGATGAGTGACTTAGCCATTAAAATTCGTATTGCTGAACGGGACTACCCCATGCGCGTTAGCCCCTTGGAAGAGGAGCGTCTGCGCCTGGCTGGGCGTCAGCTCAACGAACGGATCAAGGAATTTCGCGAACAGTACGGCATTCAAGACAAGCAAGACTTGCTAGCCATGATTGCCCTATCCACCATGGCTGACGGCTTGAAAGTCAGCAAAGAAAAGGATGGCACTGATGCAGCTCTTACTGAGCGTCTTACGCGCTTAGATAAGCTGCTTTCGTCGCTGGTGCTCGGCTGAGCATCGGCGCAGTTTTATGACCGACCGGGCGGAGCAAATGCTCCGCTACTTGGAGACTGTTGGGCAGATTTTTTTGTTGTGGTTTATTAGTACCCCCTAAAAACCATAACTCATGCCCAACTACATAATCTATATTGTTCTGGCTGCCGTCGTTGCCCTTGTGGCCGGCGTTGTGCTAGGACGCCTGCTGGCCGGCAAGGCCAGGCAGGACCACGAAGCCCAGGCGCAGGCCCGCGCTCAGCAGCTTCTTCAGGAAGCAGAGGCGCAAGCCAACCGCACCCGCGATGAGCGCATTCAGCAGTCTAAGGATAAGTTTCGCCAGCTCAAGAATGAGTTTGAGCAGGAAAGCAAGCGCCAGAAGCAGTCTTTAGAGCAGGAGCTGACAGAGCGCCGCGCCACCGTACTTGAGCAGGAGCAGAGCATCAAGCGCCTCACCGAAACCACCCAGAAGCAGCTTGAGCAGCTCCAGCGCAAAGAGCAAGACTTAGAAACCCTCCGCGAAAAGCTTCAGACCGACGCCCAGCAGCAGCGCGAGCGCCTCGACAGCCAGGAAGAAAAACGCCGTGTAACGATCGAAACCCAGCAAGCCAAGCTCCAGCAGAAAGAGCACGACCTCGACGCCCGCATCCACGATGTACAGCACCAGCTCGAAACCATTGCCAACCTGTCGGCCGCCGAAGCTCGCGAGCAATTGGTAGAATCGTTGAAGAATGAAGCCCAGATTCAGGCTTCCTCTTATATCAAAGACGTGGTGGCCCAGGCCAAGCTGTCGGCTACCAAAGACGCCAAGAAAGTAGTGCTGGAAACCATTCAGCGCACAGCGGCTGAGCACGCTATCGAGAACTGCGTGTCGATTTTCAACATTGAGTCGGACGACGTTAAAGGCAAAATCATTGGCCGGGAAGGCCGCAACATTCGCGCCTTGGAAGCCGCTACCGGCGTGGAAATCATTGTGGATGATACGCCCGAAGCCATCATCATTTCCGGGTTTGACCCAGTGCGCCGCGAAGTAGCACGCTTGTCGTTGCACTTGCTGGTAAAAGACGGTCGTATTCACCCCGCCCGCATCGAGGAAATTGTAGCCAAAACGCGCAAGAACATCGACGAGGAAATTGTGGAAATCGGCGAGCGGACTATCATCGACCTCGGTATTCACGGCTTGCACCCCGAGCTGATCAAGATGGTGGGCCGCATGCGTTTCCGGTCATCTTACGGCCAAAACCTACTCCAGCACTCCCGCGAAGTAGCCAACCTCTGCGCCACTATGGCCGCCGAGCTGGGCCTGAACGTGAAGCATGCAAAGCGTGCCGGCCTTCTGCACGACATTGGTAAAGTAAGCACCGAGGAGCCTGAGCTGCCCCACGCCATCCTGGGCATGGAGCTGGCCAAGAAGTATAAGGAGCACCCCGACGTCATCAACGCCATCGGTGCCCACCACGACGAGATTGAAATGACGGCCATGGTCTCGCCCCTGGTGCAGGCCTGCGACGCCATCAGCGGCTCCCGTCCCGGTGCCCGCCGCGAGATGATGGAAAGCTACATCAAGCGCCTCAAGCAGCTGGAAGAAACGGCCGTGGGCTTCGATGGTGTACTTCAGTGTTACGCCATTCAGGCCGGCCGCGAGCTGCGCGTCATGGTGAACGCAGACAACGTAACCGACGACCGGGCCCAGGAGCTGAGCTACGAAATTTCCCAGAAGATCGAGAAGGAGATGCAGTATCCCGGCCAGATTAAAATCACGGTGATTCGGGAGATGCGCGCGGTGGCGTACGCCAAGTAAGACTTCCTTTTTAGAGTAAAAAAGCCCCCAGCACGACTGCTGGGGGCTTTTTTTAGTGAGAAGCTCCTGAATAAAAGCGGCCAGAGCGGCTGCCAAAAAGATTACCGGTAGCTCGGATTCTGCGTGAATTCCTCTTTGTTCAGAATAGCATCCAGCTGGCGCTGTGGAATGGGGCGCACCGTATGGTAGGCCTGAATGCTGGCACCTGCCTCCGGGTTGTTGGCCTTTACCCGCTCCACCAGCTTGTTTGTGCGCTTGAGGTCGAACCAGCGGACTTGCTCACCGGCCAGCTCGCGGGCCCGCTCATCCAGAATAAAGTCCAGGCTTAGGTTAGAGGCAGTAATGCGCATGTCGGCGGCTTTGCCGGGCAATGCGGCCCGCTCCCGCACGGTGTTGATGAGGGTGGTGGCCTGTGCCGTGTTGCCCAGCTTAAACTGCGCTTCAGCGGCCATCAGATACACATCGGCCAGCCGAATAACGTAGGCGTCGCGGGCGCTCTGCTCCTCCTGAATAGTAGGGCGAGTGGGGTCCTCAAACTTACGCAGGCACACGTACTGCAAACGGTTTTTGGCGGTGCCGTTGGCGTTATAAATCGTATTTACGTCGTAGGTCACGTACTTTTTTGACGTTTGTACTGAGGCAGGAATTGCCTTTTTGGTGGCCAGAATGGCGGTGTCGCCCACGGCAAAGCGACCGGCAACGGCCGTGTTGGCCAGCCACACTGTACGGAAGGAAGCCGCATAGCGCGAGTCCTTGGTTTCGTCGAACAGGTTCAGCAAAAACTTGGTCGGCATGAAGCGGTTAAAGGGCCGGCCGTTGGCCACGTCGCGGACCATACCGGGCTGGTCGTCGTACTTCATCAGCCACATCAAGTGCCCGTTGTTGCCGCCTCGCGAGTGTCCGTCAGGATAGAGAGTGTTGTCTACGCGGTCGTTCAGGGTCAGTTCCTTGGTGTAGTTCACGGCCCATACTATTTCGCGGTTTTCCAGGTTGGTCATCGACCACAAGTCGGCGTAGCGAGGTAGCAAGGTGAAGTTGTAGCCCGAAATTACCTTCTGCGCCAGCGTGGCCGCCTGTTGGTTGTCGCCCCGCGTCAGATAGATTTTGGCCAGGAATGCTTCGGCGGCTGGCTTGGTTACGCGGCCATAATCGGTAGTCGTGTTCGGCAGGTTAGCCACGGCTACAGTCAGATCCTCGACAATCTGCTTGTAAAAGGTATCAACCGGCGTGCGGTTGGAAGTGGTTTGCACCCCCGACGTTTCGGTGGTGGTGAAGTGCACGCCGCCCCAGGTTTCTACAATGTGCCAGTAATAAAAGGCCCGCAGGAAGCGCAGCTCACCCTCCCGAACCGTTTTCTGCGCGTCCGTCATCCCCGAATTTCCCACCCGCGAAATACCGGCATTGCAGAGGTTGACGGCTGTGTAAAGCTTGCCCCAGAGACTTTCCACTGCCCGCGAGCTAGATTGCAGCGTGGTGTATTCCGTCAGGTCGGGGTTCACGTCGCCAGCGCCGCGGAGCCAAAGGTCAGTACCCATTTCCGACATACTGATGCCGTCTTCCTTGCCATACCACCAGCGCGTGTAGGAATACGCCGCATTTACCAAGCTCTCAAAACCAGCCGGCGTGGTATACACGGCATCGGCGGTCAGGCCGGAGGGGTTGTATTCCTCCAATTGCTTTTCGCACGAGGTCAAAAAGGCCAGCGCGCAAGCCGCAACGCCTAAAGTTATCTTTGATAATTTCATCTTCTTCGTCAAATACTGGTTGAAAACACAGGCAATGGCTACAAAAAAGCCCCCTAGAAGCCTAGGTTGATGCCCGCTGATACCACGCGCGGAATGGGAGTAGTGATTGCACCACCACGTTCAGGGTCGTAGTTATCAATCTCACTGAGTGTCACCAGGTTCTTACCCTGCACGTACACGCGGGCCGAGCTGATAGCCACTTTTTCCAGCCAGGAGGCTGGCAGATTATAGCCGAGCGTCACGCCGCGTAGCTTCACAAATGAGCCGTCGCGGTAGCCGAGCGTCGTGCCAAAAAGGCCATTTCGCAGAGTGCTCTTCGAAAGGGCCGCGTCGGGGCGCGGGTAGTCGTTGGAGGGATTTTCAGGGGTCCAGTAGTTCTGACGTGAGCTATTCTCAATGCCTTGGGGGTCAAAAACCTCCGCGTACTCATAGTTGATCATCTGCCCGATGCGCGCAAATACCTGGAATGAAAGGTCGAAGCCCTTGTAGCTCAGGTCGCTGCTGAGGCTGCCGCTCCACTTTGGTACAGCCGAGCCTAGCACGCGCCGGTCGTTGGCCGCTGTGATGCGCCCGTCGCCATCCAGGTCTTTCACCTTGATCTGTCCGGGCTTCTGGCCGAATGCTTTCGCCGCATCTGCTTCATCCGTTTGCCAGATGCCTATTTTTTCATAGTCGTAGAACACCCGCACCGGCGAGCCGATAAACAAACCGTTGGTGATGTCGTTGGTGCCGGTGCCCAACTCCAGAATCTCTTCTTTGTTCTTAAACCACGTCAGGCCTACGTTCCAGGTGAAATCTTCCCGCTCCACAACGCGCGCATTCAAACCTACTTCTACGCCCCGGTTGCGGGTCTGGCCAATGTTCTGGGTGATAAACGACACGCCCGAGGAAAGCGGAAGAAAGCGGTTCAGCAGCAGGTCGCTCGTCTTGGTGTCGTACACGTCCACGGAGCCCGTCACGCGGTTATCGAGGAAGCCAAAATCGAGGCCGACGTTCTTGGTCAGCGAAATTTCCCAGCCCAGCTCGGGGTTGCCGATGCGGTTAGCAAAGGTGTAGCCGGCGGCAGCGGTTTCGCCAAAGGCATACGGAATGCGCGACAGCAGGCTCTGCGAAGAGTAAGCAGGCACGTCGTAGTTGCCGGCCCGGCCGTAGCTGGCGCGCAGCTTCAAATCCGTTACCGACGTCAGGTCTTTCATGAAATCCTCGTCGATGATGCGCCAAGCCACGGCGGCCGAAGGAAAGAACGAGCCCTTGTTGCCCCGCGCCAGCTTCGACGACAAGTCTTCGCGGCCCGTCAGCGTCAGCAAATATTTGCCTTTGAAGCCGTACTGCACACGGCCCGTGAACGAGATCAGCTTGCTGTCGGTGTAGCCGCTATTGATACCAACCTGCTGATTCGCATTGGCCAAAGCAAAGAACTCCTGATACGCCAGCAGCTGGTTGCGGCCCTGAGCGTTGGAGTTCTCGGTATTGAACGTTAGCAGGGAGGTAACACCGGTGGCCGTCAGTGAGTGGTTGCCGAAGGTCTTGTTGTAGTTAAGGATGTTCTCCCAGCTCCAGTTCGTGTCAAACTGCGTTCCGTACGACGACTGCGAAACTTGGCCGTTGCGGTCGAGGGTGTACTGGCCCTGGTAAATGCCCGTGCGGCCGTTGGAAAGCGTCAGGCCAAGGTTGGAGCGCAGGTTCAGGCTCGGCAGAATCTGATAGCTGATGTAGGCCGTGGAGAAAGTACGGGTAGTGCGGGTGTTGTTGGTGTAGTTGTCTGGCAGCTCATCTACCAATGGGTTGATAAAGGCTTGGTTGTTAGGATAGTTAACAATGTTGCCATCCGCATCATAGGGCGTACCCAGGGGGTTAATCTTATTCGCCTGGTTGGTTGGGTCGCGCCGGGTATTCTGGTTGTAATAAGTCAGCTGATTTTGCAGGCCGATGCTTACCTTATCATTCAGTGCCTGATCAAGGTTAGCCCGAAAAGAATAGCGGTTGAGGTCATCTTTACGGAACAGCCCCTGCTCGTTATAATAATCGCCCGACAGGTAGAACTTGGTTTTCTCAGAGCCGCCCGATAAGCCAATCTGATGCTCTTGCTGCACGCCATCGCGGAACAGCAAATCGGCCCAGTTGGTAGAGGTGCCGTTGGCAATGGCTTCCAACTCAGCAGCGGTGAAGATCTTCGGGTCGTCGGCCACGGTAGCCCACCGGCCGCTGGTGCGGTTGGCTTCCCGCTTCTGGGCCACAAACTCGGCCGCGTTGTTTACCTCCGGATAATATACCCGGTCGGTGATACCGTAGTAGGAGTTGAGCGTGACGCGCGTTTTGCCCGCCGCACCTTTCTTGGTGCTCACGATAATAACGCCATTTGCCCCCCGGGCGCCGTAGATGGCCGTGGAGGCCGCATCCTTGAGTACCTCCATGGAGGCAATGTCGTTGGGGTTGATGTCCTGAATGGAGTTGTACTGCACGCCATCCACCACAAACAGCGGCCCGTTGCTGGCATTGATAGAGCGGTTGCCACGCACCGTGATATTCACGGGTGCACCTGCTTGACCTCCGGCGCTGACGATATCCACGCCCGGCAGCCGACCCTGCAACGACTCCATGACGTTGGCCACCGGTACTTTTTTCAGGTCGGCCTCTTTCACCGAAACAATAGCGCCCGTTACGTCGCTCTTCTTCACCTGTCCGTAGCCAATTACTACTACCTCATCAAGCGCCTTACGATCGGGGGCAAGTCTGATTTTGAGGTCAGTTTGCGAGCCTAGGGTAATCGTTTGCGTTAAGTAGCCGATTGAGCTCACCGTCAGGCTGGCTTCGCTGCCATCGGGCACGCTCAGCAAAAAACGCCCATCCGGGTCAGTTGAAGCGCCAACAGTAGTGTTTTTGACCAGTACCGTCACGCCCGGTAGTCCTTCGCCGGTGACAGCGTCCAGCACCTGTCCCGTTACCGAACGGGATTGTTGGGCCCAAGCCGGCATTCCCGCGCAAAGCAAGATTGCTGGTAAGAGTAGTTTTTGCTTCATGTAGTGTGGAAATATTGAAAGAGAAGGAGTTACCAGGCCTCAGGCCCACGTTGGTGGTGTATGCAAAGCGCCGAGTGAATGCGCGACAGAAACCATAAGTAGCTTCTGCAGAATGTCGCTTTTACCTGAGCCTTTGACTAGATCAGCTGATGGCTCACGCAACAAGATCTAGCGTCGTGTAAGCGCCAGAAAACCTCCTTTTGGAGGTTATTGTGGTATAATGTTAAATATTCTCACCCCCTTTGATTTGACTGGGGGCTTTTTTTTTATGCAATCGTTATCGGGAACGTTGCCGGCTGACTACCCCTGTTCGCTTCTTCGCGGAATAGCTTGGTTTCTATTCGTTTAGGCCGGAACGAAAAGTCTGGCCACTGATGGAGCCGGCTTCTACCGAGCCTGTGGCTCTATCAGCAGAAAGTTGGCAGCCATGTTGGCGGTTGCGCCACCGTTTGTAGTGGCCAGCTTCTGTGCTGGAGCCATGTTTTCTCTGGTCAGCAGCGTACTGTTATCTCGCTCAAATCAAGTAACTTCCGCAACCACCTCAAATGCTTTTCCCTTGCTGAAGTTTATTCTCAACAATCAAGAAGTAGCCACGGACTTGCCGGCGGGCACGGTGCTGCTGGACTTTGTGCGCTATCATCAGCACCTACCGGGCACCAAAATCGGGTGCCGGGAGGGCGACTGCGGCGCGTGCACGGTACTGGTAGGCGAGCTTGCGGATACTCAGGTGCGCTACCGATCCTATACTTCCTGCCTTACACCGCTGGGCAACGTGCAGGGCAAGCACGTGGTGACGGTGGAGGGAATAAATATGGAGCAGCTAAACCCGATTCAGCAGGCCATGGTAGACGAATCGGCGACCCAATGCGGGTTTTGTACGCCGGGCTTCGTGGTGTCGCTGGCGGGCTTCTGCCTGAGCGGGCAAAAGCCAACCACCCAGAACGCCATAGCCGCCGTGGATGGCAACATCTGCCGGTGCACAGGCTACAAATCCATTGAGCGGGCGGCCGCCAAAGTCGCACAATTGTTGGCAGCAAGCGAAGGGGAGGAGCCAGCGGTATTCGTGGCCCGGCACCAGATTCTACCCGAGTATTTCACCTCCATCAAAAGCCGGCTGCGGGCGCTGGCGGCAGATAGCGCACCCAATGGGCACGTTCTGAGCGGGGCATTACAGTTTGTAGGTGGTGGCACCGATCTGTACGTGCAGAAGCATGATCAGATGAAAGAACTGGCTGCTCGCTTTCTCCTCAATCAAGCTGATTTGAAGGGTATTGTTCGGCAGGAAAACCGCTGCGTAATTGGCGGCGCAGCTACCGTGAGCGACTTGGCTGAGTCGGGTGTTATGCAGGAGTATTTTCCTGACTTTCGCCAATTTCTGCGGCTGGTGTCGTCTACGCCGATTCGCAATATGGCCACCGTGGCGGGCAACTTCGTCAACGCTTCGCCCATTGGCGACCTGACGATTATGTTTCTGGCCCTGAACGCGCAGCTGGTGCTCAGCGACGGGCACACGGCGCGCGAAATACCCTTGCGCCAGTTTTATAAAGGCTATAAATTACTGGAAAAAGCCCCCCAGGAGAATATTACGGCCATCTGGTTTGAATTGCCTGCCGCGGCTACTCGCTTCAACTTCGAGAAAGTCAGCAAGCGGACGCACCTGGATATTGCCAGCGTGAACTCGGCCTGCTGCCTTACAATTCAGGACGGCTTTATCGTGACGGCCGCAGTTTCGGCTGGCGGCGTAGGGCCAATTCCCATGCTTCTACGCAAGGCGTCGGAGTTTGTAGCAGGCAAAGAGGTGTCAGAAGAACTCATTCAGAAAGCGCTGGAAATAGCGCAGACTGAAATAGCCCCCATCAGCGACGCGCGTGGTACCGAAACGTACAAGCGGCTTCTCCTAAACCAGTTGATAAAAGCTCATTTCCTGGCGCTATTCCCGCAGCTGAATCCATCAGAGTTGGTACAGTAACTTCTATACGCTCATGATTTAGAACGTCATGCAGAGCGCAGCGCAGCATCTCGCTCACGCATTTAGATTAGTAATCCTGCTAAACACGCGAGATGCTGCGCTGCGCTCTGCATGACACTATTTAAACCCAGAATACCACGATGAAAAATATAGATTCCGGTAACCACACGAAGGGGCAGTCGGTCTACCTGGATGATATTCCGTTGGTGGCCGGAACGCTATTTGGGGCCGTGTTTAGTTCGCCTATTGCGCATGGGCATATCGAGCAACTCTACCTCTCAGAGGCCGCGCAGGAGCCCGGCATAGTGCGCATTTTTACCCACCAGGATATCACCGGCGAAAACCAGATTGGCGGCATCATCCCCGATGAGCCATTGCTAGCGGAGCACGAGGTAGATTTCTGCGGAATGCCGATTGCCTTTGTTGTGGCGACGTCGGATGAAGCAGCGCGGGCAGCGGTGAAGAAAATAAAAGTTGATATAAAGCCGCTTCCTGTAATTACCGACCCGCGCGTGGCGCACGCCCAAGACCAGCTGATTGTGCCCGCGCGCACCTTCCGCCTGGGCGATACCACGCGGGCCTGGGAACAGTGCGAGTATGTATTTGAGGGCACCACAGACACCAACGGGCAGGAGCATCTGTATATCGAAACGCAGTGCGCCTATGCCATTCCGCAGGAAAACGGCGAGCTGAAGATCTATTCTTCGACCCAAAGTCCCACGGCTGGGCAGCGCACGGCGGCGCGGGTGCTGGGCGTGCCCATGCACCAGCTGGAGGTAGATGTGATTCGGCTGGGGGGCGGATTTGGGGGCAAAGAAGATCAAGCGAATGCCTGGGTAGCCCTGTGCGCGCTGGCGGCGCATCATCTGCGCCGGCCAGTAAAATATGTACTGCACCGGCTGGAAGATATGGCCATGACTGGCAAGCGCCACCCGTACTCCTCCGACTTCAAAATTGGGCTGGATAAAGACCTCAAAATCATTGCCTACGAGGCAGACTTCTACCAGAATGCCGGGGCCGCCGCCGACCTGTCGCCGGCCATTATGGAGCGGACGCTGTTTCACACCACCAGCACTTATTTCATTCCCAATGTGCGGGCCACGGCATTTAGCTGCCGCACACATTTGCCCCCAACACGGCCTTTCGGGGCTTCGGCGGTCCGCAAGCCAAGTTTGTGATGGAAGCTGCCATTGCAACGGCTGCCGAGAAGCTTGGCGTAGAGGCCTGCGTAATTCAAAAAAAGAACCTGAACCAGACCGGCGACGAGTTTCCGTTTGGGCAAAAAGCCGTGAGTGAGGCGCGTGCCTGCTGGCATAAGGCGGAAGAATTGTACGACGTAGCAAAGCTGCGGCAGGAGGTTGAAGCGTTTAACACGGCCAATATTCTTTACAAAAAAGGCCTGGCGCTGATGCCGGTTTGCTTTGGTATCTCGTTCACCAACACGTCCATGAATCAGGCGCGGGCGCTGGTGCACGTGTACTATGACGGCAGCGTGCGAGTGAGCACCGGCGCCGTGGAAATGGGCCAGGGCGTGAACACCAAAATGCTGCAAGTAGCAGCCCAAACCCTTTCTGTCAGTCCGGCCAAGGTGCGAGTGCAAACCACTAGCACCAACCGTATTGCCAACACATCGCCTTCCGCCGCCAGCGCCACCGCCGACCTGAATGGCAAGGCCGTGCAGCTGGCTTGTCAGGCCATTGTGCAGCGCCTCAAAGAGGTAGCGGCCCAGGTGCTGCAAGCGTCCGAAGCGGCCATTGAGCTGAGGGATGAACAGGTGCTGCTCAACGGCCAGGAAACGGACCTTGACTGGAAAAAGCTGGTGACGGCCGCTTTTCTGAAGCGCGTGAGCTTATCGGAGCACTCCCACTATGCCACGCCGGATGTGTACTTCGATAAAACCACCGAAAAGGGCCACCCTTTCGCGTATCACGTCTACGGCACGGCCATCACCACCGTCACCGTGGATTGTCTGCGTGGCACCTATCAGGTAGACGCGGTGCGGGTGGTGCACGACTTTGGGCTCAGCATGAACCCCGCCGTAGACCGTGGGCAGATTGAGGGCGGCATTGTACAAGGCATAGGTTGGATGACGCTGGAAGAATTGCTGTATGACACGGCCGGCCGCTTGCGCTCCAATACGCTCTCCACCTACAAAATCCCCGACATCTATTCGGTACCGAAGGAAATTGCCATTGAGCCTTTGCAAACCGAGCAGGACAACCTTGCTATCTTCCGCTCCAAGGCCGTGGGCGAGCCGCCATTTATGTACGGCATTGGTACTTATTTCGCTTTGCGCAACGCTATCAAAGCCTTCAACCCAACTTCTCCTATCGCCTTTGATGCCCCGATGACACCGGAGAAAGTGTTGCTTGGGTTGTATCCGCAGGCGGCCACAGGTACCCAACAAGTGCATGAGCAGCAGAACCTTCGCCACGTGGCAGCTTCTTAGCGAGAGTCTGGGCCGGGGCGTTCCGGCCATGTTGCTGTATGTGGTGCAAAGCCAGGGCAGTAGTCCGGGCCGGCAGGGCTTTGCTATGAGCGTGGACGCGCACGGTGATATGCAGGGCTCCATCGGCGGCGGTATCATGGAGCACAAGCTGGTGCAGCTGGCCCGTGAGCGCCTCGCTCAGCCGTCGCCCGGCAGCTCCCTGCACCGCCAGATTCACAACAAAAAAGCTCCCCAGAACCAGAGCGGCATGATTTGCTCCGGCGAGCAAACCGTGTTGTTCTACCCCGTGCGGCCAACGGATGCGCCGGCCATACAGCAGCTGCTCTTAGCTTTGCAGCAGGAGCAATCCTGTACGCTCATATTGTCGCCGGGGGGCATTTTCTTCGAGGCCAGCAAGTTGCCGATCCAGGATTATCTGTTTCGGCAGGAGGCAGAAGCCGAGTGGCTTTATCAGGAAAAAATCGGGCATAAGAATCAGCTGCACCTAATCGGCGGCGGGCACTGCGCCCTGGCCTTATCGCGCTTAGTGCAGTCGCTGGATTTTCGGGTGCAGCTCTACGAAGACCGGCCGCAGCTCAACACCTTCTTAGCGAACAATTACGTCCACGAAAAAACCATCGTCGCCAGCTACGCCGACTTAAATGAGCTTATTTCCGAAGGCGAAAATCAGTACGTCATCATCATGACCGTAGGCTACCGCACCGACGATATTGCTGTGCGGGCGCTGCTGGGCAAGAAGCTCCGCTTCTTAGGCTTGTTAGGCAGTCAGAAAAAGATTGAAAAGATGCTCACCGACTATCAGGCGGAGGGCTTTTCGCAAAAGCAATTGCAGCAGCTTCACGCCCCGGTTGGTTTGCCCATCAATAGCCAAACGCCCGAAGAAATAGCCATCAGCATCGCCGCACAATTGATTTCGGTGAAGAATGCGAAGTAATCAATATTGCCCAGACCGTCATGCACAGCGGCAGCGAAGCATCTCGCGTGCTGACGTTGCAGTGTATAAAGGTGCTCATGCTGAGCTGGTCGAAGCATCTCTCCCGCTTCGTTGCTACGGCATTGATTACTAACCAGTAGATATGCTTCGACCAGCTCAGCATGACGGTCTGGGGGGCTTTTTTATAGCTAATTACTCCCGAACTACCGTGCCGGTTATGTAGCCGAATGGCTCGTCGGTGGCGATGAAAATCTCGTTGTTATTGTCCATTCCAAACTGCTCCAGGTTGAAAGGAATATAGTGTTTATTGGGCATAATGAGGCTGATTCCCTTCACCGTCTCATTCTCCAGCAGAATTTGCTCCCCAATAGCGTAAAGTGTTTGCTGCACCGACTGACTTTTGTGCCCGGCAAAAGTGCGCAGCAGGGTCGTGCGGATTTTCTGATAGGTGGCTTCGAAATCTAAATCGGTGCGCGTGTAGGGCCAGGTGGCTTCACACTTGGTGGCCAGAATGCGGTCGGTAGTTTCTTTCAGAACGGTGTATTCGTCTTTGATGTATTTCTCGAAAGCTGAATCAGTGGTTTTCAGTAGCAGCAAATCCTGAAGGCCGGCGGAAACCTGTGCGCCCTGGGCAGTTTGGGTGATGATGGCGCGGCGCTTTTCGGTGCTGCCGCCGGTGAAGGCGTGCGTGTGCGCCGTTCCATCAAAAGACATGCGCTGCCAGCCGTGCTCCACCAACTCGATTTTTACTTTGCTTATCTGCGGATTTCGACTGAAAAAGAAGTTGGCCAAATGAAGGCCGAAATCTTCAATAGTAGACGTGAAATGCTCTTTGGCCAACGCATACACGGTGTTTTTCTGCGTATCGGTGGGGAGAATCCGTGAGTTGTCGCCGAGCGTGTGGGCTGTTTCGAAGTCGCCTTCCAGCGCTACACTCACCGAAATCTGGCGAAACTCGTGGTGGTCGGCGTGGCGGATAATCTTGGATAGATTTATCGCGTTTTTGCCGTAGGCATTGATTCCTAGTTTGATACCCATCGTCGTTGGCTGGTTGCGCATGGAAAGATTTCCAATCTAGAAAATTATCCTGCTAGATTGAAGGACCAATCCTGTCCTTCGCCCATTCTGCCCTTTGTATGCTGGATGCAGCTATAAAAAGTAAAAACGTAGTGACTCCGCAGGGCGTGCGGGAGGCGGTAGTATTGCTGCAAAATGGCCGCATAGTGGATGTGGTGCCGATGAATACCGCCCTCGGCTGCCCGATTCACGACATACAGGAAAAGGCGCTGCTGCCGGGCCTGATCGATCCGCACGTACACATCAACGAGCCCGGCCGCACGGAGTGGGAGGGCTTCGACACCGCTACCCGCGCTGCTCTGGCCGGCGGCCTGACCACGTTAGTCGACATGCCGCTAAACTCCTCTCCGGTCACGACTTCGGTAGCAAACCTGGCGCTGAAAGTAGCGGCTGCCAAAAGTCAGCTGCATACCAATTGCGGGTTTTGGGGAGGCATTGTGCCAGGCAATACCAACGAAATAGAAGGGCTGATTGCTCACGGCGTATTGGGTTTTAAAGCATTCCTGACCCATTCCGGCATCGATGATTTTCCCAACGCTACGGAGCACGACCTGCGGCAAGCGATGCCCATTCTGGCGCGCTACGGCCTGCCGCTGCTGGTGCACTGCGAGCTAACCACCGAAAACGACGCGTGGAAAGCCGGGGATAAACGCTCGTACCAGAATTACCTCGCCTCGCGCCCCAAACAGTGGGAAGACGAAGCCGTGGCCCTGATGATTCGGCTGTGCGAGGAGTATAATTGCCCTACGCACATCGTGCACCTGTCGTCGGCCAGCTCTATTGCACCCCTTGCGGCGGCCAAAGCGAAAGGCTCGCCGCTGACCGTGGAAACCGGGCAGCACTATCTGTTTTTCAGCGCCGAGGATATCAAAGACGGCCAGACGCAGTTTAAATGCGCGCCACCCATTCGGGAGCAGGCCAACAACGAAGAGCTCTGGGGGCTTTACAAGATGGCATTATCGACTTTGTAGCCACCGACCACTCACCTGCCCCGCCTGATTTGAAGCAACTGGAAAGCGGTGATTTCACGACGGCCTGGGGCGGTATTGCCTCCTTGCAGTTGGCCTTGCCCGTGCTCTGGACGGCTGCCCAAAAACGCGGCGCCAGCTTGCCCGACCTCGCTCGGTGGCTGAGCACCAACCCCGCCAGGCTAATCGGGCAGCAAGGTCGCAAAGGCCAGATTGCAAAAGGCTTCGATGCTGACTTGCTGGTTCTGGCACCTGAGCAGACCTTCACCGTAACGGCCGAGATGCTGCACCATCGGCACAACGTGTCGCCCTACATCGGGCAGGAGCTGCAAGGCGTTATTGAGCAGACATTTCTGAAGGGGCAGCTTGTGTACGATCGTCCTAATTTTACTCACCTCCATCAGGGTGAAATCATTACGCGCTAGCTGCATGGAAGCCTACGTAAACCGCGCGGAGAAAATTCTGGAGCGTATCAACGCCCTCGCGGCCATCAGCGAAGACGCGAGTTGCGTGACGCGCACCTTCGGAACACCGGCCTTTCTCGAGGGTAGCGCTTTGGTAAAAAGCTGGATGGAAGCGGCAGGTTTGGCTACCCGCCTCGACAACATCGGAAACGTGCGCGGCCGGTTGCTCAGCGCCCGCCCCGGCGCGAAAACCTTCGTCATCGCCTCGCATATTGATACGGTGATAAATGCCGGCAAATTCGACGGTCCGCTGGGCGTGCTGATAGGCCTTGATTTGCTGGAGCAGCTCGTGCAACAGCAGGCCGCGCTGCCCTTCAACGTGGAGCTTATTGCGTTCAGCGACGAGGAAGGCTGCCGTTTTCATACCACTTACTTGGGCAGCAAGGTGGTGGTGGGCTTTTTTGAGCCTGATCTGCTCCAAAAGCAAAACGCTACGGGCACCAACCTCGCGGCGGCCCTGGCAACTATGGGTTGCGATGCCCAACAACTGGCTCATGACGCTATTTTGCCGGCCGATTGGCTCGGTTACTTCGAAGTGCACATTGAGCAAGGGCCAGTGCTATACGAGCGCAATATTCCGGTGGCACTCGTAACAGCCATTGCTGGTCAGCAGCGGGTGGAGCTAGTATTTAAAGGTATGGCCGGCCATGCGGGCACGGTGCCCATGAGTATGCGCCAGGATGCGCTTTGCTGCGCCGCTGAGGCTATTCTGGCAGTAGAACAGTTTGGTTTAGCGCATCAACAGACGCTGGTGGCCACGGTGGGCAAGCTCGATATTCGCCACGCGGCCAGCAACGTGATACCCGGCGAAGTGGCGTGCAGCCTGGATCTGCGCAGCGCCGATGAAGCGCAACTAGCGTGGGCCTCTCAGGCGCTGCGAGAAAAGCTGGAAGCTATTGTCCGGCACCGCGATATTACACTGAGCTGGAACCTCATTCAACAAACTGCTCCCGTTACCTGCGACGCTGTCTTGAACAGTCATCTGGCCCGCGCCATTGCTGATGCCGGCTATCCAGTAGTCTCACTCGTCAGCGGAGCCGGCCACGACGCGGTGCCTATCTCGAAAGTTGCGCCGGCTACGATGCTTTTCGTGCGGTGCTATAAAGGCATCAGCCACAATCCGTTAGAAAACGTGGAGCTACCCGACCTGGCCGCCGCGCTGCGCGTAGCCGAGCGTTTCCTCACCCAACTCATTACCCACCATTCGTAATCCGTCATGGAAATATCCGCCTTAACCCGCTCCGTCGTCAAGCGCAACCACGCCGTCATCAGCCCCGATGGCTACATCAACAGCAACGTGCCGGGCTGGACGGGCTGCACCGTGAACGTGATTATCAACGAGCAGATGGGGGCTCGGCTGTGCCAAACACTCGTCACGTTGCAGGCTGGGGGGCAATTATTGGGCAAAACGCAGGCTTCGCAGATCTTCTTCTACGTGGTAGAAGGCCAAATTCAAGTTAGCGTCGATGGCCAAGATCAGACGCTCAGTACCGGCGAGTTTGTGTATGTGCCCATTGGTAAGGAATACCGGTTTGAAGACCCCGCCGCCGGCACTCAGGTTCTCACTTTCCACAAAGTATACGAGCCGCTGGAAGGCCACGAAGTACCCGGCGTGTTGTTTGGCGAGAAGGACGACAGCAAAGCGCCCATCTATATGAACGATGAGGCCCTGCGCATTCAGGTGCTGCTTCCCGACCACTTGGGCTTCGATATGGCTGTGAATATCTTCACCTACCAGACGGGGGGCAATTTGCCCATGGTCGAAACCCACATTATGGAGCACGGCCTGCTCTACCTCCAGGGCCAGGGCATCTACATGCTCGACCACGAGTGGTACCCCATCAAGAAAGGCGACTCCATCTGGATGGCGCCCTACTGCCAGCAATGGTTTACCGCCATGGGAAAAGAGCCAGCCGTGTACATCTACTACAAAAACGTCAACCGCTTCCCAACGGTGGTGTAGATTATAATTCTCTAGTCGGTCATACTAAAGCACGTCATGCAGAGCGGCAGCGAAGCATCTCGCGTGCAGTCGTCAGGGTTAGCATTGCAACGAAGCGAGCGAGATGCTTCGCTGCCGCTCTGCATGACGGTTTAGAGGAATCGCCTTTGATTTTAAATTGATTGTCACAGGATGACTTTAGTCGAACTCAACACATTACCTAAGCCCGCTTTAACCGACGCCTTGCGCAAATGCTGCGGGAGCACGGCCTGGGTAGAGGCTATGAGCCAAATCTTTCCGTTGCCGGATAAGCAAACCTTATTTGCCCAAGCCGCTACCATCTGGCGCGGCCTTTCCGAGCAAGACTGGCGTGAGGCTTTCACCCATCATCCGAAGATTGGGGACATTAACTCACTGAAGGAAAAGTTTGCTAGCACCAGTACTTGGGCCGCTGGCGAGCAGGCGGCGGTGCAGCATTCCTCGCAAGCGGTGCTGGAAGCTTTAGCCGAAGGAAATACGCGTTACGAAGAGAAATTCGGCTATATTTTCATCGTCTGCGCTACCGGAAAGTCGGCGGAGGAAATGCTGGCGTTGTTGCAGGCCCGACTGCCCAATGAGCCTGACCAGGAAATGAAAATTGCCATGGGCGAGCAGGCGAAAATCACTCAAATTCGGCTGGAAAAACTATTAGCAGTATGAGTCAGATTACCACCCATATTCTCGACACAACCCGGGGCAAACCTGCCCAGGGCGTAGTTATTGTGCTCTACAGTCAGCACGCGGAAACGTGGCAGGAGCTAGCCCGCGGCACGACCAACCAGGATGGCCGCGTCGCGGATTTGCTGCCAAAAGGGGAGGTGCTGGCGCGAGGAATCTACAAGCTGAAATTCTTTACCCAGGAATACTTCGACCAGCACGAAACTGCATCTTTTTATCCGTTCGTGGAAATTGCTTTTGCCGTCACGGCGCCGGAGCATTACCATGTGCCGCTGCTGCTGAACCCCTTTGGCTACTCCACGTATCGCGGCTCCTGAAGCCGGAAAACCAGCAGTTTCCATCCCACCCAAATTTGCCCCCCAGCGCTTATGAAGCTCAGCATACAAGAATCCGAAAAGGAACAATTACTCAATCAGCTCGGCGTCGCTAACCTTGCGTTTCAGCAAACCTACCCCGGCGACAAACCCGACCGCCAACCCGTGCACACAGTGTATGGCGGCGCCAATCTGTTCAAATCGGATACCTGCGTGCGCATGGGCGACATTGCCCTGAACAACCTGCGCACCTACGCGCCCAACTTTGTGGAGCTGGCCAACGTGCTTCAGCTCAAAGGCCATGAGCACCTGCCGAAGTCAGGGAAAGACATTGCGGAGCTGACCGCCAAGCTGGACGCTTCGTCGCCGGAAGACCGCAAAAAAGAGGCGGCCTGGCTGGCATATTCGGTGTATAACAAGATCATCGCCAAGCTCAAGGCCGAGCCCGTTGAGGATTTTCGGATAGACTTTGAGGACGGCTTCGGCAACCGCCCCGACGCGGAAGAAGATGCCACAGCCGTGCAGGCCGCCAATGAAGTGGCGGTAGGCATGCAAAACGGCACCTTGTCGCCCTTCATCGGTATCCGCATTAAGCCCTTCACCGAGGACTTGAAGCAGCGCGGCGTGCGGACGCTGGATATTTTTCTGACGACGCTGCTGGAAAAAACCGGTGGTAAGCTGCCCGATAACTTCGTGGTGATGCTGCCCAAAGTGACCATTCCGGAGCAGATGACGACCATGGTGCGCTTGTTCGAAATTCTGGAAAAGGCGAACAATTTGCCCCCCAACACGCTGCGCATGGAAACCATGGTGGAGGCTACCCAAATCATTATGGATGAGGAAGGCCGCAACCCGCTGATGCGCATCATTCGGGCGAGCGAAGGCCGCTGCGTGGCCGCCCACTTCGGCACCTACGACTACACGGCTTCGGCCGGCATCACGGCCCGCTACCAGACCATGGCCCACCCCGTGTGCGACTTCGCCCACCACATGACCAAAGTAGCGCTGGGCGGCACCGGCATTTTCCTTTCCGATGGCGCCACCAACGTAATGCCCATCGGTTCGCACCGGGGCGAAAACCTGACGTACGAGCAGCAGAAGGAAAACCGCGAATCGGTGCACAACGCCTGGCGGCAGGGCTTCCACCACACCACCCACTCCCTCATCAACGGTCTCTACCAAGGCTGGGACCTGAACCCGGCGCAGCTGCCCATGCGCTACGCCGCTACCTATGCCTTCTTCCTGAGCAGCTACGAGGACGCCGTATTTCGCCTAAAAAGCTTTGTGGAGCGCGCCGCCATTTCTACGCTCACCGGCGACATCTTCGACGATGCCGCTACGGGTCAGGGCTTGCTCAACTTCTTCCTGAAAGCGCTGAACTGTGGGGCAATTACGGAAGAGGAAATCACCGCGACGGGCCTGACGAAGGAGGAAATCAACACCCGCTCCTTCTTCCGCATCTTGGAAGGCCGGCGCAAGCTGAAGGAGTAGTCGATATTTTACGGCTTCCTTTTAATTTAGGCTCAACAGCTTGATAGTACCAAAAAAAATACTAATTATACAAAAGATGACTAGGTGCTAGTTATTGGGCCGACGCATGTTCAGATAGGCTCTGTTATCATAAGATACTGATTGCCTTACTCGTTATATCTGGGTTGCCATGCGGTTAGATGACTACACATCTTATTTATCAGCAATTCTGGCCGCAAATCAGACGGAAGCAGGCGCTGCCTGGCTACGCAAGCAGATAGAACAACTACACTCTGAGAAAGCCTTCTATTTAGCCTTCAGCCAAGTTCCTCGCTTTGTAGGAAAGCAGCCCCTGCACCTGACGAGCGACCAACTAGCTGAGGCCGCTCAGTTGCGTGCCGGGTTTAATCCTGGGTTGTGGACAGTAGATCAGGCGGTTCGCACGCTGCTGTTGTTGCAGGTTCCGCACCATACCTCAACCGAATACTCCTGCCTTTTAAAGGAGCTCTTTAGTGTGGCCGATTTAAGTGAATTAGCTACGCTTTATGCTGCGCTGCCACTTTTGCCATACCCGGAGTCGCACCGCGAGCGGGCTGCGGAGGGAGTACGCACCACCATGACGAGCGTATTCGACGCCATCGCGCTTAATAATCCTTATCCCCACGACTATTTACCAACTCAGGCCTGGAATCAGATGGTGCTGAAAGCGGTGTTTAACGCGCGGCCGCTACATCGGATTTATGGCCTGGACAACCGGCGCAATGCAGCGCTGGCGCATATGCTCATCGATTATGCGCATGAGCGCTGGGCGGCTAGTCGGGCGCTTACGCCGGAGGTGTGGCGGTTAGTTGGCCCTTACCTCACAACTGATAATATGCCCGATGTTGAGCGGTTATTTCAAAGCTCAAATGAGTTGGAAAACCAGGCTGGCGCTCTGGCATTGGCAGAAAGTAATTCACCGGAAATCAAAGATTTGTTGAGTCAGCACTCAGACATAGAGATGAAAATAAGGAATGGTGATTTCACCTGGCAAAGCATCGGAGAAAGAGCTTACACAGCTTAAAAAGTCAGTAGCTGCCATTGCTTACCTGCCTTCCTATTAACGCCCAATCAGTTACCTAAACCCCACCAGATTATGCTATTTATCGATCCGCACGTGCACATGACTTCCCGCACTACCGATGATTATGAGGCTATGCGCAATGCGGGCGTTGTAGCGATTATAGAGCCGGCGTTCTGGATGGGGCAGCCTCGTACCCAGGTTGGCACCTTTAAAGATTATTATAGTCACCTTATTGGCTTTGAAAGGTTTAGGGCCAGCCAGTTCGGGATAAAGCACTACTGCACTATCGGCCTGAATTCTAAGGAAGCAAACAACGAAGCGTTGGCCGAAGAAGTAATGGAGCTACTGCCGTTGTTCGTCTGTAAAGAGGGTGTTGTCGGGGTGGGCGAGATTGGCTACGATGACCAAACTGCGGCCGAGGACAAGTACTATCGACTACAGCTGGAACTGGCCAGGGAAGTGAACCTGCCAGTTCAGATTCACACACCGCACCGCGACAAGAAGAAGGGCACGCTGCGCAGTATGGAGGTAGCCCTGGAGCATGGGCTGGACCCGTCCATGGTCATTGTTGATCATAACAATGAAGAAACGGTGCAGGATGTGCTTGATCGGGGTTTTTGGGCTGCGTTTACTATTTACCCGCACACCAAAATGGGTAATGAGCGCATGACGGAAATTGTAAAGCAATACGGCCCCGAACGTATTTTCATCAATAGCGCCGCCGACTGGGGCATCAGCGACCCGCTGGCTGTACCCAAAACCGCCCATTTGATGCTAGAACGGGGTATTCCGGCCGAAACAGTGCAATTGGTTACCTATCAAAACGCGTTGGAGGCATTTGGGCAGAGCGGGCAGATGCAGGAAAGTGATTGGCTTACGACAACCCAGATTGATCAGAGCCAGAAGTTCTCCGGTAACTCGATTTTGCGAGGCGGCCAAACGCCCAAGATCGAGTCTGACGCTACCATCATCCGTTAAACACCTATCGCTATGAGCCGGTTTTTTGCACACCTCGTGCTAATGCGTCCTGCCAATATCATCACAGCTATTGCCGATATTCTGCTTGGCTTTGCTGCGTCGGGCTCGGTCCAGATGATCTTGGGTGATGACACTGCTTATTCATCGCATCCGCAGCTGACTAATTTGTATTGGCTCGTGGCAGCTACTATCGGGTTGTATGGCGGCGGCGTAGTGTTCAACGATGTATTCGACGCTGACCTTGACAGAAAAGAGCGCCCCGAGCGCCCCATTCCTAGCGGGGCCGCCAGCCGCCTGAGCGCAAGTCTGCTCGGCACTTTGTTGCTGCTGGCCGGCGTGCTGGCGGCATTCCAGGTCTCCAGCACCAGTGGCCTGATAGCAATAGCAATTGCCGTTTTGGCCTTAGTGTACGACTCATTTAGCAAGCACTATCCGGTGCTGGGCCCTTTGAACATGGGGGCCTGTCGGGGGGCAATTTACTGCTCGGTTTAAGCGCTTTGCCCGCAGCCGTGGGAGAGTATTGGTATCTGGCCCTGCTGCCGATCGTGTACATCGCGGCTATTACGGCTATTAGTCGGGGTGAAGTGCACGGCGGTGACAAAAAGATACTGCTGGGCTCGGTGGGCCTATACAGCTTGGTTATTGGCAGCATTTTACTCCTGATGACCTTGCCGCAGATCAATGGCGTTTACACAATTCCGTTTCTGGTTTTATTCTGCTACCTCATTTTTCCGCCTTTATTCAAGGCCATTTCTTCTTTGAAACCTCTGGACGTTCGGCTGGCGGTAAAGGCTGGAATTATGGCGCTCATTCTACTCGATGCAACTATAGCCGCAGGCTTTGCCGGGTGGTGGTATGGCCTTATCGTTCTGGCTTTATTTCCGTTGTCCCGGTTACTGGCCAGAGTATTTGCTGTAACTTAAGACACAGTGTTTTAAGCTAGCTTAAATAAGGCAGCCGTATTGCGTTGCCCGGTCATTTCGACCTTCTCTTTTCTCAGTTTTGAACAGGTAGAGAAGGACGCTTTTTGTGCAGTAATTTACTTCTGTTCTACATGCATATTCCTTCTCTGAAGCAGCAATTTCAGGTTGCTTTTTCTTATGATGTTCATTTTACTGAGGGCTTATTTAACGCGGATAATACGCTGATCCGCGATGTGCTCAAGCAGGATGGAGGAGCAGAGCCACGCAAAATATTCTTTGTAGTTGACGACGGTGTAGCTGCGCAGCATCCGCAACTTATGGGCGCCATTACCAGCTATGTTGCCGCGCACGCGGACGTCATGCAGCTTAGCGGACCGATTACGGTAATTCCGGGCGGCGAGCAGTGCAAAAATGAGCCGGCATTGGTGCAGCAGTTGCTGGATGCTGTCAACACTTACCACATCGACCGTCACTCGTATTTTGTGGGCATTGGTGGGGGTGCCGTTCTGGATCTGGTTGGGTATGTGGCCTCAGTGGCTCACCGGGGCATCCGGCACATCCGCATTCCCACCACCGTTCTGTCGCAGAATGACTCGGGTATTGGCGTAAAAAACAGTGTAAACGCCTTCGGGAAGAAGAATTTCCTCGGGAATTTCGCGCCGCCTTACGCCGTACTCAATGACTTTGAATTCCTGCTGACGCTCGAGGATCGGGACTGGCGGGGCGGTATAGCGGAAGCCTTAAAAGTGAGCCTGATTAAGGACGCAAAATTCTTTGCGTTTATACAATATAACGCGGCGAAATTGGCAGCCCGCGACATGCCTGCCATGCAGTATTTAATTCACCGCTGCGCCGAAATGCACTTGCAGCACATTGCCGGCGGCGACCCATTTGAGCAGGGCTCTTCCCGCCCCTAGATTTTGGGCATTGGTCGGCGCATAAGCTTGAGCAGCTGAGCAATTACCGCATCCGGCACGGCGAAGCGGTGGCCATCGGAATTGCCTTGGATTCGGTGTATTCGCATTTGCAGGGGCGAATCACTGAGGCCGAATTAGACCAGATTATTTCCGTGATCCGCACGCTGGGATTTGCCTTGTATGAACCCGAAATGTCAGTGCATTTGGCTGATGCCGCGCACCCGCAAAGTATGCAGCATGGGCTGCAGGAATTTCGGGAGCATCTGGGGGCAAATTGACCATTATGCTGCTGGAAAAAATCGGCCGCGGCGTAGAGGTCCACGAAATGGATGGTCAACTAGTGGAAGAGGCTGTAAGAAAATTGCAGCAGTACTAACCAGCGGCCCAAACGGCAGCCGTTGGCGTTAACCTCGGGACTATAAGCTATGGAAATTCAGCAAGGTTATCAGCTCACGTATTGCACCAATATCCATCCTGGCGAAACCTGGGCTGCTGTTTTTGAGAGTCTACGGAGGTATGTGCTGCCCGTGAAGGCGCGGTTTTCGCCCGATAAGCCTTTTGCAATTGGCTTGCGCCTGTCAGACGTGGCCAGCAAAGAGCTGGAGCAAGGCGAGCAATTAATGGAGTTTAAATTGTGGCTTGCCGAGCACGATTTGTATGTGCCGATTATAAACGGATTTCCGTTTGGCAGCTTCCATGGAGAAGCGGTAAAAGATGACGTACATCGGCCCGACTGGACCACGCGGGAGCGTGTTGAGTACACCAAGCGCCTGGTCCGGCTGCTCGCTTTTTTGTTGCCTGAAGGAATTGTGGGGGCATTTCTACGTCGCCGCTGTCCTACAAGCCATGGCTGGCGGGCGATGCGCCGCAAACCCAAGTGGTGTTGCAGAGAAGTACTCAACACCTGGCTGAACTGGTGGAAGAACTCGTCAGAGTACGGGCGCAAACTGGTCGGCTTATTCACCTCGACATTGAGCCCGAGCCAGATGGGCTGCTCGAAACGTCCACGGAATTTATTGACTACTACGAAACGTATCTGCTGCCCCAGGTTTCAGGTCATCTGCAAGCAACGCTTGGGTTAAGTCAGCAGCGCGCAGTTCAGGCAGTTTATGACAGCGTTCAGCTGTGCTACGACGTGTGTCATTTTGCTTTAGCCTACGAAGAGCCGGCCGCCGTGCTGGAGCAGTTAGCGACCAAAAAAATCAAAGTGGGGCGCGTGCAAATCAGTGCCGCGTTGAAGGCAGATTTGCCCCCCAGTAGTGAAGATCGGCACGCTTTAGCGCAGCAGTTCAGCACTTTTGCTGAGTCCACTTATCTGCACCAGGTGCTGGTGCGCAACCGCGATAATAGCATCACCCAATATCCTGATTTGCCGGCTGCCTTACCGCACATTCTGGACGCGCAGGCTACGGAGTGGCGCTCCCATTTTCACGTGCCGGTGTTTCTGGAACGCTACAATTTGTTGCAGTCTACGCAGCCGGAAATACAGAAAATAATACGGTTGCTAGCCGCGCAGCATTTCACTGCTTATCTGGAAGTTGAAACCTACACCTGGGAAGTGTTGCCGCCGGAAATAAAGCAGGATTTGGTGTCTTCTATCGAGAGAGAATTGAGCTGGGTAAAGCAAAATTTGGAGTTGGCCGAGCTACAGTTAAAAGAGTCAAATATTACTTCTACAGTTGGCGTATCGGCATAAGATATTACCAGTGAATTTACATCGATAAATTTTCTGGTAGCCTCCAAATTACCATGCGAAAAACAGTCGTAATTAATGTTGTCGGCCTTACTCCAGCTTCAATTGGTGAGAACACGCCTTTTCTGAAACAGTGGTCGGAGGGCGCTAAAATGGCGTCCGTAGGTCATGTGTGGCCGGCGGTAACCTGCTCGGTACAAGCAACCTACCTGACGGGTAAATGGCCCACGGAGCATGGCATTGTAGCCAACGGCTGGTATTTTCGGGATGAGTGTGAGCCGAAGCTTTGGCGGCAGTCGAATAAGCTGGTGGAAGCGCCGAAAATCTGGAAGGTTGCCAAAGCCATTGATCCCAGTTTTACCTGCGCTAATATCTGCTGGTGGTACGCCATGTACAGCACCGCCGATTACGCTGTAACTCCGCGTCCGCAATACTTGTCGGATGGGCGCAAGATGCCGGATTGCTATACTTTTCCGATGGAATTGCGGCCTCAACTGGAAGCCAGGCTGGGCACGTTTCCGCTGTTCGATTTTTGGGGCCCGCGCACGACAATAAAATCAAGCCGGTGGATTGCCGATGCCGCCATAGAAACGGATAAGCTGCACGATCCAACCCTGACGCTGGTGTATTTGCCCCACCTCGACTACAACACCCAGCGCTATGGCCCCATGACGCGCGCGTTGCGGCCGATCTGCGCGAAATAGACGGCGTTTGTCAGCACCTGGCTACATACTTTGAAAGCAAGGGCGCTCAGGTCATTTTCCTGTCGGAGTACGGTATTGCGACGGCCACGCGGCCTGTGCACTTAAATCGGGTGCTTCGGGAGAATGGGTATTTGTCTATTCGGGAGGAGCGGGGGCTGGAATTGCTGGATGCCGGCACCTGCCAGGCCTTTGCCCTGGCTGACCACCAGCTGGCCCACATTTACGTGAATGACCTGGCTAAGCTTACGGCTGTTCGGCAGTTGCTGGAAGCTGTGCCGGGCGTAGAGAAAGTGATTGGCCCGGAGGAAAAAGCAGCTTACCACTTAGACCATCCGCGAGCCGGCGAATTGATTGCCATTTCGGAGAAAGGCTCCTGGTTTACGTACTATTATTGGCTGGATGACGCCAAGGCGCCCGATTTTGCCCGCATCGTTGACATCCACCGTAAGCCCGGCTACGATCCGGTGGAGATGTTTACCAATCCAAACATCAAGTTCTTAGTGCCAAAAATTGGCCTGAAGCTGCTGCGCAAAAAGCTGGGCTTTCGCATGCTCATGGACGTCATTCCGCTGGATGCCGGCTTGGTAAAAGGCTCGCATGGGCGACCACCCGAAACACCCGCCGAAGGCCCGCTGCTCATGAGCCGAAATGCTCACCTGATTCCGACGGACAGCATAGAAGCCCCCGCTGTTTTCGACGTTATTCTCGCGCATTTGCAGAGCCAGAATAATGGAGCAGAAAGCAGCTAGGAGTTTCGGTGCAGGGAACAAAGCGGTGGCAGGTGCTTATGCCTCCTTCATCTTTACTTTGAACTGAGTCAGGTAAAGCCAATAAATAAGCAAGGACACAGCACAAATTAGTAAGCCGAGTGCTTCGCGCCCTTCCTCAATATTGATATCCTTCATGCCATTCTTCAGAGCTACGCCTTCCCAGTGGGCTGGCCACTGAAAAAAGCCCCCACAAAGAAGGCCGCGCTTCCAAGGATAAGAAGTAATGGAGATACTTTTCGGCGGTTAAAAATAATGGCTGATACAACCGCTGGAAAAAGGTAAATCGGGACCCAGATATATGGGTCAGGGTCATTGTATTGCACCACGGCAAACCCAATAAACAAGATTGTCATCACGCCAGAGAAGAGTCGCATCATCTTGATATAAGAGTAGGTTTTAACTCTGAGCTTTGCCGGTAAATACGGTTGCCTTTACTGGAGCTAGAAGGTAGCGGAATATTACACGCCTGCGCTTACCTTCTGTACTGATAAGATACTAAAGGCATCATTACTTGTTGATTTTATCAGCGCAAAAAGTCATTGCTTAGTGCTTTATAGTATCGGAGGTGGCGGCGTGCGTTTGGGGCTGAGCGTGCTCAGTTGCACTAAGCAGAACACTACAGGCCAGCCGCTACTCGACTGGGGGCTTTTTAGCAAAAAATAGTTTTCAGGGTGGAATCAGCAGCTACTTCTGTACTGTTGTGTCTTTATAAGTATTGGTACAATTCATATCTTGTAATGGATTGTGCCGGTACTGTAAGTATTGGCCCACGAAGCGCTGGCCTGTATGAAGAAGCTCCTGTTCATCTGCTGTCTGAGCGTACTTTCAGTAGGTATAGGTGCGCAGGATACGGCTACCCAGCAGCTGCAAGTGGCTGAGCGAAGCTATTTGCGTTCCGACACAATCTGGGTAAACCAACTTATAGCGTTCGGGGAGAAAGAAAAGACAACCGGCAAAGCCTTAGCGAGTTATCGGGAGGCGCTAGGGGTGGCGCGGAGGCTTTCGTATAAATCGGGGGTGGCGCGGGCGCTGCTGGGACTGGGGTATTACTATCGCTTCCGGGGCGATTACAAGGAGAGCCTAACCTATACGCGACAGGCTCAGCAGCTATTTCGACAACTCGACGACCGCCTTAACCAGATTTCGTGTCTGTATAACCTTGGCTTTGTGTACTATGGGCAGGGCGACTTTACCCAAGCTATGGTCCATAGCTTCAAAGGGCTGTACTTGGCTGAGACTATGCAAAACCAGAAATGGCTGACGCTGATGAACAGTCAGCTGGGACTTGCGAGTATGATTGTGGGCGAGTACGAGAGGTCAAAACAGTATTTAGACCGCGGTTTGAGGCTGGCTAACAAAGCAGGCGACAAGGAGGGCGCGGCATTTTGCCAGAATGGGCTGGGAAGGTTAGCTGGTGCCCAAGGCAAATGGTTGGAAGCGCTCCAGCATTTTGAGAAGCAAATGGCCCTGGCTCACGAAGCAGGCAATGAGCGGCTGGTTACGCTCGGGCAGTTGCGCAGCGCGGAAATGAACGAGCGCCTAGAGCGCTACGAGGAGACCTTCGCCGTGGGGCGGCTTGGGCTGCGTCGGCTGCAGCAGATGGAAGATGTGGGTAACATTCCGCTTATCGAAGTCATTTTTGCGCGAGCCTTCCTGCATACTGGGCGGCCTGATAGTGCAATGGTATATGGGCGAGCCAGCCTGCGAGCCAGCCAGCGTAGCGGCACCAAACAGGTAATACACGATGCTGCCGACGTGCTGGCCCAGTCCAGTGCCCAGCTAGGCCGCTTCGACGATGCCTACCGTTACCAGACGCTGTTTACGGCTTACAAGGATAGCCTTAGTACTCAGGATATTGTCCGGCGGACGGCCGCGCTGCAATACACCTACGAGCTGGACAAGAAACAGTCGCAGATACGGCTGCTGACTCGCAATGAGCAGCTGAATCAGCAGCAGAGCCAGCAGCAGAAGCTGCTGCTGGTTGGGGCGCTGGTGGCTTTGGCGGTAGTGGCCGGACTAAGTGTGCTGCTCTGGCACAACAATGAGGAAAAGCAGCGGGCCAATGCTCAGCTTCAACGCCAGCAGGAAGAACTGCAAGCGGCACAGGCTCAGCTGATTCAGCGGGAAAAGATGGCCTCGCTGGGCGAGTTCACGGCCGGCATTGCGCACGAGATTCAAAACCCGCTCAACTTCGTGACCAACTTCGCGGAGGTGTCGGCTGAGCTTGTCAGTGAACTTGGAAACGCCCAACAAAGCCCAAACCGCGATGCGGCACTGGAAGCAGATCTGCTGGCGTATTTAGCGCAAAACCTAAGCAAGATCCGGGAGCACGGAGGCCGCGCCGCGCGCATTGTGCAGGGCATGATGGAGCACGCCCGCCCCAGCACCGGAGAGCGTCAGCTGACGGACCTGAATGCCCTCTGCGACGAGAATCTGCGGCTTGCCTACCACGGGCAGCGAGCCAAAGACCCCAACTTTGAGGTGAAATTCACAACCAATTTCGATTCCGATCTGGGCTTGGTGCCGGTAGTGCCCCAGGAAATCGGGCGGGTGCTGCTGAATCTGTACACCAATGCCTTTTATGCCGTTAGCCAACAGGCTGCGCGGCATGAGAATGGCTATCAGCCACAGGTGCTGGTAACTACCCGCCGCCGCAATGGGCAGGTGAAGGTGCGGGTGCGCGACAATGGCGTTGGTATTCCGGAAGCTATTCAGGCGAAAATATTTCAGCCCTTCTTTACCACCAAGCCCGCGGGCGAAGGCACGGGTTTGGGCCTCTCCCTCAGCTACGACATTGTAACAAAGGGCCATGGCGGCACGCTTTCGGTGGAAAGCCAGGAAGGCAAATACACTGAGGTAATTGTGTCGTTGCCCGTGAGTAAAGTAGAGCAGGAACAAAAGTCTTACTCTTACTTCTGATCGGACTCAGCTTTTGCCTCCTGAGTAAAAGATAGGGCTGAGGCGTTTACTTTTTTGGCTTTCCCAGCTTCGCAAACACATTATTCAGGGCTTCGGCCCAAAGCGGGTGCGCAAATATCATCTGCAGAAGTACCTGATATTTGAGCTTGCCGGTCATGGCCAGTTGCAGCATCGTCATGATTTCGCCGCCTTCAGCGCACAGGATGGCGGCCCCAATTATCTGGTCTTTCGCATCGACCAAGACCTTGAAAAAGCCCCCCAGACGGCCCGTTTCGCGGGCCCGCCCAATGGTAGAAACCGGCATGACGGCCACGCGGTAGTCGATCTGCTGTGCCTGCGCCTGCTCCTCCGATAAGCCAATGCGGCCCAGCTGCGGATCGGTGAAGACGGTGTAGGGCAGGGGGCGCTGCTTGGCCGAGCGCGATTTGCCCCCAGCAGCGCATCGCGGACAATGCGGTAGTCGTCGTAGCTGAGATGGGTGAACTGGGGCCGCCGTGCACGTCGCCGAGGGCATACACGCCGCGCACGTTGGTTTGGAGGCGGCTGTTTACCTTGATGTAGCCTTTTTCATCAACCCGAACGCCAGCCGCGGCCAGGTTCAACTTATCCGAGTTGGGCGTGCGGCCGGTGGCAATGAGCAGGTGAGTGCCGCTCAAGCGTCGCTCGCCGCTGCGGGTGCGAGCCGTGACGGTGATTTGCCCCCCAGCGCCTTTAGTCGTGCGGTAAGCTTCAGCGCCGACCACAAACTCAACGCCTTCAGCCTCCAATAATTCCTGCAAGGCGGTGCATACGTCTTCGTCTTCGTGCTCCAGTATTTGATTGCCCGATTCAATAATAGTGACACGGCTGCCGAAGCGCCGGTACATCTGACCGAACTCCAACCCAATGTAGCCGCCGCCCAGAATTAGCAGATGCTCAGGCAATTCCGTCAGATCGAGCAGTTCGGTGGTGGTCAGAAAGCCAGTTTCAGCTAAGCCTTCTACCTCCGGAATGGCGGCGCGGGTGCCGGTATTGATAAAAATCAGTGGTGCGGTCAACTCCTTTTCGGGGCCGCTTTCCATGGCTACGCGCACGCTGTGCGGGCCCGTAAAAACTGCCCGACCCGCCAGCACCGTGATGCCGGGGCGCTCTTGGGTGAGGTTGCTGCGTACGCCTTCGCGCATGGCTCCAATCACCTCATTCTTGCGGACCACTACGGCGGCCATGTCTACGCGGGGCGCGTTGGCTTGTACGCCGAAGCCGGCGGCGGTGCGAACCTGGTGGGCGCGCTCAGCGGAGGCCAGCATGGTTTTGACCGGCGAGCAGCCGTAGTTGATGCACGAACCGCCCAGCAAATACTCCTCAATCAGCGCCACGCTTCGCCCGGCGTCGGCTAGCGCAGTAGCCAATGGATTGCCGGCCTGGCCGGAGCCAATTATCACAACATCATAGGAATCAGGCATAGAATACGGAAATCAGAGAGCGGGAAGACGAGTTATGCGCGGGGTAATGCTATTTTTGCCCCCAGAGCTATTCCTATACGGTTCAGCTTGGCAGCCGACTATTCCATAAACGGTTTGCTGGCTTGCATAACTTTAACAATAACTTCCGCCTTGTGGCTAACCGATTTCTGCGCCGCCTTGCCCTGCTTGCCGTTCTGCCTGGGCTAGGTGCATGTACCTCTTTGTACTTTCCTCCGCCGCCAAATGTGCCCCTGCTCACCCAGAAGGGCGAATTCAGCGGCGGTATTCATACTAATCTGGATAACAACCTCGCTTTGCAAGGGGCCTACGCCATCGGCGAGCACATCGGAGCCATCGGCACGTTCACGACGCTGAATACCGATAAAAAACGCAAAGCCGAGGAGCACCGATTCGCCGAAATAGGCGGCGGTTACTTCACCCGCCTCCCCGATAAGCGGGCGCTGGAGGTGTACGTGGGCCTCGGCGCCGGCTCCACCAAGCGCACCGATTTCAAAACCGAGAATGATGTTAAAACCGAGGAGCGCAAGGTAGAAGGCAAGCTAAATAAGTATTTCCTTCAAGTAAACTACAGCTCGAAAGAGAAGAAGTCATTTCACCTTTTCGGCAACGACTTTCCTGTTTCGTACGGCACAGCCTTGCGCCTGAGCTACTTAGAACTAAGCAACTTACGAGTCGATAATATAGCTGTCACGCCCGAGGACAACGTTTTTGTCGAGCCTATCACCTTCACCCGCGTGCAGTTGGCCGGCCCGGTGCAGCTTCAACTGATCAGCGGCGGCATGTTTGGCTTGCGTAGTCAGAAGTTTTTAAAGGCCTCTAACTCGGTGTTTAATTTTGGTGTAGTTGTAAATGTAGGCGGGCAAAGTGGAAAGAAGTAGGGAAACAGTCAACCATAAAAAAGCCCCCCAGAATCTTTCTGGGGGCTTTTTTATGGTTGATTTAGTCGAAGAAACTACGCGGTAACCTTTTCGCCTTGCAATACGCGCAGCATCGTGTCGCCAATCTCGGCGGGAGAGTCTACTACGTGGATGCCGCACTCGCGCATGATGGCCATTTTAGCCGCCGCCGTGTCATCGGCGCCGCCTACGATGGCACCTGCGTGGCCCATGCGACGGCCGGGAGGTGCAGTTTGGCCAGCAATAAAGCCTACAACGGGCTTCTTGTTGCCGGTTTCCCTGATCCAGCGGGCCGCTTCAGCTTCCATGCCGCCACCGATTTCACCAATCATCACGATGCCTTCGGTTTCGGGGTCGTTCATGAGCAGTTCAACGGCCTCTTTGGTAGTAGTGCCGATGATCGGGTCGCCGCCAATGCCGATAGCCGTGGTCTGGCCGAGGCCAGCTTTGGTGAGTTGGTCAACAGCCTCATACGTCAGTGTGCCCGACTTCGAAACGATACCGATTTTGCCTTTGGTGAAAATAAAGCCGGGCATGATGCCCACTTTGCACTCGCCGGCAGTCATTACGCCGGGACAGTTAGGTCCAATCATGCGCAGACCGTCGCGGCCTTTCAGGTATTCTTTTACCGCAATCATGTCCTTGGTCGGGATGCCTTCGGTGATGGTCACGATGACTTTGATGCCCGCGTCGGCGGCTTCCATAATAGCATCAGCGGCGAAAGCCGGGGGCACGAAAATAATGCTCGTGTCGGCGCCAGCCTGCTCTACGGCCTCGGCTACGGTGTTGAACACGGGACGGTCGAGGTGGGTGGTACCGCCTTTGCCGGGCGTTACGCCGCCAACCACGTTGGTGCCGTATTCAATCATCTGCTGAGCATGAAACGAGCCTTCGGAGCCCGTAAAGCCCTGCACAATCACTTTAGAATCCTTATTGACCAGAACGCTCATTAGGAGAAAGGTTAGGAGGAAAATGCGATATAGGGTGGTAATGGGGAATGACTTAGCAAGTCATCGGTGCGCAAAAGTAGGCTTTTTTGGGGGGGAGGCAAGCCGCGCGGCCGCTTCCCTTCCGGAAGGTAGCAGCTGAACGGATTACTTGTGAAACCCATATGCCTTATTAGGGCGCTTTACGGCTCTTTCTCTGTCAGGATTTGGGCTCGTCTATAGTCATGTGATGAACAGCAGCGCGGGGCTAAGAAGGTAAATTCGTACCTTTGCGGTCCACCCAACTACTCTGCGTACCCAACTGTATGTATCTGAATAACATAGTTGAAGCCATCGGCAACACTCCTCTGGTCAAACTCAATAAAGTAGCCGACGGCATCAAAGGCACGGTGCTGGCCAAGGTTGAATACTTTAACCCAGGCAACTCCGTGAAAGACCGCATGGCGGTGCGTATGGTAGAAGATGCCGAAAAAGCAGGTCTGCTCAAGCCCGGCGGCACCATCATCGAAGGTACTAGCGGCAACACCGGCATGGGCCTGGCTCTGGCTGCCATCAGCAAAGGCTACAAGTGCATCTTTGTAATGAGCGACAAGCAAAGCAAGGAAAAGCAGGATATTCTGCGCGCTGTGGGCGCAGAGGTGGTTATCTGCCCTGTGGATGTTGCTCCCGATGATCCGCGCTCTTACTACTCCGTGGCCCGTCGTCTGAACGCGGAGACGCCTAATTCCTTTTACCCAAATCAGTACGACAATCTTTCAAACACCGCTGCTCATTATGAGGGCACCGGCCCTGAGCTGTGGGCCCAAACGGATGGGAAGATTACCCACTTCGCTTGCGGTGTGGGCACCGGCGGCACCATCTGTGGTACGGCCAAGTACTTGAAAGAGCAAAACCCGAACCTCGTATCCATTGGCTTGGATACCTACGGCTCGGTGTTTAAGAAATATAAAGAGACGGGTATTTTCGATGAAAACGAGATTTATCCTTACAAAACAGAAGGCATAGGGGAGGACATTCTGCCCAAAAACGTCGACTTTGACCTGATCGACCTTTTCATTAAAGTAACCGACCAGGATGCGGCCGTAATGACGCGCCGCTTGGCCAAAGAAGAGGGCTTATTCGTGGGCTGGTCCTGCGGATCGGCCGTGTACGGCGCTTTGGAGTATGCTCGTGAGCATTTGCAGGAAGATGACACCATGGTAATTATCCTGCCCGACCACGGCACGCGTTACCTAGGAAAAATTTACAACGACGACTGGATGCGGGAGCAAGGATGGCTGTAAAGAAAAAATATCTTTATTGCCCGCTTCCGGTTTAATGTTCTCCTTATAGAAATACTAAGACTTATGACCGTGACTAAAAAGCTGCGCAATATCGTGCTGGTGGATGACAACGAGACCACCTGTTTTCTGAACAATCGCTTGCTCACCCGCCTCGATGTGGCCGATAACGTGCTGGTTTTCACCCGTGCTCAGCAGGCTTATGACTTCTTCTGGGGCGAAGGCCGCAATCTCGTTGACCCAGTGCCCAGCGAAACGCCAGCCTTGGTCTTTGTAGATCTGAAGATGCCGGGAATGGACGGTTTTGAGTTTTTGCAACGCTACAGCGCTCTGCCCGAGGAAGTAAAGGCCCACACGGTACTGGCGGTACTTACCACCTCCATGCACGCCGCCGACACCGCCCGCGTGGCGCAATACCCGGATGTGGAGTACCTGGCCAAGCCACTCACTGAGGAGAAGCTGAACAAGCTGATGAGTAAGCGCTTCGCTGAGGTGTAAGTCTTTAAGAATTGGCTTCTAATAAAAGGCCGTTGCATGAAAGTGCAGCGGCCTTTTTTGTAGTTAATGATATAATATCGCCTGTCATGCAGAGCATTCTGCGCATGAAGCAGCGACGAAGCATCTCGCATGCTGAGGTCTGATTACTAATCCCGCTAAACACGCAAGATGCTTCGCTCCGCTCTGCATGACGGTCGATTAGAGTAGAGCACCAGATTGTTACACCACCGCTTCCACGAACCGGAACGCTTCGCCATCGAACAGGCCTTTGTCGCTGAGTTTTAGGCTGGGAATAACCAGCAGCGCCATGAATGACAATGTCATAAACGGGGCGGCCAAGGGCGAGCCTAGCTCTTTAGCCAGCGCATCTACGGCGGCGTAAGCTTCGGCCACGCGGTAGCCATCTTGATCAGACATTAGGCCGGCCACGGGCAAAGGGAGTAATACCTCTTCAGATTTGCCCCCACGGCCGCCAGGCCACCTTTCGCCTCGATAACCAGGTTTACGGCGCGGGCAATGCTCTCATCATCAGTGCCAACGGCGGTAATGTTGTGCGAATCGTGGCCGACGCTGGAAGCTAAGGCGCCGCGCTTCAGACCAAAGCCGGTAATGAAGGCAACTGCCGGTGGCGCTGCTTCATACCGGTTTACCACCGTGAGCTTGAGTATGTCGCGCGCTACGTCAGATACGACGAGGCCATTTTCAACGCTGGCGGGCAGGTTGTGGCGGGCAGTAATGAGTTGGCCGTCGAAGCATTCGATTACGCGAATCTCGGTTGACTGTGTCTGGGGGGCTTTTTGCGGAGCGGATAGTTGAAAATCTGTGGATGTAAATGGCTGGGCGTGAAAGTTATTGACCACCGATACCGGCGCGGCGGGAATAAGCGTTTGGCCATTTTCGGCTACCAATTTGCCCCCCACGTAGGTTTGGCGCACCCGGAAATCAGCCAGGTCGTCGACCACGATAAAGTCGGCGGGGTCGCCTTCGCGCAGCAAGCCTACGGGTAAGTTGTAGTGCAGCACGGGGTTCAAACAAGCCACGCGCAGCACTTTCAGCACATCCTGGCCACGCGCTACGGCCCGCTGAACCAGCTGGTTGATGTGACCCAGCACCAGCGTATCGGGGTGTTTGTCGTCGGAGCAGAACATCATGTTCTCGTAGTGCTCGGGCAGCAAATCAATCAACGCCTCAAAATTGCGGGCCGCTGAGCCTTCCCGAATCAGGATTTTCATGCCTATGGCCAGCTTGTCGCGGGCCTCGTCGGCGGTGAAGCACTCGTGGTCGGTGCTGATGCCAGCGGCGGCGTAGCGCTGGGCATCTTGGCCGCGCAGGCCGGGCGCGTGGCCATCCACGGGGCGCCCGTAGCGCTGGGCCAACCCAATTTTAGCCGCTACATCAGGGTCGTTGTGCAGCACGCCGGGCCAGTTCATCATCTCCGCCAGGTAGCCGATTTCGGGGTTCTGAAACAGCTGCTCAATATCCTGCACCGAGATAACCGCCCCAGCCGTTTCGAAAGACGTGGCCGGCACGCAGGAAGGAGCACCAAAGCAGAACTTGAACGGCACCGTGCGCCCGCTGGCCAGCATATATTCCACGCCCGCCGTGCCCAGCACATTCCCAATCTCGTGGGGGTCGGAGACGGTGGCTACCGTGCCATGCACCACGGCCAGCCGGGCAAACTCGGCGGGCACGAGCAGGGAGCTTTCCACGTGCACATGGGCATCTACAAACCCAGGCAGCGCATAGGGCAGCGTGGCATCGGGTGTGGGGGAGGAGAGGGGCTCTATGCGCTGAATTTGCCCCCAGCCACATATATAGTAGCCGGAGCTATGGTGTTGGCAAACAGATCAATAACGTTGGCGCGCAGGCTAAATTCGGCGGGCATAAGGCAGGAAAGTAGAGGGTTCAGAATTTGCCCCCCAGGCCGGCGGACGGGTAAAGAACCTTATATTTGGTTAATTATCCCTGCCAAATTCGTCTCGTGAGAAAGATATTGACCTTGCTGCTGGCCGCAGTACTGACCGGTTCTGCCGTGGCTCCCATGGCCGGTTGCGCTCAGCGCACAGCCCAGCAAAAGAAAACCAAAGCCTTCAAGCGCCAAAGCAAAGGCGGCCGCATGCCCTGCCCCACGCACGACTGCTAATGCTGATACAAATGAGCCATTTGCGCATCGCCGGCAAATTAATGCTGGTTGTTGTGCTACTTCTAGCAAGTACTGTTGCTCACAGCCAGGGGAGGCATGCCAAGTTTATGCAAGTAACGAGCATAGGTAAGTTCAAGCCTGGGTTCTACACGCTGCTAGACGGGTCTCGACACGGCGGTAAATTACGTGTATGGCAGGATTTGGAACGTAACGTTGTTCAGGTTGAGCAAGGAAAAGCCGATCCAATAAACTTGCAAACAGCTGACTTGCAAGGATTCACCATTGGAACTGATAGCTTCGCTGTGGTGCGACAGGTAGCAATGGTAGGCGCGCCAAATGAAAAACCATTCGGCGAAGCAGAATTCTTTCGAGTGATGCTTACTGGAAGAATTCAAGTCTTGCAGCATGATCAATTGATGCGGAGCCACAATACTGTTGGGCACTTGAACATCTGGCTGCTACGGATGTCACCTGAGTTGGCTATTGTAGGATTACCCTATGAACAAAGCGCCTTTGCACAACATGCATCGACGCTTTTTGTCGATAATCCCTTGCTATGCCAACGTATTCGAGCCGGATTGGTCGGACCGGATGATTTCAAGCGAATCATCTATGCGTACCTCTTTAAAAGGGAAATTGAGCAGGTCAGCTACGAGGAAGCCGCTAATATTTTCCGTCAATAGCCTTTGAGCAACAGTGTCGTACTAACTAGCAACTGGGAAAGCATGAACCATCGTCCACGAATGGGGGATGCTCGGTAGATTACTTTCTAATTAACGCCTTCCAAAAATGCCCCCCGAGCAAAACCCACTCACCGCCCTCCGCGCTGCCGCTGATGCCGTGCGCCAACAATTGCAGGTCAATGGCTTCGATGCCGCCGGTGTGCAGCGCCTCTCCGACTTCATCGAAGGGCAGCGCGCCCAATTGCCCGCCGCGAGCCGTGAAGGCGTAATAAATGCTTTGGGCTGCTTTCTGGGTGAGTGCATCGCGCAAACTTACCAGGGTGAGTGGGCTACTGGCCCAGATGGCACTACGGGCATTGGCTTGCGTAACAAGCTATTTCTGAATCCCTTTTACCGGGTAGGGCAGCAGCTAAAGCATGGCTTGGCTGATTCAGTAATGACATTCTTTGAGCAGATTCCGGACCGTTTGGAAGCGGAATTGCCTCGTAAAACTTGGATTTAATTACTATATTTTCCCTTAAATATTATTTTCTTCTCTCGTAGATTTAAAACTTGACTAATCCGGTAGTTTTCATTTTGAACCTTACTCACGTCAGTTACCGGATGCTGCGTTTTTTCTGCGATGGGAGAACTACGAAGCGCCGCCGAAGCCGTGCGGCAAAATTTAAACTTCTCTTCTTTTGACGGGGTAGCGGTGTCAAAGCTCGCTGAGTTCATTGACCGTGAGCGAGCTAGTATTAAGCAGGAAGCCTTAACCGGAGCAGTAAATGCGCTGGGGTGCTTTTTGGGGGAGTGCATAATCCGTAGCTTTGGGGGCCACTGGCACCGCGACGCCTCCGGGCTGGTCGGCATACAGATAGCTGGTTGTACCTTTATCAATCCGTTCAGCTACGTGGAGCGGCAACTGGAGCAGGGCGCGGCGGAGTGCGTAATGGTACTCTTCCAGTCTGTGCCCACCCGCTTAGCCGCGGCTGCCGTACCACGTCGTCGAACCTGGATTCCCGTCCCCTTGCCCCCGCGCCGAACGACTTCCCCATGAGAAAAATCGTCATTGCCATCGACGGCTACTCTTCGTGCGGCAAAAGCACTACCGCCAAAGCCGTAGCCGCCGAGTTAGGGTATGCCTACATTGACACAGGCGCCATGTACCGGGCCGTGACCCTGTATTTGCTCGAACATAAAATCGCTTTCGATGATTTGCCCCGTATCGAGCAGGCCCTGCACGATATGCACATCTCGTTTAAGCGCAACCGCCGCACGGGGCGAAATGAATTGTGTCTGGACGGCGAAATCCGCGAAGATGAGATTCGTCAGATGTATATCTCTAACTCTGTAAGCGAGGTGTCGGTGATTCCGGCCGTGCGCCACGCCATGGTCAGCCAGCAGCAGCGCATGGGCCGCAAGCGCGGAGTGGTGATGGACGGCCGCGACATCGGCACAACCGTGTTTCCGGATGCAGAGGTGAAAGTATTTATGACCGCCGAAACCCGCGTGCGGGCCCTGCGTCGGCAGGAGGAGCTGGCTATAAATGGCGAGCAGGTGGAAGTGGAGGAGATTATCGAAAACCTCACCAAGCGCGACCACCTCGACTCGACCCGCGCCGAAAGCCCTTTGCGCCGTGCTACCGATGCCATAATGCTCGATACCACGCATATTACTATTGATGAGCAGGTAGATTTCGTGCTGGAGCGTGTATCGGCTACGCTATTTTCGCTAGCAGCGGTTGGCGACCTAGCAGTGCCAAACGATGAAAAAAAGCCCCCCACGGCCTACCGTACCTAAAAGATATTGAGGTAGTAATGGCTCCGTGGGCCTAGAAGTTGGGTTAGGGAAAACTATATCGTTTTGGGAGGCATTTTTTTGTGCTAATCTTCGTAGTACACATGAGTTTACCCGGCTAAATGCCAAAAAGATGAACAAGGTCTGGCGCTGTCGGCGGCCAGTTAGGGCACTAAAGTTGCAGCTACAACTGCCGAAATATTTTCCCTGTCATGAACATCATTATCGATAAAAATTCCGGCTATTGCTTTGGCGTTGAGTTCGCCATTCAAATGGCTGAGGATGAGCTGGAGAACGAGTCAACTTTATACTGCCTGGGCGATATTGTGCACAACCGCATGGAAGTGGAGCGCCTGCACCAGCGCGGCCTGCGCATCATCGACCGCGAACAGCTTCAGCAGATACACGATAGCAAAGTACTGATACGCGCCCACGGCGAGCCGCCCGAGACCTACGAACTGGCTTTGCGCAACAACCTGGAGCTGATTGATGCTTCGTGCCCGGTGGTGCTTAAGCTGCAAAACCGCGTAAAGCACGCTTACGACGTCAGCCGCCGCCACGAGGGCCAGATTGTCATTTACGGGCAGCCGGGTCATGCTGAGGTTACTGGCCTAGCCGGTCAAACCGGCAACCGCGCTTTAATCGTGATGACCGAAGCCGACCTCGACCAAATCGACTTTGCCCGCCCCGTTACGCTGTTTAGCCAAACGACCAAGAGCACTGCCGGCTTCTACCGCATGAAGCAGCTGATAGAGAACCGCATTGCCGCCGCCGGGGGCAGCCTCGATAGCTTCGATGCCAACGACAGCATCTGCCGGCAGGTAAGCAACCGCGAGCCTGCGTTGGCAAAGTTCGCCGTGGAGCACGATGTAGTAGTGTTTGTGAGTGGGCGCAAAAGCTCCAACGGCAAGGCGCTGTTTTCGGTAGTCAACCAAACGAACGCGCGCAGCTACTTCGTCGAAAACGACCAGGATATCAATGATGAATGGTTTGTGGGGGCCAATTCTGTCGGGATTTGTGGCGCTACCAGCACGCCCATGTGGCTGATGCAGCGTGTGGCCGACCGCATTGCGCAGGTAGCCTTAGAGGCAGTATAGTCCCGCACGGATTTCTGTTCAACATCATCGTTATTTGCCCGGCCGGTTTCTGGTCGGGCATTTTTGTTTACTTCTGCTGCCGTATGCGCAAACTCTTCAACTACTTCCTGAACGGCTTCCTGATTGTGGCGCCGGTTGGCCTCACCATCTACATTCTGTTTGCTACTATCCGCTGGCTCGATGGCTTGTTTCGCATGGACAATGTGCCCCCCGGTATTGGCTTGCTGACGGCTATAGTGCTTCTCACGGTTGTGGGCTTCATTGCCAAGTCGTTTATGGTGCGGCCCTTCCTCATTATCGCTGAGCGAGTGCTGCACCGCACGCCTCTGGTGAGCATTATTTACTCTAGCCTCAAAGATCTGTTTGATGCATTTGTGGGCGATAATCAGAAGTTTAACTGCCCCGTCGTCATGTGCGTTAACCCGGAAGCCAAGATTTTCAAAATGGGGTTTGTGACGCAGGAGAATATGGAGCCCGCCAACCGCCCCGACTTGGTAGCCGTTTACTGCCCACACTCCTACAACTTTTCCGGCGAGCTATTCTTAGTGCCCAAGGAGAACGTCACTTTTCTGGAGCTGCCCAGCAGCGAGGTGATGAAGTTTGTGGTGTCGGGGGGCGTTTCGCGGCTGTAGAGACGCGTACTCGCGTCTTGTCGTTGAACGACCGGTACTGCGCCATCAAAACAATAACCGTAACGATCGGACGCCAGTATGCGTCTCTACAGGCCGGGCACATGATGACTTAGAACGGCCGTAGCTAGCATTCGCCATTGAAAACAACTTTACATTATCGGACCTATGGCACCGGCCCGCGAGTGGTGCTGGCTTTCCACGGCTATGGGCAAAGCGAAGGCCATTGGCGTAGCATAGCCGCCGTGCTGGGCGATAGGGCTACCATCTACTCGTTCGATCTGTTTTATCATGGCAATAGCCGGCTTGCCAAAGCTGATGCTCCGTTAACCAAAAAGCGCCTTGGCGAACTACTGGAGCAGTTTCTGGCTGAGAAAAGCATAGACCAGTTTAGTCTGCTCGCTTTCAGCATGGGGGCCAAATTTGCACTTACTGCCGTTGAGCATTTCCCTGGTCGGGTGGAGAAAATCTGGCTTATCGCGCCCGATGGCCTGCAGCGTCAGTTCTGGTACTCGCTGGCTACTTACCCGCCTTGGATGCGCGGGGTGCTGGGCCGGGCGGTGCTGCGCCCGCAGCGGCTGCTACGCTTTCTCAATGCGCTGGGGGAGCGCCGCGTAGTGGATACCAACCTGATACGCTTTGCCGAATGGCAGCTCGAAAGCCGGGAAAAGCGTCTGCGCGTGTATCGAAGCTGGGTTGGCTTTCGGCTGCTGGTATTCAGCTTGAAAGACCTGGCTCGTATTCTGAACGAGCATAACGTGGAGGTTACCTTTTTTCTGGGAAAACACGACCGCGTAATACCGCACGCTGGTTTGCAACGCTTTATCGGCTCGTTGCAGCAGGCGCGCACCGTGCTCCTCGACACGGGCCACGCGGGCCTTATCTACGACGTAGCCGCGTACCTGCGTCGTCACCCCGAACTTATTGCGCCGACGTCTTAGCCGTTAGTTCTTGCTCGTACAGGCGCTTGGTTTCCCCATCGAATACCACGAATACAACCTCAGCTGGCTGCTCATGAGTTTCCAGAAAGGCTAGTACCTCGCGCACAGCAATCGTAGTGGCTTCGGGTTTGGGATACCCATAAATTCCGGTGCTTATGCCCGGAAAAGCGATGCTCGTCAGGTTATGCTGAGCGGCAATAGTAAGGCTGTTGCGGTAGCAGTTGGCCAATAGCTCCGGCTCCTGCTAGTGCCCACCGTTCCAAACTGGCCCCACGGTATGAATAACATGCTGAGCAGGTAAGCGGCCACCCGTGGTAATCACGGCTTCCCCTGTTCGTAAGCCTTTGCCGTAGTGACCGGCTCGTAAGCGGCGGCATTCCTCCAGAATTTGAGGGCCGCCGGCACGGTGAATAGCCCCATCAACGCCGCCCCCACCGAGCAGGGAGGAGTTGGCGGCATTTACAATCGCGTCGGTATTAAGGGTAGTAATGTCACCTTGATACAGCAAGATGCGGCCGAATGATTGGGCTTGGGAGCGCCATAAGCCGCTGGAAGAGTGATTATGCATAGGAAAGTTGATAACAGATGCGGGTAAGGTGAACGCGCGTTTTGTGGGAACGGCAGGATGAGTTAAGAGTTTAAGCTAAAAAGCCCCCCAACTTCACCTGCTGGGCTGGCGCAGATAAAAAAGCCCCCAGTTCTATAATTTACTCTGAAGGGAATGAATTAAGCGCTATCCTTAGGTAAGCCATCCGGGTGCCGAATCGGGAAGCTTTGGCTTCTAACCAGTTGCTTCCCTTATATTGCCTTTACCATGATAAAAAAGCGGGTTGCAAAACGAGTAGTGGGGCGAAGAGAGCTGGTTGATTTCCCGCAATTCAAATTGCGTGGGGTAGAGGCCAAGGTAGATACGGGAGCCTATACGGGCGCCATTCACTGCTCCAATATTCACATCGAAACCCTGCCCGACGGCCGCCAACTGCTCTGCGTGCAGCTGCTCGACCCCTCACATCCAAATTTTAATGGCCGGCCGCTACAGTTCGCCGACTTCTCCCTGCGTGACATCAAAAGCTCGAATGGGGAAGTGCAGGAACGCTATGTTATTCAGACAGTTATTCAGTTATTTGGCGAAGATATTCCCGCCGAGTTTTCCCTGTCTGACCGCTCCGATATGCGCTACCCCGTACTCATCGGGCGGGTGTTATTGCGTCAAGCACAACTGGTAGTTGATGTGGCTCGCCTACATTTGTCGTATAAAAGTCAGGCCGTAGCTAAACATCCGCGGCCCTAAGTTGATTAGGCTTTTCCCTGTTTTCCTGCCGCCGCTCCCCATTTACCTCTGACCTACTCTTTCCAATGAAACTGGCCATTCTCTCGCGCGAGCCGAGGCTGTACTCCACCATGCGCCTTGTCGAAGCAGCCACGCTGCGCGGCTACGAGGCGGTGGTCGTCGACCATCTGCATTGCAACCTGGTGCTGGAGAAAGGCCAGCCGGGTATTATTTACGAAGGCAAAAAGCTGACGGATTTCGACGCCATCATCCCGCGCATCGGCGCCTCGGTTACGTTCTACGGTACGGCCGTGGTACGGCAATTTGAGATGATGAAAGTGCGAGCCGCCATTGATAGCCAGGCTATTGTACGCTCACGGGATAAGCTGCGCTCCATGCAGATTCTGTCGCGGGCCGGAGTGGGGATGCCCAAAACTGCCTTTACGAACTACTCCGACGATGTGCCCGAAATGATCAAGCAGGTGGGAGGCGCCCCGGTTATCATCAAGCTTCTGGAAGGTACGCAAGGCCTGGGCGTAGTACTGGCCGAGACTGAAAAAGCTGCCCAATCGGTAATAGAGGCCTTTCATAACCTCAAAGCCCGCATCATTGTGCAGGAGTTTATTGCCGAGAGCAAAGGCGCCGATTTGCGAGCCTTTGTGGTGAACGGCGAAGTAGTGGGTGCCATGAAGCGCCAGGGCAAGGAAGGCGAGTTTCGCTCTAACCTGCACCGGGGCGGCTCGGGCAAGCTGGTGAAGCTGAGCCGTGCCGAAAAAGCGGCTGCTTTGCTGGCTACCAAAGCGCTGGGGCTGGGCATTGCCGGCGTTGATATGCTGCAAAGCAAGCGCGGCCCGCTAGTGCTGGAGGTGAACTCATCGCCGGGGCTGGAAGGTATTGAGAAGGCCACGGGCCTGGATATTGCCGGCAAAATCATTGAGTACACGGCGGCGCTGGTGCATAGCAAGCGCAAGGATTCCGCGAAGAAAACGACCAGAAAAGCCCCCAGCCTGATACCCAGCCTGATGTAGTTGGCTAACCGGGTTGAAATGCAGCTATTTTCCTTTCACTCTTAACACCTCAGCCTTTGCCCCACACCTACGGCCCCACCGACATGCTGATTAACGGCTTGGTTATCAGGCCGGGCGAACGGGTGCTGACGCGGTTGGTGATTTCGCGTTTGCCTTCCCGCACCGTTATTGATGTGCCTGTGTACGTGTATCGGGCGCAGGAGCCGGGACCGACGGTGCTGCTGATGGCCGGGATGCACGGCGACGAAGTGAATGGTATCGAAACGATTCGGAGGCTGGTGCGCCGCGATTTGTTGCAGCCCTTGCGCGGTACTATCATTGCCATTCCTATTCTCAACATCTACGGCTTCCTCAATTTCTCGCGGGAGGTGCCCGATGGCAAAGATGTGAACCGCAGCTTTCCGGGCAACCCGCGCGGATCGTTGGCCAGCAGAGTTGCCCACCGCTTTATGCGCGAAATCATGCCCCTGATCGACTACGGCATCGATTTTCATACGGGTGGCGCGGCTCGGGCCAATATGCCTCAGGTGCGCTGTCTGTTGGGCGAAGACGACCAGACCGATGCATTAGCTGCCGCTTTTGCGGCGCCGTTTACTTTGCACGCGTCGTTGCGACCCGGCTCACTGCGCGAGGCGGCTATGCAGCAGGGCCGCCGCATTATAGTGTACGAAACCGGCGAATCGCTGCGCCTCGATGAAGCCGGCATTGAGTTGGCTATGGCCGGCACATTTCGCGTTTTACACCAACTAGGAATGCTGGCTGAAGCTACGGCAGCCGCCCAGCCGAGCATTGTGTGTCGGCGGCATACGTGGCTGCGGGCGAAGTTCGCGGGCCTTTTTCGCAGTCATGTGCAAAATGGGCAGTTTTTGGAAAAAGGGCAGGTATACGGCAGCGTGGCCGACCCGTATGGCGAAGGCACCGTGCGGCTCGAAACGCCCACGGCCGGCTACGTTATTGGCTTAAATCATATGCCGGTCGTGAATCAGGGCGACGCGCTGGTGCACATTGCCTGGCCCGATAATTTGCCCCCCGGCCGCACGGAGCACTGGCCTCATCTGTTAGAAATGCCCCCAGAGCGAAGGAGGAGGACGACGATCAGATATAGGATTATTTACGGGGCAGAATGCAGCGTCAACCAAGCGCTGTAAAGCCGGCCGTTGGCCTCAATTTCTGATCCTGCCGGTTTCTGCGTTTCTTTGGGGACCCGGCGAGGTGTCGGCCGCTACTATTTTTTTGAATGAAGACGAATTCCTTGCTTTTAGCCATCAATGCGGTTCTGGTTGTTGCCGTGGCCGTATTATTTTACCTGCACTTTGCCCAGAAGCCAGCCAGCGTGCCCGCCGTGGCCAAAACTGCGGCCATCACTACTGCCGCTGACAGCGCTGGCACCGCCCCTGAGGACACAACAGATGCCGCAGGGCCCGCATCAGTAGCTGCGGCTCTTGAGCCCGTCAAAATCGGTTATGTAGAGTCAAGCAAATTGCTGGATGGCTACAAAGGGATGCAGGTCGCGCGCCGCAACTTCGAGGCGAAGGCCAAAGGTTGGGAGCAGCAGAACAAAACGCTGATAACCAACTTCCAGTCGGCCGTGCAGAAATATCAGACCCAAGCTGCCAGCCTCACGCCTGAGCAACGGGCCGCTACCGAGCAGCAATTGCAGCAGCAGGAGCAGAAGGTGGGCCAAGAGCAGCAAAAGCTACAGCGCCAGGCGGCTGAGGAAGAAGCCAAAATGAGCCAGCAGGTACTAACCCGCGTAAATAAGCTGATTGAGCAGTATGGCAAAGAGAACGGCTACCAGTTTATTCTCATTGCACAGCCTGGCGGCTCTATTGCCTACAGCCGCAAAGACCTCGACGTAACGGCTCCGGTATTAAAGCGCCTGAACACCGAATACGGAAAAAAGTAGTCGAGTTTTTGACGTTTGAGAAGTAATGCAAGCGCCCGCTGCTCCAAGGAGCAGCGGGCGCTTTTTATTGCCATGTACTGAGTTTTAGCAGGAGTTGGTACGTTGTAAAAAGCCCCCAGCTCAGGTTTTAGAAAGTAGATCTGATATGTGCGCTACGCTCATAATAGCACTTACTGGCAGGCTGTTGTGATGAAATTGGATCTGAAATTTTAGGGTCGTTTCATTAAACCCAGCGCAAAAATCTGTGTCTAATTACAAGTGGAAGCCGAACAAAGGCGCCATTGTATAGACTATGAAAAAGCTCATCAAATCTTCTCTGGTACTAGTGGCGCTGGTTTTCTCGGCAGCCCTGCTGACGGGTTGCGTGGCCTCCGCCCAGCCCGGCGTTGTGGTAGCAAGCGGACCAGCCTATTATCCGCCGCCTCGCCCTTATTACGGTTATCGACCACGGCCTTACTACCATCGTCCAGCGCGAGTGGTTGTGGTAGAGCGCCAGCCTGTTATCATACGGCCGTACCGGCAGCGCACCGTAGTCGTGCGGCCCCGGCCGGGCTATTATCGCCAGGATGCTCGCCAGCCCGGCCGCGACGGCCACCACTATGGTCGTGACCGTGGCCGGATTCGCTAGTAACAGGTATACCAACGCAAAAAAGCCCCCCAGACATTGTCTGGGGGCTTTTTTGGGTTTGATCGAATTCGCTGGCTTAGAAAACGAAGCGCAAGCTAAAGGCTGCATCCGAGTACAGACCAGTATAACCGTCAAATACTTCGAAGAATGGCTTGTAGTCCACGCCTACCACGAAGGGCAGATCCGGCAATTTGTACTCCAGACCCAGAATCAAGTCAGCACCAAAGGCGACATAATTCCGGTCTTCTTCGTAATAAACTTCATAGTAATCCTTGCCTTTACGGCCATAATAGCGTCTATCAGTGAAGTAGTAGCGCCCGTTGTATGAACCAACGTGGCCACCAGCACCATAGTAAAATTGTAGGCCCTTGATATCACTTACGGGCATGTGCTTTTCCAGCAGCAGGGTTAGCCGGCCGCCGCGGGCAGCGTACTCTCTGGTCAGCAAGCCTTCAAAGGCCACGTTGTTCTTGCCGCTCAAAAAGTGCTTTACGGTGAGTCCCGAAGAATATCCGCCGGCCCGCAGACCGATACCAGTGGTGTAGCCGCCTTTCTGGGCGTAGGCAGCCGGGGCCGTTAAAAGGAGTAATAAAACAAGGCGGTACAAAAACTTCATTACTGAGATGTTAGGGTTAAAATTCAACTGGCACCCTAAAGCACAAACTCCGTGCTGAACTCATCTCCATTCATTGGTTTTAGCGCGCCTCGGCAATTTCATCCGACAAATGCACGCGTATTCCGCCGCCGTCTTCCTCAGCGGCACGCAACATAGCCCGCGCTACCGTCACTGCCTCAACAGGCTGATACTTACGCAGTGGCCCCACCATCAAGGGCCGCAGCGCTTTCAACAAAACGGCTCCAATCTGCTCGCCTAAGCGCTTTTCTGTGCGGTTGCCCAGCAATAAAGAAGGCCGAAAAAAGTGGATGGCCCGAAAAGGCGTCTGCCGCACCGCCTGCTCCATCTCACCCTTCACCCGATTATAGTAAATGCGCGAATTTGCATCGGCCCCCATCGCTGATACAACTAAAAACTGCGCCGCAAAGTTACCGGCCGTAAGCGCTGCCAGCTTTACCACGTAAAGGTAGTCGACTTTATAAAAAGCCTCTTTTGAGCCCGCCTGCCGCATGGTGGTGCCCAGGCAGCAGTACACATCATCGGCAATCAGACCCAGCCGGTGCTGATCCAAGTCATCAAGTCCGAATATGCGCTGCTCTAATTTGGGGTGCACCTGGGGCAAGGGACGCCGACCTATCACAATGACTTTGGCGTAGCGCTCGGAGGCTAGCAGCAACGTAAGGAGTTGGCTGCCAACCAAGCCGCTGGCGCCGGCAATGAGAGCAGTTTTTTGAGGTGTCATAAGGTGATTGCAAGCACGAGAGCAGACGGAAGGGCAGCAGAGGTCCTTCTACGATAAATACCAATTAAGGGCAATGAAGCCAACGAACATCGCAGCAAAAATGACGCGTCGTGCGTCCTTTCTGTTGAGAGTCAAGTTATTAGATGAAGGCTTGCTTTGGCTATTTATTCCTGCCCTAGTAGTCGGGTTTCGTCGGGTGCTAGTTGCACCAGGCCGCGCTTATAAAGTGTGCCGAGCGCTTTCTTGAATACTTTCTTGCTCATGCCCAGGCGGCGGTAAATGTCGTCGGGCTCACTTTTGTCGGACAAGGGCAGGGCGCCGCCGCTGGCACGTAGGGCCGTGAGAATGGTTTCGGTGGCGTCCAAAGCTTCATCGTAGCCTACTTTCTGCAGACTTATATCCAGCTTGCCGTCGGGCCTGATCTGGCGCACGTAACCAGTAGGCTTGTCGCCTAAGCGCAGAGGGCGAAATACTTCATTGTGATACACCAGCCCGAGGTAAGCGCCATTCACGATAACCGTGTAGCCTAAGTCCGTATCCTGGGCGACGAATAGCTCTACCTGGTCGCCAGCTTTGCCCGGAAAGTCAGCCTGCGGCAGGTATTTCTCCCATTTAGATGAGGCCACAATACGGTCGGAGTTCTCGTCGAGGTAAACATATACGGTAGCGCGCTGTCCCACGCGCAAGGCCTGGCGCTGGTTGCGGTAGGGGAGAAACAGGTCCTTTTCGAGGCCCCACTCCAGGAAAGCGCCGTTGGACGAAACGTCGCGAACGGTGAGGGCCGCAAACTCACCCACCCGTGCCAGTGGCTCTAAAGTGGTGGCAATGAGGCGGTCTTCGGAGTCACGGTACACAAACACGCGCAGCCGGTCACCGATTTGAGTGCCTTCAGGCACGTACTTAATGGGCAACAGCAAGTCGCCGTCGTCGGAGGTCAGATACAGGCCGAAATCCACGGCGCGGGCTACTTCAAGTTCGTTATAGTCGCCGAGGGCAAGCATGGGATGGGCTTTTGGGGTGAGTTATGGTAGGAAGCCAAAGGTACAGAAGCCTGGGGGGCAAATTTCGCTCGGGTGTATCTGCCTCTTACGTAGAGTCCCTGCGGTAGATTGGCATTACTATAAAAAGGAGTAATAACGGCGTAGAGACGCGTATTCGCGTCTCAATCGTTGCTGACGTTATTTTAGGATAACTAGTAGCATGGCGTGGGGCCGGTCATTCAACGGTGAGACGCGAATACGCGTCTCTGCAAACTATTGATACGGTGCGACACCAGGACGGGTAAAGTTGAAATCACTGAAGTCATAATAGGCCCCGAATTCTCGAAGATCCGGTAGCCATTATTGGTCAGCTGGCCCCGCGGATAGAAGCCAAACAAAATCTGGATGGTGCGCAGCGCTGTGTACTCGTTGCGGAAGCGCAAACCCAGGCCGAAGCCAGTGAATGGCTTGTCGAGAAATGGAGAGTCGCGGCCGGGAGTAGTGGCCAACCAGGCAGCATCGGCGAAAGCTACGCCGGCCAGGCGGAAGCCCAGAAACGATACGGGCGTGTACATGGTAGCCTCGTAGTTGAGCACAAAGCGACTGGTGCCGCGCAGAGTGCCATCGGAGCGGAAGCCGCGCAGGCCCCGTTCGCCCTCAATGGACAAAAGCTGCTCGCCTGGGCGTCGGTCGAAGCCCAGATCCATGCGGTTCCACAGAAAATGGCGCCACTGATAGTTGCCCGTATTGTAGAGGCGCGTAAAATACAGGGCCTGCGTGCTCAGGAGTCCTTGCTGCCAGTCTCGTTCGCGCTGGCGCACAAAGGTCCCGAACTCCCCACTCAGATATAAATAGCCCCGCCGCACACTATAGAGGCCACTGGCAGCACGCACGCCATAGTAGCGCCGATTGCCCAGCTCGTTCAATTCGTAGCCAGCGGTAAGGCTGAGTAAGGTGCCCGTCGGTACGTCCTCGGTACGGCCGAAACCGAAGAGATATTTGTCCTTATAGTAGCGCCGAACGCTATAGCCGATAGTGCCCAGAAAAAGGCTCGCGTCTGCGTAGTCCTCAATGGGCCGCTCGCCGTAGGTGGTATTCAGAAAGCGCCCGGAAACGACAAAGCGGGCCGGATTCTCATAGCCCAGATCGTAGCTTTTCAGGCGTAAGGCGCGTCCCAGCCATATATCGCGGGTGCTATAGCGCAGCCGCTCCAGGCGATCCGAAGGGATGGGGGGCAATTGTGGCAGCTGAATAAGCCGATCATAGAAATCGAGCGCCACTGCGCCGGCATACTGGGTGTTAATAGAAACAAAGTCGCGGGCCACGTAGGCGCCTATTTCCTTGTTTTCGTACTCGTTGCGATAGCGCACCTGCGCATTGACGAAGTTGCGGAAAGGTACCAGATAGCTGCCCCGGTAGCGCCAGGGCTGGGGGCTGGCGCGGCCATACTCGTAGCGGTTCCGGAACTGGTGGCCCAGCCCCATAAAGTTCACATCGTTCAGCCCAATGACGGCCGCATCCACATCGCGAATCTGAAGCGAGCCGCTCAGGCTAAACACATCCTTGGTAATAATCTGCACGTCTACGCTGTCGGGCGTAGTAGTGGCCTCATTCACAAATACGCGCGCGTCGAGTAGCTCTCCCGTCTGGCGCAGCAAACGCTCAGTTTCACTAAGCTCCTGGGGCTCCAGCTCTTCGCCCACCCGAAACAGCAGAAGCTGCCGCACCCGCGAAGGAGCCGTGCGAATGTGAAAAATATTGCCCCCTTTTTCCAGAAAGTTGCGCGGCTTGCGGTCGGGGTTGTTGATGCTATAACCGAAGGCGTCGAGGGTGGTAATGTTGATGCTACGCACAATCTTAAAGTTGTGCTGGCTGTATTGGCGGTCGAGCAGGGTAGCATCGAGGCCGGCCCGCTCCTCAGCGCGGGCCGTAAAGTTGAACAGCGCCGCCACCGCCTTGCCGGCAATGGTCTTGCGCTTGGCATACGCTTGCAGGCCAGTGAGAATACGCTCCTCATCGAAGCGCCGCCGCAGGGAATCGGGGCGGGTTTCGAGCGGGGTTAGCACTGTATCGGGCACGGATGGCTGCGGGTCTTGGGCCTGCGCCACCCCTGCCAAGAATACCAACGGCAGTACCAGCCGCCACCGAAAACGGCGCCGCAACTGGAAAGCAGACACGAGGTAAGCAAGCATAAAGCGGAACAATACAAAAGCCAAGTGGCAACCTGCAAGATACAAACGTCGGCCGCCACTCGGTAAGTACGAAGCTCAAGCCTACCTGAAATTCTCAACCAAGTTAGGAGGGGATAATATCCCAAATCAAGCCCAAAAAAGCACCAGGCGCAATAGGTTGATGATTGCTAGTCTGGGGGGCAAAATTCTAGTACAAACCAGCCATTTTGAGCAGTGCTTTTGAAACCTTTCCTAAAAAAATTAGCTTAAGGTAGTATTGTGTATATGAAGTCTAGTTGCTATTTTTAAGCCATCAAAAGCCCTCGGATGAACGAACGAATTCAGGAAAAGCTAAGTATTTTGGCAGACGCCGCGAAGTACGATGTGTCGTGCTCCAGCAGTGGCGGAAAGCGCAAAAACGAGAACAAAGGCTTGGGTAATGCCGAGGGTATGGGCATCTGCCACAGTTACACCGAAGACGGCCGTTGCGTGTCGCTGCTTAAAATTCTGCTGACCAACTACTGCATCTTCGACTGCGCTTACTGCGTATCGCGGCGTAGCAATGATGTGAAGCGCGCGGCCTTCACCGTGGACGAAGTAGTCGACCTGACGATGAACTTCTATCGTCGCAATTATATCGAAGGCCTTTTTTTAAGCTCCGGCATTTTTAAGGATTCGGACTACACGATGGAGCGCTTGGTGCGCATCGTGAAAAAGCTGCGCACGGAGCACAAGTTCAACGGCTACATCCATGTTAAAACTATTCCGGGCGCTTCGCCTGAACTGATTGCGGAAGCCGGCCTGTACGCCGACCGGTTGAGCGTGAACATTGAGTTGCCTTCGGAGCTGAGTTTGCAGAATTTGGCCCCCGAGAAAAACTATAAGGAAATTCTGACCCCGATGAAGCAGATTCATCAGGGTATCGTGCAGAACAAAGAGGAGAAGGCGCTATTCAAGAAGGTGCCGGCTTTCGCGGCGGCGGGGCAAAGCACCCAGCTCATAGTAGGCGCCTCCGATGAAAATGACCATCAGATTCTGCAGCTATCCGATTCGCTATACAAAGGCTACGGCCTGAAGCGGGTGTATTATTCGGGCTACGTGCCTGTGACGGATGATGCGCGCCTGCCGCAGCTCACGCGCCCGCCTGTTATTCGGGAGCACCGCCTGTATCAGTCCGATTGGTTGATTCGCTTCTACGGCTTTCAGGCCGACGAAATTCTGGACCCTCAGCATCCGCACCTCGATCTGGAAATTGACCCCAAGCTGGCTTGGGCACTGCGCAACCGCCACGTTTTTCCGGTGGATGTGCAGACCGCTGACTACGAGATGATTCTGCGAGTGCCCGGTGTGGGCGCGCGCTCGGCCAAGCGCATTGTGGCGGCCCGCCGTTTTGCCCCGCTCACTTTAGATCATTTGCACAAGTTTGGCGTGGTGCTCAAGCGCGCTAAGTTCTTTCTGACTTGCCGCGGGCAGGCGCTGGATAGCCGCGAATATGATGAGCAGAGCCTGCGTCGGCAGATTCTGTTCGGGTCGGGTGCGGTGCGCTCTGCCCTTGTTACCCAGCAGCTCGATCTTTTTGCTCAGGCTTCCTAGCGCGTGAAAATCACTTCTCATTAAAACTTATAAATAAAAGTATAGGCATAGTCCGGTATCATTTTGGTATTCGAAAAAGCCCCCAGAAAGCATTAAGCCGCGCCGCAGTGACCAACATACTCCAGCACAACTTCAGTCATTGCGGTGCGGCTCATAGTTTCTCTTCCATTCTGCCACCTCAACGCCGCCCGGCGGCTCTTTATACAACCAACCATTAGCGACCAACTACTACTACCATGACTGTTTCTCACCGCGGCGCCGACGCGTCGGCCGCTCCTTCCGAAGCCTCCAAAACCTCCAAAGTAGCCCGCCTAGCCTGCTGCTGTAAGCTCAGCGACCTATTGCCGCTTGTTCGGCAGCTGCACGAGTCGGTGCGTAATAACACTGCTCGCGACGAGTCGCACCCGGAGGCTGCCTGAGGCTGTGAGACTGGTTTGTAGCTGAGGGGCAACTTCTTACCGCGCCCGTAGTAAGACGGGTTGTGCGCTACGAACTCGAACATCACGACGTCCCTACCAATGGCATTACGCTGCACGTGGTGCAGTGTGGCCCGCTGGATGGCCCGCTGATTATACTGCTACACGGTTTTCCTGAGTTCTGGTACAGCTGGCGACGTCAAATTCCGGCTTTGGCAGAAGCGGGCTACCGAGTGTGGGCACCGGATCAGCGCGGCTACAACCTCAGCGACAAACCTGCCCAGGTTGCGGCGTATAAGATGCCCGCTTTGGCGGCCGATATTATTGGGCTGATTGACGCAGCCGGGCACGAGCGCGCCTTCCTGGTCGGCCACGACTGGGGCGCGCTCGTAGCCTGGAACCTGGCGGCCTATTTCCCTTCCCGGGTGGCGCGGGTGGCTATTCTGAATGTGCCGCACCCGCGGGTGATGACCCAGGAGCTACGGCACAGCATCCGGCAGCTAAGCAAGAGCTGGTATATTTTCTTTTTTCAGCTCTCCTGGCTGCCTGAGAAGGCCTTCAGCTTCAACAACTACCAGCTCGGCGAACAAACTCTGCGCGGCACCAGCCGCCGGGGGGCTTTTAGTACCGAAGATTTAAAGCTTTATAGGGCAGCCTGGGCGCAGCCGGGCGCCATTACCAGTATGCTCAATTGGTATCGGGCAGCGGCGCGCTACATGCGGCAGCTGAATCCGCCGGGGCGCGTGCGGGTGCCGGTACACATCGTGTGGGGCAAGCGCGATGCTTTTCTTAATCCCAACATGGCGCAGGAAAGCCTGGCGTGGTGTGAGGCCGGTCGCCTCACCTATTTTGAACGATCAACGCACTGGGTGCAGCACGAAGATGCCGAAGCCGTCAACGAATTGTTGCTGCGGTTCTTCGGTCATCCGCACGAAAATGGCGGGCAATAACAGGAAGCGAAACACGATAACCTTCTTCCTTACTTAACCTCAGAGCACCGGATGCAGTAAGAAAGGCTAGTGTTCACTTAAACCCAACCGATATATGAGCATTTCCCAATCTGCCGCCGCCACTCACCTAAACGCTTCTCTCGAGATTCTTAAGGGGAATATTACCAACGGTAAAACCCCTGCGCTTGGCAACATCAACGGCTGGAGCGAACTCCTGGAAACAGGCGGCGACCCGGCTTACAAGACAATCGCCGACGATTTGAGAGAGCTGGAAGGTGTTATCAATACCGGTGATGCAAATCAAGTCAGCAGCCAGCTTCTCACTTTGGCCGAACACATCAACAGCGTAGTAGATGGCGCTACGCCCAACTTTATCGATCAGCTGCACGAACTGGCCCAGGCCCTCAGCGACGCAGCCCGCCAGCTGCAACCCGTACAAGGCTAAGCAACTGCCGAAACTGGCCCGTCATGCTGAATCTGGCTTTTGCCTGTTGAAGCATGGCGGGCTGTTGGTTGACTAGCCGGCTAGTGTCGCTATCCATTTATTCCGCTTTATGCACGATTACACCTACGATGGCTCTTTCGATGGCCTGCTGACGGTATTGCTGGAGATGTATGAGCGCAAAACGCCCCCCAACAGCATTCAGCCCGCCGACGCGGCCCAGGGGGGGCTTTTTACAGCCACGGTGCCCATTGCTACCAGCGAGGAAAAAGCCGCGCGCGTGTGGCAAGGCTTGCTGAAATACATGGACAAAGAGGCCCGTACGCGCCTCTACCACGTTTTTCTATCGGAGCGCGCCGACCGCGAAATCATCATTTGCCGCTATGTGCAGTTGGCGGTGGAAGCGAAGGGCCGGGTGGATATTTCAGAAAACTACACCAACGACAGCGTGCGCCTGGTAGCCGACATCGACAAGCAGATGTTCCGCGAAAAGCACCGCATGGAGGCCTTTGTGCGCTTCGAGAAAACGCAGGACGAGCTGTTTCACGCCACTATCGAACCTGACTTTGATGTGCTGCCGCTCATCGCACCCCACTTTACCAAGCGCTACGCCGACCAGCGCTGGCTGATCTTTGACCGCCGCCGTGGCTACGGTCTCTACTACGATCTGCACCGCACCGACATCGTGCAGTTTGAGGAAAAAGCCCCCCAGCGCTCCACCGACATGTCAGCCACAGTGCTGGATGAACGGGAACCGCTGTTTCGCCTGCTCTGGCAAACCTATTTCGACCACGCTAACATTCCGGAGCGCCGCAACATGAAGCTGCACCGGCGCCACATTCCGCTGCGCTACTGGCGTTATTTAAGCGAAAAGCAGCCCCGCGAAACCAGGTTTCAGCCCATTAAGAACAAGACATTAACGAAGGATTCCAGCCAATTGCAGTAATATCAAGGCGCTTACCCAAAGCGTATGTCATGCAGAGCGGAGCGAAGCATCTCGCGTGCTGATGTGAGGTTACTAATCTTAATAAACACGCGAGATGCTTCGGCTTCGCCTCTGCATGACGGCTTTGTGAGTAGGCTTAACTCATTTCATGTTAAAAAGCCCCCAGCGTGCTTCTATCGGCACCGCTTCTTGTACAAGCCGGGCGTTATCCCTTCGTACTTTTTGAAAAGCGACTGAAAGTAATTTGTGTTGTTAAAACCCGCCCGGAAGCACACGTCGGCCACGGTGGTGAGCGGGTTGCGCAACAGGCGTTTGGCTTCGGCCAGGCGCTCATGAATAATATACTCTACCGGCGTCAGGCCGAACTCGCGCTTGAAGAGGCGGAAGAAGGTGGCTTTGCTCATGCAAGCCAGCTCGCTGAGCTTTTCCACGGTAATTTGCTCCGTGAGGTGGCGCTTGATGTACTGCACCACATGGGCAAAGCGGTGGGAGGTGAGGTGCTGGGCGTAGTTATGAAAAATAAGCTGGCGGGCCTGGGTTTGCATCAGCCGAATAAGCAGCTCCTGAAGCGTGAAAGACGCCAGCACGTCTTTGCTGGCGTGCGTTTCCTGCGAAAGATGAATCAGGCGCTCCAGCGTGCCCGTTAGCTCGGGCGTGTTGGTCAGATGCGCATTTTCGGTCATGGCCAGGCTCCAAGGGGCTTTTTCCTCGGCCAGCGGCAGCCGCTCATTCAGTAAATCTACGGTTTGGCGAATGGTGTCGGCGGGGATGGCCAGGGCCAGGCACTGGGTAGGATTGGTGGCGCTGGCTTCGGGAAAATCGATTTCCATAAGCTGCTGCTCGCCCACAATTACCGATTCGCCGGGCAGGTAATCGAAGGCCGGCCGGCCAGCCAGGTGCATCACTTTCTTGCCGCGCAGCATAGTCGTCAGCACCAGGTTGCCCATGCTGAGCGGCACCTTGCTGGCCGTTTGGCGCGTCTCAAAAATGTTCAGCTCAAAAGCATCCAGCGAGTACACCGTGCGGTTTTCAACCAAAGCGTGGAGCTGATCGGGATGGCGTAGCGCTACGGGCGAAGGCAGAAATACTTGGGACATGGCGGGCGGACTAGAGAGCAGAAAAACTTGCGACTATAGGCGGGAAGACTGAGAGAATACTACACACTTTTCAGCAATAACGAAAGCTAACTTGGGCTAAGTGTTCATTCATAACTCCCACAGCATGGAAACGTTAGAAAATCCCACCACTCTCATCGCGCGCCCCCAGTTCAAATCTCACTACGACAACTTTATTGGCGGCAAGTGGGTAGCCCCCGTTAAAGGCCAGTATTTTGAGAACCCATCACCCATCGATGGCAAGGCCTTTTGTAAGGTAGCCCGCTCCACCAAAGAGGATATTGAGCTGGCCCTGGATGCGGCCCATGAGGCGTTCAAAAGCTGGAGCAAAGCTTCGGCCACCACGCGCAGCAACGTGCTGCTCAAGATTGCCGACATCATGGAAGCCAATCTGGAGCACCTGGCGGCCGTCGAAACTGTGGAGAACGGCAAAGCCATCCGCGAAACCATGGCCGCCGACCTGCCCCTGGCCATCGACCACTTCCGCTATTTCGCGGGCGTTATTCGGGCTGAAGAAGGCTCGGCGACGGAGCTGAATGAAAACACGCTTTCCCTCGTCATTCAGGAGCCGCTGGGTGTGGTGGGCCAGATTATTCCCTGGAACTTCCCGCTGCTGATGGCCACCTGGAAAATTGCCCCCGCCCTGGCCGCCGGCTGCTGCGTGGTAGTAAAGCCCGCCGAGCAGACGCCCGCCAGCATTATGGTGCTCATGGAGCTGATTCAGGACGTGCTGCCTGCCGGGGTAATCAACGTAGTGAATGGCTTTGGGCTGGAAGCCGGCAAGCCGCTGGCCAGCAACAAGCGTGTGCAGAAAGTTGCCTTCACGGGCGAAACCACCACGGGCCGCCTCATTCTGCAATACGCCGCTGAGAACATTATTCCGGTCACGATGGAGCTGGGGGGCAAATCGCCGAATATCTTCTGCAAATCGGTGATGGACCACGACGACGATTTCCTCGACAAATGCCTGGAAGGGGCGGCCATGTTTGCGCTGAACCAGGGCGAAATCTGCACCTGCCCGTCGCGCCTGCTCATCCACGAAGACATTTACGACGCGTTCATGCCCCGCCTGATTGAGCGCGTAAAAGCTATCAAGCTCGGCCACCCCCTCGACCCCGACACCATGATGGGCGCTCAGGCCTCGAACGATCAGTACGAGAAGATTCTGAGCTACCTCGAAATTGGCAAGGCCGAAGGCGCGGAAGTGCTGGTTGGCGGTGAAGCCCACGCTCATGATCATGAAGAGTTGACCGAAGGCTATTACATCAAGCCCACCATCTTCCGCGGCCACAACAAAATGCGCATCTTCCAGGAGGAAATCTTCGGCCCTGTGCTGTCGGTTACCACCTTCAAGGACAACGACGAAGCCATTGCCCTGGCCAACGACACGCTCTACGGCCTGGGCGCCGGCCTCTGGAGCCGCGACGCCCACGAGCTCTACCAGATGCCCCGCGCCATTCAGGCCGGCCGCGTGTGGGTAAACTGCTACCACGACTATCCCGCCGGCGCGCCCTTCGGTGGCTACAAAGCATCAGGTTTTGGCCGCGAAAACCACAAGATGATGCTGGCCCACTACCGCCAGACCAAGAACATGCTAATATCCTATAGCCAGCAGAAACTAGGCTTCTTTTAATAAGGTGAAATTGTGAAGTGGTGAAATGGTGAGTTTGACGTTCTGAAGGAGCAAAACGCGCAGATAGAACGTCAAACTCACCATTTCACCACTTCACAATTTCACCACTCACCATATCACTGATGCCAACTCCCCGCGTCCTCGTAACTCCTGCTGCCGAAGCTACCATTGATTTGCTCCGCGATGAGCACGGCCCGCTGATGTTTCACCAGAGCGGCGGCTGCTGCGACGGCTCTTCGCCCATGTGCTTTGCGGCGGGCGAGTTCCGCGTGGGCGGCTCCGACGTGTGGCTGGGCACCATCCACGGCTGCGACTTCTTCATGAGCGCCAGTCAGTTTGAGTACTGGCAGCACACCCAACTCACGGTAGACGTCACGAAGGGCCGCGGGGCCAGCTTCTCGCTGGAAATTCCGCTGGGCGTGCGCTTCCTGATTCGCTCGCGGCTATTTACTGAGGAAGAGTCAAAGCACATGGAACCGGTGCTGGATGGGGAAGAATATCTGGCCCGCACAACGGAGTCGTAGTAAAAACGAATGCCAAAAAAAGCCCCCCAGATCAGGTCTGGGGGGCTTTTTTTATGTATGATGCAGCAAGAAACAATCTACATTATTTCACGCGCACCGGCAAGCCTTCGAGTTGGGCGTAGCTGAGTTTCCAGCTGCCTTTCGGGTTCTTTTTCCAGAGCAGGATGAAGTTGCCTTCGCCCTCACCCATGGGGGCGCCCGGCGTTGTTGGCTCCACATCTACGGAGTACGTGCCGGCTTCGTAAGCTGTTTGCGCGTCGGTGCCGGAGCTTACTACGTTGGTGCGCAGGTTAGAAATGGTGCCCATGGTTTCGCGCACCCAACGGTTAGAAACTTCTGATTTACCCTGAAAGTGGGCTTCTCCTTGCAGAAAATGCACATCATCGGCGAAGAGCGTATCTAGCTGAATGGCATTTTTGCTGTTCCAGGCACTGATAAACTGCTGATTCAGCGTCTGCGCATTTACGGCCGAGTCTTTCTCGTCGGTTTTGGTGCAAGAAGCCGTCAGAAGTACGGTAGCGGACAAAATCCAAAGCAAGGATTTCATAAAAAGGGGAGTGTTAGTGTGAGGACTGTACAAAAATTCGCCGGCTCCGGCACAAGGCAAGAGTCGGCGAAAGTAGAAAAATTCGGTGGTTACCAGCTCTTTCTGCGCACTTCCGAAGAAGGATACGGCGTGTTACGCTCGCCATACGACTCGTTGGGCAGGTAAGCAGCGTTGGAAGCAGTAGGAGCACCGTCGGTGCCAACAAGCATCATCGGAGCGGTAGCGGCAAAGCCATTGGCCATCATTGGGTATTGCTGGGCCTGAGGCTTGGGAGCAGTAGCTACAGCAGCTTTCTTTTCAGCAGCATCTACGCGGCGGGCCAGGGCAGCACGCTCGGCGCGTTCGGCCGCAGCCCGGTTGGCGGCAGCACGGTTAGCAGCGGCTACGCGGGCGGCTTCTTTGCGTTTGTTGTCGGTGCGCTTACCAATGGCATAGCCCACGCCAGCGCCGGCCACTCCACCTACCACACCACCCACGGGGCGGTTGCGCTTATGAATAATAGCGCCAGCAGCGGCACCACCTACACCACCAATTACGGCACCCTTGGCCTGCGGGCTCCAGGGCTTTTTCTCCTGAGCCTGAACCGTGCTACCGAAGGTCACCGTGATCAGCAGAATCAGCGTCGATATATAACTGAGCTTTTTCATGACGAATGTTTTAAGTTGGGAATCTTATACAAATTCTTAGCAGGTAAATACAAGCACCGTGCCACAACAACTCAACCGTTGATGATGCTCTTAACGGAGTAGAGTGCAATAAGGATTATCCGATTTAAGACGAAAGTCAGATAAAGTGGGGCAATTCGCTCTAAATCAGGGAATAATTCCTCTCTTTTATGCCCTTCCAAAGTGCTGTTTTTGTGAGCAATAGACGGCGCAGAAAACAGCACAAATACCGTTGCTCTACAGCTCCGTTACCGTGATTTGAATATCCGTATTGCGGCCGTGGTCGTCGGCGCAGGATATTTTTAGCGGCCCGGCCGACGGGCGAAAAAAGACACGCTCCGTAGCTGGCGCGGCTCGCAAAAACTCGTCATTCACGTACCAATACACCTGCCGAACTTCGCTGTCGGTCGTGCAGCTCAGTAATAGCTGCTGCCCTTCTCCCCGGTTGAGCACATAGTCAGTGCCCGCCAAGGGTGAAATGATGCTGGGGGCCATTTCGGGCCCGCCGCGCACAAGCTGGCAAGCGGGGTTGTGTGGCGGCAGTCGTCGGTAGGGCAAGCCTTGAGTTTCGCGGAAAGCAGCCACGCCGGGGGGCAAATTTGGGTACAGCTCGCGCCGAAAACCGGCTGCCGGGGCACAGGCCCGGCAATACACACTCGCGCCATCGGCCGCCAGCAGCACCTCGCGCTGGTGCTGGCAGCGCTGCCCCGACGACACGCCCGGCAGGAAATAATCGATGAGCTGATTGGGGCAATGCTCACCCGGCGGGCGGCCGCTCTCAGCGCACACCAACCGGAAATCCAAGCTGCTGGGGGCAAAAACCAGTTGTTAGGTGAGTTGTAGGCCAGCGCATTAAACAAGTCGAATAGGAGGGGAGTGGCCACCTCCGAGCCCGTCAGGGCCGGTGCCCCGTGCCCGCTGAAGTTGCCCACCCACACCCCAGTGGTGTATTCCCGGTTGTAGCCGATGCTCCAGGCGTCGCGGCGGCCGTAGCTGGTGCCCGTCTTCCAGGCAATCTTGGGCAGGCGCCGGCTGGTTTCGTAGCCCACCGGCAAATCAGGGCGCGTAAGCTGAGCGAGAATGTCGGTGGTGAGATAGGCCGCCGACTCGGAAAACAAAGAAATTTGCCCCCCAGGTGTGACCTCACTCCCTAGCCCCCTCGCCGAAGGGAGAGGGTGAACTAGTTCTAGCTTTTTAGATCTGACTACATTTTCTAGAATTCTAGTTTTTAAAGCTGGTTCCCCCTCTCCCTTCGGCGAGGGGGCTAGGGGGTAAGGCCAATTGTTGAGGTCGTGTGAAGTAGTCCACGCCAGCGCCTGATACCGGCCGCCGTTTGCCAGCGTCACATACAGATTCGTCAGTTCCTCGAGCGTTGCCCCGCAGCCGCCCAGAATCGTGCTCAGGCCCAAATGCGGCGCATCGCGGGCCACGCGGCGAAAGCCAGCCTGGGTAAGCTTATCCGTGAAGGCAGGCACGCCTAGCTCAGCCAGTACGCTTACCGCCGGAATATTAAGCGAAAAAGCCAAGGCTCGCTCCACGGTTACCTCCCCGTGGCAGCGCTTATCGAAGTTCTCGGGGCGGTAGCCGCGGAAGTTGGTGGGTACATCAGGTAACAACTGTTTGGGCGTAAGCAGCCCTTGGTCCATGGCCAGCGCATACAAAAAAGGCTTAAGCGTGCTACCCGGCGAGCGAACGGCCAGCACCCCATCGTTCTGTCCTTGATTGTTGATGTCGCCGAAGTCAGCCGAGCCCACGTAGGCTTCCACGGCGCGGGTGCGGTTATTCACGACCAGCACTGCCGCATTCGTAATGCCCAAGGCGTGTAAGCGGCGCACATAATTGCGCGTCAAATCTTCGGCTTTGGCTTGCTTGCTGCGCTGCAACGTGGAACTGATGCTGGCTTGACCCGCAAACTGCCGCACCAGTCGTCGCGCCAGGTGGGGCGCCAAAGCAGGCGCCGCGTGACGCTGCACATCCAGCGGCTCCAGTAATGCGTCGGCAATAGCTTGTTTGGAAAACAGATTTTGCCCCCCAAAGCGCCGCAGCCACCTATTTCGCTCCTTCAGAATAGCGGCGTTGTGCTTGCCCAAAACCAAACCCGTAGGCCGGTTTGGGATGATTGCCAACGTCACCGTCTGGGCCAGCGACAGGTAATCCGGGGGCTGCTGAAAGTACAGGAGCGCCGCCGATTTCACGCCCTCTACGTTGCCACCGTAGGGTATCAGGTTCAGGTATAGCTGCAGGATTTCATCCTTACTGTAATGTGCCTCCAGCTGCACCGCACGCATTATTTCCAGCAGTTTGTTCGCTACCGTGCGCTCCTTGGGCTCCAGCAGGCGCGCCACCTGCATCGTGATGGTGCTGGCTCCCGTCGTGCGGCCTTGCGTGAAAGCATTACGCGTTGCGGCTTTGACAATGGCCAGCGGATTGACGCCAAAGTGGTAATAGAAGTAACGGTCTTCCTTTTCAATAATGGCGGTGCGCAACACGGGGGTTATCTCTCGCAATTCGGTCTTCATCCGCCACTTCTGCGTGGGGTTGAGGTAGGCGTGCAGCACCGAGCCATCAGCCGCCAGCACGATAGGCGAGTATTGGGGGGCAAAAGGTAGCGGAAACAGACGGTCGAGGCCCAGTAATATCAATGACCCGACCAGCAATGTCATTCCCAATCGTGCTTTGTGCTGCCGAGTCATAATCAAATATAACCGTGCACAGGCTTCTAAACCAGCGTGCAGAGTTCACTGGTGGAAGAAGAATGATGGCCGCGCTGGCGACACTTTTTGCTTCTGATATAAGCTCAGGCTATTATATATTAATAAAATCATATGTCACAAATTAGCCTAATCTTTTCCGAAAAGAGCGCAAAAAAGTTGCATTTCTTCAAATCCAATCCATGGGTATGCATCGTAGGTAAAAGCTCGGAAGAATTTAGAAAAGCTTACCAATTCATTTTCTGAGGGTATTTCAGTTTGGTAATTAAACTGCAGAGTAAAAATGCTTTTAATGATGTGTGTCACAAAAGGACTTTAGTCTTCCTTTTTACACCAGTGTCCGGTAAATAATATTGTAACGATTACAAAAGGTAGTACAAGCGATAGTGCGTTTAAATGCTTGTTCAACAATTAATTGCAGCGTTTAATAGTCGAGCTTAGCTGTGTAATAGCTAATAATTAATTCAAAAGTGCCTCGATAATGCATGCGATTTTGATGTAAAAGGGCGGCTTTTACGCTGAACTCTTGTAAAGGTTTTGCAAAGAGAAAAAAGATTTAAAATAATATAAATCGTTCTCCACGCGAATAAATTAAATGCAGGAAATCCATTTAAGAATCGCTGCACGTATATATAGATGATCAAGTGTTGCTGATTACTTTAAAGGGTTTTGTAATTGTTTTAATGGTTTTTCTAGCAGGCGTTTATCCTGCATAGTTGCTCAGTTTTCTTTCTTCTTTCCCACTCTCCATCTATTCCAAAACCTCTACATGAAAGGCAAGTTTCTCACAACCCTTCTGCTGGTTGGCCTGTCGGTCACCACGTCTTTTGGGCAGGCCACCGTTGATCCGGAGCTACGGGCCGCCCTCAAGACCAACCCTCTTGCACAAGTAATAGTCACCTTCAAGGGCGACGGAGCCCCGCAGCCTACGCAGCTGAGCTTACTCCAGCAATTAGGCATTACCAAGGGCATTTCCTTCCGGGCCTTGCCAATAGCTGGTGTATTGGCAACTGCCTCTCAAGTAGATGCGTTGGCAAGCAACCCCCAAGTGCGGTCGCTCTACATCAACAAGAAGCTCGACTACTACAATTTTGACGACACCAACCTGACTGGCGTAAAGCGCCTGCGCACGGACAAGGAGACAACTGCCCGCAACGGTGGCCTGCCCGTATCCGGAAAAGGTGTTGGTGTTCTCATTAACGATAGTGGTGTTGATGGTACTCATGACGACATCAAGCTAGGTACGCACCTAGTACAGAACGTCTTAGGTTCTACCAACCTGAACGCTCAGGATGCGATGCTGCCCGTTACTTATTTGGAAAACGTGCCGAACACTGATACCAACTCTGGTCACGGCACGCACTGCGCCGGTACTGTGGGGGGCAATGGTGCCAAGTCGGGGGGCAAATATGAGGGTGTAGCGCCCGGCGCTAACTTATTGGGCTACGGCTCGGGTGGTGCGCTGCTCGTGCTGGACGCCATTGGTGGTTTCGACTACGCTCTTACCCACCAGGCCCAATACAACATCCGCGTTATCAGCAACTCTTTCGGTACCAGTGGCGACTTCAATCCTGATCAGCCGATAAACGTGGTTACCAAGAAGTGCTACGACCGCGGCATGGTAGTGGTATTTGCCGCCGGTAACGAAGGCCCTAGCGCCGATACGCACAACCCCTACGCCATTGCTCCCTGGACTATCTCGGTAGGCGCCGGTGACCGCAACGGCCTGATAGCTGACTTTTCGTCCCGTGGTGTACGCGGTGAGCAAGGTACTTTCACTGTTGATGGTGAAACCTGGACTTTTAAGAATGAGCCTTCTATTGTAGCTCCTGGTGTAGATGTGGTTTCTACTCGTGCTGTTGCTCCGGTATCTTCCTTAGGTACACAGCAGGACATTGAAGTACTGCCTGCCGGTCAGGTTCCTTTCTACACCCACATGAGTGGTACGTCGATGGCAACGCCTCACGTAGCAGGTATTGTGGCTCTTTTGCTCGAAGCTAAGCCTTCTCTCTCGCCAGCTCAGGTAAAGGAAATATTGATGAAAACTGCTACCAACATGCCCGGCCATGAGTCGTGGGAAGTGGGTGCTGGCTACGTAAATGCCTTTGCCGCCGTCGATCAGGCTTTACGTTCTTCCAACTTTGGCTCGACGGTGAATGCTACTCGTCGCTTCAACAGCAGCGTAAACGCACAAACCACTACGGTGCCGTTTACCATCAACTTCAACCCTATTCTGACCACGGGTAATTCGCTTACTTTCCCCGTAAACCCTGGTACTAACAGCGTAGAGGTAAAGATTTCTTCCAGAGGTATTCTCGGTGAGACTGGTAACCTGACAAACCTAGTGTTGATTGATCCGAACGGCGTACGCTATACCTCTGGCACGCCTGTTACGTTCACGCTTACTACCGACCGGGGCGTAGCTGTAGCTTCTCCCATCGCCGGCACTTGGACTGTGGCCGTTGAAGGTTTGCGCGGTATAGCTTTTCCCGAAACCGTTACAGGCAATATCTCGCTGCTAACGCCAAGCGGCACCACAAACCTTGCTGACATCGTTGGTCACCCAGCCGAAGCTGCTATCAAAATGGCTGTGACCAGTCGCCTCGTAGATGGTTTGGCCACTGGTTTCCAGCCCAATGCTAATCTAACCCGCATTCAGCTAGCCGACTATCTGTTGATGGGCCAAGGCATTCGTCAGTATTTGCCCACCAGCGGTGCCCGTACTTTCTCTGATGTAACAACTGCCAACGACATTCTGCTGACCGAAGCTGTAGCTGCCAAGGGCGCCGCCCAGCGCGACCGTTTCCACCAGTTTAACGGCGTAATGCGGCCTACCGCAGCGGGTACTTTCTCGCCTGCTGGCACCGTTAGCCGTGCCGAGCTAGCTTATTCGCTCGTGCAGGGCCTAGGCTTCCAGCAGTTTGCGCTGGAGCGCAACGGTAAGCCAGTAACAGTGCAGGTAAATGGTAAGACCGTTGCCATCGACGACGCTTCCAAGATTCCAGCCGGCCTGGAGGGCTACGTAAGCGTTGCCCTGGAGCTGAACCTGATCAACGCTTACTACACAGTAAAGCAGGGTCCATTCGACTTGCAGCCCACTATTCAGGCTACGTTCAAGCCCGCCCAAACCGTAACCCGCGCTGATTTCGCTGTAATTGTGAGCCGTACGTTCCCACAATACAACGCTCAGACGCAGCCAACCGCTGCGGCTAGCACTAGCGCTGCCACTGCAACCAAGGGCGCAGTAGCCCAGGAAACGGTAGCTTATCCGAACCCTTTCTCTGGTACTACTACTATCAACTACTACGTGGCCGAAGAAGGCCCTGTAAGTGTAGAAGTGTTCAGCTCGATGGGTCACAAAGTGCAGACGCTGGTTTCGGGCTCGGAAGCAGCTGGCAACCACCAGGTGAAATTCGACGCTGGGAACCTGTCGCGCGGTACTTACCTCTACAAGGTGAAAACTGGTGCAAACGTTACGACCAAGCGCTTGGTAGTGCAGTAAGACTGCTTCATTGAACTACATTAAAAAAGGAAGCCTGCTCCACGGAGCAGGCTTCCTTTTTTTGCTTTTGGCGAATGAGGTGCTGAATTCAGAATGCGCACTTATCGAGGTGGCTCGGGCACTTCTACCTCTAGTTCAAAATCGCGCTTGGGCGGGGCTTGGTTGTCGGTGGCGTTGCGGTACAAAAAACGCAGCGTGGTTTTGCCAGGGTTCAGCGCTTGAAACTGAAACGTTATGTCTTCCGGATTATCGGCTTTGCGCTTTCTTGATTTCTTCTGCGGCTGTTCGGGCTGGGCTGTTACAAGCTGAATGACGTTGTCGGCGATGGGCATTACTTCCCACTTGTATTGGGCGCCGGCGGTGTTATCTAGCCTGATCTGGAGCTGGTCGCCTTTGTTCACTTTCACCCGGCTGTGGTTACCATATTCGCTGATGTTCACGTTTTTGGCCACTCCCGGCTGGTCGATGGTGACATAAGCGTGAAAAAAGCCTCCCAGCGGCGAATATCCAGTGCCGGGCAGCGCCGACACCAAAGCCAAATCGAGGCCACCCGCCCCAACGGCTTGAAAGTGAATCTCAAAAGTAGCAGGTGCTCCCGGCACGCCGCTACTCACCCCAGGCAGATTGTGTGTAGTCGTAACGGATAATTGGCCGGGATAATTCTGGACCAGCCGCCACCCGAAGCGCGGTGAAACCGTGGGCAAGCGCACTATCAACTGGTCGCCGACAGTGAGTTGCACTTGCTTGCCGTTGTCGGCCGCCGTGAGCGTGACGATATCAGCGCGCGAAGGAGTGGAGGACAGGAAAATGGTAAGTATGAAGAGCGCTAGCAGCGCGTAGCGCGGAAAGGAAGGATGCGGTTTCATAAGCGGTGTATAACATAAGGTTATATGTAACAACACAGCCGGCGCTTAGAAAGTCGCCGGCTGTGCCTGGGTGATGGTGTATATGTTTTGAGGGTTGGAAAGGCTTCGAAGGAGCTTGAGAGAGGCAAGTGTGTAGACTACAGAAGTCAGAATCTTTTATCTATATAGAGTTTTCTTCCTTCAATTGCTCTTGCTCCCAGCGACTAGGATTAGTGGCAATGTAATGACGAATCTTTTCGAGCTCGTTTTCATTGCGAATTACTCGATCGTGAAACCCAGCTTGCCACTTAAAGTCAAGATTCTTACTTCGAGCCCATGAACTCACGCCTGCTTTGAAGCCGCGCAATACGGCTGCCAAGTTCTCTCGTTGTGGGCCAAACTTGTTCTGATACGATAAACCAGAAGTAGCTTCGGAGAGCTTATCAAAGATCAATATCCCATGTATGTGATCAGGCATAAGGATGAACGCGTCGAGCTGAGCAAAAGCAAAGCGTAGCGGAATAGCCTGCCAACAATTCAAAACAACATTAGCGAGATCAGTGAACCGCAAATAAGCTTAGTCCCACTTATTGTCTGGCACTACAATGTCCCCAAAAGATCGGGCCCGATTGTGCGTGCAAATCGTAAAGAAGTAAGCCCCGTTTTGCCCATAATCATATCCTGCCCAACGGGCTGACTGCACCCGGTATTTATCTTTAAATAAGCCCGGCTCCATGAGGTGTAGAGACACATATTTGTGTCTCCTGATTGCTGATGTTGTTTATAAATTGTGTGGTGCCGCTCGTTCAATCGGGAGACACAAATATGTGTCTCTACACGCAATTACCGCACCTTTACCACACCGGCGCCGTGGTAGCTGTGATACTCCGCATTGTACATCGCGTCGGCGCTTACGGGGCCTAGGCGGAACGTGCCTTTGGAGACAGCGCGGGCTACGTAGTAGAAGGACTTGGGCTTGTCGGTGGCGGTGGTGAAGAGGTTGATGCGGTCGTCGCGGAGGTCGAGGTAGTCGGGTTGGGCGGCGTCGGTGGCCCAGGTGATGTCGCGGATGGCGCCAATGCGCGGGTTCTCGATTTCCAGGCCGGCGGGCAGCAGGTCGGTGATGGCTACGTTGGGGATGTCGCCGGCGGCTTCGGGTGCTTGCAGGGTTATCTTGACGATTACCAGATCATTTTGGCGGAAGGTGTTGCCAATGGGTTGGCCGGCGCGGTTCAGGTACTGGCGGCGCACGCGCAGGTAGGCGTCCTCCTCCTGAATTTGCCCCCCAGGACTGATGCCTTCCGTTTCCCAGAAGTAATAGAGGCTGCCGGTGCCGCTGGTGCGCAGGCTGAGCGCGCGGTTGGCTACGTTGTTTACGGTGAGGTCTTTGGCTAAGAATTCGCCGAGCTTTTTGCCTTCGGCTAGCAACGTAGCCGTGGCGGTACTGCGGGCGTTTTGGCGAGCTATTTTGCCTAAAGCCAACAAACCAAAAGCTCGTTCTTGGGTGCTGAGCCAGCCGGCTTGTTTCATCTGGCGGCTGAGCTGGCGAGCCTGGGGGGCAATTTGGGGGTTGTTGGGGTCGGCGGCGAGCAGGGCGTTGAGGGTGAGGGCCTGGTCGCGGAGAGGGGAGGAGAAGCTGCCGTCGAAGTAGCGGCGGGCGGCGGTTTCAGTGCCGAGGCGGGTGGGCAGCACGGCCTGGAAGCTGCGCTGGTCGCCGTTTAGGGCGTAGGTGGCGGCTAGGAGCACGCGCGAATCTTGGGAGAGGAGCTGGCGGTTGGCTTTGTAGTAATTCAGGGCTACGGCATCTTGGCGGCCGGCCAGGGCCAGCACGTAGAGCGAGTAGGTGATTTCCTTTTTGGCGATGGTTTTGAGGTGAATCGCGTTTTTGGCGTCGAGGTAGTTGTAGGGCTCGGTTTCGCGCTTGCGGAGGCGGAATTGCAGGTAGGCGAGGGTTTTGTCGAGTACGGCTTTATTTACCTGGAAGCCGGCTTGCTGGGCTTCGAGCAGGAAATGAGCGGCGTAGGCGGTGGCCCACCAGTTGTCGTAGTCGCCGCCGGGCCAGTAGCTGAGCGAGCCGTTGTAGAGCTGCTGGGCCTCCACCTTGCGGATGGCTTCCTGCACGTGGTAGTTCGGATTGTAGCCCGCGGCTTTGGCTTGCTGACCTTTTTGCTGGCTTAAAGTAGCGGCCAAATCGCCGTAGTAGAGCTGCGGAAACGCCGCCGACACGATTTGCTCCAGGCAGCCGTAGGGGTATTGCAGCAGGTAGCGCAGGTCCTTGGCAAACTCCGTCATCGGCGAGCGACTGACCACCAACTGGCTCCGCATGGAAGCCGTCAGGAAGTCGGTTTTCAGGTTCAGATTCTGAATTTGCCCCCCAGCCACTACCCCGGAACCCGTGCGCTTCTGCAGCGGCGACGCGGAGCGAATGAGGAGTTCTGTATACTCACTGTATATTTTGTGATGATACCCGGGTGGAAGCTTCTCCGATTGCACTTCAAATGCTACTCCTACTTTACTATTCCCAATTTCTGGTTTCGCTATAAGACGAAAGACAACTCTTCTTTCACTATTAACCGGAAGGGTAATGATTGCATCAGTATAGAAAACATTGCCGGGACCAACACCTTTTTCAATCCCTGTGCTTTTTGTAACCGCTATTGGACCTTCACAGCGAATTAGCATTTGTCCAGTTATAGTTTTCTCCGTCGTATTCGTCAGCGTCACCGGCACGTCAATCGTGTCGCCGGGGCTTAAGAAACGGGGGAGGCTGGTGCTGATGACCACCGGGTCGGCGACGCGCATGGTGTGCTCGGCGGCCCCGAACGCTTCGCCTTTGTAGGCCACGGCCATCACGCGCAGGGCGCCCGAGAATTGCGGCACGCGCACCCGGTAGCGCACTTTGCCCTGGGCGTCGGCGCGGAGAATGCCGCTCCATTTGGCTACCAGCTGCACCCGGCGCGAGGGCACGGGCGTGGTGCGGCGGCCGAGGTCGTAGCCGTCGCCGCCTGTGCTGGAATTGCCCCCCAGCTCGGGCAGCAGGAAGGGGTACACGTCGTAGGCCTGCACTTCCAGGGCGCGCTTCTGGTAGAAGTGGCCGTAGGGGTCGGGCGTGCGATAGTCTTTCATCTGCAAAATGCCCTCATCCACTACGGCCAGGGTCACGGCGGCGCGGGGCGCGGTGGTCACCTCAATGGTTTGGAAGGTTTGCGAACGACTCTGCTGTGGGGCTTTTATGGCCACGGCGAGCTTGGTGCCGGGCTTTTCGACGGACAGCGGCACGAAGCCCCGCGCCACCGTGAGCGGCAACCGATTATCGGTGATGGCCCGAATGGCAGTGGCCGTCACGTACACGTTGGGCACGTGGCCGGCGCTAATCGGAATGCGCACGCGGGCCGATTTCTGGTCGGTGTTGACGTAGAAATGGTTCAGCACCTTGTCGCGCTCCACGGTCACGAGCACGCGGCCGGGGAAGGGCGTTTTGAGCAGTAGGCTGGCCGTTTCGCCGGGCTGGTACTTGGCTTTATCGGCCTCAATCGTGACTTCGCCCTCGTTGTTTACCTCGAAGGAATTGCTTTGGGTGTCGCCGAAACCGTAAGCGTAAAAGCGTTGAGACACGTAAGTAACTGCACCAGGACGTGACACGCGTACTTCGTATTCACCAGAATAAACTGGCGTGAAGTCTAAGCGTGTACCGGCTTCGCCACGACCTGTAGCCGAATTGGTTATTTGCTTGATTGAGCTAGACATTAGCTGCTCTTTTTTCTGAGAAACATATGTATAGCGGCCTCCCTGCCTTTCTATAACTGTTTCCCAAAGCAGCCGGACAATCTTGACCTCTGCTTGTGCCGGAGCAAGCTCAAGTACATCCTGCGCTTTAACAGACAACACATGTATAGCAACGGGTTGGCGTGTACTCACCAGTTCCGGCAGCTTCTTAATACCAAATAAGACTGCTTGGGTTCTTACCTCAAAGGTGGCTAAGCGATTAACCGGTCGGCCACTCTCATCAAATACGGTAGCAAAAGCGGTACCTTCCAGATTACCTAAATCGGTGTAATCAGATACATTGTAAGTAGCGATTCCTTTACCGTTACTATCAGTTGTGCCCTCGCGTACAGTTTTTTCAAACCGATCTGATAGACTCGAATCATCTTCACTCGAAGCGTTACGCTGCGTGTTCTTGCCTGAATTAACAGCAAAGGAAAAATCAGGAAATCTGCCGCTTGAATAAACTTTTTGTTTCAGCGAAAACTCCACCTCGAACTTACGATCAGCGGCCGGCGGGCCGAACAAGTTGAGCGCCGTAATCTGGGCCTCCACCGACTGGCCGGGCTTGGCCACGGCGGGCGTGGCCTGCACGGTTACTTTCAGGCGGTCGGGAATAAACTCCTCCACGCTGATCTGGCGGGAGGTGAGCAGTACGTCGTTGCCGGTGAGCACTTCCAGCGTGTACAGGCCCGTCATGATGGCGGGGGCAAAATGAAGCGCGACTCAAACGCCCCATCGGCCGACAGCTTCTGGCGCAAGCTCGCGTACTCCTTGCCCGTGGGCAGCAGCAGGCGCAGCTTCACCGGCAGATTCGCGGGCGGTGCCTGCCAGGCTTCGGTGCGCACAATGGTGTTGGTGCGCACCGTGTCGCCGGGACGGTAAAGGTCCCGGTCGCCATAGAGGAAGGCCTGGTAGCGGGCGGCGTTGCTTTGCAGGCCGCCCACGTCAAAGCGTGAAGTCTCAACCCGACTTTGGGGCAAGTTCAGAAAGGTAAAATCGGCGTCTTTCTGGGCCGTAATCAAGCTCAATCGAAACCGCGACGTAGCCGCCGTGCTGTCAAACACTGCCACGCCGTCGCCGTTGGTCGTGCTGGAGGTAATTACCTGATTATTGCTGCTCACAAAGCGCACCGAAACGCCCCCCAGCGGCCCCGCCGACCGGATGGAATTGGCGAAAACCAGCGTGCGCCCCTTCAAACCCTGCTTCACAATCAGCCCAATATCCGACACGGCCACCAGCTTGCTCACTTGTAGCCATTGCCGCTCGGTATCCTGCACCCGCACCACGTACAGCCCCTTCAGCGGCCCCGAAAACTCTAGGTCTTTGAGGCTCAGGTTCAACAGTCGCAAACCACCCTCCTTAGGCAAACCAGCCACTGTATAAGTGCGCTCAGTAAGCACATTGCCGAGCGTTTCGGTGTCGTAATAGCGGTAGGAGCGGTCTAAGTACTCGCCTTCCTCACCTTCGCCGCCCTCGCTGTAATCTTCTTCCCCGCCGCCGTAGCCGTACTGCCTGCCGCTGCGCAAAAGCTGCTGGATATTGTTGGCGTAAACCTTGGCAATACTCACCTTCACTTTCTCCACCTCCGACACCCGCAACCCCAGATTGCGCGCCCCCAAGGCATTGAGGTACATAGCCTTGTCGCCGTGGGCAAACGCCAGACTGGGCCGCTCATCCACAAACGAAACCGACTGCGAAAACGCCTCCTCCAACTGTCCGCCCAGAGACCCCGAATACCGGTACCAAGCCCCAGGTGGTAGGTTTTATCCACGTCAAAGTTGCCTTTCAGCTTAAACCCACTTTCCAGCGCCTCCACCGAGTAGGTCGCCGCTGGCTGCACCGTCAGCAGGCGCTCCACCTCGCTCGCCACCACCGGCTGACTGGTCAGCACCGTAATCACCGGCTCGCCCTCCACCAGCGCGCCCGTCGCTTCGTGCACCAGCAGTGTCTCTTGGCTAGGCACGGCGGCCTGCGCTATCAGCGGTTTTTGGGTGGGTTGGTCGCTGCCCACGGCCCGCAAGCCCGGCGCTACTTCCAGCTGGAGCGGGTTGCCCGGTCGCAGGCTCTGCGTCAGGGTCACACTCACGGTGCTGTCGGGCTCGGTGGCAGCGATGTCAAAGGCCACCTGCTGCCCATCCTGGCTCACTTTCAGTAAGCTCTGAACTTCGCTGGGCCGCACCAAGTAGTTGAAGCGGAGCGTCGTACGCACTTCCGCCGTGCCCGCAGCCCGCCGACTTTGGCCCCAATACGCTTGCGCCTCCCGCAGTTGCAGGTAGGGCGTATGAAACCGCGTCCTGTCGAGGGCTGGGGGCTTTTTTGCTGACTGGGGGTAAATACTGCGGTTGCAGCGTGGCCGTAAACGCCGTAGTCGGCCGAAACGGCTCCAGGGGCGAAAACGTTAGTTCCCGCTCGCCGGTCCACTTGAACTTGCCCCGCACGGCCGGCTCGAAGCGCACATACTGAGTCGTGTCCCAACGGTTGAGCTGGTCTTCCGCCGCCACCGCCGCATCCAGCTGAAACACTAGGTTTTGGTAGGGGCTAATTTCTTCACCGTCAGCTGTATCGTTGTCCGCAGCCGGCTTAGAACAAGCACACAGCAAAGCCAGCAGCACCAGCAGCGGCAGGCGAGAAATGGTTAGGGACAACATGGCTAGGGAGGCGCTTGAAAGGACCCGGGAAGGTATAGAGAAAACGCGATTCTTAGAACGAGATTTAGGGACTGATATTAACTGATATCAATAGTGTTAGCTACATGAGCCTGTCTTTCTTCTCGCTTGTCATCCTGAGGCACGAAGGACCTTCTCCCCGCAGCACGAGCCGTTGTTGCACTTGTCGTTCATAAGTGAGAAGGTCCTTCGTGCCTCAGGATGACAGAGGGGGAGAGGGGAATGTGAGAGGCGAATTGAAATCCTGAAATGCCTTGTAACTAGGCTCTATTGCGGGCGAAACATTAAACTTGCCTGCTCCATACTTCCCTTGCTCCTCATGCGTCTGCCGCTTCTCTCGCTGCTTCTAGTTTTAAGTTCTTTCGTCGCGTCGGCCCAGCGCATCACGGAGCGCAACTTTCAGAAGTATTTCGATGAATACGGATTGCAAGGCTCATTTCTGCTGCTCGATGCCGAGGCCAAGCAATACACGGCCTACAACCTGAAGCGCTGCCGCCAAGGCTTTCTGCCCGCTTCTACCTTTAAAATTCCCAACACGCTTATCGGTCTGGAAACCGGCGCCGTGCGCGATACCAGCGAAATATTCCGCTGGGATGGCGTGACCAGAACCATTTCAGCAGCCTGGAACCAAGATATGACCTTGGCCACGGCCCTGCGTGTGTCGTGCGTGCCGTGCTATCAGCAGCTGGCCCGCCGCATCGGGCGGAGCGCTACAACCAATGGCTGCCGAAGCTGCAGTACGGGCGCATGGTAGTGACACCGGCCACGGTGGACATGTTCTGGCTGGAAGGCCCCTCGCGCATCACGCAGTTTGAGGAAATCGATTTTCTACAACGCTTGGAGCGCAACCAGTTACCAGTGGCACGGCAGCATCAGGAAACGGTGAAGGCACTGCTGGTGCTGAGCCGGGGCAAAGGTTGGACATTGCGCGGCAAAACCGGCTGGACTTCCACCAAAGACTACAACAACGGCTGGTTTGTGGGTTGGCTGGAACAAAACGGCAAGCCGTACTTTTTTGCTTTAAATGTGGAGCCCAAAAACAACGGTCCAGCGATGGAAACATTCATCAAAGGCCGCCGCGCGCTCACGGAAAAGCTGTTGCACCAAGAGTTTAAGCTGATGCAGTAAATCGTAATGGGCAGTAGAGAGGCAAGATTTTGCGTCTCGTCGTTGAACGGTTAGAATCGTGGCACCGGCATAGCATTAGCAACTACAAGACGCAAAATCCTGCCTCTCTACGGCGAACAAACACCAAAATTTGCCCCTAGATACTCGTTATACTCTTATGCTTTCCCACAAGCACGAAATCTTTCTGGAAGTGGCCCGACTGCTGAGCTTCACCAAAGCCAGCCAGACCTTGTTCATCAGCCAGTCGGCCATCAGCAAGCAGATAAAGGCGCTGGAAGAATACTACAAAACCGGCCTCTTCGAGCGCCTCGGCAATAGCGTGGTACTGACGCCGGGGGTAAATTGCTGTATAAAAAGCTGCTCGTAGCCAAGCAACTGCAACATGAGCTGCACCAGGAGTTTGTAAAAATCAGCGAGGACTTTTCGCCCCGCATTCAGATGATGATTGGGGCCAGCACCACCATTTCGCTTTACGTTTTGCCCCCCGTTCTCTCAGCATATCTAGAGCAGAACCCAAATACCCAGCTCACGCTCAAAAACCGCAACAGCGAGAATATTCTGAAGGCGCTGCTGGAGCACGAAATCGATTTGGGCGTTATTGAGGGAATTAATAAAGTCAGCAACGTCACTTACACTCCCTTTCTCACCGATGAGGTAATTGCAGTGTGCTCGGCTAAGAACCCGCTGAAGCAACAGCAGCTGAGCGCCCAGGATTTGTACAGCATTCCATTGGCTTTGCGCGAGTCGGGTTCGGGTACGCTGGCGGTGCTGGAGGAAGCGCTGGCACAAAAGCATGTGAAGCTAAGCGAGCTACCAGTGAAAGTGCGGTTGGGTGGTACAGAAGCACTTAAGAACTTTGTACGAGTGGATACCTGCCTAGCTTTTTTACCCCGGCAGGCAGTTGGAAAGGAGTTGATCTCGGGAGAACTAGTGCAGGTTCAAATCCCGGATTTGCCTATGGTACGCCACTTCAATTTCATTCAGCGCAAGGGCACCGAAAATAATCTACCTTACAAAAACTTCGTTCAGTTCACAAAACGCTATTATTCCAAAACGGAATAGGCTATTCCTAAACTGTATTTTGTTATCGCATGGCAACTGGCATACTTGCCGGGGTATTTCACCCACCCCACCATGTCAGTTAGCACTGAATCCACCACCCACCTCCAAGCGCTGGAATGCTCGGCCTGCGGCCTGCAGCACTCCGCTTTTAAGCTCCAGAAAGTATCGACGTGCTGCGCCATGCCCTTGGTCGCCACCTACGATCTGCACCAGCCAATCCCCAAAAGCAGCATCAACCAGATAGACGGTAGCATGTGGCGCTACCAAGCTCTACTGCCGCTGCTCGATGAGGCCAATAAAGTAACGCTGGGTGAAGGTTTTACGCTCATGCTCAACCTGTCTAGCCTAGCCAATCGGTACGGGCTGCGGTCATTGGTGCTCAAGGATGAAGGGCAAAACCCCACTGGCTCCTTCAAAGCGCGCGGCCTGAGCATGGCCATTTCCAAAGCCTTAGAACTTGGTGTGAGCGGCTGCATCATCCCAACTGCTGGTAATGCTGGCGTAGCCATGGCTGCCTATTGCGCCAAGGCTGGATTAAAAGCCGTAGTCGCTATGCCCCGCCACACCCCAAACGCTTTTAAAGAAGAGTGTTATTGGTACGGCGCCGAAGTACAGCTAATCGATGGCCTTATCAACGACTGCGCCGCCTGGGTACGCGAGAAAAACGCCAACGGCGAGCTGCTGGACGTGTCCACCCTCAAGGAGCCCTACCGCTTAGAAGGCAAGAAAACCATGGGCTACGAAATTGCTGAGCAGCTTAACTGGCAGCTGCCCGACGTGATTCTGTATCCTGCTGGCGGCGGCACTGGCCTCATCGGCATATGGAAAGCACTACGCGAAATGCAAGCCATCGGTTGGTTGCCGCTGGGGGTCAAATTGCCACGCATGATAGCCGTGCAGGCCGAAAACTGCTGCCCGCTGCTGGAAACGTACTTGGGTCGGCAGGCCAACTCCCATAGCTATAATGGAAAGCCCACCATTGCCAACGGCCTTGCCGTGCCGCGCCCTCTGGGTGAGCAGCTTATGCTGCGTGTGCTGCAAGAGTCAGGTGGTACGGTAGTCAGTATCTCTGATGAAGAGATGATAGAAGGTATGCGTGAGCTAAGCCGCCACGAAGGCTTATTTGTAGCGCCCGAAGGTGGAGCTATATGGATGGCGGCTCGTCGGCTGCTTCAAGAAGGCTCCATTAGCCCCAACGAACAGATTTTGCTCCTGAATACTGGCTCCGGCCAGAAGTACATGGATAATGTAGCCGGCCGGTTCAACAATTAGAAACCAGTCATAGAGCGAGTATGAGCTTCATCTCACGTACGAATGTTGCCCATATAAGCATTTAGGTTTCCTAAAACCTTTGTCATCCGGAGGCACGAAGGACCTTCTCCCGTTAGCATAAGTCATTGCTGCGTGAGAAGGTCCTTTGTGCCTCCGGATGACAAATAGAGTAGAAGGGCTATGCTGTTGGTTTAGGCTCAGCATAGCCGTCTGTATGCAATCGGGGCAAAACCGCTTACGGCTGACCTTCATATGGTGGCAGTTAATCGTACAAAACGATGAGCCATACAGCCACCGCTATGCCAGCCAACCCAACCCGCCTCTACGCCGACGTCGAGTTCCTGACGTCCATTCAGCCGGCTCGCAACTACCTCAATATCGCGTCGTTGAACAAAGCGGCCGATTATATCAAAGCTGAGTTTGAAAAGCTGGGTATTCGGGTAGAAGAGCAGCCGTTTCGCGCCGACGGCCGCGACTATCGCAACATCATCGCCTCATTTGGGCCTCCCGATGCCGAACGTATTATTCTGGGGGCTCATTACGATGTGTGCGGCGAGCAGCCCGGCGCCGACGACAATGCCAGCGCGGTAGCCGGCCTACTCGAAACGGCCCGCTTGCTGCACGAGCAACAGCCCGTGCTGAAGCGCCGCCTCGATCTGGTGGCCTATCCGAACGAGGAGCCGCCCTATTTCGCTACCGACTTCATGGGAAGTGCCATTCACGCTTACTTGCTTCATCGGCAAAAAGTGCGCGTGCACGCCATGATTTGCTACGAGATGATTGGCTACTTCAGTGATGAGCCGGGTTCGCAGCACTTCCCCGATGACAGCTTAGCCAAACTTTATCCCAATACGGGCAATTTCATCACAGTAGTGGGCAAAACAGGGCAGGAAGAGCTAACCCAACGCATGCAAACCCTTATGCGCAAGCACACTGATCTGGATGTGCAGCGCATCAATTTGCCCCCCAGCCTAGGTCTGGCCGGCCTTTCGGACCACCGCAACTACTGGGCGTACGACTATCAGGCAGTGATGATCAATGATACCTCCTTCCTGCGCAATCCCCACTACCATCAGCCCACCGATACTATTGATACGCTCGACTTTCAGCGAATGGCGGAGGTGGTAAACGGCGTCTGGGGAGCAATTTTGGAGTTGTAACGGATCAGGCTACTTCTTAAGAAGTAACAGCGGCGTATCTACCTATTGGGGTGGGTACGCCGCTTTATTTTCTAATTACTTATAAATGGAGAATTTCGAATTCATGCCTATTATTTTAAGGTGTATGGATCAAAATTTATCATCTTATCCTCTAAATGGCATTCAATTTTAGGGTGGTTTTTCGGAAAATATAATATTTGAATTTATATTGCCATTGAAAGTGATAGTGTACTAGTTCTGTAGTTGTTTTATGGCTTCATCTTCTCTCCCTCGTTCAACCTACAGTGTGGTTGCTATGCTCGGGCTATTGCTCTTGAGCGGAATAGCAGCTTTTGTTCCGACCACTCACCCTAGCGCTGCGCCTGGCAGTCTGCAAGCAGCTGATGTGGCTTGGATGCTCACGGCTACCGCCTTTGTGCTCATCATGACGCCCGGCTTGTCCTTTTTCTATGGCGGCATGGTGCGGCCCAAAAACGTAATTTCCACCATGCTGCAAAGCTTTGTGGCCTTGGGCGTGATTTCACTGTTGTGGTATTTTGTGGGCTTCTCGCTGGCTTATGGCACTAGCTGGCACGGCTTCATTGGCAATCCTCTGACCTATGCGTTACTAAATAATGTGGGTACGGCGCCGCATCCGGTGTTGTCGCCGGGCATCCCATTTGTGTTGTTTTTCGCCTTCCAGCTCAAGTTCGCCATTATCACTCCGGCCCTGATTACCGGATCCTTCGCTGAACGCGTGCGCTTTAAAGGCTATCTGGCGTTCATGGTGCTGTTTTGCTTGTTCATTTATTGCCCCCTGGCCCACTGGACGTGGCACCCTGAGGGGTTTTTGCGCCAATGGGGCGTGCTGGACTTTGCAGGCGGAACGGTAGTGCACATCTCGGCTGGCATCGCGGCGTTGGCCGGAGCTATGGTGCTGGGTCGCCGGACCGGCCACGTGCGCAACACGTCCTTCTCAACGCCTAATGTGCCTTACGTGCTGCTCGGCACGGGCTTATTGTGGTTTGGCTGGTTCGGTTTCAACGCGGGCTCAGCGCTTGGTGCCAATGAGTTGGCCGCAGTGGCTTTTGTAAACACCAATCTCGCTTCTGCTGCTGCGCTCGTTGCCTGGCTGCTGATCGAGGTGGTGCGTGGTACCAAGCCGACGGCCGTAGGTGCCTGCATAGGTGCGGTAGTGGGCCTCGTCGCCATTACGCCCGCCGCGGGCTATGTGCAGTACGGACAGAGCATCCTGATCGGGGTGGTAGCGGCGCTGGTAAGCCATGCCGCCGTGCACTGGCAAAACAGCCGCACCACCATCGATGACACGCTCGATGTGTTTCCGTGCCACGGTCTGGGGGCATTGTGGGCATGCTGCTCACTGGCGTATTCGCCGATAAGGTGGGCCTGATTCATGGTACCGCCACTGTATTTGGCTACCACGTGCTGGGCCTGCTGATTGTGGTAGTATATTCCTTCGTTGGCTCCTGGCTGCTACTCAAGCTGACAGCCAAGCTCTTCGGCTTGCGCGTGAAGCCTGCCGAAGAACAGCTCGGCCTCGACCTGAGCCAGCATGAAGAGTCGACTTACCATGTGGATGAAGAGTTTGAGCAGACCTATCAGAGCCAGCGACCTGATAACGGTAAACTCTCCCACCGTATGTCTGATAGCTTGGTTAGCTAGAAAGCTATTCGACCATTTTGCTGAGAAAGAAGGAAGCCAGAAAGCCGAGCACCGTAATCAGGCCCGTAAAATTGTGCGCCACCGCGAAGGCTTCCGGAATCATGGTATCGGCGAGCATAGCCAAAATGGCCCCCGCCGCTATAGCTGTAGTGGCCGATACTACCTGGGGTGAGAAATTGCTGAACACCGTGTAGCCGAGCAGTGAAGCCACGCCCGAAACGAGAGCAATGCTGCCCCAGAGCAGCAACACATAGCGCGCCGAGCGCCCGGCCTTTTTCATGCCCGCAGCACTCGACAAGCCCTCGGGTAGATTGGACATGAAAATAGCTACTACTGCTACCGTACTCACGGCCCCACCAGCTAAGAGGCTCAACCCTATAACAATACTCTCGGGGATACCGTCGAGTAAGGCGCCTATGGCCATGGCCATGCTGTTATCATCGCCGGGCTCGCTGTTTTCTGTTTTCCCGGCTTTCACAGCCTTGCGTTCGACGTGCTGGTGATGACCGGAGCGTTTTCGGTGCTTTGCACCATGGCGGGCAAGCAGCCAGTTTGCCAGGGTAAAAATGAGTGCTCCGCTAACAAAACCAATAGCAGTAGCATTGAAACCGCCTTTTTCGAAGGCTTCTTCCATCAGCTCCAGCGAAAGCGTTGATATGAGCACCCCACTGCCGAAGGCCATAATTGCCGCAATGAGGCGCTGGGGTACATGCGCGTAGTAGCCGATAGCTGCCCCGAGCAGTAGCGCCGACCCCGACACTAAGCCCCAGAAGCCAGCCATTGCCCAAGTAGGGAAGGTCATAGAAATGGAAAGTAGAATTGTTCGGAAAGCCTTGGTTTGAAAGCGGGTAAAACTGCTGGAACTGTACGGAAGTCGACAGCTATACGATGTGAAGCCGAGTTTTATGTCTAAAATTATTATAAATTTATATTAACATAATTACAGGTAAGCAGTAGACTTGCTTTAAGATTTATAAAACCTAAGAGTGGTTTTTGCTGCATAGCTAAATGCAGCCTTTTCGAATCTGACGCTCACGGTCCTCGATTGTTCGAGGGGAACACTACGCGAAGAAGAAAAGTACTCTTCATTCCATTAGAAACTGCAGTAAAGTCTTCTGGGGGCTTTTTTAGGCCCGATACCGCGCCAGCACCTGCTGGCATTCCTGCTCGCTCAGGCCGTCTAGCCTGACCTTTTTGAACGGCGCCGTATGGCCCGTTATGATGGTGACGCTGGATTTTGATACCCCAAACACTTCCGCCAGAAACGCAACCAACTCAGCATTTGCCTGGCCAGCATGAGCCGGCGCTTTGAGCCGCACCATGAGGCCGCCATCGGCCGCTACCTGCACCTGATTGAGGCGACCGTTGGGCTTGGCTTTGAGATGAAGAATAGCGAACGACATAGCTGCAAAAGGCCGACAAATGGTGCGTGAAGATACGGGCTGCACCACCCATCCCAGCGCTGCTACCTGCCCCCATCCTATACCTATTGCTAGTGCTATGCCCCGGCTTCTGGGGGCTTTTTTGAGTTATCCACCACGTCTCCTTATTCCATCGTCGCCATGAAAGCGCCCCAACCTTCATCGCGAGGCTTGAGCCCCGCCTACTTTACCGCCGACCGAGAAGTAGCTACTGCCATACTGGAGCTAGAAACCTTTATTCAAGACAATCCCGGCTGGTCTATTTCCGATATCACGGACCAGCAGGGCCATCAATACGTGGACTTAGTGATGGAGGGCGGCGGCATGCTGGGCATTGCGCTGGTCGGCTATGTGTACGCGCTGGAAAAGGCAGGAATTCGGTTTTTGCGGCTGGGAGGTACCTCGGCGGGCTCCATCAATGCCTTGCTCATGGCGGCGGCCGGGCCACGCGACGAAGCCAGCACCGATTGGATTATCCGGCAGCTGGCCAACAAGAACTTTTATGACTTCGTGGATGGTGATATCGACGCCAAACGCTTCATTGCCGACCTGTTTGCCCGTGCCAAAACCCGCCTTGGCAACGGCCCCGGCGCGTGGCTGCGCAACCGCGTCGATCTGGCGAAGCTGGGGCCAGCGGCTTGCAAGTAATCGACAATCTGCGCGACCACAAAGGCCTGAACCCCGGCGACCATTTTCTGGATTGGATAGCTGAGCTGCTGGATGAGAAGCAAGTGTCCAGCATTGCAGCTCTCAAAGCGTTGCGCCGAAAATTGCCCCCCGGTGGCTTGTGGCGTCGGCCCGAAAATGGCGGTCCCAGTAGCGAGTACAATCCGCCGTCGTTGGAGCGCGTAGCCATTGTGGCCGCCGATATCAGCACGCAAACCAAGGCGATATTTCCGGAGATGGCTGAGCTGTATTGGCATCATCCGGATCAGACGCACCCCGCCAATCTGGTGCGGGCGTCCATGTCGATTCCATTTTTCTTCGAGCCGTTTGAGGTCAAAAATATTCCCGGCTCCAAGCCAACTCAAACATCAGCGGCCGAACTCGACCGATACCAGCAAGCATGGCGGAATCATGGCTACATGGGCCCCATTCCGAAGCAGGTGCTGTTCATTGATGGAGGCATTATGTCCAACTTCCCGATTAACCTCTTCCATAATACCCACAGTATGCCCGAAGCCCCTACTTTCGGGGTGAAGCTAGGGCTGGACCGCAATGATGTGCAGCCTACCAAGTCGTTTTTGCAGCTGCTGGGGCCATTTTTGATACCGCCCGCACCCAATACGACTTCGACTTCATTCACCTGAACGCCGACTATCGACACTTGGTGTACTGTCTCGACGTGAAGGGCTACAACTGGCTCGACTTCGATATGAAACCCGAAGAAATGCGGGCTCTCTTTCGGATAGGCGTGCGCGGAGCCGTAGCTTTTTTGCAGGATTTTCAGTGGGATGACTACAAAGAGCTGCGGCGCAAAAAGCAGGAAGTGGTGGAGCAATCGGAGAAAATGGAAAGCAAGCATCACCACACTCCGCCTTCTCTTGCGGTGCCCGTAGCTATTTAAAGCTTCGCCTGCTTATACGTTGCAAACCTAGGATTTGCGTGTCTTATGCGGGCGCATTATAGGCGTCATACACGTTCCAGGCCCAGATCAGGAACGGTACAATCAGCGTCCAGGCCAGTAAAAAGCCAATTACACCGCCAAGAGCCCAGATCAAAAATGCCTTCAGAATCTGGCCTTTGATGAGTTGACCCAAGCCGGGGATGAAGAAGGAGAAGATTGCGGGTACGCCGTAAGTCGGTTTCATTGTAGGAAAGGAGAGAGTGAAAGACGAAAGATAAACAGCGCTTACTTACCAGCGGCAGCGGGCTCACTAGCACGCGCGCCACTCCTGCGTGCCTGCCCAAACGGGCACTGATCTAGCACCACGCAGCGCTGGCAAGCCGGCGCGTTAAAGTAACAGCATTTCTGCCCATGAAACATCAGGGCTTCGTGGTGGTCGTACACCTCCTGCGCCGACCAGTCGGGGGGCAAAAGCTCAGCTAACAGGGCATGGGCCGCCTCGGTGCCTACTTTGGTGCCAATAAGCGCCAGCCGCTGGGCTACGCGGTGATGGTGGCTATCGACGGGCATGGCTGGTAAGCGCAAGGTGCTGAAGAGCAGCGTGGCGGCGCTGGTTTTGGGGCCCACCCCCGGAATGGATTCCAGCCACGCCCGCGCCTCCGTAACCGGCACCTCGGCTAAGAATTCCAGGTCGCAGGGGCCGTCGCAGCGCGTACTGACTTCGCGCAGGACCGCCTGAATCCGGGGGGCTTTTTGCTCGGGCCAGGTGCACGGGCTGATGGCGGCCTGCACCTCCTCCGTGGGGGCGTCGCGCACTTCTTCCCAGGTCGGAAACCGGGCCACCAGCTGCTGGTAAGCCTTATGCGACTCCTGGTTGCGGGTGCGATGCGAAAGCAAGGCGCTGATGAGCTCGCTGAGTGGGTCTTTGGAGCTGAAAAAGCGAAATGGCGCCCCGTACTCGGCGCACAGGCGCTCGTGCACCAGTAAGGCTTTCGCCTGGCGGGCGGCAAAGTCGGGGGGAAAATTGGGGGCGAGGGTTTCCACAAGTACAGCCTACGCAAGCCAGCCCCGCCGAGGTTGCCACCACTTAGTTATTCCCCCGGTTATAGAGCGAAATGGCCTGGCGAATATGGCGCTGCTGCTTGCTCTGCATAATAAGCGGCACAATGAGCAGCGGCATGCCCGCGTACACCAGCGGCGACACGCTGGGCCGCCCACTCGAGGCGCTGGTAAACGAAGCAAACAAGCCGGCCGCTACCAGCCCGCCCGCAGCCACGTAGCTCAGCGTGCTGTAGGTCTGGTACTTGCGTGCCTGCTCCAGCAAGCCCCGACTGGCGGCAAAGTCAGAAGTGGCAATGCTGAGGTTGCGCAGGTTCAGGTCTTCAATCGGGCCGTTGTCTTTGCTGAAATACTCGGTTTTGGTGGTGCGGTACATCGGGCCGCCAAAGCCGCCCATACCGCCGTAGCCGTAGCGCCCAAAGCCGTAGGGACTATAGCCGTAAGGCGAGTTGCCGGCGTATTGGGTATTGGTGATGGAATACAGACTAATGCGGCCTACCCGGTCGCGGCGCAGGGTGGCCTCGCGGGTAGAGCGGCCCGGCAGCACCGTGCGCACGTAGTGGCCGGTTTCGTCGTCGTAGTAGCTGACGGTGTTCAGGTCGAGGCGCTGCTCCCCATCCAACAGCAGAAAAGGCTTGCCGAAGATGGGTTGCTTGGTTTCGACATCGTAGGCCTGAAATACGCGGCCATCTTTGAGGCCCACCGCAAAGCGAGTGGTTTCGACGGGCGGCGCAACCTCTCGCCGGCGCTGTTGCTCGGCCCGCACCGAGTCGGGGAGTACCGGGGGCCTGTTGACCGTAGAAGGAGGGGTGGTGCGAGCGGGTGCGGTGGTTGGCGCCGTGGGCTGAGGAAGCGTGTTCAGCTCGCGCGGGGCATCCTGGGCCAGCACAGGCGCCGAGCTCAGCGCTAACAAGGGAAAAGCCAGAAGAAAAAAGCGGCTGGACATGCAGGCAAAAGGCGGTAAGGTGAACAGCAAGATAGGCTCACAAAACTATAGAACAAGTCGGTTTAGTATGCCGAAAAGCCCCCACCAAGCCAATTAATTCACCGGCCAGCAAGGCCGGAGTTATCTGCTAAAATGCGCGTTGAATGAACGCCGGGGAGGCTTTTATACACAAGAGCCACACAAGCCCCCGGCGTTGCGTTGTGGTGCCGCAAATCCCCATTTAATTTGAGCCGACGCTGCTGCATATCTCGCTGCTGTGTTACGAGCACAGGCTCCCATCCAGCGTCCTGCGCCGTCAGGTCTACTTGAGCAGCTTTTCCAGCAAGCTCAGGCTGTCAACCATATCGGTAGACGTTTCGAAGTCGATGGGCTTCAAGATATAGCCGGCTACGCCCAGGTTCTGGGCATTTAGCCGGTCCACGTCCATAGCGGAAGTGGTGGTGATGAATACGGGAATATCGCGCAGCTTGGGCTGACTGCGCAGCTCCTCCAGAAACTCGTGCCCGTTCATTTTGGGCATGTTCAAATCCAGCAGAATCACTTCCGGCAACGGGTTCATTGCCTCCTGACCATTGCGTCCGAGCAGCATATCCAGCGCTTCAATGCCGTTGAAGGCGGTATAGAGCTTGTGTTGCACACTGAATTTGGCGAAGGACTTCTCCACAATCATTGTATCAAAGAAATCGTCTTCGACAAGAAGAATAGAACGCATAAATGCTTGCTGAACAGATACTAAAAGAGAACAGTAGCTGGTGTGATTACCTGAGAAACAGGTGCCAGCGTTTTGGGCCACGTAAATACAAAGGTAGCACCCTGACCCGGTACCGATTGTACACGAATACTGCCTTTATGTTCTTCAATGATCTTGCGCACAATACTGAGCCCGATTCCGGTGCTCTCCGCCGTATTCCGGTCGCGCAGGGTCTGGAAAATCTGGAAGATTTTTTCGTGGTACTCCGGCGCGATTCCGGGGCCATCGTCGGTCACGCTGAACTCGTATTCCTTCTTCAGCTCCTGTACCCCGATACTCAGATGGCCCTGGCCGCTGTGGTGGTGCTTAACGGCGTTGCTGAGCAGGTTGGTAAATACCTGTTGCAGACTAAGCCGGTCGGTGAGGAAGGGAGGGAGGCTGGGGGCAAATCAACGGTAAAGCCGTGCGGCACAACCATTTCGGCAACTTCCGCTACCAGCCCGCGCACGTCCACTTCCTCTGGGAGTGGCTGCGTCCGGCCGGCGCGTGCATACGCCAGCAGGCCGTTGATGAGGTCATCGAGGCGGGTGAGGCGGCCCTTCAGCATAGCCAGATACTCGCGCATCTGCACCGACAGCTCGTGCGACAATTCCTCTTCCATCCATTTTACCAGAGCCCCAATACCGCGCAGCGGCGCTTTCAGGTCGTGGGAAGCTACATAAGCAAACTGGTCCAGCTCCAGATTACGCTTGTTTAAGGCCTCAAAGGTATAGTCGAGGGTTTGGGTCATGCGGTTGAGGGAGCCGGCCAGCTTGCCGAGGCTATCCTGCTCCTTATCACGAATCTTGACCTTGTAATCACCGAGCACTACCTGTTCAGCCAGGTTTTCAATAAGCCGGATACGTTGGGTGGTATTGAAGTTCACGGCGGCCAGCTCGGTCTGTAGGCTTTCCTTCTCCTTAAGCTCCTGCACGATGCGGCTAAACAGCCAGAGTACCAGCAGAATAGTCAGCACCGCTGACCCGATAATGGCTAGCGGAGCCGTACGCTCCCAAATGTCGCGGTTGCGCGTACGCTCACGCAGCAGCAGGTCTTCCGAGTTCTTGATTTGTGCAATAACCGCCCGAATCTGCTCCAACTGGCGGCGGTCGCCACGCACTAGGTCGCGGGCCGCGTAGAGGGTGGGTGGGCGTTGCCGCCAAGCATCCAGCAACAGAACTTCCTGGGCCATAAGAGTCCCAAGCGTATCTAAGCGGCGCTGATGGTCGGGGTTGTCGAAGGTAAGATGCCGCAGGCTTTCATAATTCCTGTGGATGTCGCTCACCAGGTTGTCATAATTCCCGAGATACGCTTTGTCGCCCATCAGCAGATAGCTGCGAATTGCCCCCTGCGCATCGCGCACCTGGGTTCGCAGATCGGTGGTGTGCTGCAACACCTTATAAGTGTGCTCCACCCGATTGGTGTAATAAGCCACTTGCTGTATGCTCATATAAGCGAACAGGGAAGTAAGCAGCAGCACAACCAGCGCAATGCCAAAGCCCAGCCTGATTTTCGTATTAAGATTCAGCCGCACTTGAGTTTAGGTAGAAGTAAGAAACTAGATCCGATGGAGAGTGTAAAAAGTAAAGTTCGCACTTTTATAGGCGCAGTGGTCAAGCCAAGTGCTGATGGATGGCCGGCTTTGCTTCTACCTTTGTGTGCCGGCCAGCTTATCTGCACGGCCACGCAGCCTTCTTTTATTCCTCGGAAAAATGCCCCCCGAACCGATTACCAGCCCCCAGAATCCGCGCATCAAGAACCTGCTGCGCTTGCAGCAGAAGCCCGCTGAGCGTCGGCAGCAAAACCTGACCATCATTGAGGGCTACCGCGAGCTGACTATTGCCCAGCAAGCCGGCGTGGAGGTTACCACGTTGTTTGTGTGCCCGGAGCTAGCTGAGCCGGCGCGGCAGCGGGAGTTGGAAACGTTATTTGCCCCCGCCCGGAGTATTTTACGGTTTCGAAAACGGTGTTTGAGAAAGTGGCTTACCGCGAAGGCTCCGATGGCATATTGGCCCTGGCCCGCCCACCGCGCCGCGCCCTCACCGACCTGAAATTGCCCCCCAGCCCGCTCCTGATTATTCTGGAGGCAGTGGAAAAGCCCGGTAACTTGGGCGCCGTGCTCCGCACCGCCGACGCGGCCCGCGTAGACGCCGTGATCGTGTGCGACCCGCGCACCGACCTCTACAATCCCAATGTCATTCGGGCCAGCATTGGCTGCGTGTTTACCAATCAGGTGGTGGCCGCCCCACCGCCGAGGTAGTCGCCTGGCTGCGCCAACACGGTATTCGCAGCTACGCCACCACTCCCGCCGCCACCGGGTTGTATACCAACATGAATTTCAGCGGCCCCAGCGCCATTGTGATGGGCACCGAGGCCACCGGCCTCAGCGACGAATGGCTCGCGGCGGCCGATGCGCAAATCAAGATTCCGATGGCCGGCTATATCGACTCGCTCAACGTGAGCACCTGCACGGCTATCATGACGTTTGAGGCCGTACGCCAGCGTGGGGGGCAAATCTGAGGCCTACGTAGCCGTTAGCGAATAACCTCAACCCAACCTTTGAGCGTGAGCGCACACTGAGGCTGGCGCACTTGGTAGTAATAGACGCCCGCCGGTTGGCCTTCGGCTTGCCACTCGTTGCGGTAAGCTGCGCTCTGGTACACCTCTTGGCCCCAACGGTTGAAAATGCGCAGCTCCGGTACACCAAGCTCCGAGGGAAGCACGAACGTGTCGTTGCGCCGGTCGCCGTTGGGCGTAATGATGTTGAATATATTCCGCTCCCCGGCGGGCTGAATGGTGAAGGCAACTGTAGTAGGGCAGGGGGCATTTGTTGTCACATTCACCCGATACGTACCGGCCTTCTTCACAATGATAGAGCGCGTCGTTTCCCCCGTCGACCACTCATACTTGTTGCTCGTAATACCAGCATCCAGCGTGAGTTGGGCACGGCAGTCCAGCGAGTCGATGCGCTCCACCAGCGTCGGCGGATCCTGCACCACAATGCTGCGTCGGATGGTTTCCTGCTTGTTGCCGCACACGTTTGTAAGGCTCACCGTGAGCTGCACCTGGTAGGTGCCCGCGCGCGGAAAGCGGTGCAGCGGCTTTTCCGATGTTTCGAGTGGAGTGCCATCCCCAAAGTTCCACTGGTAGCGCATTGCCCCCACGCCGGTACTCACAAACTCTACGGGAGTAGTCACGCAGACTGCAGTAGGTGCCTGAAAGTTAGCCACGAGCGCCGGCGCCGGCGGATCGACGACAACAACGGTTTCACTAACGCTGCGTTGCGTGCCGCAAGGGCTGGCTTGCTCAGCCGTCAGCCGTACTACATAGCGGCCGGGCACGGTAAATCGATGCTGGGGGGCAATTCCGATCTCCATGCTGCCGTCGCCAAAATTCCACTCGTAGCGAACCGGGCCGGTGCTGGTGCTGGTATTCTGAAATTGAACCGTGTACGGGGCGCAACCCGCCGGCACGGCCGCCACCGCGGATACCAGTGGCGCTGCCTGATTGGTAACTCCGACGGTCGTCGTGGTTGTCAGGCGCTGCGGTCCACAGCCCCCGGTGCGCGTCACGGTCAGCCGAACCTGATACGTGCCAGGGCGCTCGAAACGGTGGGCTGGCGTGGCCGAGGTTTCCAGCGGACTACCGTCGCCAAAGTCCCACTCGTAGGTTTCGGCTCCGCTGCCGGCATTGCTGAACTGAACCGTGTAGGGCGCGCAGCCCACTGGTACCGGCGGCAGCGCGGCCGTCAGCGTGGGCAGCGAAGCACCCGCAGGCAGCATGTTGAACTTGAATGCTGCTCCGCTATTGGTGCCTACCGTTTTGGTGGGAGCATAGGTGCCCGGCGTCGTGGTGAAGCTCGTGGTAGTGGTGCACTCGATGTGATACAGCACGCCCTGCTTTGTGATTTCGTTGGATGCCGCCGCGTGTAAGTGCGTTCCTCCATTCGCAGGTCCGCCGAAATAGGTGCCATACTCCAGGCGGCGGGCACCCGGACTTAAAACGGCTAAATAGATGCTGCGCTGAGCGGTGGAAAAAGCATCGGAGGTGACGGGGGAGCTATTGGTGCTGCCGTAAGCACAGAAGTAGATACGGTTGCAGGCGTCGAGGTTGAAGGCCGTAATCAGCGTAGACGAAACTATGGACCCGCTGATGGCAGCGGTAATCTGCGTGGAGAAAATGGTACTGGTCAGGGCCGGATTAAAGCAATGAATAAACACCTTCTCGGTATTCGGCGTCTGCAGGGTGAATGCGCCATCCGTAACGGGGTAGCTGCCCGCAGTACCTCCGGCAACCAATACCTGCCCATCCGAGTCGAAGTCGATGAAGCGGGCCAGATCGGTGCCCGTAGTACCCAGAAAAGTGCCCCCCAACAGGTTGTTGCCCGCCGCACTCAAGTGCAGCAGAAACCCATCCAGCTGCCCGCCCCGAAAGGTGCGGTTCAGCCCGGTGCTGCCCACCGGGAAATCGGCGCTGGCCGTCTGGCCGCAAACGTAGATGCTGCCATCGGGAGCTACTTTGATGTCGTGCACCTGATCTTCGGCCGTGCCACCCAGGTAAGTCGACCATTGCAGCGTCGATAAAGCTTCGTTTAAGCTCGTCACAAAGCCGTCATTGCCAGACTGAAAACCAGATGTGCCGATGCTTCGGAGGGTAGACTGCACCGCGTTCCGCACCGGAAAATTAGTGGAGTTCGTGTTCCCGCCAATCAGCACGCCGCCTGTAGGAGTGCTGGTAACGGTGGCGGGCCTCGAAGAAAGAGAGCCCGCCTCAAAGCCTGAGCCGCCTAAGTACGTAGAGGCCAAAAGGGAAGCGCCATCGGCACTCAGCCGGGAAATAACGTAATCCTGGCCGCCATTGAATGTGTTGTCATACGTGGTGGCAGTCACCGGGTAATTGGTGGAGCCCGAAAGCGCCAGCACGATCAGCTCATTTTTGGCCGTGATAGTCATGTCCAGCGGATACTCGGCGCTGTTGCCTCCTAAGTAGGTAGCAAACAGCACGGTTCGGCCCGTCGGGTCGAGCTTTGAAATGCCCAGGTTCTGGCCCCGCTGGTGGCTTTGGTAAGCACCTATGGTTACCGGGTACGTCGAATCCTGCGTGTAGCCGGCCGTGTACATATTGCCGTACTCATCACCCGCCGCCGAGTTGGCCGACAAAAACGTGGAGTTGGTGGTGTAAGTGCTGAATACGAGGGCCGGATCAATAATCAGCGGCAATTTGGTGTCGTACTTTCCGGTCAGCTCAAAGCGCACTTCGTTGTCGTAGAGGCGGAACCGACAGGCTACGGGGCGCCGCTGCCCATTGGCCAGCACCTGATACGCGATTGGCGCCTGCTCCGCTTGCACTCCCAATTGGGTATGAAGCCGAAGCTGCCCATCGTGCAGTTCCATTTTGTCGAGCCCTTCGTAGCGCATCCGAATCTGGCCGGGGTCGGCGCCAGCGGCCACTTCGTAATCGTATTTCAAATGCCCATCCACGGAGTGCCACACCATGTCTACGCCGGCGTACACCTGCTCGTACCGCACCACGGCAAATAGCGGCACCTTACTGGCCCATTTCTTCGGATCGGAGCCCAGGAAGTAATTGTGATAGGTCGACTGTCGCTCTTGGCCCAGCGTCCTGGGCTTCAGTTGAGCACCTACCAGCTGCATTCGAAAGGCGTGGCCTTGTATTGCTTTGGCCGCGCTACTAGCTGAGTGATTGTACTCGGCTGGCAGAGCCTGCAGGTTGTAAGTAAACTGGTTGTTTTCTAAAAATAAATGCCCCCCAGGCACTGCCGTAGCAAATTGTACCTGAGAAGGCCATTGACCGGCGTTGGCAACAAATTGAAAGGTCGATGTTGCGGGAGCGTTGGCAAAGCTGGTCAGAAAGGTAAAAACGCTCAGTAAAGCTGTAAAAGTCAGCCGCATAAACTAGAATAAACAACAGGTAGAGAATAGGCTTCCAGCCACGTCAGTAAGCCGACGTCAGACCTGGGAAATCTAGTGCTAAATAAGGCTATAATTTAGACAGTTAGCGCCGCAAGCGAAGCAAATATGTCACTTTTATATACTAGGTATTAACGTGCCCCATCCGGGTATAAGCCGCGTAGCGGAAGGCTGCCATAATGGTAGATAAATAAACGCTTGGCTACACCACAAAAAAGCCCCCAGCTTCGCTAAGGATGGTCCTCGATGCTGAATTCCGTTAGCCGAAGCGTATGGTCGAGGGTATAGCGGATGGTGCGTTGACCGCCGGTAGGTAGCGTTGGTGAATCGGTGGGTAGGAAAACGGGAAAGGTGCGCATCAAATAATTATCAGCTATCCTAAACAGATCAAAGCCTTGATAGCCGCTTGCCGCTTCGGGAGGCAAAGTAGGTAACTGAAAGCGCTCCCACTCCTGTTCCGCAAACTCAAATCCGTATACTTGTCCGAGAGGATTGGCACCAACGCCGCGCACGAATATCAGGATTTCGGGTAGCTCATTCAGATTCAAATCGGTAATGACAGCCTCGGTAATTACGCCCGCCACCGAATCATGAATTGCGGCTATTTGCCTCTCTGCACGACGAGCGGTGAGGTTCAGAATGCTTGGGGTGGATGACGTGATGTCAGCCGTAAAATTATTCTTACTCAGCGTCTTATTGAAGGTAGGTTGTGCCACCGGGCTCGATATCGGAGGAGTCATCGCGGTTTCGCTCTGGCGAGGTTCTCCCCGTTGCTCCTGCACTGCGGAGCTACAACCCGACACAATAAGTAAAAATAGGCTAGCAGCAAAAGGTATATGGTTCATACTGCAAGCTACTGTTGGATGGTTATATATTATTCGGCTTAACTTAAAAGTTTGTTCCCTGCCACTTCACTGCAGTGCGAATAGCCCATCGGGGTAAAACTGCTGCTTGTACCCTGTACTGATTTTACCTAGTCACACATCTGATAAGGCTTCAGCAGTTATTCTGCTACAAGCAGGGTAGTAAGGCGCCAAGTTATGGCTGTCATTAGCTTGTGTAAGAAGAATAATGGTGAGGGATTAGCCTAGTAATTTCTTAGCTGTCCTACTGGTATTTATCTTCTTAATCGTCATTGTTCACTGTAAGAATAGCGTTTGTGGTCAAATAGATGATAAGCGGGGGTAATGGAATTCTCAGAATATTTTATGCAACAATGTTGCAATTATATTTAGTTTGCCTCATCTTGCAGCATTGTTGCATAAAAGCCATTCAATTTTATTAAGCCACTTTTATCTAATACCAATGCGCCACTTTCTCTCTGCCAAAATTGCTTTAGCCATTTTGGCGGCAACAGTATTTACTTCCTGCGATGATGATCAAGAACTGAGCACCAGGCCCAGCACGGATCCTGGTAAGGAATATCGTTTTGTGCGCGTCCTGATAGCCGATGAACAGGCGGCTACTCTCACTCAGCTTACGCCCGCCACGGCCGCCATTGAGTCATTCAACGCGAAGTTTCCGCTAGCCACCCTCTACCCCACCGCCTCAGGGCGCTTTGCGGCGGTGATGTACGCCAATCAGAACCTAGTAGAGATGTTCGATACGGGTCTGGAGTCGCACGACGACCATATAGATGTGAAAGGAACTCCTAAATGGGGTGCCATTTCGTCCACGGGCGCGAGACCTTCCCACTTTAAGAGCAAAGGCACGGAGTCGCTGATTTTCAACGACGGCGACGGAACCCTGAGCGTAGGCAATGACGTCGAATTTCATGTGGCGGGGGCCAAATTCAAGGCAATAAACGTGGGCTTGCTGCCACACCACGGCGCCATGGCCCAGTTCGACAATGGCAACTACGCCGTTACGATGGCCAAGGCTAGTGGCGCAAGCCCCACCAGCGTCAAAATCATTAACAAAGCCGGGGCTGAGGTACAGGCCGCCAAGCTGGAAACAGGTAATATCCACGGCAATGCCACCGATGGTAGCAACGCTGTATTTGGTTGCTGGACCACCACGGCTAACACCAGCGGCAGCGTATTGGTCGTAAAGGCCTCGGGTGAGCAGCGCCTGATTTTGAACCCGGCCGATTTCGGAGCTTTCCGCCTGGGAACTATCTATTACGCCAAAGGAGCCAAGAAATACATCGGCTACGTGGCCACGAAAGGCGCTTACCTGATTGATATCACAACTGACAAAATCACGCCTATCTACGCCGGCGCGGATGCCTTCCAGTGCAAGCCCGACTACGCCGGCAACAACCTGCACGTGCTTACCCTGGACGGCAAGCTGCGCGTGTACGATCTGGCTACGGGCGCCCTCAAAAGAGAGAACTCGGTGATTCCAGCCACCCCAGCCGCAGACGCCTATAAGCCCATGCTGGAAGCCACGGAGAAATTTGCTTACATCGCCGTGCCTTCCCTGGGCGAAGTACACCAGATCAAGGTCAGCGACCTGAGCACCGCAGCCAAGCACAAAGTAACTTCGCGCCCGGTGCGCCTGACGGTGCTGGGTCATGAGTCGGATCAGGGCCACTAATTTCTCCTGACCGTACGATATACACAAAGGGCTTACTTGCTTGTATAAGCAAGTAAGCCCTTTGTGTATATCGTATCAGCGGCTTGTTACTTCACAACTGGGGGGCAAATCAGCCGGAAATTACACCCGTTTGAACTCCTGCACCCACACGTCCAAGGGGTCGGCGGCATGAAGGAGCGGCTCACCACTAGGTGTCGGCAAGCCATGACTTTCTACTAAGTTAGATTCCCATTCGCACAGGCTGGCCTCGCGCAGCATCCACGGTTCATGATAGAGTTTGCCTCGCCAAAGGTTGTTGTTGTGCACCTCTTCCTTCAAGTCTGGTCCGGCGGTGTACAGGTAGTAGCGCTCGGTGAGAAAATACTGCAACGTGCCGGGCCGCGACGCGGGCAAAGCTTCGCCCAGCGTCCATGTAGCCGCGAATGTTGCGGGGGCAATGTCCCGGTGCGTGCGCTCAGCGGTGGCGCGCAGGGTGGGGCCGGTCTGCGTCAGGCTCATGCGGGCGTGCAGGTAAGGTAGATGGAAAAACGTGCGCGCCGCCCACACGCCCAGCGCCAACGAGGCATCCAGCGAGAGAAACCAGACACCCGGCACACCATCGAGGCGCGCATAGGTGCGCACATTCAGCTCATGCAAATGATGCAGTCCCGGCACAGCCGGCAAGCCCAGCGGCCGAATGTGGCTCATGGTAAATGGCACCACGCCCAGCCACGCTTGCCCGTCAAACAAGTCCAGCTCCAGCCGTGCCGGCAGATACGGCCGCAACAAGTCAGGCTCCACGGGCCAGTGTGCAAAGAGCAACTGGCTCCACCGCTGCCGCATCAGGGGCAGGCTTGGGGGCTTTTTGGCGCTGATTTCAACAAAATAGGAGAGGACATAATAACGCGTACTGCTTCATAACAGCCGGACTAAGCGAAATGTCTGCCGCTGGCCTTGAAACAACAGAAGGGCGCAACCACTGGCTGCGCCCTTCTGAGGGAGAGATAATGTTGGCAGAAACTAGTCTACCTTCTTGGCTGAGCGCAAACGCTCGTTTTCGTCCAGCAGAATCTTACGCATCCGCACCGACTTAGGCGTTACTTCCAGATACTCGTCTTTCTGAATGTATTCCATGGCCTCTTCCAGCGAAAACTGACGCTTCGGGATAATCTTGGCGTTGTCGTCGGAGCCGGAAGCACGCATGTTGGTGAGCTTCTTGCCTTTCTGGATGTTGATGGTCAAATCGTTAGGACGAGTGTGCTCACCGATAACCTGGCCAGCGTACACTTCCTCGCCCGGATCAACGAAAAACTCGCCGCGGTCCTGCATCTTATCGATGGTATACGCGGTGCCGGCACCCGTATCCATCGAAATCAGCGAACCAGCAATACGACCCGGAATTACGCCTTTATAGGGCTCGTAGCTCAGGAAGCGGTGGTTCATGATGGCCTCACCAGCCGTAGCCGTCAGCACGTTGTTACGCAAGCCAATCAGGCCACGGGCCGGAATGTTGAACTCCAAATGCTGCAAGTCGCCTTTCGGCTCCATGATGGTCAGGTCGCCCTTACGCATCGTCACCAGCTCGATAACCTTACCAGCAGTTTCCTCTGGCACATCAACTACCAAGTGCTCGATTGGCTCCAGGCGGTTGCCATTGTCATCTTCTTTGAACAGCACCTGGGGCTGACCCACCTGCAATTCAAAGCCTTCACGACGCATCGTCTCGATCAGTACCGACAAGTGAAGAATACCGCGGCCGTACACCAAAAATGTATCTTCCTTATCGGTTTCCTTTACGCGCAGCGCAAGGTTTTTCTCGGTTTCTTTGAACAGACGGTCACGCAAATGGCGCGAGGTCACGAACTTGCCTTCCTTACCGAAGAAGGGCGAGTTGTTGATGGTGAACAACATGTTCATCGTCGGCTCGTCGATGCTGATAACGGTCAGGCCTTCGGGGTTGTCGGCATCCGCCAGCGTATCACCGATGTCGAAACCTTCAATGCCCGTTACGGCGCAGATTTCGCCCGAGCTAACTTCCGCAACCTTGTTCCGGCCCAAGCCTTCGAACACATGTAGCTCCTTGATTTTTACTTTCTTGATAGTGCCGTCACGCTTCACCAGGCTCATGTTGGCGCCTTCTTTCAGCGTGCCGCGGTGTACGCGACCAATGGCGATGCGGCCCACGAACGACGAATAGTCGAGCGAAGTCACCTGCATCTGGGGCGTGCCGTCCAAAGTAGGCGCGGGAGGAATAGAAGCAACCACCGCGTCGAGCAGCGGAATGATGTTGTCGGTCTTTACTTTCCAGTCGGTGCTCATCCAGCCTTGCTTCGATGAACCATAAAGGGTCACGAAGTCAAGCTGATCTTCCGAAGCGCCGAGGTTGAACATGAGGTCGAAAACCTGCTCGTGCACCTCATCGGGGCGGCAGTTTTCCTTGTCCACTTTGTTTACTACCACGATAGGCTTCAGGCCCAAATCAATGGCTTTGCCCAGTACGAAGCGGGTCTGGGGCATGGCGCCTTCGAAGGCATCCACGAGCAGTAACACGCCGTCGGCCATCTTCAGTACGCGCTCTACCTCACCACCAAAGTCGGCGTGACCAGGCGTATCGATGATGTTGATCTTGACGTCCTTATAACGAACCGATACGTTCTTGGAGACGATGGTAATGCCCCGCTCGCGCTCCAGATCGTTGTTGTCCAGGATCAGGTCGTCGAAGTGCTGGTGCTCATCGAATAGCTTAGAGGCGTGAATGATTTTGTCCACGAGCGTCGTCTTGCCGTGGTCAACGTGCGCAATAATTGCGATATTCCGAATGTTCTGCATACAAAGGTTTTTGCGGGCGCAAAGGTACGCAATTGTCAGCGGATAAATGAGTGTGACGAAAATGTTAACTGTTTGAAACTGAAATAGCACCCGCTCCCACGAACCGAACCCAAGCCCGGTAGCGTATGTTATGCCAGTGGCTGCCGCAATGGCGCGCCACTCATCTGTTTCAGTTTTACACTTCCCTCACTTTCCCCTGATGCGTAACTCCGCCCTTATTCTGGCTTTTTCTTTTTTGACGTTGGGCACTGCTTGCTCGCAGAAAAAAGACGGGCTGGCAACCGCTAAGGCTCAGGCAGCTACCGATCCCGGCGCTGCTGCCAAAGCATATCCAACGGCCCAGCCCATGACCAACAAAGCCGATGAATTTGCAGTTCGCAAAACGGAGGCGGAATGGAGAAAACTGCTTAGTCCTGAGCAATTTAAGGTGTTGCGCGAGCAAGGTACGGAGCGGCCTTTTGCTAATAAGTACAACGACAACCACGAAAAAGGTGTGTATCACTGCGCCGGCTGCAACAACTTATTATTCAACTCAGCCACCAAATTTGAGTCGGGCACGGGTTGGCCCAGCTTCTTTGCTCCGGCCACCGCGGCCAGCGTGAAAGTGCAGAAGGATAATAGCTACGGCATGTCGCGCGACGAGATTGTGTGCGCCAAGTGCGGTGGCCACATTGGTCACGTCTTCGACGACGGCCCCAACCCTACGGGGCTTCGGTACTGCATGAACTCGGCGGCGATGAATTTTAAGAAGCAGTAAGTCCTTTCAAAAAAGCCCCCAGCGCGCCCCGCATTACTCTTCTGAAGCGGGCGCTGGCTAAGTCCAACTTAATGCTGTTGGGTTGCGTTGTAAGAATGCAGGCTCGCCGCCGAACCAGCATTCAGTCAAAATCTATGTTTACGTATCGTTTAGGCTTGCCTTACCGCGCCTTTTGGCTGGGTAGCTTGCTGTTTCTGGGCGTCGCTTGCACTGCCACCCAGGAGCAGGCAGCCGAAGTTGACCGCGCCCCGCTGCCCACTGAAATTCGGACGGATGCCGACCGGCAGGCGGCTTACAATAGCGGAATCGGCACTCGTGCTGCCGTGCCCGACGCAACGCCCGGCCGGGTGGAGCTGGGTGAGCAGGCGGCCGGAACCAACTCCCGGCAGCGGATCGAAAACGTGAACACCAACAACCCTAACACCAGCACGCCCGAAACGCGACTGCGCCGCTTGCGCGGTGCCCCCGCCGATACCATTCGTCGGCCGGGTTTCTAAAATAATGGTAAAGCGTAAAAAAAGCCCCCCAGCTAAGCGAAATACTTGCTGGGGGCTTTTCTACGTCCTGTTAATTGGGGTAGTAAAATTAGCTGGCACCGTTGGTGTCGGCGCCCGGAGCCGGCGTTTCGGCGGCCGGCTTGCGGCTTGTTTTAGCGGTTGTGGCTACTGGTTTGCGCGCGCTGGCGCTGGGTCGGCGTGAGCTGCCATTAGACGAAGCCGCTGTGCTTGCTGTGGCTTGCAAAGTGGCGCGGCTTTTACGAGGACTGCCATCCTTGTTCGTTGTTACGGACGGCTTCGGTGCTGGCTTGCGGTTACGTACGTCCGTCGTACGAGTAGGCGCAGCAGCAACTGGGGTGTCAGTTGTCGTGTCGGCTGAGTCGTAATGACGTACTATCGTGTGCAGGGCTTCCTCAAACATGCGCTCCGTGTCCTGATCCAGCCGTCGCGTAGCTTCCTTCACTACTTCTTTCAGCTTAGCTTTCGTTTCTTTGCGAATGCGTTTCACTACATCGCTTACCCGCGTATCCAGTTCTTTCTGAAGTTGCTTGGCCGCCGATTTGAGTGCCTTTTTCTGACTGGCTTTCTCCACGGTGCGGTCGTCGTTCAGCGACTTGGTCGCTTGCATCGTTGATTTTGCCGCTTTGCGCTCCGCCTTCGATGCTTTTGGAGCTGACTCTTTTTTAGCCTTTTTAGCGGATTTCTCCTGTTCTGATTTTTTCATGGTGGAAGCAGGTGAGGGTTAGATAGATTGCCTGTAATTTCCTTGAAATCATTCGACCTATTCAATCAAATATAGCCGTATTTACTATGTCCAATTCGTTATTGTTTTATTAAGCTGATTTATCCTTGTATTTAAACTTTTCTTTGTACCCAAATGCTACCTGAGTACAGCCATTTCACTTCTTTCTTTCGAATCCCTTTTTGGGTTTAGCTTCTTCTTATGTCTTCTGACTTTCAACGTTATACCGTTACTGCTGCTTTGCCTTATGCCAATGGTCCGGTGCATATTGGTCACTTGGCAGGTGTTTATTTGCCAGCCGATATTTATGTGCGCTACCTGCGCAGTGCCGGCCGCGATGTAAAGTTTATTTGCGGCTCCGATGAACACGGTGTGCCTATTACTATTCGGGCGCAAAAAGAGGGTGTTACGCCGCAGCAGGTGGTGGATAAATATCACGCGCTGATTCGAGATTCTTTCCTCGATTTTGGTGTGTCGTTCGATATCTATTCGCGCACTTCCTCGGCTACGCACCGCGAAGTTTCGAGCGGTTTTTTTCGCAAGCTTTACGAGGAAGGAAAATTCATCGAGCAAACGTCGCAGCAGTATTATGATGAGCAGGCCAACCAATTTTTGGCCGACCGTTATATCGTGGGTACGTGCCCCAACTGCGGCAACGAAAACGCCTACGGCGACCAGTGCGAGCGGTGCGGCACTTCGCTCAGCCCCACTGAACTAATCAATCCGCGCAGCATGCTAAGTGGCAACAACCCGGTGCTGCGCGAAACCAAGCACTGGTACTTGCCTCTCGATCAATATGAGCCCTGGCTGCGTGAATGGATTGTGGAAGGCCATAAAAACGACTGGAAAGCCAACGTGTACGGCCAATGCAAGTCTTGGATCGACCAGGGCCTGCACCCGCGCGCCGTTACCCGCGACCTCGATTGGGGCGTGCCCGTGCCGGTAGAAGGCGCGGAAGGCAAGGTGCTGTACGTGTGGTTTGATGCACCCATCGGCTACATTTCCGCTACTAAAGACCTGCTGCCCGACACCTGGGAAACTTACTGGAAAGACAGCGGCTCGAAGCTGGTGCACTTTATCGGCAAGGATAATATCGTGTTTCACTGCATTATATTTCCGGCCATGCTCAAAGCGCACGGCGACTATATTTTGCCCGATAACGTGCCCGCCAATGAGTTCCTGAATCTTGAAGGCGACAAAATTTCTACCTCACGCAACTGGGCCGTGTGGCTGCACGAATATTTGCAGGATTTCCCCGGTCGTGCTGATGTTTTGCGCTACGTATTGTGCGCGAATGCTCCCGAAAATAAAGACAACGATTTCACCTGGAAAGATTTTCAGGCGCGCAATAATAACGAGCTGTTAGCCACGCTCGGCAACTTCGTAAATCGTGCCGTTGTGCTCACGCATAAGTACTTTGGGGGACAAATTCCGGCGCGAAATGAGCTTACTGAATTTGACCAGGAAGTGCTCCAGCAATTAGCCGATTTTCCGGCGCGTATTGGTCAGCTAATTGAAAATTACCGCTTCCGTGATGCGCTGAATGAGCTGATGAATTTGGCGCGTTTGGGCAATAAATATCTGGCAGATACGGAGCCGTGGAAACTCATCAAAACGGATGAGGCGCGGGTAGGAACTATCCTAAATATTGGGCTGCAAATTACAGCTAGCCTGACAACATTAATGGAGCCTTTTCTGCCCAGCACAGCGGCACGTTTGGGGAGTATGTTGAACACCGAAAAAGCCCCTGGACCGCTGCTGGCAACGCCGATGCTCTGCCTGTCGGACATCAACTGAACGAGGCATTTCTGCTGTTTGAAAAGATTGAAGATGCTACGGTAGAGGCGCAAGTACAAAAGCTGCTCGATACCAAAAAAGCCAACGAATTAGCAAACGCTGTAACGGCTCCCGCCAAGGATAACGTGTCGTTTGATGAGTTCAGCCGCATGGATTTGCGCGTAGGCACCATCACGGCCGCTGAGAAAGTTGCCAAGACCAAAAAGCTCCTCAAACTCACGGTGGATACCGGGCTGGAGCAGCGCACCATTGTGAGCGGCATTGCCGAGTCGTTTATTCCGGAAGCACTGGTCGGACAACAGGTGTTGGTGTTGCTAAATTTGGCTCCCAGAGAGATAAAAGGTATTCAGTCGCAGGGCATGCTGCTGCTGGCCGAAAACGCCGACGGCTCATTGGCCCTCATGCAGCCCGGCCAGCAAGTGCGGCCCGGTAGCGGCGTAATGTAGACACGCTGTTCTCAGCAAGCTTTTCAGCTTAAACCCAAAAAAGCCCCCAGCACTAGCGCTGGGGGCTTTTTTGGGTTTAAATGCTTAAAGTCAACCGCCTTATAGGGTTTCAGTCGCGTCTGCGAAGGTGTTATTTCACATTGACCACGTTCATAGCGCGCTCAATGCCTAGCGTGCCGAACGCCAGCACAGCCTCAGCGGCTTTTTCAATGCGCAGCGGCAAGTCGATTTGCTCATCGGCCGAAAATGGATTGAGTACATAATCCACCTGCCGACCTTTGGGAAAGTTAGCATCAACCCCAAAACGCAGGCGGGCGTATTCGTCCGTGCCCAGCGTTTCCTGAATGGATTTCAAGCCATTATGCCCCCCAGCCGAGCCTTTTCCTTTCAGGCGCAGCTTGCCATACGGTAGCGCCAAATCGTCCGTCACAACCAGCATCTGCTCCTTCTCAAGCTTCAAGCTGGTCAGATAATGCGCCGCCGCTTTACCACTCAGATTCATGTACGTTGTGGGCTTTACCAGCACGAAGGTTTTGCCTTTATGCTTGATTTCCGTCACAAACGCGTACCGATTTATTTCAAACCGCGCCTCGTGTTTTTGTGCCAGATAATCGGCCACCATAAATCCGATATTATGACGCGTGTCGGCGTATTCCGGACCAATATTGCCGAGGCATAAAACCAGGTATTTCATTGAATCATGAATTAAATCGGTAACACAAGATTGACGAATATTCAGTCTTGTTTTAGGGCTTAAATCATTTAAAGAAAAGCCCCCAGAATATTTCTGGGGGCTTTTCTTTAGATAATCGAACGGATTATAAAATCTGTGGCGGGGGCTTACTTGTCGCCGCCGGCCATTGCACCTTTCAGCGCACGTGGGATAGCCACGGTAGCGATAGGAGCAAGGGGGTTAGTAAGAATAGTGTAGTTGGTAGGCTGCACCTTGCTTACTTTGATAGACTTACCTAGCTCGAGGTCCGAGATGTTCACCTCTACATAGTCGGGCAGGTTTTCGGGCAGCGCCTTCACCTTTACCTTACGCAGCTTCGAGATCAGCTTACCACCTTGCTGTACGCCGGGCGAAGTGCCGATGTACTTAACAGGGATGTCCATTTTTACCTCTTTGCCATCCTGCAATTGCAGGAAGTCAACGTGCAGCAGCATCTCGTTCACGGGGTGAAACTGAGCGTCCTGCACGATAGCACGGTAGATGGTACCTTCTACGTTCAAATCAACGATGTGTACTTCAGGCGTGTACAGCAATTCGCGGAAGAGAATGGCAGGAGCCGAGAAGTGTACCTGCTCTCCTGCACCGTACATTACGCACGGAACATAAGAATCAAGACGCAGCTGCTTTGCCTCTTTCTTGCCGAGATTCGCTCTTTTAAACCCTACAATCTCTAAGCTTTTCATAAAAAGAGTGTTTTTGGAAAAAGTATTTTTTGCTCCCATCAATTAATGGGGCCGCAAAGATACGGTTTAAGTCCGTTAACTAAAAAGGACTTGATATATAGTGTGTAAAAGGCCGCGCCGCTAATAGAAACAAAGCACCACGGCCCAACTATCAGGTAAAGAGCGAGCTGATCGACTCGTGCGTCACGACGTTGCGAATAGCGTGGGCAAACAAATCAGCCAACGATATCACCCGGATTTTTGGGTTCTCCTGCCGCAACGGAATCGTGTCGGATACCACCAGTTCTTCCAGCACGGAGTTGCGAATGCGGTCGTGGGCCGGGCCGCTGAGCACAGGGTGTGTAATAACAGCGCGCACTGAGCGCGCACCACGCTCTAGCAGCAATTCAGCCGCTTTGCAGATGGTGCCAGCCGTATCTACAATATCATCGACCAGAACGACATCTTGCCCGGTCACGTCGCCAATCACCTGCATCGAGGCAATTTCATTGGCCCGCAAACGCGTTTTGTCGCACACCACTATTTCGGCCCCGAAGCGCTTGGCAAAAGCGCGGGTACGCACCACACCACCCACGTCAGGGGAGGCGAAAATGAGGTTTTCTAAGTTCAGCGACTTGATATAAGGCACAAACATGGCCGAACCATCAAGGTGGTCAACGGGAATATCGAAAAAGCCTTGAATCTGGCCGGCGTGCAGGTCACACGTCATCAGGCGGTCGGTGCCTACGCTTTGGATGAAGTCGGCTACCACTTTAGCCCCGATACTCACGCGCGGCTTATCCTTACGATCTTGGCGGGCGTAGCCATAGTAGGGCATCACGATGGTAACGGAGGCGGCAGAGGCACGTTTGGCGGCGTCTACCATCAGCATGAGTTCCATCAGGTTCTCAGCCGGCGGAAACGTGCTTTGAATCAGGAACACGGCACATCCCCGGACGCTTTCGTTGAAGCTTGGTCCCAGTTCAGTGTCGGCGAAGCGCTGAAGGCTCAGATCACCGAGTTGGGTGCCATAAGCGGCGGCAATTTTCTCACCGAGTTCGTGCGAGGCGTTGCCTGCGAAAAGTTTAACCTGCTGGGACATGAGTTTAATTCAGTTGGGAATCAGCGGAGTGTGCAAAGGTAAACAGGAGACGCTATATGGCTGAGCTAAGCAGAAGGGAGCGATAAGTAAAAATAGCCGATTATAAAGCGAAAAGGCCGAAAAGGCTAAACTAAAAAGCGAAAGGCGCTGATTCCTCCCGGGGGAAGTATCAGCGCCTTTCGCGTTACAAGTAGTTGTCCGACCAGGGCTCGAACCTGGACTTTCTTGAATCAAAATCAAGCGTGTTGCCAGTTACACCATCGGACAAAGTCCCCAGTGGCAATGCCGTTTGGGTGTGCAAATGTACGAGGCGAATAATTCGGGGCAAATTCTAATCGAATATTTTTTAAAATATTTTCTGGGGCTGGGGGGCAAATATTGGGTTTAAAGCGTCTTGAGTGCCTGATTGTCAATACTCCAGCACTGCACAAACTTTCCGCTCACGCGAGCTTTGGCAAAGCGGGGATTAAGCCGTAGTTTTGCGGCCTGAAAACGTTGCCACCCATCTATATAAAGACCTCCAATGGCGAATAACGGCAAAATCACCCAAGTAATTGGTCCCGTAGTGGACGTAAGCTTCGCCGGTGATGACACGCGCCTCCCCAACATTCTCGACGCGCTCGAAGTCATAAAAGACAACGGCCAGGTCGTTATCCTCGAATGCCAGCAGCACTTAGGCGAAGACCGGGTGCGCACCATCGCCATGGACTCGACTGAGGGTCTGACCCGCGGTGCCATTGTGCGCGACTTGGGTTCGCCCATCTCGATGCCGACTGGTGAAGGCGTAAAAGGCCGCTTGTTCAATGTAATTGGCCAAGCCATTGACGGCATTCGTCAGCCTGATAGCAACGGACCGATGTCAATTCACCGCTCGGCTCCTCCGTTTGAGGATCTGGCTACGACGTCGGAAGTATTCTTCACCGGTATCAAGGTAATCGACCTGTTGGCTCCTTATGTAAAAGGTGGCAAAATTGGTTTGTTCGGTGGTGCTGGCGTAGGCAAAACCGTACTGATTCAGGAGCTGATCAACAACATCGCGAAGGCTTATTCCGGTCTGTCGGTGTTTGCTGGTGTAGGCGAGCGTACTCGTGAGGGAAATGACTTGCTGCGCGAATTCATTGAGTCGGACATCATCCGTTACGGCGCCGAGTTCAAGCACTCCATGGAAGAAGGTGGCTGGGACTTGTCGAAAGTAGACGAGACGGAGCTGGCTAAGTCGCAGGCTACCCTCGTATTCGGTCAGATGAACGAGCCGCCCGGAGCCCGTGCTCGCGTGGCCCTGTCAGGTCTTACCATTGCTGAAAGCTTCCGCGATGGCGACGGTACTGGTTCAGGCCGCGATATCCTGTTCTTTATTGACAACATCTTCCGCTTTACCCAGGCTGGTTCGGAAGTTTCGGCTTTGTTGGGTCGTATGCCTTCGGCCGTAGGTTACCAGCCCACGCTGGCCACCGAAATGGGTGCCATGCAGGAGCGCATTACTTCTACCAAGCGTGGTTCTATCACGTCGGTACAGGCCGTATATGTGCCTGCCGATGACTTGACTGACCCAGCGCCGGCTAATACCTTCGCTCACTTGGATGCCACGACGGTATTGTCGCGTAAGATTGCTGAGCTTGGCATTTATCCTGCCGTTGACCCACTTGACTCTACCTCGCGCATTCTGTCCGTTGAAGTTCTGGGTGAGGAGCACTACAACACCGCCCAGCGCGTGAAAGAGATTCTGCAGCGCTACAAAGAACTGCAGGACATCATCGCCATCCTTGGTATGGATGAGCTGTCGGAGGAAGATAAGCAGGTCGTAAACCGCGCTCGTCGTGTGCAGCGCTTCCTGTCGCAGCCTTTCTTCGTAGCTGAACAGTTCACTGGTTTGAAGGGTGTGTTGGTTGATATCAAAGACACTATCCGCGGCTTCAACGAAATCATCGACGGCAAGCACGACCACCTACCTGAAGCAGCTTTCAACCTCGTTGGTACTATCGAGGATGCCGTTGTAAAAGGTGAGCGTCTAATTGCTGAAGCGAAATAACTGTTTTAAAGAGATGAATGGCTAAATGGTTGATTGCTCGGTACTACTCGTCGAACGATTAACCATTCAGCTATTCAACAATTCAACTGACATGCATTTAGAAATCATCACGCCAGACCGGAAAATATTTGCGGGTGAGGTCACTTCGGCTCAGTTTCCAGGGGCGGATGGACTTTTTGAAGTGCTTAACAACCACGCTCCCCTTATCAGTGCCTTACAGGCGGGTAGCATCAACGTGAACAGCGCTACGGGCCGCGAATCCTTCCGCATCGAAGGTGGCGTGGTAGAAGTGCTGCGCAACAATGTTATCGTGCTGGCTGAAGGCGTAGTTGCCTAAGCTGGTTTATGTAGTAGTAAAAAGCCTTTCCTTTGCCAGGAAAGGCTTTTTTGTTTTTGGTTGATCCTGCTTCCTTTAACCATTCTTGAGGAAGAGCTACTAGCTCAAGACCGGTCTAATTTTGCCCCCCACAGTCCCTGTATCCCGAGATTCGGCAACATCATTCTGTATGCATATCCATCCCAAAATCACCCCCATCTATCAAACGTCGGTTTTCAAATTTGAGGATCTGGATGGCATAGCACAGTATTTCGATGAGCCCGGCAGCCGCTACATGTATTCACGGAATGGTAACCCTAACTCCGATGAACTGGCCGAGGCAGTGAACCGGCTGGAAGGTGGGCAGGGGGCAATTGCAACGGGCTCCGGCATGGCGGCTATCCTGGCAGCCATTTTAGCTTACTGCGAAGCCGGCGACCATGTGCTTTGCGCGGCTGATATCTATGGTGGATCAGCGGCCCTGCTGAATCTGGAACTAAGTCGCCTGGGAATTTCGGTGAGCTATGTGCCTTTCGAGGAGCTTTACGATCTAAAGCCGCATCTGCAACCCCGCACCCGCCTGTTGCTGGCCGAAACTATGAGTAACCCGTTGTTGCGCGTGGTAAATCTGAAGGCTCTGGCCGAAGAGTGCCATCAGCATAGCGTAAAGCTGGTTATTGACAATACGTTTGCTACGCCTCTACTCACTCGCCCTATCGAGTATGGTGCTGATATTACGTTGCACAGCGTAACTAAATACCTGGCTGGCCATTCCGACGTAACGGCTGGGGTAGTAGTTGCCGCCACCACCGAAACAGCTGCTCGCCTCCGCCAGATTGGAATGACTCTGGGTTTAACTCTAAGTCCGATGGAGAGCTGGCTGGCAGTGCGAGGGCTCAAAACGCTGCGCCTGCGTGTGAAGGAGCACAGCTCTAATGCGCAAGCTATAGCTGAGATGCTTGACCGCCATCCAGTCGTACAAGAAGTCAATTATCCGGGTTTACCAAGCCATGCAGAGCACCAACTTGCCGCTCGTCAAGGCGGGACTCAGTTCGGAGGTATGCTTTCCTTCCGTTTGCCTGATGATGAGAAGTTGGTGAATCAATTTATGCGTCGCTCACTGCGCTTTCCGTTTGCACCATCGCTGGCAGGAGTTGATTCGTCACTCTCACATCCACTCAGTACCTCGCACCGGTCCCTCCGCCCTGAGCAGCAGCAGCGACTAGGTATCACTGTGGGCTTGGTGCGCTTATCAGTGGGCATTGAGGTGAAAGAAGAGTTATTAGCTGATTTGGAGCAGGCATTGGAGCAAGGGTAAAGTATCTACACGTTTTCAAGCGTCAAAACTGTCTCTGAGCTGCCGGATACTAATTACGAACTAGGTGGCTAAACCTGGGGAGTTTGGAATGCACGTCAGCAGCTCTTTAACGAATATTTAGATGGAGGCCTTAGCGGATAAGAATAAATAATAAAGGTTTATATAGCTGCTGTGGCTGTTGCAAAATGCTCAGCGGGGAACCTACTAAGTTGTAGTGACAAGGATGAGCGTTCAACAGGCAAATGGCCGGCCCCTCGTTGGCCACGGATGGAAGCTTAACTAACCCGCTCTCAGCATACTGCCAACGTTTGGCACCAAGTACCCAACCTTATCGGACCTCACCAAGCTTTTACAAGTGGTGGAAGGTCGTGGCTGTTGCAGAACTCTGCTTTTTCCGTTGTCCTCGTGTTTAGCTGGCTGGCATTTACGGTAATACCTACGTGTTCGCCGCTGCAACGGGAGGGCACCCGGTGGGGGAGGCGGTTTGGGCAGGGCTACTGCCAGGCTCAGGCACTGGGTAGGCCGGTGCTTGAGCAGCTTCTTCAGGTTGTAGGCGATAGCACTCAGCAACATAGTCTTATGCGCCGCTGCCCGGCTCTTGGTGCCGACCCGTCGCAGCCCGTAGTGCTGCAGCAGGCTCCCAAAAACGGGTTCGACCGTGCGCTGCCGGACCCGACGCATCCGTTGAACTGCCCGACTCTGCTGCCGATGCCAGGCGCGACGATAAGCCGCGTCAAAGGCCGAGCGCACAAACTTCTGTTGGGGCGCTGCCGGCGTACAACGCATCTTTAAGGGGCACTGCTGGCAGTCCTGATAAGCCGCCCGGTAATTCTTGACCCAGTTTCCATCTTGGCTAGTCGCGTAGTTGCGAAAAGGGAGTGACTTGCCCGCTGGACAGCGAAAGGCATCTACTGCCGCCTCATAGCTAAAGCCTTCTGGGGCTGGCTTATAGTGACCAAAAACCGGAATCCAGGGCGTAATAGCCCGCTGTTCGAGGAAGGCATAGTTAAAGCCGTTGGAGTAGCCCGTATCGGCTACGAAGTCGCGCAGCGTTAACTCGTTGGCCACTAGCCGGGTTTGCAGCCGTGGCACCAACTCAGGCAAGTGCGTGCTGTCGCGACGGTCGCCAAAGTCCGCTTGGATGTGGCTAATGCTGCCCCTGGCCGTATCCACGGCCACACTACAGAGGTAATTCAGGGCGCGCGCTTTGCCCGGCTTGACCGAAATACGCGCTTCAGGGTCGGTGGGACTGTAGTGGGTTTTATTGCTCAGCAACTGGGCTTTGGGGTGGCGGGCCCCGAGCCCACCTGGTGCGGCTTGCCGCTTCGCCCGCCGGGTCACCTCGCGGCGCAGCTGGTGAGCGGGGGCCGAGCGCACGGCAACTGCTGGCGCCGGATCCACTTGCTCATCCGCTACCCTCAACGGAGGGACGGCGCTTGCGGGCTTCTCGCGCAGGCTATCGAGGGAAGCGGCAGCTTTGACCGGGCCGAGTCCACGACCTGCGTATCGGCGGCCACGCACTGGGCAAATACGTGGTCAAAGAGGTGCTCGAATACGGCCGCGGGGTACAGCTGACGGGTGCGGCTAATCGTCGAGTGCCAGGGTAATTCTTCGTCGACTTCGTAGCCCAGAAAGTAGAGAATATCCAGGCGCGGCGCGCACTGCTCGATTAAGCGTCGGTCGCTAAGGATATTTTCCAGGCGTCCGACCAGCACGAGCTTGAAGAACACGACCGGGTCGAGCGAGGGCTGGCCCGTGTGGCTGTAGACGGGCCGGATCTGCAGGCGCAGAAAATCCCAGTTTACCCTGTCGCGTAAGCGACGATATAAATTCTGCGTCGGCACCCGTTCCGAAAGGCGAAAGTGCGTGCTGACTTTATCGTGGAACTGTTTCTGGCCCTGCATCCACTGTATACGAGCACCCTATTCCTCAGATACTTCTGCAACAGCCACGGTCGTTTACAACACGTAAAAGGAGTAATAGCTCCGCTACCAATCTTATAAACTCCGTTTATTCCATTTACCGATAGCCTTCGCTTATTGGGCCCTATCGCCTAGTGAGGAGCTGAGGGAATAGGATAATGCCTCGGCCACTCAGACCAACAGACATAGAACCGTCGTTGACGGGCTTATACCCGGAGCCAAGTACCCACACGGCTGTCTATCTTGTCGACTGAGAAACCCTAATGAAACAACCAGAAAAAGTGCTCATGCGCAACGCCCTTCCCCGACTCGTGCTGCTAACTTTGCTGGCCGCTAGCTGCCACCGACAAGAACAGCCCGAGGAGGCATGTGAAAACTTTCAGGTGGGGGGTGTCTTCTTCCAAGGCGAACGGGTCCGGGTAGCGTTTAACTCGACGATCATTTATACTGACTCCTTTCCGGAAAAGCCGCGGCTCTTACTGGAGCGATTCTGTCTAGCGTATACGGATACCTTTACCGTGCAGGTGCGTATTACCAAAGCCGATGAAGTGGTGCTCGACACGGCCCTGGTGGGATATGCCCAGTAGGGGAATCATATCTTGTTTGTGCCCAGAGCCACCCCTCGAGAGCTGATGGCGTATCAAGGCTTAAACAGGGAGCAGCAAGAGGCTCTCTATAATAAAACGCCGAAGGATTCCCTGCGCTGAACGGCCACTCTACAGCCAGGGCTCATTCTGACGGACTAGGGAAGGACGACTGTTGACTACTTCGCGCGAGCGGATGAGGTGTAAAATTACCTTTTGCGGTAGGGTCCGATAAGCTTCTGTGGTTGTTGCAGAACTCCCTGCAGGGAACCTACTAGATCACCTCGACGACAAGGAGCATGTAAATAGGCTGAGCTGCCGGAATGGCCTCAAATGCCGGCCCACTTCAGATCGAACTAGGGATAGCGCATCAAAAAGCATGAACCAGTGGGGCTCAGTATGCCCCGAACGCCTATCCGGCGCTACCCCTCACTAGTCGCTTCACCTGACTGCCCCACGCTCTCTTAGAATCGCTCACGCCTCAGCCCGGAGGGCAAACAGCTAGAGGTTCAGGGCAGCAGGCTGGAAGCATAGATCTTATTTATATAGCGTATTTTCTCATTTATATCCCTTAATCCTATATCTTCCCTCCAAGAACCTAACCTGAATTTTATGATGAGAAGACATCTACTCTTGGTTTTTCTGTTCTTCAGCGTTTGCCGTCTGGCACTAGCCCAAGACAAAGAAATTACCGGCACCGTTGTTTCCAAGGAAGACAACTCCCCATGCCGGGTGTCACGCTGGTGATCGAAGGCACCACGAGAGGCACTCAAACCGACGTGGGGGCAAATTCAGCTTGCAGGCCCCGAGGGCGCCACGCTGGTTGTGTCCTTTATTGGCTTTTTGACGCAGAAAATACCCGTCACGCAGCAGAGCATGTACAATATCGCCATTGCCCAGGATTCGAAGCTGCTCTCGGAAGTGGTGGTTACTTCCTTCGGCATTGAACGGGACAAGAAATCGCTGGGGTACGGGGTGAGTGGGGTCAGCGCCGAGCAGATCACCAAGGCCCCCGTAGCCGATGTGACCAATGCGCTGGCGGGCAAAGTGGCCGGGGTGCAGATCTCCGGTACCGGGGGGGGCTGGCCAGCTCCAACATCACCATTCGGGCTTTTCCAGTATTACGGGCAGCAATCAGCCCTTGTTCGTGATCGATGGCGTGCCCATTGATAACAGCGGGGGCGCCAACAGTGTGAACTCCGGGGTAGCGACCTCCAACCGGGCGGCGGATATCAACCCGGACGATATCGAAAGCATCAGCGTGCTGAAAGGCGCCGCAGCCACCGTGCTCTACGGGTCGCGGGCGGCGTCCGGTGTTATCCTTATTACCACCAAAAAAGGGAAGGCGGGTACCAAGAACCTGATTACCTTTTCCTCCAACTACGGCGCCGGGCGGATAAACCGGTTTCCTGACTTTCAGAATGAGTACGCCCAGGGCAACAACGGCACCTACGCTAACAATGTCCCCGGCTCGTGGGGGCCGCGCATCACCGGGCAGACCGTCACCAACTGGTTTGGGGAGGAAGAGGTGCTGCAAGCCTACCCGAATAATGTGCGCGACATTCTGCAGACCTCGGCCTTTCTGCAGAATAACCTGAGCTTCTCCGGGGCGAGCGACAAAAGCAACTACCGCATCTCCTACGGCAACACCTATGAAACGGGGCTGGTCCCGGGCAATGAGCTGAAGCGAAACTCCTTCAACATCAACCTGGGCACGAGCTTAACGGACAAGCTGACAGTCAACACCTCCATCAACTACATCAACAACCGCTCGGAGCGCACCCAGGCCGGCAACCAAGGCTCCAATCCCCTCTGGCGCGGCATCTATACGCCCCGCAGCTATAACCTGTCGGGTTTGCCCTACCAGGATGAGCTGGGCAACCAACGCTGGTTTGCTGCCGAGGATCAACCCTACTGGGCCATCGAGCACGTGACCTACTCGGACGAGACGAACAGGGTATTCGGTAACGTGAACCTGGCTTATGACTTTACGGACTGGCTGCGGGCCGACTTCCGCATTGGAGGCGACGTGTTTTCTACGCGTAGCAAAGGCTTTGACGACAAAGGCATCCGAAGCAACGGCAACACCAACTCGGCCGGCGCCGGAGGCATACGGGACGCCGAACTCTTTTCCCGCGACATTAACTCCTACCTCACGGTAACGGGCAACCGCAACCTCGGGGAAAACTTCCGCCTCACAGCCACCTTGGGCAACGAGGTGATATCCAACTACAGCAGCACGATAAACGCCGTTGGTCTGGGTATCGTGGTGCCGGGGTTTGATAACCTAAAGAACTTCCTGTCTTATAACCCTTCCGGCAGCATCACGGAACGGAGGCTGATGGGTTTCTTCGGTGACTTTATTCTGGATTACAAAAACTTCCTCACCCTGAACATCAAAGGCAGAAACGACTTTTCCTCGACCCTAACCAAGGACAACCGCTCTATCTTCTATCCGGCGGTAGCGGTGAGCTTTGTGCCGACCGATGCCTTTCCCCAGTTGAAAGGAAACATCCTGTCCTCCGCGAAGATTCGGGCCAACGTGGGCGAAGTGGGCAAGGGGGCCGCCGTGTACAGCACCAGCACCTACTGGGGCCAGGCCAGCGCCGCCGATGGCTGGGGCTCCACCACGGTTAACTTTCCTTTTAATGGCTTAGCTGGTTATACCTACAACAATTCCGCCGGCAATCCGAACATTAAGCCGGAGTTTACGCGGGAGATTGAACTCGGCACGGAGTTGAGCTTCTTCAAGGAGCGCTTGTACCTCGATGCCTCGGTGTACCAGAGAGACACCCGCAACCTAATCTTCGCCGTGCCCGTGCCGGCGACCTCTGGCTTTACCAGCTCCATCACCAACGCCGGCAAGCTGTCGACCAAAGGGCTGGAGGTGCTGCTGTCGGGCAGCCCGATTAAAATGGCGAATTTCCAGTGGGAGTCTATTCTCAACTTCACCACCTTCCGCACCGTGGTCGAGGAGCTGGCCCCGGGCGTGGAAAGACTGACCATTGGGGGCTTTACGTCCCCGAACACCCAGGCCGTGGCCGGCCAGCAGTACGGCCTGATCTACTCGACCGACTACCTTAAGGACGAGCAGGGAAGACTCCGGATTGGGGCCAATGGGCTGCCGCTGACGGCGCCCGGCGTATCGGCAATTGGTAACCCGAATCCGCGGTTTACCATGGGCCTGACCAATACCTTCAGCTACAAAGGCTTGAGCCTGTCCTTCCTGCTCGACTGGAAATACAAAGGCGATATCCTGTCCCGCACGGTGGGTGATTTACGGATTCAGGGGGTGGCGGCGGAAACGGCCGAGTCCCCCCGCTTTAACGCCGATGGCACCCCGAACAAGCCCTATCTGTTCGAAGGGGTGTTGGCTGATGGCCGCCCCAACGATGTGTACGTGACGGCTCAGGACTACTGGGGCCTGCGCGGCAAGTATGTCGCCTGGGCCGGCTACGTACACGATGCCTCGTTTGTGAAGCTGCGCGAGGCGAACCTGAGCTATAGCCTGCCCCAGCCGCTGCTGTCCAAAGTAGGCTTTATCGATGCGCTTCAGGTATCGCTGTACGGCCGCAACCTGTTTGTGCATGCGCCGAACTATCCGCACCTCGATCCGGAGCAGAACTTGCAAGGAGTGAGCAACTCCCGCGGGCTGGAGTTTGGTATTCAGCCAGTAGCCCGGACAGTCGGGGCCAGCTTACGGGCTACCTTCTAACTTTTCCTTTCCTGCAGTTACCGCACACTCATGAAATACCCTAAAATCCTATCCATCGCGCTGGTGTCGGCCGGGTTGATTTTCCCCTCGTGTGACAGCTTTTTCGACGTAAACGATGACCCGAACAACATCACAGTAGCCCGTGCTACCGAGATACTTCCGGCCGCCACTACCAATATTGGCTTCATGGGGTAAGCGATTTGATGCGCTACAGCAACCTGATCATGCAGCAGTTTTCTGCGCAGGGGCCGGTATTGAATAACACCTTCACCAACTACGAGCGCTACTCCATCAGCGACTCAGATGTAAACAATACATGGAACTCTATTTTTGCGGGTATTCTCGCCGATCTGGAGCAGCTGATTAAAGTATCCACGGAGAATGGCAGCCCCCACTACACCGGGGTCGCTAAAATCCTGAAAGCCTATACCTACCAGGTAACGGTGGATGCTTGGGGCGATGTGCCGTACACCGAAGGGCTTAAATTTGGGGAGGTCCAATACCCGAAGTACGATGACGACGCCGTCATTTACCCCCAGCTGATTGCTCTCCTCGATGAAGGCATCGCGGATCTGAATGCGCCGACCTCGCTGCTGGAGCCCAACAGCTTTACTACCATCTATGCCGCCCCAACTTGGGCGGCCTCCAAAGTAAAATGGGAGCGGCTGGCCAATACGCTGAAGCTGCGGATGTTTTTGCACTACAGTGAGTCTGATCCGGCCTTTGCCTCCCAGCAGATCAGGGCTCTCATCAGCAGTGGCGCAGAGTTTATGAAGGCCAATGACGACAACTTCCAGATGATGTTCCTGAACCAGGCGCAGCGGCAAAACCCACTGGCGAGCATAGAGGGGGGACAGTTCAGGGATCAGTTTTTCCCCAACCGCTTTCTGGTGGACCTGATGAATACCAAGGAAGACCCCGGCGGACGGCCTATTTCATCCCCTTCCCGTTCAACTCCACCTCGTATAAGGGCTCTTCCATTCTGGACGCCACGCCGTCAGCGCTATATTCGCGGCTGCACAGCTACCTCAAGGGCACTGCCTCGGCCGTCAACCCCGCGGGCGTGCTCGCGAACGGAAGCATACAGGGCACGGCCATCACCTACGGCGGCGACGCGCCCTCCCGGCTGCTGCTCTACTCCGAGTACAACTTTATCAGAGCCGAAGCCGCGTTACGCTTCGGGGCTCCCGGCGACGCCGAAACATTCTTCCGCGAAGGAATCCGGGCTTCCATGAGTAGTGCCGGAACAACACCGGCCGCCATTACGGCTTATCTGGCTGCGAATGGCACCCTGGCCGGCACGCAGGCGGCGAGGCTGGAGCAGATCATCAACCAGAAATACATTGCCAATTTCGGCGTGGTGATGGAAAACTGGACCGACTGGAGAAGAACAGGTTACCCCAATATTAAACCCATCCCGACACCCGTGGCCGTTTGGAATGGCGTACCCAGGTCGCTGTTCTATCCGTTCAACGAGGTAAGCAGCAATCCCAATATCAAGCAAAAAGCAACCTTGCTGGAAAGAGTATTCTGGGACACGCGGCCATAGAAATTCAGGAGCGCATCACGCTGCAAGCGGTTATGCGCTTCTGATGACCGCCCACCGCAAACGCACCGCTTTCTAGTTCTTCACAGTAAGTATCTGCCGATATTTCCTCAAGCCATTGGCTAGGGTATGTGGCCACACGCGGCAGCTCCTTGCTGATGTGGCAGAATTTGCCCCCAGCCAGTATAATTTAACCCAGGGGTAGAATTTGCCCCCCAGTCGGTTGTTCAACGAGCCGCCGTGGCGCGGCGCTACCCGAGTCAGGAATTGCAATAGGGTGGAAGTTCGCGCTGGAAACTAACATGCTGACGTTGTAAACGAAAACAGAAAGCTAACCTGAACATAATAACTAGTTCTGGCTCAAAGACTAAAAAATGAAACGACTCTTATCCTTATTCCTTCTACTATCAGTTGCTTTGACCCCCGTAGCGGCACAGAAGCTGGCCCTGAAACTGGACTCGACTGTAGTCACCAAACACGAGGTGACGGTAAAAGGCAAACGTATTCCGTACACCACCACCGCCGGCACCCAACCCGTTTGGGATGAGAAGGGCAAGCCGGTAGCTGGGCTATTCTACACCTACTACGAGCGCTCTGATGTGAAGGACAAGGCGAACCGGCCACTGGTTATTTCCTTCAACGGCGGCCCTGGTTCCGCCTCGGTGTGGATGCACATTGCCTATACCGGGCCCCGGCTGCTTAACATTGATAAGGAAGGATACCCCTTGCAGCCGTACGGGATAAAGGAGAACCCACACTCCATTCTGGATGTAGCCGACATCGTGTATGTAAACCCGGTAAACACCGGGCTCTCCCGAGCGGTCGATACGCTGAAGGCAGAGGCGGTTGCCAAGCGGTTTTTTGGCGTCAATGCCGACATTAAGTACCTGGCCGGCTGGATCAACACCTTTGTTAGCCGCAAAAAACGGTGGGCTTCGCCAAAGTATCTGATTGGCGAGAGCTATGGTACCACCCGGGTCTCGGGGCTGGCCCTGGAACTGCAGAATGCCCACTGGATGTATCTGAACGGGGTGATTCTGGTGTCGCCCACCGAGTTGGGCATCAAGCGCGAAGGCCCGGTAGCCGCCGCCAACATGTTGCCGTATTATGCCGCAACTGCCTGGCATCATAAGGTACTGGCGTCCGATCTGCAACAGAAAGATTTGACGGCTATGCTGCCTGAAGTAGAGGAATTCACGATTAACGAGCTGATTCCGGCTATTACCAGAGGATGGAGCCTCGGAGACCAGAAGAAAAAAGAAATTGCCGGCAAAATGGCCCACTACTCCGGCTTATCAGCAGAGGTAATTCTACAGCAAAATCTGAACGTGCCGCCAGCTTTTTTCTGGAAAGAGCTGCTGCGTAAGGAAGGCTACACCATTGGCCGACTCGACTCCCGCTACATCGGAATTGATAAGCAGGAGATAGGCTTGCAGCCGGATTATGCGCCGGAGCTTACTTCGTGGCTGCACTCCTTTACCCCAGCCATCAACATGTACATAAGCGAGGAGTTGAAATACAAGACCGACATAAAATACAATATGTTCGGGCCGGTGCGCCCCTGGGACAACAGCGACGATAACACCGGTGACAACCTGCGGCAGGCCATGGCTCAGAATCCGAACCTGCATCTGATGGTACAGTCGGGCTACTACGATGGAGCCTGCGACTACTTCAATGCCAAATACAACATGTGGCAACTGGACCCCAGCGGTAAAATGAAGGACCGCATGAGCTTCAAAGGCTACCGCAGCGGGCACATGATGTACCTGCGCAGCGAAGATCTGGCCACCTCCAACGAGGATATCCGGGAGTTTATCCGGGCTTCTTTACCGAAGCCCGGCCAGCCGGCCCAGTATACCCGCAAGAAAGTGGAGGGAGGAAAGCCAACAGGGCAAACAAACAGATAACCGGCTGCACATTGCGCTACCTATCCGTTTTGATTTACGCTAGCCAGAACCTTAGCCGCATTATCGCCCCATTCAAAGCTCTGTTTCCGCTAGGAGGCAGAGCTTTGTATTAAAAGCAACATCCGCATGAAGTCGCACAAAACACTTTTTCTGCTGCTGTGCCTGCTGGCTCAATTACGCCTAGCCGCGCAGCCGCAGCCCGCAGCGGTGCCCAACCGGCAGGAGGGGGAAGGTCCGTGGCCGCAGCTTATCATCAGGGGTGTTATTCTGATTAACAGCACGGGTTCGCCGCCCCTGGGCCCGGTAGATATTGTGGTGGAAAACAACCGCATTACTGATGTCCGGGTGGTGGGCACCACGGCCCTGCCCATAGATGCCACAAAACGCCCCCCACTGAAGCTAGGCGGCAAGGAACTGGACGCATCGGGTATGTACCTGATGCCGGGCTTCGTGGATACCCATGCCCATATTGGCAACAACAATGGCTCCGATGCCAGCTATGTCTATAAGCTTTGGATGGCGCACGGCGTAACTACCATTCGGGAGCCATCGGCGGGTAATGGCCTGGCTTGGACGCTGGAGCAGAAAAAGAAAAGCGCCCAGAACGCGATTACTGCCCCGCGCATACGGGCCTATACCCGGTTTGGCATGGGCAGCAAACAACCCATTGCCACGCCCCAGCAGGCCCGCGAATGGGTAAGGCAGAACGCCAAAGCCGGCGCAGATGGGATTAAGTTCTTTGGGGCCGCCCCGGAAATCATGCAGGCTGCCGCCGAGGAAAACAAGAAGCTGGGCCTGAAATCGGCTATCCACCATTCGCAGACGGATGTAGGTCGCTGGAATGCGATGCACAGTGCCAAAGCTGGCATCAGCTCGTTGGAGCACTGGTATGGCCTGCCCGAAGCCATGTTCACGGACCGTACGGTGCAGCATTACTCCCTGGACTACAACTATACCAACGAGCAGAACCGTTTCGAGGAAGCCGGCACCTTGTGGAAACAAACTGCCGCGCCTTTCTCCGCGAAATGGAATAAGGTGATGAATGAGCTGATTGCGTTGAACTTTACCCTTTGCCCAACCTTTAATATTTATGAGGCCAACCGAGACCTGATGAGGGCCCGCACCGCCGAGTGGCACCAGGACTACACCATGCCCGAACTCTGGAAGTTTTACACCCCCAGCTGGAATGCGCACGGCTCTTACTGGCACTCTTGGGGCACGGAGCAGGAGGTGCAGTGGAGAGAAAACTTCAGGTTGTGGATGGCTTTTATCAATGAGTATAAAAACCGTGGTGGCAGGGTTACAGTAGGTACCGATTCGGGTTTTATTTATGAGCTGTTTGGGTTTGCATATCCTCGCGAGATGGAGCTGCTACGTGAGGCAGGATTTCACCCGCTGGAGGTTATAAAAGCTGCCACCCTGAACGGAGCGGAGCTGTTAGGCATGGAAAAGGAAATTGGGAGTGTAGAGATCGGGAAGCTGGCTGATTTTGTAATTGTGGAGGAGAATCCGCTCAAGGACTTCAAAGTTTTATATGGTACCGGGACCATCAGACTGGCAGAAAACAACCAGGTGAGTAGGGTAGGGGGAGTAAAGTACACCATCAAGGATGGCATTATCTACGATGCAAAAGATCTGCTTGCCCAGGTGAAAAAAATGGTTGAAGAAGAGAAAGCTAAAACAGGCTTTCAGATTACTCAACCCGGTGTAGCGCCTCACAAACATTAACCTGAATCAAGCCTTATCGGGGTATGGCCCTGCTAAATGTCGCACGTTACCCGCCAGCAGCTACTTCCATTCGCTCGCACTCTTTGCCCGAGCCAGGCGGTCGGGTGGAAAGTAGGTAAAAGCTAGGGGCGGCGGCTACTCATACGCTAGGCGCTCTCCCCGGAAAAATTGCTTAACGTAATCGAATCTATAGCTGCTAACTATAAAAGATAAATGATTTTCCCTCTGTAATTGCCCCTGCTTTTTATAACTCTATTAGGTTGGTTACCAATCATTAAGATAGGCTAATCAATACCAACCGCCTCCCGCACGGCTCCTGCTACACGCCGCAAATCCTCGTCCGTCATGGCGGAGCCGGAGGGTAGGCATAGGCCGCGGTCAAACAGATCCTCGCAGACACTGCCGCCGTATTGGGGGCATTTTGGAAGAGGGGCTGCAGATGCAGGGGTTTCCAGAGGGGGCGGGCTTCGATGTTGCGCGTTTCGAGGTGTAGGCGGACCTGCTCGGGCGTAACGCTGGTGTGAGTGGGATTGAGGAGGACGGTAGTGAGCCAGCGGTTGGAGCGGCTGCCGGCGGGCTCCTGGGGGGCAAATTGCAGGGCCGGCAAGTCGGCGAGGTGGCGCTGATACCAAGCGTAAATCTCGCGCCGCTTTTTCACGCGGTCGTCCAGCAGCTCCATCTGGCCCCGCCCGATGCCCGCCAGAATATTACTCAGGCGGTAGTTGTAGCCAGTGGCGGAATGTTGGTAGTGGGGAGCCGGATCTTTGGCTTGGGTAGCCAAAAACCGGGCTTGCTGGGCTAAGTCGGCGTTATTGGTAACAAGCGCGCCGCCGCCGCTGGTAGTCAGAATCTTGTTTCCGTTAAACGAGAAAACACCCACTGCCCCAAACGTACCCAGCGGCCGCTTGTCGTAGCAGGAACCCAATGCTTCGGCAGCGTCTTCGAGTACCGGGATGTTGAACTCGTCGGCTATGGCCAGAATCTCACGCAGCTGGGCCGGCATGCCGTATAAGTGAACCAGCAGCAGCGCTTTGGGGGGCTTTTTGCCTAGTCGCAGGCGGTCTTCAATAGCTTCGCGCAAGTGCACCGGGCACATATTCCAGGTTTGCGGCTCACTGTCAATGAATATTGGAGTGGCCCCCGAGTATACAATGGGGTTGGCGGTGGCTACGAAGGTGAAAGAGGAGCAAAGCACTTCGTCGCCGGTGCCTACACCCAACAATATCAGGCCGAGGTGAATTGCGGCCGTGCCTGAGTTGAGCGCTACGCAATGCGATGCGCCGGTATGCTGGCAGATATCAGCCTCAAAACCAGTGATATTGGGCCCCGTTGGGGCTACCCAGTTATCCTCAATAGCCTTGTGCACATAGTTCAGCTCGTGACGACCAAGGTGGGGCGGGGAAAGAAAAATACGGTCGTGATCTTGGCTGCGCATAGGGTGACAACGGCGGAAATTAATGTAATGATAGAGCTCAGCTGAAGTTCAAACGACAGTCATGCCGAGCACCGCGAAGCATGTCGCGTACTGACCCAGGATTTGCAACCTAGTAAACACGCGAGATGCTTCGCTGCCGCTCTGCATGACGTTCGTTTCTGTATGCGGGCCGAGTTATTTAGTAAGCACTCAAACAGAGTGCCTCTTAATCACGGAGGCCGGAACACCAACGGCAGTGCAGCTGGGGGGCAAATCGCGGACAGCTACTGCTCCAGCCCCGATTATGGCGTGGGCACCCACACGCACCCGGTCGATAACGGTGGCATTGGTACCCAAATAAACGCCCGTTTCCAGGTAAGTTGCCCCGCCAATGTTAGCGTGCGGCATGAGCGAACAAAAATCGCCTAATACGGCATCGTGGCCAATGGTGCAGCCGAGATTGAGAAGCACGTGCTTGCCCAACACAATATCACAAGTGAGAATGCAGCCCTGGCTGATAATGCAGCCTACGCCTACCTCAACCTGTTGGTAAGGCTCACGGGCGACCGCCGGGTGAACGAGCGTAGCGAAGGAGAGTTGTGACGATGTAAGCCTTTCTACCACGTTGGCCCGGCTCCGGCTGTTTCCAACAGCTATCGTCACGTGCAGCGGCTCGGTTACGGCATTCAGGTCGGTGGCGGTACCTAAGTACGGTACTCCATGAATGGAATTTGCCGGAGGGCGCACGTCGTCGTAGAACCCGGTAATGTGCCAGGTGGGCTCGTATGCGTTGATCTGATGAATCAGCATCAGCACTTCGCGGCCTAGCCCACCGGCACCGAAAATAGCCAAAGGACGCGTAATGGGATGCTGGTCAGTTTCTTCGTATTCAGAGAAAAAAAGCTTGGTCATGAGGCTGAATTGTCGGCAACGGTGGGAGCGGGGGAGCCACGGAAGGCTTCGGTGGTGGCTTGACCGGGAGCATTAATGCCTTGAGCACCAAGCACCCGACGCACAGTGCGCGCTAAAATAAGCAGGTCCAAGCGCCAAGATACGCGTTCAACGTACCATACGTCGTAAACGAATTTCTGCTCCCAGCTGATCGTGTTGCGCCCGTTTACTTGGGCCCAGCCCGTCAGGCCGGGGCGCACGCTGTGGCGCCGGGCCTGCTCGGGTGAGTACAACGGCAGATAATCCGGCAGCAGCGGCCGCGGGCCAACCAGGCTCAGGTCGCCGCGCAGCACATTCCAAAGCTGGGGCAGCTCATCCATGGAAGTAGCGCGCAGCCAGCGGCCTAGGCGCGGCAGCCGAGCGGCATCGGGCAGAAGCTGGCCGTGAGCGTCGCGCTGGCTGGTCATGGTCTGGAGTTTATACAGCCAAAAAAGCCCCCCACCCAAGCCGGGGCGCTGCTGCCGGAAGAGAAATGGCCCCCCGTTCTGCACGGCCAAAAAGCCCCCCGCCAGCAGCAGCAGCGGCAGCGCGGTCAGCAGCAGCGGCGCGGCCAGCACCACATCGAGCAGGCGCTTGCCCCAGGCTTGGTACCAATCGGTGGGCGGCGGGTGAGGCATAGAAGAAGGAGTTGAGCTAAGGCAAATTTATTGTTTTCTGGGGCGTTCGTAGCGTAAGCTTTCGTGGTTTAAAGTAGGTTTGGGCCTTGGCTTATTTCCTGCCAACGATTCGAAAGCGCTAAAGCTTTTCCAACAAACTGATGAACCCGGCAGTCAACGCCAACGCTACTCTCTATGCTCGTTTTTCCGAATGCTAAGCTCAACCTTGGCCTATACATCACTGGCCTGCGCCCCGACGGCTTTCGCGACCTCGAATCGGTATTCGTGCCGCTGCCATGGAGCGACGCGTTGGAAGTGCTGCCTGCCGAATCGGATTCGCTGGCGCTGACTGGCATTCCCATTCCGGGCGAGCCTCACACCAACCTGTGCTGGCGGGCTTACGAGTTGCTGCGGGCCGATTTCAATTTGTCCCCCGTGCAGATGCATTTGCATAAAATAGTGCCCATTGGCGCTGGTTTAGGTGGCGGCTCGGCCGATGCAGCCTTCGCGCTGCGGGCGCTGAACGAGTTGTTTGAGTTGAAAATGCCCCCGCAAAGCTGGAAGATTACGCCCGGCGCCTCGGCAGCGACTGTGCTTTCTTCATTCAAAACAAACCCGTATTTGCCCACGAAAAAGGCGACGTATTCGCGCCGATAAGTCTAAGCTTGGCGGGTGTGGCCTGCAAGGTTATCTACCCAAATCTGCACATCAGCACGGCCGAAGCTTACGCCCGTGTAACCCCCCGAACGCCGCGCCACGATTTGCGCACGAGTCTGGCGCGGCCCATGGAAACGTGGCGCGATACCGTTAGCAACGATTTTGAGGATGCCCTAACCCCGCATTATCCGGTATTGGGCGAGCTGAAGGCGGCATTGTACGAGGCCGGTGCTGCTTACGCTAGCCTGTCAGGCTCGGGCTCGGCGGTGTATGGGCTGTTTCCGGGTAAAGAAATGCCCCCCAGCATGCCCGTTGCGTCCGATTATCTGGTGTGGAGCGGGGTGTTGTAAAAACCTGGATCTACACGACGGTAACTGGTCGCTGGCGCCGCTGATTCCACTGGTCGAGCACGGGATGAATCAGGACGCTGAACAGAATGACGAGCGTACCCAGATAAAAGCCCCCCGACATCCTTTCTTCCGACCCAAAAATGATAACGGCCAGCACGATGCCGTACACGGGCTCCAGGTTGGTAGTCAGGTTGATAACGAAAGCCGATAGGCGCTTCATCAGCTCAATTGAAGCCGAGAAAGCATACACGGTGCATACGCCAGCCAGCACCAGCAGCCACAGCCAATCCCAGGAAACCAGGGCCAGCTGCAAGCCAGCGCCTTCGGTAAAGTACAAACTGTAAATCGGGAAGAACAGCACGATGGATAAGCAGGCGCCCATCATCTCATAAAACGTCAGGCGCAGGGGCGAGTGCTGCTTTACCAGCTTGACATTAAGCACACTAAACAACGCCGACAAGCCCGCCGAGAGAATAGCAACAGCCAACCCCAGAAGCTGATCGAACTCGGCCTGCGACACCAGATACAGGCCCACCATCGTCAGCAAACCCAGAAAAACCTCGTAGCCACGTATGCGGCGCCACAGCAATAGGGGCTCCAGCAGCGAGGTCCAGAGCGCCAGCGTAGCCATGCCCGCCAGGCACACGCTCACAGACGAAAGGCGGGCGGCGAGGAAAAAGGTAATCCAGTGCACGGCCACCAACGAGCCCACACTAAGCAGCCGTACGACCTGACCGAGTGGTATGCGCACGCTTTGCTTTTTAAGGGTAAGCAACAGCCCTAAGCCCGTGGTAGCCAGCAGCGTACGCCAGAAAACCAACTCCACCGGCGGCACTGATATAAGCTTCCCCAGAATAGCCGTGAAGCCCCACAGCAAAACAATAAAGTGTAGGCGCAGGTAATCTTTGAGCATAGGTTGGGGGGCTTTTTTATCGGGAGGCGGTAATAAACGCCTGTTTATTTGGGCACCAATCGATACAAAACAAAGCCGATTACGGTGAACACCATGCTGGGAATCCAGGCGGCCAGTAACGGCGATAACGAGCCTACCGCCGCCAGATTGCGGCTCAGAATCACGAAGATGATAAAGATGAAAGCCAGCACAAAGCCCAGCGCAATTTTGCCCCCCACGCCGCTGCGCGACTTGCCCGCGCTCAGAATAACGCCGATAACGGTAAGTATGAGAATGGCAAAAGGATACGCGTAACGCTCGTATTTCTCGCTCAGATAGGTCTGGGTGTCGCTGGCGCCGCGGTCTATTTTCTGCTGAATAAAGCGATTCAACTCGGGCAGCGTAAGCGTTTCGGCCAGACGGTAGGTGCTGGCAAAATCCTTGGGATACAGGTTGAGCGTGGTGTCGCGGGCGGGATAAGACTTGAGACTTTCATTCTGCCCGCTGAAGGTGCGCACCAATTGGGGCGAGAGGCGCCAGGCGCGTTTCACCGAGTCCCAGGTAATGGCGTCGGCGGTGAGGCGGCGCTTGAGCGTGGTGCCCTCAATATCCTCCAAGGCGAAGCGGTAGCCGATATTATTGGTGTTGTCGTAGCTTTCCATGTAGGCGTAGCTGCGCGGCCCTACTTTGATATGCACGTTGCGCTGGTCGAAGCGAAATTGCCGCTTCGTGTACTTGCGCTCAAATTCTACCCGCGTCTTGCTGGTAATCGGAATCACCCAGCCGATCAGCCCAAACGTGGCCACGCCGATAATAATGCCCCCCATCACGTAGGGCACCAGCAGGCGAGGAAAACTGATACCACTGGCCAGAATCGCCACAATCTCGGTGCGCGACGCGAGCTGCGCCGTCACAAAAACGACGGCAATAAAGACCGTAATGGGCGAAAGAAGATTGGCGAAATAAGGAAACAGATTGACGTAGTAATCCAGGATAATCGTCTTGGCCGGCAGATTATGCTTGATAAAATCGTCGTTCTTCTCGGTGAAGTCAATCACACAAATTACAGCCACCAACATCACCACCGTGAACAGAAACGCGGTCAGGAATTTTTTGAGGATGTACTTATCGAGGAGTTTCACGGATCAATCAATTAACATTTAGCAATGAACAGGAACAGTGATGAATTAGAACGGTATTGCTCACTGTTAAATGCTAATTGAATTAGAGGCGGGTCATTACTTGTTTCACCATCTTCTCTTTCCACTCCCGGAAGGTGCCGGCGATGATATGGGCTCGCGCCTGCTTCACCAGCCAGAGGTAGAACGTAAGGTTGTGAATAGACGCAATCTGCGGACCCAGCATTTCCTGGCTTTGGAATAAATGCCGAACGTAAGCGCGCGTATAAAACGTACTTACGTAGCCCCCAAGTTCGGCATCAATCGGCTCAAAGTCGGTGGCCCACTTCTTATTGGTGATGTTGATGATGCCCTGCGTGGTAAACAGCATGCCGTTGCGGGCGTTGCGCGTAGGCATCACACAGTCAAACATATCCACGCCCAGCGCAATGTTCTCCAGAATATTGGCCGGCGTACCTACGCCCATCAGGTAGCGCGGCTTGTCGGGGGGCAAAATATCGCAGACCAGCTCGGTCATCTCATACATCAGCTCGGCCGGCTCGCCCACGCTCAGGCCGCCGATGGCGTTGCCTTCGCGCTGCTGCTCAGCTATAAACTCCGCTGACTTGATGCGCAAATCTTTGAAGGTGCTGCCCTGCACAATGGGAAAAAGCGTCTGCTCGTAGCCGTAGTGGCCCTCGGTGCTGTCGAAGCGCTGAATGCAGCGCGTGAGCCAGCGGTGCGTCATATCCAGGGAGCGGCGAGCGTAGTCGTACTCGCAGGGCCACGGCGTGCACTCGTCGAAGGCCATGATAATATCGGCCCCAATCGTACGCTGAATGTCCATCACGCCCTCTGGCGAAAACAAATGCTGGGAGCCATCAATATGGGAGCGAAACTTGACGCCCTCTTCCTTGATCTTGCGTGTGTTGCTCAGGGAATACACTTGGTAGCCGCCGCTATCGGTGAGGATGGGCCGGTCCCAGCCGTTGAACTTGTGCAGGCCACCAGCTTGGCGCAGGATGTCGAGGCCGGGTCGCAGGTACAGATGGTAGGTATTGCCGAGGATAATCTGGGCTTGCACGTCGTTGGTGAGGTCACGCTGCTGCACGGCTTTCACGGTGCCAGCCGTGCCAACGGGCATAAAGATGGGCGTCTCGATGGCGCCGTGGGCAGTATGTACCACGCCGGCGCGGGCTTTGGTCTGCGGATCGTGGGCTACTAAATCGAAGGTCATTTAGAAAGGAGCTAGAAGCGAGGAGTTAGGAGGTAGAAGCCGGAGATTGGTCGCCAGTATTCTTTCTGGCTCCTAACTCCTCGCTTCCAGCTCCTAACTCCTGACTACAAAGGTAGCCCGCTGCCCGTGATTAATACCTAATTTTGCCCCCCACTGACCCCCGCGCCTTGTCACTGCCTTTTTCGCCCGCGGTTTGGCTGCTGCTGGCATGCGCGCTGGTTCAGCTCTATTACGCCGGCTATTATTTTCTGCCTTTCACCCGCCGCCCTATTGCAAGTGGACCGGCCGAGGATGCCGAGCCGGTTTCGGTGGTGGTATGTGCTCACAATGAGCTGAAAAACCTACGCCATCTGCTGCCGCTTTTAGTACAGCAAGAATATCCGGCAGGCTTCGAGATAATCGTAGTTGACGACCGCTCCAACGACGGTACCGCCGGCTTAATTCAGCAATTCACCCAGCTTTATCCGCACATACGACTCGTGTCGGTACTGACCACGCCTGCCGACCTGTCGCCGAAGAAATATGCTCTTACACTGGGTATTAAAGTTGCCCGCTACGAACACCTGCTTTTTACCGACGCTGACTGCTGGCCGGCTACAAATCATTGGATTAGCGCTATGCAACAAGGCTTTGCTGAGCCCGCCGACCTAGTACTCGGCTATTCAGCGTATGCGCCGGCGCCGGGCTTTCTGAATAAGCTGATTCGGTTTGAAACCTTGCTGACCGGCGCACAGTATCTGTCGTTCGCGTGGCGAGGGAATCCCTATATGGGAGTAGGGCGAAATCTGGCTTACACCAAAAGCTGTTTTCAGGCTACCAAAGGATTTGCGTCGCACTTGCGGCGCCTGGGCGGTGACGACGACTTGCTGGTGCAGGACGCCGTGGCTCAAGGGCAGCGAGTGGCCGTGCAGACGCGGCCAGAAGCCCAAACCGTGAGTTGGCCGGCCCAGACATGGGCGGCGTGGTGGCGGCAAAAGCGGCGTCATTTGTCGGCCGGGCCACGCTACTCATGGAAAGATAAGGTCCGAATTGGAACGTTTATTGGTACTAATCTACTTTTTTATTTCACAGCAACTTTGCTCGTATTTTCCCGGCCCGATTGGATACCTTTGGCCGTCATATGGGCAGTGCGCACGGGGGCGATGAGCGCAACCTACGCTCAGCTCGGCCGTCATTTAGCCGACCGTCTGCCTTTTTGGCTGTTACCAGTTCTGGACGCAGTTTATTTTTTAAATTATCTCGCTCTGGGAATTTCACTGTTCCTCTACCGCACCCTCCGATGGAAGTAAACAACCAGGAAATACAGAAACAATTCTCCGCCAAAGCCAAGCATGACTTCAAGCTAATTCGAGCCGCCGTTGAGCAGGGCGACGAAAAAGCCTACGCCGAGCTGATGCAGATTTACAAGAAGCCTGTGTACCACGTAGTGCTAAAGATGGTACGCAACCCCGACGACGCCGAGGACTTAACCATCGAGGCATTCGCCAAAGCATTCCGCAACCTGCACAAGTTTAACCCGGAGTACGCCTTCAGTACCTGGCTGTTCCGCATAGCCACCAACAACTGCATCGACTTTATTCGCAAGAATAAGATCAAGACGATGTCCATCGACTCGGCCATCAAGATTGACAACGGCGACGAAATCACCATCGACTTCCGCGACCAGAACCTGAACCCGCAGGAGTCGGCCATTAAGAACCAGAAAATCGAAATCATGCAGCACGTGGTGTCACGGCTGCCCGATAAATATCAGCGCCTCGTAACGTTGCGCTACTTCGATGAGCTGAGCTACGAAGAAATTGCCACCGAGCTAAAAGCCCCGCTCGGCACCGTGAAAGCCCAGCTACACCGCGCCCGCGAGCTGCTGTATGACATGGTGAAGAACAAGAAGCACATCATTTAGTAAAAAAAAGCCCCCAGAGTAATTCTGGGGGCTTTTTTATTGTATCCGGGTGATCCTACGACTCTAAAGTTGTAATACCACTATCGTTGTTGCTGTTTGCTTAAGTGTGCGTCGTTTAACAATAGTGGTACTACGACCAAAAAAGTCGTAGTACCACACGTGCCATCATTGTAGTTTTGCCCCCTATGGACCTGATTAACCATTATTTTCCGCACCTTACCGACCAGCAGCGGCAGCGTTTTCAGCAACTCGAAGTCGAGTTCAGGAGCTGGAATGAGCGCCTGAATCTGGTAGCGCGCACGGATGTAGCGAACTTAGAAGAGCGACACTTGCTGCACTCCTTGGGTATTGCGAAAGTGGTAGAGTTTGCGCCTGGTAGCTCAGTTCTGGACGTGGGCACTGGTGGTGGTCTGCCGGGCTTGCCGCTAGCCATCTTATTTCCTGAAGTGAAATTTCACCTCGTTGATAGCATTGGCAAGAAGATTCACGCCGTGCAGGAAATGGCGCTGGCTTTGCATCTGAACAACGTCACAGCAGAGCAAACCCGCGCTGAACAGGTACGCCATAAATTTGACCACGTGGTGAGCCGGGCCGTAGCTCGCCTCTCCACCTTTCACACCTGGATTGCGCAGCGCTACAAGCGCACCGGCGACGCTACCAGTGGCCTGTACTATCTAAAAGGCGGCGATTTGACAGAAGAAATAGCCGAAGCAGGCCTGCCTGCCACATTATTTGATCTGAGCGACTATTTCGCGGAAGAGTTTTTCGAGACGAAGAAAGTTGTTTTCGTGCCCGCAACTACTGTATAGGTGTATGGCACTTCATCTTGCTTAAGCTGGCACTTCCGCAGTCAAAAATTCAATAGCGCGTCGCTCCGAATAGTAGTTGCCATCCGGAGTACCCTCGGGGAACCCTACGTGGCCACCCTCGCGGGGCGTTTCCAAAAACACGAATTGACTATTTGCGGCCGCGTCGCGGGGGAAGCAGGCGGGGGCAAAAATGGGTCGTTTTCGGCGTTCACAATAAGGGTAGGCACTCGAATATGCTCGATATAGCGGCCTGAACTGGAGTGCTCATAGTAATCGTCGGCCGATTTGAATCCATGCATAGGAGCCGTGAAGCGGTCATCAAACTGCACAAAGTCGCGTAACTCCTCCAAGTTTTCAATATCCACTTGTCCCGGCAGTAATTCAGCCTTTTGGCGCATCTTAGCTCGCAACGTTTTTAAAAATCGGTTTAGATACACTCGGTTTTCGGGGCGGGCGATATGCTGAGAGCTAGACTTTAGATCAGTTGGCACCGAAAACACAGCAGCGCGCTGTACCTGAGCAGGTACACGATCAGCCTTTTCTCCAAGATATTTTAGGGTTACATTGCCGCCAGCAGAGAAGCCCGTGAGATACACCCGGCTGTAATGGCCAACGCCCAAGGCATAGCGCACCACAAAATCAAGATCGTCGGTGTCGCCGAGGTGGTAGGAGCGGAGCAGTCGGTTCATCTCGCCGCTACAGCTACGGTAATTCCACGCTAAGGCATCGAAACCAGCACGGTTGAGAGCACGCACCATTCCACGCACATAAGGCCGGCCAGCGTCGCCCTCGAGCCCATGCGAGACGATAGTCAACGTGTCAGCCGCTTTCCCTTCCGCTACTCTCGACCAGTCAAGGTCCAAGAAGTCACCATCGTCGGTTTCCACCCGTTCGCGCTGATAGCGTACATCGGGCACCGTGCGCCACAGACTGGGCACAATGGTCTGCAAATGGCCGTTAAACATGTAAAACGGCGGCTGATAGCGCGAGTGTTGAATAAGCGGCATGACCAAAAAGTTATAGAATGGCGTTTGCCCGGCGGTGTTACTCTAAAATAGACAAAATCCACTTCTTAAAATATAATTGAAAGAAAAAGTTCGTCATGCATACCATTATGATCCGGCAGGGCACGTTTTGTGTATTGCGGATACTCCAATACACAGAGAAAGTGAGAGGGGGTATTTGGTATTTATATCAAAAGCCTTACCTTTGCCACCCGAACTGAAATTTAAATCGAGCAGAACGTCACTATTTCCATACCATGGCGAATCATAAATCGGCCCTCAAGCGCATCCGTTCCAACGAAGCCAAGCGCGTGTTGAACCGTTACCAGGCCAAATCTACCCGCACCGCTATCAAGAAGCTGCGCGCTGCCACCGATGCTACCGAAGCACAAGAGCTGCTGAAGAAAGTATCGTCGATGCTGGATCGTCTGGCCAAGAAGAACATCATTCACAAGAACAAGGCGGCTAACAACAAGTCGAGCCTGACCAAGTTCGTGAACTCGCTGGCTGCCGCTTAATTTAGTTAAGAGGCTTTCTGCTCTTTTATAGAAAAGGCCCTGCGCGCAAGTGCAGGGCCTTTTCATGTTTCTATTAAGCTAAGCTATAAACGGAAGCTGAGATGGTGCGCTCAGCTTCCGTTTTTGCTTTCCTAGTTTAGGCCACGCTCACCTTCACCATGTTTGTTTTGCCTTTCTCGTTGATAGGCATAGAAGCAGTATTAATAAATACATCCCCTGGCTTAAGGTTACCAGTAGTGGTGAGGACGTACTTAATGTCAGAAACGGTATTATCGGTGCTCACCATACGGTCGTAGTAGAAAGCGCGTACGCCCCACACCAGACTTAAGACCGTCAGCAGGTCGCGTGTGTCGGTGAAGACGAAAATATCGGCTTTAGGACGGTATTTGGCGATTTGGAAAGCCGTGTAGCCGCGGTGGGTCAGACCGGTGATGGCACTGGCTTTCGTATTGCGGGCCAGGTGAACAGCCGCTGACAGGACGCTGTCAACCATAAAGGACGGTGCGGCTGGGTCGATAGGATGGAAGCGGTGGAAAATATTGTGAGCATGAGTTTCAACACTCCGAACGGTATTCACCATCGATCGGATAACCTCCACCGGATATTCACCAACAGCTGTTTCAGCGGATAGCATAAGGGCATCAGCTCCATCGAGCACAGCGTTGGCCACGTCATTGGTTTCCGCACGCGTTGGGCGAGGGTTAGTAATCATACTCTCCATCATCTGAGTAGCTACGATGACTGGCTTACCGAGCTTATTGCACTTCTCAATAATCATCTTCTGCGCCAGCGGCACCTCGCCACCATTGATTTCCACACCAAGGTCACCACGGGCTACCATAACAGCATCTGTCAGCGCAATGATCTCGTCGATGTTGCGTAGGGCCTCCGGTGTTTCGATTTTCGCAACCACGCGCGTCTGCTTACCACTTTCTGCAATCAACGACTTAATAAAGCGGATATCCTCGGCCCGACGTGCGAATGAAAGGGCAACCCAATCCACATCGTGCTCCAGCCCGAATTTCAAGTCCTCGATGTCCTTCTCAGTCATCGAAGGCGCTGATACGTCCGAGTCAGGCAGGTTAATCCCTTTGCGCGGCTTCACAAGGCCTCCGTATACTACTTCCACATCTACCTCCTGCTCACGGTCGGTAGCTAGCACGCGCAGTTCAATTTTGCCGTCGTCAATCAGAATCATATCGCCAGGCTTCACATCGCGAGCCAGACCCATATAAATAGTGCTTAAGCGCGTAGCTGTGCTGATTTCTTTTTCTCCGCACACCAGCTTAATCTTATCGCCAGGCTTTATCTCAACACCGCCACCTTCTACGTCGCCAAGACGAATTTTGGGGCCCTGTAAGTCTTGCAGTAAGCCCACATTTGTGCGTATATCCTTGTTCAGGCGACGCACATTGTTGATTACCGCCAGATGATCCTCGTAAGCGCCGTGCGAGAAGTTGAGGCGAAACACGTCCACACCCTCACGGATGAGCGTACCCAAGCGTTCGTAAGAGCTAGAGGCGGGGCCAACAGTGGCCACAATTTTGGTTTTATTGAAATGCGGACGAGGTTCCATAAGCAGGTAGCACCAAGCTCCAGCTTGGTGAATCGTTAAACAGTAAGTTGGGGGCAATTTGAATGATGTTTGTGAGCAAGACACCAAGCTGGAGCTTGGTGTTACTTATTCAAAACAGCAGGTTTTCTTTAAACTTCAATTCATTAGGATCGAACTGACATACGTACTGAACAGCAGGTAAGGCCGTAAGCTGCTCTATCAATTCGCTGGCTGCCAAGGCGCCCGAACCATTGCTAACCTGCAGCAGATAATCGTACTCCTTAATATCGGGAGCAAGAAAAGGCTTTTTCAATGGCGATGGGTCCACGGAGCGGTTGCGCAGCAGGCGCAAAGTAAGCGTTTCAGTGGCGTACAAATAATTGCTGATAACTAAACGGCCCTTTGTTAGCAGGTCATATATCAGGTCTTGCTGCTTCACCAAGCGCAACCGTAGGGCCTGATTCAGCGTCCAGGCCAAGGTATGTTCCCGGCTCGATGAAACGAGGCCAAACAGTTCAAAATCACAGTCATACTCAACGTCCAGCGTTAGCATTTTCATAGGGTGCTTGCGGGCTTAAGCAGAACAAAACAACGGACTGCAGAGGCCAATGGGAACTGGCTCGGCCGTAATCTTGTACCTGCAAGATTAGGGGTGGTTGGTTTGACAATGTTAGGGAAGTTAGTGTTATTTGTGCCGAGTTTTCTCTAAACCCCCACGGAAATGTCTGAAATTGCAGAAAAAGTAAAAGCCATTATCATTGACAAGCTTGGCGTTGAAGCCTCGGAAGTAACTCCAGAAGCTAGCTTCACCAACGATCTGGGCGCTGATTCGCTCGATACTGTCGAATTGATTATGGAGTTCGAAAAAGAATTCAACGTGTCTATCCCCGACGATCAGGCCGAGAACATCGCCACCGTGGGTCAAGCTATCAGCTACCTCGAGGAGCACGCCAAATAACCTGACGGCTTTGTAGCTGTTACCCGTTCTATTGCTTACCGGCCGGCCCGCCGCCGGCCGTTTTGCTTTTTAATTTCTCCCGTTAGCCTATGTCTCTTCGGAGAGTTGTTGTGACCGGCCTTGGTGCCCTTACGCCTCTTGGCAAAACCGTCACCGAGTATTGGGATGGTTTGTCGAGGGGCGTAAGTGGTGCCGCGCCCATCACCCGCTTTGACGCCAGCAAGTTCAAAACCCATTTCGCCTGCGAAATCAAGGGATATAATCCGGACGATTATTTCGAGCGTAAGGAAGGCCGCAAAATGGACTTCTTCACGCAGTTCGCCATCATTGCCAGCGACGAAGCTATCAAGGATGCCGGCTTGCTGGACGGTGTTGACCGCGACCGGGTAGGTGTGATTTGGGGTTCCGGTATTGGTGGCCTCAAGACATTCCAAGAGGAGTGTTTCAGCTTCGCTAAGGGCGACGGCACACCCCGTTACAATCCCTTCTTCATTCCGAAGATGATTGCCGACAGCTCGTCGGGCAATATTTCCATTCGCCACAAGTTCCGGGGGCCAAATTTCGTAACGACTTCCGCTTGCGCGTCGTCGTCCGATTCTATTGTCGCTGCTTACAACTACATCCGCCTCAATCTGGCCGATGTAATGGTAACAGGTGGCTCGGAAGCAGCTATTACGGAAGCTGGCGTAGGTGGATTTAACGCTCTAAAGGCTATGAGTGAGCGCAACGACGCGCCCGAGCAGGCTTCTCGCCCCTACGATAAGGAGCGCGACGGCTTTGTGCTGGGCGAAGGTGGTGGCGCTATCATTCTGGAAGCGTATGAGCACGCAGTAGCTCGGGGGGCAAAAATCTATGCTGAGATTATCGGCGGCGGTATGTCTTCGGATGCTTACCACATCACGGCTCCCGACCCTGAAGGCAACGGCGTAGTGTTGGTAATGCAAAATGCCCTGCGTGACGCTGGCATTGGCCCGGAGGATGTAGATTACATCAATACCCATGGTACCAGCACGCCTCTAGGCGATGGTGCCGAGGTGAAAGCCATTGAAAAGGTATTCGGTGAGCATGCTTACAACCTGAATATTAGCTCTACCAAAAGCATGACCGGCCACTTACTGGGCGGCGCTGGTGGTATTGAAGCAATTGCGTGTATTCTGGCTTTGCAGCATGGTGTGATTCCGCCCACCATCAACCATTTTACTGCCGATCCAGAATTAGATCCGCGCTTGAATTTTACTTTTAATGAAGCTCAAAAGCGGGATATAAACGTGACACTAAGCAATACCTTTGGCTTTGGTGGACACAATACCTCGGTTCTGTTTCGCAAATTTCAAGGCTAATGACGCGGCCGGGGCAGCCACTTCCACTGTTCGGATTTTTCCGGCGGTTGCTGGGGCAGGATAGGGCTTTTCGCCAGGCCATTGCCACGGTAACAGGCCGAGCGCCGGATAATATTCGGCTGTATCAGCTGGCGTTCACGCACTCTTCATTGGTGCGCCAGCAGAATGATAAGAGCCGTACTCAAAGCAATGAGCGTCTGGAGTTTCTGGGCGATGCCGTGCTGGGTACCGTTGTGGCTGAGTACCTGTTTCGCAAGTATCCTTACGAGCAGGAGGGCTTTCTCACGGAAATGCGCTCCCGTATTGTAAATCGTGAAAGCCTGAATGTGCTGGCTCTGAAGATAGGGTTGGATAAGCTAGTCCAACTCGACCCAACGCAGGGCCGGGCTGCGCGCTCCCGCTCCGTAAACGGTAATGCCCTGGAGGCTTTAGTGGGGGCCGTTTATCTGGATCAGGGCTATAAGGCAGCTCGCAAATTCGTGCTGGCGCGCTTGATTAAGCCTTTTGTAGATGTAAAGTCGCTCACCACAACGACCGCTAACTTCAAGAGTAAGCTAATTGAGTGGGCGCAGCGTCAGGGGAAGCATCTTCGCTACGAGCTAGCCGGCGAACCCCAAACGGGGGTGTAATGGAGTTTTCAGCTACCGTATTTGTGGACGACGAAGCCGTAGCAACTGGCATGGGCCTCTCAAAGAAGCAGGCCGAGCAAACAGCTGCTGAGCGCGCGCTTACAGCCCTGGGCGTGTAGCTTCTATAGCTGTCAACATCAGCGCTTTTAGGCAGCTAAGACAACTCTGGGGGGCAAAAAGTAGTTGTTGGCTAAACTATTCTCTCTTTCCATGCGATTAGCTGGCGCTGCCCTCAACCAGATTCCATTTGACTGGCACCATAACCTGCGTACCATTCGCGAAGCTATTGAGCAAGCGAAGGCAGCCGGTGTCGATTTACTATGCCTGCCGGAGCTAAGCCTGACGGGCTACGGGTGCGAAGACTTGTTTCTGAGCGACTGGCTTTCGGCCTCGGCACTAGAATATCTACAGCAAATCCGGCCTTGGACGACGGGCATTTTGGTTTGTGTAGGCTTGCCCGTGCGCATTGATGGGCGCACATATAACACCGCCGCCGTGCTGCGCGACGGCGAAATTCTGGGTTTTGCAGCCAAGCAGTTTCTGGCCAACGACGGCGTGCATTATGAGCCGCGCTTTTTCAACTCCTGGCGAGCCGGCGAAACCACCACCATTGAGTGGCAAGGCGAGCAATGGCCTTTGGGAGATTTGGTTTTCGAGCACCAAGGCGTACGTTTTGGCTTCGAGATATGCGAGGATGCGTGGCGCCCGGCTGCTGATCGGCCCGCTGGCCGGTTGATGGAGCGAGGCGTGCAGCTCATTGTGAATCCATCGGCCAGCCATTTTGCGATGAGTAAGACCGATGTACGCTACCAGCTCGTACTACAGGCTTCGCGCAAGTATAATTGCACGTACCTCTACGCTAATCTGCTCGGTAATGAAGCCGGTCGTATCATTTACGATGGCGAAATACTGGTGGCGCGCAATGGGCATTTGCTGCTCCGTAACCAGCTGCTGAGTTTCAAAGAAGTAGATCTGGAGTGCACAGATGTTGATTTTGGTGCTGATTTGCCCCCACGGATGTTGTGCCCCTGCCGGCGCCCGATGAGTACCGCGAGCTGAATCAGGCTCTGAGCTTAGCCCTGTTTGATTATATGCGGAAGGCGCGCAGCCGTGGGTTTGTGCTTTCCCTCAGTGGCGGCGCCGACTCCTGTATGTGCGCTGTAGCCGTGGCCGAAATGGTGCGTTTGGGTACCGCGGAGCTGGGCACGGCCGAGTTTATGCGCCGCGCTGGTTGTTTTACTGCTGAAGAAATAGCGACACTAGCTGGCCCTGTTGCGCCTGTACCCGACCAGAATGCACCCGGTCCAAAAGATGCCTCCCTTAGCCTCCTGAATCAGGAGCAAAAATCAATCAATCAAAAGCTGACAGGCCGCTTACTTACTACCGCTTATCAAGGTACGGTCAACTCCTCCGATGATACATTTCAGTCGGCGAAGGAGCTGGCCGACGAGCTGGGGGCATTTTCTTTGATTGGACTATCGATGGGGAAGTAGAAGGCTATGTGGCCAAAATTGAGCATGCTCTGAAGCGGCCGCTGACGTGGCAAACCGACGATTTGGCTTTGCAGAACATTCAGGCGCGGGTACGGGCGCCCGGCATCTGGCTATTGGCTAACGTGCAAAACTGCCTGCTGCTCACCACGTCCAACCGCTCCGAAGCTTCCGTGGGCTATTGCACCATGGATGGCGACACGGCCGGCAGCATTTCGCCCATTGCCGGCGTCGACAAAGATTTTGTGAAGAAATGGCTGCGCTGGGCTGAAAAAGAACTCGGCTACCAGGCTTTACGCCACGTGAATGCTTTGCAGCCCACGGCTGAGCTGCGGCCCTTGGAAGACAAGCAAACCGACGAGCGCGACCTCATGCCGTACGTGTTGCTCAACCGCATCGAGCGGCTGGCTTTTTACGACCGCCTCAGTCCGCGTCAGGTGTTGGCAACCTTGGTGCACGAAGAAACCACAACTGATCCTGAGCAGCTGAAAACCTACGTTAAGCGCTTCTACTCGCTGTGGGCGCGCAACCAATGGAAGCGCGAACGCTACGCGCCCGCTTTTCACCTCGACGACTATAATGTCGATCCGCGTTCCTGGCTGCGCTTTCCTATTCTGAGCGGTGGCTTCACGCAGGAATTGGCTTCGCTATAATTTCTAAGTGGCGCTACCGTTTGTTTTGCTCCGAATGAAGCGCAATTTCGAGTTGCTTTCTTGCCAACGCTGAATTCCTACCTTTGCCTGTGTACCTCTCTTCCGCCTTCGCATGACCTCGCTGCTCGCTTACATTACCTGGGACGTTGCGCCCGAAATTGTTAAGATCGGACCGCTCACGTTGCGCTGGTACGGCCTGCTGTTTATGTCTGGCTTCGTGCTGGGCACCTTCGTGCTGTCGCATATCTACCGCTCCGAGCGCGTATCGCCGCAGTGGGTCGACGTAATCACGATTTATATGCTGGTAGGCACCATCGTGGGCGCCCGCCTCGGACATTGCTTGTTTTATGATCCGGGCTATTACCTGGCGCACCCGCTCGATATTCTCAAGATATGGGAAGGCGGACTGGCCAGCCACGGCGCTACGCTCGGTATCTTATTGGCGGTGTGGCTGTTTAGTCGCAATAATAAGTTCGACTACCTCTGGACCCTCGACCGGATTGTGATTGTGGTGGCGCTGGGCGGGGCGCTCATCCGTTTAGGCAACCTGTTCAACTCCGAAATTTTCGGCCACGAAACCACGGTGCCTTGGGCCTTTAAGTTCGTGCGCGACACGGAGCACCTGGTGAACGGCGTAGCCGTTCCGCGCCATCCAACCCAGATTTATGAGTCGCTGTTCTGCGTGTTTCTGCTGGTGCTGCTGTACCTGATGTGGAACCGCACGAAGGAAAAGACCCCCAGGGGGCAATTGTTCGGCTTATTTGTGGTGCTGCTGTTCACCTTCCGCTTTCTGGTGGAGTTTCTCAAGGAAGACCAGTCTGACTTTGAAAGCGGAATGGTGCTGAACATGGGCCAGATCCTCAGTATTCCGCTGATTTTTATGGGCTTATGGGTTTTGCTGCGCGCCGGCAAATGGCCTAATAACCCCTTCGGATTTGCCCCCGAGATCTGGAAGCAAGAGCTGCCGCCGAGCAAGCCCAAAAAATGGTCAAATCAAAGTAACCCGTTCTTACACCCATAAAAAAGCCCCCAGAGTTGCTCTGGGGGCTTTTTTATGAGCTTAGGTATGCAGATTACTGGGCTCCGACATTTGCTCCAGAGTTCGACTGACCTTGCAGCGAGTACTGGTAGATAGAGCCTTCTTCTGTGCTGATAACCAAGGTTTGGTTGTCGGTGAAAACCACGCCTTCCGTTTGGCCCGCGCCCGTCAATGCGATGCGCCGGGGCGTTGATTTAAGCAAAGACTCAAACGAGTTGCCTTCATACAAAAACAACTCCTCCTTGCCCATTAACACCAGACGCTTGCCATCAGGGCTCAGGTCAGCATCAGTTACTTCACCACTGACAGACAGGCTGGTAAGGAGGCGGGCGGTCTGCTGACCGGGCTTATCCGGTACAGCATAAACCTTGCTTGTTGTTTGGTTGGCGCGGTCGCGGGTGAAGAGGTAAACCGTGCCGTTGTGCCATAGCGCGGCCTCGCAGTCGAAGTTACGCGCATCTTTAGCAGGTGGAAATTCGCGCTGATCCGCATAAGTGAAGCGGATGGCGCCTATTTGCTTGGGGCTGGCCGGGTTGAGGCGGTAAATAGCCAGGTCCTGGCGGCTGTTGTTGTTGTTGCCCGCATCTATCACGAATATGTTGCCGCGGTTATCCTGCGCCAGGCTTTCCCAGTCTTGGTTCGGTACTGTAAGCCGCATTTCGGTCAGGAGCTTGCCCGTCTCGTCAATCTTGTAAATGATAGGGGAGTTGCCGGCGTCGCCATGCGTGTAGAAGGTGCCAGATTTGTCGGCGCGGGCCAGGCCTGAGCTTTCGGGCACTGCTTTGTTGAGCGAGCCCATGCGGCGCAAGCCAGGCACTGAGCTCTCAATAAGACGATTCTCCAGGCTTTCTTTCTTGTTATTCTTTTTGCCCTTTTTGCCCCCCGACGCTTCATCGGACTGCGCCTGCGAACAGCCACAGCTGAGCAAAGCGCTGATTGACAGTGTGATTATGGGAATTAAACGCATGGTCGGGAGTATAAAAAACTGAAAAGCGCTGCCTGACCCAGTGGGCACAAGCAACGATTGTGGTCAGCTATACGCAAGATGCGGCTCAGGGTACGGGGTCGTAGCCATGTCCGCCCCACGGATGGCAGCGCCCAATACGGCGCAGCGCCAGCCAGCCACCTCGCCAAGGGCCAAATTTGCCGATAGCTTCGGCGGCATAGGCCGAGCAGGTAGGCTGATATCGGCAACTGGCTGGGGTGAGTGGCGAGATAAAGTGCCGATACACCCAAATTAGAGCAAGAAAAAAGCGCCGAAACAGGTAGGCCATGGCTGAGGTTAAGCAAAAAGCAACGGCAAGTTACTTTTTGTGTTTATTCTCTTGAGCAACAAACCAAAAGGAAGAATTGGTTTAGTGCGTAGAGAAGCCGGATGTAGTTTACCGATTGAGAATTATAGGGCAATGCTTTCATAAAAACTGCCCACTACTCGCCTCGCCTGAGTAAGTTTAACCTTTGCTTTACACAAGCACTTTTCTTACACGCTCATTCCTCTTTTTCATTCCCATTACCCACCCCTTATGCTGAAAAAAATATGGGCAAATGCGCTGCTTCTGGCGCTCTTGCTACCAATAGCCGCTCGTGCCGATGAAGGAATGTGGCTGCCGATGTATGTGAAGCGCCTCAACTACGCAGACATGCAGAAGAAAGGCCTGCAACTGACGGCCGAAGAAATATATGATATCAATAATGCCAGCCTCAAAGATGCCGTGGTGCAGCTGGGGGGCTTTTGTACGGGCGAATTTGTGAGCAGCCAAGGTTTGCTGCTCACCAACCATCACTGCGGCTATGATGCCATTCAGAGCCACAGTACGCCCGAAAAAAATCTGCTTGCCGACGGCTTTTTTGCTGCTAATAAAAGCGAGGAAAAGCCCAATCCGGGTTTGTTCGTGGATATTCTGGTGCGGATGGAAGACGTAACGGGCAAGGTGCTGGAAGGAATTACGCCCCAAACCCCGGAGCAGGAGCGCACCGCGCTGGTACAGCAGCGGCAGAAGCAGCTGGCCGACGCAGCCAAAGAGAATGGCCAATACGTAGCCTACGTGCGCGATTTCTTTGCCGGCAATGAGTACTATATGTTCGTGTATCAGCGCTTTGGCGATGTGCGGTTGGTAGGCGCTCCGCCTGAGTCGGTGGGTAAGTTTGGCGGCGACACCGATAACTGGATGTGGCCCCGCCACACCGGCGACTTCTCCATGTTTCGGGTGTACGCCAGCAAAGACAACAAGCCCACCACCGGCTACGTGGCCGACAATGTGCCGTACGTGCCCAAAAAGCACCTGCCCGTGAGCCTGCAAGGCGTGAGTGAAGGCGACTTCGCCATGGTGTTCGGCTTTCCGGGCCGCACACAGCGCTTTTTGCCCGCCGCCGGCCTTCAGCTAACCCTCGACCAAAGCAACCCAGCCCGCATCAAGCTGCGCGATACCCGCCTGAAACTGTGGAAAGAAGACATGGATGCTGACCCGGCCCTGCGCCTGAAATACGCCTCCAAATATGCCAGCATTGCCAACTATTGGAAGTACTTCATCGGGCAGAATGAGGGCATGAAGCGCCTGAAAACGGTGGACAAGAAGAAGGCTGAAGAGGTGCAGTTTGCTCAGTGGATTGCGGCCGATCCGGCCCGCCAGCAGCTCTACGGCAGTGCGTTGCAGGATATCAATCAGAACTATACGGCTCTGCGGGAGTTCAACCTCAGTAATGTGTACCTGAATGAAGCCGCGTTTGGCACTGAAATCATGACGTTTGCGGCTCGGATGCTGCCTTTGTATTCGTTGCTGAAAGATCCCAACGCCGACAAAGCTGCCATTCAGAAAGCTACAGCCGATTTGAAGGAGCCGGCCGCCGAGTTCTTTAAAGATTACAGTGCCACCACGGATAAGAAGGTGTTTGCCGCCTTAATGGGCCTTTATTACACCGACGTGCCCAAAGCCCAGCATCCGGAGGTGTTTCAGACGGTGGCCAAACAGTATGGCGGCTCCATGAAAAAGTACGCTGACTACGTGTTTGGCAACACCTTCCTGACTTCTCCCACGAAGCTGAACGCTTTTCTGGCGGCGCCTACCTTGGCTAAGCTGGAAGCAGATCCGGCGTTCAAGACGATGAACTCGGTGTACACGAACTATGTGCAGAAAATTGCCCCCCAGCTTCAGGCCAGCCAGGCCACTATGAGCCGGGCTAATCGCCAGTACGTGGCCGGTCTGCGGGCCAAGAACACCGATAAAGTGTACTCGCCCGATGCGAACTCCACGCTGCGCCTGAGCTACGGCACCGTGCGCTCCTACGAGGGCCGCGACGCGGTGAGCTATGACTATCAGACTACGGGAAAGGGGATTTTGGAGAAAGAAGATCCAACAAACCCGGAATTTGTGGTGCCGGCCAAGCAGGTAGCGCTCCTGAAATCCAAAGACTTCGGGCCTTATGCCAATAAGGACGGACAGCTGCCCGTAGCCTTTATCACGGATAACGACATTACGGGGGCAATTCCGGCTCGCCCGTCATCAACGGCCGTGGTGAACTGATCGGGCTGGCCTTTGATGGCAACTGGGAAGCCATGACCGGCGACCTGGCCTACGACCCCGATCTGAAGCGCTGCATCAACGTGGACATCCGCTATGTGCTGTTCTGCGTGGATAAGCTCGGCGGCGCCAAGCACCTCGTTGATGAAATGACGGTGGTCAATAAAGGCCCTAATCCGGGCGTAGGCGCTACGGCTGCCGCCACGTCCAGCCAGGTAGATGGTGCTGGTGAAGCCGGAAAAATGAAAACGAAGTCGCCTGCGGCTGGTAAGGTTAAAATCAAGAAGAAAAAGAACAAAGAGAAAGCCGAGGCCACCGCAGAGATGTAGGTCCAGGATTTTGGTTTAATGTAAAAAGCCCCCAGATTCGTCTGGGGGCTTTTTTATGGGTAAATAGTATCCAGCGGAATGACCGTAATGAGGCCGTGATGAACTGGCTTTACATTCGGCTTGCAATAAACAGACGTAGCCACAGATTTGCCGCGAAATTTGCTTTGGGCGTGCGAGGCATGAATTAGCCTCTTATCCCCTTATTATGCTAAACGGGTACTTAGCGTTAGTAGCCTTATTTCTTTCCGTTACTATTGCGACTGTAAGTGCTGGAAACGGCCCCGGAGTGCGTGGGGCGCGGGCAGCGGCGCTGGGCAACGCGTCTGTCACAACTGCTGATGTTTGGGCGGTTGGCAACAACGTGGCCGGACTCGGTCAGGTAAGTCAAACCAATGTCGGCTTTTATGCTGAAAACCGCTATTTAAGCTCCGCATTCAATACGGTGGCGCTTGTGGCGGCTATGCCGATCGGTTCTGTAAGCTCAGAAAAGCCCCCAGTCGTGGTGTAATAGGCTTTGAAGCGCAGCGTTTTGGCAATAATCTGTACGCTGAACAGCGTCTGGGCTTGGGCTACGGATACCGAGGCGGACAGATCAGCGTGGGTGGGCGCGTGGATATGCTGCAGGTCAGTATTCAGGGTTTAGGTAGTAAAAGAGTGGTGGCGGCTTCACTAGGAGGACAAGCTGAACTGATCCCAGACCGGCTGGTTTTCGGGGGATATTTATATAACCTGAACCAGGCGCGCTTAGCTGCCTATGAAAATGAGCGTGTGCCCACCGTGCTCAAAGCCGGCCTCTCATACCGCCCCACCAGTAAGCTGATGCTGAACGTGGAAACGGAGAAAGATGTGGAGCAGGATGCTGATTTTAAGGCCGGTATCGAGTATCAGCTGCTGGAGGCGCTGGCGCTTCGGGCAGGGTTTGCCTCGCTCGTGGAGCAGACTACCGCCGGAGTAGGCTTTAAAGCCGGCCGCTTTCAGATTGACTACGCGGCGGCCTGGCAATCAGCGCTGGGCTTGAGTCAGCATGTAGGAGTGAGCTTGCAGTGGGCGAAAAAGTGAGAATAGCTTACAAAAAAGCCCCCCGGTATATCCCAATGCTGCATGGCGCACACCCCCAAACCTTTACGCACACAACAGCCAGCAAGCAGAGCTGGTGGCGCGCGATAGTGCTCACCTGCGGGCTCCTGTGCTTGCTTTTACCTCTCAACCTCCAGGCGCAGGACTACGTGCGCCCCACCGCCGATCTGGACCGGCTGGTGCAGGAGCTGTTTGCCGAAATACAGAGCGATGAGGTAGCTTTTGAAGATGTATATGAAACGCTGCTGCTTTATTATCAGACGCCACTAAACCTGAATACAGCCAGCCGCGAGGAGCTGCGGGGCTTGCTGTTGCTCTCAGAAACGCAGATTTCGGCCTTGCTGGATCATCGGCAGCAACTCGGGCCCCTGCTGAGCTTGTATGAGCTGCAAAGTATTGCTGGCTTTGAGCAAGCGCGTAGTATTTATCGGGTGGCGCCCTTCGTAACGGTACAGCCTGGAAACCAGAATGCTGCTCGGGGCCCGCTCTGGCAGCGCATACTGCACGAAGACAATAATGCTTTGTTTCTACGCTACGAGCGCGGTTTGCAGGCTCGGCGTGGCTATGCCTCTGCCGATACCACCAGCACCGGCCGGCCGCTCAGCCGCTACCTCGGCTCGCCCGATAAGCTCTTGTTGCGCTACCGCGTCAGCCACACGCGCGACTTCAGCCTGGGTTTCACTGCTGAGAAAGATGCAGGCGAGCCCCTGGTTTGGCAACCTGACAAGGGACGGCTAGGGGCCGATTTTTACTCCGCGCACTTTGTGGTGCAGGAGCGAGGCCGGCTCAAAACATTGGCCTTAGGCGATTATCAGCTGCAATTCGGCCAGGGCTTATTGCTCTCATCGGGCTTGCAGGTGGGCAAGGGCGCTGAAACCATAACTACCCTGCGGCGCAGCAGCTTAGGCGTCAGGCCCTATTCCTCGGTGCTGGAAACGTCCTTTTTTCGCGGAGCAGCGGCAACGGTGAGCTTACACAAGACCGTGCGCGCGACGGCTTTTTTCTCGGCCAAAAAAGTGGACGCAAATCAACAGTTTGCCACCGATTCTCTGGCCCGGTTTGATACGTTTTCATCTGGTATCAGCACCAGCGGCTTGCACCGTACCGCTACCGAACTGACTAACCGCAAGCGTCTGCACGAAGCTATAGCTGGCGGCAACGTGACATATACGAGTCTGGGGGCAATTTTGCGGCCGGCGCCACGGTGGTGGACACCCGCTACGACATGGCCTTGCAGCGCCGGCCCGAGCCATATAATCAGTTTGAGTTTCGGGGTAAAGCCAATGTGGCTCTGGGAGTTCACTATAGCTATGTGCTTGGCAATGCGCTCTTTTTCGGTGAAACAGCGCGCTCCAGCAGCGGTGGCTTGGGCACTGTAAACGGCCTGCTGGCCAGCTTGGCTACCAATGTGGAGGCTTCCATCCTGTACCGTCGTTACGACCGAAACTTTCACACCTTTTACGGGCAGGCCTTCGGCGAAAACACACGCAACATCAACGAAAGCGGCGTGTATATCGGCCTGAAAGTGCGACCGGCGGCGCGCTGGGAAATCACGGGCTATTACGATCAATTCTGGTTTCCATGGTTGAAATACCGCGTTGATGCGCCCTCACGCGGCCACGATTACTTGCTGCGCTTGTCATTCGCGCCCAACAAAACCAGCCAGCTCTACGTGCAGGTTCGCTCTCGCACCAAAGACCAGAACGCCGACCTTGCGCCCTCACGTCCGGTGCCCCAGCCAGTACCCACCGAGCGCCGAAGTTTGCTGCTTTTTTACGATGCCGCGCCCTCATCCATCATCAGCTTGCGCACGCGCCTGCAAGGCACGCATTACCGCGAAGACGGCGCCACTCCGCACACGGGTTTTTTACTGGTCCAGGATGCTACCGTGCGCCTCAACCGCTACCTGCGCCTGAGTGCCCGCTACGCCCTCTTCGATACCGACGACTACGATACCCGCCAGTATGCCTTTGAGCAGGATGTGCTTTACGCGTTTTCGGTGCCCGCGCTCTTTGGCCGCGGCACCCGCACCTATGCTTTGGCGGAGGTCAAATGTACCCGTCATCTTACCTTCTGGCTACGCTATGCTGCCACCCAATACCGCCACCAGCGAGTAATCAGCTCCGGTTTGGAAGAAATCGAAGGCTCGCTCCGATCTGATATAAAAGCGCAGGCCCGATACACTTTTTAGCCGCGCCAATCTGCCTCAATACGCTATTTCCTCACCAACCTTCTCATGCTGGTACCTTGGGCACTGGTAAGGCGTAGGTGGTAAATGCCCCGGCTAACAGTGCTCAAATCGAGACGGTAGGAGAGCTGGTCAGCCATTTTGAGGAGCGTCTCGGAGCGAATGGTGCGGCCAATGGCATCCGTGACAAGCATCATGACCGGGCCTCTCTGATCATTGTTCAGATTTACCTCAAAAACGCCCTCGCTGGGATTCGGAAATACTTCAAGATTAGCAAAAGCGGTGCTGACTACTGTGCTGCTTAGCACGGTAGGAATGGTGCAAAGCTCTAGCGTCCAGCCTGTCAGAGTTGCCTGGCCGGTGCTTTGATTGCGAATGGCGAGAGTCCAGTCGCCGGCGGCCGGGTCGTTTATCAGGTTTGCCAACGGCGACACTGGCCGGACTGTTGAGCCTGACGCTGGGGGGCAAATCAGCGCGGCAGCTTGGTCGTCGAAGCTGATATTCAGGTTGGAAGTACCAGCGCAGGCCCGCGCCAATAACGTCGCCTCCCGACCACTTGGGCTGGTTAAAGTGAGTATCAAACCGTCTGCATTAGGAGCGGTAACAGCCACGTTGCGAACCCGAACATTACTTACCCGCTCCGTGCTGGCCACCGTAATAACGGCCGTCGCTTCCGCATTTGGGCCAGCCGCAATAGAAACCGGTATTCGGGTAGCCACAATGCTTTGGCACACGCTAGGGCTGGTCTGAAACAGAATCGGTGTGGAATAAGGGCCCGCGCCACAGACGCTGCGGCCCCGCACCCGCCAAAAATACCGGGCCCCGGCCGCTAGCTCCTGCGTTGGCGTGAAAGCAAGCTCAGACAGGCTGGTTTGAGAAGCTACGATATTCAGGAAGCTAACATCAGTGGCGACTTGCACCTCGTAGGCTATAGCACCAGGCAAACTATTCCACCCAAAGCGAGGCCGCTGGCTGGTTTGAAGCGTAGCATCCGGACTTGTAGGCTGGGGCGCCTGGGTTACGACCTGCTCTATCACCAGACTCACCCGCTGCTCCTGAACCAGACTGCCGCTTGTGCCTTTTAGCAACAGCGAATAAGTACCTGGCAGTGCCGCTGTGCCCACTGCTATTCTCACCGCCGCAGTGCCACCGACCGCCACTGGGCTAGGCGCAAAATCGACTGTAACACCTGCTGGCACATCAGCAGCGCTTAGCGCAACGTCACCCGCAAATCCGCCTGTCTGACCCACATTGAGGCTCAGCGTGGTGGAGGTGCCTGGGCAGAGCGCCAAAAAGCCCCCGGTAAGCAAGCAGGCGTTAAATAAAAGGTTGGTGCGCTAAGGGCTTGAATGGAGAAATTCTGTGGAGAAATCGCAAAAAATATGTTTTCCGTGGCCTGTATTTTAATGCGGGCCGTGGTGGTATTCAGGCCGGCCGGAATCCTTACAATCTGGCACCCATCGTTAGGAGTGGCGGCGGCAAGAGTAGTGGGAAATGTAAGGCCGCCGTCTGTGGAAAGCAGAATATCTACCTGGGTAGCATTGATAGGAGCCTGATCGGTAGCGGCCACAGCCCAGCTGACTTGCTGGTCGTTGCCAGGTTGCCAACCAGTGCCCTCGGGGGCGACCGTGAATGGACCAGCGGTGCTTACCACAGCTACGCTGGTCGTATCGTAATCGGTGCCCCGGCCGGCCGGCGCTGGTCGCGGGCCACCAGGCGAAAGTGCAGACGTCGGGCGTAGGCAGGCAGCAACTCGCCGGGCGGAAGTGCGTTACCCGAAAGCAAACCAGCGAGGTCCGGGAAAGTGCGGCTGGCAGAGGCACTGGGAGGCAAAAAGCGGAACAACGGCGCATCGCCGACCGGAGCAGCTGGGTTGCCGGCGGGGCCGAGGTCGTTCTGCTCCCAGGTATAGGACACCGCGTCACCGTCGGGGTCAGAGCTTTTGCCAGAAAGAGTAAAAGGTGTGCGGGCTGGAATGCGAAAATTGCCCCCCGCATCTACTACCGGTGGCTGATTGCCGCTGCCCGTTGCTTGGGCGCAGGTACCGAACGCCGTAACATAATCGAGAATCTGATCACGGCTGCGGGAGTGAAAATAAGGAAAGCTGCTCGGCTGGATATTCTGGGGCGCGCAAAGGCCCGCATAACTCATAATTGAGCCCCCGCTGCCCGGCTCATACGCCCAGCTGGCCGCGCGGCTGCTGGTGCAAAACCCGGTCGTGCCGTTGAAAGTGTGGTCAGCCCCAAACTGGTGGCCTAGCTCATGCGCCACAAAGTCTACAGCAAAAGCATCGCCGCTGGGGTCGGCCTGACCCGTGGTGCCGCCCGCTTTAAAGGAGGCATCGCATACCGTCCCTACGTAAGCCAAACCGCCAACTCGCGTACCAAATACATGCCCCAGGTCGTAGTTAGCTGAGCCAATCAACGCATCCGTAGTGCGCTGGTTCTCGGTGAGCAAATCCGATGCGTTGGTGTTCGTATAAGGGTCGGTGGCCGGATCGAGGAAAATCAGGGCATCGTTGGTCGGCACCAGTTGCAGCTGAATGGCCAGCTCCTGCTCATAAATTCCGTTCACCCGGTTTATAGTCGTTACAATGCCGGCCAGAGCATCAGCCTTCGTTCCGCCCTTGGTAATCGCATATTCGCCCGTACAAGCCACGGCCAGGCGGTAGGTTCGAAGCTGTGCGCCATTGGCCCGAAGCTGATTTGTGGGGGGCAATTTTCGCTTCACATCGGTGGTAAGACAGGCCTCCCCGCCACGGCGCATAGCCGACCGATAAAACACCCGATGGTTTACGGTGTCACCCGGCGCAGCAGGGTCAATGTAAACAGTAGTCGCACCCATCAGTATCTGTGCGTGAAATCCAGCCGGAGTAAGGTCGAGTTGGGCCGTAGTCTTCGGGTCGTCCAGGCTTTGGGCGGAGTACGTTTTGATGCGCGGATAAAGAGCGGCCAGCCGAGGGGGCAGCACAGCAGTTTCTGTTACTTGAAAGCGCTGGCTGGAGCCATCTGGTAGAGGAAGTGAAAGCACTATGCCTTGACTGGCCTTCGCGCCTTTACGAGGAACCGAAGCAGCTTGCAGCGCCGCGCGCATGGCCAACGTTTGGAAGCGAACGGCTCGAAATTGCGTTAGCCCGGAAACCGAAACCCGAGTAGCGCCAGAGGTTGGTGCAGCATCTACCCATGTAGTTTTAGGCGCCTGCGCAACTGCCGCAACCGTACATAACAGCAAAAATAAAAGCAGCCAGCGCCCCGCAGGGCGGCCAGCCCAGGGAAATGTTGAGGGCATATCGTATCCGGAAGCAATTATCGGCAAACAAGTTACGCTGTCATTTACGAAAGATATTCCATGAGTAGCGGGCGTACTTTAAGTGCCGCTTTACGGAACGCGAATCATAGGCTTCTGGCCATAGTATCTAGCGCATAATTTGCCCCCCAGGCATAAAAAAAGCCGGCTTGAGGCCGGCTTTTCTCTAATACAAAGTCTTTTACGCGTCATTCTTCAACAACACCAGCTGCGCCTTATCAGCGGCGTTGATTTTGCGACGAAACTCGACGTAGGCCGGATAGTCGGTGTGGGGAAAGCGAGTGCGCGGCATGTGCAAACGCCGCACGTATTGCAGGGTGCCGTCGGGTAAGGTTTGAATTTGGCTGGAATATGTTCCGAAGGCGGTTGTAAGCTGCACCGGAGTTGGCAAAGTTTCTGCCTGGAAGCCGGCTGGCACGTGAATGCGCACTGTATCGGCGTGCGAAAAGGCGTGATCGAGCCAGATATCGGCACGGCGCTCACCCACGGGCGCTGCCAGGGCCGGTAGGCGGCTGAGTAGGTTGGGCGTCAGAAAGGCACGCTTACCGCTCGGGGGGGCAAAATTGGGTAAAGTAAGACCGAGCGTTTCTACTACAGCCGGCAATGCTGTGCGTCGGTCAGTGACGAGGTTAAACTTCGTGATGCTGAAGTTGGGCAAAGGCAACGACTCAGCAACTCGCTTTTTCTGATCGGCAGGGGAGAAGCCGTGAAGCAGCTGGCTCTGGGCATCTTGTTCCTGCCCCGTGCGCACCGTCCGAACGCTGACCGTGGCCGTACCTTGGGCATCCAGGTAGAGGTCAGCACGCCGCTCGCGTCGGTTTTCAATGGCGCCATAACGAGGCGTGCGCACAATTTTGCCCCCCGTGGGCGTCAGCAGCAATGCATGACGGTTGCCGGTAAAGCTGCCCATATATCCGAATGCTTCGTTCTGGCTCGTGCATTCCAGCCACACTGTATCTGCCTTAGCCGCTTTGAGCGGTACGCACAGCACAACGTGGTTGAACTGATTGCTCGGAAACTCCGTCCGAATATCCGCTTCATCGGCGCGGACTAGGGCGCAGTAGGCCGTTATGTCGGCGGCCTTGAGCAGAGCCATACAATAGTTCGTCAGGGCCTTGCAGTCGCCGTAGCCGGTTGCACTCACGGCGCTGGCCGGAAACGTCTGCCAACCCCCTAATCCTAGTTGAATAGAAATATAGCGCGTATTGGCCTGCAAATACTCATACACCTTCCGGATACGCGCCCGCTCGTCGGGGATATCCTTCACCAGCGCCGCGATGCGCGCTTTAACATCGGCGGGCAGCATATCGCGGCCCGCGTTCAGATCGTAATTCCACTGGCCCAGCGTCTGCCAGGAAGTGAGTGCGCCCCGATGACCCTGCACCTCAAAGGCGGTGGGGGCCGTCAGGACGGCGGGCATCAGTTCTTCGAGGGGCGGACCAGCTGGCTCCTGTTCCAGCGCCACCAAATTGGCTATTTGCCACTGGTATACATCCAGCGCACCCTGCTTGCTGCGGGCAACAGCCGAGTTGCCGGGCAAGTGGCGCTCCTGATAGCGTAAGGGCAAATCAGCCGGCGTTATTACCCGAAATGAAGCGTGCTCCACCGCTACGTGCTCACCGGCCTGCGGGTGCCAGGAAGAATAAAACAGCGGATTGTCCGAAGTAACTTCGTATTCAAACTCAACCGTGTACGGATAACTGGCTTGGCGCAAATCCGCTAGTCGGCCACGAGTATCAGTAGCCAAGCTAAAGCCATCGGCGAGGCTGTAATCTTTTACATCCGAAGCTTTCAGTTGCCGAATGAGGCGGCCGTTTGCATCATACACCGCGCCCCGCAGGTAATTCACCGTGTTTAGCTGATCATATGATACCAGCTCGCCAGCCCAATGCTTACCGTTGTCGTCGAGGATGGTAGCCGCCCGGCGCACCGTCTGCACCGTGCGCCCTACCGACTTTACCAGCAGGGTTTCCTCATACTCGCGTACCACGGCGTGAGCATTTTCGAGCAAGTTGGGGGGCAAATCTGACAGCGCATATTTCGGGGGCTGCCCTCCGGCCATAGCCGAAGAGGCAACCAAACCGCTCAACGCAAAACCGAGGCCTGCCCGGCGCAGGATGTGTAGAAAGTAGCTCATGATTTCTTCTTCAACACAATCTGCTCGGCGTGCTTGGCTAGCATGCGGCTATAAAATTCGCGCAGATAAGAGTATTCCTCTGCCGAGTACACAGCCCGCCGCAGCGTCATGCGGCTCATAATCTGGATAGTGCCCGGAGAGGCAGCCACCTGATAGGTGAATACGCCGCCATCTTCGGGGAGCTTTACAGCCGCTGGCTTGGGCATTTCCTCTGGCTCATAGCCGGCTGGTAGGCTGATGTTTAGCTGTACTGTTTCGTCAAAAGGAGCCGCGAAATCGACCGGGAAGCGACGCTCTTCGTGCACGAAAGGATTGCGCTTCGCACTGAAATGCCGAAGCAGGTTCAGATAAAGGGTAGGAGCAGGGGCATCAGCGCCGGGGGCGGCAAACTCGTAATCAAGTATTAGAGGCTTGTGCAAAGTCTCGCGCTCTTTAAAGGCATAAGTAGGAATGCTCCAGCCTTCGTGCGTTTTGGCCATGTCTTCAATAAACTTCTTCTCGCCCTTTTTTACCAGGTTTTCGCGTTGGTCCAAAGCCGCATAGCCACCATTTTCCTGGTGTACTTTGCCCTTCATGCCTCCACGGTCATCCATCGTGAGATGCACCTGATGATAGTTTACGTAGCGTTGCGTGGGCGTCAGACTGACCCAGCGCGACTTGCCAGCGCCGGGCATCAGTAGGCGACCTGTACCGCTTAGGCAGCGCGTCGGGAGCATTCCAAAAGGGAGTAAGGCATCCGTCGCGTCGGCCAGCAGCTCCTGGTTGCCGGGCAAGGCTACATGGGCTACCACGTAGTTGAAGCTCGACATCAAAGGCAGCGTTTCCGTCAGGCGGCCGTGGCTACGGGTGCTGAGCACAACGGGGTTTGCCTCCAGGCCAGCATCGCGCAAAGCCGCAATGAGCAGCAGATTCACGTCGGCCGAATTGCCTGTGTGCTGGTCGTAGGTGTGCTTGAGTGAGCCAGTGCTGAGCACCCAGTCGGTGCCGTTGTGCTTCACGGCTTTGCGCACCATTGCGTGTACCGCCGCCGCACGGGCCGCCGGGTCGGGGTGCTGGGCCGTGATGGCCGCCAACTCCGCTTTCAGAAACCCGCCGCGCTTGAGTTGAGACCCCAGGCTTTCGTGATTAAGCAGTTCATCGTCAATTTTTTGCCAGGAACCGGCCACACTTTCGTAGGCTTGCCCTGGCCATTGTACCCCAGCCAACTCAAAATTTACGCGGGCAACGTAGTCCTTGGAAGTGGTCATAAAAGGCTCATCGCGAAAGCCGGGAACCTGCTTCATTGCCCAACGGTAATTGGTAACCCGAGGCGTAACAGTGGTGGAGCTAGGGCCAGTACGTCCGCTACCTGCCCGCATACCACTTCCTCCGTCATTATTGAAAGAGCCACCCTGACTAAAGGTGAACTGCGTTATGCCCTCGTTGCGCTCCTGCACAGCCAAAGGCTCATAGCCCTGAAATAGCTGCTTATAATCGAAATATTCCGGAATAGCAGCCCGGTACTCGCTCCAGCGTACGGGGATGTAATACTGAAACTGCCAGTCCTGGAAGTTGAACAGAAAATCGGAGTTGACGGTGTAGGTGTACTCGATTACAGAGCCCTCCCGCACGTTGGGCAGCGTAAACTTGCGAATGAAGTTATTGGTAGTCTGCTGCTCCATGAACGTAGCGTCGGAGGCCATTTTCTCCTTCACCACTTGCCCGTTCACCATGTTATAAGTGAAGCCGCGCAACGCCGAAATCTTTTCCTCGTTGGCTCCCTTTTTATACAAAGGCACCTTCACCGTGGCCCAGTCGTACCCCGATTTTTTTAGGATTTTGATACGGGTTACGCGCTCAAATATTAGCTTAAAGTCGCCGCTGCCGGTTTCGAAGCGCGTGCGGCCGAAGTCGCAGAGCACGACGGCCTCAGCAGCACTATCGGCCACAAAATTTTTGGCGTCAAAGTCAGCCAAGTCTGGTTTACCAAACTTGATCGGATCGGCTTGGCCAAGAGCGGGAAGTTGGGATGCGCCCGTCAGTAGCAATAAAGTTAGAGCGCTACGATGGAGTAATGTTTTCGGCATAAAGTATTGCTATTGAGTTAGATTAAGATTATTCAGGAGAAAATGCTTCGGGAGAATACTGGGCAAAGTCAAATTTTACAACTAGAGAATTGAATGCTTTTTCTTGACTCGGGTCATCAAAAAATGCAATAAGCTCAACCGTTGATTAAGGGCTGTATAATATAAATGCTTAGTTACTTATGCTTTACCACAATTGCCTCAGCATGCTTAGCTACCACCCGACTATACAGCTCGCGCAGGGAGGCGTATTCCTGGGCTGAATACTCGGCTTTGCGCAACTGAAGGCGGCTGATGATGTGCAGGGTATTCTGCTGCGGCGTGATATTGAATTGAAAACGCCCCCCGTCGTTGGGCAGAGTCAGCAGTAGGTTGGCGGGCAATTCCTGCACTTCATAGCTGTCCGGTAAAGTCAGTACTATCGTTTGGCTATGCTCGTGGGGCATTCCAAAATCAACCGGAAACTGCCGGTCTTCCAGACGGAACGGGTTCTGAGCTTCGCCCAGGTGGCGCAACGGCTGTACGTACAGCGTAGTAGCTGCTGCCTCTCCGCCCGGAATTTTTACGCCAACCTCTACGCTAAACGGTTGCTGCGAGGCGGCAACGTTATTAAATATTGGGCCTGTAAGCGTCCACTCGGGCCAGCGCTGCTGCAGATTCTTGATAAACTGTTGTTCGGTGCTGCCGGCCAGCTGCTCGCGGGCCTCTAGGCCGGCATAGCCTGTGTGCTCCAGCTTAATTTTGCCCCCCAGCGCGCCCTGTTCATCCAGCGCCAACTGCGCCGTGGTATAGCGCATATATCGCTGGGCTGGCACCAATGACACCCAGCGTCCGCCCGTTTTATCTATAAGCCGACCTTGTCCATTAAGGCAGCGCTCGGGCAAGAGGCCAGCGGTAGTCAGAGGATCGGTAGCATCCACTAGCACCTCCTGCTTATTGGGCATGGTAACGAGGGCCGCCACATAGTTGAACTGACTGAGTACGGGCAAATCAGTCTGAATGCGGCCGTGACTGCGGGTGCTGATCAGCAGCGGCTCTGCTGTGAACCCAGCCGCGCGCAGCGTGTTGATGAGCAGCAGATTTAGCTCAGCCGCATTCCCGGCGCCTTGCTCGCATATGCGCTTCAGGGGTGCGGTAGTGTACAAACGGTTTTGTCCGTTGTAACGCACCGTCCGCTGCACCAGCGCCACAGCCGCATTCAAGCGCTCCGTGGGATCGGGATATTGCGCGACTAGGGCTGTTGCAGGGTTCGTGAGCGGCGTATTCTTGCTCAGCCCTAAGCCAAATTGCTCGTCATTCAGCAGCTCAGAGGCTATCTTCTCCCAAGTGCTGGTTATCTGCTGGTATTTCTGCTCAGGGTATTGAATACCATCCAATTCAAAATCCAGGCTGCTGATGTAGTCCCGCGCTGTTGTCATGTAGGGCTCGTCGCGGAAAGCCGCTACGTCCTTCATTACCCAACGTGAGCTCAGCGCCTGCGCGCTGATCTGCATGGTATTGGTGGCGCTATTTGCCACCTGGTAGCCATAAGAGTCTTTCTTGGCCATGCGAATGCTGGTGGCGTAGGCCACAGCCTGGCTTTCCTTTACTGCAAATGGCAAATAGCTGTGAACAGTAGATTTGTAGATGAAAAACTGTGGTACTAAAGTTCGGTACTCACTCCAGCGCACCGGAATCGTGTACTGAAACTGCCAGTCCTGGAGGTTGAACAGGAAGTCCGATTTGATGGTATACGTGTATTCTATAATCGACCCTTCGCGCACATTGGGCAAGGTGAAAGAACGGCGAAGATGGTTCGCGTCTATCTTTTCTTCGAATATGGCATCCTTGTTCAGCTTTTCCTTCACTACCTGGCCATTCACCAGGTTGTAGGTAAAGCCTTTCAGACCATTGAGTTCTTCCTTGCGCCCGTCTTTGTGGTACAGCGGCACTTGCACCGTAGCCCAGGCGTAGCCAGCTTTGCGATGAATCCGCAAGCGGGTAGTGCGCTCGAATACCAGCTCAAACCCTTCATCACCACCCTTGATCTTCGACTGGCCGAAGTCGCAGAGAATTTCGGCGGCAGCCGTGGTATCGGCTTTAGCCTGGGGGGCAAAATCAGCGGACTTTACATCGCCAAACTGGATGGGAGCTTGCTGGGCCCGGCAAAAATGCCCCCAGCAAGAAGTAACATAGCCAGAGCTAAGGAGCGGCCTATCGGCGAAGGCATAAGGAAACGATAAAGGAGATAAGAATAGTCTAAGCTCCTTCATGCATAGCTCCTTAAAATAAGCCAAAATCACCGTGTAGGAAAGAGGCCGGTAATCCGGCAACCAAAAGTGCAAGATTGGCGCATCTCTTCCAAGTTTTTCTGCTATATAGATTTGTACCTACATTAAGCAGTGGCGCGCACGCGCTCCTCCGCCCGCACACCCCATAGCAAATAAGCCAAGGCGGCAAGCGTAGCAATGGCTCCAAGCGCGTGTACGTAAGGCAAATGGCTGGCAATATTGCCGTACAGCCAGCCAGAAAGAAGCGCGCCCAACCCAATGCCGGCCTCCAGCGCGATGTACATGGTAGCCACAGCCCGCCCGCGCCGCTGCTCGTGGCTCAGGTCGATGGTCCAGGCATAGAGCGTGGGGGAATTAAGACCGGCTGCCAATCCAAAGATCACGGCGGCGGCCAAGAATATGGGTACTGAGTTGGCCACAATCAGCAGGATCATGGAGAAAGCCAGCAGCGCCGCCGACGCCCGCAGAATCGGTACGCGGCCGTAAGTGTCGGAGGCGCGGCCCGCTACCAGACGAACCAGCAAGGAGGCGGTAGTGAAAAAAGTAAAAAACAGCCCTTTGTTAGCAATACCCAGCAGCTGACTTTGGTCGGGAATAACGGTGAGCACAATGCCGAAAGGAAACAGGCACAGCAGCGTAACAATGGCGGGCGCCCGCACCTGAGGCTCCAGTACCTCATTCCACTCCAGACGCAGCAGACGCCAGCTAAACCGCTCGCGCTGGGCTTGGGGTAAGGTTTCGGTCATGGTGCCCTGCACCGCCAACGATAGCAGCGCCGCCCCCGACGAGCAATAGAACATGGTTTCGAGCGAAAACTGGTTGGTAATCAGGCTGCCAACCACTGGCCCCGCCGCCATGCCCAAACTGCCCGCCACGCCCAGAAGGCCCATCGCCTCGCCCCGCCGCTGCAGCGGAATGATATCCGCAATAAACGCGGCTGTGCCCGTGGGCTTGAAGCCTGTGCTGAACCCGTGCAGCAAACGCAGTAGCAGAAACCCCGCAACCGTGGTGACCCAGGGATAAAAGAACCCGCACAGAAAGCACACCAGCGACCCAAACACCATCACCGGAATGCGCCCCACGGTGTCGGCCAGCTTGCCGCTGAACGGCCGCGAAATGCCCGCCGTAAGCGTGAAAAGCGCGATAATAAAGCCTTTGTAGTCGGCCCCGCCCAGCCGCGTGAGATAATCGGGTAGCTCCGGCAGGAGCATATTGAAGCTGATAAAAAACAGGAATGAACTCAGGCACATCAGCCAAAAGCCAGCCGAGTAAATACTGTTCTTGAAGAAGCGCATAGGGGCAAAGGTACGCCTGCTAACGCCAGTTGGTTTAAGTTTTTGCCCCCACGGGCAAGCAGAGCTGCAAAGCTCTACAATATCGCTTTTACTTACTTAGACAGCTTCAGTAGCCGAGCTTTAAGGTAGAATCGTCACGCCATGCTTCGCGCAGATTGCCGTCACGGCGGCAAAATCTGGCGGGCCGGCCGGAAGTTGATTCAATTCCTCAAACATGCGCTCTATTCCAGCCGGGAAGATGGATAAATGAACCTTGGCTTTTGTATCGCCAACTACCGTGAAGCGGTGCGCCACACCGCGCGGCACGTACGTCAGCTCGCCGGCCTTCAGGGTTTGAACCGTATCCTCTATCTGAAACTCAACCGTGCCTTCCAGCACGTGAAACACCTCGTCTTCATTGGCATGTACGTGCTTCGGAACGCCTATCCCGGGGTCGTTCCATTGTTCAATCAGCGTAAACTGATTATTGGTATCCTTCCCGCTTAGCTTAATACACTGATGATCACCTAGTACAGTGAGCCGAGTTCCCTCTTCCTGCTTCAAAATTTTAGCTTCTGCCTTCATATTTATCAAGTTGTTATCGTGTTAAGGAAGATATTAAATCTATCAGATATATACCATGGCTGAGCTCGTTCTCCCCAGCGGCCGCCTGCTTTTCTCAGCGTTGCTTAAAGTCCAGGAAGTTGCTGCTGCCTATGCCTTGAAAGTATGTATGCCAAAAAGGCTGTCTCTATAGTTCGGCGCGAAGTGTGTCGGTGCCATTTCCTATGCCTTGGTTCTCTGATCTTTTCGATAAAATTTCCGCTAAACGCCCCCGCCCCGATGGTAAGCCAGCCCTCACAGTGCGCGAGCGGTTTTCGGCGCTAAAAAACATTCCGGCTTTCCTGAAGCTCATTTGGGAAACCAGCCCCAGCCTCACGCTTGGTAACATTGGTCTGCGCTTGTTGCGGGCGGCTTTGCCGGTGGCCATGCTGTATGTGGGCCAGCTTATTCTGGACTCCGTGGTGAGTTTGGCGCGGTCGGGGGGCAATTCTGACGCTTCCTTAGGGCCGCTGCTGAGCTTGGTGGCGCTGGAGTTCGTATTGGCCATTTTGTCGGATACGCTCGGGCGCGGCGTGGCCTTACTAGATAGTCTGCTGGGCGATTTGTTCGCCAACCGCTCCTCCGTGCGCCTGATGGAACACGCCGCCGAGCTCGATCTGGACCAGTTCGAAGACAGCACATTTTACGATAAACTCGAACGCGCGCGCCGCCAAACGCTTTCGCGCACCGTGCTGATGGCCCAGGTGCTCAGCCAGGCCCAGGACGCTATTACGATGGCGTTTTTGGCCATCGGGCTGGTGGCCTTCAATCCGTGGCTGCTGCTGTTGCTGCTGGTGGCCGTAATTCCGGCTTTTCTGGGCGAGTCGCACTTCAATGAGCGCAGCTACTCGCTGGTGCACGGCTGGACGCCGGAGCGCCGCGAACTGGACTACCTGCGCCAAACCGGCGCCAGCGACGACACGGCCAAAGAAGTTAAGATTTTCGGCTTGTCGGGCTTCCTGATTGATCGGTTCAAGTTACTGTCGGATCAATTTTATCAGCAGAATAAAGCGCTGGTGCTACGGCGGGCGGGCTGGGGGGCTTTTTTCGCGGCAGTGGGCGCAGCCGGTTACTACGCAGCCTATGTGTATATCATTTCGCAAGCCGTCAGGGGGCAAATTTCCATTGGTCAACTTACATTTTTGGCGGGTTCGTTTGCCCGGATGCGCGGCTTGCTGGAAGGTATTCTGAGCCGCTTTAGCAGCGTGGCCGAAGGTGCGCTGTATCTGCAGGACTTCTTTGATTTCTTCCGCATTCAGCCGCGCATTATTCGCGACGAAGCGCACGTTGTGCGGCCATTCCCTCGGCCAATTCAGGTGGGTTTTCAGTTTGAAAATGTGGGCTTCAAATACCGTAATGCCGGCAAATGGGCCATTCGCAATCTGAGCTTTACCCTGCAAGCCGGCGAAAAGCTGGCGCTGGTGGGCGAAAACGGGGCCGGCAAAACGACCTTGGTCAAGCTGCTGGCCCGCCTCTACGACCCTACGGAAGGACGCATTCTGCTCGACGGCCACGATTTGCGCGAGTACGATCCGGCCGAGCTGCGCCAGGAAATCGGCGTCATCTTTCAGGATTTTGTGCGCTTCCAGCTGTCGGCGGGTCAGAACCTGGCGGTGGGCCGCATTGAGGAGAAAGGAAATCAGGACCGGATTCAGGCCGCGGCTGCCCAAAGTCTGGCCGATACGGTGGTACAAAAGCTGCCCGGCGGCTACGACCAGATTATCGGTCGCCGGTTTGCTGGCGGCGTAGACCTAAGCGGGGGCGAATGGCAGAAAATTGCGTTGGGCCGGGCCTACATGCGCGATGCCCAGCTCCTGATTCTGGATGAGCCCACCGCCGCCCTCGATGCCCGTGCCGAGCACGAGGTGTTCCAGCGTTTCGCTGATTTGACCAAGGGCAAAACCGCAGTGCTTATTTCGCACCGCTTCAGCACCGTGCGTATGGCCGACCGCATCCTGGTTATTGAGAATGGCGAGTTCGTCGAAATTGGTTCGCACCCGGAGCTGCTGGCCCGTGGGGGGCGTTATGCCGAGCTGTTTGCCTTGCAGGCTGCGGGGTACAGATAAGGCCACAGTTTAGGCTCAAAGTCGGATAGAGCAACTGGAAAGCAAGCAACAGCCGCATCAGTGGCGATTATCAACTTTTTTGCTCCTTTTCAATTGATTATCAAACCGTAAACAAATTCCATTTCGTATCTTGGGTATAGGTATCACCAATAGCTAACACCCATGAAACTATCGTTTACGCTTCTCCTGAGCTTGATGGCTCTAGCCATGTCAGGCTGCTTTGCCTCACGTGAGGCCCGAGTTGAATCGGACTATAGCTATACTGGCAATTTTCGCCGCTATCGGACCTATGATTTCATTACCGGCCAAGGCTTAGCCGCCGATACCAGTCGCTTGGGCGAAGTGCTGCGCGAGGCTATTCGGACCCGTATGCGGGTGCAGGGCTACCGGCCCGCGCGCAGCCGCGCCGACCTGCTGGTAAATTTTCGTGTGTTTGAAGGCGACATGCGCTTCCGTGGCTATGCCCAGGAAGACCTCACGCGCTGGGTAACGACCGGCATTGTAGAGGACGACGAGACTCCGAAAGAGGAGCGGCAGGGCTACAAGCCAGTGAAGCTGCTGCTTACCGAAGGTACGTTGCTGGTTACGCTCATCGACAATAAAACCAACCGCGCCGTTTGGAACGGCTACGCTTCAGGCGTGACGGTACCCCCCGGCGCGCAAGGCGAACAGGTGTTAAAGCGCTCGGTGCGTTCCATTTTCGACCGCTACCAGATCTTCACCGAAGGTTATCTGGAGAATAACCGGCAATAACCAACTTCTAGAGAGTTATCTGGTCTGTCGTTATGCCTTGCGAGGCTGTTGTTCCGCGGGCTCGGCCCACCGTGGGTTATAGCGAACAAAGCCGAACAAATACAGCATCAGCGCTCGCGAATAGCGGAATACCAGCGGCATAGTCAGTACCGTGGCTACGGCTACGGTCAGCACGTACACCCACACCGCTGGGTCGCCAGCTAAGTAGTAGAGACCCACGCCGCTGAGCGCAAAAATCGCGACTGAGAAGCCGTAGCTTACAAACATTGCCCCCAGTAAAAGCCAGGCTCCGGCTCGTAGGCTTGTCCGCAAACCGGACATGAATCCAGCATTTGGGAGAACTTGGTGACGCGATACGTGGGGTACTTAAACAATGGGCCCTGATGGCAGCGCGGACAGCGAAGGGCCAGCATTGCGAGGAAAGAAGAACGAATTGGCTTCATTGGTTAAGCTAAAAATTGCCCCCCAAGACTGGTTTGATTGCGGGTTGGGAACGGCAAGCCGTAAGCATACGGTGCTGGCTTACGTACGCTTACGGCTTAAGAGACAAAGAAGCTGCGTCTGGAAGCGTATTGCTGCTCCGCTAAGGAGTTAGCGGCGGCTGCCAGGTATGCGAAATTGCAGGCCGATAGAAGGCACAATAGTTACTCCCTTCAAGGTCGTGGAGCGATTATTCAGCAACTGATACGTGCCGTAGTTTTGGTAAAACACCGACACGGCCGGAATAATATAGGCGTAGCGGTAGCCGATTTTGGCATTGATAAAACCACCATAGGAGCCAAAATCCTGCTTCTGGCTTAAGCCAGCCAACAGATTATTGGTGCCGATCTGATATACCTTATTGGAATCGAAGCCATAGCGTACGAAAGTGTGCGTGTACACCACGCCAAACGATAACGCGCCAATTTCCTCTTCGGGGCCAAACGATTTGCTGAAAACCAGCGGCACAATCAGGTCGTTGCGGTTAGCCCGGAAGCTGAGCACATCCGCAATGTTGTCGAGGAAGGGGAGGTTAGGCAGCTTGGCGCGTTGCGTGGCAAACTGCAGTCCGATGCTGCCGTACATGGCACCCGCCTGGCCACCAGGGCTTTCTGGTGTACCCGTTGGTCCCATAAACTGATACATGGCGTCGAAAACGTGCGAGCCGAAAGCGTACTTGTAGCCGGCATCTACACGGTCGGTGACGCCGTAGCGCACGTACAGGTCGGCGGTGGGCTGCACTGGGTCGAGCACGTAAGCCAGCGCCGCCGCTTGTAGTCGGTCGACGGCGGCACTATACTGCACGGTGTCTTTGCGGGCGGCAGCCGAAGCAGCGTCCTTCAGTGTTGAGCCAGCCTGGTCGAGGGTTGAGGTGGCCACGTTGAAGGCCGTGTTGCCGCCCACCCGAAACTCGCCGCGGGGCGTAACCTTGCCCGAGCTGGTGAAGGTGCGCGGCGCGGTGCAAGCCGTAGCTAGCAGCGCCAGCAGGGGTAGATAACGAAGGAGGGGCAGGCGGTGAATAGTCATGGAAGGAGAAGTAAAGAGCGGGGCGAAGTTGGTGAAAAAGCCCCCAGCGCCAAAATCAGGCCGGAAGCCTAACTAATCGAATCAGAGTACCATAATGATTCCGCATTCATCTGATTTGGGAGTACTTGCTGGTTTATCACCGCATCCTGGCATATTTGCCTCCCATGCTGACTCTATTGCTATCCTGGTTGATAATGGCTGCCGTAACGACGACGGTGGGCCGGGCTGTGTGGAGTTGGCTGCGGAGCAAGGGTTTGGCTGGCACTGAAGCGACATTGCCGCTAGAGTGGCTCAGTTTGCTGGGCTTGTGTGTGCTGGCGCCTATCGTGGGGGCATTTCGCTGAGTTGGGCTATCAGTTCGAGTATTCAACTGGTAATTGCCGGCAGTGCTCTGGCGCTGATGCTAACGCAGCGAAAAGAAATTGCCGCCGATTTCCGACGAAGCTGGCAAGCGTTTAGGCACCCGCGCAACCGCTATTTACTGCTTGCCAGCCTTTCTATACTGGCCGTGCTCGGCATTCGGCTGCTCCATCAAAGCACGTTGGCTCCCGCCAATTTCGACTCAGGGCTGTATCATTTCCAGACCTTAAAGTGGCTGAATGAATACCCAACAGTGCCGGGCCTGGGCAATCTGCACGGGCGGCTGGCCTTCAATTCCAGCTGGTTTCCGCTGCTGTCCTTGTTTCGCTATGGCAGTCCGGCGGGGCCTATGTATGGGCTGGGGGCTTTTTGTATGTGATGCTGCTGGTAGCATTGGTGCGGGCAGCGGTAGGAGCGGGGCGCGGCTCGCGCGCGGCCTGGGCGCTGCCGCTGCTGTTCTTTCTACTGCTCTGGAGCTTTCAGATCTGGCTGTCGTCGCCAACTCCCGACTACGTGCTGCCCCTGCTGTTGATTTTTGCTTTCCTGCGCTATGCCCGCAAGTGGGAGCTAGGCTACGGCCGACGCTTCGACGCTGATACTGTCCTTGTTGGGCTGGTCATTCTGCTGGCCGTTACGATAAAGCTTTCGGCGCTGCCGGCGTTGCTGCTGCCCTTGCACAGCCTGTGGGCCAGCCGACGCGCCATGGCCCGTCGCCACTGGCTACTGGTAGCGGGGCTCGTATTCTGTATGCTCACGCCCTGGCTGGTGCGCGGCATCCTCTTATCGGGCTACCTCATCTATCCCGTCGCCGCCCTCGACTGGATTAATGTAGACTGGAAAATTCCGCTGGCCTCGGTTCAAAAAGAGCAATACATGATTACCAACGTGGGGCAATGGACAACGCATTCTACCTGTTTGCCGCCCCACCAGACGTTGGGCCAGTGGGTGCCGCACTGGTGGCTTACGCAAAGCAACTTCATGCGGGGCGTTATGCTGCTGGCCGCCGGTTCGGTGGTGCCGGCAATAGTACGCTGGCGCAAATTTACTTGCCCCGAAATAGGCTGGGCAATTGGCTGGCTAACCGCCTGGCTGGGGGCTTTTTTTGGTTCTGGGCCGCGCCTGACTACCGCTTTGGGGTTGGATTTCTGCTGATAGCGGGCTTATGGCCCTGGTTGAATCTTGCTCCGACGCGGCCGCGCAGCGGAGTCGTAGCATGGTTGCCGGTATTGCTCACATTGGCGTGGGGGCTTCATTCCCTGCGTGATCCATGGTACCAACTCCGTACGCAGCCGCAGACTTTCGCGCACCGCCTGCTGTGGCCCGCTCCGGCCCCGACTGTGCCTACGCTGCCCCTAAAGCCAGGCAAGAACTTCGTGGTCCGCGTGCCGCAGGTTGGTATTCAGTGCTGGAATGCTCCGCTGCCATGTGCCACCTGCCCGGAGATTGAGGTAGAAATGCGCGGGCCCACATTAACTCAGGGCTTTCGGCCGCCACCTGTCCCGTCTGGCCTCATGTGCTGTCTGGAAGCACCTGAGTAGTTACAGCAACATCTGGCGGTCAGAAATAAACTGCTGCCGGCGAACCTTCCGTTTGCCAACGGACTATTACTAGCAGTGAGTCCGATGGCTCAGTTTCCAAATACACACTTAAGCTAACGCCGGATGATTCGTATTACATGGAGGCTCATACAAATGCTTGCTTATGTGTGCTTGGTTTTAGCTACGCTGCCAGCATTTAGTCAGAGCCCAGACAGGCGCCCGAATCAGGTGGCCACGGTGTATATATTTCTGGCCGAAACCTGCCCAATCAGCCAACAGGCCACGCTGGCGCTGCGCAACCTTTACACCACCTACGCTTCCCGCGGCGTGCAGTTTGTTGGCTTGTTTCCCGATCAGCAAACAGCTGCAGCCGATATTGCCGCGTTTGGCCGAACGTTTAAAGTGCCTTTCCCACTGAAGCTGGACAGCAAAAAGCACCTTGCACGTCGTTTCCAGGCCAGTATTACCCCGGAGGTAGTAGTGGCAGCCGCCGATGGCCGTACCGTACTCTACCAAGGCCGCATAGATAATAGCTATGAGCGCCTTGGCCAGCGCCGCACCGTCGTTACCCAACATGAGTTGCGCGATGCACTAGCTGCTATTACCACCGGTAAGCCGGTGGCCAAGGCTCGCACCGAAGCCGTGGGGTGCTTTATTGCAGAATAAAGAAATGAAGGGTGGCGCTAACGCAGTGGAAAGCCTTATTTAGAACTGTAGAGCCTTCAGTAGCAATAGCTTAGTGCGCACACTAGCGTCAGCGTCATATTTTGGCTATTTTGGCCAACGATGACCCACTCACTCTTCCTTTCCCACCTTACCAAACTGCTCGCTTTTAGCTGCCTGAGCTGTTGGTTGGGAGCTTGCACTACGCCGCGTACCAGTGTCGTAGAAGCTAAATCCGCTACTTCCACCAATAAGTTTGCGGCTGACTCAGCTCTGCGGCGAATTGCCACTGCCCAGGATGCCCGCCAAACACGGTTGCTGCTGCCGTATCTGCAGCGACCCGAAGCTATCTATCGGCGCGAGGCGGCTTTGGCCTTCGCCTCCGTGCAGGACAAAGCCGCCACATCAGCCTTAATTACTTGCCTCAGCGACACTGACCCAGGTGTGCGCCGGGCCGCAGCCTACGCCCTTGGCCAGACCGCCGACAGCACCGCCGCTCCGGTACTGCATCAACGCATGGGTGCGGAGGCCGACCCAGCTGCGCGACGCGCCATCCTCGAAGCACTCGGCCGCTGTCTCACCCAAGGCGAGTTGAGCAACCTGCTGCGTTTGCCCTCCAGCCTTGCCTCCGATACGGCTACTCTTACAGGTCAAGCCTGGGGATTATACCGGGCTGGCTTGCGTGGCGTAACATCTGACGCGGCTGTAGCGCGGCTCATGCAGCTGCTGGAGCTTCCGAATCCGCGTGGTGCGCGCATGGCCGCTGCCAATGCCTTAGCACGTACCCGCGGCCTCGATCTGACTACGTATGCTGTTGCTCTCGCCAAAGTAGCCCAGGCCGATCCGGCTTATGCCGTGCGCAGCGCCGCTACTTCTGCATTAGGCAAGGCATCCGAAGCGCCATCTGTGCCCGGCGTGTTGGCCGCCATTACGCGCCGCGACCCCGAGTATCAGGTGCGCGTGAGTGCGTTGCGGGCTATGAATGCGGCCATGTATGTGCCCGTAAAAGAGGCAGCCTGGGCGGCCTTAACCGACAAGAATGATCAGGTAGCGCTTACCGCCGCAGAGTTTTTTCTGACTCATGCCGCCGAGGAGCCGGGCACCTTATTTCTGGAGAAAGCCAACAAGCTACCACAGTGGCGGGTGCGGGCAACGTTGCTGGCTGCGGCCCTCAAGCAGCGGGCCGAAGGCCGGGAAGCGATTCGCGGGGCCGTGCAGGAGCGCTATACCGCCGCTACCGATCCATATGAAAAGGGCTACTTGCTGAAGGCTTTAGGCGAAGACCCGAATGCGTATGAATTTGTTTCTACGGCCACATTTGCCCCCCAGCAGTCAGTTGTAATCGGGACGTATGGCATGGAGGCGCTGGTAGCTATGCGGCGCTTGCCCGACTTTCCGGAATCCCAATATCCGGCCTTTGCCTTGCTGTTGCAGCGAGCCGTGGGCAGCGGCGACGTGGCGATTATGGGTATTGCCGCCGAAGCCATTCGCGACCCCAAGCTAAACGTGCAACCCCTGCTAACCTCCACCGATTTCCTGACGCAAGCCCGCGATAAGCTCGCAATGCCCCGCGACCTCGAAGCCTGGCAATCCTTGCAGCAGACTATTGATTACCTGAATAAAAAGCCCCCCACGCCGCTGGTAACCTCCTCTATCGTATCACATCCAATCAATTGGGCAACGGTAAATAAAATTCCAGCCGGACAGCGGGCAACGGTGCACACGAGTAAAGGCGATATCGTCTTTCAGTTGCTGGTGGAAGCCGCGCCGGGCTCGGTGGCCAATTTTGTGGAGCTGGTTGAGCAAGGTTTTTATAATGGTAAGAACTTCCATCGGGTAGTGCCCAACTTTGTGGCGCAGGGTGGGTGCCCGCGCGGCGATGGCTGGGGCAGCACCGATTATAACCTGCGCTCCGAATTTGCCGACCTGCGCTATGGCGTGGGGGCCGTCGGGCTGGCCTCGGCTGGCAAAGACACCGAAAGTTGTCAGTGGTTTATCACGCACGCCCCCACGCCCCACCTCGATGGCCGCTACACCATCTTTGCACAGGTGGTCAGTGGGCTCGATGTAGTAAGCGGCTTGGACATCGGCGACAAAATTGACCGCATTGAGCTGGTTCGCTAGCCTATAAAAAAGCCCCCCAGTCAGCTTACAATAATCTGTAGGCTGACTGGGGGCTTTTTTGTGGCCAAGAAAGCGCGGGTTTACGCCTGCTTGTCTTCGCGGCCGTGCACCTGGTAGGGGGGAGTAGTTGCTTCTACGGCAGTAAAAGCTTCCAGAATTTTATAGGTGTGCGAAGCACCTTTGGGCACTACCCACGAGTTGCCGGGCTCCAATATGACCACTTGGCCTTCGGAGTGCAGCTCGGCGCGCCCGCTGATTACGTAGCCTACCGTTTCGTAGGGCCGCGATACGGGCTCTTTATCGTCGCTGGGCTGCTCATTTTCCCAGAGGCGCATCGATATGTTTTTGCCGGAAGCGAGATATTTTTCTCCATCATTGCCCTTGGGCGAGTGATGAGAGTCGACTTTGATAACAGTGGAATCGGACATAAAAGGGGCGTTTTGGAGTGAAATGTCAGGGATTGTGCTTTCATAACGAGCAAGGCAGCGCTGCGGTTGCCTGCGCAGTGCTGCCCCAAACCTTCACCGCCGCCGATTGTTGCTGCTACTTCGAATGACGTTATCTTAGGCCCAGGAGGCCCGTAGGCTGCACCAGAAACCGGCATGTAGCGCCTTTACGCATACCCTTTATGTCCGAAGAATTTGTTCAGACGCTGGCTTTAGCGCATCAGCAAGCCACCGTTCCGTTGCCGGCGCACGCATTTTGCCATTTGGCCGACCAGTTACTGTCCTTACTATTCCCCGAGCGTGCCGATCGGCAGTTATCCAGCGCCGATGCCGTTGCCGCCACCCTGAGCCACCTGCGGGCTGAGCTGACGGCCTTGCTTCGCCCGGTTCCGTTGCGGGAGTCCTCCGAGGCCGTAGTGGCCGCCTTGGCTGCGCAGCTTCCACACCTGCGCCAGCTGTTGCTGCTCGACGCGAATGCTATTGTCGCCGCCGACCCCGCCGCTCAGGGTGTAGCTGAGGTAATATCCACGTATCCGGGCTTTTACGCTATTGCGCTGCACCGGCTGGCCCACGCGCTGCACCAGCTAGCGGTTCCTCGTGTGCCTCGCCTGCTCAGTGAGTATGCACACGCCCGCACCGGCATCGATATTCACCCCGGAGCCCGCATTGGTTCTTCCTTCTGCATTGACCACGGCACCGGCATTGTGATAGGCGAAACGGCCGTCATTGGAGCCCATGTCAAACTATTTCAGGGTGTTACGCTTGGGCCTTAAGCGTGGCTAAGCAGCTGCAAGGCATCAAGCGCCATCCAACTATTGAGGATAACGTAGTCATTTATGCCAACGCGACCATCTTAGGCGGTAGTACGGTAGTGGGCAGCCACAGCATTATCGGGGGCAACGTCTGGCTGACGGATAGCGTCCCGTCCCATTCCCGCATTTACCACAAAGCGCAGCTCCACGTTACGCGCACCGAAGATCCCAGCGCAGATATTTCCTTTTCAATTTAGTTACATGGTTATCCAGAACGTCATGCAGAGCAAAGCGAAGCATCTCGCGTGCTGACGAGAGATTAGTAACCTTGGTGAACACGCGAGATGCTTCGCTGCCGCTCTGCATGACCGCCTTTCTTGTAAAACCATTTAACCACATACCCTAATGAAAGCGAATACCATTCTCGACACCATCGGTAATACTCCTTTGCTGCGCATCAATCGACTTTTTGCCGACCGGCCCGACGTGGAAGTCTGGATGAAAGCGGAGCGCGCTAATCCAGGTGGCAGCATCAAAGACCGCATTGCCCTTTCCATGATTGAGCAGGCCGAAAAAGACGGATTACTTGGCCCCGATAGTCTGATTGTGGAGCCAACTTCCGGCAATACCGGCGTTGGTCTGGCCATGGTGGCTGCCGTAAAAGGCTACAAGCTCACTTTGGTAATGCCCGAATCAATGTCGATTGAGCGCCGCCGTCTGATGGCAGCGTATGGCGCCAATCTGGAGCTGACGCCACGGGAGAAAGGTATGAAAGGGGCTATTGAGAAAGCAAACGAAATCCGGCAAAGCACGCCCGGCGCCTGGATTCCCATGCAGTTCGACAACCCCGCAAACATTAAGGTGCATGCCGAAACAACCGCCCAGGAAATTCTGCGCGACGCACCCGAGGGCTTCGACTACCATATCACCGGCGTGGGCACTGGGGGGCATATTACCGCCGTAACGGAGGTGCTCAAGCCCTTATTCCCAAAGATGCTGACCTTCGCCGTGGAGCCCGAATTGTCGCCGGTTATCAGTGGCGGCGCGCCTGGTCCGCACCCTATTCAAGGCATCGGCGCGGGCTTCATCCCTAATAATCTACATACTGATATTCTGGACGGTACCATTCAGGTAAGCCAGCAAGCCGCCTTCGATATGGCCCGGCGGGCAGCCCGCGAGGAAGGAATCTTTGTGGGCGTTTCATCTGGGGCCTCTCTGGCCGCTGTAGCTCAAAAGCTACCCGAAATGCCCCACGGAAGCCGCGTGCTCACCTTCTGCTACGACACCGGCGAGCGATATCTGTCTGTGGAAGGTTTGTTTGTCTGAACCACGGATTTGTCGGATTCCACGGATTTCGCAGACGACTTTATTGTGATACTAAAAAGCCCCCAGATCATTTCTAGGGGCTTTTTTATGGTATAAAACTTACGTTCAAACAAACGCCGTTCACAAAATCCGTGGAATCCGACAAATCCGTGGTTCAGACAAAAGGCCCGGCTTATTCAGCCGGGCCTTTCAAATGAGTGGAGAATATCGGAGTCGAACCGATGACCTCTTGCATGCCATGCAAGCGCTCTAGCCAGCTGAGCTAATCCCCCATTTTATTTTACCAGCCACCTTTCGTGTTTGGTGGGACAAAAGTACGGCGCGTTTCGGATTCTGCAAGGCTGGGGGGCTTTTTTTGGGAAATCTTTTCCATTGCCACCCAAAAAAAGCGGCCGGAGAATTTCTCCGGCCGCTTTTAGAATCTAGTAATAGCTTGGTTTAGTTGAAGATGTAGCGCAAGCCAAACTGCATGTAGTAAGTCGAAGCCAGAGCGTTATTATTTCTGAAAGTAGAAGTAATAGGCTGACCGCGGTCCGTAGCCAAACGGAAAGTTGGGCGAACAGCACCGTCTGGGTTAAGAGCAGCCGTGTTCGTTGGAACCAGGAGAGAGGAGTTATTAATCGATCTCACGATGCCCCAGTTTTCGTTGAGCAGGTTGCCAGCATTGAAAATGTCAAGGCTGAACTGTAGCGTGTTGCGCTTCTCACCAATATTCAGGAACAGGTCCTGCGTAAGCTTCACGTCTACCTGATGACGCCATGGCTGCAGAGCACCATTCCGCTCAGCGTACTGACCTTTACGGTCTCTCAAGTAGTCATCCTGCTCAATGTACTGGAAGAACAAGTCTTCCTGACGAGCTCCGCTAACAGTACCAACACTGCCACCATAGTTGAAATCAGTGAAGTCGATTTCCGACCCGTCTTTTGGCACGTAAATCAAATCATTGCTCTGTCCGTCACGGTTGAAGTCACCACCATAGATGTACGAGAAACGACCTTGTCTGGAACCCTCGTAGAACAGCGAAATAGTAGTGCCTAGGTGACCAAAATATTCCTTGCGGTAAGACAAAGAAGCAATTAAACGATCTGGAACTACGTAGTTAGCGTAGCTAAGCTCTGGGCTGTTAGCGTTGTTAACAATTTGGGTAATTGACCAAGTGTTCAATAATTGGTCGCCAACGCCGTCGAAAAGGACTTTCGCATTGCTACGTACGTAAGCTACTGTAGCAAATAAGCCTCCCTCAAAGCGCTTCTCCAGCTTACCAGCTACTGACCAGTAGTAACCTTCGGTACCATTATCAAGAACAACCGTATTAAAAGCCTGTGTGCCTAAAGCACTACCATTAGGTACTGGCTGATTAGGACCAGGGTTAGTAGCGCTAGGAACAGCACTGGCTGGCGTCAATGGGTTAATAAATTTGTCACGAACGGCACTTGGGTAGATCGGACGATTGTCAGGGTAGCCAGCTACGTTAAGTGGCTGCGCTTCCACTAAGTTAGGGTTGCGGCCATATGCGATTGTAAGGTCTTTGTTGTAAATACCTTCCAAGGTGCCTACGATGCCGAAAGGCAACTGAGCATCAACAGCTAAGGTGCTCTTCCAAGTCTGTGGATTCTTGAAATTACGATCCGTAGCACTGAGCGTACCTGGCACTTGAGTACCCCCTGCTGGAGGAGTATCAGGGCGGTAAGCTGCTGGATCTGGATTAAACGGACCAGGAGTGCTTGCGCCAGACGAAGTAGTAGTGAACTGAATCAAGCCAGCATCGCCGGACTGGGACACAATCCATACGGTAGGAACACGACCAGCGAAGAGGCCGCTACCACCGCGAACCTGCAGCGTGCGATCACCTTTAACGTCATAGTTGAAGCCCAAACGTGGTGACCATAGTACGCGGTTCTTAGGCAGCACACCCGTATCAATTTGTTCGCCGTTAGCAAATGCCAGCCCAGCTACTATCGGGTGCGTTTGAATCTCTTGTACATCCAAATAGGAGTTCAATTCAGCCCGCAAGCCAAGGGTTACCCGCAGCTTATCGGTCACGTTGATTTCATCTTGGGCATACAAGGAGCCCTGTGCAGTTTTGAAGCGAGGGAAAGCCTGCTCAAAACCGGGAAGGAGAGAATAGGTAAGGGCAAAATCACGTGGCTTTGCTCCGCTCTTGAATTCATCCCAAGAGTTAAACGTATAATAGCTGGTTGCAAAACGCTGGAAACCGTTTCTGGTATTTTGCAAGTCAAATTGGAAACCACCTGTGAGATTGTGAATTCCAGTTGAGAAGTTCACATAGTCGACAACCGAGTAAGTTTCTACATCGCGCAGGTTACCGAAGGTGAAGGGCTCGTAGCCAAATGAAGTAATTGGATTTACACCTGGGGTGATAGCACCGGTAGTTGGGTTAACACTGCCATCCAAAATGTCTACGAACGGAAAAGCATCGCTGTCGGAACTACGTGGGTCATTCTGATTAGTGTAGGTAGCACGTAGGGTGTTATAGAACTTACTGGCGAAGGTGCCATTCCATTCAGCGGCCAGCGAGTAGAAGTTAGCCTCCTGATAGTAGTTCGAATTTTTGAAAGGAAGAGCGAAATTACTCGTCCGCGTGTTTGGGAAAGCTGTCAACGGGCTACGGGAGGTACTAACCGAGATTGGATCTTTGCTCTCTACCTGGTTGTAGCGAATGCTAAAAGTATGATTGTTGCTGATGTTCCAGTCTAAGCGGCCCAGCAGAGTCGTGCGCTCTCTCTCGAAAGGATAGGCTCCGTAGCCACCGGTTTCGTAGTTGTAGGTGTCGCGCAGGTACGTGCCGACCTCGTCCAAGAACGCAGCGGTAGGCCGTACAATGTTAGAAGGAGTACCTGGTGCGCCAAACGGCAACTCTGGGGTAGAGGGTAGATCCTGCTGGCCAGGAGTAGTAGCTTTTCTTTGCTCTGCGTTCACAAAGAAGAACAACTTGTCTTTGATGACCGGACCACCTAAGCGAAAGCCATATTGCTTTTCATCTAGCTCCTGCTTTGGGAAGGTTTCGTCGCCTACTTTATTGCCCTGTTGCTTATCACCTCTCCAGTAAGTATAAACCGAACCAGAAAAGTCGTTGGTACCTGAGCGAGTTACCGCATTCACGGCGCTACCAATGAAGTTTGACTGGCGAACGTCAAAGGGAGTTACGTTTACAGTAATTTCAGACACAGCGTCCAGGGAGATGGGGTTACCACCGGCGGGAAGGTTGCCACCAATACCGAAGTTGTTGTTGAAGTCGGAGCCGTCGATAGTAATGTTATTCTGACGGTAGTTACCGCCTCCAATAGCCCCTTGCGAAGTCGATGAGGCTTGCGGCGTCAGACGCGTGAAGTCGTTTAGGTTACGGCTGATAGTAGGCAGACGCTCAATTTCCTGGGTGCTTACGTTCGTAGTAGAACCAGCACGGCCAGCGCTGAGCACAGAACGGGAATCTTCGCCCGTAACAACTACACCAGCAAGCTGAGTGGTAGCTTCACTCAGGTTTACGTCTAAGCGCAAAACCTGGCCCAAAGTCAGGGTAATGTTCTCCCGTACAGCTTCTTGATAGCCAATAAACGTGACACGCACGTTGTAAGGACCACCTACGCGCATATTCTGGAGGTTGAAGCGTCCTTCAGCGTTAGTAGGAGCTACATACTGCGTGTTGGTCGGAGTATGAACGGCAATAACTGTAGCTCCAGGTAGTCCGGCACCAGTCTGATCGGTAATAATACCGGTCATGGCTGATGTAGTAGTGCCCTGTGCCCATCCCAGCCGCGCCGTACAGACGCTAAGCAGAAACAACAGCAAGTAGCGTAAACGTAACTGTTTCATAGAGAGAAAAAAAGGTGAAAAAAGAAGAAGCCAGACGACGGCGCTGCAAAAGTACTGATGACTTTGTAGCTGTGCATTACCGAATCATTAACTATTCTACTAAAAGTTGATAGATCCAATTTGCGGCCGCAAAGGTAGAAGGCAATTTCACAACTTAGGTCGTACAGCCTTAATAAATCTGCTGAGGTAGTAATCAGTATCCAGGCTGTTCTCAGTGACCCCTAAAGAGCTGGAAGCGTGAATAAACTGGACGCTTTCGGCCGTGGCTTCAGTTACCATGCCTACATGTGTAATGCGGTTGCTACCCGGAGAAGCACCAAAAAATACCAGATCACCTACCTGCAACTCCTGGGAGCGAACTGGAGTGCCCCATTCTGCTTGCTCATTAGAGGAACGCGGGATATCTACGTTAATAGCACTAAACGAAGTGGCAAGAAGCCCTGAGCAATCCATGCCCAGGCGGGTGGTGCCACCCCATTTGTAAGGTGTGCCTTCGTACGAGCGCGCCGTTTGAATAACAGTGGCTAACTCCCGGCTGATATTGGCAGGCAGCGGCCGGCGAGCCCCACGCTTTGAAACTATCTTGGTTTTACCTCGTGATGAAGCGTACTTGCCTTTCGTTTTGGATCCGCCTTTGCGCCGGTCAGCGGCTTTCATGCGGGCCATTTCCCGGGCCGAATAATAGCGCCCGTTGCGATAGTTCACTTTTTTTGCGCCGCCGCAGCTTGCCAGCCACGCCAGCGTTATTAGTAGCAGCATAGCAATCAGACGGCTATACTGTCTCGAAACATGTACCTTCGTAGGGTGTTTCTGCATTGGCGCAAAGATACTCGAATCAGTCATTTGCTTTCAAATTTCGATGAATTTTCAACCGCTCACCCCCGAATTACTGGTGGCTTTTGAGGCCATCGTGGGCCCTGCACACCTTTTCACGGCTCAACGCGCTGAAGCCGCCGCTACTGCTGATGCCTACGCCGACTATGGCCGCGACCACACGGAGGATCTGCATTTTGCCCCTGATGTCGTCTTACGTCCGGCTAACGCTGAAGAGATCAGCCAAATTGTTCGTTTGTGCCACCAGCACCACATTCCGGTCACGCCTCGAGGTGCAGGCACTGGATTGAGTGGGGGCGCCTTGCCGATACACCACGGCGTAGTGCTCAGCACGGAGCGGCTCAACAAAATCATTGAGATTGACGAGCGCAACCTGCAGGCCACCGTCGAGCCGGGCGTCATCAACCAAGTGTTTCAGGAGGCGGTGCAGGCGAAGGGCTTATTCTATCCGCCGGACCCGGCCAGCAAGGGCAGTTGCTTTCTGGGGGGCAATTTGAGCCAGAGCAGTGGTGGTCCGAAGGCCGTCAAGTATGGCGTAACCAAAGACTACGTGCTCAATTTGCAGGTAGTGCTGCCCACGGGCGATATCATCTGGACCGGCGCCAATGTTCTGAAAAACGCCACTGGCTATAACCTGACTCAGCTGATGGTGGGGTCGGAAGGGACGCTGGGCATTATCACGCGCGTCGTCTTTCGGCTGATTCCGCATCCAAAGCAGGATATCGTGCTGCTTGTGCCTTTCCGCGACCAAACGCAGGCGGCAGCGGCAGTATCAGAGATATTTCGGGCTGGCATTGTGCCTTCCGGAATGGAGTTCATGGAGCGGGAAGCTATTGAGTGGTCGGCGCGCTACCTGAATATTCCGCTCAATTTGCCCCCGACATCACCGCTCACCTACTTATTGAGCTGGATGGCAATGAGCTGGAGCAGCTGTATAAAGATGCTGAGCTGGTGTATGGCGTGCTGGAAAAGTATGACATCGGCGAAATCCTGCTCGCCGACACGGCCGCTCAAAAGGAGGAACTGTGGAAAATACGGCGCAACGTGGGTAATGCCGTTCGCTACAACTCTGTATATAAGGAGGAAGATACCGTCGTGCCCCGTGCCGAATTGCCGACCTTATTAAAAGGCGTCAAAGAAATTGGTCAGCGCTACGGATTTACTTCCGTGTGTTACGGCCACGCCGGCGATGGCAATCTACACGTAAATATCATTCGGGGCGACCTGGATGATACGATGTGGCACGAAGGACTGGCCGCGCCAATCCGGGAGATATTTCAGCTTTGTGTAAAGCTGGGAGGTACTATTTCCGGTGAGCACGGTATCGGGCTGGTACAAAAACCATACATCGGCATTGCGCTGGGGGAGGTGCAACTGAATATGATGCGTGGCATCAAAAGCGTATTTGATCCGCACGGTATCATGAACCCCGGCAAGATTTTTTAAAACACGCACAAAAAAAGCCCCCAGAACGAATCTGGGGGGCTTTTTTCGTGCGTGTTTTAGAAGGTGGAGTCAACCAATCTCAAGGCTCTCCTATTTCTGAAATTCCTAAATAGATTCTTGGTCGCCCTTTAGCTTATCCTCGCCGCCGTATGGTGCGCCTGCTGTGATATCACCGCGCAAGCCACCCGTAGTAACGCCTGGGCCAGTGCCAGGCTGCTGAGAGACGGTAGTATTCTCCGGGTTCACCTGCGAACCAGTTGCTGGCTGACCAGTGCCCGTAATAACGGAGGCTTGCTCGCCAACCGGACCGGCAATTTCATTCACCTTGTCGATATATTGACGTTTCGCATCGTCCTCGCTAACGCCTTTGAACTTGCTCCAAGAGTCCCACTGAGCCTGCGACATGCCAGGCGTACCGCTAGGATTGTCGGGACTGTCGTCGCCAACAACTTCACCTTTGGTATCGTGGTCGCCCTCGGTTGCTTGCTTATATAGGCCATAGAGTTCTGTCATATGTGCGGCGGCCTTATCGCCCGGCAGGTTGTCTACACGCGCGACGGCGGCTTCGAATTGTTGCTGTAAGTCCATTTGCTGCTGAAGATTCATGACAAAAATGAGTGGAAAAAAGCGGTAAGCTAAGCTGTGTACTACCGTGGCACGGCTTTGGTTGCAGATGCTTGCGGCTACTTTTTTGGGCACACGTCTTTATAGTTTGTACTTTTGCCCGCCAATTATGTGTGGAATTACTGGAATATTCGCTTTCTCTGACGCTGGTCGCAATTCGCTCGCCGCATTGCCCGCTTCAACCGATGCCATTATCAGCCGTGGGCCTGATTCTCAAGGGCATTATGTGTATGACAATGTAGGCCTCGGCTTCCGCCGCCTGGCTATTCTTGACCTTTCCTGCGACGGCAATCAGCCTATGACCGATGAGTCGGGGCGGTACACGATTGTCTTCAATGGTGAGATATTCAACTTTCGCGAGCTGCGGCAACGGCTTGTTCGTAAGGGCCATCAGTTTCACTCTCAAACTGATACCGAGGTTATTCTGCGTCTCTACATCACGGAAGGCCGCAGCTGCCTGAAAAAGCTCAACGGCTTTTTCGCCCTGGCTATTTACGATAAGGAGGAGGATTCGCTGTTCATCGCCCGCGACCGAATGGGAGTGAAGCCTTTGCTGGTCTACCGCGACGAGGACAAGCTATTCTTTGCCTCCGAAATGAAGTCGTTGCTGGCTTTAGGAGTGCCTCGCAAGATGGATTATGTAGCCCTGAGCCACTATTTGCAGCTCAATTACATTCCTGGCCCTGCCACTATCTTTAAAGGAGTTAAGAAATTACTGCCCGGCCATTACCTCTATGTCAAGGGCCAAAAGGTAGTTGGCAAGGCGTGGTATCGTATTCCCTACGATCCAAAAAAGACGCAAAAGAATAAGCTCAGCTACGAACAGCAGCAAAAGAAGCTGCTGGAATTGATGGATGATGCCGTAGCACGGCGCCTAGTTGCTGACGTACCATTGGGCTCTTTCCTCAGTGGTGGCATCGATTCTTCCGCTATTACTGCTCTTGCAGCTCGTCATACTCCCCACCTGAATACTTTCAGCATAGGTTTTCGGGACGAGCCCTTTTTCGATGAGACGAAATATGCCAATCTGGTAGCCAAAATGCACCAGACGAACCATACGGTCTTTTCTCTCACGAATCAGGACCTATACGATCACATCTTTGATGTGCTGGAATACATCGACGAGCCCTTCGCTGACTCCTCGGCGCTGGCAGTATATATTCTGAGCAAGCGCACGCGCGAAAAAGTGACCGTTGCGCTATCTGGCGATGGGGCTGATGAGCTGTTTGCCGGCTACAACAAGCACATGGGCGAGTTTCAGATACGGCAGGGCGGCTTCAAGGCCGAAGCTGTGGCTGGTCTGGATTTCCTGTGGGACATTCTGCCCAAATCGCGCAACTCGTTTTTTGGCAATCGTATTCGTCAGTTTCAGCGGTTTTCCCGGGGCATGCTCAGCGGTCCGAAAGACCGTTACTGGGACTGGGCTTCCTTTGTAAGCGAGCGTGACGCCCGCAACTTGCTGAGTCCAGCCTCCCGGCGTAAAGTAGGGAAGAAGCTGGCCGAAAAACGTCGGCGCGACATCTTACAGCACTTGCATGCAGATGGCGACCTGAACGAAGTGCTGCTCACCGACATGAACTTGGTGCTTCCCAACGACATGCTCACTAAAGTGGACATGATGAGCATGGCGAACTCCCTGGAAGTGCGGACGCCGTTTCTGGATTATAACGTCGTCAATTTTGCTTTCTCACTACCAGTAGAAAGTAAAATCAATGCGAACATGAAAAAGCGCATTGTACAGGATACCTTCCGCCCGATGCTGCCGGAAGAGCTGTATAAGCGTCCGAAGCATGGCTTTGAGGTCCCGCTGCTCAAATGGTTTCGCAATGAGCTGCGCCCCTTAATTACCGACGATCTACTTTCTGACGATTTTATTGAATCCCAAGGCGTTTTTGACGTAGAAGCCGTGCGTGCGCTCAAGGCACAACTGTTTTCTCGTAACCCTGGTGATATTCATGCTCGTATCTGGGCGCTTATTGTATTCCAGCATTGGTGGAAAAAATGGATGATGGGTTAATTTGCCCCCAGCAACAATTTAAAACATAAACTCAGTAGTTTCTTACGCTTTCAATAGACTATGAAAATCGCAGTAGTAGGCACCGGTTACGTTGGTCTGGTTACAGGCACATGCTTCGCCGAAGTTGGTATTGATGTAACCTGCATTGATATCGATCAGAAAAAGATTGATAACCTCAAGCAAGGTATTTTACCAATCTACGAGCCTGGCTTGGAGGAAATGGTCTCGCGAAACGTAGAGAAGGGCCGTTTGCACTTTTCCACTAGTCTTGCCGAAAGCATTCACGATGCTGATGTGGCATTTATTGCGGTAGGAACGCCCCCGGCGAAGATGGCTCTGCTGACCTGAAGTATGTGCTGGCGGTAGCCCGCGGTATTGGTGAGCACATGAACAGCTACGGTGTTATCGTTACCAAAAGCACCGTGCCCGTAGGTACAGCTGCAAAAGTGCGTGCCGAGATCGAAAAAGCCCTTGAGAAGCGCGGTGAGAACATCGATTTTGATGTTGCCTCCAACCCTGAGTTCCTGAAGGAAGGTGCCGCCATTGATGACTTTCTCAAGCCGGATCGTATTGTAGTCGGTGTGGCATCAGAGCGTGCCGAAGAGGTAATGACCAAGCTGTATAAGCCTTTCCTGCTCAATGGTCATCCTATTATCTTCATGGATATCCCTTCGGCTGAGATGACGAAATACGCCGCTAACTCCATGCTAGCGACCAAAATTTCGTTCATGAATGATATCGCCAACCTATGTGAGATAATGGGTGCCGACGTGAACAAGGTCCGCCAAGGCATTGGCTCCGACGCTCGCATCGGTACTAAATTTATTTATCCCGGTATTGGCTACGGGGGCTCCTGCTTTCCCAAAGATGTAAAAGCACTTATCAAAACGGCCGCTGAAAATGGCTATGATATGCAGGTGCTCAAAGCAGTTGAGAATGTTAATGAGGCGCAGAAGTCGGTGCTATTCGACAAAGTGAATAAGCACTTCGGTGGCGACCTGCAAGGCAAGAAGATGGCAATCTGGGGCCTTTCCTTTAAGCCCAAGACTGATGATATGCGTGAGGCACCTTCTTTGGTTATTATTGAGCGCTTACTGGAGGCTGGCTGCACTGTATCGGCCTACGACCCGGTTGCTATCAAAGAAGCGAAGCATACGCTGGGCGACCGGATCACTTATGCCAAGGATCAGTTCGAGGCTTTGATTGATGCTGATGCATTGCTTATCGTAACGGAATGGCCTGAGTTCCGCTCACCAAACTTTGAAGTTCTCGGCCGCTTGATGAAGCAGAAAGCCATATTCGATGGTCGTAACATTTACGATGCGAAAGAACTTAGCGAGGTAGGCTTCACTTACCATTGCATCGGTATTCGGGCTAATCATAAGGAACCAGTAGTTCAGGCCTAATACCTATCCAAATACATTCACAAGCACTTTATCAGTTAGCGCGCATGTCCGATAAGAAACGCATACTCATTACCGGTGGTGCCGGCTTTTTGGGTTCTCACCTTTGTGACCGGTTTTTGGCAGAAGGTTACCATGTTATTGCCATGGATAATCTCATCACAGGTGACTTATCCAACATCGAGCATTTGTTTGGCCAGGAAGCTTTCGAGTTTCATCATCACGATGTGTCCAAGTATGTGTTTGTACCAGGCAAGCTGGATTACATTCTGCATTTTGCTTCACCCGCTTCGCCAATCGACTACCTAAAGATTCCGATCCAAACTTTGAAGGTTGGGTCATTGGGCACGCATAATCTGTTAGGGTTGGCGCGTGTTAAAAATGCACGTATCCTGATTGCCAGCACTTCGGAAGTATACGGTGACCCAGAGGTTCATCCGCAGGTGGAAGAATACTTCGGCAATGTAAACCCTGTAGGTCCGCGCGGTTGCTACGATGAAGCCAAGCGTTTTCAGGAAGCCATTACCATGGCGTATCACACGCATCACGGGCTGGAAACACGTATCATCCGCATCTTCAATACCTATGGCCCGCGCATGCGACTCAATGATGGCCGCGTACTGCCAGCATTCCTCTCGCAAGCGCTAAGGGGCGAAAACCTGACTGTATTTGGCGATGGCTCCCAGACGCGCTCTTTCTGCTACGTCGATGACTTAGTAGAAGGCATCTACCGTCTGCTACTCTCTGACTATCCACTGCCCGTGAATATTGGCAACCCATCAGAAATTACGATCAAGGAATTCGGTGAGGAAATCGCAAAGCTGACAGGTGTAGAGTTTAAGCCAACGTATCAGGCCCTGCCTGAGAATGACCCAATGAAGCGTCGGCCTGACATCACAAAAGCCAAAGAGATTTTGGGCTGGGAGCCTAAAATTGACCGGGCTGAGGGCTTGCGGCGGACGCTGGAGTATTTCAAAGATAAAGTTTAGGCGTTGCACATGATGAAGCCTTATTTAATAGAGTTTCCTAAAATAGGAGACTCTACTATTGGGTTTATATCTGTAACAGAGGAGCTACGTCCCATTCCCTTTGAGGTAAAACGGACGTTTTGGACATATTACACTCCAGAAAGCATCGTCCGTGGCCGCCACGCGCATCACCTGACTGAACAAGTGCTCGTGGCGGCGGCAGGCCGCATCACCGTGACGACTGAGATGTCGGATGGTACGATTGACGTATATCGTTTAGAAGATCCATACATTGGCTTGTATGTGCCACCAAATGCTTGGCATACAATGCAGTATTCGCATTCAGCTGTGCAATTGATCTTCGCTTCTCAGCCTTACGACGAGAAAGACTACATACGCGAGTATGAGCAATTTCGCAGGATATGGAAGAAGTAAATCCAACATTACTTACGCAACGAGCATCAGCACTAATATTTTATTCCCCGTATATTTCTCTTCACAATATAATTTCCCCTGAGCGCCAGCAAGAGCTATTTGGAGTAGGCAAAGCGTCACGGTTTATCAACGAATCTGCTCATAATAAGGTATTTAACCACAAATCAAGTCAGCTCTTATTTTCTGATTTGCCTTGGGATACACAATTCTTTGCTATCCCCACTTATCGTTTGCTAACGGGGCTTTTTCATGAGAAAAGCCCCCAGCTGATCGGTTAGCCGCTGTAAAAGCATTTGAGACTCAATTGGCAGCTTCAGGTGCTTACTACTGTTTTAGTGAAGTACCCAGTGAGGATACTGTGCTGCTTCAGACATTAACAGCCAGCGGCTGGCGGCTAGTAGAGACACGTTTGCTGTTTTATCATGATAATCTGGAATCGTTCGACCAAGAGCGCTACCCGGTGCGCTTGGCTAAGGCAGAGGAAGAGGCGCAAATAGCGCAGATAGCTGCGGAGAATCGAAATGATTTTGATCGGTTTCATGCCGATCCATGGTTTGGTACTGAACGTGCCGACGCTTTCCTGGCGCGTTATGCAGGCGCTGCGGTACGCGGTTACTGCGATGATGTTCTTGTACCCGATGAACCCGGCTTACCACTTCAATCTTTCCTAGCCATCAGTGACTTGAAGGATGATGCCGCTTTAATAGGAGTAGGGTTGTCCAGAGTGGTACTCACAGCTGTAGGCCCTCAAAATCGGGGGTGGCATTTGAAGCTAGTATCTGAAACAGTGCACCGAGCTCGTGAAAAAGGAGATAAGGCTGTTTTGATGACTACGCAAGCAACCAACCGGGCCGTATTCCGCACGTGTGAGAAATTAGGCTTCAAGCTGGGAGGCAGTAGTCACATATTATCTTTCCACGGTGATTAAATTGTACGACAATTACCGTTTCCCCGTCTTTTAATGCCCAGGCTATCTGTCATCGTTCCTTGTTACTATAATGAGGACAATATTCCGATTACAGTGCGAGAATTGGTTGCCAACGAAGCCCGGTTTCCCACTGAAGTCGAATTTGAGTACGTTTTTGTAGATGATGGCTCTGGTGACCGGACACTGGAGGTATTATTGGAAGCCCGCGCCCAATACCCCGATCGAGTTCGTGTCGTGGAGCTAGCGGGAAATGTAGGATCGTATAATGCTATTGTGGCCGGCATGGCCCACGCGACTGGTGACTGTATGGCCGTTATTACCGCCGATATGCAGGACCCACCGGAGCTAATGGTGCAGATGTATGACCACTGGCTGAAGGGCTTTAAGTTAATTATTGGTAATAGACAGGACCGACAGGAAACTGGTTTAGCAAAGACGTTTGCCCAAACATTCCACTGGTTAATGAAGCATCTGGCCCTGAGCAATATCCCGGATGGAGGCTTCGATTTCGTCTTTTTTGATCGTCAGGTAGCCGAGGAGGTATTGAAGATGCATGAGCGCAATAGCAATGTATTCTACCTCATGGTGTGGCTGGGATATCCGTATGTGAATATCCCGTATGTGCGCCGTAAGCGTGAAGTGGGCAAGTCGCGCTGGACGTTACAGAAAAAGATAAAATTGTTTATCGATTCACTGCTCTCTTTTTCCTACTTCCCAATTCGGGCTATTTCAGTCGTAGGCCTTTTATTAGGTATAGTTGCCATGCTATACGGATTGTACGTTATCGGTCTGAACATTTTTGCCCCCCAGGCGCCTACTGGTTGGACAACCTTAATGGTAGTCGTACTATTTGTTTCGGCTTTTCAGATGATTGCGCTTGGAATAATAGGGGAATACGTTTGGCGCGGGCTGGATGCCTCTCGCAGCCGACCATTATACGTAGTAAAAAATACCTATGGGAATGAGGTATCGCGTTAGGAAGTAATTCAATATCAGAGGGTACTTTACTTGGGAGCAGCCTTTGGTTCTGGTAATTGCCTTACAGATTTCCAAAGTTTTCATCTTATTCTGCAGCTATTCGGCTTTTCTCATTGCTAACTTCAACTTATAATGAATATTCCGTTTCTATCTTTTGCGCCTCAGCATGACCCCATTCGTGAGGAAGTACTTGCTGCAATTGCAGGCGTTTATGATAAGCAATGGTATGTTCTAGGGGACCAGGTAAAAGCTTTTGAGGCCGCCTACGCCGCGTTTAATGAGGTGAACCACTGTGTAGGGGTAGCGAACGGTCTTGATGCCCTGCATCTGGCACTATTGGCCTTGAATGTTGGGCCAGGTGACGAAGTACTGGTGCCCAGCAACACCTACATCGCTACTTGGCTGGCCATTTCTTTTGTTGGCGCAACACCAGTTGCGGTAGAGCCTAATACCGCGACTTATAACATAGATCCTAGGCGCATGGAAGCGGCCATCACTCCCAAAACAAAAGGCATTATGTCAGTCCATCTGTACGGTCAGGCATGTGAGATGACTGCCATTATGGAAGTGGCACAGCGATATGGTCTATGGGTGGTCGAAGACAATGCGCAGGCGCAGGGAGCTGCCTGGCAAGGACAGATGACGGGCAGCTTCGGCCATGTAAACGGTACCAGCTTCTATCCAGGAAAAAACCTGGGGGCCCTCGGCGACGCGGGTGCCGTGACAACGAATGACGAGATTCTGGGGGCAAAATTCGCACGCTGCGCAATTACGGCTCTCAGCAAAAGTACTACAACGAGGTTATAGGCTATAATTCTCGCCTCGATGAGCTGCAGGCAGCAGTATTAAATGTGAAGCTGCCTTATCTACAGGATTGGACACAGCAGCGCCGTACAGTGGCGGCACTTTACAACCAGCACTTAGCTGGAGTAGGAGACCTTATTCTGCCGGTTACTGCAGTAGGAGCAACACACGTGTATCATCTATACGTGGTGCGTACTACCCACCGCGACAGGCTACAGCATTATCTGCAGGAACAGGGTATAGGTACGTTGATTCATTATCCAGTACCGCCTCATCTCCAACGAGCTTATACCCACTTAGGCATTCAGGAGGGAGCCTACCCCATTGCAGAGGAGTTAGCTAAAACGTCGTTGAGCTTGCCCATGTGGCCGGGTATGCGGCAGGAAGAGGTAACAGCTGTAGTAGAAGGTATCCGAAGCTTTTTCGAACACTTGTAAAATCAAAGCGAGAACCTATCTTACAGGCTTATCCGGCGGGCAAAAGCCTGTTGTGTTTCTGTTACGCGTAGGTTGCCCCTAGCAGTACAAAATAATGCGTAAATAAAAACATTGTACCTTTGCGCCTCAAAACCAGCATTTAATATGAGTTGCGAGCAATACCCGTAAGGTCTTAAATCGTAAACTTCTTTTGTATAATCTTATACCTGCTTATGTCTTCGTTGAAGTCTTCAATTGTCATCACTTCTATTTTCGCCCCAACGAAGGCAGTAAAAAAATTCGCTACTCTGGCCGACTATCAACTGGTAGTTGCCGGCGACAAAAAGTCTCCCGCGCATTGGAGCACTGATAATGTAACCTATTTATCCGTAGCCGATCAGGAGGCAATGGGTATGCAGATGTCGGCTAAGTTGCCCTACAACCACTACGGGCGTAAAATGATGGGCTATCTGCATGCTATGCAGCAGGGTGCCCAGGTTATTATCGACACAGACGATGATAACATTCCTTATGAAGGCTGGGACTTTCCAGCAATGGAAGGCAATTTTCTGACTTCGAAGAGTGAAAAAGGGTTTGTTAATATATACAAGACCTTCACCAAACAGCATATCTGGCCGCGGGGTTTGCCCTTGGATCTGATTAACTCTAAAGCACACGTATTACAAGAGGAAGATCTTCAAAGCCAGTCCAGTAAGATCGGAGTATGGCAAGGTCTCGCTGATGGCGATCCGGATGTGGATGCTATTTACCGCTTAGTAGACAACACCGAATGTTTTTTTGATAACCACGAGCCGGTGGTGTTGGCAGAAGGCACGCTTTGCCCCTTTAACTCTCAAAATACAGCCTTTCGGCAAGAGCTTTTCCCCTTGCTCTACTTGCCGGCTTACGTCACCTTTCGCTTTACCGATATCCTGCGCGGTCTGGTAGCGCAGCCCATCATGTGGCTTCACGGCTACCGCTTAGGTTTTACTAAAGCCACTGTGCTTCAGGAGCGTAATCCTCATGATTATGTGAAGGACTTTGAATCGGAGATTCCATGCTACCTGCATCCTAATCGCGTAATTGCTACTGTACAGGCCGCGCTGGACCCTGCCGTTTCCGTAGCCGATAATCTCTATAACGCATATACTGCTTTGGAGAAAGAAGGCATCGTGCTGCCCGATGAACTCGAACTGCTTAGTCTGTGGCTGGCAGATGTAAAGTCCCTGACCTAGAAATGTAATCTGGATGCAGCAGTTCCCCTCCATCTCCGTCATTATTCCATCCTGGAACCAGGGGCATTTTATTGAGCGGACTTTACTGAGCATTCTCCGGCAGGATTACCCCGGCCAAGTGCAGATTATTGTTTCGGATGGTGGATCCACTGATTCTACCGTTAATGTGCTCCAGAAATACGATAATCAGATTATATGGTGGTCGGCCCGGGATGAAGGGTACGTTGACGCTGTAACAAAAGGCTTGGCCAAGGCTACGGGTGAAGTCATTGCTATTCAGAGCAGTGACGACTATTATTTGCCGAATGCATTTCGCCACATGGCAACTGGCTTTGAACAGCACCCGGAAGCAGGATTTATCTCGGGGGGCGAATATGCCATTGATCTGGACAATCAGGTAACATACGCCAACTCTTTTACGGGCTCTATTACTCCGCACAGCATACTCTTTCAGTTCATACCTCCGCAGCACGCTACGTTTGTAAGGCGTGATATGCTGGAAAAAGTAGGAGCTATGCGCCGAGAAGTAGATATGTGCGCCGATATTGATTTGTGGTATCGGCTAGCACATCATTCTGCTGGGCAGTCCATTCCTGCTATGCTGGCAGTATACCAGCTTCACCCCGAGCAGCGCACATCTACCTCGCCAAAATGGTACCCCAACTTGGTGAAAATGGTGGAAAGCTGCGAAGCTGATGCGGTGTATGGCCAACGGTTTCATCTCACCAGCGTTGAGCGACGAAACTTATATGCCTATTGGGAAGTAAACTGGGCCGGCAAGGTTGATCCGGCCTTAGCCAGACCATTGGCAATGCGCAAGCTGCCCCGACTGCTCAGCTATAGCCCCCGCACTCGACGGGTAATTCTGGGGGCTACTGTCAATCCCCTCATCAAAAAGCTGTTGCCTGGCAGTATGGTTAAGCGCCTGCAACCCGAAATGGCCCCGCTAAGCAACGGGCGGCTACCCGATCTTGATTGGTGGCGCAAATAGCTTGTCACTTCCTGCTCATCTAGACTTAGCACATCCTGCCTTCCTCGTTCTTTATAACTGCATTACTGCACGAAATCTTAAATGGACCAAAACGCCAAAATATATATAGCTGGCCATCGCGGTATGGTTGGTTCTGCTCTCGTCCGTCGCCTTGAAAAGGCTGGCTATAACAACTTGCTGGTACGTACATCAGCTGAGCTGGACCTGCGTAACCAGGCCGCTGTGGAAGCTTTTTTTGCAGCTGAGAAGCCAGAGTATGTTGTCCTTGCCGCCGCTATGGTAGGAGGCATTCATGCAAATAATACCTACCGCGCCGACTTTATATACAGTAACTTGATGATTCAGGTGAATGTAATTCATCAAAGTCATGTATTTGGGGTAAAGAAGCTGTTGTTCCTGGGCTCATCTTGTATCTATCCTAAATTAGCCCCCAGCCTTTAAAAGAAGAGTCTTTATTGACCGGGGAGCTGGAAAGCACGAATGAGCCCTACGCGATTGCCAAAATCGCAGGTATCAAAATGTGTGATGCATACCGCAGCCAGTATGGCAGCCATTTTATCTCGGCTATGCCTACTAACCTCTACGGCCCGCACGACAACTACGATCTGCAAAAATCACACGTACTGCCAGCCCTGATTCGTAAGTTTCACGAAGCCAAGCTCCAGAACACTCCCGAGGTAGAAGTGTGGGGAACCGGTACCCCACGCCGCGAGTTTCTGCATGTGGATGATCTGGCGGATGCCTGCTTCCACCTGCTGCAAACCTATGATGAGCCAGGCCTCGTGAACATTGGTACAGGGGAAGATCTTAGCATTCGTGAGCTAGCCGAGCTCGTTCAACGCACTGTTGGCTACCAGGGAACCATTCGCTTCAATACTGACTACCCCGATGGCACGCCCCGCAAGCTTATGGATGTGAGCAAGCTAGCCTCCAAGGGGTGGCGCTACACTATTGGGTTGGAAGAAGGGATTCAGGCTGTATATCAAGACTTTATGCAGCATGAGCAAAAGAACATGACCGCAGTATCTGCTTAAGTCTTGGCCAAACTCCTAACAAGGAAATAGTCAGCCTTAGGTAAAATAAGGCCATCAATACACCGTAAACGTTCCGTGATTTAATCAGCGCGATGGAAACAGCAGAAGTGATGAAAGCGCCGAACTCCGTAACCAAAACGGAGGCAGAGGAGTGGACGGAAATAATTGCCCCCAGACTCGTCTGCTCGATCTGGGACTTAAAGATCTCTGGCGCTACCGCGACTTGGTGCTGCTGTTTGTGCGCCGGGATTTTGTGTCAACCTATAAGCAGACTATCCTGGGGCCTATCTGGTTTTTTGTTCAGCCCTTACTTACTACGCTCACCTTCATCATCATCTTTGGCAACGTAGCCAAGCTATCTACTGATGGGCTGCCAATGTTAGTGTTTTATCTTTCTGGTATTACTATCTGGAATTACTTTGCGCAAAGTCTAACGGCTACTTCTACGGTCTTTCGCGACAATGCCCACATTTTCGGTAAGGTGTATTTTCCACGCCTTACAATGCCGCTAGCCATTGTTATCTCCAACCTCGTTCGCTTTGGTACGCAGTTTACTTTGTTTATCGTTGTCTGGGGATATTATTTAATCTTTAGTGATAAGGTTCAGCCTAACTGGTTGATAGTGCTTACCCCGTTACTCGTGGTAATCATGGCGCTACTATCATTAGGGCTTGGTATGACGTTTAGCGCCCTGACTACCAAATACCGCGATTTAGCTATTCTACTTACTTTCGGAGTGCAGTTGCTCATGTATGCTACTCCTGTAATATATCCTTTGTCAAGCCTTCCTATAGCGTACCGTTGGCTGATTCTAGCCAACCCAATGACATCTATCGTCGAAACATTCCGGTATGCGTTTTTGGGTTCTGGTACATTTAGCTGGGGTGGCCTGGGTTATAGTCTGCTCATATCCTTGCTCGTGCTCTTATTAGGCACTATCATCTTCAACAAGGTTCAAAAGAGCTTTACTGACACTGTATAAACAAGGCTGGGGGGCAAATTAGCTTCCTGGTAATGATTGCTTCGCTGTTCATGAGTGATATTGCCATTAAAATAGAGGAGCTAGGGAAGCTTTACCGTCTGGGCGAAATTGGCACAGGTACCCTCACCCACGACCTAAATCGTTGGTGGGCGCGCTTACGTGGTCAGGAAGATCCTTTTGCCAAAATAGGCGAAAGCAACGATCGCACGGTAAAAGGACAAAGCGACTACGTTTGGTCACTGAAAGATGTGAATTTTGAGGTCAAACAGGGCGAGGTGCTAGGCATAATTGGACGTAATGGAGCTGGTAAATCCACGTTGCTCAAAATCCTTTCTAAAGTAACTGCTCCTACCACCGGGCGCATAAAGATCAAAGGACGCATTGCTTCTCTACTCGAAGTAGGTACCGGGTTTCATCCAGAGCTTACTGGCCGCGAGAACATCTACCTAAATGGGGCAATCTTAGGGATGAGCAAGCCCGAGATTCATAGTAAATTCGATGAGATTGTAGACTTCTCCGGTGTTGAGCGCTATATCGATACGCCCGTGAAGCGCTATAGCAGTGGCATGTATGTGCGCTTAGCATTTGCTGTAGCTGCGTTTCTCGAACCCGAAATCCTAATTATAGACGAGGTGCTTGCTGTGGGCGATGCCGATTTCCAGAAAAAGTGCTTGGGACGAATGAAGGATGTAAGTGTCAATGATGGTCGAACTGTGCTTTTTGTTAGCCATGATTTAAACGCAGTTTCTCAGTTATGCACACATGGCATAATAATGAAACATGGAACCGTTGAATATGATGGTGCTATGAAGGAAACAGTAGCTAGGTATTTGAATCATGACCAAGTATCGCCATCATATGTAAATTCAATAGAGAAAGACTCTAGTGAGATTTATATTGACGAAATACACGTTCGAAATACTAAGGGAGAAGTTTCAGCAAGCTTCCAATACGATGAGGCGATAATTATTGATTTTAAGTTTCACGCCAGTGAAACAAGCATAAATAAAGGGCGTGATATATTTGTGACAATTCTTGACGGAAGAAAAAGACCAGTCTTCTCCTGTGAAACCAGAATTGAAAAGTCGCATTACTCCCTCGTTATTGAAGCAAATACATTAGTTAGGGGAGATTATTCACTTTATGCTTTTGTAAACCTTCCTAAAATAGCTCAACTTGATGTAGTTGAAGATGTATGTAATTTTAAAGTTATCGATGCTGGCTCAATAATGTCAAAGCATGGAGAACATGATTACGGAGTAGTATTTGGTCGCTACAACTGGTTGTAGTTGAGAAAGTAAATCTTAAGGTCCATGAATTTAAAAAGTTTATTGCATCGCACTACCATTGGTAGATATAACTACGTCAAAAACTTCAAGCCTATTGGAATTACTTTTGAGGAGTACAGCGATTATATCTATAAAGGTTTGAGTGAGAATAGAAGTGGATTTACTAAATCAAAAATATTCGGGGTAGAAATTAATCGTATTGGGACGTATTCTTTTATACAGAATGTTGAAGAGGTTTTAATTGACGAGGTATATAAATTTAAGGCAGATAAGCAAAACCCTTATATTATCGATTGTGGAGTTAATATAGGTTTAAGTGTAATATATTTCAAAAGATTGTATCCTAATGCAAAGATAGTTGGTTTTGAACCGGATGATAAAATCTATGAAGTGTGCAAGGGTAATCTTAAATCCTTCGGCTTTACAGATGTGGTTATGCATAATGCAGCAGTATGGAATACTGATGGTGAGTTGAGCTTCTTGCCAAATAATTCTCTTGGAGGTATGGTAGTGAGTGATGACACGTTGATAGGTGAGATTAAAAAGGTCAAAGCAGTTCGTTTGAAGAATCTGCTGCGTGAGAAAGTTGATTTTTTAAAAATCGATATTGAAGGAGCTGAGTTAGAAGTATTAGCTGATTGCCAGAGCGAATTGAAGAATGTCGAACTTATGTTTGTTGAATATCATAGTTCGATTTCGCAAGAACAAGAGTTAGATAAGTTGTTGAAAATAATGACTGACTCTGGATTTCGCTATTATATAAAACATGCATGGGATTATATGGAATTTCCATTCATCGATTATAAAAAATATAATAGTAGTAATATTGTAAATGATCTGCAGCTGAATATTTTCGCATATAGAAGCCATTACTAAAAAAATCTTTGGTAAATTTTATAATGAATCAAGTGGCGCCAAAGGTTACAGTAATCATTCCTAATTACAATCACGCTAGGTACTTGCCGCAGCGGATTGAAACTGTGTTAAATCAAAGCTATAGTGATTTTGAGGTAATAATTCTGGATGATTATTCTACTGATAATAGTCGTGAGGTAATTGAACGCTATAAAAAAAATGATGAGCGTATACGTGTTGTATATAACGATCAGAACAGTGGTACTACTTTTAAACAATGGAACAAGGGTTTTAATCTAGCTAAAGGAGAATACATTTGGATAGCAGAAAGCGATGATTACGCTGACTTATATTTTTTAGAAAAATTAATAGCCCTACTTGATGCCGATGCTCACGTAGGGCTTGCTTATTGTGATTCATGGCATGTGTTTGAAGAGAAAAATTCGATTAAAAGAAATACTGAGTTGTATTCGGAACTAGATTCCAATTTGTGGGCTGCAAATTTTGTGATTGATGGCATTTATTTAGTAAAAAAATTTATGTCTTATCGTAATATAATTCCTAATGCTAGTGCAGTATTAATTCGGCGAAGTATTATTCAACAAGTAGAACCAGCTAATGAGAAAATGAGATTAGTGGGCGACTGGTTGTTTTGGGCAAGCATTATGGCTGTGTCAAAAGTAGCGTTTGTTGTTGAGCCGTTAAATTTTTATAGACATCATCATAATAATGTGCGTAGTAGAACTCTCGTTAATGGTGTGTATTATTTGGAGCTAAGTAAGCTACTAGGGATAATAAAAAAATATGGAGAGCCTGATAGGTTTTTCTCTGGTATAATGGTAGATAGTATTTTAGAAATGTGGTTAAAAAGCATGATAGAGTACGATATACCATTAAGTAGGCATTATATGATTTATAAAAATATGATTGGTTTGAGCCCGGAGATTAAGAGAAAAACTAAGTTTCAACTTAATAGATTTTTATTTTCCAACAACTTTAGTGGCCTAAGGCAAGTAATGGGAGATGGAATAGTTTATCCTTTCCTGAGGCGCTTAAAAGGAAATGATTTTGGTATTAAGAAATAGTTTTGCTTAAAATATTTTAAATGAGAATTTTATTCTTCACTCCCTTTGCTGGTCGGAATGGTGCTGAAATGATGCTCTGGTATACTATTAAGCACATTAATAAGGATAAATTTTCGTGTGCATTATTTAGTGGGCAGAAAGGCCCTCTTATTGATGAATTGCCTAAGTCAGTTCCCTTTTTTCTGCCGCATGTTCCTTTAAAGCAAACTCTAGGACAAAGAGTAATTATAAAAGCAAAAAATAGAATATTTGGAAAGAATAAAGTTGATGATCCTTATAAAAAATCTGTAATCGATGCACATAATAAGTTCAAGCCTGATGTTTGGTATATAAATACAGTTCTTTGTCCTGAGGCAGTATCATTAGCTTTAGAATTAGGTGTGCCTTATGTGGTTCACTTTCACGACATGCTTTTCGTATATCAGCATATTACGTATAATAATTTAAAAAATGCAGTAGAAGGTGCTAAATTACTAGTAGGTTGTTCAGAAGTAGTCTGTGATAAACTTAGGATAATGGGAGGAACAAATATCGCGTTACATTATGAATGTATAGATACAAGTAAAATAGCCTTAGATAAAAAAAATACAGAAAAATTAAAGAAAAAATTAAATATAAATAGCTCTTTCATTTGGGTCATGTCAGGCTCTGTTGAGTATCGTAAAGGAACAGACCTTATACCTTTAATTGCTAGATCACTTGGTAAGTCAGTATCTATATTGTGGCTTGGACTTGGTTCATCAGGTTATTCCTATTATATAGAAAAAGAACTAAAATACTATGGAATTGAAAATGTATTTATGCTTGGTTCTAAGTCCGATGATTATTATGATTATTTAGCATTAGCAGACGGGTTAGTGTTGACTTCCAGAGAAGACCCTTTCCCATTAGTTATGATAGAAGCTGCCGCACTGGGCTTGCCAATTGTTTCTTTTAATTCGGGGGAGTTAAAGAATTCGTTAAAGATGGTATGGGTATCGTAATAGATTCATTTGATACTTTAGATTTGGTCCAGGCTATGCACAAGGTTAGTAATAATGAAATCAATTTTAATAAGGAGATATCAATTGCAAGGGCCAATGAGTTTGATGCGGAGATTCAGGCACAATACTGGCAGGATATGATGCTAAGCAGGGATTTTGCTTAATGTTCTGTAGCATTCATAGAATATTACAACAGCGAAATTGATATGATATCAATTATTATTTGCTCTCGTAGCGCAGAAATGCTAAGTAGCGCTGCTCAAAGCATAGAAGCAACTATTGGTTTACCATACCAGATAATTGATATCGATAATAGCAAAGGCACATATTCAATATTCCAAGCTTATAATTTAGGAATTTCAAAAAGCCAATTCAATGTTTTATGTTTTATGCATGAAGACGTTGGCTTTATTACGAATGGGTGGGGAGAGAAGGTAGTAAATGCTTTTCAAAATAATCCTAAATTAGGATTACTAGGAGTAGCAGGTAGTAGCTATAAATCTTTATTACCTTCTGGATGGTCCTTTTCTACGGCTACAGATAAGACCTTATATATGAATGTTGTTCAGCATTATAAAGCGGATGGCTCCAGCATTCACGATTATAGTAATCCACGAAACGAATCATTATCTAAAGTAGCAGCGGTTGACGGTGTTTGGTTTTGCACTACCAGAGAAGTTGTTAATCAAATAAAGTTTGATGATACCGTCTTTAATGGTTTCCATTGCTACGATGTTGACTTCTCGTTGAGCGTACTTCAGAAATATGATGTAGCTGTTACATACGAAGTCTTATTAAATCACTTTTCTGAAGGTAGTTTTAATGATGGCTGGCTCAGCGATACTATTAAACTTCATAATAAGTGGAAGAATGTATTGCCTGTTAATCTCAATAATTTATCTGCTGATGCTATAGCTCTTGAAGAAACGAAAGCTTTTTATGCTATTCTACCTAAGCTAGCTGGTAAGCGGCAACTCTGCCTAGATGCGTTAAAGGTGATATGGAAATCTAATGTGATAGCTCGGGTAGGAATTAAGATGTTTACCCGTATGAATTTGTTATTACTTAAGAAGTCATTGGAATAAGTTGATCCTCTTTCTCAAATGAAACGTAATGTTGTCGTTGTTATTCCGGTATATAAGCAATACGCAGAGCTAAGCGTTGGTGAAATAAAATCCTTACAGACAACGTACAAGGTTTTAGGAGCTTATGATATTGTTTTGGTCGCCCATAAAGGCATCGACACGGCAGCCTATTATCCGAAACTGGAGCAAAGTTATTCAATAAGAACGCTCAATTTTGCCCCAAGCTATTTTACTGGTCTTGTAAGCTATAGCCAGCTGTTATTAAGTCTGGAGTTCTATAAATGCTTTGCCAACTATGAGTATATGCTGGTTTGCCAGCTCGACGTTTTTGTTTTTGCTGACAAGCTCGATTACTTCATCAGGAAGGGGTACGATTATATTGGGGCCCCGTGGTTTGAGGGCTATCACGCTGCTATCCCTGAAAGCCCCATCCTTGGAGTTGGTAATGGTGGCTTTTCCTTAAGGAAAGTAAAGTCTTTTCTGACGGTTCTGTATGCTCTGGAGATATTTAGTGGTCGTAAGCCGACTTTTCAAACCGTTAAAACTGTTGCGCAACATTGGGTGTCTGTATTGCGGGTGGCCAAACATGAGTATCAACGGCGCACCAGAGCTTACGATGCCGCTTTGCCGTGGGAAACACCCCTGTATGAAGATGGTTATTGGGCAACTATAGTCAAGACGTTTTTCCCTTGGTTTACTATCGCAACTGTGGAGGATGCCACAGCTTTTGCGTTTGAGGTTAATCCGAGGGTGTTATATATGCTTAATAAGAAGCAATTGCCTATGGCATCACATGCCTGGGAGAAGTACGATCCTGAGTTCTGGAAGCAACATATACAGTAGCAAGTGTGCTTACTGTAGCCTGACTGTTAGAAAGCTAATAAGAGCTTAATCCAATCCTGCGCTTGTAAGCAGAAGATAGCAGCTGGCTAAGTGGCCATACACAATAAGCTAGTTGAATTAGCAGACCTTTTTTTCAATTTGTCAATTAGAAAGAATACGTAAGATTCTGGAGAATAGAATATTATGTACTATAAAGTGCAAGCGCCTGTATAGTTAGGGTATAGTAAAGGCTGTACTAATAGACTATGCTGGATAAAGGTTAGAGGCCCCAGACAACCAAGCCAGACTTACTAAAGGCTTATTAGCCTTTACACTTTGTGTGAGTGGCTTCTTGCTCTTGCTTATGAGACACGTTGGACATAATCAGCGTTTTATAGGTTCCTATAAGTATCTGGCCGACTTTTGAAAGTCAAGTCTTTTTAAAGTCTGGAGCGTGCGGAAACCTCATCTTGGTGCGTTGTAGAGCATACATCACCATAATAGTAGGCTACTACTAGTCCATCTTTTATAGCTGACGATCTTTTCAGGTCCCGTAAGTTATACCTCAGTGAGTGTGAGTGGAGAGATAGTATAATAGCTGGTAGAGGACAAATCTTTTTGGTAAGTTGTAAATGGACAATTTGATCTTTTATAGTTCATATTGCTAATGCAACTAGTATAGCTGTTTTTTTATATAAATGTTTAAAGATCTATTTTAAATTAAGCAATTGTACTGTACTTTCGATTTATAAATAATTCAAAAAAATCTTAAAATTTTACTAGAATGAAAAAAGCTCTACAATTACTTCGCATTGCTATGCTTTTTGGTAGCGGAATTCTGGCTAGTGCTTGTGCTAAAGAGTCAGAAAATGTGTCTCCTAAATTACAAACTGTGCAGTCGTCGAACCTGTATATCCCTGGTACTTTAAATCCGGTAGCGATAGGTGGTACATGGGAACAGGGACCAGACGCCACTAACTTGGGGTGCAATGTGACTATGACATTGCTTACTCACAAAGTAACACCCAAAGGGGAAATCGATACATGGGCAGGAACAATCCCAGCTACTGGTTGCAGACCTACCACAAAACATATGTCAAATAAATCATTTACACTTGTCATAGATGGTGAAAGCTACACCTATCAAATTCATACAGTAGCTGAAACAAATGGAAACGTCAGCATGCGGACGAACTGGAATCTAAGTACTGACCGTTCAGATGACATATAAGTTTGTCTGAGTACACCTTTTTGCTAGCCTACTAAATAAAGAAGCCCTGACATATGTCAGGGCTTCTTTATTTAGTAGGCTAGCAAGTAACTTACTTTTTGCCCTTGCCTTTACCTTTCAGGGTACCAGTATAGGTAATGCTACCATCCGTTTCTGTAACCGCTACGGTATCATACACACGTCCTTTTGTTGGTCCATCTACTGTTTCTGTATGAGTAGAATTAAAAACAATACGTTGCGCTGGGCGCTGATTCGCTGGTAACATACCAGTCAATACAGAAGTGGAATTGCCTGATGGTGTAATTACAAACTTTACTTGTTTGAGCATTACCACTGCATCTGGAGCTAAAGTTGGAATCCCAAGGCTAGCATTACCTATTGCGTACTCTTTGTCTGTTTTGCTAACGAAAGCACCATGACCTTGTTGCACAGCTGTTCGTACGGCATTTTGAGCGAGTACTGAGCTTCCCGTTAGGCATAAGCTAACTAGGAAAGCAACACTTGCTAGTTTGTGCTTGATAGTATTCATGAGATTGTGTGTTTAAATGATACGATTGAACGAAAGTGATATACTTATTGGCAGATTAACAAATAGTGCACCAATAGTTAAGCTACAGTAGAGTAGTATAGACGAGAGACAAAAGTAGGTTTACACCAAGGAACTGATTAAAACGATGGGCTAGCCTTTCTGTAATGCATTACCAATGTATTACCATTAAGCGAACATGAATAGCAACGCGCTACTTATCTTCGCTTTTTTTATTGCCTTTATTTTTTGGTGTTTAATTAATGGAAACTGCTACTAATACGATCCCTACAGCGTCGCATAGCAATAACTTAAACTTTCTGCGCCTACTTTTTGCTTCGTTAGTACTAGTAGCACACGGGCCAGAACTCCGGTATGGTGACCGTTCCCGAGAACTCCTAACTCGCGTTTTTGGTACAATTAGTTTTGGTGAGTTCGCAGTAGCAGGATTCTTTATTTTGAGTGGCTATCTGATTGTAGGGAGTTGGCAACGTCGACCCCAAATAGCAGATTTTATAGAAAAGCGTATCCGACGCATTGTTCCAGGGTTTGTAATTGCGTTTGCTGTCTCAGTTTTTGTTGCAGCTCCACTGGGGGCACAGGATGTAGCGGCATATTTTCATGAATTGAATTATCGAGCGCTCTTCAGCATGGCTGTGCAGCTTAAACACCCATTGGAGCTTCCTCCTAACTTTGTAGGAACTGCTTACCCCTATGTGAACGGTGCAATGTGGACCATCGAGTTTGAGGTGCGATGCTACGCATTGGCTCTACTCTTTGGTTTAGCTGGGGTTAGCCGTCAGAAAGGTGTCTGGCTGATAGTATATATTGTAGCATTAGGCCTGATGCTAATGTCTGATCAAGTAAGAACACTGAACCTGCCTGGTCAAAAGTGGTATTTGGTCAGCCCTCCAGAATTTATAAATTTTGTAGCCTTCTTTAGCGCAGGAGCCTGTTTTAAATTGTTTGGTGTAGTAGCTCGAGGTAGATGGGCAGTAATTGCCGCAGTAGTCTTATTGTTTTTATTGACAACACAACACGATCTAGCTTTGCTAGGTTTAGCGACTGTTGGTGCATATGCCCTGTTTTGGTTCGCTTTTGCAAGCATTCCATCACTTATCTCATTTCAGAAGATAGACGATATTTCTTATGGCCTCTACTTATATGGGTGGCCCATACAGAAGCTTTTAGATTGGTATTTACCTAGTGTTTCATTATGGCTATTAATTCCACTAGCCCTGCTCTTCGCTAGCCTATTAGGATATATAAGTTGGAACTTGGTTGAAAAGCCATTCTTACGCAGTAAGAAAAGCGTAACTGTACCAATAAAAGTATTAGTCTGAAGAGTCTATAATAGGATTGGCAGAGGAGTAAGTTCTGTAACATTTTAGCTGCTTCTTCTAATAATACGAGTCAAATGATTATAGTAAAGTTGGTTGGTGGTCTAGGTAACCAAATGTTTCAGTATGCTTTAGGCCGAAAACTGGCACTGGAGAAGCAAGAGGAGCTGCGGTTTGATTTCCGCTTTCTGGAGCGTAGCCAGATTACCAGCACCCCCCGTGCCCTGGAGTTGAATATATTCCCGGCTGTTGGGCCTCACATGGTAGCTGCCTCCTCGCCACAGCTGCGTCAGTGTGATCAATACCTTGAGTCGAGCCTCTACAAAGCCTACAACCGAGGCCGGAAATTGCTGGGTATGGTGCCGGCTTTTTCCCTGACTACCGATTATTATTCGCTGGCCTATAAGCCGGAGTTTTTGCAAACTCAGGGGCATCTGGTGTATATAGACGGCTTGTGGCAAAGTGAAAAGTGGTTTGATGAGATTGGGCAGTCTATCCGCAACGACTTCGTTTTTCCGGCTTTTGTTAGCGCAACTGCGCAGGAAATTGCCCTCCAGCTTCGCGCTACCGATTCAGTTTCTCTGCACATCAGGCGCGGTGACTATCTGACCGAAGCCGAAGCTGCGAAGTACGCCAGCGTATGCTCGCTCGAGTATTATGAGCGCGCTGTGAATGAAGTAGTTGCAAAAGTTGGAAAAGGTATTACACTATATGTGTTTTCCGACGATATCGCATGGGCAGAGCAACACCTGAAGGTTCCATACCCATGCGTATTTGTAAAAAATGCCCCCCAGCAGCCCAGTCACGAGGATATGCACCTGATGAGCCTGTGCCAGCACCATATAATTGCTAACAGCACCTATAGCTGGTGGGGGGCCTGGCTGGGCCGCAATCCCGAAAAGGTGGTAGTGGCCCCACATATGTGGTTTCCCAAGATCAATGTCACATCAGAGATGATTGTACCAACGTCCTGGGTGAAGCTCTGATAGTAAGCTCAACTACAGATGCATTTGGGTGAATTTATTTCGACAACTATTTAATAATAAGTTGTATACGATGAAGAAGAGGTTTGTTTAATCCCTGACTTACAGCATAAACTTGTTTCTCCCGCTTATCTTCGTGCAGTGCTTATGTTATGCTGACCATATAAAAACAAAATAGTTGCCTATGCAGCCGGAGGATAAAAGTGTAGAAATACTGCCGGCTGGTGTCTCGTTTTTGATATGCACCTATAATAGTGTTTCACGCATAGGGGAAACCCTGAATCGTTTGGCCCAGCAGGTAGTTAAACCGGGTATCCCATGGGAGGTTATCTTAGTAGATAATGCCTGTACAGACGGTACCAGCGAACAGGCCGAAGCGCATTGGAAGCAGCTAGGTACCACTATTCCACTGCGCCTTTACAAGGAACCACGTCCGGGTAAGAACTTTGCCGTTAAGCTTGCTTTTAGCCAAGCACGCTACCAATACGCTTGTATTGTAGACGATGATAACCGCTTGGCGCCCGACTATTTGCAAATCGGATTCGATTTATTGGAGTCTAATCCGCGGGTAGCGATAGTTGGGGGGCAAAATGTAGGCTCGTTCGAGGTGCCTCCCCCTAGCTGGTTCCCGCTTTTTCAGGCCAATTATGCGGTTGGAGTACCGATATACAAGGCTGGAAAGAATGTTCAGCCATTACCCGACGGAAACATTGGGGCCAACATTTTGTGGGGAGCAGGGATGTTTGTTCGCTTGAAGCTATGGCGTGAGTTGGAGCATCTGAACTTTAAAAGCCTGTTTGCTGGTCGTCAGGGAACCAAGACGCTAACAGCTGGGGAGGATGACGAACTGTGCTATGTTGCGCAGCTTTTGGGCTATGAAGTGTGGTATTGCTCTAGCCTGAAGCTAGAGCATTACATGACAGCTAATCGATTAACCACCGACTATAGGAACCGGCTTTACTATTCACCTGTCTGGGCTGCATCCCGACTGGGCGCTTATCGTAGCGCCCTAATGAAACGCGACGCAGAACAATCTACCCCAACTCTAAATTTGATTAAAGACTTTCTATATATGAGCTGGGGGGCTTTTCGGCAGATACTTTCATTGCGTTATGCGAAGGCTCTTCTTACAAATGATATAATGATCTTGATGAGTAGCAAACAGCAGATAATGACCGTGATTAATTATGTAATGAATTTTGCTGATATAATAGATTACTATAAAATAGTGGAAGAATTTAAAAGCAAAGTAAAATACATCTTGCGTAAATAGTGTTTATTAAAGTGTTAGGATTTTGTAATTTATTTAATTGTACATGGATAATAAATAGTAATTACTAATTTTTTGTATCACTCTCATAATGGCTTTTAATTTCATTTATTCTTTTTTTAAGCGGTCTGCTGATTCCTCTGTAAAGAGAATGTATAAGTTTCTGCCCGCATGGAAAGAAAAAGGAGTCGAAGTATTACCAGCCGTTTCCCCATCATCCCCTGAATTGCCAGTTAACTTTAATGATATGCCTCTCAACCTAGCTAGGTATTTTCAAGAAAGTACGGGCCTGCCAGCACGCAGTATTTATAAACTCAAAAACGTCAGTGTCTCTTGGCAAACCATCATTTTCAAAAACCTAAAGATTTTTTTGAAAGGCCTTCCGCACATAAGAGAAGAACAGCATTACACGGATTCTTATCTGCTTAAGCAATGGTTGGTTCCGCATATTCAGCTGCCCTCAACCGATACTCAGGCAGCATTAGTACATGATCTTTGGTCAGTTGACAATTACTATCACTGGATGGCAGATTCATTGCCGCGTCTATTGATTTTGCGTCAGCTGTATCCCAATTGCTTATTAATAACCCCGGAGCCCACTCCAGAATATGTGAAAATTACCGCTGATATAGTAGGCTTTAAGCGCTTGTTGCCAATCAAGGAAAAACAGATCATTAAAGTACCACTGTTACTGCTCCCTGAATACGCAGCACCTCCAGGTTTTCAAGATGCTTCTTTGATGCGCCAAATCAGAACAGAGGTGGTTGAGGCCATAGGCCAGCAGCCATCGCCAGTTCCAACCCGACGTTTGTATGTATCGCGCGCACGCCAGCGCAATCGGCGTTTAGCAAATGAGGTAGCTATTCTTCCATTGTTGGAACAATATAATTTTGAGATAATCTATTTCGAAGGAATGTCTTTCTCTGAGCAAGTTTGGCTTATGCAGGAAGCCTCAGTAATTATGGGCATGCATGGCGCAAACCTGACCAATATCCTGTTTATGCAGCCAAATACCACTGTAATAGAGTTAATTAATGAGGATAAACTAGTGTCACTTGATAATCGCGACTTTGAGAACCTTATCTATTATCGTATGGCTTCTAATATGCAGCTTCACTACTATAATGTGCCTTGCAAACAAGCAATGGAAGGTGATGTAACAAATAAAGCTGATTTAGTAGCGGATATATCATTACTGAATAACATCCTGACTGATTTATAATTAATCTAATATTTATCAGGATGTTTAATGAGAATACGCCTAGATAAAATAGTGATTATGAAGGCGATCTGTTCTGTTAGATACTAAATGATTGATGGTTAATCTAGCTTCGCTGAGTAGAGGCTAGATAAAATATGCTAAATTTGCATCAGCTTCAGCAATTCTTCTGAACACTGCATTCACTTTGTTTTGGCTCCTCCAGCAAAGCGATATGCTAAATTGTAGTAATGTTTTAAACTTTTACTTGTCAAATGGGAAGTAGTCGTTTAAAGGAGAGTATTTGAGATTTTTGTACGTTGAGGGGCTCTAGAGAGTGAAAAAATTGCTTTCTTCTCGTAGAGAATCCTTCCCTAAATTAACTTATTTGAAAGCAACCTTATACGTTCGAGAGGATCCAGTTCTTCTTGAAAATAGGATTTTTTCGGGCGAGTCTCTGTATGGCATGAAAAGCGATACGTATTTATATGTCGCTTTAAGGGATGAGTTAGCCAAGAAAGGAGTTGATCTCGCTACACAAGATATACACCCCCCTGAGGATTCTGATCTTATTATAAGTTTAGATCAACCTCTGTATTTTCAAAACTTTACCCGTACTCGACCTAGTCAGAAATTACATCTGATATTAACAGAGCCAGCGACTTACTATCCTGACAATTGGTTATCCCAAAATCACGCGTCCTTTGATAAAATTCTCACATATGATTATAGTCGTGTAGATAATAAACGTTATTTTCACTTCTATTTTTCTATCGATTTTGAGGATTTCCCTCCTTATAAACGGCCTAGCGAACAAGACTTTAATGATCGTAGGCTATGTGTGTTAATGGCTGCTGCATTCGGCGTAGCAAAGCCACCAAAAGGATCAGGATCTTTATTACACGAAAGATATCTGACACTGAGATGGTTCTCTAAGCACCACCCTGACGAGTTCGATCTTTACACTCGTGGCATCTCTTCTAGCGTATATTCAAGCTTTCGAGGAGCAGGGCTATTAGGAAAGGTGATGCCACAAGGTATCATGAATTTGATAGCGGCCCAACGCAAGAAAATATTTGCTAGGGTTGATCGTGGGAGTGCTGCACCAGATCAAAAAATTCAAACCTTGCAACGCTATCGTTTTTCCATTTCTTATGAAAATACCGGTGATACTCCTGGCTGTTTGTCTGAGAAAATATTCGACTCGTTCGCCGCAGGATGCGTTCCAATTTATTTGGGTCATCAAGAGGTAGATAGACTGGTACCATCAGATTGTTTTATTAATCGTCGCGACTTTAAAAACCATGAGGAATTATACCAGTACACGAAAACAATGACCTATCAACAATACACAAAATACTTAGATTGTATAGAGTCCTTTTTAAATGGATCGCAGATTAAAATGTTTTCTAAGCACGTAAATGCCCGATCTATGGCTGAGGTATTACTCATGCCTGTTTAACAACTTGTTTTAATAGACATTAAGTTTACTAGACTTAATGCAATGTTCCTTATTTTATGGCATCAGTTTCTTTAAGTTCGATTTCAATGTTTAACACTTTCGTTCATCCCTCAGCTCAGTCAAGGGTTTCGGAAGTTTTGAGTACTACTTTCCTCAGTGAAGGAAAATTAGTGAAAGAGTTCGAGGCACTATTGGCGACTGAGCTAGGCATGGTAAGCCCAGCGGCTCTAAACAGTGGCACCAGTGCCCTTCACTTAGCCATGGCAGTAGCGGGTATTGGCCCTGGTGATGAGGTAATAATGTCTCCCCAGACTTTTATTGCTTCTGCTATAGCAGTTGTACAGGAAGGAGCTACTCCCGTCTTCGCTGATATTCAGTATGAGAATGGCAACATTGATCCAGCTTCAATAAAAGGGGCAATTACAGTGCGTACGAAAGCTATTATGGCTGTGCACTGGGGAGGATATCCATGTGATATGGATGAAATCCACGCGTTAGCTAAGCAGCACAATTTGCTGGTGATCGAAGATGCTGCCCATGCTCCCGGTGCCACCTATAAGGGTCGGGCCATTGGATCGATTTCGGATTTTACCTGTTTCTCATTTCAAGCAATTAAGCATCTGACCACCGGTGATGGTGGTGCTTTATGCTCGCTTGACCCAACTCATACACGTGAAGTATTTCGTCGTCGCTGGTTTGGTATTGACCGTGCTCACTCGCCGGTATCCGAAATAGGTGAGCGGGTTTATGATTTAACTGACGTTGGATATAAGTATCATTTGAGTGACTATGCCGCAGCATTAGGTATAGCAAATCTGGAGGGTTTCCAGCAACGCATGGACTACCGGCGTCAATTAGTGCGTCAGTATCGGGATGGGCTACGCGATGTGCAAGGGGTAACTCTCTTTGATCACAAAGCTGACCGAGAAAGCGCGCACTGGCTATTCGGCTTCCACGTTGAGAACCGATTAGACTTCATCCGAACTTTAAAAGCGAAAGGTATAGCCAGTTCTGTAGTACACGACGGTATTGATAAAAATACACTCTTTGGCGGTAAAAGAATGGATCTAACTAATCAGCGTCGTTTCGACGAAACGCAGATTCATGTGCCATTGCATGACGCATTGACCATAGAGCAGGTAGATTATATTATTAATACAATTAAGCAAGGCTGGTAGAGATGAAAGTAGTAGTATTTGGCGCGAGTGGATTTGCGGGTAGCAATATTGTAGAAGTATTGCGGGAAAATGGAGTAGAGCCAATTGAGGCCTCCAGAAGTACTGGTTTAGATCTGCGTGATACACAGCAGGTAACGGAGTTTTTAAGCAAGCATCGACCTAAGTTCATTATTAATTGCGCTGCGCATGTAGGCAGTCTTAATTATGTGACAGAGCAGGCTGCAACTGTTATTGCTGACAACACACGCATGATTATGGGTATGTATGAGGCTGTGGCTGCTGCCTGTCCACTAGCCATTGTTATCAACCCCATTGCAAACTGCGCTTACCCAGGTAGTGCTGAGATATACCGCGAGGAGGAGTGGTGGAATGGTCATATACATCGATCGGTGTTGGCCTATGGCTCTACGCGTCGCCTACTATGGACAGTTGCTGAAAGCTTTCAGATGCAATACGCGGTACGTAGCATCAACCTGCTTACTCCCAATATGTATGGTCCCCACGATTCAACTGACCCTAATAAGGCTCATGCGCTAAATGCTCTGGTATCGAAGTTTGTAAAGGCTGAAAAAATAAAGCAGCCTGAATTACCTATTTGGGGTACTGGTATAGCTATTCGAGAGTGGTTATATGCTCGTGATTTTGCCCGCTTGGTATGGGAAATTATGCTGCTTCCTGATAGGGCGGGTTTAGAAAAGCCTTTGAATTTAGCTCAGAATGATGGTCTTAGTGTAAATGAGTTGGTAGATATCATTCAGTCAAAGTTTGATTACCAAGGCAAAGTAGTGTGGGATCATAGCAAGCCAGATGGCGCACCAAAGAAAGTAATGGATGATACCCGCTTTCGGCAAGTGTTCCCTGACTTTAAATTTACCGACTTTGAGCAGGGTATTGCCAATACGATTGCCTATTACGAGTCAGTATTCCCTTATTAAGAAATTCCCCTTCATCAAGTATGAGTGATCAGAGTAAACCAATTAAATCCGCGCAGTATGATACTACCTTGTTAAAAGGCTGTGGTGAAGATGTGTTTGTAAGTGCTAACGTTGAAATACGCCGGCCTCACCTGGTAACATTAGGTAGCCATGTTGCGATAGATTCAGGAGTTTATATAACAACTGCTGCACAGATCGGCGACTACACACATCTGTCACCTTATATTACTGTCATAGGTGGCGCGCAGAGTACACTTATCGTAGAAGATTTCGTGACTATAGCTGCTGGTAGTCGTCTTATTTGCGGGTCAGATCAGTTTATGGGCGATGGCTTTACAAGTGTAACCGCGCCCGAACAATACCGGGATACGGTTGACTTCGGAACAATTCGTTGTGCTCGATTCTCCGGTATTGGCACCAATGTGGTAGTTATGCCCAACGTAACGATTGCTGAAGGTAGTGTTGTAGGAGCTTGCTCACTTGTGACTAAGGATACAGAGCCTTGGACTATATATGTGGGAGTGCCAGCACGGCCTATCAAGATTAGACCTCGTGCGAAGATGCTGGAATATGCAAAGCAGCTGGGTTACTAGTTGGCAATGAGGTTGAATCGGAAGCCACACATAGAACTTTCTTAGCCTGTAGTCACTTTTCTTCTCGCATTATGGCATACGCCCTTTCCTACATACTGACCACGTACAACAAGCTGCCTTACCTGAAGCAGGTGCTGGAGCGGCTGATGGCGGCGCGTCAGGAGGATGAAGAGATCGTCGTGGCGGACGGGGGCAGCAAGGATGGGACGGTCGAGTATCTGCAGGGCCTGTATGCCGCCGGTCGGATCCAGCAATTCATCTCCGAGCGGGACAAGGGCGAGGCGCACGGGTTTAATAAATGCATGCTAATGGCGCGCGGGGAGATCATCAAACTCATCACCGATGATGATGCCTTCTACTACCCAGCTATCCGGGAAAGTAAACAGTTTATGTTAGAGCATCCTGAAATAGATGTACTATCGGGTAACACAGGTTTGATTCATCTGGAGAATTTAGCCCAAGCCACTATATATGAAGATGTGGCCAATAATTTTCGCCGCTGGCTAGACAATAAAGAAGTAGTATGGATGATTGGCTTACCATTTTTGATAAGACGTAAATCGTTAGCCATTACTGGTTTATTTCATACAGGCGTTGTACAGGTAGATACGGAGTTTACATACCGAATTACTAGTCTGAATGTGAATCTTGCTTGGAGCACGGCTATGCTTAGTGTTCGCATTGAAAACCCCCAGAGTAACTATCGGGTGATGAATCAACAAGAAGGGCGTAGTACTAGTGACTTGGAAGCTGATCGTATGCGTTTCTACTATGACAAGTCTATCAGTAATAGTTTTCAGGATTTCGTGCGATATAAATCAGGCTGGATTGAGATGCTAAAAGCACCAATACGACCAATAAAGCGCAAACTGTTTGAAGTATTAAAGTGGGAACAGTATAACGGGAACCAGAAACTGCCCACCGGCTATGACAGCACTGCCATAAAGCCTATCGAAAGCATGGAGGCAATGATACCTCAGGCATTTGAGGTAGCCGATACATTTATGGCTAATTATAACAAAACGCATACAATAGAATATTTCTATCGCAAGGCAGAGGTGAACAAAGTTTTGTAAACAGGAGACCTAACAACCATAACATAAAGTGGTAGATAAGCGTATTCGGCTGGCACAACTAGGTGCAGAATAGAGAATCTAACATGCTACTTTGCTTACAAAGCTGAGAGAGAGTACTTTTGCTGCTTCTTATAGCTTTGGTTTGACTTCGCATTACAAATTGCAACAACAAATTTTGGTATCTAATTCAACAACTGCTCATATGAAAGTAGCCTTAGTAACTGGTATTACCGGACAAGATGGTGCTTACTTGGCTGAACTTCTGCTAGAGAAAGGCTATATGGTTCATGGAATCAAGCGACGTTCATCGCTATTCAATACGGATCGGATCGACCATCTCTATCAAGATCCACATGACCAAAATGTTCGCTTTAAGCTTCATTATGGTGACCTGTCTGATTCAACTAATCTGATCCGTATAATTCAGGAAGTACAGCCAGACGAGATATATAATCTCGGTGCCATGTCTCACGTGAAGGTTTCGTTTGACACACCTGAATACACGGCAAATGCAGATGGTATCGGTACGTTACGCATCTTAGAAGCTGTACGTTTGCTCGGTCTCACCAAGAAAACGCGAATTTACCAAGCATCTACCTCCGAATTATATGGCTTGGTGCAAGCTGTACCGCAATCGGAAACTACCCCCTTTTATCCTCGCTCTCCTTACGCTGTGGCCAAACTCTATGGCTATTGGATCACGGTAAACTATCGGGAAGCATATGGTATGTTCGCTTGTAATGGCATTTTATTCAACCATGAAAGCCCCTTACGTGGTGAAACTTTTGTAACACGTAAGATTACTCGTGGTACTGCCCGTATTGCTATGGGATTACAACAGAAAATCTATCTAGGCAATTTGGATGCACGACGTGACTGGGGACACGCGAAGGACTATGTAGAGGCTATGTGGCGAATATTGCAGCAAGACGAGCCTGAAGATTTCGTTATTGCAACAGGTGTTACTACGACCGTACGGGATTTTGTCAAGATGGCTTTCGAAGAAGTTGGAATAGAGCTAGCTTTCGAAGGTGAAGGAGCAAATGAAAAAGCTCGCGTAGTACGTTGCGGCAACCCTGATTATCAAGTAGCTGAAGGTACAGTAGTGGTAGAGGTAGACCCGAAGTACTTCCGCCCAACAGAAGTTGAATTGCTAATTGGCGACCCTACAAAATCCCAGCAGAAGCTAGGATGGACCCCACTTACGATTTGCCAGCTCTTGTTCAAGACATGATGCAGGCAGATTTGAATTTATTTAAGCGAGATGCTTATCTAATGAAGGGTGGCCATAAAGTATTTAACTACCACGAATAAGTAGTTGAATGCTTTAGTCTCTTAACGTTGTCACCTATATGCCTCTGACTGGTAAGTCGGGGGCATATGCTTTATAGGCTTCTACTATAATGGCTACACCGCCTCGTCCGCGCCCTAGTAAATACCAAAGAGTTAAGAAGATTATCGATTTTCAGTTAAGTAGAATAGGACAATCACTAAGTGGTCCACTGAAGGCTTCAGAGCACGAGGTAGCGCCTATTCCTACTGATGCTATTTGTCCATTACCATTGAACATTGCAATGGTACCACCAAACTTTCTTCAATTTTATAAAGCGGTATTTACTGAAGTAACACCAAATTTTCGACAAGTTATATATCGTGCACAAAACGTGAATGTTGCATGGAATGGCACTGTGTCGAAAGGACTGAGAGTGTTGGTTGCCAGCCTGCCGCAGCCGCATTTGGAAGCGGAGTTTACAGGAACTTTCTTATTAAGACAGCTACGCAGTCGTGAAATTGCAAAATTAAAAGCAGGGCCTGTAGGCTTAGCTTTTGATAGTTGGTCAGGTAATTACTTCCATTGGATAGCAGAAGTATTGCCACGATTAGCGCTACTCCGCAAGCAGCACCCCAACTGTTTAATTTTATTGCCCGGACCAACGCCGCCTGAATATGTTACTCACACGGTAGATGCACTCGGCTTTGAGAATAAATACGTCATACAACCAGGGGAGATGGTGCAAGTGCCAGAACTCTGGATGCCTGTACGTCCAGGTCGCCATGGGTACATGGTGCCTGCGCTGGTACGAGAAGTGCGTGAGGCAATAATGAGTTATCTAAAGCATTATCTTGATCCATCACTTAAAGCTACACGCCGCATTTATGTGTCGAGAAACCGACAACAGTGGCGGCATTTAACAAATGAAGACGAAGTAGTTCAATTACTTCAAAAATATAACTTTGAAACTGTATACTTTGAGGATCTGAGCTTCATTGAACAGGTAAAGACAATGTATGAGACAGCAGTGTTCATAGGTATACATGGCGCAAACATGACTAATTTAATGTTTATGGCACCTAAAACCAATGTTATTGAAATGATGAGCGAAACGTATCTAAACCCAAGCTACCTTTCCATGGCATCAAGTGTTGGAATCTATTACTCTGTGGTTCCTTCCAGATTAGGATCACCATTAAATGTTGAGCAAGCTTATGCTGATATTACTGCTGACCTAGTATTACTTAAGCAAGCGATTCATACAGTAATAAATCTCAATAGGTAAAGATTTTTGTTCAAAGCAATTTCTTAGCCTGTAGTCACTTTTCTTCTCGCATTATGGCATACGCCCTTTCCTACATACTGACCACGTACAACAAGCTGCCTTACGTGAAGCAGGTGCTGGAGCGGCTGATGGCGGCGCGTCAGGAGGATGAAGATCGTCGTGGCGGACGGGGGCAGCAAGGATGGGACGGTCGAGTATCTGCAGGGCCTGTATGCCGCCGGTCGGATCCAGCAATTCATCTCCGAGCGGGACAAGGGCGAGGCGCACGGGTTTAATAAATGCATGCTAATGGCGCGCGGGGAGATCATCAAACTCATCACCGATGATGATGCCTTCTATTACCCGGCTATCCGGGAAGCGGTTAGCTTCATGATTAAAAATCCTGCGATTGATGTGGTAACGGGGTATAATGCGGCTACTCAGTCAGATGACCTGACTTTCGCCAAAATAAAGGAAGATCCATCTAATGATTATCAGCGTTGGCTGGAATATGGAGACCCCTTTTGGATGATCGGGTTACCTATTCTGATTCGTCGTTCAACTCTAGCACTCACAGGTATGTTTAATACTGGAGTAGTGCTAGTTGACCTAGAATTTGTATATCGTATTACTAGCTTAAATATAAATATAGCTTGGTGTACTGCTGTATTAAGTATGCATGTAAGTAATCCCAACGGTAATTTTAATCGCATGAATTCGAAAGACCGTATGGCAGAATACAATCGCATTAGAAATTTCTTTATTACTAAGCACACGCGCAGGAGTATTACTACTGTGGTCCGCGATACAGTTGAAGCTATTAAGCGTCCCTTACGTCCTGTTAAAAGGGATTTCTTTAATAATATGGGTTGGAAACAGTATCAAGATCCTGAACGGTTTGATACGGGGTATGTCTTTGAACCTGGCCAAGATGCGATAGAAGCGGCGTTCAACGTTTGTGATTCTTTTCTGCATTTTCAGAATGCAAATCGACCAATAAACTTTTTGTATAAACAAAAAGAAATTAGTAAAATTTTTAATCAAAAAGTATCTCTCTCAAATAATAATTGAAAAAACGCATTCAACAATTCATAAAGCACAATCTGCATTCTTTATTACAGAAAGGGTCATTTGCGCAAAATTTTGCCGTAACCCTTTCGGGCTCAGCTGCAGTTACGGTTATTGGCTTCTTGCTCACACCAGTGATGTCGCGCCTCTATCCACCGGCGGCTTATGGACAATTTGCGGTGTTTAATTCCTTGAGTAGTAATTTAAGCATGCTGACTACTCTCACTTACACTGGGGCATTTCTTCTACCCCGACGGCAAGATAGATTTTTTGCGTTAGTACAACTTACAGTAGCACTAACGCTTGCAATGTCATTGCTTCTAGTAGGTGCTTTATTAATCAGCGGACCAGCAATACAGCATTTCCTTAAAATTGAAGCTCTTGGAAATTGGTTTTACACGTTACCAATTCTATTGATGCTCTTTAATTTTAATACCATCATGAATGGTTGGTATCTACGTGAAAAACAATTCGTAAAAAGGTCTAGTGTAGAGGTAGCAACAGCTTTAGCTGGTCGTGGCTTTACCATAGGATACGGGTGGTGGATGGGTGGTAACGTAGCAGGGCTACTATTAGGCGAGGCTTTTAATCGCCTAACAAGCACGATCAGTCTAGTAACTGGTACTTTGCGGCACTCATTGGGTATGCTTTGGCGTACTATTTCGTGGCAATCTATGCGTGAGGTTGCCATAGAGTATAAAGACTTTCCGAAATACAACCTACCAGCGAGCTTCATTAATGTCCTGTCGGCTCAACTACCCATATTTGCTCTAACCACAGGATTCGGTCCTACACCGGTAGGTCTCTATTCGTTTTCCGTTAGTTTATTAGAATTGCCGATCAACTTAATTGGAAATGCAATTTTACCTGTGTTCTGGCAGAAAGCCACTGAAACATATCAGAATGAACCAGAACGCCTTTCTGTAATCACTTTAAGCCTTTTCTATAAGCTCCTTTACATGGGCTTAATCCCCTTCGGTATAATTACGGTATATGGCGATGTGCTATTTAAGCTAGTATTTGGTCATCGCTGGGAAATGGCTGGCTTATATACTGGTTACCTAGGGTATTATTATGTATTTAAATTGATGTCCCTGGCTACCTCGCCAATTTATAATATTTTAAGCAAACAGCGCTATATCCTTTGGAGTAACGTATTTCTACTGTTAATGCGTGGGCTTGGACTAGCTATTGGTTTACTTAATAACGACTTAAATTTAGCCTTACTGCTTTTTGGTTTGGGTAGCTTAGTAGCAACTTTCTTGATTGACTTACAGGTACTGTCATTGCTTAATCTACCAGTTTGGAAAATTGCTTTACGCACTGTCCTGATTGTTGGTGTTACCTTGGTTATACTTAAAAGTATACGTATTAGCGCAGAACTGCTACTTAGCTAGCGGATGTACGGATAAATCGCTAGGCCAATTCTATCTATGGTGCTAAAGCCAAGATGCCTAACTAATTTAATTCTATTTGCTATCTGCAAATTTTTTAATGAACACTAATACATTGAATAGCCCTTTTTTTAGCGTCATTATTCCTACTTATAACAGAGCTGGTTTTATTACCACGACCTTGGAGTCGGTAGTGCAACAGAAATTTGCTAATTGGGAGGTATTAGTGATTGATGATGGTAGTACTGACGAGACAGCTCAGCGAGTAAACGCTCTATCTGATACTCGTATTCAATACATAGCTAAAGTAAACGGGGAAAGAGGAGCAGCTCGCAACTATGGTTTAGCGCGTGCTAAAGGCGAATATGTATTGTTTTTGGATTCGGATGATCGGTTATTGTTTAATCATCTGAAGGTGCTACATGATAACATTCAGAAATTAAATCACCCAAATTTCATTGCCACTAAATACAACTTTGATCGAGATGGCACTTTAGCTGATAGCGACTTAGCGTCAGTAGCTGAAGGGTGGTATGGGTTGGACTTCTTCGTTCGGGGCAATGCATTAGCTTGTAACATCTGTGTGCGTCGTGAGAACCAAGATTTGCGGCTCTTCGAAGAAGATCGACGCTATGCTGCTGTGGAAGACTGGATGTTTATGCTGGAAAATATGCAACGTGATCGGGTTTATATTGTGGATGCGTTGACGCTCACAATGAACGACCATGATGCCCGTTCTATGCGCTCCGACAATACTGCTTTAGTTAGAAAGCTACAACTAGCATTAGATTGGATGCTAGCTCGGGTGGCGCTGACACCCGAGCAACAGCGGACACTGATAGGACGAGTGTATTATCTTTGTGCCATTCATGCATACGCCGACGATCATCGGAAAGAGGCCTTGCATTATGCACGCCGTGCTGCTCCTAATCTGCCGAGAGGTCAGGCGATAACTCTCCTGATTCGCTGTTTGATTGGACTACGCGCTGTGGAATGGTTAAAGAAGATTCGCACCTGACGCTTTTGCTTCGTCGTTTTCCTATTTGAATGCGCATTCTGTTTTTGAGTTATTGGGGACTAGACGATCCGCTTACCATTTCTACCGTTTTTCCGCATCTGCAACTGCTTATACAGCGTTCTGATATAGAGTCTATTCTTCTTGTCACTATCGAGCGAGATGGAAGGAAGCCTGTATTTAACCCACCTTTTCCTATAAGCAAAGTAGAGTACGCGCCACTAATTTCGGAGCCAGGGCGAAACGTGTTAGTTACAAAAACAGACGATTTCCTACGGTTTCCGAAGACGCTAGTAGAACTGGCGACACAACACAGAAGCGACTTCCTATTAGCCCGGGGGCACCAGCTGGAGCACTCGCCTATCTGGTTTGGAAGCGGAATAAGCTTCCATTCTATGTGGAGTCATTCGAGCCGCATGCTGACTATATGCTTGAGTCGGGTGTGTGGAAATCCTACGATCCGCGCTATTTATTCCAGCGTTATTGGGAGAAAAAGCAAAAGCAGTTAGCTCTTGGCCTGTTGCCGGTAGCCGAAAATTACCGGCAGCAACTTATTCGTGAGGGAGTTTCTGGGGAACGTATCGTGACCGTTCCCTGCTCGGTAGACGTTGCGGCCTTCAAATTCGATGAAGCAAGGCGCAAACAGGTACGTGAGCAGCTAGGGTTTGCATCTACTGCTCCTGTAGGAATCTATGTGGGCAAGTTTGGAGATATTTATTACGATACCGAAGCATTTGATTTATTCAAAGCAGCAGCTGATCATTTCGGACCAGCTTTTCGCTTGATTATCCTGACGCCCAATCCGCCAGCCGAGGTTCGTTCTAAGTTAGCAAGGGTTGGTTTTAGCAAAGACGAGGTGTTCGTAGTAAAAGCCCCCCACGCCGATGTGCCAGGTTATTTATCGGCAGCTGATTTTGCTTTTGCTCCTATAAAGCCCGCACCGTGTCGGCTTTTCTGCTCACCAATTAAGGTGGGTGAATATTGGGCGGCTGGTTTACCTGTGTTGCTTACGGAGGGTGTTGGCGACGACAGCGCTATCATTCGGCAGGAGGGAGGAGGTGCTGTCTTCAATCTCGATCAGCCTTCCAGCGTTCCTGCAGCTATTAAGCAAATTGCGGTTTTGCTGCAGAGCCCCAATTACCGACAGCACACGGTAAAACTGGCAGAGCGTCACCGCTCATTAGATCGTGCCACGCTGGCTTACGCAAAGTTTTTTGCCCCCCAAGCTGTCTAGCACTTACCAGTCCTATATCCGTTTCTGCATCAAGTGGCCCTCTGGCTTTCGCTCTTAACGGATACTGCTTCCGCTGAAAGGATAAGAGATAAAGTGCATTTCAGGTGGTAATAGCGTCTTAATTTTGCCTATGCGTATTCTATTTGTTGTTCCTTACCCACACGGTCAGGCACCATCCCAACGGTTTCGTTTTGAGCAGTATCTACATTTCTTAACCGAAGCTGGACATACTTATAAGTTGGCACCCTTTATTTCCGCAAGCACTTGGGCTATTCTTTATAAGCCTGGTCATACTTTAGCCAAGGTAGCTGGAATTCTGGGGGCTTTTTACGCCGCTTGGCTTTATTGTTTTCAGTTTCCAGCTACGATTTCATTTTCATTCACCGGGAGGCAACTCCCATCGGACCACCATTCTTTGAATGGATCGTGGCGAATGTGCTGCGAAAGCGGATTGTATATGATTTTGACGACGCTATCTGGATGAAGGACCCGGCTGGAGAGCGTACGCTCGTTAGTCAGCTAAAGTGGCAGGAAAAAGTTGGAAGTATCTGTCGATGGGCGTATAAAATCAGCTGTGGCAATGCCTATCTGCGAGACTATGCAAAGCAGTTCAATCCTAATGCTATCATTAATCCAACTACACTGGATACTGACAATCTGCACAACCAAGTACGGGACCAGAATGAGGCCTCTACGCCGGTCATTGGCTGGACGGGTACCCACACTACTTTGCGCCATTTGGATATAGTGTGGCCCGTATTGGAGCGACTGGAAAGCGAAGGTCACAGCTTCATTTTTCATGTCATATCGAATCAGCCCCCAGAGTATACAAACCTACGAGCGCTCCGCTACACGCCTTGGCGCAAGGCTAGTGAAATTCAGGACTTACTCCAGTTTCATGTGGGCCTGATGCCGCTAGTAGATGATCCATGGGCGAGAGGTAAATGTGCTTTCAAAGCATTGCAATACATGGCATTGGGTATACCCGCGCTAGTGTCGCCGGTAGGCATGAATACAGAAGTAGTACAGGATGGCGCTAATGGGTTTATCTGCGCTACCGATGGACAATGGTACACTGCATTGCGTAGCTTATTGATGGACGGGGAATTGAGGGCAAGTCAGGGAAGAGCAGCTCGCCAAACCATTGTAGAGCGCTACTCAGTGGCTTCAAATAAAAATAACTTCTTGGCTCTCTTCCAGTAGAAGCGGCTAAGTACGAACGAGCAGATAATGGAAAAAAAGTCAAAAGAGCCGGGTAGATTCGTCATTTCGCTTGACTTTGAAATCAACTGGGGCGTACGTGACCAGCAGACATTGGCGCAATATGGGGCCAATCTGCGGGGCGTTCGGCAAGTGGTGCCCGCTCTGCTAACCCTCTTCCAAGAATACAGCCTGCGCGTAACCTGGGCTACAGTTGGCTTACTGTTTTTTGAGGATAAGAAGACGCTTCTGGAAAACCTGCCCACCGTCCGGCCCCAATACGCTGATTCTAATTTATCACCTTATCTGGCCCTTGATGTAGTAGGCGAGGATGAAGAGAATGATCCGTACCATTTTGGTAGCTCTCTGATTGCTCAGATTCGCCAGACGCCTGGCCAAGAAATGGCTACTCATACCTTTTGCCACTATTACTGCTTAGAGCGAGGCCAAACAGCCGAAGAGTTTCGGGCGGACCTAGAAGCGGCCATTCGAGTAGCGCGTAATCAAGGCTTGGAGATGCGTAGCTTGGTATTCCCACGTAACCAAGCTAATCCTGCGTACCTGCCTATCTGTGCAGAGCTTGGTATTACGAGTTATCGTGGTAATGAAGCTTCCTGGATTTATAAGGAGCGCACCGAGGAGCAACAAAGCCTATACAAGCGCGGCGCCCGATTGTTGGATGCCTATCTGAATGTGTCGGGCCACAACTGCTATGCTTTAGCGGATATTGCCAAGACCTTTCCGTATAATATTCCGGCTAGCCGCTTTTTGCGTCCTTGGTCGGGGCGCTTGCAGGCTTTGGAGCAGCTGCGGTTAAGTCGGATTTTGAGTGGTATGACCCACGCCGCACAGCATGGGCTTGTGTTTCATCTGTGGTGGCACCCACATAATTTTGGGGTGAATCTTTCTCAAAATATGGCCGTACTACGCCGAATTGCTGACCACTACCAGGCTTTGCATAAGGCATATGGTTTTGAAAGCCAAACAATGGCCGATGTAGCAGAACTGTTACAGGCTCGGACCTCACATCCTACTACCGTCGCATGAGTGCTGTTGCTACAGGCAAAAAAATCGTATTGCTGGCGGGCCCAGGAGAGTCGACAGATATTCTGTTTCACGCACTTGATGAGGAGTTTGGCGTACACCGAGTCATTATTGAGACGCCCATAAGTCAGCAGCAGTTACTAAAGCGGCGAACCCAGAAACTCGGGTATGCCACCGTAGCAGGCCAAATCCTTTTCAAGCTGCTGATAGCTGTGCCTCTGGCCAAAGCTTCTCAGCTACGCTTAAAGAATATTCGCCTTCAGGCTAAACTTGATAACCGGCCGGTTCCTGATGACCGTGTGCTGAGTGTTGCCTCGGTAAATTCCGCAGAGTGCATAGCAGCTCTCCAGGAATTACAGGCGGATGTAATTGTGGTAAATGGCACACGTATTATTAGTAAGAAAGTGCTTACTAGCGTTTCGTGCCCATTTATCAACACGCATGCTGGTATTACACCGCTTTACCGCGGAGTGCATGGCGGCTACTGGGCGCTGACTCAGAACGACCGTGCGCACTGTGGGGTATCTGTACACTTAGTTGACCCCGGCATTGATACTGGAGCTATTATCGCTCAGGCTTTAATTGAGCCCACATCGGAGGATAATTTTGTGACGTATCCCTTATTGCAATTGGCTGCTGGTCTTCCCTTGCTAAAGCAGGCTGTTTATGATGCACTTCGTGGAGAAGTTCAATTAAAAAAGCCCCCCACGGGTGAATCGCGGCTGTGGTCGCATCCGACGTTAGCGGAGTATCTGCGCTACCGTCGCATGAATGGCACTCAATAGCAATAGCGACTAACACAGAGACGACGGCGTTTAGTGATGTTACTAAACGCCGTCGTCTCTGTGTTAGTCGTTAGGAAACAGTTGCCAGACGACGCGGAGTAGGTGGAATTTTGCGGCGTATTTTGGGTTTACTAGGCTGTTGGCTTAAGCTCTGCATAATATAAAGCGCCGCCAAGTAAAACGGAATCAGCGGAATTTTATACCGAACGAGTGTGCCGAAATTATAAGAAATAATACCGACTGAGGCTCCAAATATTAACGCAAAAACAATACATAAGCTTAGTACTGGAGTGCGTATTATATAATTTAAAAAGCGGCGAGGGCCGATATTGAATAGCATTCGAAGTGTAAAAACCAAAAAGAAAGTAGCTTCTAAAGCAGAGAGCAACATTACCGGATTGCGGGCCTCCCACAAAAAAGGCCGAAACAGCGAAACAACTATTGCTTGAGGCACAAGCTTTACCATTCCGCCAATACTACCGTCCTGTTCACCTAGCGTGTAAGCAGATCCATCCTGCTTCACCGATACTTCATATAAATAATCGGACGTTATTTTACTGCGTTCACCAATTTTATCTAAGTCGTATTTTTCGTCCCCTTTCGTCAGGTTCGTCATAGCATATACGGCTATGACAGCACCAATTCCAAGCAGAATAGGTTTTGCTAAAATCCTAATTAATTGATTGCGAATTCGCTGGCTATTCTCGTTGAAAACCCAAAGTACGGCCGGAGGCAAAAAGGATAATAAAATATATACTTTGGTGGTAGATAAAAAATACGCTGCAATTCCACCTATTATTATATTTCGTAATATTCTTTTTTTCTCAATTGCGCCCTCGTAAAAAGTGTAGAAAATCCAACCAAGAGCACCTATACATAAGGAATCCTTCATTAGTCCGGATCCCCAAAAAAAGACGGAGGGAATAAAAAACACGACTATTGCCAATTGCTTATAAACCTGCGGTCTAATCTTCATAAAGGTCAGAAACATAGCCCACATGCCGCTAAAGCTAATGATGGCAAAAATCAGTGCTACTACTGTGTAAGTATTAAAGCACAGCATGCCTATTACTGTAGCTATGCGTACAATAACCATTTCGCTCGAGCCCGGCTCAAACCAATACATCCTTGATGCGTAGGTCGCAATATCTGAAGATCTGACGCCATCAGAGGTAAGCAACTTCATCCCAACCGACCATGATTTGTCAAATGCCTCATGCATTATGGTGGAGTGATAAAAGTAATTATAGGTATCACCCCCATCATAATAAAATTGATAAATAAGACCTAATGCTATAGCACCAAGAAATTTGAGCGATAGGGCAGGAATAAAATATTTTTTGGTTAGAACATTTGTGAAACGTGGCCGCAAGGCAAATGCTAAAGCATAGAAAATGCCCAGATAGAGTGGTGTCAGAAAAAGATCTTTTAGCTCCATTTTTTGGTGTTAGCCAGGAGGCTAAATTTTATTTTTCTTTAGATAGGCTTTCGCTTCGCGATACTGCTCTGACTTGTGACTGGCTTTGTCACGAACGACCTCATAATAACGACGGGCAGCAGCTACATCTGGAGTTTTAGCAGCTATGCGGGCTAGGTTGAAGTTGGCGTAAACATAAAAGCCACCACTAGTTTCATCGGTGCTTTCTGCAAATACAATGCAGCGCTGATAATAGTCTTGGGCTTTTTCAAGGTCCTTGTATTTGTTTTGCATTAGCCAACCTAGGAAATAGGTGGCGTAACGACCACTAATACCTTCATAGCCCGGCATACCACGGTTGAGCTTGTCCAGAATGTCGCGGCTTACGCGCTCACACTCCCGAAAATCACCTTCGTTGAAGCACAGTAAGGAGTAGAAGCGCTGGAAATATCCGTTGTCGGGGTAGTTGCTGGCTAAGAAGCGAGCAACAGGCATAGAGTCAGCCGGTTTATTTTCCTCATTATTGAGAATGCGCATCAGGAAGAACTTCGCTTCTATGCCGGTGTAAAAACCGTTGTCAGCCACGTTTTTGAGCTGTTGCAGCCCAAGTTCTCTGTTGCCTTTAGGAAAGAATAAAAGAACGGGCCGCAAAAGCGGATATTCTTCTGAAATCCAGACGGCGTAGTAGTTGAACAGGGCTTGACCAAACAGAAACTCTGGGCTTAGGCCGTTTGCTTCCTTGCTTTTTTCCAGATACTCAAGGGCACGCCGGCTGCTCACGGTCGCTTTGCGCCAATTGGCCCGCTCTGCATTCAGGCGAGCATCGAAGCCGTAGGCCGCGGAGAGGAAAAAGCAGGCTTCGTAGTTCTTCTTGTCAGCTTTGTACAACTTCTCGCCGTAGGTTATGGCTGTATCCATATAGGCGAAAAACAGCTTGTCATACTGTTTCGTCTGAACATTGGTGGGTACAATTTTCCACCAAGTGCTTAAGCCAAGCAGGAAGTACGGCATCGGATGCTCGGGGTAGCGCCGCCGCAGCGAACGGAACTGCTTTTCCGCCTTATCATACTTGAAGTTGTACAGATTCTGTACAGCGCCATCAAGCTCGGTCTGAATGTCTTTATCCAGCAGCAGCCAGCCTTTGGTATTGGCTGTAGGCAGAACATCTACATTCTCTACTTCGATCGTGCGGATAGGAGGTGGGGTAGGAGTGCTACCCTTTTTTTGGGCCTGGACACCAGTCGCCAGAAAAAGGAGTAACAGAATTAATCGAAGTTCTCGGATCATGGGATATACTACTGCAATCGTCGGCTAAGCTAGGTTTGGAGGCTATACGGCTGACAAGAGGGCTAAAGTATGGCTTTTATCCTAGTTTTGGACAAACAACCTATTGCATATGCATTTGCTAAAAACCTTATGTGAGATTTCGGCACCAGCAGGCAACGAAGCTCCTCTAACAGAATTCTTACTACGCTACATTAACGAAAATCAGGCAAGTTGGCGTGTGCAACCAACAGTAATACAGGGAGAAGAGTGGCAGGATTGCATACTATTGGTGTTTGGAGAGCCGCGAACAGCGGTATTTGCTCATCTGGACAGCATTGGATTTACGGTTCGGTACGGACGTCAACTGGTGCGAATCGGAGGGCCACATGCTGAAACCGGCTACCGGCTGGTGGGTCACGATACGCAGGGCGATATTGCCTGTACGCTCGCAGTAGACGACGAAACGGGGGAACTAAGCTATGAGTTCACTCGCGACATCGACCGGGGCACTGAGCTAACCTTCGCCTGCGACTTCCGCGAAACGGTCGATACCGTGCAATCCTGCTACCTCGACAATCGGTTGGGTGTGTGGAATGCCTTGCGTCTGGCCGAAACGCTGGAGCATGGTATTCTGGTGTTTAGCTGCTGGGAAGAGCACGGTGGGGGCTCCGTTGCGTATCTGGCTAAGTACATCTACGAGAAATATGGGGTGCGACAGGCGTTGATTTCGGATATTACCTGGGTAACGGAAGGCGTGCATGCCGGTCAAGGGGTAGCTATTTCCCTGCGCGACTCGCTGATTCCGCGCCGTTCATACGTGGAGCGTATTCGTCGAATTGCTCAGGCGGCGGGCATTCCTCATCAGTTGGAGGTGGAGGGCAGTGGCGGCTCTGATGCCAAGGAGCTACAGCACAGCGCTCAGCCCTGGGATTGGTGCTTTGTAGGTGCCCCCGAAGACAATGTGCATTCACCCGACGAAATCGTGGACAAGCGCGACATTGCTAGTATGCTGGCGCTGTATCAGGTGCTCATGCAAGAGCTGTAGCCTTTCCACTCAATCATTACTCAACAAAAAAGCCCCCAGAAATCCTCTGGGGGCTTTTTTGCAAGGAGGTAAGCATATGGTCGAACGCAATAGGTAACAATTGAGAGTTGATTGTAAAATATAAGGATGGGTCTCGGCCCACTTTTGCAGGATGAGAACTTGAGGATTAGGTAATAAACTCTATTTTACCAACCCAAAACCCTCATTCATCAATCTTAAACCCAAACGCTTACTTCTCACCTCCGCTTCTATGATGGAAATTCTTTACGTAGCTCCCGCGCTTGGCGTGCTGGCCCTATTGTACACGTGGTTGCGCTCGGGCTGGGTGGCCCGCCAAGATGCCGGCGACGAACGCATGCGCACCATTGCCGGCTACATAGCCGATGGCGCTATTGCCTTTTTGAAAGCTGAATACAAAGTGCTGGCTTTGTTTGCCCTTATTGCCTGCGCCTTTTTAGGGTACCTGGGTACCACGGGCGAAAAGTCGAGCCCTGTTATTGTCATTGCGTTCCTGATTGGGGCTGTGTTTTCGGCGCTGGCGGGCTTCATCGGGATGAAGATTGCCACTAAAGCCAACGTGCGTACGGCGCAGGCCGCCCGCACTAGCTTGTCCAAAGCTTTGAATGTATCCTTTTCAGGTGGCTCAGTTATGGGCATGGGCGTAGCTGGCCTAGCGGTGTTAGGCCTTGGCTCTCTGTTTATTGTGTTCTACAATATGTTTGTACTGAGCAAAGGAGCCGGCGCCAACGGTATTGAAATGGAAACAGCATTAGAAGTGCTGACGGGTTTCTCGCTGGGCGCTGAAAGCATCGCGCTTTTTGCTCGCGTAGGTGGAGGTATTTACACCAAAGCTGCTGACGTGGGGGCCGATTTGGTGGGTAAAGTAGAAGCTGGCATCCCGGAAGATGACCCCCGCAACCCTGCCACTATTGCCGACAACGTAGGCGACAACGTGGGCGACGTGGCCGGTATGGGCGCCGACTTATTTGGCTCTTATGTGGCTACTATTCTGGCTACGATGGTGCTGGGTCGCGAGGTTGCTGCTACCAATGACCAGTTTAATGGCCTTTCTCCCATCCTGCTGCCAATGGTGATTGCCGGTATTGGCATCATCTCTTCGCTGCTTGGTATTCTGACCGTGCGGGTAAAGGAAGGTGGTAACGTGCAGGGCGCGCTGAACTTTGGCAACTACGTGTCGGTGGTGCTGACGGCGATTTCGTCGTACTTTCTGGTGCGTTGGATGCTGCCATCGGGCGAGTTGGTCATCAACCGTCCCGGCTCTGTTCCCTTCGATTCTATGGACGTGTTTTACGCTATCCTGGTGGGTCTGGTGGTAGGAACCCTGATGAGTATCATCACCGAGTACTACACGGCAATGGGCAAGCGGCCCGTGATGAGCATTGTGCAGCAAAGCAGCACCGGCCACGCTACCACCGTCATTGGTGGTTTGGCCGTGGGCATGGAGTCAACGGTACTGCCGATTCTGGTGTTAGCGGCTGGTATTGTGCTTAGCTTCGAGTGTGCTGGTTTGTATGGGGTAGCTATTGCCGCCGCCGGCATGATGGCGACTACGGCCATGCAACTGGCAATCGACGCCTTCGGACCTATTGCCGATAACGCGGGTGGTATTGCCGAAATGAGCGAGCTGCCCAAGGAAGTGCGGGAGCGCACCGATATTCTGGATGCGGTGGGCAACACCACTGCGGCTACCGGCAAAGGCTTCGCCATTGCTTCGGCTGCGCTTACGTCGCTGGCGTTGTTTGCGGCCTTTATGGGCACGGCCAACATTTCCAGCATCGACATTAGCAATGCCCGCGTGCTTGCTGGCCTATTTGTTGGCGCAATGATTCCATTTATCTTCTCAGCACTGGCAATTTCGGCGGTGGGTCGGGCGGCTATGGCAATGGTGCAGGAGGTGCGTCGGCAGTTTCGTGAGATTCCCGGCATCATGGAAGGTACGGGCCGGCCGGAGTACGAGAAGTGCGTAGCCATTTCGACGCAGGCCGCCATTCGTGAGATGATGTTGCCGGGCGCAATTGCGCTCATCGTTCCCATTATCGTTGGTTTTGCCTTCGGTCCGGAGGTATTGGGGGGCTTATTGGCCGGCGTAACAGTATCAGGGGTGCTGATGGCAATGTTTCAAAGCAATGCTGGTGGTGCCTGGGATAACGCTAAGAAGTCGTTTGAGAAAGGTGTGATGGTAAACGGTAAAATGGAGTTCAAAGGCTCCGATGCGCACAAAGCTTCTGTAACGGGCGATACTGTAGGCGACCCTTTCAAAGACACGTCAGGTCCTTCCATGAATATTCTGATCAAGCTGATGAGCATCGTGTCGCTGGTAATTGCCCCCCACATTGCCGTTACCGATGATACGGTGCGCGAGGGTGTGGCCCCGGTAGGAGTAAAGCCTGTGGAGCGAGTAATGGAGCCCAAAGCTGCATATGCCGATGATTCCGTAGCTGCCACCAAAACGGCTTACGTACTACCTCAACGCACGCAGAAATAGGGGGTAGTTCATTCACTTTTGCATCTGTGAGAAGATCGTAGCACTCACATTGAGTTGATCAAAGTCTGGAAAGCAGCCTCTTCACACGGAAGAGGCTGCTTTTTTTTGTCCTACCTTTGGCCATCCCTTCGTACGGTTTTCAACCTTGCCCGGTATGCCTCAATCTGTTATCTCTCTGCACAACAAGCAGTTTGCCCCCTACCTCACCTCAGAGCAGCTGGCAGACGCCGTGCGGGAGCTGGCCACCCGCCTTACTGCGGATTACGCCACCAAGACCCCCTTATTTGTGGCGGTGCTCAATGGCTCGTTCATGTTTGCATCCGATTTGCTGAAAGAGCTGACCATCGACTGCGAAATATCTTTCGTCAAAATGGCTTCCTACGAAGGTACCAGCAGTACCGGGGCAGTAAAGGAATTGCTGGGGCTGCGTGAAGAAGTGCAGGGCCGGCATTTGGTGGTGCTGGAAGATATCGTAGACACTGGCCATACCATTCGGGCCCTGCTCGATACGCTGGGGGCAAAAACCCGGCTTCTCTGGAGGTGGCCTGCCTGTTGATTAAGCCTGATTGCCTGCAGCACGAACTGGATATCCGCTACGCGGCGCTTAGTATTCCCAATGAATTTGTGGTAGGCTACGGCCTTGATTATGACGGCTTAGGCCGAAACTACCCTGATCTGTACAAAGCGTTGTAATCTGCTGGGTTCAGCCTACTTTTGCCCCCTGCCGTATGGGGCACTTTAGCCTCGATTCGCTATCTTTCCCAAACACCTTCTTTTCTTTCCCTGCGAAAATCCTCGCTCTATGCTCAATATCGTGCTCTTCGGCCCGCCCGGCGCCGGCAAAGGAACGCAAAGTCAGAAGTTGATTGCCCGATATAATCTGGTACACCTCTCGACCGGCGACCTGCTTCGCTCCCAAATCACGCAAGGCACCGAACTGGGTCTGCGCGCCAAAAAACTGATGGATGAAGGCCTATTGGTGCCCGATGAAGTAGTAATTGGTATGATTGAAAGCCAACTGGCCAATAATACAACGGCTGCTGGGTTTATCTTCGATGGCTTTCCGCGCACCGTGCCCCAGGCCCAAAGCCTGGATGAGCTTACCCAGCGCTACGATACCGGTGTGTCGTGCATGATTGCCTTGGAAGTAGCTGAGGAAGAGTTGGTAAAGCGCCTACTGGAGCGCGGCAAAACCAGCGGCCGCCCCGATGATCAGGACGAAGCCAAAATTCGCCGCCGCGTAAACGTCTACAACACCGAAACCGCTCAGGTGGCCGGCTATTATGCTGAGCAGCAAAAGTTTCACGCGTTAAATGGCATTGGCGCTATTGAAGAAATATTTACTCAAATCTGCGATATCATTGACCAGAAACAGGTTGCGCCCTCCATCTCCGATGGTCAGCAGGCCGCAGACGAAGTAAAAGCGTAACTTTGTAGGCTAAACCGCCTTTATCTGTCATCCTGAGGCACGAAGGACCTTATCACGTAAGAACGGTTGTTACCCTAAACAGCCTGTTCTTATCCGGTAAGGTCCTTCGTGCCTCAGGATGACAGACGTTTTTTGGGTTCTTCCCAATCCCTTTCATTCAATACCCATTACCAGTGGCTTCTAATAATTTCATCGACTACGTTAAAGTCTGCTGCCGTTCGGGTAAGGGCGGCGCGGGCTCTTCTCATTTCTTTCGGGCCAAAGGCCTGCCGAACGGCGGTCCGGATGGCGGCGACGGCGGCCGTGGGGGGCATATTATTCTGGAAGGCGACTCCCAACTCTGGACCCTATTGCACCTGCAATATCAGAAGCACGTAATTGCCGGCCATGGGCAGGGCGGCGCTGAAAGTCTGCGTACCGGTGCTCAGGGTGAGGATGTTATCCTGAAAGTACCGCTGGGAACCATTGCCCGTGATGCGGAAACCGGTGAGAAGAAAGTAGAAATCACGGAGCACGGCCAGCGCATTATTCTCACGCCCGGTGGGCGCGGTGGCCTCGGCAATGACCATTTCAAATCCGCTACCAACCAAGCGCCTACTTACGCTCAGCCCGGCGAGCCCGGTATTGAGGAGTGGGTAGTGCTGGAGCTAAAGCTACTGGCCGACGTAGGCCTCGTGGGCTTCCCGAATGCTGGCAAAAGCACGTTGCTCTCCGTGGTATCGGCTGCGAAGCCTAAAATCGCCGACTATGCTTTCACTACCTTGGTGCCCAACCTGGGCGTGGTGGCTTACCGCGATTACAAGTCATTTGTAATGGCCGATATACCGGGCATTATTGAGGGCGCCGCTGAAGGCCGCGGCTTGGGTACGCGCTTTCTGAAGCACATCGAGCGCAACTCTATGTTGCTGTTCATGATTTCGGTGGACAGCAACGACATTGCCGCTGAGTATCAGGTGCTGCTCAATGAGCTAACGCAGTTCAACCCGGAATTGCTGGAAAAGCGCCGAGTGCTGGCCATCACCAAAGCCGACCTCATCGACGACGAGCTGGAAGCCGAAATCCGGGCCACGCTGCCCACTGACCTGCCCAGCGTGTTTATTTCCAGCCTGGCGAACAAGAATATCCAGCGGTTGAAGGATATGATTTGGCAGGAGCTGAACGCGAAGGAGTAGCTCGAGATAAGTCTGGCGGTGCAAGCATGCCCGTTTTTGTGCTGAACTAATCATTGCTCCTTAGTGGTTTCAGTGCCACTATGGCAGCCCTTCTGCCTTTGGCAAACTCATTGTTCCCGCTTCTTGCCAATCGGCTAAAATGAAGTGAAAAACCCGTTTCGACGAATATTCGATAAGATGGCTGACGAGAAACACGTACCGCAGGACGACAACTTGACCGTTGACCCCGACCACATAGCTGGCGAAATGGCTGATGGTGAGGCTACAGTAACTGCTGAAACTGAAAAAGCCCCCAGTCTGAAGTGAACCGGACTGAGACCGAGCTTGCGGAATTAAAAGATAAATACCTGCGCTTAGCGGCTGAGTTTGATAACTACAAGCGCCGCACTGCTAAGGAGCGCTCCGATCTGTTCAAATCTGCCAATCAGGAGTTGATGGCGGTTTTGCTGCCCGTGCTTGATGATTTTGAGCGCGCTCGCAACCACACCCAAGTGTCGGAAGATGTGCAGGTAGTGCGTGAGAGCGTGGACATCATCTACAACAAGCTCGTCAAAACTCTTCAGCAGAAAGGTTTGACCGCGATGGAAACCAAGGGTGGCGATTTTGATTCTGACTTGCACGAGGCTATCACCCAGATTCCGGCTCCAAGTGAGGAGTTGAAGGGCAAAGTGGTAGACGAAGTGGAGAAGGGATATTATTTGGGTGATAAAGTAATCCGCCACGCCAAAGTGGTGCTGGGCCAATAAACGACGCACAGATTAAAGTATATGGCGCAGAAGCGAGATTATTACGAGGTGTTGGACGTAGCCAAAACCGCGTCGCCTGAGGAGATAAAGAAGGCGTACCGCAAGGTGGCCATCAAGTTTCACCCCGACAAAAACCCCGACGACCCAACGGCCGAAGACAAGTTTAAGGAGGCCGCTGAGGCCTACGAAGTATTGTCGGATGAGCAGAAGCGCGCCCGCTACGACCGGTTTGGCCATCAGGGCATGGGCAGCAACGGCGGTGGCCCGAACATGGAAGACATCTTCTCGCAGTTCGGCGACATCTTCGGTGGCGGCGGCTTCGAGGGATTCTTTGGTGGCGGCCGCTCCGGTGGCGGACGCCGCATGAAAAAAGGCTCCAACCTGCGTATCAAGCTCAAGCTTAATCTGGAGGAAGTGGCCAACGGCATCGAGAAGAAGATCAAGGTGAAGCGCTACGTGGCCTGCAACACCTGCTCGGGTACGGGTGCCAAAAACGGCACCGACCTGAAGGATTGCGGCACTTGCCACGGCCAAGGCCAGGTGAAGCGCGTGGTGAACACGATGCTGGGTCAGATGGTGAGCAGCTCAACCTGCCCTACCTGTAACGGCGAAGGCAAAGTAGTGACCAGCAAGTGCGACGTATGCCACGGCGACGGACGCCAGCTACAGGAAGAGATCATCCCGATCAACATTCCGGCGGGCGTGGCTGAGGGTATGCAGCTGAGCATGAACGGCAAAGGCAACTACCCCGAGCGCGGCGGCGTACCCGGCGACCTGCTTATTCAGATTGAAGAGGAGCCTCACGAATTCCTCAAGCGTGATGGCAACAACATCATGTTCGACCAGTACATCACGTTTGTTGATGCCGCTTTGGGCGCGAGCATTGAGGTTCCGACTATCGAAGGCAAGGTGAAGATCAAGGTTGACCCCGGCACTCAGCCCGGCAAGATTTTGCGTTTGCGCGGTAAAGGCATCAAGGATCTTAACGGCTACGGCCGCGGCGACCAGTTAATTCATATCAACGTCTGGACGCCCAAGGTGGTGAATAGCCAGGAGCGTGAGCTACTGGAAAAGCTGCGCGACTCGCAGAATTTTTCGCCTAATCCGGGCAAGAATGAGAAAGGCTTCTTTGAGAAAGTAAAGGAGTACTTCCAATAAGTAACCATTGAGCTTGATTTAGCTCAGTTTAAAAAGCCCCCAGAGCATTTCTGGGGGCTTTTTTGTTAAGAGAATTAAGTAAAGTCCCAATTTGTGCTCCCTCAGTATTGCCGCAACGAGCGGCATATAGCACACCCGAAATATTTTTTGCCGACGCTGTAATACCTTACTCATAGCGGCGATATATGTAGTGAATCCTGGCTATCTTCTCGCACTTGGCTCCCGATCCGAATACCGCTGAATTTCTGACGCTCGTGAATGCGCATCAGGCCATGCTCCGGCGAATTTGTCGGCTGTATTGCGCCGACGCGGACGATCAGCAGGACTTGTTTCAGGAAATCGTGCTGCAGCTATGGCGCGCATATCCGCGCTATGAGGTGCGGGGGGCAAAAATCAGCACCTGGATGTACCGCATTGGGCTGAACGTGGCCGTGTCGGACTTGCGCCAGCGCACCCGCAAGCCCGCTCCCGACCGCCTCAACCCGCAGGTACTGGAAGTAGCTCAAGCCCCCGATCTCGGAACGGACTCCACGGAAATCGCCACGCTTTACCGGGCCATCGAGTGGCTTTCGGAAGTGGAAAAGGCATTTGTGCTGCTGTATCTGGAAGAGCACACCTACGAGGAAATGGCTGACATTCTGGGAATTACACAGAACAATGTGCGGGTTAAGATGCACCGCATTCAGGAAAAACTACGCAAGATCTTCAGCCGCTCTGAGCAATGGAATTAAACGAACTCCGCCAAATGTGGAACCGCCATGCCACAGATGAGCCTACTCCGCTCAGCGCGCACAGCGTGGCGCGCATGGTGGCGCGCAAGTCAGATAGTGTAGTAACGAGGCTGCGCCGCAACGCATGGTGGGAAGTGGGGTCTATCGTGTACGTAATCATCGCCTTACCCTTTGGTATTGACTACTTTAACAATCAATTCATTAAGGGCTACCTGCTGACTTTTGAGCTGCTGTCGGTCGCTTTTCTATATTACTACTACCGCAAGTTTAAGCTGCTGCGCCGGATGGATCATGTAGACAAGGACGTGCGCGGGCATTTGCAGACGCTGATTCTGGGGTTGCGCGGCCTGCTTACCATTTATTTGCGCCTCTCGCTCTGGGTTACCATTGCCGCCATTATAGCTACCACCTCTTACCGGGCATACAGGCTTACGCTGAAATACGACGGAGGGGAGCTGTTTTGGAGCATCGGACTGACGGTCATTATCATGTTTTTGACCGGCACTGTCCTGTATTGGCTGATGATCAAGTTTACCAAATGGTATTTGCAAAAGCTTTACGGTCAGCACCTCGACCGGCTCGAAGGCTACCTGCATGAGCTTCAGGCCGAGTGAAATTTGCCCCCAGCTTAGAAACAGAACAGTAGAATAGCTATAAATGAATACATTTAACGTCGACAAACCTTACCAACAGCCGTGAGCAACATTCTACAAGCAATTGATGTGCGCAAAGCCTACGATGCGCACGTAGCCCTGAGCGGAGTCAGCCTCGATATTCCGGAGCGCAGCATCTTCGGGCTGCTGGGGCCCAACGGAGCAGGCAAAACCTCTCTTATCCGCATTATAACCCAGATTACGGGGGCTGATTCGGGTGAAATCCGGTTTCGTGGCGAGCGGCTCAATCCCAGCCACATTGCCCAAATCGGGTATTTGCCGGAGGAGCGCGGGCTGTACAAGAAAATGAAGATAGGGGAGCAGCTCCTCTATCTGGCCCAATTGAAAGGCCTGAACAAAACCGACGCGACCAAACGCATCAAAGCCTGGATTGATCGTTTTGATCTGCGGCCGTGGGTTAGCAAAAACGTGGAAGATCTGTCGAAAGGCATGCAGCAGAAGGTTCAGTTTATTGCCACGGTGCTGCACGAGCCGAGCCTGATCATTCTCGATGAGCCGTTTTCGGGCTTCGACCCAATTAACGCTAACCTGATAAAAGACGAGATTCTGGAGCTGCGCGAAAAAGGCGCAACCATCATTTTCTCCACTCACCGCATGGAATCGGTGGAGGAGATGTGCGACTCTATTGCGCTAATAAACCGCTCGCGCAAAGTGCTCGATGGCCCCGTAGGCACCATTAAAGACACCTTCAAAACAAACACCTACGAGGTAGAAGGCAAAGGCCGCCTGATGGTCATTCACCCCGATTTTGAAGTGCTGGAGCACAAGGAGCGCGAAAACGGCTACTTCTACGACCGTATTCGGCTGCACGAGGGCGTGACGCCCAACGACTTATTGCGCTACCTCATCGGGCAAGTGGAAATCCATGCTTTCCGCGAGCAGATTCCGAGCATCAACGAGATCTTCATTCGCCGCGTGCGCGAGACGATGCCAGAGTCATTGGTAGAAGAGAACGTGTAGCGTTTCATACGAACTTGTAGAACGTCATGCAGAGGCGGAGCCGAAGCATCTCGCGTGCTGACGCAGGATTACTAACCTCACTACCGCGAGCGAGATGCTTCGGCTCTGCCTCTGCATGACCGCCTTCTTAATCAGCATCAAAAACCTTTACTTCAATGGATCAAATCTGGCTTATCGTGCAGCGTGAATACATCACGCGGGTGCGCAAAAAGAGCTTCATCATCATGACCTTTGTGGGGCCGCTGCTTATGTCGGCTCTGTTTGTGGTGCCGATATTTCTGATGCAGATGTCATCGGATGAAAAGAAAATAGTGACCGTAGCCGATGCTGGGGGGCTTTTTTCCGGCAAGTTGCCTCAGGATGAGAAGAGCAGCATTCGCTATGTGCACGCACCCACTGATCTGGAAGCGGCCAAAGCCGAGTTCAAGAAAAGTAAAAATTCAGCGCTGCTCTACGTTCCGCCTTTCGACTTGGCTAACCCAACGGGTATCAAGCTTTTTGGCCGCGAAAATCTGAGCCTGACGCTCCAAACCAGCATACAGCGGACGGTGAACCGGCAGGTAGAGGCTGCGCGCCTGCAAAAGTCAGGTATCGACCAGCAAGTGCTCGACAATCTGAAAGCCGACGTCGATATGGATACGGTGAATCTGAGCGACGAAGGCGAGAAATCGAGCAATTCGATGGTGACGTCAGGAGTGGCTTATTTCATGGCCTTCCTGATTTACTTGTTCATTTTCCTCTACGGCGTACAAATTATGCGTGGGGTAATTGAGGAGAAAACCAGCCGCATCGTAGAGGTGATTATGTCGTCGGTGAAGCCGTTTCAGCTGATGATGGGCAAAGTAATCGGTATTGCCGCCGTGGGCCTTACCCAACTGCTGTTGTGGGTGGCGCTGTCGAGCATCGTTATAACCGGCGTTTCGGCTGTTGCGGGGATAGATACAGTGGCTGCCTCGCGTACGCAGCAACTAGAAACCGTAGCTCAGTCGGCCGGAGCCACTCCCAAAGAGACGGAAGACAAAACCGCCGTAATGTATAAATCAGCCATGGAAGGCTTTTCTAACCTGAATTTGCCGCTTATCATCGGCAGCTTTCTGTTTTATTTCCTGGGGGGCTATTTACTCTATGGCGCTTTATTTGGGGCAATTGGGGCCGCCGTGGACAACGAAACGGATACGCAGCAGTTTATGCTGCCCATCACGATGCCCCTGATTCTGACCTTCATTGTAGCCCAAAGCGTGATGATTCGGGACCCGAACGGCCCCATAGCTTACTGGATGTCGATGATTCCGTTCACGTCGCCTATTGCCATGGTCATTCGCATTCCGTTTGGCGGCGTTACAGCGGGGCAATTGCTGCTTTCTATGGCGCTGCTGGTGGCGGGCTTCGTGGCTACTATCTGGATAGCCGCCCGCATTTACCGCGTGGGTATTTTGCTGTATGGCAAGAAGGTGACTTACAAGGAGCTGTCGCGCTGGATGTTTTATAAAGGGTAAACCGACCAAAAAGCCCCCCAGCACTGCGTAACTGCCAAACGGATAGTTGCGGTTTCTTTAAAAGCCCCGTCATTTGCCCTACGGCAACATCGACGGGGCTTTTTGCGCTTTAGGAGGAACAAGAAGCCTGCTAACTGACTTGCTAGTACATTACTTACCTTGCTTATGCGCCGACTATTCTTCCTGCCAATCTTGCTTAGCCTGCTTAGCTTCCGCACCGACGACCGTCCTGCTTACCGCCTCTACAACGCCGCCGGCAAAACGGCCAGCTACGATAAGATGCTCAAGGAGCTAGCCGAGGCCGATGTCGTGCTGTTCGGCGAGCAACACAACGACCCCATTGCACACTGGCTACAGTTGCAAGTAGCCCGCGACTTAGCTCAGCGCAAAGCGGGTCAGCTGGTGCTGGGGTTGGAAATGTTTGAGCGCGACGTACAGCCGTTCGTGGAGCAATACAACACCGGTGAGCTGGACGATAAAGCGTTTGAAGAACAAAGCCGCCCTTGGCCCAATTACGCCACCGATTATAAGCCCTTGCTCCAACTGGCGCGGCAAAACAAGCTGCGCGTAGTGGGCACAAATGTGCCGCGGCGCTACGCATCTCAAGTGGCGAAAGGCAGTTTGGCTTCCCTTGAAAATTTGCCCCCCAACGAGCGCGAATGGCTGGCGCCACTGCCCATCACGGTCGATTACACGCTGCCCGGCTATGCCAACATGGCGAAGATGTTTGGCGACGCGGCCCACGGCGGTGCAGGTGCCCAGAATATTATTCAGGCCCAAGCGCTTAAAGACGCTACCATGGCGCACTTTATTCTGAAAAATCGTCAGCCCGGCCAGCTATTGCTTCACCTCAACGGCAGCTACCACTCCGACAACCACGATGGCATCAACTGGTATCTGCAGCAAGCGGAGCCCAAGCTGCGCATTCGTACTATCTCCACCGTGTCGCAGGAGCAGCTGAAGAAGCTGGAGAAGGAGCACCTGCGCAAGGCCGACTTTGTGCTGGTTGTGCCGACGGATATGACCAAAACGTATTGATCTTTGGTTATCAAAAAAGTATGTAAGTAAAATCGTAACTTAAGTAACTCAGAGGCAATTAACTAGCTGGTCAGAGTTATGAAATTCTGCAAATACATGCTTGGCACGCTGCTGCTCAGTGGCGTCGGCTTGCTGACTAATGGGTGTAGCGAAACGAAGTCCGAAACGAGCGCACAGGCTATGGGCAGCACTAGTGGTATGGCTGACTCAGCAGATTCCTGCGACAGTCCGGATGCTGCCATTGCGTGTAGCTTCGTGAACATGCCGGCCGCATTAAGCTCTACCCTCACAATGGGCGGGCCAAATGAGCCGGGCGACCCGCTACTAATTACCGGTACGTTGCTACAGGCCGATGGCAAAAGCCCGTATGCGGGCGTAATCCTCTACGCGTATCAAACTGACCACACGGGCCGTTACACCAAAAAAGGCGGTGAAAGAGGGGTTCAAAAGTGGCATGGGCACTTGCACGGCTGGGCAAAGTCAGACAAGCAGGGCCGGTACGTCATTAGCTCCGTCCGGCCGGCATCATACCCAAGCCGCACGGATCCGGCTCATATTCACGCCGTTATTCAGGAGCCAGGGGGCCGTCCCCCGTATTATATCACCGACTTTGTGTTTGAAGACGACCCGTTGGTAACACCGAAGTATATCGCATCAATACCGTCGGTGGCGGTGGGTGGTACCGGTGTAGTCGAGTTAAAGCGGACAGCAAAAGGCTGGACGGGTCGCCGGGACATTATTTTGAAGAAATGATCCTGCTGATTACGCGGCTTTTAACAGCATAAGGACAAACAAAAAGCCTTGCCTACAGAATGTAAGCAAGGCTTTACGATAAAAGCGAAGCTGTTCGTTTCTTAAGCTGAAAACGACGAACCGCAGCCGCAGGTGCTTTTAGCCTGTGGGTTATTGAAGACAAAGCCGCGAGCGTTCAGGCCGTCCTGGAAGTCTACCTCCATGCCTAGCACGTACATCGCGTGCTTCTTGTCCATGATAAGGCGCAGACCGTCAAGGTCGTACACTTCATCGTTGTCTTTTGCTTTGTCGAAACCGAGCAAATAGCTCATGCCCGAGCAGCCGCCGCCCTGCACACCGATGCGCAAACCGTATTCGGTGGGCACTTTCTTTTCTTCAATGATATTTCTGACTTCTACCAAAGCCCGCGAGGTGAGGCTGATGGGAGCAGTTTTGGTTGAAACGGCCGTTGCCATAATGAGTTCGTGGTTAAGAGAAGACTGGTGCAAAGATACGAAGACTATAGGATTCGTATAGTGTTAGAACAGCCGGTTGGCCGGTCCGGTTCACTGGTTATCTTTGCCCAAAGACCACGCCAGTCGCTTGGTAGTTACGGTCAACATTTACAGCCATTTATCCTTTACACCTGGCCAAATTTGGCCTGATACTCTCGCATGGATACTACTGCCTATATTTTTGAATTACTCAAAATCATTCTGCCCGCCATTATTGTGGCCGGTTCGGTGTTTCTGCTCATCAAGCAATATTTTGAAAAGGAGCAGCAGCGGCGGCTGATCGAATTGCGCTTGCAAAGCAGCAAAGAAACGCTGCCCATTCGTCTGCAAGCCTATGAGCGTGTAACGTTGCTGCTGGAGCGAATCACGCCCAATAATATCTTGGTGCGCCTGAGCAGCGCCGGCCAAACGGCTCCTGAGTTTCACCGCCTGCTGCTCCAGGAAATTCGCGCCGAGTTTGAGCACAACCTTTCTCAGCAGCTATACATGAGCCCCGACGCCTGGGACCACGTAAAGCAGGCCCGCGAAAATGTGCTCACCATGATCAATAAATCATACCATGCACTGCCAGCGCCCCAGCAGGCCCGTGGCACCGAACTCGCTAAGCGTGTGCTTGAAACATTAATTGCCGAAGAAGTAGATCCTACGGCCCGGGCGTTGAATGTAGTAAAGCGAGAGGCAGCGAGTCTATTTTAAATTCCGTTAGTGCTCACAAAAAAGCCCCCAGATGTTCTCTGGGGGCTTTTTTGTGAGTTAATAACAACTACACTACTGCCAACTGAGAATCAATGGCACGTTGATAACAGGCTTCGTACAGCGGCACAATCTTTTCCACGGCAAACTCCTCTGCTCGGGCCCGGGCGGCAGCTTTGAACCGGGGCAGGTTTTCATCAGCCAGAATAAAGAGGGCGTTTTTAACCATCGCCTCCACATCGCCAACGGCGCTGGTGGTGCCCGTTACGCCATCCACATTCAGCTCCGGAATGCCCCCCGCATTGGTGCTGACAACTGGTACCTCACAGGCCATGGCTTCCAGCGCCGCTAAGCCGAAGCTTTCCTTTTCTGAAGGCATCAGGAATAAGTCGCTGATGCTGAGTACTTCTTCTACGGCTTCAAGCTTGCCCAGGAAGCGGATGTCGCTGAGGTAGCCGGTTTCGCGGCACAGCTTTTCGATGCGGGGCCGGTCGGGGCCATCGCCCACGAGCAAGAGCTTGGCCGGAATTTCTTTGCGCACGCCCGCAAAAATGCGCACCACGTCTTCCACGCGTTTCACGGAGCGGAAGTTAGACGTATGAATGAGCAGCTTCTCGCCTTCGGGGGCAATAGCGGCCTTGAAATGCGACTTGTTCTGCTTCTTGAAACGCTCGAGATTAATGAAGTTGGGAATGACTTCAATGTCCTTTTCAATAGCAAAGTACTGATAGGTCTCGGCCCGCAAATCGGCGGATACCGCTGTCACCCCATCCGACTGATTGATGCTGAATGTCACCACCGGCTCGTAGCTGGCATCTTTGCCCACAAGCGTGATATCGGTGCCGTGCAGAGTCGTTATGACCGGAATCTGAATGCCTTTGGTACGCAGAATCTGCTTGGCCATATAAGCCGCCGACGCGTGCGGAATGGCATAGTGCACATGTAGCACATCCAGCTTCTCGTGCTGCACAATGTCCACCATTTTGCTAGCCAAGGCTAACTCATAAGGCGGAAACTGAAACAACGGATACGGCGGCACATACACCTCATGATAGAAGAGGTTCTCATTGAAAAAATCGAGGCGGACGGGCTGGCTGTACGTGATAAAGTGGACACGATGACCTTTGAGAGCCAATGCTTTACCTAGCTCCGTAGCAACTACGCCGGAACCTCCAAAGGTGGGATAACAAACAATGCCGATGTTCATGATAGGGGAGGTTTCACCAAAATTCAGGTGGACTGTCATTGGTTGGTGAATGGTGAGAGTGGCAGTGCAATCAGCGCTGGAGTGGTGCGATAATTCTTAAAAAAGCCCCCAGCAGTCTTCTTGAGCAGACACAAGTCGGGTAGTTGGCCCGAACGCGGGTATGCTATTGCTCAACGAGTGCCTAGGCAGTAGGTTACTCTGTGTGGGGGGCAAAAAATTGGCGGTAAGCCATCAGGTAGATGTCTTACCGCCACATACGGATCAGAGGTTGTGTAAAAACGACGGACAACAGGTCATGTCTTGGAAATGCTTTTGCTGAAAGACTTATAAATAACGTCGTGGATGCGTGTGCGGACGTTGTTTTGAATCAATTTGTTGTTGCCCGCATCGGGGTACACTCGATTGGAAAGAAAGATATAGACGATTTTGTTTTCAGGATCGAGCCACACGCACGTACCCGTGAAGCCGGTGTGGCCGAAAGTAGCGGGCGGCGCCATGCTTGATGTTGGGCCCTGGCCCGGTCCTTTTTCAGGAGTACCGTGGTCCCAGCCCAGCCCGCGACGGTTGCCCGCAATCTGCGGCCGTGAGAATTCCGTTACCACCGGCGACTGAAAGAAGCGCACCCCACCGTAGCGACCATTCTGCAGATTCATCTGCATAAGAATGGCCAGATCGTTGGAGTTAGCAAACAAACCCGCGTGACCACCCACGCCGCCTACGATAGCCGCGCCCTGGTCGTGCACCGTGCCGCGCAGCTGGGAGCGACGATAGTACGTGTCGTTTTCGGTAGGGGCGATGCAGGAGCTCGGAAACCGCTGCAACGGATTGTAAGTCATGGTATTCAGTCCCAAAGGCTGATAAAACTGCTTGGCCAGAAACTCTTCAATCGGCTGCTGCAATAGCTTCTCGCACAAGCGCTTCACGATTACAAAGGTCAGGTCGCTGTACTCCAAGGGATACTTGCCTTTAATCTTAGGTAACAAGCCCGAGCGCATCGTCCACAACCACACAGAATCTTCGGCGGTTTTGACGCTGTAAGTACCGGGCACCACTTCATTAGGGAAGTCAGAAGTGCGGGTGCTGGCATAGAAAGTCGGCTTAAGACCAGTCTTAGTGACGGTGCGCTCCCAGATCGGAATACCCGCCTTCAGGCCTGCTTGGTGGAGCAGTAAGTCGCGCACAATGATGTCCTTCTTATTGGTATTGCGTAGCTCCGGCAAATACGTCGATACTTTTTCGTCGAGACTGAGCTTGCCTTGATCTTTAAGATACATAGCCGCCTGCAACGTGCCGGCCACTTTTGTTACCGAGGCTAGGTCGTAGAGCGTGCTGTTATTAACTGGCTGAGTGCGGTCGTAGGTATTGAAGCCATAGCTTTTATCAAATATCACGGCGCCATTCTTGGCCACCAAAACCTGGCAGCCAGGGCCGCAGCATAAGCTACCGTTTCGAGGGCGATATTATCTATCTGGGCTAAAACACGGGAATCTAATCCTTCGCTTTCCGGCGTTGCATAGCGCAGACGACGGAAGTCGGGCGTAGGCAGGCCGGTACCAGCCTTCAGTGTCGGCGATACCGTGACGGGCAGACGGCCCTTGGCAGGCAAAGCCCCAAACAATACCTGCGGAGTTACCAGCTGGGAAGGGTAATTATCCTCATAAGCACAAACCAGGGTTCGGGCCGCCTCCAGGTACTTGAGCGAGTAGGCATTACCCATGGCTACCACCACCGTTTTTACACGCGGGTTGGCCTGTAGCTGCTGAATGAATTTCAAGGCTCCATCACCCATGCCATACTTATGCACGGGCGTACTGTTCATGCCATGCAAGCTTACAACTATCGTATTATAGGGCCCGAGGCGCGATAGAATGCGCGCGTAAGTTGAGTCGGGAGCGTAGCGGTTGGGTACTGAATACACCGTGCCACCCTGATACTTATTCATCAGCGTAGCGTACGTCCCGCTGGCCGGCGTACCAATGGTGACAGAGGCAATGCGCAGCGTATCAAGCCGGTGGAAAGGCAAGAGGTTGTCCTGATTCTTAACGACCGTAACGGCGTGCTCATAAATCTGCTGCTGCACCATTCGGCTCAGCGGCCGGTTGAGGCTGGCCATCAAATTGGTTAGCTCAACCGGGCGGTAGCGGTTAAGTCCGGCCCAGTACTTGGCCCGCAGAATCTTACGTATTCTGTACTCAAGGTCAGCCGGCTGAATTTTGCCCCCCGCGATGGCTTCGCGAATTTTCTGCAGGGCAACCGGCACATCTTCAGAGAAGAGCAGCACATCATTGCCCGCCGCCAACGCTAACGCATCTACTTCCCCTGGCTTGTACAGGTTAGAGACGCTCTTCATGTTCAAAGCATCGGTGAAAACGAGCCCTCTATAGGCCATCTTCTCCTTCAGCAGACCCGTCACCAGGTTGTGCGACAGGGTTGTCGTCTGCGTACGCAACGTATCGAAGAGCGGCATGTAAAGATGAGCCACCATCACGCCCATTACACCCGCTTCGAAGGACTGCTGAAAGGGATATAAGTCGACATTGGTAAGGCGCGCCATATCGGTATTCACCACTGGCAGAGCCACATGGGAGTCCGTGTCGGTGTCGCCGTGACCGGGGAAGTGTTTGGCTACGGCAATGATGCCGTGGTCCTGCAAGCCCCGGATATAGGCCACGCCGCGCTTGGAAACCTGCTCCTTATCTTCTCCGAAAGAACGATTGCCAATAACTGGATTATCGGGGTTGGAGTTGACGTCGATAACCGGCGAAAAGCTTACATGCACGCCAAGGGCTTTCATGTTGAGCGCAATTTCGCGGCCCATCTGATACACATACTGATCGTCGTCCATGGCACCCAGGGTCATGGCCTTGGCGAAATGCATGGAACTGTCGAGGCGCATATCAAGGCCCCACTCAGCATCCATCGCGATAAGCAAGGGCAACTTAGCTAGCTTTTGATATCGATTGGTAAGAGAGGCTTGCCGACGCGGACCACCCTGCAAAAACATGAGCCCCCCAATGTGATAATTGCGCACCAACTCCTCAATCTGGAGTACGTGCTTGCGGTCCTTGTTGGAGTATGCGGCCACCATGAATAACTGACCCAAACGCTGGTCAGGGGTGAGAGAGCTATACACGCTGTCCACCCAGTTCTGCTCAGCCGGCGACATGGGGCGTACATCTTTGTCAATCGGAGACGAAGACGAAATGATCAGACCCGTGATGGCCAGCAGTAGCAGCAAAAGTCTAATCGAATAATCCTTGAGCATTGGCTCGGCTGGTGTAATAGTAGCGTTGAAAACGAGCGGAAATAGCCCTACTTTTGTCCCTTTCAGGAAGCACTGGCGAGTGGGGCTGTAGTCGTTTTGGCTGACCCAGGGCACCCGGTTTTCGCACTGCTCAGGTAGCTGGTTTGGCTTCCCAGGACGGGGTTGCACAAACCGAAGTTGACCGCGAACTTACGGATAATTTCTCGGCCTTGGACTGTTTTAGCGGTATTTAAGGCCTTTTTACTCCTGCTAACTTCATTCTTAACCTCCTCAGTTCCCGGTCGATGGCGGACGTGATTCAATTGCTACCCGAGTACCTCGCTAACCAGATTGCGGCCGGCGAGGTGGTCCAGCGTCCGGCATCCGTGGTGAAGGAATTACTGGAAAATGCCGTGGACGCGGGTGCTTCGCAGGTGCAGCTAATTATCAAAGATGCCGGCAAGCAGCTCGTGCAAGTGGTAGACAACGGAGCCGGGATGTCGCCTACCGATGCCCGCATGAGTTTGGAACGCCACGCCACGAGCAAGATTCGTTCCACCGAAGATTTGTTTCGAATTCGTACCCTTGGTTTTCGGGGAGAGGCGCTGGCATCTATTGCCGCCGTAGCTCAGCTGGAATTGCGCACTAAACAACGCGAATACGACACAGGCACCTTGTTATTGGTAGAAGGCTCCCAAGTGATGAGCCAGCAGCCCGTGGCTTGCCCGGATGGTACCAGCATTGCGGTAAAGAATCTTTTTTACAACGTGCCGGCGCGGCGTAACTTTCTGAAGAGCAACGCGGTAGAGATGCGCCACATTCTGGATGAGTTTCAGCATGTAGCCTTGGCAAATCCGCAGACAACATTTTCGCTTTATCAGAATGAGCTGGAGGTGTTCAACCTGCCGGCCGGCAAGCTAAGTCAGCGCATTGTGGCCTTGCTGGGCAATGGCTACAAGGAGCAACTGGCGGCTTGCGAGGAGGTAACGCCCTTTATTACCATCAAAGGATTTATCGGTAAGCCGGAGTCGGCGAAGAAGAGCCGGGGCGACCAGTTTTTCTTCGTGAACAACCGCTTTATCCGTTCGGCTTATCTCAACCACGCGGTGCTGGCTGCCTACGAAGGCCTGTTGCCTCGCGATACTCATCCGTTTTACGTGCTGTTTCTGGAGCTTGATCCCAAGACCATCGACATCAACGTGCACCCGACCAAGACGGAAATAAAGTTTGAGGACGAGAAAACGGTGTATGCCATTGTGCGGGCCGCCGTGAAGCAGTCCTTAGGGATACATAATATGGCGCCGTCGTTGGACTTCGAGGGCGATGTGAACTTCGCTCCGATTCGTCCCTTGCGTAGTTCGGGCGCCAGCCATAATTCCTTTTCCGACGAGTACCGGCCCGATGCCTTATCAGCAGCGGCAGCGCAGGCGGCCTCGCCTTCTCCACGTGAGCGGCAGCCCGACCGATTTGCCCCCCAAGATCGGAATTTGCCCCCAGACCTACCGATCAGGCCAAACGGGATTTGGAAGACTTCTACCGCTCGCTCGGCCAGACGGCCCTTCCTGATATAGAAGCCGAAGCCACCGACGCGCTCCCACCTTCAGATGATGCGCTGGCATTGGTAGAGACTGCCACACCTGAGCTGCCCTTGCGAGAAAATCAGGCGGGACCGGGCAGCAAGGTTATTCAGGTGCATCAGCAGTACGTGCTGGTGCCGGTGAAATCGGGGGTGATGCTGATCGACCAGCTGGCGGCCCGTGAGCGGATTCTGTATGAGCAGTATACGCAAGCTTTGGAGCGGGAAGGCGGCGCTTCTCAAACCCTGCTTTTCCCGCGCACCGTCACTTTTTCGCCCGCCGATTTTGCCGTGCTGCGCGAAGTCACGGATGCGCTGCACGCTTTGGGTTTCCGCTTCACCGAATTTGGCCCCCACACCATTGCCGTGGAAGGCATTCCGGCCGATGTGCCCGCCCGCGACGAAAAGGAGCTATTCGAAGGACTGATTGAGCAGTTTCGCACCCACGCTGGCCCCGTAAAGCTAGACCGACGGGAGCAAATGGCACGAGCCCTGGCGCGCCGTGTTGCCAGCGTCGCTGTCAACGCCCGCCTTTCAGAAATAGAGATGAACGCCTTGGTTGATCGGCTTTTTGCCTGCGCCGTGCCCGGCTACACGCCCGATGGCCGCAAAACATTGGTGCTTTTGGAGCTTGACCAATTGCAAGCTTTCTTCACCCGATAGGCAAATAAATTACGCTGCTTTCAGCCTGGTTATCGTTTCAGGCGATAATACCGTTTAAGCCGTAATAATCTGCCTGACTATAGCCGCGGTTTGCTGTTACTAGTAGCGCAACTCATTTCATTTGCCTCCCTACGCTTCATGTTCAATCTGACTCCTACAGTTCGCATTCTACTGTTTATAAATATTGGCGTGTTTCTGCTCGCTACGCAGCTTGGGCTCGGCTGGCTGGCTTTGTATCCTGTAGGCTCGCAAAGCTTTCAGCCCTGGCAGTTTCTGACCTATATGTTTATGCACGGCGGCCTAGGGCACATTTTCGGCAACATGTTCGGTCTTATTTCCTTTGGGCCACTATTGGAGCAGCGCTGGGGGCCGCAGCGGTTTCTGACATTCTGGTTGATCTGCGGAATTGGAGCTGGTATTCTGTATTCGGGCGTGCGGTTTTATGAGCTGAATAAAATGAACGAGGCGCGGCTTGCCTTTCAGCAGGAGCCTTCCGGTGTGGCTTTCGCCGACTTCTTCCGCGATAATGCGCCCGAGGCCCGAGGCTTTGAAGTGGTGGCCGCCGCCTTGCAGCGCAACCCTGATGATGCTGGCTTGATAGCCTCAGCTAATGAAACCATTGATGCCATTTTTAGCCGCAGCTTCAACTCACCCATGGTGGGCGCTTCGGGGCGCTGTTCGGTATTTTGTTCGCCTTCGCCTATTTGTTCCCCAATACGGAGCTCATGCTTCTGTTCTTTCCTTTTCCTATCAAGGCCAAATACTTTGTCGCTTTGTATGGCATCTATGAGCTTTATGCGGGCTTCAAGCGGGTGCCGGGCGACAATGTGGCGCACTTCGCTCACTTGGGTGGAATATTGATAGGGTTCATTTTGTTGAAACTCTGGGAGCGCAACCGCACCCGGATGTACTAATAACGGTTAATACCTGCTGCGTTTTTCATGAGTATTGTAAACGATATCCGCACCGCCTTTAGCCGCCGCGACAATGCCCTGAATCAGCTGCTGCTGATCAACATCCTGGTATTCGTCGTGTTGATTCTGATCAAGGCGGTAACGTTTTTGGCTGGGGCGCGGGCATCTATGAGAGCATCGTGCGCTTGTTCAGCCTGCCTGCCGACCTGGGTGCGCTGGTTCGCCGGCCGTGGTCGGTGCTGACGTATGCTTTTCTGCACCAAGGCTTTCTGCACATCATTTTTAATCTACTGAACCTGTATTGGTTTGGCTCCCTGGTACGCGAATACCTCGGCGACCGAAAGCTCGTGAGCCTGTATATCCTGGGTGCCTTGGCGGGCGCAGCGTTGTTCCTGCTGGCTTATAACTTGGTGCCGGCTTACCGCAATGGCCCGTTGGCTGAAGTATTGGGTGCATCTGGGGCGGTTACGGCTATCATTGTGGCCGCCGCCACTTTGTTGCCCGATTACACTTTCAGTCTGATCCTGATTGGGCCGGTTAAGATCAAGTACATCGCTTTTGTAGTTGTGCTAATATCCCTAGCCGGTATTGATGGAAGTAATGCAGGGGGCGAAATCGCTCATATCGGGGGGCAATCTTTGGCTTTAGCTTCATCAAGATGCTGCAGCGCGGCACCGATTTGGGGCGGCCAGTACAGGCTGTCGGTGATTGGCTTGGGGGGCTTTTCAGCGGCCGTCCGCGCTTAAAGGTTACGCACCGTAGTCAGCCTGCTTCGCCTGCTGCTGCGCGCAAAGGCACTATCGTTAAGCCCGAGCAAGACGAGATTGACTTGATTCTGGATAAGATTTCCCGCTCCGGCTACGAGAGCTTGTCGAAGGACGAAAAACAGAAGCTGTTCAGGGCAAGTCAGAAGTAACCATACGTGCCGTCTTTGCAAAAGTACCTGTCATGCAGAGCGGAGCGAAGCATCTCGCGTGCTGATGTGGGAGTAGTAATCCTGATAAACACGCGAGATGCTTCGCTCCGCTCTGCATGACAGGTACTTTTGCAAGCAAACGCGCAAGACGCTTCGGCTGCGCCTCTGCATGATACGCAATAAAAAAGCCCCCAGACTTGGTCTGGGGGGCTTTTTTATCTGCTGAATGGAGACTAAGCGGTCTGGGTCATGTTGTCCAGAGCTTCCATTACTTCTTTCACGTGGCCACGCGAAGTTTCGAGCAATTGCTTCTCTTCATCATTGAGTTGCAGTTCGATAACACGCTCGATACCATTTTTACCCAGAATAACAGGTGCACCGAGGTACACGCCGTCGATGCCGTATTCGCCTTCCAGCTTGATGCAGACAGGGAACACGCGGCGCTGGTCGCGCACAATGGCTTCTACCATTTGCGCAGCAGCAGCACCGGGAGCGTACCAGGCCGAAGTACCCATTAGCTTCACTAGCTCGCCACCACCCACAGCAGTGCGCTGCACGATAGCGTCAAGCTCGGCTTTGCCGATAAGCTCCGTCACCGGAATGCCGCCCACTGTGGTGTAGCGGGGTAGGGGCACCATGGTGTCGCCGTGGCCGCCCATAAGTACGGCCTGAATGTCTTTGGGGCTCACATTCAGCGCTTCAGCCAGGAAAGCGCGGTAGCGAGCCGTGTCCAGGATGCCGGCCATACCAAACACCTTCTCACGGGGCAAACCGGAGGTGAGGTGGGCCTGGTAAGTCATCACGTCGAGCGGGTTAGAAACGACGATGATAATAGCGTTGGGCGAGTACTTCACTACCTGCTCCGTCACCGATTTTACGATGCCAGCGTTGGTCGAAATCAGGTCGTCGCGGCTCATGCCGGGCTTACGGGGCAGGCCCGAGGTGATAACAACTACCTCCGAGTCGGCGGTGCGGCTGTAGTCGCCGGTGACACCTACGGTACGGGAGTCGTAGCCGATAATGGGCGACTTCTGCCAGATGTCCAGCGCTTTGCCTTCGGCGAAGCCTTCCTTAATATCAACGAGAACAATTTCGTTGGCGATTTCGCGGGTGGCGAGTACATCAGCGCAAGTTGCGCCCACGTTGCCAGCCCCAACTACGGTAACTTTCATCGGGTGAGGAATTGGGAGTGAAATATTGGATTCGCGTGGTAAAAGTAAGCGAAAACGCTTTCCATGCCGGAGGTTTTTGCAGTCTTTTCAAATACTGCTTTCATATCTATGGCTTGAAAACTCTTATTTCGTTTACGTATGGATTATTGCTATCATGTACCTTTTCGTTATTGTAAAAACTGTTAAGACCTTGAAATCAAGCTTGTTACAGTCGTTTTCGAATAGCTCGTATGATGCGCGTATAGTATCCTGATCAGCTTGAGTGAGATAAATAATAAACTGACGCGTTATAGGGGTGCCTAATTGATGGTCTTTTCCTGGTTCAAGCAAGGGGAAGATCAAGGTGTAGGTTGACGGATTTATTGGCTGATCCTGGGGGACAATATTGCCGGTTTCATCAAGCACACGCACAGAGTCGCGAGAGTAGCTTAGCGGCGGAATGAATATGCTTTGAGTGTTATTTGAATTGAGGTAGACTATTGAAAAATATGTCTCCCGTGCATTGCGTGGACCTTCGCATTGGTCAATGCCAAGAATGCTGCACCCGGAGAGAGAAATACACAAGCTTAATAAGCTGATCAACAATAATTTCATAGGTATTGATATAGTTAAGCGAAGGTAAAGGTTACATCCGGCGCAGCACCAACACCCGCTGGGTTTCTTCGGTCACTTTATACCGCTCATCGGGCCGGAAGCCAATAACCCAGGCAATACGCTGGTCGGCCGTAACCAGCACACGCACGTCATCCTTGAGGTTAAGCGGCACTTTTTGGTCGATGAGAAAGTCGCTGATCTTCTTCTTGCCCTTCATACCAATGGGCATAAACCAGTCGCCTTCCTGCCAGCGGCGCACGGTGAGCGGAAATTGCAGGCGGTCGGCGTCGAGGGCGGTTTCGTTTTTCTTCCGGGGAACCTCAAATCCTTCTGCTTCCTGTAAGTTGGCGGTGAGGTGTAGTCCCTCGGCAACAAGCTTGGTTTGGCCCGCCTGAAGCTGGTAGGTACCGAAGCTCGTGAGGTTTTTGCGGGTAATAACCAGTTGGTCGCGGTCCTTCACCAGCGTATGCGTCGGCGACTCGAAGCGGCGGCCGGCAGTGGCTTTGAAGGCAGCCACAATTTCTTTCGTAACCGGAAAGGAGAAGTTGAACGGTCGCAGCAGCTCGTGCAAAACCAGTGTAATGGCCGCCGTAGCCTGTAGCGTCGCGATGTTGAAGTAGGTTACTTCGTCTTCCTCTTTCCGGGCTTGGGCAGCAGTATCAGCCACGTAGCGGCGCACAATTTCTTCAGCGCCACCCACACGCTCGGCAGTGTATTCCAAGGTCTGGTCGAGGTTAGGGTTGATTTCGCGCAGCACAGGCAGCACATCGTGGCGCAGGCGGTTGCGCTGATACGTGGTGCTGTCGTTGGAGGCATCCTCGCGCCACACCAAGCGGTTTTCCATCACATACTCGAACAGCTCTTCCTTGCCAATGCTGAGGAAAGGGCGAACCACGTAGCCATTTTTAGCCTGAATACCGTGCAGGCCAGCTAGCCCAGTACCGTGCGTTAGGTTGAGTAGCATGGTTTCGGCGGCGTCGCGCTGGTGGTGAGCGGTGGCAATGTAGCTAAGCTGCTGGGTTTGGCGGATACGCTCAAACCACTCGTAGCGCAGGGCGCGGGCTGCCATTTGAGTAGAAATGCCTTCTCGGGCGGCAAATTCTTTGGTTTGAAAGAACTCAGCAAAATAGGGGACATCGTACTTCTTAGCCAGCTTGCGCACAAACTGCTCGTCGGCGTCGGCCTCTTCGCCGCGCAGCCCAAAATGACAATGCGCAATGGCAAACGGCACTTCCAGCCGGTGCAGCACATCGGCCAGGGCTACGGAATCTATGCCTCCGCTCACCGCGACCAGCAGCTGATCGGTGGTGGGGGAGAAGAGGTTTTTTTCTTCGATGAACTGGCGGACACGGTCGAGCATGAAATGTCAATAATTTAGCAGCGGTGAAAGCTCCTGGTGGGGGCGAAATCTACTACGAAGGCACTACGCTGCAAAGATGGGCGTTACCACCGGGCCTTCTGTACCTTTGCGGTGAAATGCGTTTTCTACGACTCCTCTTTTTTCTGTTGTTGCTGCCCCTGGCTGTACTGGCCCAGCAACGCCCGGCCCCAAAAGGCGGCACTCCACCCAAAGGCCAACGTATTGAACTACTGACGGCGGGCGAGCTGGTGGGCGGTGATTTTAACGGGGTAGAAATTCGCAAGCTGATTGGCAATGTGAGCTTTAAGCAGCAGAACACCTTTATCTACTGCGACTCGGCTTACCAATATATCGGGCGTAATGCACTGGAAGCATTCAGCAATGTGCGCATTGTTGAAAACGATACGCTGACAATTACCGGCGACCAAGCCTTTTACGACGGCGACACCCGCAAGGCACGCATGACGGGCAACGTAGTGATGCGTGACCCGCGGATGACGTTAATCACGCAAACCCTCGACTACGATCTGAACCGCAAGCAGGCCTACTATACCAACGGCGGCCGCCTGACTGACCCCGAAAACACGCTGACCAGCCAACGGGGATATTATAATACAGCATCGAAGGTGTTCAGCTTTCGGCGCGATGTGCGCCTGACTACCAAAGACAACCTTATCACCACTGACTCTTTGCAGTACAACACGGTGTCGAAGATTGCCTACTTCTTTGGCCCAACGCGCATTACGGGGCAGGAAGGGCGGAGCTTATACGCCGAGAATGGCTACTACAATACGATTACGCGGGTCTCAAACTTTCAGCGTAACGCGAAGATTGAAACCCCGGATTATCTGCTTGGTGGTGATAAGCTAGTGTACGACGAGGCCCGACAGTATGGCGTAGCCACGGGCAATGTGTCCATGACTTCCAAGAAGGACAACATCCTGATTCGGGGCGATGTGGGGCGCTACTGGCGGGCCTTGGGCAAGGCCAAAGTGTACGGCGCGCCCGTGATGCGCAATATTTCTGACCGCGACACGCTGTTTCTGGCCGCCGATACGCTGATGAGCGTGGAAGGGCAGCCGGGACAAACGTCGGGGGCATTATTTATGCCTTTCCCAAAGTGCGCATCTTCCGCGCCGACTTGCAGGGCCGCTGCGACTCGCTAACATACGACCGGCAGGACTCGATTATTTACTTGAACCGCAATCCGATTCTGTGGAGCGATAAAAATCAGCTCACCTCGGATAGCATGGAAATACAGCAGCGCCGCGGCAAAATTGATCAGATGCGCCTGTATGCCAACGCTTTCATCGTGGGCCAGGATACCTTGCTCAACTTTAATCAAGTGAAAGGCCGCAACATGGTGGCCTACTTCGGGGATAATAAAATAAAAAAAGTTGATGTGGTTGGCAACGCGGAGAGCCTCTACTTTGCTCTTGAGGGTGACACCACCACGACCGGCATGAACAAAGCAGTTAGCGCCACGATGGCGCTACGCTTTGCCGACAATAAACTTCAAACCATCACCTTCCAAACCAACCCCGACGCTAGCTTCATTCCGCCCCACGAGCTCAAAGAGGAAGACAAGACTCTGAAAGGCATGCAGTGGCGCATCAAGGAACGACCAAGCCGCCGGGCTACGTTAGGAAAGCACTTCAATCTGCCCGCCAAGGCAAAACCAAAAAAGACGAATACTAAGACCAAAAAAAGCCCCCCAAAGGCAAAACCAAAAGCCGCTCCGAACGCCAAAAAGCCCCCCAGCCGCCCTACACCCGTTCGTGCGGCCGTCAATTAAAAGAAGCGCTCCGCTACTGCTAGCTTCGTCCGCGCTTCCTGCCGTTTGATTCGGCTCCGTATTCCGTTACCTTTGCGTCCTTATGCCCTTGTTTCGCCCTACCTTCTTTCTGTTGTTACTGAGCGCTTTGCTGCTCGGCTCGTGCAGCGGCTACCAAAAGCTGCTCAAGAGCGACGACGTGAATAAAAAATATACCGCTGCTCTCAAATACTATGAGGAAGGCGACTTCTTTAAAGCCGGCACCTTGCTGGAAGAGCTAATTCCGCTGCTCCGTGGCCGCCCAGAGGCAGAGAAGGCCCAGTTTTACTTCGCCAACACGAACTTCCGCCAGCGTAACTATACGTTGGCCTCGTATTATTTCAAGTCGTTCTTCGAGACGTATCCCAATTCGACCTACGCTGAAGAGGCTTCGTTTATGTACGCCAAGTCGCTGTTTCGTGACTCACCGGAGTTTGAGCTTGATCAGACCAACACCTTCACGGCGCTGGAGGCTATTCAGGATTTCCTGAACCGCTACCCCACCAGCCAGTTCCGCCCCGAGACAGAGAGCATGTCGCAGGAGCTACAGAAGAAGCTGGATATCAAAGCCTTTGAGAGCGCCCGGCTTTATTATCAGCTGCGCTATTATCAATCGGCGGTAGTTGCTTTTACAGCTTTTCAGCAGCAGTTTCCGGCTTCTGTTTACAATGAGGAAGCGGCTTATTTGAAGGTAGCTGCCCAGTATTACTACGCGAAAGAAAGTGTTGAGCAAAAGCAGCGGGAGCGCTATTTGGAGGCTATTGCCTTCTACCAGAGCTTCATTGATACATATCCGCAGAGCAAAAACCTGAAACAGGCTGAATCATTCTATGATGATGCCCGCGCCGAGGTAGCAAGGCTCAAACCTGCCGCCGATGCTGCTGTCAACTAGATTTTAATGGGTACATGAGCCATGCATGTACCCATCCAACCAGTAAACCATTTGATTTAAGATGAAAACTCCGAATAACGTCCCCGCTTCCATCGTAACCCGCAACCTGTCGGAATTTGCTGACCAGACCGGCAACGTATATGAGTCGCTGGCCATCATCTCTAAGCGGGCCAACCAGATTTCGGTCACGCTGAAAGAAGAGTTGAACAGCAAACTGGCCGAATTTGCCACCACGGTTGACAACTTGGAAGAAGTATTTGAGAACCGCGAGCAAATCGAGATTTCCAAGTACTACGAGCGTCTGCCCAAGCCCACCAATTTGGCTGTAGAAGAGTTTTTGGAAGGCAAAGTACACTTCTCGATGCCCGCTGAAGGCGAAACGCCAGCCCGCGCTGCCGAGTAAACTTCGCTTCCTAACTACCGCACAATGGCGCTGCAAGGCCGTAAAATTTTGCTGGGCGTGTGCGGGAGCATTGCTGCGTATAAGTCCGCCCTATTGGTGCGGCTCCTTGTTAAGGCCGGGGCTGAGGTGCAAGTCATTCTGACTGCCTCGGCCTCGGCCTTTGTCACGCCCCTTACGCTTGGTACGCTGTCTAAAAATCCGGTTCTGACGGGTTTTTTAAAGAACGAAGCGGCGGGTGAGTGGCACAACCACGTGGACTTAGGCTTGTGGGCTGATGCGCTAGTGATTGCTCCGGCTAGTGCCAATACCGTGGCCCAGCTAGCGAACGGTCACTGCCCCAATCTGCTGGCTGCCGTTTACCTATCGGCCCGTTGCCCCGTGTTCTTGGCGCCAGCTATGGACCTGGACATGTACGCGCACCCTGCCGTAACCGAAAACCTCGCTCGCCTCCGCAGTTTCGGCAACCATGTGTTCGATTCGCCTCCCGGTGAGCTGGCTAGCGGCCTTTCAGGGCCCGGCCGGATGTTGGAGCCGGAGGACATTATGCGGAAGCTGGAGGAGTTTTTTGGTAACTAGGCCAACGTTTGTCATGCAGAGCGGGAGCGAAGCATCTCGCTCACGATAGTAGGAGTAGTAACCTAGCATCAGCACGCGAGATGCTTCGCTGCGCTCTGCATGACGTTCTTTCAAAATCTTCTTTATGCGCGTTCTCATCACGGCTGGCCCTACTTACGAACCCATTGATCCGGTGCGCTTTATCGGCAACCGCTCAACTGGCAAGATGGGCTACGCGCTGGCCGAAGCATTTGCGGCTCGGGGGCAGATGTGACGATGGTCAGTGGCCCAACGCAACTCCATATTCAACATCCGCGAATTGAGGTGATTGCGGTGCAAACGGCTGACGAGATGTACGCTGCGGCTGCAAAAATTGCCCCCAGGCGGATGTGTGGGTGTTTGCCGCCGCCGTGGCCGATTATAAGCCGCGGTCAATGGCCACAAACAAGATCAAAAAGGACGGCGATACGCTGACCTTGGAACTAGTTAAGAACATTGACATTGCCGCTACACTGGGCAAGCAGAAGCGGCCTGAACAATTTTCGGTGGGTTTTGCGTTGGAGACGAATGATGAGGAAGCCCACGCTCGCGCCAAGCTACAGCGCAAGAATTTCGACCTCATCGTGCTCAATTCCCTGCGCGACGCCGGTGCCGGCTTCGGCCACGACACCAACAAAGTGACGCTGCTGACCGCTGGGGGGCAAATGACTATCTTTGAATTGAAGCCGAAAGCTGAAGTGGCCCGCGACATTGTGCAAACCGTTTTGGCTTCGCTCTCTGCTATATCTACTCCCCATGCGTAACCTGCTGTTCTCACTTTGCTGTCTGCTCTCGCTGCTTGCGCGCCCGTCTCAAGCCCAAGAGCTACTGGCTGAAGTAAGCGTGACTACCGAAAACGTGACCATTGCCGATCAGCAGCTCGTGCAGCAAATGCGGACGGACATCCAGTCGTTTCTGAACACGCGTACCTGGACCAGCATCACGTATCGACCCGAAGAGCGTATTCGTTTCCGGTTGTTTATAGGTATTACTGGGATTCCCCAAACCGGCTCTTACCAGGCTACTGCCCGCATCATTACGGAGCGTCCCGTGTATGGCACGGGGTACCAAACCAATTTGCTGTCATTTGCCGACAGAGGGTGGGCTTTCAATTACTCACCGCAAAATCCGCTCGACTATTCCGACAATGTATTTGTGTCGAATCTGTCGTCGCTGCTGAGCTATTACGCTTATATCGTGATCGGGATGGATCAGGACAGCTTTTCGCCGCTGGGAGGCTCGCCTTACTACGACCGCGCCCGAAACATACTGACTACAGCCGCTTCCCAAACCCAGGAGGGCGACCAAGGCTGGCGCAACACAGAGCCACGCAATCGCTATTGGCTGCTCAATGATTTACAGGACCCACAACTATCTGCTTTCCGCAATGGGGTGTATGCCTACTATCGGCAGGGCCTGGATATTTTTGTAGAGAAGCCGGAGGATGCCCGTGCTAGTATTTTCAAGGCTCTTCAAGGTGTACAAGCTGCCACCGTTCGCCGGCCAGGCACGCTATTGGCCCGCGCTTTCTTCGATACGAAAGCCGACGAAATAGCGAACATTTTCCGCACCGCTTCCGACCCTCAGCAGAAAGCGCAGGTAGTAGCCCTGCTCACGGAAGTTGACCCTACCAACACGGCCAAGTATCAGGCGATTTTGCAGCGCTAGTTGGTGAACTGTAGCTAAGTGGGTGTTGCTAAATAATTTGGCTTATTTTTGTTGAATCACAAGAATCAACTAATTTTATTAGTTGATTCTTGTGTTAATGCTCTGAAAGGAAGTGGAAGGTCATCTTTTGCCTCTTTCATTATAGCATACTCTTAAAAAAAGCCCCCCAGCACCGGCGTTTCGTGTGAAGTTTCAGATTGAGCCGCTGCTGTCTTTATTATTCAAACTTGTATGCTGGTTGATCTTCGCATTCAAAACTACGCGCTGATTGAGGCGCTGGAGCTGCGGCCTTCGGCCCTTCTCAATATAATTACTGGTGAAACGGGCGCGGGCAAGTCTATTATGCTGGGCGCCATTGGCTTGCTGCTTGGCAATCGGGCAGACTCACGTATGCTGTTCAATACGGGTAGCAAGTGCGTGATTGAAGGCCAGTTTGACATCTCCAACTACCAGTTGCAGGATATCTTCGATTCCGAAGACCTCGATTACGACGCTCAGTGTATTCTGCGCCGCGAAATCAGTCCCACGGGCAAGTCGCGGGCCTTCGTGAATGACACGCCGGTGACCTTGGAAACGCTGCGGAAAATTGGCGCCAACCTCATGGACATCCACTCCCAGCATGACACGCTGCTGCTGGGTGATGCCGTATTTCAACTTAATCTGCTTGACTTGTACGCCGGTTTGGTGCCCACGCGGGGTCAGTACTCCAATGCCTATCGTCAATACCGCAAGCTCGAGGCTGACCTGAAAACCCTGGAAAATCAGGTAGCGCAGGCCAACAAGGAGCTGGATTACCACAGCTTCTTGCTCAGTGAACTGGAAGAAGCGCGCTTAGATCAGGAAAACCAAGAGGAGTTGGAGCAAGAAATAAAGCAGCTCGAACACGCTGAGGAAATCAAGTACAAGCTCAGCCAAGCGTATCAAAGCTTGTCGGAAAGCGAGTACTGCGCTACGGGCAGTATGAAAGAGGCCGCTACAATGCTGGGCCAGATTGCCGCCTACGCTGACTCTTTCCAAGCTCTGAAAGCCCGCCTCGACAGCTGCCTTATTGAGTTGCACGATATTGCTGATGAAGTAGAAGCCGCCGAGCGCCGCACCGAAGGCGATCCGGCCCGCATCGACGAGCTTCAGGGCCGCCTGAACGTGCTATATAACCTCCAGCGCAAGCACCAGGTCCGCGACCTGACGGCCCTTATCGAAGTGCGCGACCAGCTGCGCCAGCAAGTCGGCTCGGTATTGAACCTTGACAAAGAAATTGCCCGCCTGCGCAAAGACACCGACGGCGCCCTGGCTACTGTGACCAAGCAAGCCGCGCGCCTTTCCGAAAGTCGGCGGAAAGCATTTCCTAAGTTTGAGAAAGAGCTGGCGGCTTTGCTTTCTGAGCTGGGAATGCCCCATTCGCGCATTGTGGTGCAGCACAGCACTAGTCAGCCCAGCGCCAGCGGCACCGATGTGGTGAGCATTCTGTTCACGGCCAACAAAGGTGCCCAACCTCAAACGCTGAGCAAGGCAGCCTCGGGGGGCGAATTTTCTCGCCTTATGCTCTGCATCAAGTACATGCTAGCCGATAAGACGGCTTTGCCCACAATTGTGTTTGACGAGATTGATACCGGTATTTCCGGTGAAATTGCGGTGAAAGTGGGCCGTATGATGCAGCAGATGGCCAAGAAGCATCAGCTCGTCGCTATTTCTCACCTGCCTCAAATGGCCGCCGCCGGCGACGCACATTACTTCGTGTACAAAGAAGACCGTGCCGACCGTACCATCAGCCGCATCCGTCAGTTGAGCACTGAGGAGCGCATCCGCGAAATTGCTCACATGATTGCCGGCGCCAAGCCTAGTGAGAATGCCTTCGAAAGCGCACGGGAGTTGCTGGCTATGCGTGGTGAGCCAATGGCCGCCTAAACTAAATATTAGGGATAGAAACTCTTTATTTTTTCGCACCTTACTAACATGGAAATCGTCAAAGGCAAGCGAATTAAATTATTTGGCAAGATAACTTGGCTATTAGGGATTATTGGATTCTACTATTTTAAGCATCTCATCGACCTCAATCACCCAGCGAACAATACTATCTTATTCCTTAGGTTGGAGATGTTATCAAGCTTGTTTATGGCTGCAGGATTCGGGGTGATATTATTTCCATATTATTCCGGTAATACCAAAAGAACTGTCTTTGTCTCTCTATTTATGCTGCTCCCCTTATCATTCATGTTTTATAAGCATCTACAAATAGTATCTTCAATTAAATGGCTAATTGCATATCATATGCAATTAGATAAGTAAGCGCGACTACATTTTATAGCTACAGGTCTCATTCATAACCTACAGAGTGAACAGTCGCTCCATAAGTGAGTAGTTTTATCATAAGAATATAGCTCACTCGAAGTAGGAGGCAAAAGGAAAAGGATTGGCTAAATTGCCGGCACTTGTCCGGAAATGGGATAACCCTATTTCGTGATAAGAACCCTTCGCAACCTGACCCAACTAAACTTCCAATCTCCCTTACATGTCCAATAACCTACTCGCTGGCAAAGTCGGCATTATCTCCGGCGCCCTTGATTCCAAGTCCATTGCTTGGAAAGTAGCCCAGAAAGCCCACGCCGAAGGTGCCCGCTTTGTGCTGACTAACGCCCCGCTGGCCATGCGCATGGGCGAAATCAAGCAACTAGCCGAGGAGTGCGGCGCTCTTATCGTGCCCGCCGACGCTACCTCTGTGGAGGAACTGGAAAACCTGTTTTCGCAGGCTACAGAGCACCTGGGGGGCAAATTGGACTTCGTGTTGCACAGCATTGGCATGAGCCCGAACATTCGTAAGAAGAAACATTACGGCGAACTGGACTATAAATTCTTCCAGCAAACTCTGGACGTGTCGGCCTTGTCGTTTCACAAAATGATGGCTGTAGCCGAACGTCAGGACGCCATGAAAGAGTGGGGTAGCATTGTGGCCCTCTCGTACATTGCCGCTCAGCGCGTATTCCCCGATTACACGGATATGTCGCAGGCCAAAGCCATGCTCGAAAGCATCGCCCGCAACTACGGCTACCGCCTCGGCAAGCTCAAAAAGGTGCGCGTGAACACCATCTCGCAGTCGCCGACCAAAACCACAGCCGGCACCGGTGTAGGCGGTTTCGATGCCTTCTACGACTACGCTGATAAGATGTCGCCGCTGGGCAATGCTCCCGCTGAAGCTTGCGCCGACTATTGCATTACCCTCTTCTCCGACTTGACCCGCTACGTAACTATGCAGAACCTGCTCCACGACGGTGGCTTCAGTAGCACCGGAATTTCGGAAGATGTAGTGGAGGCCTTGATGAAAATGAATAGCTAGTTTCTGGTAACCAGAAATCCTGAAAAAGCCTACTCTTTAAATAGAGTAGGCTTTTTTTTAAGATAGTAAGCTATTGTTGGCTGGGGGGCTTTTTTGCCTTAGTGTAGTCGTTCAGCCAGATAATAATAGGGCTGAAAAAGGTGGTGCATAAATAGCTGCTCCTGATTGTCCGGGAACCTGGTGTGGTAGGCCGAGTCGGCGGGTAGTACGATGCTAGTGCCAGCCCGCACATAGTGGCTGCTGGAATAAAAAGCAGGTCCTTGGTAGTCAGGCACCTGCTTTTTTACAGCCCGCATTACAAAGTTGCCTAGATAGCGTTGATACCGCTGCTGTGCCCGTCGCGAAGGCTTTTCCATTTGATTATAAGCAAAGCCCATCGCCAGGATTTGAGGGAACTTCTGCTTTTTAATCATTGATTTGGCCCCCACAAACGGATTGACAGGGTTAAAGTCGCTCAACGTCTGGACGGAGAGCGGGAACTCCGGCACCCAGTCGACCGGATTTACCACATTGAAGGCCCAGCCGCCTTGTGTTGCAGCTTCATAATCGTAAGCAAAGTAGAGGTTGCCTGGTTTGGGGCCGGCGCTACAATAGGTTTTGAATCGAATGTCAGCTGGAAGGAGTCCCTGCTTCTGAAGGGAGCGCACATGCGCCGTGAGCAAATAAGCCAGCGCGCCGCCTTGGCTGTGGCCCATAATGATGACATCGTGCGTGCCGCGCTTGTACAGAGAATCGACTTTGGCCAGAATATCATCGGCCAGAAACGCCGTGCCCAGCAGCCAGCCCGTGTGTACGGCCGCCTGCGAATTGGTAGCCAGCGCGTATTTGAAGGTGCGAGTGGGAGTGAGGCGCAGCTCACCCGTGGCCGGGAGCATAGCGGCATAAAAATTCTCTAGCCAGCTTACCGAGTTGGCCGTGGTGCCGCGCAGACTAATAACAGCCACCGAGTTGGTATTAGTCCACAAATCCCAGCGGTTATCGAGGCCCACGACGGGCGAGCGGTACACCATGCGAAATTGGGCCGGACGCGGAATCGCGCCAAAAAACGTAGTATCGGCGATGCGTGCGTGCAGGCGTAGCAGCTGCAGCTCTACGTACTCCGCTTTATCAAAACCAGGTTTCAGCTGTTGGGCCTGAATGCTCCCGGCTCCCACCAGCAATCAAAAAAGGTAGAAGGCAATGCGCAGCATCAGCAAGTAGTTTGAGACTACTTCTATACAATCTACTGACTCAGTGGTTTTGTCAAGTCGAAATCGGCCTGAAACCGTAGCTGCCCATCGCGTTTCAAAATGTAGCTGAACGTCTTGCGGTCTTCGCTCAATACCGTTGACCACTCATTGGTGGCCGCTGCTGGGATTAGCTTAGCCGTGTAGTCATCGGCCGGAAAGCTTTGACTATACAGGGTGCTGCCGGCCTTGGCGTAGCCCCCATACATAGTCACTGAATCGGGAGTGCCATCGGGGTGGCGGTGGTCGTGCTTAAGCAGGAGACCCTGGTCACTTTTGGTGAATACCCAGGTGCGGGATTTATCCTCGCCTACCTGAAAAGGAACCCGGATTTCGGTGGGTGAACAGCTCTGCACCCGCATCACCAACGCTTTGCCCCCAAATGGGTCTTTGCCGCCTTCCGGAAACACCACTTTACCCTCATACGCCTGGTTGCATAGGGTGCTCAAGCGCCCAAAAAAGTCCTGCGAAGGCGTGGGGGGCATTTTGGTGGTTGTGCAGCCCAAGGCAAAAAGGATCAGAAATAGGTAAGCGTTTTTCATAAATGCTACGTAAGGATCACTGAAACCCAGGCAGGTGCCTGCAGTATGTATTATTCCACTCATGCCTCGCTACACTTGCAACTCTCTTAGAACTAGTGGCTCAACCACCCCGCTGCCAGCATGTGGGGCCGGCAAGGTACGCGTTCTGTGCTGGAGCTGAGTGGTACATGCTCATTCACTCAAGGCTAGTCGGGATTATAAAACCACCCTATTTTATCACTCATGCAAGATTATCACAACCTCGAAACGCTGCTGAATACGCAGCAAAAGAAGCTGAGCTTTTTCCAAAACCTGGTACTGATTGCCGCCGCCGACGGCATACTTGATAAGAGTGAAGGAGAATTTCTGCTGCAAATAGGCAAGAAACTTGGCCTGACGGCCGAAGACGTGAAGCCCATTGCCGATAACCTCAGTGTGCTCAGCTTCGTGGTGGCTTCCGAAGGCATGCAGCGCACCTTGGAACTGCAAACTTTGGTGCAGATGATGTTGCAGGACGGCCAGATTGACCCTCGTGAGTACGGCCTGTGCATGGAATACGCCAACCGCATCGGCTACAGCAAGGAAATACTGGATGACATGGTAACCCAGCTTGCCGGTGGCGCACCAACGGGAGGCAACCGCAATCCGCCTACGGTGAAGTAGCGCTGAGTGCTTGTCAGCGGCCCTTCACGCCGGGGTAAAGTGTTTGAACTACATCACTTTGTACAAACTCCTTGGTGCGCACATTCATAAGACTTAGCTGCCCGCCGTAAGCCGCGCCCTGGTCCAAGTTCCACACGTTGGCGCGCTGGCAGGGCACTGCGCTAGCGGGCCAGGTAGGCGTGTGGCCAATGAAGCATTCGTGGTAGTCTTCGGCGAACATGCCATTGCGCCACAGCGTCCGGTCCCAGATAAGGCTGTAGGGGTCTTGCTCAGCTATTGGCAGGTCGGGGTCGTAGCCGCCGTGCACGTAGAGGTTGCCTACTTCATCCTCAAAATATGGCAGCTGCTTGCCAAAGAAAGTGCGAAAGTGCCGTTCAGTCTGCTCTTTCGGTTTCCGCTCATACGATTCAAAAGTTGCCCTTCCGCCTTGCTGATACCACAGCATATTTACCTCCTCCCGTGGCGACTCGGTCGCCATCCACTCTGCCGTCCACCAGTCGTGGTTGCCTTGTAGCCAGATGCTGTTGGGGATATTGAGCAGGCGCTCCACACATTCTGCTGTGTCGGGCCAGCCGTCAGATACGTCGCCTAAGTGAATTAGACGGTCAATTCCGGGTCGAAAAGGACTGCGTTCCAATACCTGCTCCAGCGCGCGGAAGGCACCGTGAATGTCACCAAGGGCATATGTTTCCATCCCAGTTACTACGAGCCCGACAGGAAGTAGGCTGTGGTTGAGCTGGGGGGCTTTTTTTAAATAACTAGGAAAGCTGAACATTGTAGAGACGCATATTTGCGTCTCGTCGTTGGATAATCTGTTATAGCCTAACCAACTAAACAACGACGAGACGCAAGTATGCGTCTCTACAGTGGCAGCGCACCCACGGCCGCCGCCGCATTCACGCGGCCCCAGCCGAAGCTGCTGCTACGCGCCGTCCGGTTGGAGCTGGCGACTACCAGGCGACTCATAATCTGGGCTCGGGTTTCGGCAGGATGTTGTGCCCAAACAAGGGCCGTAATGCCAGCCATCGTAGCCGTAGCAACCGAAGAGCCCCCCACGGTGCTCGGAGCGTCGCCGCTCATGGCCAACGATAGCACCGCGCGGTCGTTGCTGGGCTTCTGCATCACTACCGCAAACTCAACCTTGGCTCCTACGTGGCAATCATCGCAGCGGGAAGTAAGGTTGTCTTGCAGACCGGTCACGGCCACCACTTCGGGCAGCGTGGCCGGGTAAGTAACTCCTACAAAGCCCGACGACCAATCATAGGAAGTGCCAGCGGCGCAGAAGATGAGCTTGCCGCGGTTGTAGGCATAACGTATCGCGTCAGTCATTTGCGACGAGCTGGTCAGGCGGCCCATACTCATGCTGATAATGCGCACGTCGGTGCGGTTACCAGCCAGAATGTAAGCGTCGGACACACCTTTCACTTCACGGCTGGCATCAAGAAATACATCCTGCGCGGCGCGAATCGTAATTAGATTAGCATTGTAGGCAACGCCCACGGCTGCACCATCGGTGCCCCGCGGCGCAGCAGCTGCGCCGGCCATGCTAGTGCCGTGTCCGCAACCGTCGTTGGGCGTTTCTACCGGCCCCGTAGGAATGCCAAAGATGGAAGCGCGCGGCAGCGTTACCAGTCGCTCAATAGTGCGACCCTGGCTCAACCCCTGATTGAAAGCGGATCCCAGATTTTCCTGGGCATCGGAGGAGCCCGAATCAATAATAACGATTTTGATGCCCTGGCCCGTACTCTGGCTCCAGCTAGCTCGAATGCCGTGAAACTGATCGGACTGATTCCAGGAAGATTTGCTGCCGTTGGCAAGCACCGTATAGTCGGAGCCGGCCACCAAATCGGGGTTCGGCACATTATTGTCGCAGCCGCTGCTGCTCAGAATGGCCGCGCTGCTGTTAGCTGTCACTGCCTGGCGGCGGTTGGGCTCGTAGCCTATCGGCTCAGCGTAGCGCACCAGCTCTGAGGCCCTTAGTTTCTGAATCGTGCTCAGCTCACGCACCGTCACGTCGAGTACGGGCAGCACATTTTCCTCGAAAGCAACTACCTGTGTCTGGGTTAAGTCGGGATTGGCTTTGCGCTCCTCGGCCAAAATCAGCTCCAGCACCTGCGCACGGGCGGCTTGCCAAGCCGGCGACGAGGCAGCATCGGGGGCAATTCCCCCACAAATCCCGCTGGCTTATAGCCCACCGAGAGCACGTAGTCGGAGCGGGTGAGGGCGCTCCACACAAAGTGCTCCGACGCCTGATTCCAGTCGAACCGACCCGTTTCGCGCAGGCGGCTGAGTATCTGCGAGTCGAGCTGTTGAGTGGTCAGCGCTTCGGTGGGGTCCGCTTTGGGCTGTGGGCTCAGTTGGTCATCGGCTTGCTGCTGACAGCTGGTTAGAAAAAGTGTGAACAACGCCGTAGAAAGAATAGCAGTAGAAGTACGCATGGCTGTAGAATAAGAGTAGAATGGGAGAAAAGCCGTCTAAGAGAATGAATATCAGCATTAAACTCACAGAATGCTAGCGTTATAAAAGCACGAAAATGAGGGCCATCCCAAGCAAAAAACGTCCTTTAAAACCGCCAGGATCACTAGTAATTTTCAACCATGAATATTCAAGAAGCCTACAACTCCTGGGCCGACAGCTACGACGATGTCCAGAACAAAACCCGCGACTTAGAAGCGCAAGCCATTCGCTCCTTAGTGCCTGGGGGGCATTTTGATGAAGTAATAGAGCTGGGCTGCGGCACCGGCAAAAACACCGAATGGCTGGCTGCTCGCACCACTCATCTTACCGCCGTCGATTTCTCCGCCGAAATGCTGCGCAGGGCTCAGGAGAAGCTGCAGCAGCCGCACATTACCTTCCATCAGGCGGATATTACGCAGGCATGGAAGTTCAGCCGCACGCCCGCCAACCTTATTACGTGCAGCCTTATTCTGGAGCACATCCAGGACCTAAACCACGTATTTGCCCAGGCCAGCAAAGCTCTCCAACCACAAGGGCATTTTTACATCGGTGAGCTGCACCCGTTGAAGCAATACCAGGGCAGCAAAGCCCGCTTTGATACGGCTGCGGGGGGCATTTTTGAGCTGGAATGCTACGTGCACCACATCTCCGACTTCACCGAAACGGCCCGCCGCCACGGCTTTAGCTGCATAACCCTGCAAGAGTGGTTTGACGACGACGACCGCACCACAACCCCTCGAATCGTGTGTTTTCTTTTTCGTCGTGAGGGATAGGGAAGTCAAGTGAATTAACACTTAATAAATAGACGGTCATGCGGAGCGAAAAAAAGGCGGTCATGCAGAGCAGCGCGAAGCATCTCGCGTGCTGACGCAGGAGTAGTAATCTCACTACCACGAGCGAGATGCTTCGCGCTGCTCTGCCTGACGGTCAGCTTAAACCCAAGTTGACCGTCTAACCGCTATAGCCTAATCAAATGAAAAAGCTCGGTTTACTGCTCTTATTTCAGTTGGTGGCGCTAGGGATTTTTGCCCAAGATGCGGGCTTGTCCAAAACCAAGTTCGTGATTGGCGCATCGGTGCCTGAGTTGCTACATGCTGGCGTTGGCTTCGATTTAACTACGTACAATCAACTGGGTTTTACCGTTGGGGTGGGGCCTACGATGGGTGGCGTGTGGCCGGCGCTAAGTGCAGAGCACCGCCTGTATTTTGGGAACGTGCAAGCGAGTACCAACCGCCGAAAATTATTCTTCCGCCAAGGCGCTACTTATTTTACAGAAGGTGAAGAAGGCGCAGGCGTATTGTCGTTGGGTATCGATTTAAAATCAAAAAAAGCGAATAGAGGCTGGACCATCGACGCGGGCTATTTTCTCCTGTTTCCCCGCACCAAAGACCGATACAGAGATTCATTTCCAGCGCTTCGTTTTCAGTACTTCAGCTATTTCAAAAAGCATCAGTAACTAGTGTTAAACTAATAAAAAGCCCCTAGAGAGTATTTTACTCTGCTGGGGGCTTTTTGCCTTCAGGTAGCTTGGCGTTGGGGCCTGCTATATTTCGTTTATTAATCTTCTTCCTCTACTAACGTGTCAGCTTGGGTAGTGGCTTCGTAGGTGTCGGCGTACTTGAAATCATCGAGCCAGTAGGCGGAGCTAACCACGTCAAACACGACGGATTTTTCCTCGCGCTTCAGGGGCTTCAATTGCCAGATGATAGCCGGTGCTTCGGGGAAGCTAGTGCCGTCGAGCTGCTCGTGAAACAGGCGCTTGAGCAGGGTGCTGTCGGGCATACCTTGGGCCAGGAGGCGCAGAAGCGGGGCTTCCGGCTGCGTCTCGAGCAGGGCCAGGGCTTCGGCGTCGGCGGCGGTGACCTTAACCTGAAACTGCACGGCCTCGGCCCGCGGAAACTTGCCGTTGTAGGCAGTGTACAGCAGTTGGGTGGCTTTAAAAAACCCTTCGTGCTGGTCTAGCTCGGGGTTTTCTTCCCACAGTTTCTCGGTGAGCATCTGGTGGGCCAGGTTTTCTATCTGGCCGGCTGTGAGCTGGTCCTCGAAAAGGTACTCCAATACGAGCTGGGCCGCCTCCGTGGGCTCCAGGTCGGTGAGGGCCATGTGACACATGGTTTTGAGCTCGTCGGAGGCTATTTCGTCGGGGTTATCGTAGCCGGTTTTGAGCAAGAGAGCTTTGTAGTCTTGGGGCTGCCAAGCGTTCGGCAGCTCCGTAAGGGTGTCGAAGGAAAGGCGCTCTACGGTGAATTTTTGCATGATCAGGAATACGTGGTGTGGCCAGCGTTGGCCACGGGCGGGACTGGCCCGCGTGTATTCTGTGTACGTAAGCTGGACACAAGCAACTAGAAATGCCCCCCAGCTTCTTAATTTGGGTTATATCACTCGACGCGCAACAATTAATCTCTACAAGCTCAATCAATGGCACCACTGGCGCGAGCTTGTAGCTCGTGACCAACTATGATGGGAGGCTGTGCCTCCCCGCCAGAACATTGCCATTGCAACGATTCCGAAGCCGTCTTGCCGCTAGCGCGGCCGATGAGATACAATCTCATCTTCATGGCTGGTCACGAGCTACAAGCTCGCGCCAGTTTGGGGCAAAAACGCAGCTTTATTATAACCTAATGATTCAAGGCGCTTTTTTATCTCTTTGTTAACTGTTTCTTTATCTGTATAAAACCCTAGATGCTGTAATGATTTAGGTAAGGCATTTACGATAAAGGCATTAAATTCAATCATGGTTTTATATATTATCAAACTATTTAATTTTCCTGTGTTCTCTAATCCTGTGATTGATGAAAGATTTTTACAGTTTAGAATCCTAAGGTTTTGGAGGTCTTTTAGTTGTTTAGAGAAGTAAAGATTTTTTAATTGTATTTGATCTTCTATTTGTAAGAATTTAAGTTTTTCAAAATTATCTAAATTATTAAAACTGTTAAAGCCGCGCACTCTTATTATTTCAAGGTGTTCGATGTGGTTACGCTCAATTTCATCTATATTATTTCTGCCACCCAGTAAGAATGTTAATAATTTTAGTCTATTTAATCTGTTAATAAAATCAACTCGTACTTTACTGATCGAGTTGAGTCTAAGGCTATCAAGGATACATAGGTCGCCTATTACATCTATATTTCTGGTTTGTCCAGTCACTGATAACTTTTCAAGCTTTGTATATTCTTTTAAATGAATCAGGTCTAGTTTTCTTGTCTTGGTGTCGCCTATTCTTAGTTCTTTAATTGTTTTAAAATTATTTGATCCTATTATATCATCTTCCTGAAGCTCGAAAATATCAATTGCTAGCGATTCTAAATTGCTTAAATTGGATAGTTCAGGGATATTGATTGCCTTTTGAAGGCAATCAATCGACAAAGATTTGACTTGTGGTATATATTTAAGTGCTTTGCAATCAAATCCTGATTGATAATGCCCATAGAATCTGATTGCAAGATTAGCGTCACTAACAGCACATAAACTGTCTAAATCTTTTAACAGCGCTTTATTATATCGTGGGTTAGAAAATTGAATAATTACCTTTTTACCAATTTTGATACTATCTGCTATTAGTTTGTGATCTATAATGGGTGGATCGTTTATGATTTCCCAAGCCATGTATTCGGTTTTACAAATCAGTGAAGTGTGAAACTACTAAATTTAAGACTATACCAATTTTAGTAATTAATTTCTCTCTTACGCTGCCGTATCCTCCACTTCATCCCCATCATCCACCATCACCCGCGCTAGTTTCTCGATATTGAGGCTGCGAGCCGAGGCGTCGAAGATTTCGCGGTAGGCGCCGCGTTTGTCGTATAGCTCGTCGTGGGTTCCGCTTTCTACCGCGCGGCCCTGCTTCATGACGTAGATGCAGTCGGAGTCCACGATTTGGGCGAGGCTGTGGGAGATGATGACCACCGTGCGGCCCTGCTTGATGGCGTCAAGCGAGTTCTTAATTTGCTCGGTGGCAATGGCGTCGAGGGAGGCGGTGGGCTCATCGAGGAAGATAATGGGCGGGTTCTTGAGGAAGAGCCGGGCAATGGCAATGCGCTGCTGCTGCCCGCCCGATAGCTGCTGTGCATCGGACTGATACTGCTGGGGCAGGGCCATAATCTGATCGTGGAGGTAGGCCTGCTTGGCGGCGGCTTTTATCTCGTCTAAGGTCGCCTCGAAGTTGCCGTAGCGGATGTTTTCCTCGATGCTGCCTTTGAAAATGTGGTTTTTCTGGAGCACCAGCCCGATGCGCTGGCGCAGGGCGTGGGTGTCGTAGTCGGAGAGGGGGCGGCCGTCGAGGAGCATTTCGCCGCTGTTGGGCTCGTAGAACTTGCACAGCAGATTGAGAATAGTGCTTTTGCCCGCCCCTGAGAGGCCTACCAATGCAGTGGTTTGGCCGGCCGCAATGGTCAGGCTGACATCGTGGAGGGCCTGGGTGCCGCTGGGGTAGGTGAAGTCGACGTGGCGCAGCGAAAAAGCCCCCGGAGCTGGTCGGGCGGGGTGGGGCCGGTGCGCTCGGTTTCGGTGGTGGCGTCGAGGATGTCGAAAAAGCCTTCGGAGTAGGTGAGAGCCTCGTTCATCTCGTCGTAGATGCGGTGGAGCTGGCGGATGGGCGCCGACACGTTGTTGAAGAGTAGAATGTGAAACATGATGGCCCCAATGGAAATCTGCCGATCCAGCACCAGGTAAGCGGTCAAGATGATGATGAGCACCACGCCAATCTGCTCGACGAAGGTTTTTAGGCCGTCGAAGAGGAAGTTGGTTTTGCGGGTTTCGAGCTGGGTGGTCACGAGGTTGCGCTGCATGCCGGCCTGCTTTTCGCCCTCGTAGTCTTCGCGCACAAAGCTCTTAATCACCACAATAGAGTCGATGATGTTGATGAGGCCTTGGCTGCGCTGCTCGCGCAAGCCGCGCAGACTGCGACGCACGCCGTTGAGCTTATCGGCCTGCCGGTAGCTGATCCAGAAGTAAATAGGAAGGATGCCTAGCGCCACAAGCCCCACGTACATGTTGGCCATGAACATGATGATGAGGGCGACAATGGAGTTGGCAAACAGCGGCAGGATGTCGATAAAGAAGTTCTGGACCAGCTTCATCAGGCTCTCCACGCCGCGGTCGATGCGGGTTTGGAGCTTGCCGGTCTGATTGCCGCTGTCGGAGTAGAAGCCGAGCTGGTAGCTCAGAATTTTATCCACGGCCGACTGGTGCAGGGTGCTCGAGACGTTGATGCGGATTTTCTCGCCGTAGAACTTCTGCCCAAACTGAATAAAGGTGTTGATTACCTCCTTGCCCAACAGCAGCGCGGTTACCGCCAGCAGCAAATTTGCCCCTGCGCCAACCCAAGGCCTTTATCCACCAGTCCCTGCACGGTATCCACGGTGTAGCGCAGCACAAATGGATTGACCTGCGCCGCCAACGACCCCACCAGCGTTAGCAGCAACGTGCTGATAACCAGTCCGCGGTAAGGCAACACGTACGGGTACAGGCGGCGAATAATTTGCCAAAGACTCATAGCAGCAGCGGAACAGTGGAAGCTGCTGAGTTAGACGCGAGAGATGGGAGTGGGGTTATCGGCCTTTGGACACAATAGTATTATTATGTCCGTCGTGCTCTAAATAGAAAAGCATAAAATTGAATGTCATGCAGAGCGTAGCGAAGCATCTCGCTCGCGGTCGTCAGATTGTAAAAAGGCGGTCATGCTGAGCGAAGCCGAAGTATCTCTACTGAGTAGTACTCAACGCCAGTTCAACGAAGCGGGCGAGATGCTTCGCGCTGCTCTGCATGACGTTCTAAAGTATGACTGTCTGCAACTCTTAAGCTTTTCTCGGTACTTTAACCCCTAAACTATCTTTCACCACCAACCAAACCACATGACGATACTCCGACTCTTAGCCTTGGCCGGGGGCCTGGCTCTGGCCGCGCCTACCTTGGCCCAACAAGCCGAAAAAGTTGATCAGGCTATGATTGCCAAGATCAAAGATGAAGGCATGAACCGCTCCAAGGTAATGGAAACGGCCTTTTACCTCACCGACGTTTGCGGCCCGCGCCTAGCCAACTCCGACGGCTTGAAGCGTGCCAACGAGTGGACCAAAGGCCAGCTCACCAAGTGGGGTATGAGCAACGCCAACATCGAGCCCTGGGGCGACTTCGGCCGCGGCTGGGACATCGAGAAGTCGTATGTGGCTATGACGGCGCCTTACTACCACGCCATGATTGGCGCGCCCAAAGCCTGGACGCCCTCTACTACCGGCAACGTGAAAAAGCAGGTAGTATATGTGAATGCTACTACCGAAGCTGATTTAGCTAAGTTTCAAGGTAAGCTGCGCGATAAAATTGTGCTGACGGCCGTAGCCACACCGCCCAAAACCACCTTTGAGGCCGACGCAAAGCGCTACACCGATGATGAGCTAACCAAAATGATGGAAGCTCAGCCCGCGCGCCCAACGACCGAAGACCCAGCTATGACGGAACGAATGAACGCCCGTCGTGCTCAGGCAGCGTTGCGTACTAAGCTCAACGAAATGCTGATGAGCGAAGGCGCTGCCGCGGTGCTAAGTACGCGTGGTGGTTCGCACGGCACTTTCTTCACTAGCAATGGTGCTCCATACGCCGCTGACGCGAAGCCTGTATTGCCCGAAATAGAAATGTCGCCCGAGGACCAACTGCGTCTAATTCGGTTGGTGGAAGCTGGTATTCCGGTAGAAGTAGAGATGGAAACCAAGACGCGCTTCCAGAACACCGACCTAAAAGGCTACAACGTTATAGCCGAGATTCCTGGCTCCGACAAGAAGCTGAAAAAGGAAATTGTGATGCTTGGGGGCATTTGGACTCCTGGCACGCTGCCACTGGCGCTACGGATAATGCAGCAGGCTGCGCCGTGATGATGGAAGCCATGCGCATCCTGAAGGCTACCGGCGTAAAGCCTCGCCGTACCATTCGCATTGCCCTGTGGGGTGAAGAGGAGCAGGGCTTGCACGGCTCGCGCAACTACGTGAAGAACCATTTCGCCGACCCCGCTACTATGAAGCTGCTGCCCGACCACGAAAAGTTGGCTGGTTACTTCAACCTCGATAACGGCGGCGGTAAAATCCGCGGTATCTATTTGCAGGGCAACGAAGGCGTTGCGCCCATCTTCGACGCGTGGCTAAAGCCATTCGCCGACATGGGTGCCACGACCGTAACGCCCCGCAACACCGGCGGTACCGACCACCTGGCCTTCGACGCAGTAGGCTTGCCCGGCTTCCAATTCGTGCAGGACGGCCTCGACTACAACACCCGCACCCACCACACCAACCAGGATACCTTCGACCGTTTGCAGGCCGATGACCTTAAGCAGGCCTCCGTCATTGTAGCCTCCTTCGTGTACCACACCGCTATGCGCGACCAGAAGCTGCCACGCAAGCCGCTGCCCGCAGCCGTTCCGAAGTCGTAAACTTTGGTTATTAAGTCGAAAAAAGCCCCCAGACTGTTTCTGGGGGCTTTTTTACTTAGTTCAAAGATATGTGGCATTAAGCGCCAGATTGCATTACTTGGCTCGACGAAGCAGGTACACTAGGCCGCCGTCTCCGTACGAACTCATCTGTACAACTTCCCAGCCTTCTGAGGCGGCCTCATTTAATGATACCATTAGTTGAGCACGCATTTTCTGTCCGCGCTCTTCCTGTTTTTTTATCATAGTTGCCAGACTACTCTGTTGCTCCTTTTGCTGCTCTTGTTCAGCTACTTTCAACTTAGGATCGTCTTTTCCATTAGTCGCTCTTACTTCGACTATTTGATCTGATTTGCCAAGATTAGAATTAGCCGTCGCTCTCGTTAAATCCGGTTCATTCAACCGGATATCTGTTTGATTACGAAAAGCCGGAGCAAAGCTCATGTAAGCAGACCCAGGAAAGCTTTTCGTGCCGTGATAGAAGATCTGCATATAACTGCTGGGCTTTGGCGTCACCGTTTGGGCACAGACAAGCTGCGGTAGCTGATGCAGAAGCACAAGCACTAATAAGAATCGTAAGCAATACCTTTTCATAGTAGAGGTTGGGTGTATACGCAGTCAATGTAAATCTCTGTTCCTATGAGAGTTCAGTGTAGCTTCACTCTAGCACTGCATTGTCCACAGTATCTTTACTAATAGTCCTTTATCGAAAAGTAAAAGCCAAGATTCTTCACTCATGATTTTACTCATTGCCAGAGAAACCTGAGTTCGCTTGCCGACTCTATGCACGTCCAGTTCACCCTGATTTTTTACAGCTAGCGGATAAATTTTAGCAAGCTCCGCTAAAGTGGTCTTACTGTTTAGCGTAAGAGTAGGAGTTGTTAGCTCTAATGCCGGGTTTTGGCGGAAATTAATGGAGGTAATAACTGCCGTATCACCATATACTTCTGCCCGGCTTTCTTTGAAATAAGCATACTGAAAAACCTTGTTATCGAAGTAGTTAACGCACACATCCCGAAAGTCTGGGTTTGCTAAACTATCAGGCTGGCCTAACAGCTTATACAGATCCTCCGTTTTGCTAACCAGTGGCAGTTTTCCGTTAATTTTAGCAGCGTCCTAATCCAAGTATTCGTCAACCGAATCTGGCGGCGCTGCCACCGCTTCGGGTGCCTGACTGACTGCCGATGTATCAAGGGCTGGTGAGACAGTGCCAACTGGAGCCGTAGGGGTTTGCGTGGAGGGCTTTTCCTGACAACCTGCAAAAAATACCGTCCAGCACAAAACCGCTAATAGTCTCACCTTAAAATTGGATAGAAGTGTCATGTAGCTAGAATCGCCTAGCTCAACTCCTTCTTAAACAACCCCAACGTCCGCTCCCAAGCCAGCTTAGCAGCTTCGGCGTTGTAGCGGGCAGGGGACGAGTCGTTGTTGAAAGCATGGTTTACGCCTTCGTACATAAACTGCTGATACTTCACATTGGCGGCTTTCAGAGCAGCTTCATAGGCGGCAGCCCCAGCATTTACACGCTCATCGAGGGCGGCGTAGTGCAGCATCAAATGCGCCTTAATTTTGGAAACGTCCGCGTCTTTGGGCTGGGTGCCGTAGTAGGCTACAGCGGCATTTAGCTTAGGGTCGCTGAGGGCGAGGCGGTTGGCCATAGCGCCACCCCAGCAGAAACCCACGCAGCCCGTTTTGCCGTTGCTGTCCGGGCGCTGACGCAGGTAAGTGAGGGCAGCGAGGTAGTTATTGAGCGTTTTCTGTGGGTCGAGCTGTCCGATGAGGGTACGACCCTGGTCTTCATCGGTGGGCGTGCCGCCGAATTGTGAAAGCGCATCGACGCCCAGAGCCAGGTAGCCAGCTTGGGCCACACGGCGCGTTACGTCTTTGATGTGGGGTGTGAGGCCGCGGTTTTCATGAATGACTACCACGGCGCCGCGCTTCTTTTTGCCTTTCGGGTGCACCAGGTAGCCCTGCATGGTGGTGCCGTCGCCGGGCCAGTTCACGGTTTCTTCTTCCAGCTTAGCATCCTGCACGGGCACGGTGGCGGCGTTGGCATAGCCGGGCTCCAGCACCGCCAGCGCGGCCGTGGCGAGCGCCGCGCCACCCGTTATTTTCAGCAGGCGCTCCATAAATTCCTTGCGGCTGAGCGGGGCGTGGGTGTACTCGTCGAAGAGGTTAATGATGCGCTGGTCCATGATATAGGAGAAGTGAGAATGAGAGATGTGATTATAAGATAAACAACTTCGAGGGAAAGAAGCAGACGTGTATCTTACTTCTCATATCTCAGCGCTACGCTTCCCTGTTAACGGTGTCCATGGAAAAGGCCGGCACGCAGATCGACCAGTACTCGCACTCCGCATCAAACGGGTTGGAATACCGAACCCGCGCCCCGGCTTTGATCAGCAGCGATTCGCCGGCGCTCAACTCAATGATGTCGCCATCTACCTCAAAGCGCTTGCGGCCGCGCACCACGATGGTTATTTCATCGAACTCGGGACGCTGGTGAGGCTCGCTCCACTGGGGCGGCGCCACCATGTGCGCCACGCTGTATTGGGCGGTGTGCGTGCTAGCCAGGCCAATGTGCTCCTCAATGAGCTTGCCGTCGGTGGTGGGCACGCGGAAGGGTGCTTGCTGGCGGAAGTACTTTTTCTGTTCAGACATAAGGCTGGGGGGCAAATTCTTAGTTTTTCGGAGTGGTGGGGCACTCGCCCTTCGTGAAAGTGAGCACGCCCGCATTGGAGGCTACACAGTCGTTGCTGTAGGTTTTGCCGTCGCAGCCGCACACGGGGTCGTACTGCATGGTGCAGATACCGGCCGGATCGATTTTGGCAGAATCGATGCAGGCGGCGGTAGAGGCAGCCGGAGTGGTAGCGGTAGTGGCGGCTGGCGGCTGGCTGCACATAGCCAGCAGTGGCAGAAAGGCAGCTGCAAAAAGTAGGTTTTTCATGTACGAATAAAGGAAAATAACCTGCCTGCCCAACTTGGGTAGGTAAGTCAAAGTACGGGCTGGGGGGCAAAATGCCTTCCTGACTAACGGTATATTTTATTTTAGCTATTTTTTATTCCTTAAATATAACCCAGCTTAACAGTGTTCGTATAGGCAATCAGCTTAGCAAGCCAGGCGCGCCCTCACTTCGCTGTTTCCACCTTTTGGAGCCAACGATTTTGCCGCCTGTTTTCAAGTATTCACTTTCTCTCCTTACCAACATGTCGTATCAACAAGAAGACAACTCAGGAAAAATTCTTCTAGCCGTATTAGCTGGCGCTAGCGCCGGCATCATCGCAGGTTTGCTGATGGCTCCTGACAAAGGCACTGCTACTCGTGGCAATCTGAAGAACGCTGCTGCTAAGTACAGCGGCCAGCTGGGCGAGCAGCTTTCCAAATATGGCGAACAGCTTGATTCTCAGTTTAAAGGCTACGTAGAGAAGCTCGAAGATATGGGCATCACGGGCGCAGGCAGCAGCCTGAAGCTGAAAGGTGACTGGAACGAGAGCAAAGGCAAGCTGCGTCAGCAATATGCTCAGCTCACCGACGAGGACCTGCAATATGCTGAAGGTCAGGAAGAAGATCTCGTAGGCCGCCTGCAGCAGAAGCTCGGCAAAGGCAAGCGTGAAATCACCAAAATGCTGAACGATCTGTAAGCCAACGTTGGCTTTTGAACGCTAAAAAATCCCCTTCTCTACACTAGAGGAGGGGATTTTTTTGTGATAACCTTCGCCGCGCAATAGCGTTACAAGTGGCGGATCGGCCCTGCGGCCTACGCAGCCCGCAGGGCCGATCCGTATTCATCTTTCTATTTTTTACTGCTTACGTTCATGAAAGACCAAAACGGCAAAATCATTCTTTCCCTGTTGGCTGGCGCAAGTGCTGGCATCATTGCAGGCTTGCTCCTGGCGCCCGAAACAGGCGAGGAAACGCGCACCACACTCAAAAAATCGGCTTCTAAGTTCAGCGACGACCTGACCAAGCTATTCCAGGATAGCCTGGCGAAGGTTAATGATTTGAAGGGCAGTGTTGTGCAAACCGGTCAGGACTTGGCCAACCGTGCCAACGCCGACGACATTCTTAACTCCCTGAAGTCAACGGTTGGCTTGAGCGGCGACCAAAGCGGCGACGTAGCCAGCGCACCTAGCGCCGGTCGTCGGGGCGGCCAAGACATTACCGGTACCGGTTCGGTAGGTGGCGGCGCCATCGGTGGCACCAACGCCGATGATATCCTCAACCAGGAAGGCCCGACTCGCGGCCTTTAAAAACTGAAAAGTTTTTTCGCTTTTTGAAACCTTAACTACTTGGTTACGTTGAAGAAAGCGTAACTGGCTTGAAAGAAAATCGGAGAAGTATCGGAAGTAAAATTGCCGACAGTAGGAGCTTCTGCTAAGTATTGGTCAAACAGACTTAGTAGCAAAATCAGATTGTTCATCGCAAGCTTCTTCCTATCACCCCGATTAGAAGGGTAAGTCAGTTATAAAGGAAAGCCTCTCGTGATTTTTGCGGGAGGCTTTCTGATTTTTATATCTTCTGAATTGAAGCGTGGCGAGTCGCTAGCTGTGATTGTTTTAATTAAAAAAGCCCCCAGATGTATCTGGGGGGCTTTTTTGTTTTGCTGAATGATTGTGCTGTTAGTTGTTCTCCGGCTTCATTTGGGGGAAGAAGAGCACGTCCTGAATGGAATTGGAGTTGGTCATAATCATGCTCAGGCGGTCGATGCCAATGCCGAGGCCAGCCGTGGGGGGCATTCCGTACTCCAGGGCCCGCAGAAAGTCCTCGTCGAGCACCATAGCCTCCACGTCGCCGCGCTTGCCCAGCTCCAGCTGATCCTCGAAGCGCTGACGCTGGTCAATGGGGTCGTTTAGCTCGGAGAAGGCGTTGCAGATTTCTTTGCCGTTGCAGATTGCCTCGAAGCGCTCCACCAAGCCGGGCTTGGAGCGGTGCTTCTTCGCCAGCGGCGACATTTCCACCGGATAATCAGTGATGAACGTGGGCTGAATGAGCTTAGGCTCGCATAGCTCACCAAACAGCTCATCGATGATTTTGGCTTTGCCCATGCTGGGGTCCAGGTGCACGTTGAGCTTTTGAGCCGTTTCGCGCAGCGCCGCTTCGTCCATATTGGTGATGTCGACGCCGGTGAAGTGCTGAATGGCTTCAAACATGGTGAAGCGCTTCCACGGCCGCTGGAAGTTGATGAGGTTGTCGCCTACCTGCACTTCGGTTTTGCCATGCAGCTCGAAGGCCACGCGCTCTACCATTTCCTCCACCAGGTCCATCATCCAGTAGTAGTCCTTGTAGGCTACATACAGCTCCATCTGGGTAAACTCGGGGTTGTGAAACCGCGACATGCCCTCGTTGCGGAAGTCTTTGCTGAACTCATACACCCCATCAAAACCACCCACAATCAGGCGCTTCAGGTACAGCTCGTTGGCGATGCGCAGATACAGCGTCATGTCCAGGGTGTTGTGGAAGGTTTTAAACGGACGAGCCGCCGCACCACCGTATAGGGGCTGCAGGATAGGCGTTTCCACCTCCAAGTAGCCTTTGTCGTTCAGATAGTTGCGCATGGCCTGCACCAGCAGCGTCCGCTTCATAAACGTCTCGCGCACGTGCGGATTCACCACCATATCCACGTAGCGCTGGCGGTAGCGCTGTTCCGGGTCGGTGAATGCGTCGTAGATCTGGCCGTCTTTTTCCTTTACCACTGGCAGCGGACGGAGAGCTTTCGACAGCAGCTTAAACTCTGTCACGTGCACCGACGTTTCGCCCACCTGGGTTTTAAACACGCGGCCTTTCACGCCCACGAAATCGCCGAGGTCAATCAGCTTTTTGAAAACCGTGTTGTACAGCTCCTTATCCTCACCGGGACAAATCTCGTCGCGGTTGATATAAAGCTGAATGCGACCCGACGAATCCATCAGCTCTGCAAACGAAGCCTTGCCCATCACCCGCTGCGACATGATGCGGCCCGCCAGACTCACTTCCTGGAAATTATTGAGTTCAACGTGATAGTTGTCATGGATTTCCTGCGCTGAGAAATTCACGTCGAACAGCTCGGACGGATACGGCTCAATGCCGAGCTTATGTAGCTCATCGAGTTTGTGGCGGCGTTGCTGTTCCTGTTCGCTGAGATGGTGCATGGTCAAGGGCTTAAAAATAAGGCCGCGAAGTTACGCCCGCCGCCCGGATTATACAGAAACAAAAAGCGCCGCCCCAGGGGAGCAGCGCTTACGTGTATTAGGAGTAAGACTGTAAATAGAGCGGATTAAGCCGCGATGTTCATTTGCGCAGGTGCCTCGCCGGTCAGTAGCGGCTCGATGCGATTGCGCAGACGATCAGCCACGAAGCTGTGCTGCAAGTGCTTGGGCAGATCAGCAATAAGCTGCTGATAGCGCTCCAAGCCCATAGCCTTCGCCACATAACTCTCGTGAATACCATTGAGGTAGCTCACAATGTTGAGCAGCGACTGATGGAAGAGCTTGAAGTCAATCTCAGCTTCCACGTAACGCTCGATCTCGCGGCTGGTCTGCGAAATGCGCAGGCGGCTCAGCAGATCGAAGATGGTGGTGTAGCCTAAGCGCCACGTAATCTGCTGCCAATGCTGCGGAGTCCACTTGTCGAGCACCTTGCCGGTCTTCTGGCTGCGCAGCGCGGTGTTGGGGTTAGCCTGCACCTGCTGACGCGTGATCTGAGCCTTCATCTTGCGCGTAGTGCGCAGAAACTGGCCGATCTGAGCCTGGGCTTCAATCTCTTTGCCGGCAATGTGCAAGCCCGCCTTGTAGCCAGCCAGCGGCAGACGATGGATGCTAAAGTCGCCGTAGGCACCGGCGGCGTAGAACGACACCGGGCGTGGGTAGGCATTGCGCACAACCAAACGACCTACCTCACGCTGAATCAGCGAAGAGTTGTTGGAGCGTACGCCGGTGGTGTACAGAAAAGCCTGCAAACCCGACAGAATGGTATGGTAAGCCTGCGGGAACGTCCAGTGCAGGGCGTTACGCAGGTAATCTTCGTCGCCTAGCTCAGCGGTAGCACGCAGCGCGTACTCCGTGCTCCAGCAGGCGTGCAGGAGCTTGGTGATATTCGGGAAGTAGGCGTCGGTTAGCTCGGCCTGATGCGCCCGGAAATAGGGCAGATGCTGCAAGCCGCCAGTCGCGTCGTCGTTTTCCTGAATGTGGTAGTTTATGGCAAAGAAGTAATTGAGAAAAACCTGGGCAGGAATCGATTTGCGCCACGTTTCCTCTGCTTGCCGCTGCTCGTCTGTAACGAGCGGAATGATGTTGTTCTCTAATATCGTCGTCATGCTAAGTAAACAGTAAAGGGGTGGTCTGAGTTGCATATTTACTAAAAATAATCGCAAATATTATAGCTATTTAGTATGTTGTAAATCAATGAGTTGCATAATTAATAAGCAGCATTTTTAGTAATGCTTTTCAGGGTCGATTTACTAATTTAGTTGTCATCAACTTAAGCGCATAAAAAAAGCCTCCCAGAATCGCTCTGGGGGGCTTTTTTAGTAAGATTTGACGGCTCTCACATAAGGTGCTTAGATCTGATCCTTCACGACAGCTACAGCTTCACGCAAAGTGATGTCCTTCTTCAGGTTGCGAGTGAAACGGGTGGCCCGATTTACTTGTACCGTGTCGGAACCTAGCTGACGCAGGTCAGCAGTCAAAGGAGCAATGTTAAGCGGCTGCGCAGCTTTCTGCAACTGCTCATACTTATCTGACTCGGCTTTGGCCAGTTGCTGCTCGGCACGATAGGTATCCAGCTTCAGGCTGACCATTGTATCGTTCTTGCGCTTGATCATGCGCTGCACCATACCGTTGATCAGCTTAAAGCTTTCACTAGTGTCTACACGCTTCTTGCTGGCTTCAGTTAGCTTAGCTACGGCCGGAGCACCGCTCCACGGGCGGTAGCGGGCAGGGCTGATTTCGTCCCATTTCAGGGGGTAATCCTGCTCTTTCTCGCCTTGGTCGAGGTAGCTGTACAGGTCGGGCAGAATAATGTCTGGCACCACGCCCTTAAACTGCGTAGAGCCGCCATTGATCCGGTAGAACTTCTGCGTCGTCAACTTCAGCGAGCCAAAAGGCTTGATGTTGTTGAACTCGGCTGGCATTGCATCATCTAAGTCGAAGATGCGCTGTACCGTGCCTTTACCATACGTGCTGGCCGAGCCCATTACGATGCCACGCTTATAGTCCTGAATGGCTGCGGCCAAAATCTCAGAGGCGGAAGCACTGTACTTATTCACCAGTACAACCAGCGGACCAGAATACTGTACGCGGGGGTCGCGGTCATTCAGGATATTTGGCGCGCCCTGGCTGGAGCGAACCTGCACTACAGGGCCATTTTCTACGAAAAGACCGGCCATCTCTACCGCATCCTGCAACGAGCCGCCGCCATTGGAGCGCAGATCGAGCACAACGCCCTGAACGTTCTCCTTGGTAAGCTTCTCCAGTTCCTTTTTCACGTCGGTGGCGCTGCTACGGCCGCCATTGTCGTTGAAGTCAGCATAGAAACCAGGCAGACGGATATAACCTATCTTTTTACCGTTGTCATCAATGGTAGCTGATTTGGCGAACGTCTCCTCGATAATTACCACATCCCGAATGATGGGGATAATCTGGGTGCTACCATCGGTTTTCTTCACCGTAAGGCGTACTTCCGTGCCTTTCTTGCCTTTGATCAGCGCTACGGCTTTATCTAGGCGCAGGCCTTCAATCGAAACCGGCTCGGCGGCACCCTGCGCTACACGCAAAATGATATCGCCGGCTTTCAAGTCGCCTTGACGGTACGAGGCACTGCCAGGAATCAGATCAGATACTTTGATCTGGCCATCCTTTTCCTGCAAGGAAGCGCCAATACCCTCAAATTGGCCGGTCATCTGCTCGTCGAACTTGTCTTTGTCCCGGGGGCAAAATATTCGGTATGCGGGTCATAAGTGTTTGCAATAACGTTGGCATAGAGCGCCAAACGCTCGCTGTCATCCGTCTGCATCATATCCTGAAACTGGCTGTCGAAGTACTTCAACACGCGCTTACGGGCCTCAATCTCCATCTCGGCGGGTGTGCGGTTTGGCTCGCTGGGAGCTACCACGGCAGTTTTGCTGATAGAAGCGGTGGGGGCGGAAGCTTTCTCCTTGCGCTTGGCCTGCTCGTCCATCATCTCCGAAACCCGCGACATCGTCTGGTATTTCAGATACTTGCGCCACTCCTCACGCTGTGCCGCTTTGTCGGCTGCGTAAGTCATTTTTTCGGGTTCCGTTTCAAACGACTCTTCCTTCGAAAATTCGAAGGGCTGCGTGAGAATCTCGCGGTACATGACCTGCACATCTTTCATGCGCTGGTTCATGAGCTGCGTACTCATATCCAGAAACTCGTGGGTACCAGCCTTTACTTGGTCGTCGATGGACGTTTGGTACTTGCGAAGCTGGGCTACATCCGACTGCAACAAGAACTTCTTATTATAATCAATGCGCTTCAGGTATAGGTCAAACACCCGCTTGGAGAAAGCGTCATCCACTTTTTCCGGTTGGTAATGGGCCACAGTCAAACCCTGAAGCATGGCTTTGATGAGGACTTCATCTTTCTGCGGCGCCCGGGCATCGGTTCGCCGGTAGAGCTTGTATGAAGCAAGCACAAAGATGGCCATCACCAGCGAGGCATAGAGCCCTATTCTTAAGCGGGGAGAAGACATGGAAATCAGCGTGAAATGGAGAAATCAAAAGGAAATGAACCGCGAGCCACTTATCAGCTATCAAGCTTGGAGCCGGTTACGAGCTTAAAACGCTAGCTATTGGCAAATAAGTGCCCAAAATCACAGGAAAGGAAGCGGCTTTGCCGGTAGGGTTGCACTACTCCACATAAGCCGGACTCACCAAACAGCTACAGTTACGCAACATGATGCCATTTGGATAAGGAAACCAAAGCATTATAGTTAAAATAAGGCGACAGTTCTACTTCAATCATCATATACAACAAAAAAGCCCCCTCTAGGTTAGAGGGGGCTTTTTATAAAAACCTAGCTAGCTATAAAGGAGCTACTAGTAACGACGAACGCGGTCGGCGTTATGACGACGGAATTCCTCTTCGAAATAACGGGCATCTTCATCGTTGCGGGGTTTTACGCCCATTACAATGCCGCCTTGCTTAATGTCCTGCTCATATTCAGCAGCATGCTCCTCAGGAATACCTGAACCTACTAGTGCACCTACAAGGCCACCAGTCAGGCCACCAGCACCGGCACCAGCCAAAGCTGCTGCGATAGGACCAGCGATTACAAGGCCTAAGCCAGGAAGTGCAACTGAAGTACCAATAGCGGCGATGGCACCGATAATAGCACCAGCAGTACCACCAATGGCCGAACCTACACCAGCACCTTCCATAGCTTTGTCGCCTAGGTCAGTGTCAGGAGTGTTTTCGCCGAAGTGACGCTTACGGGTTTCATCCGACATCAACAAGTTGACGTCATCTTTGCTGTAGCCACGTGAAGACAGGGTGCTGTAAGCACGCTCAGCGCTATCACGGTCGCGGAATGAGCTAGTCATCATGCCGCTGCTCTTACTGGAGTCGTAAGGCTGGCCGGTTACTGCGTGTGCAGCGTGGTCAGCAGTGTTCTGTACTGCATCAATGCCACGGCCTACTACAGCACCAGGAGTACCAGCGATAGAGGCACCTTTAGCAGTAGCGCTGAAATCATCACCTTCTACATTAGAGCTTCCAGTGCTGGAGTTGCCCATGTTACCGCTTGAAGTTGTATTACCCGTCGTGCTGTTGCTCGTGCCAGTACCGGCTGAGCCAGTTCCGTAGTTAGCGCCTGAGCCTGTTCCAGTGTTCGCCGGGTTGTTGCTGTTGTTCGTTTCCATTTGGGTAGGGTAGATTAGATTGTGATTAAGGGAGAGTTTGGCTGGCTACGAATGCTTTAAAACAGAAAAGCGCTCGACTAGCCAGTTGAGTAGCTAAACGGCGCGTTTCATGCAGGGGTTACAGAAATTTCAGTATAGCTGCTATTCTATCTTCAGATTCTAACTTATTACAGCCTACAGATGAGCTGATTGCTCAGCTTAAATCAGCCAAATTTCTCATAATTGGCATCTATCTGCCAAAACTCCCGACACTCATACCGAAGATTTTTTAAAAATTCCGGGTCCTGCTTTAGGGTGCGCCATTCGCCTAAACCCAATCGCTCGCACAGCTTAAAGAAGGAATCACCTTGCCCTTTTGAGCCAGCCACTTTTACCAAGCAGCTCAGGATAGGGCGCCCATTCTGATATTCTTTCTCTGATATCTCACTTAGAATCTCGTTCAGCCGTGACTTTTCGTGCGAAATCTCCAGATTGAGGCCTAACTCGGCTTCTTGTACCAGATTCAGGTAGCTGGTAGTACCTACCTGGTTACGGGCAAATCGAATTAAGTGGCTGCGGACACGAGCATTCATTGGAGCAACGGGAGTAGTCGGGCGGGAAAGATTTGGCAATGTACTGTTCAAAACTAACATATTTGAGCAGTCATGTGAGCGCAAACCAAAACTGTGCCGACGTAAGGGCTCCTTTTGTACGTCCTATTTTTTGCTCTTACGTCGAGTCATTTCTCTTTGAATAAGCGAAAACTCCCGGCTGCTTTGCCCTGCAATGGCGGTATTCTCGTCGGCGCGGCGCAGTAAGTAAGGCATAACCGCTTCTACTGGGCCGTAGGGAACATACTTGGCGGTATTGTAGCCTGCGTTGGCGAGGTTGTAGCTCAGATTATCGCTCATACCGTAGAGCTGAGCAAACCAGATGCGCGTATCCTGGGGCCGCAGATTGTGCTCCTGCATCAGCTCCGTGAGCAGTAAAGAACTGGCCTCGTTGTGGGTGCCGGCGCAAATGCTGATGCGGTCGACGTGGGTCACGCAGTAGCGCAACGACTCATTATAGAGTTGATCCGTGGCTTCTTTGGTGGGATTGATCGGGTTCTGGTAGCCGCGTTGGGCCGCGGTCCGGCTTTCTTTTTCCATGTACGCGCCCCGTACCAATTTGCCCCCCAGATAGTAGCCCTCGCGCTTGGCGGTTTCGCAGGCTTGCTGAATGGCTTCTAAACGGTCGTGGCGGTAGAGCTGGTAGGTGTTCCAGACAATAGCCGACTCGCGATTGTACTTGGCCATCATCTCATACGCCAAGTTGTCGACGGTTTCCTGAAACCAGCTTTCTTCCGCATCCACAAACACCCGCACGCCATACTGGTGAGCGCGGCCGCAGATGGCATCGACCCGCGCTTTGGAGCGTTCAAAGCTGGCTTGTTCGGCTTGGGTAAGCGTTTGTTTGGCCTGCACTTTCTCCAGGATAACGCTGTCGGCAAGGCCCGTTACTTTAAATACGGAGAAGGGAATATGGGTGGAGCGATGAGCCAGATCAATGGTGGCAAGAATCTCGTCGCGCGTGTGGTCGTAGCTTTTGTCGCTGCCTTCGCCCTCCACCGAGTAGTCGAGGATGGTGCCGATGTTGTAGCGGCCCAACTCCTCAATTACGGGTAGGCACTCCTGAATGGTTTCGCCGCCGCAGAACTGCTCAAAGATGGTTTTCTTGATCAGAAACTTCACCGGCAGGCCCCATTTCAGCGCCGCTTTCATCATGCCGCCGCCGGCTTTCACCAGCGTATTATTATTCATAGCCGCAAACAACGCGTACATCTGGCGCAGTTCGGCATCAGACTTAGAGGCAAAGGCAACAGCGGTATCGTTGAAGGAAAGCGACGGGGCGTGGGTAGCTAGCATAGAGCGGGTGGTTTTTAAACAACGCTTTTGGGTGGGCGAAGATAGGTTTTAAACAACGTTTTGACTGGTAGAGTTACCTTGCAGCCCGCTCTTTTTCCTGTACCCTTACCGGAGGAGCTGGGGGGCTTTTTGCGCCCGCTCACTACCGAACCCGCGTTTATTTTCATGAATACGTCCTCCGCCACTACTTTTTTTGCCCGTTTGCTGGCCAGCAAAGGGCTGCCGCTGCTTATTGCGGGGCCATGCAGCGCCGAAACCGAAGACCAGGTGCTTGCCACCGCCCGCGCCTTGAAGGCGATGGGCAACGTAGACCTGTTTCGCGCGGGCGTCTGGAAACCGCGCACCAAGCCCGGTGGGTTTGAAGGCATGGGCGGCGCCGCGCTGCCATGGCTGCAGCGGGTACGGGAGGAAGTTGGCTTGCCCGTAACCATAGAAGTAGCCACGCCCCGCCACGTAGAAGATGCTCTGCGCCATGGCATTGATGTGCTTTGGATTGGGGCCCGTACCACGGTTAATCCTTTTGCCGTGCAGGAGTTAGCCGATGCTTTGGCTGGTACTGGCGTGCCCGTGATGGTCAAGAACCCGGTGAACCCGGATGTGGCCTTGTGGGCCGGGGCGCTGGAGCGGTTGGAGCGCGTGGGCATCACCGATCTGGCCGCTATTCACCGCGGATTCAGCACGTTTGCTCCCTCACGCTACCGCAATGCGCCTACCTGGCAGCTGGCTTTCGAGCTGAAAGCACGCTTTCCCGAAGTGCCTCTCATCTGCGACCCCAGCCATATCAGTGGGCGCCGCGACCTGATTCTGCCCGTGTCGCAAAAGGCCCTCGACCTGGACTACGACGGCCTGATGATTGAAACGCACCCGGATCCTGATCATGCCCTTTCCGACGCGGCGCAGCAGGTAACGCCGGCTCGACTGGCCGAAATTCTCACCGAGCTGAAATACCGTTACCGCTCCTCCAACAATGCCGATTTTCTGAATAAAGCGGAAGAGCTGCGGCAGCAAATCGATACGGCTGACCGCGAGCTGATGGAGGCTTTGGCCGCGCGCATGGCGCTGGTAGAGCAGCTGGCCGAGTACAAGAAGGAGAACAACGTGAAGATTTTGCAGATGGACCGCTGGCAGGAAATATTCGCGTCGCGGCGAGACTGGGGGGCAAAATTGCGCCTGAATGATCCGTTTGTGGCCAAGCTCTACGAGCTGATTCATCTGGAAAGCATTCGCAAGCAAACCGAGATTATGAACCAGAACCCCGAATAGCCGTCTTTTACAGCTGTTCTATCATTTGTTCCTCGATAACCCCTTTATCCCTTGCAAGACACTCCTGCCATCGGTCCTCACGCGTTAATCGAACTCGCCGACCTCTTGCGCCAGCCGGCGGTAAGTCAGGTGTTTGTGTTAGCCGACGCGAACACCATCCGGCTCTGCTACCCGCGTCTGCGCGAGTTTCTGCCTGAGAATCATATTACTATCGAGATTCCGGACGGGGAAGAATATAAAGTGCTGGCTACCTGCGAAACCGTATGGGAAGCGCTTACCGAAGCCCGCGCCGACCGCTTTGCCGTGCTCGTAAACCTGGGCGGGGCGTGGTCACCGATCTGGGGGGCTTTTGCGCGGCGCTGTACAAGCGCGGCATTCGCTTCGTGCAGGTGCCCACTACACTGCTGGCGCAGGTAGATGCCAGCGTGGGGGGCAAAACCGGCATCGATTTTCAGAATTTCAAGAACCAGCTCGGCGTTTTTCAGACGCCGGCGGCTGTGTTTATCGAGCCGCGATTTTTGAATACGCTCGAACCTCGCCAACTCAAGTCGGGCTACGCGGAGGTGGTGAAGCACTGGCTGATTGCCGACGCGGCCGCGTTTGAACACCATCGGCGCACCGGTTTTTTCGTGGATGAGTGGGGGCCAATTATTCACGAGTCAGTGCTGACCAAAGAGCGCATTGTGGCCGCCGATCCGCTGGAGAGTGGTTTGCGCAAAGTGCTCAATTTCGGCCATACTGTGGGCCACGCCCTCGAAAGCTACCTGCTCAGCCAGCCCGGCCGCGAAATTCTGCATGGCGAAGCGGTTGCCGTTGGGATGATTTGCGAAAGCTGGATTTCCATAACAAGAGGCATCTTAACCGAAGAAGAGCTGGACAAGATTGAGACTTTCCTGTTCTCCGTATTCGAGAAGGTTCAGTTTGTTACGCTCGAAACCGATGCAATTGCGGAACTGGCTTTACAGGATAAGAAAAATGCCGGCTCCACCATCAACTGCACGTTGCTGGAAGGCATCGGCAATGCCATCTACGACCAGCCCGTTAGCGTGGATGAAATAGCGAGCTCCCTGCGCTACTATCATCGCCTGTTGAGCTAAATAAATCAAGACTGCCACGCGCTGCGTGTTCCTTATTAAGTACTCCAAATGCCCGATTCAATAACGTTAGCCTGGCCCGGCGGCCCCCTACAGGGCACCGCCCAACTACCAGCATCCAAGAGTGAAAGCAATCGCGCCCTGATTATTCAGGCCTTGGCCGGCAATGGCACTCTCTCGAATCTTTCCGACGCCAACGATACCCAACTCATGCGCCGCCTGCTGGCCAACTCCATCGCCGATACCCTCGACGCGGAAGATGCCGGCACCGTGATGCGCTTTCTTACGGCGTATTTGTCCGTTACTAACCGACAAGCCTTGCTCACCGGCACTGCCCGCATGCGGGAGCGGCCTATTGGCGTCCTCGTCGATGCCCTGCGCCAGCTCGGAATGCAGATTGATTACGCGGAAAAGGAAGGGTATCCACCACTCAATATCAAGGGCTGGGGGGCAAATTTGCCCGCCGAAGAAATGGCCGAGCTAACCGTACGCGGCGACATCAGCAGCCAGTACATTTCAGCTTTGCTCATGATCGGGCCCCAACTACCCGGTGGCTTGCGGTTATTTCTGACGGGCAAAGTCGGTTCGCGCCCCTATATCCGCATGACCCTATCGCTCATGCAGCACTTCGGGGCCGATTGCCGGGATTTAGGCTCCGTGCTGGAAGTTCGCCCCACTTCTTATAAGCCCGCCGATTACGCCATTGAAGCCGACTGGTCGGCGGCGAGCTATTGGTATAGTATGGTGGCTTTGTCGCCTGCTGGGGGGCAAATTCATTTGCCGGGTTTGCGCCGCCACTCCTTGCAAGGCGACCAGGCAATTGTCGGCATAATGGAAAAGCTTGGCGTAGCTACCGAGTTCGTGCCCGATGGCGTACTGCTTACCCAGCAGCCCCCAACCGGTGCTTTCTCCCAGGATTTCACCGATTGCCCCGACCTAGCCCAAACCGTGGCCGTAATAGCTGCTGCCCAAGGCATAAGCGTAGAAATGACCGGCCTGGAAAGCTTACGCATTAAGGAAACAGACCGCATCTTGGCCCTGCAAACGGAAGTTGCCAAATTCGGCGCTACCCTCACCGAAGAAAAACCAGATGTATTCCGCGTAGCTACCACCGATTTTGAGGTGAATGGGCAAACCGTAGCCACTTACCACGACCACCGCATGGCTATGGCCTTCGCCCCACTAGCGCTACGAGGCCCGCTGACCATAAATGCCCCCCAAGTTGTCCGCAAGTCCTATCCTAGCTTCTGGGATGAGTTAGAGCAAGCAGGATTTAAAGCATAAAGCGTAAAATGCGGTCATGCAGAGCCAAAGCGAAGCATGACCGCATTTTACGCTTTATGACACAATAGCCGCCCTCAACTCAGTGAAATAAGCGGCTGAGTGTTGCAATCGGCTGCCATACCAGCTGAATAGTTCTCCATCAACAATCTGGATTTGGGCCGGGGGGCAAATTGCCTGAAACTCCGCAATGTGCTTTGCCCCAAAAGGATAAGGCTCCGATGATAAAAGAATAACGCGCGGCGTGGCCGCAGTTAACTGTTCAGCCAAAACCTCCGGATAGCGTTGCTGGGGGGCAAATACGTTGGCAAAACCCGCCCGCCCCAGCATATCATCAATAAAGGTACCCGCCGCCGCCACCATATACGGCTTGCGCCAGATAAAATAAGCGGCTGGCACGGGCTTCTGGGGAGGTGAAAGCTGCGCAAAGGCAAGCTTAATATTTGCTGCGAGTTGGTCCGCCTTGGCCTTGGCACCTACCAGCACGCCCACCTGCCGAATCATGCGCAAAGCATCGGTGAGGTTGCTAATGTCGCTTAGCCACACTGGATAATGCGCAGCCAACTGCTCAATGCCTTCCTGATAATTCTCCTCCTTATTGCCAATGATAAGATCGGGCTTTAGCGCGGCAATCTTCTCAAAATCAAAGTTTTTGGTGCCGCCGATTATGGTGGCCTGTTGCCGCGCTTCGGCTGGGTGTATGCAGAACTTTGTCACCCCAACTACTCTTGCCCCTAGACCCAAATCGAATAACAACTCCGTCTGCGAAGGCACCAGCGACACGATACGACGTGGCGGATACGGCACCACCACGCGGCGCCCCATCTGGTCGGTGAGCGTGAGGGGCAGAGCAGGAGGGGAAGGAAGGAACTGAGACATACAAAGTCAAAAACACGATAAAGCCTTATACGAAACCAAGACGCCGGCCTGACAATATCGTGTCAAACCGGCGTCTTGGCTTTTTGGTCTACTGTGTACTGCTAACTGAAATAACGAAAATCGTGGCCGTCCTCGATTCGCAGCAAAGTTTGGTAGATCAACTGAATTACGTTCTCCACATCGTCCTGGTGTACCGTTTCTACGGTAGTGTGCATGTACTTGAGTGGCAATGAAATAAGCGCAGCAGCCACCCCGGCGTTAGAGTAAGCGAAGGCATCCGTATCGGTGCCGGTGGCGCGGGTTGCGGAAGCGCGCTGAAACGGAATGTCAGAGGTTTTAGCGGTTTCTATAATCAGCTCACGCAAGTTATTCTGCACAGCCGGACCGTAGGTGACCACCGGGCCTTTGCCACAATGTAAATCGCCGCTGGTTTTCTTCTCGTACATCGGCGCCTGCGTGTCATGAATTACGTCCGTAATAATGGCAACGTCCGGCTGAATGCGGTGCGCTATCATTTCAGCCCCCCGCAGGCCGATTTCCTCCTGTACGGCATTCACTACGTAGAGGCCAAAAGGCAGCTTTTGCTTGTTTTCTTTCAGCAGCCGGGCTACTTCCGCAATCATAAAACCACCAATACGGTTGTCCAGCGCACGCCCCACAAAGTATTGCCGGTTCATCACCATAAACTCGTCCTCGAAGGTGACGACCGAGCCCACGTGGATGCCCATGCGTTCGACCTCGTCTCTGGAGGTGGCGCCACAATCCAGGAAAATGGTTTCGATAGTAGGCGCCTTGTCCTGCTCTACCTTACGCACGTGGATAGCTGGCCAGCCAAAAATGGCCTTTACAATGCCCTTATCGGTGTGAATATTCACGCGCTTGGATGGAGCCACCAAAGCGTCTGAACCGCCGTTGCGCCGCACGTAGATGTAGCCTTCTTTCGTGATGTAGTTCACGAAGTAAGAAATCTCATCGGCGTGCGCCTCGATAACGACTTTGTACTTGGCTTCCGGGTTAATTACACCGACTACCGTGCCGTAGGTATCCACGAAATACTCGTCGATGTATGGCTTGATATAGTCGAGCCACAGCTTTTGCCCTTCCTTCTCAAAACCAGTAGGGGAAGGGTTATTTAGGTATTTCTGAAGAAAATCGAATGATTCGTTACGCATGGGTGGATCAGATTGAAATAGCTGCCATCCGGGAAGAAATATAAATGGCCCAAAAGAGTGTGAATACTCATTGAGCAATCATAAATACTTTGTAGTCAACGCATTCAGGATGGCTAAACTAAATGCGCTTCCAAATGAGGTAAAGGGTTGAAGGCTGGCTTACAACGGAATATTGCCGTGTTTTTTGCGCGGCAACACATCTACTTTGTTCTCCAGCATTTTAAACGCGCGAATCAGTTTCTGGCGCGTTTGGGCTGGCAGAATCACCTCATCTACAAAGCCGCGATGTGCCGCGCGGTAAGGTGTCGCAAACTTCTGCTGATACTCGTCTACCTTTTCGGCCAGCTTGGCTTCTGGGTCATCAGCAGTGGCTATTTCACGCTTAAAAATGATTTCAGCTGCGCCTTTTGCTCCCATCACCGCAATTTCAGCGGTAGGCCAAGCGTAGTTCATGTCGGCCCCAATGTGCTTAGAGTTCATCACATCGTAGGCGCCGCCATATGCTTTGCGCGTGATAACCGTGATACGCGGCACAGTAGCTTCGCAGAAAGCATAAAGCAGTTTCGCTCCATTAGTGATGATGCCTCGCCACTCCTGATCGGTACCTGGCAAGAAGCCGGGCACGTCTTCCAGCACTAAGAGCGGAATGTTAAATGAATCGCAAAAACGTACGAAACGAGCTGCTTTGGTGCTGGCATTAATGTCAAGCACGCCAGCCAGCACAGCCGGCTGATTGCCCACAATCCCGATGCTGCGACCACCTAACCGGGCAAAGCCAACTACTATATTCTCAGCGAAATTCTGGTGAACCTCCAGAAAGGAATCTGCATCAATAATACCCTCAATCACCTCCCGAATATCATAAGGCTGGTTAGGATTCTCTGGGATAATGGTGTTCAGCGCTGGCCGCGATTCGTCGCCCTGAGGCTCGTAGGGGAGGTGGGGGGCATTTTCTTCGCAGTTCTGCGGCATATAGCTCAACAGCTGCTTGAGGTGAGTTATGCAGGCCACCTCGTTGGCGCAGCTGAAGTGCGTCACGCCGCTTTTGGCTGAGTGCGTGCTGGCGCCACCAAGCTCTTCGCTGGTCACGTTTTCGTGCGTTACCGTCTTCACCACGTTGGGGCCCGTCACGAACATATAGCTCGTGTTTTCCACCATCAGAATGAAATCGGTAATGGCCGGCGAATACACTGCACCACCCGCGCACGGCCCCATAATGGCTGACAGCTGCGGAATGACACCCGAAGCCAGCGTGTTCTTGTAGAATATATCAGCGTACCCGCCCAAACTCACGACGCCTTCCTGAATTCGGGCCCCGCCCGAATCATTCAAACCAATAACCGGCGCCCCATTCTTCATGGCCAAGTCCATGATCTTCACGATTTTCTCGGCATGAGTCTCACTCAGAGAGCCACCGAAAACCGTGAAATCTTGAGAGAAAACGTACACCAAGCGGCCATTTACGGTACCGTATCCTGTCACGACACCATCACCGAGATAATACTCTTTGTCGAGGCCAAAATCCTTGGATCGGTGCATTACAAACTTGCCGATTTCCTCAAATGAGCCTTCGTCCATCAATAAATCTACCCGTTCTCGAGCGGTCAGCTTACCTTTTTTGTGCTGGGCATCGATGCGAATTTGCCCCCCACCAAGCAATGCTTCCGCATTTTTTCGGTCGAGTACTTCAAGTTTGCTGAGTTGGGCGTCGGCGTGGGGATCGGACATATATGGGTGGGAATTGATGTAGCTACTTAGGTTGTGAACTCAAAGGTAACCGAAGGGCGCAAAATTGATGCACAGAACTCGGGGGGCTTTTTTAGATCTAAGCAGAAAATGATTGATAAAGTAAAAGGGCCGACCTCTGTGAAGAAGTCGGCCCTTTCGGTAATCTACAATTTACTTGCCCTTGCCCTTGTCGGTCACGTCATCGGCGTCTGTCTCGGGGGCTTCCTCTGGCCGCTCGTCGCTGGCCAGATTCGTCTTTTCACCACTCTTGCTTACCGCAAAGACTAGCTCTTCAGCACCTTCTGCGTAATCAGCCGTGATGATATCACCCTGCGCAATCTCAGCTTTAAGGATTTCCTCCGCAATCGGATCTTCGATGTACTTCTGGATAGCCCGGTTCAGCGGACGTGCACCATACTTCGGATCGTAGCCTTTGTCAGCTACAAAGTCCTTAGCGGCTTCCGTCAACTCAACTTTGTAGCCCAGTGTCTGAATACGCGACAGCAACTTAGCCAGCGAGATGTCGATGATCTTGTGGATGTCTTTCTTCTCCAAAGAGTTGAAGACAATCACATCGTCCAAACGGTTGAGGAACTCCGGTGAGAAGGTCTTGCGCAAAGCATTCGTAATGGTGCCCTTCATGATATCATCCATGTTCTCCATCCGGTTTTTCGTGCCGAAGCCGATACCCGCACCGAAGTCCTGCAAGTCGCGGGCACCGATGTTAGAGGTCATGATGATAATCGTGTTGCGGAAGTCCACCTTGCGGCCCAAGCCGTCAGTTAGGATACCGTCGTCAAGTACTTGCAGAAGCAGGTTGTACACGTCGGGGTGAGCCTTCTCAATCTCGTCGAGCAGGATAACCGAATAAGGCTTACGACGGATTTTTTCCGTCAGCTGACCGCCTTCTTCGTAACCCACGTAGCCGGGAGGTGCGCCCACCAGGCGCGATACGCTGAACTTTTCCATGTACTCACTCATGTCGATACGCACGAGTGAATCCTCTTTGTCGAAGAGATAAGTAGACAGGACCTTAGCTAGCTCCGTCTTACCTACACCCGTTGGGCCAAGGAAAACGAATGAGCCGATAGGCTTCTTTGGGTCTTTCAAGCCTACACGCGTACGTTGGATAGCTTTCACCAATTGCTTGATGGCTTTATCCTGGCCAATTACTTTGCCTTGCAGTTCCTCACCCATGTTGAGCAGCTTAGCGCTTTCATTCTGGGCAACACGTACTACCGGAATGCCGGTCATCATGGCGATTACCTCGGCCACGTTTTCCTCTTTCACAGTGTAGCGCTTCTTCTTGGTCTCATCTTCCCAGCTTTTCTTAGCTGAGTCGAGTTGTTCCAGAAGCTTCTTCTCTTTGTCACGAAGCTGAGCGGCTTCCTCGTATTTCTGCGACTTTACCACGCGGTTTTTCTCCACCTTGATGTTCTCGATCTGCTCTTCGAGCTTGAGAATATCTTCGGGAACCACAATGTTGTTGATGTGCACGCGGGCACCAGCTTCGTCGAGAATATCGATGGCTTTGTCTGGCAGGAAACGGTCGGACATGTAACGATCAGAAAGCTTCACGCACGACTCAATAGCCTTATCAGTATAGATAACGTGGTGGTGATCCTGATACTTGTCCTTGATGTTGTGCAGGATTTCAATCGTTTCCTCAGGTGTAGTGGGGTCTACCATTACCATCTGGAAACGACGTGCCAAGGCACCATCTTTCTCGATGTACTGACGATACTCGTCGAGCGTAGTAGCACCGATGCATTGAATCTCGCCACGGGCCAGAGCCGGCTTGAACATGTTGGAAGCGTCAAGTGAGCCGGAAGCTCCACCAGCGCCTACAATCGTGTGCAGCTCGTCAATAAAGAGGATAACGTCGGGCGACTTTTCCAGCTCGTTCATCACGGCCTTCATGCGCTCCTCAAATTGCCCCCTGTACTTGGTGCCAGCCACCAGCGAAGCCAGATCCAGCGTCACCACGCGCTTGCCGAACAGTACACGCGATACTTTCTTCTGAATAATGCGCAGAGCGAGGCCTTCTGCAATAGCAGTTTTACCAACACCAGGCTCACCGATGAGGATAGGGTTGTTCTTTTTGCGGCGCGACAGAATCTGAGCTACGCGCTCGATTTCTTTCTCACGACCTACGATGGGGTCAAGCTTATCTTCCTCGGCCAGTTTGGTCAGGTCGCGGCCGAAGTTATCGAGCACAGGCGTGCGCGACTTCTCGCCGGGCTTTTTAGCAGCTGAGCTACTGCCCGAGCTGCTACCACGGCTGGAGCCGCCAAAGAGCTTGTCGTTGTCGTCGTCGTCGGTGTCAGGGGCGCGGTCGGTGGGGGCAGGGTTGCCGTGATAGTCCAGCGAGTCGCGTACGGATTCGTAGTTCACGTTGAATTTGCTGAGAATTTGCGAAGAAATATTGTCTTCATCGCGCAGAATCGACAACAGCAGATGCTCGGTGCCGATAATTTCGCTCTTGAAGATTTTAGCCTCTAGATAGGTAATCTTGAGTACTTTCTCGGTTTGTTTGGTCAGCGGAATAGAGCCGGTGATGCTCGTGCCTTGCGTAGCCGTGTTGCGGGTTGCTTGTTCCAGTGCGTACTTAAGCTCTTCCACCGACACACCCAATTTCTTGAGCAGTCCGATGGCAGTGCCTTCGCCTTCGCGGATCATGCCCAGCAGCAGGTGTTCGGTGCCGATATAATCGTGCCCGAGCCGGATGGCTTCTTCCCGGCTCAAAGAGATGACCTCTTTGACTCGATTTGAGAATTTAGCTTCCATGCAGATAAGGTAGTGAAGAAAATATAGATCCCCGCCGGGTAAAGCGGGTTGGGCCGGATCAACCTGAAAACAGGAAAGGGCGGGCGAAGGTTCGGGGGCAGCGCTAAGGAAATCTACGCGAGATAGCTGCCGGCGTTAGGACCCTGCGAAAAGAGCAGGTCCAATATGCTTAAATCAGGAACAAATTGCAGGCCAAAGGTCTGCGAATAAGCCCGCACCCGGCTGGGTTCGGACGGAGTGTCAGGTTCGGGGTAAGCGGGCGCTTTGGGTGTCAGCCAATCGCGTCGGTCGCGCACCGTAGGGTCGGGGTAGGAGGGGTGATACTCTGTAGTAAATACCACCGGAATTCGCATCCGCAGGCATCGTAGGTAGAAGTGCAGTAGGTTAAGGTTGAGGTCAAAAAGCAGCGGTGGTTTTTGTACGTAGATATCGTGCAAATAGTCGGCGTAATATTCAAAATACGGACTGCCGCCATACGCGGTTTGCAGGGTGCGCCAGTGCTGGTGCACCCAATTTTGCCGATAATCTATCTCTAGCTCCGCGGTTTTGACTTTCTTGCTGCGATTACCATCTACTACAGGCACTGTCAGGGGCTTTACGCCCTGAGCAGTAAGTATAAGACACCGATTACGATAGGTTTGTTTGCGATAGTTTTCCTGACTCTCTACTAACAAAGAGTCGGTCCCTACTAGTTCGGCAAAGAAAGCAATCGGCGGATTATATGGTAATTCAGATAAAACGGGCATGATGCTGGCAAGTCGGGCGCGGAAAGCGGAAACGCTGCAATAGTAAGCAGATCGGGAGTACTTTTGACCGCCATTAATCAGCCAAAATGACAAAATCATTTGCCCTTCGGTTGCTTGTAGCATTGCTTATGCTCAGCAATACCTTAGCAGCTCAAGCTCAAAAAACGGGCTTACTGCTCGATGTAGTCCGCTTTCGCAATGAAAATACCGTTACGAAAGGCGCCGTAGTAGAATTGTACGTGACGGTGCCCGGCAACGCTCTGATTTATCGTAAACGGGCTCCCAAAATATTTCAGGCGGCGGCGGCGGTTACGCTGGAAGCAGTGCGCGCGGATGGCTCGGCGGCCTATCAGGAAACCATTACGCTGAAACCGCCTGTGCTGAATGACACGAGTATCGCGCTGAAAAACCCGATCAGTTTCCAGAAGCGCATCGAACTTCCCGATGGGCAGTATACACTTCGGGCTAAAGTGCAGGATCAAACGAGTAAAAAGAACCTCGCCACCATCGAGCAACCGCTTGTGCTGGACTTTAATGAATCTAAAACGCGCTTGAGCGACATTGTGCTGCTAGCGCGACCAGCCGGCCGCTCTGCCGTGCCGGGAGATAATTTTACCCGTGGCGGCTATAGCCTTGCGCGTACGCCCAACGGCCTATACGCCCGCGGTGCCGACCGCTTGGCTTGGTACGCCGAACTATACGATGCACCTTCGCCCATTGTGCTGGCTACTCGCTGCCGCATACGCCCGGCAGCGGGCGGCGCTGATGTGCTAACTTCTGCCGGCCTGGCCCGCGCCGTGGCTGGTGGACCGCATCTGGTATTAGGGGATATGAATATTGCCAACCTGATGGCCGGCGACTATGATCTGATCATGGAAGTACGCGACGCCAAAGGCAAACTTTTGACTTCAATTACCACGCGCCTGCAACGCCGCCCCGACGAATACGCGCCCGCCGCGGCTACCCTGCCCCGATGAAAAAAGCCCCCAGAACACCTATCCGTGGTATTACTGCCCCTTGGAGTGGCTGCTGACTGGCCTGGCGCATCTGCCGCTCTCAGTGCTGTACGTGGTGGCCGATGGGTTTTATCTGGTGATGGCCTACGGGCTGCGCTATCGGCAAAGGGTGGTGCTGGAAAACCTGCGTAATTCTTTTCCGGAGAAAACCGAGGCGCAGATTCAGCAGTTGGCGAAGAAGTTTTACCGACACTTTGCTGAACTGCTGATCGAAATTCTGAAGCTGGGGGGCATTTCTGCGGCTGAGTTGAAGCAACGGGTATTTATGCCCAACCCGGAAGTGCTGGAGAAGCTGCTGGCCAAAGGGGGCCCGGTGCTGGCTTTGGGCTCGCATGCCGGCAACTGGGAATGGATTATTACGGCTGGCGCCGTGTGGCTGGGGCCGCGGGCCGATGGGGTGTATAAGCCGCTTACAAACCCGTTTTTTGAAGACTTTGTGTACCGGCTGCGCACCCAAACGGGAGCCCGACTGGTGCCCATGCGCGATACGCTGCGCCACCTGGTGCGCCACCGCAACCAAGGCCGGGTGCTAAGCATGCTCAGCGACCAAAGCCCCAGCCGCGCCGACCAGCAATACTGGACAACGTTTCTGCACCAGGATACCGCCTTTTATACCGGCGCCGATAAGCTGGCTGCCCAGTTTAAGTGCCCCGTCGTGTACGTGAGCATTCGGCGGCAGCGGCGCGGGTATTATGAGATGCACCTCACGGAACTCTACGATGGCGAAACCCCGCTACCCAAAGACGGCCACCAAATAACCGAAGCGTTTGCCCGCCAGCTGGAGCTTGATATACAAGCTGCTCCGGCTGATTACCTCTGGTCGCATCGGCGCTGGAAACACAAAAGGGAGAAATTGTGAAGTGGTGAAATGGTGAGTTAGCTGTTGCAGCGGCGCAGTTTGTGCCTTCAGAACAGCTAACTCACCATTTCACCACTTCACAATTTTACCTTACAGATACTGCTCAATATCGCCGGCGCCTTGGCGGATGATGTCGAAATCATCATTGGTGCAGTCGACGACGGTGCTGGCGATGTTGTTGCCGAAGCCGCCATCAATAACCAGATCTACCAGCGGGCGATACTTCTCAAAAATCAGGTCCGGGTCGGTAGAGTATTCAATCAGCGTATCTTCATCGTGAATGGAAGTGCTGACGATGGGATTGCCCAACTCGCGCACCAGACCCAGGCAAATATTATGGTCGGGAACGCGGATGCCCACCGTTTTGCGCTTTACGCCGCCGTAGCGGGGGGCTTTTGGGCTCGCCTCAAAAATAAACGTAAACGGACCGGGCAGGGCCTTTTTCAGCACTTTGTACACCGGCGTCGTGATGCCGTGGGCGTAATCGGTGATGTGCGAAAGGTCGTTGCAGATAAACGACAGGTTGGCTTTTTCAGGATGAATGCCCTTGATGCGGCAAAGCTTTTCGACGGCTTTCGCGTTGTGAATGTCGCAGCCCAGGCCATAAATCGTATCCGTGGGATAAATAATTACTCCTCCTTTGCGCAACACTTCTACGGCTTGCAGCAAACGGTTTTGGGGCGGATTATCGGGGTGGATGCGAAGCAGGGTAGCGGACATGAGCGGGCGGATATAAGGTGAAAAACGAAAAGAAACTGGCGCCGGGCCGGGATCAGGCAAGATACTGCGGGCGCTAATTAACAGTCACTCCTTCGCATTTTTTTTGCTGAAGGTTGCTGTTTGCACTCTTTAAATCCAAAAAAAGCCCCCAACCAAACGTAATCGAACACTGGGGGGCTTTTTTCGCGTTAGCAAAACCGGAAGTCTAGAACGTGTACTTTTGGGCCCGAAAAATCAAGCTGGCTAAAGGCGTGCTGCGCGCCGCCGGTTTATTCTTATTAGCCGTATCTCTCTTCGCTTATGTCCCAAATTTCCCGTGCCGAATCCAAAGCCAAAGCCCAGAAACGCCGCAACCGCTACGCTGCCGTGGTAGCGGTGCTGGGCGTGCTGTTCGTGTCGTTCTCGTATTATTTCTACCAGGTTTTCTACACGCCCAACGTCGAAACGAAAGGCCAGCCGACGTATCTGCTTATTCGGCAGGGACAGAGCTACAAGGCCGTGATGGATTCGATTGACGCCAAGAACGTCATCATTGACCGGCTTTCTTTTCGCTTCGTGGCCAAGCTGATGAAGTATGATGAACTGGTGAAGCCCGGCCGCTACGAGCTGAAAGATGGCTACACTAACCGCGAAATGATCAACGACTTACGGCGCGGTATTCAGTCGCCGCTCAGCCTGACTTTTCAGAATATCCGTCTGCGCCAAGATTTGGCCAAGAAGCTCGGCACCACCATCGACGCCCGGCCGCACGAGTTCGATAGCCTGCTCAGTAGCCCCAGCTACACCCGCTCCCTGGGCTTCGACACGACAAGTATTCTGGGCATGTTTATCCCTAATACCTACGAGCTGTACTGGAATACTTCGGCCGAAAACCTCATGCAGCGCATGAAAAAGGAGTACGAAAAGTTCTGGACCCCGGCCCGCGACGCCAAAGCCAAAGCGCTGGGCCTGACCCGGGCTCAGGTAAGCACCCTGGCCAGCATCGTGGAAGCCGAGCAGCAGCAGCACGCCGACGAGCGCCCACGCGTGGCTGGTGTTTACCTCAACCGCTTAGAGCGCGGCATGCTGCTCCAGGCCGACCCCACGGTGGTATACGCCAACGGCGACTTCGGCATCAAACGCGTACTCAACGTACACTTGGCCAAAGACTCGCCATACAACACGTACAAATACAAAGGTTTGCCCCCGGACCCATCAACTTGCCCAGCATTGCTAGCATCGATGCCGTGCTCAACCCCGAAAAGCACCAATACATTTATTTCTGCGCCAAAGAGGACTTCAGCGGCTACCACGCCTTCGCCACCAACGAGCGCGACCACCTACTGAATGCCCGCCGTTATCAGGCTGCTCTCACGCGGAGCGGCATTATGAAGTAACTGAGCTTCGTTTTGGTAAACAATAAGTAAATATTTTTTACTCGGGATTAAGGTGATTACGAATAAGTTGAGTTTGGAAGATTACAATCAAACCTTTCAATCACCAATGCAAGATGTTACTAGTACGGCAGAGCAAATAGTAGATATATGGCCGTATGTTGACGTGATACCAGCTATTGATTTGGATGGATTTGAAATTATGGATGTAGTATATGTTTATCTAAATCCTAATGGACTTTTTGAGCATGTGTTCATTGGGACGCAAGACAAAAACGTGTTTTTGGTAATTATTATAAACACAAGCGAATTGAAAATTCAAGGTCATTACTTACTCAACTTAGTTGAGATGTACAGCTTAACAGAGGAATAACTATGTACACTTCCGACATCCAAATCCGCGTCCGCTATGCCGAAACCGACCAGATGGGCTACGTGTACCACGGCAACTATGCCGCTTACTTCGAAGTAGCCCGTACGGAAGCTTTTCGGCAATTAGGAATCCGGTATAAAGATTTGGAGGCTGATGGAGTTGGCATGCCGGTAGGAGAGATACGCACCCGGTTTCGCCGGCCCGCCCGCTACGACGACCTGCTGACGGTGCGACTAATGCTGCGCCAGCCGGCGGAAGGGTCGAGAGTGTTATTCGAGTACGAGATTTACAATGAAGCCCTGGAGTTGCTCACCGAAGGCCACACGCTGATGGTGTTTGTAAGCACAGCGACGGGGCGGCCGGTTCCTATCCCGGAGGCTATCCTAAACAAGCTCGCGCCTTACTTTACCGACGACGAAAAGGCTGGGCCGCTAACGCCTGCATCGTCCAAATTGCCCCCCGACGCGCCTGCGCCAGCGGCATTTGCTCCCAAAAAGAATAAGTAATAGCTCTCATTTCCAAGCAGCTTCTACTTGTGAAAAACGGCGGCAAAGAAGGAAAGTAAGAAGCAATGAACACCTTCTGGGGGACAAATTGTTATGCCGATTGTACGTTGACCGTTGATCTATGAGAAACCCCGTTCGCCGCTACCACTACTCCGAGGTGCGCCGCCGGCGTTCATACCGCAAGTTCATCGTGTGGCTCAAGCGCCTGCGCTTCAACCACGGCCAGGCGTCGGTATATGATGTGCTCGACCGTATGATTCAGGAGTTGAAGCTGGACAGCGTTACCAAGCGGGCCAGCTATATGGCGTTCAACTTCACCATCGCCATTTTTCCCACTATCATCTTCCTGTTCACGCTCATTCCCTATATCCCTATTCCGCAGCTAAACATTGATATTCTGCAGTTTCTGCGCGATATCATGCCCGCGAAATGTATGTAGCCACCGCCGATACCATTGAAGATATCATCAATATTCCGCACGGCGGGTTGCTGTCTTTTGGTTTTCTGACGGCCCTGGTGCTATCCTCCAATGGCATTATGGCCCTGTTGGATGCATTCGAGAAGAAATATCCGTCGTTCAAGCGCCGAACCTACGTGCGCAAGCGTGTCATTGCCACCCTGCTGACCATCGTGCTGTCGTTCGTGCTATTGTTCGCCATAGCGGGCATTTTCTTCGGCACTTACATCATCGACACGCTGGTATTCTACGAAATAGTGCCTGCTGAGCTGACTAATCAGCTCATTAGTTTACTGAAATATGGGTCAGTGGCCGGGCTGTTTCTTCTCGTTACATGCGTGATTTATTATTACGTGCCGCCCGTGCACGACAAATGGCCCTTCCTGTCGGCAGGCGCTGTAGTAGCTACGCTGCTGATCTTTCTGGTGTCCTTTCTGTTCATTCTATACATCAAGATTTTTGACAGCTACAACCACTTTTATGGCTCTATAGGTACGCTGGTGGGCTTTATGGTGTGGCTGGATTTTGTGTGCATGACTCTGATTCTGGGCTTCGAGGTAAACGTCAGTATTGATGCCGTTACGGGGCGTTTGCGAACCGTTGCAAACCTGCCAGTAGCCCTGAGCGGCCGGCATCTGGCAGCGGTTGGAAAAGCATAAAAGGCACAAAGCGTAAAATTTCTACTATAATTACGCTGTAGTTATTGCTAATTGTCAATTGCCTCTTACTTTTGCCGTCCCCAAACCGCCTAATTGGGGGAACGTTAGAGAGGTGGCAGAGTGGTCGAATGCGACGGATTCGAAATCCGTTATACCGGCAACGGTATCGGGGGTTCGAATCCCCCCCTCTCTGCAAGAACAGTTAGTACGCGTGACCTAGAGAGCTGGCAGAGTGGTCGATTGCGGCGGTCTTGAAAACCGTTGAGGGTTAAACCTCCGGGGGTTCGAATCCCTCGCTCTCTACAAAAAGCCCCCGCTTCCATTTTGGAAGCGGGGGGCTTTTCTTTTACTTCTAAAGTAGGCGTATTTATTATCGCTGGGGGCTTTTTTTAAGCTTTTTTCCACTTAATAGTGCAGCCAACGGCTTTCGTTGAGTTGGTAGCAGCAGGTTTGCCAGCCATAATATCGGTGAGGGCATTCTCTACGTACTTGGTTTTCACGGCCGTAGGCTCCTCCGAATTATCATCTATGGCACCGATGTAGGCCACTTTTAGAGCGTTGCCATGGCGGGTGAGCACGTAGAGGTGAGGTGTGCGCGTAGCACCATAAGTCTGCGCTACGTTCTGCGTTTCATCGAGCAGGTAGGGGAAGGGGTATTTTTTGCTGGTGGCGCGGGCCTGCATCTTCTCAAACGAGTCGCCGGGCGCTACGGCTGGGTCGTTGGGGTTGATGGCCACTACGGGGTAGCCCTGGGGGGCAAATTTCTTGTGCAGATCAATAATGCGGCTTTCATAGGCCTGAGCGTAAGGGCAGGTGTTGCAGGTAAACACCACGATAAAGCCCTTGGCCGCCTTGTTGTCGGCCAGCGACATGAGCTTGCCGTCCACGTTTTTTAGCTTAAAGTCGGTGGCGGTGTCGCCTACCTGATAGCCGCCGGAAGGCCGGACAAAAGCGCTCAGCAACACGAGGCCGAAGCAAAGGACGAAGAAGGAGGTTAGCTTTTTCATCGGGAGGCAAACGGGTTAAAAGTGGAAAAATACGCGCCAGACCACCTGGCTAGCGCAAAAACTTGGTGAGCTGCGCGGTTAGCTCGGCTTGGGTAAACTCCTGCTCGAAGCCGGCGCGCTTTTGTTTTTTGTTGTTGAGCATCAGCGTAAAAGGAATTGCCCCCGACCAATTATCATCTACTTTACCGAGCCAGGTGTTCGGGTCCGTTTCGTTGAGCAGCAGCACTTCCGACTTAAGCCCACGCTTCTGCACAAACGGCTTTACCTTTTTATCCAGCTGAGAAGCATAGTCCAAACTTACCAGCAGCACCTTTACTTTTTGGCCGGCGTAGGTTTTATTGGCCTGTTCAAAATATGGCAGCTCCTTAATGCAGGGGCCACACCACGTTGCCCAGAAATTGACCACATACGTTGTATCGTTGGGCTGGCTCAGGCGCTTTTGCAAGGCCGGAAACTTTACTACTTCCACTTGCTGGGCCTGGCCCGGCGTAGCTAGTAGCAAGAATGAGCTGATTATAAGGAGCTTGATGAATGACATAGTGACTAAACGTGGTAGGTGCGGCTTTGGTACGAAGCACAACTGAAAATTAGGGAGTCGCATCTGGCGTGGCCGATTGCTAAATTTTTGTCTTATCCGGTTAAGATACTAGATGATACCTTGAGTATTTTAATGTAAACAATGGCCACAAACGTGGAGTTTGCCGTTTAGTGAGCTTTACAAACCAAACTGTGCCTGATAACACCAGTTCTGCGTCCGTCCTGGCTCCACCTATAGCCCAGAAAAAGTCGCGGCGGTGGGGCAAAGGGTTGCTTATAGCAGCCGTCATACTTGTGGCGGTGGTTGGCACCGTACTTTTTTTGCTTGATCCCTGGCTGCGCCGCACGCTGGAGCGTCAGGTCACAACGGCTTCTAAAGGCTATTACCAACTACAGATAGGAGAGCTGAAAACCAGCTTATGGCACCGCTCACTGACCTTGCGGGGGCTCCGGCTGCGCTCTGCTGCCACACCTGCCAACCACAGCCGGCTTCCCCGCCTGCGGGCCGATGTTGAGTTGGTGCGTTTGCAAGGAATCGGGCTGCTGGCTTTGTTGCGGCGCAAGGAAGTGCCCCTGGATACCGTGCTCGTGCAAAACGCGCGTCTGGGAGTTGGTAAAATGCCCCCAGATCTCCCGGTTCATCTAAAGCACTGCACGAGCAGCTGCCGCTGCAAATGGAAGGGATTCGGGTAGAAAATCTTGTTTTGATTAATCTGGGGGGCAATTATTCGCCTGCTCAACAACCCATAGCTACACTGCGCCGCGCAGATCTGATAGCGCGCGATATTCTTATTAGCGCGGCCGGTGCCCAAGACTCGCAGCGACTAGGGTATGCGCGCAGCCTCGCATTTCACCTCGCCAATGTGGAGGGGCAGGCCCGGCAGCATAAAGGGAGCTTCGGAGCCCTCCGCTTTTCCACAGATCGGCAGCGGCTGGAACTGGATTCTCTGCGAGTGCAGCCGGTGCAGAATACCAGCACTGGATCCGCGCCACGGCTTACGCTCGCTTTGCCCCGCCTGCGCCTCACGGGCCTGAAAGCAATGCAGCTAGCCCGGCAGCAGCTACAAGCCGATTCGCTTATCCTCACGGCTCCCGACGTTACTTTTATCGCCAGCACCAGCAAGCAGCCCACCAAAACCAAAGCGATACATGAGCAGCTGCCGCCTTGGTTGCGTCGGTGCGTTTTGCGCTACGTAGCCTTATCTGGGGGCAAATGCGGCTGCCCGGCCTGAGCGTGGCGCCTGTAGTTCGGGCCATTGAAGTAAAAGGCAATGATTTATGGGTTGATTCGCTGAGCGCCCTCGATACAAAGCGCATTTTCTATGCCCGCGCCTGGCGGGTAAGCACCGGGCCTGCTACGGGCCTGATCGATGCTCCTTATTACCGGGCCCGCTACGAAAAGCTGGTGTTGGATACTAGCACGGGCCTGGCCCAGGCTGATGGCCTGACGCTTACACCCACCATGAGTACGCCGGAGTTTGCCCTCCGCAAAGCCCAGTCTGTGCCCCGCATGGTCGTCCAGATTCCGCAGCTACGGCTCGCGGGCCTCGATTATGGCCTATTAGCACGCGAAGGAAACCTGGTGGCGGGTTTGCTGGAGCTGCGCAACCCGCGTTTTCAGGTAACCAGCAACGCCAATTATCCGCAGCCGGCGCGGCCTTCCTCCGTTACGCCGGAGCAGCTGCAAAAGCTGCCTTTTCGCTTGAATGTAGCGCTGGCCCGAATCGTCAACTTCAACTTTCGCAGCGCCGAAATCGTCAAGGGCGGCTCCGTGCCGGGCATATTTACTCTCACCCGGTTCAACGCCAGCATTACGCATCTGACCAATGTTCCCGCCGTTGCTGCTGCCCACCCAAGTATCGGGCGCGTGTCAGGATGGCTGCAAGATAAATGTCTGGTGGAAGGCGTGTTTCGCTTCAATCTGCGCGACCCCCAGGGTGGGCACAGCTTTACCGGGAGCTTCGGGCCGGCGCCCTTTGCTATTCTGAATTCCGTGAGCGAACCTGCGGCGTTCATTCGTTTTGACAAAGGCCGCGTGGAGCGAATTCTGTGTAAGGTGCAGTTTACTAAGCAGGGCGCCAATGGCACGCTGTGGGCGCGCTACTCAGATCTGAAAGTTTCGTTGTTGAAAAAGAAACCGGGCCCCGATAAGAAAAATCTGCTCACCCGCGCGGGCTCCTTGCTGACCAACACCTTCATCGTGCGCGATAATAATCCGCGCAAACCCAGTCAGCGTCTGGAGCCCGGCCCGGTACAGATAGACCGCGACCTACGCTACTCGGTGTTTCGGGTGTGGCGCGTGGCCGTGGTTGATGGCATGCTCAGCAGCTTTGGCGTACCCGAGGTTATTGCTGATAAAGTGGAATAAACCTCTGCTCTTCGTAGTCGATAAAAGCGGCATATGGCGCACAAATCAAGAAGGCCGGTATCTTTAGATAAAAATGCCCCCAGTGCTTTTTAAGCCAAATAGACAAAGCAGCGAAATAGGTGTAGGGGTTAGATAACTCCTGTTCAGCTTTCGCGTACTGCCTATTCTAAAAGTCCAACTTTCAGCACCTTACCTCTTGCTTCTAAACACTACTATGCTGAAATGGCTTTTTTCCGCTCTGGCAGCTCTGTTGTTTTGTGCGCCATCCGCTTCTGCCTACTCTGTACTCACTCATCAGGCCAACATCGATTCGACGTTTGACGTGTGCCTAGTGCCGCTTATTAAAAGCCGCTTTGGCGCTGCCACCCGCGAGGAGTGGATAGAGGCCAAGTCATACGCCTACGGGGGGGCAATTATTCAGGATATGGGCTTTTATCCATTTGGCTCTAAGTTATTTACCAATCTGACACATTACGTACGCAGCGGCGACTTCGTGCGCAATCTGCTCGATGAGGCCCATGACCGCAATGAGTATGCTTTCGCTTTGGGTGCCTTGGCTCATTATGTAGCTGATATCAAAGGCCATCCGGCGGGTACCAACGTAGCTATGGCCTCCGTGTACCCCGATCTGAAGGCTAAGTTTGGTTCGGCTATTACCTACCACGAAGCGCCCGTGCAGCATACTCAGCTCGAGTTTGCCTTCGATGTGGTGCAGTTGGCCAGTGGTCGGTATCGCTCGGCCGACTACCAAAGCTTTATTGGTTTTCAGGTGAGCAAACCCGTTCTGGAGCGCGCTTTTTTGAAAACCTATGGCTTGGAGTTGGGGCAGGTATTAGCCAATGTAGACTTGGCGGTGGGCAGCTACCGCTTTGCCGTGCGCCAGCTCATTCCGATTGCCGCCCGCGCGGCCTGGCACGCCGAGCGCGACGAAATCAGGAAGCTGAGCCCCGGGCCCGGCGCCGCGACTATATGTACCGGCAAAGTGAGCGGGAATATCGCCGCCAGTATGGCACTGACTACCAGAAGCCTGGGTTTGGAGCCCGGATGTTATCGCTGGTGGTGCGGGTGCTGCCCAAAATTGGCCCCCTGCAGCCTTTCGCCTTCAAACTGCCTACTCCTGAGGCGCAAGAGCTGTTTAAGAAAAGCGTCCGCATCGTGATGAGGGAGTATTGCAACCTGGCGCAGCAGGAACAAACGGCTAAATCGCCCCCACTGCCGAATGCCGACTTCGATACCGGGCGTCCCACACGCGCGGGCGAGTATGCTCTCGCCGACGAAACCTACGGGGAATGGGTGCGCAAACTCGCCGACAAGAAGTTCGACAACATCTCGGCCCCACAGCGGCAGAACATCCTGGCTTTCTTTGGTGATATGTCGAAGCTGCCCGTGGATGAGGAGGAAAAGGAAGCCAAGAACCTGGAAAAAACCCGCGCAGCACTCGAAGAGCTGCGAAACATGCAGGCGCCCGTAGTGAAGGAAGAGAAGCCTTAGCCGGTAAACAGACCCAACGCGTGTTGCCCTCAGGCTGTTTGCTTAGAGCGTATCAGAGAATTCACGCAACGTCGTTTGCGTCGTGTTTTATCTGGCATTTGCTTGTCGAAGCATGACAGGGAAATCAAATCCCTAAACACGCTTGTATTTGCGCCTGATTCAATCTAGGGGCTTTTTTGGGCTTCTGCTCGGCTAGGGTCGGGAAGTAGCTTCCTGCACCAGATATCCGCTAAGGCGACGCAGAGCGGTTTCGGCCTGCTTAGCTTGGTAGCGAATGTCAAGCAAACGCACTTCGGCATCGAGTTGGCTGCGCTGAGCCACGCGCAAATCCAGGGGCGTGAGCAGACCCAGGCGGTAGCGGGCCAGGGCAATGTTTATGTTTTCGCGGGCCAGCAGAATGTTTTCTTCCTCCAGCTGTAACAGTTGCAGGCGGTTCTGGTAGCGGTTCAGGGCCTGCTCGGTTTCAGCATCTAGGTTCAGGCGGGTCTGATCGAGCAGCAGCTGGCTTTGCTCCTCAATTACGCGGGCATTCTGCTCTAGGCGGCGCTGCTCGAAGCCGTTGAAAAGAGGCACAGTCGCCGTCACTCCGTAGTTCAGCCCCGCGTTGCGGCTAATGTTGGTAGCCAGCTGTGTACCGAAAAAAGCGGCGTTATTGATGTTGCGCGACAGAACGTAACCGCTCGTGAGGTTCACGCGGGGCCAGCGCGCCGAGCGCACCAGGCGCCGCTCGTAGCGGGCCACGTCCACGCCGAGGCGTGCCTGCTGCAATCGTGGGTTTTGGTCAATTACGCCCTGTACAATTTCTTCCGCCTGCAAGCCCGTCACCACCACAATCGAGTCGATGGGCTGAAAGTCGGTAAGGGTGGTGCGGCCGATGAGACTATTGAGGTTAATTTTTGCGGTATTCAGCAATTCCTGCTGTTGCAGGAGCAAGGAACGGTCGGCATTATAGTCTACGCGGGCCGTCAGCACTTCTACTTTCGCACTCACGCCCACGTCTACGCGGCCCTGCGTAAGGTCAATGCGCTGCTGTCCGATGTTGAGCGCTTCTTCCAGCGAGCGAATCTTGCCCGACTCGCGCACTACGTTGAAGTACGCGTCGGTGATGTTGGCCACGCTCTCCTCAATGGTCGCCCGCGTGATTATCTGCTGCTGGCGCTCCAAGGCTTTCAGACGGTCGTAGGCGATGAACATGCCGAGGCCATCAAAAATAGTCCAGTTGAGCGCTACGTTGGCGTTAAGAAAGTTCGACTCGGCCCCGTTGGAAATCCGCGGGGGCTGGTCACCGAGTTGCTGACGTACATCATTAATGTTGAAGGTGCGGGTGAAATTTCCGTTCACGGCCGGCAGCTGACCCGCATTGCCGCGCGTCACGTTATTGCTGACGATCTGCTCGTCGGTGCGCGCTAGCCGAATGCCGTAGTTGTTTTCCAACCCAATCTGAATGGCCTGCTGCAAGGTGAGCGGCGGGGCAGGAGCTACGGTTTGGGGCTTAGCAGTCTGGTCTTGTTGCCCCCACGCCAGCGGCGAAATACTGAACAGCAAAAAAGAGAAAAACAGCGAACGGGAAAACAAGGACATTCTTACCAAGAAAAGGCAGACTACTAAAAAATATGGGCCGTCAGGGCTACGTATCAACCGCTACCTCGGATGAGCACCCTGGGGGCAGTTATCAGGCGGCTAAGGCTTTCTCAACCTCTTCCTGCTTTTTGCTGTGCTTCTTAGCCGTGGCAAAATACGAGTACATTACCGGTACCACGTACAGCGTGAGGCCAGTGGCGAAAAAAAGCCCCCAACCACCCCGATACCCATGGCCCGGCGGCTAAGCGCGCCCGCACCGGTAGCGATGGCAATAGGCAGAATACCCAGGATGGCGCATAAGCTGGTCATCAGGATGGGCCGCAGACGGGCAGTCGAGCCTTCTATCAAGCCCGTCATATAGTCGGCCCCTTGCTCTACGCGCTGGTTAGCAAACTCCACAATCAGGATACCGTTCTTGGTCACCAGCCCGATAAGCATGATGATACCGATTTGCGAAAACAGGTTCAGGCTCTGATTGAAGTACCACAAGCTCAACAGGGCCCCCGATAATGCCAACGGCACCGTCACCATGATAATCAGTGGGTCGCGGAAACTCTCAAACTGCGCCGCCAGCACCAGATAAATGAGTACCAGCGCTAAGCCGAAAGCAAAAACCAGGGAAGAAGAGCTTTCCTGGAAGTCGCGGGAAGCACCTGAAAGCTCGGTAGAAAAGGTTTCGTCCAGCTGCTTATCGGCAATTGCCTGCATGGCGGCAATACCACCACCGAGTGTCTGGCCAGGTGCCAGCGAAGCAGAAAAAGTAGCCGAGTTGTAGCGGTTCGTACGGTAGAGCTGCGGCGGCGTGCTACTTTCTGTCAGGCGAATCACGTTGTCCAATTGCACCAGTGTGCCGTCGGTGCTTTTCACCGACAGCAGACGCACATCCAAGGGTTGATTCCGATCTTCGCGGGCTACTTGACCAATGATTTGGTACTGCTTGCTGCCCCGAATAAAGTAGCCGTAACGCTGTCCGCTCAAGCCCGCTTGAAGAGTCTGGCTGATGCTCTGCACCGATACGCCTAAGCTCTGCGCCTTTTCGCGGTCAATGGTAATGCGAAGCTCTGGCTTATTAAACTTCAGGTTGACGTCCACAAACTGGAAAGTAGGGTCTTCGCGGGCTGCCGCCAAGAATTTCGGCACTGCCGTCCGCAGCTTCTCAAAATCCTGGGTTTGAATAACAAACTGAACCGGTAAGCCGCCCCCGCCATTACCGATACTTTGATCCTGCGAAACCGAAGTACGCGCTGCGGAAAGGCGTTTCACTCCATTCGATAAGGTAGCCGCAATCTGGTCTTGGTTTAGCGGCCGATTATCGGCCTCAACCAACATCACGCGGGCAATACCTGAGTTGCTACCACCGCCGAAACCGGGAGAGGTGACCGTATAGACACTGTTTAAATTTTCCTTGCTGACCGAGTCGGTAATGAGCTTCGTAAGATCGGCCATATAATCCTCCATGTACTCAAACGAGGCTCCTTCTGGCCCGGTAGCGTTGATGTTGATCCGGCTACGATCTTCCACGGGGGCCAATTCGGAAGGGATAAGTTGCAGGAAGCCCCAAATACCGACGCCCGTGCCTACCACCATCACCCACGCCATCCAGCGGTTGCGCAGAAAGGTGTTGAGACTGTTTTCATAGCCGGAAGTCATGCGCTCAAAAAACGGCTCCGTCTTGCGATAAAACCAGTTGTGCTTTTCCTGACGCTTCAGTAGCACCGAGCACATCATGGGCGTAAGCGTGAGCGAGACAAAAGCGGAAATCAGTACCGAACCGGCCACCACAATCCCGAATTCGCGGAAAAGGCGCCCCGTAATACCTGTCAGGAAAACCACGGGCAGGAATACCGCCGCCAGCACCACCGTCGTGCTGACTACAGCCAGCAGGATTTCCTCGGAGCCTTTGATGGCGGCCGTTCTAGGGTCTTCGCCGTCTTCAATGCGGGAATAGATATTTTCCAGTACCACAATGGCATCATCTACCACCAGGCCAATAGCCAGTACAATGGCCAGTAGCGTGAGCACATTGATGGAGAAGTTTAGCAAGTACATTACGAAGAATATACCCACCAAGGACACCGGAATGGCCACCACCGGAATAAGGGTGGAGCGCCAATCGCGCAGAAATAGAAAGATTATAACAACCACCAGCACAAAGGCTTCGATAATTGTGTGCTCTACTTCGGCAATAGATTGACGGATGAAGATAGAGTAGTCAACACCCGTTTGAAGTTTTAAATCATTCGGCAAATCCTTGCTATAAAGCTCAATGCGCTTGTTGAACTCATCGGCAATATCGATCTGGTTGGAACCCGGCTGTGGTACCACGGCCAAGGCTACTCCGGGGGTTCCGTTCACCCGGAAAATCGTTTGATCGTTCTCTGGATACAGTTCAGCGTAGCCAATGTCGGAAAGCCGTACCAGGGAAGAAGCGTCTTTCCGAATTATAAGATTGTTGAATTCCTCAACGGAAGTAAGGCGGCCCATAGTCCGCAGGGTGAGCTGCGTATTCTGGCCCGTTACGGCACCGCTGGGCAATTCCACGTTTTCACGGCTAAGGGCCGCTTGCACGTCAACAGGCGACACGCCCAGGGCCGATAGCTTCACTGGGTCCAGCCACAGACGCATAGAGTACTTGCGCTCGCCGTACACCCGGATTTCCGATACGCCCGGAATGGTTTGGAGGCGCTCCTTTAGGGTATTGTTGGCATAGTCAGTCAACTCCAGCAGGTTGCGCCGATTCGAGCTCAGGTAAGTGATTACAATGGGCTGCGAGTCGGCGTTGGCCTTGCTAACTACCGGCGGATCTATATCGCGGGGCAGGCGGCCCTGAGCACCCGAAACCTTGTCGCGCACGTCGTTGGCAGCGGTTTCCAGGTCGGCATCGAGGTCAAACTCTACCGTAATCTGGGTACGACCGTCGCGGGAGTTAGAAGTCAGGTTTTTGATACCGGCAATGCCGTTCAGGGCTTCCTCCAACGGCTCCGTTACCTGTCCCTGCATTACATCGGCCGAAGCACCGGTGTAGCTGGCCGAAACAGTGATAATAGGCGGATCAACGCTGGGATATTCCCGAACACTTAAATACCGGAACCCAATAACGCCAAATATCACGATGACGAGGCTCATCACGATGGCGAGAACGGGCCGGTTGATACTGGTTGAGGATAAGCTCATAAGGATTGGAAGAGTAAAAAAGCCCCCCGCTTATAAAAGCAGAGGTAGGCTTACTTAATCACGCGTACAGCGTCGCCGGGCTTCACTTGTAGAATACCGGTTCGAATCACGGAGTCACCTACGGCCAAGCCATCGGTTATCTGAATCACTTTATCAGAGCGAATACCGATTTTTACCTTCTTGGGGGCCATTTTCCCGTTTTCTACCGTGTACACACTGTAGCCGCTGGCTTCCGGAATCACGGCCTCGGTGGGCACCTGCAAAGCATCAGTTGATGCGCCGAGCTGCAGGTTCACTTTTACGAAAGCGCCGGGACGCAGCTCGTCTTTGGTGTTGGCGTAGCGGGCACGCACGGGTTGGGTGCGGCTTACGGGGTCAATCTGAGGATCGATGGCGTAAACCTTAGCGTCGTACTGCTTATTGGTACCTTCATCAGTCACCTTCACCACGTCGCCGACGCGCACATTGTTAGCAAAGCGGCCGGGCACGGCAAAGTCAATCTTGACGGGCCGCACGCGGGAAAGCGTCGTGATTTCAAAGCCAGGGCTCACATAAGTGCCAACGGTGGCAGTCGTCAGGCCAAGCACTCCATCGAAGGGAGCACGTACGAAAGCGCGGTCGAGGGTGGCCCGTAGCGCCTGCAAGTCCGATTGGGCCGTGAGGTACTGGTTATTGGCCTGCTCATATTCCTGAGCACTGATATATTCCTTCTCCAGCAGCGTGCGCTGGCGCCGCTCCTGGTCGCGGTAGAGCTTAATATTGTATTCCTGCTTGCGAATAGCTGCCTGCGCTTCATCGGCATTGATGCTGAAAAGCAACTGGCCTTTCTTCACCGGCTGGCCTTCCCTGATGTTCAGGCTGGTGATTTTGCCAGAAAGCTCGCTTTTAATAACTACCGATTCGTCGGGGAGAACTGAGCCGGTAGCGGCCACCTGATCAGATAAATTGGTGGGTTGTACCACATACACCTGCACTGGAGCTTTAGCGCCTCCACCGCCACCCGCGCCCCCACGGCCACCGCCCGGAGCACTTTTGCCCCCTGGACCTCCTTTTCCACCCGCCGTGGGGGAAGGAAAGTAACGCATCTTAACAAAAACCGCTGCGGCAATGGCTGCTACAGTCAGGACAATCCAGAGTATTCTGCGCCCGGGGCGCGACTCTTCTATCTCTTCGGGCACAAGTACTTCTTTCTCCTTAGTTTGCATGTGATGAGGGAGCTATTCCCAACTCAGTATCAGTGTTATAAAGACCTTTGGGGCAGCGATGTATATCAACGCCGCGGCCCCTTCGTAAGTTTAGTTGTAGCCGTCGGGAGGGGTAAATAAGTGGTTCAGATAAAGTATCCGCAAGCCGATTTTGCCCCCCAGTGGCATTAGCTGCCCTTTTTAAAATGGTTCGCCTAGCCACTTATGACACAAAAAAAGCCTGCAGGTTGCAGGCTTTTTTGTAAAAATATTCAGAAAGCTTACATCGCCTTCTGGTTCAGGTAGTTCTTCGCCAGGTCGTTGAGTTTGGTATCAGTCAGTTGCTCTTCCTGCAATGACTGACGGAGCAAAGAAGCCGCTTCGCTGTGGCCCAGGCGCTCGGCGTAGTGAGCAGCCGTACCGTAGCCAGCAATTTCGTAGTGCTCGATGCGCTGGGAGGAGGCAATCAGGGCAGCGTCCATTACTTCGTCGGTTGCATTCTCCGACATGGTTTCATTGCCTTCGGCAATCAGTCCTTCCATTGCTTTGCAGGTGTGGCCGCTCAGCTTCAGGTCCATTGCCTTACCGATTTGCTCCAGTCGGGCCACCTGGTTTTTGGTTTCCTGCAGGTGCTTCTCAAAACCTTGGCGCAAACGCCCATCTTTAGCTTCAGCCGCCATTTTTGGCAGGGCCTTCACCAGCTGATTCTCGGCGCTGTAAAGGTCTTTGAGTTGCATTTCGAATAAATCGTCGAGGCTTTCTAGTTTGTCGAACATAGCAGTTTGTTAGGTTGGATGGGTTGAGGAATTAAAACGAGAAACAAAACGAGGCTCTTGCTAAGCCTCGTCCTGCTATGGTACGACTGTAAGGGGAGTCGGGTTAGTATAAAAAAACGGTATTTTGCTACAGTGGAGCTTGTTTTGCTGGCCGGTTTGGACGCGGTTTTCCGTTTACTTTGCCCTATGAACACACCCAAAGAACAGGCAGACAGCCAGCGCAATTTTTTTCAGGATGTGCACGAAGTTGTTCGGCTGATTCCGCCCGGCCGGGTGAGTACGTACGGCGCTATCGCGCACTACCTCGGTGCCCGCCACGGGGCGCGTATGGTAGGGTATGCCCTCATTGCTGCCGTGCCGGCCCGCGGACTGGAGCAGGTACCGGCCCAACGCGTCGTCAATAGGAACGGTTTGCTTACGGGGCGCCACCATTTTGCTACGCCTACCGCCATGCAGGAAACACTGGAAGCCGAAGGCGTACGGGTAGCCGACGATCAGGTGCAGGATTTTAAAAAGGTCTTCTGGGACCCAGCGCAGGAGTTAATCTAGTATGTAGCGCCAGCCGCTGACCACGCAAAATCAGCTGGCGAATTCACTAAAAAGCCCCCAGATATTTGCTGGGGGCTTTTTAGTGAAGCAGTAATATATTATGAATCATTTCTTAAGCAACGAAGCAGGCCGGGCTATCTTCTGACGAATAACAACTTCGATAGACTTCCGCACCTCTTCCGGGTTCGCGTTTTTGAGCAGATAGCCATGCGCGCCCTCGGCCCGCAGATTGTCGATCAATTCAGGCTCATCATGCATAGAAATAATAATGACCCGCACATACGGGTATTGAACCCGAAGCAGCCGAATCGTTTGCAAACCGTCGAGCACGGGCATCTGCAAGTCCATCAGAATCACGTCGGGCACTACCCCAAAGTCCAATCGCTCCAGAAGCTCTTGTCCGTCGCCGGCTTCGAACAGGACCTCCATACCAGTAAAACCACTAACCAAAGCCCGTAAACCTTTACGAAATAACAAATGGTCATCAACAACCGCGACGCGAATAATATCACTATTCATGGATATGTGCATTTATATTTGCCTGATCATTAACAAGATAGGGAATTGGGAGTGTAATCCAAACCCGAGTACCATCGCCCGGAGCAGACTCATGGTGAAGGGTGCCGCGCAGCACGGCCACCCGGCTTCGTAAGTTGGTAAGCCCCAGCCCAGTACGGGTGCCGGGGGCGGGCACACTCTCGTTGGCAATGGGGTTAAATCCTATTCCATCATCACTGTAATGTAAGCTGAGCTGCTGCTCTTGAAAGTTAACAGCAATGCGCAACGTATCGGCTTGTGCATGTTTGAGGCCATTGCCCAGCAGCTCCTGCGCAATGCGGTACACAATCAATTCCAGGGCAGGATCGAGGCGGCGGGGGGTGCCTTCCTGCTCTATAAAGACCTTCGTTTGCGCATCAGGCGGTACGGTGCGGGCCAGCGCATCCAGCGCGAAGGGCAGCCCGAACTTCTGTAAAGCTGCCGGCAACAGATTACGAGAAATCCGTCGCACCTCCGTAATTACCTGGTCGAGCAGATCGGTGGCTTCCTTTGTGCGGGCGGGGTCGCCGAGAGAGTGCAAGTGCATTTTGGCAATGGCCAGTGTGGTGCCCACCCCATCATGCAGATCGGCAGCAATGCGCTGGCGCTCTTCTTCCTGGGCAAGCAGAGCGGCTTCAAGTGCCTGTTGCTGACCATCTTCGCGCATCTTCTGCAACTCCAGCTGCTGTCGCATGCGCCGCCGCTGATCCCGGATCACAAACGTCACAATGCCGCCGGCCAGCAGCAGCAGAATGGGTGTGATAAGCAGGAGGGCAATAAGCTCCTTCGACATAATGGGCAACTTCACCAAGTCTCACCATCTGCTAACAGACGCGTACTTAGTGGGAAGAAAGTATTAGATTAAAACAACAGCCAAGAATATGGAGAAATGCCCCCATAGTACGGATAAAGGTAACTAAGAGCGAATGTTAAATACCTAACACTTTCGAAGTTCCTCATTCCGTAGCTGCTCAGAAAGCGGCTGGTACAGCAAGCGGAAAGGGCGCGGCTGCCAACTACTGTAATGCAGCCATTTAGGCAGGGCACGGCGGGGAGCAGTGCTAAGCGGATAAAAGGCGAACATCCAAGCTAATAGCGCCATAGCAATGGCAAAAAGCAGTACATCTGGCGTAGTAAAAAGCCTGTCTAAATTCAGCCTTGTATGATAGTCATAGTCAGAAATATAGATTGTTTTGACTGCTACAAAAGAGATAATTGAGCACGAACTGTATAGTAGCACCGCCACACTCAAAAAGAAGTCTGGTTGTTTTTCCAGCGCAGTATAGGGGGATGAGTTAATTAAATGGGAAATATGAACCAATGCCAAAACAATAAGAATAGTGCAGCCAAAAGAATGCGAATAGGTATTGAGATAAGTGAACAAGCCACTTAAGAAAGCGGCATCTAGGAAGGCAACTCCTGAAAAGAGAATTAAGCTTATCGGAATAGCTGCTCGAACGCGACTAGGAGGTAGCAGGCGGCGGTATGTCTGAGCTACGAAAAAAACGAGCAGAAGCGTGCCTAAGTGATAGATATAGATGTTGTTATGAATTGTGATTCGACTTATTCTATCTAAAAAAAAGAAAAATGCTTCGGCGCCAATGTAGTAGTAGACTGGCTTGAGCTTGTAAGGAATATTGCGCCGCCTTAGAAAAGCCACCGCAAACGGCAACAAAGGCGCGGCCTCTAAAACCCGATTAACGAGATGAAGCCGCGCCCAAGAGTCCATAGTAATTTGATTGGTCGTAAATAACAGTAGTGCTACTGCATCAGCGGACTATTGGGGTCGCAATTATCAGGGCACCCCATAGGGGTATCGCCCACTGCATCGTCTCCGTCGTCTGGTAAAGTACCGTCACTCATACGGTGAGGCAGCAAGTCGTTGCCTTTGTCATCGACGCCAACTACTACCACCCGGCCTACGCCCAAATCATCGATGGCCTGATAGAAGCGCAAACCGGCACATTCAGGCTTCTCATTTAGCATATCAAGCAGAAAATCTTTGCCGAAATAGTGCGATAATGTAGGCTTGTCGGTTGGTTGGTTGTGGTCCCGGCGAAATTTCTCAGTCCAGCGAACCGCATCTTTTAGCTTCATTCGTTTGCCGGCGCAGGGGTCAAATGGGGGTATAGTAACGTCCATAAAAGTGAGTGTGAAATAGGTGTGTTAGGAATAGAAATGAAGCCAGATACACCATAAGCATATTGGCGGATCCAAATATAAGTATGGCCTGTTGGATTAAAACATGCCACACCTGTATCATTTGAAAATAAGCTATTACATATCACACTCAAATTCGGAGTGCCTCAGGGCCACTTAGAAAGGCAGCTGGCCAGAGGCATCGGGCGGCGGAGCCATAGGACGAGGACGCAAGACCCGACCACTTGAAACGGGCGGGGGAGGAGTCTGATCCGCATCATCTTCGTCCGTGAAATCTTCTTGCAGTTCGTCTTCGTCGTCCAGGTTTTCAAACACACGGTCGATAGCCGATTCGGCGGAGCGGAGCTTTTGCTTGCACAGCCGGATCAGCTCGGCGGAGCGCTGCACGCGGGCCGTAAGGTCGTCCACGTCTATTGTATCGGTTTCGAGGGCTCGCAGAATGGTTTCCAGCTCTTCAATAGCTTGGCGATAAGTCAGGTCGTTGGTCATGGGGAAAGGTGTCAGGCAGCGCTTAGCAAACTAAGTAGGCCGCACAGTAATGGAAATATAAAGTGGGGGGCTTTTTTTATAAGTAAAAGCATCGTTACAGCCGGCTATGCTGCTTTTATACTGTATTACGCTAGCTAAGCCAGGGTTGAGAGTTTAGCCGGAAGCAGCAGTGTCTTGTGATGGAAGTACGGTTGCAGTGCCTGCCAAAAAGCCCCCAGCGCTTCAGGCACTGCTGCGGGCCGCAACTGCGCCAGTCGTAGCTCGGCCCGATGCAGCAGGCGCTCAGTGGCCAGCTGCAACTGGTAGCGCCGACGCAGCAGCTGTAATTGGCGTCGCTGCTGGTGGCGCCGAAACCGTTGGGCCAAGGCCCGGCCAAACGTGCGCAGCTGTCGTTGCTGACCAGCCAGCGCCTGTTGGGCCGCCCGCTGCGCTACATGACGGGTCCGATCCAGAATGCGGTGCTGCTGCCTCAGCTGTGCCCGCGGAGCCGTGGCCGCCTGCCGGATGCGCTGATGCAGGAGGGTGCGCTGCTCTATAAACTGCGTTTGAGCCGCTTGGTGCGTGTAGCGCACAAGCCGGTGCAGCTGGTCGGCAGCGGTTTGAACCTGACCTAATGACAGCTCCCGAATACGCTCGGCGTAGCCATCAAAAGCAGCATCGAGGCGAGCCAGGCGATCCAGGAAGAAAATAGCAACGGCCGTAGGCGTTTTCAGGGCCGTGTGCGCCGTCAGGTCAACTACTGCTTCGTCGCGCTCGTGGCCGATGCCGGTAATAACGGGCACGGGAAAAGCTCCCACGGCGGCCGCCAGCCCATAATCGTCGAAGGCCAGCAGGTCGGTTTTTCCCCCACCGCCCGAATAATAACCACCGCATCGAAGTAGCGTCGCCGGGGCCGTATATGGTCGAGCGCCGCCCGAATGCTGGCGGGCGCCTCCGTGCCTTGCATCAGCGCAGGCACCAGCGTTACGGAAAAATCAAACACCGATTCGCTGAGCTGCTGCATAAAATCCTGAAAGCCAGCGGCCGTGGGCGACGAAATAACGGCCAGGCGCTGGGGACCAATGGCAAGTGGCAGCCGCTTCTGCCTATCGAGCAGGCCCTTCGCGGTGAGCTTGCGCACGGTATCAAGGCGCTGGCGGGCCAGGTCGCCGACGGTATACGTCGGGTCGAGAGCCAGCACATCGAGGCTCAGGCCGTACTGCTCATGAAACTTGATTTGCACCCGCAGCATCACCTTCAGGCCCGGCTGTAGCTCCTGGCCAGTGGCTTCATAAAAAGCTGGTGCCAACGCCTGATAGCGCTGACTCCAGATGGTAGCGCGGGCCTGGGCCTTCAGCTCGGCGCCGCGGCCGGTGCGGTGCTGGTCGGTGAGGGTGAGGTAGCAGTGGGCGCCGTCGTGGCGAGGCGGGGTCAGCTCCGCAATTTCGGCGAGTACCCAATATGATTCGGCAAAGCGGTCAGTGAGGGTTTGCTTTACGCGCAGCAGCAGCTCGGCCAGGGGCAAAGCCAGCGGCGGACGGCTGGGGGCAAATTTGGCTCGGGGCGACGATTAAAGAGCGGCGGCATAGGTAGCAAAGTACGCAATTGAGGGCGGCGGGAGCAAGGAAAAGCCGTGGAGTATATAGCTGTCTGAATTTGAGAAAGTAGAACTTAGCCCTCATCCATTTGCACGCTTTCGCTTATCTTTCTTGCCTCAACCTACTTTTCACTCATCCAAGTTCATATGAAAAACCTGAACAGTCTGACGCTGGCCGCCGTGGCCGCGGCGAGTTTTGCCTGGGCCGGGTGTAGCTCGTCGAAGACGCCGACCACCTCGGATACCGCTTCGACTACTACCACCGCGACTACCACTACTACTGCGGCTCCCGTAGTAAAGGGCGTGGGCCTGGACCCGGCCAATATTGATACGTCGGTAGACCCCTGCGACAACTTTTTTCAGTATGCTTCCGGCACTTGGCTGAAGAATAACCCCATCCCGGCCGCCGAATCGCGCTGGAGCTCTTGGAACGGGCTCATCAACCAGAACGAGGCCGTGATGCGCCAGATTCTGCAGGATGCCGCCGCCAATACCAGCGCCCCAAAAGGCAGCAACCTGCAAAAGGTAGGCGACTTCTACGCTTCCGCTATGGATTCGGCTGCTATTGATGCTGCCGGCCTGAAGCCGCTTCAGCCTGAGTTAAACCGCATTGCGGCCATCAAAGACTTGAAAGGTCTGCAGGCGTCGTTGGCGCGGCAGCAGATGCTGCGGACCCGTTCCGTATTCGGCGCAGGTGTGGCTCAAGACCGCAAAATCAGCACCCAGTACGCGGTGTATCTGTCGCAGGGCGGCCTGACGTTGCCCGACCGCGACTACTATCTGAAGGAGGACGGCCGCTCTAAAACCATCCGCACGGCTTACATGACATATCTGACCAATATGTTTAAGCTGCTCGGCGATAATGAAGCTACCGCTGCCAAGAACGCAAACACCGTGATGCGTCTGGAAACGCGGTTGGCAAAAGCTTCGAAGGACCGCGTAGCCATGCGCGACCCGTATGCCAACTACAACAAAATGACGGTGGCTGAGGCCAACAAGCAATTCCCGAACATGAACGTACCCGGCCTGTTGCAGCAGCTTGGCGTAGGTTCGGCGAAAGAAGTAATTGTTGGGCAGCCCGAGTTCCTGAAAGAAGCCAGCACGGCGCTGAAGTCGGAACCGCTTGCCGACTGGAAAACCTATCTGCGCTGGCACGTGGTATCATCGGTGGCCGATGCCTTGCCGAAGTCATTCAATGATGAGTCGTTCCGCTTCACGCAAGTGCTGACCGGGGCTAAAGAGCAGCAACCCCGCTGGAAACGCATGTTGCGTGCGACTGACGGCGCGTTGGGCGAAGCTTTCGGCCAGCTCTACGTGGACAAGGCTTTCACGCCCGAAACCAAGGAGAAGGCCATGGAAATGGTCAACAACATCCGTGAAGCGATGTCTGAGCATATCAAGCAGCTGGACTGGATGAGCGCGGCCACCAAAACGGAGGCTCAGAAAAAGCTGGACGCGTTCGTAGTGAAAATCGGCTATCCTGATAAGTGGAAGGACTATTCCGCGCTGGACATCTCGCGTGATTCGTATGTGCAAAACGTGCTGAACGCCCGCCAGTGGGATTATAAGTACAACGTGAGCAAGTTTGGCAAGCCCATCGATCGGGGCGAGTGGGGCATGACGCCGCCCACGGTGAACGCCTACTACAACTCTTCGCTGAATGAGATTGTGTTCCCCGCTGGCATCATGCAGCCGCCGTTCTTCGATCCGAAGGCCGATGACGCGGTAAACTACGGCGGCATGGGTGCCGTAATTGGTCACGAAATCACCCACGGCTTCGACGACCGTGGTCGTCAGTCTGATGCTGAAGGCAACCTGCGCGACTGGTGGACGAAGGAAGATGCGGAGAAGTTCACGCAGCGCGCCGACATGGTGGGAGCCCAATACAGCGCGTTCTCGCCCCTCGACTCGGTATTTGTAAATGGCAAGCTGACGATGGGCGAAAATCTGGCTGACTTTGGCGGTCTGAACATTGCGTTTACTGCCCTACAGAAGCAGTTAAAGAAGAAGTATCCGAACGGCGATGTGCCTAAGTACGATGGCTTTACGCCCGAGCAGCGCTTCTTCCTGTCGTGGGCTCAGATCTGGCGTACCAACGCCCGCCCCGAGTATCTGCGTCAGCAAGTGCTCACCGATTCGCACTCGCCAGCGCAGTACCGTACCAACGGCCCGCTGATGAACATGCCCCAGTTCTACGAGGCTTTCGGCTGTAAAGAAGATGCTAAAATGGTACGCGCTCAGAATCAGCGCGCCCGTATTTGGTAAGAAGCAGCTTCGTTAATTAAAGCTTAAAAAAAGCCCCGCAGAGACCTCTGGGGGCTTTTTTGTGCCTTGTTGTTGTTCGCATTACTATTGCGCTCCAGCTTTTTCTTTATCTTTCTTCACTGAATTGTCTATTTCCCCCTCTTTTTTCGCATTTCCACCCACTTATGAAAAAACAAAAAAGCCTGACCCTGGCTATGGTAGCCGCGGCTGGGTTAGCCATGGCTAGCTGTGCAACCAGCACTCCGCCAGCCACCACCGACACAACCGCCACCACTACTACCGCCCCGGCCGAAGAGCCTATGGTAAAAGGAGTAGGTCTGGATGTTGCGAACATTGATAAGACGGTTGATCCTTGCCAAGATTTCAACCAGTTCGCTAGCGGTAACTGGATGAAAAACAACCCCGTGCCGGCGGCTGAGTCGTCATGGGGAAGTTTCAATGAGTTGTTTGATAAAAACAATGCCGTAATGCGGCAGATTCTGGACGAAGCTGCTGCCAACACTAGCGCCACCAAGGGTTCCAACGCGCAGAAAGTAGGCGACTACTACTTCACTGCCATGGACTCAATGGCGATTGAGAAGGCTGGAATGACGCCTCTGAAGCCAGAGCTGGACCGCCTTGCGGCCGTGAAGGACCTAAAAGGACTGCAAACGTTGCTGGCTCGTCATCAGATGCTGCGCACGGGTGCCTTCTTCGGCGCTTATGTGGGTCAGGATGACAAGATTAGCACCCAATATGCTGTCAATCTGTACCAAGGCGGCCTTAGCTTACCCGACCGCGATTATTACCTGAAGGACGACGCTCGCTCTAAAGCTATCCGCACGGCTTACCAGACGTATCTGACCAATACGTTTAAGCTCGCCGGTGATAGTGAGGCTGCCGCAGCGAAAAATGCGGCCACGGTGATGCGCATCGAGACGCGCCTTGCCAAAGCCAGCAAAGCCCGCGTGGATCTGCGCGACCCCTACGCCAACTACAACAAAATGACGGTGGCCGAAGCGAATAAGCAATTCCCCAATTTGGGTTTGCCTACTCTGTTGGCTAACAATAAGTTGGGCGCCGCAAAGGAAGTTATCGTAGGACAGCCTGCATTCTTTAAGGAGGCTAGTTCCCTCATGAAGGACACGCCCTTGGCTGACCTGAAGACCTACATGCGCTGGCACTTCGTGACCTCTATGACCTCGGCGCTGCCAAAGTCATTTGTGGATGAGTCGTTCCGCTTCAACCAGGTGTTGAGCGGCGCTAAGCAGCAACAGCCTCGCTGGAAGCGCATGCTACGCGCTACCGATGGGGCATTAGGCGAAGCTTTCGGTCAGCTTTATGTTGACAAAGCATTCCCCGGCGATGCCAAGGCCAAGGCTTTGGAGATGGTGAACAACCTGCGCGCGGCCTTCTCGGAGCACATTCAGAAGAACACTTGGATGAGCGCGGCCACCAAAGCAGAAGCCCAGAAAAAGCTGGATGCCTTCACTGTGAAAATCGGCTATCCTGATCAGTGGAAAGATTATTCGGCCCTGAATATCAGCCGCGATTCCTACGCTCAGAACCTTATTAATACCCGCATTTGGGCATTTAATGATAACGTGAGCAAGTTCGGGAAGCCCATCGACCGGAAGGAGTGGGGCATGACGCCGCCCACGGTGAATGCCTACTATAACCCGTCGATGAATGAGATTGTGTTTCCGGCCGGTATCCTGCAGCCGCCCTTCTTCGACCCCAACGCTGACGACGCGGTAAACTACGGCGGTATGGGCGCAGTAATTGGCCACGAGCTGACCCATGGTTTTGATGATCAAGGCCGTCAGTATGACGCTGAAGGCAACCTACGCGACTGGTGGACGAAGGAAGATGCAGAGAAGTTTGAAGCCCGCGCCGCTATTGTAGGGGCGCAGTACAGCGCGTTCTCGCCCCTCGACTCGGTTTTTGTGAATGGCAAGCTGACCATGGGTGAAAACTTGGCCGACCTCGGCGGCCTGAGCATTGCTTATACCGCTTTGCAGAAGCAGCTGGAAGGCAAGCCTAAAACCAAGATAGACGGCTTCACGCCCGAGCAGCGCTTCTTCCTGGCCTGGGCCCAGATCTGGCGTACTAACGCCCGGCCTGAATCTCTGCGCCAGCAGGTGCTCACTGATCCGCACTCCCCAGGTCAGTTCCGTACCAATGGTCCGCTCCAGAATATGCCCCAATTCTATGAGGCATTCGGCTGCAAGGACGACGCTAAAATGGTGCGCGCTGAAACCAGACGTGCCGTTATCTGGTAGAGCTTTTGGCTCTTGAATTACATAAAAAAGGCGGCCCGCATGATGCGAGCCGCCTTTTTTATTGCTGGAATAAGCGAGCCATATTAGTGTCCGTAATAGCTAGATGTCGTCATCAAATTTGCCCCCAGAAGCTTATGAAAAATCAATCGTCGCGGCTACGGCATTTTTTGCCCAGTATTCTCGTTTGGCTTATGTTGCTGGTCGGCTGTCAGAGTGCCGAGGAAAAACTGCAGGATCATCTGGCCAATCCGAAGGCCGGGGATGTGTATGTGGTGAGCTACCAGCCTGCGGGCACTACCAAGCCGAGCTACTTTTACTATCAACTCGTCCGCTTCACTGCCGACAGCGCTTTCTTTCATCCTGCACGCCGCGAGGTGCCTTCTGCTGATATAAGCCTGGAAAAGGAGCCTGATTTATTCAACCCTGATGATATTAAAAGCTTCTCACGCCAGGAACTGCGAGAGTTTACCCAAGCGCAGCAAGGCGACGCCTACAAGATATTGCTCACAGCTATTCGCCGTGAATAAGCGGAACCTCCTTACCAGACCGTCATGCAGAGGCGGAGCGAAGCATCTAGCTCGCTTCGTGGGGTTACTACCACAACATCAGCACGCGAGATGCTTCGCGCTGCTCTGCATGACGGATTGGGGTTATTAGCTTAAGATTTAAGCTACTTCTCTGCTACTTCTACCTTAATCGGTACGTCTTTCAGCGGCCATTTATAGGGGTCGACGGGCTCGGCGGCTATCTTATCAATCACTTCCAAGCCTTCCACTACCTCTCCAAACACAGTGTACTTTCCGTCCAGAGCGGGCACGCCGCCTACGCTGGCGTAGGTGCGCACCTGCTCGGGAGTGAGGGCGCGGCCAGCCATTTGGCGCGACTGGTCGGGGGTCAGCTTTTCGCCTTGCACAAAGTAAAAGTCGGTGGAGGAAGAGCGGCGGTCGGGGTTCTGATCGTCGTCGTAGCGGGCCATGCCCAGGGCGCCACGCTTATGAAAGCGCTGGGGCCGAAACTCCGGCGGCAGTCGGTAGCGGGCAATCCGGATGGTGCGATTTTCGCCCCGCCCGCCCTGAATCGCGAAGCCCTTAACTACGCGATTAAACACCGTTTCATCGAATACGCCCCGACGCGCCAATAGCAGAAAGTTGGCTTTATGAATTGGCGTATCATCGTAGAGGCGCACGCGCATATTGCCGTGGCGCGTGCGGATAACTACTTCATCGCCAGGATATTGATTTAGGTAAGGGGTGAGCAATGCGGCCACGTTGCTGTCGGCCAGGGCCGTAAGGTCGGGGCCGGGAAGGCTGGGTGCGGCGGGCGTTTCAGGCTCGGTGGGGGGCTTTTTTTCGGCTTGGCCGCAGCCTGTCAGTAGCCCGATGGTCAGCCAGCAAGCCAGCACCGCACAGTGCCTTCCTGGGGGGCAAATTCTTAGGTCAGTAAAGAAAAACGGCATACAACTACGCTGATGCACGGACCAGATTCAGCCTGTGGCCCGTTGGGTGAAGCCTAAAAAAAGGTGTTGCCCTCCCTTCAGGAAGACAACACCCAAATCTAAGTAGCTGGCGCTAAAAGCGAACGACTACATTTTCATTCCCATTTTCTTGGCAATGTCCTTGAACATCTGCGGGTCGTAGTCGTCGGCGCCGGGCGAGTTGAGCTGGGGCTCCTCTTCCAGCTCGGGGTACGGCACACCCTGGAAACCACCCTGAATCAGTTCCAGCGGCTGGCCATCTTCCGGATGATTGCCATTCCAGATAATACCGGCCTGCTTGTAATCATCTGGGCTGAATGTATATAGCTTGAGGTGCAGCTTCTGCTGATCCTGAAGCTTTTTGGCTTCGGGGAAAGCATCGTTGCTCAGCTCGGGTACGGGCACCAGCTTGGTTACTTCCACACCAGTCAGCTTTTCGAGGGCTTTGGCATAGGCTACTACGTGCAGGCCGCCGCGCACCAGCAGATAGCCCACCATGGTGCGGGCGCAGGGATCGGTCACCATTTCATACACCCGCATCTTGTTGGCGCGGGCGCCGCACTCCAGAAAAAAGTTGTGCAATAAGTCCAGCTTCAGGTTGCCGCTGCTGTGCACGTATTGGCCGGTCCAGGGGTTGCCCATCGAATCGAAAGGCATGGCGGTTTGCGCGCTGCTCAAGAAATGGTAGCTATTACGGGCATCTACGGCACCTTTCAGCGGGCCCGACACCGGGTCTTTTCCGCGCACCGTCTGGCCGGTGAGCAGCAGGTTGATGGCGTATGATACGGCTTCGATGTGGCTATATTCTTCGGCCGCGATGCTGCACGTTAGGTCATAGAAGGGGCGGAGCCGGTCGCGGCCCCGAAAGTTGAACGACTGAAACGTGTAGTTCATCAGAGTCGACATCTCCCCGTATTTGCCCCCAGCAGCTCCTGAATGGCGGCGGCATCATTGGGCGAGGGATTTTTGGGCTTGGGCAGCTCAACGGCCAGCCGATCATAGCGTAAGATCATAGCGGTAGTGTGGTAAAGGATGGAAGTGAAAGAATATAGTACCTCGTCTGGCTCAAAAGCGCGGCAAAGCCTATTAACCTTACGGTTCTGTCTGCCCTTAGTTCGTTGTAATTAGCTGAAGCTCAACTATATAATTATGTCATTTGGGCGCTAACTACCTGAGTATAACCCTGCCAGCGCCACTGCCGCCCGTGTTTTTAACTCCGCAAAGACCTTCCTTTCCTCATTGGAACAAAAAAACCTCCCCACCAACTTGCCTGGGCAAATAAGTGGGGGAGGTCGGGAGGGGCGCTAAAAGCGGCGCTGAGGCAATTTTACCAGCCGTCGTCGGTTTTTTTGGCTTTAGCTTTTTGCTTCACATTGCCAGCTTCCGTTTTTACTTTGGTTTTTACTTTTTCGGGAGCGGCTGGCACTGGCGCTGGCGTAGGTGCTGGCACAATAGCTGGCGCAGCGGCCGGAGCCGGAGCCGCCTCAGCAGGGGCGGCGGGCGCTTGGTCGGCTGAGTTAATCTCGTCGGCCTTTTCTACTACTTTTTCCTTTTGCATGGCCAGCAGCATATTCTGCGGCACCAGCTCGTTCTTGTCCCAAAGCTTGAGCTCGGCCGCAAGCTTGGCTTTCTCTTCCTTGCCGGGCTTGCGGGCCATGAGGGCGTTTAGGTCGGGCTTGCCGGCATCCTGCCAGGCGGTGAGCCACATAGAAGCTACGGCCGTGGGCGCCTGCTTGAGCCGGTAAGCCACCATGCCGCCTACTTTATCGTGGTAAGCATCGGCGAAGGCATCGGAGTAGGAGCGGCGCGTTTTGCCGTAGCGGTGCGAAAACGTGTATTTCGTCTCGGGCGTGAAGTTGCGGGTTACGGCTTCTTCCAGATCGAAAGTAGCCCCCAAAAAGCCGTACGACTCCTGCACCACGGCCCAGATAGCCGCCTGCGGATCTTTGATATACTTAGCAGGCTTGCTGTCCAGCTTGTACTTCGCAATGTGGCGCTCCGGCAGCTTCGACTCCCAGAGGCTGTGCATACCGGTTTGGTTGCTGAGCTGGCCATCGTAGTTCATGGTGGTATGCAGCGGCACGTGCGCATCCGAAATGTAGTGGCAAAGGTCGGCGGACAGGGCAATGATAGCAGTTGTGTCACGCTGGCGAAATGCTTCGGTTAGCTTCTCTTTCACCTCCAACACTGTCCACGGCACGGTGCCGTACTTACGCAGCGTGTCGGCGGTATATCTGGCGGCCGCGTCATCCCAGGCTTTGGGCATGTCGCCAAACGGGTCGTCGCCGAAGTGGTCCATGTCGATGAAGTGACGTGGGGCCTCGGCGGGGTCGGCTTCGCGGCGCTCATCCGCCGCAATCGACTTCTTCACTATCTCATTCAGATGACGAAAGTAAAAAGCCTGCATAGAGCCAGGCAGGGCATACACGGCTACCTGGGCAATGGTTTTGTGGGCAAAAAAGCCCCAGCCATTGGATAGCACCGGCAGCACCAGCACCAACGTAAGTGTGATAAAGAGTTTTTTCATAACGGCAGCGAAAAGCCAAATAGAAGGATGCCGCGAAGTTCGGTATTTTTCGGAGTCAGTAGATGAAAAAACGGCTTGTTATAAAAGAACGTCCTGCAGAGCGCAGCGATGCATCTCGCCAGCGCTCGTTGGATTACTAATCCTGTTAAACATGCGAGATGCTTCGTCGCCGCTTCATGCGCGGAATGCTCTGCATGACCACCTTCCGCCTTTTAGTAACTTCGCTTCTTCCGCCGCCCCACCCATGACCAATATCTCCAAGAAGAAACTTTACTACCCCATCGGGGAGCCGCTGCGGCGCTACCTGCACGAGTTCGATCGCGAAACCCGCCTGCCCGTCACGTATAAAGACCTGACGCGCTTCAGCGGGGCTTATCCGCTGCTCGACCGCAACGGCCGCGATACGCTCTGGGAAACGGTTTACTACGAACCCTCCGCGTTGCAGGAGTTGGCGGCGGGCCTCACGGAGGTGTATGCGCTGCTGAAAACCGACGGCGACCTGTCGTTCAGCGAGCACCTGCTCACGGATAGAATTGACTATTGCCGGTTTGGCAATTCTAATCCATTTCGGGTGCGTATCGTCAATCAGTTTAACGACAACTATGACTATTTCTACGTGAAGCGCGCCGACGCCTCGCGGGTGTACGGGCTGGAGCTGGAGCATATTTTGTCGCCCAACAGCATCAACTACTTGGTCAGTGGCGACTCGCTGATTGAAGAGCACATTGCCGGCATTCCGGGCGACGATTTCATTCGCGACCATTTGCAGCGGCCCCACCTCAATCAGGTGCGGATTGCGAAGGAGTTTGTCAAGTTTAATGAGCGCTGCTTTGCTCGCTTGCTGGGCGATATGCGCGCTTACAACTACGTGATTGACGTGACGCCTGACTTCGAGGACGAGCAGTATCGCGTGCGGGCCATCGACTTCGATCAGCAGAGCTACGAGGGCAAAAAGACCATGTATCTGCCGCAGTTTTTCAAGGATAACCGGGCCGTGGTGCAGCTGTGCAGCAAGCTGCTTACGGGCGAAAGCATCCGGCAGTACCAAACCGAAGAGCGCACCCTGATGGCCCGCCGGGCCCGCGCCGAGCGCTACCGCCTCAAGGACCTGATGGACTGTATGCGCCCCGACGAGCTATCGACGCCCGAGAAGACGAGCATTTTGCAGCAGGAGCTGAATCAGCATCACCACACCACGCAGTTTAACCGCTGCCGCACCATGGGCGACATCGTGCGGCTGAATCTGCGGCTGATGCTAGGCCGACCTCGCCCCGAATAAATTTTCCATAAAAAAGCCCCCAGAAACGTTTCTGGGGGCTTTTTTATGGGAAGCTTCTGAGTAACTACTGGCCAAAGCCGATGCTCATGCCCAAGGAAATCTCTACGCCGCCAGGACTCACGGCATCAACTAAATCGCGCATTTCCTGGGAGGGGCGGTAGCCGTTGGTGTACGTAACGGGGTCGCCAGTGAAGCGCACGCCGTAGCCGAGCGTGCCAATGAGTCCTACGCGGCCCGGCTGCCAGCGAAAGCCCGTGCGCAGGTTAAGCACGCCGCTCGACGACAAGTTATAATATGCTTCTTCTTCGGAAGGTGTGCCTTCATTCAGCGCAATCCGCACATCATTGATTTTGCCCGAGCGGGACAAGTTGGCGCCGATATAAGGCGAAACGGTTTTGGCCGGGCTAAAGAAATGCCGCACGCCAACGCCAATTTTGCCCCCCACGCCCAAGCCAATGCCTGCATTCACATCTGTGCCGGCGCCAATCATGTGCGCGTAGTAAAAACCGATGCCTCCGTATGGCCCACCCCAGCCCAGGTCGATGCCCAGCGAGGACGTACGGTAGCGGCTAAGCGCAGGGCCGGCAACGGGTGCCTCCTGCCCGGCATAGATGGTAGGACGGCTAGCGGGCGCCATGGGGGAAGAGGGCTGAGCCGGCGGCTGGGTATTCAACTGCGTTTGAGCCAGGGCAGGCAACCCGGCAGACAAGGCCAATAGCGTGGCTACTGTAGTAAAAATTTTCATGCGATAAAAAAGGTAGAAGATAAATTTAATGCAAAAGAAAACCGAGGATGAATCGGCTATACTACGTGCTCCAGTAGCTCGTCATAGCCGATTCATCCTCGGTTTTCAGTGCCTAGAGGTGCTAGGCAAGCTTCATGCCTATTCCTGCTTAAATACCATGCCCTGCTTCATCACAAAACGTACGCGCTGCATAGCAGTAATGTCTTGAAGCGGGTCGCCATCTACGGCTACGATGTCGGCGAGCTTACCGGTTTCGAGGGTACCTAGCTGATCACTCTGGCCGAGCAGGTCGGCGGCGTAAACGGTAGCGGCGCGTAGCGCTTCAATAGGCGGCATTCCAGCCTCCACCATGTAAGCAAACTCCAGCCCGTTGGCGCCGTGGCGAAATACGCCGGCATCGGTGCCAAAGGCAATTTTAACGCCCGCCTTATACGCCCGCCCAAACGTGGCTTGCAGCTTCGGCCCGATGCTCTGGGCTTTTGGCGTTACCAAAGCCGGATAATATCCCACGATTTTAGCCGAATCGGCCACCGACTTGCCGGCCGTGATGGTGGGCACATACCAGGTGCCGTATTTCTTCATCAGCTTCATGGTTTCGTCGTCCATAAGCGTGCCGTGCTCAATGCTGTTTACGCCGGCCCGGATGGCGCGCTTCATGCCTTCGGCACCGTGGGCGTGGCAGGCCACTTTCAAACCCAAATCGCGGGCGGTTTCGACAATAGCCTTGATTTCGGCTTCGGTCATCTGGGCGCTGCTGCCGTCTTTGGCCACGCTGAGCACACCGCCGGTAGCCGTTATTTTGATTAGGTCGGCGCCGTTTTTATACTGCTGTCGCACGGCTTGGCGGCCTTCGTCGGGGCTGTTCACTACGCCATCATTAGGGCCGGGATTACCCATCAGATCCTGGCGGTAGCCGTTGGTGGGGTCGGCGTGTCCGCCGGTGCCGGAGAGCGACTTGGCAGCCGTGAAGATGCGCGGCCCGGCTACCTGGCCGCGGTTGATGGAGTTGCGCAGCGCCACGTTCACGCCTGAACCGCCCAGGTCGCGAACGGTGGTAAAGCCCGCCATAAGGGTTTTACGGGCATATTCGAGCGATTCAAACGCTACGTCGGCTGGGTTCTTGATGAACTCGTCGAGCTGATTGGTTTTGCTGGTTTGGTGCTCCAAATGCACGTGCATATCCAGCAGGCCGGGCATCACGGTTTTATTCTTCAGATCAATCACTTTATCGGTGCCGCTGCCGGCCGCATAGCCGTTCTGCACGCCAGCCACGCGCCCTTTCTCGACTACGATAGTCATTTCGGGTTGAATGCGGCCGGTGCGCACGTCGAGCAGACGACCGCATTGCACGTAGGTTTTTTGGGCGTGAGCAGAAGAGAGGCTCAATAAAAAGCCCCCCAGGAGCGCAGTAAAAAGACGCATGGGGTAGGGGTTTTGGTAGTTGGGAGTGGGCTAATGCCGGCTGCCCCGATCCATATCGGGCCGCCGCACTATTTGCAAGGTGCAGCAGAAAACTCGTAACTCGCAACTCCCAATTGATAACCAAATATTCTTACCTCAAAACCTGACCCTCATGGCCACTACCGAAGAGTTTGAAGCTGCCGCCCAGCGCGCCCAACAGCTGCCCACCAAGCCCTCCAACTTAGTATTGCTCCAGCTCTACGCCCTCTACAAACAAGCAACTGAAGGCGACGTATCCGGCGACCGTCCCGGCGGCTTCGACTTTAAGGCCATAGCCAAATACGACGCCTGGGCCGGCATCAGCGGCAAGTCGCAGGACGATGCCCGCAAGGAGTACGTGGATTTGGTGAATTTTCTGGCTGACGCATAAACCCTTGGCACTAATTAGCTAAAAAAGCCCCCAGAATAGTTCTGGGGGGCTTTTTTAGTGGTCGAAAAAGGGCGTTCTATACTTTTGGGGCAGGCAGGTCGAAGGCAACGGCATCGTGCTCAAAGTGGCCTTTGTGCGAGCCGTCGCAGAAAGGCTTGTTGCTGGAAAGTCCGCAGCGGCAGATGCTAACACGCTCGCGGCCGCCGAGGCCATAGGTATTGCCTTGAGCATCAACGATTTCGATGTCGCCCTCTACGCGAAGAGAGCCGTTGCTTAGTACAGTGAGTTTAGTAGCCATGTCTTGGTTGGTTGATGAATTTTATCTGATGATGCGCGATGCGCTGAGGGGTATCTCAGTGCAGTGAGCCATACTCTATACGATGGAATGCCGGAAACGGAAAAGCTTACTTCAGCTCTTTGCGCATCACGTAGTCGTTCATCCAGTAGGGCCCGATGGCAATATCCTCCTCGCGGTGCTGCTGGAAACCTTGGCGCTCGTAGAAGCTGATGGCTGGGTTATAGCGGTTTACGTTCAGCTCCAGGGCCTCGCCGCCAGCGGCGCGGGCAGCTTCTTCAACCGCCAGCACTAATTGCTGCCCCAGGCGTTGGCCCTGATGAGAAGGCAGAACGTAGATTTTGTGCAGCTTAAACACCGCTTCAGCTGGCATCGGCAAACGGGAAAAGGAGGCGTAGCCTGCTGGGTGGCCATCGGTGCGCAACAGCAGAAACACGTGCCCTTCAGTCGTCATTTGCCGCTCCAGCGAAGCCGGCGTATAAATCACGCGGTACATGTAGTCAATCTGCTCCTTCGAGATAATGAAGCGGTAAGTGGGTTCCCAGGTGGCTTCGGCCAGCTGAATTATAGTCGGAATATCAGCCAAGGTGGCCGGCTGAATGCTGACGGAAGCGGTATCGGTGGCGGGCATAAGCTGCAAAAACGCAAATTTTAAGATAACAAACGTGCATTCTTGCTGGTAGGAGGCATTTTGGGACGGAAATTGTATTGTGCCAGCAATAAATTGCCCCCTGGGGGGCGTTTTCAGGCCACTCTCTACTCAGTCACCATGAAAAATATTTTGCTTTCAACTCTCCTCGGAGCCGCTAGCTTAGTGCTCGTTCCGTTGACCGCCGCCGCTCAGCAGACGCAGGAGCCTGTTTCTTCTACCAAGCCCGTTTCTGCCGTAGAGCGCGACCTGCGCCGCTTCAGCGATTGGGTAAGTGAGAAAGTAACCCGCGCCGAAGAAGGCGCCCGCCGCGAGTGGCCCAGCGTGATGGCCGACTACGACCGCCAAAGTGCCCGCCTCGACCGCGCCACCGATAGCTTGTCGGTGCAGTCGCGCCGCGAGTACGCCGCCCAGAAAGCCCGCTACCAAACCTGGGCCGCCGAGCAGCAGCGCCTCGATAGCGCTGCCCGCCAGCCCGAAACAGTGGCCCAGGTTCAGAGCCGCCTTTTGGGGGAAAACGTGAACATCAATCGGGCCCGCGCCACGGAATTGCCTGGTCTGTACGCTCGTCTGCTGGAAACTACCCACGACCAGCGCCGCCGCTGGACTGCCGCCGAATGGAGCCAGGCTTCCGCCGTGCTTTCTCGCCTCAATGCGCGCTACGAGGAAGTACGCACCCAATTGCCCACCAAAGACCGCTTAGACGTGCGCTCGTGGCAGGCCGAGTTTAGGACGCTGGAGAAAGCCCGCGACGTAAAAGAAATCATTGACAACCGCTGAGCTACTATTTGAGCAAGTTGAGGCGGTTCGTGGGAGATTGTAGGTGGGCTTCGGTGCCGATGCGCTACTTTTGCGCCTCACATTTTAGCTGTCCCCCTCGCTCATGCACATCGCCATCGTCGGAAACATTGGAGCCGGCAAAACCACACTGGCCAATAAGTTAGCGCATCACTTCAATTGGGAAGTATTTCTCGAAGACGTTGATCATAATCCTTATCTGAAGGATTTCTACGATGATATGCCCCGTTGGGCGTTTCATTTGCAGGTGTATTTTCTCAATAGCCGCTTCCGCCAAACCCAGCATATCAAGCGGATTCAGACGGCAAATAAAGGTGTTATTCAGGACCGCACGATCTATGAAGATGCGCATATATTCGCTACCAACCTGCACCAGTCGGGCCTGATGGCCGAGCGCGATTACGACAACTATCGTAACCTGTTCGACTCCATGATCAGCATGGTCGATCCGCCGGACCTGCTGCTCTACCTGCGCGCCGATTTGCCCAAGCTCATCCAGCAGATTGAGCGCCGCAACCGTGACTACGAAAACAACATCAAAATCGAGTACCTCAAGCACCTCAACGAGCATTACGAGCAGTGGATCGGCAGCTATAAGGATGGCAAGCTGCTTATTATTGACGTAAACAACCTCGACTACGTGAATAACCCTGAGGACCTCGGCGTCATCATCGACCGGATCAATAGCACCTTGTTTGGTCTGTTCTAGTTATAAGCATCCGTATGAAAAAAGCCCCTAGAGCACATCTGGGGGGCTTTTTTGTGTTTGAACACAAGTAGAACATCCTCACGGAACCGACAAGCACTTAGCCTTCAGTAAGCGCTTGATTCAGAAAGCGAACCAACGGCTGGGCAGCCCTCAGAGACGTTACTACTTCTTGCGCGAAATTCGGCTTCAGCACCTGCGCATCGGTGAAAGAGCGCGACACAAAAAAATCCTTCAGCTTCAGCCATTCCAGGTCGGGGTCGTTCTTGTCGTAGCCTTTGGGCGGGCGCTGTAGCCGTTCGCCTTCCAAGCCGTCGGGATAGAAGCGGACCATATCTGCCTCTTCGCGCAACGCATGAAACGCAGGGGCATTGTAGTGAATCTCCTGTCGGATACGGGCTACGGCCGGCGTTTCGGGGCGCCACTTGCCGGCTCCTACCCAACTGGTGCCATTCGGGCCAACCGCCAGAAAATATCCGGCCCATGGGGAGTGCCGCCCATCGCGGGCAAAGCCTGCACCCATGTGTTTTTTGTAAGGCTCATCGCTTTGCTGAAACCGGTCGTTTTTATTGATGCGATACTGGCTGGCCGCGGCGGTAAGGCCCGCCAGCTCCGGCTCAAACTGCTGCAAACCCTGTAGCGCCGTTTTTACCAACTCGGTAAACTCGGCCCGCGCCCGCTGGTATTCGCCCCGATGGGCATCCATCCAGGGCTTGTTATTGTTGTTGGCCAGCTCGCGCAGAAAACTCAGGACGGGGGCAAGATTCATGGGGGGCAAATTTCAATGGACATCCGGTCAGATACGTTTCCTTCCAGATGGGAGAGTGATTTACGGATTACTGTCGAGCAATCAATAGTCTGTAAAGTCGTAAGGTTCCATAAAAAAGCTTCGGCGTCCTGGATAGTCCAGAACGCCGAAGCTAGCAAGAGAGGGAAGCGAACTTACTGCTTGATGAAGCGCGCCTGGCGCACGCTCCGGTCGGGGCTAAGTACCCGCACCATATATACGCCCGCGGGCAGCATGCTCACGGTGAGCGTAGTGGCCGCTTCATTCGAGAATTCCTGGCTCATCACCCGCTGACCGCGGACATTATAGATTTCAGTTGTGTGTTTGCCGGCTCCCAATCCATTGAGGGTCAAAACATCGGTAGCTGGTACCGGACTCAAAGTAAAGGCTACAACTCCTAACTGCACCGTTACCGGCTGCGAGTACACTGCCTTACCGTCCAGATCGATCTGGCGCAGACGATAGTAGTTGTTGCCCGCCGCGGCCGCGCGGTCTATGTAGGTGTAGCTGTGGCGCTGGTTGCTCGTGCCATTGCCTTTGACGAAGCCCAGCTTTTTCCACTCGCTCAAATCCGTGCGGTGTTCAATGTCGAAGCCTTTGTTCTGGAGCTCCGTGGCGGTCGCCCAAGTCAAACGCACCGCGTTGTTCTCTGCGTTGCCCGTGAAGCTATTTAACTCAACGGGGAGGGGGGTAACACCATCAGCAAGCGAAAAGAAAGTGCCATCAAGGCGTAGGGAGCCAGTAGTCCTCAGTACGTTAGGAACAGTACGGTCGTATAGAACATTACTGACACCTGTATATGAACCAGTAAAATTAGAAGCATTTTCAGATTGATACAGTTCTAACAAAGATGGATTGTTGCCGCCTAACTCATCGAATGCGTCCGTACGGTATCTAAAGTCCATTGATACATTATAGGCCTGATTACCAGCATTATTATTAAGATTGGCATTGACGGAGAAGCGCCGACTTATAGTTCTTCTGAGTTCAGATCCTCCTCGTAGAGTACCCGGTAAGCCTGTTACACGTAACACGCTGACAGTATTTAGAATATTACCCTGGCCTTGGGTCCGGCCCTGAGTTAGGGTGAGGCCAATATTGCCAAAGTCATGGGAGTTACCCTCACTGGCTAAAGGAATAGGCGTTAATGAAGAAACTCTTCCCAGCAGGTAACCATTTGACGATTCGCTTAACCGACCTGTTGTTCCGAGTTGAACTGTATTTGGACCGGTTGCTAAGGTGCCACTATTTATTACAAGTGATTCATTGATAGTGAGGTTACTCGTTATCGTTTTTACTCCTGGACCCTGAATAATTAGGGAATTATAAGTATCTCCACTAATAGTCTGGTTACCAGTACCTGTAAGAATAACAGGAGCACTGCCAGCACTGAAAGCAGTTGCATCTCTAAAAGTTAAATCCCCAACGACACGAATTGCAGCACTTGAAGCCCCAATGTTTAAAGTGCCGTTTTCAACTCGTAAACTTCCTTGAATGTCCCACACCGAACCTTCGCCAATTCGGGTGAGTAAACCGTTGGGGCTATTAAGGGTAAAATCATAGACAGTTATAGGCCCAGAGATATTTTCAGGCAAGCCAGAACCAGAATATGAATAACTATCAATATTGTTCGGACCAAAAGCCCTGTTATTACTTCCGGCGACTGTATTCAGTACAGTGAAGTAGCGAAGAAAGTAAGCATTGGTACCAATGGTGCCACTTGTGCTTAAACGTGGAGCCTGAGCATATACAAAGCCATTACCATTCGCGATATAGCCAAACCAATTGAAAGCTGCTGGCCGAGCATTGGTAGTGCTGATGGCTGACCAAGGGATAGAAAACTCTCGGACCCCACCAGGACCAAGTTCTACTGATCCAACGTTTGGTGTTTCGTCTCCCCATAATCCAGATTCTGTGTTGAATTTTCGGGCCACCCGGCGCGTAGGGCCACCGTTATTACCACTATCGGTTGAATTGCTAGCAGCCTTTATAGAGAAAACGGCATCAGCGCGGAAGGGTAAAGTGCCATTAGTATTATCGTACGTAACACCTGTTGTTGTTCCACTATTTGCATCGCCCGCATTAACGATTGGCAACGGATTAGTGTCAAAATAAAGAATTGACGCTTCGCTGACACTAGCATTAATCGTAGCAACATATAAGTTGGTGTCATCCCAAGTCATGTACCACGTTTGTCCTCCAGTCTCATACGAACTGCCATATTCACCGGGGGCGATTTGTCCATCAAGAACCGGAACCTGTGCCTGAGCTACCTGCAACGTACTCAATGAAAAAAATACGGCTCCAAATGCCGTTAATACTTTAGGTAAAAATTCCATATAGGCAATATTTATTATGTTTATAAGATGCGCTAATATAGATTGTAAACCAGATAAGGTTGTGTTTGGAAAATCATATATAATAAATATTCTTCTATAAGTACCAATTTTGGTAGATTTTATATACTTCTTATAAGCCTAAGCCTAATAATTTTTTATGCGCTCATTTTCCCCTTACTACTTAATTGTAGCAAAGAGAAAAGCGAGCAAGAAAGTAACTACTATTTATAGGTGACTACCGTCAGTTCGTCACCAATTTGTAGCTGGCCATAACCCGGACCTGTCACGTTTTGGCCAAACATAACTTTACCCCCCAGCGTGCGGTAGGAGGCAAGTGTGCGTAGCGTTTCAGGGTTTTTGTGGGCGGTATTCTGGTTGATGGTTGTTACTACGCATCGGCCGCAGGCCTCCACAGCCCGAAAACTCAGGTCGCCAATTCGGAACTCCTGCCAGGTATCCTCGGTGTGGGCAAGGCCGCCGCTAAACACCAGGTTGGGTCGAAAGCGGTTCATTGGTACCGGCTCCGTAAGGCGATTATTCAACTCATCTAGGGAGCCTTGCCCAATAAGTAAAAAAGGATAAGCGTCTGCAAAGCTCACCACTGCGTCGGCTGGATTAAGCTCAGGATCAACAGGTCGCATGGCCATATCAGACATATACACCAAGCGACAGATGCAGCCGAGCGCTTCTGAGAGCCATTCGTCGGCTGCCAGCTCGCCGCGCCAGGCAAACACAAAATCATCCCAGATAGTAACGAACAAGCTGCGCTCTGGCGTAGCCTCAAACGGCACGAATAGCGGTAATAGATCTGGACGGTTGCGGTGCGTAATAATGAAACCGTTATGTGCCGGCGCTACCTGAAGCAAAGCCATCTCAGCCGTTTGGCGCTGCGTCATAAATTGGTTACGCTCGTTTACAATCAGCCAGCGACGGTCATGGCGTAATCCGCGGGCTTCGATTGTAGCTTCTTGAAGACGAATGCCCCCCAGCGACTTAACAGGATAAATATAAAGGTCTTGCAGATGCAGGGTGTTGGACATGCGGCGAAGGTAAGCTCAGACAATTAAATGTAGCCCAGATTAGCGTGTGGGGCAATTATAAAAAAAGCTTCGGCGCAATGGAAGCCATTGCGCCGAAGCTATAAGAAAATGAAGCGAAGCTGTTATTGCTTTATGAAGCGGGCATTTTTTACGCTCCGATTAGCATCCAGCACGCGTACCATGTATACGCCAACAGGCAAGGCGCGCACAGATAAAGTAGCAGGAGCCGAATCATTGAATTCCTGGCTCATTACCCGCTGACCACGCGCATTATAAATCTCCGCGACATGCTTGCCGGCTCCCAGTCCATTGAGGGTCAATATATCAGTAGTAGGCACCGGGCTTACTGAGAAGGCCACCGGACCAGTACCACGAAGCTGCACCGTTACTGGCTGCGAGTATACTGACTTACCGTCCAGATCGATCTGGCGCAGGCGGTAGTAGTTATTCACGCCGGCCGTTGCCGAGCGGTCGAGGTAAGTATAGTTATTACGCTGGTTGGTCGTGCCATTGCCCTTCACGAAGCCAATGGTCTTCCACTCGCTCAGATCCGTGCGTTGTTCGATCTCGAAGCCCTTGTTCTGTAGCTCCGAAGCAGTGGCCCAGTTCAGGCGTACGTTATTCCCCTCAACTTTACCCGTAAAGCTGATTAGCTCAACTGGTAGAGGCGTAGTGCCATCGGCGAGCGAGAAGTAGCGGTTAAGCCGCAGTGGACCTGTGTACGTTAAGGTGTTAGTCTCTGGGCTAGGAACACTTGAGCTACTAGGAGTTACCAACTGATAACCGTTTACAGGATCAGATATGATGTTATTCGACTCATATAAACGCAACTGAGATTCTGAGTTACCATTCAGCTCCGTAGGAGGAATATCACGATAGGTGAACTCCAGCGTGACATTGGTGCCGCTATTATTCGTCGGGTTGTTATTGATGAAGAAGCGACGGGCAATCGTCTGGAGAGGAGCATTTTGGGTACCACTTTGTAATAAGCCTCTGCCGCCTGTAATGCGCAGTACATCTATATTGCCCGGAAGATCATTGCCACGCTGGGTAATTCTCAAACCAATACCGCCAAAATCAGAGGTAGCTCCTGGAGTATTAGTAATAAGGGCTGAGGTCGAAACTCTACCTAGCAAATAGCCAGTTGCATTTTCAGTCAGGCGAGCACTTCCTCGTAGCCGAACCTCATTGGCACCGGTAGACAAAATCCCATTATTTATGATTAACGCTTCCCTGATATCAAGGTTAGAAGCTATTGTCTTAACGCCAGCGTCTTGCACCGTCAGCAAACGGAAGTCTACAGGAGCACTATTGTCCGTAGAAATTGTCTGGGCACCTGCTCCTGTTAATGTAACACCAGCATTGACAAGGAGCGAATTTCCAGTAGCTAATCGAATATTTCTACCAACCCTTAGGGTTCCTGCAGCGACAGGATAACGGAGTGTACCTTCTCCTACAACAAGTACATCACCACCTACTATGACAGGCGCAGTTGTAGATCCAAAGTTAAGAGTGCTATTGCTAGCAACAGTTAAGTTGTTTTGAATATTCCAGATAGAACCATCACCGTCGCCGGTGCGGGTGATAAGAGCACCAGCTGTATTCAGCGTAAAGTCATAAACTGAAATACTCTGTAGAGTACTGGTAAGAGGACCAGTATGGGCATAGCTGTCAAGGCCATTGGGGCCAAAAGCTGTGGTAGCGCCTTCTGTGTCAGTATTTAAAACCGTGAAGTAGCGGGTCCAGTTGTAGTCCTCATACCGCCCGTCCCCAACGTCGTTAAAGCGAAAGGAGGATTCATTATCTCTAGGTACTTGACCATATATACCGCCCCGAATTGGATTAGGAATAAATGGTTCTAAGCTGATTGGGTCAAAGCCATAAATGTTGTAACCAAACCAGTTGAAATTTTTTGGGCGTGCAAGGGTAGTACTGATGCGGGACCAGGGAAGGGAAAACTCTTTTATCGTACCAGGAAAGTTTGTCTCTGGTTCTTGACTGCTCCATCGTTCACCGTCGGCTCCACCATTATCGGCATATTGGCCAATGTTTTTGTCTGCTTCTAACGGTTTGCCCCACTCCTGTGCAGGGCCCCACTGGCCTGACTCTTTGTTATAGATGCGGTACTCCCGATAGAATTTTTCAATATATATATAGACGTCAGCCTGAATGGGCAGGTTGCCATTTATACTGAAGACAGGATAGCCTTTAAGGACATTACCACCTCCTACGTTTACTGGCGTCTGAGGATCAGTATCTATGTATAGAGCAGTTCCTTCTTGTAAGTTAGCCTCCTGAACCGCAACGTAAAGGTTGTTATCATCCCAGGTCATACGCCAAAGGAGATTCGGATCATCACCATTGGGGCTTGCATATTGATTGCCATATTCGGCAAGGCTTGAGGCCCCATCAACAACAGGTGTACGGAACTGAGCTTGCGCACTCTCAGGTACCCCCAGCGAGAGAAAAACGGCCCCTAAAGCCGTTAATGCAATATGTAAAGATTTCATATAGGCAGAATTGTTTTTTAAAGTCCTGATACGGGCAAATGTAGGTAAGAAGTTATATTATTTTGTATAATTTTTGTGTTAAAAATTAATAAATATAATTAAAGTGCTATTGGTGAGAAGTTGTTTAATCAAATGTGAGTTTTGTAGATAGGCTGGATTGTGTGTTTCGACTCCTTTTTTTTATCCGCTACCTTTGGCTTTCTGCTGCTAACTATCACACAATGACTTTCGTGTTTTCGCGCGCTGCGCTGCTTTTGCTGTTCTTGCCGCTGTTGGCTTCAGCCCAAACTCCAAAATCATATTCAGCTGCCGACATCGCTTTGGGCTTGCGCAAACTGAATGTGCTGGGCTCGGCACTTTATATTGCCGCCCACCCTGATGATGAGAATACCCGACTGATTGCTTACTTAGCGAACGGCCGCCTGCTTGAGACTGGATACCTGAGCTGCACGCGGGGCGATGGGGGCAAAATCTGGTGGGTCCGGAGATTCGGGAAGGATTGGGTGTCATTCGGACCCAGGAGCTATTGGCGGCCCGCCGTACGGATGGCGGCCGCCAGTTTTTTACCCGCGCCAACGATTTTGGCTTTTCCAAAACGCCCGAGGAAACCTTTACTATCTGGGACCGGGAGCAGGTACTTGCCGATATGGTCTGGGTTATTCGGCAGCGCCGCCCCGATGTACTGATCACGCGCTTCTCGCCTCAGCCCAGCGGCACACATGGCCACCATACCGCCAGCGCCCAGCTCGCCCTCGATGCCTTTGATGCAGCCGGCGACCCCAAGCGCTTTCCGGAGCAGCTTCAATATGTGCAGGCGTGGCAGCCCAAGCGGCTATTTTGGAACACTTCTTCTTTTTTTATTCAGCCAGGCCAGAAGTTTGACGCCACTGGCAAAATCGTGGTAGATGCAGGCAGCTACAACGCCTTACTGGGCAAAAGCTATGGTGAAATTGCAGCTACCAGCCGCTCTCAGCATAAAAGCCAGGGCTTTGGCTCGGCCGCCACGCGGGGGGAAGCCATCGAATATTTGGAGCCGTTGAAAGGGGAGAAGGCGCAGAAGGATCTTTTGGAAGGCGTTGATCTGAGCTGGAACCGCATAAAAGGTGGTGCGCCCGTCGGCAAACTGGTGAGCCAAGCTATAAAGGAGTTTGACCCGGCCAACCCCGCCGCCAGCGTAGCCGGTTTGTTGAAAGTGCGCGAGGCTTTATTGAAGGCCCCGGATGATGGATTCTGGAAAAAAGAAAAGCAGGAGCAGGTAGAACAACTGATAAAAGCCTGCCTGGGACTATACCTGGAGGCTACAGCTGCCGAGGCTACCACCTCGCCCGGCCAACCCGTTACCGTGACGGTGGAAGCTATTAATCGCTCTGCTGTGCCTGTGACGTGGGTGGGAACTGGTTTGATAGCTTACCAGCGCGATACTACTTTGAATAAGCCCCTGGTCGTGAATGAGCTGAACCGGGTTCGGCTGCGCTTCCAGGTTAGCTCGCAGGTAGAGGCGTCGCAGCCTTACTGGTTACGGCTGCCAGGTACGGTGGGAATGTATACGGTGCCTGAAAAGCTGCTGGTAGCCGAAAGCAGTTCCACAGCATTGCTTGGTCCTGTAACTGGTCAGCGCATAGTGCCGGCTGGGGGCAAAAAGAGCCTGCTGCCCTGCTGATCAATCGGCAAAACCTCATTGGGACGCCCGAGAACCCCGCCACCGCCTATGTTGGTTGCTTGTTGAACGTAGCGGGTACGCCCATTTTCTATTCGGTGCCGGTGCAGTACAAGCGTACTGATCCAGTGGAAGGCGAGCTATATCGGCCCCTGACGGTAGTGCCGCCGGTAGCCGTAAACATAGGAGGCAAAGCCTATGTGTTTGCGGATAACCAGCCTAAGCTGGTACCCGTGACGGTGAAAGCCGGCCGAGCCGGGGTGCGGGGCACCGTCGCGCTGAATTTGCCCCCCGGTTGGGTAGCTGAGCCTGCTTCGTTGCCGTTCGTCCTGCAAAACAAGGAGCAGGAGCAAACACTGGAGTTTCGGGTGCGGCCTACGGGCACTACTGAAAGCGCTGGTCAGCTGCGCGCGGTAGCTACCGTGGACGGGCAGACATACGCTCGCGGTTATCAGCCGATTGTGTATACCCATATTCCCACCCAAACCCTTTTCCCTGAGGCCGCCGCGCCGCTTATTAAGCTGGACCTCAAGCGCAAAGGCAATGAGATAGGCTACCTAATGGGCGCCGGCGACGAAGTGCCGGATGCGTTGCGCCAGATTGGCTACCAGGTAACGACCCTCAAGGAAACCGACCTCACGCCCGCTAACCTGCGCCGCTTCGATGCCGTGCTGCTGGGCGTGCGCGCCTATAATACCGTGAATCGTCTGCGGTTTCTGCAGTCGGTGCTCCTGGAATACGTGCAGGGCGGTGGCAATCTGATTGTGCAGTACACCGTGAATCGGGGCACCGTATTGCCCGAAATCGGGCCGTATCCATTTAAGTTGTCCAACGACCGGGTGACTGTAGAAAATGCCGAAGTCCGCTTCCTGAAGCCCCAGCACCCGCTGCTCAACACGCCGAACAAAATTACCAGTCGCGACTTTCAAGGGTGGGTGCAGGAGCAGGGCCTGTACTATCCGAGCCAATGGGACGCGAAGTATCAGCCCATCATTAGCAGCAACGACCCCGGCGAGTCGCCCAAAGACGGCGCTATTCTGGTCGCTGACTACGGCAAGGGCCACTATATCTACACTGGGTTGTCGTTTTTCAGAGAGCTGCCGGCTGGTGTGCCCGGTGCTTACCGCCTGCTCACGAATATGATTTCATTGGGTAAGTAAGATGCTATAACCCATTTCCCGCGCCCAAAAGCAACCTTCTGTCGTCCGCTCGCTCCTTACTGCTTCCCGCCCCACGTTTCACCAGTAAAAATGCCCCCCACCCCCGAACCATCCGCTCCGCCGCTCACTGATACGAACAAACCGCCGCTTTTTGCTACGTGGCGCGGCTGGTACACGCTGGTTATTAGCGCACTAGTGATAGAGTTGATTGGGTTCACGATTTTAACTTACTGGTTCGCGTGAGTGCACTCGATTGGCTGGTACTCGGGGCACACTGCTTTTTATTGTAGGCTATGGCACGTGGCGCACGCGTACCGCCGGCCGCACCCTCGACGGTTATTTGTTAGGCGGACGCCAGGCTAACTGGTGGGGCATCGGCCTGAGCATTATTGCCACCCAAGCCAGCGCCATCACCTTTCTGAGTACGCCCGGACAGGCCTACGACGACGGGATGCGCTTCATTCAGTTCTACTTCGGGCTGCCGGTGGCTATGGTGCTTATTGCGGCCGTAGCCGTGCCCATTTATCACCGGCTGCGGGTTTTTACGGCCTACGAATACCTCGAAACGCGCTTCGACCGGCGCACCCGGACGTTGGCGGCGGGCTTGTTTCTGGTGCAGCGCGGGCTGAGCAACGGCCTCTCCCTGTACGCGCCAGCGCTGGTGCTATCGGCTATTCTGGGCTGGAATATCAACCTCACCGTCTGGCTGATTGGGGCCTGATGATCAGCTATACGGTGGCGGGCGGCACCCGCGCGGTAGCTGTAACGCAGCAGGGGCAGGTGGCGGTTATTTTTACGGGAATGGTGGTGGCTGGCTATCTGCTCGTACATTATTTGCCCCCGGCGTGGGATTTAGCGAGGCCATGCAGGTAGCTGGCAACCAAGGCAAGCTCAACCTCATTGACTTTACCTTCGACCCTTCCGACCGCTATAATTTCTGGACGGGCATGACTGGGGGGCTTTTTCTGGCCTTGTCGTACTTCGGTACCGACCAGAGCCAGGTGCAGCGCTACCTGGCGGGCCGCAGCATCACTGAGAGCCGCCTGGGTTTGCTCATGAACGGCTTGGTGAAAGTGCCCATGCAGTTTGGAATTTTGCTGATTGGAGTATTGCTGTTCGTCTTTTATCAGTTCAACCAGCCGCCTCTCACCTTCAACCGGCCTGTACGCGAGCAAATCGCGAATCAGGCCGAATTTGCCCCCAGCTTCAGGGTCTGGAGCAGCGCCACGCTTCGCTTTTTGAAGGGAAGCGCGCCGCCACCGAACAAGTTGTGGCTGCGCTTCAACAAGAAGATAACGCAGTAGAGTTGGCCGCTGCCCAAAACAAGTTAGAAACCGCTCAAACCGCTATTCGCGAGTTGCGCACAGAAGCGCAGACGTTCTTCAAGCAGGCGGCTCCTTTAGCCGAAGCCAAAGACACTGATTATGTCTTCCTAACCTTCGTGCTCCAATACATGCCTCGCGGGCTGGTGGGTTTGCTCATTGCGGTGGTGCTGAGTGCGGCCATGAGCAGCGCCGCCGCCGGACTTAACGCTCTGGCTTCCACCACCGTTATCGATTTGTATAAACCAGCCCGCCCGCGCTCCGATGAGCGGCATTATGTAAGCGTGTCTCGTTGGGCTACCATCACGTGGGGCGTGCTGGGCATCGCCTTCGCCCTGTACGCCGCCCGGCTGGAAAACCTGATTCAAGCGGTTAATATTCTGGGCTCCCTGTTTTACGGCACCATTCTGGGCATTTTCGTGGTGGCTTTTTTTATGAAGAAAATCGGGGGAAACGCCGTTTTCTGGGCTGCTGTCGTTACGCAAGCGTTGATTTTTCTGCTCTTCCAGACCACCAACATTGCCTATCTATGGTACAATATTATTGGATGTGCTCTGGTGATGCTGCTGGCTACGCTAGGGCAACAAGTTCTGCCCAGAGGTCCACAGGCAGGCCGCTAGCCGTTTTGATACGCTGAATACCAATACAAAAAAAGCCCCCAGAAACTGTCTGGGGGCTTTTTTAACTTATGGAACGCAGATTTACTTGGTAGTGCCGCCTTTCTTGGCGGTGGCAATCAGCTCGTCGTTCATCTTTACATAGTCAGTGTTCTTGGCTTCGGTAGCCAGCTTCTTCGACTGCTCAGCGGCGGTGGTAGCACCTTTGTAATCCTTCATTTTCATGCGGATTTTGGCCTCCGTGTGCATGTTCCAAAACTTAGGATCTTTCTCGTTGGCTTTCTGCATCCAGGCCAGGGCTTGCTTCATATCCTTGTCATTGTCAAGGTAGTACACGGCAGCGGCAGCATAATCGGCGGGAGTAGCGGTGGCTGCTCCGTTGATTACTTTCTCATTGATTTGGGCCATCACCTTGGCGTCAACCTCCGTCGTGATGCGGAACTTGGCGCCGATGTTTTCCCACTGCATATCCACGTTGGCAGTAGCGGGCGTAAGGTCGCTGAAGTTGATGGTGAAGGTTTCCACCTTGTTGGCCAGGTTGTAGGTTTTGGCCGAGATGGAAGCCACGTTGTCCTCATCCTTGAAGTCGTCCACGTTGGCACCCTGCTTGGTGTTCTTGCTCAGTACCACCGTCCACTTATCCTTGTTGGGGATGGTGTACAGGCCGTATTCGCCGGCAGGCACCTTTTTGCCTTCCAGAATCACCTCGTCCGAAAACTTGATTTTGGTGGTGGCGTTAGCGCCTGTACGCCAGCGCTTTCCCATCGGAATGAGGTTGCCAGCTACGGTGCGGCCCTTGGCGCTGGGGCGCGAATACGTAATCGTGATATCCGTCAGGCCTACGCGCTGGGTCACGGTGCTGAGCGGGCTTGGCTGGGGGTATTAATCTGAGCTTGGGCGTTGCCGGCCAGCAGTAAGGCGCTCAGGGCTAACGTTGCGCTGGCAGTCTTGAAAATGTTGGTCATGGAAGGGAATAGATGGGTGTTTGAATGCAGTAAAAGTAGGCAAAACTGCCTGATGGTACAGCTTTAGAAAAGCAGAGCTGAATCCTTCTCTTCCATAATAGTTGCAAGGTTGATCCTATTCACATTATGCTTCTGCAACAAAGTGAATACACGCTGCACTTCGTGAAATTCAAGATTAGCATCAGCACGAATGGAAAAGAAAGGGTACAGACCATTCTTATCGTGAAGAGCAGACTGAGCTGCTGCAATGCATTCAGCCAATTGGTCATCCACATCATTATCAAGTCTAGATGGGATACCCAACAGGGTGATGTTATTACGCTTAAGTAAAGAAAGTGACAAGTACCATGGAAGCTGCCGAACATCCATAAAAAGGAACGGCATTTTATCCAACTCAGCTAATTGAGTAGCAGTGAAACGAACTCTACGTCTAGCAGCAACCCGTTTAATTATTTCTGATTGATAGGGCTCATCAAACGAAAAGTACAGACGTTTCTGCTTGTCAATACTTATGATACCTAGTCTTCCTTCAGGCATTTTAAGGCACCCGCTCCCGCTAGAGGTTGGCAATTGCACATAAGGTTCAGGGGATTTGAAACGGGCAGTAGCTAAGAAAAAACACAGCAAGGGCCAAACAAAAAGCCCCCCAATCATACTTACGTTGGGCGCGGAAAGGCTAATGCGTGACTTCCGGCCTGCCTGAAGCTTTGCTAAAATACGATAAGTCATGGGTAGAGCGGTTGCGGGTAGCTTCTTCTAAATATAGAAGTTAACGACTACAAACGCCCCGCTAGTCTATGACAACTCAAACTGGAGCTTCAGCAGATTCGCATATAGCCCGTTCTCGCTGTTCGAAAGCTCTTCGTGCCGGCCTTGCTCCACGATGCGGCCCCGTCGATAACCAGAATCTTATCCACTTTACGGATGGTGCTGAGGCGGTGGGCAATGATAATGCTGGTGCGGTTTTTCATCAGCTCATCCATCGCGTCCTGCACCAGCTTCTCCGACTCCGAATCGAGGGAAGAAGTGGCTTCGTCGAGGATGAGGATGGCGGGGTTTTTCAGGATGGCGCGGGCAATGGCTACGCGCTGCCGCTGTCCGCCCGAAAGCTTAATGCCCCGCTCGCCCACCACCGTGTCCAGACCTTCGGGAAAAGAAGAGATGAACTGCCAGGCGTTAGCCTTGCGAGCTGCTTCCGTTATTTCGGCGTCGGTAGCGTCGGTTTTGCCGTAGGCGATGTTCTCCCGGATAGAGCCACCAAACAGCAAAGTTTCCTGGGGCACAATGCCGATGTGGCCGCGCAGCTCCGTGAGGTCAAACAGGCGCACGTCGCGGCCATCAATGAGGATTTTGCCCGCGCTCAGCTCATAAAACTGCATGAGCAGCTGCACGATGGTGCTTTTACCGGCACCACTGGGGCCCACCAGCGCAATCTTTTCGCCGGCCTGAATATCGAAGCTGATATCCTTGAGCACCGGCAAATCGGGGCGGGTAGGATAGCTGAAGGCTACGTTTTGATAGTCGATGTCGCCGCGCACTTGCAGGGGGGCCATGCCTACCATGCGGGGGCGGTGCGTGGGCTCCGAGGGCTCATCCAGGATTTCCAGGATGCGCTCTGAGGCGCCCAGCGTAGTTTGAACCTTGCCATACAGCTCACCCAAGCCCCCGACCGAAGCACCGATAAAGATGGTGTAAAGGGCGAAAGACGTCAGGTCGCCAATAGTCATCTGGCCCGCCGCCACCAAGGAAGCAGCCCGCCACAGCACCAGAATGATGCCCCCAAAAAGGCCCACAATCACAAACGACACAAAGCCGCCGCGGTAGCGGTTGCTGCGCAAAGCGGCTCTGACGGTATTGGTGAGCGAAGCGGTATAGCGGTTGGTTTCAAACTGCTCATTGGTAAACGCCTTCACCGTATTAATTCCCTGAAGCGTTTCTTCTACGATAACGTTGGTTTTGGCCAGCTCATCCTGCGTTGCCTTGGCTAATATCCGGATTTTACGGCCAAAAAACATGGCCAGCAGCACAATAGGCGGAAACGTCGCCAGCATAAACAGCGACAGTTTCACCGACACCATCATGATAAACACGGTGCCGACAACCAGCGTCGTGATTTGGCGAAACAGCTCAGCCAGCGTAAGCGAGAAGGTGTCCTGAATATGGCCCACATCGGAGGTGATGCGTGAGGTGATAGCACCTACGCGATTTTTCTCGAAGTAAGGAATAGGCAGTGTTACGAACTTCCGGTACAAGGCCTGCCGGATATCACGCACGGTAAACTCGCTGACCTGCGTAAAAAACCAGATCCGCCCAAAAGAGAAAACGCCCTGAAACAGGATAATCACAAACAGGCCCACCGCGATTGTATCGATCGTAAGCGCGCCGCCATTCGGCAACACAAACGGCTGACCATTGGCCGCGTCGGTTAGTTTGCCGATAACCCAGGGAAAGGCCATCACCGTGGCGCTGGACAAAGCCAGCAGCACCATCCCCACAATGAATTTGGTGCGGTAGGGCAGCACATAGCGAAATATTCGCAGGCCCTGTCGGAAGCTTTCCTTCGTTAATTTCTTCTTGGGCACGTCCGGATCAAGGGTCGTGCCGCTGGTATTCATTCCACTTCTGGCCATTCTATCTTAGAAGTGAGTACAGAGAGGTGAGAAGTAAGACCTTGTTCTGTCTCCGTGATTATGGCGGAACAGAGTCTCACTTCTCACCTCTCTGTACTCATGTCTTATTTATTCGTATTTCATTTTGCCCTTGGGCTTCTCCACTTCGATAATCGTTGAATTGCCGAATGGCACGGGCAAGCGCACCTGCACGGCTACCGGCTGCCCTTTGCGGGTGGCAGGCTTCCAGGCCGGCATCTGCGAAAGCACGCGCAGGGCTTCCGCGTCGCACTCCGGGGAAAGACTGGTAGTAACCGCCGAGTTGCTGACGCGCCCATCGGCCTCCACGGTGAAAGTGGTAACCACGTTGCCCGTAATAGACTTGTCGCGTGCGACGGCCGGATACTTTACCTGCTTCTGAAAAAAATCATTCATTGCCTGTGCGCCACCCGGAAACTGCGGAGGCACATCGGGCCGGTTAGCGGCCGGTTTGGCCTGAGCCTGCATTTGGCCGGGCTTTAACACAACGGGAGCTTTAGCCGGCTGCTGAGCCCATACGGCCGTCGGTAAACCCACAAGCAGCAACAGAAGAGGAAAGATTTTCACGGGGCGAAAAGGATAAAACCAGACTGGGGGGCAAAATACCCCAACTAGCGGCGTACGACAAAGGTACAAACCAGTTAGCGGGCCATCCTTTTTCCAACAACTATTAGCGCGCAGGGTTCAACTCTGGTACTGCTTCTGGCACTGCTGACCGCGAAATAGCTAATAGCCCCAGAAATGTAAGTAAGCCGTTGAGCAGCAGGATTTCAAATCCGAACTTATAGCCCCCCAGCCACGCCTCCGAATTGGCATTGATGAGCAAAGTAAGCAACGGCGCCGCGATGCAAACCGGCAGCACGAGCGGCTCGCGGAGCATGCGGCTGGTCATGATGCCGAAGGAAAATAAGCCGAGCAGCGGCCCGTACGTGTAGCCCGCCAGCTTAAACACGGCCGTGATAAGGCTCTGGTCGTTGATGGCGCGGAAAATCAGAATAATGACAATGAGCACAACCGAAAAGCCCAGGTGTGTAAGCTGGCGCAGTTGGGTTTGCTTCTTTTCCGGATACTGCTGGATGGAAAGGAAATCGACGCAAAACGACGTAGTAAGCGCCGTGAGGGCAGAATCGGCGGAGGCGTAGGTGACGGCCACGATGCCGAGGATGAAGATGATGCCCGCAAACAAGGTGAAGTGCTCGGTGGCCAGCAGCGGAAATACGTCGTCGCCGATAATCTTGCCTGCTGCGTTGGTTGGCAATTGAATGCCTTTTTCGGCCGCAAACTTATACAGCAGCACGCCCAGCGTCAGGAACAAGATGTTGACGAATACAATCACGATAGTAAACCAGAACATGTTCTTCTGCGCATCGCCGAGGCTGCGGCAGCTCAGGTTTTTCTGCATCAGGTCCTGGTCGAGGCCGGTCATGACGATGGTGATGAAGGCCCCGGAGGCAAATTGCTTCCAGAAAAACTTGTCGTCCTTGATATCCGAGAAGTAGATCTGCGACATGTCGCTTTCTTTCACCGTGCGCACCAGATCAGCGAAGCCCAGATTCAGCTCCGACGACACCAGATAAATACTTACGCCCACGCAGGTAAGCATGGCCAGCGTCTGGAAAGTATCGGTCCAGAGAATGGTTTTTAGCCCCCACGAAAGGTGTAGAGGTAGATAAGCATGATGCTGACAATAACCGTGACCACGAAAGGCACGCCCATATCGTCGAATACGGCCAGTTGCAGCACGCCCGCCACCAGATACAGGCGCAAGGCAGAACCCGCCGCCCGCGAGATCAAAAAGAAAAGCGCCCCGGTTTTGTAGCTCCAAAACCCGAAGCGCTGCTCCAGATACCCATAAATAGACATCAGCCGCAAGCGATAATACAAGGGCATTAATACTAATCCAATAACCAGATAGCCAACCGTATAACCCATCACTACCGCCATGTAGCTCCACGACTGCGCCTGCACCATGCCCGGCACCGAGATAAACGTGACGCCCGATAGCGAGGTGCCGATCATGGCGAAGGCCACCATATACCAGGGGGCATTTCGGTTGGCAACGAAGAAACTCTCACTGGTGGCTTTGCGCGAAGTAAGCAGCGCAATGACGATAAGAATGACAAAGTAGCCCGCAATCAGGCTCAAAATAAGGGTGGGCGACATTCGGAAGTGCTGAGATTGAACGAAGGATGTTGCCGGGTAAAAACGCTGGGTTTCGTCGGCCGGCCGGCTCGTAATAAAGAGTAAAGCTAAGCAGCAATGCCTTATTTACAGCAATAATATAGGTTGGTGGCCCGGCAGCTACCCTATTCCCAGTCCTGCCAGCGCAGCACTTCGCCCACGGCCGGAGCGTGCAGCTCGCCGCGCAGCATCTGGCCGTGGGCTACCTCCTGAAGAGTGCGTAGGGGCTCGGAGGCGGGCTCATCGGACAGGTCGAAGGTGCCGTAGTGCATGGGAACAACATGGCCGGCGCGCAGAATATTGGCGGCTTTGGCGGCCTCGTGCGGGTCCATGTGGCTCTGCTGCATCATGAAAGATGGCTTGTAGGCGCCTATGGGCATAATGCAGATGTCGAGGGGGCCGAAGTGCTTCTCTATCAGCTCAAAATGGTCGCCGAAGCCACTGTCGCCGCAGAAGTAGAGCAGCTTATCCGCCACGCGCAGCATAAAGCTGCCCCAGAGCACCTGGTTCATATCCAGCAGGCCGCGGCGGTGCCAGTGCGAGGCGGGCAGGTAGGTGATTTCCAGCGCAGAATTGCCCCCCAGATCATATTGCTGCCACCAACCCGCCTCCTGCACTGACATATTGGGAGCCATGCCGCGCAGCAGCTTGGTCATATGAAGCGGCGCCAGCACCTGCATGTTGGGGTTTTGCCGGGCTACCAGTTTTATGGAAGCTTCGTCGAGATGGTCGCGGTGACCGTGGGAGAGCAGCAGATAATCGATGCCGGTAATTTCTTCGGGGCGACAGGGAAGGGCATGCCGATGCCGCAGGCCCAGAGACGAGTACAGCACCGGATCGAATAAGAGCGTGACGCCGGCCACGCGCCACAAAAACGTGGCGTGGCCCAGCCACACCAGCATATCTTCATTTGAGGTAAAGGCCTCGGCGCACGGCACTACGGCCGGCGTCCAGGTGTCGGACTTCTTCTCAGCCTTCTGTGGGTTCTCGCTTAGCTGCCAGCGGATTACGTTGCTGAACTTGGGCTCGTACAGCGCTTCGCCGTTGCAGAACTCGCCGCCAATCATCTTGTTGCCCGGATAATTCGGGCGAATGGTTTTCAGGTTTTTGTTGCGACGATACGTGGTTCGAGCGGCCATAATAGGCGAAATAGAAGTGGAAAGCGGCGTGGAAAGGTAAACAAACAACCTGTTCAAAACGCTAAAAAGCCCCCAGTCGTGACTGGGGGGCTTTTTTAACTAACTGTTAAGCAGTGCAAAGAGTTACCACCCGTAGGGCGAGCCCGGACCCATACCCATGCCATAACCCGGAGCAGCGCCGGTAGAGTAGCGTACCCCACCCGAAATGGAGAAGTTTTCGGTGATGTGATAATCAGCCCGCACATTGACCCCTGAACCCATGTTGCCACCGCTAAAACCTCGGATACCAGGTGCGGGGGGCAAATTGGAGAAGTCGCGCCAGGCGGTACCAGTCAACGAAACGCGCGGGCTGAGCGCATATTCGGCGCCAGCCTGCACCAGGTAATGGTTGGTGGCCATCGGAGCACTCGTGATGGGGCCGCCGCCATCGGTAATAGCAGTAGGGGAGTAGTATACGCCTGGTAAGGAGCGTATATACGTCAGGCCGGTGAATAGTCGAAGCCGGTTGGTAGCCTGGTAGCTCATCGTTGGGCTGAGGTAAGTGGCAGAGCCAAGGCGGCCGGCGAACATAGCCCCAGCGCTCAGGTTATAAGAAACCCGCGAGCGAAGTAAGCTGGGCGTTGGCGAGCCAGCTTCTGCCTCAGTGGGCGTTTGGGCCAGCACGCTGCCTGCGAGGCAAAGGCAGGCTCCAATCAGGAAAGCGGATACTTTAGAAACCATAGATCAAAGCGAAAAGCGCAAAACCAGAAAGCAGCTTCAAGTTACGAAGCTGGAACTTACCAGACCCCACTCAGGGAGAATTGGTTGCTCTTTGATACGAAGAAAACTCCCAAATCATGCTTTAGATTCGTGGATGAGTAGCCGGGCTCAGCGTTGTGCCGCGGCGGGCCTGCCACGCTACGGCTCCCAGGCACAGCGCAAACCACGCCCACGGCAGCCGCAGATCCAGCACGGATAAGCCAGCGAATACCAACGTAGTAGCAAAGCTGGCCAGCCCCTGCAACGCCTGATTCAAGCCAAATACTTCACCGCGGTTTGCTTCAGTTGTGCGCTGGGCCAGCAAGCCTTCCAGCAAGCCCAGAATAAGGGAGAATGTAAGGCAATCCAGCGTCACGAGCACGTATAGGCCCACCCGCGACGAGCCGATGAGACCATAACCAGCCAGCACCGGTACGCCCAGTATCGCTAGCCAGAAAATAGCCCGCCGCTGATTGATACGATCGGCAAAGTAGGTGTAAAACACATAGTTGAGCACAATGCTCAAGGCTCCGAAGAACATGAAAAAGTAGGAGATCTCCTGTGCGTTCATCTGCTGCTCGCCCAAACTCACGAAAGGCACGAAGTAAAAATAATAGCCTGTGCTCAGCGTGAGGGCCAACTGCATGAGCACAATGCGGCGCAGGTCGCTACTAGGAGTATCCAGGGCACGCAGGCGGGTCCACAGGGTTAAGGGGTTCAGGCCGCGGCTTAGCTCGGCGCGCAGCTCGGCTCCGCGCACGGGCGAGCGTTGGCGGTGGGTTTCGGGGAGAAGAAAGCTCAGCAGCACATTCACTGCCGCCAGGCCCACCGCCAAGGCCGAGACATAAGCCGCTTCTTCAACTCGGGGCACCTCCAGCGTGGTCAGGAGCAAGCCGGCCGCCATGGGCCCCAGCACGAAACCCAGGGAGATAATTGCCCCCTCAATTCCCAGATTTTTGAACAGGTCGTCTTTATTCGAAATGTCCGTAATAGAGGAGCGGATGGTGGCGTACATGCCGTTGGTGAGGCCGTCGCTCAGCCGATTGACGAAATACAGGCCCGTGCGCACCGGCAGCAGCAAAGCCGTAGCCAGCAGCGTACCCGCCGCCGACAAAATCAGGATGGGCCGCCGGCCGTAGCCGTCGGAAAGGCGGCCCAGGAGCGGGGCCGAAAACAGCTGCACACCCAAAAACAGACCCGTACCCAATGACAGCCACAGCTGTGGCTGCGGCAACGCGCGCACATACTCCGGCAGAATCGGACCGATAGCCGAGCCCACAATCACATCGAGCAGAATAACCGCGTAAATAAGCGCGAGCCGGGGATTCTCAATCAAAACGTAAGCCTCTCTACTTCACTTTACTTCCCAGCCACGCCGCCCGAAACGCCAGCTGCTCGGGCGTAGCCGTGGGGGCCGGCACTACTTCTACCGACGGAACCTCGGCCAGCGTGACCTGCACGGTGCGCACTCCCGCGCGGGTCCGAACCTCCACGGGAACCACGTCACCGGGCTTGTGTTTTTTGAGCAGTTTTTGCAGCGCCTCCCGATCCTTCAGCTTTTTGCCATCGAGCTTAAGCAGCACGTCTTCCCGATCGATGCCAGCCAGATAAAGCGGGCTACCGACCAAGGTGCTGCCGGCAATGGTAGCGCCCTGGGGGCAAAAGTTAAGTCGAGGAAACCTAAGCTGGGCTGGCCGGGGCGGGCACGGCGCACCAACAGGCCGGCAGGAGCCAGCAACTCTTCGTAATTAGGTAGTTCGTGCCCGGTAATATGAGTGCGGAAAAACTGACCCGCGAAGGCTGTGTCGCGGGCCACTTCCCCGAGAATTCGCTGCAAATCCGGGAGCGTGTAGGGGCGTTGGGGGCAAAATTCTGCTGGCCCTGCCCGTGCTGCTGCCATACGGCCCGCATATACGCGTCCAGATCCGTCTGGTGCTTCTGGCGCAGCATCAGATCGAGCGCCAGCGCATTTGCTCCCCCAATGGTGTAATACGAGAGGTAGGTATTCACGCGGTTATTCGGATCAATTGCCGCCGCCGCATCCACGAAAGGCGCCTGCTGGCTCATCTGCACCGGCGAATACAAACGGGCCCCCGGCGAGTTTACCATGCTGTTGACGATGGTTGTCAGCTCCTTCATGTACTGATCTTCCGTCAGAATATTAGCCCGGCGCAACAGCAAGTCGCCGTAATACATGGTAAATCCTTCCGCAAACCACAATGCCTCGCTCTGGTTGGCGCGGTCAAAGTCAAACGGCTCCAACGACTTCGGCCGGATTCGCTCCACGTTCCAGGCATGAAAAAACTCGTGCGATACGGTGCCGAGGTTGTCAATTGCCCCTTGCCCGCGCAAGGGGCGGGCACTGGTAAGCGAGGTGGAGTTGCGATGCTCCATACCGTCGCCGCTGGTCTGGGGCAAATAGTTGGCAATGAATGTATAGCGCCCGAAATCGAAAGCCGGCAGCTCCCCAAAAACGGCGCTGGCCTCCCGCACAATCTTCTTCGTCTGGTCGGCGTAGGTGTCGAGCTCAGCCGCCGTGCCTTCGTGCAGCACCGCCAGCTCAATGGTTTTGCCTTGCTCCTGCCAGGTGCGCACCTGCTGGACTCCCAGCGAGGTAGGCGAGTCCATGAGGTATTGCAGGTGGGGGGCAAAATATGTGTTGGCGGTCGTTTCGGGGCGCAGCTGCGTGGCTACCTGCCAGCCGGTGGGCAGCTCAAAACGCACTTGGGCGGAGCGATCTTCGAGGCCGCGACCGTAAGCCAAAGTGGCGGGAATATTCAGGTGGGCGTGACGCTCATCAATGCCCGCGTAGGTGCCGTCGGTACGGTCGCCGAAGAGGGTGTAGCTAAAGCGCACCGTGCCATCGTGGCCGGTTACATCCCAGCCGGAAGGATCGGGACGGCTGATAGTCAGTGTTTTGCCTTTGGAGTCGGTGGCTTTTACGGCGTACACGTTCTTGGCAAACTCGTGCAGGGCATAGCGTCCTGGCGAGCTGCGCGCCATGCGTACCTGCAACGGACCGGGCTTCAGATCGGAGAAAACCACCGTCACTTGCGCCTCGTGGTGTACCGCATTCGGGAAAGCCACGCTGTACTGTATTGGTGCCTGGGCCAGTGCCGCCCGGAAATAGCCAGCGCAACGAGAAGGGAAGTAGCAATTTTATGCATCGGAACAGGTACGTGGACAGGGAGGTTGGAAAGGTAAAAATGGGTGATTTTCAGACCCCGAAGCGAAAAATGTGTTGTGCTGTTCAAATGAAAAAGCCCCCAATGCTGCTGATTTGCACCAAAGAGCGTTTCGGATGAAAAAAGCGGCAAAAATTTTCGGGCAGGGAGGCATTATAGAGGAAACCTAAAAGCCGCCGCTTCTATCATCCCGCTAAAAAAACGCTCCTGACTTATCCGACTAAGCCCTAGCCGCGCCAGCTCCTCGGGCCAGGGCGGCAGGCGCCGGGCCTTAATATTCGCTGTCAGGCGAAAAAATGCATACATCACCGTCAGCAGCCCGCGTTGCCACCACACTTCTGGGGGACAAAAATCGGCGACTAGCCAGGTCGCGCCGGGCAGGCTAGCTGCTTGCAAGCGCTGGAGCAGCCGCCTCAGATCAGGCAGAGTAAATAAATCGAGCAGAAAAAAGGTGATAAGCGCGTCAAACTGAGCGCCGGGGGCAAATCCGCTTCCGTACCAAGCCTGAACTCAACCTGCGCCACGTGAGCCGGCGCATGCCGCTGCAGCAAAGCCTGCGACTTGCGCAGCATAGCCGCTGAGGCTTCCAGGTACAAAATGCGCGCTGCCGGCCGCAATCTTAGTGTTTCTAAGAGCACCCAGCCCGTGCCGCCGCCCACAATCAGCACCGACGGCGCACTGGGGAGCAAATATGCCAATGCGGCTTGCTGCGCCCGCTGCAAGGCCGAGCCAAACACCAAGCGGGCCAGCGGATCGTAGAACGCCGCCACAAAATCGAAAGAGGCTGAGTTGCGTTCGATGGGTACCGTGTTTGAAGTGAATGGTGTAGTTGTTGAAAGCAAGCGGCTGAGGTTGCAGCCCACCAGAACAGCCATTAGCTGGGGCTGGTGCTCAGGGTGTGCTTTCCTGGATTGCGTAAACATACCAAAGTCTGCAGCGTACTCACTTCAGCACCCGTACTCATTCTCTATGACTAATGCTTTGCGCCGCTTGCTGGCGGGCTTCTTATTATTTATCACCGAATTTGCCATTATGCTCACGCTAGGGGTCGTGGGCGTGGTGGTCTTTTTAGCCGTCAGCCGGGAAGTATTCGACCAGGATGCGGCCAGCTTCGATGCGCAGGCATTTCGCTGGGCGCGCGACCTGATGGGAGCCGAGCAGCAGGTGTGGGTTGAAGCCATCACGTTTCTAGCCTCACGCAATTTCATTACCACGGTGGCCCTCGCTTTGATTGGCTGGTTTCTGTTTCTGCGCCGTCACCGATGGTACTCTCTGCTTATTCCGGTGGTAGCCCTGGGCAGTATTTCGCTCAATCTGGTGTTGAAGAATTTTTACAATCGCCCCAGGCCCTTGCTGCCGCTTACCTCCGCGTCGGGCCTGAGCTTTCCCAGCGGCCACGCCATGATCAGCGCCTCCTTTTATGGCCTCTTGATTTACTTGGTGTATACCCACGTGCGCCGCCCGGTCTGGCGCTGGCTCCTAATCAGTGTGCTGGGGCTCCTGATTCTGATTATTGGCCTCACGCGCGTGTATCTGCGTGTGCACTACGCCACCGATGTGCTGGCGGGCTTCACTGCCGGTATCGTGTGGCTGCTAATTGCCATTCCGGTGCTGCGGCGCGTAGAGTTTGAAACAAAAAAGCGACTCCGTCGTCCCTTGCAATCCCTTGACGAACAGCCCGCAAGCTAGAACGGGCGGATAGTGAGTAGAAATTTTTGAGAAAAGAATTGTCGGAAAGCCTCGGCGGCTCCTATCTTTGCAGCGTTAAAAGCACCTCCAACGAGGAAAGTGCCTTTTAGCTAATGCTGCGCTTGTGGCGAAATTGGTAGACGCGCTGTCTTCAGGCGGCAGTTCCGCAAGGTGTGGGAGTTCGAGTCTCCCCGAGCGCACAACAAAAAAGCTGGTCCTTCGGGCCAGCTTTTTTTGTTTTCGGGCCAGCAAAAAGCCCCCAGAAGTAGTATTTCAGGCTTTGACTAGCATGAGGCTCCTGTTTATACCCGAAGGCTAGAAAGCTGATCTTCCTATTCTTTAGAAAAGAGAATAGTGGAAAGAAAGCAGTTGAAGCGCTATTTTCCGGTATGAAAAACCTCACTGCCCGATTTTTGAAGCTCTTAGGGCTGCTGACCGCAGAAGTTGTGTTGGTCAGTGTGTTGTTTATAACGGCATTCGTGGTGTTTTTTTACCTCACGCGCATCGTCTTTGAGCATGAATCGAAGGCGATGGATGAGGCGGCGTTTCAGTGGATAGATGCGCACCGAACCAATTGGCCCGTGCTTACGCCACTGATGCGCGGAATTACATTTTTTGCTTCTGCGCCGTTTTTGGTGGCCACCGCCATCCTGCTGCCCTCGGGGTTGGCGCTGCGCAATTTCCGGCGCGAAGGCCTGGAAGTGTTCTGGGCCATTGTGGGCGCGGCGCTGCTCAATCAATTGCTAAAAACCCATTTTCAACGCCTGCGCCCCGATAGTGCTCTGTTCCAGCAATATGGACTCAGCTTTCCCAGTGGCCACTCCATGATTGGGTTAGCGCTGTACGGCTGTCTGGCCTGGCTGCTATGGCGCCATGGCCGCCACCCGGCCTGGGCAGCAGCGCTATTGTTCTGGGCCTTCGTAATTGGTCTGAGCCGGGTGTATTTGCACGTCCACTACTTCACTGATGTTCTGGCAGGTTTCGCGGCGGGGTTGGCGTGGCTTATTCTGCTGCGCACAGGCTTGCACCTATGGTGGCGCGAGGAGGCGTTATTAGATGAGGAAGAGGCCGAGTAGACCCGCTTCTCCATCCAATAAATTATCCGAGCTTCACTTTCACCCGAAGGGCCAGCAGCCCTTTCACGCCCTGAAGTTCCTCTAGCTCCAGCTCTTCTACTTCCGGCTCCAAAAGGCCACGGTCCTGCAAATAATCAAGGTATTCAAGATACTCATCGGCCTCGCGCTGCTGCGCGTAAACAAGGGCGATGTAGCCCGGCTGCGTTAGCCGCTCGCCAGTGCCCAGCACCGTGGCCTTATCAATCCGCTTCTTAATAATTTCGTAGCGGATGTTGTAGGCGCCATCTACATCAAACTGCCGCTCATCGAGGCGGAAACGGATGTTAAGCGGCTGACCATGAATGAGAATCAGCTGGGTGGTTTCTAGTGGTACGGGCAGCTTATCACGAAGCTCCGCAGTCCGGCGGGTAATTTCTATCATTACCAGCAGTTGCCACAGGCGCAGGTTTTTCAGGAAAACCAGGTCGAAGGGCTTATTCTCTACCAGCGAAGCACCGACGTAGATATTGTGCTCTACACCGTCGGTTTTGAGGCGCTGAAAGTAGTGCGGAAACATCTCCTGGGCCTTTTCCTCTTCCTCATCAAGGTAGTCGCTTACGGTATCATTGAGCAGCGTTACGCTTTGCTCAAACTCCTTACGACGCTTGTACAGAATGCCCAGATCAGGGTCCATATTAGACCAATAGTTGGCAATGACGGGCCGCAAATCGGGAGTATTCTGAGACAAGTATTCGAACAGGGGCTCTACCTCCGTCTTCAACGACTCAAAAATGCTTACTTCATCGCCGGTCAGGATACCCTGGCGCAAGCGGCGTAGGTGCTTGGTTACGTAAAACTTGAGCTCGTCCAGAATAGGCAAGGCCTGAAACTCCGAAGCCTTTTTCAGTACCTTATTAGCTAGGGTAAGATGCTCGATCAAGTCGCCTTGAATAGCGTCATTGCGGGCGGTGCTGCTGCTGCGAATGTCGCTGGAGCCGTGTAGCGGATACACGTCATGGAACACGATGGGCTCTATCTCAGCGTTTTTGTTGCCTTCTTCCACTTTAGCCAGCAGGTTCAATGCTGCATCAGTGAAGCGCCACTCCATAGTCGGGTGAATGGCTGTAAACTTCTCCTTAATAATCGCCTGTACACGCGTCTGAATTTCTTCTGCATTGCGCTTCACCGCTACCGCGAACAGGGGCACAAACTGATTAACCTTCTCCAGGCAAAACTCATCCAGATCGTTCACATTCGGCGAGCCCAGCTCAAGCAAACCCACCGTGTCGTCGCCGTACGGGAGCAAGGCCAGAATTGCGCTGCGAATACCGATGCCCAGAATCTGCTGGCGCAAATCTTCGGGAATGTCGGCCTGCTCTACGTCCTCCAATACCAGCGGCTGGCGGTCTTGCCAGAGCTGAGAGTAAATCTGGCGGAAGCCGCTACCAGCCTCCTGGTGAGCTAGTTGCTTGGTTAGAAAGCTGTGGTTGATTTTGCGCCCAAAGTCTACAAACGCCTTTTTCTTCTCGTCATAGGCGGCAATGCCGAGCTGCAAGAAAGGGCGTCCGAACAGCACCCGCAGCTTTTCCTGAATTTGCTCGAGGCGGTCGGAGGCTTGCAGAACATCACGCTCCAGCAGATCGTACTTCAGCTCCGAGAGAATTTCCTGCTCCGTGACATCAGCCAGGTTCAGGATGTTAAAACCTACCAGTTCAAAGCTGCTGGGGGCAAAAGCTCCTGCCACAAGTCGGTGCGGTGCAGGTTGTGTGTCAGCGTGTCCAGCTGCGCCGACGTAAGCGCGGGGCGCTCACCAATCACGCGCACATCCAGAAATGTAGAGTCGAAATCGACACTGTAGTGACGGTATAGGCCAATGTTATAATCGGGTACTGTAAACGTGATAGAGCCCGTAATCGGCAGCTGCACGCCGTATATCTTATCCAGAATCAGGGCATAAGCCATTCGCGCCATGTATACTTCCATGGTGCGCGCATCCACGTTCAGCGGCTGCTTGATGTTCTGCTGTGGATTGAGCAGCACCTCCGCAAAGCGTGGCGTATGGTAGAAGCTGTAGCGCTGGAAAGGCGGAATAACGCCGCTAATAGCCGTTTGGAAAGATGCAGCCGGAATGACGGCCAGCATAAGGGTTTCTACCAAGTCGCAGTTGCACTCAATGGTAGCATGGTCGAGGATGGGGCCGCGGGCCCATTCGGCAGCGGCCACCTGCTCGCCGATGGAGCGCGCGAGCAGCGCTATACCCGCATTAGGATCAGTCTCGCGGGCTTGCCAATACGCAATCAGCGGCTCCAGACTCAGAGTCGTGGCAAACGGAAAGGCCGTGGCGACGTGGGGTGATAATTCTTTCAGCATGATAAAGCGTATAACCCCGATAATGATTTTTTGATTTACAAACAGCAGCCATTTATATCTAGCCCGGCAAGGCTAGTATACGTAAGATATGTAAGTCTGAATACCGCTTGTTGCGCGTTCATTGCCAATATTTTAGCGGCTAAGCACAACAGTCTTTGGCTCGTCGCCTTCGGCAGGGGTTATATCCAAAATAGTGCCTGAGGTACCAGGCTTTTCGGCCTTCGTCACGCGTAGCTTTTTGCCCTCGTTCTGATAGCAGGTGCAGCACCCGTCGCCTACGAAACGGCCCGCCAGCATAATAGAATCGAGCGAGAAGAAGACGGTTTCGGGAGGAGTAGCGGTCCCTGGGAAGTGTCGAACGACGTAGAGCTGATACTTGTAAGCGTCGAGCTTGCGCGCACCGCCCGCCGTGAAAGGGGCGGCAGTATTGAGTATGATAGGCTCAGTCACCAGATCTAACGAGCGGATAATGCGGGCGGTATCGTTGGGCACTTTGGGCGCGTTTGGCGGTAGCTGCACCAACGGATCAACGTAAGGGTAGCGCACCAACACAACGGTATCAACATCGGCGGGACGGAAGCCATTGGTGCCTTGTGAATCAGCGAGGTTAAACTGAAAGTAGATCGCATCTTCGAAGGTGTCGTTACACTCGCAGGATACGCTGCCGCAGCAGGCACTTACCGCTATGGCTACAAATAGCCCCAGCAGCCAGGTAAATAATTTACGCCTCATAGCCGGTAAAGATAGGGGTGAGATGAGAATACAGATGTTCCCCAAGGCTTTATAAAGTCAGCGGACAATGGTTGAAATTTATGCGGACCCACGCTTTTTCAAACAAATCAAAGGGAATAATCTGCTTTGCCTGGTCGAGGTTAAAATAGGATTAATTATATTTAAATTGTAACATATACAAATAAGCTAGGGTATTAGCAAGCAGACACACCAACCGAAACTCCTACTATGACTGACACTACGCTCTACTCCATTTATATTGTCTGCATGATTCTGGGGCCATTTTATTTCTGTACTGGGGCTTGGCTGACCGGCGTGGCGTACCTCGGGCCGAGTATCTGGTGGCTTTTCTGATTCCGGTGTGGTCGGCTACGGCCTACTTTGCTTTATCTACAGGCCAAGGCACCACCGAAGTAGGCGATACCACTCATTTCGCCCGCTACCTCGACTGGGTAGTAACGACACCGTTGCTGTTGTTTGCCCTGGCATCCACGGGCATGTATTACATCAAAAAGGACCGGGTTATTATTGGCGGCCTGGTGCTGGCCGATATATTCATGATTCTCACCGGCCTCATTGCTGACTTATCTACCGGCTCTGTGCGTTGGGTGTGGTACGGCTTGGGCGTAATGGCTTTTCTTGGCATCATGTGGACGCTCTGGGGCCACTACGGCGCCGCGCTTATAGCCAGGGCCCCGCACTGGCTGCTGTTTACAATAAGGCGCTCAGCTTTCTGACTATTCTCTGGATTGCTTACCCTGTCATCTGGGCGCTGGGGCCCATCGGCATCGGTGTCCTCGATTCTTTCACCGAGAAGCTATTATTCGTCGTGGTCCCTATCCTCTCGAAGGTGGGGTTCAGTATTGTCGATCTGTCGGGGCTACGCTCCTTGCGCGAACAGCCCCAGGAGTTGGCTTTTGAGTAAGATTCAGGCAACGATTTTTATAAAAAAATCCCCCAGTTACGTAGCTGGGGGCTTTTTTAGTTAGGACTGGTGGCCACGGTCTGGCCCATGATAACTTCGACGGGGCCACGGTTTGCAAACTCCGTTTTCAAGGCGGCGGCGTCTACTTCCAGCTGGGGCCGAATCTGGTCGAGGGCATGGCGAAGGGCTAATACATCGGCCAAGCGGGGGGCGTCGCTTTGAGAATAGCCATGGTACATGGCCACCCGCACCGATGATTGGCCCGTGCCGGCATAAGTACCCAGTAGCTCACCGTGAGCATCATACAGCTGCACTTCGGCCCTCACCCGACTGCAATACCAGCCGAGTGGGATGCCTATCATAGAGGGAGTAAGCAAGGTCATCATCTGAAAAACCTGCAAGGCCCGGCCTGGCCGCGACACGGAGGCTTCCATTATTTGCAGCTTCACATAGCCAAACTTGGTGCTGTCGCCGGCGTCGATGATGTTTTGATTTAACTCCTGCTCAAACATCTTGCGCGCATCGTCATACTCTGTGGCCTCGGTCACCATGAGCAAGCTGTTGTCAACATCGACCTGCAGGGCCGGCAGACGGCTGGTGAGGCTAGCTGACGAAGCTTTAAACAATACTTTATCCGCCGATTTGCAGCCTGACAGGATAATTCCGGACAGCAGCAAGAGGGTTAAGCACCGTAGAGCGTGTTTCATAAACGTTGTCATTCAGAGCGATAAGCACATGGCTATATCAAAAATAAGACAATTTTAGCACCGATTATAAGGCATAATGTATGCTTATTCAATAAATAATACATTTAGTTGAATAAATACCAGATTGGCTATGTATAAGCTGCACGACATTCATTTAAGTAAAAGAGGCCTTCTTATTTCTAAGGAGGCCTCTTTTACTTTTTCAATAAAGCAAGAACATGCTTGGTGCTGCTTGAGCAGCAAACTACCGTTAAGGATATAGAGGATTAGTGTGTATGCTGCGCCAGGGCGCTGTCTTCCTCAGCGAGGTCGTCAATGGGTTCGGCTACGTAGTTATCTACAAATTCACCTTCCCAACGGGCTACTACGGCTGTTGCCAGGCAGTTACCGATTACGTTCACGGCGGTGCGAGCCATATCCATGAGGGCATCGATGCCCAGGATGATGAATACCGGCCAGGAGGGCAGGTTGAAGGAGGCCACCGTCGCCAGCAGAATTACGAGGGAAGCGCGGGGCACGCCCGCCACGCCTTTGCTGGTAAGCATCAGCGTAAACACCATTACCAGCTGCTGACCAAAGCTCAGCTCCACGCCCGCCGCCTGCGCTACAAAAACGGCCGCCAGCGAAAGGTAAAGTGTAGTGCCATCAAGGTTAAACGAATAGCCGGTCGGCATTACGAAGGCCACAATACGGCGGGGCACCCCAATGCTTTCCATCGCTTCCATGGCCCGTGGCAGCGCTGCCTCCGAGCTGGTAGTAGCAAACGCAATGCTCACCGGCTCGGCAATAGCCTGCACGAAGCGCTTGATTGGGATACGGGCAATAAAGGCAATGGGCACCAGCACCAGCAGTATAAAGGCAATGAGCGCCACATACAGGGTGAGCAGCAGCTGGAACGCGTTGAAGAGGGGCGCAAAGCCCATTTTGCCCACGGTATAAGCTAGCGCACCGCCTACACCCAGGGGGCAAATATCATAACCACGTTAGTGAATTTGAACATCACTTCCGACAAGCTTTCCATTACTTCCAGCATTGGCCGGCGATGCTTGCCGTGCACCATGGCCAAACCAATGGCGAAAATGATAGCGAACACAACTACCTGTAACACTTGCCCTTCGGCTACCGACTTGGCAATGTTTTCGGGGAAGATGTGCAGAATAATGTCAGAGGTGGACTGCTCTACGGCCTGAAGCTTCTCACTCGTATCGGCCCCGGCCTGGCTGATGCCAACACCGGCTTTGCTCAAGTTGATGGCTGCCAGGCCGATGAACAGGGCAAACGTGGTAACTACTTCAAAGTATACCAAGGCTTTAATACCCATTTTGCCTACTTGCTTCAAGTCGGCGTGGCCGGCAATGCCTACAACCAATGTGGCGAATACGAGGGGAGCAATAATGGTTTTCACCAAGCGCAGGAATACGTCGCTGAGCACCTTCAGGCTTTGGGCGAAGACCGGATAGTCATTGCCAATTTCGGCCCCCACAAACATGCTGACTACTATCCAGAAGGTAAGCGAGCGGCGCTGATACCCATACACTACTAGCGCGGCCAGTGCCAGCCAGCGGGCTATGCGGGGCACGGCGAGTGGCAGCGCCACCATATTATAAGCTGATAGGACGGTGAGCACAATGGCCACCAGCGACAAAATCAGAATGAGCGGAACAATGCGCGAAAACTTCATGCAGGATAGGGTGGGGGTTACCGGGGATTGTCAGCAAAGATAAGTTTTCAGTCAACAGTTGCAGAGTTTGAATAGTGTGCAGTTTATTAATCGTGGTGGGGGGCTTTTTATACTGCGCTGCATCGCTGATTTTAGCGCTCTATAAAAGTAGCTTTGCGCTTGGTCGTGCCATGCCGGCGGCCTGCTCCCAATATCCTTCCTATGCTCTGGACCATCGAAACGCGTGAGCTGCAGCTGCGCTATACCTGGAAAATATCGCGCAACGCCTCTACTGCCAAAACCAACCTGCTTGTGCGGGTGCAGCAGGAAGCTGGCGGAGCGGTAGGTTGGGGGGAGGCAGCGCCCAATGTGCGCTACGGCGAGTCGCCGGAAGGGCTGCAAGCGGAGTTTGAGCAGTTAGTAGCAAAAGGACTGGCCTACGTAACTTCGCTGGATGAACTAACAGAATTTTTAGAGCAGCACTCCGTAGCGCACGCGTTGAGCTTTGCTCTGGAGTCGGCCTACGTGCACTGGCAGGCCGCGCACACGGGGCAGTCGGTGGCGGCGGTGTTGGGCTTGCCGGAGCCGGCCGCTTCCTTGCTCACCGCTTTAACATTGCCCATAATGCCCCCGGCGACGTGGCAGAGTTTATTAGGGAGCAGGATATGGGGCGGTTTTCTATCCTTAAAATAAAGGTAGACCAAGCCAGCGGCTTTGACCTGCTGCGCGAAGTGACGCGCGCCCTCCCAGGCCGCCAGCTTATCATTGACGGCAACGAAGCCTGGACCGACGCCGACGCGCTATTACAGTTTCTGGAAAAAATTGCCCCCCTGCCCGGCCTCGCGGTGCGCTTGCTAGAGCAGCCTTTGCCGGCCGCCTGCACCGACCACTACCGCTACCTGCGCGCCCGCTCGCCGTATCCCGTTTTCGCCGACGAATCGGTAACCAACGAAGCCGACTTTGCCGACATTGCTGAGCAATTTCATGGTGTGAATATGAAGCTGATGAAGGCCGGCGGCTACCGCAATGGCTTGCGCCTGCTCAAGCAAACCCGCGCCCACGGCCTCGATACGATGATCGGCTGCATGGTGGAGACGACGCTAGGCATCTGGGGGGCAATTCAGGTAAGCAGCCAGGCGCAAGTCTGTGACCTAGACGGGTTCATCATTATCCGCGACGAGCCGTTTGGGCTGGTGCAGGAGAAAAATGGCTTGCTCCGGGCTCAAACATCCGTGCCTGATCTTGAGAGATAACTTTTCTCAAAAGATATTCTTACTGTTTAGGCGCAGCAATAAGGATATGAACGCCGCTCGCTAAGCTATTCTAGCGAGCGGCGTTCATATCTCTGACTACCCTTATTTCTTCATTGTCAGTACGGGATCCTTGGCGTTCTTATCAATGGATGTGTTATGTCCGTCGATGACGAGCCATTTCCCCTTTCGCTTTTCCACAATCAGCGTCATTACGCCGGTAGACACATCGCTCATGTCGCGGCCATCGGGCATTACCCAGCCTTCCAACTCCCAGTTGTGGCGCACAATAGCTAAGTCCGGCCGCAACATTCTAACCTCCGTGTGAAGGATCGTATGCTTGGTTTTATTGAACATGAGCTTCATAAATACATCCAAGGCGTATTGGTGCTCTGCTTTGTTGCGCCACCACATGCCTACTACATTCACCCACTGTGCATCAGGAGCGAAGTAGCTGAAATAAAGGTCTAAGTCGTGCTTATTCCATGCCTCGGCAAGGCCTTCATTTACTTGCAGCACAGCCTTTTCATCGGCTGAATACTTTGTGGTAGGGATCTGTGCGTGAGCGACACTGGTCAGACACAAAAGCAGGAGGAGGCTGAGTAGCTTTTTCATATCGTTTCATCGTTTTAAAAGTGATGAATCGAAGGTAGAGGCTCAGCCAAGGGGGAAATAGTAAAAAAACGACATCTAGAATGGGCTGCCCGCAAAGAGTCGGAGGGGAGAGGCAGCTTCTTCTTTTAGCAGAATAGTAGGTGTGACGGCAGCAAACAGCTTGAAATCCTTGATCAAGTGCATCTGGTCATAATAGCCACACTGATGAACGATGTCCTGCCAGTCTAGTTCCGGCTGCCGGTCCTTTAAGCGGTAGGCCTGAGCAAAACGAACCACCCGCATAAATAGCTTGGGGCTCATACCAATACGCTCCAAAAACCTCCTCTCAAACTGTCGAGGGCTCAGGCAGGCTTGGTCGGCTAGCCAATCTAAGGAGTACTGCCGCGAATGGCTTTGAAGCATAAGCCGCGCTACCTTATCTACCGCGTGCGCATCAATTTTGTGGGCGGCTACTTTGCTTAATAGGTAGGTTTCTACCAAGACAATCATCTGCGCATAGTCGTTTATCTCGCGCAGCTGCTCATTTACTTGGTTGATTTCGCGGCCTACCAGATCGTAGCTATCTACTGTCTGGTCGAGGAGTTGCCACATGGGCGTACGGAACAACCGAAAAAGCCCCCCAGGCTGAAAACCCACCTTGATGGTCAGCTGGTTGTAGCCCATACGCAGGTTTACGCGCGCTACCTGTGGGCCAACTATTACGCTATGCGGGCTGGTTATTTCTTGGCGCTTGCTGTAATTAAATACTTCAATCGGGTCGCGGGCGTAGAAAAACAAGCATTGCTCTGGGTTAGTTGGATAAGGATTTACTACCCTAGGAGCACGCGGATCCAACTGAACATGCATGAGCATGTAATTGCTGATGAAGGGCTGAAGCGCAGGACATGGGCGATAAAATTGGCAGAATGGATTTACCATGATTCATACTTAGTTGCTTTCCTCATCCGAATACATAACAGCGGAATACCAAGATATTAATTGCATAACTGACTGCCATACTGAGCAGAATTGATAAGAAGGAAAGCCACTTTGCGCCAGGCTAACCAAGCTCAAAAGCGTGCTTGCCTAAAAAAGTTAGGTAAAGTATCCCAACGACTACATACAGATGTGGGCGTAGGTAAAAACGTGGAATACTTCCTGCGCCACATGGGCTACCGAAAGCCGGTGTTCAGGCAGGATGCAGCAGTATCAGTTGACATGACTGGCAACGAAAGAATACGTTGGGACTAACAGATGTTTCGTCGGGGGTATAGTAGCCAAACATCTGTGCTTCTGCTCCCAGGTGAATGAAGAGCCAGTAGCTTTGGGCAAGTACTCTCTTGCTGGATAGCCTGTTAAATTCTCCGATCAGCCTCAAATAAACAAAAGCACAAGTAAGGCCATTAAGCTTGTGACGATGCAACTATAAAATGGCTACAGAGACTTTGCCTATGCTTTGCCGTTGAATTATAGGTTTTGGCTCTGGCTTGCTAAACACTCAGTTGATGTGAGGATAAATAATATCTGTAATACCTAATAAAAAATATTCTTGCGAACTATGTTGCAACATTAAATGTATGTACATATATTTGTAGCATCATTCGGCAAGAGTACGCCGCCGATCATGAAAATAGAAGACGAAATCAAGCAGCCCACTTTCAAAGACGAGTACCAGAAGGCCCATATCAATCTGATATATACTACGGGCTGGATACAGTTGCGTCAGGCAGCGGCTTTCCGCGAGTTTGACGTCACGCTGCCTCAGTATAATATTTTACGCATTCTGCGTGGTCAGCACCCCAAGCCCGCCACCGTGAATCTGCTCATTGAGCGCATGCTCGACAAAACCAGTAACGCCTCCCGCATTGTCGATAAGTTGGTTGCCAAAAACTACGCTACCCGCACTGTGTGCCCTAGCAACCGCCGCGCCGTCGATATTCATATTACCGAGGCTGGTCTGGAGCTACTGCACAATATGGAAAGTGTGGTTAGTCACCAGAATACCGGCTTACATAATCTTACCCCCGAAGAAGCCGCTCAGCTGAGCGACCTGCTCGATAAAATCCGTGACTGACGGCTCTCAGTTAACTCAAGCTTAATTCTCCATTTTTCTCTTTCCCCGATCATGAAAAAAATTGCTCTGTCAGCCCTGTTCGCTGCTGCCCTGTTTACTGCTCCCGCAATGGCTCAACAGCCAGCTGTTAAGAAAACTACTCCCGGCACTGCCAAAGCTGCTGGCAACGCTTATGCGGTTCAGCCTCAGCTGAGCACCTTGGGCTGGGTAGGTAAAAAAGTAACCGGTGAGCACAGCGGTACCGTTCAGTTCAAAGAAGGCAACGTGATCGTGCGCGGCAACCAACTTGTAGGCGGTACTTTCACAGTTGACATGAATTCGCTGAAAGTAACCGACCTAAAGGATGCTGATAGCAACGGCAAGTTGGTAGGTCACTTGAAGGCTGATGACTTCTTCGGTGTTGAGAAAAACCCAACGGCTATCTTCAAAATCACGAACATCACCCCGATCAAAGGTGCTGCTGCTGATGCCAACAACGCCACCATCACCGGCGACCTGACCATCAAAGGCATCACGAAGCCCATCACCTTCCCCGCCAAGATAGGCGTGAAGAACGGTATGGCTGCTGCCACCGGCGTTGCTACCATCGACCGAACTAAGTACGACATCAAGTACGGCTCGAAGTCGTTCTTTGAAGGCATCGGCGACAAAGCCATCTACGATGAGTTCACGCTGAGCTTCAACGTGATTGCCAAGAAAGGCAATGGTGTTGCTGCTAACTAAGTAGCCTGATTTCTTAAGCTTAAAAAAGCCCCCCAGACTTGGTCTGGGGGGCTTTTTTAGTTTGGTATTACCAACTCGCGCGGCATATCGAAGCGCAGGTTGCGGCTTTTGCTGCGGTTGTGGAGCTGGGTCAGGAAGTCATCGAGTTCTGATTTGTATTCCAGCCAAAGGTCTTCGTGCAGATTGGTGAGCACGAGCTGTACGGCGCGGGTTGTCAGGCGGGCGGTGCTCACGTAAAACCCGTTGTAAGGACTATCGAACTGACCCGTATAGTTGTCAAAAATCAGGCGCAGCGTGTACAGAATCAGGTCGATTTCGAGGCGCTTGTCTTTGGTGATGCGGCGGGCGCGGGCGGTTTCTTTGGTGGCTTTGCTCAGCGCTTTATTCAGGCTACGATTCAGCAGGCGCCCCGTCACGGCCACGTTGAATAGCTCGTGAATGCGGTCGGCGGTTTGCTCATACACCTGCTCCACGGTCACATCGGGCAGCAGCTCGAAGGCAAATGTTTCGTAGAGTTCCGCATCGCGGCGCACGGCGCGCAGCAATAAGGCTTCTTTTTCCTTGTCGGGGAGCTGTTTGAGGGCTTTTTTAAAATCGGTGGAGGGAACGGGCATAGGAGGGAGGAGAGGCAAGCGGGCCGCCTTGTCTGACGCTGTGCGCTACACGGTAAATGATTGTATAACCCCCGAAACGAATCTGCCCGCGTGGTGGTTATACTAGGCCGGTGCGGGCCCAAATCTGCGCCTTTTTCCTTGATAATCCGTACTTTTGCGCCATGGACACCAAGCCGCAGATTGACTATAACGAGGACGTTTTACTGCTCGAAGAAACCATCGACGTGCGCGACCTGATCGTGTACAACGATGACGTGAACACCTTCGATCATGTAATCAAAACCCTTATCGACGTATGCGGGCACGAGCCTGAACAGGCCGAACAGTGCACCCTGCTGATTCATTACAAGGGTCAGTGTACTGTAAAGCACGGCGCCTACGATGAGCTGGCCGGCATGTGCACCGCCATCCACGACCGCGGTATCTCGGCCGATATTTTATAAATGGCTGCAAGGGTGAGTCGGTGATTATTAGTGCGATAAACATTCACCCACTTACTCGTTCGCCCGTTCACTCATTCAACCTAGATGGAGTTTCCTTCCAAACTGATAGAAAACGCCGTGGCGGAGCTTTCTAAGCTGCCCGGCATTGGCCGCAAAACGGCTTTGCGCTTAGCTCTGCACCTCCTGAAGGCGGAGAGCGACAGCACCGCTTCACTGGCGGAGGCGCTGGCCAAAATGCGCTTCGAAATCACTTATTGCCACACCTGTCATAACATCGCCGATACTGAAGAGTGCAGCATCTGCGCCAACAAGCTCCGCGACCATGCCATGGTATGCGTCGTGTCTGACATTCGCGACGTAATTGCCATTGAGAACACCAGCCAGTACCAAGGCGTGTACCACGTGCTGGGGGGCGTTATTTCACCCATTGAGGGCATTGGCCCCTCCGATTTGCAGATTGATTCTCTACTCAAGCGTATTCCTGAGTCGGAAATAAAAGAGGTTATCCTCGCCATCAGCCCCACAATGGAAGGCGATACCACCGCTTTCTACCTCACGCGCAAGCTCCGCGAGTTCCCCGACGTGCACATCAGCACCATTGCCCGCGGCATTCCGGTTGGGGGCGAACTGGAATACGCCGACGAAATAACCCTGGGCCGCAGCATTGTGGAGCGGCAGCGCCAGGCGCGGTAGCTGCTCTGGGGGGCTTTTTTGGCCGCCTGATTTAGTTGGAAAGGCTTGTCGCGCGCGGCAGGCCTTTTTTATTTGGGCAATTCTTGCCTAATTCCACAGTGCAGCTTCCTCGATAAGAGAAATATGAATCTGGGGATGCTGTTTAGTCCGTAACTTTCCCCGGCCCTCCTACTCCCGCTGCCGCCCGCCGTGAAGCTCTCCGTTATCATCGTCAACTACAACGTCAGCTATTTCCTGAGCCAGACGTTGTTGTCGGTACGGCGGGCCTTGGAGAAACTGGACGCTCCCGCCGAAGTTTTTGTGGTCGATAACAACTCCGTTGATGGCTCTGTGGCCATGGTACGGGCGCGGTTTCCGGAGGTTATCCTGCTGGAAAACAAGCATAACCCTGGTTTTGCCAAGGCCAACAACCAGGCTATCCGGCAAGCGCAGGGGGAGTACATCCTGCTGCTCAACCCCGACACGGTAGTAGAAGAAGATACCTTCCGCGTCTGCTGCGAATTTCTGGACAATCACTCCGAGGGCGGCGGGCTGGGCGTGAAGATGCTGGATGGCCAAGGGAAGTTTTTGCCCGAGAGCAAGCGCGGCTTGCCCACGCCGCGGGTGGCTTTTTACAAGGTTTTTGGGCTAGCGGCCCTGTTTCCCGGTTCACGCACCTTCGGCCGCTACCACCTCGGCTACCTCGACAAAGACCAAACTCACGAAGTAGATGTGTTGAGCGGAGCCTTTATGCTGCTGCGCAAAAAGGCGCTGGATGCGGTGGGCCTGCTCGATGAGGACTACTTTATGTACGGCGAGGACATTGATCTCTCGTACCGGCTCACGCGCGGCGGCTGGAAAAACTATTATTTCCCCGGCACCCGCATCATTCACTACAAAGGCGAAAGCACCAAGCGCACGAGCGTCAACTACGTGTTCGTGTTTTATAGAGCCATGATTGTGTTTGCCCGCAAGCACTTCGCTCCCAATCAGGCCGGCGTTTTTTCCTTGCTCATTCACCTGGCTATCTGGCTGCGTGCGGGCATGGCCGTGGGGCGCCGTGTGCTTGCGGGCGTTGCACCTGTTCTGTTGGATGCGAGCCTGCTCTATGGCGGCATGTATTTGCTGAAAAACTACTGGGAAGAGTATCAGAAGCAGGGGCCGGCCGATTATCCGTCGCCGCTGATGCAAGTGGTAGTGCCGGCTTACGTGCTTGTGTGGCTGGGCTGCGCCTACCTCAGCGGCAGCTACGATAAGCCTTTCAGTGCCTGGCGTATCATTAGGGGCATTGTGATTGGTACGGTGCTTATTTCGGCCGGCTCCAATTTTCTGGAATCGTACCGCTATTCCAACGCTTTAATTTTGCTGGGGGCATTTGGAGCATACTGGCGCTCATTGGCCGGCGACTGATTAGCCATGTGGTGCAGCACCGCAATCTGCGCCTCATGCAAAGCCACCAGAAAAAAATTGCCATTGTGGGTTCGGCGGAAGAAAGCCGACGTGTGCGCCACTTACTTGAAACGGCCGGAGTACAGGCGCGCATTGTAGGTCACGTGACTCCCATAGCCGACCCAACTGCCCCACCAAGCCGCTATTTACTCGGCCAACTGCATCAGCTAGACGAAATTATTCGGATTCATGCCTTGGATGAGCTGATTTTCTGCGGCAAAGATTTGTCGGCAACCCGCATCATTTCCCTCATGATCCGGCTGCCCCAATACCCGCCGGTAGCCTACAAGATTTTGCCCGAAGACAGTGAGTATATCATCGGCAGCTCCTCAAAAGATGCGCCCGGCGAGTACTACGCCCTCGATATTGCCCTTAACCTGTTTCAGCCCCAACGTGCCCGCACCAAACGCTTGCTGGATGTACTCACGAGCCTGAGTTTGCTGCTGGCGGCGCCATTGCTTGTATGGTTTACCCGCGAAAAATCAGGTTACTTACGCAACTGTTTGCGGGTTCTATTGGGTAAGCGCACCTGGGTGGGCCTGCGCCATGCCGACGCCTCGCGCCGCACCACGCCCGCCGTATTTTCTCCTGCTGACTCTGCCGATACTGCCGCGGCGCCGCTGCCTGAAGCTACTCGCCGCCGCTTGGAGTTGCTTTACGCTAAAGATTATACGCCCTCCACTGACCTTAATATCTTGGTGCGACGCTTTCGGTGGCTGGGGCAGGAATAGCTGTATCGACCTAACGAACAGAGTTGTGTAGCATTTGAAGAACGGTTCAACTTGAATCCGTACTTTCGTATATCTACAAAGCCCGTCAGTCTATGTCAGCTTCCGCTACGCTTGCTACTACCTTTCTCTCTGATCGCATCAGCGCTCTGCAAGAGTCGCAGACCATTGCGATGGCCAAAAAATCGCGTGAGCTAGCCGCTCAGGGTCACAACGTGATTAACCTGAGCTTTGGTGAGCCTGATTTTCAAACGCCTCAGTACATCAAGGATGCCGCCAAGCGCGCTCTTGACGAGGGATATACCAAGTATACGCCCGTGCCTGGCTACGTAGAACTGCGCCAAGCCATTGCCGATAAGCTGCGTCGTGAAAACCGACTAGAGTATCAGTGCGAAAACATTGTGGTGAGTACGGGCGCAAAGCAGGCCTTGGCTAATGCCGTGATGAGCATGGTGAACCCCGGCGAGGAAGTTATTGTGCTAGCTCCGTACTGGGTAAGCTACGAGGAAATGGTGCGCCTAGCCGAAGGAGTGTCGGTGCGTGTGATGGGCTCGTTGGAAAACGACTACAAAGCCACGGCTGCGCAAATAGAAGAGGCCATCACGCCCCGCACCAAGCTCATTATGTACTCGTCGCCCTGCAACCCCACGGGCTCTGTATTCTCGCGCGAAGAGCTAGCCGACATTGCGGCCGTACTAGCGCGCCATCCGCAGGTATTTGCCATGGCCGACGAGATTTATGAGTACATCAACTTCGAAGGCGAGCACGTGAGCCTAGCTGAGTTTGATGAGATTAAAGACCAGGTAATTACCGTAAACGGGTTTTCCAAAGGCTACGCCATGACGGGCTGGCGTGTGGGCTACTTGGCCGCGCGGAAAGAAATTGCCAGCGCCTGTGAGAAAATGCAGAGCCAGATTACCTCAGGTACCTGCTCTATTGCTCAACGCGCTGCGCTGGCTGCCCTAGAAGGCGGCCGCAGCTCCGCCGATGAAATGGTAACCGCCTACCACCGCCGCCGCGACCTGGTATTGGAGTTAGCTAAGGAAATTCCGGGCTTCCAGACGCCAACGCCGGCCGGTGCTTTCTACGTTTTCCCGGATGTGAGCGCCTATTTTGATAAAAAAGCCCCCCAGGGCGAGACAATCGAAAACGCTACCGACTTGGCTATGTTTCTGCTGAATGACGCGCACGTTGCTGCTGTTTCGGGTGAGGCGTTTGGGGCGCCGAACTGCATGCGCTTCAGCACCGCTGCCGCCGATGAGAAGCTGCGCGAAGCCTTCATTCGCATCAAAGCCAGTTTAGAAAAGCTGCAATAACTCCGCAGGTTTCCAGCTTGAGAAATCGTTGAACCGGATGATGGAGGAGCGCCGAATTTAGTTGCGCTGCTCTTTTGTTCGCGTCTCGTTGCGGTCGTTCGTGAAAAAGCCCCCCAGCGAATTGTTCGGTGATTTGCGAAGTAGAAGTTGAATCCCTGAAGCAACGTCTGCACCGATTGGCCGCGTCGATGCACTGCGTTACATCGGGCTAGTTTCTACCTTTGCGGCTTCCTTCGTCGAAAGTCGTCAAAATGCCCCTCACCGTACCGCCCACCTCGCTGCCCGAATTATTTGCTGCTTTCAACCATTTGAGGGTCCTCATCGTGGGCGACGTGATGCTGGATGCATACGTTTGGGGCAAAGCCGGCCGTATTTCGCCCGAAGCACCAGTCCCCATCGTGCATGTAAGCCGCACCGAGCAGCGCCTCGGCGGCGCCGCCAATGTGGCGCTGAATGTGCAGGCCCTGGGCGCGACTCCTTTGCTGTGCGCGGTGGTAGGCCAAGATGCTGGCGGCGACCAACTGCTGGGCTTGCTGGAAGATAAAAGCTTGTCGGCGGAAGGCATTGTGCGCAGCGCTCACCGGCCAACCACCGTAAAGCAGCGCATACTGGCGGCCGGCCAGCACCTGCTGCGCATTGATTCGGAGGTAGAAACGGACCTGAACGCCACGGAAGCCGCCGATTTAATTGCGCGCTATGAAGCCCTGTTGCCCCAAGCCGACGTGGTCGTGTTCGAAGACTACGACAAAGGTGTCCTCAATGAAAACCTAATTCAGCATTTCATCGCGCAGGCCCGGCAGCGCAACATCCCCACTGTTGTTGATCCCAAGCGTAAAAACTTCTTAGCCTATCGTCACTGCACGCTCTTCAAACCAAATTTGAAAGAGCTGCGTGAGGGCTTGAAGCTCGATTTTGATGATACCGACGCCGACCGTCCGCAGTTTGAGGCCGCCGTGCAGCGTCTGCGTGAGTTGCTCACGCCCGCCATCATTCTAGTGACTCTCTCCGATCGCGGCGTGTTCAGCGATGCTCCGGCCACCGGCCGCAACTACATTCCTGCCCACTTGCGCGCCATTTCCGACGTGTCCGGCGCCGGCGACACCGTTATCAGCATTGCTGCTTTATGCGTGGCGTTGGGCTTGGAGGCACCAGTGTTGGCTGCTCTGGCCAACCTGGGTGGCGGGTTGGTTTGCGAGCAAGTGGGCGTGGTGCCAATTGAGAAAGACCGGTTGCTGGAAGAAGCTCAGGAAGCAGGCTTATTGAGCGTTATAGTACAGAAAGAAGGGTCAGTTTCAATACGTGACTAAGGCATAGGTTCATAAAAAAGCCCCCCAGATAATAGTCTGGGGGGCTTTTTTATGAATTTGAAGACTATATCGTTCCCTCGCGGGCCAAAGCGCTGAACTCCTTCACGGTTTGAATAAACACCTTCACATTAGCCGGATCGGTGTCGGGGTACACGCCGTGGCCGAGGTTGGCGATGTGGCGCTGAGGACCAAACTGGCGAAGCATCTCGATGGTAGCGGCCTGCACCTGCTCGCGAGAGCCATAAAGCGCACAAGGGTCGAGGTTGCCTTGCAGCGTATAGTTGTCGCCGATGATGGCGCGGGCGGCGCGGGGGTCCTGGTTCCAGTCGAGGCCGATGGTCTGGCAATCGAGCTGGGCAAAGTCTTCGAGCGCAAAAAAAGCGCCTTTGGCAAACACCGTCACGGGCACATCGGGTAGCGCCTCACAGATTTGGGCAATGTAGCGCGTGCTGAACTCGCGGTAGTGGTTGGGGGGCAAAATTCCGGCCCAGGAGTCGAATACCTGAATGAGGTTGGCGCCCGCCTGCACCTGGGCCTGGAGGTAGGCAATAGTAGTAGCGGTGATTTTCTCCAGTAGCTGGTGCGCTAATGCGGGCTCGGCGTACAGCATGCGGCGGGCTTTGGAGAAGGTTTTGGAGCCGTGGCCCTCCACCATATAAGCCAGAATAGTCCAGGGGGCGCCGGCAAAGCCAATAAGCGGAACCCGACCATTCAGCGCCCGTTTGGTTACCCGAATAGCTTCCAGCACGTAGCCCAAATGCTCCTCAGGATCAGCTATACGCAACTTCTGAATGTCGGCGGCGGAGCGAACGGTCTCGGGGAAAAGGGGCCCGCGGGCTTCCACCATCTCGTAGGTTAGGCCCATCGCGTCGGGCACTACCAGGATGTCGGAGAAAATGATGGCGGCGTCTACGTCCAGGGCATCTACGGGCTGGATCGTGACTTCGGCGGCCAGCTCGGGCGTTTCAACCAATTCCTTAAAGCCGCTGAGGCGGGCGCGCAGGGCACGATATTCAGGCAAGATGCGGCCGGCCTGGCGCATCAGCCACACGGGCGTACGCTCGGTTTGTTCGCCGCGGGCGGCCCGAAGTAAGAGGTCGTTTTTAATCACAGGGTTTGCTGATTTGAGCGGATGCTATGCCGGAAGGCGGCGTGAAGGCAAAGGTACGGTTAGCAACGCAGGAATGCAGCCGTAGCCAGGGCAATAGCTGCAACAACCCGCAAACTTGTTAGCCAACCAGCTTCCCAGAAGCCAACAAAAGCCGCTGGTTTCAGCTACTCCTGGAACAGCGCCTTAATTGCCGTAGCCATAAAGTTGACCCCAATGGCCAGCGTAATAAAGCCCATAATCCGCGCCAAGGCGGCCATGCCGGGTCGCCCCAGAAAGCGCGTGAGCCGCAATGACGACATCAGAATAATATAAGCGGCCAGGGCTACCAGCACGAAGCCCACGAAAATCAGGCCCATATCGAAGTAGCTGAGGCGCTCCGTGAATAAGCTGATACACACCGCAATAGAGCCGGGGCCGGAAAGCATGGGCATGGCCAGCGGTGTAAAGGAAATGTCGTTCTTGTGCATGCTCTCCTCCAGCGCGGCCGGCGACACCCGGTCGCGGTTGCCGCCGGGCGTGAGCAGATCAAAGGCCGAACGCATCAGCAAAATGCCCCCGCAATGCGCAGATGGTGAATATTGATGCCGAAAAAATTGAGCACATACTGGCCCGCAAAAAACGACACGGTCAGCACGGCTATCATGTAAAGGCAGGCCCGCAGTCCAATTTGGCGACGCTCCTGGGCCGAATCTTCTTCGGTCAGGGTCAGAAAAACGGGCATGGCCCCGAAGGGATTGACGACCGAAAACAGCGTAGTAAACGTGGCAAGCAGAATTTCCATGAAGCGCGGGGCATGGTAAAGGCGAATAAAGGTACGAGGCGGCAGGAGAGGTGCAAGGCGGGAAAGTGCTATGTTTGACGAACCAACCGCGGAAGTAATGCCGCGTACAAGTCGCATACAGCCGTAAGAGGCTCGTATCGTTTCCTTTTGTTTCTATGAGCCCAAACGCACCCGCTACTCCCGCTACCCCGAGCCCTGTTGAAGAAACCCGTGATAACCCTATTGTGGGCATCATTATGGGCAGTCAGTCTGATATCAAAGTAATGATGGCCGCCGCCGAGCTGTTTCGGCAGTTCAATATTCCCCATGAATTCACCCTGGTGTCGGCTCACCGCACCCCGCACCGTCTGATTGATTATGCCGAATCGGCCCGCAAGCGTGGCTTGCGCGTGCTTATTGCCGGTGGGGGCGGGGCGGCTCACCTGCCCGGCATGGTGGCCGCTTTCACCACGCTGCCCGTTATCGGCGTGCCCATCAACTCTTCTACTTCCATTCGCGGCCTCGATTCGGTGCTTTCCATGCTGCAAATGCCGGCCGGTGTGCCCGTGGCCACCGTTGCGATTGACGGAGCTACCAATGCTGCCATCTTGGCTACGCAGATTCTGGGCCTGACCAATGCCCGCCTGGTAGATGCGCTGGAGAAATACCGTACCTCACTGAAGGATAAAGTGATGCGCACAATTGATGAGCTGCGGAAGGGCGGCTTCAATGAAGAATAGCTGAAAAAGCCCCCCAGCGGCGGCTGGGGGGCTTTTTCTTTCACCAATTAAATTTTAAATTCCGAACATTTTCTGCCCCATGCCTGACCTCGACGCGCCACTTTGGATTTTGCTTGCGCACGGCCTCGTGCTGCTGCTCTCGGTTGCGGCGCTCGTGGCCACACTTCTTCCTTTGCTACGCGAGGAGGCCTGGTGGATTCGGGTTTTTGACTTTCCACGTCTGCAAATTGTTGGTCTGGCCCTGCTTACCCTTGCCGCCGGATTGGTACTGGAATGGCACAAATTGCCTGACTATTGGGGCATAGGCCTGTTGGTAGCGCTAGCCGTTGCCGTGGTGTACCAACTGATTCGTATCGTGCCCTACACTCCGCTGGCTGGCAAGCAAGTGGGCGATAGTACCCAGCCCGACGACGGGCGCCATCTCAGCCTGGCCGTGATGAACGTGCTTCAGTACAATAAGCAAGGCAAAGAAGCCCTGGCCGAGCTTGAGCGCATTGACCCGGATATTATTATGGCCGTAGAAACCGATAAATGGTGGCTCGAGCAGCTGCGCCCGCTGGAGAAAACGCACCCTTATACTTGCCACGAGCCGCTCGACAACACTTACGGCCTGCTGTTCTTCTCGCGGCTGCCCGTCCGCGACTGTCACGTCAAGTATCTGCTCGATGATGACGTGCCTTCCTTGCACACCCACGTGCAGCTTCCCGACGGCAAAACGTGGATTCGGCTGTATGGCCTGCACCCCAAACCACCAGCGCCTCAGGAAGCCAAAACCAGCACCAAGCGCGATGCTGAATTGCTGTTGGTAGGCAAAGAAATAGAAAAGAAAGACGAACCTACAGTCGTTTTTGGCGATATGAACGACGTGGCATGGTCACACACGTCTGAGCTGTTTCGGCGCATCAGCGGCCTGATGGACCCGCGCGTGGGCCGCGGTCTGTTGCCTACTTTCCACGCCGATTATTCCCTTCTGCGCTGGCCCCTCGACCACGTATTCGTGTCGCCTGACTTCAAAGTAGACGATATTCAACGCCTGAACTACGTTGGCTCCGATCATTTTCCCATCTACATCAAGCTCAGCTACGAACCGCACGATAAGCACATTCAGAAGGAGAATGCGGAGCAAGCTGACGAAGAGGATCACGAAGAGGCCGCTGAAAAGATAAAGGAGGGCTTCCAGGAGGAGCGTGAAGAGGAATTAGAGGAAGCCGCAGGCCAAAAGAAAGAGCTAGCGACTTAAATATCAGTTTTGTACAGAAACTCCATTTGCCGGTTGTTCACCGAGGCCGGCACGCGGCGCATGACGGCGTTGCGCAGGCTCACCAGCCACGGCTGTTCCATTTGGGCCACTTTCCCCAACTGCCACGACTGATTTACAATGCGGGTTGTGCGTGGGCGCCGTTGATGGTCAAAGGCTTGAAAGGCGGATTCGATGCCTTTTGCCTGGGCCAAACAGCTGGCCAATACGGCTGCATCTTCTACGGCCTGGCCTGCGCCCTGCCCCATATTGGGCGTGGTGGCGTGGGCCGCATCACCCAGCAGCAGCACACGACCGAAGTGAAAGCGCTTCAACGGCTTCAAATCAATGATATCTCCCCAGATAACCTGCTCGTCCGTGGTAAGGGCCAGCAGCTCCGGAATAGGGGGGTGGTAATCGGCGAAATGGCGCTGCAAATCAGTTAGCCGGAAGGCGCGATAGTGCGGATTCTGAGCTTGCGCGCTATTAATGCAGGCAAACCAATAGACCTGTCCATTGCCTAACGGTACCACGCCAAAGCGCCCGTTGCCGCCCCAGGTTTCGGTGGAGCGTCCCGCCGGTAACCCCAGCGACTGAGCTTCGATTACGCCGCGCCAGCAGGTGTAGCCCGCGTAGCGCGCCCGACTCGCGGGAAGCAGTTGCTGACGCACGCGGGAGCGAATTCCGTCTGCCCCAATCAACGCCTGCCCTTTAAGGTGGCTGCCATCGGTGAAGTAGGTAGTTACGTGGTTGTCTTTTTCCTCAAACCGTTCCAGCGACTTGCCTAGCTGCACGATGCCGGGGGGCAAATTTGCCAGCAGAATACGCTGCAAGTCGGCGCGGTGAATGGCGAGGTTTTCGTAGCCGATGCGGCGGGTGAAGGGCGTGGTGTCAATATCGTTGAGTATGCGGCCGTGGCGGTCAAGCAGGCTGATGCGGGTAATAGGAAACCCGGCAGCCCGCACGGCATCGTGCACGCCCAGGCGGTCCAGCGCCTGCATAGCATTGGCGCCCAGCACTACGCCTGCCCCAATTTCGCGCAGCTCAGTGGCCGCCTCTACTACCTGCACTCCATGGTTTTGCTGACGCAATGCCAAAGCCGTGGCCAATCCTCCAATTCCCGCCCCAGCGATGATGAAATTCATGTGTTAGTGACGCTGTTATTTCCGGAAATTTAAGTGAATGATGTAGAGACGCGATACTTCGCGTCTAATGGTTGAACAACTAAAAATGCGCTAACGAAACAAGGTCAGCAACGATCAGACGCGAAGTATCGCGTCTCCACAGTGAGACTATACAACAAAAAAGCCCCCCAACCAGCGGCTGGGGGCTTTATTATCATCGGCAACTTACTTGTTGCCGCCTACTTCTTCGTAGTCAACGTCGGTCACGTTATCAGCAGGCTGGCCTTGCTGGCCGTTGCCGTTTGGCTGGCCTTCGCCACCGGGGTAGCCTTGCGGCTGGCCCTGGTCCTGACCTTGCGTAGCGGCATACATCTCTTGCGAGGCAGCCTGCCATGCAGCATTGATAGCGGTCATTGCGGCTTCGATAGCACCGAGGTCTTTGCTTTCGTGCGCCTTCTTCAGGTCAGCAAGCGCATTCTCGATGGCCGTCTTGTTGCCGCCACTCAGCTTATCGCCATACTCCGAAAGCTGCTTCTCAGTCTGGAAGATCATCGAGTCGGCAGCGTTCACCTTCTCAATACGCTCTTTCTCCTGCTTGTCGCTTTCTTCGTTGGCTTTCGCCTCGTTGCGCATCCGCTCGATATCGGCGTCGGTCAGGCCGCTGCTGGCTTCGATGCGGATTTTCTGCTCTTTACCAGTGCCTTTGTCCTTGGCCGATACGTGCAGGATACCGTTGGCATCAATGTCGAATGTTACTTCGATCTGCGGTACGCCACGGGGTGCTGGCGGAATGCTGTCGAGGTGGAAACGACCGATGGTGCGGTTCTGCGAAGCCAATGGGCGCTCGCCTTGCAGCACGTGAATCTCCACGGAAGGCTGGTTGTCAGAAGCAGTCGAGAACGTCTCCGATTTCTTGGTCGGAATCGTGGTGTTCGACTCGATGAGCTTGGTCATTACGCCGCCCATGGTCTCAATGCCCAGCGAAAGCGGGGTCACGTCGAGCAGAAGCACGTCTTTTACTTCACCGGTCAATACACCACCTTGGATAGCAGCACCGATGGCTACTACTTCATCGGGGTTTACACCTTTCGAAGGCTTTTTGCCAAAGAACTTCTCTACTTCTTCCTGAATGCGTGGAATACGAGTCGAGCCACCTACCAAGATTACTTCATCGATATCCGAAGTGCTCAAGCCAGCATCCTGGAGGGCTTTTTTGCAAGGCTCCATCGAGCGCTTCACTAAGTTGTCGGCAAGCTGCTCGAACTTAGCGCGGCTCAGTTTTACCACCAAGTGCTTTGGACCCGAAGCGGTAGCCGTTACATAAGGCAAGTTAATTTCAGTCTCAGTCGAGCTGGAAAGCTCCACTTTGGCTTTTTCAGCGGCTTCTTTCAAGCGCTGCAGAGCCATTGGATCCTGGCGCAGGTCGAGGCCTTCGTTGTCGCTCTTGAACTGGTCGGCGAGGAAGTTAATGATAACCTGGTCGAAGTCGTCACCACCTAAGTGCGTGTCGCCGTTGGTGCTTAGTACTTCAAATACCCCGTCGCCAAGCTCCAGAATAGAAATATCGAACGTACCACCGCCGAGGTCATACACCGCGATTTTTTGGTCTTTGTGCTTCTTATCGAGGCCGTAAGCCAGCGCAGCTGCCGTAGGCTCGTTGATAATACGCTTTACATCAAGGCCAGCAATAGCACCAGCTTCTTTCGTAGCCTGACGCTGAGCATCGTTGAAGTAAGCCGGAACCGTAATAACGGCTTCCGTAACAGTCTGGCCCAGATAGTCTTCAGCAGTCTGCTTCATTTTCTGAAGCACCATTGCTGAAATCTCCTGCGGCGTGTACTGCCGGTCGCCAATTTTTACAGCCACTGTGCTATTAGAGCCACGCTCCAAAGCATAAGAAACCATTTTCGATTCCTCAGTTACTTCGCCGAAGCCACGGCCCATAAAGCGCTTAATCGACTGAATCGTATTCTGCGGGTTGGTAATGGCCTGACGCTTAGCCGGGTCACCAACTTTACGCTCGCCTTTGCCCCCGTCCAGAAACGCTACAATGGATGGCGTCGTACGGCGGCCTTCGCTATTCGGAATAACCACCGGCTCGTTGCCTTCCATAACGGCCACACAGGAGTTCGTGGTGCCGAGGTCAATACCAATTATTTTGCCCATCTGAATGGTATAGTTAAGTAAGTGGAAATGTCAGAGTGTATCGTGCGATTTGCTCGCGTGGGGTGAATGACAAGCAGCGTACCAGCCGCTGAATCAGCCCATTTCCGTGACACATTGTCATTTTTGAATACCTCAACCAGCCATTTCCCGCCGCTCTGGCTTTGTGGTAAGCATAGAGTTGTCGGCACCTGTCAGGTAGATGAATTGCTAGAGTAGTTTTGAATTAAAGCTGAGCCTCGCCCCTATAGTATCGCTTGTCATGCAGAACGCCGTGAAGCATCTCGCGTGCTGATGTAAAGTTAATAATCCTGACTACCGCTGGCGAGATGTTTCACGGCGTTCTGCATGACGTTCTGGTTGCATTACTTCAGAACAGAGAAAGCGGCTGGGGGGCTTTTTTACAGCATGTTGCGCTGCAAAAACCGTTGAATAGTGCTGCGCCAAGCTACTTGGTGCTTACTGTGATAAGGCTCGTGGCCTACGCCTGCAAAGTAGCGGCGCTGCTTCGGGCCACTGAGGGCGGCGTAGATGGCGTCTGTTTCCTCACGCGTTACGCGCGGGTCGGTGAGGCCGTAGAGTAGGAGCGTGGGCGTTTGAATGCGGCGGGCGTAAGCGCGGGCATCGAGGTCGAAAGCCCAGAAGCCGTTTTGCACGCCGCCCCAGAATACCAGCAGGTTAGCGAGCGGAAAAGCCGGCACTTGCAGGGCATGAAAGCGGTTTTTGGCAGTCTGGAGCATGCTGCCGTAGGGGCATTCCAGGATAGCCGCCGTCGGCCGCACGCCCAGTTCGCTCTCCGCCCTTAGAATTGCCACCGCGCCCATCGAAACCCCATACACAAAGAGCGGTGCCGCTGGCTGCTGCGCTTTCAAAAACGCGAAAGCGGCGGCTACGTCGTCGGCTTCGCGGTAGCCCACGGTGGTCTGCACGCCTTCGGAGCCGCCATTGCCAGCAAAGTCGAGCAGCAAAACCGAAAAACCCTGATTCCGGAAAAACTCCGCCTCCGTCAGGAGCTTCGACTTGTCGCCGGTATAGCCGTGAAACAGCGCCACTTGGCCCAGCGCATCGGACACGGGGCCAAACCAGGCTTCCAGCCGCCCATTGGGGCTGTTCAGCACAACCGTTTGGTTGGCGTGGCCTGATTAACCGGCTTGGGGTTCTGAACGCCCGTGAGCAACAAAGCCGCCTTCTGCAAAGCGGAAAGCTGCTCCGGACTAGCCTGCTTGGCGCCGGTTTCGTCGGAGAAATGGGTGAAGCGCCAGGCATGAAAGAAGGCTACCGCGTTGACCAGTACGAAGGCCAACGCACCCGCGGTCAGCCAGCGGCGTTTCATCGGGGGCGGGAAGTTTTGGGGCCGCGCTTTGGTCGGTCGCCGGAGCCTTTCGGGCCTTGATCTGAGCCGGCGGGGCGCTTAAAACTAGAGGAAGCCGGCTTGAAGGTTTTGCGGGCCGGCGCACCAGGGCCGGGTGCGGCAAGGCCGGAAGCGGTTTTGCTTTTCGCCTCTTTCGACTGCACCTGACGCTCAGCGGGCATTTTGGTAGCCGAAAAAGCCGCTTTCAATTTGGCTGCTTCCGGGGCAGTTAGCTCGCGCCATTGTCCGGGGGCCAAATTTTCTACTTCCAAATGAGCAATTTTCACCCGAACGAGGCGTAGCGTAGGAAACCCTACAGCGGCCGTCATCTTGCGTACCTGCCGGTTAATGCCCTGCGAAATCGTGATTTGCAGCCAGGATGTAGGAATATTCGCCCGGAAGCGGATAGGCTTAGCGCGCTCCCAGATAGCCGGTGGCTCGGGCAGCAGTTCTACTTCGGCCGGTGCCGTGAAGCTGGTTTTGATGTCAACGCCCCGCCGCAAAGTAGCTATTGCTTCTTCCGTGGGTACGCCTTCTACCTGCACCCAGTATGTTTTCGGCACCTTAAAGCGCGGCTCCGACAGGCGATGCTGCAGGGGCTTGTCGTCGGTGAGTAACACGAGACCTTCGCTGTCAAAATCCAGCCGACCAACGGGGTAAATCTTAGGGATGGGTACGAAGTCCTTAAGAGTGGCGCGGCCGTTTTCGTCCGTGAATTGGGTAAGAACTTCGAAAGGTTTGTTGAGCAGGACGTAGCGCATGAGGCGGAAAGGTAAAAGCAGATTTGATTTCCCTGCCCTCAATCAAGTTTCGCAAAAGGCAGCGAAAAAGCAAAGGTCGGCAGAAGCAGCCGCTTTAGCGCTAGAACTCAGCTAAAAGGAGAAAGTAGGCGGCTGGGGGGCTTTTATTCGGCCTTTATGCGATTGGCTGGCTGTAGCGCCACCTGACCACTGAACAGCACCACAACGTCGCGCGGCGGGTACACCACGGCATCTACACTGTCACGATGTGTGGTTCCGTCGCCGTCTTCGCTGCGGTACACATGGCGCACGAAAAGACCGATGCGCGACGTGTCGGCCTGCCGCGCCAGCAACTGCTGCCGCTCCTGAGCCCGACGAGTAAAGTCCGCCGTTGGGGCCTGCGCGTTGTTAGCCACGGCCGTAACAGCGGCCTCGTTGCGCTGATTCACTTTCACCACATAGGCAATTGAGTCCTGGCGGGTAAAGGGTTGAATGTAAAAGGTTTCGGAGCGGTAGTTGCCCGTTTTGCTCATGCCCTGCTGCACGTATTCCGAAACGGCGGCCTGCGCGTGTTCGGCGGGCGCCTGCTCGCAGCTGGTCAGTAAGGCAATTAGCGCGAAGGTGTAGAAAAGGGCGGATTTCATAGGGTAAGCAAAGTAGGGGAGATATTGTAGCTAGCCATAGAGACGCTTATTCGCATCCGACCGTTCCTGGTATGGACATGTTAAACGAAGTGTTTATGGTCCAATAATGGAGTTTCAGATCGATTAAATGCCCCCGAATACTTGCGCGCCGCCCATTCAGCCGTTACCAGCGCCATCAACAGGAAAAACAGCCACTTCAGATTTATCAGGTCCTTGATGCTTTCCTGGCTGTAAATCACGGGCTTGTAGTTGGCTTTCTGAATATCTTGGCTGAGCTGGTCGAACTGCTGCGGATAGTACAGACGCGAGCCGCTGCGACGGGCGAGTTGGTAGAGTAAGTTGTGGTCGGCGCGGGCGTTGAGGGCTTCCAGCTGCTGCTCCTGCACCAGTAGCTCGCCCCGATCCTGCTGATTTTGCCCCCCAAGCGTGGCGCGGGCCACGTAGCGGTACACGCCGCCGGGCAAGGTGCCGAGGCGCAACGGCGCGCCGTCCTCGCTATTCGTGAAGGAGTAGTTGCGGGTGCGCTGCTGCTCGTCGGTGAGCGTCAGCTCTATTTGCTGGCCGTAGATGCGCTCGAAAATGGCGTTGTAGGTTTCGGCCCCAAATGTGATTTCGTCGGCTGTGGTGAAGGCATCCTGGGTGGGATACACGTCGAGGCGCTTCTTGTTGGCGTTGGCCGTCAGCAGCTGAAGTGTGCGGGTGATAAGGCGGTCGTAAGCGTCGGGGCGGTCGGCGTGGTCGGCGGCTTCCTGCAGGCGCCATTGCCAGCCGCCGTCGGTGAGCAGGGTAGCGCGGCGCTGCTCGGGCGAGCCCCCAAACACCAGCAGTGGTTTCTGCGTTTTCAGCCGCCCTACCTGCTGATACAGCGCTACTTCGGCCCCGCCGCCCAAACGATACTCGCCAAACGGCACCGGCGCGGGCGGATACGCCGCGAAGCGTCGCAAGGCATCTTCTTCAAACGAAAACCGCGAAAATGACGCATTCAACACGGGTGTCACCTCATCCGTCTGCTGCCCGCGCGGCGCGACGGTAAGGCCGGCACCAAGGTTATTGTAGGCATTCAAATCGGACTGCGCGCCAATGATAAAGAGCGCCGGAATGCGACGATTTCGCACCTGGGCCAGTACGTCGGCGCCTTCGCCCGTGCGGGCCGGCAATTGGTGCAAAATGGCCACATCATAATCCTGGGCTTTGAGAGGCGCAATGCCAGGCAGATAAATGGTCAGGTCGAAGTTGTCATTCTGCAGAATTGCCCCCCGCAGCGCCTTGATATCCGGGTGGGGCGCAGCGCCTGCCAGCAGCACTTTCAGCTTGCCCTTCACTACTTCGATGTAGGCGTTGCGGCTGTTATTGAGGGGCGTAAATTCGCCGGATTGAGGCTGAATAGCAACTTCGTAGCGACGCTTACCGGGAGCCGGAGCAGTCAGCAGGAAGGTGGCTTTCTGCCGGCGCCGACCGGGGGGCAAATTCACCTGCTTGGTTTGCAGCACCCGGCCATTTTCGCGCAGCTGCACCGTAGCTGTGCCGCCGCCAAAACCTTCGTATCCGATTTCGGCCTCAATCGGGAAGCGGTTGCCGCTGAAAGCCACCCGGTTGTAGTTCAGCGTGGGCACACTCAGGTCGCGCTTAGGAACCGTGTCGCCCACGGCCACGCTGTAAATCGGGAAGTTGAATTCGGAATATACTGGCGAGCGGCCCTGGTTCACCAGTCCATCCGACACGAGCACCACACCGGCCAGATTGCGGCCTTCGTAGCCCTCACGCACGTTGGTCAGCAAGCCGTCCAGGTCGGTGGCAGGTGCCTGAAACCGCACCGAATCGGGCCGGACAGCACGGGCCGGGCTGGGGGGCAAAATCTGCGTCTCGACCCGAAACCCCTTTTCTTGCAATGTAGTAGCCAATTGCTGCAAGCCAGTAGTAGCTTGGCGCAGCACCGCCGCCGGCGTAAAAAGCCCCACCGACTGAGAGTTATCGACGGCCAAGATAATGGTGGGCGCTTCAGTCGTGGTCGTGGTCGTTTTGACGAAGGGCGAGAGCAGCAGAAAGCACAGAAAGCTCACGACCACGAAGCGCAACGCGGCCAGCCCATAGTTCAGGGCCTTGCTCCAGGGCGCTTTAGCCGAGTAGAGCAGGGCCGCGTAGCCCGCGCCCACGGCCAGGCACAACAAAATCAACCAGGGAGAAGCAGCGACAGAAACCAAAGAAAGAATAGCAGCGAGTGTGAGTACCAAAAACCCCGAAATAGGCTATAGAGTTGCGTGCCTTAGACAAGGCTCCGAAAATGCTGGGATTGGTGGCGAAGTTAGGGAGTTGAAGAGTAGGGATGTTGAATTGCTAAAAGAGGGGAGAAGATAGCTGACTTATTAATCGCTACTCACAGAAGCAGTAAGATTAGCTATGATAACTAAAAACCGTCATGCCGAGGCGGAGCCGAAGCATCTCGCGTGTTTAGCTGGATTAATAACCCAACATCAGCACGCGAGATGCTTCGGCTCCGCCTCGGCATGACGGTTATTTAAACTAAAGCTAGCTTGTGAGCTTAACGTTTAGGTCAGCATACCGCCATCAACCTGAAGCACTTGACCGGTGATATAGCTGCTGTCATCGGAAGCCAGGAAGGCGGTGGCTTTGGCCACATCTTCGGGGGTGCCGCCTCGCTTGAGCGGAATGGCTTTGCGCCACTCGTCCACTTGCTTGGGGTCGAGGGCGTCGGTCATTTCGGTTTCGATGAAGCCGGGGGCAATGGCGTTGCAGCGAATATTGCGCGAGCCCAGTTCCAGCGCCACGGATTTGGTGAAGCCAATAATACCCGACTTGGATGCTGCGTAATTGGCCTGGCCCGCATTGCCTTTAATACCTACTACGGATGTCATATTTATGATACTGCCGGCTTTGGCGCGCATCATGGGCTTGATGGCGGCTTTGGTCAGGTTGAACACCGATTTGAGGTTGACGGCCAGCACCTGGTCCCAGTTCTGTTCGCTCATGCGCATGAGCAAACCATCCTGCGTGATACCAGCATTATTGACCAGAATATCCAGGCGGCCAAATTCCGTCATCACATCATCGACCAGCTTCTCAGCATCGGCATACACGGAGGCGTCGGAGCGGAAGCCTTTGATTTTGGTGCCGTGGGCGGCAAGCTCCTGTTCGAGCTGTTGGCCTTTCTCCACACTGGAAAGGTAAGTGAAGGCGATATTGGCGCCAAGTTGGGCGAAATGGGTAGCAATAGCGCGGCCGATTCCTTTGGAGGCGCCAGTGATGAGGGCGGTTTTTCCGTCGAGCAGTTTTGTCATGTGGGCGAAGGTAGTAAGGCTGGGCATTATCCGCTAACCAATCGGAGCGAGGCAGCTACTTGTCATTCAAAAGGCATCGTACCTTCGCCCCCGACTTATGCGTGAAATTGATATCTGCATTCTGGGGGCCGGACCGGGCGGCGCTACGGCGGCTCTGCACCTGGCCAACGCCGGCCAGCGCTGCCTGCTGCTCGACCGCGCCACCTTCCCCCGCGACAAAATTTGCGGCGATGCGCTCAGCGGCAAAGTAGTGAGCGAGCTGCGCCGTATCAACGAAAATTTGCCCCCCAGACTCGCCGCCGATGCCGCGCAGCTACCCGCCTGGGGCATCGACTTTTTTGCGCCCAACGGTCGTCGCCTTGGTATTCCGTTTCGGCCCAACTTCAACAAAGCCACCGACCCCGCCGCTGGCCACATCGCCAAGCGCATCGATTTTGATAATTTCTTGGTAAATGAAGTCCGCCAGCGTCCCGAAATCGAGCTGCTGGAATCTGTGGACATCACCCACCACGAGCGTACCGCTGACGGCCGCTGGCACTTACGCACTTCGGATGGAGCGGTGGAAATTAAAGCCAAGCTGCTACTCGTGGCCAACGGAGCGCAATCAGCGTTTGCACGCCAGATTGGCGGCCATCAACTGGAGCCTGACCATCATTGCGCGGGTTTGCGGGCATATTATCAGGGCGTGACGGGCCTGAGCAAAGACAACTTTATCGAGCTGCACTTTATCAAAGAGTTTTTGCCCGGCTACTTGTGGGTTTTTCCCTTGCCTAATGGGCAGGCCAACGTGGGTGTGGGAATGCTGAGCAAAACCGTGTCGCAGAAGAAGATAAACCTACGGCAGCGGCTCGCGGAAATCCTGGAAACGCACCCCGCCCTGCGCGAGCGATTCAAAGACGCGGAGCGCCTGGGGCCGGTGCGCGGGTTCGGCTTACCATTGGGCTCCAAGCGCCGCTCTCTCTCAGGCGAGGCCTACATGCTGCTCGGCGATGCGGGCTCCCTCATCGACCCATTTTCCGGTGAAGGTATCAGCCACGCTATGGTCAGCGGCCGCCACGCTGCCGATTGGGCCAGCCGCGCCTTAGCCGCGCATAATTTCTCCGCTGATTTCCTCAAAGGCTACGACGCGGCCGTATACAATCGGCTATGGCAGGAACTGCGCTTGAGCCGGGCGATGCAGCGCCTGCTGGCGTTTCCGTGGCTGTTTAATGTGGTAGCTAATCGCGCCGCCAACAATCCTACGCTGGCCGAAACCATCAGCAATATGTTCCTCGACCTGAATCTGCGCGAGCGGCTGCGGCAGCCCAGTTTCTATGTGAAGCTGCTGCTGGGGGGCAAATAATTGTGCAATTCAAACACCAAAAGCACAAAAAGGCCGTCATGCAGAGCAAAGCGAAGCATCTCGCGTGCTGACATTAGATTAGTACTCCAACCTCAGCACGCGAGATGCTTTGCTCTGCATGACGGTCTAGAGGGCAGCTTTATAAGCCAATTTTAAGGCGTCGAGTCAGGTGGGGTGGTGTTGAGGGAGTCGAGGTTGCGGGGAGCGGCGGGCTCACGCTCTATGGCCCGGCGCGCCGATGGAGTCGACTTATACTTGGTTGGCGCTTCCTGTTCGGGCGTGGAGGTACATTGCGTAGTGAGCAGCAGCGCGGCGGCCCCCAATAAAGAGAGTAAGGCGGTTTTCATAACACCAGAAAGTAAAAATGGAGCTCAAACCGGACCAGCTGTCACGTGGTTGTGTATTGTACGGTGAGGCTACGGCTGGGGGGCAAATTCACGCGCTTTTAACTTAAAATCAGCTCTCCAAAACCTTATTGTTGAGAGTAACAAACGCTGGTTATCTTTGCCCGGCTCGGGCGGCTGGCCTTCCGGACGAAATTTTTCTTCTCTTCTCAAGCACAAGAATATGGCATTGCAATATGATCTGGTCGTGGTGGGCAGTGGGCCGGGTGGCTACGTAGCCGCTATTCGGGCTTCCCAACTGGGGCTGAAAGTAGGTGTAGTAGAGCGCGAATCGTTGGGGGCATTTGCCTCAACTGGGGCTGCATCCCCACCAAAGCGCTGCTCAAAAGCGCCCAAGTATTCGAGTATTTCAAACACGCCGAAGACTATGGCCTGAAGGTGGAAAACCCGAGCTACGATTTTGGGGCAGTAGTACAGCGCAGCCGCGGCGTGGCCGATGGCATGAGCAAGGGCATCAACTTCCTGTTCAAGAAAAATAAAATCGAAACGGTGTCGGGCACCGGCAAACTGCTGGCTCCCGGCAAAGTAGAAGTTACCAAAGCCGACGGCTCGAAAGAAACTGTGGAGGCCAAGCACATCATCCTGGCTACCGGTGCCCGCTCGCGCGAGCTGCCCAACCTGCCCATCGACAACAAGAAAATCATCGGCTACCGCAAGGCCATGACGCTGGAGCAAATGCCCAAGCGCCTCGTGGTAGTGGGCTCGGGCGCCATCGGCGTTGAGTTTGCGTACTTCTACCGCGCCATGGGCTCGGAGGTGACCATCGTGGAGTTCATGCCCCGGATCGTGCCCGTAGAGGACGAGGAGGTTTCGCGGCAGATGGAAAAGTCCTTCAAGAAGATGGGCATGACCATTCTCACCAGCGCCGAAGTAACCAACGTGGACACCAGCGGCGCCGGCTGCAAAGTGACGGTGAAAACCGCCAAGGGCGACCAGCAAATTGAGTGCGACGTAGTGCTCTCCGCCGTGGGCGTGCAAACCAACCTCGAAAACCTGGGCCTGGAAGAGCTGGGCATCAAAGTAGAAAAGGGCCGCGTCATCGTTGACGAGTTCTACAAAACCAACGTGGACGGCATCTATGCCATCGGCGACATCGTGCCTGGCCCGGCGTTGGCGCACGTGGCTTCGGCTGAAGGCATTATCTGCGTGGAAGCCATTACCGGCCACCACCCCGAGCCGCTCAACTACCAGAATATTCCCGGCTGCACCTACGCCCAGCCCGAAATTGCCAGCGTGGGCATGACCGAAAAAGAAGCCCGCGACAAGGGCCTCGATATTCTGGTGGGAAAATTCCCCTTCTCCGCCTCAGGCAAAGCCAGCGCCGGCGGCGTAAAAGACGGATTCGTGAAAGTCATTTTCGACGCTAAGTACGGCGAGTGGCTCGGCGCCCACATGATCGGCTCAAATGTGACTGAGATGATTGCTGAGGTAGTGGTAGCCCGCAAGCTCGAAACCACCGGCCACGAAATCATCAAGTCGGTACACCCGCACCCCACCATGTCGGAAGCCGTGATGGAAGCGGCGGCGGCGGCTTATGGCGAGGTGATTCACTTGTAAGTCGACACAGTTTTAACAAAAAAGCCCCCCAGCACAATGTTGGGGGGCTTTTTTGTTAACATTTAATCCAACACAGGCTCCAGCGGTACCTGGGGCCTTGGCTTGCGGCTTACCAGAAATACGCCGCCAAAAATCAGCGCGGCTTGCAGGGCGCGGCCCCAGGTGAAATGGTCTTTGCCCAAACTCACGGCGATAAGCACGGCCAGCACCGGCTGCAAGTAGATATACACGCCGAGCAGGGCAGGAGAGGCGTATTTGAGCGCCCAGTTATTAAGCAGATACGCAATAATGGTCAGGAACAAAACCATATAAACAACCTCGGCCCAGATGTAAAGCGGGAAGTGCGCGTAGTCGGTGGTAAGGGCATCGCGCCAGCCGAAAGGCACCGCTATTATCGCGCCTACCAGAAAAATGCGGGCCAGCACGGTGAAGGCATTGTACTTGCGCATGAGCGGCGTAACGAGCACCAGATACACGCCGAATGCGGTGGCATTGAGCAGAATAAGAATATTGCCCAGCGTAGCGTTCGGGTAAATGGCATCGGTGGGGCTACGGCTCATGATGAGTGTGGCCGCGCCCACAGCACCCAGTAAAATGCCCCCACGCGGGCCTTCGTTATTTTTTCGCCCAGCAAAACGGCCGAAGCAATGACCACCACGATAGGCGCAATGGTTTGCAGCAAAGACGCATTAATGGGCGACGTGTAATTCAGTCCCGAGAAAAACAGCAGCTGATTCACTCCAATTCCCGTGATTCCGCAGATGATGGAGCGCACGTTATCGGCGCGGCCCTGAATGCGGTCCTGGGGGCAATTAGGCGGCTGAGGACGGCAAAAAACAGCGCGGCCCCCACGATACGCAGCGTCACGATGCCGAAGGGGCCCATGTACTCGGGCATTACATCCTTGGAAAGACTGTAGTTGGCGGCGTAAATGAGGGCCACCAGAAACAAAGCCGCGTGCACGCGCAGGGAATTTTTCATCGGCCGCAAAGGTACGGGTAACCATGTGGTACTACGAGTTGCCCAGCGAGCCTCGTAATACTACTATCGTTGAACAATCCAGCGCTTTGGCGGGCATCAGCAACGATAGTGGTACTACGACGAGAAAAGTCGTGGTACCACCTCGGCCGCACGCTCTACTTGCGCGTACTTTTACTTCTTCCCGCACTTATTATGACTACCGGCTCCCTCTTCGACCCCGTACCTACTCCGACCCAACCCGCCAAGCCTTCCCAAAATGCTCCCCTGGCCGAGCGGCGGCGGCCTCATACGCTCGCCGAATACGCCGGGCAGCAGCATTTGGTAGGCCCGGAGGGTGTGCTGCGGCGCTATCTGGCCGGGGGGCGTTTGCCATCCATTGTGCTGTGGGGGCCGCCCGGCGTGGGCAAAACTACCCTGGCGCACTTGTTGGCCGACGAGCTAAAACAGCCCTTCGTGGCCCTGAGCGCCATAAATGCCGGCGTGAAAGACGTGCGCGAAGTGATTGAGAAAGCCAAGTCGCGGCCGGGTACGGTGCTGTTTATTGACGAGATTCACCGCTTTAGCAAATCGCAGCAGGATGCGTTGCTGGGAGCGGTGGAGCGCGGCGTAGTTACGCTGATTGGGGCCACCACAGAGAACCCGTCGTTTGAAGTAATTCCGGCCTTGCTGAGTCGGGCGCAGGTGTACGTGCTGGAGCCGCTGAGCAAGGAAGTACTGACGGGTTTGGTGGATAAAGCCTTGGTTGAAGACGAGATTCTACAGCGCAAAAACGTGCGCGTGGCCGAGTACAACGCTCTGCTCACCATATCCGGCGGCGACGCGCGCAAGCTGCTCAACCTGCTGGAAATTGTAGTAGAAGCCAGCCCGGCAGACGCGAAAACCGGCGAAACAGTCATTACGGACGCCATTGTGCAGGAGTTGGCCCAACAGCACCTAGCGCGCTACGACAAAGGTGGCGAGATGCACTACGATGTTATTTCGGCTTTTATCAAAAGCATCCGCGGCTCCGACCCCAACGCGGCGTTGTACTGGCTGGCCGTGATGCTGGAAGGCGGCGAAGATGTGAAGTTCATTGCCCGCCGCCTGCTCATTCTGGCCTCCGAAGACATTGGTAATGCTAACCCCAATGCCCTGATGCTGGCCCAAAGCTGCTTTCAGGCCGTCACGGTTATTGGTCTGCCCGAAAGCGACATTATTCTGGGGCAAACGGTGGTGTATCTGGCTACCAGCGTGAAAAGCAACGCCAGCTACAAAGGCATCCGGGAAGCGCGGGCGCTGGTGCGGGAGCAAGGCGTGCAGCCCGTCCCGATTCCGCTGCGCAACGCGCCCACCCGCCTGATGAAACAGCTCGGCTACGGCCAGCAATACCAGTATTCGCACGACTACGAGGGCAATTTTGCCCCCCAGGAGTTTCTGCCCGAGGCCCTCAGCGGCACCCGCTTCTACGACCCCGGCCACAATGCCAGCGAGCAAAAGCTGCGCGAGCGGCTGCGGCAGTGGTGGGGGCAAAATACGAGTATTGATGGTGCGAAGAAGAAGGCGTGAGGCTTCGTTGACCAAACCCTTCTACATTTGTTAAGCACTCAGATAATCCCCTTTCCAATGAGACAGTTTTTTAAATTCGTACTAGCCACGCTGGTCGGTCTGATGGCGTTTGCCTTCGTCGGCTTTTTGATAATTGTGGGCATCCTGGTGACGGCCGCCAGCTCCGAGGATGAGGTGGAAGTAGCCAAAAACTCGGTACTGGAGTTGAAGCTCGACCAGCCTATTTCAGAGCGGGAGAACCCGGAGTCGCTCGGGAGCCTGCTAGGCGGCGGAAGCAGTGCCAGCAGTGGCCTGGATCAGATAAAAGGAGCCATACGGCGCGCCAAAAACGACGACAACATCAAGGGTATTTTCCTGAACGTGGAGCTGGTGCAAGCCGGCATGGCCACCTTGGAAGAGATTCGCAATGAGCTGATTGACTTCAAAAAGTCGGGCAAGTTTGTGGTGGCTTATAATGATCTGGCTTCTGAAAAAAGCTACTATCTGGCTTCCGTCGCCAACCGAATTTACCTGAATCCGCAGGGCACGCTGGAATTTAATGGCCTGAGCTCGGAGACGTACTACTACAAAAACCTGTTTGAGAAGCTGGGCGTCGAGCCGTATATCTTCCGGGTAGGCTCGTTCAAAAGCGCGGTAGAGCCTTATTTTAGAGAAAACATGTCGGATTCGGCGCGGCTGCAAACCTCGTCGTTTCTCAATTCCATGAACGACTTCATGCTCAGCCACGTGGCGAAGTCGCGCAAAATTGCGCCTGCCCGTCTGCGCGTGATTTCCGACTCCATGCTGGTGCACAACGCCGACGACGCCAAGCGCCTCGGCTTGGTTACCAACCTCGGCTACTACGATCAGGCCCTGAGCTTTATGAAAAAGAAAGTGGGTGTGGACGAGGACGAAAAGCTCGGCCTCGTCAGCCTGGGTACTTACCAGCGGGGCGAAGACGAAACCAGCGGCAGCGGCTCCAAGCGCATTGCCGTCATCTATGCCGATGGCGACATCGTGACCGGTAAGGGCGGCAACAACGATATCGGCAGCACCCGTTTTGCCGAAGCCATCCGCCAGGCCCGCCTCGACGACAGAGTGAAAGCCGTGGTGCTGCGCGTGAACTCGCCCGGCGGCTCGTCTTTGGCCTCCGATATTATTTACCGCGAAGTGGTGCTGACCAAAAAAGTGAAGCCTATTGTGTGCTCCATGTCGGATGTGGCGGCTTCGGGGGCTATTTTATTGCCATGGCCTGCGACACCATTGTAGCCCACCCGAACACCATTACGGGTAGCATCGGCGTGTTTGGCGTGTTACCCAATATTCAGCCTTTGCTGCGCGACAAGCTCGGCATTACTACCGACCGCGTAACGACCGGCAAATTCTCCGATCTGCCCACTATCACGCGTCCGCTCTCGGCCTACGAGCAGCAGCAGCTGCAAGCGGAAGTGAACCGCATCTACGCCGACTTCACCACCAAAGCCGCCAAGGGTCGCAACATGCCCGTAGAAAAGCTGCGCGGCTACGCTTCCGGCCGTGTGTGGTCGGGCTCGGAAGCCAAGGAGCGCGGATTGGTGGATGTGCTTGGCTCGTTTGAGGATGCCCTGAGCATCGCCGCTCGGCGCGCCAACTTAGACGAGGGCGACTACCGCTTGCAAAGCTTGCCCCGCCAGAAAACGTTTGTCGAAAACATCTTCGAGAGCTTCGGCCTGGAAGCGCGGCAGCAAATGGTGAAGCAGGAGCTAGGCCCGCTCTATCCTATGTATGAGCAGTATCAGAAGCTCACCAAGCTGGAAGGCGTGCAGGCCCGCATGCCGTTTGAAATGAACATTGAGTAACGCAATCTCTTAAAAGAACGTCATGCAGAGCGCAGCGAAGCATCTCGCGTGTTTAGTTGTTTAGCTTGGCAACATCAGCACGCGCGGTGCTTCGCTGCGCTCTGCATGACATTCTTAATTATACCAAATTGAGCAAATTGCTTTCTATTCGTTTTACCCTAATTCTTGTTCAAAAAAGCCCCCCATGCAGCAACTGCGCGAAGCCGCTGACTTTATCCGCCGCCAGCTCGGCGACTTCCAACCGGAATTCGGAATTATCCTCGGCACCGGCCTTGGTGCATTGGTGAAGGAGCTGGAAATCCAGCACGAGTTCTCTTACGACGACTTGCCCCACTTTTCAACTTCGACCGTCGAAAGCCACTCGGGGAAGCTGCTGGGAGGCATTTTTGCCGGGCGGCGGGTGCTGGTAATGCAGGGCCGGTTTCATTACTATGAGGGCTACACCATGCAACAGGTGGTGTTTCCGGTGCGCGTGATGAAGCTGCTGGGCATTCAGAAACTGTTTGTGAGCAATGCCGCCGGGGGCTAAATCCGGACTTTGCGATGAGCGACCTGATGCTCATTGAAGACCACCTGAACTTGCTGCCCACCAATCCGCTCATCGGGCCGAACCTCGACGAGCTGGGCTCGCGCTTTCCGGATATGCTGGAGCCCTACGACCACACGCTGCTGGCCCAGGCCCAGCGCGCCGCCCACGACCTGGGATTCACCAACTATGTGCGCCGTGGCGTGTACGCCAGCTTGCCTGGCCCTATGCTCGAAACGCCCGCCGAATACCGCTACCTGCGCACCATCGGGGCCGATGCGGTGGGCATGAGCACGGTGCCGGAGGTCATTGCCGCTCGCCATATGAATTTGCCCGTGCTGGCCATTTCCGTCATCACCGATTTGTGCTCGCCCGGCAAGCTGAAGAAGGTTGACATAGCCGATATTCTGCGGGCCGCCGCCGCCGCCGAGCCCCGCCTCACCGCCCTGATTCGGGCGGTGCTGGAGCGCCAGTAGATTCTGGTTAAACATTTCAAAAAAGCCCCCAGATATTTTCTGGGGGCTTTTTTATATGATAAGGTTTGCGGTATGGCTGCTTTACGGAATCACTAGTGAGCGCCTTTCGTAGCTCAGAATCGTGAATACGCCTATGCCGCCCTGCACCGTGGACTGCACGGCGGCGGGCTGGCCGAAGGGGTTGCCGTTGGCATTGCGCGCATTCTGAGTCGATTGCAGAAAGCGGTAATACGGCTCATCGAAATGATAAAGCGAGATAATCAGGTTGTCGCCGGGGTCGAAAATGTAGGCAGTACCCAGCGTCACTTCCTTGCCCTCGTTGAGGCGATCTTCAATGGTGTAGTCTACCTCCGGGTCTTGGGAAATACTGTCGCGGTGAATCTGGAAGCGGTAGAAGTCGAGCGTTTCCAGCGGGTCGCGGAAACGAGCCAGCACAATGGCCTCCCGCAGCTGAGCCGGCCGGTCGTTGAAGTTGAACTCAACCGTATCGAGTGGCACGGGGTGGGCATTTTAGCAGTCCCCGTCACTACCCGACCTTTCTTATCCTTTGCTTCCAGCGTAAATACATCGCCGGGCTGAATTAGAAGGCGGTTTCGGCCCCGGTGCGTGTACACTTTGCCGGTCACAAAGTTGAAACCGGGGTCATAGAGCAGGGTTTCGCGCTGCCGGTTTGGGCCCGCTATCACCACCGTCACGTCTTCCGGCACCACCGGTATGGGCGATGACAGATAAGGAGCCGTTTCGCTTACCGTGAGCTGGGCGCGTTGGTTTGGTTCCAGATAACACTCCACCACCAGCTGGGCTGGCCCATCGGGAATGACCACGTCAATGTCCTGCTGCAAATTATCGCAGCTCGCGAGCCCTGCCAGCAGCACCAGGGGCAATAAGCGCCGGATGCTGAAAGTCAGCATGTTATTCAAATAAAGTCCCATAGATTGAACCACAGCCATCGGTCAGAATTTGAAATTGTAGGTGACGGAAGGAATGATGGGGAACAGCGACACCTGCCGGGCGCGGTAGCCGGTTACCTGCTCCGTATCGGGGTCCTTTACCTGGTCGAAATACACGAAGTAAGGGTTGCGCCGATTATAGGAGTTGTAAACGCTAAAAGTCAGGTCCGACTCATCGAACCAGCGGTTGGGCTTCATATTCCAAACTAGGCCCAGATCGAGGCGGTGGTAGGGGGCCAAACGGTATGAGTTACGGGCGGGGTAAATGGGTACGGCCACGGCTTCAGCCCCGTACACTTCCTGAAATACAAAACGACCTTGGGGCAGGGTAGTGGGCGCCCCAGAGCTATACACGAAGGAGCCCGTCAGGTTCAGACGTTCGGTGAGCTGATGCAATAGCACCACGGTGAGGTTGTGGCGGCGGTCGTAAGTAGGATAGAAGTCGTCGCCGTTATTAATGCCCGTCGTGCCGCGCTGGGGGGCAAATCTGCGCTGGCTCCAAGCCAATGTGTAGCCTATCCAACCAGTGGTTCGACCCGTTTTCTTTTCCAGATACAGCTCGTTGCCGTAGCTCCAGCCTTTGCCAAACAGAAACTCCTCATCCAGATCCGGATTCACGAACAGCTGGGCGCCATCTTTGAAGTCAATCTGATTCTGAGCCCACTTGTAGTACACCTCGTTGGTTAGCAAAAATTGCCCCCCACCAAGCAAAAAGCTCACCCCGGTAGCTACCTGCTGGGAGCGTTGCGGCTTCACCGACTCCCGCGATGGGTACCAGATATCAGTAGGCAGCGAAGCGCCGGAATTAGTGACCAAATGCACATATTGGTACATAAGGGCGTAGCTGGCTTTCAACGACGTATTGGGCGTAAGCGAGTAGCGCGCCGCCGCGCGCGGCTCTAGGCCCGCGTAACGGTCGGAGCCACTCTGGAAACCGGTCAGTCGCAGGCCGTATTCAAGTTGCAGCTTGTCGGTGGGCTTGAAGTTGTCGCTGGCGTAGAGGGCGGCCTCCTGGCCGCGGTAGCTTACATCGGAGCCAATATCCAGGCGGCCATCGTCGCTGCCGGCTTGCAGGCGCCCCACGCCAAAAATATGGTCGGTGGCGGTGGCGCCAAACTTAAGCGTGTGGCGCTCATTGGGCTGGTATTCAAAGTCAGTCCGCAGAGCTATATCGCGAATATCGGAGGCGAGGTTGAAGCTAAACTGGTCGATTTTGTTAGTGACGTCGTACTCGTAGCGCGTAAACGACGCCGTGGTATTCACAAACAGCTTCGGCGAAAACACGTGATTCCAGCGCAGGGCGCCCACCGTATTGCCCCAGGTAAAATCGAAGTTGAAGCTGCCCGCGCTGTTGAAGCCAAACACGTCGCGGCCGTAGTAGCCAGTTAGAAAAATCTGGTCTTTGGCGCCGAGCTTATAGTTGGCTTTGGCGTTATAATCGGCGAAGTAATAATTGGGAATGGGATTGTACTCCGGATCGTCAACGTTCAGCTTATTGATCTGGCGCGTAAATACATCGAAGTACGTGCGCCGCCCCGACACGATAAAAGAGCCTTTATCCTTTACAATGGGCCCTTCCATTGTGAGGCGCGAGGAAATGAGGCCAAGACCTCCGCTCACCCCCAGCTTTTTGGTGTTGCCCTCGCGCAGCTTCACATCCACCACCGACGACAAACGCCCCCCAAACTGTGCCGGAAAGCCACCTTTGTATAAATCCACGCTTTGCACGGCATCCGGATTGAACACCGAAAACAGCCCAAACAAGTGCGAAGGATTGTACACCACTGCCTCATCGAGCAGATACAGGTTTTGGTCAGAGGAGCCGCCGCGCACGAAAAGACCGCTGGTGCCCTCGCCACCATTCTGCACTCCCGGTTTGAGCTGTAAGGTTTTCAGCAAATCGACTTCCCCAAACAAGGCCGGCAGCAGCTTGGCCTCGCGGGTGGTGAGGCGCTCCACGCTCATTTGGGTGGTTTGCAGCTTTTGCTCCAAAGTGCCCGAGCCCTCTACTATCACCTCGCCCAACTCATTGGCGGCCAGCGGCAAAACAAAGGAAATGCGCTGCGTACGATTCACGTTTATCTCCCGCGTCACCGTTTCGTACCCGATGAAGGAGATAACCACTGTGTAGCGCCCCGCTGGCAGGGGCAGGGAATAAAAGCCCCGCTCATCGGCCGTTACGCCCGTATTTAGAGCCGGCACGGCCACGGAGGCGCCCGGCAACACGCCTTGATCAGTGGCGTCGCGCACGAAGCCACTCAGCGTAACGGTGGCCTGGGCCAATGCTAGCTGGGGCAACGTGCACAGAATCAGTAAGAAGAGTAAGGACTGAACAAAGGGTACTACTACACGCATAGCTTGACAACGAACAGGATCATAAATGTACTATGCGGGCTGGAAGGCATTTGGAGACAAAAACAAGATAACAACTGCAAAAGACAAGTGCTTGGCTCTGGGCAGGTTGACAAACGAAGCTTCTCGGTCTGAGAGTAATAGCCACAAAACAAGCTAGCCCACTTTACAGCGGGATAACAGCCGAAAAGAAAAAAAGGCGGCTGGGGGGCAAATTTGGTGCGTTACTGAATCACAGACCCGATAGCCTGACTAAGCTGCTGGGCCGGCACCACCCCCGACTGCCGCCACACGGGCTGGCCTTTGTGGAAGAGAATAAGCGTGGGAATGCCCTGCACCCGGAATTGCTGGGCCGCCGCCGGGTTCTTATCTACGTCCACTTTAATCACTTTAACTTTTCCCTGGTGCTGACTGGCTACTTGCTCCAGAATAGGAGCCATTGTTTTGCAGGGGCCGCACCAGTCGGCATAAAAATCGACCAGCACCGGCATTCCGGGGCTGCTGATGAGTTCGGCGAAAGACTTTTTAGGCATGATCTGAGGTATAAACGACGCTGGAACTATGAAAATAAGTAACCGCCAGGCGAGCAAAAAGCCCCCCAGCCCAACCTGTTACTACGCAATTGCGACCAAAAAGGGACGCGTTGCTACCACAGACACACAAAAAAAGCCCGGCGCTGCAACGCCGGGCTAGTACTAAGTGAGGAAAGGAGAAAACAAAAAAAGCGAATTATTTGCGGTTATCCACTACCGTCACATCGTTGGCTACCGCAGGAAGCTCAAAACGCCCCCCAACAACCCGCTTTCCCGCTACCCGGCACTCCCAGGCATACTTACCTGGTACAGCACGGGCGGCCTCACCTTTCTCGGTTTTAAAGTACTCGGGCTCGGAAGGCTCCGATGGGAACAGCACATCTATTCCATTTTTGCCCTTCTCCACTTCCTTGGTTAGCAAATACTCCCTACCCGATGTTTGATCTACTACAATAAACGTAGCGGAGTACGTACCCAACTGCCCAAATTTGTCCATTACACCCAATTTGATGTACGCATCGGTCGAAACCAACCAGGTTTGCGCGTGGGCCTTGGTCGGCGTCAGCAAGATCAAAGCCAGGAAAAAACCAGCGACCCGCAGTAAAAGTGCAAAGCGCCGAGGTAAGCGAAGAGTAAGAGTTTGCATAGGGAAATTGGTAAAAGAGGTGAAAAAGACAAAATTTGTGTTTAGAACTATTTTAATGAATTTTTGAACTTCAGTTGTTGGTAAATTGGTTGATTATACCCTGAATAATGGTAAAAGAAGCAATATAGCAAATATGAGAACTTGTTTTGACTGTTGAGATTCTGAAACCAGATTTAGAATTTATTCGAGTATAAGCATTCAGGGTGAAACTTGTTTATTACAACACGCTTCCGCTAAATCTCTCTGCTATCATCGGGCCAACTTCTTACATAATTGCATTTTATGTCTCGTCGGCGCTTTGAAAATGTTGCTACTAATTCTGTGGCAAGTCCTGAGTCTCAGTGTGAGTTATGTGAGCGGCATGTGCGTTTTGTGTCGCGCCACCACCTCATTCCGCGTGAAGAAGGCGGTCGGCATGGGCCTACAGTGGCTCTCTGCCAACCTTGCCATAGTACCGTACACCTGCTGCTCACCAACCGGGAGCTGGCTAAAAAATATTTTTCAGTTGAGGCTTTGCGGGAAGCGGAGGAGCTTCAAAAATATTTGCATTGGGTGCGTCGTAGTCGTATAGAGCATATCTCCAATCGTCGGCGGCGGCGCTAACCTGCGCGCATCGTTTCAGGAGAGAAGTTGTTCTCGCTCTTGAAATTCCTCAATCTCCACTCAACAGGTTCTGCTTTTGGCGCATTATTTCGTTCCCTACGCGAAGGCGAAGCACCAGCCCACCATTTTAGTCGATAGTACGGGCCTGCGGGCGGCGCTGGTATTGGCCCACTGGCGCGGAGCCGCCACGCCCGTCGCCCTCCGCGACGATACCAGCGCTGGCTCGGTGCTCAAAGCTTTGCGTGCGCCCCACACGCCAGGGATGGAAGCACAGGCCGTGAGTGCCAACCATTTTGACGTGGATGGTTTCGTGGGCGTGTGGAGTTTACTCAATCCCGCGTTAGCTCTGCTCCACGAGCCATTGCTGCGTCTGGTAGCCACGCTCGGCGACTTCCGCGAACTGGACTGGACTAATCCGCTGGCCGATGATGCTCTGAAGCTGGTTTGCTGGCTCAATGCCAGGGAAAAGGAGCTGTTTTATCCGCCCTTCGGTGCGCCGGCTCTGCGACGCAACGAAGCCGAAGCTTCGGCCGAGAAATTCGCCTGGTTTCTGCCTGCCTTCGGCGACATTCTGGAAAACCCGGAGCTGGGGCGCGCCGCCTGGGAACCTGAATACGCGCGGATACGCAGTGCTATCGAGGTGATGCAAAGCTCTGCTACGCGCCTCGTGCGCTACCCGGAGCTGGGTTTGGTGGTTGTGCACACGCCCGAGCCGCTGCCGTATTACGCCCTGTTCGGCCCCACTGCTGGCTTCGATATCGTGCTAAGTTGCTACAATGACCGGCGCTACGAGCTGGAATACAAGTACACCACCTGGATTGACCTGGAATCGCGGCCCACGCTGCCGCGCCTGCCGCTCAACGCCCTAGCTGAGCGTCTGACTAGCCAAGAAAAGCCCCCCAGCGCCTGGGTTTTCGACGCCATCACCGATACGGGCCCGCTACTGCGCCTGGGGGGCAAAAAGCTCAGCAAAGCCCAGCGCTACGCCGACCCCGACCAGCGGCCAATCGAAATTTCTTCTATTGATGCCGAAACGATGGAGCGGGAAGTAGTGACCTTTTTCCGAAAAGGCTATGCGAGTATTACGCCCCGCCGCTATTGGACGTGGGCCGAGATGAAAGCGGCCGAGAAGGAGTAAAAAGCTGCAAATAAGTGACCTGAATTTGGTGCTGCGAAATTAGGGTTAGAAAGCTAGAGCTAGTTCCCCTCCTCAGCTGAATTCCGCGCATGGCTACTCACTTTCCCCAAACCCAACCACGCGCAGGGTGCTAATGCCCCCTACACCTTTGCGCACATTAATCTGTGTGGTTACGCGCTCTTTCAAGGCTTCCACGTGCGAGATAATCCCGATCATCTTGCCCGTGCCTTGCAGAATTTCGAGGGCAGTGAGGGCCACTTCCAGCGCATCGGCGTCGAGGGTGCCGAAGCCTTCGTCGATAAACAGCGTCTCAATCTGGGTTTTGTGGCCAGCCAACTCCGATAAGCCCAGCGCCAGCGCCAAGCTCACCAGAAAGCTTTCGCCCCCGGAAAGCGAGCTCATGGAGCGGGTACTGTCGGCCTGATAATGGTCCACGACCAGCAGATCGAGGTACTCGTGCGGGTTGCGGGCGATGCGGTAGCGGTCGGTGAGGCGGGTGAGGTGGCGGTTGGCCAGCTCCGTGAGACGCGTGAGGGTGAGGCCCTGGGCAAACTCGCTGAACTTCTTGCCATCAGCCGAACCGATAAGCTCCGCCAGCTGGCGCCAACGCTTGGCTTCCTGCTGCTGCTTTTCCAGGGTAGCTGCCAGCTCAGCGTGACGAGCCAGTCCCTGATGGTGGTCGTGGAGGCGCTGCCGCCGCTGCCCAAGCTGCTGGTGCAGGTCAGCCAGGTTTCGCTCCGCCGCGCGCAGTTGCTCCCGTATTGCCTCCGCTGATTCAGCCGTTAGCTCTTTGCGCTGCTCCAGATCCAGCTGCTGAAGGGCCTCCGTAAGTGTGCTTTGCGTGGTGAGCAAGGCGCGCTCGTGCGTATGCAATTGATCGAAGAGGCGGCGCGCTTCGGCGTCGGGAAGGAGGCGCGTGCGTAGCTCCTCCGGGCTGGGGGTAAATTTGCGGCTTGCAGGTCAGCTATCAGCTTAGTGTAGAGCTGGTCGCGCTCCTGCTGCTCGCGGGCTGTTTCCTGCTCCAACTGCCGCAGCCGCTCATCGGTGCGGGATAATTGGCTTTCGTGCTCACAGAATGTTTGGTGGCTCCGCTCGTAGGCATCCGTAAGAGCTTTTACAGTATCCATCAGCTGCTGGCGTGCCTGCGCTACATGCAGGCCGGCAAAGAACTGCTGCCGCTGCTGGCGTTGCCGCTGAATTGCCTCGTGGTGGCGCACCAGCTCCGCTTTGCGGGTAGTAAGCCATTCCTGCGTTTCGGCCAATGCTTTTTTTAGCTCTTCTCCCTGCGCCTGAGCAGCGGCGCGCTGGCTTTCGGCCTTATGTATCGCCTCTTTTTGCTGCTCATACTCCGTGGTAAGCTGCTCTAGCTGCCCCATCAGGGCTGCTCCATTATCGCCCGTGAAGGTGAGCTGGAAATACGCCAGCATACTGCTTACCTGCTCCCGAATCTTGGGAGCCCGGTCGCGGGCATCTTCCAGCTTTTCGGTGAGCTCATTCAGCTTTGCTTCCGCCTGCCGCTTTTGCTCGCTGGCCAGCTGCTGCTCCCCGTGGGCTTTGGTGCGAAGCACCATGGCCGCGTGGTGCTGCTCCTGCAACTCACGCAGGCGCTGCGCCAGGGCCCGCGCCTGCCTGGGGGCCATTTCTTCCTCCTCCGTTGTCAGCGGACGGTGAATTTGTAGGTTCTCCGCCGAAATTTGCCCCCCAGCATTCTCCAGCATGCCCGCCGCCGTCAGCAGCTTCTGCACGCGTCCATTCAGGGCTCTAACCTGTTGGCCCAACGATTCCTCCCGCTCTTTATCACGCTGCAAAGAGTCAGTGGTAACACCTAGTGCGCCCAACGCAAATGGGTGCTCGGCGGCTCCACACAAGGGGCACGGCTCGCCGGCTACCAGGTAGCGGCGCGCTTCCTCATGGCTTAAGATCAGCTGCTGGGCTTGAAGCAGCTTACGCAAATCAGCCAGGTGTTTTTCCTGGTCGGCGTGCTGGGCCTGCAAGCCTGCTGCAAACTGTTGCAAGCGCGCCATCCAGGTGTCGCGCTCCGCTTCTGTTTGCTGCTGGGCAGCTGCTAATTCGGTGGTCTGCTTTTCAGCATCGGCCTGGCGGGTGGTGGCCTGCGCGCCTAGCAGCCGGGCTTGTTGCAGCGCCAAATTCTGAGCTTTTTGCTGGGTTGTCAGCTCTTGCAGCTCCCGGTCTACGTCGGCCAGATCTTCCAGGTGACTGCCAAGTTGGGGCCGGATGTTGGGTAGTTCAGTTCGGCGGCTATGCAAGGTGAGCCAGGCGGTAAGTTCTTTCAGCTCCTCACCCAGACGGCGTGTCTGGCAAGTGGCTTGCTCGTATTCCGCCTTCTGCCGCTTGCACTGCTCGTTGCGCTGTTCGTATTCCTGCTTTTCCTTTGTGATCTGGGCTTCCTCAGCCTGAATAACGGCATCCAGCTTTTCCGCCTCCAGCAGCTTCGGGTTTTGCTCCTCCTGATTCGCCAGAGCCTCGTCGCGGGCCTGTTGCGTCGTGGCTCGGCTAGCCTGCACGGCGTCTAGCTGCTGTTGCAGCTGTGGGCGCTGCTCCCGCGCTTGGGTGGCTTCGTGCTGCATCCGCTGCAACCGGGTATCGGCAGCTTGCAGCAATTCCCACGGCGTACGGAAGGGTAGTGCCTGCTCGTGCGCAGTTAGGCGCTGACGCAAAGGAGCTAACGTTTCCGCCTCAGCGGCGAGAGTAGCCAGCGTTGTTTGGGCCCGCTGCTGTCGGGTAGCTAAGTCAGCAAGCTTGGTGAGCCAGGTTTGGGCTTCCTGTAGATTTTGCTGGGCGGCTGCGCTGGTTTGCGCCTGTTGCTCAATAGCCGCCATTTCGGTTTCGATGGCTGTTACTTCTTCATTTGAGAAAAGCGTAACGCCCGCCAGCCCTGTCCGCAGCACCTCCACCTGTTGGGCCTCTTCCTTGGCTTTTCGGAAGGCAAAAACCGAAATGTCAGAGTACTTGCGCGTATCCGTAATCTTCTCCAGCAGCTGCGCCCGCTCACCGGCGGTTGACTTCAAAAACCGCGTAAACTCACCCTGAGCAAGCAGCACTGAGCGCAAAAACTGCCGATACTCCAAACCGCTCAGCTCCGCCACCCGGGCCGGCACCCTGGATTTGTAGCTCTCAATAATGGGCCAATTTTCATCAGAAGCATCAGCAGTCGGACCAATGGGCTCTTCACTTAGCTCCATGCGCGAGTCCTGGAGCTTGCCTTCGGCTTTCTTGCGGGCCCGATACTGACCCCACTTCGAGCGGTAGCGGCGCCCATTCACCTGAAACTCTACCTCGGCCCAGCTTTCTCCCGTTCCATGACTCATCACCTGCTCCACGCCGCCCTCGTGGCGCGGCACCTGCCCATACAAAGCCAGCGTGATAGCGTCGAGAATCGTGGTTTTGCCCGCGCCCGTGGGGCCAGTAATAGCAAATAGGCCCGCGTCGGAAAGAGGCGAGTGGCTGAAATCAATTTCGTGCTGTCCGCGCAGCGAGTTAAGATTGGAAAAACGGACGCGGAGTATTTTCATGTACTTATAAACTCAAATAGCAGACAGTCGACAGGCGGTCATGCAGAGCGCCGCGAAGCATTTTGCGTGCTGACGTCTGATTACTACTCTCACTTAAGCATGCGAGATGCTTCGCGGCGCTCTGCATGATGTTCTTGTAAAACTTTGCTTTTTGTGTAGCCTTTTATTGTATGGATAATACGCTTTCCTTCTACCCTTGCCGCATCAATTCCAACAACTCATCAAAGGCGCTCAGTAATTCCGTCCGTGCTTCTTCCGGCTCTTCCTCCAACCGTTTTTCGAATACCTCGCGTTCAGTAAAATCGTGGAGGCTGCGGGTGAGCGGTTCGGGCTCCTCGCCAAGAGGGCGGAGCGTAAGCATGCGGAAGTGGCGGCGCGCCAGCACTTCCAGCTGGGTGCGGTCGAGCTGGGTGATGACGGCCAGGAGCTGCTCAGCTACTTCCAGTTGCGAAAGCTCAGAGCGAACTTCTACATCGGCCCAGGCAGGTAGCTGGTAGCCAGTGTTTTCGTAAGCAGCCAGGCGCACCAGCACTTCATCTAGCGGGCCGTGGAAGCGAACCAGCCGCCGCGCGCCGGGCACGGGCACGGCTTCGATAGCAAGGCTCTGGGGGGTAAATTCCAGCAGCAATACTTCCTTGGGGTGATCTACCTCAGAAAAAGACAGCGGAATAGGCGAGCCCGAATAGCGAATATGCTCGCGCCCGCCCACTCGCTGCGGGCGGTGCAAATGCCCCAGAGCCACATAGTCGAACACCGTTGGGAAGTGGTCGGCGGTGACCTGGCCCAGGTTCCCGACATGAATGGTGCGCTCTGAATCGGAGGGTGAGGCTCCGGCCGCGTAGAGGTGGCCAGTGGCCAGTACGGGCACGCCGGCCGCTTTCAGCTGCCACACGATTTCTACCTCCGCAATGCGCGAATAGTGATCAGCAATGCCTTGGCGAATACGGGCTTCCCGCTCCTCGGCTTCCTCACCGGGCACCGACAGGCGCACATCCCGGTCGCGCAGGAAGGGGATAGCGCACACCACGAGACCCGGCTTGCCATCGGCGTTATCCAGTACAATTACCTGGTCTTCAAAACAATCGGGTACGCAGCCGACCACGTGCACGCGCAAATGGCGGAGTAGGCGAGCCGGTGCATTGAGCGTAGCCGGGGAATCATGGTTGCCGCCCACCAGCACGATGTCGCGGCAGGCTGTGGCCTGCATTTGCAGCAGAAAGGAGTAATAAAGCTCCAGAGCCGCGTTGGAGGGCGAGCCGGTATCGAAGATGTCGCCGGCCACCACCAGCACTTCCACGCGCTGCGTCTGAATGGTTTCGACCAGCCAGCGCAGAAAGTGACGGTGCTCCTCGGTGCGCTCGTGGCCGCCATTGAAGCGTTGGCCCAAGTGCCAATCGGCGGTATGTAGTACACGCATAGACTTCAAAGATAAAGCGCAAACGGGAGGTTCCCACAGCACAAAAACGCTGAGTCGCGCCAGAGATCATAAAATGACCTCAGCGCGACTCAGCGTTTTTACTCTAATAAGTCTTTAAGAAGGCTCGACTAATGCACCGCCTGCGACTGAAACTCCGTCACGGCTTCGCCTAAATCGAATACTTCAGCTTGCGGCAGGGCCACTTGCAAAATGCTGCTGCCCGCCGCCGAACGGTAGCCACCGGCGCAGTGCACCAGAATCGGCTTGTCGGTGGGTACTTCATGGGCTCGTTCGCGCAGCTCCGGGAGCGGAATTTTTAGGGCTTCCGGGAAAATAGGCTGCTCAGTTTCGGCACGGTTGCGAATATCCACGATGGTAAAATTGTCGGGGCGCTCGCGCACGCGGGCAAGGTCGAGGTCGGGGCTGGAGGTCGGGAGCTGAGAGGGCGTGAGCAGCGCGCCTTCAATGTTGGTTTCGTAGCCAATCTTGGCCGATTTGCGAATCACCGTATCGAGGGCAATCTGAGTGTCGGCCAGCAGGTAGAACTTCTCCTTCGGCCCAACTATAGAGCCCAGCCAGGTTTCAAATTTGCCCCCGTCCATCAGATTAATGGCCCCCGGCAAATGACCGGCCCGAAACTGAGCAGCCGGCCGCGTATCAATAATGAGGGTGCCGGGCACCAGCTCGGTGGCCGAATGCACGCGCGGTACAGCCCGCACGCTATCCTCAAACGGCTGAGCGCCGAGGCGATTCAGTACCACATCATGCCCGAAATACTTGGGCACAAACGGCTGATCCTCCAAAAGCACTTTAATAAACTCTTCCTGCGACATGGGTTGCAGGGCATAGTTGGTTTTCAACTCCTTGCCAATGCTGCTGTCCAGGTCGGTGCTGGTGGTTTTGCCGCAGAGCGAGCCGGGGCCGTGTGCTGGATACACGCGCGTTGTGGGGGCAAAGTCATCAGCTTCTGGCGGGTGCTTTGGTAGAGGAGGCCGGCAAGCTCTTCGCGCTTGTGGCCACTCACGGCTTCTTCCTCGCGCAAGTCGGGCCGCCCTACGTCGCCCACAAAAAGCGTGTCGCCCGTGAATACGGCGCGGGTTTGGCCCATTTCATCTATCAGCAAAATAGAAATGCTGTCCGGCGAGTGGCCGGGCGTGTTCAGGGAATGCAGCTCCACATTACCCAATGTGATACGGTCGCCATCGTCGAAGGACTGGTGTGGATAAAGGGCTTTTACCAGCTTGCTGCAATAAATAGTGGCGTCGGTTTCCTCGGCTATTTCGAGGTGAGAGGAGACGAAGTCGGCGTGCGGATGCGTCTCAATAATGGCTACGATGGAAGCGTCGTGCTCGTCGGCGAAGTCGTAGTAAGGTTGCGGATCGCGGGCTGGGTCGATAATGGCCACTTGGCGGCCGGAGCGGATAATGTAGCTGGCGTGGGCAAGGCCCTTATCATAAAACTGTTGAATCTGTACCGACCCGGTACTACTGGGCAAGGGGCTCATGGTGGTAGGTTGTGGTGGCGAGGCGGCGCCCTCCGTAGCGGAGATGCGGCCGGCGGTTAGGCCGGCGCTCATTTTCAAATATAAGAAGGCGCGGTCTTCTCTGACAGAAACTGTAAAAAACCAACCTAAGTTTAACCACTAAGCAAATGATTGTCAAGCGAATGCTTGGTTAAATTAAGTGTAAGATCCTGTTCGGATGAGCTTGAATACTAACTGATTCAGCATGTTGGCTCGTTTCCAGCGTTCTGATTGCACTGCTCAGATACTGTTCTGCTCCGACACAAAAAAGCCCCCAGTCAATTGACTGGGGGGCTTTTTTGCTACGATGGTGCAGGCTTAGCCGCGGACCTTCATTCTGCCTCCTTTGCGATTGGCCATGCGCTCGGTGCGCTGCTGCTCGTATTTGGCGTATTGGTCAGCAGTCAGAATAGTTTTGAGCTGGGCCTCATGACGGTCGCGGGTGGCTTTACCTTTCTGATGATTTTCAATATCCTTGGCCCGTACGGCGTCCATTTCCTTGACATGGGTCAGATGCAGTTGCCGCACCTTTTCAGTTTGTTCGGCATTCAGGCCCAACGATTTGGATAAGTTGGCGGCACGTGCTTCGGCGCGCTGCTCGGGCGTTTTTTTGGTGCGCTGATCCGCCGATTTCTTACCGCGTTGGGTTTGGGCTTGGGCAGGCTTGGTAGGTTGGGTTTGAGCAGAAGCTGCGCCGGCAGTTAATGTGAAAGCGGCGAGCAGGATGAGCATCTTTTTCATTAGGAGAGAGTCTGTGGGTGAAATTCTACTGCTTGGATGCAGATGCCGCCCCATGGTTTAATTGGGTAGGAGCGAGGAGGTATTATGCCTCCGTGCGCTACCTGAACCGGAATATCGCCTATATTCGGGCCACGCAGCCGTTGTTTTAAGGCCGCTATTGCCTCTTCTCACTCCAATTCTCACCTTCTACCTCCCCTCTTTTCTTTTTCTATGGCAAACATTTTCGCCAAAAAACCCCTGGCTCAGTTGCTGGGAGAAGCCAACACCTCCGGCGAAGGCACGCTGAAGCGTACGCTGGGCGCCCTGAACCTGATGGCGCTGGGCATCGGGGCCATCATCGGAGCCGGATTATTTGTGCGCACGGCAGCAGCGGCTGCGCAGGCCTCGGGGCCGGGCGTTACGCTGGCCTTTATTGTGGCTGCTATTGGTTGCGCCTTCGCGGGCTTGTGCTACGCCGAGTTTGCGGCCATGATTCCGATTGCCGGCTCGGCCTACACGTACGCCTACACCACCATGGGCGAGTTTGTAGCCTGGATTATCGGCTGGGCCCTGATTATGGAATACGCCTTGGGCGCGGCCACCGTATCTATTGCCTGGAGCGAGTATCTGAACAAGCTCTTGGAAGAATTTGGCACCAGTATACCCTACAGCATGTGTCACTCGCCCTTCGAGAGCGCCGTGATAAATGGCGTAACGGAGTACGGTATCATCAACCTGCCGGCTTTGCTGGTTATCGTGGCGTTGTCATTGCTGCTGATTAAAGGCACCCAAGAGTCGGCTATGTTCAACGCCATTATTGTGGTGGTGAAAGTGGCTATCGTGTTGATCTTCATTGCAGTTGGCTGGCAGTTTATTGATCCCGCCAACCATACGCCTTACCTGATTCCTGAAAACGCGGAGCCAGTGAAAAATGCTGCTGGCACCGTAGTACGCGAGTACACAGCCTGGAATAAGCACGGCTGGGGAGGCGTTTTGGGTGGCGCAGCCATCGTATTCTTCGCTTTCATCGGTTTTGATGCCGTAAGTACTGCCGCTCAGGAAGCCAAGAATCCTAAGCGTGACATGCCAATCGGTATCCTGGGCTCGCTGGCCGTGTGTACCATTCTTTACATTCTCTTCGGTCACGTACTGACGGGCGTTGCTAACTGGCGCGAATTCGCTGACCCAGCTCTGGGCGGTGAGGCTTCTGTAACCTACGCTATTGCGCAGCACATGCCGGGCTTCGGCTGGCTGGCTACGGCCGTGACGGTGGCTATTCTGGCCGGTTTCTCGTCGGTAATTCTGGTAATGCTCATGGGCCAGAGTCGGGTATTTTTCTCAATGGCAAATGATGGCCTAATGCCCAAAGCCTTCTCCGAGCTGCACCCCAAGTTCCGCACTCCTTACAAGTCTAACCTGGCGCTGCTGGTGTTTGTGGGTGGTTTTGCCGCCTTCGTACCTGGCTCTTTGGCTGGTGACTTAACCTCGTTTGGTACGCTGCTGGCCTTCGTGCTGGTATCGGCGGGGTTTGGATTATGCGCCGCTCCGATCCAGCGCAGCATCGTCCGTTCCGTGCGCCGCTCTCGTCGCCCGTTTTCCCCTTCGTACCGATTATGGGTATTGTGGTGTGTCTGGGTATGATTCTCGCCCTCGACTTATTCACCCTGAAAGTAGCTTTAGGCTGGATGATTCTCGGCATCATTGTGTATTTCATCTACGGGCAGCGCAACAGCAAGCTCCAGCAAGGCATTGTAGTAGTGCCGAAGGAGATGGAAGAGCAAGCCTTCATCGAGCCCGACAAGGACAACCTGTAGGATCGATTCTGAGCATAAAAAAAGCCCCCAGAAATTCTCTGGGGGCTTTTTTGTGGAAGCCAACTTTACGTTACTTCTTCTTGTCAGTGGCGGCCGTCACTTCGCTTTGCAGCTTCACGACCTTATCGCCATTCTCCTGCACAATCACGAAAGCCGGGTTGTCAGCGGTGCCGTTGCGGGTGATGTCGCTGCCCTTGATTTTTTTGGTGATGGATTCCTTATGAACTTCCTCGATTTTGCCGCTGGCTGTGCCAGTGCCGTATTTCCAGGTAACGGTGGTGCCTTTGCGCATGGGAATTTGGGGCTTAGTGCTTGGTACGTAGTGCTGAGGTAGCAGTAAAGCTTGTACTCAGGTAGTCAGCACATTGTTTCGCAGCAGGCAAGGATGAATATCGGGCAAGCGGGCCGGCATTGGCCGCTCCCCGATGAAGGCCGCAGAGAAAGGTAAAAGCCGGCCGGCCGCGGGCTCATCATCTGTGCATTAGTACTTTGAAATACAGTTCGGTAACGGGGCTTATTTTCTACATTTGATTCGATGCCAGCTGCGCAGCTGGTCTGCCTGCTTTTTCGTTCTTCCATCAACCCAAACCCTTAATGCATACTTCTATTCCCCGATTGGGGCTGGTGAGTGGGCTGCTGCTGAGTAGCCTCGGCGCCTACGCCCAAACCAGCACCTTCCCGCGCAACGGCGTGTACGACCAGCGACCGGGCCTGTACGCCTTCACCCACGCCACCATTTTCACTGACTACAAAACCAAGCTCACCGACGCCACGCTTCTGATTCGGGATGGCAAGGTAGAGGCGGTGGGCACCAACGTGAAGATTCCGGCCGGCGCCGTGGTGCAGGATCTGAAAGGCAAATACATCTATCCGGGCTTCGTGGATCTGGCATCTGGCTATGGTCTGCCCGAAGTAAAGCCCGCCGAGCGAACCGGTCGTCGGCCTCCGCCGCAGTTTGAGAGCAAAAAAGGCGGTGCCTACGACTGGAACCAAGCCGTGCATCCCGAAACCGACGCCGCCAGCGACTTCAGAATCAATGAAGAACAAGCCGATGCGTACCGTAAGCTGGGCTTCGGAGCCGTGCTCACGCAGCAGCCCGATGGCATTGCGCGTGGAACGGCCGCTCTCGTAACGCTGGCCACCACCGGCCGCCGCGAAAACGAAGTTATTCTGACGGATCGGGCCGCCGCGGGCTTTTCCTTTAACAAAGGCACCAGCACCCAGAACTACCCCGGCTCCCTGATGGGCAGCATCGCGCTGCTGCGCCAAACCTACCTGGACGCCGAATGGAACCAGCGCAACCCCACCAAAGAACAGAATCTGTCGTTGCGTGCGTTTCAGGAACAGCGCCGCCTGCCCCAGCTTTTTGAGGTGAGCGACAAGCTGAACGCGCTGCGGGCCGACAAGCTTGGCGACGAGTTCAGAACCCAATTCATCATCAAAGGCCGCGGCGACGAGTACCAGCGCATCGCCGACATTAAGGCTACCGGCGCGCCGTTTATTCTTAATCTCAACTTCCCGGATGCGTACAATGTGGACGACGTGTACGACGCCTCACGCATTCCGCTGGAAGATTTGAAGCATTGGGAAATGGCCCCCGCCAACGCGGCTTTACTGGCGAAGGCTGGCGTACCTTTTACACTTTCAGCCACCGATCTGAAGGACAAAAAGAAGTTTCTGCCTAATCTGCGCAAGGCCATTCAGTACGGTTTGAGCGAGGAGCAGGCCCTGCGCGCCCTCACGGCTACGCCTGCCGAACTGATTAAGGCCCAGGACAAAGTAGGCAGCCTGAAGCCCGGCCTGACCGCCAATTTCCTGGTTTGCTCGAATCGGCTGTTTGCCGAGGATAACGTGCTGCTCGACAACTGGGTGCAGGGAGAGCGCTACCAGCTTAGCAACCTGCCCGCCGACTACCGTGGCGTGTACACGTTGCAGGTAGGCAACCGCCCGGCCGTGCAAATGCGGGTGGCAGGTAAGCCGGAGGCTCCGGAGCTGAAAATAGCCATGGCGCCGAAAGACACCGTCCGGGGGGCAATTTCGGTACAGGGCGAGCTGGCAACCATCGTGTACAATCCGACGCCTAAAGATAAAGCCGCTTCGGTGCGCCTGAGCGGCTACTTCACCCCCGAAACCCGCCAGTTTCAGGGCGATGGCCAGCTGCCCGATGCTACCTTGGTGAAGTGGTCGGCGAAGCGGCAGGAGGTAGCCAGCCAGGCCGCCAAGCGCGACTCGGCCAAAGCACCTGAGCCTATTCAGCTGGGTTCTATGCTGTATCCGTTTGCAGCCTACGGGCGCGCGGCCATGCCCCAGCAGGAAACAGTATTAATTAAAAATGCCACCGTGTGGACCAGCGAAGCAGCTGGCAAGCTGGAAGGCACCGACGTATTGCTGGTGGGGGGCAAAATTTCCAAAGTAGGCAAGAACCTATCAGCCAAAGATGCCCGCCTAATTGATGGGACGGGCAAGCACCTCACGCCGGGCATTATCGATGAGCACTCGCACATTGCCGTTATCGGTGGCGTAAATGAAGGTACACAGGCCGTTACCTCGGAAGTACGCATTGGCGATGTGCTCGACCCGGAGGATATAGATCTGTACCGCGACCTGGCGGGCGGCGTGACTGCGGCTCAACTGCTGCACGGCTCGGCCAACCCCATCGGGGGCCAGTCGCAGCTAATTAAGATTCGCTGGGGCGGTACTCCCGAGGATTTGAAAGTGGCCGGCGCTGATGGGTTTATCAAGTTTGCGTTGGGTGAGAACGTGAAGCAGTCGAACGCGGGTGAGGCCAACGTGCTGCGCTTCCCGCAGTCGCGCATGGGCGTAGAGCAGGTATTTGTTGATGCTTTCACGCGGGCTAAGGAATACGAAAAGGAGTGGGCGGCTTACAATAAGCTCAGCAAAGGCAAGCAGAAAAAAGCCGAAGCCCCGCGCCGCGACCTGGAGCTGGATGCGCTGGTGGAAATTCTCAACAACAAGCGCTTCATCACCTGCCACAGCTACGTGCAGAGTGAAATCAACATGCTTATCAACGTGGCCGACCGCCTGGGCTTCAAGGTGAACACCTTCACTCACATTCTGGAAGGCTACAAAGTGGCTGACAAAATGAAGGCACACGGCGCAGCCGCCAGCACCTTTGCCGACTGGTGGGGCTACAAAAACGAGGTGCGCGACGCCATTCCCTACAACGCCGCCATCATGCACGACGCCGGCCTGACCGTCGCCATCAACTCCGACGATGCCGAAATGAGCCGCCGCCTCAACCAGGAAGCCGCCAAAACGATGAAATACGGCGGTTTGTCGGAAGAGGAAGCCATGAAGCTGGTCACGATTAACCCGGCCAAAATGCTCCACGTCGACAACAAGATGGGCAGCATAAAGGAAGGCAAGGACGCCGATGTGGTGCTGTGGAGCGCTCACCCTTTGAGCATTTATGCCCACGCCGAGCGCACTTTCGTTGATGGCCGTCAACTCTTCGACATCGAATCAGACAAAGTGATGCGTCAGGAAATGGAGAAAGAGCGCCTGCGCATCGTGCAGAAAATGCTGGCTGCCAAGAAGGGTGGCGCGCCCACCCAAACGCCCGTAACCAAGGCAACCGGCCATTTCCACTGCGATTCGGTAGGGGAGGAGAAAGAACTTGATAAATAGTAAGTAAAGTCGGTTTTCTCCGCCTCTGTGGTGGCAAACTGCCTTACTCATCCATAGAATACTCAACCATGAAGCATATACTTCTTTCTTTAAGCCTGCTCACGGCCGTATCAGCGGCGGCTCAGGTTCCGATGCCCGCACCGGCCCAAGGTCGGCCCATTTTGCTGGTGGGGGCAATTTGCACGTGGGCAACGGCACCGTGGTGCCCAATGCCGCCGTGGCCTTCGATAAAGGCCGCATCACGTATGCTGGGGCCCAAAATGGCTTCACCCAACGCGAAGGCTACGAGGTAGTTGACGTGAAAGGCCAGGAAATTTATCCGGGTCTGATTTTGCCAAACACTACACTAGGGCTCACCGAAACCGAGTCTATTCGGGCAACGGTGGACGAGCAGGAAGTGGGCACGATGAACCCCAATGTGCGCTCGATCATCGCCTACAATACCGACTCCGACATCATCCCGACGGTGCGCACCAATGGGGTGCTGCTGGCCCAGGTGACGCCTCGCGGCGGTATGCTTTCGGGCCAAAGCAGCATTGTGCAACTGGATGCCTGGAACTGGCAGGATGCCGCCGTGCGCACCGATGATGGCATGCACCTGAACTGGCCGCAGATGATTTTGAAGCTGAACCCGGCCGAAGACGAGAAAGCGGTGGAAAAGCGCATCAAGGACCGGCAGACGCAGCTGCGCGAGCTGGAAGCCATGTTCACGGAAGCGGCGGCTTACAAGAATTTGCCCCCTAGCCGGCGCGAAAACCTGCGTCTGTCTGCCTTGGGGGGCATTTTCGATGGCTCCAAGACCTTGTTTATCCACGCTGACTACGGCAAGGAAATCATTGAAGCGGTAAGCTTTGCCAAGCGCCTGGGCGTGCAGAAAGTTGCCGTTATCGGTGCCCGCGATGCCTGGATGATGCTGGACTTCCTGAAGCAGCACGACATTGCCGTAATTCTGTCGCGCACGCACGCCCTGCCCCGCCGCCCCGGCGACGACTACGATCTGCCTTACAAGTTGCCTGCGATGCTGCAGCAGGCCGGTATTCGCTTCTGCCTTGATTATGAGGGAAGTATGGAAACGGCCGGCTCCCGCAACTTAGCTTTTATTGCCGGTACGGCCGCTGGCCACGGCCTCACGCAAGAGCAGGCCATTACAGCCGTCACGCTGAGCCCTGCCCGTATCTTAGGCATCGACAAAGACTTCGGCAGCCTCGAAAACGGCAAAAGCGCTACCCTAGTCGTGAGCAGCGGCGACCTGCTGGACATGCGCACCAACAACATCACTCACGCTTATATCGAGGGCCGCGCTTTCAGTCCCGAAAACAAGCAGGTGTACCTGAACCGGAAGTTCCGGGGCAAGTATGGAATGCCAGTAGGAGTGAAGTAGTTAATTTAACCTGCCAAAAAAAGCCCCCAGAAGAATTCTGGGGGCTTTTTTGTGTGGTTATTTTAAACAAGGCGATCATGCTGAGGCACGAAGCATCTCGCGTGTTTAGTAAGATTAGTAACCTCACATCAGCACGCGAGATGCTGCGCTACCGCCCTGCATGACGGTCTTATATGTAAGGCTGGCTAGATAGAACCACCAATTCAGTCTTCAATTTGATAGCCGATTGGCTTGAACGCGTAGTTGTTCGACATTTCTGCCGAGCAGGCTGTTAATCCTACCAACAAGTCCATTTTCGCCTCAAGCACCACGTAATCACCTGCTTTGCTTTTGGGCGGCAGCACATCCACCTTGCCGGTATTGCCATCCACGGTCACGTGCATGAAGATATTGAAGCAGATGGGAATAGCATCGGGGCTGATGCCATGTTGGCCTAGTGCCTCACTCAGGTTGCCGAAGCAGCCCCGATGCGGCTGCTGGTGCCCGTAGATGATGCGAAACGTATCGGCGCTACAGGGCGTGAGCAAAAAGTCGTGGCGGCCCACCGTATCCTCCACCATGTCGAACATGATGTTGCTGCGGTTGGAGTAGAAAGGGTGGCCTTTGGTCAGAAAGATGGTTTCGGCGTAGTCAATCGTGCGGCCCGACGACAGGTATTCAGCCTTATCAGCCAAATTATAGCACACAAAATCGGCTACCTGCTCGCCCTCAATATCGACCACTCGCAAATGCTGGCCCTTTTTTACTAGGAAGGAAGTGCCGCTACGCGGCGGAATGATGGTTAGCTGCTGCATGTTGACTTAAAAAAGGGCATTTCCAGGCTTGGTCGTACACCTTGCCACTGTATTGATACACTTCCGATGCTTGACCGTAATCTTCCAGCATCGGATTGATAGAGCCGGAAAAAGCCATATCGCGAGTGCGGATGGTGTTGCGCAGGCCATCATAGCGACTATTTGCCCGGATCTGCTCAAACTGAGCGTGGGCATTAAATACCAAAGTTGGGTACTTAAACCGTCGTGCCAGCCGGCTGCTCCCGGGGTGCAAACCAATGATGAAAAATGCTTCCTCCTTCAGGCTAAAGCTAAAATCGGGAGAGTTAGGATCGGACACTACACGCTTGTCGTAGCCGTAGCGCTGCGCATCCAGGTTGGATAGGGCCTGTAGGCGCTGCCACAGAAACTCTTCAAACTGGGCTTCATTCGGGTCTTCCGGACCTTTAAAGATTATTGCTACACTGTGATACAGCTTGGTCGACTGCCGGTACTCATCCACAAAATCGTAGACGAACTTCAGAATGGCCGCATCATCTTTAGGGCAAGCCATATGATCAACCACCAGGCATTTTACCTGATTCCAGGTAAGGGCGGTTTTGGCAGCTACACATGGGAATTCTTTGGTATTTATAAAATCAAAGTATTCGGATGTTATAATATTGCTCTGAGCATCAGTCATATAAACTACTTAAGTCAAACAAGACAAGCGGAATAATTAAACTCCTGGGTTTGGTTAACGAGCAGCTTATTCGAAAGGTTGAGGTTTTTAACAGAAAAAGTTAAACAGGACAGTAGCGCTTGTTTTATAAAAAAAGCCATTTGGACGGGGAAAAAGGCTTTTCTTTGGTAAAGTTTCGCTAGGTTTAGGCTCTTTAGAAAACCAGTGACGTTGCCAGTTTCTATTCCAAGTAAGGCCAGATATGTGCCGTTGAGGCGAGGTATAGGGGCTCGTGGAATAGTATTACACTAGAAGATTTATCGTATATTTCTATCTACTGTTGTAGGCAACTTATCCGGGCAGGTTGCAATCTATTATGTGTGGCAACTGCGTAGATTGTTTGTCTGCCCGACCATTTGCGCCATATGAACGAGCTAGTATCCGATGATTTTATTGCTGTTTTGGTGCTCGATGATCACCAGATGGTGATAGAGGGTGTCAAGACCTTGCTGAAATCCAGACCCAATATCCGGGTGGTGGCCGAAGCAAACCGGGGCGCCGATGCGCTGCAACTGCTGGTTAAGCATCCGGAGGTGCGGGTAGTACTCACTGACCTGAGTATGCCTCAGATGTCGGGGCTGGAGTTTATTCGGGCGGCGCGTGAAATCAATAGCAAGCTGCGTATTGTGGCGCTCAGCATGTTCTATGATCACGCTTCCGTAACCGACGTGCTTAGTGCCGGTGGCTGTGGCTACATGCTAAAAAGTCTGGGCCCGGAAGAACTGGTACAAGCCATTGAGCAAGTGGCTGCGGGCCGCACGTACTTCAGCTCGGAAGTAGGCTCTATGCTGCTGCAAAATCTGGAACTCACTGCATTGAGGCCAGCCCCGGCCGCCGATGATCCTGTGCCACTGACTGTACGTGAGCGGGAAGTGTTGGAGCTGATCAGTAAAGAGTACTCCAACCATCATATTGCCGAAAAGCTGTTTATCAGTGAGCGAACAGTGGAAACGCACCGCAAAAACATCTTAACCAAGACCAACTCAAAGTCGATTATCGGCCTGATTCGCTATGCGTTGCGCCACAGACTTATTCAGTAAATGCAACCTCTTTTAACTGCCTAGCCTCTACAGATTGTAGGGGCTTTTTTTATGCTTTTTGGTGCAGGAATCAGCCGCTACGCCAAATCGTTATTTTAGGTTACATAATGACCACCTACTTAGTCGGCGACAATAAAGGCCTTAATTAAGCTTTAAATGCACTATTCGTAGGAGGCATCCGGGCTAGTACGTAGACAGGGTTACGTACTGCCCCAGACACAAAATTACGGGCTTATACGCATTTACATTTGCCTATTAAATGATCTACCTTAGCATCGTTCAAAAAGATGTATCAATCTTCATAGTTGCCTACCACAAAAAATTAACTGCTTTGCCTCCGCCCCGGTAGCACTTTCCCCACAATTTTTACACACCAAATTTCACACTATAAAGCAAACTTACTATGCCGTCCAAGATCCTTTCCTTCATTTGCCACGCGCCGGGTATGATGCCTGGGTCGTATCCATCGGTTCCGACGATGCCTAGCACCCGCTCTGCAGAGCGCAAGTCAGAAGCAAAGAGCGCTGCTCCGACCGGCCACTTTGCGGCCATCTATGAGAACGACCGGTTTGTTCGCTTCAAGTACATTAACAATGCTATTAGCTAACTACTGCTTTATGGTTATGCGAGCTTAACCTTATAGATATTTATTATAGCTACTTATCATTATTAACCGCCGCTCCTGCCTCTGGCAGGAGCGGCGGTTCTTGTTTGGGGCTAACCAGTTCAGATTTACGCTAACTTGCGGCTCAGTCCATTCATTTGCGTGCATGCTCCCTTCGCTGCTTCGTTTTCTGCTCTTCTTATTAGCCTTCGCTACGGCTGGCCCACTTTTCGCCCAAAATACGCCTTTCATTCCCGACGAGAAGGCTTACTACGGCATTGCCGCCCGCAGTAGCGGCCGGTCGCTGGACGTAGCCAATTCCTCGCTTGAGTCGGGGGCGGCCATGGTGCAGTGGGAGTTTACCCACGCTCCCAGCCAGCAGTGGCGCTTCGTGCGCGTGATGCCCGGCAGCGACTATTTTCGAATTGAAGGGCGCCAAAGCGGTAAGTGCCTGACAGTAGACAAACCCGATGAAAATGCCCCCCTGGTGCAGCGCCCCTACACGGGCAGCCTCTATCAGCAGTGGCGCCTGGTGCCGGGCGGCCCCGCAGGCAGCGTGCAACTCATCAGCAAGGGCAACGACCGCTGCATTTCCGTAGCCTCGGCCGATAAGGCCAATGGTACGCCCATCGTGTCGCAGAAGCCTGCAAATCGGGCTACGCAGCAGTGGCGCTTATTTAAGCTTCGTCTGAACGTGGATGCCAGCCTGCCCGGCTTTGGGCCGCCGCAAGCGTTGAATACGCTGAACACTTCCGGCAATGAGTTGCAGCCCGTGCTGGCTCCCGACAACGCGACCTTGTTTTTTGTGCGCACTAAGTTTGCCGGCAACATGGAAGGAAACGCCGAATCGGGCGATATCTGGATGAGCCGCTCTGTGGATCAGGGCCGCACCTGGAACCCAGCCACGCGCTTCGATGGGCTGAATACGCCCCAGCACAACGGCGTGATGGCCGTGGTAAAGGATGGCTACTACCTGCTGGTGCGCGGCTACTACGAGCGCGACGGGACCTTCCACGACGATGGTATTTCGCGGGCTGCCCGTAATGTGGGGGGCAAAAATGGCAGCCGCACCGAGCAGCTGGATATTATCAACTATTACTCCACCGGTACGGCCACCACTTTTTTTCAAACTAACGACGAGAAGGTTCTGCTGCTTTCCCTGGAGCGCGCCGAGGGCTACGGCGGCAACGATATATATATCAGTCAGCCCGTGGGCAAAGGCTCGTGGTCGGAGCCGCGCAACCTGGGCGACGTAGTGAACTCGCCGGGCTTTGAATTTGCCCCCTGGCTTTCGCCCGACGGCAAAACCCTGTACTTCTCCTCCTACGGCCACGGTGGCTACGGCAGCGCCGATATCTTCGCCAGCACCCGCCTCGACGACTCCTGGACTAAATGGAGTGAGCCGCGCAACCTGGGTCCCACCCTCAATGGTCCGGGCTTTGATGCTTATTTCAGCCTCACACCCGATGGCAAGCAGGCCTACTACGCTGCCTCCCGCACCGCCAACGGTCCCGCCGACCTGTTTCGGGCGGAAGTGGGCGTCGTGCCGCCCGATTCGGTAGTGGAAAAAGTGCCCGCGCCTACGTTTGCGGTGGCCCCGCCGCGGGCGCTCTTATCGGGTCGCGTTATAAATGCTAAAACCCAGCAGTCAGTAGCCGCCGAAGTGAAAATTGCGAGTCTGGGGGGCAATTTTTCGTACAATGCCACCTCCCGCGTAGAGGCCGGCACCGGCACCTACCAGTTCACGTTGCCGCCCGGCCGCTATCGGCTATCGGCCGTAAGTGGCGGCTTCCTCACGGCCACCGATACGCTTACTGTTACGGCGCCACTCACACGCAACCTTCTTCTGGTACCGGCAGGCGTCGGCTCCCGACTAGAGTTGCCAACGCTGATTTTTGCCCAAGGCAAATACAATCTGCTTGGCGCATCCTACGCGGAGCTGAACCGACTGGCTGGCACTCTCACCGATAACCCCACGGTAAATATTCGTCTGGAAGGCCATACTGACAACCAAGGTAATGCGGCTCTCAACCAGAAGCTATCGGAGGATAGGGTGGCGGAAGTGAAGCGCTACCTTGTAAGCCGTGGCGTAGCCGAGGACCGCATCAGCACCGTTGGCTACGGCGGCTCGAAACCCCGCGCCAGCAATGAGCGCGAAGAAACCCGCCGCCTGAATCGGCGGGTGGAGTTCACTATTACGAAATAGTAAGCCGTTTTCAACCAGGAGGCTTTTGGCTCATTCTACAGACGCATACGCGTAAGTAGAAGAGGGGAGGTGTTGGCTGTTTCGTGTCAAAAAATGCCCCCCAGCGGCGCGGGTACGTATGCTAGCGCGAGAACAACGTTAGCCTGTGCAGCTTATCACATGAAAGCAACTATTCTGCGCCAGTTTGATTTGCCCGACTTACCCTCCGCCTCAGGGATAGAAGTAGTGGGCGATACAGCCTACATAATCGGCGACGACTCGCCTTTCCTCTATTGTTTCGATGCGCGGGCCCTGAAGCCCAACGGCCGCATTACTCTCTTCGAAACGGTGCATTTCAGCTCCGGTCGCTTGCCCAAAAACCTCAAGCCTGACCTGGAGTGCCTTACGGCTGTGCCCGCCACCGGCGGCGACGCGGCCCTGCTCGTGTGCGGATCGGGAGCCACGGCGGAACGGGAAAAGGGGTTCTGGGTAACGCTTCCCAAGCAAGCGGGTGCTGGAGCGACGGTATACCCATTGTCGCTGAGTTCTTTATACACTGCCCTGCGCAAGGTTTTGCCCAAGAGCGTAGTGCTAAATCTGGAGGCTGCGGCCGCCACCACTACTGAGCTGCTGCTGTTTCAGCGTACGGTGGGTTCGGGGGCGGGCAATTTGTTATTTCGCCTGCCTCTGCAAGAGGCGTTAGAGTTCATTCAACACCGCTCAAGCCAGCTGCCTGTTATTCAAACGCAGTTTTATCAATTGCCTGCCATCGCAGAGAAACCGGCCGGCTTTTCTGGTGCTACCACGTACAAGGAGAAGCTGTTCGTGACAGCCTCCGTAGAAGATACCAGCGACCCCGTAGCCGATGGCGAAGTGATGGGTAGTTTCGTTGGCGTGCTGGACCTGGCAAAACGTTCGGACCAGCCTTTACAGACGCGCTTCACACAACTGATTTTGCCCAATGGCCAGCCCTACCGCGGCAAAGTGGAAAGCATAACCGTACGCCGCGAAATTGCCCCCCAGCGCTACGAGTTGCTGCTCGTCACCGACGACGATGCCGGCGGCTCCACGGCGGTGCTGGTAGAGCTGGCGACATAACGGGCAGACGCGAATACGCGTTTCTACCACTTAAAGGCAACTCTTAAAACTTCAAGCTGCCCCTATGGGTTAAAGAAGCCGGCCCTACTTTTTACGGTCGTTACCTATCCAATCTTAGTCTATCTGAACAATGCCAACCAACACTAAAAACTGGTTTATCACGGGCGTAAGCACTGGCTTCGGTGCTTCCCTGGCCGAATTGCTTTTACAAAAAGGCGACAAAGTAGCCGCCACCTTCCGTCAGCAAGAGCAAGCCGACGAGTTTACTAGAAAAGCCGGTGAAAATGGTCGCGGCTTCGTCTGCGACGTTACGAAGGAGTCCGAGGTAAAACAGGCTGTAACCGACGCCATTCAAGCACTGGGCCACCTCGACGTTGTGGTAAATAATGCCGGTTATGGCTCTCTTGGCAGCATCGAAGAAATCACGGCTGACGAAGTACATCGCCAATTCGACGTGAATGTATTCGGTCCTCTGCACGTATTGCGGGCCGTGCTGCCACACCTGCGCGAACGCAAAAGCGGCCACGTCATCAACATCACCAGTATTGGAGGCTTGAAAACTTTCCCCGGCGTGGGTGTCTATAATGCCTCGAAGTTTGCGCTCGAAGCCATTGGTGAAAGCCTGGCCCAGCAGGTTGGTCCGTTGGGCGTAAAAGTAACCAACATTGAGCCCAGCGGCTTCCGTACCGACTGGGCCGGCCGTTCCGCCAGCTTCGTTGATACCCAGATTGAAGACTACCGCGCCACGGTAGGTGAAAACCTGAAAGGCATTCAGAGCTACAGCGGCCGCCAGCCCGGCAACCCCGACCGCGCCGCCCAAATCATGTATGACCTCGTGCGTCAGGAGAATCCACCGCTACATCTGCCCCTCGGCAAAGCCGCCGTAAAAGGTGCCCGCGACAAGTTTACTGGCTTGGTGAAAGAGTTGGAAGAAGTAGCCGAAACTGGCAACTCAGCTGATTTCCCGGAAGGCGCTTAGTAAATAAGTCAAATACCTGAAAATGGCCCGGGAGCTTCCTGCTTCCGGGCCATTTTTGTATGTAAGCTATACTGACAACAATATTTTAATCTGCATCCGCCCCCGCAGCCGGGCCCAGTGTTATTTGGCTCAACTCTGCCTTGTGGGTTCGCCAATCGGGCATAAACTGGTCCATGAAGCCCCAGAAGCGGGCGTTGTGATAGCGTTCATGCAGGTGTACCAACTCGTGCACTACCACGTATTCCAGGCAGCGTGGGGGGCATTTTATCAACTCCAGATTAAGCCAGATCCGCTTTGCCTGAATATTGCAGGTACCCCAGCGAGTTTTCATTTGCTTCACGCCCCAGGTAGTAGCCTGCTTCCCTACTACAGGCTCCCACTTAGCCAGCAGCGCTGGCACCTGCTCTTTCAGCTGCGCCCGATACCAACAGACTAAGTGTTGCTGGCGTTGGGCGGCCGTGCTTTCTGCTGGTAAGTGCAGCTCCAACTGCCCCAGTTCCTCGCGCAGCGCCACGCGGGCCCGCCCCGTCGTAGCCAGCACCTGCAATTCGTAGCCTTGCCCCTGATAGAAATGGGTTTCGCCCGAGACGTAGGCATGCGCGACAGGTCGCTCCCGCGCCGCGAATTTTGCCTGGTGCTTCAGAATCCAGACTTGGCGCGCTATTATGAAGTCTTCGATAGTGCTGGCGGGCATACGCATGGGGGCAGCCACGCGCACTTTGCCATCGGGGGCATATACCGTCAAGCGTAGCGTGCGAATGTTTTTGCGCACTAGCTCTATCTGAAAACCGCCAATCTCTAAATGAGTCATTCGGAGTGAATGCTTTAAATCACTGAATGCAAAAAGCCTGAAAAACCGCATCTGCTTCCAGATTATCGATTTCTCAGGCTTTTGTTTCTGCTACTCTGTACCCAGAGCCGGAGTCGAACCGGCACACCTTGCGGTATTGGTGTTTGAGACCAACGCGTCTACCGGTTCCGCCATCTGGGCTTCACTACGTTCCCACGACTCAGGAACGGGTGGCAAACTTAGCCAGACTTTCGCGAATACGCAACAAGTATCGGCGTTTCAAATAATACGTGCGCACTTGTTGCAGGGCTTGGGGACGCACATCGGGGGGCAAACCGGGGTAGCCAGCCAGTACTGGTTCGATGCCTGCGTCGAGGGTATCGGCTATGGCATTTACCTCATTCTCAACGCTTGCCACCACATTTGGGTCGGGTTCCATCTCCAACTCCATCAGCTGTTCGTTCAGCTCCATTACCTCCATCAAAAAATCGGAAGGAATTTCCTGTTTGCCTTCTTCCAGCAGATTATGGCGACCCAGAATGTAGGCCATACGTTGATCGGGGTCGGAGAGGGTGCGGTACGCGTTGGTGTTTTGGGTGGCCAGGTGCAGAATTTCCTGTTGATGCTCCTGCGGTGCGGTGGCATGAAAATCGGGGTGATACTCGCGGCTGAGGGCGTAATACTTCCGTTTTAACGTAGCTTCATCCAGAAGAAAAGACTCGGGTAAATCGTAGAATTCAAAGTAATCGGTCATGAATTGCTGAGTTGGAGAATGACATGAACTCGCTAGTCAAGGGTGACTATGAATGAAAGCATTCTAGAAACAAAAGGAAGCAGGAATTAGCCTAGCCAAACTGGTTATGGGGCAACCGGGTGTACGGAAAAGGCTTGGGCCGGGGCTGCAAATAAGGCTTTGGTGGCTGGCCAAACTTCTCCGAATAACGCCGACTTGCGGTACGCATTGAGCGCCACTTCTGACTCCCAATGACTATACGTGCAGTAGATATGAGGCGTATGAGTATCCTGCCAAAGCTCCAGGTGCTGGCAACCCGGCATCTGTCGAATGCGGTGTTCAGTAGCGCGAAAAAGCTGTAGAAAGGCAGGCGTATTTTCTGCCGCAAACGTCATGCGCACGATTCGGATAAGCATTGAGAAATAGTTAAAATGAAACAAGAAATGCCCCCCAGGGGAGGCATTTGAAGGCATGACAGGTTGGCGCATTCAACTTAACATAATATATAAACAGAATATTATGTGCGTTTAGAGCCTGCAAATGCAGTTTTTAAATAAGATCGGCTATTCCTGATGTCGATCTCTAGCTTGGCTCGGGAGCGAAGCGCACATCTACCTGAGAATCAAAATACAGCCCCAGCAATTCGGCCGCATTGCCTTGGTTGATGCCAATGCAAAGTACTTCCTGGCTGTTAAAAATGCACACCGCTTCGCCGGGCGCGGTGGCTTGAAAGTGGGGGGCAATTTCGCGCACGGTTTCGCGACCGAAATGCACGGCACACGTACGGCCGTGGCCTACTGCCTCCACAGCGGTGCGAGTGATATTGGTGATGAGGTTGCCGTAATGATCCACGTGCACCACGTGGCCGGTGATGCGATGATCCTGAATGCGTAGCTGGCGGTTGAGCAGCTGGTATAGCTCTGTGGTGGTGGGGCCCAAGTGCTCAAGCGGATGGCCTTGTGCTAAGTGAACGGCGGCAGGCGCCAGAATATCGCGGGTGGGAGAGGGGGTCTCCATATTGCGAAGGCGCACTACATCAGCCGGCCCACCATCAGTAAGCAGGGTAAGCAAGCCGTTATCGGCGGCCACAAAATAATGGCCTTCAAACTTTACGGCATGCCATCGCCCCTGCGCTCCACCGTAATCATTGACGCCCAGCAGGTGTACTGTGCCCGTTGGGAAATCACGAAACACCGCATTTAGAACGTGTAAGGCGTGCGCGATGTTAAAGGGTTCGATAGCATGAGAAATGTCCAGTACGGGCTGCTGGGGGCTAATTGTAGCAAGCGCGCCTTCACGGCAGCCACGTAATGGTCGCGGTAGCCAAAATCGGACAGAAACGTAATCAACCCCATTGCCGGAAATCCTGAGTTCTTCGTACTATTGTTTGACCCCGGTATAAGCTGGGGTGGGGGCGGCAAAAGTAGGCAATTGCTCCTACCAACGCCCCATTGCTTGTTTTTTTAATCATCTTCTTCGCCTTAAAGCACTCATAATTTGGTCGAGAAAATCATCACCCTCGAAAATGTCTCCCTCGTCGAGTTCCTCGGACCCGACAACCAGAACATACGCCAGCTGGCGGCCGCTTTCCCCGGCAGCAAAATCATCAGCCGCGGTAACGAAATAAAAATCCAGGGCCAGACGCCTGTCATTGCCCGCATTAACGAAATTCTATCCTCGCTCATTGAGCACTACCACCAGTACGGCGCCATCACCGACCGCAACGTGACCGAGTACATTGCCGCCGCCGATGATGAGCAGCAAGAGCGCATTATCGCCACGGCCTCAATAGCCGACGTCATTGTATTTGGGGCCAAAGGTGGCGTTATCAAGGCCAAGACGCCCAACCAGCAGAAGCTGGTGGATACGGTCATGAAGCACGACTTGACGTTTGCGCTGGGGCCGGCCGGTACGGGTAAAACCTATGTATCGGTGGCGCTGGCCGTGCGGGCGCTCAAGAACAAAGAGGTCAAGAAAATCATCATCTCGCGCCCCGTGGTGGAGGCCGGCGAAAGCCTGGGCTTCCTGCCCGGCGATATGAAGGAGAAGGTCGACCCGTATCTGCGCCCGATCTATGATGCCCTGGAAGATATGATTCCGGCCGAAAAGCTGAAGTTCTACCAGGAAAACAAAATCATCGAAATTGCTCCCTTGGCCTACATGCGCGGCCGGACGTTGAACAATGCGTTCGTGCTGCTTGATGAAGCCCAGAACACCACGCCATCTCAGCTCAAGATGTTCTTGACCCGTATGGGCCCCACGGCGAAGGTGATGGTGAACGGTGACCGCAGCCAGATCGACTTGCCCACCAAGCAGAAATCGGGCTTACTGCAAGCACTTGATATTCTGCGCGATGTGCGTGGTATTGGGTTTGTGGAAATGACGGCCGAGGACGTGGTACGTCACCGCTTGGTCAAGGAAATCGTGTACGCCTACGACCGCTACGACGTGCAAACGCAGCGTGAGCAGGCCACCCGCCCATTCCGCGACCTGTACCGCCCGCATCCGGATTCGCGCCCTGAGTCGGATTTCCCCTCAACCAACAATGCGAGTCTGCCCGTCAACCACGAGCAGCAGTTGTAGCTTTAATAGCTGCTGACCAGTTTTGTTGGCCGGTAATTAGTTAGAAATGCATCAAAAAGCTGCTTCTCTCAGGAAGCAGCTTTTTTGTTTCGTGTACCTTAGCTGACCTGGTAGTTCAACTTAAAATAACCTGCAATACCGGGCGTAGAGGCACAATATTTTGTGTCTCGTCGTTGCAGGCATTAGCTGTTCAATGACGAGACACAAAATATTGTGCCTCTACGCCCGGTATCACGCTGTTTGCCAAATAGCTCTGAAATTTGACTTATCCGCATCTGCAAAACTTCTGATTAATGATTACCGCCGAAAGAATTACCGACCTGCGCGACCTTGATGACGCCTTTACCATCCGCGAAACCGTGTTTGTGCACGAGCAAGGCGTGCCCCTGAACGATGAATACGACGAGCACGACCGCACCGACGCCACCCATTACCTGGCCCGCGCTACCGACGGCACGCCCTGCGGCGCTGCCCGCTGGCGCCCCACCGACAAAGGCGTGAAGCTGGAGCGCTTCGCCGTACTCGCCGACTACCGCAACCAGCAAGTAGGCGCTGCGCTGCTGCACCGGGTGCTGGAAGATGCTCACGCTGCTTACCCCGAGGCCACGCTGTATTTGCACGCTCAGCTGCGGGCCATTCCTTTTTATGAGCGCCACGGGTTTGAGAAAGTGGGCGAGCAGTTTACGGAATGTGATATTGAGCATTATAAGATGATTTGGCGCGGCACAATGACAGCGTAAGCCGCTGTGCTGCTCCTGCACACTTTCAGTAAAAAGTCCTTCCCACGTAAAGTCGGAAGGACTTTTGCTTTCCAAAAAAGCCCCCAGACGCTATACATATTTTCAGTTGGTGATTTGAATTTTTATCAGTTACTAGTGCCCGTGATTATTAATTTTTCTTGGTGGAGCACCGCCCTTTTTTCTTATCATGCAGAATCGGCTTAGTTGGGCGCCACTTGCTTTTGTGCGGCTGGTCGTTGCGCTGGCGGCGGGCATTCTGACTTATTTGTATGTCGGCCACACGCTGCCCGAACTGCTGCCTTGGCTTCTGGGGGCATTTCTCTTTTTGTTGTTGGGCAATGGTGGGCTGCCAAGAGCGGTTCAGCTAGTGCAAACGATGCCATGGGGTTGTTGGCGTTGGCGGTCGTGTTTCTGGCGGGGCTTACCAGCGCCCAGCTGGCCACGGAGTCGCGCAGGCCCAATCATTTAAGTCAGTTACAGGGTCCTGTGGAGTTTTATCGGGCGGTGGTGGATGAAAACCCGGTGGTGCGGCCGGCTACCTACGCCACTACCTTGCGCGTATCGGCGGTACGCGTTGGCGGGCGCTGGCAAACGGCGGTGGGCGGCATTCGGGTTTCGGTGCCGCGCGAGGTGGGCGTAGCCACGCCCCGCTACGGCGAAGTGTGGCTGGTGCGCGGGCAGCCCACGCCGGCCAAAGCGCCCCTCAACCCCGGCGAGTTCGACTATCGGCGCTATCTGGCTTACCATCAGATCTATCATCAGCAGTTTATTCACCCCGACCAATACCGCCAAATCGCATTTTTGCCCCCCAGCTATGTGCGCGCCGTCAGTTTGCGGGTGGCGCAGGTGCTAGATGGCGTTTTTAGGCGCTACCTCACGGCCAAACGGGAATATGCGCTTGCCTCGGCGCTGGTGTTGGGCCTCAAGAATGATATCGATTCAGAGACCAAGCAGGCGTACGCCAACACCGGCACCACGCACATTATGGCCGTGTCGGGCTTGCAGGTGGGGTTGCTGTTTGGCTTGATTACCTGGGTGTTGCGCCGGTTGTTTGGCGGGGCGCCGGGGTTCCGATATTGGTCGGCGGGCGTGGGCTTGGCGGTTATCTGGAGCTACGCGTTTATTACGGGCTGCTCGGCTTCGGTGCTGCGGGCGGCCGTAATGTTCAGCTTCATCATCGTGGCGCGCGTGTCGGAGCGACAAAGCACGATGTACAACACACTGGCCGTGGCCGCTTTCGCGCTGCTCTGCTATGATCCTTATTTACTGGCCGATGTAGGCTTTCAGCTTTCCTTTCTGGCCGTGCTCAGCATTGTGTACCTACAGCCGCGCATCGCCGGCTGGCTTGACTTCCAGGAGTTAGCAGCCCGCCGCCAACGGCCCTGGCAGCCGCGCCCCGTGCGCTATCTGTGGCTGGCCGGCGGCTGGTCGGCCGAATGGATATGGCAGGCCACGGCCCTGACGCTGGCGGCGCAGGTGGCTACGTTTCCGCTGGGCCTGTATTATTTCCACCAGTTTCCGCTTAGCTTTCTGTTGTCCAATCTGGTGGCCGTGCCGCTGTCGTCGGGGGCATTGTATGTGGGGCTGGGGCTGCTCGCCGTGACTGGTATTACGCACGGCATCAGCGCATTGGTGCCAGCCTTTGCTTCAAGTGTGGAAGCTGGGCCGCGTCTGGTAGCGGTTCTGCTGGAAAATATAATCTGGGCGTTCAACGAATATATTTTCTGGATTGGGCGCCAAATGCCGCATGCCCTCATCAGCGGCGTTCAGCTCACGGCTCCCCAGACCTGGCTGGTGTTTGTCATCATCCTTTCGCTGCTCCTGTTTTTGGCCGTCAAACGCCTTGCCTGGCTGGGGCTGGCCTGCGCGCTGCTGAGTGTATTTGCTGGCAGCCGCGTGTGGGCTGCCCACCGCACAAGTACCGATGAGGAGCTGATAATCTACAGTATTCCGCGCCGCTCGGTGTGTGGCTTCTGGCAAGGAGCCGCCGCCGACATCGTATCCGTCGATTCGCTGCCCCTTTCCGAAACCGAGCGCACTTACCGCATCGTGCCTGGCGCTATTCAGCGCGCTTCACGCCGCGTAAGCTACCATCAGGGCTGGCAGGCGACACCCATTCCGGCTACTTTGCAGGCCGATGACGGACTGGTGCTGGTAGTGTGGCGCGGCCTGCGGCTGGCTTTCGTGACGGGGTATCTGAGCCCAGCCCGCCAGCCCTGGCCTGTAGATGTGGTAATCCTGCGCCGCAATGCCCGCGTGCGGCCGGCTGAGCTGGCGGCCGTGTTTGGCAAAAAGCCCCCCATCATCTTCGATTCTTCGTGCCGGAGCTGGTATGTCGCCCGCCAGGATTCGGTGCTGCGCGCGGCCGGATTCCTTACCCACGACGTGACCGCGCAGGGGGCTTTTCGGCAGCAGCCGAGGCAGTAAATTCCGGAAAGCGGGCGGCGGCTTCGCTTGGTTCCGTTTCTTTTACCGCACCATTTTTGTTAGGTTTGACTACCGCGCCGGCTCTTTGGCGTCTGGGGGCTTTTCTCAACTCCCCGGCGCTGCCCGTACACTGCTAAGCCCAACGACCATGGAAAACACACCAACCGAGGACCTGCAAGCCCTGCGCTACATTCGTTATGAGTGCCAGGAAGCCATAGGATACATCACGCTCAACCGCCCTGAAAAGCGCAATGCCCTCAACTCTGATATGGTATCGGAGCTGAAGCTGGCTTTTGAATACGCCGAAGACGACGAGACCTGCAAAGTAGTGGTGCTGCGCGCCAACGGCGACGCGTTCTGCGCCGGCGCCGACCTGGCGTATATTCAGGATCTGCAAGGATTCAGCTACACCGATAATCTGTCGGACTCCACCCATCTGATGCAGCTTTTCCATCAGATTTATACGCTCAAAAAGGTCGTTGTTGCTCAGGTTCAGGGTCATGCCCTGGCCGGTGGCTGCGGCCTAGCCACCATCTGCGACTTCGCCTTTGCCGTGCCCGAAGCGAAGTTTGGCTATACCGAGGTCAAGATTGGCTTCCTGCCCGCTATTGTGAGTGTGTTTCTGCTGCGTAAAATCGGGGAGGCCCGCACCAAGCACCTGCTGCTCACCGGCGACGTTATTTCGGCCCAGGCGGCGGTTGAATTTGGTCTGATTAATTTCCTGGCTCCCAAAGAAGAGCTGGCTGAAAAAGTGCGCACGTTTGCGCGCCGGCTTTGTGTCGAAAACTCAGCCCAAAGCATGGAAATGACCAAAGAGATGCTGGCTCGCATTCCGGAAATGCCCCTGGAAGATAGCTTGCGCTACGCGGCCCAGATGAACGCCGAAGCCCGCGGCTCCAACGACTGCCGCCGGGGTATTGCCGCTTTTTTAAATAAGGAGAAAATCACCTGGGAGGATGCCGATACGGATGCGAATCGTTGAAAGCATGTGGAGGTTCTAAAGCTCAGCAGCTGAGGTTCAAAAGCACGTTTTAAACATCCATCCGGGTCCTCGGTTAACTCCACATGACACCACTGGCAGCCGCTGCCGTATCGACGGCCACCTTTCTGGGAATGGAATTTGTCGCTTGGTTTATGCACAAGTATGTGCTCCATGGCGCATTATGGTTTTTGCATCGCTCGCACCATGTGCGCCATCCGCACCGCTTTGAGCGCAACGACCTGTTCTTTCTGTTTTATGGGTCCCTGTCCATGGGTTTTATCATGTACAGCTCAGAAACCAAAGACTGGCCTTTTTGGGTAGGAATTGGTATAGCAGCCTACGGTACCGTTTACTTCTTTGTGCACGATGTCCTGATTCATGGGCGTCTGCGATTCTGGCGCAAATCGCGCAGCGAATACCTTCGTGCTCTCAATATGGCCCATAAGATGCATCACAAAACCACCGCCCGCGACGGCTCCGAGGAGTTTGGAATGCTATGGGTATCACCAAAGTATTTTGCATTGGCCCGCCGCCGAAAGAAAATTATTAATTAGTAGTTAGTAATTGATAATTAAGCCAAGTGGGACAATTCTCAATAAGTGACCTGGAAAATCTTTCAGGTATTAAGGCGCCCACTATTCGCATGTGGGAGCAGCGCTATAATGTGCTGCGCCCTGAACGAACTGCTACCAACATTCGGACCTACTGCGACGCCGATTTGCGTCGGTTGCTCAACGTGGCTACTTTATGTGGCCGTGGCCAGCGCATTTCGCAGGTTGCCCGCCTTAGCGAGGAAGAGTTGACCCAGGCCGTGCTGGCCGGCTCCGATGATCCGCATGATTATGCCCGCCAAGTAAATGCGCTGTTAGCCGCCATGCTCGAAATGAACGAGCACCAGCTAACCAAAGTGCTTACCAGCACCATCCGGCAGCTGGGCTTCGAAACGGCCATCATGTACGTGGTGTATCCTTTTTTGCAGCGGATCGGCCTTTTGTGGCAGGCGGGTAGTGTTAATCCGGCGCAGGAGCATTTAGTAACAAACCTCTTGCGGCAGAAAATGCTGGTTGCTACCGATAGCCTGCCGCTGGTAGCACCGGCCACCACGAGGCGCTGGGTGCTGTTTCTGCCCGAAGGGGAGTTGCATGAGCTGGCGCTGCTGTTTATGAACCATGCCCTGCGCTCCCGTGGCCACCATGTCTTATATCTGGGGCAGAACATGCCGCTTAACGACCTTGAATTGGTTTACAATACATATAAGCCTCATGCTGTATGCTGTGTAATGACAGCGCTGCCTGAGCGCGACCATGTGCAGGCGTATGTGAATGAGCTAGCCAGGCTATGTCCCGAAAGTGAGGTGATCCTGTATGGGAGCCAGGCTCAGCATCAGGAGCTGGAAATGCCCCCCAAGGCCGCCCGCCTTCGCCTGATGACCGACTTTCTGGCTCTCGCCGACGAGCGACGCCATTAGGGAGCAACATAGCTTCCAAGCTGCACAGTATGGCTTGAAGGCGTGCGGTTTAGAAAATTTATTGCCCCAAATACACGAAAAATGCCCCGCTTTTACGAGGCATTTTTCGTATAGTCTGGTTTGAAATCTCCAACGTGAGAAAACGGGAGTTGATCTGGCAAAGTGTACAGTTCATCAGCCAAAAACAGGCGAAGAGCGATTTTAGCTTTTGTAATTCCCCCTGATTATCAGCGCATTCGTACATTAGGTTAATCAAAACAAGTACAGAAGACGCAGAAAAATAATTGCTTCCGAGCTATCCTACTTTCAAAAATTCTCGTATATTTGTTTAACTTTTTGCCACGAAAAGCTAAACAACATGACCTCTCTGGAATTCACAAATCAAGTACAGAAGATTTCCTATTCGCTGAAGCCCGTGGCGATGAACCTGACCCGCGACGCTGACGATGCAAAGGACTTGGTACAAGAAACTTTACTCAAGGCGTTGTTGAACAAGGACAAGTTTAAGGCTGGTACCAATTTGAAGGCATGGTTGTATACCATCATGCGCAACACCTTCATCAACAACTATAACAAGATCACCAAGCGTAATAGCAATATTGACAGCACGGAGTATTTCCAATACTTTAATACCGACGAGAACTACATCACGCACAACGGCGCTTCGAGCGACTTCGTAGTAACCGACATCAACGAGGCAATTGCGACGCTCTCGCCCGATTATCGGACGCCGTTTATGATGTACTACATCGGCTACAAGTACTTAGAGATTGCCGAGAAGCTTCAGATTCCGATTGGTACCGTTAAAAACCGTATTCACATTGCCCGCAAAGAGCTAAAGCAGGCATTGAAAGTATACGCCCCGGTGTGTAGAGTATAGGGAGAGATAATACCGCCGCCCGGGCGTACAGCGGGCCGCAGAATACAAAGCCGAAAGGTGGCGTGTCTGCGGCCCGCTTTTTTTATCGCATATTTCGCAGAATGTCGCCGATTCACGGATTTAAGTGGCAATCTGTAAACCTCTGCTCAACTCAACGGTATGATAGGGCAGTCAGGAACTCTGACTTGCTTGGAAACGCGGGGCTTCGGCTTCGGTTATCTCATTTGATCTGCATAATCGATACTTTGTGAGTAAACACGTTTTAGTTATTGGGGCAGGCTTCGCGGGGCTGTCAGCGGCTACTTCCCTAGCTCAGCGCGGCTATCAGGTCACGGTGCTGGAGAAAAACGAAGGCCCTGGCGGCCGGGCACGCGTGTTTCGGGCCGAGGGCTTCACCTTCGATATGGGACCGAGCTGGTACTGGATGCCCGACGTGTTTGAGCAATACTTCGCTCGCTTCGGGCACCGGGTAGCCGATTTCTATGATCTAGTGCGCCTTGATCCTTCGTACGCTGTGATTTTTGGCGACAACGACTTTCTAGATATTCCGGCCGCTATGCCCGCCATTCGGGCCATGTTTGAGCAGCTGGAGCCCGGCAGTGCCGCTCAGCTCGATGAGTTTTTGCGGCAGGCAGCTTATAAATATGAGGTCGGCATCAACAAATTCGTGCATATGCCCGGCCGCTCCCTATTGGAGTTTGCCGATCCGCGCTTGCTCGTAGATGCCGTGCGTCTGGATGTGCTGCAAAGTATGAGCCGCCACGTGCGCCGCTTTTTTAAGCACGAGAAGCTGATTAAGCTCATGGAGTTTCCGGTCCTGTTTCTGGGCGCAACGCCCGAAAACACACCGGCGCTGTACTCGCTTATGAACTACGCCGACCTAGCGCTGGGCACTTGGTACCCGCGGGGCGGCATGCACAAAATAGTAGAGGGCATGGTGCAGGTGGCCCAGCAGCAAGGCGTGAAGCTGGAGTATAATCAGGAAGTGCAGGAAATACGGGTGGAGAATGGCCGTGCTACGGGCGTGCAAACGGCTGCCGGTTTCCGCCCGGCCGACATTGTGGTGGCCGGGGCCGACTACCATCATGCGGAGCAGCAATTATTAGCCCCCCAGCATCGGCACTACGACGAAAAGTATTGGGACTCGCGCACGATGGCGCCTTCATCGTTGCTGTTTTATCTGGGAGTAAATAAGCGCCTGAAGAACCTACGCCATCACAACCTCTTCTTCGATGAAGACTTTGGCCGCCACGCGCAGGAGATATACGAGCAGCCACAATGGCCCAGCAAGCCACTGTTTTACGCCTCGCTGCCTTCCCAAACCGACCCTACGGTAGCGCCCGAAGGCTGCGAAAACCTGTTTTTATTGGTGCCCGTAGCCCCAGACCTGGCTGACCCGGAAAAAACCCGCGAGCGTTATTACCATCTTATTATGGACCGTTTGGAGCGCCTTACCGGCCAAAGCATCCGCGATGCGGTGATATACAAGCGAAGCTACGCCCATAGCGATTTCGTGGCCGACTACCATAGCTACAAGGGCAATGCGTATGGTTTGGCTAATACGCTCAAGCAAACCGCCATTCTCAAGCCTACGCTGAAAAGCAAAAAGGTAAGTAATCTGTATTTTACGGGGCAACTTACGGTGCCCGGCCCCGGCGTGCCGCCCTCTTTGATATCAGGGCAGGTAGTGGCAGGGGAAATATTCAAGGAATACTCAATCGACTAGCCGCCCCGAACAAATTGCCCCCCAGCCAACTTATGGGAGGTAGTCACTCCATTTCACCTCTTCGCCTTTCAATAGCCTTGGACCACGTAGCCCTTTTTGATCAAACCAGCTTGGCGTGTAGTAAGCTGATTACGAAGCGCTACAGCACGTCGTTTACGTTAGGTATTCGCACGCTCGACCCGCGGTTTCACCTGCCGGTGTATGCCGTGTATGGCTTTGTGCGCTGGGCCGATGAAATCGTGGACACCTTCCATGACCACGACAAAGCCGCGCTGTTTGCGGACTTTCGGCGCCAGACCTACGAGGCGCTCGACACGCGCTTCAGCCTGAGCCCGGTGCTGCACGCGTTTCAGTTGATGGTGCACCGTTACGGCATTGATCGGGAGTTTATTGAGGCCTTTCTGCGGAGTATGGAAATGGACCTAGAGGACCGCAACTACAATCAATCGCTCTATAATGACTATATCTACGGCTCGGCAGAAGTAGTAGGGCTGATGTGTTTGCGTATCTTTTGTGAGGGCGATACTGCTTTGTTTGACCGCCTGCGCGAGCCGGCTCGTCGCTTGGGCGCTGCGTTTCAAAAAATCAATTTTCTGCGCGACATCCGTTCTGACTACGAGGAGCGGGGCCGAGTGTATTTCCCCGGTGTTAGCTACGAGCATTTCAATGATGCCGTGAAGCGCGACATTGAGGCTGACATTCGCTCTGATTTTGAGGCCGGTTACGCGGGTATCGTGCAGTTGCCGCGGTCGGCTCGCTTGGGCGTATATCTGGCGTATGTGTATTACCTGAAGCTGTTTCATAAAATTCGCCAGCTGCCAGCTACGCAGATTCTTGGCGGCCGCGTGCGCGTTCCCGACAATACAAAACTATTACTGCTGGTCGGCTCGTACTTCCGCTACCGGCTTCGCGCTATATAATCTCAGAAAAGCCCCCCAGCTAGGTGTTGGGGGGCTTTTTCAGACACTTCCACATCAGAACTTGAAACCCACCCACATCCTATGAATTCTTCTTACGACCTCGCTACCCTACGCAGCCACTATGAGCAAGCCGCCGCCGATAAATCGGCCGGAGAGAAGTTTTATAAGCTCATGAGCAGCTACCAGGGCAGCGAAGCTTTGCCGCTGGCTTATAAAGCAGCCTCCGAGGCCATTAGGGCCCGCGACGCTTCGATGTTTAATAAGTTGACCTATGCGCAGGCGGCCGCTCGCATTTTCGAGCAAGCTGTAGCTGCCGACTCAAACAGTGCCGAGGTCCGGTTTTTACGGTTTAGTGTAGAAAGTAATATACCCGCTTTTTTGGGTTTGAGCCCACATGTAGAAGAGGATCGGCAGTATCTGCTGGATGCATTGCGGCAGCATCCACAGTCGGGCCTCGATGCAGAGGCGTTCAATACGGTGCGTAATTTCCTGATAGGCAGGGGCCACGTGAGTGCTGAGCAGGCCCAAGAGCTAGAGCAACTGGCAGCTTAATCCCGAAGTCTAATACTTCATCGTTAGCTGCACCTTCACGCGGCTGCTGTGTACCACCACTTTCGCCTCGGCAAAAGACGGTGGGCCCATCAGAGCGCGCGGATTATTAGAGAAGGCATACCCTTCGGTAGGAAGGCCGATAAAGTTAGTGTCGAGGCGGCCGTTGTTGTTCTCGTCGTGGTAGGCAGCTATGGCGTAGTCGCCTTTGGGCAGCTTATCAAAGACGAAAACACACTCTTTGGCAGTTAGCTGCACTTTTTGAGTGGCAACGGACTTTTTGCCCGGAAACCCTTCTTTGCGATTATAAAGCGACACGTAGCAGGTGCCGCGAGCATTGCGCAGGTTAGTAACGCTGCCGCTAATGGCCTGGCTGGCTGGCATATCGGAGTCGGTGGTGCCGGTACAGCAGAGTGCCGAGGCCGCCGAAACGAATGCTATTACTTGAAGCAGGGTAATGGAAAAAAAGGAGCGAAGCAAGAGGCAGTAGGAGAGAAGGAAGGTCAGTTGGCTGGGCGAAGGCTCACCTAAATCGGCTCCCAAAGCTACATCACCCAAGGCCTTTTAACGTGCACAACTGCTTAATCTTGTTATTTTCCTTTTGAAGAAAAGCCAGGAATTCCGAAATTGTAGAACACAGATAATCAGCTTCTATGCGCCGTAAGCTGAACTACAAGCCTAACTTATTGCGTACCTTATCTGCATGACACGTTTTGGCCAATAACCTTCCGGCTGTTTTCCTGGTTACCGATTTATGCCGCACCATCTGAGCGTCCGTATCGACCCCAACTCTGGCTTTTGCTTCGGCGTTATCTATGCCATTCAAATGGCCGAGGATATTCTGGAAGAACAGGGCTACCTGTACTGCCTCGGCGACATTGTGCACAATGATGAGGAGGTAGAGCGCCTGGAAGAGCGCGGCCTGCGCATCATCGACTACGATACTCTAGCGCAGTTGCGCGACGAGAAGGTGCTGATTCGGGCCCACGGTGAGCCGCCCAGCACCTACCAAACCGGCTTACAGAATAACCTGACTCTGATTGATGCTTCGTGCCCGGTGGTGCTTAAGCTGCAAAACCGCATCAAAACCAGCTACGACAAGCAGGAGAAAATCTTCATTTACGGCAAGCATGGGCACGCTGAGGTGCGGGGACTATTGGGCCAGACCAGCGGCAACGCAGTAGTATTTGAGAACCTGGACGAACTGCTGGGTCACGAATTGCCCCCAACATCACGCTCTACAGCCAAACCACGAAAAGCACCAACAGCTTTTACCGCATTAAGGGCGAACTGGAGGAGCGAGGCTACGCCATTAATGCCAACGACACCATTTGCCGGCAGGTAAGCAATCGGGATAAAGATCTGCGCAAGTTTGCCGCCCAGTTCGACCAGATTGTGTTTGTGTCAGGCACGAAGAGCAGCAATGGGAAAGTGCTCTATCAGGTCTGCAAGGATACCAACCCCCAAACCCATTTTATTTCAAAGGTGGAAGAAATCTGCGCCAGTTGGTTTGAGCCGGGGCAGTCGGTTGGTATTTGCGGGGCTACCAGCACGCCTATGTGGCTGATGGAAGATGTGCGCGATGCTCTGCTGGCGCTTTAAACCCATAGTCAAAAGAACTATAAACCAGTATTTGGTCTTTAAAAGGCTCTACGTCTGCGAGAGCAAACGTCTGGTCTACATAAATTTAGCACTACTTAATGCACGCCACCACCTCTGCTCAACCTTCTGTTACTCGTCTCAAGCCTGCTCCGGTTGGTAATAAGGGCGTATTCGTTGCGGGGGTAATTATGCTGAGTTGGGGGGCTTTATTGACGTTTCTGCTGGCTTTTTATGAGCCAAATTGGCGTACGCCGTGGCCATATCTGCTATTGCTGATCCAAACCCACTTATACACTGGCCTGTTCATCACCGCCCACGACGCGATGCATGGTGTGGTAAGCGCTGATAAGCGCCTAAATAACGGTTTGGGCACCGTGGCTGCGCTGCTATTTGCCTTCAATTGGTTTCCTGGAATGTTGCCCAAGCACCACCAGCATCATCGCCACGTAGGCACCCTCGACGACCCCGATTTTCATGATGGGCATCACCCCGGTTTTTTGCCTTGGTTGGCGCGCTTTGCCTGGAACTACGTCACGTGGTGGCAGGTCGTGCTTATGGCGGTGACCTACAATGTGCTAAAACTGTTTTTCCCACAGGCGAATGTCATTGCCTTCTGGATGATACCGGCTATTCTGGCTACGGTACAGCTGTTTTTCTTTGGTACCTATCTGCCCCACCGCGGCGAGCACGCCGAACACAACCCGCATAAGTCGCGCAGCCAGTTTCGTCATCACGTGTGGGCCTTTATGAGCTGTTATTTCTTCGGCTACCACTATGAGCACCATGATCAGCCCTATTTGCCTTGGTGGCGACTATGGCAGGCCAAAGAAGCCGCCACGCAGTAGGTCTTAGCAGGATATTGTAGGCTGAATTCGCGCTTTGTGTATGACATCAGAGGCGTATTCAGTATTTGTTATAATAAGAATAATTATATTACAGTTTAGAATATTATTATCGCCAAACCGGCGTTTTTGAGGCTTCATATAGGTATGAAGCCTATTTACCGAATACTGAATTTGAATTGTATTTTTTTCTAACTAAAAAAATACCAACTTAGCGCTATATAGTGTTCTGGGTTGATATTTTGATAGTTACGACCGTTTTCAGCGCTCTCCTAACGACCAGCGCCCGTCAAGGGTGGCTGGTGCGGGCATGCCTGAAAATGGTGGATGTAGGCTGGGTAAAAGGGAAAGCTAATGAGTTTTCAAGCCAGTCTCTTAAATCTGGGGCTGCTTTATTTATTGGGTTAGTAATATGCGTTAGCGCGGCTTCAGCGGCTCACGCCGCCAGTCCACAACCGCTCACCTTTGCGCAGCAGCATCAGCAAGCCAGCCACCCCATTGCCGTAGACGACCCGCAGAACTCGTTAAAGCAAGCCAGACTTGCTTTGAAAGCTGCCACAAACGCCAAAAATGCCCCCCAGGCTGCTGCCGCGCAACTTCAGGTGGGTCGCGCCTATGAAGCACTCCGTCGCTACGATGAAGCGGTGCCACACTTTGCCGCCGCACTGCGCTACCACGTACGTACGCGCAATGCCTATAAAGCTGCTAGTGTCCGCTATGCTTTAGGTAGTGCCCAGTTTAGCCAAGGCGACACCGGCAAAGCACGCGAAACCTATCTGCTGGCTTTAAAGTCATTCACTGTGCTCCAGAACTTGGCGGGCGTGGCTCAGGGATATGAACTGCTGGGCCACTTGTATACCAGCGAGGCTAAATGGCCCCAGGCCCTGAAAAGCCACGAGCAGGCGCTGGTGACTTGGCAGAAAGCCGGCAATGAGTACCAGACGGTGGTAGCCATGAACAACATGGCGCATGTGCACCGCCAACAGCGCCATTACAGCCGCGCGCTCTACCACCTGCAACGTGCTTATCGCAAGGCGTTAGAGTATCAGGATAGCGCTTGCACCGGCCAGACACTTACCAGCATTGGGCAGGTATATCAGGCCATGAACAACCAGGAGGTGGCAATGGGCTTTTATACGCAGGCGCTCACCAATTTGCCCCCCACCACGGCTCCGGGCTATGTAGCCGACTTACTGCACTCCCTGGCCACCGCCCACGATTCTATTGGTAATCATGAGCAAGCCAGCGCTTATCTGCAGCAAGCTTTGCCCTTAGCCCGGAAAGCGCGCGCACTTGGCCGGGTCAGTAGCATTTATCAATCGTTATCCAATCTCTATCAGCGCGACAACCGCTACTCCTTGAGTCTGGAGGCTTTGCGTCACTATGCAGACCTGCAGGATAGCGTGTTTGCGGAGCAGCGTTCGGCGCAGGTAGCTGAACTTCAGACGCGCTACGAAACCGAAAAGAAAGAGCGCGAGATCCAGCTCCTGACTAAAGATCGGCAGATTCAGGCCAGCCAGCTGCGCCGTCAGCAACTGCTGCGTAATGTGCTCCTGACAGGAACAGTTGTACTGATAGCGCTGGCTATTATACTGTACCGCAGTCGGCGACGCCATCGCCGCCTCAATGGCCTGCTTCAGCAGCAGAACGTAGATATTCAGGCGCAGCGGGATGAGCTGGGGCGTTTGAATCGTACCAAAAGCACGCTGTTCTCTGTGATTTCGCATGATCTGCGCAGTCCGCTGGGGTCTTTGTATTCCATGCTTTCTCTGCTGAATATGGGCGCACTACCGCCCGAGCGGCTCGCCGTGCACTCCGAGCGGCTCAGTCGTATGCTGGATACTACCTTGAGCCTGCTTGACAACCTGTTGAATTGGTCGGCGGCGCAAATGGGAGGCGAAGCGACCCGGCCCGAGCCAGTATACCTGGATGAGATCGTGGAAGAGACACTGTCATTGCTGCTCAGTGATGCCGAGCGAAAAGGGATTCACTTGCTAAACCATGTGCAAGAGCCCGTTGTGGTGCACGCCGACCTGAACATGATTCGGCTGGTGCTGCGCAATCTGGTGGCGAATGCGATTAAGTTTACGCCCGCCGCTGGTACCGTAACCGTAGCGGCGCAGCCCTTGGGTACTATGTGGGAAATTACGGTCACCGACTCCGGGACGGGGATTGCCGCTGCCGATCGGGAGAAAATCTTCGGGCAGGGTGGGCCTCATACCACGCTCGGCACAGCCCGCGAGAAAGGTACCGGTCTGGGCCTGTTGCTCTGCAAGGATTTTGTCGAGCGTAACGGCGGAAAATTGTCCTTTGAGAGTGAAGTAGGGCAGGGCAGTACCTTCCGGTTTACTTTACCCGCCGCCACTCAGATTCTGGCAATTAGCCGGAATACTAGTGTTGCCGCCGGATAAGCGAGCGGCCGATAACACCTTCCGTCAGGCGCTCCCGGTAGGTTTGCCCCACAGGCAAGCTATGGCCGCCCACCCTGACTTCTTGGGCGCTTATCGATTCGATATGGTTGGCATTGACTAAGTAAGAGCGATGGGTACGCACAAACATGCCGGTGGGTAATTGTTCTTCCAAATTCTTGAGGTTGACCAGAGTTAGGTGAGTGCGTCCGTCGGCAGTATTGATTTTCGTGAAGTCTTTGAGGGCCTCCATGTAAAGTACCTCGCGGTAATGCAGGCGCACGAACTGGGAATCTGTGCGGATGAAAAAGGAGCCCGGCCGCAGAATCTGGTCGTAGATCTCAGCCTCGCTCGACGAAGAATTGCGAATCAGGCTCACTACTTTGCTTACGGAGCGCAAAAAACGATCGAGCGAGATAGGCTTCAATAAAAAGTCAATTACGTCAAGGTTGAAGGCTTCCATGGCGTACTGTGGGAAGGACGTCATCAGGACGACCAGCGGAGGCTGGCGCAGGGCACGCACCAGGTCGAGGCCGCTGAGGTGGGGCATCGTAACATCGGAGAACAGCACCTGCACATCGTGGCTGGTAAGATAGCTATGAGCCTCCAGCGGATCGGTGAAGACAGCCTTCACTTCCAACACATCCGTCATGGCTATATACGCCTGCAACAACTCCAGCACCAGCGGGTCATCGTCGAGAAGCAGACAACTGATCTTCATAAATGGAAATTTGATAATTAGTAGGGTGTGAATATAATAAGATTTAGATAATTAGGAATAACGTTGGTAGACTAGATTAAATATTCAACCGTAAAAGGGGCATTCTGGTCTACTCTGACACCTTCTTGATCTATTAACACGCAAATAAAAAAGTTGTGGCCCTTATTTAGATGGGTTCTTAGATTATAAGTATTGCTGGAAAATTTGCAGTGTCTTTAGAGCGTGCCTTATCAGCCTTCCTCTATGATGCGTTATATATATACTGTTGGTAATAAACAGCTTATAAGGCAATTCTAAAATTCAAATCCAGCAAAAAGCCCGGACCATTCCCAATCCGGGCTTTTTGCTGGATTTTAGGTGACTAGTGCTTGGCTCCGTCGCTGTGAACTGCGTTGGTTTTTTTGCAGCACTCCGGCAACTTATCGTAGGCGCGGGTGTCAGCGGGCTGGTCGTCGGCGTCGTAGCCAGTGCGTTGTACGGCGGTGCGGAGGGCGGCGGGGTTGGTCTTGTCAGGGCGATACGTGACCGTGAGCATCTGGGTAGGTACGTCGAGGTTGGCAGCCTGAACGCCTTTCTCGTAAGCCAGCGACTTCTCAAGTCGGGTTTTGCACATGTCGCACACAGCGGAGGTCTTGAGCGCTATCTGCGCCGTAGCATCCGTCTTTGTCTTGGCAGTTGCCTTGGTTTGGGCGTGGGCCAGCGGCGCTAAGGCAATGAACAGGAAGGTGAATAGGATGGACTTAAGGCGATTCATATGAAGAGTGTTTGTTGAGTGAAAATCGAAAGTATAAGCCTCTGGGGGGCTTTTTAGCTGCAACAGTATTTAGCTGGTAAACTACTCCAGCCGAAAGCGAAAACCAACGTAAGCCATTCGGCCATACACAGGCCCCCAGACCATTGCGGCGTCAAAGTTCGGCCCAAATGGGTCGTTGGCTCCCATGATGGGGTCGCGCTGACGATAGTTCGTTAGGTTCTCAACGCCAATATAAGCTTCCCAGTGCTTGAAGGCGCGGGTAACCTGGGTGTTGAATAAGGCGAAGCGTGGCGCTCTAGGCAGTGGCTGGCCCGGTACGTGCCCTCCATGCTGCCCACCCTCGCCGGGGCTCATAGCCAGGGGACGTTTGCCGAAACCCTGCATTGTGAGGTCGGCGCGCCACTTATCAAAAGCGGTAGCGTAGGCTATATTAGCAAAAATACGGTGGGGTGACGTGAGCGGCCTAGGCAGCAGCTGGCCCGTATAATCGGTGCGCACATCCAGGTATTTATAGGCGGCTTTGGCCTCTAAGCCCTTCACTAGCTCCACCTGCACTTCGGCCTGGAAGCTGCGCGAGTATGAGCGGCCACCCGGCAGCAAGTTGCTGATGTTAAGCTGATAGGGCGAGTAATAGGCATCAGCTACTACCTGGTTCTGGAACTCGGTGTGGTAATAGTCAGCTACGAAGGTAGCGGGCCGGCCAAGCAGGGTGAAGTATTGGGTAAAACTGCCCCCACGTTCCAGGCTTGCTCCGGCCGCAGATTATTCGACACCACAAAGTCGCGGGAGCTAACGAGCATGCCCGTGTTTTCGGCAATGGGATTGGCCGTGCGGAAACCCGACCCACCGGCTAGGCGCAACACCGTATTCTTGGTGGCGTCGTACTTGATATTGAGGCGGGGCGTCAGAAACCAGCCGTACAGGTTATGGCGGTCGAGGCGCAGGCCCCCGACTACCGTCAGGTTACGAGCGTTCTGATACGTGTACTCGGCGAAGGCGCCCGGTACCCGCTCCTGGCGGATACGGTTTTCGCGCTGGTAGCGCTGAGCGGGTGTTTCGGAGGGCGCGGAGGCGTAGTCAGGCTGTAGTAAAACCTCGCGGTAATTATCGTGCAGATAGCTAAGGCCCACGCGGTAGGTATGGGCGGTGTTGCCCAGTACGCTTTGAAACAGCAAGGTGGCCAGACCCGTGCGCTGCCGCCCATCATACGTGCGGCGGCCGTACTGAGAGTCAAAGGCGTGGTCGGTGGCGGTGAGCATCAAACCCAGGCTCTGATAGGGGCGGCCGGGCCAGGTGTAAGAGGTTTTGGAGTAACCTGTATAGCGGTCAGTCGCGAGCGAGGTGCCGTAGTACGGGTTGCCGGCTTCTTCCCGAAACCCCACCTGCCCGCCCTGGCGAGTTTCGCGCAGCGCTCCAAGTCCTAGTTCGCTTACAATGCCATTGCCCGACTGGTATTTCCACTTATTGAACACGTTGTACTGGGTGGCGAGGGGCAAATCCAGAAAGCCATCCTTATTGCGGTCGACGCGGCGGCTGAGGTGGTCGGAGTGCAGGAGCAGGGCCGTGCTGAGCTTCTTGCTGACGGGCGCTGAAAGGTTAAGATTAAGGTCGAATTTGCCCAGATCGTTGACGTAAGCGTTGAAGAGCAGGCGGTCGGTTTTGGCGGGATCCTGCAGGCGCACGTTCACCTGGCCAGCCATGCCTTCGTAGCCATTCACCACGGATCCCATACCCTTTATAATGTCGATACTCTCGATCCAGGGGCCCGCCAGATAGCTCAGCCGGTAAGGCGTAGCCAGGCCGCGCAGGGCTGGCAGATTATCCACGGTAAGCAGTGAGTAAGCGCCATCTAGCCCCAGCAGCTGAATCTGCTTTGCCCCCGACACCGCATCGGTGGTCGACACCTCTACGGCAGCATTGGTCTCGAAGCTCTCTGCGAGGTTGCAGCAGGCCGACTTGGTTAAGTCGCGGCTCGTGATGACTTGGGTATTGGTGGGCGTAAGGCCGGAATAAGAAGGCGCCCGCTCTTCCACGCGCACTTCGCCTAGCTCGGCAGAACGGCGCAGCGCGATGCGCACAAAGGACTGCTCGGTGGCCCCAACAATAACGGTATCAGGCCGATAGCCTAGTGCTTGAATGATGAGGCGATGAGAAGCCCCACGGGCGGGCCGCAAGATGCTAAAAATGCCCCCCGCGTCGGTGTTTGTAGCGCCCGATTGGTCTTCGAGCCAGCGCACTATGGCACCGGGCAGCGGTGCCGTGGCGGCAGCATCAGTCACTTGCCCACGTACGGGCAAGCTAGCCGGAGTTTGAGCGGCGGCTGGTTCGCTGAGGAGTAGCAAAAAGCCCCCCAGCGCCAACAGCTTGCGCCCTGAAAAGGAATTCATAACAGAAAGAGGTAGAAGTATTTCCAAAGACAATGGCGGAGCCAAATGGCCCGCGTGCCTGAGCCGATACAGTTCAGCCAGGCCCAGTGATCAGGAGAAACGCTAGACTACCAGAATGCAACCGAAAGCAAGCAGCACACGACCCGCCCGCGAAGGAGGCGAGGCGTCGGAGGCATACCAGCGGCAAGCAGCCTGCGCCAGTAGGGGCGAAGCTGGAATGGGCGGCCAAACCGTGGTTGCTGGCCAAGGGCTGATGGCCGGACCAGCAAGAAATTTGCCCCCCAGCGAGGCGGGAGCAGGCGCGCTCAGCTTGTGAAAATCGGTAGCAAGGTCGCAGCAGGCTTGCCGGAGCTGCGAGGCAACAGAAGCGCCACAATCAAGCACATTGTTGCTTGGTTGGCACGCATCGACAGCAGCACGGAAGGTGATGTTGGCCGTGCTGCGCCCACTCACGTTGCAGGTGCGCCGCTGCACCGTCAGCCCCACCGAAGCGGCGAGGATGAGCAAGGCCAGCAGACCGCTAAAAATCCGATGAGTAAGTGGGCGCTTCACGGGTGCAAAGATACGATACCGCACTTGCAAAATGCGGCGGGAAAGGTGCAGGATATAGGGCACACAGCCCGCGGGATTGTGAGTTGTAATTCCAGCCAGAAAATTAGATGGGCAGCCTGAGAGTCAAGCCTCTCTGAAGCAATTAAATGCAGCAATAAAGCTTACGATTCGCCTTAAAACGGATACTGACATTTTGGCAAAAGCGCTACCACTGCTTACCACTTTACTCAATCATTTGAGTTTAATCAGTCAAAAAAGCCCCCCAGTATCTCAAAAAATGAGTTTTTACGTTGTGGTAGAAAATGGTAAATAGTGGTTGCCTTTTCATAGGCAATCTGTACTTTTGCTAACCTCCCTTTTTCGTGGCCTATCGGCCTGATCCCTCCCTATGAATCTTCTCTCTGGCGAATATGAGTGCAAGCTTGACCCGAAAGGGCGCTTGGTGCTGCCCGCCAAAGTGAAGGGAAATCTGCCGGAAGCGTCAGGCAACCAGCTGGTGCTGGTGCGCGGCTTCGAGCCTTGCCTGGTGCTGTACCCGCGCGCCGCCTGGCGCATCATCCACGACAAAGTGATGGCCCTCGACGAGTTCAACGAGGAGTACCGGCAGTTTCAGCGCAACTTCTTTCGCGGCATGACGGAAGTCGATTTCGATAGCATTGGCCGTTTTATGCTGCCGCGCACCATGCTGCGCTATGCTGGTATCGAAAAGGAAGCCATCATCGTGGGCCTGGGTAACCGGTGCGAAATCTGGGACCCGGAGCGCTATGATGAGTTCCTGATTAAAGACCAGCAGAGCTTCTCTAAGCTGGCCCAGAAATTTTTGTCCACCGAAACGCCCCCCGGTGGGCAACTGGCCGCATGAGTACTGCGCAGCCCACCAACGGCTCGGTGTATCACCGCCCCGTGATGCTGGCCGAGTGCCTGCAAGCGCTGGATATTAAGCCCGAAGGCCGCTACGTAGATGTCACGTTTGGCGGCGGCGGGCATTCCAAGCCTATTCTGGAAAAGCTCACCACCGGTCACCTCTACAGCTTCGACCAGGACGCGGATGCTGAGCACGAAGCTGCGGCTTTAGCCGGCCCCAACTTCACATTTATCCGCGCCAACTTCCGCGACTTGCAGCAGGAGCTAGCTGCCCACGGTGCCCTACCCGTCGATGGAATACTAGCCGATTTGGGAGTTTCCTCGCATCAGTTTGATACCGCCGAGCGTGGCTTCAGCACCCGCTTCGATGGCCCCTTGGATATGCGCATGGACCCTGAGGCCGACCGCACAGCCGCTGAGGTAGTCGCTGAGTATTCGGAGGCTGAATTGCACCGCATCTTCGGGATGTACGGCGAGGTGACCAACGCCCGCACGCTAGCGAACACGCTCGTGACGGCGCGGCGCGGTCAGGCTGTGCGGACCATCGGCGAGCTGAAAAAAGCAATTGCTCCTTGCACACCCCGCGGCAAAGAGAACAAGTATTTGGCCCAGGTATTTCAGGCCCTTCGCATCGAGGTAAACGATGAGTTGACAGCTTTGCAGGAAATGCTGTTGCAAACGGCTCAGGTACTGCGGCCCGGCGGTCGGCTGGTGGTCATGTCCTACCATTCATTGGAGGATAGGCTGGTGAAGAACTTCATGGCCAAGGGAAAGTTTTTCGGCGAAGTGGAGAAGGACTTTTATGGCCACCAACATACGCCCTTTACGGTGCTCACGCGCCGCCCGGTGGAAGCGTCGGCGGAGGAGGTAGCCGAGAATAGCCGCGCACGCAGTGCCAAGCTGCGCATTGCGGAGCGGAGTCAGGAAAAAGCTAAGAGTTGAGTTGATATGGCTATAAATACGATTAAACCACCTGCGGCGACGCCCCGCGCCAACGTGCCCCGGCCGGTAATTGCCCCCCGGCACCCGAGCCCGAGCCTGAACCGGCGGAGGAAGAAGCCCCCCGCGCCCCGCGCCCGACAAAGGCGCGCAGCTCCTGGAGCGTGTTTACGCTGCTCGAGCGCATTACGCGCATGGATGGCCTGTTTCGGGAAGGTTTGCCGGTGCGCTACCTGCCGCACGTGCTGTTCATCATGTTCCTGACCTTGCTTTACATCGGCAACACGCACTACGGCTACCGCATGAATCGCAACATCCAGAAGCTAAAGCTGGAAACGGAAGATTTGCGTGCCGACTATACAACCCTGAAATCGGACTACATGGAGGCCAGCAAGCAGAGTGAGGTAGCTCGCAAGGTGGCCGCTTACGGCTTGGTTGAAAGCTCCTCACCACCGTTTCGCATCACTGTGCCTGCTGGTCGTCTCGACGAAGCAGAGCTGGATAAACTGCCCATCATCACAGCCGATTCGTTGATGGCGCGGGCTGTGCGCGATTCGTTGGCTACCGTCGCTGCTGACTCGGTGGCGCTGGCGGAGGGCGAAATCGAGGAGTAATCAACGACTTCGGGCTTTAGCCCAGCTTATGCTTTTGGGGGGTCAAAAAGCCCCCAGGTACTTGTTCAACGCAATACACACGGAATACTTTGAAAGGCAACGTTAAAAAATCCATCGTTACCCGCGTACGGCTGGCGTTTTTGGGCGTCTGCCTGTTTTCGGCGGCCATCGTGTGGAAGGTGACTCGGATTCAGTTTAAGGAGGGTGACCGGTGGCGGGCATTGGAGCAGGAGCGGCGCGTGGTTTACCAGCCCGTGTTTGCTACCCGTGGCACTATTCTGTCAGACAACGGCAGCATCATGGCCACCTCGTTACCTTTTTACCGCGTGGCCTGGGACCCAAGTGTGGTCGATAAGCAGCTGTTGAATCGGAACGTAGACTCGCTGGCTTTGCTCTTGTCGCAATTCTTCGGCGACCGTTCGGCTAAGGAATACAAGCGCAAGCTGATGAACGCCAAAAACTCGAAAGAGACGGTGCGCTACCTGCGGCTGAATTCACGCCAAATCAATTATCAGGACAAAAAGAAGCTGGCCCAGTGGCCCATTTTCCGGTCGGGCAAGAACAAAGGCGGCGTAATCTTCGAGAAGGTTGACAAGCGTTTTCGGCCTTTCGGTGGCTTGGCCCAGCGGACTGTGGGCTTCCTGAATGAAGACAAAAATGGCGCTGGCCTAGAATTTACTTACAACAGCCAGCTAGCCGGCAAAGATGGCGAAGCACTGTTTGAGCGTTTGCCAGGCGGCAATAAGCCCATCTACGATGGCACCGAAATAAAGCCCCTGCCCGGCTACGACATCAAGACGACCATTGACATCAACTTGCAGGATGTGGCCGAAAATGCCCTCTACAAGTCATTGGTGGATAATGATGCGCAATACGGCTGCGTAATTCTGATGGAAGTGCAGTCGGGGGAAATCAAGGCTGTGGCTAACTTAGGCAAGGCTGCGGATGGCGTGTACCGCGAGGACTACAACTACGCCATTGCCGACCAAGGCCGCACCGAGCCGGGTTCCACTTTCAAGCTGGCTTCGATGATGGCTTTGTTTGAAGACAACCCTGACCTGGAGCTAACCGATATGGTGGATACCGGCAACGGCCGCATGTACATTGGCGGGGCCGTGAAAACCGACTCGCACGCCAATGGTAAGATTTCGGTGCAGAAAGTGGTGGAACAATCATCCAATATTGGGGTGGCGAAGCTAGTAAACGACCATTTTCAGCAGAAGCCAGACAAGTACACTGATTACCTCAAGCGCTTTGGACTTGATAAGCCATTGGGTTTTCAGATGCACGGTGAGGCGAGGCCTTACGTAAAAGACCCCACCGACCGGAGCTGGAGCCGCACCTCGCTCACCACCATGAGCATCGGGTACGAGCTGAAATTAGCCCCACTCCAAACGCTGGCTTTTTACAATGCCATTGCCAACGATGGCGTGAAAATCCAGCCCATCATTGTAAAGGAAATCCGGCAGGCGGATAAGGTGATTGAATCTTTCGAGCCCAAGATTTTAAACCCCAAGATCTGCTCGGAGGAGACCCTGCGTAAAGTGCGCGCGATGCTGGAAGGCGTGGTGCTGCAAGGAACGGCCAAAGCCATCAAATCGAACGACTTCAGCATTGCGGGCAAAACGGGCACTGCCTGGAAGTTTAAGAATGGCCAGTACACGCGCACGTATTCCACCAGCTTCTGCGGCTACTTCCCGGCCGACAAGCCCAAGTACAGCTGCATCGTGGTAGTCGACTCGCCGAAACGGGGCCGTATTTATGGCTCTGACGTGGCCGCGCCGGTTTTCCGCGAAGTTGCCGACAAAGCCATGGCCCGCGACATTGCTAGCCAGCGCCCATTGTTGGCTCGGGTGCCGCTGAATAAAACGCAGGTGCCTGTCGTGAAAGCAGGTTTGCAGGATGAGCTGACGCTGGTGTGCGAAAAGTTGGGTGTGAACCAACAGTCGCAAGCGGCGGGCGAAGAATGGGTCCGAGCCGACACCAATACCCGCTCGTTGGCCTGGCATGCGCAGCCCGTGCGCCGTGGCCAGGTGCCCGACGTAAATGGCATGACCCTGCGCGACGCGCTGTTTCTGCTTGAAAACCGGGGGCTGCGTGTGCATGCCGTAGGCAGCGGACGCGTGCACCGCCAGTCGGTAGCAGCGGGTACGCCATTGCGCCGTGGCACAGTGGTTATGCTGGAGTTGCAGCCCATTGGCGCTATGGCTGGCACCAAGCCTCAGCCCCCGCCAGCACGAACCAAGTTGGTAGAAAACAAGCTACTAACCCCCGCCGATCCGGATCCGGTGAAGCAAAGAGCGAAGCTGCTTTTGCGCCAGGAACAACTGAAAAAGAAGCTCCGCGAAGAAACAGAGCCAGTAGAGGCTAAAAAGCCGGAAGTAGGCAAGGATAAAAAGAAGGTATTGATAACTAGCCTTCACTAGTACAAACAGCACCCGGAATACATTGACCAATTCAGCTCCCATAGCGCACCCCCTAGTTGACCTGCTGCCCGCCGTAAAGGTGATGGCGCAGCATGGCCCTACCGATGTAGTGGTGCAAGGCCTCACGCTAGACTCGCGGCAAGCAGGCCCCGGCATGGTATTTTTTGCCTTGCGCGGCGCCCAGACCGACGGCCACCAGTTCATCGACAAAGCCGTGGCCCAGGGTACGGCGGTGGTGGTCTGCGAAAATTTGCCCCCCAGCCTCGACCCGGCCACCGCTTACGTGCAGGTGCCTGATAGCGCTGAAGCTATGGCCCACATGGCCGCAGCATTTTACGGTCATCCTTCGCGCCAACTTCAACTCGTAGGCGTGACGGGCACCAATGGCAAGACCACCTGCGCGACGCTGCTGCACAAGCTGTTCCGGGAGTTGGGCCACCACGTGGGCTTGCTTTCCACGGTACAGAATCAGATCGACGAGGAGGTAATTCCGGCTACGCACACCACGCCTGATGCTATTCGGCTGAACGAGTTGCTGGCCCGGATGCTGCGCGCCGGCTGCACCTATGTGTTTATGGAGGTCAGCTCCCACGCGGTAGTGCAGCACCGCACCACGGCTTTGCGCTTCGTGGGGGCATTTTTACCAATCTCACCCACGACCACCTCGATTATCACGGCACTTTCGATGAGTACCTGAAGGCCAAGAAGGGATTCTTCGATCAGCTGGGGAAGGATGCCTTCGCTCTAACCAACGCCGACGACAAGCGCGGTCCGGTGATGCTGCAAAACACCGCCGCCCGCCGCGAAACCTATTCGCTGCGCAGTATGGCTACATTCCGGGGGAAGCTGCTGGAGAATGCCGTGCATGGCCTGCATCTGGAAATAGATGGGCGCGAGGTGCAGTTTCGGCTGATTGGGGTTTTCAACGCCTACAACCTGCTGGCCGTGTATGGAGCGGCCGTGTTGCTGGGCGAAGACCCCACGGAAGCACTTACCGTGCTGTCGGGCCTGACGTCGGCGCCGGGCCGCTTTGAGCCCATTGTGGCCGAGCGCACCCGCGTGACAGGCATCGTAGACTATGCGCATACGCCCGATGCGCTGGAGAATGTACTTTCTACCATCGCCCAGATTCGGCAGCCCAGCCAGCAGGTAATTACGGTGGTCGGCTGCGGCGGCAACCGCGACGCAGCCAAGCGCCCCGTAATGGCCAACCTGGCCGCTAAAGGCTCCAACCGCGTAGTGCTCACCTCCGATAATCCGCGCTTCGAGGATCCTAACGCCATTTTAAGCCAGATGCAGGCTGGAGTACAAGCCCAGGATTTAGGTAAAGTTTTGACGATTCCAGATCGGCGCGAGGCTATCAAAACGGCCGTTGCCCTGGCCCAGCCCGGCGATATTGTGCTGGTAGCCGGCAAGGGCCACGAGACTTACCAGGAGGTGCAAGGCGTGCGGGGGGCATTTGACGACAAGCAAGTCTTGCAAGAGATGTTCGACTTGCTGAATAAATGACCCATGCGCTACGGCAAAAATCCTGAAAACACAACGTTTGACCCCAACCTAAAAAACTAAACCTTTGCATCTTGGCCTAACTCCACTTTCTATCCGCTGACCCCTCGCCCATGCTTTATTACCTCTTTACGTACCTCAGTGAGCACTACAATCTGCCTGGGGCGGGCGTGTTTCAATTTATCTCGTTTCGGGCGGCTATGGCCGTCATTACTTCCCTGCTTATTGCGCAGGTTTTTGGTAAAAGCCTGATCCGGATTTTGCAGAAAAAGCAGGTGGGCGAAAGCATCCGCGACCTGGGTTTGCAAGGGCAGTTGGAGAAAAAAGGCACCCCAACCATGGGCGGCCTGATTATCATTCTGGCCATACTAGTGCCCGTGCTCCTATTTGCCAAACTCGATAATATCTACATCGTACTGATGCTGCTGAGTACGGTTTGGCTAGGCCTGATTGGCTTTCTGGACGACTATATCAAGGTGTTTCAGAAGAATAAAGAAGGCCTGAGTGGGCGCTTTAAAGTGTTGGGTCAGATCGGATTAGGTATTACTGTCGGCTGGGTACTGTTTTTCAGCAACGATGTAACTGTGCGCCAGTACCTGCTGCCCAACGGGCAGCTTTCCGCCGTGGATGCCAGCACCGTGTATCAGGATGTGAAGCTGATGATTACGACCATTCCCTTTGCCAAGAACAACGAACTGAACTACGGCAACCTGTTCGCCTACGCCGGTCCGTACTTCAACGGCCTCTACAGCTTCCTCTACATTCCTATTGTCATCTTCATCATTACGGCGGTTAGCAACGGGGCCAATATCACCGACGGCCTCGATGGCCTGGCGGCAGGCACTTCTGCTATTATCGGTATCACGCTGGCCATTTTCGCCTTCGTGAGTGGTAACGCCCTTCTTGCTGATTATCTGGATATTATGTTCATCCCGAACTCGGGGGAGCTGGTGATATTCTGTACTGCCTTTGTGGGGGCGTGTGTGGGTTTCTTGTGGTACAATAGCTACCCGGCCCAGGTTTTTATGGGCGATACGGGCTCCTTGGCCATTGGCGGCATCATCGCCGTGCTGGCCCTGATTGTTCGGAAAGAATTGCTTATTCCGGTGCTATGCGGAGTGTTTCTGATTGAGAACCTCTCTGTAATGGCCCAGGTGAGCTACTTCAAATACACGCGGCGCAAGTATGGGGAAGGCCGCCGCTTGCTGCGCATGTCGCCCTTGCACCATCACTATCAAAAGCTTGGTTATCACGAATCCAAAATCGTGTCACGCTTCTGGATTGTGGGCATTATGCTGGCGGTGTTTACTCTGGTCACTTTGAAACTACGCTAATGACATTTCTCGCAGTGTTACGCAGTGCTGAAGCGCAGTGTCGCGCAGTGTTCAATCGTCAGCACACTGCCCGACACTGCGCCCTTCACCGCGAAACACTGCGAGAAATTCAACCCGAAATATGCACATCGTAATACTAGGAGCAGCAGAAAGTGGGGTAGGGGCGGCGCTGTTGGCGCAAGCCAAAGGCCACGCCGTTTTCGTGTCTGATGGGGGAGCTATTAAGCCAGCCTATAAGGAGAAGCTGACGCAGGCTGGTATTCGCTTCGAGGAAAACCAGCATACGCTGGAAGAAATTCTGCGCGCCGACGAAGTGGTAAAAAGCCCCGGCATTCCGGAAAAGGCCCCCGTCATTCAGGCTCTGCGTGCCAAAGGAACGCCCATTATCTCCGAAATCGAGTTGGCGGGCCGCTATACGCAGGCCAAGTGCATCTGCATCACCGGCACGAACGGCAAGACGACGACCACGCTGCTCACCTATCATTTACTGAAGGAGGCTGGCCTGAACGTAGGGTTGGCCGGCAATGTGGGCTACAGCCTCGCTGAGCAGGTTATGGAGGATAAGCACGACTACTACGTGGTGGAGCTGAGCAGCTTTCAACTCGACGATACCCACGATTTTGCCCCCTGGCTGGCTATTCTGCTCAATATCACCCCCGACCACCTCGACCGCTACGGTTACAACTTAGAAAACTATGCGGCAGCCAAAATGCGTGTTGCCCGCAACGTAAGCCGCTATTTTATCTACAATGCCGGCGACCCGGAAACGCGCAAAGCGGTAGCCGCTTCGGCTTACGAGAAAACCGCTTTGGCCTTTGATCAGCAACAGAATAGTGAAGCGGGCGAAAACTTAGCTGCTTGGTACGGGCAAGATGGCACGCTTCAGCTGCATTTGCCCGAATGGGCCCAAGGTCAGGTGGAGAGCATTACAGTGGACAACTCGCCGCTGATTGGTCAGCACAACCAGCAGAACATGGCGGCGGCTATCTTGGCGGCCCGCGTTGTGGGGCTGAGTTCCGAGCAGATTGAGAAGGGCTTGGTTTCCTTCAAAAATGCCCCCACCGCCTACAATTAGTTGGGGAAATCAATGGCGTTAAGTTTATCAACGACAGCAAAGCCACGAATGTGGAAGCGGCGTGGTTTGCCCTCGATGGCGTGCAGCAGCCCATCATCTGGATTGCGGGCGGCACGGATAAGGGCAACGATTATACTTCCCTGCTGCCGCTGGCCAGGCAAAAAGCGAAAGCGCTGATCTGCCTCGGCGTGGATAACGAAAAGCTGAAAGCCAGCTTCGGCACCGTTGTTCCGCACCTGGAAGAAACCCAAAGTATAGAAACCGCCGTGCGCCGCGCCGCCGAGCTAGCCGCCCCCGGCGACGTGGTGCTGCTCTCGCCTGCCTGCGCCAGCTTCGATCTATTTAAGAACTACGAAGACCGTGGGGGGCAATTTTCTGCCGCCGTGGAAAAGCTTATGAGTGAATGGGCGAATGAGTGAATGAGTGCTCGGTCATTCTACTCGCTTCAATTACGTCACTCATTCACCCATTCACTCATTCGCCTATGGAACCCGTAAAACTCTGGCTGCAACGCAACCTCAAAGGCGACCCTATTTTGTGGGGCATCGTGCTGCTGTTTTCTTTCATCAGTATTGCCGTGGTGTATTCGGCCACCGGCACGCTGGCTTACAAGAAGATGGGGGGCAATACGGAGTACTTCCTGGTTAAGCACACGGGTCTGATCTTCGTGGGACTGGCCTTTATGTGGCTGGCGCACCGCATCGACTATCGGTACTACTCGCGCCTGTCGCTGTATGCGCTGCTGCTCTCGGTGCCCTTGTTGCTGTTTACCTATTTCATGGGCTCGAATATCAACGAAGCCTCGCGCTGGCTGACTATTCCGGTTATCAACCAAACCTTCCAGCCTTCCGACTTGGCCAAACTGGCCCTGATTTCTCATTTGGCAAGTATGCTCAGCCGTCGGCAGCAGCATGTGCAGGATTTCAAAACGACGCTGCTGCCCGTAATGCTGTGGGTGGGTCTTATTTGCGGCATTATTATCATGAGTAATGCCTCTACGGCGCTGCTGTTGTTTGCCACCTGTCTGCTGCTCATGTTCATCGGCCGCGTGCCACTCAAGCAGATGGCGGTGATGGTGCTTATTGGAGCGGTTGTGGGTGGTATTGGCCTTTCGTCGGGTCAGCGCTACAAAACGGTACTTACTCGTATTGAGAGTTTTACCGACAAGACCAAGCCGGTGCCTTTTCAGCTGGAGCACAGCTATATCGCCATTGCTACGGGCGGTATCAGTGGGAAAGGCCCTGGTAAAAGCACCGAGCGCAACATTCTGCCCCACCCGTATTCCGATTTTATCTACGCCGTTATCATTGAGGAATATGGCCTGATTGGGGGCGTGGTAGTGCTGTTTTTGTATCTGGCTTTCCTCTATCGGGGCCTGAATACCGTAATCCATAGCTATGGGGCCTTTGGGGGGCTTTTATCGGCCGGACTAACCTTTAGTCTGGTTTTGCAGGCGATGGTAAATATGGGCGTGGCCGTGGGCCTTGGGCCTATCACGGGCTTGCCGCTGCCCTTGCTGAGTATGGGCGGTACCTCCTTGATATTCACGGGTATTAGCATCGGTATTATCCTGAGCGTCAGCCGTGGTGAACGGGAAATTCGCCCCATGACGGGTGAGCCTGAGGACACAGCACGCATTCCCAAGAAAACCGCCTACGCGTAACTACATAGGTTACTCTACACAATTCTTTAGTACAGCCTACGCTTACATGCCCAAGTCGAATCTTCAGTTTATTTCTTCGCATGCCGCGCCCTACCGCATTATTATCAGCGGCGGGGGCACGGGGGGCATATTTTTCCGGCGGTGGCCATCGCCAACGAGCTGCGGCGGCGTCAGCCGGAAGCCGAAATCCTGTTTGTGGGCGCCAATGGTCGCATGGAAATGACCCGGGTGCCCGAGGCCGGCTACGACATTGTGGGCCTCGATATCAGCGGCTTACAGCGCCGCCTGACGCCGCAGAATCTGTTGTTTCCGCTGCGGGTGATTCGGAGTGTAAAAAAGGCACGTAAAATCATTGAGGAGTTCCGCCCTGAAGCGGTTGTGGGCGTTGGCGGCTACGCTTCGGCTCCTATTTTATTGGCCGCCGCTTCGCGGGGAATTCCGGCCCTTATTCAGGAACAGAATTCCTACGCTGGCTTAGTAAATAAGCTGCTGAGTCGGCGGGTAAGCCGCATTTGTGTGGCTTATGATGGCATGGAAAAGTTCTTTCCAAAAGATAAGCTGGTACTGACTGGCAACCCTGTTCGCACTGAAATTGCCTCCGGAGACCGTACCGAAGCATTAAAGTTTTTCGGCCTTTCGCCTGACAAGAAAACGCTGCTCGTGATTGGCGGCAGCCTTGGCGCCCGCACCCTGAACGAAGCTACGGCCGCTGCTCTGCCTCGCCTGAAAGCGGCTGGAGTTCAGCTGCTGTGGCAAACGGGCAAACTCTACTATCCGAAAGCACTGGAGCAGGCCGCGCCATTCGCCGCCGACGGCATTCAAGCTTTAGAGTTCGTGCAATGCATGGACCTTGCCTATGCCGCCGCCGATGTCGTGGTTTCGCGGGCTGGTGCTTTGTCCGTGTCTGAGCTGTGCCTTACCGGCAAGCCGAGTTTGCTGGTGCCTTCGCCTAACGTGGCCGAAGATCATCAGACCAAAAATGCCTCGGCCCTGGTTCGCCATCAGGCTGCCATACTCGTCACGGATGCGGAAGCGCCCGTTCGCCTCTACGATGAGGCGCTGAGCTTACTAGCCGACGAGTCGCGCCAGCGGCAGCTAAGCGCTAACGTGCGCCAGCTCGCCCGCCCCGACGCTACGGCCGCCATTGTAGATGAACTACTCACTATCATGGACCGCCGATGAATCCTGTAGCCGCATTTCCCTACGTCTATTTTCTCGGCATCGGTGGCATCGGTATGTCGGCGCTGGCGCGGTGGTTCCAAGCCAATGGTCACCAGGTGAGCGGCTACGACCGCACGCCAACGCCACTCACGGAAGCCTTATCGGCCGAAGGCATTGCCGTGCATTATGCGGATGCAGTAGAGAATATTCCGGCGGAGGTACGTGAAAATGCCCCCCAGACGCTGGTTGTGCTTACGCCGGCAATTCCTGCGGGCCATCAGGAGTGGGCCTGGCTGCGCGAAAAAGGCTACGATATTCGCAAGCGCAGCCAAGTGCTGGGTTTGCTGACTCAAGGCAAGCGCACCATTGCCGTAGCCGGCACCCACGGCAAAACCACCACTTCGTCAATGGTGGCGCACTTGCTCCACCACGCGGGCGTCGACTGCTCGGCCTTTCTGGGGGGCATTTCTGTGAATCTTGGGTCGAATCTACTCTTAAGCAATGGCGCAGACGCGGGTTCTAAGCCTGTTGTAGTGGAGGCCGATGAGTATGACCGCAGCTTTCTGACATTGCACCCCGATGTAGCCATCGTAACCAGCACGGATGCCGACCACCTTGATATATATGGCACTCAGGATGCCCTAATAGAGTCCTTCCGGCAGTTTGTGGGCCAGATAAAGCCCGGCGGCACGCTGTTGCTCAACCACACTGCCGATGCTAGTGTAGCCACCGCGGTTCCTGCTGACGTGCAGGTCATTCATTATGGTCTGGAAGTAGGTCAGGGGGCAAATCTGTACGCCGCGAATGTAACGGCCCATGGCCACCAGTTTCGCTTCGATGTGCATAGCCCACACGGTAACCTGACTGATTTGCAGCTGACTGTGCCCGGCTTCCACAACGTGGAAAATATGCTCGGGGCCATTTTTGCTGCCCAACTGGAAGGCGTAAATGCCGGAGAACTTGCAGCTGCCGTAGCGGCTTATCGGGGCGTAAAGCGTCGCTTTGAGTTTATCGTCACCACAAAAAATAAGGTTTATGTTGACGATTATGCCCACCACCCACGCGAAATCGAAGCTTTCCTTCGTTCCCTACGTGCGTTGTACCCGCAGAAACGTCTGCGCGTCATCTTCCAGCCCCACCTTTTTACCCGCACCCGCGACTTTGCTCCTGGCTTCGCCGAGAGCCTGAGCCTAGCCGATGAGGTGGTGCTACTCGATATATATCCCGCTCGTGAGCTGCCGATTAGCGGAGTTACTTCCGAGTTGATTCTGTCTCAAATAACAGCTCCCAAGAAGTCATTGCAAACCAAGGAGCAAGTCTTAGCGGCGGCCGCTGCCGATAATGATTTTGACGTGCTGGCTACCGTTGGGGCCGGTGATATAGATCAATTGGTGCCTCAGCTACGAACCATTTTAACCAGCCGCTGGCATGAAACTCAAGCCTAACGCCAAAAATTATCTGTTTGCAGCGGCTTGCCTGTTGCTGCTCATCGGCTTGGCCGTGTTTGCGGGCCTGCGCCAAGCCAACCGTCCCGTGGGTCAGGTTATCGTGACCATCAGTAACGAATTCAACAACTATTTCATCAGTGAGCAGGAGGTAACCGCCTTGCTCACGCGTAATGGCTATCAGCGCCTGGAAGGTGCCCGACCCGAAGAATTAAATCTGAAAGCCCTCGAAGCCCGACTGAAAGCGCACAGCTTTGTGCGTGAAGCAGAAGTATACCGCGACTTGGCCGGCAACCTGCACGCCGACGTGCGCCAGAATCGTCCCATCGCCCGCCTGATACACGCCGACACCCGCCGCGACAGCTACCTCGACGCCGAGGGCCATGAGTTGCCGCTTTCACCTCTGTTCACAGCCCGCGTTGTGCCTGTAGCTCGTCAGGGCGGAGCTCCCATTCCCGCTACGTTTTTTCGTGACTCCACGGGCCGCCGCTACCTCGAAGTATTGCGCTACATCGACGAGCACCCCTTTTGGCGGGCTCAAGTGGCTGAAGTATTTATTGGGCAGAATGGCAAACTTGCTTTTACCCAGCAAATAGGAGATCAACGAGTAGAATTTGGGTTTCCAGAGAATATTTCAGAAAAATTCGCGAAACTAATGGTATTTTACCGGCAAATTCCCCCAGTTTTAGGATGGGATACATACCACCGCGTCAATGTCGAGTTCAAAGACCAGATCATTTGCGAATAACTATACAATCTCTGTAACGCCTAAAAAGGCCCTTTAAGCGCCCGAAATAGCGTTTTTTTAGATACACACTGCAACTTCCCGCAAACCCTGCCAGTACCTACCCCATGCAAAACGATAAAATTGTAGTCGGCCTCGACATCGGCACCACCAAAATCTGCGTCCTGGTAGGACGCAAAAATGAGTTTGGCAAACTTGAAATCCTCGGTATGGGTAAAGCCGTGTCGGAGGGTGTGGTGCGCGGTATTGTATCCAATATTGACAAAACTGTAGACGCGATTAAGAAGGCAATTCGGCAGGCAGAAGAGCAGTCTGGTATCAATATCGGCGTAGTGAACGTTGGTATTGCCGGTCAGCATATCAAGAGCCTGCAGCACAATGGCAGCATCACGCGGGCTTCGCAGGATAGCGAGATTACCGTGGATGATGTCAACCGCCTGACCAACGATATGTACCGCCTGGTAACTCCGCCCGGCTCCGAGATTATCCACGTAATGCCCCAGGACTACAAGGTGGATTACGAGGAAAATATCATGGATCCGGTTGGGATGTCGGGTGTGCGCCTGGAAGGCAACTTCCACATTATTACTGCTCAGAGCACCGCCATCAACAACATCAACAAGTGCGTTACCAAAGCCGGGCTTGAAATTGATAATCTGATTCTGGAGCCGCTGGCATCAAGCATGTCGGTGCTAAGCGAAGAGGAAAAGGAAGCCGGTGTAGCCCTGATTGATATCGGTGGCGGCACTACCGACTTGGCGATTTTCAAGGATGGTATCATTCGTCACGCGGCGGTACTGCCTTTCGGTGGCAACATCGTGACTTCCGATATCAAGCAAGGCTGCCTGGTAATGCAGAACCAAGCGGAGCAGCTGAAAGTGAAGTTTGGAAAGGCCATTGCGGAGGAAGCCTCTGATTACGAGATTGTAAGCATCCCAGGCTTGCGCGATCGGGCTCCTAAGGAGATTTCCCTAAAAAACCTCGCCCACATCATTGAGGCGCGGATGGAGGAAATTGTGGAGTTGGTGTATGCCGAGATTCAGCGTACCGGCCACGCCGATAAGCTGGCTGCCGGTATTGTACTAACCGGTGGCGGGTCGCAGCTCCAAAACCTAGTGCAGCTCACCGAATACGTAACAGGTCTGGATACCCGCATTGGATACCCCAATGAGCACCTGGGCAAGAGCCGCATTGAGGCTGTAAAGTCGCCGATGTATGCTACTACCGTCGGCTTGGTGTTGGCTGGCTACCGTTCAATTGATGAGCGCGTGAGCCGCAGCTACGAGCCCGAAGAGCAAACCTATCGCCCCGCTGCTCCTGAGCCGCGCATGGAAGCGCCTGTTATTGCTGCCGTTCCACAAAAAGCCCCCCAGGCGCCCGTACCACCCAAAAAGCCATCCGGTGCCGGCAAGTTCTTTCAGGATATCATCAGCCGCACCAAAGGCCTGTTGATCGACGATTTTGACGATAAGCAATACTAAATGGCCAAATGGCTAAAGGGTTAGAGGTTAAATGGTTGGCTGTTCAACGAGATTCGGGAACAGCCAACCATTCAGCCATTCAACCACTTAGCCATTCAACCCACAGCCATTTAACCATTTAGCCATTCACCTCATGAATTATAAATTCGATATTCCTTCCACTTCAAAGTCTATCATCAAGGTAATTGGTGTGGGCGGCGGTGGTTCTAACGCCGTGAACCACATGTTCAGCCAGGGCATAAAGGACGTGGAGTTCATTATCTGCAATACGGATAAGCAGGCGCTGCACAGCAGCACCGTGCCTACCAAACTGCAGATCGGCGTTGACCTTACAGAAGGCCTTGGTGCTGGCGCTAACCCTGAGCGCGGCAAACAGGCCGCCATCGAGAGCCGCGAGCAGATTCGGGAGCTACTCAGCAACGGCACGCGCATGGTGTTCATCACGGCCGGTATGGGCGGTGGTACCGGCACCGGCGCTGCGCCCGTTATTGCCAAAGTGGCTAAGGAGCTAGGCATTCTGACCGTAGGCATCGTGACCGCTCCGTTCCTGTTTGAGGGTAAAAAGAAGCGTCAGCAGGCCGAGCATGGCATTAAAGAGCTAAGCGAGAACTGCGACACGGTGCTCGTGATTCTCAACGATAAGCTCCGCGAGATTTTTGGCAACCTGCCTATTCGGGCGGCTTTCGCGAAAGCGGATAACGTGCTGAGCACAGCGGCCAAAAGTATTGCCGAAATTATCACGGTAACCAGCGAGGTGAACGTGGACTTTGAAGACGTGAAAACCGTCATGAAGGACTCGGGGGCAGCCGTTATGGGCAGTAGCATCACCGATGGCGAAAATCGTGCACAGCGCGCCGCCGAGGAGGCTTTGGCCTCGCCGCTGCTCAACAACACTGATATTCATGGCGCGCAGAAAATTCTGCTCAGCATTATGTCGGGTGATCAGGCTGAGCTGGAAATGGATGAGCTGACCGAAATTACGGAGTACATCCAAGACAAAGCCGGGCAGGACGCTGAAGTTATCTTCGGCCACGGCATCGATTCGACTTTGGGGCAGAGCATCCGCGTGACGGTTATTGCTACGGGTTTTGCCCGTGATGCACACACCATCAACACGGGTTTCGTTAACAATAAGGTCGCGGAGGAGCAAGAGCCTGATCCTCAGATCAACTTGTTCGACAAAGACCGTCAGGAAGCGCCCGCTGCACCGATTGTGCCTACGTTTGGCACGCCGGCTCCTGCACCGGCGCCTGCCCCGGTAGAACCGCCCAAGGTGACTTTTGATCTGGAAACGTCGGTTTCAAACTATGTGCCGCCCGTAGCTGCGCCCTCGTCGCCGGCTCCGGAACTTGTGGCTGTGCAGCAGCCCGCGCCGCAGCCCCAGCAACATGTTGCGCCGCGCCCTACACTGGATGCCCGCGCTGAGGAACGTCGCCGTCGTCTTCAGGACTTAAGCAACGGGTTGACCAATGACGCCATCAAGGATCAGCTGGAAACCCCCGCTTATCTGCGTCGGCATGTGAAGCTGGAAAATGTAACGCCATCAAATGAGCGCGATATTTCCCGCTTCAACCTTTCCGACGATAATGAGCTGTTAGGCGACAATCGGTTTCTGCATGACAATGTAGATTAGGTTTTACCTGACAAACATAAAAGACAGAGGCCGCTGGAGAATCTCCAGCGGCTTCTGTCTTTTATGTTTGTTTGCTAAGGTTGGGCAAGCGTGTCAATTACGGCAGAATTAGAATCTTGCCGAATGGGATCTGCTAGCTCCCTATCGGGACTGAGCGTACGTGCGCCGGACGAGCTTGTCGTGCTACACGATCCTAATACGGAGAGAGCGGCTAACACAAGAAGGAGAAACGCCTTTTTCATGGCTGGGGGGCAATTTTGAGCCTCCTGAAGTTAAGCTGAAACGTGGGCTACTTGTTTGCTGTGAACACAATATCGCTGACAAAAAAAAGCCGTTGGTCAGGCCTGACCAACGGCTTTTTTGGACTTACTGCTGGCCCTGTCCCTGCCCGTCGCCGCCCGACTTCTGGTCGTCGTTGCGGATGCTCTTTTTGGGGCGGCTAGCGCGGTTATCCATTTTACCAAATTGGTAATTGAAGCTCACGCGCACCCCACGGTTGTACACGTAGTTGTTGCTGCGCGAAGTAAAGCGGGCAGCGTCCAGCTCATTACGGAAGCGAATGGTGCGGTTGAATGGATTGTCCAGGCCTAAGCTTATACTGCCTTTCTTCTTGAAAAGCTCTTTTTTGGCTGCAATGCTATAGTACTGGTAAGCCGAGGTGCGACCTTGCAGCTGCACGCGTGGAGAGTTCAGGAAGCCTGAGAACTGCGCACTGTAGCCTTTGTCGAACTGATAGGACGACGAGATGTTGGCATTGTACATCAGGCCACTATTGCTGGTATTTAAGCTCGAGCTTTTGAGAGTTACATAATAGGTATTCACGTTGCCGTTCACGGTCCACTTTTCCGTCAGCTTTGTCGAGCCAAACACGCTCATCCCATAAGTAGCATTGCGGGCTACGTTCTGAAAAGTGGTATAAATTACCTGAGCCCCGGTAGTGTCGGTTGTAATAAATCTCTTAAGCGGTTCAAGGCTTGACACACTCTCAATAGCGTTATTGGTGCGGCGGGAGTAGAGCGAGAAATTCAGGTTACTCTTTTTGATATACGTGCTGTATCCCAGCTCGTAGGAATCGGTCAGCTCGGCGTCCAGATTGGGATTGCCGGAGGAGAAGATGCGAGGGTCGCTGGTGTTCAGATAGGGGTTCAGGAAGTAGATATTAGGGCGCTGCACACGCCGCGTATAGCTCACCTTTAGCTTCTGGCTTTTATCCTTGCCAAAGTCGCGGGAGGCTACAACGCTGGGAATAAAGTTGGTGTACTGCTGGCTAATTTCGGTGTCGTTGGAGAAGAAGTCGCCGCCGATGCGGGTGTGCTCCACGCGGGCGCCCACCTTGAAGCTGTACACTTTTTGCAAGCTAAAGCCGTAGGTGCCGTAGCCCGAGTACACGTCCTGATTATAGCGAAACTGGTTGGTACGGTCGGGGAGAAGCAGGAAGCCGCGGCCATCCACGCTATCCGCTTCGATCTGATAATCGGTGTTTACCTGGCGCAGAATGGATTTGGCACCTATCTCCAGCGTGCTGGTACTGTCGATGGGCTGCACGAGGTCGGCCTGGAAAGTGGCTTCCCGGTTGCGGCTGTCGTTGAAGCTCTGCTCGCGGTAGTCGGGTTCGATAAGCTCGGGCCGGAATTGATCGAGGTCGTATTCGTTCAGGCCTTTATTGACGCTGTAAAGAGCCAAAACGCTGAATTCCTGGCGGGGCTTGGCCAGCGTTTTGGTGTAGCCGAAGTTCAGATCAAGGTTGCGGTTTTGGTTGTCGACTTCAATATCGCGGCTGTAAATGTCGGGGCCAGCGCTGGTGATGTATTCCGAGCTGAGCGTGCGGGGGGCATTAAAGCGAAACAGATTGCCGCGGGCACTGATGTTGAAAGCATCCTTGGGCGTGAGGTCGTAATCGGCGCCTACCTGGCCATAAAGTCCGCCGCCGAGGGTACGATTTGTACTAAGTTGGGTCAGCGTGGCTATTGTGGTGGTGCCCTCAAAATCGCGGCGGAATGTCTCACCCCGGCCGCGGTTATAAAAGCCAAAAGAGCCCAGATTCGCATTGACGCCTACTTTGCCTTTGCGCGCGTTCAGGCTGGTGTTCAGGTTGCTGGAGCGCGTGCCGGCCGACACGTTCACCGACCCATTCACGCCGGCCAGGTCGTTTTTCTTTAAAATAATGTTAATAATACCCCCCGTGCCTTCTGCATCATACTTAGCAGAGGGCGAGGTAATCACTTCTACGGTTTTGATCTGGTCGGCCGGAATCTGACGCAGCGCATCGGCCACGGATGAGGCCACGATGGTGCTGGGCTTGTTGTTGATAAGCACGCGCACGTTGGACGAGCCGCGCAGCTCCACGTTGCCATCCAGATCTACGGCCAGCAGCGGTACTTTCTTGAGTACATCGGCCGCCGTGCCGCCGCTGTTTGTGATGTCCTTATCGGCGTTGTAAACGATGCGGTCGACTTTGTTTTCCACTAGCTCCCGCTCGCCCGTTACCTTCACTTCACCGAGCTGCTGGGTGGTGGCAGCCAGCGAAATGCCTCCCAGGTTCACCTCACCGTCAGCCAGACGCACATTATCAAGCACCTTCGTTTGGTAGCCGACAAAGCTGATGCTGACCTTGTAGGTGCCGGGAGCCAACTTGCTGAAGGCAAACCTGCCTTTATCGTCACAGATGCCGCCATCCACCGCTTTGTCGGTGGTCTGATCGAGCAGCGCGACGGTCGCATATTCTACGGGCTGACCGGTTTTGCTATCCGTAACGGTGCCGCTGAGGCCGGCCGTGCCACGTGGGGCAGCTGGCGGCGTAACCAACGCCGGCCGTGAGGTAGAAGGAGAGGCTGGGGCCGTCTGGGCAAATGTGTGAAAGGACAGGCCGAGTCCAGCCAGCAACAACGGTAATGTGTGTTTCATGAAATAAAGGCAGAAGGGCCGGAAGGCGCTTATCTTGTTTTTCGACTAATGGAGGCCGGATGGGGCCAAAACCCGGAATTTCCGGGTGGCTAGCATAAAGTACTTTGGAGATAAAGGTAAAAAGTGATACAGCGCAGCTTGGAAGAGAGGCGATTAGCGAAGAAAAAGCCCCCAGCCGCTATCGGTAATTATCAGATTTGCCCTACAGACAAGTATTCAAGCGTTGAGTTGCTTGTAGTGTTTACGGACGAGATAAATTTTATAAAATAAGCGTCAGAAGCATAGAAAAAGCCCCTCAGCGGTAAGCGCCGGGCCTGCTAATGCGAACACGCAGGCGCTTATTGCTGGATATGTATCTTCGCCCGACTTCCCGCTCGGCCATCGCCTATTCATGTATCGTTACTTTACTGCCCTCCGCGCCGAGTACACGCCCTTACTGCTGTTTGCAGGCCGCTGGCTGCTGATTTGCGCCATCGTCGGCGGACTCGCTGGCACGGCCTCGGCGGGTTTTCTGGTGGCGCTGGATTATGTAACGAACTGGCGCGAAGCCCACCGTTGGATTATTGCCTTGTTGCCGCTGGGGGGCTTTCTGGTGGGATTACTATACTACTATTTCGGCCGAAGCGTGGAAGGCGGCAACAATCTGCTGCTCGACGAAATTCATTCTCCTCAGGCCACCCTGCCATTTCGGATGGTGCCGCTCGTACTCATTGGTACGCTGCTCACGCATTTGTTCGGCGGCTCGGCTGGCCGCGAAGGTACCGCTGTACAAATGGGCGGCGCGTTAGCCGACCAACTCCGCGGCCTACTACGTCTGCGTCCCCGCGACCGGACCTTGCTGTTGGTTACGGGCGTCAGCGCAGGTTTTGCCTCCGTGTTCGGCACACCGTTGGCGGGCGCCGTTTTTGGGCTGGAAGTATTCCTGATTGGCCGGCTGCGCTACGATGCCATTCTGCCCAGCTTTCTGGGGGCTATTTTCGCCGATTATGTCACGCGTCACTGGGGAGTGGGGCACACCGCTTATCCGCTGCTGGCGGTTCCGGCGCTGTCACCGCTCGGGCTGCTCAGCGCCGCCTGTGCAGGTATTGTCTTTGGGCTGGCAGCCCGAAGCTTTAGTGGCCTTACGCACCTGGTGGGGGGCTTTTTTAAAAAGTTTATTGCCTGGCCACCGCTCCGGCCGGTAGTTGGTGGCGCGCTGGTAGCCTTGGCCGTGTGGGCTTTAGGTACCACGCGCTACATTGGCCTGGGTGTTCCCGTCATTGAGGAAGCGCTTAAAATACCGGTGCCGCCCTACGATTTTTTACTCAAGCTTGTGCTCACAGCCTTCACTTTGGGTGCCAGTTTTAAAGGCGGCGAAGTGACGCCCTTGTTTTTTATTGGAGCCACGTTGGGCAATGTATTGGCGCCTGGCTTAGCTTTACCTATGCCGTTGCTGGCGGGCATGGGTTTTGTGGCTGTATTTGCCGGCGCAGCCAACACCCCACTCGCTTGCACGCTTATGGCTATGGAGCTATTTGGCCATGAATGCGGCCTGTATGCGGGCTTGGCCTGCGTGGTCAGTTATCTGTTTTCAGGCCATCAGGGTATTTATGGGGGGCAAATGATTGGGCAATCCAAACACGGGTTGTGGGCCCGCCAGCAAGGAAAGCGCCTGCGTGATTTGTAGCCGATACGCTACCGCCTAAAATGCCAGCAACTGCGTCACTTGCTCCTCCAGCAACTGCTGGTACAGTGGATTCGTTAGCTTTCCATCTGCACTCAAATACTTATCAATAGCCGGCAAACGAACGCGTGCCGGCAGCACTGCCGTACCCAGATACATCAGGATATCCGTCAGATGGCTCAAGGCTAAAATGCCGCCCTGCACCCCGGTTGAAACTCCAATCAAGGCCGCCTTTTTGCCGCGAATACCGCCAGGGTAGGGCAAGCCATCAATAAATGCTTTCAACACGCCGGGGAAAGAGCCGTTGTATTCCGGCACCACGAACACCAACTTGTCGGCGTTATTAGTCAGTTCGAAAAGCTCGTTGAAGCCATCGTGCCGACCTGTATTCGCATACAGAGCCGAGGTAATGAAGTCGGAGGGCAAATCGGTGAGGTCCAGAAGCTGGCAGTCGGCGCCTTGGTTTTTAAGCAGTTCAGCGTATAAAACGGCCACCCGACGGGCCCGGGAATTCGGACGGTTTGTCCCGATGATGATAGTAATCATGTGCGTGAGAGCGGAAAGTAGAGGGCAAAAAAGAGGGCGAAACGGAAGCCGTTTCGCCCTCTTTTACTATAACAGCACAACCCTACGCTAGGTTGTCAGAAGTAGCTTTTGCACTAATAAACTCGCGGTTCATCAGGGCAATGTTTTCGAGCGAAATGCCTACTGGGCACTCCGCAGCGCACTGGCCAATGTTGGTGCAGGCACCAAAACCTTCTTTGTCCATCTGCGCTACCATGTTCTCTACACGGGTTTTACGCTCTACCTGCCCCTGTGGCAACAAGGCCAATTGAGAAATTTTAGCAGATACGAACAGCATAGCCGACGCGTTTTTGCAGGCTGCTACGCAAGCGCCACACGAAATGCAGGTAGCGGCCTCAAATGCCTTATCGGCAATGTTCTTCGGAATCGGAATCTCGTTACCATCAGGTACGCCGCCCGTGTTCACGCTGATGTAACCACCAGCCTGAATAATCCGGTCGAAGGCCGAGCGGTCTACGCTCAGGTCGCGGTTTACGGGGAAGGCGTTGGCGCGCCAAGGCTCAATGGTAATCGTGTCGCCGTCGCTGAACTTGCGCATGTGAAGCTGACACGTAGTAGTGCCCTTCTCCGGGCCGTGCGCACGACCATTGATAAACAGGTCGCAGGAGCCACAAATGCCTTCGCGGCAGTCGTGGTCGAATGCTACGGGCTCGTCGCCTTTGAGCAATAAGTCCTCATTGAGCACATCCAGCATTTCCAGGAAAGACATTTCGGGCGAAATATCCTTCACTTGATACTCTACTATTTTGCCCTCGCTATTACGGTTGCGCTGCCGCCACACCTTAAGCGTAAGGTTCATCGGTTTTGCATTAGGGTTATTACCGGCCATTTTATATAAGAAACTGAGAGTTGAAAGGAGAGAAGTGAGATGGAAAACCAAGATGAAAAGTATCTGACCAATGTCTCACTTCTTTCTTCTTGCTTCCCACTTCCGGGCTTACTTGTAGCTACGCTGCGTGAGTTTTACGTTTTCGAATTGTAGCTCTTCCTTGTGAAGGGTTTCGGGCTGATTATCACCCGTCCATTCCCAAGCAGCTACGTAAGCGAAGTTTTCGTCGTCGCGCAGAGCTTCGTTTTCGGGCGTTTGGTACTCCTCGCGGAAGTGACCACCACAACTTTCTTCGCGGTTCAATGCATCGTCTACCATAAGCTCACCGAGCTCCAAGAAGTCGGCCACACGACCAGCAATTTCCAGCATTTGGTTCAACTCTTCATTGGTGCCCGTTAGCTTTAGGTCAGACCAGAACTCGCGGCGCAGCTTCTGAATCTCCTGTTTAGCAAACTGCAAGCCCTCAGCATTGCGGCTCATACCACAGTGGTCCCACATAATGTGACCAAGCGCTTTATGAAACTCGTTCGGCGTACGGGTGCCCTTGATGCTGAGCAGCTTCTGGGTACGAGCGTGTACTGCCTCCTCAGCCTCTTTGAAGGCTGCGTGCTGCGTGGTAACGGGCGTGGGGGGCATTTGTGCTAGGTAATCACCGATAGTATAGGGGATTACAAAGTAGCCATCTGCCAAGCCTTGCATAAGAGCCGAAGCACCCAGGCGGTTAGCACCGTGGTCGGAGAAGTTGCACTCGCCGGTAGCGTACAAGCCTGGGATGGAAGTCATCAGGTTGTAATCTACCCACAGGCCACCCATGGTGTAATGCACCGCTGGGTAGATGCGCATCGGCAGCTCATAAGGATTCTCGGCGGTGATTTTCTCGTACATGGCAAACAGGTTGCCGTACTTCTGACTCACCTTATCTACACCTTCACGCTTAATAGCGTCAGCAAAGTCGAGGTAAACAGCCAAACCCGTAGAGCCCACACCGCGACCTTCGTCGCAAGCCTGCTTGGCGTTGCGCGAGGCCACGTCACGAGGAACCAGGTTACCGAAAGAAGGATACTTGCGCTCCAAGAAGTAGTCGCGCTCTTCTTCGGGAATATCTGCCACCCGAATTTGCCCCCCACGGAGGCGTTCAGCCATTTCCTTGGTCTTGGGCACCCATACACGGCCGTCGTTACGCAGCGACTCCGACATCAGCGTCAGCTTCGACTGATAGTCACCGGATACAGGAATACAGGTGGGGTGAATCTGCGTGAAGCAGGGATTAGCGAAGTAAGCGCCTTTCTTGTGCGCACGCCAGGGCGCCGTTACATTGCAGTACTTAGCGTTTGTGCTCAGATAGAATACGTTACCGTAACCACCCGTAGCCAGCACTACAGCATGAGCCGCGTGCGTTTCAATCTCACCGGTAATCAGGTTGCGCGTTACAATACCACGGGCTTTGCCATCTACTACTACCAACTCCAGCATTTCGGAGCGGGTGTACATCTTCACTTTGCCGTAAGCAATCTGACGGCTCAAAGCAGAATAGGCACCCAGCAGTAGCTGCTGACCAGTTTGCCCCCGCGCATAGAAGGTTCGGCTTACCTGCGCACCACCGAAGGACCGGTTAGCCAGCAACCCACCGTATTCGCGGGCGAATGGAACACCTTGCGCAACGCATTGGTCAATAATATTCACCGATACCTGAGCCAAACGATACACGTTTGCTTCGCGGGAACGGTAGTCACCACCTTTAATAGTATCGTAGAACAGGCGGAATACTGAGTCGCCGTCGTTCTGGTAGTTCTTCGCAGCATTAATGCCGCCCTGCGCCGCAATAGAGTGGGCGCGACGAGGCGAATCGTGGTAGGTGAAAGCTTTTACGTTATAGCCCAGTTCTGCCAGCGATGCAGCCGCAGAAGCGCCTGCCAAGCCCGTACCTACAATAATTACGTCGTACTTCCGCTTGTTAGCGGGATTCACAAGCTTCACATTGAACTTGTGCTTCTCCCACTTTTCGGCGAGAGGCCCCTCAGGAATTTTGGAATCCAGATTCATCGTAATACGAGGTTAGGACTATTTAAAAAAGTAGAAGTACAGCGGCATCGAGGCAAAGCCAGCACACACGACGATGGCGAAAATGTAGCCGATGACGCGAATGATAGGTGTATACTTGCGGTGGTTCAGGCCTAAGGTCTGGAAGCCGCTACGGAAGCCATGAATGAGGTGATAGCACAAGGCTATCTGGGCGCCCACATAGAGCAACACATACCACCACTGTTTGAAAGAGGTGACAACCAAAGTATACAGGTCGTCATTGTTGTTGATGTCTGGATCGAGGTCACCGAAGCGGGCCCGATAGAAGAAGTTGTACATGTGTACGATCAGGAAAATCAGGATCAGGGTGCCGAGCAGCGCCATGCTGCGCGAGTACCAGGGGCTGTTTTCCGAAGGGCGGCTATCTACGTAGCCTACTTTGCGTGCGGCACGGTTGCGCGCGGCCAGGGTATACGACTCATAAATATGAAAACCAAAGCCCAGCACCAATACCCACTCCAGCGTCCGGATTACCGGGTTGGTACCCATAAAATGGGAGTAAATATTGAAGGCCGCTCCACCATCATCCTTAAATAACTGGAGGTTGCCTACCAAATGCACAACAAGGAAAGTGCAAAGGAAAAGGCCCGTGATGGCCACAATTACCTTGCGGCCAATACTGCTAGTAAACGTCTTCGTAATCCAACTCATAGGAGTTATTGGTGATTTTGGAAAGGTCGGTTGTATATGGTCAAAGGTAAGGGCCGACCAAGTACGAAACAATCGACATCCGACGTTTAGAAAAGACGTGAATCAATCTAATAGCGGGGCCGTTAGAGCTTCATAGCGAATATGTAACACCATGCGCGCGTTGTTTGTTAGGTAAACAGCGCATTTTTGCTGACCTTCTGCTCTTCTAAAAATTGTCTTTAATCGCCCTTTAATATGAAGCTTCCGCTACCTCGACGCGTTAGTTGGTTATTGGTGGGGTTGGTACTAATCATACTAGCCTCTTTGGGAGTAACGCCCACTGCTGAAGCCTCCCACATCCGGGCCGGCGATATACAGGCTAAGTCAGATACCACGCTGCCTGTCAGCGCCCGCAACCCGCGGCGCATTTTCTTCAAGATGGTACTCTTCACCGACAATGAAACCTCTAAGGTCGATGAAGACAAAGTCGCGATATTCTTTGGGGATGGTACCTGTACTGGGGTTCGTGAAATACCTCGCACCACACTGCGTCAGGTAATTCCGGGCACCCAAATTAATGTTTATTACTTTGAGCATACTTATAATGCTCCTGGTAGCTACTTGGTCAGTTACATTGGGGAATTACGCAATGGTGGAGTACGAAATATGTCGGACTCCAATACCCAAACCTTTTATATCTCTACCCGGGTCACGATTGCCCCTGAGCTTAATATAAACAGGTCGCCGGTACTGAACGCGCCGGCTTACGATAAGGCCGCCACCAATCAGGTATGGCTGCACAACCCCGCCGCTTTCGATGCCGACGGTGACTCCTTGGTATTTGAGCTGCGTCCCAGCCAGCAAGTGGCCAATGGGGTAGAGGGATCAATAAACATCGATAATTGCCGGCCCCAGCCAGTTGTTACTACTAATTACAGATTCCCTAACCTAACAGACCCACGCGGGGTGCAGGTGCCCTACCTGAATTCACCGGGAGGAGGCCCGTCAATCTTTACCCAGGACCGGCAAACGGGGCAAATTGTGTGGAATGCCCCGAACGTAGTAGGTATCTATAATTTTGCTTTCGCGGTCTTGGAGTACCGCCGAAGTGGCACCGGGCCCGCCCGCCTGATAGGGGAGGTAATCCGCGACATGCAGATTCTGGTAGAGCCCACCAACAACTTGCGGCCTACCATTACCATTCCGCCCGACCTTTGCGTGATAGCCGGTACGCCCATCACCCAAACGGTTACGGCCACTGACCCGAATAATGACAAGGTAACCTTATCAGCTTTCGGGGGCATTTTCCCGCCCGCCACCTTCGTGCAGAGTTCAACCGGACCACCGCAGGCCAGCGGTACTTTCCGCTGGACGCCCCAGTGTACGGATGTTGCTTCCGATCCGTATACCGTCGTTTTCAAGGCCGACGACCAGCCGCCATCCGGCACCGTGTTGATTGATGAAAAGGCGTGGCGTATCACGGTAGTAGGGCCACCCCGCAAAACCTCGGTGTCCGCGGGGAAGGCAGCAGCGCTATTCTGACCTGGGACCGGTATACCTGTAGCAATGCCAGCCGCATTCTGATCTATCGGAAAGAGGGCCCGTCTAACTTTACTCCTGGCCCTTGCGAAACAGGTATTCCGGCTAGCTCGGGCTTCGTGCAGGTAGGGTCTGTGCCGGTCGGCACGGATATTTTCCGTGATGACCGGGGCGGTTTAGGACTTGAGCGGGGCAAAAACTATTGCTACCGCATCTATGCAGAGTTTCCGCGGCCGAAAGGCGGCGCCAGCATTGCCTCCGCGGAAGTGTGCCTGAATCTGCAAGGTCGGAGCGCAGTGTTGACCAATGTAACCGTGGATCGTACGGATGCCACCAACGGCGCTATTACAGTGCGCTGGACCAAGCCTTTCAGCCAAAGCGGCTTCATTCCGCCGGTAGGCTATCGTCTGCTGCGTTCGGTAGGTACAGCAGCGCCTACTTTGGTTTTCACCACGAATAATCTGGACGAGCTATCGTTTGTGGATACTGGTATAAACACGCTGGCAAACACTTTCACATACCGTCTGGAGTTTTTCAGCAATGCAGTAGCCGGACCCGGCTCCGCCGTACTCACGGAAACCTCTACTGCATCGAGCGTACGGCTGGAGGGCACAGCTGACGTTTCAAACCCAAGCCTTAACCGTATCACGCTGAACTGGACGTATGCCGTGCCGTGGAATAATGCGCTCCGGCCCACAACTATTTATCGGCGCGATTCAGCCCCGGGCAGCCAGTTTGTGCAGGTAGGAACCGCGACGGGTACCGCCACGGGGGCACATTTGTCGATCAGGGCACTACGGCTCAGCCCTTGCGCAAAGGACAGGTGTACTGTTATTATGTGGAGACAAACGGCACGTACAGCAATCCGGATATACCCGATCCATTGTTGAACAAGAGCCAGGAGAAGTGCATCGCGCTGAATGCCGTGCCGTGTCCGCCGGTGCTTACGCTGGTGCAAACCAACTGCGACAGCCTGGCCGCGCTGCCTAACTTCCCGGCACCCAACCAGGTGTATAGCAACAAGCTGCGCTGGACGCTGGGCAACACGCCCGCCGATTGCAGCCGCGAGATTGCCTACTACCGGATTCTGTATCGGGAAACGCCTGAGGGATCTTTAGTTGTCATCGACTCCGTGACGCAGCAAAGCTATGTGGACCGGCTGGACCGGGATAAACCAAACCGGCCTGGTAAGGCCACGTTTGCGGGCTGCTACGCCATTCAGGCTGTAGATGCGGTAGGCAACCGGAGCGCGCTGAGCAACATTGAGTGTAAAGACAACTGTCTGTTCTTTGTGCTGCCCAACATCTTCACTCCCAACGCCGACCAGCGCAACGACACGTTCCGGCCCAAAGTGGCCAGCCCGATACGGCGCACGCGTTTCCAGGCCTTTAACCGCTGGGGCGTGAAAGTGTACGAAAGCGACCAAAAGCCGCTCATTGAGTGGGAGGGCACCAGCAACGCGACCGAAGGCAAAGGTGGCGTGAAGGTGACCGAAGGCGTGTATTATTACATTGCCGAGGTTGAATTTGCTGATTTCAACAGCACGAAGCGTACCTATAAAGGATGGGTGGAAATCACGCGCTGATTTCTGCTTCAGTAAGATTATCATGAACAGGGCGAACCCACGGGTTCGCCCTGTTTTTTATGGTAGGCTATAAGAATAGATGCTGGGGGGCTTTTTTGGGCTTACCGCTCAATTTGTGCAGCTTGCGCGACCGTTGAGTTGGTTTCCAGACCGCTCATTAAACCCAACCTATCCTAAATCGCGCTTCAATCCACGCTTTATGAAAGCAGTAATTTTTCCCGGTCAGGGCAGTCAGTTTAGCGGTATGGGCCGCGACCTTTATGAGCAGCAGTCAGCCGTGCGCCAACTGTTCGATCAGGCCAACGACATTCTCGGCTTCCGCCTCACGGATATTATGTTCACCGGCTCCGACGAAGATCTGCGCCAAACCAACGTGACGCAGCCGGCCATTTTTCTGCACTCCGTAGCGCTGGCCGCCAGCCTACCCGAGCTGGTTCCCAGTATGGTGGCCGGTCATTCGTTGGGCGAGTTTTCGGCGCTGGTGGCGGCGAAGGTGCTCAAGTTTGAAGATGCGCTGCAACTGGTGGCCCAGCGGGCGCAGGCCATGCAAGCCGCCTGCGAGGAGCAGCCCGGCACGATGGCCGCGATTTTGGGCTTGGAGGATGAGGTAGTAGTGCGCATCTGTCAGGAAATCAGCCAAGGCGGCGATATCGTGGTGGCGGCCAACTTCAACTGCCCCGGTCAGCTGGTTGTTTCGGGTACGCAGCAGGGCATTGCCATTGCCTGCGAGCAGCTGAAAGCGGCCGGTGCCAAGCGTGCGCTGCCTCTGAGTGTGGGGGGGGCTTTTCACTCTCCGCTTATGCAATCGGCGGAAGCTGCGCTAGCCCGTGCCATCGAAGCGACGCCCTTTGCGGCTGGTATTTGCCCCGTGTATCAAAACGTAGATGCCGCCCCGCACACTGACCCCAATGAAATCCGCGAAAACCTCGTGCGTCAGCTCACGGCCCCCGTTCGCTGGACCCAGCTTATTCAGCAGATGGCGCAAGACGGCGCTACAGAGTTCGTAGAGTGCGGCCCGGGCAAAGTGTTGCAGGGATTAGTGAAGAAAATTGCCCCCCAAGCGGCGGCTAGCTCGGCGGTTTAACCGATTTAAACTCATGATACAAAAGCGAGGGCAGAAATGTGAATACACGTTTCTGCCCTCGCTTTTTAAAGATAGAAAGCCGCCGAGCTAAGCATCAGTCCACTGCTTCACTTCCAGCTTATCGGGGCAAGCTACCAGCAGCTCAGCAATCGTTTGGCCCGACACTGGATGCACTGCATCAGTCGCGATTTCAGCTAAGGGCACCAAAGCAAAGCGCCGCTGGGGCAGGGCCGGATGCGGTACTACAAGCCGGGGCGAATCCAGCACCAGCGCGTCATATAGCAGAACGTCAACATCCAACGTGCGCGCATCCCAGCGCACGCGCCGCTCGCGGCCGGCCAGTTGCTCCACATGCAGGCAGACATCCAGCAGTGCTTCGGGGGGCAAATTTGTGCGAAGCCGCACCGCTTGGTTCAGGAAGGCGGGCTGCTGCTCTAAGCCCCAGGCAGCGGTTTCGTAAAGTGACGATGTGCTAGAAACCACGCCGGCCAGCTCGCTTAGCTGCTGCACAGCGGTGCGTAGCGTGGCAACTCGGTCGCCGAGGTTGCTGCCGAGCAGCAGGTAGGCCGTGTGGGTGGTCAAGCTGGCGGCCAAGCTATTTGATGCCTTGGAAGAAGGCGATGGTGCGATCAGCTACTTCCTGCGCCAGCCTCGGGAGCTGGTCCTCGTCCCAGGGGTGCTTGCCCCCAAACATATGGCCGGCACCGGGCAGAATAACCAGCTCAGCATCAGGCTTCCAGCTTTTCAGGTCGTGGGCCATGGTTACAGGTAGGGTTTCGTCTTCGTCGCCGTGCAGAATAAGCAGGGGCTGACGCAGCTTTTCGCGCACATTCGTTGGTATATCGAGGCGCTCTTTATTCGCCTGAAAGTCTTCGACGAGTTGGTAATAGAGCGGCATGCGCTGGCCGGTGCGCGTATTATCAATGTACTGCACGCCCTCGGCCTGCCACCGCTTCATTACTTCCTCCGACCAGCGCTGGTCTATGTCGCTGATAGGCGCCCAGGCGGCCACGGCCCGCACGCGCGCGTCTTCAGTCGCCTTCAGCATGGCCAGCCCGCCGCCCCGGCTATGGCCCACCAGAAACAGGCGGCTCAAATCCATCTCGGCGGCCGGAATAGGCGCTTCGCCGGGCCAGTAGAGGCTGTCGAGCACGGCGCCTAGGTCGTCCAGCTCCAGGCTGAAATTGTTGTTGCCGAAAGCTTCCATGTCTTCTAGGTCGCCGGTGCCGCCGGGCACAATGCCGTTGTGCGAGAGGTTGAGCTTCACAAACACAAAGCCCCGACGGGCAAAGTAATCGGCCAGCACATTGAAGTGGCCCCAATCTTTAAAGCCCTTGAAACCATGCACAAACACAACTACAGGTTTGGGCTGGCCATCGGGCAGAAAGCGGGCGTCGGCGGCAAAGGGCCGGGAGTGGCGTGAGCAGGTCAGTAAGAACTCAACGGCGGTAGGAGAGAGGCTGGGGGGCATTTTTGTACCGATTAAGTAGAGAAGCAAAAGTAAGCTACGAAATTTGCCCCCCACAGAGCTGAAATGAACAAAGCGCAGGATCGGGGCCGGGGCCGCCGGTTAGGAATCTGAGCGGCCGCCGCGTATCATTGCAGCGCCCAATGCCCCGCATGAAAGGAACGCTCGACGTGATACAGGCCCCGATAGCGGCCGAAATGGAGGAATTTGAACGCAAATTCCGGGCTTCGATGCAGACCAAGGTGCTGCTGCTCGACAAGATAATGGGCTACATCATCAAGCGCAAAGGCAAGCAGCTGCGCCCGATGTTCGTGTTTTTCACGGCCAAAATCAGCGGCGGCGATCCGCTGCCCGAAGCTACGTTTCGCGGCGCGGCGCTCATTGAGCTGCTGCACACGGCTACGCTTGTGCACGACGATGTGGTGGACGAAAGCAACTATCGCCGCGGCTTCTTTTCGATTAATGCGCTCTGGAAAAACAAGATTGCAGTGCTCGTGGGCGATTATCTGCTTTCGCGCGGCTTGCAGCTAGCGCTTGAGCACGACGATTTCGACTTGTTGAAAATCGTGAACAATGCCGTGCGGGAGCTGAGCGAAGGCGAGCTGCTACAGATTGAGAAAGCCCGCCGCCTCGACATTACGGAGGACGTGTACTTCGACATCATTCGCCAGAAAACGGCCTCGCTTATTGCTTCCTGCTGCGCCGTGGGAGCCGCCTCGGCCGGGGCGGATAAAGAAACGATTGAGCGGGCCCGGCTTTTCGGCGAAAAAGTAGGCATGGCTTTCCAGATCAAGGACGACCTTTTCGACTTCGGTACCGACGAAATCGGCAAGCCCGTGGGCATCGATATCAAGGAGAAAAAGATGACGCTGCCGCTCATCTACTCCTTGCAGCAAGCCGATTGGCTGACCAAGCGCCGCGTCATTTTCAATGTTAAAAACAATGATGGCCGCAAAGACCGGGTGCAGGCCGTGATTGAGTTTGTGAAGAAAACCGGCGGCCTCGAATACGCGGTGCAGGTGATGGAGCGCTACCGCGACGAGGCGCTCACCATTTTGCGCACCTTCCCCGATTCGCCCTCGCGCGTGTCGCTGGAGCAACTCATCAACTACACAATAGAGCGGGAAAAATAAGCTTTCGTCGCCTGGTTTATAGCAGCGTTTGCATAAACGGATCGTGGAAATCGGCGGCAAAATGAAGCACGTTATCCAGCTCGTCGAACTCAGCTTTCTGGTGTGTCGTGGTCAGAATCACGGTTTTCATGCCGGCATTCTGAGCGGCTTCGGCGCCCTTCGGCACGTCTTCAAACACGATGCAGTCGGCGGGCGCAACGTGCAGCTGCTGGGCGGCTTCCAGAAATGTTTCGGGGTGGGGCTTGCTCAGCGTTACATCATCGGCACTGACAATGGCCTGGAAATAATGCCGAATATTCAGATTGTCGAGCACAAAGTTGATGTTGAACATAATAGCCGCCGAGCCGATGGCCATCGGAATACCTCGCTGATGGGCGGCTTCCAGAAACTCCGGCAAGCCAGGCAACAGCTGTAAGTGCGGCTGATACTCTTGCTGATAGCGCTTCTCTTTTTCCAAGGATAAGTTTTCCATCTCGGCCGCCGAAAACTTGTCGGGGCCAAACACGCGCACCAGCAGCTCCTGATTTTTGCCGTACATCTGCTGTTTCACCTCAGCCCACGAATAATTGCCCCCCAGGTCGTTGTTGAGGATGGATTGCCACGCACGGGTGTGAAATTCCATGTCATGGATCATGGTGCCATTGAGGTCGAAAATAAATGCTTTCATCAGCGAAGAATGGGCCGGTAAGCACCAAGCCTGACAACCGCCTTCTAAAGGCAGCCGTCAGGCTTGGTGGTATAGAAAAGTAAGGTCAGATCAACAACGAGTGTCTACGCTTCGGGCTCCGCTACCTGGTAGCTCACGCTCTCGGGCTTCACCTCCGACACATCGAACTGTACGCCTTCAAATGTGCTGCGGACGGTGATAGCATGTGTCATGTCGCAGCCGGGGCACTTGATTTCCTCGGTTTCAAACTGGCCGTCATCCTCCATGGAATTGGCCAGCAAATCGGGGCGGGCACGCCGATCAGATCGGTGAAAACTTCGGTATTGCAGTGGTTACACTCAAATTTGAGGCCTACGGTGCGGCCCTGTAATTCGTCGAGGGGGCAGGAGTGCCGGGTTTTTGCTGAATCCACATAGGGAGGAAGTGTTTGGTTTTGGAGATAAATGGGAGCGGTAACGGTAGGGCCACGCGGTGGGCACCGTTGATGAGGTGTACGCACGTTCGGGCGTTTTGTGTTGCCATTCACCAAAAAGCCCCCAGAACGATAATTCCAACACCTATAAGGCTGGGCGTTTTAGATCATTTTTCTACACGTAAAAAGCCGAGGCAGATGTAATTTGAGGCCCGCTTAGCTTGCTCGTATGCCACCTCCTCACTTTGCGTCGTTGCCCGTAGTGCCCCGCTGGAAGTCCTTGCGTAACTCCATTACGCTGGCGGCTAACCCTATTCCGGTGCTCAATAATTACCTCGATACCTATGGCGACACGATTGTGGTGTATCTGGGGGCATTCGGCGCACCGTGCTTACCCGCGACCCTGGCCTGGTGCAGCATGTTTTGCAGAAAAACCACCGCAACTACCCCAAGTCCGACTTATCGCACGGCATTGCGCGCTACCTCGGCCACGGCCTGCTCACCAGCGAAGGCAGCTACTGGCTACAGCAGCGTCGCCTGATTCAGCCCGGCTTTCATCGGCAGCGCATAAGCAGTTTGGTTACGCTTATGCAAGCCGAAATCAATGACTGCCTGGAGCCGTTGGAGCGCGAAGCAGCCAAGCAAGGAGGCGCGGTGGAAGTAGCAGTGCACGAGCTAATGACGACCACGGCGTTTCGGATCATCGCGCGTTCGGTATTTAGCAACAGCCTAGCCGAGGCGCAGTTGCAGCGCATGGCCGAACTGCTCACGGCTATTCAGGCCTTTTATGTGCGCACAGTGCGCCAGCCGTATTTGCGGCCCTGGCAGCACGCCAGGGGGCAATTTCGGCGCCACGACCACCTGGCAGCCGAGCTGCGCGACATCGTGCGCCAATACATCCGGCAGCGCCAGCAGTCCAGCGGCCCCGCGCCCGACGACCTGCTGCAAATGCTGCTCGATGCCCGCTACGAGGACAACGGCGAACCCATGACCGAGGAGCAAGTGCTGGATGAAGCCGCCATCATTCTGGTAGCCGGCCACGAAACATCCGCAAATGCGTTGTCGTGGCTGTGGTATCTGCTGGCTCAGCATCCGGAGGTGGTGGCCAAGCTGCGGGCCGAAATGGACCAGGTGCTTGGTGACCGGCCCGCCACTTTCGCCGATTTGCCGGGTCTAGGCTATTCTCTGCAAGTCATTCAGGAAACTATGCGCCTTTACCCACCCGCCTGGATTCTGGATCGCGTAGCCGCCGCCGATGACAGCTACAATGGACTTGCCCTGCCCAAAGGCACGCTTATTTCGGGGTATTTGTATGGCATTCATCACTCTGCGAAGCTCTGGGATGAGCCCGAAGCTTTTCGCCCGGAGCGCTTTGGTCCTGATCAGCTGCGCCAACAGGCACCGTATGCCTACATTCCGTTTGGCGGCGGCCCGCGTCTGTGCATTGGCAATCAGTTTGCTCTCACCGAAATGCAGCTGGTTCTACTGGAAATGCTGCGCCGCTTCGAGGTAGAGCGGATTGAGCAGCCACCCGTTGACCTGATGCCGCTGATTACGCTCCGGCCACGCCAGGAAATCCGGGTGCGCTTTCGGCGGCGCAAGGCGTAGCAGCTTTCCCAAGGTATTTTGAATTCTATATTTACCTGCTCGCCACTATAATAATCTCAGCCCTGTGTCTATGCTAACCTTACGCGATGCGCCCGCGCCGCTGGTGCCCTCGCTCGAAACGCCCGACTTGCTGCTGCGTGGCCCGCAACCCGACGATCTGCCAGCGGCCGCAGCCCTACACCAGCAACCCGGCTTCTACCGCTTTCTGGGCGGCAAGCCGCACACGGAGGAAGACGTATGGCGGCGCATGCTAAGCCAGCTAGGACACTGGGCGATGTTTGGGTACGGAAGCTGGACCATTGAGGAAAAAGCAACGGGCCAGTACGTCGGCTCGGTGGGTTTCTTCGATTTTCAGCGCGACCTGACGCCTTCGCTCAAAGGCACCCTGGAGGGCGGCTGGGTCCTCGATCCGCGTCTGCACGGCCGGGGCTACGCCTCACAAGCCGTGCAAGCCGCTTTGGATTGGATCGAGCCCCGCTTCCCTACCGCCCGCCTGACCTGCATCATCGACCCCGAAAATGTGGCTTCCCTGAGCCTGGCCCGCAAATTCGGTTTTCAGGAGTTTGCCCGCACTACCTATCACGACGCGCCAATTGTGCTGCTGGAGCGGCAGCGGTAGTCAGCTCAGGTAACAGCAGACTACTAGCTGGTTTGCTCAGTTTGATAAGTTCTTTAAAACAGCAAGAAGCCCGTTTCCAGACTAGGAAACGGGCTTCTTGCTGTTCAGGCGCAGCCAATTCTACTCTTTCACCAGCTGATTGATGGTCTTGTTGAAATCGGCTACAAACTCATCGTAATACTTGCCGGTGCCGGGGCCGGAAAAGCCAGTGTGAATCTTCCGCACGTCGCCTTTTTTATCCAGAATGATGGTAGTGGGGAAGGCCAGCACTTTGTTGATTTGGGGCAGCGCTTTGCCGGCCGCGTCTTTGTCGGCGATGCCGGCCACGGCCAGGTCGTAGCCAACGTTGAGGCGCTCCTTCATTTTAATGAGGCGTTGGGCAGCTTTTTTCTGGTCGGGGCTGCGCTCGAAGCCAAGGCCGATTACTTCCACGCCGCGGCTTTTATTTTTCTCGTACCAGGGAGCCAGAAAATTGGTCTCGTCCATGCAGTTGGGGCACCAGGAGCCGAGCAGCTGCACCACCACTACTTTGCCTTTGTACTTGGGGTCGGAAGGGGAGATGGAACCGCCTTCGTAGATGTTGGGGAATTTGAAGTCGAGCTTTTTCTCGCCAGGCTTCAGGAACGTGAGCGAGTTGGCATCGGGGAGTTTGGCGTTGGCGTCGAGCTTGGCCGTCCAGGTTTCATGGCCGCTTTTGCCGCTGTAGAAATCGCCGTTGATGATAGTGTTCGTGTCGCTGTTGCGCGTGGCTGTAAACAAGTAGCCGTGGTTGCCATCGAATGTGGAAAGCTGGAGCTTATTGCCATCAACTTGCCCATCTAAGTAACGATAATCGCCGGTAGTTGTCAGGAAAGTGCCTTTTATGTCGCTGCCATTTTGCTTGAACACGCCCACGGCAGGATACGTCTGTCCCTCATTATCTTTAAACGTCACGCTCCAGGTACCATCGAACGACTGTGGCTTGCCCGAGGCGGCGGGGAATAATTTTTGCCCCCCAAGCGTGGCCGTGAACGGCACCCTATACGGCTCCGGCGCGTCGTACTTCACCCACGTGCCTTTCAGCTTATCGGCTCCATCGGGACGCACAACCAAGGCCGCATCGAATACGCCCAGGGTAATGGTAGTTGAGTCGCCGGCCGTGGTGATTTCGTCGAGCTTCAGGCGCTCCTCCCCGTTGCGCAGATACACCACAGATTTGCCCCCCACGGCTTCCACGTCAAACAAAAACGGAATTTCCTGACCCTGCGTGGAGAGTACCGCGCGCCACGTGCCGGGCTTGAGGGCGGAAGCAGCGCCGGATTCGTTTTGCACAGCAGCGGTTTTTTCAGACGAGGAATTGGATTGGCAAGCCCCCAGGCTCAACAGCAAGGCAGTAGCTAAAGCTGGGGGGCAAAATTTAGAACGCAGCGACATAAAGAGGAGGAAATACGAAGGAAACACAGACTGAAACTGTGGGGGGCAATTTTAGGTTTTAGCAAGATAGGTTCGCAAAGATAAAATGTATGCACCGCAACGTCGGCCGCCTATATTTGCGTACTGCTTCTAAGAAGCCTACCACTTTACCCTTTTTCCCTCCCGACTATGGCGTTTGACTTAGAAATGATTCAGGCCGTGTACGCTGGCATGGGCGAGCGCATCGAAGCCGCCCGCACTGCCGTTGGCCGTCCGCTTACTCTGACCGAGAAAATCCTGTACGCTCACCTATATGGTGGCAAAGTGCAGCAAGCCTACGAGCGCGGCGTTTCCTACGTCGATTTCGCCCCCGACCGCGTGGCCATGCAAGATGCTACCGCCCAGATGGCCCTGCTGCAATTCATGCAGGCCGGCAAAGACAAAACCGCCGTTCCCAGCACCGTACACTGCGACCACCTCATTCAGGCCCGCGTAGGCGCCGATGCCGACTTGGCTCAGGCCAACGAGGAAAACCGTGAGGTATATGATTTCCTTGCTTCTGTTTCCAATAAATACGGTATCGGCTTCTGGAAGCCCGGCGCTGGTATTATTCACCAGGTAGTACTCGAAAACTACGCCTTCCCCGGCGGTATGATGATCGGGACGGACTCGCACACGCCGAACGCGGGCGGGCTGGGCATGATTGCCATTGGCGTGGGCGGTGCAGATGCCGTGGATGTAATGGCCGGCATGGCTTGGGAGCTGAAGTTCCCGAAAGTGATTGGCGTGAAGCTGACCGGCCGGCTTAATGGCTGGACTTCTGCCAAAGACGTGATTCTACGCGTAGCCGGCATCCTGACCGTGAAAGGCGGTACCGGTGCTATTGTTGAATACTTCGGTGATGGCGCAAACAGTCTCTCGGCTACCGGCAAAGGCACTATCTGCAACATGGGCGCTGAAATCGGTGCTACTACCTCGGTGTTTAGCTACGATGAGAAGATGGCGGATTATCTGCGCGGCACCAGCCGGGCCGAAATCGCGGACCTCGCCAACGGCGTGGCCCAGCACTTGCGCGCCGACGACGAGGTGTATGCCAACCCCGCAAACTTCTACGATCAGCTGATCGAAATCGACCTGAACACGCTGGAGCCTTATGTAAACGGTCCGTTCACCCCGGACGCCGCGTGGCCAATCTCGCAGTTTGCTGCGGCCGTTCGTGAGAATGGCTGGCCCGCAAAGCTGGAAGTAGGCTTGATCGGTTCGTGCACCAACTCTTCCTACGAAGACATTACCCGTGCCGCTTCCATTGCCGGCCAGGCCGTGCAGAAAGGCCTGACGGTAAACGCAGAATTCACCGTAACGCCTGGCTCTGAGTTGGTGCGCTATACCGTGGAGCGCGACGGCTTGCTCGATACGTTTGCCCAGATGGGCGGCGTGGTGCTGGCTAACGCCTGCGGTCCGTGCATCGGGCAGTGGGCCCGTCACTCCGACGATCCCAAGCGCAAGAACTCCATCATCACGAGCTTCAACCGCAACTTTGCCAAGCGCAACGACGGCAACCCGAACACGCACGCTTTCGTGGCCTCGCCCGAAATCGTGACGGCCTTCGCCATTGCCGGCGACCTGACCTTCAACCCGCTCACCGACACGCTGCCAACCAAAGATGGTCAGCAGGTGAGACTGGATGAGCCAACGGGCGTAGAAATGCCCCCCAGGGCTACGATGTGGAAGATGCCGGTTACCAGGCGCCCGCCGAGAATGGCCTGGGCGTGCAGGTAATCGTTGATCCGGAGTCGGACCGCCTGGAGCTGCTGGAGCCCTTCAAGCCGTGGGAAGGAGTTGACCTGAAAGGGTTGCGCCTGCTCATCAAGGCGCAGGGCAAGTGCACCACCGACCATATTTCCATGGCTGGCCCGTGGCTGAAGTATCGTGGTCACTTGGACAACATCTCCAACAACATGCTCATCGGGGCTACCAACGCTTTCAACGGCGAGGCCAATTCTGTGAGGGATCAGGTAACCCAAGGCAATCCATACAACACTGTGCCGCAGGTAGCTCGCACCTACAAGTCGATGGGTATTGGCTCGGTGGTCGTGGGTGATGAGAACTACGGCGAAGGCTCTTCGCGTGAGCACGCTGCCATGGAACCCCGCCATCTGGGCGTACGGGCGGTTATTGTGAAGTCGTTTGCTCGTATTCACGAAACCAACCTGAAGAAGCAGGGCATGCTGGCGCTCACTTTTGCCAATAAGGCCGATTACGACCTGATCGAGGAAAACGACGTGATTGATATCATTGGTCTGACGAGCTTCGCGCCCGGCAGCCAGATTCAGGCCCGTCTGCACCACGCCGACGGCGATACGGATCTGATCAACCTGAACCATACCTACAATCAAGGTCAGATTGAGTGGTTCAAGGCTGGTTCGGCGCTGAACCTGATTCGCTTAAAGGAATCGGGTGCGGCTGAGTTGTCGCAGAAGTAAGATTCGACTTTGCTTAAAAAAAGCGGCTTTTCTATTCAGAGAAGCCGCTTTTTTATGTTCATTAGCCAAACGCTTCATACAAGCCTTTAGTCTTCACAAAGTGAATCTACACAGTAACCACTGGCTCCAGCCGAGCCTCGCGTGGCTTCTGCACCAGATAGTAGTAGAGCAAAGTCAAAAGGCCCAGCAGAAACGGAATCAGCGCCATGTGCTTGCCGGTAACACTGCCCCACACCTGAACGGCTTCGAAGTTGAAAAACTCGCTGATCATCCAGTAGGAGTTGGCACTAATCCAGAACACGATGGCCAGGTTGTGGGCCAGCTCAGCCTTGATGGTGCGGGTGCGCCAGGTGATAATCAGGGCAATACTCAGCGTTGGAATAATCATGCTGAGCGCAAGCGGCTTCCAGATAATGCACCAGCCAATATCTTTTAGCAGCCAGAAGAGAATGTGCATGTTTTCCATGCGGCGGTAGGGAGCCGGAATGCTGTAAATCTGTTCGTTGGGCTGTTCCATAAGGGAAAATTATTTCCAAATATATTCTTGGAATGGCTGCCGAAAATATCAGCCATGATTTGGCCGCGAAAAGGCGATGTACTGCCAACTTAAATTATAAGCGAAGCCAGCCTCCGAATAGGGAAGGCAGAAATGCCCCCAGCATAGAAACTCACCCAAGCCCGACCATTAATTAGCCAGCCGGTAAAAACAAAAACGGCTGCTCCCGATACAGGGAAGCAGCCGAAAGGCTAAGATGAGTTGACGAAAAAGTGAATTGGTTAATTCAACCACACCTGCGCCACCATTTCGAAGCGGTGGGGGGCAAATGCACCATAAGGACGCTCGGCGTAAAAGCCTAAAACGTGGACCTGCGGCTGCCTGGTACGGGCGTTGGGAAGCACACGTACCGGGTACACCTGCTGGGCCGTGGGCCAGTCGCCGATGTAGTCGGCGGGGCGGCGGCTGTCATCTACGCACCGTGCGTATTGCTGAACAGGAAGCGGGGTAGGAAGCTTTACTTTCGACATATACAAAGATACTGATTTTCTTGATAAGCTAAAAATATTAGTCAAATTTGACACCTAATCTCAGTACATATATAGAGTGTAAATATATCTCAGGGTTTAATTTAGGCTTGTCTAAATATATAAGCCTTACGCTAATCAAATTGTTTAATCAAGGTTTTAAATAAGATAGACGGAACTATTTACTAATTTATTTAGTAAATAGCAGCCCGGGCAGGTACAAGCCGCCCCTAGCTGATGAGTGCTGTTCTGATCTATGATTTTCCGCTGGAGAGCCTGAATCTCGAGTTGCCATTTTATGCCTGTCCGGTGCCGGCTGGCTTTCCTGCACCGGCCGATGACCATCAGGAAGCAGCCCTCGATTTGTCCCGGCATTTGTTTACCAACCCCGCTTCCACTTTCCTGGCCCGCGTTACGGGCGACTCGATGGTGGGGGCAGGCATCTTTGCCGGCGACCTGATTGCTGTCGACCGTGCCATCTCGCCCACCGATGGGCATATCGTGGTGGCCGTGGTCGACGGTGAGCATACGCTGAAGCGCCTGCGCCTGCGCGACGACCGTATCTGGCTTGAAGCGGAAAACGAAGACTATCCAGCATTGGAGGTACTGGCCGGGGCGCGCCTGGATGTGTGGGGCGTAGTGACGCACGTTATTCATGCATTGGTGACCAAAAAGTCGGCTTTGGTGCGGTCGCTGCCACCGCGCCTGTAGGAGTATTTGCGGCGCGCTTAAATGCGGTGAGGTGGCTGCCAAACCAATGGGCAATGCACAACTCCTGGGTTACATTATAGCGCATAAAAACGCCCGGTTCTGCCGGGCGTTTTACTGATGACACCAACAGGTAGCCAGCGTTCTGTTGAGGCTAGCTGTATGGCCTGGGTGGCAAGGCTTAGCGCCGCACTACAACCCGTCGCTGCAAATTGCCCCCCAGGCCACTGATCTGAACCACGTAAAAGCCATTGGGCAGATCCGCCATATTCAGGTCTGTAGCGGATTGGGTGGGAGATAGAGTCTGGTGCATAAGCTCCTGGCCGAGTGCATTATGTACGGTCAGCGTATTAGCCCCAAAGCCAGCGGGCACTTCCAGGCGTACCTTGCCGCTGGTCGGGTTTGGGTAGAGCTGCCACGCCGTAGTGGCGGCTGCCGTGCGGGTAGGCAGCACCACCGCCCGATACCGGCTCTGGGCCGCCGCCGCCGCCGCTTGTATATCCAGCAAAGAATTGCCCCCCAGCAACGCAAACGTCACCTTGATAGAATCGCCGGGAGCCAGTGTACCCAAGCTGGCGCCCGCTACCTGCGATACGTCGCTGCCAGCTATGGCACCGGCTGTGCGCCTGGTGGTGCCGCTGCTCAGGGCGGCATATTTCTCGGCTGTGCTGAAGCCGTTACCCATGGTTACAGGCTCATCCGTTACAACCTCGTTGTCGATGGCGTAATACGTTGGCGTGCCACCACCCAGATGCTTCACGCCAGTATATTGGGAGGTGGGGCCAGTGGCGCGCACGTACCCGAAGCTACCAGCGGCATCCCACTCGGCCAGATTGCGGCTGATGGCCGGCGGCAGGTCCCAGTCGAGGTAAAGGCCCGCGTGCAGCGATTGTAGCGTGTCCGGCGTTATGTTAGTGAGCTTGTATTCGAGCACAACGTAATCGCGGTGCGGCGCATCGGTCCAGGCCGCAGCCCGTTGCCGGATGCGCACCCCCACGGACGATGCGCCCAGCTCGCCGGTGGGGGCAAATTTACGAAGTTGGCCTCCGCTTCCTGGGTAGCCCGCACTGGCTGAGCGCGCAAGGCCACTTGGCTAAGCGCTTGAAAGTCTTCGTCAATACGCCACCGCCCGCCACTACTTTGGTCATTATGAATCCGGTCGGCAACGCGGGTAGGGGAGGTGCCTACCAGCAATCCGCCTTCCGCCAACAGCGAAGGGCCCTCCTGATAGGTTACGCCGGCTCCCACCGTAGAGTAGGCATCATCGAAGGCCAGATTGCCGCGACTGTTCAACGAGACATGCAGGTTGCCGGCATCGAGTACTACGTAATCAGGATTGAGCACTACCTCCAGCAATTGCTCATCGGTGTAGCCATCGGTGCTGGTGAAATTGTACCGAAGCGTAGCGCGGGTGTTTGGGGGCACCGAGGCCGCTACCGTCAGCAAAAAAGGCGAAGCGGTATTGGTAGCGCGGCCCAGCGTGACGAGCGAGCCCACCGCAAACGTTCCGCTTTGCACGCTCAGGTAGGGCGAAAGCGACGTGAGCGTGACCGTAAGCCCTGATATTGCCCGAAGCTGGTTTTGTAGCTCTGTGGTCAGGCGCACAGCCTCGCCGGGGCGGAAATACGTGCGCTGAGGGGCAAATCGGCTGGCCACAACGCGCACCTGGCGCCGGTCGGTGAGGGCTACGGCGCGGTGCACATTCAGGCGGCCCGTGCCCAGCTTCCCACGAAAAGGCGCATTGGCCGCCAAACCATAGATGTCATCCGTGGTCTGGCGCAGCTGCGCAGCTACCTGCACCGCCGAGTATTGCGGAAAGCGCGCCCGCACCAAGGCCGCCGCGCCCGCCACAATAGGGGCCGCAAACGAGGAGCCGCGCACGGCCGCGTAAGCGCTGTCGGTCACGTAGCGGGTGGTCAGAATGTCGCGGCCTGGCGCCGATAGGGTAACGTGGTAGCTGTAGGTCGCGTCCTGCGTGTCTTGGGCGGTAAGAGCGGCCACCGAGACTACATTCTCGTAGCTGGCCGGGTAATAGTCCAGCTCACGGCCGTCGTTGCCGGCCGCAGCCACAATCACAGCATCGCGGTTGATGGCGGCGTAATTAATCACGTCCTGCTCGTACTGCGACCGGCCCCCCACCGAGCCCCAGGATACGTTGATGACCCGGCAGCCGTGGTCGGCAGCATATACGATTGCTTCAAAGCCGCCGCCAAAAGGCCCCCCAGGTCTATTTGAGAACACTTTGATCGGCATCAGCTTGCTTTTAAAGCCTACCCCCGCAATGCCCCGCTTATTGTCGGCTCGCCCCGTGGCCGGACCGGCCACCAGCAAGCCATGGTCGCGGGTACCGCTGATCGATGGGTTGTTGTCCTGATCGGCAAAGTCCCAGCCACGAAAGTTGTCGATGTAGCCATCACCGTCGTTATCGATTCCATCAATGGGGTCGGCGTAATTGTACTTTATCTGGCCTTGCATGTCCTCGTGCGAGAAGACGATGCCCGTATCCAGCACCCCAATCACGACGCTGGTATCGCCCTGCGTCACATCCCAGGCACGGTAAGCCCGAATGTTTTTAAGGTAAAATTGGCCATCGCTACGCGTTGAATCAGCAAAAGGGTCATTGGGCTGACGCAGGAGGCCACGGTCGTAAAGAGGCTCGGCGTATTCCAGGGTGCCCGTCTGAAGCAAAGTAAAGCGGGCTTTTTGGAGTGGGGCAGAAGGCGCAAACCAGACCTGATACACCCCGCGCAGCTCCACGGAGCCGGGTTGGTAAGCAGTGGGCGGAACTGCCCGCGGAAACTTTTGCTCAACCCGTGTAGCCCCTAGCGCACGCAAAGCCGCCGCCAGCTGGGGGGCAATTCCGGGTGGCTGAGCACCAGAAACGGCGGCCGATTTAAGCTTGAAAACCAGGGTGCCCGGCTGGGTAGCAGGCTCCGGCGTCTGGGCTCCCCCTAGTTGCGCGGTAGCCGTCCGCGTTAGCCCCAGGCTGGTACTTAGTAAAAAGATAAAAGCAAGTAATCGTGGCTTCATACGCGAGATGCAATAGGGGCTGTTCGGGGCGGATTCTGTAAATTTAGGCTCTGTAAAGTGAAAACACTTTTCATGCCGCCGTTTCACTTTTCAAGGAAAACACGACACTCAGCACCCATCTACAAGCTACGTTACTTTTTTGACCCCACAATGACTGAAACCACCCAAAAACACCAGTCCACCCTCGACACGGCCATCAAGGCCTTACACGGCCGTACCTTCTTCGCTCATTTCCCCGAAAACCCCTCGCCTGAGATCTACGGCGCCGATGCCGACCGCCTCGGCCGCGAAGCTTTCGAAGCCCGCCGCAACCAGCACTACACGGAGCTGCTGCAAGGCGAGCCCGAAGGCTGGGCTGGTCAGGAAGAGTCGCCTTATGAGCAACAGTCGTTAGGCATTAAGTATCCCTATTTTGCCCCCCAGACCCTGATTGAGCGGTCTGAGAAAGCTTTTGGTGAGTGGCGAAAAGTGAAGCCCGCCCAGCGCGCCGCGTTGCTCACCGAAGTATTGGATGGCATGAAGGAGCGGTTTTTTGAAATTGCCTACGCCACCATGCACACCACCGGGCAGGCCTACATGATGTCCTTCCAGGCATCAGGTCCGCACGCCGCTGACCGGGCTTTAGAGGCCATTGCCGCTGGCTACGAAGAGCAGACGCGCTTCCCGGAGGAGACAACCTGGGAGAAGCCGATGGGCAAGTACAATATCACGCTTCAAAAAACCTGGCGCGCTGTGCCTAAAGGTGTTGCGCTGGTTATTGGCTGCTCCACTTTCCCAACCTGGAATACGGTGCCCGGCATGTTCGCCTCGTTGGTAACCGGCAACCCCGTCATTATCAAGCCGCACCCTAAGGCGGTATTGCCTATTGCCATTGTGGTGGCGGAAGTGCAGAAGGTACTGGCTGAGAATGGTCTCGACTCTAACATCTGCCAACTGGCCGTAGACGCGGAAGACCGCCTCATCACCAAAGACCTCTGCGAAAGCCCCGCCGTGAAGCTCATCGACTACACCGGCGGTACTCAGTTTGGCGACTACGTGGAAAGCCTAAAGGGCAAAACCGTATTCACTGAAAAAACCGGCGTCAACAGCATCATCCTCGACTCCTGCGACGATTTGGATAAGGTAGCCCAAAACCTGGCCTTCTCGGTAAGTCTGTATTCGGGGCAGATGTGCACGGCTCCCCAAAACTTCTTTATCCCCGAAACCGGCGTAACCGTGAATGGTACGCAGGTTCCGTATGAGGAAGTGGTGCAGAAGCTGGCTGCCGCCGTTACGGGCTTGGCTACCAATCCGAAGGCTGGTCCGCACGTGCTGGGCGCTATTCAAAATCCCGACACCCAGAAGCGGGTAGAGCAGATGGCCCTCAACGGTGGTCGCAGCATTCTGGCCCATGGCACCGTCAACAACCCAACGTTCCAGAATGCCCGCACCTGCTCGCCGAGCATCTATGAGGTGCAATCGAGCCAGGTGGAGCAGTATAGCAAGGAGCTGTTTGGGCCGATTATGCTGGTTATTAAGACCAAAGACACCCAAGAAAGCATCCGTTTGGCCGCCCAACTGGCGCGGGAGCACGGCGCAATTAGCTGCGGCGCCTACACCACCGACCAGGAAATAAAGGAGCAGATCATGGATGAGATGAGCCTGGCCGGCACACCGGTAAGTTTCAACCTCACGGGGGCATTTATGTAAACCAAAACGCCGGCTTCTCCGATTTCCACGTGACGGGCGGCAATCCGGCCGGTAACGCTTCCTTCACAAACCCTGAGTTTGTCATCAAGCGCTTTACCTGGGTTGGCTTCCGCGAGCCGGCGCCGGCGGCGGTTTAGTTGGCCCCGGCTCCGCGCAACGATTGGCCTCACCCCCCGGCCCCCTCGCCTAGGGGTAACGCGCTTCAAGCGTTTGCGGGGGAGCCAGCCGCTCAGCCTCCGCGGCCACGTCGGCTGCCACCTCCGCAACCGCAACCGCGTTCTTTTCTTGGTTTTATAAAGCAAAAAAGCCCCCCAGAAGATATCTGGGGGCTTTTTTGATGCTGAACTTAGCTGATGGAACGGGTAGCCGTACTTGAGGCGCGAGCCGAAAGTGCGGCGTTGAACGACTGACGTCTGACTCCCCCGCAAACGCTTGAAGCGCGTTACCCCTAGGCGAGGGGGCCGGGGGTGAGGCCCCGTTGAACAAGCCAGAAGGGCCTCACAAGCTCATTACCTCCCGAAACCGCACTGACTGTTGGCGCGACACTTCTACCTCCGGTCCGTCTTTTAGCTTAATCTTAAGTGTGTTGCTAAACCACGGCTCAATCGAGTCAATCCACTTTAGGTTGATGATCTGCTGACGGTTGGCGCGGAAGAAGACTTTAGGATCAAGGCGGGTTTCGAGGTGCTGTAGGGTGCGAGGAATGAGCGGACGGCAGTCGTTGAAGTAGATTTGAGTGTAGCTGCCGTTGATTTCGAACAGCTTAATGTCGGAGAGGCGTACAAACCAGCACCGCTCGCCGTCTTTCACAAATACCTGGTCGTTGGCATTGAGCGGAGTGGCGGCGGGCTCGGTGGGGGGCAAAATGGGCGGCGCTGTACTCTGGGTGCGGGCTTTATCGAGGGCGGCGGCCAGGCGGTTTTCCTGCACTGGCTTGAGCAGATAATCCAAAGCGTTGACCTCAAAAGCGCGCAGAGCGTACTCGTCGTAGGCGGTGGTGAAGATAACCTGGGGGGCAATTTCCAAAGAAGCCAGCAGCTCAAAGCCACTGCCGCCGGGCATGTGGATGTCCAGAAACAGAAGGTCAGGATTGAGCACCTGGATTTGGGTGCGGGCTTCGGCGGCGTTTTTGGCTTCGCCTACCACGGCTACATCGGGGAAGGCTTGCAGGAGGTGGCGCAGCTCGGTGCGGGCCAGGCGGGAATCGTCGATGAGCAGGGCGTTCATGCCGGGTGCAGTTGGGTGGTGAGCGGAAGTTGGAGCTGGGCCGTCACGACATCAGGCGTGGTGGCGTCATTGCCAATAGAAAGGCCGGCTTTCTGGCCAAATAAAAGTTGCAGCCGTTCGCGTGCGTTGCGCAGCCCTACGCCCTCGTGGCCGGGAATGGGCAGGTAGCGGCCCGTGTTTCGCACCTTCACCAATAGCAGCTCGTGGGCGTCGTTGAGGCGGGCGCTGATGGTAATTTGTCCCCCAGCGGGCCGGGGCGCGATGCCGTGCTTGATGCTGTTTTCCACCAAAAGCTGCAAGGTCATGGGCGGAATAAGCACCTCCAAGGCGGCAGGGTCTATATCGAGAGAATAGGTCAGGCGCTCCTCCAGCTGCACCGCTTCCAGCTCCAGATAATGCTCCACAATTTCCAGCTCGCGGGCCAGAGTTACCTGCTCGGTGCTGTTGAGTTGAATGGAGTAGCGCAGCAAATCCGACAGGTGCGTAATCATCTCGCGGGCGCGGAGCGGGTCTTCCGTCACCAGGGCCCGGATGTTGTTCAGGCCATTGAACATGAAGTGCGGATTGATTTGGGCCTTGAGCGTGCGCATCTCGGCTTCGCGCACGGCGGCAGTTAGCTTCCATTTATCAATGTCGGCCTGCTTGTAGTTGTCGAGGTAATGAAGGCTGAAGTACAAACCCGACCAAAGCCAGAATACGAAGTTCATGTTTAAGGTGTACAGCAGCAGGTAGCTCCACCGGAATTGCTCCAAAGTGAAGACTTTCAATCCATAAATCATCAGTACACAGACCACACATTGCGTCAACAAAGCGAGTGTTAGGTTGAGCGGCAGTAACCGCAGCAATACTTTCGGCACCGACAGCTTCAGCCAATTGCCTCGCCGAATAAGCGCACGCAAGCCGTGCGTGGTGGCGATGTAAAGGCCCATCATAAACGCCTGCGTCGCCAGCATGCCAGGCGTAATCTTCTGCCCTGTGAGCACAATAATTAAGGTGCCTAATGCCCCAAATAGCCCCCAGCATACAATCTGCAAGGTCCAGTAAAGCCGACGTCGGGAGAATGAAAAGGACATAGGGAAGTGTCGAGCTAAAACGAAGCTGAATTATACACCAAGTGTGACTATTAAGCTAGCATATTAGCTAATCGACCGTCATGCAGAGGCGGAGCCGAAGCATCTCGCGGGCTGATGTTGCCACAGTAATTGTCATGCTGAGCGAAGTCGAAGCATCTCTACCGCTTCGTTGCAATGGTATTGATTCTACTAACCAGTAGAGATGCTTCAACTTCGCTCAGCATGACGTTCTTTTAGGTAATTACCACCACAACATCAGCCCGCGAGATGCTTCGGCTCCGCCTCTGCATGACGGTCAATTAAGTTAAGCAAATTGCTCTTTTGCCGGCTGATTTACGGGTGCAGCAAGGCCGCTATAAAGCACTTTGTTTTTTTGGTAAGAAACAGAAATCATAAGGCTCAGGACCACAAGCGAAACGGTGACAAAAAGCGGAATTAAATACAGGTCTTCGACAGTAACATTTAAGCCGATAAACATGCAGCCAAAGGCAATAACGCCAGCCATAATCGCGTACGCTTTTACATTATAAAACCAGGCGTAAGGAAAAAAGTGGGCGCCGGTTATAATGCCATAAGTCATGATAAAGTATTGAGGCTGTTTTATGTAAACAAAAAATAGAAAAGGAAAATAAAAGAGCTGAGCAAAATTCAGCCACAAGCCCAATGGCTGCAGCGGATTGCTTTTTACCTTCCAATTGGTCTTGAATATTTTAGAAAAAGTAAGCGCCAAAGGAAGCATCGCGCCCCCAACGATAAGCGTGAATAGCGCATTGCGACCCGGCGGGTTCGGCTGCATCCAGATAACGGTAATAACTGACCACAATATGCTGGCCGCCACAATAAAATCAACGCCGTTTTTTGCCTTCACCGACAGTTCCAGCTTCAGCGCTGTGAAGTCCTTTTCGAGTACCATTGCTAGTTGATTTTCAGGGCTTTTTCAGTGAGTAATATTGCCTTCTACACCAGCATTCAGCTACACTTCTGATTGACGGTGCAGAAGGAGGGAAACCGCTATTTTTTGGCAATACCATTTTGCTTTAAAAATGCATCGGTTTGGGCGAAAAACCACGCCGTGTCGTCCCACATCAGGAAGTGCTTGCCGTCCTCCGACATGTCGATGCGATGCTGGGGCAGCTTGGCGTATTGCTGGGCAAAAATGGCGCGGGTGCTCTCTTTGGTCGAGCCGTAGGCTTTGTAGGCAGCCCAGGCGCCAAGCACCAGCGCAGGTTGTTGTATGCGGCCCAGGTCGGCGCGCAGGTCGGTGGTGTACATATCATACATGGCCTGGGCCACGGTGCGGGCGTCGGAGGCCTGGCCCCAGCGCGTGGCCTGAGTGATGCGGGCCGTGTCGGTTATCAGGCCGGCTACCATCTGGCGCTGCGCGGCCACGGGCATTTTGCCCCCCGTCATTTGCTGGCGCATTCCTTCGGCCATCGGCTTGGCGGCTTCGGCAGTAAGGGCCGGATTCTGCACGGCCGCCAGGAAAGGGAGCGAGTCGACGATAACCAGCGGCCCGATGGCGTCCGGCGCGGTGGTGCTCATCCAAAGGCCCAAAAAGCCCCCCAGACTGTGTCCCAGCACTATTGGCCGGTTTAGCTTCTGGGTTTTGATGTAGGTGAGCAGCTCGTCGCGGACGCTTTGGAGCAGATGCTCCGGCACGGCTGCCTGCGCCGGCTGGCCCCCAAAGCCCGCTAACGAAACTACGTGGCACTGGTACTGCTTCTGGTAGCGCGCCACCGTTTCGTCCCACACGGCGCCGGGGCAGGTGAGGCCCGGAATCAGAAGCATCGGCCGGCCTTTGCCCGTTACTTTCACCGAAAAAGATGGATGCGCGGCCGGATTGTCGGCAGCAAAAAGGAGAACCGGCAGGCAGAAGCTCAGCAGCAAAAGCAGAATGAGCGAGTAGCAATACTGGCGGAAGGAGGAAAAGTGGTTCACGGCTGTAAGGGTTGAGATGAATGACTGACTCAAACCTAGTCGTGGATTTGCCCCCGGAAACGGAATTTCAGTGAACGGTAACTGCGGCGGATTAGTGGTGAATAAATCGGCTGAATGGAAAAAGCGTATTTCACGAAAAGCCCCCAAGCGACTTGGGGGCTTTTCTATAAGACTGAAGCTTGATGAGCTTAGTTGCCTGTCGGGCGCTCGGAGCCGGACGCTTCGGGCGCGCACTGCTTAGCTTTGACTTTCCCATCGTCGCCAAACTCGATGCGGATGGGAGTAGTGTCGGTAGCGCTGCCGAAGAGGTAAGACCACGTTTGGCCCGGTGCAGTAGTGGTGTCGCGGCCCGTAGGCTCACCCATTATGCGGCGTACCTGCTCCTGCGTCATACCGATTTCTACTTCGGCGCAGCTGGCGGCATTCTGATAGCTTTCCTGGGCTGTGCAGGCCGGCAACAGCAGGAGTAAGGCGGCGAAAGCAGCCAGGGAGAAGATGTTTTTCATAGCAAATTGTGAGGGTGCGAAGAGTGAAGTTATGAGGAGTGAAGTTGCGAAGTGCTGAAAACAACAAGCATAAACTTTCACAACTTTACCCCTCACAATTTCACCACTTTAAATCAGGTTGCGCAAATCGTCGCGCAGCGTATCAATGCCGCGCCGGATTTCGTCCCAGGTGCTGGATTCGCGCTTTGTGCTGTCGGTATCCCGGCCCAGCATTTCGGCCAGCTTGGCACGCTTTACTTCCAGGGCCGCCACGTGCTCATGGTAGGTGTGGTGCGAGCTGGCTGTGGTGGCGTGGGCGCGGTTTTGGAGCGTCTTGATTTTGCTATCCAACTCATCCAATGCCTGTTGCAGCTCAGCGTCGGAGAGGTGGTTGGGCACGCGCATATTTTCGGGTTTGGGAGTGTACGACATATAGGTTCGGCAAAAGCGGCAGCCCGCGCGGGCTCACCACCGGATAATAGATGGAGGAACTGTTTCTATGTACTGTTTTTGCCAAATAAAGGATGCCCGCCAACGTCTACAACCACCCCAAATTTCGCTTAGCGGAAATATACTCTGCTTGGTCAGGAGGAAGTTGGTCGTCGTCCTTACTTCTTCATTATTGATTTATCAGGAAGCTAGGCGTCAAATTGCCCCCCAGCGCGGCGGCAGGCCCAGCTCCCGCGCCAGCGGTGCCGCCCCCGATGCCCACAGGCCGGTGAGCAGCAGGTTAACGTCATCGGCCAGCTCCAGGTGATAGTCGGGGTGGAGCTTCTCCGCTTGCCGCAGAGCCTCCTGCGCACGGCGGGCCAGGTGCTGAAGCAGCGGTTGGGTGGGTCCGTGCAGGCGAGCCACGGTGGCGGGCTGGTGTTCTAATACGCGGTTGAGCAGGCGCACCGTCAGCTCTACTTCGCCGAAAGTGTCGCCCGTAATTTTGGCGTGGTAGCCAATCCGTGCCTGTAGCTGGCGCACAATCACCAGCAGGTCATTGGGCGTTTGGTGGTAGCCGCGAATGGGGTCATCGATCTGGGTGCGCAGAAAGGTGCGGCGGTCGTCCAGCGCCTCCGGGCCTTCGAGCAAGCGGAAAGCCAGCTGCTCCGTAAGCACCGCGTCCTGACTTACGAGGCGGGTAAGGAGCTGATCTTTTTCCTTTTGGGGCAAACTCAGCAGCGCTTTGCGCAGGTCGGGTGGGAGGGCGGCCATAGAAGTTCAAAGCTACAAAAGCTGCCTATTTAGTGATGAATTATACCACGGGGCTAGCACAAAAAGAACGTCATGCAGCGCGCAGCGAAGCAGCTCGTGGGCAGAGGTTGTGAGCTAAAAGGCGGTCATGCAGAGCAACGCGAAGCATCTCGCCCGCTTCGTTGCAATAGTAAACTAATGTCAGCACGCGAGATGCTTCGCTCCGCTCTGCATGACGTTCTGCGGCGGACTCGTGCTGTGCTAAAGGACGAAACTTGGCTGTATCTTGCAGTGCCGCCGCTCTTGGCCTCTACCCACTTTATTACCTTATTCTATGCGTCCGTTTTCTTTATTTCCGCGCCTGGCTGCCGTTGCCGTTTTCAGTATGCTGATGCTGACTGGCTCGGCTGAGGCCCAAAAAACGCAGACGAAGAAAGGGTCTTACCCAGCCGCCGAAGGGTTCGACCAGGCCGGCTCCGATCCAAAGGCCATCGCTATTGCCGATAAGGTAATGAACGCCATGGGCGGCTACGATGCCTGGCGCAATACCCGCTATTTGGCCTGGAGCTTCTTTGGGGGGCAATATCAGATTTGGGACAAATACACTGGCGACTTTCACTGGGAACGCGACACGCTGGTAGCCAACTACAACCTCAACACCAAGAAAGGCGAAGTGTACAGCCGCGGCCAGGATATTTCGGCCACGCCCGCCGGCCAAAAAGTGCTCGACCGGCTCACGCCCATCTGGATAAACAACTCCTACTGGCTCGTGATGCCCTTTAAGCTCAAAGATTCCGGCGTGACGCTGACGTACAAAGGCGAAGGCAAAACCATGGACGGCGCCGCGGCCGACATCCTGCAAATGACCTTCAAAAACGTAGGCGTGACGCCCCAAAACCGCTACGAGATACTGGTCAATAAAGCCACCAACCTAGTAGAAGAATGGGCTTATTTTCCGAAGGCCACCGACGAGCAGCCCGCCTTCCGCCGCCGCTGGAACGACTACGCCAAGCACGGTCAACTATTGCTGGCCGCCGGCCGCGACGAGGCCACCAAACCCAGTCGCCTCGACAACATTGCCGCCGCTCAAACGATACCCGCCGGCGTGATGACCAGCAAAACGCCCGTCGCCAAGCTTAAATAACGCAAGTTGCGGACCAGCAACAACATCTGAGAGCCAAACCCTTTGCCCCATGTCCATCACCTCGCACGTAGAATTAGCCGGTCTTCAGCGCATCAGCGAAGCCGTAGGCACCACCCTGAAGCAAATGCGCGAGTATGCCCAGCCGGGTATGACGACCAAAGAGGTAGATGAATACGGCGGACGTATTCTGGCGGCATTAGGGGCTAAATCGGCTCCGCGGCTTACCTATGGCTTTCCCGGCTGGACGTGCATCAGCGTGAATAACGAAGTGGCGCACGGCATTCCGTCGGCTCATAAGGTGCTGCAACACGGCGACCTGGTGAACATTGACGTGTCGGCGGAGCTGGACGGTTACTGGGCCGATAACGGCGGCTCCTTTGTGCTCGGGGCTGATATTCACAATCACCAGCCGTTGGTCGATGCCTCCCGGCAGATCTTACGCACCGCTCTCAGCCGCATTCGCGGCGGCGTACGCATTGCTGATATCGGCGGGCTAATTGAAGGCGAAGCGCGCAAAGCGGGTTATCGGGTGATTAAGAACTTGGTGGGGCACGGCATCGGGCGCAGCCTGCATGAGGAGCCCACGGAAATACCCTGCTACTACGACCGCTACAACTTGAAGCGTTTCAAGAAGAAATCAGTGGTGGCTGTCGAGACGTTTATCTCCACCCGTGCCAGCCTAGCTCATCAGCTCCCCGACGGCTGGACGCTGGCCACCAAAGACGGCAGCTTTGTGGCCCAGCACGAGCATACCATTGTGATTACGGATGGCCAGCCTATTATTCTAACGGAAGCGAACTGCATTTGGGAGTAAGTAACTCAAGTTGCGGAACTAGCCCAGCTCCGCAACTTAATTTAAGTAATTGCCAACAATTGTTTTGATCTTTGATCTTAACTACCTGTTTGCGTTTTCTTCCCAGATTTGCCCCCGGCGCGGCTCCAGCATACGCTACCCGATAAATCACTCCATTGGCGTCATCGGAAACCAATAGGGAGCCGTCGGCGTGCTGAGCGATGCCGCACACCCGGCCGAACTGCTCCTTGTTGTTATTCACCAGCCAGCCCGTCACGAAGTCCTCGAACTTTTCGGGTTGGCCCTGGTCGTTGAAGTGTACGCGCACGATTTTGTAGCCGCTGGGCTCGGCGCGGTTCCAGGAGCCGTGCATGGTCACGAAGGCGTCGTTCTGGTATTCCTTCGGAAATTGCCCCCCAGTGTTGAATACCATTCCCAGCGGAGCCGAGTGAGCGGTATAGAGCAGCTTAGGCTTCTCGGTTTTGGCTGCATACTGCTCGTGGGTCAGGCCGCGGGGCGGCTCGTCGGCGGGGTTAGCTTTGCCGTCGGCAAACACGAAGGGCCAGCCGTAGTCGGCGCCTTCTTTTATCTCGTTTAGCTCCTCGCGCTGGTCTTCGTCGCCGAGCCAGTCGATGCCGTGGTCGAAGCCGTAGAGCACTTTGGTAGTAGGGTGCCAGCCGAAGCCGATAGTATTGCGCAAACCCTTAGCCACCACGCGCCGGCCGGAACCGTCGGGCTTGATTTCCAGCAGGGTAGCGTTTTCCTTGTTGGGCTCGTCGCAGGCGTTGCAGGTGCTGCCCACAGAGAGGTAGAGCTTGCCATCGGGCCCAAAGTTGAGGGTGCGGTTGGGGTGCTGACCGGCGTCGGGCAGGTCTTTGTAGAGCGTTTTTAGCTCACTCAGCGTGCCATCAGCCTTCACGTCGGCGGCGTACACTTCGCGCACGGCGGCTATGTAGAGCTTGCCATCTTTTAAAGCCAAGCCGTGCAGATTATCGCGTTGGGCTACTTGCTTGGTGAGGTCGGCTTTGCCGTCTTTGTTGGTATCGCGCAGCAGCGTGACGGTGCCTTTGTCGCGGTTGCTCACGTACACGTCGCCGTTGGGCGCCACAGCCAGCATCCGGGGTTTTTCGAGCTTGTCGGCAAACTTGGTGACGGCGAAGCCAGCGGGGGCTTTCAACTGCGCCACGCGGGCGTCGGTGGCTTCCACCTGGCCGGGCTTGAAGATATTGCCTTTGTAGGAAGCCGTTACGGTTTTCTGGTAATCGTTCTGAGCAGCACCAGTCAGGGCCGAGCAAAGCGCCGCGGCGGTAAGCGTATTTTTAAGAATGGTCATAGCTGAATAGATAAGGTCGTTCTATTCAACTCAACTGTATAAGGTTATGTTACGAAAAAGCTGACGCGGCTAGCTTTCTAATTGACATTATCACAAGTGCTAATCCTGCGATAAACCAAGAGGACAAATCTGCCAATTGCAGATTGTATTTGAGCATTAGTTTGTCAAACGCTTCCTTGAAATGTGTAGTAAGATCAAAAACTTCACCTGTATCGGTTCCACAAGTGAATAAAACGCCTCTTTGGGGTACTTCTAATGCATATAATGTTGTAACAGGCGTACGCATATCTAATACATACTTTCTTACACCAATTTCATTTAGATAAGAAAGAGCTCTTATCATGTACTCATATTTAGCACTCTGACGAAAATAGATTCTTGTGCCACTAATTGAGTCTGATGAATTGTGCAAATTCAGTATATTATGCTGAGCCTGTTGCCAGTTAAACCAATCCAAAAGCGAGTTGCCAGTTATTTCAAAGTTTATCCATCTTCGCATGTTCACTAGCTCTTGAGTAGATACCCAGTATTTTCTCTCATATTCATCCGCCGGAGGAAGTACAGGTGTTGTCATTTGTAAAATCGCCTTAGTGCGTTCTTTCACAATGGGCGCAATCACTCCGCACCCCAGCAACAGCAGAAACGCCAGCGCCAGCAGGCCCGGCGGAAGCAGCAGTTTACGACGGTGGCGGCGCGGGATGTAAAGCATGAGTGAAGATGGTGCGTGAGGTGATGTAAGGTAAGAATAAGCCAATATTCCTAAGCTAGTTTTGATAAAGGCGGTCATGCAGAGCGGCAGCGAAGCATCTCGCGTGCTGACGACTGATTACTAATCCTTCGTCAGCACGCGAGATGCTTCGCTGCCGCTCTGCATGACAGTTACTATTCTAGCATCAGCACGCGAGATACCGCAGTTTTGTAGATGCGTATACCCGTTTCTAAGCCCGGAAAGTGACTGTGGCCAATTCCATCTTACTTAGCCAGCGCAGCACAAACGTTGCGTCTTCCCGCCAGGTAGATTGGCCCAGCATGGCGTGGCACCGGCCGGGCAGCTCGTGGTAGTCGGTGACGGACTGCGCATGGCGGTAGCGCTGGAAGTTGGCGCGGTTGAACGCGGGGGGCATAATTCGGTCGGTGCCGCCGGCCAGAAACAGTAGCGGCGCGTGCGGCCGGCGAAAATCAACGCGAGCCCGCAGGCTAAGAGCCTCCCGAATTACTTTCTTCGATTCCGGGGCCACTAGGCGTTCATAGGAGGACTCTTGATCGGCTAGCGGCAGGCCATTGGCAATAGCGTACTGCCACTGCGTAAAGCTGGGCAGAAAGGTGGTTTTGGAGGAGGAAAACAAACCCAGCATGGGCAGCACCGAGCGCACCAGCGTCCAGCTCAGCGCCACCACGCCCAGCGGCGGTGCCGACTCAATGGCCACACCCGCCTCCGCCGCATCCTGCTGCAACAAAAGCTGCACGATGAGCCCGCCGTAGGAGTGCCCGATAACGATAGGCTTGGCTGGTAGCTGAGCAATGCAATCCGTGTATACCTTCAGCACGTCGTGCAGGCCGTTTTGCGCGATGGGCGAGTGCGGATGCTGGCGGCGTAGCGCCGCTGCCGGGGCATCCTTGTGGGGCCAGGGCAGGGCATAGCATGTGTAGCCCTCACCTTCGAAAAACAGTTTCTACTGATCCCAGCAGCTAGTCGTCACGAAAGCACCCGTGATGAAAACGATGACAGGAGCAGGGGGCTTGGACTTCATAGGGAGTAATCAAAAATCAGAAATCCGGTAAAAGGAAGCCTGCTCAGCGTAATGAGGGAATATATGAACGGTATAAATCAGTCTGGGGGCTTTTTTACCAACCTGTGTCGCTGGTTTCCCGTTCGGGCAAGGGTTACGCTACACTTCCCCAATGCTTCTTCGTTACTGCCAGCTCCTGCCGCTGCTCTTGCTGCTTCAGCTTCCTTCTCGCGCCCAGACCCCCGACACCGCCCGCACCGTGCGCTTGCCCGAGGCCACGGTGGTCGGCTACGGCCAGAACCTGCCGCTGCGGCGCACGGCGGCCGGCGTGAGCGTGCTCGACGCCACTGTTATCGACCGCTTCAATCAAACCTCCCTGACCCAAGCCGTGAACACGCTGCCGGGCGTGCGGCTGGAGGAGCGGGCCACGGCCAGCTACCGCCTTAGCGTACGCGGTAGCACCCTTCGCTCCCCGTTTGGGGTGCGCAACGTGAAGCTTTACTACAATGATATTCCTTTCACTGAAGCCAGCGGCAGCAGTCCGCTCAACTTGCTCGATCCGGCTTCTATTGGGCGTATTGAGGTAATAAAAGGGCCGGCGGGCAGCGTGTACGGAGCCGGAACGGGCGGCGCCATATTGCTCAATACCCGTCGGCCCGCGCCCGACGAGGCGCGGGTGCAGGCCGGCTTCACGGCGGGCAGCTTCGGGCTCCGGCGCTACTCAGTAGCGGCCGAAACCGGCTCGGCTAAAGCCAGTTTGCGTGCCCAATACACGCGTCAAACTCTTGATGGCTACCGCCAGAATAGCGCCCTGCGCCGTGATGTGCTGACTCTGGACGGTGAATTTGCCCCCTCGGAGCAGCGCACTGTAAGCGTAAGCGCCCTCTATACTGATCTGGATTATCAGATTCCTGGCAGCCTGACCAGAGCGCAGTTTGAGCAGAACCCACGCCAGGCCCGGCCAACCGTGGGCACTCAGCTTGGCACCGTAGATCAGCGGGCGGGCTACGCGTCGCGGACGGCGCTGCTGGGCGTAACCCACGATTATCAGTTCACAAGCCGCTGGTCGAACAAGACGACACTCTACGCCTCGGGCACCACCATCAAAACGCCGTTTCTGGTTGATCTGGAGCGCAATACTTCGCTGGGCTGGGGTGGGCGATCCGTGTTCGGCTACCGCGCCGCGCTGGCGGGCCGCTTGTTGCGGCTAAGCGCAGGGGGCGAATTTCAAAATAGCTTCGAAAACGCACGCAACTACCAAAACCGCCGCGGCACGCCCGGCCCCTTACGCTACGATGATGAAATCAGTACCAGCGTGGGCTTCGGTTTCGCGCAGGCCGACTGGGAACTGCCCGCAAATTTTCTGCTTACGGCGGGCGCCAGTCTGAACGGGTTGCGCTACCGCATTGCGCGGGTGTCGGATGCGGCGGCGCGGCCGGATAGCTTTGCGTTTCGGCGCAACTTTCAGCCGGTGGTGTCGCCGCGGGTGGCGCTGCTCAAGGAAATTACCTCCCAGATATCCGCCTATGCCAGCGTGAGCAGCGGATTTTCGCCCCCCAGCGAGGAAGAGATTCGACCTTCCGATGGTAGTCTGAATAGAAACCTGGAAGCCGAGCGCGGCAGCAGCTACGAGCTAGGTACGCGAGGTAATCTGTTCAATAATCGCCTAGTTTTCGACGTGGCCCTGTTTGATTTCCGCTTGAAGCAAACCATTGTTACGCGCACCACGGATGCGGGCGTAAACGTGTTTTTTAACTCCGGTTCTACGCGCCAGCGCGGTGTAGAGGCTGCCGTGAGCGGCTGGTTGTTGCGTCCTGTATTGGGGTCTTTAGCGAGGGGCACTTTCACTCCTTCGGCTAACATCTTGCCCAATAGCCTGCGCGCCTGGGCCAGCTACGCCTACAACCATTTTCGCTTCCGCGACTATCAGCAGGGCGACCAGGACTACAGCGGCAACCGCCTCACCGGCACCGCCCCACACACGCTCTCCGCCGGCCTCGATTTCAATCAGAAGCTTGGTTTTTACTTGCAGCCCACACTCAGCCATCAAGCCCGGATTCCGCTCAACGACGCCAACACCGTGTACGCCGCCGGCTACTGGACGTTTGCCACGCGCGCGGGCTGGCGGCGGGTGCTGGGGGGCAAATTGGAAGCCGACATCTTCGCGGGCCTCGAAAATGCCACCGACCGGCGCTACAGCCTCGGCAACGACCTGAACGCTTTCGGACAGCGCTATTTTCAGCCCGCGCCCGGCCGCAACTGGTACAGCGGCGTGCAGCTGGGCTGGCGTTGGTAAGCAGCCTACGTGTTATTATTGGCTACCAGAAGGCGGTAGAGACGCAAAACCTTGCTTCTCTTCCGCCTTGCATTAGTTGAAAATTGACGCAAACTGCTTCCGCGAAAACACCGCCCTTTCTTACGGTCAAAAAGTCGTCTGTTCTGGCTGAAGCCTAAGGCTGAGCCGGCAATACCAGCACCGGGCCCTGACTATGTCGTACCACTCGCGCCGATACGCTTTGGTAAAACATCCGTTGCAGAATGCTGTGCCGCCTTGCAATGAGAATCAGCAAGCCCGCGTCATCCTCTTCTACCGCCGCCAAAATACCCTCCACGGGGCGCAAGTGGCGCTGCCCACGCATCGTGACGCGCTGAAAACCAGCCGTTAGCCCGCTGTTCTCTACTTGCTGACAAGCGAGCGAGGAGTTGTCGTCGTCTTCGGGCTCCACCACGTGCGCAACGTTTATAGCGGCGTTGAAGGCGCTCAGCAGATTCTGACCAAACGCTACTATCTGCGGGCTCAGGGAAAAGGGCTGATTATCGGCTCCAATGGTTACGCGGCCCAGATTTGGCCTGGCTGGAGACGTAATAGGCACTACCAACAGGGGCACGGGCGTATGGCGCAGCAGGTTCAGCGAGGTTGTATCGATGAGCTCATCGGGCTTGTTATAATCGGGGCGACCCAGCACGATAAGCTGGGGCTGATGCTGGGCTACGGCCGCCGCCACCGCGTCTTCCAGCAGGTCGTTGGAAATGTCGACCGTGACGGGTACCGTTAGCCCGGCCGTACGACTGCTTAGTTCCGTAGCAATTTCGCCCTCACTCCGGTGCGGAATGCGACCGCTTAAAGCTTCCGGATCGAGCAGGGACGTGCGGCGTACGTGCAGCAGCACGATGGGCGCCTGCAACTCAGCGGCAATAGCGGCGGCGTAGGTCAGGGCGAGGTCGGCGGCGGGCGTAAAATCGGTGAGCAGTAGGAGAGGAGCAGGCATAGCGGCTGATTAAGGAGGCTAAGGTATCTATTGCTATACGCCGCCGCTGCCCTCAGGATACCTTACCGATGGCAATGGGCCACTTGGGGGCTTTTTGGATAAGCAGGCGCGTTCAGCGGCGGGGCAAGTAAGTATAAAGAAATCGGAATACAGTATTAAGCCCCCACCACCGTGCTGCGGCGCTCCAGCAGCACCGTGTCGCGCCACACGCCGGCCAGCTGACCAATGCGCTCGCGCCGACCCATCATCCGGAAGCCGTGGGTTTCGTGCAAACGAATGCTGACCGTATTCTCGGGGAAAATACTTGCCTGCAAGGTCCAGATACCGTTCCTCTCTGACTCCGCTATCAGCGCGCCCAGCAGCTGCCGGCCAACACCCTGCCCACGGGCGGCATCGGCTACATACACGCTCACCTCCGCCACGCCCCCGTACACGCACCGCCCCGACACCGGCGACAGAGCCGCCCAGCCCAGCACGTTGCCGTCGGCATCGGTAGCTACCAGACGGGAGTGCGCCAGATGTCCCGCATTCCAGGTTTCCCAGCTCGGGCTTTGGGTTTCGAACGTGGCGTTCCCGGTGGCAATTCCTTGCTTATAAATCGCTTCTACAGAAGGCCAGTGAGCGGCCGTAAGGGTAGATAGTGTTGGCATGGGCGTGAAAAGAAAGTGCGCAACCCGCGGACCCCAATGCGCTGCAACAAACGCAGCGCGTTGGGGGCAGTCGTAATCGGTGCAAGTATACCAGTACTTCGCCTTCATCAAAAGCCTCAGCTCAGTAGGCTCGTTTGTTTGGGCGGAGTGGACTACGCAGTAAGCCAGAGCTGATTTGCTAAACCATTCCCAAAGCGCATAAAAAAAGCCCCCAAAATATGCTGGGGGCTTTTGTGCAATACAGACTTTATACTCTAGCTATCGTCCTCAGCCGATGCCTGATCAGCACCGGGGTTCATGCGCTCATCCGTCATGTCGGAAGTGTCCTCGTCGGGAGTGGTGCCATCCAGCACCTGGCCGTGGGTGGCGGCGTCCAGCATGGCGGCCGAGCCGGCGCTTTCATCGGAGGCAGCATCCACGCGGGGCGCCTCGGTGGGCTGAGTGGCGGCGGGATTAATCTTTTGGTTGCTGGCTTGTTCTTCGGGTGTTTTCATGGGGGCTTGGTTTCAAAGTGAACGAAAAAGCCAGGCCTCGCACCACGCGACACCCGGCTTTTCTCGGGAAACTGGCGTCAGCTTAGCTGGAGGCCGGGCGATATTCCTCGTCCGTATCAATGTCAGCTTGCGTGGTGCGGTTGGCGGGCTCGGCGGTTTCCCAGTTGCGGGTGCCGCTGCCGTAGCGCGGATCGTCGAGCTTGGCGGCCTCGCGCCGGTCGTCCGATTCGTCGTTCATGGTAGTGCGCACGGCCTCATTGTTCAGGTTTTGAGGTGCCGCGCCGCGTTGGTCGGGGGCTGGCGTGCTCGATGCGGCGGCGCCATGGTTGGTGCCCGCAGCTACCGGACCGTTCATTTCTTCATCGGAAAGGGGAGCATGACCAAAATCGCCGTAGTTAGGCGTATCCGAATTCTGGGTTGACCGCTGACCAACGGGCTTATTGGCCAACTTGGCGCCTATTTTCTCATTTTCGGCCAACGGGCGGTTGTTGTTATCATCCGTAGCTGGCTTATCTGCTTGTGTTTTCATAGAAGAGGTGGAGTGAGGTGTGAAGATGTAGCAAGACGTTTTCTGTCAGGCAACTAGTTGGCTAGTACGCAAAAGCGGGGTTGAAGGGTCAACAAAATTCCACCCATTTGGCCCCGGCCGCGTAGGGAATAACAAGTTGCCCCGCCCGCGAGCGGTGGCCATACAGTATTTTTCCCTTTAAAATTTCCAATCACATGGCCGTTTCCGTCATTCATAATCAGGAAGATCAATCCTTCTACGCCACCGTTCATGGCTACGAAGCCGAGCTGGCTTACAGCCTGCCCGCCGCCGACACCATAGACTTCACGCATACGTTCGTGGATGAAAATCTGCGCGGGCAGGGAGTGGGCGAAGAAATGGCCCGCACAGCCCTAAACTACGCCCGCGACCAGAACTTTAAGGTGCTGACCAGCTGCCATTTTGTGGAAGCCTTCGTGAAGCGTAATCAGGCTGAATACGAAGACTTAGTATCGAAATAACGCCCACGGGCGGCGCGAATGGTATAGTTCGCGCCGCCCGTGGGCGTTATTTCAGCAATAAGAAAATCCGTTTACTGGTCGCGGTTGTTGTCTTCGAGGCGACTCGACTGCGCAATGACTGGGTTGATGACGCTGTCGCTGATGCCCGATTTACCGTCCGCAGCGGGCTCATCAAGAAGCTGGCCGTGGGTTTCGCGGTCCAGCATCGACATTTCGGTGGCAGGTTCAGCGGCCGATTTAGACTGTGGCTCCGCTGGGTTGCGGGGCTGCGGCTCCTGCATCTCAGGCAGCGTGTAAAGGTTTTCGCCGGGTCGGTGCTCATCACCGGTGCCTGGAAACGAGGCATTTGGATCAGCCGCAGTGGCCGGTTGGTTTTGGGTACTGCGACGTGGATGCTGCTCGTCGGGGTTCTGGGGGCTTTTTTCGAAGAGTCTTTCATAAGTTGGTAGTGGTTGATGGCCCTTCTGGGCACTGTTCTCTTTCTACGCAAAACGCTTACTCAACAACTGTTGCCGCCCGCAAAAATATTTTGTTCGACACAAGGCCAGCCCAAACGATCAGGCCAGAATCGCGGTACTAAAAGCCTAACCTGCCGCTGCGTACCACCAACCGAGCGGTTCATAAAAAAGCCCCCCAGACACTGCTCCGGGGGGCTTTTTATTGCTGAGCAGCAGCTTACTTTGCTGGCATCAGCACGCTGTCGATAACGTGGGTTACGCCGTTGCTCGAAATAACATCGGCGGTGGTAACGGTAGCCATGCCGCCTTTTGCGTCTTTTAGCATCACGCTGCTGCCGTTTTTCATCACTGTGAGAGTTTCGCCCTGCACGGTAGTTAAGGTCTGGCCGTTTTGCAGGTCGGCGGCGCGCACGGCGCCGGGCACCACGTGGTAAGTCAGGATAGTCGTGAGCTTGGCTTTGTTTTCGGGCATTACCAGCGTATTCACCGTGCCAGCGGGCAGCTTTTCAAAGGCGGCATTGGTGGGAGCAAATACGGTAAAGGGTCCGGCGCTTTTCAGCGTTTCCACCAAGCCAGCCGCCTTCACGGCCGCTACCAGCGTGCTGTGCTCCGACGACATCACGGCGTTATCGACGATGTCTTTGCTGGGCACCATCATCGCGCCGCCCACCATCACGCCTTCGGCGCTGCTCATGGGTAGGTCGGCGGCATTTACCATCGTTTCAGCGGCTTTGCCGGGCTTGCCTTTGGCTTTCATTTTGTCGCCGGCAGCCGTCTTGCCTTTCATTTTCATCTTTCCGTCGTCGGCCATCTTGGTCTTCGACATGTTGCCGTCTTCCTTGGTTTTAATCTTGTCGGCGTCCGACTTGGTTTTAGTAGTGGTTTGGGCCAGGGCCGGCGTGCTCATGCCTATGGTAAAGGCGAAAGCGAGGGTAGTCAACAATGACTTTTTCATTACAATTAAATTAAGAAATGGTCGGAATTGCTTTACTATACGATAACGCAGCAATATTGGATTTTAGAAGCAAGCTCAGCAGCTGATTAAAGCCGCCGCATATCCTGTAAGCTCTCGGTGCTGATAGCCGAAGAGTGCTATTAAGTAGATTTCGACGCTGTTTTAGAATCTTTTAAATCAATGGGCCAGCTACCTGACTTGAATGAAGCAACATTTGCAGCAGCCCATAAAAATTATATATTTGCCCTGGCAAGACTGTCAATCCTAGCTCAATATCAGTTAAAAGTAATGGTCGGCAGCACGCGTTACCTTGATCAGCAGAATGGCTTCCGCGAAGACCGGTTTGGACAGAAAGTAGCTGAGCTGAGAGGGCTGGTTCTCGTATCGGCCCTGCATGACCCCCGCGTAGCCACGTATGCCCGCGAGCAGGAAGAGCTGCTGTACCTAAGCTATCCGCTCCGCCAGATTCACTACCGCTTTTTCGACGAGCACCTTTACCGCATCGACTTGCTTGTCACTGGCACTGAGGCCATAGCCGGCCTACGCCAGGAATTTGTTCGGCTCTACGGCCCGCCAAGCAGTGGTCCGCTGGGGGAGGAGTGGGTAGGCCAGCAGACAACGGCGTCTATCCTCTCGTTTCGTACCCGCACCGAGAATGCCTATTTTACTTTAAGCAGCCAGCCACTGATGGCCAGCGCCACCCAGTACGTTTATCATCGGGGCCAAATGGCGAGCGAGGACAGTGGGAAAAGCCTGGGGGCAAATAGTTCGCTATTTTATCTGGAGCCACTCAGCCGCTTCCTGCACCGTTGAGAAGTAGTTGTAGCGTAGCGTTTGGGTGAGGCCCGTACCAACGGAGCGGGCTGCGAGCCGGCTTAGAGGCGCTTCGGCTTCTACCACGGCACATTTGTCGTAGCCCGCTTCTGCAATGGCCCGCGGTACCCACTGCGTCGTGAGCCACTCCTGCACTTGCGGCGGCATCGGTGGCCGCTGCCCGTGCACACTCATTAGTTGAGTAGAGCCGTAATGGCGCAGGGCGCGCAGTATATGTTCATAAATCGCCTGCAAATCGGCCACTGATACGGCCGTTGGCTGCCAGGTAACCCGTATATAGCCCGGCGCGTGATAGGTAATGGCCGCGGCGGCATTGTGGAAATATTGGGCAGAACTGTTCACCGTTGAAAGAAGCTATTTTGATGTAGGTAGTAGTAACAGCTTCGTGTTGACACGCATAATCAGCCAAGCGAATAGCAGCTACAATATTTTACAAGATACCCAGATACCAGTCACTGTTCTAATACCCAAGCCAAAACGCGTCTGCCGGATGTTGTCTGCACAGCTGTAAACGCGGGTGCTTGTTCCCGCTGCGGGGGCGTTTAGTACCTTGCCTTCTGATTTCTGCCAGACACAGCATGACCAAAAAAATAGAGCCCTGGAAGACGCTCAAATCTGAGCTGGTCTTCGATCATCCGTGGTATAAAGTTCGTCGCGACCATGTGGAGCTGCCCGACGGGCAACAGCTCGACGATTATTTTGTGAGCGTTCGGGCCAATGTGGTGCTGGTATTTGCCCTGACCGAAGACGAGCAGGTTGTATTGGTTCGCCAGTACAAGCATGGCTTCGGCCAGATACTCGTTGAGCTGCCGGGCGGCGTGATAGACGAAGGCGAAAAAGCCCCCAGGAGGCAGCCCGGCGCGAGCTGCTGGAAGAAACCGGCTACACGTCCGACGAGGTAGAGTTATTGTTGGAAGTCAGTGATAACCCCACCAAAGACACGAACACTATTTCCTTTTTTCTGGCCCGCAACGCACGCCTTGTAGCCACCCAACAGCTCGACCCGACCGAAAACATTGAAGTGCTGACAGTTCCCCTCGGGCAGGTAGAAAGTATGATTCTCAGCGGCCAGATTCGGGTGGCGGGCTCCGTAGCCTTATGCCTGCTGGCGCTGCGCAAGCTACAGCGCTAGATTTGGTAGCCGAAGTGGTGGATAGAAAACAGCCGCTACTTCAGAGCTTTACGGGTTGGCTGCGCGCATTGCTTCCGCTACCTCCGCATCGGTTACCGGGGGCAGCTTCTCATAGCATTCCTCCACCGCTTTGGCATGTGGGGGGCTTTGCAGGTATATCACGGCATCGGCCATGGTGCGCAGGCGAGCCGTAGTGGCGGGCAGCGCTGCCGGCAGTGCTAATACCAGCAGGGCGGGCTGGCGGGAGCGGGCAATACGCAGGGCCGCAGCCAGTCGCGTCTCGGCGGCCGTGCCATCGTCTACTACAATCAGCGTCTGGCCCATGCGGGCCGATGGCTTGTCTTCCACGTTGGCTGGCTCTGCCACCTCGGCGTTTTCCTCCGGTAATTCACCAATCCGATCCTCCGTTTCCGACAAGAACTCCAGCGGAAAACCCAGCAGCCGGGCCAGCACCGAGCCAATAGGTACGCCGCCCCGGTCAACGGCCATGAGCAGGGCATCGTCGCCGCGCAGGTGCCAAAGCCGGTCAGTTAAGCGAAAAGCGGCCGATAATCGATCAGATAAAATAGCGGTCATAAGTTAATTAGTATAGAATACATTGATACTATATAGTAGGATCCTATATAATTGTGGAGCAAAGAGCCGGTAGTGTGGTTTTGGACTTGTACGATTTGTAGTGCCTTATACTCTGATAAAAAATAAATGGGGGGCTTTTTTAAATTTATTTTAGCCCTTTCCAGCTTTTGAATACCTCCCCGCTCAGAATTGTTTTTTAGCTCATTTGCAATTACTTACATTCATATACAAATGCGGGGAGATGGGCCGCTTAGCTAGCTGCTCAGTAGTGCGGTTCGAAATTTTACTTAAGTGTTCTCCCATGATTCGCTTATTCTTGGTCGATGACCACTCCCTTGTTCGCGACGGCATGAAGGCCCTGCTAACGGGCGTTCCCGGCCTGCTTATCGTGGGCGATGCCAGCAATGGGCAGGAACTTCTTGATCGTCTGCCCACTACACCCGCCGATATTGTGCTCATGGACCTGCAAATGCCGGTTCTCGATGGCTTCGCCACGCTGCCTTTGCTGCGGGAGCAGTTTCCGGAAATTCGCGTGCTGGTACTCACCATGCTGGCGCACGAGCGGTACGTAGGGCAGGCGCTGGATGCTGGCGCCGCAGGCTACATTCTCAAAAGCGCGGATCAGGCTGAGATAATCGCGGCTATCCGCGCCGTCTCAAGTGGCAAGCGCTTTCTGTGCAGCGACATTGGCTTATCGCTGCTGCAAAAGGTTTTACACCCAGAAGCTTCCGCAGAAACCAAAAAAGTGGACGGCCTGTCGTATCGGGAGCTGGAGGTTCTGCGGCTCATTGCGGAAGGCCTTACGAATAACGCCATTGCGGAAAAGCTGTTTGTCAGCCGGCGCACAGTGGAAACACACCGCCAGAATATTCTGGAAAAAACCCAGGTAAAAAATACAGCCGCGTTGATCAAATATGCCGTTGAGCACGGCCTGCTGGACTAACTCCTGCTTGCTCAAGTATTGCTTGGCTTACAAATAAACCCCAAATTGAGTATCGCTTATGTGTAGAAAGCACGCTGCAGGGCAGTGGCTTACTACTTCAGCCTCATCATGCGCTGGGGGGCAAATTTGCCAATACACGAACCGTTCGGCTAGCAATGGCCTCATGCATGCTGCAGCCAGCTGATTTGATCATGAGTAGATCCTTTCCTTCTCCCATAGCCTCGGAAATCAGTGCGCTGCGTCAGCAGGCACTCCAGCACCTGACCGCCACTGACGTGCCCCACCTGACTGCGGAGCCGCCCGCCGAGCTGCTCTATCAAACCATGCTGGCCTTGCAGCAGCAGGAACTGCACCGCGCTCAAAAGCAGATAAAAGCTCTGCAACAAGCTGCGGCCCACACCACGGCCGCGGCCGACCCCACCGCCGACAAGTTTCACCGGCTGTTTGAGTACAGCAGCGATGCCGTATTTCTGCTGGTGGATAACCACTTCGTCGACTGCAATGCGGCATTGCTGGCGCTGGTTGGGGAAACTGATAAGCAACAGCTTCTGGGCCGCCATGTTGCTGAATTTGCCCCCAGAAGCAACCTGACGGTCATTCCAGCCGCGAGCGCGCCGACGACTACTGCCGCCTGGCTGCGGCGCAGGGACGCTACCGCTACGAGTGGCTGGGGCAGCGCAGCACGGGTGAAGAGTTTTGGGGAGAAATCCTGCTTACGCCAGTCCAGATGGACACGCACACGCTCCTGCATGCTGTTTGGCGCGATATCACCCCACTCAAAATGGCCGAGCAGCGCCGCCGTGAGAGCGAGGAAGACAAGCAGCGGGCGTTGGATGCTGCCGGTGTAGGCACCGTAATGTACACCTTAGGGAGCAAAGAGGTGGTACTTGATGAGCGCGCCCGTACTCTACTCGGTTTGCCCCCGGATCAGGCCCGTTGCCGCACACCGAAGTTGTCAGGCAAGTGCACCCCGAAGATTTGGACCAAGCCGGCGAGGTTCTGACGAAGTCGCAACAAACTAGTCAATCCGTAGTGCTGGAGTTTCGAGTGATGTGCGCCGACAATGCGGTTCGCTATGTCAGGTTTCGGGGCGAAATAGAAAAAAGAGAGGGTCAACCGGATCGGCTGTTGGGAGTAATGCGTGATATCAGTGCCCATCGCCAGGCCCAACAGGAGCTAAGTTACAAAAATCGCCTTCTGGAACACATAGTGCATGATATGCCGGTGGTGTTGACCAAACTCGACCATACGGGAGTATTTCTGGAACTCATAGGTTTAGGTTTGCGCCCCTTGGGGATCCAGGATAATGAGTTGCAGGGAGCTAGCATTTTTGATGGGTTTCCTGATGAGGCCGAGCACATGCGCCGCCTCTTAGCCGGCCATTCTATTAGTACGATAAGCCATGTTGTTTGGGAAGGCAAAGAAGTGTATTACCAGAACTTTGGCTATTTCGATAAGGCAAAGCAGGAAGCTGTCATCTTCTCCCTTGATATCACTGAGTCGGAGCAGAGGAAGAAAAAACTACATGCCGAGAAGGCTTTTAGCAAGCAGGTAATTGACCACAGCCTTGACTGTCTGGTATCGCTAGATCTCAACCTATGCGTGACTGCATGGAATCAGAACGCCGTCCAGTATACCTCTGTGCCGGAAGAGCAGGCGTTGGGTCGGTCGTTTTTCGAGGTGCTTCCTCATCTCCTCGAAACGCCCGAGATAAGGAACGTGCTGGAGCAGGTCCTTAAGGGGAAGCCCATTACATTATTTAATCACACCTTAAGGCTCCGACCCGGTAGCTACGACATATATTATGTGCCCCTGAAAAACACTGACAGGAGCGAAGTGACCGGTATCCTGATTACCATTCGTGACATAACCGAGCGCAACCGCATGCTTGCCGATGCTGTTCAGCTTCAGCGTCAGCACCAGCAAACCATCGTGCGGGCTGTATTTGCCGCCCAGGAGGCGGAGCGCAAGCGTATCGCTGAGGCACTACACAATGGAGTCGGCCAACTGCTCTACGTGACCAAGCTTAATCTTGAGAATGGAGGGCCGTGCCCCCCCGATCCGGCTGTGTTGCAAGTGCTCAACGAAGCAATTCAGGCCACGCGCAATGTTTCGCACCAACTGACGCCCGGTATCCTAGAAGACTTTGGCTTAGAGGTGGCGCTACAAGAGCTGGTTAAGCATATTCCGCAGAGCAAGCTGAAAGTTTACCTGCATCTGACTGGTCTGGATCAGCCCCGCCCGTTACTCCTGGAGCTGTCCGTGTACCGCATTGTTCAGGAGCTGCTGAGCAACGCAATCAAGCATGCTAATGCCCACCAAGTACACATCCAGGTGGAGCACGAGGATGATCAGATTGTTCTTAGTGTGCAGGATGATGGCCAAGGAATGCCTGAATCTCCATTAGTCGTTTCCGACCCAGGTATGGGCATTATCAGTATTCGCAACCGTGCTGAGCTACTTGGGGGGCGTTTTTCGCTCGACTCCCATCCCGATCGGGGAACTACAGTACGCGTGGCTCTTCCTATTCCTGCCAAAAGTGAGTAGTGATGCTCACCAATCGGACACGTATAGTGCTTCCAGCGAATAATCAGGTCTATCTGAGGGACTGGAATGGATGCGACGCTGAAACTCCACTTCCGGTGCTATCTGCCTTTTCCTTTGGTCTCCTCTAAATTGTTCATCCCCGTTACTACGGGGGCAGCCTTTTAGGCTATATGTAGGGCACGAATTTGCGCCCGATTGGATAACTCGCTATAGAAGGCACACGCCACTCTAGCTACAAGTCTTTGGCCGGATCATGACTTCCCAAATACCGACTTATTTTATAAACGCAATCTGCTTATGCTCAGGCATAAGGATTGGAAACTCTATCTTATTACTGACAGCATATCCCAAACCATTGCTTATAAAAGGCACAGTATTCCCTTGCGCTCTTGTTGAGGAGCTGCAGGTTTATCCTTACTGCTTAAAAGCAAAAAAATAATTGCACTCATAATAGCAGAGAAAGGAATAGCAGTACCTAACCATTCTCTATTCTCAATTAACCACTCCGTCATATATTCCGGTAAAAATCACAAATGTTATAAATATAGGCCAAGTTAAGAAAGTTATAATTCAATACCAATAATTATTGCATTTGCTTTATTATATATATGATAACACACTGTTTAAGCCCTACTGGGCTTCCAAGAGCTATGCAAGCACAGGCTATACAAATACCTGACTGATAAGCATATAAGTTATAACCTGTGCTACTGAAATTATGTGTAATACAGTTCGAATATTTCCTCGTTTGTAATAACAGTCACACTATTACTGGCTCAATTACTTGTGGCGATAATGGCGTTAGTAGCATCTAGTTAGTGTTCTGGGGTATGAGAGGAAGTATTGTCTAAATCGAAATCCGGTCGATTACTCCCAATTGTACTGATGCTAGTCTCCCTACGATTCTTCAATACAATAGCTTGCCACCTGTTCAGTATAGTATTCACTCCTAAAATGGAAATCAGTATTCCGGTTAAGGCCAGCAACCAAGTTTGGTGCGCAATTATCCACGTAGCCATAATAGTATAGTTACAAATGAGAAGTGGCTCTCATAAGGCTAATATACATTTATAATCTATAGTAAATAATTTAATATCAGACTTTTATAGATGAATAGTAAGCCATTGTGGCATCATAGGATTACTTAAACGTTTACGGAAAATGCTATTAAGTAATTGGCTTTTGAACAAACGCGTAACTAATCCTTGCCATCTTTTTCGGTAATGATTTTATTGTCGGGTGACTCTGAGCAAGAGCGCTTAACAGCAGAAGCATGTTGCCACTGTTGCGGAGAGGCTTAGCCTGAGAACGCAGACGGAGTATAAGTAGATAGGAAAGCCGGAAGAGGGAGCCGAACACAAAAGCAGCAAGCAGAGTTAACTACCTACTGTCTGCTCCGTAAGTCCGGGAGCAATCAATTGGAACCTTTGCCTGCCTTTATCTGAGTGATTAACAAGTCGCCATTTGGGCGGAAAATATACTTCACTTTACGCGCTGTCTCATTATCCGTCACAACCCAATGCTGACTAGCTAGCACAGCTTTATGCTTGGATTTATTGCTGAGCGGTTGAGAATCTGAGGTGGTATTAAGTAGATGTACTTCCATAAAGTTATAAAGATGAGTTAGCTGCGCAAGAGGGTATTTGCAGAGTTAGTAAAGGAGTGAACGGAATTCAAAAATGATACCCTTTCCTACCTTATAATCTCATGATAGAGATTATTTCGAACGAGTAATATAGCTAAATGCTTCTCGATTTACTATTCGCCGCTATATCCTAAGCTGTGCTCCACAGGGCGCTCTATACTAGACAGAGAATAGCGAAGCAAATCTAGGTTTCTCATCAAAAAGACTTCATGTGAAAAACAAAAAGGCCCTTTACGTAATGCAAAGGGCCTTTTAGAATATTATAAGTGGTCACGCTAGGAATCGAACCTAGATCAAGAGCTTCGGAAACTCTCATACTATCCGTTGTACGACGTGACCGGAAGGTGGGCAAAAGTAGAGAGAAAAATACGCCTAGCCAAACGTGGGGGCATTTAGCGCAGTTCAGTGGGGCCGTATAACCTTAGAGCGCGAAAATGAGTTAACTCTAGCACACAATCCGAACTCATACCTTATGTCTACTAACGAGAAAAAAACGCTTTACACGGCCGATGCTGCGGCTGTTGGTGGCCGCAGTGGCCACGTACGCTCCGCCACGGGCATCATTGATCTGGATATGTCTGTGCCGGAGGGACTGGGGGGCAAAAAAGGCGCTACCAACCCTGAGGAGCTATTTGCCGCCGGCTATTCTTCCTGTTTTCAGCAGGCGCTGCTAGTAATAGCCCAGCGTGCCGGCGACCGCCTCGATCCACAGAGTGAAGTTAAATGCTCCGTAACCCTGTTTCAGGAAGGCGAGGCGTATGGCTTGAGCGCTATTCTTGATGTCGATTTGAAAAAATTCGACGAGCAAAAGACCATTGAGATGGTACGTCAGGCGCATAGAATCTGTCCTTATTCAGTAGGCACCCGCGGCAATATGGAAGTAGAGCTGCGAGTGATGGGCAAAGCTATTCCGGTAGAAGCTAGCGAAAATGCTGGTGTAGCCCAACACGGCTAAGTAGAGAGTGAAAACCAACAAGCTTCAACGCAACTGAAAATACGAGCGCAACAGCTTGGTTTTCCCATCTATTAAATACACATAAAAAAGCCCCCAGAAAGAATCTGGGGGCTTTTTGCTGAATTTGCAGTGGCACTATGCGTTCTGGGATGCCAGTACTTCTTTTACTTTTTGAGCAGCATCCTTCAGCAATACGGCCGAGAATACCTTCAGGCCCGACTCGTCGATGATGCGGGCGCCTTCCTCGGCGTTGGTGCCTTGCAGGCGCACGATGATGGGCACCTTAATGTCGCCGATGTTCTTGTAAGCTTCCACTACACCATTCGCAACCCGGTCGCAGCGCACGATTCCGCCGAAGATGTTGATGAGGATGGCCTTCACGTTCGGGTCCTTCAGGATGATGCGGAAGCCAGCTTCTACGGTCTGGGCGTTGGCCCCACCCCCTACGTCGAGGAAGTTGGCCGGCTCGCCGCCGCTGAGCTTGATGATGTCCATGGTAGCCATGGCCAGGCCGGCGCCGTTCACCATGCAGCCTACGTTGCCGTCGAGCTTCACATAGTTCAGGTTCGACTCGGAGGCTTCTACTTCCAGCGGGTCTTCCTCGTTGGTGTCGCGCAGGGCGGCGAAGTCTTTGTGGCGGTAGAGGGCGTTTTCGTCGAGGGTTACTTTGGCGTCAACGGCCAAAATCTTGTTGTCCGAGGTCTTCAACACGGGGTTGATTTCGAACATGGCCGAGTCGGTTTCGTCGTAGGCTTTGTAAAGCGCCGTTACGAACTTCACCATCTCCTTTTGCGCGTCGCCGGTGAGGCCGAGGTTGAAGGCGATTTTGCGGGCCTGGAAGCCCTGCAAGCCTACGCGGGGGTCAATGTGCTCGCGGTGAATCTTCTCGGGGTGCTGCTCGGCCACCTCCTCGATGTCCATGCCGCCCTCGGTGGTATAGATAATCACGTTCTGGCCCGTTGAGCGATCCAGCAATACGCTCATGTAGTATTCTTTGGGCTCTGAGTCGCCGGGGTAGTACACGTCTTGGGCAATAAGCACCTTATGCACTTTGCGACCTTCGGCACCCGTTTGCTTCGTAACCAGCTGCATGCCAATGATCTGGCCGGCTATGTCCTTCACTTGCTCCAGGTTCTTGGCCAGCTTTACGCCGCCTCCTTTGCCCCGCCCACCGGCGTGAATCTGCGCTTTGATAACGTACCAGCTGGTGCCGGTTTCTTCAGTCAGGCGCTTGGCGGCGGCTACGGCTTCCTCGGGCGTATCGGCCACGACGCCTTCTTGAATGCGTACGCCGTAGCTTTTGAGAATTTCTTTACCCTGATACTCGTGAATGTTCATAGAGGTCAGTTCAATGGGATGATGGGGTGGTGTTCAGTGCACGAAAGTAGGCAAAAATGCGACGCGGGTTGCTACTTATCCCCAAGCTACTTGCCAAACCACTGGGCCATTACCTGCGCAGCTTGCTTATGCTGGGGCGTAAAGTCGGCGTGACGCCGGGCGGGGCCGTCGGCGGCTAGTTTCGGATACCATTTCCAGACAAAAAGCCCCCCAAACCACCTTTTGGGCCAAAATGTCTCGAACATAGCGGCGTAGCAGGCGGCTTGCGTGCCTTCATCGAGTTGCAGGAAAGCCGCGGTGCGATCCGGCCACACCCACGGCTCAACGGCTGCATCCGGGGTGCATTTATAGCCCATTTCGGTGAAAACTACGGGCTTGCTGAAGCGTTTCTGCACCCGCTCGATGGCCTTCAGGTGGGGCTGCCAGCCGGCCAGTAGCTCGGCTTTGGTAGGCTTGCTGTTTTTGGTGAGCGGAAAATAAGCCTGAATGCCAATGTAGTCCAGCGCGTCCCAGAAGCGAATATGCTCATACTCGCCGCTCCAGTTGGCGGCATAGGTGAGCGGGCCGTGGTACACCTGGCGAATTTGCTTTATCAGGGTGCGCCACTCGGCTTCGTGAGCGGCAGTAGTCGTTTGCTCTAGCTCGGTTCCGATGCACAGGCCGTCGAGCTTCTGATGCTCGGCTAGCTCCGCGTAGTGCAGTATAAAGGTCGTGTAGCTTTGAAACCAGGCTTTCCAGTCGGCCTCGGAGGTCATACGGATGTCGCCGGGCCAGGTGCCGTCGCCGCGCACCCAAAGGTGAGGTTTGAGCAAGATATATTGGCCGCGCTTACGGGCTAGTTGGGCTGTTTGAATCAGGCCAGCGTCGCTTTCGCCCCAGTACACGCGGCCGCGGCCCGTATTCATGCCAATGGTGGGGGAGGTGGCACCGCGCTGCCAGCCAAAGGGCGTCTGGGCTATCCAGGTAACATTATGCCGGGTCAGCGGCGCCAGCTCAATATCGGTAATGGAGTCGCTGCCAACCCAGCTTACGCCGCGCATCCGGTTAGCCAGGTTGGCCGAGATGCTAAACCGCGCCGTAGCAGCCGTGATTGGGTACGAGGGAGCCGTGCGTGGCCACCACCAGCCAGCCGCCAGCACAGTCACCAGACCCAGAATGGTTAGCAATGGAACAACAGCCCACCAGCGGCGGAACAGCAGGGAATTTGGCATAAACAGATTATCAACCAATTATAAGCCGCTTGAAGCTAAAACGAAAGCAGCAGAACTGGAATTTGCCCCCCAGCGCTGCCTCACTCGCTAAGGAATTGAATCTGACGCCATAATCTGCGATTGATCCGTAGCTTTGTTCGTTCCCAACTGCTCACCCCAATTCGCTGATCGTTTGCTGCAGGCCATCAATATTCGCAAAAGCTACAACACGCTGGAAGTGCTCAAGGGCATCGACCTGACGATTGAGAAGTCGGAAATCGTGTCCATCGTTGGTTCGTCGGGGCGGGCAAAAGTACCTTGCTGCACATTCTGGGCACCTTGGATAATCCGGATACGGGCGAGGTATTGTTTGATGGACAGTCGGTTAGCTCCTTAGGGCGCTCCGATCTGGCGCGGTTTCGCAACCGCCATATCGGCTTTATCTTCCAGTTTCATAACCTGCTGCCCGAGTTCACGGCCTTGGAAAATGTGTGCTTGCCAGCGTATCTGGCGGGTCGCTCCGAAAAGGAAGTGCGCGTGCGGGCCCGCGAATTGCTCGGTATGCTGAATCTGGAGCGCCGCGCCGACCACAAGCCTTCCGAAATGTCGGGTGGGGAGCAGCAGCGTACGGCGGTGGCGCGGGCGCTGATCAACTCGCCCGAAATCATCTTCGCCGACGAGCCCAGCGGCAACCTCGATTCGCAGAACGCCCAGGAACTGCACCAGATTTTCTTTCTGCTGCGCAAAGAGCTAGGCCAGACCTTCGTCATTGTAACGCACAATGACCAGCTCGCCGAAATGGCCGACCGGACTATTACTATGAAAGACGGCTACATCACGGAGTAGAGTTTCGTTACTAAATAGTTATCTCTAGCCGGTCATGCAGCGCGCAGCGAAGCATCTCGCCTGCTGATATAAGATTAGTAATCCTACGTCAGCACGCGAGATGCTTCGCTGCACGCTGCATGACCGCCTCTTAAGCAGCATAAAAATGCCCCCCAGATGGTTTCTGGGGGCATTTTTATGCTGTTAAATTGAAACCAGGCCACTTCACAAAAGCGTTGCTAGTGAGCTAAGAAGTACCTGTTTTTTAGTTTTCTAAAAATTTTAGGAATTTAATTCATAACTTACTGATAATCAGAGATAAAAATTACATATAAAAAGCGCGCTTTTTGCACCATTCGCACGTATCTTTAGTTATATACCCAAATAACAAAACGTACTACAGGACACTTATGGAAACCGCCATGAACGAAGTAACCAAACCCGTTAAAGAACAAGCTCGCAAGAGCAAGATTGAGAGCTACGATATTTCGCGCTCCGATGAGACGTTGCACTTGGCTACTGATCTGGCGAAGTTCATTAAAGACAACAAGCTCACGACGACAGTGCAGGGCAAAGAGTTTGTGAACGTGGAAGGCTGGCAGTACGCTGGCTCGCGCTTGGGCATCGTGCCCATCGTTGACCACGTCATCAATGTCAGCACCGAGACGGAGTTGAAATATCAAGCTAAAGTAACTTTGTTCGACCTGCGTTCGGGTCATACAGTAGGCGCTGGCTTTGCTGTATGCTCGAATAAAGAGTCGGGTAAGAAGTTCTACCAGGAGTTTGCCATCATGAGCATGGCGCAGACGCGTGCTATTGGCAAGGCATACCGCAATATCCTCGCTTGGATCATTCGCGCTGCCGGCTACGAGCCTACGCCTGCTGAGGAGATGGAGTATGGTGGCAACCAGCCCGAGGCTAAGCCCGCGCTGACCGTAGCCCCTGCTGCTGCTCCCGCCACTGTAGCTGCTGAGGCTACGCCCATGAAGGCCATACCTGCTGAGCCTGTTGAGGCTCCGGCCCCTGCCATTGCGTATGCTACGGCTGCGCAGAAGGAGGAGATTATCCGTCTGCTCAACCACCCGGTGATTACGCGCCAGGAGAAGACCAAGATGTTGCTTAACATCAACCGTCTGGACGAGGAGCGTGCTACCCAGGCTGTGGCTAAGCTGCGCAAGGCCATCGAAGACCGTGAGAACGGCGAGTCGGCTGCTGCTTAAGGTTCAACTCATTACATATACAGAAAGCCCGGTTCCGTTTGGAGCCGGGCTTTTTTGCGTTGGTTGGTGGCTTACTGTTGCGGCTAATAAAGACCCAACACGGACGACATTAGCAGTTACTGCTGGCGTCGGCCTGCTTCAATAGCCCAACGATTGCAAGTAGGAATTGCGGCGTTCGTAAACCTGCTTGCCAAAACGCGGATCAAACCAGATGAAATGCCCGGCGTTGGGCAAGGTCTCCAACTCGACGCGGTTGCCGGCCGCAGTTGCGGCTTGGTAGAAAGCCTCGGCGGTGGCAAAAGGCACGTTGCCGTCTTGGGTGCCGTGCAGCAGAAGCATGGGGGGCATACCCGGGCCGACTAGGTGCAGAGGAGAAATGCTGCGGACCTGAGCTTTGTCCGGCAGGTCTTTACTGATCCAAGCATTGCCGGAGGTGGTAAGGTCGTACACGCCGGCGTTGGCTACTACCGCGTTGGGTCGAGGGCTCCAACGCACGTCATCCGTGGGCTCGTCGCAGCCGGTAGCCAGGGCCGTAGCCACCGCCAGGTGCCCGCCGGCTGAGTTGCCCGTGGCCACGATGCGCGCCGTGTCTAGGCCCAACTCGGCAGCGTGCTGTCGTAGCCAGCGCATGGCTGAGCGGGCGTCGCGTACGGCGGCAAAGGGCAGGGTGTTGTGCCGATCCACCGTGCGGTATTCTACGGCGCAGGCCACCCAGCCGCGTTTGGCAAAATCTTCGCAGGTTCCAAAAAACCAGTCCGGCTTGCCTTCCGACCAGCTGCCACCGTGAAAGAACACGATGGCCGGTCGCGGCTGCCCAGTACCGCTCGGTACTGCTCCAAAGAGGTGCAGATCCAGCGTCTGCGCCCCTACGGTTTTGTAGGTGCGCACCAGGTGATTGCGCCGGCCGGCTAGCTCCTGCTCGTATAACCGGTTGATCTTACCGCGATAAGCTGTGTCTTGACAGCTGGCATTGAAGCGACTGACCAGGTCAGCCGTGTTTTTTACGCCGTGGTTGTCGAGGTGCTCATACAGATAATGCTGCTGCCAAAATTCCCGACACTGTTGGTTGCGGATGAGCCGCGGCAGTAGCTTCCAGGTGGCCTGCAGCCACTTGTTATCGTGGCGGGCGTAGGCGGGCTTGCGCAACTCCTGCCGCACTTGCAGCCGCAGGTAGGATCTGAAATACTCCTTAAAATCATTGTTGGTAAGCAGCGCCGGCTGGTCAAAGTCGGCTAGGTTGCGGCGCAGGCGCCGGGTTATGGCCGCCGGCAAAGGCGCCGTCTGGCCTGTGTAGGTATGGTGAGCATCGGGGTAGTCGAGCAACAGGCGGTCGAAGTAGAAGCGGGTTTCTGTGCGCTGTTCCTCTACAAACCGGACTTCCAGTTGCGGAGCATGTCGGTCGAGCAAGGCATCAAACACCCGCCGGGCTGAATCCATCTTGGCTACGAAAGCCGCCGGCGCTAAGGTATACAGCTGGCTATACCGGGGGTAGAAGTACGCCCCGAAAGTCTTACCCGTACTTTTCTGCTCGGCCAGATATTGTTGCTTAGGTTCGGCTGCTTCCGCCGCAGATTGGGCCTGCGCCCCGCCCGTCATCAAACCCAACCCAAGAACGACCATCAATTTGCTCATGACCAATACGACTTGCTGAGTGTCAAAATATTTTCGATGGCTAATATACATGGCTCCGGCTCCTATAATAGAGACTTTTTTGTGTCAACCTAAAGACGGGAGTTTGAGCATTGTGACTGTTATGGAAGCAGTAATGCTTACGCTTCTTTAGCTAAACACGAGTTGCGGTTTGAGTTGGGGCTAGCCCGGCCAGCCTTACCTTTGCCCTACCATGCCTCTCCCCACCGACGACATCCTGCACTTGCTGCGCCAGCACTGGGGCCACACGGCGTTTCGGCCGTTGCAGGAGGATATTATTCGGTCGGTGCTGGCGGGACAGGATACGTTAGCCTTGTTGCCGACTGGGGGGGCAAAAGCGTGTGCTTTCAGGTGCCGGCGCTGGCGCGGGAGGGCATTTGCGTGGTGGTGTCGCCGCTGATTGCGCTGATGAAAGATCAGGTAGAGCAGCTGCGGGCGCGGGGCATAAAGGCGGAAGCGGTGTACGCGGGCATGAGCCACCAGGAAATCGACCAGACGCTGGATAACTGCGTGTACGGACCGGTGAAGTTTCTGTACGTGTCGCCGGAGCGGCTGCTGACGGAGATGTTTCGGGTGCGGGTGGCCAAGATGAAGGTGAACCTGCTGGCCGTGGATGAGGCGCACTGCCTCTCGCAGTGGGGCTACGATTTCCGGCCGCCTTATCTCCAGATTGCCGAGTTGCGCGAGTTGCTGCCCAAGGTGCCGGTCATTGCCCTTACGGCTACGGCAACTAAGCCCGTAAAAGCGGACATTATCGAAAGGCTGCGGTTTGGGCCTAATCACCAGGTTTTTCAGCAAAGCTTCGCCCGGCCTAACCTGTCATATTCTGTCCTGCAAACCGAGGATAAGCTGCGCCGCTTACAGGAAGTATTGCGCGGTGTAGGTCCCGACAAAACGGCCATCGTGTACGGGCGCACGCGCCGGCAGGTGGAAGATGCGGCGGCATTTCTGCAGCACCACAAAGTGTCGGCGGCGGCTTACCACGCGGGTTTGCCCAGCGAGCAGCGCCACCGCACCCAGCAGGACTGGATGCAGAACAAAACCCGCGTCATAGTAGCCACCAACGCCTTCGGCATGGGCATCGACAAGCCTGATGTGCGCCTCGTCGTGCACCTCGACGCGCCCGATACGCTGGAAGCTTACTACCAGGAAGCCGGGCGCGCCGGGCGCGACGAGAAATACGCCTTTGCCGTGCTGCTGGCTGGTCCCAATGAGGCGGCCGAGCAGCGCCGCCGTGCCGAACTGGCTCACCCGCCTCTGGATACTGTGCGCCGCGTATATCAGGCCCTGGCCAACTTCTCGCGCACGGCTGTGGGGGGTGGGGAGCTGGTGGCGTTTGACTTCGACATTCAGCAGTTTGCTGAAACCTACCGCATCAAAGCCCTCGACGCGCATAATGCCTTGAAGGCGCTAGCGCGGCAAGGTTTGGTGCAGATAAACGAAGCGGTGAACAACCCGGCACGCGTGTACATCCCCATTGACCACAACGACTTGTACCGGTTTCAGGTGGCCAACGCGACTCACGACAAGCTGATTAAGTCTTTGCTGCGCATGAACGGGGGCGAAATCTTTGCGGGCTTTCAGAAAATATCGGAGAACAGCTTAGCTCAGCACCTGCGCCTGAGCGTGGTGGAGGTGCGCAAACTGCTGCTGTTTCTGCATCGCTCGGGCATATTGCAGTACCAGCCCCAGCATAATGCCCCCCAGGCCCTGTTTACCACCCCGCGACACGATGTAGACAAGCTCCCGCTGAATCAGCCGGCCCTGCGGGCGGCCCGCGAATTGGCCCAGCACCAGACGGAAGCCGTCATTCAGTACAGCATTGGGGGCCGGTGCCGGCAGCAGTTATTGCTGGAATATTTTGGCGAGATGGACGCCCCTGCTTGTCGGGTCTGCGACTTTTGCCTGGCCAAAAAGAAGGCTCAGCAACCGTCTGCCCCCAGTCCTGCTTTGCGCACGCAGCTCGTGGAATTGCTGCAAAAAGCCCCCCAGACCCCGCGCGAGCTACTCACCCGATTTGCCCCCCAGCAAGCTGAAACCGTTACCCAACTGCTGCGCGAGCTGGTGGATACACGCGTGCTCCAGTATGAACCGAATGGAAAACTGCGGGCATAACATCAGCACATAAAAAGAGGGCGCAGCCAATTGGCTGCGCCCTCTTTTTATGTAACAATCGCTTAGGCGTGCGTGGTCGTCGTTAGGTTTACTTCAATATTGCCGCGAGTAGCACGGGAGTAAGGGCAGATCTGATGCGCTTTGGCCACCAGGTCTTCGGCGTGCGCTAGCTCTAAGCCGGGAATATTGACGTGCAGATCTACGGCAATGTCGTATTTGTCGCCTACGTGGCCCAGACTGACATCGGCGGCTACGGAGCTGCCCGCAATAGTCTGCTTCTCAAAACGAGCTACGAGGTTGAGAGCGCTATCAAAGCAGGCTGCGTAGCCAGCGGCGAATAGCTGCTCAGGGTTGGTGGCGCCTTCCTTACCCGGACCGCCCATTTCTTTAGGCGTGGTTAGGGCAAGGTCAATGACATTATCGGACGAAATAGCGCGGCCGTCACGACCGCCGGTTGCTCTGGCTTTGGCGGTATACAGTTTTTGGTAACTCATGAGTGTATTAGAAATGGAAAATGCTCACTTCGTATTAAGTGAGATCAGAAATAAGCTGTTGAAGCTGAGTACGTAAAGATTCTGCCGCACTTGGCGAAAGGTGGAGCTTGTGCAACATCTGCTGCGGCACTTCACAGGCTTTAGCGCGCAGCTCCTGACCAGCAGGCAGCAGCGCGACGCGCACCGACCGCTCATCGTGCGCGTCGCGGGTACGGCTGAGCAGATGGCGTTGCTCCATGCGCTTGAGTAAGGGAGTAAGAGTGCCGGAATCGAGCAAGAGTTTCTCGCCCAATGCTTTAACCGTCAACTCCCTATGTTCCCACAGCGCGAGCAGCACAAGGTACTGTGGATACGTGAGGTCAAGAGCCTGGAGGTAAGGCTGGTAGGCCTTGGTCACTAAGCGGGAAAGCGCATACAGCGGAAAGCACAACTGGTTGTCCAGCTTCAGCAAAGATTCGGATGATGCGCTGGCCTCCTTGGTCATGGATTAGGAATGAATTTGCAACCTATACGCGTACAATTAAATTGTGTACAACCAAATATGCTAAATTGCTTTAACTATTTGATAGTGAGCAGGAAATATTTTGATCTTACTTAAAAAGATGAAATACATCAACGGCAAAAAGCCCCCAGCCGACAGTAAGCGGCTGGGGGCTTTTTGCCGTTGATACGTATGGCTAACAGCAAACTCAACAGCGAGTATTTGGCTTCTTATTGCTGATAAGCGGTAATGCCCCCAATCAGGTTGCGCACATTGCGAAAGCCATTTTGGGCTAAGAAAGCTTTCGCTGAGTTGGATCGGCTGCCGCCCTTGCAGTGCACAATGACTTCACCTTCTTTAAAGTCTTCCAGCTCATCCACGCGCTGAGGCAAAGAGCCCAGTGGAATGTGCTGGCTGCCTTCAATACGCGATTCTTCGTATTCCCAGCCTTCACGTACGTCCAGAATGACCAGCTTTTCACCAGCGGCCTGCCGCTTTTTCAACTCTTCAGAAGTAATATCGCTCATAGTATTGGGGACTGTTTGTGGAGGAGTGGCGTCGGTTTCGGAGCGTAGTTTAGGAAGAAAATTTAACTCATCCATTGCGCAACCTTTCTTTGTTGTGTCCTAGTGTATTAATTTAGTGCTAAACGCTTCGTAACAACCTGCCCTTGAGGAAGTAAAAATCGCGCTATATATACGCCAGATGGCAGATTTCGTAAGTCAAGCTCTGACTGGCCAGCTTGCGCGTCTGTTTGCTCCCAGACAACTCGACCTACAGCATCAAGCACCGCAACGCGCAGATAGCGACCCTGCACCCGCACCAGCCCAGCACTCGGATTAGGATAAACGCTGATGCTGGCAGCCAGGGCGGGATTGGTGCCGGCCGTAACGGTACTACCCGCCATTACTGGCCGGATCAGGGGCGCACCTGCGGGCGTTGTTGAGGTTACCGTCCAGGCATTGGCCGCATTGGTCAGCAAGTAACCTTCCGGGACTGTACTGTTCAGGTCGATGCCAAAAGGAATAAAAAAGCCCAGTGACGCCTGACCATAGCCCACATAAAAAGTGCCGCTCACATTCACGGGCTGCAGAAAAGCAATATCAACAAACGCTTGTCCGGGGGGCAAATTTGCCGGAATGGTAAAGGTCTGGGAGGCTTTCGGCTCGGCCGTAGGCAGATTCGTTTGCGGGTCCTGATCCCACACATTCATTGTGATCACGCGGTTGACACCCGTTGGCGACGGATAAATCCGCACACTCCGTACCCGGTCGGGGCGGTTCAGGTCGAAGCGGTAGGCGAGGTAGCTGGCCGGCCCCGTAGACAACGCCGGCAAACTTACGGTAGCTTCCGCCGAGCCATCATCGTACGCGTAAAAATCGGCTAGCTCCGTAACGCGCGAAATAGTATCGTTGGATAAAGTAAGCGGGTTGGTTTCGTTGGTTTGAATGGCAATACGGTGCGTAACACGCTTGGCAGCAGGCGTATTTGGCAACGGAGAAATGCGCACATCGCCCGCAATTACGTCCTGCTGCTGCCTTGCCGACAGCGACTTGTTACCTGTCAGGAAAGTAGCCCTTGGGCCAGCTGGTAGCACCTGCAATGTGCCGTTCCAAGCAATAGGCGTAGGAGCGGGGCCCACATCAAAGTTGTTGATGGTTGTAAACGTGTTTGGGTTTAGCTCTCCTGCGGCATTGGCGTTAAACTGTTCTACGGGCATAGCCGCGAAGCGCCGCAGCAGGCTGGTGAGCGGAGCGCTGGTGGCAATATCGCGGAAGGAGTTGTCGGTGGCAGAACGGCCCCGGTTCAGCAGGATGTAGTCGAGGCTCCAGGCGTCGCGGGTGTTGGCAAGGTTGCCCGTCGCCCGAAACCGAAACTGGAAAGCCGGATGCAGGTACCGGGCCTGGTCGACGGCAATAAGCTGCTGCTGAAAATTGGTGCGCGCTCCTGTGCTCAGCTGTACCCACACTTGCTGCCACAGGCCTGTGTTGTCCAGCATTTCCAATTCCAGGCGCACAGGCTGGCTCCCGGTGTTAGCCTTAGGCGGACCCACAATACTTCCCGATTGCCAGAAAAAACTTAGATACACGCCATTAGCAGCCGAAAGACCACTCAAGTCAATGGGCTGGGACGTGAGCGTATCGGTATCGTTATACGCCGAGGAACTACCGTAGGGCTGCCCAGTAGCCGAGAGCCCGTCGAAGGTGACCACGCCCCTGGATGGCGGCGCTACCGGAAAGCGGTTATTCACTAGCGTGCCCCCGCCTGGCTCCCAAAACTGCGGGTTAGGCAAACCCTCACCCTGGGGGGCAAAATCATCGAATAAAGGCAAGGTTACCGCCGTGCCGCGCCGCGCTACGGGAGGTGTACGAATAGTAGATTGGCGGCTTGGATCTGCATCGAGTGGCGTAACTACTTGCGCCATTCCAGTTAAAGGCACCAGCAAGCCAACCGTGAGTAAGGATAGTAGAAGTTTCGGGTAGATCATAGACAGCAATTTACGCAAGGTAAACGGCTGCGGATCAGAGAAATTTTGCAAGAAGCGTAGCAAGCTTTTTACTGCACCGCCTTCAGAGGCTCGTTGCCTGCCACCCACAAATCGACCAGCTGCCCCATGCGAATGGTAGCGCCAGGCGCGGCAACGGGGCGTTGCCTTACAATGGTGCCTTCCACCTGGCCTTCCTCAGCGGGCTGATAGAAAATCTCACCCACCTGCAAGCCCTGACCTACGAGTAAGGTAGAGGCCTCATCAGCAGGCATATTGATGACATTGGGCACTGGAAACTCCTGATTTCCCTGACCGTCGCCTACCACTAAGTCTACGCGCGTGCCTTTGGCAATGGGTGAGCCTGGCGCTATTTCCTTACCGTTCACCAGTTGCTTCAACACCGAGTTTTGGGCCAGATCGGGTACCTTTTGGATTTCGCCTACTACTAGGTCGTAGCTCGCCAAAATCATCTGTGCATTCTTCACAGAGCCTTCCGTCAGCTTGGGCATTTTGATGACCGGTGGGTTTTTCATGCTCACCGAGATGTAAATCTTGCGGCCTTCCTTTACCTGTTGCCCCGGGGCCGGATCTTGCGTGAGCACCGTATAAGCCGGGATACTGGGGCTGTAGCTGGAATCGTCGACAAAGTAGCGCAGGTTGCGCTCGTCGAGGTAGTCTTCCAAGTCGCTTTGACGCATGCCAGTAATCTTGGGCACCACGATAGTTTCGCCGTGGTTGGTGGTCATGGGCAGGTACACAAAGAAGAAACCGAACAGCAGCAAAGCCACCGCCAAGCCAATTACCACCAAGTGCTTCAGAACGTCGAGTGGGGTATCGGATTTAAGAAAAGCCATTAGGGAGAAGCTAGGAGCTGGGAGCTAGAAGTTAGGAGAAGCAAAATTAGCGGGAAGAGCGGAAAGAACGACCAACTCCCCTCCTTACCAAGGAGGGGATATTTTCGCGTAGCGGAAATTGGGGTGGTTGAATCGTTGCTGATGTTGTTTATCTGTTTCTGAAGGCGGTCATGCAGAGCACAGCATTTCGCGTGTTTACTAAGATTAGTGACTCAACATCAGCACGCGAGATGCTTCGCTGTGCTCTGCATGACCGCCTGACTTTCATTGTTCAAGCTAAGCAACTAAACAACGGCCGTAACCACCCCAGCGTCGCCTGCGGCGTCGCGTTCCCTCCTTACCAAGGAGGGGAGTTGTCGTGCTACTTGCTTTTGGTTTCCACTTGTAGTTTGCGCTGGCGCTCTTTGCCGAATTCCAGAATCCGGTCGATGAAATCGTAGGGCGTGTAGCCGTTGAGGGCCGTTTGGTGGAAAATGCAAGTAGCGGGCGTCATACCGGGTAACGAGTTTACCTCAATAATTAGTACCTCCACGGCACCGGTTTCGCGCACGCGCACGAAAGCATCGATGCGGGCATAACCCTGAATATTAAGCACCTCGGCTACGCGGCGCAGCTCCTTTTTTACTTCCTCCGAAATGCGCTGCCGCTCCGTGGGGTCGGGGGCGTAGCGGGCGGGCGTGATGTTTTGGCCTTCGCCGGCCAGGAATTTCTCTTCCAGACTCAGTACTTCGCCCGTAGCCAGGGCCTCGGAGGCTTCAAACACTTCGATGTTCAGGGAGCCATCGGGGCGCCAGTGGGTAAGCAAGCCGCCGGTTACTTCGAGGAAATGCTGGGCGCCGTCGCGGCTGATGAGGGTTTCCACCAGGAAAGCATCTTTCTGTGGAAACTCCTCTTTAAAGCCCAGGTGCAGGGTGCGGGCCGCTTCGGGCAGCAGGTCTTCCTGGTCGCGGAAGATGAGCTGGCTAAAAGCTTCTAGCTCCTGCCGGTTCTTGATTTTCTTCACCGCCGAAGAGCAGCCGTCGTCGGCGGGCTTGGCGATGAAGGGATAGTGAAACTGCGTTTCCAGCGAGCGGTAGAAGGTTTCGGCGTCGGCCTGCCACTCCAGGCGGTTGGCCATGCGGTGCTCAGCTACGCGCAAGCCGGCCTCACGCAGGCGGCGGTTCGTTTCGAATTTGTTGATGGTAATGCTGCTCGACTCGACTCCGGAGCCATTGTAGGGCAAACCAAATTGCTCCAGCTCTTTCTGCAAAGCGCCATCTTCACCGGGCCGGCCATGCAGAGCAATGAACACCTCATCGACCATTTCGGCCAGCCCCTCGAAGGAAATACGCCGGGGCTGGGCCGTGGGCTGACCTGCGTAAGTGCCAGTAATAGCCTCTGCTTCCCGACGAATCTTGGCCAACACTGGGTGCAACTCGTGGCCGGCTTCGGCGTACTCAATTTTTTCGCGGATGTCGTCGGCGTTGTCCTTGAGCATCACGTTAATAGGCAGCACGTAGAGCTTGTGTTCCTGCGCTGAGCCTGTCAGGAAAACGGGGATGGGCTCGTACTTTACGGAGGAGCTTAGCTTCTCGTAGATATTACGGCCGCTTTCCACCGAAATATGGCGCTCAGAGGAATAGCCGCCCATAATCACGGCTACTTTGGTGCGCTGCTGCTCCTGCCGCTGGCGCGAGGCCACGGCCGCATCGAGGCGGGCCAAAATGCCCCCCAGACGCACTGGCTGCATACCTGCGCGCCGCCGCGCCGCCAGCGAGGTGCGAATCAGATACGTTAGAAACTGGGACGGATTGAGCCCGATTTCGGCGGCCTGATGGAAGAAAAAAGATGCCGGCAACATGCCCGAGGTAGTGTTCGGGTCATTCAGGAACAAGCTGCCGTCGCTGGCTTGAATAAAGCCATCCAAGCGGGCGTACACCTGAAAGCCGAAGGTGCGGAACATCTCCTGGCAAGCCTCCCGAATCTCCTGAATCTTGTCTTCCGGCAGGTCGATGGGCGTGATTTTGCGGCTCAGGCCGGGCAGGTACTTGGAGCGGTAATCGAACATCTCCTCGCCCTTCACGATCTCGGTGGGGGCAAAGCCAGCGGCTCACCGTTCGGATCTTCGACCACAATGCACGAAAACTCGCGTCCCGCCACGAAGCTCTCCACCAGCACCTGCGACTCACCATCGATGTTGGTTAGCAACACCTGCTCAGCCCGTTCAAACTGCTCGTTGAGGGTGTACAGCAGCTTCTCGGGATGATAAATGATTTGGTCGTTAGTGGGGGCAAATTCTCGCCTCTCACCTCTAACTGCTCAAATTTAACTTCCAGCGTAACTGGTAGGCCAATGCCTTCCCGGATATCGGTGAGCTGCTGTAGCCACAGAATCTTTTGCTCGTCACTCTTGCCCTGCCACTCGGCACGCGTCAGCGTTTTGCGAAACAAGCTGCGCTCAACGGCCGCCACAAACTGGGGGGCATTTTTCTCGCGCAGAATCGAAACGCCAATGCTCGAACCCTGGCGCGGCGCTTTGAACACCAGCGGCAAGCCCAGCTCGCGCACCAGGTAGTCAAGCGTAGCTTCCGGGTCAGCGGCGTCCCACTCTTCCGTACTGATGACGCGGAAAGCGGGGGTGGGCCGGTTCAGGGCGTGAAGCAGCTTTTTCTGGGCAATTTTATCAATACCGAAAGCGGAGGGCAGAATGCCGGAGCCGGAATACGGAATGCCGTACCACTCCAACAAGCCCTGGATGGCGCCATCTTCGCCGCCGGGGCCGTGCAGAGCGAGGAAGGCGAAATCCATCAGCTCACGCAGCTCCTGGGGCTGCACGCGCCGGCCAACTTCCGCAATGATGCGGTCTTGCTCTTCCTGGCTTAGCTCGCCCAGACTTTCCAGATACACCTGCAAGCGGTGCTCAGAAGGCGGCAGGGTCGATACGGGCGGGAAAAAGTCCCGGATGGTGCCTTTATAGATGTAGTGCCAGTCGAGCAAAATGAAATTGCCCCGGCTGTCCACAAAGATGGGCACGGCCTGAAACAAGCCTTTGTCCAGATTATCGTACACAGTGCGGCCGCCCGCAAAGGATATTTCCCGCTCACGCGACGGGCCGCCGAAGAAGATGCCTATTTTCATACGTAGGGCAAAGGTACGGGGAATTTCGAGCGGCTTAACGTTGCTGCGTGGCCGCTTGGCGCCTGCGTTTAAAGGCGCATGGCTATTTCATGCCAAATAGGTAACCCAACTGCGCCTGCAAAACAGAATTTCGGGGAGCAGCAGATGCAGCATAAATGCCGGTAATGTCGTCGGAGTAGCGCAGTGTCAGGCTCAAGCCTGTGGGCAGTTCGTAGCCCACCCCAACGATATACCCTAGCTGCACGCTGTTGTAGTCCTGCCGCTGCGGCCGCTGGTATAGCGGGTTATCGTTGTTGTCGCTAAAGCTGAGCAAGTACCCGAGCTGCGGGCCGGCTTCGAAGGTGAGTCCGTGGGTATTAATTTTCGCCAGAATAGGCAATTCCAGATAGTTTTGGCGGTAGTTGTACGTAGCGCGCTCACCCGTAACTGTTCTGCCGTACTTATCCTTGGCGCCTTTCGCGGAGAATAGCAATTCGGGCTGAACGTTCCAGAAGCCGTCCGTTGCAAAAGAATAGCGTAAGACCACGCCACCGTTGATACCCAGCAATCGGTCGGGCCCGACAACATTCCTGATGCGTGGTTTGGCATAGTTAAGGCCACCTTTAACGCCAAAGCGTAGCTGCTGTCCGAAGGCTAAGTGGGTTAGAAACAGCGCGGGGATCAAACAAAGGTATTTGTGCTTCATAAAATAAAAACAACTTGCTAAGTGTAGCCGGTAGAGGGTTGTACTGGCCGATAAAGGTAGAAAGTCATTGGCAGCATTTGATTCGATCTACGTAGTTGCCTTTGTATCCGTATCAAAAAAAAGCGAACTACGCGGCGCCGTAGTGCAGCATTACACCTAATCCTTTTCTTTATATGCAAACTCTCGATCAATACAACTTCGCCGGCAAGCGGGCCCTGGTGCGCGTCGATTTCAATGTGCCCCTCGACGACGAGCTGCGCATCACCGACGACACCCGCATCCGGGCCGCTACGCCCACCATTCGCAAGATTCTGGCCGATGGCGGCAGCGTCATTCTGCTTTCCCACCTCGGCCGGCCCAAGGGTGGTCCGGAAAAGAAATTCTCCCTGCAAAGCATCGTATCGCGCTTGCAGGAGGAATACGGCGCGCCGGTATTGTTTGCCAATGATGTGATGAGCCCCGACGCCGCTAAAATGGCCGCTGCGCTGCAACCCGGCCAGATTCTGCTTTGCGAGAATGTGCGCTTTTACAAGGAAGAAGAAGCCGGCGACACTGCCTTCGCCGAGAAACTGGCCAAGCTGGGCGACGTGTATGTGAACGATGCCTTCGGCGCCGCGCACCGCCGCCACGCCTCCACGGCCGTGGCCGCGCAGTATTTTGCCCCCCAAGACCGCGTAGCGGGCTACCTGATGCAAAGCGAGCTGGAAAATGCTCACCGCGTGCTCACCCAGGCCGAGCGTCCGTTTACCGCTATTATGGGCGGCGCCAAAATTTCTGATAAGATTCAACTAATTGAGCAGCTGCTAGATAAGGTTGATAATCTCTTAATCGGTGGCGGCATGGCCTACACCTTTGCCAAGGCGGAAGGCGGCGACATCGGCGGCTCATTGCTCGAAGCCGATAAGCTCGATCTGGCTTTCCATCTGATTCAAAAAGCCAAAGACAAAGGCGTAAACCTCGTGCTGCCCACCGATTCGCTCATTGCCGACCGCTTCGCCAACGACGCCAACGTAGAAACGGCCCCCAACCACCACATTCCCAACGGCTGGATGGGTCTGGACATCGGCCCGGAGTCGCGCGAGAACTTCGCCGCCATCATTCGCCAGTCCCACACTATCCTCTGGAATGGCCCGATGGGCGTGTTTGAAATGTCGAACTTCTCAGCCGGCACTGAGTTCGTAGCAGCTGCTATTGCCGAGGCTACCGCCAACGGCGCCTTCAGTCTCATCGGCGGCGGCGACTCAGCAGCGGCCGTCAACCAGATGGGCTACGCCGACCGCGTAAGCTACATCTCCACCGGCGGCGGCGCGTTGCTGGAGTACATGGAAGGCAAAGAACTGCCCGGCGTAGCTGCGCTGGAAGGACGTTAGAATCTGTCGATCAACAGTACAAAAAAGCCCCCCAGAAACATTTCTGGGGGCTTTTTCTAATTCGCATAGGGTGCTTCCAATTCCTGACCCATACTCAGAAGCGGTGAATTGTCCATGCGGCCGGTGAGGCGGGTGGAGAGGGCGCGGGCTTCTTTGTCGGTGAGGACTTCCAGCTTGTGCAGCCAGCGCAGCCGCTGTAATTGGGGCTCAATCAGGCCCAGCGGGTTGATGCTGCCGTAGTTTTCGCGCAGGTAATCCTTAGTACGCTGCTCCAGCGCTTCGGTGAAGCAGAAGAGGGCTTTGCGCTCATTGGGGCGGTCGACCAGCACCACGCGGGCGTGGGTGGTGCTCAGAATAAAGTGATTCCACCAGTTGCGGCAACCATACCAATATATGGCCATTGCAGCTATGCTAACGCCAAAAGCAATTAGCGTATACAAATCGTCTGCCTGCCTCAAGCCGTTATTTAAGGCATGTAACAAGAACACAAACCCCAGCACTTGCCATTGGGAAATCACTCGGTGTTGGCGGCGCTCCACGCGCACGGGCAGCACCTCCTCGTAAGGCATCTCCACTTCCAGCGTAACCAGACCACGCCGGTCTTTTCGACAGATATATAGCCCGTGGGGGCGAAGTGCCAGCTGCGTGATTTGCGTCAGGCGGCGTTGTTCAAGTAGCATAGAGTAAGAAAACAAGCGATGTTGCAAACACCGACTTAGCCAAAGGGCGAAGGCGTGAAGCAGAGCACAAAAATAGCCAGCATTACCCAACCCAGCACCTTACGGCCCGCACTCAGCGGACTTTCGTCGGGGGCCGGCGGGTGGTAAATGCCCATCACGCGGCCCAGCAGAAACCCGAACACCAGCCACCCCGGATTACCCTCAATGCCCGGCACCGCCAGACTCAGCGCCAATTGGGCCGCCAATACGCCCAACACCAGCATCAGCGCCCGGCGCGGCGTGGGCACTGCCCGCCGAAATACCGTGAACAGATAAAGCAGATAAATCGGTCCGCCATAGAGCAGCGAGTCATTCGAGCTATCAACCGTAAACAGACCCAGTCCGGCATAAAAGATAAATCCGATAAAGAGTATGGCCGACACCTGATTAGCGCGCTGAAAACCCAGCAAGCCGTACAAAATATGCCCCCCATCGAGCTGCCCAATCGGCAACAGGTTGAGGGCCGTAAAGAACAGCGCCAGCGAGCCGGCCAGCAGTACCGGATAGTGCATCAGCTCATTGGGGTGGGGCAGCAGCGCCGGGTCAGCCAGCCACGATTCCAGAAACTGATAAATCAGCGACTTACCTAGCACCAAACCACCGCCGTCAGCGCTTTTGTAGACATACTGCGCATAATCGGCCCCATATACGCGGTACTCAGGGTGCACCTGAAACAAGTACTCCAGCGGGGGCAAATGGGTGAAGCCGTACATCAGCACCGGTATAGCCACCAGAAAACCAGCCAGCGGCCCCGCCAGCCCGATATCGAAGAACTCTTTGCGGGAGAAAATCCGGTCTTTGATGCGAATGACCGCCCCAAACGTACCGATGGTATTAAAGAAGCCCGTAAAAAACGGAATGTAATACGGCAGCGTTGCCCGCACTTTGTAGTAGCGCGCCGTAAAATAGTGCCCAAACTCGTGCACCGTAAGCACCCCCAGAAACGGCAGCGAAAACCACAGCCCTTCCCGAATTTCGGCCCGCGTAAGCCACACGCTCAGCGACTCCGCCGTGCGCGGATCAAAAAACGTACGGCCCGTCATCCATTCCGCCCCGGCCAGCGTGGTGGTTATCAGCGTGATAACAAACAGCAGCAGATGCAGTGTATACACACGCCAGCGCGGCGTGGGGGCTTGTAGGCGTTGAACTCGCCGCGGTGGCGACGAAAGTAGCCGCGGTAGCGGGGTCGCTGGGGGGCATTTTCAGGCGAGGGCACCGGGGCGTCAGGCAGAGGGAGGGAAGGCACGGATAGCGGCAGGCAAAGCTTCGGTGAGCGTGAGTGGCGGGGCCAGGAAGAGCGTGTGCAAGCCCAGGCGCTGCGCCGTTTCGATATGTTGAGAACTGTCTTCGATGAAAAGAGTTTCCTCGGCCTGCCAGTTCATTTCGCGCAGCACATGCTCAAAAATCTCCGGGCCGGGCTTACGCAACCCTACTTCCTGGGAGTAAAACACGCGGTCCAGCACATCGGCAATGCCGTGCTCAAACCCATACGTCACCTTCAGCCGCCGGTTTACTTCCTCTATATGAATCACGTTGGTGTTGCTGAGTAGCGCCATCTGGTGTCCTTGCTTGTGCAGTTCAGCCAGCAAAGCCAGCCGGTCAGCAGGCACATCCAGCAGAATAGAGTTCCAAGCCGCGTCCAGTTCCTCATCAGTGGCCGTAAGCTGGTAGCCACTGCGCAAACCATCCCGAAACTCGGCCGGCGTAATGCGCCCAGTTTCCAGTAGGTCAAACAGCTCCGACTGATTTTTTTGGTTGTACTCAATGGTGCTGCCCACGCTGGTGAGGCGACGCATGGCCTCAATCGGGCGCTGATAATCGATGTTGATGAGCACGCCGCCAAAGTCGAAAAGCAAGTTTGGCAGGCGGCGCGAAGTAGGGCTGGGGGGCATTTTTAGAGAATAGCGTTGCAAATTGACGGGCAAAAGTCGTAGTTTGCACCGCCGAAACCAACCTATACGGTTGCCAACGCACCGGGCCCATAGCTCAATCGGTTAGAGCAACTGACTCATAATCAGTAGGTCCTTGGTTCGATTCCAAGTGGGCCCACCAAAACCCCATAAAACGCTAATAATAAGTGTTTTATGGGGTTTAATAATTTATATGGAACACATCACAGTATAGTATTGCTCGGTTGCCATTAAAATCTTTTTTCACGCCCATTTATTGATGGCAACGAGAAGATAAATCGTAGTAAGTTCATCTCGGCGGGAAAAGTCAGGGTTAGCGTATAATAAACGCGCAGTTGCTGCGGTCGCAGGCCCCGCTCCACTGAGTTTCCTGTGAACCATCGCCAATAATTAGCGAATTTGTAGAGCGTGTACTAATTATCGGACAAGATCGGGTGGTGTTAAACAGATAGGCAAAACATCCGATTTTGCCGTACAGCTGCCTACTTCTGGCGAATAGATAGTCTTAACGTTCTTTTGCTGCCCTCTTTTCATCATTATATTGATACTTAAAAGTGACAAGCTGTTAAAGGGCTAATTTTTTGACTGCACGGCTTTGTATTTGTCTTGCAGCTTCCCATCAATTAATAGCTGGCGCGGATCCAAACCAACTTGAGCGGGTCGCTCAGGGACCATCAACAAGAGCGTCTGCTGGCCGGACCTGATAAGGTGCTTTTGCAGATAGAGCTGTTTGCCGACTTCCTTCCCCGCCGCGGCGGGGGCGAAGACGCCGATTTCCACCCAATCCTTCATTGGTAGCTTCGTTTCGGTGCCGGCGCTATCCACTACCAGCTTGCTGGCCTGCAAGTTGAGCGTTACCTGCCAGGTGCCGCCTTTCAGCTGTTGAGTGGTGGCGGATTCGGTCTCCAGCTCCCAAAAGGTGTTGGCCTCAAAGAGGTCGTGCAGGAGCGGGTGGAGCGAGTCGGGTGTGGCTGCTTGCAGCTCCCGATAGAGGTCCAGTGAGGTTGCGAAGGGACGCGTGCCGGGGCGGTGCTGGGCCAGCAACTTGCGGAGTGCCCCGTTTACCCGGTCCCATCCGATGTATTGGCTTAGCGCGTACAGGGCGAAAGGTCCTTTGCGGTAGTTCTGGTAAAAGTCGTCGGCCTGCAGCAGGGGCTTGGCGGCCCGGGTGCGTGGGGTTTTGTTCTCTTCCCGCAGGAAACGCAGGAGCGCCTGTAGGTGCTCCGGACCGTATTTGTGCTCCAGTACGCCCAAGGCCGAGTACCACGCCAGGCTTTCGGTGATCAGGCCGGCTCCCTCCACGTAGGCTTGTTTGAGCTGGTTGCCCCACCACTGGTGGGCCACCTCGTGCGCCACCACGGCCGTCACCAGGTCAAAGCCCCGCTCGTCAGCCTTCGGGTTCAGCAGGAAAAAGCCTTCTTCCGCCGTGATGTTCATGGGCGCGGCGTGGTGCCCGAAGGCATAACTAGCATGGGTAACAAAGCGGAGTTGACGGTGCGGGTAGGGCCCAAATTGTTTGGTATAATAATCCAGCGAAGCCTGCGCGCTCCGGACCATCCGCGCCGGGTTTTCCGTTTGCCCTGGGGGGTAAAAAATCTGAATGGCAACCTCCTGATTCGGGCCTGCCAACGAGCTGCGCCATTTTCCTTCCTGTACCGCGTAGTTAGCCGAGAAAAAGGCATACTCATTCCGGATGGGCGCATCGGTGGCGTAATGGAAGTAGCGGCGGCCCGCTTTAATCCAGGTCCGGCGCAAGGTGCCCGGCGCCACTACCGTCTGGTTGGCTTCCGTGCCCACTACGGCCTCAAAGCTGATCTGCTCGGGAAATGGGGCATACCCACGAGCCACCACGTCGTAGAGCGAGTAGGTGGCGGGCCGGGCGGGTAGGCCATAGGCTTTCCGGGCGCCGGCCTCATCCAGCTCCCGGTAGGGCTGGTACCCTAGCACCGGCAGCCACTCCAGATTCCGGAAGCTGGTGCCGTTTTGCAGCACCTGTGCGTCGGCTCCGTTGTTGGAAAAGCCCCCCGGTTTGTGCGTCACCTGAAAGCGGAGGCGTAGCGAATCGCCGGGGGGCAGGGGCCGGGCCAGGGCGTACATGTGGTAGCCATGCTCCGCGTCCAAGTGAACCTGCTTAAAGGGCTGGTCAAAGCTGATGGCGGTGGTTTCCACGCCCGTTCCGGTAGCCAGATGCACCGAGTCGATGGGGCCGGGCTGTTGTTCACCAGCAGGTAGGTGCCTTTTATTGCCGCTGCCCGCTGCTTCGGATAGATTTCCACCTGTAGGTTTACTCCGGTCAGCAGAGGCTGGGGCGCGTTCAGGTACCGGCGGTAGCGCTGCTCGTAGGCGGCGCGCTGGGCCGTGGCCTCTGAGGAGTTTAGATAGCCGTGCAGCACGTTGGTGTTGTAAAAGACGAACGCGCCCAGGGTAAAAATGCCCCCCAGAGCCACTGCCGCAACCAGGGCGGTGGAACGCGTGAAGCGCCGACGGGCCAGCTGGAGCCGCGATGCAAAACTGCCCTCCCGGTCTCGTACCCAAAAAAGCCCCCCAGCCACCGCCAGCAACAGCGCCCACGCTACCCAGTACCCTTTAAACCACAGCCAGGGCGCCAGCGACGAGCCAAAACCCGCCATATCGGTGTAGGACCACGGCGGACTGGCGCCAAAGACGAGCAGCTTGTGCTCGATGCCCAGGTTGGGGGCGAAGGCGATAAAGCCATAGGCCAACAGTGCCGCTAAGTGACCCACGTATTTCTGATTGACCAGCACGTGCGCCAAGAGGGCCAGCAGGGCCAAAAGCAGGCAATCGACCAGCTGTAGCCCAAACAATACCTGCACGTACAGCCCGATTTCGGCCCTCGCCCCGCCTATGCCCGCCTGCGCGGCTATTCCCGCTATCATCAGGAAGGCCAGCCAGCCTACTACTATCAGGCTTAGCGCCAGAAAGCGGCTCAGGAAAAGAACCCATTCCGGCACCGGCGCCGCGTTGGCAATGTCGCTCAGGCCCGCTTCCCGTTCCCGCCAGACCAGCTCTCCGGCGTAGAAAATGGTTAGCAAAGCGATGAGAATCCAAAAAGGCTCTGGTTCTGTGAGGGAGGAGGTCAGCGAATTCAGCACAAAGTCGGTGCGGGGCAGCAAGGGCACGCCTCGGCCCTTAAGATTGCCGGGCAGGGCCAGCGCCATCATCAGGGCCAGGACGGCCAGTAGGGGAAAACCGGCCTTGCTTTGGGCGAGTTGCAGAAAGGATTTCCAGGCGATGAGCCGTAGCTGCGTGGCCCAGCTATACGCGCCCCTGGCCGGCGGTAGCGCTTCCCCGGTTCCCCAACTGAGCTTCTCCCGGGCCGCCGCTTCTACCGGTGGCTGTGGCACCGGCTGCTGTTTTTGGCTGGCTTCCGGTAACACGAACTGAAAACGGAAAAAGGTGAACGCCAGCACGCCCAGCGAGATGCCGAGCCACAGGAGGCGGTTGGCGAGAAACGAACCCTCCAACAGGAACAGGCGCGTACTCTTCTCCAGCGGACTCCAGTCATTGGACAGATGGCTCAGCACCGGGGTGAAGCCCGTGGGGTCTACCAGATTTCCCCACTGCCCCGTATTCTGCAGCCCTTGCCCTACTATGTAGGCTGCTACGAACAGGAACGCCCCTACCAGATAGCTTGCCATGGCTCGACGGCTAAGCGCCGAGAGCGAGAACTGCAGGGCCGTCGCGAAAAAGGCGTTGGGTAACAGAATAAAGAAAATGGTAGTCAGGTAGGCTGCCGCCCTGAACGGACCCAGAATATCAGCCTCTATTCCGGAAAAATGCATGGCAATGAGTATGCCTAGCGGAATAGCGAGCAGCAGCAGGACGCTGAGGGCGAAGGCGGCCAGAAACCGCCCGCCCAGGTAGACCGCTTTGCTGGTGGGGGCCGTGTAGGTAAGCGAATGCATGCGCGTCTGCACATCGCGGGCGGCCGCGTCGCCCGCCACGGACGCGCCGATTACCAGCCACTTCACGCTGCATATCACCGTGACAGCCGCAATGACGATGGGCGCATTAAGTAAAAAATACCCGTCCCGCGCATCGGAGGCGTAATTGGCAACGACAATCAGAAAAGCAATCACCAACAGTACCCCGAAGTAGAGCCAGGTGGTGGCGCGGCGGAGCTGGTAACTGAATTCCAGCGCAAAAATCCGTTGGAGCCTCATAGCGCTATCCTCTCCACTATCGGCTGCGCACTGGCCGGGCCGAAGCAGCCCGTCAGGGCACTGAAATACACATCCTGCAAATCCGGCTCCACCGGCTCAAAGCCGTTGCCGGGCATATCCAGGCTATACACGTGCACCAGGGTGCGGCCACTCAAGAGCTTGGCCGAAATAATCTGGTGCTCCTGCTGCAGCGCCGGCAGGTTGCTTTTATCGGTCAGTGTACGCCAGATGCGGCCGTTGAGGGAGGCCACGGCCTCCAGGGGCTGCGCCTCCAGCAAAATCTGCCCCCGGTTGATGATGGCCATGTTGGTGCATAATTCCGATACATCTTCCACAATGTGAGTGGAAAGGATGACCACGCTGTTTTCCCCTAATTCGCTGAGCAGGTTGAGGAAACGCACGCGCTCCGCGGGGTCCAGGCCCGCCGTGGGCTCGTCGACGATCAGCAGCCGCGGGTTGCCCAGCAGGGCCACAGCCACTCCAAAGCGCTGCTTCATGCCCCCGGAAAAGCCCCCCAGCTTCTGCTTGCGCTTGTCCCAGAGGTTGGTTTGCTTGAGCAGGGCCTCGGTGGTGGCTTTTCTCAGCGCCCGGTTGGTAATTCCTTTCAGCACCGCGAAGTAGTCGAGCAGTTCCTCGGCGCTGGCTTTGGGGTACACGCCGAACTCCTGGGGCAGGTAGCCCAGCGTCTGGCGCACCGCCTCCTTCTGGCTTACTACATCGATGTCTCCCAAAAATATTTGCCCCCCATCGGGCTCCTGCAGCGTGGCCAGCGTGCGCATAAGGGTTGATTTGCCCGCGCCGTTCGGGCCGAGCAGCCCATACATGCCCGGCGGAATATCCAGCGTTACATTATTTAATGCCTGCACGCCATTCGCATACTTTTTGGAGACGTTGCGGATGGTCAGGCCCAGCGGGTGCTTTCCCATGGTATCGGATTGGCTTCGGTTTATCTTTCAGCAGGAGGGAAGTGAAGCACTTTGATCAATGCCTGCTTTCTCTGTTTCAGGACGAAGCAATTAGTACCGAAGCGGATAGCGAAATGCAATATGCTGATGCGGAGAAGCACTCGACCAACTCAGGCTTTGCTGCCGCCAACGCACTGGCCGGCTCCTTTGCGCCGCTCGTAGATTAGCCTTACCAGCTGGTCGAGACGGTGGCCGGGGCAACCGCCGAAAACCCCACCTTTGTGCGATGGAACGCGTCAAAAGAATCTTCTGGCTAATTCACCTATTCGTCTGGGGCTTGTTCACCTTGTTGGTTGGCTTGCAACTACATAGTGACACCGACGCCCACTGGCGTTCCACCACCGCCGGATTTATAGCGACCTGCCTGTATGTTTTTTACAGTCATTTTTATCTATTAACTCAGTATACCAGTCAGAGAAAAGACCGAGACTATTGGCTCCCGCTGGCGGGAATTGCGTTGACCGGGCCTTTGCCTTTTTTGCTTTTCCATCAAAAGCCGTTTGATTTTGGGTTTTATTCCATGAGCCTGATTACAACGGTTCCCATCTTTCTCTTCTTGAGCTGGCTGGCCCGGGTCACGGAGACGCTGGTGCTCAATACCATCCAGAAAGAGCAGCTGGAAAAGCAGGCCGTAGAGGCGGAGCTGTATTACCTGAAGTCGCAGATCAATCCGCACTTTCTGTTCAACACCCTCAACAACATTCACACGCTGGTGTATAAGCAGGCGCCCGCCGCCCCGGAGGCGGTCATGCACCTGGCCTCGCTGATGCGCTACATGATTTATGAGTCGAATGCGGCCACGGTGCCGCTAACCCGGGAACTGGACTATTTGCGGGATTACGTGAGTTTGCAGCAGCTCCGCTACAAGAACAGTCCGGTGGTCGACCTGCAGATAGCGGGGGCGACGGAATCCTCTTACATTGCTCCCTTGCTGTTCATTCACCTGCTGGAAAACGCCTACAAGCACAGCCCCGCCCGGTTGGAGCCCGGCGACCTGAAGGTAAGAGTGGAGGTAAAAGAAGATGTCCTGGCCTTCCGCGTGCAGAACCCCATCGGCCTAAAATCGGCTAATCCGCTGGAAGAACCAGGCGGCATTGGGTTGCCCAATGTCCGGAAAAGGCTGTCTTTGTTATATCCTGGCCAGCATACGCTGACTATTCAGAACACGGGCGAAACCTTCACCGTCACGCTCACCATCCACGGTCTTCAAGTACAGGCTCATGAAAGACAAGCTCACCTGCTACATCATTGAGGACGAGCACCTAGCCCAGGAAATACTGGAAGAATACATCCGAAAAGTCTCTTTCCTGGAGTTGAAAGGTACCTTCGTGAGCCCTTTGGAGGCCGCCGCTCATTTGGCGGCAGACAAGCCCGACCTGCTGTTTCTGGACATCAACACGCCGGATCTGGATGGGCTAAGCTTCATCCCGATGCTCAACCCCAAGCCCCTGATTATCCTGACGACCGCCTACGACCAGTATGCGCTGAAGGCCTACGACTTGGAGGTGAAGGACTACCTGTTGAAGCCCTTCACGTTTGAGCGGTTTTACAAGGGCGTGTTACGTTTGTACCAGGAAAAAAGCCCCCCACCCGCCCTGGAAAAGAAGGAAGAAAAAGCGGAAGCCAAGCCCGAGCAGGAGTATATCTTTCTTAAGGTCGGCCACCGCATCCAGAAAGTAGCGACCCGCGATATTCTCTTTGTGGAGGGCATGAAAGACTATTTGCGGCTTCATACCCGGGAAGAGAAGATTATGACGCTGCTCAGCTTTGCCAAGCTGGAAGAACTGCTGCCCGCCCAGGATTTTGCCCGCGTGCACCGGTCTTTCCTGGTCGCCATTGACAAAATTGACCACATCGAGAAAAACCGGATTCAAATTGCCGACCACCTCATTCCCATCAGTGATACCTATGCCGAAGGTTTTTATAAAATGCTGAAGGGGCTTTGAGTAGGGTGAGTTTGTAAGAACCCGGTATATACACCAGGCCGCTGCGGATTCTATTATCCGAGGCGGTTGGCTCGCGGCACGACCCGCTCATGAAACCAGGATCTCCCAATACCGCAGGAGCCCCTCACCAGCAACACTAGCGGTAGCAGAGCCCGCCCCGTTCAGTATCGGCCTGGGAACTGACGGAGACGTACTCGCCGGGGGACATCGGCATGGCCCCCGGCGAAGGTGATATCGAATGCCCCGCCGCTGCGTTTCGAGAGCTTGAGCGTACGCGCAATCAGGTCGTACACTTCCTGATCGACCACCACGGGCTGCAGGCCGGCTTGGCGGTTGATTTGCGTGATCTGCGAAGTTGAGTCCCAGTACGGATACGGCCGTGAACGTAAAGTGCGAGCCCATCAGGTAGGCCGAGCGGGTGAAGTTGCGGGGCTTGGCTGCCGCCGGGGTCGCCGAAATTTGCCCCCCAGCCAGCACCACAAGTAGCGCGGCTCGTGCCTAGAAGGCTGGCAGACCACTTGGGGAAGGTGCACATGGGGCTTATTTTTTGGCCAACAACTGCGTGAGGTAAGCATCATAGGCCGCCGCGCCGCCGGGACGGTAGCCGGTTTTGGCCAGCACCTTTCCCTCCGGCGAGAGCAGCACCACCAGCGGGAAGGAGCCTTCCTTGTTGAGCTGGGCCGCCGCTTCCTCGTTCGCTTTCTGCTGCGCCGCGGGCAGCTTGTTTTTCCTGCTGCGCGGAAAATCGAAGCGGGCCAGCACGAAGCGATTTTGAGCATAGCGTTGAAACTCCGCCTGATCGAACACTTCCTGCTTGAGCATGATGCACGGCTTGCACCAGTCGGAGCCCGAAAAAACGCCAGCACGGGCTTGTGGGTGGCCTTGGCTTGCTGCAAGGCCCCGGCAAGGTCGGTGTGCCAGGTGATGACCGGCGCCTGGGCCTGCGCGCCCGCTATGGTTAGCAGCAGCAACAGACAAAACGAGAGGAAACGCATGGCGGAAAAATAGAGGAGAGAAGATATTAAAACCGGATTAAAAACGCAAACCGTGTTCCCTACATCAGGGTTTCCGCCGCGATAGTTTCTTAAGTAAGTCTTAAGAAATGCAGGCTGACTATTAAACCATTCGACGTTCGGCAGAATTAAACAAAAGCAAGCCGGCTTACTCGGGCACACCGCCGATGGCAACAGCGCAAAGCCGCGGCTGACAATCGAGCAGAATAACTAATTATATGAGTCAAGTTGAATTTTTAAGGCTAAATTGGTTCGTTAGCCAAGCCACAAGACCACTTCAGCTCACGCAAAAGAAGCGTCGCTGCAAGGCGAGTGTAATTGAACTATGCGAATAACGCGTTGTTGGCTGGGCTTTGTATGCGCGCCGTCTTAAGATTGTCTTAAAAAAGCCCCCCAACTAGCCCGGTCCGGTGCCGGTTACTCCTCGTCGGCCTGGCCTTTGCCGCGCTCGGCATCCAGGAAATACGTGCCGCGCTGCACCAGCCGGGTTGTGTCCGGCACGGCTTCCAGGGGCGTTACGGCCACGTCGCCGTGGGCTGCGGCGCCGGGCTTGATCTTCACCCGCCGGAAGGTGGCGGTGCTGTCGGTGGCAGCGGTTTGTGCGTAGGCGTAGCTCAGCTCGCCGGCCTGAATAATGGCCTCCTCGGGCAGGGTGCGCACGCGCTGGCCGGCCGTCTGGATGCGGGCGGCCACGTACTGGCCGGGCAGCAGAGTTTCGGCGGCGCGGCCTTCGAGGTGGGCGTGCACGGTCACGGTGCGGGCGTTGTCGTCGAAAGCTTTGCCCACCAGAAACACGCGCGCCCGCAGAATTTCGCCGGCGGTCTGGCGGCTGGGCACTGTGAACAGGATGGGCTGGCCCAGCTGTACGCGGGCAATGTCGCGCTCAAATACCTTGAGCTGGAGGTGCAAATCGGAGCGGTCCACCACTTCCACCAGCACGTCCTGGGGGTTCACAAACTGGCCGGGGTTGATGCCCACCGTTTTCACGTAGCCCGCCAGCGGCGTAGTCAGCGCGACGGTGGGCTGAATCTGGCCGGAGGCAGCCAGGCGGCTGGGCGAAATGTTTAGCTGAGTTAGCTGGGCGGCGAGGCTGCGCACGGCGGCCTGCTCGGTGGCGTAGTCGGCCTGGGCCTGCTGGAGCTTGCGTTTGGCCCCCACGTCTTCCACGTCGAGAATGCGTTGGCGCTCCAGGTCCTGGGTCAGAAACTGCACCCGGGCCCGGCTTTGCAGGTAGTCCTGCTGGACCTTGAGGTAGTCGGGGTGACGGAGCACAGCTACCACGGCCCCCTTTTTCACGAACTGACCGGGCAGCACCTTCACCTGCTGCACATAGCCGCCCAGCACCGCCGAAATGGACACCATGTTTTGGGGCGGCACGTCAATCACGCCGTTGGCCAGCACTTCGGAAGCCATATTCTGGCGGGAAAAGCCCCCCAGCGTGATACCCGCGGCCTTGGCTTGAGCGGCGGAAATCGTGACCTGGTCGGGGTGGACAGAAGCGGCGGGAGCGTTGACCGGTTCGGTTTTGGCGGCTGAATCGCCGCAACCGGTAAGCAGGCCCGTCAGCATTAGAGTCAGCAAGAAAGAAGGGAATGGGAAAGACAAGGGAAATCTCATAAAGCAGGAGCGCCGGAACGCTGAGTAGCCAATTAGGAAAGTAGAGTGCAGAAGAACAGGAGATTAGTCGGCACCGTTCAGGGCTTGCAGGGCAATAACGAACTCATTGTAGCGGCTCACCTGCTCCAAGTAGGCCTGCTGAATCTGCCAAGCGGGCTCGGTATTCACCACATAAGTCACGTAATCAATGTCGCCGGCGCGGAAGCTCTTTTCGGCGGTGCTCAGAATGAGACGGGCTTGCGGCAGAGCCGCCTGCTCATAGTAATCGAGGGAGGCGCGGGCGCGACGCAGCTGCTGGCGCAGCTGTTGGGCCTGCCCGGCGAGCTGGGTGGTGGCGTAGGTCAGCTGGTTTTCGGCCACCTGCTCGCCGATGCGGGCCGCAGCCACGCGGTTTTTCTGCGCCCCACCCAGCAGCGGCACCGAAATTCCGGCCTGCGCCACCTGAAAGCCGCGCTCCTTATTAATGCTTTGGTTGAAGTAGCCCACCCGCACGTCGGGCAGGCGGCGCAGCTGCTCCACGCGGGTTTGCAACTGACTTTGCGCCGCCTCCTGCCGCAGTAAGCCCAGTGTCGGGTTGGAGTCGGCGGACAGGGCCGTGGTGTCGGCGGCACCCAGGAGCGCTACCACACTGGCCAGCGTATCAATGCGGCCCACGCCGGCGCCCAGCAGCAAAGCCAGCTGCTGCTGCTGCACGCTGATATCGACTAATGTAGTAGCCAGCCGGTTTTGCAATTCCTGCGAGCGGGCCTCGGCCGATACTTGTTCCAGGCGGTTGGTTTCGCCCACCTGGTAGCGGATGCGGGCGGCCCGGGCGGCGCGGCGGTAAAGGCTGTCCTGGCGGCGCAGTAGGGCGGCACGGCGGTAGCTGAGCAGCAGCTGGTAGTAGCTGCTGCGGATGTTCTGGCTTAGCTCCCGACGCTGCACGCGGCCCCGCTGCTCGGCCGTGAGGGCCTGGCTTTCCAGCAGGCGGCGCTGGGCGGCGTACACGCCCGGCAGGGCGGTTTGCTGGATTACGTTGAAGCTCTGGTCAATCAGCCCGCCCGAAATCTGGCCGCGCTGATAGTCGAGCACGGTGCGCGGAATGTCGTAGCCGGTGCGGGTGAGGGCGCGCTGCTGTTGCACCCACAGCGCCGCCGCCTGCACCGACAGGTTCTGGCTCAGGCCAGTTTGCAACGCCTGTTCCAGCGTCAGCGGCCCGGTGGGCACGGGCGGCGTTAGCGGGGCCGTCGGCGTCGTTTGGGCGAAGCCGCCGAGGGGCAGCAATAGCCATAACGCCAGGCCTAACGCCACGGCCGGAGCCGTACCAGCCGGACGGGTACCGGGAGTTGGAGCGGTGGGGGGCATTTCGGCGGTTGGTGCTTCCTCGTCATCATTCGTGAAGAAGGTGTAGAGCACGGGCAGCACCAGCAGGGTGAGCAGGGTGGCCGTAATTAGCCCCCAATGACCACCGTGGCCAGGGGCTTCTGCACTTCCGCGCCAGCCGAGTTGCTCAGGGCCATCGGCAGGAAACCCAGGGAGGCTACGGCCGCCGTGAGCAGCACCGGGCGGAACCGCTCGGCCGTGGCGCGCATGACCCGCTCGCGCACGTTGCGCACGCCGGCCAGCGCCAGCTCGTTGAGGCTGGCCACCAGCACAATACCGTTGAGCACCGCCACCCCAAACAGCGCAATGAAGCCCACGCCGGCCGAAATACTGAAGGGCATATCGCGCAGCCACAAGGCAAGAATGCCGCCGATGGTGGCCAGCGGAATGCCCGTAAAAATTAAAGCGGCTTGCTTGAGGGAGTTGAATGAGAGGTAAAGCAGCAGAAAAATCAGCAGCAGCGAAATGGGCACCACCACACTCAGGCGGGCCTTGGCCTGCTGCAAATTCTCGAACGCTCCGCCGTACTTGACGGTGTAGCCGGGGGGCAATTTCAGACCCTGATCTAGGCGGCCCTGAATTTCCTGCACCAGACTCTGCACGTCGCGGCCGCGCACGTTCACCCCGATGTTGATGCGGCGGCGGGCATCGTCGCGCGAAATCTGGGCGGGGGCGCTGCGGTAGGCTACGGTGGCTACTTCCTCCAGCGGCACTTTTTGCCCCCCAGGCGTATCCACGTACAGGTTGCGCAGGTCGCCCAGGCCCAGCCGGCTCAGGCTGTCGAGGCGGACCACCAGGTCGTAGCGCCGCTCGCCTTCGTACACCTGCCCGGCCACGTCGCCGGCGAAGGAGGCGCGCAGCAGCGTGTTCAGGTCCTGTACGTTCAGGCCGTACTGGGCCAGCTTCTGGCGGTCATACGTCACGCGCAGTTGGGGCAGGGCCGCAATCTGCTCTACCTTCAAATCGCCCACGCCGGCCAGCGGGCGAATGAGGGCGGCGGCCTGGGTGGCTTTTTCGAAGAGCAAAGCCAGGTCGTCGCCGTAAATCTTGATGCTGATGTCCGACTTGGCACCCGAAATTAGCTCGTTGAAGCGCATCTGTATGGGCTGCTGAAACTCCAGGTTCACGCCCGGTACGTCGGCCAAGGCGGCACTCATCTTGTCGGCCAACTCCACCCGCGAGTCGGCCGAAGTCCACTCGCTCTGGTCCTTAAGAATCACAATCTGGTCGGAGTCTTCCATGGCCATTGGGTCAGTGGGAATTTCAGAAGTGCCGATTTTGCCCACTACCTGCTCGATTTCGGGAAAGTTCTTTAGCAGAATCTGCTGCACTTGGGTAGTGGTGGCAATGCTCTGGCTGAGCGAGGAGCCCGGAGCCAGAGTCACGTTCACGGCAAAGTCGCCCTCGTCGAGCTGGGGGATAAATTCGCCCCCCATGCGCGAAAACAGCCAGCCGGTCAGCACCAACAGCCCCACGGCGCCGGCCACCACTGCTCCGCGCAGGCGCAGCGCCCCGGCAATAAGCGGCCGGTAGCCGCGGTACAGCAACTTCATGAGGCGGTCGGCCACGGTGCCTTCCTCCTTGATGTCTTTGCGCAAGGCCCACGCCGACACAGCCGGCACGTAGGTCAGGCACAGCAGCATGGCCCCGATGATGGCGAAGCTCACGGTAAGCGCCATCGGCCGGAACATCTTGCCCTCAATACCGCTCAGCGCCAGAATGGGAAAGTACACGATAAGAATGATGAACTGGCCGAACAAAGCGGAGCGCATCATGCGGGTGGCGGCCGTTTCGGCCACCTGGTCCATGGTTTCGTGCTCCGTCTGGGCGCGGAAGTGAACAATATGGAAAATCATGGCCTCCACGATAATCACGGCCCCGTCCACAATCAGCCCGAAGTCCAGCGCCCCCAGACTCATTAGGTTGGCCGACACGCCAAATGTGCGCATCATGCCCAGCGCAAACAGCATGCACAGCGGTATCATGGAAGCCACCACTAGGCCAGCGCGCAGGTTGCCCAGCAGCAGCAGCAGCACGAGCACCACAATTACGCCACCTTCCAGCAGGTTGGTGCTCACCGTGTGAATGGCTTTGTCGATGAGCTTGGTGCGGTCCAGAAACGGCAGTATTTCCAGGCCCGGCGGCAGGCTTTGCTGAATTTCGGCCACGCGTGCCTTCACGCCCTTAATGGTTTGCTCGGAGCTGGCACCCTTGAGCATGAGCACGATGCCGCCCACGGTTTCGCCCCGGCCGTTGCGGGTCATGGCCCCATAGCGGGCCGAGTGGCCGAAGCGCACGTCGGCCACGTCGCGCACCAGTAGGGGCGCGTTCTGGCTGGCCTGCTTGATGACGATGGTACCAATATCCTGAAGCGAGTTCACGCGGCCCTCGCCCCGGATGAAGTAGGCGTTGGGGCCGCGCTCCAGGTAGCTGCCGCCGGTGTTGGCATTGTTGTTCTGCAAAGCCGCAAACAGCTCGGGCATGGTCACGCCGGCCGCGTTGAGGCGGTCGGGATTTACGCTCACCTCATACTGGCGCACCATGCCGCCGAAGCTGCTCACGTCCACCACGCCGGGCACGCCGGCCAGCTGGCGCTTCACCAGCCAGTCCTGCACGTCGCGCAGCTTGGCCAGCGAGTACTGGTTTTCGTGGCCCTTTTTGACCGCAATAGTATACTGAAAAATCTCGCCCAGGCCGGTGGTAATCGGGGCCATCTGGGGCAGAGTGCCGCCGAGGTCGACCTGGGCGGTGGTTAGCTTTTCGGCCACCAGCTGCCGGGTTTGCAGCGTAGGCACGTCGTCGTCGAATACCACCGTAATCACCGACAGCCCAAAGCGGGAGATGGAGCGGATTTCCGTCACGCCGGGGATAGTGCGCAGCTGCAATTCCAGGGGCACGGTGAGCAGCTGCTCTACTTCCTGGGCGGCCAGGGAGGAGCTTTGGGTAAGCACCTGCACCTGATTGTTGGTCACGTCAGGTATGGCATCAAGCGGCAGGTGTACGAGCGAATAGCCGCCCCAGCCGATGAGGGCCAGCACCAGCAGCACTACAAACAGCTTGTTGTGGATGCTGGCAGCAATAATTTTAGAAAGCATCGGGAAAGGTAAAATGGGCAAATGGGCGGCGCGGCCCCAGCCTCGGCGGGGGCGCAGTAGCTCGGGGCTACTCTTCGAAGCGCTGCCGTCGGCACTCAGCAAAAGAGCCGACAGGCACCATAAAACACCATAATAAAAGAAAGCAGAAACTCGGCACCTTGGCCGGCGAGCGGCTCAGGCGCAGGGCGGCTGCCAGCAGGCCGGCGCGTGGCCACCGGGGTATCGCGGGCTATCGGCGGGGGAGTAAGCCAGCGCGGGCCAGGCGCGGAAGCCTACCACTGGCAGGCATACCAGCAGCGGCCCCGTGCAGATAACGGGCACCGGGGCATAGTGGCCGTCGTGCAGGGGTAAGCCCTGGTGCTCCGGCGTGGGTGCGGCCTGCCCTGGGCGGCCGTAGTGCAGGGCCAGAAACTCGGCGAAAGTGAGGGCCTCGAAGGTAGCCTGGTGCTGACGGTAATGCTCCAGCAAGCGCGGCAGCCGGCCCAGCTCAGCCAGGTCGTGGCGGGGCAGTAAGCCACCGGCCAGGGCCAGCACGCACAGGAGCAGGGCAACGAAAGACTGCATAGCTGGGGGGCAATTCCGGCCGGGCCGGCTAAGTTTCAAGGGGCAAAGAACGCCCCTAAGACTCAAAAGCTGCTTACAAATGCCTTAAGATTTTCTCAAAATGCAGCTTGCACCGGGCCCAACTGCATCTTCGGCTTCGGAATAGCGTTAGGTTCGTAGCTTGGAAACCGGCCGGCCGCGCGTTGTCTCCCGTGCCTACTTACTGCCCAACTGGTATGCGCATTTTACTTACTTGTAGAAGACGAGCCCGGCATTGCCCGTTTCCTCAAGCAAGGCCTGGAGGAGGAAGCCTACGCCGTGGATGTGGCCGATACCGGTCCTGCTGGTCTCGCTCAAGCCCTCGCTCAGCCCTACGACCTGCTGCTGGTGGACTGGATGCTGCCCGGCCTCACGGGCTTGGAAATCTGCCGGCAGCTGCGGGCGGCGCACATAGCTACGCCGCTGATTTTTCTGACTGCCAAAGACACCGTGCAGGATACCATTGCCGGCTTGCAGGCCGGGGCCAATGACTACATCAAAAAGCCGTTCCACTTTGATGAGCTGCTGGAGCGCATCCGGGTGCAGCTGCGCCCGCGGCCGGCCTCTACCGAGCAGTTTGCCGTCGGCCCCATCCGACTGGACGTGGCCACTCATCAGGTGTTCCGGGGGTGATGAAGTGAGCCTGACCCAGAAAGAATTTGCGCTGCTAGAGTATCTGCTGCGCCACAAAGGCAACGTGTGCCGCCGCCAGAGCATCATCGAGAACGTATGGGACATTCGCTTCGAGTACAACACCGGCGTGATTGACGTGTACATGAATGCCCTGCGCAAAAAGCTGCGCCTGAGCAAGGACGAAGATTATCTTCAAACCATTCGCGGCATTGGCTATGTCGCCCGCGACTAGATGGCCCTGACGTTTAAAAGCCGGATTGCCCTGCACTATATGCTAGCTACCGCCGCGCTGGTGGCCGCCGCGTATCTGGTGGTATTTGTTGTGGTGTGTCACCAGGTTTATACCTACCTGGATGCCAACCTGCGCTACGAAGTCGCCAAGCACTTGGGAGAAATTGCCATCACGGGGTCGAAAATCCGCTTTTCCGATAGAGGCGAGTGGGAGGAGCGGGAGCACCAACGCCCGCGAGCACCAGGCTAACTGTCTGACGGGATTGTTGTTGGCCCAAGACTATACCTTGCAGTGGGTGGCCGTCAAGCTTAACCAAGCCCAACTACCGCGCCTACCGCCTTTGCTGGGCTCAGCGGTCCATAAGAGAACTGGCTTACATGTTTCCATTTTAGTTGGAAGCCAGGGAATCAAAGTTCGGATGAAGCCCATGCCATGAGATTCTTCAAAGCATCAACTTTACGGTTATTGATCCAGGCTTTGCAGCCAGGGTAGGGCATTGGCCATCATAGGGCCAATACTGGTCTGGTGCGTACCGCCGGGGATTGGGAAGAAGGCCACATTAGGCGCTCCGGCGGCCTGAAACTGGGCAAAGGTGGAGACGGACGTGGCAAAGAATACGCTCTCATCGTTCGTGCCGTGGTAAAGGCGCGTGGGGCGCTGCGGGGCCCACCCGAAAAAGCTGTTGGCGACCAGCTGTTGCCGCAAGACCACTTCGCCGGTGGGGGCATTAAGGCCGGCGTAAAAGGCGGGGGTAAACAACGTGGCCGGGCTGGTAGTCAGCTCCGCATTGATTTCCTCCCGGGTCTTGGTGCCGTCGAGCAGGGCTGGAATCTTCGCCGCGTACGGGGCCCGAAAGAAGTCGGTCAGGGGGCGGTTCCAGGCGTAAGTCGTGTTGTAGCCTTGTAGAAACAAGGCCAGAAAAGCCGGGTTCACATAGGTGGGCGTCGTGGCAATGCCGGTGAGCATGCCCGGCAGGTCGTAGCCGCCCGCCCCGGCCGCGGCGGCGGTAAGCGGCAGCTGGTGCCGGGGGTTGGTTTCCAGCTCCTGCTGGGCAGCCAGCGTCACGTAGCCGCCTTGGGAGTAGCCAACCAGAAACAGGTGCTGGTTGAGAGGCACTTGCTGCCGCTGCAAGTAGTAGCGGGCGGCTTTCAGCATATCCACGACGGTCGCGGCCGAGCTCTGTTTGTCGTAAAAAGGCTGAACCAGGTGCTGGGACACGCCCAGGCCAATGTAGTCGGGGATGATAGTGACAAAGCCAGCGGAAGCAAACAGTTCCAAGCCACTGAAGGTAGCGGGGAAGTTCGAGGGCGCATCGGCATGACGGAACATGGTGCCGTGCTGGGCGCTGAGCAGGGCCGGTGGGCGGGGGGTATTTAAAGGTATTCCTAGCAAACCCGAGACTTGTAGCAGCTGGCCTTGGTAGGTAGTCTTATAAATAAATTTGTAAAAAGTTACGTCGTAGAGCAGCTGGGGGGCAAAAGCGCCAAAGCCAGCATTGGTCGCTAAGGCTTGAAGCTGGGCCTTAGGCATAGTCACAATCTGGGTGGCCGAGACAAACAGGTCTTGGCCCCGGGAGACGGGAGGACGAGGAATTGGATTTTCTTTCTCCGGATAGAAGTACTGGCAGCTATTCAGGCAACCTAGTAGCAGCAGCACGAGCAGCCGCCAGCGCAGGTAACGGAGGATTGAATTCATGGCAGTAGGCTGAAAGAGAAAGAATGGATATGTGAGGTGCTCATTAGAACCAATAAGGAAAGCGGGAATCTGACACGGGAAGGGGTAGACCCACGTATATCAGGGGTTCCGCTGAATGTGCTATTGAATATCTTCAAAAATTCGTAATAATTATTATTGGTTTTAGAATATTTTTGTCCCAAAAAGGATTTATTTCGACAGAATACCTTGGGCTTAGTATTAGCATCGGTAGTATTGCCTTGACTACCTCCAACGCGCTCCTTTGGCTCCTAATCAGCGGGCTAAAGCAGGAAGCCGGCCCGTACGTACTACATCAGTTCCAAAGTTTGCGGCAGGCCAGTTGTACCAAGGGTTCGACCGGAGCGGCCAGGCATCGGAATAGCAAGACCGGATTAATAGGGAGCGGTTATTCACAACGGATATTAAATGAAAATACTACTCGTGGAGGACGAGCCCAAGTTGGCTTCCTTTGTTAAAAAAGGCTTTGAGAACGAAGGCTACGAGCTGGACGTAGCCTACGACGGGCAGATGGGCCGGTCCCTGTTTCAACAGCATATCTACGAGCTGGTGATTCTGGATGTAAACCTGCCTTATATCAACGGATTTGAGCTGTGCCGCCTCATTCGGGCCGATAACAGCCATTTGCCCGTGCTGATGCTGACGGCCCTGGACAGCCTCGACGATAAAGTCATGGGCTTTGAGGCGGGCGCCGATGACTACCTGGTCAAACCCTTTGCTTTCAAGGAGTTGCTGCTCCGGGCCCGCGCGCTCACCAAGCGCCGCTCCGACGCGGCGGCAATAAAACAGGTGCTGCGCCTGGCCGACCTGGAACTGAACCTAGACGCCAAAACCGTCACCCGCCAGGGCCAGCGCATCGACCTGACTACCCGCGAGTACGCGCTGCTGGAATACCTGCTGCTGAATCGGGGAAAAATCGTGTCGCGGGTGGATATCGCCGAGCGGGTGTGGGAGCTGGATTTTGACACCAATACCAACGTCATTGACGTGTATGTGAGCTACTTGCGTAAGAAGCTGGATCGTGACTTCTCGCCCAAACTTATTCATACCGTTGTGGGTATGGGCTACGTGCTGCGTGAAGGATAGCCCCGGCCCATGCTGATCCGCAACAAACTGATTCTGCGCTTTACCCTGTTGGTGCTGGCCATTCAGCTCAGCTTTTCAGCTTTCGTGTACTATTTCCACGCCGCCTCCCGCGAGCAGCGCTTCACCAATCGCCTCACGGGCAAAGCGGCCCTGTCGGGCCGCATGCTGATTAAGCGGGGCAGCTTGTCGAAAGGGTTTTTCGGGGCTTTCCGGCGGCGCGACCTGCTGACGCTGGTGGGCGAGCAGGTGAGCATCTACGGGCCCGGTGGCCGCTTGCTCTACCTCAGTTCCGATACAATAAGTCAGGCGCAGAACATGCTGTACCTGAGCAGGATTACACCTGAAAAGCCCGTACACTTTGCCACGGGCCGGCGCGAAACGGTGGGCCTGCTTTATGAGCATGAGGGCAGAGCCTACCGGATTTTCACTTCGGGTATTGATGAGTTTGGCTGGGCTCAGCTCGAAAAGCTCCGGCTGATTCTGCTCGTGGGCAACGTGGGGGCACTGGTGCTTATCATTCTGGCGGGTTGGTATTTCGCCGATGAGTCGCTCAAGCCGATTTCGCGGGTGGTGCGGCAGGTGGAAAAAATTACCGCCTCCAGCCTGAGTCAGCGCGTGGATGAAGGCAACCAGCGCGACGAGATTGCACAGTTGGCCATTACGTTTAATCAAATGCTGGCCGGCCTGGAGCAGGCCTTTGAGTCGCAGAAGAGCTTTCTGGCCCACGCTTCCCACCAGCTGCGCACGCCCCTGGCCAACTTATTGGGCACCCTGGAAACCTCCCTCGACTACGACGCGACGCTGGCCGACACCCGCCAGAGCCTACGCTCCGGCATCGAGGAAGTGCGTCACTTGGTCGAGCTTACGAATGGCCTGCTGGCCCTGGCCAAAGCCGATTCGGGCTTGCTGCCCACGGAGCCGGTGCGCCTGGACGAGTGCGTAGCGCAGGCACTGGACTACGCCCGCGCCAAGTGTCCCGACCGCGACCTGCGCCTGGAATTTGGCCCCCTGCCTACCACTGATGCCGACGTATTTATGGTGCCCGGCAACGCTCAGCTACTGACGACGGCTATTTTTAATCTGCTCGATAACGCCTGCAAATACTCCCAAGCTTCCGTGACGGTGAGCCTGGGCTACGCCGACGCACAGACGCTGGAGGTGCGCGTGACGGACACCGGGATCGGTATCGCGCCGCATGAAATCCGCCGGGTATTTGAGCCGCTGTATCGCGCCGCCAACGGTACCGCTCAGCCGGGCTATGGCCTGGGCCTGGCCCTCACCCAGAAGATTGTGCAGCTGCACGGGGGGCAAATTACGCTGGTTTCTGTGCTGAACCAGGGCAGTACGGTCGGTGTGTGGCTGCCGGCTGTGGCGGAATAAGGCCACCAGCCGCCGGCTTTTTAATATCTTCTAATCTGCTTCTCATCTCATTCTAATGTGGTGGGGCCTCCTTTGTACTACACTGGAGCGCATACTCATGCAGAAGAACACCCGCCACCAAGCCCTGACTTACCTCCTGATTGCCACCTTGGTGCTGTCGGCGGGGCTGAACTGCTATCTGCTGAGCTGGCGCACGACCCAGCCCGCAACGCCCGCGCTGACTGAGGAGCCCGACGCCACGGAAACCGCTGCCGAGCTCCAACTCACCCAGCGGCTGCTGGCCCGCTGTCAGGCCGAGCAGCACCGCAAAGACAGCTTGCTGGGGTACATGCCCCCTGCTACCGCCGAGCCGCTGGCCCAGTTCAACGACTAAAAAAAGCCCCCCAACCTTAACCACTACCGCAGTGTATCGCCAACCCAGCCCTTCTTCCTTCACCAACCGCCGGCCGTGGCTTTGCGGGATGCTTGCTCTCCTGCTGGGGGGCTTTTTTGGCTGTGGCACCAAAGGGGAGGGCGGCGCCGTCCTCGTTGAGGAAACCCCGGAGCTGCCCGTTACCCGCCTCGTGGCCCGCGATACGGTGCTGACCCGCGAGTACGTGGCTGATATTCAGGCGGTGCGCAACGTAGAGCTGCGAGCGCGGGTAGCAGGCTTTCTGGAGAAGATTTACGTGGATGAAGGTCAACCCGTGAAGAAAGGGCAGCCCATTTTTAAGATAAACGATGCCGAGTACCGCACCCGGGTAGCCCGCGCCCGCGCCGCGCTGAGCAACGCCACGGCCCAGGCCCGCGTCGCCGACCTAGAGCTGGACCGCGTGCGCATGCTCACGGAGAAGAATATCATCTCCAAAACCGAGCTCGATGTGGCCCAGGCCAAGCTGCGGGCCGCCCAATCGACCATAGCGGAAACCCGCTCTGCGGTAGCCAATGCGTCGCTGATGCTGGACTACACCACCGTGCGTGCTCCGTTTGATGGGGTACTGAACCGGGAACTACTCAAAGTCGGTAGCCTTATTGCCAATGGCACCCTGCTCACTACCGTGTCGGACGCGCGGGAGGTATTTACTTACTTCAACGTGTCGGAGGGAGAGTACCTGGAATACGTGAAAACCCGCCAGCAGGACCCGGCCCGCAGTTCCAACGTGGTGCGCCTGGTATTGGCCGACGGCACGACGTACCCCTCGGCGGGCAAAATCGAAACGGTGGAGGGGCAGTTCAAGTCTAATATCGGCTCCATCGCGTTTCGGGCCCGATTTGACAACCCCACCGGCCTGCTCCGACACGGAGCCACGGGCAAGGTGCGCCTCACCAACACTGTCCCCGATGCCGTGCTGGTGCCCCAAACGGCCGTGTTTGAGGTGCAGGATAAAAACTACGTGTATGTGGTGGATAAGCAGAATACGGTGCACCGCAAAAACTTCGTGCCCCAAACCCGGCTCTCGGCTTTCTACGTTGTGCAGGCGGGTCTGAAGCCCGGCGAGCGGGTCGTCTGCGAAGGCATTCAGGACCTGCGCGATGGGGCTAAAATTGCCCCCCGCCCGGTCACGCTGAGCAGCATGCTGGTGGCCGCGGAGTAAGACGCCGCCCGTCACGCAGATCATTATCCGACCAGAATAACTCATTGCTATGTTCAACATATTCATCCGGCGCCCCGTCCTGTCGCTGGTTATCTCGCTCTTTATCACACTGCTGGGGGTGCTGGCGTTTTTTACCCTGCCCATCACCCAGTTTCCCGACATCGTGCCGCCCTCGGTGGCGGTGAAGGCCAAGTATACCGGCGCCAACGCCGAGGTGTGCGCCAAAGCCGTGGCCACGCCCCTAGAGCGGGCCATCAATGGGGTGCCGGGCATGACTTACATGAGCACCGTGACCACTAACAATGGCACGACGCTTATTCAGGTGTTCTTCGAGGTGGGCACCGACCCCGACATCGCGGCCGTGGCCGTGCAGAACCGCGTGACCACAATCATCGACGAGCTGCCCGAAGAAGTAATCCGGGCCGGCGTAACCACCGAAAAGGAGGTGAACTCCATGCTCATGTACCTGAACGTGGTGAGTGACGACCCCACGGTGGGCGAGAAGTTTATTTACAACTTCGCCGATATCAATGTATTGCAGGAGCTTAAGCGCATCAAGGGCGTGGGGCTGGCCGAGATTCAGGGCTCTCGGGAGTACGCCATGCGGGTCTGGCTCCAGCCCGACCGCATGCTGGCCTACAACGTGTCGACCGAGGAAATCATCGCGGCTATTCAGGCCCAGAACGTGGAGGCTGCCCCGGTCGCACCGGGGAAAGCTCGGGCCAGCAGGCCCAGGTGTTGCAGTACGTGCTGCGCTATACGGGCAAGCTGTTTCGGCCTGAGCAGTACGAAAACGTGGTAATCCGGGCCAATGCCGACGGCTCGGTGCTTCGCCTCAAAGACGTGGCCGACGTGAAGTTCGACGTGCAGACCTACCGGATGCTGTCGAAGTCGGATGGGCGGCCCTCGGCGGCTATCATGCTCAAGCAGCTGCCCGGCTCTAACGCCTCCGAAGTAATTGAAAAGGTTAAGGCCCGCATGGTAGAGTTGAAAGCCACGTCCTTCCCGCCCGGCATGGACTACAACATCAGCTACGACGTGTCGCGCTTCCTCGACGCGAGTATTCACGAGGTGCTACGCACGCTGGTGGAGGCCTTTCTGCTGGTATTCGTGATTGTGTTTCTGTTTTTGCAGGACTGGCGCTCGACGCTTATTCCGGCCCTGGCCGTGCCGGTAGCGCTCATCGGTACGCTGTTTTTTATGCAGATGCTGGGCTTTTCCATCAACCTGCTCACCCTGTTTGCCCTGGTGCTGGCCATCGGTATTGTGGTCGATAACGCCATTGTGGTGGTGGAAGCGGTGCACGCCAAAATGCACGAGGAGCACCTCAGCGCCATGGATGCCACGCTCAAGGCCATGGGCGAAATCAGCGGGGCTATTGTGGCTATCACGCTGGTTATGGCTGCCGTGTTCATTCCGGTTTCCTTCATGGATGGGCCGGTGGGCGTGTTTTACCGCCAGTTTTCGCTGACCCTGGCCATTGCCATTGTTATCTCAGGTGTGAATGCGCTCACGCTCACGCCGGCTTTGTGTGCGCTTCTGCTTAAGCCCGTGGCGGAAGGGGAGGAGCGAAAAGGGCTGCTGGGGGCTTTTTTGCCGGCTTCAACCGCCGCTATGAGTCCTTCGCCGACGGCTACCAGCGCCTGGTGCGCACTCTGGCCGCGCGCCGCCTCGTCACGGTGGGGCTGCTGGTGTTTTTCTTCGCCGCTACCTGGGGCGTCAGCACCATTCTGCCCACCGGCTTTATCCCGACCGAAGATCAGGGCATGATTTACATCAACGTGACGACGCCGCCCGGCGCCACCGTGGAGCGCACCGGTCGCGTGCTCGACGCAGTGCAGCGCGTGGCCCAGAAGCTGGAGCCCGTGGAGTCCGTCTCGACCCTGGCGGGCTTTAGTTTGATGAACGACGTGTCGGGCGCTTCCTACGGCATGGGCATGATCAACCTCAAAGCCTGGGACCAGCGCCGGCAGTCGGTGCAGGAGCTGATGGCGGAGCTCACGGCCAAAACCAAAGGCATCACCGACGCCCAGATTCAGTTCTTTTTGCCCCCCACGGTGCCGGGCTTCGGCAACGCCGGTGGTTTCGAGCTGCGCGTGCTCGACCGCACCGGCCGCGGCGACTTGCAGCAGACGGCCCGCGTAACGCAGGATTTTATTACGGCTCTGAACAAGACACCCGTGGTGGATAATACCTTTTCCGGCTTCGACCCCAGCTTTCCGCAGTACCTGATTCACGTGGACAACGACCTGGCCGCCAAGAAGGGCGTGACCGTGGCGCGGGCCATGCAAACCCTGCAAACCCTGATGGGCTCGTACTACGCCACCAACTTCATTCGCTTCGGGCAGATGTACAAGGTGATGGTGCAGGCCGCCCCCGGCTTCCGCACCAAGCCCGACGATTTGCTGAACCTGTACGTGAAAAACGACCGGGGCGAGATGGTGCCCTTCTCCACTTTTGTGCGCCTGGAGCGCGTGTACGGCCCCGAGCAGCTCACTCGCTACAACATGTACACCTCGGCTCTGCTCAACGGCGACGCGGCCCCCGGCTTCAGCTCCGGCGACGCCATCAGCACCGTGGCCCGCGTGGCCGCCGAAGAGCTGCCCCGCGGCTACACCTACGAGTGGAGCGGCATGACCCGCGAGCAGATCATCTCCGGCAACCAGGCCCTGTACGTGTTCGGCATTGTGCTCGTGTTCGTGTATCTGCTGCTGGCGGCTCAGTACGAGAGCTTTGCTCTGCCGCTGCCGGTGCTGCTGAGCTTGCCCACGGGTATTTTCGGGGCGTTTTTATCCTTGAAATTACTGGGGCTGGAAAACAACATCTACGCCCAGGTGTCGCTGGTGATGCTAGTAGGCTTGCTGGGTAAAAACGCCATTCTCATCATCGAATTTGCCGTGCAGCGCCGCCAGGAAGGTGCTTCTGTGCTCGACGCGGCCGTGGAAGGCGCCCGTTCCCGCCTGCGGCCCATCCTGATGACCTCCTTCGCCTTCGTGGCCGGCCTGATTCCGCTCTGCCTCGCCACCGGAGCGGGCGCGCTGGGCAACCGCTCCATCGGCACAGCGGCGGCGGGCGGCATGCTCATCGGTACCATCTTCGGCGTAATCCTGATTCCGGGCCTGTACGTGCTGTTTTCCCGGGATAAAAAGCCGGCGAAAGAAGAGCCATTATCGGAGCCTGTGCTAATGGAGGCCGAGCCCGCGACTGTTTAATTCTGTTGTATGAATCCGTTGATAGCTTCCAATAAATCATCTTTCTCCGGCCGCACCCGGCAGTGGCTGGCCTTGGCGGCGGGGCTGCTGTTGGTGAGCAGCTGCCAGGTAAGTCAGCCCATTGCCAAGCAGAATTTGCCCCCGCGCCCGCTACGTTTGCCGGCGCCGGCTCCGATACCAGTAGTATTGCCGCCATTCCCTGGCGCCAGTTTTTCGCCGATCCGCGCCTGGTAGGGCTGCTGGACACGGCCCTGCAAGCCAATCCTGATCTGCTCATTGCCCTGCAGCGCGTGGAGGTAGCGCGGGCCAACGTGCGCATCGCGCGCGGCGCATTATTGCCCCGCGTAGATGCGGGCGCCTCCGTCAGCGTCGACCGTTTTCCGCCCAATGGCACCCGCGGCCCCAATACCACCAACGACGGCCGCGCCATTCCTACGCCCACCACCGATTATTTTCTGGGCCTCAGTAGTGCTTGGGAAATAGACATCTGGGGCCGTTTGCGCAGCCGGCGCAAGGCCGCTATTGCGCGTTTGCTGGCCACGGAGCAAGGCCGCCGCCTGGTGCAGACGGCCCTGGTGGCGCAGGTTGCCAGTCTGTACTACGAGCTGCTGGCCCTGGACACCCAGAATGAAGTAATCGGCAAAAACCTGCGCTTGCAGGAGCGGGCCCTGGAAATCGTGAAGCTGCAAAAGCTGGGCGGCCGGGCGACGGAGCTGGCCGTGCAGCAGTTCACGGCTCAGCTGCTGCGTACCCAGAGCCTGCAAGCAGTAGTAAATCAAAGCATCATTAGGGCCGAAAACGAGATAAACCGGCTGCTGGGCCGCTACCCCCAGCCCATCCGGCGCGGGCGCCCCATCCGGGAGCAGGAGCTGCCGGCCGTGGTGGTGGCCGGCTTGCCCTCCACCATGCTCCTGCGTCGCCCCGATGTGCAGCGCGCCGAGCTGGAGCTGGTCGCCACCCGCGCCGACGTGTCTGCCGCCCGCGCCGCCTTCCTGCCCGCCCTCACGCTGTCGCCTTACGTTGGCCTGAATGCCTACAAGTCTTCGCTGCTTTTTGCCACGCCCAGCTCGCTGGCCCTGGGGGCGCTGGCGAATTTATCGGCCCCGCTCCTGAACCGCAATTTCCTCAAAGCCGCTCTCAGCCAGGCCACTGCGCAGCAGCAAGCCGCCTACTACGGCTACCAGCAGGCCGTGCAAACTGGCTTTCAGGAGGTAACCACGAGCCTGCGCGGGGTGGAAAACTACCGCCGCGTGTACGAGCTGCAGGCGCAGGAGGTGGTAGCCCTCACCAAAGCCGTCGAGATTTCCAATGATCTGTACACGGCCAGCTACGCCACCTATCTGGAGGTAATCACGGCCCAGCGGAGCGCCCTAGAAGCAGAGCTTAACTTAGCCAACACCCGCCGGGAGCAATTTCTGCTGCTCATTGAATTATATCGGGCTTTAGGGGGCGGCTGGTCAGCCACTCCGGGAAGCGAGTGAGGGTTGGGCTTCCCATCAGGCTAAAAGTCCCGGCGGGGTGAGCTCTGAACCGGGCACATCGCACGGCACGGGCATAGGGTAGTAAGCTGGGGGGCAAAATTCCCGGGTAGGGTGAGAGTAGGGCCATAGAACTATGCCAGGGGCAGGGGCTCCGCCGGTTTAAATACCGTTAGCAGGTAACTACAGAACGGTACTCCCACGGGGAACCCGCTTCTTTGCCTCATACCTCCTTTTTTCGTCCTATGAAAGTTCTTCTAGCTCTGTTCCCTCTTGTGCTAACCGCTTTCTGGCTGCCTTTTCAGGCTGATACTCCTACCAGCAAAGGAGCCCAACCCAAAGACTACGTCATCACTGAATTTGGGGCGGGCGCTGATAGCACCCAACTCAATACCGAAGCCATTCAGCGCGCCATCGATAAAGCTAATGCCGATGGCGGCGGTACGGTGGTGATTCCCCGGGGGGTGTTTTTGAGCGGGGCGCTGTTTTTCAAGCCCCGTACCCATCTACGGTTGCTGGCCGGTGCCAAGCTCAAGGGCTCCGATGACATTGCCCATTACCCCCTGATTCCTTCGCGCATGGAGGGCCAAAGCCAGGATTATTACGCGGCGCTCGTCAATGCCTACAAGGTCAACGGCTTCCGGATAACGGGCCCGGGCACCATCGACGGCAACGGACTGCGGTTCTGGAAAGCGTTCTGGGCGCACCGGGACTCCATGCGGCAACTTGGCAAGTCGTCTACCAACCTGGAAGTGCACCGGCCCCGCCTGCTCTTTATCTGGGGCTCTGATAACGTGACCATCAAAGACGTGAAGATGCGCAATGCCGGCTTCTGGACCACCCACCTCTACCAGTGCAACAACGTGCTGATCGAGGGCTGCGACATTCGCTCGCCGTTCCGGCCGGTGAAGGCCCCAGCACCGATGGCGTGGACATCGACGTGTGCAAGAAAGTAACCATCCGCAACTGCTATATCTCGGTTAATGATGATGGCATCGTCATGAAGGGCGGCAAAGGCCCTAATGCTCATAAGCTCCCCGAAAATGGCCCCATTGAAGATGTGCTGATCGAGAACGTCACCTTTGGGGAAGTACACGCGGCCGTCACTATGGGTAGTGAATGCATTCACGCCAACCGCATCACCGTGCGCAACTGCAAAGTAGACAACGACCGGCCGCTCTTGCTTTTCAAAATGCGCCCCGATACCTATCAGGTGTACGAAAATATTACCATCGACAACGTGACCGGCCGCTGCGGCACCATCGTCACGCTCTCGCCCTGGACGCAGTTTTTCAATATGGCGGGCAGCACCGAAAAGCCCTTTGGCATCATCCGCAACATCACTATCTCCAATGTTAAGGTGAAAACCAAGCAGTTTGCGGTGCTGAATGGCAACCCGGGTGATAAAGTGTCGAACATCACCTTCAAAAACGTGGACGCAACGGCTGAAACGGCTGCCTTTCCGAACAAGTATTCAGATGTGAAATTTCAGAATGTTACCCTCAATGGAGTGCCGCTTAAAGCTTCACAAGCTGTTCAGGAAGGTCCGGTAGTGAAACCCCTGAAGCCGGATTAAAGAATCGTAAAATAAACCCGCACCAAGCCTCGCATTGCGCGGGACTTGGTGCGGGTTTACTTGTTAATCTTAGTTCGTCCGGGATTAGCGGGTTTCGTAGCGAAGGATCACTGACCAGGCCGACGGATTATCTGACGGGCCCTGAAGTGTGTAGTACCCATTACCCTGGGCATCCCGATTAGGGGTTGGCCCGGCCACTGGCAATGACCACTCCCGCATTTTATCATCCGAGGCGGAATCTTCATCCCGCACGACAACAGTCCACTCACCCGGCGTCAATTCCGCGCTGGCCGCAAAGGCAAGCGGCAAGTCTGCCGGCTTCACATTGTTGAAGACACTCGTTTTCGCGTAGGGGGCTTCGGTTGCCGAGGTGGGCCTCAACTGCAGGAATACGTCCGGCCCTGTTCCCCCTGCATCCCAGCTCGTGCCGTCGGGGGCAAGGAAGTCGAGCGCCTTAATCTGTATCTCCCGCAGATACCGCTTGCCAACTTTGATGGACTGGGTAGTCGAGGTAGGCTGGTTGTCGGCCGTATATGTCGTAAGTGACACGGTATAAGTGCCCGTCGCCGCATACGTAATGGAAGGCGCCGCCAGGGTGGAGGTTTGACCGTTTCCAAAATCCCACAAGTAGCGTTCCGCATGCTGGGAAGCATCCGTGAACGCAACGGGCTCATTGACTTCTACGACGCTACGACTGCTAGTAAAAGCGGCCGTCGTGACAGGCTTCGGATCTTCTGCGTCCCCCGCACACGAAACCAAACTCAGCAACAACACCCCGTACAATAAATTTTTTTTCATAACCAGGTTAAAAGGATAAGGAAAGGAAATTAGTAATAGAGGGGGCTGACGGCTTCATTTTCTGGTACCCGTCGCTAGAGGCCCACTGGCAGGCCGTTTCCTTGGTAAAAGCCCACCAGGGTCTGCTTGAAAAAGCAGTCGTACTTGGCCAGTACCAGCTCAGATTGGGCCGTTGCCAACCGGCTGCGTGTGAGGCTGTACTCCACCGCGCTGATGCCCCCCAGTTCCAGGAGTTTGGCCCCGTAACGGTGCTCTTCGCTGATCAGGGCATACTGCTGCGCGAGTGCCTGGTACGTCTTGGCGGCCGCTCTATACTCAAGCCAGACTCCCATAATTTTTCCTTTCAGGTCTCGCTCCACTTGCTGATAGGCCAGCTTCGCAGATTCAACCTCCAGCTTAGCCAGTTGATCCGTAGTCCGCAACTGGAATCGGTTGAATACCGGCACGTTGAGGGCTAGCCCTACGCGGCGATTGAGGTTGTCCAGCACTTGTGTGTCGAACCCACCGGGTTTGTAATTCGAGGTACGCGTGGCCAACTGGGCTGTCAGCGCCAAAGAGGGCTTGTAGAGTGCCCGTCCCAGCTGCGCGGCTGCTTGGGCAGCCTCCACTTTGGCCTGGGCCGCTTTTACATCAGGGAGGCTGGTGGCCGATATTACCAAGGCTTCTGGTGTCGCTAGGCTGGTCGTCTGCCACGTGGTTGGAATTTCCACGGGCTGCACCGCCATGCTTTCATTGAATGGAAGTCCCACCACCTGAGCTAACGCAAAAAGGGCTTTCTCCACGCTGTTCTCGGCCCTCACCCGTAGTAGCGACTCCGCCGAAACCTGGGCTTGCAGGTGGAGCAAATCCCGCTTGCTAAGCACTCCTTTGTTGACTTGGGCTTGTACTTTTCGCTCCTGCTCCTGAGCGTATTCCTCCCGCTGCTGGGCGTTGCGGAGCTGTTCCTGCCCCAGTAGTACCTGTAAATAGGCATTCAGGATCTGAACGGTCAGTGCGTTACTGCTGGCTTGGTAATCATAGGTGGCGGCCGCCACCTGGTCCCGGCGCAGCCTCCCTTGATACGCTGTGGCGTGCCCATTTACCACATTCAGGTTGAAGTTGAGCGCGGCCTGGTTCCCGAAATTAAACTCGTCCGATAGCTCATTTGTAGACGGATCGATCAAAAAGCCCCAGTTGCCGGCCGTGCGCACCCGGGCATGCAGCGTGGGCAAAGCCGCGTTTTTGGCGGCCTGCTGCTGCACGACGCTCTTATCCTGCAGCAGGCCAGCTTGCTGGACCTGCAGATTATGCGTTTGCGCAAATGCCAAGCAGTCGGCTAAGGTCCAGCGTTGTTGGCCCTGGGCCCCCAAGCTGTACAAACAGCCAAAAAGGCACGCCCACACCCATTTGGGGAGGAAAGAGAGCTTAAGTGTAGGTATCGAGTTTGTCAGTGGCATAGAAGAAGGGAGAGGCTGAGAAGGACGTAATCAGCGAAAGCTGGGGGGCAAATTCTTACTATTCTTCGGCAGCCAGCGTAACCTGCTTTACCCCTTCTAATTCCTGCAAGGCCTCCACTATGCCCTCCCGGCTACTCCCTTTTTTCAAGCTTGCGGCGTAAACTAATTGAGTTACCGGGCCTTGTTTGGTCTGGGACGTCTGCATGCTCAACACCTTGTGGCGCCTGCAATGCGCAGCCAGGATAGGAGCATAGTCACGCTCCATGCTGCCGGCTGCCCTGCGTAGAATAGTCAGAATCAAATCCTCCTGTAGTGAGTGGGCCAGTCCGTATGTCATGGCCATGGTAACCACGCCAATCAGCAGACAACCGATCAGGGCGACAGAATACAACCCTTCCCCACAGGCTAGGCCAATGGCAAGCGCAAAAAAGAGAAACATAAAGTCTTGTGCCCCCTTCATCGCGGTTCGGAATCGGATAATGGAGAGGATACCCACCATACTAAAAGCCTGCGCTAAGTTGTCCCCGACCACCATCATCACAAAGGCGGTGATCATGGTCAGCATCACAATGGACTTGATGAGGCCTACTGAGTAACTTACCTGCCGAAAGGCCTGCACGTAGAAAAGGGAAATAAGCAGCCCGCACAGCGTCGCCCAGAGCGTATTGCCCAGGACCTCCCGAACCGTAATCGAAAAGTCAAAAATTGCTTGAACGTCTTGGTGCATAAGCAGAAAGGCTTATTTCGGAGCGTAACAGTAAGGTGGGTGGAAGGCCTGCTAGAACGGGCAATCGAAGCTTAGTAGCGGACCAGCGATTCCATGGTGCGGGCTACATGGCCAGCGATGGAAAGGGGCGCGCACGAGATCGTGGTTCGCACCACCATACCCGGCACGAGGGGCGTCTGCTGGTTGTCAATCACGGCCGTAACGAAGAATGCCTGCCGGCCATCCACGATCTGCACCGTGTTATCAATGCCGATGATGTGGCCCAAGGCAGTGTGGGTAGTGCCCGTAACCGCGACCTCCAGCGGCTGCCCGACGTTCACGTAGTTCCTTTCTATGTAGTTCACGGGCAGCAGCACAACGAAGGCCGAATTATCCGCTACTGACACCAGTACTTCTTCCGTCGGATTTATGGAGGCTTTACGCAGCAGCACCGTGCCCGAAACGGGTGAAACCACGGTCAGCTCTTTCAAGCTCTGTTGGATATGCTGAATCTGTTGCTGGAGCGACGTGATTCGGGTTCTGATGACGTGAATCTGTTCGGGCTTCCCGCCGGTCTTCGCTGACTTCAAGCCCGCTTCGATCATGCTTACATTCAATTCGCGCACGCGCAGCATGTTCACGGCCAATTCGTATTCCTGACGGGACAGTAATGAGTCTTGGTGCAGGGCGTGTGCCCGGGCCGTCAGTTGGCGCTGGGTCGCGAGTTCCTGCTGGCCCAGAGCGAGCTGCTGGGCGACGCCCTCCACATCTGCCGACTTCTGTCCGGAGTTAACCAGCTGCAGTTCAGCTTGCTGAACGGCTAGTTCGCCCTGTAATTGTACCAGGCGTTCCTGATCCTGATTGGAGTACATATTGGCCACCGTATCCCCCTGACTGAGGCGCGGAAGGTGATAAATCTGGGGATTAAGTTGAAAGTTGGCCTGGTCTCCCCGTTGAAAGACGGAAACCGAAAAAGCGCTTAGTTTCCCCGTTCGGTTATCCTTTAAGGTGGAAATTAAGTTTCCGTTCTGGGCCCGGCTTAGAGTCCATTCACTTACCGGCATCACCAAACTGGTCGTATCAATTGTATAGGGTAAGTTGATAGGCGGCAGATTTACCCCTAAAAGGAGCAACAACAACGGACTGGCGGCTAATAGAATGTTTTTTCGGAGGTATGAAGCAGGCATATGGGAACGTTAGCTCAGCGGAGATAAATAATATTTTATAAGAATTATTATAATATAACTTTTACAGAATATTAGCCAATAATTAAGCCAGAAAGCCTGTAGTGCCTTCCTGTATCTTGTTTGCAGATGAAGGAATTGGGTGATTTATTATAAAAATTCAAAAATTTCTTTTCTCAGCACCTTGCATTGGGAGCGTGCAGGACACCCTATATGTCTTGTAGGGAAACACTTCGCTTTTATATTCTGATTTCATTATGGGGAGACGTGCCTTCCGGTACTATCGGCACACTGATCATCTCGCTCTTGCGGTCCCGGCTCAGCTGATGCACGCACTACAGGGACTGGAATCTGATAGCCACGACGATATTAGCCGTTTCAACGAATGCATGAAAAGTCGTTAGCTCTTGGACGAGCGAAGGCTGTCAACCCCAATAGCCTTCGGCCTGAAGCTTTTAAGCGAGGCTGTGGTTAAGAATCGTGCGCCGCTGTTTGTTACGTTCCAATCTGCTCTACAAGCGATGTTGAGATACATGTGGCCAGCGCTAGGAAGCTTGGCGAGGACTAGTGTCAAGGGTTGAACCGTTGGGCGTCGTGCCTTTCTATTTCACGGCTAATGGGCTGACAGCGCCGGTTTGCTTGTCCACGTCGAAGGCGGCCTTGTTGGGCATGCGGCCGGCCCAGTCGGTGCGGGGCACCAGGATTTGCCAGTGGTCATCTACTTCAAGTACACGGGCCGAATCCAATTGGTAGAGGGCGGCATTGGGCTGCTGCATTACAAAGCGGACAACGGCCGCGCGGGCCTGCGCTTCGGTGGAAGCTGCTGCCGCGGTACTAGCAGGTTGCCGAGATGGAATAGAGGACACGGGTTGGGCAGGATCACAGCTGTTTAACCCGACTATAGCTGCGGATACTAGTACAAATGAGAGGGATTTGCGCATGGCATAAGGTGGGAAAGAGCGGACTGAGCAAGCTTAATTAACCACGAAGAGGCCGCAATTGCCACTATTTGTTAAGTCTGTACTCTATCCGCGAGTCTGGCGCAACCAGGTGGCGGCAGCCACCTCGTCCTGAAATACATGGTAAAACAGGCTGCCTTCCCGGGCGTCGTGCAGAATCTGCGTGGAAGATAAGCGGGCAAATACATCATCGGGCAGCAGAACTGCCGCAATGGTTTTCCGTTCCTCGTTATGAATCCATTCCTGGTTTATCAACGCCCGCTCCTCATCGGTAAAGGGCGACATGGCCCGCTGATCGGTCAGTATATGAGTCCAGCCCCGACGAGTTAGTAGGTTTCCAACGTGGATGAGAAACGTTTTGAAGTCGCTGAACTGGCGATTACCCGGCTTGTACTGCACCACCGCGTACGCATCTGCGTGCTCGAAGAGGCGACCAACTGCGTTTTCGTAATAAAGCGAGTGAATAGTTAGAGGCATGAGAAGCTTGGCAAAAAACAGTGCCTTTTGGGTGTAAAGGCAATAATGGGTGGGTAAAGCTAAGGGCCGGAAATCTAACTGGAAATTAAAGTGAATACAACCAAACTGGCTCGACTTGTCTGAGACGGTCGAATAAACAAGGGTTTTGCCCCCCAGCGTGGTTTTTCAGTCAACCATAGGCACAACCCCACAGGAGGCATGGCGCTGATCCATTCTTTTGGCCTCTAACTCGCCGGCAGAACTCCACGGTAGAACTTCCGTCTGCCTTGCCCGTACTTTGAAGTTGTTGTTGGTAGTGCGCTAGAAAGCCCTGATAGTGAATTCAAATGGCTTTGCTCTGGCATTGCGGATCCCATGTCATCCAGTAAAACCCCTATGAGTGAGAGTGCTCAGTTTGTAAATAGCGAGCAGCGGTTTCGGTCGCTGTTTGAGAACAATCTAGACATTATTCTTTTCCAGGACCGCAATGGGGTTATTCTGGACGTAAACGAGCCTTTTCTGCAGCTTTTGCACCTTTCAAGAGCAGATGTCTTAGGTCGCGATATTTCAGATTTCCTGCCGCCCGAGCTTATAGCAGTGTTTCGGGAAAAGTTGCTGCAAGCTTTTCAGGGTACGCGAGTTCAATTCGACGTAGCGGTGCAGTTTATCGGCGCGGAGCCGAAAGTGTTGAATATTTCAAAGGTGCCGCTGTTGGTCGATGGGGTAGTGAGCGGCGTGCACATGGTTGCCCGCGATATCACAGATCTAACTGCTTCTCACCAGCTTATTGAGCAACAAGCCAAAAAGCTCAACACTATTTTCGAGAGTGTTACGGACGCTGTATTTCTGCTTGACCGGGAGTGGCGGCTGACTTTTCTGAACAGCGAGGTAGAGCGCCTGCTGCAAGTAGACCGCCAGCATGTGCTAGGACGAAACCTTTGGACCCTATTCCCGGACGAGGTTGGCGGCGAGTTTTATCATCAGTATCATCAGGCCTTTTCTATGGGGCGGGCCGTGCATTTTGAGGCATACTACGCTACCCTGCGACTCTGGCTGGAAGTCAAAGCCTTTCCTTCGGAAGAAGGACTGTCCGTGTATTTTTCTGATGTGACGCTGCGCCATGAGGCCCAAGCCAGCCAGGAAAAGTTAGCCCAGGATCTGCACCGGCAAAATCAGGATCTGCAGCAGTTTACCTACATCGTGTCGCATAACCTGCGGGGGCCTTTGGCCAATGCCATGGGCTTGTCGCAACTCCTAACGACCCCCGATCCGGATCAGGCTACGTTGCTCAATCATCTGCAAACCAGCCTCGTGCAGCTCGATGTAGTGCTGCAGGACATGAATACCATTCTCACAGTGCGCGACAAGCAGGACGTGGCCGATCTGCCCGCGCCCGTCCGGCTTACCGATGTGTTGGACCTGGTGCTGAAGGAGATGAACGAGCCGCTGCAAAAGGCTGGGGGGCAAATTGTTCGTGATTTCCCCGAGGCCCTGCACGCTCACGGCAACCGAGCCTATATCTACAGCATTTTCCTGAATCTGCTTTCCAATTCCATCAAATACCGCTCTCAGCAGCGCGCCCTTTTGATTACCATTACTGGCAGCCCACATCCCGAAGGTGGCGCCCAACTCACCTTCGCCGACAACGGTTCGGGCTTCGATCAGGAGAAAGCGGGTGCTGAGGTGTTTAAGCTATACAAGCGTTTTCATACTTCGCCTTCGGGCCGCGGTATGGGCTTGTATCTGGTAAAGGCGCACATTGAATCGATGGGGGGCACTATCGCGGTCAAAAGCGAGGTGGAAGTGGGTACGCAGTTCTTTTTATACTTGCCTTAAACGAGCCATGCACATAGTTCTGATCGACGATGATTATATCAGTATATTCCTCACCACCAAGTTGTTGCAGCGAGAAAACATAACCGATAGTATCACCTCATTTCAGCTGCCTCAGGAAGCCGTCTACTATCTTCAGAATACACTGCCAGACCAGGTGCCGGACGTCATTCTGCTGGATCTGAATATGCCAATCATGAGCGGCTGGGACTTTCTGGATGCTATCAAGCCATTTGAGTCTCAACTGGCCGGGCGGTGCTCCATCTACATCCTTACGTCGTCTTTGGCCCCATCAGATAAGCTGAAGGCTGAAGAATACAGCTTAGTTACTAGCGTAATTCCCAAACCTTTGGATGGCCCGAAACTGCAAGCCATTCGTGCGCAGGTGCTGGAAAACCGATCCTAAATCTTCGCGTCGGAGGCTAGGGGTCAAATTCCACGTGGCCTGGCAACATTGACCCGCATAGAAGAGGGTTTCCATAAGTATTACTCAGTCCGGCCGCTGCTATGTGGTGGATGCCTGCTCTGCTGTCTGCGTTTTTGGCGCTTACTATCATGAGAGCGTATTAGGTTATGAATAATCGGGTAAATAATGGTTGTGTTACAACTGCTCGACGCTGCGTACCGTTTGCATTCCGAGGAACTGCGTTTTCAACTTAAGCGCCATTATAGCCTTCTACCAAGCGTAATATTTCCTTAGCTTACACTTGCCTGCCTGCAGGACAAGCCTAAACACCAAAAGCACAGATGATGAGCGCAACGCCGACTAAGTATTCGTTTGGAATGATTGGCCTGGGTACCATGGGCCGCAACCTGCTCCTGAATCTCGCTGACCACAACGTTGGCGTGGCAGGCTACGACAAAGACCCCGGCAAAATAACGTTGCTGGCCGAAGAAGGCGCCGGCAAACCAGTGCAGGGCTTCACCGATCTGACGCAGTTTATTGACAGCATTCAGACGCCCCGCTCCATTATGCTACTGGTGCCAGCCGGCAAAATTGTGGACAGCGTTATCGAAGAGTTGCGGCCCCTGCTGGCGCCCGGTGACATTGTTATTGATGGCGGCAACTCCCATTTCTCGGATACGACGCGCCGCGCGGCAGTCCTCCGGGAGGCCGGCTTTCACTTCTTCGGCATGGGTATTTCGGGTGGGGAAGAAGGCGCCCGCTTTGGCCCCAGCATGATGCCCGGCGGTGATAAGCTGGCCTATCAGGTAATGCAGCCCATGTTTGAAGCCATTGCGGCCCGCGTGAATGATGAGCCCTGCGTAACCTACATCGGGCCGGGTGCGGCTGGTCACTTCGTGAAGATGGTGCACAATGGCATCGAGTACGGCTTGATGCAGCTTATCGCCGAAACGTATGAGGTGATGAAGCGCGGCGCCGGCCTCGACAATGCCGCCATCGGGGAGGTGTTTGCACAGTGGAATGCGGGCCGGTTGCAGTCTTTTCTACTGGATATTACCAAAGACATCTTCGCTTTCCGCGCACCCCACACCGACCACTTGCTGCTCGACGATATCAAGGACGAAGCCCGCTCCAAAGGCACCGGCATGTGGACCTCGCAGGTAGCCATGGAGTTAGAAGTACCCGTCCCGACCATCGACACTGCCGTGGCTATGCGCAACTTATCCAAGTACAAAGGCTTGCGCGAGCAACTGGCCACCTTGTACAGCAATCCGGCGCCCGCCACCTCGGCCGCCATGGAGCGGGGAGCTTTTTTGAGCAACCTGGAGCAGGCGTTCTACTTCAGCATGGTCGTCACGTATGCGCAGGGCATGCATTTGCTGGCCAAAGCTTCGGCGGCCTATGAATATAATTTGCAGCTCGCCGACATTGCCAAAATATGGCGTGGCGGCTGCATCATTCGCTCCAGTTTTCTGAATGATATATTCAACGCGTATCAGCAAAACCCAGGGCTGGAGCACCTGCTGCTGGATGCCCAGGTAGCTGCTGTCGTAAACGAAGCAGTGCCCGGCACCCGCCAAATAGTGGCGGCGGCCGTGGCGGGGGGCATTTCTCTGCCGGCCTATGCTGCTTCGCTGAGCTATTTTGAATCTTTCCGCAGCGCCCGCCTGCCTTCCAACCTGATTCAGGCCCAGCGCGACTATTTCGGCGCCCACACCTACGAGCTGATTGGGCACGAAGGCGTCTTTCATACCCAGTGGACGCCTGTGCACGAGGACGCAGCCAACAAACAGTCGGTGCAGGAAGACCCGGAAAAGAGAACGGAAGAGCCAGTCATTCCTAATAAGTAGGCCGCGGCCATCCTTCAACCCATTCGCTATACCCTACGCATGAGCTCCACCAAAGAAACTCAGCCCACCATCTTCGTCATCTTTGGCGGCACCGGCGATTTGAATGCCCGCAAGCTGACGCCGGCGTTGTATCATCTGTATCTGGATGGCTGGCTGCCCGAACACTTTGCCATTATCGGCAGTGGCCGCACGCCCTTATCGGACGACGAGTTTCGGGCGAAGCTGCTGGACGGCATCAACGAATTTTCGCGCAGCGGCAAAGCTGAAAAAGATAAGTGGAAAGACTTTGCCCAGCACATCGTTTATCAGGCGGCTGACGTGAAGGATGCGGCCACCTATAAGAAATTTGGCCAGCGCATTGACGAGTACAAGAAGGAGTGGAGCGTGCAGCCCAACGTGATTTACTATTTGGCCGTGGCTCCGGAGTTCTTCCCAACCATTGCCTCCAACTTGGCCAAGAGCAAGCTCGCCTCCGATACTACCTGCACGCGCATTGTTATTGAAAAGCCCTTTGGCCACGATTTGGAGTCGTCGCGGGAGTTGAACAGGCTGCTGTCCGATATTTTTGACGAGCGGCAGATCTATCGTATCGACCATTATCTGGGCAAGGAAACCGTGCAGAACATCATGGCTTTCCGCTTTGCCAATGCCCTGTTCGAACCGCTCTGGAACCGCAACTACATCGAGCACGTGCAAATTTCTGTGACCGAGCAGCTTGGCGTAGGGGAGCGCAGCGGCTACTACGACGGCGCGGGCGCCATGCGCGACATGATTCAGAACCACTTGCTGCAACTGCTTTGCCTGGTGGCTATGGAGCCGCCCGTCAACTTTACCGCCGATGAAGTGCGCAACCGCAAAGTAGACGTGCTGCGGGCCATGCGCCGGTTTACACCCGAAGACATTCGCGAGTCGGCGGTGCGCGGGCAGTATGCGGCGGGCTGGATGCAGGGTGAGCAAGTGCCGGGCTATCGGGAGGAGCCCGGGGCCAACCCAAAGTCCAATACCGAAACCTTCGCCGCCGTAAAGTTCTTCGTAGACAATTGGCGTTGGCAGGATGTGCCTTTTTACGTGCGCACCGGCAAGCGCATGCACCGCTCAGCGTCCAGCATCACCATTCAGTTCAGAGACGTGCCGCACTTTGTGTTTCCGCCCGAAACCGCGGAAAGCTGGCAGCAGAATCGGTTGGTTATCAGTATTCAGCCCGAAATGAGCATTCGCTTGCAGGTGCAGGCCAAGCGCCCCGGCCTCGACATGATGCTCAACACCGTGGATATGGTGTTCGACTACAAAGGCACCTACACTAGCCAGGCCCCGGAGGCCTACGAAACGCTGTTGCTGGATACCATGCTGGGCGACCAAACCTTATTTATGCGCGGCGACCAGGTAGAAGCCGCCTGGGATTTGCTCATGCCCATCCTGAACTCGTGGCAGGGTAGGGCCAGCCAGAGCTTCCCCAACTATTCGGCCGACTCGTGGGGACCAGAAATAGCGGAGGCGCTCATCGCCCGCGACGGATTTCACTGGTTTACGCTCCCGCTCAATGGCCATGAATAAAGCCCCCCAGCTGCATATTTACCCCACGCCCGCCGAGGTTCTGACCAGCCTGGCTGACTATTTTGTTGAACTGGCCAATCAGGCTGTAGCCGAGCACGGACGATTCTCGGTGGCGCTGTCGGGGGCAATTCTCCCAAGAAGTTCTACGAGCTTTTAGCTTCGCCGTCGTACCGTACTCGGGTGGCTTGGGAAAAGGTCCATTTCTTCTTCGGCGATGAACGCTACGTGCCCCACACCGATCCGGAAAGTAATTGCCTGCTCGCCAAGAAAGCTCTGTTTGAGCCCTTGCAGATAGCGCCCTCTCAGGTTTTTGCCGTTGATACCGCGCTTGATCCCGCTGAAGCGGCCCAGCAATACACCCAAACAATCGAGCACTATTTCGGCCAAAAGGAAGCGCGTTTCGACTTAGTTCTGCTGGGCCTAGGCGATAATTCGCATACGGCTTCCTTATTTCCGCATACTCCGGTACTGCATGAAGCCGCAGCAGGGGCGAAGGAAGTTTTTGTGGAGGAAAAGCAAGCCTACCGCATTACGCTTACTGCGCCATTAATCAATCAGGCTCAGGCAATTGCCTTCCTGGTGTATGGCGCCGATAAAGCCGCCGCCGTGCAACGCGTCTTGACTGCCGAACGCCATGTGGAGGAGTTTCCGGCTCAGCTTATTACCCCTGTTTCTGGCGAATTGCATTGGTTTTTAGATGGTGCTGCAGCGGCGCAGCTTCCTGATGAGCGGAAGTAAAGCCTGTGTAGGTTATGGCAGTTTCGTAAAGTCGGCTGCGTCCGTCGGCTCAACATCCGGCCGTAGCACAAGCAATTCTTCACCTTGTGCGACGATAGCAGCGCGCGCCAAACCCAGAAATAAGCCGTGCTCTACGATACCCGGAATGGCCTGAAGCTGAACCGCCAACCCGGCCGGATCGGGTATAGAGTTGAAATGACAATCCACCAGCAAGTTGCCTTGGTCGGAAAGAGCGGGCTGGGGGGCGTTTTTCTGGTCGATGCGCACTGTTGGAGCACCGCCGAGTTGCGCTACGGCATCCAGCACCCACGGCAGAGCAAACGGCACAACTTCGAGCGGCAGCGGAAACCGGCCCAACTGTGGCACCAGTTTCGAGGAGTCGGTAATAATCAACAGATAATCGGATGCGGTTGCTAGCACCTTCTCGCGCAGCAAAGCACCACCGCCGCCTTTGACAAGAGCAAGCTGGGGGGCAATTTCGTCGGCTCCATCCACTGTCAGGTCGAAGCGCAAGCCGCGCCGGGGCTCTACTAATGCAATGCCCACGCTCCGAGCCAAGGCTTCACTGGCCAGCGAGGTAGCCGTAGCCTGAACGCGAAGCTGGCCAGCCCGAAGGGCGTCGCCGAGCAGTTGAATGAAATAAGCCGCTGTGCTACCACTGCCTAATCCTACCAGCATACCATCGCTTACCCAGCGCAACGCCTGTGCCGCCGCGCGTTGTTTTTCCTTATCTGTTTGTGCCTGGTTTAAAGATGCTGCCATAACAACTGGTGAATTAAAAGCGCACGCTATCGCCCGGAACTGCTTGAAAAGTGAGTTTGCTGACAGGAAGTTCGGAAGTAATACACGCCGAGCGGGTCTGATGAAGGCTTGCAGGTATAAGCTTAACGAAGTCGATTATGAAGAATACAAAGGTGGTCGAAGCAAGTTTTCGCTTATGCCACCTCAGCTTACGCTGAACATTACAGGGTTCGGATGGCATAAAGGAAAATATTTTAAGCTTTTTCTACACTATTTCCAGGTTCTTAAAATTTTTATCAGCCGAATATTTCGCTAGGTCCCTGATACACAGTATCGTATATTTAATATATTACTAGTGTCTATAAATGAGATGTTTGCGGCTGAAAATGCCTCCTGTTGAGCTTGTGCAGGCCTCTAAAGCGTAAACTATATCACCTCCTTTAGCATCAAGATTAGGGCTCAATAGCCTTGGTGGTATCAATTTTGACAGAAATAGTATGAAACCTTATAGGTAGTTGTGAGTAAAAGGACATAAAATCACTAAATAATATAGTAACATGTGCTTTTTACTGGATTTAGTAAAGTTGCGTAACGGAATATTATTGTTGTATTAACAAAATATTATCTTTTTACAACAAAAAGTTATAAAAAATATTGTTTTAACTACAGAATGATTTTACTTTGTATGCGTACAAGACAACCAAACACCACTTCCTCATTGCCTACTGCCTACTTGTACTAACTCATGGAACGCTACAAACACTACACTGATGCTTCGCGCATCATCTTGCCCGTGGTGGACGTGCTCATCATCTTTGGTGCTTTCCGTCTTACTGGCTTCTTCTTGTTTGACAGCTGGGAATTCACCAGCTATTACCCTTTCTTCTTTGCTATTTTTGGGCTGCTGTGGTGGATTCTGTCAAAGGAGTATGCTAACATCTATCGGATAGATCGGCTGATTACCTATCCTGAGAAGCTTCTCTACCTGTTTCGTACATTCCTGATTCATGCAAGCCTTGTACTGGCTGGGGCGATGCTGTTCGACACGGAATGGTTGATGGTGCGCTACCTGGTGTTAGTGTACAGCTTATCAGTAGTAGGTGTAGCTCTTGGTCGTTTCCTGCTGGCCTTCGGCTACCGTATGTACTGCACGCATATTGCTCGGGCACATACCCACTTTATTATTGTAGGTACCGGCAGCAGTGGTCAGGAATTACAACGCTTTCTTGAGTCTCACGATCCTAGCAACAAGTTCCTGGGTTTCTTTACGGATGAGAAGGTTGCTGACAATCTACAGTCTCTCGTAAAAGGCTCTATTGCGGACCTGAAGGAGTTTTGCTCTAAAACACAGGTAGATGAAATCTACTTCGCAATGCCCCTCGATCAGCGCGAACTTATCGAAGACCTGTCGCGCTTCGCCGATGACCATTTCCTATCCTTCCGCATTGTCCCCGATTTCAGTGGCACAGTTCGCCAGGATGTGAATGTGTACTTCTACGATCACATGCCCATTCTTACTATCCGGAATGAGCCCTTGGGAATGCGTACCAATCAGGCGATGAAGCGCCTTTTTGATATCTTCTTCTCCTTGACGGTTATCGTTACTGTGTTCCCGGTAGTGATGGGAATTCTGGGATTGTTGATCAAACTTGATTCTCCAGGCCCAATCTTCTTCAAGCAGCTGCGGCCCGGTAAGCGTAACCAGCTGTTTCCTTGCTACAAGCTGCGCACAATGCAGGCTAACCACGGTCAAACGGAGTTGCAGGCTACAAAAAACGACATGCGTATCACTCGCATTGGCAAATACCTGCGCAAGTACAACCTTGATGAGTTGCCTCAGTTCTTCAACGTATTGATGGGACAAATGTCAGTGGTAGGTCCTCGCCCTAACATGCTCTCCCAACTGGAAGAGTACTCCAAGCACATCCGTACTTACCAGATGCGTCATGCTGTAACTCCTGGTATTACGGGCTATGCCCAGGTAAATGGCTACCGCGGCGAAACTCGCGAAGCCGGCACCATGGAGAAGCGTGTAGAGTATGATCTGAAATATGTGCAGAACTGGTCATTCGGTTTGGACATGAAGATCATCTTCCAGACGGTTTGGAATATGGTTCGCGGCGAGAAAAACGCCTACTAGACCATCGCTGGGGGGCAAATTCTGCCCATGTATCCAACTAACAGCACTTTGCGTAAAGGCCCCTGCCACAGTTCGTACGACTATCGTCGGCAACCGTGCTAGGGGCCTTTCCTTTTAACCTTTGATCTTCGTTCCCGCCGGACGTCGTTCTTAACTAATCACAAATTACCCATTGCCACTTCCCGCTCTACCACGCCAACAGGTCTTGGACACTCGTATTACGACGGGCAACCGGACTGACTTTATAGATACAATATTGCGGCTCGGTGCTGCGCGTACGTCTGCTTATGTGTGCTTTGCCAACGTGCATATGTTAGTGGAAGCCCATAACGATCCTGGGTTCCGTAAAATATTGGATGGTGCAGCCATCGTATCACCCGACGGTAGCCCTGTGGCTGCGGCCGTGGGCTGGTTTCATGGGCAACAGCAAGAACGCGTAGCTGGAATGGATTTGCTGCCTGCTTTACTTGCTGAGGCCGCCCAGCGGAATCAGTCCGTTTATTTTTATGGTACAACTGAGGAGGTGTTAGCAGCCATGGTAGCCCGTGCCCGGCGCGAGCTACCTACACTGCGCATTGCCGGCACCCATTCGCCGCCCTTTCGTCCGCTGACTCCTGAGGAAGATGCTGCCGAAGTAGCCGCCATCAATGCCGTAGATCCTGACTTGGTTTTCGTGGCTTTGGGCTGCCCGCGACAAGAGCGCTGGATGGCCGCACACCAAGGGCAGATTCGTGCTTGTATGCTGGGAGTTGGTCAGGCCTTCCCGGTGTATGCGGGCCTGGAGCAGCGCTTGCCCGTGTGGGCGCGCAAGCTCTGGCTGGAGTGGGCGTATCGACTGTGGCTGGAGCCAAAAAGACTATGGAGACGCTACCTAATTACCAATTCGCATTTTCTGTACCTGATGGCACAGCGAACTGTGTTTCGAAATGATGCTGCTATCAAGACAGTATCATGATTGAGTGAGGAAGTCTGACACTTACGTGTTTTAGTTCAACAGCCGAAATAAAATACAAATAATGCGTCTATTAATATAATTATATAGGAAGAAGATTAGTTAATTAGCACAGTTGATGTGTGATGGAGTAATATTTGCTGATTTCACGCTTTATCTTCCTTCTTACTTTATTTCTCATGCAAGCAGTTATACTCGCAGGTGGTTATGGGACTCGTATTAGCGAGGAAAGTGGCGTCCGACCCAAGCCGATGGTGGAAGTGGGCGGTAAGCCAATTCTGTGGCATATAATGAAAATCTATGCCCACCATGGCATTACTGATTTCGTGGTGTGCTGTGGCTATAAAGGCCATCTGATCAAGCAATACTTCGCTGACTATTTCCTGCATAACGCCGACGTAACATTTCGTTTGGACCGCAACGAGATGACAGTACACCGCAACCGTGCCGAGCCCTGGACCGTTACTTTGGTTGATACTGGGGAGGAAACCATGACTGGGGGGCGTTTGCGCAGAGTCCGCGACTATCTGGACGGCAATACTTTTTGCCTTACTTACGGTGATGGTGTGAGTGACGTAAATGTTCGCGAATCTATTGCTTATCATCAGCAGCAGGGTGCCTTGGCTACACTTACGGCAGTGCGTCCGCCCGGCCGTTTTGGTGTCTTCAACCTTACGGAGGACAGCAGTCTGATTTCAAACTTCACTGAGAAGCCTGAGGGGGGCGAGTCACCGTGGATCAACGGAGGATTCTTCGTCTTGGAGCCGCAAGTACTGGATTATATCGAAACCGATGCAACGGTGTGGGAAAAAGGCCCCTGGAGCAGTTGGCGGCTGATAATCAGCTGGTAGCTTATCGTCATACGGGCTTCTGGCAACCCATGGATACCTTGCGCGACCGTAACCTGCTGGAGGAAATGTGGGCCGCTGGTAAAGCGAAATGGAAAGTATGGAGTGATCAGCCTTCAAACAGCCAAGGCCATGAGCTGTATGCAACTCAGCCTCCCTTGCTGATTAAATAAATTATTGAGTACCACGTGCAGGAGCCACTTTACCCCTAGCTGACTTCTCTACAGAATAGTGCCCCGTTCCCAAGTTGATATATGAAACCGCAACGCATTCTCATTACCGGAAATATGGGCTACGTGGGGCCCGGCGTCGTACGCCACCTGCGTCAGGAGTTTCCTGCGGCTGAGCTGATTGGGTTTGATATGGGTTTCTTTGCCCATTGTCTTACCGGCGCAAGCCGCTTGCCTGAGTCGCGCCTCGACCGCCAGTATTTCGGTGACGTGCGCAACTTGCCCACGGAGTTACTTCAGGGTGTTGATGCCATCGTGCATCTGGCCGCTATTTCCAACGATCCGATGGGTTCGGCCTACGAGGATGTAACCTTGGCTGTAAATTATCAGGCGGGTATTGGGCTAGCACAACGGGCTAAGAAAGCAGGTGTGCGTTCGTTTGTGTTTGCCAGCAGCTGTAGTATGTATGGCGCTGGAGGTGAAGGCGCTAAAACAGAGACTTCTACACTGAATCCACTAACAGCTTATGCACGCTCTAAAGTGTTAAGCGAGCAGGATTTAGCACCCTTAGCTGATGCGAATTTTTGCGTTACTTGTCTGCGCTTTGCTACTGCCTGCGGGTGGAGCGACCGGCTGCGGCTAGACTTGGTAGTCAATGACTTTGTGGCCGGCGCAGTAGCCGCGGGAGAGATTAACATTCTTAGTGATGGTACGCCGTGGCGTCCGCTTATCCACGTACAGGATATGGCGCGGGCTATTGAGTGGGCCATCAGTCGGGAGGCTGATAACGGTGGCGATTTTCTGGCCGTAAACGCAGGATCTGACCAGTGGAACTATCAAGTACGTGAGCTGGCGGAGGCGGTAGCAACTGCCATTCCCGGTACGAGTGTCAGCCTGAATGCGGCGGCGCCCCCTGATAAGCGTTCGTATCGTGTCGACTTCAGCTTATTCCGAAAATTAGCCCCCCAGCACCAGCCCCAACGTACTTTGCCTGATACTATAACCGAGCTACGGGATGGGTTGATGAGCATGGGCTTTCACGATACCAGCTTCCGCTCGTCACAGCTCATGCGCTTGCAAGTACTTGCTGCTCTGCGTGAAAGCGGACAGTTGAGCGCCGATTTGGAGTGGGCTGATACAGCAGTAGTAGCTACCGAGTCTGTAAGCGCTTAAGCTTTCTATTACCAATGCCTTCTAAAACGCGAGTCGTGCGGAGGGACTTTTATTCGATTAGAAGATGATCTTTACTGAAACTAAGCTAGCCGGCGCTTTTATTATCGATATGGAGCGCTTATCGGACGAGCGAGGTTTTTTTGCGCGTGCGTGGTGTGAAGATGAGTTTGCCGCGCATGGCATTCATCAGCCGCCACGGCAAGCTAGTATATCCTCTAACCCCAAGCGCGGCACCTTGCGGGGCATGCACTATCAAATTGCCCCCCACGGCGAGAGCAAGCTCGTGCGCTGCACACGGGGGGCATTTACGACGTGATTGTGGATATGCGTGAGCAGTCGCCTACGTATGGGCAGTGGATAGGAGTGGAGCTAACCGCCGATAACTATCGCATGTTGTTCGTACCTGAGTACTTTGCGCACGGCTTCATCACCCTGCAAGACAATACCGACGTATCGTATCAGATTTCGGCCAAATACACGCCCGGAGCTGAGCGGGCTTTGCGCTGGAACGATCCGAACATTGGGATCGAATGGCCTTTTGAACCTGTGCTGCTATCTGAAAAAGATCGTAACCATCCGGATATTCAACTAGCAGTCAGAATGTAAAACGGCGCGGTTTTGCCCACATCCTTTACCCATTGCTGTAAAGCGGCCAGCAATCCATAATTGAAATTGAATCTGTGTCGCTGATTTACTTTTTTAGGTCCTAAACGATTTTTTACCCCACATCATGGGAATATCTACTCCATCCTCCACTGCTTCTGTCTTGTCTACTTCTGCCAGCGCAGTTGAAGAAGCGTACACTAAATTTGCGCCGCCGCCTGCTAGTCCGTGTCGTTTTTGTGGTACGCCGCTTACCTATACGTTCGTCAATCTGGGCACGTCGCCCCTGTGTCAGAACCACGTGCGGCCATCGGAGTTTAATATGGCCGAGCCATTTTACCCTCTGCATGCACGTGTGTGCAACGAGTGCTTCTTGGTTCAGCTTGATGAGTTTGTCAGCCCCACGGAGGTTTTCAACGATTATGCTTACTTCTCTTCCTATTCGGTATCGTGGCTGCGCCATGCCCAGCGCTACACCGATATGGCTGCGGAGCGGTTTAGCCTTAATTCCAGCAGCCTGGTAGTAGAAATTGCCAGCAATGATGGGTACCTGCTTCAGTACTTCGTGGAAAAAGGCATCCCGGTGCTGGGAGTAGAGCCAGCCGCCAACGTGGCAGAATATGCGCAAGCAAAGGGCATCAACACGATGGTGCGCTTTTTCGGACGCGACACCGCTCAGCACGTAGCAACAACGGTAGGTCAGGCTGATTTGCTGCTGGGCAACAACGTGCTGGCTCACGTACCCGATATCAACGATTTCGTGGGCGGCATGCAGGTGCTACTCAAGCCCGAAGGCGTTATTACCATGGAGTTTCCGCACCTGCTGCGCCTGATCGAGGGAAATCAGTTTGATACGATTTATCACGAGCACTTCTCTTATCTGTCGTTCAATACTGTAGAGCGCATTTTTGCCCATCATGGCCTCACGCTATTTGACGTGGAAGAGGTGCCAACTCATGGCGGGTCGCTACGCATCTTTGCCCGCCACACCGCCCACGAAGCGCAGCCAGTAACGGCGCGCGTGGCCGAGTTGCGGGAGCGCGAAGTAGAAGCTGGTATCCTTGATTTGGCGTTGTATGCGGCCTTTGAGGAAAAGACCAAGGAAACCAAGCGCAAGCTGCTGGATTTTCTGATTGAGGCGGCTCGCGAAGGCAAGAAGGTAGTTGGCTACGGTGCGCCCGGCAAAGGCAACACCTTGCTCAACTACTGCGGTGTCCGCACCGATTTCATGGAATATACCGTCGATTTGAGCCCCCACAAACAGGGTAACTTCCTACCCGGCACGCGTATTCCTATTCTCCACCCCAATCATATCAAGCAAACCAAGCCCGATTATGTCTTGATTTTGCCCTGGAATCTGCGGGAGGAAATCATGGAGCAAATGGCGGAGGTTCGCAGCTGGGGGGCAAATTTGTGGTGCCCATTCCGGAAGTTAAGGTTTACGAATAAGCCTGCTTATTTTAATAGAGAAGCTGGGGAGTTGGTAGCAATACGATTCCAAAAAGCCCCCAGCTTCTCTGTAATGAGCTTCTTGGCTTAGGGTAGCGTTCAACTTACGTTTGCTGTTTCTGCGCATGACTTCTCCACTCTCCAAAAAAGCCCCCCAGGCCTCCTCAGCTGTGGTGGAAGGCGCTGAGCAGCCAAGCACGCCGTTTGGATTGATGGAGCGGCTGTTTCCCATTTGCCGCAGCATTACCGGCAATGGCGTGCGCGAAACGTTGGCTATCCTGCGCGAGTATCTGCCCGAACTGGTCATTCATGAAGTGCCCAGCGGTACGCCCGCTCTCGACTGGACCGTGCCGGCCGAATGGAATATTAGGGATGCTTGGGTGAAGAATGAGCAAGGGGAGCGGGTTATTGATTTTCGGCAGCATAACCTGCATGTGCTCAACTACAGCACGCCTGTACAAGGTTGGTTTACGCGTGCTGAACTAGAGGAGCACTTGTTTTCGCTGCCCGATCAGCCCGACCTGATACCGTATCGCACCTCGTATTATCAACCCAACTGGGGCTTCTGTCTTGCCCACCACGACCGCTTGGCACTGCCGGAAGGTCGCTATGAGGTCTGTATTGATAGCACCTTGGACACAGCAGGTGCCTTGACGTATGGGGAATTATTTCTACTTGGTAGCAGCGAGGAGGAAGTATTAATCTCCTGTCATTGCTGTCATCCGTCGCTGGCCAATGATAACCTTTCGGGTATGGCAGTGGCTACGTTTCTGGCTCGGCACTTAGCGGAGCAGCCGCGTCAGTATTCCTATCGGTTTGTATTTATTCCCGGCACTATTGGCTCAATTACGTGGCTAAGCCGGAACACTGAAACCGTTCAGCACATCCAGCATGGACTGGTTGCTACCCTGCTGGGTGGTCCTAGCAATTTCACCTACAAGAAATCGCGCCGCGGTGCCGCCGATGTTGATCGGGCTGTGGCCGTGGTACTGCGTGATTCGCGTTTACCGCACGAGATACGCCCCTTTTCGCCCTACGGCTACGATGAGCGCCAATATTGCTCACCGGGTTTTAACCTGCCTGTCGGTTGTCTTTCGCGCACGCCTTTCGGGGAGTTTGCCGAGTATCACACCTCCGCCGACAATCTCGATTTTGTGCGCCCCGAGCACCTGAGCCAAGCCATTGATTTATTTAGCCAAGTCTGCGACGTGCTCGATACTAATCGACGATACCGTAACCTAAGTCCGTATGGCGAGCCTCAACTAGGCCGTCGGGGGCTTTACAAAGGTGTTGGCGGTGGCACAGAAGGCGCTGATTGGCAGATGGCGCTCCTGTGGTTGCTCAACCTTTCCGACGAAGAACATTCTTTGCTTGCTATAGCGGAGCAATCGGGCTTGCCCTACGCGCTGATAGCACGCGCGGCCGCTGCTTTGGTGGCCTGCGACCTGCTCGCCCGCGTCGAATAGGTAAGACACTAGAAAATTATTTGCTTGTTGCTACGTATCATCTGCTATGAACTCATCTTCCAACCCTGTCGTCACGCCTGTGAGCCGTAGCCACGCCGAGCCGAGCTTCGCCGCATCAAAAGCCCTACAGGAGCGCTTTCACGCCGTAATTCCTGGTGGCAGCCATACGTATGCAAAAGGAGATGATCAATTTCCGGAGCATATGGCGCCGTACATCGAGCGGGGTGAGGGCTGTCGGGTGTGGGATGTAGATGGCAATGAGTTTATTGAATATGGAATGGGTCTGCGCTCCGTCACGCTAGGGCATGCATATGCGCCGGTAGTGCTTGCGGCGCAGGCCGAGATGACGCGGGGGGTAAACTTTGGCCGACCCGCTACCCTGGAGCTTGCAACCGCCGAGGAATTTCTGGACCTGACGCAGGCCGGCGACATGGTTAAGTTTACCAAAAATGGCTCTGACGCTACTAGCGCCGCCGTCAAGCTGGCTCGCGCCTACACGGGCCGCGACCTGATAGCCGTGTGTGCTGATCATCCATTCTTCTCAGTCGATGACTGGTTTATTGGCACTACAGCCATTAGCGCGGGTATTCCACAAGCCGTACGCGAACAGTCACTGCACTTCCGCTACAATGATATTGCTTCTTTAGAGGCCTTATTTGCGGCCCATCCTAATAAGATTGCGGCGGCCATCATGGAAGTGGAGCGCGATATGCCACCACTTCCGGGCTATCTGCAAGCCGTTCGAGAGCTCTGTACCCAACACGGAGTAGTGCTGATCTTCGACGAGATAGTAGCAGGTTTTCGCTCCCATATAAGCGGCGGACAGGGAGTGCACGGTGTACGACCCGATTTGAGCGCTTTCGGCAAAGCGCTCGGCAATGGCTTCTCGATTGCAGCTCTCACTGGCCGGCGTGAGCTGATGGAATTAGGTGGCTTGCGTCAGAAAGACCGGGACCGGGTGTTCCTGCTTTCCACAACGTATGGTGCCGAATCGCATTCGTTTGCGGCTGCTCGGGCGGTAATGCAGATATACCGGCAGGAGCCCGTAATAGCGCATCTCAATGAGCAGGGCGAGCGGTTGCGGCAGGGCTTACTAGCCGCCGTTCGCGATCATAGCTTAGAGGAGAACGTGCCTATTTTTGGGCAAAGCTGCTGCCTTTTTTATGGTTCTCGCGATGCGCAAGGGCAGCCCTCGCAGGCTTTTCGTACCCTTTTCCTGCAAGAAACGCTGCGTCGTGGATTGCTGCTGCCATCCTTTGTAATCAGCTATTCCCATACACCAGCCGTAGTAGACACCACTGTTGAGCGCGTGCATGAGGCCTTGGGGGTTTACCGTCGGGCTCTGGATGAAGGAATTGATAAGTACTTGGTGGGTCGCCCAGTGCAATCGGTGTATCGTGCACGCAATTAAGCGAGCTTACAAATTCTTGTAGGTCAATATTTAACTGCGGCAGAGTAGGCAATAAACTGTGTTCTGCCGTAGCTCTTAAGGTTTTAAATGAAAAAAATCGCATTTTACTTAGCGGACCAAAATCCGCATCGTGACCGCAGCCTTGGGATTACAACGATAACTAAAACCTTGATGGGAAGTCTGGTAGGAATGCCAGCTTATTCTCTTTCACAGATTGTATCCGAATCATCCTTTCAATTTGAGCACCAGGATGTAAACCGGCACGCTCTGCCTTGGCGTACTGATGGAGGAAAAGCTTCCCGAATCCTGACTGATAATTTGCATCCGCTTTTTCTGAGCGGATTAAAGCCAGATATATGGCTTTATCCAAAGGGCTATATATCATATGTGAGTAAGCCCAAAGGAGTAGTGGTCAGCATTATGCATGATACCCTACTGCAGCACTATGCAGATCATTACCCGGAAACCCGCTCTCGCCTAGATTTAGCCTATTGGCTAGGACTTATGAAAGCCAGTATTCGTCGGAGCGATCATATTCTTACTGTATCGCAGAATGCAAAGCAGCAGATTCTCAGCTTTGCTGACCGATATAGTATTGCAGTTCCAGAAATCCATGTGACTTATGAGGCTTCAGATTTTGAAGATTTATCCCCTGCAAGTCAGACTGATAAAGGTGATTATGTATTGCATTTAGCCTCCGATCAGCCACATAAATGTACACTGCAATTTCTGCAGCTTTGGCAGCAACTACAAACGGTAGAGTCGGAAGTCCCGCCTTTGTATATGGTTGGAAACTTTACGTCAGGTGTCACACAAATGGCCCATGCAATGAAAGGAGTGACGCTGAAATCCAGATTGAGCAACGCTGAGTTTGTAGATACTATTCGGAAGGCACGCGCTCTAATTTTTCCATCTGAAATGGAAGGATTTGGGCTTCCTGCTATTGAGGCTTATTTCTTGAATACTCCAGTCTGTTATGTTGCCAATACAGCCGTGGCCGAGATCTTGTCACATGATGTGAGGGCAGGTCAATATGAACTAAATAATTTTGATTCTTTTTCTCAAGCTCTAAAAGAAGTACTCAGTTTGAGTCATGCTTCGATTGATGAGTCAAGATTGCGCCTATTAGACCGTTACTCCAAAAAGAAATACTTAGAAAGCGTAAACAGTTTATTATCAGCCATATAGCATATAGTCAAAAAGGTTAATTAATCATACCATATTAAAAAAGCCCCCCAGATAATTTCTGGGGGCTTTTTTGCGAATGGATACGGCTAATTTGTAGATACCGATTCGCCCATCGATTGATGTTCCGACTCCCACTCTGCCAAAGCATAAACAGCAGCCAAGCCTTTGTCGAGCGGGGTTGAAGCGCGCCATCCCATGCCAGCTAGCTTGCTGACATCCAGTATTTTGCGGGGTGTTCCGTCGGGCATTAAGGCGTTGAAGCGAAGCTTTCCACGGTAACCGGTGATACGCTGAATTAAGCGAGCTAAGTCGGCAATGGAGATGTCTTCGCCGGTACCTACGTTAATGGGTTCCGAGCCATCGTAGCGTAGCATAAGGTGAAGACAGGCGTCAGCTAAGTCATCCACGTGCAGAAATTCGCGGCGGGGCGTACCAGTTCCCCATACTTCGACCGTAGGCGACTCGTTTATGCGGGCTTCGTGAAACTTGCGCAGCAACGCGGGTAACACGTGCGAGTTTTGTGCGTGGTAGTTGTCGTGAGGGCCGTAAATATTCGTGGGAATAGCCGAGATAAACGAACAGCCGTGCTGCCGACGATATGCCTGGCACTGCTTCACACCGGCAATTTTGGCTATGGCATATGGCTCGTTCGTTTGCTCCAAAGGACCGGAAAGCAGGTATTCTTCACGCAATGGCTGCGATGCCAGGCGTGGATAGATGCACGATGAACCTAAAAACAGTAGCTTCTGAACGTGATGCACATAGCTCTGCTGCAACACGTTAGCCTGAATCATCAGATTATCATAAAGAAAATCGGAGGGATAGGTGCTATTCGCATAAATGCCCCCCACGTGAGCGGCAGCCAAAAAAACGTACTCTGGACGTTCATTGGCAAAAAAATCTGCAACTGCTGCTTGGTCGCGCAGGTCCAGCTCTTGAGAAGTACGCGTCACCAAATTTTGGTAGTTCGCAGCTCGCAGGCGGCGTTCAATGGCCGAGCCAACCATGCCGCGGTGACCGGCAATATATATTTTGGCAGATAACTCCATCGGAAAAACGTAAAGCGAAAGAAAAGAATGGTGAGGTTGGGTAGAAGAGGCAGTGTATTAATTGGGTTGAAGCAGCGCTTGCTGACTAGATTTAATCAAGGAAGTCTGTCGACTGAAGAGACGTAAGTCATGCTGAACCATCTCTTGCACCAACAAGTGGAGATTGTGGCGAGGTTTCCATCCTAATTGCCGCCGAGACTTGCTGGCTTCTGCCAATGATGGTTCTACGGTGTGGGCACGATAATAGGCTGAATCTATTGCAACAACAGTCTGGCCAGGCATTAAAGCAAAGTCGTGGTTATGACAGGTTGCTACGTAGCCAACCTCCCCAGCATCATCGCCCTGAAACACGAGGTCAACTCCTAATTCGGCAAAAGTCAGGCGTACAAATTCACGCACGGTAGTCATAACAGCAGTAGCGATAACATAATCTTCGGGTGTTTCCTGCTGCAACACGCGCCAGATAGCTTCTGCATAATCCTGAGAGTAACCCCAATCATGACGCGCTTCAAGCGAATCGAGATACAACGTGCCCTGCAACCCTAAGGCAATACGAACAGATCCCTGAATAATTTTGTGAATCAGTGTCGTTTCGCCACGACGCGGAATCTCATAATTGAATAAGGAGCCATTGCAAGCGTATAGCCCATTAGCCGCCCGATATTTAGCAATCAGCTGGCTACATGAAAGCTTGGTGGTGATGTAAGGGAAAGAAGTATGCTGAGATTTGGGTTTCGATTCAGCTTGCCGCTGTAATGCATTGCTTGTTTGTGGAGCCGCCGCTTGATAGATGCGTACGCTGTTAACTAAATTGGTTGCGCAGACAGCTTCCAAAATTCGTAGCGTACAAAGGTTATTAACTTCCACAGTATACTCCGGTGTCTCGAATGGGGCGCTCATATAGGAAACAGCCCCGAGATTATAGATTTCATCTGGCTGAATCTCTTGCATAAGTCGCGTGAGCGTAGCGGCATCAGTCAGGTCAGCATAATGTAAGTTGAAACTGACATTGTTCAGACAACCAGCCTGGTACGACACATCTGCTCGCTCGTAACTGAACAGGGAAGCATGTCTTTTGATTCCGTGCACTTCATAGCCTTTCTCTAATAGTAACTCGGCTAGGGAGAAGCCATCCTGACCCTTGATACCGGTTATTAAAGCCCTTTTCATGTACAGATGAGGAAACTATATAGTCCTGTTGTAATCAATTATCAATAAATGTACTTGCAAAATTTTAAAGTGCAATAAATTAATGTAAAAATTAAATTAATTTATTGCGTTGTAAATCCATTTATGGACAGTTAAACAGATATGCCTTAGCGATTTATGCTGCATGGTTACAAGAGCTTCAGAAAATGATTTTATGAATTTAACTCGTCAAAATGCATATAACGGGCTTGTACATTCGGATAAAAATTCAGTTATATAGTTCTGCCTGCTAAGCCTATTCGAATCATAACCGTAATCTCATTTGCCGTCCACACATGGTAGGTATCAAACAGAAAAGCCCGACCATTTAGGTCAGGCTTTTCTGTTTGATGAGGAAAGAAAGTCACTTGGTCAATTTGATTGTTTTGCCTGACAAACTTCCTGACATGAACATCAAGTAGTATCGGCCGGTAGGCAGATTTAGAGAACTCATGTCGATACTGCTTTGAGCAACGCCCGCACTGAAGTTAATGCTCCGTTTCTCAATTAGGCGACCAACTTGATTAAAGAGCGCAACATTCATCGTTTCAGCCGTTTTCAGCTGGGTTTGAATAGTTACTACATCTTCAAAAGGATTAGGAAATGATTGGGTAGAAACCGAGTTCGTAGTAGCTAGAGTAGTTGGTGTGCTGCTCGGAACTGGTGTACTGCCGGGAGTGGTCCAAACCTCGATACCGGAGATGTTGGCATCGCCACCAGAACTCGCTAGTCGAATAAATCCATCAGAAACCGTAACCGCTAAAGGACCTATTTTATCCCAATTGCCAGCTGTACCACTATTATAATTAGTTAAGACAGTCTTATTGTTGAGTGCTAAGCTGAAACGCTCTGGTTTGTTGTCTTCCCATACATACACATATATGTTATAGACTCCGTTAGGCACATTAGCCAGTTGCACTTTTACGTTTTTGCCCCCCACTGATGAGCGAATCATCTGCGCACGAGTAGCATCAGGGTTCGACCGCAGCTTGACATTTTGGTTAGAGAATAAAGTGCCGCTGATCTGCAGATTAGTTGCTCCAGTACTGGCTTCCCATTTATTACCGTCCAGTGTAATTGCCCCACCATTGATATTTATCGCCCGATATAGCTGCGCTATGGCAGGAGCGGGTGTTGGTGTCGGCGTTGGGGCAGGTGCCGGGGTAGGAGTAGGTGCCGGAGTAGGAGTAGGTTCTGGCGTAGGCGCCGGGGCAGGATTGACGGTGACGGTGACCGTGGCGCTTGTGGTGGTAGCCCCGGCATTGTCGGTGGCGCGGGCCGTGAAGGCGACCGTGCCGGCCGTGGCGGCAGTCCAGTTGAGCTGATACGGGGCGGCGGTTACTTCCCCGAGCTTGGCGCTGCCCTGAAAGAACTCCACCTTCTGCACCGAGCCATCGCTATCCGTGGCCGTGGCCGTCAGCAGCTGGGTCTGGCCCAGCGGCAAGGCCAGGTTATTGGTGGGCGCCATCAGCGCTATGCTCGGGGCCACATTCGGTGCGGGCGTAGGAGCTGGAGCGGGGGCTGGCGCAAGAGTAGATTTCCATAGTTCTACCCCTGAGATATTTGCGTTGTCAGTACCTGTAGCATTAATGCTCAACTGACCATTGGTAACTGCCGCCGCATATGGTCCTAAGCGAGTCCAGCTACCAGCTAACCCACTCACAACATCACTCTGAACTAATTGGCCTTGTACACTGACGTTGAAACGTATGGAGAAATTATCTTCCCATATGTATAAGTATACGAAATAGTTACCGTTAGAAACATTCGAAAACTCAATACCTGCATTCCGGCTTCCGATTGATGAGCGAATCATCTGAGTGCGTTCCGCATCAGTTGATGGATTGAGCGTAACGTTCTGGTTTGAGAAGTACTCTCCTTCAATATTTACATTAGCTGCGCTGCTGCTGGCTTCCCACTTATTGCCATCAAGTGTGAGGGAGTTACCATTAATATTAATTCCCCGATAAAAAGCAGCATTGGCTGGAGCCGTGGGCGCAGGTGCAAAAATGGGCGCCGGGGTGGGGGCTGGTTCCGGGGCAGGATTGACGGTGACGGTGACCGTGGCGCTTGTGGTGGTAGCCCCGGCATTGTCGGTGGCGCGGGCCGTGAAGGCGACCGTGCCGGCCGTGGCGGCAGTCCAGTTGAGCTGATACGGGGCGGCGGTTACTTCCCCGAGCTTGGCGCTGCCCTGAAAGAACTCCACCTTCTGCACCGAGCCATCGCTATCCGTGGCCGTGGCCGTCAGCAGCTGGGTCTGGCCCAGCGGCAAGGCCAGGTTATTGGTGGGCGCCATCAGCGCTATGCTCGGGGCCACATTCGGTGCGGGCGTAGGGGCTTTTACAATTAGCCCAGGCGTTATATTCTGGCTCTTAATCTTCTCTAGCCAAGAAGTCCACTCTGCTTGTTCAGTCTGAAGAGTAACAGGGTTAGGTAGTGCGGTATTATTCTTACTGTAGTGAATGTTGCGGAACCACAAATCATTTCTATCCTCCCAATGACCTTTTTTTACATAGCCAACCTGATTGTCGTGTGCTGAGATATTGAAGAAGTAAGCATCAGTATCAATACTGGTCGTACTATTCCAAGTGTAAATGCCTACATTAGAGGAGTATAAATATTGATCTCCAATATAACCGCTAGATACTACACGGTTGTTGTAGATCTCAATATCATGGCCGTTTGCGACAGCAATACCATAATTACATACTCCTACCACTTGGTTATTGTAGCATTTGACAAAGCCACTAGATTCAGCTAGGGACGTTGGATCTCCATCACCGAGCATGATTCCTCCACCTGAATAGCTGTTTGCAGTGGCAGGTATAGGATAGGCTCCCTTAATATAGTTGTCGTGTACTAAGAAAGGGCTATCGGCAGTACCATTCGACTTATAAAAGTTGATATTATCCTCAACGCTACTTTCGTTAGGAGTATTAATGATTTCGTTCCAAGCAATCTCAACTCCGCGTAGGCCTTGTAAGCCATTAAATTGTACAAACTGCACAAACTCTTTACCACCGTTGCGGTACCGGCCATCAATATTACGTGCTTGATTATAGAGTACTTTAATAGTTTGCTTACTGCTCCGGTCCCCTACGTAACTAGCTAAGTAGATACCAGAGGTTTGCTCCATATAGTTGTGCTCTAAGTGGGCATTTTTGAAATTGCTTGCATCAAAAAAGCGCCCTTGCCGCACATTGTCCATAGAAGGCTTTAGACCAAGACCACGTGTATTACGAATAGTAACATCGTTGTTCTGATGGTGTGCTCTTATCAGGATGCCCGCGCTTTGAATATTTGAGTTCTCAATAATCACTGGCTCCGACGTCTCGATAGAGATAGCAGGTGTCCTAGAGTCTAGGCTCCGCCAGTTTCCACTGTATGTTCCGCCTCTGGTAATGGAGATCGGGCCACTATAAATAACCTCAGTGGATTGTGCCCAGGTTGGTAAGGAACCCGGACTTAGCATCAATAGCAGTACGAATGCAGAGGACAGCCAATTGATGAAAGCTTTAGAGTAGAATCGCTTCATTAGTTTGAGTTTAATTTATCTCCAGATGTTTCGTTCAAAATGTAAGTTAGAGAGGATTGAGCCTCACCGAATGTTATACAAAATCTAATTGAAATGCCCCTTTGCAAGATTTATAGAATTGTACCATGCTTATCATAAGTAGGTATACATAGTAAATATTCTTATAGTAGTAGAAAGAGGTAAATGCTGTCATTTATATTTATTCAGTCAGTTATGAACAACCATTTTATAAATATAAATGATAGAAACCCTGTTTTGCAATAATAAGGCCGATATTTTTTGAACATTTTTGGTGATTAATTAAGAGAATTGCATCTACATACTTGGAAATATTAAAATTTTATGTTGAGATCCGGTTTATTTACCGATCATATATAATAAGTACAAAATTATTTTTTTATGAACATTCCAATAATAGTGTGTATTGAGTTTTGCATGGCTAAATATGTAGTATCTGTATTTATTAATATAATTATTAGCTGATGACTGTATGGTATTTTAGATGTTAAGTGCCAAGAATTTGAAAATAGACTGATAAGCAGGAAAAAAAGCCCCCACAGGCTACACTGTATTTTGTAATACAGTGTAGCCTGTGGGGGCTTTTTTTCCTGCTTATCAGGTTTAAAACCCTGCGTTAGAGCCAGTATCCGAGAATTCTGCGCATATATCCGTTAGCCAAGAAAAGCGGAAGATAAAGCGGTGGGCAGTTACGCCGGGCAAACTGAGTAAAGTCGCGCAAGTTGGCCCCGCCTCTGATACTGAATAAGTGGTTATAATAATTTCTCAAGCTCTTTCGCTTACGATTATGCTGGTCACCGCTTTCTTCAGGATACGTACCCAAACGAGCGTCAAAGTTTAAGTAAACCTCAAAGCCAGCTAGACGAGCTTGGTGCGTAAAATCATAATCAGCATAGTAATGCGGAAGAATATCAGCCGCAAACAAACCAATCCGATCAAATACGACACGCGGAATTAGTAAGCCGCGTCCAGGTAAGTTTTGACTAGGCCACTGCCCCCGACGCTGATCCGGAGCCACGTCATCTAGTAGGCGCCGAAAGCTGCCAGTGCGCCAGTTCAGCCAGCCTCCGCTATAGATAGGCTCTTGTGTTACAGCATCTAACTCATACGCTCCATAAAGCGCAGGTGGGCGGCTATTTGCCGCCTTCATCATGTTGGCTACAAAATCAGGATAGACGACAACATCATTATTCATCGTCATCAGCCAAGTGGCTCCTTGATCCAAGGCATAACGCAAGCCTAGATTTACACCAGCAGTCCAAAATAAAGATCCGGTGCCGGTAAGCACTTTCACTTCAGGGTACTTGTCATTTAATGCGGCCGCAGTACCGTCTGTAGAACCATCGTCTACTATCACTACCTTAAAATCTTGATCAGTCTGCTTACGTAGTGAGTCTAGGCACGCTAAAGTGAACGAGAGGCGATTGAAAACGGGAATAACAATGTGAAGCATAGTAGAAGCAAACGAGGGAAGACAGGCTTATCAAGCCAACTAATTCTGTATAGTTGACTGAATTAGTAAAGCATCTTTTTTAACTGAAGATCCATAAAGACGTAACAGTTTAGAAAGAGAGTCGTGCATAGAATAGTGCTGCTGAACAAATGCACGGCCAGCTTTGCCATAACGTTGGCGAAGGATAGGTTGCTCAATCAATTCCTGCAAAGCATCTGTGAATGCTTCAGTAGTCGTAGGAACACAGCGGCCTGTTTGACCTTCAATTACCAAGTCGCGCTGCCCATATACATCAAATACCACGGCGGGTATGCCACAACTTAATGCTTCAAGGAGCGAGATGCTTAGTCCCTCAAACAAGGAGGGCATTGCATAAATATCAGCAGCTAATAGAGCTTGACGCACGTTATGCGTTTGGCCCACGAACTTTACAGCATCGCTTACTCCTAGCTGGTGTGCTTGCTGCTGCTCCGCTGCGTGGGTAATTCCTTCGCCTACATGTAGATAAATCAACTGTTGGGCTACCCTTGGTCGTAAGGCTTTCAATGCCTCTAAAACGACTTTATGATTCTTAATAGCAGAGCAGCCACCTACTGATATTATAACTACGGCATCCGTGGGAATAGCGAAATGCTGACGCGCTTCTGCTCGTTCTGCTGCGTTATGGGCAGGTATGAAACGCTGCTCGTCTAGCCAATTAGGTACCAGAACAGTAGGATTATAATAAGTGTGGGCTTCAACTTGAGCTACTGAAGGGCCGATAGCGGTGAAAGTAGCTCCGAATAAGCGTCGTGCTATCCAGCGGTAAGTGCTACGACGCCAGCGTACTTGACCACGGAAGACAAAGTTATTGTGTATAGTAGACACAAGGCGAGGGACACGTGCTAATCGTGCTACTAGGAGATACCAAAAAAAATTTTGTTCAGTATGATTATGGACTACCGAAAACTGGTGTTGCCTTAAAAAGCAGTATAAGCGCCATAAATGCACTATTGACCAATTGTTATAAGGTCGGTGATGTACTATGAACCCTGCATCTCGCAAAGTAGGAGCATAGTCACCTACTACGGCGCCGTCGGCCAGCATATGCTGTTCAAAACCCTGAGCTTGTATAGTGGGAGCTGCCAGCCGAAGCATCACTTCAGCACCACTAAAGCATAGAGAATGTAAAATATGGAGTATTTTCGGTGCAGGGAGAGTAGGGGGAGCATGTTATGCAGTAGGCTAAATGCTCAAAACAATAAGGAGCTTTAAACAAAAAATATCGTAATCTGATGGACACACCATATTAGCTATCTCCTTCCTCTAATCAATAGTAATTATTTTACTTTGTAGTAACAGTTGCATTATAGTTATATACAACATCGTCATGCTTATAATAAAGTAGTAACGGAACGCAAGCGAGCCAATATCTTATTGCGAAGTGTACTACGTAGCTCCCGATAGTCTGAAACGGTGTCACGAATTACAAAGCTAGGATGCCGCAAGGGCAAAGGGATTTGCTCAGTTGGTAGATTAGCTAATGGGTGGGAAGTATTTACTGTATGAGTGGCGTCCTCTCCAAAGCCAATATTACTAATTAGGTTTACGGCAGGCATGATACTTAGGCCTGATTGAATAAGTAGCGCAAAAGACCATTGGTAATCCCAAGTATCAAGCTTACCTGTGTGTGTCGCCCATAATGGACGTAACAACATGCGCGCTTCTAAGGGATTAAAGAAATGCCGCCATAAATAGTTTTTGCTATGAATTTCGGGCAGCAAGGGGGTAGCAACATTATAGTGCTGCCACGCCCGACGCCAACTAGCCCATCCCCAAATAGCAGAATGGCGAGAGAAATAATAAGAGTAATCAGGGTCCTTGACCCAACCCCGCATGATGTTGCTGCCATTTATGTGCATTACTCGTGTATCATCACGGTAGTGGTCAAGCAATTCTTCGCAGTAAGAAAAGAAGGAGGGGTGGGGTAAGCAATCATCCTCTAAAATGATACCTGCTTCCTCGTGTTGAAAAAACCAATCAATGGCAGTACTCACTGCTCGACGGCACCCAAGATTCTGATCCCGAAAAAGTGTTTTTACTGTACAAGGCCAATCTACGCCTGTTTCTATCAGACGACGCACCGTATCACAGGCAATCGCCTCGCTTGGCCGATCCGCCCGGGCACCGTCAGCGGCAATATATAAACGGGGTGGACGTGCAGCACGAATGGCAGCCAGCACACGCTCCGTTACATCCGGGCGGTTGAAGACCAAAAACAAAACTGCCGTACGAGGTATTGAACCGTTCGTCGCATCGGTAGAACCAGTTGAAGCGTTGACGAGCATGAATTAAGCTGATAGGGGAACGGCTGGGGTACTCTGAGAAGGACTACTGACAGAGGTAGAAATCTGATTTTCAGATGTAGTATTAGAGGCAAGTTCAGCTAAGGTCATTATGCGATTAAAGGCGAAACCAGCTAAGCCATAAAAGTATGGAGGTAGACTGTACGAATAGCCATATACCAAACTAGTCCCTAAGAAAAGGCTCCATGTTAGGGTTTCAGGGTCCATGCCAGGGCCTTTTAGCAGTTGTAAAAGCGCGTATAACTGAGGCATGGATAAAAGTATTAATCCTATTATCCCGAGATAGAACAGAGCATCGATGTAGAAACTATGTAAAAAGTGACCATGGCCATCAGGGAATACTACCAGGGTTGGTTGGTCAGGATCATAGAATTGAATAGGTAGCTCGAATCCTTTAAACCGCATTCCGGCTATTGGATTATCAACAATAAAAGGCCAGTAAGACTTTGCCTGTGCGGCTCGCCATCCTCCTGTACCTTGCTTATCGTAATTTTCAATGTCAGCTATATTCGAGGATATCTTGGCTAGTACCTTAGGATTTGATACTGCCAACGTAGTCAGCGTTAAGAGTAAGAATATGATAGGAATGCCTATTAGAGGTAATAAAGCCTTGAAACTTAGACGATGCCTAGCTGCACGAATTAACAGAGCAACATTAATAGTTAAAGTAAGAACGGATACAACCCAGACGGTTCGGTGCTGAAAAAATAGGATGGCAGTTGCAACCACAAAAAACAGTACTAGTTGTAATAGTTTGCGCGTTTGCAGGTATGTATTAAAGTGGTAGAGCAAGGGTAAAACCAATAGATAAACAGACGACGCCACCAATCCTCGCTCGTGATTGACAAAAGCTCCCATACTGAGAGCCTCAGGATTGAAAAGGCTCACATTAAGAATTAGAGCTACCCAGATCATTTTTATCAGATCTGCTAGTGTAATACGTCCAATTATTCTGTATACCCCATACATAGCAGGTAAGGTAAACAGCACCAATATTTTCTGAAACACATGCGGATATACCGCTGGTACACCATAACGTAAGTACGATTCGGCCATCAGAAAGGCTACACCTGCTAGGGCACACCAGAATACGTAGCGAGCTATCCCGGTCAGGTACTTATACAAAAGAATACTTAGAGGCACGCAACCGGCAATAACTAAAGCAGGATACCCATCAAGTGGCGATGGAGCCGAAGTTCCAAACTCATCCACCTCTATGCGCCCAGTAATCAGAGTTGAGAAAATAACGTCTAATATTAATATAGCCAACAGTGGAATAGCGTATAAAAGTCGATAACGTAGCTTCATAGTGGTAGCTGTAATCAGCGAGACTAGTAAGACAATGTAGATACAGCCTGGGGGGCAATTTGACCAAGTATCCGGCGGTATTGCTGTTCATAGGCCGCAGTAACGATAGGTATCGAAAACCTCTCCTGCACAGTTGTGATTCCTTCTCTACTTAGTTTTTCATACAGCTGGGGCTGAGTCAGTAAATGACACAAAGCATCCGCTATTGCTGCAGGCGAATTGATATCGGTAAGTATTCCATGCTTTCCATAATCAAGTACCCAAGGAACTGCTCCCGATTTAGCTCCTGCTATTACTGGAACCCCAGCCTGCATTGCTTCTACTAAGGTCATTCCAAAAGATTCTTCACGTGATGGATGAAGCATTACGTCGAAATCAGGCAAAAGGGTAATTATTTCATTGTGTGTAGCTTTCCCTGCAAAGTGTACACCTTCAGCTACCCCATGTGCTTTAGCCCATTGATGAGCTTGTCCATTTAAACCATAGTTGGGGCCATACAGCCAATACTCAACGTCTGAACCCAGACGTTGGCGCACCTCGCGAAATGCAAGTAGGGCTGTGTCTACATTCTTCAATGACGACCATTCCGCTTGCATTGAGATAATACGCCGTCGGGGACCAGTTGGAAATGAACGAGGGCCTCCTGGAGCTGGGCGAACCGCATTAGGCACTACGATTGGATGGCGATTCTTACTCTTTAGTGCCTCAGCTATATACGGTGAGACAGCAGTGAAATTCTTTCCCCAACGTAAGATCCGTAGTTTAAGCAAGAGACGAACCACCCGATAAGCATCAGGGACATACCGTAAAACCACCCATGGATTGTCATGGAGAGTGATTAGATGAGGATAACCACTCATCAGTGCTCCTAATGCGAATTCATAAGCCCAGTGGGCATGAACAATTTCTGGCTTATCCTGATGAATAAACCGGGCTAATTCCTTCCCTTCCTGCCTAAACAGATCTGGACAACGCTGACGTGCACGCGGCCGAAAATGGCCCAGATAAATTGTCAGCTGAGAACCACGTAGTACTACTGGAGTTGTAACCTTTGGATCTAATGAATAAACAGATACTTGGTGACCAGCTTCGAGTAATCCCTGGATTAATGGAGTGATGGCACTGCCCCCATACCACTAGGGATAACAGCATCAGCGACATCTAAGTAAGGCCGTAATGCATCAACATCTATAGGGGTAGAAAGTCCGATTCTCATCGCAGGACACGTCAATAGTAAAAGGTTCAGCTAGCAGGAGCAGATCGATTGAGAAACCGCTTTGCAATTATTAATAGCCGTGGAAGTTTGGTAGCCAAGGTGAGAAGACGACGTGGTCGCCAAACAGGATGCGGAACCCCGAGGTAGCTACCTAAGTAGTCTGCCAGTGCTTCGGGGGCAATTTCCAGAATTGGGAATCACGATTCACTACTCTGCGACTAAGCACAGGCAAACCCTGTGTTTTCTCATTAGGAAGGTGCCACAGCGAAAGTGACGCATCTGAAGGGCGCACATTTGTATTCCTGTAGCTAGTCCAAATACGTCGAATATAAGGGCTGGCGTCGGCCCAAGGACGAGGCAGACGGTTGTACACGAAACTACTTATGTACTCATCACCATCAAAGATGTTGCGGTTATTGCGAAAAGTGGGTGGAGAAGTAGGATAATCTCGTACTATTTGATCCCAATTTTTGCTAAGTTCCTGTATCACCTCTGCTAAACGCTCACGGCTACCACCAATGATTTCACCCCCAAAGTGGATTGGTGAAGCGACTGGATAGTCCGGATCGAGTTCTCGGTATAAGTCGCCCATATCGCGGCGGCTTAGTCCATGTATTTTCGTGTCAGGCAATGATTTAGGCTCTGCATCTAAGAGCAAAAGAACATCACTCTGTACTAAACGGGTAAGCGTTGGATCGGGCCGAGTCCAAACACAATCTGAATCTAGGAGCAGACTATATTGCCCCGCATCCGGATGAGACAAAGCGCGAAGCACATCGAGCTTGTAAAAAGCGTTTCGGAATTCTGTAGTGAAGTGCTCTGGAGGTCGAAACGCTTCAAAGGCTAGCAGTTTAATTTCTACTCCTATAGTATTTAAGAACTCGCGAAAGTCAACGCCGTTCCATGTAGCTAATTCCTGATCGTTTGTGTAAAGGATGTGTTTAGCTTTTGGATTGCAGCGAATAGATGTTGCAAAAAATACGGCCACACACTGCCAGTACACTTGTCGCCGCTTACTAGCGCTTATATTTAATAACTGTGGATACAGTGATCCTGGCGTTGTGGTATCGTCTACGCAAAGACTAGTAACAATATTCATCATATTCTAGACTTAACAACTGACACCAGCTTTTTAAATGAAAGCTCCTTCGGTGGATCTACGTCGTCAATACCGGGCGCATAAAAGCCCCGAAGAGAATAATCAACCTCTATCCCTCTGCCGCAAACAATTCTACTACTGCATCCCGGTGCCATTTGCCCCTGTAAATTCCTGTGACAGGAGCAAATGGCATAATGGCGCGGTCAGGATAAGAATAAAGATCACGATTAATAGTGTAGAAGCGCTCCTTAGTAGGTTTGACCCGGCGGTTGACGTAAAACTCTGTCTGCCATGGATTTTCATGAGCGCGAAAATAGCGTGCTATGCGCCTGATATTCCACATTGAAGCCATCGCACTAAATAAATACGAATCAGAATGATCAACCTCCCACAAGTCAGGGAATTCACTTTGATGAAATGGACCTTGATTTCCACTTTCTACCAAGCCTATATAGGTCATTTGGTGTTCAAGCATGGTATCTGCAAACTTTTGTACCTTTCCTTCCGATACAAAATGGTCTAGAAACATGTCCTCATGTAAATACACGACGATATCTGTATCAATTTGCTTAAAAGCTTCTAGCAAACGCTCGCCATGGGGGGTATTAGCGCTTCCTGTAAAGCGCGCTACCCGCGTACATGTAATATCTAGCCCAGGAAAGGAGAAGTCTTTAGTTTCAGTGCTAAGGAATATTCTACCTTGATAATGCGGCCAGTATTTTTTGAACAGAGTAAAAAAGGGCACCCAACAATCGGAGTAGCTATCAGTGCTGCTAATCAGAACAGAGTAATTAGGTTTCATTAAGTACAACAAATTAAAGTTATAGCCCTAAGCATACAGGCTTACTGAAGAACAGGTGCAAACCCTGACACTTGAGGCGCTAGAGTTGGTAGGCGCGCTAATACATCTGCTACCGAAATCGTACCGGAAGCAGTTTTGCCCTGAACCTGCCCACATGTAGCATAGCTATAATCAAACCCAAGCTGAATGGCCAAGCGTGCATAACAGTCATTGAAATAACCATTTGGAAACACCTCCAGTACCCGAAGCCCTTTGGGGACCAAGTTATATTACTAAGTCCCGCACCATGAAGAGCAACTACTGTTCTAGCTTGACTAAATAAATTTATCTGCTCTGCAAAGCTTAATTTCTCGCAGTAGACTATTTCGTATCCCCGTTCACGCAGAGCATTTTCAAGTTCTACTTCGTTGGCCATAGCTCTTCTAGGTGCATAACGCCGTGAAATATAAATATCACGATGGCCAGAAGGCAACTGTTCGTAGTTCGGAATATAGGTAGTTCGCAGTATATCCACTGCTATGGGAGGCACAAAGCCTGCATCAACCTCGGTTTGCAACAGGAGCAAATTGGGGATGCGCACAGGCTCGTCAGCTACAATAGTTTTTTGACTAAAGCTGTCGCCTAGTCGCAACGCTAATGCTTGACGTACAAATACAGGGTAATGTGTGGGAACCAGAATTCGCACATCAGGAGCTATCTCCAATGCGGTAAGCAGGTTGGGGAGGGTCTCGAAAAGCCAGTGAAAATATGGAGAAGGTGCAGCTGCTACTACTAAGCCGGTCTCAGTGAGTTGAGTAGGACGGCGTGTGTGTAGCAAGTGTAAGTGTGGCATTATATTGCCCCAGCCCATAAGTCGGCGTACATCACCAATGCTTTCAGATAATACGTAGTCAACGTTTGGAAGCCAGGTCAGCCCGTTGGCGGGAGCTACGCATACATCGCAAAGCCAATATGCCAGCCGTGCTTCAAATGATTTATGACGTCGGAAGTAGGGCGGATAATGTTCAGGAAAACTATAGTATTGAGTAGTAGGTAATGACAAGGTGCGCATCGTGCGCACATGTGGCTTAACAGCCTCCCAACCCCACACTTCTTCCAAAGAACGCAAAGCGGTACCAGGCAAGTTACCTACTATAGAGCCTAAAAGCTTGCGTTGAATTACCTGAGCTAACCGTAGCCGTACTTTAGCCACCGTCAAGCGCATCTGGCTAAAAGGACGGGCATGTCGTAAAAAGCTAAGCTTGCTCAATACGTGCTCATCGAGTTGCATGCGGATAGGACGATTGATGCCAACCGTTAGCATCCCAATTAGTAAAAATGCACAAAGCAATATATGAGCCAGCAATTGCACCAAGGCTGGTACTCCCGAACCTGTAAAGAGTACTGTGAGCCCATAAGAAGCTGATCCTACCACTAAGGCAGTTACAACAGCTGGTAAGTAAGTCGATACAATATCGAATAAAGAGTAACTTAGAAGACGCCTACCTGCTACTAGATAAGCTATATGACGTAGTACCTCCCCCACTAACATAGCCCCCGTCAGCCCTATCAGCCCGAATCGACTAGCATAGATCATTAGCAATGCCTGAACTACTACATAACTGCCTTGTAAACCCAACTTGAAGTTGAGATCTGCCAGTGATTCAAATAAAATGCCTCCAAAAGTAGAAAGCATGTTTAGCCCTACAACAAAGGCTACGATCTTAACGATAGGAATTGCTTCCAGCCATTGATCACCGAGCATTACCCGAACCAAAGGTTCGGCTGTAGTGGCTATTCCCACACATGTAGGTAATACTATGTAGCTAGTAAGAGAAAGGGTAGTTAGATAAGACTGGCATAATTGCTTACGATCATTTTGTAGTGTACTGAAGGCTGGCAATAATACCCGCGCTATGCTCGTCGTCATGTTGTGCACGGGTAAATACACCAGCATAAATGCCCTGTTATAAATACCAACCATGCGCACACCCAGCAATCGGCCAATGAATAACTGGTCCAGATTGGCCCCAAGGAATTCCAGAAAGCTTATAACTGAAACTTTACCACCAAAGGCAAATAGTGGTTTAAAAACACTCCAATTAAAAAGTGGGCGTATGCTATGACGGACGTTCCAATAAGCCAGTATACCTAATAAGATGCCTTGAGTAATCGTTGCTCCCAGCAAACTCCAGACACCATGACCCCGAAACGCCATTCCTAAGCCTACACCGCCATAAGAAATTATATAGGAAGCGACCTCGATTTTGCTGAGTGTCTCGAAGGCCATACGACGCTTGAGCAGGCTAACAGCCGTAGCCGATAGGCCAGTAATTAACAAGCTTACCGCCATTACCTGTAGAATTGGTACGACGTGGGGGTTCTTAAAATAGAGTGGGACTAAAGGAGCAGCAAACCAGAGTATTGTAGTACAAGTAATTCCTAGCAGAACCGAAACTGTAAAGGCTACCCGTACATCATCATCGCTTAACTCGGTACGTTGAATTAGGGCTTGTTCCAAGCCCATTTGAGCGAAATAGCTGCCGAAGCTTAATACAACTCCAGCCATACCAACTAAGCCAAAATCGGCCGGAGTAAGCAAGCGCGACATTAAGGCACTGTAGCCTACCTGCATCGCGGCAATCGCGAAGGTGGCCGTCGTGGTCCATTTAATGCTGTGCAGGATACGTGAGGATAGATTCTGGCTCATTGACACAGGAAATCTTGGAGCAAAACTGTCAAGCTCGACAGTTACGCATGGCGAATTTAAGCTGTGTAGTAAGCCGATTCGCGCTTATAGCGGTACTCGTAAGTAGATGAGAAATTAACGCCGTTCAGTAATACATAAAGCTGCTGGTTGCCGGTTTGGCGTTGAGCCAAATCCTGTACTTGCGATAGCATATTGCGCTGTGTATAACGATGACGAACTACAAAGATCGTTACATCTGTGTATTGATTCAGAATATAATACTCCGATACGAGGCCCAAAGGAGGAGCATCCACAATTACATAATCATATGATTTACGCAACTCAGCTATCAGTGTAGCCATGCGTGGCATTTCCAGCAGCTCCAACGCATTCTCAGGTATGGGGCCCGCAGCTAGAATCGTCAGGTTAGGAATATCAGGCTGCTGTATGGCTTCAGCCAAAGAGCATTCTCCATTCAAGTAAGAAGACAAGCCTGCATGACGGGAGTCGAAACCAAAGTAGCCCGCTACAGTAGGCTTACGCATATCCGTCTCGATCAGAATAGTGCGTTTGCCGGAAAGAGCTAATTCGGCAGCCAAATTGGTGCAGCAAAATGTCTTGCCTTCACCGGAAGTCGAGGAGGTAAAGCCAATAACACGTCGATCAGGGCCAGCCGCTACATATTGCAGATTTACACGCACAGTCCGGAATGATTCTGTAACAGCGGAGCGCGGCATCTCCATCCGGGCCAACCGGATTTTACGACCAGCATCGGCTATCAGACCCAGGAATGGAGCATTTGTAACGCGCTTGAGCTCATCAGCACTTTGAACAGTTTGAGCGGTGCGGTCGCGCAACAGAAGAAAGCCAGCAGGAAGCATTAGCCCAGCCAATACGGCAAACATGTACAATTGTTTGCCTTTGGGACTTTCCGGGGTACTATCAGACAATTGAGCGCGGTCTACTATTTTCTTGTCGCTCACGTTCGTCGCCAGCATCAAGGCTGCCTCTGTCCGCTTCTGCATTAGGAAGTTATAGTTCTGATCATTCAGAGTGCTTTGGGTGCGTAAACGAGCCATCTGCCGCTCATTTTCCGGCATCTGATTAATGGCCGTTTTGATGGAAGCCAAGCGATTGGTTATATCAGCAAGTGTTGCATCGGAAGAGCGTATCAGGCCTCCAAGACTGCGCTGGAGTGACTGCCGACGGCTTTGGATTCGGCTGTCTAATGCCTGCAATACTGGGTTATCATCATTCGCACTTACAGCCAAACCAGCACGCTGGCTGGTAAGCTGTGCCAAGTCGCTAAGTTGGTTATCGAGTACTGGGTCATTAACGCCTGCGCTTGCCCATGTGCTAACTGCCTCTTCACTCGAATTAGTACGAAGAGCGCTTAAAACGCTTTCATATGTGCGCCGGGTAGCCAATAATTGGGCCTTCTGGCTCTCTAACTCGCTAATCTTACCTATGCCTGAGCTTGATTGAACGCCAACGTCAACCATGCCGCGCGAAGCTCTGAAGGAGGCAAGCGCGGCTTCTGAACGCCGTAGAGAATCGGCAACCTTCGTAATCTGTGACTCGATGAACTCAAAGGTCTTGCTGCCTTTTCGGTTTTTATCAACCAGATCATTGAGCACATACGTTTCCATGAGGGTATTCAGGAAGCGCGTTTCCTTACTTGCTACAGATCCTTTACTGGTGAGCCGTAGTACTCGAGCAAAACGCTCCGTAGGCTCTACAATCAACTTGCCCTGATATTCACCAACCAACGCATCCGGATGATTAATAACGAAATAGCGCTTAGCTACCTTGGGTAACGACCTAACGGAATCGGTTGGTGTGATGGTAAGAGTTAAGTGTGGCGTGCGTAACAGTTGACCGGGACGTACTACTTCGTTAATAGTAAAGTCGTCGATGGTTTCCAGCACGGTACCCGTGCGCATATCCGTTAGGTATGCTTTATCTGCCTCGCCCTGAATATGATAAAATCCATCGGGGCGCAGCTCCAGAAATAGAGACACTCCGGTTACCTGGGGGCAATTGTATCAAGCTTTACTGTATAGCCGGCATCCTGATAATGCTCCTGGATTTTTAAGTCGCCAAGCTTATTGAGAAATGAGTTGGTAACGTCAAAATAAGATACTTCAAAGTCAAGCTTTTTGAGGGTTTGCTGTACCAGCGAAGCAGAGGAAAGCACACTTATCTCATCTTCGACACTGGTTAGGTTATTCAGGCTTTCAGTAGGTGTAAGCCTTTCCTGAACATTGCGCGAGCCGGGCGTCGCCCGATCGGCCAGCTGAATGGTGGAGTGAAAACGGTATACTGGTGACGTGGTCTGAACCTTGAGCCAAGTCGCAGCCAGCAACACGATTGGTATAATGACGAAAAGATACCAATAGCGACCAAATTTGAAGAGCAAATTGCTCAGGTTCAGCTCATCCGAAGATTCCTGCTTGTTCATCTGGGTAACTGAAAAGGGAAAAGCCTGCGTTTATATACAAGGTACGTACTATGGGTTTATGCCGCTATAGTTCAGCAGAGCATAGGCTGTCGTAAGCTTATATTACCTGTTCGCAGATATAATTAAGTTTGTTATTACGGCTATTGTAGTTAAGCCCGCGAATACCAGGCTTAGGTTGGTGAGGTTAGCCCGTTGGGTGAGCGCAGACTCTGGCTCGACATATACTGCATCGTTTGGCTGCAGGTAGTAGTATGGTGAGGAAAGCAAATTCGGTTTGGTAAGGTTCAGCAATACTACTTCTGAGCCTGTTGGGGTCTGACGGATCAATTTAACGTTGCGACGGTTGCCTAACGGGGTAAGATCACCGGCGAGGCCCAAGGCTTCCAATATGGTAGCCTGTGGGTTTTGGATAAAGAAGTAGCCAGGATTGCGGACCTCACCCAATACGGTGATTTTAAAGCTGACCAATTTAACCGAAGCAGTTGCGCCCCGTACATAGTTATTTACGGCATTCTGGATGACGCGCTGGGCTTCTGATACCGTAAGCCCTCGAACAGGCAGTCGACCAGCAGTGGGTAGCGTAATATTGCCCCCCGCATCAACAACATAACCGTTTGTATACTGGGAGCCAGGGTCACCGTTGATAAAGTTTCCTTGGCCCGTATTCAGATTAAACACCTGTGTCAGTTCGGGCTGTGCGCTTTGCACCGTAATGTTCAGTACATCATTTGTCGCAAGCTTGTACTCTTGACGCTCATTGGTTATTGCTTTGGCTTGAGTGCCGGAATAATCGGAGTCCTGTAAATAGCTGATGTCCTTGGTTGAAACACAGGATGTTATGCCGCTAAGTAGTAGTATGGCAAACGCGTAGAGGGGACGGATCATAAAAAAAGTGGTGTGTTCTAGAGGAGGGACAGTGAATAAGAATGAAAGTCAGGAGCAAAAAGCAGGCGAAACTGTAAAAATGACAAGCTTATTTAGTACTATATAGTAAAAGTAATTCGCATTCTATTCTATATCAAGAAATAGTTAAATATTTATAATAAAATTTTGTACTTAACAATTCCGGGTAGTTACGGATTTACATCACTAAAGTTTTTTGGCTTTGATAAGAAGCGGGTCAGAAGCAGCTTTCCACCATTCAATAAGAGCCACTTGGGGGCAAATCTTTGTTCCTGAAAGGCGGTTCGTATACTTGTCTATGAAAATTTTGTTGGTAGAAGATGAGCCTAAAGTTGCGGCCTTCTTACAAAAAGGCTTAACTGAGCAGCAGCATACCGTAGAGGTAGCAACCGACGGTCCAACTGGTTTGCGACGGGCTTTGGCTGAGCCTTACGATCTGCTGATTCTGGATAATCTGCTGCCTGGCCTCAACGGCTTAGACGTGTGTCGGCAGGTGCGCACCCAAAATTCTGCGGTTCCTATTCTGATGCTGACGGCGCTGGGCGAAACGGATGATAAGATTCGGGGGCTTGATGCCGGCGCCGACGACTATCTGGTGAAGCCCTTTGCCTTTCAGGAGTTGCTGGCGCGGATTCGGGCCTTAGTGCGGCGGCGCCACGAGAGCCCATCACCGGAAATTGTTCTGCGCCTAGCCGATCTGACTTTGGATCCGGGCCGCAAGCTGGTGCAGCGCGCCAGCCAGACTATTCAGTTAACGGCCCGTGAGTTTGCTTTGCTGGAATACCTGCTCCGCAACCAGGAGCGGGTGGTGTCGCGGGTCGATATTCTGGAGCAGGTTTGGGAAACATCCTTTGATACAGGGTCCAACGTTATTGACGTGTATATCAACTTCCTGCGCAAGAAAATTGACAAGGATTTTTCTCCCAAGCTTATTCACACGTTGGTAGGAATGGGCTATGTAATGAAGGAAGAATAGGGTGGGGGCTTTTTTGTGCTGGCTGCGTACCTGTCAGTGGCCGTAAGCAACAGAATTGTGCCCTTAGCACAGCAGTAGTGCATCATTTAGTATTCTCTTATGACCATTCGGACGCGTCTGGCGCTACAGTTTGCTGCCATTCTGGCCGTCACTCTGATGGTGTTTTCGCTAGTGATATACTATTTCACCTACCAATCACGCCAGGAGTTTTTTACGGCTAACCTACTGGCCCGCACCCGAGTGGTAGCTCACGTCTATCTGGATGGCACCAACCGGAGCGACGAAGCTAGCCGAGCTTCTTACCGGCGATATCTGCGTCAGTTTTATCGTACGCTACCCGAGGAAGAAGCCCGCGTGTACAATGCTGCAAACGAAGTGGTATTTCAGGAAGGGGAGGGACGTCTCGATTCAATACCGCTGAAAATGCTAGCCGAAGTACGTGCAAAGCGGCAGGTTATAATTAAAGATAAAGACTTGCGCCAGACCATTGGCGTTCTTTATCATGATGCCCAGCGTGGTGATTTTGTAGTAGTGGCCTCTTCCCTCGATGCCGACAGTAGGCGGCAGTTGCGTAGCTTGAGGCGCCGGTTACTGGGGGCTTTTTAGCCTCGTTGAGCATAGTGGGGCTTGGTGGTTGGTTTTTTGCCCGTCAGGCATTGCGGCCGATGCAGCGTATTGTGCAGGAGGTAGATACCATCACCGCCTCCGACTTGCATCGGCGCTTGTCGCAGGCTGATGGCCAAGATGAAGTGTCCCACTTAGCACAACGCTTCAATAGCTTACTCAATAGACTCGAAACAGCTTTTGCAGGGCAGAAAAACTTTGTTCGCGACGCTTCCCACGAGCTCCGAACACCGCTGGCTGCCCTCATGGGTGAGCTGGAGGTTGCTTTGCTGCAGAAACGAACTCCTGAAGAGTACCGCCGCACCTTAAGCAGCACACTCGATGCGGCCCGCCTGCTCAGCAACCTTACCAATGGCCTGCTCCAGATAGCGCGTGCCTCTGATGACCCGTCGCAAATTACGCTTGGCTTGGTCCGGCTGGATGAGCTGTTGCTGCAGGCCCATGAGGAAATGCAGCGCCGCCAGCCTACCTGTCGCATCGACTTGGCCTTTCATGAGAATGGCAAAGCGGAACAAGACACCGTATTTGAAGTACGCGGCAACGAAGCTTTGCTGCTGGCCGCTATTCTCAACGTATTAGAGAATGCCTGTAAGTTTTCCCGCGATTCCAAAAAGCCTATTATGGCAACCCTCAGCTCTAACGAAAAACGTGTTATGCTTGAGGTACTGGATTATGGCTTGGGCATGAATGAGGCTGACCGTCAGCAAGTATTCGTGCCATTCTTCCGGGCCGAAACGGTACGTAATGTTCCAGGCCATGGTATTGGCTTGCCGCTTACTGCCAAAATAATGGGTTTGCACTGCGGCTCGGTGCAGGTTGAAAGTCAACTGAATATCGGAACGCGAGTAATATTAGAATGGCCTATTGCCTCCCAAATGAGAGTAAAAGCATAACGAGTGGAACTGACCGAATTAAGACACTGGGTTTTTAACCTTATTTTAATTCTATTTTAACCGAGTCTTAACGACTAAGGAATAGGTTTGTATCGTATCTAGTAGCTAAAGCAGCAATATTTGCTGTCTGCTGTTGGGCTGTTGTTTTAATTACAACGCATCCTCCTCCTCCATGCCACAAGTTGCTTCTTCCACTCCCCATGTAGTGCCGCCTACATCTCCTACGGAGGTGCAGATACCGCCTACTAATTATCTCAAAACGTTAAGTAAAGACATCCCATCGGGCCTGGTCGTGTTTCTGGTAGCACTGCCGCTGTGTTTGGGAATCTCTCTAGCCTCGAATGCTCCCTTGCTATCAGGGATTATTACGGGTATTGTGGGGGCGTTGTGGTTTCCTGGCTGAGTGGTTCCCAATTAAGTGTGAGCGGTCCGGCCGCTGGTCTTACAGCCATTATGATAATGGCCATTAGCACGCTAGGCTCGTTTGAAGCCGTGCTGACCGCAACAGTAATTGCTGGTGTTCTACAGCTTATTCTCGGCTTTGCGAAGGCGGGCATTATCGGCATGTACTTCCCCACATCTGTTATTCGGGGCATGCTGGCTGCTATTGGTGTGATTCTGATTCTGAAGCAGATACCACACTTCTTAGGAGCTGATAGCGACTATTTTGAGGATCTGGACTTTCTTCAGTTTAATGGCCAAAATACTTTCACGGCAATCGGGGCGGCTCTAACGTCGATCAATGTCGGCGCGGCTATAATTGGTATCACTTCCCTGCTTATTCTAATTGCCTGGGGTTCTAAGGCCCTGCGTCGCTTGTCATTTGTACGCATGATTCCGGGTGCCCTGATTGTAGTTATAGTATCGATAGCAATAAACCAATTGCTGGGTGTAGTGGCTCCTGAACTAAAGGTGCAAGCTGCTCACTTGGTTAATCTTCCTGTTATCAGCTCATTTAGCGATGTGGTAGGCATCCTGCGCTTCCCAGATTGGAGCGCGCTATCTAATAGTTCTACTTATGTTGTCGCCATTACCATTGCTATCGTAGCTTCTTTGGAGACCTTGCTTAGCGTAGAAGCGGTTGATAAACTGGATCCGCACAAGCGCCACACTCCTCAAAACCGAGAGTTGAAAGCACAAGGGGTGGGTAACCTTATAAGCGGAATGATCGGTGGTCTGCCACTGACGGCTGTTATCGTGCGTAGCTCAGCCAATATCGATGCTGGGGGGCAAACTAAGGTGTCGGCATTTTTTCATGGCTTGTTATTGCTAGCCAGTTTGCTGTTCCTGGCTGACTTCCTCAATGAGATTCCGCTGTCAGCGTTGGCTGCTGTCCTGTTGATGGTAGGTTTTAAGCTAACCAAGCCGGCTTTGTATACCAGTCAGTGGCGCTTAGGATTAGCCCAATTCCTGCCGTTTATCGTAACAATTGTTGCTATTCTTTTCACCGACCTTCTAAAGGGTGTGTGCATCGGTCTGGCCGTGGGAGTGTTCTATATTCTGAAGGCTAACCTTGAGTCGGCTTACTTTTACCATCATGAGCCAAGCCAGGATCCTGACACGGTTCACATTAAGCTATCGGAGCACGTTTCTTTCCTGAATAAAGCGAGTATTGTTACCACTTTGGACAGAATTCCGGCGGGTAAGCACGTTATTCTGGATGGCACTGAATCATCGTATATTGACTATGATGTGCTCGAAGCCATTCAGAATTACCGAATTACGGCGGCTGAGCGTGATATCAAACTCGAACTCCGTGATATTCCTGAGGTAAGCCTGATCGCGCACTAATTTTAATTCCACCCTACACCCCCCAACACCGTCTTCCCGGCTAGTGTTGGCCTCACTAAGTCCTTATACATCCCCATGAAAGAGATTCTGGAAAATAACCGTATCTGGGTTGAGCGAATGCTGGCTCAGGATCCGCAGTACTTCGAAAAGCTAGCTCTGGGTCAAAAGCCTCAGTATCTGTTTATCGGCTGCTCCGATTCACGCGTACCCGCTAGCGCAATCACCGGAACCGGCCCGGGCGAAATGTTCGTGCATCGTAACATCGCCAACATGGTGGTGCACACCGATATGAACCTGCTGTCGGTGCTCCAGTATGCAGTAGAAGTATTGAAGGTCCAAGACATTATCGTGTGCGGCCACTATGGTTGCGGTGGGGTGGCAGCAGCAGCAGCCGGCAAGCAGTATGGCCTGATTGACAACTGGCTAACCAATATCCGGGACGTTATTCGTTTGCACGAAAAAGAGTTTTTGGGCATTGAGGATGAGGATCAGCGTCTCCGGCGTTTGGTTGAGATGAATGTTATTGAGCAGGTGCGCAACCTGGGCAAGACTAACATCATTCAGAATGCCATGAGAGGTGGCAATCCTGTCCGTCTGCACGGCTTGGTATACGATATCAGAGAAGGACTTCTAAAGGATCTGAAAGTCGATGATGCATTAATGAGTGATTTCGAGCATATCTATGGCACCGAAGCTATGGAGCATGCTGAGGAAGTGCTTGAGGATCAAGTAGAGGCTACCGATGACTTAGGTGCCAAAAACAAAGCTTCTAATTAGTATCTCGCTAAGGAATGAAGCCAGCAAACGTTGACTTTAAGTGTATTTAGCTACCACTAGCCGACGTAAACTGAGGGGGATACGTTGGTAACTGGGAACCTCCGTGACTAAGTAGTCACGGAGGTTTTTTTATGTCCAAAAAAGCCCCCCACGTAACACTAGTCTGTGGCGATGCCGTAAGAGAAATGAACAAATTGATTCTTACTACTATGAAGACTAAACTAAAAAAGCTTTCCAATCAGGTAATCGTTATTACAGGCGCCTCATCCGGCATTGGTCTGGTTACGGCCCGCATGGCTGCCGCGCAAGGTGCCCGATTAGTGCTGGCTGCCCGCAGTGAAGAAGCCCTGCGCCAGCTGGTGGCCGAGATAAAGGAAGGCGGCGGCCAGGCCATCCACGTAGTAGCCGATGTAAGCAATCAGGATGATGTGCGCCACATTGCCGAGTCAGCCAAAAACCGCTTTGGCGGCTTCGATACGTGGGTAAATAACTCCGGCGTGTCGATTTATGGCAAGATTGAGGAGGTGCCCATTGAGGACATGCGCAAGCTGTTCGAGACCAACTTTTGGGGGCTGGTTTACGGCTCGCTGGAAGCCACCAAGCACCTCAAGCAGAAGGGCGGTGCCATCATCAATATCGGCAGCATCCTGTCTGAGACGACGGCCATTCTGCAAACCATTTATAGCGCCAGCAAGCACGCCGTGAAAGGCTTCACCGATGGCTTGCGCATGGAGCTGGAAATGGACGAAGCGCCGGTGGTAGTTACGCTGATCAAGCCGGCTGCAATTGATACGCCGTATCCGCTGCACGCCAAGAACTATATGGAGCGCGAAGCCCAGCACGCGCCGCCCGCCTACGCCCCGAAACCGTAGCCCGCGCTATTCTGCACTGCGCTGAAACGCCCGAGCGCGAAATAACGGTGGGCGGTGGTGGCCGCGCCATCACGGCTCTGAACAACTGGGTGCCGAGCCTGCTCGACAAGTTCATGGAGAACGTGTTTGTCAAGCAGGAAAAGGCCGATTACCCGCCTCAGCCCCGCGACAATAACGGACTCGACGGCGCCATTGGCTCGTTGGAAGAGCGTGGCAACTATCCTGGCTACACCCGCGAAAGCAGCTTTTATACGCAAGCTACTACGCATCCACTAGCGGCTGCGGCCCTCATTGGTGCGGGCGTAGCTATTACGGCGGCTTTGCTGAACTCATCCAAGGATAAAAACTCCGCTCGCCGCCCGAAGCACGTAACCACCACTTACCCCGATGGCACCCGCGAAGTGCATTAATCAGGATTTCGGTAAGTAAAAAAGCCCCCGGACAGCATCTGGGGGCTTTTTTTTAAGAGTGCCCGTCGAGTAGCTTGGTCTGTGGAAGCCGCCGCTATTCCGCGTCTTTCAACGACTGCATATCGATGACGTAGCGGTAGCGCACTTCCTTGTCCATCATCTTGTCAAAGGCTTTATTAATGTCCTGCATCCGAATCATTTCAACGTCGGGCAGAATATTATGCTGAGCGCAGAAGTCCAGCACTTCCTGGGTTTCGGCAATGCCGCCGATGATAGAGCCCGCTACTGTGCGCCGAAACTTGGCGACATCCATATTGTTGAGCGGCTTCTTATACTCGCCCAGTAGTCCCACTGCTACCACGGCGCCATCCAAGTTGAGCAGGTTCACATAGTCGTTGATATCGTACTTATCAGGTATGGTATTAAGAATGAAGCTGAAGGAGGCTTCGTGCTGCTTCATGGCGTCGGCATCGGTGGAGAACAGCACTTTGTCGGCGCCCATTGCTTCAGCGTCTGCCTGCTTGTCTTTGGAGGTGGTGATGGCTGTTACATTGGCTCCCAATGCTTTAGCGAGCTTCACGGCCATATGGCCCAGGCCACCCAACCCTACTACACCTACCTGGTCGCCGGCTTTCACCTTCCAGTGCTTCAGGGGCGAATACGTGGTTATGCCAGCGCACAGAATAGGCGCTACAGCATTGATATCGAGGCCGTCCGGAATGCGTAGCACAAACGATTCCTTCACGGTCATGTTGGTTGAGTAGCCGCCGAAAGTGTTGGTACCGCTGCCGTCTGGTTTCATGGGGCCATTGTAGGTGGCCGTCCAGCTTACGGGTCCCTGGCAATAGTTTTCCTCGCCGTGCTGGCAAGGCTGGCACTGTCCGCAAGAGTCAATCATGCAGCCCACGCCCACGATGTCGCCGGCTTTAAACTTGGTTACGGCGCTGCCCACGTCCGTCACGCGCCCCACTACTTCGTGGCCGGGTACGCAGGGATAAATCGTGTTTCCCCAGTCATTCTTCGCTTGATGCAAGTCGGAGTGGCACACGCCGCAGTAGAGAATATCAATGTGCACTTCATCGGCTTGGGGTGCGTGCCGCTCTATTTCCATGGGCGCGAGGCCGTTAAAAATCGAATTAGTGGCCCCGTAGGCTTTGGTTTTAATAGCTTCCATAGAATAGAAAAGGTTGGTTTTGGAGGTGGAAAAGAGCGGTGTGAAACCTCAGCAACGCAAGCGGCCAGGCTACTGATGAGTTACGGCTGCAACTACCTGGGGTTGAGTTATATTTAGGTCTCCTGAATCCTCATCTACAGACAGACCCTGTCAGCGACCTTTTACCGCGTTATCTTTGTTGATTCTTCGCTGCCTTCACCCAGCGAAATCAGTATTTAATCAGCGAAACCCTGCGATTTGAAAGTCTGCATTGCCGAAAAGCCTAGCGTAGCCCGCGAAATAGCCAACGTGCTCGGTGCCAGCCGGCGCATGGATGGCTATTATGAGGGCAATGGCTACCAGGTCACCTGGACGTTTGGGCACTTTTGCCAACTGCGCGAGCCCGAGGACTACCGCCCCGAATGGAAGCGCTGGAGCATCCACGATTTGCCCATGATGCCCGACTCGTTCGGCATCAAGCTTATGCGCCGCGACGACGGCGTGGTGCGCCAGTTCAACGTCATTAAAAACCTGCTGGCCAGCGCCGAGGAAGTCATCAACTGCGGCGACGCGGGGCAGGAGGGAGAGGTCATTCAACGCTGGGTGCTGACGGAGGCTAAATACCGCAAGCCCTTCAAGCGTCTCTGGATTTCTTCACTCACGGAAGAAGCTATCCGTCAGGGATTTGCCAACCTGCGCGAAGGCTCCGAGTTCGACCGCCTTTACCAGGCCGGCAAGAGCCGCGCCGTGGGCGACTGGCTGCTGGGCCTGAACGCCACGCGTTTGTTTACGCTTAAATACGCCGCTGGTCAGAAGCAGGTGCTGAGCATCGGGCGGGTGCAAACGCCTACGCTGGCCTTGCTCGTCGATCGGTACCACGAAATCCAGAACTTCAAGCCGGAGCCGTATTGGGTGCTGCGTACCGAGTATCGGGGCACCATGTTCAGTCACGTTGCGCCACCCAAAAAAGGCAAAGCCGATGATGATGATGAGCCCGACGAAAAAGCCCGATTGAAAGCGCGTGGCTACTTTGTGAGTCAGGAAGAAGCCGATGTGGCATTAGAAGCCGTGCGGGGGGCAATTTTCACCGTCACCAACGTGGAAATCAAGAAGGCCCTCGAAACGCCGCCTTCTCTCTTCGACCTGACTTCCTTGCAGGTGCAGTGCAACAACCAGCTGGGCCTCTCGGCCGAGGACACGCTCAAAACGGTGCAGAGCCTTTACGAGAAAAAAGTCGTCAGCTATCCGCGCGTCGATACCACGTTTCTGCCCGACGACCAGTACCCCAAAATTGCCGGCATCATGCGCGGCCTGGGGGCTATTCCGGGCTTACGGCGCCCTTGCTGGAGGGCAAAATTCGCAAGTCGACCAAGGTTTTTAATAATAACAAAGTCACCGACCACCACGCCATCATCCCGACGGGCGCGAGTGCCGGCGGCCTGGGCGGCTCCGAGAGCAGCGTGTACGATATCATTGTGCGCCGCTTCCTGGCCGCGTTTTACCCCGATTGCGAAGTCAGCAACACGACCGTGACCGGCGAAGCCGCTGCGCATCCGTTCCGCGTGCGGGGCCGCCAAATTCTGAATCCCGGCTGGCGCATTGTGTACGGCGACCCCGAAAAGCAGCAAGCTCCCTCAGCGCCCAAAGCTGCCGGCGAAGGCGACGACGATGTGGTCAGTACCGTATTACCGTCGTTTACCCAAGGCGAAAATGGCCCCCACAAGCCTCGTCTCGACCAAAAAGTAACCCAGCCTCCGCGCGAATACTCCGAGGCTATGCTGCTACGCGGTATGGAAACCGCCGGCCGCAATGTGGACGACGACGAACTGCGCCTGGCCATGAAGGAAAACGGCATCGGCCGTCCCAGCACCCGCGCCGCCATCATCGAAACCCTGTTCAAGCGCGGCTACATCCGCCGCGACAAAAAGAAGATTCTGCCCACGCCCACCGGCGTCGAGCTGATCGGCCTCATCCGCAACCCCACCCTGAAATCGGCGGAGCTGACGGGGCAGTGGGAGCAGAAGCTGCGCCAGATTGAAGCCGGCAACCTCGATTCCGAGCAGTTTTTGGGTGAGTTGAAAACGCTGGTGCGCGAGATGGTGCTGGAAGTGAAATCCGATGGCTCGGGGCGCGGCATCAGCGTTAGTGCGCCGGGCAGTGCGGTCGCTGGGGGGCAAAAATCGGCTTTGTCAGCAGCAAAAATGCCCCCCACAGCTGCCAAGCCTGTAGCGCCAGCCGTACCGGGTAGCCTTGGTGCGTGTCCGGCTTGCGGCCAGGGCCACATCATGCGGGGCAAAACGGCCTTTGGTTGCTCGCGCTGGCGCGAGGGATGCGCCTTGCGTCTACCCGGTCAGTTTGAAGGCAAAAACCTGACGGACAAGCAAGTGTCGGCGCTGCTTAGCAAAGGCCGTACGCCTGTCATCAAAGGCTTTATCGACGACGTAGGCCAGAAGTTCGATGCGGCCGTACGCCTCACGCCCCAGCACACGCTGGAGCTGGTGCGCGCCGCCGAAAGCAAGCCCGCCACCACCGAAGCTCCCCAGCAGATTCCGTGTCCGGTGTGCCGCCTGGGCACCATGCTGCGCGGCAAAGCGGCCTACGGCTGCTCCCGCTTCCGCGAAGACTGCCAGTTTCGGGTGCCGCTGGAGCTATGCGGCCGCACGCTCACCGAGGCACAGATTGCGCAGCTCCTGCGCCGGGGCAAAACGGGCGTTATCCGCGGCTTTACGTCCCAGCGCACCGGCCAGAAGTTTGAAGCCGCCTTGCAGCTTGCAGGTGATAAGGTGGAATTTGTGTTTGAGAAGAAGTAAGTAGCTCAACACTAGCAACTCATAGCTGGCAATTCAGTACCTGACACTATGCCTATCGGTAAACTACTTGTATTTCTCGGCCTGGGTTTGGCACTGCTGGGGAGCATTTTATGGCTTGGTGGCGGTAGCTGGTTTAGCTGGTTCGGCCGCCTGCCCGGCGACGTACGCGTGGAGCGGCCAGGGTTTCGGCTGTATATGCCGTTCGTGTCGATGCTGCTGCTGAGTGTGTTGTTTAGTCTGATAATGTGGGTGGTGCGGCGCTTGAACTGAGCGCGTTTTATAATCAAAGGCGGTCATGCAGAGCGGAGCGAAGCATCTCGCGTGTTTAGTAGGAGTAGGTTGGCAACGTCAGCACGCGAGATGCTTCGCTCCGCATGACGTTCTTTTAGGCTTTTACTACTGTCTTGCATGGCCGCCTCACAAATCAATCAAACACGCGCTGGCTCAGAAATCCGGGTGGTGCCGGGTGCGGCGCCATATTGCACGATATTTTCCACCATGCCTTTGAAAATAATGAAGTGAAAAGGCACCAGCGAATACCAGTACAGCCGACCCGCCAGGCCGCGGGGCCGGAAGGCGGCCAGCTGCTCCAGGCGGTGGCCGCCCGTCGCTTCGTCGGGCACGATACGGAACTGTAGCCAGGCCTCGCCGGGCAGCTTCATTTCGGCGTAAAGCAGCAAGCGGCGGCCGGGGCGGTCGGCTACAAGAACGCGCCAGAAGTCGAGCTGGTCGCCGGCGCGCAGGTCGGAGGGGGAGCGGCGGCCCCGGCGCAAGCCCACGCCGCCGGCCAGCTTATCGAGCAGGCCGCGCACGCGCCAGAGCCAGTCCACTTTGTACCAGCCGCGCTCCCCGCCGATGCTCCATACGTTTTGCAGCACCTCGTCGGGGTCGCGGGTGAAGGCCATTTCCTGACGGTCGAAGAGCATACCGTGCTGCGGAATCTGCACGAAGTCCATATAGTTGCGCTCCATCACGCCACTGCTCAGCGCATCGGTCCAGCTGCTGATAACTTCATTCTGCTCGATGCGGGTAAAAGCCAGCTTTAGCGCCTCCGCGTAGCCCATACATTCGTGCCGTATAACCTGCGAAATGCTGCGCTTGGGCGCCACAATGGTATCATTGCGCAGACTGTCAACCAGACTCTGCGCCAGCGAAAACGTGGTGCTGGTGACCAAAAACAGCCACAGCGACGACAGCCGCGGCGTGAGCACGGGCACAGTAAGTATATAGCGACGATAGCCTCGCACCTCAGCCAGGCCCAGCAGCATCTGCTTGTAAGTCAACACATCAGGCCCGCCAATGTCGAAGCTTTGCCCTAGGCAAGCGGGGTTGTCAAGCACGGCGGTCAGGTAGAACATTACGTCGCGCACCCCGATGGGCTGACAGCGGGAGTTGAGCCAGCGCGGCGTAATCATCACCGGCAGCTTCTCCACCAAGTCCCGAATTATCTCAAACGATGCGGAGCCCGAGCCGATGATAATACTGGCCCGCAGCACCGTGAGAGCCGCTTTTTCGGCCTTTTGCAATACCGTTTCCACTGCCCTGCGCGAACGTAGATGCGCAGATAAGCCCCGATCATTGGCAATGCCGCTGAGGTAGATAATCTGCCGCGATGACGTTCGATTGATATACTGGGTGAAGTTCTCTGCCGATTGGCGCTCCGCCTGCACAAAATCCTGATCGGTGCCGCTCATGGAGTGCACCAGGTAGTAAGCCGCATCGATGTCGGGGGGCAAATTTTGCAGAGAGGAGGACTGTAGCAAGTCGCCCTGCGCTACAGTGACCTGGGTGCGCAGCCGCTCGGGCGTGCTGAAGCGGCGCGGGTCGCGCACCAGACACACCACTTCGTGGCCCGCCTCCAGCAGCAGCGGCAACAAGCGCTGGCCGATGTAGCCATTGGCGCCGGTAAGCAGAATTTTCATGGGCGGGCTCGTAAATGGTACGAACTAAGAACCGCTGAAGCAGTACTTAGTTGTAGAGCCAAGCTTGCCCTACCTTTGGGCTACCGTTGCCGCCACTTTCCCAAATCACCTGCTTATGCCCCTTCCGCTTACCTCCCGTACCTGGCTTTGGCTCTGGCTGCTAGTCCTCGGGGGGGATTTTTTGTGGGCCTGGGCGCGTGGGGTCCGCTAGAAAGCAGTGAGGCGCGCTACGCCGAAATTGGTCGCGAAATGCTGGTCACCGGCGACTGGCTGCACCCGCGCCTGCTCGGTATTCAGCACTTTCATAAGCCTCCGCTTACCTACTGGCTCACGGCGGCGGGACTTACTATTTTTGGCCCCCACGCGGCCGGCGTGCGCATTCTGCCGGTGCTGGCCGTATTGCTGCAAGTGCTGCTCATGTACAAGCTGGGCGAGCTGCTGTTTAAAGGTGACCGGGCCCGCGCGCTGGCGGCGGCTGTCGTCTATGGCACCTTGCCCGTGGTGCTCATTTCGGCCCTCAACGTAACCACCGATGCCTACCTGGCCACGCTGGAGCTGGCAGCGGCCTACGGCATTCTGCGCTACTACGCCGGGGGCAAATTCGCTGGCTCTACCTGTTTTGGGTGGGCCTCGGCTTAGCTTTTCTGACCAAAGGACCGGTCGGCTTTATTCTGCCGCTGATGGCCGTTATCAGTCATTACTTCAAGCAAGATGCCGACCAAAAGCAAGCCCGCCGACCTTTCACGGTGCACCACGCGCTGGGTTTCGGGTTGTTTGTGCTGGTCGGGCTCAGCTGGTATTTGTACCTCATAGCCGAGAATCCAGCCTTTATCCGGTATTTTCTGTTTGAGCACACCGTGGAGCGCTTTGCCAATCCTAACACTTTTGGCCGGGCCAAGCCGTGGTGGTTTTATCTGGTGCTGGCCCCGGCCACCAGTTTGCCGTGGTCGGTAGCGCTGGTAGTGCTGGCCGTGCGTACTGGCTGGGAAAGCGTGCCTCAACTCTGGCGCAATGTGCTCATCTTCTGGGTACTGCTGCCGTTGTTTTTTTTCTCCTTGTCCAGCTCCAAGCTGCTGCTTTACGTGCTGCCGATATTCCCCGGCATGGCCCTGCTAACGGTGTATTACCTGGGGCGGTGCACAGAGGCGGCGCTGTTTCGCTGGTACGTGGGAATTGTAGCCTTCTTCGGCTTCCTGCTGGCCATTTTATGCCTGGCGCCTGCGTTTGCCGGGGTGCTGGATCTGCCTTTCGCCCTGCGTCCTATGGCGGCGGCGGTGCCGGCGGCGGGCGTGGTGGTGCTGGTTATTACGCTCACGCTCTGGGAGCAGGTACGTGTAGCGCCCCGTTTGTTGGCGGCGGCTGTCATGTTCACGCTTACGCTGCTACTGGCCGCTAAGCCCATTCTGCACCAAAATGAGCTGGCCGCCAACGGCACACGTCCGCTGGCTGAGTTGCTGCGCCAGCGCCAGCTTACGCAACAGCCTGTGCTGGTGTACAATGAACTGCTGCCGTCCCTAGCGTTCGAGCTGGGCAAAATTCCCGTTTCTCTCAACGACGGCAACCACAACCTCAACCGCGAAACGCAGTTTGAGCCCAATCGGCGGTGGCAACAAAACCTGATCTACCTCAGTGACTCCACCCAGCGGCCCGCCCTCGACTGGATGCTCCAGCAACGCCCCGTACTCATCGTGAAAGGCGAGCTAAACCCCGAAAGACAGTGGCTGCTGCCATATTTCAAGCAGCATGAGACCTTAGGCAAATGGACCGTGTGGTATTAGGGAGAGGATACTGATCAGCTTGATTTTTTTAAGACAATGGGCAAACGCTACGAAGGTTGTAAGCTCTTATCCGTTTTCGATCATATCACTAAAAAAGCCCCCAGAGTAGCTCTGGGGGCTTTTTTAGTGATATGATATTTTCTTCTAGATGTATACCGCCTCGGCCTTCTCCCGCAGGTTATAAGCCGAGCTCATCACCTCGCCATAGGCTCCCGCCGAACGCAGCGCAATCAGGTCACCGCGCTTCGTCTCAGTCAAAGGAACCGCGCGTCCAAATGTGTCTGACGACTCGCAGATGGGCCCTACCACGTCGTAGGGCTGAATTTCGCCCTGGCTGCTGAGGTTTTGAATGTGATGATGACTACCGTATAAAGCCGGCCGAATGAGCTCAGTGAGGCCCGCGTCGAGGATGGCGAACTGGGTTTGCTGACTGCGCTTCACGTACAGCACCCGACTTACCAGGGTGCCGCTTTGCGCCACGATGGCGCGGCCTAACTCCACGTGCACCTGCTGGCCCGGCCGCCGGATCAGGTGCTGCTCGAAGGTGCGGAAGTAGGCCTCGAAGTCGGGAATAGGGTTGGTGTCGGGGTCGTTGTAGTCGATGCCCAGACCGCCGCCCACGTTGAGGTGCGGTAAGTGGTGGCCTTGCTCTTCGAGCCAAGCTTGCAGCTCGTTTAGCTTCTGGCTAAGCTCGGCAAACACCGCTAAATCAGTGATTTGCGAACCGATATGCGCGTGCAAACCCACCAGCTCCAGGTGCGGCAAGCTGGGTAGCTGTTCAACTACCGCCGGCAGATCACCCAGGCCAATCCCGAACTTGTTGGCTTCTAGGCCCGTCGTGATGTAGTGATGGGTCTGCGCGTCCACGTTCGGGTTCACGCGCAGCGCCACCCGCGCCCGCCGATTTTGCCCCCCAGCTAGCTCGTTCAGCACCACCAACTCCTCCGCCGACTCCGCATTAAAGCACCAGATATCCGCCGCCAGCGCCCGGTTGATTTCCGCGTCCGTTTTGCCAACGCCCGCAAATACAATGTCCTGGGGGCAAATCCGGTGTCGAGGGCGCGCTGTACTTCGTTGGCGCTCACGCAATCAGCCCCAAGGCCGTGCTGCTGAATAAGGCGCAAAATGGGCTCGTTGGCGTTGGCTTTCAGGGCATAATGCACATGAAACCCCCGCGGCCGCGCCGCCTGCTGCACAGCTTCAAGCGTGCGCGTGAGCAAGCCCAGATCGTAGTGATAAAAAGGCGTAGGGCGGGAGAGAAGCTCGCCGGAAAGAGAGAAAGACATTATAAAAAGTGATAAGCAACGATGGGCCTCATCCCCTAGGACTTCGCGCATGAAGCGAACCGGGGCTAGGGGATGAGGCCCATCGTTGAAGAGAAAATCTACCGCTGAAACAGCCCCGCGTTCAACGCCTTCAACGTCCGCGTTTTATCAGCGGTGTGTACCAGCAGGCTGATATTATTGGGCGAGCCACCGTAGGAAATCATCCGCAGCGGAATGTCGCCCAGCGCGTTGAACACCAGCCGGGCCGAGCCGTGGTTTTCCTGAATCAGATTACCAACCAAACAGATAATGGTCTGATTTTCATCAATTTCCACGTTGCCAAAATCGCGCAGCTCAGTCAGGATTTCCTGCAAGTGCGTGGCATCATCAATAGTTAAAGACACGGCCACTTCTGACGTCGTAATCATGTCGATGGGCGTGCGGTAGCGCTCAAAAACCTCGAACACGCTGCGTAGAAAGCCGTGCGCCAGCAGCATTCGGCTCGACTTGATCTTGATAGCCACTAAGCCGTCTTTCGCCGCCACCGCCTTGATAGCCTCCGAGCCGGTTTTGCTGGAAATGAGCGTGCCGGGCGCTTCAGGCTGCATCGTGTTGAGCAGGCGCACTGGAATATTGTACTGGCGAGCGGGCAGCACTGAGCTGGGGTGCAGAATTTTAGCTCCGAAATATGCCAGCTCGGCCGCCTCATCAAACGACAACTCGCGTATAGGGTAGGTGCCTTCTACCACGCGTGGGTCGTTGTTGTGTAAGCCATCAATGTCCGTCCAGATCTGGATTTCGTCGGCGCTGGCCGCCGCGCCGATAAGCGAAGCGGAATAGTCGGAGCCGCCGCGCTTGAGGTTGTCGATGTCGCCCTTAGCGTTACGACAGATGTAGCCTTGCGTGATAAACAGCTTCTGGCCGGCGTGGGGGGCTAATTGCTGGGCCAGATGCTCCCGAATGTAAGCGTCGTCGGGCTCGTCGTTGGTGTCAAGGCGCATGAATTCCAAAGCGGGCAGCAATACCGCATCCTGCCCGCGCACGGCCGTCAGGTAGCGGTGAAACAGCAGCGTACTCAGCAGCTCGCCCTGGGCCAGAATCACCCGCTCGCCCGAGGTCGACAGGGGCTGACGCATCAGATTGAAGATGGTTTTGAAGCTGGTACTTAGCTGACTTATAGCCTCTTCGGCTACGGCTGGCTCGGGCAGCAGCTCGCGGGCCACCATCATATAGTGCTGACGCAGAATCTCGGTCTGAGACGTAGCGGCCTGGATTTCACCTTCAAAAAGCAGCTTCGCAATAGCAACCAGCGAATTGGTTGTACCCGACATGGCCGACAACACCACAATGCGCGGCTCGGAACTTTGAATGAGGTCGGCCACCGAATGCATCCGCGCCGCCGACCCGACGGACGTGCCGCCAAACTTGAGAATTCTCATGAAAAATATAAAGCGTAGGAACCCCAAGGTAAGGCCCAAGCCGCAAGATGTGAAATGATGCTTGTCTGGGGGGCTTTTTTTTAAGATCTGAAGGCAAGAGACACAGCCAAACCGATGCGCGATGCAGGAAGCAAATTATTCTGCCAAAAGTCATGACGCGGTAGAGACGCAAGATTTTGCGTTTCCTCGTTGCAGAGGATGTTATTTCTGAATAGCGCTAAGTCTGTCGTTCAACGAGGACGCGCAAAATCTTGCGTCTCTACCGCATTTAAAACCTCCTTTTTACTTCGCTAAATCATTCAGCACAAGCAACTCTTTTAATTCACTGGTTACTATATTCAACCTGTTCCCACATTCTCAAGCACTCACCCATGAAACCTTGTTTATGCTTTCCATTCCTGCTATTTCTGGCTGGTTCGCTAGCGGCTAGCACCCACACCCAAGCCCAGCAAACACTCCGAATTCCGGTAGCTAGTCCGGCCGTGCGCATCCGTCAGGATTTCTCGGTTTCCTTCGTGGAGCTGAGCTACTCGCGCCCTTCCAAGAAAGGCCGCGAAATTTTTGGCAAGCTGGAGCCCTACGGCCAGGTGTGGCGCACGGGCGCCAACACCAATACTAAAATTCGCTTCGGGGAAGAAGTAAAATTTGGTGGCCAAACCGTGCCAGCGGGCACCTACGCCTTGTTCAGCATTCCGGGCCCCAAGGAGTGGACGCTGATTCTGAATCGGGATACCGCGCAGTGGGGCGCCTACACCTACAAGCCCGAAATGGACGTGGTGCGAGTAAAAGCCGTGCCTGTAACCCTGCGCGACCCCGCCGAAACCATGAGCCTGACCCTGGAAAACCTGAAGCCATCCGCCGCCGACCTCACCCTGCGCTGGGACAAAACCCAGGTAAGCGTGCCCCTCACCGCCGACTCAGATGCGCAGGTAGAAGCCCAGATTGCGCAGGCTATGCAAGGCGAAAAAAAGCCTTACATCTCTGCCGCACAGTATTACTACAACAATAATAAAGACCTCAACCAAGCCCTCACCTGGCTGGATGCTTCCATTAAGCAGCAGCCCAGCTACTACGCCTATTACTGGAAGGCTCGCGTGCTGCAAAAAGCCAAGCGCCCCGACGAAGCCACAGCCGCTGCCAAGCAGTCGTTGGAACTGGTAAAAGCGGAAAAAACGCCGTCAATTAAAGAGGAGTACGTTCGCTTGAATCAGCAGCTGTTAGCGGATATTGGCGGTAAGAAATAAGGTGACCTCGCTATCAAGTTTGCAACTAAAAGAGCCCCCCAGATGTGTTCTGGGGCTTTTTCCTTGAGTTACTGCTTCTTCAGCTTCCGCAGCTCCTCTTTTGTTGCGGGTTTTAGGCTGATGGCTGTGCCGCCGCCGGGAGCCAGTTGTAGCGGAAGTTGCGTGCGGCTGTCTACCAGTACTTGCCGGATCTGGTAAACCATGGGGTTCTTTTCCCAGTCGGCATCTTTGCCATCGGCGTAGATGGTGGCAGTGTATCGGGCCTTGGGGGCAAAAAGTCCAGCTTTACGGTCTGGCGACGGGCCCGCTCGTCGGTGATGGCGCCCAGGTACCACTCGTCTTTGCCCTTGGCTTTGCGGGCCGTGATGATGTATTCGCCTGGCTCGGCAGCCAGAATGCGGGTGTCGTCCCAATCCACGGGCACATCTTTAATGAACTGGAACGCGTCGAGGTGCTGCTCGTAGGCTTCGGGCAAGTCGGCGGCCATTTGCACGGGGCTGTACATGGTCACATACAGGGCCAGCTGCTTGGCTAATGTCGTGTGTACTTGGCGGCCTTTGTTGGCCTTCGGATTCCAAGGTTCGAGCTTGATTTGGAAAATGCCCGGCGTATAATCCATAGGCCCACCCATGAGGCGGGTGAAGGGCAGAATGGTTTCGTGCTCGGGCGGATTGCCGGTGCTCCAGGCGTTAAACTCGTTCCCGCGGGCAGCTTCTGAGGCCAGCCAGTTGGGGTATGTACGGTGCAGGCCCGTCAGCCGCACCGACTCGTGCATATCCACCATAATCTGCTGCTGGGCCATGTTGGCGGCGGTGCGGTTGTAGTGATTCACCATCCATTGCCCATCATGGTGCTCGCCGCGCGGAATGATGCGGCCCACGTAGCCGGTTTTCACGGCGTCGTAGCCGTGCTCTTTCATGAAGCGCAAGGCGGTTTCTTGGCGGCGCTCGTAGTTGGTCACCGAACTGGACGTTTCGTGGTGCATCATCAGCTTCACGCCCTTGCTGGCTGCGTAGCGCTGCAACTCCTGCACGTCGAAGTCGGGGTAGGGCGTCACGAAGTCAAATACTTCCTCTTTCCAGTTATTGGCCCAGTCTTCCCAACCCACGTTCCAGCCTTCCACCAGCACGCTTTGCAGGCCGTGCTTGGCGGCAAAGTCGATGTAGCGCTTCACGTTGGCGGTGTTGGCGCCGTGGCGACCGTTGGGTTTCAGCTTGCTCCAGTCGGTAGTCGCCAGCTTGATGTTGCTAGTGTCGGCGTAGTTCCAGCTGGCTTTGTTTACGTGCATTTCCCACCACACGCCCACAAATTTCTGGGGCTTAATCCAGCCCGTATCAGCTATTTTGCTCGGCTCGTTTAGGTTCAGAATGAGCTTGGAGGCAAGTACCTCGGGCGCTTTGTCGCTAACCACAATCGTGCGCCACGGCGTATGCTCGGGCGCTTGCAGATAGGCCTTCGCTCCGGTGGCCGAGGGCACCAGATGGCTGGTTAGACCGAACGCTTTGGTGTCCACATCCAGCATCATAGCCGGATAATTCACCAGCGCCGCCTCATGTATATTCACGTACAGCCCGTCCTGGGTCTTCAGCATCAGCGGCGTCTGCACCCGCTGGGGGCAGATTTTAGCTGAATAGCCTCAATAGGCGTGGTATTAATCTCGCTTAAGCGGGTGGTACTGTAGGTGTACTCGTTGGAGTCGTAGTCGCCCGGAATCCAGAAGGTTTTGTGGTCACCGGTGAGGTTAAACTCGGTTTTTTCCTCCTGCACGGTGAAGTAGGTGAAGCCCGGCTGAGCCGGAAACTCGTAGCGAAAGCCCAGTCCATCATCGTACAGCCGGAAGCGCACCACCAGCCGCCGATTCTTCGCGGCGGCCTGCTGCAGCGTCACGGCCAGTTCCTTGTAGCGGTTGCGAATCTGCTTCACCTCACCCCACACCGGCGCCCACGTTTCATCCGTCGCCGACGAGTCGATTTTAGCGATGGTAAAGCCTTTATCAAAGCCGGGTTGGTTTTGGAGCAGAACTGCTAAACGGCTGGGCTTTATAACGGGCTTCGCGCCGAATCGGAGTTGGTAAGTTGGCTCGCCGGCCGTGTTTACTTGAAAGTTGAGCGTCAGCTTTTTGGTTGGGGAGTGCAGCGTTTGGGCTTGAGTAGAATAGATTGCTAGTGTTATGAAACAGCCAGCAATAATATATTTCATTAGGCAATTCATAGTAAGATTAATTAGGTGCCGTTCGGTTTAGTGTCTTTTTCTGGCTTCAACAATTGCGTGATCGATTTGCAATTGAATTTTCCGAATTGGGCTTTTCCTATTTTGTTTGTAGTAAATGTTTTTTGTCTTCTTGTGAAAAAAAATAGTTCGCTTGATTAGGGCAAAATGGTCGTAATATTGACTGATAGTATCCTTCCCTATTATAAAATCAAAACTATAATTATCTCCATGGTTTCGATGAATAACTTCAGCCTCACCGCTGTCGCTATCTATTGTGGTAAAATCTTTTATTGTACCTTTATTTATTTCGCTCCAGTTAACACTCAAGTACGACCAGAACATATCTTTATAAACCACGACTGGCGATATAATAGAGCAATTATCTAAATAGGTTAGATAGGTTTTAGAATGCTGTTTCCATAATACATAGGTTGGTGTAAAGTCTCCTTTAGATGAACAGGATGAGTCTTCTGTAATCCTGCTTCCTCTACATCCAACACAATAGCTTCTATAAACGCATATTGAATCTACCCTTCGCTTATGCAACTCTGCAACTAAACTGTCTGTTCGAATTTCAAGTGGAGACTTTTTATATTGACCTTTAACAGAGTGAACCATTAAGTAAAACGTTAACAAAGCAACTAAGTGCAATAACCTTGGATTTAAATTCATACTGATTTTTTCGATGATAGAATATAAATCGAACTATGTAACTGTGTCAGTGCGACTGTGTAAACATCATTTATTTCCTTTCGGCTGGATAGAACTAGTTGCGCAAAATCAGGTACTGATACGGCTGTAAAATAAGCTGCGTACTCAACATCAAAGGCTGACCGTTTAAAGCATTTAGCCAAGGTGAGTTGACCAAGCCAGCGGGTACCCCATACGTTGTTGCCGCATTTCGAAGGTTGACCAGCACTAAGACCTTCTCGTTGCCGACAGTTTTCGTGAACGCGCACACATCGTCGCTGCTATAGGAGGTAAGTGCTCCATTGCGCACGGCGTCGCTGCTGTTGCGGAAGCGGAGGATGCTTTTGTATTCCTTGGTAACGGCCGGGTTGAGCGACCAATCAATCGTTCGGCGCGCTCCCATAAAAGGCAGCCGGGCCGGAAATCCTACTTCCTGACCGTTGTAAATCATGGGTGTGCCGCGCATGTAAGCGACCACCACAAAGGCGGCCATAGCCCCTTGCTGACCATTGAAAAGCTCCTGCGGGGTGCCGTCCGAGCTGTTTATATCGTGGTTGGAAATGTAGCGCAGCATGCGGGCCCCGGCCGGAGCATTGGCATAATTCACCTCATTGAGCTTATCGAGGAGCTTGACGCTGGCTCGCTTGGCAAAAATGTCTTTCATGGTGGCCAGGAAATCGAAGCCATAGCGAAGCGGAAAACCAGCCTGGAAGTAGTAGGTCTTATCCGAGCCTTCCGCAATCAGGAGCAGCTTGTGCGTGCTGATGGAGTTCAGGTTGCTGACGGCCTCGGTGAGAAACTCATAAGTCGGTCCGTCGGCGTAATCGATGCGGTAGCCATCAATGTTGGCCTGAAATACCCAGTAGCGCATAGCCTGAATCATGGCTGCCCGCATGGAGGCGTTGGCGAAGTTGAGTTGGGCTACGTCGGTCCAGCCTAAGGGCGGATTCTTGATGTTGCCGGCGGCGTCCTGCTGGTACCAATCCTTGTGGGCCGTTATCCAAGGGTGGTCCCAGGCGGTGTGGTTGGCCACCCAATCGAGCACGACGGCCATGCGGCGGGCATGAGCGCCATCCACAAGGGCCCGCAAATCAGCCAGCGTACCGAGTTCCGGATTCACCGCCAGGTAGTCCTGTATGGCATAAGGCGAGTCAAATGCCTTGACCTTACCAACAGGGTAAATCGGCATCAGATACACCACATTAATGCCGAGGGCTTTGATTGAATCCAGGCGAGCTAGTACGCCCTTGAAGTTGCCTTGCGCGCTAAACGCCCGCATATTAACCTGATACACGGTGGCATTGGCCGCATCCGGCACTTCCGTGAAGGGCGTACCATACTGGGCCGGATCGGCCGTGACTGAGGGAAGAACCGGAACTGTAGGGCTGATGGTTGTGCCTTTGCTACAGGAAAGAAGTAGCACAGACCAGCACAGGAAGGCCAGCTTCCGCATGAGTTTTGAATCAAGCATAAGTAGGAGTTTGGTAGGGGCCGCGATGTAGGATGAGTGTTTTGTCTAGGGCGTGAGGTTGCCCTTACAGGTATTATATTGTTGTACAAGGTGTAGCAAGTTTGACTCGCTGAACTTACCGGTAATAATAGGGGCTGTGGAACAGTCACTAAAAAGACTACGCAAGTCGTTTCTGAATGTCGTGGCTTGCAAGAGATAGGGAGCGCGCGTACGTTCAGTTGACCGTTCGATATAGTAGTAAATGAGCGCGGACTGGTTGGCGTACACTTCATCTGGATTGTTGCCAAACAGATTATAGGTGCTACGGTACAGGTTAGCGCGGCCGCCGGCCAAGCGTTCGAGTAGCAAACACAGTGTGTTACGTTTTGACACTGGCAGCATCTTGCGCATTACGTAGGTCCTGCCATCTGATAAATGAAGGCTGTGCAGTTTCTTAATGGAATAAAACTGCTTATTGGACGAAGCTGGATCTTTCCGAAACATCACACCACGGGCCACTGTGCTACGGGTTGGGACCTCTAATTCACCCCGTAACGTATCACCATGCGCAAATACGATGTAGCCTGATTGCATTCGCTTTTGGGCGTGTGCTATCGGAGACTGGATAAGAGCCATTGTGAGTGTCAGGAATAGTATGAAAACCTTCATGAAATACATTAACCCAATAGATTAGGCTGATTAAAGGGTAATAGTTAAAAGTCAAAGGTATCGCAGTGAACGACGTTGGCCTCAAACTCTAGCAAGTAGCGTGCATCGTCGGGGTAATAGCGCGCTTTTTCGTAGTCGTCGCCGGCAAAATGTTTGATGCTTTCGTAGCTGTCCCAACGGGTGACGGTCCAGAAATGGCAGACTTCGCCCTCTATGCTGCGCAGCACCTGCACACCTAAGTTGCCGGGCGTTTTCTTGTAGTCGGCAAGGCCGGATGCTTCCAGATATTTGAGGTACTCATCGGCGTGATGAGCGTGGGTCACGCCGTGCCAAATGCGGGTAATTATCATGAGAACATTATAAGGTATTTGCATGAAGTTTTGGACCGCTGATGCGCGGTATAGACGCAATATCTTGCGTCTTGTCGTTGCACAATCTGCTGTAACAAAGCCTGGACGGTGCAAACGACGAGACGCAGTATGTTGCCTCTTTACAAAAGACGATTTACGCTAAAACTGCAGCAACCGTCCTTGCTCCGGAAAGATGAGTTTCAGCTGCAGCGAATTTGCTTCGGTGAGCTGCTTTTTGATGGTCGCTTCATTGCCGGCCGTGGGCTTGATATGGGTGATTACGACTGGCAGCCCGCGTAGCGCAGCGGCTCCGGTTAGCTGACTAAGGGCAGTCATCTCCTGCATAAGCAAAGCCGGGGTGAGATGCCCAAAAAGCTGGGCTGGCGGCTGTGCATTAGCGTAGGAAGTCTCTATGAAAATGGCTTTCAGCTGGCCGGCTTTTACCAGGGGCTGAATGGCTTGCCACAAATTGCGCAGCTGGGGGGCTTTTTCAACGGCATCCGCGCCAGTGTCGCCTAGGTAAAGAAGGTAGCTCTGCTTGCTCCGCAGCAGGAAGGCCGCGCTTTGATAAGGTTTGCCGTGGCTCAGCACAAACGTCTGAAGGCTCAAATCGGTGTTTTCGATGGCTGTTTCCTGGCCGGGCGATAAAGAACGCAACTGATATTTGCGCAGGGCCGGCGGGGCGCCGCTGCTGCCGAAGTTGGGCCAGGTGCGCCAGTTGAAATAATCGTTTTGAATGGTTTTGAGGCAGTCGCTTAGGCCGTAAATGCTCTTGGGCGAGTCGTCGGTGGCATTCAGGAGCAGGCCGGTTACGTGGTCGAGGTGGGCGTGGGAGATCAGGTAAGCCTTGATAGTATTGCGAATTACCTCGGTCGCTGGCCCCGCGAATACCTTGCGTGCCACGGCCTTTTCCACGCCGCTGTACACAGTGCCCGCATCCAGACACACATAGGAACTGGAGCCCGCCGGGGCAACCAGATAGGCCGAAAGGTTGCCCTCATCCAGTCCGCCCTTCACGCCCAGCGGCACGACGCTGAAAGTGGGAGAAACTGTGCGCTGCGCGAGAACCCAATGACCCATCAGAAGCAGCAAGAGCAGCAAGCACCGTTGCAATAAACGCGTCGTCTCCATACCTACAAGGTAGCCATAGATTCAGCGTATCAGGCTGCCACAACCAGTTCTAAATCTGATTTGAGCGCTTACTCCATTCCTCCACGGTCAGCTCAAACCGGATTTCTCCACTAGTTGTCCGGCCCGTTTCGCGCCAGCCCGATTGCCGGTAAAAGGCTTCGGCCCGCGTGCCCGGACTTGTGCTCAGCCATACAGGGTGCTGCGTTTGGCTGAAATACCAGCGCAGCATCAGCGTCTGTAGCTGCCGGCCAATGCCCTGCCGGTCGTAATCGGGGTGCACGAAGAGCGCCCAAACGCTGTGGTCTTGGAGGTCGGCAATGGCAAATCCTACAATTTGCCCCCCAGTCTCGCAAACCCAGCCTTTGCCGCGCCGGGTGAGGTAGTCGATGTTATCCTGCTCTGTTACCCGATCAGGGCTGGAAAGCTTATTTTCTTTGACCGCCATGCGTACGGCCATGTACTGCGGAATGTCTGCTACTTGGGCTTCGCGGTAGAGCATGTTGTTAAGATAGTGAGCGACATGAATTAATAGGTGAACAAACACTTCTCGAATCGGAATCAAAAGGCATAAAAAAGCCCCCAATATGTTGGGGGGCTTTTTTATGCACTATAAAAACAAAAGGTGTAGCCTGCTTAGTCGTCAAGCTACCTGCCTACCGCACCACTTTCGGCGTTACGGGGAGGCTCTCGTGGCCCTCTGCATCGACGGACGCCACGGCGAAGATGAAGTTGTCTTTGCTGTGGGGCAAATCGGCGGTGGTGCCGGTCACGAAGAACTTCTGCTGCCACACGGGGCTGCTGGTTTCGCGCATTAGCACGTAGTAGCCGGCTGGTTTTTCGCCGGCGGCGGGAGCGTCCCACTTCAGCTGCGTACGGTTGGTGAGGTTGGCAGTGAGCACACCTACATTCTGCGGCGCGGGGGCGCCCAGGCCAGGCTGGCCATCGTGGCCAGATTTACGCCGGTGTTCTTGCGTAGGTACTCGTAGTCCACAAATTCGGGCTTGTCGCCGTACTCGATGCCGTTTTCGGTGCGCAGATCCTGGTGCTGGTGGTTGAAGTTTTCGTTTACTTCCGTGAAGCGCACGGCCGTGAAGCCCTGCTGGTTGAAGGGCGTATGGTCGCCGCCGCGCAGGAAGCGGTCGGGGCGGTACTCGATGAGCACGCCGAAGTCATTCAGGTATTGCTCACAGGTGGTTTTGATGTAGCGGGCTAGCTGGCGGCTGGGCGAGTCGTTTTCGCTGCTCAGCTGCCGACGCACGCGGGCCTCCTCGGGAGTTTCGTTGGCGGGCACGCCCTCACTGAAAATGCGCACGTGCTTGGGATCTTTAATCTCGGGGTCGAAGCCGGTGGAGTTGCCTACGATGTCGTTGTTGAGCATGCCCACGATGTTCCAGCCCTCGGCTTTGGCGCGCTTGGCCATGTGCGTCGAGCCATATAGGCCCTGCTCTTCGCCTTGTACGGCCACGAAAATGAGGGTGCAGGGAAACTGTTTGGAGGCCATTACGCGGGCCATTTCCATCACCAAGGCCACGCCCGAAGCGTCGTCGTTGGCGCCGGGCGCGTCGGCGGTGGCGTTCATCACGTCGGTTACGCGCGAGTCGAGGTGGCCGCTGACGATGATGATGCGCTTGTCGTTGGGGTCGGTGCCTTGGAGGGTCGCCATTACGTTGGCCATCACCACGGGCTTATCGATGCGCCGGCCGTCGGGCTTCACCGTGAACGTGTCCTGCTCTACTTTCATGCGGCCGCCGCTGGCTTTGGCGTACTTCTTAAACTCCGACTCCACCCAGTTCCGCGCCGCCCCAATGCCGCGCTTTTTGCTTTTGGTGTCGCTCAGGGTGTGGCGAGTACCGAAGGAGACCATTTTGCGAATATCCTCTTCCAGCGTTTTCGCCGAAATGGCTTCCACCATTTGCTTGATGGCTGGGTCGGGGGTGGATGGGGGGCATTTTGGGCGCGCAGGGCGGTGAAGCTGGCAACCGCGGCAACTAAAAGTGTGGAGCGAAGAAATTTCATGAGGGGTATTTGGGTGATGGAGTAAGCGGGTGGTCAAGAACCGATAGACGATTTTGGTGATGTAAAATACGGGGTAAGCCGGAATAGTTAGGACAATACTGTAATAATCGCTCGTCAAGCAGAGCGGTAAGGCAGTAGCAAGGCAGCAGTTATTCTTGTTTACCAGAACGTCATGCAGAGCATTCTGCGCATGAAGCAGAGACGAAGCATCTCGCTCGCAGTCGTCTGATTGTAAAAAGGCGGTCATGCTTGATCTGGCGTCCGCTGGTCGAAGCATCTCTACTGCAATGGTAATCTCAACGAAGCGAGAGAGATGCTTCGACCAGCGGACGCCAGATCAAGCATGACGTTCTTATTGGTTGACTTTAGTAATCCAGCTAAACACGCGAGATGCTTCGTCTCTGCTTCATGCGCAGAATGCTCTGCATGACGTGCTGGTTAAGAGCAAGGTTAAGTAAGAGGAATTTCTTACACTAACGATACTAGGGCACTGGATGCATTGCCGCCAAAACCGGCTGCATTCACCAGTACACGCCCAATGGGCCGAGTAGGAGCGGGGGCCAAGTAGGTGCCGAACGGCGGCGCAGGCCAGGTTTGGTGTGTTAAAATCTGCAACGCAAACTCCAGACTCAGGGCTGCGGAGGCGCCAAGCGTGTGGCCGACCAGCCATTTGTTGGAGACGAGTTGGGGGGCTTCTTCGGTTCCAAAAACGGCTGCTACGGCACGGCGCTCGGCAGCGTCGCCGGCGGGGGTGCCGGGGCTGTGCAGCACGAGGGCATCCACGGCGTCTGGGGGGCAATTTGCCTGCTGGAGTGCTTGGCGCATGGCCGTTTGGAAGTGCTGACCATCCGGCGAAAGCCCGGTTTTGCTTGGGATTGCCTCGAAGCCAAAGCCGACACTTTCCAGCCGAAACTGAAGAGCCGAAGCCGTGGCTTGCTCCGCCGCCAGTGTCGCGCGACTAACTCGTTCCAAGGCAAAAACCGCCGCGCCCTCGCCCAGTACGAAGGTGGAAGGTGCGCCCGCGCCAGGGCGGCAAGGCCAATCCTGGGGGGCAAAAGTGGAGTAGATGCCTAGGGCGTGCATCTGTGCCAATGTAAAATCGGTGAGCGGAGCCTCAGCCCCACCGGCCAAAAACCGATCGGCGAGGCCGGCCCGCAGCCAGGCTACCGCGTTGCCCAACGCTTGAAAAGCGCTGCTGCAGGTGCTGGAGTGACTTAGCGCTGCCCCGCCAACAGCGCCCGCATCGTAGGCCACCCAACTCGCCACATTGCCCAGCGTGGTGAGCGGCGACGCTGCCGCAGCTACAACTCCATCGGCTAGAAAATCGGCGTGGAATTGCTCTAGTCGTCCTGTTGCGCCCCGCGAGGAGCCAATGCTCACGCCCAGACTGGCATCCTGCGCTGCCCAGCCCGCCTGGGCCGTGGCTTGGCGGGCGGCAAGCAAGCCCAATAATACGGTGCGGTCGAGCTGGCGGTAAGGGGCGTGCGCGTGGCGCAAACTACTTATTGCTTCTTCCACTCCGGCGGGCACGCTGCCAACGGGTAGGGTGCGCGTGCCGGTTTGCCGGCTTGCAAAGGCAGGTTGCGGTGAGGAGGCTGTGAAATTGCCCCGCAGCTCCAGCGCAGACACGCTGCCCCGGCCTCGAATCAGAATCAGGTTGTCGTCGGACATTACTTTAAAAGCTCAAACAGGCCGCAAGCTAGGCCCAGTAGATTGGATCAGCCTTAGGGCAGGTCGTCATGCAGAGGCGGAGCCGAAGCATCTCGCTTGTTTAGTGAGACTACTAACCTCACATCAGCACGCGAGATGCTTCGGCTCCGCCTCTGCATGACATACGGGTAAATCAATAATTACTCCTGTTGAATGCTAAGCCAAAGTAGTCCGAGCAATGACCAGTTCGCGCATGGCGCGCACGGTGTTGTAGAGCAGGTCTAGCTCGGCATCGTTGGTGCAGTAGGGCGGCATGATGTAAATAATGTTGCCCAGCGGCCGCAGAATCACGCGGCGCTGCAGGGCCAGCTGATACAGCTCGTCGCGCAGGCTGCTGAAGTAGGACGTGGTGGCCTGCTCTTCGAATTCTATGCCCACTACAGTGCCCAGCAAGCGCACCGCGCGCACGCCGGGCTGGCCCGTTATTTCCGCCGCAAACGCCTGATGTGCCGCAGAGATGCGGGCTAAATTTGCGGTGCAAGCTGGCTCGCGCAGCAGTTCCAGACTGGCCAGCCCCGCCGCGCACGCCACCGGGTTGGCCGTGTAGGAATGGCCGTGAAAGAAGGTCTTCATCTTGTCATCACTCAGGAATGCTTCGTACACCGGCCCCGTGCTGCTCGTGACGCCCAGCGCCATCGTACCCCCGGTGAGGCCCTTGGATAAGCACACCATGTCGGGCCTTTCCGTCAGGTAGTCACAGGCGAAAAGCCGGCCGGTGCGCCCAAAACCGGTCATTACCTCATCGGCAATGGCCAATATACCGTGGCGGTGGCAGCAGCTAATCAGCTCGTTCAGCACCTCGGGCGTGTACGTAATCATGCCGGCCGTGCCCAACAGCAGGGGCTCAAAAATGAAGGCCGCCACATCGCCCTGCGCGGCTAGGGCTTCCAGCTGAGCCAGCGCTTCGGCTTCGCGGCCGGGCACTGGCACATCAATAAAGGCCACATCAAACAGCAGCGGCGCGAAGGGTGCCGTAAAAGCCCCCGGCTGCTCACAGCCATGGCCCCGAAGGTGTCGCCGTGGTAGCTATCGCGGAAAGCCACCATCGTGCGGCGCGGCTGACCATGGTTGTGGTGGTATTGCAGAGCCATTTTCAGGGCCACTTCCACAGCCGTCGAACCATTATCGGAGTAAAAGATGCGGCGCTGGTTGGGGGGCAAAATCTCCAGTAATCCTTCGGCCAACTCCACGGCGGGCGGGTGGGTGAAGCCAGCAAATAGCACATGTTCAAGCGTTTGGAGCTGCTGGGCTACGCGGGCCGCAATGCGCGGGTGGGCGTGCCCGTGCAGGTTTACCCACCACGACGAAATACCATCGAGGTAGGCGGTGCCGTCTTCGGCGTAGAGCCACGCGCCCTCACCCCGCACGATGGGAATGGGCAGGGGAGCGGTTTGCATTTGGGTATAAGGGTGCCAGAGTACGGCGTGGTCGCGGGCGGCTAGGGTGGGCATGACGCAAAGGTAAGAATTGGGCCTCGCCCCCGGCCCCTCTCCTAGGGGAGAGGGGAGCCAGCCGCCCGGCCTACGCGCACTTTCAGCTCCCGCCTCAACTACGGCTACCATTGCTAGATGCTAGCTTAATAAACAAAGCCCCCTATTTGTCATAGGGGGCTTTGTTGCAAAATCACAATACGGTAGCCGTGCCTGAAGCGAAAGCGGAAGGTACGGCGTAGAAAGACTAAAGTCAGGCTCCCCTCTCCCTTAGGAGAGGGGCCGGGGGTGAGGCCCCACGGAACCGGGGTGAGGCCCCACGCCCGAAACTCCGCCGCGTAGCGGCTCACCATAGCCGCATCGGTCACCGCCTCGGGCCGCAACCGCGGCATCACCGGAACGCCGGAGTGCTCCAGAATGAACTCCTCCGTAGCGGGCGTAACCTCCCCGTTAAACACCAGTCCGCGGATAGGCAACCCACGCCGCTGCAAGGCCTCCAGCGTGAGTAAGGTATGGTTGATGCTGCCCAGATAATTGCGCGACACAACCACCGTCGCCAGCTGTAGTTGCGCCAGCAGATCGACCAGCAGGAAGCCCGGCGCCAACGGCACAAAAAGCCCCCGGCACCTTCTACAATTAAGTTGTTGGTGGTGCGGGGCAGCACGAAACGCTCCGGCTGAATGCGGATATTTTCGGCGGCGGCGGCGGCGTGGGGCGAGGCGGGCAATACAAGGCGATATGCTTCGGGGTGAAACCGGGAAACCGGATTAGTTACCAGCGAGCGTACTGTGGCTGTATCGGTGGTGGGCGTGAGGCCGGCCTGCACGGGCTTCCAGTAGTCGGCTTGCAGGGCTTCGGTGAGGATGGCAGCTACCAGGGTTTTACCGACGTCGGTGCCAATGCCGGTGACGAAAAGTTGTTCCAAAAAAGTGGTCATTAAGCAAAGCTGCTATTAGCGGCTGCGGTTGAGCTGATAGACTTGCATAAAGCCATATCAAGATGTGTAAGCTTCAGAAGCGTATGGCAGATGTAACAGTTTTTCGCGTGGTTACGCTGCTGATTTTAAATAATACTGTTTAAAAAAATCACACATTCAGGATTATGCAAAATACTTCTGAAGAGTTTTGATAAATGTATTTTTTAGCTGGTATTAGTAGTGTTGACCTTTAAGGTTATTAACGCAGTAGGTGTTTAATATATAATTTAATTGCTACCGATATTTACCTATTTACCTTATGTTTATTTGACGATACTTTATGTGCAAGAGCTGATGCTATGTATAGTGCTGCTGGCCGAACAAAAAGATATAATACTGCTCCTATTAGTGCAAATATTAACCCTGCTATAGTTGGGAGCACTGCGCCAAATGTAAAAGACATACCAATAACAAATCCAAGTAAGCATTCTGCCCGATAAATTGGGAGGAACAATGCAAGTATAAACAATCCGTTCATCATATAGCCCTGTATATCTGAATAGCCAAAAGTGAAAAATATGGAAAGTAGGATTCCGAAAAATAGAGCACCAATGAGTCCATAAGCTACATTTGTATACAGCACTGAGCTATGTATTTCGTTGTTCTTACTGCTAATAATTCTCTTGTGGACGCGATAAAGTAAAAGCCAAGAAAGTAAAGGAAGTAATATTCCTCCCCACCAGTTAGAAATCTCAGGCATGTCTGCACGAGCCATAATGTGATGGCTTGGTACACCCCCATTATAATGCCCCCAAGCTAATAGCAACCAGATAGCAATAGTTACTATTGCTGTAAAATACAACCGGGCTTTAAAAAACAAATATTCGTTCATAGAAACTGATTTTAAATATTTTCCTCAGTTTATTTCCTGTCGCCGTTTAATCCGACAGTGATGACCTGAATTGCTGCAACTAACCGAATGCCAAGATGCGGTAATATCCGCATGACTTCACTGCACCAATCTTCGTAAAGCCCGCCTCTGAAGGGCAAAAATCGCAAAAATTAAATTGCGACAGCAATATATAAAGTTGTGGTATGCAACACGAGGTTACTCACATCTTTTAGTAATCAAAGTATGACTTCGCTTCCTTGCAGTTGTCAACTTAGTATTACGGCTTAAGAATTTCGGTATCAATTAATCCGTCCCAACACGGCCGCTAGTCCCTCAATTTCTGCTTCCGTATTATAACTGTGCACAATCAGCCGCAGGCGCTCGGTACCAGCAGGCACGGTGGGGGGCAATATGGCGCGCACATCGAAGCCCTGCGCCTGCGCGGCCTGGGCTACTGCTTTCACGTGCGCCGGGCCTGCGTGGTCAGGGAAAAAGACGGGATGAATAATGTGGCTTTCCTCCGGCACGTGCAAGCCAGGCACCGCGTTGAGCGTGGTTTTCAGCAAATCGGAAAGGGCAAAAAGCCGCTGCCGCTCCTGCTGCATATTCGGTAGCATCTGGTATGCTGCGGCCAACGTAGCTATAGCCAGCGGCGGCAGGGCGGTGGTATAAATAAACGGCCGACTGAAATTCAGCAGATACTCGCGCAGCACCTGCGGTCCGGCTATGCATGCCCCCTGACTGCCCAGGGCTTTGCCAAATGTTAGAATACGGGCGAATACCTGCTCTTCCAACCCTAACTCCACTACCAAACCTTCCCCCGCGGACCGTAAATGCCGTTGGTGTGCGCCTCATCTACTATCAGATGCAAGTCGCGCTGCTGGCAAAAGGCCGCCAGCTCCCGCAGCGGCGCCTGGTCGCCATCCATGGAATAGAGCGCCTCCACGGCCACAAAAACGGCCCCCGTGGCTCGGCTCAGGCGCCGTTCTAAGTCGCCTATATCATTGTGCCTAAAGCTGTAGGCCGTAGCGAAGCTGCCCCGGATGCCGTCCTTCACGGAGGCGTGGCTGGCTTCGTCGTAAAAAATCGTGTCGCCGCGGCGGGGCACGGCGGCAAAAAAGCCCAGGTTGGCGGCGTAGCCGGAGTTGAAGAGCAAAGCCGACTCAGCGCGGTGGAAGTTCGCCAGTTGAGTTTCCAGCACTTCGGCGGCGGCGGAGTTGCCGGTGAGCAGGCGCGAGCCAGTGCTGCCGGCGGCTGGGGGCTTTTTTCGGTTAATACTCGTTGTAAAATCGCTTGCAAAGCGCTGTGTTGCGCTAGGCCAAGGTAGTCGTTGGAGCTAAAATCTATCCGGCCCGCCTTCGCGACTGTCAGCTGCCGGCGGGTGCCGGCCGCTTCGCGCTGTACGAGTTGCTGCGTAAGGCGCTGAAGGAGGGGAGATGGGTGCATGTTGCTTGTTCTGATGGGACCTCACCCCCTAGCCCCCTCTCCACGAGGAGAGGGGGAACTAGCTTCTAGTCTTTCTAGCTAACTAGTCATTACTATAAATCTATTTTTAAGGCTAGTTCCCCTTCTCCCCGAGGGGAGGGGGCTAGGGGTGAGGTCCCTCGTTGAACTTTATACAGCAGCCTTCGCCAATACCGTAGCGCCTTGGGGCATGTCCTTGAACGACTTGCGCGGCTTCAGGCCCAGCGTTGCAAACATCTGCTTATCGGCGTCGAAATCGGGGTTGGGCGTGGTGAGGAGCTTCTCGCCGGAGAAGATAGAATTAGCGCCAGCTAAGAAGCACAAGGCCTGCTCGCTCACGGGCATTTCCTGACGGCCAGCCGACAGACGTACCATGGTGCGGGGCATCAAGATGCGGGCGGTGGCAATCATGCGCAGCATTTCCCACACGCTCACGCGGGGCTGCTCGGCCAGGGGCGTGCCGGCTACGGGCACCAGCGCGTTCACCGGCACCGACTCGGGGTGGGCGGGCAGGGTGGCCAGCGTGTGCAGCATGGCAATACGGTCTTCGTCTGTTTCGCCGAGGCCAATAATGCCCCCCGAGCACACTGAAATACCCGCTTGGCGCACGTTTTCGAGCGTATTAAGACGGTCGTCGTAGGTGCGGGTGGTGATGATCTCGGAGTAGTGCTCGGCGCTGGTGTCCAAGTTGTGATTGTAGGCGTAGAGGCCGGCTTGCTTGAGCCGCTCAGCCTGATACTCGTTGATCATGCCCAAGGTGCAGCACACTTCCAGGCCCATGTCGTTTACCTGCGTCACCATGCCCAGCACGCGGTCGAAGTCGCGGTTGTCGCGCACTTCGCGCCAGGCGGCGCCCATGCAGAAGCGCGTGCTGCCCGAGTCTTTGGCGCGGCGGGCGGCATCCAGTACTACTTCATCCTTCAGCAAGGCGTGCACTTCTACGCCGGTGTGGTAGCGGGCAGCCTGAGGACAGTAGGAGCAATCTTCGGGGCAGCCGCCGGTTTTTACCGACAGCAGCGTGCATACCTGCACCTCACCGGTCGATTGGTTGGCCTGATGCACGGCGGCGGCCTGGGTCACGAGTTCCAGCACGGGCTGGTGGTACAGGGCTTTTACTTCGTCGAGGGTCCAGTCGGTGCGGAGCATGAAAAGGGGTGGTTGAGGGGTGCGGGGGCAAAAATAGTTTGTTAATGGCCCAAAAGGCTGACCGCAAGATAAGCAGGAAAGTGGGTTGGGATGATGTTTAAGCAGCAGAAGTACCAGCAGTCAAAAGCTGACTACTTAAATCAGGTTCTCAACCGCAGCTCTACCGCTCAACAGAACAGCCAGTCAGACACCCGCAAGTCAGAAGCGAGCCAGCAAGAATTGCTACACGCCAAACTGCCGTAAATGATGATCGAGGTGCTTCCACGTAACCTCCCCCAACTCATTGTGTGACAAATGCCCAAACACCGGATGCTCCACCCCAGACGGGCTATATTTAGCCGGATTGAGCAGATCCAGCAGCGTCTGACGGTCGGCCTCAAAGGTGGTGGGCGACGTCATGCCGACTTGAGAATCCAGCTCTTTCAGCGTTTGCATGTTCGGCTTGAAACTCTTCAGACGGGTAACAAAAAACCACTTCGCTAAGGGCTTCAAAAAGCCTGGGATCCGCAAAGAAGTAACCGCCTTTTCACCCCGGCTCACCCGCAGCTGATCGGCGCAATGCACCAGCATTTGCCCCACGGTCATCTTGCCCCATTGGCGCTGACTATCAGGTGTTAATGTCTGAATTCGGGCCACGAGAGCTGCGTGTGCGTTCGGGTCGAGGAAGCTGGCTGACATAGGAATAAGGAGCGCTAAATCGCATAAGAAATATAGGATTTACTTCACGATTGCGCAAAAGGCCAAAGCCAAACAACTCCCCACTAAACAGCCCTGTTCCTGCTACTGCTGGTCGGGTGGCAGCGCCGATCGAATCACGCGGCACGGATTGCCCACCGCCACCGAATTGGCCGCAATATCCCGCGTCACGACGCTGCCCGCCCCAATGGTAGTACCCGCGCCAATGGTCACGCCGGGCAGCACAATGACGCCCGCGCCCAGCCACACATTATCGCCGATCGTGATAGGGCGCGCAAACTCCCACCCCGCCACGCGCGGGCCCACTTCCACCGGATGCCCCGCCGTGCTCAGCACCACATTCGGCGCCACAAATACATTGTCGCCGATATGTACCGGCGCGCAGTCGAGAATGGTGAGGTTGTAGTTGGCGTAGAAATTCCGACCCAAGTAAATGTTGAAGCCATAATCGCAGCGCAATGGGGCCTCAACGTAAGCATCGGTTTCATAGCCCAGCAGCTCGGCCAACACAGCGCGGTCTAGTTCCAATGGCTGCTGGTTGTAGCGGTGACACAGTGCCTTCGCGCGCTGACGAGCGGCTAACAATTCCGGGGCGTTGGCCTGGTACAGCTCGCCAGCCATCATGTTCTCGCGCTCAGTAGGCATAGGCTAAAGGGTACGTATTTATAAAGAACGTTATGCAGAGCAGAGCGAAGCATCTCGCCCGCGGTAGTAGGATTACTAATCTTTCGTCAGCACGCGAGATGCTTCGCTGCGCTCTGCATGACCGCCACTTGATTGTCAGATCATAACTGATCCTTCAAGGGTTGCTGATTAAGTAGAAACTGCCGCTACCGGCTGCTGCCGCGGCGGCCGGCGTTGCCTTTGGGGCGCGGTTCAGGGTTTTGGCGGCGGGCTTGCGCTTGGAGCCGGCACTGGTGGGGCGGCCGGGCTTTCTGGGGGCTTTTCTGTGCCAAAAGCCGCCGCTGAAGCTGCTGGTTTTGGCTTGCCCATGGCGGGTTTGCGCCCCGGCTTAGGCCCGCTAGGAGTAGCAGCGCGAGGGGCCGATTTCCCGCCGGCGCCAGCTGGTTTACGGGCGGGTTTATCCTCGCTTTCTCCTTCGCTGAAACGGGCGGGACGGCTGCTCCAGGCCGTAGTGGGCGGACCCACGCGGCGCTTAGGCAAGGAGGCTTCCTTGGTGCCGGAAGAGGTTTCGGTCATCTTCATGATGCCTTCCAACTCCTTTTCGGTTAGCTCGCGCCAGTCGCCGACACCGAGGCCTTTGAGCGTGATATTCATCACCCTAATGCGCTCCAGCTGCACCACCTCGTAGCCAAAATGCTCGCACATCTTCCTGATCTGGCGGTTCATACCCTGAATGAGCGTGATGCGGAAGATGTAGTTGGTTTCCTTCTTTACCTCGCACTTCTGGGTCATAATACCCATGATGGGCACCCCGCCGCGCATACCTTCGATAAAGCTGTCGGTGATGGGCTTGTCCACCATCACGATGTACTCCTTCTCATGCTTGTTGCCGGCACGCAGAATCTTGTTGACGATGTCGCCGTTGCTGGTCAGAAGAATCAAGCCCTGCGAATCCTTATCCAAGCGGCCAATGGGGAAAATCCGTTCGCTGTGCTTGATGTAGCGGATAATGTTGTCCTTAACGCTGGTTTCGGTGGTGCTGGTGATGCCGGGGGGCTTATTGAAGGCAATATAAATCGCGTCCTCGGGGCGCGGGGCTCAATGAGGCTGCCATTCACCACCACGCGGTCCTTCTCCGTCACCTGGTCGCCGATGCTGGCCCGCTTGCCGTTCACAAACACGTTGCCCTGCTCAATGAATTTGTCGGCTTCGCGCCGGGAGCAGACGCCGCTTTCGCTGATGTATTTATTGAGACGGGTAGACATGGTGCTGGGTATTAGAAAGTCAGGAATTCGTGGTAACGGTAACGGCCCATTCGGAGCTATGAAGCTGCGAATGGGCCGCAAGGTACGGAGAACTAAAATTGATGTGTGGTAGCAGGTCGCTTGCTTACTTGTTTACCTCGGTGGTTTTGCCTGCCGTAACCTGCACGGACCAACTGTTGGCATTACCTAGAACAAAGACATAGTTGCCAGCATTCAAGTCCTTGAACTCGACTGTTGCCTCACCGCCATTAGCCATCGATGATACAGTTGGTAAAGTGCCGCTTCGAAGTGCCGTCGCAAAGCGATTGGTGCTCGCCCATACTCCTTCAGTGAAGAGCAAGTAAGTGGCACCACTAAGGTCATTTGCGTAGCGGAATTTTACAGTCAGGTTACCAGTCTGGGGGCTATTTCCTCTTTGTTGCAGGAAAATAAAGTTAAGATAATCAGGAGGTTAAATAAAGTACTTGTTAGGCGTTTCATTTAATTAAACGTGGTTAAAGAAATGGTTAGATATGTTGAGAAGAAATTAACGACCAAAATATAGCAAGCAAAAAATACAGATGAGCTTACGAGAAAAATTAAATAGCTGACTCACTGCGTTTCCAGGCTTGCAATGTATTGTTTCTGCTTGCGTAAGCATTTGATAATGAAACGAATAATTGTATCACGGATAGTTATAAGGCGACTTTCTTCTCGCCCTTATCCACGCCCTTCATGAACTTAATCAGCCCCGTCATATACGTCTGCTGGTCGTCGTAGAGGCTCATGTGGCTGCCCTTGGGGCAGATCAGGGCGGTACCATTCTGCACTTGGGTGGCAATGCGGCGCATGTGCTCGGGGTCCATAGTGTCGAATTTGCCCCCTATGGAGAGGACGGGCACGGTGAGCTTAGGCAGGTCTGGGGTGCGGTCCCAGTTGGCCAGCTTGCCGGCAATACCAAACTCGCTGGGACCCTGCATGGTCACGTAGAGCGACTGGTTGGTTTTGCCCAAGGAACGGTTTACGGGCTCGGGCCACTGGTCGAGGGGGAGGCGCAGCACGTGCTCGGCGTAAAAGTTGGGCATAAGCAACTCCATGTAGCGCGGGTTGTCGAAATCCTTTCTGGCTTCTATCTGCCGGATTTCTTTCAGCACCTCGGGCTTCATCTGCTTGGCTAGTACTTCCTGGGCGTAGCGGCCGTACTCAGGGCAGCTCATCATCATGTTCGAGATGATCAGGCCCTTCAGATTGTCCTGGTATTTGAAAGCGTACTCGGCGGCCAAAATGCCCCCCAAGAGTGGCCCAGCAGGTAGAAGTTGTCTTTGGTCAGGTTCAGGGCCTGGCGCACCTGCTCCACTTCCTCCACGTAGCGCGGCAGGCTCCACATGGCGGTGTCCTTGGGGTTGTCGGAGTTGCCGCAGCCGAGCTGGTCGTAGTAAATAAACTCAATGCCCTCGGCGGGCAGGAAGCTTTCCATGCATTCAAAATACTCGTGGGTGGCGCCGGGGCCGCCGTTGAGCAGAAGCAGCTTTATCTTGGGGTTGTTGCCGAAGCGCTTCGTCCAGACGTTGAACTTGCCCTTGGGCGTGGTAATCGGAATCATCTTTACGCCGCCGTCCTGCACGCCCGTTTCCTGGCTTTGGAAGTAGCTGGTGGCGGAGGCTGAAGCGGCTTCAGTTTCCTTAGCTGGCGTGGAGCAGGCCGCGCTGAAGAGGCCGGTAAAAAGCAGGCAAGCACTTGTTATTCTCTTCAGTGGTAGCATGGTGTGGCGATGGTGGGAAACGTGAGTTGGATGGGGAGGCCTTCAGGTGTTTTGCGACATGGCTAAACGTACTGATAATTCAGTTCCTTCCCAAAACACAACGGGGCGCCCCAACTGGAGCGCCCCGCGTTTCTACAGCAGCCTAAGTGGCAAGGGAAGCTTAGCCCAACGTGTGGTACACGGCCTGCACGTCGTCATCCTCCTCGAACTTCTCAATCAGGTTCATCACCTCTTCCAGCTCGTCGCCTTCCAGCGTGACGGTGGCGTTGGGAATGCGTTGCAGTTGCGCGCCGACCACGTTCAGGTGGCGTTCTTCCAGCGCTTTCTGCATCTGGCCAAAGTCGGTGAAGGCGGTTTCTACCACAATCAGCTCCTTCACGTTGCCGTGCTCGTCTTCCTCCTGATCTTCGTAGATGTCTTCGGCGCCGAAGTCGATGAGCTCCAGCTCCAGCTCGTCGCGGTCGAGGCCTTCGGCGGCCAGCTTGAATACGCCTTTGCGGGTGAAGGTGAAATCGGAGGAGCCGGCGGTGCCCAGGGCGCCATTGCCGCGGTTGAAGTACATGCGCACATTAGCCACGGTGCGTACGGGGTTGTCGGTGGCAGTTTCTACCACAATGGCCACGCCGTGGGGTGCATATCCTTCATACACAACTTCCTGATAATCTTTCTCTTCCTTGCTGCTGGCGCGCTTGATGGCGGCTTCCACGCGGTCTTTGGGCATGTTCACGCCCTTGGCGTTCTGCATGGCCGCACGAAGGCGGGAGTTGGTGTCAGGGTTGGGGCCGCTTTCCTTCACGGCCATCACGATTTCGCGGCCGATGCGGGTGAAATCTTTGGACATGCGGTCCCAGCGCTTCATTTTGCGGCCTTTGCGAAATTCAAATGCTCTTCCCATAGTAGTGATTGATGCTTAGTGCGGCGGCGCGATAGGGTGGGGCGCCGAATGGGCGCAAGTTAGCTGAAAGCCCGGCGGGGGGCAAATTGCAAGCCCGCAGAAACAGGGTGCCATCAGCTGTAGAAGAACGGATAAGTAAACCGTTTCCAGAGTCGTCAAGCACTCAGTGAAGATGCCCGAAATACTTATTGGCTAGATTCCCGTTGCCGCTAGACTCATATTTCAGGCAGAAACAGCGTCAGGAAGTGCTCAATTCTTCCGGAACTCCAGCAATATGGGCGTTCCTTAAGCCACATTTGGATGTACTCATAAGCCGGACCAAACCGACCGACCGCGCCATTTGTCAGGCTGAAAGTACGAATGGTTTCGTTGCTGAATGCAGCCTTCCGGCAACGCAGCTTGTCCATGGGAAAACCGTGAAACCCAACCCTGACCTTCCTATGAAAAACCTACTTGCTGCGCTTCTCCTAAACACACTAGCCCTGACGGCCGCGGCCCAAACGGCCCCCGTGTTTACTTCTACTTGCGAAGGTAAATACAACAGCTCCAGCAGCGAAACCACAAAGCGCATCTGCGAAACCCGCGACCTGACCATGCCGGCGCTGGGGGGCAAAACGCTCACCATCGACGGGCGGCAGAACGGCGGAATTACCGTGCGCGGCTGGTCGGGCTCCGAGGTGCGGATACGGGCTGTAGTGCAGGCCTGGGGCAACACCGAAGCTGCCGCCCGCCAGCAGATTCCCACCATCCGCATCAGCACCGCTAACAACACCCTGCGGGCCGAAGCGCCCGGCGGCGACACATGGTCGGTGAGCTACGAAGTATTCGTGCCCCAGCAAACCAGCCTGGCGCTCAACACCAATAACGGCGGCATTCGGTTGCAGGATGTGCGCGGCACCATCACCTTCGAAACCAAGAATGGTGGCGTGTCGTTGGCCGGCGTGGGCGGCAATGTGAAGGGCCGCACCACCAACGGCGGCCTCGACATCCAGCTGACGGGCGACAAATGGGACGGCACCGGCCTCGATATAGCCACCACCAATGGCGGCATCAAATGGGAAGTGCCCCAAAACTACTCGGCCCGCCTCACCACCAGCACTGCCGTGGGCGGCTTAAAAGCAGACCTGCCCATTACTAAAAACGGCATGCTCGGCCGCGAGATTGCCACCACACTGGGCAAAGGCGGCGCGCCGGTAAAGGCTGTAACCACCAATGGGGGTATTAAAATAGACAGGACCGGAAAGTAAGCGCGGCCCGGCACCACACAGAAACGGCGGAACTTAGTCCCGCCGTTTCTGTGTGCCTAGTAGTATTTCTCTTTGTAAGGATAATCAGGAAAAGGCCGCTCGTAAGCTGTGGCGGGCGCCGGTCTGTAGCCTTTCAGGCGCTTGTGCTTTTTCCCTTTCTTGCCATCCCGCTTGCTCAGCAATACCGCTGCCAGGGCTGCTATTGCAAGTCCGCCCCCTAGCATAGCCGCCCGCGCCGGCAAAGTATCGGGTAGGGCAGGGGGAATAAACTCCACGCCGTTTGCATCTGTGCGCGCCGGACTATCCACGTAGCGCCCTTTGGGCGGCACCGGAAAATGCAGGGCCAGCTCCCGAAGCTCGTTCGCTAGGTGGAGGCCCTGTACGGCCGGACCGTGGCCGCAACCAATAGCCTGTGGCTCCAGGTTAGAAAGCTTCACCACCGAAGCATGAGTGGCCTCCCAATCAAAGTTAAACGGCGTGCCGGCGCGGCTGATCTTAGGCACCCCAAGCAGCACCGACAGCACCGAATCGTGTTCGGTGGTGGCGAAGGCGTCGGCGCCGAGCAAGGTCTTGTCTTCAGCGCGGAAAAACGCTACCTGGCCGGGCGCGTGGCCAGGTACATGAATGCATTGCCAGCCAGCCATGTAGGGTATTTCCTCGCCCTCGGGTAGTGCCTGAATGCCGGTTAGATTAAAGGTTTGGGGCGGAAAAAAACGGCTGACAAACGCCAAAGAGCCCCCCACCGTTGGGTCGGCGGGCGGATACACGGCTTTACCAGTCAGAAAAGGCATTTCCAGGGGATGCGCCAGAATGGGCACGTGCCAGTGGTCAGCCAGCTCCTGGGCCGAGCCGGCGTGGTCCATGTGGCCGTGGGTTAGGATTATAGCCTGCGGATGGGTACCAGGATAAAATAGCTTATCGGCCGCCGCGATGATTGTTTTGGCCGAGCCGGGCAACCCGGTATCTACCAGTACCCACTCGCCGGGGCACCGGCCTCCACAAAGTATACATTGACAAAGCGCTGAATGAGAAGCTGGTTGACGCCAGCAGCTACCTGTTTCATTGTATCCGGGTTTAGTGAAATATCTATCCTGAACGTACGCAGATACGGCCGGCATGGTCGACTGCGGGGGCTTTTTTGTGCCAATGCCAGCCTTATTCTACTGGCTGTCAATAACCTTCCGGCATGGGTCCTTGTATTAGCAGCCCTAGCCTGTCGAATTTAAGCTGATTGAACACGCGCTCCGGTCCGGCAGGCCGCCCCAGTACTTCCTTACGTAGCTAATTCCCCTCATTTTGGCAGAATCAACAACAGACACCGCCGCCGCCCCTGGCGCTCAGCAAGCAACTATAGTACTTGCCGGCGCCACCGGCGACCTTGGGGGCGAATTGCGAAGCACTTGCTGCTGCGGGGGCAAATGTGCGGGCGCTGGTTCGGGCGGGCAGTGCGGCCCCGGCCGTGGTGGCCTTGCGCGAGCAGGGGGCAGCTATTATCGAAGTCGATTTTAACAACGAAGCCGAGCTGACGAAAGCCTGCGCCGGCGCAACCTGCGTGGTATCGGCTTTATCAGGGCTGCGGGAGGTGATTGTGGAGACGCAGACGCGTCTGCTGCAAGCGGCCGTAGCCGCAGGGGTTCCCCGCTTCATCCCTTCCGATTATTGTATTGATTACACTAAGCTCGCCATCGGCTCCAACCGCAACCTCGATCTGCGCCGGGAGTTTGCCGAGCGGCTCGATAAAGCACCCATCCGGGCTACTTCCATTCTCAACGGCATGTTCACCGATCTGCTGACGGGGCAGGCCCCGGTTATCCTCTTCAACTTCAAGCGGGTGGTGTATTGGGGCAACGCAGACCAGCCGCTGGACTTTACCACCACCGAAGACACAGCCGCCTTCACAGCCGCCGCGGCCCTCGATGCCACCACGCCCCGCTTTCTGCGCGTAGCCGGCGAAGTAGCCACTATTCGCGGCTTGCAGGCAGTGGCGGGTGCCGTGTCGGGCGAGCCGTTTCGCTTATTCCGGGTAGGTGGCCTGGGCGCTTTCGGAACCGTAATCAAGGTGACCAAGGCCCTCATGCCCACTACCGACGACGTATTTCCGCCCTGGCAAGGCATGCAATACCTGCACAACATGTTCACTGGGCAGCCCAAACTAGAACCTCTGGACAATGCCCGCTACCCCGATATCCGCTGGACTCCTGTGCGCGAGGTGCTGGCCAGTCGGGAGCAGGTACTGGCTTAAGCAATAGGTTTTTCTTGGCCTGACATCAATCAAAAAGCCCCCAGAACCTTAAAAACTACGTAAACATTACGGATCAGGTATAGTAGCCATCACCACTCCGTAACATGAGCAACCAAGCGCAGTCGGGACGCCTTTATTCGAACAGACACACCACGATACGGCGGCCCCGGACAGGTCTGATTTACGTACTGCTGGCCGCGATATTTTTACTGGTTGCGAGTTCAGCATATTGGCTGTCAAAGAAAAACAGCTCCGAACGAAGCCAGGAAGCGCCATTGTCCAGCACGGAGCTGCCCCCAACAACTCCCGTTACGGAAGTGTCGGCGAACATCCCCGCCAGGACAGATTCTGCTTTCCCGGAAAACGAAAAACAGGGGCCACCTGTACAAGCCAGCACAAGCATCAAGCCTCTTGCAGGTGCTTATAAAGTGCTGCCAGCCAGAGCTTATTTTCATTCCAGTCCGGATGTAAGCAGCTCTACCGGCAAGTATGTATTGCGGGGAGATATTGTGTACGCGGAAGGGGAGAGCGGCAATTTTATCAAAACCCGCTACTTCAATTCGGCCGGCGACCCGGTAGCCGGGTGGCTGAAAAAAACGGAAGTGCAGCTTACTAAAGCTGCCGCGAAGCCCGCGCTTCCCCGCGCTACGCCCACTAGTCCGCGCCGCCCGACACCGGAGCCAGCGGTAGCACGCACCCAAACCAAAAAGCCCGCAGTAGCTTCATCAGATTCAGAGCCAAAAGAAACCCCTGTTAGCGCGAGTCGAAAGCCCGCCACTACCGGCACCGTGCGGGTAGACACCACCTACTTTTACGACTCACCCGACCTGACCCAGCGCCGCCGCGCATTCTGCATTCGGGGCGATAAAATGACACTAACCGACTCTTCCGAGCAGGCGGTTTTTGCCACATTCATAAACTGGGAAAAGGTGAAAACGACCGGCTGGATCAGAAAAGAAGATTTAAATATCCGGTAGGAAGGATTTGGTGAAGGAGGGATACAAAGGCAATAATATCATCGCCGTATGGTTGTAAATGGCCGTCACGCCAAACGGCGGTTATACTATACCATTGAACGTCATGCAGAGCGGGAGCGAAGCATCTCGCGTACTGATGTCTGAGTAGTAACTCAACGACCGCGAGCGAGATGCTTCGCTCCCGCTCTGCATGACGTGCTGGTTTGGTTGATTGATTGTTGATTAATTATTAAATACTGACTCTATAAAACTACTCGCCTTTATGGCTTTTGATCCGCTTTTTCCTGCCGACGCTTTCCGCCGCACCGACGAAACTCCCGACGCACAATTCTACCAGCAGCCCCGCTTCGTAACGCACATCGACGAGGGGGCAATTGCGGCCGTTACGCAGCTCTACCGCGAGTATTTTCCGGCCAACGGTACGCTGTTGGATTTGATGAGCAGCTGGGTAAGCCATTTGCCTCCCGAGGTGCCGTATCGGCGCGTGGTAGGCCTGGGGATGAACGAGCAGGAGCTGCGCGCAAACCCCCGGCTGGCAAGCTACGTGGTGCAGGATCTGAATCAGGAGCCGCAGCTTCCTTTTGAGGAAAATGAGTTTGATGGCGCCGCCATCTGCGTATCCGTGGATTACCTGACGCGGCCCGTGGAAGTGCTGCGCGACCTTGCGCGCGTGCTCCGGCCGGAGGCGCCCGTAGTCATTACGTTCTCCAACCGCTGCTTCCCGACTAAAGCCGTAGCCGCCTGGCACGCCCTCGACGACCGTGGCCATATGGCCCTCGTGAAACAATATCTGCTGGCCGCCGGCAGCTGGCACCCTATTGAACTGCTCGACCGCAGTCCGCAGCCCCGGCGCAGCGACCCGCTGTACGCCGTAATAGGGCGGGTGCAAAAACCGTAGAGTACGCGCGCTGCTGGCGTGGCCGGAATGACTTTCTTTGTGTCAAAAAAGCCCCCAGCCACGTATATGCAGTCTGCTTCCACCGTTTTTCTTGTGCGGCCCGTTCGGTTTGGTTTTAACACCGAGACGGCGGGGTCCAATCATTTTCAGCAGACCATAGCAGACTTAGATCAGGCCATAATTCAAGAGAAAGCATTTGCCGAATTTGATGCGGCCGTGGCCAAGCTGCGGGCACACGGCGTGCAGGTGCTGGTGATGGACGATACGCCCGCGCCACCCAAGCCCGACGCCGTTTTCCCCAATAACTGGCTCACTCTGCACCCCGATGGCCGCGTAGTGCTCTACCCGATGCACGCACCCAACCGCCGCCCCGAGCGGCGACCCGATATTCTTGAGTCATTGGGTAACCAGTTCACCATTCGAGAGGTAATCGACTTATCGCACTACGAGCAGGAGGGCCGGTTTCTGGAAGGAACCGGCAGCGTTATTTTCGACCACCAGCACCGCGTGGCCTACGCCGGCCTCTCACCCCGCACCGATGCGGATTTATTTCAGCACGTAACCAGCCTTTTGGGCTACCAGCCGCTAGCTTTCCGCGCCACCGACGCGCAGGGCCACGCCATCTACCACACCAATGTAATGCTATGCGTGGGGGCAAATTTGCGGTCATCTGTCTGGAAAGCATAACCGACCCGGCCGAGCAGGCAGCGGTAACGGATTCGCTGGCCTCTACGGGCCACGAAATAGTAGCTATTTCGCTGGCGCAGGTAACGCATTTTGCCGGCAACATGCTCACCTTGCAACCCGCCGCTGGCGGTCAGGAGCTACTCGTTATGTCGCGGAGTGCCCACGATGCGCTGACCGCCGACCAGCGCCAAACGCTCAGCCGCTACTGCAGGCTGGTTGCGCTGCCCATTCCTACCATCGAAACCATCGGTGGAGGCAGCGCCCGTTGTATGTTGGCCGAAGTATTTCTGCCCAGCGCGTAGGGGGCTTTTTTGCGCCGTGCTTCGCCAGCTATTCAGCCTACAAAATCCCAACATTCAGCGTCTGACCAATCATTGTATGAGCATAAGAATAGCCGTGGTTCTAGGCATCGCGCTCCTGGTAAACAACTGCGCCGATAGCAGCCAGAAAGTAGGGCACCCGGCACCAGTGCCGCAGCACGTTACCGAAACCGCCAAAGGAGAGGTAAAAAGCTACCAGCTGGCGCTCTTCGACGAGGCTCGCAATCGGCCGGTTCCTATTGCTGTGTATGTGCCGGGTTCGGGCGCGAAGCTGAACCCGCAAAAGCGGTCGAAGCTCAAGCTAGCCATCCTGAATCATGGCTACGGCAGCCCGCACACGGGTTACTCCTTTATTGCCTACAATCTGGTGGCGCAAGGCTACTTGGTGGCTAGCATTCAGCACGATTTGCCCAAGGAAGCGCCCATGCCTACCACGGGCAATCCGCAGCAGGTGCGGCGACCTTACTGGGAACGGGGCGCGCAAAATATGCTGTTTGTGCTGCAAACCCTCAAAAAGTCGAACCCGGAGCTGGACTTTAAAAGCCTGCTGCTGGTAGGCCATTCCAACGGCGGCGATATGGCCATGCTGTTTGCCCACAAGTACCCCAAATTGGCGCGAAATATTATCTCGCTGGATAACCGCCGCATGCCGCTGCCCCGCACCCGGCGTCCGCACATTTTAAGCATCCGCTCCAGCGACCAGGTGGCCGATGATGGCGTGCTGCCGACGGCTGCCGAACAGAAAAAATTCGACATTCAGATCGTCAAAATGGAGAACATGACCCATAATGATATCTGGGATGGAGCCACCGAAGAAAAAAAGCAGGAGATAAACCGAACGATTAATAACTTCCTGAAAACGAAGTAGTCAACTTGCCTAATGCGCCTTCCCTATGCAACAGGTTTCTACAGAATTTTCGGTGCCTGTGGCTACTCGTGCTACCACAGAGCGGGTGCAGGCAGTTGACATCGTGCGGGGCCTGGTGATGGTTATTATGGCCCTCGATCATGTGCGCGACTTTTGGAGCCCCACTATCTTTCGCCCCGAGGATCTGGGGCAGACGTCGGTCTTGCTGTTTTTCACGCGCTGGATAACCCACTTCTGCGCGCCTACATTCGTGTTTTTGTCCGGTACGAGTATCTATCTGTATCAGCAGAAACGGCCCAATAAAAGGCAGGTCAGCTGGTTTCTGCTCACGCGCGGCCTGTGGCTGGTAGCGCTGGAGCTGCTGGTTATCAGCCTGATGCTGTTCTGGGGCTACTCTATGATCTTGCTGCAAGTAATTTGGGTGATCGGTTGGGCCATGGTGCTGCTGGCCGGCCTGATCTGGCTGCCCCGCTGGTTGTTGGCGCTGCTGGCATTCATTATAATTGCCGGGCACAATGCATTGCCCAACATTCAGCCTGTCACCGCCGACAACGTATTTCTGGCGCTCCTGCACAACGGCCCTTTCCTCTTCGATCCTGCTTCCTTGCCGCCTTTCCTGGTAGCGTATTCCATCGGGCCGTGGCTGGGCGTAATGCTCGCCGGCTACCTGATTGGGCCGTGGTTTAAGCTGCCGCTCCCGCAGCGTACACGGGTGCTGCGCCTGGCCGGAATAGCTCTGCTCGCGGTATTTGTAGCCTTGCGCGCCACCAACTGGTACGGCGACCCACTTCCCTGGAGCACCCAGGCACGAGGCCTGGCCTACAGCGTGTTATCGTTCGTTAACGTCACGAAATACCCGTCTTCCCTGCTGTTTCTGTGCCTTACGCTGGGGGTTGCGCTGCTCTTGCTTTCCGGTGTCGAAACGGCCACGAACCGGCTGAGCCAATGGCTGCGCACGTTTGGGCAAGTACCGTTTTTCTATTACATCCTGCACCTGTTTCTTATCAGCTTCGGGGCGCTGGTCTGGACGACGGTGGCTTTCGGTAAGCCTATCAATCTGTCCTTTACGCCGCCCGCCCAGTGGCCCACCGACTACCACCCGAGCTTGCTGCGGGCCTATGTGGTGTGGGCAGTAGTGGTGCTGCTATTGTATCTGCCGTGCCGCTGGTATCAGGGCTTCAAGCAACGGCACTCGTACTGGTGGCTGTCGTATGTGTAATAGGTAGCGATTCAGCAGCATTAGCCAGCCGCCACTCGTCTTCCAGCACAGCCATTTCCACCAACGACCAGTATCCATCCTTGTAGCGCACCACGTCGCGCATAACGCCTTCGATTTTGAGGCCGGCTTTCTTGTAGCAGCCAATGGCGGCCTCATTGAAATCGTACACGCCCAGACTGATGCGGTGCAGGCCCAACTCCTCGAAGCCGATGCGCAATACGGCCTTAATCATGCCCTGGCAGTAGCCACGGCCGCGGGCGGCGGTGTTACCAATGAGTACGCGCGTGATGCGGGCCGCTTTATTCGTCTCACTGAAGCTGCCCAAGGAAATGTGCCCCACGGTTTCGCCGGTTTCCGTGTCGATGGCCTTGTAGATGAATGCATCCGGGTCAGTCAGGTCGTTCGCACCTTCAATGTACCAGGTGAGGCTTGCCTCGGTAAGCGGAAACGAGAACAAGGAGCCGCTCCATTCTTTTAGAAGCTTCTCAGTATCAATCCACTGAATAAGCTGTTGGAAATCGGCGGGGGTGAAGTATTCGAGTCGGATCATGAAGAAAGCTCCCGGTAATATTCAAGCACAGACGTGCTTTGGAGCTCTACAAACTGCAAAGCGCAGCTAAGGCCCACAAAAAAGAAAAGCAATGTACGGTTCTGCTTGCTTAGCTTCCTAATTAGAAAAAATCAGGGCCGATAACTGCGCATCCGGCAGCACTGCAGCTAAGCTATAAGAGATACCAAAACCTGCACATATTCGTTCGGCTGGTCGCAAAAAAAGCCCCCCAGCCGAGACTGGGGGGCTTTTTTTGTAGTAAATCAGCTTATTGGCTGCCGAGCGGCGCATCCACGCTCAGCTCCAGCACGGCGCTGGTGTGGGCGCGGGTTTGCTCCACCAGCTCCGGGTTGTCGGCCAGCGGCTGCCCGAACGTGGGAATCATCTCCCGGAACCGTGCCTGCCACTGCGGGGAAGCAGCCTGCGCGGGGAAACACTTCTGAATCAGGCTGATCATAATGCTGACGGCCGTAGAGGCGCCGGGCGAAGCGCCCAGCAAAGCGGCAATAGAACCGTCGGCGGCGCTCACCATCTCGGTGCCGAACTCCAGCACGCCGCCCTGCTTTTCGTCTTTTTTGATAACCTGCACGCGCTGGCCGGCTACTTCTAGCTTCCAGTCTTCGGCGCGGGCCGTGGGCAAGTAGTCGCGCAGCGCATTCAGGCGGTCCTGCGGCGACTGCCGCACCTGGTTGATCAGGTAGCGGGTGAGGGGCAGGTTCTTGGCCCCCGCGATGAGCATAGGCTTCAGGTTGGTGGCCTTAATGGAACCCGGCAAATCGAGGAAGGAGCCGAACTTCAAAAACTTGGTGCTGAAGCCCGCATAGGGGCCGAACAGTAGCTCGCGCTGCCCATTTATCACGCGCGTATCCAGGTGGGGCACCGACATGGGCGGCGAGCCGACGCTGGCTTTGCCGTACACTTTGGCCTGGTGCTGCTCAATGACGGCCGGATTCACACATTTTAGCCACTGCCCACTCACGGGGAAGCCGCCAAAACCTTTGCTTTCCGGAATGCCCGAAGCCAGCAGCAGCGGCAAAGAGCCCCCGCCCGCCCCGATAAACACAAATTTGGCGCGCAGCTTACGCTTTTCGCCGGTAGCGCGGTTTTGGGCCCGCACGCGCCAGGTGCCATCGTCCTTGCGGCGGATCTTATCTACCTCGTGGCCAAAGTGAAAGGTAATGCCTGGCTTGTCCTGCAACAGATAAAACATGCCGCGGGTAAGGGCGCCGAAGTTTACGTCGGTGCCCAGATCCATGCGGGTGGCCGCTACTTTTTGGCTGGGGTCGCGGCCCTCCATCACCAGCGGCATCCACTCGCGGAGCTGGTCTGGGTCTTCGGAGTATTCCATGCCCTGAAACAGCGGCGACTGCACGAGGGCCGCGTGGCGCGTGCGCAGAAAGTCCACGTTCTCGTTGCCCCACACAAAGCTCATGTGCGGAATATGATTGATGAAGCGCTGTATGCCTTCCACGTGATATTGCTCGGCCAGAAAAGACCAGAACTGCTTCGAAACCTCAAACGACTCAGCAATGCCAATGGCTTTGCTGATGTCTACGGAGCCATCGGGGCGCTGGGGCGTGTAGTTCAGCTCGCAGAAAGCCGAATGGCCGGTGCCGGCGTTGTTCCAGGCGTCGGAGCTTTCGGCCGCAGCTACATCGAGGCGCTCAATGATGGTTATCGTGAGGTTGGGATCCAGCTCCTTGAGCATAATACCCAGCGTAGCACTCATAATGCCGGCCCCGATCAGCACAACATCAGTGATGGGGTCGGAGGAAGTGGTTTCTGTATTCATCGGGATAGATTGATAGTCCTGACAGCGTACGAGGGAAGGAAAGAAAAGTAGCAGAGTGCCTACTAAGAGAATCTTTTAAGAGCAGCTTAATCTGCCTACCGTGTTTATTATCAGCGCAAAATGGCGGTCATGCAGAGTGGAGCGAAGCATCTCGCGTGTTTAGCGGGAGTAGTAGCTCAGCTAAGAAGAACGTCATGCTGAGCGGAGTCGAAGCATCTCTACTAGTTAGTAGAATCAATACCATTGCAACGAAGCGGCAGATATGCTTCGACAAGCTCAGCATGACAGTTAGTGTGGCAACATCAGCACGCGAGATGCTTCGCTACCGCTCGGCATGATCGCCATTTGATTGAATTTCGGATTGCTCAAATGCCTTGTGAGAAGGCTGGGGGCTTTTTCTAAACTGTTTCGCCCGAAATACCGGATGTAGCCGACAGCAGCCGCTCATCGGTATCAACCACAGAGCGGGTTTTGGGCAACGATTCGGGGTAATTCTGCTGAATGAAAGCGACCAGCTTTTCCCGGACGTGGCACCGCAGATCGAAGGCGCGACTCGCGTCGGCGGCGCTGACCAGGGCCCGCAGCTCCATGGTGCGCTCTTTGGAATCGGTGACTTGCAGCACGCACACGCGCTTGTCCCAGAGCGGATGATTCTCCACGATGTTCTTTAGCTCGGCGCGCACGGCATCCACCGGAATGCTGTAGTCGGTGTAAACGAACACGGTACCAATCAGCTGCGACGTGTTGCGGGTCCAGTTCTGGAAAGGCTTTTCGATGAAATAGGTGAGCGGCAGCACCAGCCGCCGCTCGTCCCAGATGCGCACCACTACATACGTAAACGTGATTTCCTCCACCTTGCCCCATTCGCCTTCCACCACCAGCACGTCATCAAGTCGGATGGGTTGCGTGAAAGCTAACTGAAAGCCGGCCAGCAGGTTGCCAATGGAACGCTGAGCCGCAAAGCCCACGATAACGCTGGCAATGCCCGCCGAAGTCAGCAGGCCCGTCCCGATTTTGCGAACCGTGGCAAAGCTCATCAGCACCAGCGCCACGGCCACAAATACGATCAGCGATACCACCACCTTGCGCACAAACTGGAGCTGGGTAAACAGCTTGCGCACCCGAAAATTATTCTCCTCATCAAGGCGATAATGCTGCAGGACCAGGTCCTCAATCACATTCACCGTCTTGACCAGGCCCCAGGCGAAGGAGGCAATCAGGCTGGTTTCCACCACCCGGCGCAGCACTTCGAAGGGGCGGGCCGTAAGCGGCACCAGCGGCAGCATAAACGAGAGCACCAGCACCGGAAAAAAGAAGGCGCTCGGCTGGCTCAGGTGCCTGACAATGGACCGAATAAGCAGGGGCGAATCGGGCCGCTTCGCGTACCGGTTCAAGACGCCAAAAAATAAATACTTCAGAACGAGCCCGCCTGCGAGGCCGCCCGCCAGAATGCCCAGCGTCGTCAGAATCTCGCGCCATTGGAAGGATATTTCCCAAGACATGTCTTTCATAGTCAGGAGGCTAGCGCCAAGTGGCGGCTAAGCTGAATGGCAACCTATAGCTGCTGAAAATCAAATGTTTGAATAGCTTCCCAAGGCCCGCCCCGATACGCCCACAGCTGCAAGCCCGTACCGGTAGCCTCGAAGGGCACAAAGTCAGCTTTGAGCTGCTCAAACAGGCCGCGCGCCTGCGCCGGGTCCACTTTGTTCTGCACCGTTACGTGGGGCCGCAGCTTCTGTTGATCCTGGGGCGTGAGGGCCGGCTGCCACGCCACTTGCAGCTCGCGGTGCAAGGCTTGCAGAGCGTCATTTTCGAGGGCGTAGGCTACGCCGCGGCCCATAAACCGCAGGCCCGTAACCTGCAACGTAAGCGGCGCTTGCTTCTGGCACAGAGTGGCCAGCTGCGCTACTATATCGGGGCGGCGGGCGCCGGGCAAATGGTGAAACAGCGTGACGTGGGCGGCCAGAAAGTTGCGCTCGGGCGGAAAATGCTGTTGGCGCAGGCCGTTGAAGAAAGCAAACGATTCGGCATCGAGCGCCAGAGTCAGAATCAGGGGAGCATCGGCGTCGGTCATGCTTGCGCGGGCTGGGGGGCTTTTTCAGGTGACAGCAGCGCGGCGCTGCTGATAATTTTGCCCCCCAGGTTTTCCAGGTTGGCTTTGGCCCGCTCAAAACCCTCCGGACTTATTGGGCGCGTGGCATCTTCAATCAAAAAAGTCTCAAACCCTTCATTCAGAGCGTCTTTCGCGGTGAAATACACGCAATAGTCTGCGGCCAGACCGGCTACATACACCGAGGTGATGCCACGCCCGGCCAGGTACGCGGCCAGGCCGGTGGCTTTGCGTTGGCCGTTGTCATAAAACCCGCTGTAGCTGTCGATTTCTGGGTCGGTGCCTTTGCGGAAGATGGCTTCAACCTGGTTTGTATGCAGCGCCGGGTGCAGCTCAGCGCCGGGCGTGCTTTGCATGCAGTGCGCGGGCCAGAGCACTTGCGCCAGCCCGTGCAGCTCAATTTCCTCGAATGGCTGACGGCCCGCATGATTCACGGCGAAGCTTTTGTGGTTGGCCGGATGCCAGTCCTGGGTGGCAACCACCAAGTCGAAATGGGGCTGTAGCTGATTCAGAAGCGGAATTATCTGGTCGCCCGCGGACACCGCCAGCGCGCCGCCGGGCACGAAATCGTTCTGTACATCAATGAGCAATAAGGCTTTCATGTACTTTTTAGACCTTAGAAGTGAGAATTAATCGCCTATTTAAACTAGCTGTCATGCAGAGCGGCAGCGACGCATCTCGCGTGCCGATATGTGAATAGTAATCTAACTTCGCGAGCAAGATGCGTCGCTGCCGCTCTGCATAACAATACCGTTGCAAGCAATCGCGTAAGACGCTTCGGCTTTGCCTCTGCATGACGGTCGAATTTTTACGCTTACGATAAAATTGATCAAACAACAGCGAAAACATGGAAACGCCCGCAAACTATACCGAGCTGAACCGCCAGCTGTGGAACGCCAAAACCGACTACCATGTGCAGTCGGCGTTTTATGACGTGGAAAGCTTTTTGGGGGGCAAATCGTCATTGAATGACGTGGAGCTGGGGTTGTTGGGCGATGTGCGGGGTAAGTCGGTTCTGCATCTGCAATGTCATTTCGGGCAGGATTCGCTGTCGCTGAGCCGCTTGGGGGCGCACGTAACCGGCGTCGATCTGGCCGACCAAGCGATTGCCAAAGCCCGCGAGCTGGCGGCGCAGCTCGGGTTGCCGGCCGAGTTTGTGTGCAGCGACGTGTACGAGCTGCCCCGAAACCTGGACCGGCAGTTTGATATCGTATTCACCACCTACGGCGTGCTGGGCTGGCTGCCCGATTTGGAGCGCTGGGCCAGCGTGGTAAGTCATTTTTTGAAGCCGGGGGGCAAATTGGTGCTGGTTGAGTTTCACCCGGTGGTGTGGATGTTCGACAACGACTTCACCCGCGTGCAGTACTCGTATTTCAACCGGGAAGCCATCACAGAAGTCGAAACCGGCACCTACGCCGACCGCGACGCCCCACTGAAGCAAACCTCCGTTTCCTGGAACCACGATCTGGGCGAAGTGCTGGGCAGCTTATTGCACAACGACCTCACAATAAAGCACTTCGCCGAGTACGACTACTCGTCTTACAACTGCTTCGCGCACATGAAACAGGTAGGCGAGCGCCAATATCGCATTGAGCATCTGGCTGGTAAGCTACCGATGATGTACTCCGTGGTAGCCACCAAAGCAGCCGAAAGCCCGCGTTAAAACTTGCTCAGCTCAGCCACCACCGACGATTCACTCATCTCCGTGAGGGCTGGGGCAAAGCGCTGATTCTCTTGAATAAAGGCGGTTTGCTGACCCAGATAAAATTTGCCTCCCGCCCCGCGCAATACCACCACCGTAGCTTCCGTACCCGTCGGGACGTTGGCCAGACTGAAGCTGTTTGGGCCGGCAGCATGAAACTGGGCTACGGCATTGTAATCGGCGAAAACGAGGTAAACCAGTGTCTGTTGCGGGTCTTGAGCGGCGGCCTCCACGGTCACCTGAACCGTGGTGGTGGGCGTGCCGGTATATAGCTGGCGCTGGTAGCTGATCCAGCCCATGCTCTGATTAAACAGCTCATGGTTGAGCACAGCCAGCAGATAATCAGGCGAATCGGACGTTAAGCGGATGCCTAGTTGTATAGTCGATTGCTGATCGGTGGAAAGCTGCCAGGTAAACGGATCGGGCAGGAGCGGGCCTTTCACCGAAAACATCCGCATATCCGTCAGTCGGCTCAGCCGGGCCGGGCTCCGACTGGCCAGCCCGATCCGCACCCGCGGCACCAGCTCCAGCGGACGATTATCCTGGGTGGCTTGCAGGTAAAAAAGCCCCCCAGACTCCAGAATCAGCTCATCGGTGCCGCTGGGAATGCCACTAAGGAGCATGTCCTTTTTGTCGAGCACCTCCCGAAACTCCAGGCGTACGGGGGCGTCGGACAGCTGAAGCCCACCCAGCGTAACAAACGCTTCGGCTCCAAGCTCAATGGCGCTGCCGCGCCTGGACACGTAGCGCGGAATGCGGCGCGGGTTGTAAGTGAAAAACTCCGGCGTCACGCCGTTGCGCATCTGAAATGCGACCAGCGGGCTCTGGGTAGATGGAATCACGGCGGCCGGGTCGGTGCTTTTCTCGCAGGCGCTTAGCGCCCAACCGCCCATCAGTAAGAAGCATACGCTGCGCAGTATCGTGACCATCAGAGGTAAGATAAAAAATAAACAACCGAGGCTCAAGATGAATGTTGTAAGTAACTGATAAACAAGGTGAAAACCGTAGGCTATGATGGTGCTTAATTCCGATCCGAAGGACCTAAAATGGCCCGCGAAACGTTGTCAAGAGCAAGCCAAAACCAGCTCCTGATGCTCGAAAAAGCCCCCCAGCTATCCCTGTTCGATTCGTTACCTGTACTTACTGAAACCCCCGCGCCGCAGCCTTCTATTCTCACGCGTTCGGCGCGGGTGTGGCTGCCCAAGCGGGTGCTGTTTACGCCCGATGCGCTGGAAGAAGAGTTTGGCCAGCAGATGTTTGAGCGCATCAGCGCGGCCGGCCTGCCCATCGAAATACTCAAGAGCAACCGCCTTACCGGCCTGCGCGGTGCCGACGAGCGTGAAACCTACCGCAACGCCAAGAACACGCTGGCCGTGGTAAAAGCCCCCCCGAGCGCCTTCCGCCTTCAGCCCATTCCACCTTCCGCCGACTGGCAAATGAACCTGGCCGAAGGTTGCCCCGCGCACTGTCAATACTGCTATCTGGCTGGTAGTCTGCAAGGTCCGCCGGTGGTGCGCGCTTACGCCAACCTGCCCCAGATGCTCCAGAACACGGCGCAATATGAGCAACCCGGCAAGCTGACGACCTTTGAAGTGAGTTGCTATACCGATGTGCTCGGCATTGAGCACCTGACCGGCAGCCTGGCTGAGTGCATTCGCTACTTTGGCACCCGCGAGGGCGCGCAACTGCGTTTCGTAACCAAGTATGATCAGGTAGAACCATTGCTGGACTTGCCCCATAATGGGCAGGTGCGCGCCCGGATCAGTTTGAACGCGGAGCCCGTAACGCGCCGTCTGGAAGGCGGTACGGCCTCGCTGGAAGCGCGGCTGCGCGCCATGCGCCAGCTGGCGTTGCCCCGCGAGCAGGGCGGAGGCGGCTACCGCGTAGGAGCCGTGGTGGCGCCCATTATGCCTATTCCCGACTGGCGCGACCATTACCGCCACCTGCTCGACCGTCTGGCCGCCACCCTCGATTTTGAGTGCGACCTCACGGCCGAGTTTATCAGCCACCGCTTCACGCCCGGCTCTAAGGACGTGTTGCAGCAATGGTACCCGAACATGTCGCTGGACCTGGATGAGAGCACGCGCGCCCAGAAGCGCAACAAGTTTGGGGGCGTGAAATACGTGTACCAGCCCGACGACATGCGCACGCTCAAGCAGTTCTTCTACGAAGAGTGGCAGCAGCGCTTCCCGCAGGCGCCCGTGCTTTACTGGACGTAGTTGTATAAAAAAAAGCCCCCCAGACTTAATCTGGGGGGCTTTTTTGGGTTAAGGCTGAATGACCAGCTTCTGCGCTTCGGACCGGCCGTTGGTCGAGACCTTCAAGTGGTAGACGCCGGCGGCCCAGCTTTGCGTGTTTACGCGCACCGTGCGCTGCCCTTCCAGGCGCTGCGTCCAGATTTGCTGGCCCAGGCTGTTGTGCACTTGCAGCGTGCTGCCAGGCGCGGCCAGTTGTGGCAATTCTACGGCAAAGTAGTCCTGTGCCGGATTAGGATAAACGCTGATTGTCTGCTGCGCCGCCCGGAAGTCCACTGACCTGACGGGCGAAAAGGCCAAGCTCCCATCGAAGTCCAGAATGGCAAGCCGATAGTAGTTCAGGCCCGTTTGGGGCGCATCATCTACGAAGGAATACGTGCGGCCCTGGGGGGCATTTTTGGCTTTCACTGAGCCAATGGCGGCCCAGGTCTGGCCGTTGTCGGTGCTGCGCTCCACGCGGAAATTATCGGTGCCTTCTTCAGTAGCCGTGGCCCAGCGCAACGCTACGCTGGCCCGTTCGGCGCGGGCCTCGAAGCTGGTGAGCGTTACGGGCAGCGGCCTGTTGGGAAGGATAGTTGTAGCGTCGCCGCGGAAGAGGCCAACGCCAGAGTTCAGCGTTACATTCAGGTAGTTGCCCGTAGTGGCGTCAATCTGATATATCTCACCAGCATTGGGGCCACCATCGGTGTTAATAGCATACAGCGTATTGTTTTCGCCGGAGAACATAGCGCCTAGCTCGGCACTAACGGGCAGCGGCACGGCAGGGGTAGTTACGCGCACTACCGGCGCGCTGCGTATGTTGCTCACCGTCAGTAGCTGCCCCTCCACACCCAGATAGCTTTTCAGCGTTGGTGCCCCATTTTCCCGCACAAACACCCAGTCGCGGGGCCCGCCGCTAAGGTTTGGGTTGGCGGGGTTGGCATTGATTGCCGTCAGGTAATTATTGATAATCGCGGCCGCGGCTGGGTCGCTGGTGTCGGCTAGGCGCCAGATGGCGTTGGTTGGGTTAGGCGAATTTAGCTCTAGCTCACCTACATAGAAGCGCGGGTTGCTTAAGACAGGGCGCAAAACAGGAGGGAAGACGGAAAAATCAAGCTCGAACCGCACACTTACCGCCAACCCCGCTATGTAATAATCGGAATTATCTCCGCCGGCCGCTATAAAGTTGAAGGCCGTAGATATGCTGCCGAATGGAGCCGGTGGTGTCTCAATATCGCCTAGCACGGTGGTAAGGCCACTTTCCCGGTCGATGCGGTACAGGTTGGGGGCCGAAAGCGGAGTTGCCAGAATCGCGTTCATGGCAAACAGGCTGCTCGGATCGGAGGAGTTATGTCCGAGTCCGTCAAATATAGTAGCACCATCCGGGGCTTCTAATGTTCTGATTTGCTGCATCTGCCCACTGGGAAGAATTAGCTGAAGAACCGATGGGTTACGTTGGGCGGCTGTGCCGATAGAAGTAACAGCGTAGCTGTTAGTTGGTATTTGAGCTAATAAAGGTGGCGTAAACGCCAACAAGCCCAGGGCCAGTAGCACGTTTTTCATGGCAGCGATAGAGTAGTTGTTCGTTTAGCATGCGGCGTGGAGAGGAGGATAGAATAAGGGCGGCGCTTGAGCCCAACGGGAACTGAATAGCAGTGAATAAATACCGTTCAGCTACATAAGAAAGCATTTTCGGGTAGGCGCGAACCCACTTACCTATTTTACGAATTTTTTTCTATGCTGGCTATTCCTTCTACTTTTGATTTGTGCTATTCGCTCAGCAGCGTATCCTTACCGCATATTTTGCCCCCCACGATCTTCTATGCTACTGCCTCTCTACCAAATAGACGCCTTCACTGACCGCATCTTCGCCGGCAACCCGGCCGCAGTTTGCCCGCTCACGGAGTGGCTGCCCGCCGACACCATGCAGGCCATTGCCGCCGAAAACAACCTCGCCGAAACCGCCTTTTTTGCCCCCCAGCCCGGCACAGATGGCCATTTCGAAATCCGCTGGTTTACGCCGGCTGTGGAGGTCGAGCTGTGCGGGCACGCCACGCTGGCCTCGGCCCATGTGCTGTTGCGCCACCTGAATTTCAAGGGCACAGAAATCACGTTTCACTCCAAAAGCGGCCCTTTGCGCGTCACTCAGCAGGAGAATGGCCGCCTCACGCTGGATTTTCCGAGTCGGCCGCCCCAGCCGCTGGCCACCGCACCCGATGGCCTGATTGATGGCCTTGGTGCTACGCCCCTGAAGCTGCTGGCCGGCCCCGATCTGGTGGCTTTGTTTAACTCCGAAGCAGAGATACGCGCCATTCATCCCAATCAGCTGCACCTGGCAGAAGTGCCGTACCGGGCCGTTATCGTGACGGCGCCCGGCAGCGGCGACATCGATTTTGTATCACGCTTTTTTGGCCCCCGCGTGGGTGTTCCCGAAGATCCGGTGACGGGCTCAGCCCACACCACGCTCATCCCATATTGGGCCGAAAAGCTGGGCAAAACCGAATTGCGCGCCCGTCAGGTTTCGCCCCGCGGCGGCGACCTGTGGTGCGAGCTGCGCGGCGACCGGGTGCTGATCAGCGGCTACGCCGTAACTTATCTGAAGGGTGAGATTGAATTGGGAGTGTAGCGCGAAGAGCTTCGCGCTAAAGTTTGAATAGTAGAACGGGGTAGAGACGCAAGATTTTGCGTCTCGTCGTTGAACGACCGCAACCGCGCCAACGAAACGGGGTAGAGACGCAAAATCTTGCATCTCTACCCCGTTTCGTTGGCGGAGAAGCTAGCGCAAACCACTTCTAATCTTTATTCTACCTGTTCGCGGATGTAGCCGCTCTTCTCCACCACCTGCTCCACAAACAACGCCTTGCCCGGCACCGTCAGCAGCGCCTGATGTACTGCCGCGCTGGCGCCCGTATAGCGCACCAGCCGCCCGTTGCGATACTCAATTTCCAGTGTCAGGGTGGCGGGGTCGTAGCCTACGGCTTTGAGGGAAGTAGAGCGGACAGGCTGGCACTTCATGTGAGTAACTAGCTGATTTACTTTGTTTTGGCAGCGGGCTTCTTGCGCGCTACTGTGGCCAGCTTGTCGGGGTTGTCGGCCAGGAACTTGCCCCAGCTTTTGCCCCCCGCTTTCAGATTATTGCCTTTCTGATAGTGGTGGCAAAGCGCCACGGCCAGCGCATCGGTGGCGTCCAGAAACTTGGAGGCTTCGGCAATGGGGGCAGCGTCAGCGTTTGGCGCAGCATGTGGGCTACCTGTTCCTTCGTGGCTGTGCCCGTGCCCGTTACCGATTGCTTTACTTTGGTAGGTGCGTATTCCACGTACGGAATCTGGCGGGAAAGGCAGGCGGCAATGGCCATGCCCTGCGCCCGGCCCAGCTTGAGCATGCTCTGCACGTTTACGCCATAGAATGGAGCTTCAATGGCCAGCTCATCGGGCAAATACTCGTCGATCAACTCCAGCATCCGCTCAAATATCTTCTTGAGCTTGAGGGCATGATTGGAGCCCATTTTCTGCATATCAATCACGTCGTATTGCAGCACCTTCACGCGCTGGCCCTGCACTTCAATCAGGGCGTAGCCCATAATATTGGTGCCGGGGTCGACGCCCATGATAATTTTGGGCAGCAGGTCGGTAGGTGTAACGGGCAGAATCATGGGGCTTAAGGGTAGGCGGTAGCGGGGCGCAAGCCTATCCTTGGATTTCCATCGGTAACTTGCCGCCTTCAACTGAATGCGTGCTACCCGCTTTGCCCAACCACCTTCTACAAAACTACGCTCAAAAGCTGGAACGTGCTACCCGCCGCCGGGTGCTGGTGGTGCTGGGCAAGCTACTGATCACCGCCCTGACCCTGGGTCTGCTCTACCATTCCGTGTTTACTACGCCCGATACGGCGGCGGCCTGGCGCGGCCTGCTGACGTCGGCGCTGAGCGGAGCGGGGCGCGGGCCGGTGCTGCTGGCTCTGGCGTTGGTGCCCGTCAATTGGGGCCTGGAAGCCTGGAAATGGTGGCGTCTGGCGCGGCATCTGGAGCCGGTTTCGTATCGGCGCAGCTTCCGGGCGGTGCTGGTGGGCCTTACGCTGGGCTTCGTAACGCCCAATCGGGTGGGCGACTACGCTGGCCGGATTATGGAGCTGAAAAGTCGGCGGCTGGATGCGCTGGGGGCCGTTTTTCTGGGTCGCTACTGCCAGCTGGTAGTCACGGTGCTGGCCGGAACCATAGGTCTGCTGTACTTTCTGCTGACGTTTTATGTGGCTGAATATCCGGCTACTGGCTTAGGGTTGGTGGTTGCTGCATTCCTGATTAACGCCGCTGTGCTGCTGCCCCTGTATCGCTCGCGCCTGCTGCTGACGGCCTTGGGGCTGGTGCGGCCATTGCGGCGCTTGCAACCGTTTCTGGCCGTGATGCCTACTTATCCGGCGCGGGCGCTGCACGCGGTATTAGCCATCTCGGGGCTGCGGTATGCGGTTTTCTGTTTGCAATTTGGGCTGCTGCTGGTAGCGTATGGGGCCCGGCCCAGCTTCGGACCGGCGCTCGCGGCCATCAGTAGCACCTTCTTGCTGAAATCTCTGATTCCTTCGCTCAACGCTTTGGCCGATGTAGGCGTGCGCGAGCTATCGGCCACGCATTTGTTCGGTTTGCTGGAGCAGCCAGCTTTGCCGGTATTAAGCGCCAGCCTGAGCTTGTGGGTGCTCAATATTGCCTTGCCCAGCGCCACTGGATTGCTGTTTGTGCTTCGTCTGAAAGTGTTTCGCAAGAAAAAAGCCCCCCAGCGGCCTACGCCAGCTTTATGAGTGGCTGGGGGGCTTTTTTATTGGTTCTGCCGGCGCTTTATGCCGTCCTGATGGTGCGGCTGCGCCGAAGCTGGCAGCAGCTGCCAACACTCTTGAAGCAGCCAAGCCCGACGCCCACCCACGTCGCCGATGAGCCCCGGTTTTCCGTGCTCGTGGCCGCCCGCAACGAAGCTCTCACGCTGCCTTGTCTCCTCGATGACCTAGCCGAGCAAACCCTGTCCGCGGCCCGGTTTGAGGTCATTGTAGTAGATGATGACTCCACCGACGACACTGCCGCCATCGTGCAGGCCGCGGCTGCGCGTAGCTCGTTCGCGCTCCGTCTCATACAGCTGCAAGCCCAGCCCGGCGCCCCAACCGGCAAAAAAGCCGCCCTGCAAGCCGCCCTGAGCGTCGCCCGCGCCCCTTGGGTGGTCTGCACCGATGCCGACTGCCGCGTGGGCCACGACTGGCTGAGCAGCTATAATACCCTAATTCAAGCTGATATGGCAGTACAGTTCGTTAGTGGGCCAGTGCTGCTTACGGGGGGCAATTCTCTGTTAAACAACCTGATGGGGTTGGAATTTGCGGGCCTTATTGGAGTAGGGGCGGCCAGCATCGGCCGGGGCCAGCCTACCATGTGCAACGGCGCCAACCTAGCTTACCGCCGCGATGCCTTTGCCGCCGTGCAGGGCTTTGCCGGCAACGAGCACGTGGCCAGCGGCGACGATGAGTTCTTGCTCCACAAGCTGCACGCTGTTTTTCCCGGCAGCATCCTGTTTTTGAAAACTCCACACGCCATCGTGCGCACCTCCAGGCCGCCCACGCTGCGCGCCCTGCTGGCGCAGCGGGTACGGTGGGCCAGCAAGTGGCGGCACTATCAGCAAAAAGCCCCCAGCGGCTGGCTTTGCTGGTGCTCGGAGCAAATGTGAGCTTATTCGTGAGCCTGTTGCTGCTTGTGGGGTATCCCCATCTATGGCTCTGGGCCTCGGCTGCGTGGGTAACAAAGCTCAGCGCCGATGCGTGGTTTCTGACTCCTGTGCTCCGCTTTTTCGGCCGGCAGCGGTGGCTGCGCTACATCGGGCTGCTTCAGGTTGCTTATGCGCCGTATGCTTTGCTGACAGGCTTGCTGGGCTTGCGCGGCGACTATGTTTGGAAGGGGAGAAGGACGAAATAAAGCGGGCAAATCAGTTGAGTTCTCGGCATTTGTCGGCGACCTTATCCGCTGTTAACAACGGCCCCAACACGGCTTCCACTGTCATGAGAAAAGCGCTATTAGCTGGGATTTTTCCGGTCGGCATCGCCCTGCTGGTATGTACCCTAGGCGTCTTGTTTCTTTCCGCCGCCGGGCTATTGTATGAGCCGAATGATGCTGCCTTCACAGTTGACAACAGCACTGAAGTAGCGGCTCTCGATTCTATTGTTGTAACGGAATATGGCGTGATGCGCGTGACTAGCGAAGGTTTGGAGCGCGTTCCTGATTCTATCGCGTTGGCGTATCTGCCGGCTTCTGATCCACTGATGGAAAACTTATCAGAAGCTGATGCAGCTGCCGTAGCTGTTGGCGACAAGCTATTTAAAGCTAACTGTGTTCAATGCCACACTATTAACGAAGTAGTAGTGGGTCCAGCATTGAAAGATATACACGAACGTCGCCCGATTTCCTGGCTTATTTCCTGGATTCAAAATTCCAGTAAAATGGTTGCCGCTGGCGACGCATACGCCGTGAAAATCTATAACCAGTACCAGAAACAGGAGATGCCTAGCTTCGCGCTTACCGATGCGGAGGTTACGCAGTTGGTTAAATACATTGAGATAGAAAGTATGAAAAGCAGTGTTGTGTACTGTAGTCAATAGGAATAGAAGTATAAGGTAAAAGAGCTTACATAAGAATCCCGCCCGCTGACAGTACATTTGCTTTCCATTCTTCTGCCCCGAAGCCCGCTGCCGTGACTGATTCCGAATTTGATATCCTCGACGAGCTGTACTTCGTCACTTCCTTCCGCGATTTGCTGCAAAAAACAGGTCTTTCTGCCTTAGCTCTCGAAAAAGGGCTACGCAACTTGCTGGAGCAGGAGTACATCAAGTCGTTCTACCCGGACCCCGACACCGAGCAGGCCTACGAAACCACGTCCTTCGGCGCCATCAGCCGCGACAGTTTCTATCTGGCCACCAAAGCCGGTTTGTTGGCCCACAATACCCGCTAATGGCGACGGCTGCCCCGGTTTTGGCGCCCGTAGCGCCCGCCACGCCGCCGGCCCGGCCGCCTGGTTATTATGTGCGCCGCCGCCTGTGGCGCAATGGGCCGGCTATGTTTGGGCTGGGCTTCATCCTGATTTGTACGCTGATAGCGCTGGCCGGCTACTGGGTGCTGCCCGACAACTCGCCCAATGCCAATAACGGCTTGGTGCAGCTGCAAAAGGAGCCGCCAGGTTTTTCAGCCACCGTGCTGCGCCGCCCTTGCCCGAAGCCGCGCAGAGCACCGATTCGGATAATATCTTCCGTACCTGGCTCCGGGGCCGCGCGCCGCGCTTTCAGGAAGTGCCTATTGGCGGGTATAAGGTAGTTGGCGATTCGGTGCGGATTCAGCCCTACCGCAACCACTCGGCCCTCGCCGATTTGCCCACGCGCTACTCTCTGGCCGAGCTGGGGGCAAAAATGCCCCCCAATCCGAGTTAAGAAACACCGTGGAAAATGAGCGCATCATTCACCGCACGTACTGGCTGGGCACCGACAAATCGGGGCGCGACATGCTGAGCCGCTTGCTGTTGGGTACGCGCATTTCGCTGGGTATCGGGCTGGTAGCGGTGCTGATTTCGCTTACGCTGGGCATGCTCATTGGGGCCGTGGCGGGCTACGTAGGCGGGTGGGTCGATAGCGTGCTGATGGGCCTGATGACGGTGGTATGGAGCATTCCGGGCATCATGCTGGTTATTGCCATTTCGCTGGCCCTTGATAGCAAGGGCGTCTGGACCTCCTTTGTGGCTGTGGGCCTTACTATGTGGGTTGATGTGGCCCGCGTGGTGCGGGGGCAAATGTTGAGCTTGCGCGAGAAAACCTTCGTAGAAGCGGGCCGCGTATTGGGCTTGCCCCAAAGCCGCCTCATTGCCCGCCACCTGCTGCCCAACATGACCGGGCCACTTATTGTAATTGCAACCAGTAACTTTGCGGCGGCCATTCTGCTGGAAGCGGGCCTGAGCTTTTTGGGACTTGGCGTGCAGCCCCCGGCCCCTTCCTGGGGCTTGATGGTGAATGAAGGCTTCCAGCTTTTGGGCACAGAGGCCGGCTTATGGCTTACGCTGTTGCCAGGGTTAGCCATAAGCCTATTGGTGCTCAGTTTCAATCTGTTAGGAAATGGGCTGCGCGACGCCTACGACCCCAAAACACCGCTGAGCTAGCGCCTCGCTGCGGCGAAATTGCTAGCATCAGTTAGTATTTTGAAGTACTTTCAACACAACTGCACGTAGAGAGTATTCATTCTTACTCCTTGGGCAGCAGCCTTTGCGCTGCGTGCAGTCCACAACACACTACTTACTCCATGCCTACTCTGCAGGCCATGTCGCCAGAAAAAAAGCTCTTCTTACGGGAGCGGGAACTGAATGCACTGCTGGAAATTACCCAAGCTATCAATCACGACCCCACGGAAGACGCGCTTTACAAAATATTTCAGTTTACCCTGCTCGGACAGCTCAATATTCGTCGGCTGGTGCTGTACGTGAAGGAAGAAGGGGAGTGGGCCTGTATGGTGTCGTTTGGGTCCGATCTGGCTGATTTCCGGCGTATCCAGCTTCCTGAGGCCATTAGCGACAACTGTATTACCACCCCTTGTCCGGTGCCCGCCCTGAACTTGGGTCCGGAGTGGCAAAATCTGGAAACCGTCATTCCGGTCGTGAACAACGGCAACGTGCTGGCCTACGTGCTCATAGGCAACGTGCAGGCCGATTACGTCAGCGATGAGGCCACCAAGTTTCTGGAAACCCTCAGCAATATTCTGGTAGGCGCTATTCAGAACCGCCGCCTGGCGAAGCAGCGCATCGAGTCGGCGGCCATGCGCAAGGAAATCGAGATTGCCCAGGAAGTGCAAACTATGCTTTTCCCCCGCCAGCTGCCCAACGATGCTGGTGTGGCGGTATGTGCCAGCTATGTGCCTCATACGGCCATAGGAGGCGATTATTACGATGTAGTAAACATCGATGTTAATCGGTTTCTGTTCTGTGTGGCCGACGTTTCGGGCAAGGGAGTACCGGCTTCGCTGCTCATGTCGAACTTCCAGGCGGGGCTGCGTACGCTGCTGCGCCAACAAGCCGACCTTTCCACGGTAGTATCGGAGTTGAATAACCTGATTTATCGCAATGCCGTGTCAGAGAAGTTTATCACGGCTTTTTTCGGCATTTATAACCGCGCTACCCGCGAGCTGCAATACGTGAGCGCCGGCCATAATGCCGCCATTCTACTGCCCGACTCCGGCCCGCACCAGCTGCTATCGGAAGGCACAACTATGCTGGGTATCTTCGAGGATTTGCCATTTCTGCACGTGCAGTCGCTCATGGTACCGCCTCGCTCTCTGCTGCTTACCTACACCGACGGCCTGACGGAAGTGTTTAATGCGGCCGGTGAAGAGTACGGCGAAGAGGGCGTAATCGAGTTCCTGCATCGTGCCCGCTACTTGCCGCTGAAAGTATTGCACCAGGAAATTCTCAAAGAAATCGAAGCTTTCAACGAGGATGGCAACTCCTTCGCCGACGACGTAACTATCCTGAGCTGTCGGTTTAAGTAACAACACTATTTCACAAAAAAGCCCCCCAATTATTAGCTGGGGGCTTTTTTGTGGAATATCTTATTCCTCAAGCGCTACGTTCTCGTCTCTGATCCAGCCTTCTGCTCGCATGAGAATGGCTAACGCGATATAAAAGAAGGAGCCTATTTTATCGACCTCCACCAACTCGTTGAGTAACAAATGAGCAGTGATGATAAAAAGCGACAAGCCGGCCGCTAGTACAATGCGTCTGTGCTCAGCCGACTGGCTACGATGGTAAAGGCGTTCTACCATAAGCAGAGCCGTAACAACGAGGAGGGTAAACAGGAGAAAGCCAGCAATACCCTGCTCGGCAAGCATGAGCAGAAAATAATTATGCGTCGTTGATTTTTCGGGGTTGTGGCTGACGTAGGTGCGGAAGCTCGATACCGTGTAGCGCTTGTATTCGGGGTAAAACGTGTTGGGGCCGCTACCCATGATGGGTCGGTCGCTGATCATATGACCGGCTGCCACCCAACGGTACACACGCTCCATACCGGAGAGGTCTTCTAGATTGTAGGTTGCCTGTAGGTGCTTGCCAAAGTCTTGGCCGTTGAATACGGTTTTCTCGAAGTTGGGCGCATACAGCATGTAGTTATTCTGATTCACAAAGTAATAGGTACCCACCGCTGTGGCTATGGCTACCGCTACCAGTACTACTCGTGTTAGCCGCCAGCGAACAATAAAGTAGAAGCCTATGGCTAGCGGCAGCGAGGCCATAGAAGCGCGCGTGTAGGAGAAGAACACGCCCAACAGCAGCATCACAAATGCCCCCCGCCACAGCCAGCGCCAAAACGAGCTCAGCTCCGGCCGACGCGCCCCATACAAAGCATAAGGAAGCAGCATGGAGATGGTGGCCGCGTAGGCAACGTGGTTTTTGTAAAAGGGCAGTACAGCGGGATTAATGCCATCAAATGAGAAGCCGAGCCCAGCGTGGCGCACGAAGGCGTAGACGGCCGTAAGGGTAGCTCCGGCAACGTGGCAGGCGACTACACCCCAAATGTCTTTGGGCCGCCGCAAGATAAGGAGCGTCACAAAAACGAATGGAATGATGTACCATGTTTTGGCCAGTAAATACTTGATCGACTTGACAGTATCAACTGAAACTAGGGTAGCTACCATCGACCAGAGCAGGGCTAGGCCGATCAGGATAACCAACGGATGTACCCAGAATCGGCGGGGAATCTTAGCGCGACCTAGCAGGGTATTTACCCCAAAACAGGCCACCAATACCAACATCAGTGGCTCGGAAGGCACGTCGAGACTCAGGCCGCCAGGCAGCGGAATCTCAACTGAGAAAGCCAAGGTAAAGAGTAATACATAGTATACCCAACGCCAATCGACAGCCAAAACGGCTAAGCCTACCATAGCAAGGGGCAGAGCTATCCAGAGCGGTTGATCGAAGAACAACGCGCTGCCTCCAGCCACCAGTACGATTCCTATGAAAGCCAAAAACAGGCGGCGGTCGGTTTTAGGAATAGCAGTGGTAGGAGCAGGAAATGAGGATTTGCCCTCCATAGATCAGCTTTTGCGTAAGAAAAGTCCGTGGGAAAATGCCCCCCCAGTGCGGTGAGATAGCATGCCTTCACCACTTCATTCGTATTGGCTAGGCTACCTGCTCCGACCGGTTAACGACCTTCGGCTTCATTAAAGTCAGATTATTACGATAAAGCTCCAGCAGCGTAATAAAGATTACGGATAGCGCAAAGGTGATAAACATGGCCGAAAGCACGATAAGGGGCCGAACAGGCTTAGCCTCGCGAGTGGCCGGATAGGCTTTTTGTACTACATAAATAGATGAAATGTCGCTGCTGATGGCTAGGCGCGCATTCTCATACGTAGCCTGTGCCTCCACTAAACGCTCTTGTAAGGACTCATAACGCATGTAAAGAGCAGTTACCAGGTCGGCACCCGCTAGGTAGTTTTCCAGGTTAATAATGTTGCCACCATCTGCCTGAGTAAGGCCACGCATGGCGCGTCGTAGGCCGGCTACTCGCGCTGCCGAACCACCACCAGCCGCTAATTCGCCTTCAGCGCGGCGTAGCTCAGTTTCCGTTTCGGCCAATTCTTTAGCCAGGTAGCGCGATTCATAGCCGGATTCGGTCTCTAGGCCTAATCGGCCGAAGATGCCGTACCGCTGCCGCGCATCTTCGAGGCTATCGCGCACCTGGGCCGACTCTTTCTCCAGAAACGTAGTTCGATTGCGGTACAGCGTAATAATACGACCCCGGTTTTCCATGGTCAGACGCTGGTTGATGGAGTCGATGACTTGTACCAGGGTATTGGCAATGTTAGCCGCTCGCACCTTATCCGTGTCATGAAAGGCGAGCTCAATGGCGTCACGGTTGCTATGCACAATGCTCAGGTTGTCAGTGTACTCGTCGAGCACAGCTTGGTCAGCCTTTTCGGTTCCTGGCTTGCCCGCCTCATAATGCTCATACAGATTATACCGCTTGATAATTATAGCAGCTACAGGCTGAGACTGACCGATGGTAATAATTCGGTCTAGGTCTTCGGCGCGGCCGCCCAGTGCCAGACGCCCGCCTTCTTCTACAATGCGGTCAGGGTCGGTGCTTTCCGGGTTTGTAGGATAAAAAATTGACGTAGAACGGTAGACATTGGGCATTTGCCACGCTACTAGGGCACTTACCACTAAAGCCAGGGTGACAGCTAAAAGAATCAGATTGCGCCACCGAAGAATAACGGGCCACAAGCCCATAAGGGAGAACGAACGGGATGACATAAAGGAAGTTAGAGAATCAAGCCGGTGCAAATTGCTGCAGTCGGTTGTCACAAGGGCCAAAACGGGGACAAAGTTACTCGAATCGGCTTATAGTTGGCTTGTGCCTTACTACAAGTGTTGCCAACGCGCACCTAAGTCCTGCCTTCCCAACCACGCAGAGGCCTTATTTATTATCTGGCTCAATATAATGATTGCGGTGCTTGCCTTGAGTCGCCCTGCTACCTTTGCTTAATTTTGCCCCCCACTCAGCTTTACTTGTATCAAACGCTTCCTCGGAAACATCAGCTTTGCCGTATTGCTCAACCTGTTGGTAAAGCCGGGGTGGGTATTTGTTGAGAACCTGGTGCAAAACCAGCTTGGGCACGTGGCGTTTGGCACATTCACGGCCTTGTCGTCGCTCACCATAATCCTGGCTACCTTCTCCGATGTGGGCCTGACGCACTACACGGTGAAGCGGGTGGCAGCCGAGCCGACATATCTGGCCACCTATTTTCCGACCATTCTGCCCCTGCGTGCTTCGCTCAACTTTCTGGCGTTGGGCGCTTTGCTGGGTCTGGGTTGGATAGTGGGCTACCAGGGCGGGCAGCTTACGTTGCTGGCTATTATTGGCTCAGCTCTGCTGCTAACACAGTACGGACAGTTTTTGCGGGGCACCCTGCAAGCGCATCAGCGCTTTAATACCGATGCTGTATTGTCGGTGCTGGAGAAGGTGCTGCTGCTGGGTTTGGTGCTGGCCTTGTTGCCCAGTGGCTTAACCTTAACTGGTTATGTGTGGATGCGGTTTGCCGCCGCTGCTTTTGCTGCGGTGTTGCTCTATGGGCTCATGGTGCGGTTGTTTGGGCGGGTGCGCTACCGCTGGCACTGGGGCCACGCGCGCATGGTACTCCGCGAAACCCTACCCTTCGCCCTGATAACGCTGCTCTATGGTGCCAATGAGCGGGTAGATATGGTGATGCTGGAACGGCTCGCTTCGCCGGCTGAGGCCAGCTATTATGCCGGTGCCTACCGCTGGGTTGATGCCGTGATGATGTACGTCTGGACCATTATGCCCTTGTTTTTCGCCCGCTTCGCCGCTGCTTTAAATAGCCGCTCAGAGCAGCGCGACTTGCTGTGGTTTGGGCAGCGCATTGTTACGCTGCCGCTGCTGCTGGCCTGCGCCTTCGTACTGTTTCGGGGAGAGGTACTATTCTGGCAGTTTACCCACAGCACCCCGCCGAGCTGGCCCGTATGACGCTGTGCCTCAAGATATTATTCCTGAATGTGCTCGTGCACGGGTTCTTTGCCATCTACAGCTCTCTGCTCAACAGTACGCACTACGTGAAAACGGTAAGTTGGCTGGTAGCCTTGAGCCTAGCACTCAATGTAGGCCTGAACCTGATGCTACTGCCTCGCTTTGGAGCCGTAGCCGCCGCGCTGAATACGCTCGGCTGCGCCGTGCTGGTGTCGGGTGGCTACGTGTGGCTGGTGCAGAATAGGGCGGGGGTGGCTGTGCCGTGGCTGTTGCTGGGAAAGCTGCTGGGGGGCTTTTTGCTGCTGTGCGCGGGTTGGTACGGTTTGCAGCAAACGTTGGCTCTGCACTGGCTGCTGGAAAGTCTGCTGGCAACCATTGGCTTTGGCGTGCTTAGTGTGGTGCTGGGCTTAGTGCCCTTGGCTGAGCTGAAGTCGTTTCTGCGGCTTGGGGCCGGCGCAAAATTGCCCCCCAACGCTCCATAAAGCCGCCCCAGACTCCCGGCTCTTTGTTCTATTGTATTTGATTTGTTCCTATGAATACCGATTTGCTGCACCAACTCGAGCGCGTAGAGCAGCTGGCAACGGCCTCCAAGCTGCTCCGGCTGCTCCGAGCGCCGGGCCGTTACTTGTATGCAATTGGGTTTCGTTTGCTGCGCTATCGGGCCACCAAAAAAGGTGTGATGAAGCAGGCCGATACCTTCTTTGGCACTCCTATGACGGTCGTGTTGCCCGCCGGTACTGATATTTACCTCACCGGCGGCAAGTCCCACGATTCAGAGATTCGTCTAGCTCGCTTCCTTATTCAGCGCCTGCAGCCCGGTGACGTATTTGCGGACGTTGGCGCACATTTTGGCTACTTCTCGCTGCTGGCGGCCCGACTGGTTGGCCCAAAGGGGCAGGTGATTGCCTTCGAGGCATCGGCCACGACCCACGCCGTGTTAGGCCAAAACGTAGCCGCTGCCGCCGTTGTGAAGGCGCACCACTGCGCCGTTTCTGACCAGCAGGAAACCATTTCCTTTTACGAGTTTCCTATTCTGTACAACGAATTCAACTCGCTGGATGTAAAGCAGTTTGAGGGTGAAAAATGGTTTAAGGAGTTCAAGCCTACCAAAATCACCGTGCCCGCCGTGACGCTCGATGAGTTCTTCACGCGCTCCGGTCAAGTGCCCGCGGTGCTGAAAATTGATGTGGAAGGAGCAGAGCTAAAGGTGATAAAAGGGGCGGTGAAGCTGCTGGAGCGCGCCGCGCCGGCCGTCGTGCTGGAATATCTGGAGCCCAAGCGCCATAATACCGGCCACCAGCAAGCAGCGGCCTTGCTCCGCGAATTAGGCTATCAATCGCACCGCATCGGCCCCGATGGACAACTTATCGTCTGCGCCGACCTTGATGCCTATCTGCAAGCTGAGCAGATTGACTCCGATAATTTTGTGTTCGTGAAATGAAGTACCACCCTGCAATCAGCTTAAAGCTGTCCTCTTAGACCGTCATGCAGAGCAGAGCGAAGCATCTCGCGTGCTGATGAGAGGTTAGTAACCCAAATAAACACGCGAGATGCTTCGCTCTGCTCTGCATGACGGTCTAAGATTTTACTTCCCGCTTAAGCTGAAGTTACATCAAATTATAGCTCATTAACCTTTTCAAAAATGCCCCCAGCCCTCTACACATAGCCGTCAACACCCGTTTTCTGTTGCCGGGCGACACGCTGGAGGGAATCGGACGCTTCACTTTTGAAACGCTGAGTCGGGTGGTGCGCCAGCATCCGGAGCACACATTTCATTTCCTTTTCGACCGGCCCTACGACGCGCGTTATGTGTTTGCCGCCAACGTAATACCGCACGTGCTGTCGCCGCCGGCCCGCCATCCGCTTCTGTTTGTGGCCTGGTTTGAAGGTGCCGTAGCCGCGTGGCTCCGTCGGCACAAGCCGGCCGTGTTTCTGAGCACAGATGGCTTCACCACGCTGGCTACCTCGGTGCCCCGCGTAACGGTGGTCCACGACTTGGCGTTCGAGCATTTCCCGCAGGATGTAAGCTGGCTGGTGCGCCGCTACTACCACTTTTTTATGCCGCGCTTCGTGCGGGCCTCCGCGCGGGTAATTGCCGTATCGGAGGCGACCAAGCAGGATTTGATGCAGACTTATGGCCTCGCCGCCGACCGCATAAGAGTGGTTTATAATGCGCTGGGGGGCAATTTTGCCCCCCAGGCCGCTCCGGAGCAGGCCGCTACCCGCGCCAGGTTTAGCCAGCAGCAGCCCTATATTTTATTTGTGGGAGCCTTGCAGCCGCGCAAAAACCTGGTCAATCTGCTGCGGGCTTTTGAGGCGTTCAAGACCCATACGGGCTCCGCTACGCAGCTGCTTATTGTGGGGCGGCAGGCCTGGAAAGCGGGCCCCATCTTCGAAGTGTACCAGCAAATGCGCCACCGAGAGGCAGTCCGGCTCACTGGCCGCGTGAGCGACGCAGAGTTGGTGCAACTGTATGCCGCCGCCCGCGGCTGCGCGTATGTTCCTTACTTTGAGGGTTTTGGTATCCCCATAGTTGAAGCCCAGGCCAGCGGCTGCCCTGTCATTACCTCCCGTGTTAGCTCCATGCCGGAAGTAGCCGGCCTGGAAGGTGCTTTATTGGTTGATCCTGTTGATGTGGCCGACATCTCCAATGCCCTCGAGCAGCTCGATACGAACCCTGAGCTGCGGCAGCGCCTGATAGCGCGTGGCCTGGAAAATGTGCAGCGTTTTTCCTGGGAGCGAAGCGCCGAGCAGCTATGGTCCTGCCTGCAGGAGGTAATAAAAAAGTAAATGGGGTTTCTTATACCTATATGAATGATGGCCTAAGCTAAACAATTGAACAAATAACATCTTATCCGTCAGTGTATTAAACCCTATGCTTACTCGCCCGCCCGCTCTCTTACATTCGTTGTTTCCCGGTTGCGAATGGCAGCACCCGACGGCGGAGCGTATTCTGTATTTAACCTTCGACGACGGCCCCATTCCCGAAGAAACGCCCTGGGTGCTCGATCAGCTAGCTGATTATAAGGCCAGCGCAACCTTTTTCTGCGTAGGCGACAATGTGCAGCGCTACCCCAGCATTGCTCAGCGCACGGTAGCCGAAGGACACCGCCTCGCCAACCACACCCATCATCATCTGAGCGCCTGGGCTCATTCGCGCGCTACGTATCTGCAGGATGTAGCTCAGTGCCAGCAAGTACTGACGGAGCGGAGCTTGCTGGAAGCCGGTAAGCGGCCCTTGCTGCGCCCGCCTTACGGTCGGCTAACCTGGCCGCTGCTGCGCCGCTTGCGTCCGCAGTATCGCCTGATCATGTGGTCGGTGCTGACCCAGGACTACGACCAAAATCTGCCCGCCGAGCGCTGCCTGCATCAGTCCATAGCCGCCACCCGCCCCGGCGATATTGTCGTGTTTCATGATAGCCAGAAGGCCAGGCGCAACCTGCGCTTTGTGCTGCCGCGCTATCTGGCGCATTTTGCGGAGCAGGGCTTTACCTTCGCTTCTCTTTAAAGTAGTGAAATAGTGAGTTTGCTGTTATTACGGCGCAAACCGCTCAGATAGCGCAAACAGAACAGCAAATTCACTATCTCACCACTCACCATTTCATGCTGGCGCTGCTCACAGGGTATTTTGGGATTTGGTTTGGGGTGATGCTGGTTTCAACGCTGCTATTTGCGCTGCGAAAAGGGGCGAAGCCTGCTCCCGTAGCAAAGCCGTTGCCACGCGTTAGCATTCTGATTGCTGCCCGCAACGAAGAAGCCGCTATTGGGCGCTGCCTGAGTGCTGTTCGGGCGCTGGATTACCCCGCTGCGCTAGTGGAAGTACTGCTCGGCGACGATGGCTCCACCGACCAGACGCGTGCCCATGCCGAAGAAGCAATGCAGGGCTATGGGGGGCTTTTTCGCTGTATTTCCATCACCGAAACGTTGGGAGCCGCCCGTGGCAAAGCCAATGTGTTGGCTCACCTCGCCCGCGCCGCCACCACCGACTTTTTCTTTATTACCGATGCCGATATTGCCGTGCCTCGCACCTGGCTGTCGGGTATGCTGGCGTATGCCCGGCCGGGTATCGGTACCGTTACGGGCCTCACCGTTGTGCGCGGCCCCCGGCTTTTCGACCGGCTTCAGGGCTTGGATTGGCTGCTGTCGTTGAGCTTAGTGCAGGTAGTGACCGATCTGGGAAAGCCCGTGACGGCCATGGGCAATAACATGCTCGTGACCCGCGAAGCTTACGAGGCCACTGGCGGCTACGAGGCGCTGCCTTTTTCCGTAACCGAGGATTTTGAGCTGTTTAAGGCCATAGTAGTGCGCGGCTTTGGCTTCTGCAATGTATTCCGACCCGAAGTTCTGGCCCTGTCCCTGCCCATTGCTACACCTTTGGGCTTGCTCCACCAGCGTCGGCGTTGGCTGCGCGGCGTCGAGGCCCTGCCTTGGGGTTTGAAGCTGGGCTTGCTGGTTTATGGTAATTTTTACCTGGGCGTGCTTGCCTTGGCGTGGCTAGCCGGACCCGGACCGGCGTTGGCGGTGCTGGGGGCAAAATGCTGGCTCAGGGGCTATTAGCTGCCATCGTTTTTCGGCGCGTGGGCTTGCGCGCGCCTCTGGAACTGCTGCCTGCCTTCGAGCTTTATACCGTTTGGCTTACGGTGAGCCTGATCGGGTTTCGGCTCCTGGGCCGGCGCTTCAACTGGAAAGGTCGTACGTACTCGTAAGCAATGGAGCTGGGGGTGAGGCTCCGGCTACAACGCGCCGTGCCGTACATTTGCTTCACCACCCGCATTCCACCCCATGCACCTGACCGATTCGCACGCTCATATCTACTCTGAGCAGTTCAAAACCGACCGCGACGCCACCCTGCACCGTGCCTTCGAGGCCGGCGTTACCACCATCGTCATGCCGAACATCGACCACACCAGCGTCGATAGTATGCTCGAAACCGAGGCCCGCTTTCCCCGGCAATGCTTCGCCATGATGGGGCTGCATCCGTGCTCGGTGGGCAAGCACTTCGAGAAAGAGCTGTACCAGGTGGAAGATTGGCTGGGCAAGCGCCCGTTTGCGGCGGTAGGGGAGTGCGGCCTCGATTTGCACTGGGACAAAACCTTTTTTGCCCAGCAGCAGGAAGCGTTGCGCGTCCAGATTGGTCTGGCCAAAAAGTTTAAGCTACCCCTCGTGCTGCACACCCGCGAGGCCTTCACCGAAACCGCCGACCTTATTGAAGAAGCGCAGGATGGCAGTCTGGGGGGCGTTTTTCATTGTTTTTCAGGAACTAAGGAAGAGGCCGAGCGCGCTATTAAGCTTGGGTTTAAGCTAGGCATCGGCGGAGTGGCAACCTTTAAAAACGGCGGCTCCGACAAGGTACTGCCCGATATGGCGTTAGAGCATCTGTTGCTCGAAACCGACTGCCCGTACTTGGCGCCCGTACCGCACCGCGGCAAGCGCAACGAGCCCGGCTATCTGCCCCTGATAGCCCGGCGCGTAGCCGAATTGCTGCAAAAAGACGTGGAAGAAGTGGCCGCTGCTACCACGCGCAATGCGCAGGCCCTGTTCAACTTATAGCCCCTTCCGCCTTGTTCCCTATCGTTGATATTCAGACCGCCGCCCACGACGGGCAGGTTAGCGCTTCCATCCTGGTGCTGTACACGGGCGGCACGGTGGGCATGGCCTACAACAAGCGCGGCGAGCTGGCCCCCATGCGCTTTCGCCAGGTCAGCAAGCTGATGCCCGAGCTGCGTCATCTGCGCATGCGCGTGTCGGTGCTGAGCCTGCCGCATCCCATCGACTCCTCAAACGTGACCGTGGCCGACTGGGCGCTCATGGCCAGTATCATCCGCGACCTGTACGACCAGTACGATGGCTTCGTGGTGCTGCACGGTACCGATACCATGGCTTACTCGGCCTCCGCGCTGAGTTATCTGCTGGAAAACCTGGCGAAACCCGTGGTATTTACCGGCGCGCAGGTACCCGTAGGCCGCATCCGCACCGATGCACGCCGCAACTTCATCACGGCCCTCGACATTGCCGCCGCCCGCCACCCCGATGGCTCGGCCCGCGTGCCCGAAGTCAGCCTGTTCTTCAACACCTTATTGCTGCGCGGTACCCGGGCCAAAAAGGTGGAGAGTCAGCATTTTGCCGCTTTCAAAAGCGAAAATTTGCCCCCCCTGGTTAAAGCGGGCATCCATCTCGACTTCAACGATGCTATTATTCGCCCCCTGCCCACGGCGCCCCTGCGCGTGCACACCCACCTCGACGAGAGCGTGGCCATTCTCAAGCTTTTCCCCGGCATAACTGAAAAGGTGGTGGGTGCAATTCTTGGTGTTGAAGGTCTGCGGGCTGTATTCTCGAAACCTACGGCTCGGGCAACGCACCAACTCAACCCTGGTTTCTGCGCTGCCTCGAAACCGCCCAGGCCCGCGGTATTCACGTCCTGAACGTGAGTCAGTGCGAAGAAGGCCGCGTAGAGCAGGGCCGCTACGAAACCAGCGCTTCGCTGCTGGCCCGCGGCGTACTGGGCGGCGACGACATTACCACCGAAGCCGCCATCACCAAACTCATGTTTGTGCTGGGTCAGAAAAAAAGCCCCCCAGAAACCATTCGCTTGCTCACCAGCAACCTGCGCGGCGAAATTACCCTCTAACCCAATCTCCGCTGAAGGCTACTTCCGCGGCTAGCTTGCGTTTGCGGAAAAAGGGGCGTTACTTTGCCACCGCTTTCCCATCCAGAGAGGTGTCCGAGTGGTCGAAGGAGCACGCCTGGAAAGTGTGTATGGCTCAAAAGGTCATCGTGGGTTCGAATCCCATCCTCTCTGCTAAAAACCTCCATTGGCACCTTGCCGATGGAGGTTTTTGCTTTTACCAACAAAAGATTTACCTCCGGTTCATCTATGTATGGATTATAGTATCACGAAACTGGTATTGATAAAGGCAAGGAAATGATAAAACGAGTCCATCCAGCTGGCTCCGACTCAACGGTTAAATTCCCTTTATGAGTTTTGATAATGTCCTGACTAATAAATAGTCCTAGGCCAGTTCCCTTGGAGGTAGGCTTGGTCGTGAAAAATGGAGAGAATAACTGGGCTTTATCTACCGCGGAAATGCCTTGACCGTTGTCCTGGATGCTGATCTCCACGCCTGCCGGGGAGAAAGACGTTGTCACTAGCACCTGGGGGCAAAAGGCTCCCCTAATAGCAACTTTTCCTGTAAAGAATAGACCGCGTTATTGAGCAGGTTCACGAGCACCAAAGTCATTTCCGCCGGTAGGATGTTCACGCAGCAGGTAGGCTGTGCTATGTCTTTTATAAATTCCACGGAGATGCCCTTACTGGTTATCTGGTTTTCCTTCTCATAAGTAAGTAGCTGGGCTTCGATAAAGGCGTTGACTTTGGTTTCAATAAAGATGTCGGACTTGGCTTGCAACAGCTTATCCATGCTTCGGACTATTCTGGTTAAGCTGAAGCCGTGCTCTTCAATTTTTCCGGTGTTATGCTCAACCATTGTAAGCAGTGGGATTACCTCGGTTTGCACGTAGTCATCGGCGACGTAGGGTGGGCTGGTTAGCAGTTCTTTACTTTCCTTCAGGAATTCGTTGGACAAAGCGGCGAAGTTGCTGACGTAGTTTAGTGGGTTCAGGAGTCGGTCGACCAGCCCTTTGGTCAATTGCCCCATCGAGGCCAGCTTCTCCTGGCGAATGAGTTGTTCCTGGGTTTCTTTAAGGTCGGTCAGCGTTTTTCGCAGGTCAGCCAGCAACTCGTCGGACTTTTTCTTTTCCAGCAGCAGCTCGCGGGTGCGATCTTCCACCTCCTGCCGAGCCAGGGACAGGTCGGTAACCATTTTATTGAAGGCAATCCCCAGCTCCCCAATCTCATCGCGCGATCTGCTATAGACCCGCTGGGTGAGGTCGCCCCGGCCCACGCGCGTAGCCGCGTCTCGCAGCTCCAGCACGGGCACGGAGATATTGCGGGCTAAGCCGAAGCCAATGATGATACCGATGCTGAATACCAGGAAGCTAAACAGCAGAGATGTCAGCCGAATCTGCTTGCGGCTTTGAATGATATCCCGGGTAGAGGAGGCCAACAGGATTTCGCCGCTCATCATGGGCGTGCTGAAAGGCGCCCGCTTTATCACCGTTGTATCGTTGGAAGTTGCCTGCACCGCAACCACCTGGTTCGTCGGGTAGGTTTTAAATACAGTTCGCTTGATTTGATACTTCGTGTGCTGGTTATTCCAAATCGTATCGGTTTGCAGCAAGCTCACAAACTGTAAGAGCGGATCTTGCTTGACGAAATCCATCGCCGTCTGCACGCCCTCAAAATTTTGCTCCGTCATCGCAATCTTTACCCCTAACGCGACCGTGTTGGCGTGGTTCTGCACTTCCTTATTGAAGTTGTTCAGCAGATACCGCTCCTGAATCGTGGGCAGATAAAACATCACGAAGAAGGAAAAGAGGAGAACGATGCTGGTCACCGTCATCCATATCTTGGTCTTGACCGTCAGGCGCAAGAGCCTAAAACTGGGGAGGAGCAAGGACCATTTCAAGCTATTTGGCATAAGCTACGAGCAGCAGTAGGGAATGGCGACGCATACTTACAGCGACTTTCTTCCATCGATGAGGATAGTTTTGCCGCCGGTGGGAGGCTGATTCACCACGCCAATGGCTCCTGTGGTCTGCGCGATAAACTCTTCCAGTTCGGCTTCGGAATTAAAGAAGTTTGGCGCATCCGCTTTCCCTTGGAAGACGAGGGCCAGCCAGTACTTATTTAATTCATTGGCGCTCATGTTATAAATCTTTTGGCCGGTATTGACGCCAATGGGCGTGCTGCTCTTCATCAAAGCAATAACCACTTTACTTCCATCGGGCCAGCGCAATCGCTCGCCCCGCATGACGGCTTTCAGCTGAGCCATTTTCATTTCCGCCGGCGCCCCTTTGCTATTGGCAATCACCACCAGAGGCAATACCTGCGCCCGGGCGGGCAGACAGGTGCCTATACTAAGAAATACTATCAGGAAAAGTAGTCGACCTACCCACGTCATAACGTTGTTAATTAAAAGCCCACGGCTATCTGAAACGATACTCTATCTACCGCCGTGGCTCGGTGGCTTTTTATGCGCTGGTATTCTAACTTGACCACCGCCAAGTAGTTGAGTTCATAACGAACTCCGCCCGTGAAGGACTGCACGTTGCGGTCCGAGAAATACACTTCCTCCTGGCGGTACTGAATATCATCTACCCGGATGTAAGGGATGATTTTATCGGTCAGCCGGATACCCGCGTAAGCGTAGGAGGCGATGGTGTTTTGCCTTCCCAGGCTATCGGCTTTGTTTAAGGCCATGCTGCTCTCGGCTAGCAACTCATATTTCTTCGTGAACACAGAGTCATTGTAGGCGAAGGAAGCGGTCAGAATGTTTTGGTTGATTTTGGCTAGGGCCCGGGTGCTGATGCCGCCTGAGTGATTGTGCAGCACACTTCCTTTAGAGATAACATCATGATAGAGGGAAGCACCCATACGCCATCCATCCCTGGGCTTCACGTGCACCGCAACGGTCAGGGACTTGAAGCTGTTGTTGTCTAATAGCTCTCCTGACCCCAGCCCGTTGCCCACCATCACGTCGTAGCCGAAGCGGAGCGCCCCCAGATTCTGCCCCTGTAAGCTAACCCCCGTCGTGTGCAGAGGCACGATGCCTTGGGCAAACAGCAAGGGCCGGTCGATTGTGGGGAAAAACACCCGGCCATGATGGTAGGTATCATTCCAGTAATTGACGGGGTGTGGTGCTTGCCAATCAGGAAGCTGTGATTACCCGCATAATTGTACTTGAGGATGATGCGCTCAATGCTAATGGCGAAATCAGTGGGAGAGGCCAGCGAAAACTTAAACACGGTTTCGCCCAGAAAGGATAAGCGCGGCGTTATTTCCGACGTGATAAATAAGTCCTGCTCACCCAGGCCAAAGTTCACTTGCCCTTTCTGGTAAGTAGCGTAGGTGTCTACGAATCCCCGAATTTGGGTGCGTTGCGCCGCTAAGGGATGGACCCAACCCAGCAGCAAACCCACGACGAATAGTGTAATCAGAGTACAGTTTCTAATCATACTTGAGACTTTGACGAATGCTGGGGATGATCTGAGGTACCGGCGAGCAGCGAGGCTCGCTGACTTTATCGCCGCTCACTGGTTCAGGAATAAATAGGGGCATTGTCTGCGGCCATATAGCCCGATCGGGATACCAACCAGAAGCAGGCGGGGGCAGAAAAGCGCAGTAGCTAGGACTGGGGATCGGTCTTCTAGCCTCTGACATCGTTCTTGGAAGTAGGCAGCTTCATAGTACAGTGATAGATGGTCCAAGCAGGACTGGATAAAGGGGAGCTGCAAGAGGAAATAAAGGCTTCGAAATCTGACTAATAAGGTATTAGATAACTTTTAAAGTTACTTTATTTCTTCCTATTTTATTAGAAATAGATTGCGCGCCGTCGAATTTAAAATAGGAGTATCTATCTCCTTGTTGGGGCCCTGCGCACGCTTCGGTACCTGCTAGCTGGGAGAGGATCAAGCCTTAGAGGATGATTAATAATATCACGACCTCACTTGCATCCTCTCTGCCCACAACTAAAATCAACCTTCCGGAAAAAATCTTATGACTGCATCAGCGACCCACCGCAACCCTGGCAAGGGTACCACATCTTTTCCGACGTTCCCGCCGGGATTGTTCACCGACTCAATTTTGGCTTCTACTGCAATTCTCATTGCTAATGCAGTGGCTACGCTATTGTTCCGGTAGCCATCGCAAGAGAAAGGGCTAGAAAGGCCGATCCCTGTGGTCGTTGGTAAAGCAGTTTCGTTAGAGCACCTTCTTAAGTCAAAGCAATAGGATTCAGTCTTGTCCCGAGTTCAAAATGAAATATACCTTTCTACTTCCGCTTATGCTCCTGCTGCTAGGCGTCGTTTACAGCCAACCCACCGCCGCGCAAAACCAGGCCGCCCCGCTGACGATAGGGCAGACCTTTACGCTCGTCTCCAGCGCCCTTGGGGAAACCCGCCGCATCAACGTGTACCTGCCACCGGGCTACGCGGACTCGGCAACCATGCGGCTGCCGGTTCTGTACATGCCCGATGGCGGCATGGCAGAAGATTTCCTGCATGTGGCTGGTCTGGTGCAGGTTGGCACCGGCAACAACACCATGCGGCCATTTATTGTGGTGGGCATTGAGAATACGGAGCGGCGGCGGGATACGACCGGGCCCACCACCAACGCCGAGGACCGGAAAATTGCCCCCCGGGTAGGTGGGTCGGCAGCCTTCCGCAAATTTATCCGCACGGAGCTGATGCCCGCCATCCGGCAGCGCTACCGCACCACCGCTGAGACTGCCATCGTGGGGGAGTCTTTGGCTGGCCTGTTTGTGGTCGAAACCTTGTTGCTGGAGCCCGACCTATTCGATACCTACGTGGCCTTCGACCCGAGTTTGTGGTGGAATAACAGCCAGCTGGTTGCCCAGGCCGACAAGATATTACGGACTTATGCCGGACCGGCGAAGACACTATATGTAGCCTTCAGCAGCGACACGGAAACGGCCCCCACCACCCAGCGCTTTGCTGCCATCCTGAAGAGTGCGGCCCCTGCCAAGCTTACCCACTACTATCAGGCGATGCCAGAAGAAACGCACGCCACCATCTATCACCCGGCGGCGCTGCGAGCTTTCCGAATCGTGTTCAGGCCCCGCAAAGCAGCCCCGACGAAATAGCCATCTATCCATCGGCTGTGTTTCTGTGTCAGCGAATCCAATAAAGTGTTATGAAACAGCCCGATACTAAGTTTTAACTCTACTCTTCCTCCGCCGAAATGCTAGCCGGGCCTTCGGGCAAATTCAGCAGCGGCCCCAGCAACAGGGCGTTGGTGAAGAGGCGGGCCGTACCGTGCCAGTAGTGACGGAAGTTGGGGTCGTCGGCGAAAAGGATCACCCGACCGGCTCCTACCTTGCTTACCACAATCGCCGCTGAGTTGCTGATCTGCTTCAGGTTAGCCTTTGATACGTAGCCGCTGACCAGCGGCGTAGCCGCGTACTGAGCCACGGTGGCGTAGGGGTTGCGGCTGGGGCGCAGGAACGTGGTGCCATTGCGGAATACGTACAAGCGCCGGTCGGTGAGGCCGAAGGCAATGGGGTTGGTCAGGTCCACATCAGCGCGGTAGATGGAGCCGGCAATGGCGCGGGTGCCCTCGTGCTCCTGATCGACAAAATCGGTGCGGCGCGAAGTCTGGGGTGCAGTGCTGGCGGTCTCCTTGCCCTTTTTACCTGCTGTAGTTGGGGCCGTGGTGGCTGTGCGCACAGCCGTGGTATCGACCCAGCCGCCACTGGCCGGAATCAACAGCTTCTCCTTGACGATGCCTTGCTTAACGGCCCATTCAGATGCGTTCTTCAAAGTAATAAGCGTGCCGCCCTCCTGCACCCAGCGCCGGATTTTGTCCACAGTTACTTTGTCCAGCGCGCCATAATTGCCCCCCACGAGCACTAGGCTGGTGTAGCGGCCCAGCGGCGCCCGACTCACATTGCTTACTTCTATCTTACTCAAGGGTAGCCCCAAATGCTGGCTGGCCACAAACCAAGCTTCGCCGACTTCCGAGGCCGTGGTGCCCGCCCCAACCAGCATCGCGGCCTTCGCTTCGGGCACCGTGCGCACGTTGTTGGAACCCAGGTCGATACCACCCACACTAAACCCAGTTGTGACGCTCGTAAACGTGACCTGCGCCTGCTTGCTTACCCGGCTCAATACCTGAAATACCGAATCGGCCGGCAGCTTCTGGCCTGCCACTGGTACTACCACGGTACCATAGCCAAAATCGGTGGGTTGAGAAGCCGAGCCGGCGCGGAATGGCTTAAAAGCAACCTTGGCCGTGACGCCGGCGCGCTGCAAGGCTACCAGGGCTTTCGGGGCGTTGTAATCGGTCCAGGGCAAGAGGTAGGCGTAGCTACTTTTGCCCCCCAGCACGTTGCCAACCAACGCTTTGGGCGTTGTGATGGGCGCGCCCTGCACCAGGCTCGTGTTTTTCTGCTTGCTTACCGGCAGACCGTAGGCGTGGGCCTGGCTCCAGCCAGTTACGTCGTAGAATACGCTGTCATGAAACGTAGTCAGCTCTTCAAAGAGGGAGTTGACGATGCGATATTGCGGTTGGGCGGTGGGCACTACGTAGGTCTTGCCCTTCTCAAACGTTTGCTTATCAAGCGTTACCGTTTTACCCAGCTCGTGCACCTGAATTTTGTGCTGCAAGAGCAGGTCGAGGAAGCGGTTGGTGAGAGTTTCGTCCTTCGCACTTCCAAAAACGTAGGCTTTGGTCGGAAACTTCTTGGCGGAAGTCAGCGCCGAGGCAAAAAACTCGCGCTGGTGGCGCAGATACAGATCTTTCTCCTCAACGGCCCCTCGCACGGTGGCCAGCCCCGTAGCCACGTGGCTGCGAATGGTAAAGGGAAACGTCACGACGCCATTCGTGCCTTCCTGAGCCAGACCGCGGGAGCTGCCCACCTCAAACGTGACGCCCACACCGCCCTGAAAATCAGGATAGGTGGAGCCGTAGATGGGCGACAGGTTATCGAACTGCTCTTTGGTCCAGTATAAAGCGCCGAGCTTATCCAGGGCCTGGGCGTGATACTTGGCCAAACGCACGTTTAGCACCTCATAAGTAGCACGCGGGATCAGGTCGTTTTCGGTGCTCAGGGGCTTGGTGGGCTCAAAATAGTACGTGCTGTTGGTGCCCATTTCGTGAAAGTCAATCATGACATTGGGGTACCACTCGTGCAGAAACGCCATGCGGGCCCGGCTTTCGGGCTGCGTTAGCGGCAGCCAGTCGCGGTTCAGGTCAGTGTAAAAATGGTTGGTGCGCCCACCGGGCCAGGCCTCCGTATGCTCCCGGTCCAGCGGGTCCGTCACCACGGGCCACGACTTACTCTGGTCAAACCAGTGTGAGGCCCGGTCGCGCCCGTCAGGGTTTTCCAGCGGATCAATCGTGATGACCGACTGCTCCAGCCACTGTTGGGTTTCGGGGCTGGTAGAGGCCGTGAGGTAATAAGCCGTAAGCAGGGCGGCTTCCGAGCTGGAGCTTTCGTTGCCGTGCACGCCGTAGTTGAGGCTTATAATCACCGGCAAACGCTTGTAGTCGGGCGCGGGCTGGCTGGGGTCAACCAGAGCGCGGCGTTGCTGCTGCAACTGGTCCAGGTTCTGCTGGTTGGCTACCGTTGTAATAGTGGCCACCACTTGGGGCCGCTCCTCAAACGTGTTGCCAAGCACCCGCAAGCTCACCTTATCCGACACCCGGTCCAGCTCCCGCAGGTAGGCCACAATCTGGTCGGTGCGGGTGTAGTGCGAGCCAATCGGGTACCCCAGAAACTTCTCCGGCGTGGGAATGGCCGGGTCGAAGGAGCCCGCTGCCGCTTCAGGGAAAAAATAGCTGTTTTGGGCCGCAGCCGGCGTCGCTAAGGCTAATCCCAACGTCAGGAGCGCCGCCGAAAAGTATGTTTTGATCATGGAAGGTGTAGTTGAAAGAAGATGCGGGTACGGATAAATAAAGGCCGTCATGCAGAGCGCAGCGAAGCATCTCACGTGCTGATGGCAGAGTAGTAATCCAACTAAACACGCGAGATGCTTCGCTGCGCTCTGCATGACGGGCTATTGTAGCATTGTAATTTATTTAATACCCTGGGTTCTGTTCCAAAGCGGGGTCGGCTACTAAGTCGTTGAAAGGCAATGGGAACAGCCAGCGGCGCTGATCGGTGACACCGAGCACGGTGCCGGCACGGCCGGTGCGCACAAGGTCAAACCAGCGGTCAGCTTCAAAGGCAAACTCTACTTTACGCTCGTTTTCGATGGCCAGCAGCAGCTGGTCGGCGGTAGTGGCGGTGCTGGCTGGCACGCCGGCGCGGGCGCGTACGGCGTTCAGGTCGGCCAAGGCCTGCGTGAGTTTGCCTTGGCGGGCGCGGGCTTCGGCCCGAATGAGGTACTGCTCAGCCAAACGGAGCACGTAGCTAGGGTCGTCGCGCTGGGCGGAGCGGCTGTACAGGTTGCCATAGGTTACGTTGGCTCCGGCAATGGTGGTAGTAGCCAGCAGCGCCGAGCGATTGCCCCCCACTGCTGGGTCGTTGAGCAAGGCAATAGCCGTAGGCACGGGCTGGAAGTTAAATTGCCCCCCAAGCGCGCTGGGAAACCAGTTGTTCCACATGGTGTTCGCGTCGGAGTTGCTGAACGTTAGTTCCAGCACCGATTCCCGACTCAGAAATGGCGCCGTCGAAATGGACCGGTAAGGCGTCACCAGGCTGTAATTGGCATTGCTGATGACCTGGGTAGCATAGGTTTCGGCCTCGGCGTACTGCTGGCGGTAGAGATGAAGACGAGCGCGCAGGGCGCGGGCGGTGGTTTTCACGGCGCGGTTGCGCGTGGTAGCGTCGGGCAGCAGGGTTTCGGCTTCGGTCAGGTCAGCCAGCACCTGGTCGTAGGTTTGGGCCTGGGTGCTGCGGCCGATGCCTTGGCCGTTTTCCTTGGTGCGGGTGGGGGTGAGGATAAGCGGCACCCCGCCCCAGCCCCGGCCCAAGTCAAAATAAACCAGTGCCCGGAGGAAATGAGCTTCGCCTAGCAGTTGATTTTTCTCGGCCGCGGGCAGCAGCGGGTCATTTACGTCGGGCACCGCCGCCAATAGGTTATTAGCGACGTTCACCGCCTGATACATCTGCGTCCAGGCTTCCGTAATCAGCACGTTGTCGGCGCTGAGCTGGTTTTGGTCGATCTGCAAAAACTGATTGAGCGTGCCGTTGAAGCGCACATTTTCGCCGGGCAAAAAGCCCAGCACGGGCCAGTTGAGCTGGTAATACGCCTGCACCCGGTCGTAGGCGCCGATGGTGGCGGCGCGGGCACTGCCGGCGTCGGTGATGGCCTGGTCGGCGGGTAGCTGCTGGACGGGTTGGGGCTCCAGCAGGTCGTTGCAAGCGGATAGGCTAAGACTAACGGCCGCAACCTGCGTCGCAAATAAGAGGCGATATAACGTATGTTTCATGACGAGCAAAGGCTTAGAGTCCGACCGTGAGGCCTACCTGGAAAGTGCGGGGCTGGGGCACAGTGGCCCAGTCGAAGTTTTTGGTGTTGGCTACGCCTCCCTGGGAGTTTACTTCTGGGTCGAGGCCGGAGTAAGGCGTGATAGTGAACAGGTTAGCGGCCTGCACGTAGAGGCGCAGCGAGTTCAAACGGGTTTTGGCCACGACTTCTTTGGGCACACTATAGCCCAACGACAGCGTGCGCAGGCGCAGGAAAGAGCCATCTTCGAGGTAACGGTCGCTTAGATTCTGCACCACGCCGCCGTAGTTGTTGCTGGCAGCGTTGGTGGTGAGGCGCGGAATGTCGGTCTGGTCGCCGGGTTGCTGCCAACGGTCGAGCTGGTTGGCCAAGTAGCCAATGTTGCTCTGGGTGCCGCCGTGCACAAGGAAGAAGCGGTTCATGTTCATGATTTTTGCTCCCCGCTCAAAGTTCAGCGTGAAGCCCAGATCAAAACCCTTGTAATTCACGGAGTTGGTGAGGCCCCCGAAGAAATCGGGCCAGGCCGTGCCCACCAGCTGGCGGTCGGCCACGGTGATGGCGCCGTCGCTGTTCACGTCTTCGTACTCCGCGTCGCCACTTTCGGGGTTCACGCGGGTTTGCTTATACAGCCAGAATGAGTACAAAGACTGGCCTTCTTCCAGCCGGAAAATATCACGCGAGCCAGCTGTAATCGGGGCGGCCAGCTTCTCCACTTTGTTCACATTGCGAGCGATGTTGAACGTAGTGCTCCACTGCACCGCCGACTTGGGCAGCCAGTTGGTCGTGACTTGCAGCTCTACGCCCTTATTGCTGACAGCGCCGTAGTTTTCTACTACTGAGGAGAAGCCGATTTTGCGCGGCACGGGCACGTTCAGCAGCAGACCGGAGGTGTATTTGTCGTAGTAGTTCAGCTCCAATATCACGCGATTTTGCAGCACGGCCGCGTCGAGGCCCACGTTCCACTGCTCGGTGCTTTCCCAGCTCAAATTGGGATTAGCGAGCTGCAAGGGCGTGGTGCCGGGCAAATCGAGGTAGTTGGCGCCGCCCTGCACCAAGCCCAGGGAAGCGAAGTCGCTGATGCCGGCTTGGTTGCCGGTGCGGCCCACGCTGGCACGCAGCTTCAGCTCCTCAAACACGTTCAGGTCCTTGATAAAGTGTTCTTCGCCCAGGCGCCAGCCCAGGCCCACGGCCGGAAAATAGCCCCAGCGATTGTCGGCGCCGAAGCGCGAAGAGGCGTCGGCCCGCACGCTTACGTCGGCGGTGTAGCGCTCTTTGAAAGAGTAAGTTGCTTTGCCAAAAAACGACACCAAACCAGCCTGTGAGCGAGCCGAAGATCCGGTTTGGGTGGCCGAGGAAGCAATGGTAGGCAGGTCGTTGCCGGGGAACTGCTGGCCGGCCAGGGTCGTGCGCTGGAAGGTGTTGCGCTGGAGCGTATTGCCCACCAATGCCTGTATAAAGTGATTTTCGCCGATGTTGACCGAGTAGTTCAGCGTTTGCTCATTGAGCAGCGTAATGTCGCGGGAGAGGAAAGAGGAGGCGGTGCCGCGGGGCTGGCCAGCCAGGATGAGCGTGTTGTTGAAGTTGTTCTCGTACATGTCGTTGAAGTCGATGCTCCAACTGCTACGCAGGGTCAGATTTGGCTGAATGCGGTACTCGCCATACACGTTCGAGATGACGCGGGTGCCCACCGCGTCGTTATCAAGGTTGTCGATGAGGGCTTGATGATTGTCGAAGGAGCCGTACTTGGCGTAGCTGCCGTCGGGGTTGTACTCCGGCAGGTTGGTGCGCGGAAACAGGGCCGAATTGATGACGCCGACGGGGTTGTTGTCGTTGCTGCTCACGTTGCGCTGAGTGCGGGTGAGGGCCGTACTCGTGCCGATGCGTACCTTGTCCGTCACGGAGTTATCCAGGTTTACCCGCAAACTGAAGCGGTTGAACTTACTGGGCCGCGCAATAGACTCCTGGTCAAAATAGCCCGCGCCAATGTAGAATTGCGTTTTGTCGGAGCCACCGGCTGCCGATACTTCGTAGCTCTGGGTGCGGGCTGTGCGAAACACATCGGAGAGGCGGTCGTAGGTTTGCTGCTCTTCCGGCAGTCCCCGGCCTCCGTCCGCTACGGGCCGATAAGGCAAGAGCGAGGGGTTGCCGCCATCGTTCAAAAACCGCTCATTTTCGAGGGTTGCCAGCTCTGGGCCGGTCACCAGCTTGTACTGCTTGGGAGCGTTGGATACGGCTTGATAAGTATCCAAAGTGATACGGGTTTTTTCGCCGGCCTTACCGCGCTTGGTGCGGATGAGCACCACCCCATTTGCCCCCGCGAGCCGTAAATGGCCGTAGCGTTGGCGTCTTTCAGAATCTCGATGCTCTCGATATCCTGGGGGTTGATATCGGCCAAAGGGTTGGATGACACCTGGTTGCCGAGGCCGGTGGCAATCAGGTTGGTGTTATTGATAAACACGCCATCCACCACGTAAAGCGGGTCGTTGCTGGCATTGACGGAGTTGCTGCCCCGCACCCGAATGAAAATGCCGCCGCCCGGCACACCCGAGTTGGCTGATACCTGCACGCCGGGCGCTTTGCCTTGCAGCAGCTGGTCGGGGCTGGCGGCGGGCACGTCCTTGAGTGCGTCGCCTTTTACGGAGGAAATGGCGCTGGTCAGGGCCTTGCGGTTTTGCTCGCTGTAGCCCGTTATTACCACTTCCGAGAGCTGCTGCACATCCGATTTCAGCGCCACGCGCAGCTCGCCGCCGGTAGTGCGCACCTCTTGCCGCACATAGCCGATGGCGGTGATAACCAGCGTGGCCCCGCCAGCGGGGATGGGCAACGAAAATTGCCCCCAGGGTCGGTGGAGGCGCCGGTGGTCGTGCCTTTGATTATGACCGTGACGCCCGGCAGCGGACTTCGGTCGGCGGCGTCGGTGATGGTGCCGGCTACGGTTTGGGTGGCGGGCTGGGCGGCCGTAGTTTGCGCGAATCCCGTGGTAGTGCCCGCCAGCAGGACGGCGGCCGGCAAAGCCAGAAAAGTAGAAGATTTCATGAGGAAGAAGTAGAGGATAAGGGTTGAATGAACCCATCTGGCCGGCCTCATTTTGCCCCTAGCCAACCCGCGCTGCTTAGGGGCGCACAGATGCTGAAGAGGACGAGCAGGCAGTAGCAGTAAGTGGATTTTCGCCCCTGGCGCGCCGCAAACAAAGCTTTAGTGGCGCGTGCTTTCTTCCTCGCGGCCCAACTTGTGCACAGCTGGGCTTAGCACTACCGCGAAACACGCAGCAGCTTTTGACAAGGAAGGTTGGGGCGGAGCCAGCCTAAAACCGGGGGCCGAAGCGCGAAGACGTTCGGGGCGGAATGGGCAAGCGGGCGGGGGCTGCGGGCGCTGCCGGATGGATACAGGTCGGCGGGGCTGCTTTGCGGCGCAACGCTACCTTCCTCGGCAGTGGATTAGCAGAAAAAACAGAGTCTTTCCCGGCGTTCTAGCCGACCACACCCGCCATTGGCGTACCAATGGCACAACAACACATCATACAACACCGATGCTGTACAGCAACGAGCGTGGCGGAGGAAGCGGGGGTACTGGGGGAGCTTTTCACGGCAATTTGTTTTTATATGGTCAGGACTTGGCACCGTTCCAATTGTGTTGGGGGTTGCCGGCGTTTCGTCGAGCCTGTCTCTCCACGCCTCTGTATAAAAACAATCCTTTTAGTGGGAAAGAATTGATACTGTAAAGGTAAAGACGCGTTTTTCAGAAACGCAAATTTTATTCTGCGCCAACGCTTCGATTCGTTTTTAAACTAAAAGCCTGCGTCAACCTCAAAACCTTTATTGCGCGCACTAATGCCAATATTTGCCCCCAGCAACACGGGAAGGCAGGCATTGCGTCGGGTCAAAATAAGTCGATAATTTCCTCAGTGCACCCTGCCTATTGCACCTCAGCCTGATCGAAAAACGTCCCGGTCGTTACTTCATATCATGGTTTTTCTGAGGCTAAACCGTCGTATTCAACTGACTATTTTAACCCGACTAGTACCCGATTATCAAGCCGTTTTTGCCCCCAGACTTGGTGAATTAGTAGTGTGAATGCTGGGTGACGCCTGACTTTGTACGAAGCGCCGTACTTCCGTGAGTTCGGTTCGGGTGGCGCTTGCAGCGGCCACGGAAAGCAATTGCTGATAATAGCTGCGGGCCTTGCTCAGCTTGCCAGCCCGCTCGGCCGCAAGCCCGGCGCTGTAGAGTCCATTAAATCGTTTGGGATGTTTCTGCAGATTGACCTCGTACGCAGCTAAGGCCTCGCCTGGGCGGTTCATCGCTAAAAGCATATCTCCCAGCAACTCCCGAGCTGGCAGCACTTCGCTGGGCGTGACGGGGTGCTTTTCTGTGCTGTCTTCCAGGGCCGCAGCGCGCCTCATCAGCGCTTCCGCCTCCTCTAGCTTGCCTTCCTGCCACCGCATCCACGCCTCACCCGTCGTCAGCTGGACATGCACTTGCTGGGCTTTGTACGCATCTTTTTGCTGCTTCAGAATGGTTTCCAGGCGCTGCAAAGCCGCCCATTCTGCCTGGGCGGCGGCCTTGTTGTCGGTATGCACGGCGCCCAGCAACCGGGTAAAGTGAAGAATGGCCCGCTGCCAGGGAAACTGCTCCCACGGAACAAGTGCGCCGGGCACTTCCAACGCCGCTGCCTGCTGCCACTGCCGGTTTTCTAGTACATACCGAGAAGGAATAGCCGCATAAGCATAAGCCACTTTGAAGGAGAGAGGCTCGACGGCAGTAATCGATTGCAGGTAGGTCCACTGTTGCTTGGCGCGCGGGTTGTCGCCCTGTTGCAGATAAGCATACATAAGGTAATCCAGACCGTGCAGTTCTTCGTCCCAATGGCCCTTTAGGCCCGCCTGCTCAGCATAGCACTGAGCGGCAGCCACTGAACCAAGATTCGAGGCTACCGCTTCATTCCAGAGCCCCAGGCGGGTAAAAATATGCGAGGGCATGTGCAAGGCATGGGCTGACGATGGTGCCACCGATGCGTATTTGCGCGCTGCGGGCAAGGCCAGCGGGGCCAGCGCCGGCACATCATAAGCATGAATGAGGTAATGAATAATACCCGGATGGTTGGGGTATTTCGGTGCCAGCGCCGTGAGGAGGCTGCCAGCCTTTTTGAGCTGAGCAAACGTTTTGTCGGTCGGATCAGCGGCGGCCGTCAGGGCCAGGGCATACAGAATGGTGGCTTCCGGATCGTCGGGGTAGCGGGCGGCAAGCTTTTCCATCGCCTGGGCAAAGCGCAGACACCGGGGCCGGTGGCCGACCGTCGCCCAATCTTGGTAGAAAGCGGCTAAGGCATTGATGTATGCTGCTTCCTTTGGCGAGGAAGGCGGCAGGGCTTGCGCGATGGCCAGGGCGTTGGCGCCCTTCCGTAGCTCAGCCTCGGAGGGAGGCGTCCAGAGCGGATGAAACGTGCTCATGGCCACGCCCCAATAAGCCATCGGGCAGGTTGCCTGCTCACTGATGATGGACGCAAAGACTTTTTCCGCTTCCTCATATTCAAAGGAATGCAGCAGCTTTAGGCCTAAGGCAAAGTCGTCCTGGGTTTCGGTGCGGCAGGCAATGGGAAAGGTTAGGGAGCCAAGCTGTTGATTCGGCGGGCCGCAGGTAATGAGCTGGCCGGACCTAAGATTTAGCTTATTCAACGCTTGGCGCGAGGGCGCAGCTTTTTTCTCCTGGCACGAGCAGCAGAGCAGAGAAAGTACAAGGCCTGGGGCCAACAGTGACTGAAGCCAATAGGGTATCATGTGCTACTCCGACGTTAGAGTGGACTATGTAAGTCTTACATCTGCACTGTAGGGCCTGCGGACTGACTAAGGGTGAAAATACAACAAATCCTTTGCAGGATATGGCAGAAGGAAATAGGTCTGTTGCAGGCCAGCTTCCTGAAAGCCCATTCTGATACCGATTTCGTGCGCATTTGCAAACCCGCCAACGACCGGCCAGCCTCGACGGCTCAGCAGCTGGAATAAAAGCCCCCAGAGGTAGCGCTGCCGTTTGTGGGGGGCTTTTTTAGCTGACGATGCTTCGGTTTCTGCTTCGGCTCTTCAGCGGCAATACTAGTTAGTGGGCGGCTGTCAGGATGCACGGCCTGCTTATCATAAGGGCTAACCAAAGCGTAATAATATCCCTTTTCACCACTCAATTATTTACGCGGGCAGCGTGATGCAAAATGTACTGCCTGCGCCCTCCTTACTGTCAACGGTGAGCGTGCCGCCGTGGCCCTGGGTGATGATGTCGTAGCTGAGAGAAAGACCCAGGCCCGTGCCCTCGCCCGTGGGCTTGGTGGTGAAAAAGGGCTGAAATATCTTTTCCTTCACGTGCGCGGGTATGCCGGTGCCGTTATCCTGCACCCGTATTTCAACCTGGTTGCCTGCATGGCAGGTGCTGATGCGCACGGTAGGCACGTAGCTGGTTTCGGCGCCTTGCTGCTGGCGCTGGCGCACGGCATAAAAAGCGTTGGTCAGGAGGTTGAGCAGCACCCGCCCCAAGTCCGAGCCTACAGCGGTAACCAGGGGCAAATCGGGGGCTAAATCCGTGGCTAGCGTGGCGTTGAAAGTCTTGTCCTTGGCCCGCAAGCCCTGATACGCCAAGCGCAGATATTCCTCACACAGCGCGTTCACGTCGGTGGGCTGACGCTCGCCGGTGCTGGCGCGGGCGTGCTCCAGCATGCCCCGCACAATGCTGGCCGCCCGCTGCCCGTGCTGCGTAATCTTGACTTGATTTTCGCCTAAATCGCTTAATAGCTCAGCTAAAGCCCCTTTTTGCGGAACCGGGTAAGCTGAGCCGGCCACTACTTCCTGCGCTTCGTGGCATAGCTCGGTGCTCACGTCGGCGAAGTTGGTGACGAAGTTCAACGGATTTTGAATCTCGTGGGCAATGCCGGCCGTCAGCTCGCCCAAGCTCGCCATTTTCTCGCGCTGCACCAGTTGGGCCTGCGTCGTGCGCAGCTCCGTGAGGGAGCGTTGCAGAGCGGCCGTGCGCTGCTGCACCTGCTGCTCCAGGGTTTCATTTTGCTGGGCCAGCAGGGCTTGCTTTTCCTGCTCCTGGGCTAGCGTTTGGGCCGAAAGCTGCTTCACCTCGTTCAGCTTGAGTTGCAGCAGCTGGCTGTCCAAAGCAAACTCGCGGGCCAGAAACAAGGAGATGCCCAGCGCCGGCGGCAAGTAGATCAGCGGAAAAAAGAAGTTTTCCAGCACCATGGAAAACTCTACTTTCAACACAACCAGGCTGGCGAAAATTACCGCGCACAGCAGCCCGATGGCAAAGCCCGTTGCGATGATCCAGGCACCGCGCTGCCGCTGCTGCAACGCCTGCATCGTCAGGCGCAGCTGCTCGGCCGTGGCCAGTACCACAAACGTTAAGTAGGTAAGAAAGCTGACTGAGGAAAATACGTTGAATTGATGGAGCAGCAATAACACGATCAGGCACCCCCACAGGCCGTAATAAATCCAGCCTAAGCGAAAGTTGAATAGCGCATACAGCGCCCGCACTGCCCACATACTACCCAGAAAGAAGAGGGTAAAGGTGACGCTGCTCAACACCAGGGCCGGAATCAGCGACAAGGGTAGGGTGCTGCCATAATAAACGCCGAGCGAGGCCAAGGTCAGCGACAGGGCGTAGCGGGCGAAGTAGCGGTTGGCCAGCTGGGCGGGATTGTAGTGAAAAAAAGCAAAGTGCAGGAGCATAAGCAGCCCAAAAATGCCCCCCACAACATAAAAAATAGTTCGGTTTACCTCCTGCTCCGCATGCCACGTCATCACCTGCGGCACTGTCCGCAATCGGACCCGCAACAGGGAATTCTCGTCGGCACCTAACTGAAACGGGGGCGTCCATACCACCAACCGGACGGCTAGCACCTGTTCCGCCGCGCCAGCATCTATCGGCATTTCTACGGGGTCGGGATTGATAGAGCCGGGCGTGGCCTGGCTGGGAACGGGGTGGAGCGTGCCCTGACGCTGCACGAGCCGGCCATTGCAATACAATTCCATGGCTCCCAGCTGGCCGGCCTGCACCATCAGCGCCCGCTGGCGCAGGCTGTCGCTGAGGCGAAAGCGCAGCCGCAGCCAGTTGATGCCGATCTGCAAGCGCGGGGCCAGCTCCCGCTGGGACAGGGTGGGACTGATGGTGTCCCAGTCGCTGTCATCGAAGTCCGGCTTGGCCCATGCTGGGTTGTCGCCCCTATGGTAGCGCCAGCCTTTTTCGAGCAGGAGTCCTTTCTTGGGCAAGCTATTGATCAGCAAAGAGCTATCGGCGGGCGGGGACGCGGCCAAGGCAACAGCGGGAAGCAACCACAGAACGGTGAGCAGCAGCAAGTAGCGCATAGCAGTAGTTGGCACCACCTCGCGAGCCACCTCTCGCAAGTGGTATTAATCCTAGCGAAAATAGCAATTTATGCTGGTATGCAACGCATTAACACCCAGCGCACCAGCAGAAATTTCGGCTGCCGGGTGAAGGCTAAAGTTGGCTGATTTGCCCCCCAGACATGCCGAGTATTCGTCCGGTCGGGTCAGGCGTTGGCCAGGGCCCGGTCGAGGTGCACATAGCCGCCATCGACGTGCAGAATCTGGCCGGTGGTGTGGCTGCTGCGGCGCGAGAGCAGGAAAGCGGTGGTGTTGGCTATTTCTTCGGCCGTGGTCATGCGGTTTTCCAGCGGAATCCGGCTGGTGATTTCGCGCAGCTTTTCCTCGGGGTTGGGCAGGGTCTGAATCCAGGTTTCGTATTGCGGCGTCCAGCATTCGGCCACTACCACAGCATTCACCCGGATGCCGTATTTGAGCAATTCCACGGCCCATTCCCGCGTCAGAGCATTGCGTCCGCCGTTGGCGGCGGCATAGGCGGAGGTGTTGCCCTGGCCAGTTTCAGCCGTTTTGGAGCTGATGTTTACAATCGCGCCTTTCGACTTCTTCAATTCTGGCAACACATGGTGAGCCATCAGGTAATAATGCACTATGTTGCGGTGTAGGCTTTGCATGAAGCCTTCGTAGGTGCCGTTTTCCAGCCCCACACCATCGTTTACGCCGGCATTATTAACGAGCCCATCAATTCGTCCGAACTGCGCTACCACAGCCTGCACCGCTTTTTCGCAGGCGGCAGGGTCCGTCAGTTCGGCCGTTACCTGCCATGATTTGCCCCCCGCGGCTTCAATGTCGGCTACGGTTTGGCGGTTTTCTTCCTCGTTGCGCCCTACAATGACGGGAATGGCACCTTCGTCGGCAAGCACCTGCACAATGCCTGCGCCAATGCCTTTGGCGCCACCGGTAACGAGGATGATTTTGTCAGCTAGGTATAAGTCCATAAGGTAGGATTAGAGAGCGTAAAAGGAGGCCGCGTTGTCGCCCCAAAACCGGGCTTGCTCTGTGCGTGAAAAAGAACCTAGATAATCTTTCAGCAAGCTCACTGTTTGGCTGTAGCCGCCCGCCACTTCGCACACCGGCCAATCGGAGCCGAATAGCACCCGATTAGGCCCGAAAGCGTCGAAAACCACATCCAGATAAGGCCGGAAATCGGTGGGCTGCCAGTTGTGCCAATCGGCTTCGGTTAAGAGCCCGGAGACTTTGCAAACCACGTTTTGGTGCGCGGCCAGGACTTGGATGTTGCGCCGCCAAGGCTCCACTTCGCCCGTTTTGATGAGCGGCTTGGCCAAATGATCGAGCACGAAAGCCTGATTGGGGAAAGCGGCGGCTAGCTCGGTGGCGTATGCGAGCTGATCGGGGAGGATGAGGAGATCGTAGGTGAAGCCGTGCTGACTCAGGGCGGCAATGCCGCGCCGGAATTCCGGCCCCAGCATCAGCGCCCGGTCAGCTTCACTTTGCAGAATGTGCCGAAAGCCTTTGAGCTTGGCAAACCGCCGGTAGTAAGCCAGCCGCTCGCCAAGGTTTTCGGCCCGCAAATCCACCCAGCCAACTACGCCTTTAATGAAGTCATACTGAGTTGCCAGTTCGAGCAGAAAATCCGTTTCCGTTTCCGACTGACTCGCCTGCACTGCTACGCAGCCATCGAAGCCGTAGTGCTGGAGCAGCGCTTGCAGATCGGGGGGCAAAAAGTCGCGCCGAAGCACGGCCATGTCATCACTGATCCAGGCGTCACGTGCGGCATCAAACTGCCAGAAATGCTGATGAGCGTCAATTCTGGCCATAGGCTTTCAGCACTTGGCGCGAAGTGCCCAAGCCATCGATGCCCAGCTCCACCACGTCGCCGTGCTTGAGGTACACGGGCGGATTGAAGCCCAAGCCAACTCCCGCCGGGGTACCCGTAGAAATGATGTCGCCGGGCAGCAAAGTCATAAACTGGCTGACGTAGCTGATCAGGAATGGAATGTTGAAAATCAGGTTGGCTGTGTTGCCATCCTGCATCATCTGCCCATTCACCGACAGCCACAGCCGCAGGTTATTTACATCGCCCATTTCATCCGGCGTCGCCATAAACGGACCCACGGGCGCGAACGTGTCGCAGCCCTTGCCCTTGTCCCAGGTACCGCTGCGCTCCAGCTGAAACTCCCGCTCCGACACGTCGTTGTGCAGGGCATATCCGGCGATATAATCGGCAGCGTCAGCTTCTTCTACGTAGGATGCGCGCTTGCCGATAACCACGGCCAGCTCTACTTCCCAGTCGGTTTTGGTGGAGTTTCTGGGAATGATAATCTCGTCGAAGGGTCCGGTGTACGAGGTGGTGGCCTTCATGAACAATACCGGCTCGGGGGCGGGGTGGCGCCGGTTTCGCGGGCATGATCACTGTAATTCAAGCCAATGCACAGCAGCTTGGACGGCCGCGCCACGGGTGGGCCGAGCCGCTCCGAATCAGCAATCGGTGTCAGCTGGCCTTCGTTCTTTTGTAAAAATTTGGCCAAGCGCTGGAGGCCATTATTGGCAAAAAAGGCTTCGTTGTAGTCTTCGCCGAAGGCTGACACGTCGAACTTCTGATCATGGAGAATGACGCCGGGCTTTTCCTGGCCGGGGGCACCGTAGCGGATGAGTTTCATATGAGCGCTGGGGGCTTTTTTAGGCTTGGTGATTAACTATTTAACTTGATAAAACCGCCGTCGATGGGGTAGTCGCAGCCGGTGATGAAACCGGCTTCCGCCGAGCACAGGTACAAGGCCAAGGCGGCTACTTCGGCGGGCTCGCCCATGCGGCCGATGGGCTGACTTTTGGAGAGCTTAGCGAATATCTCTGCTTCCTGGCCAGCATAGTTTTGGGCAATGAAGCCATCAACGAAGGGCGTGTGTACCCGGGCCGGGGAGATGCTGTTGCAGCGGATATTACTGGAAAGGTAGTCGCGGGCCACGGAAAGCGTCATGGCGAAAATGGCCCCCTTGCTCATGGAATACGCGAAACGGTCGGTGAGGCCCACGTGCGCGGCAATGGAAGCCATATTCACGATAATGCCCCCGCCCTGCGCTTTCATCAGCGGCACGGCCGCAAACAGGCAGTTGTACGCGCCCTTCACGTTCACCTGGTACACGCGGTCGAAGTCGGTGTCGGAGGTGTTCTCCACGTTGCCCACGTGGGCGATGCCGGCGTTATTAACCAGAATATCGGCGCGGCCGATGCGCTGAAAAATGTCGACTATCTGCGCCTGCTGACTTACATCGGCCGCGTAGGCGTGGGCCTGGCCGCCGCTGGCTTGTATTTGCTGGGCGGTTTGCTGGCCGGCTGCTTCATCCCGATCGAGAATGTGGACGGTAGCACCCTGACGCGCAAACAGCAGGGAAATGGCCTGGCCAATACCGCTGCCTCCGCCCGTAACGACGGCGTGTTTTTCAGTTAAATCGAACATAGGTTAGTGGGCTGTAGCGAGCTGTACATGCTTGACACGCGCATTTTTGAGGGCAAAATAAAAGACCACCAGAAAGCAAAAGGCGGGCACCAGATAGGCCGTTTGAATGGTGCTCATATCCGACACGCGGCCCATGAGCACCGGAAACACCGCGCCCCCCACAATGGCCATAATCACCAGCGAGGAGCCTTCTTTGGTTTTGCCTCCCAGGCCGCGAATGCTTAGCGAGAAGATGGTAGGGAACATGATAGACATAAAGAATTCGACGCCCATGAGCGCGTACACCGAGAATTTGCCCGGCAGAATGACGGCCAGCAGCACCAGGAAAAAGTTGAGCAAACTGTACACCGCCAGCAGGCGCGGCGCCGGAATGTAGCGCATCAGAAAGGTGCCGATAAAGCGCCCGATCATAAAGCCCAGCAGCGCCGCCGACAGATACCGGGCCGCCGACTTCTCGCCAATGTTTGCTACCTGCTGAGCAAACCGAATAAAAAAGCTGCTCACGCACACCTGCGCGCCGATGTAGAAAAACTGCGCCACCACGCCCAACAGCAGGTTTTTCTCCCGCAGCAAGGGCCGATTAGCCTCTGCGCCCCGATCTTCCCCTACAATATCGGGTAGGCGGGTGAAGTACAGGAGCAAGGCCACTAGCAGCACCACGCCGCCAATAAGCAGAAAAGGCACCTGCACGGAAGCCGCCTCCGCATTCAGGTAGGCATTTAGCTGCCCCCTGGACATGCTGGCTTCTTCCGCGGCCGAAAGCGTGTTGCCCGACAAGATGAAAATGCCCCCAGAAAGGGCGCCAGCGTAGCCGCCAGGCCATTGAACGACTGCGCGAAGTTGAGGCGCTGGGTAGCGCTTTCCTCATCGCCGAGCACGGTGATATAAGGGTTGGCGGCGGTTTCCAGGAAGGTCAGGCCGCAGGCAATGATGAAAAGGGCGGTCAGGAAAAACGAGTAGGAGCGGGCCGCCGCGGCGGGGTAGAACAAAAAAGCCCCCCGGCAAACAGCAGCAGCCCCAGCAGGATACCGCCCTTGTAGCCAAAGCGTTTCATAAACTGGCCGGCGGGAATGGCCAGCAGAAAATAGGCGATATACGACGCCGAATCAATCAGTGCTGACTGGGCATCGGTGAGTTGGCAGGCCTTTTTGAGGTGGGGAATCAGAATAGGGTTCAGATTGAGCGCAAAGCCCCACAGGAAAAACAGCGACGTAATCAGCGCAACGGCAAACAGGTTCTTCCGGGCGGTAGTCATTAAGTGGGCTTTGAAAAAGGTAAAAACGTGGGTTTAGGGGGACGCAAGTGGCGCGGTAGCAAGCTGACTACAGCTACGGAAACGAGCTTTTGCCCCCAGGGCTTGCTCCGGGCTGCTGTGCGAGGAAGAAGGCTGCTGCGCCGAAGCTTTTCGGGGTGTGGAGACAGGAGCCACTGTTTTCCAGGTTTCGGGAATGAGGCTGTAAGCAGGTTGCAAGCCGCCCAGGTCGATAGTCAGGTGGTCGAAGACCACGCCCGGATCAATGAGGTAAATGGTGAGTGTGTGCCGGCCGGGACTCAGCGAATCGCTTTTAACTTGCCGCTGTGCCCGGTTGCTCAGCACATTCTGCTTCCACTCCTCCGAGCGGCCCACCGTTTTAAAATCGACAATCTTGATTGGGCCGTGGTCCACGGCGACGCCGTAGCGCATGCTGCTACCCCGGGTGATGGGGTGCGTGGGCAGGGTAGAAACCGTAATGGTAGGAGCCGCCCGCGAGAAGGTATAAAAATCGTACTCCACGGTTGGGGCCTGAGTCCTTAGGTTGGCGGTATCAACCAGGGCCTCTGCTTGCAAAGGATACGCTTGTAAAGATTGACCGGCGTGGCCCAGACCTTCCACCAGCGTCCAGCGGCGCTGGGCGTTATCTATTTTGCGGCTGTAGTGCGTGGCCCGCATCGAAACGTACCCATTGGTTTCGATAAAGCCCTGATAATCGGCGGCTATTTTGCTTTCTGCCACGGCGGCTCGCACGGCCACGCGGAATATTTTGCCGGCTCCGCTAAACGTCAGGAAACCCGTGGCCGGGCCGCGCTTGGGTACTTTGCTCCAGTCGATGCGGACCTGGAGCCGCTGTTGTTTTTGCCCCCCAGCCGAGGTGAGCGTGCCTTTTTGGGCAGACAATGTCAGCCACTTCACCGTCGATTTGGCTTTCCAGGCAACAGACCGGCGCCGGCTCAGAAACACATCTAGAAAGTACGAGGCTGGGCCCCACGGATAGAAGGTCGGCAGCTTCAGAGAAGGCGCTACGGTAATAGTCTGAGCGGAGTCGTGGGGGGCAAATTCTTCCGGCGCCACGCCCCAAATCTGGGTGGTATCGAGGGCGAGCGGCGGCACCGCCGGCGCCTGAAACACCGGCAGGTTGCGGGGCTTCATCGACATCATCCCGCGCCATTTGCCACCCGCCAGCTGGTTATTATAATACTCCGTTTCGCGCTCTATGCTCGCGTACGCTTCCTGGGCCCACAGGGCGTAATCGGTGGAGCTGGCGCGGTTTTGCGTAGCGTAGAGGCGGCATTTGTCTTGATACAAAAACTTCTGATTCATCAGCGCCGCGCCCACCACCGGGTAATACACCAGCTCGAAGAAAGCATCGGCCCGCGCGGGCTCCATTTGGGGGCGCAGCTGCTGGACGCGCTGCACCAAGGCGGCGTACTGGTCGAGGCGGCGCTGGGCTTCGTCGCCGTAGGCAAAGTGGTTGTAGGCGGTGGGCTTGGTAGGGGTAGTAGGCTCGGTCTGGCTCCAGCCCATGAATTCGGGGCGACGCTCAAATGCCAGGTTGTAGTATTCCCACAGGATGGCCTGAATTTCAGGGCCGAATTTGTCGCCAAAAATGTCCCCCGCCCATGCCTGCAAGTGAGCCGGCACATGCGTGCTCTGCTGGAAGGGACGCGCATCGTACGCCATGTCCAAAAACAGCTGAATGTTGTATTCCAGCGGCTTGATGTCGCCCACGTTCAGCACCCACAGGCGGTCGGTTCTGAGGGCATAGGCCTTCATCATCTCCTCCCGAATCAGGGCCGGATGCGTGGAACTCAGCCACAGATAATCGTGGGGCCGGCCCCAGTAGGAAGCATGATAATACACGCCCGAGCCGCCCCCGCGCGCTTGCTCCCCGGCGTTGCTGAGGCGGCTGATATAGCCGTAGTTGTCGTCGGGCCACACCAGCGTCACGTCGTCGGGCAGCTTCAGGCCTTCGTCGTAAATATCCAGCACTTCCTTGTAGGCGGTAAACACCTGGGGCACGGTTCGCACGTCGGGGGCTACGCGGCGCCGCAGAATTTCGCGCTGGTCAGCAATGACACTAAGCAGCATCTGGGCGGCTTGCTTTGGGGTTTTGGCGCCTTCCATGCCGCTGTCGTGCACGCCGCGCATACCCAGCGAGTATATGGCCTCCAGCGGGCCAGCCTGCTGCGCCCGCTGCTCCCAGTAGCGGTACACGGCCGGCTTGTTGCGGAAATAGTCGAACGGCCCCATCATCTGCTCCTTCCACTCGTCCACGTTGTTGCGCAGCATGGGCTCGGCATGGGAAGTGCCCACCAGAATGGCGTAGCGGTCGGCCATCCTGGGGTTGTCGGGGTAAGCGAAAAACGCCCGCGTGCTGGGGTGCATGGCCGGCCAGATAAGGTTGGCTTTCAGGCGCAGCAGCAGCTCAAATATGTGTGCATAGGTATTGGGCCCAATATCCTTGATGTCTGGATCCATGTTCTGCGCGGCCCAGGGTTGAAGGCCCCAATCTTCGTCGTTGAGGAAAATACCCCGATATTTCACCGTAGGAGAGGAAGCCAGCAAACTGCCAGCCGTCAGGTACAGATTGGGTTGCTGGCGGGGCGTTACATCGGCCCACCAGTACCACGGCGACACGCCCAGCCGCCGCGACAACTCGAACACACCGAATGCCGTGCCGCGCCGGTCGCTGCCCGCAATGACCAAGGCCTTACCCGCTTGCCCCAGGGGCTTATCGACTACAGTAATGCTGAATGACTCCCACTTCCCCCTGAGGCTGGTGGTTTGAATTTGCCCCCCAGCAGCCAACTGATCAATTAGTTTTGACTTTCCAAGCGTGCCAATGAGTACAGAAAAGCCCCCCAGCGGCTGATTTGCCCCCCGCAGCGCCGGGGTAGTTCCCGTAATGCTGGCAATGTCGCGGGCCAGAGCATCGGCGGCCACCCGAACAACCTCAGCATCCTGCTCGTCGAGGTAGAAAGGCGCGGCCTGCTGCTTATGCACCAGCGCAAACACCTCAGTACTATAACTTCCGGCCAACGTGAGGGGCCCAGCCGGCGCAGACTGGGCGAGCGTCAGGGGTGAGGGGAGCAGAAGTAGCCAGCAAATGAGCCAGGAAAAGCACTTTCTCATCAGGCGACAGAACAAGAGTTACGGTGTCGTAGTAGAGAGCCCAGATTTCGCTCTGCTACTGCTCGCTGGTCATCCCCAAGAATGGCGCAACGTTGTATGCGCGCCACCCCTAGCATTCGACCTCCGAAAGCGAATGTGCCTCACCCTTCGTCGGTAACCGTCCCGTACTGTCCTGATTTTATAAATGCGCACGCACCAGAAGAGCCCGCGAAACGTGTGTTTAGCGGGCTCTTCTGGTGCGTGCGCATTCAAACGCTAACGGAAGAAAAGGAGCGTTTGAAAAAATGCTTGTACAGGCTTAAAGCGCTGCTGCGGTGCCTATTCAGGCGACGTGTGCTTCTTCAGTTGCACCAGCGTCACTCGGTTTCGGCGGCTTTCGGGCACGGAGGTAAGGTTGCGGGTATCTTCAATCACTGTTAGCTCCGTGTCGCTGATTGTGGGGGGAATCGTGTACTGAAAGGTTCCGTAGTCGAAAGAGAGCGACAGACTGTTGTTGGTATTGCTGTAAGAGCCAGCCTGCAACGATTTCTCCTTCGTGTAGGGCTCTATCTTGCCATCAGCTGAGAAAATGTAATACCGCTTGTCTGCCGCAAACAAGGGTTGGGTGCGCAGGTACTGACCATCGGGGGAATAATGGGTTACCGATGCCTCCAGCACGTCCCACCGGCCAACCAGACTCTTGACCGGCACGGGCGCTACTTCTTCTTTTTCCTTGGATGAGCAGCTGAAAATCGTAAGCGAAAAAAACAGTAATACTAAACGGGTGAACACGGAGGAAAGCATGCTGAGACTTGATAAAATAAAATAGGTTGAGAGATAAGTATGCTTTTATCAAGAATCATGCAGGAGTCTGGTGTTGTTTGAAATAAATATTAGATTTTATGAATTTTATGCCCTTATCGCATCTTAAGCCATTAGAGGGAGCTGCCGAGATACGTATCCACGAAGGCATTGCGAAACTTGCCTGTTGGATCGTACTGCGCCATCAGGGCCTGGAAGGCGGGCAGCTTCTCATACTGCCGTTGCAGGTGGGCGGCCGGCAAGGTGAACAGCTTACCCCAGTGGGGCCTCACCCCAAAGGGCGACAACTCCCGTTCCAGCAAGGGCAGTACCTGACTCACAGCGGCCCAATTTGGTTTCCAGGTAAAATGAATTCCCAGCGAGTCTTGCCGGTAGCACGGACTTAGCCACAGCGCATCGGCCGCAACCGTTCGCATCTCCGAAATCTGCAGACACGGACGCAAGTGCTCATGCAGGCGCGCAACGGCCCGAATTGCTTCCTCGGCGTGGCGCAAGGGCACAAAGTATTCCGATTGCAGCTCCTGGCCCGAGCTAGGCGTGAAGCCCAGTCGGAAATGAGGCAGCCGGTCATACCAGGGGCCCGGCACACCCATCTGCTCGGTGCAATTCACAGGGGAGAGGCCGGCCAGCGGATGCAGATTCTGCGTGGCTCGCGGGGCCCCAAAAAAGTCGGAAGGGGTGTGCTGAAGCGGCGCGCCGGGCGTGAGGCGCTGTTTGAGCCACACCTGCGTAACGCGCTCCTGCTGCCAGTCGGTGAACAGGCTCACGCTGTAGGCGCTGGCCTGAATGGCCGCGAAGTGCTCATATACTTGCGTTAAAGGCAGGTTTTCGTACACATCCTGGCGCAGCTGAAAGGTAGGCTCCACCGCAAGCGTAAGCTTGGTAACTACCCCAGCGCCCCCAGATGCACAATTGCCCCCCGAAACTCGTCGCCGTCATTTTCCTGCGACAGCCCCCAAATCTCGCCCGAGGCCAGCACCATTTCCATGGCCCGAACCGCCGTAGCTAAGTTGCCGTGCCCGATGCCCGACCCGTGGGTAGCCGTAGCGCAGGCCCCGGCCACGGAGATATGCGGCAAAGAGGCCAGATTGTGCAGGGCAAAGCCGCGACTGTGCAGATAAAGCGCCAATTGCCCGTAGGTGATGGAGGCGGGCACCGTTACGGTGCGAGCGTCCGCATCGAGAGAAATCGACTGCTCCGCCGCGCCAAGCGCCAGCAGCTGCTGGGTGCTGTCGGCAATGCCGTTGAAGCAATGGCGCGAGCCCAGCACCTTTAGCTGGTCAGTGGCCCGCACCGCTTCCCGGACCTGCTCTGTGGTGTCGGCCTGCGCCAGCCGGGTGGTGCTATAGCGGTAGTTGCCGGCCCAGTTCAGCAGAGGCGGCCCAACGGGCACCGGGGAGGATGAAGGCAGGAAAGATGGTGATTCCATAAGATGCGGAAGCGACGAAAGAAGCTGGGGGGCAAAATTACGATATTATGAGAATGGCATCGGGCGGCGTAAGCTGGCGTGAGCGGCTGGGGGGCTTTTTTTTCGTCAATAGGGAATGATACGCCGGCTAGCTATTTTGCCTCATGCTACAAACTTCTATTCGCTCTATTGAGATTTTTAAGCTCTTCCTGCCGCTGAAAGAGCCGTTTGTTATTTCTCTGGGCCCGATAAAGGAAGTGCAGAACGTGGTCATCCGCCTGCGGACCGCCGATGGCTGCACCGGCTACGGCGAATGCAGCCCCTACATGACCATTAATGGGGAAAGCGTCGATACCTGCTTTGCCGTTGCCCAGTACTTAGCGCGCGGCCTGCGCGGGCACGATGCGCTGGATATTGCCGGCTGCGTGGCCATGATGAACCGTATCATCTACGCCAACAGCAGCATCAAAAGCGCGTTCGATATGGCCCTGCACGACATAGCCGCTCAGCAGGCCGGCCTGCCGCTCTACGCTTTTCTGGGGGGCAAATCTGATAAAGTTCTCACCACCGACATGACCGTGAGCCTGGGTCCGCCCCAGAAGATGCAGGCCGACGCCATTCGCTTTCAGCGGCAGGGCTTTCCATTCATTAAAGTAAAGCTGGGGGAAACGCTGGAAGCTGATGTAGCGCGAATCTGGGCCATCCGGGAAGGCATCGGGCCCGACCACCCACTCAGCATCGACGCCAATCAGGGCTGGCACACGGCGGAGGCGGCCATAGCCGTTTTGCAGGCGCTGGCTCCTTATCGCATTGCGCACTGTGAGGAACCCATTGCCCGCCACCTGTTTATGGATCTGGCCAGGGTGTCGGCGGCGTCGCCAATTCCCATTATGGCCGATGAAAGCTGCGGCGATGAGCACGACGCGGCCCGCCTGATCCAGCTGCGCGCCTGTCCGCAGTTCAACATTAAGCTGGGCAAGTCGTCGGGACTGCACCGGGCCAGGAAAATCGTCGATCTGGGCGCGGCCGCCGGCCTGACGTTGCAGGTGGGGGGCTTTATGGAGTCGCGCCTGGGCATGACGGCCGCCGCGCACTTAGCCCTCACCAGCGACGCCATCCGGCACTGCGATTTCGACACGCCATTGATGTACGCCGAGGACCCGGTGGTGGGCGGAATCCGCTACCTGGCGCAGGGCGTGATTGAGGTGCCACAGGTGCCGGGCCTGGGTGCCGTAATGGATGAGCAGTATTTGCGAAATGCGGAAAAATGGGTTATGGGGTAGAGCAGGTAAGGCTGCACATAGGGAGAATGGCAATTTATCGCCTACTTGCTCATCTCAGAAGCTGTATGAATTAATTAGAACGGGGTAGAGACGCGATGCTTCGCGTCTCGTCGTCTGCACCGTTCGGATATGTCGTCCAACGACGAGACGCGAAGTATCGCGTCTCTACCCCGTTCTGACGGCACAAAACCTGTTTTAAACCGCTTCTCAGCAAAGTATTACCCATCAAAATTTAAGCTATAAAGCTGCTGGCTGTATAGCGCTTTCTTATCCGTTCTTCATGCAACTCCTGACTGCTTCTTCTTATTTGACTCTCTACCTGCACCAAGGTACTTCCCGCGCCATCGAAGCGCAGTGGCTGGGTTTTGCCAGTGGTACTGTGCTGCGCCAGGCTACGTTGGAGGCCGTAGTCCTGGCCCGGCAGTATCGCGTTACCGGCTGGATGGCCGACGACCGGCTCCTGGGGGCCGTGCGTCCCATCGATCTTGACTGGATTGCCCAGCAGGTGCTGCCCCAGTTGATCAGCCTTGGTGTGAAACGATTCGCCCGCATCGAGGCATTCGATCCGCTCAATAAACTGCTGATAGGGCAAGCCCAGGAAACAGCCGAGCAGCAGCTGCCCTTTGAGCTGCGCACATTTACAGATCTGCAGGCAGCGCGGGCCTGGGTCTGCGGGTAGCTTGTACAGAAATCACTGCCATCTAGTAACTGAATCGAGAGACAGGGGATGAGGGCCTAAGTGTCTTCTCAGCGTTAAAAAGCCTCCCAAGTGTAGAAATCGAGTGTCTACTTCCAACAGATACATGCTTTCACCTCCTGCCTCGCTCACCTATATCTATTCTGCCTCACCGAACATGAGAAAACTACTGTTTCTGCTGCTCTGGCTGCCGCTGCTTTGCTATGCCCAAACGGGAGCGATAAAATACCCGGCACCCACAGAGGCAGATTTCAGCCTGAAAAACTACGCGTTTGAGAGCGGGGAGAAGCTGCCGGAGCTAAAGCTGCACTACACCACCATTGGTCAGCCGCGCAAGGACGCAAAGGGGCGAGTAGCGAATGCGGTGGTTATCATGCACGGCACCACGGGCAGCGGCGAGCAGTTTTTGAGCGAGCAGTTTGCCGGCAACCTGTTTGGGCCCGGTCAGGTGCTGGATGCGGCTAAGTATTACATCATCCTGCCCGACGCCATCGGGCACGGACAGTCGAGCAAGCCCAGCAACGGCCTGCGCATGCGCTTCCCGAAGTACTCCTACAACGACATGGTGACGGCCAATTACCGCCTTCTGACCGAGCACCTGGGCGTGGCGCACGCCCGGCTGGTGATGGGCACTTCCATGGGCGGCATGGAAACCTGGGTGTGGGGCTACCGCTACCCCGATTTTATGGATGCCCTGATGCCCCTGGCCAGCCTGCCGGTGGAAATTGCGGGCCGCAACCGCATGCTGCGCAAAATGGCCATCGACCTGATTCAGATGGACCCGGCCTGGCAGGGCGGCAACTACACCACCCAGCCCCGCACGGGCCTGGCCGGGGCTATTTCCTCCCTGATTTTCATGACCAGCAGTCCGTACCAGATGCAGAAAGCGGCCCCCACGCGCGAGCTGGCCGAAGCAGCCCTGGATAAGCGAAGAACCCAGCTGCTGACTTCCCTCGACGCCAACGACTTCATCTACCAGTTCGACGCCTCCCGCGACTACGACCCGGCCCCGCACCTGACCAAAATAAAAGCCCCCCTGCTGGCCATCAACTCCGCCGACGACCAGGTGAACCCGCCGGAACTGGCTATTCTGGAGCAGGAAATCAAGAAGGTACCCAAAGGCCGCTACATCCTCCTGCCCATCTCCGACCTGACTGTCGGCCACGGCACCCACTCGCACCCTGCCTTGTGGGGACATTATTTGAAAGAACTGCTGACGTTGTCAGAGAAGCAGTAGCTTCCAATAAAGTAGCAGGGTAGGAGCCATTACCGGTACTTCTACTTCTACTCCACGTCGCTTCACTTCTAGCTCTAGCTTTTGCCCCCCACCGGCTCATACCGCCTTATATTTACTCACCACCTCAACCATCCCCCCTATGAAACATCTTTTCCTGTCGGCGGCGCTGGCGGCGGGCCTGCTGGGCACCCTGACCAGCCATACTCCAGCAACCAGCCTCACCGCCGCGCCCGTAGCTGCCGACTCGCCGGCGCTGGCCGCTATGTTCGATAAGTACTGGGACGAGCGCGCCATGCTCTATCCGCTGGAAGCCACCGGGCAGGGCGACAACCGCTACAACGACCAGCTGCCCAACGACGGCACCGTGGCGTACCGCGCCGCCCAGCGGCAGTTTTTTCAGCAGTACCTCGACCAGATCAAGAAGTTCGACCGCAGCAAGCTCTCCGACAACGACCGGGTGAGCTACGATATCTTCCTCTATGAGATGCAGATGCGGCTAGAAGGCCTCAAGCAACCCACCTGGATGATACCCTTCAATCAGATGGGCGGCCTGCCGATTGGGTTGGCGCAGCTGGGCGCGGGCTCCGGCAATCAGCCCTTCAAAACCACCAAAGACTACGACAACTGGCTGGGCCGCGTGCGTGCCTACCCGGTCTGGGCCGATACAGCCATCAGCAACTTTCGTAGGGGCATGCGCGCTGGCGTGGTGCTGCCCCGGCCATTGGTAGAAAAAATGCTGCCCCAGCTTCAGGCCATGGTCACGCCGGACGCTACCAAGAGTATTTTTTACGGGCCCATAGGCAAGTTTCCGGCGGCTGTGCCCGCCGCCGATCAGCAGCGACTCACGGCCGCGTATCAGCAGGCCATCAAGGAGCAGGTGTCGCCCACGTACCAGAAGCTGCACGACTTCCTGAAGAACGAGTATCTGCCCAAGGCGCGCACCACTACGGGTATTTCGGCTGTGCCCGGCGGGGAAAGCATGTACCGCTTCGCCGTGAAGAACTCGACCACCACCGACATGACCCCCGACCAAATCTACCAGGTGGGGCTGAGCGAGGTGAAGCGCATTCGGGCGGAGATGGAAAAGATCAAGACGGAAGTGGGCTTCAAGGGCGACTTGCCGGCGTTCTTCAATTACCTGAACACCGACCCCAAGTTTATGCCCTTCAAGACGGCGGAGGAGGTGCTCAACGTGTATCGCGGCATTCAGGCCAAGATTGACCCCAACCTGAAAAAGATGTTTAGCCGGGTGCCCAAAACAGGCTTTGAGGTGCGTCAGACCGAAGCCTTCCGCGCCGCCTCGGCCAGCGCCCAGTACAACCGTGGCCTGGCCGACGGCTCCCGCCCCGGTATCTTCTACGTGCCCATCATCGACCCCACCAAGTACAACGTGACTCGCGGCATGGAGTCGCTGTTTCTGCACGAGGCTATTCCGGGCCACCACTACCAGATTGCCCTGCAGCAGGAAAACACCAACCTGCCCAAGTTTCGTCGCTACGGCGGCTACAGCGTCTTCAGCGAAGGCTGGGCCCTGTACACGGAGAGTCTGGGCAAGGAGCTGGGCCTCTACACCGACCCTTACCAGCGCATGGGCGCTTTGAACGGGGAGATGCACCGCGCCATCCGGTTGGTGGTGGATGTGGGCATGCACAGCAAAAATATGACCCGCGAGCAGGCCATCGCCTACATGCGGGCAAACCGCAGCATCGATGAGCAGGCAGCCACGGCCGAGATTGAGCGCTACATGGCCTGGCCCGGACAGGCGCTGAGCTACAAAATCGGGCAGCTGAAGATCAGCGAGCTGCGTCAGAAGTATGAGAAGCAGCTGGGGGGCAAATTCAACCTCAGCGCCTTTCATGACGAGCTACTGGAAAATGCCGCCATGCCTTTAGCCATTGCTGAGAAGACGATGGATGCGTGGGCAGCTACGCAGAAGTAAGTCTAATACTGTATTAGTTAAAAAAGCCCCCCAACGTTAGTTGGGGGCTTTTTACTTATAAGACTCATCGTAATAAAACCTGCTGAGGAGATTATAGTTACCTAAGTCACTTCTCCGCATTGCTGATTATAATTCCGTAGGCTATTTCTGCACACCGATGCGTATCGTCTCAGTAGTCTTACCCTGAATGAGGCGGCAGAGATAGACACCGTTGGGCAGATCAGCGGTGGACAGCTGGACTGTCTGTACACCCTCAGAAGTGTTGATACCAAGATTGTGGGTTTGTACCAGCGAGCCTCTGGCATTGTAGATTAGCAGCTGCGCCGAAGCCGCTGAGGTCCGTTGGAACTGCAGCGTGGTTTGGTCGCGGGCCGGGTTGGGAAAAGCTTTCACGGGTAGCCTTGGCGATGCATCGTTTTGCCCGGCCAAGCTGCTGAGATTGGAGAAAGTGGTAGTTAAGCAGGGGCTCGGCTCACGGAGATACTTGACGGTAGCCACATCGAGGTCTGTGCCAGGGCCTGGCGAGAAGCCTGTCACATACGTATTGCCATAAATATCCACTGTCATGGCCATGGCTACTTCTAAACTACGACTGGCTGGCCCATCATAGCGCGCTTGCCAGCCTAGCTGCCCCGACTGCTGGTCATATTGTAGGGTGAGGTAATCAAAGTTATTACTACGGCTGTCCACAGTATAGCCTGTCACGTAGACGTTGCCATAAAAGTCCACCGCTATATCATTAGAGGAGGTCCTTTCGGGTGAAAGGTAGCGTGTCAGCCAACGTTCCTGTCCCGTTCGCCCATCATATTTTAAAGTAACAATCTCATCGGTCGTCCCATTGAATGATGACCCGGTAACATAGGCGTTGCCCGCTAGATCAACGGCAACCCCACGGGCCGTGACGTTGTTGGCGACCCCATTGTAGCGCGCTAACCAGAGTTGCTGGCCTGTGCGGCCATCGTACTTGAGCGTAGCCATATTTTGGCCCGTGTGAGGAGAGAAGCCAGTCACGTAGGCGTTGCCGGCTAAGTCCAGCGCTATATCCCAGCCTGCATCATAGCCATTGGCAGGTCCGTTGTAGCGCGCCACCCACCGTGGCTGGCCTGTTCGGCCATCGTATTTTATGGTGGCAAAATCACCCTCAGTATCACTGAACGAGGCTCCTGTGACGTAGGCGTTACCCGCTAGGTCGACCGCTAGGGCCCATGCGAGATCTAGCGCATTAGCAGGACCATTGTACACTGCCGCCCACACTTGGCGCCCTCTCCGCGGTTCATACTTAAGGGTAAGATAATCTGAGTTGCCGCTTAGGTTGGTGGTGGTGCCGGTGACGTAAACATTACCCACGAGGTCCACGTCTATATCAGTAGCAGTTTCTTCGCCATTGCCGGCTCCATTATAGCGGGCTATCCACTTCTCTTGGCCCGTATACTGATCATAGCGAATAGTGACTAAATCTTCATCGTTCCCGTCAGACGATACCCCCGTTACATACACATTACCCACGAGGTCTACCGCGATGGCGCGAGCCACATCATAGTCATTGGCGGGCCCATTATAGCGGGCTACCCATAGGGCCTGGCCAGTGCGGCCATCGTACTTGATGGTAAGAAAGTCATTAAAGACGCCCCCAGGGACAAAAACACTACTGCTGACAGTGTAGCCCGTTACGTACACGTTACCCGCAAGGTCGACGGCGATGTCCCTGCCCTCATCCGAGCTATGGTTCGGTCCATCATAGCGCGATACCCAGGCTTCCACACCTTCGGCATTACACGGTAATAGTCGGCTAGCGGAGGCAGGTCCTACCTGGGACTGGACCTCATAGCTGCGTAATGCCGACTGGTCAGGAAGCTGGGAGTGTGAGGCTGGTGCGCTGGGGGCAATAGTCGCTCCTGAGGCGAGCTGAGCGGGAGGGGAGCAGGAGCCAGACGGCTTTGTTGAGCGTGGCTAGCAGACGCGCACATCAGGCTTCCTGCTAGCAATAGGTAGTGAGTAAAAGAGTAGCACATAGCAAAAGTGCGGAAAGGATACTGCAGCCATTATGCCGCTTACAAACACGCATGTGTGGACAGAAGAAGCCATAGATGGCTTACCAGGAGAGTCCTCGGGATTTCCCGAAGAAGGCCGGCGCGGCTAGCTACGCCGGACGGGAGCACAAAAATCTGTTAGCTGGTAATAAGTAAAATTTAACTCTTTATAGTTATAAATGCAATACTCCGTGCTTATCCTATAAAAGCCTGCCTAGCAACATAGTGGCTTCCTATATCGCCCAAAACCCTGATGCCCGAATCGTTAACCCTCAGGTTGGAGGTGGTTTGGGGGAATCAGGTTTAACGTTGGCACACCTCGGGTCTCTCCCTTTACTGAATACTGGGGTGGCGCGTTTACCGGCTACATGGACGCGTTCATCATTGGGGTAAACGGCCACAATACGATCTATGACTTTGAAGCAACGTGCCGGTAAAAACTATTGCTTCAGACAAGACCGTTAAGCCTTCAGGTATGAAGTAGAAGCCACGGTGAATGCAGCGTGGCTTCTACTTCATACCTGAAGCTGCCCCAGATACGAAGCGCCCACGGGCACGGCGTGGCCGCGCACGGTTACCTGGTGGCGCTCCAGCTTGTCGATGTAGTCTTTGGCCACCACGAAGGAGCGATGCACGCGCACAAACTTGTCGGGGGGCAAAAGTTCGGTTAGCTCAGTCATGGTCATGCGGGAGAGCAGGCGTTTGCCCCCCAGCACAAACGTGACGTAGTTGCCGGCCGCCTCCATGTACAGAATGTCGGCGTAGGGCACGCGCACCTGCTCGGCGCCCGTTTTTACAAACACGTAATCTTTGGGCGGGGCGGCCTGGTCGCGGAGGCGGAGCAGCTCGTGGGCCTTGTTGCAGGCTTTCATAAACCTGGCCAACGAGAAAGGCTTCAGCAGGTAATCGACGGCATCCAGCTCAAAGCCCGTCACGGCGTGCTCGGAGTAGGCGGTGGTGAAGATGACGAGCGGCTTTTTCTGCAGACTGGTTACGAACTCCAACCCCGAAATGTCGGGCATCTTGATATCCAGAAAAAGCAGGTCTACGGGCTGGCTTTGCAGATACTCCATGGCCTCACAGGCATCGGTGAAGCAGGCTTTGAGCTCCAGAAACGGAATTTTGCCCCCCAGGGAGCGCACCACCTCCAGCGCCATCGGTTCGTCGTCGATTGCAATTGCCTTCATAGATATTCAGTCGGGTGTCACTGACCTTTATTCATGGTTCTGTGTACAGCAACAAAACGGAACGTCATGCAGAGCGGAGCGAAGCATCTCGCGTGCTGACGTCTGATTAGTAATCCTACTACCGCGAGCGAGATGCTTCGCTCCGCTCTGCATGACGTTCTACTCTGTATGACGTTCTGGGGGCTTTTTCGTTTGCTCTCCACACGCGCTGCTGTCTACTGCTGAGCGGTGCCGCTCAACTGCAGCGTAAGGTGCACAAAAAACTCCTGCGGCGTTTCCCTGATTAGCAGCTCGTGCTTGCCGGGGTAGAGCAGGGCCAGGCGCTGGCGCACGTTCTCCAGGCCCACGCCGGAGTGGTCTTTCTCTAAGTCCAGCTCCTGCTTGGGGTGGGTGCTGTTGTACACATCAAAATACAGCTTGTCGGCCTCGTAGTGCAGGGTCACCCGTATCCACGATTTGCGCTTCAGACTGATGCCATGCTTGAAGGCATTTTCCACAAACGGAATCAGCAGCATGGGCGCAATCCAGCGCTCAGCCACCACATCCTCAATGCTGGTTTCGAGGCTGATGTTGGGCGAGGTGCTCGTCCGCAGCGACTGTAGCTCGATATAGTTGCGCATGTACTCTACCTCACGGGTGAGCAAAATCTGGCGCTGGTGGTTTTCGTGGAGCATAAATCGCATCATGTCGCCCAGCATCTGAATGCCCTGGGCCGTGCGCTCACTATTCTCCTGCAAGGCCGTGCCGTAGAGCGTGTTCAGGGTATTAAACAGAAAGTGCGGATTGATCTGGGAGCGCAGAAAATCCAGGTTGGCGGTCGACTGGCCCAGCTCGGTTTGCAGCACGCCTATTTCCTGCGTGACTTTGGCGCGCCGCTTATAGAGAATCCAGGCCAGCGGGCCGTCAGAAAGAGCTGAAAGCCCTCATTGAAAAAGGCGAAACCCGCCGCTACATCCGGATCATTGCAGAAGATCAGAACCAGTAGCATCACCGGCCCGAATGATATAAGCAGGCACAGTAGCACCCACAGGATGTATGATCGCACCGGCCGCCGCTTCGTTACCAGCCTCGGGATGAGGTAGTAATAGGCGAAGAAATAGAAGGCTGCCGTAAGCGGCACAAGCATCGCCCCATACAGGATCATCTCTTCGGCTCCCACCGCCATGAGTAGCAATACGGTCACCAGCCACACGCCGACTGCCAGCGCGGCTTCGCGCACAATGGGTCGGTTCTTCGGCGTGATGGTTAGCGGCCTCGGGATAAAGCGCAGAACCGCGTACTTCAATAATGAGTACGTTCCTAGGAAAACCAACAGCTGAAAAGCCCCCCCGAATCCTTGCTGAAACAGGGCGTTGTAGGTGTCCTGCTCCGTGGGATACTCATGGAATAGATACGTGGCGGCATAGGTGTCGGTGGTGCCAAAAACGAGCCCCGCTACCACGTAGGCTGCTACTAGCAGCAGCACATTCCGGGTTACCCGCTCCCGCCGCAGCAGCTGGGGCACCACCACAAAATTGACCAGCAGAAAGGTGAGATAGACGGTAGCAAATACGATAACCCGCGGGTAGAAGAAGTTTGAGTAGTATCCGAAGGGCATACCTGCCTCCTCGAACAAGCGGCGGGCCGTGGCCGCATCACTGGAATCGAGCAGCAGAATCGAAAAAATGAGCAGGACGGTAGCCACCCCAAACTCAATCCGGGCAAGGGTGGACGGCTTATCGATATACTCGGTAAGATCTTTCATGGGGAAGGGCGAGGGTTGAGGCTGCGCCTCATGCAAAGTCGGTGTCATGCTGGTTGTGTTATCTTATGTATCGCGGCGTGATGTAGTTCGCGTGCGATTGTTGTTTAGTCGTTAAAAAGGCTGTTATGTAGAACGCCCTGAAGCATCGCGCGTGCTGAGGTTGTAGTTGTAATCCACCTAACAGAACGTCATGCAGAGCGGCGCGAAGCATCTCGCTCGCGGTAGTAGGATTACTGATCTAACGGCGTGAGCGAGATGCTTCGCGCCACTCTGCATGACGGTATGGTTTGAAAGTTTCCAACACACGATTAGGTGTAAATTATCAGTCTCTAAAAGAGGCAATCTATGCGGGTTTGTGCGTCTGGGGGGCTTTTTTGCTAAATAGTAGCTTGTGTTGCATGGGCAGCGGAGCTGAGATGATCTGATTCTGGATAAGCTTCCTTTCTATTCCTGGCGCTTGGCTTCGGTCACTTCCCAGCGGCCCTCCCGGATGGTGAGGCCAGCGGCCCGATCGGTGGCCGGCGTGAATATGATCTGGTTGTCGTCGTTGCCGGAGGGGATAAACACGTTGCTGCCCTGACTACGCAGCCGAAAAACCGGCCCGCCGGTTACCTGGGCGTGCAGCTTGCCGCTTTCCTCATACACTTTCAGCACCCGCGTCTTGGCGCCCGACTTGTACGTGTAGGTGCCGGCGTAGCGGGCAATATTCTCGGGCGTCAGGGGCAAGTCGCGAACGTTAATGCCGAGGGCCGTGCGGGCCAGCGCCTTCGTGATAGCCGCCGGATTGGCCTTCACCGAATTAGTCAAAACCACCACCGTCAGGCCAGTTTTAGGGTAGTGAGCCAGCGCCGACACGAACCCATTGGCGCCGCCCGAATGAAATACCTGCTCGTGCGAACCCAGCTCGGCCAGCTGCAAGCCGTAGCCGTAGCCAACCGTGTCGCCGCTAGCCAGAACGGTAGGCGTCGTCATTCGTCGCAATGACGCGGGCGAAACCACCTTGCCGCCGTGCAGCAAAGTGGTCCACTGGAGCAGGTCGCCCACGGTAGCGCAAAGGCCCCCGCCGCGGGGCCCACTCGCATGCTCAGGTAGCGGGCGTTGATAAGCGCTTTTTCCTCATACTCGTAGCCCGCCGCTCGGTGCGGAATCACGCGGCTGGCTTCGCAGTACATGGTATTGCTCAGGCCCAGCGGCCCCAGGAGTTGGCGCTCCAGATAGTCCTGGTAAGGAATGCCCGTCACCCGACCGATAATCTCGCCCAGCAGGTAGTAGGCGAAGTTGTTGTACTCATACTTCTCGCCGGGCTTAAACTCGAAGGGCTGCTTGGCAAACAGCTCAATCATCTCAGGGTACGTGAGGTCGAGGCGGAAGCGCTGGCGGTTTTCCTCGTGCATCACCCGAAATGCCTTGATGCCGGACGTGTGGTTCAGCAGATGATGAATAGTGACGTGGTGGCCCTGGGTGGGGTAGTCGGGCAGGTACTTGGTGATGGGGTCGGTGAGCGACATTTTGCCCTCCTCCACCAGGCGCATTACAATAGCGGCGGTGTACTGCTTCGTGATGGAGCCCACCTTATACACGGTTTCCGGGCCGGCCGCCACGTCCATCTCTACGTTGGCCTTGCCGTAGCCTTTGGCAAAAACAAGCTGGCCATGCCGGGCAATTGCTATGCTCAGGCCCGGCGTGATGCCCGCCGTTATCTGGGCTTTCGCGGCAGAGTCGGCTACGGCCGCAAGGCGTTTTATATCCAGAGGCTGAGTTGTGGTCTGGCTCTGGGGTGAGGCTACCGCAGGCGCGGTGGCCTCGCGCACGCAGCTCGTTGCCGTGGGCATGCCGAGCACGAGAAGAAGGCCGCAGGCAAACGGGCGGGCGCGCCGCAACAAGCTGGCAAATGAAGGGAAGCTGGTGGTGTCAGAAGTTCTCATGATGCGTAGGGCTGTAGAGTTGGATACAACTGGCCCTTCTGCCGGGGCCTATCATGAGCAAGAATAAACGGCCGAAACTGCCCCGGAAACTAAATGTGACGAACAGGAAAATGCTGGGACGAACTCCCCGACTTACCCGAAAAAAGCCCCCCACCCAGTGACGAATTTGCCCCCCGGCAACTCTCCGGAGCAACAGAGCTTCAAGGCTGGATATAGGCTGGCAAACGGGCAAAAAAAGCCCCCCAGACACAAGCAAAAGAAGTAAGGGAAAAAGACAACCTTCCGGGCCGGCTTTGCGAATGAAGAAGACCCGCTGAAAAGCAGCCAGTACAGCGAGAAGCGCCCGCTGCTCCCCGCAACTGATTGTCATCTCTAACCAGCGTATACTACTATGGGTAAAGGCAAAAAGAAAGGCTCAAAAAAGGCCAAGAAGCTGGAAAGAGATGCGCTGGACGTAGCCGCCGAATCCATCCGCAAGTATCGCCGCGTGAGTAAGGAAATCGGCAAGCTCAGCACCACCCAGAAAATAGTTGGCGGAATAGGCTTGCTTGCCGCGGCCATCGCGTACGTGGCTAATAAGCAGGCAATTGATGACTTCATCTCCACTGACAGCGTCCTGCCTTCCCTGGTGCCAGGCAAAACCGAAGAGAAACCGCCCAAGCCGGAAGCCTTGCCACCTAAATCGGCTGGTGCGCCGCGCAAACCCGTGAAAAGGAGGGTAGCTGATAAGAGCTAGCGGCGCTTCCCAAACCAGCACCTTGGCAGCCTTGCGCTACATAAGCTCGACATAACCTTGCCTCCCGGAGACGCGAATATAGATTTCCGCATTGGCT